>CAWFYU010000029.1:0-9371 GCA_963820085.1 Ilumatobacteraceae bacterium | reverse complement strand
GAAGCGTTCTCCGCAAAGGAGGTCAACCCAGTTGCGATGAAACAGAGGGCTGCAGTAGCACGCATGCAGACACGTGGACTCGCTTCACTTTGAACCGTCCACTACTACTACGCCGGCCTTCCCTGGGTCGGAACCGTCTCGGGCGATGATTCGCCCTTCTAGCGGCAGTTCGGTCACGATCGGCTTGTAGGCATCAAGTTCAGTGATTGTCGGCGTCTCCCCCATCGATTTCCACATGGCCGCGGGGCACCGCCCGAGTCGACAGTGAGCGTCACCAACGCTGAAATCGCGTCGACATGGAGGCGGGTGCTCGGCATCATGTAGGCCGTCGACCCCCGCATCAACCGTCAGTTCGTTCCATTCAGTCCTTGAGTCCCCGGGACCAGCCCAGGCTCGCAAGGACCACCCCTCGCGTACTGCCACGGTCTCGGATCCCAGGGTTGTTGCCAAGGGACCCGGGGGCGTACCCCCAATCCGTGACATCTGCTTGTTCTTTTTTGTCCTCGAATTTTCTGAAGTCGACCAGCTGCATCGATCGCCCAAGCGACAGAATCGCGAAAGTTATGCGAGACTGGTCGGGTCATCGCGCCCGAAGCGGCGATCATCTCGCCAGGTTGCGACCCCCCGTCGAGCCTGTCTGACCAGCGGCCCAATTGACCCGACGGGTAACGACTTCGGGTCTAGGGCCGCGACGATTGGGCGGCCATTCCGGAACACCGTGACCACATCGCCCTACTCTTCTACAGCTGCTGGGTACGTTGTGTTCCCCGGTTCTGCTGGCAATTCGATGCACGCGTGCCCGCTCCGAATCGTCCAGGTTGTGATCAATGAGAATGTCGGCAGGCCCGACGCAGAAGCTCCCATCGAAATCGCTACGGGTCTCGTGGAATGTGCGCCACTGCGACCAGTCGGCGGCGGTTGGAGCCCCGCTGCGGTGAGCGTGCAACATTTCCCCCGCGGCGGATACGGGAAGCGGAGCTTGCCAAGACCTCCTTATAAGACCCGAACCAATCACGATTTTTTGACTTTCCCCGTGTTTCCGGCACGGCACCGATCTCCAGTCGGACTTGTGGGGAATCTCATCGGGAGGCGCTGCGACGACACCAACCAGGAACGCTGATGATCGAGGACCTGGATGAACTGGTGTCCGATGCCTGCGTCGTCGCGTTCGTTCTTCCGCCCTCCCAGTCAATCTCGGTGCCGCCTGAACAAAGCCGACCGCCAACAACGCGAGGGAGGAGCGCAAAGTGCTGAGCCCCTGGGGTACGTCAATTCGCCCGACGGTAATTCCGCCACTGCCCAGAAAAGCAACGGCGGATCCAATGAACCTCAAAGAGCTCAACCACTCGGCTCCCTCTCGAACGCTCCAGCCGCCCACAAAGGTGCCGTTGGAGTCTTCGGTGCTCGTGCATCCCAGGAGGAATCCGTTCTTTGCGATACGTCCAGCCCGCCGAGCACCACGCGATCACGACCCGTCGTGATCGCAGCGCCGCCCCGGTATGGTGAAGCCACGGGCAACGGCCAGATACAAACGGGTCTGAATCGCACTGGGTTTCTTGGAGACTCCCGACCTTGGAAACGAGGATGGAGCTATGCCAAGAGAGCAGTCATCAGGGAAGCCGACGACGCGTCGGTACACCGATCAGGAGAAGGCCCAGGCGGTGAGGCTGGTTCGCCAGCTCCGCGCCGAGCTGGGCACCGATCACGGGACGGTGAAGCGGGTTGCGGAGCAGCTCGGTTACGGGCTTGAGTCGGTGCGGGCCTGGGTTCGCCAGGCTGACATCGACGAGGGCCGAACGGCCGGCACGACGACGGCGGAGTCCGAGCGGGTCAAGGCGCTCGAGCAGGAGGTCCGCGAGCTTCGCCGGGCCAACGCGATCTTGAAGAGCGCGTCGGCTTTTTTCGCGGCGGAGCTCGACCGCCCACATCGATGATGGTCGACTACATCGACACGCATCGCATCGAGTTCGGGGTTGAGCCGATCTGCGAGGTTCTGCAGTTCGCCCCGTCCACGTTCTACGCCGCGAAGTCCCGGCCGATGTCGGAACGCGCTATCAGCGACATTGTGACGAAGGTCGCGATCTTCACGGTGTGGCAGGCCAACTACGAGGTCTACGGGGTCCGCAAAATGTGGAAGGCGATGCGACGCGCCGGTGAAGACATCGGCCGTGACCAGGTTGCCCGACTCATGCGGGAGATGGGCATCGAGGGCGTCCGCCGCGGCAAGCGCGTGCGGACGACCCGCCCCGATGAGAAGGCGAACCGGCCACCGGATCTCGTCAACCGGGACTTCACCGCGACCGGACCCAACCAGTTGTGGGTGACCGACCTGACATACGTTCCGACCTGGTCGGGCATGGTCTACGTGTCGTTCATCACCGACGTGTTCTCCCGCACGATCGTCGGTTGGCGCGTGGCGTCGAACATGCGCACCGACATGGTCCTCGACTCGATGGAGATGGCACGGTGGTCGCGCGGGACGCGGCTCGAAGGACTCGTGTGTCACTCCGACGCCGGGTCGCAATACACGTCGATTCGCTACACGGAACGCCTCGCCGAGATCGGTGCCACTCCGTCGATCGGCAGCGTCGCGGACAGCTACGACAATGCCCTCGCCGAGACGATCAACGGTCTCTACAAGACCGAGCTGATCCGCCGGCGAGGCCCGTGGCGCGACGTCGACCAGGTCGAGCTGGCGACCCTGAACTGGGTCCACTGGTTCAACAACGACCGTCTCCACGGCGAACTCGGCTACATCCCACCGGCCGAGTTCGAGCAAGCTCACTACGCTCAACCAGCAGCAATGAGCTGACCAGAAAACCAAACCACCGAGCCTCCATCAAACCCAGTGCGATTCAGGTCAGAATGCCTGGACGGTTTTCGTTAGGTTGCGCGCCACCAAGTTCGTGCGCAACGGCCTCGACGAGCTCACCGATGTAACTGCTGATCGTGAGCGGTGATCGCGCCCATGCTAACGCGAACACGGGCCACACGTCTTCTTTCACGACCCACGGAACCAATTCCACACGGAACCGGGCTCCGCCTCCCCCGGCGACCGACGCCGCCGATCCCCAGGTGTCCCAGCTGCGGTGGCGGCTTCGATTAACCGAACCTCCCGTGTGATATGGCCTGGCTGACTATATACGCCGATTCCTGAAAGTTGCCGCCGGTTGAACTCCCGAAACGCCTCCCACGCTCCGGATCAACCATCACTTTCACCATCCCGACCCGCACGAACCGGTCTGCCTGGACATCGATATCCAACTCTGCTGCATTCAGACGCCGGCTGCTGCTTTCGTTTCCGCCCGGCGCAACAACACGTTCGGTTTGTGTCCCGATCAGCCAGCGCCGACAGCTCGTCGAGCGACGCAGCGCGTCGGCCGGTCAATGCTTGTCCTGGAGCAACGCTGACCTTCTCCCGCTCGACCCGCACCTGGTCCTGGAGCGCGCCGCAAACCCCATCGGCGGTTGCTTGACAATTCGTCGAGAGCCGTTCTACGGTGTTCCATGTCACGTGCTCCATCGCGGGCAGAGACCACGGGTGAGGGATGCTGCCGCATAGAAGTCGCTCATAGCCGGTGCCTCGACTGCCACCGATGCCACCCCCCACTGCCGGTACCGCCATCGGCGGTACCTGCCAGTCTGCGGCAAGTCTTTACGGGGTTCTCGACACACGTGACTGTTCGAACGTCACGAAGGACCACAGCGCAGCCACCCAACAACTGGCCGTGTATCAGCGTTCGAGCCCCTCGCCAGCAGCCACGGTTGGCACTGGTTGGCCGAGCCGGTAGCGGCCGTGGTCCGCAGCACCTCGCGAGCGGCCCGCCCACCAGCTCCTCGAGCAGTGGTGCGGCGCACCCGGAGCCCCGGCCCACTTGAGCAACGCCGAGCCCCTCCCCACCCCCGGTGGCCAAAATCACGGTTTGCGAAGTTCGTACGCAGAAGAGCGTCCCATTCCGCAGCACCCTCTCGCTGCTTCTTCAACGGTCAACAGGTCTGGAACAGTCATCAGCTATCTCCTTGTTTCAATACGGCTCGTCACTTATCGCTAAGTACATCGAGTCGCTGGACAACCCCCAAAATCTTGACACTTGAGTGTCAACAAATTTTATAACTGCCGAAGACCCTTCCGGCGCGGGCGGTGTCCATGGTTTCGAGCACCTGTGGCGGCATTGCTCTGCAGAGCGCTCTGCAGCAGTTCCGCGGCATCGAGCGCCAGCGTTTCCGCCGGCGGCCCGGCGGTGGAGGGGATGGAATCGGTGGATCGTCGGGGTTCATGGCGCGGACGGGGAAAGCCCCGTTTCTACCAGTGTGCTTCGGGAACGAGACGCCGTAGTTGCAAGGATGTCGAAGTATTTTTTGGGCCTGGCGACGCAGACGCGACGCCTCGTCGCTCAGGCCGGGCGCGGGCGACGCCTCGTCACCAGCCATCCCCGACGCGAGGTGCGTCGGATACCCGCTCAAGCGGCGGGGGCGCCGCTTCTACCGGCTTCCCCAGTAGGCACTCGCCTACCATTTCACACGCACCCAATCAACTCGGCCAGCTCCGCCTTGATGTTGTCGGGCGTGGGCTCGTCCCAGTGTGGCAGCGACCTGGGCCATGAGCGCGTCCTTCCAACGCTCGCGCAGCCGGTGGATCTGGGATTTGAGGGCGTTGAGGTTCATTCGCATGCACCCTCAAATCCCAGATCCACCGGCTGCGCGAGCGTTGGAAGGACGCGCTCATGGCCCAGGTCGCTGCCACGCTGGGACGAGCCCACGCCCGACAACATCAAGGCGGAGCTGGCCGAGTTGATTGGGTGCGTGTGAAATGGCAGTGAGTGCCTCTGGCCTCGCCGGTAGAAGCGGCGCCCCCGCCGCTTGAGCGGGTATCCGACGCGCCTCGCGTCGGGGGATGGCTGGTGACGAGGCGTCACCAGCACCGGCCTGAGCGACGAGGCGTCGCGTCTACGTCGCCAGCCCCAAAAAATACTTCGACATCCTTGCAACTACGGCGTCTCGTTCCCGAAGCACACTGGTAGAACGGGCTTTCCCCGTCATGCCATGAACCCCGACGAATCCACCGATTCCATCCCCTCCACCGCCGCCCCCGCCGGCGGAAACGCTGGCGCTCGATGCCGCGGAACTGCTGCAGAGCGCTCTCCAGAGCAATGCCGCCACGGGTGCCTCGAAACCATGGACACCGCCCGCGCCGGAAGGATCTCGCCCGGCTCTCAACGTATTTGTTGACACTCAAGTGTCAAGATTCGTGGGCGCAGTCCAGCGACTCGATGTACTTAGCGATAAGTGACGACCCGTATTGAAACAAGGAGATAGCTGATGACTGTTCCAGACCTGTTGACCGTTGAAGAAGCAGCGAGGGTGCTGCGAATCGGACGCTCGACCGCGTACGAACTCGCGAACCGTGATTCTGGCCACCGGGGGGGGGAGGGGCTCGGCGTTGTTCGAGTCGGCCGCCTGCTCCTGGTGCGCCGCACCGCGGCTCGAGGAGCTGGTGGGCGGGCCGCTCACGGTGCTGCCGGACCGCGCCCGCTACCGGCTCGGCCAACCAGTGCCAACCGTGGCTGCTGGCGAGAGGCTCGAACGCTGATGCGCGGCCAGTTGTTGGGTGGCTGCGCTGTGGTCCTTCGTGACGTTCGACGTCGCGTGTCGGACCCCCGTAAAGACTTGCACAGACTGGCAGGTACCGCCGATGGCGGTACCGGCAGTGGGGTGTGGCATCGGTGGCAGTCGAGGCACCGGCTATGAGCGACTTCGTATCGGGCACGTCCCTCACCGTGGTCTCTGCGCGATGAAACGCGTGACATGGAACGCCGTAGAACGGCTCTCGATCAAGATCTCGCAACCGCCGATGAGGCGTTGCGGCGCGCTCGAGGACCAGGTGCGGGTCGAGCGCGAGAAGGTCGCGTTGCTCCAGGACAAGTTGGCGCAACGCGTTGCGTCGCTCGACGAGCTGTCGGCGCTGGCTGATCGGGAGAACGAAGCGAACGTGTTGTTGCGCCGGGCGGAACGAGCTGGACCGTCGTCTAATCGGCGTTTGGATATCGATGTCCAGGCGGACCGGTCCCGTGCGGGTCGGATGGGTGAAGGTGATGGTATCCGGAGCGTGGGAGGCGTTTCGGGAGTTCAACCGGCGGCGGAACTTTCAGGGGATCGGCGTGTCGGTCGGCCAGGCCGTCGCGGGGAGGTTCGGTTGATCGAAGCCGCCACCGCAGCTGGGACACCTGGGGATCGGCGGCGTCGGTCGCCGGGGGAGGCGGACCCGGTTCCGGTGTCGAAATCGTTGCGGATCTTCGTGAGCGAAGACGTGTGGCCGGTGTTCGTGTTGACGGGCGCGATCACTGCTCACGATCGGCCGTTACATCGGTGAGCTCGTCGAGGCCGTTGCGCACGAACTTGGGTGGCGCGGAACCTACGAAAACCGTCCAGGCAGTTCTGACTGAATCGCCCTGGGTTTGGTGGAGGCTCGGGGTTTGGTTTTCTGGTCAGCTCACTGCCGCTGGTTGAGCGTAGTGGGCCTGCTCGAACTCGGCGGGTGGGATGTCGCCGAGTGCGCTGTGGAGGCGTTCGGTGTTGAACCAGTGGACCCACTCCAGGGTGGCCAGCTCGACCTGGTCGACGTCGCGCCACGGGCCTCGCCGGCGGATCAGCTCGGTCTTGTAGAGACCGTTGACCGTCTCGGCGAGCGCATTGTCGTAGGAGTCCGCGACGCTGCCGATCGACGGAGTGGCGCCGATCTCGTCGAGGCGTTCGGTGTAGCGAATCGACGTGTATTGGGACCCGGCGTCGGAGTGGCACACGAGTCCTTCGAGGGCGTCCCGCGCGACCAGCGGGCCATCTCCATCGAGTCGAGGACCATGTCGGTGCGCATGTTCGACGCGACCCGCCACCCGACGATCGTGCGGGAGAACACGTCGGTGATGAACGACACGTAGACCATCCCCGACCAGGTCGGGACATAGGTCAGGTCCGTGACCCACAGCTGGTTGGGCCGGTCGCGGTGAAGTCCCGGTCGACCAGATCCGGTGGCCGGTTCGCCTTCTCGTCGGCCCGGGTGGTGCGGACCTGCTTGCCGCGGCGGACGCCCTCGATGCCCAGCTCCCGCATCAGGCGGGCGACCTGGTCGCGGCCGATGTCTTCGCCGGCGCGGCGCATCGCCTTCCACATCTTGCGGACCCCGTAGACCTCGTAGTTGGCCTGCCACACCGTGAAGATCGCCACCTTCATCACGGTGTCGCGGATCGCGCGTTCCGACAACGGCCGGGTCTTGGCGGCGTAGTAGGTGGAGGGGGCGAACTGCAGAACCTCGCAGATCGGCTCGACCCCGAACTCCTTGCGGTGCGTGTCGATGTAGTCGACCATCACCGATGTGGGCGGTCGAGCTCCGCCGCGAAGAAAGCCGACGCCGACTTCAAGATCGCGTTGGCCCGGCGCAGCTCCCGGACCTCCTGCTCGAGCGCCTTGATCCGCTCGGACTCCGCCGTCGTCGTGCCGGCCGTTCGGCCCTCGTCGATGTCGGCCTGGCGCACCCAGGCCCGCACCGACTCGACCCCGTAGCCGAGCTGATCCGCGACCCGCTTCACCGTCCCGTGATCGGTGCCCAACTCGGCGCGCAGCTGGCGGACCAGCCGCACCGCCTGGGCCTTCTCCTGATCGGTGTACCGACGCGTCGTCGGCTTCCCTGATGACTTCTCTCTTGGCATGGCTCCATCCTCGTTTCCAAGGTCAGGAGCCTCCAAGAAACCCAGGGCGATTCAGACCCGTTTGTCTGTCCGGTTTGCCGTCGGGTTTGGCTTGCGCCTACCGGGGCGGCGCTGCGATCACGACGGGTCGTGATCGTGTGCATGTCGGCGGGCTGGACGTATCGCAAAGAACGGATTCCTCCTGGGACGCACGAGCACCGAAGCTTCCAACGGCTGCTGGCGGCTGGAGCGTTCGAGAGGGAGCCGAGTGGTTGAGCTCTTTGAGGTTCATTCGATCCGCCGTTGCTTTCTGGGCAGTGGCGGAATTACCGTCGGGCGAATTAACATACCCAGGGGCTCAGCACTTTCGCTCCTCCCTCGCGTTGTTGGCGGTCAGCTCGTTCAGGCGGCACCGAGATTCAAGCTGGGAGGACGGAAGAACCAACGCGGACCACGCAGGCATCGGACACCAGTTCATCCAGGTCCTCGATCATCAGCGTTCCTGGGTTAGGTGTCGTCGCAGCGCCTCCCGATGAGATTCCCCACAAGTCCGACTGGAGATCCGGTGCCGTGCCGGAAACACGGGGAACCCCACCCTGGTCGTGATTGGTGCGGGTCTTATTAGGAGGTCGGGGCAAGTCCCGCTTCCCGCGATCCGCCCGGTGGGAAGTGCGGCCCACTGAGCGGACCTTCAATGCGCGCGCCGCTGTTGCAGTGGCGCACATCTGCCGCGAACTCGGACCGACTTCGATGGGAGCTTCTGCGTCGGGCCTGCCGACATTCTCATTGATGGCAACCTGGACGATTCGGAGGTGCGCGGTCCATCGAATTGCCAGCAGAACCGGGGAACGCAACGTACCCGGCGGTTGCTGTTGCGACGGCGATGTGGTCACGGTGTTCCGGAATGGCCACCCGATCGTCGCGGCCTTAGACCCGAAGTCGTTACCCGTCGGGTCAAATTCAGCCACTGGTGGTTTCGCTCGACGGGTCCGTGGCGCCGAGTGGCGAGATGATCGCCGCTTCGGGCGCTATTATCCGATCAGTCTTGCGTGACTCCCGCGATTCTGTCGCTTGGGCGATCGATGCAGCTGGTCGACTTCAGAAATTCGAGGACGGCGCGTGTGGACCGACCAGATGTCACGGATTGGGGTTACGCCCCCGGGTCCCTTGGCGAGATCGCCTGCGGATCCGAGACCGTGGCAGTGCGCGAGGGGTTCCCCTTGCGAGCCTGGGCTGGTCCCGGAGGCTCCGCGACTGAGTCAAACGAACTGACGGTTGATCGGGGGTCGACGGCCAACATGATGCCGAGCACCCGCCTCCATGTCGACGCGATTTCAGCGTTGGTGACGCTCACTGTCGACTCGGGCGGTCCCCCGCTTCGGGCCCTGTGGAAATCAATCGGGGAGACGCCGACAATCACTGAACTTGATGCCTACAAGCCGATCGTGACCGAACTGCCGCTAGAAGGGCGAATCATCGCCGGAGCCGACCCCACCCAGGGAAGGCCGGCGTAGTAGTAGTGGACGGTTCAAAGTGAAGCGAGTCCCACGTGTCTGCATGCGTGCTGACTGCAGCCCTGTGCCTCATCGCAACTGGGTTGACCTCCTTTGCGGAAACGCTTCAGCGGCGAACGGCGGCGCAGTCCTTTGGCCCGGAGAGTCGCTCACGGCCGGCGAGAAGACGACGTTC
>CAWFYU010000028.1:0-22001 GCA_963820085.1 Ilumatobacteraceae bacterium | reverse complement strand
CCAGTCCCGAACACTAGCAGGATGCTGAAAAACGCCTGGTAGGTGGTGTTCGGGGTTCGGGGCTGTGGCGTCTGGTCGGCTGGTCGTTGTGGTGGTCCGCGTTGAAGCGGTGGTTCTTGGTCAGCTGGTGGTGTCGAGGTTGGCGATGCGGATGATGTTGTAGGTGGCGCCGGCGAGGAGCCACCAGTGCTGGTTTCGTTCTCGACCTCGGTAGCGGAGCTTGCGGCCACCGCCGATGGTCTTGATCCACCCGAACGGTTCCTCGATCCGTTTTCGTACCCGCATGCTCACCAGATGGCCCGGGTGGCGGGTGGTGCGCCCGTCGATCGCCGAGCGTCGGTTCTTGGTGTTCTGTGCAACATGGGGTGTGAACCCCGCACGCGGGTGTCGGCGACGAAGTCGGCGGTGTCGTAGGCCTTGTCGGCAGCGACCGTTCGCCGACGAGCCCGTTTCGGGAGCCGTTTCAGCATCGTCATCGCCGCGGCCCGTTCGCAGTAGCCGTCGGCTTGGGTGAGTTCCATATCGACGAGGAACCCGTTGCGGTTCTCCATCAAGGTGTGCCCGGCGAAACACAACTTGGCGGCGGTGTTGCGGCTCTTGCGGAACAACCGCGCTTCAGGATCGGTCGTCGATTGATGGGTGTCGTTGGTGCGTTTCTGGCCGTGGAAGTCCACTTCCGCGTTGCGGCCCTCGGTCTGCGCCGCCGGATCCGGCGCAGGCCGAGCATCACCGCCGGCGGGCGGGTCCTTGGGTTGGAAGCTCTTGTGCGACGCCCACGCGTCCAACAAGGTCCCATCGACGGAAAAGTGATCCGACGACACATAGTTGCGGAGGCGGGCCTGGTCGACGACCACCGCGAAGAACCGGGCGGCGATGTTGTGTGACAGCAGGCGGGTCTTGTTCTTCGTGAACGTCGTCGGATCGAACGCCGGCTGGGTGATCGACATGTCCATGAACCACTTGAACAACAGGTCGTAGTTGAGCCGTTCGCAGAACTGGCGCTCCGAACGGATCGAGTACAGCCCCATCAACACGCACGCCTTCAACAACGCTTCGGGCGGCACCGACGGTCGGCCGCCAGCCGCGTACATCGCGGCGAACTCGCCGTCCATCGCAGTGAGCACCTCGTCGACGATCTTGCGGATCTTGCGGATCGGATGCCCCGGCGGAATGAACTCATCGGCCGTTGACGACACCATCACCATCGACACCTGAGGATCAGCCTGACCACGCACCCTCAAAGTTTTCCACGCGCCGCCAACGAACGCGCACCCCCAGACCCGAATTTCAGCACCCTGTTAGGGCCAGGTGTGGCCGTCGTGGCCGATGAACTTGGTGAGCTTGCCGAGCTTGGCGGCGATGAGCGCCTTGATCAGCAGGTTGCGGGCGAACCACGGGAGCACGGCGAGGTGGCGGATGCCATTGCGCAATCGTCCGACGACGTTGAGATCCTCGCGGCGGAACTCAGCCATCGAGCGGCTGCGACCGACGTACCGCCACCGACCGTCGACCATGGTGGTCGTGAGGAGGGCGAATGTGACACCGATCGAGCTGAAGGCGTCGTGAACGAGCATCGTGCCGCCGACTCCGACCTTCGCGCCCCAGCCGACGATGTCGGCCCCGCGGTGCCAAAGCGATGAGAACCGTCCACGTAGAGCAAATCGATGACCCCGGGAACATCGTCGTACGCGTCGCTCGACATCTTCCGCACGTGGCGGATGTCGTCGCGTACTCCCGCAGCTCGCAGGTTGGCCTCGAAGATCTGGTTGTCCGACTCCCCTACCTCCGGAACGCCGCCCCACTGTTGCGGCCCCCGGTTGTTGCCATCGTGGGGATCGATGGCGATGATCTCTCTTGCCTGTGGGGCGGCGAGCGCGGCAACGATGGCCGATCGACCGTGGTAACTGCCGATCTCGACGATGCGCGCACCCAACCCGAGGCGGCCTGCCGCTTCGGCCAGGCGCTGAACCTGGGATCGCGACATCCATCCTTCGACATCGGCGATCGCCGACCAGATCGCCGCAAGAGCTAGAGGTTGGTGACTGGACAGATCGAGAACTCCGCTCGGACGTAACCGACGACACTGAAGACATGCTCGATGCTACGTTGGTATCTCATGCCCGGTCGCAATCCAGGAATCACGCCCGGTTCGGAAGAGCCGCTGCACCAAAGTGATCCTCGTTTGGTGGAGGACGTCGCGTCTACCTCTGCGGGTCGCGTTGACACGACTGCGTGGGCCACTGAAAACGGGTTCGACGCACGCCGGTGCGCTGGGTGCAGGTTGGTCTACGTCACGCCGACGGCCACGTCTCGACCTCATCGATGCTGCCACGCGAACCGGCAGCCACCTGACGGATCATGGAGAGCTGAGCGTCACTGGCACCTTCAGTGCCATCCGACAGCGACGGCTCCGGATGGTGGTCAAGCGGATGTTCCGCGAGCATGTCCGAAACGGGGTCCCACTTCGTTGGCTCGACATCGGTTGCGGCCACGGTGAACTGCTACTCACGCTCCGGGGAGTGCTGCCTGCCGGCTCGACGATCGTGGGTGTCGAGCCGAACGTGCACAAGATCGCTGGTGCCAGGGCACGGGGCGCCCAGGTCGTCGCGGGGCTCGAAGACGTTGACGGCGAGTTCGACGTGCTATCGCTGATGAACGTGTACTCACACCTGCCCGATCCCGTTCTCACCATTTCGGAGATCACGTCCCGCTTCCTGGCCGACAATGGTGAGCTGCTGGTGGAGACGGGGAATGCCGCCGAAGTCCCCGACCGGTCTCACTACCCCGGGCGCCCCTCGACCTGCCCGATCACCTGAGTTTCACGGGTGCCGCCCAGCTGCAGCTGCTGTTTCGGCGCGTCGGCTTCGCGACACTCCGGGTGCACAGCGCCCGCATGGACGGGCTTCTCGGGACCACCGACAAGGCACGCGGCGGTTGTCCGGCTCGCCGATTCGAGTCGGTCTTCCCTACAGGTCGTCGTTCCGAGATCTTTTCATGGTGGCCGCTCGCGCGGTCTCTCTGTCCCTGATGCGATCCATGCGGATCTCGGTCTCAACTGTGGACCAATCGTGAACAATGGAGCACCATTCCGATTCAGAGGCCGCGTCGGGCGCCCTGACGTTAACCGGTGATGGTTTCCGGTTCACGTCGCGGCGGTCGTACACTGGACTCGCCCGCTCCATGTTCGCCTGGATCGGAGCCTGGTACAACCCGACCCACCGTCACTCCACCGGGGGAACTCCAGGGGAGCTCTGGCGTATGCGCGTCGATAACGCTAACGTCGATGATCTGATCGTCCGATCCCCAAACTCTCGTCAGCGGACCAGCCCTGAACGGTGGAGAACCCATGTCACAGCCAGACGCGTGTCGCGAGTCGATGCAGCTACCTCTCACGATCCGATTGACTCGAGGCAGCGATCCGCTCACGATGACGAGGGTAGCCGAAAGGGATGACGGCAGCTGGTTGGTGGAGACGGTAGGCGCGAGCGGTGCCAGGGTCAAGCATCGTCTCTCCGCAGCCGAATTGAGCGACATCGTCGTCGTCGGACACCCGGGGTCCATCCCCGAGGCTGGAGGGATTGCGCCCCCGGTGCACCGCCCTGCCGTTGACCGAGCGGGGCGCAACGACGGCGGGGCCGAGCTGCGGACAGCGGCCGGCGAGACGATCGTCGACGAGGTCTGGAGTACCAGCCACAGCAGCACCCGCGACGGAGAGCACGGCCGTAGCAGCGGCCCCCCCAGCGGCGTTCGAGCGTGAACTTCCGCTCTACGAGCTACTCGACCAATCCAGGCTCGATCTGCAGCACGCCCGAGAACAGGACACGAACGCGGTCGCCAACCGGCCGGCGTTGCCACGGTGGCGTCGGTCGTCGGTCCTCGCGGTGTGCGTCGCATCGATGCTGGCTGGTCTAGGCGGCGGCTACGTGGTCGGAAAGGAGCAACCTGCGGCCATCAACGCCTCGGGCGAAGTCGACGCCCAGCCGTTCGGAGACCTCTTCGATGGCGGCGGTGGCAGCTCGACGGCCGCCGCTTCCGGCGCGAAACGACCTGCAGTGGAAGGTAGTGTCGGGTGGCTTCTCGATCAGCGTGGAAGGCCTGCTCACCGGCAAGCTCACCACCGGGGACTGAGCGATCATGGTCATCCCTGACGGGGGTCCAGTCGATTCCGCCGCAGTGACATTCAACGAGATCGCGACAGGATCCGGGCTGTTGTTCCGGTACAAGGACACTCAGAACTACTGGGCGCTCGTCGCGTCGCCCACGTTCGGCACTTGGGTTCTGAACCGCGTTGTGGCCGGTAAGACGACCCGAGTGACGACCACCGGATTCAGGGGCGGCAAGGTCGTTGAGGTGGTGATGATCGGCAACACGATTCAACTCTGGGTCGGGGGCTTGCTCAGTACCACTGTGCGAGATGCGACCCTGTCCGACGCCACAATAGTCGGTATCAAGGTGGATAGGAAGGGTGCAGCCGCTGCTCTCGATGAGATCATCGTCAACGGTCAGTAGTTGCCTGCCGCCGTTTCGGTGCCTGCAGATCCTCCGTTGACGCAACACCACGGTTGTAGGGTGTAGCAGGTGTACCTTAAGGAGGCTTTGGCGCAGGCCGGTCACCGACCGCCCGCACGCGTGGCTGCCCTTGATGGCCTGCGGGCCGTCGCCGTCGTCGCTGTGGTCGTGTATCACCTCGATGTCTCGATAGGCGGTCTCCGTGTCGGACGTGGCGGCTTCGTCGGGGTCGATCTCTTCTTCGTGCTCTCTGGATTTCTCATCGGGTCCCTCGCCCTGGAGGAGGTTCGCCGGACCGGACGGGTGAATCTGCTGGCGTTTTGGAGCCGCCGATTCCGGCGGTTGATGCCGGCATCACTCGCCCTTCTCGTGTGCGTGATGCTGTGGTCGGCGGTCGTCGGCTGGGGTCGCGACATCGAGATCGAGGTGGTGGGATCGGTGTATTGGTTCCCGAACTGGCACCTGATCGCGACTGGCCAACCGTATATCGAGCAGTTCGTCGCCCCATCCCCACTTCGCCACTTCTGGTCGTTGTCGATCGAGGAGCAGTGGTATCTCGCCTTTCCGTTGCTCGCCCTCGCGGCCCGACGCTGGGTCCTCACTCGAAGGGTGGTTGTTGCAGCGATTCTGCTGGCCGGGGCGTTGGTCTCGGCGATATTGATGGCGGCGCTCCACGGGTCGGGCGGTACGCCGTGGCGGGCATACTTGGTACCGACACCGAATCTTCGCCCTGCTGATCGGCTGTGCCGCAGCGATGCTGCCGGCCACGAAGAACGGCATGAGCTCTCCCGAGACGCGTCGGACCTGGGGATGGGTGATGCTGGGCGGGCTCGGACTGTGGTTCGTGCTGGCTTTGACGGTCTCAGAACAGGCCGACTACATGTATTTCGGCGGGTTCGTCACGGTCTCCCTCGTCTCGGTGTGCGCCGTTGTCGGCGCCGCCAAGTCCCGGGTCCGCTGGTTCGACCCGGCACCGATCCAGTGGCTGGGCACCCGTTCCTACGGAATCTACCTGTGGCACTGGCCCGTGCTGGTAGCGCTGACTCCTGAGCGGGCCGGCCTTCACGGTGTTTCGCTCGCACTCGTGCGCTGCGGTGTCACCGGACTCGCCACCGAGATCTCCTACCGCTGGATCGAACAGCCGGTGCGCCTTCGTCGCAGGGGACCGTTGACCATTTCCCGCCTCGTTCTGCCCGTCGGCCTCGCCGCCTCCTTCGCTGCCGCGATCATCGGCCTCGCCCTGCCACAGGCCGCGTCCACATTGATCGATTTTGAGGCGGCCGAGCGGGTCGACTTTCCTGCGTCTACCTTGATCACACAGGCCGGAGATACTTCGGTTCTACCGTTACGTGTCGGCGTATTCGGCGATTCGACGGCGCTCATGCTGAGTTATGGTGTGGGAGCCGACGAGCCGAGGATCTCGACGAGGCGCGGATCAACTCATCTTGGCTGTCCAATCGGGCGTGGTGGCGAGACGCGTGGCAACGGGATCGATGGGGACCAGCCCGAGAAGTCTGGCGTTGCCGTCAGGACCGTGTGTGATTGGACGAGTACATGGCCATCAACTGCTGAGTTGCAGCAGCTCGACATTGCTGTTGTGCTTGTCGGACTGTGGGACATCGCGGGGAGAAAAGTGCCCGACTTGGGTGAGCGTTGGGAGACGATCGACGACCCTGAGTACCGTGACTGGCTTGCGACCGAAATCGGGGCCGCCGCGGACAGCCTCCACATCGTCGGCGGTGTCGAGCATGTGGTTTGGCTGACGTTGCCCAACAAGGCGGGCAGTTCCGCTGGTAACCGGGTCCAAGCTTTCAACAAGCTGGTCGAACAAGAGTCAGCAACTCGCCTGTGGCTGACTGTTGCCGACTTTGCGACATTCATCCGCGACACTGGCCGAGACAAGGAGTTGCGGCCAGACGGTATCCATCTCACGAAGGACTCTGCTAGAGAGGTCGCGAGAGACTGGCTCAATGGAGTCCTCATCGCCGTCGCGGCATCTCAGTGAATGGTCGTCGAATCGAATCGCGCTCGCCCGGTAGAGTCCGAATTCAGCCATCACCGACACAACTCTGGGTCGAGGGCCTGCTGCTCTCGATGAGATCATCGTCAACGGTCAGTAGTTGCCTGCCGCCGTTTCGGTGCCTGCAGATCCTCCGTTGACGCAACACCACGGTTGTAGGGTGTAGCAGGTGTACCTTAAGGAGGCTTTGGCGCAGGCCGGTCACCGACCGCCCGCACGTGTGGCTGCCCTTGATGGCCTGCGGGCCGTCGCCGTCGTCGCTGTGGTCGTGTATCACCTCGATGTCTCGATAGGCGGTCTCCGTGTCGGACGTGGCGGCTTCGTCGGGGTCGATCTCTTCTTCGTGCTCTCTGGATTTCTCATCGGGTCCCTCGCCCTGGAGGAGGTTCGCCGGACCGGACGGGTGAATCTGCTGGCGTTTTGGAGCCGCCGATTCCGGCGGTTGATGCCGGCATCACTCGCCCTTCTCGTGTGCGTGATGCTGTGGTCGGCGGTCGTCGGCTGGGGTCGCGACATCGAGATCGAGGTGGTGGGATCGGTGTATTGGTTCCAGAACTGGCACCTGATCGCGACTGGCCAACCGTATATCGAGCAGTTCGTCGCCCCATCCCCACTTCGCCACTTCTGGTCGTTGTCGATCGAGGAGCAGTGGTATCTCGCCTTTCCGTTGCTCGCCCTCGCGGCCCGACGCTGGGTCCTCACTCGAAGGGTGGTTGTTGCAGCGATTCTGCTGGCCGGGGCGTTGGTCTCGGCGATATTGATGGCGGCGCTCCACGGGTCGGGCGGTACGCCGTGGCGGGCATACTTCGGTACCGACACCAGAATCTTCGCCCTGCTGATCGGCTGTGCCGCAGCGATGCTGCCGGCCACGAAGAACGGCATGAGCTCTCCCGAGACGCGTCGGACCTGGGGATGGGTGATGCTGGGCGGGCTCGGACTGTGGTTCGTGCTGGCTTTGACGGTCTCAGAACAGGCCGACTACATGTATTTCGGCGGGTTCGTCGCGGTCTCCCTCGTCTCGGTGTGCGCCGTTGTCGGCGCCGCCAAGTCCCGGGTCCGCTGGTTCGACCCGGCACCGATCCAGTGGCTGGGCACCCGTTCCTACGGAATCTACCTGTGGCACTGGCCCGTGCTGGTAGCGCTGACTCCTGAGCGGGCCGGCCTTCACGGTGTTTCGCTCGCACTCGTGCGCTGCGGTGTCACCGGACTCGCCACCGAGATCTCCTACCGCTGGATCGAACAGCCGGTGCGCCTTCGTCGCAGGGGACCGTTGACCATTTCCCGCCTCGTTCTGCCCGTCGGCCTCGCCGCCTCCTTCGCTGCCGCGATCATCGGCCTCGCCCTGCCACAACAGCTGGATCATGGCAGTGCCGCCGAGGTGCTGCGCCAGGCGCAGAACGCCCCGACCACGGATTCGGTACCGCAACGGAGCAACGAGTCACTTACCGCATTGGTCGTGGGCGACAGCGTCGCTTTCGGTCTCGGCTATGTCTCCTCAGCAGACCAGTTCGACGACACGCTCGCTGGCAGGATCCACCTGACCAACGGCGCGTTCCCTGGTTGTGGCCTCACGCGGCTCGCCCGGCCCGATTCCAACTACCTGGTGGGCGACAGGCTTGTGCAGTGCCTGGCCCTCGCCGACCGGTGGCGTGAACTACTCGCCACGGGTCCGGATGTCGTGGTCTGGGTAGTGGGGCCATGGGACAGCGTCGACGTGCTCGACGAATCTGAGACAGTGGAAGCCCTTACGCTGCAATGGAGCGATCTCATCGTGAATCGCCTCCGTGAGTCCTTCGACGTGCTCACCTCGACGGCCGCGCCGCTGGTGGTGGTGCTGCCGCCATGCCGTTCCGTGGCGCCGGCGTCAATCGAAGGGCTCAGCCCAGAATCGATCTCGGCGCTGACGGAGCTGATCGTCGATTTGGCGGCCGGATACGGAGACCGTATTCACCTCGAAGACCCATCGAACTGGGAATGCCCAGCCGCGGGCCATCAGAACCGCACGGAGAACGGCCGGCCGATTCGTGATGACGGCATGCACTACACGGCTGATGGTAAACTGGAGTTTTGGCGCTGGCTTGCGCCGCTGTTGGCGGCGTTGGTGGCGTGACCGCAATGAGTTGATTGATTGACGGTTGACGGCTACACTGAGTGAAATCTCACGTTCGGGAGTACAAATGAGCCACCTCATCAAACGCATCGTCACCCTGACGGTGCTCTGCCTTGGCATGGGTCTTTTCGTCAGCCCTGACTCGGCCATGGCGTGGAAAGATGGCGGTCCTACTGCAGCCGACTTCATCCGCGACGGAGTCTTCGACCAGAGCGGTTACCTTGCAGCTCTCGTTGCCTTCGAGACCGCGCCCGTGGTTGCGAACGATCGGCCGATCACGGTGCAGGTCAGAGACTGCCCGGACGGTGCGACCATCACCGTGGTCTTCGTCGGCTTTCCCACGTCGCAGGTGCAGGTCTCGTCCACGGGGTCGCCGACAAGCGTTGTCGTCACGCCGCCCGTCGCCGCAGGCGTGGGGTTCAGCATCATCCGAGTGACGTGTGTGGCCTCCCTGGCTCCGGTGACCACACGCGACATCGTCGTCGATCTTCGCCCTGGAACTACACCCGGTGCCCTGACCACGATTTCTGCGGCGCTGAGCGCGGGCTCTGCTGGTACGGGCGGCCTACCGAGCACGGGCGCAGACATGCGTTCCACGGTTGGCTACGCCACTGCCGCCCTGCTCGTTGGCGTCGCCGTGGTGTTCGGTGCCCGGCGTCGGTTTCACGTGCCCAGCATTGCCTGAAGCTGGTCGTCGCCTACTGTGACCGGGTCGATCAACGAGGCTTGTTGGTCGTGCCCGCCTCATCGTGACGAACTCACCTCGGACAATTCGGCGCTGAGCGACGGAATCGTCGGCGAGTTTCTCGACCCCGAACCGGCTTGGGGCCGGCACCCCGAGGGCAGCCCGACACGACAGTCCTACGAAAGGGTGCCTCCGTCGGCGGTTCCACCGAGATGCCCCGAACGAGTCCGGTGCGTTCTACCGCCCGGGAGCCCATGAACCGACGCGTCGACCCCCTGCACCGGGGCTTGTTCCAGAACTCATGGATTCTGATCGCGCAGCTGGCGTTGCTCGGGATCAGTGGGTTGGCATTTTGGGTCGTCGCCGCCAACAGGTTCACCGTCGGTGATGTTGGAGATGCGTCTGGGCTCGTCGCCGTGACGAACTTCGTGACGTATCTCACAACCCTCGGCCTGCCGGTGACGGTGAGCAGATTCGGCTCGAACCGCAACCCCCAGGACGATGCCGTCTTCTCCTGGTCCATGTTTCTCACAGTCGCCTCGTCCGCGGTCGGCTCGCTGTTCGTGGTCCTTATCGCTTCGGCGAGCGTAATGCCGACTCTGCTTGACCATGGTCGCATGGCCGGTTTCTGGGTGCTCTTCTCCGGCGTCGCCGGCTCGAGCGTCGTGGTGCTCATCGACTACAGGCAGCTTCGCCTGGGTGGGCACGCCCAGGTGCTGCTCCGGAGCGCGGTCGTCGCGGTCGTGCGACTCGGCGCCATCGTTGCTCTGCCCGTGTCGGCCGGGCCGTTCTGGATGTGGGTGATCATCACGGCCGCGGGCCCCGCTTGCGGCGCTGCTGACCTATCCTGGTTGGCGGCACGACTGCCGGGTGGACATCCGAGGGCCGCTGCCTACCGGACGTCGTCGACTGGTGAACTTCACGACCACGAACTGGGTCAGCCTGCTGCTGATGCAGGCGCCGTTCTACGCGTTTCCGGTCGTTGTCGTGGCATCGCTTACCAAGGAGCAGAGCGGCGTCTTCTACATCGTATGGTCGATGACCAGCGTGTTGTTCATGATACCGCAGCTGACCGGCCGGGTGCTCCTGATGGAGGCTGCGGGACCCGAGCCGCAGCTCCGCGGTCAGGCGTGGTTCTCACTCAAGTTGAGCTTGATCGTCGTGGCCGCGGTCGTTCTCGTTTCGATACCGGTCGCGTTCCTGATCCCGGTGGTCTATGGACAGGCGTACGAATCCGGCCGTCTGCTGCTCATCCTGATCGTCGCCGGTCTCGTTCCTTTCAGCGTGACCAATACGGCCATCAACTTCGCCCGCGCACGGGAGCGCAACGTGACTACAGCGGCCGTCTCGACCGTCCTCGCCGCATGCGTGCTCATCCCCGCTTCGCTCGCAACTTCGTCGCGGGGCTCGACCGGTGCGGCGACGGTCTGGCTCTTGGGTCATTCCGTGGGAGCGTTCATGGCACTCGAGTTACTTGACGTCGGACTGGCCCGTGTGATCACGAGGCCTGCACGGCGAGTGCGAACCGACCGAGTGCGGCGCGTGGTGTTGTTGTCGGGTGCCGCTTTGATGCCGGTGCTGATCGCCGGTTGGGTGGGACTGGCGATCGGATTCGGAGTGCTCGCCGTCAACGCGTCCGGTCATCGCCGCGTGGCGATCGGCTTGTCAGCGGCGCTCGTCATGGTTGCGTGGGTTGCCACCCTGGTGGAGGGGCACCGAAGGGTTAGCCTCGGGTTCGCCCAAGATCGTCCCCTTGCCGGAGCGGCCGCGTCGTTGGCGATCGTCCTCATGTCCACCTGGGCGATGCTCGAGCTCCTCAATGGCAACTCAACGCCCGAGACGTTGTTCGACCTCGACCGTTCGAGCCCCTCCTTCGACGAGTCGGCGCGCCCCAGAGTCGTTCGCGACTGGCCCACCGTCGCCGGGGCCTGCGTCGTCGGGGGGCTAGCTTTTCTCACCAACGCCCCACGCCCGCGAGCTCCAGCGGCCCACCTCGTTACGTTGCTCGAGGGGGGCCGCGGGTTGCGATCGTCGCTCGGTTCGAGCGCACCGTCCGTCACGCTCGCGCCCCTTGGCGAGCTCCTCGTCGCTCACGGACCGCTGCCGGTGGCTCCGCTTGGCATCACCATCGGGGCGGCCCTGTTCGGGTTCCTAGCCGTCCAACTGCGAGAGATCGGGAAGTTTGCCCCACTGAACCTCCTGGTGGTTGCGATCGTCATCGAGCTGTCTCCGTCGGTGTATCTCGGCGCGCTGTTAGCCGCGCTCCTTGTCGCGGCGGGCACCGTGCTGTTCACCCACTTCTACTCCCTGAAGGCGATAGCCATGGCCGGTGTCTCAATGGGGTTGGCCACCACCGCGTCCGTCGAGGCCATCTTCGTCCTCGTGCTGACTACCGTCTTGATCGCCGTAACCACCAGCCGGCGCCACGTGCTGGCGTTCGTCGTTCCCGCCGTCGTCATCGGCTTCGCATGGTGGCGGGTCCGGTTGGACCTCGGCTCGGTAGGCGGAGCAGTGGCGACTGGCTCGCCGCTGGTCGCTCTTCTCTTGGCGGGTCCGGTGCTGGTTGCTCTTTGGGCGATGACCCTCCCATACGACCGCATTCACAGGATCCGTCGCGGCGTGTCGCCGGTGGACTCTGGCCCTCGCTCATGATCAAACGACTTCTGGAAATCATCGAGATACGACCGCGCCGGAGCGTACTCGGTGCGACTGCAGCGACCGCGTTCACCGCGGTGATGATCAACGACCCGATGTTGTACGTGACCGATGCTCGTTTCGAGCTCTCTTGGTCCCCTGGGAAAGTCCTAACCCAGGTGTCCTCGGTGTGGCAACAATCAGGCGGGCTCGGGCGTATATCGGCGGCCGAGCACAGCCCGTTCGTCGTACTCGTCTACGCCTTGATCCGCGCCACCGGCGTGTCCCCGGCAATCACCGAGCACATTTGGCATGCATCGCTGCTAGCCATTGCGGGCCTCGGGGTCACAGCGCTGCTCGCGACGTTCGAGCCCCGATGGGGTCTCACCCACTACCTGGCGGCGACCGCCTACATGATGAATCCGCTGACCCTGGGCATGTTCTCCAACAGTGTGCTGTTCATGTCCACGTTGGTCATCGCGCCGTGGCTCCACACGGCCGTGCTTCGTGCCGGCAGAGAGAGGGCGAGTTGGCGTTGGCCGGCGGTGATCGCGCTTGCCTTGGCCGTGTCGGCGCCCGTTGAGCTCCCCGGTGCACTGTTCAACCTCGGCCTGTTGCTCCCGACGGTCGTTTACGTGCTCGTCATCGAACGCAGCTTGTCACTTCGATCGTTCCTTCAGTTCTGCGCACGTACAGCAGTGCTGACGGTCGGCGCCGTGTCATTCGTGGTCATCCGCACGTTGGCAGGAAGACGCGAGCTTCTTCAGCGGCTCTCGATCACCGAGCCGCCAGGATTGGTCAACGTGGCCTCGTCCTACAGCGAAAGCCTGCCGCGGGATGGGGAACTGGCTTGCTTACTTCCGCTTTGGTGCCACCCAACCCCGGCCGCAGTTCGCACCGTACCTTGAGTCGGTCATCGTGATCACAGCAACCTTCGTGGTGCCATTTGTGGCCATCGCGTCGCTGTATTCGTCGAAGTGGCGCCCCCGGTTCCTCTTTGTCATCCTCTGCGCAGTCAGTTTGATGATGGTCGTCGGTGTGTATGCATCACCGTGGACGGGGTGGGGCAGCCTCCTCACTCGACTGTACGACGCCGTGCCCTCATCACAGGCGTTCCGCAATTCGATGAAGGCCGGCGGACCGCTCGTGATCAGCCTTAGCGTGCTTTTCGCCGTGGCGGTCGTCCACACGGCTGATCGATGGCCCGGTTGGCGGCACCATGCCGTGGTGGCCAGCGCGTTCTGCACCGTCGCAGTGGCATCCCTCCCCGTATGGACTCTCGACCTGTACCCGCCGGCTCGGGAGATACGCGACGTGCCGTCGTACTGGAAAGCGGCGTCCGCCTGGCTCAACGACGCCGGCTCCGCTGGTGACGGCCGGGTCCTCGTACTCCCGGGTTCATCGTTGCCGACGTTCCGATGGGGAACCGTCGGCGGTGACATCCTCGACGCGTTTCTGAATGTCTCGTATGTGCGGGCCGGTTCGTTCCCTCAGAGCACGCCGATGGCGGAGAGCATCGTGACAGCGTTGGATCGGGCTGTCGGGCTCCGCGAACTCACGCCTGAGACGTTCGCCGAAGTGTTGCGCCGTCTCGGGATCAGGTACGTCGTGCTGCGCAACGACACCGACTGGAAGCTGGCCCAGCAGCCACGTCCGTCCGCTTTCGACCCGCTCCGGTCGAGCGACGACTTCACGCTCGTCGCCACGTTCGGTGAGCCTGGGCAGTACACGACTTCGCCCATCGGCGACGACGAAGCTGCGCGCCGCGAACGCGTGCTGCCACCGATCGAGGTGTTCGAGGTCACCGATTGGCAGCCAATCGCCCGCCTGGTTCCGTCCGTGCAGCCGCTGCTCGTGTCTGGAGACGGTGAAGGTTGGATGGCACTTGCCGCACAAGGATTCCTGGCCGGGTCCCGTCCCCTGATGTTCACCGCGCCGCTTGGCCTCCAGCCGCTGACGCAGATCCTGGGGTCCGGATCGCCGCTCCTGATCACTGACAGCAACGTGCTGCGCTACAGTTCGGCGACCGCAACGGCCACATTCTCGTCGAGTGGCCTCCAAGCTGGAGCCACTGGCGCCGGTGTGTGGGCGCTATTCCCGCAAGCGGGTGCTCAAACAGTCAGCTACATCCCTGGCGTGGCGCGAGTCACCTCATCGGTCTCGTCGGTGGGGCAACCGTGGGCGCGAGCCGAGAACGTACTCGACGGCGACCCTCGCACAACGTGGCAGACGGGTTCGCTGGCCAACGCCGCGGGACAGTGGATCGAGGTCGACTTCGATCGCCCGTACGCGGTCCGGACCATCAGAATCACAGTGCCCGACCTATCCACCGGCAGTCGTCTCCTTGTCGCACGAGTAGAGACGTCCGACGGAGCCGAGAAGGATGTCGTGATGATCGGGCGGAACGGGTCGGTCGAACTCGACGGTCGACCGGTGTCCGCATTGCGCATCAAGATGGCCAAGGTCGAAGGAGGCGGTCCGCTGGCCATCGCCGACATCGCCATCGATGACCTCGACTTCCGGGAATACCGGCAGGTGCCGAGCGACGTCGTTGATCGCGCCAAGACGGATACAACCCTGGCCGCGGCGATGCAGTCGACGACGCTCGGCTTTGTGTTCCGGCGCGAAGTGGGAGTCGGTCCCAGGCCGGTGGAGCAGGTGCTCCGACGACGGTTCGAACTCCTCTCACCGTCACAGTTGACGATGCGGGCTCGGGTCTCGTTCACCGACGAGCGATCAGCCGCGTTCGTGGTGGGCAAGTGCGGTGATCTGTCGCTCGAGATCGATGGAGTCGGACGGCCGATGGAGGTCTTGAAGATCGACGACGACGGCGTCCATGCCGTCGCTGGTTCCTGCGATGACATCGTGCTCGAGGGTGGCTGGCACTCGATGAACCACTCTGTCGACTTGCAGGTCGACTGGCTCACGTTGTTGCCGCCCAACGTCTCCGCCGGGGACCTCTTCGAGCCCTACACCCCCCTTCGCCCTAGCGTGGAACCCGAGCGGATGTTCGGCGCGAGGATCGGCATCCCGAAAGCCACGTCAGCGACGAACTTCTTCCTCATCAGCGGGCGAGCCTCGCACCCGGGATGGGAGGCCGAACTCGGCGGCATGCCGCTGGCCACCCTTGATCTCGACGGTCAGGCCGCGTTCGAGGTTCCGGCGGGGGTCACCGTACGGATACGCTTCGCGCCCCAGTCGGGGTATGACCTTCTCTTCGTGCTCATGATCGTTTCGATCGTCACTGCTCTTGTGTTGATCACGAGATCGAGGTCCACTCGTAGCCTGTGAAGCTTGTCCCGTTGCACCGACTGGTTAGTGTCACGCACCGTGACGGATCTGGGTGTGATGCTCTTCGAACAGCCGGCGCGCACGTCGAACAAGTTCGAGCTCTGGGCCCGGCTCCCCGAGGCGTTCGTCACCGTCGTCAGTGATCGCGAAGGTTGGGGGGCCGATCGCACGATCGTTTGCCGAGTGTTGCGCGTCCCGCTTGTCGGCGGTGTGGAAGGCTGGACCGCTGCGCCGGCGATCCTACGGGGCCTGCGGCGGATCACCCCCGACGGCGTCGATGTCGTCGCCAGCCATGAGCTCTACTCCTTCACCACCTACCAGGCATCCAGGTTCGCGGCTCGCCACGGACTCCCCCATGTGGTGCACATCTCCGAGACGATTCCGAACGCCCCCCTGTACCGCATGCCTCCGTACTCGTTCATCACGAAACGGTCCGTGAGTTCGGCCACCTGGTTCGTGTGTACCACCGAGCGGGCACGGCAGCATGCCATCGCGCGTGGGTGCCCGCCGGAGCGTTCCACCGTCGTTCACTCCGGTGTCGACATGAGCCTCTTCCACCCCACCGAGTCCGGACTGACCGAGGCACCCGAAGTGCTCTTCGTCGGCATGCTGCGGGCCAACCGTGGCGCCGACAAGGGCGTGCGTGAGCTGATCGTCGCCGCCGACCGGCTCGCCGCCGAAGGCGTTGGATTCCACCTCCGTATCGTCGGCGACGGGCATCTGCGATCCGAACTCGACGAGCAGGCGAAAACCCGACCCTTCGTCGAAATCCTGGGGCGCATCCCTCGGGCGGAAATCCCCGAACTCATGCGGTCCTCGCGATCCTCGTCCTCGCGTCGAAGCGCACGTGGAAGTGGGAAGAGCAGTTCGGCTTCGTTCTGGCCGAGGCGATGGCGAGCGGCCTGCCGGTCGTGGGCACGACGTGTGGTTCCATTCCCGAAATGGTCGCGCCATGGAATCCACTTGTCGCCGAGGGTGACGCAGCCGCCTTGGCCGATGGCATCCGTCTTGCACTTGGGTCAGCGGGCGAGGATTGGGGCGGGAAGAACCGGGTCTGGGCCGAGGATCACTTCGAGTTGGCAACGCAGGCGGGCCGGCTGCGGGCTGCTTTGGACGCCGCCGTGGCCCACCGTCGCGCCTCAGATTCCCAGACAGTTGCCCGGACGATACAGCAGCGTCGTCGCGCCATCCGCACGCCGGTGGGTCGCAGCCCGGGGAAGTCGAGGCGCCGGAACCCGGCTTCGATCGCCATCTCGAGGCAGGGTGCGTATCGTTCACGCTCGGAGTCGTCCAGGACGATCACGCCGGAGGTTCCAACCCGCGTGAGCGCTTCGCGGAGGCAGTTGAGGCGATCCCGCCCGTCGACCAGCACGAGGTCGAAATCGCCCTCCAGCTGATGGATCGCACGGCAGTACGCGCCTTCCTCGTCGATCGACCGTTCGATCAGGTCGGCGTTCGTCGGTAGACTCCGGCGCAGTTCTCGAATCCATCGCGGATCATGTTCGACCGACGTCACCTGCGAGGTTCGAGCCGCAAAGAACAGCGTGGAGTTGCCGCTTCCGTATTCGAAGACCCGCATTTGTGATGTCAGCCGCGCTTCCAGCAGACGGATCATCCCGAACGTCATCAGTGGCAGGGGGTTCCCGGTCCGATCGACAGGCCGACCCCGGGCGAATGAGCGGAGCGTTCCCGACGTGCGGCAGTAGCCAGATGGACCCCAGGCGATGCGCAGCACCGAGAGCCAGGCGTAGGGCCACGGCAGGATCCGCCGCACCCATGCGGCGATCTTCACGAGGATGGCGGTGATGCGAGTGAGGTTCATCGGAGTTCATGCCGTTCTCGGTTGACGGACGAGGCAGAACGCGGACGTTAACCCGACGCCCAGATAGGTGACGGCACAGAGGAGCGCCGGCCAGAACCAGACGAGGCCGGAGCCGCCGGGGACGGAGAGGACACCAGGTTCGACGGAGCCGACCGATCGGAACCCGCGCAACCAGCCCCGTTGGAACGCCCGGAACCACACGAACGGTCGATCGACAGACGGGTCGGCGATCGGCCCGAGGCCACCGGAAACCTCGACCGGCGAGCCGTCGGCTGTCACCGCCGAACCGGACCAACCCGGCACCTCGTACAGTTCGATGTCGGGACGTTCGATCACCTTCCTGAGGCCGGTCGCACCCAGCAACCCAGGCACGTAGAGCTCGTACGGTCCTTCGTGGAGAAGGACCACCCAGTGCACGCCCAAGCGTGCCATGTCGTCGACGATCGTCGTGGTTTCACCCTTGATCAGATGAAAGGCGACCAGCGAAGCGTCGTACTCGCGGTGATCGGTGCGTTCATGGCTGGAACCGCCAAGACCAAGATCGCTCGCCACCAGCACGTCGGAACCGAGGAACTTGGGCATCGGGTTCAGAGAACGCGGCATGTTCGCGAAGCGGAGAGTGATATAGCGGTTCCACGGCAGGGTCAGTGTGGTGCCGCCGCCGTCGTTGATGATGTCGCGGGCGAGGTTCCAGCCGGCGGGGATGTCGATGGGGTCGAGTCGCCCCCCAAGGCCCCAAAATCCGGGTGCGCCGAGCACCAGGCCGGCCGCCAGTGGAGCGACGATGATCAGCTCACGGAAGCTGCGGAACTGCCGTACCAACACAATGGCGCCGGAGGGCGCAGCAGCCGCCATCCAGCAGACATAGAGCAACAGGTAACGCTGCGCTTCACGGAATGGAACACCGATGGCTGTCGACGTGAACCAGTCCGTCACCGTTCGGAGCCCTGGGACTGCGGAGGCCAGCGACATTATGAAGGTGACACCGGCCATCGATACCGCGGTCGCACGCCAGACTGAGGGCAATCGGGCCGTTCCGATGATTGCCAGACCGACCAGGACGAAACCGGCGATGCCCGTCATCAGATCGGATGGCCCGGCGATCTCGAGTGACGGTTGCCAGAACCCTGCGCCGGCCGCCAGTTCCAGCAGATCGGCTACGGTCCGCGTCCCATTCGGGAACGACGACGCCGGTGACAACTTCGGGCTCCCCAACATCACGACCACCCCGGGCACCAGCCACATCGAGGATGCGGCCAAGAGCGCACTTCCATGGGCGAGGAGTCGCCGTCGGCCGGCGCGGCGCACACCCCGCGACGCGAGAACGAGGCCGGCGAGAATGCCCCCGAACGACCCAGCTATGCAAAGGGCCACGCACGCGAGGAATACCTTTCGCCATGTGGAGCGCACATCGCTCAACGACGGGAGCACCCACGGCAACACCGCGGCGGCAATTCCCATCGACTCATGGCCGACGGCGAGACGGGTCAGAAGGTATGGACTCAACGTGTACAGGAATCCCGACATCATCGCCAGGGGTAACCCAGCGTAGGCACTGGTCAGCCGGAACATCCCGCACCACGCGATGCTGATCGTCAGCACCATCAGCCACTTGCTGACGGAGGGCGCTCCGAGCAACTGCGAGGCCAGCCAAATGATGGCGCTCAGCGGCGCATCACGTGGGATTTCCGGACCAAGTCCGAAGGTGCCCCAGGGAAACGGCGGGTGGGGAATCAACGATCGATCGAGTTGAAACAGGGCGCCGCGGGAGAGCCCAGGTCCGATGACAGCGATGCCGACCGCGAACGAGACGAGCGCCACGACTGTCATCTCCACAGCGGAGGGGTGACCGTTCGATGGATCGTCTCCGAGCACGGAAGCTGTCACGACTACGAACCGTTCTTGGAGCCGCAGCAGAGTCGGGATGGCCCCGTGTCGGCAGTCCCAGTGGATTGGCGCGGGAGTCCGATCATCCCGTTGTCGATGGCCGGGACGATGCGAGGCCGATTCGCAGATGACGGCGATCTGTAGCTGAGTGGCAGCACTTCTGGCCAACGACGAAGAGTCGATCACCTCTCGGTCGGGCCTGTGCACAAGTCGGCGGGTGACCGCTGTTGGATGCTCTAACATGACGCTCGTAGGACTCCGACGCTATGGTTCCGAGTCTCCACAGGGCGCTCTACTCTCGGACCGAAACGCATTGTACGCCGCGGTGGTGCGGGTGACAGGATCTCGACCTCGATCACGCCTGCGTCGTAGCGGCACAGACTTCGGCGGGAGTGCCGACCGATCCCTTCGAAGATCCGTTCAGTCCCTCGAAGATACGTCCGCGTTGTGTGCTTCTGCCTTGCGTTCGGACGAGTACGATCGTGCAAATCGACGGGAAGGTAGGATTGCCCGATGGTCTCGCGAGGCGTGCGGGGTTGTGAGATCTCAAGTCCTGGCGGCCGCTATCGACCGGTAGAGAACACAATCCCCGGGAGGGGGTACCCATCATGCCACCGTTCATCAGTAGACTAGGTGGGCGCCCGGTGCGTTCATGGAACACGTTCAGATACACCACTGCGGCAGTCGTTCGTCTCCTGCGCGATCGGTGGCATTCCACTGCAATCTCTGCGGCAGGGATGGATCGTTCCTACCTTTTGGAGATCCCCCTCGGCTGGGGCGCAAATGTGCCCATCGTGCGGATCGTTGGAGAGACATCGACTGCTGTGGCTTTGGGCATCGAACACTCGGATCTTGACCTCGGGCAAGGTGCTGCACTTCGCCGGAAGGAGCGATCGAGAAGCACCTCCGAGCGAGCTGTGCCGAATACATCACTACAGATCTCATGAAGCATGGAACCGACATTAAGCTCGATCTGGAGCAAATAGACCAGGAAAGTGACTCCTGGGACTGTGTCCTTGCTGGTCATGTTCTAGAACATGTCGACGATCGCAGGGCTCTCGCTGAGATCTAAGAATTCTCCGGCCCGGTGGTACAGCAGTCCTCACAATCCCGGTTATCGAAGGCTGGCCGGACACGTACTCGAACCCCGATGCATCTACCGCTGAATTGCGTCGCCGTTATCACGGGCAATCCGAGCATCTTCGATACTAGGACGGTGACATTTGGCAAATAATTATTGCGGCGGTATTCGGGTTAAAGAGTTCATCGCCGTGGAGCCGGCAGTGAGCAAACTGGGTCTTCTCCGGGGTGAGGTTACTTCTTCATAGCAAAGAAGCCTTGATGAAGCAAGGAAGCCTTCATTTTCCCGTCGGGCAGATGGACCTCCAGCCATCGGGCATTGGCTGGTCCGCTTGCCGCCCAACGGCTGCCTCGTTTGCCGGACGTCAGCGTTTCGGCGTAACTGTTCAGCCGGTCGGGTGATTCGCGCGGAGCGTGGGGGTATCGCGCGTGGGGCGCGCGGGTGTTCGTAGACTGAGTGGCGTGTCGCCGGAAGAACGCAACGTTCAGTTGGAAGCGCTCGTCGCTGCTCAGGCTGAGACGATCGCCCGGTTGGAAGCGCGGATCGTGGAACTCGAGGCGCAGGTCGGGCGGAACTCGGGGAACTCGTCGTTGCCGCCGTCGCGTGATGGTCGTGACCGGCGGGTGCGGCGTGCCGAAGAACGCGAACAGCGTAAACAGGCCCGCCGGGATGGTGCCGGTGAGTCTGGCCGTGCCCCGGGTAAGCAACCGGGCGCGCCCGGCACAACCATGCGCCGCCGTGAACCCGACGTCACCGTGACCCATGCTCCTCGGGTGTGCGGGCACTGCAAAGCAGATCTCACCGACGCGACAGTCGTCGGTTCGGCGTGTCGTCAGGTCGTCGACATCCCCGAGCCGCGCCTCGTCGGTTACCGACCATGTCGCCGAGAAACGCCGCTGCGCGTGTGGGCATGTCACCGCTGGGGTGTTCCCGCCGGAAGCGACCGGGCCGACGTGTTGGGGACCGCGGGTGAAAGCCGCCGCGGTGTATCTGCTGATCCGCCAACACATCCCGTTCGAACGAGCGCATGAAGCAATGGACGCCTTGTTCGCCGCCCCGGTCTCTGAGGGCACCCTGTCGGCGTGGACGCTCGATGCTGCTGAGCGGTGCGCACCGTTCATGACCGAGTTGAAGACGTTGCTGCTGGCCAGCCCGGTTGTGTGCGCGGATGAGACCCCGATCCGCTGCGGCAACAGCAAGTCGTATGTGCATACCGTGTCGACCGACACGCTCACGTTGTTGGTGCATCACGTCAGCCGCGGGATCGAAGCGATCATCGAAGCCGGGGTGCTCGACCACTACAGCGGGGTGATCATGCACGACGGTCTCGCCACCTACGACTGCGCCGAACTCGCCGAGGCTGACCACGCCCAATGCCACGCCCACTTGGACCGCCACCTGATCGATGTCGGCATCTGGGTCAAGTACAAGCCGTGGTGCGAGAACATGCAGACCGTGCTCGTCGATGCGCAACGCGCCGCTCGTGAAGCCCGCGCTGCCGGTCTTGGCGTCGTGCCCGTCGACATCGCTGCACCGATCCGTGCCCGCTACCTGCAGGTGATCGACGACGCGTTCAAGATCATCCCGGACGGGCCGCCACCCCCGAAGAAACAGTCCTGGAAATGGGGCAACCAACGCGACCGAGACGCCTTCAACCTCGCCACCCGCTTCCGCACCGAGCACGACCAGATCCTGCAACTGCTCAACAACACCGCCGTCCCAGCGTCGAACAACGCGGCTGAGAGGTCGCTGAGGATGTGCAAGATCCACGACAAGATCGCCGGCCTCTTCAGAAGCATCACCCACGCCGCCGCGTTCTGCACCATCCGGTCCTACATCCAGACCGGCAACAAACACGACCAACCCAGCCTCGACCTACTCCAACGCCTCTACACCGGAACAGCCTGGCTACCCACAGGCTGAACAGTTACGTTTCGGCGGAGATGGAGCACGCAGTTCCCG
>CAWFYU010000027.1:0-94299 GCA_963820085.1 Ilumatobacteraceae bacterium | reverse complement strand
ATCAGCGACCTTGTCAACGGAGAGTGTGTGCAGTTCCGGTTCATGCTTTCCAGTGTGACTCCGCCACATGTGTTCCAGTTCTGGTGTGGAACTGACGGACATGCGTTACGGCGGTGGGGTTTCTCGATTGGAGTAGAGAAACCCCTTATGGATGAGCGTCAACAACAGCGCCTGGTCCGGCATCGCCTTGCGGTGATCCAGCACGCCGAGGAAGTGAGCGGCAACGTCGCAGCGACCTGCCGCTACTACGGGACCACCCGGACCACCTTCTACCGGTGGGTATGTGCCCTGGAGGCCAAGGGAGAAGCCGGGTTGCGGGACAACTCGAGCCGGCCGCACCACTGCCCACACGCCACCTCCGCGATCTTGTCCCGGGCGGCGCGGAGCTGGCGATCTCCGCCAACTCGGCGTCGAGGGTCCTGCGTTCGGTCCGCCCGGCATCGTCGTGTGAACGTACCCGCAAGGAGATCGCCCAGGATCTCGTCCGAGACCTGCGCGGCGTCGACACATCTCTGGCTGATATCGAGGCTCGGATGAGCGACGCCCTCGATGACCACGGCAGCCGCCTGAGAGAGGTCGACGGCATCGGGTCAGTCACGGCGGTTCGCCTGATCGGCCGCACCGGACCGGCGTCGCGGTATGCGACCCCCGACGCGTTCGCAACGTACGCCGGTGTCGCCCCGATCGAGGTGGCTTCTGGTGAGCGCACGCGGCATCGTCTGTCACGCGGCGGAGACCGACAGCTGAACTCCGCTGTCCATCTCATCGCGGTCACCCAGGTCCGAATGCGCGACAGTCTCGGGCGCCGCTACTTCGACACCAAGATCGCAGAAGGCAAGACGCGCAACGAGGCCATGCGCTGCCTGAAGCGGCGACTCGCCAACCACCTCTGGCGGCTCATGATCGCCGACGGACGCCGATCAGCCGAGAGCCCCAACACCACCAAAATTGCGGCTTGACAGAACACAGAGGAACCCTGGTCTTCGAGAGCCTCCGCGGATACCAGGGCGATTCAGACACCCCCCAACGTGATAGGCAAGACCGATCGGTTCGCTTGCCCACCCGGCTCTCCACGACAGCGTTAGTTGGATGTCTCAACTCGGCGGGAAAGTCGGACGAGGAACGATTCCGGGTAGTGTCAACTCAAGAAGGAGTTTGGAACTTGGATGACCAAGTATTTAAACGGATGTGGCAAGGTCGGTACTCCCTGCTCTATTGCGAGTCGAAGATCGCTGTATACAGCCAGGGAATCGCCACTGTTGGTGGCGAGTATCGGAACTACGCCTACGTTTCTGACAATGGTTGGGTGTCGGCCTACGCACCAATAGAGGAACTCCAAGGCCTTCGCGGTCTGCGCACTGCAGTGTTCAATGATCCGGTCGCGGCCCGCGATATTGTCCGGAGCACGAGGGAGCTGTGCCGACAGCAGATTGCGCACGCTGAATCCCTGCCGCAGGCCGATCTCGACCAGATGCCGGCCGCCGATATCGCTGACATGAATGATGCCCTGGTGGCGCTCTACTTCCGCAACCAGGTTCTCTTTACCTGTTCCCAGCCCGAGATGCTGGCTGGGGTCCAAGAGGCAGTCGAGCACTACGTTCGAACAGTCAGCCGTTCCGAAGAGCATTTCATCGATCTGATTGGCCTCCTCACAACCCCCACCAGCGAGTCGATGCTCGTCCGGGAGGAAATCGACTGGCTGCGTATCGTTGGTCGTTTCGCTGCGGTCCAGGATGTCAGAACAGCTGTCGCAGTCGGTATCGACGAATTGCGGCAGAGCACACTGCTATCAGTGCGTGAATTGGTGGAGGCCGTTGAGGGACATATCGAGAGATACGGCTGGTTGCCAACTCAAGAGTTGAATCCCGCATGGACCGTAGATCACTTTCTGGGTGAGTTCTGCACTGCGTCGACCCGACCCTTGGCGCAGCTCGCAGCCGATGTAGCCCGCGCAGAAGCTCGATACCCGGCACTTGCACAGAGAAGGGATCAACAACTTGGAGAATTGCTCCCTCCACCAGAAGTTCTGTTCAGCGCAGCGCTTCTTAGGGAGATGGCCGGACTGCGATGGGAGCTTCGTCTAGCAAGAACTCGGGCAGACTTTCGAGCGACCGCTCTCAGAAATGAGATCGCGCGACGCCTTGATGTTGACCCTTCAGCCGTGGTGAACCTGTTTCGGGGCGAAGTTGGAGAAGCGCTACGAACAGGGTCGAAGCCGGATCCGCAGATGCTGTCGGACCGCGGCATTTTCTTCGTGCTTGAATTGAGAGATGGCGCTCAGCACCTGTTAGTGGGCGACATTGCGAGAAGCCGCGCCACTGCGTTGAGCGGTACCTCTCGGGAACTCACAAATGCAGACCAGGTGGTGGGACGCTCGGCAAGCTACGGCAAGGTCCGGGGCCGCGTGCTTGTCCTCAGCACAGGAGAAGCAACTTCAATGAAGGCGGCGCAGAACTTCGGTTCCCCAATGGTCCTCGTGACGGGGCAGACGCGCCCGCAAGTTATTGCTGCCTGTAGGCAATCCGCAGCCATCATCACCGACGAAGGCGGCGTTGCAAGTCATGCCGCAGTAGTGGCCCGCGAGTTGGGAGTGCCGTGCATCGTTGGAACCGGTCACGCCACATCGACCTTCAAGTCCGGCGATCTTGTAGAAGTCGATGCTTCGAAGTATGAGGGAGTCGTACGACGCATCGATCCGATTGACGTCGGTCTAACTGGAAAGTTTCGCGTCGGTAGTTCCGTCGTCAATTCTCTCGCCCAAGCCGCGACGATGCCAACGGCAAAAGTCGGTGGGAAGGCCCGCGCTCTGGGACGACTCGTGATGGCAGGATTTAATGTCCCCGATGGTTTCGTTGTACCGGCCGATTTGAACATCGATGAACTAGCTGCGGCTTCCAAGGAAATAGAGCTAGCTGCCTCTTCCGTACCATCCGTTCGCTATGCCGTTCGCAGTTCTGCTACCCATGAGGATGGTGCGTCCTCGTCGTTCGCAGGAATGTTTGACAGCTTTCTCAATGTATCGGGCGAGGACATATTTCGGCGCGTGGTGGACTGCAGGGACTCGATCTACTCGGATCGCGTCGCAGCCTATTGTGGCGAAAAGTCGATCGAGGTGTCGTCAGTTCGGATGGCGGTCATCGTGCAGTCGATGATTGCGGCTACATCGTCGGGCGTTGCTCTGAGCGAACATTTTGGCAGAAAGAACCATGCGCGCCTCCACGTCAGCGTCTGCAAGGGTATTGGCGAACCACTGGTGTCAGGCCAAGTTGATCCCGACGAGTACGAACTCGATGCATCCACACTCGATGTGGTGGGCGCGCATATCGGTGACCAAAGATTCGAGGAGGTCTTCCTAGCCGGAGACAGGATCACAAGGTACCTAGAACCGGCCGAACGCGAAGCCCCGAAGGCCACTCGAGAGCTCATTCTTGCAGTTGCTACGTTGACACTTGAGATCCAAAGTCTCTTCGGTCTTCCAGTTGAGATCGAATGGTGTTCCATTGAACGTGATATTCATGTTCTGCAGGCTCGACCGATCGTTCGTGGGATTGGGTGACGTCGTGAACTGGAGGGGGTGCTTTGGTTCGACGGTTCAACGTCCTCTACTCTCGCAACGGACAGGGCGTTCAAAGATTGGCCGGGTGAAGTGGTGAGCGGAGAGCAGATGGTCGGCGACACACAAGGCATCGTGTACAACAGTCGCCTGCTTGGCTACGAGATCGAGCCCTGGCTGAGCAGGAGTCGCGTGAAGCGTCAAATTTATGGTGTCGACCTGTACTTCCGCGAGGGATGGGAGGATATTTGCGAAGCTATCCCTTCACCTGAAGAGCGTCGCAATTTACTGCAGACTCATTCCCTACTGGTGCTGAAACCCGATGCCGTTGTCGGACGATCAATACGGAATGCGCTTGCGTGGTTGGCTCGGCATGGTGTAGAAGTCGTTAGCTGCGAAACATGCGTAGTGGGCACCCATGCGACGAAGGCTCTTTGGACTTATCAGTGGAACACGGCGACGAGGGATCGTCGTACGCTCTTGGAGTTGTTGTTTTCAATGACTGACTCGCTCGTGCTGACAGTCCGACTTCCCGCGGATTTGTCGTCTGCGTCGGAACGTATGTCATCGATGAAGGGATCTGCCACCCCCTCTCTGCGAGAATCGTGGCACCTTCGTAGTGCTCTCAACGCCCGAAATCACGTGCTGAATTCGGTTCACACCTGCGATGAGTCGGCGGATATGATTCGTGAGCTAGCGGTCTTTCTGGACGCGGGTGCCAGACGACGCTCCATCCTCTCCATGCTGAGTGGCATCCCGGCGTCCACCGAGGCTAAGGTTGATTCCTTATATAAGTCAGCGCCAGAACGAGATCTGTCATTTGAAGCATCGCACCGTCGGTGGCTGCAAGATGCAAGGCGTGTCGGATCTGATGTCGCATACGATACCCTGAGTCACATTCCAGACTCTGATGGCGATTGGCGCGGCATTGCCTTGATCGCCAGATCAAGTGGCATGACATGGGACGGCTGGGACACAATCGTTCTGGGCGCTCGACTTCTGCGTTCAAGCCTGCCAGTCTTGCAAAGAATAATTGATAGTCCGCCTAGTCCGAGGGAGATGGATTTGCCGAGTTGAGTCGGGCCGACGACCTGGGTTGTCGGTGTGGCCTGCCGACTCGGCGGGCTCTCCGTTGGCCTTCCGCCATGCCGATGTGACGATTTAGGTGTTTTCGTGCAACCTATACCGGCCGCGATCATTGTTCGACGTGCAGTCGGGCACGCCGTGGTCCTCGACAGCGCCGGGCACCACGGTGTCAGCGAGCCCAACGAGGACGGTAGCCCCGGGAAGGCTTCGGAATCTCGGGCTCCGTCTTCAGCTGTGACAACCAAAGGCTTGGTCGGACCCTGTGCGTGTCGGCGGATCGCGGCGGTTGGCAGACCCTTGGCACACTGCTGCGAAGAATGCCTCCCCGGACCCGTGCTGGCTGGTGAAGCTGCGGGTTCGATGGGTCCCTGCATCTGAGTGGTCATTGTCGTGTCAGCCGGCGTGCTCGGGCGTACAGGTTTCTCCCGTTGGTGAAGTGGTTTGCTCCGAATCTCCTGTAAGTCTCGCGGCGTGGGGCAATGTGCCACGCTGCGGCGTGCATGCTGCGAGCTACGGAGACCGCTGTTCGGCTCGGACTGCGCTAGATGTACGGGGCTCTATTTGAGCCCCGTAGTCTGTAGCTTTGAGGAGGCCTCGGCCGAGCCAAGGCGATTCAGCTGCGACCGCCAGCATTGCGTGATCTCCGTGGAGGCGAGGGGCGCAATTGGCCCCAGTGCGCGAGAGACCAACGGTCGGGGCCAGCTGTCGCGTGGAGGGTTCTCGTCCTAGACGACCGATGAAGAGATGCCTTCGTTCGCGACGTGCGCGTTGGAATCCGGCGGGCTCCCATCTTCTATAGTGCGTCAGGGATCGACACATCGTACGAGGTGAAGGAAATCCAGCCGTGCTCATTGTCGGAACCTATGCTGACGGCCTTCTCGACATGACGGGACGGCCGTCGTCCATCCCGCAGGTCCGTTCGTACCTAGACTCGATTCTCGAGCCCTGCGTTGCGGTGCACGTCCTGCCAGTCTGTCCTGCGGCAGGCGACTCAGGATTCGCACCGAATGACTGGTGTGATGTCCGACCAGAACTCGGCGACTGGCAAGACGTGGCGGCTCTCGCGTCGACGCGGCCTCTGTTGCTCGACGGAATCTATAACCACGTCGGCATCGGACATCGGTGGGTGACGGAGCGGCTTTCGTCTCAACGCCCTATGACGGACTCGATCTTCTACGAGTTCAGTCAGCACGATGCTGAGCTCGCGCCGCGCTCTCCTCGCGGAGGCTCGGTGCTCAGGCCTCACATGGCACGCGGAGGGCTGGTTTACTTCTGGCAAACGTTCTCGGACGCCGCAATCGACGTGCGCGTCAATCACGGCGCGGTCTTAGAGGAGATCGCGCGTCACCTCGACCTTCTCAGTGGGGCTTCAGCTTGGGGAGTCCGCCTCGACGCTGTCGCCTACTACATGAAGGCGCTAGACGGCCCGGTGAGGCACGTCGATGGTGTGCACGCGCTCGCCTCCCATGTTGCGACCCTCGCGGAGATCGCGGGCTGGAGTTGGTTGCCCAGCTCGACGTAGACGTCGACGGAGTCCGGTACTTCGACGTGCCAGGCGAAGCAACCGTGACGATGAACGACTTTGGCTTCGCTATCGCATTGGCCGCATCGATCGCGGCGGGCGACGCGAGCCACGTCGCAACGCATCTTGTGAAAGCTGAGTCGATGCGGCGGTCGGTTCTCAGAAGCCCGCGTAATCATGATGGTCTGTTACTCCGTTCGAAACTGCTCGATCCACGCGTGGGTGACAGTGATCGAGGCGTGCCAGGCGTCGGGCTTGACCGTCCGATTCGAAGGCGACAGTGCTTACGAGGTCAACGCGTCTGGGCCACACCTGTATGCCCAGCTGCGCCCAGATGCTGAACGAAACCCGGTAGGTTTGGCTGCAGCTATCACGGGATTCGCCTCGCAGGTCGCGTACTTCTATCTGCCGTTTCTGCTCGGAGCGGTTCCTGAGCGGGATGTTCGCGTCGGCAACGGGGGAGGCGATCCCCGGCTCGTAAATCGAAGCGCACTGCCGTTCGAAACTCACTCGCCGTCCGCACGATCGGACGAACTGAGCGGCGTCCTCGAACTCCTTCGGGTCCTCGGCGACGTGCATCGGGAGCTGCCGATGGCGCCCCGCGCAAACCGCGCCAACGTACGATTGTGCGATGGTCCGCTACTGGACCTCGAGGGGGTGAGTTCGCTCCATCGGCTGATCGTCAACTTCGGCTACGGTGAACGCGCTGTACCCACTGATCTGGTCGGTCGTACGCCGACGTTGAGTTCGTCGATCTCGTCGAGCAGCCTCTCGCCGCTAAGTTATGCTCTCTATGTTTCGTAGACGTCGAAAAGTGGCCGACGCTCCGGCCAGCAGCCAGAGCGCCCAGCCGGGAATCGGGAGGAGCAACGTGCGCACGGGTGCGATTGACATCGGCGGCACGTCCGTAAAGTATGGCCTCGTTTCGATCGATGCTGCGGGGCCGACACTCGCAACTGACTTCGCTCCGGTCGTGCTCCCCTCAAACGACTTTGTGACGTTGCGGGGCATCGTCGTGAAGGCAGCGAACGACCTTCGCAAGGAGTTTGGCGTCGACCGCATCGGTATCAGCACGAGCGGCTCGGTCGACAAGAACGAAGTTGTCGTGAGCGCCGGCCTATTTGACGGATACGCCAACGTCTCTTGGGCTGACGTTCTCCGGGCGGAGGCTGACCTGGCGCGCGTAGCCGTAGCGAATGATGGGCGAGCCGCCGCGTGGGCCGAGTTCAGCGCCGCATCTGCCGGGGACGACTCGCTGATCCATGCTGTGGTCGGCACCGGGGTCGGTGGCGGCATCGTCTATAATCGGGAACTTCTGCTTGGAGACAGCGGACAGTCCGGATACATCGGACACATCAAAGTGACGCAGCAATCGCCGATCGAGTGCAGTTGTGGATCGCGTGGCTGTGTCGAGTCGCTCTCATCGGCTCGAGCGATTGCCGCAGCTTACGCATCGAGCACCGGAAGCCACACCGGTGTGCCGCTGGAATCCGTGGTCCAGCGTGCAGCGAGTGGCGACGCACATGCCTTGGATGCCTTTAGGCAGGCAGCGTGGTGGCTCGGCTACGGACTCGGCGATGCCATGAACGTAATCAATCCAGCTCTCGTGACAATCGGAGGTGGCACTTCGCTAGCGACCGAGGTCGCGCTGTCGTCCGCGGGCGAGTCGCTGCTGAGTCACGTGACAGCGGGAGTCAAGGCGGCCGCTCACAAGCGAGTGTTCGCGACGGCAGAGATCCGACTGGCCCGATTCGGCAACGACGGCGGCATGCTCGGCGCTGCTCTCCTCGCATCCCGTTGAACAAGGTGAGACCTGCAACGGTTCAAAGGCGTTTCACTCTGAGGAGAGACGGCCAAGGCGGTTAGCAGCTATGCCTACCCAAAGGCCAAGCACTACGAAACCACTGATCCGGGCGGCGAAAAGCAACACAGATTGAGTGCCCTTGTAATTCGCGGCAGCGTCAATCGTTTGTCCGAAGAATGAGGCCGTCACGGACCGAGCGGCACGCCAAAGCGCCGCTGGAGCATCTCGAAGGGACGACGTCTTCCCGTCCGCAAGCGGCAATGTCATACAAAGCACCGAAACCAGCCCGGCCGTCCAGGCGGTGAGACGAGCGACGCTTTGACCAAAATTGGAGCTGGCGCCCCAGAGCCTAAGGAGAACTCGGGCCGACAATCCAGAGGCGTCACGATGAAGGTCGCGAAGATACTGCGCATCCGCGATTTCTCGCCGCAGGCGCGGAGGAAGACCCGCGATGTCCTGCACAGGCTGTCCCAATAGCGAAGGCGCGGACGTGAGTTTTCCACCGAACGAGATCGTTGGGCTTTGCGGCGGCCACTCACACCTAACCATTGAGCAACCAACGAACGCTGCCGAGGCGAGATCCAGTCCGCCCAACACGCATCGATCGAGTGTTGAACTCATGAACCGGATCTCGGATACCGACGAATTCTCCAGAAACAGCTGAGTGACTTCGCTGGACGAAACAGTCAATCCGTCGAGGTTACATGTTCGCACGGACAGGCGCGACACGGTGCTGCCGTCGACTCGAACTCGCACGATGGCTCCACCGATGCTCGCGACATCGGTGACTTCGCAGTCGATGAAACGTACGTCCTCAAACAAGAACTCGCTCTCCAGCGAGAGGCGTTGGAGCCTGCAGCTCCGCACTTCGCTTCCGACGATTTGGAATCCACAGGCATCTGTTAGATCAGCGATGATGCAGTTGCAGAAACTCGATAATTGAATTCGGGTTCGCAACAACGAACACCCTGTCAATGTGACATTACTGAACAACACTTTGCGAAAGACAGCATGATCCAAGATTGCGCCAGTTAGGTCAGTGTCCTCCAAACGCACGCCAATCAGGCTTGAATTGTCAAGCGTCGCTCGATCCAGAGTGCAACCTACGAGTGTCGCTCCGTCGAGGTTGGCTCCTGACAGATCGGCCCCGGACATGTCGCAGCCGACAAACGTCGTGTCCGAAAGATTTCGTCCTGCTAGATCGCCGAGACGGAGGTCGATCGGCCTGCCACCAGCACTCGCGCTGAACTCCTGCCAACTGGCTCCGCCGGCTTTAAGAGCCATCAGGGCACTCGGATCAGCCAACAGCATTATCCCACTGCGAGGCGGGCCAGTGGTCACCAAAGGATGTCATACTCAATCCGTCACATTCGGGCCATCCTGTAGAGCGTAGCGTTACGACTCCGATTCGATCCTGTTCGCGCGGATCAGCCAGACTGGAGACAGCTCGGAGATCGTCATCGACGTATCCCGGATGGCAGATAACTTCGATGACGCCAGCAGAAGGGTGATCGGCAGCTTGCCGTAGAACCATTTTGCGTAGATGTTCGGCCGTGAGATCCTTGCCTGTCCAATCACGAACGAGCGCAGTCGTTCCAGGCAGACGGCGGCGCGTGATTTCCTGCGCTATCTCTCCGACCGCCCCTCTAAATGGAATACGAAGCTCCCGAGCCAGCGCGACGTAAACCTCAAACAACTCCGGTCGTCGATGCATGCCATGGTGCGTGTCAAGATGCGTCGGCGCTGCGCCGAGAGCCTCCGACGCCCTCTCGATCTGCCGGCCCCATTCTAGGTAAACTTCGCTCGGATCTGGTGCGCCGCCTTTTCGCGGGTCGAGGAACCCCCCAGTTCGGGTGTCAACGAGAGTTGGAATTTCACTGGCGGGGGACACCGGGTGGCCACCGGTGAGCTGGAGATGAACGCCTGCCAAACCCGCCAGTTCGTTGGCCCGATACCTTTTGAACCTTGCGATAGCACCATTCGCTGCGGTCATGAGTGTTGTACTTGAGATCGACCTTGATTCGAGCATTTCCAGGATGGCGATGCAGATTCCATCCGTCAGCCCAAAGTCGTCCGCATTTATAATCACACCCGTCATGTTCGGCCGACCTCGATTGTGGGCAGGATAAGCGCACAGGCACCAATTATTTGCGACTTTCGATCTGAGGCAGACACATCAATTTCAATTCTATTCCAGGCGAGCGCCCAGCAATAGCGTCGAGCGTGGTCGATGGTGTTGCTGGCAAACCCCGGAATCTTGGTAAACATGTTGCCACCCAGCACGATCTTGTGGGGATGTACGATGGTTATCATGGCGTTTATGGCGTATCCCATATATCGGGCCGCCGTGTCCAAGGTGTCGACTGCAATATAGTCACCTGTGTTCATCCCATCAGCGATGTGCTTGTACTCAAGTGAAGACCACTCGCCGCGACTCGCCGTTTCTAGAGCTCTGCGAAACAATGTTCGATTGGATACGTTCGCCGTGGCCCCGTCTTTTCCTGACTCAGATACGAACAGCGATACCATATTCTCGCTTAGCCATGGCCGACTTGCATATACTTCTAGAGGTCCGCGCGCTGCAATCGCACGGTAATATGTGCCATCAGGTTGAACGACAAGCCGACCAAGCACCCCAGCGGCACCGGCTCCAATGTAAGGATTCCCGTCAATCAAGAGCTTCGAACCGACGCCCTCGTCGGCGAACACGTATGCCAGGCACGGAACTTGCTCCGACTGGTGGGGCCTCGGCGGCGCTGCTGACCATTCGCCCTGTGCCATGCATGTGACGTCGTGATAGACGCGAGAAGGAACTCCGAGTTCCGCGGTGAGGATATCTGCGACTCTCACGGCTTGGCGTATTCCAAGTCGACTTGAGCTAGCAATGATCGAGTCACCCTCGAGCGTCCCAGGAAGCGTGATAGCCAGTCCATGCGATTCGCCGGATGTCTGCCACTCGATTCTGACTTGCCTGATGATCTCGTCCAGAAGTCGAGAGCCATCTAGATCAGACAGATGCGGAACTGGACTCCAGTCACGCGTTTGTGTGATCGTGACGTCATCCGCCCCCTTGACGAGGCACGTCGCCGTGACGGCTCGCCGAGTCTCGATCCCGACCACCGTGACCCGATAGCCGTTTCGTGCCCCGACTGCCACGGATTCAGTGTAGGGCACGCGTCGGGCTGGTGGACGGCCGAACCCGACGAGGCCTCAGTCCGAATGGGACATGGGTGGATGGAGCGGTGGGCGACAGGCAAGGTTCCGTGTCGAATCCTTCTTCGGGCGCCGAGGGCTCCACGAATGGCCGGGCCGCATTGCCCTCGGCCGCTAACTTGCGCTGTCGACAATGGGCCGAGCGCTGATGGAGCCATGCATCATCAGCTGTCTAGTCGGCTCTCCGTGTGATCCTCGCATTAGGGTCGGCCTGTTGGGCTGTCAGTTCCGAAGATCACTTCTGCGACCCGGACTGATGCTGTTCGTTCAACATCGTCCAAGACTCTCGTGTAGACGTCCATCGTGAACGCGGTTGTCGTGTGACCCAACCGGTCCGACATCACTTTGACCGGCACGCCAGCAACTAGTCCGAGCGTCGCGTGAGTATGGCGCAAGTCGTGTAAACGTATTCTCGGTAGCCCGATCCGTCGGATAGCGCGATCCCATGCTTGCGAGAAGTAGTCGGGGTGGATCGGCTCGCCGTTGTCACGGGCGAAGACGAGGTCGTTGTCGAAGTACACCGCGCCGTGCGCCTTGCGCTCGACTCGCTGCCTCGCCTGGTGTTCGCGCAGAGCGGCGATGGTCTCGGGGTCGAGGGTGATCTTGCGTCGGCCGCGTGCGGTCTTCGGCTTGCCGTAAGTGATTTCGTAACTGACGGTGAGGATCGTCTGAAAGATCTCCAGGTAGCGCTGCTCGAAGTTGACGTCCTGCCAGCGAAGGCCGAGTACTTCGCCGCGGCGCATGCCGGTCGTTGCGGCGAGGAGGTAGGCGGCGTAGAGGCGGTGGTCCTTCATGCCTTCGAAGAAGCGGCGGAGGTCGGCGGGTTCCCAGACCTTCATCGGTGGTTTGTCGGCCTTGTTCAGCTTCGGTGGGTCCGCAGCATCCGCGACGTTGCGGGGAATGATGTTCTTCCGCACGGCGTCTTTGAGCGCCTTGTGCAGCATCACATGGATGTTCCGAGCCGTCTTCGCCGAGAGGCCCTGCTTTACCAGCTTGGTGTAGAATCGGTCGAGGTGATCGGGCGTGAGCTGCTGAATTTTCACTCGGCCGATCGACGGAGCGACATGCACGCGGATGTTGACCTCGTACATGTTCAGCGTGCTCGGCCGCAGTGAAATCGCCCGCAGCGGCATCCACCGATGCACGAGGTACTCGTCCAGCGTCATCTTGTTCGGCTCTGCATACTCGCCGACGGCGAGTGCCTGCATCGTCTGGTTGACGAACTTCGACGCCTCCGCCTTGGTGGCGAACCCGCCCTTGGTGTGCTGACGCTCGCCTGCGGGTGTGTCCACCCGCCAGTACGCCGTCCAGCTTGATCCCCGCTTCCTGACCGATCCTCGTTGACTCATCGCCGACCTCCACTTGCTGTGCGCCGGGCGCGGCCCGACGTCGATGGGTGGGCCGGAGGCCGAGCCGGTTCCTGCTCGTTGTCGAAGTCGAGGTCGAGCATGGCGGTACGACCCGAAGAGTATCCGGCGTCATTCCCACGTTCGAGGAGTTCCTCCAGAGCGGCCCGCGGGATGCGGATCGCTCGACCGATGCGGATCACCGGCAAAGGAAACCGGCCGGAGCGCATCATCCGGTAGCCGACGTCGCGGTGGAGGCCGAGCGCGGCGAAGGCCTGCTCGGCGGTGACCACGATGGCGATGTCTGGAATTGGTCGTTTGGTGGTGGTTGTCGAGTTCGTCATGCCTTCTGAATCACTCGTCGGGCGGCGAACCGCAACAGGCGTCTTCAGCGATCTTGTCGTCGGGAGTTCCACCGGGAGTACGACGCCGGGTGACCGTCGGGTGTCGGGAGCAACTCCGGGAGTTCCGTCGGGATCTCGACATGGCGCGATGACGCGTTTGGCCCGGTGTCCGGAGGTGCCGTTGCCCGCCTGCGGCGGGTGCCGTGGGTAGGCCGCTGCGCGTCGGAGTCAAGCCCGCTCACTTCGTTCGGGGCCAAGCCTTCGGTTGACACCGCCGCTCATGCCAGCGGCCTCCGAACGCCCGTAGGGCGAACCCGGCGCAACGAGGCGACGGGTTCACCGGGAGCGGTGCAGCTTGGGGAAGTCAGCACCGCTCCCGGTCCCAACCCGTCGAAGGAGCCGACCATGACCGCAACATCCCTCAGCCGACCGAACACCGAACCCCACGGCCACGAACGATGGATCACCGCCACCACCGACGTCGTGCGCATCACCGCCTGGCACGACCCGACCGTCGAGCAGATGCCCGGCGCGATCCCGACCGCGTCCGACGAAATGCTCGTATGGCTCGCACCCAGCCTTGGCGCCATCAGCTGCCTGGCCGCGCATCGTTGGGCGACGTACTCGGCAGTCGGGCCGTCGACTTGGCAGGTGGACGACATCGCCCGCACGTTCGGACTCGGCGAGTCCGTCACCCGAGTGCGTGACGTGATCAACCGGATGGAGCGCTTCGGGATCGTCCGCCGCATCGACCGCACCATCGCCGTCCGCCTCTGGCTCGCCCCTCTCAGCCAACGCCAGGTCGACCGCCTGCCCGCCTACCTCGCTGCGGAGTACGGGCGATGAGTGCCGATCGTCCCTCAGACGCCTGGCGCGCATTGGCCGCCTGCGCCGGGCTTGGGCCGTCGCTGTTTTACAGCGAGCACCCGACCGACGTCGCCGCAGCGAAGGCCGTGTGCTCCGGTTGTCCCGTCGCGGCAGAGTGCGCTTCTGCCGCTCGCCGCAACGGTGAAGCGTTCGGGGTGTGGGGCGGTTCGGAACCTGCGGACCGTCGCGGCGCGCCGGTCATTGCCGTTGGTGTGTCCGATCGACGGTTGGTCGAGCTGTTCGCCACGGCCAGCCAGCGGAGCCGGGCGATCGATGTGCTGCACCGGCTCGACGTATCTACGGCATCCGCGTACCGCCACCTCGCTCGGGCGATCCAGCTCGGGCTGGTCGAGAAGCGTGGACGGAACCTCTACCCAGCTACTCGCCGCTGATTGTCCTCCCGACTGAACGTGCCGCCGGGCTTCGGCCCGGTGGCCGACGGGTGAGGTGTGCCGTGGCCCGCCTGCGGCGGGTGCCGTGGTGGGTCGCCTCGGCGTGACCGTCAAGCCCCCTCACTGCGTTCGGGGCGGCCTCCCTTCGGTCGGTTGACGGCCCCGCCTGACCGGCGACCCATGAAACGCCCGTAGGGCGAAACCGACCCCAGCCCCGACCGAAAGGACCGCCCACCATGCAAGCATCAGAGTTGTTCGAGGCCATCACGGCGCAGCTCATCGCCGACATCGAAGCCGGAGCAGGCGACTGGCGCATGCCTTGGCACCGCCTCGCCGACAACGGCGCACCGATCAGCGCCGACGGCCGCGCCTACCGAGGCCTGAACCAAATCTGGCTCGGTCTCGTCGGCGCATCGAAAGGCTTCGAGAGCGGGATCTACGCGACTTACCGGAGCTACCAGCGCCACGGTGCCCAGGTTCGTCGTGGAGAGCGAGGCCAGGCCGTGATTCTGTGGAAACCCGTCACCTCGGTCACTGCCACCGATGCCGCTTCCTCATCCGATGATGGCGACGATGCAATGCCCGGTCGTCGCCGACTCGTCGCCCGCACGTTCATAGTCTTTGCCGCCGAGCAGACAGACGGGGCCGAGCGATTGATCGCCCGCCAAGCTGCCCGTCGTTCGACGCGTGACACGCCCGAACGACTCGCAGCCGCCGACACCTACTTCGCCGCTACCGGGCTGCGGATCGTCGAGGGGGGTGACCGCGCCTACTACGCACCAGCCGCCGACACGATCCACGTGCCAGCCCTCGCCCAGTTCGACAGCGCTGCGCTTCACGCCGGAACGACTGCCCATGAGGCGTGCCATGCAACGGGGCATGAGAACCGCATCGGCCGCGACCTCACCGGACGGTTCGGGTCCAACGCCTACGCCGCCGAAGAACTCGTCGCCGAACTCGGCGCGGCGATGTGGTGCGCGCAGATGGGTATCTCCGCCGCCACCCGTCCCGACCACGCCAGCTACCTGGCCGCGTGGCTCGGCATCTTGAAGGCCGACGCCCGGGCGCTCGTCACGGTGGCCAGCAAGGCACAGGCCGCCGTCGACTGGCTCAACACCGCCGCCGGCTACGCGCTCGGCCACCGCCGACGGTTCCGACGAACTCGAGCCCGCCACCGTCTGAACCTCTCCCGATTGGGCCGGCACCTCGTGAACGGGGTGCCGGCTCTTGCCGCGTCTCGGGCCGGGTGAGAAAGCGATCGGCTACGACAGGGTCACGACACCGCAGGAGGAACCGTGACCGATCACGCCCGCCACCGCTCGCCGCATCACGCGGCCACCACATCGGCGACCGGATGGGACCGACACGGCCATCACCGGTTCCGTGCGCCCGCCGGAATCGTCATCGACGCGCCGTTCCCGATCGTCGGCGGATGGGTCGCCGTCATCTGGCCGGACCCGACCGACCCCGCCGGATGGCGACGCCTCGTCTGGCAAGCCGACACCACGACCGGGCGAGGCTGGCTCATCCCCGAACGCCTCGCATACGCCGACATCATCGAATTCGGCAGCGACCCCACCGGCGCCCAGCGCTGGTATGGCATCGTCGAGAGCTACGAGCCCGGCCAGTGGCTTACCCTCCAGGGACCGCACGCGAATCCCGCCGACGCTGATCGAGCCGCGGAGCGACTCCTTGCGCCCGATCAACACGTCGCCGATCATCGACCGACGGCACGGACAAGCGCCCGACAGCAACCATGCCGCCGACTGCGCCGACCGCGACCGCACACCTGACGCAATCCCAGAAAATTCACAGATATGCACCGTGGTGCGCACGCGCCGATTTTTCCGGTTTCGGGACGTCGGTCGGGAGTAACTCCGGGAGTTCGAAATCGTTCGATCTCGACGTGCTCAGCATCGCCAAGCTCCGTGTCGGCCAGGAGGCCTACCAACTGTCCGGGGTCGCCCAGTCGTTGGACGACTACTACACCGGCGTGGGCGAAGCCTCCGGCGAGTGGGCGGGCATCGGCGCGGAACGGCTTGGATTGCCGGGTGAGGTCACAGCCGACGATCTACGGGCGGTGCTCGCCGGGATGGCTCCCGGTACCGGCGGTCTGACACCCGACGGCGCGACGATACGTCCACACCGCAACCGGGTGCCCGGATTCGATCTCACGTTCAAAGCCCCGAAATCCGTCAGTGTGCTCTACGGGGTGTCCGATGACCCTCGGGTGCAACACGCCATCGTCGACGCCGGCGAAACGGCGGCTCGTGCCACGCTGGCGTGGCTGGAACGCGAAGCAATCCACGTCCGACGCGGCAGCGGCAACGCCGCGCTGCTGAACGACCTCGCTGCCCGCGATCCTGAAGCTGCCGACGCGGCACGGCTTCGGGTTGTTCCTGCGAGCGGGGTTGTCGCCGCCATGTTCCGGCATCGCACTTCCCGAGCGGGCGACCCGTTGCTGCACTGGCACACGCTGGTGGCCAACATGGCTGAGGGTCCTGATGGGCGATGGACGGCACTCCACGGCGCCGACCTCTACCGGGCGGTCCGGGCGGCGGGCGAAGTTTTCCAGACAGTGCTGCGTGATGAGCTCGTGGAGCGGCTCGGGGTTCAGTGGCGTCCCGGACGACACGTGCCCGAGATCGCTGGCATCCCCCAAGGGCTGCTCGATCAGTTCTCGAAGCGGTCGAAGGAGATCGAGGATTGGCTGGCGAGCACTGGTACCGCCGCAGATGCCGCCGGTCGGCAGGCCGCAGTATTGGCAACCAGGCGGAACAAGCCCGAGGTCGAACACGAACGGTTCGACGCCGCGTGGAAGGCAGAAGCCGAAGCGTTCGGCTGGGGACCGACGGAGGCAGAGGCGCTGCTGCTCGACCCGTCGCCGTTCGCCCGTCACGCTGATGTCTCCGACGCGTGGATTGCGGAGGTTGCCCGTGAATTGACCGAGCACGACTCGACCTTCGACCGCAACGATCTCGTTCGCGTCGTCGCCTCGCGGTTCGCTGATGGTGGGTCGTCTCGTTCGATCGACATGGCCGTTGCCGCGGTCGTCGCCTCCCCGGCGGTGGTGCCGGTTGGCGTGGGCGGGGGCAGGTGGACGTCGGCGGAACTCGCCGGGGTCGAGCGACGGTTCCTCGCCGTCGCCGCGGCCGGCGTCGATACGCGTGCTCAGGTCCCGGCCTCCGTCGCGTTCGAGGTGCTCGACCGGTTCCCAACGATCGGCGCCGACCAGCAGGCGGCGGTTCTCGCTCTGGCCGGTTCGTCCGACGCAGTGTCTGTGCTCGTCGGACCGGCCGGTACGGGCAAGACTTTCGCGCTCGACACCGTCCGCTCCGTTTACGAAACCGCGGGCTTCCGAGTGCTTGGTGCTGCGCCCTCGGCGCGGGCGGCGCACGAGTTGGAACACGGCGCGCGGATCGAGTCGATGACGATGCACCGGTTGCTCGGCGCGTGGGAGCGCGGCTTCGACCGCCCCGACTCGCATACGGTGCTGGTGATCGACGAAGCCGCGATGGCTGGAACGCGGGAGTTGGAGTCGCTGGTCACGACGACGGTCGCAGCCGGTGGACGGGTGATCCTCGTCGGCGACCACCACCAGCTGCCCGAGGTGACCGCCGGCGGAGGATTCGCGGCGCTCGCCACGTGCTCGCTCGTGACGGTCGCGGAGTTGTCGGAGAACCGCCGCCAACATCACGAGTGGGAACGCACCGCGCTCGCCGAGCTACGCGATGGTCACGTCGCCCGAGCGGTGTCTGCATACCGCTCCCACGATCGAGTGACTGTCGCTCCCGACCGCTCTGGCATGTTGACCGCTGCGGTCGACCGCTGGTCCGCAGCGTCAGCCGACGGCCTGACACCGGTGTTGCTCGCTGGGACGAACTCGACCGTCCAGGCGCTCAACCTTGCTGCCCGGGAGCGCCTCCTCGAAGAGGGCCGACTCGGCGAGTCGCTCGGTCGTTGGTCGGGCCGGGATCTCGCCGTCGGTGACCGAGTCGTTCTGCGGGCGAACGCCTACCAAGCCCGCTCGGCCGATGGTCGTCCGACGCCGTTGCTCAACGGCCACACCGCGACCGTGCTCGGTGCCTCGCCCGATGGTGTCACGGTGCGGCTCGATCACAGCGGCACCGACATCGTGCTGTCGTCGTCGTACCTCGCCGAACGTGGCATCGACTACGCCTACGCGCTCACATCGCACCGTGCCCAGGGCGGCACGTGGGACCTGGCAATCGCCGTCGGCGCCGATGGCCTCTACCGGGAAGCCGGCTACCTCGCCCTCTCACGTGGGCGGGCCGAGAACTGGCTCGTGCTCACCCAGGCCGATATCGATGCGATCGATGCCGACCTCGTCCGCCACGACCGCGGCCTTCTGCTCCCCGGCGAGGAACCATCCGACCTCGATGCCGAACTGATCCGCCGCCTGTCCGCGAGTCGCGGCAAGCAACTCGCTCTCACCATCGATCCACTCGCCGACCGCGTCGCTGAAGCAGCATCGTCCTTTGACGTGCCGAAGCTCGTCGCGCGTGCCGCCCGTGCGTCCGCCGCTGAACAGCGAGCGGCCGCACTCGTCGGTAGATCTCCCGCCGCGGCGTCGGCAGCGATCGAACGAGTGACATCGGTAGCGCCGTTCCTGGCTGTCGGCCAGAACGTCAAGCCCAACGACCGACGCAACATCGGCGTCGTCATGGCCATCGACGATGCCGAGGGATCGGTCGAGGTGCTGTTCACCTCGGCTGCCGGGCGAGCCGCCGAACGACGGTTCCGCTGGGACGAAGTGTCGATCGTCGGTGAACGGAACCTCGCCCAGCGGCCGATGTCCGCCGACGCGACGCGCTGCTGTCGACCGGATCGTCGGCGAGCATCGAGCCACGATCAACCGTTGGAACGCCGCACTCGGCCGTCACGGCGTCGGGCCGGATGAGGCAGCGGTCTACCGCCGAGCCGCAGACCTGTCCGTAGACCGAGCCGCTGCTCGGCTCGCCGCACAACGACCCGGCTGGCTGATCGAAGCGCTCGGCGATCGCCCGACAACCGCCGTCGCGGCCCAGGTGTGGGACGACGCCGTCCGGACCGTCGCATCCTTCCGGGCCGAGAACGGCATTGCCGACGACAACTCTCCCCTCGGAGCGCGACCGGTATCGAACGCCACCGAATGGGAGTCAGCCGCCGCTTCGCTTGGAGCATCCGCGGATTGGCTCGCGTCGCACGCCCCGACGGCGGCTGTGCCGTTGCGACAGCGGTCGGCCGTCGAGCTTGGAGATCGGCGCACGGAACTCGACTCGATCCTCGCCAGCGCGCCGCCGGACCAGCGCTCGGTCATCACGGCGCTGGCCAGCGGACAGCTCAGTCTCACCGACGCGACAGAGCTGGTGCGGGAGGCGATGGCCGGGCAGAGCGAGCGGCGTCGCTGGATCATCGAGCACTGGCCGCACATCGTCGAAAGCGCCGAGGTCGATGCCGCGATCACGGCCGTGACGCCAGCACCAGTGGTTGAGCCTGTTCCCGTCGGCTTCGACCTCGGGCTCGACTGACTGACCAACAGCACGACTGCGCCGTACATGAGAAACGGCCCCCTTTCGGGGGCCGTCAGATCGGCGACAAGTCACCGACCGGGAATAGGAACAGACTACAAGTGAACCCCACACCTGGCAATCAGGTTATGACCCATCAACGGGTGCTCGCGCTGGTCGACGGGTACAACTTCATCACGGTTTGCTGTCGAGATTCGGCACTCGGATGTTGTGGCTCGACATCGAACGTCTCGTTGTGTCGCTACTCAAGCCCGGCCAGCAACTCGTCGGCGTCACCTACTTCACCGCCCGAGTGCGCAACGACCCGGTCGCCGTGGCCAACCAGCACACCTACCTGAACGCGCTCGCCGTGGCGTGCCCGAGGGTGACCGTGCAGTTCGGCCGGTTCCAGGAGAAGCACTGGACATGCCGGTCGTGCGGCGCGACATGGCGCAGCTACGAGGAGAAGGAAACCGACGTCGGCATCGCCGTCACACTTGTTGAAGCCGCGGCGACAAAGTCCTACGACGTCACCCTGCTCCTGTCCGCCGACAGCGACCTCACCCCAGCCATCCACGCCGCCCGCCGACTCCACCCCGGCGGCCGCCTCATCGCCGTGTTCCCACCGAACCGTCAGTCACCCGTCCTCGCCCGCCAAGTAGACGGCCACTTCCGCCTCGGTGACGCCCGCATCCGAGCTGCTCAGTTTCCCAATTGGGTCGAGGCCCTCAACGGCACAATCTCTCGCCGACCATCATCATGGCGCTGACCCGGTGCCAAACCGCGGCGCGTATCGAACGGACGCTGGCTGGATCGGCTCAGGAAACTCGACCCCAGAGCTGAGGCAGGCGGGACTGGATGAGCCTGCGGATGTCCTCACCGATCAAGTGAACGGACAGTTCCCTAGCCCGGTCGCCGTGGCTGGCCGGATCTGCAGAAAGAAAGTTATAACTTCCAACTATTGCCGCGTCACGGTGGAGCAACAGTTTTGCATGCACGGGTTTGTGCATGGCCTTGGCCCCAATCGCATTGCATGCTTCCATCAGGTCATTCGGTCCGACGCCAATGAATTCCCCGACCACCGCGGCACCGGCGTAGTGCTCCCGCTTGATTCCGACTCCGTCAGTCAGCCGGCGAATGCCGGTGTTGGTCACTTGGTGCGATACGACCACCAGGACACCTGGTCCAGGGTCAACGACAGCTCGGCGAAACAGTGCCTCGTGGGCCCGGCCGAATACGAGTGAGGCGTCACCGGTAGGCCCGTCCGAGTCGTCGGTGAACGGAATTGTCTCCCAGCGGCCAGCGAGCTGCTGCCATCGGCGTCGGACGGTGTCCGAGTCTCGAATGCCGAACCACCGATCAGACACGAAGCGTGCGACATCGCTGACGAGTCGTGGTTCGCGAAGCCGCACTGACATCTCGCCGAGCGGTGTACCGGCAGCCGACAACCAGTTGTACGACCCGATGCACGCACTCACTCCGATGTCGGTGTCCCAGACAAGAACTTTGGCGTGGGAACGTGACGGTTCCTGGTTGAACGTCAGCGTTCCCGCCGTACCGCGGTTGTCGTATTTGACCTTCTTCAGCGCGTCGACAGCGCCTGGCACCTCCGGGGAGTCGTACCCCCAAAGCACATCGACCGCCACGCCGCGTGCGAGGGCGCGGCTGATGTGGATTGCCAGGTCCTCGATGACCGTTTTCCGTACAAACGCCGAACAGATCGCGACGGCTGACGTCGCCGATTCGAGCGCCTCGGTGAGCATTCGCGCATGCTCGCCTGCGTTGACGACGACGTCGGATGACGCAATGGTTACCGCGTGGGTTGGGAAGTCAGCAGCGTCGGCTGACTCCTCAGGAACGTAGCCGCGACCTACGCCGCCGAATCGAGCGGCGAGGATCGGTTCGAGGGCCAGTCGAAAGGCCGGGGCAACCTCGGAGAGTCGGCCTGATTCGGTGTCGAAGTAGCCGACGGCCGCCTGCGAGCCCTTCGTAACGAGTTGCGACTCCGAGTCGATCCATCGAACCCATTCTCCGGGAGACGTTCGGATCAACGGTCGCACGTCGCCAGTATCGATCCGGTTGTCATGCACGGCCGCGGCAAGACGAACGACGGTCTTTCCATCTGGCTCTCGAAGCTTCGCCTGAGGTACAAGACGAAAGTCGTTCCGAGCGAGTGCACCGGTTGCGCGTTCCAGCACCACATGCATGGGATGTGGCCGTCGCGTGGCGAGCGTGGTTGGAGCACTGCCTGATCCAAGAGCGTCAGCGCCCGAGGCTGTCAGGGCGAGTGCGTTGTCACCCGGACTGAGTCCGACCCAGCCTGCCTGGACGAGTGTGACGACCCCCTCTACAACGATTCTGGCGGGCACGCAGAACTGAGCCGTCAACGTGGCCAAGTCGGTAGATCCGTCGGCGACTGCCTTCAGAAGCAGCCGTTCAAAGACGGAGTATGGGCGCGACTGGCCGATCTCGTATGAGACGGCGAATCGCGTGACTGGGACCTGGACCTCGATGAGTGTCATGTCGCCACCCGGATTGCCGATCCGTCGGAGAACGCCGCGTCGAGTGTTCGGACGACCCTGCTCCAGTGCTGCAAAGGATGACTCACGTCAGCCTCTGGCACAGTGGCGACCTGGTTAGCGAAGAAGTCCCAAGAGCCGACGAGTAGTAGCAGACGCTCCGCTCGCGAAAGCAATACGTTCATGCGAGAGCTCTCCGAGAGAAAGCCCAAACCGTCTCCCGGAGCGCGCTGGTTGTTGCGTACAAGGCTTATCCCCACTATGTCGGCCTGGTTGCCCTGGAAGGAGTCGACAGTGAACGCAGGCATGCGCTCCGCACCGGGGACTCCGGTCCCTCGCTGGTATGGCTTCGGGACAATCCCAGTTGGAAGCGGCACACGTCTGAGCTGGTTTCTGAGTGTGTGAACCTGCTGCGTGTAGGGCGACAGCAGAGCGAGGGTGAGCGGCGATGCTTCAGAGGACGCACCCATCTGTGCGAGGAAGTCGCAAAGAACTTCCGCCTCTCGGCGATTGGTGTACGGCACGGTGCCATCCTCAGCACAACTTGGGTCGCTGACGCACCAAGGCGTATCTAGCCAGATGATTGACCGACCGACGACCTCTGCTGGAGCGGTCAGACCGTGAAGCACTCTCGTCAAGCGGCGCGCCTAAATCATCGACCGTAGCGTTTCCAATCGCTCCGTCGTAGTAGCACTTCGATACCAGACTGCCGATCGACGGGTGCATTCGATGCTGCATCGTGAGTCGCCCTGCCGATGCGCCAATCGAGACGTCGGTCGTCAAAGCTGCCTCGGGTCGCCCAGGGGCTCGTTCACACTGCTCAAAGATGGTCCTGAAACTCTCGAGCCAACGAAGCGCAGCTTCCTTGAAGCGGCGCCGATCGTCAGGCGACGTGTCCTCCCATTGACGAACCCATTCGTCATCCACGAGTCCCCCACCGCGTGAGGGCAGATTGCGAACGGCCTCGACCGATCCGTCGAGGTCGACAAGAGCGTCGCGGTAGTTCTCGAACCTGTAGGGCGGTAGTTGCTGGTGATCGCCGATCAACAACCAACGGTGACCCGCCTGCAGTGGCATCACAAGGTCGAAGCTATGAGCCTTCCCGGCTTCCTCGACGATGGACCAGTCGAAGGACTGCTTGGTCCGAGCGATCGCTTCGAGGCCTCGATCGCTCGTCGTGCAATAAGTGATGGACGCCCCGCGCCGCACAACCTCGCGGAAGTCCGCTGCGTCCGCATCGCCTTCGTACTCGTGCTGAGGGTCGATCGCCGCGAGCAACTTGTCGATCTCGCCGAGCCACGTGCGCTGAAGGTCATCAAGATCTTCACGATGCAGCAACCGCTCCTTCGCCCGAATGAGCAGATCGGTCGTGACGTCGTTGATCCCACCTTTGACGGTGTCGTCCTCTCCCGCCAGCCGTACGGCGATTGGCAAGTCCTCATCTGCAGTGCCCGCGAACGCTTCGCGCGCGACCTTGTCGCGAAGTACGTCAACTGCGCCGTGGGCTTGTGCCGTGACCAGAATTTGTGCGACGGGATCCTCGGCGAGCAGCTCGCGGATTAGCCAAGCGACCATCGTCGTTTTCCCAGTTCCGGGTGGACCCTGCAGCGTGTAGATCGGCCGGGTGCGGACTACATCTTCGATGCACGCCCGTTTCGGGGAATCGACTCGATCTTCCGGTAGCGAGATCGGGAGTGGCGGAACCCCAGTGTCCATGAACACTTGGCCCGGGGCCGCCAGGGCGTCGAGGAGGTAGGTGTGGTCCGGTAGGCGCTCCAGCGCAGCTTTGCGCCGGATCATGAGTCTTGTCTGGCCGATGAGCATGCCGACCGTACGGATGAAGCCGGACTTCGGTGCATACCCCTTGTCGCCTGTGCGCCGGAGCGTGACCGTCCGATCGTCGTTGATCGCCTGAAGCACCCAGATGCTCTCCTCAGGTGCCTCAAATCGAAGTATGTCTTCGTCGCTGAGGACGAGTTCGTCCCACCTGGGCTTCTGGCTCGCCTGTTCTGTTCGCAGGAATCCGATCAGACCGTCCCGTACAGCGGCGTACTGCGGGATAGCTCGTTGCCTTGGCGCCTCGGCCAGCGCGATGAAGTGGGTGTAACCCTCGCTCCATCGTCGCCGAAGCTCGAAAGGAAAGATCTCGGCGTCGCGCAGCAAGAGCTCGATCTGATTGGTGGCGCGGACCACGTCGAGCAACTCACGCGTACGGGGTCGGAGTCCCGAGGCCCCAGACTCTTGTGGCAGAACCCTTATCCAACTGGTGGCCGACTTACGTACGGAAGGGTCGTAGGCGTCGGCGATCGTGCGTACCGAGATGATGTGCCCCGAGAGATCGACGGGCGGCGCGGTACTTCCGCCGCGAAGGTCGGCCGGGCCACCGATCATCGCAAGGTCCCAGCTCGTGATGCCGGAGTTGCTATCGCGGAATGGCTGCACCCAATAGCTCAGATGGGTGCCGGTGAGCACCAACCGGTCCATGCCCGCAACTTGAGTGAGGCGAGGCTCGGCGGCGATGTCGTTTCGTAGGAACTCGACAAACCGAGCTTTGTGCGCTGGATTGTTCGGGTTGTACGGCTCAGTTGCATCGGGCGGCTCGGCAACGAAGCCCGCCTGCTCCGCTGCATCGATCAGACGCTCGTTCGTCGGAGCTACAGCGAGAAGTAGGTAGCTCCCCGACCGCGGGGCGCTGCCGCCCGTCTCCATCCCGCGAATGACCTCATCGATGAGCCGCCGGATGTCATCGACGCGGTTCATCCGATCGTTGATATTCCGTTCGAGCAGAGCGATAAGCGTGTCCCGCTCAAGGGCTCCCAGCTGTCGGCCCGTTCGGTCACGAATCGCTTCCAGCGTGCGCTCGTAGCGCTCCCCAGGTGGGTTCAGAGCAAAGTTCTCGAGCGGTACCAACAGTCGGGCTGCAAGTACTCCCAGCCCAAACCAGTCAGTCTCGACCTGAAAAGCCGGCGCAGTGCCATTCAACATCTCCGGCGGCTGCGACCACGACGCCACTGGTCGCCGCACGATGCCACTTCCAATCCGTGTACTCCACTCGAATCCACCAAGTCGCATCGAAGAGGCGCCGGCTGTGGGGTCTACGAAGGTCACCTCAGGGCCGACGTTTCGGTGCAGAACTTGTTGATGGTGGAGCAGGTCGATCGAGTCGACAAGTTGCCGGATGGAGCGCCAAACGGCCAGCCGCTCATCTGGGCCGCTCGGGTACGAGTAGGAGCCCTCAAGTTGGTCCGATACCCGGACGAACGACTGGCCGGGCGCAGTTAGCACCATCGCGAACGCTTGGGCTTCGGAATCGACTCCTGCGTCGCGGAGTTGGACAAGGCCTCGGGCAGCGCCAGCGGAACTGGATATCCGGTAGAGCACACGAAGTGAGCTGTCCCACAATGCCCGCTCGATGTCGTTGGGGCGGCTTCCGAAGTAGGCCCAGGTCTTCACGAGGTAGGCCGATTGGTCCTCGTCGGTGCCGAGCCAAAGTGTCGACCCGTCCAGCTCTTCTCCAAGTGATGCTCGCAGCAGGAAGCGATCCCCGAGTACTCGCGATCCTCTTGCCAGTTTCATCGAAGCCCGCTAGCCCGCATGCTGCGACCGTAGCGTCTTGGCCGCCCTGCGTGCTCGCGGTAGGAGCCTTTGTTGAGCCGTCCTCGCTCACCCTCACCGAGAAATCGGGGTCAGCTTTGGTTCGAGAAGCGGCGGTGCAGGTCACCTTGACATCTGCTCACGGAAACCGGAGCCGTTGACAGGGAACAGTGCTGCCGCAGCGGCCGATGCGCTGGCGTCAGATTCGGCTCAAGCCTGTGACGCAGTGCAGGCGATTCGACGCGATCCACCTCGCGACTGTGGTCGGCCGGTGGCGAGCGCCCACCGGCCGAAGAGTCACGACGGCGACTGGCCGAGGCAGCGTGAGTAAGCGACGAGTTCGGCTGAGTCGATGTGCCGCACCCGTTTATCGGCGGCGAACACTTCATTCGGGTCGACGGATTCGATGGTGCTCTTCGGTCGCCCCGTCACGCTCATCGCGACGCGTCCATCCACGTTGCTCCGTCGTTGTATCCCATCGAGGCGGCGTCGAGCCATCGACCGAGCGCTGCGGTAAGGCCGTCAGACACGTCGGGTTCGGTGGATAGGAGATGGCCGAGCGAGATGGCGAGCGGGTCGCGAGCTTCCCAGTCGACCTCGCGGTTCGAGTGCCACCGGAGAGCTTCGTCGATTGCGCCCCAGACGGTCAGGGTTGGGCGGGAGCCGCGTCGCAGGAAGCGGACGGCGACCACAAGCGAGCCAAACAGGGCGAGCCCGTCGCCTGCAATATCGGTGGCGGGGATCAGGTCGTTGACGGGATTCATTGCTTGGCAACCTCCAGTATGAGGGATGGGATGTCGAGTTGGGTGACCGGTTGAATGACCGGTGGCAGGAGAGCGAGCAGCTCCTCGGCGGTGCCGATCGCCGTACCACCGATGGTCCGGACGTTGGTCGCGGGAACCGCGGTCGGGGTGAGCGTTGGCGTTGGGTCCAATACGGCACCGGCCCAGGCTTCGAACACGGCCGTGTCGTCGAAGCCGCAGCGGAAGCCGATCGTGGCGAGCGATTGCGATCTAGGGAGCTGCTCGTCACGGAGAATCGCGGCGGTCTCGGCGGGTGAAAGTCCGTAGCGTTCGGATGCTGCCGCGAGGTGCTCTGGCTGGGAGCGGAACCGGGCGGCGAGTCCGAGGCCGGCGGCGGGATCATCGACAGCGGTTGCGAGACCGGCTGCGAATGTCTCGGCGGTCGGAGCATGAGCGACGAGGTGCGTCACGACGATCGCCGGGTCGGTGCCGTTGGTGGCCATCGTGCCGGCGGCGAGTTCCCACAGGTGCGGGTCGCTCGGCAGGTGGGCGAGAATCGACTCGGGTCGCAGGGCGAGGATGTCGGCAGCCGAGCATCCGGCCTCTCGCATCTCGGCTCCCGTTGCGCCGACGAGCCGAGATGCCTCGATCAGCGGGACGTGCCAGCGGGCATCAAGGGCCCGGATCGCCGAGGCCATCGGGACACCGAGCATCGGCAGTAGTTCGGCGGCGGTGTTGACCGGGCAGCCATCTGCGGCGAGCACCGCGACGGTCGTCGCAGCGGTGATGCCAGCAGCGCCGAGTAGCCGAGCGAGTTCTCGATGGTCGGCGTCGGGAAGGCGGCCTTGATCTGCGTCGGTCAGCTTCGGGCCGATGAGTTCGGCAAGCCGCTCGCGGTCGTAGTTGTAGTCGTCGGCGAGATCGGCGACGGCACGGTCGAGTGACATGACGCTCCCTTGGATCGACGGTCGGGTCGCAGCGGTGCCGAACTCGGCAAGGACGGGGTAGCGGCCGGCGAGCGCTGTGGAGACGTCTCGGAGCGCGCTGTCGAGGTCGTGGGATTCGCCGACGGCGAGGTGGCCGTGGCCGGTTCGTGCGGCGGTGTCTTCGAGTCGCCAGGAGGCGCCGGTCCCGTTCTCGACCGCGGAGACGTATGCGGTCTGGTTGAGGCGGAGGAAGGCACCGCGTCCGGCGCCGAGTTCGCCGCGTGCGGCCCACTCGTCTGGCGTGTATGGGCCGATGGTCACCCATCGACCGACCGGCAGCGCGTCGAGCGTCGCCGGTGGGAGCCGATGTCGACGACCCGCCGGAACGACTCGATCGTCAACGACCCCCATCCTCGGGAGTGACGACCGGATCAGGTCGACGCCGACCGCTGCGCCCATCGCTGCGGTCAGCTTGCGCGCCGGGTCGAGCACGTCGACGAGCCGCTCCCACCGCTCCCGCGGACGGATCTGCGTCGGATCGAACGTCGGCGGCAACTCGGTCGGGGTATGTCCGACGCGGTGGGCGACGAGCCAGGCGACCTGCTGGCGCAGCACCGGGACCAGCTCTGGTCGATCGGACGACCGCCGCAGTCGACCCGCCGCATCAGCCAACACTCGATTCGGATCGCCGTCACGTGAGAGCCGACCGCGCACCGTCGAGGTCGCGACGCGGCGCACCGCGTCGGTGAATGCCGCTCGGCCATCGGATCCCGCAAGTTGCTCGGGGACTTCGTGAGGAGTGAGAGCGCCGTTCGCCGGTCGTCGAGCGAGTTGGTCGACCCCGAAGACCGGCCGCCATTCCCACCGCTCGACCTGCGCTCGGGTGCGGCGGTTGCCGCCCACGAATGGATCAGGCTCGATGCCCGATGTCGTGATCGGCACCCGGACCGGGTAGCCGTGCTCGCCGGCTCGGACCGCGCAGCCCCGTCCGTCCTCTGATGGCACGAGCCTCCACGTCTCGGCTCCGGCCGCCGGGCCAACGATCCCGTAGGAGATCAGGAGAGCCTGGTTGCGCGGAGCGAACTCGATCCAGTCGTGCGACTCGACGATCGCCGCCTGCCACGCCTCGGGCGAGGTCAGTGTGCGTGCCGCCCACCGATCGAGGTGGGTGGCCATGTCGGCGAACGTCTCGAATCGAATCGGGGTGAACTGCGTAGCCATCGAGCGGCACCATGCACTCCCGAACTCCCGGAGTTGCTCCCGACGGAACTCCCGGAGTTGCTCCCGATCGGTCCCATCGGGCGAGGCTTTCCTGTCGTTCGTTGCTCTGGCCGTGGCTGGCAGTCTGCCAGGCGCTGGCAGACTGTTTCCGATGCACAACGACGACAACGCTCCAATTTGGAAGTCGAGCCCGATCGTCTCTGGACTCGAAATCGTGTTTCGGAAGCTGCAGGCCTCCAGCCCAGCGACCCTGTGGCTCCGTTCCCGAGAAGCGATGCACACGCTTCCAGACTCGGAGCGCGTCGCGGCAACACGCCGACGCGCTCGGCGAATCGATTTGTACGTCATCAGTTGGATCATGCTTGAGGTGGCGCTGTACGTCGTCGCGTCGCACGTCGACACGACGGCAGTGCGGGTAGTGATTGGAGCTGTCGCGACGATTCGAATCGTCGACATCGTTCAGACAGCCGTCAACGTCACGCTGTTCTCGAGCCTCCGATCGGGTAAGCGCCACGAGGTCGCAAATCCGGAACGGATGGTGATTGGCCTCGGTCTGAACTTTCTCGAAGCGATCGCGTGCTTTGGCTGCCTGTATCTCGTGTCCGGTCGAATCTCAGAGGTGTCAGGCCCGTTCGATGCGCTCTACTTCAGCACCGTCACGCAGACCACGCTCGGCTACGGCGACATCCTTGCGACAGGTTGGGCACGCGCCCTGGTTGTCGCGCAGGTGTTGTTCGGAGTCTTCTTCGGCCTGCTGATGTTCGCTCGAATGCTCTCGCTTCTTGCTCCCGTCGGTACGACAGAAGCGCTCGTTCGGCAGCGGTCGAACGACGCGTCCGACGAGCCTTGAGATCATCAGGCGCCACAGCGATCGGAGCAGATAACGATCTCACTCCGCCCGTACGCGACGACGCGGGCGTGACCGATCTCTCGCCACTGCCCGCATCGTTCGCATTTGCCGGCGACCCGATTCGCATCGGTCCGAACGCCCTCGACGTCGGGTGAATCGAAGTGGAGTTCCTGCTGGTTCGCGGGCGGCTTTGACGACGCCTTGGCGACCGATGGCGGGGCCTCAGTCGTCGCCGATGGTGGCGACGGGATCTTCGGGAGCTTGGCGACCTGTTCGGCCATCACGGCGGCATCGATCACCGGGGTCGTTTCGCTCTTCCTCGTCGAGTCGACCGGGCAGGTCCCTTCCTTCGGCGGTGGGACGGGCTTGCCGTCGGGACGGTGGGGGACGAGCGCGCTCAGCTGCTTGTCTTTCCACCACTGCACGAGCCGGAGGTGGATCGGCGGGAGGGTGCCGTAGAGGAGCACGGCGTCGAGGCGGCGCATCTGGCGGACGACATGCGGTGGCAGCAGGTCTTCGCGTTGCGGTGACTCGCTGATCGTCTTTCGGCCGCCGACGTTGTCGGTCGACCAGCCTCGTTGCGGGACGTGGACGGTGCCGCCGATGCGGGCGACGTAGTCGAGCGTCGACGGGTCGTCGGTGCCGTTGAAGATGACCTTCGAGCGATGCCCGGAGAGGACGGCGTCGGCGAGTGGGCCGTAGCGGGCGCTGATCTGCGACTTCGACTGCCACCCGGTGACGAACATCGCGCCGAGCCCAGCGATCGTCGACACCTCCTCGGGAAACCAGCGCAGCTCGAGTTGGCCGGCTTCGTCGATCACAATCATCAGCGGCTCAGCGAGCTTGCGGCCGCCAATGTCCCAGGCGTGGATCTGCTCGCGCAGGTCGCCGAGCATCCCGCCGAACACTGGTGCGAGGCGGTCGAACTCGGTCGACGGAGCGCTCATGTACAGAGTGCGTGGCCGGTCGGGCTCGCCGCCCATCAACCATTCGAGGTCGATGAAGCGGGGCTCGTGTTTCCAGATCTCGTCGGAGTGGTAGAAGGCCCGCGGGTCGAGCGATGCCGAGTGGGCGATCGACGGTTCGTTCCATGCGTCGAACGCCAGCCGTGCGGTGGCGTAGATCGACGATCGGATGCGCGGGTCCTCATGCTCGAACGCCAACAACTTGGTCATCGCGTCCTTGGCGAGGAGTCGAACTTCGAGTGGACGGTCGTTGGCCGCGCCGAGGGTGATCAACTCGTTCACCGCCGGGTCGGTGACACCGACGTGGAGGAACGCCCACGACGCCAACCGTCCCATCGTCAACGGCTGCCGCGGCGAACCGTCACGGTTTGGGAGGAGCATCGACAGCCCGGCGAGCGACATGTACGCCGACGTCAACGTCTCGCCGTGCGACTTCCAAAAGTCGCCGCCAGACACTCCGTTGGTCGGGATCGCTTGTGCCAACGCTCGTCCGGCTCGGGCGGCTCCGGAGGTCGTGGTGATCGTTCGCAACGGCGTCCATCGGGCGGTCGGCAATCCGGTCACGCCCGAGGGGTCGAACACGGCGATGTCGCCTCGATGGGCTCGGGCTGCGGCGGTCGCGTCGTAGAGATCGCGCTTCACCGAGAGCGCAATCACTGGGCCGTTCCAGGCGATGATCCCGGCTGATGCGAGGACTGTCTTGCCGGATCGTGTCGGCCCGATCAACGCCACCGATCCACGGTCGCCCTGGCGCAACTCGGCCCGACGGCCCCGCAGCGCGTGCCGCTCCCGGTCCTCTGTCGCCAAGAGCGCGCCGCCTTTCGCCAGGCGGCCGAGCAGCATCCTGCCCTTCGGCGGGACGGTCGAATCGACGATCAGCGGCTTGATGTCGCGACGTGTCGCCAAACGTGCTTCGGTCTGCACATCGAGCCTTTGTCGACTCCCTGACGTCCATCGACGAAGGAGCTTCACGATTCCGTAGATCACGAGTGCGAGTGCGGTGACGACAAGGAGCGTAGAGAACCAGTAGGCGACCGGGCCGGGAAGATCTGTCGCGAGCGGACCCCACGCGGTGGACGGTGAGCTGGGGCGTTTGGCGAGTCGCCCGACGACACCGAGGATGTCGGTGAGGCCACCGCTGACCTCGCCGCCGAACAGGCCGGTGGCGAGCAGTGCGCCGCCATAGACGATCCCGACGAGACCGAACACGACCGTCCCAATCACGACTACGACCACCTCGAACCCGCCGTTGGGTGAGCCGGAACCACCGCCGGGACGCTGCGACGGGTTCATCGGGACTCCCCTCGGGACGTCGACCGGGACGAACCCGGCCCCGATCGAGCGGCCGGGAGCTGCATCGGGAGTGCCATCGGGAGCAACTCCGGGACCTCGATTTCGGATGTTGCGCAGGACAACCCCGACGAACGGAGTCCCACGTGCGCCACTACCTCGATCTCGACAACGCCCTCGACCGCCTCATCCGCCGCCGGCCACCGTGGATCGACACGCTGGCCACCATCCGGCCGATCGACGGGCGGCCATCCGCCGAAGCACTCACAACCGTGATCCGCACTATCAACGCCGACCCTGGCAACACTCCCGCCAGCGACCGGATCATTCGCCAGCTCATCGAACTCGGCCGTGAAGAGTCCGACGCGATCACGCTGATCGCCCGGGCGCTCGCCCCTCGGCTGCGGGCCAAGATCGGCAACGGCGGCAGCGAAGAGTTCCACGCCGACGCCATGTCGACCCTCGTGATCGCCTGCATGGGCGACGAGATCACCGGCGAGCGATTGGCGCTCAAGTTGATCAACCGGGCCCACAACCACACCTGGCGCCACAGCGTCCGTACCCGTCGCCGAGGCATCCACGGCCAGTTCGAGATCCGACCGCTCGACCCCGAGCGAGTCGCCGACATCGCCGACCACCTCGGCATCAACGCCGCCGACCCCGCCGACCACGTCGCCCGAGCCGTCGACCTCAGCCGCTTCGCCGGGGCGGTCCGGGCGGCGATCGAAGCCGACGAGATCAGCGAGGCGACCTGGACCCGCTACGTCGACTACCGCCTCGCCCGCGCCCTCGACCGCCCCGGCGGCCTCTCCAGCGTCGCCCGCAGCCAAGCCTCCCGCTGCGGCACCCGCCTGCTCCCATGGATCGAACAGTTCCTTGAATCCCATGCCGCCTGATTCACCTGCGGCGGCGACAATCGTTGCGACATTGCCGTGTTCGGCGGTAGCCGACGCGCACGACGCCGCGCCACGTGTACCCCTGTCAACAGGATTGTCCGAGCCAACCGCCTCGCGCAACGCCTTTGATCGGTTGTGCCGAATGAGGAAACGGCATGGCCAGCGACAGCTCAAAGTTGTTGCCGATGGCGCGTGGCCTCCGAGTCTCAACATGCGCTACGGTTTCCACTTGGCGAGGGACGGACGCCGGGTAATCGGAAGGCGGGAAAGCGCAGTGGGAAAGTTCGACGACCTGAAGAGGCTCGGAACCAACGCGAAATCTCCTGGAGCGGTCGCGCGGGTCGTTGACTCGGCACGAACGGTCGCCGAGACAGCAGCTGACGAGGCTGGCCTGCTCAACCGGCGCGGGGAAGTATCCAAGCTGCGGCTGGCCAGGGCGGCAGTCCGGCCAACGAAGACTGGTCGCCAGTTGTTGTCTGGCGTAGCCAAGGGAATCGAAGCCGAGTCGCGTTCGCGGATGCATCATGCTGGGGACTCCGATTCCGCTGCGGCCAACACCGCCAGAATTGAGTCGAATGAGATAGAGAGGGAGAGACCCATGGGTTTGTTCAGCAAGAAAAAGCCGGTCGATTCAGCGGCCGCTGGCTGCGAGGTGTGCAGTGAGCCGGGTCACGGCCGCAGTGCGCACGTCGTCCAGATCCGGGGCGACGAGCCCCGCTGGCTTCCGGCTGGCTGGAAGGGACAGGCGCAAGGCGAGTTCACGTTCCTATGCACGCGTTGCAACTCGTTCCCCGATGCCAAGTGGCCCAACAGCGGCGGCGCCGACGCCGGTTTGCAGATTCATCTCGGTTCAAAGCACCACGTCGGAGCGATGAAGGGCTTGCATCAGGATTTCGGCATGGTCGCCGCCGATACAACTTCCGGGAGTCAGCCGAACGCGCATTCGCCGTCGCCGGCCGCTACCGCAGGAATTCCTACAACTCCTGCGTTCGAGGATCCCGAAGATCTGACGCGCTGGAAAATGGTCCATTCGACCGACGCTGTCCTTAAAGAGATGATCGACAAGAACCAAGCGTGCTACGAAAAGGCCGAGCAGGTCGAGAAGGCGTTCGCTATGGCCAACACGGATGTGGTGAATGGCATTCGGCAGGCGGAGATCTCGAAGAACAACTTTCGGAAGTATGCGATCGGGTGGGACAGTGAGCTCCAGGCTCAGCTTGTCGAACTTCGCGACGTGACTTCGCGTGCCCGCGATCAATGGAACGGCCTGATGTTGCTTCTGTCGGTAGCCGACAACGACGTCATGTCCGTCATGAACTGGTGCATGTCCCACGGAGTTGACAGCGCTATCGGGAGTTCGCTCATCGTCAACGGTGCGCTCATCCACACTGACTTCGGCCTAACCAGGGAGTCCTTCTGGGCTGAGACGCAACGGGTCAGCCAGCTCATGGGCCAGCGCTAGCCAGAAGCGCGGTCTCGGGACTCAGGAAGGAGTGGAGTTGAACGTCGAGGAGATGCTCCAGCAAGCTGCCGTTCGCGCCGAAGCGGGAGACCTAGACGGTGAGCTCGACGCCCTCCTGCGTGCAGACGCGCTCGGCGACGCGGAGGCCGCAGTCCTCCTCGGCACTCGACTACGCCACAAAGGTGATTCTGAGGGGGCGCGGGCTGCGTTCGAGAGGGCAGAGAAACGGGGGCATCGCGAGGCGGCGATGAGTCTCGGAAACCTGCTCTCCGATCTTGGCGACATCGACGGAGCGAGAACCGCCTACCGTCGTTCGATCGACCTTGGCAGCACGCTTGCATCCCTCAACTTCGGGCTGATGCTCGCCGACGAGAAAGAGTTTGACGAGGCGCTCGTTCATCTCCAGAGAGCGGCCGATAGCGGTGAAGTGACCAGCTACTGGGCGATCGGCAGGATTCGAGAACAGGGCGGCGACCCATCCGCCGCGCGAGATGCTTTTCGAAGCGGTAGCGATCGCGGTGATCGCGACTGTGCGTACGCGCTTGGCGCCTCGCTGTTTGAGGATGGTGACCGGGATGGCGCGCTCCGAGCGTTCGAGCGAGCAGTGTCTCTTGGGCACGAGAAGGCCTCCGACGTGCTGACGGCGCTTACCAGTGACGGCGGAGGAGCAGAAACTCCGGCACCCTCACCGAACGTTGAACAACTCTGGTCCGACGCTACTGCCGTTCTTGAGGCACTTGCCTCGACGAGACAAGAGCTCGGTCGCCGTTGGATCAGCGCGACACTTGAGCTTCAAGAACGCCAATCGCAGCTAGCTGCGATGAACAGCGCGCAACAGCACTTTGGCAAACAGATTTCCGCAGTCTGCACGAGATTCGAGATTCCGCAGATGCTCGCTACCCACGAAACGGGCAGGCAACCTGGCGTTCGCGAGGAACGGAACTCTGGAGATCTGGCTACCGACTGGCTCGAGGCAAGCGCCGGTCAGGCAGGACCGTGGACCCTGTCAGTGCGACAGTCCAAGGCCTTCGAGGCAGACCTCGCTGACGCTCGCACAGCGTTCAGCCAAGCTGAGACTAAGCGGCTCGGGAGTGGATTGCGTCGACAGGGTGCTGAGGCGCTCAGCCGAGCGCATGAGCGCCTAGGCGCCCTGACGCGCGCGATTCGGGTCATGTCAGAGCAGGTTGGAAGGGCCGAACATGCCCGGGAGGCCGTCGCAAAAGATGCGGCCGAGAGAGCGCGAGACCGTTTCGAACCTGTTGCCTCCCTCGCTGCGACGTCGGGGTGCCAACTTCCGACGGTGCTCCAACCATGGTCGAGCCCAGCTTGGGCGTCATGGCGCGTTGGCGACCCCTCCAACCTTGGGCTACGGCTGGCCTTCGGCGGCACGCTGGCACCGAAGCCAGATGCTCGTCTCGGACTGAACGCCGGATTCGGGACGGACGTTCGGGTGCCCTGGGGATTCGCGCTGCACGCAAGCTGGTGGCTGCAACACGACGCTGCGTCGAGGCTTTCAACGCATCGATTCGTTCGCTCAATAATGGTTCGTCACCTGCTAACGGTGCGCCCCGGGGAGATCAAGTTCTGCGTGTTCGATCCTGTCGGTCTAGGTCAATCGGCCGGCGAGTTACTCGATCTCGCGGAGTACGACGCCGACCTCATCGGTGGAAAGATCTGGTCCTCTCCCCAAGACCTCGACGCACGCCTGGTCGAGTTGAGCGCCCACATCGAACTCGTGATCCAGAAGTACCTTCGATCGACCTACCAAACGATTGATGAGTTCAATGCGGAGGCCGGCGAGGTTGCCGAGCCCTATCGGTTGCTCGTGCTATTCGATACCCCAACGGGCCTTTCCCCAGAGGGTGCAGCACGACTGAAAAGTATTGTCGAGAATGGGCCTCGTTGCGGCGTGTTCGTCCTTATCGCTGCCGATTCGACTGTCGCCGCACCGTATGGCGTCGATACCAATCAAATCTCGACATCGATGCGACGCCTTGATCTCCGAGGGGAATTCGCCGACAACGTCAATGGCTACAAGCTCGAGACTGCCCTCGAGCATGACCGGCTGCCGGAGGAGAGCGGATTGGTGCGTCGCGTTATTGACGGCGTCGGACGCGCCAGTATCGCTCGAGCCGAGACCGCCGTAACGTTCGAAAACGTCTTTGCCATGTACGGCGGCGTCGCTGCGCGAGGGTTGCGCCCTGAGCTGGGCACCGCTCCGGCAACGACTCGGCTCGAAAACCCTGAGACCTGGTGGCAAGGCGACAGTACCCGCGGCTTATTCGCTCCCATCGGTCGGAAGGGCGCGCGGGATGTTGCAGTGTTGGGATTCGATTCGAGCGATCGTTCAGGGGCGCTTCTAGTTGGACGGCCGGGCTCAGGCAAGTCGACCCTTCTGCACGCGTACATCGGTGGATTGACATCCCTATACGGACCAGACGAGCTGGAGCTCTATCTGATCGACTTCAAGGAGGGCGTCGAGTTCAAGGCTTATGCGGAGGAACGGCTGCCTCACGCAAAAGTGATCGCAATCGAGTCCGACCGCGAGTTCGGGCTGAGCGTGTTGGAGTCCTTACAGGCGGAGATTTCACAACGAGCTGAGCTATTGCGCAGCACTGGCGGTCGCCAGGCCGGCATGCAGGCGCTCAGAGAATCGCGGGGGGACAAGATTCCCCGAATTCTTCTGGTATTCGATGAGTTCCAGGTGCTGTTCGCTCGCAATGACAAGGTCGGACTGGCGGCGGCTGACCTTCTCGAGTCGGTGATCCGACAAGGCCGCGGCTTTGGTGTCCACGTGCTTCTCGGCTCCCAGAGCCTCGCCGGAATGGATGCCCTTGGGGCGCACGTCCCTCAACTCCTCCCCGTGCGGATCCTTCTTCCTGCAGCGGAGTCAGACGCTCGCAAGGTTCTCAGCGACGGCAATGACGCCGGTGACTACCTCAGCGGCCACGGCGAGGGCATCCTCAACAGCGCTGGCGGAGCGGTCGAGGCCAACGAACGCTTCAAGGGTGCTCTGCTTGCAGAGGCCGACCGGGTAGCGCGGCTGCAGTTGATGCGACGCAAGGCGGACGCGGCTGGCTTCGCACGAACCCCGATGATCTTCGAAGGCAACTCGCTTGTCGGCCTCGACTCCCAGAATCCGAAACTGTTCAATGAGGAACTCGCGTCCTCGGGTGGGAACCCCATCCGGGTTCGCTTCGGTAAGCCAATGACGATCGGTGATCTCGGCGACCTTCGCCTGTCTCGTGAGGCTGGCTCGAATGTGTTGGCGATCCTGCGAGGCGGCGACGGGGAGAGCGCTGGCGTCGATACCTGCGCTGGCCCGGCCTACGGCCTGCTCGCGGCGGCCGTTGCGTCGGTTGCCATGACCGCCGCATCGGTCGACGTCGTGGATTTCATGCCAAATGATGATGGCTTGGATGGGTTGTTTGATCCCCTTCTCGACGCCCGGCGCATTACTTTGAAACGTCGGAGGGCGTTTCCGGAGGTGCTGTCCTCATACGTCGATGAGGTCAACGAGAGAGTCCGCAACGACATCAACAACCAACCTGGACGAGTGCTCTTCCTGTTTGGCGTTCACCGCGCGCGTGATCTCGAGTCGGACATCGGTGGAGCTCTCGACGGCGACGCCGATCTCGTCGAGCAGTTGGAGCAGGTGATGCGCGACGGCCCCGAGGTTGGCATCCATGTTTGGTTATGGTCGGACAGCGTTACCGGCGTGTCGCGCCGACTTACCTCGCGAATGATGCGTGAAGTGGCGTGGCGAATCGCTGGCAAGATGAGTGCCGACGACTCTCAGAGTTTCGTCGGTACGAGCGCAGCGGCCGATCTGCGCGAGAGCCAACTGCTGATGGTCAACGAGGACCGAGGCGTGTCAACGCGGGTGACTGCGTACGCCCCGCCATCGCCTCGGTGGGTGTCCGAGATTACTGAGGCAACGCTCACTTAGGAGAGAAACCATGCCCGACGTAAAGGCCGACCCGGAGAAGCTCAGGGAGCTTGCCAAGTCGCTCACCGCATCAGCCGACCAAATGCAGGAAATTGCGCGCAGCCTTTCACGGGCGCTCAGCAACTCTGGATGGCAAGATGCTGAGCGTCAAAAATTTGAACAGGACTTCAAGCAGACGGTGAAGACAATTGGCCAGTTCACCGAGAAGCTAAAGGGTCAGTACGCGCCCGCACTTCAAAAGAAGGCTGCAGCGCTCGATCAGTACCGCGGGCGCTGATCAATGTCCGACGTTCGCACTCGCGACGAGGCGATCGCCCTAGTCGACGCATCGCTTGAGACCTGGGCGACCAACGTAAGGGCAGTTGTTGCTCAGGCACGCGCGACTGCGGACGCTGCGAAGAGCCAATGCGAGGACATCGTTCGAAATCGGGCGGCGGCGGTTTCCGCCATCGAAGCTCTGCTGGCTGCTGCGCGCGATCAAGAACGGCGCCAGCTGCAAGCACGACTTGTGATCGCCCAGGAGGCGCTCGACGCTGCACGTCGAGCAGCCATTCGCGTTGGCGATGTGGCTGAGGGTCTGTCTCATCTCGACCGGGCACATGTGACGGCCAGCACCCAGGTCGCTCGGGCTCGGGCGCAGCTATCGACTATGAGTGATGCTCTCGCCAACTACCGCAACAGTGGAGGATCATTTGCAAGCGGTGGGTCGCATCGTCAAGCCACCGTCGCCCTCCACGACGGTCGAGAAGCTCTCGCTTCGCTCGGCCTCACCGAGATCAACGTCAACGCTGCCGACCTCGACGAGAACCCGATCCTGGACGATCATCGGTCGCAGGGCACATTCGGGAAGGGCGGGCTCAGTCGTGCCGACTACAGGTGGGCGGTCCAAACTTGGCACGACGTCGTCGGCCCAGGCGTTGCAAATGGCAAGACTCGGGAGGACTTTGCAGCGCTCGACACCAGGTCCGGCGCAGGGCCGCTGCGCCGACGAGCCGACGTGTATGACATGTTCCTCGGCGACGATCGGATTCGTGTCGATCGAAAATCGGACGGTTCGCTGAACATCGTCAACGGGCGCCATCGGCTGTTTATTGCGCAGGAACTGGGCGTCAGATCTCTCCCCGGCCAGGTCGCCTCATGAAGCCCACTCTCGGTTCAAAGGCCGCTGCCGCCAGCGAAGCTATCCGTGCTTTGGAACGCGCAATGACTGCATCTCGTGGGCAGTGGGATGACTCCACGCGACAGTCGTTCGACCAGCGGCATGCGGAATCGATCCTGGCCTCGGGTCGCACGGTGTCAAGTGAGTTGGCGACGCTGGCTCAAGAGCTCGAAGCAGCTTTTGCTTCTTTGGGGTGAGCGGCAGTCATGTGTTCGCGACTCTCCAATGCTCTTGGCCCAGATGGGCGGGTCAGCACTTGGGAACGACGACGAGATTCAGGACATCGGCGAAGGGGATCGTTCGCGGGCCGGTCTCGCCGTTGACCTGAACTCGGACCTGCTGGTTGTCACCGGTGAGGAGTTCCCCGCAGGTCACGCTGCCGGTCGCTGTGACCTTGAACAGTGCCGGCGGATCAGCTGACTTCCCGGGCGCCCACCACCATGCGATAGCCGCGGTCCCGAGCAGCACCAGGGCGGTGCCGACCGCCACCTTTGCCCACCGGAGCATCTCGGATGCCTTTCCGGCGGCGGCGATCTCGAACTGGCGCACCCCGCCGTATGCGGCGAGGATCTTGGAGTAGTTGACTCGGCCGGGCGACCCTGCCGCCGCCCGCAGGGCAAGCCAGAGTCCGACGATCGCCGCTGCGAGCCCTGCTCCGGCGAGGATCGAGAGTGTGGCTCGCCAACCCGTGGTGAGCTTGTTGGCCGACTCGGGTCCCTTGAGGAGAAGGCCGCCCACGACGAGAGTGACGAAGGCAGCGAGTCCAGCCCGCCACTTCTCGGCAGCGGCCTGCGTGGTGGCGAGGCTCGAACTGGTGAGCGCTTCCCAACGATCGCGGTCGGCGATGTCGGATGGTAATGGTGGAGCAGTTGGCTTGCGGAAACCAGGCATCACAGTGCAGCGATCTCAACCGTGAAGTTGATCCCGCAACCGTGGGCGACCCCGTCGGGGCGACCTTCGTGCGCCTCGCCGCAACGACAGGACGCGATGATCGACAAGTACTCGTCGGTGGCCGCCGCCACGTCGACGCCGTCCTGGCCGAGCGTGCCCACTCGCTCGCCGGTAACCACGTCGAGTATCACGCTGTAGTCGACGGGGTGTTCACAACGTGGACACGGACCAGCGATATTCGCAGTGGAGATGTCGGAGAGCGTTCGGATGTCCGCCGACATCCGCCCCGCGACCAGGGCGTCGTAGGCACGTTCGGTCCACGTATACGCGTTGGGTGCAATCTTCTCGTACGGGAGCGATGCATCTGGCATGTCGTGTCCTTTCAGGTCGCGCCAACGGTGACGAGCGGAGCCCATCTTGACAGTGGGCCCGCACGGTTCGACGCAGTAGCGAGGAACCGACGGGTCTCGTCACGTAGCGCGAACGCGGTCGGTTGCTCGGGCAGTCGGTGCAGGAAGTTGTTCACGAACCGAGTCGCGGCGCGGTCGTCGGCGAGTTCGCTGACGGTGGCGACCACCTGTCGGGTTCCTCTGGTCAGCGCCAGCGTGGCGAGTGTGAGCGGGTCGGCGGCAGCTGTTCCGGGAGTTCGGGCTCCCCAGCACGAGATCAGCACGAGCAAAGGCGGCGGGCTCGCATTGAGGAACTCGGTCGGCTCCAGAAAGACCGAGTCGTCCAGTTCGAGGTAGTGGCCGATCCCGTCAACGGGCCGACCATGACCTGCGATCACTACGAGATCGTGCGTTGCCTTCGAGACCGCCGTGAGCGCAGCCAGGGCGTTCGGCAACTCTTCGACTGCGACCCGCAAATCGTCGTCGAATGCCTTGATGTGATGGTTGATGATGCGCGGACTCCGCCAATGCCCGACGGTGAGCGGCAACTCGCTTTGCTGCCTGGTCACATGGTCGGCGATCGTCAGCGACGGCGCGATCGCGAGCGCGAACCGTTCGCCGAGCACCTTGCCATCATCGAGTCCAATCGCCGGCCACGGGATCGCCCAGAGATCGCCGAGGGGGATGATGAGGAGTCGACCGGCGTCGACGTCATCGTTGCGATAAGCCTCCTGCGGGAGCAGGTCCGCGAGCGGTGCAAGATAGGCGGGAAGCGCAGCCGACGGGAGGCCCGAGTGTGCGAGCGCTCGGATGACGCTGAACTGCGCTTCGCTTGGTGAGAGCCTGCCGATGTCGATGGCGGCGCTGCTCTGTCGAGTGCGGACCCATGCGATCTCTCCTCCGCCTCCAGGGATCTCGCACACCATCAGCACGTCGGTTCGCGCCATCACGCCCTCGATCAACGGCACCGCGGATTCCGCGTCGAACGGGCGGTAGAGAGCGGCCGCAAGATCCTCGATCGCCTGACGGGCGAGATCGGGCAGAGCGCTGCGAAGCGCATGGCGGCCGAGTAGGCGGGTGAGCCTCTCGGCGTGAGACCTGGTCGCAAGGTCGGTGCCGTCGCCTGGGAGCACGTGGGTACGTGCCGTCATATTGGCGACGAGTTGTGCGCCACCGATTGCTTCCGGTGCAGGAATCGACTCGACGAGTCCAGCCAGGCGTCTTCCCGCGATCCCTTCGAACACCGCGACAAAGGCTGCTACATCGCCGGCGTCGAGTGCCGTGCGCATCCCCCACGAGTACACGGCTTCGAATCGGTTCCGGTATTCCTGTTGGAAATCGTGGCGGTCTTGGACCGCTCGCATCTCTTCGATCGCAGCGACAGCTTCGAGCCGATACCGAACAGCCGTCGGCCAAGCCTTGGCTCCTTCGGCGGCGCGGGCGAGTCCGTCGAGAGCGTTGCTTGCGCTCGGAAGGTCGCCGATCGACCGGTAGCGAGTGAGAGCTTCCGCGTGGAAATCGGCGGCCGTCGACCAGTCATGTTCCATGTACGCGCAACGCCCCAACCCATTCAACGCGTGAGCTTGGCCGCGAACGTATCCGTGGTCTTCGGACATCTGGTAGGAGCGGGAGTAGTGCTTCACGGCAGTGTCGAGGTCACGGAGCCCGATCGTCACCTCACCGAGTCCGTCAGCTGCGTTGACGATCCCGATCCACGGACCGTGCTGTTCGGCGGTGTCCAGGGCGCGCTGGAACGCGTCCCTAGCGGGTTCGAATCTCCGTTGGCGGCGATGAAGATCGCCGATGTGTTGGGAGGCGTTGACGATTCCGCCGTAGGCCTTGATCGAGTCGCAAATGGTGAGGGCTTCGTTTAGAGCGACGAGTGCTTGGTCGTTCTCGCGCAGGCGGCTGCGCGCTTCCCCGAGTCCGATCAGCGCATTGGCCAGATACACCCGCTCGTCGAGCTCACGGCAGATGTCAGCGGCCCGCTCGAAGCAATCGACGGCCTCGGCCAACGTGCGGACCTGCATCGTCACGTACCCAAGCGACACCAACGCTCGCACTGTGCCGAATCGATAGTGCTGTTGCTCGGCGAGAACGAGCGCGTCGCCAAGCGCTGCGATCGCCGCCTCAAGTCGATCGGACTGACGTGCTGCGTCGCCCAGGCCTACGAGCGCGTCGAGCAACCGGGAGTTGGTGAAGTGCCGGCAGAACTGCGGACCTGAGCTGCTCCAGCATGACGACAGCGTCGTCCACCCGGTTCTCGACAAGGGCCCGATCCGCCTCCGACGTAAGGCGGACTTGCTCGGACCATGTCTCATCGTCGATGTCGAACAGCGCCTCATCCATCGGCGCAACGGCTCTGTCGGTCAGAAGCATGAAACGGCCCCGCAGGGCCACCGGTCCGGGCACGGGCAGGGTTCTCAGCAACACCGCAGCGTCCTGTGCGTTCGGACCGCGCCGCCAAGCCGCAAGCAATTGCGCTGAAGCTGCATTCGATGCGTCCGCCACCACATCATGATTCTCGCGCGGACGCCCGTTGTCCGGGGCCCGGTAGTCAGGTGAACTCGATCGCGATAGGCGATGTCGTCGGACGATCGATGTCCACACGGGTCAGCACTCTCTGCAGACCGCTGGGCTCGGCTGTGAGCCAGTCGTTGAGGTCGTTGTAGGTCGAGGGCGGTGACGCAGCCGCCGCAGTGACCCCTTCCGCGTCGAGGTCCTCGATGAGCGTGCGTACCCAACCGAGGCCGGCATGGTCATTGTCGGCGAAACAGAGAACACTTGTGTCCCGGCCGATTGAGTCAGCGATTCGTGGCGCAATCGACTTGGTGGCCGCTTGCGCACCGAGCAGCCCGATCCCGTCGAAACCTGCTTGAGCGGCCGACAACGCGTCCGGCATTCCTTCGCAGACCAGCAGAACCTTGCTGATTGTTGTGCGATCGCTCTGAACCCATCCGAGGCGCGGGTTGGTCGCGAGCGCGGCCGCGGGGTTGTCGTACTTGGGGCCGGTGCCGGGGTTGAGGTAGCGGGTTTGGACGTACGTGATCTCGCCGTGCTCGTCCATCGCGGGAAAGGTGGCGCCGATGCTGCCGCCGTAGGGGAGGCCTCGTTTGCGATGGAGCATGGTGCGGCCGGGGTCGGCGCCGACGTGGTTGAGCTTGAGGAGTTCGTCGCTGAAGCCTCGGCCGTGGAGCCACTCGCGCACGGGTCGGCCGGTTGACGTCCAAAGGATCCTCTCGCAGGCCTTCACGTACTGGACGACGCTCGGGTCGAGCGCCACATCGGCCTTCGGCTCGGTACGACTCGGCGGCTTGGGCGCTACGACAGCCAACGGTCGGTCGGGGAACATGCCGGCGCGTTGGGCGAGCCAGTCGATCGCTTCGACTCGTCCGATGCGTTGGGAGACCCGGACGAGGTCGACGGCGTCGCCGCGGTGGTTGTCGTCGCCGGACCAGCAGCGCCAGCGTTCGTGGCCTCGGTGATCGGTGTGAATCGTGACCGACGCGTGGCGGTCGTCGTGCTCGGGCACAGGGCAGTGCCAGCGTCGCCCACGGGTCGCGTACATCGCTGGCTCGGCCAGTTGATCGAGCAGTTCGGCGAGGTCGGTTCGGGCTAGCACGTCGTCGATCCGCCACCTCGGCTGCTGCCCACCGGTCATGACATTTGAGAGTCGGTATCCGTCATTTCCGACATTTCCCGATGGGTCAGGATCGTTTGCACAAGTGCGCCTCGCCGCTGCAGCCGCCACAGCGCCCGACCTCGAACGAGCTGACCGATCCACGCCCGTTCCCGCTCGGACAACGCGAACATCTCGGCCGCGACGGCGACCTGATCGGGTGGTTGTCGGAGGATGACCCTCGTTTGGATATCGGACAGCAGCCCGGCAGAGATCTTGGCGATCGCCGTGCCGTCGTCGGATTGTGCGGTGAGGTCGGCTGGACGGTGGCAGACGAGCCAGGTCGACACTCCGTAGGTGCGGGCGAGCTTCAGCGATCCCTGGAAGTGGCGTGCCCCGTAGCGGACGGCTGCCCATGCCTCGTCGATCACTTGGAGCACGCGCCGGTCGGAGTCGCGCTGCAATGCCGCTGACAGCCATGAGGTAGCGGCGAGCATCACGAGCGGTAGCGCGGCGTCGTCGTTGTAGACCGCGGAGAGGTCGATGACGAACCCGGGTCCGTCGTTCCAGTCGATGGCGACACTGGTCGGCCCGTCGAACATCCCGGCAAGGGTTCGAGTGAGCAGCTTGTCGAGCGCGAACACCACTGGTGTTGCGGCCTGTGCCAACTCGAGCGGGGTTCGTCGGGCGAGCGCGACGAGTTCTTCGGCTGGGTCGGCGACGGTGCGGGCGACGTCGTTGAGCGTGAACTGTTCGCCTCGGCGGGCGAGGGTGGCGACGGACCAGCCGAGCAATGCGTCCTCGGTCGGGTCGAGTGGACGGCCGAGCACTCCGGCGACGAGCGCTGTCGCCAACGACTGACGGGCGACGGTCTCGGTCGGGTCGCCACGGTGGTCCATCGGGTTGAGGCGGTCACGTCCACCGGGGAACAGGCGGATGACCGACAGCCCGTGCGTCCGAGCGAACGGGGTGTACTCGCCTTTCGGGTCGAGGATCGTTGCCATCCGCCGGCGCCCGTAGATCGCCAACTCCCGGCCGAGGAACGCCTTTACGAGCGCAGACTTCCCCGAGCCGATGTCGCCGGTGACGATCACGTTCGGGTTCGTCAACACCCCAGCGCCGTACAGTTCGAACGGGTCGAAGTACCAGCCCGACCCTCCGCCGGTGACATTCACGCCGACGTACGGGCCACGCTCGCCGATCGACGTGTCCGTGTGGCACGGGTAGACGGAGGCGAGGTGCGCCATCGTTGCCCGATGTCGGTCGAGTCGCAGTCCAGCGGAGCGGGCGAACATCGGCGGCGTCTCATCCGCCGACCTGTCCGCCCGGGCGGTGGAGCGGAGGGTGCTCATGCGAGTGGCCTCGTCAACGCACGGCCGACGGGCAATGATGCGACCCAGCCGAGGTCGTGGCGGGCGTCGAGCGGGCGAAGGTCGAGCATCGACTGCGCTGCCGCCTGCTCAACGTCAGCACACGCGTCGTCGAGCGCGTCGAGATCCGCAGCGGTCACGGTGACGATCCCGACGAACTGGAACTCGGCGTGACCCTCCGACAACTCCCGCTCCCGCGCTTCGACGTCGGCGAGCCGCTTACGTTCGCGGGCGTTCACCCGGAACCCCTTCTGCGTCTTCATGTCGGCGTCGGCCTCGCGTGACATCACCTCACGGTCGGCGGCACGAGCCGCCTTGCGCATCGGCACCGGCTCCAACACGACCGTGACCGTGCGGACCGACTCAGTGCCGGCGAGCAGTTCGTTCATCCAGTCAGACCCGACCGGCAACTGCGGCCACAACGCCACCCGATACGAGCGATGGAATGCACCATCGACACGGACGTGCGACCAGTCGGCCTCGACAACCATCGGCCCCCACTCCAATGCCCCACGCCCCGCAGCCGCGGCGAGCGAACGGGTCAGTGTCGCGATCTGCTGACCCCGCGCCGGGTCGGAGCGGGTGCGGATCGCGGCCGACAGCTCGATCGCGTCAAGCGGCGGTTCAACGGTCAACCCGGCAGCTTCGAGGCGTGACGTGAACAGACGGACCTCGTCGGCGAGCACCGCGGTCGCCGCCGTGAGCCGAGAGCGGACCGACCGGCGGACTCGCACTCGGCGAAAGTCGACGGTGATCGTGATCAGCAGGTCGTGGGCGACCGTGACCGGCGCCTGATGTTCGATCAGCGCGAGGTAGTCGACTGCCGCCGGGCTTGATGTGCGGTCGCTGATCCCGATGGCGGCGAGGAAGGCGCCGTGGACTGCTGAGGTGACCGGGTGCGCCCATTCCTGCCAGGCGACCGACGACACCGGCGACCCCTCCCGAGAGAATGGGCTCAGCGCCGCAGCCCAGGCGGACAACATCGAATCCTGCTCCGCTGAACTGGCGAGTGGGAATCCGTGGCCGTGGATGCGGATGACCGTTGAGATCGTCCCGGCCTTCCGATCCCGCACGATGGCACCGTGGCTCCCCGGCCCGGTGGATTCGATCAGTTCCAGCCCGGCCAGGACCGTGGGGAGCGCACCGGCCGTGTTGTCGCCGAGGAGCGGTGGGCGATGCCACCGATTCCGTCGCCGCAGCCGTCGACCTGTCAGCCGGGTTCCAGGCACGAGGGTCTCGGCAACGGGGGCGCCACGCCAACGCCCGCACGCGATCACGATCCCGAGGACCGGACCGAGCGCTCCAACGAGTGGAGGAATCGACGTCTGAAGCACGGCGGCGAACCCGAGGATGCCGACCGCGAGCGGGATCGCTTGCCGTGCCGACAGCCCGAGTACGAGTCCGGGTCGCTGGGAGTCACTGAAGCGATAGGTGCGAGCGTCAGCCACGGTCGGCCTCCTGCGATTCGGCGGGCTTCCGTTCGTCCTCGTCCGCTGGCGGCGGTGCCTGTGGTCGGCTGATCGGTCGGCTCGGGCCCGAGCTCTGCTGTGCTTGTGAGCCGCCGCCTGACGTTTCGCCGGGTGGAGCGGAGGAGCCGCTGGCAGGTCGACCGATCGACGTCGTCGGGCCGTTCGCTGGAGCGTTCCCGGCACGGGCAGACCGACCACCGGATGGGGCAGGCCCAGCCGAACCCGCAGGGGTAGCGGCCGCACTACCGACACCCGCCTGACCACCGACTGCTTTCGTCGCAGCGCTCGCGCCAGCCGACGCGCCGAGGCTCTTGACCATCAGCGCTGTGTGGGCCGCGGTCGTCACGCCACGGGTCCAGCCGCTCGCCACGCCGGAACCGACCATCGCTCCCTCGACAGTCGGCATCAGTCGGTACAGCACGATCGGCGTGACTGCGGCGACGAGGAAGCAAATGAACCCCGACATCAACGTCCCGACTGCGGCCGCCGCGTCGTTGATCGCTCCTGCATCGGGATCGCCGCCCGGATTGCTGATCAGCTTCACCGCGACCACGAGCGTGATCACGATCGCCAGTTTCGACACCACCAGGGCGACGGCGAGATGGACCAGCTTTCGGGATGAACCTCGGAATGACGGCAGCACGCCGAGCGACCACACGATCGGAGCGAGCGCGGCGACGACGTAGATCAGCGCCGAGCGCATCATCAGCGACACGACGAGCCCGATCAGTCCGATGAACCCGAACAGCAGTACCAGCGGTCCGACGAATGTCGTGGCGAGTGGGCCGACGACCGTGGCGACGCCGACCATGTTCTCGATCAGACGGACGAGGTCGGGCCGGCCGACCTGCCAAACCATTGCCGACGCTTCATCGGTCACCCCGATCATCACGTCGATGACCGTGATCGTGAACGCCGACGCGACGACCGCCCGGATCGATTCCTTCAGAACGTCGCCGATCTGTTCTGGTCGCCCGGCAAGCGCGGCTTGTGCGGCCGAGGCGAACATCATCGCGACGGTTACCGCGAGCCCGATCAGCCCGACCCGGGCGGCGAGGTCGTTACGGAACCACGCTTCGGTCAACCGCGGAGTCGTCGACGAATCGAGCACCGACCACACCCACTCGATCAACAGGGCGAGGCCGTTGGCCAGCCACCGGTAGATGCCAGTGATCACCTTGTCCCACGCCCACCCGATCGTCGCCCCCACGGCATCACCGACAAACCCGAACAGCTCACCGAGCCCTCCGATCACCCAGTCGAACATCAGCGACCACCTCCGCTTCCGGCCGGGTTCCACCCAGCAACCACCTCGACATCCGCAACCGACGACACCGCAGCGGTCGCAGCCAACGCCGGAGTCGGACCCGAAGCGGCAGACCAGCCGTCGACCCGCCAGGCGTCGCGTTCCCAACGCATCGTCATCGTCACGGTTCGCCACACCTGCCTGGGCGCGCCGACATCAGGGACGCCGACGACCAGCACAGACCACACATCGACCACCGCCCCGGTTCCGGAGGCCCGTACGAGACGACTGGCGAGCGGGTACTCGACCCACACCAGATCGGCTGGAGCGACACTTGCCGCGCCGAGCGTCTCGGTCATCTCTGCCAGTTGCCCCGACGACGCAGCGGTCAACTCGTTCCCGAAAGCGTCGGTGGCTATCGAGCGGATGAGGTCGCCTCGGGTGATGAATCCGGCGGTGGCGATCTCGCCCGTGCGCCGGATCACCTCTTCGGCGGCCACGACGGCATCACGCGGGTCGGGCCCGGCCGGCACGCTCGGCGCTGGCGTAGCCGACCGGGCGACCTGCGCCCTTTCGCCCGATGGGGAGGATCGGGAACGAAGGAGCAACGAACCGACGAGCGCGACAACGAGCACACCGGCGATCACGATCGATCGACGACTCATGGTCACGTCGCGTTGTACACGGTCGTGGCGATCGCGTGGGCGAGACCGGCGATCATCGCCGCGCCGATTCCCCCGAGGATCCACTTGCGACCGGCTGATGATGCCGAGTAGCTCGACCCGAAGTGGCCAACTCCGGTCGAGATCCCACCGATCAACAATCCGGCGACCGCTGATGCGAGCGCGGCGTACTTCAACCAGCCGAGCACCTGAGTAATCAACGCGCCACCAGGCAACGTCGCATCGGCGACGGGGTCGGGAACTTGGGCGAACGCCGGAGCAGCGGCGACAAGCGTGACGGACGCGGCTGCAGCCAGAGCAGCGATCCAGCGTGAAGGGTGACGAAGCATGCGAACCTCCGTGTTCGACGACGGACGCAACCGAGCGTCCTCACCCGCCTGAATCACCCTCCTCGACGAAAACCGCAACACTTCGCTGCCAAGAACCGGCATCAGGAGACGTGAAACACCTCGCTGCCACGTTCTCCATCGGCGCGCTCGGACTGCTCATGTTCCCCGTGCTGTTCGGCATCGGCGACGCCGGCCCGCTCGGATGCGCCGGCCTCGCCCAGCTCGACACAGTGCTCGCCACCATCCGAACACTCGAATCCGGAGGCGACTACACCGCTCGTGCCGCGGGGTCGAGCGCGTCAGGCGCCTACCAGTTCCTCGACTCGACCTGGAACAACCACGGCGGCTATCCGGCGGCGTGGCAGGCGCCTTCGGACGTGCAGGACGCCAAAGCTGTCGAACACGTCGGCGGCATCCTCGAGGCCAACGACGGAGACGTCACCGCCCTGCCGGTCGTCTGGTACATCGGCCACGTCCCCGCCGTCGCCTCGATCGAGTGGGACACCGTCCCGTACCCCGACGCCGGGAACACGCTCACGCCACGCCAGTACCAAGAACGCTGGCTCGCCAAGTACGCCGAACTCGGCGCGTCGCCCGACGGAGTGCCAATGCTGTGCGCGCCCGGCGGATCGATCGAACCGCTCGCCAACGGCTACGCCTACCCGGGTCCGTGGGAACTGTTCTCCGTCGCCGACGTGTGGGCACCACACCATGACTACCCGGCATGGGACTGGCTGATCCCCGTCGGCACCTCGATCTACGCAGTGCGCGGCGGCACCGTGACAACCGTCCAGTATTGGCCGCACAACTGGTGGGACCGAGGCTGCGGCGTCAACTCATCGGGCTGTCGAACCTGCGGCATCGGCGTCACCATCACCGACACCGACGGCACCCGCTGGGCCTACTGCCACGGCGACGCCGTCCACGTCTCCGAAGGCCAAGCCGTTACCGCAGGCACCCAAATCCTGTCCAGCGGCAACACGGGCCGCTCGGGAGCGCCGCACCTCCACATCGAGATCACGACCACCGCCGGCGTGAAGGTCTGCCCGCAAGCAATTATGGCGTGGCTGCAGAGCGACGCCAGCAAGCGCGGCGCGTGCGTTTGATGAGCTAACGCCTACTGCTCACCGTGGCGATCCTCACGTAGCGCCTCTAGCGCAGATGTCGCGGCGGAGTAGAGCGTCGCCCCAGCTAGCGAGATGAGGAGAAGCATCTCAATTAGCGCCAGTCTCCTTGAGAGCATAGACGACAGCTCGAAATCCAAGAAGCTCCCGGTAGTCGCCACCCCTAGCGACAGCAGAATAGCGTCGGCTACCGATACTGATCCTTCCGTGAGGGTTGGAAGCGAAACACCGGGCGGATGGCGGGTCAGAAGAACTCCGTATGCGATGCCGAACCCGTAGACAACAGTCGGGGCAGCCAGGAGTTGACATGACTTGACAGTCGATGCTCCGCGGGCGTAGTTGATCACCAGCGCCTCCGCAACGATTCCGAGGCCAAGGACTGCGAACTTGGCCAAAGCCTCCGACGAGAGTTGTACCCATGTCGCGCTCGACTACAGCGATCGAGAGCAAGATCAACGCAACGGTGGTAACGGGAAGGTGAGATACGGCCCAAGTGTCGATGGCTCGGGCGCCTGGCTCGCGGGCGCGGGTCTTTGTGATGCGCTCCAACACAGAGATCGACCCAAGCCCCGAGAGCCGGACGTTTCCGTGGAGGTCCAATGCTGCTCGCACATCAAACTCACGCTCGGACACCCGTGCCCACCTTGCTGGCTCATTCCGGAGATGTCGACTGACCTTACGTTGAAGCCAACCAGGCGAGCCCTGCTCCGCTAGGCGGACTGCTGAAGGCGCGGGAACGCGGACTTCCTCGTGGTCCGCTGTGAAGTTTGGCGATAGCCAGCTACTGACGAAGACGTCGACGCGTTCGTCGGGACCAAAGTTGGCGGAGTTCATCCGAGCGACGGCGCTCTCGACAACCGAAAAATCAAGTAGCGAGGCGACGACGGACTCGATCGTTGCGCCGATGTCCCGCACCTCGCCTGGTCGTGGTTGACTTCGCGAACCTGCGAATTGTCGCTCGACCGTCACACGTAAGTTGAGCCGATGGCCCGCGTCCTTCCGTCCGCCAGCCACTCGGTGCGCTGAGCATTCGACGGATATTGCGTGTACGGCCGGAATCTGGTTGGAGGCCTTTACGAAAACGGACCAGTTCCGCGGTGCCTTTGTAATCCTGCCAGTCCAATGCCAACCGTTGGTTTCAGAGAGAAAGGCGGTGAAGGTCCGGACGACGACGATCCGGTCGTGAAGCCGCCGATCAACCGGAGAGTCGAAGGTGGTCCGCGGCACGGGGCAACGCTACCAATCGTCGTGCTGTCGGCCTTTCGCCTGCGGTCCAGTAGCCCTTGTCTCGATTCACGGCGCCGGTCATCCTGCTCATCCGTCGACGTCCGACCGAAAGCGGTCACAAATCGAGCAAACACGCACCCGACTCCGCCGAGATCGCCGATGGACGACTCCGCGTCTTGCTTCGATCCTGATCACCCGTTCCAGGGTTCGGCGTGTTGCATCGCAATCGTTGTCTCGGTGGCATCGAAGGCTTCGGGTTCGACGGGTCGGCCGGTCGAGCCGAACACGTCGACGTAGTCGGGGTGCTTGTGGTCGGCCAGCACCTCCAGCAGGTTCGCGTAGCCCCATGGCCCGCCGCAATCGTCGGGAGGGCAGGCCCGCTTGCCGGTGATGCATCGCGGGTACGTCACTCCGTCGACCCTCATCGTGATCGCTTCGAGGACGACATCGTGCTCCCAGCCGTCACCGAAGTCGTACTCGAACCGCATCTTGTCCCCGACGTCGGTGAGGACCTTGCTCAGCCGAACCTTGCGTTCGTCCTTGGTCTCGTAGCGGGAGAAGCCGTCGAACTCGCTCGGCAGTTGGTAGGTCATGCCACCGGCGACGAACGCGTGCAGATGCCCGCCACCCCAACCCATCGCTGCTTCGAGGACGGCCGACAGTTCGTGCATCGTCACGTTCGACGGCACCTCGATCCGACGCCAGATCGGTGGCCGAACGCCCCGCAGCGTGATCTTCATCCGGTGGACAGTTCCCAAGGCCGGCATCGGCATCCCTTCTCCCTGCAACAAGTTTCGAGTCGACGCTACACACGTCGCCTACGCCGCTGAATCGGTCTGCTCCTCGCCGCCGCTCGGTCTCAGCGAGCGGTGCAGCCGAACCGATTCTTCGGATGGTTCGGCGTCAATTTCCTTCAGCGCCGTCGTCAGTTCCCGGAATGCTTGGCGCACTCCGGCGCTGTTGCCCGTTGCGTGTTCGACCCGCATCAGGCAGCGGTAGAGGCTTTCGGTGTCGGGGATCGCTCGCATCGCGCGGCGGATGACGGTTCGACACACGTCGACGAGGCCAGCTTCGAGGGCAAGGTCGACGAGCAGTCCTGTGCCTTCCTCGATCAGCGACGACGCCTCGGTGACGAGTTGCTCGGTGTAGGCCCAGTCGTAGTCGGGGGCATCGAACGGTGGGCCCTCGACGAGGTCGAGCGCTGCTCGGAGCAGCTCGATTGCCTCCGCGCTTGACGCTTGCTTGGCGTCAGTGACGGCGGCGCGCACCAGGGCCAAATCGGTCGTCACTCGCGGATCGAGCATCAGGCGGGTCTGCGTTCGATCGGATGGCAGCATCACTTTCGTTCCGTCGGCGAAGAACCCGAGTGCGTCGCGGGCGATCCCGATGACATTCCACACGGTCTTCTGGCTGATCGGTTCGCCCTTCCAGACGCAGTCCTGCACGTAGCTCGTGGCGACCGGACCGCCGCGGCAGGCCAGGATCGCGGCGATGACGATGTCCCGTCGGCCGATGTCCGGGCGGTCCGGGATGCTTGGCACGCCGAGCACCTTCACCAGGAGTTCGTGGTCGCTTCCCTCGCTGGACGGTGGTTCTTCTCCTACCTCATCGAACGTGAACTGGGCGACCATCGCCGACGATTCGACCGGCTCGACGTCGGCGGGGTGATGCTCGATGACGGCGAGTTCGATGAGTTCGTCGACGACTTCGTCGAGTGCCTCGGCCGCCTCGACATCGAGACCGACGGGTTCGAACACGATGCGCAGCGGTTCGATCCGCGCGGTGCCGTCCGAGCGCAGGTCGATCGTGCAGCGGGCACCTTCGAACTGCCCACCGACGATCACGGCCGCGCCGCTCCGGGGCGAGACATCAAAGGTTGAGCCCTCGGGCAAGGAGCGCAGAATGGCGATGTTGGCCTCGATCGGCATCGGGTGACCGGCTCGCGCTCGGAACGTGTCGGTTACCGAGGCCGACTCCAACGAGGCCCGTACAGAGGCAGCGGCGGACGACACCGCGGCGACTGCCGCGTCGGGGGTGGCGAACTTGCTTCGGTCGTACGGCCCGCCGGGAAGATCGACGCCGGACACCTGAACCCATGCGTCCGAGACCTCTTCGCTGACCGACAGCTCGACGGCGAGCGCGCAGAGGAACGACTCGACCATCTCGTCCGGCCCGGTGACGGCGACAGTGCCAAACGCTTCCAGGTCGACGAGGAGTTGCCGACCGTCGCGTCGACCAACCGTGACGAGTGCCGGAATCGCTGCGGGGTGTTCGTTGGGTGGCGTCGGTGCATTTGGGTCGTAGGAGTGCCGCCACGAGGCGCCGCCGTCCCGGACCTGCCAGCCATCGGGCGCTGGTTGCTGCTGGGAGCTACTCCACAGAACCTCGATGCCGACCTCCTCGCTGATCTCGACCGCAAGCGGTTCGGCAGTGAGCCGACGCGGGTCGAGGCGATCGACCATCACGGCGACCTCCTGACCGGCCCACCGCAGCAGCGGGACGTCGGCCGCACGGACCACCGTCGCAATGTCGGCCGCCTTCGACTCGGCCGCTCCGATCCGGCGGGCATTGCGAATGCCACGCCGGCGACGAAGCATCGCCAGTCGAATCGACAGGCCCGATGCAAGGGCAAGGGAACCGCCGACCGCTGCAACGAGCGCAGCTGACCGTCCGGATGCCGAGTTGTCCGTCGAGGCGGATGGAACCACGCTGACCGACGGGATCGACGCTGTCGCCGGTACGGCGGTGGTCGTTGGAGGCATCGTGGAAGTTGGCGTGGTCGTCGGCGGGGGCAGCGTGGACGTGGTCGGCGCTTCGGTCGCTACGGGTGGATCGGCTGAAGCTGGCGGCGCCGGCTTCTCGACAACGACTGGAGGTGGAGGTGTCGCTGGGGCCTCGGACGCCGGTGGCTCGGGAGGCAGAGTTGCCTCATCGGGGATGACCAGTGTCCATCCGGGCAGGATCAGGTTCGGGTCGTGGAGGTAGCGGCCGCCCGGCTGTTCGATCGACTTGCTCGCCTCGAAGATCTCCGGGAACCGAGTTGGATCGCCGAGCTCCTCGCTGGCGATCTCCGACAGCGTGTCACCTCGCACAACGACGTAGGTCTCCGGCGATTCGGAAGGCGTGCGGTGGCCGACGACCGGGGTCGCCGCCGAGGCGTCCGTCGGTAGGCGCACGAGCCAGCCTTCGAGGAGCAGCTTCGGATCGGTCCATGCCCGACCGTCGCGCTGGACGACGCCCTTGTTCAGTTCCCACAGCTCTCGCCAGCGCATGCCGTCGCCGAGGTGCTCCTCGGCGATCGCCCATGCCGAGTCGTTGCGTCGCACCGTCACGACATTGCTTGCCGCGGATGACGAGATCTCTGCCGGCGGGACTACAGCGACGTGACCCGACGCAGGCGCGGACGAACCCGGCACCGAGGGGGCCGCGGCACGGGTGAGGAGCGTCGTCATCGGCGCGGCCGGTGGCACCGTCGCCGAGATCGGCACCGACCGCGCCGGGACATAGCCGCTCGGCAGCGTGACCGCAGCTTGGCTTGCCGCTTGGTTGATCGAGACTGCCAACACCACTGCGGCGACCAGTCCACCGGCGAGCCGTTGGAGCGGACCGCCGAGCGACAGCTTCGGTGCCTCCATCCCACGTAGGGCTGCGCCCATCTCGATCAGGACCGAGATGGCAAAGATGCCCCACACCAGCCATGCGCCGACGGTCAGCGCCGAGAAGATCGTGCTGTCGGACAGCACCGTGTTGGTCAGCCGGTTGAGCCACTCGGCGTCGGGCATGCCGGTGATCGGCCAGTTCCCGTAGTGCAGAAGCAGCCATGGCACACCGCCGAGTAAGGCGACGAGGGCGAGGAGAGCGAACAAGCCTCGGATACGGTTCACGGCTCCACCTTTACTGCCTGCGCCGATGCGGTTGCCGTGAACGAAACACCGCCGCCTCCGATCAAATTGAACATCTGCAAATCCGCAACCGCCGACACCTCCACCGTCACTCGGTCACCCTCAATCGACACCGATCCCGACATCCCGTGGTCGGTCAGGTAGTCGAGCGCCGCTTGCTCTGCGGCGATCGGGTCGAGGACGGCGACGCCCTCGACCGCTTGACTCTGGTCGAGTTGCTGCGCACCGACGCGGGCCGCGGCCGAGGCGGTTCCGAACACTTCGCTGCGTCGGCGCAGCATCGATCCGCCGTCGAGCAACAGCGCTATCAGCAGAAAGGTGGCCACGAGCATGCCGAGCGCCCAGATCGTCATCGACCCGCGCTCCGACTCCGCCGATGCCAACTCACACCGGCGACGAATCCACTGCCTCATCCGTCCTCCCGGTATCGATCGATTGGCTCCGTGGCGCTGCCCGACAACGTGAGCGAACCAGGTACCGGCAGCAGTGCCGCATCCTGCAAGTCGGCGACGCAGACAACGGTGACGGTCACCGACTCGGAACTGATCGCAGCGTCGAACCGAAGCTCTCGGCAGCCGGGCGAACCCGGCGTCGACCATCGCCGCCACCGAGGAACGGGCCCGTGCGACCGCCTCGTTCGGATCACGTGCGATCGACAGGTCACGCGCCGCCGAACGAGCAGCGCCTTCGATATCGGCGCGGGCGACCTGTGTTCGCCCAACGACCACGACCGCCAGCAAGAACAGCACGACGACCGGAGCGAGGATCGCCATCTCGACCGACAGCGACCCGCGCTCACTATCCCGAAGGCGCCATCGCTCAACGAACGACGAGGTCATGGGATCACTCGTTCCGAGGGCGCGTCGACCGTGACCGAGACCGTGAGGCGCATGCCTGGGATCACGCTCGGGACTTCGCCGGAGACGGTCACGGTCGATGTCGCCGCGGATCGGCCGGCGGACACCGACCGGTCGTCCAGACTCGATCCGGCTTGGTCGAGGAACTCGTTGGCGGCTGTCTCGCCGGCTGCGGGCGAACCGTCGAGCACTCGCACCTGGTCGAGGCCGTGTCGCGCCGCCGTGGTGGCGACGGCGCGCAGGTGGAAGTAGAGGGCGAACTGGATGATCGTCATCAACAGGAACACCATCAGTACGGCTCCGAGGACGAACTCGACGGTCGACGACCCGCGCTCAGCTTCGTCCGACTGCGCGGCATCGCGGACGCGCTGAACGAAGCGGGTGGCGGGGCCGTCTCTGCGGCGCAACGAACGTCGACGAGTCAGAGCTGAATCCCGCCGATCTTGATGTCGACCAGCGCCTTGATCGCAGCCATCGCAGCGATGGCCATCGCAGCGACAGCGGCGACGATGATCACCTTCTCGACGATCTCGCCCTGCTCGGACTCCTCCTCGGCACGGGCTCGGAGTTCGGCGACGCGGCCGTTCACCGTGAGGAGGAAGCGGTTGATGTGGCTCATGGTGTGTGTTCCTTTCGGGGACTGGGTTCAGGAATCGCGAACTGGCGGCCGTCGAGCAATCACTCGAACATCGCGGCAATGGCGGGGTAGCCGAGGAAGAGGATGAAGCCGAGCAGCAGGAACGTGGCCGGGATGCCCATCCGCTCGGTGATCGACGCGGCGCTGCGCTCGGCGTCGGAGGTGAGGCGTTCACGGATCGCCTTGGCCTTGGAGCTGATCGTGTCGCGCACGCCCGCTCCCTGGTCACCGGCGAGCGAGATCGCCGCGGCGAGTTCGCACAGGTCGGGCAGATCGGCTTCCGCGCCCAGCCGGGCGAGCGCATCCCACGGCGTCTCGCCACGCACGTACCCGGTTCGCAGTGCCGTCTGCATCTCGGCGAACGGCCAGCCACGACCGGCGTGCGCCGCGGTCTCCATCGACGACTCCACGCCCCGCCCGGCGGACAGCGACATCGTGCACACGTCGCAGAACGCCGACAACGCATGCGAGAACGACCGGCGCCGCTTGGCCGCTGCAGGCTTGACGGAACGGATCGCCGATCAACGCGCCGACCACCGCGCCGATCAACGCCGCCCACGCCGGAACCACGATCGGGAAGCGGATGCCGATCAGGTAGCAACCGGCGGCGACCACCGGCATGAACAGGAACCCGAGCATCGCGTAGGTCACGACGAGCGCCGCCTGCTCCTCGGGGCTGCGATGCAGGATGCGCAGATCGGCACGCATCGGCGTCAGCGACTTCTCGACGAGACCGATGCGGCGCGCAAGTCGCCCGACCCGCATGTCGAGGCTGTCGGCCTCGTCGGGTTCGACCTCGACCGGCGACTGCCCGAGTCGAGCGAGCACCACGTGCAACGGCGGACGACTCGGCGACCAACCCGTCGCCACCAGCCACGCCCCTCCGCCGACCATCGCCCCGGCTCCGATCGCCAACGTCAACGAGTTCACGAGTGCACCTCCGATTCGCTGCGGCCAAGAATCTCTCGTCAGGGTCAGTGCGACCCATGCGCCTCATCCACCAGAACCCCAGCGCCCAGTAGCCGGCGACGGCCACGAGCACGGCTTGGCCAACGGCCGAGCGGTACGGGGCGAGGTAGTCGCTGGAGAACACGACGAGCAGCGCCACGAACCCGGCGATGATGATCGCCGTGTACTTCATCGCCGTGCGCGGCCGCTCACGGGCGACCTCGATGCGTCGCTGACTCTCGGCCGCCGAGTAGGCCGACGCGGCGACGTTGTTGAGCACCTCACGGATCTGTCCGCCACCCGATGTCGACACGAGCCGCAACGCCGTGATGACCAGGTCGCCGATCGGGTGGTCGAGGTCGGTGGCGAGATCATCGAGCACAGCGTCGAGCGGTTCGTGTTGGAGCCGCCGAGCCATTCGTTGCAGCTCTGGTCGGATCGGCAGCGGCGCTGTCGAGGCGACGGCAACCAGCACGCCCTCGACACCTTTCGACGTGCCCATCCCGTCGCGCAGCATCTCGGCCCACAACGCGATCGCCTCGGTGCGCCGCTCGTCGGACACCTTGCGCTTGCGTTCGTGCATGCCGACGGCAGTCCACCCGAGCGCCGCACCGCCGACCGCAGCGACCGGCCAGCGGGTGACGACGGCGACGACGACGAGCCCGCCGAGCGCCGCCGCGAGCACGCCGTACGAGCAGCGGGTCGGTCGGACGGCGTGTCTTCGTAGTCGTCGGCGTGACGGGTACCGGTCGCCATGAGGAGACGACGAGCCACAGCCCGCCGACAGCAGCAGCGCCGGAGAGTGCAGCGAGGAACATCACAGCCGGCCTCCTCGGTCGTGCAGCGACGGGTCGTACCCGTAGCGGACCAACTCGTCGAGCAACCGATTCGGGATCGGCGCATTCGGATTCGGAACGGCACGACCATCAGAACCGGGAACGAACCACTCGTTCGTCACGACACGACCGGTCTCGTAGTCGAACCGCTCGACATGGCGCACCTCGGACACGACACGTCGACCGTCGATGTCTTCGGCGAGGAAGATCACGACGTGCAACGCCAGCGCGGCGAGTTCGAGCACGTCCGACGAGTTCCAGTCGCGCCCACCCATTCGGGCATAGGCGGGAAGCCGGGGGAAGACGGTCTGCGACGAGTCGGCATGCAGGGTGCACATCGAGCCGCGAATGCCCTGGGTCATCGCTTCGAGCATGTCGACCACCTCTGGGCCACGGACCTCGCCGACGATGATCCGCCGTGGGGTGAAGCGCTTGATCGCCCGGCCGAGATCAGCGAGCGTGATCGCCCCGATCCCTTCGGTGTTCGCCCCTCGCTCCATGAACACGAGCACGTGGTTATGCCGCTCGGGCATCGAGCCGAGGTGCAGTTCCGGTTCCTGTTCCAGCACGACGATCCGCTCGTTGGGGTCGCATTCGTGGAGCATCGCCCGCAACAGCGTCGTCTTCCCGACGCCTTGACCGCCGGCGATGATGCAGTTGCGCTTCGACCGAACGAGCGCGGTGAACAACGTCGCCAGACCGGCGTCGTACATCCCGCGGCGGACGAGTTCACTCTGGTCGGCGTCGACCAACAGGTGACGGCGGATCGTGAGATACGGCCGCTCGGTCGTCCATGCCGCGGCGGCCAGTCGGGAACCGTCGGCGAGTTGCAGATCGAGCAGCGGGTTGGCCGGGGTGAACTCGCGTTCCATGTGCCCACCGCGCCGGGCGAGCAGCTGGATCTTCTCGATCATCTCCTCGTCGGTGCGGGCGAACGGTTCGAGCTGGCGTTCCGAGCCGTCGGTCATCCGGGCGCGCACGTCGTCGCAGCCGTTGACGAACAGGTCGGTCATCCCGGGGATCTGCAACATCCGGTCGATCTCGGCGGTAGCGGAGAATGCGGAGGCCATGACCCGCTCGAAGATCGCCTGCTCGTCACCAGCTGACAGCGGGAGTTCGCCGACCCGCAACGCTGCCTGCGTGCGGCGCTCCATTTCGCGTTTGAGGATCGCCCGCGCCATCTGGTCCTGGTCGTCCTCGTCGGGCACCGGCCGCCCGGCCGTGACCGCCCGGTTCATGTAGCTGCTGATCTCGTCGGCGACGACCCGTCGCAGTTGCAACTCGAGCTCATCGATCACGCGACCACTCCCCGCTCGGTTCCCGCTCCGGTTGCAGCGGTCTGCAGCCGGCCGATGATCGCTGATGCAGCTCGTGCCAGAGGCGATCGCAGCCACGCCTTCGTCACGCCACCGACGACCAGGCCGTTGACCGCTCGACTGTCCCACGGCAACACACCGACGACCGGAGCGTTCGACGCGATGCTGACCTCGTCGGGCGAATACGGCCGGTCGCCGATCAGCAACAGCCCGGGTTTCGTGAGCGTCGTCGCTTCGACGGCCTCGACAAGTGGCGCCACCGCGGCGATCCCAGTGACGGTCGGAGTGCAGACGATCAAGGTGACGTCGGCACCGACGATTCGCCGATTCGTGACCTGTGTTCGAGACCACCGACCGGCGTCGACGAACACCATCTCCGGAGCACGCGTGGAGGGCGGGCGGCATACGGTCGCCGATCGAGACCAGCGCGGATTCGGTCATCGTGCCCGAAGCCGGCGCATGCACGACTGCGACACCAGGCGGGGAGGACCGAGCGCCGAACCGCACGGCGTCGGGCTCCGAAGAACGACGCAGCGCGCTGGCGACACGCATCAGACCGGGTTCGGCCGACGTGCCCGTCCAGCACTCGACGCTGCCGCCCGACGGGTCGAACTCGACCATCAGGCCACGCTCGCTGACTGCCGCCAGCACGAGGGCCGCGGTTGAGACACCCGGCGAGCCCTTGGCCGAGAGGAGTACGGTCAGCATGGCGTCACTCCGACAGGGCCACGATCGTGACCCGCTTGTCTGCCGCCGCCGCCGAGATCATTCCCGCCTGCGACTTCGGCACCGCCAACTCGACCGGCCGTTCCCGAGAGTTGAGTGACTCGGCCGAAGCGTCGAACACCCAGCCCAGCGATCTCGGTCGGCAGGCCGCTCGCGCCGGTCGGCGCCCGCACGACGACCGTCGACCTGGGTGCCGCGGGCGAGGTTCATTTGCCCGTCGCCTGGACCGAGCAACACACCGACGATCGCTTCGTCGGCGCCGAGCAGCTTCTGGCCGGGGTCGAGTAGCTGCGATTCGGAGAGGATCGAGTTGGCCGACAGGTCAGTGGCGGCGACACGCCCGACGATCTGATCGATCCGAGAGGCCGGGATGGTCACGACCTCCGCGTCGGTGGAGATACGGCTGATGATCAGGTCGGTGCGCTCGATGCGTTCGAAGCGACCGACATCGGCGGCGAGGACGACAACGTCGCTGCGATCGCCTGCCGAGAAGTAGAGCGCTGCGGCGAACCACCCGCCGAGCACCATCAGCCCGATACCGGCGCCGATCCGTCGCCCATCGCCGTCGGACTGCGCCTCGGTTGGGTTTCGGATGGGAGATCGCGGCGGCGCGGGCGCGCTGGGCGATGTCACCGTTGACCTTCGGTGGTTCGGTGCGGCGAAGCACGGTGCTCATGGGGTGGAACCTCCTACGACGACGGTCTGGACTTCTTGCACAGCACGGGGAATGGCGGTCGAGCGGGTGATCGAGGGCAGCACACCGGTCTGACCGTCGTTCGCCTGCCACGAGATCGACCACACGACCGAGACCACACCAGGCCACGCGGCAGGGCGTCCTTCGACGCTCGTGCGCTTCGTGTACGTGTGCACGCACGCACCGGCGGCTGTGGCCTGCTCGGCGGGTGGACGGGAGCGGTCGAACACGGTGCCGGAGCCGGCGCACTCGATCGCGGCTCGGCCTGGCTCGCCCGTGGTAAATCGCAGTGACGGAGCGGCCGTGACCGTCACGCAGATCGCCCCCGCGCATCCGGAATCGGTGACGGTGCCACCCCAGTTCGAGACGGCGACGAACGACGGAACCTCGATGATCGCGGCGGTGCCGAGCGGTGGGGAGGCGACGACGACTGGCGCAGGAAGTTGACCGTCGATGCGGGCGCGGATTTCCACGGCGACGTCGCCCGGCGTCGGTTCGAGGATCCAGCGGAAGCGGAACGTGACCGTCCCGTCGGAGCACTCCCACGACTGCCAGATGATGCCGGCGCCGGGTGGAGGCTCGTCGAGACCGAAGTCGGCGTAGATCGTCGGGTCGTCGATGTCGGGGATGGTTTCCCAATAACAGGTCGGTCGGGTGCCGCCGTCTCCGTTGCCGCCATCGTCACCGGGCGAACCGGGGTCTTCGGTCTCCCATTCGATGCAGTAGTTCAAGGGCGAATACCGGATGCATTCGCCGCGGCTCGTCTGCGTGAGCAGGTGAGGGAAGAGTGAGGATGGCGGTTCCGAGCAGCAGTCCCAGGGCGGCGGGTGCTCGGAGCGACTTCACCCTGTCGCCCCCGGCTTCGGGCACTTGTCGCCCGGTGCTTGCGTGAGGTCTCGTAGGAGCCAGCGCCCCTCGACATTGACGGCGACCACCTTCCCGCCGGTGACCCCGGCGTCGGCCTCGATGACGTTGCCGCTCGTGTCGATGACCGAGTAGCTGTTCACCGAGCAAACCGTGAACGTCGCCTCGGTCGCCGATGAGGCGGTGACTTCTTGGACGGTGGAGGTCGAGAGCGTCGTGACCTTGTTCGGCCGGTAGGCCCGGCCCTTGGCTGCCTCGTCGGCCCAGAACTTGAGCGAGCCGGCGGCGAAAGTGCTGTCCTTCGGGAAGAGCGAGAGGAAGGCGACGATCTTTGGACTCGCCGGATCGGTGGCAACCGTCGGATCCGCGAGCACGTCGGTGACCGCCTTGTCGTGGCGATTGATCAGGTCCTGGAACAGGGCGGGCAGATCGACCGTGGTCGTCGCCGGAGCCGCAGTCGTCGTGGGTGCGATCGTTGTCGCGGTCGAAGTGGTCGGTGCCTGTGTCTGCGGCGCAGCTGCGGTCGTTGCCGGCGAGGAGGTGGACTGCGGTGCCGTCGACGCCGGGCTGGAGTCGTCGCCACCCGAACACCCTGCGGCCACGAGCATCACAGCGCCGAGGAATGCGTAACGGGCTCTCATGCCGCCACCGCCAGGATCCATCCGACGAGAATCGGTGGAGCGAAGGCGATCGTGTCGCCCGTGTCAAGGTAGCCCTTGCGAGATTCTCGGACGACGACGATGAAGAAGGCCACGATCACGGCCGCGACCACGAACACCTGGATGCGCTGCGGTGATCGCCACGCCGGGATGACAGCCGCGAGCGTGATGAGTTTGACGTCGCCGAACGCGATCCCGCCCGTGATCGCCCAGAGGGCCAAGGCGAAGAAGCCAACGATCTCGGCGAGCGTGAGTGCGATGACTGCCGGCATGCCCGTCCCTGCCCTCACGACATCAACGATCGCGCAGAGAAGCGCTCCGTAGGTCGTCCAGCGGAACACCTCCCGCGGCAACCGACGCGACTCGTGGTCCGCCACGGCGAGCACCGTGAGCCCGATCGCCATCGGCACTGCCGTTACCAGCCCGGTTCGCCATGCGGCCAGCGCACCCACACCGCTACCAAATCCCCACGTGAGCAAGGTCTTCAGCGATGGAGGTCCGCCGATCCGGTTCATTCCAGCGGACCGCCTGGAACCGTGCTCGGCGCCGTCCGATGTGTCCTCAACCGTGTCCAGCCCAACGTCGCCAGGTGCACCAGCGTCGTCGCCGTCGAGTCCTTCTCCCATACCACGCTGATTCACCCCCCAAACGAGAAACCGTTGCGCTGAATCTCAGATTACTGGACGCCATATCCACTCAACGCGGATGGTGGGCGACGAGCACCCTAAGTGCCGAACAGGCCACCAAAGTCGGCGTTGGGTTGAGGAGAGATCAGTAGTACTGAACGATGTAGCCGTACGCGCGGTCGAATAGGTCCTGATCTGTGTGCAGCTTGTACTTCAACAGACCCTTGCGCAGCGCCTTCTGCACTTCACGCTCGCCAGCGGCGGTCTGCTGCCAGCCAGGGAACCGAACGTGACGGACAATCTCGTCGATCTCTTGAACCACGCGCTCAACGATTACCGGTGTCTGCGGGTTTTTGATCTCGCCGAAAAGTTCGGTGAGGGCGGCCTTACCCTGGTCCTCGACCACTTCGGCAGGCTGGTCCTTCTCGGCCTCGACGACATCCTTCGCAAGGTCGAGGAGGCTCTTGAGGAAGTCGATCGATGCGAGCAGGCCCTGCTCGTGCTTGAGGCGCAGCGCTTCCAGACGTTGCGACAGCTCGATGAACTTCGGGCCCGTTCCGCGTCGGAGCCGGCCCGTGATCTTGATCTCGATCTCGACGATCCGCTTTTCTGGGTCTCGCATGAGTTCGGCCATCACGTCGGCGTCCATGACCAAGGCTTCGAGATCGTCACGTACCGCCTGAACCGTGACGTGCTTATGGATCAGGTCGATCGTCTTCGCCCCAAGGGCGTGCCAGAGGAGTTTGCCGTTACCGGACGGCGGCTTAAGCGACTCGTAGACCTGGACGAGCCAGCGATAGTCCCGCTCGTATGGGGTGAGGGCGGGATCGGGGGACAGGGCCTCCCATATGATTGCCAGCTGGCTGAAATCGCCGGCGAACCTATCCCGCATTTCATTGTCGGGTAGGCACTCTTGGGCGGCGAGCAAGCCTTCCCATCCGCCGAGTGTTCGGTCGACCCCGGGGAACCAGGCGAGGCAACTCTCCATCGCTGGGCCGAGCTCATCGACGAGTTCCGCGATGTTGGCGACGACCTTCGTGATGGTTTCGTCGTCGAACGCCAACGCCTGGGCGACATCGTCGAAGATCCCGAGGTAGTCGACGATCAGGCCGTGTGTCTTGCTTGGTGCAGGCCGGTTCGTGCGGCAGATCGCCTGGAGCAGCGTGTGATCTCGCAGCGGCTTGTCGAGGTACATGCACTGCAGATTCGGAGCGTCGAAGCCGGTGAGAAGCTTGGCGGTAACAATCAGAATTTCAAGGGATCGGCGGGGTCGCGGAACCTATCCAGGAGCCGCTCTTCATCGTCCTTCGAGCGGCCGAATTTCTCCTTCCACGCCTGCGGCGCCCCTTGGCCTACTGAGATGACGACTTCGCTCACTTCGGGCGCCAACACCTCATCCAGCGCGGCCTTGTACAGCACGCATGCTTCCTGGTCGATTGCGACGATCTGTGCGCCGAAACTTTGCGGGGCGACCTTCGCTTGGTAATGGCTCGCGATGTCCTCGACGACGGCACCTACCCGCGCAGGCGACTTCACGAGCAGAGCGAAGCGTCCGGCCCGTTTCGAGACCTCGGCTCGGTCCTCGTCAGCGAGGTCGGAAGTGAGCTTTGCGAACTCCTCGTCGAGCGCTGATCGATTAATTCGGAGGTCCACCGAACGGGTCTCGAACCGCAACGGCAGAGTGGCCTCGTCACGGATCGACTCTTCGAACGAATACCGGCTCATGTAGCCGCCGTCGTCCTCTGAGGCGCCGAACGCGTAGAAGGTGTTGCGGTCGCGGGTGTTGATCGGAGTGCCGGTCAACCCGAACAGGAACGCGTTGGGGAGCGCGTCGCGCATCTTTCGCCCGAGGTCTCCTTCTTGGGTGCGGTGCGCCTCATCGACGAGCACGACGATGTTCTCGCGAGGGTTCAGGACTCCATCGGCCTCGCCGAACTTGTGGATCGTGGTGATGATCACCTTGCGGCTGTCCCGAGCCAATAGATCCTGCAACTCGCCACGCGTACGTGCAGGCACCGTGTTTGGCACGTCCGCAGCGTTGAAGGTGGCTGTGATCTGCGTGTCTAGGTCGATCCGGTCGACCACGATGATCACCGTTGGATTCCCTAGCTGCGGATGAAGGCGGAGCTTGTTCGCAGCAAACACCATCAGCAGGCTCTTGCCTGAGCCCTGGAAGTGCCAGATCAGACCCTTGCGGATCCGACCCTCGACTACCCGATCGACGATCTGGTTGACCGCGTCGTACTGCTGGTAGCGGCAGATCAACTTGATCTTGCGACGCTGCCGATCAGCGGCGAATGTCGTGAAGTTCTGTGCGATATCGAGCACCACTTCAGGCCTCAGCATCGACACCGCCGCCCGATCGACTTCGCCCAGCCCGGCGAGAACATCGCCCCCTGCTCGCCACGGTGCCCACATCTGGATCGGCATACGGACCGCCCCGTAACGGAACTCCTTGCCTTCCGTAGCGAAGGAAAAGACGTTCGGGACGAAGAACGACGGCACGTTCACCTCGTAGTCGTCGCGCACCTGGGCAGCGCCGTCGACCCAGCTCACCGCCGGGCGGACAGGAGTCTTAGCCTCGCCGAGCACCAATGGTAGACCGTTTACGAACCCGACGAGGTCGAAGCGCTTCTCCGGCCCCATCGTGCAGACCACTTGGTTCGCGACGATGAACTCGTTGGCTGACACGTCGTCGAAGTCGATCAGACGGATCGTGACGTGCTCACCGTTCAGGCCGAAGGGCATCGTGCGCTCGCCACGCACCCACGACATGAACTCCTCGTTTGCCCGAACGAGACCGTCGCCAGCGACACCGAGAATCACACCACGGAGTTTGTAGATCACTTCGTCGGCGCGATCCGGCTCTGCAGAGACCTCCGGATTGAGTCGAAGCAACGCGGCCCGAACCGACAACTCCAACATCGAATCGCTCGAACCGCGAGCGAGCGTCGGGCCATGGACATATCCCCACCCCATCTCGGTCATCCTGTTGAGCAGGAACTCCTCGACGACGTTCGCCTCATTGAACATGCACAACCCCTTGCATCAGAGTCTCCCGCGCTGTTCGAGCTAGCTCGGCGGTCCGCTCGGCTGCGGCCGAGGCCGAACGCGCGAGGTTGCGAAGCAATCGAAGCCGCTCGTACGCCTCTGCGGAGCCAGGGGCGTCGATCGAAGGAACCATGGCGAGCCGGAGTTGATTGATCGGAAGATTCTTCAACCCAGTACTGCCCGCGACAAGGGAGGTTGCCCATCGTTGAAGAACCCGACCTGACATGTACTCGAACGCGAACTCAGCTTGCTCCCTCGACTTGAAGGCGCAGCAGAACGTGAAGGCACTCAAGGCACATCCGGCGACATCGGGGGTAGCCAAATACACGTTGCCGATTCGATCCGGGTTGCCGTTCGTTCGAATCACAATCACGGACTTCTCATCAACAGTGACCAGGCCCGGCTTCGAAGCGAGGCCGAGGACATACGTCGGGTGCTCATACTCGATGACACCGCTTGGCTTCAACGACGAGATCCCCACCACCGCAACAGCACCTGGCTCCGGCTCCTGCCTTTCGTCCACACCGGACCAAGACTCCCCTGAGGTGACTCTGGCAATGTCACTAAGCGGGACAAGGCCTCCGAAAGACCCAGCGGAAAGTTCACCGATCTCAGCCTCACGACGTCGAGCGATTGCCTCGTACGCCGTTTTGTAGGTGTGTTCCAAGCCACTGAATCGGGAAAGCACCTCCACCGTCCGCAGCTGCTCGTCGATGGGTGGGACCGCGAACTCTTGTATAGCAAGGGTCTTCCAGTTGATTGTCGGGGAGAGCGATCCGACGGAGATGTCGAGGGCGCGCTCGATGGAACGCGTCGCTCTGCAGGAAGTAGGGGAGGAACTCTGGCAGGCACACCCCCGGCTTGGCCCTGAGGACAAGGGCGTGCGCAGAGCAGATGCCATCGAAGTTGGCGACTCCAAGCTTGCGCTGATACGCGCGTCGGCGCCCATAGACGACGTCTCCGGGATAGAAGCGGAGCTTCGTCGATTCCACGTCACTGGGTGATCCCCAGCGCCTGATCGTTGTCGAGTCGGGGTCAAGGTGCTCTAGGCCGACATACCGATCGACTCCGGCCGCGGACGGATCGTCGACTCGCTCGATGATGCTTGCGGCGATCTCGGCGAACTTCACGGTATTCCAGCCCTCAGGCAGATCGGAGACGCTCACTTCGTTCCCTCGGACGCGATAGCGAGCGCAAAGAAGTCGGCGGCTGCCTGCTTGAGATCGGCAGACGATGCCCGCCAGGCACCCACAGCGGAGGCGAGGTTGGGGCCGGAAGAGACGTCCGACCGCTTGACGTAGAGCGGGATGCTGAGGTTGTTCCGCCTCGCTGCGATCTCGGCAAGGGTGGCAACCGTGGTCGAAGCCATCCTCGTTGCGGAAGTTTCGGTAGGCGGTGGCGATCCGCTCGATGTGGTCCGGGGTGAGAAAGCTCTGGGCGCGCTCGCGGGTGACCTCGTTCGACGGCGTCGATGAACAGGACCTTGCCCTTGCGGTCCTTGGGCTTCTTGCTGCGGCAGATGACGACGCAGGCTTCCATCGGCGAGTTGTAGAAGAGGTTCGGGCCGAGGCCGAGGACAGCCTCGATGACGTCGTCTTGGACGATCTTGGCTCGCATGTCGGCTTCTTCGTCGCGGAAGAGCACGCCGTGGGGGAAGAGGATGGCGCAGCGTCCGGTGTCGGGCTTCATGCTGACGAGAATGTGCTGCCAGAACGCGTAGTCGGCTCGTCCTTGGGGTGGGGTGCCGTAGCGGTTGCGGCCCCACTGGTCGGTCTGCCAGGCGGTGCGGTCCCATGCCTTAATCGAGTAGGGCGGGTTGGCGAGGACGACGTCGAAGCGACGCAGCCGGTCGCCTTCGAGGAAGGCCGGGTTGGCGAGGGTGTCGCCACGCACGACGTCGAAGTCCTCGATGCCGTGGAGGAACAGGTTCATGCGAGCGATGGCCGAGGTGGTGAGGTTGCGTTCCTGTCCGTAGAGCTTGAGGGTGCGGTGTTCCTTGCCCTGGCGGCGGAGTTCCTCAGCCGCGGACAGCAGCATGCCGCCAGAGCCGCAGGTGGGGTCGTAGACGCTGTCGCCGGGCGCGATATCGAGCATTTGAGTCATCAGGTGCACAAGCGTGCGGTTGGTGTAGAACTCGGCGGCGGTGTGGCCGGAGTCGTCGGCGAACTTCTTGATGAGGAACTCGTACGCGACGCCGAGTTCGTCTTCGGGGACGTTGGCGATGGAGAGCGTGACTTGCGAGTAGTGCTCGATGAGGTCGCGCAGGGTGGCGTCGGGGAGGCGCTCCTTGTTCGTCCACGGGGCGTCGCCGAACACGCCGTACAGGCGTGGGTTGGCCCGTTCGATCTCGCGCATCGCCTTCGCGATCGCCGAGCCGACATTTGTCGTGCCGAGCACGAGCGTCGCCCCAGTGCGCGCCGTCGGGGATCTGGAACCGGTGCTGCTCGGGAAGTGCCGCGTAGGCCTCGTCGCCGTCGGAGTCGGCCAAGCGCCTCGGCGTACTCCTCGTCGTAGACGTCGCTGAGCCGCTTCAGGAACAGCAACGGGAAGATGAAGCTCTTGTACTCGCCGGCGTCGATAGTGCCACGAAGCAGCGTGGCCGCGCCCCACAAGTAGGACTCGAGCTCGGACTGCGAGATGCGGATGGTGCTCATGCGAGCCCCCGCTCGACAAGCGAGCCGTTCGAGTTCGGCCTCGGCAGCCCACACGTCCTCGAGCGCCTTCTTGAGCGCTGCGGTGGCCTCCTCAACTGTCGGAATCGCCTCAGTGTCGTCGGGCTTGCCGATGTAGCCGGCAAGGTTCAGGTTGCCGCCCTGGGCGCGGACCTCATCCAGGGTCACGACCTTGGCGTTGCCGTCGACGTCGGCGAACCCTGCATATAGCTTCAGCAGTTCCTCGACGTGTTCGGGCTCGAGGGTGTTCTGGTTGCGGCCGCGGCGGAACAGTTCCGCGCCGTCGATGAGCAGGATCTTGCCCTTGCGGTCCTCCGGCTTGCGTCCGACGGGCCACCAGGATGCACGCGGCAAGGCCGGTGCCGTAGAACAGGTTCGGGCCGAGTCCGATGACGGCCTCGATCAGGTCCAGGTCGAGCACCTTGGAGCGGATCTTGCCCTCGGCGGCCATGCGGAAGATCGCACCGTGCGGGAGCACGACGGCGAGGCGGCCGGTCTTGGGGGCCATCGAAGTGATCATGTGCTGAACCCATGCCCAGTCGCCGTACTTGCGGGGCGGTGTGCCGGCGATGTTGCGGCCGTAGGGGTCGCTCGCCCACTGCGTCCTCGCCCCACGCCTCGAGCGAGAACGGAGGGTTGGCGATCACGCAGTCGAACGTGGCGAGCCGGTCGCCGGAGAAGAACGCCGGCTCGCGCAGGGTGTCGCCTCGGATGACTGAGAAGTCCTCGGCGCCGTGGAGGAACAGGTTCATGCGGGCGATGGCGGCGGTGGTCAGGTTCTTCTCCTGGCCGTAGAGCTTGCCGAGCATCAGCCGGTCGTCGCCGCCGGCGTCGCGGACGTGGTGCAGTGTCTCGAGCAGCATGCCGCCGGTGCCGCAGGCCGGGTCGTAGACGGTCTCGCCAGTCTTCGGGTCGAGAATGTTGACCATCAGCCGGACCACAGAGCGGGGGGTGTAGAACTCGCCGGCCTTCTTGTTGGTGAGGTCGGCGAACTTCTTGATCAGGTACTCGTACGCGTCGCCGAGCACGTCGTTCGGGACTGACCGCGTTGCGACAGGTTCATGCCAGCAGAAGTGGTCGATCAGGTCGACGAGCAGCCGGTCCGGGAGCCGGTCCTTGTTGGACCACTGGACGTCGCCGAAGATGCCGTAGAGCGTGTTCGGGTTGGCCCTTCTCGATCTCGCGCATCGCGCGTTGAATCGCCTGACCGACGTTGAGTGCTCGCGCCTGCAAGTCAGTCCAGTGGCAGCCGCTCGGGATCTGGAAGCGGTGCTGCTCAGGCAACGACGCGTAGTCCTCGTCTCCACCTGACTCATCGAGGGCCTCAGCGCGTTCCTCGTCGTAGACGTCGCTGATGCGCTTCAGGAACAGCAGCGGAAAGACGTACGCCTTGAAGTCGGAGGCGTCGACTGGGCCGCGCAGGATGTTCGCAGCATCCCAGAGCCATTGCTTGATCGGTCGATCAGAAGTCACGGCGTTCCTCGCGTCTACTCACGTATACAACGAGCGACGTTCGTGCGTCGCGTGTCAATTGCCGCTCGATATCGAACGCTTCTTCGCCAGTGTCTGTCGCAGGAAACGCGCAGCCTCGTCGGAGGCAACGTCCAGGAAGCCACTGGGCCAGTCGTCGGCGAGACCGCCAAGGGCGTTTACGTCCGACTCGCGGTACGTCGTGACGCCGTCCTGCTGCTCCGCAAAGAGAAGGCCGACGAGATCGCCGGTGACGCGCGACTCGTCCGCTGCGACGCGGTATCGCAGCCGGTTCACGAGATGCTCGCTATGCGTCTCGATGAGCAGCTGCCGCCCGCTTCTCGCGCATGCCAGGAGGAAGTCGGCGAGCCGGAGCTGCAAAGCGGGGTGCAGATGCAGTTCGGGCTGCTCAAGCACGATCACTGATCCGGGAGCAGCTAGCAAACAGGCGAGCACAACCGGCAGGGCCTGGCTAACGCCTACACCAACTGCTGTGAGATCGACCTCGCGGCCAGCTCCCACTGGCGACACCGTCAGGCCCATTCCAACGCGGCCCCGATCTGTTGCGTTCGCACCCGATGCGAGGCCCAACTCTGCAAGCCAGAGGTTGAGGGCCTGACCCAGCCGCATCTCATCGACTCGTCCATCCGGAAGCGGTACTCGCACGGTGGAGTTGCGGCGGGCGTGGAGCACAGCGGCCGAGTACTGGCCCCGGATCCCGAGATCGCCAGCCATCGAAGGGTTGTAGAGCACCTGCGGTGCTTCGCGAAGCGGACCCAGGTATCGGACATTGCCAAACAGCGCCGAAGCAGTGCGAGCGGCCATAGCGAACGCCTGCCGTAGCGGCCCTCCGACTGAGGTCTCCACGACCTCTTCGAGCCATGGTTCGCCCTTTAGACGCTTCCGCATGACCCGTCGGAAGCCCGCCTCGCCAAGCCGTTCCATGCTCCGTGCGATCGAACGACTCGACCGAGCAGTGCGTTGGCGCGCGATGTCGGCAAACTCGTCCTCCTCGTACTCTCCAACCTCATAGCCTCGGGAGAGGACGCCACCCAAGCGCAACTGCTCAGCCTCAGAGGCCAGCGAAGTGAAGTCGGCAATTGCTGCGTTGACGCACGCAGTCGGCTGACGGCTCGCGGCACCGGGTGCGCCGTCGGTTAGGAGCCGTTCCCGCTCCTGCTCACGGATCTGCTGCAGAACCGACTGGTTCGCGTTCCACCACAGTTCGCACCACAGCTCAATCCGGGCAGTCCGCTGGTAAAGATCCAGCGGCAGTCCGCCGGTCCATTCGACTCGATCTACGCGCTGGCTTTGCCCGGAGCTGAAATCGGTGAGGCGCCCGTCGACGGACAATCGGGTTGCGCTGTCGAGGGTGGGACCGGCGGCGATGTCGTCGATGTCGCCGTCTTCGTGGATAGCACTAACGGACAAAGTTGCTGCCGACGACCCCGCGTCGCGGTTTGCTAGCTGCATCGTGAACTCCATGGCATCAACCACCGCGAAACTCGACCCACCGGCGGGAGGCCTTCTAAGGTGCGCGTCCCAGGTGATCGAGAACGGGGTCCGAACGCGCCGGACCCGACCGTGTGCTGGATTGGCCGTGGGCGATTGCAGCGTGAATCCAAGGCTGACGACGGAGTCGGGAGCCGCTCCGAAGCTGCGCACGTCTTCGAACGCTCCAAGCCGGACAAGTTCGCCATTCAGCGGAAAGAGCGCAGACGACTCTGACGCCTGCACCGCTTGCGCGAGTGCCAGCAGGGATTGCAGAAGCGTCGACTTGCCGCTGGAGTTCTGCCCGACGATGACCGTGAGGTGACGTAGCGCCAAGGTCGCCTCGCCAACGCTCTTGAAGTTCTTCAGTCTGATCTCCGAGATCGGGACGCGCTTGCCAGGCAGTTCGCTCATGGTGAGTTCCTCAAGCATCGATGAGTTGCCGGAGGTCGACAACTCGGTAGGTCCGGGTGGCCGCCATCGACCGGCCATGGCGACCGGTCTCGGCCATCGGCAGGACGACCGCTGTGTAGAAGAGCGATCCGACCTCGCCGAGCGCAGTCCGCCACGTGGCCATCTCATCGAGCCGGTAGTGAACGAGGACTTCCATGTGTTCGACTGTCAGCACGAACGTCTCCTGCCGCTCGATCCAAAGGCCAACCAACGCCTCCATCATCTGGTCAGCGTCGGGTGCTGGGGCGATGAGCGCTGCGAAGACTTCGTCGGTCTCCAGCTGCCAGGACTGATCGCCGTCGAGTAGCGCCGCACCGCATCGCGCTCCCAACTTCAGAAGATGCCGCCCCTCGTCCTCCTTGAAGCGCCAACGCGCGTCCAGTGGGCCTATCAACGGCTCGCCGAGAAATGCGTCATCGGAGGCCTCAAATCCTTCTGTTCCCTCGAAACAGGCTTCAACAACATCAAGCGGAACCTCGCACACCAGTCGGCGAAGATCCACCAGCCAAACCGATGCACGTATGTCGGTCTGGACGACGATCTCGTACGAGAGCTGGGTCGTCGTACCGGGAATGACAATGTCAAGGTCAGTGGCGTATTCGACGTATGGATGCACAAGTGTGATCTCTGCGGAATCGGTGCTGATGTCTACGTACAGCACGAGGGCGAGCCGCCGACCCAGCACGCCGGCCGTAACCAGGCGCACATCACCGGCGCGAACATCCCGGTCGGCTCTCGCCCGCAGCGGGCGCTTCTGCTTGAGCGCTGCCTTGATCACCTCAGGAATCACGACGCCTCCTCGGCCAGCGCAATGGTGTGTTCGAGCAGCACACTCATGGCTAGATCGTGTCGGTTCGGCTCGATTTCCGTGAGCGCATCGCTGACCCGCGTGAGAACACGGTCCTTGATTTTGGCAGCAGTCGGACGGGACATGCCGAGGACCTCGGCGACCTGCGTGTCTGGGATGCCCTGGCTTTTCAGGACGAGCACCGTTCGTTCCTGCTGGCTCAGGCTCTCTGCGAACATCAGAAGCGAATGGTTCATGGCAACGTCCATCGCATACCCGTCGGCGCCGTCGTCCGACGAGATGTGACTCTCCTCGACCGGTACGAGCGTCGTTGGCGTCCACGGTGTCAAAAGGCACCCGAAAATTCTGCGGAGATCACTCTCGGAGACCGCCTGGACTTCGTCGAGGACCAGAGTCAAAACCTCCTCCAGGGCCTGAGCAGAGTAGATCATCGACTCCCTGCTCGCATCAATGCGGCTCGCGAGGCGTGGGACGGGTGACGCCGCAGCACTGCACCGCCGGATCTGTTGATCGGACAGCGGTTTGGCGATCGCCTCCGTTCCACTACGCCTAAATCCGCCCGGCCCGGCCGACTCGATCTGACCGGTCCCATATATCGCGCGTGCCCTACGCAAGAGCCGATCGACGGGACCGACCTTCCGACGCTCGACGAGACCACGCTTGATCTGGCGCGTGAGCAGCCGTCGGGCTGATTCGTACGAGTCGGCCTCGGTGAACACGTAGTCGAGTTGTCCGCGCTCGATCAGCTGATCCAAGACGATCTCGTTACACAGCGCGTCGAACTCTGCGTCGGTCCACGGCGTCCCGTCGTTGTAGATGCCGGCCGGGTAGCGGCGCGCAACGACCGCGCAGAGCTCACGGACCAGCGAGTAGATGCGGTCGCCGATCGTCTCCGTCTGGTATTCGTGAATTAGGTCAGCGAATTTCATGGCCGGCCGCGCCGAAGCATCGGTAGCAGTGGCGATTCAGCGGGCTCAAAACACGCGAAGCGCTCGCTCGTCAACTCTGCCGCCGGCACCGCAAACGCTGGTCGCAGCAGCACGTGACCGGCCTTGGTGACGCAACACGGCGGCGCTGCGTGGTCTTGGTGCGGCTCATGAAACTCACCCTGCCCGCCCGTGGTGCTACGCGTGTGGACGATGGCATTCGGCCCTGGAGGTCGCGCTACAACGACCGGTCGCGGCTTGCCGTGGTTCGAGAAGGCCGGACCGCCGATCGGCAGGAGGTCCTCGCCGAGCAGGAACCATGAACCAACAGCGTGGTGAGGAGTCTCACCGAACAACGCCGCAATATGCGCCAACGAGCGAACCCGATTCGATTTGTCAGGTTCGCGTCCAGCCACCAGACGGAATTCTACTCGGGGTGTGCGCAGCGCCCGGCTTCGTGAGGTTTCTGTTGACATCCGGAGGACGAGGGTCGCTCGTAGTCGGTGAGCACCCACAAGGAGCAGATGAAGGGCCGAGATCGGTCAGTCAAAAGTAAGACGGCCCGTCAGTTCCAGCTGACGGGCCGTCATCGAGCCAGAACATCGTTCCAGCACCTCAGCGCCGACGGTATCAGCCTTCGGCGGCAGAACGAGAACTCCGGCCCGGCCATCCCCATACGTCGACAGAAGGAGTTCTGCCATGGCCCACGAGCCGCCACCAAGTCAACCATCGGCGCCGCTACCCGCGGTCGTTGCCGTCATCAAGCCATTCGTTTCGGTCACGGTCTGCCGACTCGTCGGCGAGAAGCCTGACGTCGCCCTCGAAGCGGCACTGGGAGAGATTCAGCGCCGAGCAACCGCTGCGAGCGGATCGGAAACGACCGGGTGGCGCCGATCGTCCGTCACCCCTCTTGGCACACTCCGTGTGGTGTCATTGGAATGGTGCGAGGAACGTGCCGCCTCCAGCTTCGCAGACGGCCGGAAGGATCGCACTCACCGGTTTGCTCTCGTCGCCACCAACGGCACCTACCTCGGGCTGACGACGAACTCGCCGACTTCAGCTCGTCGCTTCCTCAAGTGGGCTCGTTCACCGAAGCAAGGCTTCGTCCGGCCGCTGTCCGAACGCAGCATGCGGGCAGTTGCTGCTGGACAGACAGCTGTCGCAGCGTGGTTGCGAAACACGATGCCCGGGCGATCGACGCAGTTCACTGCCCTTGCGGTAGCCGGAACAAACGTTGCGGATGGTGCCCTTGCCGCCGATCTCAGCGCATACCTAGCGAGCACCGTGCGAGTCGAGCGGGCTACTGGGGACACCGGTTCCGAAGACGTCACTGTGAATCCGTCGTTCTGCAAGCTCACGCTGCGAAGGAGTGACAAGATCGAATCGTGGGCGGAGTTGGTGGAATGCACTTTCGCCTGGATCGTGGTTGCCGAAGGTGCTGCCCCCCGGCCGATGCTGAAGGGCACGGCCGAGGTGCTCGACTCGCTGGAAGGGATCGGCGCGCCCTACGAAGTATTGCTTACTGTCACGATCCCCGAGCTGATGATCGACGAGATCGAGGAGCGCGTTGAACCATCGTCTCCGATCCGCTTCGAAGTCGAGAAGGGCGGCGATCCCAAGCAGTTCTCGTCGAACGTGTACCACGGCGCCGACTACGTCGGTCGTGCCAAGTTCGGCCTGGTTCAGCAAGACGACCACTTCGATTACCGGTTCGATCTGACGGACGTGGCGAGAACTGACTTGGCACCGGTCGCACGGGAAGCTGTCAGCGACTTCGGAGTCGAGGTGCACTACACAACCGAGCACCTCTTCTCTCACGGTGTGATCTCGCACCGCCCGATACACCCGGCGCCCTTCCGTTCGTACGATTGGATCGACTTCAAGGCTGTTGACATCGACATCACCAAGGAGAAGCCCTCCGACGCCGCGGCTGAGATGCGACGGTTGATCGGCACTGAGATGGACGACTCGCTGTTCGGCTGGGAGGTTCGAACATGCACGAAGGGTTGGCTGGTCTGCGATGACGGGGCGAACGAGACAGCCGACTTCATCCAACTCACCGACGAGGACATCGTCCTCAAGGCGTTCAAGTCTGCGAAGGCCGGTGGACTATCTCGCTCGACCGGGGCGATACAGGAGGTCCAGGCGCAGGCGACGAAGAACATCGGTTTCCTCGACGACATCACCCTCTTGCACAAGGCACTCAGCGCACGCAGGAAGGGCTTGGTCGTGTTCAAAGACGGCCTTCGTCAGTCCGACCCCGACGAATTCCTCACCGAGCTTGCGGCCGTCCAGCCAGCGCTCATCCGACGAGCTGTGGTCATCGTCCAGCCACAGCTCGAGTACAACGCCGTTACCGCCGCCCACGTCCGAATTGCTGCGGGTAGCCGGAAGCCGGCCGACCTCGGGATGATGCGGGTGGACGCCCTACTCCGTGCGCTCGACGGTGAGTGCGCCAAGCGTGGGATCGGCTTCAACGTCATTGGGCGCCGCTGACCACGAACCCGAAGATCACAGGTTCCGATCCGAAGAGGGTCCGGACTTGGCCACTCCGTCGACCGCATTAGCCACGGATGTGCTGAGCGAAAACCCGAAGAGATGTCAACGAGATGTCAACGAAACCACCGCCAACCAGTGCCCACGCCGGTCTACACGAGTCGTGTCGAAAGTGGTATACTGGCACCGTGAGCAGGCACAACAGTCTGCCAGCGTCTACAGGAGTCTGATCAGCTCGTCGGGCTCATAACCCGAAGGTCACAGGTTCAAATCCTGTCCCCGCCACCAAATAATGTGCAAAGGCCCAGGTCAGTGACCTGGGCCTTTCACGTTGGATCAGGTCTTCCCCCGGCTCATGCGGTCTTCCTCCGGCCGTTCCTCCGGATTTCCCCCGAATCGGTATCGGCCGGGGGAACGACGGGGCGCGTGATGCATTCGGCGGTTCGGGCGGCGTCGACCTGCATGTCGGGTAGCACTTGCTGGTAGGTCTGCATGGTGAACGCAATGTGGGCGTGACCAAGACGCTCGCTGATCACTTTCACGGGGACGCCGGCTCGGATCAGCAGACTCCCATGTGTGTGGCGGAGGTCGTGAAATCTGATCGTCGGAACGCCCGCGTTGTGCACGATCCGCACGAACGCTTCGTAGACGGCGTGCGGATGGATCGTCTTGCCATCGCCGTCGGTGAACACCCACTTCTCCTCGTTCGGGATGCCGACCGCAGCGAATTCGGCGGTCTGGAAGGCACGCCACCCGGCCAGAACGGCCAGGGTCGTGTCGTCGAGTGAGATCGGTCGGCGGGAGGTCTTCGTTTTGCCCGGGGTCTCGTGGACCTCGTAGCCGATGGCGACGAGGCCTCGGTTGAGGTGAAGTCGTTTGTTGGCGAAGTCGATGTCGGGCCACTTGAGTCCGAGGAGTTCGTTGCGTCGCATCCCGGTCGTCGCCGCCAACCAGTACAACGGAAACAGCCGGTGACCAGCAGCGGTTCGCATCAGCAGGCGTAGCTCGTCCTCCGTCAACGACACACCGACGTTGCGTTGCAACGACCGCTGCTTCGGGGCGCGAGCGACAACGGCGACGTTGCGGGTCACCAACCCGCGCCGTAAGGCGTCGGCGAGCGCTCCGCTGATGACCAGATGGATCTCGTACACCGTCTTGGGCGCCAAAGCGCGCCCAGCGACGGGATGCAGCAGCCGCTCGTAGAGCGCCTCGATCTGCTGATAGCGGAGCCGCCGGATGGCGACCTTGCCGAGGGCCGGCAGCACGTGGAGTTGCACGTTGCGTTCGTACCCTCGGTAGGTGGTTGCCGCGAGCTGCAGCTTCTTGCCCGGCAGCCATTGGCCGGTGAGGTACGCACCGAACGTCAACGCTCGCACCGCTCCGATCTTGTCGCTCTCGGCGATCGCGAGCTTCGCAGCGAGCCGCTCCGCTTCGGCCTGGTCGGTCCCGGCCGGGTGCCACGTTCGGCGCTCTTTGCCGGTGACCGGGTCACGGCCTTCGTAGATCACGGCGTAGTAGCGGTCGCCTCGCCGTCGCACATATCCCTTCATGATGTCCTCCTTCAACCGGTGGTCTCGACCATCGAGACCCGGAGGAACAATCGGTAGACGACGGCATCAGCCAGCAGTGGGATGGCCCATCTGCCGAGAAGTCCCTGCTAGCGAGGCTGAGCATGGTGACGTCCATGTCGGGGGAAGCCCGCAGGTCGCTGGCGGCTCGTTGATTGGGATTGCTCGGAGCGTATTCCGACGCGAACGATGCGAACTCTGGATGGCTTCGCCCGCAGTGGCTCGACGGGCGCGGTCGCGAGATTCGCAGAATCCGACCCGAGATTTCGCAGTTGACGAGCGTGGTCGTCCGCGGCTGGGCCCGTGCGAGTGTGTTGGCGGCGCGCTACCCCTCCTGTTCTGTGAGGTCGAGCGCTACGGGACCCCTCCCCTTTTGTGAGGTCGTTGACGGCTGAGACGGTGAGGGCTCGCGGCTCCGTTCGGATGAGAGGCGATCAAGTCTCACGCACACACAACGGCGCCGGCGGCAGCCGGCGTGGCCTCCCGCTCTCCAGATTGGTCACGCGACGCGTGACCAATCTGCGCGGTTGTTCTGCGAGCGCGCCGTCGCACGTGGGCGCACGTTTGCCGTCCCAAATTTCTGCGACCCCGTACCTTGGCCGTCGGCAAAGATGAACGTTCGGTTTTGACTACGAGGTGCGTCGAGATGGAGATTCAGTTCGACCGAGCCGTCGCCGTCGTGCCTCTGCGGGTGCTGGCCGTCGACGACTACCGATATGTGTCGACGGACACGATCGCCAACGTGCTTCGTACGTACCGCAAACACCTCGACCTGTCGTCGGAGGAGGACGCCATCGTCGAGCGCTTGAGCCGCGACCTGTTCGAGGCGATGGAGTCCGACGCACGAACGCTGCTCGAGCACGTTTCGTTGGCGACTGGGTAAGCCGAGGCGCTCCGTCCGCAGGCCGACCTTTGATTGCGGACAGCCCGCAAAGGGGTGGGGGTTCAGGGAGGTGAATGCCTGCAAAAGGGTGGGGGTGCGGCAGTCAACCAGGTACCCGGAGGCTGATCGGCGCCGATGCAAACATCACCGAAGCGGCATAGACCACTGGTCTCTGAGGTATTGCGATAGTCTGATCTATATGTCGAACGGGGCAACCAAATCAGGGGACCCGGCGGTCCGGTGCGGTGAACTGCTCGCGGCCGTCCTGCCGCAACAGGTCGAGGTCTCGGTGATCGGCGCGGACCGAGTCATGGTCAACGGATCCGACGTAACGGTGGCGTGGCTGGGCGACGGCTGGCTCCCCGATGTGCGTCGAGCGCTCAGCAACGATCGGGAGCGTCCTCAGATCGTCGCTGCCCGCCGGCTCTCGCCGGGTGCTCGAGCCGAACTGGGTGCAGCCGGAATCAGTTGGGTCGATGAGACGGGTGCGGCTGAGGTCGCTGTTGGATCGGTCGTCGTGGTGCGGCCCGGGCTTGTCGATTCGGCCCGTCGCCGACTGGCCGGGTGGACCGCTGCCACCGAGTCCGTTGCAGAGGCACTGCTCTGCGACGTGTCACCGACCGTCGATGCCATGGAGGAAGCAACCGGTCTGTCGACAGGAAGTTGCGTGACCGCACTGCGGACCCTCACCGACCTCAAACTCCTCACCCAAGACGCCAAACGTGGCCGCGAATCCGGCCGACGGATTGTCGATCCCGACCGACTGCTCGACGCGTACGCAACAGCAGCCGCAACACGAAAGCGCCCACCATCCTTGCGAGTCGGAGTGACCTGGCGCGACGTCATCGACGGCACGATCGCCGCTGGACAGTGTTGGACTGCGGCTGGGATTGCGTGGGCGGCGACCGGAGCTGTCGCGTCGATGGTGATGGCACCCCACTTGACGAATCTGAACACCGCTGACGTGTACGTCGCCGGTAAGTCGCTGGCCGACCTCGCCCACGCTGCAAGCATCGCCGGGCTGGAACCAATCAAGGGTGGACGGCTACAACTGATGGCCTTCCCGACGGCGGCGACCAGTCGTCTCATCGAAGAGGCCGACGGGATGATGGTCGCGCCGTGGCCGAGGGTGTTCGCCGACCTGCGGGTGTGGGGAGTCCGCGGCGAAGACGTCGCCGAACACTTGAGGGAGATCCGCCGCCGTGGCCGATGAACAACCACGCAGCCGCGACGCGCGTGCAGCTGCCGAACGAGCGCTGATCCGCATCGTCCACCACTACGGAGCGAAACCCGAGTTCGTCGTCCTCGGCGGACTCGTCCCAGACCTCCTTTGCGCCACCAGTCCGTACCAACACGCTGGCACGACCGACATCGACGTGCAGGTCGATCTCGAGATCGCCTGTGGAGCGGTCAACACACAGCGATTGGAACAAGCGTTGATGAACGCCGAGTTCGAACCGGACAGCGAACGGGTTTGGCGCTGGGTCGCCGACGGCCACGCGCCGAAGGCCGTCGTCAAGTTCGAACTACTCGCCGACCTCGACGACCAACCAGCACAAGTGACCGTCGTGTTCGATGGCTGCCAGCAACTCGGAGCCGTCAACCTCCGCGGTACCGGCGCAGCGACCCGTGACATCGTCGAACGCGAACTACGAACGCGAGTCGGTGGAGTCGAGCAACGAGCCACCATCAACGTCACCGGACTCGGCGGCTATCTTCTCGCCAAGACAGCAGCCGCCCGATGCCGCCGCAAGGCGAAGGACTGGTACGACATCGCCTACGTCCTCATGTTCAACGACGCCGGCGGACCTGCCGCCGCGGCCGAAGCCGTCCGACGAGTGCTCGGACGTGAAACCCCGGGATCTGTCCTGACAGCCCTCGACGACTTGGCTGACAACTTCACGAACACGAGTGACCAAGGCCCACAGGCGTACGCCGAGCAACTCGTCGCCGACCACATCGAGCTCGATCTCGACTACGGCTCCTTGCTCACCGACGCCGTGATAGCCGTTCGCGCCTTCCACAAGGCCGTGACTGCTACCGACTGAGACACCCGACGAGCCCGCAGAGGTTTCCGTCGCGGTGTCATCAAAATGTCATCGCGACGCACGCAGACGGCCGCCGACGAGTTCCCACAGAAGCAGACTGAAAAGCACCGAAAACAGCCGCTGAGCAGGCAAGATACCCACGAGAGCATCCTGTTGCGGACGAGCCTCGTGAGGCTCATAACCCGAAGGTCGCAGGTTCAAATCCTGCCCCCGCCACCAAGAAAGCCCTGGTCAGCCACTATGGCTGACCAGGGCTTCGTCGTTCACCGGCCCGACTTCAAACGGGATGGGCAAGGCCCTCATGGAGAACGCAGTGCCAAGCCTTCCCGAGGACTACGACCTCGATGAAGAGGAACCTACTGACGACGACCTGTCCGAGGCAGTGGCGTGACCGACCCCCCGCCCAGGGAACGGGCTAACTAATTCGTCTGCTGGCTGCACGGTGACGACTCGCTCGGTGCAGGGCTCGACTGAGCACAAGCAAGACTGACTTCATGGCAACTCCTGCTCAGCACCCGGACTTCTACCGCTCGCGATACCCGCGGAAGGAAGACCTGGACACCCTGATCTGGGCGTGGGAGAACATCGCTGAGATCCGGCAGCACTTTGAAGCGCCGGCCTACGGGAAGTGGGGTGGATGGGGAGTCTTCTCTCGCGCTGCCGCTGGCCAGGCGAGCATTGACCCTGACCGCGTGACGCTCGCTCAGGAGTTGCTGCGCTCACACGGTGTTCGTGTTGAACCCGGTGCGGGCCGAGTCCACTTCACCCGTCAAAGCGATCGCTGAGCGACAGTCGGCCCGCCATGGCACTTCCCGAGACTGACCTTGCCCGCATCCGACGGTGGGTCGATGCGTGCAACGCCCGACTGCCTGAGCGCGCTCGTGACCAGATCCGTTACGAGATCGATATCGATCACCGTGCCGTGAGGATCCTCGAGTGTCGGCCACCGTGGCGGGCCGACTTTGGCCCGGAGTGGACACGATTCCCGATCGCCCGGCTGCGGTACACGAACACGCGCCGTGAATGGCAGATCTACTGGCGCGACCGGAACCTCAAGTTCCACGTGTGGCGCGTAGCGCCTTCGGGTACCGGTAGTCCACCGATTTGGTACCGGTGTTCTGGCTAGTTGGTACTGGTGGGGTTGCTCTGCTCGTCTGAGTCGGATGGTGACACGTTGGGTGTCGCCACGTCTGAGTCGGAAGGTGGCGGCATGGCCAACTATCGGACAATCCTGGAGCTGGTGCTCGCGGGTCGCGGTTACAACGAGATCGTCGAGACCGTGGGGTGTTCGCGGCGCGACGTATCGCGGGTGAGTCAAGCGATCAGGGTGCACGGGGTGAGGTCGGCTGGGGAGGTGGCCGATGCTGATCTGGCGGGGTGGTTCCCTGATGGGCGTCGGCGGGTGTCGGACGAGTACGACCAGCCCGACCTCGGGCGGGTGCTCGCGTCGATGAAACAGAACCGGCACTTCACGTTGCTGCAGGCGTGGCGCCGCTACGCCGACAGCAAGGGCGGCGGGAAGAAGTACGGGTACTCGCAGTTCTGTGCTCTGTTCGCCAACTACGTCAGAATCCACGACCTGGTTGCGACGCTTCATCATGAGCCGGGTCGGGCGATGCTGGTGGACTGGGCCGGCGACACCATCGATGTCGTTGACGCGGTGACCGGGGAGATCATCAAGGCGGTGTTGTTCGTCGCGGTGCTGCCGTTCTCGGGTGCGTTGTTCTGTCGGGCGTACGAGAACATGCGCAGCGAGGCGTGGTTGGACGCGCACGTGCGTGCGTTCTCGTTCTATGGCGGGGTGGCCCAGATCGTCGTGCCGGACAACCCGATGACCTCGACGCATCAGCGGCACAAGGGCGATGCGGAGCGGGTCGTGAACGCGAGGTATCAGCAGCTGGCCGATCACTACGGCACCGCGATCGTGCCGGCCCGGGCACGCAAGCCGCGGGACAAGGCCGCAGTCGAGAACGCTGTGAACGTCGTGAACAAGCGGGTCATCGGCTACCTCGAAGACGACTGTTTCACGACGCTGGCCGAGTTGAACGAGGCGATCGCCGAGCGGGTACACGAAATCAACCGGGACATTCGCCGCGCGGATGGCACGACCCGGTGGGAACGGTTCGATGTCGAAGAGGCGCACCTGCTGGGGCTGCTGCCCGACACCCCGTTTGAGCAAGCCCAATGGAAGGAACTCAAGGCCGGTCGGAACTATCACGTCACCGTCGACTCGCAGCGCTACTCGGTGCCGTACAGGTTGGCGGGACGGCTGCTGCGGGTGCGGCTCACTTCGACGCGGGTGACGGTGTTCGACGGGCACGACATCATCTGCGAGCACCCGCGGCGCAACGGCCGCAAGGGCCAGTACTCGACCCTGCCCGAACACGTCCCGCCCCAGCACCGCAACATCGACGGGCTGTGGTCCAAGCGATGGTTCACCGACCGGGCGCGCAGCTTCGGGCACGTCGCGACCCGGTTCGAAGAGCTCATCGCCGATGAGGCCAACGACACGCTCACCCCCGAGCAGTTGTTCCTGACCGCGGTCGACGACGCCCTGGAACAGCGCCGCATCCACACAGTCGACAAGCTCATCCGCCAGGCCGCACTGCCGATCCCTGGCGCCTCTATCGGCGAGATCGACTACCGCGACGGGCGCGGCATCACCCCGGTGCGAATGCGACGCTACGCCGCGCACGACTGGCGGGCAGACCCCATGAACCTGCTCATCATCTCACCCACCGGAGGCGGCAAAACGTACCTGGCGTGCGCGCTCGGGATCAGTGCCTGCCACAACGGCCACGCCGTCACCTACGCCCGGATGGACGACCTCGCCCGACGACTCGTGATCGCCCGCAGCGACAGCATCGGACACCAACAACTGTTGAACGAACTCTCCGAGACGGACCTGCTGATCATCGATGACTTCCTCACCGTCGGCATCGACTCAGACGCCGCCAGCGACCTGTTCGCGATCCTCGCCAACCGAGAACACCGGCTCCCCACGATCATCGCCTCCCAGACCGGCCCCGCCCACTGGGTCGGCGAGCTCCCCGACCGCGTCGCCGCCGATTCCACCGTGAACCGGCTCGCCAACCACGCCCGAACCATCAACCTCGGCCAGATCGACATGCGCAGACTCCGCCACGACAACACCCGAGCGAGCAACGACTACTGGGAGTAACACCACAACACCTGCCGGCTCTCGGCTCACAAGCACGAACCGAGAGCCGGTACCACCTCCCCAGAACGCAAGTACCAGATCGGTGGACTACCGGTACCAGATGCCGCTACGTGCCAGGGTGGACCGATCCGCTGGTACGCAGTCATCTATCACGGCCTCGACCCGGTCACTGCCGACGCTCGGCAGAGTGAAGATCTGCCAACTGAAGATCCAACAGATCGAGTCGCTCTACGAATCGAAGCTGCGTCCAACCGATGGAGCCGTCCGCTGTCCGCGAAGTCGGTGCTGGAGTTGCACGTCATCATCCGTGGTGTGCTCGCCGACGCCCATCGCAAAGGCGTCGTGAGCCGCAACGTCGCCGCCCTCGCCGCCGCGCCGAAGCTGCGCGCTATCCCACCCGTCGAGCCGCGGGCGTGGACGGAAGACCAGCTCAAGCTGTTTCTTCGGGCCGCGGCCGGCCATCGGTTCTACCCTGCGTTTCGGCTCGCAGCCAGCACCGGCATGCGTCGCAGCGAACTTCTCGGGCTGAAATGGTCTGACGTCGATTGGAAGCGGGGCACCGTCTCAAACGCCCGCGGACTCGTCGCGATCGCCCTGGATGTTCCCCGCCGACGACGGTGGGCCCACCCACCCCGGGCATACCCGAACCGGGCCTCGATCTCGTACCGGTGCGGGTTCCTGTTGCGCAGCCAATCGTTGTAGCGCTGCCACTGCGCCTGGGCGCTCTTGTAGCGCTTCTCCCGATCGAGCAGGTGGCGGGGACAGGATTTGAACCTGTGACCTTCGGGTTATGAGCGAGGCCAGGCTCCGCAAGCGGTTGATTCCATGGGCAAGGGCGATGCCCGAGAATGTCTCGGGAGATTGCCCGAAGATGTCTGATAGAAGGACCCGAAGATGTCTGATAGGGGTAGGGTTGCTACGTGGCCATCGAGACGCTGCGAGCAGCTTCCTACCGTCGGCGGGTGGTCGACTTCGAACTGGACGAGTTGCTGGTCGGCGCGGGTGCCGTGTCGCTCGAGGGCGCCAAAGGTGTTGGTAAGAGTGCGACAGCCGCCGAACGCGTTGACGCCGAGTTCAGGTTGGAGTCTCCAGCCGTACGCATTCTGGTCGAGGCCGATCCGTCCCGGCTTCTCGACGGACGACGGGTCCTGCTCGACGAGTGGCAGCACCTCCCGTTCACCTGGGATCTCGTCCGGCGCGCCGTCGATGCCGGCGCGGCTCCCGGCCAGTTCCTGCTCACAGGATCGGCCTCGCTCGCCGACCCGGGGCGGCACTCAGGAGCCGGTCGCATTCTGCGGATGCGGATGCGGCCGCTCGCGCTGTCCGAACGCGGCTACCAGGCCTCGGTCAGCTTGGCCGAGCTGCTTGACGGGCGACGTCCCCGGATCAGCGGCGACGCAGCGGCGGATCTCGCGACGTACGCGTCGGAGATCGTCGCCTCCGGTTTCCCGGGTCTGCGCGAGTCCCCGCCTCGGGTTCGGCGTGCACAACTCGACAGCTATGTGGAACGAGTCGTCGATCGAGACATCGACGACCTCGGATCGAGGATCCGCAATCCGGCCGCGTTGAAGCGCTGGATGAGCGCCTACGGCGCAGCCACCGCAACGACGACGACGTACAAGAAGATTGCCGAGGCCGCGAGTCCAGGTACCGGGGAGTCTCCAGCGCGCTCGACCCTGACCGCGTATCGGGACGCACTCGAACGGCTGTTCATCGTCGACCCGGTGCCGGGTTGGTTGCCGACTCGCTCCCACCTCAATGAACTGGCTGCGTCGCCCAAACACCACCTCGCCGACCCTGCGCTCGCTGTTGCTCTCCTCGGCCTCGATGAGGAAGCGCTGCTCGCCGGCGACGACCCGGTAGGTGGCCCTATGCGTGATGGACCGTTTCTCGGCGCGCTGTTCGAGTCACTCGTAGCGCTGAGTGTGCGCGTCTATGCACAACGGTCCGAAGCGCGGGTCGGGCACTTCCGCACGCACCGCGGCGACCGCGAGGTCGACCTCATCGTCGAACGTCGCGACGGCCGTTGCATCGCGCTCGAAGTCAAACTCTCCCCGATCGTCGATGATGACGACGTCAAACACCTCGCCTGGCTGGCCGCCAAGCTCGGCCCAGACCTTCTCGACAGCGCGGTCATCACCACCGGCGCCCAGGCCTATCGGCGCCCCGACGGCGTCGCCGTGATCCCGGCCTGCCTGCTCGGCCCGTGAACGTGTGGCGGAGCCTGAGCTGCGGCAAGGCCGCCATTGAGCTTCGACGAGTTCGGACGGGGTCTCGACGCCAGCAACTTGCGCTACATGCTGCTGTTCTTCACGCCTTCGAGATTTGTGACGCGCCGCGTCACAAATGTCAGACCCCGAACGAGTCGATCGGCCGTCGACGCGGAACTCGTCGCCGGGACGGGACGCCGACCAGCCACGATAGGGCGATGGAACGTCCGGCGTCAGCCCACCCCGAGGCGCGCCGCGTGCTTCTGGCCGGGGACACGCACGGCAACACGCCGTAGTGACGTGCCACCTCGCAGCGCTCGCTGCGGACAACGGCTGCGATCTGATCATTCAGGTCGGCGACTTCGGGTACTCCCCCAACCTGGCCGGCGGCGAGCAGTTCCTCGACGAGGTCAACTCGGCACTTGCACGTCACCGAGTCAAGCTGTGGTTCATCGACGGCAACCACGACGATCACGGCGCACTCGCCGCTCATCGCCGAGTCACGGAGCCCGTGGCGATCCGACAGAACGTCTCCTACCTGCCGCGGGGCAGCCGTGTCCGGTTCGGGAGCCTTGTCTTCGGGTTCCTCGGGGGTGCGTTCTCGGTCGATTGGCGCGACCGCACCGGGGAAACAGTCTTCGGCGCGCGACCCCGCCGATGCCGTCGACCCAAGCTGCAGGTGAGCGGCGGCGCTACGGATCGCCCCGCTTCACCCCGTCGCCCATGCGAGGTGCTCGAGCAGCGTGCCGGCGTCGGCGTTCATCGCATCGAACAAGTCCTTGCTGAGACGTTCGACAACGTCGCTCTCCTCGAACGTCAGCTCCAGATACTTGCGGTAGGTGCGCAGAACGCTGGCGATCGTGTCGGTGGATACGTAGTGGTCAGAGTGCATGGCGAGTACCCCAAGCGGTACGACTGCGATCACCGGTTTCCACCACCCCGGGTGCTGTCCGGACTGCGCCGACCTCGCCGCGTTCCTCACCGATTTCACCCGCAAGCAGCACGTCTGGCCAATGGCCAAGCGCGACGCGACGCGAACACATCCATCGACGCATCGACGACGCCGAACTCCCCGTCACCCACCAGACTCGCCGAGAGCCCCGCCGAAGCGACTCACCAGTCGTGAATCCGTCCGGTGCGACGGGACTCATCCATGAATACCAACATGCCGCCTGACCAGGCACGACCGAATCTCCGGCACCCACACGCAACTCAGCGGCAAGCGCCGGAACCCGTCCACGGCAGACCGATCGGGAGCGCTTGCAGACGACGGCAAGTGAGGGCTCAGCCCGTTCGGGTCAGGGTCACGATCTCGAACGAGTTGTAGTTGGTCGGATCCTGAACGACCGCCGTGATGACCTTGCCGTCGGGCGAGAACACCACCGGGAGCAGCGGCGGGCCAACCGGCACGGTGACGCCGAGGTCGGGGCGGTTCGCCGGAGCGATCCAGAGTCCGACATCGGTGACGATGACGACGTCGGTGCCGTTCGGCGAATACTGCGGGGGCACGAAGGCGTCCTGACCGGAGAGGTTGAGCCGAAAACTTCCACCGGGAGGCGACATCGTCGACCTTCCCGACCCGTCGAGCGGCATCCAGGTCAACCCATACAGCGGGGCGAACGGGTCAGGTTCCGAGGGGTCGGTCGGCGGGTCGGTCGATCCGTTCTGAGGGGGTGCGAATGGCGTGTACAGCACCACGGAGTCGTCTTGCATCTCGCTCAGCGGCATCATGTTGATGATCATCACCGCGACCATGAAGTCGGCGAGGGGCCAGGTTGCGAGCGCGACCTCATCGACCAGGACGCCGTCGGCGAGCCGCGACTTGCGCACCACCAATCGACCCGGTATCGCCGCATTATTATCGTCCTCTGTCTGGGGAACCGGTCCGATCCAGCCCAGGTAGACGATGTGTTCTGCATCCCGTGTGATCATGAAGCCGCCGTACAGACCGTCGCCCCCGAGAGCCGGTCCCAGCTGCCGCAGGGGCTGCACCCCGAGCGGATCGAACTCCGTCACCGTGAACTGATGGGTCGGCGACTTGATGTCCATGACGACCGCAGCGATCGTGCCGGTCGGTAGAAAGCCCAGGACCAGCGTGTCGGACACGGCCGTCGACGACCGCTTGGTGACGGTGTGGTCGGCGGCGATGTCCCAGACGAGCAACACCTGCTGGCCCAGCATCGCCAGGCGATCCACACCCGGGGTCGCGTTGGGGGCGATCCAAACCGAAGGCGTCCCGAGCTCGTTCTCCGCCCCCGGGGGCCTCGGCCACTCCTGGTCGATCTGGGCAACGAGGGCCTTGGTGGTGCCATCGATGATCAGCAACGACGCGCTCGCGTTCCCGGCGAAGTCCTTGTAGCTGGCGCAGGCGACGTAGAGCAACGACGAGTCCGCGGGCTGACAGAACGCCGTCACCTCCGAGATCTCCGGCGAGTCGAGTTTTGCCGACGTGGTGAAGGGGAAGCTGACCAACGTGAAGGTCGCCGATCCGGCGGCGGTGGCGTCGTCGGCGGCCCGCATCGCCCGCATCGTGAACTCCGTCGCGGCGCTGACCGCCACCGGCGAGACCATCGACGTCGCCACGGCGTTGCCCAGCGGCGTGTCATGGGGAGCGACCAGTTCGAGGGTCGTCGGGTCACCGGTCGTCGACCAGCTCAGGGTCGGCGTCACGCTCTGACCTGTGGGGATCCACGACGGGTCAAACGTCATTGCGCCGACGGTCAACGGCGCCAGCTTCTGGATGACGGCCGTCGCCACCCCGGGGGCGAACCCCGGAATGTTCTCCCAGCTCACCGACAGCTGGGTCGGCCCCGGCCGCAGCTCCGAGACGATGCTGTCGATCTCGAACTCCGCCACCGACCCGGCGCCGAGGATCGGACCTGTCTTCGGGCGCAGTGTCCACACCGGATCCTCCCCGGACGGTTCCGGATCGACGGTCCAACTGGTCAAGGTCTGCGCCGAGGGCGACACCTTGATCTTCTGAGCCAGGTCACGGGTCGTCAACGCTCCGCCCGGCGTCGACTCCTCGTAGAGGAACGACAGATGGAACAACGGCGGCTTGTTGGCGTCCCACGTCGGCGCGACGTTCGGCACGTCGGTGCTCAACTGCAACGACAACGAGTTCGATCGCGGCTGGGTGGCATCGACCGTCGTCACCACCGTCGACAACCCGCTCCCGAAGCCGATCTGCAACGACAGCGTCGGATCGCCGTCGGCGGTCGCCGACACCCGCGCTAGCGGCAGATGGGTGAATCCGTTGGGCACGTTGCCCAGCCGGCTGTAATCGACGATGAAGTGTCCATCCTGGGGCGGTCCGTCGACGTCGACGTGGGTGATGGCGAACGTCACCGATCCACCGGCGACCAACGATCCGGACGCGGCGGGCGTCAACGCCCACACGCCAGCGACCTGGGTCGCCACCCAGCCGGGCGCCGCGATCGTCAACCGGTTCACCTGGTCGGATGTCAACAGGTTGCCGAAGTAGAGGTACAGCGTGGTCGGGCCGGTCGGATCGCTCTGACCATCGGGCACCGGCGCGCCGGCGAACAGCGCCAGTTCGCCGGCCGTCTGGTTGCTGACCACGAACGACAACACGTTCACGGCCAGGCCGTCACCGATCGTCAACGCCGGCTCCCCCGCGGTGTTCGACAGCACGAACCCCACAGGAGATCGCCTGACCGTTGTGCTCATGCTGATCTCTCCTCTGTCGCCGCGGGCGCGGCTGGGGCGGAAAAGGTGTGACCCCGCTACGTCGACCAAGGGTGGCATCGGCGTGAGCCGCAGCCAGCCGTCGACGATGGTCTGTGGCGTGTCGTCGAAGGCGGCCCGCAGATTCGGCGAGGTGACCGCGTCGACCTGCGACCATCCGGCCGGGTCGGACGTCCGGGTGATCCACGACCACATCCAGCCCGCCTCGGCGGGGACCGGCACGCGCACCCGGCCGGCGCCGGTGACCAGCGGGGCGACGAGGAACGGGACGGCGATGTGCTGGAGGGCGTCGGCGTACATCGCCGGAGGTATCTCGATGTCCTTCATCGGCAGGAGTCCGGTGGTGGCGTGCACCGAACACCGCGGGTCGACGAGCATCGTGACGACGGCGGGCTTCGAGCCCGCTCGTGGAGTCACGGTGACCGCGTCATCCGGAGGCGCGACCACACCATGCCCCGAGGTGTCGGCGGCCGCCGAATAGAAGGTTGCGTAGGTCGCGGTGCCGTCGTCGACGAAGTAGCCGACGAGGCCGTCGCTGACGTTGGAGATGTCGCCGAGGCGCACGGGGATGCGGACGTCGGCGAATCCGCCATCGGGACGGTCGGCGGGATAGGTCGTACCGTCCCACGTCGTGACGGTGCTGCGCAAGGCGTCCCAGGACTCGTCGATACTGGCCAAGCCGTGCAGTTCGGCGTCGACCTGCGCCCGTACGATCGCCAACGGACGACCGAACAGCGCGCTCGTGGAACGATTCTGGGCCGAGCCCTTCGGGATGATCAGGCTCGCTGCCCGGTCGATCGCTCGCAACAGGTCGGTGACGAAGCCAACGGCGTCCGTCCTAGCGGCGATCGCCAGGGCGAACGCCCGCAGGTGCGGGTTGATGGCCGGGTCGCCGAAACCGGTCTCGATCGGGGCGAACATGTCGCTCGCCCCGGGAGCGCCCTGCCACAGCGGGCCGATGGTCGAGAACGCCCCGATCGCCGAGCCCCGGGCGTCGTAGATCATCAGGCTGGAGTCGAGATGGTTGAACAACACCCAGCCGCAGATCGGCGACGACGCCGGATCGCTGTTCGACTCGACCAGATCGTTGTCGGCCGCCAGCCAGCGGAAGTTCAAGCGGGACGGCTGGGCGAGTCGGGGCCGCAGCAGCACCGGCGTGGCACCGGCTGGATCCTGCGTCGGTCGCAGGCTGCTCGAGCGGATCAGCGCCCCGTTGTCGAGCCGGATGTCGCGGATCTGTCCGAAGGTGTCGACCAGTCGCAGGGCGAGCACGTTGAGTTGCCCGGCGATGATCGGGCGATAACCCCACCCCGGTTCGACCGCCGTCGTGTTCTGGTCCCCCACGGCCGTGGGCACGGTCAGGTTGGAGAACTCGACGCTGCGCGGACCGTCGGCCGCCACCGTCGCCAGCGGGTCACCGACCGGGATCTGCAGTACTTGGCGACGCATCCGCATGGCGGGTCGCAGGCCACCGAGCGCCTGGGCCATCATCGCCGGATTCGATCCGAAGACGCCCTGCAGGACCGCGTTGAGCTGCGGATCGACAGCGTCGTCGCGATAGCTCGACAGGTACTTCTGGATCTGGGTCGCGATGGCCAGCGAGGTGCGGCCGCCCAGGCCGACGGTGCCGTCGTAGACGTCGAAGATCGGCCCGGGTGCCGTGAGCGCGAGCGGGTCGAGATCGATGGCGTCGGGGTCGAGCCGATATCCGTCGGTGATCAGCGTCGTCGGATAGCTGCCCGGACTGGCGAGCGGGTGGTCGGGGATCAGCTCCACCCTCCACTGCAGCAGGAGCGGGTTCCACGGATTGGCGCCGTTCCAGAGCTGCATGCCCACCGGCGACGCCGGCCCACCCGAGATGGTCACGTCCGGGGGCGCCTGACAGCCGATCTCGGCCAGCAGCGCCTGCACCGTCGCCCTCGGTCCACCCGTCAACGGCGCGACCAGTGCCGGGGCGTTGGGCAACGGGGCGGCCAGCGACGCTGCCGGCGCCGGGGACTGGGGGGCCGCCAGAGTCCTGGGCGCGGAGTCGCCCGAAACGGTGGCGCCGACCCCGGCTTCAGGCGCTGCGACCGCCACGGTCGTGCGGCAGAGCAGCATCCCGTCGGGGGCGAAACGGCCGTCGCCACCGTGGCGAGCGGGTGGGGCCGCGTCATCCCCGGCGATGAGCACGACCGGGTCGGTGGCCACCCAGTATCGCGGCGCCTCGGTCGTGACGAGTTCCAGATCGGTGCCATTGAGCAACTGCTCGACGGCCGCCCGGCCGTAGTCCGCGGATGCTCGCAGCGCCGTCGCGGCGGCGACGGCGGCGTTCAGCTCGGCGATTTCCGCCTCGATCAGCGGGAGCACATCGCCATCCGCATCGATGTCGTTGGGGCCGACGCCGTAGAGCAGATCGATGTACTTCGTCCAGTCGGCGAAGATCTGCTGACGCCGCGAGACGATCTCGTCGTCGGCTCGGTCGGCCGCCGCCTGGGTGACGTTCAGCTCGTTCAGCTGGGCGGCCACCCCCGTCGGAATCGACGGGGGTGGCCGTGGCGCCGGCGACGACATGCCCACCGAACGGCGGGCCTGCACCTGCCACAGCGAGCCGCCCGGACGGCGGGCGAAGCCGTGTTCGTGCAGGTGCTCCTCGACCGATGCCAGGTCGGAGACGTAGTCGGGCAGGAGTCCGGCCTGCAGCGACTCCAACAGGCGTTCCACGTTCGGCAGGGCCCGCAGCGCCGGCCGCGTTGCCAACAGCGCCGAGATGGCCTCGACCCGGTTGTTGCCGATCGCCGCGACGAGGCCGTTGTCGTAAGGCGGCCGCGTCACGTAGCGCCGCGTCGGGTCCCACGCCACACCCTCGATGACCCCGCTGCAGACGGTCGACGTCGGCACATCGGCGGGGGTGGGCGCCACCGTCCAGGCGTACGACGCCTTGATCTGCTCGACGAACGCGTCGGCCGTGAGCCCCGGGTCGCAGCGACGATCTGGGCAACCGGGTCGCCGGCCGCATCGTGATACCACCCGGCGACGAGGTACGAGATGGTGCTACGCGCCGGGTCGTAGGTGGCTGGAAGGTCGTCGAGCAGGTCGTGGAACGTGAACACGTTCGTGCACAGCTCGTAGGTCGCGGCGAACGCCGTGTCGCCGAAGCCAAGGGCGTCGGTGCGCGAGGCGAACGTGCCGGTCGGATTCTCGGCCCAGGTTGCCGCGTCGAAGATCTGCCCGAGATAGGCGTACGCCGGGTTCGTGTCCGGGTCGGTCGGGCGTGGGGTCAGCGCGGTCCGGCTCGCCGCCGGCGACCACCCGACGGGCCGGCCGGGCCGGCGACCAGGCGATCCGACTCGACCACCCACCCCCGAACCGCCGTCGGATTCGACGACGCCGTGTCGACGACGAGGCGCGCGACGAGCCAGCGATTGGGCGCCTCGGGAAACTCCACGGCCCCCGTTCCGGCGGCGTCACCCTGGCCGCGGACCAACGCGTCGGGCAGCGCCCAGTGCAGGTGGACGCCCTCGGTGAGCGGGTCGTTCGTGGCAGTGAACGGGACGGGAAGCGCGGCGGCGGCCACGTTCGGGCCGGGGTTGACGTTCTGCGCCGCCTGTCGATACGGGAGCACCGAGAAGTCGGGGCCGACGTGGGCGAAGTCCGGTCCCGTAGGACTCCGTCGCATCCCCGTTCGTGTCGGATCGACCGACGCAGAACGCTTGGACGTCCATCGGGACG
>CAWFYU010000026.1:0-76616 GCA_963820085.1 Ilumatobacteraceae bacterium | reverse complement strand
CGAACACGCAACTCGACGAAGGCGGAGCGCGACCGCGCCGCCGTCACGTTGCAGAAGCCACGCTCGACCTCCTGGAGGGGACCGACCTGCGCGTGGGTCGCGCCGAGCTCCACGTCGCCGCAGGCGCGATGTTCCAAGATATGTCCGAAGCGGCACCGCGCCTCATGCAACAGGCCATCGACCACTACCACCAGGCGATGGCGCTCGTCGGCACGACACGCGCCCGAGACGTTCGCGATCGCAAATGCCAACCTCGGGCTGGCCTACATCACGATGCCCATGACCGAGGCATCCGACCAGCTCCCATCGGCGTCGCCGTCCAGAGCATGCGGGAGGCGCTCACCTACTTCACGCCGGACTCGCATCCCGACCGATGGTCGAGCACACAGCTGAACCTGGCTAACGCATTGGTCTACATGCCGTCGAAGCACCAGGGAGACAACATTGCCGAAGCCGTGGATCTGTACGAGGACGTGTTGTCGCATCGAGACCGCCACACCGACCCGCACGGTTAGCGCCCGAGTGCTCGCCAACCAGGGGAACGCACTCGCGCACCTCGGAATGTTCGACGACGCCAAGATCCGGCTGCACGAAGCACGGGCGATCTTCGAGGAGTTCGAAGAGGACGATGCGGTACGCAGCGTCCGCGGCATCCTCGACGAGGTCGCCAAGCACGAGTCGATGAAGCGCCAGGAATCTCGCCGATGACCGTGACCGTGACCGTGAACGACGAACCGACCGTCGAGACCCGATCCACGACGGCGGAGGCCCGGACCGAATTCGAGCGTCTGGCCGGTGCGGTCGACGATGCGCTTGCCCGCGGTCGAGCAGCTCGACGGCGATGACCGAAAAGTCGCCCTCGACGTGAAGGCCGCCATCGAAGAGTTCCACAAGCCGGCGTTGGTCAAGATGGTGCAGACGTTGCGTGACAACAGCACGGCAAGGAACTCCTCTTCGACATGGTCGACGACCCGGGCGTCCGCGCCGTTTTCGCGTTGCACGGGATCATCAAGGCCGACCCGATGACACGCGCCAACCAGGCACTGGCGTCCGTGCGACCGTATCTCCAGTCGCACGGCGGCGACGTCGAACTGGTGCGCATCGAAGACGGTGCCGCGTTCGTCCGGCTGCAGGGCAGTTGCAACGGGTGCTCGATGTCGGCCGTCACGCTGCGCGAGGGCGTCGAGGAGGCACTCGTGGTGTTGCCCGAGGTCGACCGTGTGGAAGTGCTCGACGACCAGCCGACGACGGCGTTCATCCCCGTCGAATTGATCGGTCGCAAGCCGAGTGCCGACCCGAACGCCGGCTGGGTGAAGGGTCCTTTGGCCACCGAGGTCGCCGATGGCACGATGCTGCGCTTCGACGTGGCGGGCGCGAACGCTGCGGGATCGGTGTCGGAGAGCTTCGTCATCACGAACATCTCCCAGACGTTCGCGGTCTTCCGCAACGCCTGCGTGCATCAGGGCATGACGCTCGACGGCGGGATGATCGACGACGGCATTCTGATCTGCCCGTGGCACGGGTTCAAGTTCGAAGCAACCAGCGGCGAGTGCATCTCGGCGCCCGGAGCACAACTCGAACAGATGCCGACACGCATCGACGACGGTCATGTCTGGGTCCGTACCGGTGGCACTTGAGGCGCCGATCGAGGCACGTGCATCGGTCACGCTGACCTCGCGCCTGTCGACCGGGTGGAGCGCGCCCAAGCCGGCCGACCCGTCGGTCGACTTCCGCGGTGGCGCAACGCCGGCGGTGTGGCTCGGCGCCCCCGCCCCCGGTGGTCTTGGGCTGCCCGATGCGATGCCCACGAGCGCGCAGCTTTATGCCCCGCGCGGAGTGTGGCTCGACAACGACGTGCTCATCGCTGCGGACACCGGGAATCACCGTGTACTGATCTGGCGTGACCCGGGCTCCCTGCAGTCGCACGCCGACGCCGACGTCGTCCTCGGCCAGCCCGACTTCACCACCGAAGGCGCCCAGGCCGCTGGTCGTGGACCCGAAGCGGGCATGCGGTTGCCGACAGGCGTCGTCGTGCACGACGGACGCCTGATCGTCGCCGACGCGTGGAACCATCGCATCTTGGTCTGGGACACCGTCCCGACCGAGTCCGACATCGCGCCCGACGTGATCATCGGGCAGCCGAATCCCGCCGCAGTCGACGAGAACCGCGGCGGGCACTGTGGTCCGCTCACCATGTACTGGCCCTTCGGCATCGCCGTCGTCGATGGCCGCTTCTGGGTGGCCGACACCGGCAATCGACGCGTGCTCGGCTGGCCCGGCGTGCCGGGACCGCTCGAGGAGCCGCAGGTGATCATCGGGCAACCCAACGCGCACCAGCGCGACGAGAACGGTGGCGAACTCGGCCCCCACACGTTCCGCTGGCCGCACGACATCGCGGGCGACGCCGACCGGCTCGTCGTCTCGGACGCGGGCAACCATCGGCTCCTCGAGTGGACGCCCGGACCGTCGGCCAACATCGACGCTGACCACGTCTTTGGCCAGCCCGACTTCTTCACGGCGATCGAGTTCGCCTATCAGCCGAGCACGGCGAGTTCACTGCGCTTCCCCTATGCAATCGACATCGCGGGTGGTGCGATGGCGGTGGCTGACACCGCGAACAACCGCGTGCTGATCTGGGACACGGTGCCGACTGGGCCAACCCCGGCCGATCGAGTGTTGGGCAACTCGACTTCACGACGAATGGCGAGAACCGCTGGGACTCGGTGCTCGACGACACGTTCTGCTGGCCGTACGGCCTGTGCCTCCACGACGGTCGCCTCGCCGTCGCCGACTCCGGCAACAACCGAATCATGGTCTGGGACCTGTGATGGACACGTCGTCGACCGGACAGGTAGCCGGACAACTGGACGCACCAGTCACGGAACGGTTCACCGTCGAAGGTGTCGTACAGGGCGTTGGATTCCGGCCGTTCGTCTACCGCCTCGCCACCGAGGCAGGGCTCCGCGGGATCGTGGGCAACGACGCCACGCAGGTGTTCATCGAGGTCTCGGGGCCCACCCCGGCGATCGAGGACTTCGCCACACGACTGCTCGCCGAGCAACCTCCGCTCGCACGGATCGACCGGGTTGGTCGCACCGTGATCGCAGATGCAGATGCAGACGCAGACGCAGTCGGCTTCCGGATCGTCGAGAGCACGAGCGGCGTCGGTGCTCGAACTCTGGTCCCCCCCGACACCGCCACCTGTGCCGACTGTCGGGCCGAGTTCGACGACCCGACCAACCGACGATTTCGCCACCCGTTCATCACCTGCACGAACTGTGGCCCGCGGTTCACGATCATCACCGACCTGCCGTACGACCGGCCGACAACGACGATGGTCGACTTCGACATGTGCGCGCGCTGCGCATCGGAGTACCGCGACCCGACCGACCGCCGATACCACGCCCAGCCGATCTGCTGCCATGACTGCGGGCCGACGCTTCGTCTGGCCACCGCAACCGACGCCGTCGGAACCGTCGACGATCCGGCTGGTCACGCTGCCGCACTCCTGCGCGCCGGAAGCACCGTCGCCGTCAAGGGACTCGGCGGCTATCATCTCGCCTGCGACGCGACCAACGCAGCTGCGGTCGAGCGACTGAGGCAGCGCAAGCGCCGTCCCGACAAGCCGTTTGCCGTCATGGTCGCCGACATCGACGACCGCTCGACGTCTCGCCGAGATGAGCGATGCCGAAGCTCACGCAGCTGCGTCGCCGGCGCGGCCGATCGTGCTGCTCCGCGCCCGCGCCGACGCACCTGGCCGAGTCGGTGGCTCCCGGCAACCCGATGATCGGGATGATGCTGCCGTCGACGCCGATGCACCACCTGCTTTTCGCACTCGGAGCGCCGACGCTCGTGATGACATCGGCAACCTCGCCGGCGAACCGTTCGCGTCTCGCAACGATGATTCGATCGACCGGCTGCGGGGGCTGTGCGACGCCATGCTGACCCATGATCGACGAATCCACGTGCCGTGCGACGACTCGGTCGTCCGCATGGCCGGCGACGTGCTGCTGCCGATCCGGCGCGCCCGCGGCTTCGCGCCGTTGCCGCTGCCGCTCGGACATGGCGTTCGATCCGTGCTCGCCGTCGGCGGCGAACTGAAGAACACGTTCTGCCTCGCGTCGACCACGCTACGCTTGGGTGAGCCAGCACATCGGCGACATGGAGAACCTCGAGACCCTCGAGGCCTTCGAGCGTTCCGTCGCCCAGTTCTGCGACCTGTACAGCGTCGAACCCGAGGTCGTCGCTGTCGACGCGCCATCCCGGATACGCGACCTCACGTGGGCGCGACGCCACGTCGCGGACCCGCCGATTCGAGTCGTCGAGGTGCAGCACCACCACGCACACATCGCGGCGGTGATGGCCGAGCACGAGTGCGACCCGACGCAACCCGTCATCGGCTTCGCGTTCGACGGCACCGGCTATGGCGACGACGGATCGATCTGGGGTGGCGAGGTGCTGGTCGCCGATGCCAACGGGTTCGAGCGGGTCGCCCATCTCTGCATCGGTGCCACTGCCCGGCGGCGACGCCGCGATCCGCCACCCGTGCCGGGTGGCGCTGGTACATCTCGATGCCGCGCGGCATCGAGTGGACCGACGACCTCGCACCGGTGGCAGCACACGGGGGCCACCGAACTCGGCCTGCTGCGTCGTCAACTCGAACGCAATGTCGCCTGCGTGCCGACGACCAGCATGGGGCGGCTGTTCGACGCCGTCGCATCGTTGCTCGGCCTTCGCCACCACGTGAGCTACGAGGCGCAAGCGGCGATCGAGCTGGAGATGGCGGCGGATCGGTGCGTCGGCGCTGATCGAGCCGTACGCATTCGATCTGGGAGCCGGGCTGCATCGACCAGCGCCCGGTGATCGCCGCGATCGTCGCGACCTGCGCAGCAGGCATCGATGTCGGCATGATCGCCCGCGCGCTTCCACGACGCTGTCGTCGATGCCGTCGTCGACATCGCCGTACCGACTCGTGCATCCCGGCAACTCGACGTCGTCGCGCTCGTCCGGCGGCGTGTTCCAGAACGCGCTGCTCGTGCCGCTGTTGCGTCGCGCAGCTCAACGCGGCCGGTTTTCGTGCGCTCACCCATCACCTTGTCCCACCGAACGACGGCGGCCTCGCACTCGGCCAAGCGTTCGTCGCAGCCCATCGCCCCATCGAATCCATCCCGGCCCGCTCAGACGGGCCGTCGCATCTCGTGAAAGGAGTTCTGACATGTGTCTCGCAGTACCCGGCCAAATCCTCGAAGTCCGCGAAGAGCAGGGCACTCGCATGGCGACGATCGATTTCGACGGCATCCGCAAGGAGATCTGCCTCGCCTACCTCCCCGACGCTGCGGTCGGCGACTACTGCATCGTCCACGTCGGCTTCGCGATCTCGAGGATCGACGAGGCGTCGGCCCTCGAAACCCTGCAGATGTTCAAGGAACTCGGCATCCTCGACGACGAACTCGGGCTCGAGATCGCATCGATGGCGTCCGACTGGGAAGCGGTTCGGCATGAAGTACCTCGACGAGTTCAACGATCCCGCGCTGGCGCAGTCGCTGTTCGACGAGATCGCCCGGATCACCACCAAGCCGTGGGCGATCATGGAGGTCTGCGGCGGCCAGACCCACTCGATCATCCGCAACGGCATCGACCAGCTGCTTGCCGCGACATGGTCGAACTGATCCACGGGCCCGGCTGCCCGGTCTGCGTCACGCCGCTCGGCGTCATCGACAAGGCGCTCGAGATCGCCGCTCGGCCCGACGTCATCCTCTGTTCGTTCGGCGACATGCTGCGGGTACCGGGCAGCGACCGCGACCTGTTCCAGGTGAAGAGCGAAGGCGGTGACGTCCGCGTCGTGTACTCGCCGCTCGATGCGGTCAAGCTCGCCGCCGAGCAACCCGGACCGCGAGGTCGTCTTCTTCGCGATCGGCTTCGAGACCACCGCGCCGGCGAACGCCATGGCCGTCCACCTGGCCAAGCAACGCGGGTCTGACGAACTTCTCGGTGCTCGTCAGCCATGTACTGGTGCCGCCGGCGATCGAGGCGATCGTGTCGGTCACCGACCAACCGTGTCGACGGGTTCCTCGCCGCCGGCCACGTCTGTTCGGTGATGGGGACCTGGCAGTACCGGCCGCTCGTCGAGAAGTTCAACGTTCCGATCGTCGTCACGGGCTTCGAGCCGCTCGACGTGCTCGAAGGCATCCGCCGTGTCGTCGTCCAGCTGGAGGCCGGGACGCGCCGAACTCGAGAACGCGTACGCACGCGTGGTCACCGCGACGGGCAACGTCCCAGCGCAGCGATGCTCGACGACGTGTTCGACGTGTGCGATCGCCAGTGGCGCGGGATCGGCGAGATCCCGACGAGCGGCTGGCGGCTGTCCGACCGTTACCGCGAGTTCGACGCCGAGGCCCGCTTCGACGTCGGCGACGATCGACACCCCGAGTCCGAGTTGTGCCGCAGCGGCGAGGTGCTCCAAGGACTGATCAAGCCCGCACGAGTGCGCAGCGCTTCGGCAAGGAGTGCACGCCTCGCTCGCCGCTCGGCGCGACGATGGTGTCGAGCGAGGGCGCGTGCGCTGCGTACTACCAGTACCGCCGTCTCGACGTCCCCGTCGCGGTGAGCTGAACGGCCGTCGATGTCACGACACGATCCGACGATCGGGCAGTTGCCTGACTTCGACGGGTGGACCTGCCCGCTGCCGCTGCGCGACTACGACCGCGATCGTCATCGGTCACGGCGGGGGCGGCAAGCTGTCGGCCGAGTTGATCGAGCACCTCTTCGTGCCGGCGTTCAATCCGGATGGCGCCCGTCGAATTGCACGACTCGACGGTGTCGACATCGCGGGGGCCGGCTCGCGTTCTCCACCGACTCCTATGTGGTCGACCCGCTCTTCTTCCCGGGCGGCGGCATCGGGGACCTTGCGGTGAACGGCACGGTGAACGACGTCGCCATGAGCGGAGCGCAGCCGATCGCGTTGAGCGCCGGGTTCATCCTCGAAGAAGGCCTCGCCCATGTCCGAGCTCGGTCGCGTGGTCGAGTCCATGGCGTCGGCCGCTCGGGCGGCTGGTGTGCGAATCGTCGACGGGCGACACCAAGGTGGTGAATGCGGGCCAGGCTGATCGGATCTACATCAACACCGCCGGCTTCGGTCTCGTGCCCGAAGGCGTCGACATCCGCCCGAGTCGCGCCGCCGCTGGCGATGTCGTGATCGTCAGCGGGCCGATCGGCCAACACGGCGTTGCGATCATGTCGCTGCGTGAAGGATTCGAGTTCGGTACTCAGATCACAGTCTGATTCGGCACCGCTCAACGGACTCGTTGCAACCATGTTGGAGGCTCATCGGGACATCCACGTACTCCGCGACCCGACGCGTGGGGGAGTCACTGCGTCACTGTGCGAGATCGCCGGAGCGGGTGGCGTCGGCATCGAATACGAGGAGTCGCTGATCCCGGTGCCCGTCGAGGTCGCTGCTGCCTGTGCATTCCTGGGGCTCGATCCGATGAACATCGCAAATGAAGGCAAGCTCGTCGCCATCGTGCCACGTGACGGTGTCGACGCCGTGCTGAGCGCGATGCGCGATCACCCGATGGGAGCCGATGCGTGCGTCATCGGACGCGTGGTCGACGATCACCCCGGCGTCGTCGTCGCGCAAACGCCGTTCGGTGCCCGACGCGTGGTCGACGTGCCGGTTGGGGAGCAACTGCCTCGAATCTGCTGAGACACTCGCTATCGGCTCGCCCGGTCATCTCGACCAGGTCGTCGACAAATTTCGGTCGACCTCGCGGACCGCTGGTCAGCATCGAAGATCACGAAAAGATCACAGGATCTGCCGCATCAGGATGAATTCGGCCGTACGACTTGGACTGGACTGGACGATCTGGACAGGAGACCCCCACAGAACGGGGCTTCCTGGACTCCGCTGGACGCATCGGACAGTTTCGAACTGGCTTGAACCACACACCCCTTCCACTCACGTGGAGTGCGGGTTCGGACCCCGCCCCGGGCACCAATATGTAGGCGCTATTCAGATGAGGCTTGATCGTCAACGCAGTCAAGAGGCGACCGTGTTCACGGAGTGTGCACAGGACGGTGGCCCCTGCGAGTTGGGAATGGTCCGTTGCCTCGGCACAGGCCTTCGGAGGCGATGAAGAGGAAATCCTTCGACTGCCGCTTGTCGCTCAGCCTCGGGCGGCCCCGCGTTCGCCGCTCGCTCGATATCGCGGGGCTGTGGGAAACTGGTCGAGTGATCGAGCGCCCGATCTGCATGACGCTCCGAAGACCAGCGCCAACCGTGGGTCTCTTGGTGGCGATCGGTGCACTCCTGCTCGCAGCTTGCACGGACGACCAGGAAGCCGCGCCACCCGCCCAGCCAGACCTCCAATGCGTTGGCGACGAGAAGGAGTTCAATCCACCCGCCCAACTCGACATCTCCGGACCAGGCGCCGCCACAGCGGACGCTGCCCTCCGAGCACGGCTCGAACGAAAAATCGCAACCCTCGGCACGGGCAATGTCGTGGCGTTGTCGAACACCGAGTACGGCCTTGAGGTTGATGGGCGCCTCGTCGCGATCAATCGGGCTGTCACAAATGATGACGGTGACTGGCACGTGGTCGACGACTACTACTGCTCGACGGACCAGACGGGGGCGAAGCTCGTACTCGCCGACTCCCAGTGATCTCGGATACGACTCGCGTCGGAGACCACTCGGAGTCGGGTACGCACGCGAGGTCAAGCATCGGTTGAAAGTCGACCTCGCGTCGTCGAAGTGGTGGACCGTTCGGTGGAACTGACGAGCAGCTGCGTGGCTCGTGCTCGATCCGGTTGGCCACGCATCCAGATTCGATCCGCGTCATCCGGGGTGCAAGGGTCAACCCCTGCGGGCCCGTTCGATGGTGGCATGGTCGATCTTGCCCATGGTCATCATCGCGTCGAACACCCGCTTGGCGACGGCTGGATCGGGGTCGGCCATTGCTTCGGTGAGCACCCGTGGGGTGATCTGCCACGACAGGCCCCAACGGTCTTTACACCAGCCACAGGCACTCTCCTGGCCGCCATCATCGACGATGGCGTTCCAGAGTCGGTCGGTTTCGGCTTGGTCGTCGGTGGCGATCTGGAACGAGAACGCTTCGCTTTGCGCGAACGCCGGCCCTCCGTTGAGTCCGAGACAAGGGAGACCGGCCACGGTGAACTCGACGGTCAACACGTCACCCTCCTGGCCGTCGGGATAGTCGCCCGGCGCTCGCATGATCGTGCCGACCGAACTTTCCGGCATGGTGGCGGCGTAGAAGCGCGCCGCGTCGACCGCGTCGCGGTCGAACCACAAACAGATCCGATTCTTCGGCGCCAGCACGCGCTGGTTCATGCCGACGTCTCGTCTGGCTGGACGACGGCGATGTGATTGCCGTCGAGATCACGCAGCATGAACAGCAGCGGGGCACCCGGGTTCTGCATCGGTTCGGGGTCGAGATCGATGCCGCCGATGGCGCTCAAACGACGATGCTCGGCGAACACGTCCGCCGTTTCCACGCCCATGCTGCCGCCGCCCGGCGTTCCGCCGCCCATCGGTTCGTTGAGCGCAAGTCGCGCATGCGAACCGGGCGGAGCGACCTCGACCCACCGGTACTCGCCGTTCGGACCGAACATGATGTCCGATCGCAGCTCGAAGCCGAGCTTCTCGGTGTAGAACGCGATCGCTGCATCCTGACTCGCCACCGTGAACATCACCACACTGATGTCATTCATCACACTCTCCAGTTCCCATAGATGTCGGCCTCCGAACCCTACGCCCGTGACGCTCCGACGAATGCGTCGCCGACGGCGGACGAGCGCTGCTCCGACATGCTGAAGTGCGCCTTGTCCAGCGCGTGTGCAGTGAGCGACGCCGACGCTGCGGACACCCGGGCTTGCGACTCGATCACGCAGACCGAAAAATTGAGTGAGGAGCGACCGGGTCGTAGTCGGATCTGACAGAACTTCTGGACGCCTGCCTCACCCGAGATCGTTGACCAGTGCGACTGCCCAACTGGAGATCCGGTCGCGGATGGTGTCGGCGACGCGCTGTTCGTCGACAGTGAGGTCCGAGTGAGCGAGCCATTCGTTCCCAGTGACGGCGTCTGATGAAGGAAGGGGCGGTACTCGCCGCCGATGGACTCGGATGACGGTGCCGAATGCGGAGGAAGTTCGTTCAGCCGCCCAGGCGGGCTGCGCTGAACGCCGTCGGTACTGCGGCGCTACGCCAGATTTGCATTGGCCTCGAGCCACTCATTCCAGAGCGCTGCGTCGCGCGCGGCGATGGCCGTGCGGTCGGGACCGTAGAGGTACGACCAGATGGAAACGCCCACGGTTTCGCCGGCGCCTTCGACAGCGATGATGGCCGTACCCGGGCAGGGATCGTCGAGGACCAAAGCCAGGCGCCAGTCATCCCCCGACACGACAGTGCCGGCGAGCGGTGGGGTACCCGGCGCGTCGACCACGACGTGGGTTCCCGCCTTCGGTGCGGCGTCGATGCCGAGCAGGGTCGTCAACCGTTGCCAACTGTCGATCTTGGACCCGCTCCACATCGCCATCGGCAGCATCGACGTCGCGTGCTCGCCGGGGAAGAAGCGTCGGTGCAGTTGCAGGTTGGTGAGGAAGAGTTTCCAGCCGTTTGTCATGTCGTCGTACTGATCATCCCACGGCGTTCCGGCGACAAACCCGCTGTTGACGAGGCGCACGATGCAGGTTCCCCCATCCCTCGCTTCGACGAGCCATTCGAACGCGAGACCGGGAACGCCTTCGCCGCCATCGAAGACGATCCGCTTGGGCGGTTCCCACGCAGCGACCCGCCCCGGAATCTGCATCTCCGGGCCCTCACCAAACGACGCGAGTGCTGCGCCACCGGTGCGCTCCTCGACGATATGGGGGACGTACCACGACGAGATGCCCGGTCCAGTGGCGATGGCCTGCCACACCTCTTCGGGCGTACCAACGACCTCGATCTCAAGTTCGATCGAACGTTCGGTCGGCTCGTGGTCATCGGTCATGAGTCATGTTCCTTCGTGATTGCGGGACGGGGATGTGATGCAACGACGAGCCGATGCCACCGGCCCGACGGCGCCGACTCGTCGTGGTATCGCGCCACGACGGTGCGAATGGCTTCACTCAACTCGGCGGTGAAGGCGGCGCGGTCAGCGGCCGATGCCAGCCGAAGCTCGATGTCGATGGACAACGTCGCGAGCTGTTGATTGGCCGCCTCGGCGCGACGGAGCAATCCCGAAACCTCGCGAACCATCCGAGCTGCAAGGGCAACGAGATAGCGAGCCGACAACCGGTCTGTGCAGGCGACCTCGGGTGGGTCGGCCCCAATCGGTGTGCTGACGATGTAGGCCGTCGCCGTTGCTTGCATCATCCGTTCTGTCAGGCCGCGGCGCAGCCGCCCCTGTACGAACCGCACCAGCCCGTGCGACTCGAGAACCCGCAGGTGATAGTTGACCTGCTGACGGGGAAGCGCAAGTGCGGCAGCAATGGTGGTGGCCGAGCCGGGCTCGGCGAGCAGAGCGAGCATCGTGCGTCGAAGCGGGTCAAGGGCCGCCGCGGCGACGGCTGCGTCGTCGATCACCTCAACGCTCATCATCGCACCAATCTTGATATTGACAAATGAAATTGTCAATAGCTTGCTGCGAGACGTCACCGGGCGATGAAGTGGTCGCGCAGGACTCGGTTCCACCGGTTCGCCGGAAGCGACTGATGATCGGTGGCCATCGCGAGCGCGAACTTGCTGATCGCAACCGGGCGGACATGCCGGCTCCACAGCGCGCGATCGAGGGGTGTCGCCCCCGCTGACGATTTCGTCTCGATGATCACCCGGTCGGTGAGTGGCCGCCACGGTCCGCCGACAGTGCGTGCTTGGAGACACCTGTCGATGGTGATCCTGGACTTGTCGTCGACGTCGAGCAAGGTACTGCGGGAGTAGGCGGTCCACATCGTCGGCAGGAGTCGTCCGGCGAGTTCGGGCGACTCGAGGGTCTCGTCGACGAAGCGACAGGCCTCCGGCGTGAGCACCTCGATGTCCGTCGGTCGATATTCCATTCGGGCCTTGACGGTTTCTCCTCGGCCGCTGCGCGTCTTCACCTCGAGGGCCGTTGCGCCCGATTCGACGTAGCTCCGCACACGGACCTTGAACCGTCGGCGCCGGCGTGTCGCTGCACCGCGATACGACGCGAAGTCGGGTGTGTCGAAGTACAGCGACTGGTACTGGAAGCCTCGACGGTTGTCGATCTCGAGCGCGACGAGTCGGCCGGCAACGTCACCCAGCGCCAGGTGTGCGGTGTCGAGCGACAGCACGTACTTGCGGTCGACTCGCGTCTGCAGCCCGGCGACCGAGTTCAACTCGTCGAGCCCGATGGGGCGCCACGATGCGATCAGCGACGATATGGCACTCGGCTCGATCCCCGTACCGAGGTGCATGACGACGGTCATGCCGAGACCAACTGCCCCTCGTGAATCCGGTACCGGACATCGACGACGGTGGTGTCGTTCACCAGGTCCAACTTGCGCACCTCGAACCGTCGGACCGACCCGCCGAGCACCTCCTCCATCCGGACGACCAGATCAGCTTCGTTGGCAATCGCCCGATCGAGCGTCAACACCTGATGCCGATATCCCGCGAACAAGCGCGGATGGTCTCCCACGAAGACCACCCCGAGAATCGCGATCGGTAACGCCACTGACAGCCACGGTGGATCGAGAGTGATTCCGCCGATCAGACCGAGCGTCAACGACACGAAGTAGTAGGCAACCTCTTGCTGTTCGAGCTCGGACGAGCGGAGTCTGATGATGGACAGCACGCCGAAGAGCCCGAGCCCGAAGCCCGCACCAATGGTGGTCGAGCCGGACAGCGCCACTGCCACTGCCAGGACGCCCACGTTCAAGCCCAGGTAGGCCAACACCATGTCGGCCCGGCGGTATCGCGGGAAGTACATCCCGAAGGTCAGCATCGAGATGGCGACCAGGTCGATGCCGACGGCGATGCCCTGGTTCATGACGACCACCCCGAGGACGGCTGGAGTGAAAGGACTGGGGTAGGTGAATGCAGGGCGAACAACATCTGAACAGGAATAGTCGACAAAGATGTGAGTTTCCTGTGCATCACCTTCGAACCTCCTGCAGCCTCACTGCAATTTCGACCGAGAAGCTCGACGAAACCATTCACAGAGAACTCACATCATGTCCGCAGAGAGCTCGGAGACTTGCTGTGTTGGATGGGGTTCGACTCGGAGGTCATCATGAAAATTCACCAACCATCACTCGGCGAACCAGCGCGCAGGGCGCGTCGTTCGACCGGCGCGACTGTGCTCGCCGTCGGTCTCATCATCTTGAGTGCGTGCTCCGGCGACCCGGCCGCATCCGTCGACTCGACCGGGCCCGACACAGCTGCGTCGGCCGCGTCGGACGTCGCTGTAACGGACTCTGCAGCGTCGGACTCGGAGGCATCAACCGAGGATCAGGCCACCCCGAACCAGGACGGCACGAACCAGGACGGCACGAACGAGGACGGCACCCCGGCGGATTTCTACGACGCCAGTGTCCTGCACTCCGTCGAGGTCAGTTTCGATCAAGCGGCGTACGACGCGATGATCGAGGCGTTCGTCGACACCGGTGACAAGGAATGGCTGGAAGCCGACGTGACCATCGACGGGGTCGACTACCAACAGGTGGGGATCCGGCTGAAAGGAAATTCGTCGCTCGCCGGGCTGGGCGGAGCCGGGTTCGCGATCCCCGGTCAGAATCCGAATGATGACGGTGAGAGCGACGGCGACGCGGCTCCGGCGCCGCCCGCCGGTGGCGGTCGAGGTCCCGGGGGGATCGGCTCGGCGTCAGCCGAGGAGCCGGAAGGACTTCCCTGGCTGATCCGCCTCGACAGGTTCGTCGATGATCAGGAACATCAAGGCCTCACCGAGTTCGTCGTGCGGAGCAGTTCGACGGAGACAGCGTTGAACGAGGCCGTGTCGGTGGGGCTGTTGGCGGAGGCCGGCCTTGCGACGCAGCGCGCATCGGTCACCGAGTTCACGGTCAACGATCGGCCGGCGCGCCTTCGCCTCGTACTGGAAAGCCCGAACGGCGACTGGACGACACAGAACCTCGGTGACGGCAACCTCTACAAGGCCGACGCATCGGGCGACTACAGCTATCGGGGCGACAACCCCGACGACTATCTCGAGGCGTGGGAGCAAGAGGCCGGTGACGACGACCTCACGCCGCTCATCGAGTTCCTCGAGTTCGTGAACGACTCCGATGATGCGACCTTTGCCGCCGAACTCGACGAACACCTCGATGTGGCAGCCTTCGCCGAATACATGGCCATCGAGGATCTGCTCGAGAACTTCGACGACATTTCCGGACCGGGCAACAACTCGTATCTCTACTTTGACGCCGAAACCGGCGTCATGACGGTCGTGGCGTGGGACCACAACCTGGCGTTGGCGCAGTTGGGCGCCGGCGGTCCGGGCGCTCCGGGTGACTTCGATCCGTCGCAGGGTCCTGGTGGCAGCCTGCCCGAGGGCTTCGATCCGTCGCAGATTCCCGGCGGCAGTCTGCCGGAAGGCTTCGATCCGTCGCAGATTCCCGACGGCAGTCTGCCGGAGGGCTTCGATCCGTCGCAGTTCCCCGGTGGTGGCGGTGGCCCGGGGGGCAGGAGCAACGTGCTCGCCGACCGATTCATGGAGAACGAGGAATTCAGCGCGCTGTACGACGAGGCTCTCGAACGGCTGCGCTCGGAGCTGTACGACTCGGGCACCGCCCAGGCCATCCTCGACGACTGGACGGCACTGCTCGAAAGCGCTGCCACGCACCTCGTCGACGCCGAAACGATCGCCACCGAGTCGGCGGCGGTCGCGGAATACTTCGTGGCAGAGTAGAGCTGTGATCATCGTGCCGAGTTGCTCGTGAGCGCCAAGGTCCTCGTCGTGGACGACGAGGAGAACATCCTATTTCTCGTCGAAACAGCGCTGCAGCTGCAGGACTTCACCGTTCGAACGGCCAGCACCGGTCGACAAGCAATCACCCTGGTCGAGGAGTTCGACCCGGATCTGATCGTGCTCGACGTGATGCTTCCGGACGTCGACGGATTCACCGTGCTGCGGCGACTGCGCGCAGCGGGCTGTCGCTCTCCCGTGATCTTCCTCACCGCCCGCGACGCAACCGACGACCGGGTGCACGGTCTCACCATCGGCGGCGACGACTACATGGTGAAGCCCTTTGCCGTCGCCGAATTGGTCGCCCGAGCGCGACTTTCCCTCCGCCGGGCCGGAACCGATGACGCTGCGCGCACGCTGCGCTACGCGGACCTCGAGATGGACGAGTCCGCGCACCGGGTCACGCGTGCGGGTCAGCCCGTCTCGTTATCACCGACCGAATACACACTGCTGCGGTATCTCCTCGTCAACGCCGGCCGGGTCCTCTCGCGAGCGCAGATTCTCGACCAGGTGTGGCAGTACGACTTCGGTGGTGAATCCTCGGTCGTCGACACCTTCATCAGCTACCTGCGACGCAAGGTCGACCACGTCGAGCCCAAGCTGATCCACACGGTCCGCGGAGTCGGCTACTGCCTTCGCGCCACCCCGTGAGTCTGCGCGCCAGGCTGTTCCTCGGAATGGCCGTCGTGCTCCTCGCACTCGCCGTTGCGATGACCGTCGTCGCCCGAACGCAACAACGGTTCCTGGTCGACCAACTCGACCAACGGCTGCTGTCGGCGCGACCGATTGCGGGCGCGGGTGTGGGCCCGGTCCCACCGATCTCCCCGATCCCGCCTGGCCCATCTCCCGATGTCGAGCGGGACGACGACCCGGTGCTCTCGGAGCTGTACCTCGGCAGAATCACCGAGAGCGGCCCACTGCAACCAATGGTGGTCGGAGCGCTCGTCGACGACACCCCCGCCGTCACGGCGCAGCAGGCCGACGATGCCGACGGTCCGTTCACGGCCGAGGGCGTCGCCGAGTCGTCGACCTTCCGTGTCCTCGCCACCGAGATCGCTCCTGGCGAGTTCATGATCCTGGCCATCCCGCTCGACGAGGTCGAGGACGCGCAGAACCGACTCGCGCTGACACTGGCGCTCGCCTCGCTGGTCGTTCTGGTGGTGCTGTCATCAACGACGTGGTGGATGATTCGGCTTGGTCTCCGCCCGATCAACGAGATGACCAAGACCGCCGAGGCGCTCGCCCGGGGGGAGCGAGGACGGCGGGTGGAGTTCGAGGGGTTGGCGACGGAGACCGGGCGGCTCGGGCGAGCGTTCAACACGATGCTCGACGAACGTGACCTGGCAGAGCAGCGGTTGCGTACGTTCGTCGCCGATGCGTCGCACGAACTCCGCACCCCGCTGACGTCGGTTCGGGGGTATCTCGATCTCGCCATCGACGGCGAGCTGCCGCCTGCGCGTCTCGCCGACTCGTTGCGCCGAGCCCGCAGCGAGTCGCGCCGAATGGGAGATCTCGTCGAGGACCTGTTCCTCCTCGCCCAACTCGATCAAGGTCGCACGCTTCGTCAGGAACAGGTTGATCTGCGGGTCGTCATCGAGGACGCCGCGTCGGACGCCAGAGCAATGGAGCCGACGCGCTCGATCGAGGTCGATGCCGCAGTCGGAGGCGACCCCGTCGTGGAGGGCGATCAGCACCGTCTTCGCCAAGTCGTCGCGTCGCTCGTGCAGAACGCACTCGATCACACGCCCTCCACGGCCACCATCACGCTCGTCGTCCGTCCGGCCAAGGACAGCGTCACCATCGATGTCGCCGACGACGGCCCCGGGCTACCGGACGGCCTCCAGCACACCGTCTTCGATCGGTTCGCCCGTGGCGAGCAGTCTCGCAGCCGACAAACCGGTGGTGCCGGCCTCGGGCTGGCGATCGCCCGATCCATCGTCGAGGCGCACCACGGCACTATCTCCGTCGACGCCACGCCGGGGTCGGGATGCACGTTCAGCATCCAACTCCCACGTTCGCACTGACGCCGCACGAACCATCGCGCCGCGCTCGCCGGGCGGCGCGAACCCTCGACCCTGACCCCCGAATCGCCGGGCAGTCGCACGGACATAGTCTTGGTTGATGACCGAAGCGAAGCGCCGCTACACCGACGGCGTTCCGCCCGCCATCGAGACCCGGTTGCGCGACCTGTGTCGCACGTTGCCCGGCGTCGACGAGGAACGGGCCTGGGTGGGGACGCGATGGATGGTGCGCAAACGCACCTTTGCCCACGTGCTCGGTGTCGAGGTGGCTGGTGACAGCTCGTCGGTCGTCCTCGTGTTCCGGGCGGCGCAGGAGGAGGCAGAGGCGCTGCGCCACGCAGGTCACCCGTTCATCGCGCTCGGGTGGGGCCGGAACGCGATGGGCCTGGTGCTCGACCATGAAACCGACTGGGACGAGGTCCACGAACTCGTCACGGAAAGCTTCTGTGTCATGGCCCCGAAGAAGCTGATCGCCCTCGTCGACCGTCCGCCGGACGCTCGGCGGCTCGCGCCTCGGCAATGAACCGAGCGATCAAATCTGGGTCTTTCTGCCCGGGATCGACCTCGACGCCCGAGGCGACGTCGACGCCCCAGGGCCGCACCCGGCGGACTGCCTCGGCGACATTGTCGGGTCGCAGGCCGCCGGCAAGCAGGATCCTGTGCGTCGCGACGAGGCCGCCAACCAGGTCCCAGTCGAAGGTGATGCCGGCGCCGGGGTCGGGGCCATCGAGCATGACGATGTGCGCGGCGTGCTCGTCGAGGGAGCGGATCGAAAGGGTCTCCGCAGTGACCGCCTTGATCACGGTCGCCACGCCGTGGGAGATCGCGGCCGTGAACTCAGGCCGTTCGTCGCCGTGCAATTGGGCGGCGGTGAGGCCGACGGTACGGGTGATCCCGAGCACCTCGTCGACGAGATAGCCGCGGAAGATGCCGACCATCATGACGTGATCGGGTACCACGCCCGCGATCTCGCGCGCCGTCGTGAGGTCGATGCAGCGACGTGACGTGCGCACGAAGTTCAGCCCGATCGCATCGGCACCGGCGGCGACAGCAGCGATTGCATCGCCGACTGTCGTGATCCCACAGATCTTGACGAACACCGCCGCGACGGTACTGGCATCCTTCCGTCGACGATGCCCGGATTGTCAGCATCGAGCGGCCGGAGGACACGTTCGACCCGCGTGGCAATCGAGAGTCTTCCCCGGACGTCCGCAGTCGCGTCGTCGAACACCATGTCGACCGTCAGATGGTGTCGCAGGGCAACCCGACCGCAAGTCGTCCGGCGTGTACGAGCGTCTGTTCGGGGGTGAACGGATGGAGTTTGGCCCCTCTGATGTCTCGGTACGCCCGCTCGATCGTCGAGCCCCGTCGGAATGCAGCGCCACCGGCGACGTCCATCGCCAGGTCGCACACGTCGATCCCGGCGAGGGCGATCTCACGTTTGGCAACCATCACCGCTGCCACGGTCTCCATCGATGGCACAGGATCATCGCCGACTGTGGCGAGGGCCCCATCGAGCGCCCACCCGGCGACACGCAGCCGGTGGGACATCAACCCGATCGTCCTCTGGATCATCGGGTCATCGGCGTGATCGCGCACCGCCTCGATCGCCGCTACCGCTGCCGCATCGGCCACACCCAGGTACACCGCCGAGATGATCGGCATGGCGATGCTCACGATCACTTGCAACGGCGGGTCGACGACACCATGGGGACGATCGGCCAGCACGCGCTCGTCAGGGACGAACACGTCCTCGACCGACACCGAGTTACTGGCCGTGCCACGCATGCCCATCGCGTCCCAGTCGTCGCCGATGGTGACGCCATCTCCGAACGGAACGGCCATGTTGAGTACCCGGCGGCCTCGTTCGGGGTCGTCGTATGCGAACATCGTCGACATCACCGTGCCGACCGGAGATTGGCTGGCGAAACGCTTGACTCCCGACACTCGGTACCCGCCTTCGACCTTGGTGGCATCGCCCCGCGGATGGGTGAAGTCGCCGCCCCCGGTCGAGACCAAGACCGTTTCGTTGCCAGCGACGCGGCGCAGTGTCGCTTCGGCGCCCGGGAGGTCGCGGCGCCACCTCCAGGCGGTGAACGCCGTGACGTGGTGATGCATCGAGATCGCCAGCGCAGTCGAGGCGCAGTGTCGCGCCAGCTCGCGCTCGACGAGGGCGACCTGGCGAACGGTGGCGCCCATTCCACCGAACTCGGTGGGCACCGCAAGGGCGAGCATCCCCGCTCGGCGGAGCGCCTCGAAGGACTCGTGCACCCACGTCCCGTCACGGTCGTAGGCGGCCGCATGGTCGCCGAGGATCGAACCGAAGCCAGCGGCCCAGGCAATGAAGTCGTTGTCGCTCGTCGTGGTGGGAGCGGGTGCGTCGGTCGTGTCGACTGGCGATGGCAGTGTGGTCGTGGTCATGCGCCAACAGTGCGCCGACGAACACACGTGCATCCAGTACAACATCGGAACCAAGGTGGTATCGAAATAGGACTTCCCGTCGTTGATGGAAGGCGCGAAGATGATGGCCGGGAGGATGTGGCATGGAGGGGAGGCTGAGCGCGTGGATGACGGGATGAGAGAGGACATCCGCTACTGCCCGGTGTCGATGGGCAGTGAGATCATCGCCGACCGCTGGACGCCGATGATCCTGCGCGAACTCGTGCTCGGTAACACGCGCTTCAACCACATTGCGCGGGGATTGCCCGGAATCTCGCGGTCGTTGCTGACGCGTCGCCTCGGCCACCTTGAGCGCACCGGCGTCATCGAGCGGTGGCCTGCTCGCGCCGGCAAGGGGAGCGAATACCGTCTCACCCCTGCGGGCGAAGACCTCGAGGGCGTGATCATGGCGCTCGGGCGTTGGTCGGTCAACTGGCTGTACAACGAACTCCGGCCACGCGACCTCGACCCGACCACGTTGATGTGGTGGATGCACCGGCGTGTTGCCGTCGACGCGTTGCCCAGCGATCAGGTGACGATCGAGTTTGTGTTCACCGCCCCCACCCGCACCACCATTTGGCTCGTGCTGTCCCGCCGTGAGACCTCGGTCTGCACGAACTTCCCGGGCTACGACGTCGACGTCGTCGTCCGCTGCCCGACCCCGGTCTTGTCAGCTGTGTTCAGCGGACTGGACGACTGGCACGACCAGGTTGCATGTGGAGCGATCGACGTGTCAGGCCCGCCTCGACTCACTCGCGCGCTGCCGCGCTGGTTCGCCTGGAGCCCGTTCGCCCCCGACATGCGCGCCGCCCAGGCCCGCCACGCCGAGGGAATCGGGCCACTCGTGGGGTGATCCGCGAGCACCTTCGACCCTCGTGCTCATCGGACCCCAGCGGCATCTTCGCCAAGGCGGAATGGGTTTGGTTGCTGCGGGGAAGGGCACCCTCCGGCATGAAAGCAGCCATCGTCACCACATACGGAGCCCCGATCGAAGTCACCGAGGTCGATCGGCCGGAGCTCACGCCCGACAGCGTCATGATCGAGGTGCACGCCTCATCGGTCAACCCGATCGACTCGCTCATCGTGCAGGGCCACATGCAAGAGATGCTGCCGTACGAGCTTCCGTGGATCGTCGGCTACGACGTCTCCGGCGTTGTCGTCGAGATCGGCGCCGACGTGAAGGTCTTGGCCGTGTCGGACGAAGTCTTTGGGCGCGCCGACGGGATGCAAGCGGGCACGATGGCGGAGTACGCGATGATCAAGGCTGGCGATCTCGCGATCAAGCCGGAGAACATCACACACAGCGAAGCGGCCGGGGTTCCGTTGGCGGGTCTGACGGCATGGCAAGCGCTCGTCGATCACGGACACCTCAAGCGTGGTCACAAGGTGCTGATCCATGCCGGATCGGGTGGCGTCGGAACGTTGGCGATCCAGATCGCCAAGCACCTCGGCGCATTCGTCGCCACGACCACAAGTGAGTTCAACCGCCAACTGGTCGAAGACCTCGGCGCCGATCTTGTCATCGACTACCAGCACGCTAATTTTGCGCAGGAATTGGAGGGCTACGACCTCGTCATCGACATGATCGGTGGCGAGACGCTCACGCGATCCTTCGATGTCGTCCGTGCGGGTGGGATCATCGTGTCGATCAAGGGCGAGCCTCCCGCGGGACTGGCCGAGGAGCGTGACATCACCTTCTCCCAGTTCTTCATGACGCCAGATGGCAAGATGCTCGCTGAACTGGCGACGCTGATCGCTGACGGATCGGTGGACCCGATCATCGACAGTGTCTTCCCACTCGATGATGTTCGGTCAGCCTTCGAACGCAGCGATACGGGCAGGGCCCGCGGCAAGGTGATCGTCCAGGTCCGCTGATCCGCGGGGGACGGTCGGCGGCGCTTGGGCGATGACGCAGATGCCCTCCTCGACGAGGCGGCGAGCGACGACGAGCTGGGAGGTCGCGTCGAGTTCGGCAAGGTCGCCCACCCGGACGTCGCTCCCATCCGCAAGAAGATCGAGCGCAGGTCCTGCACCGATCGGGATCCGCACCACTCTGGCCTCCAGTCAATGATCCGCAGTCGCGCATCGGTGTCATCGACCGAGGGCGGCTCGATGCGGTGCCCCGGCACCCATGCGATTCGCGAGTCGGCATCGAGTTCGTGCAGGGCGATCATGTCGCGGAGCGTTCGGCTATCGGGCGTCGGTCCTTGGCGAACTCGTTCGCCCTCCACCACCGTTTCCGGACAGCGCGCGGCGAGAGCAGCGATCGTGGTGGCAATTGCATTCGACACGCCGTCGGCGAGGTCGATGCGTGATGCGTCGAGTCGATAGTCGAGCGGGAGCGGCTGATCGAGTGCCCCGATGTCTGCCATCAAGCGCTTGACGACAGAGCGGTACGTGGTGCGGATGATCCCGATCGTCAGGTGCAGCGACGCCCGCTCGCCGGATTCGGCCGAGTGCAGCGTCCCCGCCGGAATGTACATCCGGTCACCTGCCCCGAGGTCGAACGACCCGAGGCCGTCGACGTGCCAGTGCTTTGTGCCGACGAGCTGCACGACGAGGACGTCATGCGAGTCGGTGTGCGGCGCGAGCGCAGTGGAGTGGGCGGGCGTGAGATACGCATTCGCTTGGAGCGGATGGGAGATGTCAGCGGCCAAGTCGCGTACGAACGTTCGAACCGTCGGACACGTTCGATGCAGAGATTGATACACGACCGACGCTCCGCCGGCGAACAAAGCCGTGAGCTTGTCGGGGTCGACCACGTCGACCCATTGCCCGCCAAGACGCAGCATGGAGGTGTAGCGGGCCGGGTCCAGGTTCGATCCGTTCCGCACGACGCGGACGGTGGGCCGCCGCGCGGCATGACGAATCAGGTCGTCGGCGATGTCGATGGAGAAGACGTCGCCGAAATCATCGCCATCTCCGACGCCAGCTGAGCGCTCCACACATGGGGCCTGCGGCCCCAGATGTCGGACGAGAACGTCGCGACATCTTGAACGCAGCGCCACAACGACCCGGCCCGCCCCCGAGGAGAGGGCGAGTCGGGCCGTCGATGCGCCATGGTTGAGGCTGGTCTGCGAGAGGCCAGACTCAGGACTCGTCGCCGGTGTCTCCGGAATGCTCGCCCGGAGCGTCGATGTTCTCGTCGTCTTCGGTGGGCTCGTCGCCCGTGTCCGCGGAATGCTCGCCGGGAGCGTCGAGATTGTCCTCGTCCTCGGTCGGCGCGCCGTCGTTGCTGATGTCGTCGGGATTGATGCTGGTGTCACTCATGGACGGGGGAGTACCCAGCGCCGGCGCGATTCAAGCATTCGGATCCCGATTCTTTCTCGGTCGAGATTTTTCAGACGTCGCGAGTAGGAACGGCCGGTCCGGGGTACTCGTCACCGAGATATGAACGATTCACACAACTCAGATGCCGTTCCGCTGAACGCCCCACCGCTGAACGCCCCACCGCTGAACGTCGACGACAGCGATCCGACGAACCCGGGAGATATGTCCCTGGTTCCGGTGCTCGGTGTGTTCGCCGACTCGGGGTGGAACGCGAATCACGTGACCCGGCCGGGAGGTGCCATGAAGTGTGGGACCTGCGGTGAGGAGTCAGGGTCGGCTCGACTCGATGCGATCACCATTCATCGCATCGAAGGTTCATCGGACCCCGACGACATGCAAATGGTGCTGGGCATCGAATGCCCGCTCTGCGGGGCGCGGGGTGCGCTTGTCGTGGGCTACGGGCCGAACGCGTCGGAACAAGACACCGAGTTCTTGGGCGACCTCGGCATCGGCGATGCCGTCGAGATGATCGTCGCCGAGAACCTCTCGCGCTGACTGCCCGCACGGACCCGAACGACCCAACCAAAACGATCCACACGGAAGGAGCCGACGATGGCAAAGAAGGAGCGAACGATGGCAAAGAAGGCACCCGCAACGAAGTCGACCAGGCCGGCCACGGCACCGTCGCAGAAGAAGGCGTCGAAAGTTCGGTCCTCGCAGCCGACGACGGCACTATCCGCCGAGTCGAAGGATTCCGCGACCCACCAGACTGCCGGGCCGGGCGTGATGTCGCTCACGACGCAGCAAGGCGTCGTGGTCGCCGATGACCAGAACAGCCTGACCGTCGGCCCACGGGGGCCGGTGCTGCTCGAGGACTTCCAGCTCCGGGAGAAGATCTTCCACTTCGACCACGAGCGCATCCCCGAACGCGTCGTCCATGCCCGTGGCTTCGGGGTCAAGGGATACTTCGAGAACTACGAGGATCAATCCGACCTCACGGCGGCTGCCCTCTTCGGCGTCGCCGGCAAGAAGACCGAGGTGTTCGCTCGCTTCTCGACCGTCGCCGGGAGCGCCGGCTCGCCGGACCTCGCCCGCGACACGCGCGGGTTCGCCGTGAAGTTCTACACCGAGGCGGGCAACTGGGATCTGGTCGGCAACAACATGCCGGTGTTCTTCATCCAGGACGCAATCAAGTTCCCCGATCTGATCCATTCGGTGAAGCCCGAGCCAGATCGGGGCTTTCCGCAGGCGCAATCGGCGCACGACAACTTCTGGGACTTCGTGTCGTTGATGCCCGAGGCGACCCACCATCTGATGTGGGTGATGTCGGGCCGCGGGATCCCCCGATCGTTGCGGATGATGGACGGATTCGGGGTGCACACGTTCCGCTTCGTCAATGCCGATGGTGAATCGACCTACGTCAAGTTCCACTGGAAGCCGAAACTGGGTGTGCAGTCGGTGGTCTGGAACGAGGCGGTCAAGATCAACGGCGCCGACCCCGACTACCACCGGCGCGACCTGTGGAACGCCATCGAGTCGGGTGACTTTCCCGAGTGGGAACTCGGCGTTCAGCTCTTCGACGACGACTTCGCCGATCGGTTCGAGTTCGACATCTTGGACGCCACCAAGTTGATCCCCGAAGAACAGATTCCGGTGACCCCCATCGGGCGGATGGTCCTCGACCGCACCGTCGACAACTTCTTCGCCGAGACCGAACAGGTCGCCTTCTGCACCGCGAACGTGGTGCCGGGCATCGACTTCACCAACGACCCGCTTCTCGCCGGCCGCAACTTCTCCTACCTCGACACTCAACTCAAGCGACTGGGTTCGCCGAACTTCACCCACATTCCCGTCAACGCGCCGCGGTGCCCGGTGGCCAACTTTCAACAAGATGGGCACATGGCCATGCAGGCGTCGTCAGGTCGCGCCAACTACGAACCGAACAGTTGGGGCGAGCAGGGAGGACCTCGCGAGGATCCGGCCAACGGCTTCCAGTCCTTTCCGGTGAACGAGGTCGGAGAGAAGCGCAAGATCCGTCCCGCGTCGTTCGCCGATCACTACAGCCAGGCCCGCCAGTTCTTCGACAGTCAAACTCCGATCGAACAGGGCCACATCGTCGACGCCATCGTCTTCGAACTGTCGAAGGTCGAGACGCCTGCGATCCGCACCCGCATCATCGCGAACCTGCGCAACGTCGGCGACGACCTCGCTCAGAACATCGCCGACGGCCTCGGCCTGCGCGACCTGCCCGACAAGTCCGCTGCGGCAGCCGAACCGATTGACCTCGTGGTGTCGGACGCCTTGAGCATGCTCAAGAACCCTCCCGCATCGTTCGCGGGTCGACGGCTCGGAGTCCTCGTGTCCGACGGGGTGGATGCCGGGGCGCTGGCGACGCTGCGCAGCGCGGCGCGGGCGGAAGGGATGACCGTCGATCTCGTCGCGGCGACTCGCATGGGTGTCACGGATAGCAATGGCAACGATGTCGAGGTTGCCGAGAAGATCGACGGTGGACCGTCGGTGCTCTTCGATGCGATCGCGATCCTTCTCACCGAGGCCGGCGCCGTGGCGTTGGCTGCGATGCCCGCAGCACAGGACTTCGTGTCCGATGCCCACGCCCATGCCAAATTCGTCGGCTACACCGATGCTGCCCTGCCGTTGTTCGCCGCGGCAGGGCTGAACGACGTAGCCGGAATTGCCGGTTACTCGGTGCTCGACGGCAAGAAGAAAGGCGCCGCGGCATTCATCGCAACCTGCCGGCAGGTTCGGGCATGGGACCGCGACTCGTCGCTCACCCCGCCGCAGTGATCGGGCCGGTTCCGTTCGCCGAGACGACGTCGGCGTAGACGGCAAGGTACTGGTCGACCATCGTGTCGACGGAAAAGCGATGCGCCGCGTCGAGCCGAATCCGGTCGCGGTCGAGCGATGAACACTGCTCGACCGCGTCCGCGGCGCTCAATGCATCGGCGCAGAGGAATCCGTCGATGCCGGGGCGAATGAGTTCGCGCATCGATCCGCGGTCGAAGGCGACGACGGGCGTCCCGACGGCGAGTGACTCGGCAACGCTGAAGCCGAACGGTTCGTCGAACCCGATCGGGTGGAGCAGTGCCGCGGCCGATCCGAGTGTGGCGTTGCGCTGCTCGGCCGGAACGGCGCCGAGGAAAAGAACGGACGTGCCGTCGATGTGCGGCTCGACCTCTCGATGGAAGTACTCGGCATCTTGGACGATGCCGGCGATGTGGAGCGGACGACCGCTGCGGCGCGCGATGGTGATGGCGTCGGCTGTTCCCTTGTCCGGATGGATCCGACCGAAAAAGAGGAGGTGGTCGCCCGGCTCGTGCACCTGATGCTCGGGGATCGCGATGCCATGGGTGACGGTTGCGGCGTAGTCGAGTCGCGAATGTCGATTCGCATTGCTGATCGCGACGTAGTGCCCCACGTCGTTGTAGGCCGCGTAGACGTCGACCACGTCGTCGGACGAGAACCCGTGGATCGTCGTGACCACCGGTGTGGAGACCAACCGGCTGTAGGTGAGCGGAAGAAAATCGAACGAGTTGTGAATGACGTCGAACTCGTCGGCACGTTCGAAGACCGACGCGATGTGCAGGCACTCGACGACCTTCGCATCGACGGTCGGGTCGGTCTCCCAGCCGCAGGAGACCACGCTCGACAGTCGCGCCGCGGTCAACGAGTCACCGGTCGCAAACAGGGTCACGTCGTGGCCCCGCTCGACGAGACCCTCGGTGAGCAGCGAGGCGAAGAGTTCCCACGGCCCGTAGGCAACCGGGGGAGTTCGCCACGCCAGCGGCGCCAGGACGGCGATCCGCAGTGGTGTCACCGTTGCACTGTACGGAGACTCTCATCGGTCACAGCATGCGTAGCTTCCGGATCGTCGGGGTACGCCTGAGGATATGAATACGTTGCTGCGGCACCCTTTGTCGGCGGCCGGTCTCCGTATCGGCATCCTGTCCACCTTCCCTCCGACTTCGTGCGGAATCGCCACGTTCGCAGCTGCACTGGCGCGCGGCATGGAACAGCAGGGCGCATCGGTCGTCGGCGTGCACACCGGCACCGAAGTCGAGCGCCGGTCACCGGTCGAGATCGAACTTGGTGCAGCCGACCGCGCCTCGGTCGATGCTGCGGCAGCAGTGCTCGACAGCTGCGATGCGACGATCGTGCAACACGAGTACGGCATCTACCCCGGCGTCGATGGTTCGGCCGTGCTTGACGTGGTGCACGCACTCACCACCACCGTCATCGTCGTGGCCCACACCGTGCTGTCCAACCCGACGCCCAATCAGCGCCGCATCCTCGGCGAACTCTGCGCCGCGGCCGACCTCGTCGTCGTCATGACCGAAGTCGCGCAGCGTCGACTCGTCGAGCAGTACGGCGTCGAACCAGATCGGGTCGAAGTCATTCCGCACGGCGCTGCGGTCGGTGACTCGACGGCGGGTGCCGACGTCGGCTCGCCGATTCACTCCCCTCGAATCCTGACCTGGGGGCTCCTCGGGCCAGGAAAGGGAATCGAATGGGCGATCGATGCGTTCGCCCAACTGCAAACCCTCGGTTCGCTTCCGCACTACGTCGTGGCGGGCGCAACCCATCCCAACGTGAAGGCGCACGACGGCGAGGCCTACCGCGAATCCCTGATTCGTCGGGCCCGAGCACTGGGCGTCGGCGACCGCGTGATCTTCGACGACACCTATCGAACCGTCGACGAACTCTCCAAGCTCGTTGCGACGGCCGACGTCGTCGTCTTGCCGTACGACTCGGCCGAACAAGTGACGTCCGGGGTGCTCGTAGATGCGGTCGCGGCCGGTCGACCCGTGGTGTCCACGGCGTTTCCCCACGCCATCGAGTTACTCGCAACCGGCGCCGGCTTGGTCGTCCCGCAGCGTGACGCGCCCGCGCTGGCCCGCGCCGTCGAAGCCGTCCTCGACGACCACCAACTGGCTCGGGCCATGGCAGCAGAAGCCCGCCGCCTCGCCCCATCGCTCTCCTGGCCGGCGGTCGCCGGCGCCTATCTCGACTCCATCCTGCGCGTTCGTCAATTGCAGAGCACGTTGGCCTCATGACTGTTCCCTTCGACCACCTGCTGCACCTCAGCGACGAGATCGGCACGTTCGAGCACGCCGACCACGAATCGCCGCGCTTCGAGCACGGCTACTGCGTCGACGACGTGGCCCGCGTGCTCATCGCCGTGTGTCAGGCCGACAATCAGCGCCATCCGCAACTCTCGGTGCTCGAAGCACGATCGCTGCGCTTCCTGGTGGCGGCAACCGGCGCCGACGGTACGGTCTGCAATCGCCGTGATCAGGCCGGCACGTGGTCGGGTGACTTCGGAACCGGAGACTGGTGGGGTCGTGCGTTGTGGGCGTTCGGCGTGTGCTCGCAGCGCGGCGCCACCAGCTGGGCCCGTCGGTCGTCGTTCGAGGCGTTCGAACTGGGCGCGCAACAGACGTCGCCCTCGCCGCGCGCGCTGGCGTTTGCGACACTCGGAGCCGCCGAGATCCTCGACCAGTCTCCCGATCATCATGATGCCCGACGGATCATGGTTGAGTTCGTTGGCTGGTTTGACGTCGCGCCGCGCACCAAGTCGTGGCCATGGCCCGAGCCCCGCCTGGCGTACGCAAACGCACTAATCTGCAACGCGCTCATCGCAGCGGGCCATCACCTCGACCGACTCGACATCGTCCGCGAGGGACTCGGCCTGCTCAGTTGGTTGCTCGAACTCCAGACCGTGGAAGATCATCTCTCGCCCGTGCCGGTCGGGGGAGCAGGCCCGGGAGAGCCGGTGGGGTCGTTCGACCAACAACCCATCGAAATTGCCCGACTCGCCGATGCGTGCGCCCGAGCCTTCGAAGCCACGTACGACCCGACGTGGCTCACCGAACTGCAACGCTGCGCAGACTGGTTTGGCGGTCTGAACGACCTCGGTACACCGATGTGGAATCCGATCACCGGCGGCGGCTTCGACGGCCTGACCGCTCACGGTCCGAACCTGAACCAAGGTGCCGAATCAACACTTGCGGCGATGACCACCGCCCAGGCCGCCCAGCGACACCACGCGGTGACGAGGGCGCCCGCCGGGTGATCAACCGATCCGCCGCTCCCACGTCGGGTGAAGAGGCCATGATGGGCCGATGGAACCGCATCGACAACGGCATCTTCATTTCTGTTGGCCCCCGTCGACGGCGACAATCGTGAACGCGCCAACCAACGCATGAGCGACGAGACGCTGCCGCTGCGCCGGCACTCGGACGTGCAGTTCGCGCCCGATTCGTCGCGGGTCATCTTGCGGCCATTCCTGCCTGGGGCGAGTTTGTTGTACAACGGGTCCGAACGCATCGATGCGGTGCTCGATCGGCTGCTGGCGCTGTCTGCGTCCGAGATCGCGAACGAACTCGCCGCTGTTTCGGTCGGGTTCGCCGACCGGCATCGACCCGAAGAGTTCGAACGGGCCCTCACTGACAACTTCGGCCACGTGGCCCACCGTCTCGATGTCGAGGCGCTCACCGTCGATCATCGCCGCCTCATTGCGATGTACTTCACACACGAGTACTCGATCGAGGCGGCGGCGCTGGGCAATCCGTCCGTGGTCGTCGGACCCGACCAGAGCGGGCTCGAGCCCGGCGAGGTCCGTGTCCTCCTCAGCCTGAGATCGGTCGGTGAAGGACATCGGTCCTCGATTTCCTTTCGCACCGCCGTGATCGGTCGCGACGTGGACGTTCGCGTCGATCCAACTGCGGCATACGTGTCGGCGGGACGTCGTTCCCCCGCCACGTTCGATCGGAACCATTTTCGGGAACGACTCGCCGACAAGTCTTTGCTCGACGACTTTGCAACGAATGTGCTCGATCCGCTCGGTGACATGTTCGGCCGCGACGAACTCGACGACGCGATTCATCACGCCGCCGCCGGGCATGACGACGTACGCGACGAGGTCGTTGCTCACGCGTTGATCTGGCTCGCCGACTCGAACTACGTCGTCGAATTCGATGCCGACTCACCGATCTCCGAACGGGTGCTGTTCCCCAACGGACCGGCCGAAACGCATGGCATGGAAGATGCCCGTTTCGTTCGTTTCACCCACGACGACGGCAGCGTCACGTACCTCGGAACGTATACGGCCTTCGACGGCCACGCGATTCTGCCGCAACTCATCGAGACGGCCGACTTCACCAGATTCCGCGTGTCGACGCTGCGGGGGTCGTGTGCCCAGAACAAGGGCATCGCCCTCTTTCCCCGCAAGATCGGCGGCGACTTCGTCGCGCTCGGGCGCCACGACAACGTGAACAACTTCGTCATGCGCTCGGCGTCGCTGAGGGAATGGCACGACTCCGAGGTGATCCAAGAGCCGAACCGCCCCTGGGAACTCACCCAACTCGGCAACTGCGGTTCCCCGATCGAGACCGGTGAGGGGTGGTTGGTCATCACCCACGGCGTCGGCGCCATGCGGCGATATTCGATCGGCGCGCTGCTGTTGGATCTCGATGACCCGACGCGCGTGTTGGGACATCTGAGCGACCCACTCATCGAACCGATCGAAGCCGAACGGGACGGATATGTCCCCAACGTCGTTTACTCCTGCGGAGCCATCGTCCACCAGAACCACTTGATCGTGCCGTACGGATTCTCCGACTACGGCGCTTCAGTCGCGTCGATCCCCCTCGACGCGCTCTTCGACCGGTTCAGGTAGCGCCGGGGTCCGGCTGCGAGCGCCACCAGTCCGCTGACGCCGAGGGTGCCACGGTCAGGCGGATCTCCACCGCGGCCCCGCCGATGAGTCGGTGGACGCGCACACGATCGGACAACCGGTTGACGATGTCGGCGCGGAGCGCGTCGCCGTGGAGGTCGATCGGAGTCGACCCGACGACTCGGACGCCGGCGACGAGCTCGGTGCGCGGCTGATCGTGCTTGTCCCAGGTGACGACGACTCCCGTCGACGACGGGTCGGCATGGGCGAGCGCCGCCACCGTCGCCTCGTGAACGCAGAGCACGAAGTCAGCGCAGTCGGAGGCAGCGACGCCCCAGAACTCGAGCGACTCGCGCATCCGGCTGCGCAGTCGGACGAGGTCGCCGATCGACTCGACGCGCTCGTTCACGCGGCGGAGTTCGTGTTCTGATCGTGGATCGTGCTGTCAGCCATCGGTTCTCCTGGTGCGAGCACGTTGCCCGAACCGTCAGGACGTCAAACCCGAACGCTGCCACGCAACGGTGTTTGAACGATGGCTTGATTGGAGATCCTTGGTTGGAGCGGCCACTCGCCACTCGCTTCCGTCATCAAGGAGAATCTCATGAACGCAACCATCTTGTGGCTCATCGCCCTCGTCCTCGCCATCATCGGCATCGTCCAATTGCTCCAGGGCCAGATCATCTTCGGCATCGTCCTGCTCGTCGTTGCCAGCCTCGTCGGCCCCGGTGGATACAGCATCTTCCGACGCAACAACGCCTGACTCTGACCCACCACGTTGGCTGCTGAGCCGGCGTGGTGGGCAGCACGTAGCGGCTCCGGATCATCCAGCGAGTCGAGGTTGCCCGCCGGAGGAGGAGTCGTTTGGCTCTACCACCTTTTCGCAGCGAGGTGCAGACTGGGGTTCAGAGTCCACAGAAGGAGCGCGAGATGGGAACTCCGACGACCGTGGCGGCCCGGCCCACGAAATTGCCGCCGGCCTGGTTCAAGCATCTTTTCTGGCGAGGTCACCGGGTCCTCTATCGACTCCTCGGCGAGCGCGTCCTGTGGACCCCGCAATGCAAGCGCGGGTGGGGCGCGATGTCCCTCACGGTGATCGGCCGGAAGTCAGGCCAGGAGCGCAGTGTCATCGTCGGCTACATCGAAGACGGTTCGACCCCAGTGGTGCTGGCGATGAACGGGTGGGATGAGGGTCAACCGGCGTGGTGGCTCAACCTCGAAGCACACCCCGACGCCGTCATCCGACTCAAGGGTCAGCCGGAGCGGTCGGTGCGCGCCCGCGCGGTCGAGGGCGCCGAACGCGACCGCTTGTGGCGACTGTGGGCCGACGTTGATGACGACCTCGATGCATACGCCAACTCGCGCAAGGCCGACACCCCCGTGATCGTTTTCGAACCGCACGACGTCGCAACGGCCACCTGACGCCACGGCCGCACACGTACCGGCACTTGACAACTACATACCCGGTAGTGCATACTCGATATGCATGGCTGTTCGAGAGGGTCTGTTGGCGTTGCTGGACGAAGGACCGCGGCACGGCTATCAGCTGAAGACGGAGTTCGAGGAGGCCACAGGTGGGGTGTGGCCGCTCAACGTCGGCCAGGTGTACACCACGCTCGATCGACTGCAGCGTGACGGGTTGGTCGATGTCGAGGTCTTCGCCGGCCTGAGCGGTGGTCCGGGTCAGAAGACCTACAGCATCACTGCGGCTGGTCGCATGGAACTCGGTGCCTGGTGGGTGGCGGTGCCGTCCGATGACCCACCGCCCCGCGACGAGTTGATGCTGAAGACGTTGATGGCGATCGAGCGCGGGCGTGACCACGCGATGGATGTGATCACCAAACATCGCAGCGCGCTCACCGCACTGCTGCAATTCAGGCGCCGTGAACGACGGGGGCAACGCGACGGCGAGTCGCTCGCTGCGGTGCTGGTGACCGATGCCCTCGTGGTGCGGGCCGAGGCCGATCTTCGTTGGCTCGACATCTGTGAATCTCGCGTCGCGGCGCTCGCCGCGACCTCCCACTCCATCTCGAATTCGACTTCGACCCGAAGGGGATCTTCCACATGAGCACCGTGATGCAGTACCTCCACGACGACACCAGCGGTTCGGCGGTCGCGCCCAGTCTGGAGTTCGTCGACGTGGTCAAGAGCTTCGGCACTGGCCCACTCGAAGTCAGAGCAGTGAATGGCATTTCCTTGAGCATCGCAGCCGGCGAGTTCGTCGCGATCATGGGGCCGTCGGGCTGCGGCAAGTCGACATTGCTGCATCTCGCCGGCGCGTTGGAAGATCCGAGTGCCGGTCGCGTGTTGGTCGACGGACGCGATCTCGGCAACCTGAACGCGCGAGATCGCAGTGAGCTGCGCCGTCGAGATGTGGGCTACGTGTTTCAGCGTCTCAATCTCATTCCGGCGTTGACGGCAGTCGAGAACGTGATGCTGCCGCTGGAACTCGACGGCATCCGGACCGGCACTGCGCGCCACACGGCGATCGAAGCACTGCAACGAGTCGGTCTCGATCATCACCTCGACCGCTATCCCGACGATTTTTCCGGCGGCCAACAGCAGCGCATCGCCATCGCCCGCGCCGTCGTCGGGCAACGCCGGCTGTTGCTCGCCGACGAACCGACCGGTGCGCTCGACACCGCGAACAGTGATCAGGTGGTCGAGTTGCTGCGGTCGTTGTGCGACGACCACGACACCGCAGTGGTGATGGTCACCCCACGAACCGCGCTTTGCGTCGTGGGCTGATCGAGTGGTGTTCCTGCGCGACGGACGCATCGTCGATGAGTCACGACCCGCACCGGTCGCGTCAAGACGCCAACCTGAGCGGAACCGACCGGTGACGCTCATCGACGACCCGCCGATCATTCAGACCGCGTCGCCGGCCCCCATCGCCCGGCCACCCTGGTCCCCGCCGCGGTGGTCGACGTGGCGATTCGCGGCGCGTCTGGCTCGACGCGAGGTCCGCCGCCGCCCCGGCCGGACCGCGTTGGTGGCCGCGCTCGTGGCCGTTCCGGTGCTGGCGATGACGTTCGCATTCACCATCGCAACGACGCGGGCCGACACCGCCCAGGAACGTTTCGAGCGAATCGCAGGCCAGTCCGACCTGTACGAGGTGGCTGACGGGGGAAGGGACGTCGTGACCGTGGTTGAGCTGCCCGCCGAATCGCGCGCTCGTCACCTTGGTGTCGCTGATGACCAGCCTGACGGTGTCGGACGACCAGCCGATCTCAGACGTCGAGTTTCGGATCGTTCCCTTCGCCGATCCGCTCGTCGAAGGCATCTTCGAGATTCGAGCCGGCCGAGCGCCGGCTGCGTTCGGTGAAGTACTGCTCCAGGCCGACGTCGCACGCGACCTCGGGGTGGATGTCGGCGACTCGTTCGACCTCGACCGACCATCGGGGACTTGGACGGTCGCAGGAATCGGCAGTGCGTCCGATGACTTCAACCGCCGGATCTTTGCCGTGTCCGAGTTCCCCGAGTCGCGTTTCAGACCCCAGTTGGGGCCGGCAGCGCGCTTGGTCGACCTTCCTGATGACGTGTCGGCAAGCCAGCTCACGCCACTGGTTCGAGTGGATTTCGAGAACCCGTTGTTCATCGCTCCCGACCTGGCCGCACGAACTGGGGTTCTGCAGAACTGGTGGGCCTTTGATCCGGATCGAGACCAGGTCTCCACCGAGGCTGTCGCGTGGGGGTGGGTGGCGGGAGCACTGGCGCTCGCGGCCGTCGGCGTGATCATCGCCGCCGCGTTCGCCAGCAGCGCCCGCCGCCAACTGACCACCATCGGCCACCTGGCCGCGAACGGTGCGCCCGAACGACTGGTTCGCGGCACGCTGGCGCTGCAGGGAGGATGGACCGGGCTGATCGGCTCAGTGGCCGGTATCTCGCTCGCACTCGCTGCGTTGCCGCTGTCGCGCCCCCTCGTCGAACGGCTCTTCGCCCGCCGCCTCGGCCCGTGGGAGATCGAGCCGACGGCGCTTGTCGTCATCTGTCTCACCGGAATCGTCGCGGCGACGATCGCCGCGACGTTTCCCGCCCGATCCGCGGCCCGCATCCCGGTGCTCACCGCGCTTGCCGGCCGCCGGCCGCTCGGCGCCGTTCCGCGCCGTTTGGTTCCCATCGGTCTCGCCAGCTTCGCCGCCGGGATCGGGTTGCTCGTTCTCGTCACCGTCGCGGCATCCAGCGGCGGCGCGGGCAGCGATGGCAGCAGCGACGGCAACATCTATGCGGTTGCCGCGGTGTTCGGCGGGCTGCTGGTACTCGGCGGCATGTGCTGCGCAAGCCCGATTTCCGTCGACTTCATCGGCCGAGTCGGCGCTCGACTGAGTGGAAGTTGGCGCCTCGCCGCTCGCAGCATCGCGCGGTCGCGTACTCGCAGTGCCGGTGTGCTGACCGCGATTGCCGTCACCGGTACCGCCGCCATCGCCATCACGACCGCAGTCGGATCGCTCGCCTTCGGCGACGAAAGCGACGTTCCATTCGTCCCGCGCGACACCGTCGTGCTGTCGTCGATCCAATACGACAACACGCCACCGCCCGGCACCAGCCCTGGCCCCGACGAATTCGTCGCTCCGATCGTCGACGTAGTTCCGCTCGACGCCGACATCGCTGCGCAGGTCAGGCGCGTCATCCCCGACGCTCGGGTCACTCCCCTCCGAATCGTGATCCCCGATCGGTCGACCGACCGGCTCGAGCCGACCAGCAACCACTCCCATTCACGTTCCTCGTTGCCGATCAGACCACCCGCGATCTCCTCGGCCTGTCGTCTCGCGATGCCAAGGCATTCGACCGAGCCGGACTCCTCGACGTTTCGATCTGGTATGGCAAGTCGGACAGTGACGTTCCCCAGGACTACACGGCCATCCTGCCGACTCCGTCAGGCGACGTCGACGTCGAGGTCATCTACCCCCAGGACCGACTCGCATCTGGTGCGGGGAGGGGGGATGGGTCATCACCGAGCAACTCGCCGCCGAACTCGGGCTCGACGTCGTCGATGCCGGCCTCGTGTTCCGGGGTCCCGACGAACTCACCAAGAACCAGCGGGACGCACTCGGTGAGATCCAGGACGACCTGTGGCCGGGAGCTTCCGACGCCTTCGTCGAGCCCGATGACGAACCCTCCGCTGCGGCCGGAAACGACTACGTCAACGTCGACCGGCGCGTGACCTACGAAGCTGCCCGCAGTACCTTCCCGCGAGCGCTCCTCGACGCCATCGCTGTGTCCGCAGCGCTGTTGCTCACCCTGCTGGTCGTCGCGATCGGTCTCTCGCTCGCCGCCGCCGAAAGCCGAGACGAGCGCGACGTCCTGCTCGCCGTCGGCGCCACGCCCCGAACGATGCGCGGCGTGGCAGCGACCAAAGCCACGGTGCTCACCGTCGGCGCAGCGCTGCTCGCCGTCCCCACCGGATTCCTCCCTGTCGCTGCGGTGCTCGGGGCCGCTCCCGACGACAACCAGATCACCTTCCCCTGGCTCACCGCAGTCGGGCTGGTCGTCGTCGTTCCCGTCGCCGCAGGCGTGGCGGCACTGCTCACTTCCGCGCTGGCACAACGAGTCCGACCCGTGCACATGTCCACCCTTACCGAAGACTGAGTCGGCAGCCACGGCGACGAACTTGGAGATCACCACCCGACGGCCGACCGTCGCACCCCTCTGGTGGGACGGGTGCCGATGGCTACTCTCGGGTCGATGGTGGTGCCGATGAATCGTGACGTGGACGTGCTGGTGGTGGGGTCGGGAGCAGCCGGATTGTGCGCGGCGTTGGCTGCGGGCGAGGCAGGCGCCGACCGCATTCTGGTCGCCGAGTCGGAGGGTGTGGTCGGGGGATCGTCGCGCCTGTCGGGCGGACTGATCATGGGCGCAGGGACCCGCTACCAGGCGGCACTGGGCATCGCCGACGACGGAGCCGAGCTGTTCCACGACTACCTCGCGGTGAATCGGTGGGATGTCGAGCCGGGCATCGTGCGCGCCATGTGCGACCACTCGGGTCGCGTCGTCGACTGGCTCGGTGATCTGGGTGTCGAGTTCCATGGCGAACTCGTCAAGGCCTCCGATGAACGCACGCCACGCGTGCATGTGCCGATCGGGGCGGGCCAGGCAGTCGTCGACGTCTTGCATCGACAGTGCCGCGAGCGCGGCGTCGACATCGCGCTCGGTCAACGCGTCGACCGATTGCTGATCGACGACGGCGCAATCGTCGGAGTCGCCGTCGGCGACGACGACATCACCGCCCACGCCGTCGTCATCGCGACCGGCGGTTTCGGCAACGCCCCGGACAAGCTGGCCGAGCACTACCCGTCGGCGGTCGCCACGGGTCGGGCGTGGTACATCGGCGCCGACGGTGCCCGGGGCGACGCGATCGATCTGGGCCGCCAGGTCGGGGCGGCGCTGACCGGCCACGACCATGGGCTGCGTCTGCTCGACGTCGGGTTCGATCACGACTACGAGGCGTTCCTGCCCGGCTGGCTCATGCTCGTGAACGCCGACGGTCATCGGTTCGTCGACGAAACGGCGCCGTACGGCGTGCTCGACTCGCTCGTGCGGGCCTACGGTGACCGGGTCTTCGTCGTGTTCGATCAGGCGGCGCTCGACTCGGTCACCACATGGGGCGCCGCGCAGTTCCTGTACGGCGTACCCGGGCATGCCCGCGCACTGAGCAAGCATTGGAACCCCGACCTCGTCGCGGCGATGCAGGCGAGCGGGCACGTCGTGACCGCGGACGATGCCGTCGGGCTCGGCGCAGCGCTCGGCATCTCGCCGAGTGGATTGGCCGGATCGGTCGAGCGGTACAACGCGAGCTGCGCAGCCGGTCGTGACGAGCAGTTGCACAAGGCACACCGGTTTCTCCACCCCGTGAGCACCCCGCCGTTGTACGGCGCCGAGCTCCGGCCGGCGACGGTCTGCTCGACGGCATTCGGCCTGCGCATCGACTCCACGGCGCGGGTCCTCGGGGTCGACGACCGACCGATTCCGGGCCTGTTCGCGGCAGGCGAATGCACCGGTGGCGTGGTCGGGCCGAGCTATTTCGGGAGCGGCAACAACTACGCCAACTGCGCCACCGTCGGGCACCTCGCAGGAACTGCCGCGGCACAGTCGGTGCCCTGAGCACCGACCGCCGGCCAGCGTCAGGCCGGCGGTGCGATCTCGCCCGAGCCGCGGGGGATGATCGGGCTGGCGATGATCTCTTTCGTGGGCGGGCCGCTGGCACCGGCGATGCGGTCGAACAGCGTCTCGGCCGCCCGCCGGCCGAGACGCAGCGGGTCTTGGGCGACCGTGGTGATCGCCGGGGTGACGACGTCGCCCAACTCGATGTCGTCGAAACCGACCTGGGCGATCACGTTGTGGAGGCCGAGGTCGTGGAGCGCCTGGGTACAACCGATCGAGACGAAGTTCTGGGCCGAGAAGATGGCCGTCGGCGGGTCGGGTGCTTCGAGGTAGGTGCGAATGACCGTGCGCCATTCGTCGGGTCGCAACCGGTCTTGCACGATGCGCCGTTCGTCGACGGCGATCCCGGCGGCATGCAGCGCCTGCTCGTAGCCGCGGCGACGCAGCCGTGACGACGAGATGTCGGGGTAGTCGCCGAAGAACGCGATGTCGCGATGGCCGTGGGCGATGAGGTGTTCGGTTGCGATGACCGAGCCGCGGAGATGGTCGCTGCGCACGAGGTCGGCGACCAGTTCGCTCGGTTCGAGGTCGACGAAGACGACCGGAGTCGCTCGTTCGAGTTCGGTGCGCAACGTGGCGCCGGTGGACCCTTCGGGCACGACGATGAGGCCATCGACTCGGCGCGAGACGAAGGCGTCGATGAGCTGGTTCTCGCGTTCCTGGTCGCCGTCAGTGCTGCCCGACATCACGATCGAGTCGTGCGCGCTGGCAACTTCTTCGATGCCGCGGAGCACGGAAGAAAAGAACGGGTTCGAGACGTCGACGATCACGAACCCAATGGCTCCCGTCCGGGCTCCGCCGAGGCGGAGACGCCGGGCCCGCTCGTCGGGTCGGTAGCCGAGTGCTTCGACGGCGTCGCTGACCCGTTGCGTCAACTCGGCGCTCACGCCGCCTTCATCGTTGACGACGCGCGACACCGTCTTGAAGCTCACTCCGGCGCGGTTCGCGACATCGCGCACCGTCGGGCGCCGTTGTTGTCCGTGTGTCGCCTTGCCGGTCATTGCTCCCCATCCGCCCGCCGAACGTGACGGCAGGCACGATGGTAACGGCCAGGACGGGACACGCCAGGCAGTATGCGCGACCTCGACAACGTTGTCAATTGGTCTTGACAACGTTGTCAAGCGTGTCTATGGTCACTGACAACGTTGTCAACCGAGGCGGCGTTGAACCATCCTGAGGGGGAAGAAGTGAAGTACTCACCGTTCCGGGGACGTGGCCTCGCCGCCGTTGCCACTGCTGCGGCGCTCGTGTTCGCCGCATGCGGCAGCGACGAAGCAGCCGACGAACCCACTGCAGAGACGGCGGCGACCACCGCCGACGCAGCCGAAGAGCCGGCCGAAGAACCAGCCGAGGAGCCCGCCGAGGGTGGTGCGGTCGGCGTCACGCTGATCTTGAAGAACACGTCGAATCCGTTCTTCGTGTCGATGGCCGAATCGGCCGAAGCCGAAGCCGAAGCGCTGGGCGTCGAACTCACCGTGGCCGCTGGCCAGGAAGACGGCGACACGCAAAGCCAGATCGACGCGATCGAAGCAGCAGTCGCCCGCGGCGACGCCGGCATCCTCATCACGCCCTCCGGCGACGCCGTGGTGCCCGCACTCGAAGCAGCGCGTGCCGCAGGTCTCTTGACCATTGCGCTCGACACGCCGCCGAACCCTGCGTCAGCGGTCGACATCACCTTCGCCACCGACAACTTCCTCGCCGGCCAGCTCATCGGCCAGTGGACCGCAGCCAAGCTCGATGGCGAACCCGCGACCATCGCGATGCTCGACCTGTTCAACGATCAGGTCGTTTCGGTCGACACCGCCCGCGACCAAGGCTTCTTGCAGGGCATGGGCATCATCGACGAGCTCGACCCGTCGGGCAACGGCAACGAACCGGAAACCGGGAGCTACTCGGGCGGCGACTACGAAGTCGTCTGCCACGAGCCCACCGATGGCGCCGTCGACGGTGGCCGCTCGGCCATGGAAACCTGCCTCGCGCAGAACCCCGACGTCAACGTGGTGTACACCATCAACGAGCCTGCCGCGCAGGGTGCGTATGACGCACTGACCGCTGCTGGTTCTGCCGACGGTGTGATCATCGTGTCGGTTGACGGTGGCTGCGATCCGGGCCTGCGTCTCGTGTCCGAAGGCATCATCGGCGCCACTGCGCAGCAGTATCCGGGCCGCATGGCCACGCTCGGCATGGAAGCCATCAAGACCCTCGCCGATGGTGGCGAGGCTCCGGCCACCAGCCCCGGACTCGACTTCTTCAACACCGGCGTTGCGCTCGTCACGGCCGACCCGGTCGATGGTGTCGAGAGCATCTCGGTCGAAGAGGGCCTGAACTCCTGCTGGGGTGAAGCTGCCGCAGCGGGCGAACCTGCTCCGGAAGAAGAAGCGGTCGGCGTCACGCTGATCCTCAAGAACACGTCGAACCCGTTCTTCGTGTCGATGGCCGAGTCGGCCGAAGCCGAAGCCGAAGCGCTGGGCGTCGAGCTCACCGTGGCCGCCGGCCAGGAAGACGGCGACACCCAGAGCCAGATCGATGCCATCGAGGCAGCGGTCGCTCGCGGTGATGCCGGCATCCTGATCACACCGTCCGGCGACGCCGTCGTCCCGGCCCTCGAAGCGGCACGCGACGCGGGGCTGCTCACGATTGCCCTCGACACGCCGCCGAACCCGGCCGATTCCGTTGACGTCACGTTTGCGACCGACAACTACTCCGCCGGTCAGTTGATCGGCCAGTGGACCGCATCGACGCTCGGTGGCGAGAAGGCGACGATCGCCATGCTCGACCTCTTCAACGACCAGGTCGTGTCGGTCGACTACCTCCGCGACCAGGGCTTCCTGAACGGCATGGGCATCATCGAAGAAGTCGACACCTCCGGCAACGGCAACGAACCCGCCACCGGGAGCTACTCGGGTGGCGAGTACGAAGTGGTCTGCCACGAGCCGACCGACGGCGCCGTCGACGGTGGCCGCGCCGCGATGGAGACCTGCCTTGCGCAGAACCCCGACGTCAACGTGGTGTACACCATCAACGAACCTGCGGCTCAAGGTGCCTTCGATGCGCTCACCGCAGCTGGTTCGGCCGACGGTGTGCTGATCGTGTCGGTCGACGGCGGTTGTGACCCGGGCCTGCGCCTGGTGTCCGAAGGCGTCATCGGCGCCACTGCTCAGCAGTACCCGGGTCGCATGGCGACCCTCGGGATGAAGGCCATTGCCGACCTCGCCCGTGGTGGCGAAGCGCCACAACCGAGCGACGGACTCGACTTCTTCAACACCGGTGTTGCACTCGTGACCGATGCTCCTGTCGACGGCGTCGACAGCATCTCGGTTGCCGAGGGCAGCGACATCTGCTGGGGCTGACGCCCACCAACTTCCTCCCAGAGATCGTGGCGGGCGTCGCACGACGTGCGTCCGCCACGATCACCGAGGAGACGAATCTGACAGAGTGACGGGGCGGCTGGCGTGTTCAGCCGCCCCGTTGCCTGCACCGCCTCAATACGGCCACGACAATCCGGGGGGATTGACACCATGCCCGACACCACGCGCAACACCATGCCCGACACCACGCCCGACATCGATTCGTCCGGGGTCGCACTCGACGACGCCTCCGCTCTCCTGCAGGTGTCGCGAACACCGCTCGACCGCATCCAACATTCGCTGCACCGTTACCCGGTCCTCGGGCCGGCCCTCGTCCTCGTGCTCTCGGGGCTGGTGTTCACCTTCTTCGGGGAGGGACGCTTCCAGGAGCCGAGCACCATCGGCATCATGTTGCAGCAAACCGCTGTGCTCGCCACGCTGGCCATTGGTCAGACGCTCATCATCCTGACCGCCGGCATCGACTTGTCGATCGGCACGGCCATGCTGCTCGTCCACCTCGTGATCGCCCGGATGGTCGCCTTCGGTGCGACGATGCCCATCGTCGGGTGGGTGATCGAACCGATCCCACCGGTGCTCGGGCTGTTGCTCGGCCTCGCCTTCGGGCTCCTGCTCGGTGCCATACACGGTGGGCTGGTCACTCGGTTCAGTTTGCCGCCGTTCATCGTCACGCTCGGCACGTTCTACGTGTTCCAGTCGCTCGGGAACGTCTACTCCAAGGCGCAGACCACGCCGAAGGAGTTGCTCGGCGACAACGCCGAGACCCGCGACGTCGCCGAAGGACTGCTCCTGTTCCTCGGCCGCGGCATCTCGTGGGGCTCATTCCGCATCACCTACGGCGTCGTCCTGGCCCTGTTGTTGTACATCGTGTTTGCCTACATCCTGTCGAGCACCGCGTGGGGCCGACACGTGTATGCCACCGGCGACGACGCCGAGGCGGCGCGGCTCGCCGGCATCAATACCAAGCGGGTGCTCGTCAGCGTCTACATGGTCGCCGGGCTCATCTATGCGATCGGCGGCTGGGTGCAACTCGGTCGATCGCTGTCGGCGTCGAGCAATGCTGCCACCGACATCAACCTCGAAGCGATCACCGCGGTGGTCATCGGCGGCACCAGCCTCTTCGGTGGTCGTGGCCGACTGTTCGGGACGCTCATCGGGGCGATGATCGTCACGATGTTCGATACCGGGCTGAGCCTCGCCGGCGTCGACGCGTTCTACAAGAATCTTGCGATCGGCCTGCTCATCTTGTTCGCCGTCGCACTCGACCAGTGGATCAGGAAGGTCGGCAAGTGAGCAACGACAACGACAACGACACCAGCAACAGCGGAACCGACGTGAACGGTGACTCGGTTCGCGGCTCGGGCAGTGACTCGGCCGGTGAACGCCGACCGGTGCTCGAAGCCCGCGGGCTCGTCAAGCGGTTCGGTCGGGTCACCGCACTGAGCGGCTCGGACCTCGAGCTGTATCCCGGCGAGGTGCTCGCCGTCATCGGCGACAACGGCGCCGGCAAGTCATCGCTGATCAAATGCCTGTCGGGCGCAATGACGCCCGACGAGGGCGAGATGTACTTGAACGGCGAGCTGGTGACCTTTCGGGGGCCGCCCGACGCGCAGGCCGCCGGCATCGAAACCGTGTACCAGACCCTCGCCGTCGCGCCGGCGCTCGACATCGCCGAGAACATGTTCCTCGGACGCGAGAAGCGCGCGCCGGGCCCGCTCGGAACGATCTTCCGCAAGGTCGACCGGCGCGGCATGCGCCGCGAGGCGCGCGCCGCGCTCGACGAACTCGGGATCGGAACGCTGCAAGACATCACCCAGGCCGTCGAGACCCTGTCGGGTGGGCAACGCCAGGCCGTGGCGGTGGCCCGAGCAGCGGCGTTCGGCAGCAAGGTGGTCATCCTCGACGAGCCCACCGCGGCGCTCGGCGTGAAGGAGTCGGGCCAGGTGCTGCAGTTGGTCCGCGACTTGCGTGATCGCGGGTTGCCCGTGATCTTGATCAGCCACAACATGCCCCACGTGTTCGAAGTCGCCGATCGCATTCACATCCAGCGGCTCGGCCGGCGCTCGACTGTGGTCACACCGCAGTCGCATACGATGGCTGAGGCGGTCGCCATCATGACCGGCGCCGCGGTGGCGTGACCCCGCCTCGAATCGTCGCGTCCGAACTCGCCGACTGGATCCGTTCTCGATCGGTAGGCGTCGACCGATATCTGTTCGGCCTCGCCGGAGCGCCGGGCAGCGGGAAGTCGACGCTGGCGCGCGACCTGGGAACCGAACTCGACGCCGCTGTGGTGCCGATGGATGGCTTTCACCTCCCCAACGCCGTGCTCGACCAACGCGGACTGAGGGCCGAGAAGGGAGCGCCGCGGACGTTCGACGCCGATGCGTTCGTGGCCGCAGTTCGGCGCCTGCGCGCTGGGCCAACCGGCGCGGATGCTGGCGACGTTCGCCTTCCCGACTTCGATCGCATCGTCGACGAACCGCGCGCCGATCGGATCGTGGTTGCCGCCACAGCTCAGATCGTGGTCGTCGAAGGCAACTATCTCCTGCTGGATGAGCCGCCGTGGGTCGAACTACGCGACCTGTTCGACGCCATCGGCCACATCGAGATCGACGACGCAACTCGCGTCGAACGGCTGATCCGACGTCACGTCGAGTTCGGCAAGACGCCGCACGCCGCGGCCGAGTTCGTCGACGCGTCCGATGAGCCCAATGCTCATCTCGTCAACCGGGTTCGCGCTCGCGCCGGCCTGGTCATCGAGGCCGACCGGTGATCGTCAGTTGTGGCGAAGCCCTCGTCGACATGGTGCCTGACGCGGTACCGGGCGGCGGCCCGATGAACGTCGCCATCGCCGCGGCGCGGCTCGGGGCACCGACCGCCTTCGTCGGCGGTATCTCGAACGATGCGTACGGCGATTTGCTGTGGCAGCACCTCGAAGCGAACGGCGTCGATGTGCGGCCGTGCCAGCGCCACGACGCGCCGACGGCCCGGGCGATCGTGCAACGCGATCCGAAGTTGTCGTTCCGCTTCGAGGGAACGCACACCGCCGACACGTTGCTCGATGCGGCCGACCTCTCGATGCTCGGCCCCGGACCGCGCATCGTGCACGGCGGCACGCTCGGCATGTTCCGGGGCCGCACGGCCGACACCCTTGCTCGTCTGGTGGCCTGCCACGACGGTCTGGTGTCGCTCGACCCCAACATCCGGACGGAGATCATCGACGATCGAGACGAGTGGGATCGGAGGCATGCTCGATGGCTGGCCCACACCGACATCTACAAGGCATCCGACGACGATCTGTCCTGGATCTGGCCCGATCGTTCCCACGAGTCGGCGGCGCGGACGTTGATCTCCGAGGGAGTGTCGGCGGTGGTCATCACCCGAGGCGCGGCGGGTCTGTCGATCGTCACCGCCGACGGTGAGGTCGAAGTCGGTTCGCCCAGGGTCGACGTCGTCGACGCCGTCGGAGCGGGCGACACGATCGTCGCCGCCGTGCTGGCCTCGATCCTCGAACTCGGTGCCGCAACGAGTCGCGCTGCGCTCCGTACGCTGCAACTGTCCGACTGGAAGATGATCGCGCAACGATCGGTCGGAGCAGCCGCCATCACCTGCTCGCGACGTGGCGCCGACCCCCCGTACCGCGCCGAACTCGACTGGTAGTCGACGCGCCGTTTGCTGTTCGCCGAGCGTGCGCTGCAACACTGGGCCAGCGTGAACGGCGAGCCGACATGAACCTCGAAGTGACTCATCCGATCGCGGTTCTGGGCCGTATTCCCGACCCAGGGCTCGACCTCCTGCGGACGGTCGGCGAGGTGTGGGTCTGGGACGCCGACCACGCGGTTCCGGTCGAGGTGCGCGACGAACGGTTGGCGAACAGCGCGGCGGCGGTGACGCTGATCACCGACCGTGTCGACGAAGCATTCCTCGACGCCGCGCCGGGTCTGCGGATCGTTGCGAATGTTGCGGTCGGGTACAACAACATCGACGTCGGCGCGTGCGCCCGCCGCGGGGTGGTCGTCACCAACACGCCGGGGGTGTTGACCGACGCGACCGCCGACCTGGCGATGGGACTCGTGTTGATGAGCACCCGTCGTCTCGGGGAAGGGGAGCGCCTCATCCGGTCCGGAGCACCGTGGCAGTGGGGCATGTTCATGATGCTCGGGACCGGCCTCCAAGGTCGGACGCTGGGCATCGTCGGGATGGGCAGTATCGGCCAGGCGCTGGCGACGCGGGCGATCTCGTTCGGGATGAACGTCGTGTACCACAACCGGCGTGCGGTCGACGTCGCAACCGAACGTCGGCTGGGCGGGGCGCGCCACGTCGGGCTCGACGAGCTGCTGGCATCGAGTGACGTCGTCTCGCTCAACTGCCCGTACTCGGCCGACACGCATCATCTCATCGACGTCGTTGCACTGGCGGCGATGAAGCCGACCGCGTTCCTCGTCAACACGGCGCGCGGCTCGATCGTCGACGAAGCAGCATTGGCTGCGGCGTTGCAGTCGGGCGTCATTGCGGGCGCCGCGCTCGACGTGTACGAGAACGAACCCCGCGTGCACCCCGCCCTGCTGGGTCTCGACAACGTGGTGTTGATCCCGCACCTCGGCTCGGCGACGGTCGAAACCCGTACGGCGATGGCCACCACCGCTGCCGCCAACGTGGTCGCCGTGCTCGGGGGGCATGCGCCCCTGAACCCGGTTACCGCCTGAGCTCATCGGACACTCGCTTGAGGCGTCGCGCCGTCGTACGCTGGTGCGGTGATCAGTGATGTCGACGCCTACATCGGACGTTCCACGCAGTGGCATGCGGAGATGGAACGACTGAGGCCGATCCTGCTCGGCGCCGGCCTCGACGAGGGGATCAAGTGGGGCAAGCCGTGCTACAGCCGCGACGGCAAGAACATCGCGATCATGCAGGAGATGAAGGAGTTCCTGGCCTTGATGTTCTTCAAGGGTGCGCTCCTCGACGACCCCGCGGGCATCCTCGAAGACCAGGGGCCGAACTCGCGGTCCGCCCGGCGCATCTGCTTCACCTCTGTCGATGACGTCGAGGGGTTGAGCGACACCCTCGCGGCGTACATCGGCGCGGCGATCGACGTGGAGGACGCCGGCCTCGAGGTCGGCCCGGCCCCGGCCCTCGTGTTCGTCGAGGAGTTGCAGGAGCGACTCGATCGCGATTCCGAGTTCAAGGCGTCCTTCGATGCCCTGACCCCCGGGCGCCAGCGCGAGTACCACCTGTACTTCTCTGACGCGAAGCAGGCTGCGACGCGGGTTGCGCGGGTCGACAAGTACGCCGACCGGATTCTGGCCGGCAAGGGACTACGCGACCGGTAGCCCCATCCCCGCGTGGGTGTGTGCGGCGCCCTACCAGTCGGTCGGTGCGTAGTCCTTCAGGAATTGGCCCCACACGTGAGTGCCCGTGTTGAGGCCGTCGATGATCGGGTCGACGATGCGCGCCGCACCGTCGACGATGTCGAGCGGCGGATGAAAGCCCTGTTCGGCCGTCTTTGCGCGGGCGATCGCGACCGGGTCTTCGTCGCTCACCCACCCGGTGTCGACGCTGTTCATGTTGATGCCGGCGTCGCGGTAGTCGGTCGCCGACGTGCGCGTCATCATGTTCAGCGCGGCTTTGGCCATGTTGGTGTGCGGATGCTTGGTGGTCTTGCGCGGTCGGTAGAACTGGCCTTCGACGGCCGACACGTTGACGATGTGCTTGTGGTTGCCCGGCGTGGCTTCCATGAGCGCCTTGAGCCGGGCATTCAGCACGAAGGGGGCAACGGCGTTGACCAGTTGGGTCTCCAACAGTTCGACCGACGACACCTCGTGCAGTTGGAGCCGCCACGAATTGCGGCCGCGCAGGTCGACCTGCTGCAAGTCCTGATCGAGTTGGCCCGCGGGGAACAGCGTGTCGGCCACGGCCCGGTCGTCGGGGAGGAGCACCGCCTGCGACAACTCTGCCGAGCGAGTCAGCCCCGGGAGGTGCCCAGCCGCGACACCACCGACCCCATTGCCGACACCATTGCCGACCCCACTGCCCACTGCGGTCGACGTCATCGACATCATCGACGTCGGTCCGTCGGAGTCGGCGGCTTCACTGGTTCGTGCCGAGCTCGTTCGATCGCGGCGTGTGGGTTGCGCAGTACCTCGTACGAACCAACGAGTCGGAGGACGCGGTCGGGGAGCGTGGTGAGCGCGGCGGTCTCGGTGGCCAGCATGTGCTCGTAGAACCCTGGTGGGCGCCGCACGGTCTGGCACGCATTGTTGATGATCGCATCGAGCCGCGAGCGTGTGGCGTTGAGATGGGTGCAGAACGCTTCGACGCTCGGTGTGTGGCGCAGGTCGAGACCGAACACTTCGAGCCGATGCCCCCACTCGGCGAAGTCTGCTTCGGCCGCGTAGCGCGCGGCGGCATCGCGGGGAAAGCGCGTCGCCACGATCAGCTCGGCGCCGCAGCGCAACAACTTGATGCCCGCCTGATAGCCGATCTTCACCCGACCGCCTGTGAGCAGTACCACCATGCCCGCCATGTCGGCCAGCTCGCTGCGTTTGGCGAAGTTCAGCGTCGCGCAGGCGGGGCAGAGCTGGTCGTAGAAGTGGTGCACCGTGCGGTACCGAACCTTGCAGATGTAGCAGTGCTGCGGTTCGAGGGTCTCGCGAAAGGGTGGAGTGGTGGGGTCGTCGGCCACGTCGTGCTGGGCGAAGTCGGTGGGGGCGAACACGTCGGGCGTGGTGAACACCGGCTTGCTGCGCAGCGTGCGGATGCCGGTCTCACCCAGTACCTCGTCGTCGCGTCGAGCCCGAGCATTGCGGCGCCGCTGCTGCAGCAACTTCGTGCGTCGGCGTCGAATGTCGGGGTCGGGGCAGAACACGTCCCCGGCGGCGTTGAAGAAGTCGGACTTCTCGGCCGCATCGAGTTGGTCGATCAGGTCGGGGGTCGCGATGACCTCGCGCAACACTGCCAACGCGTCGAGCAGACGTCGGCGATCGGTGTCGTCGGGCGCGGTCACGATCGAAACCTATCGTTGCGACGTCGAACGCCTCCGTGCCTCGCCGCGGGCGCGCCGCTAGGTGCCACACTGCGGGCATGACGACCGACGCCCGGGACGAACACCACGCTGCGATCGTCGACGGCGTCGACCGCGTCTGTTCTGACTTCGACGACGACTACTGGTCGCAAAAGGATCGCGCGCACGAGTTCCCGTGGGAGTTCTACGACGCGATGGCCGCCGGCGGCTGGGTGGGCATCGCCATTCCCGAACAGTACGGCGGCGGCGGACAGGGCATCACGGAGGGCGCGCTGGTGTTGCACCGCGTCGCCGCGTCCGGTGCGGCGATGAACGGCTCGACGGCGTTGCACCTGACGATGTTCGGTCTGGCGCCGGTGATCAAGTTCGGCAGCGACCGGTTGAAGGACACGTTTCTGCCGCGCGCCGCCGCAGGTGAGCTGCACGTCGCGTTCGGCGTCACCGAGCCCGACGCCGGAACCGACACGAGCCGCATTGCCACTCGGGCAGTCGAGGATGGCCACGGCGGCTTCGTCGTGTCGGGCCGGAAGATCTGGACATCCAAGGCTCTCGAGTCCGAAGTGTGTCTGCTGTTGGCCCGCACCGATGGGGTTCCGGGAGACGGCTTCGCCGGCCTCTCGCTCTTCCTCGTCGACCTCGACCCCGCCTACTGCACCATCGCGCCGATCCCGAAGCTCGGGCGCAACGCCGTGGCATCGTGCGAGGTGGCCTACGACGAACTTCCGGTGCAAGGGTGGCGCCTGGTCGGCGAGCGCGGTCGGGGCTTCCAACACATTCTGCACGGCTTGAACGCGGAGCGGATCCTGCTCGCCTCGATGGCGTGCGGCATCGGCCAGGTCGCGCTCGACCGTGCGCTTGCCTACGCCAAGGAACGGGAAGTATTCGGACGACCCATCGGTCAGAACCAGGCCATTGCCCATCCGCTCGCCAAAGCCCACATGGACCTTCGGGCGGCGTACACGATGATGCTCGTGGCGGCGCAGCGGTACGACGCAGGGCTCGATTGTGGCGAACAGGCGAACACCGCCAAGTACCTGGCGGCTGAAGCGTCGTGGTTCGCCGCCGATCAGGCGATGCAGACCCACGGCGGGCTCGGATACGCCACCGAGTATCACGTCGAGCGATATTGGCGTGAGGCCCGCCTGCAACGCCTTGCACCGGTGAGCCAGGAGATGACCCTCAACTACATCGCCCACAACGTGCTCGGTCTCCCCAAGTCGTACTGAGGGTTCAACCCGCCAGAGTCAGCAGACGCGGCAGAGTCAGCAGACGGCCCGAACGTACGGGTACGGGTTGACGGCCTGGCCGCCGCCGGGATGGACCTCGAAGTGGAGGTGGGGTGTGCCGGCATTGCCGGTCGAGCCGACGGTGCCGATCTGCTCGCCCTGGGAGACCGAGCGACTGTCGCCCGTGAAGCCTTGGAGGTGGGCGTAGTAATACTTCGTTCCACTGTTGCCCGTGACCCACGCCGCGTTGCCGCCGAGCCGGTTGTTGGAGAATCGAACGCTGCCCGACTCGGCGGCGACCAGCGTCGTGCCCGTCGGCGCGATCATGTCGACGCCCTGGTGGCTGCGTCCGCCCGAGCGCGGCGCGCCCCACGTGTCGGCAAAGGCGTAGTTGCCTTGCACGGGGCAGACCATGCCGTTACCTGCATTCGCCGGGGGTGCCGGCTCGGGAGGTGCCGCAGCGGGCGTCGGACTGCCTGCAGCCGCACCGCCGCCGCTCGAGCCGGAACCGTTGTTGTTGCCGGAGCCGTTGTTGTTGCCGGAGTTCGAGTTCGAGGTGGCGCTGGCGCGCGCTGCAGCGGATTGCTGGTCGGCGATCTGCTGGTCCGCTGCGGCCTTCGCTTCGGCTGCCGCGTGTTCCTGGCGGGCCCGCTCGTCTCGTTGCCGTTGGAGCTCGCGTTCGATCGCCTCGTCGATCTGGCGCTGCTTTTCGATTTCTGTGAGGCGAACGATCTCTTCTTCGGCGCGCTGTTGCAGGGCGGCGTAGTTGATCGTGGCGGCCTCGGCGTCGGCACGGCGAGCATCGAGGCGGGCGCGGGCTGCCGCGACTTCGGTGAGTACCGCGTCGAAGTCGTCGAGGTCGACGCGGGCGACATCGACGGTCACCGCGGCGAGGACGTCGGCGGTGAGTTCGTCGTTGGCATCGGCGAAATCGCCCAGGAGCAAGAAGTCCGTGCCGCCCGACTGCGTGAAGCGGCGAACGGCGGACGCTTCGAGCGAACGTCGCATCTCGTTCGATTCGGCTTCGATGGCGGCGAGCTCTTGCTCGGCTGCGGCGATGTCGATGGTGAGGGTGTCGATCGCCGACTCGGCATCGAACAGGGCCTGCGCGGCCGCGTTTGCCCGATCGCGAGCGGCTTGGATTTCGCGCGCGGCCTGCTTGGCTGCCTCGTCGCTCGTCTGCGCGTCGACGCCGATCGGCGGTGCGGCCACACCCAGCCCCAGAGCGAGCGTTGTCGCCAGTGCCAGAGCGACGAGATGACGCGCGCCCGGGCGCGGGCGGAGCAAGGGGGGCGACGTCACGGGAGGCGACGCTACAACGCCGTGACACGAGAATGGGGGCGCCCCACGGGAGGGCGGCGTCATGACACGCCCGGGCCTGAGCGCCGCAGCGACGTCAGGTGACTGGCTCAGAGCCAGTGGTTGACCGTTTCGCTGACTCGTTCGGCCACCCGCTGGAGCAGACCCCGCTCCGCCCACTCGTCGGGGTCGAGGAGCACGCAGTGAACGAGGTCGTCGTCGAGGTGCTGATCGAGCACGGCGACGACCGCTGGGTCGAACACCACGATGTTCGCCTCGTCGTCGTGGCGCAGCGAGCGCTGATTGAAGTTCGCCGAACCGACCGATGCCACCGTGCCGTCGACGGTCATGACCTTGGCGTGCATCATCGAGACCTCATAGGTCCGCACGACGACTCCGGCCGCGAGCAGCCGTTCGTAGGACGCTTCGCCCGTGATCTGGATGAAGCGCTTGTCGGCATGCTTGCCGGGGAGCATGATCTCGACCGACACGCCCCGACCGACCGCCGCGATCAGCGCGTCGGTGAGCTGCGGGCCCGGGTTGAAGTAGGCCGATGCGATCCGGACCCTCCGCTGCGCGCACGCGATCAAGGTGATCATCAACCGCCAGATGTCGTTCGACCCGTTCTCGGCCGCGGCCTGCACGACGACGCAGGTCGACTCGCCGACGGGGGTCGGGTCGATGATCGACTCCGACATCGGATCGAACCCGCTGTGATTGTGATCGGCCCAGTTGTCGATGAACCCGGCCTGGAGCCCGGCGACGGCCGGACCGCGCACGCGCAGATGGGTGTCGCGGTACTCGTGCTCGTTGCGGGCGTTGCCCGACCACTCGTCGGAGATGCCGACGCCACCGATGAAACCGACCCGTCCGTCGACCACCAGGATCTTGCGGTGGGTCCGATTGTTGGCACCATTCAGTTGGGGGATCCGCTCATCGGTGAAGGGGCGGAACCAGCGCAACTCACAGCCCGCGCGTTGCATGGCCGCGACGACGTCGGAGTCGAGCCTGCGTTCGGCGAGGGCATCGATCAGCACCCGTACCCGACAACCGCGGTTGGCCGCGCCGGCGAAGGCGCGGGCGAAACGATCGGCGATGTGGCCCTTCCAGAACACGAACGTGACGATGTCGACGGTGTCGGTGGCGGCGTCGATGGCATCGAGCATCGCACCGAAGATCTCGTCGCCATTGCGCAGCACGTCGACCACGTTGCCTTCCGTCGGGTGCAGCCCGAGCACACTGTGCACTCGGTCGGCCCACTCAGCTGCGGTGGCAACGTGTGACCCGGTCGACGGCGTCACAGGGTTCATCAGGCGACCGCGGTGCCGACCCAGCTGCCGATCACCCAGGTGACGGCGCAGGCCGCGATCGCCCACGCCATCTGGCGCGCAGCGGTGCGGATCATGGATCGTTCGGTGAAGCGGGCGAGCACGGCTCCGACGGTTGCGGTCGCCATGATGCCGAGCACCGCGGAGGCAATGACCGCCCCGTTGCCCTCGGCGAAGATCCAGGGAATCAGGGGAATCAGGGCGCCGATGGCGAACGCGATGAACGAGCTGATCGACGCGGCCACCGGGTTGCCCGTGCCCTCCGGGTCGACACCGAGCTCTTCGCGGGCGTGCACGTCGAGGGCGACCGCGGGGTTCTCGTGGACCTGCTCGGCCATACGTCTCGCCGTGTCGGCGTCGGCACCACGCTGGCGGTAGATGGCGGCCAGTTCGCGGGCTTCCATCTCGGGCTGCTTGGCGATCGATTGGCGTTCGATTTCGAGTTCACGTTCGACGAGTTCGGACTGGGCTTTCATCGACACGTACTCGCCGGCGGCCATCGACGCGGCGCCGGCGAGGAGCCCGGCGACTCCGGCGACGAGGACACTCGAACGGGTCGATGCTGCCGCTGCGACGCCCAGGATGAGCGCAACGTTGGACACGAGCCCGTCGCTGATGCCGAAAACGGTTGCCCGCACGGTGCCGCCGGTGACATCGCGATGGCGGTGCACCATGTGGCTCGGCACCGCCCCGTGAGCATGTTCGTGATCGTGGTCATGATCGTGCGCAGTCACGTCAGCGGACATGACCCCACGGTACCGCCACTTCGAGCTCGTCTCATCCGTTCCGCCAGTGTCGCGATGGGGCCAGGCACCAACGCGACACTTTTGTCGCGATAGGGCCAGGCACCAACGCGACACTTTTGTCGCGAGAGGGCCAGGCACCAACGTGACACGTCGCGGCGATCTTGGCCGGCGACTCGATCAAATTGGTCGGGCAGCGCTTCGCGTTGACCCGTCAGCGGCCGTCAGGTCGGCGCGCTGCGGGTCGGCAGAGCAGTGTGCTTCCGCCCACGGCGACCAAACGTCCGTCGGGTGTCCAGACCGTTCCCGTGCACGCCACCAACCCGTTGGTCGCCACGGGCGCGGCGAGCATCGCTCAGCAGCCACGGGTCGTCATGGGTGCGGTCGATGAATCGAGTGGTCACCTCGATCGTGGGTGCGTAGTGCGCCAGCTCTCCCGAGTGTGCCCGAGTTGCCGCACCCCACGACTCGAGATCGAGCACGACGAGCGAGCGGCACGAATCGAGCCATGGATCGGCGTGAGTCTCACCATCGACGAAGCGGAACCAGCACTGGTTCTCCGGTTCGCCAGCAGTGCGGTTGTCCCAGTCGTCGATCCAGCGCACTGGCCGCTGTTCGATGTTGGCCCAGAACGGGTGTGGCGCAGGCCCGGCTCGACCCGCCATCAACTCCTCCATGCTCGGCAGACCGTCGGGGTTCATCGCTTCGAGTGGGCGGTGAGTCGACCGATGTTCGAGGCCGGGCAGGTCGGCATCGACTCCCCAGACGAGGGCCGTCAGGAGCACCCGCTCGCCGCGATCGGAGTGCTGCGTGATCTGCACCGACGCTGACGTCGCGACGGTGGTCTCACGGTTGATGGCGACGTCGACGGATACCGGACCGCTCGTTCCCGCTCCGACGAAGTGCGCAGTGATCGAAGCTGGTCGCGCCCGTCCAGTCACCGCGCCGGCAGCGCGCATCGCGACCGCAGCGAGATAGCCGCCTTGCGGACCCCAGATCTCCCAGTCGGCGAGTAAGTCCGCCGTGAATCGCCCATCACCGGCCGCCGTTACCGCACTCGCAGCTGCCAACCCGGTCATTTCCTCACCACCTCACCATCGCACCATCTCACCATCACCTCGCCACCATCTCACCATCACCTCGCCACCACTTCCCGATCACCTCCCCATCATCGCATGATCGTCCCACCCGTCTTCGAGGAGTTTCAGCGTCGTCGAGCTCGCCTCAGCGCCTTGTCGATTCCATGTCGCGTCGGGGCCAGGCGCGATCGCGACAAAAGTGTCGCGTTGGTGCCTGGCCCTATCGCGACAAAAGTGTCGCGTTGGTGCCTGGCCCCGATGCGACAGCTGACTACCGGTTGCGCAGTGACGGGTTTGACATCGGTCACACCGTGGAGCGAAGCTGCATCGACAACGATCAACCGAACATCGAAGGGGATCGCCAATGAAGCAGCTCACCGGACTCGATGTCAGCTTCTTGCTGATGGAGACGCCGAACACGTACGGACACGTGAACGGGTTGAGCATCTATGAGCGTCCGTCCCCCGAGTTCGACCCGTTCACCGAGGTGCGGGAGCGTTTCAGCATCATGGTCGGACACCTCGAGCCGCTGCGGCGCCGAGTCGTCGAGGTGCCGTTCGAGCTCGATCGCCCGTACTGGACCGAAGACAACAACTTCGACATCGACTACCACGTGCGCCATATCGGGCTCGCTCCGCCGGGCGCCGACGATCAGCTCGCCGAGCAGGTGGCGCGCATCGTTGCTCGGCACATGGACCGGTCGCGCCCGCTCTGGGAGGCCTACGTGATCGAGGGTTTGGCCGACGGTCGGTGGGCGCTTCTGCAGAAGATTCATCACGCAACCATCGACGGTGCGTCCGGTGTGATCATGCTGAAGATGTTCACCGACACGGTGCGCGATGCGGTCTACCCGCTCGAGCATCGGGCGTGGGTGGGGGAGGAGCCGCCGAGCCGCGGCGAGATGTTGCAACGGGCGGCCAAGAACCTGGCCGTGAATCCGATTCGGCAAGCCCGCCTTTCGCTGAACATCGTGCGCGACTTGGCCGACGCCGCGGGTGTCACCAGCGTCAGCGGCATTGCCAGCCAGGCGCGCTCGGCGCTCGGCGCGATCGCTCGTCGCTCCGATCCGACTAATGACTCTGCGCCTGCGCGCGTGTCGCTACCGATCTCCTCCGCACCGCCGACGCCCTGGAATGCGTCAGTCACGCCCCATCGCCGTTTCGCGATGCGCTCGACCAGCCTCGAGAATCTGAAGCGGCTGAAGGACGCCACCGGCGGCACCCTGAACGACGTGGTCATGGCGATCTGCGCCGGTGCGCTGCGGGAGTATCTCATCGAACACGATGCGCTGCCGGACGGCCCGCTCCGGGCGATGGTTCCGGTGTCGATCCGAACCGGCGACGAGAAGGATCCGTGGACCAACCGGGTGTCGGCAATCGTGGCTGATCTCCCGACGAACTGTGCCGATCCGATCGAACGTGTCGCCCTGTGTCGAGCGGCGATGAACGTCGCCAAGCAGCAGTTCGACCTGATGCCGGCGGACGCGCTCAGTCAGGCAACCGACTACACCTCTCCCGTGGTGGCGGCCTCGGCCATCCGCCTGGTGTCGCGACTGAAGCTCGCCGATCGCGTCAACCTTCCCATCAACGTCGTGATCTCGAACGTGCCCGGGCCGCGAGAGCCGTTGTACTTCGCTGGCGCCAGGCTCGACGCCTACATTCCGGTGTCGACCATCTCCGACGGGGTGGGCCTCAACATCACCGTGCACTCATATGGCGATCGCATGGACTTCGGGCTGATCTCGGACCGTGAGCTCGTACCGGACCTGTGGCATCTGGTCGATCTGCACATTGCCGAGATTGAGCGTCTCTTCGATGCCACCGGCGCCGAATGGGCAGAGCGCCAGCCGCCGCCCGCACGGCGCCACGGCGGCGACGGCGTCACAGCCGTCCCGAGCAAGAAGCCGGCGGCCAAGAAGCCGGTGGCGAAGAAGCAGGCGGCCAAGAAGTCGGCGGCCAAGAAGCCGGTGCCCAAGAAGTCGGTGGCCAAGAAGTCGGTGGCGAAGAAGTTGGCGGCCAAGAAGTCGGCGCGCCGCTGAGGCTCGACTCCGGTCGCGTCGTGTTCTCTGTCCCCCCAGCCCCGCAATGCTGGGCGTGACGGACAGAGAAACGCGGTCAGACGTTCACCGGAGCGATTCGCATGCTACGCGGTCGTTGTTGCCGTCCAGCTTTGCCACGTCGCCGAAGTACGGGTAGTAGAGATCGAACCAGGCCTGTGCTTCGCTCTGTGTTGCGAAGTCACCGCAATTCTTCGTGTCTCCTGGATTCGCCGGGCTCGTGGTGGGGGTGGAACCGTGGCGGGTGGTGGACGCGTGTCGGTGCGTTGGTTGGCGAACGAGATGATGGCGCTGTCGGACACTCCCACGATGTCGATGATCAACTCGCCCGCGGTGAGGGTGTAGAAGCACACCATGCCATCGCGATCGGCCTGGACCACGAGTCGGTTGGAGGCCACCCCATTGACCCGGCCGTCGTAGTTCAGATCCGACTTCGAGATTTGACCGTTTGCATCGCACGGAATACCGTCGGCACATCCGTAAGCCGTCACGAATCCAGGAGCCGTGACCGCATCGACGGTGAGTTGTCCGAAGACCGTTGCGCCGGCACCAGCTCCAGTCACGCCCACTCGGATGATCTCACCAGCGCCGTTCAATCCGGGTTTGTCCCGGGAATCGAAGCGGGGCATCGAGACCGGCCGGATCACGGACTCTGCAACGGCGTTGACGTCGACGATCAGTTCGGCCGTCGTCGACACATAGAAGCACACATCACCAGCGGCGTCGGCTTGAACCACGAGGCGGTTCGACGCGACAGGGTTGATCGCACCGTTGTAGTTGAGGTCCGATTTCGAGATCGCGCCAAGACCGCCGGGGATGCCGTCAGCGCATCCGTATGCGGTGACGAAGCCACCACGTTGGGACCGGTCGACGGTGAGCTGACCGAACACGGTCTTGCGACCGGTCGCCTCGGCCACATTGACGCGCACGATTTCGGTATCGCCTAGAAGAGGTGGCGTGTTGCGAGTGTCGGTGCGCTGGTTCGAAATTGGTGTGATGGCTCCATCGGCCACACCGTTGATGTCGATGATCAACTCGGCCGCCGCGGAGGTGTAGAAGCACACATTGCCCGAGCCGTCTGCCCGCACGATGAGCCGATTCGATGCAACCGGGTTGATCGTGCCGTTGAAGTTGAGGTCGGACTTGGACACCTGCCCTTGCCCATCGCGGGGAAGGCCCTCTTGGCACGCGTATGCCGTCACGAATCCCGGTCCAGTGGTCCGATCTACCGTCAACTGACCGAGAACGGTTTTGGCGCCGACCGCTTGCGGGACATTCACCGTGAGTACCTGACCCGCTCCGAGGGCATTTGCCTGAAAATGGGCCGCCGGTCCGATTGACAGCAGGGTCGTTGTTGCAAACAAGCATCCGGCACCGGTAATTGTCGCGAGGAGACTGCGTCGGGTCCACATGAGCCACACCCTACGTTGAGCGGGGCTCTGGCGTCCGAGCGCGAAGAGTGGTGGGTGAAGTGCTAGAAGTAGTCCTGGTTCTGAAGGTGGCTGGGCGTGACGGACAGAGAATCGCGCTCAGACGTTCACGACGACGTCGGGGCTGAGCGTGACAGGGCGGGATGGTGACGGATACGGTTTGAGTCGACGACTCGGGGGTCACATGAGCGACAAGACATCGATCACAGCTCCGCCGGCCTGGATGGCCGCACTCGAAGTGCGGGCGTTCAACGAGCGGGCGGTCATGAGCGCGGCGCTGCCGCTGCTCCGGCGGTTGCCAAAGGGCGACGGCCATCACGTGATCGTGCTGCCAGGTTTCACTGCGGGCGACGGTTCCACCCGCCCGCTACGACGACTGCTGCGTGACCTCGGATATCAGACCCACGGGTGGCGGCTCGGTCAGAATCTCGGCCCGACGCCCGAGATCCTCGACGGACTCGGCGCGCTGCTCGAACGCGTCCACGCCACCGCGAACGCACCCGTGTCGTTGGTCGGGTGGAGCCTCGGAGGCATCTACGCCCGCGAACTCGCCCGGGCTGCACCGCAAGCGGTCCGGCAGGTGATCACGCTCGGCTCGCCGATCCAGATGATCGAGAATGATTCGTCTGGCGCCGAACGAATGTGGAAGCGGCTGCGCCATCTGCACTCGCCGACGTTCAAGCGCGACGTTCGGGCAGCCTTTCAACCGCACCTCGACGTACCCGTGACCTCGATCTATTCGCGCACCGACGGCGTGGTCAGCTGGCAGGCCGCACTGATCCGTCAGACCGCGAAGACCGAGAACATCCGCGTCGTCGGCAGCCACTGCGGACTGGGCTTCAACCCGTCGGTCATCTACGCGGTGGCCGATCGCCTCGGCCAACCCGCCGGTTCGTGGTCCCCGTTCAAGGCGCCACTGCTCCTGCGGGGAGCATTCCCCCGCGCCGACAACCTCGATCCGTCGCGTCTGCCCGGCAACGCAGCCTGACAGCAGCCTCAACGGCAGCCCGCGGGCGGCTCGCTGCCAGGCCCGGGCTGAGCGACCGATACGTTCGGAGCATGGACTTCGACATCGCTGCATCGACGCAGCAACTCCTCGCCGATCTCGACCGATTCATCGACGACGTGATCAAGCCGATCGAGAACGAGGATGACAACATCCGCTTCTTCGACCATCGACGCGAAGACAGCCGGACCGACTGGGACCGCGACGGCTTGCCCAATGCGGAATGGGAAGCGCTGCTCCGGCGCATGCGCGTCGCCGCCGACGAGGCGGGCTACTACCGCCATCAACTGCCGGAGCGATTCGGCGGCAAGAACTCGGGCAGCCTCGAGATGGCGATCATCCGCGAGCATCTGGCCCGCAAGGGCCTCGGGTTGCACAATGACCTGCAGAACGAGAGCTCGATCGTCGGCAACCTCGTCACCGTCTTGATGATGGAGAAGTACGGGTCACCCGCCCAGCAGGCCGAGTGGATCCCGAAGATGCTCGACGGCACGGCCCGGATCGGCTTCGGGTTGACCGAGCCGCTCCACGGTTCTGACGCCACATGGATGGAGACGACGGCGACACGCGACGGCGACGAATGGGTGATCACCGGCGAGAAGTATTGGAACACCGGCCTCCATCACGCCACGCACGACTACATCTTCGCCCGCACCTCCGGCAAGCCGGGCGACGGCCGCGGCATCACCTGCTTCATCGTCCCCACCGACTCGCCCGGCTTCAAGGTCGAGGAGTTCATGTGGACCTTCAACATGCCCACCGATCATGCCCACGTCCGGCTCACCGACGTGCGGGTGCATCACGACACCATCCTCGGTGAGGAGGGCTTGGGTCTGATGACGGCTCAGCTCTTCGTGCACGAGAACCGGATCCGCCAGGCTGCGTCATCGCTCGGGGCGGGCCTGCACTGCATCGACACCGCAGTCGCGTACGCCAATCGGCGCACGACGTTCGGCAAGACGTTGTCGTCGAACCAGGCGATCCAGTTCCCGCTCGCCGAACTGGCGACCGAAGCCGAGATGTTGCGCGCGCTCATCTGGAAGACGGCGTGGCAACTCGACGCCGGAGTCGACCACATGGAGATCACCGACAAGGTCGCGATGTGCAACTACCGCGCCAATCGCTTCGCGTGCAACGCCGCCGATCAGGCAATGCAGACGTGTGGCGGCATGGGGTACAACCGGGCGATGCCGTTCGAGCACATCTACCGCCACCACCGCCGGTACCGGATCACCGAAGGTTCCGACGAGATCCAGATCCGCAAGGTCGCCGGCAAGCTGTTCGGCATCACGGGCCGCGCCAAGGGCTGACATCACCGCTGGTGTCTGACACCAGGCGTGATGTCAGGCGACGGTGACCGAGAGGACTTGGCCTTGCGCGGCGTGGCTCACGGTGCCGGCAATGTTGCAGAAGAAGACATAGTTGCCAGGCGTGAGGTCGAACGAGATCGTCGCGGTTTCGCCGCTCTGGATGTTCGCTGTGCGGCCGAGGAAGTCGGCACCGAGCGTGGCCTCGTCGATGGCGCCACCGCCGGTTTGGGGCAGTTCTTCATAGCTGTTGCCCCGAGCGACGGCGAAGTGGTGCGGGAAGTCACCGCCATTGCTCACATCGAAGGCAACGGTGCCGGCGGCGAGCGAGGTCGGCGCCTCGACTGCCCATTCGACCATGTTGACCGCGATTGCCCCCGCCGGCGCTGCGGGGTCAGTTTCGGCGGGAACGGCTTCGGTCTCCACGGGCGCCTCAGTTGCTACGGGCGCCTCGGTTTCGGTCGGCGCGGGAGCCTCGGTCTCGGGCGGTGCCTCGGTGGCCGGTGCGGTCTCGGTGGCCACCGGTGCCGTCGTGTCGGCAGCGACCGTCGTGTCGGCGGCGTCGTCGCTGCCGCCGCCGCAGGCAGCAAGAACGAGAACGGCGGTGGTCAGGAATGGGGCGATTCGGCGCATCGTAGAAGTCTTGCACGGCCGCAACACCTTGATGAAGCAGTGGCGCCCGAATGTCCAGCACGTCCATCTCGTCCATCTCGGGCCGGCCGGCCATCTCCGCTCCGAGTGCGGTCTGCACTCTGGCCATCGACTCGCGTCGTACCGCCGACGTCGAGTGTTCAGGCCCCGAGCGGCGTTGGTTCCGGCACGTGCCAGTCGACGGGCATCTGGTCGAAGTCGAAGAACGGTGCCTCGTCGCCGGCCGCGACTGCTGCTTCGATCTGGTCGTAGAAGCCCTTGCCCGTTTCCTGGGCGAACGTGATCGCGACATCGGCCATGTCGTCGCCCACGCGGGGACGTTCGACGTACTCGGGGAAACACGCTTCGGCCGCGCCGCCTTCGGCATATCCGCGAGCGAACATCTGCTTCAACACACCGAATCCGTCGTGGCGCACGAGGGTCTCGCCGCGCGGGGTGCCGCCCATCTTCTTCATGTGCGCTTGAAAGCGGTCGAGGTCACCGGTGTCGAAGGCGACGTGTTGCACCGAGTGATCGCCGTGGCGTTCGACGAACGATGTCACCTGCGATTTCTTGGAGCGATCGATGCCTTCGATCAGCGCGACGCCGAAGGTGCCGTAGTCGATGCACCAGATCTTCATGCTCGACTCGGTGTCGTCGGGGCGCACGTCGTCGATCCGATTGATCAGGGTGCCGCCCTCGACCTCGATGTGGAACCACGCCCATCGCTCGATCGAGCCGACGGTACAGGCATAGGTGATGTGGTCGACACTCTTCAGCATGTCCGTCGTTGTAACCATGTGTGCAATCGATGTCAACAGCAGTGAACAAACGGTGAGTTTGAGCGAAGATGAGCTGACGAAGTGTTCAAGTTCGCCGACGATTGGTGCGATACGGTTGGACACGTGTCAGCTCTCGATTCGACCGACTTGTTGATCATCGCCGAACTCCGCCGTTCGCCCCGTCAGTCGATCGCTGATCTGGCGCGCACGCTCGGCGTGGCGCGGGGCACGGCGTACGCTCGGCTCGACCGTCTTGAATCGACCGGTGTCATCACGGGGTATGGGCCGGACGTCGATCCGACCCGAGTCGGCCTCGACGTGCTGGCGTTCTGCACTCTCGAGATCGCGCAGGGCTCCCACTCCGGCACCGTCGATGCGCTCGCGAACATCGCCCAGATCCTCGCGATCCACACCGTCACGGGTGACGGCGACCTGCACTGCCGTGTGATCGCTCGCTCGAACGATCATCTCCACGAGGTCCTCCAGCAGATCGCCGCGATCCCGACCGTGCTGCGCAGCCACACGCAACTCACACTGTCGACACCATTCGACAGGACGGTCGCCGACGTGCTGGCCGGGGTGTGAGGGTGCTGCGCGGATCAGGTCACCCCCCGGAGACCTGATCCGCCGCGAGCGGGCCGACTCACAAAACCGTGCCGACGACGGAACGCTAGCGGCAGTGTGCCCGATCGCACACTTTCGATCATCGAGTGTTGTCGACCCGGACGGCAGTCGTCGCGGGAGCGACATCCGACGGTCAGGTTCTGGCCCGCCGGAAAGATGGTTCGGCCACGGGTCATCGGCTTCGTGGCACCGTCGACGGCACGGGTACTCTCGCGCCACGGCAGTTCGCGACGACCGAGGGGATCAACATGGCGTACGAAGGTGAAGGACCGAGGAGCTCTGCTGGCGACACGGTGGAAGCGAAGCCGGTGACCGATTGGGTGAACGACTGGGACTGGCTCGACGACGCGTGGGGAGCCAACGCCATCGACATCTGGAACAGCGTGCGCGAACAGTGCCCGGTTGCGATGACCGAACGGTACGGACGGGCCTTCATGCCAGTGACGATGGAAGCAGTGGCGGCGATCGCGAACGACACCGTGCACTTCTCCTCCGAGTTCGTCTCGGTCGCGCAGCCCGATGCAGTGCGGCGCCCGGCTCCGCCCATCACGTCCGATCCACCCGACCACCACGGCCACCGGCGACTCCTGCTCCCATCGTTCAGCCCGAAACGCATTGCCGAGATGGAACCCGAGTTGCGCGAGTACACCGTGGGCCTGATCGACGCGATCCGTGCCTCGGGTTCGACCACGGCCGACGCGGCGGCGCAGTACTCGCAACACATTCCGGTGCACGGCATCGCGCAGATGATCGGTGTTCCCGACAGCGATGCCGATCTCTTCCGCGACTGGATCTATCGCAACTTCCAGATCGCCCCGCGCGACAATCGGGTTCGGGAGCAAGTGACGGCCGAGATGCGGGCCTACTTCTTCGAGCTGCTCGATCGACGCAAGGAGCAGCCCGAGGACGATCTTGCATCGCTGATCACCAATGCCGAAATCGATGGAGTCCCGGTCGGCGACGAACTCAAGGTGGGGTACCTGCTGTTGCTGTTGTTGGCGGGCATCGACACGACGTGGAGCGCAATCGGTTCGGGGCTGTGGCATCTCGCCACCCACCCGGACGACTTGGCCCGACTCGTCGCCGTGGTCGATGACCCCGACGACATGCTGTGGCTCACGTTCTCCGAGGAGGTGTTGCGCTACTACGCGCCGGTCACCATGGGCCGCAAGGTGATCGGCGACACCGAGATCGCAGGATGCCCGATCCGGGCGGGCGAACAGGTTCTCGTCACCTTCCCGGCAGCCAATCACGATCCTGCTGCGTTCGAGCACCCCGAGCAGTTCCAGATCGACCGAGCCCAAAACCGTCATGTCGCGTTCGGTCTGGGCATCCACCGTTGCCTCGGATCGAACCTCGCTCGACTCGAAATGCAGATCGCATTCCACGAGTGGGTGCGCGCCTTCCCGACGTACGCGATCGACGAGTCGAGCGAGACCACCTGGACCAACGGGCAGATCCGTGGTCCCCGCAACATCCCCGTCGTGCTCGCCTCGGCCTGACGCGCGGCAAACGGCGAGCATCCGCTCCCGCCCTTGCTGCGTCGAGCCAGAGCCAGAGCCGGACTTCGTGCGAGCGCAAGCAACGCCCGACACAACATGTGCTCGCACGAAGCGCTCGAGTCGGACTGGGTTGCGTCGGCTGGTCGGAGCCGAGGGAGCCGGTGTCGGAATGCTCAGAGGTGGAGTTCGCCGTGATCGCCGGTGACGGTGGCGGCAAGGCGAGGATGGTGACTCTGGCTGGCCGGGTCGGTCGAGGAGTCGGGCGCGGTGACGGTGATGTCGAGCCCCAACGCGGCGAAGACACCGAGCACGTCGAACGGCCGTGGATGGATGACGGCGAATGAGGTCAGCTCGACGCCGCCGGGTTGGGTGGTGTGGGGTTGGGGGGTGTCGCCCCAGTCGATGATGAAGGGCAGGGTGCGTTGCGTCGGCAAGGTGAGGCGCCACGCGAGGCGGCTGCCGTCCGGTGTGAGTCGACTCATCGCAATCGTCGGTCCGGGGTCGTAGCCGGCGTCGGCCGCACGGTCGGCGAGGTCGTCGATCGTCTCGCCGTCGCTCGGGCGGATCGCGAAACCGACGAGCGCAGCTCCTGGCCCGTCTGGGGCGAGGACTTCGTCGAGACCGAACGGCCGAGGCTGACCCGAGATCGAGGGATCGGGCTGACCGGGGTCGGGTGCGATCAATTCGAGATAGCAATCGCCGAGCGATACGAGCGCGTTGTGTGTCCCCATCCCCTCGTGTGAGCCGCCGATTGCCGGGCGCACGCCAGTTGCGTCAGCGAACCAGTCGATGGCGCGCGTGAGATCGGGCACTGCATAGACGAGATGATCGAGGACGGCCATGTCCGATCATCGCATCGACCCACGGCTTTCGTAGTGTCGGCTCACATGAGCGAAGAATTTGCCGGCAGGGTCGCGATCGTCACCGGATCGTCGAGTGGGATCGGGGAACAAACCGCACGGCGGCTGTCGGCGCTCGGGGCCACCGTCGTGGTCAACTCGTCGTCGTCGGTCGACGCGGGCGAAGCGGTCGTCGCCTCGCTGCCGGGCACGGCGGCCTACATCCGAGCCGACATCAGCAACCAGGATGAGGCGCACGAACTGATCGACTCGACGGTCGAGCGATTCGGCCAACTCGACTTCCTGATCAACAATGCCGGCTGGACCACTGAGGTGCCGCATCACCAACTCGACGACCTGACCGACGAGATCTTCCGCAAGACCTTCGAGGTGAACGTGTTCGGCACGTGGTGGCTCACCAAGCGGGCGATCCCGCACCTGCGCAACAGCGACGACCCGAACATCGTCAACATCACCTCGATCGCCGGTGTGCGACCGGTCGGCTCGTCGATGGCGTATTCGATGACCAAGGCGGCGCTGAATCAGATGACGCAGTTGCTTGCGAAGTCGTACGGCCCGATCAGGGTGAACGCTGTGGCACCGGGCCTCGTTGCGACACCATGGACCGAGGATTGGGGCGCGCTGCACGCAGCCGTCGCCGCGACCGCCCCGATTCCTCGGTCGGCAACGCCCGACGATTGTGCCGAGGCGGTGCTCGCACTGCTGCGCAACAAGTACACGACCGGCGAGATCTTCGTCGTCGACGGCGGCTTGACGCAGAAGATGTAGTCAGCGCACAGGTCGGATCGGCTTAGCACAGGTGCACGAGGCGTGCCGTCATGCACTGCTGGCGTTCCGGTCACGGTCGTCGGACGAGAAACTTGCCCAAGTAGTCGTTGCGCGAGGCGTGCCCACGTGTACTGCTGGCACTCCGTCAACCGTCACGGGATCGACGTCGGGCTTCCAATGACGCCGATACTGCAATCGGCATCCGGCCAGACGAGCTCTCGGACCGGCCGCCGCTTCAGTTCGTCCAGGGTGGGGCGATGCGTTGGAGGTAGTCGGTGTCGCTGGCGGATCGTTGGAGGAGTTCTTGGATGTGGGCGTGTGGGGGTTGGAAGTAGATCCACCGTTTGTCGAGCCGTCCGCCGTCGGGGTGTTGGTATGGGCGAGGTGGTCGTGGGGGTGGCCCGGTGGCCGGGTTGGGCGTTGCACCCGACGGGGTGATGATTCGTCCGTGTTGGTTGCGGAATTCGAGACCGTCGTTGTTGTCGGCGTTGCCGGTGATGGTGAGTCGGCCGTGGTGGTGGAGTCGGTGGTGTCGTGCCGCAGATCAGGATGAGGTTGTTGGTGTTGGTGGGGCCGCCGTGTTCCCAGTGGATGATGTGGTGGATTTCGAGGCCGTGGCGGGTGGTGCAGCCGGGGACTCGGCAGTGGCCGTGGTCGCGGTGTTCGATGATGGTGCGGGTGCGTTGGGGTACGACGTAGTGGGTGCGTCCGACTGAGACGGGTCGGGTGTTGTGGAGGTAGGTGGGGGTGAGGGTGCCGTCGCAGGTGATGTGTTGGCGGATGGTGTCGGGGAGCCGGTAGCCGCGGTGTCGGTCATCACGCCGGTGGTGATGTCGATCGACAGGGATGTGGTGAAGCGGGTTCGGCGGCGGATGTCGGGTTCGCGTCGAGTGAGCGTTCAGCCATGGAGCGCAACGCGTCGATGGTGGTGACGCCGGCGTTGACGCCGGTGTGGCCGGTGTTGTTGTTGAAGAGACGGTCGCGGGCGGCGTCGAGTGCGGCGTTGACGGTCAGGCCGGTGTCGGGTTGGAGTAGGGCAGTGAGTCGGTACATGCCGTCGTCGCCGATGATGATCGAGCACCACTCGTCGGGCAACTCTGATGGTGTCGGGGCCGTGGGCTGCGGATCGGGTCGATGATTCGGTCTGGCCGTCGCCGCCGACCGCTCCGATCTCGTGGCGTCGACGGATGTGGTGGTGTCGATCGGTGGCCGCGACCTCAATCGTCTTGGCATCGGCCGTCGTCTGGCGTCGATTGCGTTCTCGTCGACTGGCGTGGTGGCGTCGACTGCCGTCGTGGCGTCGGCTGCGGTCGTATTGTCGTCGACCGTGGTGGTCGGGTCGCTGACCGTGTCGGTGGGTGCGGGTTCGCGGATTTCGTGGCCGTCGGCGTCGAGGTGCGGGTAGGGGTAGGCGCCGAGCACCGCCCGGAGTTGGGTGACGGTCATGACGCGGCCGTAGTCGCGGGCTTGTTGATCGCACCACCAGGGGGCTTTGCGGGCAATGGAGGCGGCTTGGTCGAGGGAGAGTTCACCGCGACGCAACGAGTCGAGCGTGGCGGGCAGATCAGTCGGCGCGTTGGGCGATGGTGACGATCGACGCGGCAGTCGCGGGAGACACACCGGTGCGCCAGGCGAGCCATGATGCGACCGAGGTCATGCCGGCACCGGACCAGATTCGGTCGTCGTCGAGCATGACGATCGCGGTGTCGACGAGCCGGGCGTGGTGGATGTTCAAGATTCCGGCGATGTCGTTGACCTCGACATCGAGATCGGCAATCGCTGTCGACAGCGACTGCCACGGCGCCACCGCTGCGCCGATCGTGTCCGAGGAGCCCATTTCCCAACAGTACACATGTACGACAAAAATGTCAAGAAGAAACAGGTGTTTGTATCTACGACCATCGGTCCCGATCGCGGCGTGACAGAATCAGGGCGTGACCTACGTGATTGCGCAGCTGTCCGATCTTCACGTCGGCGGTCCGCATCCGGGGAGTGGGGAGCATTTCTCGCAGGCCATTGCCGAGATCAACGCTATGACCCGGCGCCCCGACCTGGTGCTGATCACCGGCGATCTGACCGAAGGCGACACGCCTGCGGAATGGGATGAGTTCCTCGACGCGCATTTCTGCGCTGGAGGTGCCGTGGGACGCGATTCGCGGAAATCACGATCGCCAAGTCGCCGAGTTCGTCGGTCACCGCGCCGTGACGCGGGTCCGCTTCGCCTGGTGTTGCTCGACACGAGCAGCGATGTGTTCGGTGCCGACGACGCGACCTGGCTCGACGCCGAACTGACCGCGCACCCGGATCTGCCGACTGCAATCGCCATCCATCAACCGCCGTTCGAAACCGGGATCTGGTGGATGGACTGTGTGGGTCTCGATGGTGCCGAACGTTTCGAGGACGTGGTTCGCAAGCACCACCACGTCACCAACGTCTTTTCCGGCCACGTCCACCGGTTGATCCACACCCAATGGGGGCCGTGCTCGCTCTGGGTGTGCCCCTCGACTGCGGTGTCGGTCGCCGCCGATCTCGACCCGATGCACGCGCCGGCCGAAACGGCCGAGGCGCCAACATTCAGCCTGCACGTGTTCACCGGTCGCAGCTTCGTGTCACACCTGATCCCCGTCGGCCCAGCAGCCGGGCGAACGCGGATCGCGTCGGCAGCACCCGAGTTCGTGGCGTGGGTGACAGGAGTGCAGGCTCGACGTCAGAGCGACTTCGCGTGAAAGTCACTCGGCGGCGGGACACCATCGGCGCCGCCACGTGACGTCAACCCTGACGTCAACCCGACGTCACCCTGACGGCGTTGGCGGAACGCTCAATGCGTGGCGACGCAGAACTCGTTGCCCTCCGGATCGGCAAGGGTGGTCCAGCGCGTGCCCCACTCGTCCTTGTCGTGCACGACAGTGGCGCCGAGTCCGACGAGCCGTTCGACTTCGGCACCGCGATCATCGGCTTGGAGATCGAGGTGCATCCGATTCTTCGCGGCCTTCGGCTCCGGCACGCTGATGAACATCATCGCGATCTTCGCCTGCGGGTCGCTCCGACCGAGCGATGCGAAGAAGACGCTTGGCTCCGGTTCGACGTCGAGCGGGATATCGAAGACGGCGGACCAGAAGTCGGCGACGGTGCGGGCGTCGCGACAGTCGACGGTGATGGCGGCAACGGACAGACTCACGACGGTGCTCCTCAGTCTCGGTGTTCGGGTGGCTGGTGCTCGGGTGACTGGTGTCGCCCAACGGTGCACAGAGCGCACGGGGGGAGTCAAGCCGCTGGTTCCGAATTCGGTCTTGCATTTTCTCCGATGAGGGGAGAGGGTCGCGCAAGTCACTATGTCGACCCTCGAACTTCGCCATCTGCGCAAGGTGTTCCTCGACGGCACGGTCGCGGTCGACGACGTGGACATCGCAATCGCCGACGGCGAGTTCGTCGCCATCGTCGGCCCCTCGGGTTGCGGCAAGACGACCGTGCTGCGGATGGTGGCCGGACTCGAAGCTCCGTCCGACGGGGAGATGTACATCGACGGCGAGTTGGTCAACGGGCAGACCGCACAGCAGACGCGACGTTGCCATGGCATTCCAACAGCATGCGTTGTACCCCCACATGACCGTGGAGGAGAATCTCGGATTCCCATTGCGAATGGCCGGGCTCCACCATCGTGAGGTCAGCCGGCGGGTCGCGGCCGCGGCGGTGGTGCTCGGGTTGGGGGATGTGCTCGGTCAGATGCCCCACCTGAACGAGCGGATCACGCCGTAGGGATGGCGCACGAGATGCACGTAGCGCGCGTCGCGGAACGTCGCCTCCGCGCGCTCCAGCGTCTCGATCCGGCTCGCGTAGTACGGCGTCTTGTCGACGAGCGTCCGGTCGCCCATCCAGCCCTGCATCATCCGGTAGTACTCGTGCACGGGCGTGCGGCGCGCCTCGAGCTCGGCCATCAGCGCCTCGGCCTCGGCCAGCGACATTCCGCGGAGCTGCATCAGTGCGCGCGTGTTGCCTTCGAGCTGGTAGCACTGCGGGCCGGTGAACCAGGCCTTGCGGTCGGCCAGCGTGTCGAACGAGAGCAGGTAGAGCTCCGGCGGCGCGAACAGTCGCGGGTGGCCGCCGAGCATCGCGCGGAGCAGCGTCGATCCCGAGCGCGGCGGCGAGAGCACGAACACGGCCGGCGGTTCTTCGCCGCCAGCGCGGGCATCGCCCCGAGCGTCGGTGCGATCGCATGGCGGAAACGCCGCAGCGCCTCCGCGTCGATCCTGCGGCGCGGGACGCCCGCGGACGCGCCTGCGTCGCCGCCCAGCATCCGCGCGACGAGCTCCGGATAGCTCGCGTGCAGGAAGGCTTCGAACCGCGCGACGGTCGGCGCGTCGAACACCGCGGTGACGTAGACCGCGTCGCCCAGGCGTGCTGGATCCGGTTGACGAAGCTCGCGGCCTTGAGCGAGTCGCCGCCGAGCGCGAAGAAGTCGTCGTCGACGCCGATCCGGTCGATCGCCGAGCGCGCGCTCCCACATCGCCGCGAGCGAGCGCGCGACCGGTGTCTGCGGCGCGACGTATGCGGCGCGCTCTTCGCCGGAAGACGCGGTACGCGACTCCAGCGTCTCGGCCAACCGGTTGCGCTGCAGCTTGCCACCCGCCGTCCTCGGGATCGCCTGCAGGAAGTGCACGACGCGCGGGACCTTGAAGTACGCGAGGCGCTTGTGCGCATGGCCGATCAGCTCGTGCTTCGCGACGGTCGCGCCGGGCTTCAGCACCACGGCGGCGGCGACCTCCTCGCCCAGCGTCAGATGCGGCAGCGCGAACGTCGCGGCCTCCGCCACGGCCGAATGCGAGAGCAGCGCGTCGTCGACTTCGTGCGGCGAGATCTTTTCGCCGCCCCGGTTATGATCTCCTTGATGCGCCCGGTGGGAACAGGTAGCCGTCCTCGTCGAGACAGCCCTCGTCGCCGGTGGGGAACCATCCGCCGTAGCGCGTGGCCGCGTTTGCCTTCTCGCTGCCCGCGTAGCCGCGCATCACGTTTGCGCCTTTCACGACGACCTCGCCGCGCGTCCCGTCGGGACCGCAGCGTCCGACCCTCGTCGACGACCGCACCTGGCGGTACCGGCGGCGATCCGACCGACCCCGGCTTGCGCACGCCGTGCGGGAACGGGTTGCTCGCGATCATGCCGCCGGTCTCGTCATCCCGTAGATCTCGACGACGGGGACGCGGAACGTCGCCTCGACCTGGCCGAGGAGCGCGACGGGAAGCGCGGCCGAGACACGACCGGATGAAGCGCAAGGTCTCCGCTCGATCGCGCGGCGGTGCTCGTCTGCGTGGTCGACGAGCTCCTGGAGCATCGTCGGCACGCACTGCGTCCACGTCGGGCGGAACGCTTCGAGCGACCGGCAGAACTCGGGCACCGAGAAGCCCGACGTCACACGACGCTGCCGCCCGCGACCAGCGGCGCCGCCAGCACGTCGACGATGCCCCGACGTGGAACATCGGCAGCCCGTGCAGGCAGCGATCCTCGGCGCCAAGACCACGACGCGACGAGGTTCCCGACCGACGCGAGCAGGTTGCGCTGCGTCGAGCGGCACCTTCTCGGTCGCGTGACGTCGTGCCCGACGTGTGGAGCACGAGCGCGACGTCGTCGGCCGGAGGAACTGCCATCGCCAGCCGCGCGCTCTCGCGCAGCGGCGCGAGGCGGAAGCATTCCGGTCTCGCGCGCCCTCGACGGCGGAAAGCTCGACGATCGGTATGCCTCGCGCCTGCGCGACCGCGCGGGCGGCGGAGCTCCGCCCCGCGGGCAGGATCACGAGCTTCGGCGCGAGACTCTCGAAATAGAAGTCGAACTCCGCCTCACGGTAGGCGGGGTCGAGCGGCGCCGCCGCGGCGCACGCCGACACCGCGAGGCACGCCGTCGCGAGCTCGGGGGTGTGCGGAAGCACGATCGCGACGCAATCGCCGCGCCCCCGCCCGCCCGGTTCAGCGCCTCGACCGACGAGTCGACGAGCGCGCGGAGCCCCGCGAACGTCAGCGGAGGACGCCCCGCCGATTCGAGCGCGACGGCGTCGGGGCGTCGGTCCGCGACTTGGGCGAGGCACGCGTGAACCGTGTCGGGAGACGTCTGCATGGCGTGGCGTCCGGCTGTCGGCGCGGGCGACAGCTCTCTTGGGGCCGGGTCGGCCGCCGCCGGCAAGCGAGGGTCGGCGACCCGCGGCGGCCGTCGACCGCGAAAAGCCGTCATTGTAATGCCGGCCCGGACATCCGGAACGGATCCGGGCGCGCGTGCCGGCACGCCGACCCGACTCGTCAGAGCCGGTAGGCGCGCTTCGCCAGGCCGTAGGCGAGCTCCGGCGCCAGCTCGAACGCCTCGTCCTCGCCGATCTTGTGCTCGACGACCAGCGTCGCGAGGAAGCGGCAGTCCATGCGCCGCGCGACGTCGTGGCGCGCCGGAATCGACAGGAACGCGCGCGTGTCGTCGTTGAAGCCGACCGTGTTGTAGAAGCCGGCGGTCTCGGTGACCTGTTCGCGGAAGCGCTGCATGCCTTCGGGGCTGTCGTGGAACCACCACGACGGGCCCGAGCTTCAGCACCGGATAGTGGCCGGCGAGCGGCGCCAGTTCGCGCGCATAGCGTCGTCTCGTCGAGCGTGAACAGGATGACGGTGAGGTCGCGCTCGTTGCCGAACCGGTCGAGCAGCGGCTTCAGCGCGCGCACGTAGTCGGTGCGCGTCGGGATGTCGGCGCCCTTGTCGCGGCCGTAGTCGCGCGAACACCGGCGGATTGTGGTTGCGGAAGCTGCCCGGATGGATCTGCATCACCAGCCCGTCGTCGAGGCTCATCCGCGCCATCTCGGTCAGCATCTGGCCGCGGAAGGCCTCGGCCTCGTCGGCGCGTGACCGTGCCCGGCGAGCGCGCGATCGAGCAGCCGCTGGCACTCGGCCGGCGTCGAGGTCCGCGGTGCGCGCCGTCGGATGGCCGTGGTCGGTCGACGTCGCGCCCATCGACTTGAAGAACGCGCGGCGATTGCGGTGCGCGGCGAGGTAGCCGCTCCACGTCGCCGTGTCCTCGCCGGTGATCTCGCCGAAGCTGCGCGACGTTGGCCGCGAAGCCCTCGAACTCGGGATCGACGACCGGGTCGGGGCGATAGGCGGTGACGACGCGGCCCTTCCAGCCCGACGCGCGGATCTTCGGTGATGCGCGAGCGGGTCGAGCGGCGATCTCGGTGGTCGCGATCACCTCGATGTTGAAGCGCTCGAACAGCGCGCGCGGCCGGAACGCGGGCTGCGCGAGGCACTCGTTGATGCGGTCGAAGATAGCGGTCGGCGGATTCCGGCGTCAGCCGCTCGTCGATGCCGAACACCGTGTTGAACGCGTGGTCGAGCCAGATGCGCGTCGGCGTGCCGCGGAACAGGTGGTAGTGCGCGGCGAACGCGTGCCAGATCTTGCGCGCGTCGGTCTCGACCGGCGCCGCCGTCGCGCGCGCGGGATGCCGAGGTCCTCGAGCGCGCACGCCCTGGCTGTACAGCATGCGGAACACGTAGTGGTCGGGCGTGATGAAGCAGCGCCGACGCGTTGGCGAACGGCGCGTCGTCGGCGAACCACTGCGGGTCGGTGTGGCCGTGCGGGCTCACGATCGGCAGGTCCTTCACCGTCGCATAGAGGCGGCGCGCGAGGCCGCGCGTCGGCGGCGTCGGCGGGGAACAGCCGGTCGGGATGGAGGTTCAGCGGGATGGCCATGTCGCATGCCTGGAGGTCGGATTCGGCGCGCGACGGGCGACTCAGCCGTGCCGCGAGATGCCGCGCGAGCGTCGCGCGCGTCGCCGTCGCGGAACAGCGCGACCGACGTTGCCGCGCACCGCCTCGCGAAACGCGTGGTGCGCGACCAGGTCGGCGCCGAACACCGGCTTGCAGATCGAGAAAGCCGTCGGCGATCGCGCCCGGATCGCCGCGCGCATCGCGCGCGATCTGCGCAAACGTCGCCGCCAGCGGATCGGCGACGTCGATGCGCGCGCCCTGCTCGTCGACGCCGCTCGCATAGCGGATCCATCCGGCCACCGCCAGCGCGAGATGCGCGTACGATGCCCCCGCCGGCGATCCGGTCGCGCACGGTGCCGAGCAGGCGCTGCGGCAGCTTCTGCGAGCCGTCCATCGCGATCTGCCGCGTCCGGTGCGGCAGCGCGGAGTTGCGGAAGCGCTGCATCAGCTGCGCGCAGTAAGCGTGCGAGGTCGATGCCCGGCGGCTCGGCGAGCGTCGGCGCGATCTCCTCGGCCATCTGCCGCTCGACGAGCGCGGCCAGCAGCGGATCGCCGGCCGCCTGCCAGACGTAGTCGTGCCCCATCAGGAAGCCGAGGTACGCGAGCGTGGAGTGGCTGCCGTTGAGCAGGCGCAGCTTCATCGTCTCGAACGGCGCGACGTCGGCCACGAATTGCGCGCCGGCCTCCTCCCACGCGGGGCGCGGCGCCGGCGAAGCGATCCTCGATGACCCACTGGCCGAACGGCTTCGGCCGCGACCGGCGCGGCGTCGTGCACGCCGAGCAGCGCGCTCGGCTTCGGCGATGTCGGCGTCGGTCGTCGCCGGGCACGATGCGGTCGACCATCGTGCACGGGAAACGCGACGTTGCGCGCGGATCCAGTCCGCCAGCGCCGGATCGCGGCGCGCGCGAAGGCGCGCACCAGGCCTTCGACCATGCGCCCGTTGTGCGGCAGGTTGTCGCAGCAGACGAACGTGAGCGGCCCGGCGCCGGCGGCGCGCCGCGCCGCCAGCCCGGCGGCCAGGATGCCCGACCGCCGACTCCGGCGCGTCCGGATGCGCGAGGTCGTGGCACGATGTCCGGGTGCGCGCGGTTGAGCGCGCCGGTCGCGGGATCGTGGCAATAGCCCTTCTCGGTGACCGTCGCGCGTGACGATCGCGATGCGCGGATCGGCGAAGCGCGCGACGAGCGCGGCGCGGTCGGCGCCGGCGAACAGCGTCTCGCGCACGCTTCCGATCACGCGCGCCGCCGTGCCGTCGCTGCCCTTGGTGAGCAGCGTGTAGAGGCCGTCCTGCGCCGCCAGCGGCTCGATCGCGCGCGGCGTCTTCAGCGACACGCCGCAGATGCCCCAGCGCGGATCGCGCGCGAGCACGTCGTCGGTGTACACGGCCTGATGCGCGCGGTGGAACGCGCCCAGGCCCAGGTGCACGATGCCGACGGCGACGCGCGCCGGGTCGTAGGCGCGGCCGGGCGACCGCGGCGGGCAGCGCCGGCGAGCGTCGGCGAGCGACAGCGCGTGCGCATCCGGAGTCAGCCCGTGTAGCCGGAGAACCTCGGCAGCCACAGCGAGAACGCCGGCACGTAGGTGACGAGCATCAGCGCCACGAACAGCGCGCCATAGAACGGCCAGATCGTCTGCATCACCTCGCCCACCGATATCCCGCCGATCGCGCAGCCGACGAACTGGGTCGTGCCGACCGGCGGCGTGTTGAGGCCCAGCGCGCAGTTGATCAGCATCATCATGCCGAACTGCACCGGGTCCATGCCGATACTGGACTGCACATCGGCAGGAAGATCGGCGTGCAGATCAGGATCGTCGCCGCCATGTCCATGAACGTGCCGAGCATGAACAGGATCACGTTGATGAGGAAGAAGATCATCTACGGATTGGTCGAGATCGTCGTGCATGCAGCTTGCCGGTCAGGTCGGCGACCTGTGAGGCCGATCAGGTAGCCGAACGTCGCCGGAGATGCCGATCAGCAGCAGCACGATCGCCGGTGGTCTTGACCGCCTTGGCCGCCGCCTTCAGGAAATTGTCGCAGCGACATGCTGCGGTAGACGAACGACCGTCACGCAGCAGCGCGTAGATGACGCGCGATCGCCGCCGACTCGGTCACCGTGAACACGCCCGACAGGTGCCGCCGATGATGATCACGACGACGAACAGCCCGGGAACGGCGCCGACCAGCCGACCGCCACACCGCATGTCCATCCGGGCCAGTCCCCGCCGGGATAGCCGCGCTTCACCGCGACGACGTACGCGGCGACCGAGGTATGCAGAGCGGTCAGGATCAGCGCCGGCACGACGCCGGCCAGGAACAGCGCGCGCGATCGACACCCCACCGCCCGCGGCGAGCGAATAGATGATCATGTTGTGCGACGTCGGCATCAGCGCGCCGACCAGCGACGCGTGCGTCGTGACGTTCACCGCGTAGTCGGCGTCGTAGCCCTCCTTCTTCATCATCGGGATCATGACGGCGCCCATCGCCGAGACGTCCGCGACCGGCGAGCCCGAGATGCCGCCGAACAGCGTGCACGCCACGACGTTGGACATTCCGAGCCCGCCGCGAACGTGGCCCGACCAGCTTCTTGGCGAAGCGCGACGATCCGGTCGGCGATGCCGCCGTACAGCATCAGCTCGCCGGCGAAGATGAAGAACGGGATCGCGAGGAACGAGAAGACGCTCATGCCCGACGCGATCCGCTGGAACACGACCATCAGCGGCAGGCCCTCGTAGAGGATCGTCGCAGACGGCGGACAGGCCGAGCGCGAAGGCGACCGGCACGCCGAGGATCAGGAAGAGCAGGAACGCTGCCGAAGAGGATCCAGTGCCATGCCGGCACGACCTCGTTGCCGCTGAGCAGTTCGCGACGATGTGCTCGATCGAGAACAGGACGATCAGCACGCCGCCCGAGCGGAACGGCGACGTAGTGTCACGCCCTCGGGAATGCCGAGGGTCGGGATCTTGTAGCCACATCCCAGACTCGGCGAGCAGCACGCCGTTCCACGCCATCAGCGCGCCGAACGTCGCCGACCAGCACATGGACGACGATCTCGAGCCGCTGGCGCACCCGCTCGGGGACGATCACGAGCAGCGATTCCATGCCGATGTGGCCGGCGTCGCGCACGCCCACGGCGCCGCCGAGGAACGTGAACTACAGCACCAGCACCAGCGTCGAGCGCTCCACCCACGTCGGCGAGTCGTTCATGCACGTAGCGGCCGAAGACCTGGAACGGTGACGCGCGGCGACGACCAGCCACGAGGCCGACGCCACAGCGACGCATCAGGCAGTATTCGCGAGCGAACGCGCAGAAGCGGGAACATGTCAGGCATCGGCAGGGCTCCGGCGCGGTCGCGGACAGCCGCGCGATGGAACGGCGCCGGGCCGCGCGGCGGCGCCCTCGGCAGCACCGCGCGGTCGGCACGTCAGTTCGTCGCCTGGATCTTGCTCACCATGTCCTTCAGCTTCGGGTCGGTGATGAACTTGTCGTAGACGGGCTTCATCGCGTCCTGGAACGACTTCTTGTCGACCTCGATGACCTTCGCGCCGCCCGCCTCGACCACCTTGCGCGACGTCGAGCTCCTTCTCGTCCCACAGCTTGCGCATGTACGGCACCGACGCCTTGGCCGCGTCGCGGAACGATCTGCTGCTCGGCGGGCGTCAGCGTGTCCCAGACCTTCTTCGACATCAGCAGCATCTCCGGCGCCATCGAATGCTCGGTCATCGAGTAGTACTTGGCGACTTCGAAATGGCGCGCCGTGTCGTACGACGGCCAGTTGTTCTCGGCGCCGTCGACCACGCCGGTCTTGAGCGACGTGTAGACCTCGCCATAGGGAATCGGCGTCGCGTTGGCGCCCATCGCCTGCAGCAGCGCCACCCACAGGTCCGACTGCTGGACGCGGATCTTCATGCCCTTCACGTCGGCCAGCGTCTTGATCTGCTTCTTGGCCGTGTACAGCGAGCGCGAGCCCGAATCGTAGAACGCGAGGCCGACGAAGCCCTGCGGCTCGCAGGCCTTCAGGATCTGGTCGCCGATCGGGCCGTCGAGCACCTTGCGCATGTGCTCCTTGGACTTGAACAGGAACGGCATCGTCGGGACCATCGTCTCGGCGCAGATGTTGTTCATCGGCGCGACGTTGATGCGCACGAGATCGAGCGCGCCGATCTTGATCTGCTCGATGGTGTCCTTCTCGCCGCCCAGCTGATTGCCCGTGTAGACCTTGATCGAATCCTTGCCGCCGGTCTTCTGCTTGATCTGGTCGCTCATGAACTTCACCGCCATCACGGTCGGGTAGTCCTCCGGATGGACGTCGGCCGAGCGGTATTCCTTCGCGGTCGCCGG
>CAWFYU010000025.1:0-3792 GCA_963820085.1 Ilumatobacteraceae bacterium | reverse complement strand
GCCCCGAGGAACGCCTGTTGGTTGCTGCGGCCGAGCCGGATGGAATCGTCGGCGTGGGGGGCCTCACGGTCTGCCCGACGATCCCCGATGCGTTTCGTGTCCGACGGTTTTACGTGCATCCGGCATGGCGTCGGCGCGGTGTCGCCGGAGCGATCGCGTCGCGCCTACTGGAGCAGTGGCCCCGAGGCGCGTCGGCGATCACGTGCAATGCGCAGGCATCGGCGGCGGCACCGAAGTTCTGGGAGGCGATGGGCTTCGAACCAGTCAGCGACGTGGGAATCACGCACATTCTGAGAGGGCCGAACGCGCCGAAAGAATAGCGGGGGCGTTTGGCCGGCGTGCCGGATTCACTCGGCATCGGGTACGGCCCCGCCGTCGTACCCTGGCACCATGGAACGCACTGAGACGCATGGACTCGGCTACGAGCGGGTGGATGACGATCCGAACGTCGCTGTTCTCGTCGACACGATGGACGCAACCGCGCAGTGGCCAGCGACGTTGCGCCTGCGGGAGTGGGAACGCGAGCAGCTGCGTCTCGTCGAGGGGGAACGGCTCCTTGACGTCGGGTGCGGACTCGGCGGCGCTGCGCTGGCGCTCGCCGACGATCTTGGTCCCACCGGCGAGGTCGTTGGTGTCGACCTGTCCGCAGAAATGCTCCGCGTCGCCCGAGCCAACGCAGCAGCCGCCGGATGCCGAGTTCGTTTCAGCGTTGGTGACGCGTGCGCGCTGAACGAGCCGAGCGAATCCTTCGATGCCGTGCGCTCCGAACGAACTTTGCAGTGGATCGCCGAGCCGATCGCAGCAGTCAGCGAGATGGCCAGAGTGCTCCGACTCGGCGGTCGGGTTGTGCTCATCGATACCGACTGGTCGACGCTAACGATCGACGTCGGCGACAACGGTCTTGCGTCGCGAGTTCGAACTGCCATGAGCGTCGAGCGGAACCGGCCATCGAAGGTCGGCAGCCGACTTCACGAACTGGTCCGAGCGGTCGGCTTCACGCTGCTCGCCAGGACTGAGCAGACCCACACGTGGACCCGTTGGAACCCTCATGAGTCGCCGACGCCGGACGGTTGCTTCTCGATGGAGAGCCTGGCCGACCACCTCGTCGAGGCAGGCCAGCTCGCACCAGACGAGCGAGCAGCGTTCGTGCAGACCATTCGCACGGCAGCGCTGCGCAATCAGTTCACGATGAGCTTGACGATGTACGCCGTGGTGGCGGCGAAGTGATTCCTGGACATCCCGACCCAGTCAATCCCACCAAGCGGCGACGATGTCGAGATCGGGCAAGAGCTATGTTCTCGGTATGATCGGGGTCGACCATTGCGTCACCTGCGGCTTCGACCGCAACCAGTGGAACGAGCAGGACGCCCGCCGAACGCTTGCCCACGCGGGAGCGTTCCTTGTCGGATGGACTGACGATGCCGCGCCCGACTTCATGCACAGACTCGATGCTCACCGCGTCGCGGACTTCAGGGCGATCCCCGCCTCACCCGATCTGTACGACGAGATCCACCACCTGTGGCACACCCTGGTGTCCATCGCCGACGAGCGGCGCGAAGCAGGTGACGCGGTGCATCGCCAACACGGAACGATCACCCGGATCAGCGTGTCCGCGGGCGGTGTCCCGAAACTCGCCGTCAAGTCCGCCGCCGTCGGCGTGCGGGGCATCGACGGCGACGTGCAAGCCGCACGAGCCCACCACGGGCGCCCATGGCAGGCACTGTGCCTCTGGAGCGCCGACGTGATCGACACGCTTGCGGGCGCCGGCCATCCGATCGCTCCGGGCGACGCCGGGGAGAACGTCACCATCTCTGGTATCGACTGGTCGACGTTGCATGGCGGGACGGTCGTCGACATCGGTGAGGTCCGCTGCCAGTTGAGCGCGCCGGCCGTGCCGTGTCAGAAGAACGCGGCGTGGTTCATCGATAGCGACATCTCACTGATGGACCACGACCTCCACCCGGGCTCGAGCCGCTGGTATGCGTCGGTGGTGCGTCCGGGCTCGATCGCGACCGGTGATCCCGTCGTCGTCTCTCCGTTCTGAGTCCCCGCCCTTCACGGAGATCGCCGACCGGCGTTTCTGTACGAGGGCTGACAGCATGCGTCGCCTCGACGAGGGCGAGTCCTTCGTCGTCCCACGCAACCGCGTGCCAGTCGATGAACCCACCCCCGCTGCGACGGTTGCGCTCCGTGACATCGGAATCCATCGCGCAGATCTTCCAGGCCCCACCGCCCATCGACGCGAGGCGCTCCACCGTCACCTCACCCGACTCGCATCAGAACATGACGCAGAAACCTGGCTGAATCAGCCTCTCAGCGACGACGAATCAGCGATCGGCCTGATCGCCGAGTGGGGACCGGCCGAAGACTGCGCGGACTGGGCCGATGCAACGCGGTGAGGTGTGGTTCGCAGCAGCACCCGGCGGCGATCGCCGTGTACTCGTGCTCACCCGAGACCCAGTCGCCGATCGCATCGGATCCGTCGTCGTGGCGGCGATCACGCGAACCGTCCGCGGACTCGTCTCCGAACTCGAACTCACCGCCATCGAGGACGGTGTCCCGACCAATTGCGTTGTCAACTTCGACAACATCCACACCATTCCGCGAGACGCCTTGCGCAGGCTCGTCCTCAAACTCAAACCCCCACGGCTCGCTCAGGCCTGCCAACGCCTGAGCGACGCCACCGGTTGCTGACGCCGCGCCAGCCCACCCCGGTCATCGCGACCCAGGCGAATCACCGACCACCCGAACACGACGACAAAACCGGCGCCACCCCACCGGCTGACGAGGCGACCGCGCACGACGCGTCAGCATCAGTCAGAACTCGTGATCCACGACGTCCCGACGGGTCTTGACCCTGACGTGGGTGAGGCTGCGACGATGGTCCCGTGAACGACGAACAGGACTCGATGCAGATCGGGGATTTCGCCACCTTGGTGGGGTTGTCCATCCCGCAGCTCAGACGCTACGACCGTTTGCAATTGCTGGAACCCGAGGGACGCTCCGAAGCTGGCTATCGCCAGTACAGCACCGGCCAGACCGGCGCCGGGCGAGTGATTTCGCTCCTGCGATCGATCGACGTGCCGGTTGCTGACATCCGTCGCGTCCTGGCAGGCATCACCGACGACGAACGCCAACAGCTGTTCGCCGATCACCGCTCACGGCTCGAAGCGCGACTCGACGAGGTCCGCCGCCTGCTCGACGCCGTTGATTCACTCACCCAGGAGGAACCCATGACCGCGAACGCCCCAACCGAGTTGTCGACGTGGCTGCACGTCATGCCGCGGATACCAGTGAGCAACATGCAGCGTTCGATCGATTACTACCAGGAGGCGCTCGGCTTGCGCCTGGCCTGGCAGACCAACGACGGGGCACTGAGTGCGATTGCGAGCGGGGCGATCGAAGTCTTGCTGCTGGTGCCATGGCATGGCGACGGCGCTCCACCCCCGCATTCTGCGTACGTCTACGTCGAAGACCCAGACGGTTTGTGCGCGGAGTACCAAACAGCCGGCGGTGCGGTGATCGAGCCTGTCGCCACGAGGACCTACGGAATCCGCGACTTCGTCGTCGGCGACCCGGATGGCCATCGCTTCACCCTCGGGTGCGGCACCGAGGCGCTCCGCGATGTTGCCGACCACTACGGCCTCGACCCGGACGACATCGCTGTTGATCCAGATTGGCTTCGCAATCGCTGAGCTGAAACACCTCGCCAGAGACTTGCCGCCAAACGCGGAGGCGAACAGGCGGACGGGTTCGAGAGCGACCGGAGGCCGCGCCGCGTGAGCACTGCGC
>CAWFYU010000024.1:0-5567 GCA_963820085.1 Ilumatobacteraceae bacterium | reverse complement strand
AACTTCGGGTGATGGCATCGGCACGACTTCCACGTCGAGCAGTTGGCCGAATCGAGTCCCTTCCGACAGGCTGGGTCGTATGGATTGGTGGGGCTGGGTACTCGCCGGTTTCGGCTTCCTCGTAGCGAGTTGGGTGCTTCTCGTCGTGCTGGCGGCACGCCGGGTCTTCGAAGGTGATGGTTCCTCCGTGGCGTTGGATGATGTTGAGGGTGCCGCGTTGTCGCAGAGGTTGCGGATCGCCCGGGCGAGTTCGTCGCGGGTTTGTCTCCGAAATACAGCTGCCTCACCCGCTGTGGGTGGTTCGCGACCACCCGCTTGGGTGCGACTGTTGCGAGGTCTGGGTGGCTAGAGCCGTGTGGGCGCGAGTTGAACCAACGAGGCGACCTAGGAGGCCAGCATGGCAACATCGGCGACAGAATCTTCCCGACCGGGTGTGATGGTTGGACCGACGAGTGAGTTCAGTCTGTTCTTTCACGTCAAGGAAGGTGAGGGCCCGTCGCTGAGAGCAGCGTTGAAGGCTCTTCAGGACACGCCTGGATACCGCCCGGGTGACTACGGGATGGCCATATCGTCGATTCACGAGGCGCGGTTCGTGCTGTTCGACGACGACACGCGGCTGGCATTCATCACGAGTTTCGACGGCCCGTGGGACTCGTACATGGAGGACTTCTTCACGTCCGGGCCGACGCTGCAGCTGTTCGACGTGATCTTTCGGCACTCGCACTGGGTACGACGGGCTTCCTGATCTGGCAGCGGTGAAGGCGTTCATCCTTGGTGCGCAGCGCACTGCCGCGGCGTATGCGCGGAACTACGGCGGCACCGTCAAGGAGATTCGCAAGGCCCAGCGTGTCAACGCCGCCTTCCAGCAGGTGCTCGATCATCCTGACGCGGCGGAGGCGCTCCAGCATCCGGCATTGCAGCCGTTGCTGGACGAAGCCGCCGACTAGCAACGACCTGGACCGAGGAAGCCTTCATGTCAGATCACATCTCCGGTCCCCGCGCGTTGGCTGAACCAATCGCGGACATCACCGATGTCTACGCGTTTCCCAGCCCGGAGCGGCCTGGCCACCTCGTGCTGGTGATGAACACGCTTCCGTTCGCGAAGCCCTCGGACAGCCTCTCGGAAGGCCTCATCTACCGATTCCGGCTGCGCCCGCTCACCGTCAATGCAGAGAGGGATCAGGCGCCGTTCGTCGTCGGCGGACGCGAGTTCAAGTTCGACTGCGTCTTCTCCGAGCCGACAAGCGCGAAGGATGCCACGTCAGCTGTACAGGAAGGGACCTGCACAACTCCGACGGGTGACACCGTTTCGTTTCGGCTGAACGATGAGTCCGGTGGCTCGGCACACGGTGTGCGCGTGTTCGCCGGTCCACGTTGGGACCCGTTCATGATGGATGCACCGGCAGCGTTGAAGACGATCGCCACGGGCACGCTCGCGTTCACCGATCCCGGATCGATCTACCTCGACGGCAAGAACGTCCTCGGCCTCGTGGTCGAGGTCGAAAACGAGATTGTTCGAGGGAGCCGAGTTCGTTGGAGTCGTGGCCGAGACGCTGACGCGGGGTAAGCACAACGTGCGGATCGAACGTGTCGGGCGACCTGAGGTCAAGAACATGATGTTGGGTCCGAAGCAGCACGATCAGGTGAATCGTGATCTCGAGATCAGGGACATCTACAACATGGAGGACGCGTTTTCGTTGGGCGAGTCCTACCAGGGTGCGTACCGCGCCCGGTTGAACGCCAACCTCGCGTTCTGGGACGGGATCGACGGCAAGGCGGACTGGGGGGTGGACTCCAATGGGGACCACCCATTGACGAATCTCGTGCTCGCCGACTACCTCGTCGTCGACCTCACCAAGCCGTACGTCGAGCACGGCTCGTTTCTCGAGATCGAGCTCGCTACACGAGCCGGCGAGGAGCACAAGACATGCGGCGGTCGAACGCTGAACGACGATGTGATGGACACGATCTTCACGCAGCTGATCAACGCCGGCAACGGGCCGACCATTCGTGACGGCGTAGACCAAGCGAGCAGGCCCGCCACTCACACGTTCCCCTACCTGGCGGCACCGAACCCGGACCCGCCTTCGATGCCGCCCCCACACCAGCACTGACGATGGACGCAGACGCCACCAGCGGAGCGGGCGAGCCCGTCCTCGAACTCGACGACATCCAGAGCGGCGCCCTGCACGAGCGCCCGTCGCCGTACGTCGGCACGCTATCTGATGCTGCGTATCGACGACCGAGCCGCCGGCCGCGAGCTCGTGCGACGACTGATCCCGATCGTCGACTCCGGAACGCCCGTCGTCGGACCCTGCCCGCGACGCCTGGATCACCGTTGCCTTCACCTATCAGGGGCTGGAGGCGCTCGGCGTTCCCCAGGAGTCGCTCGACAGCTTCGCGCCGGAGTTCCGCCAGGGGATGGCTGCCCGTGCAGTCGAGCTCGGCGATGTCGGCGAGAGCAGCCCCGCGAACTGGGAGCAGCCGCTCGGCTCCGGCGAGATCCATGTCGCAATCGCCACGATCTCTCCCGACGCCGGCACGCCTTCGAGGCGGTCGTCGATCGGGCACGCCAGGCGCACGAGCAGCTACCCGGTGTCGAGGTGATCTGGCGTCAAGACTGCTACCAGCTCCCGACCGGGCGCACCTCGTTCGGCTTCAAGGACGGGATCGGGCAGCCGGCCATCGAAGGCAGCGGCATCCCTCCGACCAACACGAAGGAACGGCCGCTCCGAGCGGGCGAGATCATCCTCGGCTATCCCGACGAAACCGGCGACCTACCACCGATGCCGTCTCCGGACGTACTGGGTCGCAACGGCACCTACATCGTCTTCCGCAAACTGCACACCCGAGTCGCGGCATACCGCCAATACCTCAGGGCGCGCGCCACGACCATCGACGAGGAGGCGCTCCTCGGCGCCAAGATGGTCGGGCGGTGGCAGAGCGGTGCTCCACTTGGCGCTCGCGCCGGAGCACGACGATCCCGAACTCGGTGCCGATCCTCGTCGGAACAACGACTTCCTCTACGGCGACGACCCGCGCGGCTTCAAGTGTCCCGCAGGCTCGCACGCCCGCCGAGCCAACCCGCGGGACGCGCTGGACCACGAGGGCAGCGTCAACACCCGGCTGCACCGCATGATCCGGCGCGGTACGAGCTACGGGCCGACCGCTGCCCGGAGGGCGTGCTCGACGACGACGGGGCCGATCGGGGAATCATGTTCGTGTTCGCCGGCGCGCACCTCCATCGACAGTTCGAGTTCGTCAAGACCCAATGGCTCAACGACGGCATCTTCATCGGTGCGCCTGCCGAGAAGGATCCCTTGGTCGGGCCGAACGACGGGTCCGGCACGTTCACGATCGCGCAACGCCCGATTCGACGCCGGCTCACCGACATGCCCCCGTTCGTCGTCACCCGCGGCGGCGAGTACTGCTTCGCCCCAGGTCTGCGAGCACTGCGCTGGCTCGCCGAGCTGGACACGTGAGCGTCGGGACAGGGAACAGGGGACCGAGATGGACAGGAGAACGATATGACATCGAGCCCGACAGGAACCCACCGATGGGACGCGCTCGACTTCGGACCACCGTCGGAAGGCGACGAGCCCGACGAGTCGGTGCGCGTCGAGTACGTCGCCGACGGGCGCGTCGCGGTGGTCACTCTGAATCGACCGCACGCGGACAATGCCATCACCACAGAGATGGGGACGCGCCTGACCGCGATCTTGGAAACGATCGCAGTCACCGTGTCCGTCCGCGTCGCGATCCTGACGGGCGCGGGCGAGCGGGCCTTCTCGGTCGGTAGCGATCTTGCGTCAACGCAACGACATGACCAAGGAGCAGTGGCTGCGTCAACGCCAGGACTTCGACCGCACCCTGTACACCCTTCGCCAGCTCCGCAAACCGATCTTCACCGCGGTCAACGGAATCGCCTACGGCGGCGGATGCGAGATCGCGCAGAGCACGGACTTCATCATCGCCTCCGACAACGCAACCTTTGGTCAGCCAGAGGCGATGCTCGGTCTCGCCGCCGGCGGCGGATCGCCGGCGCTGCTGCCGCGACTGCTGCCCCCCGGTAAGGCGCTGCAGATGCTGATGACGGGCGACCCGATCACCGCCCACGAGGCCTACCGGCTCGGAATGGTCAACGAACTGCACCCGCAGGCCGAGTTGTTCGACGCCGCGCTGCGCATTGCGGAGAAGATCGCCAGCAACTCGCCCACGGCGGTCCAGGCGGTCAAGAGGGCCGTGCGCCTGGGAGAAGGGCAGCCCATCGAGCAGGCGATCGCGATCATGATGGATTCACACTGGCGGTCAGCAGTGCACCCGGATCGCATCGCAGGCATCGGCGCGTTCAACGACGGCACCGACCCGACCTTCAAGGACTCCGACTACTGATGCGCGGTAGACGAGACCAACAGATCCGCACACGAGGAGACCGAAAATGACAATCACCAACGACCTTGAACGGGATCGCTCCGCCCTTCAGATGATCAACCCGTCTCCGTACAACGCGGAAGCGCCGCCGCGAGGCGCTGCAGGGCGATACCACTCCGACCGACCTCCACTATGTGCGCAGCAACTTCGCAGTGCCATCCCACGACGGCACACTCGAGATCGGCGGAGCCGTCGAGCGCCCGATCACACTCACCCTGGACGATCTGCGGGCGATGCCGGCCGTCGAGCGTGCAGTGACCTTGGAGTGCGCCGGCAATGGCCGTCTCGAGATGCGGCCCCTTCCGATCGGTGAACCCTGGGGCGATTTCGCGGTCTCGACCGCCAGCTGGAAAGGCGCCCTGCTGCACGAGGTGCTCGCGCTGGCCGGGCCCGACGTCAGACGGGGTCGACGTGCGGTTCGAGGGTGCCGACAGCGGCCCGTATCACCTGCATCCAATTCTGGCCGCCACCAACAAGGACGACTTGACGTTCATTCGCTCACTGCCGCTCGCTCTCGCCACCTATCCGTCGGCTGAGATCCTGATCGCCTACGAGATGAACGGCGAGCCGCTACTGCCCGATCACGGCGCTCCGTTCCGGATCATCGTGCCCCACTGGTTCGCCGTCGCGTCGGTCAAGTGGCTGCGCCGGATCGACGTGCTCACCTCGCCGTACGTCGGCGAGTTCCAGACCGGCCACTACATCTACGAATGGCCCGACCGCCCGCACGAACCCGTCACGCTGATGCGAGTCCGAGCGCGCATCACCGACCCGGCTCCCGCAGCCGAGCTCTCATCCGGCACGCACACCGTTCGCGGCAAGGCCTGGTCGGGCACCGGCCCCATCACTCGCGTCGACGTCTGCCTCACCGGCGAAGGCGAATGGCTGCCGGCCAAGCTCGAGCCGACCAAGGGCCCGTACCAATGGCAGGACTGGACGTTCGACTGGACACCCGACCACGTCGGCAGGCACACCCTCCGTGCCCGCGCAACCGACGCTGCCGGCAATGTGCAACCCGAGGTTCCACCGTGGAACCGACTCGGCTACGGCAACAACGCCGTCGAGGTCATCTACGTCGACGTCGTCGAGTAGTCCGGAGGCGCATCAATCGCGGAAGTCTCCACCCGCGATGTGTG
>CAWFYU010000023.1:0-9550 GCA_963820085.1 Ilumatobacteraceae bacterium | reverse complement strand
CTCGCTGAACCGGTGGGTGACGGCTACTCGGGGCGAGTGCCGAGGAGGGCGTTGGCCATGTGGCCGAGGTGCTCACGGGTCTCGTCGGTGGTGAGAATGCCGGTCAGCCATCGTGCGCTGATCCCTTCGACGAGCGCGCTGAGTCGGACGCCCATCGCGGGCGGGTCGAGCGCGAGATCGATCGACCCGTCGCGTTGGCCGTCGATGACGAGCGCTGCGATGTCGTCGACCCATTTGGCGGTCAGTTCGGCGATGGTGGGTCGGAGTATCGGGTCGAAGATCGCCGTGTCGCGGAGTTCGCCCCAGGCTGCGGAGTTGGTTCTGACCGACTCTTCGTCTTGGATCTCGGCGAGCAGCATGGAAAGCACCCGCTCGCGCCCAGTGCCGTCGGAGTTGTCGGTGTAGGCGTCGGCCTGCGCGCCGATGTGTTCGAGCGCTGCCCGCAACAGCATCGACCGGTCTCCGAAGTGGTGGTAGATGAGCGCAGGGGAGACCTCGGCGCGGCGGGCGACCTCTTCGACACGCATGCCACGGGTGCCCTTGTGAGCGATCTCTTCGATCGCGGCGACGAGCAGCGCAGTTCGGCGGTCGTTCACGGCTGGCTCTCTCCTGTTCGTCGGCATCTCTGCTGGCCCGGCGCGACCGGCAGCCGTCAACGTACCTGCAGATTCGGAGATCAGAGCCATTGACTAAATCTTCAGTCAGTGCCAAGATGCCGGTGTGGAATGGGGACGACAGTGACGGAGTTCGAGGTCATCCAACGCGCGGAGCTCTTGCCTTCGCCGTTCCGGGCGAGTGACGAGCCAGGTGAAGTGCTGCGCGTTGCAGCAGTCCAGTGCGCATGGGCTGCCGATCCGGTCGAGCATCGCCGCACGGTCCGCACTGGCGTCGAACTGGCTGCTGCGCATGGCGCGCAGGTCGTGCTGTTGCAAGAGCTGACGTTGTCGCCGTACTTCTGTAGCGACCCTGGTGTGAGCGACGCGCTTGCCCGCTTCGGCGAAGACCTCGACGCCGGCCCGACGATGGGCCTCGCCCGCGAGTTGGCGACCGAGTTCGGTGTCTGCGTCCACGCTTCGTTGTACGAGCGCACGCCCGAGGGTCGCGGGTTCAACACGGCGATCTGTGTCGACCCGACCGGCGCGACACTGGCCCGGACCCGCAAGACGCACATCCCCGAGTTCTCCTTCTACCACGAAGATCGCTACTTCGAGCCCGCCGACCAGGACTGCCCGGTCGTCGACGTGGCGGGCGCCTCGTTCGCCTTCCCGACCTGCTGGGACCAATGGTTCCCGGAACTCGCCCGAGCCCTGTCGATGGACGGAGCGCAGGTGATCGTGTACCCGACGGCCATCGGGAACGAGCCGCACTTGCCCGAGGCCGACACGCAGCCGATGTGGCGCCAGATGATCGCGGCGAATGGCCTGGCGAACTCCACGTTCATGATCGCGGTCAACCGCATCGGCACCGAAGGTCCGCTGACGTTCTACGGGTCGTCCTTCATCTCGGACCCGTACGGACGGGTGATTGTCGAGGCCCCTCGGGACCGACCGGCCGTCCTGGTTGCCGACCTCGACCTCGCCCAGCGCAATGACGCGCTGACCTTCGGCCTGCTCTACACGCGTCGCCCAGACCGGTACCACCGCCTGTCGGATTCCACCGAACTCGGACGCCCGAACCTCTCGAACGGAGCACCCCACCATGCGTAAGACCACCTGGGCAACGATGCTTGTCGCCCTCGTCAGCGTTGCGAGTTGTGGCGGTGGCAGCGACGCTGGCACGAACGCTGGCACGAACGTCGGCACGAACGTTGCTGGCGCCGGTGGGACCCTCACCGTCGGGCGCAGCGAATCCTTCGACGGTTGGGTGCTCGACTCGGCCGCCGCCTACGCCACCTACCAGACCCACCCTGCGGTCTTCGAGCCACTGCTGCGGTTCGGGCCCGACGGTTCGAGCGTCGAGCCGGGTCTCGCCGAAGCGTGGGTCTATGACGACGCGACGAACACGTGGACCTTCACCCTGCGGGCGAATGCGAAGTTCAGCAACGGCGACCCGGTCACGAGCGCCGACGTGGTCTTTTCGTTCGGCGTCTGGTCGTCGGGGGTGAACTTCGGTGGCTCGTTCGCCCAGATCGCCGACGTCATCGCTGTCGACGATTCGACGGTGCAGTTCGTGATGGCTGCGCCCGACTCGATCCTGCCGGCCCTGCTCAGTGGTTCGGTGGCCGGCGTGCTTCCGAGCGACTTCGCCGGGCTGACCGAGGAGGAGTTCTACGCCGAACCGATCGGCGCCGGTCCGTACATGGTCGGCGAATGGTCGAGCGGTGGTCGCATCGTGTTGGAGCGCAACCCGAACTACTACGACGCCGAACGGCCCTACTTCGACGAAGTGGTGATCGAGGTCGTTGCCGACGACACCGAGTTGGCCACCTTGTTCGAAGCCGGTCAGCTCGACATCGTGAACTACGTCTCGATCGCAACCGCCGGGCAGTACGACGAAGCGACCCTCGTGGTCACGCCGCCGAGTCAGATCAACCACCTGTCGCTCAACGCCACCCGGGCGCCTTTCGACGACGTGAATGCGCGCCGTGCCGTGTCGACGGCGATCGACTTCGACTCGATCGTCAACGGGCTCCTCGCCGGCTACGCAGAGGCCCCAACTGGGATGCTGGCGCCGAACCTCGCGAACTGGGCAGCACCGACGGCGGCGTACTACGGCACCGATCTCGATGCCGCAGCCGCGCAGATGGCGGCGTCGGCCACCCCCGACGGATTCGCCGTCGAGTTGATTTATGACGCGGCCGCCGGCACGGACGCGCTGCTTGCGCAGATCGTGAAAGACAACCTCGCCCGCATTGGGATCGAGGTTGAGGCCACCGGACTCGAAACGCTCGCATTCCTCGACCGGGCGTTCACACTTGACGCCGACATGGTCCTGTGGTCCTACGGTGCGATCTCGCCGGACACGTCCGATCCACTCGGCTGGATCAGTGGCACCGGGTACTTGTTCACCGGGTACGACCAGGCGGCGTTCGACGAGCAGCGGACGGCATACCTCACCACTGTGTCCGCGGCCGACCGCCAAGCCGCCGTCGTTGCGATCCAGGACGAAGCATTCGATCAGGCCGCCGTGATCAGCCTGGCGGAGACGCCGACGCTGCATGCTGCAGCGGCGGGCCTCACCGGCTTCGCCCCGGCGCCGTGGGGCCTCTACTACTTCGACACCGTTCGTAACGGCTGAGCCGTCGGCTGCACGTGGGACGCTTCGGGTTCGTCGCCCGCCGCCTCGCGCAGGCGGTGCCGATGCTGCTCGGGATCGTGCTCGTGGTGTTCTTGCTGCTGCACGTCGCGCCCGGAGATCCGGCGCGCAACGTGGCCGGTCTGCGGGCGTCGCAAGCCGAGGTCGAACAGGTGCGGGTCGATCTCGGAATCGACCGGCCGATTCCCATTCAGTACGCCGACTACGTCGGCGATGTGGTCAGCGGCGATCTCGGCTACTCCTACAAATCAAAGGAGTCGGTTGGCGGGATGATCGGAGAGCGGCTCGAGGTCACGATCTGGTTGCTGGGCGCCGCGCTCGCGATGGCGGCGATGATCAGCCTCCCGCTCGCGCTCATCGCCGCTCGGCGAAGGGACCGAAGCGCGGATCAGTTGATCAGGATCGCGTGCGTGCTCGGGCTGAGCATGCCGGCGTTCTGGGTGGGGGCGATGCTCCTGCTGGTCGTTGCGCTCCGAACGGGGTGGTTCCCAGCCGGTGGATTCGGGGAGACGGCCACCGAGCACGCGCACTCGGTGATGCTGCCAGGGTTCACGCTGGCCTTCGGGGTGGCGCCGGTGTTGATTCGCAGCATGCGCGCCAGCATCTTGAGCACGCTCGATCAGGACTACGTCGCGACCGCTCGTTCGATCGGGTTGACCGAACGCTCGATACTGCGCCGGTTCGTGCTGCGCAATGCGGCCGCATCCTCGGTCACCCTCGTTGCCTTGGAGGTCGGCTACCTGCTGTTCGGCGCCGTGGTCGTCGAGACGACGTTTGCCCTGCCCGGCGTGGGCCAGGGTTTGGTGCTGAGCGCGAGAGGACGGGATCTCCCGGCGATCCAGGGCTACACCCTGCTGTTCGCGGTGATCGTCCTCGTGGTCAACCTGATCGCCGACGTCGTCATCGCCCTGCTCGATCCGCGGGTGGAGATCAGCTCGTGACGGCGCGTCCGGTCCTGTCGACCAAGGCGCGGATCGGGATCGCCATCCTCGTGTTCTTTTGCCTGGTTGCCATTGCTGCGCCGTTGCTTGCCCCGCACGATCCGCTGGCGCAGGACCCGGTGAACCGGCTGGCGTCGCCGTCGGGTGAGCACTGGCTGGGGACCGACGAACTCGGCCGCGACGCGTTCTCGCGCCTGATCTACGCGACCCGCATCGACATCCCTCTCGGCGTCGTCGCCACCCTGCTCCCGGCCGTCATCGGGACGGTGCTCGGACTCGTCGCCGGCTATTTCGGTCGGTTCGTCGACGCGCTCATCATGCGCACCGCCGACGTGGTGCAGGCCTTCCCCGGCTACATCCTCGTCATTGCGCTCGTCGTCGCGTTCGGGCAAGGAGCAACATCGATCGTCGTCGCCTTCACGCTTCTGGCGTGGGTCTCGTATGCCCGGCTGGTGCGCTCCGAGGTGGTCGGCGTCAAGTCGTTGGCCTACATCCAGGCGGTGGAGACTGCCGGGCTGAGCCGGGTTCGTATCCTGCGCCGCCACCTCTTGCCGAACGTGATCGGCCCAGCGCTGGTGTTCCTGCCGGCCGACATCGTGTTCGCCACGCTCGGGCTGGCAGCCTTTTCGTTCCTGGGCCTCGGCATCCCTGCGCCGACTGCCGAGTGGGGTGCGATGATCGCTGCCGGTCAGCCGCACCTGCGCGACCAGTGGTGGCTCGCGACTGTGCCGGGCCTGGTCATCGCGCTGTACGGGATCGGTCTGTCGTTGCTCGGCGACGCGTTCGAGGAGTCGAGACGATGACGGTGCTCGCAGTGCGCAACCTGCGCCTCGAGTTGCTCCGGCGAGGCGACACCATCGTTCCGGTCGACGACGTGTCGTTCGAAGTGGAACGCGGTCACATCCTCGGCATCGCCGGGGAGTCCGGGTCGGGCAAGTCGCTGACATTGAAGGCACTGATCGGGCTCACTCCGCCCGACACGATCCAATCGGGCGAGTTGCTCGTCGACCTGCACGGCACCGGCCTGGCCGCCTTCGATCCCATCCAGGTGCGCGGGCGTGGCGTTTCGTTTGTCTTTCAAGAGCCGATGACCGCGCTGAACCCGACGATGCGCGTCGGCGACCTCATCGCCCAAGGGCCGCGAGCCCACCAGGGCCTGACCGTCCGAGCTGCCCGGAGCAGGGCGATCGAGTTGATGACCGACGTCGGCATTCCCGACCCCGAACAGCGGGCCAGGATGTGGCCGCATCAGCTCTCGGGCGGGCTACGACAACGGGTCATGATCGCTGTCGCACTCTCCACCGAACCGTCGCTCCTGTTGTGCGACGAGCCGACGACGGCACTCGACGTGTCGATCCAGGATCAGATCCTGGCGTTGCTGCACCGCATCCGCGAGCAACGGGCGTTGTCGATCGTGTTCGTGTCCCACGACCTTGCGGTGCTGAGTGAGCTGTGCGACGACCTCGTCGTGATGTACGCCGGGCGGGTCGTCGAGACCGGGCCGGCCCCGGCGCTGTTTGCCTCGGCGCTCCACCCCTACACCGGCGCACTCACCGAGTCGATGCCGTCGATGGACGCCGTCGATGGTCCGCTGCCCACCATTCCGGGCCAGCCTCCCGACCCGGCATCGTTTCCTGCGGGCTGTCGCTTCGCGCCGCGCTGTGGTGTTGCAGACGAAGCTTGTCTGACAGCGGCGCACGAACTCGTTGCGATCGGGGCGACGCGCCGCAGTGCCTGCATCCACGTCGATCGGCTGGTACCAACGTGATCCCCCTCCTCGAACTCACCGACGTGACGTGTGAGTTTCCCGCTTCCTCTGCGTTACTCGCCCGCCTGGCACGGCGCGCGCCGGCGGCCGTGCGCGCCGTCGACCATGTCTCGCTGCGGATCGAGGCTGGCACGTCGGTGGGTGTGGTCGGCGAATCCGGCTGCGGCAAGACCACGCTCGCCAAGGCGATCATGGGGCTGGTCCGCCCGACGAGTGGGTCGATCCGTCTCGACGGGACGGAGCTGACAGGACGTCGCGACCAGGCGACCAGGCGTCGGATCCAGATGGTCTTTCAGGATCCCGGTTCGTCGCTCAATCCGCGGATGACCGTCGGTGCAGCCATCGCCGAGATGCTGCATGTTCACGCAGTGGTGCGCCCGGCCGACATCGAGCGGCGGTGTCGCGAGCTGCTCGATCTGGTCGAGTTGTCGGCCACGGTGCACGGTCAGCTGCCGCGAGCGCTGTCGGGTGGGCAGCGCCAGCGCGTCGCGATCGCGCGGGCGTTGGCGCTCGAACCCGACGTACTCATCGCCGACGAGGCGGTTGCGGCGCTCGACGTGTCAGTGCAGGCCGCCGTGCTCAACCTGCTCAACGACCTGCGTGTCCGGCTCGGGCTCACCATGTTGTTCGTCTCGCACGACCTCGGTGTCGTGCGCCAGGTGACCGACCGAGTCGTGGTGGTGTATCTCGGCCGAGTGGTGGAAGACCAGCCGACAGCAGATCTTTTCGCTGCGCCGATTGACCCGTACACCAAGGCGCTGCTCAGCGCTGCGCCACGGCTCGGTTCGGGCAAGCGGCACGCTACGACGGGAAGACGACCCCCGCCGGGACCTGTTGGGTGATGCAGTGCGGGCCGCCGCCGCCATCGGCGATGATGTTCGCCGTCACCCCGACCACCGCCCGATCCGGATAGAGGTCGCCGAGTGTTTCGAGCGCGGCGCGGTCGATGTCGCCGCCGCTGACGGGCACGATCACTGCGCCGTTGGCCAGATAGTGGTTGGCGTACGAGACGGCAGCATCGGGCCCCGGGTCGAGGGTCTCGATCACGAGCGCTCGGCCGGCCGCATCGACTGCGGCCCGCAAGGCTTCCAGGTTGGCCTGGCCGCGCATGAACTCCGGTGAGGTCGGGTCGGACACGACTTCGAGCATGACCCGACCTTCGGAGATGTATTGCAGAACACCGTCGACGTGGCCATCGGTACCGGCGGGGCCCGTATCAAGGCTGTGGCCGTACGGGAGCCAGATGACCGTCGATGCGCCGAGATGGTCCTTGAGGCCTTGCTCGATCTGCTCGCGTGACAGGTGGGGATTGCGGTTGGGGTCGAGCAGACACTGCTCGGTCGTGATCACCGTGCCGTGTCCGTCGACGAAGAACGAGCCGCCTTCGAGCACGAACGGAGCTTCGAAGAATCGGAGCCCGAGCCAGTCGGCCAGCCGGCGCGACAGTTGCGCGTCGTCGTCGTGGGGGTGCCACCGGTTGCCCCAGGCGTTGAACCCGAACCCGACGACCGCGACCTCCCCCGAGCGGTGACGGACGAAGGCCGGCCCGCTGTCGCGGCTCCACGAGTCGTTCACCGGGATCTCGATCGGCGTCACGCCCGATCCGCACAGTGAACGCACCTCGGCTGCATGGCCCTCGTTGCAGACCATGATCACCGGCTCGAACTCGGCGATCGACGACGCAACCGTCGCGTACTCCTGTTTGGCGCCGGCCAAGGCGTCGCCCCACAAGATGTCGCGTGACGGCCACGCCATGATGCAGCCGGCGTGCGGCTCCCACTCGGCCGGCATGGCGAACCCGGCAGCGGCGGGGGTGACGGTGTTGTGCGTGCTCATGTCGGCCAGTGTAGTCTGACTGAATATTTAGTCAACTTCTCACCACGTCGGGGACCACGACAATGACCACCATGAAATGTGTTGCACCCTGTCTCATCGTCGCGGCGGGTCTCGCGGTCGGATCCTGTGCGGCGACGGGCCCAGCGGAGAGCTCAGGCGTCACGGTCGTGCTGAATGCTGCGGTCTACACGGTCGACCCGAATCGGCCCGAGGCCGAGGCGTTCGCCTACGACGCGGACGGGATCATCATCGCCGTCGGCTCACGGCGACGAGGTCCTGGCCGCATCGGGCCAGAATCCTGCGGTGATCGATGCAGACGGACAGATGGTGCTGCCCGGTTTCCAGGACCCGCACGTGCACGTGCCCGAGGCCGGGTTGAACGAGGCGCTGTGTCTGCTCGACCCAGGCTTGTCGATCGAGGAGTACGAGGACGCGTTGGCGGGCTGCGTCGACGAGCAACCCGACACCGCCTGGGTCCGCGCCGCCGGTGCATCGCTGTTCGATCTCCGCGAGACCGACGAGCTGCCGATCGACGTGCTCGACCGGGTGGTCCCCGACCGGCCGGCGCTCGTCCTCGACGACCTCGGCCACGCAGTATGGACCAACACGGCCGGGCTCGCTGCGGCCGGCATCGGGGCCGACGACGCCGACCCGCAAGGCGGCGTCTTTCATCGTGATCCGGAGACGGGCCGGCTGAGCGGCTTGCTGCTCGAAGACGCCCAACAGCTCGTCCGCAATGCCGCCGCCGTGGACGACGCGACCGTCGACGCCGGGCTGCGGACCGCGCTCGGTGAGTTGGCCCGCAACGGGATCACGACGATCAGCGACGCTGGCGGTTACTGGCAGCAGAACCACCCTGCCGCGTTCGAGCGGGCACTCATCGGCGACACCCTCACCGTGCGGGCCGTCAACTCGCTGTATCTGTATCCGAGTATGGAGATGGACGCTCAGCTCGCCGAGTTCGAGGAGCGATTCAGCAATGATGCCGAGAGCCTGCTGCGGTACAACACGGTCAAGATCTACGTCGACGGGATTCTCGACCTCGGCACCGCCGCACTGCTCGAACCCTACGACGACGCTCCCGACCCGGCGTTTCCGTCGGGCTTCTACTACTTCGACCCCGTCGACCTCGTCACCTACGTGGACGAGTTGCACCGGATCGGATACCAGCTCGAATTCCACGTGATCGGCGACGCTGCGACCCGAACTGCGCTCGATGCAATCGAGGCCATCGACGCCGACCCAGCCGACGTCGCGGCGCGGCACCACCGCCTCACGCACACCTACCTGGTGCACCCCGACGACGTCGGACGGTTCGCCGAACTCGGTGTGGTGGCCGACTTCCAGGTCGGCCCCGAGTCGAGCGCCACCGACTACCACGACTACTTGGCCGACTTCATCGGCGAGCGCGCCTACGACCTGATTCCCGTCGCCGAATTGCTCGATGCCGGAGCCGACGTGTCGCTGTCGAGCGACTGGGACGCCGATCCCCTCTCGCCCTTCGGGACCATGCAACGTGCGCTCACGCGCGACGCGAACGCGCTCGACACGGTCGAAGAGGCCATCGAGCTCGTCACGCTGGGTGCGGCGTACGCCCTCAGCCAGGAGACGACGACCGGCTCGATCGAAGTGGGCAAGTACGCCGACTTCGTGATCGTCGACCAGCACCTCCTCGACGTCGAGGTCGAGCAGATCGCCGACACCACCGTGCTGCTCACCGTGGTCGGTGGTCGCGAGGTCTTCCGCTCCT
>CAWFYU010000022.1:0-510165 GCA_963820085.1 Ilumatobacteraceae bacterium | reverse complement strand
GGTCGGCGCGTGCCGCCGGTTCGGTGAGGTCAAGGCCGTCGGCAACGGTGCGGGCGAGAGCGACGACGGTGCCGGCCCGAGCGCCGGTCAGCCCGGTTGCAGCTCGAAGGTCGCCGTCGTCGATGGGTGCGAGCACGTCCGCTTGTGGGAACGACCGGTGACGGCCGTGCGAGTGGCCGTATGCGTCGACCAGACGCCCGGCGAAACGACATGCAGCAGCGACCGACACCTGCTGACCGAGGATGACGAAGATGGCCGTCCTCGAACGGGTCGGTGGTTCCGGGAATGCGGATGTACGGGCTGGGCTGCGACGAGCGGGCCGAGGAGCGAGTCGTCAGCGAGCGCTGCGACCGCTGGTGCGGGGTCGATATCGAGGCCGAGCCGACACCGCCCCGCTGCCTCGGCCGTCGGCAGCGCAAGATCCGATCGCGTGGAGGCTCATCGGCCCCGACGAATCAGCGGAAAAGGAGATCGTCAGCTCGCACCATTCACCGCAGGTCGGCACGAGGCGAGTGACGTCGATCTGACCGTTGCCGTGGTGCACCAGCGTGTCGACTCCGGGACCGAGATGCGCGACACCTATGTGCGGATGCAGCCACGTCCATTGATTCGGACATGATCCCATCCAACCAGCGGAGTTTCGTTGCGCATGCCGAAGTCGCTCAATTCGATGACGGCCGCAGAAATTCGGGCAAAGGAAATTGTCGAGTGGCCTGTGGAAGCAACCGTTGTCCCGGGCGCCGACAGCAGATTCCGTACTGCGCTACGGATATCGATCTGCTCACCCGCCCCGATCATGAGTCACACCAATCACCTTCAAGTGGAGTCATTCATGAAACTAATCGAACGCCCCCAGCGACCTCGCTTCCGTTCGCGGGATCGCGCACGCAGCCGAACGGCCGCGGCGAAGTTTGCTGTTGCGCTGACCGCAGCAGCGGTAGCGCTTCCTGCTTTCGCCACCGCCGAGCCGCCACCTTTCAGCGAGGCGGCGACCCCCGGCGCATCGACATTCGCCGCACGCCTTGTCGTGGCCAACGCAGGGGAGAGTGGCCGCATCGACATTTTGACGGAACGGGCATCGGCGACCCCGGCTCCGGCTTTTCGTCGTCGTTCACCGACGCCGACGTGGTGCTGGCGGCCGACGTCACCGGCGACAACGCCGTCGAAGTGATCAAAGTCACCGGGTTCGCCAACGACGGCGCGGGTCTCGCGTCGGTTCTCCGATGTGCCCACCGGTCAACCGGTCAGTGGCATGTCGTTCGACACGCCGTTCGAGTCCGGTGACCGTGCCGCGACCGGTGACGTCAACGGTGACGGCGTCGAGGAACTGCTCATCGGCAATACCGAAGGCGGTCGCGTCGACGTGTTCGAGTTCGCGACCCGTGAACCGCTGGCCGGTTTCGGGATCGGTGACACCACCCTCGACAACGACGGCGGCAACGGTTTCGCAGTGGGCGATGTCGACGACGACGGACGCGTCGAAGTCTTCGTGGCCAACCGGTCGGGCGGGCGCATCGACGTACTCGATCCGGCCACCGGCCAACCGAAGCCCGGGTTCGGCATCGGCGACACCACGTTCAACAACGGTGATTCGCCGGAGATGGCCGTCGGCGATGTCGATGGTGACGGACGCGTCGAGGTGTTCGTCGCCAACTCCGACTTCGGTGGCCGAGTCGACGTACTCGACCCCGACACCGGGCAGCCGAAACCGGGTTTCGGCATCGGTGACACCACGATGAACAACACCGGCGACAATCAGTTCAAGGTCGCCGATGTCGATGGAGACAGTCGCGTCGAAGCACTGGTTGCCAACGCCGACGAGAACGGCCGCATCGACATCTTCGACCCCGACACCGGCGTACCCAAGCCGGGCCTCGGCGTCGTCGAGACGGGCTTCGACACCGACGACGTGTTCGCCGTCAGCAACTTCGGCAACGGTGATCTCGACGGCGACGGCATCCCCGACCGTGTGGAGTTGCGCGGCATCCGCGACGCCAACGGCAACGTGGTACTCGACTTCGCCGAACTCGGCGCCAGCCCGTGTCGCAAGGACATCATCGTCGAGATCGACTACATGGTCGATGACTCCGGCGACAGCGACGATCACAGCCACGAGCCCGTCGAGTCCGACGTCAACGGCGACGGCATCCTCGAGTACCCGGCGCTCGACGACGTCCGGGCCGCGTTCAACTCCGGGCGTCCCGTCGACGGTGTCGACGATTGCCCGTACCCCGGCAAGGACAACGGCGACGGCATCAACCTGATCAACATCGTCGACGACGCCATCGCCGATGAGCAGGTGATCGACGTCGAAGCGGTGGCCAGCGGCAAGTCAGACGTCGACCGCCTCAAGGACGCACACTTCGACCCTGCGCTCGACCTCTACGTGCACTGGAGCCTGTGGATGCACGACTATCAGGAAACCGACTCCAACGGCGTCGTCGGTGTGGTCGACGCCGGTGGCGTGGCCAGCCCGAGCAAGACCGCATTTGCGGACGACCAGGACTTCCTCGTCACCAACCGCGGCGGCACCCGAGGTCTCGGTGACGTGCTGCAGCAATCGTTGACCTACATGCACGAGCTCGGCCACACCATCGGTCTGCGCCACGGCGGCGGTGAGCACGTCAATTGCAAGCCGAACTATTTGTCGGTCATGAACTACACGTTCGCCCGAACAGGATTGTCCACCGCCGACTTGTCGACGACCGGCTTCCTCGATTTCTCGCGCCAGGAGCTGACCCCAGTCCTCGGTCTCGACGAGGACAACCTGGTCGAAGCCGACGGTGTCGGCGGCCCAGCGCTGCTGACGATGTGGGCCGACGCGACCGGAACAACTGAGACCGGAGACGCCAGCGGCCCGCTCGATTGGAGCGGCGGAGACGACGACGCCAACGGCGTCACCGACGACGACATCGGCGTCGACGCGGACATCAATAGTGGCCTGCGGAACAGCAGTGGCAACACCATCGACTGCAGTCCAAACAACAGCAGCGGAGCTCCGCTGACCGGGTTCAACGATTGGGCGGCGCTCAACGAAAGCCTTGCGCCGGTGCCCTTCTCCGGGAGCCTCGGTGAGGGACAACGCGAGCCGACCTCCACGGAAATGGCAACGCTGCAAGCGCTGTGGGATCAGGCATTGTTTCCCGACACCAGCGTGCAGCTACGCCCGCCGAGAACCGGCTTCCAGGGCAACGTGGTCGGCGTTGCCGTCGACGACGAGCACGTGTACGCCACACATGGCTACCGGTCGACGTCGACCCCTCCGGCAAGCACGATCCCAGGCACGCTGCTGGTGCTCGATCGTCAGACAATGCAAATCGAGTCACGCATCCCAGTCGGCTTCGGCCCCAACGCCGTCGCCGTGAACCCCAACACCAATCGGGCCTATGTGGTGAATCGAGGAGTCGGCAGCCTCAGCCTGTCGGTGATCGACACGATCTCTCGACAGGTCGTGGCCGACATTCCACTCGGGCAGGTGCCGATCGACGTGGCCGTCAACACCCGCCTCAACCGGGTGTACGTCTCCAACCCCTTCGCCCAGCGAATCGAGGTGATCGACGGTGCGACCAATACGAAACTGACGCCGATCGACATCGGCCCAGCTCACGGCCTGGCCGTCGATGAAACCACGGGCACGGTGTACACGGCCCTCACGCGTCGCCCGGGCGGCGTGCTGCCACCGATCAACGCCCTCGGCGCCGTCGTCGACAACGGCATCGATCCGCCGCAGGTGCTGGCGAGCGTCGCCCTCACGGGCGTGTTCGAGTCGGTCGACGTTGCTGTCGATCCGATCGGAGACCGGTTGTACGTGGCAACCCACGGCAACCCCGTGGACAAGCCCGGCGTCGTCGTGTTGGAACGAAGTAGCCGCACGCAACTCGGAGTCGCCCGCACACGTGGACCGGCACGCGCTCGTCGCGGTCACGCCCGGCACCTCCGAGTTCGTCGTCGCCGGCGACCGCGGCATCGACGTCATCGACGCCACCGAGCTGACAACCGAGCGGACAATGGACCCCGGCAGTGTTTTCGATTAGCCGTCAGCACAGGTGCCGACCGCCAGATCTACACCGGCGATTTCACCACCGGCCAGCTCCACCGCCTCTCTCCCACCAGCGGGCAAGCCACGTAACCAACTACGAGAACCTCGTGCCCCAGGGCCGCGCCCACGTCGATTTCGGCCCGTTCCGAAGAATCCTGTGCAGGACACAGCTGGTGAACGTGGGGTCGTCGTGGGGGTCGGCCACGACGGCGGTGCACCACTTGATCAGCGTCCATTCGTCGCCGTCGACGAGCAGGTTGAACGGCGTTCGAGAAAGTGCTCGATGTCGGGTTGCCGGGCGGGTTCACGGTGCGCCAGCGGGGAGTTCGGCGGCAAAGCAGTGGATGTCGTGGTTCGACGTGTCGCCGGGCTGGTGCTCGACCCGGTTGAAGCCGGCGGCGTGCAGGATCTCGATGACGTGGGCGGCGGTGGGGATGCGATAGACGTCGGGGTCGATCCACGCCGCCCTCGGGTTGTCACTGGTGCGGCATGCGATGGCGAGCGTGCCGCCGGGTCGCAGGACGCGGGCGATGTCGGCGAGCGTGGCGGCCGGGTCGGGCATGAAATAGATCGTGTGGACGGTGATCGCTGCGTCGGCGGTGGCGTCGGGGAACGGGATGGTGATGCCGTCTCCGCGGCGCAGCGTCGCCCGTCCGTCTCGGCAGGCGGCGCGGTTGCGGGCGGTGGCTTGCTTGACCATCGTCGGCGAGGCGTCGACGCCGATCACTCGGTGCCCGGCGCGGAGCAGAACGGACGCGGTGCGGCCTTGCCCGAACCCGACGTCGAGAACGGTGCGCGGTTGACTGAGGTCAAGCATGGCGAGTGCACGATCGTTGGAATCGGCGGTGGCGCCTTCCATCGCGCGGCCGAAGAATCGTCCGACGAGGCCGGTGGGGAGTCCGGACTGACGGGAGCGGAGGCGCCCCACGAAACCGGGCCGGGCTCGGATGGTGGTGTTCATCGTGGTGCTCCGATCACGAGGTTGCGGATCATCGCTGCGCACGCATCGGCGGTGTCGGCGGGGTACGAGCGGGGGGCCCGGTCCCATGGCATCTTGACGGCCCAGGTCGTGACGGTCTCGACGATCGTCCGAGCGAGGATCGCTCGATCGACGTCAGTGTTCACCCGGCTTGAGCGCAGTTCGAGATACGTGGCCCACAGGTCGACCAGGGCGTAGCGGGCTTCGCCGAACCACACCGCGGCGAGTTCGGGGATCTCGCCGGCGCAGCGGTCGAGCACCATCACCGCAGTCCGCCGACTGCGCATCAGCCGGTGAAGTTCAACGGTGATGCGTTCGATCTCGTCGCCAAAAGCACCGGGTGTGCGTAGCCGTCGCCGGGTCGCCACGATCGTGACGAGCTCGAGCGTTGCCACGGCAGCGGCAAGTTGGGCGGTAACGGCGGAGGCCACCGCGGCGAGATCCGCGGATCCGGTGAGCCCGGTCGATGGAGCTGTGTCGGGTTCGTCGCCCCATTCGACGACAGCAGCGAACAGCGCCTCTTTGGAGTCGACGGCGCGATAAATGGTCCCCTTCGAGACGCCGAGCCGCTCGGCGATGTCGTCCATCTGGGTGCGTTGGAACCCGTGCTCGACGAACGGCCACCAGCGGCGTCAAGCAGTTTTGCGAGTCGGTCGGACGGAGTGGTGCGGGACATCGTCTAGATAATAACTGACTGAGTCAGTATCGTCAATCTGACCTCGGTGAAGTTGATCTCGGCGAGAATCTGATGCCAGCCCTCACGGACAGGTGGATGGGTTTCGTACATGCGCACGATCACAACGACCCCGGAGAGCGCGATGAGCGCGGAAACGGAGTAAATCGCGGCCGCGATCCAGACGAGGTCGGCGAGGATCCCCGCCTGGAGCGCACCGACGGTAAAGCCGGCGTCGCGCCACAGCCGGTAGACGCCGACGGAGTGGGCCCGCACAGTCACACCTGGGCGCTCTGGGTCATCGACTCGCCAACCCCCTGGTTTCGCAGGCGTAGTCTCGGTGAATGGCTGGGGGTTCGGTCGTGGGATTGCCGTCGGGAACGGTGACGTTCCTGTTCACTGACATCGAGGGGTCGACACCGTTGTGGGATGCCGATCCGGCGGCGATGCGGGAGGCGTTGGCCGCCACGACGACATCGTGCGCGAAGGCGATCGATGGCGGCTGGTGGTCATGTGTTCTCCACTGGCGGTGACGGGTTCGCGGCGGTGTTCGAACGGGCCGGCAACGCCGTGGCGGCTGCGGTTGAGGCGCAACGGGCGTTGAACGCCGAGCCGTGGCCCGACAGGTGGTGCTGCGGGTGCGGATGGGTGTGCATACCGGTGAGGTCGAGGAGCGTGACGGCGACTACTTCGGTCCGGCGGTGAACCGTGCGGCCCGGCTGATGGGCGCCGCGCACGGTGGGCAGGTGGTGGTGTCGGCGTTGACGGCCGGGCTGTTGGACGACTCGGTCGGCGTGGAACTCGGTCGATCTCGGCTCGGTGCAGTTGAAGGGTGTGGTCGAGCCGGTCGCATGTGTTCGGTGCGACCGCACCCGGTGTGGCGTGGCTCGATCGTGAGCTGGTGTCAGCCCAGACGACGGCCGGGAATCTGCCTCGCCCGCAGACCGAGCTGGTTGGCGACCTTGCCGATCTGCAACGTCGGGTGTCGACGCTTGGCCAGGCCCGGCTGGTCACGTTGACCGGCTCGGGTGGTGTCGGCAAGACCCGAGCAGCGATCGAGATCGGTTGGCTGGTGCTCGACGAGTTCCCCGACGGCGTGTGGCTGATCGAGCTCGCACCCGATCGCCGACCCGGACGCAGTGATCGCGTCGTCGTGACCTCGGTGCTCGGTGCAACCCCAGCCGGGCGTGTCGATGCTGGACTCGATCGTCGCCTGGTGTCACCGGCCGCGGATCGCTGTTGATCGTCGACAACTGTGAACATGTCCTCGCACCGGCCATGGAGTTGGTGTCGGCGATCACGGCGGCCTGCGAGACGGTCACGATCGTCGCGACGAGCCGCGAACCGCTCGGAGTGGACGGCGAACGGGTGGTCCGGATCCCGTCGCTCGAACAGCGATCACGGCGTCGAGCTGTTCTGCGCCCGGGCCAACGCCGCCGACGACTCGTTCATCCCGTCACCGACGACGACGCGACGATCGCGACGATCTGCGACCGTCTCGACGGCATCCCGCTGGCCATCGAGCTCGCCGCCGCGCGAATCCGTTCGCTCACCCCAGCCGAATTGTTGCAGCGTCTCGATGACCGATTCCGACTGCTGCGCGGCAGCGGACGTGGCGGCCTGGAACGCCACCAAACGCTGCGCGCCACCGTCACCTGGTCCTATCAACTCCTGTCACCGACAGCATCGGTTGTTGTTCGACCGGCTGTCGGTGTTCGCCGGCGGGTTCACCCTCGACGCCGCCGAACACGTCTGCGCCGACGACAGCCGTCGACGCCGACGACATCATCGACCTGCTCGCCGAACTCGTCGACAAGTCGATGGTCATCTCCGAACGGTCAAGGCCCGACCACCCGCTACCGGCTGCTGGAAACGCTGCGCCAATACGGCGAGGAACGCCTCGACGAACGCGGCGAAACCGCCACCATTCGCGACCGTCATCTTGCCCACTACCGAGACATCGCATACGGGCATCGACCAACAGTGGTGGAGCCCCGCCCAACTCGACGCCGATGCCACCTGCGACCACGAATGGGACAACTTCCGAGCCGCCCACCAATGGGCCATCTCCACCGGAGAGTTCCAACCAGCCGTCGACATCATCCAGGGTCTTGAGGCGCCCGTTGCATCGCGACTGCGGATCGAAGTAGCGGATTGGACCAGGTGGACCATCGAACTCGGCGAACGGCAACACGTCGCTCACGGCTTCCTCGGTGCGGCGGCTGCGTACTTCGCATGGTTTTCCGGCAACCCGAACGAGGCGATCACGCTGGCCGAGCGGGGTCTCGCGATCTCCGTCGACGAACAGTCGATCGCCATGAATCAGATGATGCGTTTGATCGGCCTCGCGGCCAGCGGAAGGTTCGATCCGATGGCCGAAATCGTTCCCGAGATTCGTTCCTGTCTGTCGACAATCCAACGCCCAGCAAATCGCTTCATGTTGATGCAAGCTCTGATCCCAGCGCTGATGAGCGACGACGACGTCGATAAGGCTGTGGAGGAGTTACGCGAGATCGCTCGACAAATAGGAGCGCCGTACCCACTTGCGCAGGCGCAGCAGGATTACGGAGTCCATCTCCTCACCCGAGAACCAGCCCACATCGACAAAGCAATCGAGGCGTTGTCCGAGGCGATCGTCATGGCCTCCGCAGCAAGGGCCGAACAGGTCGAACTCTGGGCCCGGGCCGCGCTCGCAGAGGCGCTCGTCATGCATGGGCGCAGTGACGCGTCACCTGCCCTCGGCCAGGCACTCGCGCGAAGCAATCCGCGCCCAGTACGCACCGGCGATGCTCGACATTGTGGAGTCCTGCTCCGTCCATTTCGCAAATCTCGGCTTGCTGGAGGTGGCGGCGACCATCCTCGGGTTCGCACAGGTACACGCAAAAGCCTTGACCGGATCATCCGAAGCTCGCAGTCGAACACTTGCAGCACTTGACAATCTGCCCGATCTCGACCGGTTGTTGCGTGCCGGTGCGGCGATGAGTCTCGGCGACGTCACCGCGTACGCCCTGGCCCACCTCGCCGACGAGTGACCCAACTGCTGCGTTGCGGTCGCCTCCACGTGCGTGCACCCCCACCCGTAGAACGCAGAGATTCTGAAGCTGTCCAACTCCCAGAAGCTCCCGGAACTCGTGGAGTCGGAACGCCACCAGCGCCACGCCCGTCATGCGGCGGCCCCGAGCGTCGCACGATCGCGGACTCGGAGCGGAACCCTTCCGGGCCAGTTTGCGACCTCGCGGAGTGCGACCTCGCGCTGGAGTGTGCCCGGGCCGAGAGCCCGCCTGCGAAGGCGCTCAGGGAGATGGCGGTCACGTCACGATTGCGCGTCGTGCACGAGAATCGCGATGTGCACCCGGTTCGTGACTGCGAGCTTGGTGAGAAGACGCGAGACGTGCGCTTTGACGGTGGCCTCGCTCATGAACAGCGATGCGGCAATCTCGGCGTTGGATGCGCCGGACCCCACCGCAGTCGCGACCTCCCGCTCCCGGTCGGTGAGCGACGTCAGGCGCTGGGCAGCGAGGCGACGGCGATCTGTCATTTCGTCGTTGCCGAGGTGAGAGAGAAGTGTGCGGGTGACCGACGGCGAGAGCATCGCTTCTCCTGCAGCCACGAGGCGCACTGCGTTGACGATCTCCGTGGGCGCGGTGTCCTTCAACAGGAACCCGTCGGCGCCGGCCCGAAGCGCGCTCATGACATGCTCGTCGGCCTGGAACGTGGTCAGGACGATCACGTGCGGCGGAGTCGCCAGACGGCGCAGGGCCGACGTGGCGGCAATGCCGTCCATCTCGGGCATCCGGATGTCCATCAGGACGACATCGGGTCGATGCGCCTGCACGGCCGCGACGGCGTCGGCCCCGTCGGCCGCCTCGCCCACCACCTCCATCTCCTCCGACGACGACAGGATCATCCGGAGACCGGCACGCACCAACGCGTCGTCGTCGACCAGAAGCACCCGGATCTTCACCACGGCAGGTCGGCCTCGACGACGAAGTCACCGGAAGCGTCCGGTCCGTGCACCAGGACGCCATTGGCCAGGGTCACTCGCTCCTGCAGACCAAGGAGGCCGGTGCCCGAACCCGGCAGAGCCGGACGGTCGTGGGCGCCCACTGCGGGTGGGTTCCGAACGCTGACGTGCAGGCCGCGGTTCGGCGCTCCCGCCACCCGAACCTGGGCGAGGGTGCCGCGAGCGTGCTTGCTGATGTTGGTCAGCGCTTCCTGCACGATGCGATAGGCGTCGCGACCCAAGGGGCCGGGTGCGGCAGCTGCACCGTCCACCTGCATCTCGAAGTCGATCTTCGCGCCGGAGCGGCGGGTCTCCTCCACCAGGCGTGGGATGTCGGCCAACGTCGGTTGGGGCACCGTCGACGGCCGCTCCTGGCCCGGCTCCTCGCGCAGCACGCCGATCACGTCCCGCAGCTCTTCCAGCGCTTGGTGGGCCGTCAACCGCAACAGCGCTGCGCTCTCCCGCACCTGGGCCGGAGGCAGGTCGAGTGCGACCTCGAGCGCCCCGGCGTGCAGCGCCACCAGAGAGATGCGGTGGGCGAGCACGTCGTGCATCTCCCGTGCGATGCGGGTCCGCTCGGCCAGGCGCGCACGTTCGGCGCGGACGAGCTGATCGGCCTCGGCCCGTTGGGCGCGGTCGCGCAGGGTGGAGAGGAGCTGACGCCGAGCGCGGACGAACATGCCCCAGGCGGTTGCGGCGGCGGCGAGCGCCGTCGTCGGCAGCATCACCGACCAGGTATTGGTCCGCCCGAGCCAGATCGAGCACACCACTGCGGACGGAACGAACAGCGCGGCGACGAGCAGGGCGGGTCGGACATGGCGGTGCACAGCCAGCGAGGACAGTGCGAACAGGCCGGCCACCGTGCCAGACGTCGAGAACGCGCCCAGCAGGACGCACACGAGCGCCACACCGAACGGCCAGCGCCGCCGCCACCACAGTGAGAGGCAGCAGACGGCTCCGAACACGGCGTCGGTGGTCACCTGCCCCGAGGTCATCCGATTGGCGATGTCGTCCACGGTGACGCTCAGGATGACGGCGCCGAGAGCGGCGGCGATGACGAACGCACCGGCGTCGACGGACCAGTCGCGCGCCGTCCTGGGCGCCACCGTGTCGGGATGGGCCGAGTCGCTCGGTGCCAGCATCGCCGTGGGGGCGGTCAGCGCCCACCATCTGCGGAGCCAGGACATGGTCCGAGCATACGGCTCGGGGCCCCCGTGCAACATCGACGAAAGTCGACACTTCACCCGACGAAAGTCCATACGTCGCATGCGGTCGGTCTTCCTTCGGACATCGGATCGTGGCCGAACGCACGGTGCGCCGACGCCCCGACCGGTTCACGCTGAACGCATGATCACGACAACCGCTCTGACCAGGCCCACTGGCTCCGTCAGACGAATCACCCGCCTACTTCTGCTCTGCGCAATCATCACCACGGCCGCCGCCTGCGGCTCGGAGCCGTCGGAACTCGGCCACTTCGAACACCTCGAACACCACGAACACCACGGCACCGGCCAGCACCACGATCGACCCGACTGACACTGCAGCGCCGACCACCACCGCTCAACCGACGCCTACGACGATCCAGCCGTCTTCCATCCAGACGCTGATCACAAAGATCTTGCAGACCCACCACGCCGCCGGCGAGTTCGTCGGCGCGCGCATCTCCGTGATGACCGACGACGGCACGATCACCGAGGCCACCGCCGGCACGCAGACGACCGACCCGGCCAGCGCACCCGTCGCTCTCGACGTGCCGTGGAACGTCGGCAGCGTCACCAAGAGCTTCGTCGCCGTCGTCGTGCTGCAGCTCGCCGAGGAAGGCGACCTCGATCTCGACGCCAGCATCAGCGCTTACTTCCCCGACCTTGCCGGTGCCGACCAGATCACCTCACGCCACTTGCTCCAGCACACCAGTGGACTCGGTGAGTACATCGACGACCCGCTCGTGCTCAGCGACGCGCAACGCGAGTGGACACCGACCGAACTGATCGCCGTCGCCGAGGCCAGCGGCCGCCTCGGCACACCCGGGCGGCGCCTCGCCGTACTCCAACACCGACTACATCGTGCTCGGCGAGATCATCGAGCAGGTCACCGGCGCACCATGGATCGACGCCGTGCAGGCCCGCGGATCGTCGAGCCGCTCGGCATGACACACGAGGCTGATCACCGACGACTCGGCCCATCGGCTACAAGATCGATCGACGGCTCGTTCGTCGACTCGACCGTTCGAGCACGCACCCCTCGGTCGGCGGCGCAGCCGGGCTGCGCTGCAGTCGACCGGCCGAGATCTGCTGCTGCTTCGCCACGGCCCTGGCCGACGGCACCCTGCTGTCGCCCTGCCTCGCAGACCGCGATGCAGGCCTTCGTGCCGGGCGAGGACTACTCGTCGTTCGGCATCGTCCACAGCCGCGGGCTCGGGCTCGAGCGCTACCAGAACGACAGCATCACCGTCCTCGGCCATCTCGGCAATGGCGGCGCTCACTCGGCGTTCTTCGGGTTCGACATCGTCACCGGCACGGCGATCGTCGTGATGATGAACTCCGCCAACCCCGGCCCCCAGGCCGTCATGGCCATCGAGGCACTGACCGCGATGGGCGCTCAGTCGGACGTGCGGACGACGAACCCATGACCACTCCCACCCCTCCCGTCCCGCCCACACCCGACGGCGACCTCCAGGCGACCCTCACGGAACTGCTGGGATCGGGCTCGACAACGACCCTGCGCTCGACCGACTCCTCGACGACTACGCCACCTACCACGCGACGCTGGTGATCGTCGGTGGCTGCTTCCTCGTGGCACTGCTGCTCTTCACCGCCTTCTGCTGGAGGCAGTACCGGAGATCGCGAGCCGACGGTGCCGGCACCCGCACGTTCGAGCGGAGGACCTACGGACGCCTCGGCCTGTTGAGCGTTGTCGTCAGCGCTCTGCTGGCCGTGGTGGTCGCCGCGAATCTCGAGCAGCGCGCTCGACGCTCGCCACGGCTTCACGGGCGTCGTCACCTCGCTCGGCTCGCCGCCGGCGAGCACCAGCCGGGCCGAGCTCCGACTCGAGTTCTCCAGGTGGTTGGAATCGGGCGACGCGGCGACACCGTCACCGATCGAGGAACGGATCGACGATCGCCTCGCCTGGCAGTTCCCCAAGGCGATCGTCACCGGTGTCCTGCTCGTGCTCATGGCTGCGGTCGGCGCCCGATCGTGGCGAGGTCTGCTGCGAGCCGCTCGAGCGCCTGCCCGCCCGCGAGCGGCGTGGGATCGGGCGCAGCGGGTCGTCGCATTCGGCTCCGTTCCCGTCTGCCTGGTGCTGATGCTCATGGTCATCGGCAACACCCAGGCATCCGTCGCCCCGGTGACGATGACGATTGCTGTTCGGCTGACGACACGTTACCGATTCGTCGAGGTCGTCGCACGCCCGGGCGACGCCTGCGAACGCCCGGCCCCGTCGTCGCAGCCAGAACGGTCGACGACTCAGGGCCCCTGTGCAACATCGACGAAAGTCGACACTGCAACCGACGAAAGTCCGAACGTCGGAAGCGGCCAGGCCTCCCTTCGGACATCGGATCGTGGCCGTCCGCCCGATGTGCCGGCGCGCCCGCCGGTTCAGGCTGGACGCATGATCACGACAACCGCTCTGACCAAGAGCTACAAACACGATGCCGGTCGTGCGCGACGTCTCGTTGCGCTGCGAACCCGGGACCATCACCGGTTTCCTCGGCGCCAACGGCGCCGGCAAGTCCACCACGCTGAAGATGATCGTGGGGCTGGTGCGACCCGATCGTGGGACGGCGACCATCGACGGCCGACCGTTCGTCGAGCTGCCCAACCCGATGCGTGTGGTCGGCATGCTGCTCGACGCGTCGGCGATGCATCCCGGGCGCAGTGGCCGGTCGACGCTCACGATCGCGGCGCGGATGGCAGGCGTCCACACGAGGCGGGTCGAGCACCTGTTGGACCTCGTCGGGCTCACCGATGCCGCGGAGAAGCGGGTCGGGGCCTACTCCCTGGGCATGCGCCAACGCCTCGGCATCGCCCAGGCCCTCATCGGTGAACCGCAGGCGCTGATCCTCGATGAACCGGCCAACGGGCTCGACCCCGAGGGCATCGCCTGGATGCGAACGCTCCTGCGCGACTTCGCCGACCACGGCGGCACGGTGCTGCTGTCGAGTCACCTGCTCCACGAGGTGCAGGCCACCGTCGATCATCTCGTCGTCATCTCCGGCGGTGCCGTGGTCGCCGCCGGTCGGCTGGACGATCTGCTGGCCAGCTCCACGATCCTCGTGCGCAGCCCCGACCCCGTTGCACTTGCCGCGGCGCTCCAAGCGGCGCGGATCGACTACGTCGCCGGGCCGGGAGATGCGCTCACCGTGGACGTCGCCGGAGGTCGGGTCACCACCGAGGTGCTGGCCGGCGTCGCCCGCGACCACCACGTGCTGCTCACCGAGTTGCGGCAGTCCGACACGAACGGGCTGGAACAGCTGTTCTTCTCGCTCACCGCCGCCACGGCGACCACCACCTCGACTCGGCCCAGGAGGCTGCAGCATGACCACGTCACTCTCCCCCCGCACCCTCGGCATCGAGCGGCCCCGTTCGATCGGCCCCACGGCCGATCCCGTTCTCACGGCTCGTCCGGGTCGAGTGGACCAAGGCCACCGACACCCGCGCCGCCCGCTGGCTCCTCGCACTCGTCGGCCTGTCGACCGCGGGGATGATGCTGGCGCCGATCCTCGCTCCCGAGAGGTTCGATCAGACCTACGCGGGCTACCTCGAGGTCGCCTCCATCGCACAGGTGATCCTCGTGCCCATCGTGGGCATCCTGATGCTCACCGGCGAATGGAGCCACCGGAGCGTCATCACGACGTTCACCCAGGAACCGCGACGCATCCGAGTCGTCAGCGCCAAGGTGGCGGCATCGCTGATGCTGAGCGGTGGTGCTGCGGTCTTCGGCGGGGTGGTCACCGCCGCCGGCCTCGGGCTGGCGGCGGCATCGGGTCGCACGATCGAGGGAACCCTGAGCATCGGCGACATCACCGGCTATCTGCTGTATCTGCTCCTCAATGTGCTCGGGGGCGTCGCGATCGGCGCGCTGCTGCAGAGCTCCGCGACGGCCATTGCGGCCTTCTTCGCCCTCAACATCGCCGTCGCGCTGCTCGGCACCGCATCGACACTGATCGGCGACTGGATCGACACGGAGACGACCTGGACCTGGGTGCTCGACAACGACTGGGGCGGTCACGTGCCGCAGATCTCGGTCTCGGTCCTCTTCTGGGTGGTGATCCCGCTCGCCGCCGGCGCCGTCCGAACCCTGCGCCGCGACGTCGGCTAGTTGGTCCGTCCCGAACCCCACCCCGATCCCTCCAACACGTTCACAAGAGAACGACCCATGAATCATCACCATCGCGACCGACGCGTCGCCACCTTCCGCAGCCTCGCAGCCGTCCTTGCTGCCGGCCTCCTCGCTGCCGGGTGTGCGTCGGAGCGAACAACCACCACCTCGACGACACTGCCGATTCGACTCCGCCGAGCTCGACACCGTCGCTCACCTACGCGGCGCCGGGCAGCCACGCGGTCGGCACTCGCGTCTTCACCACCACCGGCGCGCAGGAGCAACCCCTGACGGTACGAGCGTGGTACCCCGCTGTTCGAACCACCGCCGAGCCCGGGCCGATCAGCTACACGGCGCCCAACAAGTTCGGCGAGCAGATCACGCCCGGCGCGCAGATCACCAGCGTCGGCCGAGCCCTCGCCGACGCTCAACCGGAACAGACCGATGAGCCGTACCCGCTCGTCGTCTTCTCCCACGGCTACTCGCTGAGCCCGATCGTCTACAGCACGCTGGTGGAGCACTACGCATCACAGGGCTATGTCGTTCTTGCTCCCGAACACAACGAGAGCTTCGACGGATCACTCACCGAATTCTGGCAGGAGTTGATCGACCGGCCTGTCGACATCCACCGAACCATCGACTTTGCCGAACAACTCACCGAGCCCGGAGCACCGTTGGCCGGATTGATCGACGTGGACAGCGTCGCCGTCGTCGGCCACTCCTACGGCGGGTACACCGCGCTCGCGGCTGCCGGCGCGCGATTCGACTTCGCCGCCTACACGACGCGCTGCGCGGCACTGACAGCAGATGATCCCCTCAACTTCTTCTGTGCGCCCATTCCCAACGAGTCGGACATGGCCATGCGAGCCGGACTCGACGAGGTTCCCTCCGGTCTGTGGCCGTCGTTCGGAGACCCGCGAATCAAGGCCGCCATCTCGCTGGCAGGCGACGCGTACCTCTTCGATCAGCGCGGCCTCGCAGAGCTTGAAGTCCCGATCATGGCGATGGGCGGAACCGTCGACGACGGCACTCCGTACACGTGGGGCGCGAAACTCACCTACGACCACGCCGCGAGCGAGAACAAGACGCTCGTCAGCTTTCCCGGCGCAGGCCACTTTCTCTTCCTCGACCCGTGCGAGAACCTTCCGTGGGTCGAGAACTCCGTCTACCGCGACGCGATCTGCACCGATGCCGTCTGGGACACCCGACCATTCGACATTGTTGCGCACTACACCACCGCGTTCCTCCGCGACACGCTCGACGCCGACCCCGAGGCTCGAGCCACCCTCTCCGGCCCGCAGCCCCTCGCTCGACAACGTCGAGTACGACACGACGAATCGACCGGCTTCATGAAACCACGACGCGTCATCGTGCTCGTCCTGGCGTCGATCATCGCGATGATCGGATTCGGACTTCTGGCTGCGGGGGCCAGCCTCGGTTGGGCGTACGGTACCCAGCGCGACGATGCCGGTTTCTTCACGACATCCACCGAGCGGTTCGAGACGGACAGCTTCGCGCTGACCTCGGACAAGATCGACCTCGGTCAGCCTGGCCCCGATGATTGGTGGGCCGACCGCGACCTTGCGACGGTTCGGATCACCGTCGACAACGCCGATGCCCGCCCCGTGTTCGTCGGCATCGGTCCTGAATCCGACGTGGAGACCTATCTCGCCGGCATTCCCCACGACGACATCACCGACGTGGACTTTGATCGATTCTCGGTCGACTACCGCCGGGAGAACGCGGGCGGGACCTCCACGCCAGCGCCTCCTGCCGATCAGGCGTTCTGGGTCGCCCAGGCATCAGGCGAGGCCAGCCAGAGCCTCACGTGGGACCTCGAGCCCGGCAATTGGGCGATCGTGGTGATGAACGCAGATGCGACCGACCAACGTCGTGGCCGACATCGAACTCGGCGGTCAGGTTGACTATCTCGTCCCGATCGCGATCGGTCTGGTGATCGGCGGCATCGTGCTGCTCGCCATGGCAGCGGCGATGATCATCGGCGGCGTTGGTCGAGCCCACGCACTCCGCCCGGCTACCCGCTGCCGTCGGAGGCTCGCCGATTGCACAGACATCGTTCGTCGCCTATCCATTGCGCCTCGAGGGCCATCTCGACCCTCGACCTGAGCCGCTGGAAATGGCTGGTGAAGTGGTTCCTGGCCATCCCTCACTTCGTGGTGCTCGCGTTCCTCTGGGTCGCCTTCGTGGTGCTCACCTTCGTTGCATTCTTCGCGATCCTGTTCACGGGTCGGTATCCGCGCTCGATCTTCGAGTTCAACGTTGGCGTGTTGCGATGGAGTTGGCGGGTGGCGTACTACGCGACCAGCGTGCTCGGAACGGACCGCTATCCGCCCTTCACCCTGAGCGCCGTGGAGTATCCAGCAAGTCTCGAGGTCGCCTACCCGGAGCACTTGTCACGGGGTCTCGTGCTGGTCAAGTCATGGCTGCTCGCGATTCCGCATCTCCTCATCGTGGGGGCCGCGACGGCCAGTTGGGGCGCCGGCGGAAGCGATGAGGGGGCGCGCTTCGTGTTCAGCGGCGGGTTGCTCGGACTGGTGGTCATGATCGCGGCAATCACTCCTCCTCGTCACCGGGCGCTACCCGGTTGGGCTGTACGACCTGATCATGGGGGCGATGCGCTGGACGTACCGAGTCATCGCTTACGTCGCGCTGATGACGGACGAGTACCCGCCGTTCCGCCTCGACCAGGGTGGCTTGGAACCCACCACAGCGAGCGGGATGGGACGACCGGTGAACCGATGACACGTGCGGCCACACACGGACGTTCGACTCTGGCGACGTGACTGCGCGGCGGTAGACGATGAGAGAGGTTCATCGCGCTTGGGAGGAGATCGATCATGACAATCGAGCCCAGCGGCACAGCGGCCGCAACGATTCTCGACAGCATTCGTGGCACCAGAGACGCACTATCGGTGCGTCGCGTCTTCGGCGATCCGCACGAGGTCGACGGTGCCACCTTCATCCCGGTCGCTCGAATCTCAGGAGCGGCCGGCGGGGGAGGAGGGGAGGGCACCAATGAGGAGCAGAGCGGCAGTGGCTTCGGAACCGGGTTCGGTGTCCGAGCCGATCCCGTCGGTATCTACAGAATCCGGAACGGCGGCGTCACGTGGAAGCCCACCATCGACATCACCCGACTCGCCCGAGGGTGTCAAGTGCTCGCGGGCATCATCGCGGTCTGCGCGGCACTCGTCGCCATGCGTCGGTCCCGACCAATGAACGACCTCGTTACCGGCCTGAGCAAAGCCCACGAAGGCAATCGATCATGACCTTCGCCGCCACCGCCCCATCCGCCCACCCGGACATCGACCATCAGAAAGTGGGCGGCGTGGCGGCGCTGTACCTCGCATTCGCGCTCCTCGCTGCGATTCCCTACTTCCTGGTCATCGTCGACTACCCAGGGGCGACAACTGCGGCCGACAAGGTCGACCTCATCGTCGACCACTACCCGAGCATGTACGCCGTCTACCTCCTCGCCTACGTGGCTTTCGGTCTGACGGTCGGAATGCTCGTAGTCACACTGTGGGAACGGCTGCGACACGACGCGCCGACCACAGTTGGGATAGCGACTGGCATCGGTCTGCTGTGGGCCGTCGTCCTCGTGGCGAGTGGGATGATCTTCACCTATGGCATGACGACCGTCCATGACCTCGCCGGTACCGACCACGCCAACGCCGTGACCACCTGGCGCTCGGTCGAGCCTGTCGCCTTGGCGCTGGGCGGCGCCGGCGGAGAGCTGCTCGGCGGACTCTGGGTCCTCCTGCTGAGCACAGTCGTCGTGCGCGGCGACCGTCTGCCGAGGGGCCTCGGTTGGCTCGGCCTCGTCATCGGAGTCATCGGCATTGCATCGGTCGTGCCACCGCTGAACGATGCCGCCGTCGCGTTCGGGCTGCTGCAGATCGTCTGGTTCGCGTGGCTCGGCATCATCCTCCTCACCGCCAAAGCCGCGGCACAGGTTGGGTCAGGAAGCGATGGGATGGTGTTCGGGGCAGTCGACGCGGAGGTTTTGGTCGCGCAGCGCGGTGCCGAGGAGCAGGCAGCCGCCTCCGCCGCATTGGTATGGCGGCACGTGAGCAGCTGCGGTTGACGGTGATGATCCCGCGTTTTGAGGCGGGCGATCTCGCCGAGCAGCATTCGCAACGTCGTCGCCCGCTCGGCTGCTGAACCGGTTTCAGCTCGCAGGATCGGGCGGCAGCTCATCGGCGACGCCAGTTGCGACCGCGGTGCCGTCGCCGGTGAGGGTGACCAGGGTGCTGCGCAGGTCGTCGGGGTCACGATCGCGGGCGATCAGCCGACACTTGTGAGGCTGGATGCCGGCGTCGCTCACCGTGGGCTGGGACACGTCGAGCTCGGCGGCGAGGTCACCGACTCGACGGGCCCGACCGTCGGCCAGTGTCTCGACGACGCTGAGACCGAGCAGGGACAGCTCGTGGCGGGTCGCCACGTGTTGGCGGGCGGCCCGCGAGCGCCCGTCCGAGGCGTTCGACCGCGGCGAGGACCTTGCGGTCGAGGTCGGCGTCACTCTTCATGCCGCCGATGGTCATCGATGTCGTCTTGGTTGGCGCATGCACCCGTGGTCGGGGTCGCAGCGTCGGTCGGCGTGGTTCGTCGATGAGGCGGGCCAGGGCGGCGCCGACCGTGAGGTCGTCGACGTGGCCGAAGGCGTTGAGTCGGATCGCGCCCGGCGCGGTCGATCAGGATCAGGCTGGGCGTACCGCGCAGCTGGTAGCGGGCCATCGTGATCGGGGTACCGCCCGGCTGGTCGTGGGTGTCGACCCCGACGGGGAACCCGATCCGGTACTCGTACAGGAACGCTTCCAGCGACACCGGGCCCATCGCCTCGTGATGCTCGAACACCGTGTGCAGCCCGAGCACCATTACCTCGCCGGCGAACGTGCCGGCGATCCGCTGGGCCTGGGGCAGGCCGTGGCTGACACATCCTGGGCACAGCATCTGGAACGCCTCGATCGCCATCACCTGACCGGCGAGGTCATCGAGGCTGATCGCCGTGTCGGTGTTGAACCACCGTGCCACCTCAAGCGGCGGAGCGGCCGGGAACTCTCGGGATATCCATAGGACAACGATAGATAGGAAACCTATGGAAGAGAAGTACTGTCTGCGCGCCCGCAGGCGAGACAGACGGCTCGACATCACCCAGGGTTGAGCAGCGCTGTCGCTGAGTTTCGGGCGGTGCTGAGGATCGTCTCGATGATGCCGCACCTCGATAGCACCGCCAACGACGAGCGCTCCGAGGTGGCCAGCGTGAACCCGGGGGCTATTACTGTCGTGATGGTGAGCACGATTTCTGCGACGATTCCCGCAGGGGGTCCGAGCCGCATGACCGAGTTTTCCGTCGAGTACTGCATCTCTCGATCATCGAGTCGCTCGACAACGATTTCGCACGACCCAAGGCAGCCAACCACACTATCGAGATGTCGAACTTGGCGATACCGCGTGACATTGCCAACAGCCCCAGGATTTTCGGCACCGTTAGACCGCAGCTCGTGAGTGGTCGCCACGCCGGTTCTCGCCGTCAGTGGTCGGCGCGATGAGATGGAGCCCGATCACCGGCACGTCACGACGCACTCGTCCCCTGCGCGAGACCCAGGGAGCGATCGCGCGACTCGCCCCGTTGACGCTCGGCGGCGTCGAGCAATGGGTCCTCGTCCGTGGTCAACTTGCTTCCCCGATCCTGTTGAAGATCCACGGCGGTCCGGGTCAGGCCGAGATTCCCACAATCGACTCGAACGCACCGCTCGAACAACACTTCCTCGTCATCGAGTGGGATCAACGCGGGGCCGGCAAGTCCGCTTCGGCTGTCGAGCCACGGTCGGCGATGACCCTGGACCAGATCGTGGCCGACACGATCGAGCTCACCGAACGCCTCATCGACGAGTTCGGACCCCGCAAGGTCATCGTGCTCGGCCATTCCTGGGGAAGCCTTGTCGGTGTACTCGCAGTACATCGTCGCCCCGATCTTTACGCAGCGTTCGTCAGCACCGGCCAGATCACCACGTTTGCCGATAGTCAACAGGTTGCGTACGAGTTTGTTGTCGGCGAAGCGAAACGTCGCGGCCACACCTCGGCGATACAGGCGCTTGAAAGGATCGAGTCGCCCCCTTACGCCAACGTGGACGACCTTCAGTGGTGGATGCAATGCGTGCGCTGGCTCGGCGAATTTGGCGCCATCTGGCATCAACCCGACAAGTTCCGACCGTCCGCTGGATGATCGACTCTCCTGAGTACTCGTGGGCGGAGAAGCTGCGCTTCACCAAAGCAGCCACCCGATCGTTCGAACTGCTCTACAACGACCTCGTTCACGCTGACCTGCACACGTCATGTCGCGAGCTCACCGTGCCGGTGTTCATCGCGGCCGGCCGCCACGACCACATCGCCCCACCCGAAGTGGCCGAACGGTACTTCAACGCCCTCACAGCACCGCACAAACAGTGGGCGTGGTTCGAGCAATCCGGCCACTTCCCCCAATGGGAACAACCCGACGAGTTCAACCAGTGGCTGATCGAAACGATCGTCCCGACGATCACCACTCGAACCTGAGCTCGACGGCGTGCGGAACACCTTGAGAGAGGGCCGCCGCAGTTCAGCGATGCAGCGGTTAGCCGACCAGCGGATACTCGCCGCTCGACGACAAGGGAATCAGGCGTTCTACCGGATCATCGACCCATGCGTCAGCGGGCTACTCGAACTCGGTTTGTGCCTCGTCGAACAGAAACCCACGCCCGGTCGCTCATGACCCGCCGAGCATGCAGGAACGAACATGATGTCTTCAGCTGGCCCGACGCATCCGGTCGGAGATTTCGCTGGCTGGAGTCGACACGACCGCTACCGGTGCTGCCACCTGCGCTCGGACAACACCGAGGCCGTGGGCGTCGCGGCGTTCGAACGATGCAGGCAGAAGGATGCGGCCGACATCGTGCAGTGCGTCGAAGTCGATGACCTCTCGAGCGATGGATGGGCCATCGACCAGGACTGCTTGGACGAGCCGGTCTGGCCTGCGGGCACGATCGGAGGCCTGTTCGAGATAGGTCCAGCCAGCGGTGACGATGTCGAGGTCCTCGGCTTGCGCATACTCATGCAAGGCCGCTGCGCTCTCGCCGTTCGTGAGTACGAGCAACGCAACATGGCGGTCGTCGGAAGTGAGAAAGCCGAGGCCGGCTTCACCGTCAGGGTCAGTCGCATCGAGAACAACGAGGGTGACACGTTCGTTGGTGATCATGTGGTCCTTTCGAGAGCGCCCGACATCGGGGGAACTCGATGTCACCCGGTTGGTCGTGCGCCCGTGCACTGAACTGTAGGAGCACGGTGTAACGACGAGGTGAACGCCGGATGATCAGTGCAGTCCGTGCGACGTGACTTCCGGCTCGTCATGCGGCGTGGTCGGCGATTCGTGCCTCGAGTTTGGCGATTGCCATCGCCCAACCTTGACCGCCGGGCGAGTCGGCGGGTACGCCGATATGCGTCATGATCATGCGGGTGCTGTCGCCGAGGTCTTCGAGCTCGACCACGATCGACGTTTCCATGTGCGCGCCTCGTGGCATGCCCATCTGCTCGGCCGTCAGCGGATCGCCGTCGGCGTCGGCCATGGCCTCGGTGTAGACGAGACGAGTCTTCGGGTTGACCTCGCGGTACTCGCCGACGAAGAACATTTCCATCGGACCCTGTGGTGTGTCTATGGTCATCGCGACGTGACGTCGACCGCCGACGCGGACGTTCATCTCGGCCTTGGGGATCTTGGCACCCATCGGGCCGTACCAGTTGGCGAAGTGTTCGGGTTCGGTCCACATTGCCCAGATGAGGTCGATCGGGGCGTTGAAAGTGCGCTCGATTTGCACGTCTTTGGTGTCGGTCATCGGTTGTCTCGTTTCTTTGCTGGGCGGGTGGGGTGGAGCGTTTGGACATAGTCGTCCATGCGGTCGAATCGGTCGTCCCAGATGTGGCGGTACTGCTCGGCCCAGCTCGCCACGTCGGCCAGCGCAGCAGGATCGATAGTGCACGGCCGAAACTGAGCGCGTCGACCACGGGTGATGAGTCCGGCATGTTCGAGCACCTTGATGTGCTTGGAGATCGCAGGGAGCGTCAGGGCGAACGGCGCGGCGAGTTCGTTCACGCTTGCCTCGCCCTCGGCGAGACGAGCGAGGATCGCCCGGCGCGTCGAATTCGCCAGCGCCGCAAACGTTTCGTCAAGTCGTGCATCATCGAGCGTCGTGTTCGCCACCGCCGAACCTTTCAGAGTTTCTGTCATTATTAATTAGCTGATATGGAAAGTACGCCGAAGAGTTCGAGCCGTCAAGCGAGTGGCTGCCGAACCCGCCAGAATCACTGCCGTATGTGCCCACATCACCGAAGCCGGACTCGACGCCAACCTCGCCAAGAATGACTGACCCGATGGCCGACCCTGAACAGCCCGGCACCCTGCCAGCTTTGCCGCCGTTCGCGACGGCGACCGATCACGACGAGCCGTCGGTGTTCCAGGTCGAGAGCCTGCTGCGCGAAGCTCGTCGCCAACTCCGCCTTGGCACCACGCCGGTGCCGCTGGTGTGCCTGCTCGACCCCGATGGCGACGTCGTCCGCCACCTGGCACCCCTCGGCCGCGCAGCTCGGCATGCCGACTGGGGCTGCTACCACTCCGAGTTGTGGACCACCGACCACGACGGCATCGAGATCGGCATCGTCCCCTGCGCCGTCGGCGCCCCCTACGCCGTGCTCGTCGCGGAAGAACTTGCCGCATCCGGCTGCGAGTTGCTCGTTTCGGTCACCTCCGCAGGAACCATCGCCACACTCGGGGCACCCCCGTACTTCGTGCTCATCGAACGCGCCTGGCGCGATGAAGGCACCAGCCACCGCTACCTTCCACCCGGCGAATGGGCGACGATCCCCGACCATCTCGGGAATACCCTCGAGGGAGCGTTCGACGGCCTCGGTGAACCGGTCCACCGCGGTGTCAGCTGGACGACCGACGCACCGTTCCGCGAAACCGCCACCGCGATCGCACGCGCCCGGGCCGCCGGCGTGCACGCCGTCGAGATGGAGGCCGCCGCCCTCTACGCCTACGCCCACGCACGTCAGCGGGATGTCGTCTGCGTCGCCCACGTCACCAACACCATGGCCACCGACGGCGACGACTTCGAGAAGGGCCACGACAACGGCACCGACCGCATCCTCCGCCTCGTCGCAGCAATCGCCCGGGCGACCGATGGAGATGCATCTGCGTTGTCGAGTGGTGGAAGTTCCGCCTCGCTGGGAGGCCGGTGAACCCCTCGGCGATGGCGGCGTGATGGGCCAGGGTGCTCAGGTGCCGTTGTACAGCCGAACGATGTCGATGAGTTCGACATCGGATCGTTTGCCCGCCGCGTTCTTGAGGTTGGTCTCGAATCCCGACGCCGAAAACAGCAGGAGCTTCCCCTCGGCTGCAGCCGGCTGCTTCTTGGCGATGAGTTTTCTCAGCAACTCGAGGCGCGTGAGATCGCCCAAGGTTCGTTTCGACGTGGTGTATTTCGCCTCACCGACGGCCAGCACGCGAGACGAGCCATCCTGCTCGCGGGTGAGCGCGACGACATCCACCTCGTGCTGGGTTCGTTGCGCGGTGTCGTTGACAACAGCGGGCCCGACCGACGCAATCTGTCCGCCGATCGTGCCTGGAGATGCACATCGGAAGGTGAATTCGCGCGCGAGGTTCTCGAAGTGCGGTCAGAGCACGTGGGTTCGGAATCGAGGCTGGGCGTCCTCCCACGCCTCGAAGGTGCGTCGGTCCTCGAAGCGGGCGAGATCCCGGCGCGTGACGACGTGATGGAATCGGACGATCGGGTCTGCGATTCGGTAGATCGGTCGGCGTGACCTGAGCGCGTCATCACTGGCGACGACGAACCCCGTGTCTTCGAGGGCCCGGAGTGGGTGTTGGACGGAACGTTGCTCGCGACCCAGCGCCTGTGCCACGGCTGCCTGGCTGGTGTTGCCGCTCACTATCGCAGCAGGTGTCCCACCGACGACAGCATGAACACGGAACGCTGTGGCCGCGTTGGTGATGCCCCAGAACTCGGCGGACGTTCGGTAGTCGAAGGTGCGGACCCACGACATCGTTCGATGCTCGGCCGCCACGGCAAGCGCCTCTTTCCAGCTGTCGATCGCGAGTCGACCTCCAGGTATTCCGAGGTGTTCACTGAGCGCTGCGCCGAATCCCGCCACGGCTTGACTCTGTTCCTCCTCGATCGCCTGAAAATAGAAACCACCAGCCGCGGCTGCGAGGCGGCGGAGCCGGTAGGACTTTCCCTGCCGCCGCCGACCACGCACCAATGCAAGGCGGGTCCCTGGGCCTCGCTGCTCGACGAGATCCGGGTGCACCTTGGAGGCAGGCGTTCAGGTGTTGTCGGCAGAGCTCGCTTGACGGGGCACCTGACGGTTCGGCGCAGCAGTGGTGGTGTCACCGGTTGGACTTGCGAGGGCTCGTTCGAGGCCGGTGAACAACTCGATGACGTCGGCTGCTTCGAATACTCGGTATCGCTGCCTGCCCACGTTGCGTTGGCGCAGAACGCCGGCGCCTTCGAGACGGTTGATGGCTTCGCCGGTTCTCATCTCAGATCGCCCGATCAGTCGTGCGGCACTTTCGACGGTGATCACTGGGACGCCTGGCAGCAGGTCGAGGAGCAACTCGGCCGCCGAGTTGGCTCGGACTCGGCCGAGTTGTTCCCTCCATCGGGCATCGAGCTGTTCGATCTTGTTGGCGTAGGCCTCGGCGTCCGCACACGATCGGCGGGCGGCGGTGGCGAACGTACGCAACCAGGTGCCGGTGCCTGCGGAGCGCTCTGGACTGTCCGGCGGCCCGACGTGTCGATATGCGGTGAGGCTTGCGATGTAGTCGCTGGCCCAGGTAGCGAGCACGAGACTGATGGGTGGGACGAACCGCGGCGCGAGGCCCCGGCGGCGAAGGATGACATGGATGAGCGCACGCCCGGTGCGGCCGTTGCCATCGACGAACGGGTGGATCGTCTCGAACTGGGCGTGGGCGATCGCAGCTTGCACGAGGGCGGGGTGGTCGTCGCCGTTGACGTAGGCGAGTAGGTCGTCGAGCAACTCGCCAAGGGCGTCCGGTGGCGGCGGGACGAACGCTGCGGAACACGGGTTGTAGCTGCTGCCGCCGATCCAGTTCTGTACCGTGCGGATACTCCCGGCGATCCCCGGCGTTGAAGATCGTTCCATCAAGGTTCGGTGGATCCCGAGGATGTCGTCGAGGGTGATGGTGTCCGTCGACGAGCCCAACTCCACGGCGGCCTCCATCGCGGCGACGTTGGCGAGCACCTCGACCGCAATCCGATCAGCGGCGTCCCCGCCCTGGGCGAGCGCGACCTCGGCATCGAGCAACCGACGCGGTCCAGCCTCCAGCCCCTCGATCTTCGAGGAGGCGACCGATTCGGCGCGCAGCAAGAATCGCGTCAATCCTTCGAGGCTGACATGCGATGTTCCGGTTGCGGCGTTGCCTCCAGGATTCTTAAGTAACGCTTGTACTCTCACCGTGAGGCAGACGGGTCGATGGCAACGGATCATCCAGCCGATCGGCGTCAGGTGTCGTTCGTGGCCGAGGATCGGAAGTCGGTGATGTGCTGCTTTGATTCCAGTGCGGTTCGACGTTGGGTCGAGTGCAGGTACCGCGGCCAATCGACCGCGGCGCGGTCCATCACGTTGACAATGGTCTTGACGCGGGCGCCCACGGTGGCGGGTGTCAGGCCGACCGCTTCAGCGAAGGGCGACACCGACGTGGCGGTCCAGCCGAATGATCGGCGTTCCACACGATCGAAGCGTTCGGTGAGTCGGCGGATCAGGAAGCCGAGGATTGCGGCGGCGAGCACGTCGGTACGGGCGGATCGTTTGAACACGGATCGGTCGTTGGCGATGACGGCGGCGAGGGTGACCCGAGCGATCGATCTGACCTCGGGATCGAAGTGCTCGATCGACCACTGGTCGACCAGCTCAAGGGTTGCGGCGGTCGGCTCGACCATGTCGGCAGGCACGACCGACCAGTCGAACTCGACGTCACCGAGCGGCTCGTCGTCGAGTGCGTCGTAGGCGGCGCGTCCACCAACGAGTTCGATCACCCGCTGTTCGAGTTCGTCGGTGACTCGACCCATGTAGTCGTCGCTGTACTGATCTCCGAAAATCGCCTGCAACAGCACATCGCCCACCTGGCCGCGCCCGTCGCGCAGCCCGTCTTTGCCGGGCGATCCTTGGCTGGCCATCGCGTCGAAGAAGTCGTCTTCCCAGAGCACGATCGAGGACACCGTCCTGGTTGTTGCCGCGGTGTCGATTCCGCGCCGGTGGTGGGCGTAGGTGACGAACTGTTCGAGGATCGTCGGGACGGCAGCGGCCTCGGGTCGGGTGAGACCGTAGATCGTGCGGGGGAACCAGTCGGCCAGAACGATCTCGACCACGATCGGACTCCAACGGAGTGGATCGCCGAACCCGAAATCGCATCCGTGCCAGATGAAGTGGTCGACAATCGACGCGACTCGATCTGCGGGCAGCAGACACTGGTCCGCAAACGGCGATGCCATGAAGTCAGCGACGAGTTCTTCGCGTTCGGCCTGTGACCAGTCGGGAAACTCCCAGCCGGCACCGCCGTCCGGAAGATGAGCGAGAAACCATTCGACGAGTGGGCGACACATCGGCCACGTCTCGGTCTCGAACAGTGGCAAGGTGCGGTCGCCGCGCTCGATCGACCACGTGACGCGAGCCCGAAGGTCGGCCGGGTCGATCGGCGTCAGATCGATTGCGTCGTCAGACGCGCGGCGCATCATGTCCATCACAGCCGCGGCACCCGCCGGGATCATGAACGCATCCTTCAACACGGATCCCATGTTGTGGTCGACGAACATCACCGCGGTGGCCTCGGAGCCGTGGGGCCAGCGCACGCACACCCACAGGTTTTCGCCGTCGCGCAGCGGCTCGATCTGGACGAAGGTCCCGACGACCTCGATCGTGTCGAGCGTGGATGCCCACACCGGCGCACCTGACGGGAGCGCCTGGTTGCGGAGTCGTCGTACCACTGCAGTGTCCGGGAGGAGGGTTGCCATCGCCTTGCCGAGCACGATCAACTCGGGCCGCGGGGAGTCGACGAGCGATCCGAGGAACCCGGGGCCCTCGAACTGGGCCATTCGCTCGGGGCCGAGTGGTTTCAGCGGTCGTTCGGTGGCGATCTCGACGAAGCTCGAGGCAACGGCCATCAAGTCGTATGGAGTCGGCGCGGCGACCAACGCGCGCAGCCCTCGAATGAGATCGGGCACGTCGCCACCGGGGTCGTCAACTCCGTGCTCCGTGCGCGGGTGCCGGTTGCCGGCAGGCCGGGTCCCCTTCGGCGTCGTGCGCCCCCCGATGCGGTTGTCGTGCCGTCGCTTCGCCACGACGTCGAAGCTAGCGAACCAGCTGCGATCCCGCACAGACGGCTGGTGCAGGCGAGCTCAGGGGAGGAGCGTGTACGCCGGGTTGGTGAACTCGAGCTGGCTGCCGATCAGGATGGCGACGCCCTCGATCTGCAGCCTTCGTCCGAGGGTGATTCCCCCGATCGCCCGACGGCCGGTCCAGACGGCGGTCACCATCCCGGTCGAGTCGCTGATCGTCACCGCCAACGACGGCTGGCCGCTGGTGGGTCGGGCGCGCATGCGCACCACCTGACCCTCGATCACGATTCGTCGTCGAGGCGTCGCTTCGCCGATCCCGACGAGATCACTTCGCCGGGTCGCGCCGGTCGCAACAGGTACCGTTCGCTGACGGCGAAGCAGAGCCACGTCAGCCAACCAGGATGCGGCGGACGTCGACCTCGGATTCGCCGGTCACCAGCACCATCACCTCGTCGGCGGCGTGCAGCACGGTGTCGCCGCGGGGCATCACCACGTGCGACGAACGCAGCACGGCGACGATCGTCGACTCGCGAGGGAGGCCCAGCTGGGAGATCTCTCGTCCGATTGCGGGCGAACTGTCGGCCAATGTCACCTCGGCGAGGCGGGCGCGTCCCTGGTCGAGAGTGAGGAGCCGGACGAAGGAACCGACACTCACGGCCTCTTCCACCAGTCCGGTGAGGAGGTGCGGGGTCGAGACCGACATGTCGACACCCCACATGTCGTTGAACATCCACTCGTTGTTCGGATTGTTGACGCGCGCGACCACGCGGGTACGCCGAACTCCTGCTTGGCGAGCAGCGAGATGACCAGGTTGTCCTCGTCGTCGCCGGTGACGGCAGCGACGACATCGGCCTCGGCGGCGCCGCTGTGGGCGAGCGTGTCGATCTCGCACCCGTCGCCCTGCGCCCAACGCACGCCAGCGGCCGCGAGCGCGGCGTGTCGGCCGACCACGGTGGGGTCCTGGTCGATCAACGTGACCTCGTGCCCGCCCTCGACGAGTTGGCCGGCCATGTACCTGCCGACGCTGCCCGCCCCGGCGATGATGACCTTCATGGGTGTGCTCCTTGGTGGTTGCCAGCCAGCACCGCATCGATGCCATCGATGGCATCGTTCGACGCCATCACCTCGATCAGATCGTCTTCCTGCAGCAGCAGCGATGGTGGGGGAAGCTGCGCATGACCGCTGCGGGTGAGTAGACACACCCGCCCGCCGGCCGCCTCGAGTTCGGCGACGGAGCGTCCGGCTCCGGCGGGAGGCACGCGGCGCTCGGCGAGGAAGAACGTCGATGTCGGGTCGGTCCACTCGACGTCGGAACCGTGCGGCAGCACTGTGCGCAACACTCGGGTGCTGGTCCATGCCACCGATGCGACCGTGGGGATGCCGAGCCGTTCGTACACGACTGCTCGCTTGGGGTCGTAGATGCGGGCGACGACGTGCTGCACGCCGAATGTCTCCCGCGCCACCCGCGCGATGAGGATGTTGGAGTTGTCACCGCTGGTGACCGCCATGACGGCGCTGTCGGGCGTGATACCAGCATCGATGAGGACGTCCTTGTCGAAACCGATGCCGGTCATCGTCCGACCCCCGAAGCCTTCGCCCAGCCGGCGGAACGCATCGGCTTTGCGGTCGATCACGACCACGTCGTGACCCTGCTCGGCCAGCGCACGGGCGACCGTCGAACCGACGCGCCCGCACCCGACGACGATGGTGTGCATGTTCAGACCTCCTCGACGATGCCGTCGTGCATGTGGACGGGCACCGAGACGACGGCAGTATGCGGTCGGTGCAACAGCTTGGCCTTCAGCGCGAAGGCACTCCCGTTGTGGAGCCACTGGGTACTCCACGACGTGACGAACTCAGGGATGACCACGGTGATGATGTCGCCCTCGTGCTGGGCGTCGATCTCGTCGAGGAACTCGAGGATCGGTCGGGTGAGCTCGCGGTAGGGCGAATAGACGGTGTGCAGTTCGATCGGCACGTCGAAGTCGCGCCACTGCTGTTCCAGGCTCAGCCGTTCGTCGTCGTCACTCGCAACGGTCACGGCCATGATTCGATCGGGCGCGAGTGACCGCGCGTACTGCACGCCGTGCAGGACGCCCTTGTTGATGCCGCCCACGAGCACCACCATCGTGTGTGTCTCGCGCTGGGGCCAGTAGCCCGGCTCGACGGCGACGGCTGCGCGGCCTGCGGTGTAGTGGCCGCCGATGGTCTTGAACATCAGCACCATGATCGGGATGAGCACAGCGGGGATCCAGGCGCCCTCGGTGAACTTCGAGACCACGACGATCATCGCGATCAACCCGGTGGTGACCGCCCCGACCGCGTTGATCGCAAGGCCTGCCTGCCAGCGCGGTTCGCGGTGCTTCAGGTGGTGGCGCACCATGCCGGTCTGGCTGAGCGTGAATCCGGTGAAAACGCCGAAGGCATAGAGCGGGATGAGTTTGGAGATGTCGCCCTTGAAGGCCACGATCAGCGAAGCAGCCACCAGTGCGAGGAAGAGCACGCCGTTGGAGAACACGAGACGAGCGCCCCGGTTGAAGAACTGGCGGGGCAGGAAGCCATCCTTCGCGATGATCGACGCGAGCCGAGGGAAGTCGGCGTAGGCCGTGTTGGCGGCGAGGATGAGGATGAAGAACGTCGCGATCATCGTCATCCAGAACATGACCCCCTTGCCGTCATAGAGGTACTCGGCCATTAACCCGAGGCCATTGCCATCCTCCTCTCCGCGGTACGGCTTCAGGTGCGATGCCAGCACCGACACACCGAAGAAGCAGGTGCCGAGGATGGCGCCCATCCACAGCAGCGTCGTTGCAGCGTTCTTGGCCTCGGGCTTCTCGAAGGCGGGCACGCCGTTCGACACGGCCTCGACCCCCGACAGCGCCACGGCGCCCGACGAGAACGCCCGCAGCAACATGATCAGGCTCAGCGAACCGATTTGGGTGCTCTTCTCGATGGCCTCCTCCGACAGCAGTTCTGGCGGGATCGGCCCCACGTCTTGCACGTAGATGCGGTAGAGCCCGGTGCCGATCAGGATGATCAACATGACGATGTAAAAGTACGTCGGCCCGGCGAACGCGGCGCCCGACTCCTTGACGCCCCGCAGGTTCATCACGGTCATGACGAACACGCACAGCAGACACACGGGCACGGTCCACTTCGTATCGAACCCGAATGCCGTGCGCATCGCGAGCACGCCGCCGGCCACGCTGACCGACACGGTGAGGATGTAATCGACGAGGAGGGACGAGCCAGCGACCAGCGCAGGCATCGTCCCGAGGTTCTCGCGGCTGACGATGTAGGCCCCGCCACCCGACGGATAGGCGTGGATCGTCTGACGGTATGACGTGACCACGATCGCCAACAGGATGCACACGATGATGGCGATCGGCACGAGCGGACGGAAGGCCGTCGCGCCGACGCCGGCTTGCAGCACGACCACCACGAGAATCTCGTCGGTGGCATACGCAGTGGACGAGATGGCGTCCGAAGCGAAGACCGGCAGGGCGATCTTCTTGCTCAGGCGTTGGTGTTGTTCGTCTGCGCTCGAGAGCGGATTGCCGAGCAGGATCTTTTTCAGTGCGGCCATAGGAGCCGACCTGATCGGCTGCCAGACACTACCGGTTCGCCCACCGACGCCCGCCGACGTTAACGGCTTCTTAGCGGTGCCCGTCCTCGACCGGCTCGAAGCGGTACCCCATCCCGGGTTCGGTGTGGAAGTACCGAGGGCGGCTCGGTTCGGGTTCGAGCTTGCGGCGAATGTGCGCCAAGTGCACGCGCAGGTAGTTGGTCTCGTCGCCGTACTGCGGCCCCCAGACCGCCTGGAGCAGCTCGCGGCTCGACACCAGGCGTCCGGCCCGCCGGACCAGCACCTCGACGAGGTGCCATTCCGTTGGCGTGAGCTTGGCCTCGCCCGCAACGGTGATCACGCGTCGCGCCACCAGATCGACCGTGAAGTCGTTCGTGACCACCGCCGGCGATTCCTCGGTGGGCGCAGGGCGACGGAGTGCGGCGCGCAACCGTGCCAGCAGCTCGCCCATCCCGAACGGCTTCGACACGTAGTCGTCGGCGCCGGCATCGAGGGCGCCGATCTTGTCGAATTCGCTGTCGCGCGCCGAGAGCACCACGATCGGTACCGAGGTCCAATGGCGTAGCGAGCGGATGACGTCAACTCCCGACATGCCAGGCAACCCGAGGTCGAGGACCACGAGGTCGGGCTTCGATGCCGCCGCGAGCTCGAGTGCGTGCTCGCCCGATGGTGCGAGGTCGACGTCGTAGCCGCGGGCGCGCAGATTGGCACCCAAGGTGCGTAAGAGGTGCGGCTCGTCCTCGACGCAGAGGATGCGGCTCATGCGTGGATCTCCGCCGCGTCGAGCGCCCCGGGTGCGGTGAGGGTCGCAGCCGGAAGGGTGACGACCGCCGTGAGGCCGCCGCCGGGTGTGTCGCGCAGTTCGAGCGCACCGCCCACCGCTGCGACGAAGCGGTCGGCGATGGCGAGGCCAAGTCCGAGGCCACCGCTTGCTCCCGAGTCGTCGAGTCGGTGAAATGGTTGGACCACGACGGCTCGTTGGGCGACCGGGATGCCAGGGCCGTGATCGATCACATGCACCTGCACGTCGGTGCCCGTGCGATGGGCCTGCACGCGCACCCGCCGGTCGATCGGCGACCAGCGCAGGGCGTTACCGACGAGGTTCGCCATCACCCGATCGAGTAGTGCCGGATCGGTCTGCACCTCGGCGAGGTCGGTTGGCAGCTCGATCGTCACCCGGCCGGTGGCTGCACCGACGGCGTGGAGCGCGGCCGGCACGATCTCCTCCAGCGAGGTCGAGCGAAGGACGGGCCGCAGCACTCCGGCCTCCAAACGGCTGAGGTCGAGCAGGTTGGTGACGATCGACGTGAGTCGATCGGTCTCGTCCTCGATCGACGCGAGGAAGTCGTCCCGGGCCTCGGTGGGCCAATCGACATCGGGTTGGCGCATGCTCGACACGGAGGCCTTGATGCTGGCGAGCGGCGAACGCAGGTCGTGCGAAACAGCGCGCAGCATGGCGGTGCGCAGCTCGTCGGCACGGGCGAGCGCCTCAGCGTCGGCGGCGATCTCCCGCAGGCGTTGCTCCTCCAACGCTCGCGACAATTGGCTGAGAAAGGCGCGCATCACGCGGTAGTCGTCAGCACTCAGGGCCGGACCACGAGTGACGACCACGAACCCGCTGGAGAGCGGCTGCACGTCGTCGGCATCGGCCGGCCCGCGTGGAGCATCACCGGCCGACGCCAACACCTGCATCGGTTCGTCGCCGGGGGCGAGCACTGCAACACCGTCGAGACGGAACGCGCGCCGTAGCTGCTCGACGACCACCTCAGGCAGTTCGAACTGCCCGGAACCCGTGAGAGCGGCGAGCGTCGATGCTTCGCGGCGGGCACGCTCGGTCTCGACCGCTCGCCTTGCGGAGATGTTGACGAACCACGACACGATTGCTGCGACCGAGAGGAAGACCAGCAGCTCGAGCACGTTCTCGCCGTCGGCGATCCGGAAGGTGTGGTACGGCGGGATGAGGAACCAGTTCGCCAACAACGGTGCCGCGATGGCCGCCAGCAGTCCCGGGTACGGCGCCGCCCGCCGCAGTGATCGCGACGACGGCGAGGAGGTAGAGCGACAGCGAAGTGGCAACCGAAAGGTCGGTGCGGGTGTGCGACAACACCCAGGTGAGTACAGCCAGACCGGCCCCGCCGATCGTCGCTGCGGTCACCTGTCGTCGTCTCCACTGTGAACGCCGGCCCGTCCATGGCGTATCGGCGCCTGCCGAATGCGCGGTCGACACGACATGCACGTCGACGTCGGTCGCTCGACGGATCACCGCGTCGACCACGGTGGAACGCGTGGAACGCAAACGCCCCGTTCGCCCTGTCGTGCCGAGGACGAGCTGGGTGGCGCGTTCGGTGTCGGCGAAGGCAATCAGCGTGGCGGCGACATCGGTACCGGCCACTTCGTGATAGCTCCCACCGAGTTGTTCCACCCGCCGCCGACGCTCGGGTCGCTGCGGGTCGTCGGGGTCCTGCTCGGCCCGCACGTGCACCCCCACCATCGGGGCTCGGCTCCGTTGGGCGAGTCGTGCTGCCCGCCGGAGAACGACATCGGAGTGCGGGCTGTCGGTGACGGCGACGACCACCTTTTCTCGCGCGGCGCGGAGGTCGCCCGGACCGGCGGCGAGCCGATCGGACATCCAGAACATCATCAGCGATCGGAGCTCTGCGAACGCCGTCGAGTTGAAGAGGTCGGCATCCTCCGGGCGGAGGTCGTCGGGTCCGAACACGTTGCCGTGGGCGATCCGGCGTCGGATGGCCTCGGGTGAGATGTCGACGAGTTCGATCTGGTCGGTGCGCCCGAGGAACTCGTCGGGCACGACATCGGCTGGAGCCCGACCCACGATGTCGAGCACCGGATCGGCGAGCGAACCGATGTGCTGCACCGTGACGGTGGCGATCACGTCGATACCGGCGTCGAGGATCACATCCACGTCCTGCCAGCGGTGCGACCGCGACGCCGACGGCTGGTTGCGGCGGGCGAGTTCGTCGATCAGTACCACCGCCGGCCTGGCGGCGAGCACGGCGTCGACGTCGAGGTCGTCGGGTGGCGCGCCGTGGCAGCCGAGCTGGTCCAGCCTGCCTTGGGTGAACGGGCGGCCGTGGGTGCGGACGCAGCCGATCATCACGTTGGTGCCGCGGCCCTGACGCCGGATCGCCTCGTCGAGCATCGCGCACGTGGTGCCGACGCCTGCCGCGGCTCCCAGGTACACACGCAGACGACCTCGCTCCACACGATCAGTGTGCCGTGCTCGACGCCTTCAGCGGGGGTGGCGTCACCGGAAGACGTGGTGTTGATCAGAGCCAGTCGCGGCGCTTGAACACCAAATAGAGCGTGGCGCACGTGAGGGCCATGAGCCCGAGTGCGACGGGGTAGCCGTATCGCCAGTCGAGTTCGGGCATGTTGGTGAAGTTCATGCCGTAGATGGTGCCGATCAGCGTCGGCGCAAACAGGATCGCGGCCCAAGCCGAGATCTTCTTGACTTCTTCGTTCTGAGCGTTGCTGTTCTCGGTGAGGCGGCGCATCTCGTCGTTCTGACGTTGGGCGACGAGTGTGGCGTTGACCGTGAGCATGTCGCGCAAGGCAGTGCGGTACTCCTCGATGCGCTCGGTGATCTGGGTGAGATGATCATCGACGTCGCGCAGGTACCGCTGAAGCTCGTCATCGACGGCGTACTTGACGAATCCGGACTGCAGGTCGGTGATGACATCGGCGAGGGGTCGGGTGGCGCGATGGAAATCGGCGACCTCGCGAGACAGTTCGTAGATGCGGCGGGAAACCTCCGGCGCACCGGTGAACACCTCGACCTCGATCTCGTCGATGTCGTTGCCGAGCCCCGCGAGGACGGGGTAGTAGCCGTCGACGACTTGATCCATGACGGCGTAGAGGACCGCTTCGGGGCCTTGGCGGAGGAGATCGGGCTGGGCTTCCAGCCGGCGCCGCACGCTGCTGAACTCGGGCGCTTCGCTGTGGCGGACGGTGAGGACGAAGTTCGCTCCGGCGAAGAGATGAACTTCGCCGAACTCGACCTCTTCGAGATCGTCGCGGTAGCGGGCCGGGCGGAGCACGACGAACAGGGTGTCGTCATAGCGTTCGAGCTTGGGGCGTTGGTGGGCGTGGATTGCATCCTCCACCGCAAGCGGGTGGAGCCCGAACTGGCCGGCAAGGGTGTGGATCTCGGTGTCGGTGGGCCGGTAGAGGCCGATCCAGGCGATGCCGTCAGGGTGGTGGTCGAGTTGCGCGACGGTGTCGGCGATCGAGTCCATCGTGGCCAGCCGTCGACCGTCGAGATAGATGGCACTGTCGATGATGCGCGACGCAGGTTGCGGCGTCGAGGTGTCGACAGTGAGTCCGTCGTCGTGGTGGTGGAAGCTGACACCGCGATCCGGGGTCGTGCGGCGGGTGCGGACGAGGGACCGAATCTTGGGATGCGGCTTGGGATGGGGCACGGTCAGATCCCGTCTCGTGGACGGAACGAGACGATCGTGTCACCGCGGTCATGCAAAGCGTCCGACGAATCAGCGGCGCACAACAAACGGACCGGCATCCTCTGATGGTACGCCGACATGGCCGTCGACATCGATGGCGGGCAGGTGCCGGTCGAGCCATCCCGGGAGCCACCAGTTGGCGGTGCCCATGAGCTTCATGGTTGCGGGCACCAGGATGATCCGCACGATGGTGGCATCGAGGAAGATCGCCGTGGCGAGGCCGAGGCCGAACATCTTGGTGGTGGGGTCGTCACTGAGCACGAAACCGGCGAACACCGAGATCATGATCAGCGCGGCCGAGGTGATGACTCGTGCAGTCCCGGCGATGCCGTGCACGACCGAGGCATCGTTGTCGCCGGTGGCGAGGTATTCCTCACGAATGCGCGACAGCAGGAACACCTCGTAGTCCATCGACAGGCCGAACAGGATCGCAAACATGAACATCGGCACGAACGAGACGATCGGCACCGTCGTTTCGAGCCCGATCAGGTCTTTCCCCCAGCCCCATTGAAACACCATCACCATCACGCCATAGGCGGCGCCGATGCTGAGCAGGTTGAGGATCGCGGCTTTCAGCGGCACCAGGATCGAGCGGAACATCACCATCAGCAGCAGGAACGACAGCACGACCACGGCCGCCACGAACCACGGCAGGCGGTCGGTCACTCGGCCCGCCACATCGGAAACGGTCGCCGCCTGCCCGCCGACGTGCGCCCGCGCCGGGCTGTCGCCGAGGGCACGCGGGGATCACCTCGGAGCGCAGCCGATCGATCGTGGCCACCGTGGCGTCATCCTGCGGTGACGAGTCTGGGAAGGCGACGATCGTCGCCACACCGGCCTCGACATCGATCTCCGCCGGGGCCACGCCGGCCACGCCCGGATCGGCGGCGATGGCGGCCGACAGCGGGCCGACGACAGTGGAATCTTGGGAGATGTCGATCGCGATCAGCAGTGGTCCGTTGAGCCCGGGTCCGAACCCGTCGGCCACGAGGTCGTAGGCGCGGCGCTGCGTGGACGATTCGGGCAGGGTGCCGTCGTCGGGAAAGCCCAGGCGCAGCGAGAGCACCGGCGCGGCGAGCGCCACCAACAGCACCGTGCCGCCGATGGCGTACAGCCAGGCGTGGCCCGCGACGTGGCCGCCCCAGCGCGCCCAGCTCGATCGCTCGATCGTTGCGTCACTCTGGTGTACGCCGCGGCGGTGGATGCCGAGGCGGTTGATCCAGTGCCCGGCGAGGCCGAGGAAGGCGGGGAGCAGGGTGATCGAGGCGAGCACCATGATGAGCACGATGATCGAAATGGCCACCCCGGCGGCGGTCATGAACGGCACGCCGGCGACGGCAAGACCCAGAATCGCGATCACCACCGTTCCCCCCGCGAAGACAACGGCTTGCCCGGCAGTGGCGACGGCGCGTCCCACCGACTCTTCCACCGAGAAGCTCGCGAGCGAGGAACTCGCGGTGGCGGGTGACGACGAACAGGGCATAGTCGATGCCGACGCCGAGGCCGACCATCGCCCCGATGTCGGGCACCCACGACGGGATCTCGATCAGATACGTGACGAGCGACATCGAGCTGACTCCGAGGGCGAGGCCGAAGATCGCCAGACCGATCGGCAACCCCATCGCGATCACCGAGCCGAATGCGAGGAGGAGGATGACGATCGCGGCAACGATGCCGACCACCTCGGCGCCCGCCTCGGGTTCGTCGAAGGCGAAGAACAGGTCGCCTCCGGCTTCCACCTGCAGGACGCCTCCGTCGCGGGCTGCGTCGACGGCTGCTTCGAGGCGATCGAGGTCGGCTGCGGTCAGCGCGTCGAGCACCGGGTACTGCACCTGCATCAACACCACCGCGCCGTCGGGTGACAGCACGCCCGATGCCATCGCGGCATCGTCACCGGCAGCCATCGCCGCGGTCGGGTCGTTCGTGCCGAGCACGTGGGGGAGCGCCTCGATGGTGGCCTGGAGGTCGGTGAGTGCACGGCGTTGCTCGGCCGACGCGCCGAACCAATCGCCCTCCGAGCGGCGCCATCACGATGCGGGCGGTCAGGCCCGCTTGGTCTGATCGGGCCGATGACAACAGATCCGTGGCGAGCTGTGAATCCACACCGGGCACCTCGAAGGAGTCGTCGAGGTCGCGTCCCCACGCGCTCGATGCGCCAACGACGACGATGGCGGCGATCAGCCACAACCCGATTGCTCGCCACGGATGGCGAGCCGCGAACCGACCCAATCGGTACAAACCAGACGACACGATGACTCCTCGATGCAACTGCCGGCGCGGGATGCACGCAGCATGTCGGTGGCCAGCGTGACGGGATGGGCCACTGCCGGCATCGGCCCATCGGTCAGAACTCCGTCGACCGATCGACCGAGGCGAGATCGACCGATCGGCCGATCCATCGAGCGATCCGACGTTCTACGCTGACACGATGAACACCCGAGGCTTGCGTGCTCTCAGCGCCGAACCCCGCGCTGAGGGAGCCCCGGCACCGAGTGCCCGCGACGTGGTGCTGCTCGTCGTGCTGCTCGTCGGTGTGGCCGTGGAGGCAGTGCTGCACACCGACCTGGTGTGGCGGCCGTTCTCACTGGCGATCGGCGCCGCGCTGCCGTTCACGGTGCTGTGGCGGCGGAGCCACCCGCTCGCGATGCTGGCCGTCACGTTCGGCGTGGTCCACGTGGTCGGACTGGCCGCGGCCCTGTCCGGACAACCGCGATGGGAGCTGTACTCGTCGGCGTTCGTGTTGATCCTGGTCTACTCCGTGTTCCGCTGGGCGTCCGGACGGGACATGATGATCGGCGAGATCATCGTCGTCGGAGCGGTCGTGATGAGTGTGATCACCGACGCCCAGAGCGTCGGCGACATCGTTGGCTTGATCGTCGTGATGTCGCTGCCCGTGGCCCTGGGCGTGTCGGTCCGGCTCCGCACCACCGTGCGCGTGCAACGGCTCGATCAGGCGAAGATGAACGAGCGCGAGCAATTGGCGCGAGACCTCCACGACACGGTGGCGCACCATGTCTCGGGCATCGCCGTCCAGGCCCAAGCGGGCCGGTTCCTGGCGTCCACCGGGTCGCTCGACGGTGCCGTGTCGGCGCTGGCGCTCATCGAGGAAGAGGCGTCGCGTGCCCTCGACGAGATGCGCTCGATGGTCGGGTTGCTGCGGGCGGGTGATCGCGTGCCCGAGATGGCCCCGCAGCGGGGCATCGCCGACATCGCGCGGCTGGCCGCCGGAGCGCACCCGGGCGGCCCGCAGATCGACGTCGATCTCTCCGGTGACCTGGCCGGCCTGCGGCCCTCGGTGGAGGCTGCCGTGTACCGGATGGCTCAGGAATCGATCACCAACGCCGTGCGTCACGCACGTCACGCGACCCGGGTCGAGGTGCGCGTGTTCGGCGACGCCGACGATGTCTACTTGACCGTGTTTGACGACGGCGATGCGAGTCAGTTCGGTTCGTCCGGCGCAGGGTTCGGTCTCGTCGGGATGACGGAACGGGCGACGCTCCTCGGTGGAACACTCGACGCCGGGCCGGGCCCGACCAGCGGTTGGATCGTACGTGCGGTGATCCCGCGGGCCGGGCGCAGCGCATGATCCGGGTGCTCGTCGCCGACGACCAAGACATCGTCCGCGCTGGCCTCGCCATCATCCTCGACGGCCAGCCCGACATCGACGTGGTCGGCCAGGCAGTCGACGGTCGTGAAGCGGTGACGATGGCGCGCCAACTCCGCCCGGACGTGTGTCTGTTCGACATCCGCATGCCGCATCTCGACGGTGTGGAGGCCACGCGTCAACTCGCCGGCCCGGGCGTGCAGCACCCCATGGCGGTCATCGTGATCACGACCTTCGACACCGACGAGTACGTGCACGGGGCGCTCAAAGCCGGCGCCCGCGGGTTCCTGCTCAAAGACGCGGGGCCCGACTTGCTCGTGCAGGCGGTGCGCGCCGCTGCCGCCGGCGACGCGTTGATCGCCCCCAGTGTGACGGCGCGTCTGCTGGCCGCGTTCTCGAATGCCGCCGAACGCACCCCGCCGCGCGACCCGGTCGAACCGCTCACCGAACGCGAGGAGGAGGTGGTGCTCACCGTGGCGCGGGGCCGCACCAATCCCGAGATCGCCGACGAACTGCACATCAGCCTCAGCACCGTCAAAACTCATCTCGCTGCCGTGATGACCAAGCTCGGCGCACGCAACCGGGTGGAGATCGCGATGTGGGCGTACGAGACCGAACGCATCCGCGCCTGACGGGGTCGCTGGGGCGCCAGTGGCCTTCCGGTCGGAGCCATGATGGTGCGATGATGCACTTGCGTTTGATCGTGCCGCTTCATCTGACGGACGTCGTTGTGGAGCAACTGGTCCTGACACCCGGCGTCGTCCACATCGTCCGTGGCGCTGGCACGACCACCGATCCGGCCGGACACGTGGTGTTGTGCGATGTGGTCCGTGAGGCAGCGAATGACGTCATCGAGCGTCTGCAGGACTTCGGGGTACATCGCGACGGCGCGATCATGATCGAGGCAGTGCAGGTGGCGATTTCTGACGCAGCGGCAGCCGCCGAGATCGCCTCGCCGGGGGCCGGCGGTGATGCGCTGGTGTGGGAGCACATCGAGGCCGTGTCACGGGACGAGTCGAGGCTGACCATCTCGTTTCTCGTGTTCATGTCGATCGCGGCGATCATTGCGGCGATCGGTGTTCTGCTCGACTCGCCGATTCTCGTCATTGGCGCCATGGTCGTCGGGCCGGACTATGGACCACTTGCCGCTGCGTGCGTGTCGTTGGTGAGGCGGCGTTGGGGTGCGGCGATTGCGGCGCTCAGAACCCTTGCCGTCGGAGCCGGCGTCGCTGCCGGGGCGGCACTCGTCGCGACGATTGCGTTTCGTCTCATTGGAATCGTGCCAGACGAGTACGACCTCGCTGATCGTCAGCTGACGGCCTTCATCGCTCGCCCCGACGCAATGGCAGCCGTCGTCGCCGTACTTGCCGGAATCGTTGGCATGTTGTCGCTGACCGAGGGTCGCAGCGGAGCCTTGATCGGAGTTCTTGTGTCGGTGACGACGATCCCGGCCATCGGCAACGTCGGTGCGGCAGCGGCGTACGCGTCGTGGAGCGATGTCGGCGGCGCAGCGCTGCAGCTCGCAGTCAACGTGACCGGATTGGTGGTCGCCGGCGCACTGACGCTCACGGTGCAGGCAAGGTTCACCACGAAGCCGTCGGGCAGCCGCCTTCCGATCAGGTCGTGACCCTGGTACCGCCGGAAGACCGAATCGAGTCTTGTCAGCGCCAGAGCTTTTCGTCCTCGGCCCACTGCTTGCCGGGAAGATCGCCTGCGCGGGCGAACGCATCGAGCACGTTGGCGGTCACACGTGAGACATTGTTGTCGAACCCGGCGCTGGGCAGCGCGCTGATCCAAGCGATCGAGCCGGTACTGAACACGCCCCCTCCGTTCGGTGCCGTGAAGTACGTCATGTCGGCGCGCACCCTGTACTCCTGGGAACCCGACAGGCCAGCGTGGTTGAACAGGATGTCCTCGTGGACGAACGCGTAGTTGTCGCTGAACGGTGCCGACGACGCGAGCAACATCGTGTGAGGTGGTGTGCCGAGCGCAAGGTCGTATCGCTCGACCTCGAGTCCGGCGGCACCACCGAGGGCGAGGCCGAAGTCGCCGATCCGCTCGTCGTCACCGATCCCGTCGAAGATCCAGGCCACCGACCGATGAAAGCTGTCCGGCATCCGGTCGTAGTAGGTGCATTCGTCGAAACCCTGCGTCGTGAAACCGACACCGGTCAGCTTTTGGGGCGGGCGCCCGCGCAACCGCCACAGCCCGCCGCGCTCGCCTGAGGTGGCATGGTGCTGCTCGCCGGGCCGGCACTGCCAGGCGCGCATGCCGGCCTCACCTTTGCGCACCTCCATCACGGCCGGGTCGGCGTCGTCGTCGAACGAAACGACCCAGTAGAACCCGTTGCCGCCCATGTACATCAGGCGACCACCGCCGGACACATACCCCTCGTACGCGTCGAGGCTGCGCTCACTGTGATATTCGGGATGCGACCCCGTGAGCACCGTGCGGTACGGGCGGAGCGCTGCCACGCCGTCGCGGTGCACATCGTGGTCCGCGATCACGTCGAAGTCGTAGCCCTTGGCGTCGAGCCAGGCGATCAGCGAGAGGTCGCGACCGAACTGCCACGTCGATCCGATGGTGGCCGACCGGTGCCGGGGGCGGAAGTTCTTGATCGGCCGGTGACACGACGAATAGCAGACGCCCTCGCCGTCGTTATGGAGATCGTACGTCGACTTGCCGAACTCACCCAGCTCGAACAGCTCGACGAGCTGGGCGTCGATCACCGCCGGATGCCCCCCGATGGCTTGGCCGACCGGCACCGTGAACGCAAGTGCTTCGTTGGCGTACGCCAGGTAGCTGAACGTGGGGACGACGAAGACGATCGGGGCGGACGGGCGACGGGGTGTCACGACGAAGGGAATGTGATCCTCGACCTCCTCGGCGCGAACACGTACGGCGTAGACCCCGCTCGGCAGCTCCGCCGGGACGTCGAAGGTGAGCGTCGGCTCCCACCCCGAGTCGGTGACGGCGTCGTCGTGGAAGGCGATGCCGCCGTACTCGCCCGGCGCCAGCCGCCAATCCTGGGCGTGCCCGCTCCAGTTCCATCCCGTCATCGCCCGGATCGGCTTGTTGACGCCGTCGGCGTGCAAACCGCTCGGCCCGGCGTCAACGATTCGGTTCCCAACCGCCGGACCGTTCAGCCCGCCGTCGAGTCCGACCGTCGTGTCCCAGGCCGCGATCACCCTGTCAGCTCGGGGGTCGATGCCGCCGTGCTCGATGATCGATTCGATCTGCTCCGACGAGGAGGCCCCGGAGAGCACCGCGGTGCGATCGATCTTGCCGTTGAACAGTTGCGTCGCAAACTGCCCTCGGATGGGTGCCGTGTCGGTGGCGGCTGCCCACCGGAACATCGTCGTGGGCGGTGCCGCCCGAACCCGAACCGACTGCCGGACCGCACCACCGGTCGGCAACGGGGAGGCGGGGCCCGTGATCCCGTTGTAGGAGTTGGTCACGTCGCGGTGGACGAGCAGCACCTCACCACGGTCAGGGTCGTAGGAGACGGCGATGCAGTACCAGCGCCGATCGAGGAGTTCGAAGTCGCCGCGCACCTCGTCGACCTCGCGGCCGTCGCCCACCCAGAACGACGGGTGGCCCTGCGCGTCGATGCCGAGCGCATAGCCGACCGAGTCGCGCACCGACCACGCGCCGAGGAGCACCTGGCGCCCTTTGCGCGCCGTGGTCGGCAACACATACGACACGATCGTGAACGGCGATTGACCGTCGAACCGTGCACTTGGCGCGCGCACCTCGGCGTAGGAGCCGACGTTGGAGAACTGTCGACGAACCGGGATGGTCCGCGAGAGTTCCGATGCGACATCACGTTCGACGAACCCCGGTCCGTCGGGGTGCTCGTCGCCGTGGACCAGGCGAACGAGGTCGATGCGAGCTTCGGTGGCGTTCTCCACCGACAGCATCACGTCGATCGTCCCGCCCTGAACGACGCTCATCCGATCCGTATACCCGGTCATCCTCACGCGTGCCACGGTTGCTCCTTCAGCTACTCATCAGATCGTTGATTCGCCGCAGGAACACGGCGTGATAGGCGTCGGGCAGCGTTGCGTATGTCGTTTCGTCGACGAGGCGCGGCGGAATACCCAGGCGACCGGAGATGGCGACCACCTGGTACTCGGCGAAGGGCTGCTTGGCGAAGACCGCGTACTTGTCGGCGAGCGGACCTTTGCGGAAATAGGTGAGGATGCGTTCAAGCGCCTCGGTGTGTTGACCGAGCGGATTGCGGCGATGCTCCTCGATGACGTCGGGTGACACCAGCGTCTTGAGATGGTCGCGGGTTCGCTTGTCGAAGCGACGCCACGCGATCTGATCCTTGTCATGGATCTCGATAGCTTCCTCGGGCAAGACCACACCTCTCTTCCCGGCGCGCCTGGCGCGCCGCTCGCTTCGCGTTCGTTCGCGAAAATCACGAAACTGGGACTTGATACCGAATAGCCCTGCCCGACTGAGCAGCGCGGTCACCAGCATGAGCGCGCCGATCAAGACGATGCGTTTCGCCCCCAACCCGATCAACCAGTCGTCGAGGAAGGTCACGATCAGCGTGCCCACGACCGCCCCCTCGGCGCGGCCGGCTCCTCCGATCACGATCATGGCCAGGAGCAACAACGTCTGGTCGAGGCTGAACAAGCTTGCCCCGGCGCCGCGATTCGTCGCGGCGTAGAAGCCTCCGATGGCGCCGAGTGCGATCGAAGAGATGATGAACACCTCGAGACGGACACGGAAGTAGTCGATTCCGACCGCCTCGGCAAAGGCCTCGTCGTCGCGCGCAGTGGCCAGCAGCAGACCGAGCCGTTCGCCTGCCACTGCGCGGTAGACGGCGAGCGCCGCCAGCAGGACGAGGAACGCGGCGGCAAAGCCGAGCCGGGCCCCGGGGAGCTTGCCGGCCCAGTCGGCGGGGATGTAGGAATCAGCTCCGAACAGCGAGCCCCCTGCAGATCGACCGAACGTGTCCGACTGCAACACGTACACGCGGCACAACTCCGCGACCCCCATCGTCAGGAGCGCGAAGTACATGCCGTCCATTCGTCGAACCGGCAGGGCAATGATCGCACCGAACACCGCGCCGACCGCGGCACCGACAGGCAGGAACAGGAACCACGGGAGTCCGTGCGAGATCGACAGCCACGACACGATGTACGCGCCGGCGCCGACCACTGCGAGCGTGGCCAGCGACAGCAGCCCTGCGGTGTCGATCACGAGCGACCACATCAGGTTGACTGCGGCAAAGATCGCAAACGTCGTCGCCACCGTGAGCAGGCGGGTATTGCCGGTGAGCTGCGGGAGCACGGCGATCGCGATGAGCCCGAACAGCCAGAACGCGGGCCGCTTGTCACTCATCTGCAACTCGTCGGCCAGGTTCTTGGGGTTCGACCGGCCAACGAGATGCACCATCGGCTTCTTCGTGAAGGCCCAGCGTCGGCGACTTCTCACGCTGTCGGTCGGCACCGGCCACCGCGGAACGACGCGGCGTCGGCCGATCAACGGCTGGCGGGTGCTATTCGCGAGTTTCATCGAGCAATCCTCCGAGCCCTCGCGGGCGCACCATCAACACGACGATCACGAGCAGGTAGATCACGATCAACACGTACTGCCCGCCGAGGTGGCGTGCGGTGAACGCCTCGGCCATGCCGACCACGACTGCTGCGACCATGGCGCCGCGTACCGAGCCGAGCCCGCCGAGGAGCGCGATGACGAGTCCGCGGACGAACGGTTGGAAACCCGCAGACGGAGCAACGAAGAAGGTCTGAGAGAGCAACACGGCCGACAAGCCGACGAGCCCGCCGCTCAGCGCCAACACGCCAATCGCCGTGGCGCGCACGCTCACCCCGACCATCGCTGCCCCCAGCGGGTCCTGCATCATCGAGAGCATCTGGAGACCGCGCCGCGACGTGCGGGTCCACACCAGCACGGCGCCGAGGACGACGACGGCGACGATGACCGCGCCAAGGCGATCGCGCCCGATCGTGGCGCCGAGCACCTTGACCGGCTCGCGACCGAAGATCGTCGGCAGGCTCTTCGATTGCGGTCCGTACCACGCCAACAAGAGCTGCACTCCGGTGAGGTTGATGGCGAGGGTCACGATCAGCGAGCGCGACGCAAAGTTGGGTCGGTCATGGAGCGGCACGAAGGCCACGGCTGCGACGACCCCCCCGATCAGCGCACCCGTGATCACGCCGGCAGCGACGACGGCGGCCGGGTTCTCGCTGACGTGCTGAGCGCATTGCCAGGCGCCGTACCCCGCGCCGGCAAACGTGAACCCGCCGGCGAGGTTCAGCATGCCGAGGCTCGACCACGTCAGCGACGTACCGATCGCCATGAGGCCGTACATCGCGGCCAGTGCGACGGCGGAGAACAGGAGGGTCAGTTCCATGTCGCACGCCGTTCGTCGATCATCGCGTCGTCGCCGGAAGTCCGAAGAGTACGTCGGTGCCGCCCTTGAGTTCGCCGGCGTACATCCCGAGCACGCGATCGACGTGACCCTCGAGGAGCGCGACGTTCTGCTCGGCGATCACCATCGCCCCTGCGCCGACGTCGACTTCGAGCAGGCGTCGAACCAGGTTCGAGGCAATGCTCGGAGCGAGCCCGATCGAGGGTTCGTCGACGAGGTACACCTCGGCCTCGGTCATCAATGCCCGCCCCACCGACACCATCCGGCGCTCTCCGCCAGAGAGCACGCCGACCTGACGTTCCATCAATTCGGCCAGGCGCGGAAACAACTCCACGATCTGTTCGGTTCGCGCTCGCCGGGACCGCCATGCGCCACGGGTGTATGCACCCGAGTGGAGGTTCTGCTTGACGGACAGACCAGGGAAGATGGCATCACCCTGCGGGACGAGGGTCATGCCGCGACGCACGATGCGGTGCGTCGTTCGACCGGGCCCCTGGCTGCGTTGCCCCCCGATCTCGTGTCCGTTGAGGCGCACCGAACCCGATTGCCATCCGGTGAGCCCCATCAGGCCGTTGAGCAGGCTCGACTTGCCGTGGCCGTTCAGGCCGACGACGCCGATCCGTTCGCCCCGATAGATCGCCAGGTCGAGGTCGTGGATCACACGGAGCGCGCCGTAGCCGGCGGAGAAACCCTGCGCGACCAAAATCGGTTCGCTGTGCGTCGCCCTCGGTGGCGCAGCGGAAGCGTCGTCGACCGTCATCGAGTCATCCCGCGTGTTCGAAATAGACGGCGCGGACTTCGGGGTCGTCGAATACCCGCTCTGGGCGGTCGCGAGCGATCACTTGCCCGAGGTGCAGCACGCTCACTTCTCGCGCCACGGCGGCCAGCAGTTCGAGCCGGTGTTCGATCACGATCGTCGCGATGCCGTGTTCCGTGCTGACTCGGCGGATGAGCAGTTCGATCTCGTCGATCTCGGAGCCGGTGAGTCCCGACGCCGGCTCGTCGAGGAGGAGGACGCGAGGTCGTCGCATCATGAGACACGCCAACAGGAGGCGCCGACGGTCAAGGGTGTCGAGCGTGCCGCATCGTCGACCGGAAGGTGCTCGCAAGCCGACCGTGTCTCGGGCCCAATCGATCTGATGCTCGGCGGGACGCGGTCGATAAGCCCGCCGGGCACCCTCGAGCGCCTGGCCGACCGTGAGTTCCGACGGCACGACCGGACGCTGGTAGAGACGCCCGATGCCCATCCGGGCGCGTCGGTGGACCGGCACGTCGGTGACATCGTGACCATCGAGCCGCACGGTTCCAGCGGTCGGGCGATAGCGCCCGGCGAGAACCTCCAGAAGACTGGTCTTGCCGGCGCCATTCGGACCGGCAATCCCGATCACCTCACCCGGCTGCACCGAGATGGAGATCCCGTCGAGAATGTGGATGCCGCTGATCGACAGCGACACGCCATCGCACCGCAGCATGCTGGGATCACTGGCTGCTTCCGTCGCCGCAGGCAGGCTCACTGCATCCAGGGCGCCGGTGTGAAGGTCGCCTCGGCGGCCGGGTCCGGAAGGATGATGGTGTGAGCGCCGCCCTGCACCTGCAGGATGAGGTGAGCTTGGGCCTCATCGAGGTTGTCCGTTTGCTCGGGGTAGGTCAGCGGCGCCTGCCACTCGTTGTCGAACTGGTAGAATCCGTTCACGCCCCGGTATTCGAGGGCTCGGATTGCGGCGCTGCTCGCCGCGAAGTCGCTGGGATCGGCGGTCTTCCACGCTTCGGCGAGGAGGTGCACTGCGTCGTAGCCGCCGCCGGAGTACACGAGCCCCATCGTTCCCGTGTACTTCTCCATGTAGGCCGTGCGGAACGCCGTTCCCTGCTCGTCGGCGTACACGCCGTAGACCGTGCCCCAGATGAACCCTTCGGCGGCATCGCCCGCGAGGTCGAGGAACTCCGGCTGGGAGGGGCCGTACTGGAGGTACACGAGCGCTCCCTCGAGCGGATCGGCAGAGAACTGCTGAGCGAACGCAGCGAGTTCGGCCGCGACCCAGTGGTCGACCATCACGAAGCCGGCTCCGGTGCTCTTGATCTCCTGGATCACCGGTGCCCAGTCCTGAATGCCTGACTGGATTTCGGTGACCTTGGCGAGTTCCCACTCGCCGCCCGACTCTGCGATTGCGGCCTGCGTCGCCTCGGAGATCACCTTGGTGTAGTTGATCTCGCCTTGAATGATGTGGATCTTGTTGTTCGTCGGCGTCCAGCCCTGGGTCTGAAGTTGCGCCAGGTACGGAATGAGGCCCTCGCCGTAGAACGTCTCGGGACCGTCGAGGGAAAACACGTTGGCGTACTTCGCCGGGTCGCTCTTCACCAACTCGAGTCCGTCGATCGACGTGTTGCCGTTGAGGTACGGCGCACCGTACGCCGCAGCGGCATCCATGCCTGGCGGCGGGACGAGCACGAAGGGCGAGATGATGCCGCTGACATTCTTCTCGGCGAGCGCCTGGAAGCCGGCGGTGACGCCTTCGGGCGAGAGGATGTCCTGGTCGACGATCTCGAGCTGCAGTGGGCGCCCGCCCACGCCACCCGCGGCGTTGATTTCCTCGACCGCCATCTCGGCGCCGTTCTGGAAGTCCTTGTGGTCGGCCACGCCGACCGGCCCACTCTGGTTGAGGGGCACCCCGATCAGGATCGGCTCGCCGGACGCGGCAGGTGCTCCGGACTCACTCGGAGCAGCGGTGACCGCAGCAGCGGATCCGTCGCTCGTTCCTTCGGTTTCCGCTTCGTCGCTGCCGCCGCAGGCTGCCGCTGCGACGGTTAGCGACATGACGCCCAAGATGGTGATGAGTCGCCGACGCGCCGATGTGTACATGATTCCCCCTTGCCGCTCGCCGACCCGAGTGCCGACGTGTGTTTCTCCATGAGACCGCGCCCGAAGCTCGACTGCAATACGTCGATTTTCGTATTGCTACGATCAGGTACTCTCCGTAGGCCAGCGCCACTCGGCCGGTAGCGAAGGAGTGTGATGACGCCAACTGCCCTGGGTCTGGAAGCCGGGGTCACGCGCGTCCGCGACGGGGTGCAGCGCGGTGCCCCCGTCGACGAACTCGGTCACGCACTCCAAGCGCTGCTGCGCGCCGACGCCGTGCAAATCGTCGGCTGGAACCGCGAACGCCACGAACACATCGTCGTCGCCAACCACGGGTACTCGCCGGAGGTGTCCGAACATCTTCGGCTCGGGATGATGGATGCCGACTTGTTCGGCCTCGTCCAGTCCGAGCGGCGCCCCCTGAGCATCGACGGCGACGACACTCCCGTGGACTTCCGTGAGAGCTGGCACTATTGCGAGGTGCTGCACCCGGCCGGCTACGACGATGGGCTCTCTGCGGCGCTCGTGTGCGCCGGTCGGTACGTCGGCATGGTCCATGCGAGTTCGGCGCAACGCCGACACTTCACCTCCGACGACCGCGGTGCAGTGGGTCGGCTCACCAACGATCTGTCGAGTGTCATCGAGTCGGGTGTGGAGAATGCCATCGATCCAGGCATCACGGTGGTGATCGATCCGAGTGGGCGGGCCACCCGAACCGATCGAGTGCCGCCGTTCCCGCCGGAACGGTTCGCTGCGCTCGTCACCGCGTTCTTGCGGTCGGGTGTACCTGGCGTCCGCTTCCTGGCCAATGACGGTGCGGATTGGTACACGGTGGGTCTCGTCGTCACTTCGACCGAGCGCGGTCCTGCGGCGGCGTTCACGGTGGCTCCCGTCGAGCTTCCCGATCAGCTCACGCCACGGGAGATCGCCGTACTGGGCCATGTGGCAATGGGTGACACGAACCGACAGATCGCAGCCGAGTTGGCAGTGAGCGTCCGCACCGTCACCACGCACGTCGACCACGTGCTCCAGAAGCTCGGCTGCGAGTCGCAGCGGGGGCCGCAGGCAGGGCGGTCCGTGACGGGCTGCTCGCTCCGTCTCCTGGCACGGTCGACCGGATCGGTGCGTTCATCCTCGCCGCCGAGCGTCGCGGGCCGCTCTCCACCTTGTTGCCCAGAGTTCCGGGCGACTGACACCGCGCGTCAGGTCTTGATCCGCCGGAAGAACGGCAGGCCGAACCAGAACCAGACGAACCAGGCTGCCATGCCGGTGCTGAATGCGGCCGCGGGCCACGACGAGTACAGGAGATCGGTGACCAGAAAAACCACACCGGTGACCGCGAACAGCAGCATCACAAGGCTGCCCAACGCCAAGTGCGAGACGGTGAAGATCATCCGCTCTTTGTCGCGCGTGCCGTCACGGAAATGCAGCCGGTGATATGCGGTGGGTGCGATCAGCAGGGCTGTGGCCGCGGCCGTCACCAGCAGCGTTGCGAAGTACACGTTGCGCTGCAGCGTCGTGACCGAGCTGAACCGCTCCGTGAAGGCCACGCCGAGGAGGAACGCAAAGAGCACCTCCGCACCCGGAATCACCACCCGAATCTCGTCCAAGAGCTCGCCGAGCTCCCGGTCGATGCGGGCCTTGTCGTCCTCTTCCACTTCGGGAGCTTGGCTCGTGTTCTCGGCCACGGTCGTTCAGTACCTTCTAGCGCGAGCCCGAGGCAGGGTGGGTGGGTGCAGGTTGCCTGGCCTCGACCGTCTTGTGATCATCGCGGAGAAGTGTGATTGCGTCCATGGGGTGGACGTACCCTGCGCGTCGCTGGTTCAATCACGCCGGAACGGAATGGCGTCGTCGGGTGCGCCGATGGTCGAGCACCCGCATCACCGGTGTGGCCGTCACGCCGTGCACGAAGATCGACAGCAAGACCGTGAACGCGGTCGCCGACCACAGCTCGTCGGACTCGGCGAATGGTGCTGCCTCCGTCGCCACGGCGAGGTAGTAGATCGACCCGATCCCACGGATACCGAAGAATCCGATCGCCCGGCGCTCTGCAGGGTGCACCCCAGAGCGACTGAGCGCGAGACGACCCGCGACTGGACGCACGACGAAGATCACGAAGAACGCGCCACCCACGCCTCGCCACGTGAGGTCATCGAGCAGGCCGGTGGCGAGCGCGCCGCCCAGGAGAATGAGGAGGGCCACGCTCAACAGCTGTTCGAGCTGACCGGTGAACTCGTGCATCACGCCGTGGTACGAGTGTTCGCGATCACGTTGCCTGAGCGTCACGGCGGCGACGAAGACGGCGAGAAAACCGTAGCCGTGCGCCACCTCGGTGAGGCCGTACGTGACGAGGATCGCGCCGGCCGCGACGAATCCCTCGGTGGTGTCGGCGAGCCCTGTCAACGGTCCGGGTGGATCGAACACGATCTTCGCGAGCAGCCGACCGGCGACGTAGCCGACGGCGACTCCGATCGCGACGCGCAACACGAGGTCATCGAGTATCCATCCGACGATCCAACCGTTGCCGGACGCACCATCACTCGTGTGGAGCGCAAGTGCGATCGCCGCGAACACGAACGGAAACGCCAACCCGTCGTTCAGGCCGGCCTCGCTCGTCAAGGAAAACCGCACCTCGTCCTCGCGTTCCGACGACGCCTGCTCATCTCGTCCGTCAACCGTCGGCTCGCCGACATGGACGTCAGCCGCGAGCACCGGGTCGGTGGGCGCGATCAGTGCGCCGAACAGCAACGCGGTCGCAGGTGCCAGCCCGGCCGCCCAGCCGGCGAAGAAGAGCATCGCGATCGTCAAGGGCATGGCGATGCCGAGCAGCCGCCACGTCGTTGCCCACGTTCGCCAGCCGGGCGGCCGGTCGAGCGCCAGTCCGGCTCCGAGTAGCGAGATCAGCACGGCGAGTTCGGTCGCGTGTTCCGTCACGGTGAGGTGCGTGCGGGGGTCGACGTCGGGGAGTTGCGGGATCAACGTGAACCCGACTGCCCCGATGGCGAGGAGCACCATCGGCAGCGACATCGGTCGGCCGTTGAGGTAGACCGGCAGCCACGCCGCCAACAGCACGGCAGCTCCGGCAGCGAGCGCCGTCAGCGTGTAGGCGTTCACGTGGCGCCGACGTTCCGATCGACCGCTGCACCGTCGCTGCGGACCTCGTCGATCATGTTCAGGGTGACCGCAAGGAACGGCACGGCGAAGATGGTGCCGACGAACCCGAACAGCGATCCGCCGGCGGCGATCCCGAGCAGCACGACGAGGGGGTGCATGCGCAGCGCCCGGCCGTACACGACGGGAGCGAGCACGTCGTTGTCGATCTGCTGGATCACGAGCGTCACGCCCGCCACGATCAGCGCCGGCACCGGGCCAGCGGTGACGAGCGTGACGAGTACGGCCACAACTCCCGCGAGCGTGGCACCGACGATCGGCACGAAGGCGGCCATGAAGGTGATCATCATCACCGACGGGACAAGCGACGCGCCGACGATGGCCATGGTCGCGCCGATGCCGACGGCTTCGATGCCACCGAGTGCAGCGGCGCCGCGGAGGTAGCCACCGATGGCGTCCCAGCCGCGACGAATCGTCCGGTCGGTGAGGTCGCGCTGATCGATGGGTCGAGTGCGGACCACGCGACCGAACCAACGGTCGCCGTCTTTCAAGAGGAAGAACCCGACGATCAGCGAGAGCAGTGTTCCGGCCAACACCTCGACGGCAGCGACGGCGCCCGACGCCAGCGCGGCGCCGCCCGAACTGGCGAACGATTGGAGTGCATCACCGGCCTGGCTCCGCCACCGATCGACGTCGGAGCGAGATACCTCGAACGGGCTGTCGTCGATCAGCCAGTCGGTCACGTCGTCGATGCCTTGACTCACCGTCGAGGAAAGTTCGTCGGACTCGCCGGCGATCGCTGCGCCGGTCAGCGCGAGGACCGAACCGATCACGAGCAGAAACCCGACGAGCGTCATCGCTGCGGCGAGCGCCGGGCGAACGCCGCGCCGGCGCAGGCGGATGCTGACCGGCCACAACGCTCGGGCGAGCAGGGTGGCAACGGCGACGGGCAGGACCACGATCAACAATTGGCCGACCAACCACACGGCGAGCCCGACCGCAATGGCGACGACGATCAGCCGCCATCCGTAGCCGGCGACGACGTCGAGTTGGGTGAACAAGCGGGGCTTGCGGGCGTGGCCGACAGGCGCCGGTGCAGAAGTCATGCGGCGAGGTACCCCGATCGGTCGGTGGTTGAACCGAACATCGGCGGGGTAGTCCGTCGGCGGTCATACCCGCTGCATTGATTGGAGACCCCGATGACGATCATCCCGAACCCGCCCAACCCCAACGAGCCGGCGCCGATTCTGCCCGAACCGAGCCCCGGCCCCGCACCTGATCCCATTCCGGCTCCGACGCCGGACCCCGTCCCCCAACCGGCACCGCCACCCGTCGAGCCCGTGCCGCAGGTCTGAACGCCGCTTACCCGGCGAGCCGCAGGAGCATTGCGTCGAGGGCACGGGCGGTGGCGGGAGTGTCGTAGTCGGCGAAGCGTCCCGTGAACTCGACGCGCGATGCCAGGCGTTGCTGATCGAGCCGCTCGGTGAGCCGACCGATGGCGACCATCGTGTCGGCCGACGCGCCGGCTGCGTGAAGTTCCGTCGCGACGGTTCGGAGCAGTTGGATGTGGACCTCGGCGTCTTGGTGCTCGCCGAGCGTGTCCTGCACCGCCTTGAGCCGCTGCACATACTTCTTACGGGCGCGCTGGGGGAGGAGGCTGCCAAAGCTCTCCAGGAGATAGCGGAGCTTCTTGGCGTCCTTGCGGAGGTCGTGGATCTGTGCGGCGGGAGTGTCGGGTCCGATCTGCCGGCCATGTTCGAGGAGGGTGCCGTGGGCGTTGGCGACGCGTTTGGCGACCAGCCGACCGAGGGGTTGGTCGGCTCGCCGGGGGAGGGTCTCGCTGATCGGTGATTCGACGAGCCATGCCTGCCACGTGCGCATCAGCGTGGTCGCCCGTTTGGAGCGAAGGCCGCGTTCGAGTTCGATGTGGCTGTCCGCACGGCGTCGTTCGAGCAGGTCGCGCACCGGTTCGAGCGCCGGGGTCACCTCCGCGCCGAGCGGCCCGGTGTAGTTCGACCATTCGAGCAGGTACACATCGAGGTCGCGGGGTGTACTCGTGAGGTCGGCGAGCCACGCGAACTCGCTTCGGATGGGAGCGAGGCGCGCGGCGGGCAGCACCTGCTTGGCGTTGGCGAGCACGGTGCGGGTACTGCGGACTGCGATCCGCAGGTCGTGCAGGAACTCGGGATCCGATTGGTCGATGGTGCCCTGCCAGTTCGCCGTGATCGTGTCGGCGAGGTCGGCCAGCACCAGCCTGAACCCGTCGATCGCCGCCATGTCGGCATCGAGCGGCGTCGTGGTCGTCACCGTGGCGAACGTAGCGCGCCCTGCCACATACTGGTCAGGTGACGATCGAGATCGAGCGGAAGTTCCTCCTCCCCGAGCGGCCTCCTGCGGAGCTGCTCGGCGCCGGTCTCCACCTTCGACAGGGCTACCTCGCCGAGGAGGACACCGTGGAGGTTCGGGTCCGCATCACCCCCGACCGAGCGACGCTGACCGTGAAAGCGGGGAGCGGGCTGGCGCGTACCGAGGCCGACGTCGTCATCACCACCGAGCAGGCCGAGGCGCTGTGGCCGCACACCGTCGGACGCCGGATCGACAAGACGCGCCATCGAGTGACCCTCGGCGATTCGCTCGGGCGTCGTTGCCGAGGTCGACGTGTACGCCGGTGTGCTGGCGGGGCTGAGCGTGGTCGAGGTCGAGTTCGGCTCCGAAAGAGAAGCTGCCTCGTTCGCGCCACCTGCGTGGTTCGGTCGAGAGCTGACCGGGGAGACTGGCTGGAGCAACGCCGCCCTCGCCCGCCACGGCCGACCCGACTGATCATGCGGTAGAATCGGATTCGGTTGTGTCGGGAAGTCTGGTCGACGTGGTTCTGTCGACCCTCAGGAGATACCCAGATGACCGCCCCCCGGATTGCGAGCGCACAGCCGACATTTCTGCAGAGTGACCGAACGCTCGCTCGGGCTGTTCGGCCGTTCATCCGTTTCTCCCACGTCGAAGCGGCCGGTGGGATCGTGCTCGTCGTCGCCACCGTGGTCGCGTTGGTGTGGGCCAACTCGCCGTGGCAGGCGGGATACGAGACGCTGTGGGCAACGAGATTCCGGGTCGAGTTGGGGACCTATGTGTTCGACGAGGATCTCGGCCACGTGGTCAACGACTTGTTGATGGCGGTGTTCTTCTTCGTCGTCGGGATGGAAATCAAGCGGGAGTTGGTGGTCGGCGAACTCCGTGATCGCCGCGCCGTTGCGCTGCCGGCGATGGCCGCCCTCGGCGGAATGATCGTGCCCGCGTTGATCTATTTCGCGCTCAACGCGGGTGGTGACGGCGCCGCGGGGTTGGGGCATCCCGATGGCGACCGACATCGCGTTCGCGCTCGGTGTCGTCGCGTTGCTCGGGAACCGGGTGCCGCCGGGCGGTCAAGGTGCTGCTGCTGACGCTGGCGATCGTCGACGACATCGGTGCCATCGTCGTGATCGCGATCTTCTACACCGAACGGGTCGAGACCGAGTTCGTGATCGCGGCGATCGTCATCGCGTTCGCCGTGATGCTGATGCACCGCGCGCACGTGATCTATCCGCCGATCATCGCGATTGCCGGATTCGCACTCTGGCTTGCCGTCTATGAATCGGGAATCCACGCCACCATCGCCGGCGTCGTCATGGGCCTGCTCACCCCGGCCCGACCGTTCCAGTCCGAACTCGAAGCCGAAGAACTCGTCAACGTCTTGGAGAACGACGCCGACATTCGTGCCGACGAAGTGCGCGCGACTGCCACGCTGATCCGCGGTTCGGTGTCGTCGTGTGACCGTCTGATCGAAGGTCTTCACCCGTGGACGAGCTATCTCATCGTGCCGATCTTCGCGCTCGCCAATGCCGGCATCGTGCTGTCGGCCGACTCGATCGCGTCGCCCTCTGCGGTCATGGGTGGCGTCGCCCTGGCCCTCGTGGTCGGCAAGTTCGTGGGCGTCACCCTCTTCAGTTTGGTCGCGGTCCGCCTCGGTTTCGGACGACTTCCCGAGGGTGCCCGTTGGGGGCACATCATCGGCGTCGGCACGTTGGCGGGGATCGGGTTCACGGTGTCGTTGTTCATCACCGGCTTGGCCTTCGACGACAGCGCCATCCAAGACGATGCCAAAGTCGGCATCCTGGTCGCCTCGATCGTCGCTGCGCTCGCCGGCGCGGCGATCCTCGCAGCCGTTGCCGACCCCAGGCGCAACACCAACTGATCTCCCGTCAGTGAGCGAACGCGCGGCGGGCCTCGCTACTGGACAATCCCGGGCATCGCTATCCGACGCTCTCGGGCGACGGACCGTTCAGACGAAGTAGTTGATCATCACGGCGACGAGCACGGCGGCGAGGATCACGATGGCGAGCGCAGCGAGACCGTCGTGGTTCGCTCCGCCTGCGGGTTGAGGTGCTTGGTTCATGAGGCGGGTTCCCTTCCTGGGGAGTGTTGTCCTAGCGAGTCTCGCCCAGGCGGGCGAGCGCTCGGCCCGCGGCGTTGGCGCCGCACATGCCGTGGGCGCCGGCTCCGGGCGGAGTGGACGCGGAACACAGATAGGTCCCCGGAACCTTCGTGAAGTACGGGTCCACGGCGAATCGGGGTCGGAAGAGCAGTTGTGTCAGCGACGAGGCACCGCCGATGATGTCGCCGCCGACATAGTTCGGGTTGTAGACGGCCATCTCCGTCGCGGAGCGCACGGCCGTCCCGACGATCCGCGCGCGGAATCCCGGCGCAAATCGTTCGATCTGCGCAATGATCGCTTGAGTCGCGTCTCCGGTGTACCCATGCGGCACGTGGGCGTAGGTCCACACCGGATGCACGGTACCGACCGACCTGGAGGGGTCGGCGAGATACTGCTGGCCGACCAACACGAACGGCCGCTCGGGCATCACCCCCTGATTCACCGCCTGCTCGGTGTCGACCACCTCGTCGAATCCGCCGCCGACATGGACCGTGCCGGACTGACGAGCCGCGGGATGTGCCCACGGCACCCCGCCTTCGACGGCGAAGTCGACCTTGAACGCTCCTGGGCCGTGCCGGAATCGCCGGTAGGCACGAGCGACGCGCGCCGGAAGGCGATCGCCGAGGATGTCGGCGGCAATCGACGGTGACACGTCGAGCATCAACACATCGCTCGGCGGGAGGTCGGCGACCGAGGTGACGCGCACACCGGTCTCGATCTTGCCGCCGTGGCGGTCGATGTCGGCAACCAATGCGTTGGCAATCGCCTGCGAACCACCTTCGGCCACCACCCAGCCCTTCGCGTGACAGGCCGCGATGAGCATCGACCCGACGGCGCTGCTCATCGGCCGATCGAGCCGCGAGAAGGCATGGGCAGCAATGCCGCCCCAGAGGGCCTTGGCCTGATCGGTCGCGAACGCGCGGCCCACGATGGTGGCCGGCAGCATTGCGCCGGCGCCGAAGCGGGCCAACGTCACGGGATGCCGCGGCACCCGCAGGACCGGTTGCGAGGCGTCGGCGAACAGATCGTCGAAGTGGGCGGTCGGATGGTCGAACACGCGCCGCCACCGTCGACCGTCGGTCGTGAGCGCCTCTGCCGTTCGTGCGAGCGAGCGATACATCACGCCGGCCGACCCGTCGTCGAGCGGATGCACGCAGTCGACGGCTGGTTGCCGCCAGGTGAGCCCGTCGGCCGTCAGGTCGAGTTCGTCGAGAAACGGCGACGCCGCGGCGATCGGGTGCACGGCGGAGCAGTGATCGTGCAGGAGGCCCGGCACGATCATCTCCGAGCTCCGCGTCCCGCCCCCGATCGTGTCGGCCGCCTCGAGGACAGTGACGTCGAGCCCGGCCCGGGCCAGCCGCGCCGCCGCGGCGAGCCCGTTGGGCCCGCTGCCGACGACGATCGCCGTACTCACGACCGCGCCTGCTGGCGGTTCGCTGTGGTCACACTCGGCCGCCGGTTCCGGGGTGAGCCACCCCGGGTGCCACGTATCCGGGCATGGTCCACGTGACCGTGTGCGGAATCGGGCCGTTGGGGAGCCACGGCTGCTCGTTGGCTGCATCGTCGTTGTGATACCAGCCCTTCTCGACGACGCCGAGCGCAGCGTCGATCACCCGATACTGCACCTTCTTGCTGAAGGCCGGCTGCGATTCGGTCCATGCGACGACCACATCGCCCGGTTCGAACTGGCACCGCTCCTGCATCGCCTCGATCAGACGCTCGTCGAGGCAGTGGCCATCGCCGAAGTTCCAGCCGGTGAGGACGTTGCTCACGAACTCGCCCTCGCGTTGGATGCGGTCGTCGAGGCCCTCGGTGTGGCGCATCAGTGCCGAATAGTGCATTCGTCCCATCGGGTGCATCATGCGGAACGCAACCGCCTTTTGCACGAAGATCTCGGAGATCTCGTTGCCGAACAGCGGGTCGAGTTGGTCGATCTGGTTGTCGGCGGCCTTCACGATCCGCTCGTTGATCCGATCTTCCATCTCCTTGTTGCGGAACGAGAACGATCCGGACGCCCAGTTGCCGGCGTACTGCTTCATCCCGACCAGGAACGACACGTACTGGGGGCGGAGCGCGCCGAGGATGATCGGGAAGAGGGCGACCGTGACGACGATCGCCAGCAAGACCGGGCTCATGTCGCCGACGCCGTATCCGTCGCCGGCGTGGAAGTTGGCGAAGAGGAACGCCGCGCAGAAGATGAAGAACACGTTCCATTCGAGCGGGACCGCGATCGGAATGGTCGAGAGGATAAACGTGTGGAGCATCCAGATCGAGATGATCGCGATCCATGTCAGCCACGGCCACGGCGAGAACAGCAGCACGAGCGGCATCACCAACTCACACGTCGTGCCGCCGATGTGCCCCAGGAGGTGGGTGACCGTCGAGGGCCGAATGTCCTCTGGGTAGTTCTTGACCGTCGCCTTGCGGAACTTCTGCGACACCATCCACGGCGTGTTCTGGACCATGATCGCCACGGTCGACGAAAATCCGTGCTGCATCTTCGAGAATCCGGCGCCCATCCAGATGACGACGATGCAGATCTTGGCGGCAACGACCATGTCGACGAAGTTGCTGAACAACCCGAAGTACAGCATCGTCGGGACGTACTGCTCGGACCGCGCCGACAGGAACACGATCTTGTCGCGCAGGCCCATCATCACGATCAGGGCGCAATAGGTCACGAGCGCCCACTGGGGCATCACGCCGGCCGAGCCCTCGGGAAGCCCGGCGACCTGTTCGCCGGACAGGAACATCATCATCACCAGCCAGAACACGATGAGCTTGTAGAGGCCGGTGTCCCACGGCGTGCGCCGGTTGCCCTTGGTCAACGGGACGTGCTTCGGGTACGGGGGGACCCGGATGGTGTCGTTCTGCCACCAGTACAGGACACCGCCGATCGGTGGATCGAAATGGAACGCCAACGGACCGCACGTCGCGGCGAGCCCGAGGATTTCCAACAGGATGGTCCAGACCATCAGCTTCTGATAGAGGATCGGCTCGTCCCACCAGCCGGCGATGTTGTCGAACTCGAGGCCCTTGGTGAACGCCCCGGCGAAGATCAGCCCGAACAGCGCGTAGAAGAAGATCTTCCAGATGTAGAAGTTGATCGTCTGCTTCGGGGTGCCGAACCCGTGCTCCACCCAGTGGAGCTGCAGCATCTTCATCCGCGGGAAAAATGGCATCTTGGCGAACTCGTCGAGTTCGACCGGGGGGAGTTCTGCAGTTCTGTAACCCATGGCCGACTATCTCCTCACGCTCTTGGCCCAGGAACGCAAGTTGCGTTCCCGTTCGAAGTATTGGTCATCATTGGCTGCCCTCCTGGTGGACACGATCTTCCCGGTTTGCCGTTCGAGTTCGCGCTCGCGGACGCGTTGGCGCTTCCACTGCTTGCGCTTGTTCTTCTGGCGCAGTCGTTCGAGATGGTCTTCTTCGGTTTCCGAGGTGCCCCGCAAGTAGGCGTCTTCGATCTCGTCGAGGCGTTCGAGCGCCTCGGCCGCCGGAAGTTCGAGCAGGATCTGGCCCCGCGCCATCAGGTACATCCGATCGGCGTACTTCAGGGCCTTGTGGGCATGCTGCTCGACGATCAAGGAACCGGTGCCGCGTTCGTCGGCGGCGGTCCGCACCGCACCGAGGAGACGGTCGACGATCTTCGGTGCGAGTCCGAGGGAGAGTTCGTCGGCCAACAGGATCGACGGGTTGCGGCTCAGGGCCCGGGCGAGCGCCAACATCTGTTGTTCCCCGCCCGACAGCATGCCGCCCCGCACCGACAGCCGCGGTTCCAACTCGGGAAACAGCGCCAGCGCCCCTTCGACCGATCCGCCCCCGACGCGCAGGTTGTCGCGCGCCGACATCTTGGAGAACACGAGCCGTTGTTCGGTCACGAGGCCGATGCCACCGTCGCGCACGCGCTTGTCCATCGCGGTGAAGGTCGGCACGTTGTTGAACATGACCAGCCCGTCGACCGGGGCCAGTTCGCCGGCGATCGTCAGCAGTGTTGTCGACTTGCCCGCTCCGTTCGGGCCGAGCAGGCAAACCACCTCACCGGGCTGCACCGTGAGGTTGACCGCCCGCACCACCTCCCGACCGAGATACCCGGCCTTGAGTTGACGCGTCTCGAGCAACGGCGTTTTCATCGCGCCCCACCTGCTGCCGATGTCGGCTCCAAGACCTGCTCGACGGGCCCATCGCCGTCGCCCTCGTCGGAGGCGGCGTCGCTCCCGTCACCGAGATAGGCCGCGATCACGGCGGGATCGTTGCGGACCTGTTCGGGCGGACCGGAGGCGATCAAATTGCCGAAGTCGAGCACCACCACCTGGTCGCACACCCCCATCACGAAGTTCATGTCATGTTCGACCACCAGAATCGCCATGCCCCAGTCGTCGGCCAAGCGTCGAACCACGCGGGCCAGTTCCATGCTCTCGCTCGAACTGAGGCCGGCAGCCGGTTCGTCGAGCAGCAACACGCTGGGATGCATCGCCACCGCTCGGGCGATGGCGAGGAGGCGCCGCTTGCCGTAGGAGAGATCCTGGACGTCGCGGTGCAGATCTTCGTCGAGGTCGAACTCGGTCACGGCCCGGACCACCTCGGGTGGAAGCAGCGGATTGATCGGCCAGACCAGATCGATGAGATACGAGCGAAGGTCCTGCGGATCGGCGGCGACGCTGAGGTTCTCGAAGACCGTCGAATCCTCGAACAACTCGAGCGACTGGAACGACCGGGCCACGCCCGACCGGGCCCGCTTCATCGCCGGCTGCTTCGACAGGTCGAGGTCGTCGAGGCGCACCTGACCTTCCGCCGCAGCGAATCCGCTGATCGCATCGATCAGGGAGGTCTTGCCGGCCCCGTTCGGACCGATCAGGCCGGTGACGACGCCGGGTTCGAGCCGGAAGCTCACGTCGTTGACGGCGGTCACCGCTCCGTAGCGCACCGTCAGACCCTCGACGATCAGTGTTCGCGCGGGGACGCGCGCATCGTGGTCGATCTCGTCGCGCAGGTCGGCGACATCGGCGAGCGCGATCGTGTACGGCCGGCTCCACTTGCGCATCTTCTTGATCGAGCGCGACATCCGCACCCACTCGGCGGCCACGCCGTCCTTGTAGATGATCAGCGTCAGCAGGATCCCGATGCCGCTGATGAGCTGGATCCACTTACCGACCCCTTCCCACGTCGATTCGAGCACTTCCTGGTTGATGCCGGCGGTGGCCAGCGTGCCGCCGACGAACGCGCCGAGGAGTTGGCCGACGCCGCCGAACAGCGCCAGGCCGACGTAGGTGATCGAGTTGAAGTTGCTGAACGACTGGTAGCTGATCGAGCTGAGTCGGAACGCCAGGACGATGCCGCCCAGCGCCGCGATCCCGGACGCCAACGAAAAGGCGAAGAGCTTGGCGACCATCACATTGATGCCGAGCGCAGCCGCTGCTCGTTCGTTGGTGCGGACTGCGATCAGCCGGCGACCGCTGCGCCCACGCCGCACGTTGGCAACGACGACGACGGCCAGCATCGTCATGGCCAACACGAAGATCCCGTAGCGCTCGGGATGGTTGATCGAGCCGATGTCGTAGCCGAACAGATCGGGGTTGCCGACCTGGGTGCCCTGCACGCCGCCGGTGTAGCTGCGGTTCTTGAACAGCATCAACTCGATGGTGGCGCCCAGACCCAGCGTGACGATGGCGAGGTTGATCCCTCGGGTGCGGACGGCCGGGAGACCGAAGATCAACCCCAGCGGCACGGTGGCGGCGATGCCGGCCACCAGCCCGAGCAGGAAGGGGATGTCGTACACCGCGACCAGACGACCCGCGACGAATGCACCGAAACCGGCGATCGAGAACTGGGCGAGCGAGAGCTGGCCGGCGTACCCGGTGACCACCACGATCGACAGCAGCACGATCGCGACGCCCAACGACACGGTGATGGCGTCGATCCACTTCGGCTCTTTGGTGACCATCACGAAGATCACGGCCCCGCAACCGAAGAGCGTCCACGCCCATGAGATGCGACCGGTGCCGACCATCGGGAGCTGCTGGAGGTAGTGGTCGCGCATGGGCAGCGAGCGACCGCGGAACACCAAGACCGCGATGATCACCAAGAACGGCAACGATGCGCCGAGGCCCTCCTGGTTGGCGAAGCGACCGACCAGCGCCTGGCCGATGCCGATCGCGAATCCCGCGGCCGTGGCGACGGGAAACGACCGGAAGTCGCCGACCAACGCGGCAGCGAGAGCGGCCAGGATGAGCGAGGTCATCGCCGTGACCTGGAGGGTGATGATCGGCACGACGAGGATGCCGGCGACCGTGGCGATCGCCGAACCCAGTGCCCAGTTCAGCAGCGCGATGCGATTGGGAGAGAGGCCGATCGCGGCGGCTGAGCGTTCGCTCTCCGAGACCGCTTCGGTGGCGAGGCCGAATTGGCTCGACCGATAGAGCAGCCACAGCGCCAGCGCCGATGCGCTGGCGATGCCGAGCAGGATGAACCGGTCGACGGTGATGCCGACGTCAGCCCACAGCGTGACGCGATCGGTCGGCAACCAACTCTCGACCTGCCGGGGGTTGGACCCATACCGCAGCACCACCCCGGCCTGGATCGAGATCAGCACGCCGAGCGTGGCGATCACGCGGACCAGCGAACTGGACCGCCGCAACGGCCGCATCACCATCCAGTGCGTCAGCGCTCCGAGGAACGCCGCCCAGACGACACCCGCGATCGCCGAGGCGAGGAACGGCCAGCCATGCGCCTCGTGCAGATCGGACTGCATGAAGACACCCGCGATTGCGGTGGCACCGAGCGAGAAGTTCAACACACCGGTGCCGCGGTAGATCACGATCAGGCCTTGTGACGCGAATGCGTACAAGGCCCCGACACCGAGACCCAGCAGCGCAAATCGGACTATTTCGTTCAACGTTTCCCCCTCAACGAGCTCCCATTTCGTGTCGCAAGACATCGGACTGGTCGGCGCGACCGAGACGCTAGTTGACCCGTGCGCCACGCTCCTTCATCGGAGATTTCGTAGGAGATCGTTGAATCGGCGCATCCGCACGATGGTTCCTCCGGCTCGCGAACGTCGGATGTGTTGTGCTTAAAGTCGCGTTGCGGTGCGCGTCCGGCGCCCCGCACAATCTGTGATGGGGGAACATGATGTGCACCACGAAAGATCAGCGTTCGTTGCAAGCCCGGCGCCCGTGGCGACGCTCACTGGCGTTGCTCATGGTCGGGGGATTGGCGATTGCCGCGTGCGGCAGCGACGCCGGCGAAGCCGACCCGACTGCTGACTCAGCCGCCGACGCCCCAGCCGACTCAGCCGCCGAGGCGCCCGCCGACTCGACTGCCGATGCGCCTGCCGAGACGACAGCCGAGGGCGCTGCGCCGACCGGCGATCCGATCAAGGTCATGACCGTGACCACGCTCAACGCCGCCGGGCCGACCTATGAGAACATCGCCAACACGGCGACGTTGTACGCCGACTACATCAATGCTCGTGGCGGCATCGCCGGTCGACCCCTCGAGGTCACCGTGTGCGACGAGCAGTTCGATCCGGCCGTGGCTGCCACGTGCGCGCGTCAGGCCGTCGAAGAAGAGATGGTCTCGGTCGTGGGTTCGTTCACGTTCTTCGCCGAGTCGATCGTCCCGGTCATCGGCGAATCGAGCATCACCTGGTTCGGCGCCTGCTGTCCGATCACACCGTCCGAGCTGACGAGTCCGTATGCCTTCAACATCGGCAACCAGCCGATGTATGCGGTGGGGGCCGTGAAGAAGGCCGTCGACGACGGGTGCACGAGCATCAATGCCGTCGTCATCGACGGCGCGCAGATCTTCGTCCCGCCGATGGAGAACGCCATGTCGGCGCTCGGCATGACCTTCGGCGAAGTCGTCATCCTTCCGCCGACGGCGCAGGACTACTCGGCAGAAGTGGCCCAGGCCACCACCGGAGCTGATTGCGTCATCAGCGTCATCTCCGAGACACCGTTCATCACGTGGAACACGGCGTGGGCGCAATCGGGTACCGAGGCCCAGCAGTACGGGCCGCAGGGCAACCTCAACGCAGTCTCGGCGGCCGGCAATGAAGAGGCCACTGACGGCAACATCATCGCCGGCATGTACCCCGACATCTCGACCGAGCCGTGGGCGGAATACCGCCTGGCCCTCGACGAGGGCGGCCTCGACGTCACCGCACTCGACTACAACTCACTTGGTGGCATGGGCACGTGGGCCGCGTTCGTCGGCTTCACCCAGATCGCCGAGACGATCGAGGGTGACATCACGGCGGCATCGTTCTACGAGGCCGCGAACACCACCACCAGCCTCGACCTCAACGGGATGGTCCCGGTGCTCGACTTCACCCAGGAGTGGACCGACGGCCTCGAGGGTTACAACCGGCTCTTCAACCGGAGCGTCGTGTTCAGCGAACTGGACAATGGTGTGGTCGTGCCGCTGACGACCGAGTTCGAAGACGTCGGCGACCTCGCCACCGGGAAAGCCCCCGAGTGACCCGGCTCTGACGAGCCTGATTGCTGCGTGTCGGGCCGGTATCGTCACCGGCCCGACACGGGCTCACCAGCCGCATCGGTCGTCGCCGAGACATCGGCGGTTGTCGCACGGCACAGGAGGTTGTTGGTGAGCGTCACGTCGAAGACGATCGACAGTATTCGAGCGCTGATCCGCTCGGGAGAGCTGCAGCCGGGTGAACGGCTGCCCCCCGAACAGGAGTTGGCCGAACGGCTCGGTGTGTCGCGCGGAACGTTGCGCGAGGCGGTGCGGGCGTTGTCCCACATCAACGTGCTCGACGTTCGCCGCGGTGACGGCACCTTCGTCAGCAGTCTGGCCCCCAGCGAACTGTTGTCAGGGCTCGTCTTCGCGATGGAGCTGATTCAAACGAATGATCTCGACGAAGTGGTCGAGGTCCGCCAGCTGCTGCTTCCGCCGGCGGCAGCCCTCGCCGCACAACGCGTCACCGAGGACCAACTGGTCGAGATGCGCTCGGTGATCGACCAACTCGAGCGGACCACCGACCCCGACGACGTCGCCCGCCTGCACGACCGGTTCGGGTCATTGCTGTACGACGCCACCGGCAACGAGACCCTCAGTTCGATTCTGCGCGGCCTGCAGACGCAGGGCGAAAACATCCGTCGGGCGTGGCTCAGCGCCGACCCCTCCCGGCCGGACATCGCGTTGCAACATCAACGGATGCTGCTCGACGCCCTCGAACGAGGTGACGCCGACATGGCCAAGTCGATCTCGGTCGTGCAAGTCGAGCGCCGGCGCCGCTGGATCGAACGCGTGCGCACCGGAACCGCGGACGTCGACGAGGTCGGCATTGGCGGGCTGCCCAGTCATCGGGACGCTCCGCGCACGTCGGACGGGTAGAAGCGACGGCGGGCCCAGAGCGCAACGTAGACGAGGCCGACGAGAACCGGGACCTCGATGAGTGGGCCGACGACGCCGGCCAGGGCTTGGCCGGATGACACGCCGAACACGCCGATGGCCACGGCGATGGCGAGTTCGAAGTTGTTGCCGGCGGCGGTGAAGGCGATCGAGGCATTGCGGTCGTAGGCGAATCCCAGCTTGAGCCCGATCGCGAACGAACCGGTCCACATGATCGCGAAGTAGACGAGCAAGGGAACGGCGATGCGGGCGACATCCCACGGCGAGTCGGTGATGGCATCACCTTGGAGCGCGAAGAGGATCACGATCGTGAACAGGAGCCCGTACAGCGCGAGCGGCCCGATGCGCGGAAGAAAGCGCTCCTCGTACCACTCGGTGCCCTTGCGACGCTCTCCGATCAGTCGGGTCAGGAAGCCCGCAAGGAGGGGAATGCCGAGAAAGATGAGTACCGATTTGCTGATCTCCCAGACGGTCACGTCGATCCCGTCGGAGTCGAGGCCGAGCCAACCCGGCAGGAGTTCGAGGTAGAAGTAGCCGAGCAACGAATAGGCCACGATCTGGAACATCGAGTTGATCGCCACGAGCACGGCCGCCAACTCGCGGCTGCCGCAGGCAAGGTCGTTCCAGATCAACACCATCGCAATGCAGCGGGCCAGGCCGACGATGATCAGCCCGGTCCGGTACTCGGGAAGGTCGGGCAGAAACAGCCACGCCAGGGCGAACATGAGCGCCGGGCCGACGAGCCAGTTCAACACCAGCGACAGCGTGAGCGATCGTCGCTCGACGACCTGGCCGATCGACCGGTACTTCACCTTGGCGAGAACGGGGTACATCATCGCCAGCAGCCCGATGGCGATCGGCAACGACACCGTGTCGATCTTGACGCGGTCCAACGTCTCGTCGAGTCCGCTGAACACCTTGCCGAGCACGATGCCCAGCACCATCGCGAGACCGATCCACACCGGCAGGAACCGATCGAGCGTCGAGAGTTGCGCAGCAACAGCATGCTCATCGGCCTGACCTTCGAGGATCGTCGTCAGCGGCATGATGGAACCATATCGATATTCATCGATGAACGATCGGATGGAGAGATCATCACCTGACAGGTCATGGAGTTCGGTTCGCCATCCGCAGATGATGGTCCGATGAGCGACAGTGCACTTTCCCGACCGGACCTCCCACGTTGTCACGATCGTCACGACCGGACCGGTGGTCGACGAGTACACGCCCGCTCGTCGGAGTGCGCAACAGCTGCGCAACACGCTGCGGGTCAACACCGTCACCTCGACCCTCGGCGGGGTCGTCGCTGCTGCGGCAGCCGGGCCGATGGCGGACCTCTTCGACACTGGGCACGCCGGCTGGTACCGGGTGGTCGGGTTGGGGCTCGTCGCGTTCGGCGTCGTGGTCGGTGCGGTCGGTGGGTCGCGACTCAGTCGACTGCTCCGCTGGGCACCCGTGATCAGCGCGGGCGATGCTGGATGGACGGTCGCCAGCTTCGTGACCGTTGCGCTCGGCTGGTATTCGCCGATCGGCGCGACCGTCGTCGTCGCCGTTGCTGTGGTCGTCGGCGGCCTCGGGCTCCGTCAGGCCATCACGGCGCGCCGGACCCGCTCGCTCGTCGGGCCGCGCCTGGCGGCGATGGACGAGGCGCCGCCCGTCGAGGTGGTCCACGTCGACCGGGTCGTCGAAGGCGACGTGACGACGGCGTGGCAGGTGATCACCGACCACGAGCTCTACGGACGCCTCGCCCCGAACCTCTCGCGGGTTCACGCCGAGACCGGCAACGGGGCCGACCTCACCCGCACCTGCACCAACCGCAGCGGTGGTCGATGGCACGAGACCTGCACGCTGTGGGACGAGGAACGGCGCTACGAAGTCGCCGTCGATACGTCGAACTATCCGTACCCGCTCGCCGCGATGCGCGGATCATGGTCGGTCGAGCCCGACGTTCCGGGACACGTCCGAGTCGGCATGGACTTCAGATTCCAGCCCCGCCGCAGCCTGTGGGGCCGGGTCTTCGCGGCGGCGATGAACGCCGCGTTCCCCGTCGTTCTGGGTCGCATCCTGCGGGGCTGGCAACGCGCCATGCGGTGATGGTCGCAGCCCTGGCCGTCAGATCGCCGGCGGCTGGTAATCGGTGTTGCGGTCGATGTTCATGTAGATGTCGTTGCCGATCGGATCGATCAGTTCCTCGGCGAGCTGGCCGAGGAGGCCGGCGCAGCGTGCGAGCAGGGCGACGCCGCGGGCCACGCCGAGCGGCACATCGATGTCGGCGAGCACGGCCCCACACACGCCGGCCCCGTTGAGCGGGAGCGTGCGCCCGAGGATCTCAGGGTGCACTCGGCCGATTGCTTCGAACAGCGCGAGGTGCGGCCCGAACACGTCGTGCTCGCGGGCCAAACGGAAGAGCACCGGGGTGCGGGGGTCGCCGTTCTTGTGCACCGGATGCCCCAGGCCGGGAACAAATTGGCGGGCGGCCTTGGTGTCGGCGACGATGCGCGCCGCAACGGCGTCCCACCCGTCGGCATCGGTCGGGTGAGTATCGAGTTCGGCCAGGGCGGCGTGCAGGAAGTTCGCCGAGTTCTCGGTGACGCCGAGAAAGCGCGAGCCGCCACCGAGCAGCCCGGCGGCAATCGCCCCCTGGATCGAGTCGGGGGCACTGAGCAGGGTGACGCGGGCGGCGATCGCCGTCGGCGTGAAGCCGTGGTCGGCGAGCGCGACCAATACCGCTTCGAACAACGCCCGCTGCCCTTCGGTCGGGCGGCGCTTGGTGATCATCCAGTACGCGAGCTCGCCGAAGGTGACCTTGCCGAGGAGATCGGCACCGAGATCGTGACCGAGGAGCCAGATGTGATCCTCGTCGGATGCGCCGAGACCGGTGCGGTAGGTGGGCGGCGGTGCAGCTTCGGTCATCGGGGATCTCCTGGCGTGGGGGGTGTGGGGGGCGTGGTGAGCCAGGCCCGGATACTGGCGGAGTGTTCGCCGAGCAGCGGCGGGGGCGAGGAATAGCGCGCCTCGGCGGCGCTGAAGGTGATCGGGTTGCGGATGAGGTCGACCTCACGGTCACCCTCGCCGACGGAGACGCGGGGTCGCAGCCCGAGTGAGTCGGCGAGTTCGACTCCGTCGGCGATCGAGTTGATCGGCCCGCACGGCACGCCGACCTTGTTGAGCGCGATGAAGAGGTCGTCGGCGGACCATTCGGCGAGCCGCTCGACCAGCAACGGGTGCAGCGCGTCGCGATGCTCGGCCCGGTCGGCGTTGAGCCGGAACCGATCGTCATCGGCCAGGTGGGCGATGTCCAGCACGTCGCAGAACGAGCGGAACTGACGGTCGTTCCCGACCGCGACGATGACGTCGCGGTCCTTGGTCGGCATCGACTGATACGGATACACGCTCGGATGGGCGTTGCCCATGCGGGTCGGCACGACACCCCCGGCAACGTAGGCCGCCGTGTGGTTGACGAGCCCGGACATGGCCGACGACAGCAGGTTGACTTCGACGTGCTGGCCCTCACCGGTCTCCCGGCGCTGGTTCAACGCGGCGAGGAGGCCGATCAGGCCGTGCATTCCCGTCATCACGTCGAAGACCGAGATGCCGGCGCGATACGCCGGGCCATCGGCGTCACCGGTGAGGCTCATCAACCCCGACACCGCCTGGACGACGAGGTCGTACCCCGGCAGCCAGGCGCCTTCGCGCGGTGCCGAAGCCGCTGATCGACAGATAGATCAGCGCCGGGTTGATTGCTTTGGCGCTGTCGTAGTCGAGGCGATACTTCGTCAGTCCACCCGTCTTGAAGTTCTCGATGACGATGTCGGATCGTCGGAACAGTTCGTGCGCGACGTCGATGTCGTCGGGGTCGGTGAAGTCGAGCACGATCGACTGCTTGTTCCGGTTGATCGACATGAAATAGGTGGCCACGCCGTTGCGTTCGGGCGGCGACCAGGCGCGCGTGTCGTCACCGCCCGGGCCCTCGACCTTGATCACGGTGGCGCCGAGGTCGGCGAGGAGCATCGAGGCGTACGGTCCGGCGAGCACCCGCGACAGGTCGGCGACGACCAGGCCGTCGAGTGGCCCGGGCTGCGGGGGAGACGTGGGGGTAATGGTTGAAGGCATGATGGCTACGCTTTCGGGGAGTGAGCAGGACAGAGGGTCGGCATGGCGAGTGACAGGGCCGCCGGCGGTGGGACCGATTTCGTCGAGGCCCTCGCCCGGGGGCTCGACATCGTCACGTGTTTCGGGCCGACTGCAGTCGAGCTGACGGTCAGCGACGTGGCAGCGCGCACCGGCCTGGCCCGCCCGACCGCGCGACGGTTGCTGTTGACGCTCGAATCGCTCGGATACGTGCGGTCGGCCGACGGCGTGTACTCCCTCACCACCCAGGTGCTCCGGCTCGGAACCGCCTGCATCGCAGCGCAAGGACTCTGGGATATCGCCCGACCACACCTTGCGGCGCTGGTTCGCCACACCGGCGAGTCGAGTTCGATGTCGCAACTCGACGGCAGCGACATCGTGTACACGGCGCGGGTGCCCGTTCCGAAGATCATCGCGTTCTCGGTCAACATCGGCACGCTGTTCCCGGCGGTGGCGACATCGATGGGTCGGGTGCTGCTGTCCGAACTCGACGCGGACGAACTCGACGGTGTGCTCGCCACGCCGTCACGGTCGGGCATCATCGCGCGTGTCATTCCGACTCGGGCCGACCTCGACGTCGACTTGGCCGAGATCCGGGCGCGGGGGTGGGCGCTGTCCGACGAAGCGCTGTCGGTGGGGATTCGCTCGATTGCGGCGCCGGTGCGCAACACCACGGGTCGGATCGTGGCGGCGACCAACGTGACCGTGCACGCGGCCGAGACCTCGATCGAACGACTCACCGGTGAGTACCTTCCCCATTTGTTGGCGACGGCGAACGCGATCACGTCGGCGCTGGCCGACATGGCCTTGCTTCCTGTCGGGTCGGCGGACGAGGCATAGCGCCGCCGTCGAGGTCGGGACAGCGCGGGCTCAGCGATACGGGTTGTTTCCGGTGTGGTCGCCGGCGAGCCAGCGGTCGAGGGTTTCGTGGGCATCCAACCGGCGGGCGGCGTTGACGTCGTCGACCTCGGGGACGTCGACGGTGAACTCGAGCAGCATGCCGTTGGGGTCCTCGGTGTAGAGCGACCGGCAGTAGCCATGTTCGAGGACGTAGGTGCCTTCCGGCTTCCAATTGGCCTCGGTCAACCGGCGGTGGAGTTCGGCCTGTCCGTCGGCGTCGACCTGGAGGGCGATGTGGCGGAACGGCGACGGCAGGAGCGCCGGGTCGAACAGGTCTTGGTCGGCCTGCTCGGCGAACTGGAAGAAGGCGAGTGCGCTGCCGTCGGCGAGCCCGAAGAAGGTGTGGCAGTAGACCCGCAGGGCGCCGAACAGTTCGTCGGCTTCGGCCCAGGTGGCGAGCAGCGGGAATCCGAGGATGCCCTCGTAGAAGTCGCGGGTCGCCGCCTGGTCTTTGGTGACGTAGGCGGTGTGATGCAGACGCTTGGCGAGCGGGATGGTGATCGTGTCGGCTGAAGTCATGGGTCCCCCGGGATCTCGGATGGTTCGAACGGGCACGTGTCCATTAGGTGGACACAATGCCGCTCTGCGTACACTAGCAGCCGATGAGTTCGCGCGACCATTCCCTCGACGCACACGGGCAGCTTGCCACGTCCCGACCGGCTCGTCACGACGATGTGGGCCGCCGGAGACGGCGTACCGGTCGACGCCGTTGCGCTCGAAGCGCAGATCGTCGATGCCGTGCACGAGGTCGTTGCCCGGCAGGTGAATGCCGGGATCACCGTGGTCAACGACGGCGAGATGTCCAAGCCGTCGTATGCCACCTACGTGCAGCATCGGCTGTCGGGCTTCGAAGGCGAGTCGGTGTCGAGTTACCACTTCGCCGACCTCGTGGACTACCCGCGCAGCGCCGAGATGGTGGCCGACAACCCGGGCCGGCGCAAGCGGTCGGCGCCGGCGTGTACGGGCCCGATCGGCGTGGCCGACCCGCAGCCAGCCATCGACGACATGACCCGCCTGGCGCACGCCGCCGCCGAGCACGGGGGGACCCCGATCTTCACGAGTGCTGCCTCGCCCGGTGTGGTGTCGCTGTTCTTCGGCAACGAGTACTACCCCGACCACGAGTCGTACGTGTTCGCCATCGCCGAGGCGATGCGGGTCGAGTACGAAGCGATCGCCGCGGCGGGTGCGACCGTGCAACTCGACTGCCCCGACCTGGCAATGGGCCGCCACTCGGCCTACGCCGACCTCTCCGACGACGAGTTCCGGCGCACCATCGCGATCAACATCGACGCCCTCAATCACGCCGTCCGGAACATCCCTGCCGAGCAGCTGCGGATGCACCTGTGCTGGGGCAACTATCCGGGGCCGCACCACTGCGACATCTCCATCGCCCAGATCGCCGACATCGTGTGGCGGGCCAAGCCGGCCACCGTGCTGTTCGAAGGCGCGAACCCGCGGCACGCGCATGAATGGAAGGTGCTCGCCGACATCGGCGTGCCTGCCGACAAGACGATCTGTCCCGGCGTGATCGAGCCGCAGTCGAACTACATCGAGCACCCCGAGGTGGTGGCGCAGCGCCTCGAGCAGTGGGCCACTGTCGTCGACCCGGAGCGCCTGATGGCGGGCGTCGACTGCGGCTTTTCGGTCCACGTCGGGATCCGCAACATCGACCCCGACGTCGCGTTCGCCAAACTCGCGTCACTGGCGCAGGGTTGCGAGATCGCCGCCAACCGCATCTTCCGGTAGCGAGACCGGTGCGCGGTACGCTGCCAGCCGTGCAGCGGGGGGAAGCATTCGGAGCACTGTTGCGGCAATTCCGCGTGGCGGCGGGGCTGACGCAGGAACGGTTGGCGGAACGATCGGGAATCAGCGCGAACGGCGTCGCCGCGCTCGAAGCCGGGCGGCGCACGACACCGCGGCTCACCACGGTTGGCTTGCTCTGCGATGCGCTCGACCTCGACCCCGCCCAGCGAACTGCGATGGTCACGGCAGCACGCCCGGCCGAATCGAATCGGGGACCCTTACCTCACACCGTCCAAGCAGCGTCGTTCGTCGGGCGTGTCGACGAGCTCCACACTCTGCGCGACGCGTGGGCGCATCGGTCGCGTGTCGGACTGCTGTTCGGTGAAGCGGGCGTGGGCAAGAGTGCGCTGGCCGACGCCCTTGCCGGTGAGCTCATTGCCGAGGGGGTCACGGTGTTGCGGGGCAGCTCGACGCCCCACCAACTCGGCGCCTACGAAGCGTTCATCGAACCTGTCCGCACCGGGCTCGGGCGATTCGACAGCGGCGGCATCCCGCTCGGCCTTCGTGACCTCGGTCGGCTGATCCCCGGTCTGATCGAGACCGACGGCGACGTCATGGTCCCGAGTCTCGCCGACCCGACGCTTGAACGTCGGCTGCTCTTCGAGACCGTCACGACCCTGCTCACGATGACCGGCCCGACCCTGCTCTTGCTCGATGACCTGCACTGGGCTGACGAGGGAACACTTGCGCTGCTGTCGTTCCTTGCCGGTCGATCGGAGTTGGCGGACCTGATGATCGTCGGCACGATTCGCTCGACCGATGTGACGGCCGCGACGAGTGCGGCACTGGCCGAACTGCGGCGCCACTGCGCCGTCACCCGCGTTCAACTCGCGGGGCTCAGCGGCTCCGAACTCGCGCAACTCGTCGCTGACGTTGCCGGCGAACCGGTGCCCGACGCCCTGGTCCGGGCCGTCACCGACGCGACCAACGGCAACCCGCTGTACGTGAAGGAACTGACCGAGCACCTGTTGCAGCGTGGCCTCGATGCATTGAGCGTCCCCGATGGCATTCGCGAGACGATCGAGCTGCGGGTGGCATCGCTCTCGCCGGAAGGGCAAGCGCTCGTGCGCAGTGGCGCCGTGCTCGGGCAGAAGTTCGACCCCGAGGTTGCGGGCCAGCTGGCAGAGCTGCATGGCGATGCGCTGGTCGGCGCGATCGAGGACGCGCTGGTGTCCGGCCTCGTGGTCGAGGAAAGCGCAACGACAACAGCGTTCTCCCACGGTCTCGTTGCCGCCACCGTCTACGAGGCGATGTCGCTCACTCGCCGCCGCGGGCTGCATCGGTCCGCAGCGACACTCTTGGCCGAACGCGGTCCGTTCTCGTCAGCCGAGACGGTCGGCGTCGCCCGTCACTGGGCGATTGTCGCCGAGGCCGATCCCCGAGCGCGCGACACGGCCGCGCATTGGTCGGTGCGCGCCGGCGATGCCGCCGCGGCGTCGGCTGCGATCGATGAGGCCATTGCGTGTTACGCCCGGGCGGCTGACCTGTACGACGGGCCAACCGTCGAACGTGCCGACGCCCTGGTTCGGCTCGGCTCGGCGTTGACTGCGTCGGGCCAGCTGGCGCAAGGAAACGAGCAGTTGCAGCGCGGTCTGCGTGTCGCCGACGAGGCCGGTGACGCAGCGGTGTCGGCCCGCGCAGTGCTCGGATTGTCGGCGAGCGTGCGCTACGGGCACAGCGACCCGGACCGAATTCGCGAACTCGAATCAGCCATCGCGCAGCTCGGCCCGACCGAGATGGTGCTGCGCCCGGCACTGCTGGCAACATTGCGGCGGCAACTCGGTTTCGTCCACACGCCCGAAGCCGATGTTCGCCGCCGAGAAGCCGCGGCAGCGGTGCTGGAGGCGGTGTCGTCGCCCACGGTTTCCGACGAACTACTCATCTCACTCGGCAGCCTGCGCGACTCGTTGGTGGTCGACGACCCCATTCCGCTCGGGGAACTGGCCCGCAAGATCATCAGGGTGGCTGCCGCCCGCCAAGACCTGCCGGTGCTGTCGACGGGGTGGTACCGCCAGGCGTGGGCCGCACTCGAACTCGGCGACTCGCCCACCTTTCGCCACGCCGTCGCCGAGTACCGCCGGATCGCCGAGCAGCAGAGTCGGCCGTACGAGTTGGCACTGTCGGCCAACATGGTTGCCGCCATCGCCCAGATCGAAGGGCGCTACGACGACGCCGAGGTAGCCGGCCAGGAGGCGTTGGCCTACGCCGCAACGATCGACGATGGCAACTTCAGCTGGGTGTATTTCGCCAACTCCGGATTCCGGGCGGTCGACGAGGGAAAGGTCGACGAGATCTACGCCGTGATGCAGGCGGCCCGCGACGACTTCGACGGTTTGCCGACCTTCGAGGCGGCGTTCGCCGCGATTGCGGCGATCGCCGGCGACCATGCCGCGGCTGATCGCATGATCCACGATCAGCTCGGAGCGAACGGCGAGGTCCTCGATGCCGAATGGTTCTACCTCAGCGCAGAACGGCTGCCGGTGTTGGGGTTGCTCGCCTGGGCGTGCGCGGCGACGAGCAACGTCGAGCACGCTGCGCTGTTGCGCGACCGGCTCATGGTCCTCGTCGACCTCGGGGTGCGCGTCGTTCGCGTCGCACCGGTCGGCGCCTGGCTGGGACCGATCGACCATCACCTCGGCACCCTCGAACGGGTGCTCGGAAACCTCGACCGGGCCGAACAGCACCTGCGGGCAGCCCTGGTCGTCGAAGACGAGATGAACGGTCGACCGTTCCGTGTCCGCACCATGTCGGAGCTTGCGGCCGTGGCCGCTGAGCGCGGTGCGGACGAGGAGGCAGCGGAGTGGCGGAGCGCAGCCGAGCGCCTGGCAGCCGAACTCGGTCTCGACGCCATGGCAGATTCAGGGGTCGGTTGAGATCGGGTGTCGAAGGTGTCATCGCGAGGTGTCATGAGGTGATGCCGTCACCGTCGGTCTCAGCTCCGAGCTCGTCGACGAACTGGCCAATTGCGTCGTTGTGGCGGGCGACGTCACCGATCACCTTCACCTTGACGTGCTCGCCGCGCAGCTTCGACAAGGGGTCTTGCTGATCGCCGACATAGCCCAGTGCAAACGCGCCCTGTTGATAGCCCATCATCCTCAAGAGGTCGTCGTCGAGGTGTCGAGCGATCTCCTGCGAACAGGCGAGGTACTGGTTCTCCTCCTGGCGGACCCAACCCACTGCGTACGTGATGTTGACGCCTTGACGCACATGGTCGCTCGTGTTCGCCCCGGCACCATGCAATACCTTGCCATCGTAGAACAGGACACTGCCACGACGCATCGTCGCTTGTTCGCTCGGCACCGCGTGCGCCGCTTCGTCATCCATCGACGACGTTCCTGGATGGATATGGGTCGCGCCGTTGGTGTCGGTGAAGTCGGTGAGCGCCCACATCGTGTTGCACTGCACGTGGTAGCCGGCGGGGAACGAGAAGAAGTCGAACGCCATCTGGTCACGGTGCGGCTTCTGCTTCGACTCACCGGGGCCCACTGAGATCAGTTGCGTCAGATGCAACTGCTGGGTCGTGGCATGGCCGAGGAAGTGCCGAACGACGCCGAGCACGAATGGATGCATCACCAATTCGCGCGCCGCCGGACAACGTTCGATCAGCGCGCCGGTTCGGCGGGTGAACCGACCGTCGTACTCGTCACGCCCCGCCGCCGACGAATCGATGTACGGGCCGGCCTCACCGGCCAGTCGATCCATCAGATCGTCGCCCGTCAGGTTGTCGACGATCGCATAGCCGAACTCAGCCAGAAACGCGCTGACCTCGACCGGATCGACGGTCGCATCGAAGTGCCGCAGGGTCATCAGCAAATCGTAGATCGCTGATCCGCATCCGAAATGCAGCGCACGTTGCCAGGCCATGCACGAGGGACGAACAGTCGACGGGTCACACCGCGTTGGCGACGCCGCGCAATGTGAGGGTGATGTGAGGGTGGCGTCAGTGGCGCCTCAGGCGTCGATGGCGCACAGTCGTCCTCATGAACGCAATCAACACCGACTTGCTGCTGGGCTTCCTGCTCACCATCACTGCCATCGTCGTGGTGCCCGGCCCGAGCGTGGTGTTCATCGTCGGACGGGCACTCGCGGTCGGCCGGCCGGCGGCCCTCGCAGCCGCCGCGGGGAACACCGCCGGCTTGACGGTCCAGGGATTGTTGGCCGGGTTCGGTTTCGGCGCCGTGATCGCCCATTCGCCGGTGGTGTTCACCGTGATCAAGTTCGCAGGAGCGGCGTACCTGTTGTCGATGGGTGTCCACATGTTGCGTGACCGGCAGATGGTCGCCATGGACGCTGGTGCTGAAGATCCACGGGGACGCGGGTGGGATGCCCGCAAGGGGTTTGTCGTCGGGGTCACCAATCCGAAGGTCATGTTGTTCTTCGCCGCCGTGCTGCCGCAGTTCGTCGACCCCACCCGCGGCCACATGGCCCTCCAGATGCTCGTGCTCCTGGGTGCGTTCTTCGTGGTGTCGTTGGTCAGCGACACGTCGTGGGGCATGGCCGGGGGAGCGATTCGAACCTGGACGACCCATGCGCCTCGAAGAATCGAGTATCTGATGGCGGCCAGCGGACTCTGCATCATCGTCTTCGCAGTGATGCTCACGGTGTAACGGGAGAGGGACCTGTTGGTTGCTCCACACCCAACTTGGGTGTGGAGCAACCGATATGGGTATACCGTGTCGACATGTCCAAGGTGATTCAGGTGCGAGGCGTTCCCGACGAGGTGCACGCCGAACTGCGGGCGCGCGCTGCTGCGATCGGTCTGTCACTGTCCGACTACATGCTGCGCGAGGCAACCCGGATCGCCAGTCGCCCTCCTCTGGCCGATGTCCTCGAATGGACCGGTGAGCGCGGCTGGGGCGTTCCCGCCGGAGTGGCCGTCGCGGCGCTACGGGAACTGCGCGACGAGTCGTCGGTGGCGTGATCATCGCCGATACCTCGGCGCTGCTCGACCTGCTGCTCGAAGCGCCTCCGAACGCCGCACTGATCGAGCGGTTGAGCACGGTGACCGAGATGCACGTCCCACATCTCCTCGATGCCGAATTCCTGAGTGTGCTGCGGCGCCTCGAAGGTCGCCAGATACTCACCGCCGAGCAGGCGGAACTCGCGCTGAGGAAGCTCGGCCGACTCCCGCTGCATCGCTACCCGCACCACCCGCTTTCCGAGCGAGTCTGGCAACTGCGCAACTCACTCTCGGCGTACGACGCCCAGTACGTCGCACTCGCCGAGGCCCTCGATCTTCCTCTGATCACCTGTGACACGAAGCTCGCCAACGCCCACGGTCATCGCGCCACGGTCGAGACGTTCGCTCGCTGACCGTGGGGGTTGCGGTCAGAGAGCTCGCCAACCGCGTTGGTCGAGCAGCTTCTGCAGGTTGCGTTTTGGTTTGTGGACGGTTCGGGCGATCGCGACGAGCGTGATGAAGCGTTCCGGCACGCCTGCGGCGTCGGCAAGTCGCATCACCCGTTCCATCAGTTCGACCGCTGCCACATATGCCTGGTTGTTCTTGGCCTCGATCATGCGGATGACTCGCGGTTCGTAGACGTCGATCGCGTCGATCGGATGGCTCATTTCGCGCGCTGCGGCGAGTTGCATCCATCGCCGTTCCTGACAGCCGCCGCTGCGGGCTGCCTCCCACGCCGCCTCGTGCTGGCCGGCCCAGATCAACACCTCGACCAGTACGTCGTTGCCGACAGGCGTTGTCCCGCGCAGCGCAGGCGTGGAGACGCGGGTGCGCAGCAGGTCGATCGCAGCGTCGAGCCATCGGTCGCGGTCGTCTTCGACGGCTTCGAGCAGGCGCTTGATGTGGAGCAGCGAGGGTGATTCGACGAACGCATCGTGGTAGAGGCGAATGGCGCCGGCCGTGTCGCCTTGCTGGCGGAGCAGGGGTGCGAGCGCGTCGATCACCGTCGACGTGCTGAATCGTTTCACGTGGAGTTGACTCATCCCGGCGTGGCCCGCAGCGATGGCTTCGTCGATTCGGTCCGCCTTGGCGAGCAACTCGATGATGGTGGTGACATCACCCGGCCCGGGGTCGCGGCCGAGTTCGGCGACCAGGGCGTCGACGTCGTTCAAGGCCGACAGGTACGCCCGGCGCATGGCCTTGAGGGCATACCGGCGGTCGGATCGGCCACTGTCGCCCAGTGCGTCCAGCAAACGTCCATATTCGGCGAGGCCGGGCTGCCCGAGCAGTTCGGCATAGGTGTCGGCGGCGGCATACATGCCCTCCAGCTCGGAGTCGAGTTCGAGGGCGACGAGCGAGCGGGCGAGTGCCACAGGGTCAGGCGGATGCGCCGTGCACGCCCGCAGATGCAGCTCGCTGGCGCGTTCGGAGGTGTCGCGGAGGCAGCCGCTGTCGGAGTCGTCCACGTAGCCGACGGCCTGCTCGACAGTGCGCAGGGCGTACTCGGCGAGCTGGATCACGGCTGCGGCGTGCCCGTGGTCGATCAAATCCTCCAAGGCGTCGAGCACGGCGACGACGTCAGTTGCCCAGGCGTTGGCCTGGCGCCAGTCGACGTAGTCGTCGACGAACATGGCGTCGTCGATCCGCTGCTTCCAGGTTCCGAGGTCGATCTGGCGACTGCCGCTACTGTCGGCTTCGAGCAGTAGCATTTCGCGCAACCTCCAGTCCTGGGCGGCCTGTTCGAGGATCACGGCGACGAGACGGTCTGGAGTGAGCCCGTTCAAGAATTCGACGAGGCGGTCCTGTTCACTCTGCCCGCCGGGACTTGCGCTCAACTGGTCATCAGCCTGGCCGATGTCGCCGACTTCGAGAAGGTGGCCGTGGGCATCTGTTGCCGCCAACTCGAGTGCAACTGCGACGCAGTGCTTGCAGAAGTCGCCGTCGATCGCCGCAGGGCAAGTGCACGACCAGTCGGGATGCCCGCTCGCATCGAGGACGACGGTGTACCGCTTGGTGCCGCGTACGTGGGCCCGTACCGAGGTGGCGGTGAGCGCGGTGATCGTGACCGCTCCGGCGTTCTGGTATTGGGTGCCCCGCCGAATCACCTTGTCGGTCGTGAGCCGGGGCACCGTGCTCGCATCGAACACAGACGACAGCGCAGCAACGTGGTTCACGTCACCAATGTTGGCATCACGCCGCCGGGTCGGCTTCACACTGCGATTCGATCGTCAGGCCCGACTGCGACGGAGGCGGATGCATGCCCACGATTGAACCGCTCGACATCACGTTCACTGCCACGTTGGGACGAGTGCGGAAAGGCGACGGCACCCACAAGCTCCCCGTCGCCGCCGCGCTGCGCAAGGTCATCGGCAAGACCGACGGCGACGACGTCGTCATCCACCTCACGCAACGACTGAGCTGAGCTGTGCTTCGAAGGTCGGGCGGAGCGCGATCCAGGGGTGCCCGCGGTGCGCGTCGAGGCGGTCTTGGCTCTCCCAGGTCGAGAGTTCCACGACCGCCCGCAACGAGTGCACGCTGCGACCCCAGCCGAGCAGGTCGTCGTCGATCACATTGCCGGAGTGGTCGGCGTAGGTGCGAAGGAATCGGTCGGCGATGCGCTTGCCGAGGGCCCGCGCCGCAGCGCGCACTGGAGCGGGCCCACCGAGTGGCGGGTTGGCGAGCATGAGGGTGGTGAACGCGAGGTCGTAGTGCGGGTCGGCGATGACGGCGGCCGACCAGTCGATCAGCGTCCATCGGCCGTGGTCGACGAGCAGGTTGAACGGGTGGAGGTCGCCATGACAGAGCACCTGCCTGGCGGGTGCCTGCGCGGCGAGTCGCTCCGCCGTGGCGGCGAGGTCCGGACGCTCGATCAAGCGCGCCTGCGCGGCGATGCGTTCGAGGAATGCACCGACACCAGCATGGTCGGCGACGTCGATGCCGTCGACGGGGCAGCGGTGCAGGCGCGCTGCTGCCTCGGCGAGGAGATCAGGGAGGCGGCGGATCAGCGTCGGGGCCTGGCCGATGACCGAGGTGGCACTCAGCCCGCTGAGCAACGGCCGTCCGGGGGCGAGGTCCATCAGCACCCACGCGCGGTCGAGTTCGGTCGTCGGGCCGCTGGCGGCGCGGACAGCCGGGACGGGCACCCCGCACCCGTGGACGTGACGGTGGACCGCAGTCTCGAATGCGGCGATGCTCGGATCGGGCATGATGCGCGCCACGAGCCGCCCAGCGAGCGGTGTCGGTGGATCAGCCAATTCGACGATGTACATCTCCGCCCAGAACCCACCGGTCAACGGTTCCGGTGGCGTGGCCCACGCGAGGTGTTCGATGCCGGTGTGCTGCCGGAGTGCTGCCAGCAGCCCGTCGGTCGACGCGGTCTGGCTCATGACGGATCCGGTGCGTCGATACGGGCGGCGAAGAGGTGCAGTTCGTGGCTGGGCGTCGCGACGAGGTGATGGTCGACGTTCGCGAAGCCGGCGGTGGTGAGCGTGTCGATGAGGTGGGCAGCGGTGGGGATGCGGTAGACGTCGGGGTCCATCCACGGCGGAGTCGCGGTGTCGCTGGTGCGGCACGCGACGACCAGGGCCCCTCCGGGGCGCAGGACGCGGCCGATGGCGGCGAGCGTAGTGGCAGGTTCGGCCATGAAGTAGATGGTGTGGACGGTGAGCGCTGCGTCGGCGCTGTGCTGCGCGAACGGGATGGTGATGCCGTCGCCGTGACGGAGGTCGGCGCGCCCGGCGCGGCACGCGGCTCGGTTGCGGGCAGTGGCCTGCTCGACCATGGTCGGCGACGGATCGACGCCGAGCACGCGGTGACCGGCGTCGAGCAGCACCGCCGCGGTGCGGCCCTGGCCGAAGCCCACTTCGAGGACGGTGCTCGGATGATCGAGAGCGAGGAGGTCGATCGCCCGGTCGTTGGCATCGGCGGTGTCCTTGACCATCGCTCGGCCGAAGATGCGGCCGAGGAGCCCGGACGGCAGACCTGACTGGCGGGACCGGAGTCGTCCGATCGCGTTCGGGCGGCCGGCGGCAGCGTTCATTTGCCCGACCCGACGAGGAGGCTGCGCACCATTCCGGCACACGCGGTGGCGGTGTCATCCGGGTAGGGGCGGGGGGCGGAGTCCCACGGCATCTTGACGGCCCAGGTGGTGATGATCTCGACGATCGTCCGCGCGAGGATCGTCGAGTCGACGGCGGTGGTCAGGTGGTTCGACCGCAGCGTGAGGTAGTTGTGCCAGAGATCGACGACGGCATAGCGGCCGTCCCCGAACCAGACGTCGGCGAGTTCGGGGATCTCACACGCGCAGCGGTCGATGACCATCACGGCGGTGCGTCGGTTCCGCATCAGCCGATGCAGCTCGATCGTGACTCGTTCGACCTCGTCGCCGACACTTCCCGCGACGCGCCTGCGGCCTGCCACGATCGCTGCGAGTTCGAGCCCCGTCACCGCCGCGGCCAATTCTGCTGCGATCGTGGTCGCCACACCTGCGATGTCGGCAGCCGGGTCGAGCCCGGCGTCGGGAATGCTGTCGGGCGTGTCACCCCAGGCGATCACCGCGGCGAACAGGCTCTCCTTGGAGTCGACCGAGCGGTACACCGTTCCCTTTGACACGCCGAGGCGTTCGGCGATGTCGTCCATCTGGGTGCGCTGGAATCCGTGCTCGACGAACGCCGCAGCCGCCGCCTCGAGGAGCTTCGCGAGGCGGTCCGGCGGGGTGGTGCGTGACATCCGAGAAATATAACTGACTGAGTCAGTATCGTCAAGACGAATGATGTCAGGCGAGCGGAAGGACCACCTTGGCCTGGGTCCCCCCGAGCGACGATTGCCCGAGGACCACCGTTCCTCGGTGGGCGAGCACGATCTCGCGCGTGATGGCAAGGCCCAATCCGGCCCCGCCATCGGCCGCCCGGCGGGGAGCGTCGGGCCGCACGAATCGACCGAACACCCGCTCGCGGTCGCTCGGAGCGATTCCGGGGCCGTCGTCCTCGACGACCAGCACCGCGCAGTCGTCTTCCTCGCGGAGCTCAACCGCCACGACCGACGCTGCGTAGCGTTGAGCGTTGGCCAGCAGATTCGACACGGCCCGGCCGAGGTCGGCAGCTCGGCCCAACACGACGAGTGGTGCCGCTACGCCCACGTCGATGCGACATGTTGACGAAGCCCTCTCTCTGGCGGCCCGCACCTCCTGGTCGAGCACTGCATCGAGATCGACCAGCGTGGCCCGGTGGGCGTGAGCCGCCGAATCAGTGGTGTCGTAGCGAGCCAAGAAGAGCAGGTCGTCGACCAGCTGCTGCATTGCGAGTGTGTCGCCGAGGGCGCGCCGGCACGCCGCGGCGAATTCGCTGGCTGGATCGGCCGATGCAAGGTCGACCTCGAGCGACGTGCGGAGCCGCGTGAGCGGAGTGCGCAGCTCGTGCGACGCATCGGCCACGAATGCCCGCTGAAGTGCGACGGCCGCGTCGAGCCGGGCCAGCATGTCGTTCATGGTGGAGGCCAGGCGGGCGATCTCGTCGCCTGATCGCGGCACTGCGAGTCGACGATCGAGCTCGTCGACGCCGATGCCTGCGACCTCCGCCCGGATCGACTCGACCGGCCGCAGCGTTCGCCCGACGATCCACCACATCGCTGCGGCCAAGAGCGCGATTGCCAGCGGGAAGGCGAGCGCAAGGGTCGCAATCAAGGCGCGCACATCGCCCCGCACGTCGTCCACGTTCTCGCCGACGATGACGTAACCGCCACCACCACCAGATCGCCGACGGCCAACACCAACACCCGGTAGGTGTCGTCCTCGATCGGGATCTCACTGCGATCGCCCACCACGAGCCGCGTGACGGGAGCATCCGCCAAGGGAGACGCTTCAGCGACGTTCGGGGTTGCGGCAACGATGGCGCCGGTGGCGTCGACCACCTGGGCGAATCGGTCCTCCGCATTCGAGTCGACCAATGCTCGATCGGGAGCTACCAGGAACTGCGCCGCAATCTGCTCGGCCCGCTGCTCGAGCGAGCGGTCGAGGTCGCGGACGAATTGCCGTCGGACATCGATGACGACGCCGACGGCCGTGACGGCCAGAACCACGGTCACGACCACGGTTGCCAGCGCCACGATGCGGACCCGGAGCGATGCGGTCACGAGCCCTCCTGATCGTCGATCAGCCGGTAGCCGGCGCCGCGGAGGGTTTCGATGGATCGACGGTCGAACGGTTCGTCGATCGCTCGGCGGAGACGGCGCACGTACACCTCCACCACGTTCGGGTCGCCGTCGAAGTCATGGGGCCAGACCCTCGCGAGGATCTCCGTCTTCGACAACACCTCGCCGGCTCGGCGGACCAGGAGTTCCAGCAGATCGAACTGGCGGGCAGTCAGCGTGATCGGCGCATCGCCGCGCCACGCCCGGCGTTGCCGAACGTCGAGCCGGAGATCGCCGACCGAGATCGGACGCGGCGGCTCAGCGGGCCGACGCGCCAGTGCCCGGAGGCGAGCCAGCAGAACGGTGAACGAGAAGGGCTTGACGAGGTAGTCGTCGGCGCCGGTGTCGAGCCCCTCAGCCTGATCCCACTCACCGTCCTTGGCGGTCAGCATCAGAATCGGCGTCCACACGCCGCGGTCGCGGCAGCTCTCGACACAGCCGGTAGCCGTTCATGCCCGGCAGCATCACGTCGAGCACGATGAGGTCGACACCCGACTCGGTCGCAAGCCACAGGCCGTCGTTGCCATCATGGGCCAGCTCGACGAGGTAGCCCTCCGCTGTGAGCCCGCGCCGGAGAGCTTCGGCCGTGGCCGGATCGTCCTCGACGACGAGCACCTTCACTCGGCCAGTCTGGCGCACAGCGGCTGACGGTCACCTGACCGCGACGGGTCAGCGAGGCGACAGGTGCCCTTTCGTACCCTCCGATCATGACCACCAAACGCATCATCATCGCCCTCACACCTCACCCTCACCGTCACCGTCGTTGCGGCATGCGGACAAGCAAGCGGTCCGGTCATCGATCCCGGCGACGCCGGCGACTACCGGGTCGTCATCGAGCCCGACCGGTTCAGCTCCGTGGTCGACAACCCCTACCTTCCCAAGCTGCCCGGGATGCGGTGGGAGTACATCGAGCTCACCAGCAACGGCGAGTTCGAGACAATCGAGGTCGAAGTGCTCGACGAGCGTCGCACGGTGATGGGCGTCGAGACGATCATCGTGCGCGACATCGTCACCGACGCGGACGGCACCGTGATCGAGGACACCTACGACTGGTTCGCACAGGACGACGAGGGCAACGTGTGGTACTTCGGAGAGGACACCACTGCGTACCACGACGGGGTCGCCTCGCAAGACGGGGCATGGGAAGCCGGTGTCGACGGTGCGCTCCCCGGAATCGTGATGCCCCGCGACCCGCAGGTGTCGACGACGGGCTACCGCCAGGAGTACCTCGCCGGCGAAGCCGAAGACATGGGCCAGATCATCGAGCTGGGCCGAGCATTCGCGGTCCCGGCCGGCTCCTACGAGGAAGTCGTACGGACCCGCGACTGGACACCGCTCGAACCTGATGTGGTCGAGGAAAAGGCATTCGCCCCCGAGATCGGCTGGATCCACGAGGCGAAGACCGAGCCCGACGGCGTCGTCACGATCGCAGTACTCACGGCGTTCTCTCGCTCGACCGATCGAGATGGTCAGAAGTAGAAGCGTGTCTTGCAGGCGACGGTGTCGTAGTCGCCGTTGTCGTTGCGACTGATCTCGGTGCAGATTCGGACCTCGTCGACGTGTGTGTCGATGGGGCCCATGTTGATGGATCGCCAGTCGTGGCCGTTGTCGTTGGCCTTCAGCGAGTCGCTCAGCCGGTCATCGACTTCGTTGCCGTTGTAGAAGTAGGTGATCCGCAAACGACCCCGTGCTCCGGACACGCCGTCGAGATGGAGCGTGCCGACCACGCGCGCCGAGTAGTAGTCGTTGCACGGAAGCGACCACTGCACGCTGGCGGGTCCGAGCGGTCCGGTGACGACGTAGTTGCGGTCGCCGAAGTCGATCCCGTCTCCGGGCAACTTGATGATGTCGAGGCTCTCGTAGGCCGGGTTGCAGCTGGTATCCGAACCGCCAGAGCCACCCGAACCGCCGGACCCTCCACCGCCGTCGGTCGGCTCCGGGTAGAAACCGCAGTCGTCGATCGTGGTTCCGTACGGGCCGCACTCGGCTGACTCCTCGGGCTCGTACGGAGGCTCTGCCGACGCCACGGTTGCCGTCGCAAAGACGACGACGATGCCGACGATTGCGGCGCAGGTTGCGCCCGATCGCAGCCGGCGCGGGCTGCGGGTTCCTGATCGTGGCGCTGGTGATTGTGTCCGTGAAATCATTGTCTTCGTTCTCCCTGGTGTCGCGGCCGCCCGAATGGCGACCTGCTCTCTGTACGACGACAAGGAGTCAACGGTTCGCGGGTTCTCCGTGCGCCCCGCCGCGGATCCCACGGATTCTGGGACGGAGATCTTCTGTTGAATTCTCGGGAACTGGCGAGTCGCCGCCAGCGTCTCATCTCTATGAGCCGCAATCGTTGCGGCGATCGTGAACAGGAGAACCCCCGATGAAGTCTCAGAGAAACTGCAAGCGACTGTCGGCGTTGTCGGTGGTGGTGGTGTTGGCGGGCTTCGGTACTGCTGCCTGCGGAAGCGAACAAGAAGCGACGCCGTCGGAGTCGACCGCACCAGCAAGCAGCGACGACGCGCCGCGCGTCGTGTCAGCGCAAGAGGGCGCGGCGGCCCGGAACCGGCAACCACGGTTCGGGGCGGCAGCCGAGACCGGCGCAACCACCAAGCTCGCTGCCGACTCGATCGGCGGGTGCGAAGCGTACGAGCCGACGCCGGAAGACATCGCAGCCAGTAACGCCGAAACCGAGGCGCTGGCCGCCGAGCTCGACCGGTTCGGGATCGCCTACGAACGCTCGGTCGACGACCTGGGGTTCGTGCAGATCGAGTATGACTACAACGATGTCGTCGCGCAGTCGGTGGTCGACAGCTATTGGACTGCGCGCTACCCGGTCCAGCCGGTTCCGCAGGAAGAACTCGACGCCGTGATCGCGCAGAACGACGTGATCGCCACGGCACTCGACGATGCCGGCGTCACCTACACCCGGACCACCGACGAGAGTGGCTGGGAATCGATCGAGTACGACTACGACGATCCCGCGGCTCAAGCTGCCGTCGACGCGGCCTGGCTCATCATCTCGCCGCCTGAACCGCCGAGCCCCGAAGTGCTCGTAGAACAGACGAAGCAGAACGATGCGTTGATGGCCGCGTTCGACGAGGCGGGGATCGCCTACGAGCTCGTGGCCGACGAACTCGGCTGGGCGTGGGTCGAGTGGGACTACGAGGACCCGACTGTGACCGAACAGGTCGACGCCGTGTTCGCTGAGCTGTATCCGCCGGTCGCGATCGATCCGGCCATCGATTGCCCTGCTTCAGAAGACGTCGCGTTCGAGGAGCCAGCGGTGGTGGACGAGCCGGTGCTGATCGAGGAACCAGCGCTAACCGAGGAGCAGGTCGTCGCCCGTGACGCGGACGTTGCGGCACTGGTGGCCGGCTTCGAAGCAGCGGGTGTGACGGCCGAGACGGTCGGCGACTCGCCCTGGAACGTCGTCGTCTTCGACATTGCCAATGAAGCATCGGTCGGTGTGGTCGCCGGGGTGCTCGCTGCACGCATCTGACGTCGGTCCAGTCCGGGGTGTGGCCGGGCGACGCTAACGTCAACGTCATGTCCGGGATCTGGCTGCAGCTCGGTCTCGTCGTGGTGCTGGTGCTCCTCAACGCTGCGTTCGCCGGCACCGAGCTGGCCCTCGTCTCGCTGCGCGAGGGTCAGCTGCAACGCCTCGAGAAGCGCTCGGCCACCGGGGCCATTCTCGCACGGCTGGCCCGTCAACCGAATCAGTTCCTGGCCACCATCCAGATCGGCATCACGCTCGCCGGGTTCCTCGCTTCGGCGGCAGCAGCGGTGTCGCTCGCGGCTCCGCTGGAGGAGCCGCTCGGATTTCTCGGTGGCGCTGCCCGGCCCGCGTCGATCGTGGTGGTCACGCTCGCACTCTCGTACGTCACCCTGGTGTTCGGTGAACTGGCCCCGAAGCGTGTCGCCATGCAAAAGGCCGAGAAGTGGGGCCTCTTGGCGGCGCGTCCGCTGGCCTTCCTGTCGAAGCTGACTCGACCGGTCGTGTGGCTGCTGTCGCACACGACCGACATCGCAGTGCGCCTGATGGGCGCCGACCCGAAGATCCAGCGCGAGGAGGTCACCGAGGAAGAACTGCGCGACATGGTTGCGGTGCAGGCGACCTTCACCCCCGAGCAGCGTCAGATCATCGATGGAGCGTTCGAGATCGCCGAACGAACCTTGGATGAGATCCTGGTCCCGCGGCGCGACGTGTTCGTCATCGACGCTGCCGGCTCATGCCGCGAGGCGCTCACGGGTCTCGTCGAGTCCGGCCACAGCCGGGCCCCTGTTGCGGACGGCAGCAGCCTCGACCACGTCATCGGTGTGGTGCATTTGCGTCAGCTGCTCGGCGCCAGCGATGCACCGGTGTCGACCGTGGCAGTGGAGATTCCGATGTTTCCCGACTCGGCGAGGGCGCTTGCGACGCTGCGCGAGATGCAGACCGCACGCGTGCAGATGGCGCTGGTCGTCGACGAGCACGGAGGTGCGGCCGGGATCATCACCGTCGAGGACCTCGTCGAGGAACTCGTCGGTGAGATCTACGACGAGACCGACCCCGATCTCGCCATGGTGATTCGCGAAGCCGACGGAACGATCGTGCTGCCCGGACGGTTTCCGATCCACGACTTGGTCGACATCGGTGTCGAGTTGCCCGTGGGTGCGTACAACACCGTGGCGGGGCTGGTGCTCGAACTGCTCGGACGCATCCCAACCCCCGGCGACGAGGCGACAGTCGATGGTTGGCGTCTCCACGTACGCGCCACGCGAGGCCGTGCCGTCACCGAGATCTCCCTCACGCCGGTTGCCGAGGCCGTCGACGAATCCGACCGGCAGGCGACGCCGGGAACATGATCCCTGCGGGCCGGCAGTCGTCCGGGCTCACCGACGCCGAGGTCCAACAGCGTCGCACCGACGGACGAGTCAACACGGCGCCGAAGGGTACGGCGCGCACCATCGGACAGATCGTCCTGGCGAACGTGTTCAACCCGGTGAACGCGATCATGATCTCGTTGTTCGGGCTGATCTTGGTGGCGGGCTTCCCAGCCGATGGCCTGTTCGTCGGCGTGGTGGCCTCGAATTCGACCATCGGCGTCGTCCAGGAGCTGTACGCCCGCCGCGAGTTGCGCAAGCTCCAGCTGCTCAATGCGCCGAGTGCACGGGTGATCCGCAACGGTTCCGAGTGCACCATCGACATCGGCGAGATCGTGGCCGACGACATCGTGCTGCTCGCCCCTGGCGATCAGATCGTCGTCGACGGGACGGTGTTGTGGTCGGACGGATTGGAGATCGACGAGTCGCTCCTGACCGGCGAGTCCGACCCGGTCGGCAAGGACGTCGATGCCGAAGTGCTGTCGGGCAGCTTCGTAGCCGTCGGCTCGGGCGCCTGCCGCGCCACCCGCGTCGGCGTCGCGTCGTATGCCAACTCCCTTGCCGAGCAGGCCACGAAGTTCACCCTCGTCGACAGCGAGTTGCGCCGCGGTATCAACCAGGTGCTGAAGGTGCTGGTGTTACTCATCCCGCCGACGGGGTTGTTGTTGCTGCTGGCGCTGCTCGACGTCGAGGACCGCTGGCAGAACGCACTCCAGGGCTCGGTGGCGGCGATCGTGGCAATGGTGCCTGACGGGCTGGTGTTGCTGACGAGCCTGTCGTTCGTTGCCGGCGTGATCGCGATCGCTCGGCGCAAGGCGTTGGCGAAGGAGTTGGCCGCCGTCGAGTTGTTGGCGCGGGTCGACACGCTGTGCCTCGACAAGACGGGCACGATCACCACCGGCGAGATCTCGTTCGGTGAGCTGGTACCCCTCGGCGACCACGACGCAGCTTCGGCCGCCGCCGCACTCGGTGCAGTGGCCCATTCCGACCCCAACCCGAACTCGACGATGGCTGCGGTGGCCGCCGTCCACCCGCCGCCGCCAGGTTGGGACGTGGTCGCAACTGCACCGTTCAGTTCGGCCCGCAAGTGGTCGGCCGCCGAGTTCGCCGCGCAGGGGACCTACTATTTCGGCGCCCCGGACGTTCTCCTCGCCGCCGACGACGACGAGGGCCGGGCCCACGCCGATGCAGAGGCTGCGGCGGGTCGACGGGTGCTGCTGCTCGCAAGGGTCGACGAGCCGCTCGGGGACGGGGAGCTGCCGGCCCGCCGCAGCCCGATTGCGCTGATCCTGCTCGACGACACCGTGCGCCCCGATGCCCGCGAGATCCTGGCGTTCTTCGTCGAGCAGGGAGTGCAGCTCAAGATCATCTCGGGCGACAACGTGGCGACGGTCGAAGCGGTGGCACGGCAGGCGGGGGTGCCGAATGCCGAGGCCAGCGTCGATGCCCGCGAGCTGGCCGACGATGCGAGTCTTGCGGCGGCGCTCGAGACGACCGCTGTGTTCGGCCGCGTCACGCCGCAACAGAAGCGTGTCATGGTCGGCGCACTGCAGGCCCAGGGCAGGGTCGTGGCCATGACCGGCGACGGTGTGAACGATGTCCTGGCGCTCAAAGACGCGGACATGGGCATCGCCATGGGGAGCGGCAGCTCCGCCTCACGGGGAGTCGCAGAGCTGGTCCTGCTCGACAACCGGTTTGCCACCCTGCCCGAGGTGCTCGCCCAGGGCCGCAAGGTGATCAACAACATCGAGCGGGTCGCCAACCTCTTCGTCACGAAGGCCACCTATGCCGTGCTGCTCTCGGCGATCACCGGCCTCCAGCGGATCGAGTTTCCGTTCTTGCCGCGCCACCTCACGCTGGTCGGTACGTTCAGCATCGGCCTGCCCGGGGTGATCCTCGCGCTGGCCCCGAACACGAATCTGGTGCGGCCCGGGTTCATTCGGCGCGTCGTGCGGTTCTCGCTTCCGGCGGGCCTCGTGGCGACGGTCGGCACATGGTTCGTCTATCTCTACGCCCGCGACGGAGTGCGCCGCGACATCGACCTCGAACTGCTCGCCGAAGCTCGATCGGCCGCGACGATCACCCTGCTCGGGATCGGCCTCGCCGTACTCGTCGTCACGTCGCAGCCGCTGCGGCTCTGGAAGATCGGCCTCGCGGCAGCGATGGCAGCGTGCTATGTCGCTGTCATCAGCGTGCCGTTCGCCCGCGACTACTTCGAGCTCAACCTGCCCGACGGTGACGTCTGGACGGTGAGCGCGCTCACCATTGCTGTCGGCAGCGCACTGGTGGCGGCCATCCCCCGCATCGTCCCGGGTCTGCGGTCGCCGAGCGTTTGATCAGGGCAAGATCTGCCAGATCGACTGTTCGAGGGATCCGGGAACGAAGAGGTTCTCGGAGCGGGCGAAGAAGGCGAGATAGTCCGGATCGGTTTCGAGTTTCTGTTGGTCGGTCGCCAGCTGATCGAGCGATTCCGAGAATCCCATCCACAACAGCCCGGCCCGGTTCCCCGTCATCGCAGTCATCACGCCGATGGCGGAGCCGCTCTTCTGCTCGACGAACTCGGCGACCTCGAGGGCGAACCCGATCGCGTCGACGACAGCAGGCATGTGCATCATCGCCAGGTTCACCGTGACGAAGGCGCCGCGTGGAGCAGGCGCCTTCACGATCTGGCCGATCGTGTCGTGCGCCGACGTGAGCACGTCAGCCCCGAGGCGAATGATCGACTGCAGAATCGGGTCTTGAGCCGCTGCGGCGCGGATTTCGCCGTACTGTCCGAGCGTCTCGAACGGACTCGACAGCGTGACCGCTGACGGATCCCCGCCGATTGCGACCGAGACGGCGTAGTTGCCGCCGTGTTCGCTGTTCAGCCGGTCTCGAGCACTCGTGATCAGCCCGAGTGCATCTTGCATTCTGGACATGGCGACGGTCATGTTGCGGAACGTCTGGTACATCGTGTAACCCCCCGTGTAGATCCCCCCGAAGGAACCGTAAGCCCGCGTTCACAATTGCGCAAGGGTCCCGAACATTGCGATTGTGCAACGGGGACGGTGGCCCGTCAGTTCAAGATGAGATCGACGGCGTCATCGATGTCGGCGCGAGTTGCGGTCGGGCCGCCCGAGGATCGCCAGACGAATTCTCCGATCAGGATCCGATACATCAGACGTGATCGGCGGCGCGCCTTTCCTGGCGGCATCCCAGCTGCGCGGAGCAGTGCTGCGGCGTACTCCACGCGGCGTTCGTCGACTCGGCCGATTGCCGCGGCGACCAGCTCGTCGGTCGTCGCCCATGCCCGAATCGCATTCTCGATGGCGTCACTCGTCGGATCAGGTTGCAGTGTTCGACGGGCAAGATGGCGGAGCCGCTCGCTCGGCGTGCCGGCCGCCGCGTCGACGTTGTCGATGATTTCGGTCGTGCTGTGCCGCTCCCAGGCGTCGAGCATCGCGACGTGCAGCGCTCGCCGGTTCGCGAAGTGGTGGTAGAAGCTGCCCTTTGTCACCCCGAGACGGTCGGCGAGCGGCTCGACCCGGACCGCCCCGACCCCGGCGTCGGCGAGCGCCGACAGCCCGGCTGCCACCCAAGCGTTGTGTGACAACGTTCCCATGGACACCGAGCATACGGTGCCGTATCTTGATCACGAACGTACGCAACCGTATGGAAGGAGCTCCCGTGACCGCAGAATCGATCGTCGTCCTGTGCCTCGTCGCTTTGGCCGTTGCCCATTCGGTGCTCGGCGAGTCCGACATCCTCCGCCCGCTCTTCGCTGCGGCGTGGACGATCGACATGCCCCGGTGGGCCATCGAACGGATCGTGAGATTTGCCTGGCACCTCACCTCGATTGCGTGGCTCGCACTCGCGGGCATCATCGCCGGCGGCGACCCACTCGTGTTCGTCGCCATCATGGCGCTGTGGTCGGCGGCAGTCATCTTTCTCATGTTGCGCGGCCATCTCGCCTGGCCGCTGTTTCTTCTCGCCGGCCTCGCCGCGCTGCATGCTGACGGACATCTCGCCTCGGCGTGGCTTCGCGCTCGGCGCCATGGCATCGGCGTTGGCACTGGTTGCCGCGGCCGGAGTCCACGCGTACTGGGCCGCCGGCGGCAAGTGGATGCTCGACCGCGCCCTGCCGTCGGGCTCGGCGTCCGCGTTCGAGCCCGGGCCGGGGCTCACCCTGCTGGTCGCCGGCGCGCTCGCCGTCTTCGCCGCACTGGTCGTCGTCGTCGCCAGCGGGAGCGGTCCAGGAGTGGTTCGATGGTTCGTCGGTATCGGCATCGGAGTGCTCTCACTTCGCGCGGTGGGCGACATGAAGGTGGCCGGATTCACCAAGACGGTACGCGACACACCGTTCGCCCAGGCCGACGATCGCTGGTTCACGCCCCTCGTCGTGTTCCTCGCCCTCGGGGCGACCGGTGCCCTGCTGATCTGAGTCGGCGTCGATCCGGGCGCATCACCTACCTTGGACGAAGTGACTGCGTCGACCGTGCCGGGCTTCTCCAACCGTCAACTGTGGTTGGTGCTCGGTACGTTGATGCTCTCGGTGCTGCTGGCATCGATGGAGATCTCGATCATCTCGACGGCGCTGCCGACGATCGTCGGGGAGTTCCAGTCGTTCGAGAGCTTCGCGTGGGTCGGCACTGCCTACATCGTGACCTCGGCCATTGGCACCCCGATCATGGGCAAGTTGTCGGATCTCTTCGGGCGCAAGCGGGTGTTTCAGTGCACGCTGGGGTTGTTCGTCGTCGGTTCGCTGTTGTGCGGGCTCGCCCAGTCGATGGGTCAGCTCATCGCGTTCCGGGCGGTGCAGGGCCTTGGGGGCGGTGCGATTCAAGCGCTGGCGTTCGCCATGCTGGGAGACATCCTCCCGCCTCGCGAGCGCGGCCGCTACATCGGCTACTTCACCCTTGCCTTTGTCGGCGCTGCGATACTCGGTCCGCTGATCGGCGGTGTGATCATCGATCATTTCAGTTGGCCGTGGATCTTCTTCATCAACGTGCCCCTCGGCCTCATCGCAATGGGCGTCACCCACGTGGTGCTCCAGCTTCCGTTCGCGCAGCGCAAGGCGCGGATCGACTGGTGGGGCGCGGTGTTGCTGTCGGTCGGAATTGGCTGCTTGATGATCGGCCTCGAAGAGGGCCAGGACGGCTGGCTGCGGCGCCATGTCGTCGTACTCTTCGCCACTGCGGCCTGCGCCACTGCGGCCTTCATCGCCGTCGAGCGCCGGGCTGACGAGCCGATCATTCCGCTCCGACTGTTCACCGATCGCGCGGTGCTCACCGCGGCGATTCTCGGGATGTGCGCCGGCACCGTCGCCTTCGGTGCAGGCCAGTTCCTGCCGCTCTACTTTCAGGATTCGCTGTTCGTCTCGCCGACCGAGTCGGGCTTGCGGATGGTCCCTCAGATGGTCGGCGTCACGGCGGGCACGTTCGGCATCGGTCGACTGATCGCGTGGACGGGTCGCTGCAAACCGTGGCCGATCGCGGGGACCGTGTGCGCGGTGACCGGGCTGCTGGTCGTGTCGCGGATCTCGGGCACCACGGCGTATCCGACGCTGATCTTGCCGATGGTGGCGATCGGGTTCGGGATGGCATCGGTGTTCACGACGTCATCGATCGTCGCGGAGAACGCAGTTGACTTCCGCGACCTCGGCGTGGCCACCTCGACGGTCATGTTCTTCCGATCGCTCGGCGGCTCGCTCGGGCTCGCGGTGTTCGGCACCATCCTCAACTCGACGATTCGCACCGAGATCCCTGCCCGCATCGAGGTGGCGGCGAGCGAGGCCGCCGACCTCATCAGATCTCCTGGCGAGATTCAGGCGATGCCGGTAGTGGAGCGCCAAGCGGTGATCGACAGCCTGGCCATCGGTGTCGGGCGGATCTACCTCGTGTGCGCCGTCGTCATGGTGGTCGCCTTCGTCACCGCGCTCATGCTCCCCGAACGACCGTTGCGCACCCGTGCCGGGTTGTCCGACGCGCTCGAAGAGAAGGCGCTCGACTCGGCTTGAGTAGGTGCGTCTCGCTGCCGGGCTCAGTCGGCGACGAGTGAGTCGATCTGGTTGGTGGCTGACGTTGCTCCTTCGATCATGCCCATGTCGAGGACCTGTTGGAGGGCGTCGGCGGATTCGTAGATGCCGGTGAACGTGGCACGGGTGCCGGTGGGGGTCGGCTCGAAGCTGTAGCTGTTGTGCGACACGGGCATGCCGGCGGCGGGGGCGAAGGTGTCGTCCGATGCGAAGCCGTCCTCGAAGGTGAAGCCGTGGGGTTCGTCGACCGCGGTGATCTTCCACCAGCCGTAGTACTTCTCGCCTTCCGGGGAGGTCATGAAGTAGTGGGCGCGGCCGCCGGGGGTGAGGTCGTGTTCGACGAAGGTGGCCGGATGGGTCGGCGGGCCGAAGACTCGTTCGAGTTGGCGCGGGTCGGCATAGACCTGCCAGATGCGCTCGACCGACGCAGCGAACTCCGCGGTGATGACGATGGTCTTCGAATCGAGGTCGTGACTGACGTCGGTGACGGGCATGGCTCCTCCTGATGTGTTGGGTTACGTGGTGGATTGGTGTGTCGTGGGCTGGTGTGTCGCGGGTTGGTCGGCGATGAGTTCGTCGATGCGGGCGACCCGGCCGCGCCACAGGTCTTCGAGCTCGACGAGCATCGAGGCAACCGAGCGCACCGCGTCGACCTCGCCGTGGGCGAGCTGTTCGCGGCCGTTGCGCCGCTTGCTGAGCAGACCGGCTCGTTCGAGCACAGCCACGTGCTTCTGCACCGCAGCGAACGACATGTCGTAGCTCCCGGCCAGCACCGAGATCGAGTGCTCGCCGACCAGTGCCCGCCGCAAGATGTCCCGGCGCGTCCGGTCAGCCAGCGCATGGAACAGCGCATCGATCCGGTCGTCGTCGGTGGACAGTCGAGAAGCGGCGGGAGCGGCGGGAGCGGCGGGACGGAGGGGGGAGCCATGGACGCCATTGTACAACCGGATGGTTGTACGTCAAGAGTCAAGATGTGTCGGGTCAGACTGGTGGGTCGAACAGTGTGCGAGCCGGTTCAGCGTCAGGTGATGTCTCGTCGAATGTCAGGGGCGCAGCATTGGGTGGCGCAGGGTCGGGTGGCATGTTGGCTGGCGCGTCGGGCGCAGCGTTGGGCCGGGCGTTGGGTGCCGTGTGGGGTGGTGGGGCGTGGCCGAGCCAGGGTGGGCGCACGGGGTGTTCGGCGCCGTGCGGGTCGATCAGGGTGAAGTGTCCGGCCCCGTGGGGCTGGAGTCTCCAGTGTTGTTCGTGGAGCCAGTGATGGTGATGCCAGCAGACGAGCGCCAAGTTGTCGGGCTCGGTGACACCGTGGTCGGCCCAGTGGACAGCGTGGTGCGCGTCGCAGGCCCCGGCGGGGGTGACACAACCGTTGATCCGGCACCCGCCGTCGCGGAGTGCGAGGACGTCGAACAAGGTGTCGGTGACAACGCGTTGGCTGCGACCGTGGTCCAGGATCGTCGATTGGGGCCCGGTGATGAGCCGGTGGATGTCGCAATCACACGCCATCCGTCGCACCGCGTCAGCCGACACCACCGTCCGCGCCGCATTCGTGTCGAGCACCCCGGAGCCGGTGCGGGTGACGAGTGCGTTGTAGTCGATCATCGCGACGACTTTGTGCCGTCGCCGCTTCCGGCCCGCGACATGCCCGGAACACGAGGCCGGTCGGCAGCGAGGTCAGCGGTGTCGGGGTGGGGGTTCGGGTGGCTGGTGTTGTAGTGGCGGGCGATGGTGACGAGCGCATCGTGACGGCGTTGCGTCAAGGCTGCGCGTGTCATCAACCGCGGGCCGCGACAGTGCTCGGATCGTTTCCTGCACGATGGCGAAGGCTTCGGGGTCGAGGGTCGCGTCGAGGCGTCCCATCCCGTCGAGCAGCGACGACAGGTGCAGGCTGCGCGCCTCGTAACGGTCCTCGGCGGTGCGTTCTTCGCGGTCAGGGTCGGCGTGGATGCGCCACGTGTCGAGCACGACTTTGAAGTCCCGGTTCCCCAACGTTTGGGCCCAACCGACCAGCATCGGTTCGTCCCGGGCGAACACGTCAGCAAGATCGGGATGCCAGGCGTCGGCGAGGAGCTTCAACGCTGACTCAGCCAACTCTCCGGTCGCGAACACGCTGCGGGTGTGGGTCATGTGTTGGATGCGTTCAGCGAGGTGCAGAGTGACCCGGCACGCCCCATAGGTTTCGTGTGATGTCGCAGCCAGCCACGCCGCCGGGGACCGGTACCCGAGCCGATAGAACCGGCCACCACCCACCACCGCCTGCACCTCATCGAGCTGCGCCGCCCGCAACCGGCGCATCGCCCGCGTCGTCGCCGTCACCGCAGGTGCCGGATCGCATGGGTCGAGATGGTCAGCAAGCACGGCCAAGCCATCGGCGAACCCGCCACGCACGTCGCCCACCCCTCCCCGCGTCTCGTTCCGCACCCCGATCGAACTCATGTGCCGATCGTAAACGAGCACTGTCACAGAGTTAGCCGGACGGCCCGACATGGCGAGAAAATTCGATGCGGCAACGATCCGGACGACGAACTCTGACCGCGACTCCGATGCCCGCCGGTATGAGCACGGTGGGTGGCGGGAGAATCGCCTAGTTTCCTCTCGGTGAGCAGTGCGGACGCCGACTACGTGAAGCCGGAGGACCGTGCCCGCCAACGGATCGACGAGATGCTCGCTCGGGCCGGTTGGGTGCTGCAGGACTACAAGCACGTCAACCTCTACGCCGGTGTGGGCGTCGCCGTCCGTGAGCTGGTGACTGCTGCCGGTCCTGCCGACTACATGCTGTTCGTCAACCGGCAGCCGGTCGGTGTGATCGAGGCGAAGAAGCAGGGCACCACGCTCGCCGGTGTCGAGTGGCAGACCGTTGAAGTATCAGGCGAATGTGCCCGACGAACTGCCGGCGGTGAAGACGGCGACCGGGCATCTGCCCTTCGGGTACGAGTCGACCGGCGACGAGACGTGGTTCACGTGCCGCTTCGACCCGGCGCCCACCGCCCGCCGCGTGTTCTGGTTCCACCGCCCCGAGACCTTGGCCGACATGGTGGAGGACCACATCGACGGACGAGGCGGCTCGCTCCGCGCCCGCGTGCACGACATCGATCCGCTACCCGCCGTCACGCCGTGGCTGCGCGACGCCCAGCACACGGCGATCCGCAAGCTCGAACAGTCGCTGCAGGAGAACCGGCCGCGGGCGCTCATCCAGATGGCCACTGGTTCGGGCAAGACCTTCGCCGCTGCGAACATCGCCGAGCGGCTCATCACCCAGGGCGGGGCCCAACGCATCCTGTTCCTCGTCGACCGGGCGAACCTCGGCAAGCAGACCCTCAAGGAGTTTCAGGGCTTCGACGTGCCGGGCACTGGCCGCAAGTTCAGCGAGCTCTACAACATCCAGCGGCTCGGCTCGAATCACGTCGACCCCGTTGCCAAGGTCTGCGTCTCCACGATTCAGCGGGTCTATTCGATTCTGCGCGGCGACGACCTGCTCGACGAGGAACTGGACGAGTACTCCACGTTCGATCACGAACCCGAGCGCACGATCGAGGTCGACTACAACGAGCACCTACCGATCGAATCGTTCGACGTGATCATCGTCGACGAATGCCATCGCTCGATCTACGGCGTGTGGCGGCAGGTGCTCGAGTATTTCGACGCCTTCCTCATCGGGCTCACCGCCACGCCCGGCAAACAGACCTACGGGTTCTTCAACCAGAACCTGGTGATGGAGTACGGCTTCCCGCAGGCCGTCGCCGACGGCGTGAACGTCGACTTCGACGTGTTCCGCCTCTCGACGGCGATCACCGAGTCGGGCTCGACCATCGAGGGTGGCCAGGGCTACGTCACCACGTTCCGAAACCGCGAGACCCGCCAGGAGCGGCTCGAAGCCGTCGACGAAGACCTCACCTACGACGCCCGCGGCTCTCGACCGGCGGGTGGTCGCGAAGGATCAGATCCGCACTGTCGTGCGCGCGCTTCGCGACAACCTGCCGGCGATGTTTCCCGACCGTCAGGTCGACGAGCACGGCCGCCTCGTCAACATCCCCAAGACCTTGATCTTCGCCAAGGACGACTCTCACGCCGAAGACATCGTCCGCATCGTGCGCGAGGAGTTCGGCAAGGGCAACGACGTGATCGCGAAGATCACCTACAAGTCCTCCGACGGCAACAAGCCCGAGGACCTGCTGCAGGCGTTCCGCACCGCGTACAACCCGCGCATCGCGGTCACCGTCGACATGATCGCGACGGGCACCGACGTGAAGCCGATCGAGGCGGTCCTGTTCATGCGGATGGTGCGGTCGCGCAACTTCTTCGAGCAGATGAAGGGCCGCGGTGTGCGCACCATCGACGATGCCACCCTCCGAGGTCGTCACTCCCGACGCGGCGGCGAAGGACCGGTTCGTGCTGATCGACGCAGTCGGCGTCACCGAGACCAACCTGATCGACTCGACTCCGCTGGAACGCAGGCGCGGCATCCCCCTGGCCAAGCTGCTGCATCAGGCCCGTCTCGGCCACGTGAGCGAAGACCTCGTGTCGTCGCTCGCATCACGGATCGCCCGACTCGACTCGCGCATCGCCGCCGACGATCGACAGCACCTCGAAGCGATTGCCGGCATCTCGTTGCGTGACCTGTCGCACCAGCTCGTCGAGGCGATCGACCCCGATCGTCAGGTTGCCGCCGCCCAGCAGGCCAGCGGCCAGGTCGACCCCGACGCCGATGCCGTGGCGAACGCCCGGCGGAAGATGTTCGAGCACGCGCTGCTGCCGATCGCCGTCGAACCCGGAACTGTGCGACGAGCTGGAGAACGTGCAGCGCAGTGTCGAGCAGGTGATCGACGAGATCAGCCAAGACACGGTCACCCGGGCCGACTTCGTCGTCGACGCCGAATCCCGGGCCAAGGAGACCGTCGGTTCGTTCCGCCAGTTCCTCGACGACCATCAAGACGAGATCACCGCGCTGCAGGTGTACTACTCCAAGCCGTTCGCGCAGCGTCCCACCTTCACCGACATCAAGGAACTCGCCGACGCCATCGGCAAGCCTCCGCACCGTTGGACGGCCGACAAGCTCTGGACCGCGTACGAGACCCTCGACGAATCGAAGGTTCATGGCTCGGCGGGCACCGTGCTGACCAACCTCGTGTCGCTCGTGCGGTTCACCCTCGGCCTCGACGACGAGCTCGAACCCTGGCCCGACCACGTCGCCGAACGCTTCGACGAGTGGATGCTCCAACAGCAGCAGTTGGGCCGCACCTTCACCGCCGACCAGACCGCCTGGCTCGCCCTCATCCGCGACCACCTCGCCGCCAGCCTCACCATCGATCTCGCCGAACTCCAAGACCCACCGTTCAGCCAACACGGCGGCCTCTTCAAAGCCCGCCAACTCTTCGGCCAAGACCTCGACACCATCCTCGCCGCCCTCACCGAAGCCCTCGCCGCATGAGCGACTGCCAGCGGGCTGGGAGTGGACGAGCTGTTGGTGAGGTCGTCTGCAACTCGGCTCGGCAGCGGTCGGCACTCGAAGAAGGGCGTCGCTCGGGCTACCTACGGCGGAACGTCGACGTGGCGCAGTATCGGCGATCTGAACGTCGGAGATGTTGTCGATGCGCTGCTCAATCGGACAAAGCGAGCCTGCCAGAGCAGTGCCAGCTTGTTTCCGACGGAGCGTCCGGTCGCGAATGACGGTGGCGAGCGGCGAGCTGCGGCATTGCTGGCCGACCGATGGCGAGCAATTCAGGCAATCTGCCTTCGCTGTACCCTGCGCGTGGAGTCGAGACACGCTCTACTCGGTTCTTCTACGGCTCCTGCGCCAGCGGGAGCGTTCGGCGCAGCATGGTCAACGGAGCGACCATCGCACCTCAGCATCAGCCAGACGTTCTGAAGAGCATGGCCATCCCGGTCCCCCCGCTCCCCGAACAACGACGAATCGTCGCCGCCATCGAAGAACACTTCTCCCGCCTCGACGCCGCCGAGGCCTCGGTGATCGCGGCTCGGACGCGACTCGAGCTCCTGCGGCGGGCATCGACGTGAACGATTGCTGTTGTCCGACGAGTGGCGGCTGGACGACGCTTGGCGAGATTGCCGATATCGCGGGGAGGCGTCGCCAAGGATGCCGAAGCGCGAGCGGGAAGATGACTTAGTCGAGGTGCCGTTCCTGCGGGTGGCCAACGTGCAACGTGGGTACCTCGACCTCGACGAGGTCAAGGCGATTCGAGTTCCCGAAGACGAAGGCGGAAGCGCTCGAACTTGCAGGTGGGCGACATCCTGTTCAACGAGGGCGGCGACCGGACAAGCTTGGGCGCGGTCGGATCTGGAATGGTCAGATCGACCGCTGCATCCACCAGAATCATGCTCATTCGGGCGCGGCTGAAGTCGACCAGTTCGAGCCCCGATTCGTCTCGACGCATCGGGAACACCTGGGGGCGAAAGTCGGTTTGCGACGAATCGGCAAGCAAACGACCAACCTTGGCTTCTCTGAACCGCACCACGCTGAAGCGCGTTCCCGGTCCCCGATGCACCGAGCGACGAGCAACGCGAAATCGTCGCTGAACTCGATGCGAGTTCAGGGTGAGACTGCCCGTGCCGAAGATCTCGGTCGCGATCATGGAAGCTCCGATCGTCGTCCCTTCGCCGATCAATCCTCGCGGCGGCGTTCTCCGGCCAGCTCGTGCCGCAGGATCCGACCGATGAGCCGGCATCAGTGTTGCTCGAACGCATCGCCGCCGAGCGGGCAGCGGCGACACCGACTCGGCGCAAGAAGCAGGGTGCGACGTGAACGCGCTGACGTTGCTCGCCGGCAAGGCAGGGCTCGGCGGCCGACACGCCGTGACAGAATCGGCACCATGAGCAAGCCTCCGTTCCTGATGCGGGTGAAGCTGAGCAACTACAAGAGCATCAAGAGCTGCGACGTGCGGCTCCGCTCGCTGGCGATCCTCGTGGGGCCCAACGGGACCGGCAAGAGCAACTTCGTCGACGCCCTGCGGCTGACCACCGATGCTCTGACGACCACACTCGATCACGCACTCCGCGACCGCGGGGGCATCAACGAAGTTCGGCGACGGTCCGGAGGGCACCCAACCCACTTCACGGTGAGCTTGCAGTTCGACTTGGGTGGCGGGCGATCAGGTACCTACGCATTCGAGATCGCTTCCGCTCCCTCCGGCGGGTTCAAAGTCAAGAGCGAACAATGCTCGGTCGACCGAGCAATCATGACCGGCAGCGAACCCGCACGATTCAAAGTCGTCGACGGACAACTGACCACCAACCTCCAAGAGAAACTTCCGGCACCCGCGCCCGATCGGCTGTTCCTGGTGAGTGCGAGCAACGTCGAGGAGTTTCGCCCGCTCTTCGACGCCCTCACCAGCATGGGCTTCTACAACCTCAGCCCGGCTGCGATCCGCCAGCCCCAGCCGCCCGACCCGGGAATGCTGTTACGGCGAGACGGGAGCAACTTGGCCAGCGTGCTCGCCCATCTCGAGAGCACCCGACCGGAGGTGCTCACCCGGGTCGTCGAATATCTGCGCGTCCTGGCCCCTGGCATCGAAAGCGTCGCACGAATCGAGGCGGGGCCGATGGAGACCATCGAGTTTCGTCAAGCCGTCGAAGGCGCACCCAACCCGTGGCGATTCTCGGCGATCAACATGTCGGACGGAACACTCCGCGGCCTCGGTGTGCTCGTCGCCATACTGCAGTCGGTGGCGGGCGACATCAGTTTGATCGGCATCGAAGAGCCCGAAGTCGCGCTCCACCCGGCAGCCGTCGGCGTGATCTTCGACGCGATTCGGGACGCCTCGCTGCACACCCAACTGGTCGTCACGTCACACAGCCCCGACCTGCTCGACCGGACCGACCTGCACGCCGACGAAATCCTGGCGGTGCGCTCACATGACGGTGTGACGGAGATCGGGCCGCTCAACGAGTTCGGCCGCACAGCGTTGCGCGACAACCTGTTCACCCCCGGAGAGCTCATGCGAATGAACGAACTGGAGCCGGACCCCGACTTCGAGATCGGTGAACAGCAGGCCGAGCTGTTCCCGGCATGACCCGCCCATTCGTGGTCGCTTCCGTCGTCGAAGGGCAAGGCGAGGCGGCAGCCCTACCCGTGTTACTCCGACGGCTCGTCGCCGAGATCGACCCGGACCGGCCCTCCCAGATACTGCCCCCGGTGCGAGTGAATCGCACCAAAATGACGCGACCGTCGGAAGCCGAAAAGTACCTTGGGCTCGCCATGGCCAAGCTCGGAGACCAACTCGGGGCAGTCCTCGTGTTGCTCGATGCCGACGACGACTGTGCCGCGACCCTCGGACCGGAATTGCTGAGGATCTGCAGGAACATTCGCCCAGACGTTTCCGTATCGGTCGTTCTTGCGGTGGCGGAGTTCGAAGCGTGGTTCCTCGCATCGGCCGACACCTTGGGTGGGCGCCGAGGTCTGCCCGCGGACCTCGAAGCGCCCGCCGACCCCGAGACGATTCGCGACGCCAAAGGTTGGTTGCGAGCCCGCCGAATCGACGGCCTCGGGTACAGCCCAACGGTCGACCAGCCGGCGCTCGCCGCGCTCTTCGACCTCGCCACCGCCCGCGCCCGCGCCGCCAGCTTCGACAAGCTTTGGCGCGACGTGGAGCGCCTCATGAACGAAACGGCAACGACATGACCGACTCGAAAGCACTCGTCGACAAGCTCTGGAACTACTGCAACGTCCTGCGCGACGACGGCTTGTCGTACGGCGACTACGTCGAGCAGCTCACGTACCTGCTGTTCCTCAAGATGTCGGAGGAACAACACCAGCTCGGCCTGCCGAACATCGTGCCCGACGGCCTCGATTGGCCGTCGCTGCTGAAGTTGTCGGGCGAGGCGTTGGAGGCCCACTACATCCGCATCCTCAACGACCTCGGCAACACCGACGACATGCTGGGCGTGATCTTCCGCAAGGCGCAGAACCGCATCCAGGACCCAGCCAAGCTCCAACGCCTCATCCACGACCTGATCAACGGGGAGACGTGGATGGGTCTCGATGTCGACATCAAGGGCGACGCCTACGAGGGCCTCCTCGAACGCAACGCCGCCGACACCAAGTCGGGTGCCGGGCAGTACTTCACCCCGCGCCCGCTGATCGCGGCGATGGTCGATGTGATGCAGCCGACGCCGGACATGCGCATCTGTGATCCGTCGTGCGGGACCGGTGGGTTCTTCCTCGCCGCCTACGACTACATCATCAAGCACAACCCGCACCTCGACCGGGCCCAGAAGCAGCACCTGCGATCGGGCGCGTTCACCGGATGGGAGATCGTCGAGAACACGGCCCGCCTGTGTGCGATGAACATGTTGCTGCACGGCATCGAGACCCCCGAGAGCGACAGCCCGATCCACGTCGACGACGCCCTGCGCGACGACCCGGGGGAGCGGTTCGACCTCGTGCTCGCCAACCCGCCGTTCGGGAAGAAGTCGTCGGTCAACATCGTGACGGCCGAGGGCAAGGCCGACCGTCAGAACCTCACCGTCGTGCGCGACGACTTCTGGGCGTCGACGTCGAACAAGCAACTCAACTTCGTGCAGCACATGCGCACGCTGCTGAAGATCGGCGGCCATTGCGCCGTGGTCGTGCCCGACAACGTGCTGTTCGAGGGTGGGGCGGGCGAGACGATCCGCCGCAAACTGCTCCACGAATGCAACGTCCACACGCTGCTGCGCCTGCCGACCGGGATCTTCTACGCCCAGGGCGTGAAGGCCAACGTGCTGTTCTTCGAGCGCAAGCCCGGCTCCGAAACGGCGTGGACCAAGGACCTGTGGATCTACGACCTGCGCACCAACCAGCACTTCACGCTCAAACAGAACCCGCTGACTCGTGCTCACCTCGACGACTTCGTCGACTGCTACCGGCCGGGTGCGGTCGGCCAGCGTGAGGAGACCGAGCGATTCAAGCGGTTCACCTACGAGGAGTTGGTCGCCCGCGACAAGGCCAGCCTCGACATCTTCTGGCTGCGCGACGAGAGCCTCGAAGACACCGACAACCTCCCGGCCCCCGCCGTCATCGCGGCCGAGATCGTCGAAGATCTGCGTGCCGCCCTCGAAGAGTTTGAAGCCCTCGCCGAGTCACTCGCCGAACGCGGCATCGCGCTGGAGACCGCTGAGTAAGCAGCCGGTCGGCCGCAACGGTGCACGACCACGACCGGATCATCAACTGGATGATCGAAGCGAACGTGGCACTGCGAGCAGCGATCACCGAGGTCGCGCAGGAGGTTCGTGCCGAGGTCGATGGCCAGTCTGTTGATCCGGTGGCGGGCTAGGACCCGTGGAACTTCGGCACAGGCCGGCGCGCAACCATTCCACTTACGTTAGTGTATATACTAACGCAGGTGGATATCAGTGGATGGTTGCGAGGAGAACGAGGAAAGCTCGGCCTGTCGACCCGGGACCTTGCGCGCCTCGCAGGCGTCGCGTATCCGACGATCTCGCGGATCGAGAACGGCCACGAGCAGCCGCGGTGGGACACCCTGTGCCGCATCGCTGAGGCGTTCGGCAAGTCGCCGACCGCGATTTTCGAAGACCTACCCGTCCCGAGGATTGCCGAATTGGAAGCGCACTGGTCACGCACAACCGACGGTGAGGCCTCTCCCGACTGGACCAGGTGGCGAGCATTCGTCGACCAGCTCCGCTTGCACACTCAGTTCACCGCAGTTGCAATCGCCGAATCACCATTGCCGACCGGCTCGGCACTGATCGACAACCTGCTGGCCGCAACCGCCGAGAAGCTCGCCGACGACATGCAGATCTCCCGGCCAGCTTGGACCGGCCGGTTCTCGCCGCTCCGCGAGGCATGGGGTGCGCCCGGAACCCCGCGCCGTCGAGAGGCAATGGCAGCGTCGACGCCGTCGCAGTTCGCGGCGAGGAATATCACGCTGCCCGAGTCGGCAATCTGGCGTGCTCGCGATCTGGTCCTCGCATGATGCAGGGTGGTCTCCTTGATGGCACCGAGATTCGTCGGCTTCTGGAAGGTGTGGCTGCGGCGCTCATTGGTCCGGGGGACTGTCACACGGTGATTGTGGTCGGTGGTTCGCTGCTTGCTTGGCACGGATTGCGTGAAACGACGGCGGACGTCGATTCGATCCGCCCGATCGACAACGAGCTCCGCGAGGCGGTCCGGGAGGTCGCAACGCGCAACGGGCTGGCGGTCGACTGGCTCAACGACAGTGCCGCAGCGTTCGCTCCAGTCACGCTCGTTCTTGATTCCTGCCATGTCCTCTTCGAACACGGCAGGCTTCGCGTGCTCGGCGCCTCGTTCCGCGACGTCTTCCTGATGAAGCTGCGACGAGCCTTCCCGCAGGACTTGGATGACATGCGAGTTGTGTGGCCGCTCGTGGTGCCGGGCTTCAGGTCGGCGAAGGATCTCGTCGAAACGTTCCACGAAGCGTTCCCGCTGGAACAGCAAGACGAGTACCTCGCTCAGTTCGTTGTCGATGAACTCGCCAAGGGCGGCTACTCATTCGGCTTGGAGTAGGCCTTGCTCATCGGGCGTGGCCAACTCAGCCGTTGCCGCTGGACAAAGGTGCGGCGGGCGCCGACGGCCGCAGATCCCTTCGCTCAGGCGAGAACCTCGAACCCGGCGGCGCTCCCGTCAGTTGAGGGGTCGAGGAAGATCCGTTCTTCCCCGTCGTGTCGATCTGCCCGGGCCACGATCTCGCTGTCGGGCAACACGTCGAGCGGTGTGTAGCGCGGGTGGTGATGCTCGAGGTACGGATCGTTGGCCCGCGTGTTGAACGCCACCAGCAGCAGGTGACGGTCGACGTCGGACTGGTTCGGCGCTGAGGTGTGCAGCGTGTTGGAGTGAAAGAACATCACGTCGCCCGGCTGCGCCTCGAACGCCACGCGGGGGAGGTGGGCTTCCGCTGCATCGACCCGAGCCGGATCGGCGCCGGTCTGCCTGCCGACATACCCATGGTCGATGCGGCCGAGAAGATGCGATCCGGCGAGCACGTTGAGGCAACCGTTGGCCGGCGTGTTCGGCGTGAGCGGAATCGCCACGGTCAGCATGTCGGGGCGCAGGCAGCCATTCGAATACCAGTACCCGTAGTCCTGATGCCACACCCACGTCCCGCCGCCACCGGGCCGCTTCATCGTGATCTTCGAGTGGTAGTGGTACACCTCACCACCGAGCAGGCTCTCGGCTGCACGCACCAGCCGTTCGCTGCGCGCCAACGCCCCGAAGGAGTCCTCGCCGGGTTCGTTCCACAGCGCGATCTCGGTTGCACCACCCTGGCCATCGTCGACACCATAGGCACGCCCGTGAATCGACTGATCGACCTGGAAGGCGTTGATCACCGCGCCGATTTCGTCGGGAGTGAAGAAGCCCCGCTTGATCACGAAACCGTCACGTTCGAACGATTCCGTGTCGGAGTTGGTCATTGTGCTCATGGCGCAAAGCCTTTCATGGAGTCAACCGTGCTGTCTGTTCGGCGTTGTTCGCTAGATCGCGATCGGGACGATCGGATTCAGTTCCGAGTTGGCCGTATCGCCAGGGGCGAGCCCCGGCAGCCATCGGGCGAGATCGTGACGCTGTGGCTCGTTGGTCGGCGTCTGCACGGTCAGATCGCTGGCGAAGTAGATCACGGTCATGACCTCGCGCGTCACCGTCGAACTGTTCTCGCCGGCCTTGTGCAGCGTCCACCCACCATGGAACGTGGCGTCACCGGCCGACATCGCCACCGGAACCGACAGGGTGGCGCCGGTCCGGCTCACGTACGCGTCGAAGTGGGTGTCGGAATGATCGGAGATGGCCTCGGCACCGAGTTCGCCGGTGTTGCTGCCGTCGACGAACGTCATCACCCCCATCTCCGTGGTGACGTCGACGAGCGGCATCCACATCGTGACGCAGCGGGTGCCGTCGATCGGCCAATAGATCGCGTCCTGATGCCACGGCGTATGTCCGCCACCGGGCTCCTTCACGAGTGCCTGATCGTGATAGATCCGAACGTCTTCGGCGCCGAGCAGTCGGGCCGCGACGCCAGCGAACCGGGCGGCGAGCGCGAAGCGGCGCACATCGGCGTCCTCGCGCCACAGGTTCATGATCTGCAGGAACGCCTTGCCGTAGGTGTCTCGTTCGGCCAGCGGACGGCTCTCGCTGTTGAACCGGGCGACGGCGTCGGCAACGACGGGCCGGAACGCCGCAACCTCGTCGGGTCTGGCGAGTCCCCGCAGAAGAACGTGACCGTTGTTGCGGTACGCGGTGACGGCCTCGTGATCAAGGGCGTAGGCGTCGTCGAGCAGGGGAAGTCTGGCAGTCATCCGGGTTCTCCTACTCGGCTGTCGTCGATGCGTCGAGTTCGGTGAGGAATTTCTCCAACTCCTCGGGGGCGATCGGCACCAGATGGCCCTGCTCGGGGAACCGGCCCGTGGCCACGTCTTCGCGAAACTCGGTGAGCGCGGCGACACGTTCGCGCTGCAGGCGCGCGTACTCCGCGGCGGAGGTCGCGGTAGCGCTTCGCATGACGCGGGTAGTGGCCCTCGTGGGACCCGAGAATGTCTTCGGCAAAGAGATACTGCGCGTCGCAACCAGCGCCGGCACCCATCGACATCATGAACAGCGAGGTCCGCGCCGAGATGGCCGAGGCGACTTCGGCCGGCACGACCTCGATCTCCGCCCCGAACGCGCCGGCATCTTCGAGCCGCTCGATCTGACGGTAGATCTTCATCGCCGCCTCAGCAGTTTTGCCGACTGCCCGGAACCCGCCGGTCCAGGTGGCCTTGGATGGAATGAGCCCGACATGGCTGATGATCGGGAACCCTTCGGCCGTCAGTCGACTGATCGTTTCGAGGCTGGCCACGCAGTACATCGCGTCGACCCCCAACTGGTACAGGGTGCACGCTTCACGCAGATAGTCATCGGTCGTGGCCAGCCGCCCGTAGTCCATCCCGGTGATCATGAACGCCGTCGGCGCCGCCGCACGAATCGCCGCCAGTTGCGGATTGTGCCCGGTGGTGACGATGTCGATGCCGGCCTCCTCGGCTGCCGCAGCTTCGTCAACCGTCCAGGCCAACACGTTGGTTCGTTGCAGTTTGCCCTTCCCGGCGAGGAGGTCGGCGACCGTCGGTTTCGTTCGAGTCATCGTGCTGTCCGTTCTGGCAAGGGCAAAGATCGGAGCGGAGTTTAAACGCACGCCGCTGAACGTCACGATCCTGGAAGCGCCTCGACTCGCCGGTCGCGAAGCGTCACCCCAGGCGCAGCGCAGCGAGTGGAGGAGCCCAGTGATCGAACGTGGATTGGAAGCGGTCGGCAGAGCGCTGGCTGTTGAACACCGACAGGAACGACTGGCCCGTCGAACTGTCGGCCTTCACGCGTGTCATCGCCACGTAGGCCAATCGCTTCCACTCGTTGTTGGCGCCGATCCCCATCACCAACGCCTTCGATTCCCAACCCTTGAAGCTGTGCACCGTGCACCCCTTCACGCCTGGCACGTCCGGCCAGAACCGCCGCTTGCGTCGGCTGCGCTCGTGCTCGTTGCGGGCGAACACGTGGTGCACGTCGAAGCCCGCGCCCTTGACCACCCGGACCGCATCGAGCCCGGCATCATGACTGCCGCACAGGAACACCACGTCGTTCGGAGACAGCTCGGGATGCTCGGCCAACGCCGCACCACTCCCGCCACCGAAACCGAGCGAGGTCGCCACTTCACCGGCATCGCAGCGCCGGGTGAGCACGCGAAGCGATCTGCGCCAAGCTCGATCATCAAATCGAGGCACAAGTTGGGACCGGACTGCTCCGACGTATCGTCGAATCGCTTCGCCAATGAACCGCAGTGACAACGTCGTGGGCCAAAGGCGCATCGGGCGACCACCGAATCGGCTCGACGCAGTATCGACCGATCGTCACGATCGACGGGTGCCCGACCCCGTGGGCAATATCGACCATCTCGTGATCGCAGCATCCGCCATCTCGATCATCGACGCCAAGAACTACACCGGCAAGGTCGAGGAGCGCGATCCAGGCGGCAGAACCCGGAGCGACCTGCGGCTGTACGTCCTCAACCGCTAACCGGACAAGCTCGTTCGGGCGATGGGCTCGGCAGGCCGACGACGTGCGGAAAAATCACTACCGACCGCACGGCGTTCGTGGCTCCGTCGCCGTCCTCGGGCAAAGCGAAGAACTGGTCGTAGATCGCTGAGCGATAGCGAAAAGCCTGATAGCGCGGCTTCTCCGTGCTGTCGTGCCATGTGCCGTCGCCCGTTCGATACTGAATCGTGCCGTCGTCGCACTGGCGGTAGCCGCGCACCGACCAGTCCTTCACCTCCACGATGCACACGCCATGCGTGTCATGCATCGCCACGAAGTCGGGCACGTCCAACCCCAGCCGCGGCTGCACGTACACGGTCCAGCCGTCGTCCAACCGGGCGAGTGCCCCGGCGACACGCAACTCACCGTCGTTGAGCGCAGGATGGAGTCGCTGGCAATCGTCGAGCGAGGGGCGCAGTACAGCCATGATGGCTCCTTCGTGGTTCGGCGGACGACTGGGGCATCGACCCGACGTGCGGGCACCTTGAAGGATTTGTCACCGTAGGTGGTCGATGCACACGGCGCGAGCGACTGCTCGGCCCGTAACATCACGCCTGATGACCGCCCCGCCGAACGTTCATCTGGCAGGGCGCAAGCCGAACGGGCCGATGACGGGCGGCATCGACCGGCTGATGCTGTGTTTCGCGTGGGCGTCGCTCGTCAGCGCAGCGCTGTTCTGTCCGATCGCGTATGCAATCGCCTGGCCCGACCTGTCGAACGGCGTGCGGCTGCTCGTCGGCGTTGCCGTGGCCACGGGTGCAGCAGCTCGCCTCGGGTGGTACAACCCGGTGCGCCACGTTCGGTCCGGCGTCGACGGGCAGGGTTCGTGGTGGGCGTACTCGATTTCTGCGGCGCTGTCGTTGCTGCTGTCCCTGGCCCATCCGATCTTCCTCCTGACCGTCATGTCGGAATACATCACCTGCTTCGTGTGGGCCGACTATCCCAAGCGCTGCCTCCGGATGAGCGCGATCCACAGCGCCGTCGTGCTCGCCGCCCTCCTGCGATGGGCACTGCCCGACGGTGACTGGCTGCTGCTCGGGCTCGGCTCGGTCACGGCGTTCGGTGCGTCGTTCTCGTCGGTCCTGATCGTCGAGTTGCGGTATTACCTCGATGAGCGTCAGCGCCTGATCGCATCACTCGATGCGTCGCGCGCCGACTTGTCGATCGTCCAGCACGAAGCCGGTGTGCTCAAGGAACGACAGCGCATCTCGCGCGACATTCACGACACCGTGGCGCAGGATCTCGTCGGTGTGATCCGCTGGTTGGAACATGCCGAGCACACATTCGCGACCGACGCCACTCACGCGCAGCGGGTCGAAGTCACTGTCGGGTCGCTCGGCAAGGCAACTGAGCTGGCGCGCTCGGCGCTCGCCGAAACGCGCACGATCGTCGCGGCGCAACCTCCTCCGGCGCTTGCCGAGAGCGGGTTCGGCCACGCCCTGTCCGACCTGATCCGCCGTGCGTCCACCGACGCCGACTACCACATCGATCTCACGGTGAGTGGCCCGACACGCGAACTGTCGATTCACACCACCACGGCACTGCTGCGGATCACCCAGGAGGGTTTGAACAACGTCAGGCGGCACGCCCACGCACGCGCCGTCAGCATCGACCTCTGCTTCCACGACGATCGCGTCGTGGTGGAAGTCAGCGACGACGGGGTCGGTCTGCCAGGCGGCCACGCCGCCGGCACGACGGGCCACGGTCTGCATTGGATGCGGTCGCGCGTGGGCGAACTGGGAGGTTCGCTCTCGATCGGCAACGGGCCGGTGTCGGGCACCATCGTTCGAGCCGAGGTTCCGGCATGACGGCGACCGTGCGCATCGCGTTGATCGATGATCATCCGGCGTTGCGGGAGGGATTGCGGGCGATCATCGAGACCGATGCCGATTTCGTCGTGGTCGGCGACACCGGCGATCACCGAGACGTGTTGCGGTGGGTCCGCGACGAACAGCTCGACGTGCTCGTGACCGATCTCCGCATGCCCGGAGTCGACGGATGCGAGATGGCGCGGCTCGCGCTTGGAGGTCGATCCGACGATCAAGGTGCTCGTGCTGACGACGTTCGACGAAGAAGACGACATCGTGCGCGCGATCGAGGCCGGCGCATGCGGTTACCTCCTGAAGGACGCCACGCGTGCCGACCTCCTGCGGGCAATTCGCACTGCGGCTGACGGCGAGACCGTGATGGCGCCGTCGGTCGTCGCCAAGCTCGCGGCCCGGATCCGCCGACCGGACGGCGCATCGCTGTCCCCACGCGAGATCGAGGTCCTGCGCTGCGTCGGCGACGGGCTCACGAATGCTGCGATCGGTCGTCGCCTCGCGATCAGCGAAGCCACCGTGAAGTCGCATCTCCACCATGTGTTCACCAAACTCGAGGTCGACGACCGAACCGCCGCAGTGACCCGGGCCATGCAGCTCCGTCTGCTGCCGTAGACCCGGCTACCGAATGCGAACCGGAGTCAGGCGGTGGCGAAGTAGACGAGTAACTCGTTGAAGTCGTCGTCGAATCCCGTGGTGTACACCGTGAGACCCGCAGCGTCAGCAGCGTCGACGACGAAGCACACGTTCCCGGTGATCGATGCACCGGCGAACACATCCGCAGCCACATCGAGTTGATTCGGCAACACCGCAGAGCAGTCGTATTGGTCGTAGGACTTCTTCGTCGGTCCGACTGCTTTGAGCGTGGGAGCGAGGAACACCGATGCCTTGTCGTCGGGCCCGTTGTACGTGGCCGTCACCTCGATCATGGCGTATTGCTGCCCAGCCGGAGCGGCCTCGTTGTACTCGTTCTCGGTGGCGACAGCCGACCCGGCTTCGGGTTGGTAGTTCGCCAACCCGAACGTCCAGCCGCCCCCGACATCGACGGCGGTGCCGAGTGGAGCCGACTGGTCGAGACTGCTGCCCGGGCCGGCCGGCGCCAGCGGCTCCGTCGCCACCGGTGCCTCGGTCGTTACCGCTGCTTCGGTCACTGCTGTTTCCGTCTCTGCAGCTTCTGTCTCGCCGGTTGCAGCCTCGTCTTCTGCGGCGCTCGATTCTGTTGTCGCGCCGTCGCCCAAGATGCAGCCGGTGCTGATCTCGATCAGCTTGTCCGACGTTCCGGCGCCGGCCTTTTCGTCAAGAAGTTCGGGCGATGCCTCGCTCACATCGCTCACCAGGACGTCGAGCGTTGCGCGATCGAACGCGGCAACTGCTTTGTCGGCGATGCACTCCGCCTGTTCCTGTGAAACGTCCCCGGTTTCAGTGATGCCGGCGATCAGCTTCGAGCGCACTTCCGAAGCATCACTTCCGGCGCTCCCGGTGCTCTCGCCATCACTGCCACCGCAGCCCGTCAGGATTCCGAGTGTGATCAGGCTGGTGGCCACGAAGGCGCGTCGGAAACGTTGCATGCTGGGAAACTCCTGGGGGTTGATGTGACGGGATGTCACGTTGAGATCGGTTGGCGAGTGAACGAGCAACGTTTAACGCTGCGCAGCGAACGCGACGGCGACGGCTTCGGCGTTGCCGCCGCCCATTGCGTCGAACGTGACGTCAGATCCGTCGACGCACCACAACTCCAGCGAATGAACGCCGCGCTTGCGCTCGTGCACGATGCGATCGACCCGATCGAGATCGAGATCGCCGACGACTTCCTTCGGCTTGGCGGTCAGCCCGCCGGTCTTGCAGAACATGACCCGCCGGTCGGTCAGGACCACGAGTCCGCGCAGTGAGGCGAAGCGGTCTGCCTCGCCAGCGACGGTGTTGCCGGCCCCCGAGCGAACCGAAGCACCGATCGCACCGCCCACGATGCCGCCGACACCGAATGCGGCCTGGCGCTTCGCCGAGCCGCCCGGCTGCACCATCACCACCGCCTGCGCCGATTCGCCTGCGAACAAGAGCCCTGAGTTGTTGACTGCCTTCACCAAGTCCATGCCGACGACGGTACGGATGGCACGCTCGCCACGCATCGCCCGCTCGGCTCGTGATGACTGGCCTACCGACTGACCATCCGATCAATCGATCGATTGATGCTCAGCGTGATGGCGGCGCCCCGATTCCGACCAGAACGACATCGATGTAGCGGTCCCGGACGCTCTCGGAGTGCCCGGTACCGGGAGTGCCGGAGATGAATGCGACGAGGTCCCCGGGCGTCAGGTCAGCGCGGACCGCTCCTGCTCGCTGAGCAGCATCGAGCAGGGTGTGGAGCGCCTCCCACGCTCGATGCGCTGGGGTTCCCTGGTCGTAGTCGCCGTGCGGAGTCGGGGGAGACGACCCGACGGCGACTGCCGCTTGCTTCACCGCCTGATCGGCGGCATGTCGCTCGGCCACGAGGCGGAACAGCGTCGACAGTTCGGAACCTGGCGGTGCACCGGCCTCGACGCGCTCGACCGCAGCCGTCGAGTACTCGGCGATCTGGTTGATCGAGTGATCGACGACGGCGGCAATGAGCGCCGCCTTGGTCGGGTGATGGCGATAGATCGTTCCGACCGCAACACCGGCAGCCTTGGCGATGGCCTCGACCGACACCGATGAGCCGCGCTCACCGATCAGTTCTCTCGCGACTTCGAGAATCCTTGCTCGATTCTTTGCCGCGTCGGCGCGCAGGTTGTCAACATGAACCATGATTCACTATCCTCGCAACCTGAACATCTCCTCATGTTACGAGACACGTTGCGAGACAGGGAGCACCCGATGACCGAACGTTGGACCACGAATGACATCGCCGACCTGGCGGGCCGTACCGCGCTGGTCACCGGCGCGAACTCTGGGCTCGGGCTCGAGATCACGCGGGTCCTGGCAGCGAATGGCGCGAAGGTGTTGATGGCCTGCCGCAACCTCGACAAGGCCGAGCAGGCAGCGGCCAGCGTGCGCAGCAGCGCTCCCCGCGGATCGGTCGAAGTTCGACAGCTGGATCTGGCGAGTATCGCCTCGATCGAGGCGTGCGCGGCAAGTGTTCGCAATGACGAGTCGCGCCTCGATCTGCTGATCAACAACGCGGGTTTGATGGCGATCGACGAGGCCCGAACCGAAGACGGCTTCGAGATGCAGTTCGGCGTCAATCATCTCGGCCAGTTCGTTCTGACCGGGGCGTTGGCACCGTTGCTCCTTGCGACGCCGGGCTCGAGAATTGTGTCGATGTCGAGCATGGGACACCGCGCCGGACGAATGAACTTCGACGACCTGATGTTCGAGCGTCGCCGATACTCACGCTGGCAGGCGTACTTCCAAAGCAAACTCGCCAACCTGCTCTTCACGGCCGAACTCCATCGCCGTCTCGGTCCCACTTCGTCGACTGTGGCGCTTGCCGCTCACCCCGGAGGTTCGCGGACCGACCTTGGCACCGAAGGCAGCGGGCTCACGAACCGGGCAATGCGTATCGTGGTCCCGCTGATTGTGCAGTCGGCGCAACAGGGGGCAACGCCGATGTTGCGTGCCGCAACCGACCCGCAAGCGTCGGGCGGCGAGTTCTACGGGCCGCATCGCGTGGTACGCGGCCGCCCGGTGCCGGAGACACCGAGCCGTCGAGCGCGTCGCGACGCCGATGCCCGTCGACTCTGGGACATGTCGGAGGAGTTCACCGGCCGCACCATTGACACCCAGACGCAGTGACGCATCTGTCGACCCGTGATCGGAGACTCGACCTCGGATCGACGCGCTCCTCGCGACGCATGAGGTTGACCCCACTGGGCAGAGGCGTTCAGGTTCGCTCCTGGTCTGCGTCGACGATGATCTGGCCGGCGGTGGACACGCCGCTCCACCGTCGAACCTCGCCGACAAGGTCGAGGTGGTCGATCGGTGCCGCGTTCTCGTACGGGCCCCATTGGTCGCGGGGCAACATCCACATCAGCTCGAACTCGTTGCCGTCGGGGTCAGCTCCGTACACGCTCTTGGTGGCGCCGTGGCTGGATTCGCCGGTGTAGGCGCCGCTATCGAGAAGTGCTTGTCGGGCGACGGCCAACTCGTCGATGGTGTCGAGTTGCCAGGCCAGGTGGTACAGGCCGACGGCGCCACGTCGCTTTGGGCCGCCTGCGGTACCGACACCGAACAGGCCGAGGTCGTGATGGTTGCCTGAACGTGGCAGGCGGAGGAACGCGGCGGTGGCGCGCGGTTCACGCGCGACGACGTCCATGCCGAATATGTCGGTGTAGAAGCGCAACGATCGTTCGAGGTCGGCGACGAAGAGCACGGCGTGGTTGAGACGGACGGGGGAGATGCCCATGACGGGTCCTTTCGAGAGGGGCACGACGACGACCTGCTGCGGGTCGGCAGTGGCACCGATCCGCAGCGGGTCGCTCAGCTGTCAGCTGTCGGTCGTGGCGCGGATTGCGGACACGTCGAACTCGAGGGTGATCTTCTCACCGACGAGGACGCCACCGGCTTCGAGGGCGGCGTTCCAGTTGACGCCCCAGTCCTTGCGGTTGACGGTGGTCTTGCCGTCAAGGCCGATGCGGGTGTTGCCATAGGGGTCGACGGCTGTGCCGGAGTATTCGAAGTCGATGGTGACGGGCTTGGTGACACCCTTGATCGTCAGGTCGCCGGTGACGCGGAACTCGTCGTCGTCGGTCTGCTCGACCCCGGTCGATGCGAACGTGATCTGCGGGTAGGTCTCCATGTCGAAGAAGTCGTTCGACCGCAGATGACCGTCGCGGTCGGCGTTGCGGGTGTCGATGCTGGCTGCCTGGATGGTGAGTTGCAGATGTGAATTGGCAGGGTTCTCGGCGTCGAAGGAACCAGTGCCCTCGAACTCGTTGAACGAGCCGCGGACCTTGGTGACCATGGCGTGACGGGCGACGAAGCCGATGCGGCTGTGGGTTGCATCGATGGTGTAGGTGCCGGCGGGGATGGTGGTGCTGCTCATGTGTTGCTCCTGCATCTGTGCGTGTGTATGCGTGTGTCAATAGAAGGTTGACGTGTCATCTAACATAGTTGACCCGTCATCTATTCCGCAAGTAGAATCTCGAGATGACTGACGTGCGGTGGTTGGACCCGGGGGAGGAACGGGCGTGGCGGTCGCTCCAGTTCATGCAGATGCGCCTCGAAGGCGAACTGGCCCGCCAACTCGCCGTCGACTCAGGCCTGTCATATCCCGACTACGTCGTGCTGGTGGCGCTCACCGATCGGCCGGACGGACGCATGCGGCTGTTCGAACTTGCCGAGGTGCTGGGGTGGGAGAAGTCACGGCTGTCGCATCACGTCACGCGCATGGCCACCCGGGGGCTGGTGACCAAGGAGAAGTGCGACGCCGACCGGCGCGGCTCGTTCGTCGTCGTCACGTCACCCGGCCGTCGGGAGATCGCGGCAGCAGCACCCGGCCACGTGCGCGCCGTGCGGCGACTCTTCGTCGACCGGCTCACCCCCGCCCAACTCGCCGCGATCGGCGACGCTGCCGACATCGTGCTCGCCGCATTCGACGACGAGCCCGCCACCGCACGCTCGGCTCCGTAGAACCCTCAGCTCGCGGTGAACAGCCCGATGGCGCCGCGCCCGGGGAAGTTGAAGGCGTGGTTGACGAACGCGTAGGTGCCGTCCTCGGCCGTGACCATCTCGATCACCGCACCCTGCGCCGGGGAGAGGTCGACGGCTTGTGCACCCCAATTGCCCTCGTTGCCTGCAGCGAGGTGGACGCCCTCCTTGGTGACGTCGTGGAAGATCGTGCCGACTACATGGAACGAGGTGTCGACCGACGGCCCGGCATTGAGGACGAACATCCGCACGCTCTCTCCGGTCGTGATATCGATCGGGTTGTCGGCGTACTGCGCGGCGACACCGTTGAACATCTGGAAGTCCGGCGCCGGCGCCGCCTGATTGGCTGCCGCCAACGAACTCGGCTCACCCTGCGGCCCGAGATACCACTCATGTTGAACGAAGAAGAACTCGTCGTCCACCGGTGGCAGACCGCCCTCGGGTTCGACGATGACCATGCCGAACATGCCGTTGGCGATGTGATGCAGTACCGGTGCCGTGCCGCAGTGATACATCCAGACCCCCGCATAGTCGGTGGTGAACTCATAGATCAGTTCCTCGCCCGGATCGATGGACGCCATCTCGTCTTCCATCGATACCTGCGAGGCGTGGAAGTCGATCGAGTGCGACACGGATGCCTCGGCCGGGTTGACGAGGTGCACGCGTACCGTGTCGCCGACCTGGGTGCGCAGCACGGGGCCCGGTACCTCTCCGCCGAAGGTCCACACCAATTGCTCGAAGCCGTCGGCAACGGTCATCAACTTCTCCTCGATGACGAGTTCGACATCGATCAGGTCTCCGCCGTCGGGGGCGCCGCCGGGAACCAGCGTGACTCCGTCACCAACGCCGCGCGCCGGCGGCCGCGGATCACGCCGAGCATACGGGGCGGCTTCGGGGTTGGCTTCGACCGCGGGTGTGGCTGCCACCGCAGCGTGGTCACCCCCGCTCGGGGCAGCGGCACTGGCAGCACTCCCCGTGCTGGCGAAGCCGACCATGCCGGAGTCTTCGTGCCCGGAAATTGAGCACCAGTAGCGAATGCCCTCGGCAGGCACGGTGAAGTCGAATTCGACCGATTCACCGGCGGCGGCAACGACGGGCTCGCCGCCGTCGAAGGTGATGTCGTGTTGGATCTCGCCGTCGTTGACGAGGACACCGGTGTAGGTGCCGGGCGCGGCGACGAAGGCGGCCGGCGTGAACGAGAACTCGCCTGCGTGGAACGTGACCGTGTCGCCGGGCGAGAAGTCGCTCACCTGCGCCGCGGCGCCGCCGAAACCGCCCCCCGCCGCTGGGCCGTCCGGCCCATCGGGCTCGCACGCGGTTGCCACGGCAACGCAGAACGCACAGAGAACTGCGAACCCGACTCGCTTGACGGTGCGATGCATCGCTGACACCTTTCGATCGTTCGTGCTGACACCATCGATCCTGAACGGCTTCGACGGTGACGAAGTAGGGCCGAATGTCATCCGGTCGAGTCGGGTGTGGTGAGTGTGGCGGAGTTCGCCGGCAGCAGGCGAGCACTCTCGGAGCTCCACTCCCCGAGTGAGACTGCACAATTCGGGAATGTCCGGCACGCGATGGGTATAGGTTTCGGTTGTCCCACTTCCGGTCGCCGCAGACGCGCCGTGATCGAGCGGGACTGATCGGAGGGATGTCGTGGACAATGTCGACGGGGCCACATCGTTCCGTGTTGCCGCGTCGTCGTACGACTCGTTCATGGGCCGCTACTCGATGCCGCTGGCCGAATTGTTCGCCGACGCCGCAGGAGTCGAACGCGGGCAGCGTGCAATCGATGTCGGCTGTGGTCCGGGAGCGCTGACGGGCGTGCTGTCTCGACGACTCGGCTCCGATTCGGTCCGGGCCTGTGACCCGTCGGAGACCTTCGTCGCCGAGTGTGCGGCGCGTCACGCTCCGGTGAGCGTCGAGTTGGGACGCGCCGAGTCGCTGCCGTTCGACTCCGGCAGCGCCGACCACGCGATGGCTCAACTGGTCCTCCACTTCGTGTCCGACCCCGAACTGGCGGCGAGCGAGATGATGCGCGTGGTCGGTCCCGGCGGCGCGGTATCGGCATGTGTCTGGGACTTCGAGGTGGGCATGGAGATGCTACGCCACTTCTGGGACGCGGCGCTCGAGGTCGACCCGGCTGCGCCGGATGAGGCGCGGGTGTTGCGGTTCGGCCGGTCCGGCGAAATCGCAGCACTTTTCGACTCGGCGGGGCTGGCCGATGTCGACGAGACGACACTGCGCGTCGAATCGAGCTATGACAGCTTCGACGAATTGTGGAACGGGTTCCTCGGCGGCGTCGGACCTGCGGGCGCGTACTGCATGTCGCTCGGCGACGATGCGCAAGACCGCCTGCGCGCTGCGCTGTCGGTCGGGCTCGGATCACCAACCGGAGAGTTCACCCTCGGCGCCGTCGCCCGCTGCGCCGTCGGGCGCGTGCCCCGGTAGCGACCGAGTCGCTGCCATTGCATTCGGTCAGGGCTGCCGACCGGTGAATGCGATGAGCCGTCGGCATCGACCAGGCGCCCGGGCCCTCGTCGACCCGCTCGGTGAACCGGCGAGCGACTCTGCGACTTCTCCGCCGGCGCGTCGGTCGGCGAATCATCGGCCGTGTTGCCCGATTGATCGTCGGCGGTGTTCATCCGTTCCTCCTTGCGGACCGGTCGTCATCGATCGGCTGGCCGAAAGATCCACACGATGTTGCCGGACGTGTCGCCACGGGATCAACTCGCGACAGGACCTGCTGTCTGATCGCCGAGGTTGCACGCTCGGTTCGATCACGACGGTTGACTACGGTTGGGCACCCGACCTCACCCGACCCGCAAGGAGCAACCCGTGCAGCACTACGTAGCCGACCCGGCCCTCGACCTCGTCCTCGAGCGCACGATTGCCGTTGCGCCTGACCGCGTGTGGGCGGCGTGGACCGACCCCGCACTGATCGTGCAATGGTTCACCCCCGCGCCATGGAAGACGGTGGCCGCCGACGTCGACGTGCGCCCCGGCGGTCGCACGGTCATCACGATGGAGTCGCCCGAGGGCGAGCAGTACCCGAACGCTGGGTGCTTCTTGATGGTCGAGCCCGAACGGCTCCTCGTGTTCACGAGCGTGATGGGCGAAGGCTTCCGCCCCGTCGCACCGACCAACGGCGCCGACGATCTGCCGTTCACCGGGCGCATCGAGATCGCGCCAGCCCCCGACGGAGGCACGCACTATCGCGCCATCGCCATCCACGCCGACGAGGACGGATGCCGCCGCCACGCCGAGATGGGCTTCCACGACGGCTGGGGTGCGGCGCTCGATCAACTCGTCGCCCTCATGTCCTGATCGTGGCGCCGAGTTGGTAGTCGAAGCCGACGATGCCGATCACGCCGGACCGACCGTGCTCCTCCGCGCCGCCACCGAACACGACAGTGCCGACCTGGCGCTTCTGGCCGATGCGGCGAGCCGGCGCGTCGTGTCGTGGGCGTGGAACGACCAGGCTCGCGCCGGCCAGTCGAGCTTCGAGGTCGGCCGCGACGCGATTCGTTCCGATCCTTCCAGCCTGATCCACCACTCGAACTGGGCAGTCGCCGAATACGACGGGCGCATCGCCGGCGCAATCAACAGCTACCGACTCGCGCGGCCCGGCGCACCGGGCGCGGGTCGCTCCGCCGCCGTCGTGGCGCCGTTGGCCGACCTGAAGGCCACGGTCGAAGGAGCCTGGTATGTCGCGGCAGTGGCCGCCTTTCCCGAGTACCGGGGTCGCGGCGTCGGTTCGGAGCTGCTGGCACACGCCGCGCATGAGGCGCGTGCGGCCGACGTGCGCGAGCTGACGCTGATCGTGGGCAGCTTCAACGAACCCGCCCGGCGGTTGTACCTCCGGCTCGGCTTCGCCGAACTGGCTCGTCGTGCGTCGATAGCGTTCCCAGGATCCGACGTCGAGGGCGAGTGGATCCTGATGGGCAAAGAACTCGGCTGATCGCCCACCCCGCACCATCCGCAACGGCGATCACGACGCTCGCCGGTGCGAGGTCGGCCGGATCGTGAAATACTCCCGCTCCGTGACGATCGGTATCGATAAGGACGAAGTTCGAAAGCGTCAGGTCCGCCTGGAAGCGGCACGGCGGGAACTCCTCGACTTCTTCATCGGGATCGACGACGTGATCGTCGAACTCTGCGACGCCGTGGCGGTCTGGTACACGATGCCCGAGGTACTCACCCGGCCGGTGATCGTGAACCTGTGGGGCATGACCGGCGTGGGCAAGACCGACCTCGTGCGGCGCCTCGTCGGCCACCTCGACATGCAAGAGCATTTCGTCGAGATCGAATTGACCAACAACGACACCACCACGTGGCACTCCTCGGTGGCGTCCCGACTGGCCGAGTCGGGGGCGCTCGAAGGCCAGCCGGCGCTGCTGCTGTTCGACGAGATCCAGCGGTTCAACACGATCGATTCCGACGGCAAGCCGCTGGCGTCGACCAAGTTCAGTGACTTCTGGGAGTTGCTGAGCGACGGTCGGCTCGCGCGCCGCGAAACCGAGGCCGACTGGGTGTTCGCCGAATTCGCCGTCACGGCGCGCGAGCGACGCAAGATCTCGGAAAAGGGAGCGGAGAAGGGCGAAGAAACCGACCTCCGGATCGGAATCTGGGAGGCGCGCACGCTGAAGCGGGCCTTCGGGCTCACCGAGCGCGTCGAGGTCTTGTCTGAACTGTCGTATGACGAGGCGGTTCGGATCATGGAGCGAGCCCGCTCGGACAAGCGGATCTACGAGCCGATCGATTGCTCGAAGTCGCTGATCGTGATCAGTGGCAATCTCGACGAGGCCTTCACCATGGCCGGGGAGGGTGCCGAGAACGACGTCGACGCCGACATCTTCCAAGCGTTCACCACCAAGATCACGTCGGTCGACATCAAGTCGGCGTTGACGACGCGATTCAAACCCGAGCAGGTGGCCCGCTTCGGCAACACCCACCTGATCTACCGCAGCCTGGGCCGCAAGGACTTCGAGGAACTGATCGCCCGCGAGGTGCAGCGCGTCCAGCGCAGCACGCGGGATCTGTTCGGCATCGAACTCACCGTCGATGTCTCGATCGAACGGTTGATCTACCGCAACGGCGTGTTCCCGGTGCAGGGCGTTCGGCCGGTATTCTCCAGTGTCGCGGACATTCTTGAAACCCATCTGGCGAAGTTGCTGTCGGTGGCGTTGATGAACGACATCGAGGCGATCGACCTGCGCTACGACGAGGCCGATCGGCAATTGGTTGCCCGCCTCGGCGACACCGAACACACGACTCGGTTCACGGGCCGGATCGACCGGATCCGCAACGACGCTCTGGTCGACAAGGTTGCCGACGTCGCCGTGCACGAGGTCGGCCATGCCGTCGTCTACGCCCTGCTGTTCGGTTTGGCGCCACTGCAGCTGACGGCGCGGGTGGCCGGAACGTTCAGCGGCGGCTTCACCTTTCCGCACCAGATCTACGGGACGAGCCAGAGCCTGCTCGACCAGGTGAAGGTGCTGCTCGCCGGTGGCCTGGCCGAGGAAGTCATCTTCGGCCAGGAGTTGGCCTCGGTCGGCCGCAGTTCTGATCGCGAGCGGGCAACCGAGATCGTGATCGACTACGTGCGGCGCTACGGATTCGACCGCGAGTTCCAGGCCAACTACATGCTCGACCTGCAGTACGCAATGGATCGAACGGTGCCCGAGTCGGACATCGAAAAGCTCATCACGCAGCTGGCTGCCGAGACCGTGCAACTGCTGACGCAGCACCGCACCCTGATCGTCGCGCTCGCATTGGCGCTCGCCGAGAGCGGGTCGCTCGCGCCTGCCGAAGTCGCTGAGATCCTCGGCGCCCACGGTGTCGAGGTCGTGACCCGACCCGAAGGTTTCCAATATCTGGCCGACTACGAACGGCGTCTCCGAGAGTCCTGATCGACGCCAGAGGGTTACCTGATCGTTCGTCTCCGGTTCACCTTCGACGCGGTTTGGGGCCGGTGCCGGCGCCGGAATCACCGATGGGCCCGACAGTTTGCTGAATCCCACCCATTCGTACACCTGTTGTTCACTTTGATCGGCAGTTCAGTACACCTTGCGTGCGTACGGTCCCGCTTGACGTCGACACCCGTCGTCGTCCGTGAATCACTCACAACCACATCAACGACCCCCCATGAACGGAGTTGGAAGCGTGAACTCTCCCAAACGCCGCATCCTTGCTGGCGCCCTTGCCCTGACCTTCATTGCCGCCGCGTGCGGCAGCGACGAAGCTGCCACCGACGAAACGACCGTCGACGCAACCGAAGAAGCACCCGAAGAGGCCACCGACGGAGCGACGGAGGAGGCTCCCGAGGAAACGACCGCCGATGCCGGCGAAGCGCCCAGCGGCGAAGCCGTCTCGGGCGAGCTGTTCATCAGTGGCTCGTCGACCGTCGAGCCGATCTCGATCGCCGTCGGCGATGCCTTCGCCGACCTCAACCCCGACGTTGCGGTCACTGTCCAGGGTCCTGGCACCGGCGATGGGTTCGCCCAGTTCTGCGCCGGTGAAACCGACGTCTCTGACGCGTCGCGGCCGATCAAGGCCGAAGAAGCCGAAGCCTGTGCGGCCAACGGCATCGAGTTCATCGAACTCCAAGTCGCCGTCGACGGTCTCTCGGTCATCACCTCGGCCCAGAACGAAGCGGTCGAGTGCCTGTCGTTCGTCGACCTCTATGCCCTCCTCGGCCCTGATGCCACCGGTGTCAACAACTGGGCCGATGCAACCGGCGCAGCCGACGAGATTGCCGCCACGGTCACCAGCCTGGGCGCCGTCAACACCCCGTACCCGGACGCCGAACTGACGGTGACCGCCCCCGGTGAAGAGTCGGGCACGTTCGACAGCTTCGTCGAAATCGTGATCGAGTCGGTCGGCGGAGAACTCGGCGTCGAAGATGCCAACGTTCGCCCCGACTACACGGCGAGCCCGAACGACAATGTGATCATCGAGGGCATCTCGGCCAACCCGACGTCGCTCGGCTGGGTCGGCTTCGCCTTCGTCGAGGAGAACCTCGACGTGATCAAGCCGTTGGCCATCGACGGCGGCGAGGGCTGTGTCGAGCCGACACCCGAGACCATTGCCTCGGGTGAGTTCCCGATCGCCCGTGGCCTCTACATCTACGCCAGCGTCCCGGCCCTCGAATCGAACCCCGCCCTCGAGCCGTTCATCGACTACTACGTCAACTCGGGAGTCACCGAGCTGGTCGGTACCGGTGATGGCCAGGTTCCCTACGTACCGTTGAGCGCCGATCTGCTTGCCGAGACGCAGCGAGTGTGGGAAGCCCGCGAGACCGGTACCGCGCGAAGGCTGACCGTCCGGTCTCCGACGGCACACCCACGCAACATCCACTAGGTTCGACGGTCGGAGCGGCAACATCGCCGCTCCGACCGTCGCCTGTTTCCCGCCACCCATACTTCGTCCGAGGAGTTCGCCCCCTCCATGAGCATCCGCCCATGACCACCGCACTGAACGATGCGGCTCCGCTGCAGTTTCGGACCGCCCCTCGCCGGCGGCGCAGCAATACTCGTGCCCGCGTCGTGTTCACCGCGGCAGCGCTCTCTACGTTCGTGGTCACCCTGCTAATCATCGGCACGCTGGTGGTCGACGCCTGGTCGTACCTGTCCAAGCTCGCCGACACCGACGACGGCCTCGGCTCGCTGTTCGATCTCGGCTGGTTTCCGCGGCGCGGCATCTTCGACATCGGCACGTTGATTGTCGGCACGTTCATCGTCACCGCGATTGCGATGGCGGTCGCGGTACCGCTGGGCATCGGCACAGCGGTGTACCTCTCCGAATACGCCCGGCCTGGCCTGCGGCGCACCATCAAACCGGTGATCGAGGTCCTCGCCGGTATCCCGAGCGTCGTGCTCGGCTACTTCGCCATCTCGTTCATCAACCCGAACATCGTCGTCAAGCTCTTTTCGGGTGCGGATCAAGCGTTCACGTTGCTGGCCGCCGGAATCGGTGTCGGCATCTTGACGGTCCCCATCATCGCCTCGGTTGCCGAGGACGCGCTGCGGGCCGTGCCGCTGGCGCTGCGCGAGGCATCATTCGGCCTCGGTGCCAAGCGGTCACAAACGACGTTCAGGATCGTGTTCCCGGCCGCGGTGTCGGGCATCGTTGCGTCGCTGATCCTCGGAGTTTCACGGGCGGTCGGCGAGACGATGGTCGTCGCCATCGCGGCCGGCGCGGTCGGTGGCGACCTCTTCCAACTCACGCCGCTTGAACCCGGTCAGACGATGACGGCGGCGATGGCAGCCCTCGGCTTCGGTTCTGACCAGGTCGCCGGCGACGACCTCGCCTTCCAAAGCCTCTACTTCATCGGATTGCTCTTGTTCTTCATGACCTTTGTCCTCAACTACGCGAGCGAGCGCCTCGTCTCACGTGTCCGCGAGGTCTACTGATGGCGCTCACCACCCCCGCCACGATCGGCGGTGACACCGCGCGTTCGATCACCCGTGACCTGCACAAGAAGTCGAGCGACGTCCGGAGCAAGGTGATCGAAGCAGTGCTCGTCGCCCTGCTCGCCCTCTCGCTGCTCATCCTCGTCGTCTTGATCGTCGACCTCGTGCGCCGCAGTTGGCCGGTCTGGACCGACCGCCCGGGCGACTTCCTCACCGGTTCGCTCAACTCGGCCAATGCCACCCAGGCCGGAGTGTGGCAAGGCATCAAAGGCACGTTGATCCTGTGCCTCGTCGTCGTCGTTGTCGCCTTCCCCCTGGGCATCGCGTGCGCGGTGTACCTGGAGGAGTACGCCTCCACCTCGCGCTTCGCGAAGTGGACGCGGATCAACGTCCGCAATCTGGCGGGCGTTCCGTCGATCGTGTATGGCCTGCTCGGCCTGGCGATCTTCGTCAATGCGCTGGGTGGGGTCACCGGTGGCCGCACGATCTTCTCCGGCGGTTTGGCCTTGTCGGCCCTCGTCCTGCCGATCGTGATCATCACCACGTCCGAAGCATTGCGGGCCGTGCCCCGGCCGATTCGCGAGGGCGCGTTCGGTGTCGGCGCGACCCAGTGGGAAGTCGTGAAGGATCACGTCGTGCCTGCCGCGGCGCCCGGCATCTTGACCGGCACGGTCCTTGCGCTCGCCCGGGCCGCGGGTGAAGCAGCCCCGGTCCTGCTCGTCGGCGCAGCTACCGGCTTGCTGCGCAGTGGGAACCAGAACGTGTTCGAACAGCTGACCGGAGCGTTCACCGCGATGCCGGTCGTCATCTTTTCCTACGCCCGGCAGCCCGGAGCAGAGTTCCGCGAGGTCACGGCCGCCGCGTCGCTCGTTCTGCTCGCGCTGGTGCTGATGATGAACACCTTCGCGATCTGGCTGAGGAACCGATATGAACGAAAGTGGTGACACCATGAGCGCAGTCAACGACCCCAGCGTCGACCAGACTTCGACCAGAAGGATCGATACAACGATGGGTGACAAGGCAATGAGCGACAATCCCGTGAGCATGCTCGCGAACACCACCGCGGCAACCAAGGCAGCCACCAAGGAGTACGTGTTCGAGGCCATCGACCTCAACGTGTTCTACGGCAGCTTTCGTGCGGTCCGCGATGCGAACCTCACGGTGGCGAAGAACGAGATCACGGCGATGATCGGGCCGTCGGGCTGCGGCAAGTCGACGGTGCTGCGGTGCTTCGACCGGATGAACGACCTGATCGAATCGGCCCGCGTCGAGGGCCAGATCCTCTACCACGGCATCGACCTGTACGGTCCCGACGTCGACCCGGTCGAAGTGCGCCGCCGGGTGGGCATGGTGTTCCAGAAGCCGAACCCGTTCCCGAAGTCGATCTTCGACAACATCGCCTACGGCCCGCGCATCTCGGGCATGGCGTCGAAGAAGGCCGACCTCGAAGTGATCGTCGAACAGTCGCTGCGCAAAGCGGCACTGTGGGACGAAGTGAAAGACCGCCTGTCGTCGTCGGCGCTCGGCATGTCCGGCGGCCAACAACAACGACTCTGCATCGCCCGCGCCATCGCCGTTGACCCCGACGTGCTGCTGATGGACGAGCCGTGTTCCGCGCTCGACCCGATCGCCACCGGTCGCATCGAGGATCTGATGCGCGAGATCAAGAGCGAGTACACGATCGTCATCGTCACGCACAACATGCAGCAGGCGGCCCGCGTGAGTGACCGGACGGCGTTCTTCTCGGTCGAGGTGAACGAACAATCCGACACCCGCACCGGCATCCTCGTCGAGGTCGACCAGACCGAGAAGATGTTCTCCAACCCCTCTGACGAACGAACCGAGCGCTACGTGACGGGGCGGTTCGGCTGATGGAACTGCGCTCCGAGTTCCTCCACCAACTCTCCGACATCCAAACCGGCATCGCCGGGCTCGGTGCCGGGGTGACCGAACTGATTCCCCGAGCGACGGAGATCCTGCTCAGCAGCGACCTCGAAGGCGCCGAGTACATGATTCTCGGCGACGACGAATACGACGCCCGCTCGCTCCACCTCGAAGAGCAGTGCTTCAGTGTCATCGCACTGCAGGCGCCGGTGGCGTCTGACCTGCGCGCCGTCGTGTCGGCGATCAAGATCATCGCCGACGTCGAGCGGTCGGCCGACCTGTGCGTCAACATCTGCAAGGCAGCCCGACGCATCTACGGCCACGAACTCGACCCGCACCTGCGCGGAATCATCCAGAAGATCGGCACCCAGGCTCACGCAGTGTTCCGCGAGGCGACCGAGGCCTACCTGCAGCGCGACGACGCACGCGCGGCTGCGCTGCACGACATGGATGCCTATCTCGACGACCTCCATCGTCAGTTCATCCAGGTCATCTTCGAAAGCCACGCCGACGGCAACATCGACCTGCAGGTGGCCGTGCAACTCGCCGTCGTCGCCCGCTTCTATGAGCGCATCGGCGATCACGCGGTGAACGTCGGTGATCGCACTCGGTACATCGTCAGCGGTTGGCTGCCGACGCATCCGTATCCCGAGAGCGACAACGAGCCGCCGCGCCCCGGAGTTGTCGATCCCGACTGATCGCCGCTCGTTCTCGGCGATGAACCTGGCGCGGCTGCGTGCGTCGGGTCGTACGATCGCCGGATGACTGCACGCCTGATCGAACCGTCCTTCTGGACCCAGCCGCTCGACGACCGCATGCGCGAGATGATCGCCATCCGTGAGGCCGGGCCGTTCAGTGAGGTCGAGTTCGTCAACGAGATGACCGGCCAGGAGGAGCGCTTCTTCGCTGTGACCCGCTTCGACGAGGTCGTGGCCATCAGCAAGAACGCCAAGGATTTCAGCTCGGCGCAGGGCGCGATCTCGATTGTCGACTTGCCGCCCGAGGCCTTGGAGTTCTTCGGATCGTTCATCAACATGGACAACCCGCGGCACCAACGCCAGCGGGCAATCGTCGCCAAAACGTTCACGCCGACCGATCTGGCCACCGTGCTCGAGTCGGTCGAGACGATCTCGCGGGAGGTCATCGACAGCTTCTGCGAAGACGGTGAGGCCGACCTCGTCAAGGTGCTGTCCCAGCCGTTCCCGCTGCTGGTGATCTGCGACATGATGGGCATTCCGCGCAGCGAGTTCACCACGGTGCTCGATGCCACCAACGTCATTCTGAGCGGCGGTGACCCCGAGTTCATCGGCGACGGCGACCCGTTGATGGCGATGTTCGGTGCAGGCATGCAGCTCACGCAGCTGATGAACGAACTGGCTGAGGATCGGCGCAAGAACCCGACCCACGACCTCACCTCGAAACTCGTCCACCACGATCTCGACGGCGAGATGCTCGCACCCGAGGAAGTCGCACCGTTCTTCATCCTCCTCGCGGTCGCCGGCAACGACACCACGCGCACGGCGATCAGCCACGGTATGAATCTTCTCGCCCAGCACCCCGACCAGCGGGCGATCTGGCAGGCCGATGTCGATGGTGTCACCGCGAGTGCCGTCGAGGAGATCGTGCGCTACGCCTCACCAGTCACGTTCATGCGGCGCACCCTCACCCGCGACCTCACGATGTCGGGCCACGATTTCGTCGAGGGTGACAAGGTGGTGATGCTCTATGGCGCAGCCAACCGTGACCCACGCGCCTTTGCCGACCCGGAGCGCTTCGACGTGCTCCGCAACCCGAATCCGCATCTCGGCTTCGGCGGCCCGGGCCCCCACTTCTGTCTCGGCGCCAACCTCGCCCGACGCGAATTGGCGGTCGTGTTCCGCGATCTGTTTGCCCGCCTCCCCGACATCGAAGTCGTCGGCGACGCCGTCCCGCTCGACGTGGCCGGCATCCCGCTCGTCACCGGCATCAAGCACCTTCCCGTCCGCTTCACCCCATCACCCCGCTCCGACGCGTAGCCAACCGCGGCGTCGGCCAGAACTTCCTGATCTCGCGCTGGCTCCGGCGACTCGGTCACGTTCTCGACATCGGGCTCGAGGGGCGTCCGTCAGCCGCGAGGAACGTCGATCCAGGGGATGTCCTTGTCGACGCGCGGCTCGCCGGGCAGCCCGAGGACTTGTTCGCCGAGGATGTTCTTCATCACTTCGGTGGTGCCGCCTTCGATCGTGTTCCCCCGCGCGCGGAAGAACGCGTAGCCGATGCCGCCGCCCGTCATGTCGGTCGACTCGGGTCGACGGAACGTGTAGTCGTATCCGACGAGGCCCTCGGCGCCCTGCAGGTCGACGGCAGCGGAGAAGATGTCTTGGTTGAGGATCGCTCCGACGGCCTTGCCGACCGACCCCTCCGGCCCGGGGTTGCCCGTCCGGGCGGCCTGCCCGGCGCGGATGTTGGTGAGGCGGAGCGCCTCGGCGCGAGCCCACAAGCTCATCACCCGGTCGCGGTCGGCCGCGGTGTGCTGCCGGGCGTCGTAGGTGTCGACGAGGAACGAGATCGGGCCGGAGCCGCGCTTCGGGCCGCCGCTGCCACCGCCGCTCCCACCGATCGCGGTGCGCTCGTTCATCAGCGTGGTCAACGCGGCGCGCCACCCTTCTCCTTCGGCGCCGATGCGATGCGCGTCGGGCACGCGGGCATCGGTCATGTAGACCTCGTTGAACTCGGCCTCGCCGGTGATCTGACGGAGCGGACGAACCTCGACCCCTGCGGCCTTCATGTCGAGCGCGAAGTAGGTCATGCCACGGTGCTTCGGAGCCTGCGGGTCGGTACGGGTCACGAGCATGCCGAAGTCGGCGATGTGCGCCAGCGTGTTCCACACCTTCTGGCCGTTGATGATCCACTCATCGCCGTCCTTGACGGCGCGGGTACCCAACCCGGCGAAGTCCGAGCCGGCACCCGGCTCGGAGAACAACTGACACCAACGCTCCTCGCCGGTGAACATCGGCCGCAGAAATCGTTGCTTCACCGCGTCGTCGCCGTGGGTCACGATCGTCGGCCCGGCGAGCGCGATGAAGAACTGGGACGGTTCCATCGGCGCCGCTCCCGCCGCGGTGAGGCGCTGATTGACGACCCGCTGGAGCTGCGGTGCTTCGCCGAGGCCGCCGTGACCGACCGGGAACTGGACCCAGGCCAGCCCGGCGTCGAACTGGTGACCCCGGAATTCCCGGTAGCTCTCGGCCTTCGGGTCGTGCTCGGCGAGGAACGCGTCGACGGCAGCGTCCACCGTTCGTGTCTGGGTGTCGGTCATGTGTGCCATATTGCCAGCCCCAGTCGAGATTTCAGAAAGCCGACCAGCGACCAGTGTCGCGTCGGGGCCAGGCACCAACGCGACAAAAGTGTCGCGTCGGGGCCAGGTCCGAACGCGACAAAAGTGTCGCGTCGGGGCCAAAGTGTCGCGTTGGGGCCAGGTCCGAACGCGACAAAAGTGTCGCGTTGGGGCCAGGTCCGAACGCGACAAAAGTGTCGCGTTGGTGCCTGGCCCCATCGCTACATGGCGAGGCTCGGTGAGGTCAGTTGCGGGGGAGTTCTGACCAGGGACGCTGGCGTTGCTCGGCTTCGCCCGGCTCGCGGGGGAGGCCGAGCACACGTTCGGCGATGATGTTGCGGTTGATCTCGTCGCTTCCCCCAGCGATCGACATTGCCGGGGTGAACATTGCATACACCTGGAATTGTCCGTCGGTCGGCGTGTCGTCGCCCCACAGCATCCCTGTCGCACCCATTGCTTCGAGCCCGAGGTCGCGGGTCTGGCGTGCGCCTTCGGCGCCGATCACCTTGAGCGTCGAGACCTCGGGGCCAGGCTGGCCACCGGCCTTGACCGCAGCAACCGAACGGGCGGTCGACCAGCGGGCGGTGCGCCGCAGCGCCGTGAGTTGCATCAGCCGCTGGCGACGCACCGGATGAGCAGCCGCGTCGAAGGCATCGACGATGTCGTCGAGCAACTTGTTGGCACCGCCGCTCATCGCCATCGTGAAACCGTCGACCCGACCGGCGGCTGGCCTGTCGATCGGATCGCCGGCCGATCCGCCGATGCGCCCGCCACCCGATCCGTCGGTCCGACCTTCTACCGGTCCGCCAATCGACCCATCCACCGACCCATCCACCGACCCGCCCACCGACCCGCCCACTGATCGGGCGTGTTCGCCTGCGGTACGGGCCAAATCGGCGCCGTCGAAGCCGAAGCCACCACCCGAACCGGCGTTGTCGGGATCGCGTTCGTGCGAGAGCGTGGTCATGGCGACCCGCCAACCGTCGCCCTCGGCACCGAGACGGTCCGAGTCCGACACCCGCGCCTCGCTGAGAAACACCTCGTTGAACGCGATGTCGCCGGTCATCTCGCGCAGCGGCCGAACGTCGACGCCGGGCTGGCGCATGTCGATCAAGAAGTACGAGATGCCCTTGTGCTTGGGCTGCTCGGGGTCGGTGCGGGCCATCAGGATCCCGTACCGGGCATTCTGCGCGCCTGAGTTCCAGACTTTCTGGCCGGTGACCGCCCACTCGTCACCGTCGCGGACCGCTCGCGTCGCCAGGCCGGCGAGGTCGGACCCCGCCCCCGGCTCGGAGAACAGCTGGCACCACACATCCCGACCGCGCACGATGCCCGGCAGGTACCGGTTGAGCTGGTCGGGCGTCCCGTAGGTGAGCATCGTCGGGGCCGCGAGGAAGGTCGCGATGCCCTTGGGTGGGCCGCAGGCACCCACGTCGACTCTGGCCCGTTCGGCCTGCTTGGCGTCACGGCTCGACAACCCTCGCCCGCCGTACCCCTCCGGCCACGAGGGGAACGACCACCCGGCATCGGCCAGCGCACCCCACCACTCGCCGACGGGTTGATCAGGATCCCACTGCTGCGAGTACCACGCGAATGCTTGGTTGTACACCGATGTCGACATGGCCCGAACTTAGATTCACCACCGTGACGGCAGCGAACGCGAGTGCGCAACGACGGCCGCCACGTCGAAGGCAACCGAGCTCGACCGGCAAGTCGGGCGTGTCGGCGCCGGCAGGCGCGCGTTGCGGTACGGCTCAGCCCACGGCGATGTCGACGGGCACGTTGTGACCGGCCATCCGGGCGGCCGCGGTGCAGCACGCGATGTAAAACCGCCGATCGTCATCAGAGGGCAATGCGGCGAGGTGGGCCCGCACCGTCGGCCAGTCGGCGCGCGCCGCCGGGCCGGTCAACGCTGCTGCGGGCCCGACGGCGGCGATGTTCTCGAGCGTGGTTGACATCAGAGTCCAGTAGGCATCGACCGGCACGTCGATGTCGCGTGCAAGCCGGTCGACCTGAGCGCACAGTGCGGTGAGATGGTTCGCGGCGATCGATGCCGCAGCGTGGTAGCGAGCACGTTTCGAGTCGGGCACGGTGACTCCGCGTCCGACGAGCGATGCGACGACCTCGTGTGCGATTGGGTCACCGTCGACGGCAAACGTGCAGTGATCGCCCAACCGCGCCGCGCCGACCTGTGCATCGGGCAACGACATCAGCGGATGGATTGAAGCGACGCGACGATGTGGCGCCAGCACGTCGAGCCCCGAGGCACCCGAAACATGAGCGACCACCCCGGCGGTGGCCGGCAACGCCGTCGCCACGCGGGAAATGGCGCTGTCGGTGACCGCGATGAGGACGAGATCGGCAGCAGAGACGATGCGTTCCACGCGGTTGGGATCGACGGTTCCGAGCACGAGCGGGCGGGCCTCCATCACGGTGATGTCCCACCCGGCCCGACTCAGCGCCAGGGCGAACGCTCCGCCCGCTCGACCGGTGCCGACGACGATGCAACGCTGACCGACTGCGGTCACGGGTTCAGGAACGCCCGGAGCCCAGCGGCGGGAACCGACGCGACACGAGCGAACAGTTTGTCGAGTTCGGCACCGCTCATCGGCGGGTCGTCGCCGAGCAATTCGAGCGTGGCGTCATAACGCAACTCGCAACCGTTCGCGGTGGGTGTGAAGTCCAAGATGTCGAATGCCCGGAACACGGTGGTGACACCTTCCATCACGAAGCGGCGGGGAGCATCGACCTCGACGAGTTCGTAGACGACCGAGGTGGGCTGTCCGTCGAAGCCGGCCACCGTGACCTCGAAGCGCGGAGCCGACCGCGTGCCCGACACCGGAGAGACGACGGGGAGAAGTCACCCCCCGATCCCACTCGTCGACCCTGGTCAGGTCGATGCACCGGGCGAACGCGACCTGCATCGGCAGCGACGAAACAACGGTGAACACCTGCTGCGCCATCCCGCGAGACTTCCACATCTTTTGCTCAACTTCCGTCGCTGGACCGTCGATACACGGAACATGACAATGGTGGACACCGCATCGACTGCCGTCGAGAGCGCTTCCCAGCTCAACCCTGGAATGATCCTCGTGAACGGTTTGGGCAATCTCCGTGTGCTTCGTTCACGGACCAAGACCGATGACGGATGGAACTGCGCCGACGGAGCAGCGATCACCGATGCCGATGCCCTGAACACCGACAAATGGCGGGCGTACCAGCCGGCCCAATTGGCCGACGACCTGCGCCTCGCTCGCGAACTGCATGACATCGCCGGCGAGCGCGAACTGAGTGGTGGCCTCGCGACGTGGGACGCATGCTCGGGTCGCCGTTGCGTGCTCCCGAAGCTCGCCAAGATCGTTCACTGATCGGTCTGCCACGGCCCACCCTTCAGGTGGTCGGGCGCGGGTGCTGTCGGACCCATTCATACATCGCAATGCCCGAAGCGACGCCAGCATTGAGCGAGCGCGTCGAACCGAACTGGGTGATGCCACACACCATCGTCGCTGACTGCAACGCATCGGTCGACAGGCCCGGGCCCTCCTGCCCGAACAACAGGATGCACCGCAGCGGAAGCACGGTCGATTCGATCGGCGCAGCACCGTCGACGTTGTCGATCGCGACGATCGGCATTGTCTGATCGGTCGCCCATCGGCTGAATGCACCGACATCGGCGTGATGGACCAGGTGCAGGTAGCGATGCGTCGACATTGCACCTCGGCGATCCCAGCGGTGCGGGCCGATGATGTGAACCGCACCTGCCGCAAAGGCGTTCGCATTGCGAATCACGGCGCCGATGTTGAAGTCGTGCTCCCAGTTCTCGATGGCGACGTGGAAGTCGTGCCGCTGTAGATCGAGGTCGGCCACGATTGCTTCGACCGTCCAATATCGGTAGCGATCGATCACGTTGCGCCGATCACCCGCCGCCAGCAACTCGCGATCGAACCGGGTGCCGGTCGGCCACAGCCCCAAGTACGGCCCGACACCGACCGTCGCCACGTCAGTGCCTTCCCCCACGATTCGCGATGAGTCTGGTGGCGCGCTGTCCGCCGCGGAACTCATCGCCTGACCCGGGAGGTGCGATGAGTCTGGTGGCGCGCTGTCCGCCGCGGAAACTCATCGCTTGACCGGGGAGGGGTCGAATGCGGGGGACGGCGGGCATCGACTGATGGTAGCGAGCGCGGTTCTGCGAGAATCGGGCAAGATCCAGCAGAGGAGCGCCTCATGGCCGACACCAGTCCCGTTCATTTCATTGCCCACTTCACCGTGACCGATCCCGACGGGTATCACCAATACGAAAAGGGCTTCTTCCCCGTGCTGAAGCCGTTTGGCGCGACCTTCGTCACGTATGACGACAACGTCACCGTGCTCGAAGGCGAGCGGGCCGAGGGGCGAACGGTGATCATCCAGTTCCCATCCGAAGACGTGTTGATGGAATGGTGGAACTCGCCCGGCTACCGCGAGCTCGCGGCGATTCGGCACCAGGCCACGACCACCTTCTCGGTGTCCGTGGTCCACGGTCTTCCTGCCCGCTGACTGACCCCAGCAACCCGAACCGCCCGACGTACGAATCTCGACGCCAAGGAACCAATCCGCATGACCATGACCGAACCAGACCGCACGACCCCCACTGATCCGATCGCGGCGATCCGCGACTGGCTTGCCGAGCACTGGGACCCCGAACTGACCGTCGCTGAATGGTGGCAACGCCTCGGCCTCGCCGGGTGGGCGGCACCCGTGCTGCCGACCGAGGCCTACGGCCGGGGACTGTCTCGCGCCGACTCCGTTGCCGTGATGCGCGAGATCGGGACCTTCGGTGCGCTCGGCCCACCGAGCGGATTGGGTCTCCTCCTGGCCGCGCCGACCATCGCGACGCACGGCACGAAGGAGCAGATCGACCGGTATGTGCGCGACATCGTCACCGGTCAGCAGGCGTGGTGCCAGCTGTTCAGTGAACCGGGGGCCGGCTCCGACCTCGCCGGGCTCACCACCCGCGCCGAACGCGACGGCGACGAATGGATCGTCAACGGACAGAAGGTGTGGACCTCGCTCGGTCACACCGCCGACATGGGCATGCTGATCGCGCGCACCAATGTCGATGTGCCCAAGCATCAGGGCATCAGCTGGATGGCCATCGACATGCACCAGCCTGGCGTCGAGATCCGTCCGCTGCGTGAGATGACCGGGCACGCGATGTTCAACGAGGTCTTCCTCACCGACGCCCGCGTCCCGGTCGATGCGCTCATCGGCGACGTGAACAACGGCTGGGCGGCGACGAACACCACGCTGCAAGCCGAGCGTGCGGGCCTCGGTGCCGGAGGCTCGGGCGGCGCAGCCGGCGCCCAGCCCGGCACGATCGCCAAGCAACTCGAACGACGCGCCGGCGACCTCGTCCCACAGGGAACACGACCGACCAAGCAGTCAGGCGACTCGAACGCCAACCGCCAAGCGGTCAACCGTCCGAACCAGTCGTTGCTCGTCGATTTCGCGAAGAGCGAACGCCGCATCGACGACCCCCACGTGCGCCAGGACCTGATGCGCCTCCACACGCTCAATGTCATCGGCGGGCTCAATGCGCAGCGACTGAAAGGCATGCGGGCAGCAGGCAAGGACATCGCCGGCATGGCCAACATCTCGAAGCTGATGATGAGCGACGTCGTGCGCATGACCCGCGACCTCGGGCTCGGCATCGTCGGCGCATCGGGCATGTTGCACGCCTACACGTCTGACCAGCGCGCCACCCTCGACGAAGCGACCGGCAACCCGCTCCTCGGCATGGTCACCGGCCAAGCGCTCTACGCTCAGGCGCCACCGATCTACGGCGGCACCGACCAGATCCAACGCAACATCATCGGCGAGCGAGTGCTCGGCCTGCCGAAGGAACCGAACGACGACAAGGTCCGCCCGTTCTCCGAACTCCCCAGGAACGTGTGACCGTCCCATCGGGGCCGGTCGAGGCCGTCGGCGACGCAGCCCGTATCGGGTGAACGGGGATCAGGATCGAATGAGGCGGCCCGGCCGGGCGCCGGTGAACTCATCGTGTTCACGCGTCACCACACCGGCCACCACCGTGGCGACGTAACCCTCGGCTGCCTGCAGGAGACGGGTGCCGCCGGCTGGGAGGTCGGCGACGAGGCGGGGCTCGCGCAGTTGCAGGTTGGCGTGGTCGATCACGTTGAGGTCGGCGCGTTTGCCGACGGCGATCACCCCGCGGTCGTCGAGGCCGAACAGGGCGGCTGTGTCGGCGGTCATCTTCTTCACCACCGCTTCGAGTGGCAGTCGAGGGCCGCGAGTGCGGTCACGCACCCAGTGCGTCAACATCCAGGTCGGCGTCGAGGCATCGCAGATGAAGTTGGCGTGGGCGCCGCCGTCGGCGAGGCCGAGGATTGCGGCCGGGTGCGTCAGCATTTCGTGCAAAGCGTCTCCGTTGCCGTGGGCGTAGCCGAGGAAGGGCATCATCAACAGCGCCTCACCGTTGCGTTCGCGGAGCCGATCGTAGAGTTCCTCCAACGGCTCGACGCCGCGTGCGGCGGCGAGCGCGGTGATCGAGCGATCCGCGGTCGGCTCGTAGTCGACCGGGTCGCCGAGCAGGTACTGCCGATCGAATCCGTCGACGACCTGTGCTGCCAGCGGCTCGGTCTCGCGCAGGATGTGCATCGACGCCCGCGACTCCTCGATGAGGCGCACCTTCAACTCCGGGTCACCCATCGCCGCGGCCTGCTCGGCGAACGACATCGAACGCAGCGGGGCGAAACTCGGCATCTCCTTGAACCGATGCCGCGTCGACAACCCGATCAAGATGCCGAACGGGCGGCCCGCCACCTGCGGAATCACCTGATGGCCCGCGTCTTGGGCCTCTTGCGAGCGGGTCATCAGCTCGCGCCACTCGTCGGGCTCGACCATGTTTTGCAACATCAGCCACGTGACCGGTCGGCCGATGTCGTCGGCGAGCCGGCAGATCCAGTCGATCTCCTTCTTCGGCGCGACGAGGTCCTCTCCGGCGAGGCCGGCGGGCGCGACTTCGAACACGCCCTTGCCGGTGCGCGCCATGGCGCGCCCAATGGTGAACAGTTCGTCTTCCGCGGCGAACGTGCCCGGCACCGGTTCGCCGTTCATCGCCCGGTGACCGATGGTCCGGCTGGTCGAGAAGCCGAAGGCGCCGGCCTCGACGGCCTCGTTGACGATCGCAGCCATTGCCGCGATGTCGTCGGAGGTGGCCGGCTCGTTGTCGGCACCGCGCTGGCCCATCACGTAGGTGCGCACGGGGCCGTGGGCAATCATCGCGCCGATGTCGGCCACGAACTCGCGCCGGTCGAGCGCATCGAGATATTCGGGAAAGGTCTCCCAGTCCCACGAGATGCCTTCGCTCAACGCCGCACCGGGAATGTCTTCGACGCCCTCCATCAGCTCGATCAGGAAGTCGTGCTCGTCGGGCTTGGCGGGTGCGAACCCGACACCGCAGTTGCCCATCATGAGCGTGGTGACACCGTGCGGGGTGGATGGCGCCAGCTCGGCATCCCAGGTGGCTTGGCCGTCGTAGTGGGTGTGGATGTCGACGAAGCCGGGAGTCACCAGAAGCCCGGTGGCGTCGATCTCGCGTCGGCCACTGCCGACATCGGTGCCGATCGCGGTGATCAGGTCGCCGTCGATTGCAATGCTCGTGCCCGGTTGCGGTGCGGCGCCGGTGCCGTCGACGACGAGACCGTTGCGGATGACGAGATCGTGCTGCTGGTCGTGTTCCATCGCCCGAGTCTTGCCGCTCGCCGAGCGGGCGGTCGTGTCAGGTGGCCCCCTGGCGCTCGTAGGACGCCTCGCCGACGGTGAGCTGAGGTGTCGGGATGAGCTGCGGCCGGATGCGGTGGACGAGGCGGAGCCCCATCACCCCGGCGAACACGCTGGCCGAATACATCTTGCGCCGGAACTCGTCGGTGTAGCCGTATCGGTCGAGCGACTGCCAGTGGGCGTACGCCTTGAAGGTCGTGGCGGTGTGGTCGATGAACCAGAAGTTGATCGCCGCGCTCGGCTCGCGGCAGGACAACACGTGATGGCTCCATCCGGCAGGCATGTAGAGAATCTGGCCGGGAGCGGTCTCGATGTCGTAGGCCTCTTCGACCGGGCCACCCCGCCACACGCCGCCGGCGGTGAGGTCGTCGAGGCTCGACAGCATCCCGTCTTTGCCGGTGTTGCCGCCGACCATCAGGTTGCGCGCCTCGGAGGGCGGGAAGAGGATCCACCGTTTGCGACCCATGATCGTGCAGTTCAGATTCTCGGCCGGGTCGTAGTGCAGCGGCGTGACCTGCTCGCCGCTCCCCATCCACATGATGCCCTCGGCCAACTCGCGTCGCTCGATGAACGGCGGAAGGGCGCAGTCTTGCTCGAGGACTTGGAGGAGCCCGGGAAAGCTGGAGCGGATCGCCTTGCGCAGCAGGCCGATCGGCTCGAACACGAGGGCTTGGGTGAGATAGTGGTCGCTCTCGCCGATCGAGTAGACCTCGTGGAGGAAATCGCCCGCCCGGTACGGAATGAAATCCTCGGCGTACGTGGTGGCGTCGGCGACGATCTTGCGACAGAACACCGTGGTGTCCTCGCCGAGCAGTTCGGCCAGCCGGTCAGGCGTGGTCCACCGCTCGACGGCCGCCCACTGGTCCATGCCGCCGGTGATGATCGCCGGCACCCGCGCCGCTCGGACGACGCCGTCGAACGTCGGACGGTCGATGTGGTCGAAGTGCTGTGGGCGGCGGAGGTCGAACGGCACGATCGACGCGAGGTCGGTCGAGAAGGTCATCGACATGGTGCGAGCATACCGATGCCCGCTGGACGCTGCCGGAGGGAGCGGGTGGTGGCGACCGCGTTTGCAGCGCAGGGTCAGCCACCTCGCCGGTGCCCGTGTCAGACTCGCCGACATGACGACCACCCACCCACTGAACGGATCATCGGTGCTGTTGGTCGGCGCGTCCGGCGGCCTCGGACGGGCACTTGCGGCACAGTTCGCAGCCCGCGGCGCGACGCTGACCCTCGTGGGTCGTGATGCCGAACGGCTCGACGCGGTGCCGTGCACCGGGCCCCGGGTGGTCCTCGATCTGCGTTCACCCGACGCCTGCGCCGCCGCGGTCGATGCCGCGATTGCTCATGCCGGTCGACTCGATGTGGTCATCAACGCCGTGGGCGTGGTCGCCTTCGGCACTGTGGCCGAACTGTCGACCGATGCCATGGAGGAGCTGTTCCTCACCAACACCTTCATCCCGATCATGTTGGCGTCGGCGGCCGTCGGTCGCATCGAGGCGAACGGCGCCATCGTCAACATCTCCGGCGTCGTCGCCGAACAGAACCTGCCCGGGATGGCGGCCTATGGCGCGTCGAAGGCCGCGGTCCGATCGTTCGATGAGGCGCTTGCTCGCGAGGCACGCCGCTCCAAGGTCCGTGTGCTCGATGCGCGTCCGCCGCACACCGAGACCGGTCTCGCCGACCACCCGATCGAGGGCGCCGCGCCGAAGATGCCCGCAGGGCTGACCCCCGAACACGTGGCCACCGTAATCTGCGACGCGCTCGAGCAGGGTGCCACCGATCTGCCGAGCTCCGCATTCTGACCGTGGAGGAATCGTTGGCGGCCGTCCCGACCGTCTGGGTGCTCGGCGACCAACTCCACCGGCAGATCGGGGGGTTACGCGGTCGTGGCCCCGACAACTGTCGGGTGCTGATCATCGAGAGTTCGGCGAAGATTTCGTCGAAGCGATGGCATCGGCAGCGGCTTCATCTGGTGCTGTCGGCGATGCGTCATTTTGCCGCCGAACTGAGCGCGGAGGGCTTCGAGGTCGACCTGCGGAGCGCCACCGGCTTCGCCGAAGGCATCCGCGCGCACTGCGCCGAGTTCGAGGTCGAGCAGCTGATCGTCATGGAACCGATGAGCTGGGATGTCACCCAGCTCCTGACGCGGTTGGGCGTTGGCGCGTCGATCGAGGTCCTTCGCAACGACCAGTTCTTCTGTCACTACGACGAGTTCGCCGAGTGGGCCGCCGGGCGCAAGAGCTTCAAGATGGAAGATTTCTATCGCTGGCAGCGCGACCGCTTCGACGTGTTGATGGACGGGCCCGAACCGGTGGGCGGCGCGTGGAACTTCGACCACGACAACCGCGAGCGGCCACCCAAGGACGGGCGGGCGTGGCCCGAGATCACCCGATTCGAGCGCGACGACATCGACCGCGCCGTGGTGAGCATGATCGACGAGCGGAACGACGACGTGTGGGGGGCCGGCCCCGACGGAACCTGGCCGGTCACGCGCGCGCAGGCGCTCATCCGGCTCGAGGAGTTCATCGAAACGGGACTCGAACCGTTCGGTCCGCACGAGGACGCGATGCTTGCCGCCGAGTGGAAGTTGGCCCATTCGGTGCTCTCGTCGAGCATGAACCTCGGACTGCTCCACGTCCGCGAGGTCGTCGCCGCAGCCGAGTCGGCGTACCGCGCTCGGGGATTGTCGATCAATTCCGTCGAGGGGTTCGTGCGCCAGGTGCTCGGCTGGCGCGAGTACGTCTGGTGCGTGTATTGGCGATGGATGCCCGACTATCGGTCACTCAACGGTCTTGGCGCCACTCGGGCCGTGCCGCCGGCCTTCACCGGCGCAGCGCCGACCGACATGGCATGCGTCGCGAACGCGGTCGACCATCTCGACGCCCACGGGTACACCCACCACATCGAGCGGCTGATGGTGTTCGGCAACCTGGCACTCACCGCCGGCGTCGACCCGTGGGCGATGACCGAATGGATGTGGGCCAGCTTCGTCGACGGCGCCGAATGGGTGATGCTGCCCAACGTGATCGGCATGGCGTTGCACGCCGACGGCGGGATGATGGCGACCAAGCCCTACGCGTCGGGCGGTGCGTACATCAACAAGATGAGCGATTCGTGCCGCGGGTGCCGCTTCGATCCGAAGCAGCGCACCGGTGAAGCGGCCTGCCCGTTCACCACCCTCTACTGGGACTTTCTGGCACGTCACGCCGACCAGTTCGCCGGGAACCACCGCATGGCCCAGCAGTTGGCGGGCATGCGTCGGCTGGGCGACCTTGCCGCCGTTCGCTCCCGCGCCATCACCGTCCTCGCAGCCCTCGATGCCGGCCACCTCTGACTGGATCTGGTCGAGGGCCGGAGCGATGAGTTCTGTCCGCAGCAGGTGAGGCTGAGACTCATCGCAGGTCGGGTCGGGGTTGGGGCGAACTCTCGCAGGTGGGTCTAGCTCCGCAGGGGCGCTCGGCCAGGCGCGACCGAGTGGTGTGGTCGGCCGGGTACAGCGTCTCGATCGACAACTCCGACACGGTGACGTCGCGTGCCGCACCGAACGTCGTCACGGTCGACAGGAACGAGAGGATCTCGCCACCGATGTCGAGCCGCATCGGCAGCACGATCTCGTCGCCGCGCACCCGGCCAGACGTCGCGCCAGGTGCGTACGCCGCACACTCCTCGATCAGTGCAGCGAGACCAGAGTCGTGGGTTGCCGCGAGCGTATGGCGCATGTGGCCGAGCAACTGTGCGGCGAAGTCGTCGAAGTCGACGAGTCTGCGGGCCAAGCCGTCGGGATGGAGGCTGAGGCGGGCGACGTTGATCCCGTCGTCGATCAGGTGTGCGGCGACACCGGAACACAGCCAAAGCGCCGCCGCGTTGGCGTCGATCAGGTTCCACTGCGAATCGATCACGGTGGTCGGGTTCGGCTCGTTGCCGTGGACGACCAACTCGATGACCTCGCGAATTGGTCGCATCGCGTCCTCGCCGATCGGCCGTTGGGAGTACATCGGGGCGAAGCCGGCAGCGAGCAGGACATCGTTGCGGACGCGGAGGGGCACGTCGAGGTTGTCGGCGAGATGGAGCAGCAGCTCGCGGCTGGGTCGGGCTCGACCGGTCTCGACGCACGACAGGTGGCGAGTGGACACACCGGTGCGCATCGACAGATCGAGTTGGCTGAGCCTCCGCCGTACTCGCCACTCGCGCAAGAGCGGACCGGCATGGGTGCGTGTCGCCATGAGTCGAGCGTAGGTCCGGATCGCACCGCACGTTTGACCTCCTGGGTCATGGTTGCGTTGACGTGGGACCGCTGCCGGACTGCTGAGTTGCCGCTGTGCGCTCAATCGGCCGGCTGGTTGGCCGATGGGTTGGTCAGCCGAGTTGGTCGCCGCGCCCGATGATCATTGGCTGATGACGTAGTGGTCGAGATTCGGGTCGTGGGTCATCGCCCAGTAGTCGACCAGACGCCACGGCATGATCACCACCACGCGTCCGGCGTCGTTGCGATACCAATTCCTGAGTCCGGCGGTGCTCCAGATCAAGTGCTCGTGCTCGGCGTCGAACCGCTCGTTGTACTCCCGCATCGGTTCGTCGCGCACTTCGATCGAGCGGCCGCCGGACGAGGCGAGCGCGACGAGGCAGGCCGTGATGTGTCGAGCATGGCACTCGGCTTGAAAGATGGCGCTCCCGCCGTGCCCCAACCCGGTCGTCGGTCCCTGCATGATGAACAGGTTGGGGAAGTCGGCCACGGTGATGCCGAGGTAGGCGATCGGGTCGTCGTTCGCCCACACGTCGGCGAGATCGACGCCGTCACGCCCCCGCAGGCCCAAGCGGCTCGCACCCTGGAACACTTCGAACCCGTTGGCGAGCACGATCACGTCGTGCTCGCGGTGTTCACCGTCGGCGACCACGCCGGTGGCGTCGAGGTGGTCGACGTCATCGATAACCAGTTCGACGTTCGGCTTGCGCATCGTCGAGAACCAGCCGTTGTCGAGCAGAATCCGTTTGCCGTAGGGCGGGTAGGTCGGCATGCATTTGTCGATCAAGTCGGGCCGGCCGTCGAGTTCGGCGAGGAGGTGGTCGGCCATCTGCTGTCGATGGCGCTCGTTCGCTCGATTGATCGACACCGGATGATGCCAATCCGGGTCCTTGCGCAGAAGTGGGAGGAGGCCGTCGCCGTAGCGCCACAGCATGACGAAGCGAAACCACGACGCATAGAACGGCAGGTGTTCGAAGAGCCACTGCGAGCCTTCGGGAATCGGGTCGTGATAGCGCGGCACCGGGCGAGCCCATTGGGCGGTGCGCTGATACACGGTGAGCGAGGCAACCTGGTCGGCGATGGCCGGCGCGATCTGCATCGACGACGCACCTGTGCCGATGATCGCGACGCGCTTGCCGGTGATGTCGAGATCGGCGGGCCAGCGCGACGAGTGGAAGCATGGGCCGTCGAACCCGTCGGTTCCGGGGACGGGTGGCGGCTTGGGGACATTCAGCTGTCCGATCGCACTGATCAGGACCCGATACGTCCGCGTCTCGATGCCGTGCGGGGTGGCGAGTTCGACCTGCCAGTCCTGCCGGTCGTTGCTCCAATTCGCGCCCGTCAATTCGGTCCCGAACTCGATGTGGGTCGTGACGTCGAACTCGTCGGCGGTCTGGCGGAGGTACGTCTCGAGGTCGGACTGCGGGGAGAAGAACCGCGACCATTTGTGGGGTCGGGCGAACGAGAACGAGTAGGCGTGGTTCGGCGTGTCGACGCCGGCGCCCGGGTAACGATTGTCGCGCCACACGCCGCCGACACTCGATGCCCGTTCGACGATGTCGTAGTCGAGACCCAGCCGGGCCAGGCGAGCGCCCATGATGATGCCGCTCGCCCCGGCACCGATGACCAACACGCTCGGCTGCTCGGCGCCGTCGGGCCACACTGCGTCGCGCGACGTGAAGTCCATCTCCTCGCGCATCATCGGCGCGTACTCGGCCGGGACCGGCTCGCCGAGGCAGGCACTCATCATGTCGACCATGAGTTCGTCGCCAGGGTCGATGATCGCGGGAATCGATCGGAACGCTGCTGCCATCGCCGCGCGGATCTCGTCGGCGACGTCGTCAGGAAAGCCGGCGTCCTCGGGAGCGATGAGTCGGACGTCGCGGCGCGGCCGATACGGATCCTGGAGCCATCGAGGATCCCCGGTGATCTGGAAGAGGCACATCACCAGCACTCGGAGGTCGGCGTCGCGCACGGCGTCGTCGATCGTCATGTCGGCCGGTGCATGCATCGGGCCAGCCTGACCGCATCCGCCCCGTTCAGGCGAGTCCGATGTCAATCACGTTTGGTGTCACGTTTGGTGTCAGACACCAGAGGTGATGCGACCGACGGTGCACGCAAGCCCGGCGGTAGCTTCCGCTCGATGCAGGCGATGTCGACGGCGGAGTTCCTTGGAATGGTGCAACACGACGACGGCCGATGGACGGTACCGATCACCGATCGAGCCGTCGGTGGCGGGCGCGGCTCGCTGTTCGGCGGTGTCGGGTTGGCCCTGGGTGTCGCTGCGATGGAGATCGAGACCGGCCAGCCTGCGGTGTGGGCGACGGCGCAGTACATCGCGACGATGTACAACCCGTCGGAGATGCACCTCGACCTCGCGTTCCCGGCGGTCGGGCGAACCGTCACGCAATGCCGGGCGACGGGAACATTCCGCAACGACGACGGCGACCACGAGGTGGTCTCGGTGCTCGGAGCAACCGGGCAGCGATCCGAAAAGGTACGCGGTGTGTGGGAGCCGTTTCCCGACGCTGTCGCTCCTGAGGACGCACTCGACTCGGAACGCAACTTCGAGGACCCGTCGCTGCACGACCACGTCGAAGTCAAGATGGCGCGAGGGGATGTTCGGGTTCTCGGGTGTCGGCGAACCGACGGGCGACAACCGTTCACTCGTGTGGGTGCGGATGCGAGACGTGCGCGTCGATGCTGCGGCGTTGGCGATCATCGCCGACTACAGCCCGTCGGTGATCGGCAACGCCGCAGGCCGGGTGGTCAACCTGTCGAGTCTCGACAACACGATCCGATACGCCGACCCGGCACCGCCTGACACCGACTGGGTGTTGTGCGACAACCGAGTCGAGTTCCTGGGCAACGGCTTCGCTCATAGTTCGTGTCTGCTGTGGAGCGAGGCGGGCCAATTGCTGGCCACGGCCAGCCAGTCGATGACCATCGTGCTGCTCGACTGAGATCATGCACGTGTCGCGTGGGGGCCGGGGCGCCGACGTGGCACGTGGTGTCGTTTCAGATGAACAGCGACGCGAGATCGATGCGCAGCGACGCCTTCTGCACCTTCGACATCGCATTGCGCGGGAGCGCGTCGGCGGAGACGTAGGACTTCGGATGCTTGAACCGAGCGAGCACACCGTCGAGTGCTGCAGCGAGATCTTCATCGGTGACCTCGACCGATCCGTCGCGGACGACGACGGCCACGACGGCTTCACCGAAATCGGGATGAGGCACGCCGACGACTGCCGCCTCGAGCACCCCGGGGACGTCGTCGAGCACCATCTCGATCTCCTTTGGATAGATGTTGTACCCGCCGCTGATGATCATGTCGCTCGACCTTCCCTCGAGGGTCAGGCGACCCTCGAGGTCGACCGACCCGACGTCGCCGGTGATGAACCATCCTCCTGCGCGGTGCTCGGACGCCGTCTTGTCGGGCAGGCCCCAGTATCCGGCGAACAGGCCGGGCGAACGAATCTCGACGACGCCGGTCGTTCCGACTTCGACCTCTGCTCCGTCGTCATCGGCGATGCGCAGCTCGACGCCGGGCAGTGCGAAGCCGACCGTGCCGGGCACGCGCTGGCCGACGTACGGGTTCGATGTGATCATGCCGGCCTCGGTCATCCCGTAGCGTTCGAGGATCTGTTGCCCCGTCCGTGCTGTGAACTCGGCGTGGACTGCTTCGGTCATGGGTGCCGAGCCGGACGTGAAGAGCCGGACTGCGGCGCAGGTGTCGGCTGAGAATCGAGTGTCGCCGAGCAGTCGGGTGTACTGGGTCGGCACGCCCATCATCACCGTGGCGTTCGGGAGTTGCTCGACGACGGCTCCGACATCGAAGTTCGGCAGGAAGATCACCTCGTTCGCGCCGAGCATGGCGCAGTGCAGGGCGACGAAAAGGCCGTGGACGTGGAAGATCGGCAGGGTGTGCAGGAGCACGTCGTCGGCCGTGAACCCCCAGATCGCATGCAACGCCCGAGCGTTCGATTCGAGGTTGGCGTGGGTGAGCATCGCCCCTTTCGACCGGCCTGTGGTCCCCGACGTGTACAGCATCGCCGCAACGTCGTCAGCGGCTCGCTCGACGATGTCGACGTGGGTCGATCCCGCGGCAGCAAGCTCGGCGAACGAACCGTCGCCATCGGTTCCGAGGTGGAGCACCTGAGTGTCGAGGTCGTTGAGTGTGCCTGGTCTCGCGACGACCACGGTGGGAGCCGCATCGTCGACGAAAAACGCCACCTCGCTCGACGTGTACCCGGTGTTGAGCGGCACGAAGACGGCGCCCGCGCGCAGGCATGCCAAGTACAGCGCAACGCTGTCGGCCGATTTGTCGACCTGGACCACGACCCGATCGCCGGCCACGACACCGAGGCTCTGCAGCGCGCCGGCCATACCAGCCGATCGCCGATCAACATCGCGATAGCTCCAGGTCGGGCCACTAGGAATGCGGAGGAATGGTGCATCGAGCCGTGGTGCAAATGATCCGGTCAACGCGGAGTACAGGTTGCCGTTCACGGCGCGAGCTTCGCAGATGTCGCGCCGGGGCCAGGTCCCGACGCGACACATTTGTCGCGCTGGGGCCAGGTCCCGACGCGACACATTTGTCGCGCTGGGGCCAGGTCCCGACGCCGCACGTGACGGCCGTACGTGTGAGGGTGGCTCATGACGTTCATCGATGTTGCCGGCTGCACATGAGTCGCTTGTTCGAGGAACTCGGTCGCGAGTCGACGTCGATGGGCGACATCAGCCTGCGGCGCCGGTGGGAACCAGAGCTGAAGATCGACGTGTGGGAGGTGATTCTCGGCGATGAGTTCCTGATGTCGAGTTTGTTCACCACTGGCGAGCGCGCGTTGGCCACACTCGGGCTGGCAGCGGCGACCGGCGATGGCCTCGACATCGTGGTCGGTGGGCTCGGCCTCGGGTACACCGCAGTCGAGGTGCTCGGCGACGAGCGCGTCCGGTCGCTCTTCGTCGTCGACACGCTCGGCGCCGTGATCGGTTGGCACCGAGAGCACCTCACGCCGCTCGGCGCCGAACTCGTCGGCGACCGGCGCACGACGCTCGTGCACGGCAACTTCTTCGAGATGGTGGCGAGCGGGCGACCATTGGCCCCGAATGGACCCGCGCACGTCGACGCAATTCTCGTCGACATCGATCATTCGCCGCGGCATCTGCTCGACCCCAGCCACGCCGGGCTCTACCTGCCGGCAGGGCTGGCCCGGCTCCAGCGGCAGTTGGTGCCCGGCGGTGTCTTCGGCCTGTGGTCGGACGCTGCCGTCGACGACGCCTTCGTCGAGGTCTTGCAGGATTCGTTCGAGCGGGCCGAGGCCCACACGGTGACGTTCCCGAATCTCTACACCGGCCGCGAGACCAGCAGCACCATCTACGTCGCCGTCACTGCTGGAGTCTGACGACGAGGCGGCCGCCCAAGTGTCGCGTCGGGGCCTGGCCCTATCGCGACAAATGTGTCGCGTCGGGGCCTGGCCCTATCGCGACAAAAGTGTCGCGTTGGTGCCTGGCCCTATCGCGACGAATGTGTCGCGTTGGTGCCTGGCCCTATCGCTGACAAATGTGTCGCGTTGGTGCCTGGCCCCGACGCGACTGTTGGTGTCAGTGTGGGTTGGCCATCGACTGCAGGGTGGCCAGATCGAATCCGGCGAGTTGCTTGTAGGCATTCGCCTCGCGCTCCAACTCAGTCGGATCGACGCAGCGGTGTTGCCGATCTGGCGACTGCGCGCAACTGCCGTCGCAGCGGTCGGCCACCCACTGCATGACGCGCTCGGGGCCGGCTTGTCGATTGGCCAATGTCAACTTCGCCGTCGGTTCGAGTCGTGCCGCTTCATAGGCGCGCAGGGCTTCGACCGGATCGCGATGAGCGAGCATCGCCGCGGCGAGCGCTTCGCCGTCGAGAATCGCCTGGCTCGACCCGTTGCTGCCGTTGGGGCGCATCGGGTGCGCTGCGTCGCCGAGGAGCGTGACGCGACCGAACGACCATCGCTCGACCGGGTTGCGATCGACCATCGGAAACTCATAGGCGGCATCGCTCGCCGCGATGAGTGCTCCGATGTCGATCCAGCCGTAGTTCCAGTCGCGAAAGTGCGCCGCGACCTCGGCAACATCGACTTCCCGGTTCCAGCTGACCGTGGCCATGTCGACCTCCATCGGCCGCTCCGCCACCCAGTTGATCAGCGCGGTGCCATCATCGTCCGGATCGGAGATCGGATACACCACGGCCTTCTGCGCGTCGTCGCCGGCCATGAACATCGTTCGCCCGTCGAGGAACGCGGGCGCCCGAACGGCTCCACGCCAGAGCACGAGCCCGCTGGGGTGCGGCAGGCCCTGGTCAGGATGCAAGTGCTGACGAACGACCGAGTGAATGCCGTCGGCCCCGACCAGCACATCGGCCTCGATATTCGTCGATCGCTCGGTCCGCCGGTCCTCGAACGTCGCCGTCACTCCGTCTCCGCGCTGGTCGAAGCCGGTCAGCCGGAGACCGGTGTGGAGCCGATCGGGCCCGAGCCGGTCGGCAGCCGCCCGCCAGAGCAACATCTGCAGGCGACCGCGGTGGATCGAGAACTGCGGCCACGGGTTGCCGGCGTCGAGGCCACGTGGTTCGGACCAGATGCGGGTGCCGTCACGCGAGACGAACATCAACGCGCCGGTGCGGACGCCCGCAGCATCGAGGTCGTCGAGCAGGCCGAGGTCGTCGAGTACGCGGACGGAGTGGGGGAGCACGTTGATGCCGACACCCAGTTCGGCGGGCTCGATGACCGACTCATAGACGTCGACATCGAGTCCGGCATCGTGCAGACACATCGCCGCCACCAAGCCGCCGATACCGCCGCCGGCCACTGCGATCGTTGTCATGTCAGCAGTCTGCTCGTTCCCCCGGTTGCGTGACGATTTTGGCTCCGACGGGAACCATTTTCGTCACGCAAACGTGGTGAGGGTGGGGCGGGGGCTGGGGCTGGGGCGGGGGAGAGACGGGGTGGGGGAGAGACGGGGTGGAGAGATCGAGGGTCAGCTCTGGGCGTCGATCATCGCCTGGAGGAGTTCGCCGATGCCTTCGGGCAGGAGCGTCTCGAGCGGTGTCTCGTCGGCTTCGGCGAGATCGGCGAGCGCTGTGACCACGTCGGCGGGGTCGAGTTGGTTGGTCAACACGATGTCGCGCACCATCTGGTTGGCCGCGTGGGTTGCCTCGTCGCCAGCCGAAATGTGCTCGGTGATGCCATCGACCATGCGGTCGTTGAAGCCGGTGTTGTACGGCCCCGGGTTCACCTTGCACACATCGATTCCGTGCGGGGCGAGTTCGCCGCGCAGGCTGATCGTGAACGCCTCGACGGCGTGCTTGGTCATGCAGTACGGCGAGGTGAGTGGTGAGGCGAGCTTGCCGGCGACCGACGACACGTTGATGATCCGCCCGCTCCCGCGCTCGATCATCCCGGGCACGACGGCCTGGGTCAGTTCGACCATGCCGAACACGTTCACGTCGAAAATCGCGCGCACCTTCTCCATGGGAACCGTGGTCATCGGCGCCATCACGCCCATGCCGGCGTTGTTGATCAACACGTCGACGGCCAGGTCGGGGGCCTGTGCGATGTCGGCGCTCGAGGTGACGTCAAGCTTCAGCGTCGTCAGTTCGGGATGCTCGGCAGCCAGTACGTCGGCTTGTGCTTGCGTTTCGGTGGCCGCGATCACGGAATGGCCGCGTGCGGCGAGCTCGACTGCGGCCCCCTTGCCGAAACCGGAGCCGGCACCTGTGATGAGGATCGTTCGCTGTGTCATGCGAGCAGTGTCGCAGAACCACGTTTGCGTGACGAATTTGGTGTGCATTCCAGCCGAAATCGTCACGCAAACGTGGTGGGCGGATGGGTGGGCTGGGCGGATGGGTGGAAGGGTGGGCTGGGCTGGGTGGGCTGGGTGGGCTGGGTGGGGGGATGGGTGTCAGGTTGTGGAGGCGACGGTGACGTACTTGGTGGTGTCGCCGACATCGGCGGACCCTGGCGGGCAGACGATGAAGAGCGCCCAGTCGCGTGGTGCGAGTCGGGCGGTGAGCGTGGTGCACGCACCGCCCCGACCGTGGCGCCATTCGTGGACATGGCGCGGCTCGGCGATGCCGATCTCGGCCAGTTCGAGCGAGTCGTCGAGCGTTGTGGCTGCAGTCGCAGTGTTGATCGTCACCACGTAGGTCCAGGTCTCGGTGCCGATGGTCGTCGAGGCAGTCGCCCAGGCGAGTCGTTCGCCGCGCGCCGGAGATCCGAAGAGGCAGTCGTCGATCAACCCGATCGGCACGTCGGGCTGGCGGAGTCGGCCATCGTCGTCGCACGTGCGCATCACGATCTCGCGATCGGTGTGTCCGATCCGGTCGCCGAGGCCAACGGGCCCGCCGGACATCGCTGAAAGCAGTGCTTCGAGTTCGGCGTGCACGTCACCGCTGATCGAGTCGCCAGGGTCGGGCCGAGTGTCAGAGTCGGGCCGAGCGTCGCGGTCCGGGTGAGGGTTGGAGAAGAAGCAGTCCTTGAACGGCCACAGCCCCAGCGGTGCGACGAGTCGATTGACGGTCAAGAACCAGGTCCACAACAGCGCCGGATCGTCGGTGAAACGGTAGTCGTCGCTCGTTCGCACCGCGATCACTCGATCGAATTGCACCGCCGCGATGAGGTCGGCTGGCGTGGCCATGCACCAGAGCAGGTCGATGTCGGTCGCGTTGGCGTGGTCGTTGAGGGCGCGTTGCCAAGCGATGGCCCGGTCTGGCACGCTCCGCATCGCACGAATGCCGAACCAGTACATCAACATCCAGTCCTGCTCGATACAGGTTGCTCCCCAGCGCTGCGCGTCGTCGAACCACCGTCGAAAGAAGGCGGGGTCGCTCGGCTGGGCAGCGAGGTCGTCGACCCACCAGGTGTCGTCGACGTACGGCGACGCCGGCGAGACGTGTCGCGCGTGCAGGACGAGGGGGATCTTGAGGTGGCTCGCCACCGCGGCAATCGGGTCGGACCCTGAGTCGGGCTCGAAGGCGTCGGAGCGGGGCAACCACTCCATTGCTCCGGACGGCGGCACTTCCTCGGGGTAGCCGACGTCGGTGATCGGCCGGGGTGTCTCGTGGCGGTAGAACCACGAGTCGAGTTCGACCGAGCCGATCGGCACGTGCTGTCGGTGCAGTTCGTCGACGGCGTCCACGACCGCTGTGGCAATGGTCGAGCCCGGCTCGGTTCGATACCAGTACGCGGCACCGTTGTCGGTCCAGTACGAGAGGTGCGAGGTGAGCGGGCTGGCCGAGCGGCTGCGACGCTTGACCCCTGCCAGCTCCAGCAACTCGCTTGCCCACCGATCGAGAAGTTCGCTCACCGACGTCGCCTCGTACACGCCGAGAATCGTCGTGAAGCCGGCAGGCACCTCGTCGAGGTCGCCGTGCCAACCCCAACGGACTACGGCCGACGCAGGACCCGGCTCCCTGCCCGAGCCGGCATCGGGCCCTGTGTCGCTCTCGACCGTGATGATCTGCTCGTGCGGGTTCGTCAACGGTGCAAGGAGGATGCACCGTTGGCCGTCGCGGACCACGAGTGGCAGGACGCACTTCGGCGAGCGCAGGTTGGGGGCCGGCGCGAAGTCGAATGCGGCGTGGGGTCCGGCGACGACGGGCATGGCGAACTGGGTGAAGGCATACCCGAGGAACTCGGCGTCACGTGACAGTTCGAGATCGAACTCGACCATCACGTCGGAGCGGGCGTACCGGCCGGTCGCGAGGCCGGTCAGGTCGGCGGAGGCACGCAACGTCGCGCGATGACCGCTGCGATCGAAGCGAACCGTCCCGGAGGTCGTTTGCGTGACGATTTTGGTGTCCATCTGCGCCTTTTCCGTCACGCAAACGGAGAGGGGGAGGGGCGGGGCGGGTCAGCGAGGGCGGCGGAACAGCGTGACGAGGCGGTTGGCGGCGCGGCGCCACCAGAGCGGGCGCGGCGCGTCGATCGGGTCAGGCGGTGCGAGGTGCACGATGCTCGGAGGCATCCAGGTGACCGTGTGCACGATCGGGGGCGCCCACACGTTGCTCCGCTTGAGCGTGGCGATGCTCGGCGCAGGCCACGGCGACCAGACGGGCCCGATCGCACTCGGCGGCGCGTCGAACCAGCGAATTGCGCCGGCAGCGGGGAGAAGGTGGAACGGGGTACTCACTCGGCATCAAGTTTCCCACGTCGGTCACCGTCGGCGGTGGACCCTCCCGTCTGCTGGTCGGGCCGCAGTGACGTGAACGAGAGTCCGGAGAAGTCGCCCGAGGTTCGCCAGTGCTGGATGTAGTCGAAGTAGGCGACCGGGCCGGCGGGGTAGCCCATCGAGTTGCGGAGTTGCGCCTTGGTGATGGCGTGGCCCTCGTTGTTGTAGTAGCCGGGCGTGCACGTCGGGTCACCGCCGAAGGTGCGACCGCCCGCTTCGAGCAGCGCAACCCACGCGTCTTGAGCCTCGCGGGTGACTTCCACTTCCGTGGCGCCGATCGCTTCGGCGTGGGCCACGATCGCCGCAATGGTCTCGCCGGCCTCGGTCAGGTTGTGGGGGATGTTCGAGATCAGGTTGGCGGCCTGGGTCGGGCCGACGACGAACGCATTGGGAAAGCCGTGCACGTTCATCCCGTGCAGGGTCCGCATGCCATCGGCCCAGTATTCGGACAGCGTGACGCCATTGCGTCCAACGGTGTCGAACCCCGCTCGTCGTTGGAACGACGTGCCCACCTCGAACCCCGATGCGAAGATCAAGCAGTCGAGTTCGTAGTGCTCGCCATTGGCCCAGACGCCGGTGGCGTCGATCCGGTCGACGCCCCGGCCGTCGGTGTCGACGAGGTGGGTACCCGGTTCGTTGAACGCCTGCAGGTACTGGTCGTGAAAGCACGGGCGCTTGCAGAGTTGGCGATACCACGGCTTCAGCTTCTCGGCCGTGATCTCGTCGGCGACGATCTGGTCGACGCGGGCTCTGACCTCGACCATTTTCTCGTCGTCGCTGTCGTGGTAGGCCTGGAGCATGCCCGCTGGCGACAGGTCGGGTTCAGGCGACGACAGCAGCTTGTCGCGGATGCGTTGGCTGATGTCGGTCCAGCCGTCCATCACGAGATCGGCGTCGGCGAACCCGCCGGTCTGGAGGATGGTGAAGTTCTCGAGCCACTGCTTCTGCCAGCCCGGCTCGAGGGTGGTGAACCATTCGGGGTCGGTCGGTCGGTTGTTGCGGATGTCGATCGACGACGGGGTGCGTTGGAAGACGAACAGCTCGGCGCACGCCCGGGCGAGATGCGGTACGCACTGCACGGCGGTTGCCCCGGTGCCGATGATCCCCACGCGCTTGTCGGCCAGGTTCTGCATCGGCGCCCCGCTCGGATCGCCCCCGGTGTAGACGTAGTCCCATCGGCTGGTGTGAAAGGCGTGACCCTCGAAGTCGTTGATGCCGTCGATGCCGGGCAGCTTGGGGCGGTGCAGCGGCCCGGTACCCATCGCGACGTACTTGGCCCGCATTTCGTCGCCGCGGTTGGTGCGGATGATCCAGCGCTTCCCGCCCTCTGCCTCGGGCGCGTCGTTCCATTCGAGGCCGGTGACCTCGGTGCTGAACAGCGCATTGTCGTAGAGATCGAACTGGGCGCCGATGTTCTTGCAGTGCTGGCGGATCTCGGGCGCGTGAGTGTATTTCTCGGTCGGCATGTGACCGGTTTCCTCCAACAGCGGGAGGTAGATGAACGCGGCGGTGTCGCACTGGGCGCCGGGGTAGCGGTTCCAATACCAGGTGCCGCCGAAGTCGCCGCCCTTCTCGATGATGCGCACATCGCCGATGCCGGCCTGCTTCAGTTTGGCGCCGGTCAGGAGCCCGGCGAAGCCACCGCCGATGAAGGCGACGGTGATCTCGTCGAACACTGGCTCGCGCGCGACGAGGGTGGTGTGTGGGTCGTCGAGGAAGTGGGCGTACCGACCGGTCGGCTCGATGTACTGCTCGTTGCCGTCGGGTCGGATCCGCTTGTCGCGCTCCTCGGCGTACTTGCGGTGAATGGCGTCCAGGTCGATCGTCTGCTCCGACATGGTTGCAGAGTACAAACACTCCGTGCCGAGTGGCATGGTCGACGCACCCCGGTTGGTCGATTCCGAGGCCGATCCATGTCGGGCGGCCACGTCGCGGAGTGAGGGCCCCGCAGTTGGCGCTGTCGTCGAGCCGTCTTGCGGCGCCGAGTACGGTCGGCGCAGTCATGGAATCGCTGAGCGTGTTCGACATGTTGAAGATCGGCGTCGGGCCGTCGAGTTCGCACACGCTCGGCCCATGGCGCGCGGTCCAGCGCTGGCTCGAAGAACTGGCCGCCGATCTCGCGCCGGCGGGAACGGAGCCACGAGGTGAACACGCATCCGGTCTGGCTGCTGTCGACCACATCCAGGTGCATCTGTACGGTTCGCTCGCGCTCACCGGGCGCGGCCACGCCACCGACCGGGCAATCGCTTTGGCGCTGCTCGGCTACGAGCCCGAGACCGTGCCGATTGCCGACGTCACCCGGTTGATCCACGACCTGGCGGCGGCCAAGGTGCTCACGTCGTTGGCGGGGGTCGCCGTCGAGGTCGCATTCGACATGTCGTCTGACATCGTGTTCCACACGGACGAACGTCTGCCCGGTCACGCGAACGGGCTCACGTGCGTGGCCACGGTCGGCGAGCAGACGCTGTCGTCGTCGTACTATTCGGTCGGCGGCGGGTTCGTGCTCGGAGCGGACGAGATCCCTGGCGCCGCGAGCTTCGTGGCCCTCCCGCATCCGGCGCAGAGCCCCGACGAGCTTGCGGCTCACTGTGCGGTTCGTGGCTCGTCGATCGCCGAGGTCGTGTGGACCAACGAACTGACCTGGCGGACGGCTGACGAGATCCGCCAGGGCCTGCGCGCCATCTGGGCGGTGATGCTCGACGGCATCTTCCGGGGGTGCCACACCGATGGGATTCTTCCCGGCGGCCTCGATGTCCGCCGCCGCGCGGCGCCGCTGGCGCGTCGTTTGCTGACCGTCGACGGGGTGTGTGGCGACGCGCCGACACCCGAGGAGTGGGTGGCCCTGATCCGCGGACGCGAGTACAAGTTCGCGGAGGTGCTGCAGTGGGTGAGCACGTTCGCCATGGCCGTGAACGAGGAGAACGCCGACTTCGGGCGGGTGGTCACTGCGCCGACCAACGGCGCCGCCGGCGTGATTCCCGCCGTGCTGCTCTACCACGTCTGCTTCTCGGCTGAACCCGTGACCGAGGCGCAGATCTTCGATTTTCTGCTGGTGGCCGGCGAAGTGGGCACGCTGTTCAAGAAGGGTGCCACCATCTCCGCAGCGATGGGTGGCTGCCAGGCCGAAGTCGGTGTGTCGAGCGCGATGGCCGCGGCGGCGTTGGCCGAGGCATTGGGTGGCACGGTGGGCCAGGCGATGATGGCCGCCGAGATCGCGATGGAGCACCACCTCGGCATGACGTGCGACCCGGTTGGTGGCCTGGTGCAGGTCCCGTGCATCGAACGCAACACGATGGGCGCAGTGAAGGCCATTAACGCCGCCGAACTCGCGATGGCCAGCAACCCCGCGGATGCCCGCGTGTCGCTGACCGATGTGATCCGCACGCTGCGGGAAACGGCCGAAGACATGTCCGACCGTTACAAGGAAACCAGTCAAGGCGGGCTCGCCGTGAACGTCTCGGTGCGGGTGCCGGAGTGCTGAACCCGTAGTTGTATTCATACTATGTAGTATGTATGCTACGGGCGTGGGTCGAAAGTCGAGAACCGAGCCGACCGAGGTGGTGTACAGCTGTGTGCTCGGCGAACGCGAGCGGGCGGGGCTCAGCCGCCAAGAGTTCGCTGACGCTGTCGGCGTGCACTACCAAACCGTCGGCTATCTGGAGCGCGGCGAGTACAGCCCGAGCCTCGTGCTCGCCTTGCGCATCGCGCGCGTCCTGGACCGTCCGGCCGAGTCGTTGTTCTCGCTTGACCCATTCCCCGCGTTGGTCACATCCCCCGAACAAGAATCGAACCAAGGAGTCGACGATGTCTCGACGGAGTGAGCTGAGCGACCGCAAGAGCGAAGCGGTCGCCTCCAGGGCACAGCAATTGATGAATGACCGCTACTACGATCGACTTCGGAGCCGTCGCGGTTTACTCCTGGTCGTTGCAGCTTACGTGGCGGCGACGATTGCGCTGGCGGCGTGGTGGCTGTGGTTCGGTGCTGTTGGGGGTGTCGTCGGCATCGCCGCCTGGTTCGTGGCGTTCGTTGCGGTTCGGTTGGCTGTCCGCTCCCAGGCCGACCTGCCTGACGATGTGCTCGATGAGCGGATGCGCGGCGAGCGCGACCGGGCCTATCTCACTGCGTACAGAACCGTCGCCGGGGTGGTGGTGATCGCAACGATGGCTGCACTGTTCGCCGTTGGTGCCGGTGACGACCCGGCGCGCATCACCTTCGATGACAACCAGGTCAACGCAGCGTTCTGGGTGTTGCTGTCGCTCGTGCTCGGTGCACCAAGCACCGCGCTGGCCGTCGAACAGCGTCAGCGTCTGCGGTAGCAACTGATCGGTCATCTTCCGGCTCGGCGAAGGCAGCGTTCGAAGGCGGGCGTGGGACGGCGTCCAATCCGTCCTTGCTGAGCTCGCACCGTCGGGCAGACCTCGCGGCCAATTCAGCCGAGCAGCGCTGCTGCGGCGAGTAAGACGGTGGCCACGGTGGTGGCGATGAGCGGGTCGCGGAACGAGAACAGTCGGGCCAGCAGCACAGAGGTTGCGCCGATCACCGGCGCGACGATGCGTAGTGCAGGGGTGTGCTGGTACGCGGAGACATCGGTGAGGGCTCGAAGCGAGTTTGGTCGGTGATCGGTGACCACACGATCACGGTGTCGGCCAAGAGAGCGACCAACGCGTGCGGGGAGTGGCCTTCGCCCGCCAGCCTCAACTGCTCGACGGTGTGGTCGTAGATCGTCGTGCCGGTCGATGTCATGCGGCAGCGTCGGTGATCGGCGCGGAGTCGGCATCGGTGATGCCGATCGCCGACAAGGACGGCAGCAGATCAACGAAGCGTTGCGTGTCTTCCAAGGTGAGCACGGACGTGACCCTGCCCCACCGCAGCACCATTCGTTGCATGAACTCGTTCTCGTACGCCTGGAGTTGGCCGTTGCCGTCGGGCGCGGTGCCTTGGATGAGCACGTAGGTCATGACGGTGGTGCGCCACGGCGGACCCTCGACGACCACAGTTTGTGGGGCGAAAATGGCCCCAGGGAACAGCCGGTAGAGGCGCTCGAACCATCGTCGCATCGCAGCATGGGTCTGGCGGGTTCCGCCGAGTGGAGTGTCGCCGACAAAGCGGTACGTGAACTCGGGGGCGAGCCCGACGACGATTGCCTCCCAGTTTCCGAGGTTGGCCTGCTGGAACAGCTGATGCACTCGGCGTCGAACAATGGCGTTGTAGATCATGATCGCAAGGGTAGGCATTCAAGTTCAATAGTGCAACTCCAGCTCTGGAGCGGAGGTAGACTGGGTGGATGCGCCAGACGAGCTTCGAGGACTTCCACTGTTCGCTCGCCCGGTCACTCGAAGCGGTCGGCGATTGGTGGTCGCCCCTCATCCTGCGCGACCTCGCGGTTGGCCTGAGCCGGTTCGACGAACTCGTCGAAGACCTCGGCATCAGCCGCAACCTGCTCACCACGCGGCTCACCAACCTCGTTGCCCATGGCCTCGTCGAGCGGCGGCCATGCCCGGATCACGCCACGCGAGTCGAGTACATCCTCACTTCCGCCGGCCATGACCTCGTCGGCGTGCTGATGGCCTTGACCGCCTGGGGCGATCGATGGCGGACACCTCCGGGTGGTCCGCCTATCGAGTTCCACCACCATGGTCACGAGTGCGTCCCCGTTGTCACCTGCCAGCAGTGCGGCGAGACCGTCGACTCCGAGCACATCACCTTCCGAGTCGGCCCAGGCGGCCGACCGGCCGCGGGCACCGCCCTGATCGGAACCCGAATGCAGCCAAGAAACGCAGACCGCTCACACAATTCACCGATCGATCCGGTACTCCCACGCGAACGCAGCAACAAACTGAAGTCAACGAACTGAAGTGATGTCGATTGGCGTGGCGGACGACACGTCGAAGTGACCTCAGTTCGGTGCGGAGCGTGCCGATACTGATGACATGACAACGAGCGGCCCCGCGCGGCGCCTCCACTTGCTGCGCGCAACGCTCAGCCGGCACGCTTGGTCGCGAGCGGGCGCGGTCGCGGAAGTGCTCCGAACAGGACCGCCGCGTCGAGTGCTGGGGTTCACCACTCGCGTGGCCTTGCTCGTCGCCGGCGCATGGATGATCGCCGCTTCGGTGGCCGTGACCCTGTGGACCGAGCTCGGACCCGGACCGCTCGATGTCTTCATCGGTGCGGTTCGGCTGCACACCGGGCTCCCGCTGTCGATCGCAGTATGGGCAACGGTCGGTGGGCTCATTGCCATCGCATTTCTGCTCGGCCGGCGTCCCGGCATGGGCACATTCATTGCGCCGATCCTGATCGGCCCCATGCTGCAGTCGGCTCTGGCCGTGCTCGAGTCGTTCGGCGCGCCCGAGTCACTCCTCGTTCGCGTAGCGCTGCAATGCCTCGCGATTGCCGGCATCGGGATCGGTTCAGGCGCACTGATCGTCTCGGGCCTCGGGGCTGGTGCAGGTGAGTTGCTCGCAGGTGCTGCGTCGGATCGCAGTGGCAAGTCGGAGTCGCTCTCTCGTCTGGCGTGCGAGATGACGTGGATCGTCGCCGGAGTCGCGCTCGGCGGACCGGCAGGTCTGGGCACGGTGATGGTCGCGGCAGCGGTCGGGCCGGCGGTTGCTCGGGGATATCGCCTGGTCGATGACTGGGCTACCCGTTCGGCGGCGGGCGTGGAGCGCGGCCTCGTCGCAGTCAGTGCGACGGCGCGACAACTCGTCGACGCATGACGTCGCGGAGCTCGGTCACGGTCAACACGACGAAGAACTGAGCGACCGCCACCCCGGCGATCGTCGCCGACGCCGCGGTGTCGTGGTGATAGCTCACGACGAGCCCAATCACCACCGACAGCCAGCCGAAGCACACTGCGGTGACCATCGCGACCGGAATGCGGCGGACGACCAGCACGGCAGTGGCGGGCGGAGCGACGAGGAAGCCGAAGACGAGCAACGTGCCGACCACGCGGAAGCTCGACACGACCGCGAGCGCGAGCAGGCTGAGCAGCGCGGCATGGGTCAGGCCCGGTCGCAGGCCGAGTGTCTCGGCCTTGTCGCGGTTGACGGCGAGGGCGAGAAACGAACGGTGGCCTGCCACCAGGCCGATGACGGTGATGGCCAACGCCGTGATGCCGAGGCGGATCTCGCCGCTGCGCACGCCGAGCACGTCACCGAACAGGAACCCGGTGAGATCACCGGCGAACGATGCCTCGCGGCTCAAGATGATCACCCCGAGCGCCAACATGCCGACGAAGAGCAGCCCGATGCCGGTGTCGTCGGAGAGGCGGGTGGTGCGGTTGATCAGGTTGACGCCGCCCACCATCACGAGGGCGCTGACCAATGCGCCGAGCGTCAGGTCGTATCCCCAGATCGCCGCGAGCGCAATGCCGGGCAGCACCCCGTGGGCCAGGGCGTCACCGAAGAAGGCCAGGCCGCGCACCACGACCCACGTGCCCACGAGCGCCGTGGTCGTGGCGGCCAGCAGCCCCCCGACGAGGGCCCGTTGGCTGATGTTCGACTGGAAGGCATCGAGGATCAGGTCGAACACGCGGGTGATTCAGTCAGCTCAGTGCCGCGGCGATGCGCTCGGCGTTGACGGTCATCATGCCAACGTAGGTCTCCGCGCCACTTCCGGGTTCACCGAGGCTCTCGGTGAAGAGCTCGACGACGGCGACGTCTCCGCCCAACTCGTCGGCCAGAGCTTGTGCGAGCGCATCCGATTCGGTCGACTCGGAGAAGATGGCTCGGACATCGGCGGTGCGCATTGCGTCGAGCACCTCGTCCAGATCGGCGGCGGACGCCTCGGCGCTGGTGCTGACCGACGGGATGATCGTGTCGATGACGGTGAAGTCGTACCGGCCGGCGAACTGGCTGAGTGCGTCGTGATTGGTCACGAGCTGGCGTCCCTCGGGGGGAATGGTCGCGAAGGCGGACCGGATCGTCGCATCGAGGTCGCCGAGCTGACCGATGTACCGATCGACGTTGATGCGGATGTCGTCGATTGCGACGCCAGTCGTCTCGGCGACTGCCTCGGGGAGCGCATCGAATGCCGCAGCCATGCGCACGGGATCGAGCCAGGCGTGCGGATCGGCTCCCGCAACCGCCTCGATCGAATCGGCGACCGCGAAGACCGTGGCACCACCGTCGATGGCGTTGTCGATGACGTCGACCATGCCCTCCTCGTAGCCGAGTCCGTTGACGACGAGCAGGTCGGCGTTCTCCATCGATTCGGCCTGGCGCGCCGACGGCGCGAAGTCGTGTCCGTCGGCGCCCGCAGGCACGATCACTTCGACGACGAGCTCGGACCCGACGAGGTCGCCGAGGGCGGCGGTCACCATGTCGCCGAGAATGCTGGTCGTCACCACGACGGTCGGCAGTTCGATGCCGGCTTCGGTGCCGGTATCGGTGCCGGTTTCAGCGTCGGACGAACCGCATGCAGCCGTCGCCAAGGCGAGCCCGACGACTGCGATCCGAGTGGCGCAACGGGTCGGGGACGCCGATGGGGGATTCCCGGTGACCGGCCGGCCTCGGTTACTACTGATAATCATTCTCATTGCGCTATGCTATGGGAATGACTCTCAGTATCCCACCCGAGTCGATCGAGAATCCTCTGACATCGGGTGTCGGCTCTGCGGCGACGGTTCGCGCGCGAGACGCGATCGAGATCCGCGATATCCGGGTCAATCGGGGTGGGCGGGAAGTGCTGGCCGTCGAACAGCTGTCCATACCGTTCGGAGTGACGGCGCTGGTCGGCCCGAACGGCTCGGGAAAGTCGACACTGCTCCATGCGATCGCCGGTGTGCTGCCCACGCGTTCGGGCAGCATCGATGTAGCGGGCGACGTGGCGTACGTGCTGCAGACCCAACACGCGGCCGAGCATCTGCTGGTCACTGCGGGCGAAGTGGTGGCGCTGGCACGCGCCGCCGAGCGCGGTGCATTCGGTCGCCTTCGTCGCACTGATCGAGCAGCGATCGTCGCGGCGATGGAACGACTCGAGGTCGCCGACCTGGCCAAGCGGCACCTGGCCGAGATGTCAGGCGGTCAACGCCAGCGCGTGTTCGTCGCTCAGGGTCTCGCCCAGGAGGCCGCGATCCTGCTCCTCGACGAACCCGTTGCCGGGCTCGACATCGTGTCGATCCGCCAGATCCGACGAATCATCGACGAAGAACGCACCGCCGGTCGCGCGGTGGTCGTCGCGACCCATGACCTCGACGAGGCGGCGCGCGCCGATCACGTCGTTCTTGTCGATGGCAGAGTGATCGCGTCGGGGCCTCCGGCCGAGGCGTTGACGCCCGAGCACCTGCGGGCGGCGTACGGCGGGCGGGTGCTCGAACTGGGTGACGATGTCGTCGCGATCGATGACGGCATCCACCACGACGACCACGAGCATCACCACCACGACCACTGAGGCGCCCACTGACACGACCACTGAAACGCCCCGGCCGACGAACGTGCGCTGCGGGCGAATCGTTCAGCGACAGTCGGCGCACAGGCCGTAGACGTCGACCGTGTGGTGCGTTTGGGCAAAGCCTTCAGCCGCTGCAAGCGCATCGAAATGGGTGTCGAGCGTTCGCTCGACTTTCGCTGCGAGCGTGATGTCGCGAACCAGGCCGCACGACTCGCAGATGAGGTGGTGGTGGTGTTCGGTGAGCGACTCGGCGAGTTCGAAGTGGGCGTGCTCGCCGCCATGGACCAGTCGCCTGACGACGCCGGCTTCTTCGAGCAGGCCGAGGTTGCGGTACGCCGAACTCTGCGCCAGATCGGGAGCTGCCGACAGGAGTTCGGGAAGCGTGAGGGGCCCGTCGGCCGACTTCAATCCGTTGACGATCGCTCGTCGGCCAGCGGTGTACCGGAGGTCGTGGGTGGCCAGCCGGTCGTTGATTGCCCGTTCCAGCTCACTCGTCGCCACCATCGAGCAGATGATACTCATCCGATGAGAATGATTCTCCGGAGCGGAGTGACAGCGTCTGGTCGCCGCGAAACGGGTCGCCGGTTCAGCCGCGGGCGACACGTAGTGTCTGGCTGATGGCTCGCCAGATCCTCGTGCTCAACGGTCCGAATCTCAACCTGCTCGGCACGCGTGAACCCGAGGTGTACGGCTCGACCACCCTGGCCGACATTCTCGACGACCTCCGCAGCGAGTTCGCCGGCCGCGCCGAGATCCGTGACGCCCAGTCGAACAGCGAAGGCGAGCTGATCGACGCCCTCCACGAGGCACGTCTGTGGGCAGACGGCGTGGTGTTCAACCCCGGCGCGTACACCCACACCAGCGTTGCGCTCCGTGACGCCATCACGGCCGCCGCGTTACCCGTCGTCGAAACCCATTTGTCGAACGTGCATGCCCGTGAAGCGTTTCGCCACACGTCGATGCTCAGTGCCGTCTGCCTCGGTGTGATCGGTGGGTTCGGTCGACACAGCTACGCGCTGGCCCTCGACGGATTGCTGCGTCACCTCGATGCCTGACCGGGACACCTGATTGGGACACGTCGCGGGGACCGGTGGCACTGTTCATTGTCGATCGGTCATGATGGGCAGATGTTCAGACATGTGGTGATGTTCACCTGGGCCGAGGGAATCGATGCCGATCACGTTGCCGGTGCGCGTGCGGCGTTCGACGCGCTGCCGGCCAAGATCGACGTGCTCCGCAACTACGTCCACGGCCCCGACGTCGGCATCTCCGCTGGCAACTTCGACTACGTGGTGGTCGCCGACGTCGACTCGCCTGACGACTTCGTCGCGTATCGGGATCACCCCGATCACGTCGCCCTGGTGCAGCGGTTCATTGCGGGCAAAGTGAGCCAGCGCGCCGCAGTGCAGTACGACATCGGCTGACTGCGCGGACCGCGACCCGACGCTGTCAGACTCGGCGCATGGGATTCCGCTTCGCCAACATCGCCGGTCGCTCATCGTTGGTCGACGCAGCGGGTGACTTCTACGATCTCGAACGACTGACCGACGGCGACATTCCCGCCGACCCGATGGCCGCGCTCGCTGATACCACCGCGCTGACCGAGGCGCAGGCTCGACTCGATTCGATGACGCCGTTCGGGTCGTTGCGCAGTGCCGACATCTGGGCGCCCGTGGCCCCCCGCAACGTCTTCGCGGTCGGCTTGAACTACGCCGACCACGTGGCCGAGTCGGCGATGGAGCCGCCCGAGAATCCGTTGGTCTTCACCAAGTTCCCGAGCTGCATCGTCGGCCCGAATGCCGATGTCGAGTTGCGGAGCGAGCACGCCGATTACGAGGTCGAACTGGTCGTGGTGATCGGCACCGCCGGTCGTGACATCGCCGCGGTCGACGCTTGGTCGCACGTGCTCGGCTTGACCATCGGGCAAGACATCTCCGATCGGGTCCTGCAGTTCGCCTCCAAGCCACCGCATTTCGACCTCGCCAAATCACGCGACACCTATGGACCGATCGGGCCGACGCTCGTGTCGCCCGACATGTTCGCTGACCCGACTGACCTGGCGATCACCTGCTCGATCAACGGCGAGCAACGTCAGAACTCGCGCACGTCGAACCTGATCTTTCCGATCGCCGACCTGATCGCGTACCTCTCGTCGATCATCACGCTGGCGCCCGGCGACGTCATCTTCACCGGTACGCCGGACGGCGTGGGCGCCCCAACGGGTTCGTTCCTCCGCCCCGGCGACGTGATCACCTCGGCGATCGAAGGTATCGGCACACTGACGAACCACTGCGTCTGACGGCGACTTCGCCGGGTGCGGTGATCGATGTACTGCACGTCGATCTGACGAAGCGGTCGAGCGCGTACCGGCGACGCGCGGACCTAGGGTTGAGCGATGCGGGTAGATTGTTGCGATGGCAAGTAATCCCCACTTCGGTTCGAACCATGATGGCGACCATCCCGACCGTGACGACGAATGGGCACGGTTGCGTGCCGTGCATCTGAAGCCGAAGAGCGAACGGCCCGCATCTTCGGCGCGTGGCGTTCACCATCAGGCGTTGCTCTCGAGCGATGTCGAACGGACGATCGAGTTCTACCAAGGTCTGCTCGAGTTCCCGTTGACCGAGCTGTTCGAGAACCGTGACTACGAAGGTTCGACGCACTTCTTCTTCGACATCGGCAACGGCAACGCGCTCGCCTTCTTTGACTTCCCCGGTCTCGGGCTCGCCGAGTACTCCGAAGTGCTCGGCGGTCACCACCACCTGGCGATCTCGGTGGCGCCCGACAACTGGACTGCGACTCAAGAGCAAACTCGACGCGGCCGGGCGTCGCAACACATCAGGTCGGGGACACGTCGCTCTACTTCGCCGGCCCCGACGGCGAACGCCTCGAACTCATCTGCGACCCACTCGGCGAGATGTACGGATCACCCGTCCTCTAACCCGCACCACTGTCGCGATGGGGCCAGGCACCAACGCGACAGATTTGTCGCGATGGGGCCAGGTACCAACGCGACAGATTTGTCGCGATAGGGCCAGGTACCAACGCGACAGAAGCGTCGTCAGCCCCCGCACATCGGGGGCGGACGACGGGGGCTGACGATCAGGGGATCCGGCCGAGCGCCGGGAGCTTTCGGTCGACCCAGCGCTGCAGACCGAACGGTCCGGCGCCGACCGTGGCGATGCCGAGGTAGGCAACCATCTCGATGAGATGGCTGCTGTTGACCGGGTTGTTCTCGGGCCAGACGTCGGCCGCGAGGAACATGAAGGCCATCAGCACGGCGCTCCCCAGCGCCGCTGTCCGAACCGCCACGCCCAACATCAATGCCACGCCGCCGAGCAGCAGCGCAGCCATGAAGCCGACGTCAGCGAAGTTGATCGCGTCGGGTGCCGAGGGTGCCATCCAGTCGAAAAGGAATCCGGTGTGGCTACCTGCCGTCCCGAAGTTCAAGAATCCATAGGTCGGCGAGCCGCCCTTGATCATGGCCGCATCACACACGAAGTCGATGCTCGACGACTCTTCTGCCCGGCAGGTCGAGAATCCGAGGCCGAACATCTTGTCGAGGAACGCCCACACGAACGCCCACCCGAGCAGTAGCCGCAGCACGGTCCACGCCCACATCCCCGGCGTACGGCCATCTCCGAGTCGCTCTTCCAACTTCTCCTGCACCATGACTGCCATGCGTTCCCCTCCTGATTGGTCCGTTGGGGTCGACGGTACGCGGCTCCGGCATGCAGCCGACAGAGGCAAAGGTCCTGCGCGGCCCGGCCTTCGTCGAACGGTCGGCGGGTATGACTGGAATCGGATGGCACGTCACCGCGCCACAGGTCACGGCAGGTCGGTGTCGTTCCTGGCGACTTCGACTGCGGTGACCCAGAGCGTGCCGGTGGCGGTACCGGCGGCCTTGCTCGGGTGAGCGTCGGCGCAGGTCAGCACGTACAGCAGATTGCCGGCGGGGCCGCCGAGCATGCAAGCGAAGGTCGGATTGATGGTCGGGAGTTGATGGGTGACCTCGCCGCCTTCGATGACGCGGATGATTTGCTTGCCCAGCGCATCGGAGTACCAGATGCCGCCTTCGGCGTCGATCGTGCATCCGTCGGGTGCGGTTCCCGCTACGTCGGCCCACTGCCTCCGGTTCGAGAGCGTCGCATCGTCGGCGATGTCGAAGGCGGTGAACGTGGCACCGAACGTCTCGCCGACGATCAGCGTCATACCGTCATCGGTGATCACTGCACCGTTCGGGAACTTCATGTCGGTGGCAGCGACCTCGACCGTGCCGTCGGCGCGGACCAACGCGAGCGTCGCCGGCACCAAGTCGTCGCCGGCCTCGAGGTCGAAACCGAAGTTGCCGACGTAGGCGTTGCCGTGCCGGTCGACGACCATGTCGTTGCAGTGTCCGGTCGCGATCTCGGTCAGGTCCCCATGTTGGGTGATCGATCCGTCGGGCTCGACGCGCATGATGCGGCGGTCCGTCATCGACACGAACACCAGCCGACCGTCGGGGAGCCAGCCGAGGCCCGACGGACGACCGTCATGGTGCACCTCGACGCGTCGCTCGCCGTCGTCGCCGACTGATGAGATCGTTTGTTGGTAGAAGTCGCTGAACCAGAGCCGGCCGTCATGCCAGCGCGGTCCCTCGCCGAAATCGATGCCATCCAGAACCAGGTCCCATGTCATCCTCTGAACGTACAGCCAGCGCCCTGACCCCATCGACGCGTCGCGTTGGAGCCTGGCCCCATCGCGACGAAAGTGTCGCGTTGGTGCCTGGCCCCATCGCGACGAAAGTGTCGCGTTGGTGCCTGGCCCCGTCGCGACAAAAGTGTCGCGTTGGTGCCTGGCCCCGACGCGACGGTGGGGGTGCACGTCGCTCTAGGGTCGGGGGATGAAGATCGGCATCAACGGCTCCGGCCAACTCACCCGCCCCGACCTTGACGCGATCGTCGCCGACATCGAGCGGAGCGAGCACGACGGCTACGCCAGCTACTGGCTCGCCCAAACTGCGCTGGCGGACTCATTGGCAGTGTTGGCGATCGCCGGTCGCACCACGTCGACCATCGAACTCGGCACGGCAGTCGTGCCCACCTGGACGCGTCATCCCGAGGTGATGGCGGCGGGTGCGCTCACCGCTCAAGCTGCGTCGAACGGTCGCCTCGTGCTCGGCATCGGGCTGGCCCACCAGCCGTCGGTCGAAGGTCGATGGGGGATGAAATGGGAACGCCCGATCAAGCACATGTCCGAGTACCTCGCCATTCTCGACTCACTGCTCACGACTGGAGCGGCGAGCCTGCGCGGCGATGTCTGGTCGCTCGAACAGCAGGCAGTGCTGATGACCGATACGAAGCCGCTGGTGATGATCGCCGCGCTCGGCGAGCAGATGCTGCAGATGGCCGGAGCGCGCACCGACGGCACCATTCTGTGGTGCGTCGGACCGAAGACGCTCGAGGAGCAGATCGTGCCGATCATCAACGATGCCGCCGCTGGTGCCGGTCGGCCCACTCCGCGGGTCGTGTGCAGCCTGCCGGTTTGCGTCACCGACGATCCGCAGCCGACGATCGAATTCGTCGGCAAGATGCTCGCAGGGTATGCGACGTTGCCGTCCTACCGCGCCATGCTCGACATCGAAGGCGTCCACGGCGTGGAGGAGATCAGCCTGATCGGCGACGAAGGCACCGTCAACGCGGGCCTCGATGCGATCGCCGCGGCCGGCGCCACCGACTTCACCGCTGTCGTGATCCCCGACCGGGCGGGTCCGACGCGCACACTCGACCTGCTGCACGCGCGGACCTGACGGTCAGCTGATATTTGGCTGTCCGGCGCCCGATTCGGACTGACCGGACCCTGACTGACCACTGATCCAGTCGGCGATGGCATCGCCGATTTCGTCCGGACTGTCCTCCTGGATGAAGTGGTTGCCGGTGACGCGGATCTCGGTCTGGTTCGGCCAACTGCGGCAGAACTCGCGCTGCTTGCCGATCAGGATTGCTCCCGGGTGGGCGTCGACGAACAGCTTCGGGATGTCGGTGCTGCCCATGAAGTGGGCGTACTCCGTGACGATCGCGACGACATCGGCCGGTTCGCCGCCGATCGGGATCTGCCGGGGCCAGGTGAGGGTGGGCCGCCGACTCTCGCCCGGCTCGATGAACGGCCGTCGATACTCGGCGTGCTCCGCGGCAGTCAGCCCACGCAGGATTGCGTTCGGCAGCACCGCATCGACGAAAAGATTCTTCTCGATCACCATCTCTTCGCCGGCGTCGGAGCGGAAGGCTTGGAAGATGCCGCGGGCGTTCGGCGGCCAGTCGTCCCACGAGGCGATCGGCATGACAATGCCCTCCATGTAGGCGACACCCGCAGTGCGATCGGGGTGCCGCGCCGCCCAGTCGAAGCCGAGTGCCGACCCCCAGTCGTGAACGACGAGCACGACGTGATCGCCGAGATCGAGTTGGTCGAGCAGGCCGTCGAGCCACACCCGGTGCTCGAGGAACGAGTACGAGCCCGGCCCGGTGGCATCGAGCTTGTCGGAATCGCCGTGCCCGATCAGATCGGGAGCGACGCACCTCCCGAGGTGCGCGACGCGCGGAATGACGTTGCGCCACAGGTACGACGACGTCGGGTTGCCATGGAGGAACAGGAACGTCCGGTTGGTGCCGCTGACCGGTCCGGAGTCGTAGTACGCCATCCCCTTCGTGACCGCACCGTTCGATGTGTCGACCGCGACGTCGATGCGGCGCTTCGGGAGTGGATCGATGGGAAACGGTGATGTCGTTGCTGCCATGATCCGCAGCCTCGCACGACAGCGTCGCCGGCGAATGAGTCAGGCGGTCCGTTCGCCGACGCCGGTGAAGAAGATGAGGTCGATTCGGCCACCTCCCTGATCGACGGTCATCGCGCCGACCGACGTGCCGAGTGCGGTGACCGACCTGCTCCGTCGGCTCGAGCGGAGCACGACGCGGCCCAGGCCAATGTCGCCAGCCCGGCGCACCGCGGCGGCGAGGAGCGAACCGCCGACTCCTCGACACCGCCAGTCGGCCGCGACTGCGATCGACGTGGTGCCGTCGTGCTCGACACGCGCCATGCCGATCAACCGACCGTCGACCATCGCACCCATTCGGAGGCCGCCGGTCGAAACAACCCGGTTGATCAAGGAGGGAAACGGCGCCGGTACGGCGCGCGGACCGAAGAACCGTTGCTCTGACCGCAACTCGTCAGCGAATCGATCGATGGCATCGTTCAGCGACGGATGCTCGAGGGCAACGATGAGGGGTATGTCGTCGGTCATCGACCGATCGTCGCGCCGCAAGATGACTGGCGTGTTTCGACTTCGTGAGCGGTTATCGACAGTCGACGCGAGGCCACCGACCTGATGCTGCGTCCGGCTGCCAGCGCTGCGCCCGGTTTACGCGTCGCGCATGGCCTCGATCAGCGGGGTGACGCGTTCGACCTCGGCGAGCACCTCGTCGCGCGGGCCCTGGGGAAGGGTGAACACGGCACGTGACATGCCAGCTGCGGCGAGGTCGTTGAGCTTGGCTTCGTCGGCCGGCGCACCGAAGAGGCCGAGTTCGACGGTCTTCGGATCACGTCCGATCGCTTCGCACGCTTGGGCGATCTCGTCGAATCCGTCGATGGCGTGGCGTCCGCCGATCGGCATCCAACCGTTGCAGAACTCGGCAATGTGCGCTGCCGTTTTCGGGCCGGCCGCGCCGCCGAGGATGATCGGCGGGTGCGGCTGCTGGGTCGGCTTGGGCCATGACCAGCTCGGCTCGATCTGCACGAGCTCGCCGTCGAAGGAGGCCTCGTCTTGGGTCCACAGTGCCTGCATCGCGAGGATGTTCTCGCGCAGCAGTTCGCGTCGTTCGCCATAGGCGGTGCCGTGCTGGGCCATCTCCTCCTTGTTCCAGCCGTAGCCGATACCGAACAGCATGCGACCATTGCTCAGCGCGTCGACGCTCGCCACTTCCTTCGCGGTGTGGATCGGGTCGCGCTGGGCGACCAGGCAGATGCCGGTAGCGAGCTTGATGTTCTGGGTGACAGATGCGCAGGCTCCGAGGGTGACGAACGGGTCGTGGGTGCGCCAGTAGAACTCGGGCAGGTCCGGCGCGCCGGCGCGGCCGCCCCACGGCGTGGTGCGGCGCGTCGGGATGTGGGAGTGCTCGGGGAACCACAGCGATTCGAAGCCGCTGTCGTCGGCGAGCTTGGCCAGTTCGACGGCGTTGATCGTCTGGTCGGTCGGAAAAATGTAGAGACCAATGTCCATGTGCCGACGGTAGTGCTCGGCGTCGAGTAGCCATCATCTGGCGGGTCGTCGACGACGCGCGGGAGACCGTGTGGGAAGGGCCCAACCCAACCAACGACCAACCAGACGCTACGAGCCTGAACCCGGCGCGACCGGCACCTCACATATAGGTCGGCGCTTCAAGTTGGTGCGTCGTCTAGAACGAGAACTGAAGCAATTGGCAGACGACGAACACGACGAGCGTTCGCGACGCGAAGGAGTCGGTGTTGTTGGCGCGGACCGTCCAGCCGATGGGTCGGCGGTCGACATCCTGTTCAGGGAAACTCTGGTCGATGGTCGCGTTCCCCGAGAAGCCACCGCTGATCGCCCTTGTGGGGGGCGGGCAGAGTTGGGTACTCGTCCTGGAGCTGACACCGAACAGAGGTGCGTTCGGTATGACCACGTCGATGCCGGTGACCACGAACTGGCTCCCGATGTTCACGCCCGACGTTCCCTTGTCGCCCTTCGGTCCGGCGGGGCCTGCTGGTCCGATCGGGCCGGCGGGACCGGCAGGTCCGGGATCCCCCGGTAGACCGTCTGATCCAGGGAGTCCCTGAGGACCGACGTCCCCCTGAGGACCGACGTCCCCCTGAGATCCAGGGGGACCCTGTGGGCCCGGCTCCCCAGCGGCGCCTGGTGCCCCCGGCAAGCCTTGCTCGCCGGAGGTGCCTGGTGTTCCCGGCAAGCCTTGTTCGCCGGAGCTGCCCTGTGGCCCGACGCCACCTTGTGGTCCGACGTCTCCTTGTGGCCCGACGCCACCTTGTGGTCCGACGTCTCCTTGTGGCCCGACGTCACCTTGTGGCCCGACGTCGCCTTGCGGGCCCGCCTCGCCTTGTGGCCCCGGTTCGCCTTGCGGGCCTTGCACGTTCCAGGTGAGTAGCATCTCGTTGCTCTTGCACCGCGTGGTCGTGCCGACGATGCGTACCTGGCCGTAACTCTGGCCTCCATTGCGGACGCAGGCTCGTATCACCGAGCCCGAACTGTGTTGGTCGTGTGCGTAGACGAGCCCACCGGTGAGGGCGGCGACTGCGAGCAGACTGCTGAGGACGACGCGCCGGCCGCGTCGGCTTCTGGGGCGCGTTTCAAGACGGTGATGTGACATGGTGGGTCCCTTCGTTGATGACAGCGCAGGGCTGTCGGTGTGGATGACTACTGACCGGTACCTGTGTAAACGGCGTAGGCCTTCGAGCTGTAGAACGCGCCGGCCTGCACCGGATCGATGCTGGCGTACACGGTGAACGGCGGCGCTGGCTGCGGCCCCGGCTTGGGCGGCGACGGCTGCCAGTTGATGCTTGCGCTCCGGCGCTGTCGGGCAGCGATCACCGAGATCGGGGGTGGTGTGCCGATCAACCGCGCTCCGGGTGAACTGGGGTCGCCGAGGTAGAAACGCACCTGCACGCCCCGTGCGTCGGCAAGGCTGTAGTTGCCCACCCGTGCAGTGATCGTCAGGCTGCCGTCCGGGCGTTCGGTGAACGCGATCGAGCGGGTCAGGTCGTGCAGGGTCGGGTCGTCGGACGCTTCCCACAGCTTGTTGAACTGCGGCGCCGGCTGGCCGTAGGTCTGCTGCCAGTACCCGACGTCGGGCACAGCAACCACGTAGTCGACGACCAGGAATCCACCCTCGTCGGAGAAGTAGATGAACGGCGACACCTGATACGACTGGCTGGGGTCGGGCATACCGTCGTAGGTGAGGGCGATGCTCGTCGTGGCGGTGTAAGTGATCGAGTAGTTCGACATCGAGCTGTTGGTGTAGGTGTTGGCAAACCGGGCCTGCAGGCCGATGCCGATGCCACCGAAGAAGTTGAACGACTTACTGAGGTTGACACCGTCGGTGATGCTGGTCGTCGAGGCCTGCGCCATCGACTGTGCCTCGATGTTGTTGTTGAGCGAGTTGTAGATGACACTGACCAATCCGTCGTCGACCTGGAAGGTGTTCGGCTGACTGACCGATCCCGCCTGAGTCCAGTCGGCCGGCGGTTCGGTGGCGTACGACAGCAGGCGCCCCGGGGCGTGATCGGGTGCGTAGTCGGTGGAGGGCGTGTTGGCCAGCTGGGTGAATGTCTGCGGCCCGGCAACGTCGGGAAAGGCGACGAGGATGCAACCGGGCGAGGCCCCTCCCGAGGCGGCGTACACGGGGTACTCCCACACGTCGTACGCCGTACCCGACAGCAGTATCAGGTCGTCGGTCGTCAGCCGGTCGTTCATCACTTGCGAATAGACCTTGCTGCTGCCGGTGGTGTTGACGAAGTTCTGCCCGTAGGTGGTGTTCATGCTCTGGGTAATCTGCCCGAGGCCGGAGGAGAAGTTGGCGCCGAGTTCGTCGGACACGGTCCAGCCGTCGTTGACCATGTAGTTGAACGAGGTCTGCGAGGTCGAGCCGTCGCTGAAGGTCAGCATCGCCTTTGAGCCGGCGTTGAGGCCCTGTTCGGCGGGCGGGCCGTTGACGATCGCCAGGATGCTGTTGACCTGGTCGAAGGTGAAGTGAGTCGGAGGCCCGACACGAATGCTGTTGCCGGTGAAGTCGCCGAGCGCGATCGACAAGGTGAGATCGAGGTTGGGGTCTTGGGCCTCGAACGTGAGCGCCCCGGTCAGCTCACCGACGCCCTCGACGAGTTGCGTGGGCAACAGTCCGTTGCCTGTCAGCTGGACGATGCCGACGTTGAGCTGGCTGATGCCGACGACCGGTTGCAGGCCGGCGGCGCCGAGGGCGGCGACGACAATGCCCGGGATGCCGCTCGCCCCGAGGTTGCCGTATGCCAACGCCAGATCGACGTGGGCGAATGCCACGTCGGGGCGACCGACGACGCCGACCGACTGCAGCGCCAGCTGCAACGTGTCGTCGGCGGCCAGCACGTGGAGGACGACGACCTCGGCCTGCCCGTCGCGATCGCCCACCGTGCCCATGACGATCTCGTCGAAGCCGTCGAGATCGAAGTCGCCGGAGGCCAGGCGGACCAGCATCGAGCCGGTCAACGGGTGTGTGGTGTCGGTGTAGGGCGTGCCATTTCGTGTCAGGTGACCGTGATCGTCGGCGGAGTAGACGACCAGGTTGGCGTTGCCACCGACATCGCCCCACGCCACGGCGATCTGGTCGCGCACCGGGGTCGTGTCGAACGACCCGCTCGCGATCGCGAACGATTCGGCGGCGCCCAATACGCCCACCGCTACCGGTTCGGCAACCTGTGCGCCGTCGAAGCACAGTGCGACCTGCGACAGGTTGAGGACGGCGTGGGCGTCGAGATCGGAACCCGCTGCGGGCCACGCCACTGCGACCTCGTCGAGGCCGTCCTGGTCGAAGTCGCCGATCGCCAGGTCGAAGACGCTGCCGCCGATCGGCACCGACGACCGGAACGGCGTCCGCTTCGGTTCCAGCAGATCGGCGGCGGTCCATGCTTCGATGTTGAGGACTCTCGTCTCGTCGACCCAGGCGACCACGATCGAATCGCAATCGTTGTCGAGCACGCGGCCGGTCGCGATGTGCACCGTGCAGGCGCCGACGACGGGCGCGATCGGTGCGGTGGCGACGACCTGCAGCGGACCACCGGAGTCGTTGGTGGCGATGTGCAGCATCAGATGACCGCCGTCGTCGTAGACACTGGCGATCGCCGCCTGCCCTCCGGCGCTCAGCAGGCCCGTCGTCACGGCCAGGTGCTTGCCGCCGATCTCGTCGCCTTGCAGCAGCTGGCCCGTCTCCACCAGCGTCGGCAGCACGGTCGGCGGTGTGCCACTCGGCTCGACGGTCAGCGCGACCAGCTCGTACTTCTCCGAGAGTCCCTGGAAGTTGAGCACCACGTCCTGCAGTTGTACGAGCGTGTAGTTGCCGGCCAGCGGATCGCTGCCCGGATTTTCGGCCAGGTACCCGCGCAGGTCGGCCGTTCGCGTCCGCCGCCCAGGACGGTGCCGCAGCAGCGGCGCGCTCACGAGCGCACGCCGTTGGTCAACGTGGCGATCTCGACGTTGATGAGGTACGAGACCTGCGGCAGGATCCCGTCGACGAACGCCGTGGTGAACGCCTGGCCGACCACGTTGCCCAACTGCTGTTCGGTGATCCACTCCCCGGTGAGGTAGAGCAGCCACTTCGGCAGGCCCTGGTCGTAGCTGAAGACGAACTGCACCTCCGGCGGCACGGCGCTGACCATCGCCGAGATGTTCACCTGCGGGAGTTGTGTCGTCGGGTCGACGACGATCGCCGCGTCGAGCCAATAGGTAGCGGCGGCGATCGTGGCGCTCAGCCCACCGGTCTGGCTCATCGTGCTGTCGTTGCCGAAGCTGGCGCACTGCTGCGTCACGGTCCAGGCCCCGCCGATTCCGAGCTGGCCGAGTGTCACCGGGAAGCTGACACCGTCGCCGGCCGCCGTGAAGGCCGGGTCGCCTCCCGACGCCAGCGTCGACAGGCCCTGCAGCCACATCGAGTCGAGATCGACGGTGGCATTGCCGACTGCGTTCATGTACGGGTCCTGCGGATCCCAGCATGAGTCGCACTGCTGGCGGGTGGCGACCAACCCGTCGATGTCGGCGACGGCGACAATCGGGTTGGCGGCCACCAGGGTGGCCGGAAGGTTCGCCGGGCCGGGTTGGAACATCGCATTCCACGCGGCCGTGATGGCCGCATGGACGGGGTTCTCCGGCGGTTCGTTGCCGGAGACGATCATCGCCGTGTCACTTTCGCGCCGGCCCGAGCGGTCGTGTTGCTGTCGACCTCGAACTCGATGTCGCTGGTGACCTCACTCGAGGAGGTGACGATGGAGATATCGCTTGTCGTGGCGTCCTCGGGGATGGCGAACTGCAGCTCGGAGTCGCTGAGAACGCTGAGGGAGCCGGCCTCGATGTCGCCGACGAACACCTGCAATGAGTCGAAGCTCGAACTCGTGCTGAAGCCCGACCCGATGATGGTCACGTCAGTGCCCACCGGGCCGTTCTGCGGCACGACCTCGGTGATGGTCAGTTCCTCGTCGCCCAGCACGGTGAACGGCACCGAGTCGTTCTGATTGCCGGCGGTGACGGTCAGCTCGTAGGGCCCAGGGGGCAGGTTGGGCACATAGCACACCAGCCCGGTGTCGCTCCACTGCACCACCTCGGCGGCGACGTTGCCGAAGAAAACCGATGGATCGTCGCCGAACCCGCTCCCGGAGACGACGATCCGGGTTCCGGGCAGCGCCGATGTCAGGCTGACGTTGGTGATGATCATGGTGCGTTCCTCTCTCGCTGCTGCGCGTGTCGCAACGTTCGAAGGGAACTATGAGCCGGCTGGCACCCGCACCGCATCGGGCGCGTGACCGTTACGCGACCGAACGTCGTGCGTGTCCCACATAGGTCACTTGACCGATGCGTCGCGTTCCAGGCGAGCCACGAAGGCGACCGCCTCGGTTCGACCCTGAACACCGAGCTTTCGGTAGACGCTGGCTGCGTGGTGCATCACCGTCTTCGGGGCGATGAGCAGCTCCCTTGCGATCTGCGGATTGGTGCAACCGGACGCCATCAACCGGATCACCTCGTGCTCTCGCCCGGTGAGCGCTGCATAGCGCTCACGGTCGCGCGTGGTCGCCCGAGCACCGAAGGCGCTCCGATGGCCGCCGGCTGATGCTTCACCAACCGTTGCGGTGACTGCCGCGATGCGTCGGAGCACCCCCGGCATGCCCAGTTCCCGGGCGATCGCCGACGCCGCGGCGAGGTGCTCAGCAGCCTCTTCGGTCGGGATCGCCGATGCCCAGTCGCAGTAGAGACGTGCGAGCCAGGGCCGAGATCGCATCCGCTCGTATCGCAGCACCGATGTGGCGAAGTGGTGCCGAGCCGACGCGGTGTCGCCGGCGACGGCCGCGAGCGCGGCCAGGCGGTGGTCGACGCAGCCGAGGAACACCACCGCCGGACCCGCCATCACCCCGTGGCCCGCGTACGGCGCGAGCGCGTCGTAGATCTGCTCGGCTCGTGCCCGATCTGCGACGGCGACGGCTGCGTCGGCCAGTAGTGTCGTGGACGCGAGACCCTCGGCACAGGGAAGCAACGCAGCGAAGGGGTTCGCCCCATCGTCGTTGACGCCGGCCAGGTCGGCGACGACTCGCTCGACGTGCTGCCTGGCGTCGTCGATTCGGCCGAGGTCGGCGCACAGCGCGGCGAGCACGCAGCGCCACAGCGGGATGGCCGGCGACGACTCGACCAGCGACGCGACCGACGCCTCCAACTCGTCGAGGCGGTCCTGGTCCCATCGCAGCTGGAGCAGCTGCGCGGCGAACCAGAAGAACGTGTCTGGGTGACCAACGGATCGCGCCAGTTCTTGAGCCGCGGCGATCGAGCCCTCGGTATCCGCGTACTGCCCGTCGAGCAGGTGGCGCATCGTCCGCCACATCGCCGCCCGCCAGCGGTGCACGCCGAAGCCCTCCTCGGCCAAGGCTGCATGGTCGGCCAAGGCTGCGTCCACTGCGGCGATGTCGCCGGCGTCGAGCATCGCGGCGACACGTAACCGTCGGGACTCCAGCATGAAATGGCGGCTGCCGGCCCGGACAGCGAGGTCCGACATCACATCGGCCTGCTCGCGTCGAGCGGTGAGGTCTGCGGGCCGCCAGGCCACCAACGAACGCACCGCCGTCACCGTGCAGAGCGCCTCCGGAAGCCCCAATGACGTCGCGACCTCCAGTGCTTCGTCTAGCACCGAGTCGCGACGCATCACCTCGGCGCTGTAGCTGAGGCTGCCGGCCAGCCGAGTGAGCAACTCGACTCGCAGCTGCGGCTCGTCGTCGCCGAGCGCGCTCAGGGCATCGTCGATCAGAGTGAGCCGTGACGAACTCTGATCGATCGCGACCGTGATCATCGTCATGCCGAGCGCAGCCCTCCCCAGTCGCCGCGCGGCGCCCGGATCGGTCCCGTCGACGAGCAGGGCTCGGGCGCTCGTCGCGGCATCGGCGAACGTGGCTGCAGCCCGGTCGAGATCGCCGGCGTGGTTGAGCACGTCGCCGAGAGCCAACTGCAGCTCGCACCGCTGTACTCGGTCCGACACGATCGTCAGCGCCAAGTCGTAGTTGTCGACGGCATCCTCGAAGGAGTGCAGGTGCGCCGCGCGGCTCGCGGCCCGGGTTGAGTAGTCCAGAGCCTGGGCGGCGCTGCCGGTGGCAGCGGCCTGTGAGAAGTGGAATGCCAGCTCCCCGAGCACGGGGTAGAGATCGGCTTCGTGTTGCGACTGGATGGCCTCACCCACTCGACGATGCAGACGCGCCCGGCGAGTGGTCGGCAGGTCAGCGGTGAGCACATCGCGGATCAGCGGGTGGGTGAACTCGAACGTCCCGGTCGTCGGCTCGCCGCAGATCAGCCCGGCGCGTTCTGCGCTATCCAGGAAGTCGAGTGCGGTGTCCAGTGTGACGTCACCGGCGACCTGCAGCAGCTGAGTGCTGAAGCCGCGCCCCACGATCGCGCCGAGTGTCAAGAGCTCCATCTCCGAGGACGAGAGCCCGGCGAACCTGCGACCGATCAACTCGGTCACCGTCGGCGGGAGCACATGATGCGCCATGGCCATGCCGCCCTCGGTGGTCTGCATGTAGCGGGCCGACTCCGCGAGGAACAGGGGATTGCCGTCGGTACGCCGGTGCAAATCGAGCGCGAGCGGCGCGTCTGCGTCGTGTCCGAGGATGTCGGCCAGCAGCGCACGGCTGTCATCGGCGCTCAGACCGCCGAGTCGGGTCCACAGCGCACCGTTCGTCCGTCCAAGCACCCCGAGTGCCCGCGCAAGGGGATCGTCGCCGGGCGCGTGATCGACGCGCACGGTGACCATCAGCAGCAGTCGTGTCGCGCCGAGATGGCCGGCGAGAAACTCGACGAGCGCCAGCGATGCACGGTCGGCCCAGTGAAGGTCATCGATGACCACCACCACCGGCGAGATCGTCGCCAGCCTGGTGAGCAATGTGGTGGTCGACTCGAACAGTCGAAAGCGCCCGTCGGCCGGATCGATCACCGGCAGGCTCAACGACCCGGTCAACCGGTGAGCCTCGCTCGGGAGCACTGCGAGCATCTCCGGCCCGAGCCCCGCGACCAACTTGTCGACCACGGCCTCGTCGACCTGGGTGAGCAGCGCTCGCAGGGCGTCCATCCACGGCCAGAAGGCGGGCGCGCCAGTCTGTTCGTAGCAGCGTCCCCAGCCCACCAGGGCACCGAGATCTCGGCCGCGTCGGACGACTTCTTCCGTGAGTCGAGTCTTCCCGATCCCGGCCTCCCCGCTCACGATCGCGGCCGTGCCTGCGACGCCGCAGGCGCGGCTCAGGACGTCATCGAGACGAGTGAGTTCGAAGTGTCGTCCGACGAACGCACCGCGCTGGGGGTCGTTCCGCTGCATCCGCAACTCCTCTCCACAAACGCCCGGTGAGGCCCAACGATAGATGTGCGTACCGAGTGGCGGCGTCAGTTTGGAGGTCTCGGACAAACTCCAGCGGCGCGGCAAGCGTTCGATCCGATGCGAAGCAACGGGTTTGGTCGCTTGTTCCTGTCGTTGTGGCGGTTCGGTTTGCGGATGCGGGTTGCTTGGTCGGTTCCGGTGTTGGGATCATCGCCGTTGCTGTTGTGCACCGCCGGCAGTCGCTGCTGTCGACGCCGACGATGAAGTGGCCACACGTTGGGCGGATCCATGGTTGTTACCGACCGGTGGTTGTCCTATCGCTATTTGTCCTATCGCTGTGACGACATGGCCGGGCGGTTCGTGTTCGATGGACACGACGACGCGACAACGAGCCAGAGTTCACGTCGTGTTCAGCGGTCCCGCGGACTACTCGACGGCCGCGCGTGGTTGGGTAGAGGGATGGTTGCGACGATGAACGACCTCGCGGCGCGATTCTTCGCGGTGCGGGCACGGACCGAGCGCCTCGCAGCGCCCCTGTCGGCCGAAGATCAGATGGTCCAGTCGATGCCCGACACGAGCCCAACCAAGTGGCACCGCGCCCACACCACCTGGTTCTTCGCCGAGTTCGTGCTCGGCGCCGACGGGACGAGCGATCGGGCGTGGGACCGGCCCGAATTCCGATTTCTGTACAACAGCTACTACGACGCTGTCGGGGCACGTCACCCTCGACCTCGGCGCGGCCTCGTGACCCGACCGTCGATGAACGAAATCGTCGACTATCGCGCCTATGTCGACGGGGAGATGGCCGAACTCCTCGACACGGCCGGCGCCGATCTCGACCCGGACCGAGCCGCCGTGGTGCTGCTTGGCACCCATCACGAGGAGCAACACCAGGAATTGCTGCTGATGGACATCAAGCATGTGCTGTCGATGAACCCTGCTGTCGGCCCCGCGTACGCCGATGTCGCCGTGACACCAGGCACCGATCCGGGTTCGGCGAACTGGATCGAATTCACCGGCGGCATCGTCGACATCGGCCTCGACGTCGACGACGGCAGCCGAGGCAGCCGAGCCGGCACCCAGCAGTTCGAGGCGCACTTCGCGTTCGACAGCGAGGGCCCACGGCACGAGGTACGGCTCTACGACTTCGCCTTGGCCGACCGTCTCGTGACAGCTGGCGAGTGGATCGACTTCATTGCCGACGGTGGCTACCAGCGGCCGGAACTCTGGAAGTCCGACGGGTGGTACCGATCGCTCGACGAAGGGTGGACCGCCCCGGAGTACTGGCGTCCAGATCCCGACGATCCCGAGCGGTGGTTGATGCACACGATGACCGGCGTGCGATGCGTCGACCCGTACGAACCCGTCGTGCATCTGTCGCACTACGAGGCCGACGCCTACGCCACGTGGGCAGGTGCCCGGTTGCCGACCGAGTTCGAGTGGGAGCACGCCGCACGCAGTGTCGACCCGACCGGCAACATGCTCGACGAACAGCAGGCCGACTTCGGGTTCCACCCGGCGGCAGCCGGGCCGGCGACCGGCCGGCTCCGACAGATGTTCGGCGACTGCTGGGAATGGACGTCGTCGGCCTACGAGCCGTACCCAGGCTTTCGTCCCACCGCCGGCGCGATCGGCGAGTACAACGGCAAGTTCATGTCGGGCCAACAGGTGTTGCGCGGCGGCTCCGTTTTCACGCCACCTGGCCACACCCGCGCCACGTACCGCAACTTCTTCCATCCCCACACGCGGTGGCACGCCTCTGGTGTGCGCCTTGCAGCCCATTCCGAGTGACCCCCACGCCCGGCCAACTAAGGAGCGACCGATCCGTTACCCCGACCAGCACGAGACCTCGAATGCGAACACCGACCGCAGCGCCGACACGCACGACCCGTTCCTGCCGGGCAGCATCGATGCCCACAGCGAACTTCGACGGTCGCTACAGCGGCACCCGCGGACCATCCCGCCGCGCTGGCTCTACGACGATCGAGGCAGCGGGTTGTTCGACGCGATCACCCGCCTGCCCGAGTACTACCAGACCGAAGCCGAACGCCGCATTCTGGCTACCCACTCGACGATGATCGCCGAACTGACCGGCGCGACGACGGTGATCGAACTCGGCGCGGGGACCAGCGACAAGACTCCCACGTTGCTCGATGCCTTCGTTGCCCACGGCGACATCGAACGCTTCGTTCCCCTCGATGTCAGCGAGGCAACGCTGCTTAACGCCGCGCAGCGCCTCCGCGATCGCTATCCCGATCTCGATGTTGCTCCGGTGGTCGGTGATTTCACCCGCCACCTCCATCGGTTGCCCGTCGGCGGCACCCGCCTCGTTGCGTTGCTCGGCGGCACGATCGGCAACTTCTACCGGGAAGAGCGAATCGCATTCCTCGGTGCCCTCGCTGACCTGCTGACGATTGGGGATTGGCTGCTCCTCGGCGTCGATCTGATCAAGCCGCTCGACCGGCTCCTCGACGCGTACGACGACAGCCAGGGTCTCACCGATGCCTTCATCCGCAATGCCCTCGTGATGATCAACCGCGAACTCGGCGGCAACATCGATGTCGGCAACTTCGACTATGTCCCGTTGTGGGACGCCCGCGAGGAACGCGTCGACATGCGCCTGCGGGCCTGCGAGCCCGAGCACGCTCGGATCGAATCGCTCGACCTCGACCTCGATCTCGAAGCCGGCGAGGAACTGCGGATCGAGATCTCGGCCAAGTTCAGCCGAGGCAAACTGCTCGCTGAGCTGGCCGAGGTCGGATTTGCCGAGGGCGCATTCTTCACCGATGATGACGACGAGTTCGGGTTGGCGCTTGTGCGACGTCAGACCTGACGCTCAACGCGCAGGTCGGCGCGGCGGTCCCTGCTGCGACGTCGACGCGGCGAGCGCGGCAGCGATCCAGTCGGTGATGCCGTCGACCACGGCAGGCCACTCGGGTTCGTTGAGGCACTCGTGGCGCAGGCCCGGCCACACTTTGCGAGTGACTCCAGGCCGACTGTCCGATCGCCTCGGACGCGGCCGGGCGAACCAGCATGTCGTCGCTCCCGTGCAGTACGTAGGTCGGCACCGCGATGCGATCGATCGACGTCGACGTCGAGGCCATCGCCGACATGATCTGGCGCCCGAGTGACGTCGTTGCGCCGTCGACGCGCAGCGGATCGGTGTCGTAGGCCTGCTGCACCGACTCGTCGCGGCTCAGAATCGATCCGTCGAAGTCTGACTTGACGTGCAGTCTCGGGGCGACCCGGCTCAACACCGGTACTGCCAGGCGTTGCCAGCGAGGAATCTCCGCGGCGAGAGCGGGTGCGCTGAGGACCGCGAGGTCGGGCTGCGGGTTGCGGCCCACGAGGTAGGTCGCAACGATGAGTCCGCCGAGCGAATGGCCCATGAGGACGACTGGGACGCCGAGTTCTCGTCGCTCGGCGAGCAGGTCGGCGACGTCGTCGGTGTATTCGGAGAAGTCCGAGACGAACGCACGTCGACCGCCCGACGCACCGAAGCCACGCTGGTCGTAGGACAGCACGTCGTAGCCGGCATCGGACAGCTTTGCGCCGACGTGTTCGTAACGGCCGGAATGCTCGCCGATGCCGTGCACGAGCAGCAGTGCAGCCTTCGGAGCGGCTGCCGCCCAATGCCGACGAAGCTGCGCAAGCCCATCGCGAGTTGTTCCGGTGCTGGTGGTCGATGCTGGCACGGGCGCCGACGATAACGCATCACTGCGTGCGTCTCCGGGGATTGCACGCTGACGGGCGGGTCCCCCGGCGACGCTGCGATCGGTCGTTGCGGTCGGTCGTTGTGGTCGGTCGTCGCGGTCGGCGGTCGCGGGCGGGTCAGCCTGCGGGTGCGAGGAGTTCGAGCACGTTCCAGTCGAGGTCGGCGGTGCCGTCGGGGTTGACCGGCTGGACGCAGACGTGATCGGCACCGGCGTCGAGGTGCGCCTGCACGCCGGCCCGGACGCGATCCTCGTCGCCCCACACGACCACTGCGTCGACGAACCGGGGCGCCCGATGTTCGATCTCGTCGTCGGTGAAGCCGAGCCGGATCCAGTTGTTCCGATAGTTGGGCAACGCCGCGTACCGTTCGATCTGGATGTTCGCAGCGGCGCGGGCGGCGTCGGCGTCGGTCGACAGAATCACCTTCTGCTCGACGCACAGCAGCGCATCGGGGCCCATGACCTCGCGGGCCATCGCCGTGTGCTCGGGCGTAGTCCAGTACGGATGGGCGCCGTCGGCGGCAGTGGCTGACAGTTCGAGCATCTTCGGGCCGAGGGCGGCCAACAGCACCAACGGCTCGTGCTCCGGAGCAATTCCCCTGAACGGCTGGGTCTTCATCGCCGCGAGGTACTCGCGCATCTTGGTCAGCGGCTGGGAGTAGTCGAGGCCACGCAACCCAGCGACGAGGGGGCCGTGGCTCACGCCCAACCCGAGGACGAATCGGCCACCGGTCTGCTCGGCGAGGGTGTTGGCAACCTGCTTCATCGGCCCGGGGTGGCGATGGAAGATATTGGCGATTCCGGTGGCGAACTGCAGGGTGGAGGTCTGCGAGGCGAGCCAGGCAATGTGGGCGAACGGGTCGCGGCCCACGGTGTCGGGCAGCCACAGCGTCGAGTAGCCGAGCGACTCGATGCGCCCCGCGGTTTCGGCGGCCTGGCCGCTGGTCATTCCGTCGGTGAAGTACCAGACGCCGGTGGTTGACAAACGGTCGCGTGCAGAGCTCATCGGCGTGACCCTACGGACCTGGGTGTGAAACACTGAAGCCGTGCAAGTTGCACTCGTGCTGTTTCCGGGCGTCTCTGTGAATGAGTGCGAAGCGTTCGCGCTCGCGTTCCGTCAGCTCGATGCCTCGGGCCTCGGCAACTGCACGCTCGTCGGGGTCGGCGCCGTTCGCGGCGAGGTGGTCGGCGTCGGCGGACGTCCGCACGTCGATGCCACGTTCGCCGAAGTGCCCACGCCCGACGTGGTGCTCGTTCCCGGCGGCCTCGGTGTCGATCGCACCGCACGCGACGAGACACTGCTCACGTGGCTCCGACTGGTCGAGCCGACATGTCAGTGGATGGCGGCAAGCTCCACCGGCACGGTGGTCGTCGCTGCGGCGGGGTTGCTCGCCGACCACCCGGCGGCGACGCACTGGTTGGCCGGGGGAAAGCTCGCCGAGTTCGGGAGCGCGGCGTCGAACGAGCGGATCGTCGAGGTGGGCCATGTGCTCACCTGCCACGGGCATGTGTCGGCGATGGACGTGGCGTTGCTGATGATCCTGCGCCTCCACAACCGGGCGACGGCGGCACAGGTCCGCCACGACCTTGCCGCGGCTCGCGAAACGGCCGCACGGCGGGCGCCGTCGGTGTTCGAGCGTTTGCGTTCGACCTGGGTCGCGCGCGGCGGTGGCTTGGCGCCCCAGCCGCGCAACGAACAACTCGACACCTCAGAGTGGGTCGAACTCGAATTGGTCCCCGACCCCGCGAGCGACCGGGCCGAGCAATCACCCTGGGCCCGCCCGCCCGACCAACGCTGAACGTCCACCACCCTGTCCACCGCGCCCAGTCCACCGCGCCCAGTCCGTCGCGCAGTGCATCCCGCCAGTGCGTCGTGAACGCATGAGGTAGGTGCCTCAGCGGGGCATGTATCTCATGCGTTCGTTGCGTCACTGCGTCCAGGCGTCACGTTGCTGGCGGCTGGTATCTGTTGAGTGATGCAGTGAATGCCGCCACCGCCGTAGGCGATGATCGCGCCGACGTCGAGGCCGAAGGTTTCGCGGCCGGGGTACTGCTCGCCGATGAGGGCAACCATGTCGTCGTCGGCTGGGTGACCACAGGTCGGCACGATCACGAAGCCGTTGCCGACGTAGTAGTTGAGGTAGGGCACCGCCACGTACCGGTCGTCGACCTCGGTGAACGGCAGGACGGGAACCTCGATCGTTTCGACGCTGCCGGCTGCGACACGGCGGTTGACGTTCATCCGGAGATGGTCGTCAACACTCGGGTCGTCGCAGCCCTGCAGAAGGAGGTGACCGTCGGGAGTGAAGGCGGCAACGTTGTCGACATGGCCGTCGGTGTCGTCGTCGAGCGCCAGGCCGTAGGGCAACCAGAGCATGCGGTCGGCCCCGAACTCGGTGAGGACCCGCCGCTCGATGTCGGCCTGGCTGAGCCCTGGATTTCGATTCGGATGCATCAGGCACTGCGTGGTGGTGACGATGGTGCCCGCACCGTCGGTACTGATCGAGCCGCCTTCGAGGACCATGTCGATCGTCCGGACGCGGTGGCCGGCGTGTTCGGCCCAGCGCCGGGCCACGGCGGCATCGCTGTCGAACGGGAGGAACTTCTCGCCCCACGAATTGAACCGCCAGTCGAGCGCGATGAGCTGGTCGCCCGCGCCGCTTCGGCGCATCGCTGCGGCATCGTCATCGCTGATCGGTGCGCTGTCGTCGACGACGTAGACGGGGCCCGAGTCGCGAAACCAGGAGTCGTCGATCGCCAACTCGACGACCTCGATGCCGTGGCCCGGTTGACGTGCAGGATCAATGTGGCCCGATTGGGGTGATTCACGGGTGAGTTCGACTGACCCGCCGCACAGTTCTGCGGCCCGCTCGACCGTGGGTGCGGCGGCGATCATCGTGACCGGTTCGAATCGGGCGATGGCGCGGGCGACATCGGCGTAGGCCTGTTCGGCTTCGCTGCCGCGCCGGCCCCACGCCGAGTGGCGCGCCGGCCAACACATCACCGTGCGCTCGTGCGGCTCCCATTCGGCGGGCCAGCGGATCATGCGGTGCCGTCGAGGGAGTTCAGGGGGTGGTACAGGTCGGGGCGTCGGTCGCGGAACAAGCCCCACGCCTGGCGTTGCGCGGCCAACTGCTCGCGATCGAATGATGCACCGATCACGGCTTCGGCGTCGCGCGGCGCCTCGGCGACCAATGCGCCGGTCGGGTCGGCGATGAACGACGAGCCGTAGAACGTGATGTCGGTCGCGCCGCCAAGGCTCGGTTCGTGGCCGATCCGATTGGCTGCCATCAGCGGCATCAGGTTGGCGCCGGCATGGCCTTGCATCACGCGCTGCCAATGGCCGGCGGAGTCCCAGGTGGGGTCGGGCGGTTCGCTGCCGATGGCGGTCGGATAGCACAGCACCTCTGCCCCGAGCAGTGCCATTGCGCGGGCCGTTTCGGGGAACCACTGGTCCCAGCAGATGCCGACGCCGAGCGTGCAGTATCGCGTCGCCCACGCCCGAAAGCCGGTGTCGCCGGGTGAGAAGTAGTACTTCTCGGTGTAGCCGGGGCCGTCGGGAATGTGGCTCTTGCGGTAGTGGCCGAGGCGCGATCCGTCGGCGTCGAGCACCACGACGGTGTTGAACAGCGCCTGCCCGGCGCGCTCGTAGATGCTGATCGGCAGCACGACGGCGAGTTCCGCGGCCACCGCAGCGAAGCGTTCGACCGTGGGGTGCCCCTCGATGGGTCGAGCCCGATCGAGATGCTCGGGCAACTGGTCCTTGCAGAAGTAGACGCCCTCGAACAGTTCGGGCAGCAGGATGATCTGTGCACCGTCGGCGGCCGCCTCGCGGACGAGCCGCTCGGCGGTCGCGACGTTGGCCGACCACCCTCGATCGGGTGCATCGTCGACCATCGCCATCTGGACCACCGCCAGGTGCAGCTCACTCATCGCCGCAAACTACCGCAGGCCGTGTGGGAACCCTGCCGATCACGCTGCTCGCGGCTGACCACACGGCGCCCGGCTCACCCGTGGCTCCACGAGGCTGACCACCTGGCGGCGCCGGCTCACGCTGCTCGACGATCTCCGTCCGTGTTGCCGCGGATTGCTGGGCTGCACGCACGGAGATCGGCGCGGACGCAGCGCAAGCGTGCTCGGGCGTTCCGGTGTCACCGCTGTCGTGCGGCCGCAGGATCAGCGTCATCGATGACGGCGCGGACGGCGGCGAGCTTTTCGGGTGCCGAGATCAATTCGATCCGGCGCAGGAGGGTGCCGTCGAACTCGGGGACGAGCAGCAGGGTGTAGTCGGACTTCAGGAGCAGGATCGCGGGTTCGCCGTTGGCGTGGACGAGCACGACGTCGGCTGCGACGGCCGAGAACCGGGTGGCGAGGTTCGTGACGAACCGGCTCACCCGGTGCGGGCCGACGACGGGGCGGCGGGCGGCGTGGCGCGACGGGCCACCATCGGAGACGAGCACGACGTCTTCGGCGAGCAGTTCCGCAAGTTGCTGCGGCTCGCCGCTCAGCGCAGCGACCAGAAACGAGTCGAGTAATTCCTGGCGCCGGTCGGGGTCCACGTCGAACCGGGGTCGTTCGCTGCGAACCCGTTGGCGGGCCCGATGCGCGATCTGGCGGCACGTCTCCGGCGAGCGGCCCACCACGTCGGCGACCTCGGCATAGTCCGCAGCAAAGACCTCGCGGAGCAAGAAGACGGCCCGCTCGACTGGCTCGAGGCGATCGAGGACATGGAGGAAGCTGAGGGTGAGCGACTCGTTGACCTCGACCAGGTGCGCAGGGTCGCGATCGGTCAGGATCGGTTCGGGTAACCACGGCCCGACGTATTGCTCGCGACGCCGGGCGGCCGAGCGCAGCCGGTCGATCGTCAGGCGTGTGACGACCGTGGTGAGCCACGCTGCCGGACGCTCGACGTCAGTCGCCGAGCCAGCGCGCAGCCACGCTTCCTGCACGATGTCGTCGGCGTCGGCAACGCTGCCGGTCATCCGATACGCGAGCCCGAACAAGCGTGTCCGCTCGCGTTCGAAGGTGTCGATGTCGATGATCATTGCGCCGCGCCGCGCCTCCGGCAGATGCCGGCGGCGAGTCGACCAGCGGCCCGACCGCTTGCCAGCGCGGCGTCAGCGAGCAGCCCGGACGGCCCAACCCAGTCGCCAGCCAGGAGCAACCCGGCCTGCCCGAGTGCATCGACCTGCGGCCGACCAGCGAGGCCGCCGCGTGTTGCGAGCGGCATGCCGTGGGTGACGGTCATGTCGTGAAGGTACCGCTCGGTCAGCGTGGTCTCCACTCCCATCCGGCGGGCGAACTCCCGCATGGTTGTCCGATCGCGCTCGGCGTCGGTGACCTCATCGGGTCGTCGGTATCGGGCCAGCGACACGAGTGCCCGGCCCCCCGATGCAAGATCGGCGACCGGCGCATGGAGTGAGTAGTAGCCGTGGTGATCGAGATCGAGGGCGAAAGTCACCTTCGGTGGTGTGGCCAGGACGAGGTCGAGGCATGCTGCGCGTACCGGTGGCCCGGCGGCGGCACGCAGAGCCCCGGGCTCGCTCCGGGCCAAGCGCTCGGCTGCGTCGGGCGAGAGCCCGGCAATGATCACGGCGTGCGTCGACCAGCGTCGACCGTCGCCGTCGACGACGATCCGCATTGATGCATCGGCGGCATCGGCATCGGCATCGGCATCGGCATCGGCATTGGCATCGGAATTGGCGCCCGCAGCGACATCGGCGGCAGCAGCAGCAGATGCATCGGCATGGCCATCCGAAGTGTCGGCGCCGGCAACATCGGCCGCAGGCTCGATGGCGACCACGCGGGCGCCGACCTGAATCTCCGCGCCGGCGAGGCGCGCAACGGAGGCGAGCGAGTCGACCAGCGCACCCCAGCCCTGGTGGAGATACCGCACGCCCGAGCCGGCCAGCTTGAGTTGGTCGATGGCCGCACCCGCGCTGTGCAATTCGGGGGCGTTCGCGTACAGGCTCAGGCGGAGAATGCCCTCGACGACGGCACGCAGATCGCCACGTGCCGTGCCGATCGAGTCGTCGAGGAAGTCGGCGACGCTGGTCGAGTCGAACGATCGGGCGTCGAGCCGGGCGAGGCCGGTGTGGAATCGGGCGAAGGCCAGGCGTGACCGCCGCGTCAGGAGTTTCGTGGTGGCCAGCGATCGGGCGTCGAACGGCAGCGGCCCCTCGCGACCGCACCACACCGCGGGTCCCGTCGCGTTCGGCCGGGCACCGGGTGGGTCGATCCCGAGGTCACGCAAGGTATCCATGCCTGCGCCGCCTTCGTAGAGGGCGTGCGGTCCCTGGTTGAACGAGATGCCGTCTCGACACTCGGTTCGGGCACGGCCGCCAGGTCGGGTCGTCGATTCGAGGACGACGACCCGAGCGCCGCTTCGCGCGGCGTACGTCGCCGCCGTCAGTCCTGCCAGCCCGGCGCCGACCACGACGACGTCGACCGTCATGTCAGCACGGGAAGTTGGGTCGCCAGGTTCGGACGATGTGAGCGATCGCAGGGTCATGCACATCTGACGAGCAGCAGTGTGGATCCGTGACAGCGGGCGCAGAAGTTCTGCCGGCGGGTAGAACGACCTTCGTGAATCGAACGGCGAGGGAGGCCGTCGTCATGTCGTTGTAGAACGGACGACACTCCACGGCGAGCGCTCGTCGGCGAAGATGAAATCGAATTTGCGGCCGTCCCGTGTTGGAACAGTTCATGATTGCCTGTGCCAAGGCTGGTGTGGGCAGACAAGCCCTCTTGACCTCCCATGGAGAGTCGATGCGTCAGCATTGACTCTCTGTGGCGATAGCTATACTCTGAGTGAGCGGGCGATGAATGGGAGGCCGACCATGGAGATGCGAGCATTTCTACTTCTGGGAGCTCTCGGAGCTGTTTCGTCTTGCGGCGCCTCATCCGAAACTGCGGTTCACGATACTGCCGGGGACGTAGTTGCGGCCTCCCAAGACGGAGGCGACTTGCTTCCGCCCGGATCTCTGGCGGCGGAGATTCCAAGCCCACCGAAGACCACTACCACCTCTTCAGCGACGCCTACTTCGGTCCTCGGGCGTACTGCGACGTTCGTGGTTGATAGTAATCTCAGCATAGTCTTGAGTGTGCCTGAATCGTTCGGACCAACGCGTACCACTTCGGTGATTACTGAACGAGATCGAGTAAATGGTCTCTATGTTCTGGAAAGATGGATCGTAAACGATTCCCTGCTCAATGCGACGTTCTCGGTCCAGATGTTCCCGGGTGACGGTTCGCAGCTCGTGCAGAATCTGTCCAAACCTTTCGCGTCCGCTAACGGACTGGAATGGAGTGTGTTGGAAGGTGGAGAGGCATCTCCCCACAAGGAGCTGATAATTGCCTTCGCTCGCCACGGCGACTACCTTCTCGGCATCAGTGGAGAGCAACGCGTGATTGACCAGCTCGTCGTCGGCATGTCAACGCAGGAGTCTGCCGGATGAGGTGGTTTCGACGACCGTCGTTGCGAATTGCCATCGCACTCGTCTTCGTTACTTCGACATTGCCCGCAGGTCGCGTCGAAGCGGCGTCGGGCCTCACGTCGATATTCTGGTCTGGTTCGGGATTCACCGTGTCTACCAGTACCCACGCTTACTCGAACGCGACTGCGTTCTGGCAAACGATTCTGAATTCAACCAACGCTTGTGTCATTGTGAACGGTATCTTTGGAAGTCAGACGCAAGCCATGACAATAAATCGCCAGCAGACTTGGAATTCATACAACCCGAGCTTTCCAAATATACTCCCAGCCGATGGTGTGGTAAACACAAACGATTGGAACGGTATGCAGTTCTCGAAGACTCCACCCAACAATCAGGGTGGCGATTCATATTATCGCCATCAATATTACGGATACACAAACGGATACGCCACCGAGTACTGGACTTATTACGGTGGCGGCGCATTCGAGGCACTAATGGGTTGGAACGCGTTCGTCCCGAACTGGTACTTGAATCCATATCCGGTCAGTCAGGCGGGATGGTCGAGCGGTTGGAGCCTGTTTCCGGCATCGGCGTCTCGCACGATCGGTAGTTATTCATGCTCGGCATGAGGTAATGATTGGGTGCCAGCCGTGTTGCGTACTCGCCAGGGCGCGTGAATCCTTGTTTCGAAGGTTCGTCGAGATCAAGGTGTGAGGGCTGCAGTTGTGGCTTGAGGTTCCGCCGGTCGGAGCGTGATCGCCCGCCCGATAAAGCGCGCTTCAAAACATCGGCCTCAACCTCACCGGCCGAGATTCAGAAGTGCCCCTCGTCGACGAAACCTGGGAAGCAGGTACCGTCGGGGTTGTCGTAGCCACCTCCATCGCCGAAGGTCTTCAGCCCGCAGCAGGTGTCATCCGCGCAGCAAACGCGAGAGCGCGGCGGCCCACGTGGATTCGCGCTGCGTTGTGTTCTCGCGGTGGTCGGCGAGCCCGAGGAGGGTGCGGGACCCGCGGACACCGATCCAACGCAACGGTTCGGGTTCCCACTTGCGCGAGCGGGTGCTGACCCACGGCAGCGTCGTGCGCTCGGTCGCGGCGCCGACGATCAGCTCGGCCAAGGTGCGCCCGGCCAGGTTGGCCGCCGCCACACCTTCGCCCACGTACCCGCCCGCAGTCCCGAAGCCCGACCGTCGGTCGAAGTGCACCGACGGCATCCAGTTCCGCGGCGCACCCAGCACCCCGCCCCACCGATGGGTGATCTCGGCGTCGCACAACACCGGGAACAAGTCGCGCAGCGACGCGGCGATCATGTCGTGCGAGCGGCGGTGCGCTTCGAGCTTCGGCCTGATCGCGCTGCCGAACGCGTACGGCACGGCTCGCCCACCGAACGCCAAACGATCGTCGTCGGTGCGCTGGCCGTAGATCACCATGTATCGGTCGTCGGCGAACGTCGGCCGTGCGGCCAGCCCGATCTCGTCGAACACGGCGGCGGGAAGCGGCTCGGTGGCGACCATCAGCGAGTAGATCGGAAGCAGCGTGCGCCGTTCGCCCGGTAGATCGCGCGTGTAGGCCTCGGTCGCCCGGATCACCACGTCGGCCCGAACGGCGCCCGCCGCGGTCCGCACGCACCGATCATCGATGCCGGTGACCTCGGTGTCTTCGTAGATCGTCACCCCCCGCTGCGCACAGACGTCGGCCAATCCGCGTACGAGCCGAGCCGGGTCGAGCGCTGCACCCGCCGCCAGCACGATGGCGCTGCGCACCTCGGTGGCGTTGCACATCGAGCGGGCCTCGTCGGCATCGAGCAAGCGCACCTCGTCCTCGGTGAACCCGAGCGCCCGATGATGCTCGATCTCGGCGCGCTGGCGCTGCGCCTGCGGATCGTTGCGCGCCATCCGCAGCGCACCGCCATGCGCGAATCCGCAGTCGATGCCCTCGGCCTCGATGACCCGACGCATCTCGTCGACGGTGGCGAACAGGGCCCGGGCCTGGCGTAGGGCAGCGGGCAGAGACACCTGCTCGGCGTACTTCTCGATCGAGCCCGCCAGTTCGCCCTCGGCCCAGCCGCCGTTACGCCCCGACGCACCGAACCCGCACACCTCGCGTTCGATCACGACGATGCGCGCCGTCGGGTCGAGTTCGCTCAGGTAGTACGCCGTCCACAGCCCGGTGAATCCGCCCCCGATGATTGCCACGTCGCACTGGACATCGCCGCCGAGGCTCGGCCGAGGATCGAGCGACCCGGGGTACCTGTCGAGCCACAACGATTTCGCACGGGCATCGACCATCGCCCCATCGTAGGCAGCGCCCGAACGTCGCCCCCGCCCCGCCCGCCTTCCACGCCGTAGCGATGAGTTCCGGCGGCATCCCCTGCGACCCAAACTCATCGCAGGCCGACCCGCCCGCGTGAGTGATGAGTTCCGGCGGCATCCCCTGCGACTGAAACTCATCGCAGCCCACCCTGCCTGCGTGAGCGATGAGTTCCGGCGGCATCCCCAGCGACTCAAACTCATCGCAGCCGACCCTGCCTGCGCGAGCGATACGTTCGGGAGATGAGCGCACGTATCGAACGCATCATGTTTCCCGGCTCGCTGGGCGACGAACTGGCCGCCCGGCTCGATCTCCCGGCCGGGCCGCCCGTTGCGTTTGCGCTCTTTGCGCACTGCTTCACGTGTGGCAAGGACGTCAAAGCTGCGTCGCGTGTCGCCGCAGCTCTCACCGAAGCCGGGTTCGGGGTACTGCGCTTCGATTTCACGGGCCTCGGTATGAGCGAGGGCGAGTTCGCCAACACCAACTTCACGTCGAACACCGACGACGTGCTCGCAGCTGCCGACTGGCTCCGGGCCAACCACGAGGCGCCCCAGCTGCTCGTCGGCCACTCCCTCGGCGGCGCTGCGGTGCTCGCCGTCGCTGACGCCATCGACGAAGTGCGCGCCGTGGCCACCATCGGCGCCCCGTCCGACCCGGCCCACGTCACCGGGGTCTTCGCCGACTCGGTCGATGCGATCGCGTCGTCGGGTGAGGCCGAGGTTCAGCTCGCCGGTCGAACCTTCACGATCCGCCAGCAGTTCGTCGACGACTTGCGCAACCACGTGATCACCGACCGCATCGCCACCTCGAAGAAGGCGCACCTGATTCTGCATTCACCGATCGACAACATCGTGGGCATCGAAAACGCTGCGGACATCTTCACCGCTGCCAGGCATCCGAAGAGCTTCGTCTCCCTCGATGGTGCCGACCACCTGCTCACCGACTCAGCCGACGCTGCGTATGCCGCCACGATGATCGCCGGGTTCGCGCGGCGCTACATCGACGACCACAGCGGTGCCCTCGCCGCGCCGGCTGCGTCGGCACCGGTCGTCGTCGCCGAAACCGCGCAGGGTCCGTTCCTCAACCACGTCGTGGTCGGCCGTCATCGACTGCTCGCCGATGAGCCCACCTCGATCGGGGGATTCGATGCCGGCCCAGCGCCGTACGACTTTCTCGGGGCGGCACTCGGCGCGTGCACGTCGATGACACTGCGGATGTACGCCGATCGCAAGAAGCTGCCGCTCGATCGCGTCACGGTCGAAGTGAGTCATGGGAAAGTGCACGCCGACGACTGCGTCGAGTGCGCCGACAACGACGACGTCTTCGCCGCGATCGCAACCGGTCGGGCGACCCTGATCGATCGCTTCGAGCGGGTGATCACCCTCGACGGCGCCGACCTGACCGACGACGACAAGGCCAGGCTGCTGGCCATCGCCGACAAGTGTCCGGTCCACCGCACCCTCGAAAGTGCAAGCGCCATCGCCACTCGGCTCGCCTCATGACGGCACGTCCGTCGATTGCCGAACTCCTCGTCGAGCACGACCGCGCCATGGCCTACACCGACCAGTTGTGGGACGACCTCACCGTCGACGAGGTGCACTGGAGGCCATCGCCGCAGTCGAGCGCGATCGGGTGGCACCTCGGCCACCAGGCCGCGGTGTCGCACTTCATGGTGCGCAACCTCACCGCCGCCGAGCCGCCGATCGACGCCGAACTCGACCAGCTGATGGACAGCGCCACCGCCGAACCCGAGCGTGGCGAACTTCCCGACCTCGCCCGCCTTCGCGCCTACCGCACCACTGCAGCGGAGCGACTCCACCTGCGCATCGGCAACATCGCGCGGGGCGACGTCGGCGCGCCGAATCAACTCCAGCACATCGCCGTCGGCCTACTGCTCGCCGTGATCAACCACGAATACCAGCACAGCCAATGGATCGGCGAGGTCCGGTCACGCGACCTCGGCCACGCTCTTCCCGAACGCCCCACCTCCGACCTCATCAGCGAGATCGACGGCTATCTGATCGTCACCGGCTGATCGCCACTGGCTGACTCGTGGCGCGCACTGGCAGGTCGAAGTCGGCGCCCATCGTGGGACGCAGGACCCGCTCGCGGAGCCGAACGATCGCGGCGTTGAGTTCGGCCGCCATCAGCGTCGCGATGGCGACGAAGCCGAGCCAGGTGACCAAGCCGATGACGACACCGAACGTCTCGTAGGCGGCATTGCCATCGGCGATCTTCTTGACGACCTCCGGCCCCACCCGTTGCAGGATGCTGAACACCACGCCGGCGGCGATGGCGCCCGGCCACACGTCACGCCACGTGACCGCCGCCTGAGTCAAGAACCGGAACATCGCTGCGATCACCAAGATGTTGATCGCCACCGTGGCCAACGTCAGCAAGACTTGGCTGATCCCGGGCAACCCGGCAGCACTGACGATCGACGCAATCACCAGCGACCCCACCTGGGCCGCGCCGATGATGACGAGTCCGACCAGTGCCCGACCCCGTTGCACCGCCAAGCCGGCGCGGTCGTCGACGGGAATCTCCCACGTGTCGTCGAGCGCACTCTGCAAGCCGACGAAGGCCTTGGTCGACGACCAGAGCGCGCCGACCAAGCCGATCACCAGCGCCCACACGCTTCCCGTGAGCGCCTGCGGGTTGGCTGCGATCGCCTCGCCGACGACCGGAATCTCGGCCGCCGCACCGTCGACGATTCGGCGTTGGAGGTCCTCGTTGCCGTCGAGCACGAAACCCAAGATCGTCGTTGCCGCGAGCATCAACGGGAAGATCGAGAGGAAGGTGAAGAAGGCGAGCAGCGATGCGTTGCGGCCCGACAGATGCCGTCGCCAACCGTCGAGCATCTCGACCGCCACGTCGATGAAGCGGTGCCGGGCCCGGATCTGCATCACCCGCGGGCTGGTTTGCCATGCCATGACCGCCAGTCTGCCCGTTCACCCGAACTTCGACCAGATCGCAGCCGAGCCGGTTCGGTGATCGCTCCCGCGCGGCCGCCCGGCGCTCAGTCGACGTGCCAGTCGATCGGTGCGCGCCCGGCGGCAACGAGTGCCTCGTTCGCGCGACTGAACGGCCTGCTGCCGAAGAATCCGTTGTGGGCACTGAACGGCGACGGATGGGGCGACTCGATGATCGTGTGCCGCGCTCGGTCGATGAACTCCGCCTTGCGTCGAGCCGCATTGCCCCAGAGCACGAACACGACGGCCTCGTCCTTCGCATTCACGGTGTGAATGACCTGATCGGTGAACTCCTCCCAGCCGTGCTTCTGATGTGAGGCGGCCTGGCCGGCGCGCACGGTCAGCGTGGTGTTGAGCAGCAGCACCCCCTGGCGGGCCCAGTGTTCGAGGTTCCCGTGCTCGGCGATCTCGATGCCGAGGTCGTCGAGCAACTCCTTGTAGATGTTCTGCAGCGACGGTGGCGTGCGCACGCCGCGGCGAACCGAGAACGCCAGACCGTGGGCCTGCCCTGCCCCGTGGTAGGGGTCTTGGCCGAGCACCATCACCTTGGTGTCGGCATACGGAGTCAGGTGCAATGCGGTGAACACCTCGTCGTGCGGCGGGTAGACCGAGTGAGTTCGTCGCTCCTCGGCGACGAACGCCTGCAGCTCGGCCCAGTAAGGCTTGGCGAACTCGGTGCGGAGCAGGGGATTCCAATCCGTGGTCATCGAGATGTGTGCCTAGCATGCCCAAGATGTTCGAGCACCTCGAAAGAGCCCAACTGGCCACGACGCCGACGCCGCTGGAGCCCGGTCCGGTCATCGGTGGAGGAGCGCGGCTGTGGGTGAAACGCGACGATCTCACCGGCTTGGGCGGCGGCGGCAACAAGGCGCGCAAGCTCGAATTCCTGTGTGGTGATGCGCTCCGGGTCGGGGCCCAAGCACTCGTCACCGTCGGCGCGGCTCAGTCGAATCACTGTCGGATGACCGCTGCGGCCGGGGCGCGTCTCGGCCTCGAAGTCCACCTCGTCCTGTCCGGCGATGCGCCCCCCGCGGGTATCGCCCCCGCAGGCAATCAGCTCCTTTCGATGCTCTTCGGTGCCCAACTCCACTTCACCGGGGCCGCCGAGAGCCATTGGGGCGAGCTCGAAATCGTGCGGGAATCCCTCACGAACCAACTGGCCGACGACGGTCTGTCGCCGTACTCGATTCCGATCGGGGGGTCGACTGCCATCGGCGCATTGGGCTACGCCGACGCCTTCGTCGAGCTGATGGATCAGTGCGCCGACCAGCTCATCATGCCGTCGACGGTCGTGTTCACGTCGTCGAGCGGAGGCACCCACGCCGGTCTGCTCGCGGGCCGCGCGGCGCTCCTGGCAGCCGGGCAGACCGTGCCCGACATCGTGGCGATCGGTGTGGCCAAGGGCGTCAACCTGGGTATTCCCGACATCGCCGACCTGGCCAACGCCACGCTCGATCTGATGCGCCTGAGCGATGTGCGGGTCAAACCCGCCGACGTCGAGGTCGACACCCGTTGGATCGGCGACGACTACGCCGTGCCGACCGAGGCCGGCGACGCCGCGATCCGCTGGGCGGCGACCACCGGGGGCTGGCTGCTCGACCGGACCTACTCCGGCAAGGGCCTGGCCGGCGCGCTCGGCTTGGCCGGCGAAGGCCGCTTCGGTGCTGGCGACGTCGTGTTCATCCACACCGGCGGCTGGCCCGCCCTCTTCGCCCCCCACGGCCTCCCCATCTAACGCGCCACCAATCATCTGCCCGCGACCCGACCACCACGTTTGCGTGACGATTTTGGTTGAGATACCAACCAAAATCGTCACGCAAACGTGGGTGAGCGTCAGATCGAGTGGGCGATACGGCGGGCTTCGAGGATCGCTTCGTAGACGGTGCGCGGTGCGACGGCATCGCCGGCGCGGCAGGTGAACTCCGTCGATCGGGTCGGTCGGGAGCCGGAACCCGCAGTCGACGACGGCCGCGCACGCCACGGTGCGGCGCTGCCCGCTGAACCGATCCTCCAAGACGACGCCGTCGGCGGTGACGGCGCGCACGATCGAGCGGCGCTCGACGGTGACGTCGCGCTGGGCGAGCCGAGAGTTGGCAGGCGCCAGGTCGCCGGTGCGCGACAGCTCGTTGCCGGCGATGTTGTCCTGCGTCACGAGCCTGGCCCGATCCCCCAGCTCCTCGGCGAGCGCAATGCCGATCGGGCCGCCGATGGGGTCGAGCAGCACGATCGACCCGGCGGGAAGTTCGGCCCCGCGCCGAACGTCGACGACGTCGAACACGGGCACGGCATCGTCGGCCACCTCGTACTCGCGCCGACCGGGCCGCGATCCGGTGCACTGCACCCACACGATGGCGGGATCGTCGCCGAGCGACAGGTCATCCACGGCGTTCGTCTCGATCGGTGTTCCCAACCGCTCGTGCTCGCGGCGATACCACTCGATCAGCTCGCGGTGGGGGCCGGCCACCGCGGCGACGCCACCGATCGCCGATCCTCGCTCGAACACCCGCACGTGGTGACCCCGCAGTGCTGCGACCCGAGCGGTCTCCAACCCGGCGGGCCCGGCCCCGATCACGTTGACCGTGCGGGGCGACCGAGTCGGCTCGTACCAGTCGGGGTCTTCGGTCTCGCGGCCACTCGTCGGCTCGCCGACGCACGAGACGATCGGGTTGCGGGCGTCGCGCACCTGACAGGTTTGATTGCATCGCGTGCACGGCCGGATCTGATCGGCGGCACCATCGCGCAGCTTGGCCACGAGGTCGGGGTCGGCAATCTGGGCGCGGGTCATCTCGACACCGTCGGCGAGTGCCTCGTCGTCGCCGGCACCGAGTGCCCATTCGGCCTGACCGGGTTCGACGATGGAGCCCTGCAGGAAGACCGGCAGGTCGTGCCCGGCGGCGCGCAAGGACGCGCGTACCGCACGGCACACGTCGATGTTGAAGCCCGTGGCTTCGTGGAAGTCGGGCCGCGTCTTTTCGACCGTGTAGATCGAGCCGCGGGTGACGACGAGGTAGTCGAGCCCCGCGGCGGCCAGGTCGACCGCGATCGCGGGGGCCATCTCGGGGGTCACGCCGGCCCACGGCGCCAACTCGTCGCACGAGAGGCGCAATCCGAGCACGCCTCCTGCGCCGAGCCCGCCGGCGCGAATGCGTTCGATGATGGTCTGCGCGAACCGCAGCTTGTCGGCGCCCCATTCGTCGTCGCGATGGTTCGTGAGCCCCGACATGAACTGGCGGACCAAGCTGTGCTGCCCGGCGTTGATCTCGACGCCATCGAGGCCAGCCGCTGACGCCTGCGCTGCGGCGTCGACGAAGCCGGTGATGACGGCTTCGATGTCGTCGGCCTCCATCCACTTCGGGACCTCGCGGGCGTTCACCTCGGGCACCCGCGAGGGTGCCCACAACGGGGCTTGGCTGTACGCCGACGATCCCTGCCCGCCAGCGTGATCGAGCGATGCAACGGCGAGCGCGCCGTGGCCCTGCACTGCCGCGGCGATCCGTGCCCAGCCGTCGCCGCATCGCTCGGCGAGTGGCGCCCGCTCATACGGCCAGTCGCTCGGGTGGACCGACGCACCTTCGACCACGACGATGCCGCAACCGCCGCGTGCCCGCCGCTCGTAGTAGGCGACGTGCCGTTCGGTCAGCGACCGGTCGTCGGCACCGAGGTTGGTGACATGAGGGCCGAATAGCACTCGGCTGGGCGCGGTGTGGCCGCCGATCGTCAAGGGGGAAAGCAGTCGCATCGTGCGGTCAATCCTTGCGGAGCGACGGTTCCTCGCGCCGAATCAACCGCCCGAAATTGCGCCAGTGTTTGACGAGGATCAGGCCGCAGAGACCGGCCATCGCGGCGAATTCCCAGGCCGGACGTCCGGTGACCGCCAAACCGACCGGCACCAGGGCCACGGTCACGATCGAGCCGATCGCGGCCTTGCCCGTCACCTTGCTGATGATCCACCAGATCGCTGGGGCGGCGATGCCGACGACGGGCTGCAGCACGAGGACCACCCCCGATCCGCAGGCCACCCCCTTGCCCCCCTTGAACCGTCGGAACACCGGAAACATATGTCCGAGGGTCGCTGCGATGGCGCAAACGTAGGCGACCGGGCGACCGGTCCCGTCCCAGTCCAGGCCCATACCGAGCCCGAGGCCGGTGGCGATGGCTGCCTTGAGTGCGTCGAGGACGTAGACCCAGATGCCCTTCTTCCAGCCCAGGGCGCGTGTCACGTTCGAGGCGCCGGGATTGCCCGACCCGAAGGTGGAGATGTCGATCCCGTTGGCACGCGCGATCAGCGTTGCGCTCGGGAAGGTGCCGAGCACGTAGGACACGATGATGAGGAACGCCGCCAACACGGCGGAATCTTCGCACGTCGACGCCTCCGCACTCCGACCCATCACGCCCGCTGGTGCTCGCCGTCTCACTCTGACATTCGATCGCCGCAGACCGATAGCGTCGAATGCCCTGTGTCGAGCCACCTCTTCCCCGATCTCGAAGCCGAGCGTGCCCATCTGGCTCACTCGCGTCGCTCGCGCCTGCGGATGATCGAGCGGCTCTCGGCGGTCGACCCGAGCGGTGCGGCCGACGAGATCACCAAGCAGTACATCGAAGTCACAGTGGCCGACGCGCTCGACGATTTACGCAGCCCTGGCGCCGGCGATTTCTTCGGCCGCATCGACGGTGACGACGGTACGGGAACCGTCGAGCAGTGGTACATCGGCCGCCGTCACATCGAGAACGACGACCACGACCCGGTGGTCGTCGACTGGCGCGCGCCGATCGCCGCGCCCTTCTATCGGGCCACCGCCGTCGACTCCCTCGGCGTCGACTTCCGCCGGAGATTCACACTCGACGACGGCGAGTTGACCGCCTACCTCGACGAGCACCTCGACGACCCCGACGGTGGTGATGTCGCCGGCGGCATCCCCGACCCCGTGCTCGCCGAGATCGGCGCGGAGCGCAGCGGCGAGATGCGCGAGATCGTGGCGACCATCCAAGGTGAGCAAGACGTCGTCATCCGCTCCGACATCGACCAGGTCCTGATCGTGCAGGGCGGCCCCGGCACCGGCAAGACCGCCGTCGCCCTGCATCGCGCCGCGTATCTGCTCTTCGAACATCGGGGCCGCCTCGCACGCGACGGCGTGCTCGTCGTCGGGCCGAACCGAGCTTTCCTCGACTACATCGGCAATGTGCTGCCGTCGCTCGGCGAGCGCAGCGTCCGCCAGTCGACCATCGACGATCTGTGCATCCCGCGCGTCGAGGTGACCAGCGTCGATGATGTGGACGCAGCGCGCTGGAAGGGAGACGCGGCGCGTCTCGACGACCTGGTGGCAGCTGCCCTCGCCGCCATCACGCCTCCGCTCGCAGACGTCGTGGTGCCGATCGGCGCCCGCAACCACATCTTCTCCGTCGACGAGGTTGCCGGCTGGCTCGACACGGCCAAGGGCGGCACCAGCCCCATCAACGAACGTCGGGTGCGGGTCACGGCGCTGGCCAAGCGGGCGCTGCTCCAGCGATCGGGGCAGGACAACGCGTGGTCGAGTGCTGCGCCGTTGAAGGCGGCGATCAACAAGGCGTGGCCGACTCAGAAGCCGATGCAGCTGGTCGACTCGCTTCTCCCCGGCCCGAAGGGTCGCCGGCGGGCCTGGACCCGGGCCGATCAGCTGCTCGTCGACGAGGCGAACTCGCTGCTCAACGGGTCGCCCTTCACCTACGGCCACGTCGTAGTCGACGAAGCCCAAGACCATTCGGCCGTCGCGCTCCGGGTGATCGGTCGGCGCACCCCGACGCTGTCGATGACCCTCGTCGGCGACGTCGCCCAGTCGACCACCCCGGCGGGGCAGGAACGTTGGACCGACGTCTTCGCGCACCTGGTACCAGGTGGCTCCGGTGGCCCCGCTGGCTCTGCCCGCGCCCGCGGCATCGTTGCCGACCTGACCATCGGGTACCGCGTCCCGGAGCCGATCTTGTCGGTGGCCAACCGCCTGTTGCCGCTCACTGGCGTCGATGCCACCGAGAGCCGCAGCGTGCGAACGATCGGCACGCCACCCGGGTGGCGCCGTGTGGCGGCGACCGACCTTGCTGCCACAGTGGCGGCCACCGTGGCCGAAGTGCGCGCCCGCCACAAGCTCACCGGCGTCGTTGCGCCCATCGAAGTGCACGACGCCATCACCATGGCGCTCGAAGGGTTCGACCTGGTCGCCACCGGGCACGTGCACGACCTGGCGCGCAACGAGATTCCGCTCTTTGTTGCCGAAGCCGTCAAGGGGCTCGAGTTCGACGGTGTGGTCGTGGTCAACCCGCACGCCATCCTGCACGAAAATGGTGACACGCCGACCCCGCGCGGCGCGCGCCTGCTCTACGTCGCCATGACCCGAGCAGTGCAGCAACTGGAGTTCGTCACCGACGCCCCACCCCCGCCCGTCATCGTTCCCTGACAACAACCACTCACCCCACCGACCCACTCACTCCGTTTGCGTGACGAAAGTGGTCGATATCCGCACCATTTTCGTCACGCAAACGGGGAATGCGGCAAGATGTGGGGATGCAGATCACCGACCGCGCCGGGCTCCGAACGCTCTACCGGGAGCCGAGCGAACTGGTGGTGCACAAGGTGTTCGACCGCATCGACGACTCGTCGGCGGCGTTCATCGATCGCTGCCCGTTCGTCGTGCTGTCGACCACCGACGGGGGCGCCTCGATCGACGCGTCACCGCGTGGCGGGCCGCCCGGATTCATCCAACGACTCGACGACCGACACGTCGCTTTGCCCGACCTCAACGGGAACAACCGTCTCGACAGCCTCGAGAACATCGTCGACCATCCGTATGTCGGCCTCCTCCTGATCATGCCGGGCAAGGACGAGACGCTCCGGATCAACGGCCCGGCAACTTTGACCACCGACGATGCGATCCTCGATGGGTTCACCGCCGAGTTGCGCCGCCCCAAACTGGCCATCGTGGTCGAGGTCGCCGAATTGTACGGCCACTGCGCGAAGGCCTTCCGGCGCGCCGACGTGTGGAACCCGGCCTCGTGGGTCGGCCACGAAATCGCACCCGACCTCGCCGAGATCGTCAACACCCAGTTCGGCTTGGAAGGCGATGCGACGCGGGCTCGCCTCGAACAGTCCTACGACCACGACCTCGCCCTCGACTGAACCGCGAGGTCGATCGCTCGCTGGGCACGTTCCCGGCTCGGTCGGTCGCCGCCCGTCGATCCGGCGCGTCGATCCAGCCGGTCGATCCGGCTTCGTGCCCGCGACTCGTCAGCGACGACCGAGGGTGACCGCGACGCGAGCCGGCTTGGAGTGATCCATCATCGGGCGTGGTGCCGGCCCTGCCGAAGCAGCGAGCAGTGCCGCTTCACCGTGACCGCTGACGCACTCGGGGTCGGGTCCGTCGAGGGGGATGCCGGTGAAGAACTTGGCCGCCATGCAGCCGCCCTGGCACGCGTCGAAGCTGCCGCACGATGCACACGCTCCAGCCGACTGCGGTTGACGCAACTCGGTGAACAGCTCGCTCTGCTTCCACACCCGGCTGAAGCCGCCGACGTCGCGAACCGATCCGGCCTTGAACTCGTCATGGATGACGAAGGGGCAGGCGTACACGTCGCCGATCGGATCGATCAGGCACACGACGCGACCCGCTCCGCACATGTTGAGGCCGGGCAGCGGCTCTTCGCCGAGCGCATTGAGGTGGAAGAACGAGTCGCCCGTGAGCACGTTGTCGCCGTGCCGAATCAGCCAGTCATAGATCTGGCGCTGCTGGGCCTGGGTCGGGTGCAGGTCGTGCCAACTGTCGGCGCCTCGACCGGAGGGACGCAGCCGGGTGATCCGCAGCTGCGCGCCGTACTCGTCGGCGAGTGCCTTGAACGCGTCGAGCTGGTCGACGTTGTGGCGCGTCACCACGACCGAAATCTTGAACTCGCCGAACCCGGCCGTACGCAGGTGTTCCATCGCGGTGATCGCGGTGTCGTATGACCCCTCGCCACGGACCGCGTCGTTGGTCAGGGCATCGGTGCCGTCGAGGCTGATCTGGATGTCGAGGTAGTCCATCGCAGCCAGCCGCTCGGCCTTTGCGGCGTCGATGAACGCGCCGTTGGTCGAGAACTTCACCCCGATGCCACGCCCGATCGAGTAGTCGAGCAGCTCGAAGAAGTCGCGTCGGATCATCGGCTCGCCTCCGCCGATGTTGATGTAGAACACCTGGAGGTCGTGCAGTTCGTCGAGCACGGCCTTGGCCTCAGCCGTGGTGAGCTCACGCGGGTCGCGACGGCCCGACGACGACAGGCAGTGCACGCATTCGAGATTGCACGCGTAGGTGAGTTCCCAGGTGAGGCAGATCGGTGCGTCGAGGCCGCCTTTGAGTTGTTCGACGAGATGGGGCCGGGTGGATGGCGTGCTCACAGGAGCATCTCCGATGTCTTGAGGTTGGTGAGCGCCAGTTCGAAGGAGGGCCAGCGGGCCTCGTCGATCGCGCACGCGGTGAGCGTCTCGGCCACGGTGGCCGTGCCGTCGAGCGATTTCACGACGCGCACGACATCGGGGTGGCGGAGGAAGATCAGCCGGCGATTGCCGTAGTGGTACGCGAGCGCACCGAACGGCTCGGGACGCAGTGCGACCTGAGGATGCAGCGCGAGCGTGGCGTCGAGCATCGGGCGAGTGATGGCGGTGTTCAGTAGACGCCGCACATGCCGTCGATGGAGATCTCCTCGACGAGCAGTTCGTCGGTCAATTCCGCGGCAGGCTCGACGGGGGTTGCGTCGAGCTCGGCCGGGCTGAGCGTGTCGGTGGATTCGTTCATTGGTCCACGATACCGAACCCCGTGCCGTGCTCCCAGGCGCCGCGCCAATGACGTCGCCCCCGCGGCCCGATCCCGCGGCATCAAGTGTGGCGCGTGCGTCGCGTAACGTGACGGCGTGGAAGTGACCCAGCTCTGGCGTTTTCCGGTCAAGTCGATGGGCGGCGAGCAGCTCGACGTTGCCGTCATCGGCGAGTTGGGCATCGAGGGCGACCGCGGTTGGGGTGTGTTCGACGTGGCCAGCGGCACGGTCCTCACGGCTCGGCGCTGCCCCGCATTGCTCTTTGCGTCCGCTCGGGTCGATGCCGACGATGTCGTCATCACGCTCCCCGAGATCGGTGAAGTCGGCGCCCGCGAGGCCAGCGCAGCGATGTCCCGCTGGCTCGGCCAAGAGGTCCAGTTGCGCCGCGCCGGCGACGCGGGCGGAACCTATGAGGTGCCGATCGATTTCGAACACGACGACAACTGGGTGTCATGGACCGGCCCGGCGGGCGCCTGGCACGACTCGAAGTGGAGCCGCGTCTCGCTGGTCTCGACCGGCACCCTCGGCGACTGGGACATCCGCCGCTTCCGCACCAACATCGTCGTCGACGGATCGGGCGAAGACGCCTTCGTCGGCGATCACCTCCGTCTCGGCGGTGCAGACGGTGCCGAGTTGGCGGTGTGCAAGCAGATCGATCGGTGCGTGATGATCACTCGTCCGCAACCGGGCCTCGACCGCGACATCGCCCTGCTCAAGCAGATCAACGCCGAACGCGACACCTTCTTGTCGATCGGTGCCCTCATCGCCACGCCCGGCACCGTGCGCGTCGGCGATCACGTCGAGCACATCACGATGACCTCGGGTGGCTGACACCAGAGGTGATGGTCGGAGCTATCGGGCGGGGATGACGGCGGCGTAGATCTCGGGTTCCTTGCGCCGCCAATAGCCGGTGGCGTAGCGAATCCCGAACTCGAGCACGGCGGCGCCGGCGGCCACGGTGAGCCCGGCGAAGACCGTGACCCAGAGCAGCGATCCGAAGCTGACCGCCCAGAACAGGCCGAGCGCGACCGGCAGCGTGGCGATCGCCAAGCCGACGACGACCGCGGCGAGAATCAGGCCGGCCAGACACCCCTTCCCGGAATCGCCGCTGGCAAGCGGATTGTCGCCTTCGGGGATGGCGATCGGAACCAGAGTCGATTGGACCATCGCCCCGCCCGTGCCACCCAGCAGGCCACCGGCGCCGACGAGCAACCCGGCAGGCAGGTACTGCCACTCACCGCTCAGCGACGCTGCGACCAGCGGGCCGAGCACGGCGAGCGGTGCAGCGACCACGATGACCGACCGAGCCTTGCCGCGGACCAGCACGGCCGGGTCGACTCCGCACAGCAGCTCGTTGCTGAGCGCCGGCCCATCCGAACCGAAACAGTTGCCCGCCATGAAGAGCACCGCCAGTTGCACTGCTCCACCGACCAGCACTGCGCCCGCCCCGACTTCGTCGCGGACCAACGTCGGCACGAGCACGACGGCCATGCCGACACCACCACCGGTGAAGGTTTCGAGGGCTGACCGCGGCGTCCGCAACCGGGTCAGCACGCCGCGCCACGCCACCGCTCCGACTGCACCGGTGCCGCACGCCAAGCGGGCCAGGGTGCGAATCGGTTGACGTCGAGGGGCATCTTCGCTCGAACGGTGGGCGCCCGTCACGTCCGAACGCCGCGTCGACGTGATCAACGATCGTGTCGTCCACACGAACAGCGCCGCAAGCAGCGGGAGCCAGAGCGCGCCGAGCGCGAGATGCCCGAGGGCCGCGAGTGGACGGTCGCCGGCGCGTTCGATCGCCCGGCCGAGTTGGCCAGGCGGCGTGTACTGCAACGCCGCAGCAACCTGCTGCTGCTGGTTGCCGTCGAGACCGCCCGCCAGGGCCGGCACGAACTGGAAGCCGCCGTACACCACCAAGCTGATGACGCCGACGACGATCTGGCCGGCGCGGGGGTAGCGCGTCGCGAACAGTCCGAGGGCGTTGATCGCCGAGCGCGACACGAGAAGCAGCGTCAGTGCGAAGGCGATCACGGCCAGCGCAATGATCGGAGTCGAACCGATCCCGCGCCATCCGCCGACGCCGAGGCCGACCGCGACGAGGGCCCCCGACAGCCCGGGCGGGCCGGCGGCCGAACCGACCAACAGGCCGAACGCGAGTTGTCGATCGCTCAACGGTTCGGTCGCCAGGACGCGCGGGTCGATCGGTTGGCTGATTCCCGCAATCACGCCGAGCGCCAGCACGGCAACGGTGATCAACGTCGGTGCGATGACGAACAACGCCGTGCCATCGTCGGCGACCTGGCCGGCGACGGCGAGCCCGGCCGCCGCCGCCATGCCGAGGAACACCGAGGCGAGGAGACCGATCAATACGGTCCAGCGTTGCGCGCCGGGCAGTCGCAGCGAACTCCGCAACATCCGCCAACGCATGCGCGCGAAGAGGCGGGCCAGGGTCGTCAATGGTCGAGCCAGTCGAGTGCGGCCTCGTCGATCTCTGTGGCGCCGACCACTTCGATGAACGCGTCCTCCAGTCGGCGTCCGTTCCGCAACTCGTCGATCGGCCCGGATGCCACGAGTCGACCGTGGTTGATCACGCCGACGTGATCGCAGACGCGCTCCACGATGTCCATCACGTGAGTCGACAGCACGACGGTTCCTCCGCCCGAACGAAATCGGTCGAGCATGCGCCGCATCGTGCGGGTCGAGACCGGGTCGACGCCCTCGAACGGTTCGTCGAGCATCACGAGGCGCGGTCGGGCCAACATGGCCGCAGCCAACGCGGTCTTCTTGCGCATGCCGTGGCTGTACCCCGCGATCGGGCGATGGGCGTCGTCGGCCAGGTCGAGCACACCGAACAGCTCGGCGGAGCGGCTGCGAATGGTGTCGGTGTCAAGGCCGCGGAGTGCGCCGATCGTGTCGACGAACTCCCAGGCGGTGAGACGATCGAAGAGTTGCAATGGGTCGAGCATGACGCCCATGGCCCGGCGTGTGGCCATCACATCGTGGGCCACATCGATCCCGCAGACTTCGATCGAGCCGGCGTCGGGCCGTACGAGGCCCACGACGGTACGCATCGTGGTCGACTTCCCGCTGCCGTTCGGGCCGACCAAGCCGTAGCACGCGCCCTGCGGAACCTCGAAGGTGAGACCGTCGATCGCCTGCTTGTCGCCGAATGCCTTGCTCAACCCGATGACCCTGAGCGGCGCGCCCACAAGCGCCCGGTGAGTCGGCGTACGGTCGGTCGCAGGGTCGGCCAGTTCGGGGACTGCGGGGCTGCTCGATGCGGGACCGATCAGCGTCGGCTCGGGCGGGGGGAACTCCACGGGCTGCAGTCTGGCGCGTGTTTCTGCGGAGTGCTGGACGCTGAGCCGCAGGGCACGCCGAAACGATGTCCGAGTGGAGCGTTATCGTTGGATCGACACACCGTCGAAGCCGTCGAGAATCGGAGCACCATGACCAGCCTTGCCGACCGCCCCAACTCTGCGTTGCTCGTCATCGACATGCAGCGCAACGTCGTGTGCGATGCCCACGACCGCGACCGAGTCGTTGCCAACATCAATACTCTCGTCGAACGCGCTCGCACCGCAGAGGTGCCGGTCGTCTGGGTGCAGCACACCGACGATGAATTGCCCGTCGGCAGCGACGGCTGGCAGTACATCGACGAACTCGTCCGGCGCGACGACGAGCCGCTGGTGCACAAGCAGTACGGCGATTCCTTCGAAGCAACCGACCTGGAATCGGTCCTCGCGGAGCGCGGCGTCGGGCACCTGGTCGTCACCGGAGCGCAAACCGATGCCTGCATTCGCTCGACGTTGCACGGCGCCCTCGTGCGCGGCTACGACGCGACGCTCGTGGCCGATGCTCACACCACCGAAGACATGCGGCAATGGGGTTCGCCGATCGGGCCGGCCGAGGCCATTGCGTACACCAACCTCTACTGGGGTTTCTCTTCGTCGGCGGGCCGCACCGGCGGGGTCACGCCGACCGCCGAGGTCGACTTCGCCTCCGCGTGACCGGTGCAGCATGCCGGTCGCAGTGGCCGTCAGCGTGTGCGCTCCGTCGGCGGGCGATCAGCGCGCGGTGAGCACCGCGGCGGCCTGGTCGACATGGGCGGCGCGGGCGGTCGACCGCAGGTCGAATGCGGCCACGGCCCCGATGACGATGGTGGCGGGTGATTCGACCGGGGTATCGCCGAGTTCGTCGAGCCGGCAACGCCGGACCACCTGATCGGCGGTGGTCGCGGCGCGCACCGCCATCACCGGAGTGTCGCGGGCCAGACCGCCGGCGATCAGTTCGGCGGCGATCGACCCGCGATGGGCGACGCCCATCAGGATGACGATGGTGCCGCCGACCTTGGCCAACGACTTCCAGTCGACATCCGGTTCGCCCGGTTGGCGGTGCCCGGTGACCACGGTGAAGGCCGCCGCCACGCCGCGGTGGGTCACAGGGACGCCCGCCGCCGCCGGTGCCGCAATCGACGACGTGATGCCCGGAACGATCTCGATTTCGATGCCGGCCGCCAGGAGTGCCAGCGCTTCCTCGCCACCGCGTCCGAACACGAACGGGTCACCTCCCTTGAGTCGGACGACTCGCTTGCCCTGCCGACCGAGTTCGACGAGCAGGGCCGAGATCATCTCCTGGGGAGTGGCGCGACCCGGTCGCTTGCCGACGTCGATGCGTTCGACCGACGCGGGAATCAGGTCGAGGACGCCCTGCCCGACGAGCGCATCGTGCACCACCACGTCGGCCTCGGCGAGCAGACGGGCGGCGCGCAGCGTGAGCAGATCGGGGTCGCCGGGCCCGGCCCCCACGAGTGCGACGCTCACGTCGACACCTCCTGATCGCTCAGCACCGACGGGTCGCTTCGCTTGCGGCTGGGCCGGACCGCCACCACCGGGGGGAGCACGGCGACGAGCGACGCCCAATCCGACGCCATGGCCCAGTCGCCGAAGCTGGTCGCGTCGTCCTGGCCGACCTCGTGGCTGTACCGCTCGAGCAGCGGACGCAGCAGGTCGGGGATCTCGTTCAACGGGACGTCGGCCCGCAATCGGCGGGCCAACCGATCGCCTGCCGGGGAACCACCGACGAAGATGTCGTAGCCCCGCTTCGAGCGCCCGACGATGCCGAGTTCTGCTGCGTACGGTCGCGAGCAACCGTTCGGGCAGCCGGTCATGTTGAGCCGGAGGGGCAGGCCCGTGTTGCCGGTGTCGGCGAGCACCTTTTCGAGTCGGTCGACGATCTGCGGGAGGACGCGTTCGGCCTCGCCGAGCGCCTTGCTGCAGGTGGGCAGTGCCGGGCAGGCGATCGCCAGGTTGCGCGTGGCGCTCTGATCGCTGGCGAGCGGTACGCCATTGGACCGCAGCGTGTTCTCGACGGCCTCGCGGTCGGTCACCCCGAGCAGGAGCAGATCCTGACGGGCGGTGACGCGCAACGACGCGACGACACCGTCGGAGATCAATCGCTTGAGTGCGTAGCGCAATCCGCCGGCGACCTTGCCGGACGGAACGGGGAGGCCGAGCGTCGACGCAGAAGTCGATGAGGAGGTCGACGAGGAAGTCGACGCGGAGGTCGACGAATCGGCGGCGTGGGTGGCGATGACGTGCCAGCCGTGATGGGCCTCGACCTGCCAATCGGGCAGGTCGACCGGCGCATCCAGCGGGCGTCCGGTCCGCTCCTCGATCTGGGCGCGCAACCAATCGATGCCCCGTGCCTCGAGCAGGTACTTGAGGCGGGCGCGGGCGCGGTCCTCGCGGTTGCCGTGGTCGCGCTGCGTCGTCACGATTGCCTCGACCACGTCACCGAGCCCGGCCACACCGCCAGCCACGCCGCCAGCCACGCCACCAGCATCGGCACCCGGCGTGGCGTCGACGGGCACCCACCCCACCGGCTGGGCGAGGACGGGATACGTGTCGTCGGGTCGGGCATGCGACATGCCCATGCCTCCGCCCGCCAGCACGACGAAGCCGGTCACCTCACCCGTGAGGCCATCAGCGCTCGACAACGTGGGGACGATGCCGACGTCGTGGGTGTAGATGTCGACGCAGTTGTCTCCGGGCCACGCCACGCCGATCTTGAACTTGCGCGGCAGATATGCCTGGCCGTAGATCGGCTCGACCTCGTCGATCGAGTCGAGCGCACCGGCCCGCTCGGTGCCGGCCTGACCGGTGGTGGTGGCCTTGTCGGCGCTGACCGCCCGTTCGCCGTCGACCCAGATCTCCCAGTACGACTCGGTTTGCGGACGGAAGCGCCGCACCATCTCGTCGACGATCGGCGCGATGACCGCTTCGCGTTCGGGGTGGGGGAGCGGGCACGCCATCACGTTGCGGACGACGTCGCCGCACGCCCCCAGCGTCGTCAGCAGCGATGCGTTGACGCCTGCGACGAGCTGACGCAACTCGCCCTTGTGCACGACGTGGTACTGCACGCCTTGCCGCGTGGTGAGGCGGAGTTTGTGGTCGGCGAGCGACGCCACTCGGTCGAGGGCCAACCATTGCTCGGCAGTGATCACGCCCCCGGGGACCGACGCGCGCACCATGCACGAATAGTCGAGCGGCAGCTTCTGCTGACTGCGAGCCCGCCGAACGTCGCGATCATCCTGCTGGTAGATGCCGTGGAACTTGAGCAGCATCTCGGCGTCGGCATCGAAGTCGGCGCGCTCGTTGTCGAGTTCGGCGCCGATCGTCCCGGCGAGGTAGCGGCTCTCGATCTTGGTCGACTCGGCGTGCGAGAGCGCGGGTGCGGAATTCGACATGGAATTTGACGTGGAAGTGGTCGAGGCGGAAGTGGTCGACGTGGAAGTGGTCATGATGCAGTCCTGGTCTGACGGTTCGGCGTTGACGCTTGGTCGGGCGGGCGAATGGTGGCTGGCGATTGCGGGTCGGTGAGCCAGGGCTCAGAGGTGCAGACCGCACTCGGTCTTGGCGCTGCCCGCCCAGCGGCCCGACCGGTCGTCTCCCGGACGAGTGCACGGCCAGCACCCGATCGAGGCGTAGCCGTGGTCGGCGAGAGGATGTTCGGGCAGGTCGTGTTCGGCGGCGTAGGCGGCGACGTCGGTGTCGGTCCATCCGGCGAGCGGGTTGACCTTGATCACCGACTTCAGGAGGTCGTGGTGGGCGAGCGGCGTCGAACGACGCGCTGCGGAGTCGCTTCGTCGCAGGCCGGTGACCCACGCCGTCGCGCCGCGCAGCGCTCGTTGGAGTGGTTCGACCTTGCGTGCCGCGCAGCAGGCGTCGGTGTCGGTTGCCCACACGTCGCGTTCGAGGTCGGCGCGCGGTCGCACCACACGGATCGACAGGCCGTAGCGACTGGTGAGGTGGTCGGCGAACCACTCGGTTTCGGCAAACAGGTACCCGGTGTCGAGCAGGGTGATCTCGATTCCCGGAATGGCGACGTTGGCGACGTGGGCAAGGGTGGCATCCCCGAAGCTCGCCGTCACGCAGAGTCCGCCGCCGAAGGTCGTGTGCGCCCACCGCAACACCGCGGTGGCATCGTGGTGAGGGTCACCGGATTCGGTCGGGGCGGTGCCGAGAATCGAGGTCATGGGCCCTAGTCAATCAAATCCCGACCAAGATGATCGTCTTTATCGGGAATCTCCGAAAACTTGGTCATTATGCTGGGCGGATGCAGTCACCGTTGAGTCGATTCTCCTACCCGATCTTCCTCGATCTGCACGACGTCCCCGTTCTCGTCGTCGGCGGCGGACGGATCGGGTGGCGCAAGGCGGTCGGTCTGCTGGACTGCGGAGCACGGGTTCGTCTCGTCGCCGAATCGGTGAGCGAGCACGTTGATCGAGCCGTGATCGAGGCCGCGGGTGGAGAGGTGCGCGAACATCGGTTCACTGCGGCTGATCTCGACGGCATGCGCCTCGTCATCACGGCGACCGGCGACGTGGAGGCCGATGCCGCAGTCTCCGCAACAGCGCGGCGACGCGACATCTGGACCAACGCCGCCGACCAGCCCGTCGACTGTGAGTTCATCCTCCCGGCAATCACCCGGGCGGGCCGCGTGACCGGCGCGATCAGTACCGATGGCGCGAGTCCCGCACTTGCCGGCTACCTGCGCGATCGGCTCGCCGAACTCCTGACTGCCGACGTGGCCCGCATCGCCGATGTCCTCGCAGCCGAACGCGCTGCGGTCAAAGCAGCGGGCAACTCGACCGAAGACATCGACTGGCGGCCGCGCATCGACGAGCTGTTCGGCGAGATTCGTCCAGGTTCCGGTACTGGTTGAGCTGCCGCGCAGGCAGCGCCCTATCCTCGGCGGATGCTCGGTGCCGGACCCCACCTGAATCGTCGCGTTGCCGCCCTGCTGGTCGGCACCTGTCTCGCCGTTGCGGCGTGCACCTCATCGTCGGGGGTCAGCGAGGAACAACGCAACTCGACCCCGGCCACCGACGACACGTCGTCGACCGAGCCCGATGTCAGTGTTGCCAGCGATCCGGACGTCACGACACCCACCGCAACCGACGACGACGACACTCGACGACGGCAATCGCTGCGCCCGACCCGGAGGGCCTGCCCAGCCTCACCGAGATCGATCCGGCGATCACCACCGGGACGCTCGACAACGGCTTGCGCTACTTCATCCGCCGCAACGACAACCCCGGGGCGCGGGTGGAGATGCGCCTGAGCATCGATGCCGGTTCGGCCCAACAGTCGGCGGGTCAGGGTGGCGGCGCGCACTTCCTCGAACACATGCTGTTCAACGGGACCGAGCAGTTCCCCGAAAATGAACTGATCGCCGTGCTGCGCGGGTTCGGTGCGAGCTTCGGGGCCGACATCAACGCCTACACCAGCTACGACGAAACCGTGTATCAACTCACGATGCCGACCGCCGATTCGGCGGTGGTCAGTACGGGTCTCGATGTCCTCCAACAGTGGCTCTCGGCGGCCACGCTCGACCCCGCCCAGGTCGAAGCCGAGCGCGGCGTCGTGCTCGACGAGTGGCGCGGCTCGGCACAGAGCGCCGACGGTCGCGTCTTCGACGAGATCCAGCGCTTCTTCCTCGACGGCTCGCCGTACGAGAATCGGACCCCGATCGGTACCGACACCGAGATCGACGCGACGATCGACGGCCCGCTCCGGGCGTTCTACGACGACTGGTACCGCCCCGACAACGCCGCCGTCGTCATCGTCGGCGACATCGACGTCGACGACATGGAGAACCAACTCATCGAACGGTTCGATTCGGCCGAGGCCCGCGGCGCCTCACCCGAACGCGTCGATCTCGTCGTCGAGCCGTCGACCGAGGCGCGTGCCCTCGTGTTCGACGACCCCGACGTGTCCGAGGGCTTCGCGTTCGTCACCTTGCCGCTCGCCCGCGACCTGTCCGGGTCGCAGGAGGCAGTCGTGCAACGCGACACCTACGAAGACCTGGCCTTCGAAATCATCGCGACGAGGCTCTCGAACGATGCCCTCAAGGGCGAGGCGCCGTTCGATGAGGCGTCAGTCGACAGCAGCGGATTCGTCCGGCTCCTCGATGCTCCCGAGATCTTCGTCTCGGCCGACGGCGCCGATCTCGAAGCCTCGACGCAAGCAGTGATCGACGAGTACGAGCGGGTTCGTCGGTTCGGTTTCACCCAGGCCGAGGTCGATCGGGCAGTCTCGACCCTGCGGAGCGCGGCCCAGGTCGACTTCGATGGACGCGACTCGCGTCAGGACGCCTCGTTTGCCGACGAATACGTCCGCCACGTCCTCGAAGGCGAAGCGCTGCCGACCGCCGAACGCTGGTTCGAGTACCTCACCGAAGTACTCGACCGGGCCACGCCCGAGAACCTCGCCTTCATGTTCGTGCGGCGCTACGACGCTGCCGGGGTGCACACCTTCGTCACCGCTCCGGCCGACGAGATCGGCGACGTCCCGACCGCCGACGTCTTCGTCGCGCAGGCTGAGGGTGCCGCGGCGCGCCCGATCGAACCGCGGCCCGACGCCGCGGCGATCGGCGACTCGTTGCTGACGGCGCCCGCGCCGATCGACGAACTCGATTCCACCGAGCTCGCCACGGGTCAGATCGTCAACTTCGTCGCGCCGACGATGCTCACCTTCCCGAACGGCGTGCGGGTGACCTTCAACCCGACCAACATCGTCGACGGCGTCGTCGTGCTCGAAGCCCGCAGCCCCGGCGGCACCAGGGTGCTTGCCGACAGCGACGTCGCAGCGGCCGACGTGGCGACGACCGTGGTCGAACTCAGCGGTGTCGGGGCCTTCGACCCGGTCGCCATCGATGCCTTCCTCGCCGACAAGGAGGTGTCGCTCGACGCAACCATCGATGTCTTTTCCGAAGGCCTCTTCGGATCGGCGGCGACCACAGAACTCACCACACTCTTCGAACTGATCCACCTGTTGATGACCGAACCGCGAGTCGACCCCGTCACCTTCGAGCAGTACATCGACGACGAGCTGCCCCTTGCCGAGGATCCCTCGATCGACCCCAACTACGCGTTGTTCAAGGCGCTCACCGAAGCCCGCTACACCGACCCGCGCTATCTGCTCCCGAGCGTCGACGACCTGCTCGGCGTCGACATTGCGCAAGTCGATTCGGTCTTCCGCGACCGCTTCGGCGACGCGTCGGACTGGTCGTTCGCGTTCAGCGGTGACTTCGACCTCGCCGAAGCCGAGCAACTCGCCCGAACGTATCTCGCAACATTGCCGTCGACCGGGCGCGTCGAGGCGGTCGACTACGTCGAGCCACCGGCGCCGCGCGGAGCGATCATCGAGACGACTCAAGCCGGGGAAGGCGATCAGGCGAGCGTGACGTTCCTCTTCACCGGCACCGGGTCGGCCGATCGGCGTGACGACGTGGCGGCGCGCCTGCTCCAGCAGCTGATCACGGCGCGCCTGACCGACGTGATCCGCGAGGAACTCGGCGAGTCCTACTCGCCGTTCGCCGCTGTCGAGCTGACGGGCGGGGCGACCCCACTCGCCGAGACGTTCGTGTCGGTGTCGACGGGCCCCGAACTCGTCGACGACGTCTCGGCCGCCGTCGTTGCGCTGGTCGCCGATCTCGGCACCAACGGCGTGACCGAGACCGAGTACGAAGCTGCGGTCAGCACGATCGGCAACGAGTTGGAGTTGTTCAGCAACGAGCAGATCAACGATGCGATTCTCGACGTGCTCACCGACCCGGCGGGCAATTCCGACCTGCAGGAGTTCGAGAACGAGGCAGCGCTGCTCGGCAGCATCAGTCAGAGCGACATCGACGACTACATCGACCGCTGGTTGTCCGTCGACGACTACATCGAGATCCGCGTCCTGCCCCGCTGAACTGCGAGCCGGCCGACCGGCGCGAGAACCCTCAGATCTGGCGGCCGCCGTGATGGGCGTTGACGGTGCGTTGGCCGACTTCGACGAGTGTTCCGCCGCGTACCTCGTAGCTGACGACGTGTTCGACCGCGTGTTGACCCTGGCGTGATCGCCCCATCACCACATCGAGGGTGAGACCGTCGACCAGCGGAACCAACGCAATGGCGCGAAAGCCCTCGTCGGTGCCGGGTGACGACCGCTTGTCCTCACGCAGGAGCAGGCCGCTGTCCCACACCCAACAGTCGTCGATGCTGATGAAGCGGCATCGATGGCTGGCGCGCGACTTGGCGACCATGCCGCCCGGGCAGATGATCAGGTTGCCCTCGACCCATGGCAGCACGCCGAGGCCGTCGCGTCCGAAGCCGATCTCGAAGGCGGCGGCGATGATCGCGTCGTGGTCGCCGCCGATGATCGCCCGCTCGGTTTGGAGCTGCCGGACGAGTTCGGCGACGTGGTGCAGGTCGGCGTCAGGAAGGTCGCGCAGGAGGCCGGTGATCGCGGCGCGCTGCATCGTCGACATCTCGGCGCTGCCCAACCCGGCGAAGTCGTCGCCCGGACGGTCTCGATCGCTCATCGCCGCCAGTGTGCCAGGGCGCCGACGGCGGCGAGCGCCCCATCTCGACGCGAGGTGATCTCCGTGCGCCGTGCGGCGGATTCCGGGTGTTCGGGGCCAGAGAATCGCTCTCGTCGCGGGCCGGACGTCACGCGATCGTTGGCACCGTGCCCGATGGCACAGCGCTCTCGGCGATGTCCTACGATCGGTGCATGCAGACCAAAGCCGCAATTCTCTGGGAAGTCAATCAGCCGTGGAGCGTCGAGGACATCGAACTCGACGAACCGCAAGAGGGCGAAGTACAGGTCAAGCTCGCCGCGTCGGGGATGTGTCACTCCGACGAGCACCTCGTCACGGGTGACCTGCCCTTCGGGCTGCCGATCATCGGTGGCCACGAAGGTGCGGGTGTGGTCACCAAGGTCGGCCCGGGCGTGAGCTGGCTCGAAGCCGGCGATCACGTCGTGTTCGGCTTCATTCCGTCGTGCGGCCGTTGTCCCAGCTGCTCGACCGGTCATCAGAACCTCTGCGACCTCGGCGCCCTGATGGCGCTCGGCCGCCAGGTCGACGGAACAGCGCGGCATCACGGCCAGGGCCAGGACCTCGGCTTGATGTGCATGCTCGGCACCTTCGCCCATGACACGGTGGTCAACGAGGCGAGCTGCATCAAGATCGAAAAGGACGTTCCCCTCGACCGGGCCTGCCTGTTGGGCTGTGGCGTCGTCACCGGCTGGGGTTCGTCGGTCTATGCCGCCGAAGTCAAGCCGGGTGACATCGTCGCCGTCGTCGGTGTCGGCGGCATCGGCGCCAACGCCATCCAGGGAGCCCGGCTGGCCGGGGCGAAGCAGATCTGGGCGATCGACCCGATCGAGTCCAAGCGCGAAAAGGCGATGGAGTTCGGTGCCACCCACACCGCGGCATCGATGACCGAAGCCATGGAGCCGCTCGGCGCCGCGTCGTGGGGCACGATGGCCAACAAGGTGGTCATGACCATGGGCGTCGGCTCCGGCGAGGTCATGGCCGAGGCGCTCGCCCTCACCGCCAAGCGCGGACGAGTCGTGGTCACCAACATTCACCCGGCGATGGAGATGTCGGCCTCGATGAGCCTCCTCGACCTCACGCTCATGGAGAAGCAGGTCGTCGGGTCGCTTTTCGGTTCGGGCAACCCGCGCGCCGACATCCCGAAGCTGCTCGGCCTGTACCGCGAAGGCCAGCTCGATCTCGATGGCCTCGTCACCAAGGAGTACACCCTCGATGGCGTCAACGACGGCTACGACGACATGCGCGCCGGCAAGAACATCCGCGGCGTCATGGTCTACAGCTGACACCGGCTCGGTCGGTCGTCTCGTGAAGGCATGAGGGTGGTGCGCCAGAGCGGCGCACCGCCGTCATGCCTTCGAGCGTTTTCAGCTCGGTCGGAGCGCGTGTTCGAGGTCCGCCCACAGATCCTCGACGTGCTCGCAGCCGACGCTGAGGCGAATCAACGTGGGAGGAATTCGTTCCTGGCCGGGAATCACCGAGCGTCGTTCCATGGTGGTCTCGACGCCGCCGAGTGAGGTGGCGTGGTTGATCAACTCGGCGCGGGTACACACGGCGGTGGCCCGTTCGCCCGCGCCGGTGGTCTCGAACGACATCATCGCGCCGAAGCCGGTCATGAAGCTCGCCGCCGCGGCGTGGGTCGGGTGGCTCGGCAGGCCGGGATACAGCACGCGCGCCACCTCGGGATGCGCGTCGAGACGCCGCGCGAGTTCCATCGCGTTGGCCTGGGCGCGTTCGATGCGCAGACCCAACGTGCGCGCCCCGCGCATGGTGAGGAACGCCTCCATGGCGCCGATCGTGGCGCCGTGCAGCAGTCGACGGTGGTGGAACTCGTCGAACAACTCGTCATCGCGGGTGATGAGGGCGCCGGCGAGCAGGTCGGAGTGGCCGCCGATGAACTTGGTCGCCGAGTGCATCACCACATCGGCACCGAGGTCGAGCGGCCGTTGGTTGAGTGGCGTGGCGAACGTGGAGTCGACCGCGACGATCGTGCCCGCGCCGCGCGGCGCACCGCAGATCGCCGGCAGGTCGGCCACCGTCATCAGCGGATTCTCGGGCGATTCGAGCCAGACGAGATCGCACTCCCGCACGGCTGCGAGCCACGCCGGCGTGTCGGCCTGGTCGAGGCGGCGGACCGTCCACCGCCCTTGCGCCTCGCCTTCGGCGACGATTCCTGCGACCCCGTGGTACGGATCTTCGGGAACGGCGATCGTCGTGCCGACCGCCAACCGCTGGAAGATCACAGCTGCGGCTGCCATCCCCGACGCGAAGACCAGGGCTCGGCCGGCTTCGAGGCCGCCGAGCAGCGCTTCGAGGGCATCGGATGTCGGGGTGCCGTCGGACCGGCTGTAGACGCGCTCGTCGGGGAGATAGAAGTTCGAGGCAAAGACGGGCGCGACGTTGAGCGGAGCGCCCGGTGTGCGGTCGCGACCGCCGGCGATCAGCCACGTGTCGGGGTTCCAGCCAGATGTCGGGCCGGGCGTCGTTCCAGCGGTCGATTCGATCATCCGGGCAGAGTACCGGCGGCCGAAGAAGCCGGGGCCGGGAAACTCAGCAGCCCGGTGCGTCGAAACTCGTCATCTCGGACATGTCCGCAGACGGTCGGGCGGGCTAGCTTTCCGAGATGCTGAGCCGCGCTGCGTTGGTGTACGACCAGGGTCAAGACTGGGTCGTCGAACAAATCGAAGTCGACCCGCCGAAGGCGAACGAGGTGGTGGTGCAGTGGAAGGCCGCCGGCCTCTGCCACAGCGACGAGCACATCGTCACCGGAGACATGGTTCCGCCGCGTGAGGCGTGGGAGTCGATGGGCATCGAGGACCTGTTCCCGATGATCGGTGGCCATGAAGGTGCCGGAGTCATCGCCCAGATCGGGCCGGGCGTCAAGACCGTGGCGGTCGGCGATCATGTGTCGGCGTCGTTCGTTCCGTCCTGCGGGCGTTGCCGCTACTGCTCGACTGGCCGGCAGAACCTGTGCGACTCGAGCGGCGGCACGTTCCTCAAGGGCATGATCACCGACGGCACGAGCCGCCACCGACTCGTCAGCGGACCCCTCGCCGGCAAGGACCTCAATCTGTTCGCCAAGCTCGGCACGTTCTCCGAATACACCTGCGTGGCTGCTGACTCGGTGATCAAGGTCGAGGACGACCTTCCGTTCCCGGCGGTGGCGCTCGTCTCGTGCGGCGTCGCCACCGGATGGGGTTCGGCCACCAACCGAGCCAATGTCCAGCCCGGCGACACGGTCGTCGTGGTCGGTATCGGTGGCATCGGCATCAATGCCGTGCAGGGCGCCGCGATGGCCGGCGCGCGCCACGTCATTGCCATCGATCCGATCGAGTTCAAGCGCGAGAAGGCGATGGAGATGGGTGCGACGCACACCTACTCGTCGATGGAAGAGGCCTTTCCCGAAGTGAACGAACTGTCGTGGGGGATGATGGCCGACAAAGTGATCATGACCCCCGGCGTGCTGTACGGCGACATGATGCGCCTGGGCACGGCGCTGGCCGGCAAGGGCGGCACCATCGTCGTCACCGGCATCGCGCCGATGACGCAGACCGAGTCGTCGGTCAACCTGTTCGAACTCGCGATGTGGAACAAGGAGATCAAGGGGACGATCTTCGGCTCGCTCAACCCGCGCGCCGACATTCCCAAGCTGCTCGGCATGTATCGCGAGGGTCAACTCAAGCTCGACGAGTTGGTCACCAAGACCTATGCCCTCGACGACATCAACGAGGGGTACCGCGCGATGCGCGACGGCGAGAACATTCGCGGCGTGATCACGTATGCCTGACTCCGCCTCGACTGCGGACCTGCGTGATCTCCTCGACCGATTGCGTGCGGGCGTCGTCGGCCGCGTTCGCGAGATCGAATTGGTCATCGCGGCGATCCATGCCAACCGCCACATCCTGATCGAAGGTCCCCCGGGCACGGGCAAGTCGACGTTGCTCCGCGGCGTGGCACGCGAGATGGACATCGGCTTCGAGTTCGTCGAGGGCAACGCCGAACTCACCCCGGCCCGCCTCGTCGGGCATTTCGACCCAGCCCGCGTGCTCAGCGACGGCTACGACCCCGACGTGTTCGTCGCCGGCCCGCTCGCCGCGGCGCTCCGCGACGGTTCGCTGCTGTACATCGAGGAACTCAACCGGGTGCCGGAAGAGACCTTGAACGTGCTGATCACCGTGATGAGCGAGCGAGAACTCAACGTGCCGCGCCTCGGCCGGATCGAGGCCGCACCGGGGTTCCGTCTCGTGTCGGCGATGAACCCGTTCGACGCCGTCGGTACGGCGCGTATTTCGAGTGCGGTCTACGACCGGGTCTGTCGCATCGCGGTCGACTACCAGTCGACGGCCGACGAGGCAATGATCGTGCGGAAAGAGACATCGGCTGCCACCCCGCGCCAACTCAACGACGTCGACGCGGTGTGGCGCGACGGCGTCGTCGAACTCGTCCGAGCGACCCGCCGGCATCCTGACCTGCGGATTGGTTCATCGGTGCGGGGAGCGATCGACATGGTGATGGTGGCCAACTCGTTGTCGGCACTGCGAGGTTCGGAGCCGCACGCACCGAGTGTGTCGCTCGACGCGGCACTCGTCTCGTTGTCGGGCCGGGTCCGGCTGCGCGAGGGTACGAGTCGCAGCGCCGAGGACATCATCCGCGAGTTGTGGGAAGCCGTGTTCGGACGAACCCACGGTGAAGGAGATGACGGCGAGGGAAAAGTTGGCGCCCCGACTGGGGCCACGACCTCCAACTGAAGTCACCACCGCCGGGCGTCAAGGAGGGCGACGAAGCCGACGAAGCGGTGAGCGACGCCCGCAAGAAGACCACGTCACGCCGTGAGCTCGAACGTAACGAACGCTTCGAAGAGATCTCGCCCGAGGTCGGTGAACTCGACGAGGAGGCGCTCGAACGGGCGATGCAAGACGACCCCGACCAGACCATGGCGCTGTTGGCCGACCTGACCGGCGCCACCGATCAGGCCCTGCGCGATCTTGCTCGTCGGCTCGCCGGTCGTTTGTTCCTCGACCTGGCCAAACGGGGCCCGTCGCGGCCACGCGGTGTCGGCCGACTCGAAACCCGGCGGTATCGACCCGATGCCGGTGACATCGACCTCGATGCGAGCATCGAAGAGTTGCTGTCGTCGCGTCGCGAGCAGCGCGCGATCGATCCCGATGAACTCCGGGTGCGAGGTTGGAGCACGCCCGACACGGCGATCTGTCTGCTCGTCGATCGCAGCGGTTCGATGGGCGGTGAGCCGTTGGCGACATCGGCGGTCGCCGCCGCATCGATCGCCTGGCGCGCCCCGCAGGACTACTCGGTGTTGTCGTTCGGCAAGGAGGTGATCGCAGCCAAGTCCCAAGATGTCCACAAGTCGAGCGAGGGCGTCGTCGACGCGGTACTCGCCTTACGCGGCTTCGGCACCACTGACGTGGCGGGCGCGCTTGCCGCCGCGACCGAGCAACTCGCGCGTTCACGAGCGGCGCGCAAGGTGACGATTCTGCTGTCCGACTGTCGGGCGACGGCGCACGGGTCAGGTGATGCCGAGTCGATCGCCGGCGTGGCCGCGGCCGCGCGCAGGGTCGATGAGCTGTTGATCATCGCGCCAGTCGACGACGACGAGGCGGCCCGGGAACTTGCGGCGTCGGTGGGATGCCGCATGACCACCGTCTCGGGCCCGTCCGACGCCGCAGCCGCACTGGCCCGCGTGCTCGACGCCTAGGACCCACCCGCATCACGTCTGGTGTCAGACACCAGAGGTGATGTCACCCGCAGGTGGCGGCGGGGTCGGGGAAGAAGCCCTTGCTGTTCGCGTCGGCTTCCACCTCGGGCAGCGTTTCGACGGGGCCGGACACCACCGTGTCGGTGTTGGTCGCGGTGTCGCTGTCGGTGTCGGTGTCGACGGCATCGACCGGGGAGTCGAGGGTGGTCTCCGGCGCGTTGTCGTCTGCCGCGCGTTCGGTCGTGGTCGGTGCGGTGGTGGTCGCAAAGACTTGCTCGGGGGCGTCCGCCAATGTCGCTTGACCACGGAACAGTGCCAACACGGCCTGCATGTTGCCGCCACCGGTTTGCGGGAGCAGCACCGACTGACCTTGAATCGTCGTGCCCTTCGCCTCGATCTGGTACGTCGTGATCTGGGCGGGGTCGATCGCCTGGAGCACGCCGGCGAATTCGAGTTGCTTGTTGAGTGAGAGGTCGCTGTCGAGGACGACGTAGTCGTCGCTGGTCTGGATCAGCGCCCGGATCACGCTCGGGTTGAATGCCCCGGCGGCGAGGAGGGAATCGACGGTGCGTCGAATGAAGTCCTGTTGGCGTGAGATGCGGCCGAGGTCGGACGTTCCGTCTTGAACCCAATCGCCGTCCTCGTCGAGGTATTCGAGCTTGCGCGAGCGGACGTAGGCCAGGGCGTGGTCGCCGTCGAAGGTGAAGCACCCGGCTTCGGGCACGTTGAGACCGGTGTTCGGGTCGCGCACCGGGACGGCGAAGGGCACCTGCACACCGTTGACGGCGTCGACGAGGATCTTGAAGGCGCAGAAGTCGACCTGGATGAAATGGTCGACGGGAATCAGGAAGTTCTGGAAGATGGTGTCGATCAGGCGCTGCGGATTGTCGCGCTCGTAGGCAACGTTGATGCGCTGTTCGCTCGACCGGCCGGCAATCGTGACCCACAGGTCGCGCGGGAACGACAGCACGGCGACCTGGGATGTGGCGGGATTGACCCGCCACAGCATGATGGTGTCGCTGCGCTCGCCGAAACCTTCGCGGTCGCCGAACGCCGCGGCATACGGCGAATCGGGGTCGATGCACGCATTGTTGTCGGCACCGGTGATCAAGAAGTTCTTCGCCGCTGGCTCGGCCTGGGGAAAGGTTTCTACGGGCGGGAGCGACTCAGCGGCTTGATCGGTTTCGGCGCCGGTGTCGACGATCGGCGCCGTGGTCTCGAACGACGATTCGCCATCGGCGGAGGGTTGGTCTTGGATGACCACGACGTTGCGGTCCTCGATCACACGTTGGGCCGCGAACAACACCGATCCGGCAGCGAACGACCCGAACGCAGCCACGATGACGCTGGCAATCGTCACACGTTGGCCCCAGGTACGGCGGAGGTTGCCGGTCGCCGGCGACGGGCTGGCCGGTTCGGTCGGAGAGGTGGGGGGATCGTCGGCGGACATGGACCGAATTGACGTTACCCGCGCCCGCGGCGCGCGCATCGCGACTGGGCAGGATCAGAGCAGGATCAGGGAAGCACGACGACCGTCGTGCCGACCCCGATGTTGTTCCACATCCAGATCGCGTCGTCGACACCCTGGCGGACGCAACCGCCCGACAGCGGCGTGCCGAGTTGACTGATCGACTGGACCAGGCGACCCGTGTTCGTGTTGGTCGGAATCTCGTGGAACCCGATGTTGCCGCCCTGACAGCCCTTGGCGAAGCGGATCATGAAGCCCCAGATGAGCGACGGGTTCTGAATCGAGAACGTGTAGCGAGAGCGCGAGTACACCGAGTAGGTCCCCGGGTGCGGGTCGCACGACGTGAGCTTGCCCGATACCCGATGCTCCTTGAGGATCGCTCCGCTGGCCGCAACGACCCACACCTTCTGCAACGACTTCGAATACACCGCACGAAAGCCGCTGCCCGAGTTGGCCGGCAGGCCGAAGTCAGGCGCTGGCGGCGCCGGCGGCAGCGTGGTCGTGGTGGTGGACGGCGGCGGGTCGATCTGGACTTGGGACCCGCGTACTGGCGGGAACGGGTCACCGGCGTCACCGTCGACGGTTTCGTCGGAGTGAATGATGATCGGCCCATCGATGGCGACGGTGGTCGTCGTGGTCGCGACAGTGGTCGTCGTCTCGGTCGTGGTGCTGGTTTCGTCGGGCGTTGTTTGCGCCGACGTGCCCGTTCCGAAGACGAACACCGACGAGATGGTCATCGATGCGACGGCAAGACCCAACTTCGTGCGCATGGTGCTCAGGCTAGCTGCCTGCGGCAAGTGTCACAGCGCAAGAAAGTTGCTCGCCGTCGACGATCGACATCGTCGAGATCGTGCCCGCGTCCAAGAGGTCGGCCTCACCGGAGGCGAGTGCACCGTGCAGCGCCGCAGGAGCTGTGACGACGAGGCTGTCGACAGTTGCTTTCTGACTCTGCTTCGCTTCGGTCTTCGCCCGGCGGATGTGCTGCAGCGTGTCGATCACGGGGTCGATCAACCCAGCATCGCCACCCACGTCGCTCGCCATCGGCCAGGCCGCCGCGTGCACGCTCGTGTCGTTCCACCAGCTCCACGATTCCTCGGTCGCGAACGGCAGGATGGGGGCGAAGAGCCGTTGGATCGAACCCAGCGCCTCGCGCAGGGCGCGCAGTGCCGAGTTCGCCGCCTCGGGCCCGCGGGAGTTATAGGCGCGGCCCTTGACCAGCTCGACGTAGTTGTCGCAGAACCACCAGAAGAACGACTCGGTGCGTTCGAGCGCGCGGGCGTAGTCGAACGCTTCGAAACCGGCAGTCGCCTCGGCGATGACCTCGTCGAGCTTGGCGAGCATCGAACGGTCGATGGGGTCGGTCACCGCGTCGATGAGCGAGGCGCCCATGTCGGGCTCGGGAAAGGTGAGCACGAACTTGGTGACGTTGAGCAACTTGTTGGCCAGCTTCCGACCGACCTTCATCTGGTCTTCGCTGTAGGCCGTGTCGACGCCCGGTCGGCCCGACGCCGACCAATATCGCACCGCGTCGGTGCCGTACTGGTCGAACAGGTCCATCGGCGTGACGACGTTGCCCTTGGACTTCGACATCTTTTTGCGGTCGGGGTCGAGGATCCAGCCGCTGAGCGCGGCGTGGCTCCACGGTGCGACATCGTGTTCGTGGTGGCTGCGGGTGACGGTGGAAAAGAGCCAGGTGCGGATGATGTCGTGGCCCTGGGGGCGCATGTCGTAGGGGAACACCCGCTCGAACAGGCCGTCGCCTTCTTCCCAGTGGCCGGCGATCTGCGGGGTGAGCGACGATGTGGCCCACGTGTCCAAGATGTCGGGGTCGCCGGTGAAACCGCCGGGTTGATCACGCTGTTCAGCCGAGTACCCGTAGGGTGTGTCGGTCGACGGGTCGATCGGCAGCGCGTCCTCGTTGGGGAGCAGGGGCTCGTCGTACATCGGCTCGCCGTTGGCATCGAGGCGGTACCAGATCGGCACGGGCACGCCGAAGAAGCGCTGGCGGCTGACGAGCCAGTCGCCGTTGAGCCCCTCGACCCAGTTGTCATACCGATGCTGCATGTGGCCCGGATGCCAGGTCATCTCGGTGCCGCGGGCCACGAGGGCTGCGCGCAGGTCGGCATCGCGGCCGCCGTTGCGGATGTACCACTGACGGGAGGTGACGATTTCGAGCGGGCGATCGCCGCGTTCGTAGAACTTGACTGCGTGCTGGACCGTCCGGACCTCGCCGACGAGCAGTTGTTGTTCGACGAGCTGTTCGACCACGACCTTCTGGGCCTGGTTCGGGTACTTGCCGGCGATGAGTGCGTAGGCGGCGGGGTCGACGCCGTGCGGGGCGTCGGGCAGCAGTCGGCCGTCGCGCCCGATGATCGCCCGCATCTCCAAGTCGAGTTCGCGCCACCAGGTGACGTCGGTGGTGTCGCCGAACGTGCAGATCATCGCGATGCCGGTGCCCTTGTCGGGCTGGGCGAGCTCGTGGGCACGGATCTCGACCTCTTGGCCATAGAGGGGAACGATCACCGTGGTGCCGAAGTGCGGCTGATACCGCTCGTCGTCGGGATGCGCGACGAGCGAGACGCAGGCGGCAAGGAGTTCGGGGCGGGTCGTGTCGATCTCGATCGTTCCGGTGCCGTCGGTCTTGGTAAACGAGATCTTGTGATAGGCGCCCGGGCGTTCCCGGTCTTCCATCTCCGCTTGCGCCACGGCGGTGCGGAAGTCGATGTCCCACAGCGTTGGAGCCTCTTGGCTGTACGCCTCGCCGCGCTGCACGTTGCGCAGGAAGGCGCGCTGGCTGACGCGCCGGCTGCGCTGGTCGATGGTGGCGTAGTGCTGGGTCCAGTCGACGCTGAGGCCGAGCCGGCGGTAGAGCGCTTCGAACACCTTTTCGTCCTGCTCGACGAGTTCGTCGCACAGTTCGAGGAAGTTCGGCCGCGAGATCGGCACGGCTTGGTGCTTGGCCGGCGGGTCGCCGCGGAAGGGTGGTTCGAACCCGTCCACGTACGGCTGGCTCGGGTCGCAACGCACGCCGTAGAAGTTCTGCACCCGACGCTCGGTGGGCAGGCCGTTGTCGTCCCACCCCATCGGGTAGAAGACCTTCTTGCCTGTCATCCGCTGGTAGCGGGCGATCAGGTCGGTGTGGGTGTAGCTGAAGATGTGGCCCATGTGCAGCGAGCCGCTGACGGTGGGCGGCGGCGTGTCGATCGAGAAGACATCGGCGCGCACTGCTGACATGTCGAAGGCGTAGGTGCCATCGGCGGCCCACTGGTCGGCCCAGCGGTTCTCGATGCCGTCGAGCGTCGGCTTGTCGGGGAGGGTCGTCACGCCCGTGAGGCTATCGACCCAGGTTGCGGCAGATCCCTCCTGGTTTGAGCGTCGGTCAGGTCGTCAGCTCCCTGGCCGACCGAAGACTGGTGCGTCGAGTGTTGGGCGGTGGCGGGCGGGGAACATCGCAGCGAGCTCGAGGACGGCGGCGAGTTCGGCTCCCCGTTCGACTTGGCTCTTGGCGTCGATGCTGCGGATCGAATCGGGTGCGGGCGGGGGAGTCGGCGCTCGTAGTATCGGCCCGGTGCTGAACCTGTATGACACTGCAACTCGCTCCGTGCGTGAGTTGGCTCTGCGCGAGCCGGGCAAGGTCAGCATCTACCTGTGTGGGCCCACGGTCTACGGCCCCGCCCACCTCGGCCACGGTCGGGCCACGCTGAGCTATGACATCCTGCGGCGGTATCTCGAATGGAGCGGCCTCGACGTCCGCCTCGTGTCGAACATCACCGACATCGACGACCAGATCATCAATCGGGCCAACCGGGAGGGTCGTCCGTGGAAGGACATCACCACGAAGTGCGAGGCGATGTGGTTCACCGCGATGGACGCGATCAACGTCAAGCGTCCGACCGACGTGCCCCGCGCGACCGAGTACGTCGACGAGATGGTCGAGATGATCGGTCAGCTCGTTGCGATGGACGCGGCGTACCTCACCGATGACGGGGTGTACATGGACGTCGAATCGGTCGACGACTACGGGGCGCTCGCCTTCCAGACCCTCGACGACATGAAGGCGGGGGGCGGCGATCGCGAAGTGGTCGGTGCCGCGCAGAAGCGGCATCCGGCCGACTTCGTGCTCTGGAAGTTCTCCAAGCCGGGTGAGCCGGCATGGCCGTCGCCGTGGGGCGAGGGTCGGCCGGGGTGGCACAGCGAGTGCGTGGTGATGAGCCTTGATCTGCTCGGTGAGGGCTTCGACCTGCACTGCGGTGGGCAGGATCTGCGCTTCCCGCACCACGAGAACGAACGGGCGCAGGCCGTCGCGCTCGGCAAGCGCTTCGCCAACCACTGGATGCATCACGCGTTCATCGTCGACGGCGAGGGCGAGAAGATGTCGAAGTCGCTCGGCAACGTGTCGAATCTGCTCGACCTCATCGAGATCTACGACCCGCGGGCCTATCGCCTCGTGTTGCTGCAGTCGCACTACCGCAGCCCGATCCGGCTGGGTCAGCAGACCTTCGACGCCGCCGCGAGCGCGCTCGGCGGGCTTGACGGGTTCGCCGCGCGCACGTCCGATGTGGTGGGCGAACCTGACCGGGGGATCATCGACGCCTTCCGCGCTGCAATGGATGACGACCTCGATACGCCGAAGGTGATGGCGTTGGTGTTCGACACGGTGCGCCGCGTCAATGTCGGGTTGGAAGCAGGCGATGACGTCGGCTCACTCGTTGCTGCGGTGCGCGAGATCACTGCGGCTCTCGGACTTGAATTGTCAGCTGGCTCTGATGTGCCCGCCGAGGTGATGGCGCAGGCGGCTGCGCTCGACACCGCACGCTCTGCCAAGGACTTCGCCGTGGCCGACGCGATCCGTGATGACCTGCAGGCCGCGGGGTGGATCGTCGAGACGACCAAAGAAGGCACGACGATCCGCAGATAGTTCCTGCGCCGCGGTGCGGCTCGATTTCGACAGTTCGGTTGCAAAGTTACCGGTGGGTAGACAAGCGGGTTACCAGTCGGTAACTTACGGCTATGACCGAATTCTCCATGAAGCTCAGCGAGGACCAGATCACGCTCCAGAAGTGGGTGCACGACTTCGCCGAGAACGTCGTGCGACCAGCAGGTGAGGAGTGGGACGAGAAGGAAGAGTTCCCGTATCCCATCGTGGAGCAGGCGCGCGAAATCGGGTTGTACGGGTGGGAGTTCATGGCCGAGGCGATGTTCAACGACCCGACCGGGCTCTCGATGCCGCTGGCGATCGAGGAACTGTTCTGGGGTGACGCCGGCATCGGCATGGCGATCATGGGGTCGGGGCTTGCCGCAGCGGGCATCGCCTCGTCGGCCACTCCGGAGCAGCTGATGGAGTGGGTGCCGCAGTGTTACGAGAACGCCGACACGGGCAAGCTCGCCCTCGGCGCGTTCTGCGCATCTGAGCCCGACGCCGGTTCCGACGTGAACGGCTATCGCACCTCGGCGAAGTATGACGAGGCCACCGACGAGTGGGTGCTGAACGGCACCAAGGCGTGGATCACCAACGGCGGCATCGCCGACATCCACGTCGTCGTCGCCGTGGTCGATCCCGAGTTCGGATCGAAGGGCCACGCCTCCTTCGTGGTGCCGCCCGGCACGAAGGGTCTGTCGCAGGGGCAGAAGTACAAGAAGCACGGCATCCGTGCGAGCCATACCGCAGAGGTCGTGCTCGACGATGTTCGTGTGCCGGGTCGCTGCCTGCTCGGTGGCAAGGAGAAGCTCGACGAGCGGCTCGCCAAGGTCCGTCGGGGGGAGAAGGGCAACGCGCAGGCGGCGATGCAGACCTTCGAGGCAACTCGCCCGGCCGTCGGTGCCCAGGCGCTCGGCGTCGCTCGTGCGGCGTATGAGTATTCGCTGCAGTACGCCAAGGATCGGCATGCGTTCGGTCGCCCGATCATCATGAACCAGTCGATTGCGTTCATGCTCGCCGACATGGCCACCGAGATCGACGCATCACGTTTGCTGATCTACCGCGCCGCGTGGCTCGGCAAGAACAAGGGCTTCGTCAACGCCGAAGGTTCGATGGCCAAGCTCAAGGCTGCCCGCACTGCGACGTGGGTGACCGAGCGGGCGATCCAGATTCTCGGTGGCTACGGCTACACCCGCGAGTACCCGGTCGAGCGTTGGCACCGCGATGCAAAGATCCACGACATCTTCGAAGGCACCGAGCAGATCCAGCAGCTGGTCATCAGCCGGGCGATATCAGGCCTGCGTATCGAGTGATTTTGGGTTGATGGCCGATCGGCGGTTCTGGTCGCCGATCGACCATCCCTAGTTTCATCCCTAGTGATTTTCGCTAGCGGACTGTGACACCCCTGGCGTACTGTCGTCTGCATGGCGACGATCCGCGAGAAGAAGCCAGGCGTCTGGGAGGTCCGCGTCTTCACAGGCACCGACGCCCAAGGCAAGCCGACGCAGATCTCGCGAACCGTCCGCGGCGGCAAGCGCGACGCGCAGCGGATGGCCGCCTCGTTGGAGGTCGGGCCGGGCAGCGCGTCGCCGGCCGGACGTAACGTCACCGACGTGCTCGACGCGTGGATCGATCAGAACCTCGACACGTGGGCGCCGGCGTCGTCGCGCGATCAGCAGAGTCGAGTCCGCTCGATCAAGCAAGACAAGATCGCGTTGATGCCGATCGCGCAGCTGTCGATCGCCGACGTCGAGCGGTGGCACACGCGGCTCCGTCGCGACGGGATGCAAGACGCCGGCATCCGCAACCTGCATGGCGCGTTGAGTGCCGCGTTCGGTCAGGCATTGCGGTGGGGCTGGGTCAGCCAGAACGTCGTTGCGATGGCGCAACGCAAGACGACCAAGAAGCAGCCCAGGGGAGTGATGTCGCTCGACGATGTCCGCGCGGTGATCGCTGCGGCCGCCGAGTTCGACCCAGCCGCTGCGTTGGCCTTGCGTCTCGCAGCGATGACCGGAGCCCGGCGTGCGGAGTTGGCGGCACTTCGGTGGACCGACGTCGATGAGGACGGGATGCTGACGATCGACTCGGCGATCGAGGTGATCCGCCACCCCGGCGCGCAGCGTGAGTTGAACGACGCGTCGACGAAGACCGGCAACGCGAGGACGATGACGCTCGATCCCGACACGCTGAACGCGATCTGGGAGTTGCGGCGCGAGCGCGAGCCGTACGGCCCGTGGATGTTTGGTGTCGGCCCCGACCTCGTCCCGCCCGATCACATCGGTTGGTGGTGGACGCGTGCGCGCAAGAACTCGGGCATCGACATCAAGTGGCGTCTCCACGATCTGCGCCACTGGTCAGCCACCGTCTCGATCGGCCAAGGCCACGACGTTCGCACCGTCGCCGGTCGCCTCGGCCACTCCAACCCAGCGATGACCCTGCGCGTCTACGCTCACGCCTTCGCCGCCGCCGACCAAGCCTTGGCGGCCGGCTTCGGCGACCTTCTGCGAGGGGACGACTGAGCGACGCGAGCCCGTGGTTCGTGTTGCATCGCCACGAACGGATGGGTCCCTGAGCGGGTGGCTGCGAATACGAGGCTTCGAGATCAGATTGTCGGATCCTTATTCGGCAGGGCGGGGTGTTTGAATGAGAGACTGACTGAGTGGATGCCGACACGATTGCAGGAGTCATGGCTGCGGGTTTGGCCGTCTTGGCAGGGGTGGTGGCCCTGGCGCGAGAGGTCACAGCACAACGGAGTCGTCGTTCGACGATTCTGCAGGAGCTTGAGATTCTGAAGTCGATGCCGGCAACGAGTTCGATGGTTGAGGCTTTTCAGCAACACGTTGACCGATCGATCCGACGCCTTGTCGAGGACGACGAGACCAGTCGCCGTGACTGGAATGGAATCGTGCTTGCCTCGCTCTTCCTGGTCGGCGCGATGTGGTCTGGGAGTGAGGCCGTCGCCGGGCAGTGGTGGCTGTGGCCAGTCGCTGTGTTCTTGGTCGTATTCGGCGCCGTTGGTCTTTCGATGGATATTCCCAAGGCGCCACGAGATGAACGAGGTCGAAGATTTAAACCGGAGACTGTGGACAGCCAGCGCTGACGGCCTCCTTCCGGCCCGCCAGTGGCCCCTGATTGCGCAATAGTTCCGACATCGGTAGTATTTAAATATGACCCTGCTGAGTGTGACCGACGCAGCTTTCGAACTTGGCGTGAGCGCACGACGTGTGCGCCAGCTCCTCGCATCCGGCGAGATGGACGGACAGCAGGTGGGACGCAGTTGGGTGATTGACGGTGCGGCTATCGATCGCCTGAGACCTAAGCGGGTGGGTCGCCCCTGGGATGCAGCGTCGGCGTGGGCTGTTCTGGAACTCGCCGCAGGGGGAGATCCAAAGCTGTCGCCGGTCGAGCGATCTCGCGCACGCAAGCGGCTTGCGGACAATGGGCTTGCCGGTCTCGTCGACCAGCTTCGATCGCGATCCGAGCGCCGCGAGATGTACGCGCACCCGTCGGCGCTCGGTCGAATCAGTAGTGAGGCCGACGTCGTGCGGGGTGGTGTGAGCGCGCTGAACGAGCACGGCGTCGATCTGATCGTCAGCGACGAAGCTGAGATCTACGTCCGGGCGAGCAAGGTGGCCGACCTTGTTGACCGTTACGCGCTCGACCCTCACGCCGATCGTCCGAACCTGGTCGTGCGAGTCGTCGACGACGGCGTGTGGCTGTTCGGCGAAGGCGAGAAGGTTGCGTCGTGGTCAGTCGTTGCAGTCGATCTCCTCGATGCGAATGACGAGCGCTCTCGTCGCGCCGGCCTCGAACTGATCGAGCGAAATCAGTGACCTTTCCGCGCGTCGATCGGGAACCGGTTCGGTTGCCGACGCTGACCGGTCACGATGACGAGTTGTGGGACACGCTGATCGAACTGAGCGACGTGCGGCCGGGGGAGTGGACGTTGATCGGTGGACAGATGGTGTTCCTCCATGGGATCGAGCACGGCGCGTCTCCTCCGAGGATCTCGACCGACCTGGACGTGCTCGTCAACGCTCGCATTGCGGGCCGCCCGGTCGCGGCGTTCGCCGCTGGACTGGAAGACCTCGGATTCGTGCAGGACGGCATCAGCCCTGACGGCATCGCACACCGCTATCGCCGCAACCGAGTGACGATCGACGTGCTTGCTCCTGAAGGTCTGGGCGCACGGTCCGACCTGACCACGACGCCGCCGGGCAGGACGCTCCAAGTCCCGGGCGGAACGCAGGCGCTCGGGCGCACGGAGCTGGTACCTGTCGCAACGGCAACGCGGTCGGGTCACGTGCCGAGGCCGTCGCTGCTCGGTGCCGTCGTCGGCAAGGCAATGGCTGTCGCAGTCGACGATGCTCCCAACGCACAGCGGCTCGACTTCGTGTTCCTGCTCTCGCTCATCGACGACCCATTCGCGCTCGCCAATCAGCTGACGGCAAAGGACCGTCGACGCATCAGGGCCCGCAAGGAGTTGCTCGAAGGCGAACATCGAGTGTGGAGCGAACTCGACGCCGATGCACGAGACCGGGCGCGAGCGGCGCTGCGGGTTCTGATCCGCTGACACGCATGAGCCCCGGCTCCCACATCACCTTGCGGTGTCGCTGGCTCCTCCGAGGCTCTACTTCACCAGGCTCAAGACGCCCGGCGCACTTCCAGTATCTGCGCCTCCCGGTCTTTGCGGTCGGTGGAGCCTCGTCACCTAAACAGCAAGTGATTGTCGTATCGGGCTACAGATCCGGCCCTTGAGCAATTTGCTTGCTGTTTAAGCATCGATAGGGCACACTAAGCAAGTGACAGATCTACTCCTCGACCTCCCGTGGATTGAGACGGTTCAGGAGATTCATGGGGTGACGCTGCAGCGCAATCAGGTCAGCTCGGTTCGATACGACGATGGCATCGAGCTGGCGGTCCAGCTCGTTGAGCCCGGTGATTTCAGTGAGCTCGCCGACCTGATCGACTACGTCGACCGAATCCGAGGGCCGGGACGCGTCGTTCTCGTTGCTGGAGCAGTCCCGCTTGCTTGGAGATCGCAACTTCGTAGCGCTCGGGTGAGTTTCGTCGATCCTTCCGGAGTCGCTGAGATCTCGTGGCCCCGATTGAACGTGAGTAGTGGTCAGTTCGCCCGTCGAAGCGAGCGGTCCGCGCGCTCCGCTGCCCATGCAAAAGTCTCACGCCGTGGTGGTTCAAGAGTTGGTTGTTGCGGCCTTGAAGGGGGAGCGGCCGACGATCGGGGAGATTGCGAAGCGAGCTGGTGTCGGCTTGTCGAGCGCGTCGCGAGCGATCTCGCAGCTCGAAGCGCATGGGCTCGCCGAGAAGCAACGCCACGGTCGAGCCGTCCTTGTCGATGTCGCTGATCCGGTTCTCGTTGCTGAACTGCTTGCCGAACGCACGGCCTGGCCGCAAGGGAGCACGTTGTCCGCCTTCGCTTGGGGACGAAACATCTGGGAAGTCGCGGCATCGGTCACCCAACGAGCACACGATGCGAACGTTGCGCTCTCGGTCACGGGTCGCACCGCACTCGCGTATTTCGGTGTGCTGGGAACGTCCTCGTCCGAGCAGGTCCGCTGTTGGGTTGGGGAGCAAGACAGTGAACTCGAAGCGGTCGCGGAGCGGCTCGGCCTCGAGCCAGCGCCAGTCGAGGAGAGCAACGTGATGCTGGCCGCCGACCCTTGGGGCGTCGGAATGAACGGTCGTGCCGAGCGAATATTCGAGGGCAGTCGTGCGGTGATTGCTCCGCCGATTCGCGTCTGGTGTGATCTGCGACAGCGAGCAACGCGGAGCCGAGTTCGCGGCACAGCTCTGGAAGGAGATCGCGACCAATGGATGATCAGGTGACCGCCGACGACTACAGCGATCCGATGAGCGAGAAGCTTCTGGGCTCCGCCGCAGACGTGCTTCGATCGTTCGGCAGCGCATTCGGTGGCCGGCACCTTGCGATCATCGGGGGAGCGGTACCGAGTCTGTTGGTCGACACGATCCCCGCAGGCATCGAACGACACGTTGGCACTGCCGATCTTGATCTTCACCTCGGGCTGCATCTGATGGACGGCGAGACCGCCGACTACTACGACGCAATCATCGATGGTCTTCGAGGACTGGGCCTCTCGCCGGACACCAGCGGCGAACGTGAGGTCAAGTGGCGTTGGATGGGAACTCACCGCGGCGCACAGCTCCAGGTCGAGCTGTTGTGTCCGCAACGCACACGAGGGGGTCGACCGGAGTCGCCAGCGGGGGACACGAATGCCGAACTCAATGTGGGGCCCAACAGTGAGATCACCGCCCTCGCTGTTGGGTTCGGATATCTGGTCGTTGACGACACGGTGACGGTCGACCGCATGGTTGAGACGAGTGATGGGAAGCTGAGATTCGAGTTTCCCGTGGCAGGCGTCGCATCGTGGCTCTGCCTGAAGTCGGACGCGATCATGCGTCGTTCCAAGTCGAAGGACTCCTACGACGTGGTCTGGCTCATTGCCGGGCTTGGGCCGGACGAGGCCGCTCGACGAGTGCTCGCCAGCCCGCTCCAGGAGGGCGAATTTGCTTCGCAGGTGATGGAGCAACTTGCGCGGCTCGCGGAGCAATTCGTCGACACGGAATCTGTTGGGCCCCGGTCGTACGCGGATTTCCTGATGAGCGGCAGCGCTGATCGCGACCGCCGCTACGCCGTGGGAGCGGTCACAGAGTTCTGGGCGGCGTTGAACAAGACCCGGTAGCGCAGAACCCGGCTCCGTACCTACGGGCAGGCAACCGGATCCACTTCCTGCAGGTACTCACTTGAGGCGTCGCGAGATTTCGTCAGCCTGATTCCGGTGCGCAAGTGGTTTGATCAGATTGAGCGCTCTTGGCCGGTCCACGTGTTGAACGAAGCGGCGAGCGAGGTCATGTCTTCGCCGGCTCCATCGCGCACGATGAAGCTGAGCAGGCAGTGTCGTCCTGCATCGCTGCGCGCCTCGATGGTCAGGTCGTGCTCGACCGATTCCCACGACTTCGTGCCAGTCCAACCGCGCCATGACTCAGCGAGATTGTTGAAGAACGCAGCGAGTGCGGCCCAGTCGTGGCTGAAGACGAAGACGCCTTGTTCGGCTGTCAACCCGACGTCCTTGAGGATGACTCTGAAGCTCTCGCCAACGTACGGATCGGTGCTGCCCGAATGCTGAGCTGAATGGAACGTGGCGGATCGAAATCCATCGGTGACGACCACGCTTTCCACCTGCGCACTCTCGCAGACCTCGGCCGCGTCCGAAAAGCGCAGAACCCGGCTCCCCTACCCTTCCGGTAGGCAACCGGGTCCACTTTCTCCAGCGCTTGCCGGAGACAAGTTCCAGAATGCACCGATGTCGGGAGGGTCGCAAGGCGGTTGCGCTGTCGACCTGGACTCAGCCCTGAACGAGCCGGTTCTTGAGGTCTTCCGCCTTGCTCTCCGCTTCGCTCTGAGTGAGCCCGAGGTGTTGCTCGACGGTCTCGCCCATCGTGAAGGACCCGAACGTGGTCAGCCGGCAAGAGAGGCGGGACTGAAAGTCGGTTCACGTTTGCGGCTGGATCGCCGATACTGGTGATCTGTGTTCGCACGTGAGTGGTGTACTGGGCGTCTGCCTTGAGCGGCCCGACTGACGAGGTCGAAGCGCGTGTGATCGAGGGGCTGGAAGTGCCACGCGCCGTTGGAGACTTACTCTTCCTGTTCCCAGCTCTCAAGGAGGCGGGCCGCTCTCGTGTTGAAGCTGCGATTGAACGGCTTACCGAGGCCGAACTGGTGCGCAGCGTCGGGAGCCGCCTCTGGGAGCTGACCGAGTCAGGTTCTCGGTGGCTGGACGAGCAGGCCGAGTGGCAGATCCGAGTCGGCGAAGTGTTCGAATCGACGTCGCGAGGACCGACGCTGACTGGAACTCTCGACCGGGGTGTCGTCAAGGTCGGCGACTGGTTCCACAACGGGGTCGGTAACACGGGTCGGGTGGTCGCGGTGGATCGCTTCGACCCCGACAGCCGCTCCGTGTCAATCGGTTTCGAAGGCGCAGCGGGATTGTCAGCACCTGGCGTTCTGCGTCGATGGACTCCGCTCGCTGGTGGCATGGACGACGCCATGCTGTCGCCACCAGCCTGGGATGCCGACATGTTCGGCGAGGACCTTCTCCTCGATGGTTCCTTGCCGGACATCACGGCTCAATTTGCTCCGGGCCGGTCGTGGCAGGACGTCGACTCGATGCTCGCTCGATCGGGGTTGCGTTGGGAGATTTGGAGGGGCGGCGTGCAGCTGTCGGACCTCCCGCCCCTCGACGAAGTGTTTGCAGGCGACGGTGATCGCTACGTGCTGCAGACGTGGGTCGGCCCGGTTCAGTTCAACGCGCACTATTGGACGCGTGAGGAGCTCGACTTCGATGTCGAGATCGGCGCACTCGCTGAGCGGTCGACGTTCGAGTGCGTCGTTGCGTTCATGGACTGGCTCGCGTCAATCGCTGGTGCTGAGGCTCGGCTCGCACATGAGGGCATAGCGGGCGCGGTGATTCGGGTGTCGGCTCCGGTCACCACGTCCGACGAAGTGGTCGTGCGGGACCGGCTGCGCCTCGCCGAGCTTCGCAATCCAATGTTCGGCACCTACCGGGATGTGGTTGCCCCTGCGTGGCGACTCGACAAGGCCAACATTGATGCCTGGCTCGAGCGGCACCACGATCCTCACGCGGTCACATCGGTGCTCTGCCATGTTCATCTGTGGGATGAGATCGAATCCACCAGCGACGAGGTCGTCCTGGGCAGGGTGACGGGAACGATCGCCGAGGGCTGGCGGGCCGCACTGGCGGCACAGTTCCCGGGCCGCGCCTTCGAGGTGGGGATGGCCGGGGAACCTGAGGAGTACGGGCCGACCGTCTGGGTGTGCGCGGTGGCTCCGAGCGGCCCGCACGGTGGCCTTCATCAGCTCGAAACTGAGCTGCGGGATCGACTCGCTGCTGTGGTCGCAGCCCGGTGGGTTGGCGGCTTCCGCGCTGAGAATGCCGTGACCCTCGCAATCGATCTGGTCGCAGCCGGCGTTGATCACCCAGCCGTGGTGGAGCTTGCGATTCAGCCGACCGATCCACGTGCGTTGCGTGAGGATGACATCCGCTCGCTGTTCGATGCGTGTTGCTCGGCGCTCGGGGTAGCGATTCCCGCAAAGGGTGCCGCTGGCTGGCAACGAGCAAGAGACATCGCAACGGCAATGATCGCTGGGGTCATCACGCCCGCCGAAGGTGCCGCCGAGTTGTGGCCGCTCTGGGAGGAGTGCGGCAGCGTGCCAGGCTCGGATCCGCTTGACATGTTGCAGCTATTCGAGGAATGGGAGGGAGCCGCCGGCGAAGCCCTCGCACGAGCGGAAGAGCGCATAGTCGCGTCGGCCCGGTCGGTCGTTGCCGATGCCGATCGGGCGCTCGCCGCGCTCGCGATGCCGTCGGGCTACATCGAAAGTGTCGTTCGAGCCCGCGACGTGATGCCGCTGCTGCTCAACGCTGCGCCATCGTTCCTCAGCTCGTGGTACGACATCGAGGACGACCACCTCGATCGGGACAAGCCGGGCGGGCGGCTCCACTACCTCGACGCCGGAGCGTTCGCGCGTCACGTCGTCGAGATGCACCGATCGAACCACCGCGCATGGCTGCAAAACGCGTTCGCCGTCATCGAGCGAATGCACACTGACGGCGATGCCTACGTGGCCAAACTCGCCACGATCGGTTACCTCGAAGGAATTCAGAACGCGGCCGGCCATGCCGGTCTCGACCCCGGCGTCTTCGTGACCTACCTCGGGGCGGAGAGCGCCCGGTGGTGGCGCGGCCTCGACAAGTTCTGGGCCGGTTTGCACCCCACCGTCGAACCAGGCGAGGTCGGACCGGGCTGAGCAGGCCGTTGAACTTGCAGGCGCCGCTCTCCCGGGTCCGTGAATTCGCGGATGCTGTGTTCGCGGCGTGGTGCCGACACCTGCTTTCGCTCATCGACGATCCATCTTCGCTGGCTCAGACGCCCGGCGCTCCGTCACCAAGCCGCACGGTCACTCTTCAGCCAAGAGAAGACTCACTGGAGTCGCCGCCTATACCAAAGCTCTTGGCGTTCGGCCTCGCGATGCAGCTCGGTCGGCCACGAGTTGAACCAGGCATCATCGTCGCCGTCGGTCGGAACGAAGTTCTCGACGAACGACACCGCCACAGCGTTCTGCACGTGGGCGTCAAGGTCGCCGACGAACGCCTCCGCCACGACTCTGAGAATGCGGTCGGACAGTGCGACGTCGCCCTTGGCGTGCTGTGCCGAGGCGAACCTCCCGATGTCGGCAATGAGGAGATGAAGAAGCAACTCGCCGTCCATGTCGACAAGATGCTCGCGGACGATCGGCAGGACCTCCTGACACACCCGCACGAGTTCTGCAATAAACCAGACGCCGTCGAGACGGTCGACGTCGGAAGTGCTCGACTTCGTCTGCTGGCCTATGTCGATCGTCATCACTCCCTCGGTCGGGAACGCTTCGAGATCTCTACCGATCCACTCTGGAACCTCTGGCCGGATCCGATGGAAACGAACCGTCGCGCTCGGGTACTCACTGTCGGGGTCGATGCCGAGGACGACGCGAACGGGTTGCGCCGGCTCGAACTCTGAGAGTCGATCAACGAGCGCCGTCAGGGCGAGGCGAGCCAGGGCGGCGGGGTCGGACTCGTCGCCGTGAGCGGTTGGCTGGACATTGATTTCGTTCGCCGCAGCTTCGTAGCCGACTGGGTCGATGAACAACGAGCGGTCAACTCTGGCAACAGGATCGGGTTGACCGAGCACGATCGTGTTCTCGCACTCCGTGAACCCTGAGTCGAGAACGAAGCGGATATCCGGACCGAGCTCGGCCGATGATCCGATGCCGAGCGCGAACAGTCCGACGCAACGGATGTTGATCCGAATCACGAGGTCGTCCCAGCTCGCGTCATGTCGCAGTCGTCGGCGAGCAACTTGCGCAAACGGCTGCGGCTGAGTCCGGGAGGAGTACACAGCCGCACGTCTCGCAGGTCGACCAGCGGCCGAACCAGCTCCCGGTCGAGCGAAACCGTTCGACTGCCGTATGCCATGCATCGAGGTCGGCATCGTCGATCTCGCCATCGTCATCTAACGGTGGGCCGGGTTCTTGACCAGAGAGGTAGCCAATGACGTAGTAGTGGGCTGGCTTCGACATCTCGCCCATCTCGGTGAGCGACACCCGATACGTGCGTTGCTTCGTTGGACACCAAGCTCTCATCCGCCCAGGCGAGACATGGGGCGAGCCTTCGATGAGGAAGTCCCGTCCACCGCACGGAGCGTCGAACCACAGCTCCTCGTCGACCTTCATCTCTGCGTCGGCGGCAACCGACTCCCAACGAAGCGGGAGTTCGAGCTTCCCGATGCGGCACTTGATCGGCCCGTCCGAAACGTCGACCTCATCTGGATATTCGGCGAACAGGTGGTGGCCACTTGCACGTGCCCGCTCGATTGCTTCGATCTTGCTCGTCGGGACCAACTCGCCGAGTTGCGCGTCGAACACGTAGACGTCATCGCCGGGAATGGACTCGTCGTAGCGGAAGGCGTCGAGCGGCCACATCGAAGTCGTCACACGGTCGAGACTAGGTCGGAACGTGATCCTGCGTGAGGGGACAGTCGCCAATCGGTACGCCGATCGAATGCCGGCCGCCACCGCTTTGCAACGCGGAATCGGCCCATCGGTGCGGGATGACGGTGTGAAATGCTCGTGGCATGCCCCGGCCACTCACCGACCGCGAACTCGTAGTGTTGCGCGCCTGGTTGTCGTTCGACGTCGAGTCGGCGGTGGAGCTGAGGACCCATCTCGACGCGGCGCCCCTGGTGGACAGCTCGTGTGAATGTGGTTGTTCCTCGATCGGCTTCGTGCACAGCGCTGAAACGGCCAACGTGGTTGGCGTCGAATTCTTCCCCATCGACGCAGTTGTCCTGGACGACGCGGAGGAAAGCATCGGAGGCATGGTGCTGCTCACCAAGGCAGGGCACCTACACGACGTCGACGTTCACACATGGACGGACAACTTCGAGTTCCCCGACCTTGACCACGTCCGGTTCGTTCCCAAGTCGAGCGAAGGGGTTCAACCTTGAGTGGGTCTGCCGAGTGGGACCGGCACCGGCACACGTGATGGCGCGTTCAATCAGGCTCGGCGACATCGACGGCGTGCAGGGGAGCCTTGCCGCCGGCGCTGACCCGAACGAACGAAAGGGACGTCGAGTTCCACTCGCCGTTGCAGCGGAGAACAATCGTGTGGAGATAGCCGAGCTGCTCATCGCGGCTGGGGCGGACGTGGGCTGGACCTCAGACAATGGTTGGTCTGCCCTGACGTACGCCGACGCGAACGAGTTCGACGCTCTGGCCGACCGGCTCATCCAGTTCGGCGCCCCCATCGGCTCGCGACTTGCGCACGGGTACACACAGCTCCACCGGGCGGCTCGTCGCGGAGACGCCGAGGCAATCGCCGCTCTGGTGCAATCGATCGGGACGGAAACGCCCGACGCGCACGGCGACACTGCTCTGATGCTGGCGGTTCAGTTTCGACACGAGCCGTGCGTCGATGCGCTGCTGCAGGCGGGAGCGAACCCGAACCACGTGAACGACGAGTGGTCAGTGCTCACCGAGGCCGCGTACGCGGACTCGACCGGACAGCAGTCGACGCGCTTCGCTGAGTTACTCATCGAGGTCGGCGCCAATCCGAATCCACCCGGCTACCCGCCGCTGTTCTGTGCGGTGAACCAAGAGGGCTCGAGCGGAGTGGTCATCCGTCGGCTCGTCGACGCAGGGGCCGACATCGCTGTCGTCGCTGGATGGGAGAACGAGACCGTGCTCCATCGGATTGCATGCATCGCCGACGTCGATGACGTCGACCTCATCGACCTCGTTCTCGAGCTTGGCGCCGGTATCGAGGCTCTCGATGGGAGCGGACGGACGCCGCTGCTCTCCGCAGCGCACAGCGGAAACGCGGCATCGTTCAATCGACTCTTGGTGCGCGGCGCGAACCCTGCGGCCACCGACTCCGATGGCCGCAGCGCACAGGACCTCATCGAACGACCGTGACATCGAGGCCGGCGCGATCCGTGAATTGATCGCCCGACCTCGATCGGGATGACGCGAGTTCTACCGCGAGCCTCAGCCCGACAGCGCAGAACCCGGCTCCCCTACCCTTCCGGTAGGCAACCGGGTCGACTTTCTCCAGCGCTTGCCGGAGACGAATACCGGAATGCGCCTTCTCGAACCGTTCGCAGGGCCGTTGTATGCGGACAGGCTCAACGAGCCCGTGTTCTCACGATCAGCCGCGGGCGCTCGGCGCGCGCCGGTGCTCTCGGCGGGTCGCGTTGAGTGCTGCCCGAATTCTCATCACGAGAAGGCTACGGCCCGGCCAGTTGGGGCACCGGTGCCGACATGAGGGCAACGCTTCACCACTACTCTCGCTCGCGTGCCGGACGCTCGCTCGATCGCCTACCCGATGACCGAACTCGACGGTGTCCTCACGCCGGAGACCGTCGTAGCGCCGGAGATCGCGTACGGCACGAGTGGGCTCCTGCTCGACTACATGACACAGTCTGATGAATACGTCCGAGTCGCGTTTGACCGATTGGACTCGGTCCGGCTGGCGCGAGGCGAGTATCCGCCGTACCCAAGTCCGGACACGGCGGACGCGTGGTTTCCGTTCTCTGTCGTTCGGCCGTCGGACTGGCTTGAGGAGAGGTACCGGTACGAATCGCACCACTACGGCTCGAGCTACCAGTTCGGCGGAAACGTCGATGAGATGTTGACGGAGTTCGACCACTACTTGTTTCAGTTCCACGACCAATTCGTCGAGGTGATTGCCGCCGGAATCCATTTCGAGAACCATCCCACTCGACCCGCAGGGAAACGTCTTGCCGAACGCCCGGGCTGGGACTGGCTCTCCGATTCGCTGCCAGAGGAACGGTGGACCGAGAGTGGGATCGAGTTTCGTCTGCGTACAACGGCAGACGAAACCTCGAAAGTCGTTGCTGCATCGACACTGTGTGATCAGGTCGTTGTCGATCTCAGGATCGAACTCGATGGGCGCTTGAGGAACTCACACCGATTGTGCGTCCGAACCCGTGATGGAGTCACCAGAAGCCGATGGCGCAGGTCATTCGGGAACACCGAGAACGAATTCCACGGCGTCGCCGGCATCGCGGAGATTCGTCCCCTGGTCGAGCGGTACGCAACCGAGGTCCGAGAGCGAAGAACTGCGATGGGCAAACCTTGAGCGGCGCCCCGTCATATGGGATCAAGCCGTGTCCCGGCTTCGAGGACCGCTCGCCGAATGTGCTCTTGGTCACACGGGATCGTCCGTTTCGTGCCCGCTGATGCCCTCTCGTCCCCGTTGGTCCCCTCTAGTACCAGATCGTCCGGAACGCCAATAAACACGGGCTTGCCGACCGAATCACATGGGTGTACTTCTGGTTGTCCATGTCGTCGCTGGAGGAGTTCGCTGAGTCGGAGGAGCACCCGCTTCTCACGATGCGCGAGGCCACCAAGATCCTGCGTATCGGTCGGTCGCTCGGCTACCAACTCGCTCACGAGTACCTGAATTCGGGTGGCACATCCGGGCTGCCGGTGATCCGGTTCGGCAAGGAGTGCTACCGGGTTCCGCGCTGGGCGCTGATGGAACTCGTGGCGACTGGCCGGGTTGTGCGGCTGTGCGATGCGGAGGCACCCGTCGAGGGGGCCTCCGTTGCACGCTGATCCGACCCGTCGCACGATCGTCCTCGGTCTGCGAGCGCACGAGCTGCGCGCCTACGTCGGCTCGACGGCATGGGTGGTGCTCGAAGAGATGATGCAGTGCTCGACCGGCGACGGCGATCACGTCGTCGCCCAGGTGTCGATCCGTTCGCTCGCATCGTCGCTCGGTCTCGCCAAGGACACCGTCAACCGCGCCGTTCGTCGGCTCCGCGATCTCGGCGTGATCCAAGCCGAGCAACCCCGCACCGATAGCGGTGTCTTCCAGACCGGCTCCTACCGACTCGACGTTCCGAGCGTCTGCCTCACCGTCGACACATCAACGACGACGAACGAACGACGACCTCACCCGACAACACGACGTCGAACAACCAACACCACGAACACCACCGACACGGTCAACACGACCGACACCGGCCAACTCTCCCTCACCTTCCACTCCTGAAGGACCACCCCATGACCGAACCAACCACTCACAACCACAAATCAGTAACCCGTAGACAGGTGCCCGCTGGCGGTCGGGACCGATCATGATCCGGGTGACGACGCTGTTCGCTCGCACCGCCGGCGCAACGGCGGCCTACTACGGCGGCTACCTCACCAAGAACAGCCATGAGCTTCCTGGTCAGTGGGGCGGCAAGCAGGCACCGGACCTCGGCCTGATCGGTGAGGTCACACCCGATCGTCTCGAAGCGGTCCTGTTGGGTCGTCACCCGTTCACGGGGGAGTCGCTCGGGCGGGAACTGCTCGACCGCATCGATCAGAAGGGGAATGTGATCAAGGCGGTCGCCGGCTATGACGCGACGTTCTCGGCTCCGAAGTCGGTGTCGGTGCTGTGGGGACTCACCGGCGACGAGGGCTTCGCCGAGTGCCACGACCGAGCCGTCAACGCGGCGATCGAGTTGATCGAGAAGTACGGCTCGACCACCCGCATCCGCTCGAACGGGACACGGCTCCATCCCGAAACCCGCGGGCTCACGATCGGCGTGTTCCGCCAGTCGACGAGCCGAGCCGACGACCCACAGCTCCACACCCACGTCGTCATCTCCTCCAAGGTCCAGACCGCCGACGGCCGCTGGTACGCGCTCGACGGCCGAGTGTTGAAACGGCATCAGCAGGCGTTCGGCTACTTCTACCAATCGGTGTTGCGCGCCGAGCTGACCGCCCGCTACGGCGTCGCGTTCGATCCCATCGTCACCGGTCAAGCCGAGATCGCCGGTGTCCCGGCCGAGTTGCTGCACCAGTTCTCCAAACGGGCCCACGACATCGCCGTCGAGATGGACCACCGCGTCGCGGAGTTCGTCGAACGCAACGGCCGTGAACCGAGCCATCGCGAGTTCTCCGCAATGGAACGCGAAGCGTCCGGCGACACCCGAGCCCGCAAGACCGGACTCGGCGCCACCGAACTTCGAGCACGGTGGACACGCGAGGCCGCCACCCTCGGCCACGACTCGATCTCACTTCTCGATGCGGTGAACGCCCAGGCGCAACGCCGGCCGCTCGAAGCATCGCCGATCGCGGTCGCCGACGTTCTCGAACTGCTCGCCGAACGCGGGTCGACGTGGAACCGCCTCGATGTACTCCGCGCGATCTCCGACCTCGCCACACCGCAACCCGGCCACGATGCCACCACTTGGTCGGCCGCACTCGACCAAGCCGTCGACACCGTCCTCGATGCCTGCATCGACCTCGACCCCACCGCACCCAACTCGCCCCGCCGATCATCCGACGGGCGAGCGGTGCACATCGAGCCCGTCGCACGACAGGCAACGAGCGAGCACGTCCTGGCCCAGGAGGAGCGGATCATCACGTGGGCGCTGGACGCTCAAGCGGGCACGCCGCACCCGTCGATGACGGTCACCGACCACGCTCTTGACGACGGTCAACACGCCGCAGCGAGTGCTGTCGCTGGACACGATCGGCTCGTGCTCGTCGTCGGCCCTGCTGGTGCTGGCAAGACCCGAATGCTCCAAGCCGCCGTCACCGATCTCCACGCGCAAACGCGCCCGGTGATCGGGTTCGCACCAACGGCCAAGGCAGCCCGTGTCCTGGAAACCGAGACAGGCATGCCAGCCGACACCGTCGCCAAACTCCTCTACGAACTCGACCACCCAGATCCGATCCGACCGTGGTGGGACTGCGGACCCGGCACGACCGTGATCGTCGACGAGGCCGGCATGTTGAACACCACCGACCTCCACCGCCTCGCCGTTCACGCCGAACAGCACCAGTGGCGACTCGCCCTCGTTGGCGACCCGCACCAACTCCAAGCCGTCGGCCGCGGCGGCATGTTCCAAGAACTCTGCGACACCGGCCGCACGAACGAACTCGAACACCTCCACCGCTTCACCAACGACTGGGAAGCCATCAACTCACTCCGCCTCCGCCAAGGCGATCCCGAAGCACTCCACTTCTACAACACCTTCGGCCGCATCCGAGCCGGCACATTCGACGACCACCTCGACACGATCACCGACGCCTGGACCCGGAGCCGAGATGCTGGCCAGACGATCTCGATCACGACCACCCGCAATGAACACGTCGACGCCATCAACCACCACATTCAGCAACGCCGCATCGACACCGGCGAACTCGACGAGGACACGCTCGTCCAGATCGACGACGAGTGGGCAATGGTCGGCGACATCGTCGCCACCCGCCGCAACGACCGACGGCTCCGGACCACCGCCGGAGAGCCCATCCACAACCGAGAACGCTGGACCATCACCGACACCAACCAGAACGGTGAGATGACCGTGACCCGACTCGACGGACACGGCACCATCACCCTCCCCGCCAAGTACGTCCGCCAACACGTGCAGCTCGCCTACGCCACCACCGAACACGGCGCCCAAGGCGAAACCGCCAACCGCAGCATCACCCTCGCCACGACAGCCACCACCGGCCGAGGCTTGTACGTCGGCATGACCCGAGGACGCGACGAGAACCACGCCCTCGTCGTCACCGACACCCCCGACATCGCCGAAGCCATCAGCATTCTCGAATCAGCCATCGCAATCGACCGAGCCGACATCCCCGCAACGACACACCGTCGGTTGCTCGCCGAAACCGTGCCGAGGTCGGGGCCACGGCCTCGCGTCCAGATTCCCGAGTGGTTCGACGAGCTGCGGGCGACGGCGGAGGAGCAACGTCGAGCTGCTCAACACGCGCTCGACGAACGCAACGCCGAGCGGGCCGCGGACGAAAGGCGAGTGGCCGAAGCAAGCCGCGACCAGCCCGCAGCCGCGGCGGCGCACGCCCCGTTCAACGAGAAGGTCGTCGCCGCGAAACACGTCGTGAGCGAGTCGCAGTCAGCGGTGCGGAATGCCGAGTTCGAGCTGCGCAAGTCCGGCCGAGTTCACCGCCGATCAGCGCGCCGAGAGGTCGAAGCAGCAACCGACGTCCTCGCCGCTGCGAACGATCGTCTGGCCCGAGCCGAGGAACTCGCCGCATCGACCCGTGCGCCCCTCGATGACCTCCGCAGAATCATCGACGACCACCGCCAGTTCGACTCGACCCGCCGAATCCTCGATGAGTGGGAGAACCTCGACGGCACCGCCGTTGGAGCCAACGCCTTCTGCCGGGCTCTCGCTTATTGGAACGACTGGGCCGACGGTCTCAACTTCAGTGCGAGCGACTTGGTCGACCTCGCCTCCACTCTTCACGAATACCGAGGGTTAGCCAATGTCGGGCAACTCGGCGAAGCACTCGGTCGATGGTTCGACGCCAACGGAGTCGAGGTCCAACCAACTAGGGAATCGCTGCACTCGATTCCACTCGAACTTGAGATTTGATAAGACCTGCATCCCCCAGTTCGTCATACGCGACTCGTCCCAGCCGGTGGCAGGTGGCCCGACTTCGTGCCAAGGTTCATGGAGTGGATGACACGGCGGATGATGCGCGACGAGCACTCGACCATGTACGGCGCAGACTGCTCGGAAAGGATGCATCCAACGTCGAGTCAATGCAGGCCTTCATCAAGGACCACCCGTTCTGGAGCGCTGTCATTGGTCTCGTCGGAGTAGTGGCAGGGGGAACAACGCTCGTCGACAAGCTCGAGCCACTATTCAAGATGGAGCGGAATGCGCTCACCGTCACGGAAGCGATGCTCGCGTTCACAAATCTTGGCTGGGCAATCTCGTCGTTCGTGCCGGTTGACGCATACCAAGATGTTCTGGCGTTGCGCTCGAAGGGCGGGACAGATGATGAGATTGACGCAGCATTGACGACCGTTTGGAACGAGTGTCAAGCCCTCAATTCGCTTCCTACACGTATCAAGGTTCTCGGAGCTGGCGACGACACCCTGGCAGAGATCGCAGCCGAACGATCACGACTGGTTGAGTTTGCATGGGCGCACCACATCAACGAGTCTTACGAGGCTTCGATACCGATCGTGCTCGCTCAGGTCGATGGCATAACCCACGATGCCACCACGACATCGACAGACCCGAAGGGCCGGACCTTCTTCTCCACCCGACTCGATCGGCAAGCTGACGTCACCGACGCGGAGACGCTGGCCGGAATCGAGTTTGGGCTACCAGCAGTTCGGGATTGGTTTTCCGCTTCAGTGGTGAAGAGTGCAGCTCACGGGACGGTGAGCCGACACGGGGTGATGCACGGTCGTGAGCTTCGATACGATTCGAAGTCGAACTCCACCAAGAGTTTCGTACTGCTCTTGGCGGTCTGGGAGTGGGCCAACCGGCAGCTGGGTGCCCAGGCGGAGGCTCGTCGGCAAGCCCGCTACGACGAGCACGCGGGCTCTGATGGTGAAGCCGCGAACGGATGGCGCCTTGATCGGCGCGGCTTCTCTGATACGCGAACTCGACTCAAGAAGCTGGCGTTGGCGCAGTCTGCCTACCATGATCGCCACGCCGGCTATGGGTCTCGGTTTGCATTGATGACGGATCCTGCAAGCGTCAGCTTGGTCGAAAGGGACGCTTTCGCCAACGTTGTCGCGCGGCAGGAAGCATGGCGTGCCTGGCTGCGATCGGACGCCGGATGGGTGTTCGGAATCGGCGGGCGAGACGGTCAGACGTACTACTTCGACGGAGACGAACCGATCGATACGTTCCCACCTACCCAGGGGTGGCGAACGGGCGATGAGGGCAACTGGAGCGGCGACTGCCATTGGTAACGCCCCGAGGTGCCGTTCGCCCGGCGCGTGCTATGTGGGTTCAACCAGAAGCTTCTCGACAGAAGACACTGGGCCAGCTTGGTCGCAGAAGAGTTGCCGGAGGTGGTTCAGTTCCTCAGTCGAGAAATTCGGAATTTCGGCGCTGACAAGTTCCACCGCGATCGCGACTGGATACGCGAGCATCGAATGCTGAGGGTCGAAAGCGAGCAAAAGATGATCGGATATGTACTCGTTCAAGGTCTTCCGGACGCCGAGTCGTGCAACCGATTGTAGTCCTGGTGTTGCCTGTGGATCGCGAAATCGAATCGTTTGGTAGTTCGCTTCGTTGCGCTGATTTATCAGCCATTCTCCCGCCGGCAGAAGGTCGATCGGTTGGTTCGCGAGCTGCTGCACGGCACCGATCTTGTCTGCATGCCGAAGCACGGCATCGTGGGTGTTGCCTTTCACGTTGAACGTTTGCGCCCCGGGCTTCGCCTCGATGCCCACGTGCCGGAAGCGGTGTTTGTGCATCACGAAGTTGATGGTGTTGTCTCGGAAGCCGAGAGCAGCCCTTGTCAGAAAGAACGATGCGTAGTAGGCCTGGACTGTCGCCCATGTGAAGTTCAATTCCCTTGCGCTCGCGCAAGCGTTCCCCAATGAAACGAGCCCGCTGTACCAATAGTCGTCAGCGTCGGCACGGCATGCAGCCGATGCGCTCTGCGCGGCACCCTGCGAAAGTGCAACGCCAGCGGACGATGGCGCCGCCGAGATCAACGTCTCCAGGAAGTCCCCGGCTCGACTCACTAGGAATCAGAGACGGATCTTCTTGGGCTTCTTGTCCTCGTGGACGAAGTTTTCGACCAACGCGTCGTAGACCTGGTTGATCGAATCCCCACCGCCGAGGCCGCGCAAGTCGGCTTGACTCACGAACGTCGCTGGGTCTACAGCGAGGTTCGCTGCAATTGCCTTCTCCGAGAAGTCGCCTCGGTCGGCGCAGTACGGGATCAACTTCACCTGTAGGAAGCGAACTGCAGCGGAGAATCCAGAGGCGAAGTTGAATACGTTCTCGGGACCATCCCACCTCATGCCGTACTTGCTGTGCAGGGCGCGGAAGTAGTTCAGCATCACTCGCTTCTGAGTCTCAAGTTCAGTCAATCCATACATCTCGAACGTTCCCTTGTCCTCAACGAGTGGTTTGATGACGGACACCACAGTCGATAGCGCTACACCTCCGCGCCTGCGTGGGGATCCGGGCAACTTGATTAGGCCGTTGTACGGCGAGTCGTCGCTCTCGTGAAGGTGTATGGCGACATCTCTTGCCCGGACGGCAACGTGGTCTACCAGGGCGTCCGACGCAATGCCGAACAGGTCGAACACGAGGCTTCTCGAAACCGTCTTCTGCTCTGTATTGATCGAAAGGAAGATGTCCGCACATTCCTGTGTAGAAAGCCCGGAATAGAGCGCAACAGGAAGCTGCAGGTCGCCAACTGCAGGGTCGTCCACGATCGCGGATGCGATTCCAGCAATCCGGTGTTGCCCGTCGATGATCTGCGCGGATCGCTCGGAGGGAGTGAACGAAACCGCACCCGCCTCCGTTACGAGTCTCGTCGTGCCCATCCAGTTCAACACGAGCGCGCTGGGAAAGTCGCCGCCCTGGAGCGTGAAATCGCGAATGCTCGCTATTCGCCTGGCGTTCAGAACACGCTGAACGGCTCCGGACTCGTCGTCTTGGCCGTGTACCGCAGCGTAAGAAATCGAGGTCACAATGCTTGCTGGAAGGCGCAGAAGGAAAAATTGCCGCGCACCCTGGGTCACCGGGATCGCGTCGAACTTTTTTCTGCGTGGTGGCACTGACTTCTCCTTGGTCGAATCTCGATGCTAGCCAGTAGCTTGTTCCTGCTCTGCTATGGGCCCAGGGACTGAGCGGCTTTGCGGTGAATGCCACGCACGACAGGTTTGAGACCGGGTCACCGGCACAGGTTCTGTGCGACCGCGACTCGCGAGCCATCTGTGTCCGAGAGAAGATCGGTGGGCGCTGGCGCGCGCTAGTGGCACCGCCCGGACGTCCGGAAGTTCAGAGATCTTCGAAGCCTCGAGATCGCGATTTCATCCCTAGGCAGCCCTAGAACTGAGCGGACTGAGCGACACCCAGCGGACGCGCCTTTCGCGAAAGCCCTGGTCAGCGGGACGTGGCGACACTGAGCGGCATTCACAAAACCGGTGAAGGTGAGCCACGACATCTTCGAAGGCACCGAGCAGATCCAGCAACTGGTCATCAGCCGGGCGATCTCCGGCCTGCGCATCGAGTGAGCTGAAGCATTTCACCTCTGACCGATTTTCTCGTCGGTGTTGGCAGTCCGCAGCGAACGCATGAGGTGTGTGGAGCCTCGTTACCTAAACAGCAAGTGAAAGTCGTGTCTGGCTACAGATCAGGCCCTTGAGCAATTTGCTTGCTGTTTAAGCATCGATAGGGCACACTAAGCAAGTGACAGATCTGCTCCTCGACCTCCCGTGGATCGAGACGGTTCAGGAGATTCATGGGGTGACGCTGCAGCGCAATCAGGTCAGCTCGGTTCGATATGACGATGGCATCGAGCTGGCGGTCCAGCTCGTTGAGCCGGGTGATTTCAGTGAGGTGACCGACCTGATCGACTACGTCGACCGAATCCGAGGGCCGGGACGCGTGGTTCTCGTTGCTGGGGCCGTCCCGCTTGCTTGGAGATCACAGCTTCGTAGCGCTCGGGTGAGTTTCGTCGATCCTTCCGGGGTCGCTGAGATCTCGTGGCCGAGGCTGAACGTGAGTAGTGGTCAGTTCGCCCGTCGAAGCGAGCGATCGCGTGCTCCGCTGCCCATGCAGAAGTCTCACGCCGTGGTGGTTCAAGAGTTGGTTGTTGCCGCCTTGAAGGGGGGGCGGCCGACGATCGGGGAGATTGCGAAGCGAGCTGGTGTCGGCTTGTCGAGCGCGTCGCGAGCGATCTCGCAGCTCGAAGCGCATGGGCTCGCCGAGAAGCAACGCCACGGTCGAGCCGTCCTTGTCGATGTCGCTGATCCGGTTCTCGTTGCTGAACTGCTTGCCGAGCGCACGGCCTGGCCGCAAGGGAGCACGTTGTCCGCCTTCGCTTGGGGACGAAACATCTGGGAAGTCGCGGCATCGGTCACCCAACGAGCACACGATGCGAACGTTGCGCTCTCGGTCACGGGCCGCACCGCACTCGCCTATTTCGGTGTGCTGGGAACGTCGTCATCCGAGCAGGTCCGCTGTTGGGTTGGGGAGCAAGACAGTGAACTCGAAGCGGTCGCCGAGCGGCTTGGGCTCGAGCCAGCACCAGTCGAGGAGAGCAACGTGATGCTGGCCGCCGACCCGTGGGGCGTCGGAATGATCGGTCGTACCGAGCGAGAATTTGAGGGCAGTCGTGCAGTGATTGCTCAGCCGGTTCGCGTTTGGTGTGATCTGCACAGCGAGCGACGCGGAACGGAGTTCGCGGCACAGCTCTGGAAGGAGATCGCAAGCGATGGATGATCAGGTGACCGCGGATGACTACAGCGATCCGATGAGCGAGAAACTCTTGGGCTCCGTTGCAGACGTGCTTCGATCGTTCGGCAGCGCGTTCGGTGGCCGGCACTTGGCGATCATCGGGGGAGCGGTGCCGAGTCTGTTGGTCGACACGATCCCCGCGGGCATCGAACGACACGTTGGCACTGCCGATCTTGATCTTCACCTCGGGCTGCATCTGATGGACGGCGAGACCGCCGACTACTACGACGCAATCATCGATGGTCTTCGAGGACTGGGCCTCTCGCCGGACACCAGCGGCGAACGTGAGGTCAAGTGGCGTTGGATGGGAACTCACCGCGGCGCACAGCTCCAGGTCGAGCTGTTGTGTCCGCAACGCACACGAGGGGGTCGACCGGAGTCGCCAGCGGGGGACACGAATGCCGAACTCAATGTGGGGCCCAACGGTGAGATCACCGCCCTCGCTGTTGGGTTCGGATATCTGGTTGTGGACGACACGGTGACGGTCGACCGCATGGTTGAGACGAGTGATGGGAAGCTGAGATTCGAGTTTCCCGTGGCAGGCGTCGCATCGTGGCTCTGCCTGAAATCGGACGCGATCATGCGTCGTTCCAAGTCGAAGGACTCCTACGACGTGGTCTGGCTCATTGCCGGGCTTGGACCGGACGAGGCCGCCCGACGAGTGCTCGCCAGCCCGCTCCTGGAGGGCGAATTCGCTTCGCAGGTGATGGAGCAACTTGAGCGATTGGCGGAGCAGTTCGTCGACACGGATTCTGTTGGGCCCCGGTCGTACGCGGATTTCCTGATGAGCGGCAGCGCTGATCGCGACCGCCGCTACGCCGTGGGAGCGGTCACGGAGTTCTGGGCGGCGTTGAACAAGACCAGGTAGCGCAGAACCCCGGCTCCGTACCTACGGGCAGGCAATCGGGCCACTTTCTCCAGTACTGATCGAAGGCGTCTTCACCATCCCCGATTGCTCGGAGACGATCAAGTCCGTCGCGGTGACCCGCGTAGGTGGGGGCGGACGAACACCATGAAGAGAACCGAGCGGTGTCCACGGAGTCGAGCGAGATCCGGACGCGTCGTCGCCACATCGTTTGGCTCGGGGCTTCAGGCAGAACGCGCATGAGCCCCGGCTCCCACGATCACCGGCCGGTGTCGCTGGCTCCTCCGAGGCTCTACTTCGCCAAGCTCAAGACGCCCGGCGCGATCTCAGCATGCTCGAGCAATCCGCTCGGTCAACGATGAGTTTCCCCGGGATCATGAGTGCCGAGCGCCCATTCGTGCCATGCTTTGAGCTGCTGGACTGCGTTATCGGACCGCGCCCGCGCTCTGAATGCCGTCATCAAACCTGAGATAGAATGTCGCCCGGCTGCCGATTGCCGAGTTTGAAACCGAGCTGTCGGACCCTGCGTGCGATTGCCCCTCTGTCTTCCCATCGATCGGCGCGATCGGATGGCGAGCCTGGACGCAGCGCCACGGCGCGACGATAGGGGTAGCGGGAGGCGCGCCGTCCAATCGAGTCGACCTCGACGAATGCGTTGATGTCTTCTGCAGGGATCGTGCGCGTCATCAGACCGGACCGCAGCTCAAGGGAGCGGCCCTCGGAACTCACTCCGCCGCGCACGGCGCTGATGAGCATGATGATGGGAACGCCGACAAACACGCCCCCGACAACGATGTATCCGACGAAGTCGGAGAGCTGGAGGTTGGGTTCCGTCACTGCCCCACGGATCAGAACGAACGACATGAAAATCGCCACTCCGCTGAGGAAGACGCTCGGCCAGATGAGCGTGACGGGAGGCGGGTATATGCGGACCGTCGGTTCGGAGCGCATCGGTGTCGGCAGATTCGAGGGCTCCCGGTTCTGCATCTCATCATTCTGTCGTGATGACGTGCTGGCGGCGGGACCAATTGGCAGCAGAGCCGGCGTGCCGCGTAGACGCGAGCAGGAGGGGAGACGTCGGCCGAGAATGAATGGCCGAATCGCGGTACCAGCGTCTACGTTTGCTCCGTGCGGGCTCGACAAAGTGCCGGGTTTCTCGGCCTGGCATTCTCCGTGGTGTTGGCGGCAGCGTGCAGTGGCGGGACCGAGGTACAGACCGAACGAGTCGACGCTCCGGTCACGATTGCAACAGAACCAGCGCCCGATCCACCGACGACCGTCGGGACCGAACCGGCGCCAACGGAACCCGTCGCTCCCTCGACCACAGAACCGACCGAGGGCGTCACGATCCTGAACAACGCGCCTCGGCCCATTGAGCCGATCGACCCGGCGGATGATCCCTTCGGTGAACGAGCGCGGCGTCCCCAGATGCCGCTTGCACCGGAGATGCAATGGCAGGTTGCGGTGCCGGTCACTGAGCTCGACAGCGTGTTCGGCTCCGGCGATGTCCTCGTCTATCAAGCCGTCACCGACAACGTGCACAGCATCAATGCGCTTGATCGAGCCAATGGCGAAGCCCTCTGGACCACAACGATCGACGACCACACGATAGGTCTCGTTCAACTCGTCGACGACGTCATCGTTGTCGAATGGCTGACACCGTTCTTCGAGCGGTTCAACTCCGGCATCGAGGCTGCCACCGGAGAAGAGTTGTGGCGAACTGAACCTGGCGAACCGATCGTCACGGGTGGCCTGCCGGGCTATCTCCGGGTCGACGACCCGGCCAATCCGCAGCTTGCGATCGCACTGGATCGGTACACGCTCGAAGCGATGGGGAGTTTCCATCGCACCGCTCGCGGCGCTGTCGGGCCGCTCCGCCCGGATGGCGAAACGCTCATCGAGTTCGACCTCGCGACGTTGGAACCGGTGAATTCGACGCGGCTTGACCGTGACGTTTCGCTGTTCGACTCGTTCGCCGTGACCGCATCCTTCATCGTCGGAGCAAGCGATGGATCACTCTTTGTGTACGACCGAACCGGCACCTTGCTCAGGGAGTTGCCGATTGGCTACTCGTCCTCGCCCGTCCTTCAAGCGCTTGGCTCCGGTAGCGACGTAGCCAGCATCAAGTTCCTTTCCGACTTTGTCGTCTTCGACCCTGTGACCGGCGAGATCGTCTGGAGCCGGCTATCTCCGGGTGAGGTTCTCAGGGACGTTCAGATTGTTGGACTGATCGAGGAGCACGTCCACGCCCTCGCAACTGGATTCGAGACGACGGCTTCAGGGGACTTCGAAGACGTCCCTTCCGAGGTTCTTGTCGCCGAAACGGGAGAGGTGCGGTGCGGATTCCCGGAGACAGTTGGCGCAGTGCGGCATGGGTTCTATGGGAATGGGACGATGTACGACCTCGACTGCGAACCGATCTGGAGGCTTCCAGCCGATCCCGAGGCCTCGACGTATCTGGTCGATGGAGGCATCGTTCGGCTGTCCTCCACATCGACCGGAGTCGAGCTCACGTACTACGGGTGATACCGCGCCAAGCTGCGGTGGACGCAGGCCCGACTACGGTCGGCGACCGTGTCTGGAACAAACAAGTTCGTCCGACCGACGCTGACTGAGATCGTTGTCTTCGTGGCGGTGGTCGTCGCTGCGATCGTGATCAACATTGCGACGAGCTGGGGTGGAATGGCGTTCGCAGCCGTTCCTCTGGTGGGACTGGCCATCAATCTGCGTCACCGAAGTCAGCACCCTCGATAGCCCGTTGCCCCGCGATACCGAACTGATTGCGTCGGCCACGATCTGACGCATCGACTTGAGGTTCGGATTCGCGTTTGGCACTCCTGGCTTCCAGTGGAGTCGCGGTGTGCCAATGCGGGTTCGCCGTGGAGGAACTTCCTGGCGAAGTGCAAGGGGCGGGACCGATCGTGCTCTGGACGGGTAACCAACCCAACCCGAGGAGACATCATGAACGCCACCCACACCAACTCGATCGACGCCAACCGCATGGAGCGCGGCCAGCACCGCAACCGACTGGTCGTCAACACCCTGGCCGTGTTTGCCGCATGCGTGCTCGCCGTCGGCTGTGCCGCCGGCAGCAGCGAGACGTCACCCACGTCCACCCAGACAAGTTCCGACGGCACCGTTGCTGATGCGACCATCTCGGGACTGGCACCCCCTGCACCGACCGTCCCCGACCAACCTCCGGACCCCGGCGACGCTCAAACCGAAGCTGACGAGGAAGCCATGTTCGAGTCGGAAGACTTCCCAGGCTTGGAACCCTTCGACAACCAGAACGACGGCTCTGACGCTGACGGCGACGGTGTCGACGGAAACGACAACGGGCAGAACGGCGGGGGCGGCCCGGTCGACATTCCGCCAGGTCCGCCAGCCGCGCCACATCCGTGCGACAACCTCGTTGCTGATGGTTCGTCGCTCGTCGTTCATCCCGATCCGGTCAACCTGGACTCCAACGACATCGAGGGAGAGTTCGCGGTGACGAACTGCAGCGACGGCGATATCGCCTGGACCGCTGCGGTCAATCCGAAGATCGCACTGTCGACCGCCGGCGAGACAACCCTTCCCGGTGAATCGACGCTGGTCAGTTTCGTGATCGACGCCGAGGCCTACGGCGATGGGTCGATCGACTTCAAGATCAAGGTGTCCGAGCCCAACCACAGTCAGTACGTCGACGTGCATGCCTACAACCCGCGGCTGGGCTTCGAGTCCCTTGGCGGCAATGGCACGATCAGCGCCGGTGAAGGAGTTGGCGGTTGCAGCAACCAGTGCATCGTCAGTGCCCTGCTTCGTTCCAACGTGCAGACCGCCAACATCTCGCTCGATGTCACCACCGACACACCGGCAACCGTGCGAGTGTGGGTGTCGACGAACGCTCCCCAGGTCGACGACGGCGTCCCGTCATTTCCCGGTGTCGACCCGATCGACGTGTCCGGTGCCGGCGCCACTGCGTGGACGGCGGATCTGTCGCCGCTGCAGGCCAGCACCGACTATCACATCATCGTCAGCGCGACCGACGGCGACGACGACGTGTCGTATCGCAACGGCACCTTCCGCACCCGGTCACCGTTCGACCCGCCGGACGGGTTGGCCGATGCCGGTGGAGACTCCGGGTGTGCAACGCAGTGCATCACGTCGGCAGTGCTGTCGCCCGGCGCGGACTACACGTCGAGCGCGCTTGCCGTGCGCAGCCACACTCCGGCGTTGTTCCAGGCCTCGGTGTCCACCGCGGCACCGAGCTTCGACGGGTCGGTCCCGTCATTTGCCGCAGTCGATGAGTGGGTGAACAGTGGGCTGGAATACACCCAAGAGTGGGATCCGACCCTTGATGGGCTGGCCAGCAACACGCAGTACCACATCATCGTCACCGCCCAAGACGCTCAGGGTCGGACGTCGTATCGGGTCGGTCAGTTTCTGTCGCAGAGTGCGCCGACCTTCGATCTGGCGTACACGCTCGTCGGCATCAAGGTGACCAACGACGGCGACAAGCACAGTGCCGGGGAACTCAGCTTCGGATGGCAAGTCGGATCAGATCTTGTGGCACTCGACAATGCGGGCAAGGTCGATGACGGCATGGCCGGCCTCTCCACCTTCACCTTCACCGACTGGTCATCCACGTGGCAGGTCAGCGATGTGTCCGGCTTCATGCCTCCGGTGATCGTCAGCGCATTCGAGTGGGACTGGAATGGAAACGCCTTCGACGGCGACAGCTGCAACGACGTCCCCGAGTCGGTGTCGACCAGCGGCTTCGATGGCGACTGCGTGATGCATTGGAACGTGGCGGACACCGGACTTGTCGATGTGGCATCGGTGAGCAGCTTGCCGTTGTGCACCGACTTCGAAGAGTTCGGTGGTCGTGGCGAAGGGCTGCATTGCATGCTGCTGACGAGCGAGTCACTCGGCGACAACTACCCGTCGATTACGGCCCTGGTCGCCATCGAGATCGTCTGACCGGCTGGGGTTCGAATGGCCGGAACGTCGGCGTGAGAGCTTGCTCTAGCGGGAGATCCTCGTTCGTTCGTTTCGGCAGAGGGGTCAGCGCAGGCCGGCGATGGCTGCATCGAGATAGGGAGCCATCATCGTTGAGTACTCAGCGCTGAGATGGCTGTAGTCGCGATAGACGATCACATCCCCGACGACAACATGGCACCACTCGCTGTCGCAGAACTGGGGCGTCAGCTCGATCACTGGCAGACCAAGGCCGGCAGCCACCTCTGCGTACGCATCCCTCGTCAAACCCTCCGCCCGCGCCAGACCGCAGGTGCGCACGTTGTCGGTTGCCGCCAGGCAGTCGGGAGCGTTCTTCTGGTCCTTCACGGCTGGTACGTCGCGGATCACGATGAGTTCCTTGCCTGCTGCCGCAAGGGCGTCGGCGTACTTCCTGGTCCCGGCCTCGAGCGCCTGATCACCGGTTCGTCGCTCGCCGGACCCCGAGCCAGTGGACCAGGTGTAGGCGCTGCTGAAAGCGGAGGTGAAGACCAGACTGATCGCCGGGTCGTTCCGCAACGTCGCCAACACCTCGTCGTTACCGTTGGAGCACACGGCTGATTGCCCCAGGATTTCATCGGGCAGACCGCGGAGCGCGGCGGTGAAGGGGCAGCCAGACCGCGTGAAGGTCACGACCTTCCACCCCTTTGCCTTGCCCAAGGCATCCAGTGCACTGAACCAATGCGTTGCATGCGAGTCGCCGACGATCGCAATCGTTCTCGTGGCCGCACTGTCCGCCGCACCCAGTTCACAGGACAGCACGGTGGCTTCTTCGGCGGTTGATTGGCAATCCGGAAAAGCCGCCGCCGTGTTCTGGCGAGTCACCACGGCGGGTTCGGCGAGGAGAGGCCCAGGTCCGGCGACACTCGGGCAATTGTTGGCACGCGTGAGCGCGGCAGGCCCCAGACACCCGCTCGGAAGTGAACCGGGAGCAACTGGTGCGTTCCCCTCGAGAGCCTCCGCCACGTTTCCTTCGGTGGCCGCAACCTGTCGATCGAGGTCGGTGCGCAACAGCATGCCCGCGCCGATCAGCACCGCCATCGAGGTGGCTACCGCCAGAGAGGTGGTGAGGAAGCTCCGGCTCAACCAGGCGTTGGTGCGGAGCGGGTCCTCGATCCAGCGGGTGCTGGCCCAACTGATGACGATCGTTGCGACGAACACCAATGCCGCGCGTGCGTGACCGAGTTGACCCACGGGTTCGCCAGCGGTCGCAGCGATGTAGGGAACGCAGATGATCAGTGGCCAATGCCAGAGGTAGACGGCATAGGAGATATCGCCGATGAACGTCGCCGGGCGCAGGCTCAACAACCGGGCAGCCGACCACCGCGTCGCGCCACCGGCGGTGATGACCAGCGCTGTCCCCACGACGGGGATGGCGGCCAACCACCCAGGGAACGGCGTGGTCGAGCTGTAGGCGAAGCCGGAAAAGAGGATCGCCAGCACGCCGACCCAGCCAGCGGCGAGCCGGGCGACGGGGTTCTTCAGGCCGCTCAGCATCGTGAGGGCCAGCAGCGAGCCCACGCCGAACTCCCAAGCTCGGGTGCCGGTCACGAAGTAGGCGCGCCCGGGATCGGCGTCGGTCAGAGCGACCGAATAGCCGAACGACGCAACGGTGATTAGAGCGATCACTGCAACGAGCCCGATGCGGGCGAAGTGGCTGCGCTTGACCATGCGCAGGACCACCACGACCGACACGGCCAGCAGCGGCCACACCATATAGAACTGCTCCTCCACCGAGAGGGACCAATAGTGCTGGACGAGAGTGGGCGAGTTGCCCGCAGCCGAATAGTCAACGGCGTCGGCAGCCAGCGCCCAGTTCTGGACATAGAGGGCGCTCGCGATGATCTGCCGGATGGTCTGGTCCCACAGCGTCTGTGGCACCACCAGCCAGGTCAACAGACTGCTGACCATCAAGACGAGAAACGACGCCGGCAGGAGACGCCGCATCCGTCTCCCCCAGAAATCCCTGAGGGAGAGGCTGCCCGTCTTCGCGATCTGCGCATCGAGATGGGCGGTGATGAGGAAGCCCGAGATGACGAAGAAGACGTCAACCCCGACGAATCCGCCGGAGAGCGAGTTCGGAGAGAGGTGGTAGCCGACGACGAGGAGTACGGCGATGGCGCGCAGCCCCTGAATCTCCGGGCGCAGGCGCCTACGCTCGATGTTGCCGGTCGCGGACCCCTTGTGGTCGAGCGCGAAATCGAGAGGGGTCGGCATGGGGGCCCATTCTGCACCTTCGACTCGGCTGTGGAGTCGACCTCGCGGTCATATCGGCCGGGGTTAGCGCCCATCTCGAGAACGTCTTGTGCGGAGACAGCGCCACTGGGTACGCCTGCCTCAAGAGTTCGCTGGGGCCCGCCGGGTGCTTGCGCGGGTACCACCGGAGTCGACACCCGATAGCGTCGAGCGCGCCGCTCCCGCGTCCGTCTCAGGACCTCGTCGAAAGAAGCCACGATGACCGCTTCGGACCCCGCCTCGCCCATCCTCGCCAGCGTCACCGGACCGCTCGTCATGATCGGGTTCGGCTCGATCGGGCGAGGCACGCTGCCGCTGCTCGACCGTCACATCGACTTCGACCGGTCACGGGCGATCGTCATCGATCCGGACGACTCGCAGATGTCGATTGTCGACGGGTACGGAATCGCCCACCTGCAGACCGCGATCACCGCCGCCAACTTCCGTGAGGTGCTCACCCCGCTCCTCACCGCTGGCGAGGGGCAGGGGTTGTGCGTGAATCTGTCGGTCGATACGTCGTCGCTCGAAATCATGCGACTCTGCCGCGACCTCGACGTGCTCTACATCGACACCGTCGTCGAACCGTGGGAAGGCTTCTACTACGACGCCGCCACCGACAATGCGCTGCGTACCAACCATGCCCTCCGCAGCACCGTGGCCGACGAACGGCGCGCCCACCCCGGCGGGACGACTGCCGTTTCTTGCTGCGGGGCGAACCCGGGAATGGTGTCGTGGTTCGTGAAGGCCGCGCTGGTCGAACTCGCCGCCGGCCTCGACCGCGACCTGCCCGAGCCCGCCGCCGGCGACCGCGCCGGATGGGCGCGATACATGCGCGACCTCGGCGTACGCGGCGTGCACATCGCAGAACGCGACACCCAGCGGGCGGCGAACCCCAAGCCGATCGACGTGTTCTGGAACACGTGGTCGGTCGACGGATTCATCTCCGAAGGCCTGCAGCCCGCCGAACTCGGCTGGGGAACCCACGAACGGTGGATGCCCGACAACGCACGCACGCTCGACGACCCCACCGCGCCCGGCATCTTCCTCGAACAACCTGGCGCCAACACCCGGGTCCGCACCTGGTGCCCATCGCACGGCGCGCAGTACGGCTTCCTCGTGACGCACAACGAATCGCTCTCGATTCCCGACTTCTTCACCGTCTGGAACGACGACGGATCAGTCGACTATCGCCCGACATGCCACTACGCCTACCACCCGTGCAACGACGCAGTGCTCTCGTTCCACGAGTTGTTCGGCGCCGCCGAGCGCTACCCGACCGAGACACACGTGCTCGACGAACACGAGATCGTCGACGGGCGAGACGAACTCGGCGTCCTGCTGTACGGCCATGAGCGCAATGCGTTCTGGTACGGGTCGCAACTCACCATCGAAGAGACACGGGCCCTGGCACCGCATCAGAATGCGACCGGGCTACAGGTCACCTCCGCAGTGCTCGCCGGCATCGTGTGGGCACTCGAGAACCCGACCGAAGGCATCGTCGAAACCGACGACATGGATCATCGCCGCTGCCTCGAGGTGCAACTGCCATACCTCGGCAACGTCGCCGGCTTCTACACCGACTGGACCCCGTTGAGCGATCGGCGCGGGCTGTTCCCCGAAGACGTCGACCGCGACGACCCGTGGCAGTTCCGCAACGTCCTCGTTCGCTGACAGAGTTTCCGAACCGCTGAGGTCGCCGCATCACCTGAGCACATCTGCTCTCGTGCCTACCGCGCGGGCGGATCGCTTGGATCTGGCGGAGGCGTCGGACATGCCGAGCGCGTCTTCGAGGCGGGCGAGCCGTGCTTCGAGGTCCGCAACGCGCTGTGCGAGTGAGGGGCCACGGTCATCGGCGTGCTGCGCCGCGCTGTTGGCCAGGTCGTTGCACATTCGGGCACGGTCTCGCCGAGGAGGTGGGCCCACCGATCCTCGCGCTGGCCCGAGGCGCGTCCGATGTTCGTGACGAACGGATCGTCGCCGGCAGCGAGCCCGCCGAGCACTCGCTCGATGTCATCGACCGACTCGAATCCCGTGCCCTGTGTCGTCGGGTACCGCTCGGTGCGTGTCTTCAACTCGCCGGGCGACTGGGGACCGCGCAGCAACATCACCGCGAGCAGCGCCAATTGATCGAGCCCGAGCCCGAGCGCGTCCGGGAGGATGTGGCGGTGCTTGTCGGTGCGGCCGCTGCCGTTCGTGCGAGCCAGGCCGGCTTGGCGCACGAGCAGCATGGCCTCGACCACCATCCGCTCGGAGTAGTCGACGATCGGCTCGCGGTTCGACTTCTGGTTGCACGCCATGACCAGCGCGTTGGTCGACAGCGGATACTGATCCGGCGTTGTCGCCCCCTTTTCGATCAGGCACCCCAGCACTCGCAACTCAGCGGCGGTCAACTCCATCGCCACACCGTACGCGTTGAGCGAGCGACCGGGGGCGGCGACCTGACGGGGCAATGATCAGCGGGCGGCGTCGACGGCGCGGTAGTGGATGGTCAACTCGTCGAGCCTGAGCTTGAGGTCGGCGTCGAGCGGCGCGGCGGCAGCGGCGACCGCGTCCGCGAGCTGTTCACTCGAACTCGCGCCGATGATCGGCACGGTGACATCAGGGTTGGCGAGGACCCACCCGACAGCCATCTGCGCCATCGATATTCCCGCCTCGGCGGCGAGCGGACGCAGTGCGTCGACGATCTCGAACTTGTCGTCGGCCCAGTACCGCTCCTGGTACCGCTTCGACGCACTCCCGAGCGTGAACCGCGTGCCCTCGGTCGGGCCGGTCGCAGGTTGGTGTTTGCCGGTCAGCATGCCGCCGGCGATCGGGTTGTAGACCATGACGGCGAGGTTGTCGTGACGGGCCAGCGGCAGCAGCTCGCGCTCGATGTCGCGGAACAACAGGTTGTACACGCGGCTGCACCGATTCGTACTGCGCGATGCCGAGCGCCTCGCTGCGCCCGATCGACTTGGCGAGCTGCCAGGCGGCAAAGTTCGAGCAACCGATGTAACGCACCTTGCCCTGGCGGACCACGTCGTCGAGGGCGCGCAGCGATTCGTCGATCGGCGTCGCAGCGTCGAAGAAGTGCAGCTGGAAGAGATCGAGGTAGTCGGTCTGCAATCGGCGCAGCGACGCATCGACCGACTCGACGATGTGCTTGCGGCTCGCGCCGCCGTTCCACGGATTGGGTCCCATCGGCGCGCAACACTTGCTCGCCAGGATGACGTTGTCGCGGTTGCCGGTGCTGATCATCCACCGGCCGATGATCTCCTCGGTCAGGCCGGAGAGCTCGCCGTCCTGACCATTCGGGTACATGTCGGCGGTGTCGATGAAGGTGATGCCGGCGTCGAAGGCAGTATCGAGAATTTCTCTCGACACCGCCTCGTCGCACTGCGTCCCGAAGGTCATCGTCCCGAGGCACAGCTCCGAGACGCGCAAGCCGGTCCGGCCGAATTTGACGTGGTTCATCGGGCCCACCATAGGACCCGGGCACGGCGGGCGACGGTTCGCATCGCACCCGGTGCGGACGGTCGTCCTCCGCCTCGTGCGGATCGCCGCCGCAGAGGAAGGCTGCCAGGATGACGATCGACGCGGATACCCCGACGCGTGAGGTTGTCCCGCCCGACGCTTGGAAGTCGCTGGCCATCGGCGCGGCCGGCTTCGTGCTCGTCGGTTTCAACAGCACGGCCACGAACATCGCGTTCGGTGACATCACCGAGACGTTCAGCGCAGTTCCCGAGACGACCGTGCAGTTCGTCTCGTCGGGCTACTTCATCGGCACTGCGGCGTTCCTCCCCCTGGCCGGCCGAATCGCCGACCGACATGGCCGCGTCAAGATCTTCAACTTCGGCGTCGGACTCTTCGCCGCCTCGGCGCTGCTCGCGGCAGTCGCACCGACCGTCTGGCTGCTGATCGCCGCCCGTGCGGTGCAGTCGATCGGCGGTGCGTTGATCATCCCTGCGTCGCTCTCGATGGTGCTGCCGATGTTCCCGATGAGTCGGCGATCGAGCGCGGTGGCGGCGTGGGCAGCAGCAGGCCCACTGTCGGCCGCGGTCGCCCCGTCGGCGTCCGCAGCGCTCTTGCACGTCAGCAGTTGGCGGTGGCTCTACTTCCTGAGTGCGCCCGTGGCGCTCGTGATTCTTGCGTTCGGCGTCCGCCGGTTGAGGGAGGTCACCGCGCCGTCGGACAAAGGGCGCCTCGACGTGCTCGGAGCATCACTCGGCACCATGGGAATCGCGCTGGTCGTCTTTGCCGTGGGCAAGGGCACGGACTGGGGGTGGGCGAGCACTCCGATCATCGGCTGCTTCGTCGCGTCCGCCTGCTTCGCCGGGGCCTTCGTCGTGCAGTCGATGGCGCCATGCTCAGCCGATGATCGACTTCGGTCTGTTCCGCTCCCGAGCGGTGTGGATGAGCAACCTGGCCAACGCCCTCATCTCGGTCACCAGCCTGTCGATCTGGCTCGTCTGGCCGCTGTACTTGAAGCGCGTGTGGGAGTACTCCGACTTGGAAGTCGGGCTCGCCCTCACGCTCGGGCCGGTGTCGGCCGGCACGATGACCCTGGTCGGTGGCCGGATCGCCGAACGGATCGGCCATCGCCTCCCGATTCAGATCGGCAGCATGATCATGGTGATCTCGGTGAGCTGGTTCCGCCTGGTGCTCGACGAGAACGGCAGCTACATCACGTCGTTCTTACCGGGCATCGTCGTGTTCGGCATCGGTTGGGGGCTCTCGCAGCCGACGATGAACAGCTATGCGCTCGCCGCCGTGCCCGACGCCGATTGGGGGTCGATGAATGCGACGTTCAACATGTTCCGCAACGTCGGCGGCGCGATCGGCATCGCCGCCGTGGTCGCGTTCGTCGGCTCGAGCAAGCGCATCGACGTGGTGGCCGCATTCGATCGCACGTGGATGTTCCTGCTCTGTGTGACGCTGATCGGATCGGCGTTGACGATCGTGCTGTGGCCGCGCGACACCGACCGCGGAGAGGGTGGCTCGGCGGGCGCGTGAACATCGGCGGACGACGCAAAGACCGGCGAGGTTCGAGCCGGTCGACCGATACCGTGACTCGATGACTGAGCGAATGGTGTCTGTGACCCGCGAGATCAAGGCCTCCCCGGAGGCGATCTTCGATGTGCTCGCCGACCCGTCACGGCACGCTGACTTCGACGGGTCGAACATGGTGCAGCACGCCCGAGGCGACGCGCAACGACTCGCGCTCGGAACCAAGTTCGGTATGTCGATGAAGTTCGGTCCACTCCCGTATCGGATCTCGAACACGGTCGTCGAGTTCGAAGAGAACCGTCTCATCGCCTGGGCTCATTTCGGCAAGCACCGTTGGCGTTACGCGCTCGAACCGATCGACGGCGGCGCAGCGACCAAGGTCACCGAAACCTTTGACTGGTCGACCGCGGCCATTCCCCGCGCGATCGAACTCGCCGGCTATCCCAAGAAGCACCCGGCAAACATGGCGGCGTCGCTGGAGCGCCTCGCGGCGCTCGTCGAACGCTGACAAGGTTCACCGATCGACGTCGTCGGCGAGGCTGATGATCGCTTCGTGCTCGTAGACGGCGACGGGCGAATCGTCCGCGCTGATCCTGACATCGAGAATCGCCCGTTCCCCGGCGCGTGAGTCGAAGCGGTCGACGATGGTTGCGGTTGCCGCGATGAGATCGGCAAGCGGTCGACGAGTCGTGCGGCTCGCATGCTCTCGGTCGTGTGACGATCGGTTACCGTCGTGGCATGACTGTTGCATCGCCCTGGTGCAGGACGTGGCTCCGAACGTGGATGCGCGAGCACTGATCGAGGCCGCGTGAGGCCCGACATGATCGTCGGTACGTCTGTTCGCGAGCGATTCAACGGTGCGCATGCGAGTCGGTGCGGACCTCGCACGGTGTCGTGCACTCGGCACGCTGTGGACGGGCCTGATCGACGGTTCGCTCGTTCCAGTGGCAAGCATCGCGGTCGACGCGACTCGCGATGCCACGATCACTGCGATTCGCGACGAATGCCCTCGGCAGCGTACGACATGCGCCGGTGACGACCTGTTCGTGAAAGATCTGGTTGGCAACGCATCCACGTGACCGGATGCACAATGCCCTCGGCGGCATAGATGGCGAGATCGTCGCCGGCGCATATGTGGCCCACGACTCGTCGGCGACGAAACCGATCGGTTCAAGCGGGTCGCCGACACCGGTGCAGCGCTTGGGCCACGAGCCGACTCGGGCCACGGCACACGCTGCGCGGCATTGCGCCGGCCACTCGCGCCTCGATGATCGCAGCACCGGAATCGTTCGACGGCTCCTCGATCGTCGGGACGTAGTCGTAATCACTGGCACTCCGCTGGCCGGGCGCCGGCACTCTCCCCGTGATGCCCGTCGTCGACGACTCTCCGTCGCGGGACGTAGTCGACCGGATCGCCGTCGAAGACCGGAGAACGAAATCGAACGTGCGCTCCACCAGTTCGGAGCCAGTCGAGGCCCCAGGCCGCCGCAGGGACATGGGTCATGTACGCGTAGACCGTGACGCCGGCGACCAGCGCAGACGGGAATCCGGCGGCACGGGCGCCGGCGTCGGTGTGGATGACGTTGTCGGCATGCTCGGCCAGATTCACGGCGGCCGCCGACCACGCCTGCAACCCGGGGGCGCCCGTCATGTCAGGCGCTGCCCGATGAACGGCAAGGTCCGGCGATCGATGTAGAGCATCATCACCGCTGCTGCGCACATCAATCCGGCCGCGACGCCGCCCAGCGTGGCGATCGATCCGTGCGCGAAGAGGGCACCTCCGAGGAGGGGCCCGAAGACTCGGCCCAACGCCATCACGGCCTGGGCATCGCCCGCCCGCTCGCTCGGGTACTTCGATCGGCTGGCCAACAGCACGAACGCAGCCGGGACACCCATCCAGAACATGAATCCCCATGCCACCAGTCCGACTGCGAACGCCACCGTGGCGCCACCGGTACTCGCCACGAGTACGGCACACGCACCGGTTGCGGCGAACCACACGCCTGCGGGCCCGCGCCGACCCTGCCATCGAGCCGACGGAATCCCCACGAGCGCATTGGCGCTGAAGAGCAGTGCGACCACAGTGGGGGACAGGCCGGCGTCGCTCTTGCCGATGGCTGCGGCGAAGATGAACACCGACGAACCACCGAGTGTGAGGAGTCCGAGCGCCACGAGGATCACGAACGCGGCCCGGGTCGGCGCATGACGCTGCTGTCTCGCCTGAGTCGGCGCCGTCGTCGGGATGCGCAACACGAACAGCAACGGTGAGGCGGTGATGCCGGCCAGGATCACGTAGAACCAGTGGACGCCCAACTGTTCGATCAGCAGCGCCACGGCGGGCGCGGCGATCGTGCCGACGATGGGGCCGATCACGGCGACGTCACCGGTCTTGGCCGTGTCGCCGAAGGCCGCCTGCCACGCGAACCAAGCGGCGAGACCCAACGACACGCCGCTCGCCATGGCTGCCAGCGACAGCAACAGCAGGGTCGGCGCAACCGCCGACGCCAAGTTCGCGCCGGCTCCGATCGCGAAGCAGGCGATGAACGTGGAGCGAACCGGGTGGAGGACGCGTCCTGCGAACCAGGACGCCAGCACGAATCCGCCGAGCTGCATCGTCGAGATCCAACTGGCGGCACCGACCGACACTTCGAGACTCTTCGCCACGGCCGGGAGCAGGAACGGGGTCGATGTGAACACCACCGTGCTGGAAGCGATGCCGACCAGCAGCGAAACCGGGACAGCAGGACGGGCCGCCAGAAGAACGCGAACGGGGACTTGCACGGATCAGCGACTGATCACGCGAGTCGTGACTTCACGAGTTCGGCCACGCGTCGCCCGTCGGCTCGTCCGGCGACTTCGGCATTGACCGCCTTCATTGCCTTGCCCATGTCGGCCTGTGCCGAAAAGCCGTTCGAGTTCATGACCTCGGTCACGATCGCGACCAGGTCGTCGTCACTCAAACCCGCCGGCAGATACTCCTCGATGATCGCCTGCTCGGCCCGCTCGGCCGCCTCGCGATCGTGTGCATTGCCGGCGGCGAACGCCTCGGCCGCATCGATGCGACGCTTGACCTGGGCCTTGAGCACCGCCATCACCCCGTCGTCGTCGAGTTCTTTGGCCTGGTCGCCGGCCACTCGGGCCTCTTGCACTGCGGCGATGATCGACCGCAGCGTGCGTTGACGATCCGAGTCGCGCGCCTTGGTCGCGGCATTGAGGTCGGTTCGGATTCGGTCGATCAACATCGCCCCATTGTGGCCGCGTCCGAGCCCCGCCACCGTGCCCATTCGAATTGTGACGGTCGGCGAGACCTCAGTGTCCGTCGTTCACGCTGCCACTCGACTGGGCATCGGCGGCCTCGGCAGCTGCGGCCTCCGCGTCGTCGATGATCGGCGGAATGTAGCCGTGCTCGTCGCGCAGTGCCTGGCGACCCAGTTCGATCGCGGCACGCACCCGGTCGCGGAGGTCGGAGAGGTCGTCGTCGGTGAGGCCCTCGGTGGAGATCGGTTCGAGCACCCGCACCTCGGCCCGGGCCCTTCCCAGACGCCAGTCGTTCTTGCGCAGGCAGTCACGCGTGCCGTGCACCGCAATCGGCAGAATCGGATACTGGCCTTCGATGGCGAGCTTGAAGGCGCCGGCGCGGAACTTGCGCATCTCACCGGTCTTGGACCGTGTGCCTTCGGGGAAGATCATCACCGAGACCCGCTTGTCGAGGCGCTCGCGGGCCTGGTCGAGTGCGGCTCGACCCGACGTGGTGTCGCCGCGTTCGAGCGGGATGTCGCGCGCCAGGCGCATCATCCAGCCGAGCACCGGGATCTTCATGATCTCGACCTTCGACAGCCATTTGAACTCGGTGGGCAGGTGCGAGATCAGCAAGATGTCGACGAAGCTCTCGTGGTTGGCAACGGCCACGTAGGGCCGGCGCATGTCGGCGGGCAAGGTGCCGGAGGTCGAGAACTTCCACAGCGGGTTGAGCGCCGAGTGGATCGGCGTGAGTTTGCGGAAGACGTATCCGGCGGCGTACGCGCCCTTGTCGAACGGCATCGTGACCAGTCGAATGATGGCGACGATCGGGGTGAAAGCCAGCACCAGCACACCGAGCACGAACCAGCTCCAGATCGACAGCACGGTCCGTACGAACTTCGAATTCATCGGGGCGAGCATAGAACGCAGCGCGCATCGCACCAGCGTCCGCTGGAGATCGGCCGCCGGGTGCGGGCCCGCGCACGGCGCTACCCGAGAAATGGTGTGCGTTCGACGAAGAGGTTCGATGCCTGCGTGGTCTGCGTGATCGCGTCGACGGCGAGGATCACCGCAGCCGCGGTGTAGGAGGTGTGTTCGTCGAACGGGAACAGCACGCGCCGCGGCGCAGTGTCGGCGTGAACGATGCCGGTCCAATACGCGCCCGGTGCATCGATCCCGACGGTCGCCGTGAGGGGACCGCCCGTTTCGGTCGGGATGCGGTGCGATCGGGTCCAGCGCAGCAGGTCGGTCGCCGTCGAGACGTCGCCGAGGACGGCGAAGGCCAGCGCACACTCGGCAGTCTCCGATGCCGTGACCCAGGGTTCGTCGTCGACGCATCGAACACCGAGGCCCTCCATCACGAAGCGATCCCACCCATCGGCCATGCGGGCCTTGGCCTGCTCGCCGGTGAGCGCACTCGTCAAGACGGGGTAGTACCAGTCCATCGCCCACCGCTCTTTCGGGGCGAAGGCGTCGGGCCGGGTGCGGATGACTTCGCACATCGTCGCGGCCGCCAAGCTCCACTCGGGTCGAGGCGAACCGATGGCCTCGCCGAGGTGGGCGCCGCAGCGCAGCGCATGCTGAATGCTCGCCGTGCCGGTGAGCAGCGCATAGTCCCACGGACGACCGTCGGGTTCGATCGCCCAGAGGGGAACGCCGTCGTCACGACGCAACGACAAGACGAAGTCAAGGGCCCGCTCGACGGTCGGCCACAGGTTCTCGGCAAACCCGCGATCCCAGGTGCTGCGCCAGTGATGCCACACGCCGGTAGCGATGTAGGCGCACACGTTCGTGTCGAGCTTGGGGTCCTCGATCGATCCGTCGGCGCGGTAGTAGTTGTGCCAGCTGCCGTCGTCGCGCTGGATGTCGGCCAACCACTCATAGGCCCGTTCGGCCTCGGCATGCAACCCGGCGACGTCGAGCGCCATGGCCGACTCGATGTGGTTCCACGGGTCGCTGTGGCCGCCCGGGAACCACTGGATCATGCCGTTCGGCAACTGCAGGCTCGCCAGGTGCTCGGCGGTCTCGCTGATCTCGTCGGCGGTGGCGACGCCGTCGAGTGCGGGTACCACGCTCATGCGTTCGCCTTTTCGAGTGTTGCGTTGGTGCCTGGCCCCATCGCGACATTCGCGGGTTTGCGGCCGTAGAAGACGATGCTCTTGCCAAGGACCGGGGAGAGCACCTTCTCGGCGATCTTGGTCGAGGTGGGCTGCTGCATGATGTCCCACTCCAAGAACTTGCGGTACTTCGTGACCAGTGGATGGTCGTTGTTGGTCGGCCCGACGGCGCACTTCAGCCACCAGTACGGCGAGTGCAGCGCGTGGGCGCGATGGGTGCCGCGCGGCTGCAGGCCCGCGGCGACGAGCTTGGCCTTCAGTTCGGTTGCCGAGTAGATGCGCAGGTGGCCACCGACGCTGATCGGGGCATGGTATTCCTCGCTCAACATCCAGTTGATCTTCTCGGGGAGCCACGCCGGGACCGTCGCTGCGAACATGCCGCCAGGCTTCAACACCCGGACCATCTCGGCGATCGCCGCGACATCGTCCTGGATGTGTTCGAGCACTTCGGAGGTGATGACGACGTCGAAGGCGCCGTCGTCGAACGGGAGCTTCGTGGCGTCGCCGCGCAACACTCCTTTGAAGCGGTCGACGTCGATCTCGCCGGCTTCGACCATCGCCCCGAGCGTCGCACGTGTCTGCACCACTTCGTCTTCGGCGTAGTCGAGCGCCACCACGTCGGCGCCGCGTCGAGCGCACTCGAAGACGTGGCGGCCGAACCCGGCCCCCACGTCGAGCACACGATCGCCGGGCGCGAGGTCGAGATGGTCGAACTTGATCGTCAGCATGTGGCGGGTCCTACTTGATGCGCCCGTTGCGCTTCAGCTTGGCGATGTTGTGGGGCATGGCCAGCACCTCGCGATACTGCTCGACGGTCTGGGTGGCACAGAGGCGCCAGGTCCAACGGTCGAGGACGCGCTGGCGGCCGGCGGCACCCACGCGGGCCCGTGCGGCGGGGTTGTCGAGCGCCCGTTTGAGCGCCTCGACCAGGCTGTCGACGTCGCCGGCCTTGCACCCGAAGACGGTGTCGTTGTCGGCGCCGGTGACCTCGGGAAGGGCGCCGCCATCGGTTGCCACGAGCGGCGTGCCGGTGCACATCGCCTCGATCGCGGGCAGCGAGAAGCCTTCGTACAGCGACGGCACCACGGCCAGTTCGGCCTCGGCATACAGCTCGACGATTCGTTCGTCGGTCACCCCCGAGACGAACTCGATGTGCGGTTCGAGGCCGAGCGAGTCGATCAGGTCCATCGAGTGACCGGGCCGGGGTTTGCCGATGATCGTGAGGGTGACGTCGCGCTCGGTGCGTAGCTTCGCCATGGCTTCGAGCAGGTACGACAGGCCCTTGAGTGCCACGTCGGCCGACGCCGTGGTGATGAGGTGGGCGGGCTTGCGAGCGACGTGATCGAGCGGCTTGAACAGGTCGGGGTCGACGCCGACGGGAACGAGCCGCATGCGGTCGATGCTCACCCCCATGTCGGTGTGGATGTCATCGATCGAGTTCTGACTCACCACGACGATGCGCGGCAGCTGCGACGCGACCTTGCCCTGCATCTTGACGAACGAGTACCACCGGCCCACCGACCACCGCTTGTGCCAATTCTTGGCGTGCTCCATTTCGAGCTTGCGGTCTTTCGTGATCGGATGGTGCAGGGTGACGATCGTCGGGATCTTCTCCTCGATCTTCAAGATGCCGTACCCGAGGCACTGGTTGTCGTGCACGAGGTCGAACTCATGGGCCCGGGGGAGCAGGTTGCGCTTCGCCCGGGCGCTGAATGCCAGCGGCTCGGGAAAGACGCCGGTGAGGAACTGGGCCAGTTCGAGCAGATCGTCGCGGTTCTTGATCTCCCAGAACCCCGGGACGCGGCCGGGATAGTGATCGTTGAATGTGTCGAGGCTCGGCAGCTTGGTGAGCGGCACCCGCTCGTCGAGCACGGGGTAGGGCTGTCCGCCGAGCACCTCGACGGTGTGGCCGAGATCGGCAAGGGCCTTGGTGAGGTGGCGGGTGTAGACCCCTTGGCCGCCGACGTGCGGCTTGCCGCGATACGTCAGGTAGGCGAGCTTGAGTGGCTCGTCGGGATCGAGCAGCCGATGCGTTCCTGCCGATGACATCCGGAGCACGATATCGGCAGGTTGTTACCGTCTGGTAACGAGTGTCGGCTGACCTGCGGAGCGCCGGCAGACACCTGTGGCCGATGCTCAGAGCTGCGGGCAGTTGACGGAGATGGAACCGCTGGACGTCGAAGTGTTGTTCCGGGTGTCGGTAGCCGTGATGGTCCAGTTCCACGTGCCGGTCGGCGACGTCTGGATGACGTCGCCGTTCGCGGGGCTGGTCGCCGTTGCCGACCAGGACGAGCTGTTCGGCGCCGACGCCGACCCCGATCGGCCACCGGGCCCCGAGATGGAAAAAGTCGCCGTGCCTCCGGATTCGTCCACGATCGATGCGCTGACCGTTGCCTGCCAGGCCGTGATGAACCCGGCGCCGACGGCATAGCGCACGCATTGCATCGTGGGACCCGCGATGTTGGAGATCGTGGGCGGACGTTCGATGTCGGCGCTCATGGTGAGCGGCCAGCTCTGCCCGGCGTCACCGACGAAGGAGATCGTGGTCGACACGGTTCCTTCCCCGAGGCCGCTCCGATCGAGGCTGATCGTCACCGGGGTACTTGCGCCGGGAGCCAGAGTGCCGGCGCTGGGTGCGATCGTGAAAGGCGCAGCCGATGATGCGGACCAGTTGACGGGTGTACCACCGGGGTTGGAGAGGGTGATCGATTGCGCAGCAGTGCTGCCGAGCGCAACCGACGTGGCCGAACCGGTCAGCACACCGGCCGCGGGCGGCGCGGTGGGCGGTGCGGTGGGCGGTGCGGTCGATGGCCGTGTCGTTGCCGGTGGGCGCGTCGATGGTGGTCGTGTCGTCGGCGCTCCCGCGTCCGGCGGGTCGGTCGGGGCAAGCGTGGTCAGCGGCGGTGTCGTGACCGGGGCGGTGGCAGCCGGCGGTGTGCTCTGAGGTGGTCGCCGTCGAGGAAGAATCGGGCGGGTCGGACTCGGCGTCTGCGTCGACGGTGACCGGTTGGGTCGACGGTGGGGTGGTTCGGACGGGTTCAGTGGACGAGGTCACCACGGCGCTCTGGAAGGTGTCCGGGGCGTCGTCGACGCCGATGAACCAGAACCCGGCGCCAGCAGCGACAAGCAGCAACGATGCGGCCGCGGTCGGGGCGATCCATCCGGCCAGCTTGCGGCCCGCCGACGCCAGTCGGGGAAGCCTCCTTCGGCGGTGAACACGTACGGGATGCTCGGCCCGCCGCCTCCGGCCAGTGCAACGGATTGCCCGTGAAGCGCACCGAGCACGCGGTCGCGCAGGGCAGCGGGGGCAGCGAACGCCGGCGCTCCGCCGAAGAGCGCGAGCGGGGCGACCTTGCGCCGGCTGTTCGCGCAGGTCTCGCACTGTTCGATGTGGCGGGCCACGCGCTTGCGGATGAGGACGGTGAACTCACCGTCCCACGCGCCGAGGATGCCATCGAGGTCGTCGCAGTCCTTCCTGCCGGCCTTGGCGACGCAGAACGCGCCGAGGCTCTTGTCGACGCGATCACGCATGCGATGCACGAGCGTGTAGCTCTGGTTGGCAGACACGCCGAGAGCGTCGGCGAGGTCCTGTCCTTCGAGCCCTTGGCGGACCGACAACTCGAGCACCAGTTGATCGCGCTCGTCGAGCCCGCGTGCTGCGGCGCGAACCAGCGCGGCAAGTTCGGTGCTCTCGACTGCTTCGACGTCGGCGTCGAGGCCGCGTCGGTCAGTCATGTCGAAGCCTGATGCGGCGGCCATGTCGTCGTTCGAGAAGTCGGTCGCGATCGTTCGTTTGCGCTGTTTCGTGCGCCGGTACACCTCGTTGCGCAAGATGGCGAACATCCACGGTTTGAGGCGGTCGGGGTCGCGGAGCTGGTCGAGTTTCGATGCCGCGATGAGGAAGACGTCCTGCGTCACGTCGGCGGCATCCTCGCGATTGCTCAGCATCGCTGCTGCCGTGTCGTACAGCGAGTCGGCGTATCGATCGTAGATCCCTGCGAGCGCGCCGGGGTCGCCGGCCAAGTGGCTTGCCACGAGCTGCGCGTCGGGAGTTCTGATCGTCATGGGGCATGTGCCTCCTCCTCACCTGTCCAGAGGGCCAGGGGAAGGAGTTCTCGCGCTTTTCTCAGCTCTGTGTCGGCGGATTCGTCGGTGCACGGCGGCGCCGACGGTCAGGGTCGGTTCAACTCATTGGGGTTCGGGAAAGCGTAGTTGTTGCGGGTCGCGTGCCGTCTCAATTTGACTGGTGCCGCTGTTCGTCGATGCAACGAGTTGCTCGAACCTGCACCTCTTGACATGTGAGGGGAGGTTCTCGTACACTGTGAGAATACTCATTCTCACTCCTGGAGTCGCACCGATGCCAAGCCCGACGAAGCCACCCCTCCCGCCGTTCGATGCGACCTCGGCGGAGCACAAGGTGCTCGCAGCCGAGGCTGCGTGGAACACGCGTGACCCCGAACGCGTTGCCGGGGCGTACACGATCGATTCTGTGTGGCGGAACCGCTCGGAGTTCGTCGAGGGCCGCGACCAGATCGTCGCCTTCCTGCGGGCCAAGTGGGAACGCGAACTCGACTACGCACTGCGCAAAGAACTGTGGGCGTTCCGCGACAACCGCATCGCGGTGCGCTTCCAATATGAGTGGCACGACGCTGATGGTCGATGGTTTCGGTCGTACGGAAACGAGAACTGGGAGTTCGACGAGCACGGCTACATGCGGCGCCGGGAGGCCAGCATCAACGACATCGCCATCAACGAAGTCGAGCGGCGCATCTTCGGGCCGCGCCCTGACAGCGACACAAGCGGACTCCCGCTGCGATGAGCCGAGCTGCGACCCTGTCGATCGACGAGTCCCGACGCGCTGTGCTGCACGCTGCCGATGAGTTGTTCTACGCCCACGGCATCACCGGGGTTGTCATGAGCAACGTCCGCGATGCGTCAGGGGTGTCGATGCGTCGGCTCTACATCATGTTCCCCTCCAAGCGCGACCTCGTCGCCGCTTGGCTGACCGATCGTCACGACACGTGGATGGCGTGGTTCACGACCAGCATCGACCGCCATGTTGAAGCCGGAGTCGATCCGGTGACCGCAGTGTTCGACGCCATCGGCGACTGGGTCGTGTCGCCCGGCTACCGCGGCTGCGCCTTCGTCAACTCCCTCGCCGAGGCCAACGAGATCGACGACGCGCACCGCTTGATCATCGCCTCACACAAACGCCACCTCATCGGACACCTTGCACATCTGGCGTCACGTCAACGTCCGAACCCGCCGCCCTGGCTCGCGGGCGCGCTCGCCGTCATCGTCGACGGCGCCATCGTGCAATGCGCCATCTTCGCCAACACCGACCCGCTCGATGCAGCACGGTCTGCTGTTCGTCAACTCCTCGAAGCGACCCCGATATGACCCGCACGGTCGGTGCGCTCTGGCGCTACCCCGTCAAGACCCTCGCCGGAGAACGCCTCGATACCGCCGAGATCACGACCGACGGCATCGTCGGGGACCGCATCGTTCATGTGCGCGGCCCAGAAGGCGTCCGCACCTCGCGCCGCCACCACAACCTGCTCGGCCTCCACGCCACACTCGGCCCCGACGGCGAACCACTCGTCGAGGGTCGACCGTGGACCGCACCGGAGATCGGCGACCGCATCCGTGTCGCTGCCGGCGCTGATGCTGTTCTCGCTCGCTACGACGGCGGCGAACGGTTCGATGTGCTCCCGTTGCTCGTGGCGACCGACGGCGCCATTGCCTCCTTCGGTCGCGACGTCCGCCGGCTCCGCCCCAACATCGTGATCAACGGGGTCGACGGCATGGACGAAATCAGTTGGCCCGGCGCGCAACTGCACATCGGCGACATCGTCATCGCACTCGACTCCCGACGCGGCCGTTGCCCCATGACCACCGTCGACCCCGACACCCTCGCCATCGACCGCACCGTGCTGAAAGACATCGTCACTCGCTTCGACGGGAAGCTCGCTCTCAACGCTGCCGTCCTCACGCCCGGCACCATCCACGTCGGCGACCCTGTCGAACTCGTCCGCGAGTAACCCGCTCCACAACCCGTAGCGACGTGTCCTGCCGCGATGAGATCGGGCCGCAGGAGATGCGACCAGAACTCATCGCAACCCGTGGCGGGGCTGGAACGATGAGTTGCGGCTGCAGGAGGTGCGACCAGAACTCATCGCAACCCGTGGCGGGGCTGGAACGATGAGTTGCGGCTGCAGGGGGTGCGACCAGAACTCATCGCAACCGGTGTGGGGTGAGTAGTCACGTCGTCGTCGTGAGTATCGATACCAGGTGGGGTGAGTAGTTGCAACGCAGGTGCATCGATTGGGGTAGTTCTGCCGATGGGCGGCCCGCGCCCGAATCGACATCATCAGCGGCATGGACCAAACCTTTTCCGTCGATGTTCGTGCGCTCGGAGAGATCCCGGCACTGTTGGAACGGGTGCGACAGTCGCTCGGTTCGAGGCCGACCGCCGAGGCTCCCGCGGCCACCGCTGCGGCGGCGGTGGCGCCCGGCTTCGGCCAGGGAATCGCCCAGTTCGGGCTGGCCGTCGATGCGTTCGCAGTTGCGGGGATGACGGCGTTGGGCGTGGACGCCGATCAGATCGCCCAGGCGGCAGCCAACTATGCGCATGCCGAGCGCAGCATCGTGACCCAGACCAAGTCTGTCACCGACCAGTTCGGAGTGGCGCCGTGAGCGGTGAGGGCTCGATCCCCTTTCCCGCCGCGATCGACTCGGGCTCCGTCCGCGCCTTTGCCCAGACGCTGACCGTCATTGGCGACCTCTTCGACTCGATCGACGACTCGGTCGACGGGATTGCCCAGACCGCTGCCCAGACGTGGCACGGTGATGCTGCCGTCACGTTTGCCCACCACATGAACAACCGCGGTGGCACCTTCGAGTTGGCTCGCGATCGCATCCGCGAGGCTGCGGTGGTGCTTGATCGACTCGCCGACCTGATCGACCAGGCCAGGCAGATGCACACGCGGGCCGTGGACGACGAACGAGGCGCGATCGAAGACTGGTACCGCCCCGAACCTCATCGCCTCAGCGCCGTGGATGCGCAGCGACGTGCCGTGGTGTGGGTCGTGAAGTCCACGCAGGCATGCGAAGCCCAACTCGTCGAGCTGGCCGGTCACATTCAGACATACACGCATCGATCGTTCATCCCGGTGGGTCAGCGGCTCAACTGGTCGCGCATCGACAACGGCCTGACGGGTCAAGACATCGTGCTCGACTCATTGCTCGCGACGAACGACGAATACCGGATCGGTTTCGACGAAATGCTCGTGCTGAAACTGGACGACGGCAGCGTGGTGCAGGTGCTCGGGGGTGTGACCGACCTGCAGAGCAACATCTCGAGTCCTTGGAACTATTTCCAGGCCGGGCCGACGGACACGGTTCGCCAGGTGTTCAATGCCCAAGACACCGCGGTGTTCGGAGGGTTCAACCCGTATGCCCAGCAGGTGAAGATGGCGACGCTGCGCAGCGGCATGCCGAGCAACACCCGAACGATCGCGCTCGGCCACAGTTTCGGCAGCATGACCGCTGCGGATCTTGCCGCCGATCCGGCGTACAACAGCATGGGCGGCAACAGCGTCGGCTACAACGCTCGGATCACCGATGTGATGGGATTCGGCGCCGACATCGGCTGGAAATTCAAAGGCATTCCAGCCGCCACGAACGTCGTGAGCCTCAACAATCGAGACGACATCGTGTACCGCACCGAGACGAGGTTCCACCCGACCGTCGGCCAAACCATCCGGCGCATGACGATGCCCGGCATCGACTTCGTCCCGGCGCCCACGTACAGGCCGGTGACGAGCGAGCCGTCGAATCGTCCCAACCAGACCGACACGAGAATCAACGCCGGCCGCATGGCATTCGACAAAGACGACGGCTACTACTCCGGGCACAACCCGATCGTGTACGGAAAGGCAATGCCTGAGGCCGGACCAGGACCACAGCAGCGATGGGGCGTTCTCGACGGACGGCGTGTCGTCGAGTCATGGAAGCTGCGCCTCCCTGCCGGGCCACAAGACACGGTGCCGTCGGTCAAGCCCTGATCTTCGCGCGCGTCGTCGACCGTGACGCCCCGGTCTAGCGAGCAACGCGGCGAACTCGTGCGCCCATGGTCCGACCCGAGTCGGACGGCGACGAACCGAATCGGGCCGGTGAACGTAGAGGTGACCGTGGAGACGCTCGACGACACTGACACGCTTCGGGTGCGATCGACCGCCGAGGGCACGCGGACCGTCGACAAGCGGTCGCGCTCGATGCCGTATCACCGGCTCATGTGCGGCGCGCTGCTGGTCAACCTGGCGTTGCTGATCCATCACCTGCGGCGAGGCGACTGGCAGCTTGTCGACGGCAGCGCACTGTCGGCGTTGTCCACGCTGACGCTCGTCAACCTCACCGCGGCGGTGCTGGTGCGCCAGCAGAGGGCGCTCGACATCCTGTATCGCTTGGCAGGTCGGGGATCTCGATCGTGGCCACTCTGGGTGCGGTGGAGCGTGTCGAAGGTGCACCACGTCGGTGGACTGCACGCCGGATGTGCACTCGCTGGAACGGTGTGGCTGGGTGTGTTCACGGGCGCGGTGATCGTGTCGCGCCACCGCTATCCCGACAGCGTTTCGCTCACGACGTTCGTGCTCTGTGTGCTCCTCGTGGCCCTGCTGCTCGTCGTGAGCGTCGGCGCGAGTTCTCCGGTGCGCGCTCGGGCGCACAACGTGTTCGAGCAGACGCACCGATGGGGCGGGTGGACCGCAATCGCACTGTTCTGGATCCTGACGATCGATCTGGCGCTGACCGGCCGCAGCGACGAAACGGCAATTGAGGCGGTTGCGTCGGACTGGCATGTGTGGGTGTTGATGGTCCTCACTGCGAGCGTCGCGTCGCCCTGGTTGCGGCTGCGGCGTGTTCCGGTCACCGTCGAGTGCCCGTCCCGCCACGTCGCCATTGTTCACCTGGACTACGGAGTGCGGCCAACCCACACGTCTGCGGTGGGCATCAGCCTGAGCCCGCTGGCGGAGTGGCATCCCTTCGCCACGGTCACCACGCCGGGCCAGAGCGGCTACCGGCTGTTCGTCTCGCGCGCCGGCGACTGGACCAGTCGCTTCATCGATCATCCGCCGTCGCACGTCTGGACCCGCGGGATGCCGGTCTCGGCGCCGATGGCCCAGGTCGCCATGCTGTACGAGCGTGTGGTCTACGTCGTCACGGGCAGCGGGATCGGTCCATGCCTGGGGCAGATCCTCGCGAATCGTGTGCCGGCGCGACTGGTGTGGTCGACTCGCGATCCGCGACGCACCTACGGCAACGCGCTCGTGGACGAGATCGTCGCAGCGCAGCCCGATGCATTGATCTGGGACACGACGACGCAAGGAACGCCGAACCTGACCGAACTCGCACTCGATGCCGTCGACGCCTTCGATGCCGAAGCGGTATTCGTCGTCAGCAACAAGCCCACCACGTTCGCGCTCGTCAGCGATCTGGAGCGGCGCGGGATTCCGGCCTTCGGCCCGATCTGGGACTCGTGACCGCAGCAGCAGTCAACGCTGCGTTCGGGTCACCAGCCGACGATCATGGTGCGGCGCAGGGGATGGGTGGCCGTGACGATTTGGGGTCGGATGTTGAATGCGTCGGGCGGACCCGACTGCGGCTCGACGCACGTGGCGTGGCTGGGCTCGTCGTAGACGACCCAGTGGTCGCAGTCCGAGCTGAGCGTCACCTCGCGGACGGCGGGACGGTCGTAGTGCAGGGTGATCGGAGCGGTGTTGACGAAACAGTCGTCCCACGGGCCCGGCGCCGGAGCGACCAGGCGACCGGTCGGTAAACCGGTCGCGTCGCGCTCGTACATCGCATCGGGGTGGAAGCTGAGCGCGGTCGGTTTGCGCCACCACGGGTGCCACCCGATCTCGGCCGGGAACGACGGCGAGCTGGGGCGTTCAGCGTGTGGTCCGTCGCGCTGGGCGCCGTGGTCATGGTCGACGGTGACACTCAGGTCGCATCGAAGTTGATGGTCGAGCACCTCGATGCACTGATGTGCCGTGCCTCCGAAGGTCCAGCCTGAACCGGGTTGTTCGAGGGGGCAACTGAGCTTCAGCGTCGAACCGGTCTGCTCGTCGACTGACCACGCGGCGTCGAGCACCGTGCCGTGCATCGCGTGCTGGCGTCCGGGTTCGGAGTTGCCGCTGTCGTCTTGGTTCAGCCGGAGCTGATGATCGGTGTCGAAGTAGCGGAACGACCCGCCCCGCACCCGCCCCGCCCACGGCGCCATCGGATACGACCCCCACGCCACCGCTTCGTGATGCTGGCCGGCGTTCTGCGTCGTCCTGCGCGGCGGGTGGATCGACGAGCAGCGCAACGTCGCCGATCGTGATCTGGCGGAGGCGGCCGCCGTGGGCAAGGTCGACCTCGACGACGACCACCGGCCCATGCCCGTCGGGTGGCTCGGGTGCGGTCAGGCGCACGATCGAAGTCATGCCCGCGAATCTAGAACCTGGCAGGCTGGCGCAATGCGTGGACTGGTTCAGCGGGTTGCTCGCGCCGAGGTGCGCAGTCGCCCGACGAGCGACGGGCCGTGGAGTGTGGCCGGGTCGATCGGTGCCGGGCTCTGCGTCTTCGTCGGTGTCACTCACGACGACACGATGGCGCATGCCGACAAACTGGCCGCGAAGATCTGGGGCCTGCGCATCCTCGATGACGCGGCCGGCGTCATGAACCGCTCGCTCTCTGACGTGCACGACGCCGGCGGGTCCGGTGCGGTTCTCGTCGTCAGCCAGTTCACCCTGTACGGCGATGCGAGCAAGGGCCGGCGCCCGAGCTGGATCGGCGCGGCCCGACCCGAACACGCCGAGCCGCTCGTCGATCGGGTGGTCGAACAACTCCGTTCGTTCGGCGCGCTGGTCGGCACCGGCAGGTTCCGGACCGAGATGGAAGTCGACCTGACCAACGATGGCCCCGTCACACTGCTCCTCGACGTGTGAGTTCGATCACCTGTGGTGTCAGACACCAGAGGTGATGGATCAGCGGATTGGTGCGGCGGTGGCCGGCAGGTCTCGGTAGTCGACCTGGAGTTCGCGTTTGAGGAGCTTGCCCGACATGTTGCGGGGGAGCGGTTCGTCGCGCACGACCAGGTACCGCGGGATCTTGAAGTCGGCGAGTTCTCCGGCACAGGCGGCGAGCACCGCCGCGGGAGTGACCGTCGACGCGTCGCCCACTGCAATCACCGCGGGAGTTTCTCCCCACCGTGCGTCGGGCACGCCGATCACCGCGAGTTCCGACACGCCCGGCAGCGAGGCGAGCAGCCGCTCGATCTCGGCCGGGTACACGTTGAGCCCGCCGGAGATCAGCATGTCCTTCACTCGGTCGACCACGTAGAGGTAGCCGTCCTCGTCGAGCCGGCCGAGGTCGCCGGTGTGCAGCCAGCCGTTGCGCAGGGCTGCATCCGATTCCTCGGGTCGGTTCCAGTATCCGGCCATGTTCTGTGGCCCGCCGACGAGGATCTCGCCGATCTGACCGGCGCCAACCGGTTGATCGTCCTCGTCGGCGACCATGAGGCGCCCGTGCATGACGGGCAGCCCCGCGGAGCCGAGCTTGCGGAGTGCATCGCGCGGGGGCAGCACCGTGCCGGCCGCCGACGCTTCGGTGAGGCTGTACCCCTGCGCCATCGGGACGCCGCGCGCCTGGACGGAGCGGATCAATGATTCGGGTACCGCCGCGCCGCCCGACGAGGCGACCCGCCACGACGACATGTCGGTCTGCGCCCAGCGGGGGTGGTCGATCATGGTCTGGAAGATCACCGGCACGGCGAACAGCCCGGTGATGCGTTCCGTCTCGATCAGCTCGAGCGCCCGACCGGGTTCGAAGGCCCGCTCGAGCACCGTGCAGCCACCGGCCCAGTACGTGAACAGCCAGACGGCGAGGCCGCCCGTGAAGGCGAGCGGGAACGGCAAGAGGATGCGGTCGGCGGGGCCGAGCGCCATCGCCTGGGCCCAACCCTGCGAACCCGCATTCCACGACCCGTGGGTGAGGATCGCGCCCTTCGGGTCGCCGGTCGTGCCCGACGTGTAGCAGATGAACGCGGCCATGTCTGTCGCGTCGGGCGCGACGGGCGCCTGCGTCGACGCTGCACCATCGCCACGGTGCGCGTCGAGACGGTGCGCGTCGAGGTCGTCGGCGAGCACCACTCGGCGGTCGCCGAGCCGCGCCAATGCCGCATCGAACGCCGCCTCGCTCACGATCAACCGACAGTCGGCGTCGTCGGCGACGAAGGCCACCTCACCCGCGGTGAAGCGCACGTTCATCGGCACGACGATGGCGTCGAGCTTGAGCGCCGCCATCGCGGTCTCACACCATTCCGGTCGGTTGCCCATCAGCACACCGACCCGGTCGCCGGCGCCGACGCCGAGCGCGGCGAATCCCGCTGCCAATTCGTCGGTGCGCCCATCGATCTCGGCCCACGTGAAGTCGCGGCCTTCGAAACGCAACCCGACGTCGTCCGGTCGGATGGCCGCCCAATAGCGCCCGATCTCTGCGAGATGCATCGTCGTTCCCCTGTTCGTGTCGCTGTCGTGGTGCGTTTGGTCGTGTGGATCGGTGCTGCCCTGGCGGATGGTCCCGGGTGCGCCCAGTTGCGCGCTCGACGTTACGGTCTCGGACGTGGACGCAACGGCTCGGATCGGCATCACGCTGATGCCCACCATCGACGGCATCCGCCCCGACGAACTCGCCCGCGAGGTCGAGGCGCACGGTTTCGAATCGTTGTGGCTGCCCGAGCACAGCCACATCCCGATCAGCCGTGACACGCCGTGGCCGGGTTCGCTCACCGGCGAGCCGCTCCCGGCCAACTATTCCCGATTGATCGACATGACGGTGTCGCTGTCGATGGCCGCCGCGGTCACCACCAGGCTGCGTCTCGGCACCAGTGTGCTCCTGCTCGCCACGCGCGATCCGCTGTGGACGGCGAAGGAATATGCGACCCTCGATGCGCTCTCGGGCGGCCGCGTCGAACTCGGGGTCGGTATCGGGTGGAATCGCGAAGAGCTGGCCAATCACGGGGTCGCCTTCCCGGGACGTTGGGCGCACGCGCGTGAAGCGGCAGCAGCGGTGCGCGCCGTCTGGCGACACGACGTTGCCTCCTATGACGGCGACCACGTGGCATTCACCCCCTCGTGGGCGTGGCCGAAGCCGGCCCAGCCCGGCGGACCGCGGATGCACATCGGCGGCGGGTTCGGCCCGCGTCTGCTCGGCGAAGTGGCTGCGTGGGCCGATGGATGGATGCCCGTCAGTGCCCGCACGTCGTTCCGGTCGCGCCTCGACCTGCTCGACGCGGCGTGCGAACGAGCTGGCCGCGATCGCAACGAGATCGATGTGAGCATCTTCGGTGCGACCACCGAGCCGGAGGGCCTCGCCAACCTTTTCGCCGAAGGCATCCACCGCGCCGTGCTGACGCTGCCGTCCGACGACCGCGACGACGTACTCCGTCAGCTCGAATCCTGGGCACCGCTGCTCACCTCCCGCTGATCACGCCTGGTGGAAAACACCAGGCGTGATGGGGCGTGTCAGAGGTTGATGGCGAACAGGTCGTCGGCGCCGGCCATCACGGCAGCGGCGAGACCGGTGGTTGCGGGCAGGATCTGTTCGCCGAAGAAGCGGGCGCTGACGATCTTGCTCTCGTAGAACGCTTGCTCCGCCGCGTTGAGGTCACCGGCGTCGAGTCGAGCGCGAGCCGCGAGTGCTGCCTTGCCCGACAACGCACCGCAGAGGGTCGTGCCGAGCAGCCGGGTGTACGGGGTCGCCCCACCCAACTTGTCGACCACACTGTCACTCGCATTCAACCAGTCACCGGTCCGCCGAGCATCGGCGAAGCTGGCCGTCAGTTGCTCGGCGAAACGCTTCGTCGACGGATCGGACGCGAGCGCGGCGATCGTGTCGTCGAAACTCGCCAGGAACTGCTCGACCGTGCTGCCGTTGTCGCCACCCAACTTGCGCATCACGAGGTCTTGGCCCTGGATGCCGTTGGTTCCTTCGTAGATCGCCGCGATGCGGATGTCGCGCAGGTACTGCGCGGCGCCGGTCTCTTCGACGTACCCCATGCCGCCGAAGATCTGCAAGGCGATCGAGGTGAGCTCGTTGCCGACGTCGGCGCCGATCGACTTCGACATCGGGATGAGGAGCGCGGCGAGTCGAGTCGACCATTCCGCCACTTCGGCGTCGGCGGATCGCGACCTGTCGAGCGTGACGCCGTTGAAGTACATCAGGTACCGCATGGCGTCGATCCACGAACGTTGCGTCATCAGCATTCGGCGCACATCGGGATGCTCGACGATCGGGCTCTGCACGCCGCGCTCGGCACCCGGCGCCGTGCCCTGCAGGCGCTCGTGGGCGTACGCCAGGCTGTGCTGGTAGGCCATCTCGGCGAGCGAAATTCCCTGCAGCCCGACCGAGAGGCGGGCGTTGTTCATCATGGTGAACATGTTCGCCATGCCGGTGAACTCGTCACCGACGAGCCAACCGATCGCGCCGTCGGCATGGGCGTTGCGCCGCTCGCCGAAGCTCAGCACGCAGGTCGGCGAGCCGTGAATGCCCAACTTGTGCTCGATCGACACGACTTCGACGTCGTTGCGATCGCCGCAGGTTCCGTCGTCGTTCGGGATGAACTTGGGCACCAGGAACATCGAGATGCCACCGGTGCCCGGCTTGCCTCCGGGCGTCCGCGCGAGCACGAGGTGGACGATGTTTTCGGTGAGGTCCTGTTCGCCGTGGGTGATCCAGATCTTGGTTCCGGTGATCGCATACGAACCGTCGCCGCGTCCGGTCGGCACGGCCTTGGTCGCAACTGCGCCGACGTCGGAACCGGCCTGCGGTTCGGACAAATTCATCGTGCCCGACCACTCGCCGGTCAGCATCTTCGGGAGATACGTGGCCTTCTGCTCGTCGGAGCCGTGGTGCTGGAGTGCGTCGATCGCGCCCTGGGTCAGCAGGTTGCACAGCGCGAACGCCATGTTGCCCGACGTGAACATCTCCTGCACCGCAAGCGCCACCACCCAGGGAAAGCCACCGCCTCCGTAGTCGGGTTCGAACGGAATCGCGTTGAACCCCGAGTCGACGAGCTTGGAGTAGGCGGACCTGAACGACTCGGGGGTCGTGACTGCCGCCCACCCGTCGGCGGTTTCGGTGCCGGCAACCCACTGCGCGCCGATCCGATCGCCGTCGACATTGGTCGGCGCGATGACCTCGGCGGCGAATCGGCCGACTTCGTCGAGAACGGCGAACACCATGTCGGCCTCGACGTGCGCGAAGTCGTCTTGCGCGAGCAGGCCCGGAAGATCACAGACCTCGTCGAGGACGAACCGGAGATCGCGGAGCGGCGGCGCATAGTCGGTCATGGGTCCAAACTACCCACGGGTCACGATGTCCGTCACGCGTTGTCGACGTCATCTACACGGGTGGGCTTTGCGCCGAGACGTCAGCAATGAGTGCGGTGATCGACGCTGTGGCGAGGCGGGTCGCAAGCTGCGGTCTGACCGGCCCGGCGTCAGTTGCTGCGGCCGACGGTTTGGAGTTCGTCGATGTCGTAGTCGACGGTGACCGAACGCTCGACGATGCCAGCTGTGCCGGATCGGCCCGTCGAGGTCGTGTACGTGACGTCATAGGTCGATGTGATCGTCACCTGATACGGGTCATCCTCCGGCGATGATGCGCGGTACGTGTACCCGCACGGTCCTTCCTCGTAGGTGTCGTAGTCGGGGTACACGTCTTCGATCCGCACCCCGATCCCGTCGCAATCCACGACGTCACCGTTACCGAAATCGACACTGAACCCCGCCAGCACACCGCGGCCTTGTGCCCACACCGAACCGACCGATACCCGCGCCGTGGTCACTCCGGGGTCGATGACGGCCAGCCACAATCCCAAGTTGACGTATGCCCCGTCGGCCGGGTCAGGATTGATGTCTGACGCGGGGACCGGCAGCTGCCGTGACACCTGCGCCACTGCCCCGTCGATCAATTCTTCGACATCGACCGCGACGGGGACCCACACCCACAGCTTCCGGCTTGCCCGGGACACTTGCGTAAATAGCCTTCCTCGATCTCACCGGTCCGCGGGTTGGTTCGCATCAGATCGACGGTGTCATTGCCGACTGCGATCGCCTTGCGTTGCGTGCACTTCGGCGCGGCGGGACCCGTCGAGGTGTTCCGCACGTCGAAATCGACCACCCCCGACGGCGACCCAACGGTCACATCGAACCCGTCCCCGGTCGTCACCACATCAGCCCGCCCACCCGACGTCGTGCCGCCTGCACCATTTGTAACCGATCGGGTGGGGGTGGTGGCGGCGGGGGTGCCGGCGTTGTTGCCGGTGGCTGGCGGTGGCGGAGTCGGCTGGAGCGGCGATGCAACACTGACGGAGCCCGTTGCCAACAGCACCAACAATGTCACTGCGTAGAGCCACCCGGCTCGATGGATCACTCGCATCCGACATCCCCGACCACTGCCGAGATCGCGTCGCCGGCGGTGAGGACCCAACGCCCCTCGATCAGCTTGAACTCCTGCACGTTCTTGACCGTGAACACGTCGTCACGCACCAACGCATCAGATCCGTCTGGCGCAGCACCGACTTCCACCTCAGCCTCTGGGTTGAACTCGCACACGATCAAATCCGCAAACGTCAGCTCATCATCGATGAACCGCACCGCACCCACCACCTCCACCCGCGGCTGCAATTCGGGATGCGGTCGGGCGACCTGGCCCAGTGCGATCTGGTTGTCGAGGATCTCGACCACGCCCGTCAAGCGCACCTTCCGCATGCGTCCGCTCCACCTCGGCTCGCAGATCGGGATTCGACGGATCGAGGATGGCGGCGTGGGAAGCCGCGTACGCATCGAGTGCCGCCTGTTCGACCGCGGCGATCGCGGCTTCTTCGGCATCGACCGTGGTCGTCGGGGCCGATGTCGTCGACGATGTGGTCGCCACCTCGGTCGTCGGCGCCTCGCCCGGTTCCGACGTGGACGTCGGTGGATCGGTCACGACCGGCTCGACCGTGGGCAGGGGAGGCCCGTCGCTGACACCCGAGCACCCGGCCAACACCACGAAGACCAACGCAATCAGGCCGCGACGCATCGCCGAACCGTACCAATCAGGCCGACTCGGCGCTCTGGGAATGGAAAGCTTGCTCATACCTCGACAGTGGGCGACCAACGTCGCCAAACGGAACGCCGAACCCCGCGGACCCGGACCTGCGCCCGCGGGAACTCAGGTGGGGAAACCGGGAACGCCGTCGTCGAGCCGGACGCCGGCACTGTTCAAGAACCCCGAGACCAGGCGATAGAAGCCGGCGACGACCAACAGCTCGACCAACTCGGCATCCGACCACCGGCTGGCGAGCCGAGTCCACGTGATGTCGGTGACGCAATCGTCGGCGGCCAGTTCGTCGGCCAGCGCGAGCAGGGCGCGGTCGTCGGCCGACCAGTCGTGCTCGCCCGGCGGTCGGGTGATCGCCGAGATCTCCTCGTCGGTCAGGCCGCACTGCTTGCCGATGATCGTGTGCTGGCCGAACTCGTACTCGGCCCGCGCATTCCACCCGATCCGCAAGATGACCAACTCGCGTTCGCGCGGCGGCACGAGGCCCTTGTTGAGCAGGAACCCGCCGAGCAGATTGAACCGCTTGAGCAGCTTCGGATGCCGGCCGAGCGCGCCGAAGATGTTGAGCGGACGGCCGTCGTGAGTGAGCGCGCCCGCGAGGATCTCGGCCAGCTCGGGGTCGACGTCCGGGGCGGCGAGATCAACCGGGGTGATGCGGGTGGTGGTGGGGCGATCGGACATCACCTCACCGTACGAAGTCACGGGAACCGCGCCCCACTCGGGCGTTGCCGACGACGCCGATGAGTCAGGCAGGCACCATCGGGCGGGCGCGATCCCGACGGGCCAGGAACAGCGACGCGGTGAGGACGAGTGCGAACAGCCAGATGAACGGGCCGTCACCGAGGACCGTGTACCAGGTGTCGCCGGACCGCATTTCGACGTCGGCATACAGCACCCGCTGTTCGCTCACCGACGTCCGCTGCAGCACCCGACCGTCGCTGTCGATGAATGCGGTAAAGCCCGTGGGCGCGGCCTGCACGACCCACCGACCGGTTTCGATCGCCCGCAACCGACTCGACGCCACCTGTTGGCTCTGCACGATCGTGCCCGTGTAGCTCGCTCCGTTGGTGGGGTTCACGATGAGCCCCGCACCGTCTTTCACCCCCTCGCGCGCCCGGCCGCCGAAGAACACCTCCCACGAAATCACAGTGGCCATCCGGACCGGTGCGCGCTGGCCGTCGACATCGAACATGAGGACGCCCCGCTCGGTGCCGGCCACCGCCTCGCCGACCTGATCGACGGCGCTGGTGATCCGCTCCAGGACGCCCCGCAGTGGGACGTATTCGCCGAACGGCACCCGCCGGACCTTGTCGTACCGGCTGGCCAGTTCGCCATCGGGCATCACGACGACTTGTGCGTTGGTGTAGCGCCGGGCGCTCGGATCGTCGGTGAGGGCGTCCTCGGTGATGCCGACGGCGATCGGTGCGCCGAGGCGGCTCGCTTCGGCTGCGACGAGGGCTCTGATCGCCGAGTTCGAGAAGTCTTCGAACTCGGGCGTGTCGCGCAGATCGTTCACGTCGATGGTGTTCTCGGGCCACAGGACGAAGTCGACGTCGCGGTCGGTGTCGATCGTGGCCGTGGCTTCGAGATGCCGCTCGGTGACGAGCGACGACGGCACTTCGAGCGCGCTCGTGCCCTGGCGCCCGCCGCCCTGCACCGCGGCCACGGTCAGCGTTGTGCCCGTCGCCGATCCTCGCGGCGCGACGAGCGACAGCAGAATCACGACCGCGACGGCGACGCGGCCGATCAGGTGGGGCAGCACGTCGCGATGGCCCCGACGAAGTTCGCGCACCGTCGGCACCGTCCGTGTCGTCCTTGCTGCGCGCATCGCCGTCACCACGCGCGTTCGGACATCGGCAAGAACGAAGCCGATCTGGAAGACGACCCACGTCATCAGGATCACGCCACCGACCCGTGCGACCGACGCCAGCGGGCCACCGACTTGGGCCACCCCCATGGAGGCCAGTGGGACGCCGCCGAAGGGGAACGACAGGCGAAGCGCTTCGACCACAGTGTGGGCGGCCGGGCGACCGACGACGCGCCACCGGCCAGTGGGTGCGACGGCGGCCGCGAGCGCGTGGTACGCCGCAAAGATGAGACCGGCCACGACGTAACCAGGCGCGGTGAGCTGCACCATCCACCCCATGCCGAGGTACATCCACCCGCCACCGAACAGTGCGCCGAGTCGAGCTCGCTCCCATCGTGTCGGTTGCTCGCCGAGAGACCACTCGAACAACATGACCCCGATGATCGCGAGCGGCCAGAAGCCCCACGGCGGGAGGGCCAACGCGGTCAACGCCCCGGCGCCCAACGCGAGCGCCGGGCGCGCCAGCCGGGCCCGAATCCGCGAACCGGTCGGCACAGCCATCGGTGCAGCCGAACGCGCCGCGACGACCGAGTCGTTCTCGGATCCGGCGGCTGGCTCGTTGCCAGGGCCGGTGGGGTGCCTCAACTCAGCTCGAGGTTGACGACGATCCGCTGGCGGGTCGACCCGGGCGGATGGCAGGCGAACAGGGTGGCGGTCGGGGTGTCGGTCGGGTTGACGATCCACACCGCGTCGGGAGTGACGATTTGCGTACCGGTCACGGTGTAGGTGACGACGCCGCCGCCGGTGTCAAACTCGACCACGTCGCCCGGGACGAGTTGGTCGAGGTTGCGGAACGGCGCGCCGTGACTCGTGCGGTGGCCTGCGACGACGACGTTGCCGATCTCACCGGGCATCGCCGTGCCGGGCCAATGACCGGGGCCGTTGTCGAGCGTCGTGAGCCGGATTCCTTCGAGCAGCGGCTCGCTCACGCCGAGCTTCGGGATCGAGATACTGCCCAGCTGGACCTGATTCTCGAAGCCCCGCGGGTCGGGCGGCGGCGCGATCGGCTGCGTTTCCTGCTGGGGAAGTGTCTCGGGAATCGTGATGGGTGCGACGGTGGTGGTCGCAGCAATCGTGGTCGATGTCGTTGCCGCGACCGTCGTGGTGGTGGCCTTGACCGTGGACGCCGTGGTGGTCGCCGGGGCCTCGATGAACACGGGCGAGGTGGTGGTCGACACCGCCGCTGTGGTCGTGGTGTCGAGGTCGGTGGCGATCGTGTCGGCGTCGCCACCGGCACCCATCAGCACGATCGCGCCGACGATCAGAACGGGGATGGCGCCGAGCGCGGCGATGACACCTGGTCGTCGCGACCGCGGACGTCCGCTGTCGTGGTTGCCGTTCGAGTCGTTCGTGATCGAGCCGGAGGCGGTCGAGTCCATCACAGTTCAGTCTGGCAGAGACCGGACGTGTTGTGCAGCGCGATGTCCGATTGTTGTCCCCTGCCGGATACAGGCGGGAACACCGATGCCGCGGTAACTCGCGCCGGCGACGAAGACCCCGGCCGGGAGGATCGCTTCGATCGCATCGACCCAGCGTGCATGGTGCGGGCGATACTGCGCAAAGGCTCCCGGCCAACGGCTGATCCGAACTGCGATCGGGCTGAACCGAACTCCGAGGTGGAGGTGGAGGTCGTCGAGCACCCGTTCGACCACCTCGTCGTCGGTGAGATGGAGTACGGGCTGACCGTCGCGGCCGAGCGACACGCGCAGGATCTGCCCGCCCGCCGGAGGCTGCCAGTGGGCCCATTTCTGGGAGCCGAACGACACCGCCGTCACCGTGCGTTGAACGGGCTTGGGGACGAGGTAGCCGCTGCGTCCGGCGTGCCGATCGGGCCACTCGCCGGCCGCGACGTGCAGGCTGACCATGATCACGTCGGCGGACTCGGCAGCGCGCAGCGCGGCTGCCGCCGCGGGAGCGGCACGGGCGAGCAGTGTGGCCGCCGCAGCGGCGGGCGTGGCGAGGATCACTGCGGCGAACGCCTGCCCGTCGATCTCCCAGCCCGCGTCGTCCGTGCCGATGGCGTCGACATTGCGTCCGCAGTGCAGCGTGCCGCCGGCTTCGATGATGGCAGCCGCGGTTGCCTGCGCCAGATCGCCGACTCCGTGGCGGGGAGCCGCGAAGATCGGCGCGGCCGCGGCTGTGGCAGTGCCGGCGGTCTGGCGCGCCGCGTGCGCTCCGAGCAGGAGGCTGCGGTTCGAGCGGGCCAGTGCATCGAGTTGGGGCACTTCGGCCAGGCTGAAACGATCGGTGTCGGTGGCATAGATGCTGCCGACGAGCGCATCGACCAGCCGCTCGTGGACCTCGTCGCCGAATCGGGCGCGGACATACTCACCGATCGAGTCGGAGTCGAGTGAGGTGCGCGGCAGGAATGGCTCGATCGCAGCGCGCAACTTGCCCCGCCAACTGAGGAGGCCGGTCGTGGCCATCGGGCCGAGCCGGCCGGGAACTCCGAGGAGCAGGCCGTCGGGAATCGGATGGAGTCGCCGATGCCACACCGCCGCGCCGACAGCTTCGGGATGGACGAGCGGGTCAGCCAACTCGACGTCGGATGCGAGTTGGACAGCATCGGGCACGCGGGCGAGAAACGCGTCGGCGCCTTCGTCGACACGATCGAGCCCGGCGAACGGTGTGCTGCGAATGCGCCCGCCGACCAGCTCGCTGCGCTCGAACAGTGTGACGTCGATGCCATCGGTGGCGAGTTGGTGTGCTGCCGCCAGCCCGGCGATGCCGCCGCCGACGACGGCGATCGGGCCGGTCATCACCCGCGAGCGTACGGGGCTGTTGCGTGGTGCGTCGCTCTCGGGCACGGTGGCCTACGTTGGCGGCGATGATTCCTGCCTTCGGTGCCGAAACCGCACTGCTCCTGATCGATGTCCAGGTCGGCGTCGATGTTCTCGACCACTGGGGCGGCCCGACCGGCCGTCGCAACAACCCCGATGCCGAAGCGGTGATGCTCGGCCTGCTGGGCGCCTGGCGCGACGCCGGGCTGCCGGTGGCCTTCACCCGTCACGACTCGCGCGAGGCCGCCTCGCCACTCAAGTTCTCGTTGCCGACTGGAGCTCAGAAGCCGGGGTTCGAGCCGGCCGTCGGCGACATCGTGGTTGCAAAAGACGTGAACAGCGGGTTCGTCGGCACCTCGCTCGAGATCGATCTGCGCCGACGTGGCGTCGATCGGCTCGTGATCGCCGGGTTCTTCACCAACTTCTGCGTCGAGACGACGACGCGGATGGCGGGCAACTTGGGCTTCGACACATACCTCGTCGCCGACGGCTGCGCGACCACCAATCGAGTCGGACCCGACGGTGTCGACCACGACCCCGATCTGGTGCATCAGATGAGCGTCGCGAATCTGCATGGCGAGTTCTGTACCGCTATCACCGGCGCCGATGCGCGTACCCTCCTCGCCGCCGACGCTCCTCACCTCGATCGGGTGCAAGGCAATGAGTGACCCCGCTCATGTCGCGATGGGGCCAGGCGCCAACGCACCAGGCGTCGGGGTCAGCTCGACAGCCGGTCGGCTCGAACGCGTCGCGATGCGCATGCCGGGCGCGATCTTGAACGCCGATCACGAGCGATGGCACTATGCCCAGCCGATCGATGCCGACGCCCTCATCGCCCAGTACGACCGGTTCGTCGAACTCGTCGAGGCGAGTGGTGCCGAGATCGTCTGGCTGCCGACCGATGGGCCCGACGGCGATCCGGACGACCTCGCTGATTCGATCTTCACATACGACCCGTCCTTCGTCGTGCCCGGCGGTGCAGTCGTGCTGCGGCCTGGCAAGCCGCTCCGCGCAGGCGAGGCCGACCTACATCAGTCGTTCTACGAGGCGGCGGGCATCCCCGTCCTCGGGCGGATCGAAGCGCCCGGCACCTTCGAAGGTGGCGACAGCTTCTGGCTCGACGCGACGACGCTTGCCGTTGGTCGGGGGTTCCGCACGAACCAGTCGGGGATCGATCAGATGGCGGCGATCGTCGAACCGCTCGGCATCACCGTCGAGGCATACGACCTGCCGTACCACCTCGGGCCCGACGCCTGCCTCCACCTGATGTCGGTGGTCAGTGCGCTTGCCGACGATCTGGCGCTGGTCCATCCCCCGTTGATGCCGACGGCGCTCCACCAGCGGATGGAGGAGATGGGCTACACGCTCCTCGTTGCCCCCGCCGACGAGTTCGTGGCGAGCCTTGGGCTGAACCTCAACGTGCTCGCCACGGCGCCCCGGCAGGTGATCGCCGTCGACGGATTTCCCGCCACGCTGCAACTGATGCGCGACGCCGGATGCGAGGTCTCGACATTCATCGCCGACGAACTGTGCATCCCGTGCGAGGGCGGCCCCACCTGCCTCACCCGCCCGCTGCTCCGCTCCTAGTGTCGCGTCAGGGCCAGGCACCATCGCGACAAATGTGTCGCGTTGGTGCCTGGCCCTATCGCGACAAAACTGTCGCGTTGGTGCCTGGCCCTACGCGACACGTTGGTGCCTGGCCCTATCGCGACAAAAGTGTCGCGATGGTGCCTGGCCCCGACGCGACAGTCAGGCGAGGGCGGCGACGCGGCGGGCGAGGGCGGCCATGATCGACGGTTCGTCGTTGGCGCTGGCGGTGCGGTCGAACGCGAGGCCGACCTGCGCAGCCCGTTGAGCTGCTTCGATGTCGAGGTCGAACAGCACCTCCAGATGGTCGGCGACAAAGCCGACCGCGCTGACGATCACGCCGCCATGCACGCCACCGGCACCGAGTTCGTCGATCACGTCGAGAATGTCGGGCCCGATCCAGGGTTCCGGGGTGCGGCCCGCCGACTGCCACGCGATCGTCCAGTCCTCGCCCTCCGACAACCCGAGTTTGGTGGCAACGGCCTCGGCAGTCGAGCGGAGTTCGTCGGGGTACGGGTCACCTGCGTCGATGATCCGTTGTGGCAGCGAATGCGCGGTGAACAGCACTCGAACCGGCCGGTCGCTCGCGGCGCGCATGTCGCCGAGCCGAGCACCGAGGTCGGCGGCGATGAAGTCGATGAACGCGGGTTCGACCGCCCAGCTCTCGACGCCTGCCACCGGGGTGCTTGCGCCGACGTCGGTGACTCCCTGGCGGGTGCGGTCGAGGTATTGGCCGATCGAGTACGCGGAGTAGTGCGGGGCGAGGACGAGGCCGATGAGCTTCGAGAACCCGGCGGTCGCCAATTCGGCACTGGCGGCCTCGACCTTGGGGTCGGCGTGCTTCAGCCCGAGGGTCACGTGGAACCGATCGGGCTCGATCTCGTCGAGCGCCGCCTGGAGGCCGTCGCGCTGATCTTCGGTCAGCTGGGCCAGCGGCGAGATCCCACCGATTGCGTCGTAGCGCGCCACGAGGTCGGCGAGGGCCTCGGGTGTTGGCGGCCGCCCCCGTCGGATGTCGGTGTAGTACGGCTCGATCTCGTCGGTGGAACGAGGGGTGCCGTAGGCCATGAGCACCACACCGACCCGGTCAGCATTGTCAGTCATTGCCGACAGCATGCCCGCAAAGTCGACGCGAAGGGCTGACCCGGACATGCCGGCACCGGCGCCACGCCTCGGCCGACGCTATGCGGTGGTGCGTTCGTGGACGAGGTCGACGACGGCTTGCAGGACGCCGGGGTCGCTGTCTTGGTGCACGCCGTGGCCGAGGTTGAAGATGTGACCCGGGTGCCCGGCGTTGTCGGCGAGCACGGCGTGCGCACCGGCCAGAGCAGGCGCGCTGCCCGCCAAGACGAGTGACGGGTCGAGGTTGCCCTGCACCACCAGGTCGGCCCCCAGCCGGCGTCGGGCATCGGTGATGGTGGTCCGCCAATCGAGCCCGAGCACCCGGTTGCCGACGCTGTTCATCGCCTCGAGGAGATGATCGCAGCCGATGCCGAAATGGATGCCCGGAACACTCGGATGACGCTCCGCCAGTTCAGTGAAGACGCGCTGCGTGTGGGGCAGAACGAAGTGCTCGTAGTCGCCAAGGCTGAGCGAACCCGCCCACGAATCGAACAGCTGGAACGCTCGTGCGCCGTGCTGCAACTGCGCGTCGATGAACGTGATCGCGCTCGTGGCGAGACGGTCCATCACGTCGCCGAACAACACCGGATCGGTGTGCATCATCGCCTTGGTGTACCGGTAGTCCTTCGAGGGCCGTCCCTCGATCAGGTAGCTGCCGACGGTGAACGGTGCACCCGCGAAGGCAAGCAGCGGCACGTCGCCGGACAACTCGGCGACGAGGAGGTCGACGGTGTCGATCACATAGCTGATGTCATCGAAATCGAGCGGCCGCAACCGTTCGAGGTCGGCGCGACGACGGAATGGCTGCTCGGCAACGGGGCCCGTGCCCGGCTGCACGTCGATCCCGAACCCGACCGCGTGCGGTGGCACCACGATGTCGCTGTACAGGACCGCCGCGTCGACGCCGTACCGGCGGACCGGCTGCAGGGTGATCTCGGCTGCGATCTCGGGCTGCTTGATCGCGTGCAGGATCGACCCCTCGCCACGCACGTCGTGATATTCCGGCAGCGAACGGCCGGCCTGGCGCATGAACCACACCGGCGTGTGCCGCGCCGGCCGGCCGGCAGCCGCGGCGATGAAGGGGGCGGTGTCGGTCATGCCCGCTGCACGCTATCCAGTCGTTGTTCCAGCCGAACCGAGCGCGGGTCGAACCGAACGCGGGCCGAATCCAGCCGGGCCGAGCCAGCCGGGCCGGGTTGAACCTGGCTGCCGGGGGCCCTGAATTGGTTCGAGCTGATCCGGGCGGAGGTTCGGTAGCATTTCCGGCCTCAATTATGACGCAACAGCATCCCGACCTCGCTGACGAGCAGGCGTACATCCAGCACGCGTACGACTGCCTGGAAAGCAGCCGACTGGCGGCATTCCGCATCCGCGGCCTGAACGAAGCCAGCATGGGCGGCACGTTCCAGGCGCGCTTCGAACGCAATGCATTCGACGAACAGCTCGTCCGTCGTCTCGAAGAACTCGAGCTCGGCAACGCTTCGTTGGTGTTCGGCCGGATCGACCGGTACGCCGAGTCGCCAGATCAGCTCGAAGCGTTCCACATCGGCCGCCTCGCCATTGCCGACGAGGATCGCGAACCCGTGGTCGTCGACTGGCGGGCCCCGGTCGCCGAGCCGTTCTATCGCGCCACCGGACGCGACGCGATGGGTCTGGCCCGGCGGCGTCACTTCATCATCGAGGGTCCGAACCTGCTCGGCATCGAAGACGAGTTGTTCGGTGAAGGTCACCTCGGCGTGGGCCATGACGACGGTCTCGTGCCGGCCGGAGATGACGGGGGCACCTCCACGGGCGTGGTCGAGGCCGGTTCGGGTCTGCGGGGGTACTCGACACTGATCGCTGCGCTCGAGCGGGGCCGAACCGGCACGCTGGGCGACATCGTCGCGACGATCCAGGCCGAACAAGACGAGATCATCCGCTCGCCGCAATCCGGCGTGCTCGTCGTGCAGGGCGGCCCGGGCACCGGCAAAACGGTCGTCGCACTGCACCGCGCCGCGTATCTGCTCTACACCCACCGTTTCCCGCTCGAAGACCAGGGTGTGCTCGTCATCGGGCCCAACCGTGTGTTCCTGCGCTACATCGAGCGCGTGCTCCCGTCGCTCGGCGAAGCAGGCGTGCAGCAGGCGGTCCTCGCCGACCTGATCCCCGGCGTGCAGTTCCGTCGCCCCGACGAACCCGGCGACTCGCGCGCGGCGATGCGGATCAAGGGTGACAACCGCATGTCCGACCTGATCGACAACGCGATCGCCGATCGCAAGCGTCCGTTGCGCACCGACTTCGAGTTGCCGTTCCGCGCCGGCTACGTGCGCCTCCGGGCCGAGGAGTCGGCCCGCATCGTCAAGAGCGCGAAACGGCGGTTCAAGCGTCACAACGCCGGTCGTCGCTCGGTCGAAGGCGACTTCTGGGCGGCGTTGGCCGACTCGTATCACGATCCCGAGATCGGCCCGCGCGACGTGAAGGACGCACTGCGTCACACGCCTGAAGCCCGCGCCGCGCTCGACACGATGTGGCCACTGCTGACCCCGGCACAGTTGCTGCACGATCTGTTCGGGTCGCGGGCCCTCCTCAAGCTCGCCGCCCGGAACGTGATGACCGAAGACGAGGCGGTGGCGATGTACCGCCCGCGTTCGGAATCGGTCGACGACGTCCGCTGGACCATGTCCGATGTCGCACTGCTCGACGACGCGCGCGATGTGCTCGGGCCGAGGCCGGGCAGCGGCGGCAAGATCGACGAGTTCGACGAAATCCGTACCTACGGACACATCGTCATCGACGAGGTGCAAGACCTCACGCCGATGCAACTGAAGATGGCGACCAGGCGTTCGCTCAACGGCGCGATGACGATCGTCGGCGACCTTGCGCAAGCCACCGGTCCGCTCGCTCCGGACGAGTGGGACGACGTGCTGGCGCACCTGCCCGACCGCAGGCCGACCCGCGTGATCGGCCTGTCGGTCGGTTATCGCATCCCGGGCCAGATCATGGAACTCGCCAACAAGGTGATGGAAGCGGCGACGCCGTCGTTGCGCGCGCCCGAGTCGGTGCGCGTCGGTGATGTGTCGCCCTCCATCGTGCGGGCACCCTCGGTCGAATTGCTCGGCAAGACCGTGGCCGACGAAGTACTCGCGCTCGCGGCTGCGATTCCGGGCGCCAGTCTCGGCGTGGTCGCCCCTGACGAGATGATCGGCGACCTGTCGATCGCGCTGACCGATGCCGGCATCAACCACGGCACCGCCACGCGAACCGGTCTCGACGCCGGGGTCACCCTCGTTCCGGTCAGTGTCGTCAAGGGTCTCGAACTCGACGGGGTCGTGGTGGTCGAACCTGCTGCGATCGTCGAGAGCATCGAGCACGGCCTGCGCGCCCTCTATGTGGCGCTCACCCGCAGCACGCAGCGGCTCACCGTCGTCCACGCAGACGAACTTCCCGCACCACTGCGCTGACGCTCGAGTCCACCGATCTCGTGCACGCAGGCGCGCCTGGACGGCGCATCTACCTCACGCGATCGGCCTGGGATGGGGCGTGAACAGTGGATAGCTTCCAGCCATGCGAATCGTGCGGGGCACCGTCGTCACGATGAATGCGAGCCGCGACATGATCGTCGACGGTGCGGTCGGAATCGACGGCTCGATGATCGTCGCAGTCGACACCTTCGCCGCGCTCCGCTCCGCTCAACCCGACGCGACGGTCACCGGCACACCTCTCGACCTGGTCGTGCCGGGCTACATCAACGGCCACCAACACCTGACCGGCGACCGCCTCATCCAGTCGTCGATCCCCGACAATCTGCCGCCGGGCGAGGCCATCTTCACGTGGGTCGTTCCGGTGCACGCCGAACACTCGGGTGACGACGACGAACTCTCGGCCACGTTGACGCTTGCCGAGTCGCTGACCAACGGGATCACGACCACGTTCGAAGCAGGCACGGTGGCGCACCCGGACAGAATCGCCCGCGCAGCGGAGCGAATCGGCGCGCGACTCACGATCGGCACCTGGGGTTGGGACATCGAACAGGGGCCGTTCACCGGCCCGGTCGACGAAGTGATCGACCGTCAAACCGCAGCACTCGACCTCACGACCGGGCCGCTCGTGTCGAGTTGGGTGAGCCTGGTCGGCCACGACCTGATGTCGGATGAACTCGTCGTTGCGGCGACCGCGTTGGCGCGTGACCGTGGTGTCGGGATGACCTTCCACATCTCTCCGTCGACCAGTGACACCGACAGCTACCTCGCACGTACCGGGAAGGCCCCGCTGGTGCACCTCGGTTCGCTCGGCGTCCTCGGCCGCCATCTCGCCGTTGCCCATGCTGTCCACATCGACGACGACGAAGTCGAACTCCTCATCGACTCGGGGACTGCGGTCGTCTCCTGCCCGTGGGCGTACCTGCGGTTGGGGCAAGGGTTGTCGCGGGCGTTCCGGCATCTCGATCTGTGGAACGGCGGTGGGCGGCTTGCCCTCGGGTGCGACTCGGAGAACGCGGGCGACATGGTCGACGGTCTGCGCGCCGCCGCGCTGTTTGCAGGCATGGCCAAGGACCGCGATCTCGACCCCACGGTGTTCGGCGCGCACGACGCACTCGAACTGCTGACGATCCGAGGGGCCGAGGCCCTGGGCCTCGATGCCACGGTGGGATCCATCGAAGTGGGCAAGCAGGCCGACCTCGTGATTCACGATCGCTCCCGCATCGAATGGATCCCGCCGAGCCCCGACCCCGTGCTGCAACTGGTGTGGGGGTCGGATGGACGATCGGTGCGTGACGTGTTCGTCGCGGGCGAACACGTCGTCGCCGACGGCCAGGTCACCACCGTCGACATCGTCGCACTGGCCGACGACGCCGTCGCAGCAGGCGCCGCCCTACGCGCGAGGAGCGGCGTCCCGGCCGTCGCGCGTTGGCCGCAGCGCTGAGCAACCGCTCACAGCAGCGGCCACTTCGCCTTGTCAGGAAGACCTGATCGCGCCGTGATCGCTTCGCCGGCACGTTGGCATCGGTCGTAGAACGTGCCCTCGTCGATCGTCGTCATCTGCCCGGCTTCGACCACCTTGACACCATCGACGAACACCGTGTGCACGCCGCGGCCGTCGGCGGACCACACGAGTTGATTGGCGACATTGAGGAGCGGTCGCCACTCGGGTCGATCGGTGTCGTGCATCACGATGTCGGCGCGTTTGCCGACTTCGAGCGACCCGATCGAGTCCTCCATCTGCATGGTCTTCGCGCCGCCGAGGGTCGCCATCTCGTACGCCATCTCGGCCGGGAACATCTGCGGATCCTGACGGGCGTCCTTGAACAATCCGGCAACGAGGTACGTCGCTCGCATCAGGTCGGAATAGTTGGACGCATTGTTGCCGTCGGTGCCGATGCTGACGTTGATGCCGGCCTGGACCATCTCGGGCATCTTGCCGACTTGGGTGACGCCGTAGCTCACCTTCAACGCAGTGGTCGGGCAATGCGCGACATTCACTCCGGCCTGCGCCATCACGGCCAACTCGTGGTCGTCGATCTGCACGCAATGGGTGATCGCCACGTCGTTGCGCAGAATGCCCATTTCCGCCAGATGGATCATGGGGCGATGACCGAACTCGGCGACGAATCCCTCGGGATCGAGCTTCGCCGGCGACATGTGGAAACTCATGCCGGTGCCGTGCTCGTCGGCCAGTTCGCGCGCCGCCTTCCACAACGGGTCCGATGCCGTGGTGTGACCGACCAGGATCGACCAGGCGCCGAGGCGGCCGTCGGCCACCGATGCGAAGTCGGTCAGCTGGCGTTGGAGCAGGGCAATCGATTCGTCGGTGTTCTGTTTGTAGACGTCGGGTTCGGGAGGCAGGTCCCAGATCCATCGGCCGACGCGACCCCGGATACCGACCTCGACGAGCCCGTCGATCACCTCGTCGAGGAACCGAATCGTTCCCGCTTCGAGGAAGGTCGTGGTACCCGACTTCAACATCTCCACCGCTGCCAACTGCGCCGACAGTCGCTCTTCTTCGGCAGTGAACACCGAGTACAGCGGGCACAACCACATGAACACGTTTTCTTCAAACGGTGTGTCGTCGGGAACGTACCCGCGAGTCAGCGGCTCCCCGGTGATGTGGATGTGCGTGTTGACCATCCCCGGCGTGACGACGAACCGATCGCTGCCGATCGTGTTCGTCGCCGTGTACTTCGCTTCGAGGTCGGTCTGCTTGCCGACGTCGACGATGTCTCTGCCGCGGATCGCCACGGCGCCGTGGCGAATCACGTCGCGGGTCGCGTTCATCGTGACGACATGGCTGCCGACAACGAGGGTGTCGATGTGCTCGGTCATCGAGTTCTCCGATCAAGTGATGATGTTCAGGTGGGTGACGGCCGTCGCGGTGTGCTGGCAACGAAGCTCTGTTGGAACCCGATCGGCTCGATGAGGCGCACATCGACAAAGCCGGCTGCGCGGAGCCACTCGGAGAACTGCTGATGGGTGAAGCAGAAGCCCTTCAACGTGCTCGCCATCATCGTGGTGCCCATGATCACGGCGTGCGGATTGAACTTGCGCTCGATGTCGGGAAAGTAGTCGGCCAGCACGAGACGGCCCTCGGGTCGCAGCGCCGCGAAGGCCCGCTCGATCAGATGTTGGGCACCGGCGGCGCCTTCGGTCCGGCAGATGTGACCGAGCACGACGACGTCGTAGTGCCCGGCTTCGATGTCGACCGTGTGAAAGTCGCCGGGCCGAATTTCGCAACGATCCGCGACCCCATGCTCGGTGGCCTTGCGAACGGCCACGTCGATCACGCCGGGCAGGTCATTGATCACGGCTGTGCCGTCGGGGCACGCAGTGAGCATCGCGATCGCCCACGGTGCGCCGCCCGCGCCGAGATCGAGGATGCGCGGTGAGCGCAATGCCGAGTACCTGATCTTGAGATCGGCCCGGCTGGCGCACCGGAACATCGTCGTGAACGTGCCTTCGACCAGCGGCACGTAGAACGCCGCAGCATCGTCTTCGATCGGTGTCGACGGTCGTCCGTTGCGCACCGTGTCGGCGAGCCGCGTCCAGTTCTCGTGCGGTCCCGGCGCGACCGGGATCAGATCCGCCATCGAGGCGGGCCCATCCGAGACGAGGTACCGCTTCGCCGTGTCGTTGAGTTCGTAGATGTCGGTGAATTGATCGAGGAGTTCGAGCGCGACCACGCCGTCGAGCAGCGAGCGCACGTGGTCGACCGGTGCGTCGAGTTCGGCGGCGATCGCTTCGACCGATGCCGGGCCGAGGCGCTGGAGTGTGTCGAAGACATCGAGCTCGAGCGCGGCCAGCAGGATGTAATAGCGGCCGAGGCCTTCGATCGCCGCCCAGACGGGCGCGGCCGGGGGCGGTTTGTAGTCGGTCCACGGCCGGCCCGCGTGGGCCATGGTGTGGGTCTTCTTCAGCTCCGGGTACGGAGCATCACGGGGCTCGAACATCAGGGCTTGATGATGATCTTGCCGAAGAAGTCGCTCGACAGCATCTTGGACTCGGCCGCGCCGGCATCGGCGAGCGCGAACTCGGAGTCGATCACCACGTCGAAGTCGCCCGCGCAGAACGTCTCCCACACCGGCCCGAATTCTTCGGGTCGGTACGGGTCGGAGCCCAAGATCTTGATGCCGGAGTGGAACAGGTAGCCGAGCGAGGGAATGGTCGCCTCGTCGCCCGACGAGTTGCCGCAGTTGACCAACCGACCGTGCACGCCGAGCCCGAACAGCGACGCTCCGAAGAGCGCCGTGCCGACGTGATCGAACACCATGTTCACGCCAGCGCCCTGCGTGACCTCGCGGGCGAAGCCGGCAACATCGACGGTGCGGTTGTTGGCCACGTGGTCAGCACCCAAGGCCAGCGCCCGTTCGCACTTCTCGTCGGTGCCTGCGGTGGCGAGCACGATGGCACCCGCCTGTTTTGCCAACTGAATGCCGGCGGTCGAGACACCGGAGCCGGCAGCGTGGATCATGACGGTTTCCCCGGCTTGCAGCCGACCGACGTCGAACAGCGCATGGGCGGCGGTGAGGTACGCGGTCGGGAAGCTCGCCGCGTGCTCGAACGACATGTCGTCGGGAATCGTGTAGACGTGCGACGCAGGAACGAGGCACTTCTCGGCATAGCCCCCATCGACGGTGCCGCCGATGATGCCCAGATCGCCGTAGAGGTCGCCGCGGCCTGCGAGCTTCGAGTTGTCGGCAACGCCCGCGAGCGACGGGTCGGCCACGACGCGATCGCCCACCGCCACGTTGGTGACGGCGTCGCCGACGGCCGACACGGTCCCTGCGACGTCCATGCCCGCGATGTGCGGATAGGCGAACCCCGGCATCTGAAACCAGCCGTTGCGTTGCACGACATCGAGTCGGTTCAGCGACGTCGCGGCAACGTCGATGACGACGTCGCCAGGCCCCGGTTCGGGGTCGGCGACGTCGACGTACTGGAGGACTTCGGGTCCTCCCGCTTCGCGATAGAGCATTGCCTTCATGGGCGGACTGGCTTCTTTCGTCGGGGATTGCTCTGGGATGGATTGCGTCGGGTTCGCCGACGCCCATATGGTAAGACCAACAGACCATTTCGAACGGACGGTGCTGCCGTCCAAGGGGGACCCATGACGTATCCGAACACACTCGTCTTCGTCGACTTTCCATCCGACGACGTCGACGCGGCCCGCGCCTTCTACGCCGAAGTCTTCAACTGGGAAGTGGAGGATCGCATCCCCGATGCGTTCGCGCGGATCGTGCCCGGCCAGAACCAGAAGATCGACGACGGCTCGCAAGGCCCGAACGGCAACTTGCACATGGGCATCTCGAACGCCGCCGACATGCGACCGCGCCCGCCGAGCGTGCCGATCGAACCGACCAATCTCAACCCCGGCGGTCGCGCCATGCGGGCGTGGATCCTGGTCAGCGACGACGACTCGTTCGAACGCATCCTCGACACCGCAGTGCGTCTCGGAGGAACCGAATTGTGGCGGAACCACTTCTGGACCGAGTTCGGTGGTGCCAACGCATCGTTCATGGATCCGTGGGGAAACCAGTTGATGCTGTGGGCCCACCTCGCAGGGGTCGACGTCGACGAAGACACCCACGAAGTCATCGGCGAGACGCCGCTCCCCGAAGGTTGGACCATCGAATAGTGGCGAGAAGTCAGCGACGGCGGTGGTCGGCGGCGAGGCCAGGAGGGATCCAGCCGACGTCGGCCAGGTTGACCGTGGTTCCCGGTGGGACCACCTCATCGATCGCGTCGAGCACATCGCCATCGAGCCGGAGCGTCGTCGCGGCCAGCAGGTCAGCCAACTGCGCTTCGGTGCGCGGGCCGATGAGCGCAGCAGTCACCGCCGGGTGTTCGGTCGCAAAGGCGAGCGCCAGATGGGCCAGCGGTACACCCGCGCCGTCGGCGATACGTTGCAGCCGTTCGACCGCGTCGAACTTGGCCTCGTTGCCACCATCGAAATGATCGGGGTTGGTGTCGCCTCGGCTCCCGACGGGTGGCGCATGCCCGCGGCGGTACTTGCCGGTGAGCCAGCCTCCGGACAGTGGGCTCCACACCAACGCTCCCATGCCGTGGCGTTGGACGGTCGGGAGCACGTCGCGTTCGATGCCGCGACACAGCACCGAATACGGCGGCTGCTCGGTGCGCGGGCCGATCGCGTCGAGACGCTGTGCTGCCCAGTGCGCCTCCACGATGTCTTCGGCGGGAAAGGTCGACGTGCCCCACGCCCGGATCTTTCCGGCGCGTTGGAGATCGGTGAGCGCGCCGACCGTCTCGTCGATGCCCACCGCGGGGTCCGGTCGGTGGACCTGGTAGAGATCGACGTAGTCCACACCGAGGCGGCGCAGACTGTCTTCGATCGCGGTCATGATCCAGCGTCGGCTGTTGCCGCGTCGAGTGAGATCGGGGTCGGCGCCGACCGGATGGTGGAACTTGGTGCACAGGACCACGTCGTCCCGTCGAGTTCTGATGGCCGCACCCACGATGATCTCGTTCTCGCCGCCGCCGTACATGTCGGCCGTGTCGATGAGGTTGATCCCGGCATCGAGCGCCGCGTTGATGATCCGATGGCAGGCATCGCCGTCGGTGTTGCCCCACGCGCCGAGCACCATCGTGCCGAGGCCGAAGTGGCTCACTTCGATGTCCGAACGGCCGAGCGGGCGGTACTCCACAGCTGCCCGGATTCGGCTACTTCAGCCCGCGGACGAAGGGTTGCGCAAGCGCGGCGGGCGGCCGGACACGGTGCGCGAAGATCGCCATGCCGAGCAGGGTGACGAGGAACGGCAGTGACTGCAGCAATTCGCTGTTGACCTGGTAGCCGAGCCCTTGGACCGAGAGTCGGAACGAAAGCGCTCCGGCGAAGATGACGCAACCAGCAACCGTGCCGCGCAGCGTCCACCCGCCGAAGATGACCGCGGCGATCGCGATGAAGCCCCGCCCGCCGACGACCGAATCTTCGAACAATCCGACCTGCGCGAAGATCAAGAACCACCCGCCGATGCCCGACGTGAATCCGGCGTAGTAGATGCTCTGGCGACGCCGCTTGTTCACGTCGATCCCCGAGACGTCGGCAGACTGCGGGTTCTCGCCGACCGCGCGCACTTCCAACCCCCACCGTGTGCGATAGACCACCCACCATGTCGCAGGGAGCACGACGAAGAGGGCGTAGAACGGCCATCGCTGTCCGAAGAGTGCCTGACCGATCCACGGGATGTCACTGAGCAGTGGGATGTCCCGATCTGCGGCGAGTTCCGTCTCCGGCGCGACCTCGTTGTCGAGGAAGCCGACGAGCCCGAAGACCAAGATGTTGAGGGTGAGCCCGACCACGAACTGATCGGCACTGAGGCGGTGGCTCATCTCGGCTTGCACCCCAGCGATGATCATGCCGCCGGCTACCCCGGCCACGAGAGCGAAGATCGTGGAGTCGGTGAGGTGGAAGCCAACCGCACTCGTGAACGCACCGCCAAGGAGCATTGCCTCGACGGAAATGTTGAGCGTCCCGGCGCGTTCGGCAACCCACTCGCCCGACGCAGCGAAGGCAAGAAGCGCGGCGAACAAGGCAGTGTTGATGTACGTCGACTCGCTCGAAATGATGTCGAACACCGCAGCGAAGAATCCCGACATGGCTACACCCGATCCGTCGCGGCGGCTCTCGCCCGCCGGCGATCACGAAGGAACATCACGGCCGGTGGAACGAGGAGCGCCAGCACCAAGAAGCCTTGGATGACGTCGGTGATCCGGCCTTCGACGCCGGTGGACCCGACGAAGCTCGACCCGGTTCGCAGCCCGGCGAAGATGAACGCGACCGGAATCGCGACCAGCGCCTTCTCCCGGGCCACGAGCGCGACCAACAGCCCGGTCCAGCCGATATTCGTCGCGAATCCGGGAACGAGCTGATAGTTCCCGAAGGCGAAGCCGCCGCCCGCCAGCATCACCGCGCCGGCGAGGCCCGCGCATCCTCCGCTGATCATCATCGCCGTCGCTCCGTAACGTGTCCGCGCCACGCCCGAACGCTGCGCCGCTCGCGCGTTGCGACCCAACATCCGCAGCCGGAACCCCCACACCGTTCGAGTCAGCACGAGGCTGGCCGCAACCGCCAGCGCCACGGCGATGACCACCGCCAACGGGATCTCGTTGCCGAACACTCGGGGGCGCGGCAACCGGTTGTCAGCGGCCAACTGTGAACTGACCTGATTGCGGTTGCCGCGATCTCCGAGTGGGGCGAGCAACAGCCACGACTGGCTCAAGCCGTACGCGACGATCTGGCCGCCGACGGTGACGAGGAGCAGGGTCGACAGCACTTCGGGCACGTTGCGCCAGAACTTGAGGACCGCTGCCACGCCCGCCCAGAGCGCCCCGCCGAGCGCCCCGAAGATCAGGAGCAGGATGATGTTGAGCGGACCGGGCCCACCGATCAGGAAGCCGAAGTAGGTCGCGCAGGCTGCTCCGACGAAGAGTTGGCCTTCCTGGCCGATGTTGATCAGGCCCGCCTTGCCCGACACGATCGTGCCGACGGCCACGAGCAACAACGGCGCCGCGGTACCCAGCGTCTCTCCCCATCGCCCAGGCTTGCGCAGGCTGCCATCGAGCAGCGCGTTGACCACCGGGCGCCAGTCGCCACCGGTCGCTTCGACCAGCAATGCCGACAGCACCAGCGCCGCGGCGACGCTCAGCGCGTAGAGCATCAGCCACTCGCTCATGCGGGCTCCGTGGCGCGACGCGACGGACTCGGTCACGGTGCAACACCGCCCATCATCAGGCCGAGCGTTTCGAGGTCGACGTCGGCGCGATTCATCTCGCCGACGATCCGTCCGGAATGCATGACGATGATCCGATGCGAGAGGTCGAGCACCTCTTCGAGCTCGCTCGAAATCAAGAGCACCGCCACTCCCGCCGCGGCTGCGGCTCGCAGCCGGTCACCCATGTACTCGATCGCGCCGACGTCCAGACCTCGCGTCGGCTGGGCGGCAACGAGCACCTGGGGATGCTGCGCGAGCTCACGGGCGAGGACGACGCGTTGTTGGTTGCCGCCCGACAGCGACCACATCGGAGCATCAGGTCCGGCGCAGTGAATGCCGAATTGTTCGATCAGTTCGAGCGCGAACCGTCCGAGCGCGCCCCGGTCGATGATGCCGCGCGGCGCGACGCCGGATTGGTCGACCAGGACGAGGTTCTCGGCGACCGTCATGTCGAGCACGATGCCGCTGTCGTGACGATCCTCGGGAATGACACCAACTCCTGCCTTGGCCATCGCCCCGGAGCGGCCGGCGGGGACGCGCACGCCGGCAACGGCGACCGACCCCGACTCGAGCGTAACGAGACTCGACAACAGGTCACCCAGCTCGCGCTGCCCGTTGCCTTCGACGCCGGCGATCCCGACGATCTCGCCGGCGCGCAGTTCGAAGGAGAGTTCATCGAGCATCAGCACGCCGCCGTTGCCGCGCACCGTCGCCCGGTCGATCTGCAGCACGGGAACCGATTCGGACGCGATCGCGGTGTCGTTCCCGCTGCCCCCACTGACGTCACCGACCTCATCGAACGGATCGACGTCATCGGACTGATCGATGGCGAGCACGCCGAGCGCTGCTCGCTCAGATCGCAGAGACACGTCGCGCCCGACCATGCCGCGAGCGAGCGTGGGAGCGTCGGCGTGCGCCGCGAGGAGCCGATCGACGACCTTGCCCTGCCGCATGATCGAGATGTCGTCGGTGGCATGGAGCACCTCGTCGAGCTTGTGGCTGACGAGCACGACGGCGCGTCCTTCGTCGGCGACGACCTGGCGCAGCGATGCAAAGAGTTGCACCGACTCTTCCGGGGTGAGCACCGAGGTGGGTTCGTCGAAGATCACGATGCTCGGATCGCGCCGCAAGCACTTGATGATCTCGACCCGTTGCCGCAGGCCCGCCGTGAGATCGCCGACGCGTGCATCCGGTTCGATGATCAAGCCGTAGTGATCGGCGATGTCACCGATGCGGTTGCGAATCGCCGTCGGGTCGAGCCTGCCCGCCTCGCCGAGCGCGACGTTCTCCCACACGGTCAACGCTTCGACCAGGCTGAAGTGCTGATGCACCATGCCGATCCCCAGCGACGCGGCGTCGAGCGGGCTGTGGATCTGCTGCGCGGCACCGTCGATGTGGATGGCACCTTCGTCGGGCAACACCAGCCCGATCAGCATCTTCATCAGCGTCGACTTGCCTGCCCCGTTCTCACCGAGAATGCCGTGAATGCGGCCGCGTCGAAGGACCAGATCAACGCCGTCGCAGGCGGTGACTGATCCGAAGCGTTTGGTGATGTTGCGAAAGTCGACCGCCGGTGCGGACCCTGCATGAGGGTCCGCACCGGTCTGGTCTGGTGATCCGGAGGTCATCAGCCGCCGTATGCAGCTCCCGAAATGGCTCCGAGATCGGCGTACAGCGTGTCGTCGAACGACGCGAGGAGCCCGAACGCTTCGTCGACCGCGGCTTGCGCCTCGGCCGAGGCGTCACAGAGGACAGCGCCGTTGAGGCCCGGCTCGGTCGGGAACTGGTAGGTCGTCCCTTCGGTCAGTTCTCCCTCGATGATGAGGCGCAGTGCCTGGGCGGCGTACAGGCCACCGTCGAAGACGACGCCGCCGGTCCACGGGATGTCACGGTCGCAAATGTCGGCCGGGCCGGCTGCGAACACAGCCATGCCTTCGTCGACACCGAGTTGGCCGACCGGGTCGAGTGCACCACCGAGGTAGGCGTAGGCCAGCGTTGCACCATTGGCCTTGGCGTTGGCCAGCGCAGCCGTCGCATTCGCCGAGTTGTCGAAGTCGAACTCGAAATCGCCCGTTCCGACGTACTCCATGGTGAAGCTCGGGTCGACCGACTGCAAGCCGTAGAGCGTGGCCTCGTAGGCCTCGACTTCGAAGTTGATGTCACAGCAACCGAGGAAGACCGAGCTGGTGCTTCCCTGCTCTTGCAGCACTGCACCCATTGCGACGCCGGCGGAGTAGTGGATTGCCGCGCCCCAGTCGGTGGCCTGGGCGAGGCCCGGGAGCTCTTGGAAACCGGCACCACAGTTGCAATACCAGAAGACGTCGGGGAACTGTTCCGTGAGGTCCGCGAGTGGTTCGGCAATTTCGCTGGCGCCCACCATCAAGATGTCGACTCCCTGTTGCGCGAGATCGGACAACGATTGGGCGGCTTCGGCTGAGCCGATGTTGTCGCTGATGATCGGCGCGGCGAATCCATTTTCGGCCGAGTACTCCTCGGCGAAGTTCACGAGCGACTGGTAGTAGCCGTTGTCGTCGCGGGGGCCTGCGGCAGCCACGCCGATCGTGACGGTGCCGTCGCCGTTCGCATCGAACGCCGCAACGATCTCGTCAGTCCCTGGTTCCGCCGGCGCGTCGGTTTCAGTCGGTGCTTCGGTTTCGGCTGGCGCTTCGGTTTCGGCTGGCGCCTCGGTGTCAGTTGGTGCTTCGGTTTCGGCGGGTGCTTCGGTTTCGGCTGGCGCACCCTCGGAGACCGCTGGTGCGTCGGTTGATTCCGATGCCGAATCGGAACTCCCGCATGCTGCGGCGGTGAGCGCCAAGGCCGCGCAGAGCGCGACCCGACGTGGAAGTTTCTGGTGGACGTTCATTGCTGCTCCCCTTGTTTGCTGGTGTTACTTGATGATGTCGCTCATGCGGCCGGCCGTGCCGCGCGGTACCGCTGGACCAGCCAGCGGTTGAACTGGATGTGGCTTTCTTCTTGCCACGAGTACCGGCCACGCGGTGCGAACCGAGACCTCAACCCGCGTTGCACCTTGGTGGTCGCGTCTTGATCTTGCTGGACGAACACCTGGACTCCGGCGTCGGACAGTGCCATCTTCTGCTCGAACAGCGGGTCCTCGAGCGCCGCCGGATGGAAGATGTAGCCGATTTCGACATCGATCGTTTCGGGTCCGGTCGGGCGGATGAGAAAGAAGAAGCACTGATCAGGCGCGGTACCGAAGCAGAGCGTCGGCGGCATCAATGCGAACGTCGAACGGGTGCGTTCTTCCTCGGTCAGTTCGGGGAACACATCCATGATGACGCGGTGCGTCGCGTTGAAGCCACCGTCGATGTGGGTGTAGCCAGCAGTACGGAAGATGACGTTCGAGTCGTCAGACCACGGCACCGGGAACGCGGACATGCTGGACGGGCAAAAGTCTTGCACGAACTGATGGAGCCGGTTGGCGTGGTAGCCGTCGTTGAAGTTCTCGAACATCACCTTCCAGTTCCACGGCATCCCCGTCAGCGTGAACGTGCCCGGACACACCGCGTGTTCGAGGTCGTAGTTGCGAACGAACGGTGCGTAGCGCTCGAGGGTCGGTGCCAGCGGTGCGGCTGCCGTATCGAAGTTGACGAACACGAAACCCTGCCACAGCTCCACACGTAGTTGGGGCAGGCCGAAGTCGGCCTTGTCGAATGCTTCGGTGCGTTCCATCGCCGGCGCCCCCAGGAGCCGACCGTCGAGTCCGTAGTTCCAATGGTGGTACGGGCACTTGAAGGTGGTGCTGTTGCCCTCGCCCTCGCACACCTGCATCGCCCGATGCTGGCAGACCGCCGACATCGCGCAGATGTCGCCGTTCTTGTTGCGTGCGACAATGATTGGTTCGTCGACGATGGTGACCGTGAACCAGTCGCCGACGTTCGCAATCCGTTCGGCCCGGCCGACGCACAGCCACTCCTTCATGAACATCGTCTCGGCCTCGACCGCAAGCACCTCGGGCGAGGTGTACAACGCGGCGGGCAGGGTGGCGGCCCGCGAAACGTCTTGAATCGACGCGTCGAGACTCGCCAGTAACTCGTCACTCAGCATGGTCACGATCGCAGCACCTCTTCTCTCAACGCGGATTCTCTCAACGCGGATTCTCTCAACGTGGATTCTTGCAACATGAACTTGCGGATCTTGCCGACGCTGGTGCGCGGCAACTCATCGAGCAGGGTGATCTCGCGCGGCTGCTTGGCCTTGCCCAATCGCGTGCGGCACCACTCGAACAGTTCATCGGCCGACGGCGGTTGGGTGAGGTCGGTCGCGACGACGAACGCGATCGGCACCTCGTCGCGGATGGGGTCGGGCGCGCCGACCACCGACGCTTCGAGCACCCTCGGGTGCGCGGTGAGCACCGCTTCGACTTCGACGGTCGACACGTTTTCCCCGGCCACCTTGAGCACGTCGGACCGGCGACCGTCGAAGAAGAATCGGCCGTGCTCGTCGCAAGCGGCGCGGTCGCCCGTGAGGAACCACGGTCCGCGAAAGCTCGCTGCCGTGGTGTCGGGATCGTCGAAGTACGCCCCGAACAACGTGATGCCGGGTGTGCCGCGTACGACGATCTCGCCGACTTCACCGGCGGCGACGGGCGAACCGTCGGCGTCGTGGATCTCGACCTCGCAGCCGAGGGTGACGAAGCCCATCGAGTCGGCCCGCGGGTCATCGGCTCGATCGGTGAGCACCGCCGGAATGGTTTCGGTCATGCCGTAGAGCTGGCGCGGGAGACAGCCGAACCAGTCGGCGAGCGTCGCGTGCTGTTCGTCTCCGAGATTCTGCGCGAACCAGCAGTGGCGCAGCCGGAGATCAGGTCGATCGTCGGCCGGCAGTGGCGCGCCGCGCGCGAGGATCATTCGCATCGGCGCGGCGAACAGGCTGGCGCACGTGGCGCGGTGCCGGGCGGCCTGGCGGAGGAACCCGCTCGCCGAGAACGTGGGCATCAACGCGACCGAGGCACCCGCCCAGATCGCGGCAGCGAACGAGTAGTACTGCGCGTTGGCGTGGAACATCGGAAGCACCACGATGTGGCGATCGTCCGGCCGCAGGTCGGCCGCTTCGGCCATCACCTTGCCGGCGAAGGCATAGTTGGCCTGCGTGATCACGACACCTTTGGGACGGCCGGTCGTGCCGCTGGTGAACATCACGGCGGCGGTGTCGAGCAGGTCGGGCGTCGGCCAAGCGGTGAACTCCTCGGCCGGCAACCAGTCGAGCGCGGCATCGGTTTCGTCGATCGGGAACAGCGCGATGGCACCGGCTGCGGGGCGGTACTCGTCGGCTCGACTGGCGGCGAAGAACCCGACGGTCGGCCGCGTCCGTTCGATGTGGTCACGGAACTCGGCGGTGCGACCCATCGGGTCCGATGGCACGATCCAGGCCCCGAGTCGGGTCGAAGCGATCCAGACGGCAATGAAGGTCGGGCAGTTGGTGAGCGCGAGACTCACCGCCGTTCCTCGCCCGACGTCGTGGCTGACCAACTCGGAGGCCATGCGGGCCACCACCGTGTCGAACTCGCCGTACGTCCAGTCGGTGATCGAACCGTCGGGCGCCTCGAAGGTGAGGAACGCCGCGTCGGGGCGCGTCGCGACAGCAGTGGCCCACACGTCGGAAAACGTTGCCGCGTCCGGCCACTCGGCCACGATTACCGCACAGCCCCGTATCCGCCGCCGCCCGGGAGTTCGAGGCGGACCACGTCGGTTCCGGTCAAGCTGATCCGCGCTTGGGTTTCCACGGCCTCGCCGTTGACCCGGAAGCTTCCGGTTGCCCCCGGTTCGCCGCCGAACAGGCCGAGCGGCGCATCGGACAGTCGGCTGGTCACCGCGTTGAGCTGCCAAGCCCTGTCGGTGTCGACGCTGAACTCGATCGCCTGTCCGAGCCCACCGGTCTGTGCTCCCGCACCGCCTGATCCGGGCCGCAACGACTTCTCCCGGAAACGAATCGGCGCCGACGCCTCGACGACTTCGATCGGCACCGCCGACACCCCGGTGGGATAGGAACATGCATTGAGACCGGGCTTGGTCGCACGCGCTCCGACGCCACCGGCGTAGGTGAACATCGCCGTGATGAACGGGCTGCCGTCGGGGTAGTTGCCATTGACCTGCATCGTCCACACCGCTCCCGACCCCTCGGCCATCGCCGCTTCTGGCCGCACCTGCGCCAGTGCCTTGAGCAGTGCATTCGGCAGGAACATGCCCACGACGTGACGGGCCGTACCCGGCTGCGGCGACACGGCGTTGACGATCGATCCGACCGGTGCCTTGACCAGGATGGGGGCGAGGCTGCCGTGGTTGTTCGGGATGTCGGGGTTCAGCACCGACCGCACCGTGAAGGTGGTGTAGGCGTGGGTGTAGTTCATGACGACGTTGATGCCCCACGGCGACGCCTCGGATGTCCCTGCGTAGTCGACCGTGATCTCGCCCGCCACGCTGTCGACCTGCAGCGAGCAGACGATGTCGATCTTCGATCCGTCGGCGAGGTCGAGGATCGCACTGGCGTTGTACGTGCCGCTCGGCAGTTCGCGAATGCTCTCGCGAGTTGCCTCCTCTGACCGGTCGATGATCTCGTCCGCCAACGCTTCGATGTCGTCGAGCCCATGCGCGGCGCAGAGCGTGTTCAACCGTTGTGCGCCGACTTGACCCGACGCCATCTGCGCGTGCAGGTCGCCTGCCATGTGGTCGGGCTGGCGCACGTTCGAGAGAATGAACTTCCACACGTCGTCGTTGCGTTCGCCGCGCTTGAGCAACTTGCAGATCGGAATCCACAAACCCTCTTCGAACACATCGCGGCCGCCCGCCCCGATGCCGTAGCCACCGACGTCGGTGTGATGGATCGTCGACCCGAACAACGCGATGATCTTGCCGTTGCGCCAGGCCGGCACGAGCACGGTCACGTCGAGGAGTTGACCCGCTGTCTTGTACGGATCGTTGGTGATCAGGATGTCACCCTCATCGAGGGTGTCGATCGGGTACTCCTCGAGCATCTTGGCGGCGCCGATGGCGAGTGAGTTGATGTGGCCGGGCGTGCCCGTGACGGCTTGCGCGACCATGCGGCCGCGCCGGTCGAACACCGCATTGGCGAGATCGCCCGCTTCGCGCACGATCGGCGAGAACGCTGCGCGCTGCAGTGCCCGCGCCTGCTCGTTGACGGTGGAGATCAGCGACTGCCACAGGATCTCGAGTTCGATCGGATCGAACTCGGAGGGTCGCGCTTCGGTCATGGTCATGCGGTACTCCCAGCAGTGCGGGTGGCGATCAGGCTGCCATCTGCGGCGACTTCGACGTTCCATCCGGGGCGGATGACCGAGGTGGTTTCGCGCTCTTCGACCACGGCCGGGCCGCTGAAGCGAGCGCCCGCACCGAGCGATGCGCGGTCGAACACCGGAGCGTCGATGGCGGCTGCGCCGCGGGCGAAGATCATCGGCCGCACGCTCTTGGGTTCGACGGCGCCGATGTGGGCCGCGATCGAATCGTCGGGCTCGACGATCGAGGTGGTCGCCGATGCCGACAGCCGCCACGTGATGGCTTCGACGGCAACGTCGGGAATGGTCATGCCGTAGATGCGACGGTATTCGGATTGGAATGCTGCGGTGACATCGGCAGCCGAGGCCGGCCACGCAACACCCTCGCCCACCCAGATGGTGATCTCGTTGCCCTGTCCGGAATAGCGGGCATCGACGCCGTAGCGGAACACGATCGCATCGTCGGGCACGCCTGCCGCGTGCAGGACGCGCCGGCCTTCGTCCCGCAGTTCGTCGAGCAGCCCATCTCGTTCGGCGGCGTCGACCTTGTCGATGAGGCGGGGCATCGAGCGCGCCAGGTCGATGCGCACCGGTGAGACGAGCGTGCCGAATGCCGAGAGCACCGACGCGTTGACGGGGAAGATCACCCGATCGGATTCGAGCAGTTCGGCGACCCCGCACGTGTGCACGGGGCCGGCCCCGCCGAACGCGATCAACGGGATGCCCCGCAGGTCGATGCCCATCTCGACACCGTGCATGCTCGCCGCGGCCGCCATGTTCTGGTTGACCACCTCGTGGATTCCGGCGGCGGTGTCGATCATCTCGAGTCCGAGTCCGTCGGCGACCGTCTGCGCAGCAGCGACGGCGCATGACCGATCGAGCGGCATGTCGCCGCCGAGGAACGCGGCGGGGTCGAGCAGGCCGAGCAGCACGTCGGCGTCGGTGACCGCGGGGATCGTGCCGCCTTGCCCGTAGCACGCTGGGCCGGGGTCGGCGCCGGACGATTCGGGGCCGACCTTGAGCAGGCCGAACTGGTCGACGCGCGCCAGGCTGCCCCCACCGGCACCGATCTCGACGAGGTCGACCGACGGCACCGACACCGGAAAGCCCGAGCCCTTCTTGAACCGGTAGGCGCGCGCGACTTCGAACGTGTTGGTCAACTCGGGTTCACCGTGTTCGATGAGACATGCCTTGGCAGTTGTGCCGCCCATGTCGAAGCAGAGCAGCCGGTCGATGCCGAGCCGCTTGGCGAACCAGCTCCCGGCAAGGGCGCCAGCGGCGGGGCCGGACTCGACGAGCCGAATCGGGCCACGTGCCGCGTCGTCGGCCGACACGACGCCGCCGTTCGACAGCATCATCAGCACCGAGCCACCGAAGCCCTCGGCGGCGAGCCACTTCTGCAACTCGTCGAGGTACGGGCCGATGACCGGCATCGTCGCTGCGTTGCAGGCCGTGGTGACCATGCGCGGGTACTCGCGAATCTGCGGGGAGATTTCGGCCGAGACGCACACGGGAACACCGAGTGTGCTGCGCAGGTGCGTGGCGATTTTCTGTTCGTTGGCCGCGTTGACGTACGAGTTCAGCAGGCAGATCGCGACGGCTTCCACGTTCGCCGCCTGCAGCTGCTCGGTGAGCGCAACGAGCGCGGCGTGTGAGGGGTCGGTCAGCACTCGGCCGTCGGCGCTGGTTCGCTCGTCGATCTCGAAGGTCAGGTCGCGCGGGATCGGCGGCGCCGGAAACTCGATCTGCAAGTCGTACATGTCGTAGCGGTGCTCGTCACGAATCAGCATCGTGTCGCCGAAGCCGTGGGTGGTGACCATCGCCGCTCGGCCGGTCTTGCCTTCGATCAGGGCGTTGGTGATGAGCGTCGTGGCATGCACGATCGGCGCGGTGATCTCGCCGGGACGCACGCCCGCCTTGTGCAGCAGTTGCGTCACACCGCGACGCACGCCAACGAGTGGCGCGCCCGGCGTCGTGAGGGTCTTGTCGACGACGACTCGTCCTGTCTCGGCATCGAGGAGCACGACATCGGTGAACGTGCCGCCGATGTCGACGGCCAACCTCCAATCGGTCATGAGACGGCCACGGTGTCCGGTTCGAGCGGGCCGAGCATCAGTGCTCCCTCAAGTCGTCGCGTGGCGGCGAGAACACGTCGAGAATCCAACACTCGTTCAGCTCGTCGTCGCCGATGAAGACGCTGTCACCGTGCCACACACCAGGTGGTGCGAGATAGGCCTGATGCTCACCGACCACATGCCGGTCGGTGGTTGCGTTGTCGCTGTCGATACAGAAGTCGAGCGCCCCGCGCACGATCACGCCGAGTTGCTCGTGCTCGTCGTGCTTGTGCAGGAACGAGCCGGTCGAGCCGCCGGCGATGCGCCAGAAGCACAGCTGCAGCGACTCGCCGGTGATGACGCGGCGACGAAATCCCGGTCGATCGGTTTCCACGAACTCGTCGTCGTCGAGGAAGTAGCAGTACTGGTTGGCGAGGTTCATGACGAGGCGTCCGACAGGTCGGCGAAGCGTCGCGTCTCGGCATCGAGATCGAGCGGGCGAATGATCGCTTCGTGCTCTTCGTCGCCCCACCGATCAGATGGCACCAGCCACATCACTTCGAACTCGAGGCCGTCGGGATCTTTGCAGTACAGGCTCTTGTTCGCGCCGTGATCAGAGGCGCCCACCAGCACGCCGGCGGCATCGAGGCGCTCGCGCATCTGCACCAGTTCGGCCAACGTGTCGACCTCCCACGCCAGGTGATACATCCCCACGGCGTCGCGGCCAGCAGTCGACGGGCCGGCGCCTTGACCGATCGAGAAGAAGGCGATGTCGTGGTGGTTGGCCGACTTCGGCGCCCGCATGAACGCGAACTGCCCGGGCTCGTCGATGACCGTCACGAAGTCGAGGACGTCTTCGTAGAACGTTCGATGGCGCGTGGAATCGCGCACGTACAGGACCGCGTGATTCATACCGGAGATGCTCATGAGGCTTCCTTCGACGTCAGTGGACTGATGGTCTGACCATAGCAAAATCCGGAGCACATCGACATGGAAGCGGGGGAGGCGGGGGTCATCACAGACCGATCATCGCGGCGAATCGGCGCCGCCATTCCACCGACGGCTTGTCGGACTGCACGTTCACGAGGTCGGTACGACCCAGCGGAAGTGTGCCGGGCACCCGTTCGAGCATCGCTTTGTCTTCGGCGCCGATCGCGCGGTCGAACGCGAGGATGTCGGTCGGGTCGATGCGGTGGTCGTCGTTGCGCCAGACGACGAACGTGAACAACGAGTTGAGGTCGTCGACCGGGGTGCTGCAGAGCAAGAGGATGTGCTCGAGCCCGTCGTCGTAGCGGATCGTGCTGCGCACGGTGAACGGCAGCGCGAAGCCCGTCGACATCACCCGATGTACGACGTCTGCGTCGCTGCCGGTCACGGCGATGGCCTCGTCCGGGTTGGCCGCGTCGACTTCGTAGACGTAGCCGAAGAAGTCGTCGTCGAGTTGTTGGAGGTCGAGTTTCGGGACGAACGGGTCCTGGCCTGCACCGAACGTGCCCGTGTGGACCCAGGGGAAGTGGCTGAAGTCCATGAAGTTGTCGACGAGGCGGGGAGTCGACACCGCCCACGGCTCGATCTCGGTGTTCAGCCGACGAAAGGCCGGGTCATCGTCTTGCGCGATGTGCGGGATGTCGAACGCGGGCTCGCCTGGGCACACCCAGATCAGGCCGTACCGCTCCTGCACCTGCAGACACGGGAGGTGGGCGGTGGGCGGAATTGCCGCGTCGGGTCCTGACGAGGGCACGAGGACGCAGCGGCCCGCCGCGGCGAACTTCCACCCGTGATACGCGCAGGTCAACACGCCGTTGTCGAGCGATCCGATCGACAGCGGGGCCTCCCGATGCGGGCATCGATCAGGCGCGACGGCGAGGCCGCCGTCGGCGTCGCGCCACACCACCAGGTCGTCGCCGAGCAGACGAACAGCGCGGGGCTGATCCTGCACGTCGCTGCTGCCGGCCACCGGAAACCAGGCCGTTCGGAGTTCCGTCGAATGCACAAAGCTCGTCATGCCGTCGCCCCTTTCCCAGTGGTCAGACCAACTGACCATCGGCGCATCATAGATGGTGCTCGTCGTACGGCTCAAAGGTATCTCTGCGGCAGATCGAAGGCCGCAGTGCAGGGGAGCAGTTCGCCTCGGCGAAGCTCTGGAGCTCGTCGGGAACTACTCGAGGTCGTCGATCATCGACTGCTCGACAGCGTCCAGGTGACCTTCGGCAGCGGCGCGGACTCCTGCGCCGTCGCCTTGCTCGAACGCGGCGGCGATCTTGTGGTGCGCGGCGGACGATTCGCTGATGATGCGGGCCACTTCGGACTGGTTGCTTTCGGCTGACAGCAACGTGAAGAACTCGAGGGAACGAAAGAGGCGATCGAGCACCTTGCCGTACAACTCGATCAGCAGTGGGTTGGCACAGGCTGCGGCGACGGTGGTGTGGAATTCGCGGTCGAGTCGCCGAAAGTCGCTGATGTCGAGGTCGGCGTGAAACTGTCGCGCCAATTGCGCGATGTGGGCCCGTTCGGCGTCGCTGGCACGTTCCGCGGCCATCTCGAAGATGGGTGCTTCGAGCACGCGACGGGTTTCGAACAATTCCGCGACGAATGACTTGCCGTCGCCGGTCGGCTCGACGACGACGTCGGGGAGATGTTCCGCGACATAGGAGCGGTTGCCTCGTCGCTCGACCACGCGCATCGACACGAGCCCCTGCATCGCCTCTCGGACCGAGGTCCGGGCCACGTCGAACCGCTCGGCGAGATCACGTTCGGACGGCATCTGGGCGCCGGGTGGCAACTCGCCACTGGTGATGCGTTCGAGCAGCTGACCCCGAATCTGTCCGCTGACGGTCTCCCGCGTGATCGGGCTGAAGGGTGGGGTGTCGGGCATGGGTCGTCGCCGTCCTCGTGGATCCGGGGCCCTCGCCCAGCACCGGAATGTTGGTCCGACCAACATACCACGACATGTCATCACCAAGAAGTCGTGAGTCCTGATGGGCTCGTCCTGGTCTGACCAACTGACCAACCCGCCGCTCGATGCTAAGGTCGGCCGTCCGCCGCAACCGCGGTACTTGTTCAACACGGAGCGCATGAAGTGACCGAGCCGACCTACGACCTGCATCCCACGGAACCGCGGTGGACGCACATTGCCCTGCGCGTCCGCGACATGGACGCCACGATTGCGTGGTACGAGGAGTTCACGCCGCTCGTCCTCATCGACCGCCGCGAAGACGACGCGGGTTACGGCGCGTGGCTCGGCATGCCGGGGGAGACGAACAATCCGTTCATCTTGGTCGTCGCCCAATTCTTCGAAGGCAAGGATCCGTTCGCCGGGGCACCGATTGCGACGCTGGGCCCGTTTGCGCACCTCGGCATGGAGTTGACGACTCGCCACGACGTCGACGCGATCGCCGAGCGCGCCCAGGCCGCCGACTGTCTGGCGATGCCGCCGACGATGATGCCGGCGCCGATCGGCTACATCACGATGCTGCGCGATCCCGATGGCAATATGGTCGAGTTCTCCTGGGACCAAGGCGTCTTCGCCACGCTGCAGGCGCAGTGGCGCGCCGGTTGAGACCCACCGTCGCCACACCGATGAGTTGACGATCCGATGAGCGCACGACGTGCCGGCGTTGCCGAACTCGAGGTCGCGCTGGCGTACCTGTCGGCGCTCGGCGGCACCGACCCCGATGCGGTGGCCGACCTCGTTGCCCCCGATTTTCGCAACGAGCATCAGGCCGAGTTGGGTTCCGGTTGCTCCGGACGCGACGAGTACCGCAGCCGGCTCCCGAACTTCTTCGCGCAATTCCCGAATCGAACCTACGACGTCGTCGAGATCGCGGTCGGGGAGTTGACCGCCGGATCGGACGCTCCGCAACGAGACGAGCAGACGGGGCCGGTCGAGGTCGTCGTGCGGTACCGATTCCACGCCGACGCCGGCGATCATCGGATCGACATTCCCGGCGTGATGTGGATCAGCGTGGGTGGTGCGCTCGTCACGCGTCGAATCGACACGTGGGACTCCTTGACCTACCTTCGCCAGACTGATCAGTCGCCTGGCTGATCCATCGCCAGACTGACTCATCGCCAGACTGACTCTGTCCGATCGAACGGAACTCGACCCATGCTGTACGAATCGAATGCATTCACCCAGGCCATTCGAGCGGGACAGCGCCAGATCGGACTCTGGGTCACGACGAGCAACAACTTCACCGCGGAAGCAGTCGCCTCGGCGGGCTTCGACTGGGTGGTCCTCGACATGGAGCACTCGCCGAGCGATCTGCAAACGGTGCTCGGTCAGCTCCAGGCGTTCGAAGCCAGCCCTACTACTGCACTCGTCCGACCGGTCTGGAATGACTCGCTCGTCGTCAAACGCCTCCTCGACCTGGGCGCACCCGGGCTCGTGTTCCCGATGGTGCAATCCGCTGACGAAGCATCTGCTGCGGTGGCCTCGACGCGCTATCCGCCGCGCGGGATCCGCGGATTCAGCGGCACGACCCGCGCCAACAAGTTCGGGCGGGTCACCGACTATCTGGAACGGGTCGAAGACGAAACCACCGTCATCGTGCAGATCGAAACACTCGCCGCGCTGGAACGGGCCGACGAGATCGCCGCAGTACCCGGGGTCGATGGTGTGTTCTTCGGTCCGGCCGACCTCGCCGCCGACATCGGCCTGCTCGGCCAACCCATGGCCGACGAAGTATGGGATCTCATCAAGCCGGTCGCAGCGCGCCTGGCCACAGCCGGCACGCCGGTCGGAACGTTGGTGAGCAACGCGACCGCCGCGGCCGGCCTGCTCGACGCCGGGTTCACCTTCGTCGCCTGTGGCACCGACCTCGGGCTGCTCGCCCGAGGCGCCGACGCGCTGCTCGCCAGCGTGCGCCACGATCTCACGCGCTGAAGCCAGCCGCCGGCCAGGTTGAGCGCTACCGATCTCGTGAGGTACGTGCGCCCAGGCTGCGCAGGTACCTCATGAGATCGCTGGGGCGTGCCGCGAGCAGGTGTGAGCGTGGCTGGTCTCGTGAGGTAGGTGCGCTCAGGCTGCGCAGGTACCTCACGAGATGGCTGGCGAGATGACTGGCGAAATGGCCGGCGGGCCGGGTCAGAGCACGAGCACGAGCACCTGTGCCATCACGATCTTGACCACCATCGCGATCGGCGTGGCGAGGGCGTAGCCGAGCGGAACTCTCGGATCGTCACTTCGGCCGACGGCGAAGGACAACACCGCAGGCTGTGTCTGGGCGCCGGCGATCACCCCGGACATCCGATCTCCGCCCACGCCGTTGATGCGGCCGACCATCATCAACCCAGCGGCGGTCACCGTGGTGACGACGAACCCGCCGAGCAGCACCTTGGGACCGACCGATGTCTGGAGTGCGTCGACGAGAACAGGCCCCGACGAGACGCCGACCACGGCGAGGAAGAGGATCGCGCCGAGTTGGCGCAACGTCAGGTTCGCGCCGTGCGGGAGCTGCCACACGACCGGACCGGTGCGTTGAAGGCGACCCAGGACCAGGCCGACGACCAACGGCCCGCCGGCCGAGCCGAGCCGGACGTCGCCGAGACCGGGAATCGGCACACTGACGAAACCGATCGAGAGTCCGATGAGCAGTCCGACGAGGAATCCCGGTGCCTGGAACTCGCCGATGTGCCGTTCGCTGTCGCCGAGTTCTTTCGCCACCGATTCGAGGGTTTCGACGGGGCCGACGACACGCACGCGATCACCGGGTTCGAGCACGATCGAATCGGTCGCAACGAGGTCGACATCGCCGCGGCGTACTCGGGTGATCGTCGCTCCGTATCGGGTTTCGAGATTGAGGTCGATGATGCGCCGTCCGACGAGGCCCGAACTCGAAACCAGAATTCTGCGGAAGTCCATGGCCGAACGATCGTCGGTGAGCGCAAGGTCGGTCGGTTCGCCTAACGAGGCGGCAACCTCGTCGCGGATTCTTTCGTCGCAGGCGACGACGACCAGATCTCCTGCGACGAGTTTGGTCGCTGCCGTTCCGACATGAGTGACATCGCCGCGACGGATCCGCCCGACGCGGGCCTGGCCCGGGTACCGGCGGTGGAGATCTTCAATCGTGTCGAAGACTGCGTTCGCTGCAACCAGCACGGTCATGTTGATCAGCCGCCCCGGCCGGTCGGCGTCCTCGGCCACTGGCGCCCGCCTGGCCGTCGACTGCGCCACGATGACCGCGATCAACATGCCGACGACGCCGAACAGATAGGCCAGCGAGTACCCCACGACCGCCTGGTCTGCCTCGTTTGCGCCGAGCGCGTCACTTGCTGCAGCAAGCGCCGGGGTGTTCGTGAGCGAACCCGCATACATCCCCGCGGTGACCGCCCGCCCGAGTCCGAGCAACGCACCGACGGACGCGGCGAGACCCGCCGCCACGACAAGAACGATCCCGATCCCCGCGATCAGGGCGATGTTGGCCCGCAGCGACGACACGAGCGAAGGACCCGATGCAAGTCCGACGGTGAAGGTGAACAACGACAGTCCCAGCGTGCCGACCAACGGGTCGATGGTCAGCCGATCGTCGACGCCGGACACGATGAGGCCCACCACCAGCGCGCCGGCCGCACCGAGCGACACGCCGCCGACTTTGACGGCACCGAGCACGGCCCCGAGGGCGAGCACGACGCCGAGCAGCAACAGCGGCTCGTCGATCAGCAGGTCGATCATCACGAACATCTTCGTCGACACGACGCTTCGTGCCGGCATGTTCGTTGTCGACTCGACGGTGCCCGCTCAGCCATCTCGTGAGGTAACGCGCCCAGAAGGCGCAGGTACCTCATGAGATCGGCTGCCGGATGGGGCCGATTCGACCGGCCGTCAGCCGTCGCCGGTGAACTGATCGACGAGGTCGGTGAGGAGTTTGAACGCCTTGTCGGCATCGGCCGGCTGCGTGCGGTCGACTGCGGTACGGGCCATGTCGACCGTGGTGCCGAGACCGTTGAGCAGTTCGGGATGATCGGCTTCGATCTCGGGACGGATGCGCTCCCAGATCTGTTCGATCACTGCAAGCGATGCGTCCGCGTCACCGCCTTCGGCGACCAGCGTGCCGAGCCGGCTCATCTCGATCGACATCTCGGGCAAAAGATCAGCGGCCGAACCCGTGAGAGCAATCGGCGGCTGCAGTTCGCCATCGTCGCCGTCGTCCGCCTTCGACTCCGTTCGGCCATCGTCGCCGTTCGCGCCATTGTCAACGTCGTCGCCGTCGTCGCCGTCCGGTCTTGTCGACTTCGTCGCGACGTCGGTTCCTGATGCGCTGATCGGTGTCGTGGTGGCCGACGCTTCGATTGGCGGGGCGACATCGCCGGGCGACGCTGCGGGCTCATCGACCGTGGTCCCGCAGGCGGTGAACAACACGGCCAGGCTGACCATCGCCAACGGGCGAGGCATCACGCGGTGACCAGGATCCGTTCGCTCGCAAACGACCCGACGCCCACGTGGCGGCCTGCGATTTCGAGCGTCAGGGTGCCATCGGGCGAGGACGCGGTGACGACGCCGGTGTTGCCGGGCTGGATCGCCGACGCCTCGAGGAACTCGAGGAGTCCGGGTTCGAATTCGAGTTCTTCGGTGATGCGGCGAACGGTAAAGGGCGATCCGACGGCGATGTCGGACAGGGGTTCGGTTGCTGGGTTGGCCTGATACGCCGACCCCGGAATCGGATTGCCGTGGGGGCAGGTCGTCGGGTCGCCGAGCAGGTCGGTCATCGCCTTCTCGACGGAGTCGGAGATGACGTGCTCCCATCGGCCGGCCTCGTGGTGCGCCTCGGCCCACGACAACTTGAGCACGTCCGTCAAGAAGCGTTCGGCCAGGCGATGGCGGCGGACGACCTGTTCGGCGAGCCGGAGGCCTTCGGCGGTGAGCACGATGGCCTTGTCGGCAGTGATCAGTCCTTCGGCTTCGAGCCGCTTCATCATCTCGCTGACGGCGGGGCGGCTGACTTGGAGCCGTTCCGCGATGCGCGCCTGGATCACATCGAGGTCGTCTTCCTGCAGCTCGAAGATGCACTCGCAATACTCTTCGAACGCGGGATGGTGCTCGCCGGGAGTGGGCATGAGTGAAATTCTACCCGGCTTGCATCGCCCGGTCGCCCCGGCCGCCGACTCGTTCGTTGGCTGGTCCGACTGCCCGGCCGCCCGACTGCGGAGTTGGAGTCGATCTGGACGCGAACACGCCGTGTCGAATCGGTGGCCGTCGGATCGTCGAGTCGATGGCCATCGGATCCGCCGACCGAAAGCCGTCGGATCGCGGATCGGTGGCCCTCGGATCGTCGGATCCGCGGATCGATAGCCGTCGGATCCGCGGATCGATAGCCGCTGGATCGTCGAGTCGATGGCCATCGGATCCGTCGACCGAAAGCCGTCGGATCGTTAGCCACTGGATCGGCGGAGTGAGGGGATCGATTTCTGGACGAGTTCGGACGAGCTGCGCCCGGAGCTGTCGTGGTCGTGCCACCGATTTGTCGGTGTGCCGCCCGTCAGGCGGCGTGGCGTTTGGGTGGTCCGGTGTTGTGGATGGTGCCGTTGGGGAGGGTGATGGTGAGTTCGCGGTGGGTGCCGAGGGTGATGGTCCAGTTGTCGTTGTGGATGTTCGCGTGGTGTCGGGTGCAGAGGGGGAGGAGGTTGTCGAGGTTGGTGTGGCCGCCGTGGCGCCACCAGGTGAGGTGGTGGAGTTTGCAGCGGTCGTAGTGGACGGTGCAGTCGGGGATCGCGCAGCCCGAGTAGAGACCCCGCAGCGCGCGGCGTTGGTGGCGGTTGGCGAGTCGTGTGGTGCGGCCGAGGTTGACCTCGCCGGGGGCGTGCAGCACGACGCCGTTGCGGACGACCACGCCCATGACATCGACATCGCCGTGGGCGGCGAGTTCAGCCAGCACCCGTGCTGGTATGTCGACGGGGATGGGCCATTCGGCGTGGGGGCCTTGTGTGCCGGTTGCGTCGGCGTCGATGACGACGACATATTCGGGTCGGCCAGTACGGCCTGTCCCGCGTGCGCTTCCAGCACGGCCTGTTCCGCCTGTTCCGCATGCGCCGCCGGTACGGCCTGTCCGGCGGTGCCGCCGATGAGTCGGGTGAGGGCGTGGCCGGCCAAGAATTTCTGTTTCTCGATCGGGTCGGCCGGGCAGTGCTCGGGGATTGTTTCGGCGAACAGGGTGTTGATGGTGCGTTCCAGCGCGGATGCGAGTTGCACGCCGGTGAGCGGGTCGAAGGTGCCGCGCAGGTTCCACATGCCGTCGGCGTCGGTCCAGGTGGAGAGCCGGACGTTGGCTTGTTGGCGTTGGAGACGATCGAGACCGTCACCGGTCTGCAGGCGTTTGATTTCGAGTTGGAGTCGACGCCGGAACTCATCGACGGTGCCCGCTGCGGCGACTGCAGTGAGGTCGTTCGCGCGGTCGAACAGTTGGTTGCGTTGGTCGGGGTCCAGTTGTTTGGAACCGCGGGTGACGGCGTCGATGTGCCCGGCGGTGATTGCGCCGTCGGCCAACGCATCCGCCAGGTTCGGTGCCGCGCCCAGGGTCGCGGCGCGGTCGCGGGTTTTGGTGGCTTGGCCGAGGGAGCATTTGGTGGCGTCGGCGATGATGGGTTCGCAGAACGATTCGATGGTGCCGAGTTGCAGGATCAGCGCGGCTTCTTGCGCGTCGGCCCACCCTCGCAGCTCACGCGTCGCGACCAGCGCGGCGCGGATCGCAGGAGGCTCCGCTGCGGCGTCGGCGCGTACCGCGGCGACCCGTTTCGCCCGCTCGGCAACCGCTGCAACGTCCATGCAAGCGACAGTACCGATGCACTGTCACAGAGTTCCCGCGCACCTTCTGAGCTGGTGAAACGCGATCGGCCTGAACAGCGCAACGTGATCAGCCTGACCAGCGCGGAACGTGCCCAGCTTGCACTCGTCGGCGCTTTGGCCGGGGTGCGCTGCAGAGCCGGACCAGGTGAAACGCGTTCAGCTCAGCGCGATGCTCACGGTGTTGAGCGGTCCGCGTGACACCTCCGCAATGCCGGGACGGCGTCGCCTGCTGGCAGTCGGACGTGTTTGGAGTGGTCGAGTTCGCGGAGATCAGCGGCGTTTGGTCAGCTCACCTGCGCCAGTGCGAACGGGATCTCTCAGTCGAAGGCGACGGCTTCGACTCGACCGCCGCAGGTCGTGACGACGAGGCGGTTCCAGAGGAGGTCGGGGGTCGCTGTGGTTGTCGTGACCGGACGTTCGACGACGGTGACGGTCCAGCCGGATCCGCGCAGTGTTGCCACGACTCTGCCAGCGTCGGCTCCGAGAATCATTGGGTTGAGTGCTTCGATCACCTCGGCGCCGAACTCCTCTCGACCGTCCGGTTCGGACGTTGCGGGTGGAGCCGGAACGAGTTCCATGTCCAGGTCGCGTTCGGGTGTTTCGGGCCCGTTGCAGTCGGGGGGTGGTGGGGCTGGCGACCATCGGAGTCCGCCGTCTGCGCAGAACGATGTAGAGGCTGCTTCGCTGGAGCACTGGCCATCGACGAGGCTGCGGTCGCCGATCGGTTCGCCGAGGTCGACGTTGACGGCGACCGGATTGTTGCCGGGGCAGAGCTGCGGGCCGTCGTCGATCGGTTCGACGGCGAATTCGATCGTGACGCTGTCGGAGCCGAGTGAGATGTCAGGTTCGAGGACGTTCCCGGTCACGCCGCCGGCGCATTCGAGGCGGGTGACGAGTGCTTCGAACTGCTGTGTTTCGCTTGTGATCGCGCCGTCGATGACCGTCCAGGTTGCGGCATCGCCATCTTGTCCCGAGTTGCATCCAGCGATCAGGGAAACCGAGAACAGCATCGCAACTGCCTGAGCGATGCGAGGTCGGTTGAGTCGGCGTGTCACGACACCATCGTGCCCGATCGATGATTGCGGTGTTCCGTCATGCTCCGGTGGCGTGTTGTCCGGCGAGGGTGGCGTAGAGCTGCCAGGACGAGCCGAGAACGTTGCGCAGTTGGCGACGAACAGATGCACCACAACGTTGCGGTCGGTGCCGAACGATGCCACGACGAGCCGCTACCCGGCGCCGCGATCCGTAGTGATCCGTAGTGATCGGCAGCGGGCGACCCCTCAACCACTCGAGAGAACTCCGGCAGGTTGGTTGCGACGCGGTCGCCGTCCACCCCTCCGGCACCCAACGCCTCCACCATCGGAGGGAACGGCAGCGGGTTGATTGGCTGCGGATCGGTTGGCTCCGGCGCGTGACGCGCCCACGTGACGCGCCGACGTCATGCGCGCAACAGTCGGCGGAGCCAACTTTCGGCATACCTCAGGCGTCGATCGAGTTGCTCGTTGGTCGCACTCGCAACGCGGGCCACGCCGGCGAGGCGGTTCATTTCGCCTTGGACCTTGGCATGGTTCCAGCCCGTCATGTCGACGAGGCGCTTGGCGACGTGGGCGTTCCGCGTCCGGAGTTCGTCCTTGAGCTCGGCGACGCTCATCGAGCCGTACGGGATCAAGCCAGCCGCCGTGGGGATCTCGGGGAGGTCGACGCCGAGGTTGGGGTCGGCGGCAAAGAACGGCTCGGGCGGGTCCGGTTCGTCGTCGAAGCGCCCCGGGTGGTCGCTGTGGCCCAGGTCCTCCGGGGTGAAGTTCATCTCGAAGTCGAGTCCGTCGACATGCGTGCCGTCCGCGCCGACGGTATGCATCGTGACGTCGGTGACCGTCGACGCAACGACGGAGAAGAGGGCGAGCTGCTCGACGTCGTCGCCATGCACCTGAGCGTCGAGGTCGGCGTCGGGCACGAACTCGGTGCCGTCGTCGGGGTCGGGCGGGCGCAGCACATGGCGGCGCGCTTCGGCGATCGTGAAGGCATGGGCGCGCAGCCGCGGGTCGTCGGGAATGTAGACGTAGGCCTTCTGGCTGGGTCGTCCGGCCTGCCATCGCACGAAGCGGCCCACGGCCTGACGGAAGAACAGCTCGGTCGACGTGGTGGTGGCGAACACGCCAACCCGCAGGCGTGGGATGTCGACGCCCTCGGAGACCATCCGCACCGACACGAGCCAGGGCCGGTCGTTGTCGCTGAACTCGGCGAGTCGCTTCGACGCGCCCGGATCATCGCTCACGACGACGTCGGCAGGCACGCCGAACCGGTCGCGCAAGAGCAGGGCGATCTGCTGAGCGTGGTCCTGATCGATGGCGATCACGAGGCCGCCGGCATCACGCTGCTCCTGGCGGATCATGCGGAGCTGGTCGTTGGCCTTCCTGATCACCGCCGGCATCCACTCGCCTTCGAGGCTGAGCGCGGTCCGCAACCGCATCGACATGTGATCCTTGGACAGTTCGTCCTGGAAGCTGGCCGACACCACGTCGCCGGCCGGCGTGGTCCATTCCATCTCGCCGTCGACGCGCGGGAAGTACACCGGGCGCACGACACCTCCGTCGCGCAGCGCATCGGCGTAGCCGTAGATGTAGTCGGCGTGGGCCAGTTCGCCTTCGGCGGTGTGGTCGTAGCGGACGAAGGGAATCTGGGCGGCATCGCTGCGGAACGGGGTGCCCGACAACGAAAGTCGCTTGTGGGCGTGCGCGAACGACTTGCGCACACCGTCGCCCCAAGCCTTGTCGTGGCCGGCGTGGTGGATCTCGTCGAGGATGACGAACCCGTCGGCGGAGATGCCGGCCAGTTTGCTGGCCGCGGTCCCCATGGCGAGCTGTTGGTACGTGGTGACGAGGCCGTGGACATCGCGCGCCAGCCCGTCGCCCGGCGACCAGTTCGGGTCGAGTTGGAGGCCCATCCGGTGCGCTGCGCGCGACCACTGAAGCTTGAGGTGGCTGGTGGGTGCAACGACGATCAGTGGGCGGTTCTCGTCGGCCAACGCCGCGCGGGCGCAGGTGAGCGCAAAGGTCGTCTTGCCCGCACCCGGGGTCGCAACCGCCAGGTAGTCGGGCCCCTGGTTGGCGCGGAAGAGATCGAACGCAGCGCGCTGCCACGGGCGGAGGGTGACGGTCGACATGAGCGGGTTGGAGTCTGGCGAGCCGGCCTCAGCCACACAACGCCCAACCCGTCACATGAGGCACCCTCGGGTTCGACCGAGGCGGGTGGGGGTGGGTGGAATGGCTCGTGTGGGCCCTGGGTGTTGCTGCTCACCCGAGTCGTGACCGGGCCGAAACACACCGTTCATGTCGTGGTCTTATGGTCAGACCAATGAGTGAGCGTCTGACTGCCACCCCGGACACATGCTTCTGGGGATATCTGGACCGTGATGAACCGGCAGTGATGGAGGTCGACCCTGGAACCGAAATCGTCATCGAGGCGGTCACTCACCACGCGGGCGATGCGCCCGACCTACTGATGGACGCCGGGGTGACAGCGATCTGGAATGGCATCGCCGAAGCGGACCGCGCACCCGGCGTCCACATCATGACCGGACCGGTTCACGTGCGCGGCGCCGAACCCGGCGACACCTTGCGGGTCGAGTTGCTCGAGATGCGCCCGCGGGTTCCCTACGGCTCGAACTGCGCGGCGCACTGGGGGCTGTTCCATGAACGGTTCGGCAAAGAGCGCATCACCATCTACGAGCTGGTCGATCCGCCAACCACCGGAGAGTTCACTACCACCGCACGGCCGATGTTCGGGTTCGACTTCACCGCGCTCGCGCTCTACGACATCCCGGGAATCATCTCCGAACCCGATCCATCGCGCCGCCAGCCGTTCGGTCGGTCCGTGGAGGTACCGGTGCGTCCGCATCTCGGCGTGATGGGCGTCGCTCCTGACGGCGCCGACCGACGAAGCAGCATCCCGCCGGGCGTGTTCGGCGGCAACGTCGACAACTGGCGGTTCGGCCCCGGCGCGACCGTGCACTACCCGGTGTTCACGCCGGGCGCCGGTTTCTACGTCGGCGATCCGCACTTCGCGCAGGGTGACGGAGAGATGTGCGGCACGGCGATCGAGGCGTCGCTCGATGTTCGGCTCCGGCTGTCGCTCGCCGACGATCTGCCCGTGAGCGCACCGCTGCTGTTCACCGGCACCCACTGGTACACGCACGGCTTCGGTGACGGTCTCGACGACGCGATGGCGATGGCGGCCGAACAGATGCTGGCGTTCCTCGTCGACCAGGGAGGCTTCACGATGGACGAGGCCTATTCGCTGGCTTCGGTTGCCGTCGACCTCGGCATCACCCAGGTCGTCGACGGGACGGTCGGGTGCCATGCGGGCGTGTCGACAGCCATCGTCGGCCGCTCATCCTCGCCGATTGGGTACTCGAGGCGGCCCGTGACGGCCGTCGCGTCGCTGACCTGATGGAGGCCGGTCGCCATGTGCCCACCCGCGACGACGTGATGGACGGTGTCGGCGACCTCGTCCCCGAGGTCCAGGTCGAGGCGACGTTCCCGGACGGCACGAAGCTCGTCACCCGTCCAAGCTGAGTCTGCATCACATCGGCAAGACCATCAGACCATGAACGCTCCCGGCTGCGCGATGCCGAGTCGTACCGCACAAAGGCCTACGAGCAAGCTCGGAATCGGCCGCCCGCTGCATGCCCCCGACCAGCTACCTTCGATCACGTCTGGTGTCTGACACCAGAGGTGATCATGGCTGCTTCGCTCTTCGCTCGTTCGGTTTCTGTCTCGCGGGGGCCGCTCGTCGTGTTGGATTCGATCGATCTCACGCTGTCCCCGGGTCGGAGAGCCGGTCTGGTCGGGCCGAACGGGGTCGGCAAGTCGACGTTGCTGGGTGTTTTGGCGGGTGCGATTGCGCCCGATTCGGGGCGCATCGAGGTCGCTCCTGCGGCAGCCAACGTCGGGCTGCTCCCGCAGGAATTGGCCCGATCAGCTACCGAGACCGTGCGAGCGTTCCTCGCTCGGCGCACCGGCGTGGCGCTCGCCGAGGCCGACCTCGACGCGGCGACGCAGGGGCTGGCCGACGCGACGCCAGGCGCCGACGACCGCTACGCCGACGTGCTCGACCGGTGGCTTGCGCTCGGCGCTGCCGACTTCGACGCCCGAGTGGGGGAGACCTGGGCGTCGCTGGGGCTCACCGATCGACTACTCGACCAGCCGACCGCGACGCTGTCGGGCGGCGAGGCGGCGCGCGCGTCGTTGGCGTCACTGCTGTTGTCGCGGTTCGACATCGTGCTGCTCGACGAACCGACCAACGACCTCGACCTCGACGGCTTGGCCCGTTTGGAGCAGTGGGTGCTCGGCCTCCAGGCGCCCGTCCTGATGGTCAGTCACGATCGAACGTTTCTCGAGCGCACGATCACCGACGTGGTGGAGATCGACCATCACACGCACCGCGCCACATGGTTCTCGGGTGGGTGGTCGGCGTTCCTCGCCGAACGCGAACTCGCCAAGCAGCACGCGCGCGAAGCGTTCGACGAGTTCGACGGGAAGCGCCAGAACCTGCTCGACCGCGCCCAGCGCGAGCGCGAGTGGGCGTCTCAGGGCCAGAGCAAGGTCCGCAAGTCGGGAGAGACCGACAAGCACATCAAGCACTTCAAGATGAACCAGACCGAGCAGTTGGCAGGCAAGGCGGCCCGCACCCAGAAGGCGATCGAGCGGCTCGATGCGGTCGAAGAACCGCACGAGCAATGGCAGCTCCAGCTCACGATTCCGACTCGTGAACGGGGCGGCGACATCGTCGCCAGTTGCCACGGCGCGGTCGTCGTTCGGGACCCCTTCGTGCTCGGACCGGTCGACCTCACGATTGCCCACGGCGACCGGATCGCGCTCGTCGGCGCGAATGGCGCCGGCAAGACCACGTTGATCGACCTGTTGCTGGGTCGCATCGCGCCGACCGCCGGTTCGGTCCATCTCGGTCGCAGCGTCCGCGTCGGCGAGATCGAGCAGGCACGGGCCCACCTGCTCGGCGAAGCGTCGCTGGTCGACGCGTTCATGCAGGCCGTTGCCGCGCACGGATCGACCGGGAACATGAACCGCATTGGATCGGGCACGACATCTGCCGCCGTGCTCGACACCGTTGCCGACACGCGCACCCTGCTCGCGAAGTTCGGCCTCGGAGCCGAACATGTCAACCGCACCGTGGGCACCCTGTCGCCGGGCGAGCGGACCCGCGCCTCACTCGCGCTCCTGATGCGGACCGGAGCGAACCTGCTCGTGCTCGACGAACCGACCAACCACCTCGACATCGAGGCGATCGAGCAACTCGAACAGGCCCTCGACACGTTCTCAGGCACCGTCTTGCTCGTCACGCATGATCGAGCGTTGCTCGATCGGGTCAGGCTCACCCGCACGCTGCAGGTTGCCAACGGTCAGGTCAGCGAACGCTGAATCGTCTCGTCAGCGCGCGCGTGTCTGCGCGTGCCGGACGGATCGTCGCCTCGGTGTCTCGACCGTCGGTGTCGAGCTGAATCTCAGCCGTCGGCGATGGTCGGACGTGAGACGAGCGCACTTGTCGATCGCGATGCAGCAACCGATGCTCAAGCGACTCACGGGTTCGTGATCTCGACGTCGGCGGAGAAATCGAGCTGATCGAATTCGCCGTAACGAGCGGTGACGGTGATGGTCCAGAGGCCGGGAATCGGGAAAAAGGCCTCGTTGGTCGTCACCTGATTCGGACCAGCGGGGAAGGTGACGATGTCGATCGGGCCGATCCGTTGAGCGGGAAGCTTGGCGGTGACGGTGATTTCCTCGACGGCGCTGCCCGCTGCCGAGGAGATGTTGACCCGCAGGACAGTGCCACCGGTTGTGGCGGGGAGCAGGTCGATCTGTGCGACCTGATCCTCGCGGACCACCGAGACGGTGAAATCGGCGGCCGTGCTGGCAGCGGCGGGTCGAGGGGGCGTTGCGCCGGCGAGACCGGCCGTGGCGCCGAGGATCACGAGCATGCCGACGACCTCGAACATCAACGTTCGCCGCAGCGATACCGCATCGCCAGCGGGGAGTGACGCGGCTGCCGACCCGCCGGAGTTCGGCTCTGCAGACTCGCCTTGCAACTCGGGCCCGCTCCGCACGATTCGACGTGACATCGCGGCGACGGCCACGACGACCCCGACGATCACGAGCTTGACGATCAGCCATCGCGCGTAGCCGGATTCGGTCAGACCGTCGAGGCTGCCGATTTGCCGCCAACCGTTGACGGCGCCGGTGACAGCAAGCACCGCGACCGCACCCAACGCCAGCGGTGAGAACCGCTGCGCGGTGGCGAGCATCGAGGGCCTGCCGACGACGAGCGCGATGAGCACGAGCCCACCCAGCCAGATCGCCATCGCGCCGAGATGGATCACCGTTGCGGCAAAGGCGATCCCCACCCAACGACCTGACACAGCGTGCCCGCCGGCAGCCACGACGGCGAACGCGCCGAGCGACGCCACTGCCGCTGCGACTTGGGCCTGCTGGTGGGCGAGTACCCGACGCCAAGGCACCAAGCGCAGTCATGGCCGCAACGATGACGAGTCGAGTGACCCACCACCCACCTGACCGGGTGCCGATGACGGCCCCCCAATCGGCAATCGACGAGCCGATCGTTCTCGCTTGGGCGCAGATCATCACGACCGTGCCAATGACGGCGAGAGATCCGGCAGTGAAGAGCACCGCGCCGAGGCGTCGGTGACGCAGGGTCGAGGGAGTCAAGATGACTGCTGCGGCGAGTGTTCCTGCCAACGCGGTGATTCCGGCGTAGCTCGCGAACCGGCCGACGCCGAGCCAGAGGTCGGTACCCGGTTCGGCGCCATCGTCGAACGCGTCATCGACGAGCGCGGCGGCCCCCGTCGACCGTTCGCCGACGCTGAACATGAACGCTCCGCTGATCAGATGCGAGTCGCCCGACACCACCGACCACAACACCACATAGCTCCCGTTGCCAAGTCCGTCCGGGACCGCCGCAGACACCGAGTCCGAACCCCCGCTTTGTCCCACCGCTCCGAGCTCGACCGGTGTTCCGCCCGCCGCGACGAGACGGATCGCCTCGTCGGTGGGGTCGACCGACTCGGTGAAGGTGAGCACGATCTCGGTGGGCGCGACGTCCAACACAGTGTCGGCGGCCGGGTTGGTGCTCAGCAGGCTGGCGTGCGCGCTCACCGGTCGTCCGAAGCTCAGTAGCACGAGAGCGATTGCTCCCGCGACGACGATCCAACGCCCGATGACAGATCGGCGGGTCATCGGCGGGTCATCGGCTGCGCCGCCGCAATCGGACGATGAGAGCAGCCGCTCCAGCAGCCGCTGCGGCGGCGGCAATCGTCACGACGATGGCCCCGGTTGGGCTTGACGAACGCGTGTCGGTCTCGTCGGCGCTGGTCGGCAACTCATCAGTGGTGGAGATGACGGTGCTCGATGGGCTCGTCGTCGTGGTGGGCGTCGCGGTGGTCGGTGTGGTCGTCGCAGGCGCTTCGGTCGTGGGAGCAGCCGTCGTCGTGGGAGCAGCCGTTGTCGTGGCGGGCGTGGTGGCGGATGTCGTGGCGGTTGTCGTGACGGACGGAGCTGGGGTGGTGGCGACTGGGCCGAAGAGTTGCATCGCAGGTGCCGGTTCGTCGAGTTCGGCGTCACTGCCTTCGCTGGGGATGTCGATCCAGCGGATCTCGCCGACCTCGCACCGTTGAACGAACGGGAAGTAGATCGTCGCGTCGGGAGTCGCGGGCAGGATCATGCGGACGCGGAAGGTGAGTTCCTGGTCGTCGGCGAGCGGGCCGCCTTGGAAGGTGACGACATTGCCGACGACGCCGCCAGTCCAACCATCCGGCGGCTCGGCAGCCGCGCCGCCGACGCCGTCGGGCAGCTGCATGTCGAGCTGAACCGTCGGGGAGCCGTCACAGCCGTGTTGAACCGTGAAGCCGACCGAGATGTCGCTTCCCGCCTGAGCATCAGTCGGATCGGGATCGATGTGGGCAAACGCCGGGGCGCCAAGGGCGAGCCCGGTGAGGATGATCGCTGCTGCGGAGAGAAGGCGGGATGGGCTCACAGTGTTCCTGACGATCTGAGATGTTGGGGTCGGGTGGGCGGAGCCGGGGGGATCGACGAGATGAGCGGACGTCGCTGCCGCCTCCATCGGCGACGCTTCGTCGTCGAGTCGAGCCGACTGCACGGGTGAGTCTGGTCGCAATCCATGCACAACAGGTGGCCCCAGTGACGGTTGAAGTTCCCGACCCGCGGGCAGAATGTTGAGGTGTTCGACGTCAACAGCCATCCGAGCGCCGTTCGATCAGGCGATCGTGAAGTGCTCGACGTGTTCATCGGCTCGATTCAAACGGATGAGGGTGGTCTCTGCGCCCACCTTACCCGCCCGGCCGATGCCGGCGATCTTGCCCAGGAGCCGTTGCGACGGTCATCGCGCAGCTCGACCGGTGGGAGCGCATGAGCATCGACACCGCCCCATCCGACGCCGCCACATCCGAGGCGGCCCCATCCGACGCTGCAGCCCTCGACAGGGGACTCTCCGACGCAATGATGCGCCGAATGCTGATGGGGATGGGCGTCGTGCTCGCACTGGCTGTCGGTGTCGTGGCATTCGGCGCAGTTGCGCTCTGGGCGACCGGAGACGACACCCCGGCCGAACCATTCGGCAACGCTGACATCGGGTTTCTGCAAGACATGATCGATCACCACCAGCAGGCCATCCTGATCTCGAACACCTACCTGACGAACAATCCCGAGGGCGGCGCAGCGCCGTACGCGAGCGAGGTGATCATGTTCCAGGAACTCGAGGTCGCTCGAATGGATGGCTGGCTCGAACAAGCAGGCTTCGCACGAGGCACACCTGACCGGGACGCCATGGCGTGGATGGGGACCCCGACCGATGTCGCCGCGATGCCCGGCATGCAAAGCGCCGCCGGGATCGACGAGATCGGCGACGCTGCCGGCATCGAGGCCGACCGCCTCTTTTTCGAGATGATGAGTGCGCATCATCTCGGAGGTGTGCACATGGCTGACGCGGCCGCGTCAGATGCCCGGCGCGCCGATATCAGGCTCTTCGCAGAGAAGATGGCGTACAACCAACGCATCGAGGTCGTCGAATACGACGGGGCCGTCGAACGCCTCGGACTGAACTCCTGACCGGCCGGCCGACCGACGCGCAGCAGGTCGGTCACAGTGACGACCTTGGCGAGATCGAAACCGACGAATTCGCCGTCGGTGATCGGGTCATGTCTGACCACTCCCGCGGGCGGATCCCCGCCGACATGTGGCCCATACTCCCGGCCCGTTCACGCAGCCGGGCTGACATCTCCGATCCGGTCGGAATTGCTCGTTCGGAACACGGCGCCACTCCTCAAGATCGACCCCTCGCATGCCGATGTACGCGAGGGGCGCGCCGTGCCCTCCCACCGGCTCCATGACAGCACTTCCTCCTCCCTCACCCGCTTCGGCGGCCGAACCGCGGGAGCCGACGACGATGTCGATCGGCCCATCCGTTCGCCAGGGTTGGGTCGAGCGTCCGTGGGCGGCCCGCGCCGTGGGTGCAGTGGCGTACCTGATCCCGTTCCTGGCGTCGGTCGCCGCGGCATTCGCGCTGTCGTCCTTGCTCCCGCAGGCACCCGACGTCCTGATCGGCATCGTTCGGTGGCTTGGCATTGCGGTGGTCTCGACCGTCGTGCTGATCGGAGCCGAACGACAGACCCGTCGACTCATGCCCCTGCGGACGCTTCTCGGGCTCACCCTCGCGTTTCCGGACAAGGCACCGTCACGATTCAAGATCGCGATCCGCACCGGCACGACCCACCAGTTGCGCCAGCGTCTCGACGAAGCACGTCGCGGGCGGCTCGGCGACACGCCGAGCGAGGCCGCTGAACGGCTGCTCGAGCTGGTCGGCATGCTCAGCCAACACGATCGCTTGACCCGTGGCCACTCCGAACGGGTCCGCGCGTACTCCCACATGATCGGCGAGGAGATGGGACTGTCCGGCCGCGATCTCGATCGGCTGCGGTGGGCCGGTTTGCTCCACGACGTGGGCAAGCTCGCCATCTCACCCGACATCTTGAACAAGCCGGGCAAGCTGACCGCCGATGAATACGAACTGATCAAGACCCATCCCGTCGAGGGCAAGGAACTCGTGGAGCCGTTGGCCGCGTGGCTCGGCGATGCGGCTCGAGCGGTCTGGGAACACCACGAACGATTCGATGGCGGGGGGTATCCGCAGGGCCTTGCCGGCGCCGCCATTTCGCAGGCCGCCCGCATCGTGAGCGTCGCCGACGTCTTCGACGTGATCACCTCCGTGCGGTCGTACAAGGCCGCAACGAGCGCCCGTGAGGCCCGCGAGGAACTTGCCCGCTGTGCTGGCAGCCAGTTCGACCCGGAGGTCGTGCGGGCCTTTCTCGCGGTGTCGATCGGCAGGGTTCGCCAGACGATGGGCCCGCTGTCGTGGGCCGCCCAGCTCGCCTTCCTGCCGAGTGCCGTTGCTGCGCAGGCCGGACCAGCCCTGGCCACCGCGGCGATGGTCACCGCCGGCGCCGCGGCCGGAACGGTCGGCATCGTGGCCGATCCCGGGCCGGCGATCGCCCGGCAGGAGTACGTGGCGACCGTCGACGAGGTCGACCGCGATCGTGGCCTCGACCTGGCGTCGAACGTCGTGACGGTCGACTCGAACCCGGGCCAGTCAACCGATCCGGCCGGAACGGTCGTTGACGGTGCCGACTCCGCAGATGCGGGCGCCGGAGCCGCAACCGGGCCGGCGGGTGCTGGTGACGGGGCCACAACGGGGCCGGCCCGTACAAGTGACGGTGCAGGTGACGGTGCTGGTGACGGTGACGGTGCTGATGACGGTGACGGCGTCCGGCCGACGTCCACTCAGTCGCCGGTCGAACGGCCTGCTCCGAACGGCATTCCGACCACGACGGTTCGCCCCGTTTCGACCGGCCCCTCGGCCACTCCGACCACCGTCACGCCGACGACATCGACCACGTCGACCAGCAGCACGTCGACGAGCACGAGCACGACGACCACCACGACCACCACGACGACGAGCACCACCACCACGACCACGACGGTGCCACCGGCATTCGTGAGTCAGCGGCTGTACATGCTGCCGGCGGGGCCGGGGGACCAGACGTCGCAGTCGGCACTGCCGCTCGGATTCGGCCTGCCGGCTGCGGCGCCGCTGGCGAACTACGACACCGACCGCGACGCTGCGCCCGGATTGCTGATCCAGAAAGACGGGGCGGGTACCGCGGGCAACGACCCGACCAAGGTGCAACGCTTCGTGGTGGGCGACGCGATCATCGGCCCGGTCCGGGCGACCCTGTCGGTCGATCTCTACGTGGCTGCCAAGGACTTCGCCCGCCAGGATGTGCACGTGCAGGCGGAGGTGTACCGGTGCGGGCTCGACGGCATCTGCCAGTCGTTGGGCGTCGGCGACCGGTTGGTCAACAAGGCCGATCGTTTCAAGAAGATCAAGATTCAGCTCGGCGCGATCGATGTCGCCTTGCTCGCCGGCGATCGCCTCGAACTCCGGGTCGCGGTGCTCGCTGACTCCGCCGCCGACGCCTGGCTGGCGTTCGGGACCCAGGAGTTCGACGCGCGGGTCGACCTGCTCGCCCTCTGACCCGCAACGAGTGCCCCCGACATCTCTGTGACAGGGCATCGGTAGCGTGGGGACATCGCCCATCACCCCGCACTCGACGCGTTCTCGCCGGCCGTCCGGGAGTGGTTCGCGGCATCGTTCCCGGCGCCGACGCCGCCCCAGGTGCAGGGCTGGCCCCACATCCGCAACGGCGAACACACGCTGATCTGCGCGCCCACTGGCTCGGGCAAGACGCTCACGGCATTCCTCTCGGCGATCGACACGCTCACCACCACGCCGCGTCCTGACGAGCGCTCGCACCGCACTCGGGTGCTCTACATCTCACCGTTGCGGGCACTGGCCTTCGACATCGAGAAGAATTTGCGGGCACCGCTCAAGGGCATCGAGTTCGCGGCCGAGCGGCTCGGCGAGGCCTTCGTCGCTCCCGAGGTCGGAATGCGGACCGGCGACACTCCCTCGAACGACCGCCAAAAACTCATCCGTCGCCCACCCGATCTGTTGATCACCACGCCCGAGTCGCTGTACCTGATGTGCACGTCGTCGGCCCGCGACACCTTGGTCGGCGTCGAAACGGTGATCATCGACGAGATCCACGCGATGGCCACCACCAAGCGCGGCGCGCACCTGATGCTGACGCTCGAACGGCTCGAACTGATCACCGCCACGCCTCCGCAGCGAATCGGGCTGTCGGCCACGCAACGACCACTCGAAGAAGTCGCCGAGTTCCTCGGTGGGTTCAGCGAACCGGGCCAGCCGCGACCGGTGCAGATCATCGACGCCGGCATTCGCAAAGACCTCGAAATCGAAGTCGTGATCCCGATCGAAGACATGTCGGCGCTCGGACGCCCGGTCAACGAGTTCCCGGCGGCCGGCGCAAGCTTGAGTAGTGCGGGTTCGAGCGTGGCGGGGTCGGGGATGGGCGATGCCAAGTCCTCGATCTGGCCGAGCATCTACCCCGAGATCCTGCGGCGAATCCTGGCGAACCGCACGACGATCATCTTCTGCAACGCCCGCCGCGCCGCCGAGCGACTCGCCGCCAAGCTCAACGAACTCGCGGTCGAAGAAGGCGTGCCGGGCATCGTCGATCCCGAGTCGGGGCGAATGGTCGACGAATTGGTGAAAGCACATCACGGCTCGCTCGCCCGTGAGCAACGCGTGGTCATCGAAGACCAACTGAAGCGTGGCGAGTTGCGGGCGATCGTCGCGACCTCCTCGCTCGAACTCGGCATCGACATGGGTGCGGTCGACCTGGTCATCCAAGTCGAATCGCCGGGCGCGGTGAGTCGCGGTTTGCAGCGCATCGGTCGCGCCGGGCACCAGGTGGGCGAACCCTCGCGGGGGTCGATCTTCCCCAAGCACCGCGGCGACCTGCTCGAAGCCGCTGTCGTGGCGCGGCGCATGATCGACGGCGAAATCGAGACCACGCGATATCTCCGCAACCCGCTCGACGTGTTGGCGCAACAGATCGTGGCGCACCTCGCCGCCGTCGAAGAGTGCTCGGTGGCCGAGGTCACCGCCATGGTCAGGCGATGCGCGAACTTCGCCGACATCTCCGACGGCTTGATGTCCAACGTGCTCGATCTGCTCTCGGGCCGCTATCCGAGCGAAGAGTTCTCCGAACTGCGGCCGCGGATCGTGTGGGATCGGGTGAACGACACGCTGCGCGCCCGCGACGGGTCCAAGCGGCTTGCGGTCACGTCGGGCGGCACGATTCCCGACCGCGGGTTGTTCGGTGTTTTTCTGCCCGACGGCACGCGGGTGGGCGAACTCGACGAGGAGATGGTCTACGAGTCGCGGCCCGGCGAAACCTTCATCCTCGGTGCCTCCACCTGGCGGATCGAAGACATCACGTTCGAGCGAGTCACCGTCACTCCGGCGCCCGGCCAGCCGGGCAAGATGCCGTTCTGGCACGGCGATCGCCCGGGCCGGCCACTCGAACTCGGGCGGGCGCTCGGAGCGTTCGTCCGGGAGATCCGCGAACTCGACGCGCAGCCTGCGCACCGGCGGCTGATGGAGCACTATCAGCTCGACGCCTTTGCGGCGGGCAACCTGACCAACTACATCGCCGAGCAGGTCGAGGCAACCGGTGCGGTGCCCGATGACCGCACGATCGTGGTCGAACGGTTCCGCGACGAGATCGGAGACTGGCGGATCTGCATCCTCAGCCCCTTCGGCACGCCGGTGCATGCGCCGTGGGCGATGGCGATCGAACGACGCCTGATGGACATCTACGACATTCCTGTCGAGACGATGTGGGGTGACGACGGCATGGTACTGCGCCTCCCCGAGTCGGCCGACGAGCTGCCGCTCGACGCGATCATGATCGACCCGGAAGACATCGACGAACTCGTCGTGTCGACGTTGCCGCAAACAGCGCTGTTCGCGGCGCGGTTCCGGGAGTGCGCGGGTCGCGCGCTGCTGCTGCCGCGCCGTCGACCCGACCGGCGCACTCCGCTGTGGCAGCAGCGCCAGAAGGCGGCCGACCTGCTCGCCGTCGCGTCGAAGTATCCGACGTTCCCGATCCTGCTCGAAGCGTCGCGGGAGTGTCTGCAAGACGTGTTCGATGTGCCCGCGTTGCGCGAAGTGCTGGGTGACGTGCGGTCGCGCAAGGTCAGGGTGGTCAGCGTCGACACGGGCAAGGCCAGCCCGATGGCGTCGAGCCTGCTCTTCAACTGGATCGCGGCCTACATGTACGAGGGCGATGCGCCGCTCGCCGAACGTCGCGCGGCGGCGCTCGCGCTCGATCGCGATCTACTCCGTGATCTGCTCGGTGCCGAAGAACTGCGCGATCTACTCGACCCCGAGGTGCTCGCCGACGTCGAACTGCAGTTGCAGTGCCTCGCGACGAGTTGGCGCGCCCGCTCGGCCGACGAGTTGCACGACGTCCTGCGCAAGGTCGGCGACCTGACCGCAGCCGAAATCGACCTCCGCTGCCAATCACCTCTGGGGTCAGATACCACAGGTGATCTACTCGCCGACGACGCCCCATCACCGCTGGTGTCTGACACCAGAGGTGATGCGCAGGCAGCAGCGTGGCTGGCCCAACTGGTGAGTGAGAAGCGGGCGATCGAGATCGCGGTGGGCGGCGAGGCGCGGTACGCCGCCGCCGAAGATGCGGCACGGTATCGCGACGGCCTGGGCTGCGCGATCCCGCTCGGCCTGCCGATGGCCTTCACCGAGCCCGTTGCGCGACCCCTCGAAGAACTCGCCGGTCGCTATGCCCGGACGCACGGGCCATTCGTCGTCGCCGAGGTCGCCAAGCGGTTCGGGGCGCCGGTCGAGCGAGTCGCCGGAGCGTTGGCGGCACTCGTGGGGGACGAGCGGCTCGTCGTCGGCGAGTTCCGGCCGGGCGGCGTGTCGCGCGAGTTCTGTGAGGTCGACGTGCTGCGCCAGCTTCGTCGCCGTTCGCTCGCTGCGCTCCGGCGCGAGGTCGAGCCGGTCGAGCAGCAGGCGTTTGCCCGCTTCCTGCCGTCGTGGCACAACATCCCCGCCGATCGTCGCGGTGTCGAAGCACTCGTCGAGTCGCTCGGCATGTTGTCGGGCGCCGCATTGGTCGCCTCGACCATCGAGAGCGACGTGCTTCCCGCACGTGTTCGATCGTTCCGTCCGACGATGCTCGACGAACTGCTGACGGCCGGCGAACTGGTGTGGATCGGTGCCGGCGCGGTGGGTGCTCGCGACGGCCGCGTCCGCCTCTGCTTCGTCGACCAATTGGCCCTGCTGTCGCCGAGTTGGGAAACGCGTGACCGCCCTGAGGGCGTGGTGCACGACGCGATCCGCACGCTGCTCGCCGAGCGCGGCGCCAGCTTCTGGAGTCAGCTCCGCGCCGCGGCGCCGGGGGTGCTCGACCCCGAGATCCTCGCTGCGCTCTGGGATCTGGTGTGGGCCGGCGAGGTCACCAACGACTCTTTTGCACCGTTGCGCGCCGTGCTCGGTGGCGCGAGGGTGTCAGCCAAGCCTGCAGCCTCGCGCCGCACGTCTCGGCCCCGGCCGGGTCGACTGAATCGAATCGGGCCGCCCGCCGGGCAAGGTCGGTGGAGCCTCGTGGCGCCGTTGCTCGAGCCGGCCGCCCATCCGACCGAGGCCGCGCATGCCCAAGCGTTGCAGATGGTCGAGCGGTATGGCGTCGTCACCCGCGAAGCCGTGCTGGCCGAAGGTCTCGCCGGCGGTTTCACGCAGGTGTACGGCGTGCTCAAGGTGCTCGAAGAGCGAGGTCAGGTCAGGAGGGGCTACTTCGTCGATGGGTTGGGTGCGGCTCAGTTCGCCGTTCCCGGAGCGGTCGATCGGCTCCGGGCCGCCCGCGACACGCCTGATCCGTTGCTCCACCCCGGCGATGTTCCCGAGCCGATCGTGCTGGCGACCACCGACCCGGCGCAGCCATACGGTGGGGCGCTCGACTGGCCCGCGACGCCGGGGCGTCCGGCCCGCAACGTGTCGTCGCTCACCGTGTTGCGTGCGGGCGAGCCGCTGGTGTGGTTCGACAAGCGGGGCCACCATCTCGTCACCTTTCCCCACGCGATGATCGACACGAGTTGGACCCAGGCGCTACAGATGCTGGTCAAGGACGGTCGGATGAAGTCGCTCGAGATTCGCAAGGTCAACGGCGACGTCATCACGGGTGCCGATGCGCCCGACGGCTTGCTCGAACTGCTGCGCGCCGCAGGTTTCGCCGACGGCTACCGCGGCATGACCTTCCGCTGACCCCTCGTCTCGCCCCCTCGTCCCGCCCCCCTCGTTTTCGTGAGGTTCCTGCAGGCACTGCCTGCAGGAACCTCACGAAAAGCTGCCGGTCAGGCGGGCGGAACCGACGTGTCGGGAACCCAGTTGCCGTGGAACCCGAACGGGACGCGTTGGGGGAGCGTGATCCGGGCCACCTCGCCCCGACCGAGGTCTTCGGCATCGAGGATGCACAGCTCGCTGCCATCGGTCACTGCGTCATACACGACGGTGAGCAGCCAGCCGGCGTCCTCGGCGGTGCCATCGGCCTTGGGGACGAACACCGGCTCGGCGCCGCCGCGCCCGAACCCGTAGTCGTGGGCCTCGACCGTGCCGGTGCTGAAGTCGGTCTTGAGCGTGGCTCCGTGCAGGTTGGCCACGCGACCGGGATGGATCTCCGACGTGTACCCGTAGCGGTGTTCCTTGAGCCCGACGCGCGGGTTGTGCCGCGGAAACTCTTGGGGGCGGTCACTGATCCGCGTCTCGGTCACCTTGCGGGTGGTCGGGTTGATCACCCAGCGATCGAGTGTCGGGGGTGCTTCGGCGAACGGCCCTTGACGATCGGCGACCATCAGGCTGTCGTAGCGACAGACATCGACGACGACGGTTCCGTCGGCGGCGTCGTAGGCGTTGAGGGGATGGAAGACGTAGCACGGGTCGACGTCGCACCAGATCACATCGTCGGCCGTGCCGTTGCGGGGGAGCAGGCCGACGCGCGCGGCACGATCATCGTCCCATTTGAAGGGGAACGGGTACCCGGCCATCGCGACGTCCATGTTGACGGTGACCGGCAGGTCGTAGATCACCGCATAGGTGTCGGTGAGCGACATGTCGTGCATCATCGGCATGTCGGGCACCGGGATCGCGAGGTTCTTCGAGACGCGACCGTCGGTACCGATCACGGTGTAGTTGACGTGGTCGATCAGGTCGGGCCAGTGGTAGTTCATCGCGTGCAACTCACCCGTGGCCGGGTCGTACTTGGGGTGCGCGGTGAAGGGCCCGTCGAGCGTTCCGTTGAAGCGATTGATGCCGCGTGAGTTGAGCTCGTAGTCGAGTTCGACCGGCGGGTTGCCACCTTCGACCATGGCCCACGTGGTTCCGGCAAACCCGCCGACGTTCGTATTCGCGCCGAACACACCTGCGGCCCGCGCGGCATCGTCGACGACCCACCGGTTGCGGTACCACTCGGCGTTGCCGCCACGCAGGCGCACGCCGTGCACCATCCCGGCGCCCAAGAACCAGTGGTGCTTCGTCGGGTCGGAGATCGACTCGGGGTTCGGTCCGTTGCGCAACCACCGGCCTTCGAGTTCGGCAGGGATCTCACCGACGACCGGGAGATCATGCGCCGTCACTTCGGACTCGATCGGGGCGTAGTTCCCCGCGAGGTACTGGTTGTCGCTCGGGCGTCGGACGGGCAGTTCGGTCTCGATCATGTCGGTCATCGCAAGCTCCTCAAAGATGGGTGAACACCCGTCAACCTACAACGGAGGTGAACACCTGTCAACATATTTTCCGACGTTTGCGCGACGATGTTGGCGAACCGTTCCGCCAAAATCGTCACGCAAACGTGAAGAAGCGTCGGAGGGGGAGAGCGGGTCAGTCTTTGGGCTGGACGGCGCGCAGACCGGCCCAGGCGAGTGCGCTGACTTCGGCCGCGATCTCGTCGGGGTCGAAGTCCTGACCGAGCCCGACGAGGCGGCGGCTGGCTCCCTCGGCGAGGCCGACCAGCGCATGAGCGAGCGTCTCGCGATGCGACTCGTCGATGTCGACGGCGATCAGCGGGGCAACGGCGCGAGCCGACTCGGCGGTGATCTTGCGAATCGCCTCGTTGAACTCGTCGTCGCGGCGTGACCCGGAGCCGAACAGCAGCCGGAACCCGTCATGGTCCTCGGCCACCCACCGGAAGTAGGCGCGAAAGCCGAGTTCGGTCTGGCTCTTGCCGTCGGTGGCTTCGGCGGTGGCCTTGTCGATGTTGTTCCGCAGCCGGTTGCCGACCTCTTCGATCAACGCCTGGTACAGGTCGCGCTTGGAATCGAAGTGTTGATACAGCACGGGCTTGGTGACTCCGGCGGCGTCGGCAATGTCGTTCATCGATGCGCCGTGGAAGCCGGCGGTGGCGAACACGACGAGTGCAACGTCGAGGATCTGCTCGCGTCGGGCGGGTGCGGAAAGGCGAGGGGACATAGGTCTGTTACCGAATGGTAACCGGATCGGGTGCGAGCCGGAACCCACTCGTGATCAGCCGTGATCGCCCGTGATCAACGGTGATCAGAGACCTCGCTCACGGTCGTCGCGGTCGGCGGCCTTGACGGCGTACCCGAGCACGATCGACGGCGCGAGCAGGACGCAACCGATCACCAACGAGATGATGACGAGGGTGGCCATCACCGCCGTGAAGCCGAGGACGAAGGCCATGAAGAACAACGCCATCGCCAGTGCGACGAAGAGGTACCCCACGCGATTGGCGAGCAGCGTCCATTTGGCGATCTTGGCTCGTTTGATGCGCACCGGATCGGCGCTGGGCGCGTCGGCCTGGGAACGGGGGGCGGGGTTCGACATACAGTCTCGTCATGCTACGAGCAGCGCGAGCCGTGTCAGCCCCCCACGCCAGCCGATCGGATCTGCTGCGGCCCACCGGGGCACCGGCGCACGTGGCAGCGGGTGAGCTTCGATGACGGTGCGCGTCGAACGTGACGGACGAGTCACGATCGTCACGCTCGACCGGCCCGAGCGGCGCAACGCACTCGATCACCCGACGCTGCTCGAACTGCTCGCCGTGCAAGCCGATATCGCCGACCGTGGTCTCGGAGAGAACCGGGTGGTGGTGCTGACCGGAGCATCGCCCGCATTCAGTGCTGGTGCCGATCTCAACGGTGTCGAAGAGGGCCGGTTCGCCACCGACTTGCAACGTGTGCTGATCGGTTTCGGCCGGCTGCCCGTGCCGGTGATCGCCGCGATCGACGGCCCGGCGCTCGGCGCCGGACTGCAGCTTGCGATCGCCGGTGACTTGCGTATCGCCACGCCGCAGAGCACGCTCGGCATCCCGGCTGCTCGTCTCGGGCTTGCGGTCGACCACTGGACGATCCGACGCTTGCGCGACGAGTTCACGGCGCCGGTGGCGCGGGCGATGCTGGTCGGCACCGAGAACTACACCGCCGAACGGCTCCACTCCCTCGGCGCCATTCACCGCCTCGGCCATCTTGCCGATGCGGTCGAATGGGCGCACCAGTTGGCCGGCTTTGCTCCGCTCACGGTTGCCGCCCACAAGCTCGGTCTGGAAACAGCCGCCGCGACGCCCGATGAGGTGGAGGCGTTCGAGACCGCTCGATCTGTGGCGTGGGGGAGTGCCGATGCCGAGGAGGGTCGGACGGCGTTTCTCGAGAAGCGCGCGGCGAACTTCAGCGCGAGCTGACCGCGCCAGCCACGGGCCGACACTCAGAGATTGGGCGGCAGGAGTCGGTTGACGTTCTGGAAGAAGAAGTAGAGCGTCACGACGAACGGCAGGAGGCCGACGAGCGCGCCCGCCCAGTCGCGGCGCAGCCGGCGGCTCACGGCGTAGGCAATGGTGCCGATCAGTGCGAGGAGGGCGCCCCACAGCCCGACGTGGACGTTGGCGCCCGGATCGCTGAACCAGCCGTCACTGAAGGCGTCGACGATCTCGCTGCTCACATCGCCCGGGGCGACCGACGGGGACTCGTCGCTGCCGTCGGCCGGGTCGAGCACGTCGATCTCGCCGACGTTCCCCGAGACGCCGCCGTCCGGATCGGAAGACTCCGCGCCGATGGGCGGATCGCCAGCCGCCGTGTCGACTGCCGTGATGGTCGGATCGTCGGCGGCCGTGTCAGCTGCCGTGATGGTCGGATCGTCAGCCGCAGCGTCCGGCCCGGTGTCACCGGTCGCATCCGGGGCCTCGGTTGCTGCACCCGACGGATCGGCGGCGTCGGGCTCAGCGGGCCGGCCGTAGTTCAATACCGCTTCGCCCACCGGCGCCGACTCGGACGCGACCAGTTCGCTGAAGATCACGATGCGCCGCTGCGCCGTGTACTTGGGGTGGCACGAAATGAGGGTGAGCGTGGCGCGATTGGGGTCGGCGGTGGCAACGACCCAGTAGTCGCTCGATTCGACGATCTGTTGGCCGGTGACACGGTAGGTGTACCGGCCGTTCAACGTGGTGGCGATGATCTCGTCACCCGTCTGCAGCTTGTCGATGTCGCCGAATGGTTCGCCGTAGGTGGTGCGATGTCCGGCGACCGCGGCGTTGCCGAGTTGGCCCGGCAACGGCGTGTCGGGGAAATGCCCCGGCCCGCGCTTGAGGTCGCCGGTCTTCACGCCGGCCACCACGATGTCGTCGCGGCCGATGCGCGGGATTTCGAGTCGAGCGAGGGGGTCACCATCATCGAGCACTGGGATGTTCTGTTGCTCGGCCGGAACCGGGGCCACCGTTGTTGCGGGTTCGGTCGGCGCGAGCGTGGGATCGACCTGCTCGGCAGGAGCGTCCGGATCGGCGGTCGGAATGCTCGTCGGCTCGTCGCCGGGCTCGACCTCGACCTCGGATTCAGCGGCGACGGCTGGGGGCGCCGCAGCGAGCAGCGCATCGAACTCGCCTTCGAGTTCGCTCTGAGCCCGGGCCGTTTCGATGCCTGTGCCCCATAGTTGATAGGCAACGAAGCCGAACATCAGCAGCCCGGTGGCGATCAGCGTCTTGCCGAGGTTGCCGACCCACCAGCGCCAGTCCATCGGCGGCTTCGGCCGATCCCACTTGCGCAGTCGCCCGCGACGGTTGAGCTGGGGCGCGCTGACTGCTCCGACCCCCGCCGCCCCGCCGTCACCACCACCGGCAGCACCAGCCGTGCCGCCACGTGGCGCGCCCTTCCGATGCGCGGTGCCACGCGCCGTGTCCAGATCGTCGAGCCGATCCAACGCGCGGCCTGGGCGGGACGCGTCGGTGGTGTCGAGTTCGGTCACGGACGTGAACCTACTGGCCGAATCCGTCGGCGCCAGGTCGTTTCCGGTCCGATTCTCCGAGTGTTTCGCAGACTGTTTCGCGCCGGTGCTGGGTGCAGTCAAGGGTCCCGGCTCCTAGCGTGGCCGATGATTTCATGAGTGCTGCCACGCCTTCTGCATCTGGGTCTGCTTCTGTCGACAGTGGGCCCGTGATCGACCTCGTCGACGTGATCGCCGTCATCGGCAACTTCCCCGCGCTGGCCGGCGCCACGCTCACCGTCGCGCGCCGTGAAATCGTGCTGCTGAAAGGCCCGAACGGTGCCGGCAAGACCACGCTGCTGCGCCTGTGCGCCGGCCTCCTCCCGGTCGAACGGGGAACGGCGTCGGTCCTCGGATTCGATCTGGCCACCCAGCGGCATCTGGTGCGGCCGCACGTCGGCCTGCTTGGGCACCAGAACGGCCTCTACCTCGACCTCTCGGTCCGGGAGAACGTCGAATTCTGGGGACGCACGGTGGGCGCATCCAGTGCCGAGATCGCCGACGCGATGACCCGGATGGGTGTCGCCGAGCGCTTGGCGAACGTGCCGATCCAGCGGCTTTCTGCCGGGCAGAAGCGGCGCGCGGCGCTGGCGTGCCTCGTTGCTCGACGCGCCCAACTGTGGCTGCTCGACGAGCCTCACGCCGGGCTCGATGCAGCAGGTCGCGACGAACTCGACCTCACCCTTGCGCAGGCGGCGCAGGCGGGGGCGACGATTCTGGTGGCGAGCCACGAACTCGAACGGGCCGGCAACCTGGCGACGCGCACGATCGAGGTGGTTGCCGGTCAGGTGTCGCCTGCGGTGGATGGATCAGGGGCCCCGGTATGACGATCTGGGCAACGGCGCGACTGATCGCGGCAAAAGATCTGCGGGTCGAACGACGCAGCAGGATCGTCACCAACCAGGTGCTGCCGTTCGCCGGCATCACGATGGTCAGCTTCGCGTTTGCGCTCGACAAGCAGAACGTGCTCGACACCGTGGCGCCCGGATTGATCTGGCTGGCCACCATGTTCAGCCTGCTGGTGATCGTGCAACGGACGTTCTCGATCGAAACCGATGACGGAGCACTCGACGCGATGCGCGTCGCGGGGATCGATGCCAGAGCGATCTTTCTCGGCAAGGCAATGGCGTTGGCCGTCGAGTTGCTCGTCGTCGAAGTCCTGCTCTTCGGCGCCGCGCTGCTGTTCTACGGGCAGTCGATCTCGGCCGACGATCCGGTCGCCGGCATTGTGCTCCTCGTCACCACCTTGGGCTCCGCGACGTGCGGGCTCGCTGCCGTCGGTACTCTGTACGGAGGCCTTGCCGCAGGGTTCAAGGGCAGCGAAACGTTGCTGCCGCTCCTCACGCTTCCTGCGGTGGCGCCGGTCTTGATCGGAGCAACCAAAGCAGTCGAGTCAGCGGTGGGAACATCGGGCGCAGTGGTGTCGGAAGGTTGGCAGTGGGTCGGCCTCCTGACGGTGTTTGCCGTGGCCTTCGTGGTCGGCGGATCGCTGGCCTTCGGTCCGCTCATCGATGACTAATCCCGTACACCAGGCCACCGCAACAACACCGACACCGACACCGATCAGCAAACCCCACCGATCCAGACACCGCACCGATCCAGACACCGCACCAGTACCGACCGGAAGCACGATGACCACGACTGAAACAGCGAGAACCGACGAGGACCACGTTCGACCAGTGGCGCAAGGGCGCCGTTCGACGGGGACCCGGGGAACCCGGATCATCGGCGTCGGCGCCATCGTCGCCCTCGGTTGGCTGGTCGCCTTCGGTCTCGGCTTCTCGCCCGCCGACCGCGACCAGGAAGAAGCCGTGCGCATCCTCTATGTCCACGTGCCCACGATCTGGTTGGCCTACCTCGCCTTTGTCGTCACCGCTGTCGCGTCGGCGATGTACCTGTTCACGAAGAAGAAGTCACTCGGCTGGGACCGCGTCGCCGGCGCGAGCGCCGAGATCGGCGTCACCTTCGTGGCGGTCACCCTCGCCGTCGGGATGATGTGGGGCCGACTCACGTGGGGCGTGTTCTGGCAGTGGGACGCCCGACTCACGACCACCGCGTTGCTCTTCGTCACCTACGTCGGATACCTCGCCGTACGTGGTCTCGGCGGCAGCCACGAACAGCGCGCCAAGCGCAGCGCCGTGCTCGGTCTGCTCGCAGTCCTCGAGATTCCGCTGGTCCATTTCAGCGTGAAGATGTGGCGCAGCCTGCACCAGGAGGCGACGATCGCGAACACCGACGCCGACATCCAGATGGACGGGTTGATGCTGTTCAGCCTGCTCGTCGGCGTGATCGCCTTCACGCTGCTGTACGTGTGGCTGATGCTGCATCGCACGCGTGGCATGGCCCTGGCCGACCTGCTCGACGAGCGGGGGCTCGACGACGCCCTCGTCGCTCGCCGGGCCGAAGCAGCACCGGCCGAAGCCGGACGCCGCGGCCCGAATGCGGGCCCGACCTTTGAAGGGAGCGCCGGCTGATGGAAGACGCAGGCTTCATCATCGGCAGCTATGTGCTGACCTTCGCAACGGTGGCGCTCCTGGCGTGGCGGACGCTGCGCACCGGGCGCAAGCTCGCCGATCAGATTCCCGACGACGAGAAGTACTGGCTCTGATGGATGACGCTGCCGATCGCGAGATCAATCTCACGCCGCGCACCACGGTCGACGGCACGGCGGTCGGCCGGCGGCGCAAGCGCAACTGGCTCCCGATCGTGGTGCTCGGTCTGGTCGTGGTCGCCGGTGGTGTCATCGTCACGCAATTCCTCACCTCTGCCGTCGACTACTACTGCAACGTCGACGAGGTCAACGTGCGCGACGGCTGCGACGGGGACCGTCGGATCCGCCTGCAAGGGACCGTCGACGAGGGCTCCGTCGATCAGTCCAACGGCATCACTGCGTTCACCATTTCCTTCGCCGGTGCCACGATGCCGGTGCGGTACGCCGGTGAGCCGGGCGGCATCTTCAAGGAGTGCATCCCCGTGGTCGTCCACGGCGTCATCGAAGACGGCGCGTTGCAGGGCGACCGGGTCGAGGTGAAGCACTCCGACGAGTACGTGGCGGTGAACGACGAACGCGTCGCGGCAGCAGAGGAACTCGGATGCGCAGAACCGGCGTGAGAGCGTTCGATCGTTGCCTGAATCGGACCGACTGGTCCGCATGATCGCGGCCTCGGTCAACGGAGCGTTCGGACGCGCGGGGTTGATGCTCATGTTGGGCGCCTCGGTGTTCGGTGCGCTCGCCGTGCTGTATGGCATCCGGCGCGGCGATGCGAAGTTGCTCAAGCAGAGCCCGCGTTACGCCTGGCTGGCGTTCGCCGGCATCGTGCTGTCGGTGGTGATGATGCAGCGCGCGCTGATCACCCGCGACTTCTCCCTCGCCTACATCCAGCAGGTCGGCTCGGCCGACACTCCTGCGCTGTACAACATCGCGGCGATGTGGTCGGCCCTCGAAGGCTCGATCCTGCTGTGGGCACTCGTGCTCACCGGTTTCACTGCGGCGGTGGCGTGGCGCTTCCGCAACCGCACCGACGACGTCCTCGTCGGCTGGGCGCTCATCGTGATGTTCGTCATCACCGCATTCTTCGCGCTGGTCAGCTTCGGCCCGGCCGACCCGTTCGCCAACGGCGCCGTCGGCGTCACCAGCGGACCCGGCCCCAACCCGATCTTGCAGAACCACATCCTGGTCCTGTTCCATCCGCCGATTCTCTACCTCGGCTACGTCGGGTTCACCGTTCCGTTCGCGTTCGCGATCGCCGCGCTGGTCACCGGCCGTCTCGGCGAAGGTTGGTTGCTCGAAACGCGTCGCTGGGCGCTGTTCTCGTGGGCGTTTCTCACGATCGGCATCCTGCTCGGCGGCTGGTGGAGCTACGAGGTGCTCGGCTGGGGCGGGGTGTGGGCATGGGATCCGGTCGAGAACGCGTCGCTGCTGCCGTGGCTCACCGGCACCGCCTACATCCATTCGGTGCTCGTGCAGGAGCGGCGCGGGATGCTGCGGGTGTGGAACCTCAGCCTGCTCGTCGCCACCTTTGCGCTCACGATCCTCGGTACCTTCCTCACCCGGTCGGGCGTCATCCAATCGGTGCACGCCTTCGGTGACGGCCCGGTCGGCGCCTGGTTCCTCGGGCTGTTCGGCGTCATCGTCGTGGTGTCGCTCGGCCTCATCGCGTGGCGTGGCGACCGGTTGCGTTCGCCCGGTGCGATCGACTCGCCGCTCTCGCGCGAGGGCGCGTTCCTCGCGAACAACGTGTTGTTCACGGTGTTCGCGTTCGTCGTGTTGCTCGGCACGATCTTTCCGCTGCTGGTCGAAGCGCTCGACGATCGCCGGACCGTGGTCGGCGCGCCGTACTTCGATCGGTTGTCGATGCCGATCGGCTTGGTCCTGCTGTTCCTGATGGCCGTGGCGCCGGTGTTGCCGTGGCGCAAGGCGAGCCAGGAGTTGCTTCGTGAGCGTCTGTTCTGGCCGGCCTGGATCGGCGTCGGATGCCTCGTGCTCGCCGTCGTCATCGGCGCCACCGGGTGGGCTCCGCTCGTCGCGTTCGGCCTGGCCGGCTTCGCTGCGGGTGCGGCCCTGCGCCAACTGGCCCTCGCCACCCGCCGCCAGGGTTGGCGCGGTTTGGTCGGTCGGGCCAACGGCGGCATGATCGTCCACCTCGGCGTCATCATGATCGCCGTGGCGTTGGCGTCGTCGAACAGCTTCACCCACAAGACCCGGCTCCAACTCGAACAGGGTGTCGAGCAGGAGTGGCAGGGCCACACGTTCCGCCTCGAATCGGTGCGGGAAGTGGTCAACGACGCCGGGAGCGAAAGCGCCCTTCAAGCCCGCGTGCTGCTCGACGATTCGAAGGTCATCGTCCCGGCGATCACCACGTACCTGAACCGGGGGATGGACGTGCCGACACCCGGTGTGCGCACGGGCTTGACCGACGACATCTACCTGACGCTTGAACAGGGTGCCCAGCCGGGTGCGACCACCGTCTCGATCCAGGCGTTCGTCCGTCCGATGATCCTGTGGCTATGGATCGGCGGTCTCGTGATGGCGATCGGCACGCTGCTGTCGGCGTTCCCGGGGTCGCGTCGCCGGCGGGCAATCGACCCGGTCTCGGCACCGATTTCCACCCCCGACGCCACCGCGGATTCCGATGACGCCGACGAGTGGGCGGCCGACGGCGAACCCGAGCCGGCTGGGGCGGGGGCCGCGACATGACCTCCTCCGTCGATGCTCCGCGCAACGACGGCGGACTCGACTCCGGCCGCGGGAGCGATGTCGGCAGTGACGTCGGCAGTGACGTCCGTGGATGACTCTGGCCGCCGCCGGCCGGTGGCGCCATGGATTGCCTTGGCAGTTGCAATTGTGCTCGCGGGATTCTTCGTGCTGCTGGTCGGCGCCGACACCGGCGGCGGTGAGGACGCCGAGTCGCCCTTGTTGAGCCGCCCCGCCCCAGAAGCGGTGGGCACGCTGATCGACGGCGGCAACTTCGACCTGTCGCAGCGCAAGGGCAGTTGGGTGGTGCTCAACTTCTTCCGCGCCGATTGCCCACCGTGCATCGCCGAGCATCCGGCCCTCGTCGACTTCGTTGCGCAGCAAGACGCACTCGGGCCCGACGGCGCCGAGTTCTACTCGATCGTGGTCAACGACTCCCGTTCAGATGTCGAAGCATTCTTCGCCGAGCGGGGTGGCGACTGGCCGATCGTCTTCGAACACGAGCAGATCGACGTCGCGTTCGGTGTCGCCCTCGTCCCCGAGACGTGGGTCGTCGATCCGAGCGGCGTGGTGCGGGCGCGGTTCATCTCCCGGGTGTCGATCGAGACGCTGAATGTCACGCTCCAGCAGTTGCGAGAGTCGTACGGGCGATGAGCAGTTCGTGGAACGATCGTGTGAAGCGCTGGCCCGGCTGGGTGCTGTTGCTCGTCGTCGTGGTGTCGGTGCTGGTGGTCGGATCGACCCGCACGTCGGGGCCCCAGACCCAGGAGGAACGCATCGAGCGGGTCGCCCAGCGGGTGGCGTGTCCTGTCTGTAGCGGAGAGAGCGTGGCCGAGTCGCGCAACAACGCATCGCAAGCCATTCGCAACGAGATCGACTCACTGGTCCGCTCGACCGCGCTCACCGACGACCAGATCGTGGCCGGGCTCGAAGACAGCTACGGTGCGCGGATCTTGCTCGTCCCCCGGTCGAGCGGATTCGACGCACTGATCTGGGTCTTGCCAGCCGTGGCGTTCGTCTGCGGAGTCGCTGGGCTCGCCGTGGCGTTCCGTCGCTGGAAGCTCGAAGCAGCAGCATCGTCGACTCCGACCGACGCCGATCGGGAGATCGTGGCCGCCGCGCGTCGATCCACCGAGCCATGACCGACGACCCTGCCGCCGCACGAGGGCCTGCGAACGAGACCGCAACAGCGATCGACGAATCCAGCGACCGACGAGCACGTGACCGACGCAACCGTCGACCGACGAACCGGTGACCGACGAATCCGTGACCGACGAATCCGTGACCGAAGCGACCGTGACCGTCGAGCCCGTGTCGGCGCGGCGCAGCGGTGCGCATCTCGATCGGTTGGCCGAACTGGAAGAGGAGCGTCGGTTCCTCCTGCGATCCCTCGACGACCTCGAACGCGAGCATGCCGCCGGCGATGTCGACGAGGCCGACTACGAGACACTGCGCGACGGATACACCGTTCGGGCCGCGGCGGTGCTCCGTCAGATCGAGACGGGGCGGTCACGGCTCGCCCCGAAGCCGCCCCGGCGGTGGGGTCGGCTTGCCGTGGTCACCGCCGCAGTGCTCGCCGGCGCGGTGGGCATCGGTTTCGCGCTCGCGGGTGCGTTCGGCGAGCGCGGTGCCGATCAGGAGATCACCGGCTTCGACCCGGGCGACGACGCCCGCGTCGTCCTCGCCTCGGCACGCGACGCGCTCAACCAGCAGCAGTTCGCGCTCGCCAACTCCCTGTTTGCCCGCGTCGTGCAGATGGAGCGTGAGCGGGGGATCGACAACGTCGAAGCGATCACCTACTTCGGTTGGTCGTTGGCCCTGCAGGTTCGCGCCGAGGTCGACGACGTCGAATCCGACCCGCGCCTCGATGCCGCGCGAGTGGCGCTGCAGCAGGCGACCGTGATCGATGGCGAGTACGCCGACCCGAACTGCTTTCTGGCGATCATCGAGTTCGCGTTCCTCGGCGACGCCGATGCCGCGCTGCCATACGTCGAAGTATGTGAGGCGAGCAACCCGCCAGCCGACATCGCGCAGTTGATCTCAGGTTTCGCCGCCGAGGTCCGCGCCGCCGCCGGCTGACCCGCCAACTCGTGAGGGAGGTGCGCCTCCACGGCGCTACCACCTCGTGCCTTCGCCGCGGGTCAGCGTCGCAGCCCGGTGTCGCGCGCCGGTGGTGTCGATGGGTGGCGTGCCGTCATCAAGAGGCTGCGTGGCTCCCCCTGAACCGCGAGCGCCGTCGCTACTGTGTCGTCGATGTCGATGCACCCACCGCCTCCGCCCGGTGGAACGCCGCCGCCCTCGCCCGGTGACACGCCGCCGCCTCCTCCTCCCGGTGGGACGCCCCCGCCGCCATCATTTGGCGCGCAGCCACCCGGCTATCCGTCGTATCAGCCAGGTGGACCCGCCACGCCTCCGCCGGGATATGTGCCCTTCGGTGCCACACCGATGGGCGGGGGTCAACGGACCAACGGCCTGGCCGTTGCCTCGCTGGTCCTCGGCATCGTCGGCGTCATCCTGTGCGTGCTGTTCATCCCCTGGATCCTGGCGATCATCTTCGGCGCCATCGGGATCAAGCAGTGCAACAACGATCCGACCTACACCGGCAAGGGTTTGGCGGTGGCGGGCCTCGTGCTCGGCCTGATCAGTGCTGTGATCACCCTGTCGGTCCTCGCCTTTGGTGACTTCGACCTACGACTCCGACTTCGGCGTCGTCGTGCTCGGCCTCGTTGGCTGAGCGTGGCGAAACACTGGTCCGCCTCGACGCTTCGCCAGACCCCGTCGCCAACTCTTACTTGGTCGAGTTTGCGGCCAGCTTCGGTGGCGGCCAGACCTTGCCTTTGGTGATGTGGCCGCCCTTGCGGTTCAGTACCCATACCGCGGCCTTACCCCAGTCGGGTGGCGTCTCGACCTTCATCCCGCGCCGCGCCAGGGCTTTGATCACCGCAGGAATGATGTCGCCGTGACTGCACAGGACGGCGCCGTCTTCGACTTCGTTGAGGAGATCGAGGACCGGTTCGAACGGTTCGTCTTCGAACAGTCGGGGCTCGGGCTGCACATGAAGGCCCGTGCGCGTGCCGAGCGGCTCGAGGGTTTGCATGCAGCGGACGTACGGGCTCGAATAGAGCGCAGTGACATCGCGTTTGGCGAGGCGATGGGCTACCGCTTCGGCCTGCTTCCACCCGGTCTTGCTCAACGGGCGATCCACATCGTCGCCGTCCCAGACGCGCCGCTCGCCCGCCTTGGCATGGCGCACGAGATAGATGACCGCTGACCTCCCCACCGGATCGGTTCGTCAGTTCTCGGTGGTGAGCGTTCGGTGTCGAGCTGTCAGTTGGCGGACGAAGAGGATCCAGGTCACGGCACCCAGGACGCCGATGACGCCGCTGATGAGGGTGACGGTCGAATTCGTGTCGACCAGGTTCTGGGCAATCGCCTCGGCACCCGTGTCGCCGAAATTTCCGAAGAGGCTGTCGGCTGCGATGAAGATCGCCACGAGCGGCCAGATGCCGAACAGCAGCCACCACGCCCAGAGCACTGGGTTCTCACCCTGCTTGACCGTCGACACACCGGTTTGGCCCGGCGCCGCGGACGGCACCGACTTCGCCCAGTGTTCGCGCAGCATCAGGAACGGGATCACGTAGAGCACGACCGGTGGCAGGAACCACCCGAAGATGGCGAAGAGGGGATGCCAGGTGGTCGGAATGCCGAATGCGCGCAGGTTCGAGGCGATCCGGTACATCCAGATCATGACGAGCACGGCAGCGGCGATCGTGCCGACGCCAGCCAGGATCGAAAAGGCCGACGATGACGTGACTTGATCGTTGAACTCGGTCTCGGAGATTCCGCCGGCGAGGAAGTCCTCGGCGTCGGATCGCAGTGACGACTGGAGAAATGAGTTCAGGAGGCCGCCGACGCCGGCGATCGCCACCGTGATGATGATCGCCGTCGACAGACCCTTGATGCGGCTGACACGTGCGGTCGGCGTGGGCGCGCTGCCGTAGGCCACGTAGCCGGGGGGCGGGGCCAGGTTGCCGGGCGGCGGTGGTGGTATGGCCGGGCCGGTGGCGGGGGGAGGCGGGGGCTGCATGCCGGGGGGTGGGGGCGGTACGTCACTCACCCGAGCCAAGTTACCCCGCGCGGCGCGGGCTTGTCGCCGGCGGATCAGGGGAGTGTTCGGAGCTGGTTCTATTTGGCCTCTGACCAGGCGCGGATCACCCTCGTGTCGCTCACGAACCGCACCGGTTGCCGTCCGTCGGGGTCGACGGGGGCCCAGCGGTGAGCCGTCTCTTGGAGACATCGGTCGAGGAGCGCCGCAGCCTCGTCGGCGCGGTCCGCTGGCACGTGGATCAACAACTCGTCGTGCAGGCAGAGCACGATGCTGGCTCCGATGGCGCGTGATCGGGCGCGCATCAGCACCGCCCAGGTCTTGAAGAATTCTGCCGCCGCACCCTGCACCATCGCATTGCGCCCGTACCGACCTCGTGCCGCTGCCCGCGATCGGGCATCGCGATCACTCACCTCGTTCGCGTTCGTGCTGCTCATCCGAACGAGGCGTCCACCGAAGGTGCGCAGATCGTGGCTGCCCTGCGCGGCACGGTCGGCGTCGGCGAGGTAGCCCATCGCCACGGGGTACTCCCGTTCGAGGCCGCGGAGTGCCTCGGCCCCCTTGCCGGTGGTCTGGCCGTACATCGCGCCGAGCACGGCAACTTTCGCGATCTCCCGTTCGACCCGTAACTGCGCGGCGACCGGGGCGTACATGTCGTCGGCCTGGGTGGCAGCGGCGAGCTTGGCGTCGCCCGACACGGCGGCGAGGATGCGCGGTTCGATCTGTCCGAGGTCCGCGCGGACGAAGGCGTGTCCGGGCTCGGCGACGATGGCAGGCCGGAGTTCGGCGGGCATGTTGTGCAGGCCGGCCGTCGCGGTCATCCGGCCGGCCGCGCCGTCGGACCCCGACCACGAACCGTGCAGCCGCCCGCCGGAGACGTGTTCGTCGAGCCACGCGTAGCCGAAGGTGGTGAGGATCCGCTCGGCGCGTCGCCAGGCGAGCAGCGGCTCGATGATCGGGTGGGCGTCGCGTAGTCCTTCGAGTCGCCAGGCCCGCGTGTCGGGGACCTCGATTCCGACGCGCCGGAGGAGGGACTTGACCTGGTCGGGGCTGCGCAGATCGAACGTGGTGCCCGGCGGAAGATGGCGCAACACCTCGGCATCGCGTCGTGCGATCTCGGCTGCTGCCTCACTCGCGTTGCGCGGGCGCGGGCCGATGAACCCGGCGACGATCGACTCGGCAATGGTGACGTCGATGGGCAAGCCGTCGCTGTCGAGTTCGGCACACAGCAGATCGGCCACTGACTCCGCCAGCGCCGTGGCACGCATCCGCGGGCCGATTGCATCGATCCGTTCCTCTTGGCGGAGCTGAAGGGTTCGGGCCAGCTCCGCCCATGCAACGACACGGGTCGCGTCGGTTGCCCACGCGCCGTCCACCCATTCGGGGCGGAGGTGGCCATCGGGTCCGACGGGTTGGTCAGGGTCGCCGGTGTCGATTGCCTGGCTGAACAGGTCGATCGGCTGAGCGCGCGGGATCGACGTGACATCGAGGTCGTTCAGCCCCGCCCAGATCTGGTCGGGCCCGCACCGCCAACCCCCGAAGATCAGCCGGTGGACTGCGGCGAGGTCCCAACACCGTGCCGGTCGGAGACCCCACTCGATCAATCGATGAGCGGTGAGATTCGACCACCACACCCAGCGCGGTGACACGCCCGCCTCGATTCGGGCGAGCGCTGCCGGAGCCTGCCCGATGTCGACGACCACTGTGGCCTCGGCAGTGGAGAATGCAGCCGCGTGGTCGCCGACCGCCAGCGCGAGCAACGAGCCTGTGGGCAGTGCGGCAAGTTGCTCGATGCCGCGTTCGCCGGTCGCATCGCTCGTCACGCCGATCATCCTGGCACGACCCAAGAATTCGCCCCGCCTCGCCGTACCTGGCCGCACCGAGACGGCGAATGGTCAGCCAGCGGCGTCGGTCTGCATCGACGACGAGTTCGGCCCTGGCGTCACGAAGTCGTCGGAACGGCCGGACCCGAATCGGCAACCAGTTCGATCTCGAAGCCATCCTGATTCTCGAGAAACGCGGCGTAGTGGTCCGGCCCTCCCGCATGCGGATGCTGATCTGCGAACATCAGCCGCCATCCGTGACGAGGCGCTTCCGCGACGAGCCGATCGAGGTCGTCGGCGGACCCGGCATGAAACGCCAGGTGATTGACCCCCGGCCGGAGACGATCGTGCTCACCTCCGACGAGCGCCGGGGACTCCTCGATTACGACGTAGATTCCGCCGTTTCGCCAACTGCGACCTTGATCCCACGCTTGAAACTCGGAATAGCCGAGCGCCTGGAGCACCCAACCGTACGACTCGATCGCGCGATCGAGGGACGGCACCCACAGCTCGATGTGGTGAACAGCCCCAACGCTCATCGCCGATCGAATCTAGTGCCCGTCGCGCGTCGCCGGCCGACGAGTCAGCGCGATCTGCGGCATCCTCGCCCGTATCGCAGGGTGTTGACAATAGTTTCCGTACGTTTACAATAGTTTCATGCTGTTGGAGCGTCCGTTGGCGACCGTGACACCGTCCGTCGACGGTGATGTGCTCGCGGTGCTCGCAGCCGCCGAGGCGGCGTTCACGCCAGCCGAAGTGCAGCGGCTCATGGGTCGGCACTCGGTGCCAGGCGCGCGGAAGGCACTCAACCGGCTCGTTGAACAAGGCGTCGTCGAGGTGGACAAGGCCGGCAACGCGTACATGTACCGCCTCAATCGGGAACACCTTGCGGCACCAGCCATCATCGAACTCGCGAATCTCCGTGCTGCCCTCATCGACCGGATCCGTGCGACGGTTGACGCCTGGCAGGTCCCAGCAGTCCTGGTGATGCTGTTCGGGTCGGTCGCGACCCGCACGATGCGGCCCGACAGCGACATCGACATCTTTGTCGTCGGCGGCGCACTAGGCGTCCGAGATGAGATGTGGCGCACGCAGATCGCGGACCTTCAACGCAACGTCACCAAGTGGACGGGCAACGACACCCGCGTTCTGGAGTACAGCGTTGCCGACCTTGGCTATGGGCACGACCGCGTGATCGACGACATCCGGCGTGATGGCATCCGAATCGTCGGCGACGAAGCGCTGCTGCGTCCGTCACGAAGTGGGCCGACATGATGGCGAATCAGCGGGACCGAACGGCGAATTGTGATGCGGCGACCAGCGATGGTCGTATGGCGAAAGCCCGACAGTTCATCGAATCTGCCAACATCGTGGAGGCACTCGCCGAAGACGCCGATGAAGTGGCGGACGCCTACGTGACGCTCTGCGTTCACGCCGGGATCGCCGCCGCAGACGTCATCTGCTGTAAACGCCTCGGCAAGCACGCACGAGGAGAGGACCACGCCTCTGCGGTCGCGTTGCTGAGCACCGCCAGCAAGTCAGCGGCGAAGAACCTGAGAGACCTCCTGATGATCAAGACCAAAGCCGGGTACAGCGCCGTGCCCGTGAGTAACGCCGACTACAAGAGGGCCGGTCGCGCCGCGAGAGCATTGGTCGATGAGGCCACGAAGATCTGATCGCATGCAACCGCCACGTCAACGCGGAGCGTTCGCTCGTCCCCTGCTCACCCGAGCGGGATTTGACGTACGGCCGTCAACTGCCATCGGCCGAACTCAGCCCCAGCCGAGTTCGTGGAGGCGGTCGTCGTCGATGCCAGCGGCGTGGGCGACTTCGTGGATCACCGTGACGTACACCTCGTCGATCAACTCGTCGAGGTCGGCGCAGACGTCACAGAGTGCGAGCCGATAGATCGACACGACGTCGGGTCCCTCCTGCCCGCTGCGCTCGGTGTGCGGCACCCCTTCGTACAACCCGAGGAGCGTCGGTTCGAGGTCGTTGCGGTCATGGACCTGCACGACGACGTTGTCGAGGACGTGCTGCAACTCGTCGGGGAGGTCGTCGAGCGCATCGGCCACCATCCGCTCGAACCGGTACTTCGGCACCACGTCCATCAGCGCAACCTACCCATCATCGCCCGATCTCAACATTCTCGGCCCCGCTCTGTATCAACAGGTGAGACGCAACGGGGCCGAGAGTGTTCAGGCTGGGACGTTGGTCAGGTGAACTCAGAGGATCTTGAGCTCGGGGGAGTAGATCTTCTTCGGCTTCATGTCGACAGCGATCTGGCGGGCGATCTCGTGGAAGATCTGCGCGGCCTCGGAGTCGGGATCGGTGACCGTGATCGGCTGGCCGGTGTCGCCACCCTCGCGCAGCGCCGGCAGCAGCGGGAGCCGGCCGAGCAGCGGGACGCCGAGATCGTCGGCGAGCAACTGGCCGCCACCTGAGCCGAAGATCTCGTATTGCGTGCCGTCGTCGCCGGTGAACCACGACATGTTCTCGATGATGCCGCGCACGGGCAGGTTGACCTTCGCCGCCATCGCCGCCGACAGGGCGGCGACCTTTTGGGCGGCCGGCTGCGGCGTGGTCACGACGAACACCTCGCCGCGCGGCAGGTACTGCGAGAGCGACAGCGCGATGTCGCCGGTGCCGGGTGGCATGTCGATGAGCAAGAAGTCGGGTTCGTCCCAGAACACGTCGGTGAGGAACTGTTCGAGCGCTTTGTGCAGCATCGGCCCGCGCCAGATGACTGCTTCGCCCTGCGGGACGAAGTAGCCAATCGAGATGGCGCGCACGCCGTGCATTTCCGGCGGGATGAGCATCTCGTCGATGACCACGGGCTCGCGGTCGGTGCCCAGCATGCGCGGGATCGAGTAGCCGTAGATGTCGGCGTCGATGATGCCGACCGAATAGCCCTGCGCAGCGAGGGCCACAGCGAGGTTGGTGGTGACGCTCGATTTGCCGACACCACCCTTGCCCGACGAGATCAGCAGCGGGCGGGTCTTCGAGTCATTCTTGGCGAACGGCACTGCGCGACCTTCGGCGTGGCCGTGCGCCTGACCCTGGCCGGCCGATGCTCCGGCATCGCCGTGGAGGGTTTTACGGAGGTTCTCGCGGTCCTCGTCGGACATCACCGTGAATTCGAGATCGATCGATTCGACACCGTCGATCTGGGTCGCCGCCTCGGAGACCCGGCGGGTGATCTCGCCCTTGAGCGGGCAGCCGGGGACCGTGAGCGCGATGAGGATGCCGACGACGCCGTTGTCCATGATCGAGACGCCGCGCAGCATGCCCAGGTCGACGATCGAGCGATGCAGTTCGGGGTCCTCGACCGGACGGAGGGCCTCGACGATCTGGTCTTCGGTGACGACGGGGGTGCTCATGCGGCCCAGTGTGGCGACCCCCCGCAGCATTTGCACTACGCGCGTAGGTAATATTGCCGTCGTGAGTTCCGGGACTGCATTCACCGCAACCGTGTCGGCCATCACCGACGCGTTCGGTGACCCGACGCGCCGCTCGATCTACCTGTTGGCGCGCGAGCATTCCCAGCCCACAGCCGACGGCACGGTGGGTCAGGGGATCACCGCTTCGATGGCGGCTGGGGTGATCGGCGTGCACGCCAACGTCGCTCGCCATCACCTCGACAAGCTCGCGGCAGGTGGCTATCTCGAAGTGGCAGGCGCTCGTCCGACCGCCGCGAGCGGAGGCGAGAGCCGCAGTGCCGGTCGTCCGTCCAAGCACTACGTCGCAGTTGGCGATGCGCTCGACACGGCGGCGTTCCCGGTCCGCAGCGACGATCTGCTGCTCTCGCTGCTCGGGCGCACGCTGAGCCGGTTGCCCCACGACGAGGCCGAGCAGATGGCCGAAGAAGTCGGCGCGGAGTATGGCAGGGCGATGGCGGCCGGGCTCACTGGCTCGGCACTGAAGGCCGGGCAGCGTTCCCTGCGCTCGGCGATCCAGGCGGTTGCCGACGCGTTGTCGGCGCACGGATTCGCGGCGCACGCCGAGGGCCGCAACGATCAGTTGAAGATCATCAACAACCACTGCCCGTTCGGTGACGTTGCCGCCGAACACCCGGTGATCTGTGCCGTCGACCGAGGCATGGTGCGGGGCATGCTCAGCGAGCTGTACGACGCCGACCGATTCGGCGACATCACCACCGACTCGTCACTCGCCGCCGGCGACACCTTCTGCACCACCTCCGTGTAGCCGCCCCGCCCGCTCCGGCCCCGCCAGCCCCGCCCCGCCGCCCGCCAGCCCCGCCCCGCCCCGTTCAGCCCGCCGTTTGCGTCGCGTTTCGTGTACGTCCGGCCGTACATCAAACGCGACGCAAACGATGGGCAGGCGGCGAGAGGTGGGATGGGCAGGTGGGGAGAAGGTGGGGAGAAGGGTCAGCGGCGGTGCTGGGCGTATTCGATGACGCGCTCGACGACTTCGGCGCTGGCCTTGGCGGTACTGCCTGCGTCGAACGGCGGCTGCGGGTCGTACTCGATCATCAGCTGGGTCGCCTCGGCGGCGACGCGGTCGTAGAGGATCTCGACCACGCGCAAGGCCATGTCGATGCCGCTCGACACTCCCGCCGCAGTGATGATGCGTTGATCGAGGTGTTCGACGACCCGGTCGCCGGTCGGTATCGCCCCGTGCTCGGTCAGCACGTCGAGCGCGCCCCAATGCGTGGTTGCCGTCAGGCCGTCGAGCAGCCCGGCGGCGGCGAGGACCAGCGAACCTGTGCAGACCGATGTGGTGAGGGTGGTCGTCGCGTGCGCCGTGCGCACCCAGTCGAGCACGCGCTCGTCGGTCATGAGGGCGCGCGTGCCCTGGCCGCCGGGGAAAACGATCAGGTCGGGCGTCGGATGTTCCTCGAACGTGCCGTCGACCTCGATCCCGAGCATGCCGTTGTCGGAACGCACGACGCCGCGCTGATGACCGATGAAGGTCACGTCGATGTCGGGGATGCGCTGCAGCACCTCGTAGGGGCCGATGCCATCGAGCGCGGTGAAGTGCGCGAAGAGGGGGATGACGGTCTGGATACTCATCGGTGTCCTGCTTTCTGGGGGTTGGTCGATAGGTCCTCGTCGGGTCGGTGCGCGAACCTTCTCCGGTAGGCGTCGGGAGTCACGCCGATCTGGCGGAGCAGAGTGCGGCGCAACGTCTCGGCGGTGCCGAAGCCGCAGCGACGCGCGATCACCTCGAGGGTATCGTCGGTGGTTTCGAGCGCATGGCGCGCGGCGTCGGTGCGCACACGCGCGACGTAACGCGAGGGTGACATGCCGACCTCGGCGGCGAACCGGCGGATGAAGTGTCGCTCGCTCATATCGACGCGGGTCGCGAGCAGAGCAACCCGATGATCGTCGGCCGGGTCGTCCACCACGAGTTGTTGGGCCGCTCTGATCGGTCCGGCCGGCGCCTCGGTGACCCAGGTCGGTGTGGCGAACTGTGACTGGCCGCCCGGTCGCCGCAGGAACATGACGAGCCACCGGGCGACGGTCTGCGCGAGGTCGGCGCAGTGATCGTGCTCGACGATGGCGAGCGACAGGTCGATCCCGGCGGTGACCCCGGCCGACGACCACACGTCGGGATGGCTGGCGCCTCGACCGTCACCCGTGCTGTGGATGAAGATGGGGTCGTCATCGACGGTGACCTCGGCGTACCGCGTGCGCAGCTGTGCGGAGCGAGCCCAATGCGTGGTCACTCTGTGCCCGTCGAGGGCGCCCGTCGGCGCAGCGAGGAACGCGCCCGAACACACGGTGACGAGCCGTCCCGACCGGCTGACCAGGGCGCTCAGTCGACCGATCAGAGCGGCGTCATCCTGGTGGTGCTGGACGGACGAGCCGCCGGGAACGATCAGCGTGTCGATATCGGTGAACTCATCGAGCGGGTCGGACATGAGCGTGACCGCACTCTCGGTCCGCACCGGGCCTCCGTGGTGGGAGACGATCGAGACGTGGTACCGAGCCATCGAACCGGCGTGTTCGAGCCACAGGTTCGCACCGGCGAAGACCTCGGCCGGGCCCGTGACGTCGAGGGACTGCACGCCGTCGAAGACGAAGATCGCCACGCGATGATCGCGGTCCGGTCGGGCGGGCGTCGGTGGATCGATGGCGGGCACGACACTCAGCCTGCCGGTCAGCCCGGCTGGCGTCAATGACACATATCCCTCGATTTCGGCCACGGCGATCGATCTGCCATCGTCTGATGAGTGGTTGAGGAGCGCCCCGCAAGCGCTGCACAGGCGAGCCGACCGACGACCGATTGGACGTTACGAGCCTGAACCCGCCGCGAACCGCACCTTGCAGTGACGATTGAACGTCGGAGACTCTGTCGTCTACACGCTCAGCCGCGCCCGTCAGCTTGTCCGGAAGCTGCGAAGAGCGGGAAGCGACGCGAGCCGGGGGGCGGTACGTATTACGCCGAAGCGCCCTGCCGTTAGATGTTGTTAAATCTGTTAGAGATCGTTAAAGAGGGTGTCGGGGAGAATTTACGGCGAATCCCGAGTGTCCAGGCGCCTCGTCCGCCTTGGCGGGCCGAAGCTGAAACCGACACGCTCGATCCTGGCAAACTCATCAGCGTGACATATCCGTCAGGTGTCGGCAACGGTGGCAACGGCACCTCGGGAACCCTGTCGTATGACACGCTCGGCCGCCCCCGCGAACTCGCCTGGAAACACGGGGCGAGCACGGTCATCACCTCGGATCTGGTTGATCGGTCCCTGTCCGGCAATGTGCTCACCAGCAAGGTCGACGGCGCCGTCACACCCACATGGTCCGACACCTACGACGCAGGAGGCCGCGTCGCACGGACGGTCGGGTCGGGACATGACTATCAGTACGGCTACGGCGCCGCCGGCGGTTGTGGCGTCAACGCCGCAGCCGGAGTCAACTCGAACCGGACGAGCCTGACCGACAATGGCGTGACGGTTGCGTCGTCTTGCTTTGACAATGCGGATCGGCTGACATCGACCACCCAGGCCGGCTACACCGGCGCGATCAGCTACGACGCGCACGGCAACACGATCTTGCTGGCTGGTGAGACATACACCTACGACTTCGCGAACCGACACACCGTCACCAGCAAGGCTGGCGCGTCCACGGTCGCGTACGCCCGTGATGCCACTGACCGGCTCGTGTCACGCACTGAGACACCGTCCGGTGGTGCGGCGACAACACACCGTTATGGGTACACCGGCCCCGGGGACTCGTCGTCGTTGACGATGAACACCTCGAACGTTGTGCTCGATCGTGTCGTCTCACTTCCGGGTGGCGTCACGTACACGGTGCGCGGTGCCGGTTCGGTGTGGTTGTCCTCGGTGTCGACCCCGTCGAAGGCGAAAGGGAACACCGGACTCGGGTTAAGATACGAGATCAACAATCCTATTCAACCATTTGGGGCAGACATCACGGCCGATGGAACATTCGGATTCGTATTCAGACCGGATGGCTCGGTCGACGTTGATACTTTTAACTGTGCCTGCGATGATTTTCCATCGCTTGAGATCTATCAGTTTAGAGAAGGCAGGACAACAACAGACTATCGACAGACTGCCGGCCGAGCGATCTTGGACCTTCCCGGCTAAGGCTATGCGTTCACTATTTCTATACGTGCTCATCCTTGGTGGACCCATAGTCGCAGCAAGTTCGCTTCTACTGAGCCTGGTGTATGCTCTCAACAGACGATGGCGAGGAGCAAGATGGTCTTTGGGAATCGCGATAGCAACCACGCTGCTGTGGATGGTATTCTGGTCGACATAGACATGGGTTTGCGTTCCGCAAACCCATGGGTTAAGCCGCTCATCTTGGGGGTCGACGAGGATTGGTACAGTCGTCGGCGGTAGAAGAAAGTCGGGACGTGAAGTACCTGGTCATCGTGCCTCGCCAAGATCGCAGCCTTGCCGTCGTCAGGTGATGCATGCGCACGAGACAATCGAGCGAAACCCCTGGTGGCGATGGACACGCCGGGCGTTAGCGCCAACGGCTGCACCACTCCTCTCCAAGCCCCATCACCGACGCCGACGACTGGTCCAGCACCGACTCACCGAACTCCGCGAGTCTCAGACCGCCACCATGACCGCCCTCCGAGTCGCAACTCCCCCGATCACGAAGTACACGACCGGGGAGCCAGAGCGGCCAATTCACCTCCCGGCTCGCGCCGAGCTCCGACTTCGGGAGCACGCTGAGACGATTCTTGGAACCAATAGCGAGGCTTGCGCGTGGGTCGCTCAAGTGGCCGAAGCCGTCGCCCGGCTCGATGTGCGCGCAGCGTTCGACGCCGTGCCGTTCCAGCACGGCGCATACGACGTCGAGCGGGCGATGGGCTTCACCAACGATGAGACGAAACGCTGGAGCGACGTCTCGATCTCCTCTCGCCAGACCGTTCTCGAATGGTGTGCGACCGTGACCGCAGCGGATGGCCTCGCGATCACCTGCATGCGGTGATTCGCAGTCTTGTGTATCGGCTTCTACCACGGACCCACTTTGAGCCAATCGCATGTCCACCCGACTCGGGCTTGATGACGACGAATGTCACCCGCCTGATCGTCGCGTCCGGTACCACCGCAGCAGCGTCGACTACGACGGGCCCGTCGTGGCGAAACAACCATCGATACGGTCAACATATCGGTGGGTATCCAGGGTTGTGGACCGTGTGTGCTGACCAACGATGGGGACTCATACTCCCGCTCCTCGCTGCGGGGCGGGCGGTGTCTCGTGTTGCAGGATTGCCAAGTGTCGACGACGAGGCGATCGGAGCCCGGCTCGTCGACCTGGCCGCTCGCCGGTAGCGTCGTCCCGTGGACGTACGCATCGGAGTCACCCAAGCCCCCCGCGAGATCAATCTCGAACTCGCCGACAACACAGATCGCGACGATCTGAAGGCGCGGATCGAGGCAGCGCTCGGCGGCGCCACCGACACGCTCTGGATCACCGACAAGCGCGGCAACGACGTCGGCATCCCGTCGGCGAAGATCGCGTACGTCGAACTCGGGTCCGCCGAAAGCACCCGCAAGATCGGCTTCGGCGACTGAGTCCGCCGCGTCCGGCTCTGATCCGGATGTGAACGCTGCATCATGACCGCCCTGCTCGATCTCGATCTGCTGTGGGTCACCGGCAAGGGTGGAGTCGGCAAGACCTCGATTGCAGCAGCCATTGCCGATGTGGCCGCCCGGAGCGGTCGTCGCACTCTGGTGTGCGAGATGGACGCGAAGGGGGCGTTGGCTGCGGCGCTCGGCGAAGACGATCTCGGCTTCGAACCGACCGAAATCGCGCCCAACCTCCATGCGATGACGATGAGCACGGAGGATGCGCTGCGGGAGTACCTGCGCCTCTTCGTGAAGATCCCCTTCCTCGGGCGCATCGGACCACTGGCCAAGACCTTCGACTTCGTGGCCGACGCGGCGCCCGGTGTGAAGGAGATCCTCGGCGTCGGCAAGCTCTGCTACGAGGTGCGCGAACGGCACTACGACCTCGTCGTGGTCGACGCCGAAGCCAGCGGGCACATCGTCAGCCAGATCGGCGCGCCGAAGGTCATTGCCGATCTCGTGCAGGTCGGTCTCGTGCGCGACCAGACGCAATGGATGCTCGACATCCTCAACGATCCGCGGCGAACCGGCGTCGCCGTCGTCACTACCCTCGAAGAGATGCCGGTCACCGAGACCGCCGAGTTGCTCACCCGATTGACGACCGAAACCGGTGCCCACCCGGCCGTCGTGATCGCCAACCGGGTGCTTCCCGTTCTCTTCGATCGACGCGAGCAGGCGGTGTTCGATCAGCTCGACAGCGTGCTGCCGATCCTCGTCGACGCAATCGGCCCGGGCGCCCCGGCGCTGCTCGACGCAGCACGGCTCACCGATGCGCGGCGCCGAACCGGAGCCGGACACTTGCGCCGACTCCACGACCATCTCCGCGGTCTCGACGGCCCGGACGTGCTGGGCGATCTGCACGGTGATCCGCAGCGCGGCGGAGGCGGCGCGGCCCTGGCCGATCTCCCGATCATCACCGTGCCGGAGCTGTTCAGCCGGGCACCCGGGCGGCGCGTCGTGTCGTTGATCGCCGATGGCCTCGCCGACGAACTCGACCTGGAGTTGCCGTGAGCGATCTCGACAACCTGCTCGCCAGTCGGGAGATGGTGCTGGTGGCAGGTTCGGGCGGCGTCGGCAAGACCACGATCGCCGCCGCCATGGGCATCGCTGCCGCGCAACGGCAGCAGGGCAAGATCCTCGTGCTCACTGTCGACCCGGCGCGGCGGCTTGCCACGGCGCTCGGTCTCGAAGAGGTCGGCAACACGCCGGTGCGCATCAAGCCGGCAGCGTTCAAGGACGCGGGCGTCAAGGTGCGGGGCCAGCTGTGGGTGGCCATGCTCGACACCAAGGCGGGGTGGGACGAACTGATCCGGCGCCACGCACCCGACGCCCAAGTCCGCGAGGCGGTGTTGGCCAACCCGCTCTATCAGAACATCACGAGCCGCTTCGTGCACAGCCACGACTACCTCGCCATGGAGCAACTCCATGATCTCCATGCGACGGGCGAGTTCGACCTCGTCATCGTCGACACGCCACCGTCGCGCAATGCGCTGTCGATCCTCGATGCACCGAGTCGCATGGTCGACTTCTTCGGCAGCCGCCTGCTGCGCTGGCTGACCGTTCCGTATCGCTCCCGATTGTTCACGGTCGCGTCCAAACCCTTCTACCAAATCGCCGACCGGGTGCTCGGGTCGCGCTTTCTGCAGGACATCGCCGACTTCTTCGTCCTCTTCCAGGCGATGGAGAGCGGCTTCGTCAAGCGCGCCCGTTCGGTCGAAGCCCTGCTGGCCGATGCCCGAACGGCGTTCGTCGTCGTCACGACGCTCGAAACTGCGCCGAGTCACGAGGCGCGCTTTCTGGCCCAGGCGCTCCTCGATCGGAAGATGTCGCTCGGTGCGATCGTGGCGAACCGCGTGCTGCCGTCGACATTGGCCAGTGCCCGCGCGGCTGCCAGCGCCGACCGCCTGCGCGAGCGACGGGGCACCAAGCTCGCCAAGGCGATCGCCGGCGAACTCGTCGACGCGCCCGTCGATGTGGTCGACACCGTGCTGACGCAACTCGCCGAACGGTTCGACGATGTCGCCCTCGTCGCCGCACGGGAGACCGAACGGCGCGCCGAGTTGGCCGTGCTGACACCCACCCTGCTCGACGTGCCGTGGCTCTCCGGCGACATCCACGACATCGCCGGTCTCGGCCGGTTGGCTGACCTGCTCCGCGTCGATTCCACCACCGCCTGAATCGCCCGCCGGTCCGCAGCAAGTCCGTGGTGGACCGTGGCGTCGAGTTCGGCAGCGATGAACCGCAGGCATGGCGCGCCGCGAGTGCTCCGATGCGGCAGAATCACCAACGATGACATCCATGGCCGACCTGTCACGGCAGCATTCGTCACTCGATCTCGACGACATCGACCATCTTCATCGGCTCGGCGCCGAGTGGGCGTTCCTCGCCGATCTGTGTTTTGCCGATCTCCTCTTGTACGTCCGTTCCCTCGACGACAAGTGGGTGGTGGTCGATCAGGTTCGACCCGCGACGAACCAGACGATCTACGTCACCGACTACATCGGGACCTGGGCGCAGCGGGGGGCGACGATCCTCGCCAGCGCCGCCGACACCGGCGAACCGGTGGAGGCCGACCTCGAAGACGCCGACGGTCTCCACATCCGCATGACGGCCATTCCCGTGCGGCGATCCGGGCGCGTGATCGCCGTGCTCAGCAAGGAGTGGGCTGTACGCGCAGGGCGACCGCTCGGTGAACTCGAACGGGCCTACAAGGAAATCTTCGACAAGTTCGTCGTGATGATCACGGCCGGAACCTTCCCCTTCCCGGGACGCGTCGCCGACTCGAGTGCGGCACCACGCGTCGGCGACGGCGTGCTTGCGCTCGACGCCAACGGAACCGTCACCTACGTGTCGCCCAATGCGAACTCGGCTCTGCACCGTGTCGGCATCCATGCCAACCCGGTCGGCATGCGGCTCGCCGAACTCGGCTTTCACGACGGGCCGGTCCGCCAGGCCTTCGAGCGACGCGAGCCGGTCGTCGAGGAGTTCGAGCAAGGCACCGACGTCACGCTGTTGAGCCGCTGCGTGCCGCTCATCCATCAGAGCGAATCCGGCCCCGTCGTCGACGGTGGCCTGATGTTGATTCGCGACGTCACCGAACTCCGCAAGCGGGATCGACTGCTGCTGTCGAAGGACGCGACGATCCGCGAGATCCATCACCGGGTGAAGAACAACCTCCAGACGATCTCATCGCTGCTGCGGCTCCAAGCCCGACGACTCTCGAACCCCGAGGCAAAAGCCGCCGTGCAGGAGTCGGTTCGCCGGATTCGGACCATCGCGCTCGTCCACGAGTCGTTGTCGCGAGAACCCGGCGAGGACATCGCCTTCATCGAGATCGTCCGCCCCCTGCTGCGGCTCGCCGAGGAAGGCTTGCAGTCACCCGACCGGCCGGTCAGGTTCACGGTCACCGGGGACGGCGGACGCATTCCTGCGCACACCGCCACGCCGCTCTCGGTGGTCTTGACCGAACTCCTGCAGAATGCCGTCGATCACGGGTTCCCGGAGGGCAGTCGTGGTGGTGGGGTCTCGGTGGCGTTGACGCACCGTCCCAAGCAACTCGACGTGCGCGTCATCGACAACGGACGTGGTGTCGAGTCGAGCTTCGACCTCGACGCGAGCACCGGGCTCGGATTGTCGATCGTGCGCACCCTCGTGACCACCGAACTCAACGGGACGATCTCGATGCGACCGGCGACCAGCGACGACCTCGACAGTGTCAATCTCGGCGACGGGTCGTCGCATGCGCACGGCACGGTCGTCGAATTGAGCGTGCCGACCGTCGACTGAGCGGCGGCGCAGCGCACCTGCCCACGCGCCGGCTCGATGGCGGATTCTCAGCTGGCGGTGGCGCGGGCCGCACGGGCGGCGGCAACTCGCTTGCGGCGGATCACGCGGCGCTCTTCTTCGGTGAGGCCTCCCCAGATCCCCGAATCCTGGTTGGTGTCGAGCGCGAAGTCGAGGCACCCCTGGGCTGAGGGGCACTGTCCGCACACCTCTTTGGCGTTGTCGATCTGGACCAGCGCGTGTCCCGTGGTGCCGACCGGGAAGAAGAGTTCCGGGTCGGTGTGACGGCAGAGCGCATCGTCGCGCCATTCTGCCGGAGCGGCTCCCAAGGTGATGCTGGACGCGAGAATCGTCACGGGGTGTGCTCCAAAGAGGGGTCTGGGGCGCTGTGGGGGCGGGACTGTACAGCGCAGATGTGGGTGAGTGTGCCGTCCGCTCGGCGCCGCCACCGTAGGCGCGACATCGGGCGCGCACAAGGGGCGATTCGTGTGACGCGGCGACGACTTGACGCGGTTGCCGCGCGCGTGCTGCCGTTGGGCTGGCGTCGCTCGCCCCGTGGGAGGCGGTCATACTTGGACATGCTCGTGATCGGACATCGAGGCGCGTCGGTCGCCGCAGCGGAGAACACCGTGCAGGCCTTCGTGCTCGCCGATGCGATGGGTGCCGACGGCGTCGAACTCGACGTTCGACGTGCGCCTGATGGTCGGCTGATCGTCAAGCACGACCCGCTCCCGACCGACCTGGTAGACCTCGATGGGTATCCCGAGTTGGGCACGGTGCTCGCTGCGTGTGGCGCCATGCTCGTCAACGTCGAGATCAAGAACTCGGCCGACGAAGCCGGCTACGACCCGTCGCTGGCCGTGGTCGAGCCGACGATTGCCGAAATGCGGTTGCACGGGCGGCTCGATCGGTGGATCATCTCGTCGTTCGACTGGGCCACGATCGAGCGGTGCCATCAGGTCGCTCCCGACGTGGCCACGGCCTACCTCGTGATGGAGGCGACCCCCGAGATCATCGAACAGACCGCCGCGGCTGGCCACGCCGCCGTGCACCCGTGGGTGCGATCGCTCTCGGCCGAGGTCGTCGATCGGTGTCACGCGCATGGGCTGGCGGTCAACACCTGGACATGTAACGATCCCGAACGGCTCCGCGAGTTGGCGGGGCTCGGCGTCGATGGCGTGTGCACCGACGTGCCAGACGTGGCCCTGCGCGCCCTCGGGCGACGGATCGGGCCGGCTACGGAGCGATGGGGAAGACCAACTTGACCGCGTCGGGAACGTGCACGAACTCGAGGCGCGATGTCTCACCGAGTGCATCGCCATCGACCTGGTAGGGAAACGGGGTGGTGTGCTCGATGACGAGTCGGGAGACATCGGTCCGAATGTCGAGGTGAGCAGCAGGGCTGACGCCGCCACCGCGCAGCGCTCCGGCGAGTGAACTCAGGATCGCGGTTGCCTTCATCGTGCGGAACGTGATGGCCACCAGTCCGCGGTCGAGGGTGGCGGCGGGGGACAGGTCGAGCGGTCGGTTGCCGAGGTACGTGTACGGGTTGGTGTTGAGCACGATCGTGAAGTAGCCGTCGTCGACCTTGCCGCCCGCACTCGACGTGCCGTCGCCGTCGACGCTGAAGTGCGGATGCTTGCGGTCATAGCCCCGCAGCCAGGTCGACAACCCGGCGTAGATGAAGAGGGGGTGTCCGAGCCAGCGTTTCATCGACCCGCGGCGTTCGACCTGCTGCACCACCGCGGCGTCGTAGCCGACGCCGGTGTGGAAGCAGAAGTAGCGGCCATTGACCTGGCCGAGGCCGATCGGCCGGAAGTCCGCGGCGTCGATCCCCCGGGCGAGGTGTTCGACTGCTTCGACCGGGTCGTTGGGCATCCCGAGCGTGCGGGCGAACACGTTGGTCGATCCGCCCGGAAGCACGCCGAGGGCGGTGTCGGAACCGGCGATGCCCGTCGCGACTTCGTTGAGCGTTCCGTCGCCGCCGTAGCCGATGACCACGTCGACGCCCCGGCGCGCCGCATCGTGGGCGAATCGGGTGGCATGGCCGCGCCGGTTGGTCTCGACGATGTCGACGTCGTGGCTGCGGCTCAGGCGGCGGTGCACGACCACCGTGTTGCGCGCCGTCACCGACGACGCGAACGAGTTGACCACGAGCAAGACCTTCACAGCGTCGCCACGGTACAAGCGGCCAGTTCGACGCGTGTCACACGCGCCGGCCGACTTGGGTCTGGACTTTGGTTGCAAGTTGACCGGGCGGTAACTTGTGAGCCTTATGAACGTGATCGTCTGTGTGAAACAGATCCCTGATCCGGCGTTGCCGGGTGAGCTGGATCCCTCGACCAACACGCTGAAGCGTGACGGCAAACTCATCCTCGATGAGTCCGACAGCTACGGCGTCGAAATGGCGTTGCAGCTGGTCAACACGGCGGGCGGTGGCTCCGTCACCCTGGTCTCGATGGCCCCGAACGACGAGGTGTCCGGTCTGCGGACCGCACTCGCGATGGGTGCCGAGAAGGCCGTGCTCGTCTCCGATCCGGCGCTCGCCGGCGCCGACGCGCTGACCACCGCCAAGGTGCTCGCCGGCGCCGTCGGCCGAGCAGGCGCCTACGACCTGATCATTGCGGGCACCGAGTCCTCTGACGGCTACACCGGCACCGTTCCCGAACAGATGGCTGAAGTGCTCGGCCTCCCGTCGGTCGGGTTCGCCAAGACGATCACCGTCGACGGCAACACCGTCAAGGTCAATCGTCAGACCGAAGCCGGCTACGACGAAGTGAGCTGCTCGCTGCCGGCCGTCGTTTCCGTCACCGCTGGCGTCGTCGAGCCTCGCTACCCGAGCTTCAAGGGCATCATGGCTGCCAAGAGCAAGCCGGTCGACACCGTCACGGCTGCCGACCTCGGCGTCGAGTCGGTGTCGTGGGCACAGCAGATTTCTTCCGTCGACGATGCACCGGCGCGTGAAGCCGGCGAGATCATCGAAGACGATGGTGAAGCGTTCAACAAGATCGTCGAGTTCCTCGACAACCTGAAGGTGACCTGATCATGGCTGTCAACAACATCTGGGTATTCGTCCAAGTCGGCGCGAACGGCGAGGCCACGACTGGCTCGCTCGAACTGCTCACCAAGGCTCGCTCGCTGGGCGGCACCGTCGCGGCATTTGTCCCCGGCGTCGCCGGTGGCGCTGCTGCGGCCTTCGCCGACCACGGCGCAGCGAAGATCTACGAGACCGGCGACCTGGCCGGTGCACTGCCCGGCCCGGCCGTGTCGGCTGCGATGCAGGCAGTGATCGATGGCGGCGATGCCCCCGACGTCATCATGTTCCCGCAGAACTACGAGGGCCGCGACGTGCTGAGCCGACTGTCGGTCAAGCTCGACCGGACCGTACTCACCAACTCCACCGACATCACCGTCGATGGTGACTCGGTCACCGTGCAGACCCCGATCTTCGGCGGCACCAAGCTGGTGAACTCGACCTTCACCGGCTCGGCTCCGTTCCTCGCAGCGTTCCGCCCGAAGAGCTTCGAGGTCGCCGGCGGCGCCGCAGCGGCCGGCGAGATCGTCGCGGCCCCGGTTCCCGAACTCGGCGCCACCGGTGGCGCTGTCGTCACCGCCGTTCACGTCGAAGAGACGTCTGGTCCCAAGCTCGACGAAGCAGCCGTGGTGGTGTCGGGTGGCCGCGGGCTCGGCGAGGCCGGCAACTATGCCATGGTCGAATCCCTCGCCAAGCTGCTCAAGGGTGCGCCCGGGGCGTCGCGCGCGATCGTCGACGCCGGTTGGGTTCCCTACAGCTATCAGGTCGGCCAAACCGGCAAGGTCGTCAAGCCGACCGTCTACATTGCGGCCGGCATTTCCGGTGCCACGCAGCACATGGTCGGCATGAAGGGCTCGAAGAACATCATCGCGATCAACAAGGACAAAGAAGCACCGATCTTCGGCGTCGCCGACCTCGGCATCGTGGGCGATGTGCACAAGGTCATGCCGCAGCTGATCGCTGCCCTCGAAGCCCGCGGCTGAACGCCGCCGTTGTCCGGCGATCGCATGAGGGAGGTGCGCCCCCGAGTGCACCTGCCTCATGCGTCGAGCCGCAATTCGTGCGGTGCCCGAGGCGGATTCGGGTCGACTTGCGATGGGGCGGGCATAGGCTGCTGCGCATGGCTTCAGCGTTGATGGTGTGGATCGATCAAGACCTGTGTACCGGTGACGGCATCTGCTCGGAGATCTGCCCCGACGTGTTCGAGGCCCGCGAAGACGGCCTCTGGGTCGTGAAAGAGGAAGCCTCGCACTTCGGCACCAGGGTGGTGTTCGATGGCGGCGACGGCGCCGGCCACGGTCCCGACATGGGCAAAGGGGTGGCCCGCATCCCCGACGCGCTGATCGAGACCGCCGTCGACGCAGCCGAGGAGTGCCCGGGTGAGTGCATCATGATCGAACCGTTCGACCAAGCCGTCATCGACGCCCGCGGCGTCTGATTCGATCGGCTCGCCACCGTCAAACCAGGTCGACCACCGGCGAATCAGGCGGATCAGGTCGAGTCGCGAGCGTTGATCGCCCAGGCGATTCCTTCGGCCTCGTCTTCGATCGCGAGCTGCAGCGTCCATCCCAACGCCGGCTCGTAAGCGTCCCACCGGTACCAGTTGAGTTCGTTGGCGAACTGCCCGAGGGCATCGGGGTCGACCGGCCACTCGTCGATGAAATCCCCCAGCGCCCCGAGCATCCACCATGCCCCGAAGCGCCCGGTCGCCGCGCCGCGCCGTCGGCCGTGAGCTCCTCCGCTCGCCCCGGCCCATGCCATCCACGCCATTGCAGTGCGGGCGTCGAGATCGCAGACCCGTGCCCGGCGCGGGCCCAGCGCGCCGATGGCGTCCTCCACGTCTCCTTCGACGCAGGCAACGTCGACCGTGCCGTTCGACCCCGAGATCCACGGTTCGACCAGTTGTTGGACAGCGAGCTCGACGTCGTCGTCGAGCCGTTCGGCGTCGTTCGTGGTGTCGATCTCCTCCCAGTCGGCGGGGAGCTTCGGAGCGGGGAAGTCGGCGTCGTTGTCACGATAGGTCGCCACCGGGTAGGTAGGTTCCCACCCTTGGAGTTCGGCGGGGATGTCGAGCGCGTCAGGGATGTCGGCGCCGTCGACCACCTCGCCACGGACCACCCGTTCGTGCGCAACGAAGCCTGCGCGCGGCGACGGTTCGAGTTCGTTTCGCAACGCATCCCAGCTGTGATGCTGGGCGGCGACTTCGGTCAGCGGACCGATCGTGAACTGACCCGAGAGACCGTCGGTCTCGTCGAGCACGGCCGCCACATGGCGCGGTGGTCCCAGCAGGGCCAGTCGGTACTCGGCCAAGGTCGCCGCCGGCCAGAGCTGTCGGCCCGTCTTCACTGCGCCTCGCGCTCGATCGCGAACTCTGAGTAGTCCGTCCCAGTCGCCGGTGGCGCACCGATCGTCGATCATCCGCACGAGCCCGTCGAGATCTGCGGCGTGGATCAGATCGTCGAGGACGTCATCGGACATGGGCCCATCTTCCCACGCTGCCACCGCACCCGTGGCACACGACGTACGGCAGTGAGCGTCAGACCAGCGGCCACGGATAGCGGCGGCCCGTGGGGTCGGTGGGGAATCGACGGTGCTGCACGCACCACGCAGCCCGACCTTGGATCGCGGCGACCTCGTCATCGCTGAGGAGGGCGGCGATGTCGAGGGGAACGCGGTCGATGAGCCGACCGACCCGATCGAGGAGCGGCTCGGGAATGTCCTCATCGGCGAACTCCCAGATGACCGTGCGGAGCTTGTAATCGGCGGCGAAACACAGTCCGTGATCGATGCCCCAGACTTCGGCCGGTGTGGTCGACCCGTCGGGTTCGGTCCGCTCGGGCACGAGGACGCAGTGGCCGCTCTTGCGGTCGGTGTTGTTGCAGATGATGTCGAGCAGCGCCATGGCCCGGAATCGGTCGTGCAGGACCGGTCGGGCTTCCATGATGGTGAAGTAGTGCTCGGCGAAGTCACCGGCGACGAACCACTGGACCGACCCTTCGCCGACCGGGCCGTCGCGGAGCACCGTCGGTGGCACCACATGGATACCGAGCGCTTCGCTCATGCGATATGTGGCCACCTCGCGGCGGTGCAGCCCGGGTTCGAAGTCCCACAGCGGTCGCTCGCCACGCATCGGCTTGTAGATCGCCGGGTGTGACTTGCCGTCATGGGTGACGTGGACGAGGTAGGTGGCGTTGCTGCTGTACGGCATCCGACCTTCGATCTCGATGTCACCGCGCAGCAAGTGTTCGATCGGGTCCTCGATCGCGTCGATCCGGAGTTCGACGCCGCGTTCGTCCGCGTCCGAGTCGCCGTCTGACTCATCGTCGTCATCGGCGTCGAAATCAGCGTCGAAATCGTCGTCGTCGAAGTCGTCAGCGTTGGTCAGCCCGTCGGTCACGAACGGGTCAGTTCATGCGGGGGCAGGCATGCCCGTCGGGGTCGATCGGGTGATTGCACCATTGGCAGTCGGGCCGGCCCGACTCGACGAGTCGGTCGGCGTGATCACAGAAGGCGGCCGCCTGACCCCGGCTCACGTAGAGCCGAACGTGGCCCCGATCGTCATCGACGAACTCGCCGTCTTCGTCGACCTCGCCGACCTCTTCGAGTTGAATCAATACCTTGTCGGTCGAACGGTCATACCCGAGCCCGATCGGGCCGAGCACGAACGAGGCTTCCATCGGGTGCGCCAACTCGAGTGCCCCGGGCATCGGCCGATCTTCGGGCGGCGGCAGGTCGCTGAGTACCCTCCGGAGGTACTGGACCATGGCGGCGGTCTGCTGCTTTTCGCACTTCACGGTGACCCGTTGACCACCGGCGCGCACCTGCATGTAGAAGGTCCGACTGCCGGGAACGCCCACCGTTCCGCTGGTGAAGGCATCGACATCGTCGAACTCGAAGAACACGCTCATCAGGCGGGTTTCAGCTCGGTGAGGGGGCGTCCCGTCGAGTTGACGGCGAGGACGATCGGACCACCGGCGTGCCACGCCACGGCACTGACCGATGCCGGGCTGATGACGATGCGTTGAAACAGGTCGATGTGCGTTCCCATGGCGTGGGCGACCGCGGCCTTGATCGTGTCGGCGTGCGACACGCAGACGATCGTGCCGCCCGGGTGGAGCGCGCGGAGCTTGTCGAGTGCGGACACCATGCGTGTCTGCATCTCGATGAAGCTCTCGCCGTTGGGGAAGCGGAAGGTCGACGGCGCCCGCTGCACGGTCTGCCACTCGGGCAACTTCATCAGGTCCTTCAGTTCCCGGCCGGTCCAGTCACCGAAGTCGCATTCGCTGAGCCCGCGCTCGACCTGGGTCTTCAGGCCGCACGCCGCCGAGATGGGTGCCGCCGTCTCCTTGGCCCGTTCGAGCGGGGAGCTGTACACCGCCGCAATCGGCAACTCGGCGATGCGTGACGCCGCGATGTTGGCCTGCTCGTGACCCAGTTCGGCGAGATGCAGGCCCTTGGCGCGTCCGGGCAACACCTTGCCGGTGGTCGGGGTCTGCCCGTGCCGGACCAGCAAGATGGTCGTCGATGCGTGCGTCGCCGTCTGCTTGCGCTGTGTCGTTGCCATGAGTGCCTTTCACGCTATCGACGGCCAACCTACTGTCGATGTCCGTGCCGCCGCCTGCCGTGCCTCCGAACCGCCCGAACACGTCGACCGCCGGTGCGCATGCCGGTTCCGACGCGCAGCTGCTCGCGCTGCGTGTCGAAATTCACGACTGCCGAGCCTGTGACCGTCTCGTCGAATGGCGCGAACGGGTGGCGTGCGACAAGCGGGCCTCGTTTCGGGATGAGACCTACTGGGGTCGGGCGATCTCGGGGTTCGGTGATCCGGCGGCGCGGATCGTCGTGCTCGGTCTCGCGCCTGCGGCGCATGGGGCGAACCGGACCGGGCGAATGTTCACCGGTGATCGCAGCGGCGAGTGGTTGTTCCCGCGATGCACCGGGTCGGGTTGGCCAATCAAGCCGAATCGGTATCGGCCGACGACGGCCTGATCCTCACCGACGCCTGGGTCACGTCAGCAGTCAAGTGCGCGCCACCCGCCAACAAGCCGACCACGGACGAACGCACGGCGTGCGCGCCGTACCTCACGCGTGAACTCGAGGCGCTCACCGCAGCGCGGGTCGTCGTCTGCCTCGGAGCGTTCGGCTACCACGCGGCCTGCTCGTTCTTCGGCGTCACGCCCCGGCCGCGCTTCGGTCACGGTGTCGAGGTGTCGGTCACGGCACCGGACGGACGGACGCTCACGCTGATCTGCAGCTTCCACGTCAGCCAGCAGAACACCTTCACCAAGCGGCTCACCGAGCCGATGCTCGACGCCGTTTTCAGCCGAGCAATCGACGTCGCCGGTCAGTCCGGCCGGCGCGTCGACTGACCGGCAAGCGCCTGCTGGAGAGATTCCGCGGCCAGAGCATGGGCGACTTTCGCCTCACCCAGCATGTGCGGGAGGGAGAAGAAGCCGTGGAACTGTCCCGCGAACTCGACATGGCTGACCTTCACCCCGAGCGCAGCCATCCGATTCGCGTAGGCCACGCCTTCGTCGCGGAGCGGGTCGAAACCGGCGGTGATCACCAGTGCCGGCGGACTCTGGGCGAGCGCTTCGTCGCTCGCGAGTAACGGTGAGACGCGCGGATCCTCGACGCTGCCCTCGGTACCCGACAGGTAGTGGTCGACGAACCAGCGCATCGAGTTCGTGGTGAGGAAGTATCCCTCACCGTTGCGGTCGTACGACTCGGTCGTCATGCGGGCATCGGCCACGGGGTAGACGAGCAGTTGGAAGGAGATCGGCACGGGAGCGGCGTGGGCGACGACGGTCGCGAGGTTGGCCCCGGCGGAGTCGCCGCCCACCGCCAGCCGGTCGGGGTCGGCTCCGAAGTCGGCGGCGTGGGCATGAGCCCAGCGTGTCGCGGTGAGGCAGTCGTCGAGGCCGGCAGGAAAGGGTGCCTCCGGAGCGAGGCGGTAGTCGACGCTGAGGACGGCTGCGCCGCTGCGATTGGTCAGCGAGCGGCAGATGTTGTCGTGGCTGTTCAGGTCGCCGAGGACCCACCCCCCGCCGTGGAAGTACACCAGCACGCCGGTCGGCTGCGCGCCCGGGGTGGGGAGGTAGAGCCGGGCCGGCACGCCACCGGCGTCGATGTCGCGGATCTCGTGGCAGTCCTCGGTCGGCTCGGGCGCGAGTGCGGCGCACGTGCGCGCGTGCCTCGACCGGTTCCTGCGAGTCGAGGGCCGGTGCGCCGATCTGCTCCATCAGATCGAGGAGCGTTTGCGCCTCCCAGTTGAGCGAGGGGTTCAGGAGGTGGCTGAGCGGCATCCTGACATCGTGGCAGTAGCCTCCGATGACTGTGAACTCCGAGCTCGCCTCCCCCGAGAACGCCACCGAGAACGCCGGTCGAGCAGCCATGTCGACGACGCCGACTGCGCGCCGCCCACACTCCGTGCGCAGCCTCGTGACCGTCCTGGTCGTGGCCGCCGTCGGGCTGGGTGCCTGTTCGTCAGACCCGGGCCCGAAGCGAGTGGCCGAAGACATCATCGACACGGCGGTGTTGCAGGGTGACCTGACCGAAGAGCAGGGCAAATGCATGTTCGATCGCGTCGAGGCGTATTCCGACGACGATCTCGAAGCGATCACCAAGTCGGCCGGTGACGCCGGGCCGGGCACGGCCATCGAGCTGTTCGAAGCCGACCTCGCCGCCTGCAAGTAGCCCGTCTGCTCAGGTCGGGGGCTTCGGGTCGTCGCCTGCGGTCGCAGCTGCGACCTTCTTCTTGGGCGGCGGCACACCGATCGCCGGGGCCGGGTCGGCATGGCTCGGCCAGCGCCGGCGGCTGACGATCGAGAGCAGGCGGAGCAGGCGCATCGCGGTTTCGTCGGTCTGGGCGGGCCGGGCGATCAATGAGCCGTCGGCGATCATCCGCTCGATCACTTCTTCGCCCAGTTCGGTGCGGACGATCGTGAGGGTCCAGTCGTTGTCCTCGCCGATGCCGCCGGTCGCGACGTCGGAGTGTTCGGCGGCGAAGTCGGGGCAGCTCTTGCAGCCTTCGCGCGTCCAGCCGTGGCATTCCTTCAGATCGATCTCGTGATACGAGCCGTCCTTCATCCAGATCTGGAACGCACCCTTGATGTTCATCTTCACCATGTCCTGTTTCTTCAGGCCGTACTTGGCCTCGAAGAGTTCTTCGAAGATGGCATCGTCGAAGGTCTTGGAACACAGCAGGCCGATGTTGAACAGGAACGGCTTGGACACCTTGCCGGCCTTGCGATCCCACATCACCGGCGGCGACGAGGTCTGACAGCCCATGCCCACCAACGCAAGACGTTCGTGGCCCATGTCCCTGGCCTCGCGCAGCGCCAACGGATTGGCGCAGTAGGTGTAGCGCGAACCTGCCGTGGCGAGGATCTCGTCACGCGTCGAGACGACGACCGGCTTGGCTTTCCATGCGTCGTCGGCTTCGACGCCGGAGACGAGTGCGGCGTCGATGTAGTCGTGCTCGCGCAACCAGATCAACATTGCCGAGACGAGCCCGCCGTCCTGGCCCATCTTGTGCACCATCTCGTCGCTGGCCCGCGTGAGGTACAACTGACGCCAGATGCCCGCCATCTCGTCGGGTTCACGCACCCGGCCGAACAGATGCATGTCGGCGGCCGGTTCCCAGGCGCGAAACCGTGGGCACGCGCGGGTGCACGTGGTGCACCCCTTCTCGCCGTGGATGCAGTTGTCGAGGCCCAGTTCCTCTTCGAGATGGAACGGGATGTACTTGCCCTCTTCGTGTTCGTAGCCGATCACGTCGTGAGGACACGTGACGACGCACCCGGCGCACCCCGTGCAGAGGCTGTTGGTGATGACTTCGCTGTAGAGCTCTTTCCACTCCGCGGTCCAACGTTGCTTCTCGGGGGCGGCGTCGGTGGCAGGGGGACCGGACTCGATGGTCGTCATGGCGCCGACTGTACGTCAGCGACCAGGAGTCGGCTCAACCGCGCGGTCGCCGCCTTGCACCGGCTCCGCGAGTCGGTCGCCGGTGGGGCCACGCGTCGCACGATCGGCATGACGATCGGCGCGAGCTTCGGCCACCAGAACGCAATCGGCCGCGCGAACTTCTCGTTGAGCCGCTGTTTCATGTCGACACCGAACCAACTCAGCCGCAAGAACGCACCGAGTCCGACCATCGCCACGATGCCCCAATACAGCGAACCGAGATCGAGTTCGGTGAGGAAGTTGTCGCGGAACAACGCCACGATGCTGGCGGCCAGGGTGAACACCAGCAGCGCCCAATGGCTCTTCACCAACTTGATGTACACCTGGTATTCGTCGGTCTTGCGGGTCACCTTGTACGCCGGCTTGCGATTGGGTCCGTACCACACGGCGCGGATGGCCGACTTCGCATAGATCGGCGCCATGCCGACCCACGACAAGCGCGAGCGCCACAGTGATCCGGCCTCTTGATTCGCCGCCATCGCGAGGAGGACGAGTTCGATGGCGAGCGCGAAGCCCCAGAAGTGGAGCGCGTACGTGGTCGCATCGGTCTCGAGGGGGAACCGGTCGAACATGAGGCCGATGCCCGGCACGACGATCAGCACGAGCAGCGGGAAGCTGAGCAGGTAGAAGATCGCCTGTTCGAGGAAGTGCAGGCGCGTCTTGCGCTTGATGCCGCGGAACCGGTCGAAGACCAGGATCCGGATCGTGTCGAGGGCCCAGGTGCCACGTTGCTTGAAGATGTTGGCGATGTCTTCCGGCGAGTGTTGGGCGTAGGCGCCGACGATCGGGACGTAGAGGCCGCGCCAGCCGGCGCGCAATCCGAGCACGCCGGAGTGGAGGTCTTCGACGAGGTTCCACACCGGGAAGTCGTCGATCTCCTTGAGCGCGATGCGCCGCCACACGAGACCCGAACCACAGGGGAAAATGGCGTAGTCCGCATTTCTGGCGAGCATCGTGCCGCGATAGAAGAACGGCTCGTTGTTGTTGAACGGGTCACCCTCGCTCGTCTTGGTTTCCTTGATCGTCTGGATGAAGCCGAGGCCCGGGTCGTCCATCAACTGCCCGACGGTGGCGCGCAGGAAGTTCGGCGACCCGACCAGGTCGTCGGCGTCGCGCGTTTCGATGTAGTCGCATTCTTCGAGGAGCAGGATCGCCGAGTTGAGGTTGCCCGACTTCGAGTCGCCGCGCCGTGCCGGGTCGTTGCGCTTGGGTGGCCGGTTGTACAACAGGACGCCGTCGGGGAGTCGTGCCGCCATCGCGGCGAACGCATTGCGAACCTGATCGTCGTGGGCATCATCGGAGACCACGATGCGGAGTCGGTCGACCGGCCAATCCTGATCGAGGATCGAACGGACGGTGTTGACCACCATGTGCAGCGGTTCGGCGTAGGTCGGCACGATCACCCCGACCAGGGGTTCGTGGCCGCGGGCCACATCGACGGGAATCGGGATCGCCCGGTGCCAGTTGTTGTAGGCCGACAGCAAGGCAGTGGCGACCATGCAGGTGTTGGCGAGCAGGAACGGGACGGCCAACCACCAGTTGTGCCAGTCGATGTTGAGCACCGCCCACGGGAGGTACCAGAGCGAGGTGATGACGACGAAGACCGCGGCGGCGCGGATTTGTCGGTTGGAGTACTTGACGAGCCGGTGTCTGATGCGGCCGGTCGACGGGTCGACGATGAGTACTTCGGGCGCCGATCGGACCTGCGGCGTGAGTTCGGTGCCGAACTTCCATTTGGCGATGCGAAGCGTGATTGCTCCACCGACTGCGGGCGCGATCAACGCCAGACCCATCGAGTACGAACTGGTGTCGCCCGTCGATGCGCCTGCCACGAGTTGGGCGAGGGGGATGGCGACCACGCTCGACCCGAGCACCATGACGCGCCGCCGGACGACCACGTTCTTGAGGCCCACGAGCACCGCTAGCGAGACTGCGATCGCCGCGCCCAGCACCCAGGCGCTGTTGATGAGCAGGGCGGTCCAGTCGATCGAGGCGCGCGACGCGGTGATGAAGCGCACGGAGTCGGTGCGCGTCGGCAGGAACCAGGCCAGGAGGCCGGCGGTGATCACGAGGCGGAAGGTGTTCGAATCGGTGAGGCCGTCCTTGCCGCGGAGCAACGTGAAGAAGAGCGTCAGCACCGCCACGAAGACGATCGACTGGTAGCTCGCCACGATGGCGACCGTTGCGGCGAGGCCCGCCATGAGGATCCACGATCGCCGGTCGTGGCCCTCGACGAGCGCGATGCCGAGCATGCTGACGCCGAGTGCGGCGAGGGACATGGCGGTGGGTGTGGCGCTCGTCGCCGTGCCCGTGAAGACCAGGCCCACGGTCACGATGATGGCGGTCGAACGGGCTGCCCATCTCCCGAACAGTCGGGAGCCGGCCGCGGCGACCGTGCCGACGGCGACGATCGTGAACACCAGTGACATCCACCGCAGCCCGGCGACGCCGGCGATGTCGAGGATTGGGCGGGCGAGCGACGGCCAGAGGCTCGAACCGGGGAGGGGCGGCCCGGCGAGATCGGAAATGCTGCCGCGGCGGGCAGCGTCGAGCCAACGCTGTTCCAGGGTCGCCGACCCCGTCGGATCGCCCCCGGTGCCGGAACCGGACACGATGCGGGCGACCTGGAGGGCGGTGAACCAGAGGACGACCAGCGACGCGACCCACCAGGATGGGCGGCGGTAGGCCTTCTTGGGTTGGTCGGGCACTGTGCGCCGGGCGGCGTCGGTCCGGATCACGAAGGTCGGCCCGGTGCCGTCACGGCGTGCCGCTTCCAACGAACGCGACACGGGACGAGGGGCCCCGACGGTGACGGCGTGGGCGCCCTCCCGGACGAACTGCTGCCACGTGCGGGTGACCAATGGGTTCGAGCCGTCGTCGTCGAGGCAGACGTCGGGGGCTTGCAGCACGCCCGGCGTGTCAGCCGCAGTTCCGCGGTCGACGGTGCCGCAGGCTGCGGCGATGAGTTCACGCACGTGGTCGTCTGATGGGGCGGCTCCGGAGTGGACGACGGCGAAGTCGGCCTCGGCGGTCGATATCCAGCGACGGATCCGACAGATCTCCCCGTCGAGTATCCGTTCTGCCTTCCGCGACAACCGAAATCCGGGACCGGTGTTGCGGCGGGCGGCCAGGCGTCGGCGGTCGCGAACCTTGATCACGGTCCAATTCCGGCCGGGCAGCGGCGCCGGTGTCGGGAGCATCGTCGGGCGGGTAATCGGTTCAGCAGTCGACCCAGTAGCTGACCCGGTCGGCGCCTCGCGCTCGACCTCCATCGGAACGAGGGGGACGAATCGACCGCGTGCGTCGCGCCGTCGTTCGGTGGTAGGGATCGAGTGTGCTTCGGCTCGGCGGGCGGTGGGTGCGACCGGGATGGGCCTGTCCGAGACGGTCGTGATCGCGGCAGTCGTGACCGCGGTCGGGGTGACCGCGGTCGGGGTGACAGCGGCAGTCGTGACCGCGGCAGTCGTGATCGCGGTCGGCGTGATCGTCACCGGCACGTCGACGGGCGGTTGGGTCGGAACGAAGCGACCGCGGGCATCTCTGGCCCGGTGCCGAGCGACGTCGGCGGTCTTGGTCAGCGGTCGACCGCGACGGCGCCGCGCAGCAGCGGCGGTGATGCCGCGCGACGCCGATCGGTGGTCCATGTCTCGATATCGGCAAGATTCTGTGGGTTCTTGAGACAACTGTCGTCCAGGATCTGTGGACTGAGCTGGGGCGATGTTGAAGTGACCGTGATTCGGCACAATCCTCGACCCGTTCCGATCGACCGCACTGAGTGGTGAGAGGTCCGCCTCCGCTGCGAATCACCTGCAGCAGCACAGCGCACTACCGTGCAGAGAGTGACACCCGACGTGACCCGCGCCCGCGATCTCACCACGCTGCAGGGTGCCGGTTCGGCCTTCGTCCGGTCTGCGTCGGGCCGAATCATCGGCGGTGCCGTGCTGTTGAGCATCGTGGTTCGAGCAACGCTCGGTGCGATCACCGGGAGCGACGTCATCGGCATCGCCGCGGTAGCGGTCCTCGTGGGGCCTGTCGAGTGGATCGTGCATCGCCACCTGCTGCATGCGGCGCCGTCGTCGTGGCTCGCGAACGCGATCGGCACTCGGGAGTCCCATGTTGCTCACCATCGCGACCCCGACGACCTGCAGTGGCTCCTGCTGCGTCGGCTCAACGCCTTCGCGTCGTGCGCCGCGATCATTGTTCCGATCGGTGTCGGCACCGTGTGCGCCACGACCGTGTTCGCCGTCGACCGATCGGTGGCCACCCCGGTTGCGGCGACGGTTGCGACGGCGTCGCTCGTCGCGCTGCTGCACTACGAGTGGGTGCATCTGCTCGTCCACTCCCGATACCGATGTCGGTCGCAGTACTACGCCCGGTTGGAACGCCACCATCGCTGGCACCACTACCGCAACGAGAACTATTGGCTCGGCGTCACGGTCGACATCGGCGACCGTCTCCGACGCACACTGCCGCATGATCGTGCCGATGTACCGATGAGTGCCACCGCCCGCACGTTGGTCGCAGACGGCCAGCAATCGCTTTCGTGAGGTTGCTGCAGGCAGTGCCTGCAGCAACCTCACGAAAGCTACGGGGCGACGTAGTCTCGCGGGCGTGTTCGATGCGGTGACGACTCCGGATTTCGCATCGTACGTGTGGGCCCCGATCGAACGGGTCGAGCATCGGGGACATGACGTGGTCGTCGGTTGGGCCGACGGGACCGACCTGACGTGCTACTCGCTGTGGCTGTATGAGAACACGGTGGGCATCGATTCGGTGACGCGCGAGTGCACCGTCGACCCCGGTGCGCTGCCTGGTGACGATGTGCTGCGTGCTGCAGTGCTCGGCGACGACGGGTCGCTGCACCTGACCTGGGCGGACGAGACCTCGTCGACCGTGCACCCCGGCTGGTTGCGGTCGGTCGCGGACGAGCACCACCTGCCCGACCACGTCCCTGGCTCACCCATCGTGTGGCGCGCCGACATCGGAGCCCCGCCGTCGTTCGACGGTGCGCTCGTCCTGACCGACGACGACGTGTTCGGGGGCTGGCTCAGCGCACTGTGTAGCTGGGGTATCGCGCGCCTGCGCAACACCCCGGTCGATCACGACTACCTGGAGCGTCTCGGTCGTCGAATCGGCCCGATCCGCGGCTCCAACTTCGGCGAGATCTTCACCGTCGAGGCAGTGACCGAGGCCGACTCCACGGCCAACACCGGCCACGAACTCGGCCAGCATTCCGACCTGCCCACACGCGAGACGCCACCCGGATACCAGTTCCTGCACTGCATCGAGAACACCGTCCCGGGCGGTGCGTCGCGGCTGACCGACGGGCTCGCCGTCGTCGAGCAGCTGCAGGCCGAGCATCCCGATCACTACGCCGCGCTGACGTCGCTGGAATGGGTGTTCGCGAACCGCGCCAAGGACGGAGATCACCGCTGGATCGGTCCGGTGATCGACCACGGAACGGCGCGCTCCCCGCTCACCATGCGGGCCTTCTATCCGGTCAGACTGGCGCCCCACATGGCCTCGGCCGACGTGCCGCGGGCCTATGCGGCGTTGCGCGCATTCTCCGCAGTGGCGCACGATCCCGGCCTGATGATGACGAACCGATTCGAGCCAGGCGACCTCATCGGCTTCGACAACCGGCGCGTCCTGCACGGCCGCGACGCCTTCGACCCCGGTGCAGGCCGCCGGGTACTGCGCGGCTGCTACATCGACCGCGACGACGTGTTGTCGCGACTGCGCGTACTCCGGCGCTCCGATTCCGCTTCGCCCCCACCCCGCACCCACCCCGCTTCGAAATGAGATCCGCATGAGTTCCGTCTTCATCACCTGTGCCGTCACCGGCAGCGGCGACACGGTCGGCAAGTCCGACAAGGTTCCCTTCACGCCCCAGGCGATCGCCGACGACTGCATTGCCGCGGCGCGAGCCGGCGCAGCGGTCGTGCACATCCACGTGCGCGACCCGATCACCGGCGCGCCCTCGCGTGAGGTCGACTATTACGCCGAGGTCGTCGACCGAGTGCGCTCGTCCGACGTCGACCCGGTGATCAACCTCACCGCGGGAATGGGAGGCGACGTCACCTTCGGGTCGGTCGAACGGCCGCTCCCACTGGCCGAAGTGGGAACCGACATGGTCGGCGCGACCGAGCGGCTCGACCACGTCCGCAAACTCCTCCCCGAGATCTGCACGATCGACTGCGGGTCGATGAACTTCGGCGAGGGCGACTACGTGATGACCAACACGCCGTCGGTGCTCGCCGAAATGGCCCGTCAAGTGCAGGAACTCGGGGTCCGGCCGGAGATCGAGGTCTTCGATACCGGGCATCTGTGGCAGGCCAAGTCACTCGTCGAACAGGGGCTCATCGACGACCCGGTCATGGTGCAGCTGTGCATGGGAATTCCCTGGGGCGCCCCGGCCGACCTCAACACGTTCATGGCGATGGTCAACAACATTCCCGACGGGTGGACCTTCAGTGCGTTCTCGATCGGCCGTTTGCAACTCCAATACGTGGCGCTCGCTGCGATTGCGGGTGGCAACGTGCGCGTCGGTCTCGAAGACAACCTGTACCTCGATCGTGGACAGTTGGCGACGAACCAGGACCTGGTCGAACGCGCCGTTGTGATCTTGCGGGGCATGAACGTCGATGTCATGTCTGCCGATCAGGTCCGCGAGAAGATGCAGCTCACCCGTCATGGCTGATGCCGCCGCATCTGTCGCGATGGGGCCAGGCACCAACGCGACAACGGTGCTGCCGACGCGGGCAGCAGTCATCGGCTGTGGCGTGATCGGAGCGGCATGGGCGGCCCGCCTGCGTTTGCGGGGCGTCGACGTGAACGCCTACGACCCGTCGCCTGAGGCCCGAGCGATGCTCGACGCGGTGATGGCCGACGCCGTTGCGGCGTGGGACGCGCTCGGCCTCGCCACCGATCGGGTCGGCTCGTTGACCATCTCCGCATCGATCGAGGCGGCGGTCGACGGCGTCGGGCTGGTTCAGGAATCGGTGCCCGAACGACTCGACCTCAAGCACTCGACGCTTGCGGCCATCGATGCCGCGGCGCCGTCCGACGCGCTCATCGCGTCGTCGACATCGGGCTACAAGCCGACTGACCTGGGCGCGGCGCTGGCCCGGCCAGAACGACTGGTGGTGGCCCATCCGTTCAATCCGGTCTACCTGCTGCCGCTCGTCGAGATCGTCGGTGGCGAGCAGACCTCCCTCGGCACGATCGACCGGGCGATGGACACCTATCGCCTGCTCGGCATGCGCCCGCTGCACGTGCGCAAGGAGATCGACGCCTTCATCGCCGACCGGCTGCTCGAAGCGGTGTGGCGCGAAGCGCTGTGGCTGGTCAACGACGGCATCGCGACCACCGAGGAAATCGATGACGCGATCCGCTTCGGCTTCGGGCTGCGGTGGGCGCAGATGGGTCTGTTCGAGACGTATCGCATCGCCGGTGGCGATGGCGGCATGCGCCACTTCATGGCCCAGTTCGGTCCGGCGCTCCAGTGGCCGTGGACCAAGCTGATGGACACCCCGGAATTGACCGACGAGCTGATCGACACCATTGCCGACCAGTCCGACGCCGCAAGCCGGCGATCGTTCGATCCGCGACCTGGCGCAGGAGCGCGATCGCAACCTCGTGGCGATCCTCACCGCGCTCGAAGACGTCGGAGCCGGAGCGGGACAGACCTTGACGGCGTTGCGTCGGTTGCAATCATCGACCTGAAGCAATCGTTTGCGTGACGAAAAAGGCTGCGGACAGCACCAAATTCGTGACGCAAACGTGGGTTCTGGTCAGATGGCGTCGAGGCCCTCTTCGCCGGTGCGGATGCGCACGACCCGGTCGACGTCGGTCACCCAGATCTTGCCGTCGCCGATCTTGCCGGTGGCAGCCGAGGTCTTGATTGCTTCGACCACTTCGTCGACGCGGCTCTCGTCGACCACCGTGGCCAGGCTGACCTTGGGGACGAAGTCGATCTTGTACTCGGCGCCGCGGTAGGTCTCGGTGTGGCCGCCTTGCCGGCCGAAGCCACGCACCTCGGACACGGTGATGCCGGTGACGTCGATCGCCTTCAGGGCGTCTTTCACGTCGTCGAGCTTGAACGGCTTGATGACAGCGGTGATCAGTTTCATGTCGGGCTCTCCAATTGGTGACTGTCGATGACGTTACCCAGCCGAACGAGTTCAGCTGGTGTAGGCGGATTCGGCGTGCTGGCTCTGGTCGAGGCCCTCGAGTTCGGCATCTTCGTCGACGCGTAGACCCATCGTCGACTCGATGACCTTGGCGATGGCGAACGTGACGACGAACGAGAATGCGCCCACCACGATTGCCGCGACGAACTGGTCTTTGAGCAACTCGCCGCCGCCGCCGTAGAAGAGGCCGTCGTACTCGCCATTGATCGCCGTGTCGGCGAACAACCCGAGCAGCAGGGTGCCGACCACGCCACCGACGAGGTGGACCGCAATCACGTCGAGGCTGTCGTCCCAGTTCATCTTCTCCTTGATGCCGAGGGCGAGGAAGCACAGCACGCCCGCAGCCGCACCGATGATGAGTGGCGCCGCGCCACCGACGAAACCGGCACATGGTGTGATCGCCACGAGGCCTGCCACGGCGCCCGATGCGGCACCGAGTGTGGTGGCGTGACCGGCCTTCAGCTTCTCCATGAGGAGCCAGCCGAGCATGCCGGTGGCCGCCGCGAGATGAGTGTTGACGAGGGCCTGCGCAGCCACACCATTCGCGGCGAGACCGGAGCCGGCGTTGAAGCCGATCCAGCCGAACCACAAGATGCCCGTGCCGAGGAGCGTGAGCGGCAGATTGTGGGGCGGCATCGCGACGGTGCCATGGCCCTTGCGATTTCCGACGACGATGACCACCGCGAGCGCCGCAACGCCGGCATTGATGTGGATGGCGGTGCCGCCGGCGAAGTCGAGCGCACCCATGTCGAGCAGCAAGCCGTTGAACACCCACTTCGCAACCGGCACGTAGACGAGCAGCGACCAGAAGCCGATCAGCACCGCATACGACCCGAACTTCAAACGGTCGGCGGTGGCCCCGGTGATCAGCGCGGGCGTGATCACCGCGAACATCATCTGGAAGGCGACCAGCGCCATGCCGGGAATGTCGCCATCGAGGTCGGTCACGTCGGCGAGGAACAGGAAGTCGAAGTTGCCGATCCAGCCGTTGCCGCTGTCACCGAACACGAGCGAGAAGCCGATGATCGCCCAAAGGGTCGACACCAGTCCCATCGCGAACACGTTCTGCATCAGCATGCCGAGCACGTTCTTCGAGCGCACCATGCCCCCGTAGAAGAAGGCGAGCCCGGGCGTCATGAACAACACGAGCGCAGCGGAGGTCAGTACCCATGCGGTGTTGCCGGTGTCGAGAGCGAACATGGCTGCCGACCGTAGGTTGTCCGGGCGATGACGCCAAGGAGGAAACGCGATGTTCACATCGCAGAAACAGGGTCGTTTCGACAGACATCACCGTCTGGTGTCAGACACCAGAGGTGATCGGTGTGGGGTGCTTGGGCGGTCGCCCGCCCTCGGGGCAAGCCAGTTCGCTCGAGGGGGGTGAGGTACTGGTGCTGCGAGGGCGGGGCGACCGCAAGCACGAGAGTAGAGAAGCCATGTTGCGCTTCTGTGCGAATTCCGTGAACGAGGCGTGAACTCTCTCGGCGGTCGATGGGGAGCGGCGAGCGTCGTCCCGGACCATCGACACGGACGGATGACACACCGGGCAAGATTCGGGCCGATCGGGCGTCGCACACAAGAATGCGGGTCATGGATCTGACGTACCCGCACGAGGCCGAGGACTTCCGCACCGAGATCAGGGCGTGGTTGCACGACAACTTGCCCGACGGATGGTTCGACGCGAATTTCGAGATGACTCCCGACGAGCGCACGGCATTCAATGCCGAGTGGCCGCGGAAGTTGTTCGAGGGTGGGTGGATCTGCGCCACGTGGCCGTCCGAGTACGGCGGCAAGGGGCTGACCACGATGCAGGGCGTCGCGTTGGCCGAAGAGTTCGCCAACGCCAAAGCACCGATGCGCGGCGACTTCTTCGGCGACACCCTGGTCGGTCCGACGCTGTTGCAGTGGGGGACCGAGGAACAGAAGAAGGAGTTCCTGCCGGGCATCCTCCAGGGCACGACGCGTTGGTGCCAGGGGTTCTCCGAGCCGAACTCGGGTTCGGATCTCGCGTCGATCGCGACCACGGCCGTGCTCGACGGTGACGAATGGGTGATCAACGGGCAGAAGGTGTGGACCACCCAGGGCCACCACGCGGACTACTGCTTCCTGCTCACCCGCACCGACCCCGACGTCAAGAAGCACGCCGGCATCTCCTACATGCTCGTGCCGATGAAGCAGGACGGTGTCGAAGTGCGCGGCATCACCCAACCCGATGGGACCGCCGAGTTCTGCGAGGTGTTCTTCGACAACGCTCGATGTGCCAAGGACGCCGTGGTCGGCGGCGTGAACAACGGCTGGAAGGTGGCCAACTCGACGCTCGGGTTCGAGCGCGGCCAGTCGGCCACCACGGGCTTTCGCCGGTTCGCCGAGGAGTACCGCCTGCTCGTCGAGAAGGCTCGCGCAAACGGCGCGATCAACGACGCCCACATCCGCCAGCGGCTGATGCAGTACTACAGCAAGATCGAAATCCTCCGCTTCAACGGTCTGCGCAACCTCACGGCCACGTTGAACAATTCCAAGGACATGGGAACGATCGCGTTGGGTGCAACCAACAAGATGTTCTGGACCGAGATGCATCAGCGGGCGATGGAACTCGCGCTCGACATCTGGGGTGCCGATGCGATGCTGATCGGCGCGGGTCCTGAGGCGGGAGGCTGGCCCGGTGCCGCACGCGACCGGCGGCGCGAGGGGTATCCGGTGAGTCCGATGATGTCGTCGTTCTTCTTCTCGCGCTCCGAGACGATCTGGGGCGGCACCAGCCAGATCCAACGCAACATCGTCGGCGAGCGCGTCCTCGGTCTCCCCAAGGAACCGTCGGCATCCGGCGACTGACAGGTTGCTTGGTGCGCAGCTCCAGATGTCACGCGCCCGAAACGCGATTGGCGGCTGCGGATTTCGGCGTCGGGTACTGTCGCTGAGTGGACGAACTCCTGGACGACGATGGCCGCCCGCGACCGATCGCACAGGAGTTGATGGCGCTGATCGACGGCTTGGGCATCGACGCGTTGCGCGAGCGGCAGGCTGCGTCCGACCTCGAAATCCTGACGATGGGCATCACGTTCACCGTCTACTCCGACGGCGAGAACATCGACCGGGCCTGGCCGTTCGACATCGTGCCCCGCCTCATCGCGGGTTCGGAATGGCACCAGGTCGAACGCGGTCTCGCGCAGCGCCTTCGGGCGCTCAACATGTTCATCGACGACATCTACAACGAGCGCACGATCATTGCCGACGGCGTCTTCCCGGCCGCGCTGCTCGATGACTCGGTCAACTATCGGCCCGAGTGTCAGGGAATCTCGCCGAAGTTCGGGGTGTGGGCGCACATCTGTGGTTCTGACCTCGTGCGCGGTGGCGACGGCGAGTTCTACGTTCTCGAAGACAACCTGCGAGTGCCGTCGGGCGTCAGCTACCTGATCGAGAATCGGGGTGTCGCCAAGCGCACGTTTCCCGAATTGTTCGAGCAGCAACGGGTCCGCCCGGTCGACGGTTACACCGACGAACTCAACAAATTGCTCAGCTCGCTCGCGCCTGAAGGAGTGGCTGAGCCGACCATTGCGGTGCTCACGCCGGGCGTCTTCAACTCGGCCTACTTCGAGCATTCGTTCCTCGCTCAACGCATGGGCGCCGAACTGGTCGAAGGTGCCGACCTCACCGTCGGCGACGACGACTGCGTCTACATGAAGACGATTCAAGGGCTCGAACGCGTCCACGTCATCTACCGGCGAATCGACGACCTGTTCATCGACCCCGAGGTGTTCCGGAAGGATTCGGCGTTGGGCGTACCGGGCCTGATGCGGGCGTGGAAAGCGGGCAACGTCGGCATCGCCAATGCCCCGGGGGCCGGCGTCGCCGACGACAAGTGCGTGTATGCCTGGGTGCCCGACATGATCCGCTACTACCTCAATGAAGAGCCGTTGATCAAGAATGTGCCGACGTTCCGCTGCATGTACGACGCCGAACGCGAGCACGTGTTGGCGAATCTGCACGAACTCGTCCTCAAACCGGCCAACGAGAGCGGTGGGTACGGCATCGTGATCGGCGACCGTGCGACGACCACTGAACTCGACGCCGTCGCTGCAGCCATCCGTGCCGACCCGCGGAACTGGGTGGCCCAACCGATCCTCGAACTGTCGACGGCGCCCACGCTGGTCGACGACGGCATCGAGCCCCGCCATCTCGATCTGCGGCCCTTCATCCTCACCGGCGCCGGCAGCTACGTCACCGCCGGCGGCCTGACCCGTGTGGCGCTGACGAAAGGTTCCTTGATCGTGAATTCGTCGCAAGGCGGTGGCAGCAAGGACACCTGGATCGTCGATGCCCCACCTGGCGCCGCATCGGCACGCGACGGCATCACCACGGCCGCCGAGGACGCGCAGTCCGACACCCAGCAGGCCCAACAGCAGGCCCAACAGCAGGGGGGCCTCTGATGGCGTTGCTGTCGCGCGTCGCTGACCGGATCTACTGGGCCGGTCGGTACATCGAACGAGCCGAGGATGCCTCACGTGTGCTCCGCAGCTTTGGCGACATGCTCGCCGACATTCCGGCGACCGACGCCGTGCAGTGGTCGTCGTTGCGTTCGGTGGCCGGCGCCGAGCCGGGCCCGGTCTTCACCGACGGGTCCGACGAGATGGCCGTCGTCGAGTTCCTCGTCGCCGACCCGACGCATCACAACAGCATCGTGCGAACGGTCGAATCGTGTCGGGAGAACCTGCGGACCTGTCGCGAGGTGCTGCCGCGCGAAGCCTGGCAGACCGTCAACGATCTCGCGCTCCATGTGCGCAACCACGCGCCCAGTTCCCTCCCGCGGCTGGCCCGTGAGGCGCTGCTCACCCGCGTCATCAACGAGAGTCGCCGCCTCGACGGCGTGCTGACCTCGACCATGACGCGAGACGAGGCCTACGAGATGTGGCGACTCGGGCGGTTCCTCGAGCGGGCCGACATGACCACCCGGGTGCTCGGGGTGCGCGCAGCAACGCTGCTCTCATTGCTGCCCGGGCAGGTCGACCAGTTCGCCGAGGTGCGTTGGATGAGTGTGTTGCGGTCGCTCTCGGCGCTCCAGATGTACCAGCGGGCATCGGCTGGGACCGATCGACGGGCCCGACGTCGTGCGCTTCTTGCTGTTCGACCATCGCTTCCCCCGCTCGGTCGCCGGCTGCATCACCGAGATGCGGTCGTCCCTGCTGCGCCTGCCGTCCAACGAAACGGTGTTGCAGGCGCTCGAGTCGGCCGACCGTCAGTTGCGCGATTGCCGGCCCGCAGCCGACGACGGTGTCGCGCTCGACAACGCCCTCGACGGTGTCCAACTCGCACTGGCCGAACTGCACGACGCAATCGCTGCCCGGTACCTGCAGTTCTGACCCGACAGGCACCCGACACCGTACGCTCGTCGACGAGACCATGACTGCTGCTGCCGACCTTCTGCGCCTGTTCGCAGAGCTGCCCGACTTGGCGCGACGGCAGTACGACGCGGATCGAATCCTCACCTTCGAAGGCGCCGGGCACATCGTCCACGACCTGCCGACGCGCGCCGATGGTCGCAGCGTGTCGCTCGCGTCGCGGCCGTGGCGGCTCGACCCGATTCCATACGTGCTCGACGGCAACGAGTTCGAGATGTTGCGCGCCGGAGTGGTGGCGCGGATGCAGATGTTCGAGCGGATTATCGGCGACCTCTACGGCGAACGTCGGCTCCTCACCGACCGGGTGATCGAATCGGCAGCTCTCTGGGGCAGCCCCCGGTACCGCGTCGCGGCCATCGGCCAACATCGGCCGAAGCGGTGGCTCACCAGCTACTCCGTCGACGTGATGCGCGACGCAACCGGCGTGTGGCATGTCATCGCCGATCGCACCGACGCTCCCGCGGGCGTGGGCTATGCCCTGCTCGATCGGCTCGTCAGCGCCCGTGTGCATCGCGATGTCGCCACCCAGGTGCGCGGGAGCGACGGGTTGCAACGACTTGCACCGTTCGTCGACCGATTGCGCGATGGGCTCGCCGACCTGTCCGACGTGGCCAGCCCGCGCATCGTGGTCATGTCCGGTGGCGTCGACCATCCGTCGTTCGTCGAGCAGTCGTTCCTCGCCACCCAGCTCGGTCTGAATCTGGCCGAAGGCGCCGACCTGGTTGTTCGGCAACGACGGTTGTGGCTCCGTTCGCTCGCCGGGTTCGAGCCGATCGATGTGCTCTTCCGGCGGCTCGAAGACGACCGCATCGACCCCATGGAGGTCAACACCGAGGGCGGCTCCGGCGTGCCGGGTCTCCTCCTCGCCGCGTCGTCCGGAGGTGTTCGTTTGGCCAATGCGCACGGCTCGGGTGTGATCGAAGATCCCGACCTTGCCGATCACTGGGACGCCGCAGGGGACTGGCTCGACCGGTCGCCGAGCACCGTCGGGCCCGGCACCTTGCTCCGCCGACTCACCGCCGACCGTCGACGCCACACCGAGTGGGAACTGCAGCCGACCTTCGATGGCTCGACGGTGCTGTATCGACCCGTCGTGATGCGGATGCATCTGGTTGCGACCGACCAGGGGATCGAAGTCTTGCCGGGGTCGAACGCTCATGTGTTGGCGATGAGCGACGACCCGACCTCGCCGACGTTGGCGCGGGCCAAGGACATGTGGGTGCTCGGGGCATCCGACCGCGTCCGCATCGGCCGCCGGCGCCCGTTGCCGCAGGTTGACCTGATCGCCTCGGTTCCCACCCGGGCGGCCGAGGCGCTGTTCTGGGCCGGCCGGGCCCTCGAGCGCACCGAACTCGTCGCCCGAACGTTGCGTGTCGTGCTCGACCGAACGGGCGGTACCGCCGACACCGAGCGCGCCGAGCAGTGGGTCGGGCCTGCAATCGGCATGCTCGGCCACGTCGCCGGGGTCGCCGTCGGGCAGGCATCAGCGGCGACGGTGTACGGCAGCGCAGCATTCATCCCGACCGCCTCGCTGGCGTCGGCGGCCACAGCCTTGGCCAAGCAACTCGGGTCGTTGCTCGCCGAGGTCTCGTCGGTCCGGGAGTTCTTCTCGGTCACGGCGGGCCGGGTCTTCGCGCGCCTCGCCGATCAGCGTCGCGACATCGGCGCCCTCGTCGCTGCGACCGTGTCGCCGACCCGCATGTCGGCGATCGGTATCCCGCTGGCGACCGTCGACGGACTCGACTCGATGATGGCCGCCGATCTCGAAGCCGGTCTGCTCGACAGTGGTCTGCTCGATTCGGTCCTGATCGACGTCGCATCGCTTGCCGGCCTGTGGAGCGAGAGCATGCTGCGCGGGCCGGCGTGGCGCATCGGCGAGATCGGGCGACGGCTCGAACGAGTCTTCGGTGTGATCGACGTTCTACGCGGCGCCGTGCAGTGGGCGGAACTGACCGAACTCGACGACGATGCCCAACGCCTGATCGAGATCGTGCTCGCCACGAACGAGAGCCTGGTTGCGTACCGCCGTCGCTATCGATCCGATGTCGAATTCACAGCCGCTGCCGAGCTGGTGGTGGCTGACGTCTCGAATCCGCGGTCGGCGGCGTTTGCGATCGACGCAGTTCGGGTCGAAGCCGAGCGACTCGGGTGGGTCGACGGTGCACAGCTCGGCCAGGAGCTCGGCGATCTGCTCGAACGGGCCCGACTCCACACCCCGGCGGCCACCGCCCGGGTGCTCGACGAGTTGTATGCCGGCTGCGATCGACTCGCCCGTGACATCGTCGGTCGGTATCTCGCCTCTCCGGTCGACCCGCACACGATGGGGACGTCGGCATGACGACGGTCGCGCGGCGTTATCGGGTGTCGCATCGAACCACGTACGAGTACAGCGCCGAGATGCTCGACGGCTACAGCGTTGCCAGCCTGCTGGCGCGCGACACCCCGACGCAGCGGGTCGTGTCGAGCGAGCTCACCACCACGCCTGCGGTCGACGAGCGAGATGATCGTCTCGACGTGTTCGGCAATCGGGTCGTGCAACTCGGAGTGCACCGGCCGCACACCCGCCTCGTGGTCGACGTCGACACCGAAGTGGTCGTGCAGCCGCAACTCGAACCGCGCATCAATCCGTCGTGGGAGCGGGCCGCAGCCGAGACCGATGCGGTGCGCGGCGTGTTGTCGCTCGACGTGCTGCCCTTCGTCGCGCCGTCCCGGCTCGTGCCGACGCACCTCACCGGCGACGCAAGCCTCCGCTCGCAATTGCTCGATGTGTTCGCCTCCGAATTCGCTCCCGATCGTCCGATCCTCGACGTGATCGAAGGGGTGTGCAGTTGGATCTACTTCGGCTACCGATTCGATCCGACCTCGACCACGGTGAGCACGCCGCTGGGCGATGTGTTGATGCAACTCGCCGGTGTCTGCCAAGACTTTGCCCACCTGGCGGTGGGTGCCTTCCGTTCGCGCGGGATCGCCGCCCGCTACGTCAGCGGATACATCGAGACCGACCCGCCGCCGGGCGAATCGAAGACGATCGGCGCCGACGCGTCCCACGCCTGGTGTTCGGTCTGGATACCCGAGCACGGCTGGGTCGACTTCGACCCGACGAACAACATCGTCGGCCCTGATCGCCACGTCACGATCGGCTGGGGCCGGGACTATGCCGATGTCGCTCCGATCCGCGGCGTGGTCATCGGCCCCGCGTCGCACCAGACCCTGTCGGTGGCCGTCGACGTCGCCCGTCTCGATTGACCGAGACCGCTGCGCGTTCACCCGCCGCGCCGCGCGTATGCTTTCGGGTGCTCGGATGGAGGGTCCGGTTTGTGGATGCGCTGGGAGTTGCTGGCGACTGAGTCGCTGTGTTCAATTCTGAATACTCCGCGTCTCACGCGCCTGCTGGCTTCGTCAAGTTGTCCATGGTTGCGACGCACCGAGCCGGGCCATGGATGCTGAGTTGGCATCGACGGTCATGCCGAACGTGCTCGTGCTCGGACCGGTCCGAGTGGCTGGCACGTCGCCGCTCCACGGCCGGCAAGCAGCGCTCGTGGCGACGCTGGCGCTCGCAGCACCGCACGCCGTACTGCTGGAAGATCTGGGACGGTGGGTGTTTGGGTTTGGCGATCCACATCGGCTTGACAACTTACGCGTTCTTGTCTCGCGATTTCGTCGGCAGCTGCGAGAGGCGTGTTTGTCGGCGACCGTGGTGCATGAGGGCCGCGGGTATGCGTTGATGGGGGCGCACACGGACGTCGCGACGTTCGAGCAGTTGGTCGCACGGGCGGTGGCCGCCCAGGAGAACGACCCGGTTGCGGCCATCGAGTTTGCGCAGGCCGCGACCGGTCTATGGCGCAGCGACTTCGCGGTACTGGAGCTGGGCGAGCATCCGGCCGTCGTTCGACTGACTGAGCGCCGCCTCAACGCACTCGAGGTTCGGTTCAGCGCCGAGCTCAACCTCGGGAGACATGGCTCCTGCCTCGCCGATCTGGTCGCGGCCTGCCGCAGCTATCCATATGCAGAGGCACTCTGGCGGGCGGCGATGATCGCGCTGTACCGCTGCGGTCGACAGGTCGAGGCACTGGCGCTGTACCGCGAGATCCGAACGCGGCTCATGGAGGACGTCGGAGTTGAACCGGGCCCGCCACTCCGCCAGACCGAGCTGCAAATCCTCACGCACGCACTAGCAGACTTCCCGAGCGCACCATCGCCGGCTTGGTAGCGGCGGCAAGCTCAACCGATGCTGCGTCCGGAACTCGGCCCGTGGCAGGGGTGATCGAACGGCGCCGTTTGGCGGCCGCCTCGATTCCGCGCAACATCGGTGCAACCTTTTTGCAATCCCGCCAGCGCATCATGGGTAGAGACCCGAGGAGACGACCATGACGACCAGTCCGCCAGCCCACCGACTGGTGATCCCGTTCGATGGGGTCACCGAAGCGCCTCACGGTCGTCGCTCGTTCCTGCAACTGGGTGGGGCCGGGATCGCAGCAGCGGCGATCGGAGCGAATCACAACGGTGGCGGCTCCGGCCAGTCGAGAAAGCAGCGGGCGACCGAACGTCTGGTCCGTCGACTTCTGCACGCCATCGAGTCTGGGTCGACTTCCGCCTTCTGGGCCTTCCTCGCCGATGACGGGGTCATCGAGTTTCCCTTCCTGGGCGACCGATACACCGACTTCGCCAGCTTCGACGCAGCCATCGGTCCCCTGCTTGCCGTGCTTCCCGACTTGACGTTCACGGATCCTGACTTCGAGTTCTTGAATGATCCGGAGGCGTTGATCGCGAAGTACAAGGGCCATGCCGTTGTTACCTTCACGGGTAAGTCGTATGACCAGACCTACATCTCCGAGATCCATACCCGGAACGGAAAGGTCACTTCGTTCGCCGAGTACTTCGACACAGCGGTACTCAACGCGGCGTTCACACCATAAATCGTCAGGGATGCGACCTGACTTCGGACCAGCGCGGCCCCGTCGACACCCCTGCCTCACGCGCTTTGGCAGAGTTCGCCTCGTGCGACGCCGCTCTCGCTCGATGCCATCACGGCGCGCCCGGAGTCGTTGCCCGACCCGCCGACCGATTGACATCTGGTCTCGCTGCCACCGCCACCGGACCACGGCCACCGGACCGTCACGGCGCCATCTCGACGCAACCTGCACAGCGGCCGCGTGTGACTTCCGGCCCGGACGGGTTCCGATCCAAGGGTGAATCCGGTCGGCTCGGCATGATGTCGAGATGGCCATCACGGAGCGCGACGCACGCGACCTCGACTCGGGTGCCGCGGCATCTGATGATCGGCTGGTCACCGCGCCGTTCGTGATCGTGACGCTCAGCGCCTTCGCCTTCTTCATGTACGTCGGCACGCTGGTGCCGCTGCTGCCGCTCCTCATCGAAGGCCCACTCGGTGGCGGCGAATTCGCGCTCGGTCTGAATGCCGCGGTGTTCGCAATTGCTGCGATCTTCGCCCGCCCTGCACTCGGGCGCCTCACCGACCGTTACGGTCGCCGGGCAATCATGATCGGTGGCGCGCTCCTGACGGCGGCGGGCGGGATGCTGATGAGCCAGATCGATTCACTCGCCCTGCTGATGCTGCTCCGAGCAACCACCGGGGTCGGTGAAGCTGCGGTCTTCGTCGGCGCGGCCACCCTCATCGCCGACCTTTCACCCCGCGATCGTCGTGCCGAGAGCGCGAGCTACTTTTCGGTTGCGGTGTTCACCGGGCTCGGTGTGGGCCCGGTGTTCGGCGAATGGATGCTCGACGACGACCAATTCGAACGTGCCTTCATCGCCGCTGGCGGCTTTGCCATCGTCGCCGCGATCATCGCCATCTTCGCCCCGGCACGCGTCGAGCCGCAGGACGATGAAGCACCTGTGGCGGTCGATTCAGGTCGGCGCGCAGCCGCTCCGGTGCGGGCCCTCGCCCAGACCGGCCTCATGCGATTCGTGCATCCCGCGGCTGTGCTGCCGGGTGCCGTGCTCGCTCTCGGCATCGGTGGCCTGACGACGTTCTTCCTCTTCATTCCCGACTATGCCCGGACTCACGGATTGGCGAACTCGGGCGGCTTGTTCCTCGCGTATGCCTTCGTGTCGTTGGTCATCCGGCTGTTCGGGGCGAAGCTGCCCGAGCGGCTGGGTCCGCGCCGAGCGGTGTCGATCGCTCTGGTCTCGATCGCCGCAGGCCTGGTCGTCTTCGCCGCCGTTCCGAGCGTTCCCGGCTTGTGGGTCGGGGCATCGCTCATCGGGCTCGGCGCAGCGTTCAACTATCCGTCGTTGATGGCCCTCACCGTCAATAGCGTGAGCGACACCGAGCGGGCCTCGGCGATCAGTTCGTTCACGATGTTCTTCGAGATCGGTTCTGCCGTTGCCGGCATCGCACTCGGCGTGCTCGCGCACGCCGTCGGCAAGCAGGCGGGATTCCTGGGCGGCGTTGTGTCGTGTCTGATCGGGCTGTGGGTTCTCCGCACCAAGTTGGTTCCCGCAGACGCCCCGGCCATGCAGCTGGCCTGACCAGCGGAAATCAGACGTCGTTTCTTCGGCGTCTTGAATGACTGATTCCCGCTGGTCAATTCGTGACGGGTCGGCCATCATGGGGCCATGCCACCGCTCGACCACGACCACTGCTACAGCATCGTGCAGAGCGGCGATCGCCGATTCGACGGTGTGTTCGTCACCGCAGTGCGCACCACCGGGATTTACTGCCGGCCGAGTTGCCCGGCCATCACGCCCAAGCAGACCAACGTCGAGTTCCACCACACGCCAGCCGCAGCCCAACAGCGCGGGTTCCGGGCGTGCAAGCGTTGCCGACCCGACGCCTCACCCGGTTCGCCCGAATGGAATCTCCGCCAAGACGTGGTCGGCCGCGCGATGCGCATGATCGCCGACGGCGTCGTCGAACGCGACGGCGTCACCGGCCTGGCCCGCAAACTCGGCTACAGCGAGCGTCATCTCAACCGGGTGATGACCGACGAACTCGGTGCTGGCCCCTTGTCCATCGCACGCGCTCATCGCGCCCACACCGCCCGCCTGTTGATCGAGACGACGGCGATGACGTTCACTGATATCGCGTTCGCCGCCGGATTCGGCAGTATCCGTCAGTTCAACGACACGGTGCGCGAGGTCTTCGCCGCATCGCCGACCGACCTCCGGGCGAAACGTCGCCCTGAGTCCGGGGTCGGTCCTGCCGGCGAGGTGACCCTCAAGCTGCCGGCCCGACAGCCGTTCGCCGGACCGGACCTCCTCGTCTTCCTCGGCGCTCACGCCATTCCCGGTCTCGAGTCGTGGGACGGCTCGGTGTTCGCGCAGACGTTGACCCTGCCGAATGGCCATGGGGTCGTCACACTGCGCGCCCATGACGACCACATCGAGGCGCGGGTCCGCCTCGCCGCCTGGACCGATCTGTCGAGTGCTGTCCAGCGACTTCGGCGCCTGCTCGATCTCGATGCCGACCCGGTCGCGGTCGACGCAGCGCTTGGATCGGACCCCGACCTCGGGCCGCTCGTCAGACGTACGCCCGGCCGACGAGCATCGGCCAGCGTCGATGCGTTTCAGACTGCGATCCGCGCAGTGATCGGCCAACAGGTGTCGCTCGCCGGAGCGCGCACGGTGACGGGTCGACTCGTCGTCGGTCTCGGCGATCGGCTCGACCCCGAACTCGTCGACGGCACGGAGCTGACCCATTCCTTCCCGACCGCCGATCGTCTGGCGGCAGCACCAGATGAGTTGTTTGCGATGCCCACGGCGCGCCGCGACACGGCTCGACGGGTGGCTGCGGCGGTGGCCGCAGGTGACCTCATGCTCGACGCCGGCGCCGACCCAGCCGACACGCGCCGGCAACTGCTCGCCATCAAGGGGATCGGGCCGTGGACGGCCGACTATGTGGTGATGCGCGGCCTCGGGCATCCCGACGTGTTTCTCGGATCGGACCTCGTTGCCGTCAACGCGCTGCGGACGCTGGGACTCGACATCTCAGACGCCTCACGGTGGGCCCCGTGGCGCACCTATGCACTGCACCATCTCTGGGCCAGCCTCGGCACACTCGATGCTGCGGCCGATGCCGCGGCCAACGCGAGGGCCAGGGCCGTCCCCACCTCTCGAAAGGAAGCATCATGACTCTGCTCGCCTCCACCACCATGGAGAGCCCCGTCGGCGCACTCACTCTCGTCGCCTCGGACGACGGCATCCGTGCCGTGCTCTGGCCGACCGACCGCCCCGATCGCGTGACCCTCGACGCCGCTGAGCGCAGTGACGACCATCCGGTGCTCGTGGCAGCGGTGCGACAACTCGGCGAGTACTTCGACGGCACGCGCACCGACTTCGACCTCCCGCTCGACCCGATCGGCACCGCCTTCCAGCAGTCGGCGTGGACTGCGCTGCGGGCGATTCCCTTCGGCGCGACCCAGACCTACGGCGAACAGGCCGACCGGATGGGCGACAGGCGCAAGGCCCGGGCCGTCGGTGCCGCCAACGGACGCAATCCGATCTCGATCATCGTGCCGTGCCACCGGGTCATCGGCGCCAACGGCTCGCTCACCGGATTCGCCGGGGGACTCGCCGCCAAGGACTGGCTCCTCACCCACGAACGCCGAGTCGCCGGCCACACCCTCGACCTCTGACCGCCCAGTCCGCGCGCCAGCGCCCATCCCCGCGCGGGCGGTCTCACCCCGCGTGGGCGGTCTCACCCGTTCTGGGGAGGATGAGGTGCGCTCTGCGCACCCCGTGCTGCATTTTTCGGGCTTGTGGAGTGGGTGTGGCAGGGTGGCGTGATGAAGTACGTGCCATTCGGAACCACTGGCCTGTCGATTTCCGCCGTCACGCTCGGCTGCATGAGCTACGGCGAGTCGGCGAAGGGAACCCACGCCTGGAGCCTCGACGAGGCGACGAGTCGACCGTTCATCGAGCAGGCCCTCGAAGCGGGGATCAACTGCTTCGACACCGCCAACGTGTATTCGCTGGGAAGCAGCGAGGAGATCGTCGGGCGGGCACTGAACGACATGGTCCCGCGGGAGGACGTGATCATCGCCACCAAGGTGCGGGGTCGGATGCGTCCCGGCCGCTTCGGCGAGGGTCTCTCGCGCAAAGCGATCTTGCACGAGGTCGACGAGAGCCTCCGCCGGCTCGGCACCGACTACATCGACCTGTATCAGATCCACCGGTGGGACCACCACACGCCCATCGAGGAGACCATGGAGGTGCTGCACGACCTGATCAAGATGGGCAAGGTGCTCCACATCGGCGCCTCGTCGATGTACGCGTGGCAGTTCAGCAAGGCGCAGTACACCGCCGACGCACACGGGTGGACTCGCTTCGTCAGCATGCAGCCGCACTACAACTTGATCAATCGGGAAGAGGAACGCGAAATGCTGCCGCTCTGTGCCGACATGAACGTGGCGGTGATCCCGTGGAGTCCGTTGGCTCGCGGCAAGCTGACGCGGCCGTGGGACGAGACGACCAACCGCACCGAGAGCGACGAGTTCGGCAAGCACCTCTACGGCACGCTTGCGTCCGACCGAGCCGTCGCCGACGCGGTGGCCGTCGTCGCCGAAGGCCGCGGCGTGCCGCGGGCGCAGGTGGCGTTGGCGTGGGTGTTGCGCAATCCGGCCGTCACGTCACCGATCGTCGGAGCGACCAAGCCGCAGCACATCGCCGACGCCGTCGCCGCAGTCGATCTCGAACTCACCGATGACAGAAGTCGAATTGCTCGAAGCACCGTACGTTGCGCACCCCATCGTCGGCTTTGCCTGAGCCGCTCGGGTCGCGCAATTCGAGGACTGCACTTCCCGCCGACCGTGAGCGGTCAGCGCTACTTGCGCTTGGCGGCGGCGGACTGCGCCTTGCGGGCGCGGTCGGCGTCTTTCTTCGCAGCCTTGGCGGCCTTGCGCTGCTCGCGCAATTCGGTCTGTTCGTCAGCTGAACGCTTGGCCGTGTCGAGCACCGGAACCGACGTCGTCTCCTCCACCTTGGGGAGGCCGAGCTGTTCGTCGTTCTTCAGGAGGTCGCGAATGATTGCCGATGCGGGGGCCTCGCCGGCCACGGTGGCTGCGAGCATGATCCGGGTCATGGCGACGCCGTGGCGATCGATGATGCCGGGCAGCACCTCTTTGAGCTGATCGGTCGACGGATTGTCGGCGTGGTCGCCGAGATGTTCGATGCAATCGGCGAGGCAGGCGTCGGTGAGAATCGCCGCGATCGCCTCCATGCTGCCGTCGATCCGGCCCGCCTTGACGCCCACACGCAGGGTGTCGACATCGAGTTCACCGTCGACAAAGGCTTCGAGGCCGTCACGGTGATCGTCGTCCAAGGCTTCGATGCCCGACATGATCTCGTCGTCGGTCGCAGCCTTGATCGAGCGGTCGAGCAGACCGAGGGCCTGCATGCGGTTCTTCACTTGATTCACGGGCTGCGACGCTATCGTCGAAATGATGTCGAGCAGTACCGCCCCACAGCCCGAGCCATCGTCGATCGGTTTGGAAAAGTTCGTCTCTCTCACCACGTTCACGAAGGACGGCACACCCAAGCCACTTCCGGTGTGGATCGTCACCCTCCCTGACGGCCGCCTCGGATTCACCACCTCGGATGAGTCGTGGAAGGCAAAGCGCATCCGCAACACGCCGAAGGTCACGCTGCGCCCGTGCGATCAGCGCGGCCGGGTCACCGCCGGGGCACCCGAGGTGACCGGCACCGCCGAGGTGGTCACCGGCGCGCTGTTCACCGAGGTACAGGGCCTGGTGAAGAAGAAGTACGGATTCATGTTCACGGTCATCACGATGATCAATTCGATCCGAGGCGTGTTCAAGAAACAGGCAACGGCATCGAACAGCGCGGTCATCATCACGCTCGACTGATCGAGCGCGGCGCGCGGCCCGGCGGGGGTTCGTCGTCGTTGATGTTGTTGCCGGTGCTGGTGGACGCGTGGGGTCGATTCGGCCTACTGTGCAAGCCCTGACAGGTGCAGATCGTCCGACTTCTAGAGACGGTGATGCCGGGACATCGGAGGAACCATGGCAACAGTCGTACTCGACAAGGTCAACAAGGTCTACGACAACGGGTATCACGCCATCCACGACCTCGACATCAACATCGAGGACAAGGAATTCCTGGTCCTGGTCGGACCGTCCGGTTGTGGCAAGTCCACGGCGTTGCGCATGGTCGCCGGCCTCGAGTCGATCTCGGGCGGTGAGTTGCGCATCGGCGATCGGGTCGTCAACGATGTCGAACCGAAGGACCGTGACATCGCCATGGTCTTCCAGAACTATGCGCTGTATCCGCACATGAGTGTGTACGACAACATCGGATTCGCGCTCAAGTTGGCCAAGGTGCCCAAGGCGGAAATCGATGCCCGCGTGCGCAAGGCCTCGGCGATCCTCGAACTCGACTCGTACCTCGATCGCAAACCCGGGCTGCTGTCGGGTGGTCAGCGCCAGCGTGTCGCGATGGGCCGTGCGATCGTTCGTCAGCCGGCGGCGTTCCTGATGGACGAACCGCTGTCGAACCTCGACGCCAAGTTGCGGGTGCAAATGCGCGCCGAGATCGCCGCCCTACAACGCGAGCTGGCCGTCACGACGGTGTATGTCACCCACGACCAGGTCGAGGCAATGACCATGGGTGACCGAGTCGCCGTGTTGAAGGACGGCTACCTCCAGCAGGTCGACACACCACAGAACCTGTACGACCGGCCCGACAACGTGTTTGTCGGAGCATTCATCGGCTCACCGTCGATGAACCTGTACGAAGGGTCGGCCAGCATTCAGGGCGACGGCGGAACGGTCACCATCGGCGGGCACACGATCGGGCTCGATGCCAATGTGCTGGCAGCTCGTCCGGGTCTGAAGGGGTACGACGGCAAGCCGGTGATCGTCGGGATTCGCCCCGAAGACTTCGAAGACGCCGCGATGGTCGACGGGGTACCCGAAGGTCGTCGACTCACGTCGAAGGTGACCCTGATCGAAGCGTTGGGCTCCGAGATCATGGTCCACTTCCGCCTCGACGCGAAGACGGTCGACTCCGGCGACCCGGATGCTGTCGAGGAGTCCACGAGTGCGTCGGCGGCCAACGCAGTGGGGCGGTTCAGCCCGCGCTCGCGGGCACGGATGGGCGACACCATCGACATCGCCGTGACGATCGAGAACGTGCACTTCTTCGACGCCACCACCCGCCAGGCGATCTGGGCCTGAGTTCGGCTGTCGGTCGGCCTGCGCCCGCACGGCCGACCGACAGCTCAGAACCTCACATCACGCGGTCGGCCACCTGCGGCGCTTGCTCGTGGCTGCAATCGAACCGGCAAGGGTGATGAGCGGAGCGATCGGCTGGAGGATCGCACCGAAGCCGACGCTTCCATCCCCGAAGCTCGCGGTGTCGCTGGCAATGGCGACCATGGCGATGCCGACGAACAGTGCGATCACTGCGACCACGATCGCGATGATCGCCACGGCGAGTACCCGTCCGGCAAAGAACAGTGCGATGCCGAGCGCGGCAGTGACGACGGCGAAGAAGATCACGCCTGCGCCGGGGTTGTCATACAGGGTGAAATCGGACGCCAGAAACACGCCCGTGCCGTTCTGACTCTCCCCACCGTCCGACACCCACGGTAAGAACACGCCAATGATGCTGATCACCGAACCGACGATGGTGAGGATGGCCCCGAGTTTGACGTCGGGTCGCGGCGGCTTCGCTACCGATCCGGGCATACCGGCATAGGCGGGCGGCATCTGACCGTACGCCGGGGGCGGTGGTGGAGCCTGGCCGTACGCCGGAGCCGGCGGCGGTGGAGCCTGGCCGTACGCGGGCGGCGGTGGCGCCTGGCCGTACGCCGGCATCCCCGGCGGCGGTGGGGGCGCAGCCCCGAAGTCGGACGGCGGCGGAGGCGGCTCCTGATTGCTCATGCGTTCCAGTCTGGTCGATGGCGTGTCGCCAGCGGCGGCATTCTCGGGTCAGTGGGTGAATCGTGGTGTGAGTGGAGCGTGCTCGATCTGGGGCAGGACGTGCTTGGCGAACAGCTCGCACTCGGCGGCGTGCGGGTAGCCCGAGAGGATGAATGCCCCGATGCCCACCGCTTGATAGGCCCGCAGTTTGGCCACCACCTGGTCGGGGTCGCCGACGATCGCCGCACCGGCGCCGCTGCGGGCCCGCCCGACACCGGTCCACAGATTGTCTTCGACGAATCCGTCGTCGAGCGCACTCGCGCGTAGTTCGGCCTGGCGGGCCACCCCGAACGATGCGGCATCGAGCGACTTGTTGCGAATGGCATCGCCCGTCTCGGGGTCGAGCTTCGAGACCAGCCGTTCGGCAGCGGAGCGGGCCTCGGCTTCGGTGGCGCGGACGATCACGTGGGCGCGCAGCCCGTAGATGAGTTCGCGGTCGTACCGCTCGGCCGCGAGCGCCGTCATCTCGTGCACCGTGTCGCCGACGGCCGACACGGTGTCGGGCCAGGTCAGGAACACGTCGGCCTCGGCGGCCGCGACGTCCTTCGCGGCCGGTGAGAATCCGCCGAAATAGAATGGAGGGCACACGCTGCCCGGAGCAGCGATGCGGGGCGGATCGAGGGCGAGGTCGACGAAGTCGCCGTGGAAATCGACCGCTTCGCCGTTGAGGAGTTGGCGCAGTACCTGCATCCACTCGCGCGTGCGTTGGTATCGAGGTGCCGAGTCGAGGGCCTCGCCCGGAATATCGGAGCTGATGATGTTGATGCACAACCGGCCGCCCGCCATCTGATTGATCGTGGCGAGTTGCCGCGCCAGTTGCGGCAGATGCATCTCGCCCATGCGAACCGCCAGCAGCAGATTGATCTGTTCGGTGTGCGTGGCGATCCCGGCAGCGAAGGCCGTCGAGTCGATGCCCAAGGTGTAGCCGGACGGCAGCAGCACATTGTCGAAGCCGTTGCGGTCGGCGGTGCGCACGATGTCGGCGCAGTGCTCCCACGAGCTGGCGAGGGTCGCGTCGGGTTGTCCGAGGAACTCGTAGTCGTCGTCGCACAATGCGCTGAACCACGAGATCTCGGGCACCTGCGGGTCGGTGATGGAACTCATGGCAGCGGAACCCCCTCGGATGCTTGGACGATGGCGTACACGTCGGAGCGATCGAGGCCGACGTCAAGCGCGCGGACTGAATCGGCGATGCGATCGACGCTCTGCGAGCCGACGATCGCGATGGGCCGTGCCGGATGGGCGAGGACGAATGCCAACGCAACGTGGCTGCGTTCGACGCCTTCCCGTGCTGCGAGTCGGTCGAGTTCGGCCACGAGTTCAGGGCGTACGCCAGTGCCGGTGGCGAGGGAACCTCCTGCCAGCGGGCTCCACGCCAGCGGGGTGATGCCGCACTGCATGCACTGGTCGAGGGTTCCGTCGCGCAGCGGGTCGAGATGGGTGGCGGAAAACTCGGGTTGGTTGGACACGATCGGAAAGTCGAGGTGGGCTTGCAGCGCGGCGACCTGGGCCGGGGTGTGGTTGGAGACGCCGACTTCGCGGATCTTGCCCGCCGTGCGGAGTTCGGTGAGCACAGCGGCAACGTCGGCGGGGTGAGCAAACAGGTCGGGCCGGTGGATCTGGTACAGGTCGATCACCTCGACGCCCATCCGGCTCAGCGACGCCTCGCACGCACTGCGCAGCGATGCCGACGACGAGTCGTAGGGGAGTGGCGGAACGATGCCGCCCTTGGTGGCGAGCACCATTCGGTCACGTAACCCGGGGGTTGCGGCGAGCACGGAGCCGAGGATTTCCTCGACCTGCCCGAAGCCGGTCCCGCCCCAGTCGAAGCCATAGACGTCGGCGTTGTCGATGAGGTTCATCCCGGCATCGAGCGCGGCTTCCAACACCGCCTGTGCCGTACCCACGTCGGTGTTCGTGTACCGCCACAATCCGAACGACAGCGCCCCGACCTCGGGGAGCGATCCGAGTTGTCGTGGCGAAGAATCAACGAGCGAAGTCACCGACCCAACCTACCGATCGGGCCCGTCGGCCCGAAGACGACCCGGCGACGCATGCTTCGAGACGACGGTCAGCCCTTGACGGAACCGGCGAGCAGACCCCGCACGAAGTAGCGCTGCAGTGCAAAGAACACCACGAGCGGGAAGAAGGTCTGGACGAACGCCGCTGCGGGCAACAGGTGCTCGTTCGCTCCGAAGTCGCCGGCCAGGTTGGCGATGAGGATCGTGGCCGGCCGTGCGTCGGGGTTGGTGCCGGCGAAGGTGTTCGCGATGAGGTAGTCGTTCCAGGTCCACAGGAACTGGAAGATGGCGAAGGCGGCGAGCACCGGAATCGACAGCGGCAGAACCAGCCGCCAGAAGATCGTGAAGTGATCGGCCCCGTCGATCCGGGCTGCTTCGAACAGATCTTTGGGCAGGCCCGAGATGTAGTTGTGGATCAAGAAGATCGCGAACGGCAACGCGAACCCGCAGTGGGCGATCCAGACCGCAGTGGTCGTATTGACCAGATCGAGGTCGGGGAAGACCGTGATCGTCTTGTCGAGAATCGGGATCGTGAGGTGCGCGCCGCCGATGTAGAACACGAGCAGCGGAATGAGGGCCACCTGGAGCGGCACGGCGAGCAAGGCGACCGTCGAGATGAACAGCGTCTTGCGCCCCTTGAAGTCGATCCACGCGAAGCCGTAGGCCGCAAAGGTCGCGATCGAGATCGGGATGATCGTGGCCGGGATCGCGATCGCCATCGAGTTGAGCAACGCATCGAACAGGCCGGCGCGGGCGCCAAAGACGGTGTCGTAGTTCTCGAGGGTCCAGTTGAACGGATTGAGGCCCGTCCACCAACCGCTGTTGCGTTGTGCGTCGCGGAAACGGAAGCCGCTGACGAAGAGGCCGACCGTCGGCGTGGCCCACACGATGACGACGAGCCACAGGATGAAGGTGGGAATGGCGCGGAGGCCGTCGGCGAAGCGACTCATCACGCCGCCGTTCGGCGTGCGTCGTGAGTCGCGCGCCGACGGCCGCGGTGTGGTCGGGAAGCGCGATGTTCGACATCTCAGTTCTCCTTCTGCATCTGACGGATGTTGAAGACCATGATCGGGAACACGGAGAAGAAGATCAGCATCGCGAGCGCCGCGCCGCGTCCGAAGTTCTGCGACTGGAATGCTTGGAAATACATGTCGTTCGCCAACACCTGCGTGCCGAAGTTGCCGTTCGTCATCACCTTGACGATGTCGAACACCTTCATCACCAGCACGATGATCGTGGTGACCACCACACCGATGGTCGGCGCGATCTGCGGCAGCGTGACCCTCCAGAAGGTCTGCGACGTGGTCGCCCCGTCGACGCTTGCCGCTTCGATGATGTCGTCGGGAACAGCTTTGATCGCGGCGGACAAGATGACCATGGCGAAGCCGGTCTGGATCCAGATCAGCACGATCATCAAGAACACGTTGTTGTAGGGCGACGTCTGGATGAAGTTGATCGGGTCACCGACCACGTTCCCGGCGGTCGAGGTCTTGAAGCCGCCGACGCCGCCCCCGGTGACGCCCCAGTATCGCCACAGGAACCAACCGAGCAGGAGGCTGGCGATGCCCGGCACCACCGCCGGCCCGTACTCGCCCCTGCTGATCGTGCGGCCGGCGTAGACCAGCAGGGCCACGAAGGTCGCGGTGAGGATCGCGCCGATCGACGTACTTCTGCACGTCGCCCGACAACGCTTCCCACACGGCGTCGACCGCAATGATCAGCAACGGGGTCGCAACGATCGCGACGATCGCCGTGATGAAGTTCCGGGCGGCGATCGAACGCAGCAGCACGGCGAGGCCGGTCAGGCCGACGGCGAAGACGAACACGGTGGCCGCCACCGATTGACCGGTACTGAGGCGGCCGAGGCCGACCCACATTGCGTTCAGCACGCCGGTCTGCTCTTTCGAGGAGTCGCGGGCGACGTACACGAACCGCCAGATGACCGAGGCCCCGACCAACGAGATGGCCATCGGCATGAAGATCATCGACTTCGCGACCTTCTCGAATTTGACGTCATCGGCGAGCACTGCGATGAGCAGGCCCAGCGACGTCGAGAACAACGTGACGACGACGACCCACCAGAGATTGTTGATGATCGTGCCGCGCAAGGTGGTGAAGACCGCAAAGGCCACGAACATCAGCCCGGCGACGAGGGGGCCCATGCTCGGGCTGCCGAGTTCGACGAGGCGCCCGGTGCGTTGCTTCATCCGCGTCCCGATGACGGCGAAGATCGCCAGCATGACGAGCCCGATGATCATCGGCCAGTTGAAGAACATGTCGGACCAGCCGGCCGAGTCCCACGAATTCACGTCTTGGAAGGTGTCGGTGTAGTTCTGGAGTCCGACGTACTCCTCGCTCGTGCGGTCTTGCAGGGAGATGAGGAAGGTGCGAATGGCCGGCACGACCAGTGTGATCGTGACGAACAGCAGCGCAGGGGCCAGGAAGATGACCGGATGCGCGCGTCGTTCGACTGCGGCCCGCTCGGCAACGCCGCCGTTCGGCTTCATCGCGAAGCGCAATCCGAGCAGTGCGGCGGGGACCGTGGTGGCCACGATTGCCCAGCCCGTGGAGCCGCCGCCGAGTTCAGGGGCACCGAAGGCGCCGACGAACCACCCGATGGCTGTGCCGAGAATGACGCCGCCGAGTGGTGCGTGCTTGCGCAGAACGGAGATCCCGGCGCCTGCCCCGGCGCCGAGTGCGGTCCAGCCGAGCAGCGCGGCGATGTCGATCTCGGGCCGTGCTGTCACGTCCATCATGGCGCCGATGACGAGGCCAGCGGCACCGATGCCGCCCGCCCCGATCGCGAGGCGCGTCCGAGGCGCGTCGACGCGACTGAGTGCGAAGCCAGTTGCGCCGGTGACGGCGCCGATGATCAACGGGAACCAGACGAGACCGACGAACCGGCCGACGAAACCGGTGCCTTCGGCTGCTCCGGAAATGGCCTGATTCCCGGCGATGAGCGCGGCGACGAGAAAACCACCGAGGGCGAAGCGCATCGTGTTGAACAGTTGCCAGTTCTTGCTGGCCTGATTGACGACGAGATTTGCGCCGATCCACAGGCCGCCCGTGACGACGACAGCGCCGCCTGCCAGCAGTGCAGTTGCACGGGCCTTGCTTTGGGTGATCAACAACCAGAGCACCAGGAGGGCGACGATGCCGAGTGCGATGCGGACGAGCCAGTACTTGAGCGGTCGTGCCTCGCGCCCGGCTCCTCCGACGTGCAGTGCGTCGATTTCATCCAGCGTTGTCACGCCGTACCCCCTCAGGTCGTGTTCTCGTGTTCTGATTGCCGCACTCGAACTCGTTCGAGCGCTGCGTGGCCCCGAAACCAAACAGGGCACCGGCACGAATGCCGGTGCCCTGTCAGCTTCGCACATCATCGAGGCGGGTGCCTCAACGATGTGGTTGTTCGGTCTTCAGATGCTCAGGCGGGCCACGACGCTTCGATGGCGTCGGCTGCTTCCTGGGCGGTTTTGTCGCCGTTGACGGCTGCGGTGCCTTCAGTCCAGAAGGTGCCGGCGCCGACGTCGGCGGGCATGAGGTCCGAGGCATCGAAGCGAACGATCGCGGCGGTGTCGAGGATCTCGAGGAAGGACTGCTCGAGCGGCTGGTAGACGCTCGGGTCCTGGCCCTTGGCTGCCGACAAGAAGCCCGAGAGAGCGGCGCCGCCACCCTTCAGTTCCTGCTGTGCTGCCTGACGAGCTTCGGCGTAGGCCGGGGTCGCCATGTAGGCGAGCAGCTTGTGGACGTTCGGGTCAGCGTTGAAGGCTGCGGCGAGCGTGCCTGCACCCAACACCGGCGCATCGCCGTTGATGTCGGGGAAGTAGAACACGTCGACGGCGCCTTCGGAGCCATCAGCGAAGGGGGTGCCTTCGGGGATGAATGCCGAGTAGAACGACGCCTGGCGGTGCATCATGCAGTCACCATCGACGAGCGGCTGGCCGTTGTCCTGGAACGCCGTCGCAGCAATGGTGCCCGAGCTGGCGAAGACGTTGTCTTCGGACCAGAGGTCGAGCACGGTCTGCATCGACTCGACGATCATCGGGTCGTTGAACGGGATCTCGTGGCTGACCCACTGGTCATAGACGTCGGCGCCGTGCTGGCGCAGAACCATGTCCTCGACCCAGTCGGTGAAGGTCCAGCCGGTTGCCTCGCCGGACTCGATGCCGACGCACAACGCCTTCGCTCCACCGTCAGCGGTGATCTGGTCGACCAGTGCAGTGAACTCGTCGAACGTGGTCGGCACGGTGTAGCCGGCAGCTTCGAAGCGGGCGGGCTGGTACCAGACGAGCGACTTGAGGTCGGCCTTGACGGGCACGCCGTACTGGGCGCCGTCGACGTTGCCGAACACGGTCCAGGCTTCGGACCAGTTTTCAGCGGTTGCTGCGGCGGCTTCGTCGTTCAGCGCGACGACAGAACCGGCGCGAGCGAACTCGGCGAGCTTGCCGGGCTGCGGGAAGATCGAGATGTCTGGCGGGTTGCCGCCCTGCACCTGGGTGTTGATGTTCGATTCCCAGTCGGCATCGCCGATGTAGGTGACCGTGACACCGTTTTCTTCGCCCCACGCACCGAGCACGGCCTGGATCGAACCGGCTTCGCTCTCGTCGCGCTCGGGACCGGTGATGGTGATCTCGGTCTTGCCTTCGCCCGCTTCGCCGGCCTCGGCAGCTTCGGTGTCAGCCGGTGCCGCGGATACTGCGGATTCTTCTGTTGCTTCTTCGCCGCTTCCCGAATCGCTCCCGCTGTCGCTCCCGCATGATGCGGCAACGAAAGAAAGTGCAACCGGGACAGCTGCCAGCTTGAGCCAGCGCTTGTTCATAGGGCCTCCCCCTGAAGGTTGTGTTAACGCCACGGAAACGCCGCAGCAATGTAAACGCTTACATACCTGCGGTGGCGAGTCAAGCCACACGAAGAATTTCTCTCCGGCGGTGGTCTGTGGAGGTGGTCTGTGGGGGTGGTCTGTGGAGGTGGTGGCCCGACGTTCAGACCCCGGCGTGCCGACCAGTGGAATTGCGGACGATCACCTTGATCGGGGACACGATCTCGGCTGGTGCGGCGGTCGGCGCCGCAGCGGCAGCGCGGCCGGGGGCGCCGGTGGCCTCGATGGCGGCCAGCAGGAGCCGCGCTGCCGCGGCGCCGTGATCGGCGACGGGCTGATGGATGGTGGTCAGACCGACGACGCGCGCGAACTCGTGATCGTCGACACCGACCAGGGAGATGTCGTGTCCTGCGACGAGTCCCCGATGGTGCAGCTCCATCAGCGCGCCGAACGCCATCTCGTCGGACATCGAGAACACGGCAGTCGGCGGGGCGGAGTGGTCGAGGAGTGCAGCCATCGCCTCCTGCCCACCATCGATCCCGAAGTTGCCGCCCTCCAGGAGCTCGATGTCGAACTCGATCCCGTGGGCCGCCAAGCCCTCGACGAAGCCGCGGTGACGCAGCGTCGGTACGTCGAAGCTGAGCGGGTTGTCCTTTTGGGCGCCGATCATGCCGAGGCGACGATGACCGAGGCCGACGAGGTGGTCGGCAGCCAGGCGTCCGACGAGCACGTTGTCGATCCGCACGCTCGGTTGTCCGACGGTCCGACTTCCGACCGTCGTGAGCGCCACGCCGCGTCGCGTGATGGAGGCGGCCTGCTCCGGAGTGACGATCACGTCGATCACCACGAGTCCGTCGGTGCGGCGCTCGAGGTGGTACTGCTCGCTGAGAATCCGACTGAGGTCGCTGTGACTCCCGACCCCGACGACGAGGACGTCGTAGCCCGCCTCGGCACAGATCGCTTCGGTGCCGGCGACCACGGTCGAGAAGTACCATCCGCTCAGTTTCGGGATGACGACGGTGATGGTCTTCGTGCGGCCGGCGGCCAGGCGAGACGCGGCGGGATCGGCCGAGTAGCCGAGCCGACCCGCCACCTCGACCACGTGGTGGCGAGTCGAGATCGCCACGTTGGGCAACCCGCGCATGGCCCGGCTGACCGTGGCGACCGAGACGCCGGCAGCAGTTGCGACGTCCTCGATCGTCGATCGTTTTGGGTGGGGTGCGGTGTCGATGTCGATGTCAATCATGTTGCGCTCTGCGTTTCGGTCGGAGTGTAAGCGTTTACATTCGCCGGGCTGGCATCGTCGGGCTGGCCGTGCCGGTGTCCGGCAGGGGAGGGGGGCGGTTCGGGCTGAGCCGGGTGTTGGGGGATTGGGGCAGACTGGTGAGGTGACTGCCTTCGACAATCGAGTAACGACTGCACGCCTGGCCATTTCGCTGATCGACCTGACCGATCTGTCCGACGACCACAGCGCCGCCGGGATCGACGAGTTGTGTGCTCGCGCCGCCGAACATGGCACGGCAGCAGTGTGCGTTTGGCCAGAGTTCGTGGCGAGGTGCGCCGAGCTGCTCGCGGGCACCGCCGTGCGGGTTGCCACCGTCGTCAATTTTCCGCAGGGCAACCAGTCGGTCGGGGCCGTGCTCGACCAGACGTTGACCGCACTGTCCGACGGTGCGACCGAGATCGATCTCGTGATGCCGTACAAGATGTTCCGCAACGGCGACGTGAAGCCGACGGCGACCATGATCGAGTCCGTCGGCGATGTCGTGGCTCCGCCGGGACGACTCAAGGTGATTCTCGAGACCGGCGAACTCGATGCCGAGACCACGCGGGGTGCCGCCGAGCTCGCCGTCGGGCTGGGGGCGGACTTCCTCAAGACCTCGACCGGCAAGACGGGCGTCAGCGCCACCCTCGACGCCGCGCGCATCCTGCTCGAGGTGATCGCGGCGGCCGATCGAACCGTGGGCATCAAACCCTCCGGCGGGATCCGGACCTTCGACGACGCAGTGGCCTACCTCGACCTCGCCGCCGACATCATGGGGTCTGACTGGGCGACGCCGGCAACGTTCCGCTTCGGGGCGAGCGGTCTCCTCGACGCACTGCTCGCCGTGTTGGCCGACGACGGCAGCGACGGGTCGCGCTGAGCCGCTTGGCGCGGGTCCCCTGATGGCCCGTGAGCGGACCGTGCCGGGGCAAGTATGTTCTCGGTCGTGCTGCGCGTCCGAGACAAGCAATGACGGCGACGCCGGCCTCGTTCCGCTCGGGTGAACTGGTCGCATCACAGTTCCCCGTCGATGCAAGCAGGTTGGTCGGTCGAGATGACGTCGTCGACGACATCGTCGGCCTCGTGGCGCCGGGTCGGGTCGTCACGTTGACCGGAGCCGCGGGCGTCGGCACGACCAGCGTCGCGCTCGAAGTGGCTCGTCGGCTGTCGAGCGACGCCACGCGGTTCGGCGACGGAGTCTGGCTCTGTGCGATGGCGTCGGTGAACTCGGCCCTCGCCATTCCCGTTGCCATTGCCGATGCGGTCGGGGCGGTGCCGACCGATGAGGCAACGTCCTATGACTCGGTCGTCACCGGGCTGAGTGGCCGGCGCGCCGTCTTGATTGTCGACAACTGTGAGCAGATCGCGAGTCCGCTTGCGGGTGTACTCCAACGATTGGTCTCCGACTGTCCGGATCTGGCGGTCGTGGTGACCAGTCGGGAGCCGCTCGGCCTGGCCGTCGAGACCGTGGTCGACATCGCCCCACTCGACGTCAGCCACGCCGCCGTCACCCTCTTCGTCCGGCAGGCGGCTCAAGCCGATGTGCACTTCCAACGGATCGGTCACCACGAAGCGATCGGCCGGATCTGCGCATCTCTCGACGGGCTTCCGTTGGCCATCGAGTTGGCCGCGGCGCACGTGGGGATGATGACGGTCGACGACCTCGCCGCGCAGCTCGACGAACGTTTGGCGATGGTGCGCCAGCCGACCGCCCTCGGCCGTCAGGATTCCCTGCACGGAATGGTGAGCTGGTCGTATGAGCGGCTCGACCCGCTGGAGCGTCACCTCTTCGATCGGCTGTCGGTGTTTCACGGCGGGTTCGACGAGCGGTCGGCATCGATGATGCTCGACCGCCGCGACCGTGATCGCGTCGATGTTCGTGACCTGCTCAGCAAGCTCGTCGACGCATCGATGGTCATGGTGGTCGACATCGACTCGCGATCGACTCGTCGATACGACATGCTCGAAACGCTGCGCCAGTTCGGTGAGCGCCAGCTCGTTCGGCAGAACGACCGCGCCGACGCCCGCAACCAACATCTCGAGCTGGTCGTGGAACTGGTCGCAGCGGCCAACACCCTGGCGACGGGCGACGACTGGTCTGCGGGCTCTGCCCGTTTGGCACGCGAGTGGGCCAACATTCGCGGCGCCGTCAACTGGGCGATCGACACGACGCGGGTCGATGACGTCGATCGACTGCTGCGCGACATCCACTTCTTCTGTCGGTGGACCCTCGACGCAGAAGGTGCGCTGTGGGCGCAGCGAGCCATCGAGCGGGGGCCGACGACCGGCGCATTCGCCGGCGCCCCGGCGCACCTGCACGTCGGCTTTCAGCACATCCTCGCCGGCGATCACGCCGCAGCCCTCGACGTACTGCGTGCAGGGCTGCAGGTCCGTGGGACCCCCTCGGATCGGCGCTGGTGTCGACATGGGGCGGCGCTGCAACTGCTGCGTCTGGGGCGCGCTGCAGAGGCCGCCGAACAGGCTGCCGCCGATCCCGAAGATGCCTCGCCGCGCGGTGTCGAGGCGGTGATTCGTGCGGCATCGAACGTCGTGTTCGAGTTGAACGCGAAGGTGATCGCCACAGATGTCGCGGTCGAACGGATCGATGCCATCGCAGCTCTCGCGGACGCAACAGGCAACGTGGTGGCGGTCGGTCACGTCGCCCACAGCCGCGCGCTCATCAGTGCTGCGCTCGGCGACGTCGAGGGCTACCGCGCGGGCCTCGACGCTGCCCGCGTCATCGCGCGGCACAACGGCATCGCCAGCCTCGCGGGCGATGTCTTGACCGCTCAGGTGTACGCGCCCAGGGCGACGGGGCTGCGTGCCGCGCTCGAGGCACTCGACGCTGGGTCCGAACGGCGCAACGTCAGCCATGAGTTCGTCGTGCTGGAGGCGATCGGGATCAGTCTGGCCGAGATGCGTCGCTTCGAGCCTGCGGCGATGATCTTGGGCAACCTGCGTCGCGATCGACGCGTCACGGCACCTTCTCGGTCTCGACGTGAGGTGGCACTCGACGAGATCGGGTCGCACCGCCGCGGCGCGGCGTGGCTGCAGGCGGGTGCCGTGCTGTCCCGGGCCGAGGTGGTGGCGTTCGCCCGCAAGGCGACCGTCGATGCGCTCGGCGCGACCTGATTCGGCCTGCTGCCCGACGCACGTGGCCGGTCGTGCAGCCCTACCCTGAACGTCGTGTCGGAGAACGCGGACCGCAGCGAGGCGCCGGCGCCGGATCGCCGGAGGATCGGCGGTGTCCCGACGATCATCGGCGTGATCGCTCATGACCGTCGTGACTGTCATGGCCGTCGTGCTCGTGGGCCGCGGCGCTCCGGCGTCGGTCGTCGAGTCGAGCGATGCCGTCCCGATTCGGACCTCGACGACGCAGCCCGGCGCAGGGGCTGACCTCGCTGGTTCGGCCCCCTCGATCGACGGCGCGCCCGCCCTGTCGAGAACTCCCGCCGGGCCGACCACGACCAAACCGACGACCACGACCACCGCCGCAGTGACGACGGTGGCACCACGTGGCATCGGAGGCGCCGGTCGCGACGGCGCCGCCTCAGGATGCAGATGCGCCGGCCGTGGTCGCTCGTCCCGTGCCGGTCGATCCGCCGCCACCACCACCGTCGGCACCGCGGCCGCCGTGGGCGGATTCGACGTTCACGACTGCCGACGGTTTGGTCTCGACGGAGGTGGGCTGTGCCGACGACACGACTGCCGCGGGTCTCGATCGGTTCTTCTCGGCGCGGGTCGGCCCGGTGCTCGGCTGGGACTACCAGCACGTCGTTCGACTCGATGTGAATCGGTCGCTCTGGCTGTTCCAAGACACCTTCATCGACCATTCGGGAACGGCGACCACGTTCGGCGCGGCGTCGTTCGCGCACAACGTCGCACTCATCGAGCAAGATGGTTGCTTCACGCTTCTGCATCGAGGCAGCGCCACCCGGCCGGCACCCTTCGAGCAGGGCACCGGTTCGGCGACGCTGTCGACCTGGTTCTGGCCCATGGGCGGCGAGGTGCACGATGGCCGCCTCGTGGTGGTGTGGGCGAAAATGGTGAAAGACGCCGTGGATCCGATGCCGCCCGACGGGTTGGGGTGGCACCCCGAGCAGACGTTCATCGCGACCTATGACCCGAACACCCTTGCCCGCCTCGACGTTCGTCCGGCGCCGAACTCCGGCGTCGCCCCGATCTACGGGTACGCGATGGCGAGCGACGCCACCCACACCTATCTGTTCGGGAACACGTTCGAGCAGAACCTGGCTCGCGAAGGCGGCTACTGGAACGGGCCGCACTCGGCGACGCAGGTGTTCCTCGCCCGTGTGCCACGCGGCAGGGTCTTCGACCCACCCGAGTATCGGACTGCCGACGGCTGGTCGCCGAATGCTGCCGCAGCAGTGCCGATCTTGTCGCGACACTGGGCCGAGTTCCCGTTCCAGCCGAGATTCCTCGACGGGCAATGGGTCGGGGTGGCAGCCATCGATGGGTACTGGGATGACCGGTACAGCGTCGATGTGGCCAACCAACCGTGGGGCCCGTGGACCACGATCGAGTCGCGCCCGATCGCACCGCGCAACGCCGACCAGAAGATGAACACCTATCACGCCCACCTACTGCCGTGGCGAGAAGGTTCTGGCGAACTCGCCGTCACGATCTCGAACAACGCCCGCGACATGTTGCGCGATGCCTGGCCACGGCCCGACCGCTACCGCCCCGTCGTGTTCACTTCGCCCTGGGCGATTCCACCGCCGGACGCCCTGCCGGCGCCACCCGTGCCACCGCCGACCACGTCGCCCCCGACCACCACCCCGACGACGGCCGCCACCACGATTCCAACGACCACGACGAGCACCACCACCACCACAATTGCCGCCGGCAACACAACCAGCACTGCGCCGCCGACGACTGTCCAGCGGTCAACCACGTCGACCACGTCGACCCCGGTGGTTGTCTTGGATTGATCTCACCTGGCGACAGTCCTGGGCCTCGAACCGCAGCTCCTCCGCCCACATCGTCGAGATCTACGTCGGCGGCGGCAACGCCGGTAGCCCCAAGGTTGGCTGCCGCAACGCTCGGCATCGTCATGGAGCGACGTGTTGGAGCAACTTGCGGGCGTTCGACGCGACGGATTTCCGTCCGTCGGACGCCAGGCGTCGGGCGTGCGGCACGAGCCACTTTGTGAGCTTGGAATCCGTTCGTGCCCACTTGCCGAGCACCTTCATCGAATTGTTCAGCACGATCCAGTCGTCGTGATGGGCCAGGTTGTTCTGCATGATCTCCACGGCCCGGGTGCGTTGCTGAGGCGTCATGCGATCGGCGAGGAGATCGAAGAGCAGCGCAAGGGTCCATTGGGTGGATGCCTGGTCGATGTCGGCGACATCGGTCTGTAGGCCGTCGATGAAGTCGACAGTCCACTCGGGGTGTTCGATCGTGACCCGCTTCATTGCGTTCGACACGCGGAGCCTGACGACTTCGTCGTCGCTGAAGTAGCAACGGTAGAGATCGTCCAGGCGAGACCGATCACCGAGCACGGTGTCGACGACCTCGAGGGTTCGCCCTAGCGAATTCGGGTGGCCGCCGGTCAGCATCGACTCGAAATCCTCCACCTCGACCAAAATACAGCGGGTCAGCCCTCCGTGCGGTGCGGGAGCCGGGCAACACTTGGGGCGTGGGGGATCACGTGCATTCGGTGAGCGCTGCTGGATCGCTGTGGGCGCGCGTAGGGAGCTGGACCGCCGATTCCCGGGTTATACGCGTCGTGTCCGGTGGATCGCCTGCCGGATGTGGGTTCAGGCACGCAGTCGGGTTCGGCCCAGGTGGGGTCGTGGGCGCCGAGGGGTTTGATGACGGTCCCGTCGGGTTTGATCAGGTGGATGCGTCCGGTTCGGTCGCGTTTCCCGCGAAGTCGTTGTCGATGTTTCCATCGGTCATGGGTGCCGCAGAGTGGGAGGGCGTTGGTTTGGTTGGTGTCGCCACCGTCTGCTGACCATTCGTTGATGTGGTCGATGTCGCAGAATTGGGCGGGCACGTCGCAGCCCCGGTACCCGCAGTGCACGGTCAAGAGTTGTGCTGCGTGGCGGGCTTTGCCGGTGAACAGGCGTTGGGTGCGGCCGAGGTTGATGACGACGTCGTGGGCGTCGACGATGACGCGGCGGATGCTGCCGCTGATCATGGCTTTGAGTGCTTCGTCGGGGTGGATCGCAACACCGGTCGATGTCGCACACCGGCGTCGGGACGGATCGACCACAGTCTCAGCAACGCGTCCGTCGAAGCTCGACATTCTGCTGCCGTCGGACTCGTGGCTGGTGTCGAGGTCGAGGAGTCCGTGGCGGGCCAACACGTCGAGGGCGGTGGTGGAGTCGATGATGATGTTGACCAGCGGTTCGGGCCGTGCCCCGCCGGGCTGGGTGGTGATGTAGTGGATGAAGATCTCGTACATGGCGTCGAACCCGCGATGCTCGGCACTGCGCGGCAGTGGATGGGCGAGTGCGTCGTCGCCGTGCAGGTCGCGGCGGGCCGCGCAGTCGCGTTGGAACTCGGCTTGGCAGGCGAGGTCGAAGGCTTGTTTCATTTCGACCGCGCGGATCGGGTCACCACCCGAGGCGTGCACGTTGACCGCGCCGCCGGTGACATTGACCGACGCGGTGCGATGATCCTCGTGGAATGCTTGGTCGTTGAATGACCCGTCGGGGTCAGCCATTGCCTTGAAGTGGGCGACCGCCACGGCGAAGTCGGTGTAGTCGAGTTGCTCTGCCTGCTCGGACAGCAACGGGGCGAACTCAGCGAACCGTTCGCCCGCCACCGGATGCCGCGACGCATCGGCGAGCAAATCGAGTTGGCCGACACCGATCCGACTGGCACCGAGCAGGTCACCGATCTCGGGGTGCAGGTTGCAGAGTCGTGCTCGACCGCGAATGCGGCGGGCTTCGGCGGGCGAGCAGTTCAACCGGCTTTTCAGGTAGCTGTTGGTCGAATGATGTCCGGCGTCGTGGAACAGTTGCCGCGCATCGACAATGGCGGTGATCGCCGCGATCTCCAGATCAGCGGCATCGCGGCGGGCTTTCGCGGCAGCGAGGGCGGTGTCGAGTTCGTCGATCGATGACCCGGTGAGGTCGTCGATCAGCGCTGCGAACATGTGTCCGATTCTACTGCTCCCATCGGGGCCTGTCTACCTCCTGAGCTGGGACGATACATCACGAATCCGCATCATCGTGAGGTGCAATCACCGGCTGTCCAGACCGCGATCGACGCGCGTGTCAGCGTCGATCGCAGCTCGAACGGGAGCCAACGGCCCGCCCCGAACAGGCCCGCCGACACGCGACGTCAGCACCGAATGAACGGCTTGGACAGGCACAGATTTCTGCAGAAAAATCTTGGAAGAGCACAGGCTGGTCCTCGGCGGCGACGGTCGACAACGTCGCGGAGGTTGCGATTGCGATTGCGATTGCGATTGAGGTTGCGATCTGCGGGTCAGTAGGTCTCGAGGCGTGCGCCGAGCCGAGACATGTCGTCAGGATCCGCTGTGAGGATGAACGTGCCCAACTTCTCGGCGACCACTGAAAGATGTGCGTCGACGACATCGGAGGTGCCGGTCTCGGCAAGCCGCCTTCCGATGGTGACGGACTCGTCGAGGGAGTGGATGTCGACGTGGCGGACTGCTCGTGCCAGGTTTGCCTGCCGTGCCGGATCGCGCCAGACCTGCGCCAGGACGGGGTGCGTGGTGTGGAGTTCGGCGCCGCGCTCGGTCGCCCGTTTGATGATTGCCCAAAGCCGCGAGTTGACGTTGCCGCCGTCGACGATGAACGGGCCGGCATCGATGATCAACGGCCGACCCCTTGACGGTCGAGCCCGTCGTCGGCCCAGTCGAGATGAGGTCAACGCAGCGACGAGTCCGTACAGCGCGAACTTCGGTCGTGCGAACCCGAGCTGAACAGTTCGGGCCCCGTCGAGCAACCCAAACGTGCAACCGCGTCGTGCAACCTCGTCGGGTGGCGCTCCGACGCCGTGACGGACCGCAGCCCCTGCTGCCGGTCTCGGTTGATGTAGCGCCCTCGGTAGGATTCGAACCTACGACACCTGGTTCCGGAAACCAGTGCTCTATCCCCTGAGCTACGAGGGCAGGAGCAACAAGCTACCGGGAGTTCGCCGCCGCGCCAGCGGATCGCAAGATCCTGCGCACAACGGACTGCCGGGTCAGCGACGACTTCCGGCAGACTGACGGTGCATGTCGGATCCCCTCGCCAGTCTCTCGGCGCTCCTGGCGCCCACGTTCGCCGACCTGAACGGTGGCGAGCCGGCCGACCCGACGGTGCGTCCGTCCGATCGGGCCGACGCCCAGGTGAACGGCGCCCTTGCCCTGGCCAAGCGGATCGGCGCGAATCCACGTGACATCGCTCAACAGGTCGTTGATTCCGGTGTGCTGGCCGACATCGCGACCGATGTCGACGTGGCCGGCCCCGGGTTCATCAACGTCACCTTCTCCGCGCCCTTCCTCGCAGCCCTGTTGGCCGAGGTCGCGGCAGACGATCGACTCGGCGTTCCGGCAGCACCCGAGTCCAAGACCGTGCTCGTCGACTACTCGGCACCGAATGTCGCGAAGGAGATGCATGTCGGGCACCTGCGCTCGACGGTCATCGGCGACGCGCTGGCCCGAATGATGGACTTTCTCGGGCACTCGGTCATCCGTGAGAACCACATCGGCGACTGGGGTCGACCGTTCGGCATGCTGATCGAGCACCTGCTCGACCTCGGCGAGGATGTTGCCGCCGAAGGCCTGTCGCAGGGCGACCTCGACGGCTTCTACAAGCAGGCCAACGCCAAGTTCAACGACTCGGAGGCGTTTCAGGAGCGCGCCCGCGAGCGCGTCGTGCTGCTGCAGAGCGGAGACGAAGCAACGCTCGTGCTGTGGCGGCGTCTGGTCGAGATGTCGAATGCCTACTTCCGTCAGGTGTACTCCCGCCTCGGTGTGTTGCTGACCGACGACGACCTTGCGGGCGAAAGCCGATACCAACCGCTGATGGAGGGCGTCTACCAACGTCTCGATGACTCGGGACTGCTCAGCGAAGACGACGGCGCCATGGTGGTGTACCCCCCCGGATTCAAGAACCGTGACGGTGACCCGTTGCCGATGATCGCCAAGTCGCGGACCGGCGCATTCATGTACGCCACCAGCGACCTTGCGTGTGTGGTCGACCGAGTCGAGCGACTCGGCGCCGACCTGATGCTGTACGTGGTCGGCGCGCCGCAAGCCAACCACCTGCAAATGGTCTACGCCGTCTGCAAGATGGCGGGGTGGCTGGTCGAACCGACCGAAGCGGTCCACGTCGGCTTCGGCAACGTGCTCGGCGACGACGGCAAGATGATGCGCAGTCGCTCCGGCGACTCGGTGAAGTTGGCCGACCTGCTCGACGAAGCGGTCGAACGGGCCGCCGAGGCCATCGCGGCCAAGAACCCCGACCTGCCGGCCGACGACCGCGCCGACGTGGCTCGGATGGTCGGGATCGGGGCCCTGAAGTACTTCGATCTATCAACCGATCGGATCAAGGACTATCAGTTCGACTGGGATCGGATGTTGGCCTTCGAAGGCAACACCGGCCCGTACCTCCAATACGCGCATGCTCGGATCTGCTCGGTGTTCCGGCGGGCGGGGATCGAGCGCGACGCCGGTGCGCCGGGCGCCGATCTCGTTGGTCGAGCCCCAGGAGAGGGCGCTGGCGATGCAGCTCCTGGCGTACCCGTCGGCGCTCGCCACCACAGTCGAGTCGTACTCACCGCACAAGCTCTGCACCTACGTGTACGAACTGGCCGCACAGTTCTCCTCGTTCTACCAGGAGTGCCCGATCCTCAAGGCCGACGAACCGGTGCGAACCAGTCGGCTGGCCCTCGCCGACTTGACCGCGCGGGTTCTCGGACATTCCCTCGGGTTGCTCGGCATCGCGGCGCCGGAGCAGATGTGAGCGGCGCCATGAGTGCGCTTCCCCTACGCCTACTTTCCGACAATGCGACGGTCGGGCCCGACGGGCAGCTGAGCGTCGGCGGGTGTGCGGTTGCCGACATCGCCACCGAGTTCGGCACGCCGGTGTTCGTCTACGACGAGGCACATCTCCGAGCGCGGTGCCAAGAGGCGATCGCGGCATTCGGGCATCAGCGCGTCGTCTACGCCACGAAGGCGTTCCTCTGCAAGGCGATGGCGAAGCTCGCCTACGACGAGGGGTTGCTCCTCGATGTCGCGTCGGGTGGCGAACTCGCCGTCGCGTTGGCGGCTGGTGTGCCTGCCGACGTGTGCACGCTGCACGGCAACAACAAGTCGATGGTCGAGCTGCGCGAGGCGATCGCAGCCGGCGTTCGCCACATCGTCGTCGATTCCTTCGACGAACTCGATCGTCTCGACCGACTCGCCACCGAACGGGTCGGGCCCCCACCAAAGGTGCTGTTGCGGATCACGCCCGGCGTGTCGGCGCACACGCATGAGTTCATCGCCACCGGTCAGGACGACTCGAAGTTCGGGTTCAACCTCGGCAACGGCGACGCGATGAAGGCGGTCGAACGGGCACGTCGTTCGACGTCGGTCGACCTCGTCGGAGTGCACTGTCACATCGGCTCGAATGTGTTCGAGGCGTCGTCGTTCGCGAAGGCCGCCGAGGTGATGGCTGCCTTTGCCATTCCCCTCGACCTGCCCGAACTGGTGCTCGGCGGGGGTCTCGGAGTGGCCTATGTGGAAGACGAGGAAGCGCCGACGATCGGCCAGTGGGGCAACGTGCTGCTCGACGCCTGTGATGCGCTGGGCGTGCGTGCCAAGGTCAGCGTCGAGCCCGGCCGAGCGATCGTCGCCACGGCGGCGATGACCGTGTACACCGTCGGCACGGTCAAGCGCATTCCCGGGGTGCGGACCTACGTCTCGGTCGATGGCGGGATGAGCGACAACCCGCGTCCGGTGCTCTACGGCTCGGGCTACGAATCGTTCTTGCCTCGGGCGGTGCGCGCCGAACGGCCCCTGACCGCCCGCCTGGTCGGCAAGCATTGTGAATCCGGCGACGTGCTGGCCTTTGCCGCCCGACTCCCCGCCGACATCGCAGTCGGCGACCTGCTCGCCACGCCAGTCACCGGTGCCTACGGTCATTCGATGGGGTCGAACTACAACAAGATCACGCGGCCGCCGGTGGTGTTCGCGATGGACGGCGACGCCCGCCTCGTCGTGCGGCGCGAAACCTACGACGACCTGCTGCGTACCGATCTCGGCTGACTCGTCCGCCCAGTCCCCTCGCCGTCCTGCCCCGCACTCGCCCGACCCACCCGCTCTTCGGAGGCCCCCATGTCCACAGTGATCAAGATCGTGATCTCGGCGCTCAAGCGGCTGCAGGCCGCGCAGAAGGAGCGCGAGCGCGGCACGGGCAAGCCGGTCCGCAAAGATTCGCCGCCGACGCGCCGCGTCGAGCCGGGCGTGCGTATCGAGTACTCGCCAAACCTCGACGGCGACCCCGACCCCGGCGAGGTCGTATGGACCTGGGTGCCGTTTGAAGACGATCCGCAGCAGGGCAAGGATCGGCCGGTGGTGATCATCGGCCGGCTCGGCAACCAACTCGCCGGGGTACAACTCACGTCGAAACGCAAGGATCGCCCGGAGTACGTCGCCGTCGGTACGGGTGCGTGGGACCCGCAGGGCCGGCCGAGTTTCGCCAAGGTCGATCGGTTGCTGGAAATCGACCCCGTCGAGGTTCGGCGCGAGGGCGCCGTCCTTCCCGAAGATCGGTTCGAGTCGGTGGTCCGCGAGGTCGACCGGTTCCACGACGTGGCGCCGCGCTCGACCCGATCACGGACGTCGCGCGACTGCAAATCCGTGACCTGCTGGGTCATGGACGCGACGCAGGGCGACGCGAGTAAGTTCATCTGCCATGAGCACACAACCTCTCCAGCACGTCATCGCCACCACCCGCACAGTTCTCGAGAACGTGACGGCCGATCAACTGCAGAATCAGTCACCCTGCGCGCAGTGGGACGTCGCCGGCGTCATCAACCATCTGATCGGCGCGCAGGCGTTCTTCGCGGCCGGCCTCACGGGCCAGCCGCCAACCGGCAGCGACGCCGAACCCGCCGCCGGCGACTTCCTCACTGCGTTCGACCAGGCCACGCAAGAGTGTCTCGATTGCTTCGAAGCCGACGGAGCCATGGAACGGGTGGTCAAGATGCCGTTCGGCGAGATGCCCGGCCAGGCGGTTCTGGGCCTCGCGATGACCGACATGTTCGCGCATGCCTGGGACATCGCGAAGGCCACCGGCCAGTCGACCGATCTCGCTCCTGAACTTGCCGGCCAGATCCTGGCGTCCAGCCGTCAGATGATCCAGCCCGGCTTCCGCGGGGCCGACGGTGCAGCGCCCTTCGGCGACGAGCAGAGCTGCCCCGACGACGCGCCGGTTGCCGATCAACTCGCCGCGTTCCTCGGCCGCGACGTCAGCTGACCGAGTCGGCGCCGGCTGGCTCGGCTGACCGGCTCGTCAGGGCCGACGGCCCATCAGATCGAGGAGGCGGTGGGGGAGCGGGGCCGCGTCATCGAGGTCGCCGCTCGGACCGTCGCCGAACACGCCCAACTGAGCGATGATCGGCGCCATCGGCGCGGTCTCGTTCCACGCCACTTGCACGGCGTCGGGGTCGAGTGTTGTTTCGATGCCCAGCGCTTCGGCCAGGTCCCATTGGTGCACGAGTAGATCGCCGATCCGGAAGCCCCGAAGTCGCGTGAGCGCCATGTTGCCCGCCGGATGCTGGCACACCCGATCGTCGTCCCCGTCGAATGCGGCATGCTGCAGTTCGAGCGCGTGCTCGGTCGCGCCGGTCGGATCGTCGCCGACGAAGTCCGTTGCGAGCATGCCGATTGCAGCGGTCCGCGACGTCCCGGTGGCGATTGCGGCGGCCATGTGGCTGCCGGCGACAACGTGGCCGATCAGATCGCGCACCGTCCAGCCCCGGCACGGTGTCGGCTGGCCCCATTGCAGGCGTGACACCTGGGCAACCACGGAGTGGAATTGCGCGCCTGCGGCAAGCAGTGCGTCTTGGGGTCGAGTCACCAGCAACGACATGGAACCGACCGTACCGCTCCCGCCGCGACCCATCTTCTCGTGAGGTGATGATTCATCTGCCCGAAACACTCGGGTCACAAACGTCGTCGCTGCTCTGCCCACTGCTTGGGTTTGGGCGCCAAGCAGTGCTGGCGGGAACGTCGGAACGCAGCCGGACCGAACCCGACTCGACCAGTAGCCTCAGCCCGGTGAGCAGCGAGATGATGTCCTTCAAGATCGGTGTACTGGGCTGTGGCAACGTCGGTGCCGCCCTGGTGGAACTGGTCGCCGCACAACGGGCCTCCGTGCTCGAACGGACGGGGATCTCCCTCGAAGTCACTCGAGTTGCGGTACGCAACATGTCGGCGCCGCGCTCGGTCGACCTGCCTGAAGGGGTGCTGACCCGCGACGCAATGGGCGTGGTCACCGACCCCGACGTCGACATCGTGGTCGAGTCGATCGGGGGGATCGAGCCCGCCCGCGAGCTGATTCTCGCCGCACTGGCCAACGGCAAGCCCGTGGTCACCGCCAACAAAGAACTGCTCGCCAATGTCGGCGCCGAGCTGTACGCGGCTGCCGATGCCGCTGGGCGCGACCTGCTGTTCGAAGCAGCGGTCGCCGGTGGCATCCCGGTGATGCGGGCCCTGCGCCAGAGCCTGCACGGCGAGCCGATCACCCGCGTGCTCGGCATCATCAACGGCACGACGAACTACATCCTCACCAAGATGACCGATGCCGTCGACGCGGGCGGTGACGCCGACTATGGCGCCGCGCTCCAAGATGCGCAGAGTCTCGGCTATGCCGAGCGCGACCCCACTGCCGACGTCGAGGGCTACGACGCGGGCGCCAAGGCGGCGATCATCGCCACCGTCGCCTTCGGTAAGAAGGTCGTCGCGGGCGACGTCTATCACCAGGGCATCAGCAAGATCACCGCCTCGGACATCTCCATTGCCCGCCGGCTCGGCTACGTGGTCAAGCTGTTGGGGATCATCGAGCGCGACGTCGCATCGGGCGACATCAGCGTTCGGGTCCATCCGACCATGGTGCCCGATCAGCATCCATTGGCCTCGGTGCGCGACAGCTTCAACGCCGTGTTCATCGAAGGTGACTTCGTCGATTCCCTCATGCTCTACGGCCGGGGGGCCGGCGGCGCACCGACCGCGAGCGCCGTGTTCGGCGACGTGCTCGACGCCGCGATCAACTTGCGATCGGGAACCCACGGATCACTCGGGGTGCTCGGCAAGGCGACCATCAAGCCGATCGACGAGACCTCGGCCGAATACCTGCTCGGCCTCGACGTAGCCGATCAGCCCGGCGTGCTCCATGCGGTCACCGGCGTGTTCGCCCAACACGGCGTGAGCATCCGCGCGGCCGAACAGGAGGGCAATGGGCCCGACGCGCGGCTCGTGTTCATCACCCACGAAGCCCTCGAGAAGGACGTGCAGGCGACCGTGCGCGACCTGAACGAACTCGACGTGGTGCTCGCGGTCGGCGGGCTCCTCCGGGTGATCGGGCGCTGACGGTGCGCTACGTCTCGACCCGCGGAGGCGCTCCGGAGCTCGGTTTCAGTGACGTCCTCCTCGCCGGATTGGCGACCGACGGCGGGCTGTACGTTCCCGAACGGTGGCCGACGCTCACTGCGCCGAGCACTGCCGCGACCTATGTCGAGCGCGCCGTCGAGGTGATGCTGCCTTTCGTCGAACCCGACATCGACGAGGTGACGCTCACCCATCTCTGCACCGAGGCATATGCGACCTTCCGCCACCCGGCGATCGCGCCGTTGGTGCAGATCGACCATCGCCAGTGGGTGCAAGAGCTGTTCCACGGGCCGACGCTGGCGTTCAAAGACGTGGCGCTGCAACTCGTCGGCAAGCTCTTCGACCACGTGCTCGCGGCGCGCGGCGAACGCGTCACGATCGTCGGCGCCACGAGTGGCGACACCGGATCGGCGGCCATCGACGGCGTGTCGGGCTGCGCCAACGTCGACATCGTCATCCTGTACCCGTTCGGTCGCACGAGCGACGTGCAACGCAAGCAGATGACGACGGTCGACGCCCCGAACGTGCACACCGTCGCCGTCGAGGGCACCTTCGACGACTGCCAAGACCTGGTGAAGGCGATGTTCAACGACGTCGACTTCCGTGAACGCAATCAGCTGTCGGCAGTGAACTCCATCAACTGGGCGCGGGTGATGGCCCAAACGGTCTACTACGTCACCGCGGCCGAGACCTTCGCCTCGCCGGCGACATTCAGTGTTCCCACGGGCAACTTCGGCAACGTGCTGGCCGGATGGATCGCCCGCGAAATGGGCGCGCCGATCCGCGACTTCATCATCTCGTCGAACACCAACGACATTCTGACCCGCTTCGTCAACGACGGTGACATGTCGGCGCGCGACGTCGTGCCGACGGTGAGCCCGTCCATGGACATCCAGGTGTCGTCGAACTTCGAGCGACTGCTCTTCGAGATGAACGGCCGCGACGGTGGGATGACCGCCGAGCAGCTGACGCGTTTCCGGTCGGTCGGTCGCCTCGACATCGAACCGGATCAACGGGCGCAGTTCATCAGCGGCACGTTCCGGGCTGCGGCGTTCGACGATGCCACCACGATTGCCGAGATCCGTCGCGTGCATGCGCAGACCGGATATGTGCTCGACCCGCATTCCGCGACCGGTTCCGCAGCAGCGCGTCTGCTGGCCGGGCGCGATCACGCCGACACGCCGATCATCACGCTCGCGACTGCGCACCCGGCAAAGTTCCCCGACGCTGTCGAACGAGCAGTCGGATTCCGTCCCGCACTTCCTGCGCACCTCGCCGATCTGTTCGAGCGCACGGAACGGACCCAGACCGTTGCCAACGACCTGGTGGCCGTCCAGGCGCTGGTCGAGCAACTGACTCACTGACGTTGCATTCCCGTTGGCCGGCGGGCTAGCGTCTCAACCACTCGGTCCGCCGAGTCGCACCCCGAACTCTCGGTTGTGTGCGAATGTCTGCTCAGGGGATTCCGTCGGGCGCGATTCGACCCCTCACCGCCTTCTGAGACCCGATCACTTCTCGTGCCCCGACCCCCGGGCTGGCTGCGAGACGAGAGGAACAACGTGGCCGCTGCCGCACTCGAACAGTCCGTCCTGGAATCCAAGGACAAGGACACCCTGCTGGAGATGGCCAAGGCGCTGGGCGTCAAGGCCAACGGACGACTCAAGAAGTCCGAGATCATCGACAAGATCCTCGACACCACCGGTCCGTCGACCCCGGCCCCCGCACCGGTGGCCGCTCCGCCGGCGGCCGCACCGATCGCCGCACCGCGGGCCCGCGTCGACCAGCCGCCTGCTCGTACCGATGCGACGAGTGACCCCGGGGTGATCTTGGGCGACGATGGTGAGCCGCTTGCGGACTGGGAGATCGCGTTGCGTGCCGAAGGCATCAACACGAGCGTCAGCACCATCGACGCCAGCAGCACCGAACGCCCGTCGGGCTTCGGGGGCGACCGGAACCGCAATCGCAACGGGAACGATCAGAGTGCGCCCTCGCGCCCTGACGGGCGAAACGATGGTCGCAACGCCGACGGCGGCGGGCCGCGCGATGGCGCGAACAACCGCAACCGCAACCAGTCCGGCAGCAACCAGTCCGGCGGCAACCAGTCCGGCGGCAACCAGTCCGGCAGCAACCAGTCCGGCAGCAACCAGTCCGGCAGCAACCAGTCCGGCAGCAACCAGTCCGGCAGCAACCAGTCCGGCAGCAACCAGTCCGGCAGCAACCAGTCCGGCGAGAGTCAGTCCGGTGGCAACCAGGCGGGCGGCCAAGGGACGAATGGCCGCAATCGCAACGACCGCAACGACCGCAACGACCGCAACGACCGCGTCGACGATGGGGGTGAGGGTGGCAAGCGGCGCCGTCGACGCCGCAAGGGCGGCGGACGCGGCAACGAGGGGCCCCAGGGCGAAGACGTCGAGTTGCTCGACGAGGACGGCCTGCCCCAGAGCACCGAGGCTGTCGAGGTGACCGGTTACCTCGACATTCGCGACGAGGGATACGGCTTCCTCCGGGCCAATGGCTACCTGCCGACCAAGCAGGACGCCTACATCACCGTCAAGATCGCGCGGCAATACGGGCTGCGCAAGGGTGACGAAGTCGTCGGGACCGTGCGTCCGGCACAGCGCAACGAGAAGAATCCGCAACTGATCGAGGTCAAGACGATCAACGGCGGCAACCCCGAGGCAGCCAAGGCCCGGCCCCACTTCGAGAAGCTGACAGCGCTCTTCCCCGACCAGCAGTTGCGACTCGAGAACCCGGCCGATCCGACGAACATGACCGCCCGGATCGTCGACCTGCTCTCCCCGATCGGCAAGGGTCAGCGCGGCATCATCGTCTCGCCGCCCAAGGCCGGCAAGACCACGGTGATGAAGACCATCGCGCAGTCGATCGAGCTGAACAACCCCGAAGTGGTCCTGATCGTGCTGCTCATCGACGAGCGGCCCGAAGAGGTCACCGACATGCGTCGGTCGGTGAAGGGTGAAGTGATCTCCTCGACGTTCGACCGTCCGAGCGACGAGCACACCCATGTCGCTGAGATGTGCATTGCCAAGGCGCGGCGCATGGTCGAAGCCGGCAAGGACGTCGTGATCATTCTCGACGGCATCACCCGGCTCAGCCGGGCCTACAACCTGGCCGCGCCGTCGAGCGGCAAGATCCTGTCCGGCGGTATCGACGCCGGGGCGCTGTATCCGCCGAAGAAGTTCTTCGGCTCGGCGCGCAACGTCGAAGAGGGTGGCTCACTCACCATTCTCGCCACCGCACTCGTCGACACGAACAGCCGCATGGACGAAGCGATCTTCGAAGAGTTCAAGGGCACCGGCAACATGGAACTGCGCCTCGACCGCAAGGTCGCCGAGCGTCGCATCTACCCGGCCATCGACGTCGACGCCTCCTCGACCCGCCACGAAGAACTCCTCTTCGATCGCAAGCAGTTGCAGATGGTGTGGAAGCTGCGCCGCGTGCTCAGCGGTCTCGCCGCCGACGGCAACGCGGCCCCCGGTTTGGAGCTGCTGATCGACCGTCTCAAGACGTTCCGGACCAACGCCGAGTTCTTGAGCGAGATCGCCAAGCAACCCGGCATGTGAGTCGGAGGCGGGCTGCGCCCGCCGACGGCTGGCGCCGTCTTCAGCGACTGCGTCGCTGCGCCTCAGTCCACGGCCTGCGGCCGTGCTCGCTGCGCTCGGACCGGCCAATCGGAGTGTGGGCGGTCCTGTGGCAGTACCGGAAGAATTGCATCGCTCGGTCGGTACACTCCCTGCACCCGATCTGTCGTCGACGATCAGCACACGCTGTTCAGCCGGCACCAGGAGATCTCAAAGGAACCATCATGAAGACTGACATCCATCCGGCCTACAACGACATCAACGTCCGATGCTCGTGCGGGAACAGCTTCACCACGAAGTCGACCGTCACCAGCGACCTCACGGTCGAGCTCTGCAACGAATGCCACCCGTTCTTCACCGGCAAGCAGAAGCTCGTCGACTCCGGCGGCCGTGTCGAGCGCTTCAACAAGCGCTACGGCTCACGCAAGAACGCCCCGACCAACGTCGAAGAATGACCGTCACCGTTTGACGTCACACGCGTTGACGGGCCTCTGCCCGGTCAAGACATCGACAAGATCGATCAACCAACATGCCGCCCAGACTGGGCGGCATGTTGCATTTTTCCTGCGTGTGGGCTCGACATTGCAATTCGACTCATCTATTGTTGCGGTCGGGTTACGAAGCGACGTTCAAGGAAGTGGGATGGACGTCGATACAGCGAACAGCGGGCAACGCATTCACTGACATCGCCGACCGATGAGGACCATCCCACCGTGCCACAACTGAATGAGCGCAACGTTCGACATCTCCTGCGTCGGACCGAGTTCGTCGACCGCGAGTCGCGCGTCGCCGAGCTGATGCAGTCGACGTCGTTTGCCGGAGCCGTCGACAATGTCCTCGATGTTCCTGCCAACCCTCCATCGGTCGTGTATCAGACCACCGATCCCGATGAAGACTGGCGCCGCGGCCAGGAACTCGCCCACTTCTGGCTCGACCGAATGGCGAACGACTCGCCCAAGCCGATGCAGGAAAAGATGGCCCTGTTCTGGCATGGCCACCTGGTCAGCGAACTCGGCAAGGTCGGCGAGGCCGAACTGATGCAAGAACAGATCGACCTCTATCGGCGCAGCGGCCTCGGCAATCTCCGCACCATGGTGAAGGCGATGTCGGTGCAGGTGGCGATGCTGCGATACCTCGACAACAACCGCAACGAAGCTGAATCGCCCAACCAGAACTTCGCCCGCGAGCTGATGGAGCTGTTCCTCCTCGAAGTCGGCAACTACACCGAAGCCGACGTCGAGGCGGGCGCGGCGGCCTGGACCGGCCACTCCGACAACTGGGAGACCGGCGCGTACGTGTGGCGTGACGATGGGCCGAAGCAGCCGTGGGAGCCGATGTATCACGACGGCTCGGTCAAGCAGTTCCTCGGTCGGACGATCAACAACGGCGGTGATCCGCGACGCCACGGTGACGAGACCATCGACGTGATCTTGGGTAACGGCATCGTGCCGGCCGGCGCCGACAAGGTCGCCAACCGCGGTCGCCCCACCCGTGAGGTCGCCGCGGAATTTCTCTCCCGTCAGCTCTGGACCGACTTCGCCGACCAGCAGCCGCCCGCTGCGGTCATCACCGCCATGCGCGACGCACTCGTTGCGGCGAACTTCGACATCCGCCCGTGGGTCCGCACGATGCTGCTGCGTGACGAGTTCTACACCGACGCGGTACTCGACGGGCTCGTGCGGTCACCCATCGACTGGGTCGTGTCGATGCTCTACGCGCTCAACCTGCGCTCGACTGACGCCACGCCGATGTGGTTGATGGACAGCACCGGCCAGGAAATCTTGCGCCCGCCGAACGTCAGCGGCTGGAAGATCAACGGCTACTTCGTCAATGCCAGCGCCATGGAGGCTCGCGCTCGTATCGCCCAGAACTTTGCGTGGAACGCCCACCGCAACTTCTGGGATGACGGCGGTTACCTCCAGTTCCGCAACGGCAGACTGACCCGCGACGAATTGCACGCCTCGAGTGGTTGGCCCAACTACGTGCCGACCATGACCTCGGCACAAGTCATCGACAACATGGCCGACCTGATGGAGATCACGCTGGCCAGCGCATCGCGCCAGCAGTTGATCGATCACGTCGAGGCCCGCCCGCGTGGCGAACGCTCCGATGCGCTCTTCCTGCTCCTGCTCGCCCCCGAACTGCACGTCGCCTGATCGGAACCTCTCATGCTCGACCACGACATCTCCACCTCCGGCGCCCTGCGCCACCTCACCGCTCCCGAAGCGGCCTTCAGTTCCACGGACGACGCGCACTCGCTCGACCGGCGTCGCTTCCTCCAACTCATCGGCATGGGGCTCGGCGCGGGCCTCGTCACGGGCCCCGGCTCCTCCCTGCTCGACACCGCGCTCGGCAATGCGAAACACCTCGTGGGCTGCGGGCCCGATCGGGGCAAATGACGGCATCTTGATCGTCATCGGCATGTACGGCGGCAACGACGGCCTCAACACCGTCGTCCCGATCAACGACGGGCTCTACTACGACCAGCACGGAGCGCTCGCCATACCGGCTGCGCAGACCTTGTCGATCAACGCTTCCACCGGGCTCCACCCCGAATTGACGGTCCTCAAGGAGTTCTGGGATCGCAACCAGCTCGCCATCGTCGAGGGACTCGGCTACCCCGATGCCGACCTGAGCCACTTCAACTCGATGGCCAAGTGGATGTCGGGCAAGCCGACGGGCATCCCGTCCTCGGGCTGGGTCGGGCGCTGGCTCGATGGCTATCTCCGTGGGTCCAAAGACCTGTTTGCGGCGGCCGAGATCGGGCATTCACTGCCGTTGCACATGATCGGTCAGGCAAGTCGGGCGACCTCGATTCCGGCGAGCCAGCCGTCGTTCGGGGCCGGAACCAGCGAACGCGACCTGCGCCAATATCAGACCGTGCGCAACCTCGCGGCCGGGAGTGGCACGTTCTGGGAGCAGCAGGTCGGCCAGGCATTCGCCGATCAGCTCGACGTGTCGAAGGCGATCGCGCCGTCGATTCCCGCCGTTCTGTCCGACATCGACCTCGTTGCTCGCCTCGAAGTCTCGGCTCGGCTGATCAATGCCAATCTCGGCTTCCGTGTGCTGACGGCGGGCTGGGGTGACTTCGACCATCATGCCGGTCAGCCCGACAAGCACCCCCAACGGATGCAAGAACTCAATGCGGCGATTCGACGCTTCTACGAGGTGCTGAATCCGGCGTGGTCGTCGCGTGTGACGTTCATGACGTTCTCCGAGTTCGGGCGGACGAGCCACAGCAACGACGGCGCCGGCACCGATCACGGCACGTCGGCTCCGCACTTCGTGTTCGGCGCGAACGTCAAGGGCGGGATGTACGGCCAACGGCCCACGCTCGCCGGGCTCGAACGGTGGGAGCGCATGGCGTACCACGTCGACTTCCGCGACTACTACGGCAGCGTGATCGACGGCTGGCTCGGCGGCGGCTCGTCCGAGGTCCTCAACCGCCCGATCGAGAACCTCGGCTTGTTCCGGCAGGCCCCTGGCACTGCAGCACCGACCGGGCCCAGCAACCCGCCCGGGGTACCGGTTCCGACGGCTCTGACCGGCTACCTCCCATTGGTCCCGTGGCGTCTCGTCGACACCCGCAAGGGCTTGGGCGCCGCGCCGCGCAAGCTGCGACCCGCCGAGACGATCGTCGTCGCCACGGCCGGAACGCCAGGGCTGCCGGCATCGGGCGTCGCGTCGGTCATCGTGAACATCACGGCCACCGAAGCAACCGGCGGCACGTACTTCACGATCTACCCCCGCGGGGGTGTCGACCCCGGGGCCGTGAGCAGCTTGAACCCGAGCCCGCGCCGGACGTGCAGCAACTACGTGATGACGTCGGTCAACGCGGAGGGTGAATTCGTGCTCTACAACAAGAGCAGCGAAACCCACTGCGTGATCGACATCGTCGGTTACTGCGCTCCGGGGTCAGGGAAGTTTCTCACCCCGCTGGTTCCGGATCGTCTCCTCGACACCCGCAAGGGCATCGGGGCGCCGGTCGGGCCGCTGGTCGGCGGTCGTGCCATCGACCTCCAGGTGGCCAACCGCGGCGGCGTGCCCGCTTCGGGGGTCGACTCCGTCGTCATCAACGTCACCACGACGGGCGCCGCCACGGAGGGGTGGGTGGCGGTGTACTCGCCCGACGTCACCCAGCCCACGACCTCGAACGGCAACTACACCCCCGGCCACGCCATTGCCAACCTGATGACCTGTCAAGTCGGCAGCAACGGCACGGTGCGGATCTACGCGAGCCACGGCACGGTCGACATGGTCGTCGACGTGGTCGGGTACTACAGCAGCACCGGTTCGAGCTTCCAGGCCGCCTCGCCGCAGCGGATCCTCGACACCCGTGAGGGCAACGGAGCACCGCAGCAGCGGGTCGGCCCGGGTGCGACGATCGACCTGCAGGTCCGCGGTCGCGGTGGCGTGCCGAACACGGCAACCGCCGTCGTGATGAATCTGACGGTGGCGGGACCAAGCAGTGACGGCTACGTGACGGCCTACCCGAGTGATGCGACGCAGCCGACCACGTCGTCGATCAACATGGTGGCCAACGAAAACCTGGCCAACCTGCTCGTGTCGAAGATCGGCGCCGACGGCAAGATCAAGCTGTTCAACGCCCTCGGCGACGTCGACTTGGTTGCCGACGTGAACGGCTGGTTCGTCTAACGCCGAGCCGTCGAGCCCAAGCCGAGCGATCAGCGGTGGTGACTTCGGTATCGACGATAACGCCGTGCGGGCTCGATCGACCGTTGCCCCGAGTCGCCGTGTTGTGTCGTTCGGCTTGCAATACAGCCTGGCACTTTGTCGGTGGTTGAGGCGTGGAGTTCCCCGCGCTGCCCGGCGAGTACGCGCCCGTGCGACACCAATCCCGCTTTGTCACCTTCGCACCTTGACGGGCGTTCAAGATTCGTGTTCAACTCGACAACTTCATTACTTGTCGACCGTTAGGGCGGAGCTTTCTGATGTTGGACTCACCGTTTCGCCCTAGCGGCTTCGGTCTGGGCTGGCGCTTCACCGCGTTGACCGTCGCGCTCGGACTTTTTGTTTCACTGGCCGTATTGGTGAACCAGCCAGGGGCGGCGCGGGCGTACGCGCCGAATCAAACTGAGGCCGTCGCTTCTTTGAGCGTCGGCTTAAGCGCACGAGTCAGTCTCGCCGCAACCGTCGCAGCGTCGCAGCGCTTAGAGGGAGCAACGCAGCAGAGCGGCACTGGCGATACTCCGCCCCGGATCCTCCCGGATGACGGAACCGCCGCGTTCGGCCGGCCTGCTGCGGTGAAACCGGTTGTTACCAAGCGGGTGGCTCCAGGTGTCGGTGACACCCCGCTCAACCCGGTCGCGGCAGGAGGAGGTCTCGGCGGAGGTCGACATCGTCGAGGATCCGGCCGATCTCGGCGAGGCCGTTGAAGTTCCGGAAGCTCGAACCGCGTTCGAACGTCTTGATCGGCTCGAGGACGGCACCGAACTGTTGACCCTGTCGACTGAGCCGATCAACTTCAGGACCGCAACGGGTGAGTTTGCACCGATTGACCTGAAGATCCATGCAGACACAAGCGGGATGCTGGTCGGTGGCGCCAACGAGTACGTCGCAACATTTCTCCCGCTCGGCCGTGACGGTGGCGTGGTGCTCGACGGGCACGGGCGTACGGTCCGCTTCAATCCTGTGGATGCCTTACCGGTGAAACCCGTGATTGAACCTGACGGCGAGAGCGTCCGGTACGTCGAGGCCTATCCCGGTGTGGACCTCGTCTACAACCTGCGGGGCGGCGGTATCCAGGAGCTCATCATTGTCAAGAACCCGCAGGCGCGACGGAGTTCACCTTCGGCTTCGACGGAGCCACTTTTGAAGAGACGGCTACGGGGTTGTTTGAGGTGGAACCCGACGTTGAAGGGGCTCTGGCCATCGGGAGGCCAGAATCGTTCACCGCAACCGGGCGATCCATCGGCTTCGACGAGCATGTCCTCAAAACCGTCGACGTGACGCCCGGACTCACCCCGGGCACGCAAGTTCCTTCAGCCAGGACGACCTCGCCGTCGACGGTCGCGAGGGGTGCCGAGGATCCGAACGTACAACTGGTCCCGACCTCTGAGGTGACGATTGGCCTCGATCCGTCCGTCTTGGCGGCGGCTCAGCCCAGCGACTTTCCAATTGTGATCGATCCAGACGTGGTTTGGGTGACGGACATTGCAAACTCGTACGGGATCAACATCTCCAACGGATCTTCTTGGGCGACGCTGGCGGACGGATTCGTGCGCACCGGTAACCCGGTGACCACACTGACATCTGCTCAGCGCTGGAGATCAACGTTGAGGTTCAACATGTCGAATGGATACCTCGGGGCGAACGTGGAGAACGCTTGGCTCGCAACCTTCGTGGACAGCGGCACCAACTCCGGAGCACAGAACGTGTACTTCTACTGGGCCGATGAACAGGGACCGCACTACGCGACTTCGCCGCGCAAGGTCGATCTCAATGTTCGGGCCCAGCCGTACCTGTTCGGCCCGTACAACAAGACGCGGTCGGGGTCCGCGTATCATGCCCAAACTTTGGCCAGCGGGTCGAGTGGGTGGGTTGCGGCACCGGCACTCGCCGCGTTCTACAATCTGATGTCGGTCAACAATCTTGCTCCGACGCTGTTCGCCGAGGGAGCAGAGCCAACCGGCATCTACACCTATAAGAAGTTTTCTGCCCAGTTGCTTCTGCGCATCAACCGGCCCGTCGCCGCGACACCGACACGTCGCGAACTGACCGCAACGACTGCCACGAACGGTGCCGGCAGAATTGCCACATGGGGCGTGACCAGCGCCTCAGACCCCGACGGCGATCCCCTGCAGTACGTGCATCGAATTCGTTGGATGCAAGGGGCTACCTGGGCGCCCCTCGTCGGCTGCGCCGACTCGCCGTTGACGACGTCGGCCACATACTCCTGCACGATCGATCAGCAGTACCTGAATCAGACCCTGCAGTACTGGTCGGTGGTCTATGACGGTCACGACTATCAGTACCCAAGCGGCGAAATAGATGTGCACTACAGGAGCACGCCAGTGAGGAGCGACTATCGACTCCCCAATGCACAACCAACGACGCCCGTGCCCGGCCTATTGTCACCATCACCGATCAACGGTGCCTACTACGGCGTCAACCGCACGCCGACACTGAAGGTGAGCCCCGCCACAGATCCGAACAGCGACCTGGTGTGGTATCGCTTCATTGCGACGAGTTCAACGGGGGGAACACGAAACTCCGGATGGCAGACCTCGACCCAATGGACCCTCCCCGCCGACTTCCTCAGGTGGGGCGACTCGGTTGCCTGGAATGTCCAGTATGCCGACGGATCGGTCCAATACTCCGGTGAACCCGTCCCAGCGGTCTCGAATACCTATTCGTTTCTTGTTGGAAGAACGGCCTCGACCAACCCTGAACTCGCCGGCGGCAACACAGCATCTACTACCAGCGTCGTTGGGGTCGATCCGGGAACTGGGAATTTCAGAACAGGTACCGTTGATCTCTCGATTCCTGCATCCGCTGCCCCGTTGATCGTTCAGCGCTCCTACAACTCACTTGACGCATCGAACGCGGAGTGTTCGGATCGGGTTGGTCATCGACGATCGATATTCGGATGACTGCACCCTCCGGCGGCCGAATCATTATCTGGCCCGACGGCGCAAAGAGTTCTTCGGTCAGAACAACGACAACACCTATGGCAAAGCAATTGGATCGGGCAACACCCTGACGGTCTCGGGTGCAACGGTCGTCGATTCCATCTTCAGCGTCACCGAGCCTGGTGGTTCGATCTATCGGTTCGACTTCGCAGTCGGCTCATCGAGCTGATTACGAATCCTGGAAGCGAATTCTCGTAAGTTATCCGACACCCACGACGCGCCTTTATACCGATGTCTCGTCAGTCGTAGCTCACGCTGACACTAACCGCAGGAAGAGTCACCCAAGCTGCGACAGCTGACGTCGACGCGATGCAAGAACCGCTGGTCTGGAGCTACTATTACGACACCTCGTTGCGTCTCAACTCGCGCCTGCAATGCAATCAACAACTCCCAACGGCGAATGCACTGTGTACGCCTACGACACCGCATCGCGCCTTACGACGATCGTGCTGCCCAAAGGGAACATCATGGCCCAAGTGACCTACGTTCCACCGGCGCCTACGCAGGTAGGGTCTCCACCCGTGAGGATGGGCTCGGCAACACGTGGTCCTTTGCGTACTCGACAGCGACAATCACGCCGCCGAGCAGCGCTGCAACCAGCGTAAAGCGCACGACGGTCACCAACCCACAACCCGCGGCTGCGGCGATGTCAATTTCAGCAAATCGATCTTCGACTATGACACCGAGTTCCGCCTGAAACACAGCGACGACCTGCACGGCGGTCAACGCTGGTACCTCTACAACAGCGGCGGTTTCCAGATCCAAGTCGTCGACGAAGCCAACATCGCCGAACAGTACGTGTATGACGCTTTCGGCCGGGTCACCAAACGAACGGATCGCAGCGGCGCCGTTTGGATCAACACATACAACTCAGCTGGCCGCTTAATCGAAGCCCGTCAGCCTGCAGTTGACGGCGTGACTGTGAGTACCCGGTATACCTACGATACGGGCGGCAACAAGCTCACCGAGATGGACCCGCTCAATAGAGTTCAATCGTGGACCTACACGACCGGTGCAGAAGTCGCGATCGGAGGTGGACTGACACCCTCAGGTGAAGTCAAGACCTACAAGAACGCCAACAACAGAGTCACCAGTTACTTCTATTCAAGTGCAGGTGACCTTCGTCGAGTCGTCGACCCAGTCGGCTACGCCGAGGAGTTCGACTACGACGCTATCGGCCGAAGGGTGACGCATCGATCGATTGTCGACGCAACGACTCGGATCACGATCTTCAGCTACGACAGGCTCAGCCGCCTCACCGCCACAGTTGAACCGCCGGTCACGAACCAGATAACCGGAAACACGCACACACGTGTAATCGGTCAAAGCTACGACGGGAACTCCAATCCAACCGTCACGGTCTTGTCGGATTCAACAGGTGGTGACGCCACCCGCACTGTCACGAACCTGTACGACAACAACGATCGATTGTGGCGTACGAGCGATGCTTCGGGCGCTGTGACGACCACCACCTTCGATGAGACCGGCAACCCCGTCACGGTGACCGACGCACTCGGCCGCATTTATCGTACGAGGTACAACTGGGCCCAGCGGCCCGACATGCTCGAACTCACTAACTACTCCGACCCGGGGACTACAGACCCGGTTCGATCCATCACCCTCTCCACGACTGCATACGACGTCTTTGGTCGGTCGCCACAAGCAGCGACCCCCTCGGCCGAGTCACTCAATACGCCTACGACACGCGTGGCAATCCGTTGTCTGAGAAGTTGTTGTCGTTCCGACCGATCAGCGGAGCCAATTATGACTTCGTGATACGCCAGTCGGCATACGACGCGTGTGGACGGATGGCGTTCGAAGAAACTGCCAACGGCCAACGCCGCATCGACTACACGTACGACGCTGCTGGTCGGATCACCAGGCAAACCATCTCGGCCATCGTCGTCAACCATGTCACCTCCAACCGCGTAGCAACAGAAGTTTTCGACAGCGTTGGCAACGTGCTCACCCGTACGGTTACGCAAGGAAGCCGTGTTGATGAGACTCGGTACCTCTACGACGCCGCGAACAGAGTGATCCGCGAGACTGTCGAGGCAGGAACAACCGACCTCGTCACCGATTTCCTCCGGGACCAGTCCGGCAACGTCACACGGGTCATCAATCCGGCGGGAGGGCACACCTCGCCGAATACGACCAGTGAATCGCCCGTGGCGGGTGCGGAGCCGGCGTGAACATTGCCGAGTACGGCATTCCCTCGCTGAACGCAGCACCAACGACGACTCTCGATACGACACATTCGACAATCAGACCCATTTCACTAACCAGCGTGGGCAACCCGACGACAGCAGCTTCGACGCCAACGACCGTCGATCGCGTCAGCATCCGACCTAGACTCCACCATCTCGATCGTCGGCGATCACTCCTGACGAGACTTCGGCTACGACGCCGTCTGCAACCTACGCAGCGGACGGACAGAGCCGGGGGACTACCGACTTCGCGTTCGACTCGTCGACCGGAGCTCACACATCGACAGTGCTCACTGACAACGGAGCGCCCCAGCCGATCACAGGTCCGCTACCACGGCGCCGGCATCTCCATGAGCGTGACGGGTCCATCGGGTGCAAAGACAACCGCACCCACGACATGTTGAACCGGATACACGACCCGGTCGAACATGTCCGAACAGCAACGACTACCAACCTCTTCACGACAACCCTGACTACGTCGTTGACGGCTTCGTCATCTCGACAACTGCACCAAACGGCATAGGACAGCCTTACGCCAGATCGACGAGCTTCTCGCATCGACGGTTTCGGTCGCAGACCTCGACGTTCAGTTACGACGTTGTGCCGCCTGATCGTCAACACCGGCCCCTGCGGCAGTCCGTTCGAAGCACCGCCACCACAGCGCGCTTCCTCATCCGACGCGTCATGACGCTGTTGGAAGTGAGGTCACCGCTGAAACCTACGAAACAGACCGCCTCGGTCAGCGAACAAAACTCACTGACGGCTCGGCACCACACGACCTACACCTACGACGCCATCGTCGCTCACAAACGTCCAACAGCCTTTCGCCCTCGGACAGCCAACAATCGCGACATCATTAAGCTACAACGCTGCGGATTGCTCAGCTCAGTCGTTGATGCACCGGTCCGTTGGTCACCACCGACAACCCGTGGGGACTCGTCGAGTCGCGGATCGAACCTCTACACTGCTCACCCGGCGCTCGCCGACCGCAGCTTCACCGCTACGATCGACACAACGGCGACCTTGTCCTCGAACCGCTCATCGGCCCGGACTGAACGTCATCCGCGAACTCGTCGAACATACGCGGTCGATCTCGCCACCGTCGGCGGCACCGAGGAAACACACCTTCTACGACATCGCCGGACGGCCAATCGCCCTCAGCCATCCCAACGGCTCGATCAACCCTACACGACGCCAGCCTGATCGTGTCCGTCGATGGGGCCGCCGGAGTTTCTAGCTTCGCCTACGACGCCAAGGGTCGTGTCATCCAGCGCAGCGATGCGGCTGGAATGACCCAATACGGGTGGAGCCGCGGTATCAGCTGAACCAGTTCATCGACCCCATCACGGGCAATACCCAAACCAACACCTGGAGCGACGCCGGACCACTCGCTGCCGTCAACTACGGCAACGGTGTCAATCGGACCTACAGCTGACAGCCACTGGACGGCTCAGCGCTGACAACCTCTCCACCGGCTCAACGACCATGCGATCAGCCACATACGGATACGACGCCAACAGCCGCCTCACCAGCGAAACCATCACCCCACGGACTCGTCGTTGCCGGTACACACGCCTTCACCTACGACCTTGCCGAACGCCTCGCATCGATAACGGCCCGCGTTCCTGCTACGCCGACATCCTACACGTGGACAACAATGGCAACCGACTTACCAACGGATCAACCACCTACACGTACGACCAACGCAATCGCCTGCTCACCGAAGCACCAAGGTCAACACCTGAACGGCTCGGGGAACTCTCGATCAGACAACCCAAGGGTCAACTACCGTCGACTTCGACTTTGACGGACTCGGCCACATGACTAAATCCGAACCGATCACCTACGCTAACGACGGCTCGGACGGATCGCAACCCGACAGAGCTCAAATTCAGCTACGCCGACCTTGGACGCAGCCCACTTCCGACGTATCCGCCCACCACTGCGCACGCCTCGAACTCGTCCCCAATCCCCAGCCAATGCGCCAGCCAGGTTCACTTGATCAGCGACCGCCACGGGGATGTCGCCGGCTCGTTCACCGCCGCTGGCATCGTCGACAGCATCTCATTTGATCCTTTCGGTGAAGTCCTCGCCCGCAACGGTTCCACGTCACTCATGGTCGGCTTCCAACGTCAATACACCGACCCCATCACCGCACTCGTCGACATGGCGCACGCTGTACCGACCCAGCACTGGATCGTTCCTGTCCCGCGACAGCTACGCCGGCATTGCCGATACACCCGTTTCGCTTAACAGGTATACCTATGCGAACAACGATCCGCTGTCGATGTTTGACCCCGACGAACACTGTGCGATCAAGATCAACGGAAACTTCTGCGCAGGGAGCCTGCCGAAGTCAAAACCAAAGCCGCCCACACCTCGCAACCCGGGCTACCACGGCTCAGCGGACTCAATGGAACGCCAGGCAAACACCAATCCGCAAACCAACCCAGGACGAAGCGGTTCCGCCGACGGCGCAGCAAGAAATGCCGAGATCCAGGAGGAGAAGCGCCGAGACCTCGCAGTCCAACGCACCGTGGACGCCGTAGCTGCCGCAATTGAAAGAGTCATAGGTTCCCTTGACACTGCGCTCGCCAACTACCTCGGCTTCGGCGTAACGCCGTCAGGTCAAACGTCCCGTCAGGGTTCAACATCCCTCTGGGTCCGAACCTGGCTGCGGAACCACGCAATACTCGGCCACATCATGCGGTGAAGCACACGCCTACGCAGAGGCAGTTGCCTCCTACAACCAAGCAGTTAGCCAAGATGAGGCTATCCGTTGCCCGATGGACTCCTGCGGCCACCAAACAAGCGGCAGGTGGTGGATCCGTCAACAATAAACAACATCACGTCGATGGAGTCCCGTTACATCGGCGGCTGTAGCGGCTTCACCAACTGCGTGACGGCTCCTACGGTGATCATCGCTGTTCACTTCGCTCTCATTGGTGCGATCAATTTCGCACCAGAGGCCGCAATCACCACGAGATCGTGTTTGCAGTTCCGCAGCCATCTGTGACTGCCCTCGCCGGACCCGGTACGACGCTTGCCCACGCCGGAAATGACATCGAACGGTGCACCCACTGGTCCCGGCGGATACGGGGGCGTCGTTGACGACGCTCTGGCCGTCGGCGTGGGATCCCGTACTGCCACAAACACCGGATCGTGTGGACTCAGCAACCTCGGCGGGATCATCGAGGAGACAGGAAGTAACGCGGCAGGCGGGCGAATCTTCACTTCGACCAGCGCGATCAACCAGAACGATTTTGGGAGATCGTGCAATCGAGCCTCATGAGGGCGACCAGGTCAGCATCCTCACGGAGCCCACGGGCTACCCAATGGCATCGCTGATCGCTGATGCAAGCATGCTCGCTGACAACGTCGCGGCGTTCGGAAGATGCCAGGGGTCAGCGTGCACAACGTGGCCTCGATGTCGCCAGCCGAGATTTCAGCGGTGTTGCAGCGACCAGGAACGATCATCGGCGGTTTTGTGACAGCGGCGCCTGCCTCTCGCCGTATCGAGGAGGCTGACAATGGACGAATCGGAACTCGGACCCTTGAAGGAATACGTCGGATACATCTCGATCGCCGATGCACCCGGACAGCGCATCTCGGTATGGGCGCGAAATGCGGACGAAGCCAGCCGAATGGTCGAGGCTGAGTACGGCGTCGGGGAACCCGTACTCGATCCGCAATGAAGCGGACGCCAACAAGCCGCGACGAAGGCATCCGTGCGACGGCTGACTGCACTGTGGGCGGTACTGGCCTTCCTCGGTTGGTCTTCGCCGGCACGACTACCGCCAGCGCAGCGACCTTCACCTACGACGAGCCGGCCATTGCGCGGTTGACGTTCATGAGGTTGGGTCGCTTCGGCCAGGTCGGCCCAGCTCAGCGATGTGCGGGAGGAGTCTGCCTCGCCTCCGGTTCAGGCCCGGGGCACGTCTACGACCTCCTTCCACTCTGCTGTTGCCACAAACAAGGTGGCCGCGACCGGGGACGATCTATTGAAGCCTGGTCCATGGGCTACCGACTCAGTTCCGTCGAGCGCTCCAGGAAAGATCACGCAGGCCGAGCGCGACCTCTTGAACCCGATCGGCGATGCCAGCGGATGCCACTCATGCGCAGCGTCAACGCCGGGGTCAAGAGCGGCAACTGGATTGGTGACCATCAGCCGGTGTCTCGCACTGTCACCCCGGCACTCCTCAGGTGCTCTACCCACATTGCCAGGCGTGCAGCAACGACCAGGGTCTGTGGATCATCAACCTCATTCGACAAAAAGCTGCAATGAAGCTCGGAGAGATCCAAGCCGAATCGCCTTCGGCGTTCTGCTGGTAACCGACGAGAGCTCGTCCAAAGCCGTTCCATCGTGGGGATCCGCTGATGAGCAGGTCACAGCGGCAACGACCGCGGCAGTGGTCCGGTCCAGCACTCGACGAGAGTTCCGTTCTCGTGAGGTTTGGACAATGACGCCAACGTCGTGGCGCGTCGCCTTCGAGGGCCACCTCCAGGTCCCGAGCGGAATCCTCAAGGTCCCGATGCGTTGGGTTCGCTCTGGTTGTCCTTTGCCGTTCAGGCTGGTTCTTGCCGACTCCGCATCTTCGTCAACTCCGCGGTCGAAGCCGATCAGCTGGATCTCGTAGTCGAAGTCATGACCGTGTACGAACGATGATTGCGCTGTTCGTCCTGGTGCTCGCAGTGTGCGCAGTCCACGGCGTCAGGGTCCTGACACAGCCGCGTGACCGGTTGCGGCGACCGAGCACTCTTCGGGCGGTGCTGGTCACTCTCCCATTCGTATTCGTCTGGGTGCCAAGCGTGGGTGCTGCGGCCTTCATCTACGCCGAGCCGCCCGCCGCGCACGTGGGCGTCGATGAGTTCGTCGCCGTCGAAGCTTCAACGCACGAGGTCAGCGGGGCGTCGGAGGGGTCCGCCTTGCCTTCGGCTCAGGCCCGGGTTTCATCTACGACCCCTTCCTTACGCGAAGTGTTGCCACAGAAGCGGTTCCGGGGATGAAGCCTGGTTCGGCTGGTGGACCGACGGCCGGCAAGGCGTTCCCGAAGGGTGTGAAGGAGGCGGCGGTGGCGGAGAATCCGTCGACGTGTGTGTACTGTCATATGGAGACGAACGCCCCTCAGGTTGATCATGCGATTCCGAAAGTGCAGGGTGGTAACGCGACGCTGGAGAATGCTCAGACGACGTGTGGGTGGTGTAATCCGTCGAAGGGTGGCCGGGACTTCCCTGTGAACCCACCGCCGGGGTACACGGGTCCGTGGCCGCCGTCGTGGTGGCCGTCGCCATGACGATGAACAAGTTCCTGCTTCACGCTGAGCCGGTGTGGCGCAGCCATTCGAACTTCATCATCAACGCGGCTGTGCCCGGCGAGGTCGACCGGTTCGAGCAGCTTTGGGTTCGCCAGGTTGACGCCTATCGGTTCGAGTTGTGCTGCATCCCGTTCTTCCTGTACGACGTTGCGGTGGGCGATGTCGTGGAGACTGACGTCGACTATCGGTTGAGTCGTGTAGTGAAGCCGTCGGGCCGGTTCGTGTTCCGGTCTGGTCGGCGAGTTTCCACCCGCGCCAGGAGATCGCTGACGAACTGGTCAGCCTCGGAGCGCTGGTGGAGTGGTCGTCGGCGAACCTGCTGGCGGTCGATGCTGTCGACGCTGATCAGGCGCAGCGTGTCGCTGACTACCTGTTGGCCCATGAGCGGGTGGGCGCCTTCGTCTACGAGACGGGGCGCTCAGCCTGATCGGCTACCAGGGCTGATCGGGCGTCACGGTCAGCTGGCCCAGCTTCGTGCCTCGTGTGGGTCTGCCCGGGGCGAGCGCTGGGTCGTCGCTAACGTCGTCGGCGTGACCGACACCCCGATTGGCGCTCCGTACAGCACGTCGACTTCCGGCTCGACTGCGCGCCGATTGCAGCTGTTGGCCATCAAGCTGAAGGCGTTGATGGCCGATCACCTCGGCGTCGATGGCGGCGCCGGCGTGGGTGCGGAGGCCGAGACGTTTCCGCACGGTGCGGCGGTGCTGCACGACGACGCCGCGTGGGTGCTGATCGATGGCTCTGCCGAGCGCTGCGCTCGGTGGTGCGCTGGTCTGGGCGATTCGTCGATCCGCGTCGAGTGTGCACGTCATTGCCGAGCGCGACACCGCCCTGTTGGCGCGCCGCGCCGCGGCGTTCTCGTTGCCGATTGCGGTGTGGTTCGCCGAGGGGCGGACCCTGCTCCCCGCCGTGGCCATGCCACTTGTGCCCCCGCCGCCGATCCCGCCGGAACACGATGCACTGCGCGGGCTCATCGTCGCCGCCGGAGCGACGCCGCACGCTGAGCACGGCGTGCTGACGGGCGAGGTGCGCGGCCTCGAAGTCTGTCGAGTGGTCGACAGTCCGACCACGGGCTTTCTCGGCGAAGTCAGCGAGTTCGTCGACCCGACAGCGGTCGACGAGGGCGTGCGGCTCGAAGTCGGAGTCGGTGCGGCCGACCGGGAAGCCTTTCAGATGCTTCACGGCGAGATCCCCACCTTGGATGCCCTGACCGACGTCGTGGCGAAGGTCGCGACGCATCGTTCGACCGGATCGCGGCAGCATCCACTCAATCGGCTCGGCGCCGAACGATTTCTGCGATGGCAGGCCGAACAGACCCCCGAGCTGGTCGGGTGCACGTCGCTCGTCGCCGGTGAGCCGCCGCTGCCGCGCTCGAACCTGAAAGATCCGACCCCGTGCGTTGCTGACGGCGTCCGACCCGACGGCACGAGGATTCGCGTGGTCTTCACGAGTGGGGTCGACCTCGACGCCGTGCCATTCGTCGCCGACGTCCAGGCGCTGGGCGACGAACCCGTCGTGCTGGCACTGCCCGAGCGTGACCTGTTGCCGGTCGTCGCCGAACTCGCCCGGCTCCTGGTCACCCCGATCGACATCGTGGCCCTCCCGTCGCCCCCGTCGACGATCTGATCGACCCGCCGGGACCGCTCGCCGCCCGGCCCGGCCCTGGACCGTCGGACCGCCAGTAGCCTCAAGTCGCCATGGCCCGCCTCGACATGTTCGACCGACTCCGACAGGTCAGTGACGAATACGAGACGATCGAACACCAACTGTCGGACCCCGAGGTGCTCGCCGACCCGTCCCAGCTGCGAACACTGTCGAAGCGGTACAACGACCTCGGCCCGGTGGTCGAGAAGTTCCGGCTGCACCAGGCGCGCACCGCCGATCGCGATGCCGCGCGCGAGATGTTGCCCGACGCCGAAGGCGATGAGCGCGACCTGCTCCAAGCCGAAATCGACGATGTCGATGCGCAACTTCCGGGCCTCGAGGACGACCTGCGGGAGATGATGCTGCCCACCGACCCGCATGACGGTAAGAACGTCGTCATGGAAATCCGGGGCGCCGAGGGCGGCGAGGAGGCCAATCTTTTCGCCCGTGACCTCTATGAGATGTACACCTCGTATGCGGCGAACAAGGGGTGGACCGTCGAGCTGCTGTCGTCGACGTTGAGCGACATGGGCGGCTTCAACGAGATCACGTTCCTCGTCAAAGGCGAAACAGCGTGGCGCAACCTGAAGTTCGAGGGTGGACCGCATCGTGTGCAGCGTGTTCCGGTCACCGAAAGCCAAGGCCGCATCCACACGTCGTCGGCGACGGTGACCGCACTGCCCGAAGCAGACGAGGTCGACGTGACGATCGACGACCGCGACCTCGACATCGATGTGTTCCGGGCCAGTGGTCCGGGCGGCCAGAGCGTCAACACCACCGACTCCGCGGTGCGCATCACGCACCGGCCGAGCGGACTGGTCGTGTCGATGCAAGACGAGCGCTCCCAACTCCAGAACAAGGTACGCGCCATGACCGTGCTGCGGACCCGGCTGTTCGAGTTGGTCGAGAACGAGCGGCGCGAGGCGCAATCCGACGCTCGACGTTCCCAAACCGGCGGCGGCGGGCGGAGCGAGAAGATTCGCACCTACAACTTCAAGGAGAATCGGGTGACCGACCATCGGATCGGGTTCACGATCTACCGGCTCGCCGACATCCTCTCGGGTGATCCGCAGCCGGTCATCGACGCGCTCGCTGCTGACGAGCGGGCCCGCCTTCTCGCCGAAGGCGGCGACGCGGGCCATGGCTGACGGCGCCGCGGAACCGACGACCTGGCGGGCGTTGTGGGTGGAGACCGCCGAGGCGATCGGAGATCGGCAGCACGCACGGTGGCTCTGTGAGGTGGCTGCATCGAGTGACGCCGATGAATTCGTCAGATCACTCGATGACGCCCCGACGATCCGGATGGTGCAGCACCTCGACGCGATGCTCGCCCGCTACCGCACCGGCGAGCCGCTGCAGTACGTGCTGGGAAGTTGGGGCTTTCGCCGCCTCGACCTCGCCGTCGATCCGCGTGTGCTGATCCCGCGGCCCGAAACCGAACTGGTCGCCGAGATCGCAATCTCGTTCGCGCGTCAGGTCGCCGACCATCGCACGGTGATTGATCTGGGAACCGGGTCAGGAGCGATCGGCCTCGCGGTCGCCGACGAACTGCCGCTCGACGGCACAACGGTCTGGTTGACCGATGCGAGTGCCGATGCGCTCGACGTCGCGCGCGCCAATCTGGCCGGGATCGGCAGGGCCGCGCAGAACGTCCGGATCGCCCACGGCTCCTGGTTTGCCGCGGTTCCCGCCGACGTGACCGCCGATGTGATCGTGTCGAACCCGCCGTACGTTGCGGTCGGCTCGCCCGACCTCGACCCTGCCGTCCTCGCGTGGGAGCCCGCATCAGCGCTCCTCGCCGGACCCGACGGCCTGGATGATCTGCGCATCATCATCGGCAGCGCTTCCGACCGCCTCCGACCCGGCGGATGGCTCGTCCTCGAAGTCGGCGCCGACCAAGGTCTGCCGGTACGGGAGTTACTCGACGCGAACGGGTTCGTGAACGTAGACATCGAACGCGACCTCAACGGTCACGACCGAATCGCAGTAGCCCAACGTCGAAATCTCGGGGAACCATCCGGTAGCTTGCGAGCTGATCAAGAGGGGAGCAACGTCTGATGTCCAGTCGAAAAGAGCAGGCCGAGGCACTCGCGAACGCCGATCTCGAGTGGTTCCACTCGATCGAGTTGGTGCCGGGAATCTCGACGCCCGGTCGTGCGCCACTCGAACACTTCCAGACCGAACTCAGGCGCCTCCAACTCCCCGATCTCACCGGCAAGTCGGTTCTCGACATTGGTGCATCCGACGGGTTCTTCTCCTTTGCCGCCGAACAGTTGGGGGCAGCACGAGTCGTTGCGCTCGACCACTACCTGTGGTTCACGGACTTGAAGAGCTACATGGACGAATGGCGATTGTCGCGCGACACCGGCGCCGAATTGGCGGCTCCGCACGAGTCCGCACACTGGAAGCCGGAGTTGCTGCTCGGACGTCGTTCGTTCGACGCGGCGCACGCATTCTTCGACAGCAAGGTCGAACCGGTCGTCGGCGACTTCATGACGATGGATCTCGATTCGCTCGGGCACTTCGATGTGGTGTTGTTCCTTGGCGTTCTGTATCACCTCGAATCTCCGCTCGAAGCAATGCGTCGATTGCGGAGCCTGGTCGGCACCGGCCAACTCGTCGTGTTGGAGACCGAGGCGATGGAGATCGCCGGGCTCGAAGACACCAGCTTGTGCCGCTTTCTGCCCGGACGCGAACTGAACAACGACCCGTCGAACTGGTGGGTTCCGAACTCCAAGGCACTGGAGGGGCTCTGTCACGCCGCCGGATTCGGAGAGGTCACCCTGCTCTCCGAGCATCCGTCCCATCCGCCGCTTCTCCCGGCTGCTGTGCCCGCCCCGTCGGTTGTGCCGACCGGAGTCGCTCGGGCCCGGTCAGTTCTGGCGGCGGCGCGCAACCATTGGCGCTCCGGAGTTCCAGCGTCAACGGTAGTTGTGGCGCCGAATCCGGCTCCGACACCGCAGCACTACCGAGCAATCGCTCACCTCGGTCAATCTGTGCCTGGCACCGACTGACCGAGGCGATCTCAGTCGAAACGGACGGCAACTGCGGCGAGAATCGAACCCTCGGCCGGGCTGACTTCGTCGTCCACCCCGGCCACCTCGCGCGCTGCGGAGAACAACGCAGAACGGAGCACGCGGCTGCTGATTCGACTGTCGATCGAGTCAATGAACTCTTCGACACGGTCACGCTCGATGGCGTGGCGGGCCTCCTCGATCGCCGGGCGAAGATACTCCTCGAACGAAAACCCGTCGTTGCGCCACTCGGTGCTGATCTCGCGCACCAGGTCGACTTCTTCGTCGGCGATGTCCTGATCGGCCAGCATGACGAGCGCCAGCAATTCGAGCGCGGCTTGGTGTTCGAGGTTGGCGGTGGCGTGCACGGCGACGCCGCGGTACAGCTCGAGGAGGCGGTCGTTCATACCGGTGCGACCATAGACGACCTGGCGGCGCGAACCGGGCCGGGGTGGCGTCAACCGGCTGGGGCAGCGCCGTGGGTCAACTGGGCGCCGGGAGGGAGCGGCGCAAGAAGTCGAGCTGATGCATGAGCAGGTTCTCGGCCACGTGCTCCTGCGGGGTCATGTGGGTGACGCCGACCAGCGGCAACACCTCGTGCGGGCGGCCGGCAGCGAGCAGCGCAGCGGAGAGCTGCAGGGTGTGCGCGGCCACGACGTTGTCGTCGGCGAGCCCGTGGATCAGCAACAACGGTCGAGTCAGACCGCCCGCAAGGGGGATGAGCGAGCTGGATTCGTACTGCTCGGCCTGGAGCCGCGGATCACCGAGGTACCGCTCGGTGTAGTGCGTGTCGTACAGCCGCCAATCGGTGACCGGAGCACCTGCGATGGCTGCGTGGAACAGATCTGGCCGGCGCAACACCGCGAGGGCTGCGAGGTAGCCACCGAAGCTCCACCCGCGAATCGCAACGCGGCGGAGGTCGAGCGCCGAGGTCTCGCTCGCGACGAACTGCAGTGCCTCGATCTGGTCATCGAGTGGGGCCGTCGCCAAGTCGCCGTGTACCGCTCGCTCCCACTCCGACCCGCGCCCGGGTGTGCCGCGACCGTCGGTGACCACGACCGCGTAACCCTGATCGGCGAACCACTGCGAGGCGACGAAGGCGTTGAATGACCGTTGCACACGCAGTGCGTGCGGGCCACCGTAGGGGTCGAGCAGCACCGGCAGGCGCCGGCCGCCGTAGGTCGTCGCGTGGTCGTGCGGAAGCAGCAATGCCACGCTCAACCCCGTCTCGGGAGTGCGAAAGAACTGGACGTTCGGCACGACCAACGGCGTCTCGGCACACGACTCGATCGTCAGGACCCGGGCCTCGTCGCCGCTGCCGGCGGGCGTGTCGCCGGGGTGAGTCACGGTCACGGTGACCGTGGAACCGGGTTCGTCGGTGGACGCCGATCGCATCACCGTCGTCGATCCTCCGACGGCCGCCCAGTGCACGCCGGGCTCGTCGGTCAGCGCGGTCAATCGTCCATCGGCGGTGCGCTGCCACACGTGCAGCGAGGTGGCATCGTCGATCGGGTTCGCCGTGAAGGTGACGGATGACTCGGTCGCCGCGAGGACCGATCGAACCTGCAGGTCGGCCGGCGTCGCTGCGGTGCCGGCAACCATCAACCGCCGTGCGCCGTCCCGGTCAGCGGCAGTGACGAGGGTGCCGTCGGCGAGAAGTCGGGGGACGCCCGGCACCAGTTCGACCCAGGCGTCGTCGTAGTCGTGAGCCAAGACCTCGGTCTCGCCCGTGATCTGGTCGACCTTGAGCGTCATCGTGCCGCGTTGATCGCGCGCCTGCACGAGCATGATGAGGCCGGCCGCAGTCCAGTTGACCGACGCGATGTACGGGAAGAACTCGCGGTCCCAATCGACGTCGGTGCGCGAACCGTTCAGGCCAAGGAGGTGGAGGGTGACGATGGCATTGTCGGCACCGGCCGCCGGGTAGCGCACCGTGCGCGCCGGTGTGCCGGGCGAAGCCGGGTCGGCAATCGTCCACTCCGCGACCGGTGACGTGTCGACGCGGCACGCCGCAATCGTGTTCCCATCAGGACCCCACCAGTACCCCGAGAAACGGCCCATCTCTTCGGCTGCGATGAAGTCGGCGCTGCCCCACGACACCGTGTCGGCCTCGGTCGGCTCGCCGCCCGCGAGGACGCGCCACGACCCATCGAGTTCGCCGATGCACAGCAGTCGACCGCTGACGTAGGCGATGCGGCGTGCGGTCGGGTCGGGCCGCGGGTCGAAAACCGGGCCGGCCACGGCGAGCGGACGCGCCACACCGCTCAACAAGCCTGCCGCGAACAGCCGGCCCCCGAGCGCAAAGGCGGCCACCTTGCCGGCGCGATCGGTGGCATAGGCGGTGATGCCGCCGCCGCTCTCGCGGGCGCGTTCGCGGCGGGCGCGTTCCTCGGCGGGCAGGTCGTCGCCGTCGTGTGCCGACAGCAGGGCGCGCGGGTCGCCGACGAGGCGTTCCTCGCCCGTGGCGACGTCGAGGACCCACAGCGAATTCACCTGATCAGCGCCGTTGGTGCTGCGCAAGAAGATCACCCGGTCGCCATCGGACGACACGGTGATGTCACGCGGCGCGCCCAAGGTGAACCGCTGCGTTCGGGCGTGTTGACGCGGGAAGGTGTCGTCCGCCGTGTCGGCATCGGTGTCGGCAGCGGCAGCGTTGGCGGTGTCGTTCACGTCGCCCAGACTACGGATTCGGCAGCGGCTCGGTCACGGTGAAGTGGGCGACCGCCGCGGTGATCAGATCGAATGCGGCGTCGGCATCGACGCGGGTCAGCACGTCGACGTTCGGAGCGGGCCGATGGGCAACTCGCCGCTCATCGATCACCGTCATTCCCCGGGTGTGTTCGCCCTGGGTCTCGACCACGACATGGCGGCGCGTTCGTTCGAAGATGCCGGGGTGGGTGAGGGCCAGCACCGCGAGCGGATCGTGGACGGCCGCGCCGCGCAACGCGCCATCGTCGTGGATCTCGCGATAGGCGGTCGAGAAGTAGGTCAGCAGATCGGCGAGCGTCGTCGCCAACTGGCCGCCGATGGCGCGGAGTCCTTCGATGCGTTCCGGCGTCGCTTGGAACTGGTGGGTGACATCGAGGCCCGCCATGACGATCGGCGCACCGCAGGCAAACACGACGTCCGCTGCTTCGGGGTCGGCCCAGATGTTGAATTCGCCGACCGCAGTCCGGTTGCCGAACGACCCGCCGCCCATCAGGGAGATACCCGCGATCCGCTGGGGCAGGGTCGGGTCGGCGAAGAGGGCGTGGGCGATGTTCGTGAGAGGTCCGGTCGCAACGAGCCAGAGGTCGTCGCGCCCGTGGCTCGACTCGATGATGAAGCCGGCCGCATCGGTGCCGTCGAGGGCGGTGACCGGCGCCGGCAGGGCCGCTCCGTCGAGGCCGCTCGTTCCGTGGATTCGGTCCGCGACCTTCGCTTCACGCGCAAGTGGTCGGTCGGCCCCGGAGTGGATGGGCACGTCGATGCCGAGCAGGTCGCGCATCACACGCGCGTTGTACGTGGTGCGTTCCAGCGGAGCATTGCCGGCCACGGTCGTGATGCCGACGAGGTCGGTGTGGCGTGCGGCGAGCACGATGGCGATCGCGTCGTCGTGGCCGGGATCACAATCGAGAAGCACCGTGGGTCGTACTGGTCCGTCACCTTCCATAGCGCCGAGCATGCCAGCCGCGCCCACCAACACCCGCATCACCGACCCGGCCCCGACCCCAGCTTTCGTGAGGTTGCTGCAGGCAGTGCCTGCAGCAACCTCACGAAAACGGTGGGGGAGTGGTGGGGGGAGTGGGCGGTTCATCGGCCACACTGTCGGCATGCACGAGCCAGTCGTTGACGTCGCTGCTGTCCGCCCGCACCGTCGCTTACACCGAACGACTGATCGCACCTTTCGACACGTGGTGGTGGCGGCGTTGCTGCTGACCACCGCTGCATGCAGCCCATCGGACGACGGATCGCCGATTTCGCCGAGCGACACCGAGGTGGTCACGGCTGACTCCGAACCAGATTTTGCGCCGACGCCGGGCGGAGCGAGCGATGCCGGTCCGACGACGACCGAGTTCGATCTCGCGGCGCAGCCGAGCACTCCGATCATCGAACCGATCCCCGAGACCGGCGTACCGGGAATCGACAGCGCCGATGTGTTCTGCCGGTCATGGAGCGAATTCGCCGGGAGCTTCCAGGCGGTCGGATTGGTCTCCGCCATCGGCGACGCAGAATCGGCCTACCGCCTCGAAGTGATCTCGGCGAGCACGATCACCGCAGCGGTCGCGTCGTTGGAGGCCAGTCTTCCGTCCGAACTGGACAGCGAGCGCGGGGCGTTCCTCGACGGCGTCGCCGGGCCGTACCTCGCTCGGGCGCAGCGCGCCGAAGCCGACCTCGGAGCGGCGGGAGTCGACCCCGCCTCGCTGCGCAACATCTGGATCGACGCGCTCAGCGCCGCCGGTGTCGCCGATCCTGAACTGCGCGTCGAGGTGCCGGCCGCGATCGACGGCGGCGCACTCGATGCCGCGGTCGCGGCGTTCTCCGACGTGTCGCCACCGATCGTCGAGGACCCTGCCTTGATCACCGCAGCTGCGATCCCGCTCACCGAGGCGTACCTGGCCGAGCAGTGTCCCGACGGCGGCATTCTGTCCGGCAATGACGTGATCAACGACTGATCACCGCGTCCCGCGCACCCCGCCACCATGGGAACCGCCGCACCCCGCCGCACTGCTCGGGCAGGCGCGGTGCTGCTGCGGCAGGCACGGTGCTGCTGCGGCACGCGCGGCGGTGCTGCACCGTCGGGTCAGACGAGCAGCGTGCCGGCGGGGTCGAGTTCGCAGGTGACCCCGACCCACTCGCCGTCACACATCGCTGCGGCGACGGCCGGGTCGCCGGACATGCCCCAAGCTCGGCGACCGTCAGGCAGGAGGCAGGCGGCCTGGGCGGTTTCGGGCTGTCCGTCACGGGAGAACATCACCGAGTAAGCCTCGATCGTCGAGTCGCCGGCGGCGTCGTTCGGATCGGCGAGTGGGCGCTGCGGTAGTTCATCGATGGCGGCCTGCGGGGAGCCGTGGCGGAATGCTGCTGCGGGGGGAGCGGTGCTGTACACGCCGAACGCATGCTTGGTCGCGAAGCCGCCGTTCGCCCACGTGAGCCCGTACTCGCCGGGCCGATCGCGGAGATCGGTGACCACGGAGGCAATGGCATGCATCACGTAGTTGTTCCACGGACCCCCGCAGAAGGTCAGGCCGCCGGTCCGTGACCATTGTCGGCCCGTGCCTGGAGTGATGTCGACGCCCAGTGATTGGGCACCGAGTTGCACGGCCGACGGAAAGCATGAGTAGAGGTCGAGGACCGACACGTCGTCGATGTCGATCCCCGCCAGGTCGAGGGCCATCTTGCCGCCGAGTTCGACCGCCGGCGTGCGGGCAAAGGTGTCGCGGTTCGACACGAACGGGTGCTCATGAGCATCGGTCCCGGCGTGCGGAAACACCCACCGGTCGCGGCTCACGCCCATCCGTTCGGCGGCCTCGACGGTGCACATGATGATTGCCGCGCCCATGTCGACGTCGTTGTTCGAGTTCATCAGCTTCGGATAGGGAAACCCGATCATCCGGTTCGACTCGGTCACGGTAGTGATCTCGTCGGCCGTCTTCGATTCCTGGATCCATGCGTGAGGATTGCCGGCGGCGACGTCACTGAGTCCGGCGTACAACTCGCCGAGGAACCGCTGGTGCTCGTCGACGGTCCGCCCCGACTGCGCCCGCAGCGCTGTTTCGAACATCGGGTAGATCTGCACCGGCATGAAGAGTCCGCGCTCGCGTTCGGCCGGCAGCGTCATGTCGAGGTGTTTGCCGATGTAGCGCGGTTCGTCGTCGTCGGCGGCCTTCGGCCAGTCGAGCGTCGCGCCCAGCCTGCGCGCCCGCATGAAGGTCTTGAACGCCTCGGCGCCGGCGAGAATCGCGACGTCAACGTCACCCGCGAGCATGTCGATGGCGGTGGCGTTGACCAGCGACTGGGGGCTGTTTCCGCCCGCGGTCGACTCGGCGAGTTCGACCCCGGACTGATCGGTTCCGCCCAACCCGAGGCGCTGTGCCAGGAACCGCGGCGCGTTGCGAAAGCGCCACCCGATGATGTTCACGACCCGCACCGAATCAGCCGCGGGGGGCCCGGCGAGCCCCGCATCGGCGGCCGCGGCGAGCACTGCCCGTTCCATCAATTCGATCGGGTCGAGCGCGTCGTCGAGGCCAGCAGCGTGGTGGCTGTATTGGCCGACGCCGACGATCACAGGGGTTCGGGGGTCGAGAGTCACGCGGCGACTCTACGAATTCGACGACGCTCGGCTCCAAGCCAGCCGTTCCGGCCAGACGTTTCGTCAACTCAGCCGCGTGCCCCTGATGCGACTTCTACACTCGTGGCCGATGACACGAATCGCAATCGGGTCCGACCATGCGGGCTTCGAACTCAAACGGCATCTGATCGGCTTCATGGAAGCGGCGGGCCACGACGTGGACGACCACGGGACGCACTCGACCGAGTCGGTCGACTATCCCGAGATCTGCGCCGACGTCGGTCGGACCGTGCGCGACGGCCGCGCCGATTTCGGGATCGTCCTGGGTGGAAGCGGCCAGGGCGAACAACTCGCAGCGAACAAGGTGCGCGGTGTGCGGGCCGCGCTGTGCAACTGCCTCTACACCGCGCGCATGGCCCGCGAGCACAACGACGCGAACGTGTTGTCGATGGGGGCCCGGGTGGTCGGCACGGGCGTCGCCGAAGACGTCGTCACGATCTTCCTCACCCAAGCATTCGAAGGCGGCCGACATCAGCGCCGCGTCGACCAGATCACCGAGCTCGAAGCCAACTTCTGACCCGATCACCTCTGGTGTCAGACACCAGAGGTGATGCCCCCATCGACCGCCCCCATCGACCGCCCCCCATCGAACAAGGACCCACCGATGCCCTTTCCCTCCGACACCGATCCCGACACCGAGGTCGAGGCGCTCATCGCTCGTGAAGTCGAGCGACAGACGACCGGCTTGCAATTGATCGCCAGCGAGAACTTCACCTCCCCGGCCGTCATGGCCGCGACGGGGTCGGTACTGACCAACAAGTACTCCGAGGGCTACCCGGGCAAGCGCTACTACGGCGGCAATGCCATCGTCGACAGCATCGAACAGCTCGCGATCGACCGCGTGAAAGCCCTGTTCGGCGCCGATCACGCCAACGTGCAGCCGCACTCAGGGGCCAACGCCAACATGTGCGTGTACCAGGCCCTGCTCGAACCGGGCGACACGGTGCTCGGTCTGTCGCTCGATCACGGCGGCCACCTCACCCACGGTTCGCCGGTCAATGCGTCCGGCCTGCTGTACAACTTCGTCGCCTATGGCACCGGCGCCGAAGATCGCATCGACATGGACAACGTGCGCGAGTTGGCGCTGGCGCACCGGCCGAAGATGATCGTCGCCGGCACGACGTCGTACCCGCGGCGGCTCGACCCCGAACCGTTCAAGGCCATCGCCGACGAGGTTGGTGCCTTGCTGATGTTCGACATCGCCCACCTCGCTGGCCTCGTCGCCGGCGGCGCCCACCCCAACCCCGTGCCGTTCGCCGACGTCGTCACGTTCACGACGCACAAGACCCTGCGCGGCCCGCGTGGCGGCTGCATCCTCTGCAAAGACGAGCACGCCAAGGCGATCGACAAGGCCGTCTTCCCCGGTTGGCAGGGAGGCCCGCTCGAACACGCCATTGCCGGCAAGGCGATCGCGTTCCGCGAGGCGGCCGATCCGTCGTTCAAGGCATACGCGCATCAGGTCGTCGCCAATGCGTCGGCGCTTGCCGGGGCGCTTGCTCGCGAGGGCTTCCGCCTCGTGTCCGGGGGCACCGACAACCACTTGATGGTTGTCGACCTGACGCCGTTCGATGCCGAACTCACGGGCAAGGTGGCTCAGTCGACGCTCGACGAGGCCGGGATCACGCTGAACAAGAACACGATTCCCGACGATCCGCGCAGTCCGTTCGTCACCAGCGGCGTCCGCATCGGCACGCCGTCGGTCACCACCCAGGGCATGACCGAAGCCGAGATGCCCGTCATCGCCGGCTTCATCGCCCGTGCGCTCCGCGAGCGTGACAGCGCCGAATCCCTCGCCGCAGTCCGGTCCGAAGTGGCCGCCCTTTGCGCCAAATTCCCCGCCTACTGACCCGTCTCCCCACCCCATCCCCCCGCCTCATCTCGTTTGCGTCGCGTTCTGCGTACGCCCGTCCGTACGCAGAACGCGACGCAAACGGTCAGAAGCCAAGGCGGCGGGACAGTGTGCGGACGACCATCGCCGGTTGACGGGTCACATCGGCCCAGGTGTACTCGTAGACGGCGAAGCCCAGTTCCTGCAACTCGTTGCGGCGCTGGGCGTCGCGGGCTCGGTCGGTCGGTGTCGAATGGCCGCGGCGTCCGGACACTTCGACCACCACGCGCTGTTCCTCGAAGAGAAAGTCGACGCGGGCAACGTGGCGGCCCGTGCGGCGCTGAACGGCTTGCAACCGCGGGCGGGGGAGATTCGCCTGCCGGACCAGTTCGAGAAATCGTCGCTCGAGCATGGAATGCCCACCCGAATCGACGACGAGTTCATCGATCAGCCGACAGCCCCATCGACCCGATCCGCGCAAGGTGCCGACCCGGCGTTCGAGTGCGGTCGGCGCCGAGAGGCCGAGGCGAACGGCGCTGTCGATTGCTGCCTCGACCCGCTCCACCGGCCGTCGGGCGTGCGCGAGGTCGATGATCGTTCGTGTCGCTGACGTCGTCGCAAACCCGTCGACATCGACGATGTCGGTGCGCGGCAACCACTGTGTGGTGTGGACGTGGTGGTCGCGGGTCGAGCTGCGTTGGCGCCGCGGCACGGTGAACTCCACCGCGGTCGGATTCGACCGGTCGAGTCCGTGCAGGTGCGCGGCTGCCTCGTAACTGACGACCGCGTCGGGGCCGAGGGCGAGGAGGCCGAGGCGCAGCGCGTAGCGATGGGTGCGCGGTACTCCGGCGATTTCGTACACCTGGGGCGCGACGCGCACCAGTGATCCCGATCGGCGCAGATGTCGCAGGCGGCGATCGGGCAGCCCCAGCCCGCGCAGATCGGCCGTCGACAGCAGTCCTTCTTGAGATCGGGCGCGTTCAGCGAGTTCTGCCTCCATGTCTCAGCAGTGGGTGATGCCGTCCTCAGAGCGGAAAATCTGCGTTTGCGTCGCGTTCTGCGTACGCCCGGGCGTACGCAGAACGCGACGCAAACAAGGGGATGGGGCGCGTAGGATCGCGGGCCGTGCCGACGATTGGGTCTTACGTCATCGTCGGGGCGGTGGCGGCGGCCGTCACGTTCGCCACGACCCCGCTCGTCGGTCGCCTGGCGCGCCGCCTCGGTTGGGTGTATCTGCCAAACGACCGCACCGTGCACGTCGTGGCCCTGCCCGACGTCGGCGGCCTCGCGATGTACCTGGGCTTCCTCGCCGGCTTCGTCGCAGCCTGGTTCAGCGGATCGCTCGACGTCCTCTTCGACAGCAACTCCGAACCCCGCGGCGTCCTGATCGCCGCCACCATCATCTTCGTCGTCGGCCTGATCGATGACGTTCGTGACATTTCTGCTCCGGCAAAGGTCGCCGGCACGGTGTTCGCCGGGCTTGCCCTGATCTACTTCGGCGTCGTCATGTTCGGCTTCCGCTTCCCGTTCTACGAGGGCGTCATCCTGCTCGACGACAGCCTGCAACCTCTCGTCACCGTCATCTGGTTGATCGGCATGAGCCAGGCCATCAACCTCGTCGACGGTCTCGACGGTCTGGCGGCAGGGATCGTCGGCATCGGCGCCATCGCGTTCTTCCTCTACAGCGAACGGCTGAGCGAGGGCGATGCGTTCGACACCTCCAATGTGGGTCCGCTGTTCGCCGTGATCGCGGCCGGCATCTGCATCGGCTTTCTGCCCCACAATTTCAATCCGGCGCGCATCTTCATGGGCGACGGGGGAGCGCTCCTGCTCGGCTTGTTGATGGCGGTGTCGACGAGTGTGGTCGGCGGGCGCGTGTCGACCGATCAGGAGACCATCGGGACGACCTACTTCTTCCTGGCACCGTTGGCGATTCCCCTCCTGATCCTCGGCGTGCCGATCTTCGACACGCTCTTCGCCATCGTGCGCCGAGCGACCAGTGGACACGGACTCGCCTCGGCCGACAAGGGCCACCTGCATCATCGGCTGATGGAGATGGGCCACGGTCATCGGCGCAGCGTCGTCATCCTCTGGACTTGGACGGCGCTGCTCAGCGCGTTCGTGCTGTACCCGACGCTGACCGACCAGAACCCCACGTACGTGCCCTTCGGCATCGCCGTGATCGGCATCGTGCTGTACACCGTGTTGCATCCGAGTGTCCGCGCCCGACGCCGCGCTGCGGCGACGCCACCGGGCGGGATCGAACGACCCGTCGCTCAGCCGGACGAGGCGGCGTCGGAATCGGGTCCGTCATCATCCGACGGGCGCCACGACCCCGCGCAGTTGTCGTTCGACATCGACGGCACGCCGTCGAACCCGCACTGAATCGCAAGAACTTGCGCACACAGTTGCCGTCGCCGAACTCCGACCACTACATTGTGCATGCATTCACAATGTCCGGTTCGGCTCGAACCGCGACAGCCGCCGTGATGCACACTCTGGATCGATGAAGCTCCTCCCCATCAACACGCAGAAGCGCGTCAGTACCGAGGATTCGCTCGGCCACGGCATGGATGCCGTCATCATGCTGGCGATCTTCTTGCTCGCCGGGTTCGGGCTCGACCGGCTCTTCGGAACGATGCCGCTCTTCATGATCGTGATGACGTTGATCGGCTCCGTCGGGCTTTTCTACAAGTTCAAGTATCGCTACGACGCCCGGATGGACGAACTCGTTGAGCTGCGCCGCGGGTCAGCGGCCAAGAACGCTGCCGCCAACGCCGCAGAACGGCACGCTGCGCAGGTCGTCGCGCCGGTTCCCGTGACGAACACGGAGTCTCCGGCGTGAGCGCAACGACCGGCGACGCCTTCACGACACGTTTCGTCGGCCCGTCCCCCGAGGTCGCCGTCTCGAACGACATCATCAAGCGCGGCCTCATCGTGGCCCCCGTCCTCATCGCGATCTGCGGTGTGATCTGGGGTGGCGACGGCGCATGGTCGAGCGCCTACGCGATCGCCATCGTCCTGCTCAACTTCGCGCTGGCCGCAGGGTTGATCGCCGGCGCCGCCCGCATCTCGCTCGGTCTGATGATGGCGGCGACGCTCTTCGGCTATCTGATTCGTCTCGGACTGATCTTCCTCGCCGTCTGGCTCGTCAAGGACGCCGGATGGATTTCACTTCCGGCGCTCGGATCGACCATCATCGTGACGCACCTTGGTCTCCTCTTCTGGGAGATGAAGTACGTCGCACTCTCGCTGTCACAACCGGGCCTCAAATCAGATGCTCCGATCGTGCACCGCGACCAGACAATCTGACCTATCCTCCCCCGCTGAATCCCCCGCCTGAACCCCACGACTGAAACGGAAATCAACGTGCTCGCTGAACGTGGCCTCGTCTTCCCGCCGATCAACGAAATTCTTCGTTGGCAGGACATCTTCCCGACCTTCAACAAGATCGCGCTCATCGCGGTCGCCGCTGCGCTGATCGGAATCGTGCTGTTCCTCCTGGCGGCGCGGGCCGATGCGAAGAAGGCACCGACCGGCGCACGGAACCTCGCCGAGACCACCGTCGAGTTCATCGAAGAGGGCATCGTGATGCAGACCCTCGGCAAGTCGGGTCTCGGTTGGACGCCGTTCCTGCTCAGCCTGTTCATCTTCATCTTCATCTGCAACATTCCCGGCATCATCCCCGTGCTCCAGATGCCGGCCACCGCACGCATCGCCATCCCGCTGTCGCTGTCGCTGCTCGTCTGGATCGTCTTCATCGGAACCGGGATCAAGCATCAGGGGCTCGGCTACTTCGGCCACCTCCTGTGGCCAGCCGGTGTGCCGACCGCCCTCAAGCCGCTCGTCGGTGGCATCGAGTTCATCTCGACCATCTTCGTGACGCCGTTCAGCCTCACCGTCCGTCTGATGGCGAACATGATGGCGGGCCACATTCTGCTCGTCACCTTCGGCCTGCTCACCGAAGCCCTCGTCACCGCCGAAACGAAGCAGGCGTTTCTCGTGCCGGCCGGCATCTTGCCGTTCTTCATGCTCGTGTTCTTGACCGGCTTCGAGATTCTCGTCGCCTTCCTCCAGGCGTACATCTTCACGATCCTCGCTGCCGTCTACATCAACAACTCGACCGTCGGCCACGGCGACGAGCACTGATCATCCCGATCTCCCACTCATCTCAGAAAGCACACAGGAGAAATCACCATCATGGAAGCATTCAGCGCACTCGTCGCAGCCGAAGAAGCGGGCGCATTCGACCCCGAGGCCAAGAACATCGCCGCCGCCACCGGCGCCGGCATGGCCTATGGTCTCGCCGCGATCGGCCCCGGCATCGGCATTGGTTACCTCGTCGGTAAGTCGGTCGAGGCAATGGCTCGTCAACCTGAGGCCGCCGGCATGGTGCGAACCACCATGTTCCTCGGCATCGCCTTCACCGAGGCACTCGCCCTCATCGGCTTCGTGGTCTTCATTCTGCTGAAGTTCGCCTGAGGGAACTCTGCAGTCCGCAGATCTCACGACACCCGCAATTGCCCATCTCGAATTGTCCACCAACCTGCAAGGAGTCGACGTGCTGACAGCAGTCGTCACAACTTCGCACACCGGCGGTCTGCCTCAGGTCAACCTGATCCAGGCCGAAACGTGTGAACGCACCGACCTCGACGGCGAGGAATTCGCCGTCGGGAGCGAAGAGTGCCCCGAACTGAATCCGATCTTCCCCGAGGTCAAAGAAGTCATCTGGGGTTTCGGTTCGTTCGTGGTGCTCGCCATCGTGCTGCGCTATGTGCTCTTCCCGAAGGTGCGGGCGGGCATGACCGCGCGCTACGACAGCATTCAAGGTGACTTCGACAAGGCCGACACGCTCACCGCGTCGGCCCGCGCCGAAGTCGCCGAGTACGACGCCCAGGTCGCCTCGGTTCGCGCCGACGCCCAGCGTCGAGTCGATGCTGCCCGGGCGACGCTCGAAGCGGAACGCAACGACATGCTCACCGCAGCCAACGCACGCATCGCCGAGCGGCGCGCCGCAGCGGCCGCCGAGGTCGACGCAGCACGCCAGGCAGCGAGTTCGCAGGTGGCGGCGGCGGTGTCCGACGTCGCAGCACGCGCTGGCGAGTTGGCAACCGGCAAGGCGCCGAGTGCCGACGTGGTGACGGCAGCGGTGAACGCATCGATGGGAGTGAACGCATGACCCTCTTCGCCAACGTGTACTCGATGCCGGGCAGCTTGATCGCGGCCGAGTCGGTGCCGAACGACGGCATCGGTTCGACGTCGTTGAACCCGATCCTGCCACCGATCGGCGAGTTGATCATCGGGTCGCTCGCATCGTTGATCGTGTTCGGTTTGCTCTTCAAGTTCGCCGGCCCGGTGATCAAGAAGAGCTTCACCGATCGCACCGCCCGCATCCAGAAGGACCTCGACGACTCGGCAGCTGCAGCAGCAGCAGCCGAGGCCGAGGCGCAGCGCATTCGCTCCGCCAAGGGAGACATCGATGCCGAACGTGGTCGTCTGAACGCCGACGCCGATGCCCAAGCGGCAGCCGTACTCACCGACGGGCGGGCCCGCCTCGCAGCCGAGATGGCCGAACTCGAAGCCCGTGCCGAGGTCGAGATCGCGTCGGCCGCCGGGCGCAGTGGTGATGAACTCCGTGCCGAGATCGCCCGGTATTCGGCCAACGCCATCGACAGCGTGGTCCATGGCACGCTCGACGACGCTGCCCAACAAGACCTGATCGAAGGTTTCATCGCACGAGTGGGAGCTTCCTCATGAGCGACGCACGGATCCAGGGCTACGCCCGCGCACTGTTCGAGATTGCCCGCGCCGAAGGGACGCTGGACGAGGTCGAAGACGAACTGTTCCGCTTTGCTCGCTCGTACGAGTCGAGCGTCGAACTGCGCAGCGCGCTCACCGACGATCAGATTCCGGCCGACAAGCGCCAAGCCATCGTCGAAGACCTGCTCGGCGGCAAGGCCACCAGCACGACGACCCAGTTGGTGTCGATGGTGGTCGGGTCGGGCCGTGGCCGTGATCTGCCCGCCATCGTCGACCAACTCGTGCAGCGTGCGGCGGGGACCAAAGATTTGTCGGTCGCCGAGGTGCGCACTGCTGTTGCCCTCACCGATGATCAGCAGGCCCGGCTCAAGGCCGCGCTCGAGAATGCCACCGGCAAGGGTCTCACCCTCAAGGCCGTCGTCGACCCCTCCGTGCTCGGAGGCGTCGTGGCCACGATCGGTGACACCGTCATCGACGACACCGTTCGTACCCGCATCGACCAGTTGAAGAGCCGGCTCTAGAGCCTGCCCTGCTGCTGAATGACCAACCAATTGCTGACCGTCAGGGACAATCAACATGGCTGAACTCACCATCTCCGCTGCCGACATCGCCGCGGCACTCAAGAAGAATCTCGACGGCTTCACGCCGTCGCTCGAAGCGCGCACCGTGGGTCGCGTGGCCGAAGTCGGTGACGGCATCGCGCGCGTCTCGGGTCTTCCCGACGCCGCAGTGAACGAACTCCTCGAATTCGAAGACGGCTCGGTCGGCTTGGCCCTCAACCTCGACGAATCATCGATTGGCGCCGTCGTGCTCGGTGACGTCGACAAGATCGAAGAAGGCCAGACCGTGAAGGCGACCGGCGGCATCCTCTCGATGCCCGTCGGGGACGGGATGCTCGGACGAGTTGTGAACGCACTCGGCCATCCGGTCGACGGTCTGGGCGAGCTCACCGGTACCCAACAGCGCCGCATGGAGATCCAGGCGCCCGGCATCCTCGGCCGCCAGCCGGTCCACGAGCCGCTGCAGACCGGCATCAAGTCGATCGACGCGATGACCCCGATCGGGCGCGGGCAGCGCGAGCTGATCATCGGCGACCGCAAGACCGGCAAGACCGCCATTGCCATCGACACGATCCTGAACCAAAAGGGTCTCGGCGTGAAGTGCATCTACGTCGCGATCGGCCAGAAGGGTTCGACGGTCGCGCAGACCGTCGACACGCTGCGCCAGGCCGGCGCGATGGAATACACCGTCGTCGTCACCGCACCGGCGGCTGACTCGGCCCCGTTCAAGTACCTCGCCCCGTATGCCGGTTGCGCCATCGGTCAGCACTGGATGGACAACGGCGAGCACGCCCTCATCGTCTATGACGACCTCTCCAAGCAGGCCGACGCATACCGTCAGCTGTCCCTGCTGCTGCGCCGCCCGCCGGGCCGCGAGGCGTATCCCGGCGACGTCTTCTACCTGCACTCGCGCCTGCTCGAACGAGCCGCCAAGCTGTCCGACGAAAACGGCGCTGGTTCGTTGACCGCCCTGCCGATCATCGAAACCAAGGCCGGCGACGTGTCGGCGTTCATCCCGACGAACGTGATCTCGATCACCGACGGTCAGGTCTTCCTCCAAGACGCACTCTTCAAGTCGGGTGTCCGCCCGGCTGTCGACGTGGGCATCTCGGTGTCGCGCGTCGGCTCGGCTGCCCAGACCAAGGCAATGAAGGGTGTCGCGGGCACACTCAAGCTCGACCTCGCCCAGTTCCGCGAGCTCGAAGCGTTCGCCACCTTCGGTTCCGAACTCGACGCGATCTCCAAGGCTCAGCTCGAGCGTGGCTATCGCCTCGTCGAGCTGCTCAAGCAGCCGTTGAACAGCCCGATGCCGGTGCAAGACCAGGTCGTGTCGCTGTTCGCGGGCACGAAGGGGTACCTCGATGACCTGCCGGTGAGCGACGTGCAGCGTTTCGAGCGTGAACTCCTCGAGTACATGCGGTCGAATCATGCCGGCTTGCTCGACGAACTGAAGACCGAGAAGATTCCCGACTCCCTCGCCGGAGCCGTCGACTCGTTCAAGGCCCAGTTCACCTCGACGACTGACGCTGCGGCGCACCATGTCGACCCGACCTCGGTCGATGCCGACGAACTCGGCGCCGCTGCGCTCGAACAAGACCCTGGCCACGGAATAGTCCGCAGCCGTAGCACACCCCGACGACGATCGAAAGATGACCATGGACACGACGTGCGCTCCGAGCGCCGAACGAATCGCCAGCGATGACGCTGCCGTGTTCGGCGGCCCGATTCGGTCGCAGCCGCGTGGTCTGAGCCGGAGGAATTCATAATGGCAGGCGGTACCGAGCGCATCCTGCGTGGACGCATCAAGGCAATGCAGTCCACCAAGAAGATCACGCGTGCAATGGAGCTGATCGCCGGGTCGCGCATCGTCAAGGCCCAGCAACGGGTGCAGGCAGCCGTGCCGTACTCGGAACAGATCACCGAAGTCGTCAAAGACCTCGCTGCCGCAGGTGCATCGCACGATGCACCGATGTTGGCGGGCCGCAAGGAAGTCAAGACCACCTGCTACGTCGCCATCACTGCCGATCGTGGGCTGTGTGGTGGGTACAACGCTGGTGTGCAACGGGCCACCGAAGGGGAAGTCAAGGCCGACGTCCTCGCCGGCAAGAACTACACCATCGTGCCCGTCGGCAAGAAGGCCGAGGGCTACTTCAGATTCCGCGACTACCAGCTGAGCCAGGCGTTCATGGGCTTCAGCGACCAGCCCTCCTACGAGGACGCCCGGCGCATCGGCGAGTACGTCGTCGAGCTGTTCACCTCTGGTCAGGTCGACAAGGTCGAACTGGTCTACACCCGCTTCATCACGGCCGGCAGCCAAGAAGTCGTACTCCGCCCGCTGGTGCCCCTGTCGGCTGACACGGTCGCCGGTGGCGATGGCAAGGCGGGCAGTTCCGACGGTTCAGGTGGTGACTACGAGTTCGAGCCCGACCCGACCGAGATTCTGGACTCGCTCCTACCACGCTATGTCGAGGCTCGCATCTATGCCGCCCTGCTCAACGCCGCGGCTTCCGAGCACGCATTCCGCCAACGGGCGATGAAGTCGGCCACCGACAACGCCGAGGATCTGATCAAGAGCCTGAGCATCGTGATGAATCGTGCCCGCCAGGCGTCGATCACCTCCGAGATCATGGAAATCGTCAGTGGTGCTGCGGCGCTCGACGACGGCGACGCCGTTTCGGGCTACGTCGACATGGGCGACGACTACTTCGGCGCCCAGCTCGGCGCACCATCGGCTCCGGCCGCTGGCGCCGCGTCACCGACTGCCGCCGGACCACAGCACGCCGCGGCGGCACCGGCGGCCATGACCACGGGCACGAGTACGGCGACGATCGATCTGCCGGCCGATGCCGACGACCTCAAGCTGATCAAGGGCGTCGCCACCGTGCTCGAAGGCCGTCTGCACGAGATGGGGATCTTCACCTTCAAGGAGATCACCTCGTGGACCGCCGACGACATGGACCGCATCGACGACCACCTCGGCTTCGAAGGCCGAATCGAACGTGACGACTGGCAGGGCCAAGCCCGCCGGTTCCACAACGAGAAGTACCCCGACGACCAGATCTGACGATCCGCCGCAACCGGATCGCTGACACGAACGCACCATCACCAGGAGAACCAGTCATGACCATGACCGAATCTGCAACACAGCACGAACTGCAAGACGGCCGGGTCGTCGCCATCGCCGGCCCCGTGATCGACGTCGAGTTCCCGCGCGGCGCCCTGCCCGAACTGAACTCGGCGATCGAGTTCACCATCACGTTGGAAGGCGAACAGACCACGGTCCTCGCCGAGGTGGCCCAACAGCTCGGCGACGGTCGCGTCCGCGCCATCTGCATGAAGCCGACCGACGGTCTCGTGCGGGGCGCGTCGGTGCGCAACACGGGCCACGGCATCCAGGTGCCGGTCGGCGACAAGGTGCTCGGCAACGTGTGGAACGTCTGGGGCGACGCGCTCGACACGCAGCCCGAAGGGCTCGACGAGATCGAGCGGTGGGACATCCACCGTCCGGCCCCGAGCTTCGATGCGCTCGAGCCTTCGGCACGCATGTTCGAAACGGGCATCAAGGTCGTCGACCTCCTCACCCCGTACGTCGCCGGCGGCAAGATCGGCCTGTTCGGCGGTGCCGGCGTCGGCAAGACCGTGCTCATCACCGAGATGATCAACCGTGTTGCCTCGCAGCACGGTGGCGTGTCCGTGTTCGCCGGTGTGGGCGAGCGCACCCGTGAAGGCACCGACCTCCGTCTGGAGATGATGGAGTCGGGCGTGTACGAAAAGGCCGCCCTGGTCTTCGGCCAGATGGACGAGCCGCCAGGTGTGCGCCTCCGTGTCGCACTGTCGGCGCTCACCATGGCCGAGTACTTCCGCGACGTCGCCGGCCAAGACGTGCTGCTGTTCGTCGACAACATCTTCCGCTTCGTGCAGGCGGGTTCCGAAGTGTCGACGCTGCTCGGCCGCATGCCCTCGGCCGTGGGCTATCAGCCCACCCTGGCCGACGAGATGGGTCAGCTCCAAGAGCGCATCACCTCCACCAAGGGTCGTTCGATCACCTCGCTGCAGGCCGTGTACGTGCCCGCCGACGACTACACCGACCCGGCGCCGTTCACCACCTTCACGCACCTCGATGCCACGACCGAACTCAGCCGAACGGTGGCCTCGCTCGGCATCTACCCGGCCGTCGACCCGCTGGCGTCCACCTCGACCATTCTCAGCCCCGAAGTCGTCGGCGCCCACCACTACAACGTTGCTCGTCGTGTGCAGGAAACGCTCCAGCGCTACAAGGAACTGCAGGACATCATCGCCATCCTCGGACTCGACGAGTTGTCCGAAGAGGACCGTCTCACCGTGTCGCGGGCCCGCAAGGTCGAGCGCTTCTTGTCGCAGCCGTTCTTCGTCGCCAAGGTCTTCACCGGCCTCGAAGGCGAATATGTGCCGGTCGCCGAGACCGTCGAGTCGTTCGAGGCAATCATCGATGGTGGCCTCGACGACGTGCCCGAGCAGGCGTTCTTGAACGTCGGCAACATCGACCAGGTGCAGGCGAAGGCCAAGCAGCTGGCCGAGAGCTGATCTCCGTGTCGCTGACGCAACCCCTCGAAGGAACCCGGTAATGGCTGATCCCATCAAGGTCGAAGTCGTCTCGCCCGAAAAGGTGCTGTACTCCGGTGAGGCCGACATGGTCATCACGCGCACTGCCGGCGGCGGCGAAATCGCCTTTCAGGCGGGCCATGCGGCATTTCTCGGCGTGCTCGTCGAGAATCACACGCGGGTGTTCCAGACCGACGGCAAGGTCCAAGACATCGCAGTCCATCGCGGTTTCGTCGAAGTCAGCGGCAACCCGACCAAGGTCTCCTTGCTCTCTGACACCGCCGAGTTGGCTGGCGACATCGACATCGAGCGGGCCAAAGCCGCCCTCGAGCGGCACCAGCACACGCTGCGCACCGAAACCCGCGATGACGAGATCGCCGACGCAGTGGCCGGCAAAGCTCGCGCTCAGGCGCGTCTCACCGCCACCGGCACCGGCTTCACCGCGTAGCGGTTCGGCGCTGAGCGGGATCGATTCACGCGCGTAGCGTGGTTCGCGACTTCTCAGGGTCGTCTAACGTCTCCTTCAGCCGATCGATCCGCGGTCGCGTCACAAGGAGACGATGATGGAATTCAAGATCAAGCCGCTCGTTGCGGAACTCGTCGGGACATTCTGGTTGGTGCTCGGTGGCTGCGGCTCCGCGGTCCTCGCTGCCGACTTCGGTGCGAGCCCCAACGGGACCAGCCTCGGCATCGGGTTCGTGGGCGTCAGCCTCGCCTTCGGCCTCACCGTTTTGACCGGGGCCTACGCGCTCGGCCATATCTCGGGAGGCCATTTCAACCCCGCGGTCACGCTCGGCCTGATCGTGGCCGGACGCTTCGCCGCGAAGAACGCCGTCGGCTACGTCGGCGCCCAGGTCGTCGGCGGCATCCTTGGCGCGGCTGCGATCCTTGGCATCGCCAACGGTCGTGAGGGGTTCGAGATCGGCGAGGGTGCCGGGGCATTCGCCTCGAACGGCTACGGAGACTTCTCGCCCGGCGGCTACGGACTCGGCGCGGCGTTCATCGCCGAAGTCGTCTTGACCGCAATTTTCCTGATCGTCATCCTCGGGGTGACGGCCAAGAAGGCGGCGCCGGCCATGGGCGGCCTGGCCATCGGTCTGGCGCTCACGCTGATTCACTTGATCTCGATCCCGGTCACCAACACCAGCGTCAACCCGGCCCGGTCCACCTCGCAGGCGTTGTTCGCGGGCGGCGACCAACTCGGTCAGCTCTGGCTCTTCTGGGTCGCACCGCTCATCGGTGCAGCCATCGGAGCTGCGCTGCACCGCTACGTGCTCGGGGACCACGAAGACGTCGTCATCGGCCACGACCCGTCGCCCGCCTGATCGTCCAGCCCCGGCGCTCGAATTGGGCGCTGGGGCAGTTCCGGTCGAAGGTCCTGGTTACTCAATTCGCAGGCGGGTCGAGCGGTGTCGCAAAGCCCCAGCCCTGCTCGCTCGGGCCGTTGGCCTCGAGGTGCTGCAGCCGCCGCACTGCGTCGGCCAGCGTCGGAATCTCCCCGGCCGGAATCCACCACAGCACGTTGATCAGACCGGGTGGCTGTTGAAACCATTCGCGCCGGCGCCGGAGGTAGCTGGCATGACCGCTCTTGTGCATGAAGTGCTTGAGTGCATCGAGCGACTCCCACACCGACATGTTTGGCGCCCAGAGCGGGTCGTCCATGCCCGGCACCTCCACGTAGGTTGACGAGCCTCCGTCGTCATCCTTGAGCCGCCAGACGAAACCGGGCGTCGCCTCGGCGAGGGCATTGATCGGTCCGAGCGCGAGGCGAAACTCCGTCATCTCGTCGGCATCGATAGGCGCTGCCAGGAGACCGAGATTGAGCTGGGCCAGGTGGTACGAGGTCATCGGAGCCCGACGATATCGGCGTGGAATCGTGCGGGGTCAGCCCAGATACTCGCCCTGGACATTCACCGTGACGGCGATCTGGTTTCGACTCCAGATCGGCGCGGTGGCGGGAGCGAGGCCCAGCCAGGCGACGAGGGCGTCTTGATGCTCGACGCGCAGGCGGGCGCAGCCCTTGCTCTGCGGGGAGGTCGGCACGTTGTTCGCCCCGTGGATTGCCTGGCCCTGGTCGAAGTACAACGGCCGATACATGTTGCCGTTCAACGGGTTGTCGGCAGCGACGGGGAAGTCGGAGCTGTCGTGCCAGCCTCCGTTGTCGACGGCTGGGTCGAAGCGAAAGGCGCTCGACCGTTCCTGGAGCCGCGTCTCGTGGCCGGCCGAGCCGGTCGAGGTCGGAAAGACGAAGGTGAGCTCTGTGGTCCCTGCGCCGACGAACATGATCTGACAGGTGCGGTCGATCAGGATCCATCGCGCTGACTCGGTGGCCGACGAGGCCGGCACGGCAAGGGCGGTTGCGGCGAGCAACGATCGTTCCTCGGCGCTTCCGGCCGCCATGTCGGCGGTGGTCACGGGCAACCCGAGCGAGAGGCGGGCGGCGCACAGACGTTGGCGCGTGACGGGACCGGACACGCCGTCGACCAGCAATGGCGGGGTACCGACAGCCTCGAAGAGTTGGTTCAGCTTGAGCTGTTGCACTTCGACGTTCTGCCGGATCGCCGCGCTGACGATTGCTTCATCTGGCCCGGTGCGCTGCTCGCCGGTGAGGTCGTCGATTCCGTTGCCGACGCATACGTCGAGGACCTGACCCTCGTCGAGGTCGGCGGTCGCCAACCCGTTCTCGGTACGCAGTGCAACCACGTTGACGGTTTCGTCATCGAAGCGCGCGGCGATCAGTCCGAGTGAGTCGAACGCCGCGACTTCGACCACACAGGCCGGGTCGAAGTATGCGGGTTCCGGTTCCGTTGTCGTGGTGGCTGGCTGCGTGGTGGCTGGCGACGTGGTGGCTGGCGACGTGGTTTGCGACGGTGCGGGCGACGTGGTTGGCGATTCGGTTGGCGATTCGGTCACCGTCGAGTCGGCCTCCACCGAGTTCGACGAGTCGGTGGGCGCGCTCGCAGAATCGGCCGCGCTCGGCGATGGGTCGGCGTTGCTGCCACTGTCGACGGTGGCGCTGCACGACGTGACGACGAGGATGCAGCCGACCACGATCTGGGTGAATCTCGAAGCCCGCACCGCCCCACCGTAGCGAGATCGCTCCAGCCGATGGGCGCGATGGTCCGGCATGATTCGGCCGTGATTCCGCCGTGATCCCGCCGTGGAGCCGGTGTCAGCCAGCCGCTCGCTTGAACGGGTCAGGAGGAAAAGCGCCGGCGTCGACACATCGCTGTGACCAGTCGGCGAGTTGTCCGATCACGCCGTCGACGTCGGCGACCGTGGCGAGTCCGTCGATCAACGGCTCGTCGAGTGCATCGGTGCGCGCCTCGATGTCGCGCCGGTAGTCCAGGCCGCTCGCGGTCAATTCGCCGTCGATGACGAGGTCGGCGGCTGCGAGATCCGCGGCAGCGTCAGCGATCTGATCGGCGCTCCACCCGCGGCTTGCGCTGTACGTGCCCAGCGGCATGCCGACGAAGAGTTCGGTGAGCACGTTCATCGACACGGGGTCGAGGCCGTCGGCGACGCACACTGCGATGTGGCCGTCACCGCGATGCTCGCGCGCAAGCTCACACGCTCGCCACAAGACCCCAATCGGTGACGTCGGCCAGGGCTGGTCGCGGAGGCCGGAGAACAGCGGACGGCCGATGCCGCTCATTGCGGTGACCGCATTTCGGAGGGCCTCGGCGACCGAGGTGACGTCCGGATCGCCCAGCGTCGACGTGAGGCTGGTGATCGTGGCGTCGGCCCGGGCAGCCAACATCACGTCACGCTCGACGGCGGCTCGCCCGGCGGTGTAGGTGGCGTGCACGAGGTCGGGCTGGAACACCGCGAACGATGACACGACGACGCCGGGTTCCGGTTCGCCGAGCGCGGCAGCTCGGCCCCAGACGTAGCCAGTAAGAAAGTTCAAACCGAGCGCCGCCAGACGCTCGTTGGTCATCTTCGACCAAACCGAGTGCATCGCAATCGGTTCGATGGCGTCGCGTAGACGACGAGCTGCGGATGCCGCGATGGTCGGCGCGGGCACCGGGAGCGGTGATGGCAGGCGGTTCGAAAACGTGGCAACTGCGTCGGCGTAGTCCATTTCCCGACGCTACGCCGTCGTCGTCGATTGACGGCGGTCGGTCAGGCGCGCAGCGCAACCAGATACTGGCCGCCGCCCTCTTGAATATCGGGTGAGAGTTCGAGGTCTGGTTCCAGACGGCTGATGCGATCGATCAGCCACGCCGCGGTGTCGGCGGCGTCGGCCGCAGTGGGGCAACGGCAGAAGATCTCGCGTCCACCCTTGATGGCCAGTCGATCGACGATCTGGAGGATGGCGACGGGATCGATGACGAAGAGGTCACGGTTCCATGGAATCACTGCCTCGACGTTGCCCTTGCCAGTGTTGCACCCGCGATGAGCGAGGCGTTCGGGGAGTTCGGTCGAGCTTCCCGAACGGCCCTTGACGGACTTGCTTTTGCCCTTCTTCTTCGCCTTGCGATCGGTCATCCGCGCATCGACGCTCGGCCCGCGATCATCGTTGACCGACATGGCCGGATCGACCAACTCGTCGCAGATCCAGCATCGCCATCCGTCGTGCTCCCCGATGTCGTCGACCCGCGCCATTCCTCGACGGTACCCCGATTCGTCACCGACCTGTCGCGTCAGGGCCAGGCACCATCGCGACAAAAGTGTCGCGTTCGGGGCCTGGCCCCATCGCGACAAAAGTGTCGCGTTCGCGCCTGGCCCCATCGCGACAAAAGTGTCGCGTTCGCGCCTGGCCCCATCGCGACAGGTCAGCGGAGTGGGGCGAGGGCGCTCTTGCCGCGATAGGCAGCGGCTTCGCCGAGTTGGGCTTCGATCCGCAGGAGTTGGTTGTACTTCGCGACGCGATCGGAACGACACGGCGCGCCGGTCTTGATCTGGCCGCAGTTGGTCGCAACGGCGAGGTCGGCAATTGTGGCGTCCTCGGTCTCACCCGAGCGGTGGCTCATGACCGAGGTGTACCCGTGGCGAGTGGCCAGCCCGACGGTGTCGAGGGTTTCGGTGAGCGAGCCGATTTGGTTGACCTTGATCAGGATCGAGTTGGCCACCTTCGACTCGATGCCGCGCTGGAGACGCACCGAGTTCGTGACGAACAGGTCGTCACCGACCAACTGGGTCTTGTGCCCGACCGACGCCGTGAGCTTGGCCCAGCCGTCCCAATCGTTTTCGTCCATCGCGTCTTCGAGCGAGACGATCGGGTACTTGTCGACCATCTCGGTCCAGTAGCCCGCCATGTCGTCGGGGGAGAGGATCTTGCCCTCGTGGGTGAGGTGATAGGCGCCGTTCTCGAAGATCTCGCTCACCGCCGGGTCGAGTGCGATCGAGATGTCCTCGCCCGGTCGGAAGCCAGCCTTCTCGATGGCTTCGAGCAGCGTGGTGATCGCCTCTTCGTTCGACGAGAGATTGGGGGCAAAGCCACCCTCGTCACCGACGGCAGTCGAGAGCCCCCGATCGTGGAGCACCTGCTTCAACACGTGATAGGTCTCGGTGCCCCACCGCAGCCCCTCGGCAAAACTTGGCGCACCGATCGGCATCACCATGAACTCTTGGAAGTCGATCGAGTTGTCGGCGTGGCTCCCTCCGTTGATGAGGTTCATCATCGGCACGGGCAAGACGTGCGCGTTCGGCCCGCCGATGTAGGAGTACAGCGGCATATCGAGTTCGATCGCCGCTGCTTTGGCCACTGCGAGGCTGGTCCCGAGGATGGCGTTCGCGCCCATCCGGGCCTTGTTGTCGGTGCCGTCGAGGTCGATCATCACGCGATCGATGATGCGCTGATCGAGGGCATCGAAACCGTCGAGGGCATCGGCGATTTCGGTGTTGACGAATCCGACGGCAGTCGAGACACCCTTGCCCATGTAGCGGTCGCCACCGTCGCGGAGCTCGACCGCTTCGTGTTCGCCAGTCGAGGCGCCCGAAGGGACAGCCGCACGGCCGATGGCACCCGAGTCGAGTTCCACTTCGACTTCGACGGTGGGGTTACCGCGTGAGTCGAGGATCTCGCGGCCGATGATGCTCAGGATTTCACTCATAGTCGTGCCAGCGTAGAGCGCCGGTGATGCTGACGTCGGCGCTGTTGGGAAGTGTTCGATCCTTGGGCGGAGGCGGCGACGGGCAGGGCGACGTTCAGCTCTCGTCGATGAGGCTAATGCTCTGCTGATCGGCACTCGCGTCGTCATCGCCGACGCTGACGATCTCGTCCGGAGCGTCGGCCAACACATCGGCGATGTAGGAGTCGAGTGCCGCATCGAGCGACACGTCTGCACCGCGCTGTTCGGACAGGAACCAACGGTGTTCGAGGAGTTGGTGATACAGCTCGGCGGCTTCCAACTTGGCGAACATCGATCGAGGAACCCGGGCAATGATGGGTTCGAACTGTTGATCGAGCCAACGCACCGCGACCACGTTGTCCGGCAACGGGCGGAGCGTTTGCCCGGTTTCGGCCGACTCGACCGCGCGCCGGTGGTGCAATTCGGCGCCGTAACCGCGAATGTCGCGCGAGGAGGCGTCGCGCCTGGTTCTCGGTCGTTTCGAGTCCCGTCAGGTTCTTCAGCCGTTGGCGGTGATAGCCGTGTTCGACGACCCGAGGGATGTAGCGCAACTGCCCGTCAGCGGGATTGCCGACGATGTCCATTTCCTCGACGTCGAAGCCGAGTTCGTGCAGCCGTTCGAGGCGCTGTTCGATGCGAAACGTCTCGCCGATGGCGAAGTCGGCGGGGGCCGTCAGCTCATTCCACAGGCCGGTGTACCGCTCCTCGAGCAGTTGCGTGATCTCCCATGGATCGATGCCGGCAGCCAAACGTCCGCCGGCCTGGAGATCGAGCAGACCGCCCGCGACATTCTCGGTGGCGATCTGGAGGTCGAAGGCGCGTTGGCCGTCACTGAGTTTTTCGTAGTGCTCCCCGGTCTCCATGTCGATGACATATGCCGAGAGTGCTCCGGCATCTCGGCGGAACAGAGTGTTCGACAGGGAGCAGTCCCCCCAGAAGAACCCGGCGAGGTGCAGGCGAACCAACAAGCCCGCCATTGCATCGAGCACCCGCTCGCCGAGGTACGGAATCGTCAGCCCGCGACCGGACAGCAACGTGCGATAGGGGATGGCATAGTCCAGGTGACGAGTGACGAGCATGCCATCGACATGGTCGGGCTTGCCGGTCACCGCGGCGACCACCTCCGCCGTGGGGAGCCCCCAGTCATCGAGTTCGTGCAGGAGTCGGTACTCGCGTTCGACGAGGTGGTTCGGCAACTCCTTGATGACGTAGCTGACTTCGCCGAGTTCGATCAGTCGCACGACGTGACGGTGCAAGCCGAGCACGCCGTGCATGCGTGGGAGCTTCCAATCCGAGAGTCGTTCGCTGAACGGCAGGCCACTGATGAGGGGATGCTCGGACGGATTGGCAAGTTGGAGCAGCACGCACCGAGTCTGCCTGGTCGACGATGTCGGCCGTTGTGATGGCCGTTGTGATGGGCGTGGCACCGGTTCGGAAAGAATTCCTCAAGGACGATTCGTAGCGGGCCGATGATTCGTCATGGAACCGAACGGGTCGCGCATGGAGGCGAACACGCCTGGATCAGGTGATGCTCCCGTGGTGTTCGACATGGTCGCCGTCGACTCCCGGCCTGCATCGAACCCTCAACCGCCGGCTGACGTCGTCGCCGGAGTCGAGGCCTCGGCCGAGTTCCCGCTGTCGGCGCCCGCCGTCCACCCGCCCTTGGGTAGCGCTCCGTCGAGACTCGAAGCGGCTCTGCTGATGGTTTCCAGCACGGCAGTTCCTCAGTCTGCGATGCCAGCGTCATCGGTCATTCCGCCTCCACCGCCACCACCATCATCATCACCACCACCACCACCATCATCACGACCACCATCGGCAGCACTCCCACCAGCGCCTGGAGCAGCCGCAACGCCACCGCCACCGCCGCCTGCAGCAGTGACCATCGATGCCCGGACCTTCGATGCAGTGACCACCGCTGCGGGCACAACAGCGACTGCACCCCAACCGTCACCTGCACCAGTGGCCGCGGGGTCAGTGCCTGCACCGCCTGCGCCGCAGACGTCAACGCCCTCGATCGACGCGCATCACACTCCACAGCCCAGAGCGTCCGGGTCGGCAGAGGGCGGTGCGCTGACGTTGCCCGATTCTTCTGCCGGCACCGACGCCTTCCTGGGCGGCGAGACCCGCTCGGCGCAGTCGCCACACCAGTTCGTCCGGTTGCCGATGCTGCCGGTGCGCAGCGTCGCCGTGGGCGGTGTCGCCGCGGCGTTCGTCCTTTCTGCCTGGCAGGCGGCGCGAGTGATCAACGGGAACGATCGCCTCGCCGGGCTCGGCTGGGGCGCGCTCCTGATGGCCACGATTGGCGCGGTGGCCGTCGTGCTCTGGACGTGGATCATCGCCGAAAATGCTCGTCGTCTCCTGTCTCCTGCGCGCACGCAGGAACTGCCCGATCCGGGCCATGCGGCCATGACATGGATCGTTCCGCTGACCTTCATTGCCGGCGCGTCGGCGGTGGTCACCTACCTTTCCGCTCGTCTCAACACGCCGAGTGAAGGCACCGAGTCGTCGCTTCCGTTGTTGCTGGCACTTGCTGCAATCATCCTGGCGCTCCCGATGATGTACTCGCCGGTCACCTACCTGAGTGGTGTCGTCCGCAAAGTCGGCGGGCACGGAATCCGCTTCGCCGAATGGATCTGGGTGCCGGTGGCACTGACGGTGGTGGGCGTCGGCATGATCGCCGGCCTGCGCATCGGTGGCGTCTTCGGAGACGACTTCGATGGTGTGGCGCCCGCATGGGTGATCGGCGTCGCGGCGATCGTTCCGGCCGTCGTCGTCATCTGGCTCGGATGGCGCGCGGCGGCAACCGTCGAGGCCGACATCGGCCGCGCCTTCGACCGGCGATTGGGCACCGCCTCGAAGTTGTCGAGGCACTCGAGCACGTTTTCTCGGATGTACGCCGATGGCGGTCCGAACCACACCGCACTGCGGCAGAAGGACACGATCACCCAACTCCCGGGGGCGCACGTGCTCGGTGTCGCCGTCGCGGCCGGACTCGCCGGCGTGGCGCTGCTCAGCCTTGTCGGCTCGGTCGTCATGGCCCTGTTTTGGCAGGAGAGTAGCGATGGTGTGCTGTTGGCATCCCAGAGCAAACGAGCCTGGGACGTGGTTGCGCTGCTCCACACGATCGAGCGCAACGTGGCGATCGGCCTGATCGCCGCTGTCTCGATCTGGTCACTGCTGGCAGTCACCAACGTGCGCCTCGCCTCTGCTCGTCGTCGGAACCCCGTGCTCGCCGCGGCGGCGTGGCCGGTCGCGGCCGGCGGTGTCTGGGTCGTGGGAAGCCGCCTGGTCGCCGACGGATCGGCGTCGGCAGTGATCGGCGGATTCTTCGGCCAAGCAGTTGTCCTGGCCGCCCCCTTCTTCCTGCTGTACCGCGCCGCCGGGTCGATCGGGTCACGGCGCCAGTCGCTGCGTATCGCCTGGGCGCTCGGCGTGGTCCTGCTCGTGCACGTCCAGGGGCTGGGCGGCCTGTCCACCCTCGACACGACCGCTGAGGCCGAGCAGATCGCCCGGCTGGCCGGCTATCTCGCCGTCGGAGCATTGCTGCAACTGCTGGCGATGTTCGCCGTCGCCAGTGCGATGCAGGCGCTCACGGACACGACTCAGCAGGTGGCCGCTCGACACAACTCACTCGTCGAACAGCGTCAACAGATGATCGTCGTGGGACGCGGGCCCAGCGCGCCGCCACCACGGATGAACGACCCCGAGATCAGCGGAGTGCCCCAGGCATGACCGAGTGGGAGGCGGCGCGCCACGACGCCCACGGGCGTGATGGCGCGATCGATCCGCCATTCGATCAGCAACCGGTCGACCAACAGCCCTTGCCGCCGCGGCCCGTTGCCGATGAACGTCCGTTGGCGCGCGGACCGAGCCTGCTGGGTGTTCCCCAGCTTCCGGCGGGCATTTTCGACGGGCCGGCGATGGCATCCCGCCCGACCGGCGCACCGTTGATCCCGCTCCTCGAAACGACCTCGCCGGTCGACATGGTGGGCCCCATTCCTGGCCTCGGCGCTGGTCCGACGCTCGGCACGCCGCCTCCAGTTGCAGCGATCGCTGATCCGTATGCCGAGTCGTCCAAGTTCGCGCCGCTCCGCACCGACCCGCCGCCGAGGCTGTGGCCGACGTGGTGGCTCCGGCTGACCATCTTGGCGTCGATCATTGGCGCGCTGGGCATCACGATGTGGACCGAATATCAGGGTGAGGCCGGCGACGTCGCGTCCTCGACGGTGGTGCTCGGCGCCCACGTGCTCGCGGGCTCGTTGCTCGTGATCTGGAGTTGGCTGGCCCTCGGCAATGCCGGACGAATCGTCCCGTCGACCCTGTACCGGAAGCGTTCAAGCGGCGGTTTGGCCGTGGCGCTGTGGGTGTTGGCTGCACTGTCGCCGATCGGCGTGATCGCCGTGTCGCAGCGCCTCGACCAGCGGCTCGATGCACGCAACGACCTTGCCGCCGTCGCGGTGCTCGTGGCCGCCGTGATGCTGGCATTGCTGCTCGTCTGGTTGCCGTTCCGATACCACGCCCGCCAGGCGGCTCGCGTCGGTGCGCCCCATCGAGTCATGCTGACGTGGTTCTTCGCTCCGCTTCTGGCTGCGGTCGGCGGATTGGTCGCCGTGGCCGTCGGGCTCGGCGCGACGCTGTCGGAGAATGGCCTCGCCGCCTCCGAACGGCTCGTGCAGGTCGGCGTTGCCTACGGATTGCCGATGCTCGTGTTCGCGCTGGCGACCTCGCGGGCGGTGACGGTGTTCGACGAGGTGATCGACCTGCGGTGGCGGCGGTGGCGAACCGAGTGGGAACAGACCCTCGGTACCCTTGCCGACTTGCCGGCGCCCGGCCCCGAGGACTCGCCGAGCATCGATGGTCTGATCGGGTCGTGAATCGACGGCGCGGCGCCTGAGCTCGGCGCCGATCGGTTGTGCGATGAGTTCCGGCCGCAGCAGCTGCAGCCCAAACTCATCGCAATACCTCGGCGCAGAGGACGGATTTGTTCTGGCTTCACCCGCGACTTGACGGGTGGCGTTTCACTTCGTCCCACAGTGCGTCGAGGACGTCGAGGCTGCTTGCCCGGAGGTCGATCGATCGTTCGCCGGCGAGTCGTTCGACCCCCTCGAAGCGTGCTCGAAATTTGTCGCTGGCCGCCCGCAAGGCCAGTTCGGCGTCGATGTGCAGGTGACGGGCCACGTTGACGACGGCGAACAGCAGGTCGCCGAGTTCGTCTGCGGTCGCATCGACGTCGCCGTGGGCGAGGGCCTCGGCCAACTCGGCGGCTTCTTCGGCGATCTTGGGGAACGCACCGGCCACGTCGGCCCAGTCGAAGCCGACCTTCGACGCCTTCTTGCCGACAGCTTGGGCATACGACAGCGACGGCAGCGATCGGGGCACGCCGTCGAACACCGACGTCCTGCCCTTCTCGGCCCGTTTGATGTCGTCCCAGTTCGCCAACACGGTGTCGGTGTCGGCGGCGATCACCCGCTCGCCGTGCTGATCGCCAAAGACATGCGGGTGGCGACGGACGAGCTTGTCGTGCACCCCCTGCGCGACATCGGCCATCGTGAAGCGGCCGTCCTGCTCGGCGATCGTCGCATGGAACTCGATCTGGAAGAGCAGGTCACCGAGTTCCTCGATCAGGTCGTCGTCGGTGGCGGGGTCATCGGGGTCGAGCGCCTGGAGTGCGTCGACGACTTCGTAGGTCTCCTCGAGCAGAAACGGGATCAGCGAGGTATGGGTCTGTTCGATGTCCCACGGGCACTGGGCGCGCAACGTGCGCGTGAGTTCGTGGAAGCGGACGTACTCCCGGCCGACCGGTGCGCCGAGATGGGGGATGTAGATCGACGTGAGGTGGTCGGCGTCGATCGTCTGATCGAGTTCGGCCCACGTGGTTTCGACGATTCTCTCGTCGGGAGTTCCGAGCGCATGCAAGATGGTGACCGCTTCGTCGCCGGTGGATCCCTCGACGGCGAGCTTGATGTCGCTGAGCACCCAGTTGGCGTGCGTGTGTGCCACGAGCAGCGGCCCGCGCTCGCCGGCTGCGGCGGTGGCGAAGTCGTGTCCGTCGACCAATCGGACGCCGGCCTCGATCGGGTCGATGTCGAGCCGCGCCCAGGCGACGTCGAGAAACGACATCGCCGGCAACACGACAACATCGAGGAGTTCATCGATGGCGGCGTGCTCTCGCAGGTTCCGCACGGTTCGTTCGAGGATGAGTGGCGAGCCCGGAACGGCATAGAGGATTTCGCCGTGGGTGCGGGCCTCGACGACGAGCCGGCGGGTGATCTCGTCGTACACGTCGTCGAACGAGTCGGCTGATTCGTACACGTCGTCGTGGGTCACGGCATCGGGCACGAGTTGCGCCGACGGGTGGATCCTCGTGCGGAGGTGACGATGCGGAATGCGCGCGATGGCGGCGCGGGTTTCGTCGGTGACATGCTCGGTGCCGCCCGGACCGAGCCCGACCACGACGATGCGCCCGGCAGTGGTGGGGGAGGGGGTCGATGAGTGGGGAGGAACCGGCACGCGAATCCGACTGTGCTCAGGCGAGCGGAATGACCGTCGCGGTCGCGGCGTCGTAGGTGCCGAGGCGCGGATCGACGTAGATGTCGAGGCCGAGTGCGTCGGCCGGGAGGGCGCCGGCGACGATCGCGATGTCCTCGGGGCCGAGCTCATCGAACGGGATGAACCGGCTCACCACGTAGAGGTCGGCCGCACCGGCCGCGGCGTCGCCTGGCAGAAAGGCGGTGGCGTAGGGGCTGGCGGCATTGACCTCGGTGATGGAATCGACGAGCGGATTGCCGGCGTCGAGCGCGAGTTCGGTGAGGGGAAGGCAGCCGATCCGGCCGTTGCTCTCCGCCAGCGACGGCTCGATGTTGGCCGATGCGAAGAGATCGGCGAACGGGGTGCCGTCGGTGAGGTCGGTCACCGCCGCGTCAGCGTCGGCTTGCGTCGCGACGGCGAGGATGTCGAGGCAGATGCTGCCGCTGGCGAGGAGCCCTTGGGCGTAGGCGTCGGCGGCGAGCGCCGGATCGGCGGCTGCTGTGACCTGTTCGGCGACCCAGGCCGAGATCTGCCCGCGAGCGATGTCGGCTTGGGCGACTTGGTCCGTGGTGGCGCCAAGCTCTTCGAGTTCGGCAACGAGTTCGTCGTGGGTGAACTCGACGTCGCCGACACGCGCCGCCGCATCGTTGTCGGAGAACGTGGTGCAGCCCGCACTGAGAGCGGCGACGACAACAACGAGCAGGGCAATCGAAGGGCGGCGCTTCACGGCCCGAACGATACCCGCACATTCGTGTCGCATCGGGGCCAGGCACCAACGCGACAAAACTGTCGCGTTAGTGCCTGGCCCTATCGCGACAAAACTGTCGCGTTGGTGCCTGGCCCTATCGCGACAAAACTGTCGCGTTGGTGCCTGGCCCCGGCGCGACGTTGGCGCGTCGGATCAATCGTTCTCGACGAGCGCCCGGAGGAACGTGACGAGGAAGGTCGCTGCGTCGGCGCTGCTGCCGTCGGGGTTGCGGCGCGGAATCGGCACGACCAACTGACCGAGATCTTCCTTGTACTTCGCGCCCTTCGAAAGTCGTCGCAGCTTGATCGTCTCGCTCATCTTCAACTCCAATGGGCTGAGCTTGGCGTCGGTGGTCGAGATCTGGATGTCGCGCAAGCCGAGCCGATGGCACTCGGCTCGCAGGTAGCCGACCTGCAGCAGTGCCTCGGCAGGGGCGGGGAGTGGGCCGTACCGGTCCTCCCACTCGACTCGGATGTCGTCGACCTGGGCGGCAGTTTCGACCGCGGCGAGGCGGCGGTAGGCCTCGAGTCGCAGCTCTTCCTTGACGACGTAGTCGGGCGGCAGGAACGAGTCGGTCGGCACGTCGAGCTTGATTTCGGCCGGCGCAGCCTTTGGCGGTTCGCCCTTCATCTCGCTCACGGCCTCGGTCACCATCTGGCAGTACAGGTCGTAGCCCACCGCGGCGATGTGGCCCGACTGGGATTCGCCCAGCAGGCTGCCGGCACCGCGGATCTCGAGATCGCGCATGGCGATCTTGAAGCCCGATCCGAGTTCAGTCGATTCACCGATGGTGCGGAGCCGCTCGTAGGCCTCCTCGGTGAGGATCTTGTCGCGTGGGTGAAACAGGTAGGCGTAGGCGCGTTGCCCCGATCGGCCGACGCGACCACGGAGCTGGTGCATCTGGCCGAGCCCGAGCAGGTCGGATCGCTCCACGACGAGGGTGTTGACCGCCGGCATGTCGATGCCCGACTCGATGATGGTGGTGCACACGAGCACGTCGTAGTCGCCGTCCCAAAAGTCTTGCACGACAGTTTCGAGTGTGGCTTCGTCCATCTGCCCGTGCGCCACGGCGATGCGGGCCTCGGGGACGAGTTGGCGCAGACGCGCCGCAGCGGTGTCGATCGACTTCACCCGGTTGTGGACCCAGAAGACCTGACCCTCCCGCAGCAGTTCGCGACGGATCGCTTCGATCGCGACACGTTCGTCGTATTCGCCGACAAAGGTGAGGATCGGTTGACGCTCGGCCGGCGGTGTCTGCAACAGCGACAGATCGCGGATGCCGACCAGCGACATTTCGAGTGTGCGGGGAATCGGCGTGGCAGAGAGCGTGAGGACGTCGACGTTCGTCTTCATCTTCTTCATCTTCTCTTTGTGCTGCACCCCGAATCGCTGTTCTTCGTCGACGACGAGCAGGCCGAGATCCTTGAAGTTGATGTCGGCGGCGAGGAGACGGTGGGTGCCGATGATGCAGTCGACCTCGCCCGATTTCACCTGCTCGATGACCTTCTTTGCCTGCCCCGCGGTGAGGAAGCGCGAGAGCACCTCGACGCGCACCGGGTAGCCCGCGAAACGATCGGCGAAGGTGTTGCCGTGCTGGGTCGCCAACAGTGTGGTCGGTGCGAGCACCGCCACCTGCTTGCCGTCCTGGATCGCCTTGAAGGCGGCGCGGATGGCGATCTCGGTCTTGCCGAAGCCGACGTCGCCGCACACGAGGCGATCCATCGGATGCGTCCGCTCCATGTCGGCCTTGATGTCGTCGATCGCGGTGCGCTGGTCGGGTGTTTCGACGAACGGGAACGCATCTTCCATCTCGTGCTGCCACGGCGTGTCCTGCGCGAATGCATGCCCCTCGGCGGTGATGCGTTGTTGGTACAGCAGCACCAGTTCCTGGGCGATCTGGCGAACCTCGCTCTTCACGCGACTCTTGGCCTTGGCGAAGTCGGAACCGCCGAGCCGGTGCAGCGTCGGCGCCTCCCCGCCGACGTACTGCCGCAGCGAATCGATTTGATCGGAGGGGACGTACAGCTTGTCGCCGCCCTTGTACGAGATCAGCAGATAGTCGCGCTCGACGCCCCCGATGGCCCGCTTGACCATGCCGTCGTACTTGCCGACGCCATGCTGGTGATGCACGACGTAGCTGCCGCTCTTGAGATCCTCGAAGGTGCTTGCGGAATCGCGCTTGGGCTGTCGGCGAGCCTTGCGGTGAGCGCGTCGTCGACCGGTCAGATCGCTCTCGGCGACGATCGAGACCTTGACGTTCGCGAGCGTGACGCCACGGTGCAACGGAGCGACGACGATGTGGCCACCAGGCCCGATCTGCAGTACATCGTCGGGGTCGGTCGGCGGCTTGCGGATGGGGAAGTCGAGACCCTGATCGAGCAGGAGCGAATGCAGTCGGCTGGCAGAGCCGTTGCCGTCGGCGGCGACGACGACCCGATAGCCGTTGCCGATCAACTGGACGAGGCGCGTGGTCAGCCCGGATCCGTCGCCGCCGACCGGCCCCCACCCCGATGCCAAGACGGCAGGGGTGTCGGGTGAGTCGGGCGTCGAGTCGAGCGACCAGAAGCTGCTCGTGTCACCCGACAGGAGGGTTTCGGGATCGGCATGGAGGCGCGGAAAGGACTTGTCGGGATCACGGGCCCACGTGCCGGCGAGGGTGCGGGCAAGATCGTCCTCCTCGGCGATGAGGTCCTTGGCGCGGTCGAGCATGCGGCGCGGCTCGATGAGCAAGACCTTGGCCGTGGCCGGCAAGACGTCGGTGAGCAGGCGGTTGTCGTCGATGAGCCACGGCAACCAACTCTCCATGCCGTCGAAGTGCACCCCTTCGGCGAGTCGCTCCCACTGTTCGCGTCCCCACGGCTCGGTGGCGACGAGTCGCGCCGCGTGGGAGCGCACGTCATCGGTCGGCATCAGCTCGCGAGCCGGGAAGATCATCGCTTCGGCGAGGTCGTCGGTCGACCGCTGGTCGTTGACACCGAATCGCGTCAGTCGGTCGACTTCGTCGCCCCAGAGATCGATGCGGATCGGCGCGTTCGCCGTCGACGGGTACACATCGAAGATGGCGCCGCGACGGGCGAACTCGCCGCGATGCTCGACCAGCTCCTCGCGCCGGTACCCGAACTCGACCAACTGTGCCGCGAGCACGTCGGGGTCGACCTCGTTGCCCGGTCTCACGATGATCGGCTCGACATCGGTCGCGCCGGGGCCGAGCTTCTGGAGCAGCGACCGCACACCCGCCACGATGATCTTCGGGGTGCGGTCGGGGTCGCGGAGACGCCACAGGACATCGAGGCGTTGGCCCATGGTCTCGACGCTCGGGCTCACCCGCTCGAACGGCAACGTCTCCCACCCGGGGAACAACACGACATCGCCCTCGGGGACGAACTGGGCGATGTCGTCGACCAGTTGGCCGGCCATGGTGCCGGTGGGACAGGCGACGACGAGAGGCCGCCGATTCGAGAGGTGGGCGAGGGCGGCGATCGAGATGGGTCGGGCGACTTCGACGACGGCAAGTCGTGCGCCTGGGTCGCCGAGTGCTCGGGTAAGGCCAGGCTCGTCACGCAGCAGGCCGGGCAGCGACGCCAGCGGAGCCGTGGCCTCATCGCTGACGCTCGGTGCGGGGGTGGTGGCCGTCGTCATCGCTTGACGTTGTATCGCCGCATCGCAGCATCCACCCCGTCGGACACGATCATTTCGACGGCATCGGCGGCCTCGACAATGCAGACGTCGAGCAGTTCCCGCTCGGCTTTGGGGACCTTCGACAGGACATAGTTCTTGCCGGCGCCCGACGGAGGTTTGCCGACGCCGATCCGCACCCGGATGAAGTCTTGGCTATGGAGGTGCTGCGTCATCGAGCGAAGTCCGTTGTGGCCGGCGAGTCCGCCGCCAACCTTGACCCTGATGTCGCCGGGCGCCAGGTCGAGTTCGTCGTGGACGACGATGATGCGGTCGACGCTCGGAATCCGGTGTCGCCGGACGAGGGCCCCGACCGCCTGACCGGATTCGTTCATGTACGTGATCGGAAACGCGAGGACGACCCGCTCGTCGCCGTTGGGTCCGTGCAGCCGAGTTTCGGCGGCGAGCGCGTTGTCTCGACCGCCCTTGAGCGACGAACTGGTGCGCACGGCGAGCACCTTGATGGCGTCCTCGCCGACGTTGTGCCGCGTCCCGACGTACTTCGGGCCGGGGTTGCCGAGGCCGACGACGAGCCAGTCGAACGGTGCACCCTTGCCGACCCGTCCGAACAAGCTCATGTCAGCTCAATGCTCTTCGAGTCGGAACGATCAGGGGAGCCGCGTCGGCCCGCCGGTCACTCGGCGGATTCGCTGGCGGCAGCGGCAGCGGCGTCGGCTGCTGCCGCCGCTTCTTCCTCGATCTCGGCTTCGGCGGCGCGCATCGTGAGCACCGTGACGACCGGGAAATCTGCATCGGCGACTGCGACAACGCCGGACGGGAAGGCGATGTCGGCGATGCGAATCGTCGTGTCCATCGTCATGTCGGTGATGTCGATGACGATCTCGTCGGGAATGTTGCGCGGCGTGGTCGCAACGTCCAACTCGTTCATCGTGAGGTCGACGAGGCCGCCACCCTGTTCGACGGCCTTTGCTTCGCCTTCGAGGCGGACCGGCACCGAAACCGTGACTTCCTCGTTCAGGTTCACCTGGATGAAGTCGATGTGCTGGACGTTGCGCTTGACCGGGTGGCGCTGGATGTCTTTGACGAGGGAGGGATAGACCTTGCCGTCGACCGTGAGGTCGAGGATGGTGTTCAATGCCGCGCTGCCGGACAGGGCGAGGCGCAGGTCTCGGCGACCGACAGACACGCTGATGGGATCCATGCCGTGGCCGTAGACGACGCCCGGGATGCGATCGGCGGAACGCAGGCGACGCGCCGCGGAGCTCCCGGCGGTGCGGCCGGATTCAGCGAGAAGAACGGTCTCAGACATGGTGTTTCGGTCCTTGAATTCAGGTGAAGATCTCAGATGACCCGCCGACGGCGCGTCGTTACAGCAGCCAGCAACGCTATCGCCCCTCATCCCCATCCACTCCCGACCACTCCGACCACTCCGCCCCCACCGACCATTCCGCCCCCACCGACCATTCCGCCCCCACCGACCACCCCCTCCCGACCCACCCTCCCGACCCCCCTCCGCGACCCCCCCCGAAAAATGTGGGTTCGCATGCGCTGAGCGCACCTTTCGCTCCACATTTGCCCGTGGAATCGTCACGACGCCGAAAAATGCTGGTTCATGTGCGCTGGACGCTCATTCCCGCGCGATATTTGATGGGATGGCGCGAGGGAGGCGCTCTGGAGCGTCGGGGAGGTCGGGGAGGTCGGGGAGGTCGGGGAGGTTGGGGGCGAGCGGACGTCGACGCGGCGTCGGCGGTAGGCGGACGCGATGAGCGAGGCGAAGCGTCCGAGATCGGATCGGGCGTGCTCCGACAGTCGGTGGACGACCCAGCCGAGTTCGGCACAGGCGAGGTCGCGGAGCGCGTCGGCCGCCGGATCGTGATAGCGCGAATGCCCTGGCTCGATGGCGAGCCTGACCGATGGCCAGGCGATGTCGAGGTGGATGCGCTCGCCACTCGTCAGATCAAGGGGAAACTGAACTGCTGGCGTGGGGACGCCAGCGGCCGCGAGGGCGTCGACCAGGTCGCGTTCGAAGTAGCTCTGGGTTGGCCGATGATCGGCGAGTGATCGTTCGAGCCATGCCTCGATTCGGGCGACGCCGTTCTTGCCGCGACATCGATGCTGGTCGAGGTAGTGCGCCATCTGCTCCGGCGTCACGAGGCGGAGGTTCCATGCGTCGTCGGCGACGTGATCGAACCAGCGTTGCGTGACGCTCTGGGCCGCGATCGCGAAGAGCGTGCGTTCAGGGTCAGTGACGGTCAGCCCGGAACTGAGTGCATGTCCGTCGCGCTGCCGATTGAACCAGCGGCTGCGGTGAAGATCGACCCAGTCGGGAGGTTGGACATGTCGATCGTGCGGGACGAGGCAGTGGATGACCTTCGGGTTCATCCGCGACAGTCCGTGCAAGCGGCCAGCGGTCTGGCCGCTCAGCATGCCGAAGGGTCCGAGCCACAACGAAACCGCCGAACAGCGCGCCTCGAACGTTGCGGGTGCCGGCGCGACCAGGAACACGCCGGGCAATAGGCGCTGGAACCAGCCAGCGGTCGTGGCACGGCTGATCCTGGTCGGCGAGAAGCCGATGGAGATGAGTTGTGGGCGCGCAATGACGCCGAACTGCTGGCCGGCGATGGAGAAAATGTGTGGGTCGATCACACTTCTTCAGTGGGTCCTGCACCCGCGCAAGCGGAAAAATGTTCATGCGTGTGCGCAGGGCGCACACCAACGCACATTTTTCGGAACCCAGCTGAGGACCGGCAAAATGTGTTCGAAAATGATCGCCCGGCGCAACTGCACCCACATTTTTCGGGATGGGATGGGAGGAGCTGGTGGGGTGGTGAAGAGGATGGGTGCGGCGGGCCTACGAGAGGTTTTCGCCGTCGAAGATTTCGCTCACGCTGGTGTCGTCGAACACGGCGCCGAGCGCTTCGGCGATCAGTGGCGCGACCGACAGCACCTCGATGTTCGGCAACTGCTTCTCGGGTGGCAGGGGCAACGTGTTGGTCAGAACGACCTTTTCGAGGGGGCTGTTCTTGATGCGGTCGATCGCTGGCCCGGACAGCACCCCGTGGGTCGCCATGGCCCACACGTTCTTGGCGCCGCGCTTCATCAGCAACTCGGCGGCAGCGACGATCGTGCCGCCGGTGTCGATCATGTCGTCGGTCAGGACGCACGTGCGGCCTTCGACATCGCCCATCACCTCGGCCGCCTCGGCCACATTGGTGGTGCCCTTCGGGCGACGCTTGTAGATGAACGCGAGGTCGGCACCGATGTCGCCGAGGTGCTGCGCCATCCGTTCCGCAACCTTGATGCGGCCGGCATCGGGTGACACGATGACCGGCTCGGTCGAGTTCGCCCGCACGTATGCCTCAAGCACGGGCATCGCCGTGAGGTGGTCGACCGGGCCGTCGAAGAAGCCCTGGATCTGGCCAGAGTGGAGGTCGATCGAGATCATCCGCTTGGCGCCGGCGGCTTTGAACATGTCGGCGACGAGGCGGGCCGTGATCGGCTCACGGCCGGCGGCCTTGCGGTCTTGGCGGGCATATCCGTAGAACGGGACGACCGCGGTGATGCGCTTGGCCGATGCGCGCGACGCAGCGTCGATCATGATCAGGTGTTCGAGGATCGAGTCGTTGATCGACCGACCGTCGACGCCGTAGTGCGTCTGCATGATGAACACGTCGGTGCCGCGGACCGACTCCCCGAAGCTGCACCGGACCTCGCCGTTGGCGAACTCGACCAGATTGTCGTGGCCGACTTCGATTCCGAGATTGGTGGCCACCTCGTGAGCGAGCGCAGGGTGCGTACGCCCCGTGTAGATGGCGAGGCGCTTGGTGGTGACCTTTTCCATGTGGAAGTCCCGGGTGTCTGGTGGAGTGCAGTGGTGGAGTGCAGCGTCGGGCTATCCGACGGGGGCAGTGTAGAACGCGCCGGTGATGGTCTCCGAAAGCACGGTGGAACCCGCTGGCAGGTGGGCATAGGGCCCGACCACTGCCCGATCGCCGATGCGCGCATCGTGGCCGACGCTGTGCTCGACGACGACGCCGTCACCGACCACGCAATCGGCGAGATGGGTGTCGGGGCCGATCTCGCAGCCGTTCCCGACGACGGTGGAGCCCTGCAGCATCGTGCCCTGGTAGAGCGTGACGTCGCGACCGATCTGTACGTTGACGTCGATGAAGGTCTGACGCGGGTCGAGCATCGTGACGCCGTTGAGCAGCCAGTGGCGGTTGGTGCGATTGCGCAGCTCGCGCTCGGCGAGAGCGAGTTGCCAGCGGTCGTTGACGCCCTGGGTTTCTGCTGCGTCGGCCTGCACGGCGCCCACCCGGTGACCCATGTCGGCAAGCGCGGCCACGACGTCGGTCAAGTAGTACTCGCCCTGTGCGTTGTCGGTGGTGAGGTTACGCAACGCCGGGCCGAGCAGGTCACGCCGGAAACACATGATCCCGGTGTTCCACTCCTTGATGTCGAGTTCGTCGGGTGAGGCGTCACGCTGCTCGACGATGCGCTGCACCTGCCCGTCTTTCTTGCGGACGATGCGCCCGTATCCGGTCGGGTCGTCGAGCAGGCTCGTGAGGAGTGTGCACGCGTTTTGATTCGCCACGTGCGTGGCCACCAACTCATCGAGGGTGTCGGCCTTGAGGAGCGGCGTGTCGCCCGGCAGGATGACGATGGTCGATTCGTCGTCGTAGTCGTCGCCGTCGAACGCCGTCATCCCGATCGCGGCGGCATCGCCCGTGCCGTTTTGGACGAGTTGCTCGACGAACGCCACGTTGGCCCATGCCGGTGCGCGCTCGGTGACCTTTTTCGTGACGGCTTCGGCCTGATGACCGACCACGATCGCAGTGCGATCGGGCTGCAGTTTCTCGAGCGCATGAATGACGTGCACGACCATGGCCCGCCCGCAGATGAGGTGCAACGGCTTCGGGCGGCTCGACCGCATGCGGGAGCCCTCCCCGGCTGCGAGGACGATGGCTGAAACGCTCATGGTTCCGGGGGGAGGAATCGAACCCCCATTCTCGGCACCAAAAACCGCTGTCTTGCCGTTAGACGACCCCGGACCGGATCTGCCGACAAGCTACCGGGGTGACGACGCGATGCAATCAGCAACGGGACCGGTAGCTTGGTCTGCCTTATGGGTTCGTTGATCAAGAAGCGTCGCAAGCGTATGCGGAAGAAAAAGCACAAGAAGATGCTCCGCCGCACGCGTCACCAGCGTCGCAAATAGTTCGTTTCATCCGCGTCGGGCGCTCACTGCGCTCGGTTCGTGGCCACTTCTGACGGCACCGTACGTGCCACCACTACCGTTGCGCCCTCGTCGACCAAGTCGGCGAGGGCGTCTTGGTGTTCGCCCACGGTGAACCAGGTCGCGCCGCTCCCTGCCAGGGTCGGCGCGCCACCTGTCCGCTGGGCGATGGCGTCTCGCCACCACCCGAGTCGAGGTTCCACGGCAAGCGCCGCAGGTTCGAGATCATTGGGTCCGTCGACGGTTGGTCCCCCCAGGTCGTCCCACGCGCGATATGCAGCCGGGGTGCTGACTGCGAGCGGGGGAATGATCAGGGTGATCGTGCGGTCGACGTGATCGAGCGGTTCGACGCGCTCGCCGATCCCGCGCACGCGGGCCCGCCCGCCGATCAGACAGAAGCTGATGTCGGCACCGACTCGGGCGGCGCGAGCCAGAGCGATCGGGTCGGTCGGATAGCCCGCCCACTGCAGCGCCGTCGCGGCGTCGGTCGACCCGCCTCCGAGCCCGCCTCCGTGGGGGATGCGCTTGTCGATGGTGACGTGGGTGGAGGCGTCCGCGAGTCGCAGTGCTCGGGCCACGAGGTTCGAATCGTCGGTCGGGACACCGGCGGAGAAGGGGCCGATTGCGGCCAGGCCTGAGCGCGCTGGATCGAACACCAGCACGTCGTGGAGGTCGAGGCTAACCATCTCGGCATCGATCACGTGGAAGCCGTCGTCGCGCACACCGGTGACCTTCAGTGTCAACGTGAGTTTGGCGTGGGCGCGCAGTGTGGCGGCCCCGAGGGCGGGTCGGCGCCCGGCAGCGACGCCCTCGTCACGCATGGACGACGTCGCTCAGGCGGACCCATGCATCGACGTCGAGTTCTTCGGGGCGGGCTGTCCCGGCGACGTCGGCGGCAGCGAATAGGGAGGGGTCGACGATGCCGCTGAGCGACTTGCGCAGCATCTTGCGTCGCTGCCCGAATGCCGTTTTCACGAGCGTGAAGAGTTGCGTGGGGTCGGTGGCGGCAAGGTGGGCGGGCATCGGGTCATGGCGGGTGATCTCGACGAGCGCCGACTCGACGTTCGGCCGCGGCACGAAGACCGAAGCCGGGACGAGTCCGACGATTCTGGCCGTCCCCCAATACGCCGCCTTGACGCTCACCGCTCCGTACGCGGAGGTGCGCGGCAATGCCGCGAATCGTTCGGCGACTTCACGTTGCACCATGACGAGGATGCGCTGCACCTGCGGCACCTGGTCGAGGAGATCGCACACCAGCGGTGTGGCCACGTTGTAGGGCAGATTGGCCACGAGGACCCACGGGTGGGCGGCGTCGAGGGTGGCGTCCCAGTCGAGGCGCATCGCGTCGGCTTCGATCACCGTCACGTTGGGTCGGTCGGCGACGACACTGCGCAGCACCGGAACAACGCCTCGATCGACTTCGAGCGCCACCACGTCGGCGCCGGTGTCGGCCAGCGCCAGGGTCAGTGACCCGAGGCCCGCACCGATCTCGACGACCCGATCATGCGGCCCGACGCGGGCGAGGGTGGCGATGCGGCGAACCGTGTTCGGGTCGGCGACGAAGTTTTGGCCGAGGTCGCGGCGCGGCGCGAGGGAGTGTTCGTCGAGCAGGTCGTGGATGCGCGGACGGGAGTGCGTCACAGCGTCAATTCACAGCCGGATCTGGACAGGGATGGGTGCGTCGGTGAGATCGGCGAGCGTTTTGAACTGGTCGACATGCACGACGAGGTCGTCGAGTTGGGTGGCCGGGGCGAGCGAGACGCGGCAGGTGATCGAGCGACTGTTGTCGAGATTGATCACGGTGATGAGCTGCCCGCTCGTGATGTTGCGGGCCAAACATGTTTCGGGCCCGGCAACGGTGCCGTAGGTGGCGCGAGTGATGATCGTTTCAAGCGCATCGGGATTGGGAATGGCGATCTCGGAGACGCCGCCGGCGGCAGAGGCGGGCCCATCGAGGAAGATCGGCGGTTGGTCGAGCACCGTGGGTTCGCTCGGCAGGTTCGACTTGCCGATGGTTGACTCGACGGTGACCACCGTGTCGGGCTCGGTCGGTTCGCCGTTGACGGTTCCGCCGACATCGACGCCGACCGACCCGGTGTTCGGACGAGTCGATGGGTCATCGCGATTGGCCCACCACAACGCGGGGAGCGCCAGCAGGCTCACGATCGCTGCCAGCAGGAAGCGTCGTCGGTCGGTGTCGTCGAGGGCCACGGTGAGTCTTCAGTCGATCGGAATGTTCGGGGCCACCCGGTCGATGAGTTGGCCCGCTCCGTCGTGTTGGGCAGCGTATCTGCGTGTCGGCGTCAGGCGATGCCAGGCAGGACCCGCCGGGTGTTCGCCGCCGTGATCGCAGCGACCTCGGCGACGGACATCTCGCGCAGATCGGCGATGAATTGGCCGACATGCGGGACCCAGGCCGGCCGGTTCTTCTGGCCGCGCTGGGGAACGGGGGCAAGATACGGGCTGTCGGTTTCGACGAGCATGGAATCCAAGGGGCACAGCCGGGCCGCATCTTGGACGTCGGCGGCGTTCGGAAAGGTGACGATGCCCGAGAACGACAGCACGGCGCCGCGGTCGAGGCACCGACGGGCTTCGTCGGGGCCGCCGGTGAAGCAGTGGAAGATCGTGTGGTGCGGGATGCCCTCCGCGTCGAGGATGTCGAATGTGTCGTCCCACGCGTCGCGAGTGTGGATCACGAGCGGGAGGGCGTGTTGATGAGCGAGCTGGATTTGCGCGGCGAAGGCCTGCTTTTGCAGCTCCCGTTCGCTGTGGTCGTAGTAGTAGTCGAGCCCCGCTTCGCCGATCGCCACGATCGGCTTGCGCCCGACCGGCGGCGCCTCGATGAGGTCGAGGATCGTGTCGACGCCGTTCACCGCGTCATGCGGATGCAGGCCGACGGTGGCGAACACACGGTCGTGGCGGCTCGCGACATCGATCGCCGCGAGCGAGGTGGCGCGATCGCAGCCCACGGTGACGAGCGTGTCGACGCCCATCGCAGCGGCCGCAGCAACGGCGCCGTCGGGTCCATCGGGAATCCGCTCGTCGTGGATGTGGCAGTGCGAGTCGATCCAGCCATCACCGCGCCACCCATCGCGTCTGGTGTCTGACACCGGAGGTGATGTGTCGTCGGGGTGCATCAGGTCGCGATCCGCGGGAACAGCGGGTCGCCCTTGGTGACGGTGGCGCCAGGGGTGTACTGACCCCAGGCGGCCGCATCGGGCAGCCGTTGATCGGCGACGTTGCCCGGCATGCCGATGCGTTCCCACACGGCCTGCGCGGTGTCGGGGATGGCGGGGGAGCAGAGGATGCTGACGATGCGCAGGGCTTCGAGCGCGTCACCCATCACCCGGTCGACGGCCTCGCCGGGCTCGGCCCGCCATGGCTCGTTGGCTTCGAGGTGCCCGTTCGTCGCGCGGATCAGCGACCACGTGGCGTCGAGCGCTTTGCTGGGCTGCACCTCGTCCCAATGCGTCGCCGTGAGGGCGTATGCGGTGGCGGCAGCCTCGGCGAGCGGGCTCGCAGGGTCGGGTGCGGTTCCGAGTCCGGCGCACTTCTTGGCAACGACGGTGGCGACGCGTGCCGCGAGGTTGCCGAGGTTGTTCGCCAGGTCGGAGTTGTAGCGGCTGACGAGTCCTTCCCAGGTGAAGTCGCCATCGTTGCCGTAGGCGGTGTCGGCGAGGACGAAGTAGCGGAATCCGTCGAGACCGATGTCGTCGATCAGATCGAGCGGGTTGACGACGTTGCCGGAGGTCTTGCTCATCTTCTCGCCACCGCTCAGCAGCCATCCTCCGATCGCCCAGCCCTTCGGCGGCTCGACACCCGCCGACATCAGCATCGCCGGCCAGTAGACGCAGTGCTGGCGCACGATGTCCTTGCCGATGAGATGGAAGTCGACCGGCCAGCGTTCCTGGTAGCGATCGGTGCCGTCGCCGAAGCCGACGGCCGCGAGGTAGTTGGTGAGCGCATCGAACCAGACGTAGGCGACGTGCTTGGAGTCCCACGGGAGGGGGATGCCCCAGTCGAGCGAGGTGCGGCTGACCGAGAAGTCACGCAGGCCCGACTTGATCAGACCGATTGCTTCGTTGCCGCGATGCTCGGGCCGCATCGCCGTGGGGTGCGCGGCGTACCAGTCGAGGAGGCGGTCTTCGAATCGGGAGAGACGGAAGAAGTAGTTCTCTTCTTCGAAGTACTCGACGGGGCGATGGTGGATGGGACAGTTGTCGCCGTCGAGCTCGTCGTCTTGGTAGTACTCCTCGCAGGCCACGCAGTATTTGCCGGCGAAGGTGTCGAGTTCGATGTCGCCGGCGTCGTAGCACCGTTGCAACAGTTCGCTGACGGCGGCTTTGTGGCGTGGTTCGGTGGTGCGGATGAAGTCGTCGTTCGAGATGTTCAACTTCGCCCAGGCGTCGGCGAACTTCGGAGCGATCGAGTCGGTGAATTCCTGCGGCGTCATCCCGGCGGCTTCGGCGGACTGTTGGATCTTGAGGCCGTGCTCGTCGGTGCCGGTGAGGTACTTCACGTCGTCGCCGAGCAGCCGGTGCCAACGGGCGAGCGCGTCGCCGACGATGGTGGTGTACGCGTGACCGAGGTGTGGCTCGGCGTTGACGTAGTAGATGGGAGTCGTCACATAGAACCGGGACACCTCCGCACGATACCGTCAGCCCGATGAGCGGACCCGCGGAGAATTCCGGCGCATTCGGCCAGGCCACGGCGGTCATGACGGTCGGTGCTCGTGAGGATGGTCGCTACCTGGCTGAGATCCGTGCGGGGTGGGACATCGGCGGGAACGCGAACGGCGGCTATCTGATGGCGATTGCCGGCAGGGCCATGGCCGACGCGGTGGGGCGACCGCCGTTGACGCTGACGGGCCACTTTCTGCGGCCCGGGCCGGCCGGGCCCTGCACCATCGACGTGGAGGTCGTCAGGTCGGGTCGACGACTGGCGACGGCCCGCGCGACGATGTGTGTCGACGACAGGCCGACACTCGAACTGCTCGGCACGTTCGGGGAGCAGCAACCCGACGACGGGCCGCAGTATCGCCGCGAAGAGCCGGTGACGATCACACCGTACGACCAATGCGCGGCAATGCCCGCAGCGGGCGAAGGTGTCGGGCCGGCGTTGATGGACCGGTTGGCGTGCCGATTGCAGCCCGGTGACGACGGGTTTCGGCGGGGCGAGCCGTCCGGCGATCCGACGATTCGCGGGTGGTTTGCGCTCGCCGGCGAGGAACCGATCGATGCGATCGCGATGTTGCTCGCCGCCGATGCGTTCCCGCCGCCGATCTTCAACTCGAACATGCCGATGGCCTGGGTTCCAACGGTCGAGTTGACGGTGCACATTCGGGGCGTGCCCGCACCCGGGCCGCTCCGGGTCGCGTTCCGCAACCGGTTCATCCACGACGGCCTGCTCGATGAAGAGGGCGAGATCTGGGATGCGCAGGGCGTGCTGGTTGCGCAGTGTCGTCAGCTCGCTCTGATGCCGCGCATCGCTGCGCCCGAGGGCTGAGCGGGTTCACTCGCCGGTGTCGTCTGGCCTGGCCGCAACGCAAGGTTGGCGCGGAGGTTTGGCGCGGAGGTTTGTCGCGGAGGTTTGTCGTGGAGGTTTGTCGTGGCGGTTCTCCGTCCGTCATCGGGCGGATGTCGCCCTGTTGCGCACGGAGATCCTGCTCAGGCGCGGATCCTGAGCGTCGTACCGGTCAGCGGGGTGTGACCGCGACGAACGGAGAGGGCGCGGTCAGGCGGCTGTCGATCGCCGGGTCCAGGCGAGGAGTTCGTCGACCGGGAGGGTGTTGATGATCCGGTCGATCGGGACCTTGCGCTCAGCGGCGCGGTCACAGCCCAGTGGCTGCCATTCGAGCTGCCCGGTGGCGTGGGCGTCGGTGTCGATCGAGAACCAGCAGCCGTACTCGATCGCGAGATCGATCAGTTCGCGCGGCGGGTCGAGCCGCTCGGGCCGGCAGTTGATCTCGACAGCGGTGTTGAACTGGGCGCACGCCGCGAACACGTAGTCGGCGTCGAAGTCGCTCGGCGGGCGCTTGCCGATCATCCGCCCGGTGCAGTGGCCGAGGATGTCGACGTGCGGCGAAGCGACAGCCATCAGCATTCGTTCGGTCATCTGCGCCTTTTCCATCCGCAGCTTCGAGTGCACGCTGGCCACGACCACATCGAGTCGTTCGAGCATGTCGTTGCTCAGGTCGAGTGAGCCGTCGACGAGGATGTCGACCTCCATCCCCGACAGGATCCGGAAGTCGTGTCCGGCGTCGGCGATGGCACGATTGACCTCGGCGATCTGGTCGAGCTGCTCGGTCAGCCGCTCCTCGTTCAACCCGTGGGCGATCGTCAGGCGGGCCGAGTGGTCGGTCTGCACCATGTACTCGTGCCCGAGCGCGATCGCCGTGGCGGCCATCGCTTCGATCGGCGCGCCGCCGTCGCTCCAGGTCGAGTGGAGATGGCAGTCGCCACGCAGGGCGTCGCGGTACACCTGACCCTCGGGTGTGATGCTGACTCGCGATTCGGCCTCCATCTTCTGCAAGTAGGCAGGCTCGCGACCTCGAACAGCGTCGGCGATGACCGCCGCGGTCGACTTGCCGATCCCGTCGAGATCCTGCAGCGAGTCGTTGGCCACCCGCCGTTCGATTTCGGCAGCGGGCGTGGTCCGCACGACGTCGAGCGCTCGGACGAACGCCTTGGCCTTGAAGCCGGTGTCGTGCGCCCGGTCGAGGCAGTGGATCACGCGCAGCAGCGCGTCCTCTGGCGTCATGACCCGAATCGTAACGCGGACTGCCGGGGCCTGGCCGGGCTGCGGATCATCGCGTTTGGTGTCTGACACCAGGCGTGATGTGCGGGGCTCCGATACGGTCGGGAGTTGTGAGGCGATTCGGGACAGGCTGGGCGCTGATGGCCGGTGCGGTGGCGCTGGTGATGGCGTCGGCGGGGTGCGGGGACGAGCAGCCCGAGTTCGAGGTGGTGTCGCAATTGGACGGCCTGTTGCCCGGAGATGTCATTGCGCTGCGCGCCGACGGTGCCCGAATCGAGTACCTGGTCCGACGGGAGGGAACGATCGTGTCGATGGATCCCGATGCGCCTGACGCGGTCGACGAGATCGCTCGCGTCGAGGTCGGCACCGAGGGCGAGCAGCGTGGCATCCTCGGCCATGCCGTCATCGACGGTCGTCGATACGCCGCGTGGACGATGCCCGACACGCTCGACCTGGTCGTCGGTGAGGTGACGAGCGGCGCGGTCGATCGCATCGTGTGGAACGGCACGGCAACGCAGTCGAAGGCGATCGGCGGACACCTCGACGTGCTCGATGGTCGGCTCCTCCTCGGGCTCGGGTCGCTCACCGACTGGGCGCAAGCTCACGGATCAGGCGCCCTCGTGACCCTCGATCCGAACGGCTCGCCCGACCAGGAGCCGACCGTTCACAGCGACGGCTGGAGCAATCCCTTTGCGTTTCTCGTCGCGCGCGACGGCACGGTGTGGGTCGCCGACAATGCCATGGACGGCTCCGATCTGCCGGTCGACGAGCGCGCTCGCGAAGTCATCTCCGCGTCGGGGGAGGGCCCGCGCATCGAGCTCCCTCCGCCGCAGCGCGCCCCGTCGGCGATCGTCGAACTGCCCGATGGTCGACTCGGCGTGTGCGGCTTCCTCGACAACGAGATGCGGGCCTACGAAGTCGTCGACGACTGACCGACTCGAACGGTCGGGGACGATCGGTCCGTGCCTGTCGGCCGCGACGGTGCTCGATGATGGGTCGATCGTCGTCGTGGCGCTCGGCGATGGCGACGCTGACGGCGGTGACGGTGGCGGCGCGAACGATGGTGCCGCGCTGTTGATTCGCCGCAGCTGACCCAGGTCGGGCTCGGCGGATCGCTCCGTGTGCGGATGACGACGATGCCGCCCTGTGAATCCGCTGCGGCTGACGGGCGTCGGGCTCGGGCGGGTTTCTCTGTGCGCGGTGGGGCGGATTGCTGGGCGTGACGCACAGAGATCGTGAGTCGACGCGGCGGTTCCCCAATCGGGCCGAGCGCCCCCACTGTTGGAGTATGCGACTCTCTGATCACGACACATGGGCCCGTGAACACCACGGCCTACTCACCCTGGCCGCTTCGGGCCTCAGCAACGATGCCTGGCAGCGAGCGACCCGGGCCGGATCGCTCATCGAGGTGCACCGGCACGTCGCCCGGCTTCCAGGTGCGCCGATCACCACGCGGCAGCGAATCGCGGCGGCAGTCTTGGCGGCGGGCGACGGTGCGATGGCGTCCCACTCGTCGGCGGCGGTGCTGTGGGACCTGCACGATGCCGCTGCTGCGCACGGGCCGTTCGTGCACGTCACGGTTCGTGATGCGCGCCGCCACCCACGGGTGAACGGCGTCGTCTTGCACCGGCCGACCGACCGAGTTCGCCTGCGACCTCAGCGGCGCGACGGCATCGCCTGCACGAACGCGCTCCGCACGCTGTGCGACCTCGGTGCCGATGATCCGGCACTCGTCATGCCCGCGGTCGGTCGTGCGTTGCGGGCGGGTCTCGTCGACCTCGATGCGTTGATCACGGCCACGCTCGAACACGGCAAGCAGGGTCGCAGCGGCATCCCGGCACTCCGTGCGGCCGTCGACGAGTGGATGATCGATCACCGTCCCGCGGACTCGGTGCTCGAGACGGCGTTCGCCAACCTCGTTCGTCGTCACCGGCTGCCTGCCGTGATCTTCCACGAGCGAATCGAGGGGTGGGAGGTCGACTTCCGGTTCGTCGGCACCGCGGTGATCGTCGAGTGCGACGGTTGGGGTTCGCACGGCCTCGAACGAGCACAATTCGAGCGCGATCGACGCAAGGACCTGGATCTCAAGGCCGCCGGTTGGCAGGTGCTGCGACTGTCGTATCGCGCCATCGTGACCGATCCGGCCGATACCGCGGCCCGGGTGCGGCGGACGCTCGACCGCTGGGAACACCTCGTCATCCCGTCCGTCGCCTGACGGCGTCTGCCCAGCCCCTGCATCACCGTCCGCCCCGGTGAATCGGCATCTCGGTTCGCCCCGGCTCCCGGACCCAGCTTCAGCCCCGGCCCCCGGACCCAGAATTCTCGGCCCGCTCCGGCCCCGGACCTGGCTCCAGAATTCTCGGCCCGCTCCGGCCCCGAAACCGGCTCACGATATGGTGGTGGCCGCGCCTGGCTCAGCGTGTTGCTGTTCGCGCCGGCGGTGATGCGCGCCGCGCCGAGCCGCTGCTTTTCACGGCCCTGGCCGCGCACCCGAACGATGCCCGCCTGGCGGTGCAGCCAGCCGAGTGCCTGGTGGATCTCGACCGCTCCGACGACGCGCGGCTGCTGCTGGAGAGCGCCCTCAGCCGGCAATCGGCAGCGCTCGGCGTGAGAACCGCGCTCGGCGGCGTGCTCGAACGGATGGGGCGCCTCGACGACGCCCGCGCCGAGTACGAACGCGTGCTCTCCGCCAGCTCGGGAGACCCCGCGGCCACGGCGCACCTGGCGCTGGTGACGGTCGCGCAGGGCAGGAACCTGGATCGGTGCTGGGGCGGTTGACGGAAGCGGAGCCAGTCTTCGTTCGGTACGCCGACATCCGCGATGCTCTGGGCTGGGTCTACCCGCACGCGGGCGTGTGGGCGCCGCGCCCGGTGCGAGAACCTCGAAGTGACGCTACGCACCAATCCCCAGCACCCTCGCTATCAGTATCACCCCTTGGGCGTCGCCTACGCGCGGCGCGGCGAGATCGCGAAGGCGCGGGCGGCGCTGGTGCAGGCGCTCGCCGTGCCGGAGCGGTTTGCCGAGCGCGGCAAGGCCGAAGCCGCGCTGGCAGCATTGCCGAAGTAGCTGTCGCCCGAGCCTGCGCGGTGGCGACGGGCCGACACACCCGGCCGTGGGCCGACACGCCTGCCGACTCGCCCGCCACTTGGTGGCCACGCCGCCACGGTGAACTCCCACGCATAGACGCGCATGCCGCTCAAGCCCGTGGCGCCTCCTATTCGAGATTGGATGGCTGGCACGAAAGTGGTGCAGGCGTCTCGGCCAGGAGTCCTGTGCATGTCCATGCGGTGGATCAGACTGCTCACTGCGCGGCACGCTCGGTTCAGTGAGATACGCAGCCGTCGCTCGCCGCTTCGCTGCGAGTGCGCGCGCGCGCCAACGCCAACGCTCCGGCTGAGCCCCGACGCGCCGGCGAGGAGCAGGGGCTGAGGTTCCAGGCGGGCGGCACCGGCGGGATCACAGCCAAATGCCACCCCCGTCGAGCACGTGGCCTCCCCTACATGCCGCCCCCGCGACACCACCGCAGGAAGTGGATGGCTCGGCCGGCGGCGCGAAGGTGGAGTTCCTGCCGACGCCACCCCGCGAGCCCGTCGCCCGCCGCGGTGGGCTGGTCGTTTTCGCCGCTGCCCCTGCCGCCCGATGGACCGGTTGCGGGCGGCGGGCCGAAGGTGGAGTTCCTGCCAACGCCGCCCCGCCGAAGCCGTGGCCGGCGGTGGCCTCGTAGTCTCCCCGATGCCCCTGCCGCCCGATGGGCCAGTTGCGGGCGGCGGGCCCAAGCGGTGGAGTTCCTGCCAACGCCGCCGCGCGAGCCGGTGGCCGGAGGCGGGCTCACGGTGGAGTTCATGCCGCTGCCGCCCGAGATGCCGATCCCCGCACGCCGCAGCCGCCAGTGGTGCAGTTCATCCCGCCGCCCCAGCGCGCGCGGTAAGGCCTCGCCCGGCGTTGCGACGCGGCCCCGCCTAGGCTACTGTGGAGGTGATGCCCAGCCACGTCCAAGGGGGTTGATGTGCGAGTCCGTTCACTTTCCCACACACTACTGGCGCTCGGGTTTCTTGCGAGCACCCTGGCCGGTGGTCGTGCGCGTCGTCGCCCACCGAACCCGGGGCGATCACGGCGAATGACGCGCCCGCGGCGGCGGCACCGACGATGACGGAGGATGACCACCTGCATCCGGGCCGGTTGGCACCCAGGTCACCATCACCGGCAGCGGCTTCGCGGCGCGCCGGCAACACCGTGAAGTTCGGCACCGGCTACGTCAGAGAACCTCGATTCGGCCGATGGGACGACGCTGCGCTTCACGATCCCCGAGGGGGCTCGACCTGTGCGAGCCCAACTCGCTGCCCCCGTGCCCGGGGGCCTATCCAGCGGTCGGCGCAGGCGACTACGCGGTGGCCGTCATGGTGGGGCGAGGGAACCGGCAACCCGATCACCTTCACCGTGACGCGCTAGGCGTAGAGCAGCGCCGCGCGGAAGACCTCCAGGTAGTGCCGGTAGGCGCCGCGGCGCCGCCTCGAGCAGCGCCCGCATCGCGTCGTCGGGCGCCGACGTCACGCCGCTTGCCAGACATCTTTTTGAGCGTGTCGGGGCTTCAGCCAGTGCCAAGTGGACGATAGGCACCTGCGGATTGACGCCGAAGGCGGGACGCCGATTGGGGGTGTCGGGGAGGCGATCCCAGTCCCCGTCCGGAATTCGCGGAGTTGAGCGCGCCCTGGTCGTAAGTGGCTCCCGTTTGTGGGAACTGGGAAGATTCACCGCGCTCGAGCACTGACTTCAATCGACGGCATCCGTGCGCGCATTGCCGCCACGTGCATCACCATCACGCCGGAGTTGAAGCCACGTCCGGACGTCCCTGGTGCCGGCCGCATACATCGTCCATCTCTGACGCTGCCGCCGACGGCGCCGGACGCACGGCCGCGAGATCCACCGGCCCGGTGAACATCACGTCGCAGTCGGTGAAGAGCACGTGCTCCTCGCGGCGGGCCGCCTCGGCGCCTGGCACCGCCAGGCACGGATCGAGAACGCGCGGGCCGCCAGTGGGTCGTAGCCGCTGCCGGCATTGCGCATCAGGATGTCTGCCGCCGACAGCCGCTTTAGGGATTTTCATCACCGCGTGATGCACGGTCACCCCGCGACCGCGAAGCCACAGTGTAAGCTCGCTGTCGCCGTCGCCATCGCGTAGAGGCAGTGCGGCTCGAGGTGGGGCGCCTGCGTCTGCCCGGTGACCACGGCCACCTTGACCATCTCGGCGAACCGCTGCGCCGCCCCTTCGTTGAAGCCGAAGAACCACTTCATGGCCGAGGACTCTCACGTTCGCACGCGACCTTGCGATCCGCTCACGCAGAGCCGCCAGCGGGTAGTCCTGCGCGAGGTCTTCGAACGGTCGGTCCGGGTAGAATTCCCGCCCACTGGTCGCGGAGGTAGTGCTCCCACTTCGCCTCGAACGCCTCGTCGAGGCGATCGTGGTCGGCGATCCACGCCTGCACGGTCGAGAACTCGGCGAAGAACTGCTCGACCCGGTTGTGTTTCAGCAGCTTGCCGACGACGCTTTCGTCGTGGCGGCGGTGGTAGTTCAACTTGCGGGGTGTGTTGGGATCTCACGGACAGCGCAGGGCGTGTCGCGCAAAGAGCCAGTCGCCGGCGATGAGCATCCCTTCGAGCTGGCGCCGTGTGGCGGCGTCGATCTCGCCCTTCCGGAACATCACGGCGCTGGCGCTGAGAATCGTGTTCTTCACCCCCAGGCCGTCGTTCATTTCCTGCTCGGCTGACACCCGGTCCGTCTGCGCCCACTTGGTGGCCGACAACGACATGAGAGATGCGGATTGGACGTGTAGTCGCCCACCACGGCGCTGCGCTCGTCCCACACGTGCGAGTTGGCGTACGCGAGTCTTCACACGCGGGTCGCGCCGAACGCCGGCAGCAGACCTCGCGATGAAGTCGGGCTCGCAGCCATCATCGGATTCCGCGATCCAGATCACGTCGGCGCGTGCCAGATCGATGCCCTTCAGCCACTGCGC
>CAWFYU010000021.1:0-41416 GCA_963820085.1 Ilumatobacteraceae bacterium | reverse complement strand
CGGCTGATCGTTGCGCAACACGCAGGCGACGGGTTGACCGACCCTCTGCTCGCCGCCCTCGTCCGAGGCAGCAGCGAGGATGCGCAGTCGACACGAGTTGAGTTCGACCGACTGCGCGATCAGATTGCCGAGTACTCGCCGACCGAGGCCACGCACAGCGCCGCGCTCCAGCGTCAGGTCGCCGCGCTCGAAGTCGAGGCCGACCAACTTCGCGACCACGCCGACGCGGTCGAGCGACATGCAGTTGCCGCGCTGGCCAGTGCCGCCGCACGCGAGCGGGCGCTGACCGGCCGGATCGAGGCCGCACTGATCCGTGCCGAGCGCACAGCGAGCTGACGCCGTGTCATTTCGGCGGACCGCGTCGCCAGCCCCGCGGGTCGTCGTCGCGGCCGCACCGGCACCCATTGTTTCGTTCGTCTATGTCACCTACGGCACCTCGGCCGCGGTCATCGACGAGAGTCTGCAGCGACTCGTGTCGAGTTGCGTCACCGCAGAGATGGCAGCCGAGATCATCGTCGTCGACAACCTGCACCCGCTCCACGGTCATGCCACCGGTCACCATCTCGCGCTCACCACGTCGGGCGTCCGCCTCGCGCTCCCTGACCGCAACCTCGGCTTCGGCGGCGGCAACGAACTCGGCATCGGTGCGGCGCGGAGCAGCGTCGTGTGCCTGATCAACCCCGATTTGATGGTGCACGATGCGTGGTTGCCCCCGATGCTCGCCGAACTCGCCGACCATCCTCACGACGTCATCGCACCGCGGCTACTCGACGCCGACGGCAATCTCGACGAGGCGGGCCAACTGGTGGGACCCGACGGGTTCACCGCACCCGCCCCCGATGGGGCCGATCGAGTCGACTACGCCTCCGCGGCCTGTTGGTTGATGACCACGGATCTCCACGAGCGCGTCGGTGGGTTCGATCCTCGATTTCATCCGGCGTATTTCGAAGACGTCGACTTTGCTTTCCGACTGCGCCGTCTCGGCGGCCGCATCCGGATCCACGACGGCGTGTCGGTCACCCACCTCCGCGGCGGATCGGTCGGCATCCGCGACCCCATCGTCGACGTGTCACCGCAGTGGGCAGTGTTCACCGAGTTGTGGAAGCACGAGCTCTGGCGTCAACCGCCGTTGCCGACCTCGTGACCCGGCGTGCCGATTTGGGCGAACACAGCTGCTCTGATCGTGGCTGCCATCGCGCCGAGGTCGGCCGGGACGGGTTCGACCCCGTCGAGGCCGCCATCGCGTGCACGGCAGCGCAGCGCAGCGCCGACATCGGAGATGTCGTCGATCACCGTGTCGGGCCATCCCGAGATCAGTCCCGGAACCACCGCCGACACCGCCAGCGTGGCGTTCTCGATTGCCTCGTCGCCGAGGGTGTAGACGACAGCGTCGTACTCCCCTGCCGCATGGTCCGCGGGCAAGACCCGCAGATTCTGAACGTCGATCTGCCAGTCCTCGGCGAGTCGGGACGCCTCGGTCTGGACGAAGACGGTGACATCGACATCGACATCGAGCAGGTCGACCAGGGCCATCGTTCGCTCGGCCGCGCCGGGGTCGGCGAGGGGCAGCGGCGCCGCCAGGGCCACGCGCGGGCGCTTCGGCAGCACTCCGGCCCGGGCTGCTCCGAGCGAGGACTTCTCGGTACACCACCGCCAGACGGTCGGCTGCCAGATCCCACGTGAAGCCAGGGTCTGGTGCAGCGTCGAGCTGAGCCATGACATCGAGATCGGTCAACGCCGACACGAGCCGTTCGGCCATGTCGTCGACCTCGTACGGGCTGAACAGTGCGGCCGGCTCCGGCATCACTTCGGGAAGCGATGACACGTTTGACGTGATGACGCGCGCTCCGCAGCGTCGAGCTTCGAGAACCGGGAGGCCGAACCCCTCGTAGAACGATGGGAACATGACGAGTTCGGCCGACTGATACAGGCGCACGAGGTTCTCGTCGGAAACGTAACCCGTGACCACCACCCGATCGGCGACACCGAGTTCGGAGCAGTAGTCGTGAAACTTGGCACGCTGACCGTCGGCGATCTTCGAGGCGATCACCAGTTGATGACGCGTCTGCAGTTCAGATGGGAGTCGGCTGTACGCCTCGACCGCTCCATCGAGGTTCTTGCGCCACTCGGGCCCGGCCGGTACGAGGATGAAGCCGGGCAGCAGTGACGGCGCGACCATGTTGAGTTCGGTCATCCGTTCGGCGAGCGAGTCGGTGGGCGGCTGGAACTGTTCGGCGGTTCCCGCGCCGATCGAGGTCACGACGCGGGGATCGACGCCGAGCATGCGGACGACGTCGGCGGCGGCCGACTCGGAGTCGGTGACGATCGCGTCGGCTGCGACGAGCATGCCGAGCCGCGACTGATAGCCGGCCTTCGTACCGGCGTCAGGCAGATAGATGTCGGAGAACCGATACGGAATGAGGTCGTAGCACGTGACGACGGTGCTGCGGGCGACGACCGGGGTGGTCAGCACTTCGATGGCGGGTTGCTCGAACGGTGAATTCACGTGGAGGAGATCGGCCTGCCAACCTCGAATCTCGCTGAACGACCGGAGTTTGCCGTCGATGCCGAGCCGGTCGAGGCGCTCCGCGTACGGCATGGCGTCGTTGTACGCGAAGACGTCGACGAGGTCGGGGTGATTGCGCTGGACCGCACGCGCCAGTTCTCCGGTGTATCGAGCGATGCCGCGCTCACCGTCCGCGACGCTCTGTACCGCCTGAATGTCGAAGATGATCATGACTCAGCGTTCACGCATCCGGCGCACTACTGCGGTTCGTCCGGGGTCGAGGTCATCGCGGCAAGCACCGCAGCCAGCTCGGCCGACGTGGCCGCCATCGCACCGACCTCGGATCGCAACGCCACGATCTCGCGTCGCAACTCGCTGATCAGGCGAGACTGGTAGAGCTGCGTCTCAGCGACCACGTTCGACAGCTCGGCGAGATGCCGGCCGGACTGGGCTCGTTCGTCTGCCGCAACGCCGGCATCAGCGACGGCGCGGCGGACCTCGTCCTTCGTCATCTCGAAGTGATTGTTGAAGTAGTTGCGCAGTGGCGCCGCGGTCGACCGGGCGACCGCCTTCAGCTGCTGTTTCGGCGAGTTCGGCATGGAGCGAGTCAGACTATTCGGCCGTAGTGCGTCAGCGGCCGACCCCCAGGCGCCGCTCGATGGAACCGATTGGGACAAGGCGTTGTCCGAGTTGGACGAGACTCGGCTGCGTCTCCATTGCCGTCCGCGCCGCAACAGCGATGGCCGATCGACGATCGAGATCAGCGACGAGGTGCCTCATCGCGGCAGCGGCTTGCTGCACGTCGGCTTCGGCCCAGCGCATGCCATCGGGGTAGCCCCCTTCACCGTTGGTCACCGCGACCAGGTCGACGTCGACCAAGATCGAGTTGGTGTCATCCATGAAGTCGAGGTTTCCCGAGTATCTCGACGCAATCACCGGAGTGCCCAACCACATCGCCTCGGCGAGATGCAAGCCGAGACCCTCGCCTCGATGGAGCGAGACCAGGCAGTCGGCGGCCGCGATCATCCCGATCATGTCGGCGCGGTCGACGAAACCGTCGATCAGCTCGATCTGCTCGCGCGCCGACGATGCTGCAATGCACGCCTCGATGCGCCCAAGGCTGCCCTGGCGCTGGTCACCGTTGATCGTCTTGATGACGAGTCGCGCCGTCGCCCCGAGTTCGGCGACGGCGAACGCATCGATTGCTGCAAACGGGTTCTTCCGCTCGACCACGCTGAAGAGGTCGAGCGTGACGAGGAACACGAATTCGTCGTGCGGCGCAAGCCGTCGTCGCCACCGTTGCACGACGGCAGGGTCGACCAGGGGTTCGATCAACGGCAGCGGGCGGACCTCGACGGGCGGCGCGCCGTCCATCGCGCGATACGCGTCGGCGACGAAGGTCGTCGGTGTCCAGATCTCGTCGACGAGCGCCATGCCGCCGCGATGATGCTCGGGCACCGTGGCCACCTCCCAGAACCAGTAGCCGACAACCCGTTCGACATCGCGCAGCTCGGGCCGCGCAGCTAAGGCCGCGGGAAGCTCGGGCGCCGTGACCACGGCGATCGTCGTTCGCCGAACCATGTCACCTGGAACAGAGTTGTCGCCTGGCACGACTTCGTCGGCGCAGAGGTGCCCAGCTTCGACGGACGGACTGTCGGTGAGCGAGACATCGAACCGCGAGATCTCGACTCCGGCTGCGGTCAACGCGGCATCGATCGCCCGCACGGCCTCGCCCAACCCGCTCCCTGCACGGTGATAGCCAAGCAGGTTCACACCCTCCGCACGGCGAACCGGGTTGCCGGCAGCGACGCCACCTCCCCAGTCGTCGGAGTCGGTGGCGACGGCTGGTGCGAGTCGGTCGACGGCGCTCCACAGCACCGCCACGGCAGCGAGATGGGCGACGAGCAACACGATCGGTGGCAGCGCAGTGTCGTAGGTGTCCCACCGCCACGGGTACATCGTGCCGCGCGCGCCGACGGCCCAGCGTCGCATCGCATTGGCCAACGCAGCCGTCAGCACGATCAAGGCCACTGCGCCGACGTGACGCCCGAGGAGACGACCGATCCGCGCCGGCACCGGCGACGTCGCCAACACAATCGGAATACCGACCAGCAGCGGAAGGTAGTAGCGGCCCTGCCAGTACGTGCCGTCGGCGTCGTTCTGATTCATGGTCAAGACCCACGACACGACGATGGCAACTGCGAGCACGGCACCGGCGCCGACCAACTGCGCTCGGCGCTGTCCGACAACGGCGGCTGCGGCGAGGAGCCCGAGTGCGAGCAGCCAGATCATCACCATCGTCCGCGGCACAGCCGTATCGAGCCAGCCGACAACACCGACCGCCTCGTTGAGGTCGATGCCGGTCTGCCCGATCACCGCCTGCAGCACGGTGGCGTCGAAGCCGCTGGCCCGTCGAGCCATCACCGCGAACGACACCACACCAGCGGCCGCGGTCAGGCCGGCGACCAAGGCGCCCCGTTGCCGTGGTCGAGCGAACCGGCGCCAGAGACGGCGCGTACCGACGGCGACGAAGGGAAGCAGGACCGATGCAAACAGCAGCGGCGACGAGTCGGATGAACTGTCCGCCGCCCACCCCAAGGTCGCCAGGGTGGCGAGCGCCATCGTCGCCCGCACCCAGCGCGGCAACTCCGCGACGTCACGCGTCGGAATCCCGAAAATGAGGATCGCCAAAGCAAGCACGAGCGAGGCATAGAGCAGGCCGTCGCGACGCGGGAGCACCATGGCAGCCCAGCCCGCGCCAAGCAGCAGGGAATCGAGTCGAGTCAGCGGCGAGCCCACCACCTGACCGGTTGTGCGGCGCCGAAATCCTGACAGGGCGATCCAGACCGCGATGCCGCCCGTGATGACGTAGTGGGACGGATTGACGACAGCGATGATGAACCACACCGGAGGCGTTGCGCACAGCAGCACGGCGCCGGCGACCAACCATCCGCGTCGGGCGGCGGCGATCAGGGCCAAGCCGAGCAGGCCGAGCGGGATGATCGCGTCGATCATCCGTGTTCCTGGACCCGCGAACTCGGCCGGCAGAAACGAGCCGATGCCCGCAACCAGATGCCCCCAGACCGGGTAGTGGGTCGCCGCCGTCAGCAGCGGGCGCGATCCGTTCGGTCGGTCGATGCTCGTCGCGCAGCTCGCGGGGACGTCTTCGAGAAAGGCAAAACAACCCGGATCAGGAAAGGCGATGTGAGCGGGCAGATCGAAGGCAACGAGTGATCCGTCAACGGGTGCGCCGTCGAGCTGCCCTCGCACGAGCGCCGCAGCGCGCACCACATGGGACGGCTCGTCGGGTCCTGCCGAGGGCGGTGTCGCCAGCACCCAGAGCACGACGATCGACGCAATCGCGCCAAGGAGTGCGATCATCGCTCGACGCTGATTCGGGAGCGCGATCACGGCGGCGAGTGTACTGCTCGTCCCCGACGCCTCGGGGAGCACACCCGGGCCGCTTGAGGCCCGTCGGTACACTCGATCCCATGAACCACGCGCAGGAAGCGGAGCCGGCGAGCGATGTCGACGTCGACGTCGATGTCGCGGCATTGCTCGCCGAGAACGCCCGTCTCCGGCGGCTGGTCGGCCCGCTCGAACAGAGCTACGACGACCTCCGCACCGAACTGGTCGGGGCCAGCCAGGCAGTACAGGCAGCGGAGCAGGCGAATGGCCAACTACGCGGCGAGGTGATGGAGCTCACCGTCGCGCTGGGCCAGGCCCGCCACAACATCGGCAAGGTGCACCGCATCGCGATCCAGCGCACCCGGCGCGTCGTGGGACGTGCGGTCCGTCCGACGCAGCGGCGAATTGCCACGCTCCGCCGATGACGATTCCACGACGCCCACCGGCGGTGTCGGTCATCACGCCGGTGTTCGACCCGGACCCCGCCCACCTGACCGCGTGCCTCGAGTCGGTCGAGTTCCAGACCGCTCGCCGCCACGGTCAGCGGGTCGAACATGTCATCGTCGATGACGGCTCGACCCGCATCGGCATCGACGAGATCCTCACCCGCGCGGCCGAGCGTCTCGATGTCACCGTCATCCGCCGACCGGCGCAGGGCGGCATCGTCGCCGCCACCAACGATGGCCTCGACGCGGCAACGGGTACGTTCGTCGCCTTTCTCGATCACGACGACGTGTTGCGTGGCGATGCGATTGCCCGCATGCTGGCCGCCGCCCAGAGTGCGGCGGGCACCGGCCAGCGACATCGACGTCGTCTACAGCGACCACGACTTTCTCGACGCCAACGGCGAACACATCGGCCCCTGTCTCAAGCCCCAGTGGTCGCCCGAGCGGCTGCGGAGCCAGAACTACATCACGCACTTCGTCATGGCCAGGCGCTCGCTCGTCGCCGAGGTCGGCGGCTTCCGAACAGGGTTCGACGGCGCCCAGGACCATGACCTGATGCTGCGGCTCGGCGAACACGCGCGACGGATCGTGCACGTTCCCGAGATCCTCTACCACTGGCGCCAGGCACCGACCAGCGTGGCCGCCGGCGTCGATGCCAAACCGTGGGCGTTCGATGCGGGCCAACGCGCGGTCGCCGAGCACTGCGCCCGGATCGGGCTCGACGCCGCAGTCGAATCGACCGAGCACGAAGGCATTTACCGCATCCGCCGCACGCTGCCGACACCGCTCCCGCGCGTGAGCGTGCTGATCCCGACGCGCGGTTCGGCGGGCAAGGTCTGGGGGACCACCCGCTGCTTCGTCGTCGAGGCGGTCCGGAGCATCGTCAAGCAATCCACCTACCCGGACCTCGAATTCGTCGTGATCATCGACGACGACACACCGCCGCCCGTCATCACGGCACTCGGTGATCTGGTCGGCGACCGTCTCGTTCTGGTCGAGCACCACGGCGTGTTCAACTTTTCCACGAAGATGAACGAGGGAGCAGCTGCGGCCACGGGTGAGTTCCTCCTCTTCCTCAACGACGACACCGAACTGATCGAGCCCGACAGCATCGAGACACTCGTCGGCATCGCGAGTGGCCCGACCGAAGGCCTCGACGGACGATCGGGCGGCGTAGGGATGGTCGGAGCGAAGCTGCTGTTCGACGACGGCACCGTGCAGCACGGCGGCCACGTGTACTTCCACGGCCCACATCATGCGAGCACCGGGTGGTCGGGCACGTCGCCCGGCCCGCGGCCCCTCCGACCGCTCGCAGTCGAGCGCGAATGCAGCGGGGTGACCGCGGCAGTGGCGTTGATGCCGACGTCGATCTTCCACGAGGTCGGCGGCTTTCCCGAGGCGCTACCGCTCAACTACAACGACGTCGACCTGTCACTGCGTGTTCGCGCTGCCGGGCACCGCATCGTCTGGACGCCGCACTCACTCTGGTACCACTTCGAGAGCCGCACGCGTGTCGGCAAGGTGCTGCCCGCCGAGACCGCGTACATCGAGCAGCGCTGGGCCCACGAACTGCGCAACGACCCGTATTACAACCCGCAACAGTCGCCCCTCTGGTTCGACTGGCTCGAGTGGCCACTCGACGAGCCGACCTACGCCGGCCACGGCGCGACTCGCCCCGACTCGTGGTCGACCACGCTGCGTCGCGCCCTCGGCCGAGGCAGCAATGCCCGCTGACGCCGACGAGTCGGCTGCCGCGTCGCTCGCCGAATCGACGGTGGTGGTGGTCGTGACCAACCAGGGCGAGGGCGAGCGTCTTACGACGTGTCTCGATGCACTCCACCGGGCGGGCGGCGCCACCGGCATCGTCGTGGTCGACAACAGCAACTCATCGGCTGCGGGAAATTCGGCTGCGTTCCCGGTCACCGTGCTGCGCACCGCCAACGAGGGGTACGGCGCAGCGTTCAACGCCGCCGCGCAGTCCGTGCAGGTTGCCGCCGCCGACTACGTCGCGCTCCTCAACGACGACATCGTCGTCGAACCGGGCTGGATCGACCCGCTGGTTGCCGCGCTCCGGAACGAACCCGAGGTCGGAGCGGTCCAGCCCGTGCTGGTCTTGGCCGACACCGATCCCCCGCTCATCAACAGCGTCGGCGTCGAGTTCGACCGGTTCGGCGCGGCGAGCGACATCGGTTTCCGACGGCCAGTGGCGTCGATCGACCGCGAGGTCCGCCCGATCGACATGTTCACCGGCGGCGCCGTCGTGTTCCGTCCCGCGTTCCTCGACGACGTCGGCGGGTTCGACGAGCGGTACTTCCTCTACTACGAAGACGTCGACCTTTCGTTCCGCGGCGCCGAGCGGGGATGGACGTATCGCTGCGTTCCCGACTCGGTGGTGTCCCACACCCGCGGCGCCAGCACCGACCACCTCGCCGACCGCCGACGCGCATTGCAGGAGCGCAATCGCCTGATCGTCGCGGCCCGCTTCGGCACGCCGGGCACCTTCGTCCGCGGACTGGGCCTGTCGGTCCGACGCCTCCGGCACGCTCCCCGGCGTGCCCACTGCGTTGCGTTGGCCAGCGGCCTGGCCCGGGCTCCGAGAGCCTGGTTCGAACGGTGCCGCGCTCGGCGCCACGCCACCATAGGTGACGTTCCCGGCCGGTCTGCATAGGCTTCCGGCCACCATGTCACTCAGGACGGCGGTCGCCCACCGCAATCTGCTGTACCTCCTCACGCTGAAGGAGTTGCGCACCAGATACCGCAAATCGCTCCTCGGTTGGGCGTGGAGCCTGCTCAACCCGATCAGCCAGATGATCATCTTCAGCGTCATCTTCCTCAAGATCTTCGGCGGCGAAGCACCCCGCGCAGCATCGAGCGGCGTCAAGAACTTTCCGCTCTACTTCCTGTCCGGACTCCTGCCCTTCCAGTTCTTCTCGATCTCGGTCACGGCGAGCATCGGCTCGGTCCAGGGGGGCGCCAGCCTCATCAAGAAGGTTGCGTTCCCGCACGAACACCTGGTGTTGTCGATCGTGCTCACCCAACTGGTCACCGTGTGCATCGAACTGCTCGTGCTTTCCGCGTCGTTCCTCCTCTTTGGGCACTTCATGTTCCAGTGGTTGATTCCGATGGCGCTCCTGCTCGTCCTCATCGCGCTGCTCACCACCGGAGTCGCTCTCGCGCTGTCGGCCGCGAACGTGTTCTTCCATGACATCAACTACCTCTGGGGCATCGCCGCGCAGATCCTGTTCTATGCCAGCCCCATCATCTTCGTGATCGGACAGGTCGCCGACCCGCGTGTCAACAAGTACGCCCCGTGGGGACCGACCGGCAGCTTCGTCACCGCCTCCCACGAGATCTTGTACGAAGGGGTGTTCCCGAGCTGGGAACGGTGGGCGTACATCACGGTGTGGGCAGTGGCCGTGTTTGCCCTCGGCGCGTGGATCTTCGGCCGACTTTCCCCACGCTTCGCGGAGGAGATCTGAGATGAGCAACGCCCGAGCCACCACCGATACGGGCGGCACCCCCGCCCTCATCGTCGACAACGTCACCAAGACGTTCCGAATCCACCATGAACGGGCGACGTCGCTGAAGCAATTCATCGCGTCGGGCGGCCGAAATCGTTACGAGGACTTCTACGCGCTGCGCGATGTCTCGTTCGAGGTGGCCGAGGGTGAGGCGGTCGGGATCATCGGCCACAACGGCTCGGGGAAGTCGACCCTGCTCAAGTGCATGGCCCAGATCCTGACGCCGAACGCCGGACGCATCCAGGTCAACAAGAAGATGGCGGCGCTGCTCGAACTCGGGGCCGGGTTCCATCACGAGTTGAGCGGGCGGGACAACGTGTTCCTCAACGCGTCGATTCTCGGCATGGGCCGCAAGGAGATCGCCGGCCGATTCGACGAGATCGTCGAGTTCTCGGGCCTCGGAGACTTCATCGAGTCACCGGTCAAGACCTACTCGTCGGGGATGTACGTGCGCCTGGCGTTCGCCGTGGCGATCAACGTCGACCCAGACCTGTTGCTGATCGACGAGATCCTGGCCGTGGGCGACGTCACATTCCAGAAGAAGTGCATGGAAAAGTTCGTCGACTTCCGAACCCAGGGGCGGACCCTGGTGCTGGTGACGCACGACGCATTCACCGTCCGCGAGTTCTGCGATCGTGCGATCTGGATCGATCACGGCGTCGTCCGGCGTGACGGCGACCCGGCCGAAGTCGTCGACGAATACACCGAAACGATGCTCGGCGCCGAGACCTCAGCAGGCGCCGAAGGCAGCCGACGCGGTGATGGGCGCATCCAAGTGACCCGAGCGGAACTGCTCGTGGGAGGCGTCCCTGTCGAACGGTTCCGCAGCGGTGACGACGTCACCGTACGCCTGCACTACACCGCCGCCGAGGCGGTGCCCAAGCCAGTCTTCGCGGTGACGATTGCGAGTCTCAACGGGGCCACCGTCACCGCCCCCTCGACACGCGACGTCGACATGGTCCCCGACTCGCTGGCCGGAAGCGGCCATGTCGACGTGCGCTTCGACGCGATCCCCCTCGTGGCCTCGCGCTACGTGCTGCACACCGAGATCACCGGCTGGGCCCGCCAGCACGTCTATGACCACGTGCAAAACGCCCTCACCTTCGACGTAATCGCCGGCGTGACCAAAGAAACCCACGGCCTCGTGACGTTGCACCCGTCGTGGTCACAGCGTCGAGGGCTGACCACGAACGCGCAGAGCGCTCCGCTGATCAGCATGTGAATGATCAGGAGCAGCATCGGCGACAGTGCAGCGACGTCCGCGTCCCATTTCCACGGGAGCACCGAGTCGCTCGCGCCGACTCCAAATCGTCGGAAGGATTGGAACACGCTTGCGTTCCAGATGAACCAGACCAAGCCGGCGAGTCCCTGCGCCACGGTATCCGGACCCGCGTCCCTCACCCGACCCACGACGAGGAGTACGGCGCCGACGAGCAACGGCAACCCGTAGCGTCCTTGCCAGAACAGACCCGCGGTTTGCGCCTGCAGCAGCTCAAAGGTCCAGCCGACTGCGAAGAAGCCGAGAAGTGAGAAAGCGGCCGCGAACGTTGCGCGTCGCTCGCGTTCGGGCGCACTTCCTGCCAGGACGCCGACCGCCGCAATCCAGAGGAACAAAGCGGGTTCCGGAATCGGAGTGTCAAGCCAACCGAGCACCCCGACAGCTTCACGCATGTAGCTTCCCGTCCCACCGAGGATTCGGCCGACGAGAGCGATCCCTGACTGGTCGACCGGCATCTTGATCAGCTCGGGTCGCACGAACACGTTCCACGACGCGGCAGTCGCGACGATCAAACCGATCGCTGCGCGTTCAACAGGATGAAACACCTGCACGACAACCCGCGGGGACTTCCACCGGACAAAACCGACGAGTGAGGCGACCAGCACCCCCCACAACAATCCATCGCTGCGGGGCAAGATCAATGCCGCGACTCCGGCGATGAACAGCAGATGATGCCCAGCATTGTTCGATTCCCAGACCAGGGCCGCAGTCCACACGGCAAGCGCACCAGCGACGGTCAGACCCGAAGGGTTGACGACTGCGATCAGGAAGACCGTCGTCGGCGTCGCGGCAAGCAAAATCGCCGTCGCCAGGCGCTCGCGATGCGCCTGGAGCGCGGCAGTGAGCGCTCCGGCGAACAGGAGAGTGCTCGGAACGGCGCCGAGGACTCGAGCCATCGAGACCGACCATCGTTCACCGCCGATCATCGTTCCGATTCCCGGCAGCAGGTGACCCCACACCGGGTAGGACGCCGCGGTGGTCAGAATCACCCCCGATTTCCTCGGATTTACGCACGATGCAGGTTGCTCCGGTTCGAACGCGAAACACGTCGGATCCGGGCCGGCAGACCATGACGGAATCGTAACAGATCGAAAAGCAGGTCCGACTGATGATGCCGAACCGAACACGTCCCCGCGGACGAGCGCCGCCGAGCGTGCAAGGTGAGCAGGTTCATCAGGGCCAGCACTCGGGGGCGTGCCGAGCGAGATGCACGCAACCATCCCGATGAGTAACGCCCACGACACTACGAACATCATTCGACCGCTGCGCAGTCTTCGCCCGTACGGGGTGGGTTCGAGCGCTGGTTCATCGGTCATTGCGGTGTCGAAACTCCGTCGACACGGCCTGCCTTCACCACGGACGCAGACGGCAGCAACACGGTGGAACCGGCACAGCCGGATGTCGAAAGACGCACCGGCGCAATATAGTCTGGCACTGTCGACCGACAAAGGAATCGCGCAGACCAACACGGCGGCCCGGGAGTCCCAGCTACGACGGAACGGCGAGCAGACGGCTGGGGCTCGACGCAGCGAAGTATCCTTTCCGCTCATGACGGTGGACGAGGTACTTTCCCCGAGGCGCCCGGCCGATCCTGGGACCGACGAAGTGCTGGATGCCACCGACGCGCCCCGGTTTGAGTCGCGAGCACCTGCTGTTGCGATGCGAATGCCGCTGGTCCTCTTCGCCGCGGCGGGGGTGCTGTTTGCCTCGGGTGCCCCTTCCGTGACGATAGGCGTGCACCTGCTCAACGAGCCGCTGAGTTTCGAGACGTGGGCGTTTTCCTATCCGATGACTGCCGTCGGCCTGATCGGGGTGGTGTTGTTCTGGTCGTCGCTCGGCCGGCGACCCGTTCGATCGTGGCCGTGGGCGATCTGGCCGCTCGCATTGCTCGTCGGGTGGTCGCTGCTGTCGGTCGTGTGGTCGGTTTCGCCCGAACTCACCGGGCCACGCGCACTGACCTCCGTAGGTATCGCTGCGTTCAGTGTGTGGTTCGGCTACGAACTCAAATTTGACGAGCAACTCGTGGCGCTTGCGCTGTTTTCCGCGGCGGCGACCGCTGCGAGTTACACCCTGATCATCTTCAGGCCGAATATCGGCCGGGGCAACGGCGAAGGTTGGCAGGGGGCGTTTGCCAGCGCTAACTCGCTCGGCCCCGCGGCAGCCGTCGGAATCGTCGTCGCAGTTGGGGTCGCTGTCCGCTACCGCCGCCCAGTGATCGTAGCGGTGTCAACCGTTGCCCTTCTGGCCGATCTCGTGCTGCTCAAGGGGGCCTTGAGTGTGACTGCGGTAGCCGGACCAGTAGTCGGCGCCCTGGCCGCCGTCGGCGCCGTGATTGTCAGAAATCTCCAAGCGAGGGATGTCCCGGGGCGCGTTGTCGGATCGAGCGTCGTTCTCCTCGGTGGCGGCGCATTCGTCGCGGTCGCCACCAACATCGGCACCGTGGCGTCGTTCTTCGGTCAGGATCCGATGTTGTCGAGCAGAACGCGTATCTGGACCGAGGTGCGCCAGTTCATCTCCGAGCGGCCGGTGACGGGGTATGGATACTGGGCGTTCTGGGAGAATCTCGAGTACTCCTGGGAGAGTTACAACCGGATCGGCGGCCACTACGGGAGCGCCCATAACAGCTTCTTTGAGGTGGGCCTCGGCTTGGGCCTCGTGGGTGCTGCCCTATTCGGGCTGATCGTTACCGGCGGAGTCGCTGCCGTCGCGCTCCGAGCCTGGCGATTCGGCGACGCGGCCAGCATCGGGTGGGTGGTGCTTCTGGCCGTTGTACTCGTCGAGCACCTCATGGAGAGCTTCGTGCTCTGGCACTCCTATGTCTGGGTGCTCCTCGTCGCTGCCGCGTGTACTCCGACGAGTCGACACGAAGAACTAGCGCGCTGGAGCCACGGTGTTCGAAGCCGGACCGCTTCGGGGATGGACGAATGATCCGCCTACCGACCGATTGGGTCGATCGCCGATGCGGGTCAACTTTCGTCGGCGCAAATCGTCAGGACTACAGAACTCCGCATCAAAGGATTGCGCTGCAACCATCTGCCCAGAGCCGCTCGCTTGATTCGTTTGTGGATGGGACCGCCGAGGGGATACGGAAAACTCTCGCACATCGTGATCGACTCGACAGTCCACCCCGCCCGAGTTGCGACTTTCGCAGCGGTATACGGTGAGAACCAGAACCGGTGATCAGTGTTGATATCTTCCCGCGCACGCAGTACAGATCGCATCGTAGTCCACCCAAATGCGTTCGGAACCGTCACGATCATTCGATCACATCTCCCCGCCCAACCAGTGCGAATTCGCGTGAGGAAATCGACAGGATTGTCGACATGTTCCAGGATTTCACCAAGAACCAGGCAATCCCAGGAATCGGAATCGTCGAGAAAGGTTGACGGCTGGGTGATGTCGGCGGCGACAACATCGTTCCATCCCCGTGCCTTGACCGCCTCGATACCGTCCACGTTGTTATCCACCCCAAGGCACCGATCCGCGGACTCGCACAGAATCTGGTGGAGCCACTCGCGGTTCTTGATCTTTTCGTCGATGAGCCCGGGATGGTCGACACATCCGACATGGACGACACGTTGACCTGCAATTGACTGTGCGAGGAATTCCGAGCGGAGAATCGAACCCGATTTCTCGATTTCGAACGTAGCCGACGACGAAAATGTCGTTCCAGCGAGTGCGTCGGTCCATTGGCTGTTCAGCTGCATTAGTGGTTTCTTTCTGAAAAGCGCCCGAATGCGGGAGGACCCCGTTGGGCAGTCCGGTCATCGCACCTCAGCGGCGGTCGATTCGACCTCCCCCACCGTATCCAAAGACAACGGCACTCGCGACGGTCCGTGTTGGACGGACGACACTCCGGGGGCGCGATTGCGGTGAGGCGACTGTCCCAACGCGAACGTGGGAGAGCGAAGGTTGCGTGGCGAAACGCCGATTCGGACTACGCTCGCCTCCGTGCCCAGTGCTCATATCCGATCGATTCGATGCGCAGTGAACGCCAGATGAGCCGCATCTATCTCAGCGCTCCCGACGTTGGCGAGCGCGAACGGGACTACTTGCTGCGTGCGTTCGACAGCGGTTGGATTGCGCCGGTGGGACCCGACCTCGACGCGTTCGAGAGCGAGGTCGGCAAGTGGACAGGGTGGCCGGGCGTGGTTGCCCTGTCGAGCGGTACTGCGGCGTTGCACTTAGCGCTGCTCGAAGTCGGTGTGCGACCTGGCGACGACGTGATGGTCTCTACCTTTACGTTTGCAGCGTCGGCGAACGCCGTGGCCTACTGCGGCGCAAGCCCGGTGTTCATCGACAGCGACGACGCGACGTGGAACATGAGCCCCGACCTTCTCGCCGCAGCATTGGCCGACGCAGCAGCGAACAACCGCTTGCCGGCGGCGGTCATCGTCGTCGACCTGTACGGACAGTGCGCCGACTACGACCGAATCGTGCCGCTTTGTCAGCGCTACGGCGTGCCGTTGGTCGAGGACGCCGCCGAGGCGCTCGGAGCGACCTACCGGAACCGACCTGCGGGAACCTTCGGCGATGTCGGTGTGTTCTCGTTCAACGGAAACAAGATTATGACGACGAGTGGCGGCGGAATGCTCGTGTCGCCGACTGCAGAGGTCGCGCACCGAGCCCGCCATCTCGCGACCCAGGCTCGCCAGCCGGCAGTTCACTACGAACACACCGAAATCGGTTTCAACTACCGCCTCAGCAACCTCTTGGCGGCTGTCGGTTGCGCCCAACTCGAACGGCTCCCCGAGATGTCGGCACGCCGTGTCGCAATCAACGCCACCTACCGAGTCCGCTTCGACGATCTGGAGGGTGTGTCGTTCATGCCGATCGCAGATCCCGGCTGGAATGGCTGGTTGACGTGCGTCGTATTCGACGATCCCGACGTGCGGCAGCACGTCTTGCAGACGCTGGCGGCCAACGACATCGAGAGCCGCCCGCTCTGGAAGCCAATGCACCTCCAACCGGTCTTCTCCGACAACGCCGCCGTCGTCGATGGCACCAGCCAACGGTTGTTCGAGCATGGCCTGTGTCTGCCGAGCGGCAGCGTGCTGACCGACGGCGAGGTCGATCGTGTGGCCTGGCTCGTGGTCGATACGGTGAGGTCTCACCCATGAACTCGAGCATGGCCGGGGACCGAGCAAACTCATGTCGTCCCTGATGACCAATCAAAGCTGGAAAAGTTCGTCGACGCTGCTCGAGCGCAAACCTTGGCCGACCGAAGTGAGGCGGTCGGCATCGGGCGAGAGTTCGCCTTCGGATGCTCGCCCGTCGGTAGTCGTGCGAGACTTGGCGACTGCAATCGGCGCTGCGAACCTGCCTGCGCATAGTTCCCGAAAGGTGACGGGGGCACCGTGCGCTCGCCCGACGAGCAGAGCGGCTACGGCAACGACCGGTGAGAGGACGGCTGCTGCAACAAGTGCGAGCAAGACATCCGCAGCGCGCCGCGTCGGGCGGGTCAGTCAGTCCAGGATGCTGTTCGCCGAGGGTACTGTAGATTTCCGACGGCGACCTCGATTTTTGAGGCTTCACCGACGTTATCCCGGTGCGGGCGAGCAACTGTTGGCGAGCGCCACGCCACGGTTGGGCTCGGAGGTCCGTGTCGGCATCGATTGCATCATCGCCGCTGGAGCGCCTGTCGCGACCAATATTGTACTCGGTGAGCATGTGCATCCGAACGTCGACTGCACAGTCGCCGCTGCACTACCCGGCGTGACGATGATCGGTAAGGCCGCTTTGTCGGCGTCGGTGCCGTCGTGACCAAAGGCGTCGAGCCCGGCCGGACCGTGGTCGAATCTCCAGTCAAACCACTGAAAGATCCCGTTGACACGGGTGACGCCGACAGAACAGCCGCTCGTGAAGGATCTATACCTCCACCTCTACGCAAGGACGTCTATCTCTGATGTGCGGGATTTTCGGAATCATCTCTGATCAGCCGGTGGTGCGGCGAGATCTCGACTCACTCGCTCACCATGCAGAGCAGCGAGGGCGCGACTCAAGCGGCCTGCTTGTTCTGTCGGGCAGTCGCTACCTGGCCCATCGAGCTGACTACCGCCTACCTCGTCTGATCAAGAATACGAGCCCGTACGCGAGTCGCGTCGTTATGGGCCACAGCAGGTTGATCACCAACGGATTGTCCGACAACCAGCCGGTGTCTATACGAGGACGTGGCGGTTCTACACAACGGAATTATCGTCAACCACGAGGCCGCATGGGCGCTCGTCGACAAGCAGCGCAAGCTCGAAATCGACACCGAGGTCATCGCTGCGCTCGCTGCTGAACACGTCGAGAACGGTCGCGCCATCGAAGACCTTCCAGCGCGTGTTTTCGACGTCTGTCGCGGGGTCGTTGCATGTGCAGTGGCGTTTCCTCGGCTCGGCAAGCTCTGCCTTTTCTCGAACAATGGCAGCCTGTTCGTCGGATCGAAGAACGGTTCCACTTATTTCAGTTCCGAGCGGTTTGCACTCGAGACCGTCGATTGCACCGAGATTGCAGAGGTACGTGACGGCGTTGTCGTCGACATCCCATCTTCGTCGAGCGACTTCACCGTGACAGACCGGGTCGAGCGCACGAATAATTTGATTCCCGGGTTGATCACCAGCAGCAGCGAGGAGAAATTGCTCGAGTTCCCCGTTCCGAACGTGCGTCGCTGCACGAAGTGCGTGCTGCCAGAGACGATGCCGTACCTCACCTTCGATGCCGACGGCGTCTGCAACTACTGCCGGCACTACCGACCACGAAACCACCCGAGACCCATCGAAGAATTGGTCGAGCTGGTCAGGCCGTACCAACGCAACGAGGGCCCGGACTGTATTGTGCCGTTGTCGGGAGGTCGCGACAGCTGCTACGGGTTGCACCTCATCGTCAACGAGCTAGGTTTGCGCCCGCTGACATTCACGTACGATTGGGGAATGGTCACGGACCTCGGTCGTCGGAACATCAGCCGAATCTCGTCTGAACTTGGTGTCGAAAACATCATCATCGCTGCCGACATCGAAAAGAAGCGGCGGTTCATTGCGATGAATCTTCGGGCGTGGCTGAAGTCTCCCAATCTCGGAATGATCAGCATCCTCACTGCGGGTGACAAGCACTTCTTCCGCCACTTGCAAACGATTCAGGAACAGACCGGGATCGGCCTCAACCTGTGGGGCATCAACCCGCTCGAGGTCACCCACTTCAAGGCAGGCTTTCTCGGGATCCCGCCGGACTTCGAAGAAGCGCGGGTCTACTCCCATGGTGCGATGAAGCAGTTGCGCTATCAGTCGTTGCGATTTCGGGCGATGACCCACAGTCTTGGCTACTTCAACCGTTCCCTGTGGGACACGCTGTCCGGCGAGTACTACCGTAGTTTCGCGAAGAAAACCGACTACTTCGAGATCTTCGACTACTGGCGCTGGAGCGAACAGCAGATCGACAAGACCCTTGAACAGTACGACTGGGAACGGGCACCGGACACCAAGACGACGTGGCGGATCGGCGACGGCACCGCTGCCTTCTACAACTACGTCTACTACACGGTTGCCGGCTTCACCGAACACGACACCTTCCGCAGCAACCAGATCCGTGAAGGGGATCTTGAGCGCAACGAAGCGATCGAGTTGGTCAGGGAGGAGAACACGCCCCGGTACCAGAACATTAAGTGGTACCTCGACGTGCTCGGCTTCGACTTCACCGACGTGATCAACACCGTCAACCGAATTCCCCGGTTGTACGAGTCATCATGACTCACTGCATCTGGTACATCTCGAAATACGTCACCACTCCTGCGCTCGGCGAGCCTGCCGGCCGCAGCTACGGCCTGATGCGGGAGTTCGCCCGCCTGGGTCACCGGTCGATCATCATCACGTCGGACTCGATGGGTAAATTCCATGCGCCGATCGCCGAGCGGCCATTCGTCATCGAAGAACACGAGGGGATCACGCTCTGCCGGCTCCGTACGCTCAAGTACGCCGACAGCAAGTCCTTCCGTCGAATCCTGAGCTGGGTGGACTTCGAGCGCAGGCTCATCCGAGTCACCCGACGGCCGCTACCAGCGCCCGATGTCATCGTGGTATCGAGCCTATCTCTCCTTACCGTACTCAATGGGCTCAGACTCCGACGACACTACCAATGCCGGCTCGTGTTCGAAGTACGCGACATTTGGCCGCTGACACTCGTCGAGGAGGGCGGCGTCAGCCCTCGCAATCCGTTCGTGCTCGGATTGAGCGCCGTCGAGAGGATCGGGTACCGACGAGCCGATGCCATCGTCGGCACCATGCCAAACCTCGGTGCCCACGTCGAGAAGGTGATGGGTCGTTGGCTCCCAACGTCCTGTATTCCGATGGGCGTCGACATCGAAGCGATCGAAACGCCGGAGCCTCTGCCCGATGCCTACGTGGCGACGTACATTCCATCGGATACCTTTCTCGTCGCGTACTCCGGCAGTATCGGCATCTCCAACGCGTCGATGTGTTTTTCGACTGCGTCGAGTCAATGCAGGATCGCTCGGACATCCACTTCGTCGTCCTCGGCGGAGGCGAACTGCTCGAATCGTACGTCGAGCGCTATAGCTCCTTGACGAACCTCACCTTCGCACCTCGGGTGCCGAAGTCACAGGTGCATGACTTCCTCACCCATTGCGATTTGCTCTACCTGTCGGTGCACGACTCCGAGGTTTGGGACTACGGCTTATCGCTCAACAAGCTGATCGACTACATGTTGGCCGCCAAGCCGATCGTCGCGTCGTACTCGGGCTATCCGTCGATGATCAACGAGGCGGAATGCGGGACATTCGTTCCGGCCGCCGATGCGGTGGCACTCCGCGACGAGATCCGGCGATTCGCTGAGATGCCGTCCGACGAGCGCACGACGATGGGCGAGCGCGGCCGGACGTGGCTACTTGCCCAGAGGACGTATCGGGCGCTTGCCGAGAACTACTTGACGGTGTTGGTCCCTCGGCCTGGCAAGTCGCCCAACACCGTTGAGTAGAGCTGCAACAGCCGTTGCTCCGAACCGGCCCATGAACCCTCTTGCGCAGCCCAAACCCGGCCGGCGGCCGACGCTGCGTTCCACGACGACCGGTCGGAGAGCGCCTCGACGATTGCAGTGCTCAAAGCTTGGCTGCCGAAGTCCGCCGATACAAAACCAGCGCCGCTCCGGGCCAAGACAGCGGCGTTCATTCGATTCGGGCTGGCCACCATTGGGAGTCCGGCTGCAGCGAATTCAAAACCCTTGGTCGGTGACGCTTCAGCGTAGGCCGTCGTGTCGGCGTACGTGAGCAGTCCAATCGCCGATGACCCCATCGTGGCAGCCAGGTTGTGTCGGTCGAGCCAACCCAGATGAATCAACCGATCGCCAAGAATGGCCTGCAGCTCCGCCCAGCGCGGCAGGTTCGGGTGCCCGACCGGCAACCGCAAGACGCACGTCTGGGATCTGAGCGACTGCGCCTACGACCTCGGAAATGAGATGACCGGGACCGATACTCCCGGTGAACAAGATCTGTCGCGACGAGAAATCTGGCTGGACTTGGGAGAAGATCTCCAAGCGGGTCTCATTGCCCACGACGACAGTTCGGGGGTTCGAGTACCGCGAAGCAATCGTCGATGTCGCCGCGACGACCGCAGCAGCGCTGCTTGTCAATGCCATTCAACAGCGCTTGAGTGCCGGCTCGGACCAGGTTGCGTGCGGGTCCTGGAACCCAGCTCTTGGCTCCCGCCGTGCCGAACTGTGCCATGTAGTCCTCGTGTGCATCCCAGATCACTCGACGCCCGGCGCAGGCCAGCTTCAGCGCGACGGGGAGCAACTCTGGGTCGTGGAAGTGCCAAAGGTCCGCATCAATCGCGTTGGCGAGGCCAAATCCCCTTCGTGGACCCATCGCGAACCTCCCCGATCGGCTCGTTGGTGCCGGCGCGAGCGGAATCAAGGTCACACCGGCATCGTCGGGGATCGTGCCCGCTGCGGCCAGATACACATCGTACCGCCCGGTCGTGGCGAGGCTTCGGCACTCACGCTCGAAAATGCGGACGTCATCAGCACGGTGGGCAGTCGTGATGTGGATAATCACCGGCCGAGCGTCTCGGCCGAAATTGCAATCAGCATTCATGCGAGCCTCCCGGTGGCAGGTCGTGTTGACCGCCCGGGAAGTAGGCAGGCATCAACCAACGTCCCGGTTAGCCTAAGCCCGATGCTCACGATCGTTGACGTTGGCCTCGGCAACGTGGCCTCCGTGCGCAACATGCTCGACCGGCTCGGGCACAAGGCCGAACTGCGTGCCGAACCGTCGGGGTTGTCCGCAACCGATCGGTATGTGCTCCCAGGGGTAGGAGCCTTCGACGAAGGCATGCGGCGGCTACGGTCCAGCGGCTGGTTCGACCACCTGCGGGCGTTGCCCGAGGCGACACACGTCTTAGGCATCTGCCTCGGTATGCAACTCCTGGGAACCGGCAGCCATGAGGGTTCCGAGGAAGGCCTGGGACGCATCCCGGCCCACTTCGAACGGTTCGACGTTGCGCCGTTGCGGGTCCCCCATATGGGCTGGAATCTAGTGCATCCGGTGGGTGCCGATCCGATCTTCGATTCCGAGCTGCCGGAGTGGCGCTATTACTTCACACACTCCTATCGAGCAATCTGCGATGATGATTCGATCGAGATCGGACGGACGAACTACGGCGTCGACTTCACGTCGGCGTACCGCCACGGCAACACCCGCGGTGTGCAGTTCCACCCTGAAAAGAGCCATAGATTTGGAATGTCACTGCTCGATCGGTGGATGAGGCTGCCATGCTGAGACATCGCGTCATTCCAGTGCTCCTCGTGAAGGATCACGGCTTGGTCAAGACGACGGAGTTTGGCGATCCCAAGTACGTTGGTGACCCGATCAATGCGATCCGCATCTTCAATGACAAAGAAGTCGACGAACTGGCGTTGCTCGACATCAGCGCGACGCCATGTAAAGCTGGACCGAACTTCGACCTCGTTCAGGATGTCGCCTCCGAGTGTTTCATGCCTCTGGCGTATGGTGGCGGGATACGTGGGCTCGACGACGCCAAGCGTCTATTCAGCCTAGGCATCGAAAAGGTCGTGCTCCGTTCTGCCGCAATGACCGACCTGCATACGGTCACCGCCATCGCCGACTACGTCGGGTCGTCGTCGGTGACCGTGTCGATCGACGTCAAGAAGACGAGGCTCGGGCGCCATCAGCTCTTTGCCCCCGGCACTCCGGCGCATCGCGATGCCGACTGGACCGGATTCCTGCGGCGTTCGATCGAGGCGGGCGCCGGCGAGATCATTCTCAACGCGGTCGATCGTGACGGCACGATGTCCGGAATGGACCTCGACCTGATCGCAGCCGCCACGCAGGCAACGACTGTCCCGCTGGTCGCTGTCGGCGGTGTCGGGTCCCTCGATCACATCGGCGCCGGCGTTCGAGCAGGCGCGGATGCCGTCGGGGTTGGGTCGTTCTTCGTGTATCACGGGCCACGGCGCGCCGTCCTCATTACCTATCCTCGTTATGACGAGTTGACCGCCTTCCTCGGAGCTGTCTGATGACTGACCCCTCGTACAAGATGTGCACGAACTGCGTGATGGATACCTCTGATCCCGAAATCGTCTTCGACGAATCTGGGCGCTGCAACCATTGCCGTGATTTCGAGCAGCTATTGGGCACCGTCTGGTTCCCGAACGACGAAGGGGCTCAGCGCCTCGACGAGATGATCGCGACGATCAAGCAAGCGGGCCGCGACGCACCGTACGACTGTGTCCTCGGGCTGAGCGGCGGCATCGATAGCTCGTACGTGGCATTGAAGGCCCACGAGTGGGGCCTGCGACCGCTGGTCGTGCACGTCGACGGCGGCTGGAACAGTGAACTCGCCGTGCAGAACATCGAGCGCATCGTCAAGCACTGCAAGTACGAACTCCACACGCACGTCGTCAACTGGGAGGACATGCGCGAACTACAACTTGCGTATCTTCGCTCGGGCGTGGCCAATCAGGATGTCCCGCAAGACCACGCCTTCTTTGCGGGGCTTTATCACTTCGCGACCGAAAACAAGGTGCGCTACGTGCTGAATGGGGGCAACGTAGCCACCGAAGGAATTTTCCCGGATGCATGGCACGGGGCGGCGATGGACGCCAAGAATCTCAAAGCGATTCACAAAGCACACGGAAAGCAACCGTTGACCGACTACCCGCTGATCAGCTTCAACCAGTACTACTTCTGGTACCCGATCGTGAAGCGGATGACCCCGCTGCGGCCACTGAATCTGATGCCGTACTCCAAAGAGCAGGCTGCGAGCGTGTTGGAGCAAATCGGCTGGCGTTCATATCCCCGCAAGCATGGAGAATCGCTCTTTACGAAGTTCTTCCAGAACTACTACTTGCCGACGAAGTTCGGCTACGACAAACGGCGCCCCCACCTGTCGAGCCTGATCGCGTCCGGAGGTATCACTCGCGAGCGCGCACTCGAATTTCTCGACGAGCCGTTGTACGACGACGACGAGCTTCGGCGAGATCGCCAGTATCTCTGCCGCAAGCTCCGGATCAGCGACACAGAGTTCGACGAATTGATGAACCGGCCCATCCACCAAGCGACCGACTTCGACAATTGGAACAAGCGGTACGGGCGGATGAAGGTCGCTCAGGCAAGGATAGGTCGAGTCGTCGGCCGGTCCGTTTCGGCGTACCGTTAGCAAGGTGCAGGACTCGGTATGACAGTCTGGACGACGGTCTGGACGTTGCGAATGTTGGGCTGCACGTTGAGTCCCGAACATAGGATGCAGTGATGAGTGGATCGCCGTCGAGCACCAGAGTGCGTGATCACCTGCTCGAGATGACCGTGCGTCACCATCGGTACGTCACCCCGGCCAGAGTCGCTCTCGACGTCGTGGCGTTCTGCGCGGCACTGGCAATCGCCATCTATCTCCGCCTCGATCTCACCTTGTCGTTCGAGGGCGAGACACGATTTTGGCGCATAACCCCCGTCGTTGCGGCTCTCTTGGTCGTGATCGGATTCGCAACAGGTCTCTACCGCGGCCGCTGGAGGTACGGGTCCTATGACGAGGTCGGCGCTTTGTGTGTGACCACCGCTGCGACGACGACGGCATTCTTCCTGCTCAACGAGCACTATTTCGCCAACCGTCCGATCCCGCAGAGTGCAGTGCTCGTGGGCGGCGTCGTCGGTCTCGTGCTGATGGCCGGCATCAGGTACGCATGGCGCTTGCTCCTCGAGAAACTGCGGCGGCCGACCGATCGGAGCGCGGAGAAGATGCTCGTCTTCGGTGCCGGTGAGGCCGGCTTACAGATCGTCACGACGCTGCTCCGTAGCCCATCGTCGCCGTATCTCCCCGTTGGATTTCTCGACGACGATCCGAACAAGCGTCGGTTGAAGATCATGGGTGTCCCGATGCTCGGCGATCGAAAGGCGCTCGACTTTGCAGTCGACCGGACCGGAGCGACGACACTACTGATCGCCATACCAACGGCAAACGCTCGAGTCGTCGGCGAGCTCAGTACTTTGGCCGACGAGGCTGGCTTGACGGTCAAAGTGTTGCCATCGGTTGAGGAATTGATCGACGGACGCGTCGGCCCGTACGACATTCGGGATCTGACTGACGAAGATTTGCTCGGACGTCGACAGCTCGACACCGATGTCGAGTCGATCGCTGACTACATCGCCGGACGCCGTGTGCTGGTCACCGGGGCCGGTGGAAGCATCGGCAGCGAGCTGTGTCGACAATTGACGCGGCTCGGCCCAAGCGAACTGATCATGCTCGACCGTGACGAGAGTGCCCTCCACGCCGTCGAAATGTCGATTCACGGCCGGTCGCTGTTGGACACCGACGAGACAGTCCTCGCCGACATCCGCGATCTCTCGGCGCTGCAGGACATCTTCGAACAACGACGCCCCGATGTGGTGTTCCATGCGGCTGCACTGAAGCATCTTTCCCTCCTTGAGCGTTTCCCGGATGAGGCCTTCAAGACGAACGTGATCGGCACGTGGAATGTTCTTCACGCTGCCCGATCGGTCGACGTCTCGGTGTTCGTCAACGTGTCCAGCGACAAGGCTGCGAATCCAACGAGCGTTCTCGGCTACTCCAAGCGTGTCGCCGAGCGTTTGACCGCCGATGTCGGAGCCGAACCCTCCGCCGGACGGTATCTTTCGGTTCGGTTTGGCAACGTCTTGGGATCACGAGGCAGCGTCCTGGGCATCTTCCATACCCAGATCGCTCGCGGTGGACCGATCACCGTGACGGATGCTGCGGCGACACGGTACTTCATGACGATTCCAGAGGCGGTCCAACTCGTCATCCAGGCAGGCGCTATCGGCGAGAACGGCGAGGTACTCATCCTCGACATGGGTGATCCGGTGTTGATCTACGACCTTGCGAAACGCCTGGTTCAGAGATCGGGGAGGGATGTGTCCATCGAATTTACCGGCCTGCGACCCGGAGAAAAGCTGCATGAGGTGCTCCTCGGCGATCACGAGTCAGACGCTCGACCGCGCCATCACCTCATCTCCCACGCGAAGGTTCCACAGCTCGATCCTGCCCAACTCCATGAGCCGCCGCTCGACTTGCGCCAGCGTATGATCGAGCTCTCCTGACCCGTATAGCCATGCCTCGATGCGACCCATCGTAGATTTACAGGACATGCCGAGGGGGTGAGGTGTGGGAATTGACGTCGATGAATTTCGGTTTCTGACTCTTGCCACCGTGCCGGATTCTCGTTCGAACACAGAGCGATTCCTGGCCATCAGAATGTCGCCGGGACCACCGCAGCCCTCATCTACGTCGTGGTACCCGGCACGGGAGTCTTTCGACCTTGCCCCACGCGGCAGCGACGCAGACTGTCACCACAACCCGTCGAGCGGCCAGGCAGCGCCCATCGGCCACGATCCCACACGATCGAGGCGGTCTTCGCGGTCGAGGTTGGCCAGCACCCGGGAATGGGTCACCACGTCGACGCAGTGACTGTGGGCGACCTGGACGTAGTCTCCCCCGAGCTCTTCTGGCGGGTTGGCCGGTCCCGCCAGCGGGTTCACCATCGAACGATGCCTCTTTGAGGACTGCTCGACGCGTGGCTGGTACGTGATCGCGCTCACCGAAGTTCCCCAGGTGTGCTTGGCGTGTTCCAGGAACCCGCCGAGCGACTCTGGGGTTCCTCTGTGTTTGTCAAGCAGCAATTTCCTTGGTGTTGATCTGCTCGAGTGCACGCCGTTCGTCAGCGAGCATCAGCCGCCAGAGGTGTGCAGCGAGTCGTCGTTTGAGACAGCGGATGGCTTCGTTGCGGGTCTTGCCTTCGGCGATCTTGGTGTCGAAGTAGCGCCGTCCTGCACTGTTGCTCATTCGGACTTGGGTCACCGCGATCAGATGGATAGCGGAGTTCAGTTGTCGATCGCCGCTTCGTGACAGCCGGTGGCGTTGTTTGTCGCCGCTGGCGATCTCGACCGGCGCGACGCCTGCGTAGGTCGCGAACGCGTCAGCACTACGGAACCGTGATGGGTGCCCGGTGCGGCCGATCAAACGGGCGGCAGTGATCGCTCCTACACCGTTCACTTCGCGTAGCTGGCTTCCGTGCGCGTCGAGTGCGGTACTCATCCGTTGTTCGATGTCGGCCAACGACGCGTCGACCAGCGCGGAGGTCGCGGATGAGATCCTGGGCCAGGGCCTTGCGGGCCCGTTCGCAGACCGAGGCCGGTCGGACCGTGCGCAGGATTGTTGATGCCGACCGTGCTGTCAGCGCGAGCGGCGCACCACCTGGGATGAGGTCACGAAGCAACGCATGGAGCTGGTTGGTGCCACGGACACGTTGCGCCGCCACGTTTGCCCGACGCTCCTCGAGCATCGCAAACACGGTCGTCTCGTCCTCACCGGTCACGACGGTTGCGTCACCCTGCAAGGCTGCGACGCTCGCAGCCGCAGCAGCATCGATCACGTCGTTCTTGCGGCGGCCGCCCCGTGACAACTCCCGCACTCGTGCGGTCGCTGTCGTCGACACGTCCAAGACGACCTCGTCACGGGCGACGAGCCATTGAGCCAGATGCCGACCGAGACCGCATGCGTTCTCATTCTCGACTGCCCAGCGGCGCTCACCCCATTGTTCGGACCATCGCAGCAGCTTGCGATAGCCCGCCAGCGAGGCATCGACTCGAAGCGACGCAATTGGTGTGTTCGTGGCTGCGTCGACGGCCGTGGCCGTGTGGGAGCTCTTGTGCGGGTCGATACCGATGATCACTCGTGTTCTCCGTTCGTTGTCAACTGATGGGTGGAACCACGATCGGCATTCCGACTTCTGGAACCCGCGGAGTTCTGTCGAGCCAGACCAATCGCGGAGAACCCCAGATGAGCCAGCCCGAGAGCGGCAGGAGATTCACGAGCCAGAACCGACCAGCGACCTACCGGACGCTACGAGCCTCAACCCGCACCAACCGGCAAACCCAATACAAGTCGGAGATTCACCTGAGCGTGATCACGAGTTGGCAAACCCGAGCGGGCTTGGTCGCCCAGGCGAATTTCGAACCACGGGGACCAGCTATCGGAACGTCTGCGCCCGACGAAGCAATGACGTTCCAATTGTTGCAATCGTTCTCGGCAACCCGACTACACACCCGCCTGGAACGACGGCGGGTCGGCTTCGCGGCGAAACGTGCCATCGTGGCTCCGTCGGCTCGACGGCCGCCTCGTCACACGGAGTAACGAAATCTTCGGAACCTCCTGTGGGCGATCAGGCAGTCTCAACCGGTCATCGCACATTCGGAGTCGGGGAGGTGATGTGATGGAGAGCCCATGGCTTTGGAGGCATGCATGACCTTTCGACACCTGAACGACGACGATCGCGCCGAGATCTGGGCACTCCACGGGCAGGGTTACCTCGCCACGGAGATCCACAAGAAGACGGGACGATCGTTCACGACGGTGACAGCTCTGATCAAGCGCCACGGCGGGATCCGACTTTCCCGACCGCCGAAGCCAACAGGTCGCCGACTCGATGACGGTGATCGCGAGGAGATCGCCCGGGGCATCGCGGCCGGCGACACGTACGTCACGATCGCTGAACGGATCGGACGTCATCACAGCACCGTGTCGAGAGAAGTCGGTCGTAACGGCGGCCGACCCAAGTACCGCTCCACGGCTGCGAAGAAGGCGACCAGCGAACGAGCCAGGCGGCCCAAAGAGTTGAAGCTCCACAGCGGCACAGCGCTCGGCGATCTCGTGCGGTCCAAACTCGAGACGGAGTGGTCGCCCGAGCAGATCTCGGCCTGGCTGAAGATCGAACACCCCGACGACGTAGCGATGCGAGTCTCGCCCGAGTCGATCTACCTTGCCGTGTACACCAGCACAGCAGGCATGAACGCTGCCCACCTTCAGTGCCTGCGCCAAGGCCGAAAGCGGCGCCGACCACCTCGCCGCAAACGACGCGGCCGCGACAAGCGCGGACACAACCCGAACATGATCTCCATCACCGAACGACCCGCCGGTGCAGCCGATCGCAGCGAGGCCGGCCACTGGGAAGGCGACCTGATCTTCGGCACCGGGCACCAGCGCGCGATCGGCACACTCGTCGAACGTGTCAGCCGCTACACGCTGCTCATCGACTTCATCGACGGCGTCACCGCCGACAACGTTGCAGTCCAACTCGACCGGGTATTCGCCACGATGGACCCAGCAGTTCGACGAACCCTCACCTGGGACCAGGGCTACGAACTCGCCGCCCACGCCACGTTCACCGAGACCTCTGGAATCCCGGTGTTCTTCTGCGATCCCGCGCAGCCCCTGGCAGCGACCGACCAACGAGAACACCAACGGTCTGCTCCGCCAGTACTTCCCGAAGAAGACCTCGATCGCCCACATCACCCGAGCCGACCTTGACCACGCTGAGCACAGACTGAATACTCGACCCCGACAAACACTCAACTGGCTCACCCCAGCACAACGCCTCGCCCAACTATGTGCCTCGACCACTTGAGACCGCCTGATCGCCGATGACGGGTTTCCTTGATCGCCCACACCGTCGGCTCGACGGCCGCCTCGTCACACGGAGCAACGAAATCTTCGGAACCTCCGGGATTCGATCGCATGGCGCTCGCGCCTCGACTCTCATTCTGATCTGCCTGCGTCACGGCTCCGACGGGTAGATTCCTCGACCGTGACTACTGTAATCGTCGGACTCGGCAAGATCGGCCTCCCGTTGGCAGTGCAAGCGGCATCGAAGGGGCACACGGTGGTCGGTGTCGACATCAACATCGCCACGGTCGACCTTGTCAATGCCGGCCGCGAACCCTTCCCTGGCGAGGCCGGCCTTGCCGACGGCTTGAAAGCGGCGATCGAGGTGGACAGGCTGTCCGCGACCACCGACATGGACGCCGCGCTGAGCGATGCCTCGGCCGTCATCATCGTCGTCCCACTGATCGTGGACGACGACGCACAGCCGCACTTCGCGGCCCTCGATGCTGCTACCGACGCAGTTGGCGGCGCACTCCGGCCGGGGACCCTTGTCAGCTACGAGACGACGCTCCCCGTCGGCACGACCCGAAACCGATTCGTACCAGCTCTCGAGAAAGCATCAGGGCATCGCTGCGGCGAGGATCTCTTTGTCGTCTTCTCACCCGAACGCGTCTACTCGGGCAGGATCTTCGCCGACCTCAGGCGATACCCGAAACTCGTCGGAGGCGTCGACGCGCCGAGCACCGCTCGAGCTATCGAGTTCTACGAATCGCTGCTCGATTTCGACGAGCGACCCGATCTGCACCGCCCCAACGGTGTGTGGGATCTAGGTTCGTCGGAGGCCTCTGAGTTCGCAAAGCTGGCCGAGACCACCTATCGCGACGTCAACATCGGACTGGCAAACGAGTTCGCCCGATTTGCCGACACGATCGGCGTCGACATCGCCCAAGTCATCGAAGCGTCGAACTCACAGCCCTTTAGTCACATCCACCAGCCTGGTATCGCCGTGGGCGGCCACTGCATCCCCGTCTACCCACGCTTCTATCTCACGAACGATCCGACCGCACTGGTTCCGGCGGCCACGCGCGAAACCAACGAGTCGATGCCCGCCTACGCAGTTGGGCGTCTCGAGGATCACCTCGGCCCACTGCGAGGTAAGCGAGTCAGCATCCTCGGGGCCTGCTACCGGGGTGGCGTCAAGGAGACGGCCTTTTCTGGCGTGTTCCCACTTGCACGCTCGCTGACCCAACGACACGCCACGGTCGTGGTGCACGACCCGTTGTTCACCGACGATGAACTGCAAGGTCTCGGTTTCGAGCCCTATCATTTCGGCGAGGAGTGTGACGCTGTGATCATCCAAGCCGACCACGACGAGTACCGTCGGCTGTCGGTGGCAGAAATTTCTGGAGCAACGGTCGTCCTCGATGGACGGCGGTGTCTCGAAACGAGTGAGATTCTTGCGTCTGACGGTGTGACCGTGCTCCGCATCGGCGGCTGAGTACCTCCGAACTCACCGCTCGGGATCGTCGTCCTTGTCCACCGCGAACCCTCGAAGCCAACTGGCGAAATGCTGATAGTTCGTGGCGGCGTTGTAATGATCCGCCCAGAATTCGACCCGTTTGTCTGCCGACCCGGGGTCGGCGAGCAATTGCTCGATCGCAACCGCAATCTGTGGCGGCGTACTGAGCGGATCGATCAACGCACCGCAGACCGGCTGCACGATCTCGGAGGTCCCACCGACAGCCGTGGCGACGATAGGAATCCCAGCGCTTGCCGCTTCCATAATCGAGACCGGAACGCCTTCGGAGATGCTGCAATTCAGGAATACATCGACCGGTTGGCTGGCGTAGTGCTCGAACACTGCCGCATTCGGAACTTGGCCGTGGAGGACTGCATCGAGGCTCCCAGTTGCGTGCTCCCGGAGGTGGTCGTCGATGACGGAGCGGAGCGGGCCATTGCCGAAATGATCCCATCGGACGGACCGATGACGGGCGAGTTCGACGATGCTGCGAACGAGCAGCGCTGGTTGCTTGACATGCGTGAGTGAGGAGCACGACACGATTCGAAGGACGTCATCGTCCGAACGCTTTGCGGCGGGGGCGCGCATCGTTCCCAGCCGTTTCACTGCGATTCGATCGGACACTGATGGATACCGCTCACGGAGATAGTTCGCCCCGTGTTCAGACACCGACGCCACCACATCACACGCTGCGATCGATCGCTCGTGAAGCGGGAGGAACGCGCCGTCGTTGACCTCGACGAAGAGGTCGCCACCATGCACGCGGCTGACGATCGCCACATGTGGCCACGCTCTTCGTAGACCGATCGCGACCGGAGACAACCAATAGGTGTAGGCAACTCCTACCGGGGCAATATGATTCAATCGCTGCGCCCACTGCGCTGCCGACGCTGCGGCGCCGGCACCGAGCATTGCCCGGGCGAGGAGTGCTGGTCGCAACAGACAATCAGGACGCTCCCTGAGGTCAGAGGCAAGCAGCCGCCCACCGAGCGGGGTGGCAGCACCGATTGCGCGACGGAGCCTCGTCTGCATCGGCGACAGCGTGAGGTCGACCGTCACGTTGTCCGGAACCTGTTGTCGAGCACCACGCGGCAGCGTGGGAGCAACAATGATCTCATCGAACTGGTCGGCGAGCTCCCAGATCTCATCCTCGAGGAAATCCGTCTGATACCCGAAGGGATAGGACTGGGTGATGATCACAATCGTGGAACGTTGCATTAGCGGTGACCTCTCATCGACGGCGTCGAATTGTCGACAATACCCGACGGGCGACGCGACGAACCAGGTCAATTTCATGGGGACCGAACCGGACGAGGCGGTGCATTGGTATCGCGACCGCAGAGGAGATCGATCGCATCAGCAAGAAGGCGGCGAACGCATAGGCACAGATCGACACCGTCGCCGCTCCCCAAACACCCCAGCGATCGGTCGCCCAGCCGATAGTCGCCAGCGTGAGCGCCAGGCCGGCCATCTGGGCATAGAGCGGGGATCGTGGTTGGCCGAGAGCCGCGCAACAACTCTTCGAGTATCGAGCCGAGGCCGAGTATCGCCGACGCCGGGGCGAGAACCAGAGCAATCCGACCTGCCTCATCGAAGTCCCGGCCGAACAGCACCGGCACCACGAAGGGCGACACCGTTGCAAGGCCAACGCCCAGGAAGACCGTGACAAACACGCTGAACCGCACATGCCGCACCACCGCCTCGGGATTCCCCGCCGCATGCATCACCCGAGGCAGCGCAAGCAGTGCAAGAATGTTCAACACCGGGAGGCAGGCGAGCCCCCAACCGGCTGCAACGACATATTGGCCAAGCGCATCGGCGGTTTGGTTGTTCGCGAGGAACGCCTGATCGATCCTGAAACTGAACGAGAAGGGAATGATCGCCAATGCCGTGGGCAAGCCGTAGCCCAGCAGCGGGCGAACCGACATGGCACGCCAGGCGAGATGTCGACCCCGCCAGGTGATGACCGACACCACACATATCACCGAAACGAGCGTGATGTGAATGCTGACCCACGTCGTGAAGTTCTTTGTGCCGACCACGACGGCGGCAGCCAGGACGAGCAGCGGAACCAATTCGACGGACGTGCGAAGCACGTTCCAGAGCGTAAAACGCCCAAGGCCTCGCCACGGGTGCAGCGTGACGCCCATCAGCGGTTGCACGCCGACGCCGAGCATCATCAGACGAGTCGGCCAAACGATTGACTCCTTGTCGGCCGGAATCAATCGATCGACGAAGCAGAAACCCACCACCGCGAACACGACGCCGCTGATCACGGCAAGACCTGCGGACGTACCGACCCATCGTTCTACGGCCGCCGGATTCTTCGCTGCAAAGTAGGTCGCGGCGTGGGGCAGTCCGAGATGGGCGAAACCGATGAACAGGGTTGGCCACAGCAGGATCAGACTGAGCAATCCACGACCGTCGGGGCCGAAGTAGCGAGCAGTCGCAATCGACGCCACGAAGGCGATCCCGGCAAGCGCAACGTTGGTCGCAGCCACCTGCGAGCCACTTGAGGTCAGGTCGATCTCGCGTTGTGAATCAACGATGTCGACACTCGATGACTGGCCCAGAACACTGTGCTCAGGAAAATCCTCAGGTAGGCGGGTCATGCGCTAAAAATGCCGTTGGAGAATCCCGAGTGCGACCCAGACCGACCACATCACCCTAACACCGACGACGCGTCGAAACCGTTCACCGCTGTGGTTAGGATCTGGCAGGTGCAGGAACCAATTCTGGATGATTTCGTCGTCGATCCGAGTCGAGTTATGTACGGCGTCCGGCGATTCTGGTGGGTGGTTGCAATCTGTGCCACAGCGGGCGCTCTAGCGACACTGTCGTCTGGTACCTCGCAAACGGTGTTCGATGTCGAGTTGCGCGAGTCGGCGAGCCGGACTCGACTCGTCCAACGGCCAAACCAGGAGATTGCGTTGATCGGGTTCCCGGCGCTCGTCGGCGTCATGAACTCAACCGAACGTCAAGACGCGGTCGAGGAGTTCGCCGGCGAAGCCGTCAACTACACCGTCTCGCTCACTCCAACCGGGCTCGTCGCAGTCCGAGTCGTGGGCCCGTCTGAGGAGAAAGCTCGCGAACTGTCGTCTTCTGTCCTCGAGGCTCTGAACGATTGGCTGGCTGACGAGCAGCGTGAGGTGGTCACGCAACGGGTGGCGGAACTCACACAATCAACCGAGTTCCTCGCGGCAAAAATCGAATCGATAGAGTTTTCCACCGGCGACGACGTGACGGCCGTGATCGAACGCTCCGCACTCATATACACTCTCGTAAACGACCAAAGCGATCTCTCCGAACTCGCGTCGGTACTTGAACAGCCTGCTCCCGGAAGCTCCCTGGTCCGTACCTCGACGAGCAGTTCGACTCAACGCTCGTTGCTACTCGGCGCCGTCGCCGGGGCTCTCTTGGGCTTGGCCATTGCCGCCGGCATGGGCTTGACCCGCCGACGAGTCCGAGACGCTACCGATCTTCGCCGAATCGCCGACCCGCTACCTGTGTTCGTCACCACCACCAATGCTTCTCCGAGCGAGACCGCTGCGTTGGTGACTGGCGTGGTCGCAGAGTTGGGTGGAAAACTCCGCTCGCACACGTGGCTCACTGCCGTCGGCGAATCGACCGGCGGCCTGCACAGTCAAATGCTCCACACATCGTCGCATTTCGGACTGGGACTGGCGAGCGCCGACGGAGTTGATATTGCGATCTCTGACCAGATGCTGACGCTCGTCGCAGCGGACGCCGACTGGGCCGCCGTCTTGGGGGCCCCGGCAGGCTCGAATGTTCTCCTCGTCGTCCGGAACGGCGATGCGGTCGCCGCCGTGGCCGAGCAGATTCGGTTGTTCCGCACATCCCGACTCCCCCTCGTCGGGTGCGTGCTGCTGTCGTGACGGCAGTACTGCGAGGGTCGGTCTTGGCATCGGAACCGACGGACGTGCCAAACAATTCGAAAGCCGTCGATGCCCTGGTTTTTCTCTGCGCGCCGACCGCTGCCGCGGCCAGTTCCTTCGGTTCTCTGGACATCGCAGGACAAGCGATCTACCCGTTCAAGGTCGTTGTTCCCACACTCTTTCTCGTTTCGATCGGTCGTTCAGTTGATCTGCTGCGTCGGCCCGGCTCGTTTGCTCGCCTGCTCCTGATCCTGGCTGGCTGGTCAATCGTCGGCCTCGCCTGGACGGTCGATCGTGTCGCTGGCGCTCGCGAGGTGTCGATTCTGCTCTTCGCAGCCCTCGCATCCAGCAGCTTGGCCGCCGCATGTTGTCGGCTGAGCGGTGTTCGGGCGCTACTGCGAGGCTGGGTGGCTGCAGGGTACTTGACCGCATCCATCGCCGTCTATGAGCTGCTCACCGATCGACATCTGCCAAGCGAATTCATCGAAGATAGCGGGTCGCAACTCGGGGATCTCGTCTTATCGACGTTCGGCAATCCGAACAATTTCGGGGCATTCATCGTACTGACGGTCCCGTTCATCGGCCTCGTGGCCACCAAAGCAGGAACCGGATGGGGATTCGGGCCAGTTGATCGGATCGCCGCTCAAGGTGTTGCGCTGCTGCTTCCCGCCCTCCTCGTGTTGGCGGGATCGCGCCTTGCGCTCTTCGGCGTAACCCTGAGCGGATTCTGTTACGTGGCGCTCGGTAGACGATGGCGATCGACGTGGCGATTCGCCGGCGGGATCACGGCGCTCGGTTCGGTGCTGGCCGTGATAGCGATCAGCTCAGGGCTCGAACTCGTCGGGAAGCTCGGATCCGTCCTCGACGACGACCCGTTCACGACCGGTTCGGTCGAGTCACGGGTCAACCTGGTCTGGAACGGCATGGACTTCGCGTGGCAGAGCCGCGGTGTGGGCATCGGAGCGGGCGGCTTCGAAGTGGCGATGCAGTCTGGCGAGAATCGGTTTCCGGTCGGACCCGGCGTGGTCAACCCTCACAACTTCTGGATCGAGATGCTGAGTCAGTATGGGCTCGTCGGGCTCGGTCTTGTCGTCGTCGTCTTGATCGGGGCAACCAGGGCGATCGTCGGCTTTCGACGTACGAGCGGCACAATCACCGTAGAGCGGGCGGCTTCGATCTGCCTGGCTGGATTCGCCGGCTACGTCGTTGCGACCTGTGCGGCAAGCTCGTACGTCAATGCGCCCGAGAACTGGATGTTCATCGCGTCGTACCTTGCGATGGTGCCCGCTCTTGCCATCCTCCGGCGCGGAGCCACCCCCAGTACAGCGGGCACCGTAGCAGCTTCGGGAAACTCCGCTGATTCACTTCCCGAACCCGAAATGCAGAAGCCTTGACGAGTCTCAGCATTGAATCGTTGGAAAATCGACGATTACCAACGTCCAGAGATCATCGTGAGATTCTCAACGACTCGACAATCGCCGTGGCGATGCTCACAGCTCGCAACGCATCCGAACCGGTCACACGCGCCGGAACACCCGAGCGCACCGCAGTGACGAAGTCCCGCGCCTCGAGGACGAGCGGTTCCCCGCGGTTGTCGATGAATGGGATCTCGACGACGCTCGACTGTCGGTAGCTCACGCCGCTCTCGCCGAGATATTCGTGATGCGTCATCCGGTGGATCGTCACGTCCGAGCGGATCAGATCGGCCGACACGACACTGTCGCGTTGCGTCACCTCGATTGCGCGGATTTTCTGCTGACCAAGCCGACTCGTCATAAACGACGCAGTAAGCCCGGACTCGAACGCCACGGCCACGCTCGCCAGGTCCTCACTGGCGGCTCGCACACGACGACCGACACCAGAGACCGAAACGATCTCATCGTTTGCTGCTGCGAGCGAGCACACGATGTCGATGTCGTGGATCATCAGATCGAAGACCACACCATCGCTGATCCGCGGCGAGTAGGGGCTGATCCGCGCTGCGCTGATGTGAAGGGGATCCGTGACCAACAAGGAGAGCTCGGCAACTGCAGGGTTAAATCGTTCGACATGGCCAACGGCCAACACGACCCCAGCGGCGGACGCCGCGTCGATGATGTGCTGCGCATCGGCCACAGTCCCCGCCAGCGGCTTCTCGACCAGGACACTGATTCCCCGGCCGACGAGTGCGATGGCGGTCTCCAAGTGCAACGATGTGGGCACCGCAACGACGGCCGCCTCGACATCGTCAGGAAGATCGTCGATCGATGCGCACGCCCGAGCGCCTGACTTGAGCGACGCTGCCTTCGCTCGATCGAGATCCGCATCGACGACGGCAACCAAGTCGACGTCTGGGAGTTGCCCCATAACACGTACATGATTCGAGCCCATGATCCCGGTGCCCACAACGGCCACCTTCAACGGTGCACTCATCGTTCGAACACCCCGCGAACGACCGTGATGATCTGATCGACATCTGAGCCACTCAGGTGCTGGTGAACGGGAAGCGAGAACACCTCCGACGCAATCCGCTCGGCAAAGGGAACAGGATCCGCCACCACCGCTGGGTGGTCTCGGTAGCAGTCGTAATCGTAGACCACTTTCGGGTAGTACACACCGGCCCCGACACCAGCAGCGACGATCGCCTCGACCGCGCTGTCTCTGTCGATCGTGGCATCAGACGTCGCCCGCACCGTGAATTGGTGGTACACGTGATCGAAGCCCGCTGGTGGCTCGGGCGGCATCAGCAGCCCGTCGATGTCGCTGAGCCCACGCCGGAGCAGTTCGGCATTATTCCGACGTGCCGCGGTCATCGCGTGGAGCCGATCGAGTTGCGGCAAACCCACTGCGGCTGCGAGATTCGTCAGTCGGTAGTTGTGGCCCGGAATCTCATACTGATACCGGGCACGCATGCCCTGGTTCCGCAGCAGCCGTAGCCGATCGGCGATGTCGGCGTCGTTGGTGGAGATCACGCCTCCCTCGCCGGTGTTGACGTTCTTGGTTGCATACAGCGAGAAACATCCCGTCCCGAAGCTTCCAGCGGCTCGACCGTCACAGGTAGCACCGATCGCTTGAGCAGCATCTTCGATCAACGTGAGGTTCCGAGACCGGGCCAGTGACTCGATCGCAACCATGTCCGCCATCTGCCCGTAGAGGTGCACCGGCATGAGCGCACGCGTGGCGTCGTTGACGAGGGCCCCCATTGCGTCAGGGTCCACGTTGTAGTCGCCGCGGATGTCGGCGAAACGAGCTGTTGCCCCGGTCTCAAGGATCGCGTTCAGCGTGGCGACGAACGTGAACGGACTAGTGATGACCTCGTCGCCAGGGCCGAGGTCGTGCGCCTGCATGGCCGCAACCAGCGCAGTCGTACCGTTGTTCACGGAGATGGCGTGACCGACGCCGTGGATCTCAGCGAACTTCTGCTCGAATTCCTCGACGACGACGCCCTGAGCGAGCTGACCGGATCGCAGCACCTCGAGCACCCGCGCTTCCTCCTCCGGGCCGACTTTGACGACAGTGATTGGAATCATGACAGGCACCGCACGCCGGAGTCGGGGCAATCGAAATGGCTCGCCCCTCCGTCTGATCCCGATATCGGTGTCGTCGTCGAGAATCGGGTGCCATCTCCACCGTCGGCACCCTCCCCCGCAAACATACTTGCTCTGACGAAAATAGCAGTCCCTAACACTTCGGCAAGACTACCGGCGCGTTCGACGCTGCGCCTGTCGATCGTCGACCTCGATCTAGTGCCGTGACCGGCAACGTTGGTGGTGGCGCGTCCACCACTTGACCTTGCGGGTCGCGCAGACTTGTTGGATGGCTGAGCGTGTGTTCGTGCGTGACCTGGCCCCACAGGAGGGCCAGAAGTTGTTGTCGATCATCCGGCGAGGGTCCGGGTCGGTGGTGCGATGGCGAAGAGCCCAGATCGTGTTGTGGTCTGCGCAGCGCATGTCCGTCGCGCAGATAGCGCAGATCGCGTTCACGTCGGAGGATCGGGTGCGTGAGGTGATCCACAACTTCAACGCTGACGGGTTCGACTCGCTGGCGCCGAAGTATGCCGGTGGCCGTCCGCCGACGTTCACGCTGCCGCAACGTCAACAGATCAAGAAGATCGCCCTGACCCGACCCCAGGATCATGATCTTCCGTTCTCGACCTGGAGCCTGTCGAAGTTGGCTGAGTTCCTGGTCGCTGAGGGGGTGGTCGACGACATCAGCCATGGGGGCCTTCGGGTTCTGCTCCGAGAGGAAGGCGTGTCGTTTCAAGTGATCAAAACGTTCAAAGCTTCCAACGACCCGGACTTCGAGGCGAAGAAGAACCGGATCCTCGAGCTCTACGCCATTGCCGACGGCCAGGTCGAACCTGCTCAAGATGATCCGACGGTGATCATCTGCGTGGACGAGTTCGGACCGCTGAACGTGCAACCGCATCCCGGCAAACAGTGGGCACCGAGCGCCGCCGGTAAAGACGACGTTGATCAGCCGCGTCGCCGGCGGCGGCGTGCGACCTACACCCGCCCGCACGGGGTGTGCCACATGATGGGCGCCTACGATTTGTCGCGCGACAGGCTCTACGGACACATCGTCACGAAAAAGGACCGGACCGCGTGCTTGCAGTTCTTGCGCTACATCCGCTCGCTGCATCCGCCCGAGGTGCGCATCGGGATCGTGCTCGACAACTTCTCACCGCAAATGTCCACGAAGAAGGATCAACGCGTCGGTGAGTGGGCCGCGGCGAACAACGACGAGTTGGCGTATACGCCGACGTACTCGTCGTGGTTGAACCGGATCGAGGCTCAGTTCCAGGCGCTTCGCTACTTCACCCTCGACGGCACCGACCACGCCTCACATCGAGAGCAAGCCTCGATGATCCGCCGCTACATCATCTGGCGCAACCGCAACGCACACGACCGAGCCCTCCGCGAGCTCGTCAAGCGCGCAAACGTTGCCTGACACGGCACTAGTCTGCGCCCGACTCCCGATCCGGTAACGTCACCTCCCGTGCGCACGGGAGGCGCAGGTCAAGCACTGCCGAGCGGTCCGTGCGGTACTCTCTCAGCGTGCGAAGCCGAACCCGACCTCGGGGCCAGTATTCGGCGGTAGAAGGACTGCGCACGTGATACGAACCGCAGCGGTCATTCCGGCACTGAACGAACAAGGCGCGATCGAAGCGGTCGTCGAATCAGCCCGCAAATATCTCGACATGGTCTTCGTAGTTGATGATGGTTCTGATGACCACACCGGTGCGCTTGCTGGGCTCGCAGGAGCGACAGTGATCCGTCACGAAACGAATCGAGGCGTCGGAGCGGCGATCGCCACGGGGCTGGCGGCCGCACGAGATGCGGGAGCCACGATCGCAGTCCAACTCGATGGCGACGGTCAACACGACGGCGCATTCGTTGTCGATCTCATCAAGGAAGTCGTCGACGGTGCCGATCTTGCCGTTGGCACGCGATTCGAACTCGGCTTCCCCATGGGATTCGTTCGACGCTCGGTCATCCGACTGATCGCGACACTGGTCTCACGGAAGATCGGCATCTCGATCAGCGATCCGACGAGCGGTTTTCGCGCCTTTGGTCCCACGGCGATGGATCGGCTGATTCCGATCTTTCCGACGCCGTACCTCTCGGACACCGTCGAGGTGCTTCTGATCACGAACGAGGCGCACCTTGAAATCAGGACAGTCCCCGTACGCATGACCGAACGCAATACCGGTGAAGCCTCGAATGGTGTCGCCAATAGTGCCCGAAATGCGCTCCGCATCCTGGTCATCCTCGTCAGGCACATCAGTCGCACGACCGGCCGTTGAAGCAGTTTGCCACGCACCGTCGACTGAGGGTCTCAGCGGATAGGTGTGGGTGCGGGGCTCCGGCGGCCGCGGTAGTCGAGGAGGCGTGCGGTCATGAGGACGGTGGTGGCGAGGCTGACGGCGGCGTGGCGGTGGACCATTTTGCGGTCGGTTGGTCTTCTCAGCTGCCCATCGTAAGACCACCACGAGTTTGAGGGCTTCGACCATCCATCGCATCCCGAGAATGAGCCGGTGCGGTGTGCCGGGCAGCCGTTTCGTGCCTCGCTTTCGGAACTCGAGTTCAGTCAGTTGGTAGCCGTCGCGACGCTGCTGCACGATCTCGTAGCCGTAGCCACGATCGAGGGTCAACACCTCGATGTCGGCATTGAACCCGTTGGCGGTATCGAGTCGAGGTTGGGTTCCAACAACTGGAGGTCGTTGCGGTTCGCGCCGGCGAGGGCGACACCGATCGGAATCCCGTTCTCCCATGATGCCCCGGTCACCAACAGGATCAGAATCCACGAAAGCACAACAGATCCGACACCCGGTTGCGATGACAGCCCAGCGGGTGATCGTCGACGTGTTCAGGGAGATGATGGAAGATCGCCTGCCAGAAAACGGAGATGACCGCCGGGTCCAAATCGCGCACCGATTAGTGATTCCACTGGTCGTCGAGTTGTGAGCGCACTCGCCATCAAACGCGAGACACGCCAACGACTGGTGAATCGTCCGCCACCTATCCACCGCGGCCCCTCACCGTCGAGCGCGCAGGCGGTGCAGCGCAAATCTTCGGGACATTCGACTTTACGCGAGACGACCTGACCACATCGGCACACCCACCCGAGGTGCCGTGCAGGGGTCCCGGCCACGAGTTGGTGATCGGCGACCGACCTTGTCACGGTGGAGCCGGCGGCGATCATCGAGTACTCCCCCAGCTCAATACCACAGACGATCGTGGCGTTCGCCCCAATCGAGGCTCCGTTGGCGACATGGGTCCGGGTGACTACCCAGTCGACGTTGAACGCCCACGGCACACGATCGTTCGTAAACGTCGCCGCCGGCCCGACAAAAACATCGTCGCCGATCGTCACACCGTTGTACACACTGACGTTGTTCTGGACCTTGCATCGATCGCCGACACGAGCGCCATCGTCGA
>CAWFYU010000020.1:0-8801 GCA_963820085.1 Ilumatobacteraceae bacterium | reverse complement strand
GGAGTCGCTGGCAAAGTCGTCGTGGTCACGGGAGGAGGTCCCACGCGAAGCTGTGCCCGTAGCAGACGGCAAACCGGAGATGCTCCGCCATCGTGCGGCCGGCAACCACGCGGTCAGAGTCGTACCAGCGGAACGCAAGGCGGTCGGTCGAGTCCGGCCCGGCATACGCGATGGGCTCGGTGACGGTCGTGAAGAATTCAGTCATGTCGTTGTCCTCGGAGATGGTTGCTGAACGGAGCGGCGGACTCTTGGGCGAGCTTGTCGATCGGAGGCACGTCAGCTCGCCCACAGTAGTGATGCTGGCTCGCCGATCTCGTCGGAGGACACCCCCGCGATGGAGCTCCCAGGTCGCATCGATCCGCATCGTCTCCCGGCCCTGCACGGTGTAGGGGTCCCAGCGCGGAATACCGGAGTGGTTGGGATCTCCGGAACGTGCGAACGCGGCCCACGCCAGAGCCATCTCGCGAGAGAGCGAGTGACGATCCGCGTTGTCGCCTGCGAACGGTGACGAGCCGATGTTGTAGAAGACGAACGGCAGATCCAGGCTGTGCGTCGCACCGAGCAGGTCCCCGAGTACCGGTGTCTGATAGCCGAACTCATAAGCAAAGACGGGCGCAGCCTGCTGGGCGTGACGCTGGGCGATCCTCACCGCCGCCGACTGGAAGGTCGTCTCGGTGACCGCTCGGGCGAGCCGCAAGCGTGCCGACTCGTCGGGGTGGTTCCGAGCGAGACGCGCATACGTCTCGTCCGCCGCCTCCCCGTGTGTCACGCGCAGCCGGTCACGCAGCTGCGCTTCGGTGATGGTCGCGTACGCCGGGTCGGCGCACATGAGGAGAGACGCGTCGTGGCTCGCGAACCCGACCAGGACGGGGATCGACGGCGCAAGCGACGGTTCACCGGTGACAGGCAGCACGTCACGGTCGTACGTCGGACCGAACAGCATCAGGCCGACGCCGTCGTCCTCGTCCGACCCGACGGAGAACGGGGATGGCGGCCCTCCCTTGACGTTCGCTTGCACCTGCATGATCTGCTCGAGCGGAAGGTCGGCGAGTTCGTGTGCCGACTCGGCTGTCAGCCCGGCGACCGAGATCGCACGCTCGGCAAGCGCCTTGACTCGTCATGGGACGGAGGGACGACGTTGCGAGCCCGCTCTGCACAATTGCGCGATGAAAGAGGCCCGCGGCCGGAGGCATCTGGAGGAGGGCTGTGACCTTTGCTCCGCCGCCCGACTGCCCGAAGATCGTGACGTTGCCGGGGTCGCCCCCGAAGGCTGCGACGTTGTCCGTAACCCACTCGAGGGCTTGAACGATGTCCAGCATCCCCGCGACGCCCGAGTGCTCGAACGAATTGTCGACGAGATCGAGTGGCAGGTAGCCGAGGATGCCGAGGCGGTGGTTGACGGTCACCACGACCACGTCGGCGAGACTGCGCGAGTTCCGCTCCCTGAAAAAGGCCTTCTGCGCCAGACCCGACGGCGAACCCGCCGCCGTGCAGCCAGACCATCACCGGCAGTTGCGCTCCCGGATCGGCCGACGGTGTCCACACGTTGAGCACGAGGCAGTCTTCCGACATCGGCAGACCTTCGACTGGTGAGCCGGTGCGGGGATACATCAGGCTGAGCACATCGATCCAGTCGGCGGTTGCCGCTACTCGGCTGTCGAGCTGCGGTGCCGCAGCCCCATAGAGAGCGCGTCGCGGACGCCGGTCCAAGGAACGACCGGGGGTGGCGGGCGGAACCTCGATCCCGCCGTGGACCCGCCGTAGTGAACGCCGAGGAATGACGCCGACCCCGCGGTGTTCGACACCGCGGAGCACTCCGTCGATCGTGGCTACCTGAACGAACCGCTGCATCATTTCACTCGCTTTCTGGTTGGTCCGAGTGGCCGCTGTTGGCGGCCGCTACGTCGGGGGTCGGGCGCTGCAGCGAGCAGCCGTTGGGTGTACTCGGCTTGCGGGTTGCCGTAGATGCTCTCCGCCGGACCGGACTCGACGATCAATCCGTGCCGCAGAACGACGATCGAGTCGGAGATGTAGCGCACCACGGCGAGGTCATGGGAGATGAACACGAGACTGACGCCAAGGTCGCGTTTGAGGTCGGTGAGCAGGTTGAGTACCTGTGCCTGAATCGACAGATCGAGCGCGCTGACTGGCTCGTCGCAGATGATCAGTCGCGGTGACAGGACGAGCGCACGGGCGATGGCAACCCGCTGGCGCTGGCCGCCCGAGAACTCGCTCGGATACCGCTCGACCGAATCGCCGGGGAGTCCGACCTGATCGAGAACGGTCGTGACCCGCGCTCGCACCTGGGCGCGGCTGAACTCCTTCTGCTCGAGCATCGGCTCGGCGAGGGTCGCGCCGACCGTCCGGGTGGGATTGAGGGATCCGTACGGGTTCTGGAACACGGCCTGAAGTCCGCCTGCTCAGGCGACGCCTCTGTGCGTTGCCTGCATGCCGCGATCTCCTCACCCTCGAATCGGATGGATCCCTCAGAAACGGGAGCCAGCCCGAGCACAGCGTTGCCGAGCGTCGATTTGCCCGACCCTGACTCCCCGACGATGCCCACGGTCTCGCCAGGCATCACCCGCAGATCCACCCCGAGCAGAGCGGTCACCGACTTCCGCCCCTTTACCGGATATTTGACCACCAGACCCGTTACGTCCAGCAGGGGCTCGCTGTGCTCCATCTCACTCAAGCGACGAAGACCCCGGCAAGATCGTCGCCCATCTCGTGTGAGCGGATGCAGCGGCTCATCCCGACCCGGGGCGACCTCGACCAACGGGATGGCGCCCTCGCGGCACGCCGCCATGGCAAGGGGGCACCGGTCAGCGAAGTGACACGAGACAGGCCAGCTGGATGGCGGCGGGACGCTTCCGGGGATTGTCGCAAGCCGCTCACCGGGCGACCGCGAAATGTGGATTGGCAGCCAGCAGCCCGGCGCTATAGGGATGACGCGGGCCGTCGATGATGGCGCCAAGCGTGGCGCATTCGACGACCTGACCGGCGTACATCACGACGGACCGCTCACAGAGCGCCGTGACGACGCCCCAGTCGTGACTGATGAGAAGAAGTCCCATGCCGGACTCCTCTTGGATCGTCTGAAGAAGTTCGACGATCTCCTTCTGGACCGTCACATCGAGGGCCGTCGTCGGCTCGTCGGCGATCAGGATCCGGGGCTCTCCTGCGAGCGCGATTGCAATCGACACTCGTTGCGCCATCCCGCCCGAGATCTGATGGGGGAACGACTTGGCGACGCGCTCGGGCTCGTCGATCCGCACCCGGTCGAGCAGTTCGAGCGCCTTCCGCCGGGCGTCCGTCCGCGACAGCTCGCGTGTGGACCCGGATCGCCTCGCTCAACTGACTTCCGACGGTGAACAACGGGTCCAGGGCCATCATCGGCTCCTGCGAAATGAATGCGATCGTCGATCCCCGGAGCGCTGAACGCTCGCGCGCCGAGTAGCGCAGCACATCCTCACCATCGATGAAGATCTGACCCGCCGTGATCCGCGCTCCTGCGGGCAAGCAGGCCGAGTACTCCGAGCCCCGTGACGGTCTTGCCGCAGCCCGATTCGCCGACCAGCCCGACAGCTTCGCCGCGGCCCACGTCGAAGCTCACGGACTGCACGACCGTCACCTCATCGCCCTGCGGGGTGGGGAAGGCGATGCTCACGTCGCGTACGCTGAGCAAGCGTACCCGTGTGGAACACGGTCGCCGCTGGTGTCGGTAACGCCGTCGTCCGGCTGCGGTCGCCGAACGGCACGAGCACCCTTGCTGCGACCCGCCGCCCAGGACTCGGTGGTGACATCTCGGATCGCGTCGCCGAGCAGCACGAAAGCGATCACGGTGAGGGCCACGACGCCGCCGGTGGGGATCAGGGTCCATCGCTGCTGCTCGATGGCATTCGCTCCATCCGCGACGAGCGCCCCCCAGCTCGGAGTCGGAGGCTGGAGGCCCAACCCCAGGAAGTTCAGACCCGTCTCGGTGATGAGCGCGTTCGACGCGATGATCGACAGGTTGACCAAGATCGGACCGAGAGCACGCGGAAGAACGTGGCGGAACGCGATCTTCCACCTGCCGACCCCGAACACGCGCGCCGCGGCGACGTACGGTTCCTCCACGATCGCGAGCGACGTTCCGCGAACAACCCGGAGCAGGCCCGGTGCGAAAAGGACGCCGAGGGTCGCCATCGTGGCGTTGAGGCTGTCGGTGAGCGCGAGCACCATGAGGAGCGCCACGATCCCAGGGATCGAGAGGATCAAGTCGTTCGCGCTGGTAATCAGGACGCCGAACCGACGAAAGAGCGTCGATGCGAGCCCGAGCGGCACGGCGATCAATGCCGCCACGGCCACGGCGACCACGACGCCCGTCAAGGCGGTGCCTGTGCCGTAGATGATGCGCGCGTAGATGTCGCGGCCGACAGAATCGGTTCCCAGGGGGTGCTCCCAGGTGGGCGTGATCAGCACTTGCGAGAAGTCCGAGATCTGCGGATCCTTCGGGGAGAGCAGGCCCGGCGCCGCCCACGCGAGACATGCGAAGCGCGAGATACACGGACGCGGCCACAGCCAGTGGCCGGCGCAAGAGACGGATGTACGCACGTGGAGCGCCGGAGAACCGACTCCTCACGATCTCGCCCCTCGTGGCGTGCGGACTCGGCGTCGGACGCATCCCCGGTCATTCGGTACGCACCTTCGGGTTGATCCATCCGTAGGTAATGTCGATCACAAGGTTTGCAGCGATGACCAGGAGAGTGAAGTACACCGCTATGCCCTGGATGACCGGGATGTCCTTTGCCGTGGTCGAGATGACGGCGAGGCTCCCCAGCCCCGGCAGGCCGAACACCTGCTCGATCACGACGGACCCGCTGAGGGCCCCGATGAACAGAAGACCGGAAATCGTCAAGATGCGGGCGGCGCTGCTGCGCAGCGCGTGCTTGAACACGATTCGGTGCTCAGGTATGCCGTTGGCGCGCAGATTGAGGATGAAGTCACTGCCAAGGGTATCGAGCATCGCCTCGCGCAGTCTGCTTCGCGATCGCCGTGATCCCGTTGAGCGCGAGAGCCGTGACCGGAAGGGCAAGCGAAGAAGCCCAGCCCGACAACGAATCCTGGAACGAGACGTAACCGATCGATGGAAACAGGCCGAGTCGAACGCTGAAGAAGCTGATGAGCAACAGACCGAGCCAGAAGCTCGGAATGGCGAGGCCGACGATCGAGAGGACGTCGATCACTCGCGCGGTGAGCTTGTGGCCACCGCTGCTCACAACCCCGAGAATCACTCCGACGATCGTTGCCACCGCAGTGGCGCCGACCACGAGTGACAACGTCACGGGCAGTCGCTGGTTGAGAACGCCGATGACCGGCTGCTTGTCCAGCAGAGACTCGCCGAGTGACCCGTGGAACACCTGCACGAGCCACCGCCAGTACTGTTGATACACGGGGAGGTTGAGTCCGAGTTCACCGCGCACTCGCTCGATATCGTCTGGCGTTGCGTAGATTCCAGCGAGCTGACGCGCCGCGTCACCAGGGATTAATGATTGCAGGACGAAGACGATCATGGAGACGACCAGCAGCAAGGGGAGAGAGATCAGCAGCCGACGCGAGATGAGCTTGATCACGGTTCCCCCTGCTGGTGGCTTTCGGCGAGCTGGTCGGGGCGATCAGTCTGCGGCGGTGAACAGCACCGGGTTGGCGTCGAGATACATCCCGCCGAACTCGACACCTTCCAGGCCGGGCCGCGAGATGACGACCTTGTTGACGGCCGCGATCGGTAGGAACCAGGCCTTGTCGACCAGCAGTCCGTTGAGTTCCTGGTAGATGGCCGGCGCATCCGTCGCATTCGCCTCAGCGCCTGCGTTCACGAGCGCGACGATCTCCGGGTCCGAGTTCACGAACGGGTTGAAGAAGCCGCCCTCGGGCGCTAGGAGCTGCGAAGCGATCGAGTACATCGGCTGACCTGCGTATTCGAAGATGCCCGCCCCGAAGTTGAGACCGAGAGTCTGATCGGCGTAGTCATTGAGGGTCGTTGGAACAACGATCTCGATGGTCACACCAACCTTCGCCCACTCCGACGCGATGGCCTGGGCCATGTCGGTTTCACCCGGGTTGAGGTTGAACGCCGAGAACTTCATCTCGAAGCCGTCCGGGTAACCCGCTTCGGCGAGCAGTTCCTTCGCCTTCTCCGGATCGTACGGGTACTTGGTTTGCAGGTCCTCGTCGTAGGCGTCGAATCCGGGCAGCGAGAACTGCGTGAGGACGGAGCCATACTCACCGAGCAGGCCGGACACGATGGCCTCACGGTCAAGTGCGTACATCAGGGCCTGACGTACCCGCTCGTCACCGAGAGCGGGAACGAGCTCTCCCTCGTGATCCATGATGTTGACGAATCCGAAGAGATAGGGACCCGTGGTGACGACGAACCCCGCCTCCTTCGCAGAGTCGGCCTCTTTCGACGTGCCGAACATGTAGTCGACCTGCCCGGACTTCATCGCAGAGAGCTGCGCAGCGGGGCTGGCGACCACGAGGATGACAACTTCCTTCCACTGGATCGCATCGGGGTTCCAGTAGTTGGGGTTGGGTTTGTACACGTACTTCTGGTTGGTGACAGTTTGCTCCGTGTCGAGGACATATTGGCCGGCACCGAAGGTGGCCGTTCCGAGCGCGTCGGGGTTCGTCGAGTCCGGACGGGCTGATGATGTCGCCCGTGACCAAGCCCCCGCTGAACCAGAAGGGGAGGATTGGATTCGGGGTCTTCAGGTTGATCCGCAGGGTGAGCGGCCCCGTGACCTCGATCGACTCGAAGTTCTGGGCGCGCGATGCGAACAGACCGCCAGCGGAGGCGTAGTACTCGAAGTGCGCCTTGACTGCTTCGGCAGTCAGCTCGTCGCCGTCACTGAACTTCACGCCCTCGCGGAGAGTGAGTTCGAAGATCTTGTTGTCGTCGCCGACGTAGCCCCACTCGGTCGCCAGCCCCGGAGCGTAGGTTCCATCCGGCTGCAGATTGATCAGCGGCTCGTATGCGAGCTCGTAGTAGATCCCAAGCGGATCACCATTGCCAGCGAGAGCAGGGTCGAGCGTATTGGGTCCAGTCGCGACCGCAATCGTCAAGACGTCGGGGTTCTGCGTTGCGACCGACGAGTTCGCGTCGCCACTCTCGGTCGAGTCAGCACTCGCGGTCGAGTCTCCGCTCCCGGTCGAGTCACCACCACCGCATCCAGCCAGAGCGAGAACGATCGCACCGACAAGCGTTTTGACGCCAAGGGTACGCGGCGTTACAGGTCGGCCATGCCGAAGTCGAATCACATCTGCCCCCTCGTTGAGGCCGGAGAGACAACCGCTCGGGTCCCATCTCCCGTGCGATCTCCAGCGGAACGCAGTGAATCACAACGGGTCCGCATCAAGTCAAGCTATGAAGTTTGATCCCTCACTTTCGGAGTATGCGTTCGTTCTTTGAAGTGACAGGGCGGCCGCACCTTGGAGGACGTTGTCGTTCTCACCGTCTCCGAGGACAACCTGACCGCGCCAGACTCGCAGCGACCCACTATCCCTCAGCCAGCGGACTGATCGGAGCCAACAGAGCATCACCGGCCTGCGCGAGCGTGCCTCCGATGATCACCCGCTCTGGAGTGAGCAGGCCCACCGCACTGCCGAGCGCGGCCGCAAGCTCCGCTGCCGCCTCCGAGATGACTCGTGCGCACGCGGCATCGCCCGAACGGGCGAGGCGGGCGAATGTCACCAGGTCCATGGCGCCATGTACATCAGCGACGGCATCGACGAGGGCGTTTCCGAACCTCGTCTCGACGCAACCCCGATTTCCGCAGACGCACAACGCACCGACACGGATCCGACGATAGATGCCCAACTTCACCGGCGAATCCCCCTGATCCTCCGCGATGGAGACGCCCGTTCACCAGAAGCCCTCCGCCGACCCCATCGGAGAGGTGAACGTACAGGAGGTCGGACGCACCGGTTCCGACCCCCCACGTCGCCTCTCCCAGGGCACCGCAATCGCCATCGTTGGCGAGAGTCGTCGGCACACCGAACCGATCGGCGAGATCCATGGCGAGGTCCCTGCCTCCCCAGCTGTCGAACCAATGGAAGTACGGGGAACCCGATGACCGGCCTGTCGATCAGTGAATCGACCGTCGTGCAGACGGCGACGCCGATCCCCGCCAACGCTGCAGCTGGGAAGGGATCCGTGACCGGTCACAACATCGACCAATCGGACTATCTCGTCGAACTCCTCCTCGTACGTCGCGCTCCTCCCGCCTCGGGACCGCCGCCTGGTCGGTCAACGTGCCGTCTGTCGAGACACCGGCGACACGAATCGCCACACGATTCACGTATACGCCCATGGCCCACGGTCTGCTTGAGCCGCATCGAGACACCAGGTTCGAGCGTCGGCCGTTCATCTGACCGGGCTCGATCCGTGACGTCCCCGGCGACCTCCATCAGGCTCACGAGGTTCGACACCGTCGCTCCTGACAAGCCCGCCCGCCGGGCGATCTCGGCTTGCGAAAGCGGTCCATCGTCGAGGACCGCAAGGATCGAGTCAAAGTTTCGCGCTCGAAGCGCCTTGAGGCCGCGGGGCTCGCGCTTCGTCACTTTTTCGTTCACACTCCGAACACTATCCAGTCGGCCCACTCGCCGACCCACGAGCGTCACCTCGGCGACCGGTTGGGGCAAACCACCCCCACGCGCGCGGGCACGTAAGATCGGTGTGCAACCTGGCCTCGTCGCGTTCCGCTTCACAGCGATTCCGAGCGCCTCGGTTGCCACCGAGATCGGCGACATCGAGGACACAGCAC
>CAWFYU010000019.1:0-35289 GCA_963820085.1 Ilumatobacteraceae bacterium | reverse complement strand
CTTGCCGGCACTCCGAAATCGGCGTCGGCGGTCGCCCGGATCGGGTGATCGATACCGAGCCGATACTGATGCAGCACGACAGCGACGCCACCGATCAGCCGGTGAGGCTCGTCGCCGAGGAGCGCGCCGACTTCCGCGATCGCGACGAAGCTGCCGTCCGATGCACTTGACGTCGACACGAAGTGCAACTGCGGTACCGCGTTCTCGCGGTTCATGGTTCGAGGTCCTCGAAGCGGCGGGCGGCTTCGAGGCGATCGTCTCCGCCGAGTTCGACCAGATCTGCAACGACGTGCAACAGCGGCGCAATGCGCATCGACCGGCGTAGGACGATTTCGTCGGCGAACAGCGCATCAGGTACCGGCCGGACCAACACGCTCGCCGTCGCCGGCGTATCGGCACGTACGAATCCGAGATCATCCATGGCCGCGTCCTCGGCCTCTCCGTAGACGATCGCAACCGACGGAATTTTCCACGGCAACACAGCGTCGGCAGCAACGTCACCCGACACCACCAGCCTCGGCCACCGACGAACGAGATCCTCGACTTGCGTGTTGACGGCATCGATGCGGTACCAGCACGACTGGTCGACGAACCTCGACGCGTACCCCTCCCGATACGAGAGCGGAAGCTGCGTTCGATTGGCAAGCCAGCCCGGGTCCTCAAACGACACATCTCCGTTCGCCCGCAAACTCGTCAGATACTGCGAGACCGCCGGCTGGGAGACTCCCGCCATCGCAGCCAGATCAACCTGCATGACGGGAGATCGACTTGCGTACAAGAAACGAGTTGCGGCTGCCTTCCCGGCTCCCCACCGGCGTGTCCGCTTTCCCGTCATCACAGCAGTATAAGCCTTCTCCACTTGGTCCGCAAGAACACTTATATCCCACCAGAGCAACCGGGGGCGCGCCACCGAACGACACCTCTCCGCTGCCCGCTCTCGGAATCTTGTGATCTTTTCGTGATCCTGAGCGCCTGCGAAAACCGCTCAGACGCCGCCGCACTGAGACGTAACACCTGGTCGGCGGTAGTGCCCGGGGCGGGGTTCGAACCCGCACTCCACGTGAGTGGAAGGGGGGTTTAAGCCCCCCGCGTCTGCCAGTTTCGCCACCCGGGCCAGCCTGCGCCTCAAGACTACGGCTCGACGGGAGGTCCGGGTCGGTGTGGCGCAGCGGTTCGCCGGGCCCGTCGGCGACAGACAGATTGCGCGTCTCAAGCTGCGCCGCGTTCGAACCGACTGGACACGGATGCGGGCATACCGATCCCGTCATTGCCCACCACTACGGCCCACAGGTCGGTGCGGACACGATCGGCCTGCGGGGTGATGAGACGGTTGGCAACGACGACGCCTTCGATCATGTCGGAAAGGACCGCCGCTCGGGGCCGGCCCTTCACGCGGACCGACACGACGCAACCGTCGCCTCGTCGACGGATGGTGCGATCGGCACCGAGCAATCGAGGTGGACAGCGGTAGCTCGGTGCGTCGAGGCCCAGGCCGCGCGCCGCGCGACTGAGCGTGCGGGCAGCTTGGGCGAAATCGACGGTCGAGGCGAACTCCATGGGGCCAGTATGAATGAGCACACTCACAGAGTTGGGTGGGGTGCTCTGCGGCCGGCGTTGTCCCCGCACGATCTCCGTCCACGACGCCCAGCAATCCGCGGCGGCACGCACAAAGAAAGCCCGGCACCGCTCCGCGTCCCGCACCGCTCCGCCATCCCCGCACGATCTCCGGGCACGACGCCCAGCAATCCGCGGAACGGACGGAGAAAGCCAGGCCGCCGCTGGACGTGGTCAGCTGCCGCCGAGGTAGAGAATCAGCTGGGCATCGTTGCGGCCAGCGATCGGCGGCGCTTCGGCGATGGGCGCAAGGCGGATGTCGAGCGCCAGGTCGACGCGCAGGCGCTCGGCGGCTCCCTCGCCGCCCTCCACGTAGTAGATGACCGTCTCGGCCGTCCGCACCGAGCCGACGAGGCCGCGCACGTTGGCGTACTCGAGTGCTTCGAGCTGGGCGACCGTGGGTGCGAGGCGTTCGCCGGCGGTCGACCCGTTGACCACGATGACCGCGAAGAGCGATCGTGGGAGCGGTGGGTCGGTGCTCGGTGGGACCGTCGAAGTGGTCGACGTCGTCGTGGTCGGCGCGATCGTGGTGGTCGACGTCGTAGTCGGCGGCAGGGTCGTGGTGGTGGTCGTGGTCGGAGCGATTGTGGTGGTCGACGTCGTCGTCGTGGCGGTGGGGGTGCCGCTACCGCGCCCTTCGAGCACAAACACTGCGCCGACCATCACCACGATGACCAGAGCGACGAGGCCGTTGATGATCGTGCTGCGGTTCACGAGGTGAGGACGGTGGAAGTGGAACGAAGGTCGCGGGCGGGTGTCACTGCGTCAGGAACGGTCGCGACCGAGATAGACGACGACCTGATCGCCGTCGAGTTCGCCATACTCCGGTGCGCCCTCGATCGGCGCGACGTCGGCGAACTCGAGCCCCAAATCTTCGGCGACCCTCACGGCTTCGAGTTCGAGGCCGGGGAAGTAGTAGACGATCGTCGTGTCCACGAGCGTGGTTCCGTCGGTGGCGCGGGCGGAGTCGTACCCGAAGTCGCGCAGCTCGTCACGCACGCGGGTGGCCAGGCCCGCGGTCCCGGCGCCGTTGACCGACACCACGATGAGTGCGGCCGGTTGCGCTGCAGCCTCGGCCACGGTGGTCGTCGCTGCCGGCACGGTGGTGGTCGTCGTGGCAGTCGCGATGGTCGTGGTCGTGGTGGTCGACGCTGGTTCGTCGTCGGTCGACTCGGTGTCGGCTTGGTCAGCGGTGTCTGGTGCAGCGGTGGATGCGCGCACCAAGGTCGTGGTCGTCGTGGTTTCCGGCACGACGATCGTGGCGTCGGTGCCGACGTTGTTCGGAGCGCCGGCGACGGCGACGCCCGCCAGCGCGCTGATCACCGCAACGATCACATAGGCCATCCACTGGTTCTTCATGTCGACCAGAGGCTACCGACCGCGCTCCGAGCAACGCCCGACACGCGCTGATTCAGACCGACCGGTACGGGAGGTGCGGGAGGTACGGCGGCGCTGGCGACGCGATCGCTGCGAACGGGCGCGAGCGACGCGACCCAGAGCAGGCGATGCGACCAGAACAGGCGATGCGCCCAGACCATGCGATGCGATGCGATGCGACGCGATGCGATGCGATGCGATGCGACGCGACGCGACGCGACGCGACGCGATGCGATGCGATGCGATGCGATGCAACGCGACGCGACGCGACGCGACCAGACCAGACCAGCTGACGCGACCAGACCTGCTGACGCGACCAGACCGGCTGACGCGACCAGGCGCAACCGGCGCGGCAACACCGGGGCGCGGTACCCGGGCGTCGGCGGCGCGACCGACGCAGCACCGGCCGTCTGGTCGCCGTGGATACAGTCCATGCTCGTGAGTGACTCGGGCGATGCAACCGACGCACCGGGCGGTCCGTTGCTCACTCCGATCCAACGCAAGACGCTCGACGCGCTGCGCCGTAGTGGTGAGCCGTTGGTGTTCGACGAGGATCTGGTCGCCGAGATCCGCACCGAAATGCGCGCCGCCCTCGACCATTTCGCCGAGCGGCTCGACGATGGTCAGGAGATCTTCGTCACCAAGCACAAGATCGCCTCCGTGCTCGACTGCGAAGCGCACTTTCTCGCCCCCGACGAGTTCGAGTGGACGCCGGCGACGGCAAAGGGCCAGATCGCGCATCGGGCGATCCAGCTGTTGCTGGGGTGGCGGGGCGAGCCCTCCCCCACCGAGCTGGTCGACGAGGCGATGGCGCGGTTGGCCGACGAGGATCGGGGGATCGGGATGTGGATCGCCGCGCTGGGCACGGGCGACGAGGCCGATGTGCGGGGCTTGTCGACCGAGCGGGTGACCAAGTTCGTCGAGAGCTTTCCGCCGCTCGACCGACGGGCCAACCCGGTCACCGAAGCGGCGGCGCAATGGCCGGTTGCAGGGCCGATCCTGCTGCGCGCCCGGGTCGACCTGATGATCGGCAAGCCCTCGGGCAACGAGAGCCGCAAGGTGATCATCGACCTGAAGACCGGTCGCGCCGGCCCGCGCCATCGTCAGGACCTGGGCTTCTACGCGCTGATCGAAACGCTGGTCCGCGGGGTTCCGCCGCGCAAACTCGCCACGTTCTACCTCGATGCCGGCGAGGCGCAGACCGAGGACGTGAGCGAACGGCTGTTGCGCTCGGCCATGCGACGCACGCTCGATGGCATCAACGCGATGGTCGAGATCGGAACCGAAGGCCGCCCGCCGATCAAGCGCCCCGGCACCTGGTGCCGCTGGTGCCCGCTCGCCGGAACGTGTGCGGAGGGCCAAGCCCACCTCGCCCAGTTCGACACCGACTGAACAGACGCGGCTCGGCCGCCCCCGGGTTCCCTGTGAGCACAAGCACCGTCCGACACACCATGTGCTCACACGAAGCGGGGGCACGAGTTGGCTCCGGCGTGTGCACCCGACTTTGCTCCGTGTTCTCTGTGAGCACAAGCGTCGACCGACGCACCATGTGCTCACACGAAGCGTCGGCCCGAGTTCCCTGTGAGCACAAGCATCGTCCGACACACCATGTGCTCACATGAAGCGTCGGCCCGAGTTCCCTGTGAGCACAAGCATCGTCCGACACACCATGTGCTCACACGAAGCGTCGGCCCGAGTTCCATGTGAGCACAAGCGTCGACCGACGCACCATGTGCTCACATGAAGCGGGGGCGGGGCGGGGCGGGGGCGGGGTGCGGGGCGAGGAGGTGGAGGAAACGCAGAAGGAGCGCCACCCGGCAGGGTGGCGCTCCTTCTGGCGGAACGAATCAGGTGATCGGAATCAGGCGGCGGTGACGTTGCGGCGGCGCACTTGCGACACACCGAACAGACCTGCACCGACGGCGAAGAGCCCGACGGCGATGATCGTCATGGTCGACGTGCCGTTGGAACCCGTTGCCGGGAGCCCGCCACCGGGGGTCGCAGGTGCAGCAACCGTGATGGTGAACGAGCCGGTGGCGGCACCCGAGTAGGTGATCGTGTACGTGCCGGGCTGGGTGGGAGCCGTGAACGTGGCCGTGGCGCTACCAGCGGCCGCAGTGGCGCTCAGCAACGACGCTGGGCCGGTTGCCTCGAGGACACACGGAACGGTGAGGCTGCCCGGTGGGAAGTTGAACGTGAAGCCCACATCGCCGGGAGGAGTACAGCCGACCTCCACGCTGAACGACTGACCCGCGCCAGGCGTCGTATCGGACACCACGGCGACGTTCGCCGCCGGCGGATACGCGTTGGCCACGGCGCTGATGCCGAGGATCATTGCGGCCGAGGCCATGAGCGCAAGTGCAAACTTCTTCATTGTGATTCCTTCCGAGAGCGAACAGCCGCAATATAACTGGTTCGCCACGCAAAGTCCACTATCCGTTGGGCATCGCGCCGCTTTGCGCCTGTTGACACTGGCGCCACCTTCGACATAACGGGCCGACCCTTACTCACGCGTCGCGAGCGGCTGCTCCCACACCGTGGGCGGACGGGGCTGCTCATCCGCCGGATCGAGGTCCGCGGCGATTCCTGGAGGCACCAGATCGAACTCGAGATGCATCGAGGCGCGCCCACCGGCTGCAAGGTCCACGTAGGTGCCGTACGCCGTCCATCCCGCTTCGGGCAGAGCCTCGACGGCGAGGGGTTCTCCATCGAGTTCGGCCGTCGCGAGCGTCGAGATGCCGTAGAACGTGACGAAAAGGCGGCTGAATCCATCGGGCTCACCGAGCACGTTCCCAATCACGTAACGCGGCAGACCGCTGGAGGGGGCGTTGTTAATCAGCGTCACATCAGCCACCAGGCGGCGAGTGCCGTCATCGCCCGTGACGACCGCGACGTCGACGTCACGCTCGAGGAACACGTCGATCTTGCTGGCGCCGGCATTGGTGACCGACACCGAGAACCCGCCGTCGGTGGGGCTGAGTGCCGGGAGTGCACCGAGCAAGCCCACCCGATCGAGGAGTTCTTGTTCGGCTGGCTCGTCGGTCCAGACGAGAAGCCGGCGTTCTTCGACGAGCGGCCCCAGATCGCGGGCAAGTTCAGGGGGTTCGGGCAGCGAACCGGTGAGCAGGCGCAGGATCACCTGGTCGCCGAGGGTTCCGAGCGCGTCGATGCGTTCGAGGTTCGCGTCGTCTCCAGCCAGGATGTATTGGTCTTCGAGGATGAACTTGGCGGCATCGGCGGGTGGCACGGTCGTGTCGAGTTCAGGGACCTCGATCGGGCCGGTGTAGGCCATCAGCGCCTGGATCACGTACGGATCCATCAAGATGACGCCGTCGATCGGGTTGCCCCCGCTCTGGGGGTACAGCACTTGCGCCGCCTCGGCAACGTACGGAAAGTGCGCCGCCATCGTGATGTTCGACCAGCCGCGCGAACCGACAGCATCATCCGGACCCGTGTTTAAGCCGAATCGGCCATAGCGCTGCAGCAGTTCGGCCGGACACGCTGCGCAGAAGGCCGGCGAGGCCTGGTTGGCATCTTCGAGCTCGGATCGTCGCGCGAATTTCGCCACCGAGATCGTGCCGTTGTCGATCTCGATCTCGGCGTAGTTGCCCACGAACCCGCCCAAACCGCGAGCCTCGGCGGGTGAGGTGAACAGGATCAGGTAGCGGCGTGAGCCGTCGCCACCGAGCAGCGCCGGGGCGAGCCGGACGGCGTCGAGCGCGTTCTCGAGCCGTTCCTCGTTGTCGTCGAAGTCGGCCTGCAACTCGTCGAGTTCGCTGCGAATCGGCCCGGCGACCCATGGCGAGTCGGTGTCGGCCACGACATCGCGAAGTTGAGCGAGCGCGTCCTGCACGCGTTGCAAGGGAGTTTCGACCGAACGGACCGCTTCGAGGTCGATCGACCCCCCGGCGACCTGCAGTGTCGACGGGTCGATCTGACGCAGGGAGGCGGCGGCCTCGGACGTGGCCGTGGCGGCAGCGGCGGACAGGTCGGCACCTGCCGTCACGTTCTGAGAGATGCCGGGGACGAGTCGGGCCGGGGAGGCCAGCAGCCCGCCGAGCCGGTTGTCGGCGCGCCTGAATCCGGCGGCAGACGTCTCGAAGAGGTCGGCCGCGGCTTGGTAGTCGCCTTCGTTCAAGGCGTCGACGGCTTGGCGTGCCGTGCTGGCCGCCTCGGTCACGTCGGGTCGAGCACCGACGCCGGCGACCGCCACGCCGAGTACGGCGACCACGGCCGCCGCTCCGACCGTGGCACACGCGATCCACCCGGCCTTGCGGATGCTCGACGGCCTGCGCCGCAAGCCAACAACGAGGAGGGCGATTCCACACCCGATACCGATCAACGCCGACAGCCCGAGGAAGCCCTCGAGGTCGGATCGAATCAAGACGTTCGCAGCGACGGCGCCGACGACAGATCGCACTTCACTGAGGTCTTGTCGACGGACACCGACGAGCAAGCCGCCCATGAAGCCCATAGCTCCGATGGTGGCGACTACCGGATCGAACGCGACGACTGCGCCAACCCCGGCGGCGGCGGCGACCATCCACCAGGGTGCCGATGCTGCAGCCCAGACCACCGCACCGACGGAGATGAAGATAGTGAGTGCGTCGACGACGCGGTGGCCAGTCGGCTGTGCGCCGCTGAAGAGGGCGACGGCTGCGGCGAGCACGGCGATTGCCGCGGCCGTGCGCTCGTCGACCCGGTTGCGCCGCACGAAACGGGCTGGCTGGTTCATGAATCGCTGAAGAGACTTGCCAGCGTGGGGTCGGTGCCGTCCTGATCGATGATCGGACTGTCGGAGGTCCCCGGCGACATGGTCGGCAGTGCGGCATATCCGCCGTAGGTGTAGGCGTCGGCGCGCTGTCCTTTGGCCTGGTTGAGGACGAGGCCGAGCACGGGGGCCGACACCCGCTCGAGGCGCTCGAGGGTCTCGGCGATCTGGCCAGTGGTTACCCGCCCGGCGTGAGCGACGACGAACATGCCGTCGACGGCGGTCGACAGGGCAACCGAGTCAGAGACGGGGAGGATGGGCGCCGAGTCGACGATGACGTAGTCGTAGTAGGCGCCCATTTCGGCGAGCAGCTTGCGAGTGCGGCGGCCCGTGAGGAGCTCACTCGGGTTTGATGGAGCAGCGCCGGCGGTGAACACGCTGAGCTGGTTCGTCCCGTCGATCGAGACGTGGTTGACCGTTGTCTTTGCTTCGGCTCCGAGGAGCAGGTCGGTGAATCCCGGCGATTGGGTGAGAGCGAAAACTTCGTGCACCCGGGGGCGGCGCAGGTCAGCGTCGACCAGCGCCACTCGGTGCCCGACCTGAGCAAGCACGACGGCAAGATTCACTGCGGTCGTGGTCTTGCCCTCACCAGCGAGCGAGCTGGTGACCTGCACGACGTTGATCGGTGCGTCGAGGCCGAGAAACTGCAAGTTGGTGCGCAAGCCGCGATACGACTCGACGGCTGCGTGATCGGGCTCGGTCATCGAAATCGGGAGGTTGTTCGGCGGCGGATCGATCGGCACGGTTGCGAGCACCGGTCGGTCCGTCAGCCGTTGCAGATCCTCCTCGGTGCGTACCTTGTCGTCGAGGTAGTCGAGCAGCAGGGCGGCACCCAGACCGATCAGCAGGCCGATCAAACCCGCTAGAAACGCCGACCTGACTGGATTCGGTTCCACGGGCGACTCAGGTGTCTCCGCTGACTTGATGACAACCGCTCCACCCGTACGGAGTGCCGAGTCGACCCTAAGCTCATCGAGCGTGGTGGTGAAGTTGCCGAGCTGCGTCACGAGGGAGTTGCGTCGCGGGTCGTCATCGTCGAGCGCATCGATCTGGCTCTGGAGGTCGTCGATCGCACGCTGTACCTCGGTGCTCGCCGAAAGCAACTCCTTCACGGACTGCTCGAGCCGAATCGAGATATACCCATCAGCGTAGGCGTTTGCGAGAATTGCAGCGTTGGTGGCGTTCGTCGATCGAACCGTCACTGCGATCACATCTGTCTCGCCGATCGGAGCAGCTGCAACCACTGGCGGCGGATCGGGGAGCTCGAAGTCGCGCTGCACGCGGGCCCGGACTGCTTGCCCTTCGATCACCTGGATCTCGGTCTGGATCGCTCGCTCGTTTAGGTTGACGACTTGACTCTCGAATAGCCCGTCCTGACCACGTGGTTGCACAAGGATCTCTGCGTCGGCGGAGTACACCGGAGTCTGTACTGCCGAGAGGGCGACCGCCGCCAGCACGGCAACCACGGTTGCTACGATCGGGGCCCACTTGCGCCTGGACACAGCCGCGGCGTAATCCCTGAGCGTCAGATCCGCACGCGACTTTTGCATATCGGCGCGAGGATACCTACCTGTAGACCTGGACTGGCGCCCCCTCCGTTGTAGATGCTGGAAGAGGCGAGCCGACGTCACGGAGGGCCTTGAGGCTTACCGCCACAGAGCGCGTCCACGCCACCCTCCCCCTCGCGCAGAAAAACGAAGCTGCCGTTGAGGAGGCATTTGCGGCGTGGTGCCTCGTCGGCATTGGCCGAAGCTAGACGTAACGTCGTGAGCTGCTGCGGTTCTGTGTGCTGACTTCCCGGTCAGCACACAACCCGGATAGGTCCAGCCTTCCCCAAACGCGACTGTACGATCGATCGAGTGGCGCGCCATCCCGCTCTCATGACCTGCACCTTGGGCGACCTTGTAGCAACTTCTCGAATACTCGATGTCACATCGAATCCGGCGAATCCGGCGTGAACCACTCGGCGCGATGGCGCGGGACTCTCGCGAACATGATTGCCCTTGGAGCCGGGCAGTCACTGGCCGGAGTCGCCTTTGTTGCCTTGGCGCGAAGAGTTTCGGTCGAGGATTTCGGGTCGTTCGCGTCCACCTATGCCCTCGGCATCTTTCTGGGTGGATTGATCGACTTCGGTTCGAGTCAGCGTATGACAAGGGACCTCGCTAGGGGGGAAAATTTACCTCAGTACCGCAGCTGGATAGTCAGGCGGACAGCACTTCAAATTCCGGCAGCAGCTATCTTCAGCGTGTTGATTGCTGGTCGGGGGAACGGCACGTTGGGCAAGGTGGACCTGGTACTGCTGGCCTCTCAGGCCGTCACCTTCCCGCTGAGCCTCGGAATGGGGGCGGCGGTACGGTCGATCCGAACGCCAGCTACAGCCGCGACATTCGCTGCTCTTGGCAACGTCGTCCTCGTCCTAGCCGTTCTCACTCGCGCGTGATAGCTATCTCCTCACGGCCAGCGCCGCTGCGGCCACATTGAGTTGGGTCATCACCGCTGGACTTGGCATGGCCTCGATCCATCGCAAACTCCCGCGTCATTCCCTGCCGTATCTTGGAAACCCTTGGCACGGCAGTGCTGCGTTTGGTCTGACGTCACTTGCACTCATATCGCCTGGGCTCTACGTCACGGTCATCTCGATCGGCGCCGGACATGTCCAATCGGCACTCGCAGCGGTCGTGCAGAAGTGGGTTCAACCAATCGTTCTTCTACCCAGCGCCATTGCTACTCAGATGTTTCCGCAACTGTCTGCCGCAAAATCGGACGCGGCGGCGCTTGAGCTCTTGCAAGGTCTTCGCAAGCTGGTTCTGATTGCGTGCATCCCGATCCTTCTAATTGTTCTCGGGGCACCGGCTCTCGTGTCCGTTCTACTGGGAACCAAGTATGACGGATCCGTTGCGGTCTTACAGCTGTACGGGCTATCGCTCCTACCGGTTGTCGCCGGTCAACCGCTTTCAGCGCTCGTCCAAGCTCGTGGCGGTGAGGCTTCCGTTGCTCGCATCACAGTTCCCGTAGCGTTGGCATCGCTTGCGCTTTGCTATGCAGTGTCCGGATCCCTCGGGGCGAAGTCAGCGCCGATAGTCAACGCAATCTATTCATTGGTGCTGCTCATTTGGCTTCTTTGGATTATTCGCACGAGATTTCATGTCATGGCCGCTCAGCGGTAGCCCTACCGGACAAGAACCACGTGCACGTTGAGCGCAGGAAACAGCCGAAGGGGCGTGCTCTCATAAGCACGGCGGCTACTGTCGTTTATATTGACGGCAAACTCGAAGAGTCGGTTCCAGATGTACTTTGGCGATCTCTCAAAGACTATTCGGGAGGTCCTCCGTTCACTGAAGTGAAAGTCCCAGTAGTACGCACGATGATGCCCGCTGGTGAAGAAGTCCAGCGTGTCGAACGCGAACGCTCGCCGGTGAGTCGGATCAACCCAAACTCCACGCGAGGTGAAGTGCGGAGCTGACATTATGAGGCAGCCACCCCGGCGCAGCACGCGGTGGCATTCTCGAAGGAAGACCTCCAGGTCTTCGATGTGTTCAATCAGATCCTTCGCCAAGATTTCCTCCACGCTGTCGTCCGCAAACGGCCAGGGCATCTGGGCTAGATCATGGACAACATCCACTCCATCCAGTGGCGCGTTGTCAACGTTGACGAAGCCATCACGAATATCACGTCCGCAGCCCAAGTTGAGCCGATTTGTCGACATTGTCCCCTCCTCACCGAAAGTACCCAAGAATCAGTTCTGAAGCACTGATGCGTAGGCCGAATCCAGTCGATGAGCGTACGCCTCGAGTGAGTGATGGCGGCGGATGAACTCTGACACGGCCGTGGCGTCGGACCCAAGCGCACTCGCAAGACCTTGCGCAATCGACAGAACGTCAGTGGGCTCCACCCAGACAGCCGACGGGCCAAGATGCTCGCGCACCCCTCCAACGTCGGATGCGACAACCGGAGTTCCCAGGAGTGCCGCCTCCATGGCCGCAAGTCCGGCGCCTTCCTCCAACGACGGCTGGCAATACGCGGCTGCTCCTTGCATGAGAGCCATCTTGACCTTGTTGTCCACGGCACCGAGGACTCGTATCCGGTCATCGGTGGCGGAGGTAGCGACAATGGCCTCACGAACGGCGGTGGACGACGCGTTGCCTGCGAGGACGAGGAGCATCTTTGAGTGTTGTGCTGCAGCGATGAGGCGTAGAATGTTCTTCCTCGTCGACCCATAGTCGCAGACGGCCGCCACATACTCTCCCGGCGCCAAGCGGAGGCCCGAAAGCACTCGAGCTACTTCTTCGGGCCGCAGCGGCTCGACCTCCGGCGCCGGACACGGAACCACAATCACCGAGCCAGGATTCAGCCCGAAGTGCGAAATCAGGCGGATCCGCTCGTCTGTGGACATGGCCAGCGTTCTGTCAACACAGTGGAGCAAAGAGCGCTTCTGCGATGCCTCGGTGACGATCCGAGGTAAGCGCCCACACTGCACGGCTATCCTGTACTTCCAGGCCGGTTTAAGCGAATCGTGCACGGGAGTCAACGCCCACGGAACTCCGGAGGCGGCTCGCCCGCGCTCGAAGGACGGCGATGTTGTAAAGGCATGAATCATGTCCAAATTTGCGTGGCGGACGTGTTCCCACGGTGTCATCTTGACCGTCTCATAGCCAAGATGTTCCTGAACGGCTTGCTCGGACAGACGGGCGAGTCGCGCCACACCGCTGAAAGGATTCCCGAGCCCGATGTTCGCCGGGAGCAGAAAGCCGATGCGCATCGCGCGATGGTATCGGCACGTGGGGAAAGTGGCAGCCGTAGGGAGACCCACTCGACCCGACCGTCAGCCGGAACAACGCTGCCGTGAATGGGCATCCCGGGAGTCCGGCGCCTAGTCTCTGTAGATGCGAGCGCGACGGAGGGACTCCGGGCGGTGGGGGTAGGAACAACACAATCGACGCATCGCAGACAGGTCTCGGTCGTTGATCATGAGTTGGGGCGGCCCGGGTCCTTTCGGCGTGAGGTGGCACCATCGCGATCAGCCATGGTCGCCGGCGGTCTGTTGTTTGCGCTACCTCTTGTAGACGTTGCGTTCGGACGGATCGGCAATTTCGCCCAGGTCGTGATGCTGACGTCAGCAATTGCGCTTCTCGGACGTTGGATTGGGATGGTCCTGTCGGATGTTCGATACCTCCTGTCTATCGTTGCCATCAACGGAGTTGCTCTTTTGGGCATCGCCGTCGGGTTTCGTTTGTCCAACACCGCTCCGGGCGCGGAGTTCGCCGTACGACTCGTCCTTTTCCTGGACTCTCGCTGCGCTCCTCGGCATCGCCGCAGCGCTATACTCTGACTTTCGAGACGGCCTCCTGAGAGGCGTCGCCGCCGCTGGCGTATTTTCGGCGGCATTGGTCGTCCTGGGCCTCGCCAGCGACTCCTCGCATATCGAGAGTGGACGTGCGATCGCTGCAGCGATCGCTGTGATGCCGTTCGTCAGTATTCTGAGACAGCACAGCAGTGCCTTGAGGCTAGCCACAACTGCGTTCCTATGTGTGGCAGCATTCAGCACCGGTGCACGCGGGCCTTTGACATTCGCTCTCTTCTCGATCGTGCTCGTGCTCGCTCTTTCTCGATCTGCGAGCGCGCTAGAAGCTCGGGAAAGAACACGATGGCGATTGCTCGTGGTCGCTGCGGTGTGCGTCTTTTCGTTCGCCATCTCCACCGATCGCATCGACCTCGAGCGGCTAGAAGGTGGAGCATCACGACAGGCCGAATTGCTCCAGGCGCGCTCAATAAGAGACGTTCAAAGCCTCGAAGTGAGACTTGATGAGCTGTACGCACCCGCGATAGAAACCATCGAGAATCGGCCTTGGGGAACTGGGCTTCCAGCAGACGTAAGCGAAGCCAGCGGGTACCAGTACCCCCACAACCTCGTGCTCGAGCTGGGTGTCGCCTTCGGATGGTTCGGGGTGATTGGGGCTACAGCCGCTCTCATTGCCACTGCTAGGGGAATCAGATGGTCGATGGGCACGAGCCCGGCCATAGGAGCCCTCATAATCTATTTGGTGCTGAACGCGCAGGTCTCCGATGACTTAATCGGCAACAGAATGATCTTCTTCGCCATCGCCTTTGGGCTCGTGGTACGGCCAAAATATCTGACGTCTCGCTTCGACATCTTTTGAATTGCTTTCGACCGAGTCCTCCTTGCATCGCAAACTTGGCATGAAGCCGACGCAGTGGGCACTCGGGATCTGGCGGCAATGCGAGTTCGATTGTCGCCAACTAATCGCGGTCTGCGCCGCCCGAATCAGAGATGGAAGCGATCAGGCGCGCTGGGTTTCCAGCGACCGTACCGTAATCAGGCACATCGGAGGTGACGACGGAACCCGCACCGACTATCGCCCCTTTGCCAATGCGGACGCCGGGCAAAACAATCACATGAGCACCGATCCATGCCCCTGAGCAGACCGTGATCGGCGCTGCGGGAATGTCGTTCCAATTCTTGCCACGTTGCGCACGCCACTCCTGCAGATCTGCCTTACGTTCGGAACCGTCTTTCGAGTGAGCGCTGGTATCCATGAGAAGTCCGCCGAAGGAGATCAGTACGTCATCGCCGATCTCAATGCTGGAGGCGGCAGCGACCAACGTGCCTTTGCCGATGAAGGTGTTACTACCCACCACGATCCTCGCATTCGGCGCCTGGGCGACTAATCTGCCCTCGATCAAGCTACGTGATTTAATGACTATGGTAGCAGACCCATGGCGGATTTCAGGACGGCCCGCGACAACGGTGTCAGCTCCGAATTCTGTTACAAGGCGCCGATAAAGCAGATTCCTGATACTCACGGCGGTCCGCCTCATCAGCTCGATTATCTTTCGCATCGGACCAGTCTTCTACAAATACATGTTAGCCGCGGCCGAAAGGCGCCAGCCAAGACGCAAGGTTCAGCGGCTTTGGGATCCTACGGGCCCGTAGCGAGGCTCGCACCATCGTTGCGTGGCGGCTCGAGCTCAACGCTTCGCCCAAGTGTCCCGGCTGGCGCATGTACAAGCGTTGTTCAGCAAGTGGTGGCACGTCTCGGTTAGTAGCCTCGCCCACGCGCTGGTGGGCGCAGAGCGATCTCGAAGGGAAGATGGACTGACCTGACGCACAGAATTGAGATGCGTACCACTCGATCGCCCACGACTCGACCTCTCCCCGTCCCCATGCCTCGAGCAGATTCGAGTACGGGTACGAACCAGCCACATCAAAGCGATGCCGTAGGTCCCGCTCTGTCCCTGTCGATAGCCTGTCTAGTATCTCGACCGCATATTTCGGATCATGTCGCGCCCACGCCGACTGCCAAGTTGCCCAACCCCATGAGGAGATCATCGGGAGCGTGTAGGTCCGGAACTGACCGGATGACCATCGTGCGAAAGAGTAACCGGAAACGGAGAAGAGATCCGGATTAGACGAGTGCTGTCTAAGTTGATGAGTCATGTATTCATAAAAAAATGGGGAGATCATTAGGTCATCTTCAACTACAATGACTGAACCAAATTCAGAGGCTAACCTTCGAACGCCGTCCGTGATATTCATGGAAAGTCCCAGGTTTCGCTCGCGGGCAAGAACACTCAGCCCCTCAACTCTAAGGCTGTTCAGGTAGCTGCGACACTCAAGGTTCGAAACATCATTCGGTACCTTAGGGCCATCGTGAGCCACCACGATCGTCTTTGGCACCATCGAGTTTCCCGGGTGTGTAAGGGCATCAATGATACGAGCCAAGCTCTGCTGCCTTCGAAAGGCGGGAATTAGTACCGGAACATCAGTCATCATCTCGCGCAACCCTCCACCCGATCAGACCACCAGCCTGTTATGGCCGCTATTCGACACAACACAGCACAGCTGAGATCGGTCGCCACCGGCAATGCAGCCAATCACAGCGCCCATCGACGGGGCTCGCGCGGAAACAGCAAGCCCAACCCGACTCCTTGCGCGCCATCACGAGTCACGCATCTGAGCAACCACAAGGACGGCATGAGACGGATAGTGTAGTCGATTAGCATGGACGATTCTTGCGGCGAGCGGCCCGATCAGGACGAATACCGCGTGGAGTCGAGCACCTGGGTGTCAGCAGCGGCAACACTCAGCGCCGACCCGCAGATGCGCGTACTTCTCGAGGCCGCCTACATGGTTGGCGACAGCGAGACGCTTCTGAAGTCCTTTCTGCGGAGCGCAGAGTGGCGCGAGATTCGTCGCCTTCTACCCCCTCCACCAGCGCGCGTGATTGAACTTGGTTCGGGGCGGTGTGTACTCGCAAGCGCTCTGGCTCTGGCCGGCTACTCCGTCACCGGCATCGAGCCATGCCTTGGGGGCGAGATCGGTGCGCTCGCTGGACACGCCTTCCTGCGATCGCACGGTGGTTCGGTCGGCAGCGTCGTTGCAGCCGTGGCAGAGGCCTTACCTGTGGGGTCGGCAACCATCGACGTCGCAGTCGCACGACAGATGATGCACCACGCCGACTCGATGGATTCTGTTGCCGCCGAAGTTGCCCGGGCACTAGCGCCCGGCGGCTGTTTCATCGTTTTGCGCGAGCACGTCGCTTCCTCGCAACGCCAGCTCCAGCGATTTTGGCGCGATCACCCGTTTCACGCACTCACCGGTGACGAAATGGCGTACCCCTACCGTGAGTACGTTGAGGCGCTGAGCAGGGCCGGGCTGGATGTGGAGACTGTGATTCGCCCGCTGAGTTCGCAGATCAACCTTTGGCCCAGCGAGGAGTCCTCTGTAGGCCGAGCGATTCTCACGCGGATGAAAGTACCCAAAAGGCTACAATCATGGCCCAGCGTAGTCCTAACGAAAGCGCTAGTGTCCGCAGGCCGCATCCTCGATCTTCTTGACCGTAGGCCGGGCCGATTGTACTCGTTCGTCGCCACCAAGAAGTCCTAACATGGCCACTAGCATGTCGGCCTCTCGTACGCTGCATCTTGTCTTGATGCCCTCGCATATACGTGACAGTGGCGCCGCCACGGCTGGCATTGCATTCGCCACGGCTGCGGGAGCTTTGGGGTCCGGCGAACACTTCCTAATCGTCCCCCCGCAATATTCCAACTGGTCATCGGTTGCCCGGACTTCGGAACGTTCTCAGATCATGGAGGCGCTCTTCCGGAGGCTGCCTAAATCGGTAGAGTTCGTTTTCTCCGGTCGGCCTCTTCTCTCAGATATCAAGAACATACGCCCGACGGACATTCACATTCATCACTTGATACCGTCCATGGACTTCCTTCGAGTCTGTGTTTACGGGCGCATACTTGGCGCTCGGGTTATCTGGTCCAGTCATGGTTTGGTCGAGATCGTAAGCCCGAGAGCGACGTACGGAATCGGTAGAGTCGCGTCGGCCGCGTGGCTTGTTCTTGTCAGACTTCCCATAGCGATCGGAGCGCAGCTTTGCGAGCTGATCATCGTCGGGGCCGAGCGCGACCGTCGCTGGCTCAGGAAAATTGGCGCAAGCAGAAGGCGTTGGGTCGCCGTTGCCAACGGGAGCAAATTCGAGGTAGCGAAGCCATCCTTTAAGGTGGGGATTTCATGCCCACCCGTGCTCCTTTTCGTCGGCGCACATATTCGGAGCAAGGGCCTCGAACTGTTGTTCGAGGCGCTCCAATCAGTTCGGTTCCCATTTGAAATGCGCGTGGTGGGGTCCCAGCGAGCGAATATCGACTATTCTGGCGCGGATCGAATCAATCAGCGGAATTCCGGTGATCAGAGCATAAAATTCTTGGGACGGATCACAGATGATGCCCTCCTCCAGCAATATCTCGAATCAGACCTTTTCCTTCTCCCTTCGCTATCCGACACACAACCGCTCGTCCTGATAGACGCGCTGGCCACGGGCACACCTGTTTTGGCAACAGATGTAGGAAGCGTTCGCGACATCGTTGACCCCTTGTCCGCCCGGATCGTGCCGCCAGGCGTCGTTGCGGCGTTCGCAACGGAGTTGAACGGCCTTCTCTGCGACATCACACAGCTCGAGCGACTCAGAGTCGCTGCAGGTGAGTCCGCCCGCAACTACCAGTGGTCTGCCGCAGCATCGTCTGTGCGACGTCGGCTGGTCGATCTCGGCGAGTCCGATACCTCCACCGATGCGAGAGAAGAATGACCGTCTATCGACGAATGATCGCTGCCCTCCTAGATGACCATACTCTGGACCGAGCCGACCACGTTCTTACTGTCTGCGCGGGTGAGCTCGACAGGGACATCTTCGTCTCTCTCGCCGCGCCAAACGTCCGAATCTCAAACCTTCGGCACCACGCCGGCGTCGATGACTACGCTCCGTACGAGTGGGAGCGGCAGGATGCTGAGAACATCGAGCGCCCGGACAGTTCAGTCGACTGGGTGGCAGTCCACATGGGGCTTCACCACTGCGGGTCGCCCCATCGCGCTCTCGGCGAGATGCTCCGAGTTGCACGAAAGGGGGTCCTTGTCGTTGAGAATCGAGACAGCGCGCTCGATGAGGGTCGCAGTTCGTTTCGGACTTGCTCCCGATTTCGAACTGGAACCACTCGCCGTCTCGGGAGGGATCGTCGGGGGGTTCCGCGACTCCTTGTTACCCAACTACGTGTATCGGTGGACGGAGCGTGAGGTGGAAAAGACTGTCCGATCAGCCGATCCCGGCGTCGTCCACGACTTCCGGTACTTCTACGGATACCGACTCCCCCACCAGCGCCTCGCCATGTCGACCAGCGCGCTCAAGCGCCGCATCGGCCATGCCTCGAAGGTCGCTCTGCCCATCGTGACAAGGTTGGCTCCGCACCAGGGCAACGAGTTCGGGTTCGCCATCGTCAGAACAGAACGTTGCCGCCCCTGGCTGCAACGTCGAGACGGCGAACTCGTTCCCAACATGGACTACGTGAACGCGATGTATGACAAGTCTAAGTACGTGACCGATACCTCATCAGACCTGCCCGATTCTGACAACCCGTGAGTGCCGAGGTGGCGAGAGCGCTAATTACAGGCTCAACTGGCTTCGTGGGCAAAGCCGTAGCGACGTTCTTCCAGGAGGCGGGGTGGGCGACAGCCGGATTGACACGCCGTGTGCACGGCGCTGGCGACGTCGCGTGCGATCTCGCCGTCGACCCGATCAACCCGATCCTTGAGGCCCACCGACCCGACGTCGTGATCCACTGTGCGGGCTCCTCGATTGTACGCGGATCTTTCGAGAACCGAGACGGAGACTTCACGGACAACGTGCTCGCAGTGCAGCGTCTCCTCTCGGCCGTTCGCGAGACCGTCCCGACCTCGACGGTGGTGCTCTGCTCCAGCGCCGCGGCGCTCGGCGGGGGAACACTGGATCGACCGTTGCCCCCCGATTCACCGTACGGACTCCACAAGTTGATGACGGAGTTGATCGCCAGCGACTATGCGCGAAACTCCGCGCTTGATGTCCGGGTGGCACGGATCTATTCCGCATACGGCCCCGGACTCAAGCGGCAGGTCGTCTACGACTTTTGTCGCCAAGCAGTCGAGACGAACCGCATCCGCGCGATGGGAACAGGTCACGAACTCAGGGACTTCGTCTTCATCCAAGATCTTGGCGCCATTCTCGCGTCGGTTGCTCTGACCGACCATCTCGAACCCGGTGCAGTCGTCGAGGTCGGATCGGGCAACCCGGTCAGCATCGCTGACGTTGCGGACATGGTCGCTCGTCACCTCGGAGGCGGAATCAGCATCGAGTTCACGGGAGCCAGCGACTCGAACTCGATTCCCGAGATGCGCGCCGATGTGACCCAGTTGACACGCGTCCACCGCAGCGTTCCCACCTCGATCGAGGATGGCATCAGCCGCACCGCGGACTGGGTCCGAGACGGCGCCCACTGAACCCGCGGCAGGCGAGATCGAACACCGACATCGGCGTAGCATGGCGCCCATGCCGCACGCAGCGATCAACCTCGACGCCCGAATCTACGTGGCAGGACACGGCGGGCTGGTCGGGTCGGCCATCCTGCGCAAGCTGGAAGCTGAGGGGTTCACGAACGTCCTCACGGCATCCCGTGACCAACTCGACCTGCGCAACCAGTTGGAAGTCTCCCACTGGTTCAAGGCGAACCGGCCGGAGTACGTCTACCTCGTAGCGGGAACAGTCGGCGGTATTCTCGCCAACAGCACACGCCCCGCGGAGTTCATCTACGACAATCTGATGATCCACGGAACCGTGGTGCACGCTGCGCACGAGTACGGCGCGAAGAAGCTGTTGTACCTCGGATCGTCTTGCATCTACCCACGTCAGGCGACGCAGCCGATCACCGAGGATCAATTGCTCACCGGACCGCTCGAGCCGACCAACGAGTGGTACGCCATCGCCAAGATCGCGGGCATCAAGCTCTGCCAAGCGTACCGACGTCAGTACGGGTGCAACTTCATTTCCGCCATGCCCACCAACCTCTATGGGCCCGGGGACAACTTCGACCTGACATCCAGCCACGTGCTTCCGGCACTCATCCGGAAGTTTCACGACTCCCGCTCGCACAGCGAGCCCGAGGTCGAGGTCTGGGGCACGGGCTCACCGATGCGCGAGTTTCTTCACGTCGACGATCTGGCGGACGCATGCCTCTTCCTGATGAACCACTACAGCGCCGATGAACACATCAACGTGGGAACCGGCCTCGACCTGTCGATCCGAGAGTTGGCCGAGACGGTGCGCGACATCGTCAACCCGGCAGCCACCCTGAAGTTCGATTCCTCGAAGCCCGACGGCACACCGAGGAAGGTCCTGGACGTGTCGAAGTTGAACGACTTGGGATGGTCACCGGCCATCGATCTCGACACCGGGATTCGCACCACGTACGCCTGGTTCCTCGAGCAGCAACGCACCAACTCCGAACTCCGTGGCATCGACGCACCCGCAGACGTGGCCAGCTAAGCGATGCCCGCAGCGTTGATCACCGGAATCACCGGCCAAGACGGTTCGTACCTCGCCGAACTGCTGCTCGCAAAGGGCTACGACGTCCACGGCGTCGTCCGCCGCTCGAGCGAGATGAGCCGCCCCCGCATCGACCACCTTCACCACGGCGACGACTCCGACCGCATCACCCTGCACTACGGCGACCTCGACGATCCGCTCAGCCTCGTACGCATCCTGCGTGACGTGCATCCCGACGAGGTGTACCACCTCGCCGCTCAGAGTCACGTCCAAGTGAGCTTCGAGCTACCCGACTACACCGGCTCGGTCACCGGACTCGCCACGATGAAACTGCTCGAAGCAATCCGGATCTCCGGCATCGACACTCGCTTCTACCAAGCTTCCTCGTCCGAGCTCTACGGTTCGACACCGCCACCCCAGAACGAGCAGACCCCGTTCCACCCGCGCAGCCCATACGCCGTGGCCAAGCTCTATTCGTATTGGGCCACGGTGAACTATCGGGAGTCGTACGGAATGTTCGCCACGAACGGCATCCTCTTCAATCACGAGTCACCGCGACGCGGCGAGAACTTCGTGACCCGCAAGATCACCAAGGCGGTCGCAGCAATCGTGGCCGGCAAGCAAGACAAACTCCACCTCGGCAACCTCGACGCCCGCCGGGACTGGGGCTTCGCGGGCGACTACGTGGAAGCCATGTGGCGCATGCTCCAACACCATTCGCCCGAAGACTTCGTCATCGCCACCGGCGAAGCCCACAGCGTGCGCGAGTTCTGCGACGCTGCGTTCGGCCATGTCGGGCTCGACTACGACGAGTACGTCGTCGTCGACGAGCGCTTCTTCCGGCCCGCCGAGGTCGACTACTTGCTCGGAGACCCGTCGAAGGCGCGCCACGAGCTGGGCTGGACACCGCCCACATCGTTCGAATCACTCGTCACGATGATGGTCGACGCCGACCTCGCCGCCGAGGGCATTGCCCGTTGACCACACAACAACTGCTGATCTCCGACTACGTCGGTCACGCGTTCACCCACGAGCTGGCAACAGCGCTGAATCGCACGGGCACGCCGACTGCCTACTCATTCTGCTCGACCGTCGTGTCCCCGAAAGGCGACCTCGACGGCGTCGGTTGCCCGACATTTCCCGTCGCAGCAGGAGCCAACTTCGAGAAGTACGACCTGCGTCGGCGCGCCATCAGCGAAATCCGCTACGGAGCCGGCACTGCATGGGTCGTGTGGAAGTGTCGCCCCGCGAGCCACGTGGTCTGCAACATGCCGCTGGTGTCGTTGCTGATGATCTGGTTGATAACGCTCCCCCTCCGGCGCACCCATCTCATCGTGTGGTTCCAAGACGTCCAGTCCGGACTGGCGACCGGAATCCTCGGCGCCGGCCGAGTCAGTCGAGCCATCTCGGCACTCGAAAGTTTCATGCTGCGTCGGGCGGCGTTGGTGATCGCGATCTCGCCCGAGCTCCAGCTCGAGGCCACGCGGCGTGGCGTCCGTTCCGATCGCCTCGGCACACTCGAGAACTGGGCTCCGATCGAATCCATCGACATTCGCCCCAAGTCGAATTCGTGGGCGCACCAGCACGGATTGGCCGACCGACTGACCTTCCTCTATTCCGGCACACTGGCTCGCAAGCACAACCCATCACTGCTGAGCGAGCTCGCGGTCGCCCTCGCGCCGTGCAACGCCGACGTGGTCGTGGTGTCGGAAGGCGAAGGGGCCGAATGGCTGGCGCGAGCAGAAATCGTCTCGGACGGATCTCGGCAACTTGCAGCTTCTGCCGTATCAGCCGTTCGAGCAGCTCCCGAACGTGCTCGCCTCAGCCGACGTGCTGATCGTCGTCCTGGAGGATCTCGCCGGGCCGTTCAGCGTCCCCTCGAAGACGCTGAGCTACCTGTGCGCAGGGCGCGCCATCCTCGGCTCGATGCCCGTGGACAACACCGCCGCCAGGATCATCGACGAGCGAGCCGACGCTGGAATCGTCGTTGGGCCGTCCGATATCCACGGATTCTGCGAGGCTGCCCGAGCGCTGGCCGCCGACCCCGCCAAACGCGCTGCCTTCGGAAACGCCGCGAGACGCTACGCCGAAGCCAACTTCGGCGAGGAGATCGTCCTGGCGAAGTTCAGGCGTGAGCTCGGCGCAGCACTGCTGCACAGCTGACGCCCATCAGCGGCATCTCCAGGCGCGACACCGACGTGCGTTGGCGAAATCAGTGAGCGCCGGCGCCGATGAGCACGGCCTTCGGCGTGCGGAGCAGGATCCACAGGTTGGGCCACAGTGCCCATTGCTCGAGGCAGAGACGGTCGAGCTCGACACGGTGCGTGTCACGGAAGGTCGATCGTCCAGCAACCTGCCACAAACCGGTCAGTGCCGGCCGGTGGAGTCGGTAGAGATCTTGGTCGTACTCCGATCGCATCGCCAGCTGATCGAACTCGATCGGCCGCACGCCTACGAGGCCCATCTGACCCTTCAGCACGTTCACGAACTGTGGAAGCTCGTCGAGGCTCGTGCGGCGCAGGAAGGAGCCCACCTTGGTGATGCGAGGATCGTCGCCCGGCAACTTGAAGTCGTTCAGCGTGTAAATGCGACGCAGTTCGGGATCGGCGAGCACCTGATCGTGCGTGCCATCGGCCATCGTGCGGAACTTGAGTACTTGGAATTTCCGCCCATGCTGCCCAACGCGCTCCTGCTTGAACATCACCGGGCCGGGGCTCGTGATCTTCACCAACAGAGCGATCACTACCATTGGAATGGCCAGCACGACCAACATCACCACGGCGAACACGAAGTCGATCAGCCGGATGACGCGGCGCGTCGACGCGGACACGACAGGGAGCACGAACACCGGCTCCACCGATAAATCCATCGACTCCAGCGCGGACGTTCTCGCTGTCGCACTGCACGGGACGAAGCCGGAACTCATGTCAACCATGCACCACGCCGGACCTGCACCAGCGTCGTCGATTCGAGATGGTCATGTTGCTACTCCGTCACTCCGCGGCCGACCCAACGGCTTGTCCCGCCCAGACCACCGACAATAGCGCCCACCACTACCGAGGCCACGGGATCTCGGCAGAGATCAATGAGACTGTCGTCCAATTCGCCGAGCGAACGCTACGAGAACGAGCAGTCCCCTGAGCCGCATCGCGGCAAAGGGTACGCTGCGGATGTGATCACCACGAGGTACCTCGTCTTCGGTTGTGGCGGTTTCGGTCGTGAGGTCGCCCAACTCATCCACGATGTGAGCATCACCGAGCCCGTCGAGTTCTCCGGATTCCTCGACGACGCCGACACTCCACCAGGCCTGGCGCTCGCCTGGTCATCGGTTCGATCCGTGGCCGAGACCGTCACGCCAGCAGGGCAACCGTACGTGATCGGGATCGGCGCTCCAGCCACGCGCGAGTCGGTCGCCCATCGACTCGACTCCCTCGGCTTCGAACCCGGCCCGCACCTCGTCCATCCACGCGCCTGGATCGGCCGGTTCAACACGGTCGGACAAGGCTCGCTCATCTGCGCCGGAGCCGAGCATCACGACGAACATCACGCTCGGCATCCACGTCCACGTGAACCTCAACTGCACCATCGGTCACGACGCAATTCTCGGCGACTACGTGACGCTGTCACCCGGCGTCAGCATCAGCGGCAACGTCCAGGTCGGCAGAGGAACCGAGATCGGCACCGGAGCCGTGGTGCTGCCCGGCGTGCAGATCGGCGCCAACGTCGTCGTCGGCGCTGGAGCCGTCGTTGCGAAAGACGTTCCCGACGGCCAAACCGTCGTCGGCATCCCTGCGAAGCCCATCGTCAAACGCTGAGATCCACCTCGTGCTCCGCGGTGCCGTCTCCGGTGAATGCGGGCATCGTGGCTTCGCCATCCCCGGCGATTCCTGAACGGCTGGCGAGTTGGCGGATCGTCGCAACGATGATCTTGGCGTCGAGACGCAACGATCGTTGTTCGACGTATTGCACATCCAACTCCAGCCGTTCCGCCCAGTCGACGCTGTTGCGACCACTCGCCTGGGCAAGACCGGTGAGGCCCGGGCGAACATCGTGTCGACGAGCCTGACGCTCGGTGTACAGCGGCAGATATCCCATTCGCAGCGGTCGGGGGCCGACGAGGCTCATCTCGCCCTTCACCACGTTCACCAACTCGGGGAGCTCGTCGAGGCTGGTGGCGCGCAGCTTGCGGCCGAATGGCGTCAGACGTTCAGCATCGGGCGCTTGGCCCGACAGCATGGTGCGGAATTTGAGGAGCTCGAACGGCTGACCCCCGCGCCCCGGACGGTTCTGACGGAAAAGCACCGGAGAACCGAGCTTCACCCGAACCAAGACAGCCGTCACCAGCAGGACGGGAGCAAGCACGACCAACGCCAGCGAACCCACGACGACGTCGATCAACCTCCGCACGGCATCCGCCAGCGGAGACGCGCTGCCCGACCGAGGGAGGTTGGGTTCCATTGGTCGCACGTTACCGAGATGCGGAGGTCGGACGGGACATCACGTCTTCGGCCGAAATCCACGCAACCGGGAGAACCTTCGTACCGGGCGCGGGTGGTGCGATCGGAGTTGGACGGCGACACGTCCTGACTGCCGCCCAACGCGTCGTCATCGGCTGCCGGGCTAGCCTGCGAGGCCGTGAAGGGCATCGTTCTCGCCGGGGGTACCGGGTCGCGTCTGCATCCGGTCACCTTGGGCACGTCGAAGCAGTTGCTCCCGGTCTACGACAAGCCGATGATCTACTACCCGCTGTCGGTGCAGATGCTCGCCGGCATCCGCGAGGTGCTGGTCATCACCACGCAGGAGGATCGAGCCGGCTTCGAACGGCTGCTCGGCGACGGATCACAGTGGGGAATGCAGCTGCAGTACGCCACGCAGCCCGCCCCCGAGGGGCTCGCCCAAGCGTTCCTGATCGGCGCCGACTTCCTCGCCGGGCAGGGCGCATCGCTCGTCCTCGGCGACAACATGTTCTACGGCGCCGGCTTTTCCCAACTGGTCAGCGCGGCGGCGGCCCGCGAGTCGGGCGCCACCGTGTTCGGCTACCACGTGAAGGATCCGCAGCGCTACGGCATCGTCGACCTCGACGCCGACGGCCGACCCACCAAGATCGAGGAAAAGCCCGAGTCGCCGCGCAGCAACTGGGCGGTCACCGGGCTGTACTTCTTCGACGAACGGGTCGTCGAAGCTGCCGAGCAGGTCGTGCCATCGGCTCGCGGTGAACTCGAGATCACCTCGGTCATCGACTACTACCTGACACGCGGCGAACTCGACGTGCAGAAACTCGACCGTGGCTTCGCCTGGCTCGACACCGGCACCTTCGACTCGATGGTCGAAGCATCAGAATTCGTCCGCGTCATCCAACACCGGCAGAACTCCCAGATCGCCTGCCTCGAAGAGATCGCCTGGGAACAGGGCTGGATCGACGACGCCGCGCTGCGCTCCGCAGGCGACGCGATGGCCAAGAACACCTACGGCCAGTACCTGCTGAATCTGCTCGACGGCGGCCCGCGATGACCCCACCGGAGACGGCTGCGAGCGACTGGGCGGATGAAGATTCTCGTCACGGGCGGCAAGGGGTTCATCGGCTCGGCCGTCGTCCGCCACCTCATCAACCACACCGACCACGACGTCGTCAACGTCGACAAGATGACCTATGCGGCGACCGAGGGTTCCACCCAGATGGTCGCCGACAGCCCACGGCTCACGTTCGAGCAGGCCGACATCTGCGACATCGACCGGATCACCGAGATCTTCGTCGAGCACTCCCCCGACGCCGTGATGCACCTCGCCGCCGAGAGTCATGTTGACCGCTCGATCGACGGGCCCGCGGCCTTCGTGCAGACCAATCTCGTCGGCACCTTCACGATGCTCGAAGCCGCCCGCGCCGCAGGCGTGCAACGGTTCCACCACATCTCCACCGACGAGGTGTTCGGCTCACTCGGCCCGCACGATCCGCCGTTCACCGAGACCACCCCGTACGACCCGCGGTCGCCGTACTCGGCGAGCAAGGCCGGGTCCGACCACCTCGTGCGGGCCTGGGGCGAGACCTACGGCCTGCCGGTGTTGCTCACCAACTGCTCGAACAACTACGGGCCGTTCCACTTCCCCGAAAAGCTCATCCCCCTCGTCACGATCCGGGCGCTGCACGGCGAGTCCCTCCCGGTCTACGGCACGGGCGACAACATCCGCGACTGGCTCCACGTCGAAGACCACGCCGCCGCGCTCGTCACCGTCGTCGAACGGGGCACGCCGGGCGAGACGTACAACATCGGCGGCAAAGCCGAACGCACCAACCTCGACGTCGTCGAAACGCTGTGCGACCTCGTCGACGAACTCGCCGGCCCGCTCGCATCCGGCGCGCCACGACGTTCGTTGATCACCTTTGTCGCCGACCGTCCCGGACACGACCAGCGGTACGCGATCGACCAGACGAAGATCCAACGCGACCTCGGTTGGGAACCCGCGCACACGTTCGACACGGGCCTGCGCGCCACCGTGCAGTGGTACCTCGACAACCAAGCCTGGTGGCAGCCGCTGCGCGACAAGGCCGCCACCGAGCGGGTGGGGCTGAAGGGGTAGGCGTGGAGATCGTTCACACCCACCTCGACGGTGTCGTCGAAATCCGGACCAAGCGGCATGGCGACGACCGGGGCTGGTTCAGCGAAACCTGGAAGCACTCGGCGTTGCTCGACGCCGGGATCGACATCGATTTCGTCCAAGACAACGAATCGTTCAGTGCGCCGATCGGCACGTTGCGCGGGCTGCACTATCAGATCGCGCCACATCCGCAGGACAAGCTCGTTCGGGTCATCCACGGCTCGATCCTCGACGTCGCGGTCGACATCCGTCGCGGCGTCGGCCACCTTCGGCCAGCACGTCGCCGTCACCCTCAGCGCCGACGCCGCCAACCAATTGCTCGTCCCGGCCGGGTTCGCCCACGGATTCTGCACGCTCGAAGCGGACGTGCGCGTCGCCTACAAGGTCAGCGGGCAGTACGCCCCCAGCTGCGAGCGGGCGATCCGCTGGGACGACCCCGACCTCGCCATCGATTGGCCGCTCCCGGCCGGCGGCCCCACCCTGTCCGACAAGGACATCGTCGCGCCCTACCTCGCCGACCAACCCGACCTGTTCTGACCACCGGCGCAGCGCTCAGCGCCGCGCCGCATCCACTTCGTCGCCGGCGCCGATCTCTGTCCGCCCAGCCCAGCAATCCGCCCCACAACGGACAGAGATCCCGCGCACGATCCCGGTCCCGACTGGTGCCGCACGCTGGCTCGCGATCTCTGTCCGCCCAGCCCAGCAATCCGCCCCACAACGGACAGAGATCCCGCGCTGAAGCGTGCCGAACTGTGCCCAGACGCGACGAAGCGCCCGTCTCATCCGGCTGGGATGTGGCGAGCGCTCAGCGATGCTGCGATGAAGCAGCCAAATCGGTGGCGTGGTGGGTCAGCGACCCATGTTGGGCCGCTTGCCGTGGTTCGCCTTCGAACGGCGGAGCCGGGCCTTGCGCTTGCTGGTCTTCTTCGACATAGGCCCGCCATGCTACGGCCTGCGCGGCAAACACCCAACCGGATCCAATTTGGCCGGCATCGACGACAGACGCCGCTCAGACCCGGTTGCGCCGACTCAGCCCCGCCACGTGCTCGGCGCCGGCCAACCCGGCTCAGGCCGACATCAATGCGACTGCGGTGCCGAGCCCGACCTCGGTACGAATCGTCGCGATCCGCCGTCCCGGCTGGACGGCGTCCTTGGCCGGCCCGACGCGCTCCTCGCCGAGCAGGGCACAGGCCGCATCGAGATCGTCGACGATCAGCACCAAGCCCCACATCTCGGTCGCTCGATCGTTGTCGGCATGTTCGACGATTTCCACGATCAGCCCACCTGCGCCGATGCGGTGAAAGCCCTGGCGCATCGTGCCCAGGTCCCGGACTCGCTTGCGCGCGCAACCCGTCGCCGATTCGACCGCGCCCGAAACGGCGTCCATGTCGCCGGTGAAGATCACCACGTGATCGAGCTGCGCTGCCCCGAGGTCGTGCGCGGCGAACGTCGGACGGCCACGATCGACGACGACCGCCGGGAAGCCGGCGACATCATCCGTGTCCGTGATCCCACTGAATGCCCAGCCGATCAAGCCCGTCGCTCCGTCGTCACCCGGCTCGACGATCCGCAGACAGGTCCCGAACAGCGGGATCAGACCGTCGGCAGACACTGTCAAGCCGATCGAACGCCACACGTCCGGGTCACCCGCCACCGTCAGCCACTCCACCTGCGCGTCATTCGTCGTCACGGCGCCATCCTCGCACCTCGTTCCACGCGCGAGCGGTGCGGCCCCGCGGGACGATTCGCCGGCCCGGCGCCCCTCGCCCGCGCCGATCTCCGTCCCCCATGCACACAGCGCCGGTTCGGCCTGCCCCAGCCCGCACCGATCTCCGTCCCCACTGCCCAGCAATCCGCCGCCTCACGCACACAGATCAACGCCCGGATGGGCCTGGCCCCAGCCCGCACCAATCTCCGTCCCCACTGCCCAGCAATCCGCCGCACTCACGGCACACAGATCGACCTCATCCGCCGAGACCAACGCTCCGCAGCCGACGCCTCAGTTGCTGCGACCCACCGTCTGCAACTCATCCACGTCATACAACGCAGACACACTCCGCTCGAACCCATCGACCGAACCCGACCCTGACGACGACACATACGGCAGATCCCACGACGACGTCACCGTCACGTCATACGGATCATCCTCCGGGCTCGACAACCGATACGTATACCCACACGGCCCCTCCTCCAACGTGTCCAAATCGACGATCGGAACACCCACCCCACGACACTCCACGACATCACCATTCCCGAAATCGAAACTCACCGACCCCTGCACCGGAGACACCGTCGCCCACGCGTTCGGCCCCGCCTCCGCCGTGATCGACGCGACCACCGCAGGCTCCACCGCCAACCACATCCCCAAATTCACCCAACCACCAAACTCGAACGGCGGCGACACCACCGGCACCGGCACACCAATATTCCCCTTCGCCACCACCATCAACCCCGCCACCAAATCATCGCCAGTCACCCCCACCGGGATCAACCGCAACGTGCCGGTCACACCCGGACAACGCACATCGAACACATGATGCGGCGCACCCTGAAACTGCGTCACCGCCGGCTGAGCCCGCCGCACCCGCTCCACCTCCGCCGCCGCCTCGCGCTCCGCAACCCGCACCGCCAACTCCTCCGGCAACAACTCCTCATCCGGAACGTCATACGCAACCGGCGGCCTCGGAGCAACCCCCAACGCACTCTCAAACGGACCCTGGTCATACTGATTCCACGAACACCTCGGCCCCGAACCCGGCCCCGACGTATACACCACCCCCGTCACCGCCCGCACCTCCACATCCCCCGTCGAGGAATCTGCGGACACGGTGTCGCGGTCAAGCGCATGACCCGTGACCGGAAGCATTAGGGCGAACAGGCCGAACAGCGGGGCGCGAAGTCTCAAGCGAGAGGACACTGGTCTGACCCTTCAATCCGCTCAATCAACTCTCCGCCCGCGTTCTTCCACTTCCCGTCTTCGAGCAGGTAGCGAACCGTGCCCTTGAATGTGAAGATCCGGTCGTCGATGACTGGGCCCTCAGGCCCACCCGGCTGAACTGCGAACGCAACATCGCTATTGACCGTGCACTCCTCCAAGAACACCTCGGACGAGTCAGCGCCTTCCGGCGCCTGAAGTGAGCCGGTGAACACCGTTCGAGAAAGATTCGGGTCCCCCCGGCGGACCGCGACTCCGTCGGCGAGCAAGCCGTCGAGCGTCTCGATCGTGGTTCTCAGGCGATCCCCCGTGTTGTACTCCGCCACCGCATCGCGGAAGCCGCGATTGCCAGGATCTGTCTCCGCCAAGTAGATGGATTCCGCCCCGTCCAGGCGCGCCTGCTTGACGGCTGCTTCGATCTCGACGATCGGATCAACCGTGGTGGTTGGAGCAACGGTGGTACTGGTCGTGGTGGTGGTTGACGTGGTTGGGGCGACGGTGGCGTCGGGGGCCGACGTTGCTGCTGGCTCGGTGGCGGGCGCGCTCGACGCGAGGGTCGAGGGCTCGTCGGCGTCGCTGCTGCCCGAACACGCGGCCAACGCAGCGACGAGTATGAGCGAGCAGGAGAACCGGCCGATTCATGGCGTGACACTAACAATTGGGCTCATACCTGCACAGTGGGTCACGCAACTGCGAAAGGGGAAACCCGTCGGCCCCGACGGCACCGATCTCTGTCCGCCCAGCCCAGCAATCCGCGGCACCACGCACACAGATCGGCCAACCTGCCCCACCCGCGCAGCGCCCAGCCCGAACGCAGCGATCTCTGTCCGCCCAGCCCAGCAATCCGCAGCATTACGCACACAGATCGACCGACCCACCCCCGCCGGCGCAGCGGCCCCGACCCACCCGCCGACGCCAGCCTCGAAGGCCCCGATCTCTGTCCGCCCAGCCCAGCAATCCCCAAAAAAAAGCCCCATCTCTGTCCGCCCTGCCCAGCAATCCGCGGCACCACGCACACAGATCGACCGGCCCGGCCGACCAGAACGACCAACCCGCGTCGGCCGCGCCGACGCCCCAGGCACCACGGTGCGACCCACTTCTGGCGAGCGGGGCGTCAGGGATCGAGGGTCAACTGGTAGACGTCGCGACGTGATCGGCCGGTCTGGGCGGCGACTTCGGCGGCGGCGTCACGCTTCGTCAGACCCCGACCAACCGCCCACGCCAGCAACGCCCGAACGCCGTCGTCGGTGATCGGGGCATCGTCGACCGGCGCGCCTTCGACGACGAACACATACTCCCCACGCGGCTCGCCGATGTCGATCGAGCCGAGCGGCCCACGCACCACTTCCTCGTGCAACTTGGTCAACTCACGGGTCACGACGACCATCCGCTCGGGGCCACAGACATCGGCAAGGTCACGCAGCGTCCGCAACGCACGATGCGGCGCCTCGTAGAGCACGATCGTGCGGCGCTCGGCTGCCACGTCGGCCAGCCGCTCGGCGCGCTCACGACCCTTGCGCGGCAGGAATCCGTCGAACACGAACCGCGATGTGGCGAGCCCACTGATCGTCACCGCCATCACTGCCGCGCTCGGCCCCGGCACTGCGCTCACCGTGTGCGATGTCTCGATGACTGCCCGCACGAGCCGCTCCCCGGGGTCGGACACCCCCGGAGTTCCCGCATCGCTCACCACGGCGACATCTCCACCATCGTCGAGCACACGCAGCACCCGGTCGATCAGGTCATGCTCGGTGTGGTCGTTACACACCGCCATCCGCTTCGCCTTCACCCCAGCGTGCTGCAGCAGCAGGCCGGTGCGACGCGTGTCCTCGCAGCAGATCAATTCGGCCGCGGCCAGCACCTCGACCGCGCGGGCGGGAGATCACCGAGGTTGCCGATCGGCGTGGCCACCAGCCAGAGCGTCGACACGATTCAGACGTCCTGGTCGCGGACTTCGACGACATCGCCGACCCGCAAACCCCACCGCCCGAACGCTCCGGCTCGAGCTTCGATGACGAGGCGCGCCTTGGGCACCGGCAGACCGAGCCGGTGACGGGGCATCTGCAACGTCTTCATCACCACCCCGTTCGCGTCGACGAACGCCACGTCGATCGGAAACTTCATACCGATGGTGTGCACTGCGCGACACGGTCGAATCACCAGCGCGCCTTCGAGTTCGCTCCGCCCGAGCAGCCCCCGTCGGCGCGCCGAGCGCGTTTCGGCAACTTCGGCAGATGCGAGCACACGAGCCTCGCTCACCAGCCATGCCATGGCTGTCAGCATGCCATATCGGAGGCGGCGTGAGCATGCCTCCGGCGTGTCGATTACGGTCCTCGACGTGCCCCCGTCCGACGGATTCTCGCTGTCGGGTGTGATGGCCGGACCCGTCGACGAGCCGATCCTGCGCGACATCTCCGTCGATCTGCCGAACGAGGGAATCACCGTCATCGTCGGGCCGTCCGGGTCGGGCAAATCGACCCTGCTGCGGCTGCTGAACCGACTTGACGACCCGCTGGCCGGCGAGATTCGTTGGCGCGGTGAACTGCTCACCGCTCTGGCACCGAACGAACTCAGGCGCCAGGTCGCCACCGTCTTTCAACGCCCACCGCTGTTCGCCGGAACGGTCTTCGACAACTTCCGCGTGGCGCTGGCCGACATCGACGAGCAACGCGCAGCCCACGTGCTCGAACACGTCGGGCTGTCGGCCGACCTCGTCCATCGGGCAGCGGCTGACCTGTCGGGAGGCGAAGCACAACGCATGTGCGTGGCTCGGGCACTCCTCACCAAGCCGCAGGTGGTGCTGGCCGACGAGCCGACTGCGGCACTCGACCTCGATGCGCGGCTGACGGTCGAACGACTGGCGCGGCAATTGGCCGACGAGGGCATGGCGGTGATCTGGGTGAGCCACGACACCGATCAACTCCGCCGCTTGGCCGACCACGTCCTCGCCATCGTCGACGGTCGGGTGGCTGCGTTCGGGCACCTGAGCGACCTCGACGCAAGCGACGACCCCGTCGTGCGTCGACTGGTCGGTGCACCGTGACGTCGAGCGCGCTCGCCGAGATCGGCGTCATGGCCGAGACTGGTGCGGTGGCCGAAACTGGCATCGGCGTCACGGCCGGGACTGGCATCGTGGCCGAGACTGGCGTCATGGCCGAGACTGGCGTCATGGCCGAGACTGGCATCGGCGTCGTCGGCGCGAGTCAGGCCGCGATCGGATACGCAGGCGTTGCTGCGTCGGGCGGGCTGATCGCCGTCGCCGTGGCGATCTCGCTGTGGCGCAAACTCGAACTGGAACGCTCGCTGGCGTGGGCGGCACTGCGCGCCCTCGGACAATTGCTCGCGGTCGGTTGGGCCCTCCGCCTCGTTGTCGACCCCGACGACCCCCTCATCTGGTCGGCTCTGTGGCTCGTCATGATGTTGCTGTTCGCCGCGTGGACCACGGCCCAACGTGCGCCAGGTGTGCCGCGCGTCTTCCCGCTGGCCCTCATTGCCTACGCCATGTCGGGCCTCGTCACCCTCGGCGTGCTGTTCGGTTTCCAGGTGTATCAACTCGAAGGCCGGACGATCGTCCCCCTTGCCGGCATCGTCATCGGTAACTCCCTCACCGCCACCGTGCTCGTGTCGCGCCAATTGCTCACAGCAGCAACCGAGCAACGCAACGTGATCGAGGGTCGCCTCGCGCTCGGGCTGTCCGCGGCCGATGCGTTCCAGCCTCACCTCAAACAGGCGCTACGCACGGCGCTCGTCCCACAGATCGAAACCACCAAGGCGGTCGGCATCGTCGCCCTGCCCGGCGCCATGGTCGGCCTGATCCTCGCCGGCGTCGACCCGGCCGATGCGGTGATGGTGCAGATCTCGGTGATGTACCTCGTGCTCGGAAGCGTCGCCACCACGACCACCGTGATGAGCATCGGGATCTCCCGTCAGCTCTTCACGGCTGCCCAGCAGCTCCGCCGGACGTGAGCGTCGACCGGTGACCGGGCAACCGGCGACCGGGCGGGCCATGCCTGGCGTCCGCCGCCGGCTTGTAGCGTGGCGGGCCGCATGGAACGTTTTGGCTTGGTCGGACTCCCGAACGCGGGCAAGAGCTCGCTGTACAACGCGCTGACCGGTGGTGGGGCCCTCGCGGCACCGTACCCGTTCGCCACGAAGGACCCGAACATCGGCGTGGCGATGGTGCCCGACGAACGGCTCGACCGGCTGGCCGTGATGTCGAAATCGAAGAAGGTCGTGCACGCGCAGGTCGAGGTCGTCGACATCGGCGGGCTGGTCGAAGGGGCCAGCACCGGCGAGGGCCTCGGCAACAAGTTCCTGGCCAACATCCGTGAAGTCGACGCCATCGTGTTCGTGCTGCGAGCCTTCGTCGACGACGACGTCGTCGGCCCATCTGACCCAATCGAACACCTCCGCATCGTCGAGATCGAACTCGCGCTCGCCGACCTGGAGACCGTCGAGAAGCGGCTCCATCAGACCAAGCGGGCGGCGAAGCTCGACAAGTCGATGGTCGAGGAAACCGAGGCGCTGCAGATCGCGTACGACCAACTTGCCGAGGGGTTGCCGCTCTATCGCGCCGGACTCAAGGAAGACGTCCGCAAGATCCTCGCCCCGTACTTCCTGCTCACCAACCGGCGGGTACTCGTCGTCGTCAACGTCGGCGAAGACGACATCGAGTCGATTCCCGAAAAGGAAGCACTCGTCGCTGCCGAGTTCAACAACGCCGGCGACAACGTCGAAGTGATCGGCATGTGCATCCAGATGGAAGCCGAAGCCGCCGCGATCGAAGACCCCGCCGAGCGCAAGGAAATCCTGGAAGGCTTCGGACTCGGCGAAGGAGCACTCTTTCGGATGGTGCGCAGCGCCTACCACTTGCTCGGCTTACGCACGTACATGACCACCGGCGAGCAGGAATCGCGGGCGTGGACCTTCCACGAAGGGTCGACTGCGCCGATGTGTGCCGGTCGGATCCACACCGACTTCCAGCGCGGGTTCATCAAGGCCGAGGTCATCCAGTGGGACGAGTTGCTCGAACTCGGCTCGTGGAACGCGGCCAAAGACGTCGGCAAGATGCGCGTCGAAGGCAAGGACTACATCGCCCAAGACGGCGACGTGATGGAGTTCCGCTT
>CAWFYU010000018.1:0-47837 GCA_963820085.1 Ilumatobacteraceae bacterium | reverse complement strand
GCTTCGTCGCGTCCGGGCACAGTTCGGCACGTTTCAGCGTGGATCTCTGTCCGTTGTGGGGCGGATTGCTGGGCTGGGCGGACAGAGATCGCGAGCCAGCGTGCGGCACCAGTCGAGGACCGGGATCGTGCGCGGGATCTCTGTCCGTTGTGGGGCGGATTGCTGGGCTGGGCGGACAGACATCGCGGGTCGGAGCGTCGAGGGTGGCTGGGTCCGCCGAACGGCGCCCATTGCAGTCGTTAGGATCGTGCACCGTGACTTGTGATGTGCGTGTCGAAGGATCTGCGTGATTCCTGGGCTGAACTCGAGCGATGAGGAGAAGCGGATCTACCTCAGCCCTCCTGATGTGGGGCTCATCGAACGTGACTATGTGCTCAACGCCTTCGACTCGGGGTGGATTGCGCCGACCGGGCCCGACCTTGACGCCTTCGAGGCTGAGGTAGCGGAGCGGATCGGATGGTGTGGCGCGGTCGGTCTGACCACAGCGACGGCCGGCTTGCACCTGGCGTTGCGTGAACTCGGTGTCGGGCCCGGCGACGAGGTGTTCGTCTCGTCGTTCACCTTTGTCGCTCCGGCGAACACGGTCACCTACTGCGGTGGAACGCCGGTCTTCATCGATAGCGAGCCGTGCAGCTGGAACATGGACCCCGAGTTGTTGGGACACGCCCTCGACGAGGCGGCCGCCCGAAATCGGCTGCCCAAGGCCGTCGTCGTCGTCGACCTCTTCGGTCAGTGCGCCGACTATGACCGCATCGTCGAACTGTGCGCCCACTATGACGTCCCGATCCTCGAAGATGCCGCCGAGTCGATGGGGTCGACGTATCGCGATCGGCCGGCCGGGACGTTGGGCGATATCGGTGTCTTCTCGTTCAACGGCAACAAGGTGATGACCACGAGCGGCGGGGGCATGCTCGTCGTCGACGATGTGGCCGTGGCCGAGCGAATTCGATACCTCGCCACCCAAGCGCGCGAGCCCGTCGACCACTACGAACACACGACCATGGGGTTCAACTATCGACTGAGCAATCTGCTTGCTGCGCTCGGACGCGGGCAGTTGACGCGGCTCGACGAGATGGTCAAGCAGCGGTGCGAGATCAACGTGGCGTACCGGAAGGCGTTCGCAGAGGTCGACGGCCTGCACTTCATGCCAATTCCCGAGTGGAGCGGTTGGAACGGGTGGCTCACCTGCGTGTACTTCGACGATGCCGCGCGACGCGACGCAGTGCGCCAGGCGCTGGCCGCGGTGAACATCGAGAGCCGCCAGCTCTGGAAGCCGATGCACCTGCAGCCGCTGTTCGCCGATGCTCGGGCCTATGAACGAGGCGTCAGCACCGGCCTGTTCGAGACCGGTCTCTGCCTGCCGAGCGGCAGCGGTTTGACCGGGACCGACCTCGATCGCGTCGTGACGACGCTTCTTCGCGCAACGAACTGACCTCCCACCGGCCGAATCTCTGTCCGTTCTGGGGCGGATTGCTGGGCTGGGTGGACAGAGATCGCAGGTCGGCGTGCAGCGCTCGATCTGCGTGCGGCACCGGTTGGGCCGAGATCGTGCGGGATCTCTGTCCGTTCTGGGGCGGAATGCGGGGCTGGGCGGACAGAGATCGGCGCCGGCAGACGAAGTGGATGCGGCGCGCTGGCGCGGGCGGAGCCGCTGCGCCGGGCGTCAGAACAGGTCGGGTTGGTCGGCGAGGTAGGGCGCGACGATGTCCTTGTCGGACAGGGTGGGGCCGCCGGCCGGGAGCGGCCAATCGATGGCGAGGTCGGGGTCGTCCCAGCGGATCGCCCGCTCGCAGCTGGGGGCGTACTGCCCGCTGACCTTGTAGGCGACGCGCACGTCCGCTTCGAGCGTGCAGAATCCGTGGGCGAACCCGGCCGGGACGAGCAACTGGTTGGCGGCGTCGGCGCTGAGGGTGACGGCGACGTGCTGGCCGAAGGTGGCCGACGCGCGACGGATGTCGACCGCGACGTCGAGGATCGAGCCGTGGATGACCCGAACGAGCTTGTCCTGCGGATGTGGCGCGATCTGATAGTGCAGCCCGCGCAACGTGCCGATCGGCGCACTGAACGATTCGTTGTCTTGGACGAAATCGATGTCGATCCCGGCGTCGAGCAACGCCGAATGCTTCCAGGTTTCGCTGAACCAGCCCCGGTCGTCGCCATGCCGCTTGGTCCGGATTTCGACGACACCGTCGAGGTGGGTGTGAACGATCTCCACGCCTACCCCTTCAGCCCCACCCGCTCGGTGGCGGCCTTGTCGCGCAGCGGCTGCCACCACGCTTGGTTGTCGAGGTACCACTGCACGGTGGCGCGCAGGCCCGTGTCGAACGTGTGCGCGGGTTCCCAACCGAGGTCGCGTTGGATCTTCGTCTGGTCGATCGCGTACCGCTGGTCGTGCCCGGGACGGTCGGCGACAAAGGTGATCAACGAACGTCGTGGCGCGCCGGGGGCGAGCGGGCCGGCGAGTTCGTCGACGAGGTCGCACAGCGTTTCGACGACGTCGAGGTTGGTGCGTTCGGCTTTGCCGCCGATGTTGTACGTCTCGCCCGGCGTGCCCCGTTCGACGACGGTGACGAGCGCGGCGGCGTGGTCTTCGACGTGGAGCCAGTCGCGGATGTTGTCGCCCGTGCCGTAGACCGGGAGGGACTCGCCGTGCAGCGCCCGGATCGTGACGAGGGGGATGAGCTTTTCGGGGAAGTGGAACGGCCCGTAGTTGTTCGAGCAGTTGGTGAGCAACACCGGCAGGCCGTAGGTCTCGCCCCAGGCCCGCACGAGGTGGTCGGACCCGGCCTTGCTCGCCGAGTACGGCGACCGCGGGTCGTACGGGGTGGTCTCGGTGAACGGCGGATCGTGGGGGCCGAGTGAGCCGAACACCTCGTCGGTGGAGATGTGGTGGAAGCGCTGCACGCCTGCGGCGCGGGCGGCTTCGAGCATCGTGAAGGTGCCGACGAGATTGGTCTGCACGAAGGCCGCGGGCCCGTCGATCGAGCGATCGACATGACTCTCGGCGGCGAGGTGCATGACGACGTCGGGGGAGTGTTCGACGAAGACCTCGGTGATCCGGTCGATGTCGCAGATGTCGGCCTGCTCGAACGTGACCCGTGGGCTGTCGGCGACCATCTGGGTGGAGCCCTCGGTCGCCGCATAGGTCATCTTGTCGACGTTGACGACGTCGTGGTCGGTGTGGTTGATGAGGTGGCGGACGACGGCCGAGCCGATGAACCCCTTGCCGCCCGTGACGAGAATCTTCATCCGCCCAGTCGCCGCAGCAGTCTCCGCAGCGTGCGGTCATCGTGGGCCGCCGTCGAGCAGATTCAGCAGGTACTGGCCGTAGGTGTTCTTGGCCATCGCGTCGCCGGCGGAGCGCAGCGCGGTGTCGTCGATCCAGCCCTGTTCCCAGGCGATCTCTTCGAGGCAGGCGATCTGGGAGTTCTGCCGGTGTTGGATGACGCGGACGAATTCTGATGCTTCGACCATCGAGTCGAAGGTGCCGGTGTCGAGCCAGGCGAAGCCACGGTCGAGTTTCTGCACGTCGAGTTCGCCGCGTGTCAGGTAGTAGTCGATGACCGAGGTGATCTCGAGTTCGCCGCGAGCCGATGGCACGACCTGCTTCGGCAGCTTCGACGACCCGTTCGTCGAAGAAGTACAGCCCGGTGACCGCCCAGTTGCTGCGCGGCGACTCGGGCTTTTCCTCGATCTTGGTGGGTCGGCCGTCGGCGTCGAGGTCGACGATGCCGTAGCGCTGCGGATCCTTCACGTGGTAGCCGAACACGGTGGCGCCCGACTCGCGGGCCGCCGCCGCGCTGACCAGTTGGGAAAAGCCGGCGCCGTAGAACATGTTGTCGCCGAGGACGAGCGATGCGCCCTGCCCGGCGAGGAAGTCGGCGCCGATCAGGAACGCTTGGGCGAGCCCCTCGGGGGCGGGCTGCGTGGCGTAGTGCAGCTGCATTCCCCACTGTGATCCGTCGCCGAGCAGCCGTTCGAAGCCGGCTCGATCCTCCGGCGTGGTGATGACCAGCACCTCGCGGATGCCGGCGAGCATCTGCACCGACAGCGGGTAGTAGATCATCGGCTTGTCGTAGACCGGGAGCAACTGCTTCGACGTGCCCAAGGTGACCGGATGCAGACGCGACCCGGTGCCCCCGGCGAGGATGATGCCCTTCATGGTCTGCGAGGGTAGCCGTCGGGATGGATCCGAGAGGGCTGCTTGACCGGTCGAGGGTTGAGTCATCCTCAACCGACGCGTCCAGACCATCGCATCGACGTATCGACGTCGCGTCGCAGGTATCGTGGTGCATTCATGACCGACGGCGGCTACTTCGTGCACGACACTGCAATCGTCGAGGCCGGCGCCTTGATTGGTGACGGCACAAAGGTGTGGCACCACGCGCATGTGCGCTCGGGCTCGGTGGTCGGCTCACAGTGCGTGCTCGGGAAGAACGTCTTCGTCGACGATGGCGCGGTCATCGGCGACCGATGCAAGATTCAGAACAATGTCAGCGTGTATCACGGTGTCACGCTTGCCGACGATGTGTTCGTCGGACCTGCCGCAACGTTCACGAACGACCTCGTTCCGTGGGCGTTCAATGCGGAATGGAGCGTGACCGCGACCGTGGTTGATCGCGGCGCCTCGATCGGCGCGAACGCCACGATCGTCTGTGGAAACCGAATTGGAGAGTATGCGATGGTGGCGGCAGGCGCGACGGTGACTCGACCGGTCGAAGCGCACGAGTTGGTAGCCGGCACGCCGGCCCGCCACCTGGGTTGGGTGTGCCGATGCGGTGCGGTGATCGCACGAGAGCTGGAACGGCCTGCGCTCCTTCAGTGCGAGGCCTGTGCGGGCGAGGTGACGCAATGATCCCGATCACGACGGTGCGAATCGGCGAGGAGGAAGAACGTCTCGTGCTGGAAGTCCTCCGGTCGGGACAGCTTGCGCAAGGCGTGTTCGTCGAGCGATTCGAGGAGATGTTCGTGGAGCGCCACGGAGTCCGCCATGCGATTGCGGTGAACAACGGCACGACCGCACTCGTGGCGGCGATGCAAGCGATCGGGCTGCGTCCCGGCGACGAGGTGATCACGTCGCCGTTCACGTTCGTCGCCACCCTGAATGCGATCCTCGAAGCGGGTGCAACGGCGCGCTTTGCCGACATCGGTGACGACTTCAACATCCTGCCCGACGCTGTGGCCGCCCTGGTCAATGATCGGACCAAAGCGATCATGCCCGTCCACCTGTACGGGTACATGGCAGACATGGATCCTCTGCTCGCGATCGCCGCGGCGCACGACCTGGCTGTCGTCGAGGATGCCGCGCAGGCGGTGGGAGCGGAGTATCACGGCCGGCCAGCCGGGAGCCTTGGGATCGGCTGCTTCTCGCTGTATGCGACCAAGAATCTGAACACCGGCGAGGGTGGGATGATCACGACCGACGACGATGACGTTGCCGATCGTCTGCGCTTGCTGCGGAATCAAGGCATGCGTGTGCGCTATCAGTACGAGATCGCTGGGCACAACTACCGCCTCACCAACCTTGCGGCCGCAGTCGGTATCCCCCAGCTCGCACGGATCGACGAGATCAACGGCCGTCGCGCGTCGAACGCGGCGTATCTGTCGGCGGCGTTGTCGGGAATCGACGGTCTCGTCGTGCCGCCAACGCCGGAACCCGGGCGAACCCATGTGTTCCACCAGTACACCGTCCGCATCACCGATGCGTCGCCGGTCACGCGTGACGAGTTCGTCGATCGGGTCAACGCCGATGGTGTCGGATGCGGCATCTATTACCCCAAGGTCGTCTACGACTACGACTGCTATCGCCGCGATGATCGTGTGGTTCCCGACCCGGTGCCGGCCGCATTCCGCACGGTGTCGCAGGTTGCGTCGCTGCCGGTTCACCCTCACTTGACTGACACCGAACTCGACACGATCGTGTCCGTCGTTCGTTCGGTGATGTCGTGACGGACCCGCTCCGGCTCGCTGTTGTCGGCGCCGGCATCATGGGCACCAATCACGCTCGGGTCGCCAAGCAGTTGCCGGGTGTCGAACTCGTCGCCGTCGTCGACCAGGACTTGGCGAGGGCGCAGGCTGCATGTGGTTCGAGTACGGCCCGGGCGGTGACCGACCTCGACGAGATCGTCGGCCAGATCGATGCAGCGGTCGTCGCCGTGCCGACGCAGTTTCACGTCGACGTTGCGCTGCGGCTCGCACGCGCAGGTGTGCACCTGCTGGTCGAGAAGCCGCTCGCCCCCACCGTTGCCGATGCGGAGGCGATCGTTGCTGCATGTGCTGCCGCAGGGGTGACGCTCGCCGTCGGCCACATCGAACGGTTCAACGCTGCGATCTCGGAACTGCATCGGTTGCTCGATCAGCCGGTGCACTTCGAGGCGTCGCGGATTGGGTCGTACTCGCCACGCATCAGCGATGGGGTCATCTTCGACTTGATGATCCACGATCTCGACATCGTGCTGTCGCTGCTCGGCGATGACGTCAGTGTCGAGCACATCTCGGGTGTGGCCCGTGCAGTTCGGTCTGCGACCGAAGATCTGGCCGCCGTGACCATCGGCTTTTCGAATGGTGTGACGGCGGCGTTCAACACCAGTCGGCTCGGTCAGCAGAAGATCCGCCGGCTCGAAATCACCCAACTGGAGAGCTCGATCGTCGCCGATCTCCTACGTCGAGATGTCACGATCCACCGCATGACCCAGCAGGAGTACCTGTCGGATGAGGGAACTCGCTACCGCCAGTCGAGCGTGACGGAGATTCCGTTTCTCGACGTGTCGGGAGAACCGTTGCAGCTCGAGTTGTCACACTTCGTCGACTGCGTCCGCACCGGCGACAATCCGCGCGTCGATGGCCGGGCCGGTCTTCGTGCGCTCGATCTTGCGTCCCGTGTGGTCGCGTCGGTCATTCACCTGTGAGGGAAACGATGAACATCTGTGTTGTTGCGCTCGGCAAGATCGGCTTGCCGCTGGCGGTCCAGTGCGCGCTCAAGGGTCATCGTGTTCTCGGTGCCGACGTGAACGCTGCGGTCGTCGATCTCGTCAACGCTGGGCAGGAACCGTTCCCGGGCGAGGCGCACCTCGCCGAGCATCTGAGCACGGTTGTCGCGAGTGGGGCCTTGACGGCGACGACCGACACGGCGACGGCTGTTGCCGAGTCGGACGTGGTGGTCGTCGTCGTGCCGCTGATGGTCGACACGGATGGCATTCCTGACTACCGAGCGATGGATGCGGCCACGAGTGACATCGCCTCTGGCCTCCAGCCGGGAACCCTCGTCAGTTACGAGACGACGTTGCCCCTCGGCGCGACACGGCAACGGTTTGGCCCCGCCCTTGCGGCAGCGTCGGGACTCTCGCTCGGCGACGACTTCTTGCTGTGCCACAGCCCGGAGCGGGTGTACAGCGGCCGAATCTTCGCCGATCTCCGGCGGTACCCGAAGTTGGTCGGTGGCGTGGACGAACGGTCAGCGGCACGAGCAATCGAGTTCTACGAGGCGATTCTCGACTTCGACGACCGTCCGGATCTTGATCGGCCCAACGGTGTCTGGGATCTCGGTTCCGCCGAGGCGGCCGAGTTCGCCAAGCTTGCCGAAACGACGTATCGCGATGTGAACATCGCGCTCGGCGAACACCTTTGCCAAGACCGCGGATTCGATCGGCGTCGACATCTTCAAGGTGATCGAGGCGTCGAACAGCCAGCCCTTCAGCCACATCCACCAGCCGGGAATTGCCGTCGGCGGCCATTGCATTCCGGTGTACCCACGGTTTTACCTGTCGAACGATCCGAGCGCCGATCTCGTGCGAGTCGCCCGAACGACGAACGATGCGATGCCCGCCTACGCGGTTCGCCTGCTGGCCGATCGAATCGGGTCGCTCCACGGCGTCGATGTCGCCGTGCTCGGGGCGGCATATCGCGGCGGTGTCAAGGAAACGGCGTTCTCGGGGGTGTTCGGAGTGGTCGAGGCCCTCACCGAGGCCGGTGCGAATCCGCGAGTCCACGATCCGTTGTACACCGATGCCGAACTCGACGCGCTCGGTCTCGTGCCGCATCACCTCGGCGAGCGGTGCCACGCGGCCATCGTGCAGTCCGACCACCTTGAGTACCTCGAACTGGTCGCCGGTGACCTTCCCGGATGCACCGTGGTGGTCGACGGTCGAAACTTCCTCGGCGAGTCGGCGCTCGCAGCTGCTGGAATCGAGATCTTGACCCTCGGTCGTTCGTCGATCACTTGAGTCGATGCTGGTGAGGTCAGTGGCGGACTGAAGGCTGTGGTGTCCGTGTGACCTGGGCATGTCGGTTGCTCGGGTGTATCGGTGCGGCGTTCGACGCTACTGCCGTCCCTCGTGGCCGGAGCCCGAATCGGAGAGGTCTGATCGCCTATCATCACTGTGATGACCTGATGCCCTAGGTGGGGCGTCCAATGTCTGAAGACCCGACACGACTAAGGCGTTTCTGTATGCTGGATACCTTAAAAGCTGAAGATGACCTCCAAATATCGAGACGCTTCAAACGCAGCGATTTGGAGCAACTCCGCGAGATACGTCTCGAACTCTCTGACGACGGGACCGCCCGCGGCATTCTGGACAAAATCGAACGGTTCTACGGCCAGTGCGATGGTTTTACGGCGATCCACAGCACGCTACGGAGGTCTGTCCGCGACCTGTCCTTGGTGACCGCGGCTACGACTCATTGGACGGCTCCCATCGGTTCTACCGTGAGTCGAGAATCAGCGGCTAAGAGCTTCAGGACCAGATGAGTCCTTTGGGGAGCGTTTGCGGCCACTTACAGAGCGGAACGAACGAGTTCGCGTGTTCGAGGGTGATGCAGACCCCAGTTGTCGTTGGGTGGGGCGAAGTGTCCTTTTTCACCGATGGGTCATTTCATCCATGAACGTGCGGTCCGCCCCGAGGCTCGCAATCGGCCCGCACAATACCGCCGGGCAGGCCTTCCAATGGGCAGAGGCATGCCGGACCTACGAGAAGCTAGAAGCCATCTCATTCGCAGGGTCGCGACGGAATGCTCGTCGTATCACGGGACCGAGCCACCGTAGAGCGCTGCATCATCGTGTCCGTCCAACGGTACTAAAGGTGACGTGGGCGCGGCTTCTACTAAGCAACTCGACACACCTCCTCAACGAGTCTTTTAGCACCATCACCGGCGACTTGCGCGCCGACTCCCTGAATCGAGATCTTCCTTGGCTTGACGAAGCTGGAATCGCGGTGGGTATCGTATTCCACGGTAGCGATATCCGCTCGCCGAATCGACATCTGGACTCGCAGCCGAGTTCGTTCTTTCGACTCATGGAGCCAGAAATGGTGCATTCATTGGAGGCGAAAACATCGCGGGAATCGCAGCCTCGCCCGAGCGTCCGGCTTACCGCTCTTTGTCAGCACGCCGGATCTCCTGCAGGATCTCCCTGAAGCGACGTGGCTCCCGTTGACAGCAGACCTTTCGGCGTGGGGCCCAAACAGCGCGGCTCTCACAGCGAGTCGATTGCGGGTCCTGCACGTCCCGAGCCGACGGCTACCGCCGATCAAGGGCACGTCCTTCATCGATCCCGTGTTGTCTCGATTGGATTCCGAGGGACTGGTGGAGTACGTATCACCCGAAAGCACACCGCATAGTCGGATGCCAGAACTGGTCCGTTCGGTGGACGTCGTAATCGACCAACTTCTCACTGGCTCGTACGGCTGGCCGCTGTCGAGGCCATGGCTGCGGCACGGTTGGTCATCGGCAGCCTCGGTAATGATGTCGGGCCGCGGTCGATCGCCGATTCCAATTGTCGATTGCGCCCCTGACGAACTAGAGGAGGTCGTTCGTGGCATCGCAAGGGATCCACAACGGTTTGCATCTACAGCGGACGAAGGCCCCGCATTCGTCCAGGCTTGCCATTCGGGCGTGAGAGCGTCGCATACACTTGTCAGCTGGTTGAATGGATCGCGCCGATGACGATGCGCGCCGCTACCGCCACTACGCGAGGACGGTTCACCGGCGTGAAGCGATGGGCCACCCGGATACCCACGTTCGCTCGGCATGTCAGCAGTCTCACGATCGGCACAATCGTCGGGCAGATCGCTCTGTTTGTTCGCGTGCACCGCTGATCACCCGCATTTACACCCCCGCCGAGTTCGGCACTTTCAACGCTGTTCTTGGAGTCGCATCGCTCGTCGCCACCATCTGTTCGCTTTCGTATCCCTTCGCCATTCCGACTGCACGCACGCATCAGGAGGCCAGCGATCTTCTGTGGATGACTTTCCTGGCCGGCGTGTTCCTCACTCCGGTGGTCGCAGGGCTGGCGGCTGTGTTCGCTTCCGCGCTCAGCGACACGCCAATTTCGGGATGGCTCTGGGTGATCGGCGCGGCCACGGCCGTCTTCATTTCCGTGTGGGTTGGGCTGCGGGCGTTCGCATCCCGCGAAGACATGTTTGCATCGGTATCGAGGAGCGGTGTAGCGGACTCGTCCAGCCAGGCTGTCGGCCAGGTAGCCCTTGGGCAAGTTTCCCTTGGTGCCCAAGGCTTGGCCGCCGGATATCTTGCGGGGAAGGTAGCGGCAGTTGTCGTCCTCCTCTGGAGCGTCAGGAAGCGCATTCTGGCGCCAGATCGGCCGTGGGCGGCAGGACGACGATGGATCCGATACACCATCTGGTTGACCCCAACCAGCGTGCTCAACCAGGCCTCCGTCACAGCGGTGAGCCCCGCTATCGCTGCGCTCTTCGGGGCTGGATTTGCCGGTCAGTTTGCGCTAGCGGCTCGGATGCTCGCAGTTCCCTCAGTTCTTCTCGGACAGGCGATTTCAACCGTCTTCTTCCCGAAGATAGCCAGGATGCGCCGGGCAGGACAGCCGACCGCTGACGCTGTGGCCTCTGTGGCCTCGGTACTCACCAGCGTCGCCTGGCCAACTTTTGCCGTGACATTTCTGCTCGGGCCCGAACTCTTCACCTTCGTTTTCGGGACAGACTGGCGCGAGGCCGGCATCGCAGCGGCCATTCTGTCACCTTGGCTCGCCATGAACCTGGTCTCGTCTCCGATCTCCAGCGTGATCATGATTTCTGATCGGTTGGGCCAGTTGTTGGCGCTGGGCGTCTTCGAGGCAACGCTGCGGTTCAGTACTCTGGCCCTCGGCGTCACGGTTGACAGTTGGCGCGTTCTCTTCTGCTCTACTCCGCAGCTGGAGTCGCAATCTCTTTGTATACGATTGCCTGGGTTCTTCGGCTCAGCGGCGGATCGATCGGAGTTTGGCTGCGCTCCTGGCCGAGATCGTCTTGGGCACTTCTGATCTCAATCGGAGTTCTCGCCACGCTCAAATCCTCTCTCCCGACAGCCCCTTTTGTTGGGGTGTCGTGTGCCCTCTGCGCTGTCGGGGCCGTCTTGAGCGGGCGACAGCTCCTCGCTCTGTCGCGAGAATGATGACGGGGAGTGCGACTCAAGGACAAGCTTTGGGCCGGGCGACGAATTGGTCACAATGGCTCGGCTCTCAACTCCTGCGGACAGAGCCCGACTGCCTCGCGGGTACGTTGCGGTCTGCGACCTCGGACGGACTGTTGTTGTCGAACACCACCGTCAAGGCGAAGAATGCCCAATAGAACGGGGACTCCAGAACCCCGCTTGAGGTGAACCCGTAGACGAGGAGCGAAGCCGCCAACATCGCTCGGGCCAGCGTGGGCTTGCGCCCGACCTCGAGTGCGGACCGCGTGGACGAGCGCCCAACTAACCAAGAGCCAAACGAGGTACACCAAGAAGAGGCCACCCACGACCACCCCCAACTCTGCGGCCAACTCGACCGCGGCGTTGTGGAAGTTCGTGGGCAATTGTCTCGAATCGATCAGGGCTTTCTGAGCGCCGACACCGAGCCCCAACCCTCCGGTCCGCAGAGACTCTGAGAGGCCGCTGGAAATGAGCGTCAGTCGGTCACCGTTCTCGCTCGCGGTGATGAGGGCTGATATGCCTGATCCTCCGCTGGCCCAGCGTGCGTATCCGGCAACCCCGCAGGCCAAGACGATCATCACCGATGAGGCTCGAAGGCTGCCCCCAGCAGGTAGTGCCCGGTCCAGGATGTGTAGCGCCACCACGATTGCCACACCTAGCCGGAATGAACGTGCGTCTGCAAGGGAGGTTAGTCCGACGGCCAGAGCGCCAAAGACAGTCATCCACATGGAGAGTTTCTGCGCTCGTGTCAGAACAAGTCCATAGGCTCGCGCCGAAACGAAGAGAGTCATCGACAGAAGGAAGTAGCCGCCAAGATCGTTGGGATTCCCGACGGTGCCCCAGGCAATCGAACCAAAGACTGCCTCAACGTTGGTGATTCCCCATTGCTTGAGGTACGTGGCTCCGAATCGTTGTGTGAGGTGGAACCCGGTTTGAACCTCAAAGATGGCAATAGCGACCTGCAGCCCGAACGCCACGAGTGCCCCAGCGGCGAAGGATGCGGGCGCCATGACGTCGGTTCGGAACAGCAACAGCACGGATACCCCGGAGGACACAGCCAACGCGATTGAGATGAGGCTGTCAATCCCGTGGGCTCTGTCGGGTGTCCAGACCAGGGAAATTAGCGTGTAACCCAGGACGGCCACGAAGACTTGAACCATTCTCCTTGAGGCGACGGGCAGAGGGCCGGGCCGCGGGTTCAGAGAGATCCACGCGAGCGAAGCAAACGTCACGATCCGAACGAACGTGAGTTGATCGGGGTAGCCGGGGACCCATGAGCTGAGTGAAAGCCCGCCCGACAGCGGAAGCGAGAAGCCCAAGGTCCAGGCCCAGCGGCGGGCCGCAGACGCCCTCACCCCCCGCGTTTCGCCGATCGGCCCTGTCGAAGGTTTCGCGCCCAACAGTTGCGTCATGCGATGAACGTCTGGCCATTTCACGTGCAGCGGGCTGTCGCTGAAAGCCGTCGAATAGAACTCGTGTTCTTCTCAGCACGATGTTCTCGACTTCCTCGATGCGGGAACCGAATTGTACGAACGGTTGCAACGACCGCTGCCGCAGATCTGTGCCGGCGGCTCAGAGCACAGCGAATGCGACGTAAGGATCGAAGTCGAACCGTTCGAGGCGGAGCGAACCGAGCAGCCCGTCTGCAGCGCTGCGGTCGTTTCGCCTGGCCAAGATCGGTTGTTGAGCTCGTCGAATGCGACTATTGCGCCCTTAGGCATGCGCTGGAGGAAGGCATCGAGCGCCATCTTTCGGTTTGTAGAGATCGAAGTCGAGATAAAGCAGAGAAACGACCAGGTGCGGATTGTCTGTGCAGTAGCTCGGAATCGTGAACTTGGCGTCACCCCTGACGAGCTCAATCTTCGGGACATGTCCGAGGAAACGATTGCCATCGAACGGTTCGACGAGAGCGATGAGTTCGTCATACGAGCTCGCATCAAGGTCGCCGACACCGCTTGGACGGTCTCCAGCGAGATCTTCGGCCAACCGATGGGAATCCGTCGAAAGTATCGAACCCGACTACCCGACGCATGATGTTGTTGGGCTCGACCAATTGTGCCGGAGATTCGCCCAGGTAAGTTCCCGCTCCTCCAAATACGCCACATTCGATGATTGAGCCAGGGACGTGAAGAATTCTATCGAAGATTCCCGCCCGAACCAGGAGCTTCGTGAGGTCCTGGCGTCGAACGTACTTCGGGAAGTCGCGGAGCTGGGCAGATGTCGGTTCCGACGAATTCTCGAAAATCTCGACGATTTCGTCCTGCAGCAGCATCCTCCGTCTGATTGCGGAGTGCTCCGGGATGTACCCGCCATCCCGAGAAGGCCGGGCGGTTTTGTAATTCGTCAGACATCGATTTCCCTCTCTCGCCCCAAGATAGACGACAGCGTCATGAAGATGATTGAATATCTTCGTGGAGACTAGCCCGTTCGAGGTATGCGAGTCCGAGGCGAATCTTCCCGGGTTCGATCAACGGAAGATATGCCGCATCGGGATCAGGATGTCCAAGCAGAATACCGGCCTCATCCCGATATACGATGGATGCGTAGTCGGTCATGCCGGGGCGGAGCTGGAGCAGTCGACCGGCGCCGGTCTCGTCGTCGTATCGATGACCGCCCACCGGACCTGGGGTTGTGGCCCGACCAGACTCATGTCTCCCCACGCGACGCTTCGAAGCAGTCTGGTGGAAGCTCATCGAGCTTGGTTTTGCGAAGGAACCTTCCTACGCTCGTGACCCGAGCATCGTCCGCCGACGTGGAAGATGGACCTAAAGGGCTCGCGTTCACGATCATCGTCCTGAACTTGAAGAACTTGAAATCGTGGCCGTCTCGACCAACGCGTAGAGTGCTCGTGTAGAGCGCAGGGCCGCGGCCGGTAAACCAACCAGCCCAGCCACGATGAGCATCGGGAAACCCAGCGCGCCAAGTCCGAACACAGCGCCAACGAGATCAAAGAAACGCTTTCCGGGATACATCAGGACTTCGTGGCAATCATGTACAGCACCTTGTGATTGGACAAACGGCCCCGGTTCGGTATTCGTCGAGTTGTTCAACGGGGGCAAAGTCTGGTCCTATCAGCCTCGGGAGTCCAGCGGTGTCGCCGAAGACCAGCCGCTTGAGTAGCGCCTTGCCTCGCATGGACGTGGGGATGAGGTGGAAACGGACGGCGATTCGCTTGAGCGCGTGAATCAACATGGCCCGAAGGCCCGGCTCGTCGTCGACGAACCCGACCAGGCCCTGTCGTAAAGCCGGCAGCGGACCCGATTGAGAGCAGGGCGGGCATGGAGGTATAACCGACGCTGTGGGCCGACGGATTGAATCCCTTCCATTCGGGGTTGACCGAACAAACGATGAGGGTACCGTCGGCATCAAGGACCCGCGCAAGCTCTTCAGCGCGAAGCGCCGGGCGATTCGAGGTAGTAGATGGCTTCGAACATCATCACGGTATCGAACGAGGAATTCGGGTAGGGCAGGTGGGCCGCATCGTTAACAACGGCGTTGGAGCACGACAAACCGGCTGTGGACATAGATGCTGCGGCGACCGCCACGTTCGCCATGTCTACGTCGGTGGCGACGTAGAAGGCGGAGGCAGCAGACAACACCTCTGCGCCCATCGCAGCGCCACACGCCACTTCGAGGAGTCGACGGCCGACGGCATGTTCAGCGCCGAGTTGATAGCGCGTGGACCGCATTGACCGTTGCTCCCGGCCAGCGACACTGCCCGGCAACTCAGTTACATCTTGTTAACTCGCACTCAGCCCTCCCCACTTTGGCGCAGACAACTTCACGGATGGTGGATGAACCGCTGAGGACACTGACCGCCGCCCACCGAGGATTCCGGGGAAGGACAGTTCAGCGATTGATCGCGTTTGGCGCGTGGACCTACGTTGCGTGGCGAACGAGTGCCGACCGCTCGCCGACGATCGATTCGTAGAGCTCAATCAAATTCGCAGCCTCGGTCTGCCAGTTGTAGTCAGACTGCGCAGCGACCCGTCCACGCCTTCCCATTTCGGCGGCGTCTTCGGGATGGTCGAGTAACCAAACGATCGCGTCGACGATGGCCTCGACATCGGAGGGGTCGACCAGTAGTCCGCAGTCGGCGCCAGCGACGACCGTTCGATACACAGGGAAGTCTGATGCCACGACCGGGAGCCCGGCAGCCATGTACTCGAACAATTTGGTCGGGTACGCATCGATGTAGCTCGGTGTCTCCGCGGGGAGAACGACGAGACCAACTCGCGAGTCGGCCAACACCTTGGCCACCCGAGCGCGGTCGACGACGCCGATGTATGTGGAGCCTGATCGGTCGCCGAGTGCATTGAGTTCTCGCACGACGGCTTCTGATTCGGTCGGCCCGGCCAGAACAAGCAAGCTGTGCTCGTGACGCTGCCTGAGGCGCGCCGCCGCCTCGAGCATGCGGTCAAGCCCCCGAGTCGGTCCGAGCGCACCCACGTAGGCGATGTGCGGCGATCGATCGCGATAGAGCGTGCCTTCTGCGCTGAACTCGGTGTGTACCGGATAGTTGCGGACCAGCGTTGGGGAGCGAAAGAGTGCCGCAATCGTCGGCGTGACAACGACAACGCCGTCAAATGCACGTTCGGCCAAACGATTCATGACGCCGAAGGCAGCCGAGAGTGGGCGACGGAACAGCCGAGGAATGTACGATTTCGTCAGAACCTGCAGCGTGAGATCCTCGTGGACGTCGTAGACGACCTTGCGTCCGATCAATTTGAGCAGGATGCCGACGGGTACGAGTTCCGGATCGTGGAAGTGGAAGATGTCGGCGTCGATCTTCCGGGCGCGGTTGAAGAGGATTGGTCCGGTGAGAATGACGCGGGCCCAGCGCGAGGTCGGCGCCGGAATCGCAGTCACCTGCACGCCGTCGACGACTGCATCTGCTGCGCCGACAGCAATCAAGCCAACTTCGAAACCGGCCTCGTAGAGGCTGCGACACTCCTTCTGGAAGATCCGAACGTCGGACCAGGGGTGCACCGATGTCAGGTGTTGCACCCTCACGGCCCGCCCGGCCGCCATCGGCTTGGTCGTCTCGTTCACACTGCTATCCGTTGGCTCATTCGTCGATGCGGGTGGCGGCAGCGACGATTGCGTCGACCGTCAAGCCGGCGGCGGTCCGCAGGTAGTCCTGATCTCCGACCCCGGCCCAACTGTCTGAGGGAAGGCCCAACCGCCGCACCGATGCCGTGCTCGCGCCGTGATCGACCAGTGCTTCCAGAACGGCGGAGCCCAGCCCCCCGGCCAGCACGTGCTCCTCGAGCGTGATCACGACACCACAATTCTCGACGATATCCAGTAGTGCGACGACATCGATTGGACAGACGGTGTGCAACGAGACGACGCGGGTCGAACGGCCTTGGTTCTCGAGTCGAGCGGCTGCGTCTAACGCGATCTGTGTGATTCCGCCACAGCTGATAATTGCAACGTCGCTGCCGGTTCGCAACGTACGCGCCTGACCGATCCTCGCGCCATCGGTGCCGGTGCCGGTGTCGGCGGCGACGGCCTTGTCCAGGCGGAGGTAACTCGGTCGCGGATTGGCAACGAGGTCCGCGGTCAGCGCGCAGACTTCGCCGGTCGTGCTCGGCGCCAGGACGGTCATGCCAGGCAGGGCTCGCATGATCGCGATGTCCTCGGTTGCATGATGCGACATACCGAGCGCGCCGTACGAGAACCCGCCTCCGACGGCAACTGCGGTGACCGGTAGGTCGTGATACAGCACGTCGTTCCGCAGCATCTCGAGACACCGCAGTGTGGGGAAGTTTGCGATCGAGTAGGTGAAGACGGTACGACCCTCTTGGGCGAGCCCGGCGGCGAGCATTGTCATGTTCTGCTCGGCGACACCGGCGTTGAGGTAATTGGTCGGGTACCGAATTGCGAAGTCGGTCAGCACGCCGAAACCGAGGTCGCCCGTGATGAGCATGATTTGCGGGTTGGTCTCGGTCAATTCCGTCAACGTCGCGATGAATGCGTCCCTCATGAACGGCGCCCTTCCAGTTCGGAAACTGCTGCGTCGTATTCCTCGCCCTGCGGCGTTCGGTAGTGCCAGAGCACACTCGACTCCATAAACGAGACGCCCTTTCCCTTCACTGTGTGGGCGATCACCACGGTTGGCTTGTCACCGGCAGTGGGATCGACATCGAGCGCCGTTTCGAGTTCGTCGTGATCGTGGCCGTCGATCTGGACACAGGTCCAGCCGAACGCCTTCCATTTGTCGGCGAACGGCTCGAGTTCCATCGTGTCGGAGACCGAGGCAAGGCTCTGGAGTTTGTTGTAGTCGACCACCGCAACCAGATTGCTGAGGCGATGATGCGCGGCGAAAAGGATCGCTTCCCAGTTCGAACCCTCGTCGCACTCGCCATCGCTGAGTAAGGCGTACACGCGGTGGGCACGCCGAGACTGCCTTCCTTGATAGGCACGCCCGGCCGCAACGCCGAGGCCGTGTCCAAGCGATCCGGTCGACAGCTCGACCCCCGGGTTTCCCTTGTGCAGCACGTGGCCCGACAACGATGAGCCGTTCTGATAATGGTTTTGCAGGCGGCTGGTGGGAAAGAAGCCAACCTCGGCAAGTACTGCGTACACCGCGGCGCCAGCGTGGCCCTTGCTGAGAATGAATCGATCCCGCCCGGGCCAGTCCGGTCGGTCGACGTCGAAGTTCATCACCGCGCCGTACAGGACGGCGAGAATGTCGGCGATGGACAGTCCTGACGCAACGTGCGAACTTCCGCCTCGGTTCGTCATGTCGACGATGTGCCGACGTACGCGAGCAGCGAGCTCGACCGTACCGATGTCGGTCATGAGGTGGACGCGTAGTGCCGACACACCGAATCGACGACGTGCTCGACCTGTTCGTTGGTGAGCAGTTGATTCATTGGAAGTAGCAACATGCGACCGAACAGAGCCTCGGTGTACGGGAGGTCGAAGTCGAGCTTCAGACCAGCAAACTGATGGACGGCCGAGCCGCCCCATTGCACGATTGTGCCAATGTCGTCGGCCTTCAGAGATGCCTGGAGAGCATCTCGATCAACGGCTTCAATCTCGTAGTTCTGGAAGATGTCGTAGTGACGGCCATCTGAAGGCGCTGGAGGTAGCCGAAGCTGCGCGAGATGCCCGAGCCCTGCCTGGTACATGGCTGCAACTTCTCGCCGGCGCTGCACGTTGCTTTCATAGTTCGTCAACTGAACGTTGAGGATCGCGGCCTGGAGGTTGTCCAGTCGCGAGTTGATCCCCCACATCTCGACCTGGCCACTGTCGTGATTGCGGCCGTGATCGTGATAGATGCGGGCGTACCGGGCGACATCGGGATCCGAGGTGACGATCGCGCCAGCGTCACCGAAGGCACCGAGCGTCTTGGCTGGATAGAAGCTGAATGCGCCTGCCTTACCAGCGGTTCCCGCAAACACGCCCTCGACCGATGCGCCGAGGGCTTGGGCGGCGTCCTCGATCACGACGAGTCCGTGACGGTCCGCAACGTCGACGATGCGTGGCAGTTCGGCCGCGCGGCCATTGAGGGACACCGGGATGATTGCACTCGTCCGTGGGCTGATGGCAGCCTCCGCGGCGGCCGGGTCGATGAGGTGATCGTCGCCGCAATCGACCAACACGGGCGTCGCTCCAGCGCTGACGATCGTGGCGATCGTCGCAACGAACGTGTGGCTCGGAGCGATCACCTCGTCGCCTGGGCCGATGCCAACAGCGCGCAGAGCGATCGAGAGGCCGTCCGTACAGTTGCCGACACCGATCGCAGCTTGCACGCCGAGATAGGCGGCGAGTCGTGATTCGAAGTCGTCGATGTCTGACTGGAGGATGAATGCGCCGCGGCTCAGTACGTCGTCGATCGCTTCGCGGTATTCGCCCGCGTGATGTGCGTAGAGCTTGCTGTATTCGAAGAAGGGTACGTGCACCAGAGTTCCTTGAGATGATGTCAGAGTTGCCGAGTCATGATGGCTCGCAGGTGTTGGTCGAGCGTGCGACTCAGATGCTCTGATGTGTAGTTTGCCTCGAAAAGCTCAAGAGCGCGTCGACCCATCTCTGCTCGATCTCCGGGCGTGTCGATGAGTGCGCTGATCGTTGCGGCGAGCGATACCGGGTCGCCGGCGCGGTACACGATCCCGCAGTTGTGCTTCGAAAGTAGCTGCCCGATCTCGCCGTCGATGCTTGTGACGACGGGAAGACCAGCAGACATGTATTCGAACGGCTTGTTCGGGAGACTCATCGTGGTACCGCCTCGATATGGCGCAAGACCGATCTTCGACCGCGACATCAGCGCTCGAATCTGCGCCTGGTCGACCCACCCGGGCAACACCACGTTGTCGAGGCCGTGTGCAGCATCGAGATATCCATCGCGACCACTACCGTCTCCGCAGAGGACGAACTTGACTGTTGGGTGGCTTGAGGCGAGTCGACGTGCAGCGTCGATGACGATGTTGATCTCGAAGAACCGTCCGATCGTGCCGAAAAAGCAGACCACCTCATCCGCCTCGGTCAGGCCGAGGTCGGCGCTACACCAGTGGTCGGCAGCGATCTGCGCCGATGCTGAAATCTCGACCTGCGGGTATCCGTGCGGGAGAACGAGGTCGCGGCGAGCTGTCGAACGGTCGGCCTGCGAAGCGGAGGCCGTAGGCAGTTTCATTCGTCGACACCCCCATCACGCCGTCGGCTCCGGCACAGATCTCGCCCATGCGCCGAAACGCCGGGGAAAGGGCAATGCGGGCGAGGAGACGCAGAGGGTTCGGCGCGAGATCCACGAAGTCGTCAGGCCATTGATCTCGAACGTCCACGATGAACTTCGCGCCCAGTTCGCTGGCGACCCTGCGGCTGGCGAACGCTGTCTCCAAAGTCGGAACCGCTGCCACGACGACATCGGGAGGTGGAGCCATGCGCATCTCTTTGCCCATGTCTCGTGCGAATTCTCGTTGATGACGAAGGCGGGCTACGGACACGCTCCTTGAGTAACCACGGCCCGGAAGCATCCGAACCTCGGCACCGTGGTGGTCGATCGTGGCGGGAGTCGTCGAAAAATGGCGGCGCGATTGATGGCTGAACGACGATGTCCACCAGCGCACGTCCCACCCGAGCGAGACGAGCAGGGGCGCTAGCACCCCGTACCGGATGAGCCGCGCGTTCGGCTCGACTGGGAGCGGCTCACCGATCTCGACGAGCCAGAGGCGCGGTCGCCCGCCTCTGTGCTCGCCGGTCGATGAGTCGGCTGTCAACTCTGTGGTTGCCACGTGCTCTCTGAAACCGGGGTCGAAGTTGCAAGCTCGACCATGCCGTCGATCGACATCCGGTAGTCGAGTGTCATTTCAGTCGGCGGCGCCAGCGGTGGTACCTGCACGTGGGTGATCAGGGGATGCGAGCCGACACGCGCTGACTCTTCGTCGGCAACAAGATCTTCGTGCAGCTTTTCGTTCTTGCGGAGTCCGGTGAACACGATGTCCAGTGGCGGTTCGTGGCGCTCGGCGAAACGGGTGGCCACGTCGAGAATCTTGACCGGCTCGCCCATGTCGAGGATCATCACCTCGCCGGGCTCGCCGATCGCTCCGGCATGAATCGTCAGACGCGAGGCCTCTTCGATGGTCATGAAGTACCGGGTCACATCGGGGTGCGTCACCGTGATCGGGCCACCATTTTCAGCCTGGGCTTCGAACGACTTCAGCACCGAACCGTTCGACCCCAACACATTGCCGAAGCGGACCGAGACGAAGGTCGTGTCGCTGCCCTCGTTGGCATGCGCGGTCAAGCGTTCGGTGATCCGCTTCGTCCATCCCAGCACGCTGGTCGGGTTTGCGGCCTTGTCGGTGCTCACGTTGACGAACGTATCGACCCCGTACTTCGCGGCACTGCGCAACAGGTTGAGCGAACCGCACACGTTGGTCTTCCAACCCTCGCCCGGGTGCATCTCCAACAGCGGAAGGTGTTTGAGCGCAGCGGTATGAAACACGACCTCGGGCCGGTACTCGGCGAACACCTCGTCGACGCGGTCGGCGTCGCGGATGTCGGCAAGGATCAAGGCCCGATCTTCCAACAGCGCTCGACCCTTCAACGACAGTGTCGTTCCGTGGAGGCCCGTCTCGTCTCGGTCGAGCATCAGCAATTCACTCGGATCGAAGCGAGCCAACTGCCGGCAGATCTCGCTCCCGATCGAGCCGCCGGCGCCGGTGACCAGCACGCGCCGGCCCGTGATGTACCCGGCGACGAGCGAGGTGTCGATCTCGGCCGGCCGTCGACCGAGCAGATCCTCGTGTCGCACCGGACGGATGTCAGCAGCTTGCACCCCTTCGAACAACTCGTCGACGCTCGGCAGGACGAACACCTCGAGGTCGATTCGTTCGGCCGTGTCGGTGACGGTGCGGATGAACGAACTGTCGGCAGACGGCACCGCGATGAGGACGGCTGCAGGATGGACGTGGGCGGCGACCCGCTCAAGGTCGGCGACCTGGCCGAGGACGTTGATACCCGCCAACTCCAGGTTGCGCTTGCGCGGGTCATCGTCCAAGATGCCGACGACCCGGAACTGCGACGCAGACTCGCGGCAGGTTCTTGATGATCTGCACGCCGCCCGAACCCGCACCGATGACGAGTAGCCGCTTCAAGTCGGCGCTGTACTGCCCGCCCCGCTGCTCCTTGTACAGCCGCCAGAACGAGCGGACCGTGACGTGCCCGAGCAGGCTGACGCCAGCCGCAAGTGGCGGCACCGACCGCGGGATCGTCGGCTCGCGCCACAGCAAGATCGTGAGGACGGCGCCAGCCGACAGCGCGGCTGCGGCAACGCCGCGAATCTCGTCGAAGCTGCCATACATCCAGCGCCGTCGATACTGGCCGAAGAACAGGCCGAACTGGGCCTGCAACACGACGGCCGTGCCGATCGCGACGAGGATGAACCAGTCGAATTGAGCTGTGCTGAAGTCGTACCGCAGCCACATCGCGAGTGGCAGGGCGATGATCCACGCGGCGCTGTCCGCAGCGAAGTGCATCAACGGCAGATACCGGATGCGGGCATCGTCGACCATGGGCTCTTCCTGTTCTCCTCCGTCGCCCATCGCTGGATCGAACGTTAGCGGTTCCGTCCCGAACGGCGTGTGACTGGTGGACCCTGACCGGGTTGGCACCGGCGGCGAGCAGGGTGCCAGGCGGCTGCCAGTTGTGTTGCATTCGGGATAACGTGCGGTTCGCCATGCACCCGGACCAAACCGAAATGACGCTGCGCGACTACGGCAACGTCGTCCTGCGCCGGAAATGGATCGTCATTGCGGCGGCGTTGATTGCGACCGTTCTGGCCGTTGCGCTCTCCGCGTTGCAAACTCCGGTCTACTCCTCGTCGGCGCAAGTGTTGGTGCAGCCTCGCGGTCAGGACGGACTGTTCGAAGACCAGCAGGTCAACCTCAACGACCGCAACATCCAAACTGAGATCCAGGTCATCGAAGGTCAAGCAGTCCGCGTTCGTGTGCAGGAGAACCTCGCGCTCGATCGCCAGGCCCCGAAGGTAGATGCCAGTTCGGTTGGCGCCACCGACGTGATCTCGCTCACGATTCGCAGCACCAACGCCACCAACGCCGCCACCCTGGCCGATGCCTACGCAACTGCGTACATCGACGTCCGGCGCGAGCAGTCGGTCGACGAGCTGCTCGATGCGAGCGACGAGGTGCAGAAGAGAATCACCGAACTGCAGACCAGCATCGATGCGCTCGCCGACGACGACCCCAGCCGCACCGGACTCGTCGCGCAGCTCTCGAACTTCAACACCACGCTCGACCAACTCCGCGTCGACGCAGCGCTGCGCACCGGTGGGGCAACGATCATCAAAGATGCCGAAGTGGCCTCCGGGCCCATCGAGCCGACTCCGTTACGCACCGCCGTGCTGGCCCTCGTCGTCGGATTGCTGATCGGGCTCGGTGCGGCCTTCCTGATCGACTACCTCGACGACAAGGTGCGGACCGAAGACGACCTCGAGCGGCTGGTCGACGACCCCGTGCTCGCCGTCGTCCCGATCGACCCGCCGCCCGACAACCGACCGATCGCGCTGAGCGAGCCGACCCACTTCTCGGTCGAGGCGTATCGCGGCTTGCGCACCAACATCCAGTTCCTCGGTCTGGACACACCGCTCAAGGTGATTCAGGTCACCAGTTCCCTCGCCGGCGAGGGCAAGACCACCACGGCGTGCAACCTTGCGGTGGTGCTCGCCCAAGCCGGGCACAAGGTCGCCCTCGTCGATGCCGACCTGCGTCGCCCCCGTGTCCACGAAGTGTTCGGCGTGGACGCGATGAACGGGCTCACCGACTTGCTTCTCGGCGCCGAACCGAAGGCGGTCGTCGAACACGTTGCGATCGACGGCGGCCCCCGCTTGTCGGTATACACCGCCGGAACCGTGCCGGCGAACCCGAGCGAGATGCTGAGCGCTCGGCGCACCCGAGCACTGTTGAACGAGATGGCCAAGCACTACGACTACGTGATCGTCGACTCGGCGCCGATTCTCCCCGTGTCCGACTCGGTCGCTCTGTCCGGCGCCGTCGACGGCGTGCTCGTCGTGGCCCATGCCGGGCGAGTGACCCAGGGCAACATCGCCGAGACGGTGGAACGACTCGATCGAGTCACTGCCCCGGTCATCGGCCTGGTGCTGAACCAAGCGTCGAAGACCGCACGAACCGAGTACAGCTACGGCGGTTACACGACGATCGCGCCGATGACTCCGTCGCCGAGGTCCCCGCTGCTGGTTGCCCCATCGACGCTCGACCCGACACCGATCAATCCGACGCCGATCGGCGTCGAGGCGATTGATGTCGAGGCATGAACCAACGGTTCATCCGACGCAACCGAGTTGACGAGCGAACCGCCGCAGCCATCGCCGCCGGCTCGGGTCTCGCCGCAGTGCTGGCAGGTGCTCGCCCGACCGGGTCGGCGGGCGTCGATGCGTTGCTCGTGTTGCTCTCTGTCAGCGTCGTGGTCTGGGCCGCCGCGTCGGCACAGTGGTGGGCAGTTGCCGCAGCCGCCGGCGTCGGCGGAGTCTTCGCCTTCGAACCGCTCGCCGCGGCGATCGGTGGGGTCGGGTTTCTCGCCGGTCTCAACATCGGTACGTGGCAGCGCGATCAGACGGCGGCGCGCTGCCTCGTCGGAGGGATCGCCGCGAATGTCCTGATCCGATCCGAACTCGAGGTGATCCACGGGCTCTCCGCGATCATTGGCATCACCACCTGTGTTGCGCTCCTCGTTCTTGGCCTCATGCGTCGCCCGTCGCGCATCCGGCGGACCTCGCTGCTGGCGCTGGTCGGTGTCGGCGGTCTTGGCGTCGTCGCTCTGATCGCCGTCGGTCTCGCCGCAACTGCGGCACGGCCCGACCTGAACGACGGAGCGTCATCGGCGCGGAGCGGCGTCACGGCGCTCAACAACGGCGACTACGAAGGTGCCGCGGAACTGTTCGAACAAGCATCGGCCCGATTCGCGAGTGCCGACCGGCGGCTCGGGGGGCTGCTCGCCGCACCCGGCCGACTTCTGCCCGCAGTCGCGCAAAACCTCGCAGCCGGAGCCGACCTCTCCGCAGCCGCATCCGAAGCGACTGCCGACGCGGCCGGCGCATTGCGCCAAATCGACATCGCCGGCCTCACGATCACAGGCGGCTCGATCGACCTGGCCGCTGTCCGGGCGGTCGAGGAACCGTTGCGCCGAGTCGACGCTGCACTCACCGAGCTGCGGACAGTGGTCGGTTCGGTGGATTCGCCGTGGCTGGTCGCACCAGTGCAAGCCCAGATCGACGACCTGAACACCGAGGTCGCCGAGAACCAACCCCGGCTCGGCGACGCCATCGAAGCAGTTCGGTTGGCCCCACAGATGCTGGGGGACGGGGGGACCCGGCGCTACCTGCTGATGTTCACCTCGCCCGCCGAAGCGCGCGGGATCGGCGGCTTCGTCGGCAGTGTCGCGGTACTCGAAATCAACAACGGTCAACTCGATGTGACCGACTTCGGGCGAACCGATCAACTGAACCTCGACACCGCAGGCTCTGATTGCTCGGCATGCCCGGCCGAATTGCTGCAGCGATACGGCGGATTCGGCTTCACGACTGGGCCAGGCGGCACAACGGGCAAGGCGCTGTTCTCCAACGTGACGATGCCCGCGCACTTCCCTGACATCGCCGCGGCGATCGACACCGTCTATCCGCAGGGTCGGGACCAACCGCTCGACGGGGTCCTCATCCTCGATCCCTACGTCGTGCAGGCGCTGATGCAGTACTCGGGGCCGATCGCGGTTCCTGAACTCGACACCACCGTTCGGCCCGACGACGCAGCCCAGTTCCTCCTCGTCGACCAATACGTGCTGGCCGAGAGCAAGGGGGTGCGCGTCGAAGCGCTCGACACGCTCGGCACCGGCGCCATTGCCGCCGTGCTCACCGGGGCGCTGCCCGACCCCGCAGTGGTCGCCCGCGACCTCGGCCCCCTGGTCGAGGAGCGACGTCTGTTGATGTGGACCGACGATGCCGAGGAGCAGGCGCTACTCGGCCGCATCGGCATGCTCGGCTCGATTCCCGCGCTCGACCCTCGGGACGCGGGGTTCTCCGTGTCGGTCACCAATGCGAGTGCCAACAAGATCGATGTGTTCCTCGAACGCGACGTGTCGGTGCGCGTGGAGGAGTCGGGCGACCAGCGTCGCCTCATCGCTGATGTCCGCCTGACCAACACCGCACCGAGCGAGGGCCTGCCCGACTACGTGATCGGCAACACGATCGGGCTCCCACAAGGTTCCAGTCGGCTGTACGTCACCTTCTACGGACCACCCGAACTGGCCGACGCCATCGAAGTCGGCGGCGATGCGCTCGCGCTCCAAGCGCTTCCCGAAGGCGGCTGGATGGGCTTCGCGAGCTACTACGACCTCGGCCCCGGTGAGACCCGCAACTTCCAGCTGACCTTCCTGCTCCCACCCCGGTCTCCCGGTGACGCAAGCCCTGCCAACCCGACCCTGTGGGAGCAACCGCTGACGATCCTCCCGCCGAACTGAACCCCGTCTCGGTTCGTGGCGGCGTTCGCGCGCACGGCACTCGTTGTCGAAATCGCCGAGATGGCAACGGATGGTGGACTTTCATCGTCAATGCCGCTATATTGCGGCCTGTTCGCTCTCGGAAGGAATCACAATGAAGAAGTTCGCACTCGCACTCATGGCCTCGGCCGCAATGATCCTCGGCATCAGCGCCGTGGCCAACGTGTATCCGCCGGCGGCGAACGTCGCCGTGGTGTCCGACACGACGCCCGGCCCGGGTCAGTCGTTCAGCGTGGAGGTCGGCTGTACTCCTCCCGGCGATGTGATCTTCGTGTTGCCCTTCCCTCCGGGCAGCTTCACCATTCCGTGCATCCTCGATTCAACCGGCCCAGCGTCGTTGCTGAGCGCCACTGCGGCGGCTGGTAGCGCCACGGCCACGTTCACGGCTCCCACCCAGCCCGGCACGTACACGATCACCTACTCGGGTGCCGCCACCGGCTCGTTCACCATCACGGTTGCCGCAGCTGCGGTTCCAGGTGGCGGGCTCCCGGCAACGGGTTCTGACAGCACGTCGACCATGACGATCATCGCCATCGGGCTCTTCGCCGTCGGTGCAGGTCTGTTCGGTGTGTCGCAAGTGCGCCGCCGCAACGTCACCGCCGTCTGATTCCGATCACCTGACTCGTTCCGCCAGAAGGAGCGCCACCCTGCCGGGTGGCGCTCCTTCTGCGTTTTCCTCCACCTCCTCGCCCCGCACCCCGCCCCGTACCCGCCCCGCCCCCGCTTCGTGTGAGCACAGGGTGCGTCGGTCGACGCTTGTGCTCACAGGAAACCCGGGCCGACGCTTCGTGTGAGCACATGGTGCGTCGGACGATGCTTGTGCTCACAGGGAACCCGGGCAGGGTTTGTGTACGTGCCAACTCGGGCCGACGCTTCGTGTGAGCACATGGTGTGTCGGTCGACGCTTGTGCTCACAGGGAACCCGGGCCGACGCTTCGTGTGAGCACATGGTGCGTCGGACGATGCTTGTGCTCACAGGGAACCTGGGGGCGGCCGAGCCGCGTCTGTTCAGTCGGTGTCGAACTGGGCGAGGTGGGCTTGGCCCTCCGCACACGTTCCGGCGAGCGGGCACCAGCGACACCCGGTGCCGGGGCGTTTGATCGGCGGGCGGCCTTCGGTTCCGATCTCGACCATCGCGTTGATGCCATCGAGCGTGCGTCGCATGGCCGAGCGCAACAACCGTTCGCTGACGTCTTCGGTCTGGGCCTCGCCGGCGTCGAGGTAGAACGTGGCCAGCTTCCGCGGCGGAACCCCGCGGACCAGCGTTTCGATCAGGGCGTAGAAGCCCAGGTCCTGACGATGGCGCGGGCCGGCGCGGCCGGTCTTCAAGTCGATGATCACCTTGCGGCTTTCGTTGCCGGAGGGCTTGCCGATCATCATGTCGACCCGGGCGCGTAGCAAGATCGGGCCCGCAACGGGCCATTGCGCCGCCGCTTCGGTGACCGGGTTGGCCCGTCGGTCGAGCGGCGGAAAGCTCTCGACGAATTTGGTGACCCGCTCGGTCGACAAGCCCCGCACATCGGCCTCGTCGCCCTTGCCCAGCGAGGCGATCCACATCCCGATCCCCCGATCCTCGTCGGCCAACCGCGCCATCGCCTCGTCGACCAGCTCGGTGGGGGAGGGCTCGCCCCGCCACCCCAGCAACAACTGAATCGCCCGATGCGCGATTTGGCCCTTTGCTGTCGACGGCGTCCATTCGAACTCGTCGGGGGCGAGAAAGTGCGCTTCGCAGTCGAGCACGGAGGCGATCTTGTGCTTGGTGACGAAGATCTCCTGACCATCGTCGAGCCGCTCGGCGAAATGGTCGAGGGCGGCGCGCATCTCGGTGCGGATCTCGGCGACCAGATCCTCGTCGAACACCAACGGCTCACCGCTGCGGCGCAGCGCGTCGAGCGTCTTGCGCTGGATCGGAGTGAGCAACGGACCGCCCGGTGCGTCGGTTGCATCGCCCGAGTCACTCACGAGCATGGACTGTATCCACGGCAACCAGACGGCCGGTGCTGCGTCGGTCGCGCCGCCGACGCCCGGCACTGCGCCCGTGGTGTTGCCGCGCCGGTTGCGCCTGGTCGCGTCAGCTGGTCTGGTCGCGTCAGCAGGTCTGGTCGCGTCAGCTGGTCTGGTCGCGTCGCGTCGCGTCGTCCGTCGCGTCGCGTCGCATCGCGTCGCGTCGCGTCGCGTCGCAGCGCGTCGCATCGCGTCGCGTCGCATCGCAGCGCATGGTCTGGGCGCATCGCCTGCTCTGGTCGCATCGCAAGGTCTGGTCGCGTCGCATCGCATCGCATCACATGCTCTGATCGCATCGCATCGCATCGCAGCGCATGGTCTGGTCGCAGCGCCTGCTCTGGTCGCATCGCCTGCTCTGGGTCGCGTCGCCCGCGCCCGTTCGCAGCGCTCGCGTCGCTAGCGTCGCCAGCGCCGCCGCACCTCACGTACCGGTCGGTCTGAATCAGCGCGTGTCCGGCGTTGCTCGGAGCGCGGTCGGTAGCCTCTGGTCGACATGAAGAACCAGTGGATGGCCTATGTGATCGTTGCGGTGATCAGCGCGCTGGCGGGCGTCGCCGTCGCCGGCGCTCCGAACAACGTCGGCACCGACGCCACGATCGTCGTGCCGGAAACCACGACGACCACGACCTTGGTGCGCGCATCCACCGCTGCACCAGACACCGCTGACCAAGCCGACACCGAGTCGATCGACGACGAACCAGCGTCGACGACCACGACCACGACCATCGCGACTGCCACCACGACCACCACTGTGCCGGCAGCGACGACCACCGTGGCCGAGGCTGCAGTGCAACCGGCCGCACTCATCGTGGTGTCGGTCAACGGCGCCGGGACCGCGGGCCTGGCCACCCGCGTGCGTGACGAGCTGCGCGACTTCGGGTACGACTCCGCCCGCGCCACCGACGGAACCACGCTCGTGGACACGACGATCGTCTACTATTTCCCCGGCCTCGAACTCGAAGCCGTGAGGGTCGCCGAAGATTTGGGGCTCGAGTTCGCCGACGTCGCGCCGATCGAGGGCGCACCGGAGTATGGCGAACTCGACGGCGATCAGGTCGTCGTCTATCTCGGTCGCGACCGTTCCTGACGCAGTGACACCCGCCCGCGACCTTCGTTCCACTTCCACCGTCCTCACCTCGTGAACCGCAGCACGATCATCAACGGCCTCGTCGCTCTGGTCATCGTGGTGATGGTCGGCGCAGTGTTTGTGCTCGAAGGGCGCGGTAGCGGCACCCCCACCGCCACGACGACGACGTCGACCACCACAATCGCTCCGACCACGACCACCACCACGACCCTGCCGCCGACCACGACGTCGACCACCACGATCGCGCCGACCACGACGACGTCGACCACTTCGACGGTCCCACCGAGCACCGACCCACCGCTCCCGCGATCGCTCTTCGCGGTCATCGTGGTCAACGGGTCGACCGCCGGCGAACGCCTCGCACCCACGGTCGCCCAGCTCGAAGCACTCGAGTACGCCAACGTGCGCGGCCTCGTCGGCTCGGTGCGGACGGCCGAGACGGTCATCTACTACGTGGAGGGCGGCGAGGGAGCCGCCGAGCGCCTGCGCGTCGACCTTGCGCTCGACATCCGCCTTGCGCCCATCGCCGAAGCGCCGCCGATCGCTGGCCGCAATGATGCCCAGCTGATTCTCTACCTCGGCGGCAGCTGACCACGTCCAGCGGCGGCCTGGCTTTCTCCGTCCGTTCTGCCGCGGATTGCTGGGCGTCGTGCACGGAGATCGTGCGGGGATGGCGGAGCGGCGCGGGACGCGGAGCGGTGCCGGGCTTTCTTTGTGCGTACCGCCGCGGATCGCTGGGCGTCGTGGACGGAGATCGTGCGGCGACGCGCCGGCCGCAGAGCACCCCACCCAACTCTGTGAGTGTGCTCATTCATACTGGCCCCATGGAGTTCGCCTCGACCGTCGATTTCGCCCAAGCTGCCCGCATGCTCAGTCGTGCGGCGCGCGGCCTGGGCCTCGACGCACCGAGCTATCGCTGTCCACCTCGATTGCTCGGTGCCGATCGCACCATCCGTCGACGAGGCGACGGTTGCGTCGTGTCGGTGCGCGTGAAGGGCCGGCCCCGAGCTGCGGTGCTCTCGGACATGATCGAAGGCATCGTCGTCGCCAACCGTCTCATCACCCCGCAGGCCGATCGTGTCCGCACCGACCTGTGGGCCGAAGTGATGGGCAATGACGGGATCGGTATGCCCACATCCGTGTCCAGTCGGTTCGAACGCGGCGCAGCTTGAGCCGCGCAGTCTGCCTGTCGCCGACGGGCCCGGCGAACCGCTGCGCCACACCGACCCGGACCTCCCGTCGAGCCGTAGTCTTGAGGCGCAGGCTGGCCCGGGTGGCGAAACTGGCAGACGCGGGGGGCTTAAACCCCCCTTCCACTCACGTGGAGTGCGGGTTCGAACCCCGCCCCGGGCACTACCGCTGAGTAGGGGGGATGCCCCAGATCGAGCCTCCCTTTTTCGCTGCCGAGACTGCTCCAAGATCACGAAAAGATCACGAACTTGTTTGTGAGGGGCGTCTATGGCTCTTGAGACTCGAGGGATGGGTCGCGACGGGTGCGCGAGTGTCGGGCGCTGAGACGTCATCGAGTTCGCTCGCCTTGCTGGCAACGCAAGCATGCGGAGATGAGCAAGATGGCAACACTGACAATCCGAGGGATCGACGACGAACTACGCGATCGACTCAAGGTTCGCGCGGCGCAGCATTCCCGATCCATGGAAGCCGAAGTGAGAGAGATCCTGGCGGGTGCGTTCGCTGGAGGCTCGAACGAGGTGGGTCTCGGGAGCCGAATCCGCCAGCGGTTCGACGCGATCGGTGGCATCGAACTCGATGTGGTTGATCGGGCAGAACGGCCTCGGTCCGAACTCGCATGATTGTGCTGGACACGAATGTCGTGTCTGAACTGATGCGCCCAGAACCACACGATCAGGTCGTGGCGTGGACCGACCGACAGCCCGTCGACGAGGTGTTCATCACGGCGATCGCGGTGGCGGAGTTGTTGTATGGCATCGGTCGACTGCCGGCGGGCCGACGACGCGACCAGCTGGCCGACGTGCTCGAAGAAATCGTCACGGAGGACTTCGAGCGCCGTGTTCTGGCCTTCGATGGTGTTGCGGCTGCTCACTACGTCGGCATCGTCGTGGAGCGGGATCGGATGGGGCGGCCGATCAGCATGGCTGATGCGCAGATCGCAGCGATCTGTCGGAGTCACGGTGCGACGGTCGCAACCAGAAACGTCGATGACTTCAACGACGTCGGAGTCGACATCGTGAACCCGTGGACCATTTCTTGACCCAGTCGATCCGCCGGCAGGATTGCGGTTCGCGGGCGGACGACGAGCAATGAACCCAGTATCAGCGGAATGAACCCGGTATCAGTCGCCAGGCACCGTCGACTCGTTCATCACTCGCTCAACCAATCGACCCAGTCATCGATGCCCTCGCCGGTCTTGGCGCTGACCTCGAAGGTAATTGCATCGGGGTTGATCTGGGCGAGGTTGGCCCGAAAGAGGCCCATGTCGAAGTCGAGGTGGGGGAGCAGGTCCATCTTGTTGATCACGATGGCGTCGACCGCCCGGAACATCACAGGATATTTGAGCGGCTTCTCCTCGCCCTCGGTGATGGAGTACACCATGGCTCGCGAGTCCTGACCGACGTCGAACTCGGCGGGACAGACAAGGTTGCCGACGTTCTCGATGATCAGCAGATCGAGTTCGGCCAGCGGGAGTCGATCGAGGCCCGACCGGACCATGACGGAGTCGAGGTGGCACTCACCGCCGAAGCCGTTGTCGGTGTTGACCAGTGCGACGTGGGCGCCGAGACCCTCGAGTCGGTCCGCGTCGATGCTGGTGGCGATGTCACCCTCGAGGATGCCGACGCGTGCCCGCTCGACGAGTCTCGGAAGGGTCGCGGCGAGCAGCGTTGTCTTGCCGGCGCCAGGCGACGACATCAGGTTGATCGTGCGAACGCCATGCGACGCGAGTTCGGCTCGGTTGGCATCGGCGACTCGGTCGTTCTCGCCGAGGATGTTTTGCAACACGCTGATGCGCTCGGTGCCGGTCTGATAACCGCTGAGGTCCCCGACGCTGCGGCCATCGTCATCGTGGCCGTGCTCGTGGCCGTGCTCGTGACCGTGACCGTGCTCGTCACCTTGACCGTGCTCGTGACCGTGCTCGCCATGCGGGTGGAACCGGCCCATCTACGGTTGTCCCATCTGTGCAGTGGCCGTCGATGCGGCGTCGGTGACATCGATCGAGTCGATCAGGAACTCTTCCCCGCTGACCATGTCGACCTGGGCGGAGTCACAACCGGCGCATCGCAGGATCGGTTGGTCGAGCGTGGTGGATCCTTTGCAGTCTCGGCAGACGACCACGGCGGGGACCGCGATGATGTCGAGTCGTGCCCCGTCGAGCGGGCCTCCGAGGACGGTGTTCGTCCAACAGAACTGGAGGGTGTCGGGCACGACTTGACGGAAGTGGCCGACCTTCAGACGGACGACATCGACGCGTCGGCCGACCGCGTGCTCGACGACGGTTGTGGCGATTGCATTGCACAGCGACAGCTCGTGCATCAGGTCCTTTCCGCGGTCGGGTCGAGCTTGCTCGGTGCGGGTTCCGATCGGACGTTACACGACGACCGAACCCTCTCAGCTTCGAAGGGTTTGCGACGGAGTCTCTCCGAAGCGCGACTTGTAGGTGACGGCGAACCGGCCGAGGTGGGTGAATCCCCAGCGCGAGGCGATCTCGGTGACCGTCACGCCGCTGCCGGGTCGGGTATCGGCGAGGTCGGCGCGGACGCGTTCCAGGCGTCGGTTCTTGACGTATGCCGTCGGGGTCTGGCGCAAGTCCTCGGTGAACTGGTTCTGCAACGTGCGCACGCTGACGTCAGCTGCGGCGGCGATCATCTGCACCGTGATCGGGTCGGACAGGTTCCTGTCGATGAAGTCACAGGATCTGCGCACGGCCCGACGAATCGTCTGGCCGGCGGGCTGGGCGAGTTGGTCGGAGTAGTTGGAGGGCTGGGTGTACAGCAGCGAGCTCATGATGAACTCCTCGAGTTGGCCGAGCCCGACGTTGTCGTGCAGCAACGAGTCCGGATCGAACAGCTCGGCGTGCAGCATCTGGACAGCGAAGTTCCAACGACTCGCCGATCCCGCCGACAGGTCGAGTGCGAGGTCGAACTCGATGCGATGATCGACGGTCCGGCCCAGGAGGCGACCGAGATGGAGTTCGAGTGAGTCGCGATTGATGCGGACGACGAGATGGGCAGCGTCCGCTCCGCACTCGAGCACCATGCTCGTCTGGGGATGCGGAATCGCGGCCATGACCGGAGTCGTGTCCGCGACCCGATCGTTGTTGGTGATCGTCGAGAAGCCGCTCGCCGGAACGATCACGAGGTAATCCTCCCCGAGTTCGCGCACCTCGACCCGTACCGCAGTGCTGTACTGGAGGTAACCGAGCGTGATGTCGCGGATCAAGACGGCGTGGTACGTCGCGGTGAAGTCGAGTGCGTCGGCGGTGTCGACCCGGACCCGATGGGTGCCGAGCAGGTCGCTGCCATAGGCAGCCGCATCGGCAGGGTTGGATGCAACGTAGACACCGTGCGGCTCCAATGCGGGGGGAAGCCCCCGCGGCTTGAGACGGGGCTGCGGTGCATCGCCCGTTCGAGTCGCATTGAGCGTCGAGAGTCGAGTGAGGCGACCCGGCATCAACGCCTCCGCTGCGTGACCTGGATCACAGTTTCGCAGAACGGATAGGAAAATCTCGCTTCATGCACATTTCAAGGATAGACGATTCGTCCGACGGATAGTTCGAGGACGCGATACGTCCTACGGTGCCGTCAAGGGGACAAGGTCCTATTCGCCGGAAGGGGTTGACGTGACGGACATCGAAGCGCAACGAGACGTACGTGGTCACCAACCGATCGACGCGGTGACCGAGCGACTGAACGACCCGGCTGTGGCCGCATCGCTGGTGACCGTGCTCGACAATGCAGAGCTGTTGTCGACGCTCGTGCTCGGTCTCAGCGGCTTGATCGAACGCGGCGACGTGATCATGGACGCCGTTGCCGAAGGCGTGAACGACTTCAAGAAGGCGGGCGGCGTCAGCAAGCCCGAAGGCGCCCCCTCACTTGCCGAACTCGGTCAGATGGCGGGACAGCTCTCCGCTGTCGCCCCGGCGCTCACCCGTGTCACCCAATCGGCGATGCTCGATCCGGCGACGATCGACCTGTTGTCGATGCTGAGTGAGGCCGCCACCGAAGGCGCCGCCAACGCGCGCACGAACCACACCGAGGTCACCGGCGTGTTCAGCGCTGCCAAGACCCTGAGAGATCCGGAGGTCCAGAAGGGCCTCGGCTTCATCATCGAGATCGCACGGTCACTCGGCCGTCGTATGGGTTGAGAGACCCGGAACAAGAGAAAGGACTCCAAAGATGGCCTCAGTGCTCTGGTTGCACGGCGGAGCGTGCAGCGGCAACACCATGTCGTTCCTCAACGCGGATGAACCCAATGTCGTCGACCTGATCGTCGACTTCGGCTTGGACATCCTCTGGCATCCATCGCTCGGCATGGAGCTCGGTGAGAACGCCAAGAAGATCTTCAACGATTGTGCGAGTGGTGAGCGTGAGCTCGACATCTTCGTGTTCGAGGGCACGGTGATCGAGGGTCCCGACGGCAGCGGCCGATACAACATCTTCGCCGACCGCCCGATGAAGGACTGGGTCGTCGAACTGGCCAACGCGGCGAAGATCGTCGTCGCGATCGGCGACTGCGCGTGCTGGGGTGGTATCCCGGCGACGGCGCCGAACCCGACCGACTCGACCGGGCTGCAATTCCACAAGCGCAACAAGGGCGGCTTCCTCGGCCCCGACTTCGTCTCGAAGGGTGGCCTCCCGGTCATCAACATCCCTGGTTGCCCGGCGCATCCCGATTGGATCACACAGATCCTCGTCGCCCTCGCGACCGGTCGTACCGCCGACATCGCGCTCGACGAATTGCACCGTCCCCAGACGTTCTTCAAGACGTTTACCCAGACCGGCTGTACCCGGGTCCAGTTCTTCGAGTACAAGCAGTCGACGACGTCGTTCGGCGAAGGCACCCGTACCGGGTGCTTGTTCTACGAGTTCGGCTGTCGTGGCCCGATGACCCACTCGCCGTGCAACCGGATCCTCTGGAACCGGCAGAGCTCGAAGACCCGCGCCGGCATGCCGTGCCTGGGTTGCACCGAGCCCGAGTTCCCCTTCATGGACCTCGCACCGGGAACCGTGTTCAAGACCCAGAAGGTCTCCGGCGTGATCCCCAAGGAGGTGCCCGAGGGCACCGACCACCTCACGTACATGGCTCATGCGGCGGCGGCGAAGGTCGCCGCCCCGCAATGGTCCAAGGAAGACATGTTCGTCGTCTGACGTCATTGGCCGTCATGGCCTCGGAACGCCTTGCGGCGGAAAGAAAGAGAACCAATCACATGAGCACCATCGACTTGAGTGTCAGTCCTCTCGGGCAGCGTCGAAGGAGACCTCGACGTACGCGTCACGATCGACGACGGCGTCGTCTCGTCGGCGTGGACGACCGCCGGCATGTTCCGGGGATTCGAGATGATCCTGAAGGGCAAGGACCCTCAGGCCGGCCTCATCGTCACGCCGCGCATCTGTGGGATCTGCGGCGGCAGCCACCTGTACAAGGCGGCGTATGCACTCGACACTGCGTGGCAGACCCACGTCCCACAGAACGCGACGTTGATCCGCAACATCGCGCAGGCGTGCGAGACGTTGCAGTCGATTCCGCGCTACTTCTATGCGCTGTTCGCGATCGATCTGACGAACAAGAAGTATGCGAAGTCGCCGTTGTACGACGAAGCCGTTCGCCGCTTCGCACCGTACGTCGGCACCTCGTACCAGACCGGTGTGGTCCTCAGCCAGAAGCCCGTCGAGGTCTACGCGATGTTCGGCGGGCAGTGGCCGCACTCCAGTTTCATGGTGCCCGGTGGGGTGATGTGTGCGCCGACCCTCGCCGAGGTAACGCGTTCGATCGCGATCCTGGAGAACTGGAACCGGGCGTGGCTCGAAGGGCAGTGGCTCGGTTGCTCCCTCGATCGCTGGCTCGCGAACAAAACGTGGGACGACGTGCTCGAGTGGGTCGACGAGAACGAGTCGCAACGCGAAAGCGACTGCGGGTTCTTCATCCGCTTCTGCATGGACGTCGGGCTCGACACATACGGCCAAGGTGTCGGCAACTTCATTGCGACGGGTACCTACTTCCAGCCCGAGTTGTACGAGAACCCCACGATCGAAGGTCGCAATGCGGCGCTCATCAATCGGTCGGGCATCTACGCCAATGGCGAGTTCTCCGAGTTCGACCATCTGCGAGTCGCCGAGGACACCGCTCACTCGTTCTACGAAGGCTCCGGGTTGCTGCACCCGTGGGATGGCGTCACGAACCCGATCGATCCCGCCGTCGGTGCCAAACAGGACAAGTACAGCTGGGCCAAGTCGCCCAGGTACGACGTGCCCGGTCACGGTCACATCCCGCTCGAAGCCGGGCCGCTCGCTCGCCGCATCGCGGCGGCAGCGCCCGGCGCCGCGCCGCACCAGGATGACGACCCGTTGTTCATCGACATCATGGACAAGATCGGCCCCTCGGTCATGACGCGCCAGCTCGCACGGATGCACGAGGGCCCGAAGTACTTCAAGTGGACCCGCCAGTGGCTCGACGACCTCGATCTGCAGGGCAGCTTCTACACCAAGCCCGTCGAACACGCTTCGGGTCGGGGCTTCGGGTCCACCGAAGCGGCACGTGGGTCGCTGTCGGACTGGATCGTGATCGAGGACGGCAAGATCGAGAACTACCAGGTCGTCACCCCGACGGCGTGGAACATCGGGCCGCGAGACGGCAACGGCGTCCTCGGGCCGATCGAAAACGCACTGGTCGGTGCGCCGATCCACGAACGTCACGACCCGGTCGAACTCGGCCACGTGGCGCGCAGCTTCGACTCGTGCCTCGTCTGCACCGTGCACGCCTACGACGGCAAGACCGGCAAGGAACTCTCGAAGTTCGTCATCAACGGGATGACCTGAGAGGCGCCCTCGGTCCTGTCTGTCGAGGAGGCCCGCAAGATCGCGCTCGATGACGAGCTCAGCGCACACCCGCGTCGGTCAAGTCGTCGTCATCGGTTGCGGGAGCCTGCTGCGCGGCGATGACGCCGTCGGGCCGATCCTCATCCGCCACCTGTGGAGCGAGGGCGTGCCCGACCACGTCACCCTCGTCGACGGTGGGACCGCTGGCATGGATGTGGCGTTCAAGATGCGCGGTGCAGCAAGGTGCTGATCATCGACGCATCGACGACCGCAGCCGCCGAGCACCACGTTCCACCGGCACGACGTATCGCATTCCCGGCGAGGAACTCGAAGACCTGCCGGCGATGAAGGGCTCCACATGCATCAGTTCCGGTGGATCACGCCCTCGCCTTCGGCCGGTGGCTCCTCGCCGACGACTACCCCGACGACATCACGGTGTTTCTCATCGAGATCGAATCGACCGTCCCCGTGCGGAACTCACGAGCAGGGTCGACGCCTCGATGCGCGACGTGGCGACGCTGCGAGCGGAGTGGGTCCAGCCGACGCCGGACCTACCGATCGATGGCGTTGCGGACAGGAAGTCGATGCCGAAACCGACGCACGGTGAGCGAGTACAGCGGCGCGGTGACGGTGGAGTTCACCGCCGACGGGTCGTTGCGTCTCTCGGCCGAGCTCTCCGGCATCTACTTTCCCTCCGACGCGCTGGTCGCCGTACCGCGCGGCGACGAGCTCTCGCTGATGCCCTTGATCGGGCCCGAGGGTGGCGGTCTGCTGCTGAAGCAGCGCAACGCGCACGGCGATCGGTCGACGCTGATCTGGGAAGCCCTCACCGTCGAATCTGCAGCCCGTCGGCGAGCGTCAGGCCGTCTGGGACGAATCGAGCGGAGCGCTTCGTGTCTCGCTCGTCGCATGACCCATCGCCCGATGGCGACCCCGTCGATCCTGACGACGACTCGGCGATCGCTGTCGAGACGTTCGTGTGCCAGGAGAGCGGCGAGTGGCTCGTCGACATCGCAGTGGCGTTCCCCGACGGCGTCGTCCGGCACAACGTGAACAAGTATCGAACCGAACGGCACGCACAGATCGCTGCGCACTGGATCAAGCGAGCCGCATCCCGCAACATCGAAGGACCCGACAATGGCTGACACCACGACCTCCGACACCACGACCTCCGACACCACGACCTCCGACACCACGACCTCCGACACCACGACCTCCGACGGCAGGACATCTGTCGAACCAACCACCCGTCGTCGTCCGGGCGCTGGCTCGGTCGTGCGACCGCAGCCGATCGGCGTCTTTGCTCTTCCAGCCGGCTACCTCCTCATCAGCGACGATCCGGCCCTCGACGAGGTGCGGATCGACTTGACCGCCGGCAAGCTGCCGGAGGCGTTCCCGCCTGCGCTCGCGTTCTACGAGTTGGCCTTGGGAGGTGACCTCGACGGCGCGTTCGACGCCGTGACGGGCGACGATCTCGTCAGCGAGGCCAACCGCTTGGTGTTGGACCCCTCGCTCGACAGGTTGAGCGCACTGCTCGAAGCCGGCACCGCAGCAGGCGATGCCGTGATCGTCAGTTTTGCCGAGACCATCGGCTTCATCGTCGGATTGCGCGCCGAGCCCGCCGATGGAACCCTCGTCGATGGCGAGTTCGCGGCGATGGCGCATGCCGCACGCGCCACGCTGGCACTCGAACAGCACGATGCAGCGCTCGCAATCGAGGAACTCGAACTCGCTTCGCAGGCAGCGAACCCCGTGAGCGCGGCGATTGCCGGCCAACTGATGGGCCAGATGGCGAACACGCAACTCGACGAAGGCGGAGCGCAGCGCGCCGCCGTCACGTTCCAAGCCGCGCTCGACCTCCTGGAGGGGACCGACCTGCACGGTCAGCTGCCGAGCTCCACGTCGCCGCAGGCGCGATGTTCCAAGAGATGTCCGAAGCGGCACCGCGCCTCATGCAACAGGCCATCAACCACTACCACCAGGCGATGGCGCTCGTCAGCCGACGACCGCGCCCGAGACGTTCGCGATCGCAAATGCCAACCTCGGGCTGGCCTACATCACGATGCCCATGACCGAGGCATCCGACCAGCTCCGCATCGGCGTCGCCGTCCAGAGCATGCGGGAGGCGCTCACCTACTTCACGCCGGACTCGCATCCCGACCGATGGTCGAGCACACAGCTGAACCTGGCTAACGCATTGGTCTACATGCCGTCGAAGCACCAGGGAGACAACATTGCCGAAGCCGTGGATCTGTACGAGGACGTGTTGTCGCATCGAGACCGCCACACCGACCCGCACGGGTCGCGCCCGAGTGCTCGCCAACCAGGGGAACGCACTCGCGCACCTCGGAATGTTCGACGACGCCAAGATCCGGCTGCACGAAGCACGGGCGATCTTCGAGGAGTTCGAAGAGGACGATGCGGTACGCAGCGTGCGCGGCATCCTCGACGAGGTCGCCAAGCACGAGTCGATGAAGCGCCAGGATGCACGATGACCGTGACCGTGACCGTGAACGACGAACCGACCGTCGAGACCCGATCCACGACGGCGGAGGCCCGGACCGAATTCGAGCGTCTGGCCGGTGCGGTCGACGATGCGCTTGCCGCGGTTGAGCAGCTCGACGGCGATGACCGAAATCGCCCTCGACGTGAAGGCCGCCATCGAAGAGTTCCACAAGCCGGCGTTGGTCAAGTGGTGCAGACGTTGCGTGACGACCCGCGGCAAGGAACTCCTCTTCGACATGGTCGACGACCCGGGGGTCCCGCCGTCTTCGCGTTCACGGGATCATCAAGGCCGACCCGATACACCGCGCCAACCAGGCACTGGCGTCCGTGCGACCGTACCTCCAGTCGCACGGCGGCGACGTCGAACTGGTGCGCATCGAAGGCGGTGCCGCGTTCGTCCGGCTGCAGGGCAGTTGCAACGGGTGCTCGATGTCGGCCGTCACGCTGCGCGAGGGCGTCGAGGAGGCACTTGTGGTGTTGCCCGAGGTCGACCGTGTCGAGGTGCTCGACGACCAGCCGACGACGGCGTTCATCCCCGTCGAATTGATCGGTCGCAAGCCGAGTGCCGACCCGAACGCCGGCTGGGTGAAGGGTCCTTTGGCCACCGAGGTCGCCGATGGCACGATGCTGCGCTTCGACGTGGCGGGCGCGAACGCTGCGGGATCGGTGTCGGAGAGCTTGTCATCACGAACATCTCCCAGACGTTCGCGGTCTTCCGCAACGCCTGCGTGCATCAGGGCATGACGCTCGACGGCGGGATGATCGACGACGGCATTCTGATCTGCCCGTGGCACGGGTTCAAGTTCGAAGCAACCAGCGGCGAGTGCATCTCGGCGCCCGGAGCACACTCGAACAGATGCCGACACGCATCGACGACGGTCATGTCTGGGTCCGTACCGGTGGCACTTGAGGCGCCGATCGAGGCACGTGCATCGGTCACGCTGACCTCGCGCCTGTCGACCGGGTGGAGCGCGCCCAAGCCGGCCGACCCGTCGGTCGACTTCCGCGGTGGCGCAACGCCGGCGGTGTGGCTCGGCGCCCCCGCCCCCGGTGGTCTTGGGCTGCCCGATGCGATGCCCACGAGCGCGCAGCTTTATGCCCCGCGGGAGTGTGGCTCGACAACGACGTGCTCATCGCTGCGGACACCGGGAATCACCGTGTACTGATCTGGCGTAACCCGGGCTCCCTGCAGTCGCACGCCGACGCCGACGTCGTCCTCGGCCAGCCCGACTTCACCACCGAAGGCGCCCAGGCCGCTGGTCGTGGACCCGAAGCGGGCATGCGGTTGCCGACAGGCGTCGTCGTGCACGACGGACGCCTGATCGTCGCCGACGTGTGGAACCATCGCATCTTGGTCTGGGACACCGTCCCGACCGAGTCCGACATCGCGCCCGACGTGATCATCGGGCAGCCGAATCCCGCCGCAGTCGACGAGAACCGCGGCGGGCACTGTGGTCCGCTCACCATGTACTGGCCCTTCGGCATCGCCGTCGTCGATGGCCGCTTCTGGGTGGCCGACACCGGCAATCGACGCGTGCTCGGCTGGCCCGGCGTGCCGGGACCGCTCGAGGAGCCGCAGGTGATCATCGGGCAACCCAACGCGCACCAGCGCGACGAGAACGGTGGCGAACTCGGCCCCCACACGTTCCGCTGGCCGCACGACATCGCGGGCGACGCCGACCGGCTCGTCGTCTCGGACGCGGGCAACCATCGGCTCCTCGAGTGGACGCCCGGACCGTCGGCCAACATCGACGCTGACCACGTCTTTGGCCAGCCCGACTTCTTCACGGCGATCGAGTTCGCCTATCAGCCGAGCACGGCGAGTTCACTGCGCTTCCCCTATGCAATCGACATCGCGGGTGGTGCGATGGCGGTGGCTGACACCGCGAACAACCGCGTGCTGATCTGGGACACGGTGCCGACTGGGCCAACCCCGGCCGATCGAGTGTTGGGGCAACTCGACTTCACGACGAATGGCGAGAACCGCTGGGACTCGGTGCTCGACGACACGTTCTGCTGGCCGTACGGCCTGTGCCTGCACGACGGTCGCCTCGCCGTCGCCGACTCCGGCAACAACCGAATCATGGTCTGGGACCTGTGATGGACACGTCGTCGACCGGACAGGTAGCCGGACAACTGGACGCACCAGTCACGGAACGGTTCACCGTCGAAGGTGTCGTACAGGGCGTTGGATTCCGGCCGTTCGTCTACCGCCTCGCCACCGAGGCAGGGCTCCGCGGGATCGTGGGCAACGACGCCACGCAGGTGTTCATCGAGGTCTCGGGGCCCACCCCGGCGATCGAGGACTTCGCCACACGACTGCTCGCCGAGCAACCTCCGCTCGCACGGATCGACCGGGTTGGTCGCACCGTGATCGCAGATGCAGATGCAGACGCAGACGCAGTCGGCTTCCGGATCGTCGAGAGCACGAGCGGCGTCGGTGCTCGGACTCTGGTGCCCCCCGACACCGCCACCTGTGCCGACTGTCGGGCCGAGTTCGACGACCCGACCAACCGACGATTTCGCCACCCGTTCATCTCCTGCACGAACTGTGGCCCACGGTTCACCATCATCACCGACCTGCCGTACGACCGGCCGGCAACGACGATGATCGACTTCGACATGTGTGCACGCTGCGAATCGGAGTACCGCGACCCGACCGATCGGCGATACCACGCCCAGCCCATTGCATGCCATGACTGCGGGCCGACGCTTCGTCTGGCCACCGCAACCGACGCCGTCGGAACCGTCGACGATCCGGCTGGTCACGCTGCCGCACTCCTGCGCGCCGGAAGCACCGTCGCCGTCAAGGGACTCGGCGGCTTTCATCTGGCGTGTGACGCGACCAACGCAGCTGCGGTTGAGCGACTGAGGCAGCGCAAGCGCCGGCCCGACAAGCCGTTTGCCGTCATGGTCCCCGACATCGAGACCGCTCGACGTCTCGCCGTGATGAGCGATGCCGAACTCGCGCAGATCGCGTCGCCGGCGCGGCCTGTCGTACTGCTCCGCGCCCGCGCCAACGACCTGGCCGAGTCGGTGGCTCCGGGGAGTCCGTTGATCGGGCTGATGTTGCCGTCGGCGCCGATCCACGACCTGCTTTTCGCACTCGGAGCGCCGACGCTCGTGATGACATCGGCGAACCATGCCGGTGAACCGTTGGTGTCTCGCAACGATGATTCGATCGACCGGCTGCGGGGGCTGTGCGACGCCACGCTGACCCATGATCGACGAATCCACGTGCCGTGCGATGATTCGGTCGTCCGGATGGCCGGCGACGTGCTGCTGCCGATTCGGCGGGCCCACGGCTTTGCGCCGTTGCCGCTGCCGCTCGGACATGGCGTTCGATCCGTGCTCGCCGTAGGCGGGGAACTGAAGAACGCGTTCTGCCTCGCATCGACCACCTACGCTTGGGTGAGCCAGCACATCGGCGACATGGAGAACATCGAGACCCTCGAGGCCTTCGAGCGTTCCGTCGCCCAGTTCTGCGACCTGTACAGCGTCGAACCCGAGGTCGTCGCTGTCGACGCGCATCCTGGATACGCGACCTCACGCTGGGCGCGACGCCACGTCGCGGACCTCGCCGATGTGCGAGTCGTCGAGGTGCAGCACCACCACGCACACATCGCGGCGGTGATGGCCGAACACGAGTGCGACCCGACGCAACCCGTCATCGGCATCGCGTTCGACGGCACCGGCTATGGCGACGACGGATCGATCTGGGGCGGCGAAGTGCTGGTCGCCGATGCCACCCGGTTCGAGCGGGTCGCCCATCTCTCATCGGTGCCACTGCCGGGCGGGGATGCCGCCATCCGCCACCCGAGCCGGGTGGCGCTGGTACATCTCGATGCCGCGGGCATCGAGTGGGCCGACGATCTCGCACCGGTGGCACACACGGGGGCCACCGAACTCGGCCTGCTGCGTCGTCAACTCGAACGCAATGTCGCCTGCGTCCCGACGACCAGCATGGGCCGTCTGTTCGACGGGGTCGCATCGTTGCTCGGCCTTCGCCACGACGTGACGTACGAGGCGCAAGCGGCGATCGACCTCGAGATGGCGGCGGATCGGTGCGTCGGGCTGATCGAGCCGTACGCATTCGATCTGGGAGCCGGGCTGCTCGACCAGCGTCCGGTGATCGCCGCGATCGTGCGCGACCTGCGAGCAGGCATCGATGTCGGCATGATCGCTCGTGCCTTTCACGACGCTGTCGTCGATGCCGTCGTCGACATCGCCGTACAGACTCGTGCATCCCGGCAACTCGACGTCGTCGCGCTGTCCGGAGGCGTCTTCCAGAACGCGCTGCTGAGCCGCTGTTGTGTCGCGCAGCTCAACGCGGCCGGTTTTCGTGCGCTCACCCATCACCTTGTCCCACCGAACGACGGCGGCCTCGCACTCGGGCAAGCGTTCGTTGCAGCCCATCTCCCCATCGAATCCATCCCGGCCCGCTCAGACGGGCCGTCGCATCTCGTGAAAGAGTTCTGACATGTGCCTCGCAGTACCCGGCCAAATCCTCGAAGTCCGCGAAGAGCAGGGCACTCGAATGGCGACGATCAGTTTCGACGGCATCCACAAGGACATCTGCCTCGCATACCTGCCCGACCTTCGTGTCGGTGACTACTGCATCGTGCACGTTGGGTTCGCGATCTCGAGGATCGACGAGGAGTCGGCCCTCGAAACCCTGCAGATGTTCAAGGACCTCGGCATCCTCGACGACGAACTCGGGCTCGAGATCGCATCGATGGCGTCCGAGCTGGGAAGCGGTTCGGCATGAAGTACCTCGACGAGTTCAACGATCCGGCGCTGGCGAAGTCGTTGTTCGACGAGATCGCCCGGATCACGACCAAGCCGTGGGCGATCATGGAGGTCTGCGGTGGCCAGACCCACTCCATCATCCGCAACGGCATCGACCAGCTCTTGCCGGACATGGTCGAACTGATCCACGGGCCCGGGTGCCCGGTCTGTGTCACGCCGATCGGCGTCATCGACAAGGCGCTCGAGATCGCCGCTCGGCCCGGCGTCATCCTGTGTTCGTTCGGCGACATGTTGCGGGTACCGGGAAGCGAACGCGACCTGTTCCAGGTGAGGAGCGAAGGCGGTGACGTGCGCGTGGTGTACTCGCCGCTCGACGCGGTCAACCTCGCGGCCGACAACCCGGACCGTGAGGTCGTCTTCTTCGCGATCGGCTTCGAGACGACCGCGCCGGCGAACGCCATGGCGGTCCACATGGCCAAGCAACGGGGTCTGACGAACTTCACGGTGCTCGTCAGCCATGTACTGGTGCCGCCGGCAATCGAAGCGATCGTGTCGGCACCGACCAATCGTGTCGACGGGTTCCTCGCTGCCGGCCACGTCTGTTCGGTGATGGGAACCTGGCAGTACCAGCCGCTCGTCGAGAAGTTCAACGTTCCTATCGTCGTGACGGGTTTCGAGCCGCTTGACGTGCTCGAAGGCATCCGCCGTGTCGTCAGTCAGTTGGAGGCCGGCACGGCCGAACTCGACAACGCGTATGAACGCGTCGTCACCGCGTCCGGCAATGCCCCAGCGCAAGCGATGCTCGACGAGGTGTTCCGCGTGTGCGATCGACAGTGGAGAGGGATCGGCCAGATCCCGATGAGTGGCTGGGAACTCTCCGACCGTTATCGCGAGTTCGACGCCGAGGCCCGCTTCGGAGTGAGCGACATCGACACCCCTGAGTCCGAGTTGTGCCGAGCCGGAGAGGTGCTCCAAGGACTGATCAAGCCCCACGAGTGCGGAGCCTTCGGCAAGGAGTGCACGCCTCGCTCGCCGCTCGGCGCCACGATGGTGTCGAGCGAGGGCGCGTGCGCTGCGTACTACCAATACCGCCGTCTCGACGTCCCCGTCGCGGTGAGCTGAACGGCCGTCGATGTCACGACACGATCCGACGATCGGGCAGTTGCCTGACTTCGACGGGTGGACCTGTCCACTGCCGCTACGCGACTACCCGCGCATCGTCATCGGTCACGGCGGGGGCGGCAAGCTCTCCGCCGAGTTGATCGATCACCTCTTCGTGCCGGCGTTCAATCCGGATGGGCCCGTCGAATTACACGACTCGACGGTGATCGACATCGCAGGGGGCCGGCTCGCGTTCTCGACCGACTCCTATGTGGTCAACCCGATCTTCTTCCCGGGCGGCGACATCGGGGACCTTGCGGTGAACGGCACGGTGAACGACGTCGCCATGAGCGGAGCGCAGCCGATCGCGTTGAGCGCCGGGTTCATCCTCGAAGAAGGCCTCCTCATGTCCAAACTCGGTCGCGTGGTCGAGTCCATGGCGTCGGCCGCTCGGGCGGCTGGTGTGCGAATCGCGACGGGCGACACCAAGGTGGTGAATGCGGGCCAGGCTGATCGGATCTTCATCAACACCGCCGGCTTCGGTCTCGTGCCCGAAGGCGTCGACATCCGCCCGAGTCGCGCCGCCGCTGGCGATGTCGTGATCGTCAGCGGGCCGATCGGCCAACACGGCGTTGCGATCATGTCGCTGCGTGAAGGATTGGAGTTCGGTACTCAGATCACGTCTGATTCGGCACCGCTCAACGGACTCGTTGCAACCATGTTGGAGGCTCATCGGGACATCCACGTACTCCGCGACGCGACGCGTGGGGGAGTCACGGCGTCACTGTGCGAGATCGCCGGAGCGGGTGGCGTCGGCATCGAATACGAGGAGTCGCTGATCCCGGTGCCCGTCGAGGTCGCTGCTGCCTGTGCATTCCTGGGGCTCGATCCGATGAACATCGCGAATGAAGGCAAGCTCGTCGCCATCGTGCCACGTGACGGTGTCGACGCCGTGCTGAGCGCGATGCGCGATCACCCGATGGGAGCCGATGCGTGCGTCATCGGACGCGTGGTCGACGATCACCCCGGCGTCGTCGTCGCGCAAACGCCGTTCGGTGCCCGACGCGTGGTCGACGTGCCGGTTGGGGAGCAACTGCCTCGAATCTGCTGAGACACTCGCTATCGGCTCGCCCGGTCATCTCGACCTGGTCGTCGATAAATTGCGGTCGACCTCGCGGACCGCCGGTCAGCATCGAAGATCACGAAAAGTTCACAGGATCTGCCGCATCAGGCTGAATTCGGCCGTACGACTTGGACTGGACTGGACGATCTGGACAGGAGACCCCCACAGAACGGGGCTTCCTGGACTCCGCTGGACGCATCGGACAGTTTCGAACTGGCTTGAACCACACACCCCTTCCACTCACGTGGAGTGCGGGTTCGGACTCCGCCCCGGGCACCAATATGTAGGCGCTATTCAGATGAGGCTTGATCGTCAACGCAGTCAAGAGGCGACCGTGTTCATGGAGTGTGCACAGCACGGTGGTCCCTGCGAGTTGGGAATGGTCCGTTGCCTCGGCACAGGCCTTCGGAGGCGATGAAGAGGAAATCCTTCGACTGCCGCTTGTCGCTCAGCCTCGGGCGGCCCCGCGTTCGCCGCTCGCTCGTATCGCGGGGCTGTGGGAAACTGGTCGAGTGACCGAGCGCCCGATCTGCATGACGCTCCGAACACCAGCGCCAACCGTGGGTCTCTTGGTGGCGATCGGTGCACTCCTGCTCGCAGCTTGCACGGACGACCAGGAAGCCGCGCCAGCCCGCCCAGCCAGACCTCCAATGCGTTGGCGACGAGAAGGAGTTCAATCCACCCGCCCAACTCGACATCTCCGGACCAGGCGCCGCCACAGCGGACGCTGCCCTCCGAGCGCGGCTCAAACGAATAATCGCAACCTTCGGCACGGGCAATGTCGTGGCGTTGTCGAACACCGAGTACG
>CAWFYU010000017.1:0-16990 GCA_963820085.1 Ilumatobacteraceae bacterium | reverse complement strand
TGCGATGCGATCACGGCGTTCCTCAGCGAGGTAGACGCTGTCCACCCGCCGGCCTGAACGGCCGAGCGATCGGCCGCATCATGTGTGGCAGCGCATGCTTGCGGCGCAGGAACGGTCCGGTGAAGTTGACGCTGAGCCCGAACTGTCAAACCGAGGTTCAGGGGGTTCCACGCTCTTGCGGTGACCTCTGCCAGCCGACCCGTGAGATACACGGTCGGGTGATGCGCAACCCCGGCGGGAGACCCTTCGATCGGCCCATACTTGGGCGTGCCCGACTCCTTGCCGACTGCTGCTGCGTCAACACGGCTGCAGATCGAGACGGCTGCGTCCTCGACCCCCGAGCAGGTTCTCGATGCACTTGGGACTCGGGCGTCGGGTCTCACGGCGGCAGAGGTGGCGGACCGGACCGTCACGTTCGGACCGAACGCGGTGCGGTCCCATCATGCGAGCGCGTGGTCGGTGCTCGCTCGCCAGCTGCAGAGTCCGCTGCTGTGGCTCCTGCTCGCCGCCGCAGCAGTGTCGGCAGTGGTCGGTGAGCGACTCGACGCGGCCATCATCGGGGTGATCGTCGCCGCGTCGGTCGGGCTCGGGTTCGTCAACGAGTTCCGCGCCGAACGCGGAGCCGAGGCGATGCATTCCGAGATCCGCCACGAGGTCGCCGCCACCAGAGACGGCCGACCGGCGAGCGTGGAGGTCACCCACCTCGTGCCCGGTGACATCGTCCACCTCGGCATCGGCGCGATCGTGCCGGCCGATCTGCGGCTCCTCACCGCCAGCAACCTCGAATGTGACGAGTCCATCCTCACCGGCGAATCGGTCCCGTCGGAGAAGGGCCCCTCCTCGGTTCCGGATGCGGCGCCGCTCGCCGAGTTGTCGTCGTGCCTCTTCGCAGGGACGGTGGTGCACATGGGCACAGCCGACGCCGTCGTCGTCGCAACCGGGGCCTCGACACAGTTCGGGCGGATCGCGGTCGGGCTCGGCGAGACCCACCCGCAGACCGAATTCCAGCTCGGCCTCACCCGCTTCTCGGGGCTGCTCGCCAAGGTCGGCGGCGCACTCAGCATCACGATCTTCGCGATCAACCTGCTGCTCGGCCGCCCGGTCATCGACGCTGTGCTGTTCTCGCTCGCAGTCGCCGTCGGCATCACACCCCAACTGCTCCCGGCCGTCGTGTCGACCAGCCTGGCGACGGGTTCCCGTCGGCTCGCCGACAAGCAGGTGCTCGTCAAGCGGCTGGTGTGCATCGAGGACCTCGGCGACATCGACGTGTTGTTCACCGACAAGACCGGCACCCTCACCGACGGACGGATCAGCTTCGAACGAGCGATCACTGCTGACGGAGCCGACAGCGCCGACGTGCTCACGCTCGGACTCGTCTGCAACGAAGCCGCTGCGATCGGCGATTCCGCTGTCGGCGGCAATCCCCTCGACGTCGCCCTGTGGGAAGCCCCCGGCGCGGCCTCGTGCCCCACCGCCCGATACGAGCGGCTTGCGATCGTCCCGTTCGATCACGTACGCCGTTGCGTCTCCGTCCTCGTCGACCGTTCCGGTCAACGGCTCCTGATCACCAAAGGCGCCCCCGAGTCGGTGTTCGATCGTTGCATCGACGTGCCCGACAACGCGCACCATATTCTCGACGGCGAATTCGGTGCCGGCAACCGCGTCGTCGCCATCGCCACCCGTGACGCCCCCGAGCTCGACGCGCTCACGGCCGATGCCGAACATGGCCTCACCCTTGCCGGATTCCTCGTGTTTCTCGACCAACCCAAACCATCCGCCGCCAAGTCGATCGCGCGGCTGACCGAACTCGGGATCACCGTCAAGATCGTCACCGGCGACAATCCGCTCGTCGCCGAGGCCGTCTGCGGCACTCTCGGCGTCAACTCCGGCGGCACACTCACCGGCGCCGACATCGACAGCCTCGACGACGTCCAGATCGTCGCCGCGGTCGACCAGGCCACAATCTTCGCCCGGGTCAGCCCCGAACAGAAAGCCCGCATCGTGCGCGCCCAACGCAGCGCAGGCTCGGCCGTGGCGTTCCTTGGCGACGGGGTCAACGATGCGCTCGCCCTGCACCACGCAGATGTCGGGATCTCGGTCGACTCCGCAATCGACGTCGCCAAAGACGCCGCTGACATCATCCTGCTCGAGCGCGACCTCGACGTGCTCGCCGACGGCGTCGCCGAAGGACGCCGCATCTTCGCCAACACCATCAAGTACGTCCTCATGGGCACGTCATCGAACTTCGGGAACATGTTCAGCGTCACCGTCGCCGCCGCCTTCTTGCCGTTCCTGCCGATGCTCCCATTCCAGATCCTGCTCAACAACCTCCTCTACGACACCAGCCAGATGACCATCCCCACCGACCGCGTCGACGACGAACAACTCACCCGACCATCGCATTGGGACATCGGCTTCATCCGCCGATTCATGATCCGCTTCGGCCCCATCAGCTCGATCTTCGACTTCGCCACCTTCGCCACCATGCTCTGGGTGTTCAACGCCACCGCCCCCGAGTTCCGCTCCGGCTGGTTCGTCGAGTCCCTCGCCACCCAAACCCTCATCGTGTTCGTCATCCGCACCAGACGAGTCCCGTTCCTCCGCAGCCAACCATCGCGACCGCTGATCACCTCCGTCTTCGCCGTCGTCACCACCGGCGCCCTGATCCCCCAATCCCCACTCAACGACAGGCTCGGCTTCGCGCCGCTCCCACCTGCGTTCTTCGCCGTCCTCGTCGCCTTCGTCATCGCGTACCTGGCATCGACCGAGGCTGCGAAGTACTTCTTCTACAAGACCGCCGCTCCGGCCACCGCCCGCCCATTGCAGCGCCCGCACGCCCACAGCATCCATCGGATCGCCGCCCGCTGGAGCCACCACCAGCCCCTCCCACCGCTCAACCAGTGAAAGCCGGCCGGAGTCACGACGAACGGCTCTCGGTGTCGACGTCGACGACCGCAAACCGTCCATCTGCGGCTCGCTCGAGGTTGAGCACGGCACCCTCTTTCCAGCTGACCTCTTCGGCTGTCGTCGTGCCCTCCACTGCGCGAAGTTCCAGCCCGACCAGCTCGACCGATGGCTCACCGCATTGAGGGGGATAGCTCTCCAAGACTGTCGCGGACAGTCGGGCGACCCCCCGCTCGACGTGGAGCAGGCCCTGCACCGCGACCGGCGTGTCGGACGATCGCGCCAGGAGTTGCTCCACAGTGATCGGACCACCCGCATCCGAGGTGACTGGTCGATCGCTGTCGGAACCACACCCGGTCAACGCAGCCGACAGCCCGATCGTGACAACCATCCCGAACAACGACAGAGGTCTCATACCGGTTCGACGCCACGTGCCGCGTCCGGGTTCCCAGCACACCGGCGTCGCCGCGGCTCGCGTGCTCACGGGAGGTGCCGACCGAGGAATCCGACGGTGCGGTCCCAGGCGAGGCGGGCCGCCTGCGGATCGAAGGCGTCGGGTCGGTCCCACTCGAAGAACCAGTGACCGGTGCTCGGGTAGCGGTGGAACTCGACGTCGAGGCCGGCACTTCGCAGCTGACGCTCCTGCCGGACGATCGCCTTGTCGCTGACGAACGGGTCGGTCTCGGCAAGATGGAACTGGAACGCCGACCCGCTCGTCGAGAAGTCACCTGCCCTGGCTGCGTAGAACACCGTGGTGGCCGAGATCGGTGGGATCTCGGGTCGCGACTGCTTGGCCAACCACAGCGCCCAGTGGCCGCCCATCGAGAAGCCGATCTGACCCACTGCCATGAACCCGTGTGCGGCGCCCGCCTCGTCAACGGCCCGAACGATCTGCCGCCACATCGGCATCGACCGTTTCCGTGCCCGTAGCGCCGCTGCCTCCGCGGGCGTCGCGGCCAGCTTCCCGGCGTAGAGATCTGGTGCGACGGCGACGTAACCCAGCTCGGCGAGGTCATCGCACCGGTCACGACGTCGGTCAGGCCCCACCAGGCGTGCAACACCACGATCGTGGCCTTGGCCGGCCCGGCCGGCGCGGCGGTGTAGGCGCCCGACGATCGTGTCGAGGTGAACCCGCCCGGTTCCGCGATCACGCCGGGATCCGTTGTCATCACCGACTCGGTTCGTCCCACCACGTCAGGACGCGCATGGCACGCAGCGTCGACCAGCGGCTCGCTCCGCGCGCTTCGAACGCAAACCAGTAGCGGCCCGGATGCGGCCGATACATCGGCCACTTGCCATCGGCTCGTCGTGCTCGGCGGACCTCCGCGACGGCCTCTTCGAGACGCCCGTCGCGGTCGGCCCCGACGGCACGGAAGTGCTCCAGACCGCGCATGACGTCGAAGTGCCACTGCGGTGGGAACGGGAATCGTGCGAACGCTCGATCGACCACCTCACCAGTCCGATGCGACCGGTCAAGCCGGTGATCGAGGAAGAACGCCCGACCCGCCGCCATCGCCGAGGCGACGGGAACCGAACCACCACCTCGCTCGTAGGCCGACAGCGCCTCCAACACCGTGATCGACGTGTGGAACGACCCATGAGTCGAGCCACGGCGGATGGACTCGCAGTTCCAGCCGCCGTCGGCGAGCTGTTCGCGCACCAACCATTCCACCGTCGGATCCACACGCGAGTCCTGGTGACCGAACGCCGCAGCCAACAGCACCAGCATCCCGGTGATGCACGTCTCGGGTTCCCGGATCGACTTGGCGAGGTTCAGACCGCCGCCGAACCAGCGTGCACCATCCCACAGGTGCCGACACCCTGCCAGCGCCCGAGCATCACCCCGTTCCAGGCCGAGTCGTTCCAGCAGCAGCAGGGTGTACGTCGTCGATGTCCACTTCGGGCTGTACAGCGCGCCGGCCCAGCCCCCGTCCGGGTCTTGGGCGGCGAGGAGCTGGGCACCCCACCCCTCGGTGGCCACCCGGGCACGCTCGACCGCCACCTGATCCTCGGGTTGGCCGAGCAGATCTCTCATCACCTGCCACCGCACCGACGGATCGCCCGCCGACAACCACTCGATGGTCCGGTCCCATCCCGGGTCGATGTCGACAACGCCAGGCTGACGCGCCCCACCGACTCGCTGCAGATGCCGAGCCGGTCCCGGCAGCTCGCTCATCAGCGGACCCCGTCGGAACCCGGACCCGGCGACTCATCCGGGGGGAGTGCACGGACAAGCAGTGCATCGGTACCGGCCGCCCCGACGATCAACGCCATCAACGCAGCAACGAACACCGACCCGGCGACGCCCTTGAGCACGACTGCAACGGCCAGCATGACCACACCCCACACCACCGCATTCCACACTCTGACCTGCTGACGCGACATCACCCACCTCCTCCACTCCAGCGTGCACCCGATCAGGCTGCACGGACCAGAGCCCAACGTCCCACGCACCCGACTGCGCCGAAAGGGGGCTCGATCCGTTGACGCCGACGGTTCCCCAACCGACGGGCAGTCGAGATGCGGCCGGTCCGACCGCCGAGATGAACGACCGGTCCTCGCTTGACACTCATAGGTTTCCTATCTATCGTACTCCTATGGGTATCCGGAATGAGTTCCCTGCTGCCCCGCCGCTCGCGGTGGCGCAGTGGTTCAACGCCGACACGGCGATCAACCTCGATGACCTCGCCGGCCAAGTGGTCGCGATCGAGGCGTTTCAGATGCTCTGCCCGGGGTGTGTCAGCCACGGCCTGCCTCAAGCCCAACGGATCGCCAGCAGTTTCGGCGATGAGGTAACGATGCTGGGGTTGCACACCGTGTTCGAGCACCACGACGCGATGGGCCCGGTGTCGTTGGAGGCGTTCCTGCACGAGTACCGAATCGGGTTCCCTGTCGGGGTCGACGCCCACGACCTGCCTGGCAGCACCCCGATCACCATGGCCCGCTACCGGCTGCGCGGTACGCCCAGCCTGATCCTGATCGACCGCGCTGGGCGAGTCCGGCTGAACGCCTTCGGCAATGCCGACGACCTCACCGTCGGCGCCGCCCTGGCCCGCCTCATCGACGAACCACCACCCAGCGACCACTGCGACCCCGACCAAGGGTGCATGGTGCCAACCATGGAGAAGACCTGATGACCATCGACACCAGCGGCTACACCTACGACCAGAACCTGCCCCCATCCCCTATCACCACGGACGACCTTGCGCTGTTGTTGTCGACGCTGTTGTGGACCGACGACGATGCCGTTGCGCTCGCCCGGGCCGGCAGGGTGCTGGCGCCGCAGGTCGAGGAGATCCTCGACGTCTGGTACGGCTACGTCGGCTCCCACCCGCACCTCGTCGTGTCGTTCAACGGCGCCGACGGGCAGCCCTCTGGCGACTACCTCGCTGCGGTTCGCGGCCGGTTCGGGCAGTGGATCCGAGACCTGTGCGACCGGCCCTGGGACCAGACCTGGCTGAACTACCAGAACGAGATCGCTCGCCGCCACACCGACACGATGGGCGACACCGACCACATCACCTCCGACCAGACCCACATCCCGCTGCGCTACCTCATCGCCTTCATCTGGCCCATCACCGCCACCATCCGCCCCTTCCTCGCCAACACCGACACCGACACAGACGACCTCGACGCCATGCACGCCGCATGGTTCAAGGCCGTCACACTGACCGTCGCGTTGTGGTCCCAACCGTACGACCCCGCCCGATGGTGACCTGTCCCCTGCTGCGTCAGACAACAATGGAGCCATGAAGGGCGACGCCGACCTCGACCGCAAGGTTCTCGCCGCGGTCGAACGCCTCGGCCGAGCGCTCCGAGCTGCCCGCCAACACCTGGCGACCCGCCACGAGCTGTCCCTGCTCGGCCTCAGCGTCGTCGAGACGCTTGCCAACGATCGGGCCCGTCGAGTCGGTGACCTCGCCGCCGAACTCGACGTGTCCCAGCCCACGGTCAGCGATGCCGTCACCACCCTCGATAAGCGCGGGCTGATCGCCCGACATCGCGACCCCGACGATCTGCGCAGCACCCTGGTCACCCTCACTCGCCGCGGCACGACAGTCGCATCCGACATCGCCGCCGAGCTGAGCTCGATCCTGGCCGCGCGCTCCGGTTCGCCAGCCGAGCGAGCGACAACGTTGCGCGTACTGCTCGGCGAGATCGCCCGACTCCAACACGCCGGGATCATCACCGTCAACCGCAGCTGCCTCACCTGCCGCCACTACCAAGCCCCCGGCGCGCGCACCCGCGCCCGGTGCCTGCTCCTCGACACGGCGCTACGCGACCACGACCTGCGCGTCGACTGCCCCGAACACCAACCCGCCGCTTCCTGACCCGGTCCACGTTTCCCCCAGGTCGGCTGGACCACGTGTCACTCGATCGTGGTCGACCGGATCGTCCGCCGATACCAACCTTGGCTGGCCTGTGTCGATCGCTGAATGCGCCGCCGACCGGCAGCCTCCTCGTCGGTCTCGGCGCGTACGACGCCGTCGTCTCTGTGATCGTCGCGCCGGAACGGGATGACCTGGACGAGTGGTGTGCCCTGCGGCAGCGTGTGCACACCGTCTGTCCCCGTTGCGATGAACGGGAAATTGATCGGCGCCGAATAGACATCGGTCTCGACCACGCCGGCCAGCACATCGACGATCCCGTTCGGCCGGTTCATGGCGGGCACAATCAACGAGCTCCAACCTGGCGCGGTGCGAATCGTCCAGTAGTTGTGGAACTTCATCGGGGGTCGGGGTTCGTGGGGGTTTCCAGCGACCTGGTGCGCTCCGTGGTTGCTCACCATGATGCGGTCGAACTCCCAGCCGGCGTTCACAGCCCGACCGTCGTCTGAGATCTCAAGTCGAACCGTTGCGGCGAGCGGGACGATCCACCCCAGGGTCAACGCGTCGAGAAACGGCATGCAGCGCTTGACCGTCAACGCGTTGTTCGTGGCCGACAGCTGTGTCGAGTCGACACCGGGTAGGCGTCGGAACCAGTCAGGTATCGCCGCCTGAGCCCGAACCGGGGCCGCGATAACGTCGAAATCGTCGGGTTCGCACGTGAACTCGATCACTGAATCGTCAACGGTGTGCATGGCAAGGTCCTTGGCCGAAGTCGGGGGTATTGGTGTCGGGCGGGCACTTCCGCCCGACACCTGGTAAGTGATCGCTCAATCGTCGCCATCGTCCGACGAGGAGTTCGAACTCGAGTTGCTGCTCGAATCATCCGACGAGTTCGAGCTGGAGTTGTTGCTCGAGTTGCTCGACGAGTTCGAGCTGGAGTTGCTCGACGAGTTGTTGCTGGAGTTGTTGCTCGAGTTGCTCGACGAGTTGTTGCTGGAGTTGTTGCTCGAGTTGCTCGACGAGTTCGAGTTCGAGTTGCTCGACGAGTTGTTGCTCGAGCCGTCGTCACTCGGGGCCGGAGCCGGGGCCGGGGGCGCAGGAACGGGTGCTGGTTCCGGTGCAGGTTGCGGGGCGGGAGCCGGTGCTGGTGCTGGTGCTGGTGCGGGCACGGGAACGGGGGCTGGGGCAGGCGGGGGTGCGGGTGCGGGAATCGGGGCAGGCACCGTCGGCGGTGCGGTCGGCGCCGGGTTGGTGGTCGCGGCCGGGTCGGGCTGATCGGAGGATCGGTCGAGTAGCACGATCTCCGACGGGGCGTCGTCGTCGTTGCTGCCGTCGTTACCGTCGGCTGCGGCCGCCGTGGCCACACCGAGGACAGTGACGGCAACGCCTGCCGTTGCGAGCTTCCACGGGATACGAACTGCACGCATGATGTTCTCCTGACTTGTCGTGGTGCCGTTGGTGGCACACCACGAACAGTGCTCCCTGCTCCTGAGGAGCCGATGAGAGATCCGTGAGAACTGTTTCATCACGCGCGAACAGCGACAGGATGATCCCCTCTCACCGGTCGGGGCCGACGCATCGCGACGAGTGCGACGCAGACAGCGCTGATGCCCGCAAGCACTTGACACCCTCGGGCAAGTCGGGTGACGTAGCCGCAGCCGTACCAGCGTGCACCATCCCACAGGTGCCGACACCCTGCCAGCGCCCGAGCATCACCCCGTTCCAGGCCGAGTCGTTCCAGCAGCAGCAGGGTGTACGTCGTCGATGTCCACTTCGGGCTGTACAGCGCGCCGGCCCAGCCCCCGTCCGGGTCTTGGGCGGCGAGGAGCTGGGCACCCCACCCCTCGGTGGCCACCCGGGCACGCTCGACCGCCACCTGATCCTCGGGTTGGCCGAGCAGATCTCTCATCACCTGCCACCGCACCGACGGATCGCCCGCCGACAACCACTCGATGGTCCGGTCCCATCCCGGGTCGATGTCGACAACGCCAGGCTGACGCGCCCCACCGACTCGCTGCAGATGCCGAGCCGGTCCCGGCAGCTCGCTCATCAGTGGACCCCGTCGGAACCCGGACCCGGCGCGGCCGGGCGTGTCACGGCCCACTTGCGGATCAGTTTCGATGCCCATGCGTAATGGCTCGAGGTAGCCGACACCAGATAGGCGCCGACCGATGTCGACCGGGTCCACGCGAAGCGCTGCTTGGTGAACAGGTCGTCGTCGGAGTACCCCTCGATCACGGTCCGCAGCTCGGCGTGCGTCACCTGCAGCCGGGCGACCACGTCATCCCAGGCGTCGTTCATCGTCCGCTGATGGATGGCCTCGTTGAGCGCAGGCGTGTCGGCGAATGTGTAACCGTCCGCCGGAATCGAAGGGCATTCGCCCGCGGATCCGGCCCTCTCCCAGCTCAACGTCATCTCCTGCCAGGCATGGAGATGGGCCAAGAGATCCTTGACCGACCAGGCCTCGCACGCTCCACCACGTTCACGCTCGCCGGGTTGAACCGTGTCGACCGCGGCCCAGAGTCGATCGAACTCGGTGTCGGCGGCAGCGCCGAGTTCGGCCTTGGTCGTCGGGCGTCCCACGCCATTCATTTTCCGCCAGCAACAGCGGTCGAAGCCCAGGGTCCGAGGTCCCTTGACGACCGATCGTCATGTGTTCGCGCGCTCATCCACCGTCCGCGATGCGGTTCGCCACCGCGATCGTCAGACCTGGGGCCGGCGGGGACCGCACTAGCCTGCGGCGATGGCGCCGTCCCCGATAGAAGTGTTCACGAGTCGAGGGGGCGATGTGGAAGCAAGGGTGGCAGCGGCGGCCGAGGTGGGCCGTCTGCTTGCGACCGAGTGGCCGCTGGGTCTGGCCTGGGCTGCGACGAACCGAGTTCTGGTCGACGAGAGCGACGTTGTGGCCGTGAGGTGCGCTGCGGCACGCGCACTGAGCAACGCCCCGGCCGCGGCGCCAAACCAGCTCGTGCGCGGATTGCATGACCCAGCGCGTGCTGTCCGAAAGGAGGCGATCGCCGTGTTGCGGTCGATCACCGTGCCAGCTCAGTTCGAGGCACGGTTGCACGAGCAACTCGCTGCCGCCGAGGGACCTGATCCCGTCCTCGCGCTGCTCAATCTCGCATTGACTTTCGGGCACGACGAGCGGATCGTTCACCTCTACGAACGCTCAACACGTTCCGCCGACGCCGACGTCCGTGCGGCCGCGGTGCGAGGCCTCGCGATGCTCGGCTATATGGGTGCAGCGATCGATGCAGTGAATGACCCGGCCGTCAGTGTTCGGGTGGAAGCCGCAAGTGCCATCGGTGGCTGGTCGACGCTCGATCCGGCCGAAATCGACGCGGCGCGCACGCTGGCCGACGACCCGGACCCCGCCGTGAAGAAGATGGCTCGAAAGGCGTTGCGGCTGCTGAGCGTGTCGCCAGTCCCGATCCGTCGAGGCGAAGCCAGAGCAGCTCGGCCCGTCGATCGCTTCGGATGGGCCGCTCTGCTCGAACGCATCTCGAACGACTGGATCCAGGATCGCGACTATGCCGCGGGATTGGATCACGACGTGATCGACGCCGGATGGCTCGGCCGTCCGCCGGTAACCGTCGGCGCTCTCCGCGCGCTCGAGGCCCGGGCGGGCAAGCCGTTGCCTCCGTCTTACGCGGGCTTCCTCCAGGTGAGTGACGGCTTCGCTCGCGTGAGCTTCGCGATCGACGAGGTCTTTGCCGCTGCCGACGTTCGACCGTTCGCGGCAGAGCATGCCGACTGGATCGCGGCGTATGGCGAGCACGACCCGCCGCTCGGTCAGCTGTTGTCTGCGGCGTGGCAGGTGAGCGAGGTCGGAGATGGCGTGCTGCTGCTGCACCCCGATGTCGTGAATGCCGAGGGCGAATGGGCCGCCTCGCTGTTTGCGAACTGGATCCCTGGCCTCGATCGCCACGAATCGTTCTTGCGCCTGATCGCCGCCGTCAGCAAGCCATGACTTGTCCGATCATTCGTGAATTGGGCATCGACGCCATGCGTCAACCGGTGGCCGCGAGCACAGCCAAGGCGAACGCGGCGACGCCGACAGCGGTGCGCGCCAGGTGGACTCGCTGCCAACGTCGAAGCTCTGCTGAGAGGGCTGCCTCGACGCCGGACGCAGCGAGCACCGGAAGACGCTCGTTCGCCGCATGAAAGTAGAGGCCGTAGAAGGCCAGCAGCGCCGCCGACAGGATGGCGGCGGCAACCGAAAACCAATCAGACGGACCGCGTTCGGCGGCCCATGCAACGGCGACCGCCGAGGCGAGTGACATCGAAGTCGCCATCGCAGTCAACGGGGCAAAGAAGCGATACAGGCGGGGAGCGAACTCCGCATGTTGATCGGCGAACGCACGGCAGGACAGCGATCGCCAGTGCGGGACGAGGACGAAACCTTCGAGTACAAGCGAGCCGGCCAGGAGGCCTACGGACAACGCTGCAACGAGACGCAACGCATTCATCGAGCGGTTTCCGGTGTCATCCAGTTCATCATCGGCTGGTCTCCCTCTTGGTCCGACATCATTCACTTCCGAATTGTCAATCAGTGAACTATATACAGGTTGACTACTGTAGGCCACATGAACGACCACGACCCGATCGATTACCTCGTTGACGAATGGGAGGCCGCTCGGGCCGACCTCGACTTCCGGCCCATGGCACTCTTCGCCCGCTGCAATCGATTCGTCACCCTCTCCATGCGGAAACTGGAAGCGATCCTCGCCGAACACGGCCTATCGGTCGGTGACTTCGATGTCCTCTCTGCCCTCCGACGCACCGGGGGGTCGTACACACTTCGCCCATCGGAGCTCGCCGACCGATTGATGGTGACTCGGGCCGGCATAACCAGCCGCGTCGACAGACTCGAAGGACGAGGATTCGTCGAACGGCAGCGTGATCCAGGCGACCGCCGGTCCGAACCGATTGCTCTCACGAACGCGGGGCGACAACTGGTTGACACAGCGCTGGTCGCCTACCTCGACGCCGAAACGCAACTCTTCTCAGGGTTGACCGAGACCCAACAGCGCCAACTCGACGCCCTGCTCCGCCGACTTCTCGCGTCACCCTGAGCTGCGTCAATCGGCCCCGGTTTCGCAAACGCCTCGGGCCTGTCAGGAACTGACACGCCACAAGATCAGCATCCCCAGCGTCTCGGTGTGCGCCGACGAAACTCCGCAACCGGTGCAGAATGGCGAGATGCTCCACGTGACCGACGATCATCGGCGGGCACGGATCGCCCGTCGACACGGGCTCACTCCCGACCATCGGTACACGTCGCCCGAGAACGCCGCGACGGCGATGACCGTGCTGCACGCCACGGAGACCTCGACCCCATTCCTCTCACTGCATGCTCGCGTGCGCGAACTTACCGTCGCCGACGTCGAGGCGGTGCTGTACGACGAGCGGTCGCTCGTCCGGGTGATGGCGATGCGGCGGACCCTGTTCATCGTCCCCCGCAACCTGCTCCCCGCGGTCGCGGGGAGTGCGGGCCGACGTGTTGCAGAGGCCGAACGTCGTCGACTCGCCAAGGAGGCGGTCGAACTCGACGAGCAGCTCGGCGCGAACTGGATCGCAACGGCGTCGGCCGAGATCGTGGAGCATCTCTCCGGGCGGGAGGTGTCGACGCCTGATCTGCGCAGCGAACTCGCCCACCTCGGTGGCACCTTCACGGCGGCGCCCGGGACCAAGTGGTCGGCCGAAGTGCCCATGATGTCAAGGCTCCTCACGATCCTCACCGCCTCCGGCGACATCGTGCGGGCACGCAACGCCGGACACTGGCGGATCTCCAAGCCGACATACACATCGATGGCGACCTGGCTCGGCAGCCCGATGACGCCGACGGAAGCGCAGCCCGGATACGCCGACGTCGTTCGACGCTGGCTCTGGACGTTCGGCCCGGGCACCGAAGCCGACATCGTCTGGTGGCTCGGATCGACGAAGTCCACCGTCCGCAAGGCACTGGCGGACGTCGACGCTGTACCGGTCGAGCTGGACGACGGAACGACCGCATGGGTGCTACCCGACGACCTCGCCGACCTCGAGTCGCCGCCGCAGATCGAGCCCTGGGTGGCACTGCTGCCCACGCTCGACCCCACCGCGATGGGCTGGCGGGAGCGCGCGTTCTACCTCGACCCGGCCCACACCCCGTACCTGTTCGACTCCGTCGGCAACGCCGGAACGACCGTGTGGGTCAACGGACGGATCGTCGGCTGCTGGGTCCAAGACGACAAGGAGCGTGTCCAACTCGTCCTGATCGAGGACGTGTCGAGCACAGCCCGGGCGCTGCTCGACGTGGAGGTGGCCCGACTCGACGATTTCCTGGGCGGCGAGCACATCAGCAACGTGTTCACCTCCCCGCAGATGAAGCGCCAACCAAGTCGCTGAAGAAGCTGGCGTCTCGTCGTTCGACACGAGGCTGTGCTCGTGGCACCTCGGCGTAATCAAGCCCGCCGCCGGTCGCCTTCATTCGGTCGACCGCCCGGCCGTTCGAAACCGGCAAACGCGACGTGGACAGTTGGACGCTCGATGCTGCTTGTTCGACCACGGTTTGTGAAAATGAAGGTATGACCACCGCCGACGTCGATGCGTGGCTGGACCAGACGACGAATCCGAAGCGGGACGTGATCGCTGCTGTGCGCGCGGTCGTGATGAGCGACGAGCGGATCCTGGAGGCGGTTAAGTACCGAGCGCCGGCGTTTCTGTACGGCGGGATCATGGCGTACTTCCACTGGAATGCCAAGGAGTTCGCGAGCCTCGTCTTTCCGAACGGTTCGGAGATACCGGGCGAGTTCGAACGGCTCGAGGGTGACGGTCTGCAGCGCATGATGCGATTCGTCGACCTCGAGTCGGTCGACGCGGCCCGGGACGATCTGCTCGACATCGTTGACGTGTGGTGTTCGGCGCGCTCGATCAGTTTGGGTGGATCGACGGGGATCCGCCGCAAGCTCGACGACGAACGGACCATGCAGTTGATCGGACCGCGCCGCGTTCAGCACTGGTCCAAGACCTCCAAGGACCGCGCTGCCGATCTGATCGCCGACGGGCGGATGCACGACGCCGGGATCGCTGCGATCGAGTCGTCGAAGAAGAACGGTCTGTGGGATTTCATGGACGATGTCGACGCTCTCGTTGCGCCCGATGACCTTCCGGACCAGTGGTCTTGGGTGTGCGGATCGCCACGTAGATCGCGCCGACCACCGCAACTCCAGCCGCGACCAGCATGGCCTGTCCGAATCCGTTGGCGATGCCGAGGCGGACGGTGTCGATGATGGACCCGGCGAGCTGCTGATCCCCGCTCGCTGCCGTCTCGCCGGCGATCGCGAGGCCAGCGCCGGCGGAGCCGGAGATCGGTTCGACGAGTTCTGCGGGGAGTGCGTCGCTCGACTCCACGGAACTGCGGTAGCCGGCGGTGAGGAACGATCCGACGACGGCGATGCCGAGCGCTCCACCGAGTTCTCGGGTCACGTCGTTGATCGCCGACGCGACGCCCTGCTTGTTCGCGGGGAGGGCTTCGACGATTGCTTCGGTGGCTGGCGGAGCAGCAAGGCCGAAACCGAAACCGAAGACGAGGACGGCGACCGCGAAGAGCCAGTAGCTGGAGTCGACGCCGACGACGGAGAACATCGCTGCACCGGCGGCGAGGATTCCGAGGCCGGCGCCGCCGACCGGTCCGCGACCGAAGGTGCCGATGAGCTTGGGCGCAAGCCCCGACGCGAGCGGGATCGTGACGCCGATCGGGAGGAGCCCCAGTCCGATGAGTAGCGGCGAGTAGTCGAACACGAACGCCAGGAACTGCGACGCGGTGAAGAAGAAGCCGAAGGCCGCAACGAACTGGAGGAAGATCGAGATGGATCCGGTCGAGAAGCCGGCCAGCTTGAAGAGGCGGACATCCAGCAGTGGCTTGTCGGTGCGAAGCTCCCAGACGACGAAGGCAATGATGCCAACGGCGCCGACGACGAGTCCGCCGAGCACGAGCGGGTCGGTCCAGCCCTTGAGGGGACCCTCGATGATGCCGAGGGTCAGGGCACCAATGCCGATGAGTGACGCGACGGATCCGATCGGATCGAGGTTCGATTCCGACGGATCCGAGGTCTCGGGGACGAACGCCAACGTCATCGCAGCGATCACCGCGGCGAGGACCGCAGTCCCGACGAAGATCGAACCGAACCAGAACGCTTCGATCAGCGCGCCGGCGCCGACCGAGCCGATCGTGCCGCCGATGCTGGCGCTCACGGTCCACGCGGCGATCGCCTGGGTCTTCTTCTCGGCTGGGATGACGTTGGTGATCGTCGAGAGCGTCCCGGGGAAGATCATCGCCGCACCAGCGCCCGAGATGCCGCGCAGGGCGACGATGGTCCAGATGTCGTTGCTCAGCGCCGTGGCGAGCGACGACACGATGAGGATCGCCCAGCCGATCATCATCAGTTTCTTGCGACCGAACATGTCGCCCAGTGCCCCGGCCGGCAGCAGCAGTGCGGCGAGCGCGATCGCATAGGAGTCGATGATCCACTGCAGCTCGCTCTGCGACGCCTGGAGTTCTTGGCTGATGGTCGGGATCGCGACGGTGAGGCCGGCGACGCCGGCGATGACGAGCACCACGCTCAGACACATCGTCGCAATGGTGAGGGTGGGGTTGGAGGGGGCTGCGGGCGGTGATTCGATGGCAGGCGTTCTCGACATAGTGTTCGTATTGGAACAGATTGTTCCAGAACTGTCGAATTCATCGAAGGATTTTCTGCATGACGCCTGCCAGCTCAACGGAGCGCCCCGACGATCGCCGAGTACAGCGCACGCACGCTGCGATCGCCGACGCGGTGCGCGCCCTGTTCGCGGCAGAGGGCTGGGATGCGGTCACCCACCAACGCGTCGCCGAGCACGCGGGGTACGGCCGCAACACTGTGTACCGCCACTTCCCGGACCGGACCTCGCTGCTCGCCCACGGAGGCAACTTCGGCGACGTCCACCACGCTCCGGTCACCGGCGATCTTCGAGTCGACCTGGTCGCCGAGCTTCAATCATTCCGTCGGGAACTGTTCGATGGCATCGTCGGACGCATCATCGCTGCCATGGTCGAACGCGCCGACCGCGACCCCGAGATCGAACCGATGCGCGACCAACTCGTCGCCGCCGGATCTCGCCAGACCGCAACGCTCGTCGAGCAGGCGATCACCGACGGACGGATGAGCGCCGACATCAGCGTCGCTGATCACGTCGCCAACCTGTGCGGCCCGCTTGTCTTCGCACGCCTTTGTCAGAGCCGCCGACCCGACAATGCCGCCATCGAGCATCTTGTCGACCAGCACCTCACACCAGCGGCATCAACAAGCACCTGAAGCGATCAAACCGCCCACATCGCCAGAACCGAGTCCGCCGCCAAACCGCTGGCAGCGGGGTGGCGAACCCGATCGAGTGCGTCCAGCTCCGCTCGATGGTCGTAGTCCACGATCCGATGGTGAACCTCGTGGCTGCCAGAGTCGCACGTGAGAACGCAGTACGTTGCGCACCGATCTGCACGGTTCGGATTGCTGAGACTGCCGAGATTCACAGCGCGTCTTCCGTCGACCACCCGATCTGTTGTGTCGTGGGTGTGGCCAGCGAAGACCAGATCGGCACCACAGCCCTCCAAGAGTTCGCTCAGATCGCCGTCGCTGATAACCGTGTCGATGCCCTGGCCGTCATCGGAGTGGGGCGACGCGTGCACGCGCGACTGAAGGCCGGAGTTGCCAAGGTTTCAGGCGCTCACCGGGCAGCCG
>CAWFYU010000016.1:0-15735 GCA_963820085.1 Ilumatobacteraceae bacterium | reverse complement strand
AGGCGGCGGACGGATTGGATGCGGTCGAAGGGGATGGGGCGGAGGGAGACGACGTCGCCGCTCTTGGGGGCGACGATCCAGTGGGTGGCGCTGACGGCGATGCCGACGTGGCCGAGGTCGTGGACTGGCACGGAGCCGCGGTGGAAGATCAGGTCGCCGGGGCGGATGCCGTCGGTTCGCCAGTTCACGGCGACGCCGTATTGGGCTTGCGCTGCGCTCTTGTGCGGGAGGTTGATGCGGATCTGTTGGTATGCGCGCATGGTGAGGCCGGAGCAGTCGAAGGCTTCGGGTCCGGCGCCTCCCCATAGGTACGGCTTGCCGAGCTGCGCTTGCGCGTAGGCGATCACCGGGCGCGATGTCGGCCGGCACGACGCCGCCGATGCCGACGCTGCCTCCACCTCCTGCGAGGTTGCAGCCGTCGATCGGCAACGAACCTCCGGCCAACTGGCGGTACGTCTCAAGCCACGCTGCTTGGTACTGCCGGACGGTGAGCGTGTTGCCGTATTCGGGGTTCGGCACACGATCCATCCACTCCGGTGACGTCAACGCTCGCGGGTAGTACCAAGCGACCGGCACACCCGCGAGTCCCCACTTGGCCAGGATCGGCTCGACGAGGATGCGGGCGCGCTGATCTTGAACGGCCGGCGGCGCGAGCCAGGCGCTGGAGTAGCCGCCGAAGTTGCCCCAGGTCTGATCGATGAATTGGTACGCGCCTGACGCCGTGCCCTTCGGTGCTCGGGCGACGTAGTTCCCGCCGGACTCTCGTGTTCGGATCGTGAGCAGGACGAGTTCGATCGACACGCTTCCGGTCCCTTCCGGCGAGCCGTCGTCCTCGGGAACGGTGGTGGTCGTTGCGCCAGGGGCGCTGTCCGGCGTGGTCGTGGCTGGCGGGATGTAGACGCAGTCGGGGTCGCCAACGTCGGCGCGAGCGACGACGCCTTTGAGCATGACGACGACGATCTCGGCGGTGCATCCGATCAGCAGGATCGGGAGGAACACTGCTGCGACGAGCGCGACGACGGCGCGTCTCATGCGAACCCGAGCCCGATGACGCTGCACCCGGTAGAAGTCGTAAGTACATCAACGATGTACGCGATCGGTTCGGTGATGCTTCCGTCAGCGGCAGGCGCGAACGCAACTCCGACACCGATGCGGCTCCGGTTGCCAGCGCTGGCGAGCACGACGATGTCGATCACCTCGGCATCGACTGGCTCGGTGATCCACGAGGAGATCGACTCGAAGGACGGTGAGGCGAGTGCTACTGCCGCAGCGAGATCGGCAGCGAGGATTGCCTCGACCATCGAGCGCGCACACTTCGCAGGGTCTTGCTCGATCGACGGGGCCGGCTCGACGGTCGCAGAGGCGACGGGCATATCGAACGCCCAGCCGGCTCGTCGGGACAGTCGACGGCATTGTGTGGAGTCGCAGGCACGCGGACCGGTGCCGTGATGCTTGCCGTCGGTGGACGAGTCGGCTGCTCAGCCTTTCGAGGTCCGGCGGCGCACCCGGTGACAAGGGCAGCGAGAAACGAGATGGTGGTGACGGTGAGTGACCGTTGCATGCCTTGCGTATCCGCTCGGGACAACCTGGTTTCGGACTTTCTCGGCGAAAGAAGTCCGAATCGTCCGTGTCGAGAGCGGATATGTGTGCATGGACCGCGGATGGGTCGTCCGACTCAATTCATCACAATTAGTAGGTGAACACACTTTCAATCCTGAACACGACCACCTAGAGTGGCCGAATGTTGGTTGGTGGGAGTGTTCGTCGGCAAGCAGCCGTGCAACTCGAAGCCTTCACGCGCCCTGTGTCGTCGGGATGGCTGGACGGGTGGACGTTCCGGGCCTGACCCTGTTCGTCTCCGGGCCCTCCTTGCATGGAGCGGCTCTTTACGCCTGCGCCTCAACGCCTGACGCCGCTCACCGAACACGGAGCGGGTCGGCTGCGTCTCACGTTCGTCACACCTCCTTGCGAAGCTTGTGGTTTTCCACGAGTGCTTCGGAGGCTGTCATGACCGCTCATTCCCGCAAGGTTCGCCGCGTGCTCATTGTTGGCATTGCTGTCGCCGCGAGTGCCCTGACCGCGTCGTTCGTTGGATCGCCCGCTGCGACCACTACGAAGCCGAAGGCGAAGGTGACCAAGGCGACGACGAAACCGAAGACCACGAAGCCGAAGCGCAAGACGACTCGACTGGCGACCACAACAACGAAGCGCGCCGCAGCGCCGACAACGAAGCCGTCGACCACGACCGCACCGGCGACCCAGAACCCCGAGATCGCACGGCTGCTCGCCGGATACGAGAACTACTTCACTGCGTTCGTCGCGGCCGCCCGTGAACCGGAACGTGCCGAACAACTCCTCCCCGCCGGGATGACCGGCGACGCGCTGGCCCGGATGTTGGAGATCCGCCGCCTCGACGCTGACGAAGGCTTGTTCTGGGACGGAACACGCAAGGACATCGTGTCGGGGCCACGAGTCGAGGCGATCGGCGAGACGACGGCGACGCTGCGGGACTGTCGCTCCGTTGGCGGCGTGCTTCGCAAGAAGGCGACCGGGCAGGTGGTCGCAGGAACGACCGAGCCCGACGTTGACGACATGCGCGTCACGTTCGTGCGGATCGCGGACAAGTGGGTCGTGACTGCGACGGAGCGATTCAACGACGTCGAAGGGAGAAGCCGATGCGTACCCGGCTCACCATCTCCATAGCCGTGGCCCTCGCAGCGGTGTTCGTCGCACCAGTCGCCGAGGCTGGTTCACGGTCGCCTTCGAGGCCGTCGAGCGGCGGCAAGATCCGAACTTCGTCGTCGGGGAACACGGTGCGGTACTCGCGGTCGAGGGCTGGGGTTCCGAAGCGGACACCAGGGGCGAGGGCGGTCCCTCCGGCGGTGCGGTGTACGCGGTGGACGACCGAGGAAGTCGTGGGCGTCGGCGAGGACGCAAAACTGGTTGTGCACACGTGGCGGCAGTGCTTCTCGGTGGCGACGGGCCGCCCGACCGGGCCTCCACGGGAGATTGTTGGCGATGCGGGTGGGTCGGGACCGGCGGAGGATGTGTGGACGGCGGTCGTTCCTGATCCGGTGATCTTGCGGGAGAACTCGGCGAGGTTCGTGACGCAGCGTCTGTCGTGGATCTGGCTCCCACCGGAGTACTTCCGTGGCATACCGGTCGCGTTGCGGTCCTCCTCGGGAGCAACGGCGACCGGTGCAGCAACGGCAAGGGCGATCGACGTTGCGATTCATCCCGGCTGGGGCGGACCTGGCAACGCGGTCGATTGCACGCTCGATGCTCAGTTCCCATACGACCGCTCGAAGGGCTACTGGGAGCAGCGCTCGTGCGGTCTGCTCTACATGAAGTCCTCGATCAACGAACCGGGCGGCGTGTACACGGCAACGGCGACGGTCACGTGGGAGGTGAACGCCACGATCGATGGCGAGCCCGCCGACCCGGCGATCGTGGTCACCGACGGGCAAGCCGCGTTTCGAGTGGAAGAACTCCAAGCGTTGGTGACGTGCGTCGGCGGGAGCGAGACGGCGTGCACCGCAACCGACTCAACCAGAAGTAGTTCGACAGGAAAGTAGGTGCACGTATGAGTGTGATGACACGCCCTCGGCTGGGCAAACCCGGCGGTGATGAACTGAAGCGGCCGACGACGACTGATCCGTTCGAGGCGTTGGTGTCGAGATCCGGATCAGCGGTGAGAACGTCGCGGCGACCGAAGCTGCTCGCGGGTGGTGTCGGCCTGATCCTCGGCACGGCGCTGCTCGGCGCGCTGATGTTCAGTCGGGGAAGCGAACAGCGAACCGCGATCGTCGCCGCGACAGACATCGGAGTCGGCGAGGTGATCACTCCGGCGCATCTCCGGGTGGTTCGCATCGCACGTGACGCCGACGTCGCATCGCTGCCCTCGTCGTCGGCGAGCCAGCTCGTCGACCGGGTCGCAGCGGTTCCGATCCCCAGCGGCGCGCTCGTGTTGCCGGGCCAAGTCAACAGGACGCAATCCGCTCCGGAAGGAACGGTCCTCGTCGGTGCAGTGCTCGAACCGGGCGCGTTGCCGTCACCGGATCTGCGTTTCGGGGACCGGGTCAGGGTTCTGATCGCGCCGACGAACACGTCGATCGACAACGCACCGAAGGTCGCGACCGAGGCGGTGGTGTGGCGGGTGTGGGGTTCGCAGCAGGCGAGCGGAAGCCGCAGAGCGGTCACCCTGGCAGTCCCGGAGGCCGCGTCCGTTGAAGTGGGCGCTGCGGCAGCGCAAGGCAGCATTCGCCTGCTCGTCGTCCCCAACACCGATGCGACGCCTGTGGTGTCGGAGATCCTGTCAACGGCAGGAGCGCCGATCGTTGCCGACGATCCCACCGCTCCCACGACTGCGGGTCAGTGACATGGCGGTCATCGTCATGGCGTCGGCGAAGTCCTCGCCTGGCGTTTCGCTTGCAGCGTACGGACTGTTGCATTGCTGGCCGCGGGCGATCGTCGGCATCGAGCTGGACGAGTCCGGCGGGACGTGGGCGTACCGGCACGGGCTCTCGTGCGAGCCCGGTCTCGCCAGCCTCGCCGCCACGCAACAACCGCTCACGCTCGAACTCGCCGCCGCTCACGGGCACCGGGTCTCGGAATCGAAAGCGATGGTCTGCGCACCGAAGGAAGGCACCATCGTCCGTGCCGCAGCCGGATGGCTTTCCGAACGACTCCTCGCGTGGCCGGAAGGCGACGACCTCCTCGTCGACATCGGACGACTGCGATCCGGTGAACTCGACAACGTCGCCGCGCTGGGTCGGGCCGACATCGTGTTGCTGATGACGGGCACTCGGCCCGAGGAGCTCGCATCGACGGCCTCGATCGTCGTCGAACTTGCTGCGGCGATTCGGCCGACCGCGGCGATCCACCTGTTGTTCGTTGCCAGCGGGCCGTACTCGGCTGATGAAGCGGCCGACGCGTTGAACGCGCTCGTGAAGCGGCGGATCTTTCGGATCGCCGGCTCGGTCCCGTTCGATCCGAAGAGCGCCCGCGAGTTGAGCGATGGCGGACGCAACGCAGCCAAGGTCGCCTCCCGCTGGTTCGCAGCGATCGCTACCGAGCTTGCAGCCGCAACAGCTCACCGAACACCGGTGCCGAGCCTGGGAGCACAGCTACCGGTGAACTCGTTGAACGGAGCACACTGATGGATCGCCAGCTGATCGCAGATCTTCGGCTCGTGGTTGGCGACAAGCTCCAGGAGTGGGTCGGCCAACGACGACGCGAAGGCGTGGAGGTCGGCAAGGACGACCAACGCCAGTACGCGAACTCGATCGCACGCGAACAGCTCGATCTCGTCGAACGACAGCGCATGCAGGCCAGCCAGCCACGCATGGCCCAGGGCGAGTACAACGCGGTCGTCCGCGAGATCCTCAATGCGCTGTTCGGCGTGGGTGGGATCGGCGCAATCCTTGAACGGCCAGACGTCGCCAACGTGTTCGTGCACGGCACCACGGCGATCGCCGAGACGATGACCGGCGAGGTCCTGCACTGCGGACAGATCGCGAACACCGAAGACGAGGTCATCGCGTCGATCCAACAGCTTGCTCGTGACGCAGTCGAGAACGTCGCGGCAGTTCAACACCGCACACCCGACCGTTTCGGCGCAGCTCTCCTCCGGTCTTCGGCTGACGGCGACGATGGAGGTATCCGACAAGGTCTCGGTCGCGATCACGACGCCCGACGATTGCACGCGTCACCCTCGAACAGCTCGTCGAGTTCGGCACCATCCCGAGTGAGGCGGCCCGGTTCTTGCGTGCGCTCGTGCTCGGGGAGTTCAACCTTGCCGTTGCTGGTGGTACGAACAGCGGCAAGACGACATTGCTACGCGCGCTTTGTTTTGAGATCCCCGGCCGACGACAGAGTTGTGACTGTCGAGGATGCCGCCGAGTTGCGGTTCGATCCCGACCGGCACCGCAATGTCGTGTCGCTCGAAGCGAGAGAAGCGAACCTTGAAGGGGTCGGCGAGATCACGCTCGGCGACCTGGCGAAACTGGCGCTGCGGATGAGCCCGAAACGAGTGATCGTCGGGGAAGTACGGGGCGGGTCCGAAGTCGTTGCGATGTTGAGCGCCATGACCCAAGGCAACGACGGGAGCATGTGTACCGTCCATGCCGAGTCGGCCGAAGGCGCTCTTACTCGGTTCCGGATGTACCTCGGGTTCTCCCACGGAACTCCGGGCGACATCGCTGCCGACATGATCGGCCAGGCGATCGACTTCGTCGTCCACCTCGCCCGGCGACGCCGCGACGGACGACGCATCGTCACCGCCATCCGCGAGGTCACCGGTTCCGAGGGCAACGTCGTGCAGTCCAACGAAGTGTTCGGACTCGACCAGCTCGGCGTGCTCCGGCCGACTGGAGTCATCTCCGACCGGTCCCGCGAGATCCTCGCCGACGTCGGCTACGACATCCGCTCGCTGCTCATCGGGTCGCGCCCATGAACGCTATGGGCGCGCTGCTCGGCCTCGCCTTCGGGGTAGGTGTGCTGCTGATCGCCGAAGGGCTCCGGCAGCGCCCGATCGATGATCGGCCGCCAGTCGCACGGCAAACGATCACCCTTCCGCAAGGCGTCTCGGCCAAGCACCTTGTCGGTGCAGCGACCGCGTTCGTGATCGTCAGCGCGCTGACCAAATGGTGGGCAGCGGCCCTGCTCGTCTCTGCGGCATGCCGTACTGCTGCCGATGATGCTCGCCGAACGCGCATCGCACGTCACCGAACGGAACCGGCTTGCCGCGCTCGCCGGATGGGTCGAGGCCGTCCGTGACCTGCTCGCCGCGGCATCGGGGATCGAGGAAGCGATCGCGAAGTCAGCCGACACCCTCGCGCCCGACTCGCCTGTCCGGGAACCGGTGTGGAGCCTGCGAGCCACGACAGAAGCGCTCGGGCTCCGGGAAGGACTGCGCCGCTTCGGCGAACAGGTAGCCGACCCGATCGGTGACTACATCGCAGCAACCCTGCTCGTCGCCGCCGAACGCCCATCGACCGCGGTTCACGGCCAACTCTCCGAAGCGGCGCAGAACGCGAGGGAATCCGTCAGCGTCAGGGAGCGGATCGAGGCGACACGGTCTCGGATGTGGACGGCGTCCTCGACGATCGGAGTGATCTCGATCGTGATGGTCGGCTTCGTGATCGGCACGCAACCGACGTATGCCGCCTGGTACGCAACCCCCGCAGGGCAACTCATCCTCCTGGCTTGCGGGCTCGTCGAACTCGTCGGCATGTGGTGGATGGCCCGCCTCGCACGACCCCGACCCGGACACCGCGTCGTGCTCTTCGACCCACCAACGAATCTCAGCGCACTCACCGGAGCAAGGTCATGAACCCGCTCTTCGTCGGCGCAGCCCTCGGTGCAGGGATCGGCAGTGGTGCCGTTCTGATCGGCCGCGGCCTCACCCGAACCCACATGGGCCTCGCTGAACTGATCCGGGCCGTCGAGTCTCCACCGCCCAGCCGTTGCCGGGAACGTTTGGGTACGGACGATCGAGACCGTCGCCAACGCTCGGTCATCAGACCGGCGCGTTGGACGCTGATCTTGCCGTCCTCGGCCGATCACGCCAGCAGTACGCGGTGTCCCGACTCACCCTCACCGGTGTCCTCGCAGCACTCCCGGTTGTCGTCGCGCTCCTCATTGCGTCCACGACCGGCGGCAGCGTCAATCCGCTCGCGATCACGGCAGGACCGGTGCTGCTCGGCACGCTCGGATTCGTGCTCAGCCGGCTCACGCTGGCAAGCGAAGCGGCGGAACGCCGTCAAGGGTTTCGTCGCCGAACTCGCGGCGTACCTCGACATGGTCGCCCAACTCCTCACCGGCGGTGCGGGTGTCGAGGACGCCCTGTGGCGTGCAGCCCGCAACGCCCGTTCACCCGGAGTCATGCAGATCCGAGACGCACTCCAAAGCGCGCGTACGAGCCGACGGTCCGAATGGCACGCCCTCGGCACACTCGCAACCCGGACACGGGTCAGCGAACTCGGCGAACTCGTGACCGCTGTCGAACTCGCAGGCAACAGCGGCGCCAAGGTCTCCGCCTCGCTGATCGCCAAGGCGAAATCGCTCCGCGACCGGACGGCCGCATCGCAACTCGCCGCAGCACAACGAGCCTCCGAACGGATGGGCGGCCCGCTCATTGGAATGCTCCTCGCCTTCCTCGTCCTCGTGATCGCCCCCGCCCTCGCAGCCGTCATGCGCATCTGAAAGGAGACCGAGACCCGCCGAACCGCTCACCCGAAGCTACCCAAAACACCCGAAGCATCCACGCAACAAGAAAGTACGTGAACCTATGAACGACACCATCCTCGCTGTACGAGTCGGCATCCTCATGATGCTCGACACCATCAGTCCGACCGCGGCCGCCTGGCTCAACCACCAACCCGACACCGAAACGCGGCGAAGTCACCGCACAAACTGTGATCTGGGTCGCCATCGCAGCCGCCGGCGCGTTCGCCGTGGCCGTGATCCTCTACAACAAGTTCCGCAACAAGGCGAACGCCGTCGACCTCGACAACCCCGGCGTCCTCCCGGCCGGCTGACGACATGACCAACCCGGAACGGCACGGCACCACCACCCCCAACAAGGGGAACACTGGTGGTGCCGCGCCCACCCGGAAACCGCGGCGCCGAGCCCACCGCAGCGAGCGAGGCGACATCACGGCGACGAACGTCGTGATCATCCCGCTTGTGATGCTCCTGTGCTTCGCCGTCATCCAGTACGCCGTCGCATGGCACGCCAAGAACGCACTCAACGCCGCCGCCGAGGACGGGCTGCGCGCCGCGCAAGTCAACCCCGACCTCGACCCAAGCGGCATCGCCCGCACAAGCCTCACCACCAACGCCGGGTTCATCAGCAACGTCATAATCACGCCGACCACGCCCGCCCCGGGCCGACTGACCGTCACCGTGACCGGCAACGTCCCAGGACCGTTTCCGGGGCTGACTTGGACCCTCAGCGGCCATGCCACCGGTCCGCTTGAGCGGTTTCAAGTGCAAGGCAACCCATGAATTGGCGCCACCCCCGACGACCTGCACATGCGGAGGACGGGATGACCACGGTCGAAGCCGCAGTTCTCGCTCCCGTGATCATGGTCCTGCTGTTGTTCATCGTGTTCCTCGGCCGCATCACCACGATGCAACAAGCCGTGCAGCGCTCCGCTCGCGACGCTGCACGAGCAGCGTCCCTATCCATCACGCGAGACGAAGCCGCTGTCGCGATCGACAGTGTGCTCGACGATTCGCTCGGCTCGAATCGTCGCCATTGCACTGTCGCGCCAACTGACCTCACAGCGATCGGGGAGGACACGGGGGCCGAAGGGGACTGGGACCTCGGACTTATCCAAGTCCGCATCACTTGCAGCATCCCGACGAGCGACCTCGGCATCCTCGGACTCGGCACCAAGACCTTCACCGCCGTCGCTACCGAACCGGTCGACACCTGGCGATCCCGGAAAGTCAACACATGAGCCGCCGCAAGCGCAGCAGCAGCGAAGCCGGCACCGTCACCGCGTCGGTCGTCATCCTCGTCGTCGCGATCGTCGCCGCAGGTGGACTCGTCATCGACGGTGGCCGGCTCATGAACGCACGCCGCGAAGCCACGTCGGTCGCCGCATCGGCGGCACGAACCGCAGCACAAGAACTCAACGTCGACCTCTTCGAAACAGGCGACGCCGTCACCCTGATCCCCGCCGATGCCGACACGGTCGCCAGACAACTGCTTACCGCGCAGGGCTACGACGACTTCGAAATCACCGTCAGCGGCGACACCGTCCGCGTCGTCATCCGCGACGACGTCCAACTCGTCCTGCTCGCCGGTGTCGCCGGACGAACCCGTCGCGTCACCGGAGTCGCGACCGCCTCTCTCGCACAACAGCCATGAACACGGAGCCCCAATGACCGCAGCACTCCCTGCCCAACCGACCAGACCACGCCTCGTCGCGCTGGGAGCGAGCGCCGCGTCGCTCGTGCAAGGCCTGGTTCTTCTCGTTGGCGTTCCTTATGCCTTGGTCCGCTTCGTTGGCAACCCATTACCAGCGCGCTTACCATCGTTCGAAGAGGTGCGACTGGCAGTCGAGCTGCGCGACTTCTCCGACCGACTCATCATCGGAGCACTCGCAATCGCCGTGTGGGTCTGCTGGGGACTGTTCGTGAGCTCCGCCATCGTTCATGTCGCAGACCGTGCACGAAACGTCGCACACGGCAGCCCACGGCTCATCCCGCCAGCAATACACCGAGTCGTCGGACGGTGGATCGGCACCGCCGGACTCATCGTCACGATGCTGGGCCGTCCAGCACAAGCAGCAAGCCCCAACCGACCCATCGCAACAGTCACCGCACCAACTACGACCAACGTCCCGACGACGACCCTGCATCCGGATCGGCAGGCCGTCTTGCAACCAGTCGACACCAGGCGAGGGATCGTCGTCGGCGAGCGTTCGTACACAATCACGGGTCGCGACTCGCTCTGGTCGATCGCCGAAGCAACCCTCGGCGAAGGTGGCAGATGGAAGGACATCCTCGACGCCAACCGCGGTCTGATCACCGACCCCGACGTCCTCCCCGACGGAGCGACGATCACGATTCCGGGAGCGACAACCGGCCGGCCGTCGCATGAGGTTGTGGTCGAGCGCGGCGACAACATGTGGAACTTGGCCGAGGAACACCTCGAACAACACCTCGGACACGCACCCACGAACGCAGAGATCGCCCCGCACTGGCTCGACGTCATCGAAACCAACTCCGGCACCATCACCTCCGGCGATCCTGACCTGATCTACCCAGGCGAACGACTCCAGATCCCCACCATTGACGGCGAGACGACGGCAGCGCCGGTCGAGTCGGCGAACACGCCAGCGTCGATAGCTGTCGAAGAACCGACGACGATCCCCCCATCGGCTCCGCTTCCGCTGTATTCGGCACCCGCGATCTCGACGACGACCTCCGCTCCAGTACCTGCGGCAGTCAGCGAAGCGATCACAGATAGTGGCGACAACGCTCAGTGGCTGTTGGCGCTCGGACTCAGCGGGGTAGGGGCTGCAACGGTTCTCAGCGCCTTGTATGCGAACCGTCGTCGAGCGATGCGCCAGCACGTACCAGGCGACCCGGTCGCTCCAACGACCGAAGCGCAACGAACCCTGATCAGTGAGCTACGCGGCATCGCTGCGCCGCACCGAATCCCGTCGGTTGACCGCACGCTCCGGTACGTCTGGACCCAAGCCGCATCGTCGGAGATCCTCCCCGAAGCGATGCTGATCCGTGTCGGCGACAACGGCGTCGAACTGCTCGTCGACAACGCCGCGAACAATTGCCCACCAGGATTCGCCGTGCTCGACGACGCAACCCTTGTCATTCACCCCGACACGTCCGACGCCGAGATCGACGAGTGCCAGGACGACGCCTTCCCGCTCTGCCCAGCGCTCGTGTCGATCGGCTCCGATGACATCGGCGACCTCCTGATCGACCTCGAACGAACCGGAACGTTGATCGTCGAGGCCGAGTCGCCGGAGGACGCTGAGGACGTCATCGCAGCCATCGCCGCCGAAGCAGCGAGCCACCCATGGGCGAAGGACAACACGATCTACAGCATCGGCCTGGATCACCTCGCCGCGCTGCCCGGGATCACGAAGGTCGACGACATCGAAGTGCTCATCGACCAACTCGAACGGAGCCTCGACGGCATCGACGAAGAACTCCGTGTAACCGGTACGCATCGAGCGCGCCTCGACGCAGTCGAGATCAGCCCAGCGACAATCGTCCTCATCGGAGCCGAACAGCGCGACGCTGCTGAACGCCTCTCAGCGGTCGCGGTGCGCGGCTCAGGAGTTGCCATCGTGAGCGCCGCATCAGTGTCCACGGCGAGGTGGCGTTTGGTCGTCACTGGTCGGTCGGCGACTCTGGAACCCATCGGCCTAGAAATCACGCCTGCGCTACTTGCCCGTGAAGCGAGCGCGGCTGTTGCGACACTCCTCGGGGAATGCGGCGACGGTCATCGGCCGCAGGGACCGGATGGGTCTAACGGTCATCGGTTCGAAGAGGACCCCCGCAGTACCGAAGAACTCATCGCCGAGATCCTCACGCCGCAAGACGTCGAGCTGATCTTGCTCGACGAGGTGCCAAGGCTCGAAGGTGTGACCCATAACGGGAAGAACGCCGCTCGGGCCGACGAGGTCGTTGCGTTCCTCGCGTTGCACGGCCCGGCCTGTCCGAGACAGGTCGGCGAAGCCCTCTGGCCGGGACGCCGCAACAGTGCCGAGCAGGTCAGCCAAGCGGTGTCGCGCACTCGAACGATCCTCGGCAACATGGACGGACGCCCCCGGCTCGTCCCCGCACGCAGGAACGCTCCGTACCGTCTCGAAGGCGTTGGGTGTGACTGGACGCGATTCCGAGACCTGGCCCGCTTGGCTGGCGCTCGGCCCGACGATGAAGTGCTCTGCCTGGCTGCGGCACTCGAACTCGTTGTCGGTTCTCCGTTCGCCGGACGACGAGAGCGCGCCTTCGAATGGGTCGCAGATCTGGGATACGAATCCGACTTGCGCCTTTCGATAGTCGACGTTGCGGTACGTGTCGCTGAAGCCCGGCTGCGGGATGGCGATCACAGCGGAGCGATCGCCGCAACGTCGGCAGGTCGGCTCGCAGTCGCCGATCACGAAGGGCTCCTTCGCCTTCGACTCACCGCTCTGGCAGCGAGCGGCGACAAAGCGGCCGTGCAAGCTGAGATGAGCTCGTCCGTTCAAACGCTCCATAACGAAGCCGGACTGCTCGCCGATCTCGAACCAGTGACTCGCCGCCTGTTCGAGAGCCTCATCGCGTGACCTGTGAGCAACGCCGACGACGAGTCGGGTTGGACAACGGTCGTGTGAATCTCGGGAATATCGGGCGCGACGTATGGGCCAAAGTGGCTCTTCGGAAGTGAGCGGGGAGTAGAGGTTTGAGGAGGGTCCCGGGCGCGGCACAGGGGCCCTGCGAATCTGAGTGTTCTCTACGCATTCAGATCGAGGACCCCTGTGGAATCGGACGCTACTCGCATGTGCGAGTTGCTGGTTGGCCTTCCTGACGTCAACGTGCTCGGTGTCGACGACACCGGCGACCAGCTCATCGTGGCTATCGAGGTGAGAGGCCCGCGACCGGCTTGTCTGGGGTGCGGAGTGCCCGGGTGGGTGAAGGACCGCGACGAGGTCCTGCTGGTCGATCTGCCGGTGTTCGGTCGGCCGTCGCGCCTGTTGTGGCGCAAGCACCGCTGGAAGTGCATCACCGAGGCCTGCGCGATGAACACCTGGACCCTCGACGTTCCCGCCATTGCCGGCTCCCGGCTGGCGTTGACCGATCGGGCAGGGCGGTGGGTGACCCGCCAGGTCGGCTTCCATGGCCGCTCGGTGAGCGACGTCGCCGAGGAGCTCGACTGCGACTGGCACACGGTGAACAACGCTGTACAGGCCTATGGATCGGCGCTGGTCGAGGACCCGGCGCGCATCGGTGACGTCACCGCACTCGGCTTGGACGAGACCCTGTTCGTCCGTGAAGGCGAACGGCACCACAAGCACTGGGCCACGTCGGTCGTCGACGTCGGCTGCGGTGTGCTGCTCGACATGATCGAAGGACGCAACGCGCAACCTGCCATCGACTGGCTCACCGCGCGGCCCGAGCCCTGGCGTGAAGGGATCAAGTGGGCAACGTTGGACCTGTCCGGCCCGTACCGGTTGGTGTTCAACACCACGCTCCCGGGAGCGGTCCAGGTGGCTGATGTGTTCCACGTGATCAAGATCGTGAACACCGCGCTCGATGAGTGTCGTCGTCGGGTGCAGAACGAGACGCTCGGCCATCGTGGCCACAAGGACGACCCGCTCTATCGGTGTCGACGGCTGCTCACCCGAGCTGACGAACGCCTGGACGACGACGGCCGAACCAAGCTGCTCGGCCTGCTCGAGGCCGGCGACCCGCACGGCGAGGTCCGCATGGCCTGGCATGCCAAGGAAGTCGTCCGAGAGATCTACACCCACACCGACCCGCTCCTGGCAGCCGAGTTCGTGGAACGGCTCGGCCATGACCTGCAAGACGAGTCGTGCCCACCAGAGATCAACCGGGTCGGTCGGACCCTGCTGCGCTGGAAGGACCAGATCGTCGCCTGGCACACCGCACACGTGTCCAACGCCCCGACCGAAGCGATGAACAACCTCATCAAGCGCATCAAACGTGTCGGGTTCGGCTTCCGTAAGTTCACCTACTACCGCGTCAGAGCCTTGCTCTACGCCGGCAAGCCCAACTGGGACCTACTCGCCACCATCACTCCCCGCTGAGATCCGAAGAGCCGCCAAAGTGCTGCGTTCGGTCCTGCCCCGGTCGGAGGTATCGTGTGCTGGTATCGAGTGTTCGCAAGCTCATTTGGCGGACGCTTGAGCGGAGTACCAAGGCGCGACCGATGCGGCATTGAGGCCTTGCGCTTGATCTTTTCCTGGAGGTCGGGTCACGGTGTCAGGTGACGCCGGTGCGAGTTCTCGATCGTGCCTCGAGCCGCCGCGACGTCACTTCACGATCACCGCGATGGTCCTAACCGCCTTGTCGCCTTCACGATCCCCGCGACGGTCGCGTCGAAGGCGGTGCTGATGGTCTCGGCCAGGGCGGCGAGGCCGGCGAGGGGACCGTCGGCTTCACCACGTTCCCGACGGTGTCCCGCGCCACACCGCCGTAACGGCTTACCTGCACGAACGCAACGGCGATCTTGCCATCGCGGCACGCCTCTACGCCAAGGCTGCTCACGACGCACCGAGCATGCAAGAACGCCACCAAACCCGTCAGGCCGCACGTGTCAACCAGCTCCTTAGCAAACAGTGATCGACCCGTCGTGATCAGTCTCCCCTCGAGGTTGCGGTGTCGGCCGCGATCTGTTCGTTGTTGTTAGTACAAGGGCAGGATCCGGTTCGCGGGGTGTAGCCGTCGATAGCGGTGCCGGTGGTCTCGATGCGACAGCAGTCATGGAGCAGCGCTGCCAGCTTTCTGCGTCCGCGTTGAACGCGTGACTTCATCCCCGAGGTCGAAAGCCCCGCCAGCTGTGCGGCGGCGTGGTGGGTTCGGCCGTCGAGGTCGACGAGTGTGACGGCATCGCGATAGTCGTCCGGCAACAGTCGCATCAAGGGCCGGAGGCACCGCGCGAGTTCCTGCACTTCGCGCGGGGTTTCGCTGTCCTCCAGATCGTGGTCGGTCGCGCTGAGCCCGTGATCGTGCAGGTCGAGCCTGGCCGCCCGTGGCTTGCGGTAGTGATCGATGATGGCGTTTCGGGCCGAGCGGTACAGCCAGGCGTGGAGGTTCGTGATCGTTGCTGGGTCGGTGCGGTGGAGTCGTTCGAGGAGGTCGTGGGCGATGTCTTCGGCGGTCTCGCGGCTCGCGACACGACCTTCGATGAACGCGATGAGTGCCGTGCGGGTCTCGGTCCATGGGCCGTCGGTGCGAGTGAGCACGCCGTTCAGGCTATTGGCAGCCACAGCTCGAAGGTTCGGGTTTTGGGCTGCAACAGTCCGCCTTGCCCTGCGGTTCGCAGCAGCTGATCTGCTTCGCCGGGCTGCAACAGACAGGCGGGTCGCCTTCGGTCGTCGCTGGCTCGGCCATTGGAGCTGAGCTGGTTCTGGTCATTGCATTCTCCTTAGGACGTTGTCGGTGTTTAGACGTAGTCAGAACCCGAGGGACGCAAAGTTCCGGTTTGTGCGTCCGCGGCGGCCGGCTCCCGTCTGAACAGGACCAACC
>CAWFYU010000015.1:0-4596 GCA_963820085.1 Ilumatobacteraceae bacterium | reverse complement strand
TGTGGCGACCACTCGGGGCTACATCCAGCACGAAGGCGATCGGCCGAGGCAGGTCAGCGAGCGCGATCGGAGCTCCTGGATCCCAGGCCGACCAAGGACGAGGCCTGACCGGTCGACTATCGGCAGCTCGTTCGCCCCACGTTTCGCTGTCGATATCGGGCGCCTGATCACCCGCATATTGAAGCTCGTAGGGATGTCAAGGGGTTTGTCGGGTCATTCTGTGGCCTGGCCCGCTGCGGCTGGGGAGGGGTGTCGGGGCGCGGTGATGTAGCGGTTGCCGGTGTTGTTGATGCGATGATTTTGGGCACGACAGGGAAGAGACACCCGCCGGGTTGGCGAGGTCACGCTCGTAGGAAGCCACGTCGCCGCAGGGGTCCGCCCACTGGGTCGGGTGGCAGATCAATTTGTGCACAACCACGTCGGGTGTGAGCCGGTTCAAGCGAGCCAGATCCCGACCCGTTCGAGGTTGCGGTCAGCCGATCGTGGAGGGCAGGTGCGGGTAGATCTCGCGTACGACGTAGCGCTTCAAGATGCGTGCGATCTCGCCGATCGTCTTCCCGTCGGCGGTGCGTTTCGCGACGTAAGCCTTGGTGCGTTCATCGCTGGCCATGCGAACAATCACGATCCGGTAGAGCGCCGAGTTGGCTTGTCGGTTGCCGCCGCGGTTGAGGCGGTGGCGTTGGATCTTGCCCGACGACGCGGGGATCGGCGCAACGCCACACAGGTGCGCCCACGCAGCTTCGGATCTGATCCGGTGCGGGTTGTCACCGGCTGCGATCAGCAGCTTGGCTGCAACGTCGAAGCCGACGCCGTGAACTTCGAGCAGCGACGGTGCGACCTCGCGGATCAACGGGCGCATCGCCGCGTTGAGACGCATCTTCTGCTCGCGCAAGAACAGTCCGCGCCGGCCGAGTTCGCGCAACGTCGACAGCGTCGTGTAGCGCACGACGTCAGGATCGGTGCGCCACGGTTTGAGCGCTGCGGTGGTCCTGACCAGGGTGATTGGCGACAACCCGACGAACCGGGCGCGGATCTCATCGGGCGCGGTGAAGGTGACATGACGGATCTGAGAAACCACAGCGATCCACTCGTTCGCTGCCGAGCGACGCGCAACGGTCAGGACGCGGATGGCTTCGATATTGCCGGTCCGCGACTTCGGCACACCAGTAGCCGTCCCAGACAGCGCAGCTCGTGCAGCAGCGATCGCGTCGATGGCGTCGGTCTTGCCGGCACGATGCCGGGCCTGGCGATTGGGTCGGTCGACCTCGACAACGCGGATGCCCTTGCCGGTCAGATGTCGAGCGACGCCGGCGCCGTAGGAGCCGGTCCCCTCGACTCCGACCAGGATGATCTCGCCGAACCCGGCAAGCCAGGCAACCACTTGTCGGTAGCCGCCGGTGGTGGTGTCGAACGTTTCCACGCCGAGCACACCTCCGTTCGAATCGACGGCGGCTGCGACATGGAAGTCGAGGTGGGTGTCGATGCCGCCCGTGACGGTGATGGTTCTGTTCTCTACGATGGTCATTGCCATCCCTTTCAGTAGCTGTGAATGGGTTGGCACGCACCTGCCGGGACGGCGGCATCGCTGCGAGAACTGTTGGCGCAGTTCTCGAGTTCAGTCGTCGCCCGACCGGTGGGTGCCGTTCCCGAACACGGCCGACCAGTCATTCGAAAGACAGCAAAGCGTCAGCCGGTTCTCGAGTCAGACCAGGTCGGGAACGACCCCGAACCTACGTAACAAGCCCGACGGTGATCGAGCCGCACGTACATCCGGTGCACCCACAAACCATCATCCCTGCCGGTTCTCACAAACAACACGGCATTTCATTCGTCGTACCGGGAGTACTCGCTGCTTGCAGCGCTGTGCGCAGTCCTGCACGACATGCCGGAACTTCGGTCGAGGCTTGAAGACAACGATCGCGTTCGTCGGCTTGCAAGCGAACTCGACTCGCAACGGCTCAAACTCGCGGAACAGGGAACCGGCATCGCCCACGACGCCGTTGACATCCACTTTGCCCTAACGAGACTCGGCTACACACACCGATACACGCGCCCACTTCCGTCATCGTCACAGCCGACGGCTGCGGAGGTCACTGACCGCGTATGCGCCGCTCTTGCCGCGAATCCATACCGAATCGGCCGAGAGACCGACCGCGACCAGGTCAAGCGCATCGTTCGTCGCGACTTCGTCGATGTCGAGCCGTGGCCCTTCGGATCACTCCTTGACGCATGACCGAGCTGAACTGCCGATAGGTGCTGGCAATGAGCCGTCACTTCGGGCACGATGCGCTGATGTCCGATCACCCCGTCGTGCTGCGGTGGCGCGTGATGCTGGGCATGACCATCTGCCTGTTTGCGATCGCAGCAGGCGGGGTCGTCCTGGGCATAGTAGGACCAGCGCCCCAGTCGTCACTCGGAGACCACCTTGTGACGATCCTCATCTCGGCCGCACTCGCCGCACTGGCGCTTCGCGGGGCACGAACGAAGCTCGTCCTCGGCCCGACTGAAGTCACCATCTACAACTGGCTGAGAACGCACCACGTTCCTTGGAGCGATATCGAAGCGATCACGGTGGATCCTCGCCAAGGAATCCGGATCCATCGATGCGACGGTCGTGTCCTGAATGTGGAGAACCCGGCGCCAACGTTCGGCAACATCATCTCGGGCCGTGGCGAACGATTCTTGTCGTACGAATCCGCGATTCGCGCCGTGGAACAGCACGTTCGGACCTAGCGCAGAGCTGCCTGGTTGCGCAGGGTCACTTGCCCTTCGGCCGAGCGGTGCCAGCCAGGCGTCAAAGTTGGAACGGGCTGCATCTGTCGCCGTTGACGAACTCGGATACTCGTCTCCGTCCATGGTCATGCATGACGTTGACCACCGCGTAGGAAACTTCCTCGAGGGCGCGGTCAGCGAGCGCAGCCTGCTCGCCCTCGCTCTTCTCCGTCGACAAGATCCGAAGCGCGTCTTCGCCGTGAGCGGACAAGAAGTCGTCCCACGCGTCGATGTAGTCCGCCAGGTAGCTGGGCAAGGGTTCGCCCAATGCCCCCAAGGCGGCGAGGGTCTCCGCTCTCGAGCCGACGCCCAGCTCGAAGTCCAACCCCACCGCATACGCCAGCACGCAGGCTGGATCGCTGAACTGGCCAGCGTTGGTGCCGCTGGTTCCATCGAATGCAAACCGGATCGCGCGAAGCTGAGCGACAGGATCGCCGAGTTCTCGGAGGGCGTCCTCCTTGCTGATGGGCTCTCCCACGTCCCCGGCGTCGGGCGCGGTTGTTGAGTCGAAGCTGCATGAACGGGCGGGCAAGGCGATGCTATCGCCAGGAAACAAGGCGTGATCGAGGCCGTCGCTCCACATGTTGGCCGCCACGATCTCGTCGACTGTGACGCAGTGCTGCTGCGCGATGAGATAGAGCGCATCGCCGGCCTGAACTACATAGCTGGTGACCGCCAGTGTCGTCGCGGGATTGATCGTCGTCACGAGACTCGTCGGACTCGCACCCGGGGACTGGGTTGTAGTCGTTGGTCCGCTCGTAGAGGTCGACTCAGCCGCGCACCCAACGAGGAGCACCACACCTACCGACCACCACCGCCGACAGGCCATAGACAGAACGTAGCAGTCCTTCCCGAAGACCTACACGCCCTCACAGCTGCCGCTCGGTCTTCTCGAACTCACCTATGAGCTGCGGTGAAAGACCGTACGCGAGCCCCAGGCCACCGCTCGGTACAGCAGGCGTACGGTCGAGCGAAGTCCGTCGGCCAGGACCAGCACGAAGCCGTACGGGCTCTGTGCCTGGCTCGGGTAGCGCTCGCGCCCGACGGCGTGCATAAGCGCCAGGTCGTCATCGTCTGGCCGCTGCCCGGATACCACTCGGACCATCATCACAGATGTGCAACGGCTCGATCCCACACTGGCGAATCGCAGGACTCTTGTGCGAGCAGATCTGCTCTGCTCGGGCTCGGTAGGGGTTCCATTGAACATCGGCGGTGTGTCGTAGTTTCGCGATACGATACTTGTCACGTGGACATCTACCGATCTGCTCGCAAGCACGGCGTCCCCGACGCCGACATCTTGCATGCCGTCGACCACGCGCTGGGCGCCGCCGAGCAAGACGACGGAAAGGTGCTCTACCTCGGTGCGGACCGGGCAGGCAACATGCTCGAGGTGATCGCCATCGAGCGTGACGACGGCACAGAGATCGTGATTCACGCCATGCGGATGCGCCGACTCTACGAACCACTACTCCGTGAGATGAGAGGAACCAATGACTGAGAACAAGACCCACGGACGAACCAAGGCAGGAGTCGAGCTCACCGAAGAGGTGCTCGACGAACTCGCCGAACAGGCCGAAGCCGGCCTCGACGTCACCAAGCTGCGACGACGTCCCGGACGCCCGTTGATGGGGTCCGGACCTGCCGATTCGTTACCCGTCCGACTCGATCCCGAGCTGCGACGAGCAGTGGACGAACGCGCTGCCGCGGAGCACACCACCGCGTCGGACGTCGTCCGCGAAGCACTCCGCCGCTACCTCCGTGCCGGTTGAACGAACAGCCTGCGCGACCACCGCTTCACACCAGTCACCAACCGCGCGTCCCCAC
>CAWFYU010000014.1:0-39449 GCA_963820085.1 Ilumatobacteraceae bacterium | reverse complement strand
GGCCACTACGGCCCGTTCTTCATCCGGATGGCATGGCATCGCCGGCACCTACCGCACTCACTATGGTCGCGGGGGCGGCGGCTCCGGTCAACAAGGTTTCGCCCTGCTCAACAGCTGGCCCGACAACGGCAACCTCGACAAGGCCCGGGCTCCGCTCGAGCTGATCAAGAAAGCATGGCCGCAAGATCTCCTGGGCCGACCTGATGCTGCTGACCGGCAACGTCGCGCTCGAATCGATGGGCTTCAAGGCCTTCGGTTCGCTGGCGGCCGTGAAGATGTCGGGGCTCCCGAGGAGGACGTCTACTGGGGCCCCGAGAACGTGGGCTCGACGATCAGCGCTACAGCGGCGATCGCCAGTTGGAAGCTCCACTCGGCGCCGTGCAGATGGGCCTGATCTACGAGAACCCTGAAGGGCCGAACGGCAACCCGACCCCATCGGGTCCGGTTGCTACATCCGTGAGACGTTCGGTCGCATGGCGATGAACGACGAAGAGACCGTTGCTCTGGTCGTCGGCGGCCATGCCTTTGGCAAGATGCACGGGGCCGGCCCGGAGTCCTCCATGGGCGCCGAGCCTGAAGGTGCGCCGATGGAGCAGCAGCTGCTCGGCTGGAAGAATGCCTTTGGCTCAGGTTTCGGTGTCCACACCACCACGAGTGGGTTCGAAGGCGTGTGGAGCTCCACCGACGAAATGGGACAACAACTACCTCGAAACACTGATGGACAACGACTGGGTGCTCACCGAGAGCCCGGCCGGCCACAAGCAGTGGACTGCGCCGGCACTTGCGGGCACCGTGCCTCATGCTCATGACCCGAGCATCACGCACGTGCCGATGATGAGCACGGCCGACATGGCCATGAAGATGGATCCGATCTACGGCCCCATCTCGCAGCGCTTCCCGCGACAACCCGGAACAGCTCGACGACGCGTTTGCTCGTGCCTGGAACAAGCTCCTTCACCGTGACATGGGGCCCAAGGCTTGCTTCTTCGGCCCGGAGGTTCCCGCCGAAGAGCTTCTCGGATGGACCCGGTCCCGAACGGCACAGCGCTCAGCGATGCTGACATCGCAACGGTCAAGACCGCAATCATGGCCACGGGCCTGAGCGTTACCGAACTCGTCGAAACGGCGTGGGCCTCGGCATCCACGTACCGTCAAAGCGACCGGCGCGGTGGCGCCAACGGTGGCCGCATCCGCCTTGCGCCGCAGAACGAGTGGGCCGTCAACCGCCCCGACCAACTCCGCCGTGTGCTGTCAGCCCTCGAAGGCGTGCAGTCGAGCGTCGGTATCGACGTGTCGATGGCCGACCTCATCGTGCTCGGCGGCGCAGCTGCAGTCGAGACCGCAGCAAAGGCGGGCGGTCACGATGTCAGCGTCAACGTCAGCACCGGACGTGGTGACGCCACTGCCGAACAGACCGACGAAGAGTCCTTCGCATGGCTCGAGCCGAAGAACGATGGTTTCCGGAACTTCCTCGGCAAGGGCGTCAGCCATGTGGCCGAGCACCTGCTCGTCGACCGGGCACAGCTGCTCGGTCTGAGCGCTCCGGAAATGGCCGTGCTTGTCGGTGGCCTTCGTGTGCTCGGTGTCAGTAACGACAACATCGGCGTGCTCACCGAGCGGGTCGGCACGCCGAGCAACGACTTCTTTGTCAACCTGATGGACCAGAACACGGTGTGGTCTGGCGCGGCGGGTGTCGAAGATGTCTTCGAAGGCAAGGCCCGCGCTGGGGGCGACATCAAATGGACGGGTTCGTGGACGACTCCGTTTTCGGTTCGAACTCGATCCTGCGTGCAATCGCCGACGTCTACGCAGCCGATGACGCCGGCGCGAAGTTCGCCAACGACTTCGCTTCGGCATTCGCCAAAGTGATGGACGCCGATCGCTTCGACCTTGCCTGATCCTTCAGCCTGAATCAGTCATCCGACCCGGCCTGCAACGCTTCGGCGATGCGGCCGGGTTCGGCTTTTTGGATATCGACGCACGATCGATTCCTCAAGCTGGATCATTGATTCGCGAAACTCGAATCGGTCGCTGATCCTCCTCAACCGTCCGGTTGACTTGATCCTGGGTTGAAGCGTAGGTTGTCCTCAACTGATCGATTGAGAAGGAGGTCGGGTGGTTGCCCGAGATTCGTTATCGCAAGCCTTCGCCGCGTTGTCCGACCCGAGCCGTCGAACAATGGTCGCAAGAACTGTGTGAAGGCGACGCTGCGCTGGTCGAGTTGGCCGAGCCCTTGGACATGTCGATGCAGGCCGTATCGAAGCACCTGCGTGTCCTCGAAGACGCCGGTCTGGTGACGCGCACCCAGGATGCACAGCGTCGCCCAGCCCATCTCGAAGCGGAGGTGTTCGACCTGATGACGAAATGGATCGACCGCTACCGCCGCCAGGCCGAAGACCGCTTCGGCCGTCTCGATGCCGTCCTCGCCACCATGGCCGACCCACCGCCACCGACACCGCCCACCCTGCAGACAGGAGAACAGCCATGACCCGCACCTTCGACACCGAGATCGTCGTCGATCCCCACGTTCCGTTGGTCCGGATCGTCCGCGAGTTCGATGCACCGCCCGCCAAGGTGTTTCTCGCCCACACCGACGCAGGGCTGATGGCGCAGTGGAACGGACCGCACGGCACCGACATGCGTATCGATCACTGGGACTGCCGCAACGGCGGTTCCTACCGCTATGTGCATGTCATCGACGGCCAGGAGTACGGGTTCCGGGGATGTTTCCACGAGGTCCGCCCGAACGAATTGATCGTCCAGACATTCACGTTCGAAGGCATGCCCGACGGTGTCGCGCTCGAGAAGCTGGTCCTCGAAGACATCGGCGATGGCCGGACCCGGCTGACGGCGACGTCGCTCGTCGACTCCTTCGCCGACCGTGATGCGTTCGTCGCCAGCGGCATGGAACACGGTGTTCGCGAAGGCTACGAACGCCTCGACGCCGTCCTCGGCCAGATCGGCTAGCCCGATGCCGGCTCCGACAACCGTCGACGCCTACGCGGCGGCGCTCCCCGACCAACCGCGCGAGGTGCTCGACGCGATCCGCCGACTGATCGCGACGAGCGTGCCCGGCGTGCGCGAGTCGATCCGCTACCAGATGCCGGTGTTCACGATCGAGGGCATCTACCTGGTGTACGTCGGTGCCTGGAAACACCACATCGGCTTCTACCCGATTCCCGCACTGCCTCTCGATCTCGAAGCCGACGTCGCGCCGTACCGGACCAAGATCGACACCGTCCGGTTCCTCTACAAGCAGCCCATCCCCTACGGACTCATCGAGCGGCTCATCGACGCCCTGGTAACCATACGCATCAAGGAGAACGAATGAGCGCCAAGCAGCCGACCGTCGAGGAGTTCCTGACCAACCTCGACCACCCGCGGGTCGATGACATCCGAAGAGTGCGCGCCGGGCTCCTCGCCGACGATGCCGAACTCGGCGAACGGATCAAATGGAATGCGCCCAGCTTCGGTCACGACGGCGACGACCGAGTCACCTTCCGGCTCCAACCCCGAGACCGATTCGAACTCGTCTTTCATCGCGGCGTCCACAAACGGGACGACCCGTTCAGCTTCGACGACCCCGATCAACTCATCACCTGGGCCACCAGCGACCGAGGCACCACCGTCGTCCCTGACGCACTGACCGACGACGATGAAGCACGCCTCGTCGCCCTCGCGCATCGATGGCTCCAAGCCACCCGGCAACCCGCACAGCCGGCGAAACCGAATCCAACAGACGAGCCGGCATGAACATCAACATCGAACCCACGACACGGTCCGCCACGCGCCCCTCGATCGCCATGCTCCGCGACGCGCTGCTCACCGGCGTCGCCGCAGCACTCATCACCACCTTGATCGCGGCACTGGGCACAGCCGCCGATGTCAGCCTGACGGTCGACTCCAAACAGATCCCGCTGAGCGCGTTTCCGTTCTGGACCACCATCGGGGCAGCTCTCGGTGTCGGTATCGCGGCCATCACCCGAACCCGCGGCCGGTTCATCATCCCTGCCATCGATCGTCACCTCAGCCAACTTCAGCGCGACAACAACGCCGGATGATCGCCGCGCGCGCGATGAGCAGGGTATGCGTCGCCCGGTCTCGGTCCTACTCGTCCTCGATGATGTCGAGTCCTTGTTGGCGGAGGTGAGCAATGGTGTCGAGCATCGCCTGGAGTGCTTCGGTGCTGTGGGCTTGCCAGGTGTGTAGCTCGTCGACCACGCGGATCGGGTGGCGAGTTCGATACGACCTGGTCACATTGCCGGGAAACTTCTTGTTGGTGACGTTTGGGTCGTCTTCGAACGGGCCGGTGGGCTCAACGACATAGACCCGACCTTGCTCGTCGCTCTGCGCGAGAGCCGTCGCCAGTTCAGCCGCCCACACAGCGGGTTCGATCAGCGCGGCGAAGTACACGTGGTTCGACGTACGACCCTCGTGATAGTTCGAGAGGTGGCCCGGAACGAGCTCGGCGCCGGCCTCGAATCGCGTCTTCGTCCCGTGGAAGAAGGGCCCCTCGATGTGCTGGTAATGCTCGAAGGTCACTGCGACGAATTCCGCATCGGTCGACTCGGCGATCGCTTCAGCGATCGACTTCGTTCCTTTGGCATATCTCCGGTCGTTCACTGCCACCTCCTGTCTCCGAATAAGTGGAGGATTATACTCCGTTTGTGATCAGTGATGCTCCGAGAGACCTACCGATGCGAGCCGACGCTCGACGGAGTCGTCGCCGACTCCTCGACGCCGCGATCGAACTGATCCTCGAGATCGGCGGCGAGCCGGCCCGAGACGCAGTCGCCCACCGAGCCGGCGTCGGCAGCGGAACCCTGTACCGGCACTTTCCCGACCGAACGACGCTGTTGCACGCAGTCGTTCTGGACGTGCTCGATCGAACAATCGATGCGGGAACTGCCGCCTTCGCCGGGTCGGCCAACGGTGGCGAGGCATTGCGCAGGTACATGCACGCCACCATCGACACCGGCCTCGGAGTTGTCAACATCGTTCATCCACTGCTCGACACCACGGACTGGCCCGACCAACGAGACGCCGCGGAAGAAATGCTCGACCGGCTGGTCGACATGTCACGCCGCGACTGCGCTCTCGACGACGGTGTCACGGCGACCGACATCGCCCTCGCCACCATCCGGTTCTGCCGACCCCTGGCCATCGGCCTCGATCCAGCAGACGAGCGCACGATCGCCCACCGCCAGCTCGACACCTATCTCGACGGACTCATGATGTCGCCCTGACCGGAAGCTTTTCGGGTCGCAATCTCCTGTTCCCTGTGTGGAATCCGGGCGGGCGCACCCAATCTTCAGGGCAGCGTGAGCAGCAGCTCGTCCAGTTGACCGAAGGTCTCCTGCGTCGCATCCGCTGCACCGGTTCCCGCTGCGTCGAGCGCTTCCTTCGAGGGATACAGCTCACTCATCACGAGCAGCGTCCGGCCGTCGCGCTCCTCGAACGTCACGGTCGTGACCGAGCCGTTCTCCCCGTCTTCCTCATTCGTCCAGACGATGAGTGAGGGTGGCGTGACTTCGAGGTATCGGCCGAAGAAGTCCATGCCGTCGCCGAAGTTGAGCCGGTAGGTGCCCCCGGTGCGCACGTCCATCTCGCAGGCGTGCAGCGTCATACCCATCGACTTCGGCACCCACCAGCGCTGGAACAGCTCAGGATTCGACCAGGCCTCGAACACCAGACGCGCCGGCGCGTCGAACGAGCGCGTCACAACGAGCTCGCGGTCAGATCTCCGTTCCACGGTCGTGCGGGCCGCGGCCTCACTTTTCCTGCTTGCGTCCATCCCGTTTCTCCTTCTGTTTGAGTTCTTCGACGATGTTGTCCAGCTCGCGAAAGCGCGCGTCCCAGAGCTGGTGGTACGTGTCGATCCATGTCGCCACCTCGTCGAGGCGGCGCGCGCCGATCCGGCAGTTGCGCACCCGGCCGACCTTCTCGGTGATGACGAGCCCCGCGCCCTCGAGGACGCCGACGTGCTTGCGCATACCGGTGAGTGTCATGTCGAACTTCTCGGCGAGGTCCGTGATCGAGGACTCGGCGCGTCCCAGCTGTTCCAGCACGCCGCGACGAGTGCCGTCTGCCAGCGCGGCGAACGAAGCGTCGAGATGTGTCGTGGAATACTGAACCATATAGTTCAGTATTAGAGCACACGTTCCGACGCGGTGCAAGCAGATCTTGAACGTGTGCGCCGCACGGGCTGCAGCCGAAAACACTCACGAGCGTCGCCGACGATGTTGAGGAGCGCGGTCTCCCGCCGGACGAGCGATGCACGCCCACGGACGCGACGGGTTGACGTGAGTTCGTCCGCGCATGTTGGCCGCTGCCCTCACGCCTTCGTGTTGGAAACGGCGATCCCCAAGACATGCGCCGCTGCAGCCAAGTTCGAGTCGCCCGTGACGAACACAACGTCATCGTCGGAGACGGTCAACCCCGCCCCGAGATGAACAGCGTCGTCTCCGCGCAACCCGTGCGTGCGCACCAGCGCCCCGGCAGTTCGAACGAGTTGGTCAGTGATCTCGACATGGTCGAGCTCAACCACGATGTCTTCGAGCGCCGCGATCGCTGCGTCAAGTTGCGTTGTGGTGAGGCGAGCCATTCGATGCGCCCTGGCCAACGCAGCGCTCGCCTCCGCGTACAGAAGTCGAACGCTGGCGACGCGTGAGGCCTCGTTCCAGAGCCGCTGGCAGACAGGCGTCGATGGTTCCTCGACGATGAGAGGAATGAGCGCCGAGGTGTCGAAGCACGTGACCGTTACCGTCACCTCGTCACCAGCACGGACGGCGTCGAGGTATCTGCTGAGGTGGTCGCGGAGTTAGCGCACTCCGGCTTCCATCATGCCAGTACACCTGGATCTCGTAGCGGGCAGGTGTCGGTTCGCCTGCTTCGGCGTTCATGGTGACCATCACCGATCCAGTTCGCATCGGGGTCGTAGGTGCCGGTCGGTTTCATGCTGATCGCTCCTGATCCGTGCGGGTGATCGTGGTGTCGTTGCTCTGTCGCCGATCCCGCGTGGCGCGGTGGCTCTCCGTGTCGAGCGCGTCGAGGTGTCGCGAGGCAATGAGCGGTCGGCTGCCGGTCAGTTCGTCGAGGAGCTGTTGAACATCGTTCAGCTGGGTCGCGTCGAGCGAGTATCGCCGGTCGAGGCCGGTGGTGGCCGCGTTGACGAGCCCGGCGTCGCTGAGGATGCGCAGATGGCGGCTGATCGCAGGCCGCGACGCGTCGTGTGATGCAGCGAGGTCGACCACTCGGGCAGGCCCGAGCACCAGTCGGCGCAGCAGGTCCCGTCGAATGGGGTCAGCCAGCGCGACATGGACATCCACGACAAAAAATGTCCACTGACCTGTGACCAATTGGTCAATACCTCGGCTGCTCTGCGGCTCTTCGTCTTCGGCGAAGCGTTCGGCGATCGTGTCGAAGTAGGCGGCAGCGAGTCGTTCTGCCTGGTCGATGGTGAGGTTGATGACGTCGCCGACGGCGAGCCGGGCGATGGACTGGCTGCGCGACAGCACGGTAGACGGTGAAGCGGGCCGCGATCGCGGCGCGACCGGCGTCTTGGAGGTGTCATCGAAGCGTGACGACGTCGAGCAGTCGCAGCGAGGACGGCGCCGCGCCTGAGCCGATGACCACCCCGAATCGGGTCACCGGTCGAGTCGATGACGAACAAGGCGGCGTTGGCGTCGAGCGCCCGGAGTGTGCCGGCGATCGCATGGCGGACGAGCACCAAGCCCGCCAAGCCGCACGCGTCAACGCTTTCGTCCGCAACCAGGCCACGCGACCTGCGGGCCATTGAGCGTGTGGACGACCGAGATCAGGCGATGTGTCCGAGTTGTTTGGCGGCGGCTGTCCAGAAGGTTTCGAGGACGGCCGCACCCGTTGGGCCGCCGAGTTCGGTTTGGGTGAGGAGGATCGCGGTGCTGGCATCGGAGGGCACGCTGTAGGCGGACGTTCCGGTGCCGCCGACCCAGCCGTATCGGCCGAGGACATTCCAAGGGCTGCGGACGACGATGTCGACACCACCGCCGTAGCCCCAGGATTGTCCGTCGAGGAACACGCTGTCGGTGGCCCGGATCGCCGAGTTCAGCTGGTCGGCCATCATCGCTGCGACAAGGTGGCGGGGTAGCACGTCACCTCCGCCTGCGAGGAGCATCCGGTGGAATGCCAACAGGTCCGCAGCGGTCGACACGTACCCGCCGGCGCCGGACGCGAACACCGGCTCGCTCGCCCACTGGCCGTCCGGTGCATCGACCACGGTGAGGGTGCCGTCGTCGGCCGGGCGGTAGGACGTGGTCACCCGACCGGCCGCTTCGTGGGGATACGAGAAACCGGTGTCGGTCATGGCGAGCGGTCGCAGGATCCGTTCGCGGACGTAGTCGGCGAACGGTTGACCGCTGATGCGCGCGGCAAGGACGCCGAGGATGTCGTACGCGGTGTTGTAGGTGAATGCCTCGCCCGGCTGGTGCAGCAGCGGAACGCCGGCGAGGGCCGCCATCCACTCGTCGGGCGGCGGGATGCGCTGCGGCAGGGGTGAGCCTTGGTGGAGTTGCTCGGTCAGCAGTGCCACGACGGGTGCGGAGAAGTCCGATGGGAACCCGTGCCCGTTGGTCGAACGCAGCAGGTCGCGTAGTCGGATCGGGGTTCGGCAGGCGACCGTGTCATCGATGGGCCCGGTCAGCGATCGCAGCACCCGTGGGGCTGCCAGTTCAGGGAGCACGTCTTCGATCGGATCGTCGAGTCGTATTCGACCGTCGGCGACCAACGCGAGGACAGCGGCTGCAGTGATCGGCTTGCCGGCTGACGCGATCCGGAACAACGAGTCCTCGCTCATCGGTGGGCCGCCGATCGCCTGATCGCCGAGCACGGTCCACTCGACGTCATCGCCCCGAGCAACAACCGCCACCAGTCCGGCCACCTCGCCTGACGCGACGTGCGCAGCCAACGCGTCCGTCATCGACGGCATCACGCGAGTGCTCCTGGTGTCGATCCGCCGGCCTTGATGGGCCGGTCCGAACGTCGACCGCCCACGTCAGGCCCGACGCCAGAACACGTGGTGGGTGACACCGGAGGCGCTGGGCACGACTTCGAGGTGGAACTGATCGACGAGTTCGTCGGGCGACGCCCAGAGTCGCTCGCCCCTGTGGAGTTCGATGGGTGCGACCGCAACATGCAGCGTGTCGACGAGGCCCGCGGCGAGGAACTGCTTGACGGTCGTGACACCCCCGCCGAGTCGCACGTCTTTGCCGTCGGCCGCGTCCTTGGCGCGCTCGAGCGCCTCAGCGGGTGTTGCGTCGATGAAGTGGAACGTGGTGTCGGCGAGCGTGAAGCTCGGCCGCGGGTGGTGGGTGAGGACGAACACCGGGGTGTGGAACGGCGGCGTGTCGCCCCACCAGCCCTGCCAGTCGAGGTTCTCCCACGGACCGCGGTATGGGCCGAACTTGTTGCGGCCCATGATTTCTGCGCCGATGTTGTTGGAGAAGTCGCGGGTGAAGTAGTCATCCAGGCCGCGTGTTCCGCCGGGCTCGGTCCGGTTCGGCCAGCTGGCGGTGGCGCCGGCCCATGAGGCGAGGTCGGCTGGGTTGGCGTGTCCGAAGGGCCGTTCCAGGCTTTGGCCATCGCCCGCGCCGAACCCGTCCGTCGACAACAAGAAGTTCTGTACTCGCAGGAGTTGAGGCATGGTGTTTGATCCTTTCTGGTGCGACCGGGCAGTCGCAGATGGCTATTCGGGGAAGTGACGGGTGTGGGTGAATGGTTGTTTGCCGAAGGCGAGGATCTTGGTTGGCCGCACCTCGTAGACGTGGGCGATTCCGTGCTCGCCATTGTCGTGACGGAAGCCGTCAGCGTCGGCGCGGTACTGCCAGCGCCCGTCCCACTTCGTGGCCCACGCCACGGCGAGAGCTTCGAGGACGGTGCGGTCGGTGATGCGTCGGGCATTGCCTTCGACGACGACGTCGAGACCGTGCTCCCAGTCGTTGCACCCTGTCGTGATCGCGACCGCTGTGCTGTGGCGCAGGTTGACGGCTTTCTGTTCGGTCGGGCCCGTCGCGAAGTAGTACGCGTCGTCGTGCCAGATCGCAACGAGCGGGGTGACGTGTGGTCGTCCATCGGCGCGGACGGTGGTGATCCACGCGAGCTGGGCCGATTCGAGCGCGTCGACAGTGGCACGCCAGCTGGTCGGTTCGGTGCCGGGATCACTGAAGCGTGGGTCGAGTGTGGTGTGTCGTTCGCTCACCAGGGCTCCTCCTGTTCTGGGCATGTGGCGGATCGTGGGGGATCAGTGGGTCAGCGCTGCCTCGTAGGCAGCGCGGAGTCGGTCGCTGGCGAGCGGCGCGTTCCGGTCGGGGCGTGGGATACCGAGGTGGATCTCGCGTAGCTCGTCGATCATCGCGTGCACGAGGTCGGGGCCGCCATCGCGGAGCAGTTCGGCGCGGACTCGCAACCTGCGTTCACCGCGGCGGTGGGCGAGGCCCCAGTTACCGAGGGCGACCATGATCGGCAGCACTTGGATCGCGGCCTCGGTGAGCGAGTATGCGGCGCGTTGCCCGCGCCGGGCATCGTCGCGGGTGAGCAGGCCGGCGGCGACGAGTTGCTTGAGGCGGCTGGCGAGGATGTTGGTGGCAATGCCTTCTTCGGAGCCGGCGACCAGTTCACGGAAGTGGCGGCGGTTGCCGAACATGATGTCGCGCAGTACGAGCATCGCCCAGGGGTCGCCGAGCACCTCGATGGTGGCGTTGATCGGGCAGCCCGACCGTGGGGCTCTCTCCACAGTTTCCCTCCCCAAGAAGTGATGGCAGAAGTGATTGCACGATGCGACTGATCAAGGTACTCTATCAATTGCAGTTGCAATCCGCAAGCACTCTACGATTGGAGGAATCATGCGACTACTGCTCACTTCGGCTGGTGTCAGCAACCCGAGCATCCACGAGGCGCTGGTCGCCATGTTGGGCAAACCGATCGACGAGTGCTCGGCGCTGTGCATCCCCACCGCGCAATACGGGCATCCGCAGGTCGGCCCGGGTGTGATGCCGTGGAAGTTCGTCAGCGGACACGACGACTTGCAGATGACCCAGTTGGGATGGAAGTCGGTGGGGCTCCTCGAGTTGACCGCACTGCCGAGCATCGACGCTGACCGGTGGGTCCCGCTGGTGCGTGAGACCGACGTGCTGCTCGCCGCAGGTGGCGACGCGCTCTACCTGTGCCATTGGATGCGCGAGAGCGGACTGGCCGACATGCTGCCGTCGCTCGACGACACCGTGTGGGTCGGTCTCAGCGGCGGGAGCATGGTGATGACCCCGCGGATCGGGAAACCGTTCATGGGCTGGCAGCCGAGGTCCGGCGACGATCACGCCCTCGGTGTCGTCGACTTCGCCATCTACCCCCATCTCGACCACCCGAACGTGGCGAGCAACACGATGGCCAACGCTGAGAGATGGGCAGCCACGATCGACTGCCCGGCGTACGCGATCGATGACGACACCGCCATCCGAGTCGTCGACGGCGTCGTCGACATCATCTCCGAAGGCAACTGGCGATACTTTCCCCGAGTTGACGACGACCCGTCCGCCGCGGCCGACCTCAGCAGACCTCAGTGAAGGCGACCGTCGACGATCTGCTGCGAACTTCGCACGGCGGAACCGCACTCGACGGACGTGACAGGATTCGAGCATGAGCGTCGGAGTCATCATCGAGCACCACGTGCAGGCGGGCACTCGCGACTCGGTGCGCGCTGTCTGGGAGGAGTTCCTCCGTCCGGCGATCGTCGCCAACCCGGCACACGAGGCGTACAGCTACATGTACGACATGGACGACCCCGACGTGATTCGTGCTTTTCAGCAATACACCGACGCCGAGGCCGCATCGGCGTTTCTGGCCACACCGGCATATGCGGCATACGTCGGAGCGGTCGAGCAGTTGCTCGTCGGCCCGCCAGTCGTCACGCGCACCGAGATCATCTGGACGAAGTCGAAAGAGCGTGGTTCGCCAGGCTGATCGCGTGATCTTGGCCAAGCCGCTCGGCGTGACCGTGACGTCCGGGAAGCCGCACGCCGTGAGTTCGCATTCGACGCCGACGAACCCGTCCCGATGCACCCTCGACACCGACATCTTGGACGAATCGGTCAAGCTGTCGTGGTGAACATCGAGACTCGACGAGCAGTGCCGTCCGATCTTGATCGGGCGGCCATCGTCCTCGGCGCAGCGTTCGCGGAGTACGCATGGACGCGTTGGACGGTTGATCCGGTCGACCACCAGTCACGCATCACCGACCTACAACGACTGACGCTCGAACACGTCGGCCTCGTGTTCGGCGAGGCATGGGTCACCACCTGGAACGGCATCATCGAATCCGTCGCCGTCTGGACCGACAGCGCAACCATCAACCACCGCGTTGCGAATCCGGCAGCGGATCAACATGCCGCCGAGCTGGAGGGCTCCCGGCACGAGGCGTCGATCGCGGCCGAACGACAGGTGGCCGACTGGCGACCCACGCAACGACACCTTCACCTCGGAACGGTCGGCACCATGCCAGCCATGCGGGGTCGCGGCCTCGCCACCGCAACGCTGTTGCCGATGTTGTCGTCGGCGGACAGAGAACAGATACCCGCGTTCCTAGAGACGTCGTCGGAGTCCAACATCGACTTCTACTCCGTCCTCCAATTCGAGGTGATCGATCATCGGCGACTGGCAGACGGTGGACCCGACGTATGGGCCATGCTCCGAAAGCCAGCAGCCGAAACGCTGCCGTGATTGTTGGTGGCCTCGTCAATTGCGACGCTGGGCACCTCCCACTTCGGTCGATCCAGGTGTGGGTCTACGTGTCGATCGTCTCGGCGAAGAGCGCACGCATGGCCGCCCAGGATCGGCGATCGGCCGCTTCGTCGTAGGCGATCCCGGGGATGCCGGCCCCGGTGGCGGCAGGGTTCGTAAACGTGTGCTGAGCACCGCCGTACAGGTGCATCTGCCAATCCACACCACCGCTGCGCATCTCGATCTCGAACGCCGCCCGCTGCTCGGCCGGAACGATCGGGTCGTCTGCTCCGATGCACACCAAGACCGGGCAGCGAATGCGTTGCGCGTCGCCCGGGTTGTCGCTGGCCAGGCCCGCGTGGAAGCCGACGATCGCAGCGATCGGCGCACCCGAACGCCCGAGCTCAAGCGCCATCGTTCCACCGAAGCAGTACCCGATCGCGGCCACACGGTCGGGGTCGACTCTCGGCTCGGCGAGCAACTCGTCGAGTGCCGCCTGCGCGAGGGTGCGCGTCAGTCCTGTGTCGGCCATCAGCACACCGAGTCGTTCGAACATCTCGGCCCGGTCCTCGATCCGTTGGCCACCGCCGTGGTAGTCGAGTGCAAACGCGACGTAGCCGAGCCCGGCGAGTCGACGCGCGACGCCGCGCTCGTGGTCGGACTGACCGGGCCCTTCGTGACCCACCAGCACTGCGGGGCCAACCCCGTCGCCCTCCGGCAGCACGAGCAGGCCAACGAGATCGCGGCCCTCACAGCTGTAGTTGACGTGACGTTCGGTCGACATTGCGATCGGTTCCTCCAGGGTTCGATTTCGTGGATGTGCTGGCACAGCATCGCGCGCCGATGATCAACCTCGCCGGGTCGACAGCCACCTGTTCGTGCGTCATGGGAGGAGGACGATCTTGCCAATATGTGCGCGTTGCTCGATGAGCGTGTGCGCGCGTGCGGCCTCGCCGAGCGGTAACACGTGCAATGGCGGGAGGGTCAGGGAGCCATCGGCAACCCACGACATCACGTCGGCTGCGCGCCACAACAGATCTGACCGGTCGGCGGTGTGGTCGCTCAGCGTGGCCCACGTCAGGTGGAGCGATCCTTTGCTCGTGGCACCGGTGATGCCCGACAGACGGTTGATGTCGAACGACGCCACCGGACCGGTCGTCAATCCGTAGACCACCAGATGACCGGTCGGTCGGAGCACGTCGAGACTGAGATCGAACGTGTCGCGGCCCGAACCGTCGAACACGATGTGGACGCCGCCTCGGGAGACCTCGCGGATCCGCCTCACGAGATCGGGTTCATCGTGGAGAAACACGTGATCGGCCCCGAACCCGGATGCGGCCGTTGCCTTGGCGGACGATGACACGGTTGCAATCACCGTTGCCTCGCGGCGCTTTGCGAGTTGCGCCAGATACGAGCCGACGCCTCCGGCGGCGGCGTGGACCAGCACGACATCGCCACGCGAGACCGGCGCCGCAGAGTGAGAGAGCGCATGGGCGGTCATGGCCTGCATCAGGCTCGCTGCCGCCTGGCTTGCGGAAACATCGTCCGGCAGCGAGACGATGCGTTGCCACGGAACGCAGCTGTACTCGGCATACACGCCACTCATCAATCCGACGAAGGCAACCCGATCGCCGACCGCGAACTCGTCACAGTGCGATCCGACGTCCATCACCGTGCCGGCAGCCTCGATGCCGGGCACGAACGGCAGGTCCACCGGATATGGCGTCCCGGCTCGGTGTTGAGTGTCGACGAAGTTGACCCCAACTGCTTCGTGGCGAACCAACACCTCGCCCGGCAACGGCTTCGGAATCGGACGGTCGACCACCTCCAACACCTGCGGGCCGCCGTGGCGGGCCACCTCCACCACCCTCATCACCGACCCGCCAGTTCTGCACCGTCAGCATCGATCGCAGCACGCAGATCGGCCAACAGACCGACACGGGCGCGCATCTTGGTGGCCGAGTACGCCACGGCGTCGAGCAACACGAGTCGATTCGCCACGTCGCGTGCCGCTCCCGAGAGCGCTTCAGGTGGAACCAACTGGTCGAGAAAACCTGCCTCGACGGCGTCGGTCGGCGGGAACACTTCGGCGAGCATCGCTGCACGAACAAACGCAGCCGGTGTGAGACGCTGCCGAAGGAGCACCAGCGCGGCACGTGGCATGGTCAGCCCGATGGCAACCTCGTTTGCCGTGAATTTTGATGCGTCGGTCGTTCCGATGCGATGATCCCCGGCGAGGAGCAAGAAGCTACCCATTGCGACGGCGTGACCGGTGCACGCGATCACGACCGGGCGCGGAAACGTGAGTACCCGTGCCGCCAACTCAAAGCCGCCGATCACCATCGCCGTAGCCGCCGGCCCTCCAGCGCCGAGCACTTGAAGATCAAACCCGGCAGAGAACATGCCGTCGCGGCCAGTGAGGATCACCACGGCGTTGTCGGACTCCGCACGATCCAACGCAGCATGGATCTCGGTCTGCATGTCCGACGACATCACGTTGACCTTTCCGTCATCAAGCCTGATCGTTGCAATCGAATCGCTCAGGTCGTAGTCGACCCGGATCATCTCGCCGCCGTGCTGTCGAACATCATCTGCGGTGTTTCCCGGGTCAGGGTGGGCCGGACGTTGTCATCGATCCGTTGGAGCGCCGCGACGAGGAACTCGAGGTCGGTCGGAGTGAATCCGGCGAACACTCGGCCTCGCTCGGCGACCGCCCGCTCATGCAGCTCGTCGGCGAGCGCTCGACCCTGCTCCGTGAGATCGAGGATTCGGCTTCGGCGATCGGTGCGATCGAGGCTGCGCTCGACCAAACCGGCGTTCACCATCGCGTCGACAAGGCGGCTCACGTTTGGGCCATCTTCGAGTGCCGGTTCGACGAGTTCGGACTGGCGAATCGGTGCATCAAGTCGGAGACGCGCCAGGACGAACCACTTCTCTGGTGTGAGCCCCCGCTTGCTGGTTTCGAGAAAGCGCGCAAGGTGGGTGACCAACAGCCGGTTGGTCTGGTGGAGGCGGTAGGCCACCGCGTCGTCGAGGCGAGGCGACTCGTGAACGTTCGTCGCGAGCGCCGCTCCGTCTGATGAGCCGTTCACGGCCCAACCCGTTCGCCTTCGTAGTACGCCGAGTCCGGAGGGCCCGCCAGACATGGCCCAGCGATCGTCATGATCTGTGCGAAATGCTCAGAATTCTGGTATGCGTCAAAGAGATCACGGGTCCTCCACTCCTCGGCGATCATCACGGTCTTCGGATCGGCGGCATCGACGGACACGACAAACAGTTCGCACCCTTCGAACTGCGACGGAATCTGCCCCGCTTCCGCAATGAGGGTGTCGACGAGGGTTTGGCGTCCTTCATCGGTGGCGGTCACTCGAACTCTGGCGATCAACATGGGCGTGTCTCCTCGTGGATTCTATTTGCGTACGCCTTCATGGCGTACGCATCTATTGCGCACGCCAGTGTATACCGGCAAGGCGTGTCCGGCACGCTGAACAGACTTGGTGCAAGCACCGACGCTTCGCCGCCTCGCCGACCGGCGTGGCAACTCGGCGGTCTCGGTCGATGTCTCCTGTCCCGGTTGGCCTGCTGCTCGTCGTCCCGGAATCCCTCTGAGCGGATCCAAGCCGGAGACCGGCCGAGCAGCGCAACGATCCGGTCAAGTGGAGTGGCGTCCTCCGCCACGACCACCCGTGGACGAAACACGGCCCCTGGCCGTCTGCGCGACTCGTCGTCGGGCATCTGCTCGCACATTGCGACAACCGGGGCGGTGATCTCGTCGCCGACAATGAGCGAGACACCGAGCGTCTTTGCGAGATCCCAGGCATGCACAACCGAGTCGACGAGTTGCATCTTCACCGCCTGCTCGCCGCTGAACTCCCGCTCGCGAGTCAACAGCGGCAGCGCGAAGGACCGTTGCAGCACCCCCGGCTCAGCGAAGGCGGCGATCAATGCGTGAGTCGCAGCGACGTAGTCGCCGGCCGGATCGGCTCGGTCGGGGTCGCCAACCACGCAGCCGGATCGGCACCGCGACCTTGGGCGGCGGCAACGAAGCCGCGATTCTCGCTGGTCATGTGGTCGAGCAGTCCACGCAGGTCCCATTGCGCGCATGGCGTTGGGAGCGCCAGTTGGAGCGGGGTCGCCTTGCGCGCAAACCGAGATTCGGCGACAAGAGGCACGGTTGCTGGCGCAGTTCACGCTCTCCGATCGTCGGGCCTTTCTTCGCGTCGTCGAGACGTTGGCGAAGCAGTCAAGGTCGAGGCTTCAGCATTTGCCAAAGTGATGGACGCCGATCGCTTGACGCTGCCTGATTCTCTCAGCCTGAACGGACCCGGTTTGGTCGTGTTCAGTTCCTCACGCCCCGATCACTCGTCGAGTGCGAGGTGGACGACACCGTCGACCACTCGCACGGCGTAACAGCCGAGGTCGACCTTCACCGGTGAGCACTTGGCGGCGCCCGTGGTGAAATCGAACTGTCCGTTGTGCTTCGAGCATTCGATCGTGGTGCCGTCGACAAAACCCTCGGCCAGGTGAACCCGGCCGTGGGTACACAAGCCGTCGGTGGCGAAGAACCGATCGTCAGCTGTTCGGTACACCGCAAAGGTTCGCTCAGCCAGGTCGAAGCGCATCACGTCGGCGCGTTCGATCTCTTCGACCGGGCACACCGCTACCCAGACGACACTCATTGCGCTGGCTCGACCGTAGTTGTAGGAAGGATTCGCGGGACGAAGTACGTCGGGTCCTTGGCCTGCCGGCGAAGCGCCGGAATGATTTCGCGGTACGCGCCACGCAAGCCGTCGTACACCGGGGGCATGTCGTCTTTCACGAGATCGTGGAGTCGCGGGAGGGCGTGGTAGGGCACGGTCGGGAACATGTGGTGCTCGATGTGGAAGTTCATGTTCCAGTAGAGAAACCGCAGAATCGGACCCATCGTGATCGTCCGCGTGTTCATGCGATGATCGAGCACGTCCTCGGCCAGGCCGGCATGTTGCGTCAGGCCGAACAGCACCAACAGCCATCGCCCGTAGAAGCTCGGCAGCCCGACCAGCAACAGTGGCTCGATGCTCTTCGTCGCGACGGACAACCCGATGACCCCAACCCAGATGGCGACGAAGACTCGACTCGACCAAATGACCTTCGGGAATTCGTCGCGCGGCACGTAGTCCGCCTCTTGCGCGCCCACTCGGCCGACGCAACCGCGCGCGATCTTGCGCATCTCCCCGGGGGCGCTGCGCATGCAGAAGCACTCACTCAGGATCACCAGCAACGACGTCGGGCGGGGCACGGCGATCTCCGGATCACTCCCGACGATGATCGTGTCGGTGTGATGTCGGGCGTGACTCCAGCGCCACGAGACAGGCTCGCGGAACGCCATGAACGACGCCACGTTGTAGATGACGTCGTTGGTGCGTTGGCTCTTGAACGCCGTGCGGTGCGAGCACTCGTGCCATCGTGCATCGCTGACCGAGCCGTACATCGTGCCGTAGAACGCGAACGCCGGGAGGGCCCACCAGGTTCCGTACGTGCGGTGAGCGATGTAGCCCGACACCAGCAGGAGGGCCAACCACGCTGCGGTGTCTCGAGCCGCAGGGAAGTTTCGCTTGACCACCAACTCTTTGAGCAGCGAACGGGGTACCGGTGACCGATACCAGTCGGCCGACACGAGGCCATGCGCTTCGGCGCTGGCTCGTTCGGGCCCCGTGATGCTGTAGTCACGCTTGGACAGCGGCACCACCACATCAGGCGAATCGCGCACGGAAGCCATCATCCGGGAACGATACGGAGCGTCGCGGTCGACTGTGCAACCGTGCTCGGCTGACCGCGTTCCATCGGTCTTCTGGTTCGTTCGATGAAGTTGCCTCATGGCAACAGCGGAGCGACTTCGGACATGAACCGGCCCATTTGTTCGGTTGCCTTGGCGTACGAGTCGCCGATCAGGTGCGGAAAGAGCGTCAGATTCTCGACGCCCATGAGGTCGCGGTAGTACTGCAGACCTTCGGCCACTTCCTCAGGCGATCCGACCAAGATGGTCTTCTGCTCGATCGATTGCTCGAGGGTGGGGATCAGGCCTGGTGCCACCGGACGCCCGTCGGGGCCCATGTATCCGCGGCTCCACCCATACGGCCCGAGGAACTTCCAGAATTCGTCGTGACCGTTGCGGGCAGTCCGCATGGCTTCTTCGTGGGTGTCTTCAATCCGAATGCTGACCACGAGCATCCGTTTTTCACCCGGCAGCAATGCAGCTCCATGGTGTTGCTCGTGCAACTCGCCGTAGCGGTCCCACATGCGCTTGATGAAGGTCGGATGCTGGTTCCAGAACACGGCCCCGTGATCGACCACCGGTACGTACTCGACGGTTGGCGGGCTCGTCACCGCCTGCCAGATTTCGTACGGGTAGATCGGCCGAGGCACGAGGGTCAGGTCGGACACGGTGCTCCCGCGATCGGCGATACCTGCCGCAGGGATTTCGAAGTACTTGCCCGCGAAGGAAAGCCGTTCTGAGCCGAGCGCTCGCCGCACGATCTCCATCGCCTCCTCGAAGTACTCGCGGTTCCGCACGTCGTCGGCAGCCTGGTCGGGATTGTCGGCCGAGCCGATCGAGACGTGATCGGAGTTCAGATGCAGCAACTCGCGGGGCACGGTTCCTCGCCCGACACCGAGCATGCCCCGACCTCGCGAGAGGTTGTGCATCGTTGCGAAGTCTTCGGCGAGACGCAGCGGATTCCACTGCGGCACGACGTTGAACATCGTGCCGAGCCGGATCCGCTTCGTCTGCGCCGCGATCCATGCCGACACCAAGATTCCATTCGGGATGACCTCGTATCCCTCGTGCTGGAAGTGATGCTCGGTCGTCCAGAAGCTGTCGAACCCGAGACGTTCCGCCTCGACGGCGGCATCGATGTACTCCAGCGTCGCCTGCCAACACGCCTCGTTGTCGAAGCGACGGTCCATCGGACTGGGAGGTCCGGCCCCGGCATCGGACATCTCGACACCACCAAAGAAAAAGGCCCCGTACTTCATGCGGCCTCGACCCTAGACGACTGGTATTGATGACGTCAATATATCTTCGCGGCCTGACCTGGTTTTCGTGAGGTTGCTGCAGGCACTGCCTGCAGCAACCTCACGAAAACGACGGGTCACTGATGGCCGTCGAGGGCGACGAGTGCCGCCGTCACCAGTTGCTCGGGTCGGAGACCGAACAGGCCGTAGAGCTCGTCGATCGTTCCCGACTGACCGAAGCTGTCGACGCCGACCGCAATGGTTCGTTGTCCGAACACCGAACCCAGCCACGCCATGCTGTGGCTCGCCGCGTCGTGCACGGTGACGATCGGGACCCGCCGCTCGTCGGCAGGGACGAGGTTGGCGAGATGAAAGTCCGACGACGCCCGGCGGGCAGACGCAACAGCGCTGCGCTGAGCACCGACCCAACCGCGGTAGAGCCGCCCGAGATTGGTGACGTCGATCAGCGCAGCGCGAACGCCCTCGTGTTCGAGTTGATCGACCGCGGCGAGCGCCTCGGGCATCACTGCACCAGATGCCGCGATGATCACATCGGCAGGCGCTTCGGGGGAGACGAGCCGGTAGCCGCCCGCGATCACGTCGGCACGCAGCTGCTCGCGGCCGATCCGCTCCAACGCTGCCGCAAAGGGTGACTGATCGATCGGTCGCGTCGACAGGCGAAGGTAGAGCGACTCGCCCGATGGTGCTCCGAGATCGGCCAGACCAGCGCAGAGCAGCCAGTCCAACGCCACCGCATAGGCCGGTTCGGCGCAGCTGAGCCCGGGCAGTTCGAGCCCGATCGACGCGGTGATCGTGCTCTGGTGGGCGCCGCCTTCGGGCGCCAACGTCACCCCCGATGGTGTGCCCACCAGCACGAACCTTGCCCCGTTGTACAGCGCGTAGATCAGCGCATCGAGGCCGCGACACACGAACGGGTCGTACACGGTGCCGATCGGGAGCAGGTGTTGACCATGCAACTCGTGCCCGAGACCGAGCGCGTGGAGCATGAGGAACAGGTTCATCTCCGAGAGTCCCAGCTCGATGTGACGACCCTCTGGGCCCTGCTTCCAGCGCAGCAGACGGCCCTCGCCCAAGTAGTCGGTGGCCGACTCCGGGGTGAACACGCCGACCTTGTTGATCCAGCCACCGAGGTTCGTCGACACCGACACGTCGGGCGATGTCGTCACCATCCGCTCGGCAACCTCCGGGACCGACGCCAGGCTCGCCAGGATCCGGCCGAAGGTTTCCTGGGTGGAGACCGGCTTGGCGGCAAAGACCCCCGTCTCGGCAGGTACGTCGACGACAGCGCGGGGGCCGGTGGGGTGGTTGTTGACCCGCTCACCCACCGCAGCGCACCAGCGTCCCGCGGCACTGTCGGAACCGAACCGATCCCATTCGGTCTCGACGCTGAGCCCGCACGCAACACGCTGATCGGCGATCTGGGCAGGGCTGAGCAGCGCCGCATGATTGAGCGGATCGCCAGCGATCGGCAACCCCCACCCCTTCACCGTGTATGCGAAGACGACGCTGGGTCGATCTGCCACGGCGTCACACGCCTGGTAGGCGCGCAACAATTCACCCAGGTCATGGCCGCCGAGGTTCTGCACGAGCGCGGCCAGATCGCCATCGGAAACATCGTCGATCAAGGCCCGGACATCGGCATCGGCATGAGCAAGGAACCGCGACCGCAGCTCGCTGTCGCGGTACGCGAAGAGGCTCTGATACTCCTCGTTCGGCATGCCATCGATGTGTCGCCGAAGCGCGTCGCCACCGGGCCGGGAGAACGCCGCCTGCAGCAGGCGGCCATATTTCGCTTCCTCGACATGCCAGCCGGATTCGTGAAAGAACTTCATCAATTGCCGTGCCTTCATCTCGGGCACGACTCGGTCGAGGCTCTGGCGGTTCACATCGACGATCCACATCACGTTCGACAGATCGCGCAACGCAGGATCGGCAATCGCCTCCCAGATATTTCCTTCGTCGAGTTCGGCGTCGCCGACCAATGCAATGAAACGACTGCCGGCCGATGCCGGGAAATGGGCGTTGACGTACCGGCGGGTGGCGGCCGCGAACAACGGCGCCACGGCGCCGAGCCCAACCGACCCGGTGGAGAAGTCGGCGACGTCAGGGTCTTTGGTCCGACTCGGATACGCCTGGAGCCCACCCAGTGCCCGCAGCTGCGTGAGGTATGACCGGTCGAGTTCGCCAGTGAGGTACTTGATGGCGTGATACACGGGCGACGAGTGCGGCTTGACGGCCACCTTGTCGTCACCGGTGAGATGACCGAACCACAGCGCGGTCATGATCGACACCATCGATGCGCTCGACGCCTGATGCCCGCCGACCTTGATCCCGCCAGCGTCCGGTCGATCATGATTGGCGGAGTCGACCATGCGCACCGCAAGCCACAACACCCGCCGCTCGATCTCGGCCAGCACATCCAGATCGACGCCGTCGCTGGCGCTGTCGATCACCCGACGTTCATCGGCCGAAATCAAAGTCCCGCACCTCTCGCATGGCCTCGCCGAGCAGTCGCACACTCCCGTCGAAGAGCGTCTTGCCCAACTCGGCGTTGGCCAGCGTGGGGTCGCCGATGTGGCCATGGGGCCCGAAGTCGGACGACAACCACCCAAAGGACACGCGCCCGCCGAAACGAACATGGCTGTTGTCGGCCAGACCCTCGGGAATGTTCCTCGTCGCCACGCTCATGTCGACGAGGTCGGGTCGGAGATAGAGCATGATCGAGGTCTCATCCACACCACCGTGGACACCCATCCCGAGTTCGTCCACATGCGACGGACCACCCTGGTCAGGCGGAACGCCAGGGTGGGCGAGAAACGTCATCAGCCCATGCGCCAGCCGGAGTTCGCGATTGGCGACATTCAGCAAGCCGGTGTTGCCCCCGTGCGCGTTGAGAAACGCGAGCCGCTTCGTCGGCAACATGGCGATACATCGGCCGAGATCGTCGAGCACCCGCAGCATGGTTTCCGCCGACATCCAGACCGTTCCCGGAAACAACGCGTGCTCGTTCGACTTCGTGTACGCCATGGTCGGGAGCAGCCAGAGGTCGAGTTCGTCACCGAACTGCTCGACGACGGCGCGGGCGACGGCGTCGGCGATCACCTGGTCGGTGTTGATCGGCAGATGGGGACCGTGTTGCTCGATGGCCCCCATCGGCTGGATCAAGACGGAATGCTGATCGAGTCGTTCGGTGATCTGCGTCCACTGGAGATCACCGAACTCGCGTGATGTGCCGGCCATGGCCACAGATTCTACTCGACCCACGTTGTCGACATTGACCTGGTCAATATGCGCGTACCCGTCAGGCCGCCGGAACACCCGCTGCCCACGGCAGGTGGTTCAGCAGTTGCGGATCACCTCGAAGGTCCGACAGGTGGGGTCGCGCAGCCATCCGCCCATCGAGGCGTCGACGGCCGCGAGTTCGTCATCAGGGATCGAGTGCCAAGCCGACTCGCTTTCCCACGTGATCACCGCGTGCACTTCGTTCGGTCGATCGCGTTCGACCCAGAGTTGCTTGCTGATGAACCCGTTCTGGCGTTCGAGAAACCGGCTCCACGTCTGCTCCTCGACGGGCAGCCACTCGGCCCGTTCAGCGGGATCGATGGTGAAGGTCAGGAACTCGATGATCATGCGGCAAGACTATTCCCTGTATTGACAGGATCAATAGTCGACGGTCGAAGGAATCAGTGGGACTGTTGGACCGGGATCGAGCCGAGCACGCGTTCGGCTCGGTCGAGGAACTCTGTTCGCTGAACATCGGTGCTGCTGTCGAGGCCGTAGTAGCCGAGCCAGTGGAACGTGGCGCGCGGTGCGCACCTCGATCGCACGACCCGCTCGGCCGTGTTGCGCCCTGCTCGCCCGGCCAGGTGGTTGGCCAGGCGCCCTCCGCCGTGGGTGCTCACGCAGACCATCGTGGTGATCGATGCCAGACCGCTCTCGGTGGCCGCAATCAGCCACCCGAGCAGGATCGCGGGTTGCGCACTCCACCACGTGGGGTAGACCAACACGAGGGTCGATGCCCGATCAAGTGCGCTCCGATGCGCGGCAGGCAACTCGGCACCGGGTTGATAGTCGTCGGCGTACAGGTCGACCACGTCCACAGTGCCGGCATGGCCTTCCAAGCCGCGCACGACTCGTTCGAGCACGGCCGATGCAAAGCTGTCGGCACACGGATGGGTGAAGACGACGAGCGCGCTCACAACCTCACCATTCGCCGCTCGACCTTCCGGACGAACCGTCCGATACGCGCGTCATCGGCACCGGCGGCGCTGTACAGCGGCAGCCAGGCTGTGCGGAGGTTCACTCGCCCACAGAAGCGAACGTTCCGCATGAGAATCCGACGACCGCTGTCAGTCGAGCGCTTTGTCGACCACCACGTGTCGTCATAGATCGAGATCCCGACCAATCGGTCGAGTCCGAGCAGACCACGTCGGGTGCGCCCGGACTCGTCGATCGTGAACGACACACCCGGTACGAGCACACGATCGAGCCATCCCTTCAACGCCGGAGGCAGCGTCGACAACGTCGTGGCGTAGATCACCACCAATCCGTCGCTCGACAACAGCACCTCGGCATGCTCGGCCGCGGTGGCGTCGACCAAGGGTCGCTCGGTGACGTACGCCTCGCGCTCTTCGCGCGAGAGGACGGGGCAGAACGTCGTGAGGTCGAGAACGGTGACCGTGTGGCCCGCCGAGCGGAGGCTGCTCGCGGCGGCGTCCCCAATCCGATCGGACGATCTTCTCCTGACCGGCATCCGGTGTCGGCGTTGAGAGGATGAGTACTCGCACGACCGATCCTTTCGATTGACGTGGTGTCGGTGGGCAACTTACAACAAGTAATATCGATGATGTCAATATCCGTCGACCTCGATTGTTCCAGGTTTCACTCCCCATTCACCGCTGCTCGGCTCCGGACAAAGGTTGCTCATGAAGGTTGCTCGATGAAGGTTGCTCGATGAAGGTTGCTCGATGAACTTCAACTCGACCGTCGGTGTCGACACCGTGCTGCACCGGGCAGCGCTTGTCGATGGCCGCACGGTTGACGTGCACATCGCAGCCGGACACATCGTGGCGGTGAACCCGACTGGGCAGCCACTGCCGCCAGGCGCGACGATGCACGATCTCGACCATCGATTGCTGTTGCCCGCGATGGCCGAGCCCCATGCCCATCTCGACAAGGCGCTGATCGCGGCGACCACGAAGAACGAAACCGGCGACCTGATCGGCGCCATCGAGGCAATGGGTCGTTCGTTCGACGCCGGCAATTTTGCCCCCGATCGCCTCGTCGAGCGCGCCACCGCAGCCGCCGAAATGCTCATCGGTCACGGCGTGACGGCGGTCCGCAGCCATGTGAACGTCGGCGAGGGAATCGGCGGGCGATATGTGGCCGCGATCGCCGAGGTGCGCACATCGTTGCGGGATCTGATCGACATCGAAATCGTGGCACTCACCCATACACCGCTGAGTGGCAGCGACGGTGCGGGCAATCGCATGGCGCTGGCAGAGGCCCTTGCCGCCGGGGCCGATGTGGTCGGCGGTTGCCCTCATCTCGACACCAATGGCATCGGATTCATCGAAACGGCACTCGCCGCCGCAACCGAGGCTGGCGTGGGCCTCGACCTGCACATGGACGAGACACTCGACCCCGACGTGTCGACGCTACGCGATCTCGCCCGCATGGTGACCGAGAGCGGCTTCGCTCACCGCGTCGCCGCAAGCCATTGCGTCAGCCTGGGGATGCAGACCCGGGAGGTGCAACGTTCGACGGCGAACGCCGTCGCCGCCGCCAACATCGCCGTCATCACGCTCCCCCAGACCAACCTGTACCTCCAGGGGCGTGATCACACTGTTGCGGTCCCCCGCGCACTGACGCCGATCGACGTGCTGCGGAGTGAAGGAGTGCTCGTCGCCGCCGGTGGCGACAACGTCCAAGATCCGTTCAACCCGATCGGCCGTGGGGATCCGCTCGAAACGGCCGCGCTCTTGGTGCTCGCGGGGCATCAACAGCCCGAGGCGGCCTACGCCATGGTCAGCAATGACGCCCGCGCCGCCATGGGCCTACCGCGTGTCGAAATTCGCCCCGGCGACCCCGCTGACCTTGTCGCGATACGCGCATCGTCGGAGCGCGACGCGATCGCCACCGCAACGGCTGATCGGATCGTGTTCCGTGCCGGTCGGCTCGTCGCCTCGTCCACTTCGCACACCACGATCCATCACCCCGGCCAAAACACCGGCCAACCCACCGGCCAACCCAACGGAGAGGTGTGAAATGACCTCACCGACTGTCCGCACCGGCATCTGGCTGTTCCCCGATGCGCCGGCCGCCGCGCTGGTCGATGCAGTGGTCCAGGCGGATCGATGCGGCGTGGACGAAGTGTGGATCGCCGACGAAGGCGTGGCGCGCGAACCTTTTGTCATCTTTGCTGCGGCCGCGCAACTCACCACGCGGGTGCTCATGGGCATCGGCATCACCTCGCCCGCGCTGCGCCACCCTGGCGCCATTGGTTCGACGATGGCAACACTCGATGAGCTCAACGGAGGGCGGTCCATCCTCGCATTCGGCGTCGGCGGTTCGCTGTCGCTCGATCCGTTCGGCCTCACGGTCGACAAGCCGGTCGCACTCATTCGCGATGCCATCCGCACCTCCCGCGCCGTGATGAGTCGCCAACCAGCCGATGGGTACGATCCGCCGACACACGCTGCGCCGCCACGTGACGTGCCGGTCTTCGTCGGTTCCAAGGGCGAGCAGATCAGCCGCCTTGCATCGCGCGAGGCCGACGGTGCGTTCCTGTCAGGTTTCTCGCTCGACCAGCTCGCCGTGCCGATCGAATGGGCACGTTCGGTCAGACCGATCCACATCGCGCTCTATCCGTCCGTTCGCTTCGACGACGATGCCCCCGACGACCCCACCGCGCTGCGGGGAACACCGACCGATGTGGCCCACGGCATGGCAGAACTCATCGAGCGATATCAGCCGGAGACGATCGGTCTCGCCCTCATCGACGGGAGCTCACCGACAGCACACATCGACAAGGCAGTCGAAGCGTTCCGCCTGCTGCGCACCGAAGCCGGCTGAACAAACATTGATCGAGTCAATATGTCGCAGTACGCTCGGAGTGATGTCTCCCTCGACACGCTCGTGCGCCCAGGGTGAATGTCGTCGTCCCGGCAGACCCGTGGCGCGCAGAATCACATGAACGCCTCCGCCCATCTCGACTCCACCGAATGGGTGGTCCTCGGACTTGCGATACGCGAGCGCCGTCGCGCCCGTGGCCTCACCCTCGTCAACCTCGCTCAGATGGTGGGGCTCTCACAACCGTTCCTGTCGCAGGTCGAAAACGGCAAGGCACGTCCATCGATGACGTCGCTCTACCGCATCGCCCACACGCTCGACACGACCCCGCAGGCGCTTTTCGGGGGTTCGGTCGATCCGACGTCGTCGTCGACGCCGGTTCGGGCTCAGCAGGTTCGGTCGATCGACTTCGACGGCCGGAAACACGAATCCATCGTGCACTTGCTGCTGGCGGGCGACGCTCCGTTTCACGTGCTGGAGTTCGCCGGGTTGCCGGCCGAGTTCGCCGATTACTGGGAGCACGATGGGTACGAAGCGGTGTACGTGATCGAGGGTGACGTCGAGATCGACCTCGCTGGAGCAGTCACGCAGTTGAACTCCGGTGACTTCCACTCCTATCCGTCGGATGTTCCCCATCGCCTCCGATCACCCGACGGGAAACCGGCCCGCGTGTTGTTGATCGAGACCCGAGTGGGAGCGACGCAGGGACGGCTCTCGGCGACCCATGACGCCCGCTCGACCACGCGCAAGCGGCCTGCCCGCGACCTTGCCGGTAGCCGCACCACGGCAACTGGCAAGGTCGTGAGCAACCGCAAACCGTGACCGGGCTGCGTCGCTACTTGCCCCGAACCGACGAGGTCCACTTCCCGACGACTCGGTTCGACAGCCAACCGAAGCTGATGAACACCGCAACGCCCATCGAACAGGACAAGATCACCGCACCCAACAGTTCTGCGCCTTGCAGCTTTGCGGCGTAGCGCTTCAACAGCTGACCGATGCCAACTTCGCCTTGACCGAAGAAGAAGTCGCCCACGATCGCGCCGATCACGGCGAGGCCAGCCGAGATTCGCAGCCCGGCAAAAATCGCGGGCAGTGCCGCCGGAAACTGGACCTTGCGCAAACGAGTCAAGCGGCTCGCGCCGTGCAGGGTGAGGATGTCGTGGAGGCCTTGGTCGGCTGACAGCAGCCCGAACAGCGTGTTGACCACGATCGGGAACAGGGCGATCAACACCGCCACCAGGACTCGGCTCTGGAACCCGTAGCCGAACCAGAATCCGATCAGGGGAACGATGGCGAGGATCGGCGTGGCCTGCATGACGACCGTGAGTGGAAACACGCCGCGCTCGATCAGCTTCGACTGGCTCATCACGATCGCGATCAGAAATCCGATGACGATGGCGAGCGCCAGGCCCCAGATCGCTACCTTGCCGCTCGACCACACTCCGCCCAGCATCTCGCTGAACACGTCGCCGTCGGCGAATGCGTCGGTCCACACCTGGTGCGGGGGCACGAGCAGGAACCGACGCTTGTCGTCGAGCACGACGTAGCTGACGAAGTACCAGAGCCCGACGACGAGTCCGAACACGACGATCGGTGGCGCCAGAAGTTTGACGATCGACTCGCGACGTTGGGGTTTCCAATCCGCAAGTTCGGTGACGACGGCGGCGTCGGCCGATTCGATGGTCGCTGACTCGGTGATCACAGTGGTCATGAGTGTGCTCCTCGGAGGGCGCGGCTGATCTGGCTGCTCAATTCACCGAACGCCGGATCGAATCGTAGCTCAGGGTCGCGGGGGTACGGGAAGGGGACATCGAACGTCTCGACGATGCGGCCGGGCCGGCCGGACATCACGAGCACCCGCGTCGACAAGAACACCGCCTCGCTGATCGAGTGGGTGATGAACAACCCGGCGAACTGCTCGCGTTCGAACAACTTCAGCGTCTCGTCGTTGAGGTGCTCGCGGGTGATTTCGTCGACCGCTCCGAAGGGTTCATCGAAGAGGAAGACCGGGGGCTTCAAGGTCAACGTTCGAGCGAGCGATGCCCGCATCCTCATGCCGCCCGACAGCGACTTGGGGTAGTGACTCTCGAAGCCCGAGAGCCCGACGAGTTCGATTGCCTGTTGGGCCACCGCGGCGCGCTCGGGCTTGGGCGACCCGTGCAGCTCGAGCAGGAACTCCACGTTCCGGCGCACGGTTCGCCACGGCAACAGCGTCGCATCCTGGAACACGTAGCCGATGTTCTTGCGATCGATCTGCACCTCTCCGCCTGATTGCGGCAGCAGCCCCGCCGCAATTTTCAGCAAGGTCGACTTGCCGCAACCGGACGGGCCGACGACGGTCACGAACTCGCCCTTGCTGACATCGAACGACACGTCGGCGAGCGCCACCGTTCCGTCAGGAAAGCGCATCGAAATGTTCTGGAATGACAACGCCGCCGAGCTACTCGAGGTCATCGTGGCCCTTCTTACTGTTGGAGGCGAGCACAGCGAGCACCGCAGCACTCCCCTGGTTCACCGCACCCAGTACGCTTGAGTTGCCGAGGCTACAACAGCCCCTGCCAGCGACCGAGCGGAGCGTAGCAGTCGATATCGATGGGATCAATCTATTGATCCCATCAATGGGGTGCTGTACCGTAACGCTTCGAGTCGCTGATCCGGTGGCTCACGGAACAAGGGGAGAATTTCTATGATGAACATGACGAGGCGACGCGCTGCGGTGCTCTCGCTCGCACTGCTGGTTCCTGTCGCCGCGTGCGGCAGCGACGAGGAGGCTGCGCCGGCGACCGCTGATGCAACGACGCCGGCATCGGAAGATTCGGCTGCAGCACCTGATGAGACGACGGCGGCCGCGGCCGGTGGCGCGCTGGCGGGCGTGTGTCCCGAAAAGATCGTCATCCAGACCGACTGGTTCCCCGAGGCCGAGCACGGCGCGCTCTACGAACTCATCGGCGACGACTACGCGATCGATCTCGAAAAGAAGACCGTGTCGGGCACCCTCATCGGTACCGGTGGCGTCGACTCCGGCATCGACATCGAAGTCCGCACGGGTGGCCCAGCGACAGGGTTCCAGGGTCCGTCGGCGACGATGGCCACCGACCCGTCGATCACCATGGGGTATGCGTACACCGGATCGGCCAACGAATTCGACACGTTGCCGTTGATCCAGGTCGTCGCACCGTTGGAGAAGAACCCGCAGATGATCATGTGGGACCCCGAGACGTACCCGGAAGTGAAGACGATCGATGACCTCGGCGAGGCCGGTGTCACCGTGAACGTGTTCGCCAAGGACGTGATGGGCTTCTTCATCGCCGACGGCCGGTACCCGGACGATCTCGTTGATCCGTCGTACGACGGCGGACCTGCCCGATTCATCGCCGCCAACGGCGAAATCGCCCAGCAGGGCTTTGCTTCCGCCGAGCCTTTCTCGTACGAGAACGAGTTCGAAGAGTGGGGCAAGCCGGTTGCGTTCCAGTTGTTCTTCGACGCGGGCTATCAGGACTACTCCCAGACGCTCGGCGTGCGGCCCGACGAACTCGAAGAACTCCGGCCTTGCCTGGAGCTCTTCGTGCCGATGGTGCAGCAGGCTGCGGTGGACTACATCACCGCACCTGATCGGGCGAATGCGATGATCGTCGACGCCGTTGCCCAGTACGAGGACTTCTGGGTGTACACCGACGCGCTCGCCGAATTCTCGGTGCAGGCCCAAAAGGACCTCGGGCTCGTTTCCAACGGCCCCGACGAGACCATCGGCAACTTCGACCTCGAGCGTGTGCAAACCTTCATCGACCAGATGATCGCGACGGGCAACTTCCCCAACGTCCCAGCCGACTTCAAGGCCGAGACGATGGTCACCAACGAGTTCATCGATCCGAGCATCGGTCTCTGAGAACTCCGACCGGCTGCCGCCTGAGTCGATCACCTCGGGTGATCGTTTCGAGCGGCAGCCGGTCTACCGGTCGATTCCCCGCAGGTGCTGATTCGGTGACCGCCTGGTGTGGAACACGATGTAGAGCCGATTGCAGGCGACCTCGATTCGTTCGACCGCTTTCCACACCACGCGTCCGATGATCGGAAGATGGATCATCTCGAACAGGCCAAGCAGACGAGTTCGACGCTCCGAGAGCCAGATCCTCCGATGATCGGCCATCCACCAACTGATTTCGCGTCGCGATGTTGTGTCCATCGGGGCCAGGTCATAGGTGTTCTGGAGCCACGCCCGATCGCGAGCAGTCCACGCTTCTGACCACGTACGGTTCATCGACGCGATGTCGTAGCGCTCCATCTTCGCCTCCGGGTCGAAGAGGTACACCACCTCGCTCACGGGGGTGAACCACACACTCGCCTGCGTCGCCGCAAAGCGCATCGACAACTCCTCGACGTTCGCCGCGTGGCCGATTTCGGGCGGAAGCTCGCCCAAGGCCCGCCAAGTCTCGACGCGGGCAAATACGCAGTGCGACTCGACCAGTTCCGTGCGTGCCTCATCGAGACGGAGATCCGGGTCGTCGAGAGAACGATGCTCGTCGAACTGCACGTGGACGATGCGCCGACCCCGCTCGCCCGACTCGACATGCGAGAGCCCTCCCGCCACATGGACGGCCCGGCTGTCTGATCCCCCAATCAAGACGAGTGGCGCGACGACGTCGGCGGCGCGCCGCTCGGCGCAGTCGAGGAGGGCTTCGAGCCATCCCGGCCGGAACAAGATGTCATTGTCGGCGATGACGAGGTAGGGCGTCTGGGCCTGTTCGATCGCGATCGTCATCGCCTCGAACGGTCCGAGATGGTGGTCGACTCGATGCATGACATGGGGGCGACTCTGCAAGAGCAGATCGATGCTGCGTCGAATGACTGCGGGTGAACCCGCGTCGACATAGACGAGATCGAACTCGACCGGCGTGTTGTCGAGGAGCGACTGGAGGCTTTCGAGCGCGTGGCCGTACTTCTCTCGGGGCACGATGCACACGGTGACCGCCGAAGAACTCTGACTCATATCGCCGACGGCAGCGTAGCCAGGCCCTTCGTTGCAGATCGGATTCTGATCGAAGACGTTGGTGGACGAGGCAACCTCGGAACGTGTTCACTCCACACAGGATCGGGCCGATCTGGCGCCGGCCAAAGAACGGGTGCCCTTGCGATCTTGTGTTAGGTATGCCTAACATCTCCTGGAGGGCGGTTCGGAATGCCCGCCGTACCTCGACATCACGCCCCTCCGAACGAAAGATCGCACATGACGCCTCTCGAACGCCTCCGCCTGGCCACCGCCCTCACCCACACCGTGCCCGGCGCAGCGATGCACCTCAGATGCAACGCAGGTGACGAGCTGACCGTCAGTGGCCATCCGGCGGCCGACCTCGACCCCTGCGCAATGCGCAGTTTGGTCATCGCCACCATGTCCGGAGAGGCGACGGACTACTCAGAACGAATCGACCGGATCACCGTCGCAGGATCACTCCAGCACCTTGGCGGCGGGGTACACCGCCGGGTCTACGGCGCAATGGAGCAGCGCTGGATCGCAACGTTGCTCCCACCGGATGCCGTCGGCGAACTGCTCGACGATTGCCGAGTCGGCGAACTACCCCCTGCGGGCATGAAAGGATGCGTCAAGCCCGACCCCAGTCTCGGTATCACCTGTATCGCCATCACCTCGAACAACGCCACGTTCGACACATTCCTCGACGAGGTCGCAGCGCAGGCCATGGCAACGCTCATGGTGGCGGAACTGCTGTGCGCCGAACACCCGGTGGGTCGTTGAGCAGGGTGGGGTGGATTCGGCTCAAAGCCGGCGGTGCACCTGCCCGCGTCGAACGCCCGCCCACCTTGAGCGAAATCGCCGCACTCGCCACACAGTCCGACGTTGGGGATGGGGCGGCTCATTCATGCGCGTGCGTCACCGCTGGCCGGTCGACCGCTTCGTCGGTAGCGAGATCGTCAGATTTCGACTTGGCTTCCGACTTCGAAGACTTGCTCAGGAGGCAGCTTGAAGAAGCGGCTGGCGTTGGCCGCGCCCCGATTGAGCAACACGAACAACTCCTCCCGGAGGGGATGCATGCCGGGCGCTTTACCGGCCGTCACCGATTCTCGGCCGAGGAAGTACGTCGCATCGGTGACGTCCGGGATTCCTTCGACCGCAGACAACGCGACGGGAATGTCGGCGTCCTCCATGAATCCGTACGCGAATCTCACTTGCACGATGCCGTCGCCGAGATCGGTGACCGTCACTCGTTCGGCATCGTCGATCCGGGGGACTTCGGCCGTGTGCACCGACACCAACAGCACGGTGTCGTGCAGCACCCGATTGTGCTTCAGGTTCGAAACCAGAGCCGGTGGTGCAGCGCCTTCGTCTTTGAACATGTACACGGCAACTCCCGGCACACGCGCGACATGCGCCTCGATCGCCTCGGCGGCGACCTCATGCATCGGCCGTTCGCCACGACGGATGCGGTTGGCCACCAGTTGGCGACCCTTGCGCCATGTCGTCATCTGGATGACGAGTCCGAACCCGACCAAAAGCGGGAACCAACCACCGCTCGGAATCTTCGGGACATTGGACGCCAGGAACGCCGTGTCGGCAATCAAGAACGGCGTCAACACTGCAAGGGCCTTCGCCGCCGACCATTGCCACTTGTCGCGGGCGAATCGGTAGAAGATCAGCGTCGTGATGAGCATCGTCGTGGTCACTGCGATGCCGTACGCCGAAGCCAGCGCACTCGACGTCCGGAAGACGATGACCAAACCAACGCATCCGATCATCAGCAGCCAGTTCACCAGCGGCACGTAGACCTGGCCGATATGTCGCTCGGACGTGTGCGAAATCATGAGTCGCGGCAGGTAGTCCAATTGCACCGCCTGAACCGTCAGCGAGAACGCTCCCGTGATCAATGCTTGTGAGGCAATCACGGTGGCCATCGTGGCGAGGATCGCCAGCGGCCAGATGGCCCAGTCGGGCGCCATCGCGAAGAACGGCTTGAGTTCGCCGATCTCCTCGGCAGGCCGACCGGAGAGCAGGGCGGCCTGACCGAAATAGTTGAGCAGGAGCCCGGGGAGGACGACGAAGTACCACGCACGTTGAATGGGCACCCGACCGAAATGACCCATGTCGGCGTACAACGCTTCGCCACCCGTGACGACCAGGAAGATCGAGCCGAGTGAGATGAACGCTTTCCACGGATGCGCGATGAAGAAGTCGATGGCGTAGGTCGGAGAAACCGCCCGGAGCACTTCGGGCGCTTGGCTGATCTCGTTGATGCCCATCACGCCAAGCACGGCAAACCAGACCACCATGATCGGACTGAACACTTTCGAGATCCCGGCGGTGCCGCGCTTCTGAACGAGGAACAGCACCACCAAGATGATCACCGCGATCGGAATCACCCACCGCTCGAACGCAGGAGTGGCGACCTCGAACCCCTCGACGGCGGACAGCACCGAAATCGCCGGGGTGATCAAGCCGTCGCCGTAGAGCAACGCCGTACCAAACACGCCGAGAGTCACCACTGCCGCTGATATCCGTGACACGGCCTGCCCTTCGGGTGGGATCACGAGCGAGGTCAGCGCGAGAATGCCGCCTTCTCCGCGGTTGTCGGCGCGCATGACGGTGAGGAGGTATTTCAGGCAGATGACGACGACCAGCGCCCAAAAGGCGATCGAGGCCGCGCCGTAGGTGGTGGTCGTGGACACCTCCAACTCAGCATGGTGGAACGCCTCACGGAACGCATAGATCGGGCTCGTCCCGATGTCGCCGAACACGATGCCGAGGGTGCCGAACGCCAGCAGCGCCGAACTGGTCGAATGGGAGTCGCTTTCGCTCACGAATTCGAAACGCTATCTCCTCCGGTCGCTCGCGTGCGCGACCGGCCACGTAACAGTCGGGGCGGGATCTCACGCCAGCAGGCGAGGTTTCTGACCCGCCGGGCATCCAATCGGGGTTGGCGAGCGAACCGTCGCCATGCCAGCCAGCCGCTCACACCCATCGCGACTCCGCACGGCGATCGGCGCGGTCAGTGGACTGCTCGTCGCTGTCGTCTCCCTCGGCGTGGCCGAACTCGTTGCCGGACTCGACCGGACGTGGCGCTCGCCCGTGCTCGACGTGGGCGACCGCGTCGTCGACAACGTGCCACCGGCAGTCAAAGACCTGGCCATTTCGTGGTTCGGCACGCAGGACAAACTCGCGCTCCTGATCGGCATCGGCACACTCCTGGGCCTGTTCGCCATCGTCATCGGCGTCCTTGCGGGGCGAGGTCGACTCGGGCTGGCGATGGGCGGGATCGCGGTGTTCGGTCTGGTCGGTGTGACGCTCGCCGTGACCCGCCCCGGAAGCGGCTCGATCGACGACGCCCTGCCATCGCTGATCGGCGTCGGCTGCGGGGCCGGATCGCTCCTGGTTGCCAATCGCTTCATCCTTGCGCCGCTTCGCACGCCGCTCTCGGGACCCATCGACACAGAACTCGACGAACCGCTGACCGAAGCGGAACCGGCTGACTCTGCCGACCCGTCGTTCGCCACGACTCCTGACCTCTCGCGCCGACAGGTACTGGTCAGGGGCAGCGGCATTCTCGCCGCGATCGCCGTGTTCGGTACAGGTGCTGGCGCGATCGGTCGAGCCGTTCGGAGCCGGTTCAGCGCCAGCGAGTCGCGGGCTGCACTCACGCTGCCCACCCCCTCCGTGCCGGCAGGTGCGGCGCCGGCCGGCATCGAGTTGGGTGCCACCGCTGGCGTCGACGGCATCGCCCCGTTCTTCACGCCGAACGCCGACTTCTACCGCATCGACACCGCCCTCGAAGTACCTCAGGTCCCCACCGACACCTATGAACTGCGAGTCACGGGGATGGTCGATCGGCCGATGCGGTTGAGCTTCGACGACCTGCTCGCCCGCGACGTGGTCGAGCACGACATCACATTGACCTGCGTGTCGAACACCGTCGGGGGCAACCTGATTGGCAACGCCCGCTGGCTCGGGGTGCGCCTCGACGAGCTCCTCGCCGACGCCGGCGTGCAGCCGGGCGCGACCCAAGTGGTCGGCCGATCGATCGACGGCTACACGTGCGGCTTCCCGCTCGAAGCGGCCACCGACGGCCGCAATGCCCTCCTCGCGTTCGGCATGAACGGCGAACCGCTCCCCCTCGAACACGGCTTCCCCGTGCGGCTCATCGTGCCCGGCCTCTACGGCTACATCTCGGCAACCAAGTGGCTGGTCGAGATCGAACTCACCACGTTCGAAGAATTCGAGCAGTACTGGGTGCCCCGCGGCTACGCCGACCGTGCCCCGATCAAGTTGATGAGTCGGATCGACTCCGTCGACGGGCTCGGCACGCTCACCACCGGTGCCGATGGCACAGCGGCGGTCGGCGGAGTTGCGTGGGCGCAGACCCGCGGCATCAGCGCCGTCGAGGTGCAAGTCGACGACGGGCCATGGGAGCGCGCCGAACTCGGCGAGGCCCTGAACGACGACACGTGGCGCCAGTGGGCGTTCCGCTTCACCCCGACGAGCACCAACCGCACCCGCACCTCGATCCGGTGTCGGGCGATCGACGGGCTCGGTGTGATCCAAACCGACGAACGAACCGAACCACTGCCCGACGGTGCCTCTGGGCATCACCAAATCGTGGTCTTCGTCGAGTGAGCAACCCGCTCACCAGACCGAGACCCACCCTCGCTGCATCGCAGCGTGAACACCACAACACCCATTCACCCCCCAACAAGGAGAACACCTGAAATGAATCCTCGCCGAAACTCCAAGATGATCGCCGCCTGTGCATCACTGGTCCTCGTGGCCGCCGCCTGTGGCAGCGATGCCGACGACGCCGCAACCACCGACGCTCCCGCCGCCAGCGAAGCACCGGGCCACCGACGCACCCGTCGCCACTGACGCAGCCGTCGCCACCGATGCACCCGCCGACGGACCCTTCGGTCCGGCCTGCGGCTCGGTGCCGACCGAAGGCGAAGGTTCCTTCGCCGGCATGACCGACGACCCCGCGGCAACTGCTGCGTCGAACAACCCGCTCCTGTCGACGCTGGTCACCGCCGTAACCGAGGCCGGCCTCGTCGACACACTGAACAGCGACGGCCCGTTCACCATCTTCGCTCCGGTGAACGATGCATTCGCGGCGATTCCGCCGGCCGACCTCGACGCCGTGCTCGCCGATACGGAACTGCTCACCTCGATCCTCACCTACCACGTGGTGGCTGGTGACCAACTCGATGCCGCCGGTCTCGGGGCTGCGGGAACCGCCACCTCGGTGAACGGCGCCGACCTCGAGTTCAGCGCCGACGGCACGAGCGTGAACGGTGTCGAGATCCTCTGCTCGAACGTGATGACGGCCAACGCCACGGTCCACATCATCGGCAGCGTTCTGATGCCGCCCGCCGACGCGCCGGTCAGCACTGAGGCACCGGTCAGCACCGACGCCCCGGTCAGCACCGACAACGTCGAGGGCATCATCGCCCCCAGCGGCCCGCTGTGCACCGCAATCCCCGAGGACGGGGAAGGCTCGTTCGCCGGGATGACCGATGACCCGGCCGGCACCGCGGCGTCGAACAACCCGGCACTCAGCACGCTGGTCGCCGCAGTCGTCGAGGCCGGTCTCGTCGACACGCTGAACAGTGACGGCCCGTTCACCATCTTCGCTCCGGCGAACCCGGCGTTCGAGGCGTTCACCGACGAGGAGCTGAATGGTCTGCTCGCTGACGTCGATGTGCTCACCTCGGTGCTCACCCTGCACGTCGTCGCCGGAGAACAACTCTCCAGCGCCGACCTCGCCGAGCTCGACTCGGTGACCACGGTCAACGGCGCCGACATCACGCTCGCCGTCGAAGACGGCACCCTCTTCGTCAACGGCCAGGCGAACGTCGGTTGTGCCGACATTCAGACGGCCAACGCCACGGTGCACGTGATCGATGCGGTCCTGATGCCCTGAGGTAACACACGCTGTTGCTGAGATCCTGCTGATGGCGGGGAAGGTTCGTCCTTCCCCGCCATCGGCGCGTCTCGGGACGGGTTCGGTCGATCTGTGTGCGTGATGCCGCGGATTGCTGGGCGGCGGGGACGGAGATCAGTCGTCGTGAGGCGCAGCGTCGGAGGTCAGATGGTCGCCGAGGTTAGGTTCGACGTGTGGTGCAGTCTCCGCAGCAGGTGAATCACGAGCTGAGTCCAATGGCGTGTCCGGTGCATCTGGCCGACGTCGACCTGTTCGGCGACGGGGCGCAGGAACACTGGTACGAGGCGTACGAGATCTTGCACCGCGATGCCCCGGTGCTGCGCATCGCAGGCGGTGGCATCACGCCCGGCACCGACGCCTTCGTGCTGACCAAGCACGCCGACATCTTGCGTGTCGTGCGCGACCCCGAGCGGTACACCAGCCTCACCCAACTGCGGGTCGGGCGACTCGCCGAACAGGGCCTCTCGCCAGAGGAGGCATTCGCCAGCCAGCGCAACCTGATGTCGGCGTCGATGGTGTCGCTGCGCCCCACCCAGGAGCTGTACATCCAGCACCGCAAGGAGCTCACCGACCCGTGGGTGGGCACCGGTGCGCACCGCCACCGCGAGATGATCACCCAGCACGCCAACGACCTGATCGACGACTGGATCGACGACGAGTCTCAAACGGCCGACGTATATCAAATCGACTCGAGTTCATCAGCCGCTTTGCCCGGCCGCTGCCACAGCGCGTGATGGCCAGCGTGCTCGGTTTCCCGCTCACCGACATCCCGCTGCTTGCCGAGTGGGGTGACGCCGTGGTCACTCCGTTCGTCCACGGCACCGGATTGCACCATGAGCTCACCGCCGAACAGACCGGCGAGATGCTCGCCCGTCTCGACGGCTTCCAGGACTACATCTACGACCACGTCACTGCCAAACGCAAGGACCCGCACGATGACATGGTCAGCTATCTCTGTGGCGTGCACTACGCGGCGCTCGATCGCCCGTTGACCGACCTCGAGATCGCCGGCATCGTGCACGCGATGATCATCGGTGGCCTCGAAACGACGCAGTACGCAGTGGAAGAGCAGGCCCAGCTGCTGTGCGAACACCCCGGCCTCTTCGACCGTCTGCGGACCGATCGAGCAGCGTTGCGCACCTTCGTCGAAGAAGGCTTGCGGCTGCGTTCACCGACCCACGGGCTCTCGACGCGCATGACTTCGCGCGACGAGACCTTCCAGGGCGTTGCGGTGCCGGCCGGCTCGCTGCTCCACCTGCGCTTCGGCGCGGCGAACGTCGACGGCGACGAGTTCGCCTGCCCGTTCGACCTCGACGTCGAACGCGAGGGTTCGACGCGCCACGTGGCCTTCTCGGCCGGCCCACGGGTGTGCCCCGGGGCCAACCTGTCACGTATCGAGCAACAGATCGCCTGGGGCGTGCTGCTCGACCGCCTCGAATCGATCGAGTACGGCGCCGACAACGACTGGCTCCATCAGCCGGGGATCATGCTCGGCACGTTACGGCTCAACCTGCGCGTCCGTCACGCCTCCACGCCGTTGACGCTCGGCACAGGTCGGCCGACGCGCTCCGCCTGACTCGGCACGGCGGACGATTCCCAGAGCGCCGTTGCCGGCCGGCCCGACATGGGTCGGGGAACTCCGGTGCGCCTCTCGCCAGAGTTCGTCGCGAGCTTCTCGGAACAATC
>CAWFYU010000013.1:0-6114 GCA_963820085.1 Ilumatobacteraceae bacterium | reverse complement strand
GAAGCTCGTAGGGATGTCAAGGGTGAGTCGGGTCATTCGTGGCCTGGGCCGTCGGCTGGGACGTGTGTCGGGGCGCGGTGATGTAGTGGGTGCGGGTGTTGGTGATGGGATGATTTTGGGCACGACAGGGATGAGACACTCGGCGTTGCCGGGTCACGCTCGTAGGAAGCCACGGTCACCACAGGTGTCCGCCCGCTGGGTCGGGTGGCAGATCAATTGATGCACAACCACGTCGGGTGTGAGCCGGTTCGGCGGAGCCAACTCCGACCCGTCGAGGTTGCGGTCAGCTCATCGTCGAGGGCAGGTGCGGGTAGATCTCGCGGGCGACGTAGCGCTTCAAGATGCGTGCGATCTCACCGATGGTCTTGCCCTCGGCGGTGCGTTTGGTGACGTACGTCTTGGTGCGTTCATCGCTGGCCATGCGGACGATCACGATCCGGTAGAGCGCCGAGTTCGCCTGGCGGTTGCCGCCGCGGTTGAGGCGGTGGCGTTGGATCTTGCCCGACGATGCGGGGGATCGGAGCGACGCCGCAGAGGTGTGCCCAGGCGGCTTCGGAACGGATCCGGTGCGGGTTGTCGCCGGCTGCGATCAGCAGCTTCGCGGCGACGTCGAAACCGACGCCGTGGACCTCGAGCAGCGACGGTGCGACCTCGCGGATCAAGGGTCGCATCTCGGCGTTCAGACGCATCTTCTGCTCACGCAAAAACAGTGCGCGCCGGCCGAGTTCGCGCAACGTCGACAGCGTCGTGAAGCGCACGACGTCAGGATCGGTGCGCCGCGGTTTGAGCGCTGCGGTAGTCCTGACCAGGGTGATTGGCGACAACCCGACGAACCGGGCGCGAATCTCATCGGGTGCGGTGAAGATGACATGACGGATCTGAGAAACCACAGCGATCCACTCGTTCGCTGCCGAACGCCTGGCAACGGTCAGGACGCGGATGGCTTCGATGTTGCCGGTCCGCGTCTTGGGCGCACCAGTTGCGGTCCCCGACAGCGCAGCTCGTGCAGCAGCGATCGCGTCGATCGCGTCGGTCTTGCCGGCACGGTGTCGGGCCTGGCGATTGGGTCGGTCGACCTCGACCACGCGGATGCCTTTGTCGGTCAGATGTCGAGCGACGCCGGCGCCATAGCTGCCGGTCCCCTCGACACCGACCAGGATGATGTCGCCGAACCCGGCAAGCCAGGCAACCACTTGCCGGTAGCCGCCGGTGGTGGTGTCGAACGTTTCCACGCCGAGCACACCGCCGTTGGAATCGACGGCGGCTGCGACATGGAAGTCGAGGTGGGTGTCGATCCCGCCCGTGACGGTGATGGTTCTGTTCTCTACGATGGTCATTGCCATCCCTTTCAGTAGCTGTGAATGGGTTGGCACGCACCTGCCGGGACGGCGACATCGCTGCGAGAACTGTTGGCGCAGTTCTCGAGTCCAGTCGTCGCCCGACCGGTGGGTGCCGTTCCCGAACACGGCCGACCAGTCATTCGGAAGACAGCAAAGCGTCAGCCGGTTCTCGAGTCAGACCAGGTCGGGAACGACCCCGAAACTACGTAACAAGCCCGACGGTGATCGAGCCGCACGCACATCCGGTGCACCCACCAACCATCATCCCTGCCGGCTATGGGCGGACGCCGACCGGTCCACGCTTCCCCGATATCGCGCGTCTCGCATCTTGATATCATGATGTCATGACGAAGCAAACCACTGTTCGGTTGCCCGACGACCTCGCCGACGACGCCGAAGCCGTCGCACGAGTGCGCGGCGACAGCGTCAACCAACTCATCATCGACTCGCTTGCCGCCGAGATCGAACGGGTGCGAGCCGACGACGACTTCACCGCCCGCGCGAAAAAGCTGCTCGAACGCGACCGAGAGATCCTCGACCGACTCGCCAACTGACCCGCTACCTCAGCCTCGCTGAGTTCTGGTTTCTCTCCGAACTCGTCACCGGAATCGACGCCGCGACGCTGACCAAGGCCAGCCGTGTCGATCTCGCCGATTCTGCGCTCCATGCGCCGCAGGCCGGCTTCGACGACACCGACTTCTACCCGGACGTCTACGACAAGGCAGCTGTACTCGCCTGTCGAATTGCCTGGAATCATCCGCTCCCCGACGGGAACAAGCGAGCAGCGTGGGTTTGCCTCGTGCTGTTCATCGATCTCAACGAAGGCTCGTGGAACGACGCACAACCCGACACCGACGAGGCCGTCGAGGCAATGCTTGACGTGGCCGCACGCGACGTCGACGAAACATGGCTCGCGGGCTGGCTCAGGGAACGGATCACATTCCGGAGCTGACACGCGGCGCAGAAGATCGACGACATTCGTCCGCTCTAGCTGTGCGTGATCGGCACTTCTTCGGGTGGCCTCGCGCTCGTGAACGTCCGAGCGAGAGACGCTCCGGCAGAGCGATGCGAAGATGGCGGGTCGAGACGATTCATGTCTCGCGATGGTGAGCAACAGCTATGGAACCCAGCGGGCAGCGCCGGCTGCGCAGAAGGAGGTTGATGACGCTTCGCCACCGCTTCGGCATGATCCGTCCAAGAGTGGACGCTCGCCAATTGGTTCGTCGAGGATGACCTCGTAGAGGACTTCATCATTGCCGGGACAGGTCTGTTCCACGTCGCTGTTGAGCGCCTCGACGAAAAACGTCACCACGACTTCTGTTTCGCTCACTTCGATAGTCGGTTCGAGAACTTCGCCGGTGAAGCCTCCGCTGCAGCCGAGCCTGTTGACGAGGGCAGTGAACGTGGTGGATGAAGCAACGACGTCCGTGGCAGATTCGAGCTTCCAGACGGCGACATCACCGGGGGCGTCGAATGTCGCCGGCGGCGGCTCGACTGCCGTCGACCCGACGGGTGTCGGAACCGTCGTTGCGGGTGGACCAATCGAAGGTGACGTTGGGGCAGCAGACGAGTCAGAATCGGAGCCACATCCTGCAGCCAACGAACTCCACGCCAGCACGAGCAACATCGAGATCGTCTTCATCACTCTTCGACGCTACGGGATGGCTCAGGGTTCCCGAGGCCCCGAACGTTGAGCCAAGCCGATCAGAACATCATGGGCAACGCCAGCCCGCAACCGTCCGAGATCGGCACGTCGGATCGGTCGAAAGGCCCAATAACAATAAGGCGGACAAGCGACCGCTACGGGCGAGTTGGGGCAGCCCGCGAGGTGGGGCGATCGTTCGTCAGGGCGAGATTGAACCGACCGTGGGTTGAAGGTAGGGGCCGTGGAGTTGGTGTTGGAACGGCGCATCGCTGCCAGGAGAGGTGACCTCGACCGCAACGGCGTCCAGGGCGTACGGGAGACACGCATTGAACCACTGTCCGTCGGCGAGGGGCTGGGTGGGCAGGCTGATGGTGGTGCTGTCGGAGAGCACCAGTCGAACGGTTGCATCGCTGTTCGGAATGATGCCGGTCACGAAGACGCAGAAGTCGTTGTTGCCCGTCTCACTGATCTTGATGCTGTTCGTGTCACGGGGGCGCCCGAACGTCTCTTCGACGATGTCGTCCACGACGTAGCGGACTGAGTCGGGTGTCGCCGACGCTGACCATCGGACCCCGTCGACGATCCCGCCGAATCCGCCGGCCGAATCCTCGACTCCGACTCCCGTCGAGAGAACGGGTTCGCGAGTCGCCATGCTCGGGGCCGTCGTCGTGGTCAGTTCGCGGGCGAGGGCCACGACACGGTCGGTATCGGCCGTGCCGAACTCGACAATGCCCGCCGTGTGCGTGTCATCGATCGGCCAGGACACTTCACCCTCGCCGAGCTTGCCGGCGACGCCGTCGATGTCGACGCTTTCTCCGCCGGTCGCCACCTGCGGAAAGCGGACGCTGTTCGAGATCGTCAGGTTGAACTGTCGTCCTTCGGGATCATTGACGTTCGACGACCAGTGATAGCTCGCGCCGTCATCGATCTGGTGACCGCCGGTCTGGTCGAGTTGTGTCCAACCGTCGAGTGCCGCTACGTCGAAGATCAGGTACTCCGTTGGTTGGCCGCTCGGCCAGGAGGGTGCCTGAGCAACCCACGGGGAGAAGTCGATCGCGTTCGGGTCCTCGATCGATCCTGACTGGCGTCCGGCGGGCGCAGTGGGTAGTTCGGGCTGTTCACTCGCGGCCGGCTCGTTGCGGGCGCTCTGGACCCAGAACAGTCCACCCACCCCAACTGCGAGCACGACGGCTGCTGCGGCGAGGAGTCCGCGTCGCGTCGGTTCGGTGGGTTCGCTTGTCGGCGGGGTGAGGCGCCGCTGTCCGTTTGCGACGGCGTCGATGTCGGGGATCGGCTGTGCCTGATCGGCTTGTACGCGGAAGTAGTTGGTGAGGGTGGTGTCGATGTCGGTCATGCGAGGTCCTTTCGAAGTGTGTCGAGCGCACGGCTCAGCCATGGCCCGATCGAGTTGGGTGAGCAATCGAGTGCGTGCGCGATCTCTTCGGCGGTCCACCCGCCGTAGAAGCGGAGCACGATCGTTGCTCGCTGGTTGAACGGCAGCCCAGCGATGGCGTCGTCGAGAATCTGAAATTCGGGGTCGTCGTGCTCGATTGGCCTGAGCGCTTGGACGAGGCTGCGGCGCGAGGAGGACTGACGTGCGGTGTTGCGACAGCCGTTGATCACTGACTTGTTGAGATAGCCGCCAGGATTGTCCAGATCATTCCACCGCTTGAGGACGCCGATCATTGCGTCGTGGACGACGTCGTTGGCCTGCTCGTTGGAGCCGATCAGTAGAAACGCACGCCGAACCTGACCTGCGTGCTCACGCTCGTAGAACGCCCGAAAGTCGTCCGGCACAGCGAGCGGTGCCGGCTCGAGCGGTCTGGTCATGTCTTGATGATCCATCACACAGGTTCAACCCCCGAACAGCGCGGATCCGTACACCGCTGCAACAAGACTCTCAGAACGCTGCTGGCTGCCCGGCGAAGCCCATACCCCACTCCATAACATGCGGCCCGAAATCACGATCCAATCGCTCATACCGGCACGACTGCGCTCGGCCTATAACGCTCCGGATCGTGCAGTCGACGACCGGTCGGGTTGCGCTACGAGGTTTCGGCCCGTTCCTCGTCACTGCGCACGATGCAGAAGTGATTGCCCTCGGGATCGGCGAGCACCATCCAGCCCGTCCCGTCGGGGTTCCGACGATCGGTGATCACGCTCAGGTGAATCTCCCCAGACCTGCCGAGCACACCTGGGGAATTTCGGTGAGCGCGATCATCGGCGACCTCGAGAGCACCCATGGCGATGATGCGCTCGATTTCATCGTCTCTCCGGCGATCGTTCGGAGCCAGATCGAGGTGGATGCGTCCGCTGGCTGGGAGTAGCTCGTCGACTTCGATGAAGAGGAGTCGATGACCGCTGGCCGGGTCCAGGATCATGCAGTGGTCGTGGCCCACCTCGTTGGGATCGTGCGGCACGTCGGTGTAGCCGAGGACGGGCTTCCACCATTCGGAGAGAACGAATGCATCGAGGCAGTCGATCGTCGTGTGAGAAACGCGAGAGGAGATGTGACGACCCTACGCACCGGTCGACCGTGTCAGTTGGGCCGATTTACACATCCTCCGAACCACTCGATATCGGCGCCATATTGCGGGGCCACACTCCACTCGGGAACGGCACATCTTCGGGCGGCAAACCGCTCCAGATTGTGCGGTCTTGCAGCGGTCGGCTACTCGCTCAGGTGGCACACCGCTTCGATGTTGTTGCCGTCGGGAACTCGTACGAAACCGCCGTAGTAGTTGGAGTGGTATTCGGGCCACAGTCGCGGCGGGTGGAGCACCTCGGCGCCTGTTTCTCTGGTTGCCTTCAAGAATGCGTCGACGCTGGCTCGGTCGGGTGCGCTGAATGCGATGTGGGACTCGCGGAAACCTTGTCCGGTCGTCTGCGGTCCGAGCCAGAAGTCGGGCATCGGTGGGACGCCGTATCCGATGGTGTCGCCGAAGTCCATGATTCTCTGACCGCCGATCGTGGCGAGTGTCTTGTCGTAGAAGGCAGCGCTCGCGGCGATGTCAGCGCACTGAATGGAGAGATGATCAAGCACGCCACAAATTCTCGCGCAGCAGCGAGCCGACGGCTCGATAATGCTCTGCCGGTCGGCCGTGAACGCCTGCGCGAGTACGGCACGTC
>CAWFYU010000012.1:0-5355 GCA_963820085.1 Ilumatobacteraceae bacterium | reverse complement strand
GGTCCGGCAAGTCCGTGATGGCTGCTCGAACGTTGAAGGGGAAGGCCAGTGTCAACTACTCGTCCGTCGCGTCCGTCGGTGAACCATCTGGTGTTGGCGGTGCGCGACATCGAGGCGTCGCATCGGTTCTATTGCGACGTGCTCGGATTCGAGCAGTGCGGCACGTTCTCGTCGTCGTTCGAGCCGAACCCGGTGATGCGCTTCTACCGCGGCCACCCCGACCACCATCACGACATCGCGCTGCAGGAGATCCCCGACCCGGCAACGGCGCCGCCGATGCAGCGCTGGAGCATCTTCGCCAAGGCGCCCGGGCCTCGCCCATCTCGCGCTCGGCTACGGGTCTCGCGAGGAGTGGCTCGCGCAACTCGCACACATCCAGGCGATGGACGTGCCGATCGTGTTGCGCGGCAATCACGGCATGACCCACAGCGCCTACATCCTCGACCCTGACGGCCACGGCATCGAGGTGGTCTACGACGTGCCCGGCCGAGGTGTGGGAGGGCGATGTCGACGCCGCCCTCAGCCACTTCGAACCGCTCCCCAACTCCGGGCCCGAGGCCTTGCAGGACTCCACCGACTACGTGCGCTTCACGGCGCCCGCCTGACGACTAGAGAAAGAAGAGCACACGCCATGCCCGCACGTACGGGGCAGGACTATCTCAACGGCCTGAAGGCCACCGTCACGCGAGATGTGGCTGGGCGGCGAGCGGGTCGACAACGTCACCGACCATCCCGCTGCTCGCGCCCGGCGCCGAGGCCATCGCTGCGTACTACGACCTGCAACACCAGTACCCCGACGAGCTGTTGATCCCCGACCCCGAGACCGGCGAGCCGATCAACATCACCCACATGCAACCGCGGTCGATCGAGGACCTGCAGCCGGCGCCACGTCGGCCTGAAGCGCATCTCCGAGTTGAGCATGGGCGTCATGGGCCGCACGCCCGACTACATGAACGTCACCTTCGCCGGGTTCGCCGACGACCGCACTCGCTGGGCCGGGCCCGACGGCCGCAACGAGGAGGGCTACGAGAACCTCGTCGCGTTCCAGAAGCGACTCCGCCGCGACGACCTGTCCTTGACCCACACGATCATCCACCCGACGGTCGACAAGGCGAAGGACTCGAACTTCGCCGACAATCCGGTGCCGCTGCACAAAGTCGGCGAGACCGCCGATTCGATCATCGTGCGCGGCTGTCGCCTGCTCGCCACGCTGGCCCCCTACGCCGACGAACAGACCGTCTACCCGGCGCAGCCGCTGCCGCCTGGCGCGACCAACTACGCGTTGTCGTTCACCGTGGCGATGGACGCCCCAGGCTTGGTCTTCGTCTGCCGCGACAGCGCGATTCGCCCGAATGCCGACCCGGTCGACGCGCCGTTCTCCACTCGCTTCGACGAGCAGGACGCCCTGTGCATCTTCGACAACGTCGAGATCCCCAAGCGCAACGTGTTCATCGACGGCGACCTCGATGTGTACAACAAGGTGATGGGCCGGTCGCCGTGGTCGCCGAACATCATGCAACAAACGACCATCCGTGCCCTGACCAAGTTGGAGTTCGCCTACGGCCTGCTCGTCCGCATGGCCGAAGCGGTCAACGACACCTCCGAACGCACCATGGAAATGCTCGGCGAGGTGCTCGGCTACATCGAGGTCACCCGCAACGCCATCCTGCTCGCCGAACTCAACGCGACGACGTGGGAAGACGGCGGCGTGTACCCCGAGAATCGTGCTCTCCATCCGATGCAGCGCCCTGCTCCCCGACTGGTTCACCCGCGTCAACGACATCATCAAGACCGTCGGCAGTCACAACCTGCTCGCCGCGGCCAGCAGCGGAGCACTCGACAACCCCCGGATCAACGCGTTGATGAACGAGTTCCAGCCCGGAGCGAACGGGATCTCCGCCAGTGCCCGCTCCGAGGTCTATCGAGTCGCCTGGGACTTCACCGGGTCGTTGCTCGGCAGCCGCAACGAACTGTACGAACGCAACTACCTCACCTCGGCCAAGACCAACCGGATGCAAGCTCAGCGGAGCTACTCCGAGGCAAACCGCCGACGCGGCAACGAACTCGTCGACAAACTCCTCGCCGACGCCCGCGGCCGCTGACGACCTGCCTCACCTTCAGACCCCGCCAACCCACAAGCATGAACGAGTGATCATGAACCTGCAACACCCATCCCCACCATCGACGAGCTCGACGCGACCTGGTTCACGGCCATGCTGCACGCCGGCGGGCACCTCGCGCCGACAACGCCGTGTCGACCGCGACCGCTACCCGCATCGGGGCAGGCGAAGGCATGGCGAGCCTGTTGTGGCGCGTTGCCCTGACCTACCAACAGCCGACCGACGCTCCGGCATCGGTCATCGTCAAACTGGCGACCGACGACCCCCATCGTCTGTTCATCATGCAATCGGCGAAGTTCTACGCCCGCGAGGTCCGCTTCTACGACGAACTCGCCGCCGACTCACCGGTCCGGGTGCCGCACTGCCTCCACGCGGCGATCGATCCCGAGACGTCGCTGTTCATCCTCGTCCTCGAAGACGTCGGCCAGCTTCGCCATGTCGACCAGGTCGTCGGCTGCGGCTTCGACGATGCCGTCCAGGCGCTGCGCACGCTGGCGAGGTTCCAGGCGCGCTGGTGGGGCACGGACCACACCGACCTCGCGACGACGTTCATCCCGATGGACGACGGCTTCAACCAGTTCGTCGTGCCGATGCTCCACGGACAGAACTGGCCGGCAGCACGTGACGCCCGACCCGACCTCTGGCCCGCTGACGTCTGCGAGTTCCTCGACGGTTTCGTCGCCAAGGTCCCACAGATCCTCGACGGGCTGATGGGCCCGAACACGCTCATCCACAACGACTACCGAGTCGACAATCTGCTGTGGGACGGCGACGAGATCGTCGTGCTCGACTTCCAGATGAGCTCGATCGCATCGGGCCTGCGTCGACTTCGCCTACTTCGTTGGCCAGTCGATGCCCGAAGGAAGTCCGCAAGGAACGGTTCGACGACCTCCTCGACGCCTACCTGTCCGAGCTGGCCGCGAACGGCGTCGAACTCGACCGAGACACCGCGATCGACAAGTACCGCCGGGCACTCGTGTTCGGATTCATGTGGCCGCTCGGGCTGATGAGCGGCTACGAGACGCTCGACCCACGAGGCCGCGAACTCGCAGACACGATGCTCGATCGGCATCTTTCAGCCGTCGCCGACTGCGACGCGCTGTCGCTGTACCCGTGAGCCGAGCCACGGCGACGTCACCGGGCTCGACCCGCACCGGCACACCGTCGGCTCGCCGCCAGGAGATCCTCGACACAGCCACGGCCGTGTTTGCCGAGAAAGGCATCCTCGCGGCGACGGTCCGCGACATCAGCGAACGAGCGGGAATCCTCTCCGGCAGCCTCTACCACCACTTCACCTCCAAAGAAGAAATGATCGCCGAGGTCCTGACGCCCGTCCTGCGGGCCCAGATCGACGCATTCGACCGCATCGTCGCCGAACACGACAATCCCGTCGAGATCCTGCGGCTCGTCATCGCCGCCGAAGTCGCCCAATCCGCCGAGACGCCGCTCGTCGCCCGCATCCTCCGCCAGGACGAACACCACATCGCCGCGCTGACCGGACTCGACGATGTCGTTCGGCAACGCCGCGCAATCCGAGCCCGGGTCGAATCTGTCATCACCGACGGCATCAGCCCCGGCCAATTCAGGCCCGACTGCGACCCGGCAGTGACGTCCCTCGCCCTCTTCGACCTCACCCTCAGCGCCCACCGACACCTCAGGCCGCTCGGCCCGTACGGGACCGACGAACTCGCCGGTCACCTTGCAACGCTCCTCTTGCGGGGCATGCTCGCAACGGACGGCGACAACCCGAACCCATTCCGGACGTAAAGCCCAGTCGGAACCTGCCACACACGGCCCGCTTCCGACATGACGTCGGCGGAGCGACGAAACAGATACCCACGTCGTTCTTCAATCAGATAACATGGTCGGTATGGAGTTGAGCGAACTACTGGCTGACGTGCGCCGACGAGCGGGGCTCTCGCTACGCGCCCTGGCCGCCGCGTCGGGCACCTCGGCGCCGACCTTGCATGCATACGAGCATGGGACTAAGGAACCGTCGTGGTCGGTCGCCCGGCGGATCGTGCGAGCCGCCGGTTTCGATCTCGACCTGAGCGTTGTCGCTGCCGTGCGCCGCCGAACCTCGGACGAGATGTTCAAGCTTGAGCTTGACCGATTGATCGCTGAGCATCTCATCGCCGATCCGGACACAGTATTGACGGTCGCCCGTCGGAACCTGGACCGCGCACGCGTCGAGCGTCCCATCCACGAACAGGGTTGGATCGCTGAATGGGAGAACATCATCGAACAGCCGCTGATCGCCATCCTTAGCCTGCTGCTCGCCGACGACGCTCAATCGCTCCACCTCAAACAGACAAGCCCGTTCGCAGGCGTACTCACACAGGACGAACGGCTACAAGCGATGCAACGCGTGCAGGCCCGTCGCGGGCGGGTTGCTCGTGCGTCGTAGCGAACTTGAGCTTTCCATCAACTGGGTGCGTCGGCTGCTTCCGGATGACGATCAGATCGTTGTCGTCGGAAGCCAAAGTATTCTTGGGTCGTTCAACGAGGTGTTGCTCCCCGACGCGCCCGCATGTCCATGGAGGTCGACGTCCTTCCCTTGCATGACCCGGACGAACGCAAAGCCGATCTCATCGAAGTCATGCTCGGACGGGACTCGACGTTTCACGAGCGGTTCGGGGTTTACGTCGACGGGGTCAGCCCAGCCACATCGAAGTTCGCTGCTGGTTGGCTGGCGCGCACGATCCCATTCGTCGCAACCGATCCGACCGGAGCGGTGCCGGACACGGTGGCGTGGTGCGCACACCCCGCAGATCTCGTGGCCAACAAGCTCACGGTCGGCCGCGAAAAGGACATGGCGTTCTGCCGCGCCGTCTTGCGTCAACGGCTTGTCGATCCGACCGTGGTCGCCGGATTCGTCAACGAGATCGAGGGCATCGCGCCGCCCGCGCGCCAGGTTGCCTTGCAAATCATCGCTGCTCACGCCACGCCAGCGGGCACGACCTTCGCCAAGATCAACCCACGTTCCCGCGTTGGACTCGCGCCGCCGACAATCGAAGACCTGCCAACGATCTTCGACACCGATCATGAGTGATCTGCGACGAGCCGACACGCCAGGCCGAAAACCGACGAGATGTCAACGAAATGTCAACGGAACTGCCGCCAACAGGCGTCTACCAGGGTCTACAGGAGTCTTGACCGACATGGTAGAAACAGGCTCTAAGCAGGCACAACAGTCTGCTGGAGTCCACAGGAGCCGTGTATGACCATCCGGCTC
>CAWFYU010000011.1:0-4428 GCA_963820085.1 Ilumatobacteraceae bacterium | reverse complement strand
GGCTGGAGACTCGATCAGGCATCGGCCGTGGTGTCGGCGGTGCTCGTCGATGGCCGAGTGACGGACGAACGCGTTGCATCGCGTGTGGTTGGCGGTGTCGTCGATGCCGACGGCGTTGCGGCGGTACACGAGGCAATCGACGACGTCACGGACGCCGAACAGCTGATTGCGTTCGATGATCTGTCGTTGCGCGCAGAGCTGGCCGCCGCCGAGGCGAACGGTCTCGAAGACCTGGGCGACGATCGGCGACCAGATCGCCGCCGTCGATCCTTCGGCACGTGCCGGAGCGGCAGGGTTCGTTGCCACGGACACGACCGCAGCAGTTTCCAGCGCCTTCGTCTCTCCGCTCGCCGCAACGCGGACCTCCGGATGGGTCACGAACCGAACGATCGCCACGAGCCGAGTGTAGAGACCGGTGAGAGGTCGGAGAAGTCGCCCTTCAACTGCCGACTGGCATCAGCTCCTGCCGACAAAATCATATCGCTGTGATATAGTTCTGCCATGGCCGTCGGATCGACGCAGGCCCGTTTGCTGGCAGTTGCTGTTGCCAACCACGGTTTCATCACACCCACCACGGCCGACGCAGCCGGAGTGGACCCTGCCCGCCTGCCAGTCATGTTGGCGCGTGGCCAGCTCGAACGGAGGGGCCGAGGTCTGTATCGCATCCCCCAGCTACCCACCGGCAAGTTCGACGATCTCGCTGCAGCTGTCATCCGGGTCGGTCACGGTGCCGTCGTGTCGCACGCATCGTCGCTCTACTTGCATGGTTCGACCGATACGTCGCCCGAGAGGATCGACGTCACTGTTGCGACCTCGGCGCGAATTCGCCGCAACGGTCTCGCCGGAATCACCGTCTGGCATGACGATCTCGATCCCTCTGAACTCCTCGCGGTCGACGGAATTCCGACCACCACTGCCGAACGCGCCATCCGCGACTGCGTCGACGCCAGCCAAGGGCTCACTGTCGAAACGTCGCTTCGCCCAGGCCCTCGAACCAGTCACAATGGAGCCGTGGAACGCCCGCATGTGGAGACGATCGACGGCAAGGTGCTGTACGACGGCCGATCGCTCGTCGCATGGGCGTCACGAGTCGCTGACCGGATTGTCGAACGGTGCGACGCGAGCCGTGTCGTGCTCTACGGGTCGGTTGCGCGTGGTGATGACGGTCCCGACTCGGACATCGACTTGCTCGTCGTCATGCCGATCGTTGGGCGCCGCCACGACGCCTCGGTCCGTGTGCTGAACGAGCTGCGCGACCTTCCGGTCCCGGTCGACATCATCGTTGTCGACCCGGCGCACCTCGACGAAGAAGCAAGCGTTCCGGGCCTCGTACGCGTCGCAATGCGCGAGGGGAGGCTCCTTGCAGCCGCCTGATCGCAGTGACATCTCGTCCCGATGGCTTCGCTGGGCCGACGAAGACCTCGCTCTCGCTGAGCACTCCGCCGCTGACACGGAGGTGGTGTCGCGTGGAGCGTGCGTGTGGGCGCACCAGGCCGCGGAGAAAGCGCTCAAAGCTCTCTTGATTCTTCGAGACATCGATCCTCCGAGGCTTCACGATCTCGATCGGCTGGCGCAGCGTCTACCCGCGCACGAGGCGAGCGCCTTCGCTTCGATCCAACTCCCCGAACTGACCCGCTGGTCGATCGAGGGCCGATACCCCGCTGACCTGGATGAAGCCACGCACGCCGACGCTTCGAAATCCATCGATGCGGCGCAGCAGGTTCTCGTTCTGGTTCATGCACTGATGAATACGACGACCTGAGCCGACCAAAGTTCACGAGTGTCACGATGACTGACTTGCCGTCGTACCCGCTCAGGATGTCATTCAGACCTCTCACGGAACGCTCTTCATACTGGTGACGCGCCGACGGCGCCGAAGGCTCGATCAAACAGCGAGGGTGAGTACCGCGCCGGCGGCAAGAACCACAGCGCCTCCCACGACGAACGACACGACCGCAAGGTCGAGCAGAAATCCTGCGAGGCAACATCCATCGAGCAGACAGCCCGCTCCGTCTTCAAGCGTCACGTTGTCGCGTTCCTCGTCGGACTCGCCACCGGCGACATGCCGATCGCGTCCGAGCCACCTGGACCGCGTCACCCTGACAGCCACCTCTCCGTCATCCGGGCCACGGTACAACAGCGCGCGCCCGAAGACGGCCGACGCGTCCCTGCCAACCACCCGCAGACCGCAGGGGGCCCTGCCGGGAGCGGTCGCCTGTTCGAACCTGGCCCAAACGTCGACTCTGCCGCCTGCGTACACAGCGGCCGTTTCAAGTGAGTGTCGGTCGGACCGAGAGTAGAGGACCGGCGCGAGGTGCAATGGATCTCACCGACGATCGTCACCCCGACGAAGCCGGAACCAACACGGTCCGGGTGTACCGCCCCATCCGCCGCCACGACAGCACGGAGGGTTGAACGGAACTTTGCTCTGCGCGACCGCGTTGTGGTGATCGGTTCGGCGCTTGATCGGTGCGTCCGGCGATCCAGCGATCCAGGCCAGGCAGCGCGAGGCGTAGGGCGTTGGTGCTGTCGGAGTACAGCAGTTGGTGTCGGTTGAGGAGGGCGTCGCGGACTCGGCTGTAGTCGCTGGTGGTTCCGCCGAGGGCGCCGGCGACGGCGTTACTGGACGCGGTGCCGTCGCTGTTGAGGTTGTCGACGACGGCGATCATGTACTGCTGTTGGCGCTCGGTGAGTTGGGTCCAGCGCGAGGAGAAAATGGTGTTGAGATTCGCGGTCGTTGTCGACGAGGGGCCGTTCAAGAGCTTCTCTGGCAGAGTCCACGTCGAGGTTGCCGAGCACGATCTGTCGCTGTCGCTCGATGAAGGTGGCTCCGGCCACGTCTTTGAGGCGGGTGCGGGTGTTCGGTAGGCCGGCGGCGACGAGCGCGACGGGGAGTTTTTGGCGTTGGTTTCTTGGATGGTGGTGAGCAGGTTCGAGAGGTCCTCGGTGCGACTGGCTTGCAGTTCGTCGACGAGCAGGACGAGCGCGGTGTGGTGGGTTCCAGTGGAACTCGGTGGTGACGTGTTCTTGGAGTTGCATGAGCAAGACGGTCTTGCCGACGACGCGATCGCCGACGATGAGGTTCACGTAGGTTCCTCGGCCGGGTCCGTTGCGCCGGTTGGCGAGCAGTCGGTGCACGATCTGGTCGCGCCCGGCAACGGAGGGTGGATTGACCCCGAACCGTGCGCTGAACGGATTGACATACGACGACATACCGACGTCACCCATCACCCGAACCCAGCGATGAGCAGGGAACATACCGGAACATACAGAACACGGTGTGATGTGGGTGGCAGCTATCGGCGCTCGGCGCGGTCGCGTGCGAATCGCAGCGGATTCATGGGACGACGACGGTGTTCGCGATCGCTGGATCTGGCCCTCCGGTCCGCCATTCGGTGTGTTCGATGCCGAGAAGTGCGATCCACATTTGAGCGGTGTCAGACGCTGGGTCGATCATCGTCGTCCAGTCGGACGTGAAGGGTTCGAGCTGGAAGTCATCCCCGCCCGGGAAGCCGAGTGGCAGCCACCGTTTGATCAGGTCGCCGATGTCGTCGGCGAGCACCCAGCCGTGACCGTCGCCCTCGTCGTGGCTCAAGTAGACGATCTGGCCCCGAGTCGCCGGCCTAGTTTGAGAAGACCACACCCGCACCGTCCGACCACCCAGCAACACCGACGTCGCTGACCCAGCGACGCGCGACGTCGACCACACGAGTCCCTATCAGGTCATTCCGGAACCGCGCACCGAACGTTTGAACTGGTCGTCACTCAATCGAAAAGAATCCTGCGTAGATCAAGAAACAGCTGACGGACTGATCCGCTCGGTGACCTGGATTCCCAGTCTGCGAACGCTTCCGCCAGACCAGTTTCGTCTATATATGCTCGACCGTCGAGTCTCATAGCCTCAACACGACCTGCGAAGATCCAATACCGAATCCTCCATCTACTGATGCCATACCGTCTTGCCATCACCTGAACGGCCAACGAGCGGGACGAGAAAACTCGTCGCCCGCCACCGGGAGAACGATTTTCTCGTCTACTCGTGATCGCCTCCAAGAGTAGACAGCCATGGTCAACCAAAACAATCCGACAACGGCAAGCAAGACTCGGGCTTCAATCACCAGTTCCTCTCCGACCAACGCGTCGCACGCCGTGACGCAACTCCAGCCGGAGTCCAGAAGACGACGGCCAGTTCCACTGCAACTGGCCGTCCCGTCGCCACCGGCGAACGCATCCACCGATGATCCAAGCTCCGAACACGATGCTCGGCAATACCCAGGCAGCTTCAAGAACCTCGGTGACGCGGTGGCTGGTTCGGAAAATCCGAACGGCTTCGAGGATAGGGCCGACGATGAGAAACAAGACCAAGACGAGCAGCCCGAACCTCAAGAACCCACGAGAATTCTTCTGAATCAGAGGCATCATTCCAGC
>CAWFYU010000010.1:0-6899 GCA_963820085.1 Ilumatobacteraceae bacterium | reverse complement strand
CTGGCCCCATCATTACGAGTGAAGAGGGAACAGCCCGGAAACCGTTGTGAAAAATGGGGTTCTGTGCGACTCGGGCACGTCTTGGGCCTACGTTGGGCCTACGCCCAGCAGCGTATTGCGGAGGTTGCCAACTTCCTCGTCGAGACCGTGTGCGTTGTTGCCAGGGGTCGTTGGAAGCGAGGTCACGAGACGCGGCTACTTTCCCGTAGAGGCTGCGAGGACGCGATTCCAGAAGTGGCGGACCAAGGCTACGGCCTCGTCGAAGTCGTTCGCCGTGAGATCCATGTCGGCAACCAGTGTCGGGTAGCTGTCGCGCCAGAACGTGGGTGGGTCAGCGATCTCGTGCGGGAGCGGGTGCATGTTGCGTTCATCGAACACGTGGGCGACAACGCGCAGCAGTTCGGGTGAGGCGGCGAGACCGTCTTCGATCAGCAAGACGATGTCAGCGAGGTCGCGGACACGGCTGTTTAGGCGGTCCCCGTAGCTGCGGGTGAGGGTGTGGATCTTCTCGGCGAAGTGCTGCAGTGGATCGACGACCTCCACCGTGTGGCGGGCGATTTCGGCGAACTCGAGGATTCCGGGTAGTGAAACCCGCTCGGTTCTGGTGATCTCGTTGGCTCTGGCGACGACGTCGAGTCGTACGGTTGCGAAGCGACGGCCCGCCAGGCGACACTCCGCCGAGAATCTCCACCCGGGTCGTCCCGCATCGTCGGTGGTGATCTGTCCGGCACTCCCGATGCGAAATTCGAAGCCGTCGGAGTCGGGGTCGGCCAACAGGCAGTCGATCAGCAGGTCGCGGACCGCACCGCCCTCCACGGCGGCATCGCGCAGCGCGAGGTCCAGGTCGCGGGTACTGCGGGCGCGGTCTCCGAGGCGGACTTCGAGCGCCATCCCGCCTTTGACGATCCACCGTCCCGGGGCTCCGAGTTCGAGTCGTACGAGGAGTCGTTCGAACGCTGCCCGTCGCCGGAGCCGTTCGAGGTCGATACCTGTTCCGCGTGAACGGTTGGCCAGGCGATCCTCAAGCGCCGCACGCAACGCGGCTGGGGTGTCATACGCCATCGCGCCCCACAAGTCGCAGTGCCCGTTCCACGCGAAGGGCGGCCTTTGGTCCGAACTCGTCGATCCGACCGAGGAGTGTCCGGCGGGTCGTAACCCCGAGGTTGAAGGCGTCGGTCATGGCACCTGCGAGTTGGTCGAGGTCGAGGTCCCCGGCGGCGATGTCGCAGAGCGAGCGAAGCGGCGTGGTGACCCGGTATCCCTCGTGGGCGGCAATGTCGCCGGCCGGCAGGTCGGCTCGGTGCAGGACGACGGCTGGGTCTGACTGACGGAAGTTTCGCGGCACGGTCAGATGACAGCGGACAGGGTCGACGTCGCCAAGCTCATGTACCGACAGAGCGGTTTCGTGCGACACAACCCCCCGCTCATGGCTCCATAGCGACCAGCGGACGAGGTCCTCCCTGGCGCCAGTCGGCCACTCTGCGAGGCGGTAGATCCCGCGATCGATGTGCAGCCAGTTGCCGCGCTGCGCGTGGTAGCGCTGGGCGGGGTAGGAGTATCCCGCCGTGATCGCCTGGGCCGCGGTGAAGTACCCCGACTGGGGTCCGGCGATCGCGACGAGGTTCCGCCGCAGTTGATTTCGGTCTTGACGTGGCAACGCAATCCTGTACGCAAAGCATTGTTAGACGTTACGACTCTAGCGCAATACTGTAAATACGGTGTAGTTCAGCGTCTACGCACGAATCCTCCCCTCGTATCCGGTGGGATCGGACCTGCCTCGCAAGCCAACTGGGTCGCTGCACGGCTGGGTCAGCCGCGAGTCTTCATGTCCACTGACGAAGTTCCACGGATTCACGCCGGGGCCGGCCGTGGATCGCCGAACAGCGCAGTCGGGATGCACAGTGCGGTCGACCCGTCGATCGGCTTGCCCAGATGGCAACCAGCGCGTCTTGGATGCTCGCGCTGTTGACGCCGGCGAAAGTGAGCAGTAGTCGCGTGAGTACTCCAAGACTGTGGACGTGGGCAGACGGGTGATTGCAAACTGCAACTGCATTCCCTAGAATGCTGCGAGCAGTACCGGAATGCAATCACTACTTGGCAATCGCTACTTGGGAGGGACGTGGAGACTGGCCCACGGTCGGGGTGCCCGATCAACGCCGCAGTCGAGGTGCTCGGCGACCCGTGGGCGATGCTCGTTCTGCGCGACATCATGTTTGGAAACCGCCGCCACTTCCGCGAGCTCGTCGCTGGCTCTGAGGAGGGGATCGCCACCAACATCCTCTCCAGTCGCCTCAAACAGCTCGTCGCCGCGGGGCTGCTCACCCGCGACGAAGCCCGCCGGGGACAGCGCGCCGCGTACTCGCTCACCGAGGCCGCCATCCAAGTGCTGCCAATCATGGTCGCGCTCGGCAACTGGGGCCTCGCCCACCGCACCGGTGAGCGACGGCTGCGGGTCCGCGCCGAGCTGCTTCGCGACGGCGGGCCCGACCTCGTGGAGGCGATGATCGACGAACTGCGCGAGATCCACCTCGGCGTCCCCCGCCCCGACCCGAACGCTCCACTCGCCAGCGACCAGCTACGCGCCGCCTACGAAGCAACGCTCACCAAATGACCCGCCCCACATGCAAACGCCAAACCCGAGAAGAAGAGACGCGCTGATGAGCGAACCGCACACCGAGCTCGATCCACGCTTCAGCGATCCCGAGACCGAGCCAACCAGTTGGCGTGCCACCGTCGAGGCGCTCGAATCTGCCCAGCTGGCATGGATCACCACCGTCCGCGCCGACGGACGACCCCACGTCACCCCGCTCGTCGCGATCTGGCACGACGACGCCTGCTACTTCGCGACCGGTCCGGCTGAACAGAAGGCGGTCAACCTTCGCACCAACCCGGCAGTGGCGGTCACGACCGGACGCAACGACTGGAACCACGGCCTCGACGTCGTCGTCGAAGGCAATGCCCGACGCGTCACCGACCAGCGCACCCTTGAGACGCTTGCCGGCGCGTGGGCCACGAAATGGGATGGACGCTGGCGGTACCGCGTCGACACCGACGGATTCCGCCACGACAACGGTGAGCACGGCATCGCTCACGTGTACATCGTGCAGCCCACCAAGATCCTCGCCTTCGGCAAACAGCCATTCACCCAGACCCGCCACATCCCCGCATGACCATCTGCGACCGCACGGTCGCACCAGAAGGACCAAACACCATGCCCCAACTCCTGCGAGTACAGAACTTCTTCTTGTCAACGGATGGGTTCGGTGCCGGCGAAGGCCAGAGCCTGCAACGGCCCTTCGGGCACGCCAATCCAGCCGACCTCGCCTCATGGGCCGGGGCCACCGCCAGCTGGCCCATGCGCACCGACCCCGGCGGATCACGCGGCCTCGATGACTACTTCACCCGCGACTACGCACGGAACGTCGGCGCCGAGATCATGGGCCGCAACAAGTTCGGCCCCTACCGCGGCCCGTGGGGGAACCTCGAGTGGCAGGGCTGGTGGGGCGACACACCACCGTTCCACACCCCGGTGTTCGTCCTTACCCACCACCCGCGGCCGAGCTTCACGCTCGCCGACACGACGTTCCACTTCATCGACGCAACACCCGCCGAAGCGCTCGAACGCGCCAGGGAGGCGGCTGATGGCAAAGATGTACGACTCGGCGGCGGTGTTACGACCGTCAAACAGTTCCTCGCCACCGGTCTCATCGACACGTTGCACGTTGCGGTGGCGCCTGTCGAACTCCACAAAGGTGAACGCCTGTGGACCGCACCCAACGATCTCGTCGATCAATTCCACCTCGAGGTCATCCCAAGTCCCTCCGGTGTCATCCACCACCTGTTCTGGCGACGTGACTGACATGGACCGTCAACCCTCGGGCAACGCCATCAATGCCGGCGGATCGGAATCGGGTGTGCCGGCATGGCGTCGTCGATGACCGACGCGTTGAACGCACATGTTGCGGCTGGGGACGTTGCCGGGTTGGTGGCGATTGTCGCCCGCGGTGACGACGTCGAGATCACGGTGCTCGGCGATCAGACGATCGGCGGCTCGCCGATGGGCGAGGACTCGTTGTTCCGGATCGCATCCGCAGGCAAGCCGATCACCGCAGCCGCCGTGCTCGCACTGGTCGCCGACGGCCAAATCCGCCTCGACGATCCGATCAACGAGGTGGTTCCCGAGCTCGCCTCGGTGCGGGTGCTGCGATCACTCACCGGCCCCATCGATGACACGGTCGCCTGTCGAACCCCGATCCGCGTGCACGACCTGCTGCGTTCGACCAACGGGCACGGTTTCCCGTCGGACTTCTCCACACCCGTCGTCGCACTCCTCACCGAGCAACTCCACCAGGGCCCACCCCAACCACAACGCTTCCCACCGCCGGACAAATGGATGGCGGCACTCGCCGACATTCCGCTGCTCCACCAGCCCGGGGAGGCGTTCACATACAACACCGCCTACGACATCCTTGGCGTTCTCGCCGCACGCGTCAGCGGGCAACCGTTCGCGACCTACGTCCGTGACCGGATCCTGCGCCCGCTCGCCATGACCGACACCGGCTTCTCATATCCCCCCGAAGCGGCCGATCGGGCGACTACCTCCTACCGCTCCGACGACGACGGCACGCTCACCGTCGTCGATCCACCCGAAGGCCAGTGGGCGACCGAGCCGGTCTTTGCGTCGGGTGCCGGTGGGTACGTGTCGACCGCCTCGGACCTGTTGGCCTTCCACCGGATGCTCCTCGCCCAAGGAGGTGGCGTACTGCCGCCAGATCTGGTCGCAGCGATGATGACCGACCAACTGAACCCAGCGATCCGAGCCACCGACACGGTGTTCCTCGACGGGCAGTCTTGGGGTTACGGCGGTGGTGTCGACATCGCCGTCCGCAACAAGTGGAACGTGATCGGCCGGTACGGCTGGGTCGGCGGCACCGGCACGTCGGCCTACACCGTGCCCTCCGACGCCAGCACCGCGATCCTGCTCACCCAAACCGAACTCGGCGGCCCAACAGGCGCAGCCATCCTCGAAACCTTCTGGACAGCCGCCGCCAAGACGCTCTCGGGGGAAACTGGTTGCAGTTTACTACCAGTATGGTAGCGTCGGGAAGTGGTTGTAGATCAGGATCACTTGGGAGGGGGCGCGATGAGCAGGCGGCGAGTTCGGAACGGCCGGCAGCGAGCCTGGTGCGGACACCCGACGGGGCGCAGCTGGCGGTGGAGGCCTTCGGATCACCCTCCGACCCGACCGTGTTGTTGATCGCCGGCGGCGGGCAGTCGATGGACTGGTGGGAGATCGCGTTTTGCCAGCGCCTCGCGGCGGCGGATCGGCAGGTTGTGCGCTACGACCATCGCGACACAGGTTGGTCGACGTCCTCGCCACCCGGTGAGCCGACCTACGCCGGGGTCGACCTCGCGAACGACCCGCTGGTCGTCCTGGACGCACTAGGTGTCGATCGCGCGCACATCGTGGGGATGTCGATGGGCGGCGGAATCGCGCAGCGGATCGCGATCGAGCACCCCGAGCGCGTCCGCACCCTGACGTTGGTCTCGACCAGCCCGATCGGCTCAGGCAGCGAAGAGAAGGGGCTCCCTCCGGTCACGCCGGAGCTCAAGGCCACGTGGGAGGAGCCCATACCGGAACCGGACTGGTCAGACCTCGACGCGGTGATCGCCTACCGGACAGAGATCGAGCGTCCGTACGCCGGCTCGTTCGATGAGCGACGGGTGCGGCGGCTAGCCGAGATCGAGGTGCGGCGCACTCCCGGCATGGCGGCGAGCATCACGAACCACTTCACCCTGGACGACCACTGGTCAGGACGCTCGGACCGGATCACCGCCCCGACCCTGGTGCCGCACGGAACCGCCGACCCGCTCTTCCCGTTCTCGCACGGCGCGGCGCTGGCCCGCGAGATCCACGGTGCGCGGCTCGTGCCGCTCGAGGGCGTGGGTCACGAGATCTTCCCGCCCGAACACTGGGACACCGTGTTGGCCGCGCTGGTGACGCACACCGATCGGTAACGGGTTCAGCGATGATCGATGGTGGGGACCACCTGCGCCAGGGCCATGTCGATCGTCCTCCGGCGACGGCGGTGCAACCTGCCAGCACCGCAGATTCGTACAACGCTTTTGACTGCGACGTCGATCTGCAACGCTCAACGTCGCTCTGCGACGGGTGGTCGACGTCCACCTCCGCGACCACGTGCTCGACATCCAACTGCGTGCAAACGAAAACATGTGAGACGCCAAGGAGAGATCATGACTGTACTGCGGATGGATAACGTCGGCATCGTGGTGGAAAACCTCGATGCCGCTGTCGAGTTCTTCAGCGAGCTCGGACTCACCCTCGAAGGCCGCATGCCCATCGAAGGCGAATGGGCTGGCCGCGTCACCGGAGTGCGCGGCCAGCGCGTCGAGATCGCAATGATGCGAACCCCAGACGGGCACAGCCGCCTTGAGCTCTCGCGCTTCGACGCCCCCGCCATCGCGTCCGATCACCGCACCGCCCCTGTGAACTCGTTGGGGTACCTGCGCGTCATGTTCGCCGTTGAGGATATCGACGACACTCTCGCCCGGCTCAGCAAGCTCGGCGCGACAGTGGTCGATGAAGTAGTCAACTACGAAAACATCTACCGGCTCTGCTACATCCGTGGCCCCGAAGGCATTCTCATCGGGATCGCCCAACAGCTCGGGCAGCAGCCCACCCGAGAGTATCCGATGGAAACTACGCGTTGAGCGCACACGTGTCGGCGTCCAATAGAATTTCATGGGTACGACAATCACGGCATGCCAATCAGCCTGCAGATCGTCGGAAAACCCGGCGGCGATGATCTCGTCCTCACCGTGGCGCGCCAAGACGAACTGGCCACAACGTTCGCCCAGAGGATCGGGTCTGCTGCACA
>CAWFYU010000009.1:0-1027655 GCA_963820085.1 Ilumatobacteraceae bacterium | reverse complement strand
AGGATGGTGTTGAACGAGCCGTCGGCGTACTCGAGGACGGCGCCGAGCAGGCGGTCGAGCTCGTCGGGGGTCACGGCGAGACAGCGGCAGGCGCCCGACCAGGTAGATGTCGCCGAGGTGGTCGACGGCGAAGGCGACGCGCGTACATCCGCTGGTTGCGCTCGAGCAGCCAGCGGTAGACCGCCTCGTGGTTCTCGTCGGGCTGCCGCGCGACGAACGCGTTGCACGGTCAGCGCGTGCTCGCCGACGACCAGGGCAGCACGTCGTGCGCAGCTTGCGCTCGCCCGGCAGCGTCGACGACGAAGGTGCCCGGCGCGCCGGGCTCGTCCACTCGAGGCCGTGCTCGGCGAGGCACGCGCGCGGACCGACGCTCGGCGGCGGTCCGCGCTCATGACGCCAGGAGCGCGGCGACCGGCCGAGCTCGCCGCGGCGTGCGCGCCAGGCGGCGCGAGTAGACTGCTCGAGCGAGCCCGGCCGTGGTGGCGGCCCACCCGAACGCGGCGCGTGCATGACGGGCGCCGCGACGACAGCGCGCGAGCGCAGCCGCGGTCGGCGATGAGCGCGCGCGAGCGCGGCGCGCCCAGTCGCGCGGGTCGTGGCCGTCGACGAGCAGCCCGCTGACGCCGTCGGCGACCGCGGTGCGGCAGCCCGCCCACGGCGGCGGCGACGACGGGGGTGCCGCAGGCCTGCGCCTCGACGGCGACCAGGCCGAACGACTCGGAGTACGACGGGACGACGCACGACGTCGGCGGCGCGGTACCAGTCGACGAGCGGTCGCGCGGTCGACCGGCGGCTCGAAGCGGACGAGGTCGGCGATGCCGAGCTCGCCGGCCAGGTCGTCGAGCGCGTGCGGGCTGCGCGAGGCCCGCTGCCGGACGGCCCGCCGCAGATCGACGACGACGCAGCGCGGCTCGCGCAGCGACGGGTCGCGGCGCGACCATCGCGGCCGCGGCGCGGACGAGCACGTCGGGCGCCTTGAGCGGCTGGATGCGCCCGACGAACAGCAGCACGATCGTCGTCGGCGGGCACGCCCAGCCGGCGCGCGCGCCGCGGCCCGGCTCGCCGGGGCGGAAGACGTCGAGGTCGACGCCCGGGTGCACGACGTCGACCCGCGTCGGGGTCGGCGCCGTAGAGGTCGACGAGCTGCGCGGGCCTCGTCGTCGGTGTTGGCGACCAGGCGGTCGGCGGCGTCGACGACCTGCTGCTCGCCGATGACCCGCATCTCGGGCTCGGGGCCGTCGCCGTCGGCCAGGGTCGAGGTTCTTGACCTTGGCCATGCGTGTGCATCGAGTGCACGAGCGGCACGCCCCAGCGCTCGGCGGCGAGCCAGCCGACCTGGCCGGACAGCCAGTAGTGCGAGTGGATGAGGTCGTACCAGCCCTCGGGCCGGGCCGCCTCGGCGCGCAGCACCCCGGCGGTGACCGCGCACAGCTGGCCGGGGAGGTCCTCCTTCGGCAGGCCCTCGAACGGGCCGGCGGTGACGTGGCGGACCGGTGACGCCCGGCGCCATCTCGACCGGCCGGCGGCAGTCGCGGCGGAGGTGGCGCGGGTGAAGATCTCGACCTCGACGCCGCGCTCGGCCAGTCGGCGGGCGACCTCGACGACGTAGACGTTCATGCCGCCGGCGTCGCCGGTGCCCGGCTGGTCGAGCGGGGAGGTGTGGACCGACAGCACCGCCACGCGGCGCGGGTGGGGCGGCGTCGCCGAGGCGCGGGCGGGACGCGAGGCGGGGATCGGGCTGAGCGGCAGTACCGCCACGTGAGCCTCCGACCTGGCCGATCCGCACGGTCCGGACCGGACCGCCCAGTGCGACGCCACCCAGTGTCCGCATCCGCGCCGGACCGACCCCCGGCCCGGAACAGGGCTCAGACGACGACCCGTCGGATTCCCGCAGCACGTCGATGGCGTGACCCCACCGGGTCACGCACTTCAGCACGGGGCGTCAGAGGCCGGCGATGGCCTCGGGGTCGACGGTGGCGTACGGCTCGCCGGTCACGACGTGACGACGCGCCGGGCGATCGTGACCGCGTGGTCGGCGTAGCGCTCGTAGTAGCGCGACAGCAGCGTGACGTCGATGGCCGCCTCGACGCCGTGACTCCCACGAGGGCGACAGCACGATGGTGAACAGCTCGCGGTGCAGCCGGTCCACCTCCTCGTCGTGCGCGCGATGTCGGCGGCCAGGGACGATGTCCTTGGTGGCGATCGACCGCGCCGGTCTTGGAGACGATCGCCTCGGCCAGGCGCGCCCATCTCGGCGAACGTCGCGCGCAGCTCGGCGGGGACGGCCGAGGCGGGGTAGCGCAGGCGGGCCTGCTTGGCGACGTGCTCGGCGAGGTCGCCCATGCGCTCGAGCGACGAGGCGATGCGCAGCGCCCCGACGACGATCCGCAGGTCGGTCGGCCACGGGCTGCTGGCGGGCGCGAGACGTCGAAGCAGCGCTCCTCGACCTCGCTGGCGAGCGTGTCGATCGGCGTCGTCGCCGGCGATGACGGACTCGGCCAGCGCGAGGTCGGCATCGAGCAGCGCCTGGGTGGCCCGGTTCATGGCGGAGCCGACGAGCCGGGTCATCTCGACGAGCTCGTCGTTGACGCGGTCGAGCTGCTCGTGGAAGGCCTCGCGCATGGCGTGGGTCCTTCGACGTAGGTCCGGCCCGCGCGCGCGGGCGCCCTGGTGACGGCTCAGGGTAGGCCCACGACCTGCCGGTACGCCGCGTCCGGATGAACGGAACCGCGCACGCGAGGTGAACAGCCGGTGGCGCGGGTGAACAGCGGGCGAATCCTGCGACCGGCGCCGTTCGACGGTCGTTCGCCGTCGGCCGGGCACCTATCGTGGTGGCCGTGGACGTCCGACCGGCGCTGGGCTGGCCGTGCTCGGCGGGCGTCGCCCTGCTGGCCGCCGGTCTGGGCTGGTGGCTCGGCCGACGCGCGGCGACGCCGCGGCGACGGCCGGCGACGAGCCGGACGGCGTGCCCTCGCCCAACGTCCCCGAGGGGCTCGGCCGCTGCTCGCCGTGCTGCCCGGCGCGGCCTTCGTGGTCGGCGCCGACGACACCGTGCTGCGGGCCTCCGCCGCAGGCGGCGGCCTCGGGCCTCGTCCAGGGCGTCGCGCGTCGACATCCCGGAGATCGCGCGCTCGTGACGAGCGCGTGCGCCGCGACGGCGCGATCCGCGAGCAGGAGCTCGAGCTGCGCCGCCCGCCGCTCGGCAAGGGCGTCCTCGAGGCCGCGCGTCCGCGTCGCCCCGCTGGCACCGCGGCCGCCTCGTGCTGGTCGACGACCTCGCCGAGGCGCGCCGCGTCGACGCCGTGCGCCGCGACTTCGTCGCCAACGTCAGCCACGAGCTCAAGACGCCGGTCGGCGCGCTGTCGCTGCTCGCCGAGGCGGTGCTGGCCGCCAGCGACGACCCCGAGGCCGGTGCGGCGCTTCGCCGACCGGATGCAGGTCGAGTCGCAGCGGCTGACCAACCTGGTCAACGACCTCATCGACCTGTCCCGGCTGCAGGGCGACGACCCGCTCAAGCACGCCGAGGTCGTCGACGTCGACCGCGTCGTGCCGAGGCGCGTCGACGACGACCAAGCTGCTCGCGGGCGCCCGCGAGATCGAGCGTCGTCATCGGCGAGCCCGTGCGGCGCTCAGGTGCTCGGCGACGAGGGCCAGCTGGTCACCGCGCTGCGCAACCTGCTCGACCAACGCGATCGCCTACTCGCCCGCCGCGCACCCGGGTCGCCGTCGGCCGCGCGCTGCGCCGGGCGACGCGGTCGAGATCGCCGTCACCGACCAGGGCATCGGCATCCCCGCGACGACCGGACCGCATCTTCGAGCGGTTCTACCGCGTCGACCCGGCGCGCTCGCGCGTCACCGGCGGCACCGGCCTCGGCCTGGCCATCGTCAAGCACGTCTGCGCCAACCACGGCGGCGAGTGCACCGTCTGGTCGGTGGAGGGCGAGGGCTCCACGTTCACCCTGCGGCTGCCGGCCTGCCAGCAGCCGCCCGATCGCGACGTCCCGAGCGCCCAGCCAGCAGCGAGTCGACCCCGTGACCCGCAGTCCTGGTCGTCGAGGACGAGGAGTCCTTCTCCGACGCCCTGGCCTTCATGCTGCGCAAGGAGGGCTTCGAGGTCGGCGTCGCCGGCGACCGGCACCGACGCCGTCGACGCCAGTTCGAGCAGCACGGCGCCGACCTCGTGCTGCTCGACCTCATGCTGCCCGGCATGTCCGGCACCGAGGTGTGCCGCAGACCTGCGGCCAGCGCTCGAGGTGCCGATCATCATGGTCACCGCGAAGGACAGCGAGATCGACAAGGTCGTCGGGCTCGAGCTCGGCGCCGACGACTACGTCACCAAGCCGTTCTCCTCGCGCGAGCTGCGTCGCGCGCATCCGCGCGGTGCTGCGCCGCAGCGGCGAGCCCGAGGAGCTGCTGCCCGGCGACGATCGAGGCGGGCCCGGTGCGCATGGACGTCGAGCGGCACGTCGTGACCGTCGACGGCGAGCCGGTCGCGCTGCCGCTCAAGGAGTTCGACCTGCTCGAGTTGCTGTGCGCAACGCCGGCCGGGTGCTCACCCGCGGCCAGCTCATCGACCGGGTCTGGGGCGCGGACTACGTCGGCGACACCAAGACCCTCGACGTGCACGTGAAGCGGCTGCGCGCCAAGATCGAGGCGGACCCGGCCGAGCCCGGTGCACCTGGTCACGGTGCGCGGCCTGGGCTACAAGTTCGAGGCCTGACCGGCCGATCGCGCGGCCGCCGGCGACGGCCGAGGCGTGCAGCGGCGGTCGCTAGCAGCGGCGTGATGCCGGCGTAGATGCCGGCGGGCAGCACCGACAGCACCGGCACGGTCACGCGACCGGCCTTGCTGGAACGTGAACTCGATCTCGGTGAACTGGCGTAGGCGTCGAGGCCGCAGGCCGGTGATGTCGACGTGGACGTCGGCTGTTGTAGCCGACGAGGTCGAGCAGACCGCGCGGCAGCGGCAGCGATGCCGCCGGACGGTCGGCTGCACCGAGCGATCGTGGCCGTGCCGTTCGGCGGCTGTGACCATCCGACGCCGGTGAGCGCGTCGGGCTCGTCGCCGGCGTTGACGAGCGTGCATGACCAGGGTGCCGGTCCGCGAGCCGTCGGGGCCGTCGACCAGCGTGATCCCGCGCATCTGCGATCGGAGCCGATGTCGGCGTTGGCGCCGTTGCCGGAGGGACGCTGCGTGGTCGTGCCGGCGTCGACGCCGATGGCGCAGCCGGAGCAGCGGCGACGACCGCGAGAGCGGCGACGGCCACGGCGGCAGCGGTACGCCGGAGCACGTGACGGGTGGTGCGGGGCACGGTCGCTCCTGGGTCGTGCGGGCTGGGCAGCGTCAGCCTAGGGCATCGCTCTGCGCCGACCGGGCTCCCGCGCGCACGGCCCGCGCGTGCGACGCCGCGCAGGCGGAGCGCGGCGGTGACGCAGCGCTGAGCACGAGCGTCACGGGCTGCAGCGCGGGGTCACCCCGTGGGTGATGCGCTGGTCAAGCGGGGTCGGACCGTGAGGGGCCTCTGACCTGCGACAACGGTTCTCGGACGGTCGGTGAACCGTGGTAGACTGGAGGTCCTGCGAAAGGGGTACCCCACTATGACGTTCAAGGTCGGCGACACGGTTGTCTATCCGCACCACGGGGCGGCGACCATCGAGGCCATCGAGACGCGGACCATCAAGGGCGAGGAGCGGGTCTACCTCGTCCTGAAGGTCGCCCAGGGCGATCTCACGGTCCGGGTCCCCGCCGACAACGTCGACCTCGTCGGCGTCCGCGACGTCGTCGACCAGGAGGGTCTGGACCAGGTCTTCGACGTGCTGCGCCAGCCCCACACCGAGGAGCCGACCAACTGGTCGCGCCGCTACAAGGCCAACCTCGAGAAGCTCGCCTCCGGCGACGTGATCAAGGTGGCCGAGGTCGTGCGCGACCTCTGGCGCCGCGAGCGGGAGCGCGGCCTGTCCGCCGGCGAGAAGCGGATGCTGGCCAAGGCGCGCCAGATCCTTGTGTCGGAGCTCGCACTTGCCGAGAAGACCAACGAGGACAAGGCAGAGGCCATCCTCGACGAGGTGCTCGCCTCCTGACCGGCTGCGCGCCGCGCCGGTCCGCGCGGCCGTCGCGTCCTCGTAGGGAGGTACGGGCATGGCCCTGCGGCTGACGCGCGTGCCCGAGCGTCGCCGTCGAGGCGCTGCGGCTGCTCGTCGTCGTCTTCGGCGCCGGGCTCGGCTACGAGATCGCCGACCGGCTCGGCGCGTCGCCGACGGACGACGTGCTCGGCCCGTTCGACGGGCTGTGGCTCGGCGCCATCATCGGCGCCTGGCCGGCTACGTCGCTCGGCGGCGTCCTCGCGCGCCTGGCACGATGCCGCCGCTCGACCGCGGCGAGCGGGCGCTCGAGGGCCTCTCGGCCGAGCAGGTCATCGCCGGCGGCTTCGGCGCCGTCGTCGGCGCGTCTTCGCCGCGGCCGCTCTCGCTGGCCGCTGTTCCTGCGTCGGGCCGCCGCTGATCGTCGTCCCGTCTTCCTGTTCCTCGTGCTCGTGCTCGGCCTGCTCGGCTTCCGGCTCGGCCGCTCGCGCCGCGACGCGGTGCTCGGTGCCGTCGGCGTCGCGCGCCGGCCTCGCGCCGCGCAGCCGTGCCGCCGGCGTCGCTCCCGCGCCTCGTCGACACCTCGGTCGCCATCGACGGCCGCGTGCTCGACGTCGTGCGCGCCGGCTTCCTGCACGGCCGCTTCCTCGTGCCGCAGCCGGTGCTCGACGAGCTGCAGGGCCTGGCCGACGCCGGCGACGACCTGCGTCGCGCCAAGGGCCGCCGCGGGCTCGACGTCCTCGAGGCGCTGCGCCGCGAGCCCGGCGTCGAGATCGCTGTCCGTCGCCGACGAGGCCCTGGGCGTCCCCGAGGTCGACGCCAAGCTGATCCGGCTCTGCCATCGACCGCAACTGCGCGCTGCTCACCCTCGACACCAACCTCGCCAAGGCGGCCGCCCTCGCCGGCGTCCAGGTGATGAACCTGCACGCCCTCGCGCTCGCGCTGCGGCCGCCGGTCGTCGCCGGCGACGAGGTCGACCTGCACCTGCTCAAGCCGGGCAAGGAGCACGGCCAGGCGGTCGGCTACCTCGACGACGGCACGATGGTCGTCGCCGAGCACGCCCGCGACCGCGTCGGCCAGGAGGTCCACGTCCGCGTCACCAGCGTCCTCACCACCGCCAACGGCCGCCTGGTGTTCGCCAAGCCCGGTCGCGGCGCCGTGCGGGAGCCGCTCGGTGAGTCCGCGACGGCCGCCGTCGTCCCGGCCGCCGGGCGCGGGGAGCGGCTCGGCCCGGGCGCCCCCAAGGCCCTGCGCCTGCTCGGCGGCGTGCCGATGCTCGTGCACGCCGTGCGCGCCCTCGCCGCGGCGCCCGTCGGTCGACCTCGTCGTCGTGGCCGCGCCCGCCGGACGATGTCGACGAGGTCGCCGCGCTGCTCGCCGAGCACGGCCTGCTCGACTCGGCGCCCGGCCGCGCCGCCGCGGTGGTCGTGGCCGGCGGCGACACGCGCAGGACTCCGTCGCGCGCGGCGCTGGCCGCGCTGCCCGCCGACGTCGACGTCGTGCTCGTGCACGACGCCGCCCGCCCGCTGGTGCCGCGTCGCTGGTCGAGGCCGTGGTCGCCGCCGTGCGCGGCGGGTGCCGACGCCGTCGTGCCGGGCCTGCCGGTCGCCGACACGGTCAAGCCGGTCGACGCCGCCGACGTCGTGGTCGCGACGCTCGACCGCGCCGGCTGCGCGCGTCCAGACCCCGCAGGGCTTCCGCGCGCGACGTTGCTCGACGCGGCGCACGCGCGGCGCCGACCGCGCGACGCGCCGGCCACCGACGACGCCGGCCTCGTGGAGCGCGCAGGTGGCACGGTGGTCGTCGTGCCCGGCGACGAGGAGGCGTTCAAGGTGACCCGACCGCTCGACCTCGTGCTCGCCGAGGCCGTGCTCGCCCGACGACGGGCCGCCGGTGTCGTCGCCTGACGCCGCGCGTGCGCCCCGCATCGGCATCGGCGTCGACGTGCACCCGTTCGAGGACGGCCGGCCGCTCTGGCTCGGCTGGCCTGCAGTGGCCCGGCGAGACCGGGCTGCGCCGGGCACTCCGACGGCGACGTCGCCGCCCACGCCGCGTGCGACGCGCTGCTGTCCGCCGCCGGGCTCGGCGACCTCGGCGCGGTCTTCGGCACCGACCGACCCGAGTGGGCCGGCGCGTCGGGCGCCGCGCTGCTGGCGAGGTCGTCCGCCTGGTGCGCGCCGCCGGGTTCGCGATCGGCAACGTGGCCGTCCAGGTGATCGGCAACCGGCCCAAGGCTCGGCCCGCGGCGCGACCGAGGCGGAGGCCGCGCTGTCGCTGCGTCGTGGGCGCGCCGGTCTCGGTGTCGGCGACCACCACCGACGGGCTGGGCCTGACCGGCCGCGGCGAGGGCATCGCCGCGATCGCCACCGCCCTGGTCGTCTGACTCGTGCGCTGACGGTCCCGACGCTCCTGCAGGAGAGACCTCGTCACGTTCGAGGCCGTGGTCGACGCTCGGCGCCGGATCGTAGGCTGTGCGCCGGCGTGACCCTGCGCCTGTACGACACCGCCACCCGGGCGGTCCGCGACTTCGTCCCGCTCGAGCCGGGACGGGCGTCGATCTACCTGTGCGGCGCCACGGTGCAGGCCCCGCCGCACGTCGGGCACATCCGCTGCGGCGTGGCCTTCGACGTGCTGCGGCGCTGGCTGCGGGCCGTCGGGCTACGACGTCACGTTCTTCCGCAACGTCACCGACATCGACGACAAGATCATCGCCAAGGGCGGGCACGAGGGCGTGCCCGTGGTGGGCGGTCGCGCACCGCAGTCGAGCGCGCGTTCGCCTGGGCCTACGACGTGCTCGGCTGCCTGCCGCCGACGGTCGAGCCGCGGGCCACCGGGCACGTCCCCGAGATGATCGAGCTGATGCAGCGGCTGATCGACGCGCGGCCACGCCTACGCCGTCGACGGCGACGTCTACTTCGACGTGCGCTCGTTCCCGGAGTACGGCGCGCTGTCCGGGCCAGCGGCTCGACGACATGCAGGCCGCGGGCGACAGCGCCGGCGACACCCGCAAGCGCGACCCGCGCGACTTCGCGCTGTGGAAGGGCGCCAAGCCCGGCGAGCCGTCGTGGCCGACGCCGTGGGGGCCGGGCCGGCCCGGCTGGCACCTCGAGTGCTCGGCGATGGCGGGCAGTACCTCGGGCCGCGCGTTCGACATCCACGGCGGCGGGCTCGACCTGATCTTCCCGCACCACGAGAACGAGATCGCGCAGTCGCAAGGCGGCCGGCGACGCGTTCGCGCAGTACTGGCTGCACAACGCCTGGGTCACCACGGGCGGCGAGAAGATGAGCAAGTCGCTGGGCAACTCGCTGCTCGTCCGCGAGGTCGTGCAGCGCGTGCGCCCGTCGAGCTGCGCTACTACCTCGGCTCCGCGCACTACCGCTCGATGATCGAGTTCTCCGACGAGGCGCTCGAGGAGCGCGGTCGAGCTTCCGCCGCGTCGAGGGCTTCGTCGAGCGCGCCGCGAGCGGCGACCGGCACGATCGGTGCCGCCGTCGCACGGCGACCTGCCCGGCGCGTTCGCCGCCGCGATGGACGACGACCTCGGCGTGCCGCAGGCGCTCGCCGTCGTCCACGACACCGTGCGCGAGGGCAACGCGGCGCTCGCCGCCGGCGACGCGGCCGCGGCGGCGCGCGCTGCGCTGTCGGTGCGCGCGATGCTCGACGTGCTCGGGCTCGACCCGTACGCCGAGCCGTGGGCGCGACGCGGCAGCGGCGACGACGAGCGCGCTGCGCGGCGCCATCGACGCGCTCGTCGCAGGCGCTGCTCGAGCAGCGCGCCGCAGGCGCGCGCGCGCAAGGACTTCGCGGCGGCCGACGCGATCCGCGACCAGCTCGAAGAACGCGGGCATCGTCGTCGAGGACACCTCCGGCGGCCCGCGCTGGACGCTCGACGCCGGGAAGGACGAGCTGATGGCCGGCAACTCGCAGCGCAAGGGCGCCATGCGCAAGACGGGCACGCAAGAAGGGGCAGACCGTCGGGTCCGGGCGGTCAGCGCCGTCGCGGCGCTCGAGCGGCAAGGGCCCGACCCCGAAGGCCGTCGAGCGCACCAAGCACCCGCAGCACAAGCAGGCCGTGCGCAAGGCGAAGGCCGCCGAGGCCGCGGCCAAGCAAGGCGCCCGCGTCCGGGCTCCGGCGCGCGCGGCGGCACGTCGGTCGCGCAGCCGCAAGGACGGCTCGGAGCTCGTCGTCGGCCGCAACGCCGTCGTCGAGGCGCTGCGCGCGAGCGTCCCCGCCACCGCGCTGTACGTCGCAGCTGTTCCTCGACAGCGACGACCGCGTCCGCGAGGCGCTCAAGCTCGCGGCCGAGACCGGGCCTCCCGCTGCTCGAGGCGCCGCGCGCCGAGCTCGACCGGCTCACCGACGGCGCGCTCCACCAGGGCCTCGCGCTGCAGGTGCCGCCGTACGAGTACGCCGACCCGACGACCTGCTCGAGATCGCGGCCGAGGCCGGCGAGCCGCCGCTGATCGTCGCGCTCGACGGCGTCACCGACCCGCGCAACCTCGGCGCGATCGTGCGCTCGGCCGCGGCGTTCGGCGCGCACGGCGTCGTCGTGCCCGAGCGTCGCGCGGCCGGCATGACCGCGTCGGCGTGGAAGACCTCGGCCGGTGCCGCCGCGCGCGTGCCGGTGGCGCGGCCACCAACCTCACCCGCGCGCTCAAGGCCTACGCCGACGCCGGCTGCATCGTCGTCGGCCTCGCCGCCGACGGCGACGCAGCCTCGACGACCTCGACCTCGACGATCCGCTCCGGGCCGGTCGTCGTCGTGGTCGGCAGCGAGGGCAACGGGCTCTCGCGCCTGGTGAGCGAGACCTGCGACCTCACCGTCGGCATCCCGATGGCGGCCGACACCGAGTCGCTCAACGCCGGCGTCGCCGCCGGTGTGACGCTGTACGCCGTCAGCCTCGCCCGTCGCGCCGTCTGAGCCGAACCCGGCCCGGCAGGCGTCACCGGTCGGGGTGCGCCATGTCGTCGAGCGCGGCGGTGACGGCCAGGATCAACGCGGGGGACTGCCCCTCCGCGACCTCGACGCCGTAGGTGTCGCGCCACCCGGAACCACTTCTTGGACACCTCGGCGACCTTCTGCCCGCCGCCCTCGATCGTGTACTCGTGGTCGAGGATGTTGCCCTGGACGTCGAGGTCGGGGCCGTCGCCGATCTTGACCGTCCACCGCTCGCGCAGCGGCGTGATCATGCGCCTTCTTCACCATCGGCGACGGTGTAGCCGTCCGGGCCTCGATCTCCATCGTCTCGCGCACGCGGGCGACCCGCTGCTGGATGCGCGCCAGCTCGTTGCCGTCGGCGTCCTCGAAGACCAGGGTCTGGCGCACGCGCAGCGCCTTGCCGTCGACCTTGAAGGCCCGGTTGCCGCTGCTCGTCCTCGATCCAGAAGTCGTCGCCGATCGAGGCGAGCCGCTGACGCATCTGGTAGTGCGCCATGCCTCCGCCTCGGCGCTCCTCGCGCCGCTCCTGCCGTCGCTCCCTGAACATCTGGCCCTCGCTCCCGTTCTCCGCCCGGACCCAGACTGGCAAAGCCTGGCCGGCGCCGCGAGGGGAACGGGCGAGGTCAGCCGCGGGAGTCGACGTCGCTCACGTCGTCGTCCACCACCGTCGGGCTCTCCGGGACCCGGGCCAGCGCGGCGCGGTTGATCCAGTCGCCGAGCAGCGGGAACACGAGCACCGACAGCGCGCCGGCGCCGACCAGCGCGGCGGCGTTCTCCGGAAGCATGACCCCGGCGTCGACCTGCAGCCCGGTGATCGCCACGAGGATGGGCAGCCCGGTCGCGACGTAGAGGGCGAACTGCCAGCGCTCCCGGTTGTCGGGCAGGCGCCCGACGGTAGAGGAAGTACTGGGGCACGCCGCGCACGACCAGCAGGAGCACGAAGAACAGCACCAGACGCTCGGGGTTCGCGATGATCGAGTCGATGTCGAGGTTGGCGCCGCTGATGATGAAGAACAGCGGGATGAAGAACCCGAAGCCGAGCGCCTCCACCTTGGGCATGAGGCGGTTGAAGCTGCTCGGTGGTGCGTACTGCCGCAGGATCACGCCGGCGACGAACGCACCGAGCACGGCGTCGAGGCCGAACAGGGAGGCGAGGGTGAGCAGGCCGAGCAGCAGCACGACGGTCCAGCGCACCGCGGTCTGCGAGCTCGTCGAGTGGCCGCGGTCCATCGACCTCGCGGAGCCGGTCGGTGGTCACGCGGCCGGGGATCCGGGCTACGAGGTAGACCAGGAAGGCGAAGATCGCCATGATCACGAGGGTCCGGGTGACCGAGCGCGAGCCGAGCAGGAGGGCGATGGCCAGGATCGGGCCGAACTCCCCGGCCGCGCCGGCCCCCATGAACTTGCGCCCGAACTCGGTGGTGAGCACCCCTCGGTCGCGAAGCACCGGCAGCAGCGTCCCCAACGCGGTGCTCGTGAGGCAGATGGCCACGCCGACGAAGTCGGAGACGACGTTCTCCTCGATGAGCAGAGCGGACACGCCGAGGGCCAGGATGAAGGAGAGCACCCACCCGATGCCGGCGAGGCGACCGCCCTCGCCCTCGCACCGCATCGCGCTCGAGCTCGTAGCCCGCGAGGAAGAACAGCAGGCCGAGACCGAGCTCGTTGAAGGTGTCGATCGTCTCGTTCATCTCGATCAGGCCGAGCACCTGCGGCCCCACGAGGATGCCGAAGCCGAGCAGCAGCACCACCTCGGCGACGCGGAGCCGCAGCAGCCCGACGGCCAGCGGCACCAGGGCGGCGCCTGTCGCGATGATGAGCAGCATCGCCGAGGTTGATCTGGAGGTCGGTCGCGGTGCGCGCGGCCTCGGTGAAGTGCACGGTCCCTCCGGGCGCGGTCAGAGGAGCTCGGTGAGGTCCATCTCGGCGGTGTCGTCGAAGCGTAGACCGGTCGTGTCGCTCGGTGTGCCCAGACGCTGACCCGAGCACCGCCATCTCGTCCGGCTTCTCGCGCAGCACCTCGTCGACGTACGACCCGGCGGCCTCGGTGAGCGTGACGTCGCGGTTGAGCCGCTCGCTCATGAACCAGCGGTGCTCGAGCACCTCGTGGAACATCTGCGCGGGCTCGAGCTTGCCGCGCAGCTCGGGCGGCACCATGCCGGTGACCGGCTCGAACACCTCGGCGACCCAGCGGTGCGCCACGAGCTCCTCGTCGGCCGCTCGGCGAGCCCGATCTGCACGCGGTAGGCGTCGAGGTCGTTGAGCAGGCGCCGGGCCTGGTTCTCCTCGACGTCGAGACCGGTGAGGCGCAGCAGGCGTCGGGAGTGGTGGCCGACGTCGACGACCTTCGGCGTCACGCGGATCTGCGAGCCGCCCTCCTCCTGCACGACGGAGAGCTCGGCGACGTCGAAGCCGAGGTCGTTGAGCCGGCGGATGCGCGCGTCGAGCCGGTGCCGCTCGCCGAAGCCGATCGACTCCGGCGCGGTGATCTCGTGCCAGAGCGTCTCGTAGCGCTCGCGCACCTGCTCCGAGGTCGCGATCGGGTCGATGCTCGGGTGCAGCCGCCCGGACGCCTCGACGTCGAGCAGCTCGCCGCCGACGTTGGTCTCGGCCGTCATGAGGTCGTACTGCCGCTGGCCGTCGCTGAGCGCGGTCGTGCATCTCGCCGGTCTCGGCGTCGACGAGGTACGCCGCGAACGCGCCGGCGTCGCGGCGGAAGAGCGTGTTCGACAGCGAGCAGTCGCCCCAGAAGAAGCCGACGAGGTGCAGCCGCACCATGAGCACCGCGAGCGCGTCGATGAGGCGCGCGATGGTGTCGGGGCGCAGCGTGGAGGAGAACAGCGCGCGGTAGGGCAGCGAGAACTGCAGGTGGCGCGTGATGATCGCGGCCGGCAGGTCCTCGCCGGCCGCGTCGGTGCGGCCGGCGACGATGCCGACCGGGTCGACGCACGGGACGTCGCGGCGGCCGAGCTCGAAGAGCAGGTCGTACTCGCGCTGGGCGATCGGCTCGACGGTCTCCTTGACGGCGTAGACGACTCCGGACATGCGCACGAAGCGCACGACGTGGCGCGAGATGCCGCGGGGCAGCGCGACGATCGTGTCCTCGGGCCACTCCTCGAGCGGGATGTCCCACGGGAGGAACAGCAGATCGTGCTCACCGGCGGCGGCCGTGACTCGCAGGCTCATCGCACCATCCTTGCGTCAGCGGGTTAACGGCCCGTAACGCGCGACGGCCGCGCCCGACGTGCTGTCGGGGCGCGGCCGTCGCGTGGCATGCCTCAGACGACGATGCGCTCGCCGGTCACGCTGTGGAACGCGTGCTGGTGGTCGGGGATGATCCCGACGTCATGGTGTCGCCCTTCATGGGCGGGGTGCGGCCGTCGGTGCGCACGATGATGTCGCGCGACTCCCCGTCGAGCAGGGTCGACGTGCCCGTAGACGTAGGCGTCGGCGCCGAGGCTCTCGACGACGTCGACCTCGATCGGCCAGCCCTCCTCCTCGCTCGTGACGCGGAGGTCCTCGGGTCACCTGGTGACCCCGTGCTCCTACAGTTCAGTGCACGGGCGCACGACCAACCGGGTGACATCGAGTTCCCCCGATGTCGGGCGCTCTCGAAAGGACCACATGATCACCAACGAACGTGTCACCCTCGTTGTTCTCGATGCGACTGACCCTGACGGTGAAGCCGGCCTCGGCTTTCTCACTTCCGACGACCGCCATGTTGCGTTGCTCGTACTCACGAACGGCGAGAGCGCAGCGGCCTTGCATGAGTATGCGCAAGCCGAGGACCTCGACATCGTCACCGCTGGCTGGACCTATCTCGAACAGGCCTCCGATCGTGCCCGCAGGCCAGACCGGCTCGTCCAAGCAGTCCTGGTCGATGGCCCATCCATCGCTCGAGAGGTCATCGACTTCGACGCACTGCACGATGTCGGCCGCATCCTTCTGCCTGCATCGTTCGAACGCCGCGACGCCCACGGCCTCGGTGTTGTCCGAGCGCAGGTGGCAGCACCGGTAGCGGTCGTGTCGACTCCAGCCAGCGAAATCTCCGACCGGATGCGTCGGGCCAGCTGAAGCCCGCGCCGGCATCCAGCCTCACACAGTGTCGGCTGCGGCTGCCTGCTCCTCGGCACCACGCTGCGCGACCAAAACCTGCGCGTCGACTGCCCCGAACACCATCCCATCGCTTCCTGACCCAACCTGTGCCGCGGCTTTGGCGGTGAGGAGGATGATGCCGAGCCACACGAACCAGACGATCTGCAGCAGCCCGAACGCGACGGCGGCATCGTTCAGCGGTGGCACGACCGATGCAATGCCGATGACTCCGATGACGAGGCCGAGCCAACCGAGGCCCCTCGGCAGACGGTCGCCGCGCACGACGACTGTGCTCAGCAGGAGGACCCAGAGTCCGCCGAGCAGCTCTCCGCCGGCGCCGCCCAGCGCCAAGGCGACAGGCTCGACCGAGCGCCAGGTGGTCACGGCGTTGGCGTGGTCGGTACCGGCGAGGTCATGGACGGTCGTCATGCCATAGGTGAAGATCATCCCACTCGCCACGAGGACGACGGCCCACAGCAGACCGATGCCAGTCGCTATCCCAACTGTGGTCGGCGCGTCGTGTCGCAGCCGTTCCCACAGTGTGACTACGAGCATTCCGACCGTCAGACCGAAAGCCACGTAGGCGAGGAGGTAGACGGCGTACATGCTCGGGTAGTGGTCGACGATGAGGTCGACCTTGTCGGCCGCAGTTGTCGCCCCTGGGTAGTCGACGATGACCAGGAAGTAGGGAATCGCAGCGAGGAGCGCGAATGCGAGGTACAGCGCCGCCACGCCGCCCACTTTCTGATGGTCGATGTCCGGGTGGGCGGATGGGGCGGTGGCGGCGAAGGTCATGATCGATTGCCTTCGTGGGCTTTGCTCAGGCCGGTAACGAGGTCGTTCATTGGTCGGGACCGACGCATGGCGACGAGTGCCGCGCAGACCGCGATGATGCCCGCGAGCACTTGACACCCTCGGGCGAGTCGGGTGATGTCGATGGTGGGCTTCCACGTGACGCCGCCGTTCCGGATTCTGTAGATACCGACGGGATCGGCTCGGACACCGAACCCGGTTCCGAAGCCACTGCCGCTCTGCTCCTCATTGGTGCCCTCCCCTCCTCCCCCGCCGGCCGCTCCTGAGATTCGAGCGACCGGGATGAAGGTGGCACCGTCGACCTCGTGCGGATCGCCGAAGACGCGACGCACCGATAGTGCGTCTCTGGTGCCACGAATGCTGTCGAGAATCGTTGCGGCCGCTGTGCCGCTGGGCTCGATTGTCATGATCGATCTCCTCCCAAGCGCGATGAACCTCTCTCATCGTCTACCGCCGCGCAGTCACGTCGCCAGAGTCGAACGTCCGTGTGTGGCCGCACGTGTCATCGGTTCACCGGTCGTCCCATCCCGCTCGCTGTGGTGGGTTCCAAGCCACCCTGGTCGAGGCGGAACGGCGGGTACTCGTCCGTCATCAGCGCGACGTAAGCGATGACTCGGTACGTCCAGCGCATCGCCCCCATGATCAAGTCGTACAGCCCAACCGGGTAGCGCCCGGTGACGAGGAGAGTGATTGCCGCGATCATGACCACCAGTCCGAGCAACCCGCCGCTGAACACGAAGCGCGCCCCCTCATCGCTTCCGCCGGCGCCCCAACTGGCCGTCGCGGCCCCCACGATGAGGAGATGCGGAATCGCGAGCAGCCATGACTTGACCAGCACGAGACCCCGTGACAAGTGCTCCGGGTAGGCGACCTCGAGACCTGCTGGATACTCCACCGCGCTCAGGGTGAAGGGCGGATAGCGGTCCGTTCCGAGCACGCTGGTCGCGTAGTACGCCACTCGCCAACTCCATCGCAACACGCCAACGTTGAACTGGAAGATCGCGCGCGGATACCGACCCGTGAACAGGATCGCGAAGAATGCAACGAAGGTGAGCACCACGAAGGCGACCCAGAGGAACGCGAGCACCACGAAGTGAGGGATGGCCAGGAACCATTTCACCAGCCATTTCCAGCGGCTCAGGTGAGGGTCGAGATGGCCCTCGATGCGCACTGGAGAGCCGGCGAACGATGTCTGTTCGGCAACAGGCCGAGCGGCTCCTCGACCAACGCCGCCAATGATCATCGCCGCTGCCATGGCGAGCAGCACGATGCCCCCGATCACCAGACCGATCGCGATCGGGACGAGATAGTCAACCTGACCGCCGAGTTCGATGTCGGCCACGACGTTGGCGGTCGCATCTGCGTTCATCACCACGATCGCCCAATTGCCGGGCTCGAGGTCCCACGTGATGCTCTGGCTGGCCTCGCCTGATGCCTGCGCGACCCAGAATACCTGATCGGCAGGTGGCGCTGGCGGGGAGGTCCCGCCGACGTTCTCCCGGCGGTAGTCGACCGAGTTCCGATGAAAGTCCACGTCGGTGATGGCGTCGTGGGGAATGCCGGCGAGATAGGTCGCCACGTCGGATTCAAGGCCGATGCCGACAAACACGGGGCGGGCATCGGCGCCGTCGACGGTGATCCGAACCGTCGCAAGGTCGCGGTCGGCCCACCAATCATCGCGGCCGCGCTGGCCGAGGTCGATCTTGTCCGTGGTCAGCGCAAAGCTGTCCGTCTCGAACCGCTCGGTGGATGTCGTGAAGAAGCCGGCATCGTCGCGCTGGGTACCGTACGCCCCACCGAGGCTGGCCCCAGCGGCCAGAAGTCCCAATCCGATCACCGCGACGAGCGACGCCAGGACGACCACGATGACGCGTCGGGGTGTCATGAACCCGGTCGATTCGTCGTGTCGTACTCGACGTTGTCGACGAGGGGCTGCGGGCCGGAGAGGGTGGCTCGAGCCTCGGGGTCGGCGTCGAGCGTGTCGCGGAGGAACGCGGTGGTGTAGTGCGCAACAATGTCGAATGGTCGGGTGTCCCAGACGGCATCGGTGCAGATCGCGTCGCGGTAGACGGAGTTCTCGACCCACGGAAGGTTCTCGCACGGGTCGAGGAAGAGAAAGTGGCCTGCGCCGGGAAAGCTGACGAGCGTCTTGTTCTCGCTCGCGGCGTGGTCGTAGGTGAGTTTCGCGCCCCACGTGTACGGAGTGCCGTCGTCGACGGTTCCGCCCATCGCCATGATCGGGACTTCAAGCTCTGCGAGGCCGCGCTGATCGAAGAGGTACGCGTCGCCCGCCAGTGAGATGGCGGCCTTGATTCGCGGGTCTCCGAACGACGGCCACAGACCGGAGGGAACCTCGTCGAGTCCGGCTCGCATGGCCATATCCGACTCGTTGGGAATGGGCGCACAGAAGAAGTTGAGGGGATCATCTGCTGTCAGTGCCGCGCAGCGCGTCGTGTAGGCGGCGAAGTCGAATCGCGCGCCGGCAGCCGCGAGCGCGGTGTACCCGCCGTAGGAGTGGCCGACGACGGCGACGCTGTCCACGTCGATCAATCCGGCCAACGGTGCTCCGGGCTCGGTGAGTTGTTCGGCAAAGTCGATGGTTCGGTGGATGTCGACAGGCCGGTCGATCAACTCCTGCCAGAATTCGGTGAGTGATCCGTCGAAGCTCTCGTTGTGTTCGGGAGCAAGAACGACATAGCCCTGTGATGCGTAGTGCTCCACCAGCGTGCTGTAGACGATCGGGCTCAGCGAGTAACCGTGGGAGAAGACGACGAGCGGGTACGGCTCATCGGTCTGTTCCGGTTGAGCGTCGGCGAGGGCTCGACCGACGCTCGTGATCTGCGCGCCGGGCGTGATCTGCTCGCCGAACTTGTTGGGCGCCGTGTAGCTGATCGGCCCGGGCTCGGGGGTGGTTCGAACAGCGGGGTACCACGCTCGTACCGTCAGGGGTTGCTCCTGCGCGCCGGTGGTGGTGAAGACGCGAGTGCCGACCGCGTGGCTGCCCGGCGCCGCGTAGGTCAGCGACGGTGTCGAGCTCGGCGGAGTCGAACTCGGCAGTGTCGTCGAGGTGGTGGTTGTTCGCTCCGACGCACACCCGGACGCGAGGAGGCCGGCAGCAAGGACGGCTGCGAGGCTGCGGAAGGTGGCGACGCGTCGGTCGCGATGGTGATGATTCATGGGTCGTTCTCGTTGTCAACGTGTTGGAGGAGGGGTGGGGGTTCAGGACGAATCAACTAGCCGACGTCGCGGCGCAGGGTTCGGACGGCGCCGGCGGCCAGCGGAATCACCACCCAGAAGAGGACCGAGACCGAAATCTGCGGCACGTGACCGGCCCAGTCGTTCTCGAGCACCCAGGTCCAGGTCGTCTCCGAGTCGATCCAGTCGCCGATCAGTGTCGATGCGGTGCCGACCAGAGCGACGGCGATGTTGAGGGCGAAGATGGCCGCAATGGCCGTCGCGGAACTCTGCAGCAGCGCGCCCATCGCCACGCCCCCGAGCATGTTGAGGAGCAGATAAAGCAGATAGCCGGTGATGTCGCCGATGCTCAGCGTTCCCTCGATCGTGCGACCCGATGCCACCGCCAGCGCAAGGCCGGCCGCAGTGACCACCCCGCCGAAGACCGCAGCACCACCGCTCAGCATCAGCGATGCCGTTACCTTGGCGCTGACGACTCGGATGCGTCGCGGTTCCTGGGTGAACGTCGCGATAACGCTCCGGTGGCTCCATTCGCCGGTGAGCATCAGGATGCCCACGATGGGCACGAGGATCACCTGTGCGATGGAGGCGACCTCGAGGTAGCCCGCGTAGGTCTGATCGAACCTCTCGGGAGCAAGGATCGGCGCCAGCATCATCCCCGCGGTCGACAGGCCGACGAGTGCGAGGAGCCAGCGGGCGGCGCGGGTGTCGGTGGCCTTGGTCAACTCGACCCGGACGAGTCGTGAGAACGGGAGAGGCCGTGGGGCTCGATCGAACGGGGCCGCTATGCCAAAACCGCGAGGGGAGAGTGACGTGGTCATGCTGATGCCTCCTGGGCCTGAGTCGAGGTGGTGGTCGCCGTGGCGGCGGTGAGCGAGAAGAACAGCTGTTCCAGCCCGTTCGTGTCGGACTGCCGTAACTCGGTGAGCAGCACGTGGTGGTCGCGGGCGACGCCAGCCAGCACCTCGGTGGTGACCCGACCTCCCGCGACGTCCACGGTGAGCGCATCTCCCGGACCGGCGACATAGTCGATCCGCGCCGCTTGGAGCGCCGCGGCAAGTGCATCTGGGTCGGGGCTGCGCACGAGGATCGTGGAGCTGGCAAGCAGATCGTCCAGCCGACCGGCGACGACCACGGCGCCGCCGGAGATGACGACGAGGTGATCGACGGTGGCCTGCACCTCGTGGAGCAGGTGACTCGACAGCAGCACCGTGCCGCCGCGGTCGGCGAAGTCGCGTAGGAGCGTTCGCATCCAGGCGATGCCTTCGGGGTCGAGCCCGTTGGCCGGTTCATCGAGGATTAGCGCCTGTGGTTCACCGATGAGGGCTTGGGCGATGCCGAGGCGTTGGCGCATGCCCAGGGAGTAGGTTCCGACCCGCTTCTCCGCCGCATCGGAGAGCCCGACGAGGTCCAACAGGTGCTCGACCCTCTTGATGTCGACGTCTGCCATCCGCGCCGCGATCGTGAGCGTCGACCGGCCACTGCGCCCGGGATGCATCGCCGACGCGTCGAGCAGCATGCCGACCACGCGCGTCGGGTTGGGCAGCTCGACGAATGGTCGCCCGTCGACGGTCGCGGTCCCGCGATCGGGTCGCACCAGCCCGACGATCATCTTCAGCGTGGTGGATTTGCCGGCGCCGTTGGCCCCGAGGAAACCGGTGATGGTCCCGGGTTCGCAGCGCAACGAGACGTCGCGCACGACCGGCAGGTGTTTGTAGCTCTTGGTCAGAGCGGTTGTCGTGATCATGTGTCCAGCCTGAACCGGCCTGCGCGCCGCCGCATCGGGCAGACGGCCACGATCCGATGTTCGAAGGGATGTCCGGCCATTTCCGACGTTCGGACTTTCGTCGGTTGCAGTGTCGACTTTCGTCGATGTTGCACAGGGGCCCTGAGTCGTATCCTCGCATCATGTCCTGGCTGCGCAGATGGTGGGCTCAGACCGCCCCGACGGCGATGCTGGTACCGAGCGACTCGACCGATCCCGACAAGGTGGCGCCCAGGACGGCGCGCGATTGGTCCATCGACGCCGGTGCGTTCGTCATCGCGTTCGCTCTCGGCGCCGTAATGCTGAGGCTCACGGTCGACGACTTCGCCGATCAGATGACCTCGGGGCAGATGGACACCGACGCCGCCTTAGGCGCGCTGTGCTGTCTGTCCCTGTGGTGGCGACGGCGCTGGCCGTTCGCGGTGGCGCTCGTTTGCATCCTGTTGGGTGCGTTCTCGACGTTTGGCTCGGTCGCCGGCTTGTTCGCACTGGCCTCGCTGGCTATCCACCGCCATCTCCGGCCCGCCCTGCTGGTGGCCGTTCTGTACGTTCCGTGCGCAGTGGTGTGCTCGATCTGGCTCCGGCAGACCTATACCTGGCCGCTGATGCTGGCGACAGCGGCAACGGCGGCCGCCGCAACCGCATTGGGCATGTTCGTCCGCGCTCGACGCCAGCTCCTCTCCACCCTGCGCGATCGTGCCCAACGGGCCGAGGCCGATCAGCTCGTCCGCGCCGAACGGGCGCGCCTGGCCGAGCGGAACCGCATCGCACGGGAAATGCACGACGTGCTCGCTCACCGCATCTCCCTGGTGGCGCTGCACGCCGGGGCGCTCGAAGTCGCCCTCGACCTGCCTCCCGCCCAGGTGCGCGAGAGCGCCGCACTGTTGCGGCTGACGGCCCACCAAGCGCTGGAAGAGCTGCGGGACGTGATCGGCGTGCTGCGCGAGGAGCCGGGGCAGGAGCGGTCGTCGACGGTCCCCCAACCGACGTTGGCTGACATTCCACGCCTGGTGGAAGAGACTCGCCGCTCCGGCGCCAAGATCGACTTCGAGATGCAGGTGGACGGCGCAGCTGCCGCACCCGGTCCCCTTGGTCGCGACGCCTACCGCATCGTGCAGGAAGCCCTGACCAACAGCAGCAAGCACGCTCGCGGCACCCTTGCCCAGGTTCGGGTGGCGGGGGCGCCGAACCGCGGCCTGCACGTCAGCGTTCGGAACCCAGCCGCCGTGGGCACCCACGACCGTCCGGCTCCGCCGGGTTCCGGCACCGGCCTCCTTGGTCTGCAGGAGCGAGTGACCCTGGCCAATGGCGTCCTGGTGCACGGACCGGACGCTTCCGGTGACTTCGTGGTCGAGGCCGACCTACCGTGGTGAGAGATGGGGTGAGAGACGGGGTGAGAGACGGGGTGAGAGATGGGGTGAGAGACGGGGTGAAAATCCGGGTGCTGTTGGTCGACGACGACGCGTTGGTGCGGGCCGGTCTCCGGATGATCCTGTCGTCGTCAGACGAGATGGAGGTGGTGGGCGAGGCGGCCGACGGGACCGACGCCGTCGCCGCTGTGCAGGCCCATCGGCCAGATGTCGTCTTGATGGACATCCGAATGCCCGGGATGGACGGCATTGCCGCCACGTCGGCCCTCCGCCGCCTGGCGACTCCGCCGCACGTGATCGTTCTGACCACATTCCAGGCCGACGAGCATGTCATCAGCGCGCTTCGGGCCGGAGCCGACGGGTTCTTGTTGAAAGACACCGCTCCCACAGAGATCATCAACGCAGTGCGCCTCGTGGCTGCAGGAGAAGCGATGCTGTCACCGTCGGTCACCCGCACGCTCCTCGGTCACCTCGGCAACGACGAAATGACGGATCGCCGTCGCCTCGCTGCCCAGCGTCTGACGTCGCTCACCGACCGGGAGCGGGAGGTCGCGACTGCAGTCGGGTCCGGCGCATCCAACGCCGAGATTGCCGCATCGCTGTACATGAGCGAGGCCACCGTCAAGGCGCACGTCTCGCGTCTTCTCACCAAGCTCGCGGTCACCAACCGGGTACACGTCGCGATTCTCGTGCACGACGCGCAATTGTGACGTGACCGCCGCCTGAGCTGTCATTCGTCTTCCAGCCTTGACGAGCGAATGCCGTGTCGACTCATTGCGCTTTTCGAAGCACTTCGACGCGGCCACAGACGTGAGTTCGAGGGGAGCAGTGCTGCTACGGCCAACGCAAAACGGTTGGTCGCCGTTCGGGCATGGCCGCGGTGAGCAATTCGATGTCGTCGACGTCGCCGGTCAAGATCGGTTCCGACCGTCGTACGGCTACCACGACGAGATGGGCGTCGACGACGTCGCTCGTACCTGCTTGCGCCAGGAGGCTTCCGACGTCGGGTCCGTCGTCGAGGGCCACGACGACCACCGCCTGGAGCAATCGGGCGAGGGACTCATCGCGCCGGATGGCTGAGGTCGTGTGATGAGTCTGGCGGCGGGCAGCGCACCCGCAGACTCATCGCACCGGATGGCTGAGGTCATGTGATGAGTCTGGCGGCGGGGACGCGCGCCCGCAGACTCATCGCGAGGGACGTCGATTCGGTCGTGAGGGGCCCGGCGTTCGGGGGTGCCGGATGCGTGGTGCGCCCGGAACGAGCATGTCCGCGGTGCGCCCGGATGTCGAATCGCCGGCGGCTCCGACGAGGGTGCAACGAAACATCCTCGACGAGCGTGTGCTCGGGCTGCCCCTGTGCTGAGCGCCGGCGGCAGACCTCTACGCGGTTCTCGGCTGGGCCCGGGCTGAGCCGACCCTTCCGGCACCGGTGATCCCGGGCCACAGGAGTTGGGTGAGGTCGTCGGTGACCTCGTCGCACGTGCGATCGCCATCTCGGAGCCACATGATCGCCGTGATCTGGATCGCGCCCACCGTTGCGTAGGCCCAGGTGCGCGCGGGGGCCGGGTCGAGATCGTCGGCGATGCGCATCGCGCTGAACTGGGCGATCATCGTCGCCGACGACCGCTCAACCAGCCGCGTGTCGGTTCCGGGACCGCCTGCGGTCACGAAGAAGAACAGGTTGCGCTCCTCGGCGATCAACTCGAGTGTGGCCCGCACTGCGCTCGCGAACGACTCCCGGCCATGGGGCGTGATCGCCACGGCCCGATCGACGACTTCGTTGAGCCGCTCGACGAAGATCTCCGAGAGCGCCACGACGAGCGCGTCCTTGTCGCCGAGGTTGCGATAGACGATGGGCTTGCTGACACCGGCGGCGTTCGCGACCTCGTCCATCGTGACATCGGGACCCTTCGACCGGATGAGATCGAGCGCTGCGGCGATGACCTGGGAGCGATCGGCGATCATCGTTCCAGCGAGGGGCCGTCCCGGTTTGCGTCGTTTGACCCCGAGTTCCTTTGTTTGCACCTTCGATGACATGAGGTGAAGGTACCAAGCCAGAGCATTTCGGGGTCCGATATGGGACTTTTTCTACGCTGAGTAAATTCGAGCGTTCGCGACGTGTTACCTTCGAAACATGAGCATCGATGAAACGATCCGCACCGATCTTCCCTGGCATCTGCGGGCGAACTGGGCCCCCGTTCTCGACGAGCGGACAGACTTCGATCTCCGGGTCGACGGCACGATTCCGGCCGAGCTCTCGGGCACGTACGTCCGCACCGGACCCAACCCCGCTTCGGGCAGATCCGACCACTGGTTCTTCGGCGACGGCATGGTGCACGGCGTTCGAATCGCCGGCGGCAAGGCGGAGTGGTACCGGAACCGATTCGTGCAGACTCCCAACATCACCGACCCTTCGGGCGACGCGATGAGCAACATGGGCGACCTGACACGCGGCACCGGCAACACGAGTGTCCACCAACACAACGGCAAGCTCCTGTGTCTCGAAGAGGGTCACTGGCCGTGGCAGATCGACGGCGAGCTCAACACGATCGGGTACGAGAATTTCGGCGGGGCGCTGACGTGCTCGATGACGGCGCACCCCAAGGTGTGTCCCGTCACGGGCGAGCTGATCGCGTTCAGCTACCTCAGCCCCGAGCCGCCGTTCCTCAACTACATCCGGATCGGTGCCGACGGCGCCGTGAAGCAGATCGAAGGCATCGACATCCCGAACATGGTGATGATGCACGACTTCAACGTGACGCAGAACTACGTCGTGTTCATGGACCTCCCCGTGTGCTTCAACCTCGATGCCCTCGCAACCGGCATGCCGTTCATGTTCGACCGTGACGCCGGTGCCCGGCTGGGCGTGATGCCGCGCCATGGCACCAACGCCGACGTGCGCTGGTTCGAGATCGACCCGTGCTACGTGTTCCACCCTGTGAACGCGCACGAGGCCGGCAACAGCATCGTGCTCCACGTGTCGCGCCAACCCGAGGCGTTCGGGTCAAGCAACGACGACTACGCCGAGGTCGGTCGGCTCTGGCGTTGGACCATCGACCTCGACCTCGGCACGGTCACCGAAGAGCAGATCGACGATCGGCCCGGCGACTTCGGCCGGGTCAACGATCGCTTCATCGGACTCGACGCCCAGTTCGGCTACCTGATGGCGATGGCCGGCGAAGGCAACAGCGAAGAGCCGGTCTACGGATCGGCCCTGTGGAAGTACGACCTGCGCACCGGGGCGTGCGTCGAGCACCAGCTCGGTGCAGGCGTGCGCGGCGCCGAGCCCGTCTTCGCCGAGGCTGTCGGGGGCAGCGGCGAGGACGAGGGGTGGATCGTCACCTTGGTCCACGACACCGCTTCGGACGAATCACGACTGATCATCGTCGACGCACAGAACTTCTCGGCGCCGCCCGTCGCCACGATCCACCTGCCACGACGCGTCCCGTACGGCGCCCACGGCACGTGGGTGGCCGATCGGCCCGCGAGCTAAGCACCGATCGAACGTCGCAAACACAACCGAGGGGCACAACACATGAGGGGGAACATCATGGACCGCAAGCATCGACACGTCCGTTCACTTGCAGGCCTGGCCGTCATCGGACTGGTCGTGGCGTCGTGCGGAAGCGACTCGGACTCGTCCGACGACTCCGCAGCACCGGTGGTGACCGAGGCGGAGGTCGACGAGACGACCGCACCGGCCGCCACCGAGCCTGCCGACACCGAGCCGACAGACACCGAGCCGACAGACACCGAGCCTGCCGACACCGAGCCGACAGGCACCGAGCCGACAGGCACCGATGCTGCAGCAGGCGGGGAGGGGTTCGCGTCGCTGGCGCCACCAGATGGTGAGCCGATCATCGTCGGCATGGTCAACACCGAGGGAAGCCCGGGGCTCGACTTCCCGGAGATGTCGGAGGCCGCACGGGCAACGGCCGACTTCCTCAACGAGCACGGCGGGATGGGTGGGCGATCCATCCAGTTGGAGGTCTGCAAAGCGGACGGTGCTCCCGAGTCCTCCCAGGCCTGCGCCCAGGAGCTGGCGGGCAAGGGCGTCGAGATGGTCATGCTCGGCCTCGACCTCTTCCCAGGCTACGACACCTACACGGCCTCGGGCGTCCCGGTGACCGGCGTGCTGCCGATCCTGCCCGGTGACTACACGGCCAACGCGCTCTTCCTCGGTGGTGGCAACACCACCACGACCGCAGCGATGGCCGGCTTCGCCGTGGAGGAACTGGGCGCCACGACCGCCGGCATCATCAGCGCCGACAACGCGGGCGCCAACGGCACCGAAGCGGACCTCAAGAAGGCGCTCGATACCGCCGGCATCACCTATGTGTCGATCAAAGGTGGGGACAACGAGACCGACGCCGGATTCCAGGGCCTGATGAGCCAGGCCACGGCCGACGACCCCGACGTGCTGTTCTCGCTGTACGCCGACGCAGGGTGCATCGGCACGATGCGCGGCCGGGTGTCGCTCGGCATCGAGACGCCGGTGCTCACCACTGCCATCTGCAGCAGCGCCGAGGTGATCGACGTGGTCGGCGACGACGCCAGTGGTTGGTACTTCATCGGCGCCCAGACCGAGCGGACCGGGACTCCCGAGGCCGAGGACTACCAAGCGATCCTCGACACGCTCGGGTACACGAACTCGACTGAGCTCGGACTCGGAAACCTCGCCGTGACCGGGCTCCTGACGCTGGCGACGATCGCCAACGGTGTGGCCGACGAAGGAGTGGACGTCACCGGCGCCTCGATCTACGAGGCGCTCGGCGCATCGGATGGATTGGTCAACTGGCCCGACGGCAACGCCTTGGCGTGTGGCTCGGTGGCATCGCTGCCGACCATCTGTGCCTTCACCTTCCCGGTCGCCACCTACGTGTCGGGAGAAGGAATCCAGACGGTTCCGGGCTACGAGGCGTTCGACACCACCCCGTTCCTGCCGTGATGTCGGTCGCCCAAGCGACACGATGACCGATTACCTGTTCTTCGTTCTCCTTGGGACCGGGGCCGCCGCCATCATTGCGGCGTTCGGCCTCGGTCTCGTGGTGACGTATCAGGGGTCCGGGGTGGTGAACTTCGGGTTCGGGGCGATGGCAACGTGGTCGGGATACGTCTATGCCGACCTGCGCCAGGGGTCCTACCCGTTCCCGGTGCCGGGGCTCCCGGACCGCTACCACTTCGGCGACGACGTCGGGATCTGGTGGGCATTCGGACTGGCGATGCTGACGGCGGCCTTGATGGGGTGGCTCGTCTACACGCTGGTGTTCCGCCCGTTGTACCGAGCACCGGCGTTGGCCAAGGTCGTGGCCAGCATCGGCCTCGTCATCGTGTTCACGTCGTTGATCGAGCGACGGTTCGAAGACAACGCCGGCCTGCGGGTGGACGCGATTCTCCCGCGGGAGCCGGTCACGATCATGGATGGTGTGACGGTGCCGCGCGACGGGCTCTGGCTGGTGCTCATCGTGCTGCTGATCGCGGCGGCGGTGTGGATCTCATCGCGATACACCCGGCTCGGCCTCGCCACACGGGCGGCCGCGGGGAACGAGAAAGGCGCGATCCTCCTCGGCTACTCGCCGCAATTCCTCGCGCTGTCGAGCTTCGTTCTGGCCTCGGTCATCGGTGCGGTCGTGGTCATCCTTGCGTCACCGATGATCCAGCTCTCGTCGGGTGTGTTCACGTTCGGGTATCTCATCCCAGCACTCGGCGCGGCGCTCATCGGAGCCTTCACGAAGGTGTGGCCGACGGTGCTCACGGGTCTCGCCATCGGCCTCGTGCAGTCGAGCTTCACCAAGATGCAGGTCGACTTCAGCTGGTTTCCGCAGTACGGCGCCCGCGAAGGGCTTCCCTTCATCGTGATCATCGTTGCGATGGTGTTCCTCGGCGAGCGGCTCCCGGATCGAGGATCGGTCGCACAGTTCAAGATGCCGGCCATACCCGCGGCGAAGGTCACCCCGTTGGCCGTTCTCGTTCCCGTGGGAGCGGCCGTCGTCGGCCTGCTCGTGCTGGGGCCCCTGTGGCGCGGAGCGATCATGACCACGACCGTCTTCACCGTGCTCGCCTTGTCGCTCGTACTGCTGGCGGGTTTCGGCGGTCAACCGTCGCTCGCGCAAATGGCCTTCGCCGGCGTCGCCGGGTTCACCTTGTCGAAGATGGCGATGCAGTGGGACATCCCGTTCCCGATCGCACCGATCCTCGCCTCGCTGGTGGCGATGGTTTTTGGGGTCATCGTCGGCATCCCGACGCTTCGAGTGCGAGGGACGAATCTCGCGATCATCACACTTGCGGGCGCGGTCGCGATCGCCGAGTTCATCTTCAAGGATCCCAAGTTCGTCGGTGACGCGTCGACCGGAGGTGCCAAGGTGCCCAACCCGAAACTGGGGAATTGGGACCTCGGCCTGATCCTCGGCAGCAACTCCTCTCGTCCTGTGTTCGGCATCTTCCTCGTCGCCGTCGCGCTGGGGTTGGCAATCGCGGTCGCCAACATCCGCAACAGTGCGTCGGGACGCCGGATGCTGGCAACCCGATCAAACGAACGCGCGGCGAGCGCCTGCGGCGTGAACGTGGCGAGGGTGAAGCTGGAGGTGTTCGCCGCATCGGCGTTCATTGCCGGCGCCGGCGGCTGCATGATCGCCTACCGGTTCGGCAGCGTGTCCGATGCGTCGTTCGGGGCGGTCGCGTCGCTCACCGCCCTTGCGGTCGCGTATCTCGGGGGGATCACCTGCGTGAGTGGCGCGGTCACCTCGGGCATCACTGCGTCCGCCGGCGTTGCCTTTTATCTCCTCAGCACGGTCACCGACACGTTTGGTCAGTGGGAGGTGTTCATCGGCGGCCTGTTCCTGATCCTGACAGCGATCCTCAACCCCGAAGGCATCGCCGGCGGTATTCGATCCCAGGTCGCCGAGCGCCGGGCCGCAACTCGCGACCGCGATGTGGTTCGAGATCCGGGGCCAGCAACGGTTCCAGCCTGAGCTCGGGCAGGCAAATCGGACGACGCCGGACCGGCGAAACTACTGTCGGTATCTTTTCGATGCGAGGAGTGCTACGTTCCGGCCAGCAGGCAGGGAGGGGGTCCCGAACATGATCGCAACACCGCAATCGTTGGCCGATGTCACGCTGCCCTGGATGTCCGCGGTGCTCGGCGTGGAACTGAACCAGATCGATGTCGAGCAGATCGGCGCGGGGCACGGGTTCATGGGCCAGCTCGCCCGGGTGACACTGACGTCGAGCGATCCGCGATGTCCGTCCACCGTGATCGTCAAGCTGCCGACGGATGACCCGGGTGGACGGTTCATCGGCGAGATGGTGCGGGTGTGGGAACGCGAGCACTGCTTTTACCGCGACATCGCCCCACGGTTGAACATCCGTGTCCCGAGCGCCCTCGTCAACATCGCCGATCCGCCCTGCCTGGTCCTGGAAGACCTGTCGCCGGCAGCCGTCGGCGACCACGTCGCCGGGGCGACCCTGGATCAGGCGGAGCGGGCGATCGACGTGCTGGCGCGACTGCACGCCGCGTGGTTCGAGCACCCGTTGCTGAAAACCTTGCAGTGGATGCCCGGGCTCGACGATCCGTCCATCCTCACGATCGCGTCGACCTTCGAGATTGGGTGGCCGCTGTTCCTCGAGCGGTACGGCGCCGAACTCCCGCCTCGGACCCTACGGTGGTGCGAGCAGTTCGTCGACCAGATCCCGACGTGGATCGAAGGACACTTCGGTGATCCGATCACCCTCACCCACGGTGACTTCCGGCTCGACAACCTGTTCTTCTCCGACGACGGCTCGATCGCCGTCATCGACTGGCAGATGTCGATGCGTGCGCCCGGACAGACCGACCTCGTGTACTTCTGCGCGAACAACCTGACCGTCGAGGCCCGACGGAAGTACGACGTTGCTCTGATCCGGCGGTACGTCGAGGGACTTCACACCGCTGGGGTGCCCCGCGATGCCGTGACGTTCGAGGCGGTGATGAACGGCTATCTCGAAGGGCTCGTGTTCTATGCGATGTCGTTCGGCGCGAGCCTGCTGTCCATCGACCCCGCGAACGAACGTGGCGCAGCATTGTTCGACGTGCTTGTCCGGCGGACCTTCACGGCCGTCGACGACCTCGACGCGGGGGCATTCCTGGACGCAGCGGCGATCCTCGAGATCGACCAACCGGGCTGATCACCCCCGCCGATCATAATTTACCGACGGTAGACAATGGCCGCGCGGACTGTTACGGTCGTGTTGGTCGGGTGTTCTCTGGGGGAGATGCATCTCGATTGAAGGGCCGGACCACGTCGGTGCGCCGACGTCTGAGCATTGGGGGAACCATGAAGGCATCAGCACGACGTTCGACGATTCGAAACGCTGTCCGATGGACGGGGGTGCTCGCCATATCGCTTGGCGCGGTCGCCTGCGGCAGCGACAACGATTCCGCAACGCCCGACGACACAACGACGGACACCGCAGACGCCGCGGTCGCGCCGGACACAGCCACTCCGGTCACCGACGGTGTCGAGAGCACCGAACCTCCGACGACGAACGCTGCGCCGACATCGGAGCCCGACGACACCGTGGCATCGACCGAGCCCGAGCCCGAGCCCGAGGAGACCAGTACATCAGCGGCATTCCCGGAACTCCCGCCACCGACAGGTGAGGAGATCGTGGTCGGGCTGGTCAACACGGAGGGAACGCCGGGCCTCGACTTCCCGGACATCCGCACCTACATGCAAGCCGCTGCGGACTACCTCAACGAGCACGGGGGGATGGGAGGCCGACCGATCAGGTTGGAGCACTGCGCCGCCGCCGGCTCACCGGAAACATCGCAGGCATGCGCACAGGAGTTGGCCGGCAAAAATGTCGAGCTGGTCTTGCTGGGTCTCGACCTGTTCCCCGATTACGCCACCTACACCGCGGCTGACATCCCGGTCATCGGCGTCTTGCCCATCCTCCCCGGTGATTACACCGCAAATGCGCTCTTCCTCACGGGCGGCAATGCGACCACCACCGGGGCGATGGCGGCGGTCGCGAAGGACCACTTCCAAGCAGAAACGGCCGCCATCGTCAGTGCTGACAACGCCGGAGCGAACGGGACCGAGGCATCGCTCACGGCTGCGCTCGATCTCGCCGGGATTTCCCACGTCACGATCAAGGGTGGCGACAACGAAACCGACGCCGGCTATCAGGGTCTGATGCGCGAAGCAGCGAAGGACAACCCCGACGTCTTGTTCTCGCTCTATTCCGACGCCGGGTGCGTCGGCACGATCCGTGGCCGTGCGGCGCTCGGCATCACGATCCCGGTCATCACCACATCGATCTGCTCGGGCAAGGACGTCCTGGACGAAGTCGGCGACGAAGCACTCGGCTGGAACTTCGTCGGAACCCAAACTCAGGAGGACACCCCGGAGTTGGCGATCCTGCAGGAGATCCTCGCTCCGACGCTCGACGTCGAGCCGAGCGAGATCGACTCGACGGCGCTCGGGTTGGGCGCCCTGGGGGTGATCGAGATCATGTCGCTGGCCGAGTACTCGAACATCATGGCTGCTGATGGGCAGGACGTGACCGGAGCCTCGCTCTACCAATTCCTCGGATCGGCGACCGGTCTGCGGCAGTGGCCGGGCGGTGCCGTGATCGAATGCGGAGCGTCGCCGACCTACCCGACGATCTGTGCCTTCACCTTCCCGGTGTCCGAGTACGTCGCCGGCGGGACGAGCATGACGGTCCCCGGCCTCGAGGCGGTGTCGGCCAAGCCGTATCTCCCATAGCGGCGGGCCGAGTCGGGTCGCCCCACCCGTTCACTGCTCCTGTGCCTCGAGGCCGCTCTACACGTCGGGGCGCGCGGTGTCGTAGTAGTCGGCCGCGTAGACGGTGAGACCGCCGACGACCCGCCGCACGCTGGTGCCGCGAAGCCCATGTCCGGGCTTGTCGCCCGGCATCGTCCGAACCCATTCCTGCACCGATGTGACGCCATCGGACAGGAGGGGCCCGATCGGTCCGAACGCCGCGCCAGCCGACTCGTGGACGACTTCGGCCAGCCATCGGCTGATCGCTTCCTCGCCGTGCAGTTCGCCGACAACGGGGTCGATGTACACGGACTCGGTCGGGTGGAACGGGCCTGCTGATCGGCGCGGATCATCGAGGGTCACACCATGGTCGGTCATCCATTCCACGACCGGCGGTGACGGCAACGGTGGCGGCGGTTCGGCCATGTCCGGCGGAGGCGGTTGACGGAACGAGGCGGTGTCGTAGACGTCGCAGCCCCAGGTGATCCAGCCGTTGCGGTAGCGGCGCACACTCACGCCTCGTGACAGCGGGATCTGCGCACCGTCGAGATTCATCACCATCTGCCACTCGTCGAGCGACGAGCGTCCGTGGCCGTCATCGAACCACGCCGATTCTGCGGTCGGCACGAAGTCGATGAAGTCGATCTCGGCCATCGCCGGCACCAACCACTGGCGAATGGCGAGTTGCCCGTGGAACGCACCGAAGATCGCGTCGAAGTACATCGAATCTTCGGGAGCCATGAAGTCGGCCATGAGTGGCATACCGAGCGTGCCGATGTCCGGATGGCCGATCGCCTCCATCATCTGTTCTGGGGTCAGCCCGCTCGGCGTCGAGACAAGTCGATCGAGATCGACCGGCTGACCGTTCATCTCTTCGAGATGGCCAGCGACGAAGTTGTCGACGCTCATGTTGATCTCCTTTGCGTAGGTCGTTGTTCTTGGTGGTCGTTCGTGACGGTGGTGGTCAGTCGCCGTGGCCGGCGGCCATCGCCTCGTTGGTGAACGCTGCGAACTTCACGGTGTCGAAGGCGACGACAAGTTCAGCGGTGGTCTCGATGATGACGCGATGCGGTGAGTCGAGGAACTTGTTGAAGCTCGTGCGGTACGGGTCATCGGGTGCCGCCTGGAACCCGGACAATGCGGGATAGAACCAGGACTTGATCTCGTCGAAGGCGGCGTCGCCGTTGGCGTGCACGATGGAGTCGCCCTTGTACGACGCCGTCTTGCCACCCCGGTTGATGACGATGCCCGACTGCGGGCGGACGCGTAAGGCGGGCACCCGCTTGCGCCGTTCCGCGCACGTCGTCCAGAACTTGCCGTCACGCCACACGTACGCGACGACGACGCCCACGGGATATCCCTGAGCGTTCGTCCAGTTGAAGATGCACTCTCCCCCGGCCTCGACGAGCGCTCGGAGCGCATCGTCGTCGAGCCGCATGCTGGTCAGATCCTCGTAGTCCACGGTCGATTCACTCATTGGTTCGCCTCCGTTGTTCGGGTGTGGTTGCTCGGGTGTGGTGGTTCGGCGGTCGTTGCGCCGTCGTTCGCGGTGTCGTCGGGAATGATCGATTCATTCTTCCCCTCGCCCCGCAAATAACGTACCATGAGTAAATTAGGGTGTCGACCCATGAGCTACAGCCCGACCCTTCACCTGTTCACCAGCATCAAAACGAATGAAAGGAAGCAGCCATGACCGATCTCGAGGATCGCCAATCCGACACCACGCCGTGGTTCCTCAAAGGGAACTACGCACCGGTGATGAACGAACTCACCGAATTCGACCTGAAGGTGACAGGTGCCATCCCGCCGTCGCTGTCCGGGCGCTATCTCCGCAACGGGACCAACCCGGCGTCGGGGACGGCCGGACACTGGTTCTTCGGTGACGGCATGATCCACGGCGTGCGCCTCGACGGCGGAAAGGCCGAGTGGTACCGCAACCGATGGGTACGGACCACCAAACTCGAACGAGGGCTCGAAGCCACGGACCCCGAAGCGATGTTCGACCCAACGGCGAGTGCCGCCAACACCCACGTGCTCGGTCACGCTGGCCGGATCTGGGCACTCGAGGAGGGGCACCTGCCCTACGAGTTGAGCAGAGAACTCGACACGATCGGGCCCGACAACTTCGGCGGCAAGCTGACCACCGCGTTCACCGCTCATCCGAAGCTGTGCCCGGAAACCGGGGAGCTGCATTTCTTCGGCTATTCGCCGGTGGCACCCTTCCTCACCTATCACGTGCTCGACGCGTCCGGCGCCCTCGTTCATTCGGCAGAGATCAGCGTCCCGGCCGGCACGATGATGCACGACTTCATGATCACTCGCGACCATGCGATCTTCATGGACCTGCCCGTGGTGTTCGATCTGTCGAACCTCCAGGCACCGCTCAAGTGGGACGACAACTACGGCGCCCGGATCGGCATCGTGCCACGAATGGGGACCAACGCCGACATTCGCTGGTTCGAGGTGGACCCCTGCTACGTCTTCCACCCCCTCAACGCCTACGCCGACGGCAACACCGTGGTGTGCGACGTCGGTCGGCACGCATCGATGTGGCGCAACTCGATGGAGGACGGGGAGCCGTGCTACCTGCACCGCTGGACGTTCGACCTGGCGTCCGGGTCGGTCAGTGAACAGCAACTCGACGGTGACTCACATGCGTTCCCCCGCGTCGACGATCGGGTCGTCGGCCTCAAGCACCGCTACGGCTGGGGGGTCGCTCCACGCGGCGGTGGTGACGGGGTGATCACGTCGCCCGGCAACGTCATCAAGTGGGACCTGCAGACCGGAGCACAGCAGACCTACGACTTCGGCCCGAATGCGTTCCCAGCCGAATTCGTGTTCGTCCAGGACGACGATGCCGCTGCGGAAGACGAAGGCTGGGTCATCGGGTTCGTGTACGACGCCGCCGAGGACTCCTCCGATCTCGTGATCCTCGACGGGTCGGCCCCGGGCACCGATCCCGTCGCACGGGTGCACCTTCCCCAGCGCGTCCCGTTCGGGTTCCACGGCAGTTGGGTCGATGACTCCATGCTGACCTGACGAGAACACCATCGACTGCAGATCAGCGCTCCGTCGGTGCCAGCCGCCCGCACCCTGCGTGCGCGCGTCGGAGCGTTTCAGGTCGGTCGGTAAGCTCCGATTCGTGCAACCAACCCACCGGCTCGACGTCGGCGCGGTCCATCTCGCAGCAGAGACCTTCGGCAACCCCGACGGCGTCGCGATCGTGCTCGTCATGGGTGCCACAGCATCGATGTTGTGGTGGCCCGACGAGATGTGCGACGCACTCGCCCAGGCCGGGTACTACGTGATCCGATACGACCACCGCGACACCGGCCAATCGACCACTGGCGTGCCCGGCGAAGTCGACTACTCCGCCGAGGACCTGACCGACGATCTGCTCGGTGTGATGGACGCCCTCGACGTCGACGCAGCTCACCTGGTCGGTATGTCGCTCGGCGGCTACATCAGCCAGATCGCAGCGCTCGTCGCTCCCGATCGCGTGCGCTCGCTGACGCTCATTGCTTCCGAACCTCTCGGCAGCACCGACGAACTGCCCGGCATCGACGAAAGGTTCATGGACCACTTCGGCGCGATGGGCGACCTCGACTGGTCCAACGACGATGCCGTCGAAGAGTTCCTCGTCGGTATCGGCCGGCTCAGTGCCGGCACCCCCGAACGTTTCGACGAGGCCGGAACCCGGCGGCGAGTTCGCTCCGAGATCGAAGCGAGCAGTGAACATCGCCAGCGCGTTCAACCATGCGATGGTCGCAACGAGAGATCACTGGGAGCATGCAGTCGATCGGATCACACAGCCGACGCTCGTGATCCATGGAGAGAACGACCCGATCATTCCTCTCCCCAACGGCGAAGCGATCGCGAACCACATCGAGGGAGCACGGCTCCGTACCCTCGTCGAAGCGGGCCATGAACTGAACCCGCGCGATCTCGCCACGATTTGCGATGCGATCACGGCGTTCCTCAGCGAGGTAGACGCTGTCGCAAGTGGATCCTGACCTTGTCCTGACCGCGGGCGGGTGAGCCGATTGTCGAGGTTCATGAGGTGCCCTTCCGGAGTGTTGACAGGTCGAGTCGGCGCCAGACTTCGACGTCGATCGAGCGTGGCCGGTCACCGGCCACGACAGTGGATCCACCGAGACGGACGACGACCGCCCGATGGCTGGGGACGATGTAGATGCGCTGGTCACCCAAGCCGATGCCGCCGAAGGTGTCGAGCGGGGCGTCGGGCGCGATCCGCCGGTCGATCGGGATGCCCCCGAGCGGCTTGCGCGGATCGACGGCCTCGCCGGGGTGATGGCCGAGCACGATCGCCCGGGTCGCTGAGAAGTCCCACCAGAAGAGTCCCACGACGAGTTGATGTCCTGCGACGTCCGCGTCGCTTCGGTGATGAAGTCGGCGTCAGCACCGACGGCCGCGCCGGAGTCGAGCATCGCATCGCCGAAGCGCGTGAGGTCGCGTGCACTTGCGTGCAGCGCGGAGACGGGCCACCCACCCGGCAGGACGTCGCCGTCTCGATCCTGCCACGGCGAGTCCGTCATGCCGAGCCGACCGAAGATCAGCTCGTCGCACTCCGGCTGGCCACCCATATGCCCGCCTTCGCTGCGCCATACGCGGCGTTGTTGCCCGCCGGGCTCTCCGTGGCCCGCGAGATCACGTTGACGATGCGGCCGTAGCCCTGCTCGCGCATGACCGGGATCGCCGCCCGCATGCCGTAGATGCAGCCGCTCATCCACCGCCAGCGATGCGGTTCGCCACCGCGATCGTCGGACCTGGGGCCGGCGGCGACCGCAGTAGCCTGCGGCGATGGCGCTGCCGGCGATCGATGTGTTCACGAGTCGAGGGGGCGATGTGGAAGCAAGGGTGGCAGCGGCGGCCGAGGTGGGCGGTCTGCTTGCCACCGAGTGGCCGCTGGGTCTGGCCTGGGCTGCGACGAACCGAGTTCTGGCCGACGAGAGCGACGTTGTGGCCGTGAGGTGCGCTGCGGCACGCGCACTGAGCAACGCTCCGGCCGCGGCACCAAACCAGCTCGTGCGCGGATTGCATGACCCAGCGCGTGCTGTCCGAAAGGAGGCGATCGCCGTGTTGCGGTCGATCACCGTGCCACCTCAGTTCGAGGCGCGATTGCACGAGCAACTCGCTGCCGCCGAGGGACCTGATCCCGTCCTCGCGCTGCTCAATCTCGCATTGACTTTCGGGCACGACGAGCGGATCGTTCACCTCTACGAACGCTCGACACGTTCCGGCGACGCCGACGTCCGTGCGGCCGCGGTGCGCGGCCTCGCGATGCTCGGCTATCTGGGTGCAGCGATCGATGCAGTGAATGACCCGGCCGTCAGTGTTCGGGTGGAGGCCGCAAGTGCCATCGGTGGCTGGTCGACGCTCGATCCGGCCGAAATCGACGCGGCGCGCGCGCTGGCCGACGACCCGGACCCGGCCGTGAAGAAGATGGCTCGAAAGGCATTGCGGCTGCTGAGCGTGTCGCCAGTCCCGATCAGTCGGGGCGAAGCCAGAAGTGCTCGGCCCGTCGATCGCTTCGGATGGGCCGCTCTGCTCGAACGCATCTCGAACGACTGGATCCAGGATCGCGACTATGCCGCGGGTTTGGATCACGACGTGATCGACGCCGGATGGCTCGGCCGTCCGCCAGCAACCGGTGGCGCTCTCCGCGCGCTCGAGGCCCGGGTCGGCAGGCCGTTGCCTCCGTCCTACGCGGGCTTCCTCCAGGTGAGTGACGGCTTCGCTCGCGTGAGCTTCGCGATCGACGAGGTCTTTGCTGCGGCCGACGTTCGACCGTTCGCGGCAGAGCATGCCGACTGGATCGCGGCGTATGGCGAGCACGACCCGCCGCTCGGTCAGCTGTTGTCTGCGGCGTGGCAGGTGAGCGAGGTCGGAGATGGCGTGCTGCTGCTGCACCCCGATGTCGTGAACGCCGAGGGCGAATGGGCCGCCTCGCTGTTTGCGAACTGGATCCCTGGCCTCGATCGCCACGAATCGTTCTTGCGCCTGATCGCCGCCGTCAGCGAGCCATGACGGTCGCGTACCCGATCGATGGTTCAGTCGACCAGAGCGTCGTTGCGGAGACCGGCGCGCTCGAGATGGATCGGCAACACCCGGCCGTAGAGCTGGCGGGTTCGTTCGACACTGCCGACCATGCCGGGATGCTCTGAGTAGCTGAAGATCGCGACGTAGCGCAACCGGTCGCCGGTCAGCGGCGTCACCCGGTGGAGTGAGTGGCGGCCCTTGAAGATCTGGAGGTCGCCCGGCTCGAGGCGCAGCGTGCGGATCAGGCGCGGGTCACCGTTCAGTACCGCCTGAACACCGGAGTAGTTCTCGTCGGTCGTGTTGCGAAGGAACGGGCTGTACTCGAAATCACCGCCCGACTCGGCGTTCTGAATCGCCAGGGTGACGGTGTAGTTGTTGGTGTCGAAGTGCCAGGGGAAGCCGTTCCCCTCCTCGGCAAGGTTGACGATCACGTCGGCCAACGGGTCGGCGTAGCGATGGAAGTCGGTCTCACCGAGCGCTGCCTGTACGAACGGCGCAAACGCCGGCCACTCATAGATGGTGCGCAGAATGCTGTCGGGGCCGAAGTGGTCGGCAGGGACGAAGGCGTTCGACCGGTCGTAGAAGCGACGCAGCGGATGCTCGGCCGGCAGGTCCGGCCGGTCCACCGTGAAGTAGGGGTTGGTGCGGTTGAAGTTGCGATGACCGTGTGCTGCGACTCGATCGCACTCGGCCACCAGTGCGGCGATCCGCTCGGCGCGAACGAACCCTTTGAGCACAGCGCAGCCATGGGTCTCCAGTTCGCTCCGCATGTCCGCAACGAGTGAGTCGCGCGCCGCGCCGGGGCAATCGATCGGGTATCGCTCGTTATCGACGAAGTCGGTAGCTCGGAGTTGCACGGTCGTCCCTCTCTGGTGCTGCGTCGCCCATCCCCCGGGTCGCCTCGGCGACGTCACCCTACTTGTCGACCGCTTCCGGCGATTGCAACGCAGGTCGAGACGGTTGCGACGCTGCAACCATTGCGACCATTGCGACCGAAAGCTCCGTCCAGTTCGCGAGCCTCGTCTTTCCGAAGGGTTCGGAAATCCCGGGCGAGTTCGAACGGCTCGAGGGTGACGGTCTGCAGCGCATGGTGCGATTCGTCGACATCGAGTCGGTCGACGCGGCCCGGGACGATCTGCTCGACATCGTTGACGTGTGGTGCTCGGCGAGCTGATCAGCTTTGGGTAGATCGACGGGATCCGCCGCAAGCTCGACGACGAACGGACCATGCAGTTGATCGGACCGCGCCCGCGTGCAGCACTGGTCCAAGACCTTCGAGGACCGCGCTGCCGATCTGATCGCCGATGGGCGGATGCACGACGCCGGTGCCGAACGCCTGACCAGCGACTCAACCAATCGCGACGCTCCCGAAGGCAAGGAGCGACATGGCGGCCCGAGCGACATCGATGGTCGCCTCGTACACAGCTTCGGTGACCCAGGTGGCGAGTGTTCGACCGCTCCATCGAACTGATGCTGACCCTCGAAAGTGGGGCTTCGCCTGAAAGTCGTCGCGCATAATGTCAAGGTGTGACCGACGAACGCATGCCCGACACTGGTCCACCGGGCACGACTTTCGGTGATTGGGTTCTTGGCCTCGCTGGGTTGTCGCTGCTGCGCAATTGGTACGAGGCCGATGCAGCGGAGCGGCGCGCTCGTCTGATCGAGATCGCCCGCGACTTCGAGCACAACGAGGTGCTGCAATTCCCGGTGCCGATCACCGAGTACGGAGCCGCCGACGGCTACGCACTGTGGGCCGAGAGCTACGACGCGCCGGGCAATCCGATGACAGCGATCGAGCATCCGTCGATGGTCCAGCGGGCAAAACACCACTTCGAGCCAGGCGGAGTCGCCCTCGACGCCGGTTGCGGAACTGGTCGGCTCACCGCCGAGCTGGTCTCGCTCGGCTACGAGAGCATCGGTCTCGACATGAGCACAGAAATGCTCGCCATCGCCGAGCAGATCGTGCCCGACGCCGACTTCCGCGACGGCACCTTCGAGCGGCTCCCGGTCGACGACAACAGCATCGATCTCATCGTGAGCGGGCTCGCGGTTTGCCACGCCGTAGACCTCGATGCAGTGTTCGCCGAGTTCGCTCGGGTGCTTCGGCCAGGTGGGCGCGTCGTGATGTCCAATCCGCATCCGTTCACGGCGGGCTCCGGTGGACAGGCGTTCTTCGCTCACGCGGGCGGGATGCCGTTCGTTCGGAATCATCCCCACCAGGTCGGCGACTACGTCAATGCCCTCCTCGCGAACGACTTCAGGCTCACCAGGGTGGACGACATCGCCTACGACACGTCGTCGATCTCGACGAACCCGGCGGCCGGCTTCTGGCCGGACGTCGTCGACGGAGCGTTCCTTGGCCAACCCTTCGTTCTCGTCGTCGAGGCGACGCGGGAACTGAAGTCGTAACCGAAACAAGGCGCCTGGGCCCACACACCGTGTCGTCAACGTGAACGTGCCCGCGCAGCACAACGCCGGTCGGCCACCGTCCAGAACGGTCCTGATCGAAGCCGCGGCACTCGCCAGCCGCTCGGGATCGCCGCGTTCGCGCTGGGTTTGCTGGCTCGGTCTGTCAACGCTCGACGTGCGAAAGCCTGTCGAGGAAGCGAAGCGCGGCGTTGGAGGATTCGCTGCGCCACAGAGCGACGACGTCGCCGGGCTCTTCGTCGATCTGGGCAGAGATCGCTGTGGCCATGTCGGTGATGTGCGTGTGTTGCGCCTCGAGCATGGGTGTGATGTCGATGTCGCAGATGTCGGCGATGATCAGCTTGAGGAGCAGTTCGCTGCGCAGGTCGCGAAGGTGGCCGACGGGGGTGGCGAGCCACTTGCGGAGCTGGGCCCGACCGGTGCGGGTGGCGGCGAGGATGGTGCGGTTGCCGCCGGCGATACCGGGTTCTTCGCCGACGGGTTGGATGTAGCTGCGGATGGCGAGCTGCTCGAGGGACCGGTAGGTGAGCGCTCGGGACAGGGACCAGACTCGGCCGACGTCGCCGCTCGGCTTGAGACGGGCGGCGATGGCGAACCCGTGAGTTGGCGCCGGGTAGAGGATGCCGAGGCATGCCCATTCACCGAGCAGCAGTTGATGTTCGCTGGTACGTCCCACGTTCACCATCGTCGCAGCTCGCCTGCCATGACTCAGCCATTGCCGGAGCGGTCGCCGTTGGCACCGAGTGATGCGGGGGGTGTGCGGCTGCCGAGGGTCGGGATCATGCCGGGTACACCTCGATGTCAGTGGCTTTGACGGATGCGTGGATGTCATCGCCGGGGCGGAGCTGCAAGGCGTCGAGTGCGGCGACGGTGATCTCGGCGATGAGCGGGAGTTGGCCGTCGATCCCGATCCGGACGCGGTCGCCGAGCCGGTCGATGTCCGCGATCGTGCCGCCCCAGGTGTTGCGTGCGCTGGACCCGACGGCTGGTTCGCGGACGAGTGCGATCGAGTGTGGGCGGATCACCGCGAACGACAACCCGGGGGGTGCGTCGGCGATCACCACATGTGCACCGGCATCGGTCGTCAACACCCCGCCGCTGACGACGCCGCTGACGAGGTTGACCCCGACGAGGTCGGCCACGTAACGCGACCGTGGGTGGGCGGTCGACCTCGGCGAGGGTACCGACCTGGACGATGCGACCGCCGTCGAGGATCGCTACCCGATCGGCGAGCGTGTAGGCGTCGACGGGGTCGTGGGTGACGAGGATCCGCATCCCGTCGAACGATGCGAGATGGTGGCGCAGATCCCGGCGGACACTGCTCCGTGTCCCCGCATCGAGCGCGGCCAACGGTTCATCGAGCAACAGCACACGCGGGTTCGTTGCAAGCGCTCGAGCGAGCGCAGCTCGCTGGGACTGACCGCCCGACAGGGTCCGCGGTCGCTGGTCGGCGTATTCGCCGAGGCTGACGCGTTCGAGCCACTCGCCGGCGATCCGGCGGGCATCTGCCTTCGGGGTCTTGCGGGCCCTGAGTCCGTAGGCGACGTTTTCGAGCACGCTCATGTGTTCGAACAACAGGTAGTTCTGGAACACGAATCCGATCGGTCGCACTTCGGGTTCGACGAAGATGTCGGTCGACGGGTCGTCGACGACGGTGTCGTCGATCGTGATGCGGCCGCTGTCGATCGGGGAGAGTCCGGCCAGGCAGCGCAGCACCGTGCTCTTGCCGGCCCCGTTCGGGCCGAGCAACGCCAGGAGCTCGCCGGGCTGCACGTCGAGATCTGCGTGCAGGTCGAGCGTGCCGAGCCGGAGCGCGAGCTGAGCCGACAGGGTCACGCTGCCACCGCCGAGATTCGTTGGTCGGTGCGCCCGAACCACCGGTCGCGCAGCCCGACGAGCACGGCGAACGAGATCGCGATCAGCAGCAGCGCAAGCACGATCGCCTCTTCCGGGTTGGTCTCCAGCGAGAGGTAGACAGCGAGCGGCATCGTCTGGGTCGTGCCTGGGAAGTTCCCGGCGAACGTGATCGTCGCCCCGAACTCCCCTAACGCCCGTGCCCACGCGAGCACCGCGCCGGCCGCGAGTGCGGGGCGGATCGCCGGCATCGTGACCCGCCTGAACGTGTACCAGCGCGACGCGCCGAGCGTGCGCGAGGCGTCCTCGAAACGGAGGTCGAGTTGACGCAGTGAGGCCTCGACCGTGATCACGAGGAACGGCATCGCGACGAACGTCTGGGCGACTACCACGCCGGCGGTCGTGAACGGGAGGGTGAAGTCGAACCAGCGGTCGAGGTACTGGCCGACGATGCCACGTCGACCCAATGCGAAGAAGAGGGCGACGCCGCCGACCACCGGTGGCAGCACCATCGACAGCGTGCACAACGCCCGCACGGCCCCACGGCCGGGAAACTCGACCCGCGCCAGCAGCCACGCCAGCGGCACCCCGAACACGATCGACAACCCCGTCGCCCACAACGAGCAGATCATCGACAGCCGGAGCGCTGTGAGCGCATCGTCGTCGGTGAGGTACTGCCAGGCGTTCGACCACGGTGCCCGCCACAACAGCCCGATCAGCGGCAGCGCGAAGAACACCACCGCCACGATCGCGAGTGCAAGGACCGGGAGAGGCAGGCTGACCCGCCTGCCTCGGCGCCGGCGATGGCTCACGGCGCGAAGAATCCGTACGACGCCAGGATCTTCTGGCCGTGCTCACCGTTCACGAAGTCGATGAACGCCTGCGCACCGTCCGCATTCGGCGCGTCCTTGGTCACCGCGATCGGATACTCAGCGACCACGTTGATATCAGCCGGAATCTCCACCCCTTCGGCGTCTGCGCCAGCGGCGGTCACGTCCGTGGCGTAGACGATCCCCGCATCAGCCTCCCCCAACGTCACCTTCGTCACGACCGCCTTCACGTTTTCCTCCAACGACTTTGGCGTCACCGTGACACCGGCGTTCTCGAAGATCGACGCCGCGTACTTGCCACACGGAACCTCCGGGGCGCACAGGACCACGATCAGATTCTCGTTCGCCAGATCGTCCACTCCGGTGATCCCCTTCGGATTTCCTGCACCGACGATGATCTCAGCCAGATTCGTGGCGAACACCACCGGCTCCGACGCGTTGTTGCCTGCATCGGTCAACTTCGTCATGTTGCTCAAGTCCGCCGACGCGAACACATCGGCAGGGGCGCCCTCGCCGATCTGCGTCACGAGCTCTGATGACGCCGCGAAGTTGAACGTCATATTGGCGTCGGGGTTCTCGACCATGAACGCGTCGCCGATCTCGGTGAAGGCCGCCGTCAACGACGCCGCAGCGAACACCGTGATGTCACCCGACACGGCCGACGCCGCCGGCGCGTCCGTGGCCGCCACGGTGCTCACGGCGCTCGGGGTGGTCGCCGCGGAGTCGTCCGACCCGCACGACCCGCCGAGGAAGCCGAAGAGGGCTACCGCTGAGACGAGAAGGCGGGGTGTTCTGCTCATCCGGGACAGAATAGTCACAGACAAACTAAAACAACGTCATCGGCTGACCACTCCGACCAAGACCCGCACATCACGCCGAGCGATCGACCTCGACCGACACACCGTGGCCGTGCTGCGCGACCGGCAACACCACCAACTCGGCGAACTCGGGACGGTCGCAGCCCGCGGAACCGTGTTCACCCGCCCCAACGGGCTACCCGTTCACCCCGACACGCGTTCGCAGACCTGTCAGGTCGGCGACCAGCAGTAACGGTACGGCGGCAGCTTGTCGAAGACGGTCGCTCGCAGTTCCCCTACTGCTGACGTGAGCTGTGGATCCGGTCCACCACCGGCCGACCCAGAGCATCGTTCCTCATGGAGCGATCTGCCAGAACGCTGACGTCAGACCGACGTCGCTGAGCATCTTCTGCGCCTCCTCGGCCGAGCGCCCGGCAAAGGTCGGCTCGAGCCGATCGCCGTACCAGGATTGCGACAGCGGCCACATCTGAGCGAGTGTCGCCGTGGCACCTCCGGCCGGCTGGTTGTCCTTCGACCGAAGGAACCTGATGTTGCCTCAAGTGAACACGATGTCGTCCCACCACCGGTTCGCGGGCAGTGGGAACGAGATGTATCCGTCCTGTTGGTTCAGTTCGCTGTCGCTGACGGTCAGCTCGAGTGGTTCACCCGTGTCGGCCCACGACGATGTGACGCGGCCGTCAGCGTGGAGCGCGGCGAGGATCGCGAGCGCATCCCATGCGCAGTTCGCCCACCAAGCCCCTGCGTCGGTGGTCACTCGGAAGTCGGTCGGCTCGGCGGCGAACGGCAGCGCCATGCGGATCTCGCCTCGACGATGCTCACGGTCGTCGAGCACCAGCATGTGCCGATCGTGCAGTTCCCTGAGGAGGCGGTCGACAGCGCCGCGGTCACCGACGACCTCGGCCAGCTCGCGTCGGCTCGGCGCTTGACTGGTCTCGACGAAGTGTCGATAGACCACGAATCGAAGCTCCAACGGATCCATGGGTCGAGACTACGACCGGACCACGGTTGGCTCGGCGAGTACCTTTCGGATCGTCATGATCTCACTGGCGGACACCGTCCTTCCGCTGATTCGGACTCGGGCCGATCTGCACCGGTGGAGTTCAGCCAACGCGCATGGCAGCGAGATGCACGGGGCGGTCGACGTGCTCGAAGCTGTGCGAGCAACGACCGACCCGGCCGAGTTCTACACGGTCGTGCATGCGGCGCTGGCGAGCGCGGTCAAGGTGATCGCTCGTGCGGACGACTCGAGCGGAGTTATCGGCGACGCCTGCCGACGACTGCTCGCTCTTCACCCGCAAGCCGCAGCGGATGCGGGGGTTACGCCGGGCAGGTTGGTGGACTGGATGATCAAGTTTCAGTTCGACGGTGACGTCGACTACTTCGAGCTCGATCCGGTCGCCTATGCCCCGGCACTGGGTGACGTGGGTATGAACGCCTACCGGGCACGCCTCGCAGCCGTCCGCTCCACGTTGGCGCCGGAGCCGGCGGATGCGGATCGCTGGTCGGTTCCCCATCGACACGAGCGATGGGTGCTCGAGTGGAATGATCAACGCCTCGCCGTCCACGACCGCGACATCGACGCGATCATTCGCACCCACGCACGAGACCGCAAGGTGGCGGCGTGGCTGCAGGACACTGCCAAGGCATTCGAGGAGATCGGCGAGATCGACCTGGCGATCGCCTGGGCCCGTCAGGCAGCCGACCACCATCCCGACCATCAGGCACTGCAAGCGGCCGACTACTGGTGCGAATTGCTGGCACGGCACCGTCCCGCCGAACTGGTTGCCACACGACAGATCGTGTTCACCCGGTGGCCTTCGGCGAGCACTGCGGCGCGCCTGTACCGAGACGCCGGCAATTCGTGGCCCGACTACCGCGCCGAGGTGCTGGCCACATTGGCCGCGAGACCGGATCAGGCCGTGCTGTTCGCGCTCGGCACGCTCAAGGACCCACGCCTCGCCTGGAACCAGGCCGCCGCGCTCAGTCTCGACGACGACCACGTCTGGGCCGAGGTTGCCAACGCGTACGAACCGATCGACCCGCTCGCCGTGTTGCCCATCCACCGACGACTCGTCGAACACGAACTGGTCAGGTCGGGCGCCCAGCACTACCGACTCGCAGCCCGACGGCTGGCGAAGATGCGCACCCTTGCGGCCAGCACCGACCAGGCCAACGCTGTCGACACGTTCATCGCCGAACTGCGTGACACGCACCGACGACGCCCCCGCCTGCAGCAAGAGTTCGACCGCGCCCGACTGCCCTGAGCCCTCGCGCCGAGCACCCGCTCCCGCATCGCGCAACGCACGGCCTGCCGCGCGTTCGGTTCTCGACGCGTTCTCGGCACCCGATGTCGTATCAAGCCTGCACGAGGATCTCGAGAAGTTGTTGGGACTTCGGTCGTCAGTGGAAGAGCGACCAGCAGAGCTCATATCGACACTCCTTCGAACATGCTCGACGCCAGAACGATCAGGCATGCACCATCGGTCAAAGCCGCTCAGGATCGTGCGCCCCGGCGACTGGGATGCGGTGATTCATCGAGGAATCAGTCGGGCGACCGGAAGCGGATTCCTCTGATCGGCTCGAAGTGCTCCCGATTCCGCGTCACGACGCTCAGTCCTCGCTCAAGCGCCGTCGCCGCGATGAGCGCATCGGGAAGCCGGGTCCCGAACTCTCGAGCAATTCGTCCCGCTCGCTCGGCGATTGCTCGATCAACATCGACTTCGCGGAACGGCGCCAAGAGCCGGGAACAGAGATCGGTCGCCGAGTTGCCACCAAACAACTCGGCTCTCGTGACGACCGAATAGTGCACCCGGTGTTGCTTCGGGCGGAACTCATTCGCCCCGCGGAGGTGATCGATGAAGATGTCGGTGTCGATGAGTAGATCAGTCACGAGACCATGCGTCTCGGGAGGGAGCAACAGCATCGGGGACGGCTCCGAACGTAGCTGCGAGGGCAGCCTCAGGATCAGGCCTGTCGTCGAGGTACTCATCGACTGCGCGACGAATCACCTGCGCCATCGAGAGGCCCTCCACCGCGGCGACACGATCAATCCTCTCCCGCTGTTCATCGGTGAGATACACCTGAGTCCGCGTTGATGACATACATCTACCATATACATCACTCGGCCTTCGTGGCGAGCGCCCGCGGCACACGCCGGATCAGATCATCCGTGCGATCGACGCGCGCGGCGAAGCCTTGGAGTGAGGACAATCGGTCAAAGATGCGAAGTTCAACGGACATGAGAGCTGGTCGTAGAGAACTCGTTTGTCGACATCATCGCTCCCGCTCCCGATCGGTGTCGACGGCGCTCGGAAACTGGACAGTTTCGGCGGCGAGAGGTGAACACTCCGACAGCCGGCTTCACGTTTGATTGAGCCATGGCCAGGTGAAGGACTCTGCGAATGTCGACGACCGGAAGCTCCTTCCGTCGATCTCACCTCACCCGCTGGGAGGTTGAGGTCTTCAGTCGGCCGTTCGGCCAAGGCTGCACCGCGAACGATCGCCGAGGCGCCACCCGATGGTGGGGTTGGTTCCAGTTGTGCCTACATCGGGATGGCGACAGTGGAGGGTCGTCTTTCTGTGCCCGCACCGCGGTCGCAGATCACGCGGTTGGGTGCCGTGATCACTCTCGATCGGGCATTCAGTTGAGGCGTCTTTCGAGGTGAATGACGACGTTGTCGCCGTCGGTCTTGGCGATGGACTTGCGGATTGCGGCGGTGATGGGAAGCTTGTGGGTGCCGTCGCCGAGGGCCATGAAGGCACCGCGGAACGGGACGCCGTCGATGGTGCCGGAGACCTTGACGAGGCCACGGGTACCGAAGATGGTCGCGGAGTCCGGCAACTGAACGCAGGTCCACGTGTCGCCGTCGCGCACGCGTCCCAACGTGGCGGTGAACGTGATGTCGAGCGGGCCGACGGTGGACTTTTTCATGGGAGGCTCCTGTCGTTGCGTCTTACGGTTCAGGTGAGGAGGCCGACGATGCCGGCGATCACGACGAGCTTGATCAGCCAGTCCACGGCATGGAACGCGGCTCGTCGCGTCGGGACGCCTTCATGGAAGACGGAGCCGGCGAGGAGCACCACGGGAAGTGTCCACAGTGAGAGGCCGAGTACTGCACCGTCACCCAACCCGTTCCGGTCGGCGACCGCGAGCAGCCCGGCGACAAGTGACGCGACCGCCAGGTTGCGTAGCAACTCGACGAGCACCTGCGCGGCGACCGGCCGCTGGGGTGCCGGTTCGGACGCTGCCGGTGCTGGCAGCACGCCGTAGTACACGGCGCTGCCGATGAACGCCGCTACGGCGGCGCTGCCGATGCCAAGTGCGATCATCGTGAACCTCCCAGGTAAAGTACTTATCGGTACTGATACCATAGTCGTGATGGTAGAGTACCGTCAAGTATCAAATGATGAGTGAGGATCCGCTGACCGCTTCTGCCACCCCAGCTCGCCGTCCCGGTCGACCGGCGGGCCGTCAGGGAGTGGAGTTGCTCGATGTCGCGCGTGAGGTGTTCCTCGAGCTCGGCTACGCCGGCACCACCATGCAGCAGATCGCCACCCGTGCCCGGATTTCCAAGACGTCGCTCTACCGGGAACACCCATCGAAGGACGCGCTGTTCACCGCTGTCGTCAAGCACTGGGCCGCTCACGGCAGAGACGCCATGCGGCCCTACCTGGATCGGCTCCTCGCCGCAGACAACCTCCATCGCGCTTTCGTCGAGTTCGCTGCCACCGTCCAGGCTGCTGTGCTCGACCCCGACGTAGTTCGGATGCGGCGTCTTGTGGCCGCCGAGTCCGAACGGTTTCCCGAAACGGCGGCGACCTACCTCGCAGATAGTTGGACCAGCAACGTCGACGCCCTCGCCGACACCATCGCCAAGCTGGTCGCCCAGGAGAAGCTCTCCGTCGCCGACCCGTTGCTCGCCGCCCACCAGTTCACCTGGACCGCCGTCGGCAGCGCCCTCAACGCGCACACCATCGCCGGTACAACAGCCATCACGTCGTCCGACGAACTGAGCCGGTTCGCTGCCGGCGCCGCCGACATCCTCATCGCCGGCACCGACAACGATGGACCCTGACGGCTCGTGGTCGCCATTTGTCCCAACGGGGGTTTCGTGCCGAGCTGAGCCCCGACAGCTCCGAGCACCAGCGGGTCCCGTGCTGACCTCTTGCTGAACTCGTTCTGTGCGGATTCACCCGCTGCATCTCGCCGAGGGGAATCCCCTGGCGGTGGCGTCACCGCATCCGGACATACAGGTCGATCGGACGGACGGTCCGAAGGCGGGGACTCAGGGCCGACAACCTGGTTGCGTCAGTCGATCATCGGGCGATTCACGTATTTTCGCAACGATCGTTTCATCTCTGCCTTGTACTCGGCCCGCCTGGTCCACGGACTGAAGGTTCTCGGCCCGCATCATTCTGGCGGGCCCGGCCAGTTCCTCTGCCACGAGCACCGCCGATCCCTCGCCGATGTCGGGTTGACCGGTCACCCCAGAAGATCCCGGTGCGGTCGAGCTTCACTTCCTCAATCAGTTCGTCGAGATGTGGCGTCGAAGCCGCACGGTCGTACTCGTGGAACTTCACGTTCCGGTCGCGCCAATACAGCGACCACTCCTTGCGGGCCTTCGTGTAGCGGAAGCGGCAGATCGCGAACCGAGTCCACTCGGTACCAAAGTCCTTGCGCCACGGCGGTCGGCACTCGAGCACGGTGATCGTGCGATCGGTGACGTCGATCTCGTAGCGGAATCTGGTCACGCGCTCGCGGCGGCATGTCCTTGTTGCGCTGATCGATCCACCTGCGAACACGGGCGAGGTCGAGGTCGCGGATCACGTAGATCCTCCTGCGTGACTCATCGGTGGGAGGTCCAGAGTCACTGCGACTCCCGCATGGTCGCTGAGCCGTTGACCATCGAGAAAGTTTGACCAGGCGGTCACATCGAGAACCGTCATGGTCGACGTCACCGCAACGTGGTCGATCAGACGGCCGACGGCGTGATCCCCAGCTGTCGGAACTTGGAGTGGTCCCAGCGCCTCAACGATCGCGGAGGAAACGTGCGGCGGTTGACGAGTTCGTGGAATCCGTTGATTGAAGTCACCGGCCACAACGGTGAGTCCGGCCGCCGCGGCCGCGCCCACTGCTGGCCGAAGCGCTGCACAGAACTCAAGATGCTCCGCCCACACGGCGGCATCCCGATGACCTGTTCTCACGTGGGCATCACGCCAAGGAACGCACACCGCCAGCACCGTCACCGGGCGCCCATCGAGATGAACGACACCACCAACAAATCGCCCGCCGGTCGCCGACGCTTCGAGTTCCATGCGCTCGGTCCAAGGCGTGTGCGACCAGGCGATCACCTTCCGCCGGTTGCCCTGCGCCGGGTATCCCCAATCAGGCCCCGCATCGATCCGGTACGGATACTCCGCCCAATCATGAGTGGAGTCCTCCGTGGTGACGATGACATCAGCGTCGAGATCGGAGAGCTGCGCGAGCGCACGATCGTGGCGCTGGGTCCCGGGCTTCGCCCACTCCAGATTCCACGTGGCGATTCGGATGGTCATCTGGCGGTCAACCTGCTGAGGTGTCTGAATCGACGAACTCGATCGCCAGACCTGCTCTGGTCGCACGTAGCTTGGCCATGGCGCGAACTCGTTCTGGGATCACCTGAGCGCACACAAGAACCACCCGGTCTGCCTGGAGGGCGGCCGCGAGCCCAACGTCACGATCAAGCTGGCTCGACGTGAACTGATCCGCCAAGGTCTTGGCCTCACCGACGACAACCTGCCCTCCACAAACGCCAAACAGGTCAACCTCCTCCCGTTTCGACCGTGCGTTGACGTCAACGCCAGTGCCGCGGGTGCCTCGAGATCCCTGCACGCTTCGAGAGACGCTTGACCGTCCGGTCAGCCACCTTGCGGTCCATCCGTTGCCCGCTCGCGCTGAGGAAGATCGGCCCGGTCGGGCACTCATCGATGTAGAGATCCAGCGTGCATCCCGGACGAACTTGATCCACCACCTCACGGGCTGTGTCGTCGGGTTTCGCTTTCCAGAATCATGGGTACAGGTGTGCTGAGAACTACCCCAATCCCACTCCCGACACCCGAGGCAGGATCCACCGTGAGCAACGAAGAGTCCACGCAACCATTCAATATCAACGAGAACACCGGCGAGCCTTCTCACCGCCCGGAGCACGACCTTGCCCGCGAGAAGGTTGATGACAAGATGAACGACCCTGGCGAAGAGCCACTTCGACCGGAAGATGTCAGCGGCACCGGCCCCCAGGCCGATACTGCACACGAGGAATAGCTGCCCCCAGCGCGATTGCTCGATCGCTCGTCGGAACAGGGTCGGCCTCGCCGTCGGTTGTGGTGCACTCCGTGGTCCGAGGGCTTCTCGCAGCCTCGGTGCCTGCAGCGGTCCACTACGCCCTGTTCGTCTTCGTGCAGAACGTGCGACACCGGGACGACTTCGCCACGGATCGCAATCGACGCCCGTCGATCGTTCTTCTGACGACGAACGTTCTCCTGACGATGACCACGCGCGCCGATCGACGTTCGGCGAGGAAACGGGCGACTAGCTGGTGCAGTAGCCTGAGCGTCGGTAGAAGGTTTGCTCGGTCCCGTGGAATTTGCCGGAGACAATGTCCAAAAGCGTCGCCATCATCTTCACTGACCTCGTCGGGTCGACCGCGCTGGCGACTCGACTCGGTCCCGAGAAATTCGAGTCGCTCAGGATCGAGCACTTCGAACTGCTTCGGGGCGCCGCACGAAATCATGGCGCGCGGGATGTCAAGAGCACCGGCGACGGACTCATGCTCGTGTCGTCGACTGTGTCAGCTGCGCTTTCGGCTGGGGTCGCCATGCAACAGGCAATCGACGCGCACAATCGAGCCTCGATCAGCGGCGAACCGATGACGATCCGAGTAGGCGTCTCAACCGGGGAGGTTGACGAAGTCGATGACGACTTCTACGGCCCGTCGGTCGTGGAGGCGGCGCGCCTGTGCGACATCGGCACTGGTGGCCAGGTTCTGACGAGTGCGCTGGTGAAGCTGTACGTCGGTGCCCGTGGCGGGTTCACCTTCGATCCCTTGGGCGAGTTCACACTCAAAGGATTCATCGACCCGGTGGACGTATTCGCAGTTGCGTGGGTACCGCTGCCACTCGAAGACGCGTCGGCTCCACCGGATGCCGCGCAACGCGCCAACACCGCCGACCTCGCCATTGGTTTGCCTCAGAGGCTGGTGCGGCCCGAAGGAGCCTTCTTCGCCGGACGGGCTGCCGAACAAGTTCGTTGGAAAGCAGCCTGGAAGCACGCCACCGCCGGAGAACAGCGGTTGTGGCTGCTCGGCGGCGAGGCAGGAATCGGTAAAACAACACTCCTGTCGCACCTCGCGGCGATTGCTCACGACAACGACGCCCTCGTGTTGTACGGCCGATGCGATGAAGATCTCGGGGTTCCCTATCAGCCGTGGATCGAGGCACTGACGTCTTTGATCGCCCAAGCGCCCGACAGCCTGATCGCCTCGCACGTGAGTGCCCGTGGCGGTGAACTGGCGCGGCTCATTCCCTCGCTCGGGCAACGGGCGCCGGTTGCCGCGTCGGTTTCGGCCGATCCGGTTGCGGAGCGTTACGCACTCTTCGGTGCCGTGAGCGACGTGCTGCGGCGGGCTGCGGCGCACCGTCCCATCCTGCTGGTGCTCGATGATCTTCACTGGGCCGACAAGCCCACCGTGCAGCTCATTCGACACCTCGCCAGCAGTGCCGACGGAATCGCCATGATGATCGTCGCGAGCTACCGCCCGACCGACATCAGCGCCAGCCATCCGCTCGCAGAGTCCTTCTCGTTGCTGCATCGCTGCAACGGTGTGGAGTTCGTCGGGTTGGCCGGACTCGACGATCGTGACCTGCTTGATCTCATGGAGGCGGCGGCCGGGCATGAACTCGACGCTGACGGGATCGCGCTTCGCGATGCGATCGCCGCCGAGACGAACGGCAACGCCTTTTTTGTGACCGAGATTCTTCGTCATCTGGCCGAGAGCGGCGCAACAACGCACCTCGACGGTCGGTGGCAGCACGGCCGATAGTGCCGGGGACCGCCTTCCGATGAGCATTCGCCATGTCGTTGGGGAACGGGTCCTGCGGCTCGGACGGGAGGCGCAAAGGCTTCTCACAGTGGCCGCGGTCATCGGTCGCGACTTCGATCTCGGCCTGCTCGCCGAGGTGGGCGAGGTAGCCGATGTTGACGCGCTGGACGTACTCGATTCGGCCGTGGCCGCTTCGCTGCTTTGGAATGTCGGACCTGACCGGTACACGTTTGCCCACGCACTCGTCGAGCACAGTTTGTACGACGAACTCACGCCGAGCCGAGCAGGACGACTACATCGCCGCGTCGCGACAGCGCTCGAAGCCCGGTACGGCGATGACCCTGGCGAACGAATCGGCGAGCTTGCCCATCACTGGTCAGCAGCGATGGCAATCGAGGACGCGTCGAAGGCCCTGGACTACTCCCGACGCGCTGGTGATCGGGCACTGCTGCAACTCGCCCCCGATGAGGCCCTGCGCTGGTACTCGCAGGCGTTGGAACTCCACAAACGAAACAGCGGGGCCGGCAACTCGGTTGCGATACTGGTCGGGCTCGGAACCGCTCAGCGGCAGGTGGGTGACCCCGCTCACCGAGAAACGCTCATTGCCGCCGCTGCTGAAGCATTGGCGGTCGGCGACAACGACGGTTTGATCGCCGCCGTCTTCGCGAACCATCGAGGGTTTGCCAGCAGCACCCTCTCGACCGACGATCAACGGTTGTCGTTCATCGAAGCCGCGCTCACCGCGCTTGGTCAACACGACAGCGAAGAACGGGCGCGCTTGCTGGCCATACTCGCGGCGGAACTCACCTATGGCAACGACACCGACCGACGACTCGCGAGCGCGTACGAAGCGGTGGACATCGCCCGACGGATCGGCGACCCTCGAACGCTGCTGGCCACGCTTCTCGGTCTGAACACGTCGCTCCATGTCCTGGGCCTCGCGTTGTGCGACGAGGCAGTCGAACTCGCGCAACGGCTCGACGACAACGTGTCGCTGGTCTCGGCCGCGGCGACAATGGTGACCGAATCGCTCGGGGGCGGGGACAGGGCCAATTTCGACCGGGCGATCGAAGTGTGCGTTGGCGCGGCCGAGCGCATCGGCCAGCCGACGTTGAAGTGGCGGGCCATGATCGGATCGGTCATGGAGGCGATCGTCAAGGGTGACCTGACCAACGCCGATCAACTCGCCTCACAGCACGTTGCGTTGGGCATCGAGAGCGGACAACCGGACGCCCTCATTCTCTATAGCGCAATGTTGGCAACCATTCGCCATCATCAGGGCCGCATGGGCGAACTCGGCGAACTCATCGAACTCTCGGTTCCGGACAATCCGGACGTTGCAATGATCCGTTCTGGATTGCTCCTCGTGCACGTGGCCAATGGCGACCTGGACAAGGCACGTGTCGGTTTCGAACGTGAGGCCGCTCATGGATTCTCGACGAATGATGACGCGCTGCGCCTGACCTATCTCTGCATGATGGCCCTCGTGTGTGCTCGTCTCGATGATCGAGCCGGCGCTGAATCTCTCATTGCGCTGATCGAGCCACGAGGCAACCAGATCGAGACCACTGCAGTAACGGCCTTTTGTTCCACAACGTCATGCCTCGGCATGCTCGCTGCCGTGCTCGACCTTCATGACGTGGCTGATCGATGGTTCGCTGAGGCACTGGACCTCACGACCAATTTCGGCTTCCCGTACCTGGTCGCCGTCGCCCAGGTCGAATGGGCCCGCGCGCTGCTGCGCCGCGCAACCCCAGATGTTGGCCGAGCGGACGCAATGCTGAACGAGGCCCTCGGCGCAGCCCGCTCCTACGGCTTTGCCGGTGTCGAGCGCGACGCCGCCGAACTCCTCAAGAGTTGAAAGCGCCCGATCGGGGCGCAGGCTCGTTGACGAAGCCGTCTCCGGAGCTGTGCAGAGGGGCAGGATTTGAACCTGCGACCTTCGGGTTACGAGCGTCGAGCCTCATTCATCGTCATCCGCCTCGGACGCATCGCCCTGCTCAGCGGCGAGTCCCTGCACTGGGTTGGGCGACACCAAGAGCTCTCGTCGGCGCCCGTCCGCAGAATTCGCGATGACAAGCCGTTGACAACGCAATTCGTGGATGAAACAACCACAGACGAGCACCGACCGGAACGACCTCGCTACGCACCAACCCGCCAATGCGCCGCGTCCGGCAATATGGCATTGACAGCATAATGTGGTTCAAGCCATAATGGACGGGTGGTGAGAGTCGAGTTCCATCCCGAGTTCGCCGACCGCTACACAGCACTCTGCCTCGACGACCGACTGCTTGAGCTCGCCGGCGAAGTCACCCAGCTGATTGACGCTCTCGAACGATTCGGCCGAGAGATCGAAGGCACCCATCCCGACGACCCAAGCCACCCGATCGTCATCTCACGGCTTGCGACCTTCGCGCTTCGTCGAACGCCACCCACCGAGTACACACCATTCGCCACCGGCCCACCGATCATCCGCATCCCCTACGTCTGGTTCCATGATGACACCACCAACGAGTCGGTCGCCGTCGTCATGATGCTCGCTCGGCGACAAAACCACGCAACAGAACCATTGGTACCCCGCAGCCGTGACACGCATCGAGACCGTCCTCGTTCCCGACTGGGAACGTAACCACGCCAACCACCGAGCCATCGTCAGGAGAACCCGATGAACCCCATCCCCGACTCCCCCGTCGAGTACACCGACACTGACTTCGCCACCTCGACCGATCGAGTCCGCGCAGCCCGCAAAGCGCTCCTCGACAACCCGCGCGCTGCCGAGGCACACCACGCGCTCGGTCTCCTCATCGCCGACCGACTCGACCAGAAGCGAGCCACCCTCAGCGAGGTCCGGCGTGCCGTCGGACTCACACAGACACAGCTCGCCGAGATGCTCGACATGAATCAGGGCGACATCTCTCGACTCGAACGACGACAGAACCTGCACCTCACCACCCTCTCCCGTTCATCGAAGCAACCGGCGGCCAACTCCGCATCACAGCCAAGTACGGCAACACCGAAATCGACCTCGGGATCGGCGACATCACACCAACCGAGCACACCGACGAGGAGGCCACTGTCCCAGCATCCTGAATTCGGCGCCACAGCCCACATCGCCAGGCCACTCAGGTCTGTTCAGGGGCCTTACGGGCAAGTAGCGCCAGAGCCGCCGGATCATCGTTCGCCACCTCGACGAAATGCACCTGCCCGTCGTCGTCGACTTGGTCGATACGAACAACTGACCAAAACCGCTCTCGGCCAGCAACCAACACTGCGCCCGGCACCACTGCCTCAGGGTTCACCGCGTCGCGCAACAACGTCCACCAACGACCTTCGTCGTCCTCGGCGTTCAAATCTGCGACAAGGTCGATTCTCATGGCCAAGGATCCTCCGGCGACTGAGCGAACAGTGAGCGTACGCGCCCTGACGGCAACACCGTTGGCGGCCTGACAACACTGGCCGAGCGCAGGTCGTCGCACGCAAGCAGCTTCCCGAGCGTCGCCGAGCACTATTCAGCAACGGTCAGTCAACGTTTCTTCAGTGTCTCTCGGTCCCATGAAGTCCCCGATGTGTCGGCAACCTTGGTTTGCCCGACCGCTCGCAACAGCTGGTGGTTCCGGTTGCTCTCGTCGGCGCGGCGTCCCGCACATGGTTGGTACATGCGGGCCCGCCACCGCTGATCACGGAGAGTGGCAGGCCTCAGCTGCTCAGGATCCTGTAGAACTCGCCGACCGCCGTGACACCGTCGGCGAGGAGCACCCGGTGCTCGAGCTCAGGGTGGTTGCCGAGCATCTCATCGGCGTACGCGACGGCTCCCTGGGCGGCGACGTCGGCGAAGTTGTCGATCAAGTCATCGAGCGCTGTGCGCACCGACCCGAGCTCAGAGCCGAACCGGGTGAGCACGATGTTCGCGGCCGGCTCGACGCCGCCGGCGTCGTTGTGCAGCAGGACGTAGGCGATGTCGTACCAGTCCTTCGGTTTGCGCCGCGAATACGCGGCTGCGCACTTGGCCATCAAGAACCCGCCGAGGCCGGTCACGTTTATCTCGGCGAACTGTTCGACACCCCCGACGCGCGCCCGCAACTGCCGCACTTCGATGTCCCGGATGGCGAAGCCGGTACCGCGCAGATTGGCGGCACCGAGGTCGTTGCAGCCGTCGAACACCACCGTCGCGCCTGCGGGCTGATCATCGAGGTCGGCGAGCAGCTCGAACTTAATCATCGCGACGCCAGTACCGTCGTTGGTGCGCCATCGCCACACGCGCTCGGCGTCCGGCTCAAACTCGGCGTTCAACAGGGCGCGCTCGAGCCGCTGCGTGTTGACGGTGCCGGCGGCGATCTCCAGGTTGACCTGCACGTCGACATCAGTCGTTCCAGAGTGGACCATCCCCGAGGTCGAGCAGAGGAGATCGGGCACGAGACCGCCGAGGAGCACGAACTCCGGGCGTTCGCCGTAGTGGTGCACGACTCGGATCAGTGCTCGTTCGGCTGCCGCTCGGGCCGCTCGCGATCGGGGGAGTTCATCGCTCACCGACGACCTCCTTGAGATGCTCGGCCGCGTCCTCGCCACGGACACCGACGTGGAGCAAGTCGACGTACACCCGCGGCCACGGGGCGACCCGAAGCCCGCTGATCTGTGTTGCCAGGCGGTTCGCGGACACGGTCGGGAACGGGCGCAAAATGAGGCGGCCGCCATCGACCGGCTTGAGTCCAGCCGCTGCTGCCACTGCTTCCAACCCCACGACCGTCTCGACTGACACGTACACCTCAGCTGTGGTCACCGAGGTCAAGTGCGGCGCCAGTTGCTCTGCGGCGAGCGCGCCGGTCACAGCGAAGTCCACCTGTTCCGCCTGCCAGCGGTCGGCCGTCTTCCGAAGCCCGTCTGCGAGGTCACGCCACGTCACACCGACTTCCACTCGAAGGTCTGGCGCCAATGCTGCTGCCGCCGATGCGTAGGCGCTCAACAACCGGTCCCGATCGCCGATGCGACGCGCTGAACTGCGGCCGCGATCGGCCGACGCTTCGAGCAGTTCGAGATCGAAAAGGATCCGGAGGGCGTTCACGCAGCTCCCCGTCGACAGACCGGTCGCGTCGTGCATCGCAGACGCTGTGGCCTTCACCTCGCACAACGCCGCTTCGGCTACCGCTAACGCCGATCGTGTCCACCGCTTCGGTGCATCACGCTTGGCCGGCTTCCCGGAGCGAGCGACGATGATCGTGCCGAGTGCAATCTCGGCGGCGCCCGTCTCGTCGACCCACCCGACGCCTGCCTGAGCGAGCTCTGCTCGCGCTCCGGGCGACAGCACACGGGCGACCACGATGTCCGGTCGTGCGACGTGCTGGGCAAGCACTCGACGAACGTCGCTCAGCTGTCCATCGCCCGCCCACTTGACCTGCAGCGGTCGACCGTTGACGATCACATCGACCCCGTAGTCGGCCGCAGCCGTGCGCACGTCCACCGAGCGCGGCAGGACGGCGAGCAGAGCCTGCTCCGCTCGTGACTCTGGGCGATCCTCGTGGTTCATCGATATACCTCACCTGGCACTATACCTCAGCGTGACGCTGAGGTATAGTCCTCTTCTGATCTATTGTGCCCAAAACGACGGGTAGGTCGGCATTTCGGGTTAGATGTTCTTGTCGAATTGACCTTTACATGGTTATGAATAAGTCACTATGACCAATACTGCGACGGAGTACGACCCCACTCAGTACCCCGCCTTCGCCGTGACGGTCGACGTCGCACTGTTCACGATGGTCGACGACGAGCTGAACTTGCTGCTGGTGAAACGTGCGAACGAACCGTTCGCGGGTGACTGGGCGTTGCCCGGTGGGTTCAAGGTGCCGAACGAGACGCTCGACCAGGCTGCGTATCGCGAGTTGCGTGAGGAGACAGCCGTCGACGGCTCGGCGCTGCTTCGCCAGTTCGGTGCGTACGGCGACCCGGGTCGCGACCCCAGGATGAACGTCGTGACGGTTGCCTACTTGGCCGTTGCGCGCGACATTGTGGACGTCGCCGCTGGAAGCGACGCCGCAGAAGCGGCGCTGCATCCGGTGCACAAGGTGCTCAACGGTCACCTCCGCCTCGCCTTCGATCACCGCCGCATCGTGCATGACGCGGTGGAGCGCATCGCCCACGACTTGGAGACGACGGGCATGGCCACGGCGTTCGTCGGCCCGACGTTCACGCTCACCGAACTGCGCGAGGTGTTCGAGGCGGTGTGGCAAGTGCGGTTGGACGGGGCCAATTTCCGCCGCAAGCTCGCTGCCGACGACGGTTGGCTGTTGCCGACCGGGCAGCGGGTTGCTCCGGGTTCCGAAGGTGGCAAGCCGGCCGAATTGTTCAGGGCCGGGTGCGCATGGAAGTCGGGAGGGCCGATGCGACGGCCACGACAGAAGGCCAGACAGCGATGAGTGTCCTCGGGTGGGAGGTGCCGACGTGGGTGCTCGACTGGAGCGGTTCGGTGATGGTGGTGGTGTCTCTGTGGTACCTGTTCGAGAAGCGGATCGCGTATTGGCATTGGTCGAACGCGTCGCTGCTGCCGTACTTCGCACTGTTCGCCACCACCGGGCAGGTCATGCTCGCCGGGCTGCAGGCGAGCTACTTGATCTTTGGCATTCACGGGCTGCTCCTGTGGCGCCTCGAGCATTCCCGTGACCAGTACGGTCGCCGCTTCAACGAAGGCGTCTGGTACCAGATCGGCTGGATCTTGAGCCTCGCGATCTTCGCCTACACGGTGAGGGTCACCGACTTCATCGATGGATGGGCAGGCCTGCAGTTCACGATCGTGAGCCTGTCGCTCGTGGCGAATTGGGCGACGACTCGCAAGTGGGTGTGGAGCTGGCCGCTGTGGCTGATCGTCAACGCGCTGCAGGCCGTCTACTTCCGTCACTGGCGCCTGTGGGGCCAGTTCGCTCTGCAGTTCGTGCTGTTCGCCATGTCGGTGTGGGGATGGATCGTGTGGCGTCGCGAGCGCTCAGCGATGCAGCACGTCCAGGAGGTAGCTCGTGTCGCGGCATAGCCACGCGCTGGTGGTCGGCAAGTTTGCACCGCTGCACATCGGCCACCAGCAACTCCTCGATCATGCGCACACCCTCGCCGACAAGGTGACCGTGATCGTGTGGAGCAACCCCGACTTCGAAACGATGCCCAATGAGGTTCGCGCCGAGTGGATCCGCAAGCTCTACCCAACGGCATGCGTGCTCGTCGGCGACGACGGTCCGCTCAACGACGAGCCCGATGATATCCAGCGCGACTACACGGCGGCGCTGCTCGCTCGACACGGCAGGGTGCCTGACGTCGTCACCACCAGCGAACCGTACGGACCTGACTTGGCTGCACACCTGGGAATCTCTCACGAGTGGGCCGGCACCCCTCGTACCGCGGAGGGTCCAACCGGCACCCGCATACGCGCCGACATCCACGCTCACCGTCGACTGCTCGACCCGTCCGTCTATGCGCACTTCGTGGAACGGGTCGTGCTGATGGGTGCCGAATCGACCGGGAAGTCGACGCTCACCGCGCGTCTCGCGCGCGAGTTCGAGACCGAGCACGTTCAGGAGTACGGCCGCGACCACTACGCCGCACGCGGAGGTGACCTGGACCTCGACGACTACGTGGCGATCGCTCGGGTGCACCGCGAGCGAGAGGACGCGGCTGCCCAGCGGGCGAACCGATACCTGTTCGTCGACACGAACGCCGTCACCACGATGTTCTTCAGTCACTACTACAACCGCGACAGCCTGCCGGAGCTGCGCCGGCTGGCCGACGATTGCGCCGCCCGCTACCCCCACGTCATCGTCTGCGACGACGACATCCCGTTCGAACAGGACGAATGGCGAGACAACGAAGTGTGGCGCGGTCGCATGCACGGCATGGTGCTGCACGACCTCGCAACGCGGCGCATCCCGTTCCACGTCGTGAGCGGTTCACTCGACGAACGCGTCACTCGGGTTCGCTCAATCCTCGCCGGAGAGCGCATCGATTCGCCTCGGCACATCAACAGCCTCGGTCCCCGCCCAGCGGAGGTGCAGCAATGAGCGACGACGCCAGCGGAGCGGACCTGAAGATCCAACTCGTGCGCGGCGACATCACCAAGCAAGTCGTCGACGCGATCGTCAACGCCGCCAACTCCTCGCTCCTCGGCGGCGGCGGAGTGGACGGCGCCATCCACCGGGCGGCCGGTCCGGAGCTTGTTCAGCACTGCCGGCTGCTCGGTGGATGCCAGACCGGCCAGGCCAAGATCACACCAGGCTTCAGGCTCACCGCCCGATGGATCATTCACACAGTCGGCCCAGTCTGGCGAGGCGGCACGAACGGCGAACCGGAGCAGCTCGCATCGTGCTACCGCGAGTCGTTGGCCCGGGCCGACGAAGTCAGTCGCGTTCCCCTCGATCTCGACGGGCATCTTCAGCTACCCGATTCACGCGGCCGCTCACCTCGCTCTCGCGACTGTTCGCTCCACCTCGACGTCCGTCGCCGTCGTTCGCTTCGTGTGCTTCGACACCGAGACGTGGATGCCTACGAGTCGGCGCTCGCCGCGCCATAGCGCCGACATTTGTACATTTCCTTCCTCGGACGACGGCAGCCGCTCGATCTCACCGACAACATCGGCGACCATCGGGCAACTTCCCGATGCACCTTGCTGACCAGGTTCGCAGCTGCTGCCGCCCGCCGACTGGGTACATGCGTGGTACATCCGAGGGCGAATGCAACCGCCGGAGACGAACAAAGCCCTGGCAGATCTTGCGATCTACCAGGGCTTTCTTAGTGGCGGGGGCAGGATTTGAACCTGCGACCTTCGGGTTATGAGGCCGAAACCCGAAGATCACTCAACACCAGGTTGAGGCACATCTTGCCTGGTCAGCAAAGGTTTTCTCCTCCCCGCTGTTCCCCTCTACTCCCCGTTGTCTACCGGGGTGCTGGTACATGGTTGGTACATGGACGCCACCGTTCGAATCCCACCCAGAGTGGTCTCGTTCGGCTGGGGTCGCTCCGACGAAGTGGACCTGACCGCTGTCATCGGCCTGGTCGAAACGCACCAGAGCCCGAGTCCGGCTGTCTCCAGCGATGACGATGGCGCCGGGGACGATATTGCTGGGATCGGTGCCCCAGTCCAGTACCGACCACCATCGGCCTTCGTCGTCCTCGCAGTTCGGATCGGCTTCGAGATCGATCGGGCGCGTCGTCATCAGGCGGCCGAGTCGCGACCGAGATGGACCGGTACACGCCGATCCTCGTCGTCGAACACCGCAACGAGTTCCAGCTGTGCCCGAGCGCTTCGAGATACTGACGCAGCGTCGACACGCGGACGTCGTCGGAATGTTCGAGCTTGGAGATCGCTCCCTGGGTCACATCGAGTCGACCTGCGAGTTCGGCCTGGCTGATGGCTTCGCCGTGACGGAGTTCGTAGAGCTGGACCTCTTCGAGCGTGTCGACTCGCAGCGCCGCGAGCCGCTCGGCCGCACCGGGGCGGGCAACGACGTCGTCGCGGAGTTCGGAGAACTTGGTTCGTGCCATCAGATCAATCCTTCTTCTTCGATCTCTCGTAGGTATTCGTCGTACAGGTCATCAGCCGCGGGCACCGCCCACTCGTACCAGTCGTTCCACGCACCGGACTTGTCACCACCGAGCAACAGGATTGCCTGACGCGCGGATCGAACGAGAACAGCACCCGTAACGCTCCACCCTTTGCCGCACGCAGTTCCTTCATCGACTGGTGCCGCGACGAGTGAATCCGGTCCACGATCGGCCGACCGAGATCCGGACCTCGCTCGGCAAGAATGTCGACGCGTCCGTCACGGCTTCTCGCTGGTCGTCCGAGAGCGACGACCACCACTTCGTGAACTCGTCGGTGACCTCGACTTCCCACACCATCCCAGTATGAGTCATTACTCATCATGAGTCAAGTCTCATAGCGTGCAGCGACGCCAACACCGGGACTCCCAGCGAGTTCCACCGTGCTCACCACTTACTCGGGTCACTCCCGAGGCCAGCCGGCGTCAGCATCGAGTGTGACGGCGACCAGATTCTGCAACGCACCGAGCGGTGTATACCCGTCGTCTTTGCTGATCGGGCCGACGATGGTGTCAGCGAGCCACACCGACAAACCGATCAAGTCGTCGGCGTCGCAACGTCCCGCGTCGATGGCGTGCTCGGCCATGAACACGAACTCGTTCATTACACCCAGGACCTGACGACTGGCCGTCTTCGCCAGCACCGCCGATTGCATCGCGCTCGTCTCCGATGCGACGAAACGTGGGTCGATCCCAAGCACTGCGAACACCTCGGCCATCGCAGCCGGGAACCGGTCAAGCACTCTCGTCGATGGTGCCAGCGGCATCAGCACCGGAACGAATGTGGACGCATTGACGAAGACCGCGACGTGCGTCCGCCACAACAACACATTCCCATACCACTCGCCCAGCACCGTCGACGACGACGGATCCGCACCAGGTCGACCGACACGATCCAAGAACTTCTTCGTTCCCCGAACCGTGAACACCATCACCGCTGCCCAAGCGCCGCTTCGAGCACCGTGCACGCGTCATCAAGCAGCCGCACCCGACGCCAGTCGGACTCGACGTTCGACTCCGCCGCGACGTACCCGACGAGTTCCTCGAACGCTCCAACCCGACCCGCCAACAAGACCCCTTCCGACGTTCCTTGCGCACGAGCAACGACCAACTCACAGGCCGCGTCGAGCAACAACACGCCGCGAACCGCGTCGAACACCTCGCGACACCACCGCTGTGATCTCATCGCCGTCGACATAGCCGTCATCAAGCCCGGAAACGTCCGCCCATGAACCCTGCCAACCCGTGATCACGCCCTCATCACCACAGACATCGCAACTCCACGCGATCTCCCGCTGACGCGACCGAACACCATCACGAACCCGACGCACGGCCGCCGGTTCGGACGCTTCGTGCACCGCACCGCCGTCGTCACACCACTCCCGACCTGATGCGCGCTCGCCGACCGACGATCGCCACCAACTGCATCCCAAGACGTCTCGCCGGCCCTGGGGCATCATCGGCAAGATCCAAGAAATGACGAAGATCGCACACCAGCACGCCACAAACGTAGCCACCGACCACAGCGCTGCCCCGGTAGCAGACGCGAGGCATATGCCAGCGCAGATCTTCGGGTTGACACCCGATCCTAGGGTGAGGCCATGAGCACCCTGCTCAACTCGTTGACCGTCGCTGGTGAAACGATGCTGCTCACCCGAACCGTCAGCGGCACCTCGATTCACCTCACCACCACAAACGCGGTCTGGCAACGCCCGAGCAGCGATACTCGACAGCCCAGATCGGTCCCGCGGCGCAGTCCCCGACGAACTGCTTGACAAACGCTGGTCACCGAAGTCGCTGTGCGGTCGAACCTGGGCCGCGATGGCCGACGGATACGACGATCACACAGGTCGACGAGTTGATCGCACCGAGGCGCCGAACTGTCAGAAGTGTCTCGCAGCGATCGACAAGTCGTTCCCGACACCGACGCCCGACGACCGGATCCCCGTCCTAGCCGAACTCGCCGCGACCGCAGTCAACGAACACGGAACAGCCGAGATCGTCGGTGTGCCCGGCGACCAGATGAACGCCCTCCGACAAGCGATCCGAGCCGATCTACGAAAACGCTTCGGTTTCTCCACCCGCACGTTCACCCAAGACGGGTTGCTTGTCGTCAGCAGCCCCAGACCCGCCACCTCATCGAACAAACCGCAGCACATGCCATGACCGACTTCGATTTCGGAGCCACGACCAAGGTCGATGACACCGGCTGGCGATTCCACTGGACAACGTGGTCCATGTCCTGACGACACCGCACAAAGGGGCCTTCGGCGCCGACATTATCGGGCGCTCCAGCCTGATCAGAATGCCGGATACCGGTCGGGGGTTCGACCGGTGGGGCGATGTCGTTACGATCGGGGCTGGCTGAGCCTGTTTGGTGTTGTCGCTCCTTGTTGATCGCAGCTTCGACTGCAGGAAGGGGGCTGCTGATGACCAAAGTCGAGGCCGTGCAGAGTTCTGCCGCTCGTGCCATGGACCGCCTGAGCGAGAACGATGACGTCACTCGACTCGGCAGCGGCATCGCACTCAGCAGCGACGATGGAGATGTATCCATCGAGATCACCACCCTCAAAGCACTCCCAGGCGCCGTCGCAGAGCGGCACGGTCACGCCGATCTTCGCTCCACGCGCGTAACCTGAGCCAGGAGATCCGTGGTCGGGCCGAGCGTGCTTTCGAGCGCTGCGAGCACAGTGATCCGGCGGCCGGCGGACAGCGGCCACGGCCATTGGTCGATCCACTCGCATCACGTTGATGGCTCGAGCGGCACCTTCGATCTCTGCTTGCCCTGCGATCGTCGAGCAGGTGCAAACGCCGATTGCGCCGGGGCCGAAAATCGTGATCGACGGACCTGTTTCGGGTTCGGATGTCATGCGCGACCGGCCGATGCTCGCGATCCTGTTGCAGCGTGCGGCACCGCCAGGTTCGGGTGCGCCTTGGCGAGTCGATTGAGTTCGTCGATGCCGGAGGGGCAGGTCCAAAGGCCGCGAACGGGACGTTGGGAATAGTGAATTGGCGCGAGCGCTCGAGCGCCGAGGATGTTGGCTGCTTCAATCGCAGTTGCTGCATCCATCACGAGTCCGCTTGCTGGCGATTGTCAACCCGTCGATAGGAAGGACGGCGACGTCGACGCTGTGGTAGCGTGCGCATTCGCGGATCGGTTCGAGGCTGCACGCCTCGGTCCCAACGAACACCGACACGCCCGCTGCTTCGATCAGGTAGTTGTTTGTCCGCGACGTCCCGCAAGCACGCTCTCGCCTGGAAGCGATGTGACCGAGAGGTCGGCAGTGATCTGGCGCCGATCGCCCCATTGCAGGTATGTCGCTTCAGCGAACCCAGCTTTCTGAGCCTGGCATGCCATACGTTGAGGTTCGCGGTGAACACGGGCGTTTCGTCGTGGTAGCGGTAGCTCATCATCGACTTGGGGCGCCAATGATCGAAGACGCCGTGCCCGCCGAGGATCATGGCGAGGCGGGGGAGGTCTGCCGGTCTCAGTCCAATGGGTTCGTTCATCGGAAAGAAGCGGCTGTCGTTGAAGTAGGGATCGGTCAGGACGGCGACGTCGTCGATCTCGATTAGCGCGGACGGATTGATGATGCGTGTGACGCTGACATCGGCATTCATGACGCCGACACCAGTCGCACAGCGTTCTCGTCGCATGCGTGCCAGAGCCCGCAGCCGGAGCAGTCCTCGGCCCTCGTCGCGTAGGCCGTCATGCCGCCATGGATACGAGATCGGAGTCGACCAAGTGACGAGAGGGCTCGACGGTCGGCGTCGTCAATCTGGTACACGCTGAAGACGTTCTCCGGGCCCACGTTCACACAGGCATAGCGGGCTTCGCATCGAGCGTGGTCGACGAGAGGAATCAGTGTTGGTCGCTCTTTCGGTGATGACAGCATCCGACTAGAATACGAATGATCATTTGCATTAATCCACTCGCTTTTGTGAGAGAGAGGCCCTCCGCATGTCACGAGACACCTACCCCAGGAAAGAACCGCAACAAGAGCGGTCCCGACAGATGTACCAACGGATTCGATGCGAATATTCGCATTCTCCGCGATGAAGGGGCCCTCGGATTCACCACGACCAAGGTGGCCGAAGAGGCCGGGGTTGGTGTCGGCTCGCTGTACCAGTACTTCCCGAACAAGCAGTCGATTGTCGTTGCACTCCACGACGAGAACATTGATCAAGGTTGGGTTGCCGTGATTCAGATCCTCGATCACACGCGATGGACGCCTCGGCGCAAGCTCACGGAGATCACACGCTGGTTTTCCGAGACAGAAGCGATCGAAGCCCAGACATTCGGTAAGGCGGCTGGAGACCTTCACCTCTTCCTGCACGCTGACGGCGGACGATCCGCAAGCCCGAGTTGGTCGACGCGGCGACTCGCCGGGCAGCAGAATTCATCGCCGCAAGTTCGGCAACCAAGAGGACTCCGCGTGTACTCAAGTCCGCAGCGGACTTTCTTGTGTCGACAGTGGAAGCCCTTGCGAAATCGATCTCGTGCTCTCGCCATCTCACTCAACCAGCACGCTGTAAGTGGGCCGACAACACCGCCAACATGCTTGCCGACCACCTCAACATCCAGCCTTAAGCGAGAATCACGCAGAGATGCCGCAGCCGTCCCGGGTAGGCGCCACGACGCAAACCTTTGAGCACGCACGAAAAGAGACGACCACCAGCGCATAACAACGGTGCCACAACCGACCGTCGACCGGACAGTACGGCACTTCGGATCGGTCAACCCCGCTCCAGAAAGTTGCCGCCCAACGACTGCCTCAACCGCGTTCGGGCGCCGCTGCGCATTCGCGGTCAAGGCGCGCGAACAATTGGTGGATGGCTGCGCAGGAGGACCCGGCATCGGAGAACCTCGACGTCTACGACACCAAGGCCGGCTGGTGGAACCCGGACTTCGGTGAACTCGAAATGCCGGATGGGTGGGAGTTCTTGGCGTCTGGTGATGCGTTCGTCACCCGCCGGGTGAAAGCCACCGGCGCCTACTGGAATGCGTGGAAGCCGAAGAACCGGCGAGGCGGTCATCGCCGACGCCTCGGCCTGCTCGCACCCACAGCAGCAATCGACGCCGCTCGCAATGCCGCGGTCGAGTCAACCGACCAGCGTGCTCCGTGCCCGTGTCGCTGGAGCGCTTCATTGTGGAACGTGTCGAGGCTGATTACCAGACCGAGCTACGCGGCACGGTTCTGGCGTGGCTCGACTTCACCCCCGAGCACCAAGACCTCGCAGCCCGCATCGCCGACGGCGCCGCCGCGCAAGCCACCGTTGTTGGCAGTGGACGGGTCGGTCGCACGAAAACGCTCAGCGTTGACGAGCGCGCCGTGCTGGCCGCCCGCGCCTACATCCGCCACCATCACACCGACTACCACGATCGACTCGACAACGCGAACGTGGGAATCGGCGACGACATCGATGACGACGACTACCGCGAGATCAAACGCGCCGCTCACGACGCCGTCGAAGCATTCCTCGATGCTCACCGCCGACACCAGTCCGACGGAGACGGCGCTGTTTGATGATCTTCGGGTTGGCTCCGAAGTCGTCAGCGGCCGACTGCTCGGAACGCTGTCGATGGCCTACATCGTCTCGAACAGGACCGCTTCTACGTCGTCACCTACGACGGCATCGACCCGACCACCGGCAAGAACGACGCCGCTGGCACCCCGCCGGCGACTCCCGCGAGGACCCGAAGCGATCGCCGCGAACCTCACCCACGGACCGACCGGTTGCGCGCGTGCTCGCTCGGCTGCGACCTCACCGGCTTCTGACCGAACCTGGATGCCCAGACGCGCCACACCTCCGACCGTCGACCGCGCACCGCTACGGTGGATGATCGACAACTACATCAACCCGGCTATCGGCGACCTCGCGATGCGCTCGCTTCGCGCCGAACACCTCGACCGCCTCTACACCGACCTGCTCGCGACCGGAGAGCCGCAACGGCGACGACTCGCACCCAAGACCGTCTACGACGTCCACGTCATCATGCGCGCCGCGCTCGAACGACGCCGTCGGTCCACTCGTCGCCTACAACGTCGCGCTCGACGGCACCGCGCCACGGCCCACCGCGCGCGCCAACAAGGCCCGAAGTATGGACGTCGACCAGCTCGACCTTCCTCGCCGCCACCCGACACTCGGCTCTACCCGGCGCTACACCTCGCTGCCACCACCGGGATGCGACGCGGCGAACTCGCCGGACTCCGCTGGGCCGACTGGAACCGCACGACCCACCGATCTCGATCGCCCGCACCCGGCAAGTCCGTCGGCGGACACAGTCACGAGGTCCCGTGGAAGACCCAGATCAGTCGTCGATGCATCGACCTCGACCCCACACACCGAAACCCTCCTCGCCAGCTGGCGTCGCCGGCAGCAACGCGACGGCCACCCCGTCGGACTTGACGATCCCGATCTTCACGAACACCGCGGCGTACCCGGTGCACCCCGAATCGATCAGCCAACTCTTCGACCCGGCAGCTCGCACGCCTGGATCTCCCAACGATCCGTTTTCACGATCTGCGCCACACCCACGCTCGCTGCTCGCCGGCTCGGGCACGCCGATCAAGGTCGTCTCCGAACGACTCGGGCACGCCCACCCCGGCTTCACGATGGCCACCTACCAACACGTCATTCCCGGCATGGCCGAGGCCGCCGCCCGCGGTTTCGGCCCCACGCTGTCGACCCAGCGTGACATCGACAGCGCTACCGACAGCACACCGGCGGCCCCAGCCGGTAGACATCTACCGGCGCGAATCCGGGAACCCCCAGGTCATCGGACCGCGCCGACGCCAGCCGGTAGATGACCCGGTAGAAACGGACCGACGGCCCAACGAAGAAGGCCCGGAAACACAATGTTTCCGGGCCTTTTGTCGAGTGGCGGGGGCAGGATTTGAACCTGCGACCTTCGGGTTATGAGTCGAGCCCATGTCGGGCTGTGACGGGTTGTGACAGATTATGCCATCTACCTGGGCTTTTGCGATATCGATATGACGTTTCATGCCTGTGGATAACAGGCTCGTGACGGATAGTTCGTTAGAAGAATCGTTAGAAGCGTTGCCTAGAACATTGATCTGTCTGCTGCAGACAGATCAATGTTCTAGGCAGATTGGTCTATTCTGGGGTGATGGCCCGGCCACGCATTCCCGAGGCGAGTCGCCGGCGCCTCGATGAGGTCGTGCGGCGACTCGGCGACCTGCTCCCGACCTCGTGGGCCGTCACCGTTGCCCGACGAGATCAAGACGGCGGCACGATCGAGATCACGACACCCGGCGGCAGCACCTCACGCTTGTCAGTCGTCACCCGACGCCGCCTCGAACCGCGGGACGCAGCCAAGCTTGATCTTCCCGACGGTCCGACGATCGTGTTCGCCGACTGGCTGAGTCCCCGCACTCGCGAACTGCTCCTCGAACGCACTGCGAACTTCGTCGACGGAACCGGCAACATCGACGTCCGGCTCGATCAGCCTGCCGTGAGTCTTCACACCGATGGAGCCCGACGCGATCCAGACCCGAAGCCCAGGGGACTCGGGCCGTCACTCAACGGCCCACGAGCTTGGGCATTGATGCGGACACTGATCGAAGTCGTGCCGCCGTACACGGCTGGAGAGCTGGCCGAGTCGCTCGGCATGGACGACGGGTACGTGTCGCGAATCCTCAACGTGTTGTCCCAGGAGTTGATGATCGAACGCAAGCCGCGCCAAGCGGTGACGGCCGTGAATTGGGAGAAGGTGGTCCGACTGATCACAAACGACTACGGCTGCCTGACCTCGAACGAGATCACAACGTGGAATGCGATTGGCGGACCCAAGCAGTTCCTCCGCGACGTCGCATCAGCGAAGCCCAAGCGATGCGTGCTGACCGGATCGTTCTCGTCGAACAAGATCGTCACCGTCACAGCTCCGTACATCGCCATCGTGTACACCGATGACGCCGAGCGACTGGCGAAGGACCTTCGGCTACTTCCGACGAGGACCGGCGGCAACGTCATCACCGCAGTCCCCTACGACCCGATCGTCTACGAGCGAACCCGCACGATCGACGGCATCGAACACGCCTCGTTCGCTCAGGTGGCGATCGACTGCCTGACGGGCATGGCCCGCATGCCGTCAGAAGGTGAGGCGCTGCTCAAGTGGATGAAGCAGAACGGGCCGAAGTGGCGATCCTCCGACTGCTAGCCGGATCAAGGAGGTAGCGCGCTGTGGACCAGGGAATGGGCATCGCGTTCCAGTTGCGGGCGACAGGCCAACGGCTCGCGCAGTTGGCGATCGGCGACTTCTGCCGAGGCTGGCGGCTGGAGTTCGCGATCCACGCCGGCGCCACCGTCGAGTACCTGGCGAAGGCGGCCGTTGCAAAGGACGACGTCCGCTCGCTCTTCGAGAAGCCAGAAGAGCTCACGGAAGTCGAACTCGCAGTTCTCCAACCGAGTGAGGCCCGTCAGACACTCCCTGTGACGAGTCAGGAAGATCGAAAGGAGGCACGGGAGCGGATCGCAACCCGCAAGACGATCAACGCAAAGTCGGCCCTCAAGCGTGCGACCGAACTCCTTCGGAGAGACGGGAGGGACCTGAACGCTTCGAACGCAGGCTCGGTTCTGGACGTCCGAAACCGAGCCATCCATCTCGCCGATCTCAATCCAGCCAACGACCTCCAGACCGCCCGACGTGCCTTGAACGCCGCCGAGTCATTGTGGGATGGGCGACCCATCGACTTGTGGGGCTACTTCGCCGATGCTGCGGATGCGATCAGACAAGCCGAAGTTGACGATCTGCACTGGAGCACGGTCAGGCGCGTCGCTCTGGCCAAGGAACGGCACTCGCTCCAGGGCATCGTCTCGAACCACGAGCGAGCGAAGCTGACGGGTGCAGAACCGTCAACCGTGTGCCCGGCGTGCCGACGAGCCGCACACCGGGGACCACGACCTGGGCCTGGTCCGACCGATACGACTCCGTGGGCGAACGCCCCGACAATCGAAGCCCTCACGTGCCTCTCGTGCGGCCTGGAACTGTTTGGGAGCATTCAAATCGATCACGCCCTGAGTCTCACGACACTCTGACCATGACGAGACGAATAGCGATCAGCGAGGTCGCACTCTTCAATCGTCGCCGCAGACCGATCAGCTGAGGGTCTGGGAGGGATTTTGATAGGTTCGAATGGGTTCGCCGTTGGCATATCAAACTCGGCCGGACTTGATAAGTTCGTTTCACCGACCCGTCGGCTACTCAACTTCTCACGATCGAACGGACAGAGACCTGCATGGCACGAGGACGACCCAGTAGGGCCACCATCTACCAGCGGCTCGACGACGCGCTCAACGAGCTGAACGAACGGTTCGGGGGGTTGCCCTCGCCAAAGGAATCGGAGACGGTCTGGTCGGACATCTGGCACCTCGAGGCCCACCACTCGACTGCACTGGAAGGCAACGCCCTCGTCCTCCGTGAGGTCGCTCAGCTTCTCGACCAGCGCCGCGCTCGTCGGCGCGAAGCCCATCAAGGAGTACATGGAAGTCGAGGGCTACAGCGAGGCGGCCCGATGGGTGTACGGCCAGGCGCTCGATCCCGACGATTGGACCGACGGCGGCTTGATCAACCTGAACGAGATTCGTCGGATCCACCACATGGCGATGACGCCGGTGTGGGGCGTCGCTCCCCACCCGGATGCGACTGACGCGGAGTCACCGGGGAGCTTTCGCCAGCACGAGATCGCTGAGTTCGACGGCGGCATGACCCCACCGCCGTGGCCAGAGGTGCCGGCGATGCTCGCCGACTGGATAGCCGAGGTTGTCGAACTCGGCGAGACCGTGGCATCGGGTGCTGAACTCGATGTGCCGCTGCCCGAGAAGCTGGCCCAGCTACATCATCGGTTCGAGTGCATCCACCCATTCATCGACGGCAACGGTCGCGTCGGTCGCCTCGCGCTGAACCTGGTGCTGGTGCGCCTGGGCTACCCGCCGGTCGTCATTTTCAAGAACCAGCGCGACGCGTACCTGAGCGCACTCCAGCGTTCCGACGAAGGCGATCACGGCACACTCGGAGAGATCATCGCCAGAGCGATGCTCGAGAACCTCCACCGCTTCGTCGTGCCCAACGTCGCCGGGCCCGCCCGCCTGGTCCCGCTGACGGCGCTTGCCGACGACGACTTCTCCGTGCCCGCGCTCCGGCAGGCAGCGCAGCGCGGGCGACTCGATGCCATTCAGGGCTCGGACGGCATCTGGCGTAGCTCGCGCAACGCAGTCAGGGAGTACGCGGCCACGAAGCACACGCGGCGACCGAAGGCTGAATGAACGAGGCAGGACGGTTCGAATGACACCTCAGCCTGATCCGAAGCTGATCGAGTTCGTCGAGCAGCAGGAAATCCAGCGCGACTTTCGCGATCCGATCTCACACCTCTGGACTGTTGTGCACGAGTCGAGCCTCGACGAGGACACAAGCGTTGGTCGTTCGGCGCTCTTCGTGGAGCCTGGTGCTCGCCAGCGCGTGATCGAACACGGTCCCGGCTGGCCACATGACTACGACAACGGTCCTGCTTTCGTCGAGAGCTGGGGCGAGGAAGACCCAGTGCGGGAGTACCTCCCGACGGGCAACGACGAGGGTCTACACCCGCTGGTGGTCACACAGAGCTTCTACGGGCTGAAACCTGACCCGGCCCCGCGACTCATCGACGAGTTCGTGCTGTTCCACAATCTGTGGCGCAACGACGAGACCGGGCACTACTTCCAGTTGCTCGACGATGGCCGCACTGATCCGGTGGCCTACTTCGAGGACGGTCAGATGCTCGTGCGCACGGGTCTGGTGCGGCGGTTCCAGGCGGCGCGGCAGTGGGACCTCGCTCTCTGCATCGACTCGCGTCGCCTCCGGCTGTCGGCACCGGGGGTCGATATCGAAGCGATCCGCACCGATGTCGTGCACGATCTCGAGAACACCTGCCTGGTGGGTGGAAGCGGCCACTCGATTGGCGGCTTCACACGGTTCTTCGGGGTGAGGGTGGTGCCGGCGCCGCCGTTCGAACAGGCAGGGACGATCGGCTTCGGCGGCAGTCGTTCGGAGACCTTCCCCGAGCTCATCGTCGACATCGATGAAGACGGCGCAGAGGTGCGCATGGCCTGTGGGCCGGACCTCGACCCCGGCGACTTCCTCCGGACCGTCCACTTCCGACGCGAGGTGCTCGCGCCCTACTACGAGCACCCCGACATCTTCAACATCGAAGAGTCAGGCGTGACCTGCGGGCAACTCTGGAGCTTCCGGGTCCACGGCGCCGCGCCGGGCCTCCTGTTCGCCCACCTCGGCGACTTCGGTCAGGAGCTGCCGGAAGCCGAGCGGAAGCGATGGGCGGGGTTCAACCAAGCGCCTGAGCGTTCAGGAATCACGGATCCACTGCGACGTGAGCTTGCGGCGAACCCGAACGCCCGCAGAGGCATCGACTTCGAGTTTCAGCGGCACTATCGCTCACTGAACAAGGCCTGGCTCCGCAGATTCGACTGGCCGCTCTTCACAGAACCAACGGGCGAAGACATTCACCTGCTGAAGCGCTGTCCGCGTCCCACTGAACGACGGCACACCCGAGTTCGAGGAGCAACTCGGCGTGCTCGCAAGGCTGGTCGTCGATTCGATCGACTCCAAAGCACTCAGCAAGGCCGTCGGCGCAGGACCGCCGAACGAGAAGAGCATCTCCAAGTTGAAGCGCTTCCTCGAAGAGCAATCGTTCGAGGAAGCTGAATCTGCGATCTCGGCGCTGCGCGATCTCCAAGACCTGCGCTCGAAGGTCGCGGCGCACAAGAAGTCGTCGAAGGTTGACGCGGTTGTCCTGTCCACCCTCGACACGACCGATCCCGTCGCGGGAATCATGCGCATTCTGATACGGCTGTGCGAGGCGCTGGAGAGGATCGAGGACCAGTGCTGAGTGCCACCGAAACCGGAGAGAAGGGTCAGGATGCCAACAGTCATTGAGCTTCTTGAGGAGTTGCTGGCCGACGACATCGTGGACGCTGCCGACATCGCCCGAGCGGTTGGAACAACCGCGAGCAGCGTCACACGCTGGCGAGCGGGCGACAGTTCACCTACGCCCGAAACAGAACTGCGACTGTTCGAACTGAGCGCAATCCTCAGCGTTGCTCGCAAGCATCTTCGGCCGGAGTCGGCGCGGCTTTGGCTCCGGAGCCCAGACCCCGACCTGCGCTACGACAAGCCTCTCGACCTCGTGGCTGTCGGCCGCTACCGCGAGGCTGTCGGCGCACTGCTCACCATCGTCGAGGGCGTCACGTCGTAGAACAGCGGCGAGCGGCTCCTCGGCGCTACCGAAGGCCCGCATCGTCGAGGATCGCGAGAGATGCCCCCGAGAGGCATCTCCTACCCGTTCGCCTCATGATCCTGCTGGCGGCGGTTAAGCCAGCTCGCCTACTTCATCGGCCTCGCCGCGAGCCTGCTTCGAGAGCGTCGCAATGACGTTCTGAACGCGACGAAGCAGGTCGTCGTACGTGATGATGTCAACGAGGTTCGAGTACTGTCGGCGCACGAACTCGAAGTCGAACCTTTCCTGCTCGGAGAGGTCCAAGTCTCTGCCGGACAGAAGGATCGCCTTCGGGTTGGCGATCTTCACGCCCAAGCCGCTGGGAAGATCCTTCTCGTACTTTGCTGCGATGCTCTTCTCGCCCTCCTTGCCTGACTTGCTCAGGTAGAAGAGGTACTTCTCCGCTTGCATGATCGACCCGGACAGCTCGCGGACAGGGACGTGGTTGTACGCGCCGCCGCGTGGTCCATTCGCTGGGTTCAGAATCCGGGTAGATCCATCCCGGGCAACTCTCGGCCGGTCGGTTGCTGAGGCGCCTGCAGCACGTGGCGCCAGCTGTCCCCGATGGGCTCGTAGCCGTCCATCTCGGCCAGGAGGCGTTCCATGTCGTCCAACTGGTCCACGGCTTCGTCGGACGGTTCGGTTCGGGGTCGTCCTCGGGGAGGTAGCCGTCCGGTCCTCGGCCATCCCACTCGGCGAGGATCATTTCGATGTCGGTCAACTCGCTCCACTTCTTCGTCGACCGGTACGGAGGCGTGGTAGGCGGGGCCAACCTCGCGTTGGCTGATCGGCGGCTCCACCGGTCGAGGATCTGTCGTGTTGGGTTGATGTTGTCGCCCTGCCTGCGCGGGCGCTCGATCTCGACTTCGATGTCGGTCGGCTTCTTCAGTTCGGCTTGGCGGGCGATGGCGGGCTGGTCGATCCAGTCGGTGGCGATGCGACTGGGTGAAGACGTCGAGCGCGGTCTGCTCGCCGGTCGTGGCGAGGAAGGCTTCGTTGGTCTTCCGTGCCTCGGGTCATCGGGACGTAGAGGTTGCGGACGTCAGTGGGTCCCTCGAGGAACAGCAGGCCGCCGTGGACGTGCGGCCCTGGGCGCCGGTTCCGGTGCGGGCGTACGCGAGCTCGACGTGTTCGGTGACGTACTCGCTCGGGAAGTCGCACCCGTCCGCTCGGCCGGTCGACGGTGAGCGAGCGGTCGCGGTGGATCGCTCGTCGATCGTCCACTCGGCCCGGTTGCGGACCATCTCGCCGCGGTCGGTCACGAGCCGCCGCTCGTTCTGTCGGGTGGCGATCTCGTCGCCGACGTAGAGCGTCGTACGGCGCCGACCTGTGACGTGCGGCCGTCGGGGTCGATCTCGCCGGCGTTGATGCCGGTCGCGCTGGCAGCGCTCGTTGAGCTCGTCGACGGCTTCGTTGGTCGGCGCCATCAGCAACGCCGTCTTGCCGGCCTGGCGGTCGTCCACCAGCGGCGACGGCGGCTCGCTCCATCTGCGTGCGCGGTGCCGCCGTGGAGCCGGCCGTGGGCGTCGTAGATCTCGGCCACGTCGACGTCGCCTCGGCGCAGGCGGAGGCTGGCGTCTCGTTCCCAGTCCTCGTCGAAGCGGTGGACCCGGTCGAGTTCGATTGCGCCGAACGTGTCGACGAGCAGCCCGAACATGCCACCGCGGCCGACGGCGGAGAACTGCAGCGGGTCACCGACGAGCGCGAGTCGCCAGCCCTTCAGGTCGGCGAGGTCGGCCAGCTCGGCCAGCTTGGCGGTCGGCACCATCCCGGCCTCGTCGACGATCACGGTCGCGCCGACCGGCAGGTCGTAGCGGTGATCGGGCGGCCGATCGAGGCGGTGCTCGATGAGCAACTTGTCGAGCGTGTCAGCCGCGACGCCGGTCTCCTCTGCCAGCACCTCGGCGGCGGTGGCCGACGGGGCGACGCCGAACACGGCCCGACCCTCGGCTCGGAGGTGCGCCACGGCCGGCGCGAGCGCGGTGGTCTTGCCGGTGCCGGCCGGGCCGACGACCAGCACGAGGTCAGCGCGTCGCCGGCGACGCGCGGCGGCCTCGGCTTGGGCGACGTTCAGGTCGACGTCGCTCCGGGTCGATCGCGGCGGGTTCGTCGAGGCCGTCGTGGTCGAAGCGGCGGTCGGCCCATTCGATGAGTGCGCGCTCCTGGTCGAGGATCGCCTGTGTGGTGAGCGCCCGGTCGACGCCCGACTCGGTGACTGGTCGACCGTCACGACGCAGCAGCGCGTCGGCCGGGATCGGCTCGAGAGATATCGACGCAGCGGTCGCGTCGACGATCGCGTCGGCGACACCGGTCGAGCCATCCGACGACGCCGGTCGGCGTCGCCGACGATGTCGGTCGGGACAGACGCCGCGAGCTCTCGGTGCAGCTCGGTGGGCCGCCACGTCGACTGCTTCTCGCCGATCGCCTCGATCGCCGGTCGATCAACACCGACGTCGTCGTCGGCGGTCGATCGCTCGGCGCTCGACGCTGTTGCTCGATCGGCGTCGGCTACGATCACCTCCGGGGTCCATGTCCGAGCTGGCGCGGCCTGCTCGCGCCACTCGTCGTGGAGGTCGGCAGCGTCGACGGCGTTCGCCTTGGCCGGTCGGCTGTCGATGGCTGCTTCTCGTTCGAGCTTCCATCGCTCCCGAGGTGTCGGCTCGCGGCCCATCGTGTCGATGAACCGGTCGAGCTTGTCGTCGATGCGCCGGCGCATGTCGTCGGTGCGGTTCGAGAACTCGGCGAGGACGTCCTCGGGGACGTCGGCATCTCGGCGATGCCGTGCTCGGGGTTGTGCCACCGCACGCCGAGCGCCGGGTCAGCTCGGCCCGCAGCGCAGGCGTGGTAGAGCGCCGAGAGCGTCCGCTGGTCGTGCTTGATGAATCGGGCGTCGAGCGCCAGCCATCGCCCGTCGGGAGACTTCACCCGGTTGGCGATCACCAGGTGGGTGTGGAGTTGCGGGTCGAGTGCTCGGCTGGTGTGTTGCCGAAAGGCCGCGGCGACGATCCCTTCGGCGTCGACGACCGCGACCTCGCCGCCGATCCGATATCGGGTGTGGGCGTGATCTTCGATCCATCCGCCAACGCGCCGACCGCCTCGTCGTGCGCGTCGAGGACCTCGGTCGCGGACGTTTCGTCACCGAGTGCGAACAACACGGACACGGACTTCGGCGCCGAGCCGGTGACGTCGAACCCGCGGACCGACTTGTCGTCGTAGCGCCGACCGAGATGCCGATCCGGTCGGGTCGGGTCCATGCCGGCCATCAGCGCGAGGAACGTCTTCGTCGTCGACGTCGCCGGACAGCCGAGCGCGTCGGCGCCGTGTCCGAGCCATCGGCCGCGCGGCTCGTCGGCCTGGAGGTAGTAGTTCGGCAACTGCTCGACGTAGTAGAGCGCCGGCGTCGGCGCCCTTCAGCGTGGTCACCCGCACGGTCATCGGCCGCTCCCGAATCGGTTCCCGGATTCAACTGTGCACTCGTCTGTTTTGGCTGTGTGGATTGGTTCGGTGGTCGTGTTGGTTGGCATGGGGGGTGGATCTATTCGGTGTAGGGCAGCGGTCGTTGTGGTAGGTCGGTGGGGGTGGTGACGGTGGTGGTCGTCGGTTGGTGATCGGTGTTGGTGGTGGCGTCGGGTTGGTCGTGTGACGTGGTGGAGGCCGGTGTGGTGTCGTCGGTGAGGGCGGGGATGGTGATGGGTCCACCAGTGAGGTCTTCGAGCTCCTGCGTGGGACGTGGAGTTGCTTGCCGAAGCGGATGGCGGGGAAGGTGCCCTCGCCGAAGTCGGCGGCTCGCCGAGCGGAGTTGGTATGCGCACGTGCGGCCGATGCCGATGACGGCGGCGGCCTGTTCGACCGTGAGGAAGTCGGGCTGCGTGAGGTCGACGGTTGTTGCCATGTCCCCGACTTGCCGACGAACCTCGGTGTCGTTACAAAGAATTTCGGCTGCTGACATCTGGTGCTCCTTCCTGATACCTCTCGAAGGCCCCGTGAAGGTCGATGTCGTTACGGAGAATTTCGGCTGGTGAAATCCCGTGCTCCGCCTTGCCCACACTCCCGACCCCCAAAAGTCGCCACCGTTACAGAGACATGTGTCCGCTTCCCTCGGCTTGACGGACCGGTACGTTGAGACGGGGGGGCGTGGTCGATCCGATTCAGGAGGCAGGTCACGCAGAGGGAGACATCGCCAGAAGGGGAACCGCTACTACCCCGTCGTGTACGGCGGCATCAACCGCATGACCGGCCGGGACATCCGCGATTGGCATGACGGCTTCGCCACGCGCAAGGAGGCCGAGCGTGCCCTCGCCGAGATCGTCAAGCGCAAACAGGACGGTGACTACCGATCACCGGATCGCATCACGCTGGCCGACTACCTCAACGATCGATGGCTGCCGCTGAAGAAGTCGCAGCTCAGTCGATCGACGTTCGACTCGTACCGGAACAACGTCCGGCTGCACGTCGCGCCTCGGATTGGATCGATCCAGCTTCGTCAGCTCCAGCCCGAGGACCTCGACACGTTGTACGCCGAGCTGCTCATTGACGGCAAACTCAACGGTGCCGGCGGCGGGCTGGCACCGAAGACCGTTCGGAACATCCACGGCATGCTCCGCAAGGCGCTCGCCGACGCCCATCGGAAAGGCACCGTGCTCCGCAACGTGGCGGACCTCGCCGACCCGCCCAAGGTTCGCACGGGTGGAGCGAAGGATCATCAGGTCTGGTCGGCTGACGAGCTGCGCAGCTTCCTCTCGGCATCGAGGACTCCGAGTGGTTCGCTCCGATCTACCTGAGGCCAACACCGGCATGCGACGCGGCGAGCTACTCGGGCTGACGTGGCGCAACGTCGACCTTGACGAGGCCGTCTCGTCGTCGACCAGCAGTTGCTCTCGGTCGGCTACGAGGCCGAGATCGGTGCACCGAAGACATCGACGAGCCGGCGAACGATCGACCTCGACCCGCGCACCGTCGCCGTGCTGCGGACGTGGCGACGGGTGCAGCTCGAACAGCAGATGACAACGGGACACGGAACGACGGCGAGTTCGTGTTCACCCATCCCGACGGCGGCCCGGTCCATCCCGACCGGTTCTCGAAGGTGTGGGATCAGCTCGTCGCCGAGCACGGCATACGCCGCATCCGCCTCCACGACCTCCGCCACACACACGCCTCAATCCTGTTGAAGGCGAACGTCCCCGTGAAGGTCGTCAGCGAACGCCTCGGCCACAGCAGCCCAGCGTTCACGATGACCGTGTACCAACACGTCCTTCCTGGCATGCAAGCCGACGCCGCAGCTGCGTTCGGCGATGCCGTGTTTGGTAAGTAGGAGTTCTGCCCAGATTGGAACGGCGGATCGCCGGTCCGGAGCGCTCCGGCCACGCACTTGCAACGCCATAGTCGACGTGACCTTCGGTGGGGAAGAGGTGGCTGAATCGTTCACTCCATGTGTGGTCGGTCTCGCTGAATTCAGGCGCGCTTGGGTTGTCCGCGCGAATCGCCACAAATCCCGAGTGCTCGATCGAGGCGTCATGAAGCTGTTTCCGGTGCTCAGGTGGTTCGACGGATCAGGTGCCCACGGCGGCCAGTTCTTGCAAGGGCTGACCGGTTCGAGCCAGGTGGCTTCGGATCACCAGTAGCGACCGACCAATCTGAATGCACCCCAATGCACTGACCGACCAAAAACATCATCGGCTTTTGCGTCAGACCGCCAGTTGGGCCAGCCCTTCGACAGGGGCTCGGCGATTCGATCCCGCAAGGTGCCCATCGTCGCTCCGAAGAAAGTCTCAGAGGTACGAAACGAGTCGGCGGTATTAACTCCCGCACCGAGGCAGACATGAAAAACGCCCATGAACAACGACGCAGCGGTGTCGTGGACATCCCACATTGTCGAGCAATCGATCGCGCACCCACAGCAACGAGGGCGTAGTCGATCCCACCGAGCGACAATGGCGACGCGGAATGGTGCAGGAAGACCCCCGTTGAGCAACCGGAAACATAACCGTCTCAACTCCGAAGAAATCCGCGTCGACCAGAATGTCCGCAACGGTTATGGGTCTATCGGACATCTTCAGGACGCGGCTCCTGATCGCGGCGCGGCCGGTTGCATGGCCGGCGTAGTGCACAAACCGACTCTGCGGACGAAGAAAGTCGGCGCTCTCGTCGGTTCGATGGTGTGCACTCCGGACGACGTTGACCTCGTGATCAAGCTGTGGAAGCGGTCCCGAGGTGAGATCGCCCCGGTGGATGTCTAAACCATCTGCGAGCGACGCATCCATCGTGTGTTGCGACAATGCCAGACTCGGTGCGTAAGCGAGCGTGAAGCGATCAGCCCAAGCAGGGGCGAGATGAACTGGAAGCGTCTCAAGGCCGTGACCGGGACAAAGCAGCAGGTCCTGTACATTGCGCAGCTGCAGCCTTCGGGTAAATTCCAATGTGGTCTCGCCCCACCAAGTTGCTAGGTCATCGAGGAGTTCGGACTTTTCATTCCACGCCGCCGACACATTGAACATACAAGTCTCGTGATCGGCGAGACGGGCCGCCAATTCGCCTACTACGGGCAGCTGCGCGTGCTCGAGCGCCAGCAACCCGTGATCGTCTCTCCCGCCTGCGACTATCTCAAGAGCGCCATCGCGAATGTCGAGATAGACGACCCATCTCCAGCCGGCCCCGAGCACCCCACCGCGCAACAGAGTGGTCCCGCGGGGCCGCGGGATGGGAGCCCGAGGGCGCAGAGCGCCGTAGAAGTCGGTCCGCGCCATCTCGATCCTGCTCGGATCGGGGACGGCCGAGTTCACGGCCGACAGGAGGGACCGGATCGAAGCTCTGAGGTCATCTCGCTCTCCCTGCCCGAGGTGGCTCCGCGAGGCTAACCCTGACAGGTCCCACAGATGTTCGAATCGAGATGCCTCGGATGCGTCGAGGCGGAATGCACGATCGTCAGCGGCGCCTTCAAGGATCTCATTCAGGTGCTCCTGATGTTCACACAGGTTGTCTGACCACGGAGTGAGCACGTCACAGAGCTGCTCGGCGACATCGGACGGTATGGGAACGAACCCCGTTTCGACACACAGAATCTCGGCTTCAACGTCCGCGTACACCTCCAGTCGAAGCCCTCCTTGGACAATCGCGCGAACGAGCTCGGACCGATCGTCCATCGAGTCGAGCACGAAGCTGAGTGGCGCTCGGAGCGGGCAGTCATCATCCGCATGAAGCGGAAGAACGAGGTTCAGAACCAATCGATGGGGCCCATTCAGCTCGATGCCCAAAGCGAACGGTTCACGGCAGAAACGTCTGAGCCTTGAGATCGCATCATCATCCTCGCCATAGATCGTGGCGACAACTAGATCTCCAGTTGCGTATCGGTAAAGGCGGTGACCTCCGGTCACGAAGCGTTCTCGCAGGTGAGGTGGCACCACCTCGCCCGGTTCGGCCCACGCCTCGCGGCCCACGTACGGGACTACGACCACATGACGGGCCGCCTCAGACGCGGCAGCCAACGCCCTCTCCCATTTGTCATCCGCCTGAAGGCACTGGATCTCAAGAATCAACAGATCGCTCGCCAAACGTTTGAACGCGGACTCTCGATCGTTCGAATTCGCCTGGTACGCAGATGCCTGTAAGAGCCGAGCACCGTTCAGGTATGCGGTCTCATGTTCTAAGCGGCTCCCCGAACGCTGAGCACTGATTCTGGTGAAGAGTTCTGCGCTCCCCATCTGGCCGGCTACCTCGTCGTAGTCTGATCCGCTTTCGGTCGCCCTCTGAGCCCGCGTCCAGAGTTCACCGAGTCTGCCCGGTAGCGACTCACTGTCAAGATCATCGGCGCCATTCCAGATGCAGACAGCGGCAGCCGCTTGCCAAACCGAGTCCAGCGTGAAGCTATGGAACGGCGCTTCGATTCCGCGTGCCCTCCACGACCTCGTCCACCGATTGAAGCGATCCGCCGTGACGTCCTCCTCGTTGAATCGAAGGCCGAGAGAACCAACGAGCTCGATGTATTGCTCACTGGAATAGCCGTGAAGGTGCATCCAGATTACGAGGAGGTAAAGGAGCCTCAGCTCATCGTTCGACTCCTCCGGCCGCGCACCCTCGTGCGGGGTCGGCACACGGATCTTGTCGAGCGCTGACCGAAGAGAAGCCTCCCTCTCAGCCCATCTCTTGCCGCTGCGGGACGCCGGCGCAGTCATTGAGATCTCAGATCCGGCGCTCACTCAGACACCGCACTTGGATGCTGGCAATGAACGCGATCAAGCCGTGCTTCCAGTCGACCTCAAGGCGGATCGAGTGCGTCATGCGGTTCGCAATACCCGAACCCACCGTTCGAGTGTTTGACGATGCCGCATAACCCTTGCCTCGAACCTCGTCGGAAGCCCGGCGTACCGAAGTGCGTCGTAGAACGCAGTGGTCTCATCGGACAGGCGATCCGCCATAGCTCCCGCTGACAGTCCAACCCACTCCCCGATCTCCGTAGCTCGACAACGCACAGAGTGCCGCATCAACTGGTGGTAGTCGAGTTCGACGGGCGACCTACCTGCACACTCTGGGCAGCCACACTCAACGAGCGTCGGATCGGCGGAGTACAGCAGGTCAGCTTCGTCCGGTTGCATGTAGCGGTGAAGTCTGGGCACATAAAAGCGGGCGGGGGGAGCCCCCGAACTTGGTAGCTCTCGCCAGTCCCGGTGCTCGCTGAAGCCGATTCCATGCGATGAACCGACAAGGCCATAGGCCGAGAGCAACACCGAGAAGAAGCCCCCATATAGGGCGAAGACTCGCTTGCCGTTTTCGGTGGCACCTCGAAGCGTCTGGGCATATTGGCTGAGATCAAGCTCGGGCCGGTTGGCCTCCTCGAAGCCCGACACCCACACAACAACCTCTGTATCAGCCACGTCACCGAGCAGGGGACCCAATCCCGCCACGTCTGTGCTCGCCACGACCCGCCGGCATTCCGAACCGGGGCCGACCTGCTGGACTGTGGACGCAAATAGGCTTTTCGACACCTCCCACCACGGGTCGTGGGCGTCGTCTGCCATTAGGTAGGGGGGGAGCACAAAACGTGGACCCTTGGAGTTGCTCGCCTCCACCTTCTCACCCAGGCGAGCTGCGTACTTGTCGAACTTCGTGTTATTGGCTCCTCTGTAGCTCTCGTTGAACGACGCCCACGATCTGGCAATCAGGTCGATGCGTTCCTGATCAAAGTCAGCGGGTGTCGGTTCCGCCGTTCCCGATGCGAGCGAGGCATCTCCCATCACCTCGGCGAGCGACTGATGCGCCCGCTTGACCTTTGGAAGCTGTTGCTGAAACAGGGGAAATCGAGGGTCAATGACATAGTCAGGCGCTGTCGGAAGCGCTGAGAGCGACAGCACGAAGCCGCCTGTTCCATCACGATGGAATGAGGCGACCGTCCCGGGCACCACAAGACCGTCGTAGTCGGGCGCAAGATCCCGAGCCGTTTGCTGGTCGCTTGCCCCGAAGCTCAGGAAGTGCGAGAAGTAGGAGAACACGTGACGACACCTCCCGTCGAAGTCTTCACGACTGCCCGCAACCGGCGTCGAATAGTAGGGCTTACTTTGCGGTCCAGTGGACGAAGTATGATTTCGCCGTCGGCTTCTTGCGGGCGCAGCAGAATGACTCCGACGCCGAAGTGTTCGGCCGCAGCAAGGTTCTGGCCTGAAGGGCGAACCATTGTCACTACGTAACTGCGCTCGAATGTCCTGCTATTGAGAGATGCCTGGTCAATGACTCGCGCGTTGTTCCGGATCTTCAGTTCGTACGCCGTAGCAACACCCGACTTCGACACGGTGGCGAGATCGACTCTCCGCCCACACCAGGGCAGTTCCGTAGCGACGGCGGACCCATCTCGCAGGCGGCCGCTCCGTCGCAGCCAGCAGAGAAGGGGGCCAAGCATGTCTGCTTCGCTCAGGTGATCGGCGATCATGGCATCGGCTCCTTTGATGCCAAAAGTCTTGCCGAATCGAATCGATGTTTGAGAATCCAATACACACCAACGACGAGGGCGGAGCAACCGGCGAGAACAACCGCGCTCCACAGGGCCGCATTGCCCACCCCCCGCCAGCGGTTGACTTCGCTGTAGTACATGACAGCCAACGAAGCTGCAACGAGGTATACGACACCGAGCACTGCAAGAACAGGTCCGACTCGGCAAAGCCACCGGTGGTACCGAGCCACGTTTTGCCGGCCTCGAAGGAGCTTGTCAACATGGTCCATCTCGCCACGGAGGACGCTAGGAGACGCCAGCGCTTTACTCGGGTCGAAGCCGGCTTCCGGATCGCCTAGGACCGTGCCAATGTCGTCCGCCAACTTGCGCATCCACTTCGCTGCCTGCTCGTCCAGGGCCGCCTGCGTCATTGGCAGCTTGTCTTCATAGTCGTCGATCACGTCCGAACGAAGATTCACGGCCTTCCAAATCCAACCGACAGCAGGTCCGACAAAGATCATCCCTGCGCCGAGGGACTCGGCAACAACCGAGATCATCTACCAAGAACCTGTTCCCTGATCAGTGAGTTTTCGGTTTGACTTGGGTAGCGCTTGTAGACGTAGCGAATGAGCTGTCGGAGGGGTACTGAGCCAAACCTCTCCTTGAACTGTGAGAGCTGCGCCTCGGTTGCGTCGTCAAGAAAGTCGGCCTTGAGAGCGGTGTAGTACCGCAGGCCACGCTCGGTCAGGGCGAAATCGCGAGTGGTGTATGGCGCCTCAGGCTGATCGCCGATTAGTTCATCCACCTCCCAGGAGTCTTCGTTCGACGACGAGACCTTGGCGGAGTCTGTGATCAAGCCAGCAGCCTCCAGCACCTCGACCGCCTGGTACACCTTGGATGAGAACGGCCCAAAGTTGTGTGGCCGAAACTCAAGATCGTCGTCGAGCAGTGCTCCGAGATCGCTCTCCTGTTCGAACAGGAACAGGAGTTTCTCTAGACGAGTGATGCCTTCGATCCGTCCGTCCAAGGACGGTGCAGAAGTCGGTGCCCCGAGAAGGAGAACCACCGCATCGTCAACTTCGAATGGTGCATGAGCTGCCACTTTTGTCGCCTCCCGCTCGCCCTACGGTCTCACCCGGATCCCCGGGCGATTGCCTACCTCTCAGCTCACTTATACCAGATGGGTGCAACAACCTTGGGACTCAACGGGCTCCTCGCCGGGCGTGGGGCCACGGCGACGTCAGCCGGCGATGCGGACAGCGCCGCCTCAGCCGGCATGCCGGGCACGGCATGGGCGTAGGCATTCATCCGTGAATCCAAAGCGGCGTTGAGCCGGTCGCGCTGACCTTCGCCGGCACGTCCGTCCGGAGGGCGATCGACGCACGCCTGTGCCGCAGATCGAGAAGACGAATCGCAGGCGGCCAGAGTGACGCGTGTGCCTAGTGTCGTGAGTCATTGATTCGTGTGAGATATCCTGCGAGGCTTTCGAGGATCTGATCGGCGGTCTTTCGCCAGACGAACGGGCGTGGGTTTGCGTTCCAGTGTTCGGTCCAGTCGTTGATGTCACGGCGGAGTTCGTCCACGGAGCGATGGGTCGACCGGCGGAGTTTCTTGGTGGTCAGCTCCGAGAACCAGCGTTCGACCTGGTTGAGCCAGGAGCTGTAGGTCGGGGTGTAGTGCAAGGTGAACCGTCGGTGCCGCTTCAGCCAGCGTTGGATCTCTGGTGCTTTGTGCGTGGACGCGTTGTCGCAGATCACGTGCACCGCGAGGCCGTCGGGGACGTTGCGGTCGATCAGATTCAAGAAGGCCCGGAACTCGACCGCCCGATGCTGGTCGGTCATCTGGGTGATCACCTTGCCCGACGCCACATCCAAGGCGGCGCACAAATCGGACGTGCCGTTGCGGACATAGGTGTAGCTCTGGCGGGCCGGTGTGCCAGGCAGCATCGGCAGCACTGGCGCTGTCCGATCGAGCGCCTGCACCTGGGTCTTTTCATCGACGCACAACACCACCGCTGCGTCCGGCGGGTTGAGATACAGACCGACGACATCGCGGACTTTGTCGATGAACTGCGGATCGGTCGACAACTTGAAGTCCTCGATCCGGTGCGGCTTCAACCCGAAAGTCCGCCAGATCCGCGACACTGCCGTCTGGTTCAACCCGACCTTGGCGGCCATTGACCGTGTCGACCACTGCGTCGATCCATCATCAGGCGTGGTCTCCAACGTCGCAACGATCACCTGCTCGACGATCTCGTCGGTGACCTTGCGTGGCTGACCCGGACGAGGCTCATCCAGCAACCCGTCAAACCGCTTCTCAGCGAACCGGGCCCGCCACTTGCCAACGGTGACCGGGTTGCACTCCAACCGCTTCGCGATCTCCTGGTTCGTTGCACCCGTCGCCGCGGCGAGCACGATCCGACACCGCAACGCCAATGCTTGCCCAGTCTTCGGTCGACGAGCCCACCGCTCGAGCGCCTCGCGCTCGTCATCGCTCAACACGATCTGTGCTGTCGGTCGTCCTCGCTGTGCCATCAGTGCCTCCCATCGTCGTCGATGACAATGACAACGCGAGGACCAACAGAAAATTCCCTCGAACTAACGACTCACGACACTAGATGAACAACCGTAAGAACCCAGCAAGGCGGGCCGGGCGACCAGTCCGTGGATTCCAATGGGACTTGTCCAAACGAAGATTCGCACGAAGCCCTCGTCAGTGCTTCAACCTCGACTCCGAACACGCGAAACCCCGTGCGAAATGCGATTCCTTGCACCTCGGCTTCTAACGACTCGTTAGAAGAATCGTTAGAAGGTGACTGTGGATAACGAAAGAAGCCCTGGCAGATCTTGCGATCTACCAGGGCTTTCGTTGGTGGCGGGGGCAGGATTTGAACCTGCGACCTTCGGGTTATGAGGCCGAAACCCGACGATGACTCCACCCCAGGTTGAGGCACATTTCGCCTGCTCAGCCCGGGTGTTCTCCTCCCCGCTGTTCCCCTCTACTCCCCGCTGTCTACCGGGGTGCTGGTACATGGTTGGTACATGGCGGACAGCCCGCCAAGCTCACGCAGAGTGTTCTCGTTCGGTTGGCGTTGCTTCAACGAAGTGGACCTGACCATCGTCGTCGACCTGGTCGATGCGAACCACAACTCGAACACTTCCTCGACCGGCTACGACAATCGCGTCGGGGACGATCTTGCTTGGATCGATCGCCCAATCGAGCACAGACCACCACCGGCCTTCGTCGTCCTCGCAGTTCAGATCGGCTTCGAGATCGATCGGGCGCATCGTCATCAGGCGGCCGAGTCGCGACCGAGATGCACCGGTACACGCCGATCCTCGTCGTCGAACACCGCAACGAGTTCGAGGCGCGCCCCGAGCGCTTCGAGATACTGACGCAGCGTCGAGACGCGGACGTCGTCGGAATGTTCGAGCTTGGAAATCGCCCCCTGGGTCACATCGAGTCGACCTGCGAGTTGGGCCTGGCTGATGGCTTCGTCGTGACGGAGTTCGTAGAGACGAATCTCTTCGAGCGTGTCGACTCGCAGCGCGGCGAGCCGCGCGTCCGCACCGGGGCGGGCGACGACGTCGTCGCGGAGTTCGGAGAACTTGGTTCGTGCCATCAGATCAATCCTTCTTCTTCAATCTCTCGTAGGTATTCGTCGTACGAGAACAGCCCGTACGCTCCGTCACGGCTTCTCGCTGGTCGTTCGAGAGCGTTGACTACCACTGCGTGAACTGGTCGGTGACCTCGACTTCCCACACCACCCTAGTATGAGCCATTACTCATCATGAGTCAAGTCTCATAACGTGCAGCGACGCCAACGCTGGGGCTCCCAGAGTTCGACCGTGCGCACCACTGGTTCGGGTCACTCCCGAGGCCAGGAGCCGGCGTCCGCATCGAGTGTGGCGGCGACCAGCCTCTGCAACGCACCGAGCGGTGTATACCCGTCGTCGTTGCTGATCGGGCCGACGATGGTGTCAGCGAGCCACACCGACAAACCGATCAAGTCGTGGGCGTCGCAACGGCCCGCGTCGATGGCGTGCTCGGCCATGAACACGAACTCGTTCATCACACCCAGGACCTGACGACTGGCCGTCTTGGCCAGCACCGCCGACTGCATCGCGCTCGTCTCCGATGCGACGAAACGTGGGTCGATCCCAAGCATCGCGAACACCTCGGCCATCGCAGCCGGGAACCGGTCGAGAACACTCGTCGATGGTGCCAGCGGCATCAGCACCGGCACGAACGTGGACGCATCGACGAACACGGCGACCTGCGGCCGCCAGAACAGCACATTCCCATACCAGTCACCCAGCACCGTCGACGACGGCAGCAACGGATCCGCAACAGGTCGACCGACACGATCCAAGAACTTCTTCGTCCCCCGAACCGTGAACACCATCACCGCTGCCCAACCGCCGCCTCGAGCACCGTGCACGCCTCATCGAACAGCCGCCCCCGACGCCGGTCGGACTCGACGTTCGACTCCCCCGCAACGTACCCGACGAGTTCCTCGAACGCCCCGACCCGACCCGCCAACAACACCCCTGCCGACGTTCCTTGCGCACGAGCAACGACCAACTCACACGCCGCGTCGAGCAACAACACGCCGCGAACCGCGTCGAACACCTCGCGCGACACCACCGCGGTGATCTCATCGCCGTCGACATAGCCGTCATCAAGCCCGGAAACGTCGGTCGGTGAGCCGTGCCAACCCGTGATCACGCCCTCGTCACCACAAACATCGCAACTCCACGCGATCTCCCCGTTGACTCGACGGAACACCATCACGAACCCGTCACACGGTCGCCGGTTCGGACGCTTCGTGCACCGCACCGCCGTCGTCACACCGCTCCCGACCCGATGCGCGCTCGCCGACCGCACGATCGCCACCAACTGCACCCCAAGACGTCGCGCCGGCCCCGGGGCTTCTTCGGGCATGTCCAAGAAGTGGCCAAGATCGCACACCAGCACATCGCAAAGTTAGCTACCCGATCGCCCCGCCGCCCCGTGCGAGGCGCCCCGGATTCCAGGGTGAGGCCATGAGCACGCTGCTCAACACGCTGATCATTGACGCGTCGGATCGGGCTCACTTCTGGTTGGGAGCGGACTCGGTCTCGTCGATGTGCAGCTCAAGGCGACGACGCGCTCGCTCGAGGAACTCGGTGGGTACTTCGCTGAGTTTGGTGACCACGCTTCGGTCGAAGAGAGCTTGCTGTTCGGCCGGGCCGATCGGGCGCCGGCTTCACACTCGTCGGCACGCTGAACCAACGCGTCGTGCACTATCCGATTTCTTCGGTTGATCCTGACAACGGGTTGCAGTTGCACGACTGGATCGCTGAGCTCACGGTCGACACCGGCGACGGAGCCGCCGCCAGCTGGAGCAAGCAGGTCGACGTCCGCGCGCGTCGACGCCGTCGTCGTTGGTGACAGGGATCCGATGAGTCGTCAGGGTTCAGGTGAACGAGATGTCGACTCGGCCGAGGCCCTGGTCGAACTCGCAGACGATCTCGTCGCCTGCCTGAACCGGGATCGCCTTGACGAACGAGCCGGTGAGGATCACGTCGCCGGGTGAGAATGCGATACCGAACCCGGCGAGCTTGTTCGCCAACCACGCAACGGCGGTGACCGGGTTACCGAGCACGGCCGAAGCCTCGCCTTCCTGCTCCACACTCCCGTTCTTCGACATCGATCCCCGGACGCGCCGGATATCGATCTGGTCGAGCCGACGCGGGTTCGCCCCGAGCACCGCCGCGCCGCATGCCGCGAGGTCGGCGATCGTGTCGACGATCCCGAAGCCGGGGCCGACTTCGACTCGGAAGTCGACGATCTCGATGGCGGGCAGCACGAAGTCAGTCGCTCGTATGACGTCCGCCGGCAGCACGCCGGGCCCGACGAGTTCGGACCCGATGACGAATGCGATCTCCATCTCGACGAGCGGCCGGATCAGGCTCGCTCGTTCGATCGGCGTGGACTCGGGGAGGAACATGTCGTCGGTCATGACGCTGAAGTCGGGTTCGGTGGCGCCCGACATCTCCTGCATCGCCTTCGAGGTCAACCCGACCTTGTAGCCCTTCACGGTCGCTCCCTCACTCAGCCGCCGGGCGATGAAGATCTCCTGGACCCGGTAGGCGTCCTCGACGTCCATGTCGGGATACGCGGCGGTGAGGCGCGGGATCGGTGTGCCGGTGCGGTGCGCGTTGCGCAGTGCGTCGGCGATCTCGGTGCGCGTGGCGTCGTCGAGGTTCACGACGCAGCTTCTTCGACGGCGGTGCGAACGTTCGTGAGTGATGCTGCGCTGGCAGATGCGAGTGCGGCGGTGTCCATGGTGACCGAGACCATCTGGAATCCTTGAGCGACACGGAGTGGGGCGACCTCTTGGTTCGACAGGACGGCGAGGGCGGTCCCGGCGGACGACGCAGCGGCGGCCAGTCGGGTCACGGCCGCGTCGAAAGCCTCGTTGCCGTCGTTGTCACCGGGAGGGAGCCCGAGTGCGATCGACAGGTCGAACGGCCCCATGAAGAGTGCGTCGACGCCAGGAACGGCGGCGATCTCTTCGACCTGGTCGAGCGCGCTCGATGTCTCGATCATCGGGATCACGGCGACGCGGTCATTGGCCGTGCGCATGTAGCCGTTGCCGTCGCGTGTCCCGACTCGGATCGGGCCGAGGCTGCGGTGACCGCGCGGCGGGTAGCGACACGCGTCGACTGCCGCACGGGCGTCGTCTGCGGTTTCGATCATCGGGACGAGAATCGCTTCGGCGCCTGCGTCAAGCATCCGCCCGATGATTCCCGGTTCGTTCCACGGCACGCGCACGACGGCGCTGAGCCCGTGAAGGTCGGCGGCGCGGATCATGTCGAGCGCGCCTTCGTAGCCCATGCAACCGTGTTGCATGTCGATCAGCACCCAGTCGAAGCCGGTACGTCCGATCACTTCGACGCCGAGGGCGCCGGGCATCATGCACCACGCCCCATAGGTGACGTCTCCGTCGGCCCAGCGTTGCCGAAGGGAGGGTCGAACGCCGCTCATGCTTCGTCCTGAGCACGTGCTGCAACCGGGCCGAGCGCGACCGCCCGAACGTGGCGCGAGTTGGTCGGTTGGTGGCCGATCATGTGCGCCGGTGCAGGGATCTCCGCAACCGTGTTCGTGAGTCGTCCGATGCCGTCGGCTTCGACCTCGACGACGTCGCCGATCGCCATCGGTCGGCTGTTCGCTGGCGTACCGGTGAGCACGACGTCGCCGGGCAGCAGCGTGATGTGGCGACAGAGGTCAGCGAGCATGTAATCGATGCTGTACGTCATGTCCGCGACCCGATCCTCTTGGACGACGTCGCCGTTGAGATACGTACGCACTGCGGATTCGCGGATGTCCACACCGCGGACGATGCCAGGGCCGACCGGACAGAATCCGTCCATCCCCTTCACTCGGGTCATCCCGCCACCGTCGGTGTCGCGATAGTCGTGACAGCCGACGTCGTTGGCCGGCGCGAACCCGGCCAGATACGACCAGGTGTCGTCGGGTGCGATGTTCCGCATCGGCTTCCCGACGATCGCCGCGATCTCGCCTTCGTAGTTCAGGTACTGGCAGTCGGCCGGGCGCAGCAGCAGACCGCGGTGCGAGTTCATCGCGGTGGTCGGCTTCTGGAAGTAGGTCGGTGTCTCGCCCATCTTCGTCTCGAACTCGATCGCACGCGACGGGTAGTTGAGATGGACGCACAGGATCTTCGTCGGGTCACACGGAGGGAGGTAGGTGGCGTCGGCCTCAACGACTCGACGGCCGTCGCCCAGTACGAGTTCCTCGCCGTCGGGGCGCACCCACTGAGGGAAGCCGCCGTGGAGGATGCGCCGCCACTCTTCCGGTTCGCCTTCGAGGACGTTGCCGTTGACGTGATTGGTGGTGCTCATGCTGGCTGCCTTTCGGTGCGGGATGTTGCGTCGTCGAGGTCGAACCAGACGTGGACCTGGCCCGTGCCGAATGCGTTCTCGTAGTCGGAGAGTTGTCGACCGGTGGCGGTCCACTCCCGGCCGCCGCAAGCGCCGGCCATGATGAGGTAGTGGCCGAAACGGCCCTCTGGCTTGAACGGCGCGTAGTCGGGATAGCCGTCGATCACGCTGGCGTGTTGACCGCCAGCCCACCTCGCCAGCACGCTCTCGTCGAATGCTCGCGCCTCCGGGGTGATGACGTGGTCGGCGTTGTTCGGGGTGTGGGCCCGTGACTTGTCCATCGGTGGGAACACATGGCTCATGCCGCCCGAGGCAAGGATTCCGACACGTGCGTCGCTGCGATCGATTGCCTCGCCGAGTGCGACCCCGAAGTCGAGGAAGTTGTGCGGTTCGGCATGCTGACAGATGCCGATCCGAAGCACCGGTCGGTCCCAGTGGAGGTGGTGGACGAGGTTGACCGTCGGGTACTGGACGCCGATGTTGACATTCGTCGTGTTCACCACCGGCAACTGGTGTTCCGCTCCGACGTCTGCGACGAGCGCAGCGAGAGCGGGAGCGCCGGGATAGTCGTACTCCAGGTCGGTGATCATCATCGGCAGCTCATCGGAGGTGTAGATCCCCGTGTAGCGGTGGGCGCCGGCGACGATGTGGTAGCCGGTCGTGTACCAGTGAGTATCGATGATGACGAGCGTGTCGACGCCCGCTGCGTCGAGTTGGCTTCGGATGTCGGTAAACCCGGCGACGAGGGTGGTGTCGTAGCCTCCGTTCATCGCGATCCGTGTCTGTTCCGGGGCCATGATCCCTGGCTGGTGGCTGACGAGTGCCGCTGCGTTGATCGTGCCCATCCCTATTCCTCTGTCTTGCTGAGTGAGTTGTGGCGGGTGGCGACGTTCTTGACGTCACAGAAGAAGTCGAAGCTCCATGTGCCGCCTTCGCGGCCGATGCCGGACTTTCGGGATCCGCCGAACGGTGCGGCGAGTTCGCGGACGTAGTAGCAGTTGATCCAGACGGTGCCGGCGACGAGCTGGTCGGCAACGTGGTTCGTGCGGGCTTCATCTGTTCCGAAGAGCGTGGCGGCCAGGCCGTACTCCTGGTCGTTCGCGACGGCGACGGCTTCGTCTGCGTCGACCACGGTGTGCCAGCTGAGCACCGGGCCGAACACTTCGTTGCGGAACAACTCCGAGTCGGAGGTGACGTTGTCGAACATCGTCGGCTGGAAGTAGAGCTCGCCGGCCTCGTGGCGACTGCCGCCCCACAACACTCGGGCGCCGTCTTGCTTGGCACGTTCGACGAATCCTTCGACGCGGTCGGCATGCGTCGGGTGGATGAGCGGCCCGATCCGTGTGGTTGCGCGCCGGGGGTCTCCGACGACCAGTTCCGACGCCAGGTTGCGGACCTTGTCGAGGAGTTCATCGGCGATGGATTGGTCGACGATGATCCGTGTGCCTGACAGGCACACCTGCCCGGCGTTCATGTACTGACCGGCGATGGTCGAAGCGGCTGCGTCGAGGTCGGCGTCGGCGAGCACGACGAGTGGGGACTTGCCGCCGAGTTCGAAACTGACCGGCGTCAACGTTTCGGCCGCAGCACGTCCGATCGACCGAGCGGTCGGAGTGGACCCCGTGAAGCTGATCCGGTCGACGCCCGGGTGGCTGACGAGCGCAGCTCCGGCGGTGTCGCCGAGGCCCTGAACGACGTTGAGGACCCCGACGGGGAGCCCGGCCTGGTCGCTGATCCGGGCCATCAGCCCGGCCGACAACGGTGCCCACTCGGGCGGCTTGACCACGATCGTGTTCCCGGCAGCGAGAGCGGGTCCGACCTTCCACGTGGTCAACATGAACGGCGCGTTCCATGGCGTGATGAGCGCAGCGACCCCGCTCGGGTCGAAGCGGACACGGTTCGAGACGTGCTCGGATTCGATGGTCTCACCGAGCGAGCGTGCGTGGTCGGCGAAGAACGAGATGTTGTGCGCGGCCCGAGGGATCACGGCCCGCTTGAGGCCCGACAGCAACGAACCGTTGTCGATGCATTCGACGGCCGAGATCTCCTCGACGTGCTCGTTGATCAGTTCTGCGAACCGATGCAGGATCGGTGCTCGTCCCTCGGGCCCGAGTGCGGCCCACGCGGGGAACGCGGCGCGTGCTGCGCTGACTGCGGCATCGACGTCTGCGCTGCCTGCCGCTGCGACGTCCGCGAGATGACTGCCGTCGATTGGCGAGTGATCTTCGAATCGTTCGTTCGAGGACACCCACCGGCCGTCAATCCAGTGGTCGGTCGGTACCTCGACGCCTTCGATCGTGACCAAATTTGCGCTACCGGCTTTCGCGCTCATGAACGGCTTCGAATTCTCGATTGAGTTGACATCGACCACCTCGGCGTCATCCAACCATCCCGTTATTGGAATGGTTATTCCTGATGGAACGATCGGTACAGTAGCTGGCACGAGCCGCTACAGTCAAGTGCGATGAGTGCACGAGCGATGAGATCGAACGGGTTGGCCTCGCGACGCCAGATCCTCGACGCCGCCACAGAAATCGCGAGCGAGCGTGGCTACCAGGGCACCAGCATCAGTGCCGTCTCACAGCGTTCGGGTCTCCCCAACAGCTCGATCTATTGGCACTTCGAGAACAAGGAAGCCCTCTTCACCGCGGTCATCAACGACAGCTACGAGCGGTGGCGCACCGAGATCGATGAGATCCGCAGTAGCGCCGAACACGGTGACGGACCCGCCTTCGTGTGGCTCTTCGCCAGCCTCGGCGAGTTTCCCGACTTCATCCGTCTCGGACTCATCATGACCCTGGAGAGGGCACCGGACGGCGACGGCACCGCACGTCACCGTTTCTTCGAGATCCGCAAGGAATCACTCGCGGCCTTCCGCGTGGCGCTCCTACGCGACCACCCCCACCTCGATCACCAGCAAGCCGAGGCGCTTGCGGCGATGACCTTCGCGCTGCTCGACGGATCGTTCATCGCTGCGATCGCCGGCGAGACCACCCCAACACCCAAGCTATTGAGTTCTGCAATCCACACGCTCGCCACCACAATGCGCGACGCATGAGAGCACGACGACTGTCACGCTTCGGCACGAGTCGATGGCGTCACCGGGTGCGTGAGCTCGACACCTGATGAAAGAGCACTGACCCATGAGCAATTTGTTCACCGATCATCGCCGATGGGCTGACGCCGATGCATGGCGCCGAGACATCGTTGCGCTCCATGCCGACGGGCCGGTGCACCGCATCGAAGCCGACGAGTTCGACCCCTTCTGGGCGGTCATCGCCCATGCTGCGGTCTTCGACGTCGAACGACGCCACCAGGACTTCACCAACGCTCCCGAGGCTGTCCTCAGCAAGCGATCCAGGATCGAAGCCAAGAAGGCCAGAGGTGCCGAAGTCCGCACCCTCATCCAGATGGACCCACCCGACCATCGGGAGTACCGGCGCCTGACCGCCGACTGGTTCAAGCCGTCGAGCATCCGGAAACTGAACGGCCGACTCGACCAGCTCAGCGCTCAGGCAGTGACGAAGTTGGAAACGCTCGGTGGACGGTGCGACTTCGCCACCGACGTAGCGCTCGCCTATCCGCTGCAGGTCATCTTGCAGCTGCTCGGCCTCCCTGAAGCGGACTTCGAACGAATGCTCAAGCTCACCCAGGAGATGTTCGGCAGCGCCGACCCGGACCACCAGCGGACCGACGCCGACCCCGCCGCGACGGTGTTGGATTTCAACAACTACTTCAGCGAACTCACGGCGGCTCGGCGGGCACACCCCACCGACGATCTGGCGTCCGTCATCGCCAATGGCATCATCGGCGGAAAGCCCATGGCGAACCACGAGACATTGGGCTACTACATCATCATCGCCACGGCGGGCCACGACACCACCTCGGCTGCGCTCGCGGTCGGAATGCAGCAACTCGCCACGAACCCCGACCAACTGAAGCTGCTTCAGGAGCGGCCCGAGTTACTGGCGAACGCTGTGGAGGAGATCATTCGAATCGCTTCGCCGACCCGCTCGTTCATGCGGACCGCAGCAGTGGACACCGAGATCGCGGGCCAATCGATCGCTGCCGGCGACTGGATTCTGCTGTCGTACCCAGGGTCCAACCACGACCCGAAGGTGTTCGAGGATCCACTCCGGTTCGACATCGAGCGTACCAACGCCGACAAACATCTCGCATTCGGTTTCGGCATCCATTCCTGCTTGGGCGCGAACCTGACTCGCATGGAGCTGCGGTCGCTGTTCGGCGCAGTTGTCCCCCGGTTGGATTCCCTAGAACTCGACGGCGACGTCCGTTCCAGCGAGGCCATCTTCGTCGGAGGACCCAAAACGCTGCCGATTCGCTACAAGATGCGATGACCGTCACGCAAGTGACAACAGGCAACTGATTGCTCGTGGATTCTCCGTATGTCAAGGTTGGACCCACAGTCGTCCAGAAAGCGATCCCACCCAGAAACGAGACCGACCATGCCCGCAACTGAAGCAGCCTCCCAACACCGCAGTGGGCCAACGATGCAAGGCCATGTCCGCCCCGATCTTCATCCGATCGGCGTGAATCACCTGGCGATCGCAACGGCCGACATGAAGGCCCAACTCACGTACTGGGGCGGGGTCTTGGGGTGTCCGACGAAGGCTCTCTACTGGATGCATGGGGTCAAAGGGACGTTCCACGGCTTCGTCGAACTGTCGCCGGAGTCATACGTCGCATTCGTCCAGCACCCCAAGAACTCCACGGACATCACGTACGGCGTCACTCACGCGGGCAATGCCGGCGGCCCGGTCACCGCGGGGACGATGCAACACATTGCCTTGCACGTCGACACCCTCGACGAGGTGCTGGCGATGCGCGACCGCATTCGAGCGAACGGGATTCAGGTGATGGGTCCCATCGATCACGGCTTCTGCACATCCATCTACTTTGCCGGCCCGGAAGGATTGAGCCTCGAGGTGGCGTGCGGACGAGCAATCGACGAGCGTCAGTGGATCGATCCCGAAGTCCAGGAGCTCTGCGGCATCTCAGCCGACGAGATCGAAGCACTGAAGGCGCCAATGCACCGGGCGCCGAGCGACGGACCCGTCGCTCAGCCCCCGTTCGATCCGAGCAAGCCGCAGATGGAATTCGGGTCGCCGAGCGCCACCGAGAAACTCATGGGCAGGTCTGACGACGACACGTGGGAGCAAGCCAGCGAGACAACGCCTCCGGTCCGACCTCGCCAGTGACCGACATCCTGGGAGCCGATTCGATGCCAAAACACAAACCTGACTACCCTCCGGTTGTCATGCCCGACACCGTCGAGCGCCATCACGTCACATTCTGGAGCAACGGTGTCGCGATCGATGGCGACTTGTTCCGACCCAAGGGGTTGCGTGACGATGCCCGTGCGCCAGCCGTGGTACTCGCTCATGGCTGGGGCGGCGACAAGGGCACCACCGAGCGGTATGGCGCGCTCCTCGCAGAACGAGTCGGCGTCATTGCGCTCGGGTTCAGTTTCTCCACGTGGGGCGCGTCGGGCGGTCAGCTGCAGGCGACCGGCGCGGACGCGCAGGCCATCGGCCGGAGCGGCGACGCCGCGACGACCGAGGTTCGCGCAGTACGGGAGCTGGTCGATCCGCTCAACTGGCTCCAGGACTACCGAGCCGCAATCGACTATCTCGAAGGAGAACCGAACGTCGACGTCGGCCGGATCGGCGCGTGGGGCACCAGCTTCGGTGGCGGCATTGCCATGCACACCGCGGCGAACGATCCACGCATCACGGCCCTCTGCGTGCAGGTTGCAGCGGTCTACCAGCCGCCGGATGGGATGAGGTCCAGAGCTCGCAACCAAGCGATCGCCATCGCTCGCGGTCTCGAAGACCCGGTGCCTCAAGGCGGTGGTGCCCCTGCGTCGAACCTCGACGGAACACCGCACTTTGCACGAATGGCGCAGTACGACGTCATGGCCGAAGTCGACAAGCTCCGCGTGCCCACCTTGATGATCGATGCGGGAGATGAAGCGATGTTCGACATCGCAAGGAATTCTGGGCGCGTCTACGAGATTCTTCGCGACGCCGGTGCTGCACCCGTGCGCTACGAAATCATCCCGGGCATCGACCACTACGGCATCTACTTCAACGGCTTCGAGCACGGTTCCGCACTCGCCTGTGAGTGGTTCGCGGAACACCTCTAGCTACATTTCCCTGAGTGGGAAGGACAGTTGCGAGGACTTAATGACGCAGACCACAAAGCAGGATGCGGGGAAGGGGACGCGAAACGCGCCGTCGCGCCGGGACGAAATTCTGGCAATCGCGGGCAAGGTGATCGCCGAACGCGGTATCAAGGATGCAACCGTGCGTGACATTGGCGAGGCAGCGGGAATCCTGTCCGGGAGCCTGTACTACCACTTCGAGTCCAAAGACCAGATCGTGCTCGAGTTGTTGCTGCCGGGCATCAGGGACAACTACGAGAAGTCCCGCGCACTCTGTGAGCAATACAGCGGTCTCGATGCAGTCGCGGCAATGATCCGCGAGTCGGTCCTCTCCACCGCGGCCAGTCCCGACCGGTCGGTCATCCTGCGCAATGAGGCTCGCCTCTTCGGTGAGCTCCCGGCGCTGGCGCCGGTGAACGAGTTCCGCCGTAAGATCATCGCACTCTGGCTCAATGCCGTCGAGCAGGGCATGGCCGCCGGCGAGATCCGAGCAACGATCAACCCGGAGATCATCGTCCGGGCAATCCTCGACGGCACACTTGCTGCATCGCGTTGGTTCAACGGCGAACACGATGCCGAGCCGAGTGTGGTTGTCGAATCGATGATCGACTTCTACATCGGCGGCCTCAAACATCCCTGATCGATCGGTGGGCCTGCGACTCCCGAACGCCGCTCAGCCGAACTGGAGGTGGGCGCCGGTCCGGAGAATCTCCGCAGACGCACGTCGCAGCATGGTGCGCCCCAACTGCTCCGCGCGTTTGGGGACAGTCTCCAAGTCGAGCAACGAGACCGGAACGCTCAGATAGAAGATCAGACCGGCCCGATAGCAGTCCATGCCCTCGTCCATGTCGAGGTTGATGCCGTGTGTTGCGAGGCGGTCCACATAGACCTGGATCAGCTCGTCGGCGCGAGCCGCGGCGAGCTCGTCCAATGATTGCGAGATGAAGTACGCGACGTCGGTCATTCCGTGCGCCACGGCACACAGTTGGTAGTCGAGCGCCAGGACCGTGCCGTCGGCACCGAAGAGCAGGTTGTCGCTGCGGAAGTCGCCGTGGCACAGAGTGTCGGTGCCGTGCATGCCGCGGAGCAGATCCGCGGTCTTGCCCGCTCGCTTGTCGCAGATGGTCAGGACTTCGTCGGGCACGAAGTCGACGACGTTGGGCCGAACATTTGCCCAGTTGCTGTCGAACATGTCGGGCAAAACCGCATGCAGCAACGGGCTGTCGTAGCGCATGAATGTTGCTGCCTCGGGCTCCAGGTCCCGACCCCAGAATGGCACCTGAAAGTCGGCCATCTCCGTGAGCGCGACGACGGCGTCGTCGTATCCGACTCCTACGATCTGGTCGACCTGGCGGCGACCCACGATCTCCTCGAGAACGAGGACGAAGCTTTGGTCGTCCACATTGATCTCAGCAAGCAAGCAACGAGGGGTCGCGACCGACATCTGCGCAGCGATTTCGTTGTAGAACCGGATCTCACGTTCGTAGAACTTCGTCATGCTCGCAATGAAGCGCTGTTCCTCGCTCGGGCTTGCGAGCTTCAGGATGAGGGTCGTCGGTGCATCGGTGGCATCGTCGAACGTCAGGGCTGCTCGGTACAGCAAGCTCATCATCGACTCGTTGCTGCCGAAGGGTGAAATGTCGACGGTTGCGACACTCGTCGCGGTGTCGAGCGCGCCGTCGGATCGCAGCAGGTCGGTGAACCACGCACTGGTCAGGTCGTCAATCGTTGGAATCATCGTGCTGCTCCTTCGAGCGCCTTGGTTGCTGGATGAGTGCCGGCGTTGGCATTCGGTATCGGTGTCATCAGCGGTTGCGTGCATCCGCAAGGAGTTTGTCGACGAGTTCGTCGCCACGCTGACGGTTCGATTCAGAGTAGGTGCGGTGAAAGTTCATCCGGTTACTCCGAGCCGACATGAGGTAGTTGCGTTCGTAAAGTTCGTTGCGGCTGCCCAACATCGATCCGGCGAAGTCCCACGCAATTCGATATACCTCGGAGCGGGCATCGGCAGTCACGCCGTTTGCTCCGGGTTGAAACTCGTTCATCAGCGCATTGACCCGAGGGTCGTGGAGCGCACCGCGACTGGCTGCGGCAAGCAGGTTGTGACTCCCGACGATCTTGATGATGTCGTTCAACCTGGCGAACCAGTCGGGAAGCAGGGCACGGAGCGGCATGAAGGCACGCGCTTCGGGATACACCCCGCCGTCCTCCCATGTGGTGGCGTTGAGTTCGGCGAGTAGGACGGCGTTGCGGGTGACCTCGATGTAGCTGATCACCTCGCCGAGCATGTCCATGGTCCGTTCAGATTTGTCGTTGACCGCGTCGGCCATACGGGCGAGCAGGCCGTATGCGAACTCCAACTTCGTCAGCGCGCGAATCGTTGTCTGCTGCATGATGTTCGGCCACCACTGCGACTTGCCCATCACGTTGTTGTACACATCGAGCTTGCCGTCGATGAACACGTTGTGCTTCGGGATCTCGACGTTGTCGAAGATGCAGAGGGCATCTTGCTCGTCGAAGCGGGTAGAGAACGGAGCATCAACCGGATCGGCGTTCGTGCGAATCGCGCTGTCGCGACACACGAAGACCATGCCGGGCGTGTCCATCGCAACGGTGAATGCCAGTGCGTAGCTGCTTGCTTCGGGTGGGAGTGGGGCCGCTGGATAGACGGTCTGTTCGTCCGCGAACGGTGCCAGCGTTGCGAGCAGGCGACATCCGCGCACGATGATCGAGTCCGGGGTTTCGCCGACCTTGTGCAGCGGAACCGGGTTGTCGGTGAACGTCGAGTCGTTAACCTTGTCGACCGTTGGATGGATGATCGTGTGCGTCAGCGCCAGATCGTCGCGGCGCAGTCGCTTCTGGAACGCAACGAGATTCTCGTAGCCCTCCTCGTTACTGCCACCTGGCCCGACCCATCGGGTGCGGTCGTCCGCAAACCCGGCGAAGGTGACGTTCATGTAGTCGGGCGTACGACCCATGACTCCCATGCTCAGTTCGGCGATGCGTGTCAAGCCGACGTGTCGGCGGTGGAGATCGTCGACCGAACGCGGTTGCATGTGCGTGATGTTGACCGCTTCGCCGGTCTCAGGGTCTGGTATCAACAGGCCATCCGGATACTGATGTTGCAGGTCGTAGTAGGCGGCGATGGCGTGAGCGCCCGGAGCGAGCAACGGGTGGTCGGTGACGTTGTCGACCTTCTCGCCTCCCAGCCACATCTCGCGGCTCGTGGCCTTCAGTCCGTTGAGGTAATCCTGTCCCGTGCGTGCTGGCATCGCAGACTCCTTCTGGTGTCGGCTCGGTGTGACACGACACTCCGGAACTTACAACAAGCGTTTGCTTGGGGCGAGGCGTAGCCTCTCTCGGTCACGTCGAAGGGAACCAATTGGATGAACGTCTTCCAGGGTCTACGCAGCGGTCATGAACGAGTCGGCGCTCAACCGTGCCCGCAGGCGACGAGCGCATCGAAATGACCAGCGAAACGTCGGGGGTCGGCGTGCTGCCGATCGTGATCGTCGGCGCGGGCCCTGTCGGCTTGGTTGCTGCGCTTGCCGCCCGCCACCACGGTCTGCCTGTCGTGGTCCTTGAGGCGGAGCCGGAGGACCGAATCCGCCCGGGGAGCCGGGCGGTGTACCTCTACCGCGACTCACTCGACCTGCTCGAGGGCATCGCTCCAGGCGTCACCGAGCCGATCATCGAGCAGAGCTACGCGTGGACGCAAGTTCGCACGACCTTTCGCTCCAAGGACATGTACGTACGGAAGTTTCCAGCCGCTGCGCCTGGCAAGTTCGGCGTCTCCGTCTCCCAGCCGGCGCAAGAAAAAGTCCTCCTCGAGCGGTGTCGGCGCGAGGGCGTCGAGTTCCGCTGGAATCACCCGGTAGCAGCGGTCTCGACCGATCTCGACGGCGTCACGATCAAGCTCACCGATGCCGAGTCGGTGCGGGCGCGCTACGTCCTCGCGGCCGACGGTGCCCGGTCGGCCGTGCGCAGTGGACTCGGCATCGAACTCAAAGGGAGTCGCTCCAAGACGTCCTTCGTCATCGTTGACCTCGTCGCGAACACCGAGGATCCGAGCTACAGCGAACGTGCCTTCCACTATCAGCACCCTGCAGTGGGCGGTCGCAATGTGCTCGTCGTGCCATTCGGTGGCGGCCTGCGTGTCGACTTGCAGTGTTCGGACGGCGACGACGTCGAGTCGCTGCAGCGCGATCCCGAGCTCAGCGAATGGGTTCGCGCGGTCACTGGCCCGGGTTTTGACCTTCCTCCGCTCTGGGTGACGACCTATCGGTTCACGCGGTCGGTGGCCGCTTCGTATACCGACACGCACGCTCGCGTGCTGCTCGCGGGTGAGGCCGCACATCTCTTCCCGCCCTTCGGCGGAGCACGCGGGTTGAACTCCGGCATTCCGGACGCGATCTTCGCGGTGGAAGCGATCGCGCTGGCACTGAGCGAAACCGATCCTGTCGCATCGCGCCGAATCATCGTCGCCGTCGCCGAGGAACGCCGAGCGGCAGGGCTGGCAAATCGGCAAGCCGCCTCGGCTGCGCTCACCCAGATGGAGGCCGCGTCGTGGTGGCGACGGACGCAACTGCGCCTGGCCAGCCTGATCGCCCCGAGGTCGACACGGGTGGGCCGATGGCTCGACCGAATGCCGACTGCCGGGGCGGACGTCAAGGTGTCGGAGCGTTCGCGATACTGAGATGCCGAAGCCATTGATGCGAGACGGGAGCAACGGATGACAGTGCGAGGAACGCTGGGCGACGACGGCCGCTTCGAGGTCGTGATCGACGCGCCCCCTGTCAACGCGTTCTCCATCGTGCTGTTGCGAGAGATCACGCGCCTACTCAACGAACTGCCCGACGACGCACGAGTCGTAGTGCTGCGCGCCGAACACGCGGGCTTTTCTGCCGGTGGCGACATCAAGGAGATGGAACGCCTGACGGGTTTCGACGGGATCATCGGCCAGATCCGCGAGGGGCTCGCCTGCTGCGTGGCGATCGAGCAGTGTCCGGTGCCGGTGATCGCAGCCGTGCAGGGCTACTGCTACGGGATCGGCGTCCTCGTCGTCGGGGTCTGCGACATCGTCGTGGCCGCCGAGGACACCGTGTTCATGCTCAACGAGATCGACAACGGTGCCGCCAGTGGCGCGATCCAGGCTCTCGGGTTGCTCCCCGAGAAACGAATGCGGGCGGCCCTGTTCACCGGCGGCCAGGTCAGGGCCGGGGAGATGCACGCGTACGGCAGTATCTACAGCGTCACCACCCCGGATCAGTTGCTCGATGAGGTCAATGCGCTCGCAGCGACAATCGCGGCGAAAGTCCCGGCCGTTGTACGCGCCATGAAGGCGGCGATCAACCGGTCGACCGAGCGAGACCTCGTTGGCAAGTACCGCGCCGAGGCGAGCTACACGTACGAACTCCACATGAGCGGCGCAGCCGCCGTGGCGCGTGGCGCGTGGTGGAATGCCCGGCCGGTTGTGGACCCGAGTAATTACTCCGCAGAACAAACATGAGATCTCACAATGATCGCTGCAGTTTGAACCCTGTACACCACTGCATCCTCGCCGCGAACAACGAGCCCGAGACACGTCCGATATGGCCAACACCTCATCAGCCATCGATCGCACACGCCTCTCCGTGCACCCGAGTGTCGGGCGCTATTGGGAGGCGAATTGCGAGTTCGCCGCAGCACGACCGGCCACGATCGGCAGCATCTTGACCGCGATCTGAGGGATCGATAGGAGCAGCGTCTGCAACGAACGAGCCTCGATGTGGAGCAGTCTCACGTCGGATTTGGTGGTGACGGTCGCGTTACGCGGGCACTCGGTGAGCAGGGCCATCTCGCCGGCAAATCCCCCCGGGCCGATATCCGCGATGTAGACGTCGCCGCGCGTCACGACCAGGGTGCCGTCGAGCACGATGAACATGTCCTGTGCCCGCTGACCCTGCCGAAACAGGACCTCTCCCGGCGAAAACGAGAGCTCGGTTGCGAGCAGCCCCAGAGCGTCAAGTTCCTGCCGATCGAGTTTTGCGAACAGCGGCACCTTGCGAAGGTGATCGTGGTAGGTGTTCTTGAACATGGTCCGTGCTCCTCGCTTTGGGGCGGGTCAGGGTACATCTGGGTAGCAGGCGGGACGGGCGCCGCTGGGCGGACCGAATGGCGAATTCGATGTCACGCCGCTTGGGCGCCGATGAGGCGATCGATCTCGGGCTTGGTGTCGACAAGCCGTCCGAGGTGATCCGACAGCGTCGCAGGGCCCGGGGGGAAGCCAATCGCAATGTCGTTGCATCCAACCTCGACCGCCTCGATCAACCAGTCCTGCCAACCAGGTCCGAGATAGACGCGGCCGAAGATGGGCAAGGTCGCCGGATCACGACCGGCTTCCTCGCACAGTTGGCCGAGCCGTCTCACTGCGCTACGGTACGAGATCGAGTCGAGCCCGGGAACGAGCAGGGGCATCCAGCCGTCCGCAATGCGCACGACGCGCCGCAGCACTGCGTCACTCCCACCTGTACCGAGCATGACGGGTATCGGACGCGACGGGAGAGGGTTGATACCGACGCCCCTGAGATGGTGGAACTGTCCGTCGAACTCGACCAGCGGCTCGGTCCACAGTCGCCGCATCACCTCGAGCCCCTCCTCCAGGCGCGCGGTTCGCTCCGACCAGGGGACCCCCATGCTCTCCGTCTCGGCCCAGTTCCAGCCCGTGCCCACCGCCGGGCGGAACCGGCCACCGCTGAGGAGATCGAGGGTCGCGATCTGCTTCGCGACGAGTTGGGCTTGACGCTGCGGCAGGATCAGCACGCTCGAGACGAACTCGATCGTGCTGGTGACTGCGGAAAGATGGCTGAACAACGTCAGGACTTCCTGGAATGTGTTCTCGTGGGTGTACGGCGGACCGGGGAACGAACCGAACGGCCCTGGGCCGAGACGCTCCGGGGTCGCCCCGAGTACGTGGTCGTAGGCCATGAGATGTTTGAAGCCGGCCGCTTCGACGTCGACCGCGTAGCGGCGGATCTCGCTGGGATCCGTCCCCGCGTTCGACTGCGAGAGCACAGCTCCGATATTGACGGCCATGTCGTTCCTTCTCTACTCGGTGGATGTGACGTGAGGGTTCGGGGCGTCAGGCGAACGAACCACGGCGGGTGGCGATGTTCTTGATGTCGCAGAAGAAGTCGAAGCTCCAAGTGCCGCCCTCGCGGCCCACGCCCGACTCCCTGCTGCCGCCAAACGGCGCGGCCAGGTCACGCACGTAGAAGCAGTTCGTCCACACGGTGCCGGCGATGAGTCGCGATGCAACACGCTCCGCCTTGGCCTCGTCGGTCGTGAAGACCATCGCCGCGAGGCCGTAGATCGTGTCGTTCGCCAGTTCGATCATCGCGTCCTCGTCGGTCCAGGTCTGCAACGTGAGCACCGGTCCGAACACCTCGGTCTGGACGATTTCGGAGTCCTGCTCGACGTCGCTGAGGATGGTCGGCTGGAAGTACAGGTCTCCCTGCGGGTGCGGACCGCCGCCGATCAGGGGGCGGGCACCCTCGTCGATCGCGCGCTCGACGAGACCACGCACCTTGGCGGCGTGGGTCGGGTGGATCAGCGGGCCGATTCGCGTGCCCTTGTCGCGCGGATCGCCGACCACCATCTGGTCGACAGCAGCGACGACATGGTCCATGAGTTCGTCGACGATCGACTCCTCGACGAGCAACCTGGTGCCGGCGAGGCAGATCTGACCGGCGTTCGTGAACTGCACGCTGATCGTTCGTGCCGCCGCCTTCAGGTCTGCATCGGCGCAGACGACGAACGGTGATTTACCGCCGAGTTCGAAACTGACCGGCGTGAGGTTGTCCGCTGCGGCCCGACCGATGACCCGCGCGGTGGCGGGAGAGCCCGTGAAGCTGATTCGACTGACGTCGGGGTGGCGCACGAGCGCGTCGCCTGCATCAGCGCCGGTGCCGTGCACGATGTTGATCACGCCGTCGGGCACACCGGCCTCGCTGGGCGATCTCGCCGAGCAGCGACAAGCTCAGCGGAGCGAATTCCGGGGGCTTCACGACGACCGTGTTCCCGGCTGCGAGCGCCGGACCGATCTTCCAGGTGCCGAGCATGAGCGGGGCGTTCCACGGCACGATCAGGGCACAGACACCGGCCGGGTCGTAGCGAACGGAGTTGTCGACGACGGGCCCGGAGATGGTCTCGTGTTCGAGGGTGAGCGCCCAATCCGAGAAGAACTTGATGTTCAACGCAGATCGAGGCATGCCGTCGTCGTGCCGGCCCGCCAACAGTGCGCCGTGGTCGTACGTGTCGACCTTCTGCAGGTCAGCGATCCGCTCGACGATGGCGTTGGCGAATCGGTCGAGCACGATCGCGCGTCCAGCGGCCCCGAGCGCCGCCCACGCAGGAAACGCCGCCTTCGCCGCGGCGACAGCCGCGGCTGCCTCGACCGGTCCTCCACGTGGGATCTGGCCGAGCAGGCTGCCGTCGATCGGACTGATGACGTCGTAGCCGTCGGTGCCGCCGCGCCATCCGTCGACCGCCGATGAGGTGTCCGGTCGGCACGATCACGCCGTCGATGTCGATGCTGTCTTGCTCGTCCACCACCGTTGACTCCCTGCTTTCGTCGGACATGGCGTGACGACTCTAAGTGCAAACAGTTTGAGTAGCAAGCGATTGCTTGGTCGATCCTCAGCGTTTCGTTGCGGCGTCGATCGCGGCCCACACCCGGTCCGATGTGAGCGGTGTTTCCAGGTGCCTGATGCCGAGTGGGGAAAGAGCGTCGATGACCGCGTTGTAGACCGCAGGGATCGCACCCACAGTTCCCGATTCGCCGATCCCCTTGCTTCCGAGTTCGTTGACCCACGTCGGCGTTTCGATGTGCGACACCTCGAACGACGGAAGTTCTGCCGCCGAGATCACCTGGTAGTCGAGGAAGTTGCTGGTGAGCAGATTTCCGTCCTCGTCGTACACGATGCGTTCGAGCAGTACCTGAGCGATCCCCTGAGCGAGCCCACCATGCACCTGACCCTCGGCGATGAGCGGGTTCAGGATTCTGCCTGCATCGTCGACGGCGACCATGCGAAGCAGCGTCGTGCCGCCGGTGTCTCGATCGACCTCGACGACCGCGACATGAGCGCCGCTCGGAAACGTCGGCATCTCCGGGGTGAAGTCGTGCAGCTCGTACAGCGGTTCGTCGAGACTCGACGCCAGTTCGGCCCACGGGAGCGAGATCGCCGGGCTCCCTGCGACGTGAAACGCTCCGGCCTCGACATCGAGCACGATGTCGTGCTCACTGCACTCGAGCAGCTGAGCTGCCCGGCGGCGTGCGCCGTCGATGAGCTGAGTCGTCGACGCCGCGATGGCAGATCCCCCGAGCTGCACCGACCGTGATCCGACCGTCAAGCCACCACGCGCGACGAGATCGGTGTCGCCATGCACGACATCGATCATGTCGAGCGCGATGCCTGTTCGATCGGCCACGATCATCGCCCACGTGGTGTCATGCCCCTGGCCGTTGGGGGTCGCGCCGGACACGACGCGCACTCGACCGTCCATGCCCAGTTCGACCGAGCCGAACTCGCTGCTCGGCGCGCCAGCGGTGATCTCGACGTAGCACGCAACGCCGATCCCGAGCAGCATCCGATCGCCGCTCCCGCGGCGCTCCCGCTGTTGCGCGCGCAGCACGTCGTAGCCGACCGCCTCGAGGGTGGCGTCGAGCGCGGCCGGGTAGTCGCCGACGTCATACGTCGTGCCGATGCCCGTCACGTACGGAGCAGTGAATCGAGGAACGAGATTCTTCCGGCGTACGTCAACGGGATCCATGCCGATCTCTGCGGCGAAACGATCGATCATCCGCTCGATCGCGACGGTCGCCTCGGGCCGGCCCGCGCCTCGATACGCCGTGGTCGACACGGTGTTCGTCACACACGTGGTGGCAGTGAACCCGACGTTGCGGATCTCGTACGTGCCGGTCAGCATCCGCTGCGTCATCCGAGCCAACACGGCCCCGACGATCGGATACGCACCGGCATCGTGGACAACATCGAGCTGGTAGGCAGTGATCAGCCCATCGGCGGTACCGCCGAGCCTCGCGTACTGGACCTGGCCCCGACCGTGGGGCATGGCCATCAAGTTCTCGGTCCGAGTCTCCGTCCAACGCACCGGGCGCCCGACCTCGCGCGAGTAAAAGCCGAGGGCGAGTTCCTCGGGATACGTGCGTGACTTCGCACCGAACCCTCCCCCGACGTCAGGGACGACGACGCGGACCCGCTCGATCGGCAGGTCGAAGATCGCGGCCAGCAGATCGCGGGTCGGGTGACCGCCCTGACAGGCGGAGTAGTGGACGAGTCGGCCATCGTCGGTCCACCACGCCGCGCCCGATCGCGTCTCCATCGGCGCAGCCGTGAGTCGCTGGTTGACGATGCGCTCCGCGACCACCACGTCGACACCGGCGAAATCCGCCTGCGACTCCGAGGCGATTCGGCCGACCACGTTCGTGCCGTGATCAGGGAACAGGACGGTCTCGTCGAGCGCCGCTCGCTCGACGTCGATGACGACGGGGAGCGGCTCGAACTCGATGAGCACCGTCTCCACGGCGTCGATCGCTTGGGCCAGCGTCTCGGCAACCACGGCAACAACGGGCTGGCCGACGTACCGAACGACGTCAACGGCGACGAAGGGTCGACGCATCGAGTCCGGAAACGTCGGGATCACGTGCGGCGCCATGCCGAGATCGGTCATGTCCGCTGCGGTGAACACGCCGAGGACGCCGGGCGCCGACCGTGCGTCCGTCGTGTCGATCGAGATGATTCGCGCGTGGCCCATGTACGAACGCGCGTAGGCCAGGTGCGTCTCGTTCTCGATCTGGATGTCGGCGACGTAGGTGCCGCCCGTGGTGAGGAATGTCGGGTCTTCCCGCCGCAGCACGCGATTGCCGAGCACGCTCATCGGTTCGTCACTGTCATGGTCGTCACTGTCATGGTCGTCACTGTCATGGTCGTCACTGTCATGGTCGTCACTGTCATGGTCGTCGCCGTCATTGTCGTCGCCGTCATGGTCGTCTCCGTCGCCTACCGCACCACCGGCGCGACCGCATCGTGCCACGTCAGCAGGACGTCGAGTTGTGCGTCGACACCGCCACCACTCGGCACCGATGGGAACGCGCGCAGGTGCGTCGCGCCGAGCGCCATGTACTGCTCGGCGACGCGGCGCCAATCTCCCGGTCCATCCGGATCGCCGGCTCGCACGCCGCATTCCACACCGATCGAACTCGGGTCGCGTCCGGCGGCCTCGGCGTAGCCCAGCACGCGTTGGAGGATGGGCGCGAGCGCATCGGGTGCGAACTGCGGCATCCAACCGTCCGCGACCCTGCCGATCCGTTCCAGCACCGGCTCATGCACCGCTCTGGCATACGAGCCCATCCAGATCGGAATGGCGTCACGAACCGATCGCGGATTGATACCGACCCGATCGAGATGATGGAAGTCGCCGTCGTAGGTCACCAGATCGTTGCCCCACAGAGCCGCAGCACCTCGATCTGCTCCTCCAGGCGCCTGCCGCGCGTCGCGAAGTCCTGCCCGAGCGACTCGTACTCGATCCAGTTCCGGCCGACGCCGACACCGAGGCGCAGGCGCCCCTTGGACAGCAGGTCCAGCTGCGCTGTCTGCTTCGCGACGAGCACCGTCTGGCGTTGAGGCGAGATCAGGATCGCGGTGGCCACTTCGAGACGCTCGGTCACCGCAGCGATCATCGAGAGCAGCACGATCGGTTCGTGCACCGCAGTGTCGACGCTGTTCATCGTCACTCCCTCGGAACGGTCGACGTGTGCCCCGATCACGTGGTCGTTGGTGGAGATCCCATCGAAACCGCCCTCCTCGAGCCCGACGACGAGCCGACGGATGCCGTCGAAGTCGAGCCCGACCGACGTGTTGGCGAACGATGCGGACAGCTTCACGCGGGGCCTGCGCTCACGATTGCTCCTTCGGTGATCCTTGGCGTGATCGATCCGGTTTGATCGATCAGATGTCGATGGCGTTGCGGGTGGACTGGAACAGGTCGGCGAACTCCGCGAGTTCGCTGGGGGTGAGCACGTCGAAGAACGGTTCGAGGATGCGGTTCGTGAGGGCGTCAGCATCCAATCGTTGCCGTCTGACCTCCTGAGGGTCGCGAAACGGGCCGACGAAGCCCATCCGCTCCGCATGATCCGGACCGGTGTAGGGAGGTGCGTTCGTCGATGCCACCACCGCATCCACCGGCGCGAGCCCGACGGCGATGACAGCGGCGATGTGAGCTGCGCCACGCATTTCGCGAAACACGTGGGTCGTCAGTGCGACGCGCCCGGCCACCGAGTCGGGCGTCGGCATTGCCCGCCAGCCGGCGAACACGCTGCCGAGGCTGTGTGGTGCGGCACCGATGATTCGGCGCGTCAAGGTGTCCAGGCGTTCGAGCCGCGCCGGATCGAGATCGGCCAAGGCGCGCTCGCCCCAGTCCGTGGCCATGCGGGCATAGAACTCCGCGACACCGAAGTGTGTGAGCCCGTCGGGAACGTCGTTCCAGGCCCGGGCGACGAGATCGGGGGCTTGAAAGCAGAGCCCGGCGACCGCCACATCGACCGGACACGCTCCGAGAACGCCCCGCGCCCCACGATCCAGAGGTGTGCCCCGGACGAGAAGCCGAGCCGCTTGGCGTTGTCGGAGGTCGACCGCGGCGCCATCCAGCCGCGGGTGAATTCCTGGGTCGGTCTGATGAGCCGCTCGATGGTCACTGCACCGGCGCTCATCGCCGCGCTCACTCGGTGACGCCGAAGCTGATCTGGCCGAGCGGCCCGAAGTCGGCGACGAAGCTCTCGCCGGCACGGATCGGGTGGATACGGATGAACGAACCGGACAGGATGGTGTGGCCCGCCTGCATCTCGACGCCGAACTCGTGCAGCTTGCGCGCCAGCCAAGCCACGGAGTTGATCGGGTTGCCCATGACCGCTGCCGCGGTACCCGACTCGACGACCTCTCCGTTCTTGTACAGCGCTCCGCCGACGTGTCGGACATCGATGTCGGCGAGCGCAAATCGGATTGGCGCCGACCATGATGAATCCGCACGACGCCGCATCGGAGATGCTGTCGACGACACCCGGTTTGCCGCGCTTCGAGTAACGGGTGTCGACGACCTCGACCGCTGGAGCAACGAAATCGGTCGCTCGGATCACGTCGACCGCATTGACGGACGGGCCACCGAGGTTCTCTTTGAGGACGAACACCAGCTCCACTTCGACGAGTGGTCGGTTCATCGCGCCCATCGACACCTGCGTTCCCTCGTCGAGGAACCAGTTGTCGAAGAGCGTTCCGTAGTCGGGCTCGGTCGCACCTGTGGCATCACGCATCGCCCTGGAGGTGAGACCGACCTTGTGGCCCTTCACGACCCGACCGTTCGCGACCTTGATATCGGTCACCATCTGGCCGACGGCATAGGCGTCTTCGATGTCAGCGTCCTCATACTGCAGCGTCAGTGGTTCGATCCAGACCTTGGTGTCCTCGGCGGCGACGAGGTCCTCGGCCATCTGGCGGTGCTGCGCAGCTGTCATCTGCATGGTAGTACCTGTGATTTCTCTCGAGAGATAAAGGCATTGCGGCACGATCTGAACCGACTGCGAGTGGATCATGCCGCGACGTCGGTCGGCCGAACGCAGACAACCATGCCACAGCGGAGAGCCTAGAGCAAGCAGTTGCTTGTCCGCTCACCCAAGCAAGTGCTTGTTGCATTCGCCGGCCTCCCCTGGCAAGCTTGGCGCAAGCAAGGCGAAGCGTGACGAACGGTCATCTCGCTCGGACAAATCATCGGTCCAGGCTCGCTTGCCCACCGATTCGGGCGACACACCAATAAGGGACAGCACATGCCAGCACGCGACGGAGCGTCATATCTCAAGGGTCTGAAGGCAACCAACCGCGAGATCTGGATGGGCGGAGAACGCATCGACGACGTCGTCGGTCATCCGATGCTCGCCGGCGGCGCCGCGGCCATCGCGGCCTACTACGACCTTCAGCTCGCGCACCCGGAAATCCATCTCGTGGAAGACGACGAGACGGGTGAAGCGATCAGCATCACCCACCAAATGCCACGATCGGCCACCGATCTCGAACGCCGAGGCGTCGCACTCCGAGACATCGCCGAACTGAGCATGGGCGTCATGGGTCGGACCCCCGACTACATGAACGTCACATTCGCTGGCTTCGCCGCCGACACGACCCGCTGGGCGGGAAGCTGACCGCTGCAACGAGGAGGGCTACGACAATCTCGTCGCCTTCCAGAAGCGCTTGCGCCGCGAGGACCTGTCCTTGACCCACACCATCGTCCAACCGACGGTCGACAAGGAAGCCGACAGCAACTTTGTCGTCAATCAAGTCCCGGTGCACAAGGTCGACGAGACGAAGGACTCGATCATCGTTCGCGGTGCCCGCTTGTTGTCCACCCTCGCGCCGTACGCCGACGAGCAGACCGTCTACCCAGGTGCCCGCCTGCCATCGGGAGCACCGGCGGAGTACGCGGTGTCGTTTGCCGTCCCGATGGACGCTCCCGGCATGGTGTTCCTGTGCCGCGACAGTGCGATGCGACCAGACATCAATCCGGTCGACGCGCCGTTCTCCAGCCGGTTCGACGAACAGGACGCATTCTGCATCTTCGACGACGTCGAAGTTCCGAAGAGTCAGGTCTTCATCAACGGCGACGTGTCGGTCTACAACTCGGTGATGGCCGGCAGCCCGTGGTGGCCGAACATCATGCAGCAGACCACGATCAGAGCACTGACCAAGCTCGAGTTCGCGTATGGCCTCGCCGTACAGATGACCGACATACTGAACGACCGATCCGACCGCGCCATGGAATTCCTCGGCGAGATCCTGGGCTACGTCGAAATGGTGCGCAGCACGTTGCACGCCGCACAGGCACGATGCGAGACCTGGGAGGACGGCGCGGTGTGTCTCGAAGCACGGGCGATTCACCCGTTGCGGTCACTGATCCCGGATTGGTTCGTGCGGATCAACGAGATCATCAAGACGCTCGGCAGCCACAACCTGATTCAGGTGTCGAGCCAGATGCAGCTCGCCGACCCTCGCATCCGCAAATTGGTCGACGAGTTCATGCCGTGCGCCGATGGGCGCAGCGGCGAGGATCGCTCCAACCTGTTCCGGGCCGCCTGGGATTTCACGGGATCCGGTCTCGGGAGCAGGAACGAGCTGTACGAGCGCAACTATCTGTCGTCGGCGCGAACGAACCGCATGCTCTCGCAGCGCCTGCACTCGGGTGCAGCGCAGACAACGTGGTGCGGAACTCGTCGAAAAGCTCCTTGCTGATGCGCGGAGCCGAGCAACGACCTGATCGGACGCGGGACCTGATAGAACCCGGATCGGGCGGCGGGCCCGTGGGCCTGGTCACGCTCCTTTGAAGCGCAGAGGCAGCGTGGCAAAGCCGCCGTGCTGGCTCGCAGTGCCGGGCTCCGGCACACCGTCGAGCTCGAAGGACCGCGTGCGGCGCAGGACTTCCTCGACGATGACGCGCAGCTCCAAGCGAGCGAGAGGCGCTCCTACGCACTTGTGTCTGCCGTGACCGAACGCGAGGTGCCGGTTCGGAGACCGGTCGATGATGCATGCATCGGGGTGCGGGAAGTGGGCCTCGTCGCGATTTGCGGCGCTGAAGTTCAAGGCGACGTACTCACCCGCTTCGATCATGCGGCCGTGGAGCTCGAGATCCACGGCCGCTCGGCGCACGTTCTCCTGTGTCGGACCATCCAGACGGAGGTATTCCTCGATCGCCGAGCTGATCAGCGACGGCTCCCTGCGCAGGCGTGCCTGGTCGCCCGGGTTCGTCGCCAGCATGTACAGCGCGCTCCCGATGGCATCGCGCACCGTCTGGTGCCCCGCGCCGAAGATCGTCACCCCGATCCCGGTGATCGCGACGTCGTCCAGCGGCTCGCCATCGACTTCTAGCTGGAGGATGCCGCTGATCAGATCCGTCTCTGGGTCGAGCGGACGTGCGCGGCGGTCAGCCACCAGCACGCGGACTGCCCCGGCCAGCGCCTCGAAGAATCGATTCTCGGCGCCACCGCTGGACGGCGACTTGCCGTCCACCACCTCCGAACGCAGCCGCTCCATCTCGGACAGTTGGCTGACCAAGTTGCGCCAGGCGTCGTCAGAGAGATTGAGCAGCGACGCGAGTGCCCGCGCTGCGATCGGACCACAGAATTCGCGCAGCATCTCTGCGGAACCGAACTCCAAGATCGGATCGAGGCACCGGTTGACGACCTCGCGATAGTTCGGCTCCAGTTCGGCCATTCGTCCGGCAGCGAAGTACCGGTTCAACGCCCGGCGAAAGAACGTGTGCTCCGGAGGATTGATGCCGATCGGGATGATGGGGCTGGTCTCGGAGATGTCGGGAATCTGGATGAACGCGCGCCCGACCCGCAGGGCGGCATCGTTCAGCGCTGCGGCCGCAACGTCGTCGTAGCGCGTGAGCGTCCAGTACCCGCCCCAGTCCTCGGCCCACGCCACTGGGCACGACTCGCGAAGCCGCGCGTACTCGTCGAGCCTCTCGACGCCGCGGGCGCCGCCCCCCAGCGAACCGGACACCTCGTGCGACGCTGGACACCAGTCCACTTGACGAGCCTTGCTGGGCGCGTTCTCGAGCGTTGTCATCTCTTCCCCCGTTCGATCGCAACTCCCCGACATGGCGAGTCGCCCCTGTCGACGATGGTGACGGGGCACGTGACATCACGTCAAATCAAAATATCTGCCACCACCTATCAGCATTTCCGATGGCGCGAACGACGGTGTCCCCGTCGACCCTCCCGAACTACCAAGCAAGTGCTTGTTGCCCTGGCTCACGAGAAGTGGCAGACTCCCGAGAGTGGCATCGCCCACCCTGACGCATCCACGGAAATGAGGAGTCGATTCATGTCGACGACGCGACCCAACAAGCCATCGCTCACGCACATCGTGATCAACGTTCGCGACATGGCCGCGACCCACGAGTTCTACACGGAGATGCTGGGCTTCCGTCAGGTCGGCCAGATCGGAGAACCGGGCGGTTCGAGGGACATGCGGTTCTACCAAGGCGCCGGCCATCACCATCACGACATCGCGTTCGTGCAGATCCGCAAGCCCGACCTGGCGCCCGAGGTCACCGACTGGTCGACGTTCCCGGGCGGCGTACTCGTCGGCGGCGGCGCACCAGGCATCGTCCACATCGCGTTCGACTACGGCACCCGCGAGGCGTGGCTCGAACAGATCGAACACCTCCAGAAGCGTGGCGCCGACTTCCTCGTCCGGGGAAACCACGGCATGACCCACAGCGTGTACATCGCTGACCCTGACGGCAATGGCATCGAGATTCTCTACGACCTCCCCGAGGAGGTGTGGCAGAACGACATCAACGGGGCGCTCAACCACTTCGAGGTGCTCCCACGCGAGGGCGAGGAAGCGCTCCACGACGACACGAACTACGTCGTCTTCGGACAGAGTTGAACCTCGATCTGCCGGTGGCGGCGCGGCAGGCGGCGACCCGACCAGCGTTGATTTCCGTCGCGGATCCACCAAGTCAGACCGAACGTTGGCGCCATGACCTCACCGACCTACCGCATTCTGGTCACCAATGACGACGGCATTCCCTCACCCGGGCTCGGCGTGCTCGCTCAGCACCTCGTCGATGCCGGACACGACGTCGTGGTCGCCGCCCCCGCCGCCGAGGCCAGCGGATCCGGCGCCGCGATCGGAGGGATCATGCCCGGCGACGTCGTCTCGGTCGAGTCGGCGGTCCTTCCCCACGCTCCGGCCGTACCTGCGTTCGCCGTCGACGGCGCTCCGGGTCGATGTGTACTCGCCGCCGCCCTCGGCGTATTCGGCCCACCACCACGGTTGGTCGTGTCGGGGATCAACCCCGGCGCCAACGTCGGAAAGTTCCTGCAGCTCCACAGTGGCACGCTCGGCGCAGCCCTGACCGCAGCCGGACTCGGCATCAACGCGATGGCGGTGAGCATCGAGCATCACGAACCGGAGAACTGGGCGACGGCTGCGGTCGCGGCAACGCGCCTCGTCGACTATCTGGCCGGATGCGAGCGAGGAACCGCCCTCAACCTCAATCTCCCCGACATCGCGTTCGACGAACTGAACGGACTCCGCACCGCGTCGGTCGCGCGCGGAAGTTCCACCCGACTGACCCTCACCGAGTCCACCGCGGGTGCGTTCACGTTCGATTTCGTCGCGGTCGAGAAGCGGGCGGACCGACCAGAGCCGAGCGGCGACACCGACCACTCCTTGATCGCGAGCGGCCACGCGGTCCTCACGCGTGTGCTCCCCCCTGCCGACGTCACTCCCGAGCCGTTTCCGACCGACATCATCTGATCGTCGTGCCGTCTCCTTCAGAGAGTCCGATGCCCGACCGCCTTCCCACCTACTTCATCTCGCACGGCGGAGGGCCGTGGCCCTGGATCAAGGACCTGCTGCCCGTGGACTGCACGCCGCTCGAGGCATCACTTCGGGCGATCGCGGATGAAATCGGGGTGGCACCGAGGGCCGTCCTCGTGGTCTCGGCGCATTGGGAGGAACCGCACTTCACCGTGCAGTCCCACGCCAACCCTCCGATGCTGTACGACTACGGCGGGTTCCCCGCACACACGTACGAGATCACGTATCCGGCTCCTGGCGCACCCGACGTCGCTGTCCGCGTCGCCGACCTGCTCCGCGGCGCCGGCATCGCAGCGCACACTGACAGCCACCGAGGATTCGACCACGGAACCTTCGTGCCGTTGTACTGCATCTACCCTCACGCGCAGGTACCCGTCCTCCAACTCTCCCTCCGAGCCGGACTCGACCCGAGTGAGCACCTCGACGTCGGCCGCGCGCTCGCACCGCTCCGCGACGAAGGGGTGCTCATCGTCGCCAGCGGGTTCCCCAGCTTCCACAACGGCAAGGTTCCCGGCGCCGGCCCAGCCTCCCTGGCGTTCGACGCGTGGCTCACCGACACGCTCGTCCACAGCGATCCGGCGCGTCGCGTCGAGCACCTGCTCGCCTGGGAGCACGCCCCTGCGGCGCGCATCGCCCACCCCCGTGAAGAACATTTCATCCCCGGCCTGGTCGCCGTCGGCGCAGCCGAGCACGACGCGGGAGCTGTGCAGTACCACGAAGACGAGATCATGGGCTGGATGACGAGCTCGAGCTACCGGTTCGGAATCGGCGCGGGCTGACGTCGAATCGCGGTGACGTCTCCGGGATGGATCAGTGGCTCCATGACGGAGCGTTCGCGGCAAGCCGGTTGATCTCTGCGAGTTGCGAGTCGTCGAGACCTTCGAACGTCGACCAGGCAGCGACGTTCTCGTCGACCTGCACGGAGTTGGTCGCGCCGAAGACCACGCTCGCGAGATTCGGATGCTGGAACGCGTACGCGAACGCGACATGCGCCGGTGGCACCTCCCATCGTTCGGAGAGCGCCACCACCTCGGCGGCGAATTGCTTCGCGGCGGACGCATACGACGAGTCGTCGACCGTTGCCCGACCGTCGTCGCCGAGTGCGTACTTGCCGGTCAGCATTCCACCCGCGAGGACATAGCTCGCCACCAAGCTGATCGGACCACGTTCGAAGCCGTGGAGCATCGCCGGGTCGACGGGGCCGGCATGGTCCAGCATGCTGGTCGCCATCTGCGCTGCCACGGGCCGAGGCACGCCGGTCGCGTCGCAGACGTCGAGGGCTTCGCTGTGTTGCGCGGCGCTTCCCATGCACGTGCCCCAGGCCCTTGCCCGTCCGGAACGGATCAACTCGCCGACCTGCTCGACAACGGTGGGGATCGGCACGTTCGACGGCGGACGGACCGCGTAGATGAGGTCGACGTGGTCGAGACCCATACGGCTCAGCGAGCCGTCGAGTTCGGCGCTGGCATCCTCGTCCGGCCAGTGCTCCCACCAGAGCTTGTTCGCGACCACGACCGCATCGCGTTCCCAGCCGGTCGCCGCGAAGAGTTCACCGAACACGACCTCCGAGTATCCGGTCGGAATGGGAGCCGCTCCGGTCTCGTCGTCGTACCGCGCATCGTCGAGGAAGTTGATTCCTGCGTCGCGCGCCGCACGCATCACCTCGAGCCCCTGCTCTCGCGGAATCGTCTCGAACGTCCGCCACGACCCGAGCGACATGACGGAGACCCGCATGTCGCTCGATCCGAGTCGCCGCTTCGGGAGGCTCACGAGGATGTCGCCGGTCGTCCATGCCCGAAGGCCGGCGACGGCGCTGCGGCGCGTCCGCGGGGTCGATGGGTCATGGGTTGTGCCTTTCGTCATGTGCACCGGGAACGCCATGACCGGCCCTGCGCAAGGCGCAAACACAAGCAAGCGCTTGGTGCTACTCTAGGACCCGGGAAGTCGGTAGGGGAACCGACGACAGCGATCTTCCCATGTTTCCGCGACGCAGCTCCACCACCCAGCGCAGCCGAGCGCCTTCGGCACATCCACAAGGAAGTAGCACCCATGGCCGACATCAAGCTCGTTCTGAACATGAGCGAGAACTGGACGATCTGGGACCCCAACGACGCCCGCACACAGGTCGCGGCCGCGGTTCAGGCCGAGCGGGCCGGCTTCGACGGCGTCATGTTCAGCGAACACATCGTGCTGGGCAGCGGCTCTGACGCGAACGGGCTCCCGATGAACATCCGCGAGTACGCGATGCCCGGCAACCAGTCCCCCGGTTATCCCTGGCCGAGCTCACTGGTGATGATGGCCGGCGTCGCCGCCGTCACGACCAAGGTCCGGCTGATCGGTGCCGCCGTGCTGGCGCCGCTGCGCCATCCGCTGCTGCTCGCGAAGGAGCTCGGCACTCTCGATCAGCTGTCACGAGGTCGCCTCGTCGTCCTGCCGTCGGTCAGTTGGCACGACTCGGAGTACGAAGCGCTGGGCGTCGCATTCGAGCGGCGCGGCGACATCCTCGACGAACAACTCGAGGTCATGCGAGCAGTCTGGGCGGATTCGCCCGTGACCCACCATGGCGAATTCTTCGACTTCGAGAACATCTACCTCGAGCCCAAGGGGCACCGGCCCGAGGGCGTCACCATGTGGTTCGGCGGGTACAGCATGCATCCCCGGCTCTTGCGCAGGCTCATCGAGTACGGGTCGGGAATGATGTGCAACGGTCCGATGCCGCCCGAGGAGCTCCTGCGAATCCGTGGCGAGCTGGAAGCGGCCGGGCGCGACCCCTTTGCGATCGAGCTGGTGTCCGGGATCGGCGGGCGCTTCTCCGAGCCCGACGCGATCGCCGATCTCGATGCTGCGCTGACTCGACTCGGACCGCGCATCGATGCCGGATTCACGACCTTCGGGATCAAGCCGTGCCAGTTCATCGACGACGCCGCGCACCTCCCCGAATTCCTCGAAGAGGTCGTCGCCAAGGCAACGGCCATCGCAGCAGAGCACTGATCCGCGCCCGACACGAACAAGGAGCACGACCCACATGACCGACATCCCGCTCGCAAGACGTTCAACGAGAACGTCGCACCCTTCGGGGCACCCGTCACGATCGGGCAGCCATGACGCCGGCGATCGGCGCCGACCTGGCAGGCAAGGTCGCATTCGTGACAGGAGGCGGAACGGGCATCGGCGGCGCCGTGGCGCTGCGTCTCGCGGCGAGAGGCGTCCATGTGGCGATCGCCGGGCGCCGGCTCGAGCCGCTCGAAGATCTCGCGCAGGCCAGCGGTGCGTTCGCCGTGCAGTGTGACGTCGGTGACGACGAGGCCGTCGATGCCGCCGTCCTCGCGGTCGCCGAGCGCTTCGGCGGCATCGACATCGTGGTCAACAATGCAGGAGTCGCCGGGCGCGGCGGCGTCGAGGAACTCGACGAGGAGGGATGGAACGCAATGATCGCGATCAATCTCACCGGGCCGGCCCGCGTCAGCCGGGCCGCGGTACCCCACTTGCGCCGTCGCGGGGGTGGGGCGATCGTCAACGTCGCCTCGGTCGGAGCGCTCACCGGGGCCAAGCAGTCCGTCGCCTACTCCACGACCAAGGCCGGCCTGCTCGGGTTGACCCGGTCGATGGCGGTGGACCTCGGGCCGCACGGCATCCGGGTCAACACGTTGTGTCCTGGCTGGGTCGACACACCGATGGGCAGCAGGGCCACCGCTGCTGCAGGACGGATCCATGACGTCGACGACGACCTCTCCAAGGACGTCCTGGTGCGCAACAATCCCATTCGTCGCATGGCCCACCCGGACGAGATCGCGAGCTGCGTCGAGTTCCTGGTGTGCGATGCATCGTCGTTCGTCACCGGCACGGTGCTGGTCGCCGACGGCGGGCAGACGATCGTCGACCTCGGCACCCTGCCGCTCAGCAAACCGACAACGTGACCACGACCCGATCACCAGCCGCCGAGAGGAAAATATGACCGACGTCTCCGACATCCCCAACGTGCTCACCGACGAGTTGCGCGACCTGCTTGCGACCGTCAGCGTGGCGACCGTCACCCATCAACTCCAGAACCGTGGCCTCCGCTCCACGTTCTTCTCCGAACTCAAACCGCTGCTCCCGGGCCAGAGGATGGTCGGCCGGGCGCGGACCCTGCGCTACGTGGCTCACCGCCAGGACAAGCTCAAGGAACTGGCCGGCGGACTCAACGCACAGCGTCGCGCTGCGGAATCCGCGGAGCCCGGCGACGTCCTCGTCATCGAAGCGCGTGACGTCCCCGATGCCGGGACCGTCGGCGACATCTATGCGATGCGCGCCTACCACCTCGGAGCGGTCGGCATCATCACCGACGGGGCGTTGCGCGACACCCAGGCCATCGCCGACCTCGGCAAGCCCGTCTATCACCGGTCCTCGCACGGCTCGACGTGGGGGCGTCATCACATGCCGTTCAGCAACGACGAGCCGATCACCTGCGCCGGCGTCTACGTCGAGGCCGGCGACATCATCGTCGGCGACGCGGAGGGCGCGGTCGTCATCCCCTTCGCCCTCGCCGAGGAAGTCGCTCGGGACTGCGTCGAGCAGGAGTTGGCCGAGGAGTTCGCCATCGAGCGGGTCAGGGCCGGCGAGCCGTCGGTCGACGTGTTCCCGCTCCCGAAGGAACGCCGACCCGAGTTCGAAGCCTGGCTCGCGGCGCGGGAGGGAAGCTGACATGGCCCAGCGACGATCCATCGAGATCGAAGGGTTCGCCCATCTCGCGGCGATTCCTGCCGCCACCAGGATCGGCCCCCTCCTGGTCAGTTCCGTCATCGTGTCGTTCAACCCGGGAACACGTGACATTCCCGACGCGACGGCAGACCAGGTGGCCAACATCTACACCTTCGTCGACAGGATTCTCGCCGAGGGTGGTGCGACGTGGGGCGACGTCGCCAAGATGGACTTCTGGGTACCGAGCAACGACGTCCGCCCCGAGATCGACGTCATCTGGAAGCAGCGCTTCCCCGACGAAGACGCCCGCCCCTCACGACACATCCACGTCACCGGTCCGTTCGTCACGGCGACCGTGATGGCCTACGTCGGCGACTGAACGACGAAACCAGCCGGCCGCCCTCCCGGCTGCCACACGACCCAAGGAGATCCCATGCCCAGCCCCATCCCCGCCTCACTCGCTTCCCGACTCACCGAGCAGGAGGCCGTGTTCGGCGCCTGGCTGTTCCTTCGTGAACCCGTCGCCGCCGAGATGGCCACGCAGGCGGGTTACGACTACGTCTGTGTCGACATGCAGCACGGTCTGGCCGACATCAACACGATGATGACGATGTTCACCGCGATCGACACCGCGGCGTCCTTGCCCGTCGCCCGCACGACGTCCCTCGACCCCGGCCTCATCGGACGGATCATCGACGCCGGCGCGCTGGGTGTCATCGTCCCCATGGTGAACAACGTCGAGCAGGCCCGAGCTGCGGTCCGGGCATGCCGATATGCACCCGTCGGCGATCGGAGCGTGGGGCCGATGGGGGCCCTCACGCGGTTCGGCGGCCGGTACATTGCTGCGGCCAACGACGCCGTGACCGTCATGCCCATGATCGAGACCGTCGAGGCGGTCGAGAACGTCGAAGCGATCGCCGCGGTGCCCGGAGTGGGCGTGCTCTACGTCGGACCTGCCGACCTGTCGTTCAGCATGGGGTTACCCATGGGCATGGACCAGAGCGACTCGGCATTCGACTCCGCGCTGCGTCGCGTCGTCGCCGCCTGCGAGGCGAACGGCGTGATCCCGGGCATTCAGGCATCCCCGGACCTCGTCGAGAAGCGCCGCAAGCAAGGCTTCACGATGATCACCGTCGGCTACGACTACCAGCCGATGGCCGCCGCCTTCCGCGCCGACCTCGCGACATCGAAGGCCGCGCTCGGCAGCTGAACGACCCGCGAGCGGTTCGGCACCGCGACGTTCTGGCATCCGACGATGCCGATTACTCTGGTCGCTCGCATCAGATTTTCCGATGTATCCGACGATGAAGGAAACGCGCACGCGTGCTTCGATCAAAGAATCTGAATCTGCTCCCCATACTCGAGGCCCTGCTCGAGGAGCAGAGCGTCGTCAAGGCGGCCGCCCGCGTCCACCTGTCTCAGCCCGCGGTCAGCGGTGCCCTCGCACGGTTGCGAGTCGAGTTCGACGACCAACTCCTGGTGCGCGTCGGCCGGAAGATGCAGCGAACCGACCGCGCCAGTCGGATTCTTCCCGATGTCAAACAAGCGTGCGCAGATCTCGAGCGCCTGTTCGACGCTGGGCTGTTCGACCCTGCGAGTTCCGCAAGACGATTCGTCGTCGCCGCTCCGGACCACCTTGCATTCCTCATGTCGCGACAACTCCTGCCCGTACTGGCCGTGGAGGCCCCAGGCGTGCTGTTGCAGTTCGTGGACCCCCCATCCGACCTCTCCCCCCACGTCTTGGAGGGAGCGATCGACTTGGCGGTCGCCGCCAATTTCGGCATCTGGGACGATCTCCGGTACGAGCCGCTGATCTTCGAGCGCCTGGTGGCCACGATGTCGCGTCACCACCCTCTGGCCGCACGAACGACGATCGACTTCGACGAACTCGAGCGGTACCCTGCGCTCGCCCGCACCTCGCGGTCGGCGTCGCCGGTCGACAGCACACCTCTGGCTACCGGCGTCCCGGTGCTCGACGCGCCAGCTCAGATCACGCTCGGCCAGTTCACCGATGCCGTGCTCCTCACTCTCGAGTCCGAGGCGGTGGTGACGGCACCGCAGATGCTGATCGACCACCTCGCACGGTTCCTGCCGGTAGTCGGGGTGCCGTTCTCCCATGACTACGGAATCGGAGCAGGGATGTTCTGGGCGCCGTTCCAGGACGAATCGCCGGAGATCCATTGGCTTCGTTCGATCGTCCGGGAGTGTTTCCCGATCGACGGGGAGCGGCCAGGGGTCGACCAGAACCCCTCTTGACAGCGAACCAAGCAAGCGTTAGGTTGTTGGAATGCAAGTCACGATTGCACCCGCCACCGTCGCCCGAATCGTCGTGAGCGGCATTGTCGAGCGCGGCGATCAACGCGGCCGGCTGCTCGGATTTCCGACGGCGAATCTGCCGCTGACGATCGACGACGTCCTCGTCTCCGACGGCGTCTACGCCGGGTACGCCCACCTCGAGAACGGCGACCGGATTCCCGCCGCCGTGTCCGTGGGCCGACGTCCGACGTTCTATGCCGACAGCGGGCTGGCGTTGCTCGAAGCGCACCTCCTCGACTTCGACGGCGACCTCTACGGGCAGCAGATGACGGTCGAACTGCTCGCACGGCTCCGCGGGCAGGTCGCCTTCGACGGGCCGCACGAATTGGTGTCGCAGTTGCGCACCGACGTCTCACGTTGCCGCGAAGCACTCACCCGCTTCGACGGCTGAACGTCGGCCACCTCACGATGCCGTCAACGCCCACCTTCGCCGAGGCCTGCGCTGCCGTGTGCGGTCCGGGGGCACGGTTCGAAATCGCCGAAGCCGACGTGAACGGCCTCAGCACCAGGGTCTTCGCTCACGCCCCGAAGAACATCCGGGAGCTCTTCGCCCGAGCGGCCGAGCGCACCGACGACTTCGTGATCTACGAGGACGAGCGGTGGACCATGCCGCAGGTCCTCGGGCAGGCGGCGCAGATCGGCGCCGCTCTCGTCGACACGTACGGCATCACCAACGGGGATCGGGTCGCGATCGCCATGCGCAACTTCCCCGAGTGGATCTCGAGCTTCGTCGCGATCACGTCGATCGGCGCGATCGCCGTCCCACTCAACGCGTGGTGGAAGACCGACGAACTGGTCTTCGGCCTCGCCGATTCGGGATCGAAGGTGGTCATCGCCGACGAGGATCGAGTCGGGCGAATGGCCGCGGCGAAGCCTGGGTCGATCGATGCGTCGATCATCGTGGTCCGTGCACGAGGTGCCGTCCCCGATGGTGTCGCCAGGCTCGAGGACGTCATCGTCGAAGGAGCGGCGATGCCAGACATCGAGATCGCTGCGGACGACGACGTGACGATCCTGTACACGTCGGGAACCACCGGCAACCCGAAGGGGGCGGTGAGCACGCACCGTGCGCTGCTCAACGCGCTGATCGCCTTCGCCGCTCGTTCGGCCGTCAGCACCATCTGCAACCCACCCGATCCGGACCTTGTCGAGTACCCCAAGTCGGTCATGCTGCCCGTGCCGCTCTTCCACGTGACGGGCCTCGTGCCCGCCATGCTCGGAACGTTCCTCAGCGGCGCGCGTGTCGTGCTCACGCACCGTTGGGATCCTGATCGGGCGCTCGAGCTGATCGAACGCGAACGGGTCACGTCCTTCATCGGGGTCCCCACGATGACCCGGGACCTCCTCGAGGCTCCGACGTTCGCCGACCGCGACACGTCGTCACTCACCTCGATCAGCGGCGGCGGAGCTCCGATGCCACCCGAACTCGTCAAGGCGATCGACGACAGCTTCAGCACAGGTCGGCCTGGCCTCGGCTACGGCATGACCGAGACGAACGCCTACGGGCCGCAGAACAGCGGCAAGGACTTCCTCGACAATCCGACCTCGACCGGACGACCCATTCCGATCATGCAGGTCCGCGTGACCGATCCTGTCGGCGCAGTGCTGCCGACCGGCGAAACCGGCGAGATCTGGTTCGCCGGCCCGAATCTCATTCGGTGCTACTGGAATCAACCCCAGGCGACGGCCGAGACACTCGTCGACGGCTGGCTGCGCACGGGCGACATCGGCAGGATCGACGAAGACGGCTTCGTCTACATCAGCGATCGAGCCAAGGACATGGTGCTGCGAGGCGGCGAGAACATCTACTGCTCCGAGGTCGAAGCGTCGATCTACGAACACCCGGCCGTCTACGAATGCGCCGTCTATGGCGTGCCGGACGACCGACTCGGTGAGGCAGTCGCGGCTCACGTCATGGTGCGAGCTGGTGCAACGCTCACCGCCGACGACCTGCAACGATTCCTCGGCGAACGAATCGCCGACTTCAAGATCCCGACGGTCATCACGCTGGTGGGCGATCCGCTCCCTCGAAACGCGTCCGGGAAGATCCTCAAGCGCGAACTGCGCGACGTCGGTCGCCTCATCGCCTGCGACGACGAGCGTTCGGGCCTGACTCCCCGGGTAGCAAGCAATCTGCTTGCTTTGAGCCACCTCCAGCGCGTATCGTCGAGAACCGACGCGCCGCATGCCTGCGAGCGCCTGCCATGAGGGGGCCATGTGAACGAAATCGTGATTCCGACCGTCGACGAGCTGACACCGGCGTGGTTCACCGACGTGCTGCGGGGCAGCAACGCACTCGACGCCACCACGAGCGTCACCGCCGCCGACATCTCGCGGTTCGGAAGCGACGAGTCGATGATGAGCGCGTTGTATCGAGCACGGCTCGACTTCGACGGTCCGACGTCGGCTCCCGCCAGTCTGATCGTCAAATTGGCCAGCGACAGCCCCGAGCAGCGCGGCGTCGCCGCAATGACCAAGTTCTACGAACGAGAGATCCGGTTCTACAACGAGATCGCATCGCGAATGGTCATCGAAATTCCCCGGTCGCACCTGGCGAATGATCAATACCGACGACCAGAGCTTCGTCCTCGTCCTCGACGAGGTCTCCGGCCGCCAGGTCGACCAAGTCCAGGGCGCTGGATTCGAGGACGCGGTCGCCGCGCTGATCGAGTTGGCGGACCTTCAAGTGCCGCTGTGGGGCACCGACCTCGACTCTGAAGCCGAGACGTTCATGGCGTACGACTCACCGTTGTTGCACGCGATCATCCCGGACCTCTTCGCCGGCGACTGGGACAAGGCGCGACCGAGAGTCGTCGACGAACTCCCCACCGAAGTCATCGATCTCCTCGACCACCGAGGCGAGAACACCCCCGAGATCCTCCAGGGCATGAGCGGTCCGGACACCTTCTGCCACGGCGACTACCGGATCGACAACCTGTTGTTCGGGGCGGGCGGCTCGGTCACTGCACTCGACTACCAGCTCGGATCCGTGGGGCACGGCATGACGGACGTCGCGTACTTCATCTCCCAGTCCGTCGCCGACGACGTTGCCGCGTCGAGTGCCGACGACCTGATCAAGGTCTACATCGATCGCCTGAGGACACATGGGATCACCATCGACTTCGAGGAGGCGATGCGTCCCTACCGGGCTGGACTGGTCTTCTTCGCTTCGATCCCTGTCGGGATCCTCACCTTCGACGGCGTCCCCGAACGAGCTGAACGCCTCGCCAAGACAATGCTGCGCCGGGCATCAGCCGAGATCCTCCGAACCGGCGCCCACCTCGAGTTCAGCCGACGTTGAAACGGCTGGGACTCACCCTCGTCTGGTTCGCGGCTTCAAGCCCTCGAGGTGGAGCTCGATGAGCGCGTCAGCGACGGCCTCGGGGTCCTTGCGGTGCTTGCCACTGAACCATCGCGATCCACTGAGGGTCGTATCGAGAATTGCGAGCACGACGATTTCAGGATCGCAGTCGGACCGCAGGTCCCCCATCTCGATCGCGTCCTTGACGACACCGCGCCACAGGCGAACCAAGTTGCGCAGATACTCTGCGATCGGCGCCAGTGACTCGAACTCGCGGAATGCCCGCTCCTCGTTGCGAAGGATGACCGAGCGGACGGGGTTCTCGGCGGTCGATCTGACGGCGTTGCGGATCAGCTCTGCGAGGGCAGCGACACCGCGATACTCGGCGCAGATCGCGACCGCTCGCACATAGTTCTCGTCGGTGCTCGGCTTGAGCAGTTCGAGAACGATCTGTTCCTTGGAGTCGAAGTGGTAGTAGAGACTGCCCGACAGGATGCCTGCAGCCTCGCCGATGTCACGAACGGTCGCGTCCTTGATGCCGCGCTCGGCAATGACGACAGCGGCGAACTCGAGGATCTCATCCCGTCGCGAGACAGAATTTCCGGCCGGTGGCTTTGGTGTGGGGGTGGGGGGGGTCGTTCGCGCCATCAGATTTCGCAGGATGCTCTCTCGTCGCCGGTCAATGTAGCCCGACAGCATCGCTCTCGGCACAGAAGCCCTGGCCGGACGCTTGCCTCCCGGCCGACACTGCCCGCAGCAAGTGTGCCACCGGCTGGCCTGGAGATCAAGCGCTTGCTTTGGTAGCGTCGGGCAGACCATGTCGAATTGCGCTTTCATCGGTCTCGGCGTCATGGGCTATCCCATGGCCGGTCACCTCGTCGCGGCGGGGCACACGGTCACCGTCTACAACCGGACGTCCACGCGCGCAGCAGCGTGGGCGGACGAGCACGGGGGTACACCGGCCGCAACGCCGGCCGACGCGGCCGACAACGCGGCGTTCGTGTTCATGTGTGTCGGCGACGACCCCGACGTGCGAGCGGTCACTACGGGCCCCGGCGGGGTGTTCGAGTCGATGACGTCCGGGTCGGTCCTCGTGGATCACACCACTGCGTCAGCGGATGTCGCCCGTGAGCTCCACGCCGTGGCCTCCGATCAAGGGGTCGGATTCCTCGACGCTCCGGTGTCGGGCGGCCAAGCCGGAGCGGAGAACGGCACCCTCACGATCATGTGCGGCGGCGAACAAGACGACTTCGACCGCGCGAGTCCGGTCCTCGCTGCGTACGCACGAAGCTGCAACCTCCTCGGAGGCCCAGGTTCGGGCCAGCTCACCAAGATGGTCAATCAAATCTGCATCGCGGGCTTACTCCAAGGGCTGAGTGAGGGCATCGATTTCGCTCGTCGGGCGGGCCTCGACGTCGACGCGGTGGTCGACACGATCTCGAAAGGGGCCGCCGGGTCGTGGCAGATGGAGAACCGCGCCCACACGATGTCCATCGGCGAGTTCAACCACGGCTTCGCGCTCGATTGGATGCGCAAGGACCTTCGGATCTCGCTGGAGGAGTCGAGCCGGATCGGTGCATCGCTCCCCATCACCGCCCTGGTCGACCAGTACTACGCGCAGCTGCAACGTCGAGGTCATGGCCGCGGCGACACCAGCAGCCTCATCCGCCTCCTCGGCGACTGACCACGATCGGAGACATGATGAACCAGGTCGGCGAGCAAGGTCGGGCCCTGGCAGCGGCGCGGCGTGCGGGCGCTTCGCTGGCCGCGCTTCCGGGACCACTCCCGCAGGACGAGGCGGCTGCATACGCGATCCAGGCTGCTGCAATCGCCGCGTACGACGAGCGGCGCGTCGGCTACAAGATCGGTGCGACCAGTTCCGCCGCGCAAGCCACGTTCGGGACCGACCATCCCTTCTGCGCACCATTGTTCGGAGCCGAGTGTCACGCCGACGGGTCCACACTCACCATCCCGGAGTACGGGCTGATCGGGATCGAAGCCGAGTTCGCGTTTCGACTCGGGACCGACTTGCCGGCCCGGCCCGAGCCCTACGCCCCCGACGAGGTGGAGGCGGCCGTGGAGTCCGTGCACCCGGCCTTCGAGATTGTCGGCCTGCGCCTGCCCCGGGAGCTCTTTGCGAACATGGCGGTCGTCATTGCCGATTTCGGAGCCAACGTCGGCTTCGTGCACGGCGACGGCGTCGATGACTGGGCGTCGACGGATCTCGCCACCGTCGCCGTGCGGGTCGACACCGATGGTGAGACCGCGGCGAGCGGTTCAGGTGCAGCCGTCCTCGGACACCCACTGAACGCGCTGCTCTGGCTCGCCGAGCGCGTCCGCGCGAGCGGCGATGGCCTCGCTGTAGGCGACTACATCAGCACCGGCGCGTGCTGCGGCATCATTCAGATCGCCCCAGGGCTGACTGCCACCGCCGATTTCGGCGTCCTCGGCAACGTGGCCATGAGACTGACGTCGGGCTGAACGTCCTCAAGCAAGCAGTTGCTTGATGGCGCCCGCTTGCGTACGATGTGGCGATGGTCACGAACCGCCGCATCACACTCGCCCAGCGACCACACGGGTTCGTCGGCAGCGAATGCTTCGCGGCAGACGAACGAGACGTGCGGTCACCGCAACCGGGCGAGGTCGTGATTCGCGTCGAGTGGCTGTCGATCGATCCGACCATTCGAGGCTGGATGTCGCACGACACCTATCTGCCGGCGATCGAGATCGGTGCCGAGATTCGCAGCGGAGGGCTGGGCACGGTCATCGAATCGAACGACGCCGGAGTCGCCGTCGGTTCGACCGTGTTCGGTGACGTCGGCTGGCAGGAGTACGCCGTAATGGCGGGCCGCGACGTGCGACTGATTCCGGATGACATCGGGCCCGAGGCCGCCCTCAGCGTGTTCGGGATCACCGGGATGACCGCCTACTTCGGTTTGCTCGACGTCGGCCGTCCCGCCGCCGGTGAGACGGTTCTCGTTTCGGGTGCCGCCGGGGCAACGGGGTCGGTGGTCGGTCAGATCGCCAAGATCAACGAATGTCGCGCCGTCGGCATCGCCGGCTCCGACGAGAAGTGTGCGTGGCTGGTCGACGACCTCGGCTTCGACGCGGCCATCAACTACAAGACCGAGAACGTTCGATCGGCCATCGGGCAGCACTGCCCGAGTGGCGTCGACGTCTACTTCGACAACGTCGGCGGCAGCATGCTCGAAGATGCCATCGCCAATCTTGCGATGCGGGCTCGGGTCGTGCTGTGCGGCGCCATCTCCCAGTACAACAACGAGGCACCCAATCCGGGTCCGAACAACCTGAGCAAGCTGATCTCCAGACGCGGTCGGATGGAGGGGTTCATCGTCATGGACTACTTCGACCGTTCGCAGGAGGCGATCGCCGAAATGGGAGCGTGGATCCAGGCCGGCCAGCTGACGTACGCGACCGACGTCATGGATGGTCTCGAGAGTGCGCCCGCGGCGTTCGAACGGTTGTTCAGCGGCAGCAACAGCGGCAAGGTGATGGTGCGCCTCTGATGATCGAGCCGTCCGGCAAGACGGCGGTCATCACCGGCGCGGCGAGCGGGATCGGGCTCGCGCTCGCCCACCGGCTCGGTGATGCCGGCATGAAGCTCGTCGTCGCGGACGTCGAGCAGACGGCCCTGACAGCAGCGACCGAAGAGTTTGCTCGACGCCGGGTACGAGGTGTTGCCGTTCGTGGCCGACGTTCGCCACTTCGAAGAACTCGTGGCCCTCCGCGAAGCCGCCCTCGCCGCGTTCGGCAAGGTGCACGTCCTGTGCAACAACGCCGGGGTCGGCGGTCGAGGACTCGTTGCCGCCCCGTACGACCTCGAGGCCTGGCGCTGGACGATCGACGTCAACCTGTGGGGTGTGATCCACGGATGCAAGGCGTTCCTTCCGCACATGATCGCGCATGGCGAGCCCTGCCACGTCGTCAACACCGCCTCGATGGCGGGCCTCGGCTCGATGCCGACGAACGGGGCCTACAACGTGTCGAAACACGGAGTCGTCGCCCTATCGGAGACCCTGTCCATGGAGATGCAGTTGGCCGGGAACCCCGTGGGCGTGTCGGTCGTGTGCCCCGCGTTCGTCGCGACGCGCATCGGCGAGAGTCGGCGGAACATGCCCGATGACGTTCGCGCGGCCGTGGCCGCCGCCCCGCCGTCAGGTGGTCCGGCGAGCGGGGCGAGCAAGAAGCAGATCTCGGATGGGATGCGGCCAGAGGTCGTGGCACAGGCCGTGCTCGACGCGGTCCTCGGCGACGACTTCTGGATCATCACGCACGAGGAGACGAAGCCATCCATCGTGCAGCACGCCCGGGACGTGGTCGATGGCGTCAATCCGGGTGCACCGTCGTCCGGTCGACCATTGCTCGAACTCGATGGGAAGACCGCCGTCATCACGGGAGCGGCGAGTGGGATCGGACTCGAACTGGCCCACCGGCTCGGTCTGGCCGGGATGAAGATCGTGGCTGCCGATGTGGAGGCGATCGAGCTCGATCAGGCGACCCGCGAATTGTCGGACGCGGGATACGACGTTCTGCCGTTCGTGGTCGACGTGCGCAACCACGACGAGGTCGTCGCGCTCGAAGCGGCGGCTCGCGCGAGGTTCGGCAACGTCCACCTCTTGTGCAACAACGCCGGAGTCGGTGCCGACGGTCCCGTCGCCGACCCGACGAACCTCGACGCCTGGCGCTGGACGATCGACGTCGATCTGTGGGGCGTGATCCACGGGTGCAAGGTGTTCCTCCCCCACATGATCGAACACGGCGAGCCGTGCCACGTCGTCAACACGTCGTCGATGGCCGGTTTCAGCACCGCCCCGACGATGGCCGCCTACTCCATGGCCAAGTACGGCGTCGTCGCTCTCTCCGAGACCCTGGCACTCGAGATGCGAGCGGCGGGGACCAACGTCGGGGTGTCGGTGTTGTGCCCTGCACTCGTGGCCACCCGTATCGCCGAGAGCGATCGCAACATGCCCGATGACCTGCGAGCTCGGCCCGTGGTCGACGAGGCCGAGCTTCGGATGCGCGAGAAGATGATGCAGGCGGTCGCGGCCGGCATGAGTACCGACGTCGTGGCCGACGCGGTGCTCGACGCGGTGCTCGCCGACCGCTTCTGGATCATCACCCACACCGACAAGTTGCCGGGCATCCTCCGGCGCGCGCACGACATCGTGGACGGCGTCAACCCGAAGCCGAAGACACGCACCGCATGACCGCTGAACGTGACGGCGCACACCACCGTGCGTTCAACGGCAAACGGAGTGCTGGGCGGTCACTCAGCGAGCTGATCGGCGTCGGCTTGCTGCGGATTGACGATCGCCAGGGCACTGCGCTGGATGTGCTCGGTGAGACATCGGACCGCCAGCTCGACATCTCGACCGAGCGTGGCGTCGAGGAGTTGGCGGTGCTCTCCTCGCACGTCTCGGCGATCCGACGATCGGTTCGACCAGTTCTGGTAGACCTCGGCCAGGTCACGGAGCGATTTCGCCACGGACAGCAGACGTTCGTTCGGACAGCCACCCAGCAGTTCACGGTGGAAGGCGCTGTGCGCTTCGTGCCATGCGGGGCGAACGCCGGCGTCGTCGGTCGACGCGGTGTTGGCCAGCACGTGGTGAGCGGCGAGCAACCTCGATTCCCAACTCAGGTCGCCGTATTCGATCGACTGACGAAGGGCCAGCACCTCGATCGTGAGGCGGCACTCGGTGAGCTCGAGCAGGTCGGCGGGCGAAATCGAGATGACGGAGAACCCGAGTTGCGGCTCCGACCGTGCGAGCCCTTCGCCGACGAGTCGAGGCAGGACCTCGCGCAGTACACCTGGGCTGACGCCGTAGGCCTTGGACAACGCCGCGAGCTGCAGGCGGTCACCGGGCTGCAGGACCCCGTTCAGGATGTCCGTGCGAAGGGCCGCGTACGTGTCGTGCGTGCGTGTCGATTCAGACATCTGCTTGTCCATCCTGCTCCCTTCGCCGGGCAACTGGGGCGCACCGTATCACGGACAGGACAATCCGTGTGATTTGCGATATTTATACACATTCTCGCAATTTTCTTGCGCTTGCAATGCCTGCCGTCTAGGTTGCGTGTTGACATCCCAGCGACCGTCGCTCGGAGAATCGGGAGCAGGCATCGTGCGAATCGTCAACTGGAACGGCCGACTGGCACTCGAACTCTCGGACGGTCTGATCGACGTCGCTGATGCGAGCGACGGCGCGTTCGGCCCGGACGTCCAGCCGGTCTACGACCGCTGGGACGACTTCGTGGCGTGGGCAGCCGGGGCAACGACGCCGACGCATCCGATGCCGAGCCGCACTGAACTGGGTCCAGTCGTCCCGACGCCTCGACAGGTCTTTGTGATCGGCCTGAACTATCAGGATCATGCTGACGAGACCGGCACGCCGGTGCCCGATGTCCCCGTCGTGTTCACCAAGTTCCCGTCCTCGATCTCCGGGCCGTACGGCGAGTTGCAACTCACCGGCAACAGGGTCGACTACGAGGTCGAACTGGTCGTCGTGATCGGCAAGTCGGCCAAGGGCGTCAGCCGCGCCGACGCCTGGTCGTACGTGGCCGGGCTCACCGTCGGCAACGACTTCTCCGACCGCAGGGTGCAGATGGCCGGGGCACCGGCCCAGTTCTCCCTCGGCAAATCGTTCCCCGGGTTCGCCCCCGTCGGCCCACGGGTGGTCACGCTCGACGAATTCGATGACTACTCGGACCTCGGTATCGAATGCGCGGTGAACGGTGAAGTGAAACAGTCGTCCCGAACGTCCAAGCTGATCTTCGACGTTCCGTACCTGATCGAGCGGTTGTCGTCGATCGTCACGCTCCTGCCCGGCGACATCATCTTCACCGGTACGCCCGGCGGCAACGCGGTCGGACAGCGGCCCATGGTGTTCCTCGAGGCGGGCGACGTGGTCACCACGACGATCCAGGACATTGGCGTGCTCGAACATGTCTGCGTCGGCGGCTGACCGTCGACGGAACAGATCACTCGGGCGACACGAACAACCAGCCACTGGCATCCGCCGGTGCACGTGAAGGAGACACCATGGGCATCAAGGCCAAGGACATCGCATTCGTCAGGTTCAACGCACCCGACCTCGACAAGATGGAAGCGTTCCTGGTCGAGTTCGGCCTGGTGTGCTCCGAGCGAACCGACGACACGTTGTACATGCGAGGCACCGACGACGACGGATTCATCCACGTCACGCATCTCGCCGACCAGCCGGGCTTTGCCGGCTTCGCACTCCTCGCCAACTCGGTCGAGGATCTCGAGACGCTGTCCGATGTCGAGGGTTTCTCGGAGGTCGGCGACCTCGCCGGGCCGGGCGGCGGACGTGCCGTCTCGACCGTCGATCCGCTGGGCTTCCCACTCGAGGTCGTCGCCGATCGGGGCTCGCTCGGGGAGTTGCCGTTGGCATCCCCGGCCCGCAACGACGCTTCGGTACGAAATAGATTCTCCACGATCATCCGCGTGACGCCGGGGCCGTCGCACGTGAAGCGGTTGGGGCACCTGGTGTTGAGTGTCGCCGACTTCCCGACGACTGCGGAGTGGTACAAGTCGACGTTCGGCATGATCGCGACCGACGAGGTGCTGAACCGCGACGGCAGTCGGACGATGGGTGCGTTCCTCCGCTGCGACCAAGGCGCCGAGTTCGTCGATCACCACAGCCTGTTCCTGCTCGGAACCGGCGACACGGCCTACAACCATGCTGCATTCGAGGTCGCCGACTTCGACGACCTCATGGGGGGACACACTCACCTCCGCCGGCAAGATCTCGCCGAACTCGACCACACCCATTCGTGGGGCGTCGGCCGCCACTTCCTGGGCAGCCAGGTCTTCGACTACTGGCTCGACCCGTGGGGCCATCTGGTCGAGCACTGGACCGACGGCGACCTGTTCGACAACACGGCGCCGACGAACGTCGAGTCGTTCCGCGCGCTGGTCGACTCCCAGTGGGGGCCAACGGTTCCGAAGGAAGAACTCACCGGTGTCAAGAACGCAGTGGGTCGTTCCAACGGATAGTCCGCCCGATCAACCGACACATCAACAAGGACCCATCATGACGAGCATTCCTGAGTCACACCGAGACCTCCTCGACGGCGAGGTCGTCCTGGCGACGAACGGCCCCGACGGCCGCCCGCAAGTGACGGCGATAGTCGCCCGAATCGGCGACGACGGCGTGTTGGAGACCAGCATGAACATGACTCGCCAGAAGGTGAAGAACATGTTGAACGACCCGAGGGTCACGATCTTCAAGGCGGATCCGCAGGCTCGGATGCGAACGGTCGAGGTTCGGGCCGACGCCGAGGTCATCGCCGACCCCGACAAGGTGTGGAGCCGGGCGTTCGCCGCCGGCCTCGGCTTCGACATCACCGGTTTCGACGGCCCGGGTGAAGACCGGAGCAGGGTTCGATTCCACCCCGTCAAGGTGAACACGATCGGCTGAACCGACGACGCGCTACTCGCCCCAGACGCGGGCGGCGACGCGTGCGACGAGTTCGAGTTTCTTGCGCTGGTCGTCGGGCGTGATCAGGTTGCCCTCCTGGGTGGAGGCGAAGCCGCACTGAGGGCTGAGTGCCAGCTGTTCGATCGGCAGCACCGTCGCCGCTTCCTCGATCCGCGCGATCAGGTCGTCCTCGGTCTCGAGTTGGGGAACCTTCGTGCTCACCAGACCGAGCACGACCGTCTTGCCCTTCGGCACGAACCGCAGCGGCGCGAACGTTCCGGCCCGATCGGTGTCGTACTCGAGTAGGAACCTGTCGACGTTCAGCTCCGAGAAGACCTGCTCGGCGATCGAGTCGTATCCACCGCTGAACGCCCAGAGGCTGCGGTGATTGCCACGACAAATGTGGATGCCCACGGTGCTGACGTCACGCGGGATCACCGAGTAGCAGTCGTTCTCCACGGCGATCGCTCCGGCGAGCGCCTGGGCCGGCTCGCCTCCGGACTGCCTGACCATGTCGGCCCAGCCCGGGTCGAGCATCGCCGTGAATCCCTCGTCCACCTGGATATACGGCGTGCCGTCAGCCGCCAGCGCGCGGAGTTCGTCCTTGACGAGCGCGGTCACATCGTGCTGCAGGGCCTCGAGCGTCGGGTACTCCGGGTTGCCTGGCACGAACAGGATCGGTGCGAGGACGGCAGGGCTGGGCATCGTGATCTTGTACGGGCCAGGTGAGTGCTCCTTCAGGAACGCTGACTCGACTCCCGTGTAGCGCGTCCGCAGCGACAGCTTGCCGACCGCGCCCAGCATGTCGGCGTCGGTGCCGAGGACGTCGGTCAGGTTGCCGTCGGCGTCGTGCCAGAACGCGGACGGGCTGGCCTTTGCGACGCCGATGCCATCGGCTGCTTCGAGGAAGTTCGAGTACCACGACTCGCGACGCACCTCACCGTCGGTGAAGACCTGGACGCCGGCGTCCTGCTGGATCCGCAGGTTCGTCAACGTCGCGCGATCCTCGACGGCGCGCAACTCGTAGGCGCTAATCGTTCCCGCTGCACGCGCAGCCCGCGCGTCCAGCAGCTCCGGCGGCCGGAGCAAGCTGCCGACCTGGTCGGCTCGGTAGATCTGTTGCATCGCTTCTTCTCCCGTTCGATTGTTATCCCGACACCGATACCGACGTCGCCGCCAGATCGACGTCGACGGCGTCGTCGTATTCTTCGTTCGCCCACCTGGCGATGACCCGGCGGAACAGCGTGCCGGCCTTGTCGCCGGCGATGCTCATCTCGGTGAAACCGGTCGTGTCCTCGTCCAGCAGTCGCTGCATGTGCTCGACGGCGACCACGTCTTCGGTGAACGCGATCGTGGTGACCTCGGTGATCTTGGCGAAGTGGGTGTCGTCATCCAGACCCCGGTTCACCGCGCTGGTCCACCAGTAGAGGGTGCGATCCTTCGACACCGGAGTCATCAGGTGGGTCATGTACATGCGAACGCTGTGGTCGGTCGGCTCGGTCTCGCCGTCCTGCATGACGTAGATCTCGGCCCGGACGACGCCTGGCGCGAGAGCGATGCTGTCGTCGCGCTGGGTCAACGCGACGCCCTCGAGTTCGTCGCGCACCGCCGCCGGGAACGGCTTGAGGATCGCCTCGCGCTTGTCCTCCGGATTCGTACAACAGACGAGGCCATCGGCGGTCTCGGTGACGATCGGTCGGTTGTCGAAGAACGAGTCGGGGATCTTGAAGGTCCGCCGATGCAGGAAAACGAAGTGCGTGAGGTCGTACAGGTTCTCGAGCATGAACAGATAGCTGCCCTCGATCTCGAAGAAGCCGTGGATCAATCGGTACTCCGCGTTGCCGAATTGAGGCAGGTCGGGAAAGCGTGAGTGGTCCGGCTCGCCGTCCCCCATCCAGATGAACACGAACTGCCCGCGCTCCTCGAGCGGGTACCGCTTCAGCTGCCGCTTCGGCACCGGCGCATTGGCCTGCGACGGGATCCGCTCCACCGCACCATCGGCGTTGTAACACACACCGTGATAGCTGCAGATCAGACTGTCACCGTCGAGCATGCCCTCCGACAACGGATACGAGCGATGCAGACACCGGTTCTGAAATGCCCGCAGCTCCCCGGCCTCGGTGCGGAAGAACACGATCGAGCGCTCCAGCAGCGTCCTCGCCATCGGCTCTCGCGTGAACTCGTCAACCGTGCCGGCGCAGTACCAATGGTTGTAGAGCAGCGGCGTACGGATGTACTCCTGAATGCTGCTGATCATGCGCCAACTGTCTCGCGAACCAAGGCCACTGGGACCTCGATCTCGTCGTTCGGCACCGAGTCGCCGTATTCGTCCTTGGCCCATTTCAGGATGACTCGGCGGAACAGGATCCCGGCCTTGTCGCCTGCGATGTTCATTTCTCCGACGTCGGTGGTGTCTTCGTCCAGGAGCTTCTGCATGTGTTGGACCGCGACGACATCTTCTTGGAAACCCTGCCGGATGAACATCGACATGCCTTCGAAGTGCTGATCGTTGTTGACGTCTCGATTGATGGAGTAGCTGTACCAGTAGAGGCAACGGTCCTTGGTGACCGGTGTCATGTAGTGGTTGATGTAGCCCTGGACGTTGTCCTTGGTCGGATGGTCCTGTCCGTCTTCCAGGACGTACCAGTGGGCGGTGACGATGCCGGGCGCCACGGCGATGGTGTCGTCGCGTTGGACGATGGACTTGCCGGCCAACTCCTCCTGTGTGGATGCCGGCAGCGACATGAGCACGCTCTGGGAGTTCTCTTCGGAATTCGTGGACACCACCAAGCCGCGTTCATCGACCGTGGTGATCGGCGGGATGTCGTAGTACGTGTCGTCGAAGTTGAACGTGTTGCGATGCAGGTACACGAAGTGGGTGAGGTCGTAGAGGTTCTCGAGCATGAACAGATAGCTGCCCTCGAGCTCGTAGAAGCCGTCGATCACCCGGAAGTCCACGTTACCCAGTTGCGGCAAGTTGGGGAAGCGTGAGTAGTCGGCGGCGCCGTCGCCCATCCAGATGAACACGAACTGCCCGCGCTCCTCGACCGGGTACCGCTTCAGCTGCCGCTTCGGCACCGGAGCGTTGGCCTGGGACGGAATCCGCTCCACCGCACCGTCGGAGTTGTAACACACGCCGTGATAGCTGCAGATCAGATGGTCACCGTCGACGATGCTCTCCGACAACGGAAACGAGCGATGCAGACAGCGGTTCTGAAATGCTCGAAGCTCCCCGGCCTCGGTCCGGAAGAACATGATCGACCGCTCCAGGATCGTCCTCGCCATCGGTTCATGAGTGAACTCCCCAGCGGTGCCGGCGCAGTACCAGTGGTTGTAGAGCAACGGCGTACGGATGTACTCCTGAATGCTGTGAATCATGGATCTTCTCCCCTTTTCGGCTGACTTTCCCCGCTGCGAGTTTAACTACCTAACGCTTGCTTGTCTATAGCCGGATGCTTGCCGAGCAGAGCTCGGAAGAAGGCGTAGACAAGCAAGCGCTAGGTATGTTAACGTGGGCGTCGGAGCAGCCCCGACAACGACGGCCGCCCAGGGGGACACGATGAACCAATCAAACGACGATGGCCGCGAAGCGTGCATATGCGGCGCCGGCGAGCGTCCTGAACCACGGGCGTACTGAGCATGGCAACGGTCAAGATGTCGCTCCTCATGAGCGAGAACGTCACCATCTGGGACTACGACCACCCCCGCAATCAGATCGACGTGGCAGTCCAGGCCGAGAAGGCCGGGTTCGACGCCGTCCAGTTCGCGGATCACGTCGTGTTGGGTGCAGGTTCCGACGTCGACGGTGCGCCAGAGAACCTGCGCACCTACATGATGCCGGGCAACCAGCCACCGAGCTTCCCACACCCGAACCCGATCGTCATGATGTCCGCGGTCGCCGCGGCCACCAGCACACTGCGCGTGTTCGGCGCCGCCGTGCTCGCACCGCTGCGCCACCCGCTGCTGCTCGCCAAGGAACTCGGCACACTCGACCAGCTGTCGAACGGACGGCTCGTCGTCGTGCCACAGGTCAGCTGGCACAAGTCCGAATACGAGGCACTCGGCGTGCCATTCGATCGGCGAGGCGACATCCTCGACGAGCAACTCGAGATCATGCACGCGGTCTGGGCCGAATCCCCGGTCTCCTACGAAGGCGAGTTCTTCACGTTCGAGGACGTCTACGTCGAACCCAAGGCCTACCGACCGGAAGGACCGACGATGTGGTTCGGCGGATCGAGCATGCACCAGCGCATGCTCGACCGACTCGTCAAGTACGGCTCGGGGCTCATGAACGTCATGTCCCCACTGCCCGGCGCGATCGACACGCTCAAGCAGGCGATGGAATCGGCGGGTCGCGACATCTCCGAACTCGAGTTCGCGACCGGGCTCGGCGGCCGCCTGCCCGACGGCCCGAACTCGCTCGCCGACCTCGACGAGACGCTCACCAAGCTCGGTCCACGACTCGATGCCGGCTACACGACATTCACGATCAAGCCCTGCCAATTCATCGACGATGCCGCACACCTCCCCGAGTTCCTCGACGAGGTCGTCGCCAAAGCCAACGCGATTGCTGCCGAGCACTGATCGACCGCTCCCTGCGCAACCAAACCCGAACGAACCGGAAGGCACCGACTGACATGTCCGAAATCAGAATGATCTTGATGTTGAACGAGAACATCTCGCTGTTCGACTATCAGGACCACCACGCGATCGTGGACGTCGCCGTCCAAGCGGAGCGGGCCGGGTTCGATGGTGTGATGGTGAGCGAGCACATCGTGCTCGGCGAGGGTTCGGACGCCAACGGCATTCCCGAGGACCCCCGTACGTTCGTCGTCCCGGGCAACCAGGCGTCGGATTATCCCTGGCCCAGCTCGCTCGTCCTGATGTCGGCGATCGCTGCCCTCACGAGCACGCTCCGCATCGTCGGAGGAGCGATCATCGCGCCACTTCGCCACCCGCTCCTGCTCGCCAAGGAGTTGGGCACCCTCGATCAACTCACCGAGGGGAGACTCGTCGTCATCCCGAACGTGAGCTGGCACGAGGCCGAGTACGCCGCCTTGGGTGTGCCGTTCAATCGCCGGGGACGGATCCTCGACGAGCAGCTGGAGATCATGCGCGCGGCGTGGACCGAGTCGCCGATCTCCTACCACGGTGAGTTCTTCGACTTCGACGACGTCTGGCTGGAGCCCAAGGCCGCTCGACCTGGAGGCCCGAAGATGTGGTTCGGCGGAGCAACGATGCACCCGCCGCTCGTGCGCAGACTGCTCGACTACGGCGCCGGCTTCATCGGATTCGGACCGGTGGAGCCTGAACAGATCGACATCGCCACGTCGGCCTTCGCAGCCGAGGGTCGCGATTTCTCGGACCTCGAACGAGTGACGTTCCTCGGCGGCCGGATGCCCAGTCGAACGGCGAACGCGAGCCTCGACGAAGCACTCCTTCGTCTCCGGACTCGTCGAGAGGCCGGCTTCAGCACCTTCTGCATCAAGCCGGCGCAGTTCGTGGACAAGCCCGAGCACCTCGAGGAATTCATGGAGGAAGTGGTGGCCAAGACCACTGCGATCACCGCCGACATCGACGACAAGGCGTCCTGACCACCACGGTCACTCGACGCCGAGACCCCGTTCCACCGACACGACACGAGAGACGCATGCCCATCGACCCCCACACCACACCCCACATCGCGCTGATCATCGGATCGACTCGCACCGAGCGCTTCGCGGACAAGCCTGCCGCCTGGCTGATGGAGAAGGCGGCCGCCCGCGACGACCTCACCGCGGAGCTCGTCGACCTGCGTGATTTTGACCTCCCGCTCTTCGATGACCGCATGTCGAACAAGTTCGTGCCCACGTCCGACCCGAACGCTCGGGCGTGGCAGGAGAAGCTGGCAGGCTTCGACGGCTTCATCTTCATCGTCTCCGAGCACAATCATTCGATGCCGGGGTCCTTGAAGAACGCGCTCGACCACGCGTACCGAGAGTGGAATCGTAAGCCGATGGGCACGCTGGGGTACGGAGGAGTCGGCGCGGCACGCGCCGTCGAACACCTCCGCTGTGTCGCCATCGAACTGGAGATGGTGCCGGTGCGCGGCGGGGTCCACATCGCCGGTCCGGACTTCTTCGCCGTCTATCCGATGTTCGGCAATGCCGAGATGGCCTCGATCGAGGATCACTTGCGCGATGCGGTGACGTCGTTGTTCGACGAGATCGTCTGGTGGGCGCGAGCAACCAAGGCTTTCCGCGACGGGCAGTGATCGTGCGGTCCGACAGTCGGGCTAGGTGGACGCCGCCTTCCGTACCAGCGTGCGGAAATGATTGAGCGCCTTGTCGTGGGGGATGCCCAGCATCCTGTCGGTCGGATGCCGGTGGATGACCCGCTGTTGGGCTTCGATCATCTTCCTGTCTTCCTCGAACGCCATCGAGGCCATCATGAACCCGAAGTGGAGCGACGTCTCGTGGTGTGGCTCACAGATCGGAACGCTCACGGAGAAGAAGTAGCGGGTTCGATGTTCGTCGAGCGGTGTCACGGCCTGGGTGCTCCATGACGCCGAGTAGGGAACGATTCCCTCCGGCCGAACCCATTGGGAGCGCTCGGCGGTGCCGTCGGGATAGATCCCCGTCTCCATCAGCAGGACGCCGGGCAGCACGTAGTCATAGCTGATCCACATGTCGGTCAATTCGGTACCACCATCGATGAACGGGGCCAACGGAATGCCCGTGTGCCACCGGTCGAATCGGATACCCCGGTCGATGTAGTCCAGGACAGGAGGCTTGTCGGCGAAGGTCGAGCCACCGCTGGTCGCCCCGAGGGTGTTCTCGTGCACGAACGCGAGATGCGAGAGGTCACACAGATTGTCGTTCATCAGCTCGTAGTACGCGTCGTACTCCAGCGCTCCTTTGTTGATCAGGACGTCGTCGGAACCATGGCCCAGTTCGGTCGGGCGGACGCTCTCGTCGACCAGGTCTTGGTCTCCGATCCACACCCAGATCCATTCGAAGCTCTCGACGACGGCGTACGTCGCCGTGCAGAAGGTCTTCGGAACGATGTCCTGTCCAGGGATCTCGATACACGCACCGTCCGGCCCGAACCGCAGGCCGTGGTACATGCACCGCAGGTCGTCACCTTCGACTCGACCGAGCGACAGGGGTGCGAAACGATGGGGGCACCTGTCGGCCAACGCGACCACGGCGCCGGATGAATCGCGGTACATGACGATCGCCTCGCCGGCGACCTCACAGGCGTACGGCTCGCCGTGCGTGACCTCTTCCACCGTTGCGGCGACGTACCAACAGTTGTCCGGATAGTGGGCGGTCATCGTGTTGCTCCTTGCTCGTGCGGGCCGACGGGCCTAGTTCGGGCGCAGCCCTTGGAGTTCCGATCCGAGCTGCACGGCGGCCTTCGCGAAGATGGTCGCATCGTTGCTCACCATGACGAAGGAGTAGCCGTCGTCGGCCGCCTTTGCAGCCTGCTCCGCGTCGCCGACTGCGGTGCCGAGCGGGAGTGAGCGCCGCTGACACTGCTGGCGGAGATTGTCGACGAGGCCCGACAGTTCGGGGCTCGAGGCGGCGAGCCCGCTCGACATCGTCAGGTCGCCCAGACCGATGAACGCCGCGCTGAGACCAGGGAGATCGAGCAACGGTTCGATGTTCTCGAGTGTCGTTCGATCCTCGATCTGGATCGCCTTCACCACGCGATCGCCGGAGGCGGTGTATCCCCTGGCGGTCCCCCAGCGGCCAGCGCGCGATGTCGCTCCCATGCCGCGCACGCCCTGCGGAGAGAACGTCATCTGTGACAGCGCTTCGGCGGCCTGTTCGAGCGACGTGACCTGAGGAACGAGGATGCCATTCGCGCCTGAATCGAGGACGCGCTGGATGTAGTTGCCGCTCCGATCCGGCACCCGCACGAATGCCGTCATGCCGAGCGACTGGGCGACCAGGATGTGTCCGTACGCCGTCTCGAGTGTCAGCGGGCTGTGTTCGAGATCGATGACCACGAAGTCGAATCCGGCGTGCGCGAGCATTTCGAGTGTCTCGAGACTCGGCAGCTTGACCCACGTGCCCAACGTCGGCCGCCCCGGCGAGCCGATGCCCGGCAACGTGACCCCTGGGTCGCTCATGGCATCGGGTAATCGTCGGCGTTCAGGACCCAACCCGCTTTGCTCGAGAAGTCATGCCGCGGCGGAGCGAAGATGTCGAGCAGTTGGCTGTGATCGGTGAACCATTGAGATCCGTGGATCGCCGGCGGCGGGATCACCGTCGCCGAAGGCGACGTACAGAACTGATGGTCGTCCTCTTGCCACTCCGCCATGTCGGTGGTCCAGTGGTACCGGATGTGGTGCATGAAGTCGCCGGCCATCTGGAAGGAGACCTGTTCGAAGTCCTCGTGGTGGTGCGGGGACATCTTGTTCTCCGGCCGCGGCTTGTCGAAGTCGTAGAACGCGTTCACCATGAACGTCGTCGTTCGGAAGAGGCGGCCCATGCGATCCGCGTCCTTCTCGTAGTCGTCCAGGCGGTAGACGCGAATCTTGAATCCACCGACCGGGTCGGGCCAGTGTGCGAAGGGTGCGACGTACGCATCGGGCTCGTCGAAGAACGAGTTGTTCTCGCACAACGCGTTCAGGTCGTCGGACTGGGTCGTGAAGAGTCGAAGCAGGATTCCGTCGCTGTTCAGGGTGATCGTCGAGTCTCCCAGTGGCATCGCGATGAACGACTTGTCGACCGCCCGTTCGGTCTGCTCACCAGCCGTGCACGTGACATCCACACCGTCGCCCCATGTGATGGCGACGTACTCGTCACCTTGGCCCGAGCGCGAGAAGACGTCGCCGGCGGCACCCTCGGTGTAGGCCACGACCATGGACTGGGAGCGCACCCACCACGTCGTGCTACCAGCCGCGCTCGTGGCACTGGGCCCCAACTTCGCGAATTCGAAGTATTGAGCCGGTTTCGTCGGCGGCTTGCGACCCGGGGTGCTCAGCCCCGCGCGGAGGTCGGGCTTGCCCGTCGGTGTCGGTGCTCATTCGATGCTCCTTGTACGTGGTGATTGAACGGTGTGGGTCATGACCGCGCCCGATGGGTGCCGTGTGAGTGGTCATAGTGCTCGTGGTGCTGCACGAGCAGGCTGTGGCCGTAGTCGCCACCGTTTGGCGTGCGAACCAGTGTGTGCACGTGGTTCCGAGTCGGTTGCACGTTGTCGAACACCACGCCGGCATGATGATCGAACTCGATGAGTATCACGGGGCTGTGGACGCGGTAGTAGAAGGGGTCGGCGTCGCCCGTGCCGCCGAACCACATGAATCGGGTCTCGTCGAGGTGGTTGACGACATCGGCCATGCGCAGTTGTGCTCGGGCCCGAGGCGCCCGGTCCACGTAAGCAGCAATGATCCGGCTCAGGATCACGCGCTGCCCGTCGGTCATCGCGCTGGCCGCCACGCCCTCGTAGGGCAGGCGGATGTTGTCCATGAACGCTCCCGCCAGGACCCGGCCGTCGAAGGCGTCGTTCAGGTGCTGCGGCAGGTCCTCGCGATTGATCGAAGGTCGAAGTATCGCCTGCGCACGCTGCTCGGAGTCGAGTGCACGGATGAGCGCGATGCCGCCTTCCTCCTCGTCGTCGAACATTGTGGTGCCCGCGAGGGGCCCGGTCTTGATGTGGCGTGGCTCCGAACCCATGAACTGGGGAGTGATGACGACGTGATCGTCGACGACGACGCAGTTGACGTTCAGATGGTGGCCGTCGAACTGGAACCCCCAGGGTTCGTTGCCTCCGGGCAGTCCGAACAAGGAGACGAAGTACGGCCACTCGCCGAAGCAATCTGCCGTCGAACCGATGTCGACGACGAATTCGTTGACCTTCATGATGTTGCGAGCCATCTCGAAACCATGATCGGACAGGGCGGCACGCAACAGATCGAGCCCCCGTTGGCGGCCTGCCGCGTCGAGATCCTCGAGCATCACTCCGTGCCTGAAGTGGTTCATGTGCACGTTGATCCAGCGACGCCACTCCGGTGCGTCCATCTCGAAGGTCGCCCGCTCGCGTTGCTCGGCCGAGAGCACTGCCAGGAACGCCAGCGCCGCCTCGGTCAGCGGGTTGGTGCTGATCCCGGTCGGGCGGATTGGGAACAGACCTCTGACGACGTTGCCGTCGGTCGTGACGCCGGTGAACGGTTCGTCCCAATGAACGGTCCGCAGGTCGAGGAGCCTCTGGACGAACGGATGAGGATCGACCACGAGCGAGCGCGCCGACATCGACTGCGGCGCCAACCCGAACCCGTCCCAGTCTTCCATCGCTCCCCTCGCCCCCATCATCGTTCCGACCGGTTGTCCCTGAGTCCACCGTCAGCGACCGGGGCCTGTTGTCCGCCGATCGTCAGAGGTCCGGGGTGCCCGGCATCCCCAGGATGTTGCGGCCGTGCCACTGCCTGTTGAGGTCGTAGTCCGACCCCGTGTGCATGCGCGCTGCGTGGGCATCTCGCCAGTAGCGCTGCATCGGATTGAAGGTCGCAAGGGCACTCGAGCCGGCACCGACGAACAGGCGCTCGACGACCTGGAGTGCCCGGTCGGTGATGAACGGAAAACGCTGAACCAGGCTGTGGAACTTCGCTTCGTTCAGGCGCTCGGAGTTCTCGCCGTACGTCTGCATTTCTTCTGCGAGGTGCTTGTAATACACGCCGAGCGACTCGATTTCGTGCACCGACTCTGCCAGCCGCATGTGCCCGGCGGGGTTCTTGATGCCCTGTGCTTTGGTGTAGGCGTTCTTGCGCACCCGTTGGCGCTGGATGAACTCGTCGATCATGCCATCGGCGCAGCCCAGTGCGATCGCTGGCAGGAAGCTGCCGAACAATGCCGCCATCGGAACTCGGGTGCTCCAGTTGTCGATCGATCCGGTGCCGCCGGCGTACCCGAAGTTGATCGCATCGAGTGTCTCGAGTCGCTCGTTCGAGACGAACACGTTGTCGAAGACGAGGTCGTTCGATCCCGAGCCGGCCATCGACTTGGAGTACCACGTGTCATCGATCGTGTACTCGCTCTTGTGCGCCATGAAGAACGTGTCGCGGTGGGTTCGCCCGAGGTACGTGGCATCGCCGACATCGGGCACCTTCAAGTGCGACCTCAGCCCACTCCGCATGGTTGCAGCCGCTCGACCAGCGGCCTCGGCCACTGACCACCACGCCGCCTTCGACGATTTCCGGGATGATGAGGGCGGTACCCGACGACACGATCCATGTGTCAGGCCCGGTTGCCCAGACTGCGTCACGCACGGCTTTGCGGAATGACGGGACCATGACTTGGTGCACGTTGCACACACCGGCGACCCACCCGGTGGACGGGCATGCCTTGGTCACGGTGCGGACGCCGTCGAGATAGTCCCAGAGGTCGCGCTCGTCGCCGCCGTACTCCTTGGGAACGAAAGCTCGGGTGAAACCGGCCTGCTTGATGAGCTCGATGTTCGCTTCGGGCACGCAGCGGGCGTCCTCGGTCTCCTGAGCGCGAGACGCGATTTCTCCGAGGTGAGGCCGGATGCGTTCGGACAGGGTCTGATCGGGACTGTCCGCGAGTTCGTCGGCGAACGTGGTGGCTTGATCGTCGATGTAGGCGACCATGTCAAGAAGCCAATCGAGCGATCACCGAGGCGGCGTTACTCATGATGGCCGGCTCCTTCTCAGGAAACATCGAGTGTCCTTCGGCGCGGATGAAGGTCACATCGAACAGGCCGATGAACAAGAACAGCATGCGGAGCAGGTTCTCCTGAAAGTCGAAGGCGTTCATGGGCGGGTCGTTGTAGTCGCCGCCGCGAGCCTCGATCACGAACACCTTCTTGCCGAAGAGCAGACCGCGAGCGACACCGGGGGCGCTGTATTCGCACGTGCGCCCTGGGACCGTGATGTAGTCGAACCAACCCTTGAGCTGTGTGGTGATCGTCATGTTGATCAGCGACGAGCCGACGACAACGACATCGGCGGCTTCGAGTTGCTGGATGAGACGGTCGGACAACGCTGCCGCCTCCTCCATTGCGCGGGAGCGCGTCACCTCTGGCGGAGCATAGATTCCGGCGAGGGCATCGGGGCCGAAGTGTGGGAGCGGATCGAGAACGAGGTCGAGCAACTCGACATCGACGTTCTCGTGGGACTCGCACCACGTTTCGACGAACGTGTTCGACAGCTCGCGTGTCTTGGAAGACAACACGTTCGGACTTGACTGGATATGGAGCAGCGTAGGCATCGAATCCCCCTCGGACGGCCTGGCCTGACTTGGCTCACGTCACCGTAAACACGAACGGATCATTCGGCAAATCGATCTTTCCGAACTCTCTCATCAGCATTCCCGATGTTCCGACCGCGTCCTGTTGTCTGAAGCTCGAGGTCGCGAGTTCGCGCACGGGCGAGCAAATCAACGTATTGACGAGATCGGTCTGTCGCCCTATGCTGCTCTTAAACCAAGCAAGCGCTCAACGGGTTTGCTCTGGTGGGGAATCCATTCAATTCAGAGGGGGATACATGAGTTCAGTTCGTCATGCGAGCTTCGGGGGTCGCGGAAGAGGGGCCGGGCGCACGCGCGCTCGTCGACGGGAGCGAGCGCTCGCCGTGCTTGCTCGTGGGGGCCTTGTTGGCCTCTGCGTGTGGGAGCGACGACGGCGACGACGCGACGTCGTCGGCCACGGACGCACCAGCTGGCGACACGTCGCCTGCCACGGATGCACCAACTGGCGACACGTCGCCTTCGACCGACGCACCAGCGGATGAGACGTCCGATACGACATCTGATGCGCCGGCCGACACCGCGGCCAGCGAACCGACCGGCGAGCCGATCAAGGTGATGGCGACGGGCACGATCGAATCGACCGCGTTCTCGCTCCCCACGATCCCGCTGGGAGCCCAGATCGCCGTCGACGAGATCAACGCCGACGGTGGCATCAACGGCCGTCCGCTCGAGCTGGTCGTCTGCAACGACGAACTCGATCCGAATCTTGCGGCTGGTTGCATTCAGCAGGCTGCCGAGGAAGGCGTCGTCGCCCTCGTCGGCGGTTTGTCCATCTTCGAGCCCATCGTCTTCCCGCTGCTGCAGACCGAAGGGATCCCCTGGATCGGACCAGCCACGTCCGCTGACTTCTCGACACCGATCCTCTTCCCGGTCGGCGCAGATGGAGCGACCGCCTTCTCCGGAATCGGAGCGGCAGCGATCAATCGGAGGCTGCGAGAACCCGGCCATCATCATCGGCGCGACAGGTTCACCCGACAACACCGCCGCCATCCGGGCAGGAATCGAGGTCAGCGGCGGCACCGTCGCTGCCGAACTCCAGCCCACCGGCCCGGACTTCGCTCCGCTGATCGAGTCGGCGCTCGCCGACGGTGCTGACTGCATCGCCTCTGGCGTGTCTCCGGCGGAGACCAGCGGCCTCGTCGCAGCGGTTGCCGGCCGGGTGCCGATCACGACACTGGACGGACCGCTCCCTGAGGGTCTCGCCGCTGCACTCGGATCGGCTGCCGACGGCATTCAGGTCGTGTCGGGCTTCCGCCTCCCTGCTGCCGGCGATCCGAACGTGGTCGCGCTCGCCGAGGCGTCGGCTGCCATCGATCCCGATGCGCCGATCGACAACTTCTGGATCACCGGCTACACGTCCGTCAAGATCCTGGCCGAAGTGCTGGCCGGGGCCGATGAGGTTTCCGCAGACGCGGTGATGGCGGGCCTGCCCGAAATCACCGGCTTCGACACCGGGTTCGGCCCGATCATCGACTTCTCCACCCCGAACCCGGTTCCGGGCTTCGAGCGGATCTTCAACCCCGAGATGTATCTCTGGGTGGTCCAGGACGGAAAGTTCACGCTTGCCCAGGAGGAGACCCTCGACATGCAGCCGGCGATCGAGTTGCTCGGTCAGTAACACCAGCCGGAACAGCACAACTCTGTCGACATGACACTCAATACCACCCTGCTACTGCTGGGCCTCAGCAGCGGCGCGATGATCGCGCTCTCAGCCTTCGGGCTGGTGCTGATGTTCCGCAGTAGCGGGGTGTTGAATTTCGCCACCGGTGGGATCGGTATGGCGTGTTCGTACGTGTTCTGGGACCTCACCCAACAGCAGGGTTGGTCCAGTGCGGTGGCGGCTCCGGCAAGCGTATTGCTCGGAGCCGTCATCGGACTCATCAGCTACGTGGCCGTCATCGTGCTCCCGCGTCAGAGTTCCAACATCATGCGGGTGATGGGAACGCTGGGAATCCTGGTGATCCTGCAGGCGCTGGTCCAGCTCCGCTACGGGTCGACTCCTCTCGCCGTCGACGGATTTCTGCCCACGGGCGAGGTGTCGCTCGGCGGTGGGGTGGTGGTCCCCAGCGGTCGAATTGTCCTTGTGGCGGTCGCGCTGCTGCTCACGGCGGCTCTCACCGTCTTCTACGCCCGCAGCCGGTTCGGACTCGCCACGACCGCCGTTGCCGAGAACGAAAGAAAGCTCGCAGCTCTCGGTTGGCGGATCTGGGTGGTCGGCTCGCTGAACTGGTCGTTGGGTGGCGCGCTCGCCGGCCTCGCTGGCGTCCTGCTCGCTCCGATCACCGGGGTCTCCTTGTCGGTCGGGACCGCATTGACCGTCACCGTGTTGGCAGCCGCCCTGGTCGGCGGCCTACGTTCGTTCTCGCTGACATTGGTCGGCGGCATGATCGTCGGCATGCTCCAGTCGCTGTTCGTCGTGCGCGACTTCGGGGTGGCTGGTCTGGCCGACGCGATCCCGTTCGTCGTGATCGTCGGAGTCATCGTCCTTCGAGGGCGTGGTCTCCCCCTTCGCAGCTACGTCGGCGATCGGCTCCCCAAGGTCGGCACCGGCAGGGTCTCGATACCTGTACTCGTGGTGGCTGTCCTCGTGGTTCTGTTCCTGATCGGACCGATCCTCACCGACAACGGAACCCGAGCGCTGACGACATCGCTCCTCACCGCCATCACATTGCTCTCGTTCGTCGTGATCGTCGGCTACGCCGGACAGCTGTCGCTCGCACAGGTGACCCTTGGCGCGTTCAGCGGGCTCGTCGCCGCAAAATTGACGGCCGACTGGGGCTGGCCGTTCCCGCTGGCCCTGTTGGCCGGGGTACTCGGTGTCATCCCGGTGGGTTTGGTCGTCGGGTTGCCGTCGGCGAGAAGTCGGGGCGCCAGCCTCGCGATCGTCACACTCGGTCTCGCGGTTGCCATCCAGTCGCTCGTCTTCGGCAACGATTCGCTCTCCGGTGGTCAGCGAGGAATACCACTCAGTTCCGATGGCTCGTTCACGATCTTCGGCGTCGACTTCGGGAGCTTCGCCAAGCCCGACCGGTTCGCCATGCTGGTCCTCGGCTTCCTGGTCGTGCTCGGAGTTCTCGTGGCAAACCTGCGGCGAGGCGTGTTCGGCCGGCACATGATCGCCGTCCGGGGCAACGAACGAGCGGCTGCCGGACTCGGCATCAACGTCGTCTCCACGAAACTCTGGGCATTCGCCATCGCGGCCGCCATCGCCGGCGTCGGCGGAGTCATCAGCGTGTTCCGCGGCCCTGCAGCACTGTTCAGCAATGTCTCCGTCCTCAGCAACATCACCTCGATCGGCTATGCCATCATCGGCGGCGTCGGCGGCCCGCTCGGGGCATTGTTCGGCAGCGTGATCGAGCCATCTGGAGTCGGCAACGCCTCGATCGGGCTCTTCGTGGAGATCAACCCGGTCACGATGGCGGCCATCGGCGGGCTGTTGTTGATCTTCACGATCATCACCTCGCCAGACGGCATCGCCATCGCTGCCGTCAACAGTCTGAAGGGGCGGCGCGACACCCGGAAGGGACGGCGCGCGGCGCGTGCAGCGTTGAGGACGGAACGCTGGCTCGCGAGTGCCCCGGCCGACGAGCTCGAGAGTGGCGTGCGACCGGCCACGTTGTCGCTGCATGGAGTCGAGGTCAGATTCGGACCCGTTGTCGCCCTCCGGGGAGTGGAACTCACCGTGGGCCCCGGTGAAGTCGTCGGTGTGATCGGCGCGAACGGCGCCGGCAAGACCACGCTCATCGATGCCGTGACGGGCTTCGTACCGGCCGACGGAACGGTGCGACTCGAAGGCATCGAGCTCAATGGACTCTCGGCTCACGATCGAGCCCGACTCGGTCTCAGTCGATCGTGGCAAAGCCTCGAGATCTTCGAGGACCTGACGGTGATCGAGAACCTTCGAGTCGGCGCCGATGCTCGACCGTGGTGGGCGCCGTTGGCCGACTTGATCCACCCAGAGCGAAATCGACCAACGCAGGCGCTCAAGCGAGCCATCGAAGCCCTCGGCCTCGAGGATTCGTTGGGCGCAGCTCCGAGCGAGTTGAGCACTGGTCGCTGCAAGTTGGTGGCACTTGCTCGAGCGATCGCGTCCGAGCCATCGATTCTGCTCCTCGACGAGCCATGCTCCGGACTCGATCAGGACGGACGAGAAGAGGTCGGGCGGGTCATCAAAATGCTCGCCCGCGACATGGGCATGGGCGTGTTGCTCGTCGAACACGACGTGCACCTCGTGCGCCGATTTTGCGACAGAGTGGTCGCCCTCGAATTTGGCGAGGTGATCGCCAGCGGTTCTCCCGACGATGTGCTGTCGAACCCGACGGTCGCCGCAGCGTTTCTCGGCGAGGTCAGCGACGACGATGTCGAAGGCTGGCCCATCACCTTCGCTACGCCGACGTCAGATGAGCACGACCGCTCGGTGGGGCGTGCACTGTGAGTGCGGTGATGGAGATCCGAGGCGTCGACGCCGGCTACGGCAATGTCACCGTGGTGCGCGACCTCAACATGGAGGTCCATGCCGGTGAGGTCGTCACCATTCTCGGGCGTAACGGCGCAGGAAAGACGACGTCCCTACTCACCATGGCCGGGGCACTACGTGCGCAGCGCGGAGAGATCATGCTCTTCGGTGCGCCGGAACGGTCGGGTCTTGCAGCCCGGGCTCGAAAAGGGGTCGGCGTGATGACCGACGATCGCTCGGTGTTGTTCGGTCTGACCGTGCGCGAGAACCTTCGGCTCGCTGGTGGCTCGAAGGACATCGGCATGCTGTTCCCCGAGCTGGCGGAGATTCAGGACCGCAAGGCCGGACTGCTCTCCGGCGGCCAACAGCAGATGCTCGGGATGGCCGTCGTGCTGTCGCGGCAGCCGAAGCTACTCCTCATCGACGAGATGTCGTTCGGGTTGGCGCCGATCATCGTCCGTCGTCTGATGGATGCGGTTCGGGCGGTGGCGCAGGACGGAACGGCGGTCGTGATGGTCGAGCAGTTCGCACGCCTGGCGCTCGAACACTCCGACCGGGGCTACGTGCTCGTCAACGGCCAGATCGCGACCGAGGGATCCGCCGATGATCTCCTCGCCGACCTGAGTGACATCGAGCAGTCCTACCTCGGCGTCGATTAGCAGGATGCGGCGATTCGGGGGAGCTGATCGTCGTTCGGGCCTGTTCGACGGGCACCAAGTCACAACCGTCACCGGCCAACAACCGCGCACTCGCCGAACGCTCGGGGCGGCTGCTGTCGAGATCACCGGTCCCTGACGAGTTCACCGACACGTCTGACGATGATGATTCGATCTGGATCAGCACCGACCGCGGGGCGCCGCCTGATGCACAGCAAACGGTTTCGCCGGAGCAGTTCTCGGCGTCGTGGTACAGCGTCGTGGTACATATTTGGTACATGCGGGCCGATTTCAGCACTGGTCCGAGAACGACGACGGCGATTCGTCGATCTAAAGCGGGTTGCGGTCTCTCGGTGGGCGTCTGGATCTTGACGTTCCGACTTGGCGCTCGGCGTCGATGGTCAACAAGCTTCCGAAGCGGACGGTTCCGTCGGTCGCGGGACGCCGATTCTAAGGCTCGAACCTGCCTCGCGACCGACGTGCTGCCCCACGTCTGGACGTTGCCGCCCTTCGGGCGGGTGCAGTGGTGCGTCGCTGGTCCGCTTGCCTGTCAAGCCCGCTCGCTTCGCTCGGGGCCACGCCCTTCGGGTTGACAGCGCTCCCCATCGACGCTGCCCGTGCGGGCAAGCCGCCCACCAACGGACGGCTCGCACCGGGATCGGGTGGCCAACTCATCGGGGGAGTCGGTAACTATCCCGTCGGTCACCCGGCCTGGTGCCTCTCGACCGAAAGGCACCACATGGATACGGCAACGATCCCCACGATCGTTCGGCCAGACGTCCTCCACGTCTGTGCTGACACCACGTCTGGACCGCACCGCACGGACAGCGACGACATCTATTGGTGGCTGCCGATACTCGGCCCGACCGCCACCGTGCTGGCCCACACCCTCGCCCGTCACTCCCCCGCCGGCGGCGCGAGGTGGAACACCACCGATCTGGCGCAGCGTGTCGGGCTCGCCGGCAATCGATCCAAGCTGTGGGTCAGCTTGAACCGGCTCGACCAGTTCGGTGTCGCCCACTTTCACGCCACCGACGTCCTCACCATCCGCACCTGGCTCCCAGCCCTGTCACCCCGACAGCTTGACCGGCTCCCCGCGGACATGGCCGCCACCTACCGCGCCGCTCACCTCACCGTCCACTCGGCGTGACCGCAGCAGCGGTCGCCGGCACACCAAAGCGCGGTGACCAGGCCCGGGGAGTCGCCACGACCACCGCAGGGAGTCCTTCCCACCCGGACAGGGAGCGCTGCGGGGACTCCCCAGGGTACGTGTGGACGTTGCCGCCCTGCGGGCGGGTGCAGTGGTGCATCACCGCTCGCTTCCGGTCAAGCCCCTCGTTCCTCGGGGCCGAGCCCTTCGGGTTGACCAGCACTCGTCGGCGCTGCAGCCCGTGCAACCACTCCCCGACCACCACTCGAAAGGAACATTCCGATGAATACCGCAACGATCACAGGGACCGTCAGCTCCGTGCCGACGTTCAGGCATCGTGGGTTCGTGCCCAGGACCGACTTCGACGTGACAGTCCGTGTCGGCCAACGGTGCCACACATTGCACGTTCAAGCGCTCAACGACCTGGCCAAGGTCGCCCGTCGCTACGTCATCGGTGACCACGTCGCTGTCACCGGCTACCTCAACTCCGAAGCGTTCGATATGCCGGACCGCAGCGTGTGGCATCGAGTGAAGATCGTCGCGTTTGAGGTCGACCATCAGCCGGCGCCGGACACCGCCACGATCGGAGGCGAGCAGTGACCCCGGGTAGCGCCACGGTCGTGCTCACGGCGCACGTCGCCCATTGGGCTGACGCAGACTCGACACGTACAGCGTGGCTGCTGCTGTGTCTGCAGCGTCACACCAGCGCCGACTGGGGCGAGGTCGACCAGCACGACGCCGCGGCCAACGACCACGCACTCGCTGCACGCTACGGGCGACTGCTGTCGAGTTATCCGGTACCGCACGAGCTCACCGACCCGGCCGATGGCGACGACCGGATCTGGATCATCACCGACGACCTCGCTGACCCGCTCACCACGATCCTGTGGCCCAGCGACTACTGACGCAAATCAGCTGCGCCGACTCGAGCGGTCCGCCCCACGGGTGGGCCGCTCGTTACGCGTCACGGACACACTTAGCCTCGATCCACCGACTCGGCTTCGGTGAGCGGTGGTGAGCCGGAGGTGGCGGGGCATCTGTTGCGTGAAGTCGATCGTGTCGTGGACGGGGCGTGGCGAACCAGGTCTGGACGGGTTTGGGTTGGTGGCGCTGGGTCGGTTTTGCGGCGCGCCTGACAGCGAGGCCCGGGTCAGGTCGGGACGGGTTCGAGTCCGCGGAGCGCGTCGAGGATCGTGGTGAAGGTGTGCGCCCAGGGCCAACGTGACGGCAGCCGCAGGGTTGGTTGGCCGGCGCGGTTGACGAGCCGGCCGGGCAGGCAGAGGAGTCGGGTGCGGATGGTGCGCGCAACGATCAACCGGTCGGTGTCGTGACCGCCGAGGCGAGCAGTCCAACGCATCATGTTGTCCGCGAGGATCGCAATCTGGAACCACGCCGAGTTCGCCCAGAACACACCCGACGGGAGGTGCTCGAGACCGGCGCCCGCCTTGAGGTCCTTGATCGCCAGCTCGACAGTGGCGTGTTCGCGATGGAACCGGTCGACCTCGATGGCGTCGCCGGTCAGGTCGGTGAGGAACGCGTGGTGACGCCAGTCAGGCCAGAGCTTCTGCTGTGTTTTGCCGGTCAGGCGGGTCCGGCGAACCACGAGGCGACGCGTCACTCGCTTGGCGCCTTGGCCCGACGTGTAGTCGCATTCGGCGACTTGGGCTTCGCCGTCGCAGGTGTAATCGATCGGTCGCCACGCCTCTTCGGCAATGCTGGCGATTGCTGTTTGGACCGCTCCCACGTTGGTTCTGATCGCCATCGTGTAACGCACATCGAGACGCCCCAAGTTGACGATGGTGTCGCCGTTCCAGAACCCGGAATCGAACCGGACCGTCAACTCACGTGTCGGGTCGTCTCGTCGTGCTCGGGCGACGAGTTCGTTGACGAAGCGCTTCGCGCCGCGCTGGGTGTTCGCCGATCCCTTTCGCAAACGGCCGTGCAAGATCTCGCCAGTGCCCGCAATCGTGGCGAGCAACGGGTGATAGCCGAGCACGTGCGTGTAGCCGAACCCAGCACCCTGCTTCGCCTTGCCGACCACCTCACAGATCGTCGAGTCGACATCGATCACGAGAGCGCCCGGCGTCGTGCCGGCCGACCAGGCGCGCTGCATCACGATGTCGTTGACGGCTTCGAGCTGGCGGACATGACCAAACGTGAACGACCGCAGAAAGGTGCCGAGGGTGGACGGTGCCATCACCCGATGCGACACCACCACTTCCGATGCGCCGAGCGCGCAACATGTCGGCGTGATCGATGTGCGAACCCCCGGCGAGCATCGTGTTCATCAACGTCAACACCTTTCGCCCCGGCAACGCGCCACCGACGCGACCATCGAGACGCACCGTCGTGTTGATCACCGCTTCGACACCGAGGCGGTCGACCAGCGTCGCGGACAGCAACAGCCCGGCGTTCGCGACGAGATTGTCGTCGTCGAAGGTCGCGTGAATCCGGTCGAGGGTCTGCGATACTCGGCTCACTGAAAGTGTCTCCTGGGCTGTGGTTGTGCACGAGGTAAGAGACGTTCATCGTCCCAGCTCAGGAGACCTCTCACGCGGATACGCGGACCACTACCTCCTCAACCGATCGGTGGATCCAGGCTTAGTCAGTGACGATGCGCTGCAGATCGTTCAACGCCCTGCGCACATCTCCGAATGGCGGTGACAATTCGGCCAGCACGGTTCGCACTGAATCGCGCTCGACCGCCATCGCAACGCACGACTCGATCAATTCCGCCACGTGCGACTGACTCAACGGCGCCATCGCGTTCGATCGCCGCAACCCTCGATCTCGTGCTTCGACAACATCACGCCGATCATCGCGCACCGAACACCTGTTCGCAACTCCCACCACAGCCCACACGCCAGCGAGCCGCAAACGGCAAGGTCTATTCACAGAGTATTACCCGCTGGGTGCACGTGACTCCCCCGTACTCGGTGTGCTGTCGATCGCCAAGCTCCGCGTCGGCCAGGAGGCCTACCAGCTCTCCGGCGTCGCCCAGTCGCTCGACGACTACTACACCGGCGCCGGCGAAGCGCACGGCCAGTGGGTCGGCGGCGGCGCCGACCGGCTCGGTCTCGACGGCCAGGTCGACCCGGACGATCTGCGGGCCGTGCTCGCCGGGCTGCGTCCCGGGCACCGGCGGGCTGACCCCGAACGGCGACGACGCTCCGCCCGCACCCGCGCCGGGTGCCCGGGTTCGATCTGACGTTCAAGGCACCGAAGTCGGCCAGCGTGCTCTACGCCGTGTCCGACGACCCACGGGTGCAGGGCGCCGTGATCGAAGCCGGCGAGGCGGCGATGCGCGTCGGCGATCGGCTGGCTCGAACGCGAAGCGATCCAGGTGCAGCGCGGCTCGCACAACCTCGCCTACCTCGCACGCCTCGACGCCGCACGACCGCGCAGCCGCCGGTCCGCGCGGCTGGCGACGACCGGGGTCGTCGCTGCGTCGTTCCGGCATCGCACCTCGCGGCCGGCGACCCGTTGCTGCACTGGCATGTGCTGGTCGCCAACCTCGTCGAGGGCACCGACGGCCGCTGGTCGTCGTTCGTGCATCCGGAGATCTACCGGCACGCCACGGCCGCCGGCGAGGTGTTCCAGGCCGTCGTTCCGGGCCGAACTGACCGCAGTCGCTGGGTGTCGAGTGGCGGCCCGGGCGTCACGTCCCCGAGATCGCCGGCATCCCCCAACACGTCCTCGACGCGTTCTCGAAGCGGTCCGCCGAGATCGACGCCTGGCTCGCCGCGACCGGCACGCCCAACACCCCCGAGGGTCGCCAGGCAGCGGTGCTGGCCACCCGGCGCAACAAGCCCGAGGTGGAGCACCGACGCTTCGACGCGCTGGAAGGTCGAAGCCGAAGCGCTCGGCTGGGGACCGGCCATGCCGACGGGCTCGATCGCCGCCTGCGCCGACCGTCACCCGGTCGACTATCGACGCGTCGTGGCGGCTCGAGACCGTCGGCTTCGACGAGCACGGCAACGCCGAGGTCGTACGAGCGGACCGTCGACCCCGAGGAGTGGATCGCCGACCTCCTCCGCCGCGACCTCACCAACGACCGCATCGACGTTCACCCTCGCCGACCTCACCGGCCGATCGCCGCACGCCTCGGCGCCGGCGCGACGGTCGACACGATCGAACGGCTCGCCCACCGGTCCTCGCCTCCCCGCACATCATCGCCGTCGACGCAACCCGACCAGCGACCGCAGCAGTGGACCAGCCGCGAACTCGCTCGACGTCGAGCAACGCTTCATCGCCGCCCTCGACCATCGACACGCGACACTCGTCGTGCCGACGACCGTCGCTGGTGCGACTCCTGGACACGCGGACGACCTCGGCGACGACCAGCGCGACCGCCGTCGGATCGCATCTGCACAGTCGACAGCGGCTGTGAGCGTGCTCGTCGGCCCGGCCGGGACCGGCAAGACCTACACCCTCGACGCCATCCGCGCCGTCTATCGAGACCGCCGGCATCCCGGTCCCCGGCGCCGCACCGTCGGCCCGTGCCGCGCTCGAACTCGCCGCAGCGACCGGATGCGCGACGACGACCCTGCACCGCCTCCTCGACTACCAGCGGACTCGACCACCCGCAGCCGGCTGGATTGCTGGTGATCGACGAAGCCGGCATGGCCGACATCCGCACCCTCACCCACGTCGTCACCACCCACCTCGACCGCCGGCGGACGCGTTCTCCTCGCCGGCGACCACCACCAACTCCCCGAGATCGGCGCCGGCGGCGGGTTCGCCTACGCCGCCCACCACGCCCACAGCGTCGCCGAACTCACCGTCAACCGCCGCCAGCACAACCCCTGGGAACAGGACGCCCTCGCGAGCTCCGCGACGGCAACGTCGCCACCGCCGTCGCCGCCTACCTCGACCACGACCGGTCACCGTCGCCGCCACCGCCGACCGATCTCGTCGACCACGCCATCGACCTCTGGGCCGACGCTCGCGCACGACGGGCTCAGATCCGGTCCTGCTCGCCGGCACCAACGAACTCGTCGACCGCTCAACCAAGCCGCCATCGACCACCTCATCGACACCGGCGAACTCGCCGACACCGACCAGCGCTGACTACGGCGACCACGCCGCTTCGCGATCGGTGAACGCGTCGTCCTGCGCCGCAACAGCGACCGACCACCCCGACGACCGCGCACGCGTCGCCAACGGCCAAGCCGGCACCGTCACCGCGATCGCACGACCGGCGCCGTCACCGTCGCGCTCGACCACGGGCCGACGCGTGCACACTCGACGAGCACTACCTGCGCCGCGGCGGGCACCTCACCCACGCCTACGCCCTCACCACCCACCGCGCCCAAGGCGGCACCTGGGACCTGCCATCGCCGTCGGCGCCGACACCCTCTACCGCGAAGCCGCCTACGTCCAGCTCTCCCGTGGCACCCACGCCAACCACATCGTGCTCACCGACCCCGAAGCCGCCGAACTCCTCGACGCCGCCGCCCGCGACACCGCCCGCCACGACCACGGCATCACCCACCCCGACGACGAACCCGACCCCGCCGACGAACACCTCGCCGACCGGCTCGCACGTCCGGCGCCAAGCACCTCGCCCACACCATCGACCCCGACCTCGACATCATCGACCAGCTCGCCGACACCACACCGTTCCCCGACCTCGAACGCCCTGCCGCGACACGCCGCCTACGCCGAGCACCTCGCCACCATCGACCCACGGCCGCACCCGCACCGACCTCGAACAGCGACCTCGACCGACTCGATCACGTCGCCACACACATCGCCGTCGGCCAGCAGGTCAGCCCCGCCGACCGCCACAACATCGGCACCGTCACCGCACATCGACGACACCAACGGCACCGCCGACCGTCCACTTCACCTCCCGAAACCGGCAGCGAAGCCGACCGCACCTTCCACTGGGCCGACCTGCGCTTCGTCGAGCCACGCGACCCCGAGCCCACGGCACGTCGACGACGCCGCGCACGACGCCATCGACCGGCTCGAATCCGCCGTCGACGCGACGCCATCGCCGCCTGGGACCACACGCTCGGCGACCACGGCGCCCAACCCGGCGACGCACACGCCTACACGCGCCGCCGCCCAGCATGTCCTCGAACAAGCCAGCGTCACGCTCGCCGCCGATCAACCCGCCTGGCTCCACGTCCACCTCGGACCACGCCCCAACGACGTCGCCGGCGTCACGAACCTGGGACAACGCCGTCACCACCATCGCCCGCTGGCACCTCACCCACCCCGACGGATCCGACACCGACGCGGCCCGGCGCCCATCAACTCCGAACCTGGCTCGCACAGACCCGGCACTGGCTCGACACACACCGACCGCGGCGACACCGGCCCCAGCGTCGCACCGCGACGACACCGAACTTCGAGCACGCCGCGACGAACTCGATCGAGATCCTCGCGACCGCACCCGACGACGTGCCACACTTCATCGACAATCTCCAGGCCGGCAACTCGATCCTCGACGACATCGACGAACTCCTCGACCGCACTCGACCACAGACACCATCGCCGCCAATGGATCCTCGAACACTGGCCCCACATCGTCGAGTACGCCGAAATCGACCGTGCGATCGCTCGGGACCTCTCGTCAATCGACCCGATCACAGTCGACTGATTTGCTGCGGCGACGGGGATATCAGACCGGCCGACGTGGTTCGAGCGTCGACGCCCCGGCGGTTGATGGCTCCCCGTATCGGTCAACGGCTTGCGTCAATGAGGGATTCGACCCGGCCAACAGTTCCTTCGACATCGCCGAACGTCACCTTGATGAGATGAGCGGTGCTGCGACCCGCGACCATCTCGGCGAACGTGTCGTACCTGGTTTCCAGCGATCTGGTTCCACCCGCGGCCTCCACCGCCTCAGCCGCGTCGCGATGCTGCGCTGACTCTGGCTGCGAACTCCGCCACCGAAACGCGGCCGTGGCGTCGGACCGGTTCATCATCAGGACGATCTCCATGAAGCGGGCGCCGACGGTGGCTGCGGCCTCGGCGAGTTGGTCGATGAATACGGCCCGGGCCAGGAACTGCGGAACGATCACATCGTGACCCGATTCGAGGTGCTCGCGAGCCATGGCAAGTGACAGACGTCGACCAGCGATTCCGGCTTCGTCCTGCCGACGCATCCAGTCCCCGAGGAGTGAACGGATGAGATCGATGTCGAGATTCAGAACCAGAGGTCGCCGCGCGAACTAGGTGTACTCGGCCATCAGGTTGGTGACAGGCGGCTGATGGGTGGGAGGCCTCCGAGGGCGGAGTGTCGTCGTCGGTGGTTGTAGTTGCTCGAGCCAGTTGGCAGGGCGGCTTGGCGTTCGTCGTTGCTGGTGAATACCTGGCGGTAGGCCCATTCGGTTTGCGAGGGTGCGGTTGAAGCGTTCGACTTTGCCGTTCTGCCAGGGGCAGTGGGGCGGATGAATTTGTGGTTGATGCCGGTGGTCGGCGAGCAGCGTCGCGGAGCGCGGTGGCCGTGGCGGTAGCTCCAGGCGTTGTCGGTCATCAGTCGTTCGATGCGTGACGTCATGGTTGGCGAAGAACTCGATCGGCTCGTTCGAAGAACTCGGCGACGTCTCGGCACGTTCGTCGTCGTGGATCTCGGAGTAGGCGAGCGCGGGAGTGGTCATCGACGACCGAATGCACGTAGTCGTAGCCGATCTGGCGTTCTTGCGGTCGTTGGTGCAGCCGATGCTGCGCGGCCGTGGGCTCGCCAGCCGCCACCATCGGGGATCCTCCCGAGCTTCTTGACGTCCATGTGGACCAGCTCTCCGGGCCGGTCGCGTTCGTAGCGAACCGCGGTCGTCTTCGAGGCTCGGATGACCTCTCCGGTCATTGGGTCCAACGTCGCACAGCCGGGGCATGTCGTGGCGGCGCAGGATCCGGCTGACCGTCCGCGCCGGGACGCCGAGCTCGGGTCCGAACCAGTCCTGACCACGGCGGTGCTGGCGGCGAGCGTCGAGGATCGTTGTTCAACCTCGGCGCTGGTGCGCGTCGGTATCGTGTGAGGACGTGACGATGCGGTCTTGCAAGCCGGCGTCCCCTTCGGTGTCGTAACGAGCAACCCAACGTGAGCGCACTGACGTGACATGCCCATCGCTTTGGCAACATGCGCGATCGGCATGCCTTCTTCGCGGACACGTTCGACGAGCAAACGACGGCCATGAACAGTGAGACGAGCGTTACGGTGAGCCACGAAGACCTCCTGGTTTGTGAAGCGGCAAACTCCACAATGCCCGGAGGTCTTCACGCTGTCAGCGGATGACACCAACGTCATGGCCGGGTACAACTAGGCGCTCAACAATCGTCGACTTTCCGCTGGCTGGTGGTCCGTTCAAGAGCACCCCGTCGACACGTCGATCCACCCTAGAAGTCCGCGTGGGAGATGGGCGATCAACCGGCGTTCGGGGCACCTCCACCCGCAACATCGGATCGGAGAAGCGCATCGTTGTGATTTGGGATTGCATGCGTCGACGCTCCGACGTCGTCTGGGTGGCTTCAGCGGGGCGCAGTCTCGGGGGGAGCGTGTTCGATGCCCGCTGGCGTGCCTGCTGATCGAGCGGCACGGTCGTGGAGGTAGCCGCCGGCGATTTCGTCGCGGGGCAGTTTGTCGAGGGTGACGATGACGTCGCCTGCGGCGAGTGTTTGTTGGCGGAGTCGGGCGATGTCGATCGCGTCGGCGCCGAACGATGGTGCCCATAGCGACCAGGGTCCGGTGATGATCGAGGTCGTTGGTATGAGGTGGACGTTGAAGTAGGTGCCGAGGCCGCCGAAGGACACGATGCGCGGGACTTGTCCTTCGACGGGTGCACCGAAACCCGGCGACACCAGGACGCGTTCGAGTTGACGCCCCTCGACGGCGTCGATAACAGCTCGCCGAAGTGCATCGCTGGGCCCGACCGCCCACAGCAAGGGCTCGGACCCGTCGGTGAACTCCAAGGACCGCCCGAGGTCGTCGGGCGTGGCGACAGGGATGAGTTCACGGGCGCCGAGGTGTTCCAGAGCGAAGACGAAGGCGATCTGACCGTTGTCGTATTCTTGGTCGAGTTGTTCGGCGTAGCGTGCGGCTCCCTCGCGTGAGATGTGCAGGTGGGCGGTCGTAAACGTGAACTCGAGGGTGTGTCGACGTTGGTCGATCGGTAGTGCCGCGAAGTATTGGGCCAGGCCGAGAAGGGCGGCGATGCCGTTCTCCTGGACCCAGGTGTTGCCGTCCGTATGGGTGACCAGAATGATCCGTTCAGTGGTCTGCCCGGGCAGCGTCGCGTGGATGTTGCGGGTCCGGGCCGGGCCGACCTCGGCCGTCACCGTGACCTCGGCGAGGGAACCGGCAACGGCGTGCTGGCGGAGCATGTCACGTTCGTCGATCCCGACGAACACGGCCGGCACTCGGTAATGGGTGCCTTGGTGTGGTTCGAAGTAGCCGGACACCTGTTCTCGAGGGAGATCGAAGGCGATGATCACCCCGGCGGCGCCCGCTGCACCGGCGGCGAGGAGGTCGTTGTGAAGGATGCCGTCGCCGAGTCCGGGGCGGTCCAGATCTGGCCCCGTAGCTCGTCGCAGTCGGCGGTGGTGTGCAGTCCCAGGCCGAGGAGCGCGTCGTAAGGGAGCGGGAGGTGGGGGAAGTCGCGCAACACCACCTTGCCGGCGGCGTTGTCGGCGGTGATTGTCTCGCTCGCAGGCACGTACACGAGCGGAGCAGTGTTGCTGGCGGGCAATGTGTACGGCACGACGCCCGCTACAGCGATCGTGTTGCCGGCGACGCGAAGCGCTGCCGCGTCAGCGAGACGACCGGTCGGGATGGGCTGCCAGCGCAGGATCTCGTACTCATCGGCGCCGATCGTGATTCCAGGGATTGCACGCAGCGACTGTTCGACCCACTCGATGATTCCCTCATGGGCGGCCGTACCCGTACCGCGAAATCCGGCACCCCCGATGCGATCACACCACTGCTGCAATGTCGCTTCGCTGACAAAGGCGGTCTCGTCGATCTCTAGTCGGGTCACGTTCCCATCTCTCCCGTCCGGCGCGGACTGTTAGCTGAGCGAATCATGCCTCGATCACACAATCCGCTGGACGTCCGCGCGGTCTGATCGGACGTCGAGATGGAGACCACACCGGACATCAACGATCTCCTCGCGACCGACGGTGTGATTCGATCCAGTCGATGATGTCAGCCGTGACCTCGTCGCGGTTGGTCTCATTGAGGATCTCGTGACGCGCGCCCTGGTACAGCATCAGCTGCGCATCGATGTCGGCATCAACGAGGCGCTTCGCGAGGTCAGTCGGGTGGGCGCCCATCGCTCCAGCAGGGTCATGGTCGCCCGCGATGACGAACACCGGACATGTGACCGACGCGAGGTGATCGCTTGCCGGTGCGATCGTCTCGAGCAGATCGATCAGGTAGCCGTACGTCAGTGGGTTGCCGGCGCCGCAGTAGGGGTCGGCGAGGTAGCGGTCGACTTCGGCTGCATCTCGGCTGAGCCAATCGTACGGTGTCCGCACAGGTTCGAACATCGTCTGGTCATTGCGGAGCAGGTCATCAGCCGGCTGATCGCGCATCCCCGCGTCGGCGAATCCCTTGAGTAACTCGGCGAGCGACGCCGTCTCATCAATGTTGGCGGGCACGCCGCAGAGCACTGCGCCGGCAAGTCCCTCGGAGTGGACGCCGAGGTAGCCGAACGCGATGAGGGAGCCCATCGAGTGCCCGAACAGGTACAGCGGGGTGTCGCTGCCGAACCTCGACATCGCCAGCGAGCGCAGCTCATGGACGTCGTCGATGACAGCAGTGCCACCTCCGGGTCCCATGATGCCCGCGCCGGTCGTTGATCCCGTGACTCCGTGGCCACGATGATCAAGCGCGAGCGCGGCGTACCCGGCTGTGTTCAACGCGTGCGCGAACCGCTCGTACCGAGCCGAATGCTCGGACGCTCCATGAGCGATCAGCACGACCCCTTTCGGCACGTCGACGGGCCAACACCGCGTGAACACCCCCACGCCGTGCCGGTCCACAAAGGTTGCCTCTTCCATCGACGCTCTCCTCTCCGCGTACAGCCAGCCAAGTGTCGCACGTCAACCACCGGTGAACACACGCCCCTCAGTCGGACCTCCCACCAGCCAGTCCTCCCATCAGCCCTCATCGATTGATGAGCCCGAGATCCGATCACCGGGTGTCGAGGTCGTCGATGACGCCGATCTCGGCGACGACGAATTCAGCTTGCCGAGCGCCCAACAACTGGCCGGTGCGAGGCGCTTCGAGGACGGACCGTGCCAGGCGTTCCAGTGCTGCAAACCGCTCCTAAGTGTCCGCATCAAGCCGATCGGACCACGCCGCGCTTCCGGCGAAGTGTTGAACGCGCCTGCCGATTGACGTATCGCTAGTGCACGACGCCGGGACCCGGCGGCGCGTCACCAAATTGCCGGTCGAGGACAGGGAACGGTGGCCAAGGTCACCAGCCCAGCAGCCAGCGTCAGCAGCCGCGAGGTGTCTTCGAAGTCGACTCACCCGTGCACGAGATCAACTCATCGGCCATCAAGCGCACCAGCCGCGCCCATCGAGGTGATGCGATAAACACCGTCCAACGCCTCGTCGAGTGCCTCGTCGAGCTTGGGGAACAGATGCCCGTAGTTGTCGAGCGTGACGGTGATCGTGCTGTGCCCCATGCGTTCCATGATCGCCCGCGGATGGGCCGCCCTGGGCGATGAGCAAGGCGGCGTACGTGTGGCGCAGGTCGTGGAATCGGGTCCCGGCCGGCACACCTGCTCGCTCGACCGCAGGCTTGAAGTGTCGCTTGAACCAGTTCGAGTAGCGGAACGGCCCACCCTCCGGGCTCTGCCACACGAAGTCGTCCTGGCCGATGCCCCTCGACCTGGACGGCGAGTTCATCGATCAGTGATCGGGGGATCGGCACCGAGCGACGCTCATAGGTCTTCGTCGCCACGATCTGCAGCTGGCCGTAGGCCTCCGAAGCCGACTGGTGACGTACACCCGTCGCTTGCATCGAGCTGCAGGTCCTTCTTTCGCAGCGCCAACGAGTTCGCCTGCGCGCAATCCGGTGAACGCTGCGAACCGCACGAGCAACCCGTACTCGGGGTAGCCGTCGACGCGCCGCTCGCCACGCCGGTAGCGCGCTCGGTGGCTGCGGCGACCTCGCGCGGCGAGTTCCATGATCTGCTCGGGCTCGAGGAACACCATCTCGGCGCGGTGCGTCCTCCCAACGGGGACGTCGTCAACCGGGTTCGACTTCAACGCACCCGATCGGACGGCGAGCCTGAAGATCAGCCGCAAGACGTCGCGAATGTTCCGCACGGTCTTGGCCGCCATACCGCCCGCCGCAGCTCGGCGACGAACGTGAGCACGGTCGGGTAGTCGATGGCTGCGATCGGCGCCTTTCCGAATCGGGGTCGCAGGTGCTTGTGCACGATCGATTCGTAGATCTCGCGAGTCTTCGGCTTGCGGTTCGCCGTCGTGGCAAGCCATTTGTCGGCCCAGTCGCCGAACAACTCCCGCCCGCGGTCAGGATCGATCCAATCCCCGCGCACGAGGTCGGCCTCCACGGAATGGCGAAGCGCTGCGCGTCGACCTTGCGGTCGAAGCTCGCTTGCGTTGACGGCGCAAACCGTCCCGGTAGCGCACGTCCCATCGGCCCCCGCCCGACGGTCGACCGCTTCTGGATGTCAGCCATCAGCCGACCTCCTGACTCACGACTGCGAGGTCGTTCAGCCGGATGCCGAGCCGAAGCGGTCGCGCTCGGTTCGATGCGGCTGTCTCGGATCCACGCCTCGACATCGTCGACCTGGAAGCGCACATGCCGGCCGATCTTGAGGAACGGGATGCGATGTTCGTTCACCAATCGACGGACGAACCGCTCGCCCACACACAACCGCTCGGCGAGGCCTGCGATGTCGATCAGCTGATCTTTCGTCGTGTTCACACTGATGTACGGGCTGTGCCGAGCGAATTTCGGGTAATCCGAGCGCTTCAGCGGGCAGGCCGGTGGTGGATGAGCCGTTCAATCCCTCACTGTGCGTGGCGAAGGCGGCGAACGCCGTCGGTGGTCGCCGGGGAAGTTCTCGGCGTCGTGGTACATATTTGGTACATGGAGGCCGATTTCTGGCCCTGGTCCGAGAACGACGAAAGCCCGGAAACGCATTGTTTCCGGGCTTTCGAATTGGTGGCGGGGGCAGGATTTGAACCTGCGACCTTCGGGTTATGAGCCCGACGAGCTACCGAACTGCTCCACCCCGCGGCGTGGATTGGACATAATGATAGGTCCGTCGTCGCCCGATCGCAACCGGGCGTTCAACTTGTGGCCGCCGGGCGTGATCAGCCAGGCCGACGTGGTCGTTCAGCCGGCGGCTGCGACCGCGCCGGCAACGGTGCGCACGAACTCGACCACACGTGGGCCCCAGCGCATCGTCAGGTCGTCGGGTAGCGCCACCACGGCGCCGTCGCTCACCGCCGAGATCGACGGCCCAGCCGGGCCGGCTGGCGATCCTGTCGATCGTCACGTCGCAACACTCGGCGTCGGCCAACAAGATCACCGCCGGGTTCGCAGCGACGACCTGCTCGGACGACAGCTGCGCCACCCCCGACGGGTCGGCCACACCGACGATCGACACCAACCCCAATTGGGCGTACACCGAGTCGAGGAACGAACCCGGAGTGATCGTCACGAGCGACGGATCGATCTCGTGGAAGTACGTCCGCTGACCCGGCGGCACCGCACCCACGATCGCAGCGATGTCGGCCTGCATCGACGCCACCAATTCTTCGCCCGCGTCGGGTCGCCCGACGATGCTCGCGATGTCGACGATCTGGGTGTACACGTCGGCGAGCGACGCCGGCGGCGCGCCGCTGTACGACGGGACACCGGCCGCGTTCAGCCGCCCGACGAGGCCGGTCGGATCGTCGCCGACGATGACGACGTCGGGGTCGAGCGACAGCAACGTCGACAGGTCGGCCGACGCCGCGGAGCAGATCATCGCGGCGAACCGAGTCGGCCTCCGCAGGAAAGTTCGATTCGCTGTCGACGGCAACGACGAAGTCACCGAGACCGAGCGCGAACAGCGTCTCGGTGTGCGTCGGCGACATCGACACGATGCGGCCGACCGTCGCCGGATCGGGAAGCGGAATCACCGGCGCGCTTGTCGCCGTCGCCTCGCCGGTAGGCAGCGCGTCCGGGCCGGTCGGGTCGACCGGCGGCTCGGTGGTGGGCGTCGGCACAACGCCGTCGTCGGTAGCGATGATCACGCCGTCGTCGAGTTGCACTGCCGTGCCCGGCACAACCGCCGTACCGTTCGGGTCGAACAGCGGCTCGGTGCCTCCGGTGGTTGCTCCAGGAATCGACGCGTCGGCGCCGTCGTCAGACCCCCCAGAACACGCCGTCACGACGAGCAGGGCGAGCGCGGTCATCGCCGCGCCGCGCCGGAAACCAGAAGCCGTGATCCGCGCCATGACGCAACGGTATCCAGCGCAACATCCCACCCAACTGCCCTCATCCACCCGGCAATGCAACGTTTCGTGAGATCTTGTGGACCCTGGGTGGCGATTCTCACCACAACCTGTCCGAGTCTTGTCACCAGCCCGTCACGGCCAGCTTTACACTGGCCGACTGACGAAGCAGGCGGATGCGACGTCGAACGGAAAGCACATGAACCGGACGATCATGAACCCCACCATCACACTGCGCGGCGTTGTCATCGCAGCAGCCATCGCGGCTTCCACCCTCGCCATCGCCCCGGCCCCAGCGTCCGCGGCCGATCCGATCCCCGACGGCGGCCTCCCCGCCGCGCCGATCGCGTCATCGCCACTCGTGTCGCAACGGACCGAAGTCCTGCAGGCCGGGGTCACCGGCATCAACAACAGCAACGATTCGTTCCCCAACACGAACATTCGCGTGGCGGCGATCGCCGAGATCGGCTCGACCATCTACGTCGGTGGCAAGTTCACCCAGGTCGAAATCGCCGCGACAGGCCAACGGAACAACCAGCCGTTCCTCGCGGCATTCGATCGCGCGACCGGCGCGTGGATCGACACCTTCCGACCCGCCGTCAACGGCAACGTGTGGAGTCTCGCGGCGACCGCCGACGGTCGCCTGATCGTGGGCGGTCAGTTCACCAACATCAACGGCGCCGCGAACACCACCGGCGTCGCCATGCTCGATGCAACGACCGGCGCCGTCGACCCAACGTGGCGCGTCAACCTCACCCTGACCGGAAGCAACGATCGGCCGATCGCACGTGCCCTCGACATCGCAGGTGACCAGCTGTACATCGGCGGCAACTTCACCCGCATCACCGGCACCAACGGCAACACGAGCAATGCCGGCCGCATCGCCCGAGTCACCGTGAGTACGGGCAACGTCGACGGCTCGTTCCTCCCCGACATCGACGGCATCGTCTTTGACATCGACGCCACAACCGATCGTGTCTACGCGGTCGGGAACTTCTTCTACGTCAACGGAACGTGGTCGATCGGCATGGCCCCGCTCCAACCCGGCAATGGCCAGCTGGTGCCCGGCCTCCAGCCCTGGGTCCGCACCTACGTCGCCAACACGCGGAACTCCTACCAGCAGGGCATCCTCGCCGTCGGCAACCAAGTCTGGCAGGTCGGCGCCCAACACAACCGCCAGGTGTACAACGCGAGCGACTACAGCCTGATCCGGAGCTGGGTCAGCGATCCGTGGGGTGACGGCCAGGCCCTCGCCCACCTGAACGGCGTCGTCTACTCGGGGAGCCACGCCAACAACAACACGCTCCTCCATCGCGATGCCTACCGGTGGCCTGAACTGAACGGAGCGACGAGCAGTAAACCCGTCCGCTGGATGGAGGCCTTCGACACCGCCACCGCGGAACACCTCACCTGGTACCCGCAGATCGGTACGCAAAATGGTGAAGGCAGCTGGGAGTTGTTCGGCGACTCGACCGGATGCCTCTGGACCGGCGGCGACTTCAACCGGGGCAGTTACGACGGCAACGTGGCCCGCTACGTCGGTGGCTTCGCCAAGTTCTGTGCAGCCGACTCCACTCCCCCCGCCGTGCCGACGAGTCCCACCGCCGAGGTCGTCGGCGCGGGCGTGAACCTCGCCTGGACAGCCTCGACCGGCGATGATCGCGGCGGCGAAGTGCGCTACGAGGTGCTCAAGAACGACTCGATCCTGGCGTCCTACATCGGGATCACGACGTTCCGTGACGAAGCGGGCACAAGCGCCGACCGCTACTTCGTGCGGGCCATGGACTACACCGGCAACCGGTCAGCCACGACTGCGGTGTTCACCGCCACCGAAATCGACACGACCCCGCCGAGCACACCGCAGAACCTGGTCGGAACGATCGGAGCGAACGGCGACGTCACACTGACCTGGACCCCTGCCACCGACAATGTCGCCGTGACCGGCTACATCGTCCTGCGCAACAACGTCGAGATTGCCCGCGTCAGCGGTCCCACCCACATCGTCCCCACACCTGCGCCCGGCGACCACTGGTACCAGGTACGCGCCATCGACGCCGCCGGCAACGAAGGCTCCAAGACCCCGTCGACCAAGGTCACCATCGTGGGCGCCGACGTCACCAAACCGAGCACACCGCAGAACCTGGTCGGAACGATCGGAGCGAACGGCGACGTCACCCTCACCTGGACTCCCGCTACCGACAATGTCGCCGTCACCGGCTACATCGTCCTGCGCAACAACGTCGAGATTGCCCGCGTCAGCGGCCCCACCCACATCGTCCCCACACCTGCGCCCGGCGACCACTGGTACCAGGTACGCGCCATCGACGCCGCCGGCAACGAAGGCTCCAAGACCCCGTCGACCAAGGTCACCATCGCACCTGTCCAGGTCGCCGACACGACAAAGCCGAGCACACCGCAGAACCTGGTCGGCGCGGTCCAGCCCAACGGCGACGTCACGCTCACGTGGACACCTTCCACCGACAACGTGGCCGTCACCGGCTACATCGTCCTGCGCAACAACGTCGAGATCGCCCGCGTCGGCGGCCCCACCCACATCGTCCCCGCACCCGCTGCCGGCAGCCACTGGTACCAGGTGCGCGCCTTCGACGCAGCGGGCAACGAGAGCCTGAAGACTCCCTCCACCCGCATCGACATCTGACCCGTCGAATCTCGACGGTCGGGCAGCTACGGTGCTGTGGTGACCGTCGGCGAAGCCACCAGAACGCTGCCTGGCGCCGGCGGTTCGCGTGACGTCACCCGGGGGTTGATCGGCGCCGGCATCGCCGTGTGTGCGTGGTCGGTCGGAACGATCCTCGCCAAGGGCATCGAGATGGGCGGACTCGCCATCGGCGCCTACCGCTTCTGGATCTTCGGGATCGGACTCGTCGTCTGGATGCGCCTGCGCGGCACCCCGATCACCATCCGAACCCTCCGCAAGTCGGTGTGGGGCGGAATCGCACTCGGCTCCGACATCGCCCTCTTCTTCACCGCCGTCAAGGAGACCAGCATCGTCAACGCCACGATCATCGGTTCGCTCCAACCCATCCTCGTCGGCGTCATCGCTGCCAAGTTCTTCGGCGAGAAGATCCGCCGCCAAGACGCGCTCTGGTCGCTCGTCGCGCTCGCCGGCGTGGTCGTCATCGTCGCGTCATCGGCCGACAACGGCGTCACCAGCCTGCGCGGGGACCTCCTCGCCGCCGGCGCGATGTTCTCATGGGGCGGTTACTTCATCGCATCGAAGCAGTCGAAGAACGAGATGACACCGACCGAGTTCACCGCCGGCACGTCGCTCTGGACTGCGATCATCTGCACACCGCTCGGTTTCGCGTTCGGCCAGGACATGTCGCTCCCGTCACCCAAGAACCTCGGCCTCCTGCTCGTCATGATCGCCGTCTCGGGCGTCGTCGGCCACGCATTGATGAACTGGTCGCTCGTGCGCATCCCGCTCTGGGTCGGCTCGACGTTCACCCTGCTCATTCCCGTCTTCTCGGCACTCCTGGCGTGGATCTTCTTCGACGAAGAACTGCTGGTGGTGCAGGCCGCGGCGATGGTGGTGGTCCTCGGGGCACTGGCCGTGATCGTCCGCGGCCAGTCGGCGGCAAAGACGGCCGTCCTGCCGGTCAAACAATCGACATCGTCATGATCGCGCTCGCCGGTGCCGAGTTGCTCGGCTACGCGGCATCGGCGATCGTTGTCACGTCGCTGACGATGAGCTCGGTGGTGCGACTCCGCCTGCTCTCGCTGTGCGGGTCGGCCACGTTCTTCGCCTACGGATTGCTGATCGACTCGAAACCGATCATGCTGACCAACGGCGCGATCGTCGCGATCAACCTCTGGTTCCTCGGCAAGGAGTTCCGCTCGGGCGGCGTCGACCTCGGGGTGTCTCGAATTCGTGCCGACTCCCCGTTCCTGCTCGACTTCATCGGATATCACGCCACCGACATCGGGCGGTTCCAACCCGACTTCACGATGCCTATCGGCGACGACGTCGTCGCGCTGCTCCTCACGCGCGACGGCCTCCCGGCGGGGGCGCTCATCGGACGCCAAGCCAGCGAGGTGCTCCACGTCGACCTCGACTACGTGCTGGCCGCATACCGCGACTCGCGCCTCGGCGACTGGCTCTACCGCGACGAGTCGAAGGTCTTCCGGTCGCTCGGCATCACCGTGCTGCGCGCCGAAGCCACCTCCGACACGCACGATCGCTACCTCGAACGAATGGGCTTCACCCGGACGACCGACAACCCGGACGCGCTGACGCTGTGCCTCTGATTCTGCGGCTCTGACTCGACGCGCTCAGGCGAGGACGGGGACCGACTTCATCGCCTCGGCGATCGCCTCGTCGGGCAGCTCGTAGTCGACCATGTCGCCGTGCAGATATTGCTCGTAGCTGGCCAGATCGAGGTGGCCGTGGCCGCAGAGCGCAGTGAGGATGACCTTTTCCTCCCCACTCTCCTTGCACGCCAGCGCCTCGCGCACCGCTGCAGCGATCGCATGCGTCGGTTCGGGCGCCGGAATGATTCCTTCGGCCTTGGCGAAGTCGATCGCAGCAGCAAAGCATTCGCGCTGCGGGATGGCGATCGCCTCGACCAGACCTTCGTTGTAGACGTGGGACACGAGCGGCGCCATGCCGTGGTAGCGGAGGCCACCGGCGTGGATCGGCTCGGGCACGAAACTGTGGCCGAGGGTGTGCATCTTCATCAGCGGCGTCATCCCAGCCGAGTCGCCGAAGTCGTAGCGGTACTCCCCCTTGGTCAACGTCGGGCAGGCGGCGGGTTCGACGCACCGGATGGTCGGGTTCATCCTGCCGGCCAGCTTCTCGCGCAGGAACGGGAAGGCGAGGCCACCGAAGTTGGAGCCGCCGCCCGTGCAACCGACGAGCAGGTCGGGTACTTCGTCGATCTTGGCGAGCTGCAGCAGCGCTTCTTCACCGATGATGGTCTGGTGCATCAGCACGTGGTTGAGCACCGAGCCGAGGGCATAGCGCGCATTCGGATCGGCAACGCACATCGCGACGGCTTCGGAGATCGCGATGCCGAGCGAGCCCGTGTGATCAGGGTTCTCGGCGAGCAACGATCGACCGAATTCGGTCAGCGGCGACGGCGAGGAGTGCAGCGTTGCGCCCCAGATTTCCATCATCGTCTTGCGATGCGGCTTCTGCCGGTACGACGCCGCGACCTGCCAGATCTCGCACTCCATCCCGTACTGCGCCGTGGCAAATGCAAGTGCCGAACCCCACTGACCTGCACCGGTCTCGGTGGTGAGCTTCTTGATGCCTTCCTGGTGGTTGTAGTACGCCTGCGGAACCGCGGTGTTCGGCTTGTGCGAACCGGCCGGACTGACGCCTTCGTACTTGTAATAGATGCGGGCGGGAGTATCGAGCATCTCTTCGAGTCGCGTGGCTCGGAACAACGGGCTCGGCCGCCAGATCCGGTACACGTCGAGCACGCCGCCGGGAATGTCGACATATCGCTCGGTGGTGACCTCCTGCTCGATGAGCGCCATCGGGAACAACGGTGCGAAGTCGTCGGGGCCGGCGGGCTGATGTGTTCCGGGGTGCAGGGCCGGCGGCGGAGGCGTCGGGAGGTCGGCGACAATGTTGTACCACTGCGTCGGCATCTCGGATTCGTCGAGGTGGATCTTCTTGGGGGTCACTTTGCCAGCCATCGGCCCGACAGTAGTCAGCTAGATTCGACCGTGTTCCATGGGACTCTTCAGAAAAAACACCAACGACCCCGATCAACTGGCGGCGCTGCGCAACGAAATCGTGTCGCTGCGCGAGCGCCTCGACGACGCTGATCGGCAAAAGTCCGACCTGTTGGCCAAGGTGGTCGCCGTCGACCAGACCAACGCTGCGCTCTATAGCCGGGTCGACACCGTCGACCAAACCAATGCCGTGCTGTATCAACGAGTCGATTCGCTCGACTCGACCAGCGCGCAGCTGGGCCAACACGTCGGCACGCTCGACGCGGCGCGCATCCGGATCGCCGAGCGCCTCGGAACGCTCGACTCGGCCCGCGCCCAACTCGACGCCCGCGTCGGTGCCCTCGATGCCAACACCACCGAACTCGCCAGCCGGGTCGGCACGGTCGGCGCCGAGGTGACTCGCGTCCGCGATGGCGTGGCCGCCGTCACCGACCACGTGAGCACCGTGACGACCCTCGGCGCGCAGGTCCAGTCACTTGCCGCTCGGCTCGAATCCACCCCGCCACCGCCGCCACCACCACCCACGCCGTCGGCGCCGCCCGCACCGACCGTCATGCTCGATCACCGCGTCGATGACCTCCTGACGCAGGTCGCCGCGCTGTCCGCATCGATCGACGCGCAGGCCGAGGTTCCGACTGCGGACCCCGAAGATGTCGCGATGATCCGTTCCGAACTGGCCCAGATGGCCGAACGCATGGCCACCCTCGATCGACGCATGACCAACGTCTCGACCGAGCTGGCCAATCAACTCACCGAGCTGAGCAACGACCTCGAGGTGTTGCTCGAAGCTGCGCAGAACGATGCCGTCAGCGAAACCGGCGATGCCATCAGCGAAACCGGCGACCAGGCCGCCGCGGTGAGCCTGGCGCTCGAGGCGGTGCAGCAGAGCACCGCCCGGCTGGCCGCCGAGCAGGCGCGCTATCAGATCCAGTTCCGCGCCGACCTGGCCGACCTCGCCGAACGCCTGCGCCGCCCCGCCCGCTGATCGCCACCATTCAGTTCTGGACCTCGGCTTCGAGGATGGCGAGGGCTTCGGCGAGGCGCTGGCGGCCTTCTTCGACCTTGGACTGGTAGAGGCCGAGATTGCCGTCTTCGAGCGCGGTGTCGGCCTCGCGGAACAGTTCGTCGGCGACCTGCAGCAACTCGGTCGCATCGGTCGGCAGTTCTGCCACCTCGTCGGGCGGGGGGTCATCAGGAGCGGGTTCGGTGGGCACCCCGATCCGGTCGCCGACATCGCCTTCGAAGCCGGGAAACAGCCGGGCCACGCCTTCGCTGATCGTCTCGGCGAGGACCGAGTTGTCGTTGTACGACACGATGACGAAGCGGAACTCGGTCACCGTTTTGACAGTGCCGGTTTCCCGCGGGACAGCCACGTAATAGGGCCGAACGTAGATCAAACCATCGCCGACCGGCACGACTTGCAGATCACCAAAGCGCACCTTGGAACCGCCAGCCTCTTGGTTGTCGAGCGAAATGCGCTCGGAGATCGCTGATTGCGATTCGGCGTTGCCGGCGACGGTGAGGGGCCCGTCAGGCAACTGTCCGTTGCGCTCCTGAACCTCGTAGCTCACGAGCTTGCCGTAGTTCTCCGGGTCGCTCGACGCGGTCATGTATGCCTGCAACTCGGTGCGCGTGTCATCCGGTGGAGAACGGGACGAACGGTCGGATGATGACGAACTCCTCGTCGCGGGGCTCGCCCGGCGCGCTCGTGTCGAACATCGTGTAGTACGGCACGAAGCGCGCCGGCGTCCGATTCGGTGGCGAAGGTCGATGTCGCGGCCGACGGTGCCGCGACATCGGTCGCCGGCGTCGACCCGTCCTCGGTGTTGTTCGTCGGCGTCGATGCTCGGGCGCCTGGGCCACCGACCAGGCGTTGCCGTCGCGTTGGAAGAACAGTGCCGAATCGATGCGGTACTTCGAGTAGACGTCGGTCTGGATCCGGAACAGATCTTCGGGGTAGCGCAAATGCTCGCTCAGCTCGGCCGGCATCTCGGCAATCGGGGTGAACAGGTCGGGGAACGCGCCCCGCCAGGCCCGCAGGATCGGGTCGTCGTCGTCGACGATGTAGAACGTGACCTCACCCGTGTAGGCGTCGACGGCGACCTTCACGCTGTTGCGGACGTAATTGTCACTGTTCGACAGCCCCGACTCGACCGAACGCTGCGCATCACCGATGGACTGACCGTACGGGTATCGACTGGTCGTGGTGTAGGCATCGACGACCCACACTGCCCGGCCACCGACTTCGACCGGATACGGGTCGGCGTCGTAGGAGAGGAACGGCGCCAGCTTGTTGAGCCGGTCGTTGATCCCCCGCACCCACAGCATCTGGGAGTCGTTGTCGACCGCCCCCGAGCCGATGATGTTGTAGTCGAGGAACGCCAGGGCAAAGGCGGCGCGACGGGCAAAGGAGTTCATCCGCACGCCCTTGTTGCCTTCGTAGGTGTGCGGTTCGTCGCACACCCGCTCGGTCGAGCCGGTGTTCGCGATGCCGTACCCGCTCAACCGTCGGGCTGAAGTACAGCTCGGGTCGTTCGAGTTCGATCGTGAAGTAGTCGGGCCGCTGATTGGCCTGGACCGCGCCGGCCGACGCCGCGACGAGGCCGCACCCGCGCGTGTTGATCAGATGACGTCCCTGCCAACCGATGTTGCTGATGCCACCGAGGTCGAGTTCGCGAGCCGCCACGATGACCTGCTCATCTTTGCCGTCGAGGACGTAGCGATCGACGTCGAGGTCTTCGATGCTCAACCCGGCGACCTCACCTCGGTCGACGAGAAAACGGTTCTTCATCTCGGTCGGGTTGAGGAGTCGTACGTTGGTGAGCGGTTCGATGTCGGCTTCGACTTCACTTGCAGTGAGCGTGCCGAACTGCACCTCGCGCACTTCGACGTTGGTCAACCCGATCGCTTCTCGAGTCGCAACGACGTTGCGCTCGATGTACACCTGCTCGCGGGCCTCCTGATTCGGATTGACCACGAGGGACTGCACGACCGCCGGGTAGATCACACCGCCGACGATCGACACCACGAGCCAGAGCGCCGGAGGCAAGCAACGGCAGCCGCCACGAATTGGTCTTGATGACCGACAGGTACAACCCGGCCGTGAGGAGCGCGATGAGGATCAGCAACATGATCGCCGGGATCTGTGCGTTGACCACCGAGTAGGTGGCACCGTCGACGATGCCCCGGGTGCTGTTGGTCAACTCGTAGCGATCGAGCCAGTAGTCGCCGGCCTTGAGCACCGCCAGCACGGCGAGCAGCACGGCGATGTGGGCCTTCGTCGCGTTGCGGACCACCGGCACCGGCGAAACGAACACGACGCCCCCGTTGAGCACGTGGGCGCGCAGCGGTGAACAACAGCACCAGGATGACCGCGACGAACAACCAGTTGAGCAGGAAGGTCAAGAACGGCAGTTGAAAGACGTAGAAGCCCACATCGGCACCGAACTGTGGATCGTTCACATTGAACGACTTCGAGTTGCGGAACAGCAGCCACGACTGCCACTGCGCAACAGCCGGCAATGCGATGACGATGGCCATCAGCAGCGCCGAGGCGTACCGGACCAGCCGCAGACGCTGGCCGAACACCTCGTGGAAGCGCTCGACGTACGGGTGCACGTTCGCCGGGAACGACGTCGGCGCGGTGCGATCGGCGATGAACAAGTTGACGAACGCAAGCACCAAGAACGCCAGGAAGAACCCGGCGAAGAGCGTCAGCTTGGCGCCGATGACACCCCAGAACACATCACTGCGATCGAGCGCCTGATGCCAGAGGAAGTCGACGTAGAACCGAGCGATCGCCCGCCCGAAGACGAGGACGAACATGAACAGTCCGCCCAGGGTGATGAGGATGCCACGGCCACTGATCCGGCGTCGTGGGCGATCGACCGACAGGTCTTGTGAGCGCCGCATTGGCGCTGAGATTACCGGTCTGCGGCAACCAAGAGGCAGCGGCAACCCGGGTGGGCCGGCGCGAACGAGTCGCCCGTCGGGAACTGCATGCCCGCCGCGACGGCGCCGGCGAGGGCGTTGTCGTCGCAATCGGGGCAGGCCGCGAATCGGGAATCGACCTCCCACACGATCGGCGTGTCGGCGTCGAACCCGGCCAGCACGCCACGGCCGTGGGCGCAGCGGATCACGTCATCGAGCGTTTCGTCGATGTGCTGGGTCTTCCATTCGCGGTACACCGCCCGCACCTTCTTGGTGACCACGGCATTGTCGCCGTCGCTGTCCGCAATGCATCGGGCGAGGCGGTCGCGCAGCGGCATGACCAGCCACTGCAGCAGCGCCTCGTTCGCCACCCCGACCGCTTCGGTCGCCACGGCCTTGCGAATCTTGCGGCCACCGAGACGAGATGCTGCGCTCCCCTCGTGCACGGCGTCGGTCAGGTCGTCGGCGATCGCTTCGGCGTAGCGGGCCGCGTGTGCCGCAGGTGCCGGCAGCAGCGCGTCGAGGCTGTGGACCGCATCGCTTCGCCGCAGGGCGTCGAGGACGTCGTTCTGCTCGTCGGCCAACGCCCGCTTCAGCTTCCTGGCACTCGACACGATCAGCGGAGTGATCACCTCGTCCCGCCGTTCGAACGGCGTCGGTTCGGCCTCGTCGGTGTCGGCATCGATCACGTCGTCGACGTCGATCTCGGCCGGTGCGATGACGACCGCAGGCCAGACCGAGATGTCGGACGTCGTGGCGTCGTCGGAGCGAACCGTGTCGGCCCGAAGCCGTGCGAACAGATCGACCACGACATCGCCGTCGTCGCCTGCGTCGCCTGCGTCGGGGTCACTTTCAACGTGATCTGACATATCGACATCGGGCGCGACCTCGTCCATGTCGTCTGGCTCGTCGTCGACGCTCAGGTCATCGACCGCAACATCGTCGTCGACCATCTCGTCGGCATCATTCTCCACGATGCGCAACTCGACGTCGACGGTCTGCTCGGCTGCATCGTCGGCTGCGTCGGGTGCGTCGACGTCGGCTGCCGACACGGCGGGAACTGCGACGACGGTGTCGACGGGCCGTGGCGAGTTGGCGATCATCACGGGCAGCGGACCGGTGGTCGGGGAGAGGTTGACGTACTCGTCGGGCTCGCCCAGCGGCTGCATCTCGGCCACCACGTCGACGGCAACCAGACGGGCCCGTTCGAACGCCTGCATCAACCGATCGCGGCCGTGGATCAACTGCTCGATCTGCTCGCGCGCCAACTCGCGGCGCCGGGCCAATTCACTCAGCACTCGCTCGCGGTAGGCGCGGGCTTCGTTGACCATCTCGCGGCCCTGCTGCTTGGCCATCGACAACTCGGCTTCGGCGTCGGCGGCGGCATCGGCGCGACGGCGCGCGGCCTCGATGTCGGCTTCCTCGCGCACCCGCGTCGCTTCATCGCTCGCCTCGCTCAGCATCTGGGCAGCAGCCTGACTCAGCCTTCGTCCGAATCTCGTTGGCACTCTCGCGCGCCGTGGTGAGGACCCGCACGGCCTCTTCGCCGAGGACCTGCGTCATCGTCGCTTCGTCGACGGCAACGGGGGTGCCGCTGCCACTGTGGGCGGTGTGCAGCTCGCGCTCCAAGAAGCGTTCACGTTCGCGCAGACGGCCGAACTCGGCAGCGACCATGCGCAGGAAGTCACGGACCTCGACCTGGTCGAATCCGCGGCGGCTCGTCCCGAACGAGGCGTCCGCGATCGACGCCGGCGACGACGGGTCGGGGTGGGAGAACGACATGGCCATACCACAACGGTACGCGCCCCGGCAACTGAGGTGGTGGCAATCGCGCGAAGTGTGGGCGAGGGCCCTACTCGCCGTCGCCGACCGACTCCACGGGCACCAGCGGATCGCCGCCGAGCGCAACGAGGGCCTGCAACGCCTCGTCGAGGTTGGCGACCGGGATGATCTCGACGTCGCCGTGGCCCGCGGCGTCGAGTTGCGCGCGGAGTTCGTCCTCGCCATCGGCCAATTCGAGTTGCGACGCCGGGACGAGGAAGACCTCGACGCCATGCTGGAACACGGCACTCGCCTTCTGCGCCAGTCCGCCGATCGGGCCGACCGACCCGTCGAGGGCGATGGTCCCGGTGACCGCAATGTTCTTGCCGCCGGTCAGCTCGCCCGGCGTCAACTCGTCGATCAACGCCAACGTAAACGCCAAACCGGCCGACGGGCCGCCGATTTCCCCGGTGTCGATGCTGACCTCGAACGGGAGCGTGACCACGCGGGTGTCGAACGGCCGGAACCCGATGATCGTTCGCTCGGGCTCGTCGGGAGAAACGGCGAGTTCGACCGTCACATCGAGGATGCCGACGTCGGGACGGCGGATCTTCAAGTCGATCTCGTCGCCGGGCTGCCTGCCGGCGAGCACTGCCGACAGATCTTCGACCGAGGTGAGCACCACGCCCTCGGCTTCGAGAATGGTGTCGGAGGGATCGATGGCGGCATCAGACGGAAAGAACTGGGCACAGAGCCCGTCGTCGCCGATCTCGGCGCACAGGACTTCTTGCACCACGACCTCGCCCAAGCTGATCTCGGGTTCGTAGCCGGCGGCCGTCAAGGCGACGAACTGCGCCTCCTGCGATGCGGTTCGCATCTGCTGCAGCGCAGCTTCACGACGCTGCGACGGGGTGCGCACGCCGAACTTGTCCTCTTCGGTCAAGAGATCGATGGCCGGGTCGTCACGACCGGCGAACCATCCGAGCACCGATTGGGCCGGGGCGCTGACCGTGACGAAGAAGAAGTTGCCCTCCGGGTCGAAGCGCTCGACGTCATCAGGGAGGTCACCGAAGACCACCCGATCGTTCACCGGTTCGGCCGATGCGGGAACCTGCGCGAACGGTGCCGGCTGCAACTCCATCAGCCGAGGATTCTCCTTCTCGGCGATCACCGAGGCCGGAATCACCGCAGTCACGCACACGCCGACCAAACCGAGCAGGCCGACCACGGCCGGAATCCACCCCCACCGCGCACCGCGCACCGTCGACGTCGGCGGCCCCGATGCCGTTGCGGGCTCCGGGGGGTTGAGTACCGTGTCGATTGTCGTGTCAGTCACAGATCTCACCACTCAGGCCGGTTGGATGGTCGCGCTCGCCATGGTGGCATTGGTCGCGGCCGGATGGCGCAAGAATGCCAGAGCGACGGTTCGAACACCACGCAAGGAGCCAGTTGTTCGCAGAAAGTGGGTGCCGATCGGCATCGCCGAAACCACCGTGCCGCTGTACAAGCGACCCAACGTGGTGCGCCGCGTCTGGGCCGTGGTCGCCGGCTCCGGACTGGCGATCGTCACCGGTGCCGTGCTGGCGATCTTCGTCTCGTTCGGCCTCGCGTACGCCGTCATCACCCTGACCGACCTGCTGAAGCAGTGAACGAACCCACCCGTCGGGCGGTGGCGATCGCCGGTCACAGTGGCGACGTCGCAACCGCGGCCGCCGGCCTGACGAGCGACGACCCTGCCGTGCGCGCCACTGCGCTGGGGGCGCTCGAACGTCTGGGCGAACTCACCGACGACGCAGTGGTCGAGGCGCTCGGCGATGAGAGCGCCCGAGTGCGCCGCCGCGCCGCTGAAATCGCGGCGACGCACCCCGGCGTCGACCTCGTCGCGGCCCTGTCCGACGTCGACCCGAACGTGGTCGAAACAGCGGCATGGGCGTGCGGGGAACACGAGTCGAATCGCGATGCCGTGCTGCACCGCCTGATCGAACTCGCCGGCACGGCCGACGAGCCGCTGGTCCGCGAAGCCGCCGTCGCGGCCTTGGGTGCCATCGGCGACCAGGCGGCGGTCGACGTGATCATCGCCGCCACGTCCGACAAGCCGGCGGTTCGACGTAGAGCCGTGCTCGCACTCGCGCCCTTCGAAGGCGACGCCGTCGAAGCCGCCATCGATCGCGCCCTCGGCGACCGTGATTGGCAGGTTCGCCAAGCCGCCGAGGATCTCCGGCGAGCTCAGAACTTGTAGCGGTACACGTTGGTGTTCCGGGCCTCGAACCCGAGGCGCAGGTACAACCTGTTGGCGGCCTCACGCACCGGGCGACTCGTCAGGCTCACGTCTTTGGCGCCGCGCCGCCGAGCCTCGGCCAGCGCTGCCTCGTTGAGCAAGCGACCGACACCACGACCGCGTGCCGCGTCGTCGACGACCACGTCTTCGATCCACGCCTTGAGCCCGGTGGGAATGCGGTAGAAGGCAAGGGTCAGACTCGCGACGATCACGCCGTCGACGCGAGCGATGAACAACGCGGTGTCGTCGCGCGCGACCAGCGCCGTCAAGTCGGCCGCGGTCGGCGGTGGAGACGACTGCGACAGCTGCGGAATGAGGTGCGCGAACGCAGCCACCAATTCGTCATCGACGACTGTGGCGACCTCGACGGCAACCTGCTCGGACGGGGCGGGGGATGGGGACTCGCTCGACTCACTCACGGTCCCTGGACGGTAGCGTGGTTCTTGTGGGGACCGAGCACGTTCGATGGCTGTCCGACCCGACGCTGACGCGCCCGGTGCTCATTGCCGGGTTCACCGGTTGGAACGACGCCGGTGACGCCGCGTCGTCTGCCCTGCGCACCATGATCGAGGCCTGGGGCGCGAGCGCGCTCGCCGAAATCGACCCCGAGCCGTTCACCGACTTCGCCACCGTACGGCCCCAGGTCAAGCTCGACGCGCAGCGCCAGCGCACCATCGTGTGGCCCACGGTCGGGGTCTGGTCGGTTTCACTCCCGGGCACCGACGTGCTGTTGGTCCTCGGCCCCGAACCGGCGCTCCGGTGGCGGGCCTTTTCCGAACAGGTCTTGGGGATCTGCGATCGTTACAGCGTCGCCATGGCCGTGTCGCTCGGGGCGTTGCTCGCCGACGTCCCGCACTCGCGTCCCGTCCCCTTGATCGGAACCGCCACCGACGACGCGCTCATCGAGCGGTTCGAACTCCAACGCTCCCGGTACGAGGGTCCCACGGGCATCGTCGGCGTGCTGCACGACGCACTCCACCGGGCCGGGCTGGCCACTGCATCGTTGTGGGCAGCGGTTCCGGGGTATGCGTCGCAGGTTCCCTCGCCGAAGGCGGCAATGGCCCTGGTCGAACGGGCGTGCACGATGATCGGCACGCCGGCCCCGCTGCAATCGCTGGCCATCGGCGCCGCCGAGTACGACGCGCGGGTGAACGCCTTGATCGGCGACGACGACGACATGGTCGAATACCTGTCGCGACTCGAAGAGATCGTCGATGACGGTGACGACGACGATGACGATTTCCCGCTGATCGCAGCCGAGCCGGTCGACCCCGACGCGCTGATGAACGAAGTCGAGCAATTCCTCCGCGATCAGGAGTGATTCAGTCGGCGGTGCGCCAGATCGGGTTGCGCACGTCGTCGAACGACGCCGGAGCCTGCACGCCGTTGATCGCATCGAACGCCATCTCCGCCCACCAGCCGGCGCCCGCGGTCGCGACGGGCAGCGCATCGCTGGCGAACCATCCGACGTCGCCCGTCTCGAGCGGATGCGGTTGGAGTGACCCGCCCGTGGCGCGACAGTGGAACAGGAGCATGTACATGCCGAAGCGACTGAACCCCATGCGTTGTCCGTCGACGACACCGAGCAGACGCGTCGGCTCGCACTCGATGCCGGTTTCTTCGTGCACTTCCTTCACGGCGACCTCGGCGGGTGAATAGCCGACGTCGGCCCAACCTGTCGGATACAGCCAGATTCCCGAGTCCTTGCGCTGCACCAGCAGCAACTCGCCATCGTCGTTCCCGACGATGGCCCCGATGGCGACCTTCGGCGTGACGTAACCCGGAACACCCTCCCCGATCGATGCGACCCACTCGCCCACGAATCGGTCACGGATGCTCTCGACTCGGGCCTGGCCGATCGCTGCGGCCTTGATGTCGCCGGCAACATGCAACACCTCTTCGAAGCGTTCGCGTTCGTAGAGGTTCTCGGTGAACCCCATGCCGGTGCGCGCAATCCCTGCCAGCGTCTCGCTCCATCTCGCCAGGTCGTGCGCCAGGTCGTGCGCCGGGTCGTCGTCAGAGGTCGTCACCTGATGAACGCTACGTCATGCGACAGCGTGCAGCAGCGCCCGCTGGATCTCCTTGCGATGGAACTTGTCGGTGACCAGGCCGCCCGCCGACGTGCGGACATAGAACGTGTCGACCACTTCCATGCCGATGGTTTGCACGGTTGCGTGCCGGATGTCGAGCCCGAGTTCGCCGATGCGCCTTCGTGATGCGATGCAGGATGCCGATCTTGGTCACCGCGCGCACTTCGATGACGGTGGCGTTGCTCGACGCATCGTCGTGGAACACCACCTTCGGCGGACCCGGCTGCTCGGCCTGCGTGAGTCGCCGACGGCGATATGTCTTCGCCCGCTCGGCGAGCCGCGACTCGATTGCCAGCTGATGCTCGAGGGCGCGCGCCAGGTCGGCCTTCATCGACCGCCAGTTCACGCCGGATTCGGGAATCACGATCCGGAACTGCGAGGCGGCCATCCCTTGTTCGTCCGAATGCGCGGTGGCGGTGAGGACGTCGAGACCATGCAACGACAACACCCCGGCCACCTGGCTGAAGACACCAGCAGAGTCAGGGCTCACGACCGTGATGAGGTCATCGCTTCGGACGAGCTCCACCTCGCCGGCCGCCATCAACAGCAGTGTGTCGGCGTCGGGGAACAACCGCCACGTGACCTCCGCGACGTCACCGCCACCGAGCACGTGGCGGACTCGCGCGGCCAGTTCGTTGACGAGTTCTTCCTTCCAGGACCCCCACGCCGACGGGCCGGTGGCAAGTGAGTCGGCCTCGGTCAACGCGTGGAGCAGGTCGAGTCGCTCGACGGTGCCGAGAGCTGCCGCGACCTGCTTGATCGTTGCCTCGTCGGTGAGGTCACGGCGCGACGCGACGTCGGGGAGCAGCAGATGATGTTCGACCATTGCGACGAGCGTGTCGACGTCGGCCGAGGGCAGCCCCAGTTTCGGACCGACCTCACGGACGAGTTCCATTCCGACCACGGTGTGGTCGCCGGGATATCCCTTGCCCAAGTCGTGGAACAGGGCGCCGAGAACCAGCAGGTCGGGGCGCGCGACCCGATCGACGAGCGCGGCGGCGTTGGCTGCTGCTTCCCACAGGTGACGGTCGACGGTGAAGCGGTGATAGGCGTTGCGCTGCGGCTTGGAGCGATTCGGTTCCCACTCGGGCAGGAGCCGCGCGAACAACTCGCGCTGATCGAGCGCTTCGAGGACCCTGATCGACCGGTGGCCCTCGAGCAGCAGCGCCACCAGCTTGTCGGTCGCACCCACCGGCCAAGTACCGGTCCACGGCGCCACTTCAGCGTGCAACCGATCGAGGGTCGACCGGCCGATTCGACAATCGTTGCGAGCAGCTGCCACCGCCGCCTGCAACACCAACGTCGGGTCGGCGACCGGGTCGGCGCGCGCGGACAGTTCGATCTCACCGTTGCGCAACACGATGCCCGACGAGATCGCACGATCGGCCAGCCGGTCCGCGCTCGCCACCGAACGGCCCCAATTCTCGTCGACGAGCCAGGCGATGGTTCGCCCGGCGGCCGCCACGTCGGCCATCAGCGCATCGGCGTCTGCCCAGCCGCCGGCCAGCGCAGTCGCGTCTTGATCTTCGAGCCGCAAGACGTCACCGGCGCGTCCGGTCGCGAGGTGGAGCGCGACGCGCACCCCGAGCAAGACGTCGTCACACCGGTCGAGCTCGACGAGATCCTGGGGCAACAGGGCCAACCCGCCTGCTCGGGCCCACATCAACGACTGGACGTCACGGAGCCCGCCGTGACCCGACTTGAGGTCGGGTTCGAGCCGGTACGCAACATCACCGGCTTGGTCTTGGCGTTCGCGGACGCGGGACGCGCAGGCCGCTGCGGAATCGTTCCGCATGGGTGGTCCACGACGCCGCGACCCGCTGCGATGACCTCGGCGGCGAGCGATTCGTCACCAGCGAGGGGGCGCGCCGTCAGCAGGGCAGTCGCCGAATCGAGATCGTCCGCGGCGAGGGTCATCTGCTCCTTGACGCTGCGCACCGCATGGCCGAGCTTGAATCCGGCATCCCACATCGGATACCAGAGCGCACTCGCGATCGGCTCGACCGCACGCACCGCCTTCTTCGATCGGATGTCGTAGACGAGCAAGAGGTCGAGGTCGCTGAACGGAGCCAACTCACCGCGCCCGTAGCCGCCGACCGCAAGGAGGGCGACCCTGCCAGCGACATCCGGGTGGGAAGCCACCGCAGTGGTGAACAACTGCTGCACCCACGCATCGGTCAGATCGGAGAGCACACGACAATAGGCCCGACCACCGGTACGGAGCCCGCCGCTGCCGTCGCTGGTCTGCCGGGCCCGTTCCAGCTGGTCCGCCCGATCAGCAGCGGTGAACGTGGGCAGAACGCCGCTGGTCACTCGACGGCGACGGCGAGTGCGAGGACGGCCAGGCGAATGCCGTCTTTTTCCGAGGTGCCCACGATGGGCAGGGTGCCAGTTGATGCGTCGATGACGAGATCATACGCATCGATGTCGATCCCGAAGTTGTTGACATAGGAGGGATCGCGCGGCCCGCTGATCGTGCTGTCGAAGACCGAGTCGCCGAGGACCACGCCACCCACCGTCAACTGCTCGGGCACGAAGCCGCGCTCGCCTTCGAAGGCGACGACGTCGAGAGCCGTGTTGCGCTCACCGACGAATGGCACCGCGATCTCGAGCGCAAAGGTGTCGTCGGGCGAGAACCACGAGAACGGGCTGAACACCGCGTTGGCCCGACGGGGCAGCGTGTCGTCGCGAGTCACGACCACGAGCGTCCAGCCGGCATACGAACCCTGGACTTCGGCACTCTGGACATTGCCCACGGTGTACTCGCCCGGCCCGAAGCGCTGCACGATGTCGGTCACGTCGACCGTCCCGAGATATTGGGTGGCGTCGACGTCGCCGAGGCGGACGCGTTGCGCATCGACCTCGATTGCCGAGTCGGCACCGGGCGGGAGAATGAGGGCCCGACCACTCCGACCGTCGTCGGCGATGACGACGTCGCGTTCGTTCAGGTCGCCCGACCAGAACAGGTACGCCGCATCGACCGTCCCGGCGCCGATGTCGACGGTGGCCGACGACGAGTTGAACCATCCCGGCCCGAGGTCGGCACCGATGAACTGGGCCGGCAGATCCCACCGGTTGACGATGTCGCCGACCCCGTCGCGGGCGTCGAGGCAGGCCGGTTCGGAGGCGACACACGTCATCAGTGTGTTCCCGGCCACGATGATCTGCCCCTCGTCGACCGACGAGTGGATGAGCCGGTGCACGGCGGTGATCGGAACGTCGATCGGTTCGGCGGCCAGATTGGACGAGACGACAAAGCGTCCGACGACCACTGTTTCGAGGCGGAACCTGACGGTGACGCGCTCGGTCGCACCAGGCCCGACGGAGACGACACAGCGGGCGGAGTCATCGTCAGGATCGACGCATGATGCCGGTCCGTCGACGAGGGCGTCGAACACCACACCCTCGGGCACCTGCATCGTCGCGACGGTGTCGACAGCTTCGACGCCGGCGTTGGTGATCGTCACATCGATCGTGCCCGTGCCGCCGGCGTACACCGGGCCAGGGGCCGCCAGCGTGGCCGACAGATCAAGTGGCGTGGGGGCGAAGCCGAGCGCGGCAGGTTCGTCGAACATGATGACGACGCCGTTGACCGGCCCGGTGGGGACGGGGCGTAGCGCAAGGTCGGTGGTGGTCGATGCCGTCTCGACCGGGGTCTGCGTCGGCGCCACCGTGGTGTCGACGCCGACGACGGTGGAGTCGATGGTCGGGACGACAGTGGTGTCGACGGGTGGAACGGCGTCGGACACGTCGAGCGAGCTGCGGGCGAACAGCACGGCGGCGGCCACCGACAGCAGCAGTGCACTGAAGATCGCAGTGAACGCGAAACGCCGCCGACGCTCGTCGGGGTCGGCAATGGCGCTCACGCGACGAACACCCGCTGCGGCCCGGTACCGCTCGACCGACATCCGGGTGAGACCAGGCACGATCGCTGCGGGCAGCAGCGCCGACAGCTCGCGGCTGACGGCGACGCGACGGAGACACGCATCACACGGCTTCGACGCTGCCCCGGCGGACCGACCCGAGGTGGTCGTCGACGAGGCGCGTTTCATGTGCCGACAGTGTCGAGCGCAGCGACCCGCCGAGCAGCGGGATGATCGGAGTGCAGGCCGACGCCACGTCACGGTGGGAACGCTGATCGCGCAGGTAGGCCTCGAACAGCCCGGCATCGGCGCGTTGAACCGCTGCGGCGGCATCGTTGGCGGCCCGCCCGAGCAGTGGTGCGTACTCCGCTGCAGGCTGCTGTTCGACGACGCGATGCCAGAGCGCGGTCTGCCACGGCTCGGGCAACGTGGCGAAGGCACGCGCAATCGAGGCCAGATCGTCCAGTTCGATAGCGCCCTCGATCTCGTCCCCGGTCACCGAGACGTCAACGTGGTCACCAGGGCCGTACTCGCCGCCCGTGAGGTTCGCGAGCAGCCGGGGCCGCAGCGCGCGCACTCCGGTTTCGCCCTCGAGCGCAGGAATTGGTTCGTCGGTCGCTCCGGGCCCTCCCGCACCGATGCTGACATGCAACGCCTCGAGCGCCCGGGTCACCGCCTTCCTGCTCCCGGTCCGACGGTGCGCCCGGGCCACGCCGGTCACCGCAGGGGCATGACGTCGCGTCAACTCATCCCAGGCGCCGGACATCCCGACCCGCGTTCCGTCGACGAGCTGACCGTCGCTGGGGAGTGGTGGTGGTTGGTCCATGGGAATGACAACTGGTGTTCGTTCGTGGCCGGCTATGGCGACACCGATGGCCGGTGCTCCAGTATCGACCACGTCGATGCAGATCTTGAGAGTTTCGAGAAACAATGACGAGCGACCGCGCAGGGTTCTACTCTGCAGGTCGATGACACGAGCGCGACGACTTCCGGTTCGCAGCGCCCTGGCGGCTGCTGTCGCCGTCGCCGTCATCGCCTGTAGCCCCGGCAGCGACGCCACTCCACCGACGACCCAGCCGGCGAGTACGACCACGACGCCCCCGCCCGATCGCGCCGATGGGGTGTTGACGATCGGCCTGCTTGTTGCCGGCGTCGAACCCCACCCTCGGCGAAGGGTTGATCGATGCGGCAACCGAAGCCGTGCGCCGCATCAACGACGCCGGCGGCGTGCTGGGCCAGCGCATCCGCGTCGTCGAACAGGACGAGGGCCTGGACGACGGGACCGCGGCCGAGAGTATCGCCGCGTTGCTCGACCCTGCACTCAACGTCGACGCGGTCGTCGGTCCCACCTCATCGCTCACCGCGTTGAACGACCTCGACACCCTGGTCGAGGCAGGCGTCGTGTCGTGTTCGCCCACCGCCACGGCGCTCGCGCTCGACGACTTCCCCGACAACCGGCTGTTCTTTCGCACCGTACCGAGCGACTCACTCCAGGCAGTGGCCATCGCCGACCTGGCCGAGCGCACCGGGTTCCAAGACATCGCCGTCGTCTACGTCGACGACGCGTATGGTCGCCCGTTCGCCGATGCAGTCGAAGCAGCGCTCGCCGCGGCCACCCGCACGGTGAACAGCGTCGAGGCATACGGCTTCGTCCGCTCTGACGGTGACCTCAGCACCTTGGCCCAGGAAGTGGCCGACTCCGCAGCGCGCGTGGTCGTCGTCCTCGCCGGTAGCGATGATGGCGCGGCGTTCCTCGAAGCGCTCGACGAAACCAACTTCGGCTCGATCCGCAACGTGATCGTCAACGATGCGCTGCGCGAGCCCGGCATCACCCAACGCATCGAGGCCCTCGATCCGGCGTTGCGTTCGCTGCTGCAGGGGGTTGCGCCACAAGCCCAGTCGAACGACGAAGACCGCCCGTTCGACCCCCCCGGCCTCTTTGCTGCGCAGGCGTTCGACTGCATCAATCTCATCTCGTTGGCGGTGCACGCCGTCGGCAGCGACGACCCGGCGAAGTTCGCCCAGCAGATCCCGGCGCTCACCGTCGGCGGCCGAGTGTGCGGCTCATACGAGGCCTGCGCCGAGCTCCTCGACGAGCTGCTCGACATCAACTACAACGGCCCCGACGGCATCACCGAACTGTTGGTCGTCGGCGACCCCGCCCGAGCTCGCTTCGATGTCTTCGACTTCGACGAGACAGGGCGCGCCGAGTTCGACCAGGCGATCGTGGCCACCCGCCGCTGACCGTGCTCGGCCGTGCCCGCGGTCAGAAGATGTTGTCGATGTATTCGAGGTAGCCGACGTAGAAGGCGCCGAACTCGCCGTAGAGCGCCGAGCCCTCGTCGAAGCGCATCGTGTACACGACCTCTTTGATCACGTCGGGGCTCTTCGCGAACAGCGTGACGCCCCACTCGAAGTCGTCGAGGCCCGTCGAACCGGAGATGACCTGCGCGACCTTGCCGGCGAACTGACGGCCGCTCTTGCCGTGCTCCATCATCATTTCCTGGCGACGTTCGTACGGCGTCGCGTACCAGTTGGCACCCTGCTCGCGCTTCTTGCTCATCGGGTAGAAGCAAAAGGCGTTCAAACCATCGGGCGGGATGGTCGGCGTGAGCCGACCCCGCAGCATCTCTTCGGGCATGCCCTTGGCGTACTCGGACACCTCGGTGATCGAGACGTAACTGTCGACGATGTCGAGCCCGGCGTTGGCGAGGTTGGTCTGCAGTGCCCGCAGCGTGCGCCAATCGGCGCACAACGCCATGAAGGCCACATCGCACTTGTGGCCGAGCATCGCTGCGGTGATCACCTGACAGTCGGCGCCCTCGGCCGCTTTCACCGCCGCGCGCACTGCCTCGCGATCGAGCGCTGGCGTCGGCTTGGCGAACAGATGCACGACGCTGAGGCCGTCTTCCATCAACATGACGTCACGCTACCGCCGGGCAGGTGTTCGACTGTCTGGTCAGAGGAGCGGACGTTCGGGGGCGTAGACGTTGAACGTCGAACCTCGCGCGAAACCGACGAGCACCAGGCCGGCTCGCCGGGCCGCATCGACGGCCAGCGCCGTCGGCGCACTCACCGCGACGAGCGTCGAGAACCCGCCGGCCCAGGCCTTCTGCACCATTTCGATACTGGCTCGGCCACTCACGAACAACCCGAGGCCGGAGGCCGGAACCGAACTGTGCGGGTCGAGGATCAGGGCACCGACGACCTTGTCGACCGCGTTGTGCCGGCCGACGTCCTCCCGCATCACCACCACCTCACCGGCGGGAGTGAACGCGGCCGCAGCATGAACCGAGCCGGTGCGTTCGAACAGACCCTGCGCACCGAGCACTGCATCCGGGATCGCCGCAACGACGTCGAAGTCGATCTGGGGGCTGGGGGGCAGCGGTGCGAGCCGGGCGCAGAGCTCGTCGAGTTGCTCGCTGCCGCACCATCCGCAGCTCGACGACACATTCCCGAGGCGAGGCGTCGGCGTCGGGGCCCGGCCGCCCGTCTCGACCGTGACGATGTTGAACTCACTGTCGACCGCGCTGCCGTCGGCGCAGTAGCGCACACCAGTGACCGGCATGCCGCCGAGCAGGCCTTCGGTGAAACAGAAACCCGTCGCCAACTCGTAGTCGTGGCCAGGCGTCCGCATGGTCGTCGCGACGAGGGTCCCGTCGAGTCGAATCGACATCGGCTCCTCGACGATCAACTCGTCGGGCCCCCGACGCATCGTGCGGTCAGCACCGAGACCCGTCACCTTGGTGACGATGATCCGCTCCGAACGTCGCCGTGCCATGCCCGCAGGCTACGTCGACGGGCAGCCGCCGGTCACCAGGGGCGAGCCTCGCCGAAGGTACGGTGGTGTGATGCCGGACACCACACCGCCACCGCCTCCCGCCAACCCGCACGCCACACCGGTCGACGTCACATCAACCGTCACATCAACGGCCGCGTCAACCGCCGCCCATTCGCCACTGCGCAATGTGGGGAGCGAGTTCGTGGCGACCGTGCTGCTGATGCTCGCCGGCCCGGGCCTGCTCGTGCTCGGGCCGTCACAGGTCAGCACGCTCGCCGTTGCGTTCGCCTTCGGTGGCGCACTCGCCATCGCGATCGGCGTCATCGGTGCCGTCGCCAACCCTGCGCTGTCGTTGGCGATGCTCGTGGTGCGCGAGATCTCGCCTCGCGAGCTGATCCAAGACTGGGTCGGCCAGTTCGCCGGGGGCATCGCCGGCGCCGCAATCGTGTGGGGCATCAACGATCAGACCCGCGCGGCCATCGGCGGCAACGGCTGGGGTGGCGGAGCGTTCAGCGAAGTCGGCTCGGTCATCGCGGCCGAACTCGTCTTCACCGTCGTGCTCGTCGTGGTCTTCCTGTCCGCCATCCGCAACGGCCTGTCGACGGCCGGCGTGGCCGCGTTCACCGGCCTCGCGTCGGCATTGGGCATGCTCGTTCTGCTCGGCATCAGCGGAGGCGGCATGAACCCCGCTCGTTCGCTGGGCTCGGCCATCTTCACCGACACCGACCCGAACGCGCTCGGCCAGGTGGCCGTGTTCATCGTCGTCCCGCTCGTCGCCGCCGTCGCCGCCGTATTCGTCTGGCTCGCCATCGACGACGCCGACATCGACGACACGATGTTCGACGACACGTTCGTCGACGACCTCGGCGATCGAGTCGACGGCACCGTCGACTGATCACCCGCACCAGATCGACTGTCACCCGGAGAAGCGGGCGGTGACGTCATACCCCCGTGATGACCACCACCCCGACCGACACCGAGCTGTATCGGGCTCATGCTGACGAGCTGACTCGATACGCCACGGTGCTCGTGGGTCCCGATGATGCACCAGACATCGTCACCGACGCCGTGCTCGCAGCATTCGCGTCGCCGAATTGGCGCACCGTCGAGCACCCGCGGGCCTACCTGTTTCGATCCGTGCTCAACCACGCCAACACGCTGCACCGCTCGACATCACGTCGTCGGCGCCGCGAAATCGTGGTGGCCCGGGGGTCGGCGACCGCGATGTCGCACCCCGATTCCTCGATCGACGCGCAGCGGGCGCTGCAGACACTGAGTACGCAGCAACGGGCAGTGGTGTATCTCTCCTACTGGGAGGACCAGACAGCAGCAGACATCGCCGAGACGCTCGGCATCTCCGAAGGCAGTGTGCGCAAGCAACTCGCCCGAGGTCGGGAACAGCTCCGCAAGGTGCTCGGAAAGGTGGCGTCATGAACACGCCCGAAAGATTCACCGACGACCAGCTCGACCTGCAGATCCGAGACCTTCATCGGACATGCGCTCGCAGCAAGTCCCCCGCCCCCCGAGATTCATCTCGGATCGGAGCCCACCATGTCGGTCAAACATCCCCACCCCGGACAACCGAACCGCTGGACCATCGGCATCGGCCTCGGTGCCGCCGCCGCCGCGATCGCCGGCCTGTTGATCATCCCGAACATTGGGAGCAAAGACACGCTGCGCGAGGTGCCAGCAAACACCGGACTCCCACCCGTCACCACCACCACCACCACCGTCACCACCACCACCACCATCGAGCCGGCGACGATCATCGCCCGCGGCGAGAGCATCGTGGCGCGCGTCGAATCGAGCGAGCAGCCGACGGTGTTCGAGGCCGCGGGCTCGGCGGCGATCAATGGTGGCGACGGATTCATCTACCTGTCGCCGCCCGATGACGCCGCACCCGGTACCCCCATCCGTGCCTTCGACGTTCGAGCCGGCAGCATCACTGACGTTCCGGCACCGAACGAGACCGGGCAACGATTGCAATTGCACGACGTCGCCGTGGTCCAAGGACAGACCACGCTGCTGTACACCGTCGACGAGCCCCCATGCAGCGGTGGCGGCGACCCGGCGTGCGTCACGTCGCTGCGGACCTATCAGCCCGCCACCGGGGTCGGCACGGTACTCACCGAGCGCAAGGCTTGGGAGGCCTCGTGGAGCGCCTGGCATCTCGCCGACAACGGGATCGTGTTCGGTGCCGAGAACGGACTCGTCACCGAAGCACCCGAGTTCTTCAACATCAGCTCGGGCGTCACACCGACGCTGGAGTCCATCGGCCTCGACGAGTTCTACAGCGAATGCGACGACTGCCCCACCTCCTTCACAATCGACCGCGCCGGAGCGCACGTTGCGTGGATCGACGGGCCGGCCGGGGCGCGCCAGATCGTGATCACCGAACTCGCGACCGGAGCCGTTGTCGAGGTGCCATTCGCCCTCGACCCCGAGCCGGCCGACGCCTTCAAGCCCACGCAGGGGTCGCTGCAGATCGCCGACCTCGAGCTCAGCAACGGCGTGGTGGTGCGGGGCCAGGCCACCTTCAACCCACCGCAGTACAACCTGCCGGTCACCCCGTTGTTCGTCGATCTGACCACGGGTGAGGCAACCCCGTTCGATCGGCTTCCCGAGTATCAAGGCCTCGTGACGCCCGGCAGCTTCGTCACACTGTCCTGAACCGCCAATCCCGACCTGTTCGCTAGGGATTCCCGATATCGTCGCCTTCATGGCTGTGAACGTCCGAATCCCCACCACGATGCGCCCGCTCACCGGCGGCGACAAGCAGGTCGAACTCGAAGCCGGACCGTTGTCCGACCTGATCACGGCACTCGAAGCCAAACACCCCGGCATGGGCGAGCGGCTGCTCGACGAAGACGGCGCACTGCGCAAGTTCGTCAACATCTTCGTCGACGACGACGACGTCCGGTATCTCGACGGCCTCGACACCAACGTCGAAGACGGCTGGACCGTCTCGATCATTCCCGCCGTCGCCGGCGGCTGACCCCAGCTCGTCGACTCGCCAGCGATCCTCCGTCGGGGATCGACCCGTAGAGTCCCGACATGCGAGTTCTGGCGGCACCCGACAAGTTCAAGGGCACTGCCAGCGCGCACGACGTTGCCCGCTCGATCGGCCACGCCTGCTGGGAACGCGACATCGAGTGCACCGAGATCCCCCTGGCCGATGGCGGAGACGGACTGATCGATGTGTTGGGCGGGGTCAACCGCACGTCGACCGTGACCGGGCCGCTCGGTGATCCTGTCGAAGCGGGTTGGCGGCTCCACCGCGACACCGCGGTGATCGAGATGGCGCGCGCCAGCGGGCTCGTGCTGGCGGGAGGACGAGACGGCAACGACCCCCTCGACGCCACCACCACCGGAACGGGTGAACTGATCGATCAGGCCCTCGACCTGGGGGCACGACGCATCATCGTCGGGCTCGGCGGGTCAGCGTCAACCGACGGCGGCTTCGGCGCCATTCGGGCCATCAGCGCCATCGCCCGACTCAAGCAGGTCGAACTCCTCGTCGCCTGCGACGTGCACACCGTGTTCACCGACGCCGCCCGCACCTTCGGCCCGCAGAAGGGCGCGAGCCCCGCCCAGGTGAAGATGCTGTCAGGTCGGCTCGAGCGCCTGGTCCAGATGTTCGCGAGCGACTTCTCCTTCGACGTCACGACCATCCGAGGCGGCGGGGCCGCAGGTGGGTTGGGTGGCGCACTCGCGGCGCTCGGCGGACGGTTGGTTTCCGGATTCGAACTCGTGGCCGACGAATTGGACCTCTATGACCACCTCGATGTCGACCTCATCATCACCGGTGAGGGGCGACTCGACGCAACCAGCTTCGACGGCAAGGTGGTCGGCGCGATGACCGATGTGGCGCACGAGCACGGCATCGCGATCGCGGCGGTCGTCGGTGACGCCGACGACGGAGACGGTGCGCCGGTGGGGCGACCAGATCGACATCGTGTCGTTGACCGATCTGTTCGGAGTCGAACTGGCCCTGGCCGAGCCCAAACAGTGCATCCAGCGCGCCGTCGAGCACCTGCTCGCCGCCCGCTGACGCGGCGCTACTCGCTGGCTTCTTCTGCCGGAGCTGCAGTCGTCGGGGCCACCACGTCGCCGCCGGCGACCGCAGGCGCCGAACCCAGTGCGGGTGTGGCTGCCCCTGCCGCCGCGAGTGACTCGAGCGTCTTGTCGGCTTGCGCATTGCCGAGCACGACGAGCACGCCGGCACCGGCGAGGGAACCGTCGTCGGTCGGCGCCGGAGTGGGGACGGTCTGCACTGCGACGTTGCCGAGGGACCGGGCGACCGACTCGGCGACGGCCTGGGCCGCCGTGTTGGTCGGGTCGTAGTAGACGATGCTCACGTCGATGTTCTTGTCTGCGTTGACCGGCGTGCCCATGTTGTAGCCGGCGGCGCCGAGCGCCTCGGACATCCGGCCCGCCGAACCACCAACCGTGTTGCCATTGGCGACGACGACCGTTGCACCCTCAGTGACGAGCGCGACCGCGGTCGTCGTCGTGAGTTCGATGGTGGTGGTGACGCCGGCGTCGAAGGTCGTCGAGGGGCCGGGTTCGCTGGAGGCGGTTTCACCCGTCGCACCGGTCGATGACGTTTCGTCCTTCGTCAAGTCACGCAGGATCAAGAACCCGGCGACCACGGCGACCACGGCGAGCACGATGCTCAGCGTCGAACCGACCGGTGAGCCACCGACACCCTGCCGGGCCGGAGTGCGGCGCGGCGCGCCGGCGCCCGGGCCGACCGACATCTCTTCATTGCTCATACGTGTGCACCCTCTCCGGAACCAGCAGATGCGACACCGTCGATCCGCGCCTTACGGGCCCGCAGTCGAAGACGCTTGAGCCGACGAACGACCAGCGGGTCGTGCTCGATCGCTGCGGGATCATCGAGCACCGTTGCCAATTCGGCCTGATAGTCCTCGGGCGAACACTGGAAACGCGCTCGGACCACCAGATCACGGGGCTCCTCATTGCTCCACCACGACCGTTCGAAGTCGAGCATGGCGGCATGTCGTTCACTGAGCATCACTGCACAGACTGCCTGGTCCGCAGCGCAAATTACAAGCACCCTGCAAGATATGTTCGTGCTCCGTGTCCGAATCATCGCTGCCGCTCCAAGACCACGCCACTCCCGGTCGCCCGTTTCTGATCGGCGTGGCCGGTGGCAGTAGTTCCGGAAAGACCACGATCTCCGAACGTCTGGTCGAACTGACCGGCGAGGAACACCTGTCGCGCATCGAACTCGACTCGTACTATCTCGACCGCAGTGACGAGCCGCTCGCCACGCGGAGCGCCGCCAACTACGACCACCCCGACGCGTTCGATTGGCCGCTGCTCAACGATCACATGGCGGCGCTGGCCAACGGAGCATCGGTGAACGTTCCGATCTACGACTATGCCGAACACAACCGCAGCGGCCTGACCCGGACGGTCGAACCGAAGAAGATCGTCGTCGTCGACGGCATTCTCGTGCTGTGGGACCGGGCGTTGCGCGAACGGTTCGACCTCAAGATCTTCGTCGACACCGCTCCCGACATTCGCTTCATTCGTCGCCTCCAACGCGACGTCGCCGACCGCGGCCGCACCGCCCTCAGCGTCATCGATCAGTACCTGGCCACGGTCCGACCCGCTCACGAACGATTCATCGAGCCGAGCAAGCGGTACGCCGATGTGATCATCCCCGAAGGCGGGCTCAACCGCCCCGCCCTCGAAGTACTCCTCGCCCGCGTCCGCGAACTCACCGTCTGACGTCCAGTGCGGCCGATCCCTTGACCGCGAGTTGAGGGGATGCACTCGTTTCGGTGAGACTCGGCCGATGTCGACGATCTATGACGAGACGCACGAACTGTTCCGACAGAGTTTCCGGGCCTTCGTCGAGGCCGAGATGGTTCCCAAGTACCACGACTGGGAGACGGCCGGCATCATGGACCGCGAGCTGTACGTCGAGGCTGGCAAGCACGGCTTCGTCGGCATGGCCGTGCCCGCACAGTACGGCGGGGGCGGCAGCGACGACTTCCGGTTCAACGCGATCATCGCCGAGGAACTGGCGCGGCGCGGCATCAACGGGGCCGGCCTCGGCCTGACGCTGCACAACGACATCACGACCCCGTACTTCATCGAGTACTGCAACGACGACCAAGCCGCGCGATGGATGCCGGGCATTGCATCCGGCGAACTGGTGACGGCAATCGCGATGACCGAACCCGGCACCGGGTCCGATCTGGCCGGCATCGCGACCACCGCCGTGCGCGACGGCGATGAATTCATCGTCAACGGGGCCAAGACCTTCATCACCAACGGCATCAACTCCGACCTCGTGATCGTTGTCTGCATCACCGACCCGGCCGCCGGACGCAATGGCATGTCCCTGCTCGTCGTCGAGCGTGGCATGGACGGTTTCGAACGTGGTCGAAACCTCGACAAGATCGGCCAGAAGTCAGCCGACACCGCCGAGTTGTTCTTCTCCGACGTGCGCGTTCCCGCCGCGAACGTGCTCGGCGAGGAGGGCAAGGCCATGGAGTACCTTGCGTTCAACCTGGCCCAGGAGCGCCTGTCGATCGGCTTGTTCGGCGTGGCCGCAGCGCGGAGTGCGCTCGACTGGACCGTCGACTACGTGAAGGAACGCACCGCGTTCGGCCAGACGATCGCCTCGTTCCAGAACACCAAGTTCACCCTCGCCGAAGTCGCCACGAAGATCGCGGTCACGCAGCCCTTCATCGAACAATGCCTCCTCAAGCTCAACGCCGGAACGCTCACCGCGGCGGAAGCGGCGATGGCCAAGTTGTGGGGCACCGAACTCCAGAACGAGGCCACCGATCGGTGTCTCCAACTGTTCGGCGGTTACGGATTCATGACCGAATACCCGATCGGACCCGCCTACGTCGATGCTCGGGTCACCACCATCTACGGCGGCACCAGCGAGATCATGAAGACGATCATCGCCAAAGACGTGCTCGCCTGAAATGACGGCTAGACCGAGAGGATCTCGATCATCCCGGTGTCGCCGCTCACGCGGATGATCGCACCGTCGGGAATCTTCTCGGTTGCATTGGTGGCACTGACCACGCACGGGATGCCGAGTTCGCGACTGACGATGATGGCGTGCGACAGCGCCGCACCCACATCGACGACCACGGCGGCCGACGGGACGAACAGCGGCGTCCACGACGGGTCGGTGATCGGCGCGATGAGGATGTCGCCCGGTTCGAGCGCCAATGGGTCGTGGCTGTCGAGAATGACCCGGGCGCGACCAACTGCGGTGCCCGGGCAGCCCGGGAGGCCCTGCAGCGTGTCGCCCGCGCCAAGGGGCTCGATTCCGCCGGCGCCCTTCACCCGCCACGTCGACGGCGGGTCGACCTCGCCAACGAAGACGAACTGCGGCTCGCGCGTTCTGGAGGTCCTCGTATTCGGCGCGGCGGGCCCGCACCGCGTCGAGCATCGACGTCGGATCGCCGAGCAGCGCCGGCCACTCGTCGTGCACCACGAACGCAAAGTCTTCGATCTCGTCGAAGCCGCCTGCCTCGACCATCCGTCGCCCGAGTTCACGCATCGGCATCCGCAACTCGTGGATCAAGCGGATGTTGTTCGTCTTGGTCCGTTCCCGACCCGGAAGCCACGCCACCGACGAGGCGATCGCCGCGGCCAGTTGACCGTGCGTGGCCGGGTCGCCCTCGACCATCGCCAGCAGCTCGGCCGACGTGCGCGCCCGTTCGGTCGCGCGGAGTTGGTGTTGCGCGCTCGGCACCAGGTCGGCTGGCGACACGCGCATCCGGTCGATGGCCGACAGCGCGAGTTCGGGGTGGGTCTCCCAGGAGTTCGATCGCATCTCCCACTCGTTGGGGCCGCGCGAACCGTAGTTGTCGACGAAGTCCTGAAACCCGTCGAGGAAGGCCGCCGCATCGGCGGACCCCGATGCGCGCAGCCGGTCGAGCAGGCCGTGCACGCCGTGTTCGAACTCGGCTGCGAGTTCGGCGCTGCCACTGGCAATTCGGCCGAGTTCCCACATCGCATGCGACGGCTCGGCCGAGTCGACCTGGCCGATGCCGGCGATGATCGGCATGATCAGGTCGGGCCGACCCACCGCCGTGGCCACGGCGCTGATGATCCCGACTGGGACGGTCGACATGTACGTCGCAAAGATGTGATGGCTGAACAGATTCTGCTGGTGCGGGTAGGTCTGTTCGAAGTACGACCAGATCTCGTCGTTCGACATGGTCGAGAAGTCGGGCCGGGCGTCGTGGAGAGCCTTGGTCGCCAGCCGGTCGGCAGTGAGTTCGTCGAGGTCACCGACCGAGGTTTGCGCCAACGCCCACCCGAACGTCTCGCCGATCTGGACCGTTGCGACGTCGTCCTGGTCGCCGTCCATCTCCTCGTATGGCGGGATGCCCGGCTGCGCTCCGAAGAACTGATCGTCCATGTCCTTCCACGTCAGGCCGGGTGCGCGTTCGCCGAACACTCGAATCATCGACGCGTTCAAGTAGCAGTACCCGCCGACCACCCCGAGTTGACCGAACTCGCCAGCGGGAAACTCGTCGAGCTGGAAGGCGCCCATCCGCTCCCACGCCTCGCGCCAGCCCAACTCCGACCGGAACATGAGCATCGAACTGGTCAGCGGTGTGACCGGGTCGGGAAACACCTCGCCGACGTTCGCCCGCGTGTAGATCGGAAACCGCTCGGACAGTTCGGTGTCGGAGATGTAGTAGCGCTGGGCCATGGGCAGTCTTTCTCGATCGATGATGTGTCGGGCGTCACGTTAGGAGTTCGGACTGACGGCGGACGAATCACACCGCCGGGCTACTCCGAGGCAGCTGCCACGACGGATTCACCGGGTGGCACCGGGAGCCGGGCGTAGCCCGCCCCGAACCCGTCGGCGTATTCGACGGGCGCCTCGACGGTCGAACCGTCGGTCAGCGTTGCGATGACCTTCACGGGGTCCGGCCCGATCTCGAACTTCGGAGCAAGCGGATCGTCGGGGGCCGGAACGATTTCGATCAGGGCGGGGGGCACGATGGCAATCACCGCCCGGTCGGTCGGGATGAGTCCGACGGCCGGGCTGTTGAAGGTCTCGGCGATGCAGCCCTCACCGACCGGGGTCCGCCAGCACAACTCGGTCGGGACATCGACGAGGGTGTCCTGACGTTCGGAGATGTCGACGTCGGGAAGCCAACGCCAATAGCTGAAGACCCCGTCCTCACGCACAATCGTCACCGGCACGTCGACGAGATCGTTCGCCGGGGGCAGCGTTGCACCCGAGACAGCCGGCTGAACGATCGTCAAACCGTCGGGGACGGCAAACCGAGCGACACCCCAGCCGATCACGTCCGACCACTCGATCGGGGCACTGAGAACAGTGAAGTCGGAGAGACCGATCTCGTAGTTCGTTCGGGTGTCTTCCGGCCCCAGCACCAGCACGAGGGTTTGGTCGCCGCCGGTGGGAATCGGCTCGCCGAAGATCGAGTTGTCGTCGGGGATGCAATAGGTCTCGACGGGCGTCCTCCAGCACACCGTCGATGCATCCGCCCCATTGCCGGACTGGTACCAAGCGATGTCGAGGTCGGGTGCGAGGCGGAACCAGACGGTCGGACTGTCGACTGCGTCGACGGTCACCGGCGCCTCGGACAGATCTCCCGAATCCGGGAGCTGCGAGGCAGGAGCGAGCGGTTCGTTCGACTGGGTCGGCGTGCTTCCCAACGGGATGTCGGGCTGCCCAGCGACTGGCCGCGACTCATCGCTGTCGGAACGCATCGAGCCCACAGCGACCAGGCCGAGCACGGTCGCAGCGGCGGCCGCGCCGACCAGGATCATGCGTGCTCGACCATGCCCCGGTCCAGGGCCGCCATCGGACAAGAACGCGGTCGAGTCGGGCACACCGGGGCCAGTCGTGCGCAGCCCAGCAGTCCGGTGGGCGTAGTGGTCGGTCAGGCGTTGTTCGATCGAGGCGTTCATGCGTCGAGGTCCTCTCGGAGCGTGGCGAGTGCTCGACGGATGATCGAGCGGACGGTGGCAGGGCGGCAGTCGAGGATCGTGGCGATCTCCGACTCGGGAAGGTCAACGTGGAACCGCAGCGCGAGCGCTGCTTGTTGACGCCAGGGCAGCTTGGCGAGCGCATCGAAGAGCTCGTCGTGGGCAGCGGTGATCGGTTCGGGCCGCTGCGTCGACGTGCGGGCCACGACTGCGCGGTGCCGATGGTGATCGCGGCAGGCGTTGACGACCGACGTACGCAGGTAGCCACCCGGATTGTCGATGCGGCGCGTCGATGACTGGAGTCGGACGAAGGCATCCTGCACGATCTCTTCCGACGTCGGTCGAGAATCGGTCAGGAGGTACGCGACGCGGACGAGCCTCCCCCACTCGCGCTCGTACAGGATGGCGAGGTCGTCGGCTGCACCGGCGGGCCGCCCATCAGGATGTCGACGGTCGATGTGGGTCCCTTCGTCTGTCATCACACCTACCTCGACGTCCGGGTGACCCATTCCGTGCCCCGCAAATGGGCGATTCGATGTTCACACGATCTTGCTGATGCCGTCACCCCAGTAGCGGTCGCGCAGCACACGCTTGTAGAGCTTGCCGGTGGGCAGTCGTGGCAGTTCGGGGTCGAAGTCGATCGAGCGCGGCACTTTCTGGCGCGACAGATGCGCGGCGCAGAATTCGGTGAGTTCGCGCACGAGATCGTCGTTGCCCTCCACGCCCGGCATCGGCTGCACGACTGCCTTCACCTCTTCGCCGAGGTCGGCATTGGGCACGCCGAACACCGCGGCGTCAGCCACCTTGGGGTGGGTGATCAGCAGGTTCTCGGTCTCCTGCGGATAGATGTTCACGCCGCCGGAGATGATCATGAAGGTCTTGCGGTCGGTGAGGTAGAGGAAGCCGTCGTCGTCGACGTAACCGACGTCGTTCACCGTCGTCATCGTGCCGTCGGGCGACGTGGACTCCGCGGTCTTGTCCGGGTCGTTGTGGTATCGAAACTCGGTGCCCGACCCGAACCACAGCGTGCCCGGCTCGCCGGGTGGCATCTCGTTCATGTCGTCGTCGGCGACGAACACCTGGCCGAGGACGATCTTGCCGACGGTGCCCTTGTGCGCGAGCCACTCCTCGCTGTTGCACGCCGCGAAGCCGAGCCCTTCGGTGGCGCCGTAGTACTCGTGGATGATCGGGCCCCACCACTCGATCATCTGCTCTTTCACCGGCACCGGGCACGGCGCCGCAGCGTGGATCGCGATCTCGAGCGATGACAGGTCGAACCGCGCGCGGTCCTCGACCGGCAGCTTGAGAAGTCGGCTGAACATCGTCGGCACGAGTTGGCTGTGCGTCACGCGGTATCGCTCGATCAATTGCAGATACTCCTGCGGCTCGAAGCGTTCCATGATCACGACCGTGCCGCCGTGGCGGATGGTCAGGTTGACCGCCGCCTGCGGCGCCGAGTGATAGAGCGGCGCCGGCGACAGGTAGATCATGTCGTCGCGGTAGTGCCACAGCGCGGAGAGGAAGTCGAAGATCGGCAGGTTCTGCGACGGTGGCTGCTCGGGGAGCGGGCGGATGATGCCCTTGGGCTGGCCGGTCGTCCCCGAGGAATACAGCATCGACGTGCCGAGCAGTTCGTGATCGATCGGCGTCGTCGGTTGCTCGGCGACCGCCGCGGCGAAGTCGTCCACGATCGTCGGCAAGTCGTCGAGCGCGACGCCATCGCCGAGTCCGGTGACGAGGACGAGAGTGACCTGCGGGCAGGCGGGCAGCGCGGCCAGCACCACGTCCAGTTTGGCTGCCGACGTGATCAGTACCTGCGACTCGCTGTTGTTGACGATGTAGGCCATCTCGTCGGTCGTCAGGTACGAGTTGATGCAGGTGTAGTACAGCCCCGACCGCTCCCCCGCCCCGCACGATTCGAGGTAGCGGTCGTTGTTCTCCATGAAGATCGAGTAGTGATCGCGCGGCCCGAGCCCGTGCGCGGCGAGCACATGGGCGAGCCGGTTGGCGCGTTCGTCGAGTTCGCGGTGGCTGACCGACGCGCCCGTCGTTGCCATCACGAACGCCGGACGATCCGGATGCTGCGTGACGTAGCTCCCTGCGTACATGTTGTACCCCCAAAGTTCGCGGTGATGATGCGGTCGCCGCCGACCGTATACGGTCGTGCGTTTCGACCGACGAGGGGACGCATGACCGGTTCACAGATGCCCAAGGGGACGATGAAGGTGACCGTGCTCGGCGCCGGCTCGTGGGGAACCACGGTGGCGTCGCTGGTCGCCCGCAAGAACGTCGCGACCGTGTGGGGTCGAGACGACGATCAGATGCGCGAAATCCGCGACGAACACAAGAACTCGAAGTATCTCGCCGATTACGACCTGCCCCAGAACCTGCACGGCACGTCTGATCTCGAAGAGGCGGTGAGCGGCGCGCACGTGCTCGTCGTCGGGGTTCCCTCGCACGCGTTCCGCGCCACCCTCGAAGCGGCCAAGCCGTTCGTCCATCCGTGGATCCCGATCGTCTCGCTCACCAAAGGCCTCGAAGCGGACTCGATGCTCCGGATGACCGAGGTGATCAAAGACGTGCTGCCCGGTCGCCCGACCGCGGCGCTGACCGGCCCGAATCTGGCGAAGGAGATCATGGCCGGTCAGGCCGCGGCGAGCGTGGTGGCCACGCACGACCTGGAGGTGGCCGAGGCACTGCAACGCGTCTTCCAAACCGGGCTCTTCCGCGTGTACACCAATCACGACGTGATCGGCTGCGAGATGGGTGGCGCGCTCAAGAACGTCATCGCGATCGCGGCGGGGATGGCCGAAGGGCTCAGCGTCGGCGACAACACCCGCTCGGCGGTGATCGCACGCGGCTTGGCCGAACTGTCCCGCCTCGGCGAAGCAATGGGCGGGGAGGCAGCGACCTTCTCGGGCCTGGCCGGGTTGGGCGACCTCGTGGCGACGTGCGTGTCGAAGCAGAGCCGCAACCGCTACGTGGGCGAACAACTCGGGCAGGGCCGACCGCTGCAGGAGATTCTCGACGAGATGAACATGGTTGCCGAAGGCGTGAAGACCGTCGACAGCGTGATGAAATTGGGCGAGCAGTTCGGGGTCGACCTGCCGATCTGCAGCGAGGTGCACAAGGTGATCAGCGGTGAGATCACTGGCAGCCAGGCCTACCGCGGCCTGTTCCGCCTCCAGCCCGGCCACGAGGCCGAGCCCGGCTGACTTCTTGGCTCGGTGGGCTCAGACGCCGAGCACGTGGCGCACGGCGGCGATGACGTCGTCGTGGATCTGACCCGAGGTGGCGACCACACCGCTGTTGCGGGCCAGCGTCGCGCCGTGCGCGAAGTCGAGTGGGGCGCCGGTCACGTCGGTCACTCGACCGCCGGCCTGCTCGACGACGAACTTGCCGGCGGCATGGTCCCAGATCTTCTCCCGGTAGTCGGCGCGGGTCGGCAGGCGGAGATAGATCGAGGCATCGCCACGGGCAACCGCGCCGTACTTGCATTGGCTGTCGATCCGGAACGGCTCGGTCGTGATCCCGAGCAGATCGGCGATCTGTTGCGACTGGGACTGGTCGGAATGGCCCGCCTCGACCGACTCGCACAAGCGTGCTGCGGCAAGTGTCGATGGCGGGTCGACGCGCACGTCGACGGCGTCGGTCGACCCTCCGTAGTACGCCACGCAGGTGCCGTCGGCAGCAGCGAAGATGGCGCCCGTCGAGCCGTCCGGGTTCGACATGTTGGGGCAGCCCAGCACGCCGAGCACCACGTCGCCAGCGTCGATGAGCGCAAGCGCCACGGCGTACTGGTCGCCGCGGAGGAACCCCTTGGTGCCATCGATCGGATCGAGCGTCCAATACCGCCCGGTCGGCGCCGCTCGGTCGGCCGTCGAACCCATCGAGATCCACTCGACGACATCATCAGCCGACGCGTCGGCTCGGCGCCCGCGCACGAGTGCGGTGACACCGTCGAGCACCGCTCGCTGCGCCTCGTCGGTCAGGTCGCCGGCATCCTCTTCCCCGATCATCGTCACGCTGCCGAACGCGTCGCCCAACACGGCACACACCACGGCCTGCGCGGCGAAGTCGGCAACCGTCACCGGACTGTCGTCGGACTTGGTGAGGGTGTCGCCGGCAACGAGACGGCCTTGGGCTGCTGCGCACAACGCGCTCGCCTCAGCCACCGCAGCAACAGCCGCATCGAACTCGCCCCGCAGCAATGACATTGGGCGCGGTCAGTCGACGTCGAGGTCGAGCCAGACCGGCTTGTGGTCGGACGTGGGGAACGGGAACACGCCGATCAACCGGAACAGCGGGTCAGTCGACAGCGGCCAGAAGACGCCGCCGCCGACGACGTCGAGCTGACGGCTCGGGAGCACGTAGTCGGCGCGCAGGTTGCCCGGCGCACCGTCGGCGAAGTCGGCGGTGTCGAAACGCGGATCGCTGCGGTGCGTCAGGTTGGCCCCGCCCTGCAGTGCCGATTGTTCGACGGCTCCCTCGCTCGCCGGCACGAACGTGGCGTCGATCCGGCGGTGGTCGAGCAGCTGCTGGATGGCGCCGGGGATGCTGTCGCCGTCGAGCGGGTCACTGTTCTGATCGCCGGCGATGCACGAACTTCGCGCCGCGCAGACCTCCGCGGCGACCGTCATCGTCGTAGATGTAGCGAGCGCTCCGACCCTTGCTGACGTAGTCGGCCCAGAACCGGATCTCGTCGGCGTTGCGGGTGCCGTTGCGATCTTCCGGACCGTCGAACACGGGTGGGGTCGGATGGCTCACGAGGAAGTGCACGGTCTCGTCGTCGATCTCGATCGGGATGTCCCAGTGGCTCTTCGACGACAGGGGCAGGACCGCGAGTTCGGCGGACGTGTACCAGTCGGCGCTCGCCGGGGTCGCCGGGTCGTCGGGCAGCCGGGCGCCCGGCATGTCGCGCCAGAGGAAGTTCTGGAAGGTGCGAATGCGATGTTGGTCGATCGGATACTTCGAGTACACGGCCATGCCGAACTGGCCAGGGAAGAAGCCGAAACCGAGGGCATCGTTGCCGCCACCAACCGAGCCGTTGTTGTCGAGGTCAACACCCGACGGCACACCCGTGTTCGAGGGCGCGGTGTAGGCGTACGGGTACTCGACGGGCTCGGCTCCGTTCTGCGCGACCGAGAGGTAGTTGGTCTGGAACAGCTCGAGGGCGACGTGTCCGTCGTCGTAGTCGAACTCGTTGACCAGCACGATGTCGGGATCGAGCCGTTGGATCACTTCGGCGACGGCCTTGGCCTGAACGTTGTCGGGTGTCGACAGGTCGGCAACAAGTTGGCCCGCCGTGTTCCGATTGAGCGACGCGTTGTAGGTAGCGAAGCGGACCACGTCGTCGTCGTGGTCGTCGTGGTCGTCATGGTCGTCATGCCCGCGGCGGTGATCGGTGGGGCCCGATGAGGCGGCCACGAACGCAGTCGTGGGGCCGGCGAACGTGCACGCAATCGCCCCAGCCAGCGTTGCCGCCATGAGCAGTCGATGCTTCGAACGGATTCTCACCATGAGCTCTACCTCCAGATCGATCGAATCTACAACATCACCATCGCCGACCGAGCTGGACCGCAGGCGACACGACGATGGCACGACGATGGCGTGAAGAAGAACTCCCGGGAAACACGGCGCACTACGCTCGGCCGATGAGCAGCGGCACCGCCACCATCACCGTCGACCGACCGCCACACGAGGTGTGGGCCGCAATCTCCGACATCTCCCGCATGGGCGAGTGGAGCCCCGAGTGCGTCGCTGCACGGTGGATCGGAGGTGCCGCCGGACCGGCGGTCGGAGCGGCGTTCGAAGGCGACAACGTGGCCAAGGTCGCTGGTCGCACCGTGAAGCGGTGGACCACCACCTCGCAGGTGACGGCGTGCGAGCCGGGGTCACGCTTCGATTTCGTCGCCGAAGGGCTCACCACCTGGAGCTACCGCTTCGAGCCGGATGGCACCGGCACACGCGTCACCGAGTCGTTCACCTACGAACCGAAGGGGCTCGCCGGATTCGTCTACGACCGCATCCTGCGCCGGCCGAGCGCGATGACCAAGGGCATGCAGCACACCCTCCTGCGGGTCAAGGCCGCCCTCGAAAGCTGACCCAAGCGATGAGTTTGGCGGCGTGCAGGTCGCCGCGAGACTCATCGCCGACCACGGTCGCAGGTGTCGTGCACGGAGGGCTCCGGTGGCGTCTCACTTCCAGATGACCGACGTCGACGTGGACACCGGGTGCGTGACGGACCGGTTGTGGCGCGAGCACGCCGGACGTCTGTTGCAGTACGCAACGTTCCTCGTCGGACCGACCGACGCGAACGACGTGGTGGTGGAGGCATTTCTCCGTGCCGCTCCGAAGATCGTCGGTGGCGACGTGGCGAGTCCGAGTGCATACCTCTTTCGAGCCGTCACGAATCAGGTCACCAGCGTTCGACGCTCACGAGAGCGTCGGTGGCGTCGAGATCTGCAGGCGATCCGCCCGGTTCACGCCGATGTCGTGGACGATTTCGGTGACGTGCGCCGGGCCGTTGCCGACCTCAGTGTGGCGCAGCGAACCGTGGTCTTCCTCGCGTATTGGGAGGACCGCACCGAGCGCGACATTGCGTCGCTCCTCGACCTCGCACCGAGCACGGTGAGGGAGCATTTGATCCGGGCTCGCGCTCATCTCCGAAAGGCGCTGCAATGAACGATCGACTGGATGATGCGATCCGTGCTGCGACGGCCGAGATCGTGGCAACGGCACCCCCGGTCACCGACGGCCCGGTCGCTGCGGCAGCGCAACGGCGCAAGGTGCCGTACTGGGCAATGGCATCACTAAGCATGATGCCGGTGTTCGGGTTCATCTACGTTCGCGCCCTCACCGAGGACAGCGGCGGCGATGCAGGACCGTTGGGTCGAGGGGCCGAGGTGTACAACAGCTGCGCGTCGTGCCACGGCGCAGACGGTCAGGGCGTCGCCGGGTCGGGCTATCAGTTCAGTAACGGGGAGGTGCTCCTCACGTTCCCGAACATCGACGATCAGATGCGCTACGTCTACTACGGCACGGCCAAGTACGTCAGCGCGGGGGTCGAGGTGTACGGCAACCCGGCTCGACCTGGTGGCGCCCACCTCACCGGTGCCCGCGGTCAGATGACGGGCTTCGGTGGTCAACTCACCGACGAAGAGATCATCGCCGTCGTCTGCCACGAGCGCTACACACTCGCCGGTGCCGACCCGAACAGCGAGCAGTACAGCGCCGAGTTCACGGCGTGGTGCGCCGACGACGCTGTGCTGTACGCCGCAACCGCCAGCGGCGACGTCGACCTCACCGACGACCAACTGCCCCCAGCCCTCGGGGCCGAGGACGGAGAGGACGGAGAGGACGGAGAATCCGATCGTGCTGGTCGGGTCCCAACCCGTCCCCGGCCGCCCGTGAGCCGAACGAACTCGGGGAACGTCTCCATCAGCGCGGTCGGGCCAGAGCCAGAGTGTGGGTGTGAGTGTGCGGGTCGCCTCGGTTGCGCGGACGGGCGGCAGCGCTCGGTCCGGGTCAGGTCGGTGGTGTTGAGTGAGGCGCCGCGCGGGGTGTAGGTCGGGGTGTTGGTGGGGCGGCGCCGATCAGTGGCGGGCGCATGATGCGCTCGGCTCGGTCGGGGTTGTGGAGGGTGAAGTGGCCGGCCCCGAGGGGCTGAATACTCCAATGCTGCTCATGCAGCAGATGGTGGTGATACCAGCAGAGCAGGATCAAGTTGTCGGGCTCGGTGGTGCCACCGTCGAGCCAGTGGGTGGCGTGATGGGCGTCGCATCCGGCTGCGCCGATGCGGCAGCCGGGCCACCGGCATCCGTGATCGCGGATGATCAACAGGTCGAACTGGATGTCAGAGACGAGTCGGCGGGTGCGGCCGTAGTCGATGACATGCCCTGCCGGGTCGGTCAGGTACCGGTGCAGATCACAGTCACACGCGTAACGCCGCACCGTGTCGATCGGGACGACTGTGCGATCGCTACCAGTATCGATCGCGCCGCCACCGGTCCCGGCGGCCAGATCGCGGGCCGTGGCGGTGGCGATGACAGTCGGCCGACGTCGTTTCGTGCCGGGCACCGCGCCGGGCACGGTGTCGATGGTGGCGAGGACGATTTTGGCCATCTGGATGAGAGCATCGTGACGGCGATGCGCGGCGGTCCGGGTCTCGTCCTCGCCGGGTTGCGACAGCGAGCGGATGGCTTCGCGTAACAGGAGGTAGCCGTCGGGGTCGAGGGTGCCGTCAAGTCGGCCGACACCATCGAGCAGACTCGACAAGTGCACCGCGCGGCGGTCGAACTGGTCGGCGGCATCGACAGCCTCGCGGTGGGGGTCGGTGTGCATCCGCCACGTGTCGAGCACGAGTTTCAAGTCGTGGACCGGCATCGTCGTCGCCCACCCCAGCAACATTGCCTCATCACGAGCAAACGCATCAGCAACAGCTGGCGCCCAGGCTTCGGTCAACAAGCGCAACGCTGTTTCGGCGAGATCACCCGCGGCGAACGCGGCCTGCACGAGCGGCATCTCGACGATCCGGGTGGCGAGGGAGATCGACATCGTGCAGTGCCCGTAACTTTCCCGCGTCGTCGCACACAACCAGGCCGCAGCAGACCGGTGACCGTCAGCGAAGTACGCGCCCGACTCGACCACCGTGCGGATCTCGGCGAGCTGCACCGCCCGCGCCCGGCGCAGCACCCGCGTCGAGTGAGTGACCGCAATCGAGGCGTCGCGTTCGGCGCCGAGCTCTGCTGCACACGCTGTGATCTCCAACACCTCCATGGATCCCACCATAGAGATCCACTGTCACAGAGTTGATGGAGTGGGTATGGCCTCAGGGCTGAAAGCGGGAATCGCCCGCGAGGTGGGTGTGGCCGAGCGCTTCTGAACGATGACCGGGCGGTCCACACCAGCGTGGTAGCTCGCAACGACTTCATCTGGGCCGATCTCGGGCTCCCGCGGGTCGTCGCCCCGTCTGCGTTCTCACTCGCGATGCCGCCTCCGGCGAAGCCGTGCTTCGGCGCGCTGCGATGTGCGCGCCACGCTTGGCGGAATCGCGCCCACTGCGGCATTGCACAACAACCGTATTGGCCACCCGGTCGTGGAGGCCCTGAGCATGCGGGTCCCAGAGGATCGGCGCATAGATCGCCATCTGCGCGACGAACAACAAGAGCTGAACGATTGCGTTCGCCCCGAGGAGCGCGCCCACCACGACAACTGACGCCGTCACCAACCACCTCATGGCCGCCCCGATCCAGCCCACCGAGCCGCCGTCGCGGGCGACAACGACTCGCATACCGACGATCAACTTGCCGGGTGTGCCGCCGAACCATCGCGTGAAGCAGACGGTGGAGACGCCGATTGTGGCGAACGCGAGCCAGCCAGATACCTGGGCCTCTCGTGCCGCCAGGTACACCAGCGACGCGACTCCACCGTCGACGAACCCTCCGAGTAGCCGCCTCAAGCGCGACGCGAGGATCTGTCCATCCTCGAACAGCCGCTGGAATGGGCGAGGTGCCGGAAAGCCGGTCTCCATCGGAGCCAACCCCTCGGTGACCCAACGGACTGCCTCACGAAGATCACCGGCACGAGCTCGAGGCACGGCCACTGTCTCACCAGCGAACTCGAAGGGAACGTCGCCGCTGCGAAGAGACATCCGCAACATGTCGCGCTGCGGTTGAGAAAGACTCGTGACCGACAGACGGAAGGGCTCGTTGCTCGAACGCTCGGACTCGTCGGACACTGTGTCCCATGATGCCCTACGGCGGTTCGGTCGGACATCCTCGCGGAGCACGCCTGCAGCGACTCAGGACCGAGCGAGTGCGAGACTGATGCGGTGCGCTATGTGACACGGATCGAGCGGTTCCAGCATGGCCAGTATCCGATGATCTGCGCCCGGTCAGGGCTTCCGGCAACGAAGATGGTGCCGGTCCAGGCACGGCGCACCACGGTCTGGCCGTGGATGCTGCTTCCCTTCAGTGTCATCTGGTTCGCCGTCGTGAAGTGGATTGCCGACTCTGATCATCCGTGGGGGAAGTTGCCGTTCGCCGAGGGGCACGTGGAGGGGATCACGGCGACGTATGAGAAGTCGATCGGCGTGATCATTGACGGCGTGCATCCGAAGTTCGTCGAGGCAACACGTCAGTCTCAGTGCAAGCACGACCCCGGGCGGGCTGATGCTTCGATCACCGTCCCACTGAGCGACCCGCTTCTCGAACCCGATCACGGTTCGTAGACCGACGCCGGCGAGGGCGAGTCCCGAGCGGCGTAAAGGGATGGAGTCTCGTTTGACATGCCCGGGCGTCCGTGATCGAGGGTGCGGGCGGCAAGAAACAGAGGTCATAGTTGCACGCGGTCGGTGGAATGATCTTCAGCGTGTTCATTCGTTTCGTCGTTGGTTCAGACGGCCAGAACCACAAGACGCTCACCGGCATCTTCTTCGAGGCACGGTCGGTTCGCGAACGGTGCGCGCTGACGGCTGAGGAAGATGTCCGGCTCGACGCACTGTACGGGTGGTTCAACGTCCACGTGCCCGTGCCACCGTTCGCAACCGGCCGTTTCTCTCATGACGCTGTCGCGTGGTTCAAAGATCACGCCGGGGAACCTGTCGCCAAGATGTGGGACATCGTGACACTGCTTCGACAGCACGGTGTCGAGATCCGATTCTTGCGCTCACCGAATCCCGGCAAGGTGGTCTACGAAGATCGTGTCCAGGTTCTGGTCGAACAATGGAACCAACTGTGAAGACCGTCCAGATCTGCACGACGACACCGCTCTCGCAACACGTCGCAGGAACACGGGGCGGTGGCACCGGAGGACCGCGAAAGCCCCGGGCTGCGGCGGGCCAGTTGCGCTGTCAGCTGCGCAGGATTGCGGACATGAACGACCGGGTGGCTTCGCGCTCGTCGTCATCGTCGGCGTACAGGCCGATTCTGAAATCGGTCACGCCAGCGTCGACGTACCGCTGCAGCCCGTCCTCGATCTCTGCGGCCGATCCGAGCAACAAGAGGTCAGCTCCACCGCTCACTCCCTCCCGATCGAGTACCGCTCGATAGCTCGGCAGTTGATCGTAGATCGCACTCTGCGCACGACTCTGCTCACGTCGTTGCTTCGGCTGATCGGTGACGCCGATGCCGACCAAGGCCATCACCCGAGGCTTGGGTCGTCCGGCCCGCTCGGCGGCATCGCTGAGGATCGGCACGATGTGCTGCTTGATCGTCTTCGGTCCGCACGAGCCCAGCGAGGTGCCAGCCGTCCGCTCACCGGCAAGACGAAGCATTCGCGGCCCGAGTGCCGCCAACAGGATCGGCACCGGGGGCGCGTCGATGGTGAGCCAGCCGCTGGCGAAAATCTCCTCGCCCGCAATCGTTGTCGAGCCGGTCTCGAAGAGCGATTCGAGCGCTTCGACGAACTCGCGCGTCCGCGTGTACGGCCGGCGATAGGACTCGCCGAACAAACCCTCGGCAACCATCTGATGCGAGGGGCCGATGCCGAGCGTGAAGCGGCCATCAGTTGCGGCTTGGGCGGTGAGTGCTGCTGCTGCCAGGGCGAGCGGATGGCGTCCGGTGAGCGGAACCACCGACGTGCCGACCTCGGTGAATCCCTGCACCTCGTTGGCGATTGCGGCGAGGGCGACGATCGGGTCAAGACCGAAGACCTGCGACAGCCAGAAGCTGTCGAATCCGGCGGACTGGGCCCAGGTCGCTTGCTCCCGAAGGTCGGTGAGATTGCTCACCTGCGTACCGGCGCCGTAGCCCCATGCCACCCCGAGATGCCCCATCACAACGACCGTAGTTCATGCCTCACAAGCCGGGCCGAGTGCCGCCAACGGCCGTCGGCTGGCGCCACGCGGAAACTCGCGCGGACTCGGCACGGATCGACGCAATCAGTCGGCCGGGCGGCGCTCAGGAGTTTTCGGCGCGTCGGATCGGGACCAACGCATCGATGAGCCGTTCGATCAGCTCGTCGGGGATGGGATGTTTGTAGAGAAACCGGACGGTGTCGATCTTGGTTCGGTACGGCGCGATGTCGGGTTCCAGATCTGGTGGGAGGCGGGGAATCGGGTACATGCCGATGTGGTGCTTCCAGGCGCCGACGTACACCAGATAGATGCCGTCGAACGTGAACACCGGCATCTGGTAGCGGATCGACTCCTGCACCTCCGGCACGATCGTCGCAATCAGTCGACGGATCGCGTCGAGCACTTCGCGCGGCTGCTCGGGAAGGTCGGCCGCATAGGCGTCGACCGTCGTCGGACCAGACATCGGCTACGCGATCTCGCCGAGCACGGCGTCGAGGCGTTCGTAGCCCTCGCGGACGCCGTGCTCCATGCCGCTGGCAACGAACGCGTCGCGATCGGCAAAGGAGTCGACGAGCGAGGTCGCCGTCAACCGGGTCCGGCCGTCACCGATGTCTTCGAGCACGAGCTTCTCGAGTGCGACACCGTCTGGCATGCCTTCGAACGTGAAGGTCTGCACGATCAGTTCATTCGGCCGGACCTCGTGGAAGCAACCCCGGAACCCGTACTCCTGGCCGTCGATCACATGGAGGTAGCGGTAGGAGCCGCCGTTGCGACAATCCCAGTGATCGATGCGCATGGCGGTGCCGTTCGGCCCGTTCCACTGCACCACCAGGTCAGGATCCGTGTGCGCAAGAAACACGCCGGCGGGCGGAGCGTCGAACTCGCGAACGATGCGGACCAACGGAACGTGCGGATCGACGACGATCTCGGTGTCGTTGGTGGGGGTCATGGCTGCTCTCCTGTCGTTGTGGGTGTCGTTGCAGCTGTCGTGGTGGGTGGCAGTGCGTCGGGCATGGCGGCGAGGACGGCGTCGAGTCGGCGGTAGCGGTCCTCCGCTTTGCGGCGGTAGCCATCGATCCACTTCGTCATCAAGTCGAAGACCTCGGCTTCGAGATGCGCCGGGCGGCGTTGGGCGTCTTGGGTGCGGGTGACGAGACCGGCGTCTTCGAGCACCCGAAGGTGCTTCGACACCGCCTGCATCGACATGTCCAACGGCTCAGCCAACTCGACAAGCGCGGCGTCGCTCTCACAGAGTCTGGCGACCATCGCCCGACGGTTCGGGTCGGACAATGCAGCGAACGCCTGCGACAACGAATCCCGGGCAACCATGCGTCCTCCTCAACCAATCAGTTGAGAACAACGTACGCCCGTTCGTCGGGCGCGTCAACCGGTGCACATCCCGCGGACCGTCCGTGTGATCATTGCCGTCGTGAACCGGTCGGTGTCCATGAAGCCGTCGATGTGCTGTCGATGAGTGACGAACCCGACCGCGACTCGACCGCGACGAAGAGTTGGCACCACGGTCTGATCGCTCGATGGTGGGCCAACTTCAACCTCGATGGACCCGAGATCGCGTTCTTCCGGGCCTACGTCGCAGCCGGGCAACCAGCACTCGACGTCGGATGCGGGAGCGGTCGGCTGCTCGTCCCGTGGGTGGCCGACGGGCTCGACGTCGACGGCGTCGATGCGTCGGCCGACATGATCGACGCCTGCCGAACGGCAGCCCGTACCGCCGGTTGCGAGCCCCACCTGTACGTCCAACCGACCCACCGACTCGATCTGCCGCGCCGCTACCGCACCATTGTCAGCTGTGGCGCCTTCGGGCTCGGTGGCAGCCGCGCCGACGACACCGAAGGCCTGCGCCGCCTCCGCGCTCACCTGCTCCCCGGCGGCGTGCTGGCCCTCGACTTCGAGGTCGGCGATGCCGCCGACGATCGCTGGCGGCGATGGACACCCCGGCCCGCCGACACGACACCACCGCCGAGCGAAGAGCGACGACTCGGCCCTGACGGCTTCCACTACGCCCTCCGCCACAGGATCACCGCCGTCGATGTGGCCGACCGTTCAGTGACCCGCGAGTTGCAGGCGTGGCAGTGGCGGCGGGGCGAGCTGGTCGCGCACGAAACCCACGCCCTCATCGCAAATGTGTACTCCTCAGACGAAATCGTTGCGCTGCTCGCGTCGGTTGGCTTCACCGACGTGCGCGTGCTCGGCGGCTACCACGGCGGCCCACCGACGGAACAGGACGCCTTCCACGTTTTCATCGCAACCGCTCCGTGAGTATGCGCGACCTGTCACCATCGCCCTCCCGCGCAGCGCCGACGGACGGCGTGCTGAGTCACCCGGTGTGCCAACCTTGGCCCGATCGGTGCAGTCTGGGCTGTAGGTCGGTGGTCAGGGTGTCGTCAGCGCGACGAAGATTCCGATCGTTCGAGCGGCGGCGCAAGATCGCGAACACCCGTGACCAGAACGAGTTCCTCATCGTGGATGAGTGCTGCCGACGCGAGGTGGACCGCGTCGTACCCCCGCAGGCCGTGTGTCTGGGCGAGATCGCCTGCGGATGCGGCCACGTCAGCGTTGATCTCGATGTAGCTGATCTCCGACGCGAGCGAGTCCAAGTCTTCGACCGCTTGCCCCAACTCGCCCGTTGTCAATCGACGCATTCGTTGGGCCTGAGCCAGCGCTGCTCGTGCTTCGGGGTAGATCAGCCGCGTACTGATGACACGTGTGGCTTCGTTCCACAATCGGCCACACGTCACCGACGCAGGTTCGTTGATGACGAGCGGAACCAGCGCGGACGTGTCGAAGTAGGCGATCACCGACGTTGCTCAGCGACCAGGTCGCTGACGGTGCCGCGACCACTGACGCGCGGGGCAGTGCGCGGACGCTTGGGCTGAGCTGGCGGTGAGATCAGACCTTCGTTGATGAGGCGATCGATTGCGCGCGGCTGATCGAGGGGCACGAGACGTGCCACCGCCTTGCCGTGATCGGTCACCGTCACTTCGTGGCCTTCTCGCACGACGCTGAGGTATCGACTGAGGTGGTCTCGGAGTTCTCGCACGCCAGCTTCCATCGCCTCATTATGGCGCTTTTTTGCTCGACAATCTCGCCATATCTGATGGCGGCGTGGCCAGGTGTTCGAGATCGCGTCTGCCGAGTGGGGCCTCACAGGTCGAGGTGGAGGCGGAGTGCGTCGTCGAGCTGATCCATGAGATGGAATGGGACACTGCCGATCACGGCTCCGACGCGTTCGACAGCCACGGCGCGGACCTGTTCGGCTTGGGCTTTCGAGTCGATGTCGAGGCCAGTCTCCTCGGCAGGAAGCAGGGTCTGGAACGGGTACACGTGGGTGATGTTGGACGTCACCGGGATCACCGTCACCACGCCGCGTCCGAGTCGCTGGACGGTCGCATTGGCTCCGTCGTTGCTGACGATCACCCCAGGGCGCGTGCGTGCGGCTTCGCTCCCGACGACAGGGTCAAGGTTGACGAGGCGGATCTCACTCCGACGCATCAGGCATCCGCCGTTGCGGTATCCCACGCACCGCCGTGGACCAATAGCTTTGGGAACGATCCGTTGTCGAGTCCTCGTTGGCATGGCGCCGCGAGTTCTTTGATGCCGCCCGGGAGTTCACCGGTCAGTTGGTATCCGGAGAGTTTCGCCCCGATTCCACTGGGAGCGGCTCGGCATCGCTGGCCGCTGAGACCATCACGGTGATCAGACCGTCGAGCACCTGGCTGTCAGGCACCCCCGAGAACGCCAATCCATGTCGTGCCTCGACCCTCGATGCCATCGAAGTAGGTGTAGTGGGCGAAGGTCACGCCGCTGCCGTGATCGGGGACCAGCGATTCGTCGATCGGCGGGAATGAGTCGACGCCCGACGGGATGATCGAGCCGGGTTGCGTCAGGTCGGCGCATTCGCTGCCGAGGCACGCTACCGGCGGCGCGACGGAGACCACGGCAGCGTCCCACTCGAGTGTCGTTGCACGTCGGAGTGTCTCTGCGAACTCGATGAGATCTTCCTCGCTGACGCCCAGGCTTCCGAGGCTGTGGGTGAAACCATCCGTGTGCCAAGCGATCGAACGAAACTCGTCCTGCCCAACGAGCGTGCGGATGAACGCTGGTTGCCCGTTCACGGTGGTGTCGACCACCGACGCCGCACCAATGCGTTGGAAGCGATCAACTTCCGCGTCCTGTTCAAAGCTTTGGAGCCACAAGCTGCGTGTCCCGTTCTCCCATCGAGCACTGGACATCGGATTGTCGAGCGCCGGCAAGCTCATGAACCAGGACTCGCCCACGACGCCGACGGCTTCGGTCACGACTCCGTCAGGAAGCCCGGCCGGGTCGACGACCGCTCCGTTCCCGTCGTCGGCGCGCCGGGCCGCCTCGCCAGCTGCGACGAGTTGGGCGTCGAGGTTTCTGCAGCCGCTGCAAGTCTGACGACGTTACATGTAACATTGGCCCATGGTTCGACGTCAGTCATCGACACCCACCGCCATCCGAGTTCGGGCTCATCGCCAACGACTCCGAGAGCAGGGTCTGCGACCAATCCAGATCTGGGTCCCCGACGTCCGATCACCGCAGTTCACGGAGCAAGCCCACCAGCAATCGCTCGCAGTCGGGTCAAGCCAACACGGCGACGACGATCAGGCCTTCCTCGATGCCCTGGCCGACGAGTGAGGCGGGGCGAGATCTGGACCGCTGCTGCTGGGAGCGGATACGTCGGCAAACCCCGACCGGTTGTCATCGTTCAAGACGATCGATTCGATGCCACTACCTCGGTGACCGTCTGCGCATTCACGACCGATCCGACCGATGCCCCGTTGATCCGACTGCTCGTCGATCCTGACGACGTCACCGGGATGCGCGAGCCGAGCAGGTTGATGGTCGACAAGATCACCACGGTCCCGAAATCGAAGTTGGGCGAGCGCATCGGCCGACTGAGCGATGACGACATGATCAGAGTGTCGAGGGCGCTTGTCGTGTTCCTCGGGTTGGCAGGAAGCTAGAGAAACCGTCCGTCGGAACCCATCACGTGGAGCCGGGTGCGAGGATCGAACTCGCGACCTCATGATTACAAATCTGACCGGTGCCGTCCGAGTGATGTCAGGCGGTGTCCCAGAGTCCAGAAGCGGGCGGTCTGACGCATCGTGCGCGTCCGTCGAGTCCGTCGATCCCGACGCTGTGGTGAACAGTTCGTGGACACCTCGTGGACGGCCACGGCCCTCACGGAGCATTCCGACTTCGACCAAGGCGATCTCGGAGATCCGGAAACGGTCGTCGCTCAGAAAGATCGAGCGAACAACGATGTGCTCACCACAGAGACGAGCACCTTTGGCAAAGCCAAGACTCGACAGCCCGACCAGACATGCAGCTCCAGCCCAGTATCCCGATTCGTTCTCGACGATCGCAGGCCAAACCAGACAACCTGCAGTAACCAACAAGAGCAGTCCCGTCGTGGCGCTGTGGAGCGATTTCAGCAAGCGACATCGGGCGCCAGTTCCTCCACTGCACGATCTTCGCACAAAGACGCAGGTCGAGGTCGCTGGCCGATTACTGCGCGCCGTCGACCACCGGACGAGATTCCTGACAGACCCTCGCACGATCTGATCGGGTCGCATCGATCCGGTGTGCCGCGATGAGCGGTGCTCGGGCTGATCCGAGCTGAGCGACACAGAGCGCAGTGGCCGCGAGCGGGTCTGCGACGATGGAGGTGTGGACGAGGTCGAGGAGAACGGTGCCGACGACGCGCGGCTGGCGGGTGGTTGGCAGACGACGGTCCACCGACTCGGCGGTTCGGTCCGACGATCACCAAGCGTCTGGAGTCGCTCGGTCGTGGACTTCCTCGGCCATCTCGAAGCTGAAGGCTTCACTGCGGCACCTCGTCCGGTCGGGAGCGGATTCGATGATCACGGCAACGAACTGCTCACGTTCGTCGAGGGACAGAGTGTGCAACCCGAACCGTGGAGCGAGGACGCCATTGTCCGTCTTGGCGAACTGCTCGCGTCACTGCATGTTGCGGCGCGAACCTACGCGCCACCCGAAGGTGCGGTCTGGAAGGACTGGTTCGGCCGACATCTCGGAACACCGTTGGCCGGCTTCGGGCATGGCGATCTCGGTCCGTGGAACATCATGGCGATCAATCATGTGCCGGTCGGGTTCATCGACTGGGACACCGCCGGTCCGATGGACCCCATCTACGAGCTTGCTCAGGCCGCCTGGCTGAATGTCCAACTCCACGATGATGACATCGCCGCCAGCGTCGGGCTCGGAGACGTGGATCATCGGGCTCGCCAGCTCGGACTGATGCTCGACGCCTATGGCCTGTCGTCGGCCGGTCGCGTCGGGTTCGTGGACAAGATGGTCGAGGTAGCCGTGCATGACTCAGCACATGAGGCCATCGAGCACGGCGTCACTCCCGCGACCACGTCAGGGATCGCTGCCAACGACTACCCGTTCGTGTGGGGGATCTCATGGCGGGTTCGATCTGCAGCCTGGATGCTGCGCCACCGACATCAACTCGAAGCAGCTATTGCGACGCCCACCCACTGATTGATCCCTTCAGAGCAATACAGGTCGAGCAGCCGAGCGCGAACGTGCCATACCAGAGTGGTCTGTACTGCTCGACAAGCTGGAGTTATGCGTTCCGCCTCGTGGCCGCCCCTGCGATGACCGTTCGCTGCCGTATTCGGCTGAGTGTCAGAATCTCTACTTGGATCTCTTACATTTCAGCCACGACCCCGGTATCGAGCGGTTCGCACCACACATGCCGGCGACGAAACCCAACCAACAGCCAGCGGTCTGGGCAATCGACGGCGACCACGCCCCGCTTTACTGGTTTCCGCGCGACTGCCCTCGTGTGACGGCCTAGCCACGAATCGGTCCACGGGCGTCTGCGGCGCCGTTGTTATGAGCTGTGTGCGGCCGCTGGCGGCGGTCAGCACCCTTCGATGCGCCATCGCACGACGATGTCCAGTTGTGAGATTGTGGGGAACTGATCAGCATTGCCGAGCGTCCGAATCACATGACTCGCATCGTCACGATCGTCGCCCTCACCGTGCTCGCCGCATGCGGTCAGACCGACGTTACGACTACTGATGCCGGCCCAGCCGCACCAATCTCCGCAGCGAACGAAGTCTCGTCCACCTCCGAACCACCCTCGGCACCGTCCGCATCACCGGGGCCGTTTGAACCCGCCAACGAGCCCGTGTCCGAGCCGGTCCCCAGCCCGGTTGGGTCCACGTCCGAACCGCCGTCGTCGGCTGCCGGCGACGGTACGTCCGTTGGGCTCGATCCCACGCTGGTCACCTGTTCCGACGTGCCGTACGTGACGACCGACGTGCTCGGCGATCTCGGTGGCTCCTCCAACCCGGACGAGGTCTTCATGGGCGTCATTCGCACCTATGGCAACGAGCATCGCGACGTGTTTGGTGCATTGTTGATCGACCGAAACGCCGGCGGCACCATCGTTCTGGCGGTGACGGACGACCCGGCGCCGCACCGCGCGGCGCTCGCCGTACGGCGTCCTCGCCCGACCGATGACGTCGGCGTCGAGCCGAGACCCCCGATCGAAGACGATCGGCCAATCGGCGAGTGGAGCATCGCGTTCGACGTCGTACAGGTGGACTTCACCGAGGCCGAGCTACTCGCCGCACAAGTCGCGTTGATGCCACTGCTCCAGAATCCTGAGGTGCCGGTGGACGCTTCGTCGGGCGGAGGGCTCCGGAACATGGTCGAACTCCACGCTGCGAGGCCGGTCACGCCTGACGAGCAGCGTGGTATCTCTGCCGCCGTCGCCGAGCGGGTCGCCGTCGAGATGGTGTGCCTCGACGCAGACGTGGTCGACGAGCTGCCGCCCGCCATCGAGCCCGGCACCGAGCTCGACGTGATCGAACTACCGGGTGCCGACGGCGCGTACCCGCCCGACACCGCCGTCGAGTGCTCCGGAATCGCGTTCACGGTTGGTGCGATTCAACCGCTGCGACCGCTGGCTGACTTCCCTGAGCTCCAAGAGACGATGGAAGAGGCGTCGGGTTCCGACGAGTTCGGCTTCGTCCCCGACGGACTCGAGTGGTGGCTGCTTGAGCTGACCGACGAGCGGGCGACCGTCATCTCGCCGAACCGGTCGAGCTTCACTTCGGTGCCGCTCGAGTTCACCCGGGCCGGGTGGGCGGTGTCCGGGTTGTCCGGTGCGAACGACTGCGATGTCCGCCGTGTCCTGCCGCCAGCTTGAACAGTGTCGAGTGGGAGCTCGATCCCGAGTTCCCGACGCCGACGGCCGACAGTACCGACCTCCACGTGCTCGTCACCGAGCTCGGCTGTGCCGGCGGCCGTGGGATGGGCGATCAGCTCCTCGGCCCGCAGGTGGTCGAGACGGACGACGCTGTGCGGGTTGCGTTCGCAGTGATCCCGCCCGACGGCAGCGCGCAGGAGTGTCCCGGCAACCCGTCCGTCGAGGTGACGGTCGAGCTGCAGCGCGCCGCTCGGCGATCGCGATATCCGCGACGGGCTGGTGATCGCACCATTCGAGGAACTGGTCCGCTACGGATGACTACAACCCGCTCGACTGCCGCACGTGCGTGGACCTCATCTCCGGCTTTGCGTAGCGATGATCTGATCGGATCGGCCCCGCCCATGTCGTTGATCTGTCATACGAAGCGTAGTACAGTGTGGTGGTGGCAGTTCTGAACTTTCGAACGGACGAGCGCTCCGAACGAGCTCTCGCCGAACTCATGGCCGATGGGTCGACGACATCGGATGCGATTCGCCGAGCGCTCGTCGATGCTGTGCGCCTTCGGCGTCGAGAACGGATGCGAGCGGAGTCACTTGACGTGCTCAACGACGAGAACGACCGGGCCGAGAGCTGCCGCGTTCTCGCCGAGATGGACGAGCTTCGTGCGTGGTGACATTCACCGCCTGCGGGCTCCCAAGTCAACCCGAGGCCACGAGCAACAGGGTGCACGGTACACGGTTCTTCTTCAATCCGACGACCTGATGCTGTCAACCGTGCTCGTCGCTCCAACCTCGCGTTCGTCTCCGCCGAGGATCTTTCGTCCCACGATCACGATCGAGGGCGACGACACCCAAGTCCTCGTTGAGCAAACATCGGCCGTGGCGCACGAGCGACTCGGCGAATTCGTTGGACGGCTCCGACACGACGATCTCGTAGCGATTGACGAAGCCCTCCGCCTCGTCCTCGAGTTGGATTGACGACCCGGAAACAGTTCCGGCGGCCGACATCCTCGCCGACCCAACGTTGCGAACTTGACGACACACGCTCGGCGGCATCGATCTCGGCGCCCGATGCGAATCCGCCGACGTGGCGCTGCCGCGTTTACCGGCGTCGTCGAAACCGAGATCGATCAGCCTCTGAGCCGGACTTTCACTTGGAGCCGGGTGCGAGGATCGAACTCGCGACCTCATGATTACAAATCAAGTGCTCTACCAACTGAGCTAACCCGGCGTCGACGAGTGAGGATATCGAGGCCGCACGTCGAGGCACACGAACCCTGTGCTTGATCAGCCGCCGGGCGGCGCGACGTCGGTCCAGTCGAGCAACGCGAACGTCGACACGATGCGGTACCGAATGCCACCTCGAGGCTGATCGTCGAAGATCGAACTCGAACCGGTGCAGGCAACGAGCGTGAAGGTGGTCCCGCCGGCGTTGCCGCGGGCGGCGTTGAGGATCTCCGTCGGGCTGCTGCCGGTGAGGCGCTCGCCGACGAAGGCGTAGCGATAGACCCGCAGGTCAGGGGTGTTGATGATCAACTCGTCACCGGGCACCAGCGTGTGCTGGTAGCGGTACGGGCCACCCTTCGACGTGCGGTGCCCGAAGGCGACGATCGACGCACCGATGTTGCCGATCATGCCGGTATTGGTCCAATGCCAGGTGTTCCCGGAGTCGACGACCGGGTCACCGCTGAAGATGTTCGGGATCACCCAGTTCTGCAGGCCCATCCGCGGCACGGTCAGCAACCAGTTGAATCCTGCGGCAGGAGGCGGCGGGTCGACGGGCGGAGTGGACGACGTGATCGGAGCCGGCACCCCGGTGTACCACCCGGCGACATCGGCGATCACGTCGCCACCACCGAAGGAATACAGCTCGACACCCCTGGTGCTCACCGGCGTGATCACGTGGTTGGCCACCGTATGGCCGAGGCGGGTGACGTTCAGGTTCGACACCTCATAGCGCGGCGTTTGGGCGGGCAGCACGGTGATGTGGCCGTACGACATCGCCCCGACCAGCGTGGAATTCATCGCGATGCCGGCAATCTGGCTGCGCGGTCCGAAACCGTTGGCCGCGTTCGGGATCTCGAACGGACGCGTCCATCCGGGCCACAACCGAGCCTTGCCGGACACCGCCCGATCGGCCGCGCGCCGCGTGTCGAGCACTCGGTACGGGGTTGATCGGGACGAACAAGCCTTCATCGGACTGGGAGTCGCCGGCTCCGGTGATGTAGCCGCTGACATCGACGAACATCTGCACCGAGCCCGACGAAAAGACGTTGATCGCCGGTGTCGTGCCGGACATGCCGAGCTTGACGATGGCGCCACCGGCGCGCACCTCCCCCACCGAGTAGTTGAGGTTGGACACGTTCGGCACAACCGCCGCACCTGGCGCGTACGCCGTGAAGTAGCCCGCCGTTCGACATGCCGCAGCAGTGAGGTTGACCACGACGGCCTGCGCGCTCGCCGGCACGAAATTCAGCGGCACCGTGACGGTCGTGTTGGCCTCGACGGTCCGGTTGTTCACCGCTCGGGTCGTGGCGGCGAGGAACTTGGTCCGGCCGGCCCGCACCGGCTGGACGGTCGATCGATACACCCCGACGATGTCGACGACGACGTCATATGGGTGCAGGCCTGCGATGTCGATCTTGCCGTCGGCCGAGAGCCGAACGGTCGCCATGTTGGCAACCGCGCCATCGCCGTTCTCCATGTTGATGTTGGACACCGTGCCGGAACTGCCCGCCGGAACGGCCTGCACCCAACCGGGCAAACCGTTGTAGACCGCAGCGATGGCCACCACGGCGGCGACCGCATCGTTCGGCACAGCGACGTAGGGGCTGTTGCGGATGTTGATGCGGATGATGCGATCGCTGATCCGCTGAAAGTCTTTGGCGATGGCGGCGTACTGCGCATAGGTGCGGGTGTCGGCCAGCCGCACCGGACCGATCGCTTCGTAGTAGCTGGCGTCGGGCGGAACCACCGCATGGGCCGCACTCGACAAGGCGGTGGCAGCAACCGCACCGGCTGTGCCGGCGATGAACGCGCGTCGACCGAACGGGGTCGACGGACGAGTTCCGACCAACTCGTGCGAGGACAATTCACCGCCCGAATGGAGTTCTGGAAGCTGCTCGAAACCGACGGACATAGATGACGATCCTATGACGACTTCATTCGAGCGCGAGCGATTTCATAGGTCGAAAGCGCCGCCGCGGCGGAAACATTCAGAGAACTGACCCGACCGAGCATCGGAATCGCGACGACCGAGTCGCACCGTTGCCGAACCAGACGCGACAGCCCACCACCCTCGGCGCCGAGCACCAGGCAAATCGGCTCGTCGGCCAACGACTCCAGCTCGAACAGGCCCCGATCCGCATCGTCGTCGAGACCGACGATCCAGATGCCGTGATCCTTGAGCTGGGCCAGTGTCGCCGGGAGCCCGGGGACCAGCGCGATCGGAACGTGTTCGATCGCGCCCGCCGACGCCTTGGCCACCGTCGGCGTCACGTGTACGGCCCGATGCTTGGGCAGCAGCACGCCCGTGACCCCCGCGCCGTCGCAGTTGCGGATAATCGCTCCGAGGTTGCCCGGGTCAGTCACGCCATCGACGGCGACAAGGAACGGCTTGACGCCATTGCGCGTGCGCAGGAGCACCCCGAGGTCGGCCTCGGCCAACTCGGCTGCAGTTGCCATGACGCCCTGCGGCGCTTCGCTGCGGGTCTCGCGGTCGAGCTTGGCGCGCGCGATGTAGGTGACCATGACGCGTTGGGCGCGCGCAATCTCCACGATGTCGGCGACCCCCGCGTCGCCTTCCAGTTCGGCGCTGACGAACACCTCGTACACCTTGCGCTTCTCGGCCATCAGCAACTCACGCACCGCTTGGCGGCCTTCGACCTGCTTGCCGCCGAGACCCCGACCCGGCGTGCGGGGGTCGGCTTCACGCCCGCCTCCCTGCGGGCCGCCACTCCGCCGCAGGCCACCACCACCGGTCGGCGCAGATCGTCGTTGCCCCGGCCGCGCCCCAGGGCGCGCGGTTGGGCGACCGCCACTTGAGCCGCCACTCCGACTGCCCGCCGGACCGCCGCGCTTGCCGGAACCGCCTCGCGGCGGACCCGATGACCCCTTGCCCTGCCCGGGTGGTCGACTCATGGTCGTCTCGTCTCTGTCTCGATGAGGGCGGTCGCAAAGCACACGACACCCTCGCTTCGTCCGATCGCGCCAAGTTGCTCGGCGCGGTTTCCCTTGATCGTCACCGGCGCCCCGACCGTCGTGCTCAAGATGCGCTGCATCTCGTCACGGCGCGGAGCGATCTTCGGCCGCTCGCACACCACGGCGACGTCGATGTTCAGCGTGAACCAACCCTGCGTGCGGAGCATCTTGGCCACCTCGGCCAACAACGCAATCGAATTGGCACCGCTCCACCGCTCGTCGGTGTCGGGAAAGTGCATCCCGATGTCACCGAGTCCTGCTGCGCCGAGTAGCGCGTCGGCGCAGGCATGCGCGACCGCGTCGGCGTCGGAGTGTCCGATCAATCCGGGCTCGCCGGGGAACTCGACGCCACCGAGGATCAGCATCCGGTCGGGGTCATCGCTGAATCGATGCACGTCGAAGCCTTGCCCGACCCGCAACGACGGACGAGGATCGGGCAGCAGCCCGATGTATCGCAGCACCGCTCTCCAGCGGCTCATCGCCGACCTCCGGTAGCCGCATTCTCGACATCGCCAGCACCATCGACGCCGCCGGTCGCGACGTGTTGGCGCGCCCACTGCAAGTCGGCCGAGACGGTGATCTTGCGATTGTCGGCGTCACCGTCGACCACGACGACGCTCCCGCCAGCCCGCTCGATCAGCGCTGCATCGTCGGTGGCGTCTCCACCGCCGGCGTGCGCGTTTCGCAACGCCGACGCGCGGAAGGCCTGCGGAGTCTGCACGGCGACCAACGTCGCCCGATCGGGGGTGTCGACCACCGGGCGGGCCCCGTCGGCACCGGCGGCAGCCACGACCTTGATCGTGTCGGCCACCGCAATCCCCGGCACCGCTGCGTCGGCGCCATCGGTCACGGCCGCGATCACGCGCTCGAACAATTCGGTTCCGGCGAACGGGCGGGCCGCATCGTGCACGCAGATGATCGACGCCTCGGATGGCACATGGGCGAGCCCCGCCCGCACGGACGCAGACCGGGAATCGCCGCCGGCAACTGCGTGCTCGCGCACTGCGTCCTCCGGCGGCACGACCACCACGACACCATCACTCACCGTCGCGGCTGCGTCGCATGACCAATCGATCACGCGGCGATCACCGAGTCGCTCGTACTGCTTGGCGCCACCGAATCGTCGACCGCTCCCACCGCCGACCACCACGGTCCAGATGGTCTCGGGATGCGCCACAGTGCCGCAGGGTAGTACCGTGACCATCGTCATGGCTCACGAAGACATCCTCGCCCGAACCGACTTTTTCGCCGACGCGCCACCCGAGGCGCTGGCTGCGGTGGCTGCCGCCGGGCAGGAACGACATCTCATCCGGGGCGATGTGTTGTTCAACGAAGGCGATCCGCCTGACGCGCTCTACCTCGTGTTACGTGGCCGGATGGCCATCGCGATCGCCAATCCGATCGACCGCCGCGAAAGCGTCGTCGCCCTGATGGAACCCGACGACCTGTTCGGCGAAATGAGCATGCTCGACAATGGCCCGCGGTCGGCAATGGCTCGCGCGCTCGAGCCGACCACCGTGCTCTCGATCCCGTTCGAGCCGATCCTCGCGATGTTCGACGAAAACCCGAAACTGCTCTGGAATGTCACCCGCCTGCTCGCCCAACGCATTCGGGTCACCGACGAAGCGCTTGCCGACTCAGTGTTCCTCGACGTCACCGGGCGGACCGCCAAGCGCCTCCTCGAACTCGCCGACGGCCAAGACCAGTTCACACTCCCGGTCACCCAGGAAGAGCTCGCCGGCATCGTCGGCGCATCGCGCGAGCGGGTGAACAAGGCGATTGCGAGCTTCATCCGCCTCGGCTGGCTCGAGCAGCAAGACCGCACCTACAAGATCACCCAGCGCGACCGCCTCGAACTCCGCGCCCGCTGATCCCCTCCCCACCCACCCATCCCCTTCCCACCCACCCCGCCTTGCCGAAAAATGCCGCAGGGATTCCGCATGGCGCAACTTTTCCGGCACATTTCGGGCGCCGCGGCCGGGTCCGCCGAACTGTGCGGGTTGCAGTGCGCCCAGCGACCGTGGACCCACATTTTTCGGGCGCGAGGACTGCCGACCTGATGTATTGACAGCGGTCGATATGTCGGGTAACGTATCGATCATCATCAATACGTAGCCCAGGAGAATCAACTATGCGTTTGCAACTTGCCCTCAACGTGACCGACCTCGAGTCGGCGATCGACTTCTACAGCAAGATGTTCGGGACGGCGCCGGCCAAGACCAAGCCGGGGTACGCGAACTTCGCGATCGAGAATCCCCCGCTCAAGCTGGTCCTTTTCGAAACCACCGCCGCCGAGGCGGGTGACGGCGCGAACTTCCAGCACCTCAACCACCTCGGCGTCGAGGTCGAGACCGCCGATCAGGTGACTGCCGCCGAATCACGGATCAGCGCCGCCGGCATCGAGACCACCGGCGTCGACGACGCCGTGTGCTGCTTTGCCGAGAAGACCGAGACGTGGATGACCTCGCCCGACGACGCGCGGTGGGAGTGGTACGTGAAGACCGGCGACGCCGAACAGATGCAGATGGAGCACGTCAACTCCGGACCCGCCGGAGTGTGCTGCGGCTGACGCGCCCACGCCACCGACGCGCGAACATGCGTCATGGCAATCTACGGAGACGAACAGCGGGCACTGCAGGAGCGATTCGACACCACGAATCTCGCCGCCGCGCTCGAGGCAACCATCATCACCGACTCGATCGACGACGAGCAGCGCGCCTTCATCGAGTCGCGCGACTTCTTCTTCCTGTCGTCGGTCGATGCCGACGGCTGGCCGACCGTGTCCTACAAGGGCGGCCCCGTCGGGATGGTCGAGGTGCTCGACGAGCGCACGGTCCAATTCCCGAGCTACGACGGCAACGGCATGTTCCTCTCCATGGGCAACATCGCCGCCAGCGCCCGGATCGGACTGCTGTTCATCGACATGCAGACGCCGCGTCGGCTGCGGCTGCAGGCAACGGCCGAGATCGTCGCCGACGACGAAGCACTCGCGCTGTGGCCCGGCGCGCAGCTCGTCGTCCGCGCCACCGTCGCTCACGCCTTCCCGAACTGTGCGCGCTACATCCACCGTCACGAGCGCATCAAGACGTCGAAGTACGTGCCGGGCGCCGACGGAACGCAGCCCGTGCCGGCGTGGAAGCGGATCGACATGGTGCAGCCGTTCCTCCCGGCCGACCAGCAGGGCCTGGCCGAGGCCGCCGGAGGCACGATCACCGGCGAGGAGTACGCCCGACGCCTCGCCGACGGAACGAGCTGACGACACCGCAATCTCCAACGGTCCCGGGCGGTGGCTACGGTCGCAGCATGGGCGAATTCGCAGGCACGATTGGCACGACCGTCACGGAGTCGACACCGCACTGGCCCGCGCCGCCGACACCGCCGGCTGGGCGCACCAACGTGTTGATGGTGCTCCTCGATGACGTCGGCTTCGCCGATTTCGGTTGCTACGGCTCCGAAGTGGCGACGCCGACCATCGATCGACTGGCCCAGGCCGGGCTCCGGTACACCGGCTTTCACACGACCGCGATGTGCTCGACCACGCGTGCCGCGCTGCACACCGGACGCAACCATCACGCCGTCGGCATGGGGTGCCTGGCGAACTTCGACAGCGGCTACCCCGGCTATCGCGGCAAAATCGCCGCCGACGCCCCGCTGCTGTCGGAGATGCTGCGCCCACTCGGCTACCGCAACTACATGGTCGGCAAGTGGCACTGCACGCCGCTCACCGAGACCGGGCCGACCGGCCCATTCGACGGCTGGCCGCTCGGCCGCGGCTTCGACCGCTTCTACGGCTTCCTCGACGCCGAGACCGACCAGTACTCACCCGAACTGGTCTGTGACAACACTCACGTCAGCGCGCAGGGCGACCACGCGTCGGGCTACCACCTGACCGAAGATCTCGTCGATCACGCCATCGGTTACGTCACGAGTCACGAGGCGGCGACCCCAGACATTCCGTGGTTCATGCTGCTTGCACCGGGTGCCTGCCATGCCCCGCATCAGGCGCCGGTCGACCTGATCGACCACTACGCCGACGTGTTCGCCACAGGGTGGGATGCAACTCGCGATGGCCGGCTCGCTGAGCAGATCCGACTCGGGATCGTGCCCGCGGGCACGGTCCTGCCGGACCGGAACCTTGGCGTGCAGGCCTGGGCCGACCACACACCGGACGAGCAACGGCTGTTCGCCCGCCTCGCGGGCGCGTACGCCGCGATGCTCGATCACTTCGACCAGCATCTCGGCCGGCTGATCGCCACCCTCGACGCGACGGGCATGCTCGACGACACCATCGTGATCGTGATGTCAGACAACGGGGCGAGCCAGGAAGGGGGGCCGCTCGGATTCGTCAACGCGATGGCACCGTTCAACATGATCAAGGAGTCGCTCGACGACAAGCTCGCCCGGATCGACGACATCGGCGGGCCCGACACCCACTCGAACTTCCCCCTCGGTTGGGCGATGGCGGCCAACACGCCGCTCAAGCGCTACAAGCAGAACACCCACAGCGGAGGCGTCCGCGACCCGCTCGTGATCGCTGCGCCGCGCCGGCTCGTCGATGCGTCGCACGCGGGCACGTTGCGCCACCAGTTTTGCCACGTCAACGATGTCGTGCCGACGGTTCTCGATCTGCTCGGCGTCGACTCCGATGCACGTCCGCCGCTCGACGGCGTGAGCTTCGCCTCCACGCTCGGCGAACCGGACGCCGTCACCGCCAAGACCGAGCAGTACTTCGAGATGTTCGGTCACCGCGGCATCTGGCAAAACGGCTGGAAGGCGGTTGCCTTCCACTGGCCGGGCACGCCGTTCGACGACGACACGTGGGAGCTCTACGACCTGACGACCGACTTCAACGAGAACATCGATCTCGCCGAGCGTGAGCCGGACCGCCTCACCGCCCTGCAAGCAGCATGGTGGGAGCAGGCGAAGGCGAATCAGGTCCTCCCGCTCGACGATCGGTTCGGTGAGCGTTTCGCCGAGAACGCGGCGCGCCACGCTGGGGCACGAACGAACTTCACCTTCTGGTCGGGAATGGGGCATGTGCCGTCCGATGTGGCCCCCGACCTGCGCAGCCGCAGCTACGAGATCATGGCCCACATCAATCCGTCGGGCGATGCCGGCGATCGCGATGGCGTACTGATTGCGCACGGCGACGCGACGTGTGGCTACTCGCTCTTCGTGCGCGATGGTCATCTCGTGCACGACTTGAACATCGGCGGCACCCACCAGATCGTCACCTCCGATCGACCCGTTCCTGCCGATGCCACCTCGCTCGGATTCCGCATGCGACGCACCGGCGAGGGCCCATTCCCCCACGGCGTCGGCACACTCCTCATCGACGGCGAACCGGCCGGGCAGATGGAAACCGATCAGATCTTCTGGTTGATGATCTCGTGGTCGGGTCTCGACATCGGTCTCGACCGCGGCACCACGGTGTCCGACTACGACCGCAGCGGCCGCTTCCTCGGCCCCAACAGCTACCAGGGCGAACTCGTCCGCGTGACCGTCGACCTCAGAAGCGATCAGGTCGTCGACCACGACGCCGCCGGCACCACCGAACTCGCCCGCGAATGACGCCATGCGATGCGTTGCGGCCGCAGGAGGTGCGGCCACAACTCATCGCAACGAGGGGTTGGGGTGGTGCGATGCGTTTCGGCTGCGGGGGGTGCGGCCAGAACTCATCGCAACGTTGGGGGTGGGGGTCTCTAGGCTCAGACCGATGACGGCAGCAATCGAGGCGCACGATCTGCGTCGAACATTCGGCGACAACGAGGCGGTGGCCGGCGTCGACCTGGCCGTGCAGCCCGGCGAGATCTATGGCTTCCTTGGCCCCAATGGCGCCGGCAAGTCGACCATGGTGAAGATGCTGTGCACGCTGCTCAGCCCCACGTCGGGCCGAGCCAGCGTCGCCGGGTTCGACGTCGCATCACAGGCCGGCGACATCCGCCTGCGGATCGGCGTCGCCCTCCAGGACAGCTCGATCGACGGCAAACAGTCCGGCCGCGAAATGCTGCAACTCCAAGGCGAGCTGTACGGGTTGCGCAAGGCCGACATCGACCGCCGGATGAACGACGTGATCGGCCTCGTCGACATCGGTTCGGCCATCGATGACCGGGTCGAGTCGTACTCGGGCGGCATGAAGCGCCGCCTCGACCTGGCGATGTCGCTGATCCACAAGCCGCAGATCTTGTTCCTCGACGAGCCGACCACCGGCCTCGACCCGGCGAGTCGCACCGCGGTGTGGAGCGAGGTCCGCAAGCTCAACTCCGAAGAAGGGATGACGATCTTCCTCACCACCCAGTACCTCGAAGAGGCCGACGAGCTCGCCGACCGGGTGGGCATCATCGCGCGGGGCAAGCTCGAAGCCGAGGGCACGCCGACTGCGCTCAAGTCGGCCATCGGCAAAGATCTGATCGTGGCTGAAATCGACAGCGACAGCGCAGGTCCGGCGCTCGAAGCCGACCTGCGCGGCGTCAGCGGGCGTCGACGACGTCGACATCCGGCGCGGCGAAATCACCGTGTCGACCGCCAACGGCGCGGCAGTGATCGCCGACGTGGCCGTCGCGCTCAAGGCTTGCGGAGCGACCGTGCGATCGCTCACCTTGCGCACACCGACCCTCGACGACGTGTTCCTCCAGGTCACCGGCGCCCACCTCGCCGCCAGTCATAGCAGTCGCAACGACGACACGGAAGGAGGCGGATCATGACCGCCACCACAGGCACGATCACCGCCGCCGATCATCAACCGGAGGCCCATCCCCTCGCCCGGAAGTCGTCGATCTTCCACGATCTCCGCACCGTCGCCAAGCGAGCGTGCCGCGGCGTGTTCCGCGAGCCCGAGTTCTTCATCCCCGCGCTGATCGTGCCGGTGTTCTTCTTCGTCGTGAACATCGGTGCGCTGCAGGACTTCGCCGAGCAGTCGGGCACCGTGGTCGACTTCAAGGCCTTCCAGCTCCCGGTGTCGATCATCTTCGCGGTCACGGGCGTGTCGCGGGCGAGTGCACTCGTCACCGACATCCAGGGCGGCTACTTCGACCGGTTGCTCCTCACCCCGATCCGCCGACCCGCACTCTTGCTCGGCCTCATGGCGGCCGACCTGATGGCCGTGATGATGCTCGCCGTGCCAGTGCTCCTGCTCGGCCTCGTCTTGGGGGTGAGCTTCACGACGGGCCCATTGGGCATGATCGTCTTCCTGTTCTACGGCGCCTTCTGGGGTCTCGCCTTCGCCGGCTTCCCGTATGCGATCGCCCTGAAAACCGGCAACCCGGCTGCGGTCAACTCGAGCTTCATCCTGTTCTTCCCGTTCGCCTTCCTCACCACGTCGTTCCTCCCGAAGGAGGCGCTCACCGGGCTGGCTGTCGACGATTGCCACGTACAACCCGGTGACCTACGTCCTCGACGGGCTGCGCAGCCTGATCACCGAAGGCTGGGAGTGGGCGACGTTGGCCAAGGGGCTGGGCGCAACGCTGACGCTGGCCGTGGTCAGCTTCACGCTCGCCAGCCTGGCCATGCGGGGTCGCGTCTCACAGCAATGATCGAGGAGGATCGGGCCGACTCGCCGGACGCGGCGGGCGCTGAGACCTCGCGGCGCGCAGCATTGCCGAAGGATCGACTCGGCGGCAACTACTTCAAGTTGTTCGGCGCGAGCACGATCTCGAACCTCGGCGACGGGATCGGCATCATCGCCTACCCCTGGCTCGCGTCGGCGGTCACCCGCAACCCGCTGCTCATCGCGTCGGTCGGCGTGGTCCAGCGGTTGCCCTGGCTCCTGTTCAGCCTTCCCGCCGGCGTGATCACCGATCGCCACGACCGGCGCACGCTGATGATGACGGCGAACATGATCCGGGCCGCCATCACACTGGTGGTCGCCTTCGTCGTGCTCAGTCAGCAGGGCGTGCTCCCCGGCCCCGACGAGGTGGCCGCCGGCGCGGTGATCGGCACTGACGTGATGCTCTACTCCGCGGTGCTCGTCGCCACGTTGCTCCTCGGATTCGCCGAGGTGATCTACGACAACTCGGCGCAAACCTTCATGCCCGCCATCGTGCACGTCGACCAACTCGAAAAGGCCAACGGCCGACTCTGGAGCGCCGAGCTGGTGAGCAACACCTTTGCCGGGCCACCGATCGGCGCGCTGCTCCTCGTCGCGGCCTTCTCGGTTCCGTTCTTCGTCGATGCCGGCACCTTCGTCGTGTCGGCCGCCCTCATCGCGCTCATTCCCGCGACCAAGAAGCTGCCGCAACCGTTCGGCGCCCCGGTTGCCGAGTCCTCCTCGTGGAAGGACGAGTTGCGTACCGGGTTCCGCTGGCTGTGGAGCCACGACCTGCTGCGCCCGATGGCGATCATTCTCGGCCTGCTCAACCTGCTCGGCACGATGTCGATGGCCACGATGGTCTTGTTCGCCCAGGAGGTGCTCGATACGACACCGACCGAGTTCGCGCTCCTCGAAACCGGCGGCGCGATCGGTGGCGCCATCGGCGGTTGGACCGCGTCGCGCATCGCGCAGCGGATCGGGTCGGGCCCGTCGCTCTGGCTCACCCTGCTCGGCGGAGGTGCAACGACCTTCCTGATCGGGTTCGCCACCAACTGGATTTTCGTGTGGGCGATGTTCGCGATCTTCATGCTGCTCGCCGTGCTGTGGAACGTGATCACGGTCAGCCTGCGCCAGGCGATCATTCCCGACGAGCTGCTCGGCCGCGTGAACAGCGTCTACCGCTTCTTCGCCTGGGGCATGATGCCGATCGGTGCAGCGCTCGGCGGCCTGATCGTGTACGTCACCGACCTCTTTGGTTCGCGCGATCTGGCCCTGCGCATGCCGTTCTTCATCTCCGGCGCGCTGAACGTTGCCCTGTTCATGTTTGCCGCACCGCGGCTGACCAGCGCCAAGATCGACGCGGCTCGCGGCGCAGTGGTGACTGGAGTAGATTTCCTGAGTCTGTTCGTTGTCAAGTTTGCGGATGGTCTGTAGCTATCACTTCCATCAGCTACACCGACTGAATCAGGTCGGACCCCACAACAACAGCACTCACGTCAGGAGATCACCTCATGCTTCTTCAGAACTCCCCCTTCCGAGACTTCGACAGCCTGTTCGACTTCACCCGCTCCAACTCCACCGGGCGCGCCATGCCGATGGATGCGTACCGGCGCGACGACAACGTGTGGGTCCACATCGACCTGCCGGGCGTTGCTGCTGACAGCATCGACATCTCGGTCGAACGCAATGTCCTCACTGTCACCGCCGAACGGAACTTCGCCCCGGAAGAGGGCGACCGCCTCTACCTCGCCGAACGGCATCGCGGCACCTTCCGCCGTCAGGTCAACCTGGGCGACGGGCTCGACGCCGACGGCATCGAAGCCGACTATCACGATGGCGTGCTCACGCTGCGAGTGCCGGTCGCGCAGCGAGCCAAGCCCCGCAAGATCGAGATCCGCGACGGCTCCGCCCCAACCGACACGGCGATCGAAGCCAACGTCAGCAACTGATCTACGGACTGGCTGATCGATCGCCTTTACGCCGGCCGATTGGCTCGTGCGAAGAAACTGACCGGATCTTTCATCCGGATTGATCCCGGCGCCGAAGATCAGTTGTTCACGTGGTGACACCCATCGCCCAACCGCTCTCCCCCCTGGCGGTTGGGCGTTGGCATTTTTCGGGCCCGGCCCGGCGATCTTGCGGGCACCGGCAGCCCATCGCTCGGGCCCGGCGTGCCACAATGACGTGCCGCACGTTGGCTTCGCAGCGTGCAACGACGCGCTGACCACCGCGCTGACCACGACCGGGGGTTGCCAGCCATGACCGAACTCGCCTACGCAGCGGGGCCGACGGACACGCCGCTGCTCGATGAGACCATCGGCCAGAACCTTGCTCGCACCGTTGCGCAACACGGCAGTCGCGAGGCGCTCGTGTCGGTCCACCAGAACATCCGCTGGACCTATGACGACTTCGCCCAGCGAGTTGCATCGCTGGCGAAGGGGATGCTGGCAGCCGGTCTCGAACGCGGCGACCGAGTCGGGCTGTGGAGCCCGAACTACGCCGAGTGGACTCTCGTGCAGTTCGCCACCGCCGAGATCGGCGTCATCCTCGTCAACATCAACCCGGCCTATCGCACGCATGAACTCGCCTACGCCCTCAACCAGTCGGGCTGCCGTTGGGTCATCGCGTCGCCGATTTCAAGACGTCCGACTACCGCTCCATGGTCGAGACGGTCCGCGACGACTGTCCCGGCCTCGAGCGGGCGGTCTTCTTCTGGGACGACGACTGGAACGAGCTGTGTGCCGGATCGGACGCGGTGACCGACGCCGACCTCGACGCGCTCGGCGCATCTCTCGACCCCGACGACCCGATCAACATCCAATACACGTCGGGCACCACCGGGTTCCCCAAGGGCGCCACGCTGACCCACCGGGGCATTCTCAACAACGGGCGCAACGTCACCCTCGGGCAGGGTTTCACCCACGAAGACCGACTGTGCATTCCCGTGCCCTTCTACCACTGCTTCGGCATGGTGATGGGCAACCTCGGTTGCGTGTCGACCGGTGCGTGCATGGTGATTCCCGGCGACGCGTTCGATCCGGTCGCCGTCCTCACCGCCGTCGAACAGGAGCGGTGCACGGCGCTCTATGGCGTGCCGACGATGTTCATCGCCGAACTCGCACTCGACAACTTCGACGACTTCGACCTGACGAGCCTGCGCACCGGCGTGATGGCCGGCTCGCTGTGCCCCGAGGACGCGATGCGAGCATGCATCGACAAGATGCACATGGTCGATGTCACCAACTGCTACGGGATGACCGAGACCTCGCCGGTGTCATGTCAGACGATGATCGGCGACACGCTCGCCCACCAAACCCAGACCGTCGGCGTGGCCCACCCGCATGTCGAGGTGCGCATCGCCGACCCCGCCACCGGCGAAACGTTGCCACGCGGCGAGCGCGGCGAGTTCTGCACCCGCGGCTATTCGGTGATGCAGGGCTACTGGAACGAGCCCGACAAGACCGCCGCGTCGATCGATGCCGACGGCTGGATGCACACGGGCGACATCGCCATCATGTTCGACGACGGGTACGTCAACATCGTCGGCCGGATCAAGGACATGATCATTCGCGGCGGCGAGAACATCTATCCGCGCGAGGTCGAGGAGTTCCTGCTCGGCCATCCTGGCGTGGCCGACGTGCAGGTGATCGGCGTCCCCGACGCCAGGTACGGCGAGGTGGTGGTGGCGTGCATCATCCCCGCCGGCGACGCAACCCCGACGCTCGACGACATCAAAGACTTCTGCTCGGGCCGGATCGCGCACTTCAAGGTGCCCACCCATGTGCGCATCGTCGAGGAGTTCCCGATGACCGTCACCGGCAAGATCCGCAAAGTCGAAATGCGCGAAGCCGCCATCTCCGACCTGGGCCTGTCCGCCGATTCCTGACACCGATTCCTGACGTCACGTGGACCGCCGATTGGTTCTCGACCCCGCTCGGTATCAGATGGTGAGACGGAGCGGGGCCGAGAACGAACGCCACCCGTTCGATCAGTCGCCGCTTCGTAGAAATCTGCAACGGCTCGGGCGCTGAACGTGACACCAGATCTACAGTGCGTGAAGATGACGACGCCGCTTGCTTTCACGGAGCAGGAAACCGCGTTGGGCGATGGTTCGTCGACTGATGATGCGTTGGCACCAACTGCACGGCGTCGAGGCGGTCGACTGTCCGGTGCTCGCGCAGCAACCCAGATGGGGTGCGGGCGTTGTCGTGGCGACGATGCTGTCAGTGTCGCTGGTGGCGGTTGATCAACCGGTTGCTGCGGCCGTCGTCGACATGGACCTTGCGTTCTCGGGTGATGGGACGGTGGGCATCGATGTGGCGCCTAGGCTTTTATCTCGTCGACATGCAACTGACCTCGACTGATGGTGTTGTTGTGCCGGGTGTGGTGGGGACCGATGTCGCGTTTGCCGCGGTACACGTCGGACGGGTTGCTCGATGCGTCGTTTTCGGGCGACGGGATTGCGACGCTGAGCTATCCGGAGTCGGAGCGTCTCGTCGGGTTCACGATCCTGCCGGACGGCAGAATCGTTGCAATTGTCCAGGTCGGCCCGAGCGTGTGATGATTCGCCTGCTCTCCGACGGGACGCCGGACGCCACCTTCGGCGCGGGTGGCTCAGTGACGCTCGGCCAGCCCGCTGGAACGACGGCGTACTTCAGCCCAGCGAACGGTTGGGACAACCTGAAGGTGGCGCCAGATGGTTCGATCGTGTATGTCGGAACGCTGTCCTTGCCGAGTCAGACCTCGTCGGATTGGCTGGTGCGTTACACGTCATCGGGTGTGCTCGACACGTCGTTCTCCGGTGACGGGTATTGGAGCGCCGACAACAAGATCCGCGACTACGGGCACTTTCCGGATGGCAAGATCCTCGTGCTCCGCCAAACCGGATCCGGGAACTACAGCTCAGGGACGGGCGACGAGCAGACGATTCGATTGATGCCGAACGGTTCGTTCGACCCCACGTTTGTCCCAGCGTTCATGAGCGCCGACGGCACTACAGATGTGGGTGTGGAGATCTCCACGGCCGGCGCAAACCCAGGATTCGTGGTCTACGGCAGTCAAGCCCCGTATACGGCGGGTTCCGATCGCATTCGTTTCTTCACCAACACCGGCGTCGCCGATGCTGCTCGCCCAGATCTTGCCGGCGACTTCAATGACATCCAAGCTGGTCCGAACGGCACATACCTCGTCAGTGTCGGCGTCGAAACTTCGTTTCGTCGGCTCCTCTCTTCTGGTACGTGGTCGAACGCGTTTGCCCTGGACGGGTACGCGGAGGTGAGCTACTTGAGCGAGTCGCCTTCGGTCAGCGACGTCAAGGTCGATTCGAAAGGCCGACCGGTCGTGCTCTGGTTCGGGCCGTCGGCTGCGCGTCGAATTTCTCGCATCAAGTATGCGGCACCGACGCCGGTGACGATCGACGAGATCTTTTTGCTCGGTCAGAGTCGGCGAGGTGGGCAGCAGGTCGCGGATCCCGTCGATACCGCCTCGGGCAACCTCACCGACAGCTTCGTCGATCTTCGGGGTGAGTCATTTGGGTTGACTCTGACGCGGGCGTACAACGGTTTGGACACCGTCGCGACGAGCGTCGGCGTCCGTTGGCGTGTGGCGGTTGGTTCGTCGATTGGCGCCGATGGTGATGGGGTGTTGGTTACGGTGTCCGACGGCACGAGATTTCGTTTCGCTCCTGCCGGCGGTGGGGTGTGGGTGCGGCCGGCAGGTTTGGATGCCGATCTCATGCCGGATGCGGCGAGCCCGACAGGCGGCGGGTCGCTTCCGATGCTCCGGCTCGTGTACGACGACGGACGCATCGAGCGTTTCGACACACTCGGTCGGCTGGTTGCAGCAATCAACTGGGATGGGCAAAGTGCAGCGTCGGTGTATGACCCACAGGGACGGTTGACGACGGTGACATCGACGACGGGCGATGTGATGTCGTTCGGCTACGGCTCGACGGGCGCCTTGGTCGATGTGTCGCTGTCCGACGGACGAACGGTGACGTACGGATATGACGACCTGTCGGGTCTGCTCAGTGAGTTCGTCGACGAACACGGCGCTGGCTTCGTCTTCTACTACACCGACGAAGGATGGCTGACCGAGATCGAAGGCCCGAACGGCTTCTTGCTGTTCGCCAACACCTACGACGACGACGGCCGAGTGCTCACACAGTGGGTCCCGTCGGGCGGCACGACCACGTTCCTGTATGCCATCGCCGAGGGCGTGACGTTCGTGACCGATTCGGTGACGGGAACCACGCTGCAATACCAGCATGATCCCGCCGGTCGGGTCACGTTCGTGTCAGACCCGTTTGCCAAGACGGTGGAGAACGTGTTCGATAGCCAATCGAATCTCGTCGCTACGACGGACCGGCTCGGCAATACGGCCTCGGCGACCTACAACGCGCACGGCAAGCCGCTCGTCGTGGTCGAGCCCGGTGTCGGTACCACGTCGTTCACCTATGACTCGGCGGATCGGCTGACATCGCACACCGATCCGTGGGGCCAGTTGACCACGTACACATATGGGGGCAACTCGCGGATCCCGTCGACGGTGACCAACCCGCTGAATCAGACGTCCACAACCGTTGTCGTCGACGGTCTGGTGATGTCGCAGACCGACGCTGATGGTGTGACGGTGTCGTACACGTACGACTCGAAACGCCGGCCGATCACGTCGACCGACGAGTACAACAACGTCACCACGACGACATACGACGCCCAGGGCCGCGTGACGTCGACGATCTCACCGTCCGGCCGCACCACCAGTTACGTGTACAACACCGACAACCGTCTCGTCAGCGTGACGAACCCCGACGGCGGTGTGTCGGCATACACCTACGACGCGGCTGGCCACGTCCTGACCGTCACCGACCCGACAGGCGCCGTGACCACGAACACCTACGACGCTGCCGGGCTCCTCGCCACCGTCAACGCCCCCGGTAACCACGTCACGACGTACACCTACGACGGAAACGGGCAGCTGATTTCGACCGCCGATCCATCGGGAGGGATGAACTCGACCGCGTACGGGCCGCTTGGTCGAGTCGATTCGTCAGCGGACGAACTCGGCCGTTCGACGACCTACAGCTACAACGCCGACGGCGACATGGCATCGACGACCGATGCGGCCAACGCCACCGTTCAAACTCAGTACGACACTGTCGGTCGGCCATTCAAGACCGTCGATGCGGCGAATCGCGAGACCGTCACGACGTACGACTCCCACGGTCGAGCACTTTCGGTCACGGCGCCCGGCAATCGAATCACCACCTATGCCTACGACGCTCTTGGGCGGATCACCCAAGTGACAGATCCACGCGGCGGTGTCACGTCAACCACCTACACCCCCGGCGGTCGCACCGACACGATGACCGATGCCGTCGGGTTGGTGACCGACTACGCCTATGACCTTGCCGGACGGATTGCGTCGATCACGGCACCTGGCAACCGGACCACCACCTACACCCACAACACGAACAGCGAACTCGCGGCGATCACGTCCCCGGGTGGGCTGGTCACCACCTACGCCTACGACCTCGCAGGCCGATTGCAGACGATCACCGACCCGACCGGTGTGGTGACAACCAGAACATGGTCAACCCGAGATGAACTCCTCACCGAGAAAGTCGGAGCGCAAGGCACCGTCACCTACACCTACAACCCGGACGGCACAGCGGCCACCGTGACCGACGCGGTCGGCAAGCTTACCACGTTCGGGTATGACTCGCGATCGAATCTGACATCGCAGACCAACGCGCTGGGCGGTGTCGATTCATGGTCGTACAACGCCGCGAACGAACTGGTGAGCGCGACAGATCCACTTAACCGTGTCACCACCTACACCTACGACCCGCTCGGTCGGCTGGCGTCGTCGACGGACCCGAGTGGCCGCACGATCACCACCACTTTCAACTCTGACGGAACTCCGGCAAGTCGCGCCGAGCTGAACGGATCGACGACGACGTTCGTCTACGACACCGCGGGGCGCATGTCGGGAGCGACCGATCCAACGGGAACCTACGGATACACCTACGAGCCGGGCGGCCAACTCGCCACGATGCTCACACCAGCGGGAAGGGTCACCCGCTGGACCTACGACGCAGCCGGACGACGCACCGCCATCACGAACCCTGACGGTTCCAGCTACAAATACACCTACGACACCGCGGGGCGAGTCGCGACGATCAAACCCGGCGAGATCCTTGCCGACTCCTTCACCGCCACCAACAACACCGCACTCGAGGCGTCGAAGTGGACGACGGTCAACACAGCGGGAGCCACTGCGACGGTACAAGCCAACGCGGCGCGCCTGCAGTGGACCAACACTGCGAACTCGGCGACGTCGATCACCTCGACCCCTGCCGCCACCCAAGACCACGAGATCAGCTACCGATACCGGTTCGCGACCACCACGAGCACCACCGTCGGAACCCTGACCACCGCCGTGCGTAACTCGACCGCAGGAAACATCCGCGTCGAGCAAGTCTCGAACTCGACCACAGCGAAGATCTTCAAGCAGATCGGCACCACCTCGACACAGCTGGGCACGTTCACCGTTCCCGTCACGACCGCTGAACGACGCATTCGGGTGCAACTCCAGGGATCGACGATCAGGGTCCGGGTGTGGGCTGACGGAACTACCGAACCCACCACGTGGACCAGAACACTGAACACGGCGACCGGTGTGACGACTGCCGGGCAGGCCAGGCTCACCGCGAAACGCACGAGCGGCACCAACAACGTGGTCGTCGACGACGTCACCCAAACCAACCCCACCACACCGCCCGCTGCGATTGCGACCTACACCTACAACGCGGACGACCAGATCACCAACGAAGCACTCACCGGAGGAACCCGTACCCGCACGTTCACGGCCGGGCGGCTCACGAACTACACCACCAGCGTCGCCGGCCTCGCCCAAACCGCCGCACTCACCTACGACTCGACCGGACGAATCGCGACCGAGAACACCGGCGGAATCACGACCACCTACGGCTACGACCTCGCCTCCCAGCTCACCGCCGCGACACCATCGACCGGCACGGCGAACTCGTGGACCTACGACAGCCTCGGTCGCCGCGCAACCCAAACCATCGGCGCGACAACGACACGCAACGTGTACGACAATGCGTCACAACTCTGCTGGTCAACCACCAGTGCGCTGCCAGCCAACCCGACCTGTGCAGCACCCGCGCCCGGTGCGATCACCTACACCTACGACCAGGCCGGACGACTCCTCACCGACACCACCACCGCCACGAACAAGGTCACCTACACCTACGACAGCGCAGGACGGATGGCGACCAGCCAACGCGTCAACGGCGCAGTGACGACCAACCAGACCCGCTCCTACAACCCGTTCAACAACCTGCACGCAGTGACCAGCGGCACGACAACCGTGCAACTCGACTGGGACCCCACTGTCGAGGTCGCACGCCTGTTGGGCACCGTGAACGCCGGAACCACCCAAACCGTTGCAGCCGGCCCCAGCGGATGGATCGCCGCACGATCCGGCGGCGTCAACGTCGCCGTCGGGCAACGCTACGACGGCTCGGTGATCCCATCCACAGGCACCACCGCCTTGGCGCGGAGCGGAACCTACGACGCCTTCGGAACCCCAACCGGAACCGATCAAGCCCTCCCCCGACTCGGCTATCGCGGCGAGGTTCACGTCGACAACTTGATCTACCTCCGAAACCGAAACTACCAACCCGGAACCGGACACTTCACCTCACCCGACCCACTCGAAGGAGTCGCAGGAACCACCACCATCGCACACCCCTACCACTACGCCGACAACAACCCGGTCCACAACATCGACCCCCTCGGGCTACAACCCCAAGACACCGAGTTCAACGGACTCGACAGCGTGCCGGTGGGGACCGGGTCGTCTGGGGGACTCTGGGGATGGCCTCTCGCAGCGACGATCGCTCCACCGATACCTGCCCCAGCTCCGGTTGGTGCTCCGCCTGTCGGACCTGGGGTTTCAGGGCCTTCACCGAATCCGCTTGCAATACTTGCCTATGTGACGCTTGCAGGCGCTGATGTCGCTTCCGGTAAGGATTTGCCGAACCTTCCGAACCTGCCAGACTTGCCGGATCTTCCGGGCCGGCTTCCCAATCTTCCGAACCTGCCGGATCTGCCTAACCTCCCGAAGATTCCGACGTACTGCTTCGGCGGTCTGGGATCATGTGATGAAGCGCCAATGATGGCACCAAATGAGAGGCAAAATAAGCAATTCCGGGACGCTCTCAAAGAGTGCCAACGGGCGATCGGATACGTGTTGGGCCAAGACGAGCGGCGTGAGTTGCACGACGAGATCAATCGGCGCTTCTTCACTGATCCGACCTATCAGGAGATTGTCGAACTATGCATTGAGATGTTCGGGTGAGTCGCTTGAGCAAGGAAATTTCGACCAAGACAGTTCGCAGGCGGCTACGTAACCTGCTGGTGGGACAAACCTGCTGGTCTGCTCGCCGAGGGTTCGGTACGTACGCAACACTGGATTTCGGCGAGAGGCCATCTCCAGACATCGTGGGCCGAGCAGCCTGGGGCATTCCAAGCCTGTTCCTCCAGGGCCCGCAATGGAGAGTGGACTTTAATGGACACATCATCGCCAGTTCTGAGTCTGATCAGCATTCCGGCGGTCTTGATCGGTTGGTGGGACACCGAGTGACGCGTGTCCTGGTTCCGCTTCCATCGCTCGACTTGGTTGTGCATTTTGACAACGGGATGATTTTTAGTACCTTTCGGCTCGAAGATGATGATGAGACATGCGTGTTTGATCGCGCGCTCACCATCACCTTGAAGGGTGAGTCTCACCTCGTACAAGGTCGATCGACAGAGTCGACGAATCCCCGAGACGAGCGTCGTAGCCGAGTTGTCGAGACGAGCCGTCGTGATCCGCCCGGCTGACCACTCGTTCATCGACGCACTCGTGTGGAGACGTGTATCGTGTTCCTCTCTCAAGAGCTCGGGGTGATCGCGACACGAGGTGCGGGTCTCGGCGCTCAGCTTTCTGTCGGTGGGGCGGTCACCACGTTGGTGACCAACGCCCAGAGGGTGGAACAGTTGGAAGGTCCCGCAGTGTGTCTGTCGGCCGTTGCGATCGCTGTACTCGGAGGCACGGCGACTGTGTGCGCTGGTCTGACGGCCAGTTTCGAACCGAGCGGATACTTCGTCGTTGCTGCCGGGCCTGCAGCGGGCGGCGGAGCCGGTTCGAGCCTGTTCCTGACCGACACGGACAAGGTGTTCTCGGACGGCGGATTGTTGTACGGCCGACTTGGTTCGTTGTTCAGCGCCCTCTCACCCAACGGTCACGCTCCGCCGATCGGGGCGTGCACTGACGGTGCCTTTGATCGAGAGAACGCGGACGCAATGGGGAACCATCAGATCGACGAGTCACATTGCTAAGTCGCGAACGGTTCGATGTGAGTGGATCAGCGCAGCCTGTCGTGCCGCGATGGATGAAGTATGCAACGGCTGCGATCCTGGGTGCTGGACTCATCGGCGGATTGACCTACCAACGGTTGCACCCGCGATCCGATGACCAACTCGTGTTGCGTTTCGAACGTTCGGGCCCCTCGGCGACGCAGGACCGTGACCTGGTCGCGTACCTCGCCGGTTCTGACCCGCCGTCAACCGAAACCGTAGTCACGGCATATTGTGCGAGTGGTCCCTACTGGGCCAGGAACGTCATCGTCGATCTCGACATCGTGGTGGGTGGTACGGATCGTCTGCTGCGAGCTGCGGAACTTGTTGCCGACGGCTCCTACCCGACCGAGCTCGTGACAGCGATCGAGTCGGCTTCGCTCCGGGCCCTCGAACCACCCCCGGTAGACATCGGTGAGATCCCGGAGTCGATCGTCGCGACATACGGTCGGACGCCGGTGCTCAACTATTTGGTCGATGCCAATGAATCGCCCAGTGCGGAATCGAGGGAGCGGTTCGTGCTGTTCGCAGCATCGGAGACCACGTCGAACCAGTTCATCTTCGTGATCGACTCGACGAAGCTCGATCGGGCAGCGATCGGGCGTTTCATCGACGGGGAACCGCGCTTCGGTGGCAATGCTGATGATGTTGTGATCGCTGGAACCGGCGACACGATTTCTGTCGATGCCGGTATGTGCCAGGAACTCCGATGAAGTGCGGCGCCAGTGCTGGCTGAGGGTCGCAGATAGCAGTCAGGCCGCATTCCTGACACCGATTCCCGACGCCGACGAGCCCGCCGATTGGTTCTCGGCCCCGCTCGGTATCAGATGGTGAGACGGAGCGGGGCCGAGAACGAACCTGGCAGACTTGATGCATGGCAGCTTCGAAGAAATCGCCGCCACGGCTCCTCGCTGGCGGCAATCCGCAGATCGCGAAGGGCGACGGTGACGAGCCGGTGCAGGCGTACATCGCGGCGATGCCGGGCTGGAAACGCGACGTCGGCCGCCGCCTCGACGCGCTCATCGAGCAGGCGGTGCCCGATGTGCGCAAGGCCGTCAAGTGGAACTCGCCGTTCTACGGCGTCGAGGGCAACGGCTTCTTCGTCGGCTTTCACTGCCTCACGAAGTACGTGAAGGTGGCGTTCTTTTACGGCGGGTCGCTCGAGCCGGTCCCTCCCGTCGCATCGAAGGACGCCAACACCCGCTACGTCCACATCCATGAGGGCGAGGCGTTCGACGAGGCCTTGATGACGACGTGGATCGTGCAGGCATCGAAGCTGCCCGGATTTCTCGCCTGACCGCGTCGTGTCGTCGATCGCTCACTCGCACGGCACCTGGCGCGACCCGCCCGACATTCGTGGAATTCAAGTCATGCGGTCTGGATTCCGATAGGACAGGGTGATGGAGGTGCATCGGGTCGCGGATCAATCGACCATCGAACGCGCCCGGGCGGGCGACCGCGACGCACTCGGTGCGCTGTGGAGGATCTACCACCCACAATTGCTCCGCCTCTTGCGGGCCAAGCGCTCACCGAGTCCTGATGACGTTGCCAGTCAGGTGTGGATCGACGTCGGTCGGGCACTCGCTCGGTTCGAAGGCGATGGGGCCGACCTTCGGCGATGGCTCTTCACCATCGCCAGCCGACGCAGTACCGACCAGGTACGCACCATCGGACGACGGCGCGAGACAGCCGTCGACGCCTTTGACGCCTTCGACGATCTCCCGGGGATCACCAATCCCGGCGACGTCGCCGATCAGGTCGCCGATCTCGCCTCCCTCGACGATGCCCTGGGCCTCGTTGCGACGCTCCCGCCGAACATGGCCGAGGCCATCATGTTGCGCTTGGTCAGCGACATGTCGTTCGACGAGGTTGCAGCGGTGATGCGCACGACAGAGGGCAATGCCCGCGTCCTGGTGCATCGAGGCTTGGCGAAGCTGCGCGCCGAGATCGCTCGGCAGTCGGGATCTTCATCGACGAACCTTCGGTCGGTCGGTGCGAACGCAGAGTCGAGCGTCCGCATCGCAGCGGCGACCACCACCGGTCAGCAACCATGAACATGTCTGTAACGAACCGGACCCGCCCGTCGTTGGTGTGTTGTGAGTGACGACATCAAGCGCCTGATCGAGACGATCAGCCAACCCGGGACCCCCTCGGAGTTGCGCGACGAGTCCCTCGCCGTCGATGCAATCGCATCGGCGATGACGACGATCGGATCTCCCATGTTCTCCAAGGTCACCAACTTGTCCAAGCGCGCCCGCGTCGCCTCGTTCATCGCCGCCGGCGTCATCGGCTTCGGCGGTGTCGCCGCGGCAGGCCCCGCCGTGCTCGACCAGATCGACAGCTCCGACGACGACAAAGACGTCGTGGTCGAGACCACCGAAGTCGAGGCCCCGCCCACCACCGAGGTAGTGGTGGTGCCGACCACCACCGACACGGTGCCTGATTCGACGGCACCCGCGACAAGCGAACCAGCCCTCGTTCCCCCGCCGACGAGCGTGGCGCCCGACGTGACCGATACATCGACGCCCGACGCAACGTTGGTGGACGATCCCGACACCGCGTTCGACGAGACCGAGTGCGCCGAAGGCAACCACGGCAAGACCGTGAGCTCGGTCGCCCAATCCGACGACCGAACCTCCGACGACGTCACCGACGCAGCTCACTCCAGCTGCGGCAAGGACGACTCCGACGATGACGACGAGTCCGATGATGATTCCGACGACGAGTCCGATGACGACGAGTCCGATGACGAGTCCGATGACGACGAGTCCGATGACGATTCCGACGACTCCGACAACGAGAGCGATGACGACGACTCCGATGACGAGTCTGAGAGCAACGGCAACGACGAGTCGGACAACGACTCCGATGACGACGACTCAGACTCAGACGACGATCGTGGCAACGGCAACGGCAACGGCGGCAACGGCAACGGCAACGGCGAGGGCAACGGGGGACGCGACAAGTAGCCACCCGAGCGGGGCCGACAGGTCCGCTCGATCCGCACGTCGTCGCGCCCGTTCGGCTGCCAGCACTGCTCACACCGGGCGGGCGCGCAGTCGATCCCATCACTGCGTCGACCGAAAATGGCCGAACGGATGACTGGGATCATCCGGAAGGTGGACGACATCGGGGCCGACCCGCTGCGACACTGATGAGGTGGCAGCGATCATCGAGACCGACGGACTGGTCATGCAGTTCCCGTCGACGCTCGCGCTCGACCGGCTCGACCTGCGCATCCCGTCCGGGGTCACCGGCCTGGTCGGTGCGAACGGTGCCGGCAAGACCACGCTGATCTCACTCACCCTCGGTCTGCTCGCACCGACCGCAGGCAGCATCCGGGTGCTCGGCCTCGACCCCGGCGCCCACGGGCCCGAGTTGCGGGCGCAGATCGGGTACGGCCCCGAGCGCAACGTGCTTCCCGACGACCTCCGCGCCTACGACTTCGTCCGCCATCTCGCCGAAGTCAAAGGGCTCCCGCGTGACGAGGCCCGCACCCGCGCGAGCGACTCGCTGTATCTCGTCGGCCTCGGCGAGGAACGCTTCCGGGCGCTGGGCACGATGTCGACCGGGCAGCGTCAACGGGTCAAGCTCGCGCAAGCAATCGCCGCCGCACCACGGTTCATCGTGCTCGACGAACCGACCGACGGGCTCGACCCCGTGCAGCGCGACGAGATGCTCAACATCATCGTCCAGGTCAACCGCGACTTCGGGATCGACGTGATGCTGTCGTCGCATGTGCTCGAAGAAGTCGAGCGCGTCTGCGATCACGTCGTGGCGCTCGACCAGGGCCGGCTGCTCGCGCAGGGTTCGATGACCGAGTTGGCAGGTGTGTCGGGTGGCGTCGAAGTCGAACTCGTCGAGATCGACGACCGGCCCGACGCCGTCGACCAGGTGGTCGCCCACATGGAGGCGAACGGCGCGACCGTCGACCGCACCGGGGCGGTGCTGGTTGTGACCGGCCTGCCGGCCGACGACCTGTTCGACCTCGTCGGCAGCGCCGTGGCGACAGCCGGCGCTCGGCTTCGCCGCCTCGCCCCGCGCCGACGCACCCTCGACGACATCTTCACCGACGGCCACGCGTCACGTACCGGGGCTGGCGACCTGATCGAAGGCGGTGCGTCACGATGAGTTCGGTCGACACGCCGGGTGGAGCGCAGATCGCGGCCCGCGGATTCCAACGCTACGAAGGTGCCCGTTCGGGTGTGCCCGGTGCGATCCGCAGCGTCACGTGGCAGGCCATGCGCGCCACGCTCGGCCTCGGCCGACCGGCGAAGAACAAGATCTTCCCCGTTCTCTCGGTGGCCATCGCCTACGTGCCCGCCATCGTCTTCGTCGGCCTGGCGGTGCTCATTCCGTCCGGAATCGTCGACGGCCCGACCTACCCCGAGTACTACGGCTTCGTCACCTCGGCCATCGCACTGTTCGCCGCGCTCGTCGCCCCCGAAGTCCTCGTTGCCGACCGCCGCAACGGGATGCTCGCCCTCTACCTCTCGACGCCGCTGCACCGGGGCACCTACCTCGTGTCGAAGATGCTCGCCGTCATCATCACCCTCGGGCTCGTCACGCTCGGCCCGCCGATCCTCGTGCTGCTCGGCTACACGTTCGACGGTTCTGGCCCCGACGGGTTCGGCAATTGGATGGTGGTGCTACTCCGCATCCTCCTCTCCGGGGTCGCCGTGTCGGCCGCCTTGACCGCCATCTCGATGGCCGCGTCGTGCCTGACCGACCGACGAGCATTCGCCGCGATCGGCGTGGTGCTGATCGTGCTCGCCACCCCGATCCTGTCGAGCGCGCTCGTCGACGGCGCAGAGCTGTCAGAGAACTGGCGGCTGATCGACGTGTTCTCGATGCCGTTCGAACTCGTCTTTCGGATCTTCGGCGTCGAAGGCAACTTTCCCGCCGTTTCGACGCTGGCGGTGATCGGCGTCAACGTCGCGTGGACCGTCGGCGGCTTTGCCGTGGTGGCGTGGCGCTACTCCCGCCTGGTGATCGCCCGATGACCGTGCTGCCCCCTCCCGGACCGGGGCTGATTCCGGGAATGATCCCAGGGATGATTTCGGTCGCCGAGGTGTCGAAGTTCTTCGGTGCCGTCGTCGCCGTGAGCGACGTGAGCTTCTCGATCGACGCCGGAGTCACCGCACTGCTCGGCCCGAACGGTGCCGGGAAGTCGACGCTGTTCCGCATGATGTGTGGGCTCACGCCGCCGTCGCGCGGCACCGTGCACGTGCTCGGTGCCGACCCACGCACCGACCGGGCCGTGCGCGGCCGACTGTCGCTCGTCCCCCAACAGGATGCACTGTTCGACCATCTCGACGCACTGCAGATGGTCACCGTGTCCGCCCAAGGCCACGGAGTTGTCGACCCCATCGGCGCGGCACGCCAGGCGCTCGACCACGTCGAGTTGGGCGATGTCGGCTCGAAGCCGGTCGGACAGTTTTCCAAGGGCATGCGGCAACGCGTCAAGGTGGCCTGCGCGCTGGTGAACGACCCCGAGGTATTGATTCTCGACGAGCCGCTCACCGGGCTCGACCCCGTGCAGCGCCGCCACATGATCGCGCTCTTCCACCGGCTCGGCGACGACGGCCGCTGCGTTCTTGTGTCGAGTCACGTGCTCGACGAAGTCGCTCGACTCGGTTCGCGGGTGCTCGTGATCGCGCAGGGCCGACTGATCGCGAGCGGCGACTACCACGACCTGCGCGGCTTGATGGACGACCGGCCACTGCGCATCCGCATCGGCACCTCCGACCCCCGCCGACTCGCCACTGCGCTCGTCGACCAGGGTCTGGTCACCGCACTGTCGATCGACGCGACCCACGTCGTCGCCGACACCAATGACGCCGACGCCTTCGGCCGCCGCCTCGCGCCACTCGCCCAAGACCGCGGTGTCCGCCTCACCGAAGTGACACCGCTCGACGACGACCTCGAGTCGGTGTTCCGTTACCTCGTGGAGGGTCGATGAACAGTCCCACACCAGTCGATCGCCCGACACTCGACGGACGACATCGACCATCGGCACGCAACGCGCACCGCTCGGTCCCACCCCTCGCCGCGCTCGCGCTCGCCTATCGCGTGGTGCTGCGTCAGTTGACCAGCCGCGGGCGGATCATCGCGTTGACGTCGCTCGCACTGGTGTCGACGGTCGCCGGGTTCGCGTTGGGCCGCGCCGATGCCGATCTCGAAGCTGCCGTGCGCCTCATTTCGGGTCTCGGGTTCGCCGTGGTGATCCCGGTGGTGTCGCTCGTCTTCGGTGGCGCCGCGATCGGTGACCTCCGCGACGACAAGACCCTCGTCTATCTGTGGCTGCGGCCGATGGACCGCTGGCCGCTCGTCGTCGGTGCCTACCTGGCAGCCGTCACCTTGACTGCGCCGGTCACCCTCGTTCCCGTGGTCGCCGCAGCAGTCCTCGCCGGGGCCGGTGGCGGGCTCGTGCCCGCAACGATCCTCGCCGGCATGGTTGCCGTGTTGGCCTACTGCGCAGTGTTCACTCTGCTCGGCGTCGCGCTTCGCCGGTTCATCGTGTGGGGGCTCGCCTACATCCTGATCTGGGAGGGCTTCATCGCGCTCGGCGGCGCCGGTGTGGCGCGCTTCGCGATCCGCAAATACACGCGCTCGATCATCGTCGACCGGACCGGCATCGACCTCGACCTCGCCGACTTCTCACAGACCACCGGCGTCGTCGTGCCCCTCGTGGCCGCCGTCATTGCGTTGGCGGTGGCGAGCCGGCGACTCGCCCGCCAAGACATCGACTGACTCTCACGACCCCCCTCACACAGGGTCGGCGGTGAAGGGCGACCAGCGGTGGCCCCAGGGGTCGAAGAACCAGCCGGATCGACCGCCGTGGCCGGGGCCGACCGGCCGTTGGGCGCGGGCGCCGGCATCGATGGCGTGGCGGAAGGTGGCATCGGCGTCGGGCACCGTGATCACGATCGCCATCGTCGAACCGCCGACGGTCGCCGGCGCCACGACCTCCATCTCGGGGTACTCGTCCGACAGATAGATCGCAACGTCGTCGAGTTCGAGCGTGGCGTGGCCGATGCGGCCGTCGTCCATCTCGAACAGCTCGCCGTCCTTCACGTCGAAACCGAAGACCTCGCGATAGAAGTCGATGGCGGCACGAGCGTCGGTCACGGTGAGATATGGAATCACTTTGCTGGTCACGGGGAATTCTCCTTCGGTGGAGGGGTGGGCGTGTTCGTCGCGGACATCGGCGCGGGCTTCGATCGCGCGAATCCGGCGGCTGAGCGCAGCGGCCCGCTCGCTATCGAACAGGGCGGGCACGTCAGGTGCAAAGAGGTCGGCGAGGGCATCGAACTCGATCATCGGGCGTCCTCCGGAGATGTGGGCGCCGCGTCACCGCTCGGAACGTCGGACGTGGCCTCGTAGGCGTGGCGCAGCGACGCTCGGGCTCGGCTGAGCAGCGACTCGGTCGCATGAACCGAACGGCCCATGGCGATCGCCACCTCGCCGACCGGAAGATCGTCGACATACCTCAGCGTCAGCACCGCGCGATGCTCGGCCTTGAGCCGGCCCAGGGCCGTCTCGGCCACGGAAGCGTCGAGCACCGCGTTCCACGGGTCGGCCGTAACGCCTGCGGGATCGTGGTGCATCGCCGCTGTTCGTTCGACCACAGCCTGATGGCGCCAGTGGTCGGTGAGCAGGTTTCGCGCCACGGTGATGAGCCAGGGAACAGTGCAACGTTCGACCTGCCCATCAGACCAGGCGATGGCAGCCCGAACGAAGGTGGTCGCCGTGAGATCTTCAGCCAGATCGTGCGAGCCGCATCGCCGACGCAGATATCCGTGCACGATGGGCAGCGCCTCGTCGAAGAGCCCAGATACCGCGGCGTCATCGATCGATGTCACGGCATCCACTCGGTCACGCATCGGCGTTTCACAGACATGTCAACGAACGAGCCGGTCGGCTTCCGTCGGTCGGGATCTCATCGGCTTCCTTCCATCGTCGAACCGTCACTGGAGATCTCGATGCGATCGAGATCTTGCGCGAGATGCAGCCCTCCCTCGAAGTGTTGTTGCGCCTCATCACGTACGTCGCCGATGGTCAGCCCGTCACCGGCGAGTGCGTACCGCGCGCTGAAGTGGGTCAGCACCAGATTGCGCACGCCGTGGCGCTGCGCCGCACAGGCGACCCTGGCGGCTGTGCTGTGGCCGTGGTCATCGCCCAACGTGGCGAGCACCGGTTCGGTGTACGTGGCTTCGTGAACCGCGACGTCGGCACCGTTGGTTCGCTCGAACAGCGCATCGGGGTCACTGTTGTCCCCGGCGATCACGATCCGGCGTCCGGGTCGGATGGGGCCCACCACGCGGGAGGGCTCGACGCGCCGCCCGTCGTCGAGCGTCACCGCTTCGCCGCGTTGCAGTCGACCGAACAACGGCCCGTCCGGAACCCCGGCGGCGCGTGCGGACTCGACATCGAACATGCCTGGCCGATCACGTTCGCGCAGCGACCACGCAAAGCTCGTGACCCGGTGCGTCAAAGGCAGTGCGTCGACGGTCATGTCGTCCGCATCGACGACGCGGCCGCCGGTCGGGCCGATCTCATGCACGTCGAGTGGAAACGTGATGTGGGTGCTCGACAGTTCGAAGACGGTCTCGATCATCGTGCGCAACCCGAGCGGGCCGAAGATCGTCAGCGGAGCACTCGCGCCGTCCATCGATCGCGATCCGAGGAGCCCGAACAAGCCGAAGCAGTGATCGCCGTGCAGATGGCTGATGAACACCCGACGCAATTTCGACAACGACAGCGAAGTCCGCAGCAACTGGTGCTGGGTCCCCTCGCCGCAATCGAACAGGTCCCACCGGCCGTCGACCCGCAGCGCCACACCCGCCACGTTGCGGTCGCTCGTGGGGACACCCGACGACGTGCCGAGGAAGGTCAGCTCCATCGCTCCTGTGTACCAGCAACGGCGTACACGGAGCGACCGTTGTCGGCGAACCGGTGGTGCTGGTCAGGCCACAACCCATCCCCGGACGCCGAACGACCTCTGAGCCCGGCTCCACGAGCGCGGTCGAGCCAGAGCCAGACGTGCGCGGGTCGCCTCGGTTGCCTCGGTTGCGCGGTCAGGCGGCAGCTCCAGGTCCGAGTCAGGTCGATGCAGCGCTGCGTGAAGTTGGTGCAGGTGTTGGTGGGGCGGCGCCGATCAGCGGCGGGCGCATGATGCGCTCGCTCTGGTCGGGGTTGTGGAGGGTGAAGTGGCCGGCCCCGAGGGGCTGAATACTCCAATGCTGCTCGTGCAGCAGATGGTGGTGGTACCAGCAGAGCAGGATCAGATTGTCGGGCTCAGTGGTGCCACCGTCGAGCCAGTGGGTGGCGTGATGGGCATCGCACCCGGCTGCTCCGATGCGGCAGCCGGGCCACCTGCACCCGTGGTCGCGGATGATCAGCAGGTCGAACTGGATGTCAGAGACGAGTCGGCGGGTGCGGCCGTAGTCGATGACATGCCCGGCCGGGTCAGTCAGATATCGGTGCAGATCACAATCACACGCGTAACGCCGCACCGTGTCGATCGGGACGACCGTGCGATCGCTACCAGTATCGATCGCGCCACCACCGGTCCCGTCGGCCAGATCGCGGGCCGTGGCGGTGGCGATGACGGTCGGTCGACGCCGTTTCGTGCCGGGCACGGTGTCGATGGTGGCGAGGACGATTTTGGCCATCTGGATGAGAGCGTCGTGACGGCGATGCGCCGCGGTTCGGGTCTCGTCCTCGCCGGGTTGCGACAGAGAACGGATGGCTTCGCGTAACAGGAGGTAGCCGTCGGGGTCGAGGGTGCCGTCCAGTCGGCCGACACCGTCGAGCAGACTCGACAAGTGCACCGCACGCCGGTCGAACTGGTCGGCGGCATCGACAGCCTCGCGGTGGGGGTCGGTGTGCATGCGCCACGTGTCGAGGACGAGTTTCAAGTCGTGGACCGGCATCGTCGTCGCCCAGCCCAGCAGCATTGCCTCGTCACGGGCAAACGCGTCAGCAACCACCGGCGCCCATGCTTCGGTCAACAGTCGCAACGCTGTTTCGGCGAGATCACCGGCGGCGAATGCGGCCTGCACGAGCGGCATTTCGACGATGCGGGTGGCGAGGGAGATCGACATCGTGCAGTGCCCGTAACTTTCCCGCGTCGTCGCACACAACCAGGCGGCAGCAGACCGGTGACCGTCAGCGAAGTACGCGCCCGACTCGACCACCCTGCGGATCTCGGCGAGCTGCACCGCCCGCGCCCGACGCAGCACCCGCGTCGAGTCAGTGACCGCAATCGAGGCGCGACGTTCGGCGCCGAGCTCTGCTGCACACGCTGCGATCTCCAACACCTCCATGGATCCCACCATAGACATCGGGTGTCACAGAGTTGATCGAATGGATCTGGCCTCACGGCCGAGTGCGAACGGCAGCGACTCGAACATGACCACGAAGCGGTCCACACCGTCGGAGATGCCCAATGTCGACCGCTGAGACGCGCCGATCGGCTGCGTCAGTCGCGTTGGGTGCGACCGTTGAGGAAGTCGAGCGACACCTGGACGGTGCGGGCGACGAACCGTTCGAGCTTGGGTGCATCGATGAACCGAGCCGTCGCCTGCAGCGGGATCATCGAGTCGAGCCGCACCGATTCCCGGGTCGCTGCTCGACTCGTCTTCACGGCGTGGGCGGCCACGATGAAGGCGCTGGTTCCGTCGAGCAGCGAACGACGCTGCAGCTCGGCGCCGGCGTCGGCTGGGTCTCCGCCCAACTCGACCGAGGCGCGCTCGCCGACCGAGGTATGCCACTCGTGTCGACCGGTCCAGTTCGCCAGGAACGCGCAGAACAACGCCAGCCGCACCATGTCGGGTGTGGTCGCACCCGTTCGTTCGACCGCTCGACGGTGATGCCAACGGGCAGCATGGGCATAGGTCAGCCCATGCGTGATGTCGAGCCAGCCGAAGTCGTCGGAGAAGTCGAACTCGCCCGCCGTGTCGTAGCGCAGCATCCGCTCACTGACCGCGAGCACGCAGGCATCGAGAACTCGATCGACCCCCGCACCACTCCGCAATGCCGCCCCCACCGCCTCAGCCGGAGACTTCCGATCGGCACCGAGCAGCGAGGCGACCAACTGGTCGCGGCCGTTCCAATCCCCCGCGACGGGGGCGGCTGAAAGCTCGGCGAGGTCGAGCCCCTCGACCACCCGCATGAACGGTCGGGCGTATGGCAGCAGGTCCTCGCGCGTGCCGTAGATGATGGTGGGCACGAGGTGGCCGAGGACGACGGGTGCGCGCTGCCAGCCCACCACGTCGAGCAACTCGAAGGCCTTCTGCGCATAGATCGCGCCGTGCCCGTACGACAGCAGATGATCGCTGACGACCGTTCCGAACCAGCCGACGATCTCATCACGATCGGCGCCGGCAGCAAGCCCCGCCAGCAGGATCGATTGGGCCGCGACGATGTCTTCGGCCTCGACCGCCTGACGGAACGCGTCGCCGGTGGCGGGCCCGGTGCCCGGCGCAGGCAATTCGTTGACCGGCCACCCCCGTTCGATCTCGGCGATCCCGACGATCGCCTGCACCACCGGCAGGGCCCGTGCGTCGCCGTCGAACAGGTCCACCATGGCCAGGCAGTCAGCCGCCGACGCGATCGTGTGCCCCCACCCGCCGTCGGCGCGCGGTGCCCCGTACTCGACGGCGACCCACACCAGTTCGACCGGGTCGGCCCCGGCCTTGAGCAACCGGATGACGTCACGTGCGATCTGGCCGACGTAGTCATGCTCGATGCCCCGGCGAAGGCTCGCCATCAGCTGCGGGACGAGCGCCACCGGGTCGGGCCGATCGACCTGCACGCTCACCGCACCGTCGGCGTCGACGGTCACGTCGTGGACGCGCACCGCCTCCTCACCCTGCACGCAAGCGCCGTCAGAGACACGGAACTTCCAGTTGTGCCACTGACACGTGACCAGCTCGCCATCGAGTGATCCTTGGGCCAATCCGTATCCCTCGTGGGGACAGGCGTTGTCGATGGCGTGCACCCCCGACGCGGTGCGCACCAGGCAGAGCCGGCGGCCGTCGGCTCTGACCATCGTCATCGAGCCCACTGCGAGGTCGTCGAGTTGGGCGACGACCTCGCCGCTCCCGGTGTTGCTGCTGTCGTTCGATGTGATGGCGGTGGATGTGGTTGCGCTCATGTCGATGAACGGTAAGACTTCAACAATGGTTGAAGTCAAGGACCAATCTGGAAAGCACCGTCTGCTCACCGTCGGGCAAGTCGCCGAGCGAGCCGGCGTGGCCACGTCGGCGCTGCGCTTCTATGAGGCCAACGGGCTGATCGTCAGCACCCGCAACGACGCCGGGCATCGCCGCTACCGCGCCGACGTCCTGCGCCGCGTCGGGTTCATCCGGGTCGCCCAACGCGTCGGTCTGACGCTCGGCGACATCCGTGCTGCGCTCGACACGCTGCCTGCGGGCCGCACGCCGAACAAACGTGATTGGGAGCGTCTCGCGCGGAGTTGGCAGCCCCTGCTCGATCATCGGATCGCACTCCTCGAAGCGATGAAAGACAAGCTCGACGGCTGCATCGGGTGCGGTTGCCTCAGCCTCGATTCCTGCGCCCTGTACAACGCGGCCGACGAGGCACGTCAGCACGGCGTCGGGCCACGCTGGCTACTCGGCGACTCGTCGAGCGGTTGAGCGTCCACGACCTGCACCAATCGGTGACCCGCACCGTCGACCAACCAGGCCAGCCCCGCCCGCGCCGGCACCGGTGTGCGCCGCGGGAGCGCTGCACCGAGGAGATCGCCGTCGACCTCGCCGGCCGAGGTGAAGATCAACCCGCATCTGCTGCGCGCCACATCGCGCGTCCAGTGACCGTACGCCGCCCGGACTGCTTCGAGCCGACCGGCGGCAACGATCAGGACACCGGGTGGCGCGGCGCCGATGAGGCGCGCCAGAACGCCGCCGACATCGTCGACGCGTTCGGCATCGTCCACCGCGATCAGGAGCCGATTCCCGTCCTCGAACGGCCCGTCTCGACCATCGCTCGGCTCGATCTGGGCGAGCAAGGCGACGTCAGGTGGCAACCGTCGCCGCCGGTCGACACGGATCACCCGACCCGTTGGGTACGCCGCCTGCCACATCGCAACGACGTGGCCCAATGCCGTTGACTTTCCACACGTTGCGGCCCCGCCGATGAAGACGTGATCGCCGTGCGGAACACGCAGTGTCCCCACCGCGAGATCGTCGTACCGCAGCCCCATGTCGAGGTCGACCCAGTGCGCCCCCGCCCGCCCGGTGGGCGGCACGGCCAACTCACGACCGCGCACGTGGTGGGCGAGCACGCCGACCGGCTCGGGCCCGTCGGCCGGCGTACCGGTGCGGGCACCGCTCGACAGGTGGGGCGCATCGACCGCAACGGCTGCCTCGCGCCCGCACGATGTGATGCGCAGACGACCAGGGAACGCCGCCGCCACCGAAGCCACGCCAGCGGTGCGCGCGACGTTCGGATCGTCGCAACGAAAGACCCAGGTGTCGCCCGCGGCCGAGCCCCGGAAGAACGACGTGCCGTCATCGGTCCAACAGGCTGCAACCCCGACCGGCGGCCCATCGGTGAGAACACGATCAAGTAACGCCAGCGTCGGCGCGCACTCGATCGGTGCCAACACCGCCCGGAGCGAGGAGAGGCCATCCACTGCGAGCGACACGCAGCAATCTGGCGGTGGCTCACCATGACGCCGGTCGATCTCTGCGACCAATCGGGCCAGCACCCGATGCAGCCGCTCGGCTTCGTTGAGACGAACCACGGCACCGACATGGGGCAAGTCCGCAAGTTCGTCGAGTGCGGCCTCGCCACGCGCGTCGATCACGTACCAATGCTCGATCGCCGGTGCCCGGGTACCGCATCGCCGCGCCACGACGGAGCGCAACGCCGAGGTGGTCCCACTGCCGAGCGAGCCGACCAGCGCCAGGTTTCCGAGATCGCGATTCCAGCGCAGCACCCGCCGACACTGCGCCGCCGGGTCGTCGATCACCCCGACGCCGTCGTGGTCGACGGTTTCCGCGAGCAGGTCGACAGCCGCACACGAAACGCGCTCGGGAAGTGCCTCGATCCACGGCCGATGCGGGGGAGCGATCGATGCAGTGTGAACGGCGTCGATCGCGACGGCGACCGCCACATCGAGTTCGGTCGGACCATCGTCAGCCGCACCTGCCGGCGAGCGCGACTGGAATGCGTCGACCCGCAGCGTGTCGACCAGCGACGTCACCGATCCGGTGCATCGGGCCGCCTGGAACACCACGAGTTCGTCGGGTCCGAGACGGAGCGCGACGCGCCCGGGGACGTCGCGCCCGAAGTCGGCGGGTGCCGCGTCCCCCACCACATCGAGCGCGTCGGCGCGGTCGTTGAGCCGGAGCGCCAACCGCAGATTGGTGTTCGCCCGAATGTCATCGCTGACCACGCCCGCCGGTCGTTGGGTGGCGAGCACGAGGTGAATGCCGAGGCTTCGGCCGCGTTGTGCCACGCCGACCACGGCGGAAAGAAAATCCGGGAGCTCCTGAGCGAGCGCAGCGAACTCGTCGATGACCACGACGAGTCTCGGCAGCGGGGCGACCCCAGGTCGACTCCGATAGTCGCTCAGGTCGACTGCTCCGACGGCGCGCAGGAGACGTTCCCGACGGTGCAGTTCCGCTTCGAGGCTGACGAGCGCCCGCGCAGCCAGCCCGGCGTCGAGATCGGTGACCACGCCGACGGTGTGCGGCAGGTCGGCGCACCGGTCGAACGTGGAGCCACCCTTGTAGTCGACGAGCACGAAGGTGACGACGTCGGGGCTGTGCCGCAGCGCAAGGCCGACGACGAGGGTGCGCAACAGCTCGCTCTTGCCCGAGCCGGTGGTACCGGCCACGAGTGCGTGCGGTCCGTCGGCGACCAGGTCGATCTCGACCACGCCGTCGGCAGAACGTCCGATGGCAACGACAGGCGGCGGGTCTGCGCCGGCCTCGCTCCATCGTCGACGCACCGCCTCGACCGCCGCGCCCCGACTGCCGCGCCCCGCGGTCATCGCGACCCGCACGTCGTCGGCCAGCACGTCGTCGGCCAGCACGTCGTCGGCCGCCGTCGTCAGCATCGAATCGACGGCCATCACCGGCGCGACCATGACCTCGTCGACATCACCGAGCGAGAGCACCGACGGCAACTTCCGATCCGCTCCCGCCACCTCCTCGGGGTCGATCAAACCAGCGAGGGTACGCGCGATCCAGGTGGCACGGCGCTGGGACAGACCGGTCATCACGACGCGACCCATCCCATCGTGAGCGTCGGGAGACAGATCGGCGATGTCGACCTGTCCCGTCGAGCCGACGACCACGACCCCCCGGCAGATGGCGGGCATCGGCGCCCCTGCGGCCACGCAGGTCAGCGTTGCCGGTTGGGCCCGCTCGATGAACCGGCGCAGCGGCCCGGTCCGAACCGCGAAGAGCGACGGATCATCGACGACGAGGAGCACGGGCCGTTCGCCATCGACCAGGGCGAGTCCATCGCCGAGGCTCCCGCCCGCCCGTTCCGATCGGTCGTGCCGACGACCACCACCCGCAGCATCGGCACCATCACGACGACCACCACCGCCGCCATCCACCACCACCACCAGCACTACCACCACCGGTCGGGTCGATGATCAACGAACGACCGGCGACAGTGCGACAGTGCGGGAGCCAGGCAGCCCATTCCCACCGGACGGCGTCGGCCGACACGACCACGAGTTGCCAGTCCGCCGGACCACAGTCGACCGCGAGTTGACACACCGCGGAGCGGATGAGCGCATCACGCTCGGCCACCGCTCCTCCCACGGCCACGACCTCACCACAGCGCACGCCGACGGCGATGGCGACGTCGTCGAGGGTCGCGGCGCGGTCGACGTCACTCGCCAGCATCGAGGGAATCTCGCCGTCGAACGCGGCAATCCACCGCCCGGTCCCACGGCCCACGGTGAGCCGAAATCCGTTGCTCCGAGTCGCCGCACCGTCGCCCAGTTCGCGGGGCTGCGTCGCCTCGACGATCGGCGAGCGGCGGCGCCAGACATCGGAGCGTGGCGTCGCGCGACGCGTCAACGCGTCGACGACTTCGAGCGTCGCCGCGATGTCGGAATGCGCAGCGATGTGCTGTCGGCGGGCAACGAGCCGGGCACTCGCGAGCTCGTCGAGGAAGCGTTGCCGTTCGAGTTCGCCGGCCCGCACGGCGCGCCGGTTCGCTCGCCACACACCCACTGCGCCGACCAGCCACGTGATCGCCGACGCCGCCGCGCCGAAGAGGGCGAACAACGCAAACATCATCTGGCCCAACAACACCGCGATCGCACCAGCCCCGAACACGGCAACAGCAGCCCCGATCAGCCCGGTCGCCGGCGGTGCCCGATGCGTCACGACGGAATCGGGCACGGCAATCGGCACCGGACCGGCAACCGTCGGCTCGGGGGCACGGTGGACCACCCGCCTCCAGGGATCGTCGACGGCGTCGACCACTGTGCCGTGCCGTGCCCCCGACCGGCCAGGTGGCGTGCCGGGAAGATCGCCGACCGCGGTCGATGCGAGGCGCAGACTCAACTCGCTCGCACCGATCGACACGACGGCCGGCAACTCGATCCGACGCGTCCCGATGAGCGCATCACCGTCGACCCTGACCGCGGCCTGCCCGCTCAACTGGGTCAGGCGCAGGCCGCCGAGGTCGACATCGAGCAGCAGATGGTGCAACTCGACCGCATGATCCTCCACCCGGAGCACTGCCGACGATGCTCGTCCGATGACGTGACGCCCGGGCGGAACCAGACACCAGCCCGAACAATCGGGCCCCGCCGTCCACGCCACTTCGACAGCACCCCCCACCATCTGCGACGCCTCACTCGGCCTGCATCTGGGCGTCTCGCCGTCGGCGAAGCCTCGTCCGGAATCGCCCGCATCGGCGAGGAACTCGACCCCTGACCCATGGGCGATGCCCGCGTCGACGAGGCGGGTCAGCGGGGGCACCCGTCGCCCGTCGACAAGCGCGTCGGACGACGCGTCGACACCGAGGGCTCGCGCCACGTCAGCGATCGTGTCGTTCGGAGATTGAGGGGTCACCGTGACGTTCGTGACGGGACCCGTCTGCGACTCCGACACTCCGATGGCGAAGGCGGGAACTCTGTGTTGGAGTGGAAAATGTGGCCGCATACCTTCTCAGTGGGTCCTCACCACTGCGGAACGGAACAGCCGGGCGGAAGATTCTTTCGGTACCCCGAAAATGACCCATGAGCTGGTGCTGTGAGTCTCGTCCGGCGCCCCTGTGAGGCACCGTGCCCGACCGGTGAAGGTCGCGGTGAGCCCGCCGGAGATCCCCTCGGCGCATGGTCGCCCCATGACATCACCAGCAACGAGCGCCCCCGCACCATTCAGCCCATTCAGCCCATTCCGCCCGGCCAGCCCATTCAGCCCGGCCAGCCCACCGGCCGGCATCGACGACATCGAACATCGCCGGCACCGCTCCGGTCGGTGCGACGCTCGACGTCACCGCCCTCCTCGACCGGGAATGGTCGGTGCTGCGCACGCAGCGGCGGGCGCTGCGCCACGTCGAGGTCGTGGGCATCGCTCGTCGACCCCGACGTCGCCCACCACCTCAGCGCCGTCGCTGATCTCGACCACATCGTGGCGGCAACGCACGCCATCGCCGGCGAGGCCGGCAACCGGCTGCTGGGGGAACTGGTCCGACTCGCCGCAGACGATCAGCTCGCCGGTCGCGTCGTCGTCCAACGGCTCCTGCCCGGAGTCCTCGCCGCAACCGTGCGCTACGGGGTGTTGTGTCCGCATCGCGACCCGATTGGCGAGGCCATCGGTGCACTCTGGATCGCGCTGAGCACCTTCGACAGCGCGCGACGACGCGGACCGATCGCTGCCTCGATCATCTCCGACACGATGTTCGCCGCCTTTCGCCGCCGCCCGCGCCTGCGTTCGTCGAGCGAACAGCCGATCGAGCCGCACACGTTCGACGACGAGCCGAGGGACGACCAGCAATGTGCGTTCATCGAGTTGGCGCATGTCGTTCGCGCCGCCCGCCGGGCCGGTGTCGCCGCCGCCGATCTCGACCTCTTGCGTCATCTGGTGCAAGCCGAGTCGCCGAGCATCGTCGCCCGCGAGCGCAAGGTCACACCGCGCACGATCCGGAATCACCGCGACAAGGCCATCGCCCACGTTCGGGCTGCCCTCGAACAGCCGTCTGTCGCCGCGTGAGCCACCTGCTCGACACACACGTTGACACCCACCCACTCGGCGTCGAGGCAGGCCCCGACCCTGCCGTGCAGCGCCCGCGTCGCTACCGTGCAGACATGTCGTCGATCCTTCCCCTCCGGCGCACCACTGGTGCCATCATCTTGATGACCTACCGCGGAGACTGGTGACCGTATTGCTGCGGCCAACTCGTGCGGTTGGCACTCAGGAACGACGAAATTCATCAGGCCGGCGCCGAACTCGCAGCAGTGAGTGTCGACGACGACATCCGCCAGGCTGGAATGTCTCGGCGCTGGAAGCTCGGGGCGACGTCGATGATCTCCGACCCCGGCGGCGTCGAGATCCTGCAGCCGCTCGGGCTGTTCGACCCGGATGAACGCAACGGCATTGCCCTGCCCGGCATGGTCATCATCGACCCGGCAGGCGACGAGGTGTACCGGTATCAGGGTCGCGACTTCGCTGACCGGACCAACGACGACGATGTCTTCGCCGCGCTCGCCGACCTCGCTCTGGCGCCGGTCGATCCGGGCCCATGGCACACCGACATCGACGTCCCCGACGACCTCCGCGGCTACTTCCGCCCGCAGGACCTCGGGCCGTACTTCCGCGGCAACATGTTCGGTGCGATCGCCATCCGCGGACGCCTCGACGATCCCGCGGCCCAGGCCATCGCGAACGAACACCGCAGCATGGCCAAAGCCACCCTCGACGCCTGGGAACTCCACAACGCACCATGACGCACGCGCCGTGACGCACGAGTAACGACCCCGTGCCTCCCCTGGGGCTCGAACCCAGAACCAATGGATTAAAAGTCCACTGCTCTACCATTGAGCTAGAGAGGCCTGACCGGCCAGGCTAGGGGCTGGAGCCTGCGGTCACATGCAACGGATTCGACTGCGTCGTCGCGGCCGCCCACGCACGGTCATCACGTAGCCTGCACTGCGTGACGGTGCGGAGATCTGGACGTAATCGACTTCGGCAGCACGTGCTGGTGACCTGTGCGCTCCTCGCTGGGGCCCTCACCACGATCGGCGCGAGCATCTCAGCCCCGGTCGCCGACGCCGCGCCGGGTGGCCAGGCCTCGCGGTATGTCGCGATCTCCCCGATCCGGGTGCTCGACACGCGCGACCCCGGCAACGGGTTCGTCCGGGCCGACGATTCGTTGTCGCTCAATCCTTTGACCGTCGACGTCGTGGCTGCCGCCGCTGTCGACCCCCTCGACGTCGAAGCCGTCGCGATCAACCTGACCATCACCCAGCCGGTGGCACCCGGGTGGTTGAAGTCGTGGCCGACCGCCAACTCGACACCCGATGCTGTGGCGACGTCTGCGGTCAACAACCGCGATGCGAACGAAACCATTGCCAACTTCGCCATCGTCCCCGTCGGCGCCAACGGACGAATCTCGATCCAGTCGCTCTCCGGCTCCCATGTCGTCGTCGACGTCCAAGGCGTGTTCGCCCGGGCAACGTCGAGCCGGGCCGGGCGATTCGTTCCCCTGGCGGTGCCGGCCCGCGCCATCGACACCCGCGACACCCCGAATCGGGTGCTCGGCGGGACCAACCTCGACCTCGACCTCACTGCAACCGTCGGCATCCCGCGCAACGCGTCGGCCGCATTGATCAACCTCGTCGCAGCCACGACGCAGCGCGACGGCTACCTGACCGCGTATCCGGCGGGCAGCCCGCCGCTGGCATCCAACGTCAATTACCTCGGCGGTGGCTCCAATGTCGCGGGGAGCGCCATCACCCGGCTCGACAACGGCAGGCTCAAGATCTTCGCATCGGGCACCACCGACGTGATCGTCGACGTGATCGGCTACATGACCGGCGACACCGACGTCGAGTCGGCATCAGGGCTCTTCGTCCCGCTGGCACCCGAACGGCACTACGACAGCCGGCCGAACGAAGCGCCGTTCGGCACCGCCCCGCTCACGCCGCTGTCGAGCCGAACGGTGCAGATCGCCGGCAGGTTCAGCGTGCCGGCGACCGGTGTGCTCGGCGTGGCGAGCAACCTCACGATGACCGGGACCGACGGCGCGGGCTATCTCGTGATCTATCCGAAGGAGCCCGTGCCACCCAGGTACTCGACGGTCAACTCGATGTTCGCCAACCACTCGATCGCCAACCACGCCATCGTCGCGCTCAGCAACGGCACCCTGTCGGTCTTCTCACTCGGCCGATCCGATTTCATCATCGACATCTCGGGGTACTTCCTCGATGGAACGACGCCTCCGCCGACCACACCCCGACGCGCGCTGACCGAACCGGCCCCGACGCCCGACGTCAACCCGGGTGTCGTACCGGTGCCACCGCCCGACAGTGACTACGACTACCTGCAAGAAGCTCGCGGTTCGAACTTCAGCCTCGGCGCCTACGCCCTTGCCGGTCGGCGTTACTACGGCTGGAACCCGTGCAACCCGATCACCTACGCGGTCAATGCCCAGCGGGCCACCCAGGAGCAGGTCGCGGCATTGAACGCCGCGATCCGCGACGTGGAGGATGCCAGCGGATTCGACCTGGTGTACGTCGGCCAGGCCACCGGAAGCCTGAACACCGACTCGGTCGACCCGCGCGTCGTCGGCGGCGGGGAGGCAATGGCGGTGTTCGGATTCTCCGATCCGTACGAAACCCCGATCCTCGCCGGCGGCACGATCGGCATCGGCGGCCTCGGCGATGGCATCGACGGACGGACTGCCGTCACGAAACAGCCCGGCGATCAGTTCGCCTGGATCGTCCGTGACGGCTTCGCGATCGCCGACATCAGCGATGTTCCGGGTGCGCCCCAACTGCGGGCCACGTTCGCCCACGAGATCGGCCACATGGTCGGTCTCGACCACGTGAACGCGCCCGGGGAGTTGATGCGGCCCGTGCTGACGGGTCAGAACACATTCGGCAACGGCGACAAGAACGGCCTGTACACCATCGGCGAACCCCAGTGTCCCGGTGGCGCGTTGCTCACCCTCGAAGCCCCGGCCGACGCGCCGATCGACATCGACGTCACCGGCTGGATCGCCGACTGACGGCGCAACTCCTACGCTGACATCCGGCGTCGACACCTCCACAAACCCCGCACAAACCCCGCACAAACCCCGCACAAACCCCGCACAAACCCCGCACTGGCCACGCCCGAGCCCGCCTCGGGCATCGCCGCTAGTGTCGGCAACAATGACTGCCCCCGCTGCCCGACCCGGCTCCATCCTCGGCACGCGCGTGCTCCGCACCGAAGACCCGTCGTTGCTGACCGGCGCGGCGAAGTACGTCGATGACCTCGGCCTCGTTGGCGCGCTGCACGCGGTGTTCGTGCGCTCCGACGTGGCCCACGGAACGATCGGCTCGATCGACACGACCGATGCCACCTCCCTCCCCGGCGTGATCGCCGTCCTCACCGCTGCTGACCTCGGCATCGCCGCGCATCACGGATTCGCCCCCGTGCACGACGACTTCAAACGGCCGCCGCTGGCCGACGGCGTGGTGCGCTTCGTCGGCGAACCGATCGCGGTCGTCCTCGCCGAGTCGGCGGCGATCGGCGCCGACGCCGCTCAACTCGTGTGGGCCGACATCGAACCACTGCCGGCGATCATCGACATGGAAGCTGCGCTCGAGCCGAGTGCCCGACCCATTTTCGAAGCGCACGGAGACAACCAGGCGTTGCGCACGGTTGGCAAGCAGCGTTCCGATCCGTCCGCCGCGTCCCGTGTGGTCAGGGGCCGCTACGTGAATCAACGCATCGCCGTCGTACCGATCGAGCCCGATCGGGCGGCGGCGGAAATCGACGACCGTGGCCGCATCAAACTGTACGCGTCGACACAGATGCCGCATCTCCTCCACCGCCAGTTGGCCGGGGTGCTCGGCATCGAGCAGGACGAGATCCACGTGGTCACTCCGCAGGTGGGTGGCGGTTTCGGCGGCAAGGCCGGCCTGATGTCGGAGCATGTCGTCATCGCCGCGATGGCGAAGCGATTCGGGCGTCCCATCGTCTGGGTACCGCCGCGCAGCGACGACATGAAGTCGCTGCTGCACGGCCGCGGTCAGATCCAGTACGCCGAACTGGGTTGCGACGACGACGGACGCTTCACGCATCTGCGCGTCCGCATCGTCAACGACGCCGGCGCCTACCCGAACGTCGGCGCTCATCTCCCCGGCCTCACCCGAAACATGGCGCAGGGAACCTATGCGATTCCCGAACTCGAATTCGACATCGCCGTGGCCGTCACGAACACCACGCCGGTCGGCGCGTACCGCGGCGCAGGGCGGCCCGAGGCGACGGCGCTCATCGAACGGTTGACCGATCAGGCTGCGATCGAACTCGGCATCGACCCGCTGGACATTCGTCGACGCAACTTCCTCTCAGAAGATGCGTTCCCCTTCACGACGATCACCGGCCCCACCTACGACACCGGCCGGTATGCCCTCGCCCTCGATCGCGCCGCCGAGGTGGTCGGGTACGGGGCGCTGCGCGCCGAGCAGGCCGAGCGACGCGAGCGAAGCGACGAGATGTTGCTCGGCATCGGCGTGGCCTCCTACGTCGAAGTCACGGCGGGGGGCGGTGGCACCGAGTTCGGCGCCGTCGACGTGCATGCCGACGGCTCGGCGACCATCCACGCCGGCACGCTGTCGCACGGCCAGGGCCACCAGACAGCGTTTGCGATGCTCGTGTCGGAGCAGACCGGCATCGCCGTCGAACGCATCACGCTGGTCGACGGCGACACCGACCTCGTGCGCACGGGTGGTGGCACCGGCGGCTCCCGATCGCTGCAACTCGGCGGGTCGGCCGTGCATGGAGCGACCGAAGTCATGGTCGACAAAGCCAAGCGGTTGGCGGCTACCTACCTCGAAGCCGATGTGGCCGACATCGTCGTCGACACCGCTGCAGGCACGATCGGCGTCGCCGGCGTCCCCGCCCAGGCGTTGTCGTGGGCCGACCTCGCCGCCCGGGCAACGGCCGATGGCGAGCAGTTGAACGGTGAGTTCGACTTCGTCCAGGCCAACGGCACCTTCCCGTTCGGCACGCACATCGCCGTGGTCGAGGTCGACTCGGCGACGGGCAAGGTCACCCTGGTCCGCCACGTGGCCGTCGACGATTGCGGCACGGTGCTCAACCCGCTCATCGTCGAGGGACAACAGCACGGCGGGATCGCCGCCGGTATCGGCCAGGCCCTGTTCGAAGAGATCCGCTTCGACGACGACGGCAACCCGATCACGTCGAACCTCGCCGAGTACGCCATCGTGTCGGCCGCCGAGTTGCCGTCGTTCGAAGTGGTCTCGACCGAGACCCCGACGCCGCTCAACCCGCTCGGCGCCAAGGGCATCGGTGAGGCCGCCACGATTGGGTCCACTCCCGCCGTGCAGAACGCGGTCATCGACGCGCTCGCCCACCTCGGCGTGCGCCACATCGACCTGCCGTGCACGCCGCAGCGAGTGTGGACCACGATCGAGCAGGCCCGATCGGGCACGCTGCCCGACCCGTGGCGCGATCCGCCGAGCATCTTCGACCGAAATCGCACCGAGGTCGAAGCCGCCCGCGCGGCCGAGGCACCCACCACCGACCCCGACTCCATCGCCATCTGAGGCCGCTGCTTTTGCACGATCCTTGACTCTGCAAGCAGTGACGAGCGACACTGTGCTCATGGACTTTCTCTGGTTGCTCGGACGCATTCTTTTCGGATTGATCTTCATCGGATCAGGTGTCGGTCACTTCACCAACGCCGATTCGTCGGCCCAGTACGCCGCGGCGAAGGGGGTTCCGCAGCCCAAGAACATGGTGCTGCTTTCGGGTGCCACGTTCGGGTTGGGTGGGTTGTCGGTGATCCTCGGTGTCTTCGGCGACCTCGGTGCGCTGATGTTGATCGCCACGTTGATTCCGGCGACGTACTACTTCCACAGGTTCTGGGCCGAGACCGACCCGATGGTCAAGCAAGCCGAGATGGCTCACTTCATGAAGAACCTCGCGCTGATCGGTGGCTGCCTGATCCTGTTCTCGTTCTTCGGTCGCGAGGGTTCCACCGCATTGCCGTACACCCTGACCGACGGCGTCTTCGGCTTCTGACTGGCACGTTTGCCCCGTTGCACTCTGGCATTTCGGTGACACCGAGGCCGACGGTGTTCTGGGGCAGTCAGGCAACACACTTCGCCGGATATGTGGGTGTCGAGGAGCGCATCGAGCGGAGCGTTGTCGCGAACCTCGCACCGACTGTTGGGGGGACGCATCTCGGCAGTTATTCCGGTGATCCGCTACGGGGCGATCTGGTTACTCCGGCAATCGAGGCCGCGCCGTCGCCAGGTCCTCCGGCGTCAGCCGAAATGGGCGCGACTCCGAGATGCAGGAGCGCAGATCGGCAGCTATGTGCGGGTCCAGACGATTACTACATCGCCGTCATCAAACCCAACGCCGACGCCCTCCAGCTGGGGCGGGCCGGTTTCCCAAGGCTTGGCCACCGCGACTACCGCGACCGAATGCTCGACGGCAGCCATCCAGTCGTCGAGGTCCAGACCTGCCAGCCCGTCGAGTCGGACGTAGCGATCGTCGGGCCACCACACGTACTCGCATGCCCAATCACCACCATCGTCGGTATCAAATGTCGGAGTTCCTGCGACATACATCGTTCGTTCAACTTCTCCGTCGATTCCGACGAGATCAGTGAGCCCGAACCACAACCCCCGAACGTCTCCGCTCATCTCCGCCGAATGGACGGCCCACCACTGCGACAGCACAGCAGCATCAGTAGCCAACGTCGATGACATCGCCGCATCTTGCCCGCGCCGTAGCTGCATTGCCAGCCCCGAGCGGCAGTTCGGCGCTACCGCCGTAGGGCTGCCGATGCGATTTGTGCCACGGCGAGGTAGTACGGACGAGCATCCTCCGGGAACGCACCGAGAGATGCGGTGAGCCGATCGTGCGCGTCGCCGAGTCTCCGTCGATCGGCGTCCGACAACGTCTCGCCTGCCGCGACCCGCGATGCCCATCCGTAGATGTCCGAACCGATCATCACGGGATCGACCGTGCCGTAATCGACGCCTTTCTGGACACTGCTCGGGAAGGGCGTTTCGCGATGTTCGCGAAGGAGGGCCGAGAGATCGATGTCCACCGCCGCATCGTGTCCGTTCGCAGGCGTTCACGCAACGACCTAACGGCAGATCGGTATCACCGGTCCGGTTCATCGCTCCAGCGAAACCACGCCTCGTCCCCTTCGATGTGGAGCAGGAACTCCGGCACGATCCGACCATCGGGGTAGTGCAGCTCGACCGCCTGTCGAATCTCGGCGTGCACCGCCTCCAACTCGGCGACGCCTGCGTCGTCCCAGTTGTCGGCGCGCGTCACAACAAGCTGCCGTTCAAACAACGGCGTGAGCGGCGCGAAGTCCGCCGTCGGCGTCCAGGTGCCCCACAGCCACGGTTGGTCGACCTCCCGAACAGTGATGACGCCGCACCGCAGACCTCGATGCTTCAGCGTCCACTCGTCTCCGATGTCGGGCATCGCGCGCCAGATTGCCCGGTATGTGCGCGCTTCGCAAGGCCACAACGACGGTCAGGTGGTTGCGAGCGAACCGCAGACGTCCTCGACTGGCGTGCCCTGGCGCTCCGCCGCTGCACGTATGAACACCACCGCAGCGTCCAACGCATGTCGCCAGAGGTCGTCGGTGGACCACCAGCCGGTGTCTTCCGGTTCGGCGCCCGCAACGATCATGATCGCTCCCAGAACGCAGTGGCGGCGTTTCGAGTGGCCGACGTTGCCGCGGCCGGGGTCCTCGGGCAGCATCCTGTCGGCGAGCCCGTCGACCGCGAGTCGATCAGTCCGACTCGATCCGCACGCGAGGTACGCGTCGGCCGCAAGGTCCATGAGCACCGACGCCGGATAGGGGGAGCCCTCTGCGTGAAGCGGGCGGAGCACGTCGGCGATGTCGTCGACGGCGCGACCTGCGATTAGTGCGTCGAGCACGATCGCCCGGATCTCGTCGTCATGCGCCTCGCCGCCTGTGGCCATGGGCCAACGATAGATATCTCGAGCAAGACCAGCGTGATGCCTTGCGAAGCGCGCACATACCGGGCAATATGCGCCGATGGCGTCCGAACCCTCCGCTCGTCACGGCGCGTAGCGCCGGTGGCAATCACGGTTCATCTGGAGGACATGAATCACCGGCGGATTCGATCGTTCGACGACGATGCAGCCGAGTCACTCGGCGCAATCGGGGATCGGGCGCAGGGCGCCCGATCCGGCATGCTCACTGGTGTTCATCCTCACGGCGATGGAATGCTCAACGTGCCGCAACTGAACATTCTCATCGACGAACTTGACGCCCTGCTCAAGGTTCGGGGCTTGACGGAGGGCGAGCGGGAAATGTGTGCGCAGCTCGCGGGTGGGGAGTACGAGACCGTCCGGCGGAGAGGTTACTTGTTCTTCGACGGCGACTGACTACGAGTAGCGCCGAACTGCCGCTCGGTACTCGCGATTCCGTTCCACATCGGGCAGTCTGAACCAATGTCGTCGCGTGTGGAAGTCGATCGGTCGGACCTCGTCGAGGTCTACCGAACCCTAAATCTCATCGTCGCGTCCCTCGCCCGGTTCGGCTCGTGGACGGCCGACCAACCGGCAGAGGTAGCGGCGGCCGGTCTGGCGACGCTCCACGACGAGGTGGACGTCTTTCCACTCCTGGCGGCTGCACGCCAAACGCTGGACGCGTACTTCGACGACACCGTGGGCGACGACGGCATGAGCGAGTTGGAACGTGAGTTGGCTGACGAGGACCGCTACTGGACGCCACCGAGCTAGCGCCGAACTGCCGATCTGGACGGGCTACGGACCACAGCGAACTCATCGACGCCGAGCGAACGCACTCGGTATTGACGCTCGATAATCCGGCCGAACTCGATGGTGGACCCGCGCACTGCGGCCCAACTCGTGGCACCCGATAATCCCGGCGGCAACGGCAGTTTCGGAATGGCGCGAGCGTGGATGGTCCCGTCTCCTCGGGAGGCTGGGTCACCCAAGGAGGCCACCATGGCCGACACCACTGAAGCCACCATTGTTCACACCGTCGAGGTCATCCGCTACGACGATCCGGTGATCATCACCGAACGGGTCGCGGTCTCGGCGTTCATCGCCGGCTACACCGATCCGACCCGGCGCAGCTACGCAACGGATCTGCGGATCTTCGCTGCCTGGTGCCACGACCACGGCATCAACCTGTTGAACGTCAAGCGACCCCACCTCGAGACCTTCGCCCGGTGGATGGAACAAGCAGGCCGGATGGCGTCAACGATCGGGCGCCGACTGTCGACGTTGTCGTCGTTCTACAAGTACTGCCAGATCGAAGACATCCTGGACAAGAACCCAGCTTTGAACGTTCGCCGTCCGAAGGTTCACGACGAGTCACGCACCCTCGGGTTGGACCGCAACGAACTCGGCGCCCTCCTCGTTCAGGCTGGGCTCGGCGACTCGCGTGACGGGGCGTTGATGACGCTGCTGGCTTTGAACGGGTTGCGGATCTCCGAAGCGTTGAACGCTGACATCGGCGACTTGTCGACCGAGCGCGGGCATCGCACCTTGGCGATCGTCAGGAAAGGTGGCAAGCACGTTACGATCCCGATCGCGCCACGCACCGGTCGCGCACTCGATCTGTACATCGGTGAACGCACGATGGGGCCGATCTTCCTCGGCGTCGAGGGTGGCCGGATGGACCGCTACTGCGCCGATCGGATGGTCAAGCGATTGGTGAAGCGCGCCGGGATCGACAAGCGCATCTCACCGCACAGCCTGCGACACTCGTTCATCACCGCCGCTCTCGACGCCGGCGTCCCACTGCGCGACGTCCAAGAAGCCGCCAGCCATGCCGACCCTCGCACGACAATGCGCTACGACCGTGCACGGCGCAGCCTCGACCGCCACGCCACCTACATCGTGTCGACCTTCATTGCCGGGGCGACGCGTCCGGGTTGAACCGGTCGAGATCAACTACTCGACGTTCGTATCCGTTTGTAATACACTCTCGGTGTGGGGGAGTTGTTCGATCTCGACCGGTTGGACGACACCGATCCGTTCGAGATCGACCGACAAGCCGCCCACCTGTTCAAACACGACCCCTACGGCATCGACGACATCTACGAAATCTGGAACTCCGACCCGCTCTTCTACCCGGCCAAACCACCAGCGCACTGGCTGATGGTCGCCGACATCGCCGGTGAGGTGTTGATGGTGCCGCTCGCCCCGTCCGACCACGACGACCCGACCAGATGCCGACCGATCGGCTGCTACCGCGCCGCCAAACATCTCGCTGACCGATACAAGGAGGACCGATGACCACCAAGAAGATGACCCGACAAGAAGAACACGACTTCTACGCCGACCCCGACAACCAAACACCCCAAGGACCCGCCCGGCGGCGCAACTCGAAACTGTCCGAGCTCGTCCCCGTCCGGTTCCCGCCCGAGACGCTCGCCAAGATCCGCGACGCCGCCGACGCCGACGACCGATCAGTGTCAGCGTGGATCCGTCGTGCAGTGGACCGCGAACTCGAACACGGCACCAAGACCGCCTGAGAACACGCGACGCTGGAGGGTGCCACTACGAGCGTGCGTTACCGAGCGATCGGCTCGCTCGTAACGCCGGATATGCGGGTGTGGCCGGGATCTGGTGGTCTGCGATTATCGGGCGGCTATCGAGGTCCGCTCAGGTCGATCTCGATACCGAACAGCGAGATCGAATCGTCGTCGGTTCGTTGCCCGACGACGACCACTGCGTACACAAGACGGCCACCGGCGACGAGGTATCGGTAGTCGTCTCGCTCCGGGTAGAGGCGCAGCAGCTCGTCGAAGCGTTCGGCGAACGCTTCGGCAAGAATCGGGAGCTCGATCAACAAGAAGTCGCTCGCCGACGGCTCTCCGTTCGGGCCGCGTGCTTCGCCGAGCTGAGCGTCGAGTTCGGTGAAGAACTGAGCGTCGACGCGAACCGTACGTCGGGTCACTGGAGGGCTTGGCGACCCTCGGTGGCTGCGATTCGAGCGTCGGCCTTGCGCCTTGCCCGGTCGATCAGATCGGCAGGAACGTTCGCGGGGTCGTTCACGAATCCGTCTCGGATGGTGGCAGCGCGGTCGTCGGGCGTCAGCGCCTCGAGTTCAGCGGCTGACCAGATTCGATCGACGTCCATCCGTGAAACTGTACCTGCTCGGCGATCGGGGAGGTCAGACCCCACGAGCTGCAGCGTGGGAACGCAGGTCGAACACGATTCTGCCGAAGAGGAACCTGACGAGCTCGCACACTTCTCGCACGCAGAATCAGTGTCGCGACGGCCCAGGGTGAGCCCTATCGCGGCCCAGGCGTGGCATCGCTATTTCACGGGCATATCTACCCAAGCCGAGCACTGCACTTTCACAAGGCACAACTATCCAAGCGTGACGTCACCCGCCGGCCGCCCACTGCGCTCAGGGAGCGGCGTAGACGCTGTCGAGGCGAGGTCGGCCTGATGCGTCGATCGTGATGACGCCGTCGTCGACGAGCTTGATCAGATGCGACAACACGCTGCGCGCAGCCGGCTTGTGCAGTTCGACGCGCACTGCGGCGTAGAGCGTGGTCACGATGTCGGGGATCGTCACCAGACCGCTGCGCACCGCCTCGACGATCTGGCTTTCACGAGCTGCGCGATGGGCGATGAGTTGGCGGACGTAGTGCTGCGGGTCGGTGACCGGTGCGCCGTGAGTGGGGATGATCACATCGTCACTGCGGCCGGCCACAACTCGGAGTGACTCGAAGTACGCCGCCATGTCGCCGTCGGGAGGAGACACGACCGTCGTGCTCCACCCCATCACGTGGTCGCCGGTGAAGAGCGACGTCGTCAGGCCGTCGTCCAGGGCGAAGCAGGTGTGGTTCGACGTGTGGCCGGGGGTGTGCAACGCAGTAACCGTCCACGACCGACTCCCGAGTGTGCCGGACGCAGCAACATCACCGGTGCCGACGACGAGGTCGGGGGTGAAGGCATGATCGGTCGACTCCTCGATCTTGATCTCGGGTTCATCGGTGTCGCCCGCACCATCGGCCTCGTCTGCGTCGGATGATGCCGGGGCCACGCCGAAGCCTTCCGGGTCGGTGCCGATGTCCCACGTTTCGGCGCCGGGCCGGTCGTGCGGACCAAAGGCCACCGTCGGCGCCCCCGTTTCGGCGCGCAGCCAACTTGCGAGCGGCGAATGGTCCGCATGGCAGTGCGTCACCAGGATCGCGCGGACCGTCTCGCCGGCAAGTGCTGCAGCGAGCGCGTCGCGGTGCGCGTCGAGGGTCGGGCCAGGGTCGATGACCGCCACGTCGCCCTCACCGATGATGTAGGTGCCGGTGCCGTGGTAGGTGAACTTCGACGGGTTCTTGGCGATGACCCTCCGGATGCCGGGGGCGACCTGCTCGACGCCGCCGTACTCGAAGCTGTCCCGGTCGAGCGTGACGAAGTCGATCGAGTCACTCACGCTCGTCATCCTCGCCGCGACCAGGGCAACGCGACGAGTCGACCCACGGGGCGGCCCCCGCCCAACACCGGCACCGAGGTCTCGTCGGCGAGGCGCGCAATCAACTCGGCGTCGATGCCGAGCAGCCGCATCGCCTCTGGCACCACCGCTTGACGGGCAGCGTCTGACCCGTCGGCGATCTTGTACGCAACCGCCCGACCGTCGGGCAGGGCGGCCGCCATCACCCCGGCGGCACCTTCCTTTGCGATCATCCCGTCGACGTTGCTCATCCAGATGCCGACGTCGCGGCCGGTGCCACCGACGAGGTCGGGGTGGGCACGCATCGCGCTCGCGACCGCCGACCCGCGGGCCAGCACGCCGAACGCCGTCGCCAACCCGCGCAGGCTGAAGGCATGGGTCGGCGCACCACACCCGTCGACGCCGATGTGGGCGACGCGTTCACCTGTGAGCGCTTCGATGTGGGCGGTGATCAGCCGTTGCAGCGGATGGTCGATGTCGAGATAGTCGTCGACGGGCCAGCCGTTGATCCGACAGGTGACGAGCATCGCGGCGTGCTTGCCCGAACAGTTCTGCTGGAGCGACGACGGCGGCTCCCCGGCCAGTCGCATGGCCGTGCGGGCGGCCGCGCCGTACGGCCGGTCGGGTGTGTTCTGCAAGTCGGCCGCCGACAAGTCGGCGGCGGCCAGCAATTGGCAGACCGTGTCGAGGTGCTGTGGTTCACCGCTGTGGCTGGCACATGCCACGGCGAGTTCGTTGCTGGGAATGTCGAGCCCGGCAGCGACCATCGCCGCGGCTTGGAGCGGCTTGAGTGACGAGCGCGGGTAGACCACGAGCCGCTCGTCGCCGATCGCGGCCTCGACGGCACCCAGGTGGTCGAGCGCCACGCCGGCACCGTGATGGAGCGACTCGTCGAAGGCGCTGCGCGTTGCCACCGCGATCGGAGCGAAGGACTCATCGTCGAATCGAGTCACGGAACGTGGGGCGAATCGGCTTGGGCGCTCGGGTGCGCGGCCGAACCCTGCGATCGCTTTGGCGGCTGGATCACCGTGAGGTGGCTGTCGACCACGTCATACCGTCGACCCGCCTCACTGGCGAGCGCCTGGATCATCGCCGCCGCAGGCAGCGCAAGGATGGCCCCGATGGCGCCGAGCAACGCGGCGCCACCCAACGCAGCACCGAAGGCGACCGCCGGATGCAGTTCCATCGTGCGCGCCGTGATGCGCGGCGCGAAGAAGTAGTTCTCGATCTGCTGGTAGATCACGATGAACCCGATCACGATGGCGGCCTTGAGCGGCGAGTCGAGGAACGTGACGAGGACGGGCAGGATGCCGGCGAGGTAGGTGCCGACGACGGGGAGGAACTGGCTGACGAGACCGACCCACAGCGCGAGGGCGATCGGAGCCTGGGTACCCAACGACTGGAAGATGACCCAGTGGAAGAATGCCGACAGCAGCGCAAGGAGGGCCCGGGAGTAGAGATAGCCGCCCGTCTTGTTGATCGCGAGTTCCCAGGCGTTGAGCACCCGTTCCTGTCGTTCCGGGGTGAGCCGCGCGCAGATGATGCGGCGCAGCCGAGGCCCGTCGGCGACGAGGTAGTAGGTGAAGAGGATGACCGACAGACCCTGGAAGATGACGCCGAGCGCGGCGAGCGACAGGCGCACGGCTTCGTCGCCCTGACTTTGGATGAACTGCTGGACGCGGCCCTCGGGGTCGTTCACCTCGTCGATCACCGACTGCGGGTCGATCTGCGTGCCGAACGTGTCGTTCAAGAACTCGACCGTGTCTTCGATGTAGACGTTCGACTCGGACAACAGGTCGGCGATCTGGGTGCCGACGAGCGTGCCGATCGCCACGACGAACACGAGAAATGCCACCAGTACGCCGAGCAAGATCGAAATCGTGGCCCGGCCGCGTCGCCAGCCACGCGCCGAGAGTTTGTTGACACCCGGCTCGATGGCGAGGGCCAGGAACGTCGAAACCAGCAGCAAGATGAGGAGGTCGGCCAGCCGATGGAACACATGGCGGGCAACGAAGGTGAGCAGGAACCCGACCCAGAACAGGACGATGGCGGGTACTGCCCACCGGGGCAACACTCGGTCGGTCGACCGCCGCTCGAAGCGACGACCGGCCGCATCGACCGAACCGCGAGCTTCGGGCGACGCCGCGATCGGGTCGTCGGTTTCTTCGAGCACGTTCGGATGGTACTCAGCATCCCGTGACACGATGAGCCAATGGCACCGGCAACTGGCGTTCTTCGCGAGTGGCTGGGTGGCCAGATCCGTGATCGTGTGGTCGGGCCCTGATGCGGCCAAGCGACACGGGGAGTTGTTCGACACCGACGAGCGCGGCTGGTTCGATGATGATGCGCCGATCCGCAGGGTCCACGGCGATGCGTCGATGTTCATCGGCGGCATGCGGGCGCTGCTGTTCCAGTCGCTCCATCCGTTGGCGATGGCCGGCGTCGCCGAGCACTCCGACTACCGCCACGACCCGTGGGGTCGTCTCCAGCGCACCGCCGACTTCCTCGCCGCCACCACGTTCGGCCCCGCGTCGGAGGCACAGAAGGCCGTCGATGTCGTCCATCGGGTCCACGAACGCGTCGTGGGCACGGCCCCCGACGGCCGGCCGTACGCGGCGAACGATCCCCATCTGCTGCGCTGGGTCCACGTCGCCGAACTCGACAGCTTTCTCGCGGCGCACGATCGGTACGGCGAGCAGCCGCTGCGGGGCGACGAACGTGATCGCTACGTTGCCGAGTCGGCCGTGGTGGCCACTGCGCTCGGCGTCGTCGATGCCCCGACCACTGAACACGAGTTGCGGCGCCAGTTACACGACTTCCGTCCCGAATTGAAAGGCACCCGCGCGCGCGCGACGCGGCCCGATACCTGCTGATCCAACCTCCGTTGCCCCTGGCCGGTCGCGCTCCGTACGGCCTGATTTGCGCAGCTGCGGTGGCGTTGATGCCCGCGTGGACCCGCATCCCGTTGCGCCTTCCCTGGCTGCCCGTCTCCGAAGCCGCGGTGCTGCGTCCGGCCGGGGCGCTGGTCACCCAGACGCTGCGCTGGGCACTTCCCACCCGTTGACGCCGGCGGGCTCACCGGTCAGGTGACATCCTTCGTGGCGTCACAGAGCGAGCGTGAAGAACTGGCTGAACTCGTGATCGGCGTAGTCCGCGAATGGTCCACAACGCTCGAATCCGAAGGCCTCGTAGAGATGGACCGCTGCACCAAACGACTCGCCGTTCCCCGTCTCGAGGCTGACGCGTGCATAGCCCCGGTCGCGGGCAGTGGCGATGATGTGGCTGAGCATCTTGCGACCGATTCCACGGCCGAGATGCTCTGGTGCGGTCCGCATCGACTTGACCTCGCCGTGTGTCGCGTCGATCTCGCGGAGGGCACCGCACCCAGTCGAGGCTGCTCCCGTCCCAGATCGACCAGACCGTGACGGTCGGACTCCGCAGTCCGTCGAGGTCGAGGAAATGGCACGCGTCTCGTGGCGAGTTCTGGCGCATTCCGTCCGCATGCAGCCGGAGCAACTCCCGGATCTCGGTGCCGCTCAGATCGTCGTGACAGATTCTCAGGTCGAGCCCGTCGTCTGCGGATTGCACGAAACAAAACGCTAGCGACACGCCCCGGCTGCCCGCTCCGTGTGAGCACATGGTGCGTCGGACCAAGCTTGTGCTCACATGAAACATGGCGACCGCTCCGTGTGAGCACATGGTGCGTCGGACGAGCTTGTGCTCACATGAAAAGCGGAGGCGAGTGACGTCAGGCCCTCAGATGCAGCGGTGAACGCAGCGCTGGCGCCAGGTCGCCGCGGGGGTTGACGACGACCTCGGCGAGGCCGAGCCAACCTGCCATCAGCCGAAGTTCGGCGGCCAGTTCGGCGGCGACGTCGCCCTCGGCGATACCGGGCTCTCCATAGCTGCCCTGCACGAGGAGTCGGCCGGTCTTGCGATCCGCCTTCAGGTCGACGCGGCCGACCAGCTGGTCACCGAGCAGGAACGGCAGCACGTAATAGCCGTACTGCCGCTTCGGTTCGGGCGTGTAGATCTCGATGCGATAGCGGAAGCCGAAGAGCCGCTCGGCCCGATCCCGGTTCCAGACGACGGGGTCGAACGGGCTGAGCAGTGCCCGCGCGGTGATGCGGCGCGGCATCGTTGCGGCGGGGTGGAGGTACGCCGGCTTGCCCCAGCCCTCGACGCGTGCCGCGATCAGCCGACCGTCCTCGACCAACTCGGCGAGATGGGTCGCGCGTGTGCGTCAGTCGGTGATAGTCGGTCAGATCGGCGGCGGTGGCGACGCCCAGGTACGACGCCGCAAGCACCAGCAGTTCGCGCTTTGCATCGTCCTCGCTCGGCGCGGGCAACGCCAGGACGTTGGCCGGGATGACGCGTTCGGATAAGTCGTACATGCGGGCGAAATCGTTCGGTCGACGGGTGGCAGCGACGTCGCCGACGCGGAAGAGGTGTTCGAGGGCGTACTTCCCATCGTCCCAGTCCCACCACTGGCCCTTGGCCGGTCGCGCAGGGCGAAATCGCTGGCGACGAGCGGGCCGTCGGCACGGACGCGCTCGAGCACGGAAGCAATGAGATCGGGCCGTCCAGCAGCCCACGCCCGCATCCGCCGCCAACGGGGGTGGTCGGTCATCATCCAGCCGTAGAGCGGACGCTGCTCGACCGGCACGTGACATGCCTCGTGCACCCAGTACTCGAACAGCTCACCGGCCTCGTCGCGTCGGTGATCAGCGATCGCGGGTGTGGTCCGAGTCGGGCGAACAGGGGCAGCTCCTGGCTGCGTACGAGCACGTTGACCGAGTCGATCTGAATGAGCCCGATCTGGTCGAGCACCTTGCGCAGGTGCCGTCGATCGACTCGACCGCTCGGGCGGGCGGTGCCGAAACCCTGCGCCCCGAGCGCGATGCGGCGCGCCTGCGACAGAGAAAGTTCGACCACGTGAGGAGATGTTGGTCGACTCGAACGGTCCGACGCCGCGAGCGCTATTCGGCTTCGGTGATCGTGACCGACTGGATCACGACATCGGTCTTGGGCTTGTCACCGCCGCCGGTCGGAACGTTCTGCATCGTGTCGACGATGTCGAGGCCCTTGACCACCTGACCGAACAGGCTGTACTGCGGTGGCAGGCCGACGCCCGACGGGCCCGACACGATGAAGAACTGCGACCGTTGGTGTTCGGACCGGCGTTGGCCATGGCCAGCGAACCGATCTGGTATTCGCGCGGCTTGGGCAGCTCGTCTTCGAAGCGGTAGCCGGGCCCACCGCGGCCGGTACCGGTGGGGTCGCCACCCTGGCACATGAAGCCCTTGATGATCCGGTGGAAGATCACGCCGTCGTAGTAGTGGTTCAGCGCGAGGAACACGAAGTTGTTGACCGTCTTCGGGGCCTTGAGTGCATCGAGCGCGATCACGATCTCGCCGAGCGACGTGGTCATCGTCGCCGTGTAGCGCTTGGCCGGGTCGATGCCCATCTCGGGCGGAGCGGAGAAGTCCTGCTGCTGGGGAGCGGAACCGTCAAAGGGAGGGAAAGCCATGGCGCCGGACCTTATCTGATGCGGCACCGCTCCCGGACGGTGCGGTTCGGAGCCGACCCCGCGTCTTTGCTCGGCCGGCTGCGTCGATCACCTACGGTCGCCGAATGCACCTCGAACACGTGACGGTGATCGTCGACGACTACGACGCGGCGATCGACTTCTATGTGAACGCGCTGGGCTTCGAACTCGCCGAGGACTCGCCGTCGCTCACCGGCGACGGGCGGCCCAAGCGGTGGGTGGTGGTGCGACCTCCTGGCGCCCAATCCGGTGTGCTCCTCGCCCAGGCGGATGGCGAGCACCAACGGGCGGCGATCGGTTCGCAGTTCGCAGGCCGCGTCGGCCTCTTCGTGCGCGTCGATGACTTCGACGCGTCCTACCGTCGGCTGGCCGACTTCGGCGTCGAGTTCGTCGGTGAACCGCGCACCGAGCCCTACGGTCGCGTCGTGGTGTTCGTGGACATCGCCGGCAACAAATGGGACCTGCTGGGCCCGCCGTGATCGACGCACGGCCTGACAGGCCGACTCGGCCAGCAGCTAGTTTGAGTGGGGTGAATGAGACGCACCTACCAGGGTCGACCCCCGCCGATCCCGAAGCCGACACCGACGCATCGATCGTCGGACACGAGATCGACCTCGACGCGATCGACCTCGACGCGATCGAGCGCGACCTCGGCGACGTGCAGGCTGCGCTCGATCGGTTGAACGACGGCACCTATTGGACCGATGAGGTGACGGGGGAGCCGATCCCCGACGACGTGCTCGCAACGCATCCAACTGCCCGGACCACCTCGCCGACACTGAGTTGACACCGAGAGGAACAGGCTGATGCAGAAGAAGCGCGTCGCGTCGGTCGCGGCACTTCTGGCGCTCGCCACCGGCGTGGCGACGGCAGCGCAGCACACCGCGGAACGGACCCGCACCTCCCCCCTCACCAACCGGTTCGCTCGCTCGACAAAGATCTGGCGCATGTCCGCGCGAGCACGACGCGCTTCGCAGTGTCGAAGGTGCGGGGCCTCGCCAGCGACCAGGAGCGGCGGGCGCTGCTCGACGAACAGTTCGCGATTCGCACGGCAGAGGACGTCGCCAAGGAACTGGGCGAGATGAAGGGCGTGCTGATGAAAGCAGGTCAGATGATCTCGTTCATCTTCGAAGCGCTGCCCGACGAGGCGCAGGACGCGCTGGCGACGTTGCAAGCAGATGCTGCACCGATGGCGCCGAGCCTGGCGGCCGGTGTGGTCGAAGGCGATCTCGGGCGACCACCCGAACGCATCTTTCGCTCCTGGAGCGACCTCCCCGTGGCGGCCGCATCGATCGGCCAGGTCCACAAGGCCGTCACACCCGACGGTCGCGACGTCGCGGTCAAGGTGCAGTACCCCGGCGTGCACGAAGCAATCGAAAGCGATCTCGATGCGGCGGAGGTGATGTACGCGATGTTCTCGGCGATGATGCTCAAGGGACTCGACGTCCACGCCCTCGTCGACGAGCTACGCGGAAGGATGCGCGAAGAGCTCGACTACACCCTCGAAGCCGCGAATGTCACCGAGTTCGAGGCGCTGTTCGCCGGGCACCCGTGGGTCCGCATCCCTCAGCTCGTCCCCGAGTATTCGACCGCCCGATTGCTGACCACCGAATGGGTCGAGGGCATGTCGTTCGACGAGTTCCGCAAGAACGAGTCCGTCGAGACCAAGCAGCGTGCAGCCGAGGTGTTGTGGCGATTCGCGCAGCGCGCCATCCACCACTACGGAGTCTTCAACGGCGACCCCCACCCCGGCAACTACAAGTTCCACCATGACGGCAGCATCACATTCCTCGACTACGGCCTGGTCAAACGCTGGTCACCGGGCGAGTGGGAAGGGCTCAAGCCGACGATGGATGCAATCATCGTCCACCGCGACCCGGACCTGCTCGTGCACAGCATGGAGTCGTCAGGATTTCTGCGCAGCGGCCATCACCTCGACCCCGGCCTCGTCTACGACTACGTGTCGAGTCCATATGTGCCATATCTGACCGATGAGTTCACGTTCACCCGTGACTGGATGCGCGACACGCTCGGCACGATCCTCGACGTGCAGGGTCCGCACGCGCCCGTGATCGAACAACTCAACCTGCCGCCGAGTTTCGTCATTCTCGACCGGGTCGTGTGGGGCGTCAGTGCGATTCTCGGCAAACTCGAAGCTCGCGGGCCCTGGCGGGCAATGCTGCTCGAATACACCAACGATGGCGAACCCGCAACCGACCTGGGCGCAGCCGAGGCGAGTTGGGCAGCCCAACGCGCGCCGAACCGATAGTTCGGATCGACGGTTCGCAACATCGACGACGACGCACCGGCTGACACGTCCCGGCTCGGCTCGACTCGGTACGGTGCCCCCGATGGAGGACACCTCGACACCGACCGCTTCCACTGCGCGTGCGCCGTTTGCCCCGTGGGATCGGCGCGACCTTCCCGGCATGTTCAGCGTGGCCGAGACGGCACGACGCGTCGGCATCTACAAGTGGACCGAAATGAAGCTGTTCGAGGCGCTCGGCGGGTGGATCGCCACGATCCCCGAACTCGACATCAAGATGCGGCTCGGCGCGCACTGCTATCACCACGCCTGGCACGCCGATCTGTGGAACAAGCGCCTGCCCGAGTTACGCGAGATGAAGCCCGAGCGGCTCACCCAGCCCGCCAACGACGCCATGGTCAGGTTCATCGAGGCGATGACCGAGCCGGAGGCTCCGGAACTGACCATCGAGAAGTTGGTCGGGGTCTACCGGGTACTCATCCCGCACTTCATCTCCGCGTACACCTATCACCGCAACAACACGAGCGAAATCACCGACGCCCCCACCATCCGGTCGATCAACTTCATTCTCCAAGACGAGTTCGATGACTGGCGTGACGGTGAGATGATGCTGCAGTCACTCATCACCACACCCGACCACGTCCGGCGCGCGTCCGCGCACCAGGCCCGGCTCGAAGCGCTCATCGTGGAAGCCGGTGGCATCACCGGGCCCGGGTCGATCGGTGGCCCGGGGCCTGACGAAACCTGAACCGCTCCGACCAGCACGGTGTGACAATCCGCGGCTACGGTCGCGGTGAACTCGACGTGACCACATCACATCACTCACGTCGTCAGTGCAGTCGCCAGAAAGTCAGGGGTACACCATGCGTCAGTTCTTTCCCGTCGAAGACCTCGCTCGCGACGAGCGGTTCGTCCAGACGAACATGGCCGAACGTCTCGCCGACACCCGCGATCCCATGGAGGCGTCGTCCAAGCGCACGTCGTCCAAGTCACGGTCGTCCAGCAACCGCTTGACACCCGAGCGACCCGACGCATCCGATCGTGCCCGAGGGTTGATGCACGGCATCATGGTCGGTGAGATCCAGGCCCTCGAAGGCGCAGGGCGAACTGCCCACGACTTCGACGCCGGTGATGGCACCGGCGACACGATCCCGTTCGAACTCAAGCTCGACATGGCCCGTCAGGCATGGGACGAGGCCCGCCACGTCGAGATCAGCGCCAAGCTCGGCGACTGGATGGGTACCGAACTCGGCGAGTTCCAGGAGAACACCGTCCTCTTCGAAGCCGCCTGCTCGAACGACCCCGTGCTCCGGCTCGCCGGCGTCAACCGTGCGCTCGAAGGTCTCGCCATCGACGTGTTCACACAGATGAAGGAATTCGGCGACCTCGCCGGCGACCCTTACCTCGAATTCTGCGAAGATTGGATGCTCGCCGACGAAGTCACCCACGTGAAGATGGGCTCCGACTGGCTGCGCAAGGTCACCGAGAAAGACCCCGACCGGCGGGCCAGGGCCCTCGAGTTCCAGCAGGTCGTCGACAAGCTGTTCAGCTTCGGCGGGGCGCGTGGCGACCACGAGGAGAGCAGCTTCAAGCTGGCCCGTCGATTCCGTGAGCTCGCCGGGTTCACCGACGACGAGAACGACACGATCAACCAACTCGGCGTCGACTCGTTCAACGAACGACAAACTGCAATCAAACGAGCGCGTGACGCCGCAGCGGCATTCGCCGACGCCTGATCGTGAACGCACTCATCGCGGGACAGGTGTCGGTGTCGCCGGCCGAGTTCATCCAGGTCAAGTATGACGCCGCTCAGATCGCTGCCATCGTGGGCGATCTTGCGCGAGAACTCGATGTCAGCAACCGCATCGAGCTGATCGTCGATGAAACGACGCCGCTCGCGAAGGTCACCTGCTCGGTCGACGTGCCGTCGTCCGATGCAACGATCGTGATCGAGGCCCAAAGCGGCGCGATCGAGAACACCAAGCAACTCACCACACTGGGCATCACGCAAACACGCACGTCGATCGGCCGGATGTTGCTGCGTGCCCGTGACCGGATGCGGTCCGACTTTGCCGCCGTCGGATCCGACGATGCGTTGACCTTGGCCGAAGCAGCAGCGTGGGACACCTACTGCGCAGGGCGACTCGCGCGTGTCGGCGTCGACGTCAACACCCAGCGCTGGCGATACAACCATCGCAACCGCTTTGGCTTCAGCGACTCCGCCGACGCCGATTTCGATCGCCTCTGGGCAGCCGATGACCTCGGTTGGGCCGACGTCACTGCCGGCATCGCCGCGATCACCCCAACCCCCGCAGACGCCTCCAACTCGGGCGGCTGACCGGTGGCGCGACGTGCGCGTACCGTCTGGAGATGTCGCACACCACTCGCCGAGTCCATACATCTGACGAGTTCGGCGGGATCGACATCGAGGTGATCGACGCGGGCGCGCCGGGCAACCCGGTCGTGGTTCTCGCGCACGGCTGGCCGGAGAGTTCGCACTCGTGGCGCCACCAGATCGATCCATTGGTCGCCGCCGGATTTCGGGTGCTGGTTCCCGACCAGCGCGGCTACGGGTTCTCGTCGGCACCGAAGGAGGTCAACGCATACCGCAGCGACCGTCTGTCGGCCGATCTGGTCGCCCTGCTCGACGACGTCGACGCCGCCGATGCCACCTTCGTCGGCCACGACTGGGGGGCGCTCGTGGTCTGGGATCTGGCTCGATTCCATCCGGAACGAGTCAATGCCGTCGTCAACGTGAGCGTGCCCTACACCCCGTGGCCGATGCAGCCGACCGAGTTGTTCCGGGCGATGTACGGCGACCGCTTCTTCTACATGCTGTACTTCCAGCTGCCCGATCTCGCCGAGAACGAACTCGACGCCGACGTGTCACGCTCGCTGCGCACCGTGCTGTGGGGCGGATCGGCGGAGATGTTCGGCCCCGCGCCCGACCCTGCCCAGCTCCCCGCACTCACTGACACCGGCCTGCTCGACACGTGGACCAACCGGGCCGCGCTGCCCGACGGGCTGCCGACATGGCTGACGGCGGCCGACCACGATCGCTACGTCGACCAATTCACCGCCAGCGGTTTCTTCGGCCCGATCAGCTGGTATCGCAACCTCGACGCCGACTGGGAACTCACCCGCGAGCTCCCGGCGCCAGCGATGCCATGCGCCTTCATCGGCGGCGACAAGGACCTGGTCATCGCCCACCGCATGGAGTACGTCGCATCGATGGAAGGTCTGCTCCCCGACTACCGCGGCGCCGAGATCATCACCGAGGCCGGACACTGGACGCAGCAAGAACAACCCGCGGCGTTCACGGCTGCACTGCTCCGCCAACTCGCGACGGTTCGCCGATCAGGCTGATCGCGCGCTGAAACCCGAGGATGGTCACCGTCGAAGTTGAGCAAGACCCGACGGACGCTCGGGTCGGGCTGTCGTCAACGGCTGGCAGCACGGCCGTTGCCAGCCGAAGTCGACGACCTTGCCACTCGGCGGCCAGTGAGCATCTCGGCTGTAGGCCCACCACTCGAACGGATTGAGGTAGTACGCCGCCGACTCGACTGTGGCGAAGAACGGGTCACCCTTGCGGCGCCGGTCGAGCACCCAGCGAACCGCGCCCACCGCACCGCCCGCCACCATCCATCCGACGTAGAGCACCGGGTACAACGGTCCGAACCAGCGTGACTGCCAGACATGGACGTCTTCATGATCGGTGATCAACCTGGCCCGGCGCGGGCTCTCGATATCGCCGGCCTGGGAGATCACGTTGCCCATGGTGACCGCGAACTCGCGACGGAGCCGAAAGCCACGTCGATAGACGTGACGGTTCCGGCGCTCGCTCAACGCCGCCACGTACCCCGACGACGGCTGAGCCAGCCCGACTCCCTGCGCCACGAGGCCTGCGCCGGTCATCGGGAGGCCCCACGTCGAATCCAACGTGAAGGCGACGAGGCCGTCAGAACAACCCCAGTCATAGATTCGACGCCACCCGGAGATCGCCCCGTTCAGCCCCCCGACCACCGCAGCCGGTACGGCGAGGCCGATGAGAGATCCGACAGCGCCGGCAAACGCGGCACCAGACGCGGCAACACCCGCCGCCTCGACGAGACGACGGGTGTTGTCAGCGGACATGCAAATGCGTGGCTGACCGATCGGTCAGCGCTGCTGCAGCTTCGAGAGGAGGCGCAGCAGTTCGAGGTAGAGCCACACGATCGTGACGAGCAGACCGAGTGCGGCGACCCATTCGTAGGCCTTGGGCATGCCTGATGCGACGCCCCGCTCGATCCGGTCGAAGTCGAGCGCGAGGTTCATCGCCGCGATGCCGCACACGACGACCGAGAAACCGATGCCGAGGAGACTCGGGCTGTTGATGAAACCGATCTCGGCGCCGAAGAGCCGCATCAGGAACGACACGCCGTAGAGCACCATGATGCCCAACGTGGCAAAGATGACCGCCCGGCGGAACTTGTCGGTGACCTTGATGATGCGAGTCCGGTAGAGCACGAGCATCACGACGAAGACCGACGCAGTGGCGCCGACAGCCTGCAGGACGATGCCGTTCTGAAAGGTCTCGTAGCCACGCGAGATCGCACCGACCGCGAAGCCGTAACCAAGCGCGTAAATCGGGCCGAGGAACTTGGCCCACATCGGCTTGAACGACGAGACGATGACGGCGCCGAAACCGGCGATGATGCCGAGCATCGCAATGGGTGGGAACGAGTAGGTCTCGACACCATCGACGGTGGTGCCGCCCGACGCGGCCCAGCCGAAGGAAGCCGAGATCAAGAGCAGCACGAACAGCGCCGCGACGGCGGTGATCGTGCCGTTGACCGACATGGCGTCCTTGCTCCACGGGGTGGAGGGGCCATCGTTCATCGGCGGGTTGAGTGGCGATCCGGTGGGGATGGGAGCCGTGTGTGCGCCGCGTACGGGTGCAGCCCATCCTGCAGCATCGCGCTGCATGGTGTTGTCGTTGAAGACTGGGTTAGCCATGGATGGAGTGTATCGGTCCCACCATGTGGACGGCTGCCAGCCCGAACGTTCTCAGATCGTTTGCCGGTCGCCGTACGCGAGGTGGCTAGCGCAGGTCGTGCGCGCTGGTGCCTTGCCAGAGGTCGATCGACGGGGCCTGCGCCAGGAGTCCTTGACACGAGCGGGCCATGTCGACCATCAGGTCGGCATCGAAGTGTCGGCGCTGCGCGTCTTCGGAGTCCCACTTCTGAACGATGAGATGGCGGCCGGGCCGGGTCATGCTCGAACAGAGATCGACGTTGCGGCATCCGTCTTGCATCCGCGTCAAGACGACGTACTTCGACAACACCGCGAGCAGCGTTGCATTGTCCTGGTCTGTCGCCTTGGCGTCGAAGGTCATCGTCACGACCATCAACTCGATCTCGTCGGAGTGCTGGGCATCGTCGACCCCGTCGTCACGGTTCGCGGGATGGTTCGCGGGATGGTTCGCGGGCGGTCCTGCGTTGCTCATGCCACCACTCTGGCGCATCACGAGCCGGCCCGGCGAAGTTCGGGATCGTTGTTTGGCACCCCCGCCGACGCTCGTGTGCGATTTCGGTGATTACCAGTTCGCCAGGTTGGTGCACGGCGCGCGGTCGGTATCGTGACGTTTGTCTCGGGGGCTGACGCACTACCACATCGGCCAACGAGTACCAACGACCATCAACAGTAGGAGCCGCCGGTGGCGAAAGATCGTGTTGAACGGGACGACGAGGATCTTGTCCGTCTGTACCTCACCGACATCGGGCAGTACACGCTCCTCACGAAAGACGACGAAGTCCGTCTTGCCAAGGCCATCGAGGCCGGCAACGAAGCCATCGAACAGCTCGATGCCGGCGGCAAAGAGCTCACCGCGGCGAAGAAGCGCGAGCTCCGGCGCACCGCCCGCAAGGGTGAAGAGGCCGAGCGTCAGTTCGTGCAGTCCAACCTGCGTCTCGTCGTGTCGATCGCCAAGAAGTACCAGGCGTCGGGCCTGCCGCTGCTCGACCTCATCCAGGAGGGCAACCTTGGCCTGATGCATGCCGTCGAAAAGTTCGACTGGCGCAAAGGTTTCAAGTTCTCCACGTACGCCACCTGGTGGATTCGCCAGGCGATCACCCGCGGCATCGCCAACACGGGCCGCACCATCCGCCTCCCGGTCCACGCCGGCGACACGTTGGCGCGGCTGCAGAAGGCGCGCTCGCGACTCGAGCTCAAGTTCGGTCGTCCGGCCACGCTCTCCGAGCTGGCCAAAGAAGTCGAGATGCCCGAAGACAAGGTCACCGAGGCCTTGCGTTTCGCAGCCGAGCCGCTGTCGCTGTCCGAGCCGCTGCGCGAAGACGGCGATGCCGAACTCGGCGACGTGGTCGAAGATCGCTCCGCCGAATCGCCGTTCGAAGTCGCTGCAACGGCGTTGCTCCCCGAAGAGATCAGTCGCCTGCTCGCCCCGCTCGACGAGCGCGAGCGCGAAATCCTCAAGCTTCGCTTCGGTCTCGATCGTGGTGAACCCCGCACCCTCGAAGAGGTCGGCGAGCACTTCAACCTCACTCGCGAGCGCATTCGCCAAATCGAAGCGCGAGCAATGAGCAAGCTGCGTCACCCGTCGAGCGACACCGGCGCCCGCGACCTGCTCGCCGTCTGAGGCAGAGCATCGTCGCAGCGCTGCGCTGCTCCAACACTCGGGTTGCCGCGCCTGAGTCCGCCCGGATTCAAGCTGTGCCCTGTGCGTGCCGATCAAGACGACATGATCCATGTCCGACGCGCGACGCTCGATGACATCGAGCCCATCGTGTCCGCCTACACCGCGGCATGGCGCTCCGGGTTTCGCTACATGCTCCCCCCGGCGGTCTTCGAGGCGGAGCACTTCGACGCTGAACGTCGAACCGAGTGCACCGAGAGCGTCTTTCTCGACGGAACCGACACCTTCGTCGGGGAACACTGTGAACGCGTCGTCGGGTACGCGGTCGCCCGCCAGGACGGACAGGATTCGGTCATCGACGACATCTGGGTGCACCCGTCGTCATGGGGCCGCGGCGTGGCCGCTGCCCTCATCGCCCGCGCCGAGGACGACATGCGGAGTCGCGGTGGCCATCTGTTGTCGGCATGGGTTCCCGAAGACAGCCCGACCGGTCGGCGCTTCTTCGACAAGCTCGGATGGCGGCCGTCCGGAGAACTCGACCAACTCGAATTGGTTGCGGGCGACGAGAACCGCCTCGTCGAGTACGTGCGCGAGCTCGAATCAGTCGACCTGACCCGTGGCCTCCCCCGACCCACGCGTTCGCTCGAACGGGCTCAGCCGCGTCCGGCAACGCTCACCACCTGACCGGCGCCACCCGCTCGGCAACACCGAGCACACGGCGGACGACCGTGGTCAGGCCGGTCCGGAGAATGCGCCTTCCGCGACCTTGCTCGTGTTGGCGAGGAAGGCCTCCTTCGGGTTGTACGACGCCGCCTTCTCTTCGCCGTCGTTCACTTCCTTGCGACCCACGACCATCCAGTGCACTTCGTCGGGGCCGTCGGCGAGACGCAGCGTGCGTTGCGAGGCGTACATGTCGGCCAGCGGGGTCCACTGCGACACACCCGTTGCGCCGTGCATCTGAATCGCTTGGTCGATGATCTCACACACCCGAATCGGCACCATCGCCTTGACGGCGCTGACCCACACGCGGGCCTCGGCGTTGCCAAGACAGTCCATCGCCCGGGCTGCGGTGAGCACCATCCGGCGCATCGACTCGATCTCGATGCGGGCCTTGGCGATCATCTCGGTGTTGCCGCCCAACTTCGCCAGCGGCTTGCCGAACGCATCGCGGCTGTTGCCGCGCAACACCATCATCTCGAGTGCCTTTTCGGCTTGACCGATGGCGCGCATGCAGTGATGGATGCGACCCGGGCCGAGGCGAACCTGGCTGATCTCGAAGCCTTTGCCCTCGCCCAGCAACACGTTGTCGTACGGAACGCGCACGTTGTCGAACTTGATGTGCATGTGGCCGTGCGGCGCGTCGTCTTTGCCGAACACGTGCATCGGGCCGAGGATCTTCACGCCGGGCGTGTCGATCGGAACGAGAATCTGCGACTGGCGTTGGTGCGGCGGGCCGTCGGGGCTGGTCTGCACCATCGTGATCATGATCTTGCAGCGCGGGTCGCCGGCGCCGGAGATGTAGTACTTCTCGCCGTTGATCAACCACTCGTCGCCGTCACGCTCGGCTCTGCACGACACGTTCTTGGCGTCCGATGACGCCACGTCGGGCTCGGTCATCGCATACGCCGACCGAATCTCACCGGCGAGGAGTGGCTTCAGCCACCGCTCCTTCTGCTCGGGCGTACCCACCCGCTCGAGCACTTCCATGTTGCCGGTGTCGGGCGCGGCGCAGTTCATCGCCTCCGATGCGAGCGGGTTCTTGCCCAACTCGATGGCGATGTAGGCGTAGTCGAGGTTCGAGAGACCTTCGCCGGTTTCGGCGTTGGGCAGAAAGAAGTTCCAGAGGCCGTTGGCCTTGGCCTTGTCTTTGACTTCTTCGAGCAGTTCGAGTTGGCCAGGGGCGTAACCCCAGTGATCGCTGCGGGTCGCGCCGAGCTCGAAGAACTTCTCCGACATCGGCTGCACTTCCTCAGCAATGAACGCCTTCACCTGCTCATACAGGGGGCGCACGGCTTCCGACATTCGGAGGTCGTACATGTCAACGGTGGATTCGAGGGCAGCCATGAGTCCGAACTTACCGAGGCCCGACGCCCGTGGTCTCATCGTGGCAGCGGCGCACACCGGTCGCCGCACACCTGCCCGCCGCTCGGGTGACGATCGTCACAAAACCCGGTGCTACCTTTCCAGATCGGTCTACAACGAATGGTGGCAACCCATGAGCACAACCGCTGCACCCGCAGCCGTCGAAATCCGCACGGTGGTCCGCAAGCTGGGACTCGGCGCGATCATCGGCATCATCTTCTTCTCGGTGTCGGGCGGCCCGTACGGACTGGAAGATGTCGTCGGTTCCTCTGGCGCCGGGATGGCCATGCTGCTGATCCTCGTCACGCCGCTCGTCTACAGCCTGCCGATCGCCCTCATGGTGGCCGAGCTGGCCACGATGATGCCGGTGTCAGGCGGGTACTACCAGTGGGTGAAAGAGGGCATGGGCCCGTTCTGGGGATTCCAGGCCGGATGGTGGGCGTGGGTTGCCAGCTGGTTCGACCTCGCGATCTACCCGGTGCTGTTCGTCGAGTTCACGAGCTACTTCGTGCCGTCGCTGGCCGACAACTTCTGGTTGCGCTGGATCCTCGGCGTCGCCTTCATCTGGACCTTCGCGCTCGTCAACATGCTGGGGTCGTCGGTCGTCGGTGATTCGAGCAAGCTGTTCCTCGTCATCGTGCTCGCCCCGTTCCTGCTGATCGTGCTCATCGGCATCTTCCAGATGGACCGCAGCCCGATCGTGCCGTTCACCGCAGATGGTGTCTCGTGGCCGACAGCGTTCGGCGCCGGGCTCTTCGTCATCATGTGGAACTACGCCGGATGGGATGGTCTCAGTACCGTCGCCGGCGACATCGACAACCCACGGGTGAACTATCCGAAGGCACTGGCGATCTGTATCCCGATGATCACGCTGATCTACCTCATCCCGACCGTGATCAGCTTGGCGGTCGTCGGCACCGCCGATGTCGAGTGGACTGCAGGTGCGTTCACCTTCGTCGCCGAAGAGATCGGTGGAAAGTGGCTGGGCTTGTTCTTGTCGGTCGGCGCGATCGTCTCGGCGATCGGTCTCTTCTCGGCCTGGCTGCTCAGCTACTCGCGCATCCCGTTCGCGCTCGCCAACGACGGCTTTCTTCCCAAGGCACTCACCCGTGTCCACCCCACCCGCAACACACCGGTGGTCACCATCATCATCGCCGCCGTCATCTGTTCGCTCGTCACGCTGCTGCCGTTTGGGCAACTGGCTGCGCTGTCGGTACTCGTCGGTGGGTGCGTGCTGATCCTCGAGTTCATCACCCTGATCGTGATGCGTCGTCGGCACCCCGAGCTCGAACGGCCCTTCAAGGTGCCGGGCGGCGCGCTGATGCCGTACATCATCCTGCTGGTCCCGACAGCCGTGATTGCCACCGCGGTCTACTTCACCGTGCTCGAATCAGGTCTGGTTGCAGGCGTCGGGTACGCCATCGGCGGCCTGATGACCGGCGTCGTGGCGTACTTCGTTCTTCTTCCGATCAAACGGAGAACCGGCATCGACAAACGGGTCGATTTCACCACAGGGGAGCTCATCGGATGACCACTCAAACGCGCCCAGACGACTGGGAAGCACCGGTCTCACTTCCCGAGGTCACGACGCCGCGCCGGCTCCTCGTGCCGTTCGACGGATCACACAACGCCGAGCGGGCGCTCGCCTGGGCCGAGTTGGTGGCCAGCCGAGCCGACGCCGAGGTCATCGTGGTCGTTGCCTTCGAGCAGCCGCTCACCATGCGCGGCCGCGGCGCCGCCTACATCGAAACGATCCGTGACGAGCTGAGCGAGGAGGCCACTCAACTCGCGACCGAAGCCGTCGAGCTGCTGCGAGCCCACGGGGTGAACGCTCGTGGAATCGTGGTCAAGGGCGAACCGGCCCGGGCCATCCTCGACACCGCCGAGGACGAGGGCGCCGAACTGATCGTGATCGGACGCAGCGGCGTCACCGCCGAGTTGCGCGGTCTCGCCGGTGCGCTCGACCGGTTCCGCGAACTGCTGCAGGGTGGCGTCACGAACAAGGTCACCAACCATGCCCCGATTCCCGTGCTGGTCGTCACGTGATCGGGCCCACGATGTCACGGCGCGAGGCGCTTCGGCTCGCCGGCTCAGGCATCGGCATGCTCGCGCTCACGCGCGTGTTGGCCGCCTGCAGCGACCCCAACGAGAGTCGGGTCAAGTTCTTCAACTGGCAGGACTACATCGATCCGGCCCTGCTCGCCGACTTCGAAGATGCTGCCGACCTGACTGTCAGCTACACCACGTACGCATCGAACGACGAGCTCGGCGATCGGCTCGCGCTTGCCGGCGTGCCGCGTCGGGGAAACCGGGAAGGGAGCGGCTTCGACCTGATCGTGCCGAGTGACAGCCTCTTCCGCCGGTTCCGAGATCAAGACCGGCTCCAGCCGTTCGACACCCAGATCGTCACCGAGGCGCTGCTCGGCAACCTCGATCCGGCGTATCGGTCACTCGAGGTCGATCCCGGCAACCGGTTCTCGATTCCATGGGCGGCCGGCTCGACCGGGATCGGCTACGACACGACCGTGTTCGCCGAACCACCGACGTGGGACGTGTTCCTCGACTCGACCCATGCGGGCCGCATGACTCTGCTCGACGAGCGACGCGAAGCATTTGCCGCAGCGCAGTTTGGACTCGGCATCGACCCGAACACCACCGACGCCGACGAGATCGCAGCCGCCGAGGAACGGTTGTCGGCCATCGCAGAGAACGCCGAGTTCGACGCCGCCACCTACCTCGACCGCCTCGCCGACGGCGACTTGGTCGCAGCCCAGGCGTTCTCGACCGACCTGCTGCAAGCCCAGCGCCGGAACCCCGACCTTGCTTTCGTCATTCCCGATGCCGGCGGCACACGCTGGGTCGACCTGCTGTGCATCCCCGAAGATGCGCCGAACTCCGACGGCGCGAATCGTTTCGTTGCGTTCTATCTCGACGGCAAGGTCGCGGCGCAGAACGCAGTCGCCGTGCTGGCCGACGTCGGCAACACTGCGGCCCGCGACTTCCTGCCCGCCGAGGTGCTCGACAACCCGGCGGTTTCACCGCCCGCTGACGTCGCGGCACGACTCGTCGAGTTGCGTGACCTCGGTGACGACGAGTCCACCTACAACGACGCCTGGGCGCGCGTGCGCGGCTGATCGATCGCAAGATCCGCACGGGATGACCGTGCGATTCGACATAGATCGGCACTGATCGGCACGGACGATCGCCGTCGGCAGCGCGATGACGCCACGGGCGTCTGATCGGGAGAGGTCGCGCGGACCTTGTTCCCTGGTGTCAGACGCGGCAATGGCCGACTGTGGAAGCGTGAAGCAGCACGTGGCAAGCGGTGGCGTCGGCTCCGATGCGGCAGAGGCGCAGGCAGATGCACGGGTGGATGCACGGTTGGGTCATGTCGGACGGCGCATCGATCTGGACGACCTCACCAAGCGGTACCGGGTCGGCGAGGTCGACGTGACCGCCCTCGACGGCATCAACCTCCATGTGGATGAGGCGGCGTTCGTCGCCATCGTCGGGCCGTCCGGCTGCGGCAAGACGACGCTGCTGAACATGATCGGCGCCTTGGACACGCCAACGTCGGGATCGGTGCGGGTGGCTGGTGTCGATGTCACGGGGGCGTCGCAGTCCGACCGGGCCCTACTGCGGAGGCACAGCGTGAGCTTCGTGTTCCAGACGTTCAACCTGTTCCCCGCACTCACCGCGCTCGAGAACGTGCGGTTCGGTGCCGACGTGGCGGGTGCTCTGGATCCGGGCGAGCGCGCACGACAGGCGTTGACACAAGTCGGGCTCGCCGAACGTCAACGCCACTTCCCGCACCAACTGTCCGGTGGTGAGCAGCAACGCGTCGCAATCGCACGCGCCTTGGCGACCGGCAATCCGATCCTGCTCGCCGACGAGCCGACCGGTGAACTCGACTTCCGGACGGGTGTCCAGATTCTCGGCGTGCTCGAGGAGCAGGCTCGGGCGGGAATGACCGTGCTGGTCGTCACGCACAACAGTGAGATCGCCCGTGTCGCCGATCGGGTGATCGAGCTGTCGAGCGGCCGGATCGTGTCCGACAGTCCGCCGCGCGGCGGCAAGGCCGACATCGGTGACCTGCAGTGGTGACCACGGCGCGCCCGCCGAGCCAGCGGTTGGGTTGGCGGGTGGGTTGGCGGATGGGTTGGTCGTTGCGTTGGGCGTGGCGCGACTTCCGGGCGCATTGGATCGCCGTGGTCTCGATCGCGCTCGTCCTGGCGATCGGAACCGGGGTGTACGCGGGCCTGGGCAGCACCGGCGAGTGGCGGCGGCAGTCCAACGATGCCAGCTTCGCGGCGTTGGAGATGCACGACCTCCGCGTGACGCTCGGCCCGGGAACATTCATCGCGCAGGGTGCGCTCATCGAAGCGATCGCAGCGATCGACGACGCCCGCTCGGTGAGCGCCGCCACGGAACGTCTCGTCGTCGACAGCCAGGTGGACACCAGTGCGATCGCGGGATTCGATTCGGTGCTGGTTCCGGCTCGCCTGGTGGGCATGACGTTCGGAGCCGCGCAACCCGTCGACGACGTCTGGGTCCGCGACGGCACCGGGCCCCCATCCGACCCGAACGACCGAAGCGCAGTGCTCGAAGTAAAGTTCGCCGACGAGCACGACCTGCCGGCGACAGGGACGATCCTGGTGTCCGGAGGTCGCCCCATCACGTATACCGGGCTGGGAGTGGCGCCGGAGGATTTCTTCTACCAAGGTCCCGAAGGCACGATCTTCGCTCCCGGCGAGCAAGCGATCGTGTACCTCCCGTTGGCGGAAGTTCAGGACATCAGTGGCCACGAAGGCACGGTCAACGATGCGGTGATCACGCTGGTCGACCGCGCTGAGCGGTCCCTCATCGAGGAGCAGCTGACCGCCGTGATGGCCGACCTCGGCGTCGGTGGCACCGTGTCGAGCCGCGACGACGCTGATGCGGTGCGGGTGCTCTACGAAGACATCGACAACGACCAACGCTTCTGGAATGCCATGTCGGCGCTCGTCCTCCTCGCTGCCGCGCTGGCCGCGTTCAATTTGATCAACCGGATCGTCGAAGCACAGCGTCGCGAGATCGGCATCGGAATGGCGCTCGGCGTGCCTCGGCCGCAGCTCGCCGTCCGCCCGATGCTCATCGGTGTCCAGGTTGCACTGCTGGGCACGATCGCCGGCCTCGCCGTCGGATTCCTCGTCGGCAAGGCCTTCGGGAACCTGCTCGAGTCGTTCCTTCCACTCCCGGTACACCGCACACCCTTCCAATTTGGCGTTTACCTGCGGGCGGCCCTCTTGGGGATCGCGATTCCGATTGCCGCCAGCGCCGTTCCCGTTTGGCGGGCGTTGCGCGTCGAGCCGATCGAGGCGATCCGAACGGGTCACCTTGCGGCACGGTCGAGCCGTCTGACGGGCTGGACCGGTCGGCTCAGACTGCCCGGTTCGACCATGACCCAGATGCCGATCCGCAACGTGCTGCGGACTCCCCGACGAACAGCCCTGACCGCGATCGGAGTTGGTGCTGCGATCACGGCGCTCGTGGCCGTGCTCGGGATGCTCGACAGTTTCGGGCGGACCCTCGATCGAAGCAACGAGGAGTTCACGAAGGGCGACGCCGACCGCGTGGTCGTCCAACTCGACACGTTTCATCCTGTCGGCTCGCCGGTCGTCGCCGGAATCGCCGATGCCGCCGACGTCGGCAGCATCGATGTCGGCCTGCGACTCCCCGCCACAGCATTGAGCCCGCGAGCGGACGACGAGGTCGAACTCCTCCTGGAGTTCGTCGATCTCGATCACGCAGTGTGGACGCCGACGGTCGCCGAGGGCGCGGCCATGACCGGCGGGGACGAGCCCGGCATTCTGCTCGCCCGCAAGGCCGCCGACGACCTCGGAGTGCAGGTGGGCGACACCGTCGTACTCCGTCATCCGATCCGGACCGACACCGGGGGCTTCTCGATCACCGAGACGTCATTCGCCGTCGCCGGCATCCACGCCAACCCGATCCGGACGTTCGCCTTTCTGGACACCAGCGACTCAGCCCAGTTCGGGCTCGAGGGTCTCGCGAACGTCGTGCAGGCGTATCCCGCCGAGAACGCCACTCGGTCAGACGTTCAGCGCGCCGTGTTCGAGCTCCCCGGCGTGACGTCGAGTCAAGCTGTCGCCCGCATCAGCGAGGCGATCGACGAAGCGCTCGACCAGTTCGTCAGCTTCCTCGTCGTCGTGGCGGGCGCGGTGCTGGTGCTCGCGCTCCTGATCGCCTTCAACGCCACCCGGATCACCGTCGAAGAACGCAGACGCGAGCACGCCACGATGCGCGCCTTCGGACTGCCCACCCGCACCGTGGTTGGCGTCGTCATCAAAGAGAGCGTCATCGTCGGAGTCATCGCCACCATGGTGGGACTGATCGGTGGGGTCGTCTTCCTCCGGTGGATGCTGGCCTCGCTGTCGAGCACCACCCTTCCCGACATCGGGATCGACCTGTACATCTCGCCGACCACGATGCTGGTCGCCGCATTCGTCGGCATCGCGTCTGTGGCCGTGACGCCGCTCCTGCTCGTCCGACGAATCCGACGAATGAACCTCCCCGGAACGCTCCGCGTCGTCGAGTAGTACCCGTGCGCCGCCGACTCGTGGGACATTCGACCCTTGGAGTCTCCCCCATCCGAGGCGCACGATCAGAGTACATCCCGACACCAAACGGGCTGGATCTCGAAAGGAGCGCGAGATGTTCTTGCTTCCTCTGCTCGTCGTTGCCCTGGCGAGCTCTGTCCTCTACGTCGGCCTTCACCATCGGGCGCGGCGAGCGACAGGCATGGTCGACGCGCCTCTGACAGTGGAGGCGCGGAGGACTCCGTTCTGGCCCACCACCGTCGTAGGCAAGTTCGCCGTCGGAGCACTCGCTGTTGGTGTCCTCCTCGAGGTGCTCGTCAATGTCATCCAAGTGGGATACTTCGGCGCTGCCGTGCTGCTGGCTGCGCTCGTGCTTTCGGGTATCGCCCGCTTCGTTCAGCACGACCACTCGACGTCGGTGCTGATCGCGTTCGCCGTCAGCACCCTGGCCGTGGTTGCTGGACTGCTGTTCCTCGCCGGTGAGGTTTTCATCGGACACGATTGAGGCCCCGGCGCCGAAGTACCGGATCGGGTCCCGTCGGTTGAGCTCGGCATTGCCGATGGTGGCACCCACTTGCGTTGTCGAAGGTCGGATTCCGATGATGAGCACAGACCCACCCTGGTCAGATGACCAGTTCGATGACTCCGTACCGGACTGGTGGACACCCCGACGTTCGTCGGCACCCCACTACTGCGGGAATACCTGAACGCCGAAGTGAGGGATTACCTGAACGCCAACCCCGCCAACTGCGGGATTACGTGATCGCCGACACTTCGAGCCGATCCCCGTTCGCGCCGGCATCGGCAGTGAACTGCCCGGGAATGGCACGAGCGGGCGTTGCTCCTGGTCGATATCAGCGATGACGGCTGCGATGTCCTGGGCATCAGTGAGCAGACGGACGACCTCGACGTGTTGGCCGCTGACGAAGTGGCGTGTGGGGCTGCGCCGCTCGGCGAAGCTCGTCCGTGCGGCCGTGCTCGTCGCGGCCCCCAAACTCTTGTTTTGGGGTTGGGCACTCAACCCTGGCGGCTGTGATTGGGCACTCGCCCTCAGCGTTCAGATCGCGCCTTGGATCGCCGTGGAGGGATTCGACGAGCACCATGGTCGGGACCACTGGTGGCCACAGCTCCTGTGCCTTGAGCACCCCGATGAGCGACAGTGCTGTCTTGGTGCGTGCCGAGAGTCGCGACACGCCGCCGATGTCGAGGACCAGCACGGGTCACCCGACTCGGCCAAGCGAACGATCCCGGATGCGCCGAGCGATCGCATCTGCGGTGGCCTGTTGACCCTGGCTGGGCTCTCCGCCGGGCTGGGAATCACAGGCCGACGCCTTGGCTCGCTTCGGGGCGATCAAAGCTCATCCACCCGCAGACATGCGACTCTCTCGATGGTGTCAGTATGAGCGCGTGAGCGCGGATCCCTGGCCGATCGGTGCCGGTGTCGTCGAGTTCCCCAACGGTGTGCGCGTCCGCGGACGCGCACTCGGCCGAGGTGTGCCTTCAGGACCTGACCCCACGATCGGCGTCTTCCTCCTTGCCCGAACCCCACCGGCAGTGGCATGGCCAACTGAGTGGATCAAATGGCCCGACTTTCGCCTGCCAAGCAATCGTGATCGAGCGGTTCGAACCCTCGTGGAAGTCTTTGGCTCCGCTGACTCCGGTCGGATGGAAGTCGCATGTCATGGCGGCCGGGGCCGAACCGGAACAGCGCTCGCGATTCTCGCTGTCGCAAGCGGTATCGATCCTGCCGAAGCTGTGGATTGGGTGCGCACGCACTACCACCCGCAGGCGATCGAGACTCCTTGGCAGCGACGCTGGATCGCGCAGCTCAACCTCTGATCCGTGTGAAGCTGTTCCAGAACGTGCGATCGCCGACGTGCTCGGACCTCCTCGGAAACCTCACCTTCGATCGGTTGGCTGCGAGGGTTTGATCAGGTTGACATAGCCCAGCAAGCAGGGGTGTCAAGATGATTCGGTGAGATCCGGTACGGCACCGAGGCGACGCGCCGTTCGGATCGTCGGAGTGACTGTCCTTTTCGTCCTGCTTGCTGTGGCCGGCTACCGCTGGGCCACACAACCGGCGACCTGGCCCGCCGAGCTGAATCCGGCGCGGAGTGAGGAGTTGCTCACCAATGCAGAGCAGCCCACCCCTGATGACATGGCGTTGCTCGAGAAGTTGATCACCGAGATCGCCTTGAGCGACCCTGTGATCACAGGACTCCTTGGTACACAGCCTTGGCCTGCACCCGAAATCTCTCCTGCGTTCTGGGTTCAGGACGGACCTGACGCTCGGGCCGTTGTCATCGGCGGCAGCTTCCGGCTCAGCCTTGATGACGCGACGTACCTTGGGGCTTGGCCATCGGCGGGATGTCGAGACGGTAGGTACCAAGGCACGGTTCGCAGCATTGATGCGAGTGGCCTGCGTGCTGTTGACGTACTGGTCGACTTGACCTTCGAGCGCGTGACGAACCTGACGATTGGTCCATCGGCTCCACCGCCAGCAAACAGTGCATCCACGCAACCCGATGTCCGCTTCAACCAGGACCTTGCAAACGCACCTTGGTACACCGGAACCTGCCCGCGCTGGAGTTCCGGCAACTAAGACACGCGCCAGGTCACACCCCAGCCGCTCGACACTGACGCTTACGTGAGGTGGGCGCGACGAGCACGGTGGGCAGTATCGGGTCGGATGGGAAACAACGGCGTTCGGCGCGCCCAGTTGCTCGTGACCTCGCGTTGACTTGGGCGCGCGTCGGCGGTGGATGTCACCCCCGCACGAAGCGTGTCCATTCGGCGAGAACACGGCGACTCTCGGCGGGTCGCGACCACCCGATCAGCGAACGTCGATGGACGTGTTGGCGGAGATGGACGGGAATCGAACCCGCCGGACGGGGATCGCCCGTCCCAACCGCTTTGAAGGCGGCGGAGCCCACCAGGTACCCAGACATCTCCGTGGGCGACGATAGTGGCCATGCGGGCGCGATGTGCGGCCGGGGTGATCTGAGGCTGGGCCGATGTTCGACTTCTCCGTCCCGCCCGCCGCGGAATACGCGGCACGAGGGACACAGATCTTCGCCGATGTGGCGCTGGAGCGCACCCTGCCTAGCGTGTCGTGACCGACTCCTCCCCGTGAACGACATCGACACTCGCTGCGATTCGGGGAACACACATGGCAACGCTCTGCTGGGCCACCAAGGGTGGCTCGGGAACCACGGTCGTCACCGCGACGCTCGCGCTCGAATCGGAGCGCCCTGCACTCCTCGTCGATCTGGCCGGCGAGATTCCCACCGTGCTCGGCATGTCCGAGCCCGATCGACCTGGCGTGTACGACTGGCTGACCGCCGACGGCGCTCCGTCCCAACTCGACGACCTACTGATCGAGATCGACGACACGACCACCCTGCTCCCCTGTCGAGGCGAGCGGTCGCCCGAACCGCTGCTCGCGAGTGTTCCGATCGCGCACCGGTGGCGCACGCTCGCGCAATGGTTCGATGAATGGGAGCAGCGCACCGGGGGCCACGTGTGGGTCGACGCCGGTACCGGCAGCCCACCACGTGACCTCGCCGATGCCGTCGAGCACCGCTGGCTGGTCACTCGGGCCTGTTACCTCTCGCTGCATCGCGCAGCCCGAGGTGCGACCCGGCCGACTGGCGTTGTCCTCGTCGATGAACCCGGCCGATCACTCCGCCGACGTGACGTCGAGCGATCGGCGGGTGCTTCGATCGTTGCCACCATTCACCTCGATCCGAAGGTCGCTCGCGCCGTCGATTCGGGGTTGTTGGCAAGTCGTCCACCACAGACCATCCGGCGCGAGCTCCGTCGGGTCAGCGCATGAGTCGACGGTCCGATCGCGCGCTGGCGTTGTCAGCAGCCGAACCCGACGCCGCCCTCGATGCCGTCGATGCGCTCCGTCGCCGGGTCGTCGCCGTGGCCGAAGCTCGAACGGGAGACGCTCCATTCACGTCCACCGATCTGCGCGCGGTTGCCGACGATCAAGTGCGCCGCATCATTCCGCTGGCCGACGAATCCGAACAGCGGCGTGTCGCAAACGCTGCCCACGCCCAGTTGGTCGGCATCGGCGAGCTCGATGTGTGGGTCAGCGATCCGTCGGTCGACGAGGTCCTCGTCAATGCCGGCAACGACATCTGGATCGATCGAGGTGGCGTCCTGTCTCGCGTCGGCCAAGTGCGCAGCCAGCCGTTGGGGCACATCATCGAGCGGATCCTCGCGCCCATCGGCCGGCGCCTCGATGTCACCTCGCCGATCGTCGACGCCCGTCTCGCCGACGGCTCTCGCGTGTGTGCCGTTGCGGCGCCCGTTGGGGTCGACGGGACCTGTTTGTCGATTCGCCGATTCTCCGAGCGGGCGCGTCCGATCGAGGCCTTTGTCGATCCGGGCGGTACTGCGCTCGTTGCCGAGGTGGTCGACGCTCGCTGCAACGTGGTGGTGACCGGCGCGACGTCGTCCGGCAAGACGTCTCTGCTGGCCTCCATCATCTCGACGCTTCCGCCGAACGAGCGAGTCGTCGTCATCGAGGACACCGCCGAGCTACCACTCGACCATGACCACATCGTGCGGCTCGAAGCCCGACCGGCGTCTCCCGACGGGCCCCCGCCGATCAGCCTGCCGACGCTCGTTCGCACGGCCCTGCGCCTGCGGCCCGACCGCCTCGTGGTCGGCGAAATTCGCGGCGACGAGGTACTCGGCATGGTGCAGGCAATGAACACCGGCCACGACGGCTCGTTCTCGACCTGTCATGCCAACGGCCCACTCGACGCGATGTACCGTCTCGAGTCGCTCGTGCTCCGTGCCGCCCCGACCTGGCCGATGGCGGCGATTCGTCAGCAACTCACCCGGTCGATCGACGTGATCGTCCACGTCGCTCGATCCGGCGACGGACACCGCCGGATCGAGTCGATCTGCGAGGTCGACCCCGAACTCGATCACGACGGTTGCCCCCGCGTTCGAACGATCGCGCAAATCGAAGGCGGCAGACTCATCCCGGTCGCTTCCCTCCGCCGGCGGCGATGACATGAGCACTGCTGCGCCACCGAGCGAGCCGTTCGCTGATGTCGCCACGGTCGCGATTGTCGCGAACGTTGCCGATGCGGTGCCCGTGCTCGCCGCCGTACTCATTGCACTCCTCCTTGCGGCAGCCATCTGCGATCACCTGGCTCCTCGTCGCCGGGCCGATTGCTCCGCTCACCTGGAATCCGACCGCAGTCGGTCGCCGTTTCGCCGTCGAACGCATCAGCTGAGGTCAGCCGGCTCCCGAGTGCTTCGGCGCACCGAACGCCGACCTGTTCCTCCCGATGTGGTGGCCGAGTGGTGCGACGCGATCAACCGCCGGCTCCGGACCGGACAAACACTGCGCGAGACCCTTCTCCGGGAGCCGGCTGACCATTCGCTGCTCCACACGCGGACCGAGCCCATGCGGAGGTCACTCGACCGCGGCGCTTCGGTGTCCGACGCGATCAGCGCCGCAGCCGCGGCAGCGGCACCGCGCGACCCTCACCTTCACCTGCTCTGGTCGGTGTTGGCGGGCTCGGCGGCCTTCGGTGGGAGCGCGGCGAACCCCATCGATCGTGTCGCCTCCACGCTGCGCCTCCGCAGTGCCGACGGCCACGAGCGCGCGGCGCAGAGTGCCCAAGCAATGATGAGTGCCCACGTCCTCACTCTGCTCCCCGTCGCCGTGCTCGTCGTCCTCCTCACCACCGACCCAGACGTCCGCGGCGTGACCCGCGGCGGAGGCGGCATCGCCGTGGTCCTCGCGGGTCTCGCGCTGAACGGCGCTGGTTGGGTGTGGATGAAACGGACCATCTCGGGAGCGAGCGCAACGTGACTCCGCTCCTCCTCGCCGCCATCGGGGCGCTCACCGTCGTCGCCATCGTGCCACCCGCCCGGCCTCCGATCCGACGCCCAACCGACTCCACAACCACCATTGACCCGGACCCGGACCCACCCCGGCGCCGCCGGACTGGGCCCCCGCCAACGGTCGTCGGACTGCTCGTCGCGCTCATTTTCGCCACCGCTCTCGGTGGCCCGGTGATCGGCCTCGTCGTCATCTGCGCAACGGCCGGTGCGCGGCCCACGCGATCCGTCCTCGACCGACGGCGCAGTCAGGTGGCCGTGCAGCGCGACCTGCCAGAAGCACTCGACCACTTCGTCCTCCTGCTCCAGGCCGGCGCCACGCCTCGCCACGCCATCGCCGAACTCGCCCACCGCGGCCCGGCGAGCACACGGTCGGGCTTCGCACACGTCGTCGATCAACTCGAACGCGGGCACCCCCTTTCCGAGGCCATCACCGCACTCAGGGCGCACCTCGGTCACGGTTCGGCTGCACTGGTCGATCTCGTCGCCGGATCTGATCGGTCCGGGTTGCCGATGGCCGCCGTGATCACTGAGTTGTCGAACGAGTCACGTGCCGCCCGCCGCCGCCGGAACGACGCCGCGGCGCGGGCCCTCCCCGTCAAGCTGTCGTTCCCGCTGGTCGTCTGCACCCTGCCCTCGTTCGTCCTGCTCGCCATCGCACCTGCGGTGATGGCCGCCCTTTCGTCACTCGGCTCGAACGCCTGGTGACCCGTTCGTCGACATCGACCCACGACAGCGCCCGCCCAACCACGCCCATCCACGCAAACCGCTCAGCACGGAGACCCACCATGTCCCACCTCTTTCTCGCGCTCTCCATCCATGTTTTCAGCGCACGTCAACGCGCGATCGGCCATCTCCACCAACGCTTCGACGAAGCACAACACCGGCGTCACTCAGGCGACTGCGGACAAGCAACTACCGAATACGCGCTCATCCTGCTCGCAGCCGCGATGGTCGGGCTGCTCGTGATCGCGTGGGCGAGTGCCGGCGGTGGTGCCGCGAAGATCAGTCGGCTGTTCAACGGGGTGATCGACGCCGTCATCGACCGCGTCTGATGATGGCCGCGCCGACCTGCGTTCGTTCCGCTGACCAGCACCCGTTGCAGGGCCACTCCGGCCAGGCAACGGTCGAGTTCGCGCTGGCGCTGCCGATCGTGCTCATCGTGATCCTCGGGATGACGCAGGTGGGCGTGGCGATCCGCAACGAACTCGCCGTCGAACTGGCAGCACGCGAGGGTGCACGTGCTGCTGCAGTCTCGGCCAGCCCGCATTCGGCTGCCGCCGGCGCTGCCTCCGCAGCCGTCGATCTCCCCTTGTCCGTCGAGACCAGCGTCAACGGTGCGACCGTCACGGTCACCGTCACGTACGTCGACCCGACCGACGTCGCTCTCATCGGCAGATTTCTCGGGCCGTCGGCGCACCGCGCGTCAGCCACCATGGCGCTCGAACCCTGACCGCCGCGCCATCACGTCTCCAACCCCTGCTTCTCCCCCTTTTCTCGGCGGCACCAACCGCTGCCATCGTCGGTCGATGCGAGCCGTAACCTGCTCAGCCATGGATCTGCGCATCACCACGGCCGTCGTCGGCGACGTGCCCACGGTTGCCGCTGACGGTGTCGTCGACATGGCCTCGGTGGCGGTATTTCGCGATGCCCTCCTCAGCGCCATCCACGCCAACCGTGGTGCGCTGGTTCTCGCCGACCTCGACGGAGTTGCCGCGCTCGACGATGCAGGGCTGGGCGTGTTGCTCGGCGCCGCGGCCGCTGCGCGCCAAGCCGGCGGCGACCTCGAAATCGTGTGCAACGACGACCGCCTCCGCATCCGGCTCGAACGCACCCGTCTCGACCGGGCGATCACGATCAGGGCCTCGATCACATGACCGATCCCGGCGCGGACGTGTCCGACGAGCCGATCTTCCACATCGCCCTGACCGAAGACTGGGCGGCAGCGTTCACGTTCGGCGAGTACGCGGTGTCCACTCGGGGCATGTCGCTCGACGAGGTCGGGTTCATCCACTGTTCGACCAGCAGCCAAGTCGAAGCGACGGCCCGCCGCTTCTACGCCGACCTCACCGCGGTCGTGCTGTTGACGATCGATCCCCACGCAGTGCCCTCCGACATCATCTGGGAACCACCCGCACCGGGGGTCGACGAACTGTTCCCGCACATCTACGGTCCGCTGCCCATCGCCGCGGTCAACATGAACACGTTCTGGACCCGCCCGGGCGACACCTGGCACCTCCCGCACTGATCCACCAAGCGATGAGTCTCCGGGCGCACCCTGCACCGCCAAACTCATCGCGACGGGCGAACCGGCGAATCACCCGGCCACATCCACCAAGCGATGAGTCTCCGGGCGCACTCCGCACCTCCAGACTCATCGCGACGGGCGAACCGGCGAATCACCCGGCCACACCCACTCGGCGATGAGTCTCGGGGCGCACCCCGCACCGCCAGACTCATCGCGACGGGTGGAGGGTTACTGGTACTCGGACGACTCGGGGGGCTTCTTGCCGCCGCGGCGCCGGTCGTTCACCTTCTCGCGGGCGCGCTGTTCCTCTTCGAGCGCGGCTTCCTCTTCGATCAGCTTGTCGAGTGCGGTGAGCCGCACCGGGTCGAGTTCACCTGACGCAATGGCGGCCTGGACCGCGCAGCCCGGCTCCTGGTCGTGCTTGCAGTTGCGAAATCGGCAACCGTCCATCAGGTCGAACACGTCGGCGAAGGCCCGTTCGATTCCGTTGCCGGACAACCACAGGCTGACCGCGCGGACCCCGGGGGTATCGATCAACCAGCCGGTGTCGGCGAGGGGCACGAGTTCGGCCGCCACCGTGGTGTGGCGGCCGCGTTGATCGCCTTCGCGCACCTCCGACGTCGCTTGACGTTGATTGCCGAGCAGCGCGTTGACGATCGTGGACTTGCCAACGCCGCTCGCACCGAGAAATGTCAGCGTGCGATTGCCGGTGGCGAACGACCGCAGCTCGTCGACCCCTTCGCCGCTGAGCCCACTCGCCAGCAGCACCGGCACGCCGAGCGCCACCTCGGCCAGTTCGGCGCGGCCCGGCTCGGGATCGTCGACGAGGTCGGTCTTGGTGAGCACAACCACCGGTTCGGCGCCCGAGTCGAACGCCAACACCAGTTCGCGTTCGAGCCGACGCGGACTCGGCGGCGTGCCCAGCGCGTGCACGAGAAACACCACGTCGATGTTGGCCGCGAGCGTGTGCGACACCGCGCGCATTCCGTCGAACGACGCCCGACGAGTGAAGGCCGAGATCCGGTCGAGGACGTGATCGACCTTCTCGCCGTCGTCGGACACGATGATCCAGTCTCCCACCGCCACCTCGGCGCCGATGTTGCGCATGCGGATCGGTTCGTCGCGACCGTGGGCCTGCGCCATCGTGCGCAGCGCCGTGCTCCAGCCGCGATCCAACCGCGACACCCGGGCGGGCTGCCCCGGAGCACCGAGTGCCTGCCAACTCCGCTCGAATGCATCAGTCCACCCGAGGGCGATGAGTTCCGGGTCGACGGCCATCAACCGAAGGTATCTCGTTTCGCTCCTCCGAGAGCCCGGAGATCTTCCCGAGTTCGGCCCAGAGCAGGGCCCGCGAGGGGAAATCGGCACGACCCGGCACACTTCCACTTGACAAGCCCCTCCATGTTCCCCTAGCGAGAGTGCCCCATGGCCAAACCCCTCGTCGTCGTCGAATCGCCCGCCAAGGCCAAGACGCTGTCCAAGTTCCTCGGCAGCGGCTACGACGTGCGCGCCTCGGTGGGCCATGTCGCCGACCTTCCTTCGAAGGGTCTCAACATCGATGTCGAGAACGGCTTCAAGCCCACCTACGAGCTCACCGAGCGGGGCAAGACCGTCATCAAGGAACTGAAGGCGGCACTGAAAGACGCCTCCGAGCTCTATCTCGCAACCGACGAAGACCGCGAGGGCGAGGCCATCTCGTGGCACCTCCTCGAGTACCTCAAGCCGAAGGTGCCCGTGAAGCGAATGGTGTTCCACGAGATCACCAAGTCCGCCGTCGACCACGCCGTCAACAACCCGCGCGGCATCGACTACGGCATGGTCGACGCCGCCGAGACGCGGCGACTGCTCGATCGCCTCTACGGCTATGAGGTCTCACCGGTGCTGTGGCGTCGGGTCAACCGCGGGCTGTCGGCGGGCCGTGTTCAGAGCCCGACGGTTCGCCTGGTCGTCGAACGCGAACGCGAACGCATTGCCTTCGTCAGCGCCGACTACTGGGACATCGATGCCGTCACCGCAACCGACCCGACCTTCGACGCCAAGCTCCTCAGCGTCGGGGGGGCCCGCATCGCCACCGGCAAAGACTTCGACGACGCCGGCAACATCATCACGCCGAAGAACGGCGCGACGCCGGTGCCGCTCACCGAAGCCCGCGCCCGCGGCTTGGCCGATGGCCTCGACGGCAAGCCATTCACCGTTCGGTCGGTCGAAGAAAAGCCGTACCGGTCGTCGCCGAAGGCCCCGTTCATGACCTCGACGCTGCAGCAGGAGGGTGGGCGCAAGTTGCGCCTGTCGTCGTCGCAGGTGATGCGTGTTGCGCAGAGTCTCTACGAGCGTGGCTTCATCACCTACATGCGCACCGACGACGTCATCCTGTCCGAGGAGGCCATGGCGGCGACGCGCGCGGCGATCACGACCGAATACGGCGCGCAGTACCTCAACGCCGCCCCGAAGCAGTACAAGAAGAAGACGCAGGGTCAAGACGCCCACGAGGCCATCCGGCCGACGACGCCCTATCGCTCACCGAACGCCGTCGCTCACGAACTGAACAGCCAAGAACTGGCGCTGTACCGTCTCGTCTGGCAGCGGACGCTCGCATCGCAAATGGCTGACGCTGTCGGTGTCACCGTGTCGATCCGGCTTGCCGCCGATTCCCTCGACCGGGCGACCGGCGAACTCGTCGACTGCGAATTCGCGGCATCGGGCACCACGATCACGTTCCCGGGATACCGCGCCGTGTACGTCGCCTCGCGGGAGGAGACGGGCGACGACGCAGCCGACCAGGAAGCCCTCCTTCCCGTGCTCCAGCCGGGCGACCTCGTGCCGATCTCCTCGATCACCCCGAACGGTCACACCACCTCCCCGCCGGCGCGATTCACCGAGGCCTCCTTGGTCAAGCGACTCGAAGAGCTCCGCATCGGTCGACCGTCGACATGGGCCTCGATCATCCAGACCGTGCAAGACCGCGGATACGTGTGGAAAAAGGGCCAGGCCCTCGTCCCCACGTGGACGGCGTTTGCGGTGATCCGGCTCCTGGAGGAGCACTTCGATGCCCTCGTCGACTACGAGTTCACCGCCTCGACCGAAGCCGACCTCGACGCGATTGCCAAGGGCGAGCGGCAGAAGGACCAGTGGCTTCGTCGGTTCTACTTCGGCGATCAGGGCGACGATTCCGTGCCGGCGATCACCGCCGAGGCGGGCGACGGAGACGATGCGCTGCTCGGTCTCAAGCGACTGGTCGAGGAGAACCTCGACGAGATCGACGCCGCCGAAATCAACACGTTCCGGATCGGCATCGACCCCGATGGCATCGAAATCGTCGCCAAACCGGGCAAGTACGGCCCCTATGTCAAGCGTGGCGACGACACGGCGTCGGTCCCCGACGATCTCGCTCCCGACGAACTCACCGTCGCCAAAGCCCTCGAACTGCTCAGCGCACCGAAGTCCGATGACCCGATTGGCGAACTCGACGGCCTGCCCGTGTATGCAAAGAACGGACGCTACGGGCCGTACGTGCAGTGGGGCGATCACGACAACCCGCCACCCGGGCTCGACAAGCCGAAGATGTCGTCGCTGTTCTCGACCATGGTGTTCGAGCAGGTCACGATGCACGACGCCGAGAAGCTGCTGCAGCTGCCGCGCCACCTCGGCGACGATCCCGCCGACGGCATCGCGATTTACTCGAACAACGGTCGCTACGGCCCGTACGTGATGAAGGAAAAGGACTATCGGAACATCGATTCCGAAGATCAGCTCCTCACGATCACGCTCGACGACGCGCTGAAGATCTACGCCGAGCCAAAGGTGTACAAGCGGGGCGGCACCAACCTCGCGGCCAAGGGGCCGTTGAAGGAGTTCGGTGCCGATCCCGTGAGTGAGAAGAACGTCACGGCCAAGGACGGCCGTTTCGGGGTGTACGTCACCGACGGCGAAACCAATGCGTCGCTCGGCAAGGGCGACCGGCTCGACGAGATGTCGCCCGAACGAGCCTTCGAGCTGCTCGCCATTCGCCGCGAGGCCGTGATCGCCAAGGGCGGCGCCCCAGCCAAGAAAGCCAGGGCAACCAAGAAGAAGGCGGCCGCCAAGAAGAGCCCCGCCAAGAAGAGCGCCGGCACGAAGCGGGTTGCGAAGAAGGCCCCCGCCGGCACAAGCGCGGCCAAGCGGGCAGCCGGGTCACCGACGGTTGTCGCGAAGCCCGTCATCGTCGACATTGCCGACGACTGACGCGTACGCTCCTGCCTCGTGACCGGCCCGCACTACATCGCGTTCGAGGGGGCCGAGGCATGCGGCAAGTCGACGCAGGCCGCGCTCCTGGCCGATCGCCTCGACGCAGTCCTCACTCGCGAAACTGGCGGCACCGCGGTCGGTGCGCGGCTGCGGGCCATCCTCCACGACCATGCCGTCACCAATCTCCACGCTCGCGCCGAAGCCTTGATGACCGCTGCCGATCGCGCGCAGCATCTCGCTGAAATCGTCGTACCGGCCCTCGATGCCGGTCGACATGTCGTGAGTGACCGTTCGCTGTACTCGACGCTCGCCTACCAGGGCTTCGGTCGCGAGCTGCCGGTCGAAGAATTGAAGCAGATCAACGACTGGGCGATCTCGGGTCGATGGCCCGACCTCGTCATCTTCCTCGACACGCCCGACGAACTGATCGCCGAGCGCCTGCGCGGCCGCGACCTCGACCGGTTCGAGGCCGCCGGCGACGCCTTCCACCAACGCGTCCTCGACGGATTCCGCACCATGGCCGCAGTTGAGCCCGAGCGGTGGGTCACCATCGACAGTCGCGGCACGATCGGCGAAGTGGAGGCAGCGATCCTCGTGGCGCTCACCGAACGAGGCGTGCTGTGATCGACGACGACCAGGGCCACCTGCGCGACGATTCGACCTCGTTCACCGACACCGAACCGGATGACGAACTGACCGAGGAGCAGTTGGAAGCAGCGATCGCCGCCGACGAGGCCCAAGCCCAAGCTCAGGGAGACGGAGCCGTTGCCAGCGACGCCTTCGCCTCGCTCGGCGACCCGGGGCCGGTGTGGGACGACGTCGTCGGCCAGAAGCGGGCGGTCGAGCATCTTCGGGCCGCGGCAGCGCGCGGTCCGGTCCACGCCTACCTCTTCGTCGGCCCCGCCGGTTCCACCAAACTCGAAGCGGCACGAGCCTTCGCCGCGACGCTCATCTCGGGCGGTGAATCGCGTGACCATCGCGACGCCCGCCTGATTTTGGCCGGCGAACACCCCGACGTGCGCGAGGTCCAACGAGTCGGCGCATCGATTTCGGCCGACCAGGCCAAGGAAGTCGTGCGGGTCTCGTCGCTCGCCCCGACCGAAGGTGCCCGCAAAGTACTGATCCTCGACGAGTTCCATCTCCTGTCGGCGAACGGTGCAGCCCTCATGCTGAAGACGATCGAGGAACCGCCCGACTCGACGCTGTTCATCATCCTCGCCGACTTCGTGCCGCACGACTTGATCACCATCTCGTCGCGCTGCGCGCGGATCGAGTTCCGGGCCATCGGTGCCGACGTGATCGCCGCTCGATTGCTGACCGAAGGGATCAACCCGGCGAGCGCGATGGTCGCGTCGAAGGCCGCCCTCGGAAATCTCGACCGGGCGCGCGTGTTGGCCACCGATCCGGCGCTGGCAGAACGACGCAAGGCCTTCCTCGACGCGCCCGGCCGTCTCGACGGTTCAGGTGCGGTGGCGATGCGCGTGGCGGGCGAACTGCTCGACCTCATTGATGCCGCCGCCGCTCCGCTGGCCGAGCGTCATGCCGTCGAGATCGACGTGCTCGACGCCCGGATCAAGGATCACGGCGAACGCGGAAGCGGGAAGAAGCAGCTCGAAGAGCGCCACAAACGCGAGTTGCGACGCCATCGCACCGACGAGTTGCGCAGTGGGCTGGCCACGTTGGCGGCGACCTATCGCGACCAGGCGGTCGCGGCGGCGAAAGCACCGGGCCGCGGCCACAACGTGCAAGCGTGCGCCGACGCGGTCGAACGGATTCACGGAGCGCTCGAATCGTTCGAACGAAATCCGAACGAACGGCTGCTCCTCGAATCCTTGCTCTGGTCGCTTCCGGCGGCCGACACTGCATAACCGTCGAGATCGCACCGACCGCCGACGCCATCATCTGACACCATCTCCCACCATCTGGCACGATGGTGGCGTGCACCCCCAGCGAGCTCGTCAGATCCAGCGATGGGTCGTGATCGCCATTGTCGTCTTCCTCGTCGTCAGCATGGTGGCCGGCACCGCCTTCGCGCACTCCGGTCTCGGCGCGGCGAGCCCGGCCCCCGGCGCCATCGTCGGTGGCGAGATCACCGAGATCCAACTGCGGTTCGCGTCGACGGTGGCCGATGTCGACGGGTCGGTCACCGACCCCGACAGCGTCGAGTTGGCGTCGACGGTCACCCAGGACGGCAACCTCCGGGTCACCATCACGTTGGACGAGCCGCTCAGCGCAGCCGGCGCGTACACCGTCCGACACGTGAGCACCGACGTCGCCGACGGCGATCGAGTCGAGGCGAGTTACCAATTCACCTACGACCCGAGCGCCCCGCCACCGCAGTTGCAGGTGGTGCCCGACGACACGGGCGGGGTCCCGTGGATCTGGGTCGTGTTCGGCTGTGGCGCCGTGGTGATCGCAGGGCTGGGGTGGCGGCTCGCGCAGTCGTTGCGCCGCGCCCGGGACACGCCCATCGCTTCCTGATACCGCATCAATCCAGGGCCCCGTCGGCGGTGCGGTCGAGGCCGACCCGCTCCTGAGTACGGTGGGTGAATGGTCCAATGGCGGGTGCACGGTGAGCGTCGGATCTACACCTCGCCGTGGGTCAACCTGGCCCTCGCCACCGTCGAACCTCCCGGCGTCGAACCGTTCGAGCATCACGTCGTGCGCGCGGCCGGGCCTGCTGCGGGTTGCGTCGTGACGCGCACCGGCGCCGACGGTCAGGAGGTGCTGCTGCTTTACCGTCATCGGTTCATCACCGACACCTGGGGCTGGGAGATCCCTGCGGGCGGAGTGGACGACGGCGAGGACCCTTGTGAGGCCGCCGTGCGCGAAGCCGTCGAGGAGACCGGGTGGCGGCCGATCGGCGAGCCGACACACATCACCACGTTTCATCCCAGCAACGGGTTGAGCGACCAGACCTTCCACATCTTCGGATGCGTCGACGCCGAACACGTCGGTGACCCGACTGACCCGACCGAGGCCACGCGTGTCGAGTGGACACCGACCACCGCGGTCATTGAGCGCATGTGCAACGGCGACGTCACCGACGGGCTCAGCCTCACCGCGCTCGCCATGGCCCACACGGCCGGCATCCTCCACCGCTGACACCGCCCCACTGTCGCTTCGGGGCCAGGCACCAACGCGACAAAACTGTCGCGTTCGGACCTGGCCCTGGCGCGACAAAACTGTCGCGTTCGGACCTGGCCCCAACGCGACAAAACTGTCGCGTTCGGACCTGGCCCTGACGCGACACTGACGCGACAGTGCAGTTCGCTGGACATCACCATCCCGAAGCTCTCGCGCCGGGCAGTGCTGGCTGCGCACGGTCAGCCATACTCGGGGCATGGCAGCCGATCTTCACCGGGCAACTCGTGGCCCGCTGTGGCCTCCCGTGCGGTTCGAGAAACTGGTCTGGCTGATCTCCGAAGGGGGCGACTCCCGCCGATCGTCGCGCGACCGGACCTATCAGTCGGCGATGCTCGATCCGATCGCGGAAACCGAGATGCTCATTCCGTCCGACTGCGCGTTGATCTCCGAAGACGTTCGCGCTGCGATCGCGCAGTTCGACGTGCGAGTCGGCGACACGCTCGCCCCGCTCGAATCACTGCTCGTGCGCATCGAGGCGTCTGCTTCCTCCCGGATCGAGAACGTCGCGGCGTCACTTCCCGATCTGTTCATGGCCGAGGTCGGTGACGAGATGGGGCGATCGGTCGCCGACGTGATCGGCAACGTCGACGCCACCGCAGCCGCGATCGACCTGTCGAGTGACATCACCGCACAAACGATCCTCGATATCCACCGAGCGCTGCTGATCGAGACACACCCGGTCCTGGCCGGCAAGTGGCGCACCGATCCGGTGTGGATCGGCAGCTACTCGGCCGGCCCGCCCGCGGCCACGTTCGTGCCACCGGCGGCGCGGCTCATTCCCGAAGCGATCGACGACCTGTGCGACTTCATCAATCGCAACGACATTCCCGTGTTCATCCAAGCCATGGTGATGCACGCCCAGTTCGAGACCATCCACCCGTTTCCCGACGGCAACGGTCGCGTCGGGCGGGCGCTCATCCACGCACTCCTCCGGCGTGACGGCCTCACCAAGGCAGCAACGTTGCCGATCAGCGCCGGCATCGTCAGCCAGAAGCATCGCTACATCGAGGCGCTCACCGAGTACCGGTCGGGCGATTACGTGCCGATCGTCGAGTTGGGTGCCGATGCCACCTTCGCGGCATTGCGCAGCACGAGCATGTTGTTCGACGACATCGAAATGATCGAGCGCAAATGGGCAGGCGTGACCGAGTCGATCAGATCCGACTCGGTGGTCCACCCGATCGTCGGCCAACTCTTCGAACACCCGGTGGTCGACCTCAACTCACTCGGCGAACTCGTCGACGCGAGCAGCTCGTCGATCAGCGGTGCCGTTCGCCAACTGGTCGACCTCGGCGTGTTGCAGCCGCTCGACCCGTCGGCGCAGCGTGGTCAACGCTGGGGCGCCCACGAAGTGGTGCGCGTCCTCAACGCATTCACCAGCCGCTCGATCAACCCGTTCGGTCGCCACTGAGCCACATCACGCCAGCGCAGGCGTCAAGCACATTCGGACAGCATTCCCGGCAGGCACGGACGTACTGTTGTGCGCTGCATGCGTTGCGCGGTGAACGCGCCGGGAAATCGGCCTAGCCTGAGATCATGACGTCGACGCTCGCGACTGCTCCGGCCACACTCCCTCAGGCGAATGATTCCTGCTGGTGCGGCAGCGGACGCAAGTACAAGCGTTGCCACAAGAAGTCCGAAGGGCGAGTGATCCAAGGGGTGGTCACGCCGATGCGGTCGGTTCCCGCCGGTATCGCTCGGCCGCCGTATGCCGACACCGGCGAGTATCAGTCGTGGGCCGAGGACCGCGTGAAGTCGCCCGACATCATCGAGCGGATGCGTGCCTCGGGCAAGTTGGCCGGCGAAGTGTTGGCCATGGCCGGCGCGATGGTCGCCCCCGGGGTCACCACCGAAGAGATCGACATCGCCGTCCACGACGCCTTCGTGGCCGCCGGCGCCTACCCGAGCACGATCAACTACCACGGCTATCCCAAGGCGTGCTGTACGTCGGTCAACGAAGTCATCTGTCATGGCATCCCCGATTCGCGTGCGCTGCAAGACGGCGACATCTGCAACATCGACGTCACCGGCTGGCTGGGCGGCGTGCACGGTGACACCAATGCGACCTTCTTCGTCGGCGATGTCGACCCCGAGAGCCGGCAACTCGTGCGGGTCACCGAAGAGGCGATGTGGCGCGGGATCGAGGCCGTGCGGCCCGGGCGTCCGCTGAGCGACATCGGCAAGGCAATCGAAGACACCTGCAAGCCCTACAAGTACGGCGTGGTGCGCGCCTTCGTCGGCCACGGCATCGGCGAGCAGTTCCACACCGACATCCAGGTGCTGCACTACTACGACTCGCGATCGTCCACCATCATGCGCGAGGGCATGACGTTCACGATCGAGCCGATGATCACGCTTGGCACCGTGAACTACAAGGTCTGGGACGACGACTGGACCGCGGTGACCGCCGACGGCAAGCGCACCGCCCAGTTCGAGCACACCATTCTCGTCACCGCCGACGGAGCCGACGTGCTCACCGGCGGGCCCGGCACGGCCAGCCCGGTCGCTCCCTGGCGCCGCTAGCCCGGGCCGTTCAGGAGTGGCTGGGGTTTGAGGGGTTCGCGTTGCATGCCACGGCGTGGCACGCCCTCGAAGCAATCGACCACCAACCCGACCCACCCGCGCCCGACCGCACAACTTGGGTGAACGGTCGGTCAGCAACGAGTTCATCCCGATCGACAAACGAGAAGCGATGAAGGTAGTCAACGGCCGATCTGGGCGTCGCTCTACTTGTCGCTACCGGCGGACACGTCGCCGGTGAAGTACCGCTGGAACACGAAGAACACGATGATGATCGGCACGGTGGTCAACAGCGCAGCACCGAGCAGCAACGGATAGTTGCTTCCCGAGCCGAGACCGCCCTGGAACTGGGCGAGCCCGAGCGTCAGCGTCTTGAATTGCGGTTTGTCGGTGGCCACGAGGAACATCGTGAATTCGTTCCACGCACCCTGTACCGACAGCACCGTCACCGCGATCAGGCTCGGGCGAGCCATCGGCAACATGATCGATCGGAAGATCCGGAACGTCGATGCACCGTCGATACGCGCAGCTTCTTCGACTGAAACCGGCAGCGCCTCGAAATTCTGCTTCATCAGGTAGATCGCGGCGCAATCGACGAGGAGCGGAAAGATCATGCCCATGTACGTGTTACGGATGCTCGAGTTGCGTGAGGATCAGGAATCGTGGGATCAGCAACACCACGCCGGGCACCATCATCACGCCGAGGATGAGCGCGAGGACCTGCTTGCGGCCGGGAAAGTTGAGCCGGGCCAGCGCGTAGCCAGCCATCGACGCCAACCCGACACGCCCGACGGTGATGCACGCCGTGACGATGATCGAGTTCAGCGTCCATCGGCCGAGCCGGATGTCGACGACGCTTTCGGCGAACCCGAACAGTTGACGCCAGGCGTCGAGGTTGATCGGGCTGGGGATCAGACTCAGCGGGTGGGCGAGTGCGTCGGGCGACGTCTTGAACGACGTCGCCAACGACAAGAAGAATGGACCGAGATAGATCAGCGCGAAGAACAGCAGAACCCCGTAGCTCATCGTCCGCTTGGCCTTCGCCACACGAGGCGACTCGATACCGACCACCGAATCATCGCCGACCGTCCTCGACGTGCCGGCCCCGCCGCCGTGCTCGGCGTCAGCCAATCGGTCGGCGTCGGCGACATCGATACTCATGCCGATTCTCCCTTTTCGCGACCGATGAATCGCTGTACGGCGGTGAACACGAGGATGATCCCGAACACGATGAACGCCAGTGCGGATGCGGCACCGAAGCGACCTTCGCGAATACCGGTCGTGTAGCTCAGGTAGGCCGGGGTCACGGTTTCGCCGGCACCGTCGCTCATGATGTAGATCTGGTCGAACACCTGCCACGTGCCGATCAGGCCGAGCGTGACGACCAGCACGATCTGCTTCTTCAGCAAGGGCAGGGTCACGTAGCGCAGGGCTTGGCGACGGGACGCGCCGTCGATTGCCGCTGCCTCGTTGACCGATTCGGGGATCGTCTGGAGCCCGGCGAGCAGCAGCAGCATGAATGTGCCGGACGTCGTCCAGACCGCCAGGATGACGATCACGGTCATCGACCACGACGGACCCGAAAGCCAACTCCACAGGCTCATGCCGAGCACCTCGTTGTCGTTCAGGAACGCCGGGGCCTTGTCGACGCCGAACAGCCCGAAGATCTCGTGGAAGATGCCGGTGCTGTTGTTGACCCATTGCACCGGGCCGGCACCGAACCATCCGATGATCGTGTTGATCGCGCCGGCGTTGGCGAACAGGAACACGAAGATCAGCCCGATGGCGATCGAGCTCGACAGCGAGGGGATGTAAAACGCCGTGCGGAAGAAGCCCTTCGCCTTCAACCGGCGCTGGTTCAGGATCAACGCGAGCCCGAGGCGAGCAACGTTTGCAGTGGCACCACGAACATCACGAAATAGAAGTTGTTGCGCAACGACGACACGAAGTTCTTGCGTGTCAGGCCGTCCTCGACAAGCAGGTCTCGGTAGTTCCCGAGCCCCACCGGCTCCACGTTGTCGGAGAATGGCCCGCCCTGCCCATTCCACTTCGTGAAGCTCACGTACAGCGCAAGGAGGATCGGAATGATGAGGAAGACCGTCAGCAGCGCAAGGACGGGGCTGACGAACAGCCATCCCATGATCCCTTCCTTGCGTCGGCGTCGTCGCGCCGACCGTCGGGCCTCGCGCTGCCGCGTCGCTCTGACCGACGGCACTACCGAGGCCGATCGCGATCAATCTGTTGCCCTCAGGCACTGAAACAGACACCGGAGTAGCCACCTTTCTCATCGCATTGTTTGCCGTTGGACCGGCGGTTGGTGATCGAGTTCGACGTGATCCGGGGCCAGGGGGTCCGACCCCGGATCACGTCGACGCAAATTCAGTTCACGGGCGACGAGTCAGCTTGCGAGAGCGTCCTCGCCGTTCTTCTGGAGGTCGCCGAGCACCGTGGCGATGTCGGCGGAACCGTCGGCCAAGCCGAGCAGGCCCTTGTCGAACTCACCCAGCACCGAAATGAAGGCCGGCAGGGTGACCTGACCACGGCCGTAGTCGGCACCGGCGAGGAACGGAGCGTCATCGGGGTATGCCGCAAGGTATGCGTCACGTACCGATTCGCGTGACGGCATCACGCCGAATGCGTCGGCCAATGCCATCTGAGTATCGCCTTTGGTCATGTAGTTGATGAAGCTCACGGCTGCGTCCTGGTTCGACGATGCCTGAGCAACGCCCCAGCACTGCGTGAACACCATCGTGCCCGGGCCGCTCGGGCCGGCCGGGATCTCGGCGACCGTGTAGTCGATGTCGGGGTAGTCGTTCTTCATGGCACCACGGATCCAGTTGCCCTCGATCACCATCGCCGCAAGGCCCTTACCGAACGCCTCACCGCCCCAACCGACCGACATGTTCTCGGTGAACTGGTAGGTACCGGCGTCGAGCAGGCTCTGGACGTACTCGAGGGCCGCGAGTATTCTCCGGCGTGTCTCCGGTGACCTCGGACTGGTCTTCGCTCGACGAAGTAGCCACCGGAGCCAACGAGGAACGCACCGACCCGGTCACGCGTCGCACCGGTTGCCAGACCCACCTGGCTCTCGGTGGTGAGGGTCTCGGCCACGGTGGCGAGTTCCTCCCACGTGGTGGGGATGTCGGTGTCGGCGAGGCCCGCTGCCGCCCACGACTCGTTGTTGATGATCAGCCCGAGCGTCGAGAAGTCCTTTGGTGCGCAGTACAACTCGTCTTCGTAGGTGAATACCTGCCGAAGTGATTCGTAGAAGTCGTCGGGGTTCTCGAGCTGTCGAGCCGATCGCAGCGAGGCTGCCACCAGAGGCGTACTCTTGGAACTTGTCGGCGTTCACGTAGAACACGTCGGGCGGTTCACCGCCGGCGAGCGCCTGACCCAACTGCAAGTTGATGTCCTCGGCCGCGATGAGCTCGACGGTGTTGCCACTTTCGGTCTGCCATCCGTCGACTGCAGCCTGTACCGCAGCGGTCTCGGCCGGACCGGATGCTGCGATCATCACGCTGATCGACCCACCGGTGGGCGCGGCGCCATCGCCGGTACTGCCGTCTGCAGCCGTGGTGTCACCGGTGGCTGTGCCGGCGTCAGCACCGGCATCGTCCGAGCTTGCATCGGAGCCACATGCGGCGGCGAATGTGCCGACAGCGACGAGCCCGACGATGCCTGCGGTCCTTCGGCTGATTCTTGTTGTTCTCACTGACTTCCCCTTTTGTTTGAGCGAATTTGAACGTTCCAATTGCTACGGCTGGCGATGTGGGCCCTGCACGATCGGCTCAGCGATCCGTTACGACGATCCGCGATGGACAAGCGACGGTGCCAGCAACGTTCCCGTCGGCGTCTCGGACTGCGTGAGCCCGATGAAGCGGTCGATGAGTGTCTGAGCGACAAGAGCAGTTGGCTGACGTACCGACGACAGGCTCGGTCGGGCAATGAGCGTGAGAGCCGAGTCGTCGAAGCCCATGATCCCGAGTTCGGCACCAACCGTGATACCCAGCTTCTGAGCTGCCCATGCACATCCGAGTGCTGCGGTGTCGCTGACGCACACCACTGCGGTGGGGGCATCGGGCCGGGACAACAACGCGCCCGCTGCGGCCTCGGCGGAATCGAGATGGTCGAAGCACGAAGCTTCGATCGGTTCGAGCCCCAGCCGTGTCATCGTCGACAGGTAGCCGCTGCGACGATGGGCGCCGACCGCAGCATCGTCGGGCCATCCGAGAAAGGCGATGCGGCGATGACCGGTACGCCAGTAGTGCTCGGTGGCGAGACGGGTGCCGGTGGCACCGTCGACATCGACCCAGGTACTCGCGTCGGGCGCATCCCAGTTCTGACCGAAACTGACGAACGGAATCCCCTCGCTGACCAGGCCGATCAGGCGCTGATCACCGGGGTGGGTGCCCGAGAGGACGAAGCCATCGACCCGACCGGATCGATAGAGCTCGCGGTACATCGACAACTCCTGATCGGTCGACGCTGGGCTCACGAGCGTGATGTGGTGATCGTGTTCATCGGCCGCTCGGCACAAGTCGTGGAGGAAACGATCGAGCACGAGGTTCTCGGTTTCCTCAGGTTGGTGACACCGGTACGCGAGCAGGCCGGTCGAGCGGGCCTGGAGGGCGCGAGCCGAACGATTGGGTCGATAGTCGACCTCGCTGATGATCGTCTGGACGCGTTGCAGGGTTTCAGGACTGACTCGATGCGGGGCTCTCACCACATTCGACACGGTCTGGCGAGACACGCCGGCCAACTCGGCAACAGTCGCGATCGTCGGCATGCGCACGTTCGGACGAATCATGCCGGCACCATGTCCCGACCTACTTCGCTGCTCGCTCCCACACGTCTTCCCCTCGTTGCGGCACTGGTCACGACGTGATTTCTCGCGTGACTCCAGTCACTTCAGTGTGTAGGATTTGAACGTTCAAGTCAAGACCGATCCGCGAATCCGATCCGAACCGAGGCATTCCCATGAGTTCGCCGGTTGACCTCCAACCAGCCATCCATCATCTCGTGAGCTGCATCCACGCTCCGTCGGCCACGATGTCGGGAGTCGACGGCACCATCACCGCCGACGGCGCGATGGGCTTCTATCTCGGAGAGCGTCGCTTGCTGAGCGGCTATGCGATCACGTGCTTCGCTCGTCGACCGGAGATGGTCGACTCGCTTCTCGGAGCCGACGGCGTCTTGCGCATCACGGCGATCCTTCGAGACGGCACCGAACTCACCCCTGATCCCGTCCTGCTGATGCGTCACGAACGTCGACCGAATGCGAGCGGATTCACCGACACGCTGTCGATCCACAACTTCGGGCCACTTGCCCGCCGCGTCCCCGTCACGCTCACGGTGGCCGCCGATCTCGCGGCGACCAGTGCCGTCAAGGTGGGCGATCCCACCGCCGAAGGCGCTGGCCGCGCATCTCGCTCCGGGTGGCATCGCCTTCGAATCGATCGGCTACTCGATCCGGCTCACGGCGACTCCGGAGGCAGTGGTCGACCTGGCGACGACCACGCTTTCCTGGGACATCGTCGTCGAAGCCGACGCCACCTGGGATGCCACCGTCGACGTCCACGGCGAACAACCCGATGACGGAGCGTTCCGGCCTCCCGCTGCCACGCTCATCCCGTGGAGCGCACCAATGGTTTCGACGTCCGACGAACAACTCTCGACACTGGTCGACTGGAGCTTCGCTGACCTTCGCCGCCTCGCACTCGCCGACCCACTGGCCCCCGACGACACGTTCATCGCCGCCGGATGCCCGTGGTACTTCACGCTGTTCGGTCGCGACTCGCTGTGGACCGCGCGGATGCTGTGTCCGTTCGGCCCCGGGATCGCCGCCTCCACGCTGCGCGCCCTCGCCCGGCGCCAAGGCACCAAGCACGACTCCCATTCGGCCGAGCAACCCGGTCGCATCTTGCACGAGATCCGGCCGGCGACGCTGATCGAGGGGCCGATGGAGCTGCCACCCGTGTACTACGGCACGGTCGATGCCACCCACCTCTGGATCACCACGCTCGCCGAGGCATGGCGGTGGGGGCTCGACGAAGGTGAGGTCGAGGCTCTGCTCGGCCCACTCCAGGCCGCGGTCGGCTGGCTGCTCGACGACAGCGATCCCGACGACGACGGACTCTGCGAGTACATCGACGCCGACGGCACCGGGCTGAGCAACCAGGGGTGGAAGGACTCGGGCGACTCGGTCAACTGGCACGACGGTGCCCTCGCGGTCGCGCCGATCGCGCTCGTCGAAGTCCAGGGATACGCGTACGAAGCGGCCCTCAACGCAATTCAGCTGTACGACCACTTCGGCCTGCCGGGAACCGAACGGATCGCCCGATTCGCCGAACAATTGCGAGCCGAGTTTCACCGCAAGTTCTGGATCACCGACGAAGCGGGTGCCCACCTGGCCATCGCACTCGACGCCGACAAGCGAGCGGTCGATGCCATCACCTCGAACCCCGGGCACGTCCTCGGCACCGGCTTACTCACCGCCGAACAGGAGGCAGCGGTGGTCGATCGGCTCATGGCGGAACTCGACTGCGGGGTCGGGTTGCGCACGATGTCCAGTCGCAACAGCCGGTACAACCCGCTGAGCTATCACAACGGCAGCATCTGGCCGCACGACACGGCCATCTGCGCCCGCGGCATGGTGCTCGCCGGCCATCCCGAGGCGGCCGGGAAGCTGATCGCGGGGCTGCTCGACGCCACCGTCTGGTTCGACGGCCGACTCCCCGAACTCTTCGCGAGCATCGACGACCGGGCCCGCATCGTTCCCTACCCCGCGTCGTGTCGCCCCCAAGCCTGGGCCGCAGCACTCGGTCCGCTCACGCTGTGGGCCGCTGCGCCGCTCGTGCCACTCGCGCCGGGGACACCTCCCCGTCGACTCGCTGGCATCGACCGATTCGCCTTGCTCGACATCGACGGATTCCAGCTCGCTGGCAAAACCGTCCGCGCCAAGGTGCGCACCGGTTCGATCGACTTCCCCGACCTCGAGGCATGACCCGTACACCGCCGATCAGCGAGTCCGTGTCGGGCAGGCCCGTGATGGAGGTGGACAGACTGGTCAAGACCTTTCGCGTCCATCGGCGCGCGGCAGGAATCGGCCAGTCCCTACGATCTGTACTGCACCGCGCCGACGAGAACATCGAGGCCGTCCGCGACGTCAGCTTCACGATCGCCGAGGGTGAGATCGTCGGATTCCTCGGCCCGAACGGTGCCGGCAAGACCACGACGCTGAAGTGCCTCAGTGGCCTGCTGCATCCTCAAGTGGCGCGGTCAGGGTGCTCGGCTTCGAACCCTTCCAACGCAAGGCCGACTTCTTGAAGCAGATCGCGCTGGTGCTCGGCCAACGCACTTCGCTGCTGTGGGATCTGCCTGCGCTCGACGCCTTCGCCGTGAACAAGGCGATCTACCGGATTCCTGACGCCGACTTCCGCAACGCGCTCGACGAGATGGTCGAACTGCTCGGATTGGAAGAGTTGCTCACGAAGCAGGTGCGTTCGCTCAGCCTCGGCGAACGCATGCGATGTGAACTCGCGGGCGCGATGTTGCATCGCCCGAAGGTGCTGTTCCTCGACGAGCCCACACTCGGTCTCGACGTCAACGGCCAGGCCGCGATCCGGGGCTTCCTCGCGGCCTACAACCAGATGCACGGCGCCACGATTCTACTGACCAGCCACTACATGGGCGACGTCACCGCCCTCGCCAAACGGGTGTTGGTGATCGATGACGGCTCACTGCGTTTCGACGGCGACCTGCAGCAACTCGTCCACGATCACTCGCCGTACCGGATGATCCGCCTGACGTTGCGGGTGCCGATCCCGCGAGCTGCGCTTGCCGAGTTCGGCGAGGTCGTCGATCTCGACGGGGTCGTGGTCTCGCTACGCGGTGCAGCGCGAAGCAACGACGGCCACGGTGTCGCGCCTACTCGCTGAACTCGATGTGGACGACGTGGCGATCGAGGACGAACCGATCGAGGACGTCATCCGCGCGGTGTTCGCCGATGCGTGACTGGGTTCGCTCGTACCCGCAGTTGCTGCGCGCTGCGCTGCAGGTGACGTTGACGTATCGGGGCCGGTTGCTGTTCATTTTCACCGGTGCGTTGTTCCCGATGCTCTTACTGTTCGTGTGGCTGACTGTCGCCTCCGAATCGCCGACGCAGCCGGGATGGGACACCGGACGATTCGTGTCGTACTACCTCGCCGCCGTCGTCATGCACGAACTTGCCGACTCCGAGATTTCCTGGTCGTTTGACGCCGATCTGCGCACCGGCGAGCTGTCATCGAAGCTGTTGCGACCGGTACCCGTCTTCCACCAGTACGTGGCCGCCGAGGCAGGCAACCGGATGGTCACCGTGCCGATCTTCGCGGCCGTGCTGGTAGTGCTGACCCTCGCCTTGCCGATGGTCGCCTTCCCGGCCGGCGCCGGTGCGATCCTCGCGGCCCTGATCGCGGCGATGTTGGCGTTTGCGCTCGGCGTGCTGATGGCCTCGACATTCGCCCTCGTCGGATTCTGGACGACGCAGTCTGCCAATGTGTACATGTTCTGGTGGGGCATGGGAGCTTTCGTGTCGGGCTGGATCGCTCCGCTCGCGCTCATGCCCGCTTGGTTGCAAGGTGTCGCTGAACTCCTTCCGTTCCGGTACGCACTCGGGTTCCCGGTCGAACTCGCCCTCGGCATCGAAACCGGCAGCGTGGCGACGGGCTTCGCGATCGCATCAGCCTGGATCGCCGTGTTCGCAGCCATCTACACGGTGCTGTGGCGGCGTGGAGTGCGTCACTTCCAAGCGGTGGGCGGATGACCGAGACCTTGACCCGACGCAATCGACCAGTTCGTCGCTACCTCGGGCTGCTCGGCATCTTCTGGCGGTCGACGTTCGCCACCGAACTCGAGTACCGCACGAACTTTGTCGCTCGCGCCGCGATGAGCGTGTTCTGGACCGTCTGGGCGGCGCTCGGGGTCCGGGTGTTCTTCCGGTTCTCGGACTCGATCGCCGGCTGGAACTACGGCGAACTGATCGTGGTCGTCGGACTCTTCTTCACCGTCAACGGGCTGCGCCAGGCGCTGTTCGAGCCGAACCTCGAACAGATGACGGAGTACGTCCGCAACGGGACGCTCGACTTCTTGCTGACCAAGCCGGTCAACACGCAGTTCATGGTCAGCTTCCGCCAACTCGGCGTGTACAACCTGCTCGATCCAGTGCTCGGCCTGGCGTTGAGCGCGATCGGGCTCGGCGTCGTCGGTCGCTGGCCAAGTGCGGCGGATCTTACGTCGATTTGTTGTGATGCTCGCCGTGGCTGCGTCCCTGCTGTACGCGCTCACGCTGGCACTCATGGCCGCAGCAATCCGACTTGTCAACTCCGATGGGCTCGGCAACGTGGCGTTCGTGACCGTCGAGCTGTCGCGGTTCCCGGTCCAGCTCTACCGCAACCCGGTGCAGACGATCCTCACCATCGTGCCGGTCGCCTTCCTCACGACATTCCCGACCGAGGCGCTACTGGGCCGGCTCGACCCATGGCTTCTGCTCGTCGGCCCTGCCATTGGTGCCGGGGGCATCGGTCTCGCGTCCGCTGCCTTCCACGGATCGCTGCGTTCATACTCAGGTGCCAGCGGCTGACCGTCACAGAACGGCGAAGTTGATGTCAACGTCGGCGTACTCGAACACCAGCGTCTCGGTGATGACGGCTGCGACCAGGGCGTCAAGCGGGGAGTGCGAGAGCTGGACGACGCGACACCCGCGAAACGTCCATGTCAGCAACGGCGATGCCGACTCCGGGTCGATCAGCTCGACGACCACCTTTCGGGCGGCCGACCGCTTCGGTGCACGCTCGATCCGCCACCAGTCGACGAGGTCGGTCGCGCCGGTCACGCCGCGGCGCAGCAGCACGTGCTGGGCCGGCAACCCGTCGTCTGTCCCCAGCGCGGGTGTTGCGGGGACCTCACTCCGTACCACGGGGAACGGACCCCATCCGACACGTGCGACCGGGAGTCCCACTGCTCGGCGCGCCGACGCGGTACCGGAAATTCGTACACGAAACGTCGCTGCGAGGTACGGCCCCTCGTTGTCGCGCCTGGACGATGCTTCAGCTCTCGGCACGATCAGCAGCCGTCACTCGACGTCGATGGCCTCGCACGTCAGCACCAACTCCTCAATGGCGACGTCGCTGGACGTCGCGCTGAGTGAGGGGACGACGTACTTGACGGGCCAGGCTCGTATCAGCCGCCATGTGAACACGACGTCGGTACGGTCCTCGTTCAGCAACCGGATCGTGACATCGCGCCGGTCCGCCCGGCCCAACGTTCCCGCTCGGAACCATGTGAACAGGGTGGTCGACCCGATCACGCCACGTTTCAGCGTCACATCGTGGACGCGGTGCAGACCGGCCACCTTGTGAACGCTGTTCGCCTTGTCGTTACCAGCTCGGTACTCGATCGTGTCGATGCTGGCAGCGATCGGGCCGACCTCCTCGAAACCGCTGTCGACACTGTCGGGGTCCCCCGCCCCGAAGTCGACCTGGAACACGAACTGGCCGTACGGATGATCACGAAACGTCGCCACGACTTCTCCTCCTGATCGGCACGATCTCCGTGCCAGTCATGACACCGTAACCACGGCGAGAGATCTGGTGTGCTGATTTACCCCGCCGTCCGACTGCACAACTTGGAGTGAGCCAGCACCAGCACGTCAGACCCGGTCACTTGCTCGGCGTGACCGCCGCAAGGTCGTTGATGTACGCCACGATGTCGGCGACCTGACCGTCATCGAGACTGTTGCGAGGCATCTGCACGGCGTAGTCGGCCAGGAGGTCGGCCGCAGGATCGCTGATCGACCGGATCAGGTAGTCCTGATCGGCAACGACCGTCGAGCCATCGGCCAGTTCGACGTTCGAACCCGCCAACCCCTGCCATGTCGGCCCCACGCCACCTTGGCCATCGGGCCCATGACATCCGGAGCACCCGTTCGACAGCGCGATCTGCCTGCCGCGCTCGCCGGCTGCGGAGAGTTCCGGGCCTGTGTTGCCACCGCCGCATGCCGCTGCACCAGCGACCAGCGACACAGTCAACACCGCACTCAGCACCCACCGATCGACGCGTCCGCCGCGTTGCACTCTCATCGGGATGAGTTTCGCAGCTCGGTGCATCAACGACCCGTCGGCGCAGCTGTGACGTCCGTTGGTCGTCGCGCCTCGATCCGCCGGAGGGCAGCAGTCCACCAGGCGTCGAGCGCGGTCGAGTCGGCGATGCCGTACGCCGCATGCACCGCCGCCGCACACGCCCTGACGTCACGCCGGCGCAACGCCTCGACAGCGAGAGCGAGGTCGCCGGCGGGCCACGGCAACGCGGCGAGCATCACCGGGCCGATCCGAATCGCGTCGGCTGACAGGCCGGTGCCGGCATTGCGGTGCCACGCCCAGGCCGATGCGACCGGTGAGGTCAACACCGCTGCGATCTGCCATGCCAGCGTCTCGACGTCGTCCGCCACCACGCCGCCACCGCCACCGCCGCCACCGCCGACAGCGGCGCGGTCGACCGACCCGACCACCGCACCGGCGACCGGCCCGACCGCGGCGTGCGGATATGCCGCCACCACCGGCACGCCCGGCAGCATCGATCCGTCGGCATCGACGATGGCCTCGATGATCTTGGTCTGGTTGGCAATCAGCACCTTCGGCACGAGCCGATCAGCGGCCCACCGCGCCATCTTCGCATCGAGACAGGCGAGGTCGAGCCGAGGGCGCTCGAAGCGCTGCTTTGCGAACGTGATCGGGCGTTCTCCCCACCAACAATGGCCCGGATCGATCAGCCCGCTCGTGATCAGCAGCGGACCGCCAGCGTGATCGCCAACGGCCGGCACCATGCCGTAGTACTCGTCGCGAAAGTTGGCGTTCAGTCGACACCGGTCACCGAGCACGCCATCGACGGCCAGCGTGACCGGAACATCCGGAACGCCCTGCCGGTCGGTGATGACGCGCGACCACGCATCCGGATTCGGCGACGGTGTACCGAACTCGAACATCAGCGCGCAGGTGTACACGTTGGCGTCGAACACTCGCTCGCCGGTCCACCACGACCAAACGAGCGAGGCCCGCTCGTCAAAGGTGGCGCGGATGGGCCCGGCATCTCGTGCCGACAACAGCGATTGCGGCAACACCATTGCCACCCTCCCACCGTTCGGATCGACGATCTCGCCGGCCAACGCAACGAACTCGGCAGCGGCGTCGGCGTAGGGGCCACCGCCCCGATCGCTGGCGCCGCCACGGCTGGTCGATGTTGCCATCTGCGACAGGAACGGTGGGTTGCCGATCACGATGTCGAAGCTGCCCAGTGACGACCAGTCGAGCTCGAGCGCATCGGCGCAGATCAGATGGTGGGTGCCGCCAGTACCCGCATCGACACCTGCTTCGTCGAGCGAGCGCGCGGTCGCGTCGACGGCATCGGCATCGATGTCGACTCCGACGGCGACGACGGCGACCCCGGCCGCGCGAAGACGCCGAACCACCGCGACCAAGAATCGTCCGTCGCCGCACGCCGGATCGACCACCCGAAGGGGGCGACCCGGCGCGGCGCCGACGCCGGCCACTGCGGCGTCGGCGACCAAGGTGACCAAGGCGTCAGGCGTGTACCACGCACCGCGTCGCTTGCGCGTCTTTGCGCTGAGCGGTGATGGTGGACCGGCCGACCTGGGGCGATCGGATGCGGTCGGCACCCGCGCAGGTTACGGCGGTGACGAATCGCTTGCGTAAGGTCGCGGCGTGAGCGAACCCGTGCCCGTGTCCACAGACGCGACCTCACTCGTCGAATCACCCTCGGACCGGAATCTCTACTTCGACCGCGCCACGTGGGCCGGGCTGCGGGCGACGACGCCGCTCACGCTCGGCGAAGACGAACTGGCCGCACTCCAGGGCATCAAGGAAGAGATCGACCTCGACGAGGTCGCAGCCGTCTACCTCCCCCTCAGCCGCCTCCTCAACCTGTACGTCAGCGCCACGATGGACCTCCACAAGGTGTCGGCGACGTTCCTCGGCACGATTGCCCCGAAGGTGCCCTACGTCATCGGTGTCGCCGGCAGCGTTGCGGCCGGCAAGAGCACGTTCGCCCGCATCCTCCAGGCGCTGCTCGGCCGCTGGCCCGACCATCCGCAGGTCGACCTGATCACCACCGACGGCTTTCTCTATCCGAACGCCGTGTTGGCCGAGCGCGACATCATGAATCGCAAGGGCTTCCCCGAGAGTTACGACACTCGTGCACTGCTGCGCGTCCTGCGCGAAATCAAGAGCGGTCATCGCAATGTCGTCGCCCCGGTCTACAGCCACGTCGTCTACGACATCGTCGACGGCGAGCACATCACGATCGATCAGCCCGACATCGTCATCCTTGAAGGCCTCAACGTGCTGCAGACCGCCGAAGGGTTCACCGAGTTCGTCAGCGACTACTTCGACTTCTCGATCTATGTCGATGCCGACGAGGCCGACATCGAACAGTGGTATGTCGACCGGTTCCTTGCGCTGCGCGAGTCGGTGTTCCAAGACCCGAACAGCTTCTTCCGCTTCTACGCCGACCTGACCGACGACGAGGCTGTCGAGGTCGCCCGCGGCATCTGGCGCGAGATCAACGGTCGAAACCTGGCCGAGAACATCGCGCCCACCCGTGACCGCGCGTCACTCGTGCTCCACAAGACCGCCGATCATCGCGTCGACCGCGTCCAACTCCGCCGCCTCTGAAACTGCCGGTCTCGCGCTGATCAGTCTCGTGCGCCGACCCAGCATCGCCGGAGCAATTCAGGCCGTCAGGCCGAGCCAGGCGGGGAGGTCGGCGATCGAGTCGAGTTCGGCGAACTCCTCGTCGTGTTCATCGACCCGCTCGAGTTCCCACGTGAGGTGATAGGGGACGTGGACTGCATGGCCACCGAGTGCGAGCACGGGGAGGATGTCGCTGCGCACCGAGTTGCCCACCATGAGGAAGCGATGTGGTTCGACCCCCAGCCGGGCAAGCGTCTTGGCGTACGTCGCCGAGTCCTTTTCGAGCAGGATCTCGACATCGGAGAAGTGGTGCTCGAGCCCCGAGGTGGTGGCCTTGCGGGTCTGATGCACCAGGTCGCCCTTGGTGATCATCACGGTGCGGATCGAACCACTGACCGCCGCGAGCACCTCGGGCACATGGGGCAGGACGTGCACGGGCTCGGTCAACATGTGCTGGCCGATCTCGACCAATTCCTCGATCACCTCGACCGGCACGGTGCGACTGCTCGCCGTGATCGCGGCCCGCACCATCGAAATCGTGAACGCCTTGACGCCGTAGCCCGACACCGAGAGGTCGGCCCGCTCCACCGCGCGCAGGGCGTCATCGACGTCGACGCCCGTCGGGCAGTACGGACCGACGAGTTCGGCGAACCGGCGCTCCGCCCGGTGGAACGAATCTTCGCTCTGCCACAGCGTGTCGTCGGCGTCGAAGGCCACCAGGTCGAAGTCGTCGATGCGTGCCGTCATGTCCACGAGTCTGGCCGGTCGCTCAACCGAATCCGCCGCCCGCAACATGTGCGGCCGACGCAGCGGTATCCAGCGCGGACGTCAGCGGTGAATGGCGTTGAGATAGTTGTAGACGGTGATCCGGCTGACGCCCATCGCATCCGCGACGTCTTCGACGGCGCGCCGCAAGATGAACGCTCCGCGCTCGTCGAGCAGCCGGATCGCCCGCTGCTTTCCCTCGCGTGAGAGCAGCGGAAGCGAGTCACCGAGTTCGGCCTCGACGGCGTCGATCAGGCGGTCGAGCGCACCGTGCAGCGGGGGGAGCCGGACGGCGGCGACCGTCACGCCCTCCCACACGAGCGGTACGTCGCTCGGTTCGGCGTCGCCCACGCTGACGAACACCGCGCCCACCGCATCGACCACCGGCTTGGCTGCACGGACGAGGGGGTGGACACCCGCCAACGGGTCGCGATCGATCGTCACCGACCACAGGCTATTCGACCCGGAGCGCTCAGCCGACGCCCATCACCCTGCGCAGTTCGTCGGCGCGGCTCGAACAGTCCCGCCCCGCCATCCCGAAGGCGTCGTTCAGCTTGCCGAGTGCTCCCTTGAACGACGTGTTCCAGTCGTCGACGAACCGGTCGCGCGCCGGCCCCTGCCACGTGGTTCCGTTGATCACACCGTCGACGGTGCTCATCACCTGATTGATCGATTCGATCTGGCGGCTGAGGCTGGCGCCCAGGTTGGCGAGTTGCTCGGGGTTTGCTCCATACATGGTCATCGGTGTCTGCTCCTGTGGTGGCGGCGGACGGTGGTGCCCGCTCAACTGCACAGTGGGTGGAGACGAGCGCCCGAGGGAACGCCGTCGGTGCGATACCGTCGCGACCATGCGTGACAGCAGCAACCCCGGCCCCGATGACGTCGATCCGATGATCGCGTCGGTCCGCCAGCACGCCGACGACTTCATGGAGGCGACGATTGCGCTCAGGCGCACCCTGCACGAGTGGCCCGAGCTCGGCAACGATTTGCCGATCACTCGCGACACGGTCATGTCGGCTCTCGACGGGCTCCCCCTCGATGTCACGTTGCACGAATCGACCAGCGGCATCGCTGCACTTCTCGAAGGGTCGGCACCCGGGCCGACGATGCTGTTGCGTGGCGACATGGATGCTTTGGAAATGCCCGAAGACACCGGGCTCGAGTTCACCTCCCGCCACCCCGGCGTGATGCACGCCTGCGGCCACGACACCCATACAGCAATGCTGGTGGGCGCGGCCAAGATGCTGTCGGAACGGCGCAACGACTTCGCCGGCCGTGTGCTGTTCATGTTCCAACCCGGCGAGGAGGGACACCACGGCGCCCGGTTCATGCTCGACGAGGGGTTGCTCGATGTCGGCGCGATGAGCGACGGTTCGGCATCACCGGTCGAGTCGGCGTTCGCGCTGCACATCACCTCGGCGATCCCGTCCGGCTGGATCAGCACGCGTGGCGGCCCGGTCATGGCGTCGGCCGACACGATGCAGATCAGAATCACGGGCAAGGGCGGGCACGCCAGCGAGCCCTTCCGCACGGTCGACCCGATTCCGGTGGCCTGCGAAATCGTCACCGCGCTGCAGACGATGATCACCCGCCGCATCGACGTGTTCGATCCGGCGGTCGTCACCGTCGGGCGAATCACTGCCGGGACGACCAACAACGTCATTCCCGAAACGGCCGAGATCGAGGGCACGATCCGCGCGGTCAGCGAGCGCACCAGGACACAGGTGCACGACGGCATCAAGCGCGTCGCCGAGAACATCGCCGCCGCCCATGGCTGCGACGGCGACATCCAGATCATCTACGGCTATCCGGTGACGACGAATGACGATCGCTTCGCCGACTGGACCCTCGAACTCGCCGCCGACGTTGCGGGAGCGACCAACACGGTGCGCCTCCCCCACCCGGTGATGGGCGCCGAGGACTTCAGCTACGTGCTCAACGAACTTCCCGGCAGCATGGCGTTTCTCGGTGGCACGCCCCCCGATCGGAACCTCGCCACTGCCGCGCCGAACCACTCGAATCGGGTGTACTTCGACGAGTCCGCGATGCACACCGGCATGTCGATGTACGTCAGCGCCGCACTCCGTCGACTCGCCATCGTCTGACACGCAAGGCTCACCAGCGCGCCAGGTCGGCGACCAGTTGACGACGCCGTTGACTGACCGAGTGCGAGTCAGCCGACCACCGTCGTCGGCGGCGTCCCGACGGTGGTCGGGGGCGAGGTGCTCGTCGTCGTGGTGGTGGTCGTCGCCGGTTTCGGCGTCGTCGGAGCGGGGCCCACAGTCGTCGGCGGCGCAATCGTCGTCGTCGTGGTCGTCGAGGTGGTCGTGGTCGTGGCGTTCGGGTCGGCGTAGTCGAACGACGGCAGCGCCTCGCGGTCGGTCACCTGCTCGGGCTCTTTCTCACCGTTCCACACCAGTATCCGCTGTCCGACGTCGACGAGGTCCTGGTAGTAGGCGGAGATGTGCATCGGCAGCCGGACACAACCATGTGACGCGGGCTTGTTGGGCACGTTCTCGGCACCGTGGACAGCGATGCCGTAGTTGAAGTACACCGGATCCCACATGCCGCCGAGGGGGCTCACGCGCTTGCCTTCGACCATGCGGTCGTAGGTGAACACGCCCCCCGGTGTCTTCGCCAGTGCACACACCTCCTTGGTGACCGGCTCGGCCAGCTCTCGACCCTTCGCATCCGTGTCGTACGTGGCGGTCTCGCAGTACTCCTTCGGCGACCCATCGGCGTTCACTTCACCCGACGAGATGTGCGAGATCAGCGCCGGCTTGTCCTGATGGAAGACGATGAGCACCTGCTGCGGCAAGTACACCTCGGTGTGATCGGCCTGCCCATTGGTCGGCCGACGCGGCGCGATGACCAGCCCCGGGTCGCGCAGCCGGTCCCACGACTCGACCGTGATCGCTCCCGTCGCGTCCTCCCGCGGGGTGGCGAGCACGAGCTTCTCGAAGGCCCACACCGATTGGGTGGTCATCGTTCCGAAGATGCCGTCGATCGGCCCCGGATCGAATCCGAGGTCGGCGAGGCGCTGCTGCACCATCTTGACGTCATCGCCGGCAAGACCCTGCTTCAGGGTACGCGTGACCGGCGGCAGCGTGGGCTCGATGTCAGATGTCGGCAACGGTTGCGGCGCAGTCGTGCTCGTCTCGACCGCGAGCACGGTGGGCTCGACCGAGCCGGTCGCGACCTCGGTGGTATTCGAGCCCGCCGACGATCCGCCCCGCCCACCCATGAAGCCGATCCCGAGGATGAGCGCGATCATCCCGCCCGCGATGAAAATTGGTGCGCGGTTGGTCGCCTCAACAGCAGGGACGCGACGTTGGCGCGAGCGGGAAGGGGGTGATTGCGGGGACACGAGAATCTGCGAGACGGGTTGGTTGATCAGCTGAAAAGATACTGGTCGGCTCGATGCCACATTCGTCGGCACGAACGATTTCGGCTCGTCGTGCGTGTCGGCGCGATGGGGTTCAGACGATGCTGACGGCGAATGCCTCGGGACCGTTGCGGCCGTCGCGGACGTCGAAACTGACGCGGTGATTGTTGTCGAGGGTGCGATACGGCTCGTCGTGAGCATCGACCTGGTTGCCGTCGTTCTTGCGGCTGGCGCCCGTGATGATGTTCGAGTAGTGCACGAACAGGTCCTTGCCGCCGTTGTCGGGCACGATGAAGCCGTAGCCGCGTCCGGCGTTGAAGAACTTGACGGTGCCGTCGCCCTTGCTCATGTCGGGAGCAGGCTGCGCTGCCGCAGGCTGGGCGGGCCGTTCGGTGTCGAAGCGGTCGTCACGCTTGCGTTCGCGCTTGGCGGTCGACTGCGGTTGACGCGGCTCGCGCTCGGCGCGGGCCGGAGCTTCTTCTCGGCGCATCGAGATGGGCGGGTCGATCAGACCGCCGACATTCGGGTCGGTGAGCGGCTCGTTGAGGCCGATGGCCCGCTGCATCTTGAGGGCATCCTTCTTCTGGCTGCCTTCGAGCAGCGACACGACGGTACCCGACTCACCGGCGCGGGCGGTGCGGCCCGAACGGTGGACGTAGGTGGCGTTCTCGCCCGGCGGGTCGTAGTGGATGACGCAGTTGACGCCGTTGACATGAATGCCGCGGGCCGCCACATCGGTGGCGATCAGCGCCGCTGCCTTGCCCTGCTTGAACGCTGCCAGCGCACGATCGCGCTGACCCTGGCTCCGGCCGCCGTGAATCGGCTCGGCGTGCACGCCCTGCTTGGCAAGCTGCTTGGCCAGGCGGTCGGCGCCGTGACGCGTGCGGGTGAAGACGATGGTCGAGCCCATCTTCTGGATGACGGCCGCCGAGACGTCCTGGCGTTCCTCGCGGGCCGTGACCCAGAACTTGTGGTCGGCCAAGCTCATGTCGGGACCCTTCGGGCCGACTTCGTGGCGGACGGGGTTGTGCTGGAAGTCGGCGACGAGCTTGGCGACCGGGCCTTCGAGCGTGGCCGAGAACAGCAGCACCTGGCGGGGTTCGGCGGTCTGCTCGACAATGCGGCGGACGGCGGGCAAGAAGCCCATGTCGGCCATCTGGTCGGCCTCGTCGATGACGACCGTCGTGACATCTTGCAGGTCGATCGCCCGCATCTGGATCAGGTCTTCGAGACGACCCGGGCAGGCGACGATGAGCTCGGTGCCCTTGTCGAGTGCCTTGCGCTGGTTGCCGTAACCGACGCCGCCGTAGACCGACGCGGCGTAGTGGCCGGCTGCCTTACAGAACGGAGCGAGCTCAGCCATGATCTGTTCGGCCAGTTCACGCGTCGGTGCCAGCACCAGCGCCGTTGGCCGGCGCGGCTTGGCGTCGCGCAGGCCGGCCACCAGGGGGAGGCCGAAGCCAAGTGTCTTGCCCGAACCAGTGGGAGCGCGGCCGGCAACGTCGCGACCGGCGAGCGCGTCGGGAATGACGGCAGCCTGAATCGGGAAGGCGTCGAACTTGCCTTGCTGGTGAAGCTGCTGGAGCATCGAGGCCGGCAGGCCAAGGTCAGCGAACGGAACGACGTCGATGCCGGTGGCGGCTGAAATGGCGTCGCCGGTGCGGGGGGCGTGGTCGGTCATGGTCATAGTGTTTTCCTCGGATTCGAGATGTCAATTCTGTTCAAAACAGCGCTCAGCCGGAACAGAAGACACAATCCGAAAGCGCTCACCAGCCGGAAATTCGACCGGAGCGCTGTGCAACCTATCGTCAAACCACCCGCAACCACTGTGCGTTCCGACACGTCGCGATGAGTCTGCGGGCGCACCCCTCACCGCGAAACTCATCACCCCGGCTCACGACCCCACGACGCGATGAGTCTGCGGGCGCGCCCCTCACCGCCAGACTCATCGCTTGTGTCAGGCTGGTCGGGAGTCGTTGCCGGACAGCGCGATCGGTCAGCATGGGGTGATGGCCCCTCCGACCACTCCGCTGCACGGCGTTCGCGTTCTCGATCTCACGCGGGTGCTGTCGGGCCCGCACTGCACCCGCATGCTGTGCGACATGGGGGCCGAGGTGATCAAGATCGAACCACCGGCCGGCGACCTGACCAGGTTCTCCTCGCCACGCCGCAACGGCCTGTCGAGCTACTTCGTCCAGCAGAACACGGGCAAGCAGAACCTCAGCATCGACATGTCGACGCCTGCTGGTGTGGCGGTCATGCTCGACCTCGCCGAGCACGCCGACGTCTTGGTCGAGAACTATCGGCCCGGTGTCATGGATCGCCTCGGCCTCGGCCCGGGCACAGTGCGCGAGCGCAACCCCCGGCTCATTTATGCGTCGCTGTCCGGCTACGGCCAAACCGGGCCGTGGGTTCATCGACGCGCCTTCGCTCCGGTCGTCGAGGCCGAAGCCGGCATCATTGCCTCGCAAAGCAACGCCCGCGGCGACGACTTCGCGAAGGACCCGCACAGCCACGCCGACGTGTACACCGGGATCGAGGCTGCGTCGGCCATTCTCGCCGCGCTGTATCAGCGCGAACACACGGGTCACGGCCAGACGATCGACGTCTCGATGGCCGAGACCATGCTGTACGTCAACGAGCATCTCCACGACGCGATGTGGACCGACGAGGTCGATGCCAACGCCATCCGCAGCTTCCGCCCCGGCGACTACATCGTGATGGAGATCGGCAGCGGCGAACGATTCATCGTCAGCGGCCATCCCGCCGAGCGCGGCACCTTTGAACTGTTTCTCGAGGCGATGGGTCAACCCGAACTGGCCACCGACGAACGATTCACAACCGTGGCTCGGCGAGTCCAGAACTTCGCCCAACTGCGCGAGATCGTTGCCAGCTTCGCCCGTACGGTGCCCGACCCGGCAACATTCGAGCAGGTGTTCGCCGACGCCGGATTGGCCACGGGTCAGGTTCGCCAGCCGGGCGAGTTGGTCGACACCGAATGGGCGATCGCACGCAGCGCGACCGTCGAGATCGACGACCGCAATGGTGGCACGATTCGAGTGCCGAACGTGCCCTGGCGATTCTCGGATTCTCCCGATGTCGGCGTCTCCGGCATCCCGAAGTATCGCGGCGAAGACAACCGAGCGGTGTTGGGCGGCCTGCTCGGATACGACGACGCTCGGCTCGACGCACTCGAGTCGAACGGGGTGCTGTCGAGTCGCGTACCGACATGACGCTCTCGTTTCCCGTGCTGCCGATGAAGGCAACGATGCGCGCGTCGGGGACGCTCCCCGGCGACAGTCACGGCGACGACACCACATGGGCGTATGAGATCAAGTGGGATGGCTATCGCACGATCGTGTTCGTCGACGGCGACTCGATTCGGTTGCAGAGTACGTCGGGCAAGGACGTGACCGACCGCTGGCCCGAGTTCGGCGACCTCCCGGCCTCGGTGAACGCACGAACGGCAATTCTCGACGCCGAGTTGGTCGTCTTCGACGACGAGGGTCGACCGAGCTTCGAGCTGGTGCAGCAAAGCGGAGTCGGTTCCGCTCGAGAGGCGGTGCTGCACATCTTCGACGTGTTGGCGGTCGACGGCACCGACACGATCGGGCTCACCTACCTCGATCGGCGACGGCTGCTCGACGCGCTCGTCGAACCGGGCACCAACTGGCTCGTCCCCGCCCACCGCATCGGGGATGGCGCCGCACTCCTCGCCGCAACAGCGCGCCAACAACTCGAAGGGGTGATCGCCAAGCGAATCGACTCCACGTACCGGCCCGGCACTCGTTCGAACGACTGGGTGAAGGTGAAGAACCGGACCACGGTCGATCTGGTCGTCGGCGGATTCACCACGGGGTCCGGGAACCGCACCTCGACGTTCGGCGCACTCCTGCTCGGGCGACGCGTCGGTGCAGACCTCGTCTTTGCCGGCGGCGTCGGCACGGGGTTCACTCACGCGCAGTTAGAGGACATCGCGCGACGGCTGCGGGCGATCGAAACCGACAACTGTCCGTTCGCGACCCTCCCACCGCCGACGCACCGACGCGGGGCGCACTGGATCGAACCAGTCCACGTCGCAACCATCGAGATCGCCGAGTTCACCAACGACGGCCTGGTCCGTCACGCCAGCTTCATCAGCCTCGGCTGACGGCGCTGCCTCTCCCCGTCGGTGCAGTTCACCGCACCCCGGTCAAGCCCGCACCGCGACGATCGCGATGACCGCACTATGACGCAACCGGCCCGCACCATGACAGCGTCACCTGCGGTTGACTGACCGGTCTGGCACGCTGACAGGGATGCAGATGTCACCTGATCAGCCGATCGACCGCGGCACCGCCGAGGGTCTCGATGCCTCCGACCCGCTGGCCCGCTGGCGCGACGAGTTCGTGATCACCGACCCGGAGCTGATCTACCTCGACGGCAACTCGCTCGGGATGACCCCGAAGCGGGCGGTCGACGCGATCCGCACCACCATCGAGCAGCAGTGGGCAGGCGACCTCATCACATCGTGGTGGGAACACGACTGGCTGAACCTCCCGCTGGCCGTCGGCGATGCATTGGCACCGCTCATCGGGGCCGCGCCCGGCGAGGTCGCCGTGCACGACTCGACGACCGTCGGCATCTTCCAACTGATCAACGTCGCGCTCGACCTGGCGGTGCCACCGCCTACGGCACCGGTGCTCGCGTTCGCGCCGAGTGAGTTTCCGACCGATCGTTACGCCGCAGAAGGAATCGCCCGCCTGCGGGGCGGATCGGTGCGGGCTGGTCTCGACGACTTGCGGGGAGTCGATGTCGTGATCCGATCGATGGTGGACTATCGCACGGCCGAGATCGCCGACGTCGCCGCAGAGTCCGAACGAGCGCGTCAGTCGGGCGCGGTGACCGTGTGGGATCTCTCCCATGCCGTCGGCGTACTCGACCTCGACCTTCCCGCGCTGGGCGTCGAACTCGCCGTCGGTTGCACGTACAAGTTTCTCAACGGTGGTCCCGGCGCCCCGGCGTTCACCTACATCGCGTCGCAGTTGCATGATCGTGTCGTCCAGCCGATCTGGGGGTGGTTCGGGCAAACCGACCAGTTCGCGATGGACAACACCTTCGAGCCACGGGCCGGCATCGGCCGGATGTTGCACGGCACTCCAGGCGTACTCGGCCTGGTCGGCGCGCGGGCCGGTATCTCAGTCACTGCCGATGCCGGGATCGCTGCCGTCGCTGCGAAGGGTCGCGCGCTCACCGGGTTCGGGATCGAACTCGCCGACCAACTCGGCTTGCAGACCAGCGCCCCCCGAGACGACGGCCGGCGCGGCGGTCACGTGTCGATCCTGCACGACGATGCTGCGCGCATTCAGCAGGACCTCGCGGCGCACAAGGTGATCGTCGACAAGCGTGATCCAGACGTGCTCCGGCTCGGCATGTCGCCGCTCACCACACGCTTCACCGACGTCTTCGATGCGCTCACACTGCTCGCCCAACTCGTCCGCTGAACTCGATTGCTGAACTCGATTGCTGAAGTCGATTGCCGAACTCATCAGGTCGGCGCGTCAACCGAACCCGTCCGCTCGACGCGTGACATCGAACTCGCCGGTTGAACCGGTCAGCGCGGTGGCCAGCGGCACGAGGTGCGCCAGACTGGCGCGATGAGCGTCGTCAAGATCAATGCCATCACCATTCCCGAGGGCATGGGCCCCCAACTCGAAGGCCGGTTCGCCGGCCGCGCCAAGATGGTCGAGCAGTTCGACGGGTTCGAGGACTTTCAGTTGCTCCGACCCACGCCCGGCCAAGAGGGCGGCGAGACCCGCTACTTCGTCTACACCCGCTGGGCGTCGGAGGCGGACTTTCAGAACTGGATGAACAGCCAGGACTTCGGCAAAGGCCACGGCACCGGTCAGGCCGACGGCAACACCACCGCCGAGGGCGAGCAAGCACGCCAGCCCGTCGCCCAGAGCGCCGACCTCATGTCGTTCGAAGTCGTCGAGCACGTCACCAAGTCGTCCTGACCGGTTTTCGTGAGGTTGCTGCAGGCACTGCCTGCAGCAACCTCACGAAAACGGGGGCCGGGTCTGGGGGGTGGGGCCAGTAACCTCTGATTCTCGTGGCACTGATCGTTCAGAAATACGGCGGCACATCCGTTGCCGACCCCGATCGAATTCGAGCCGTTGCCGAGAACGTCGCCATCACCAAGCGACGGGGCAACGATGTTGTCGTGGTCGTCTCGGCCATGGGCCGGGCCACCGACAATCTGATCGCGCTCGCCGACTCGGTCTCCAAGACCCAATCGGGTCGCGAGATGGACATGTTGCTCACCACCGGCGAACGCCAAACCGCAGCCTTGCTCACCATGGCGCTGGCCGATCTGGGCATCGACGCCATCAGCTACACCGGCAGCCAGGTCGGCATCATCACCGACACCGCCCACCGCAAAGCCAAGATCATCGAAGTCAAGGGCGACCGGGTCCGGGATGCGATTGCCGAGGGCAGAATTGCCGTGATCGCCGGATTCCAGGGGGTGAGCACCGACAAGGAGATCACCACCATGGGGCGGGGTGCATCCGATCTGACCGCCTCGGCGCTCGCCCAGGCGCTCGGCGCCGACGCGTGCGAGATCTACACCGACGTCACGGGCGTGTTCACCGCCGACCCGCGGATCGTGCCGCAGGCCCGCAAGCTCACCAAGGTGCACTTCGACGAGATGCTCGAAATGGCCGGCGCCGGTTCCAAAGTGCTCGCCATGCGCTCGGTCGAGTTCGCCCGCAATCACGACGTCCCCCTTCACGTCCGTTCCGCTTTCACCTGGGAGCAGGGAACGATCGTCAGCAACGAGGAGCCCTCAGTGGAAGATCCGATCATCTCCGGTGTCGTCACCGACATGACCGAGGCCAAGGTCACCGTGCTCGGCGTGCCCGACCGCCCGGGTATCTCCGCAGCACTCTTCGAGCCACTGGCCGAGGCCAATGTCAACGTCGACATGATCGTGCAAAACACCTCGACCGACGGCACGACCGATATCAGCTTCACGATGCCGAAGGCCGACCTCGGACAATCCGAAGCCATCGTGCAACGCGTGGCTGACGAGATCGGCGCAACGAAGGTCACCCACGACGACGCCATCGCCAAGGTGTCGTTGGTCGGCGCCGGCATGAAGTCGTCGCCCGGCATCGCCGCGAAGATGTTTCGGGTCCTCGCCAACGAAGGCGTCAACATCCAGATGATCTCGACCTCGACCATTCGGGTCTCGGTCATCATCCCGTCGGCCGACATGGAACGCGCCGCGATTGCGTTGCACACCGCCTTCGGTCTCGACTCGGGCGCCGACTACAGCGCCCCGCTCCCCGAACGCAAGTAGGCCTGGGTGGCGCCCAGCGCGGCGTCCGCCCAGATGTCCGACACCGTTGCGTCCAACCCCGTCATGTCCAACGCCGTGTCGTCGTCGACGATCACGCGTCGGCGGGTGCGAGGCTGCCGCCGTAGATCTGCCAGGCGAGCACCGACTTCGCGACCAGACTGAGCACCAGGTAGGTCTTTTCGCCGAACACGTAGCTCGTCCACTTGCCGATCTGGCGGTACTGCAGCCACTGGTTCAGGGCGAAACTGAAGAAGAACACGGTCTCGGCGACGACGATGCCGTAGACGAAACCCGGCACGGTGTCGGCGGTCACGATGTTGTACCAGATGCCCGCCCAGGGTCCGAGGCTCGCCGCGGTCCCGAACCAAAACGGGAGCATCGTGGTGTCGGTGCGCTCAGGCGGGTTGAACTTCTCCTGCAACCAGCCGAAGAGGATCATCGACACGTTCGTGGTGATGATCGCGAACACCGCGGTGAGCTCGGTGATGCCCGAGTACGAAGCAATGAGGACCACCATCAGCGTGGCGCTGAACGAGTACTCGATCCAGCGGAACCGGTTGATGCCGCGCCGGAGATCAGCTTCGTAGGTGCCCCGGGCGACGGTTGCGGTGAGGAAGTGGTCGACGGCTGCGAGCATCAGGAACAGGGCGACGGCCGGCCCGATGGGCAGATCGAAGACTCCCTCCCCCTGTGGCACGCGGGTACCCGGCGGGCCCTCCGGTGCCGCACTGGTGAAGGTGATGGCGAAGTCACTCGCGAGTACGACAATGAGCAGCGCCTGGGCGAAGTGCAGTACAGACAGGCCCAGATTCCACTTGCGCAGGTTGGCGAAGTGCTGGTCGGAGATGTCGATCATTCCCTCATGATCCCCCGAGTCGGGCGCGAACAAACGACCGAGGTCGAAGACGGTGCTGAGGGTCGACGTCAGCGAACGGTGGCGATGATCCAGTAGTGCGCCCGGTTGATGCCATCGAACGTCTTGGTGACCGCTCCGCTTCCGCTGATGTGCGACTTGGGGTTGTGCCACACCTCGACACTGCTGAACTGGGCCGCCAACGGGCCGATGACCTCATCGGGCGTCAGCCGATTCGCCTGCCACCCGATACGGGCGACCGACCTGTGTCGGGACAACCATGTCCCGAGTCTCGGCACGCGAAAGAGGCCGCGCACCAACATGCTCATGGGAATCAGCACGATGTCGGCGCGTGTTCGCGTCCGAAAGTTGAGGACCACCCGACCACCGGGACGGGTGATCCGAACTGCCTCGGCCGACAGTTCGAGTGCGTCGCCGGGATCGCAGTGCTGAAAGGTGATGTAGCTGAAGGCGATATCGGCCGAGTTCGGGGGCAGGTCGAGCGTCTTGCCGTCGGCCACATGGCTCGTCCGTAGGCGATCAACCCTGCCGAAGCCGCCGACTGTCTCGAAGCACCGCTCGAGAAATCCGGCGTCGAGATCGCATGCGGTGACGGTGGCGAACTCGCGCGTGAACGCACAGGTCATGCGGCCGATGCCACACCCGATCTCCACCAGTTGCTGGGTCTCGGTCTCAGGTGTCCGCAATCCGAAGACCGTGAGATACGACCCGACCTCGGCGTCGCCGGTCGCCACGAACTCCTCGAGCGTGAGGTGGGCGCCACGTTCGTTGTTGAACACCCAGCCAGTCCGGCGCACCACCTCATCGCCACTCGACTGCTGCTCGGAGACGAGCCCGGCGGCCTTCCAGGGAACGAGTTGGGGTCGGCGCGCCATCACGTGAGTGTGCCAGACGCGCACTCGTTCACCTACTCCGATCACGTCGACTGGGCCTGCGGACAACATGGTCCAGGCCCCCTCAGCGGGGCGGGCGAGCGAAACCTTCCGGCGGAGCCGAAGCGCTCGCCGTTAGAGTTTTGCCATGCGCGTCGGAGTCGTTGGAGCAACCGGTCAAGTGGGCAGCGTGATGCGCCGCCTCCTCGAAGAACGTGACTTCCCGGTCACCGAGATGCGGTACTTCGCATCGGCTCGTTCAGCGGGCACGACACTGCCGTGGAAGGGCACCGACATCGTCGTCGAAGATGCCGAGACCGCCGACCCGAGCGGCCTCGACCTCGCGTTGTTTTCCGCTGGCGCAGCATCGTCACGCGCGTACGCCGACAAGTTCGCGGCCGCCGGGGCGATCGTCATCGACAATTCATCGGCCTTCCGGATGGACCCTGACGTTCCCCTGATCGTCGCCGAGGTCAACGGACATCTGGCCATCAACCCACCGAAGGGCATCATCGCCAACCCGAATTGCACGACGATGGCGTTCATGCCGGTGATCAAGCCGCTGCACGACGAGGCCGGCCTGACCCGTCTCATCTGTGCCACCTATCAAGCCACGTCGGGCGCCGGGCTGGCCGGTGTGGACGAACTCGCCAAGCAGATTGCCGAGGTCGGCGGGGCAGGCGCCGACCTCACCCATGACGGCGAGGCGATTTCGTTCTCGGCGCCCGAGAAGTTCGCGCGGACGATCGCGTTCAATGCCGTCCCGCTGTGTGGGTCGATCGTCGACGACGGCTTGTTCGAGACCGACGAGGAAAAGAAGCTGCGCAACGAGTCACGCAAGATCCTCGACATTCCCGAACTGCTCGTGTCGGGCACCTGCGTGCGCGTTCCCGTCTTCACTGGCCATTCGCTGTCGATCAACGCCGAGTTCGCCCACCCGATCTCGGTCGAGCGGGCCTATGAATTGTTGGCCGACGCTCCGGGGGTCGAGGTCACCGACGTGCCCAGTCCGCTGCAGGCCGCCGGCAAGGATCCGACCTTCGTCGGCCGCATCCGAGCCGACGAGGGCGCGCCTGGTGGCCGGGGCCTCGCGCTCTTCGTCAGCAACGACAACCTGCGCAAAGGCGCGGCGCTCAACGCGCTGCAAATCGCCGAGCTGATCCAGCGGGCCCGATGACGGCGTGGCGCGGGCCCGTCGGTGTTCACAGTGGTGACGCCGTCGTTCCGCACTCCGTCCGCTGACCGTCGACGAGAGTGAGCGGTTCTCCGTGACGATCGAGCGGGGCTTCTTCGAGTGGACACTCGACGCCTTCGAGGGATTTGCATCGTCGGTCGACGGCCAGTTGCATTCGTCGTCGCACCGACGCGGACTGAAAGTCTGGTACGACGACGCCACCAAGGAGCACTACGAGGCGCAGCTGATCAGGCTCGGTCACGGCGACGTCGGCCTCGAGATCGGCTTTCACGCCGAATATTCCCAGGACGATGAGAATCAGGCTGTGCTCGACAGGTTGCTGGCCTGCGAGAAGGTCTGGCGAGAAGAACTCGGAGCCGCACCCGAGGCCGGTCGCTTTCTCGGCGCCGACCGGTGGCGTCGCGTGTCGGAGGTGTGGGACCCGCCCGATCCCGACGACCCGGAATCGACCATCGAGATCGCTGCACGCCTGGCCGACTACGTGCTGGCGATCGAACCGCTGCGCCGCGCCTGAGCGGCGCAGCGCAACGGTGTCACGATCGGAGCGACGTCAGCTCCCGACGGGCGCCTTCTGCCACGTTGCATCACCGAAGCCGAGAATGGGCCAGAAGACGAAGCCGAGCAGGCCGAGGCCGATACCGAAGCCATCGGATTTGCCGAAGCCCTTCGCGATCTCGATCGAGATGAGGATCAGCACGATCAGGTTGACGAACGGGATGAACATCAACGCGATCCACCACGCCGGCTTACCGGCCATCTTGGTCATGATGTAGATGTTGTAGAACGGGACGATCGCCGCCCAGCCGGGTGCTCCCGCCTTGACGAAGGCCTTCCAGATGCCCGCGATGACCGCGACGATGACTGCCAGATAAATGATGACCAAGACGGCCATGATGTCCTCCCAGAGATGTGAGTGTTCGTGAGTTGTCGGGGCGGGACGCTACAACGTGCCACCGGGCACACGGTGGGTATTTCGACGAACTGACTTGGGCACTCAACAGGCGCACGGCAACGCCGCACACTTCGGGCAGCCGGTAGCGAAGCGTTCGACCGCCGCAGTGAGATCGACTCCCTGTTGATTGGCGAGCGTCGCGACCCATGCGATCACGTCGCCGAACTCGTGGACCCGCTGTTCGTGCGTTCCTTTGCGGACAGCCTGGGCCAACTCGCCGACTTCTTCGACCAACCACGCCACCGTTGCCGAGACACCTCGATCGCGATCGCGACTGCCGTAGGTGCGCTCGATCACGTCCTGCAGTTCGGCCAGATCCATCCAGCGGACCGTAGCCGCACGCTCGCGGCGAGAGTCGCCCGCACGCTCCGAGGAACGACACAAGGGCGCCGCCGAGGCCGTCAGCCGTGCTGCGCCGCCATGGATTGCGGACATCGGCCGCCGACGCGGCCCGCCACGCCGTGGCTACTGCAGTGCGAGCTGCGAGCGCCGCGACCGTCCCCGTCGTGAGGTAACCAGCCACGTCGGCGACCACGTGTGAGCTGGCCGAGCTGTAGATACACATCGACCCGTCCGCGGCGAGTTTGACAGTCGCCAGGTTCGGGTTGGTCTCGCTCCGGCCCGTAGTTGACGTTCGACACCACCGGCATCGACCGTCGCACGGCCAGGCTGCCTGAGGTAACCGAACCCGTCGGTCTGTGTCGCTGTGAGGTTGACCACCACGGCATCAGCATCCTCGGACGCCGCGTCCGGCATCGACCACGAAATATGCCGGCATGACCTTGCGACGGCAGACACACGATCGAGAACACGTGCGGCAGTCGATCAGGCCGTTCGGCCGACGGCATGTCGGCGATGACGTGCACGTCGTGGGCGTATACAGATCGACCGGTCGACGACAACGTCGCCGTGACGAGGTTCGCGATCGATTGACCGGCAACGTAGTTCGAGTTCGACGGCCGTCTCGCCGCCACACGCGTACGGTCAGGTGCCCAGCGTCGGCCGCCTCGGTCGCGGTCACGTTCACCGTCACCGCGCCGGCCTCCGCCGGCACGTCGAGCACGTCGCCGCCGACCACGGCAGCTCGAGCACCTGCCCGGCGGCAGTAGCAACCGGATGTCTCTGGCCTCGAGCCGTGGAAGCCGAGCGGCAAGACGAAGCATGCGGTCGCCGTCGGCACGTAGGTCCGCCGCGGCGTGGGTCGCCGCGATGCCCGACAGCCACCGTGCCACTTCGAGCTTGGAGACACGATTCGGCACGCCCTCCGGGATCGAAGTCGAGATTGGACACCAGCGGACGATCGTCCGCCGCATGGCCAGAGGTGAGGTGACCCGCCCGGTCCGGTAGCACGGCGCGACATTCAGCCCACGGCGGGAGCGGCCCGACATGGAGCCGACCGTCGAGTGTCGTCGGGTACGACCTTGGCTGCCGGGTCGGCGAGTCCGAGGCGGGTATCGAGCACCGGACAGGACTGATCGGACGCAGCGACGGAGCCGGCATCTCACCGCGGTATACCGCACGAGGGCGCAGATTCGGCTTCGGTCCACAGCGACTCTCAGCAGTTGACTCTCACGTGCGCCGGGCGGGACACGAAGTGCAAATGTCCGTCGCAGGGCTGAGTCGGCACCCGGTTGAATCCGTACCCGAGGTCGGAGGCCAGTGATGGCGGCGAGTCACACCCAGACAAGATTTAGCCGGGGGACGTCGACGTGAGCACCCGACCGACAGCACCGTGCCCTCGGCTCCTGGGCAGGGCGGGGCAACCGCACGACGAACTGGTCGAGCGTCGTCGCCTCGTCGGCAACGTGGACCGGCGACGTGCAATGTACTGACCGCGTCGCCTCGGGGGCCGGCTCGCGCTGCACGTCGACGATCACATCGACCGGCACAGTGCATTTGTCCGAGCAGGTCGGCCACCTCGCGCGAATGGCACATCAGCGTCGAGCACCAGCGAGCCGACGGTGCCTGGCGACCCGTACAACGACAGGATGACCACGTCGTTGCGGTGCCGATCTTCTCGAAGTCGTCACTGCTCCCACCGCAGGGCGTCCATCTTCGCCGGACCGCTGCGGCGATGCTCAGCGAGGCGATGAAGTGGGTTTCGGCGGTCGCGATCCTGCCGAACGTGCTTCAGAGGGTCGGCCAGACCACATCCAGCGGCCACAGGCTGCAGTCGCCGAAACCCGAGCCTCGCGTCTCTACTGCCCGGCTGCCGAGCGGAGTTCGGCGGCGACTTCGTCGACCTGACGTCCATCGACGAGCCGGAATCGACCCGGCAACTGGGCGACGCTGGAACCTTGGGTCAGATACCCCTCGTCACCGACCTCAAACCATTCGAAGACACGCAACTCGGTCCGCGTGAGCTGGCTGACACCACCGCTCGGATCGGGCGTGAATCCGAAAATGAGGACCTCCGCTTCAGGACGAAGCAGAGCGATCGAGCCTGCGCTCCAACATCCGAGGAATAGCCCACTGAGGACAGCGCCGGCAGATGCTTCGCCGTGAATTGAATCCGTGACTTCGAGATCGAACGGTGTGGCCGACGATGCAAGATCCGACGGATCGGATGCGCCCGTCGCCTCGAGATATTCTCGTGGCAGGCCGTCGGGCGTGAACACGCGTGGTTCCCTCACCGCGACGATGCGGGCACGAACGATGACGGAGGCCTCTTTCACGATGTCGTCGAGCTGCAACATCGTGACGTCGCCGTCGACGGTGGGGTCCAATCCCGGCGGTTGTCGGATCAGGGATCGGCATTCGCTGACCGAATACATGTCGGCAGGAAATGCGTCGATTGATGTGGACAGCAGTACATCGAGGTCGGGGTTGGCGGCGCTGTTCACAGCTGGTGCGCCATCAGACGTCGGTGCAGCAGTGATGGCGGTCGGGCGCTGAGTCGGATCCGTTGGAACGGGCCCGCCTGTGGACTGGAGTGAATCGCCGTCTCCACAGCTCGCAAGAAGCAGGCCCACGACTCCCGCAAGGAGCCGACGTCGTGGTCGGCGCGGAACGGGCACGGTCGCCGAGACGCCCCGATCGCGATCGCCGTCGGCACGCTCGATCAGGTGCTTGCATGTGGGCCAGACGCCGATGGCTGCGACGACGGATCGATGGGGATGGTCACGCTGCTGCATACCGATTTGGACGTCGGCGACGGCTGCCATGTTCCTCAGTCGATCTTGTTGCGCGCTCCGATGCCACCGGCGTACAGGGCCACGCGGCCGGGCCATGTCGAGGGTCCGCGCCTGCTCTTCGGTTCGTCGCCCTACACGTGCGGACGGTAGCCGGACGCGAAACGAGCCGCCTGCACGCTCCGTGGAACGGCATGACGGCTCGTGGTCGGGGTGGGGAGATTTGAACTCCCGGCCTCCACGTCCCGAACGTGGCGCGCTACCAAGCTGCGCTACACCCCGTAGCGACGGACAATGTTATCCGGCGTTGACGACTTCTTCCTCGGTCGTTTCAGTGGTCGATTCGATCGCCTGCTCGGCTGCGGGAACGCCTTCGGTGTAGGTCCCTCCGCCCAGGATCGCAGTGACCGCTCGCTTGAGACGCAGCGAGTCGAGTGGCTTGATCAACCAGCCCTCGGCGCCGCTGCGACGGGCGAGGTGGAGGTCGGCGCGGCGATCGAGCAACATCAGCACGGGCACGTGCGGAAGGAGCCCGGACGACTCGTCGAGGCGCAACGACATCGTCACCGCCATGCCCCCCATCGAGCCGATCTGCAGGTCGAGGATCGCCAGGTCGGGCGTCGAGCGCTCGACCTGGTCGGCCACCACCCGGCCCTCACGGCACACCGTGAAGTCGACGCCTTGCGCACCGAGTGCCGCCGTGATGTCGTCGACCACCCAGCTGGCATCTGTCGCAATCAGAATCTCCACGAGCCGAGACGCTATCCGGTCCCGAAGAGATGGCCCGCAATCGTTCGCAGACCTTCGAGATCGTGTACGTCGCTCGCGAGCAACGGCAACGTGGCCACCGCCGCGGCGCCGACGACGTCGACCAGCGGCGCCATCACGGCGAGTTCGGCTTCGCGCAAGGTGCGCAAGTCGGCGACGTTGCGCCACAGCGCCGCCAGGTCGTCGCCGATCTTGGCATCGACCGGCGGTCCCCGCTGCGTCTGCAGCTGCATCGCAGGCGGCGCGGGCGGTTCCGTCGCCGAACGCCGGTTGGGTGCGGTTGATGATCGCCGCGCCGACGCCGACGCCCTGCTCGACCAACTGCTTGGCGAACCACACGGCCTCGCCGATCGTGTCGTGGCGCGGCGACGCCACCACCACGAACGAGGTCTCGGGGGCCCGGATCAACGCCATCACCTCGGTCGCCCGATCGCGGAAGCCGGTTTCCATGCCGGCGAACGCCTGAAAGAACGCGACCGCGTCGACGAGCACGTCGGAGCCGACCACTCGCCCGATCGCCTTCAGGATCGGCTGCGCCGCTGTACCCAACACCTTCAGCCCGCCCTTGGTGGGCAGCATCAACAACTTGTAGGCGCGGTGGTCGAGAAAGCGCGCGAGCACCCCAGGGGCTTCGAGAAAGTCGAGCGCGTTGCGGCTCGGCGGCGTGTCGACGATCACGAGATCAAACCGCTCGTCACCGTGCAACGCGTGCAAGGTCTCGGCGGCCATGTACTCCTGGGTGCCGCTCATCGCGCCCGCCATGTTGCGGTACAGCGGGTTCGTCAGGATCCGTTCGACCTGCTCCGCGTCGGCCGCATGCCGTTCGACCAGACCGTCGAAGGTCGCGGTTGTATCGAGCATCATCGCCCAGAACTGTCCATGCCCCGCGCCATCGAGCGCAATGCGTTGCGGCGTGGCGGCGAGCCCACCGACCAGGCCGAGTGCGTCGGCGAGTCGACGCGCTGGATCGATGGTGACCACGACGACCTTGCGGCCAAGCGTTGCCGCTTCGATGCCGAGCACGGCGGCCGTCGTGGTCTTGCCAACGCCGCCAGAACCGCAGCAGACGATCACCGCCGAGGTGTCGATCAGGCCGCGCAGGTCAGCCGTCAGCCGAGTCTCGTTCGGCTGATCATCTGTCGACGTCCGGATCGCTTTCCCGGTCGTCGTCAGAGGTTCGTTCCTGGTCGACGCGGGCGGTGCTTTCCGGGTCGAAGCGTGTGGAGCCTTTCCGGCCGGTTTCCCGGCGGAAGCGCGGGGTGATTTCCGGGCCGACGCACGCGGTGATGTCTGCCTTGCGCTGTCCGGCTCGTCGGCCGACGGGTTCCCGCCCGTCATCACGTCGGCCAGCAGGTCGATGTCGCGCCCGGTCAACCCGGCCACGAGCAGCGCCGGCAGCGTGACGAGCGCAAGGGGCAGTTCGGTTGTCAGCCGACCGATCTCTGCGCGTTCCATCGCCCGCCGAGACCGCCGGAACGTGGCCGCCTCGGCCAGCACCGCTGCGGCCGGCGCATCGACGACCCGGCACGCCGCAGTCGACGCGGCCACGGACGGCAACTCGGCACCGGTGTCGACGCCGTTCACGACGATCGGCCCGAGTTGCACGCCGACATCGTCTTCGAGCGCGAACGCGGTCTCGACGACTTCGTTGACCGGCGTCGTCTCTGGGAGCGTGACCAGCACGACCTGGCAACGCTCGACATCGGTGAGGAGTTCGATCACCTCGTCGGACTGGGTGCGGACCGGGCCACTCCGCACCGCCCGCGCCAACCCGGTTGCCGAGGTGAGGAAGGTGATCGCATGCCCGGCGGCGGGACCGTCGACGACGATCAGGTCGTAGGCGCCCGACCGTTCGAACGACTTGACCTTGCCCAGGACCACGACGTCGTCGATGCCTGGCGCGGCGGTCCCGACCATGTCGATCACGCCGGTTTTGTTCAGCCGCTTCGCGATCCGGGCAAAGCCGTGGTCGCGCAGATATTCATCGAGTGCATCGGCGGCCGAGATGTGGACCACCTCGATCGACCCCGGCCCGGCACCAGCAGCGTTGGTGCGCGATGCTGCGGGCGACTCGTCGGAGGACCCGGCGAGTGACTCGGTGAGCAGGTCGTCGAGTGTCGGCTTGCCGTCGAGTTCGACGACGAGGACACGTTGTCCGTCACGGCTGGCCGCACGGGCGATCACAGCCGTTACCGTGGTCTTTCCGACACCCCCCTTGCCCGCCACGATCACAACATTGGTGGCGGTCAACGACTGCAGCGGACTCTCGTGTTCCGGAGGCACCTTTGCGCAGACTAGCGATTGCAATGCTCACAACGGCCGCTGGGCTGGCTTTGTTGACCGGCGGGGTGAGCGCCCAGGGCGACGAACCCGCCGACGACAACGAAAGCGAATCGGTGTCGACGCCCGCCGGTGACGTGATCGCGCCGGTCGACGTGCTGCAGGTGAGTGGGTTCGTCGACGAGATCCTCGTCGCCGAAATTCGTGACGCAATCGCGCGCGCCGACGAGGACGGCGCCCAGGCACTGATCTTGCAGGTCAACAGCGATGCCACGATCGTCGGTGACGATGTCGTTGCCGCGCTGCTCGACGATGTGGCCAACGCGCCCGTCCCCATCGGTATCTGGGTGGGCCCCACCGGATCTCGTTTCTACGGCCCGGCCGCACAGATGCTCGCCGTTGCCGACGTGACCGGCATGGCTGATGGCGCGCGGGTCGGCTACGTCGGGGTTCCCCTGACCATTCCGTCGGCGACAGTCGACTTCGGCATCGCCGAGGAGACCATCCGCAACGACTCGGTGGGGCTCGGCGAAGCCCGCGCGCTCGACATCTTCAAACAGCGCATCACCGACACCGGGATTCCGACCATCAAGTCGATGTTGCAGGCCATGAACGGGTACACCGAAGACGGACGGACACTGAAGACGACCGAGCAGGTCGTGGCCGATGACGGCAACACCCGATTCGACACCGTCGCCGCCGTGCGCTTCTCGAAGTTGTCGCTCATCGATCAGCTGTTTCACACGGTGGCCAGCCCACCGGTCGCCTATCTCTTGCTGCTCACCGGGCTCGCTCTCCTCGTGTTCGAGTTCTTCACCGCCGGAGTCGGAGTTGGCGGCGTGGTTGGTGCGGTCTGCGCGCTGCTCGCCTTCAGCGGCCTGTCGGTGCTCCCGACACGTACGTGGGCGGTGGTGGCGATCGGCGTGGCGATGTTGGCCTTCGCGGTCGATGTCCAGGTGGGCATCCCCCGGTTCTGGACCGGCGTGGGACTCGTGTTGACCGTGATCGGCACGTGGTTCCTCTACGAACCGGTCCCGGGCGCCAGCATGCGACCCGGATGGATTGCGCTGATCACCGGCGTGGCTGGAATTGCGCTGACGTTCATCGTCGGCATGCCGAACATGGTCCGCACCCGGTTCGCCACGCCGACGATCGGACGCGAGTGGATGATCGGCGAGGTCGGGGTGGTCATCGACGACGTCGATCCCGACGGCGTGGTCGAAGTCGGTGCGGGCCGCTGGCGGGCCCGGACCAACCGCGCGACGCCGGTCCTCCGGGGGCAACAGATCCGCGTGGCTGCGATCGATGGGATCACGCTCGAAGTCGAGCCGCTGGAAGGCGCCGCCCGGGACTATCGGGAGCGGCGCGGTGCGCCAAGTGATGCCGACGGTGCGGCGGACACTGCAACAGGTATTTCGGCGGCCACTCCGGCGGCAGCCGAACAATTGTCACCCTGAGTGTTCACATTCCGTAAACGTCCAGTTCACACGAACAGCACACCCTTGACGGGGTCGAAGATCACCACCTAAAGTGTTCGAATGAGGTTGGTAACGCACTCGGACGATCCCACTGCCTGGCGCGACAAAGCAGCGTGCCTCGGTGAAATGGCAGCGGCGTTCTACCCTCCGCTCCACGCAGAAAAGCGTGCGACCAGGGCGGCGCGCGAGCACCGCGCCAAGGCGATCTGCGCGGCATGCCCAGTCCGCCAGCAGTGTCTCGAACAGGCCTTGGAGCGTGGCGAGCGGTACGGCATCTGGGGCGGACTCACCGACACCGAGCGTTCCCGCCTCCGCGCCAGCTAACTGTCGCGTCGGGGCCAGGCACCAACGCGACAGTTTTGTCGCGAAAGGGCCAGGTACGAACGCGACAGTTTTGTCGCGATGGTGCCTGGCCCCGACGCGACATCAGCGCGGGGGGAGGCGGGGGCCGGCGATGCGTACGTCGTCGCGGCGGCGCGTGACGCCACGGGCGTCGAGTTCGGCAACGAGGGGCAGCACGTACTTGCGGCTCGCCCCGGTGGCGTCACGGAACTGGGCGACGGTGAACCCGTCGACGTACTCGGCGAGCAACTCGGCGGCCACGAACGCCGCGGCGTCGATCGCATCACGATGAAAGCCGATGCCATCGCGCAGCACCACGTGCCCGCGCCGGATCAATTCGCGCAGGTCGTTGCGATCGATGGCGTCGAGCGGCGGCGGCGCAAAGCCCCCCGCCAGGAGGTCGGCCAGCGCCGGGTGATCTTCGTACGGATCGACGGCATCGGCCGGCTGCGCCAATCCGTTCGCCACGACCACAGCATCGAGCGTCGGGAGCAGTGCCCGCTCCCGCTCGTCGAAGGCCGCGAGGTCGACACCGGCCGGCCCTGCTGCCTCGACCCGCTCGACGACACTCTGCGCGAGTTCGGCAAGCGACTCGGAGCTCGTGACCCACTCACCGATGACGGGCTCGACGACCTCGCCGGTGAGCCGCTCGATCTGCTCGACGGTCAACCATCCGCGCTCGCGCACCAACCGATCGATGCTCCGATCGGGCGCAGCCCGCGACGCCCGCAGCACCGGATCGATGTCGAGCACCTCGCCCCCGCCGACCGTCTCGTCGCGGCCAGATTCACGCAGCACATACCGATCGCCGGGTAACAGGGGTAAGGCAGCGGGGAGAAACAGGCGCACTGCGCCCGTGCTCCCCGGTGCCAACTCCTCGACACCGAGCACCCGGAGTTTCACGGCGTGCTCGCCGGCACCGATGTAGGCCACGTAGGCGCCCCGTCGCGACACGTCGTGATCGAGTGCGTCGAGCACGCGCAACGAGGCGTCGACCCGTTGCGTCAACCGCCACCGACCGGGTTCGACCACGGCGTCACCGCGGCGAAGGTCGCGGTGATCGACGCCGGCGAGGTTGATCGCGACCCGGTTGCCCGCACCGATCTCTTCGACGGTGTTGCCTGCGGTCTGGATGGTCCGCACGCGCGCCGAGTGCCCGCCCGGCTCGATCGACACGAGTTGATCGTTACGCAGCGTCCCGCCGACCAGGGTGCCGGTCCCGATCGTGCCGCTCCCCTTCGCGGCGAAAACCCGATCGAGCCACAGCCGCGGACGTTGCCGATCGACTGCGGCCGCACTGCGTGCGATGAGAGCATCGAGTTCGTCACGCATGTCGTCGAGCCCCGCTCCCGACGTCGACGACACCGACAGCATCGGCGCACCGTCGAGGAAGGTGCCGGCCACGTGCTCGGCCACCTCCATCTGGGCGAGTTCGAGCCACTCGTCGTCGACGAGGTCGACCTTGGTGAGCGCGATGATGCCCTGGCTGATCCCCAAGAGTTCGAGAATCCGCAGGTGTTCTTCGGACTGCGGTTTCCATCCTTCGGTTGCCGCGACGACGAACACGCACGCCGTGACACCGCCGACCCCGGCCAACATGTTGCGGAGAAACCGCACGTGCCCTGGCACGTCGATGAAGCTGAGTTCGGCCCCGGACGGCAACACCGTGTGCGCAAAGCCGAGGTCGATGGTGAGCCCGCGGCGCTTCTCCTCCTCGAGCCGGTCGGGGTCGGTTCCGGTGAGCGCCTTGACCAGCGACGACTTGCCATGGTCGACGTGACCCGCCGTCGCGACGACCGTCATGCCCCCGCCCCCAGCAGAGCGGCGAGGAGAGCAGCAACGATCGCCGAGTCGTCGGCCGGGTCGACCGAGCGGAGGTCGAGCGACGTGCGGTCGTCGCGCGAACGAGCGATCACCGGAAGACGGTGTCGACGCAGTTCGTCGAGCAGGTTGCCGTCGATGACGACACCAGCCGACGGCATCGTGACCCCCGGCGCCGAACCTGCCCCGGGCAGTGCCTGCATCGACTCGACCCGCGCCGATGGGTGCGCGGCGACGATCTGGCCGACGATCGCCGCGGCCCGCGCTTCGAGTTCGCCGAGCGGTGTGCCCACCATCTTCCAGAACGGAATGTCGCTCGCAGCTCGCTTGTCGAGGTAGGTCAACGCAGTGTTCTGCAGCGCGGCCAGGACGAGCCCGCCGGGGCGCAGCGCCCGGGCGAGGGGATGCGCAAGACACAGCCCGATCAGATCGGCCCGCCCGGCGATGATGCCCGCCTGCGGACCGCCGAGCAGCTTGTCGCCGCTGAAGGTGATGAGGTCGGCGCCGTCGGCAATGGCCTGAACGGCAGCGGGTTCACCGGCCAGCCAAGCGGGGGGCGCGCCCTTCATCCAGGGAACCGTCGCGTCGAGCAGACCACTGCCGATGTCGGCCACCACCGGCACGTCGAGGGTCGCCAACTCTGCGATCGACGTCTCCTCGACGAACCCTTCGACGCGGTAGTTGCTCGGGTGGACCTTGAGCACCATCGCGGCATCGACGTCGGCTCGTGCCACCGCCTTGCGGTAGTCGGCGAGGCGTGTCCGGTTCGTGGTGCCCACATCGACGAGTCGCGCGCCGGACTGTTCGATCACTTCGGGCACGCGGAACGAGCCGCCGATCTCGACGCTCTCGCCGCGACTCACCGGCACATCCCGACCGGCGGCAAGCGCGGCGACGACGAGCAGCACGGCGGCTGCGTTGTTGTTGACCACCATCGCCGCCTCGGCACCGCAGAGCCGCGCGAAGAGTTGGCCGACTGCGGCCTGACGCGAGCCACGTTGGCCGGTCGACAGGTCGAACTCGACGGTTTGGGCGGCAGCCGCCTGGTGGTGGGCCAGCGGTGCACGCCCCAGGTTCGTGTGCAGCAGCACGCCGGTGGCGTTGATCACCGGCGTGAGCAGCGTGCGCCGGAACTCGTCGGCGCGGCCTGCGGCCGACTCGGGATCACCGGCGTCGATGGCGGCCCGGGCGAGGTCGACGCAGATTGGATGGGGCAGCCCGGTCGAGCTCAGTGACCGGGCGAGCGTGTCCACCGACGGTGGACGGGACGGCGCAGTCATGTGCCACCCCCGGGAACGACGAGACGAGTTGCCACCGCCGCAGCCTACGAGACGCCCCGAAACTCCGTCTGCCCGAGCGGCGTAGGGCGCGTACCTTCGGGCATGGCCATCCTTCGTCTCGACGCAGATCGTCCGACGGACATCGAGACCTTCCGCACGATCCGGCTGCGTGCGCTGGCCACCGACCCAGCTGCATTCGGCTCGACCTACGAACGCGAGAACTCCTTCGACGACGCCACATGGAAGATGCGGCTCGGCGAGTTCGCCGGCCGACCGGGTGCGGTGTTCGTCGCCGATTCGTTCGGCGAGACGGCGAGCCGTTCCGCGACTCCAGAGCAGGACCACGCGCGAGTCGCCGCGCCATTGCCCGGGATGCCCGGGATGGTCGGGATGGTCGGCGTCGGCCTGTCCGAACAGCATGGCGACGCGACCGTGTGGGGCATGTGGGTCGCTGCCCGAGGGTCGACGAACCAGCCTCGGCGGCCGACTGCTCGCGGCGGCCGAACGGTGGTCGGCGGAGGCCGGCGCCGAGACGGTCACCCTGTGGGTCCACGGTGCCAACCTCGGCGCAGTCGACTTCTATCGAGCCCGCGGCTATGCGCACCTCGATCCAAGCGCCGCCGGGCTGCGCGCCCCGGACGGCTGCGTCGACGAGCAGTGTCTCCGCCGCGCCGTACTCGACACCGAGATCTGACCGTCCTTCACGAATGTTCTACGCTGCGCCGCCGTGAGCACGCTGCCGATTCCGATCGTCCAACTCGACGCCGACCTCCCCTTGCCGGCCTACGCCCACCACGGCGACGCCGGACTCGACCTGTACGCCGCCGCAGGCGTGACACTCGCCGCGGCCGGCGGCCGCGCGCTCGTGCCGACCGGCATCTCGATCGCGATTCCGGTGGGGTACGGCGGATTCGTCCTGCCGCGCAGCGGTCTGGCGTTCAAGCACGGCATCAGCGTCGTCAACGGACCGGGGCTCATCGACGCCGCATATCGCGGGGAGATCAAGGTCGTCCTGATCAACACCGACCCATCGACCGACTACGAGATCGCCCGTGGCGATCGGGTGGCACAGCTCGTCATTCAGAAGGTCGAGCAGGTCGAGTGGCACGTCTCAGAAAATCTCGACGGCGACGACCGAGGCGGGGGCTTCGGACATTCGGGAACCTGACGCCGAAGTCCGTCAACGCGAGTCGAACCCACAGCGTCGAATCGGCGGCTCGAATGGTCAGCGTTCGATCAGCCCCACGCGAACACGGGTTGCTCGAAGGCGCCGACCCGACAACTCTCACCGGTTCGTCCTTCGAGGCCGACCCAGCGGAACTGCACCAGCACGGCACCGGTCGGCGCATGGATCAGATCGCCACTGAGCGGTACCTGCACCACGGGTCGGTCGCTCTCGGGGATCGTGACGAACCGGGGCGAGTCGGCACGCGACAGTTCGTGCAGCCCGATCCGGTAGGCGGCGAGCACCTCGTCCGGATTCGGCACGAGCATGGATTCGAGGCCGGCCCACACCACGACAGGCGTCATCACATACCCCGATCGAGTGGCGTAGTCATCGAGCACACCCAACACCGCGTCGTGACCGAGTTCGACGCCGACCTCCTCGTGGGTTTCGCGCAGTGCCGCCTCGACGGCCGACTCACCGGCGTCGATCCGGCCTCCGGGCAGCGCCCACTGCGCCGAGTGGGTGCTCAGCCGGGCGGCCCGCCGACAGAGCACGAATGCCGCTCCACCCGCGACGTTGTTCATGTGTCCGTCGATCTCGGCATCGAGCCCCTTGATCCCGGTCGGGACCTTGGCCATCCCGTCTTCGTCCCACGGATGCGGATCGACGCGATCCGAGCCGGGCTCGGAGTCGACGAGCAGGATCGCCACCGCAGCGTGACGACGGCCGTCGAGCGGCAGTTCGATCCGATCGTGGTCGGCCAGGTTGGCTGCGATCCGCGTGCGGAGGTGTTCGTCGTAGTCGATCATCGGGTGCAGCTTCGCCGATCCGCGCTGCGCCGCCATGGTCGGGTCGCCTACCGTTCGGACCGTGGCTCTTCTCGCTCTGCACAACGACGACCTCGGCTACGAGACCAACTGCTTCGTCTGCGAGCCGCGCAACGAGCAGGGACTGGGCATTCGGTTTTTCCACGACACCGACCGCAACCTCGTGACGGCCGAGTTCGCATTGTCCGATACCTACAGCGGCGCGCCGACCGTCGTCCACGGCGGCGTCAGCCTGGCAGTGCTCGACGAAGCCATGGCATGGGCCTGCATTGCGATCGGTCGGCAGTGGGCGGTGACCAGCGAAACGAGCACCCGTTTCGATCGTGCGATCTACGTCGACAAGCCGCACCGCGTCGAGGCCGAGATCCTCGAACAGTCAGCCACCGAGATCGTCACGACGGGGCGCATCGTCGACCTCAAGGGTCGGGTCCGCGCCGAATCGCGGGCCACCTTCACGGTGCTCGGCGAGGCCCAGTTGAAGCGCGCCGTCGGCGAAACAGGCAACACCCTCGACCCGTCGATGCGCCTCGACTGAGCGCGAACCTCGCGAGAACCTCGCGAGAACCTCGCGAGTCACTTCCGAGCTCGGCGGTGTCCGCTCCGCAGCCAAGCCAAGACCCGCTCGCTCAGCCGCGGTAGTGGGAGGTGATGGGGAGGCGCCGGTCTTTGCCGAACGCCTTGTTCGTCACCCGCACGCCGGGGGGGCATTGGCGCCGCTTGTATTCGGCGATGTCGACCAGCCGGGTCACCCGGCGCACCGTTGCCTCGTCGTGACCGAGTTCGATGATCTCGCCCGCCGTGCGATCGTGCTCGACGTACAACTCGAGGATCGGATCGAGCACCTCGTACGGCGGGAGCGAGTCGTCGTCACGCTGATCGGGGCGCAACTCTGCCGACGGCGGCTTGGTGATGACGCTCTCGGGGATGATCTCGCGCCCTGCGGTCGCATTCACATACCGGCACAGGTCGTAGACGCGCAGCTTCAACACATCTTTGATCACGGCGTACCCACCGACGGAGTCGCCGTAGATCGTGAAGTAGCCGACGGCCATCTCGCTCTTGTTGCCCGTGGTCAGCACCATCCAACCGAACTCGTTCGACAGCGCCATCAACAGTTGGCCACGGCAACGACTCTGGATGTTCTCATACGTCAAACCGACCTCGCGGCCCGCGAAGGCGCCGGCCAACATCTCCTGATACGCGGTGAACGCCGGCTCGATCGAGATGGTCCGGAAGTCGATGCCGAGGTTCACCGCGAGCAACTCGGCGTCGCTCTTGGAGTGATCGCTCGAGTAGCGCGACGGCATCGACACACCGTGCACGTGGTCGGCGCCGAGCGCATCGACCGCCAGGCATGCCACGATCGTGGAGTCGATGCCCCCCGAGAGACCGATCACGACATCGCTGAACCCGTTCTTGCCGCAGTAGTCGCGCGTCCCCAAGACGAGCGCGTCGTACAACTCCTTGTCGGTGCCGAGCGGCTCGGCGATCGGGGCCTGCATCAAGCCTGACGAACGCGGCGAATCGTTCGGCGCTGGGGAACGACGAGGCACTGCGGTGACTTCGACCACGGGCAACATGGTGTCGGTGGCCCGACCACGCGGGTCGAGCAGGCGCTTGCGGTACACGGGCGGCACGGGCACGTCGACGATCATCAGATCCTCGACGAACTGCGGTGCCCGGGCGAGCAACATGCCCTCGTGATCCATCACGAACGACCCGCCGTCGAAGACGAGCTCGTCTTGGCCGCCCACCTGATTGATGTAGACCACAGCGCAATGAGCGTCGGCCGCCCGCGTCGACACGAGTTGCTCGCGCAGCAGGTCCTTCTCGGTCCGGAACGGCGACGCGTTGATGTTGATGTTGAGCTCGGCGCCCGCCGCAGCCTGCTGCGCCAGCGGCCCGAATGGGCTCCAGATGTCTTCGCAGATCGAGATGCCGACCTTGACGCCGCCGATCACGTACAGCTCGAGCGGGTCGCTGTCGTTGCCCGCCATGAAGTAGCGCTGCTCGTCGAACACCGTGTTGTTCGGGAGCAACCGCTTGCGGTACACGCCAACCACGGCCCCACGCACGCACAACGCCGCGGCGTTGTAGATGTCGCGGTCTTGGTCGACGAAACCGACGACCGCGGCACACTCCTGCGTCTGAGCCGCGAAGGCATCGAGCGCCGCACGGTTGTCGACGACGAACCGCGGCTTGAGGACGAGGTCTTCCGGCGGGTAGCCGGTGATCGACAACTCGGGGAACGCGACGATGTCGCAACCGGCGGCCTCGGCCTCGCCGTAGGCCTCGATCAGCTTGGCGACGTTGCCGTCGAGGTCGCCGACGGTCGGGTTGAGTTGGGCAAGGGCGACACGCAGGACCGTCACGCCGTCAGGCTACTGGCCCGGCCAATGCGCTCTTGCGGCGCACCCAGCTGCGCAATTCTCTCGAAACGGTGATTCTCGCGCTGGCCACGGGCAGGTGATCTGGCAGTATCGGGCCAGTGCGTTGGAAGAGTGTGGCGATCGTCGGGGCGATGCTCGTCGGTGCCTGCACGCCCGGTGAGGGTCCCGAATCGATCCCCCTCCCGACGTCGGCCGATACCACGAGCACGACATCGACCACCGTCGTCACGACCACCACGAGTACGACCACCACCACGTTGGTGCCACCCCGGATCGAAGCCACGGTCCGCCGGACCACCGACGGTGTCGCCCACATCTCTGGTCCCGACCTCGCCAGCGTGGCGTACGGCCAGGGCTGGGTGAGTGGCCAAGACTACGGATGCACGCTGCTCGACCAGATCCTGAAGGTGTACGGCGTGCGATCGGCGGCGTTGGGGCCAGGCGGCGACGGCGAGAACATCGAGAGCGATTTCGCCTGGCGGGCCATCGACATCGCCGGCATCGCCACCGCCGACTTCGACGCCGCGTCACCGGAGGTGATCGAGCAGTTCGAGGCGTTTGCCGAGGGCTGGAACGCGCAGCTCGCCGACGCCGGCGCCGACGGCCTCACCGGGTGGTGTAACGGCGCCGCCTGGATCCGCCCGGTGCAACCCGTCGAGATCTACGCCTACGCCCGCTCGGTTGCACTGTTGGCCAGCAGTGCGCGCTTCGCCGACTTCATTCCGAGCGCCCAACCTCCGGCGCCCGACGCTGGCGTCGGCTTTGCCCCGCGCCCCCCGACCGCCAGCGACAGCGACAGCGACAGCGTTGCTGCGCCCGACTTCGCCGCCCTCGACCCGATCGACGTCGGCAGCAACGCGTGGGCCGTCGGCCGCGATCGCACCGAGAGCGGCACCGGCGGCCTCCTCGTCGCCAACCCGCACTTCCCGTGGGAGGGCGAACTGCGCTTCACCGAAACCCACCTGACTGTCGGCGACGACATCGACATCTACGGTGCGCAACTCGTCGGCCTCCCGGGCATCGGCATCGGGTTCACCGACGACGTGTCGTGGACGCACACGGTCTCGGCGGGCAAACGACTCACCGCCTACCTCCTCACCCTCGACCCCGCCTCGCCCACCAGCTACCTCGTCGACGGCGAATCGCGACCGATGACCTCGGCTGATCACACGATCTCGATCCTGCGCGCCGACGGCACGGTCGACGAGGAGACCCGCACGCTGTGGCGCAGCGAGTACGGGCCGATCGTCGACTTCCCCGGAGTCGGGTGGTCCGCAACGAATGTGCTCAGCTTCCGCGACGCCAACATCGACAACGACGAGTTCGTCGAGCAGTACCTCGACATGGTCGCGGTCGACGATCTCGACGACCTCGTCGCCGTGCACGCCGAACATCAGGGCGTCCCCCTGTTCAACACGATCGCCACCGGCGCCGACGGCCGGGTCTGGTACGCCGACACCGCGGCCACGCCCAACCTCTCGACCGAAGCGGAACAACTCTTCTTCGACAAGCTGTTCACCGATCCGATCACCCAGATCGGCTATGCCAACGGCGTCGTGCTGCTCGACGGATCCGACAGCCGCTACACCTGGGAAGCCGTTCCCGGATCGCGCGACCCTGGCCTCGTTCCGTTCACCGAGATGCCGATGGTCGAACGAACCGACTACGTCTTCAATGCGAACGACAGCTTCTGGGTGCCGAGTGCGGAGTTCACCCTCGGCGGCGCGTACTCGATCCTGCACGGCGAGCAGAACACTCCGCTCAGCAGCCGGACCCGCCAGAACGCCGCGGTGCTCGCCGCCGACAACCGCGCCGGCCTCTCCGGCGACGACGCCAAGTTCAGCGGCATCGAATTGCGCGACGCCGCTTTCGACAACACCTCCCACACCGCCGAGCTGCTCCTCGCTCCGACGGTGGCGGCGTGCTCGCTCACACCCGTCTTCGACGTCGCCGAAACATTGGCCGCTGACGGCACCGTGGCGCTCCCCGCCGAGGCGGTCGACCTCACCCCCGCCTGCACGATCCTGGCCCGCTGGGACGGCCGGTTCGACCTCGACCGGCAAGGCCCCCTGCTGTGGCGGACCATGATGGACCAGTTCGGCGACGATGAACGCACCAACACCGGCGTGCTCTTCGGCGATCCGTTCGACCCGCTGAACCCCACCTTGACGCCAGCCCTTCCTGCGGAGGACACCGCCCCGCTGTTGAATGCCCTGGCCCGCGCTGTGCAGACGCTGACCAAGGCCGGGTTCCCGATCGAGTCGACCCTCGGTGCTGCGCAGTTCACGGAGCGATCGGGCACGCGCATTCCGATCCACGGGGGGACCGGGGCCGACGGCGTGACCAATGTGGTGCAATGGAGCGACAACAGTTCGAGCACCGAACCGGCGCCAACCCGTGGCGAACCGGTGGTGCCCGGAAGCGTTCTGCGCGGCGAAGGATTTCCGGTCAACTACGGAACGAGTTTCGTGCTCGCCGTTGACTACTCGGCCGGCGATGTCCAGGCCTGGGCCATCTTGACCTACGGCGAGACCGGCGATCGCACGTCGCCACTGTTCGCACAACAAACCACTCGATTCAGCGAGAAGAACTGGCGTCAGATCGCCTTCACCGACGCCCAGATCGCGGCCGACCCGAACCTCACCGAACAGGTGCTGATCGTCAGCTGATCGCCGACGCCGGGGCTGCGGCGGTCGCGACGTGCGGCATGCCCCGCCTCACTCGAAGTAGCCGAAGACATCGACGACGAGTTGCGTCGGGAACAGGCTGTACAAGATCTCCGAGCCGCCTCCGAGCCTGGTGAACGAGGTCGCCGCCCGAACTTGACCGTTTGCCGTCGAGTTCAGATTCGAGACCTCGGGGAGCGGCGTTCCGCCCGGCCGCGCCGTCACGAAACTCACGGTCGACGCAGGTGCGACGGTGAGGTTCTGGGCCACCGCACCGGCCGAATCGGGGACCGCCGCTGGGTTCAACAGCGCCTCGCTCCGCGTGCCGAACGGAACCAAGGTGAACGGGGTGCGGGTGTCGGCCTCACGCGTCGGCGGCAGCAGCCGGAATCGACCCGAGGTCGACGCAGGTTGCGTGGCGTCGGTGAACCAACCGACCACGTCGATCAACACTTGGTCGGTCTTGAACAGGTCGACATCGATCGAGCCGTCGGTGCCCAGCGGTACGACGACGAGGTTGTTCCGTTGGTCGAATCCGGCATCGGTGTTCAAGTTCGACGTTCCGGCCGGCCGCCCGCTCGGCGTGAGCCGGACCCACCCGGCACCGGCCGATCCGTTGCTGAGGGCCGTGACGATGACCGCAACCGAACCGGCCCCGGTCGACGGGACCCCGACTTTGCCCGCGAGCGGCACGCGGTAGCGATTCACCGGGGACGGGCCAGCGGCCGTCGGGTCGCCCGCCCGCACGATGAGCGTGTGATCGTTCGTCGGGCCCGCCGGCTTGCGCATGTCGACGGCGCGGTCGGGATCGAGCGGAACGAACCGGCCCGCTGTAGTTGCCGCCGGTGCGTCGACGAAGTAGCCGGAGACGTCGACGACGACGTCGCTGGTCGAGTGGACGTAGAGCAGCATGTTGCCGCTGTCGTCGATCGGCACCACCGAAGAGTTCGCGACGACTTCGCCGTTGAGGGCATTGACGTTCGACGTGGCTGGTCGATCGGTGCGCGGCTCCCAGACCGTTGCGTGCCAGCCGCCCTGTGGTTGCGCGACGGTGAGGTTCACCAGCGCCGCGACGGCGCCGGCGGGCACTGCGGTGACCGCACCCAGGTTGATGAGGCGAGTCTGACCGCCCCGGATCGGTGCCGGTGGCGCCTGCTGCCGCGAGTCGAAGGCGCGCTCGGGCGTCGGCAACGGCTGGTAGACGGTGGGACCTGACGTGGCCGCAGCAGGCGCGTCGTAGATGATCTTGCGCACGCTGTCACTGCCGTTGAGCGTGTAGTAGAGGGCGTAGCCGTCAGCATCGAGCACGAACGCCATGTCGGCGATTCCCGCGGTCGTCGTGGTGAACGGTGCGCCGTAATCGACGGCGCCCGCAGCGGTGCGCAACCAGACCCGGCCGGTCCCGCCATCGGCGAAGAGGTAGCCGCCGTCGTACTGCGCCGGCCACACGCCGTCGGGAATGAACGCGCCTGCCGTGATGAACGTTCCTGTTGAACGACCGTAGAAGGTCAGCGGGTCGATCAGCGTGCCGGGGCCCGCACACGGCGGGGTCGACCCCCGCGGGCAACCCCCCTCGCGCAGGTTCCATCCGTAATTGGCGTTCGCCATTCCCTCGTTGACCTCTTCGAAGGTGTTCTGCCCGACGTCGTTGATGAAGAACCGAGTGGCGCTCGTGTTCGGATCGAACGCAAAGCGGTAGGGATTGCGCAAGCCCCAGGCGAAGAGCTCTTGGCAGTTCGTCGACGCCCCGTCGACGCCGCGCGTCGCGCAGGGCGCCGTGGTCGGGCCGTTCAGCGGGTTGCCCGGCGCGGGTGCCCCGGTGAAGCGATCGACGCGCAGGATCTTGCCGTTGAGCAGCGTCAGATCCTGAGCGGCATCGTTGGCCCCGGCGCTGCCCGAGTCGCCGCGCGGGTCGCGTCCAGCGTCGCCGGTCGCGATGTACAGGAAACCGTCATGGCCGACCTCGACATCGCCACCGTTGTGGTTGCCGTTGATCGACGACACGTTGTCGATCAACACCTGCTCGGACCCTGGGGCGATCGAGTTGCCGACCATCGTGAAGGCACTGACCCGGTTGACGCACGTCGCACCCTCGAAGCGGGTGTAGAAGGCGTAGACCCGCCCCGTCACGCTGAACGACGGATCGTGGGTGAACCCGAGCAGCCCGCGCTCTCCGCTGGTGGCGCACACGTTGAGATCGATCGCAGCCGTCGTCGCCCCGGTCGTGGTGCTCCGCACCAGAATTCGACCACTCGCCTGTTCGAGGACGACGATCCGATCGCCGGGGAGCGCCTCGACTGCGGTGGGCCGGTCGGCCGACATCACCGCCACATCGGTGAAGCCGGGCGGCAGGGCGTTGACCACCGTCGCAGCAGGCCCGACGGCGACGGTGATTGCCGTCACGACGAGGGTGAGCACGAGCACCAGACGACGCATCTCGCGAACGTAGTGCTGCCGCCACGACGATGCTCGACGGGACGCGGGACCAACTCGCCCCGCCGACGGGCTTCCACCATCTTCTGCAGAACGCTGGGGTGGGTACCCGCGTGACGTCATCATCGATCTCGTCCAGCGACTCTTGACTGATCCTGATCCTGATGGGTGCAGTTTGCACCCATCGTTCGTATGATCGTTTCCATGTCCAGAGTGATCCAGATCCGAGACGTCCCCGATGACGTGCACGATGCCCTGGCCAACGCGGCAGAGGCCCAGGGCCTCTCCCTCACTCGATACATGCTGCGTGAACTCGACCACCTGGCCAAACGCTTCCACGCAGTTCGCGACAACGCCGCCGTGATCCGCCACACCCAGGCGGAAGTTCGCGGCCGTGTCGATCGCGAAGCGATCCTCGCCGCCCTGCACGAGGGACGCGGCGATTGAAAGTCGTCGATGCCGGCGTCATCGTCGAACTCCTGACGAACGATCTGGACCCCGACCGGCTCGGCGACGAGGAACTCGCCGTTCCTCACCTCATCGACAGCGAAGTGACCAACGTCCTTCGCCGCCTGGTCGCCCAGAAGCTCCTCAGCAACAAACAGGGCAGGACCGCGCTGGACGGCTTCATCTCCGTGGCCCTGACTCGCTTCCCGGCCGACTGGCTCCGACCCCGAATGTGGGCACTCCGACACAACCTCAGCGCGTACGACGCGACATACGTCGCCCTGACCGAGGCAATCGGTGCGACCGCGCTGCTCACCACGGACGCTCGCCTCGCCAACGCACCCGGCATCAACTGCCGCATCGAACTGCTCTGACCCGCGTGACGGAGTCGCGGTGGCCGGGCGACACCCGACCAACAGCGGCCGACGGGCCAGTGCGCTGCGATCCCCGTGGGCTGCTTCGCCAGAGTCCCAACCCGACACGACCGACTGACCCGGGCAACCGGCCCGCGATCGGCGCCACTGTTCACACGGCGTTCACAGAAGAGCAACGACGACGCAACGACTCGCTGCAACGATTCCGCTCGTTCACGGGACACGCCCTAACCTTGGCGTGCCCACCAACACAAAGATTTGAGGACATCAGTGGTTATCAAGGCTGAGTACATCTGGATCGACGGCACCGAGCCGACACCCCAGCTTCGTTCCAAGACCAGGATCTGCGACGACGACACGACCGACTTCCCGATCTGGGGCTTCGACGGTTCGTCGACCAACCAGGCGACCGGCGACAAGAGCGACTGCGTCCTCAAGCCCGCTCGCGTGTTCCCCGACCCGATCCGTGGCGGCGACAACGTGCTCGTGCTGTGCGAAGTGATGCTGGTCGACGGCAAGCCCCACCCGACCAACACCCGCGCCGCGGCAGCGAAGGTCGCCAAGAAGTACGCCAAGCACGAGCCGTTGTTCGGGATCGAGCAGGAGTACACCATGCTCAAGCCGAACGGCAACCCGCTGGGCTTCCCCGATGACGGTTTCCCCGCCCCGCAGGGTCCGCTACTACTGCGGCGTCGGCGAAATCGCGATCACCGGTCGCGACATCGCCGAAGACCACATGGATGCCTGCATCGCGGCAGGCGTCACCATCTCCGGCATCAATGCCGAAGTGATGCCCGGTCAGTGGGAGTTCCAGGTCGGCCCCGTCGGCCTGCTCGAAGTCTCCGACGAATTGTGGATCGGCCGTTACCTCCTCCACCGCATCGCCGAGGAGTACGGGGTGGTCATCAGCATCGACGCCAAACCCGTGAAGGGCGACTGGAACGGCGCCGGCGCCCACACCAACTTCTCGACCAAGGAAATGCGCGAAGACGGTGGCTACAAGTACATCGAGGCCGGCTGCAAGGCCCTCGGCACCAAGGCTGCGTTGCACATCGCCAACTACGGCGACGGCGTCGAGGATCGTCTCACCGGCGCCCACGAGACACAGCGCTACGACCAGTTCAGCTACGGCGTGTCCGACCGCGGCGCGTCGATTCGCATCCCGTGGCAGGTCGCCATCGACAAGAAGGGCTACCTCGAGGATCGTCGCCCCAACGGCAACATCGACCCGTATGTCGTGGCCCGCCTCATGGTCGAGACCATCTGCTCCGCAATGAAGTGAGCCACCGGCGATCACCGGGAATCTCGGAATGAAGTCCTGAACGGCAACGTGGCTGGCGGGGTGGAGGCGGTACGCCTCTACCCCGTCGCCATTTTTCCCATGATCTGAAAGACTGCACCACAATGAGCACCGAACAGCATCGTGAGTACGTCCTTCGCTCGGTGGAAGAGCGCGGCGTGCGCCTCGTGCGACTGTGGTTCACCGACGTGCTCGGCAACCTCAAGAGCCTCGCCATCTCGCCGGCCGAACTCGACAACGCACTCACGGACGGCATGACCTTCGACGGGTCATCGATCGACGGGTTCTCGCGAGTGCAAGAAGCCGATGTGCTCGCGATCCCCGATCCCGACACCTTCGAGATCCTCCCGTGGGGTGATCCGAAAGAACCCGAGGCCCGCGTGTTCTGCGACATCCACAACCTCGACGGCACCGCCTTCGCCGGTGACCCGCGTCAGGTGCTGCGTCGTCACGTCAAGGCCGCCCACGAAGCCGGGCTCACCTTCTACGTCGCGCCCGACATCGAGTTCTTCTACTTCGAGCCGCTCGTCGCCGGTGAGCTGCCGGTCCCGATCGACCAGGGTGGCTTCTTCGACCTCACCACGAACGACGTGACCGGCGAGCTGCGCAAGCGCACGATTCGCACGCTCGAACAGATGGGCATCCCCGTCGAGTACAGCTTCCACGAAGATGCGCCGGGCCAGCAGGAGATCGACCTGCGCCACACCGATGCGCTCACGATGGCCGACAGCGTGATGACCTTCCGCCTCGCAGTCCGCGAGATCGCGGCCCGCAACGGCGCTCACGCCACGTTCATGCCCAAGCCGCTCGAAGGCGTTCAGGGGTCGGGCATGCACGTCCACCTCTCGCTGTTCGAAGGCGACGACAACGCGTTCTTCGACGGCGACGACCCGTACAACTTGTCGGCCAAGGCGAAGGCGTTCATGGCCGGCCTGCTCCGTCACGCACCCGAGATCACCGCCGTCACGAACCAAACCGTCAACAGCTACAAGCGGTTGGTCCCAGGCTTCGAGGCGCCGGTGCACCTGAGTTGGGCCCGCAACAACCGCAGCGGGCTGATCCGGGTTCCCATTGCCAAGAACGACAACCCGTTGGCGACGCGTATCGAGTACCGATCACCCGACGCCGCGTGCAATCCCTACCTGGCGTTCAGCCTGATGCTGGCTGCCGGCATGAAGGGCATCGAGGAGGGCTACGAACTGCCCGACGAAGCCGATGCCAACCTCTTCGAAATCGGCGACGACGTCCTCGCCAAGCTCGGCATCGGCCAGCTGCCGACGTCACTGGCAGCGGCGCTCGAGACCATGGAGCGTTCCACGCTGGTCCGCGAAGCTCTGGGCGAGCACATCTTCGAATGGTTCCTGCGGAACAAGCGCATCGAGTGGCGCGGGTACAAGACCCACGTGAGCGCCTTCGAGCGAGATCGGTACCTGACCGCGTTGTGAGCAGCCGCAGCGCGACCCTCCTGGTCATTCCCGACCCGACCACGCCCGAGGTGGCGCGCACGCTCGACCTCGGGGGCTACTCGTGGAAGGCGGCGAGCACGATCGCCGCGGCCGGCGACAACGAACCGGACGACGGCTGGGCCGGCGCCATCGTCGACGCCACCAACGACCCCGAGGGTGCCTGGGCATTTCTGCGGGCGATTCGCAAGCGTGCCGACGAACAGTTACCGGTGATCGTGTTGGTCAGCGGCGCGCAGTTGAGCGAACTCAACCACCGCGACGATCTCTTCGACGATTTCTGCCTGACGCCGTTCCACCCGAGCGAGTTCGAGGCCCGGTTGCGGCATCTGCTGTCGGGCGACGTGGCCGTTGCCAGCTCCGATGTCGTCGAGTACGGGGCCCTCACGCTCAACCTCGAGACCTACCAGGCTGCGATCGGCGGCAAGCCGCTCGACATGACCTACATGGAGTACGAACTCCTCAAGTTCCTCGCGCAGAATCCCGGCAAGGTGTTCACCCGCGAACTCCTGCTCAGCCGCGTCTGGGGCTATGAGTACTACGGCGGCGCACGCACCGTCGATGTTCACGTGCGTCGTCTGCGCGCCAAGCTCGGCGAGGAGCATGCCGCGCTCATCCAGACCGTCCGCTCGGTCGGCTACCGCTTCGGCGAATCCCGCTGGGAATCCTGACCCGAACCCGACGGAATCAGGTCAGCTCGAAGAAGTCGGCGATCGCCGCACCGACGGTGTCGGCGAACACGACCGACCCTGCTTCACGGGGGTGCACGCCGTCGTCGCGCAGGTTGCCGTCGTCCTCGGCCACCGCGCTCCATCGGGCGATGGCACTGTTGCCGCGCTGTTCGACTCGGTCGACGATGATGTCGTTCATCTCCGCAGTCGATTCGAGACGGTCGCGGATGTAGGTGTCGACCCAGATCAGCGGCGACTCGGCCGGTACGGCATTGAGCATCTCGTTGACCGCCGCGGCACGCTCGGCCGGGTTGGAGTACTGGGCGATGTCGTTCGTGCCGAGCGCCACGACCCACAGTTCGTTGGAGTGGTCGAGCGGATCGTCGCCCGCACCATCGCCCTGCGCATCGGCAGATTCGATCAGGCTGATGAGGTTGTCGGCGATGGCGGCGCCGCTCGGGTTCGAGTTCGTACTCACCGCCGTGCGCTTGCTCTCCTCGGCCTGCACCAGCACGTTCTCGAATCCGAGGCGAGCGAACATCTCCTCCAGCGCCGGCGTCGAGGCCACGGTGATCGAGTCACCAATCATCACGACCGTGTCGATCTGGGTGAAGCCGACCGAGCGGACCGTGGCGCCGCCACTGATCTCACCGTCGACGAGGTCAGAACCGAGCCCGATCGTGGGCGACGGTGCGCCACCATTGGCCGCCGACGACGTCGGTTCGGTGCATGCGCCGAGCGCCCAGCCCGCGATGACGAGACAGGCAACGCTGAACGGGTGACGCATGCGCCCATTCTCGCGATCTGCGACCCTCGACGGAGGGCACCCACCACAGTTTTCGGTCACGCCGGCACCGGTCAGCACCGTTCGCAACGGTGCTGCGAACTCAGTCGAGGCGTTGGATGCGGCGCGACAGGGCGTCGTGGGCGACGAGCATCTCACCCAGGCGCGGACTCACCAACTGGCCGTTGCGCACGACCGATCGGCCGTTGACGATCGTGTCACGGGCGCCGGTCGGTCCGCATCGGAGCCACGCTTCGATCGGGTCGGCGAGTGCTCCGGCGAATGCCGGACCGGTGAGCGACCAGATCGCCAGGTCAGCCACGGCGCCCGGTGCAATGACGCCGATCTCTCCTTCCCTGCCGAGACACCCGGCGCCGCCGAGCGTTGCGATTTCGAGCGCCATCCGTGCCGTTCCGGCGTGGGCACCATCGCGCAGCTTGGCCAGCAACATCGCCTGACGCGCCTCGAGCCACAGCGATGCGCTGTCGGCCGACGACGATCCGTCGACACCCAGGCCGACCTTGACACCGGCTGCCCGCAGGTCGACCACCGGTGCAATGCCCGACGACAAGATCATGTTGCTCGACGGGCAGTGTGCCGCGCCGACACCGGCGGCTCCGAGCCGGCGGATCTCGTCGTGGCTGGGCATGACACAGTGCGCGACCCACGTTCGATCGGTGCACCATCCGGTGCGTTCGAGGTAGTCCATCGGTCGGCACCCGAACGTCGCAAGACTGAACTCATCATCCTCCGCGTTCTCGGCGAAGTGCGTGTGGAGGCGAACGTCGAGACGCTCGGCCAATTCTGCCGAGCGCACCATCAGGTCTTCGGTGACCGAAAACGGTGAGCACGGCGCCAACGCAATCCGCACCATTGCGCCGTGCGCTCGGTCGTGGTGCCGCAGCACCGCCTCCTCCGAGGCCGCCAGGATCTCGTCGTCGTCGGCAACCACATCGTCAGGCGGCAAGCCCCCGTCTTTCTCCGACAACGACATCGATCCGCGTGTCGGATGGAACCGCATCCCGAGATCCTGCGCGGCTTCGATCTCGGCAGTCAGTAGGTCGCCGGCACCGCGCGGGTGCAGATAGAGATGATCGCTCGAGGTCGTGCATCCCGAGAGCGCCAGTTCCGCCAAACCAACCCACGCCGACACATAGGCCGCCTCGGTGTCGATCGCCCTCCAGAGCGGATACAGCGACTGCAACCAACCGAAGAGTGGTTTGTCGGTCATCGGCGGAGACGCCCGCGTCAGGTTTTGGTAGAGGTGGTGGTGGGTGTTGATCAACCCGGGGGTGACCAAACAATCGGTGGCGTCGATCGTCGTGGTCGCCGGCGGCGCCGTGCCCGTGCCAACCGCCGAGATCAACCCGTTCGTGATGGCAACCCAGCCGCCCGAAATCTCTCGACGTTCGGCGTCGACCGTCGCCACGCACCGGGCGCGCGAGACAACCAGATCATGCACTCTCCCCGCCACCGTCGCGCTCAATCAGGCAGGTCGAGGAGCTCAGAACCCTCGTGGCGCTTGCGCGCATCACGGTGGAAGACCTCACCGATGACCGCCGACGCAGCAGCCCCGCTCATCAACACCCCGACCGGAATCAGCAGGACGGCGAGAACGATGGCGATTCCTCCGAGCATTCCGTCAGGTTAGCCGCGAGCCGCGGCGAGCGGCCGCAAGCAGGGCCAAGCCGGCAGCCAGTACAGCGGCCGACACCAGCGCCAGCGAGGTCGTTCGGCCCGTCACCGGCAGCTCGCTCGTCGGGTTGGGAGCGATGGTCGTCGCCGTCGGCAGCTCGCTCCCTCCGCCGACGGTCGTGGTCGGTTCGCTCGTCGTGGTCGTGGTCGTGGTCGTGGGCACGGTCGTCGTTGTCGTGGTGTCGGTCCCGCCCAAGCATTCGGAGAGGAAGAAGGTGAGGTCGCCGTAGGTCAAGAGCGCGGACGGGAAGGTGACGGTGGCGTTGATCACGTCATCCGGGCCCACAACGATGTCATCGACGACGACCTCGGTCACGCCACCGTTTCCGTCGTCGATTCCTGCCGAGACGCGTACGGCGGTGAAAAGGAAGAATCCTTGATTGACACCGGCGGTGACCTGGACCACGGACCCAATGACCTCGTAGCTGTAGGTGAACCCGAAGCCCGCTGCCCCCGACCCCGATCCACTACCTGACCGGCGTGTCGAACGGCTGAACGCTGGCGACGGCGTCGGAGCAAGGATCAGGGACGAACTGGGCGTCCACCCGGTCAGACGTGACCGCAGCTGAGCCGAGAAGCAGGCCAAGAACGGCCGCGAGCCAACCGCCTGCGATTCGTCGTCGGGGTTGCGGATGGGCGGGACATTCGTCGATGATCATTCAATCCACGCTCGACGGCGCGACTCTCCGTTGCGTGAGTAACACCTACTCAATTTCACCGATCTCGATCGACTTCGATCCACCGACATCGGCATCGGCGCGATACTTGCTCGGTGGTCGGCCAACGCCTCGGTACCCATGGGCATGCGAGCCTGCCGTTCGTCGGGCGCGAGGCGTTGATGGCGGTGCTCGACGATCTGCATCACAGCGATGCACTCGGTGACGAGCGATGTGGCGGCGTGTTGCTCGGCGGGCCGGCGGGCATCGGCAAGACGCGCTTCGCCGACGAGTTCACCCGCCAGCTGCACGATGAGATCGTCGTGCGCTGCGTCGCGACGCCAGCGACCCAAACGGTTCCGTTCGGCGCCATCGCCCATCTCATTCCCGGCGACCACGATGTGATCTCGGCAAACGAGCCTCGCCGGGTGCTCGGGTTGATTCGATCGGTCTTCGGAGGCCGGCGCGCTGTACTCATGGTGGATGACATCGCGTTTCTCGATGAATCGTCGCTGGCCCTCTGCGCTCACCTGTTGGCCCTCGGCGAGCTGTTCCTCCTCGGCACGCTCCGTTCCGATCATCCCGTGCCGGCCGGCCTGGATTCGCTGATTCGTTCCTTTGACCTGCGCCGCATCGAGGTGGGCGAGCTCGACCGTGACTCAGTTGCCGCGGCAGCTGCTGCGGTCCTCGGCGCACCACTCGAACGGCTGTCGGCTGACCGGCTCGTGCAGCGCAGCGGCGGAAATCCGCTCTACGTTCGGGAGTTGCTGCTCGACTTTGTTGCATCGCACGCGGTGACCCTGGCACCGTCCGGCGAAGCGCGAATCGACATCAGCGTGTCGTCTGTCCCGCGCCTCATCGACCTCGTCGGGAGCCGTTTGGAGTTGGTTGCTGCGGACCTGCGGCCATTGCTCAACATGATCGCGATCGCCGAACCGTTGTTGGAGGGTGATCTCGACGCACTCGATCTCAAGCAGCAGGCCGCAGAGCTGGAGGAGGCAGGATGGATCCGTGTCGACCGGCGCGGCGCGGGCATCGAGCTCCGGCTGGCACATCCGCTGTACAGCGAGATACTGCGGTCGACGATGGGCGTCTTCGAATACCGGCGTCAGGTCGTCCGGATTGCCGAGGCGATTCGACGACGCCCAAACCCGGCGCGCGACGACGCCTTGCGAATTGCAGTCTGGGAACTCGACGCAGGGCTCCAACCGGAGCCGGCGATCCTGCTCGAAGGCGCACGTCGTGCCCGAGCGGCGGTGGACCTCGGCTCGACCATCCGCTTGGCTGACGCTGCGTACCGAGTCGATCCGAGCGGTGACGCCCAGGTGTTGCTCCTCGAAGCGCTCTTCTTGAGCGGCAGGTACGAAGAAGCCGAGGCGTGTGGTTCGATGCCGCTCGCTGCAGACGACCTCGCGGTCACCACGCTCGTGACGTTGATGATGCTGCGGATGGACAACCTGCTGTGGGGCGTGGCCGATGCCGCCCGTGCCTGGGATGTCGTGCAGTCGTACCGTCCCGTCTTCAGCGCACGCGGCATCGAGTTCTTGCTGTCCGTCCCGGAAGCCTTCATCAAGGTGAGCACCGGTCGCTCGGCCGAGGCGCTCGATCTGCTCGGACCGGAACCGAACGATCCGGCCTTGTTCTTGCTGTCGTCGCTCAGCCGATGTTCGACACTCTCAGCCCGAGGGCGGTTCGAAGATGCGCTCACAACCGCCTGGCGCGGTCGAGAACTCGTCGCCGAGCTGCCCGATCCACGATCGTCGATCGATCCACTGTTCTTCACTACGTGTCAAGGCGTGGCGTGGACGGGGCTCGGGCGATTCGAGGAGGTGTACGACGCTCTGCCCCCCGCCCATGCCGGCCTCGTCGAGGATCGGATGGTGTTCTTGCGGTGCCTGACCGACATGGTCGTGGCCCAGGCCGCGTTGGTGCAAGGTGATCTCGCTGCTGCCGATCGGTGGTTCACCGATGCGATCACTGCCACGGACACCACGAACCTGCCGTGCGCCCGTCGCGTCGCAACGGCTGGCCGTGCGGCGGTGGCGGGCCAGCGGGGCGATGTCGAACAGGCTCGGCTCCAACTCGACGAGCTCGACCGGCTCGGCGATGACGTTCCGTACATGGTTGTGGAAACTCAGATCGGCAGGAGTTGGGCGCAGCACTGCCTCGGGCTGCAAAGCGACGCTCGCGCTGGCCTGCGTGCGTCGATCCGATGGGCGATCGACGCCGATGAGCCTGTGGCGGCGCTGATCGGAATGACCGAACTCGCTCGCATGGACGACGCAGCGTGGGCTGCCGATCAGCTCGAGACGTTGAGTTCGATCGTCGACATCGACGGCGACCTCGCTCCCGCTCGCGTCGCCTTCATCCGCGCGTGTGCCCACCGATCGGGCTCCGCACTGCTCGCTGCGGCGCGTGCCTTGGCCCAACTCGACGTGCATCTGCTGGCCGCCGAATCCGCCAATCTGGCGATCGTGCAGCTGGAGCTCGTCGGCAACCCGCGCGCCACCGCTGCTGCCCGGCAAATCGTTGCATCGGCGCTCGAGCACTGCGTCGGGGCACGCACCCCTGCACTGGAGGCCGTACCCGAGTTGGTGATGCTCACTCGACGCGAGATCGAAGTCGCCAGGATGGCGGCAGCGGGGGCGTCGAGCAAAGTCATTGCAGAGACCTTGTTCGTGTCGGCGCGAACCGTCGAGAATCATCTGCAACGCGTGTTCATCAAGCTCGGTGTCAACTCCCGGGCTGATCTGGCGACTCATCTCGCCGACGCGCTCACGTCGCCTGAACTCCACGAGTGACTCAGCCTCGGTGATGGGCACCGGGGCAGGCGGACAGAATTGAGTACGGCTTACTCAAGACCTCTCGATCCGCATCGATCACGCTGGCTCATGTGGGCGGTCGGCCGACCGCCCCTGACCGGAACGGGGACACGATGGGACTTTTCAAGCAGATCAAGGATTCCAAGACACTGCTGGCTGCAACGCCGGGAATCTTCGAGCAGGCCAACCAGATGGGCGAATCCGCGAAGGCGATGCAGGTCGCCCAAGAAGGCGACCTCGCACGCATGCAGGCGGCCCTCGCCGAACAGCAGGCAGCAGTCGGGCCGACGATGACCGAGGCGCAGAGCGCCCCGATCTCGGGCGTCGACCTCACCACCTACGCCTGGGTGGTGAAGCAGATCGCACCGCTCGGCTACGACCAAAGCCTGCTCCCCGGCTTCGCGGCCCAGCGCGGCGTGAGTGCAGCCGACTGGCAAACCGCGATGGACGGTTGGGCGATTCGGATCGAGGACCCGGCAGTGGCGTCATCGTTCCGACGCTTGTACGACGCATCGTGACCGCTGTGGGACTCTTCAACGATCTCACCAAACTCACCCGGCAGAGTCGCCAGGCCCTCCAGGAGATGGATGTGTCGGCAATGCTGGATGGCGCCAGCACCAGCATGGCCGACGCCACTGCGGTGATGAACGCCGCCGGCGAGCGCCCAACCGGCACGGTTGCCGTCAGCGGCACCCCCACGGTCGCCACCATCATCGCCGTCCGTCCCACCGGACGAATGGCGAATTCCGCGCCGCTCCTCGAACTCGACCTGCTCCTCCTGCGGGGCGGCGTGCCGACGCCGGTCACTGTCACCGAAATCGTTCAGCCCTACCACCTCGCAATGGCAGTGGCTGGTCGTCGACTCGCCGCGAAGGTCGGAGAAGCACCCGACGATGTCTTCATCGATTGGAATGCGCCGGCGCCGTAACGGCCTCACTTACCGGCGCGCACTCATGTCAGCGAAAGCCGGATCGATCCCGCCGGTGGCGGAAAGCACCGGGTGTTCGAGCTACTGCGGCTTGTACGCCCAGGCTTCGACTTCGACGACGAAGTTGGCGGGAAGCGCGGCGACTGCGACACACGAACGTGACGGCCGATGATCGCCGAACGCGGCCATGTAGTGCTCGTTGAACGCGGCGTAGTCCTCCATGTCGGTGAGAAAGCAGGTGGTCTTGACCACGTCGCTCATCGTCGCGCCCATGGTGGCCAGCAACGCGGCGATGTTCTTCATCGTCTGCTGGGTCTCGGCGACGAGCCCACCCTCGACCTTGGTGCCGTCGAGTAGACCACCCTGGCCGGACACGACGATGAAGTCGCCGGCACGGACGACGGGGGTGTACGGACCGAGGGGCTTGCTCATGGCCATGAATCTACTCGCGGCGCTCGCCGCAGCTCATTTGCCGGCGGTGAGTGAGTCGGTCAGTTCCTTGAATGCTGCCCACTTGCCTGTGGCGAGCAGGCCCGCCTGCTGCGGCCATGTCGCCGGCTTGTGCATCTGGAATCGCGAACCGGCTGCATCGAGCATCGACTGCAAATCGTCGACATCGGTCGCGGCGAGTTGACCCCAACTCGTGACCCCGATGGCGTTGCACAGTTCGGCGATCTTGGGTCCGATGCCTTCGATCGCCGTCAGGTCGTCGAGCTTGATCTTCTTGCCGAGCACCGTCGCCGCGCCAGCCAGATCGAGCTCGGCCGGAGCGGATTCGTCTCCAACTGGATCGCCAACTGGATCGCCAGCTGGATCGCCAGCATTGCTGTTTGCGGTGCCCATGTCGTCGAGAACGCTGTTGCGCGCGGCGCCTGCTTCGTCGGCAGGGGGACCGTCGGACCCGTCGCCGCCCGGTTGCTCGGCCTCGTCTCCGCCGGTCGACGCGAATGCCGCGATCGGCTCCGGCGTCGGGTCCGAGGCGACCGACGCAGAGTCCACCACGACGTCATCGAGCACGGGGTCATCCGTGTGAGTCGGAATGATCGAGGCCTGCACCGTGGACGAAAAGCCCAGTGCGCCAGCGCTGCTGCCGCGGACATCGGCCAGTTCCATGCGGAGGCGATCGCGTTCGGCAACCACCGGCTCGAGGTTGGCCAGCCGCCCGCGGAGACGATCGAGCTCCACCTCGTCGATCGTGATCGCGCGGGCGCGGGCGACCTCGGCCCGACACTTGAGACTGCGGAGCATCCAGCCGACGATGCCTCCGGCCAGCGCCATCAGCAAACCCCAGAGGAAGAACTTGGCAAGTGTGTAAGGCACGAAATTTCCTGTCGTTCGAAGAACTCGGTGGATTCGATTACTGCGTCGCCGTGACGACGAACTCGACGCGTCGACTGGCTGCTTTGTCCTCGTCGCCATTGGCGCCGAGAATCGGCCGAGTGCCGCCGAAGCCCTCGGTCGTCAGCGTGTCGGCGGCGATCCCCCGGGCGATGAGGGCATCGCGCACTGATTGGGCCCGACCCTCGCTGAGCGCCTGGTTCGACTGGGCATTGCCGTCGGTGTCGGTGTGCCCCTGGACCACGATGTCGATCGCACCCAGTTGCGCTGCGAGCGCCGCGACTCGGTCGAGTGTCGCTGCCGACGCGCCGCTGATCGCGGTGCTGCTCGGATCGAACAGAATTGGTTCGGCCGCGACGAGTCCGTTCAACTCGGCCTCGAGCGCACTGGCGGAGGACGCATCGGCAGCAGCCCGTTCGGTCAGTTCAGTCGTGACCACCAGCCCGTCGACAGCGGCGAGTGCGGCCTCGAACGCAGCCCGATCGGCGGCGGTGGCATACACGCCGGTGACTGTGATGCCGTCGAGTTCGAGTTGGGCACTTCCGGTGACGAGACTCGGCGGCATCGCGGAAATCACCGTAGCGAACCCGTCGACCGCACCGTCGTCGACCGTGGCACCGTTCACGACGAGTTCGTCGATCACGTTGGCCGGATCGACCTGCGCCCCCGCTGCACCGACCAACACCGATCGCTGGGCCTCGCTGACGGCGCCGCGCAGCACGATCTGCCCGCCGACGAAATCAGCTCCGGGCGCGTTCGCCGCACGGTCCGCGCCGAGCGCGAGCCCTGGCGGCAGCAGCACCTGATCGATGGCGTGCACCACACCGTTGGAAGCGAGCAGGTCGGGCTCGGCGACCGCCGCCCGAGAGTCACCCGAGGTGATGACCACCCCGTCGGCACCGTCGCCGAGGTCGACGGTGACGCTCGTGCCATCGAGCATGTCGAGATCGCCGGCGATCAAGTCGGCCGCTTCGATCGAACCTGCAGTGACGTGGTGGGAGAGAACGGTCGTCAACAATTCGATGTCGCGGCCCAACGCACCGGTCACGTCGGCGCCGAGCGCCTCGAACGCAGCGTTGGTCGGCGCGAACACGGTGAACGGGCCAGCGCCGGCCAAGGTGTCGGCGAGTCCGGCATCACCGAGTAGACCGCGCAACGTCGAGAACTGCGAGTCGTTCGCGAGCAGATCGGGAACGGCGTCGAGGTCGAGCTCCGTGGTCGTGGTGTCGGCCCCTGTCGTTGTCGGATCGCCGGCCTGATCGGTCGGCACCGAGTCGGACGCCACGGCGTCGGGCGACGGCACGGTGTCGGCGCTGGAGCCGTCGCCGGAGCCCACGCAGCTGTCTGCGAGATCGAGCGACGCGACGCCCCACAAGCCCCGGATGTCGGCGATCACCGCCGCGGGAACGTCGACGGGTCCTCGGCGGCAGCGCAATTCACCTTCCTGGCCCGAGAAGTGCGGCGTCACCGGACCGACACCGGCGGCGTCGAGCACGACCTTGGCGCGGCCTTCGAGATCGTCCTCGACGCGGTTGACGAACACCGGCCCACCGACGGCGAAGACACCCGCCACACCGACCGCACCCCACCCGAGGATGCGACGCCGATATCGTCGATGCGACGAAGGCTTTCCAGGTCGGTCGTTCATAGCGTTGAGAGATTCCCACGTTTGGGGTCTCCGGTGCAACGATTGAACAGCACCTCGTGAGCACTGCGCCCGACTTTCCACCGATGACTGCGAGCTCGAGATGATCCATCTGCCTTCCCGTTCCATCCTCGCTGGCGCCGTGACGCGAAGGAACTTCCTCGTCGGCGTTGCCGCGAGTGGTGTGCTGGTGGCGTGTAGTGGGTCCGACAGCGCCGACGACGGGACCGTGTCCGACACCGATTCGGGCGCGACACCCGACGACGGCGTCGTCGGTGGTGCGGATGGCGATGGGAGCGAAGGCGGGTTCACGCTCGTGCAGCGATTCCCGAACAACGTGTTGGTGCCCGGCGAGATTCGGATGCCGATCACCCTCTCGACCGGGGCGGCAGAGTTCATCCAGGACGGGCCGGCCAGTCTGACGGCGCACGTGATCGACAGCGACGGAGCGCAACTCGGCGACACATTCGCGGCAATCAAACGGGACGTGGCTCCGGCGCCGTACTACGACTTCCGCACCACGATCCTGGTCCCGGGGTTCTACGGACTCGTCGTCGCTGGTGGCCCTCCCGACGGGGCCGCCTTCCAGGTGATGGACCCCCAAGGCGTGGCCGTCCCGACGCCGGGGCAGCTCCTCCCCGGGTTCGACACCCCGACCGTGGGTGACGAGCAGGGGTTCGACACGCTGTGTACGCGAACACCCGACGTGTGCAGCTTTCACACCGTCTCGTTGACCGATGCACTCACTGCGGGCCGGCCGGTCGTCTATTACGTCGGCACACCGGCGTTCTGTTCGACCGGCAGCTGCGCCCCGGCGCTCGAATCGCTGATCGCTGCGCAAGACGAGTTCGGCGACGCCTTCACCTTCGTACACCAAGAGGTGTTCGCCGACGATGCCGGCACCGAGATCGCACCCGCGGTCACGGCGATCGGCATGACCTATGAGCCGGCGCTGTTCATCACCGATGCCACGGGTTCGATCATCGAACGCCTCGACGCCGTGTGGGACGAAACCGAACTCCGCGAGCGCCTCCGCATCGCCCTCGCCTGATTCACATTGAGCACGCGCCCCGGCCCGTGCTTCTTCAGAGTTCTTCGCAGTTCAGCGGAGATCGGATTCGCCGAGGTCAAGGCGCGAGACGACGACGGTGCCTCCAGGCACCGAGGAGTTCTCGCAACGCAGAGATCGGTGAATCCGGCTCAGCTGAACGCGCGAGCCGACGACGGTGCCTCCGGGCACCGAGGACTTCTCGCAACGCAGAGATCGGTGAATCCGGCTCAGCTGAACGGTGAATTCGGCTCAGCTGAACGAGGAGCCGCAGCCGCAGGTGCGAGTGGCGTTCGGGTTGGTGATCGCGAACCCGCTCTGGTCGAGCCCGTCCTTGTAGTCGAGCGTCGCACCTTCGAGCAGCTGTGCTGATGCGGCGTCGACGACGACGCGCACCTTGCCGTCGTCGCCATAGGTGGTCGTGTTGTCGTCGGCGGCGATGTCGCCATCGAAGAACATCTCATACGAGAACCCGCTGCAGCCGCCTGGCCGAACCGCGACGCGCAGGGCGAGGTCTTCGGCGCCTTCGGCGGCAAGCAGCTGGCCGACCTTGGCGGTTGCGGTGTCGGTGAGTGTGATCATGTGACAGTCCTCCTCAGGAGCCGTTCAACGTATGGGTCAAGATTACCTGGACGAGACGGTGACTCGACAAGGCGTGCGGTTGGTGAGTGTGCAGAACTCGTCGACGGTGGCGTCGCCGAGCATGTCGACGAATCCGGCGACCATCCCTCGATGTAAACCACAGACGAGGGCGGGATGTTCCCGAGCGAGATCGGCGAAGGGGCAGTGCCCGAATGAGATGACGGCGCCGACGTCGTCGCCGACGTCGTCGTTGCGCGGATCATCGGTGACGACGGGGTCGAAGCCGAGCCGATCGAGGTCGTTGACCAGGGCTTCGAGCGTCGACGGGCGGTCGGCGTGCATCGCGGCGCGTCGTGCGCCTTCGTCGCGTCCGACCGCTTCGGCGTCGTCGGGGCCGGCGTCGAGGCGCTGGGCCATCGCGAGGACCATGCGCGCCAACACCGGCATCGTGGGCGGTTCGAGGCCCAGTGCCGGGGCATCGGGGGCGAGTGAGTACCGGTGCTGCGGGCGGCCGACATCGCCGCGCCCACCGACTTCGACCTCGACCAATCCGACGTCGCGCATCCGTTCGAGGTGGGGGCGGACGGTGTTTGCGTGCAGCGAGAGCGAGTCGGCGATCTCTGCGGTGATCAGTGGACGCGGAGCCCGGGCGAGCTCGAGATAGATCGCGTAGCGGGTGTTGTCGCCCAGGGTCTTCAGCAGATCGAGTTGGGACGAACCGGCCACGCGACGAGATTACACGGCCGCTGCCGGTAAAATACTCACATGAGCCGTCTCCCCACCGGCAAACTGCCCCGTGCCACGTCGGGGCCGCCGCCGTCTCAGCCCGAAGTGATCGAGGTGCTGAGGTCGGTGATCGACCCCGAACTCGGCGCCGACATCGTGTCGCTCGGCATGGTGCCGTCGGTCGTGGTCGCCGATGACGGCCTCGTCACGATCGAAATCAAGCTGACGATCTCGGGTTGCCCGATGCGCGCCGAGATCAAGAAAGAAGTCGAAGCACGCGTCGAGCTGCATCCTGGCGTCTCGAAGGTGAAGATCACCTGGGGTGAGATGAACTCCGAGGAACGCAGCCAGGTCATGACCAAGGCGCGGTGGAATGCACGCGAGACCGCCGCAGCAACCGAAGTGCCCGCCAACTGCAAGGTGCTCGCCATCGCCAGCGGCAAAGGTGGTGTCGGCAAATCGTCGGTCACCGTCAATCTTGCGGCTGCGCTCGCCTCGACGGGCCTCACCGTCGGTGTGCTCGATGCCGACATCTGGGGCTTTTCCGTGCCTCGACTGCTCGGCATCTCCGAGCGGATGGAGGCCCACCCCGTCGACGGTGCCGACGGTGCAGGCAGCAAGCCGAAGATCTTCCCGAACGAGCGACGCGTCGGCGACGGACTCCTCAAAGTCGTGTCGACCGGGTTCCTCGTCGACGAAGAGACTGCGCTGATGTGGCGGGGCCTGATGCTGACCAAAGCGGTCGAGCAGTTCCTCCGCGACGTGCACTGGGGCGAACTCGACTACCTGTTGATCGACATGCCGCCCGGCACCGGCGATGTGCAGATGGGGCTGGCCCGGATGTTGCCGAGCACCGACCTGATCGTCGTCACCACCCCGGCGCTCGCGGCCCAGAAGGTCGCGCAGCGAGCCGCCGACATGGCGCGCCGCAGCTTCTTGCGGGTCATCGGCGTGATCGAGAACATGAGCGCATTCACGTGCGACCACGGCGAGTCGTACGCCCTCTTCGGTACCGGCGGAGGCGAGGCCCTCGCAACCGCAATCGGCGCACCACTGCTCGGCCAGATCCCGCTCGAAACGTCAGTCGCTGCAGGCAACGACGCCGGCAACCCGGTCGCCATCGACGGAGAGGGCGTGGCTGCTGCGATGTTCCGCTCGATTGCCGAGCGGATCATCACCGACATCGCACCCCCCACCGCCGTCGACGACATCGACATGGCCGGGTGTAGCGCCCGCCTGTTCGACACCGTCAACGCCGCGTTCGACAAACTCGACGCCACCCCCTGACGCGTCAGTGTCGCGTCAGGGCCAGGTACCAACGCGACACATTTGTCGCGATGGGGCCAGGCACCAACGCGACACATTTGTCGCGATGGGGCCAGGTACCAACGCGACACTTTTGTCGCGATGGGGCCTGGCCCCATCGCGACACTGACGCGACATATGTCGGCTGCCGGGTTCAGAGCGCGTCGTAGTCGGCGTCGTGCGGTAGGGCGACGCCGACGAACTTGCCGTCGGGGTTGGTCCGCAACTTGGGCAGGATGCACGGAATCTCCGTCCGCGCGGCGCCGGCGGCGACGACATCGTCGGCACAGGCATGCTCGGCGAGAAAGCGCAGGTTGTGGATGGTCGGCGGCATCATCATGAGGTCACCCGCAGCATGCATCTCGAGCGCCCGCTTCGGCTGCACCCACAGGCTCTCGACGGTTTCCTTGTCGTCATGCGCGCCGTCTTGACCTGCCGGCGCCTCGGTGACGAAGAAGCGTGTGTCGAAGCGACGATTCTCGCCGATCGGGGTAATCCAGTGGTCGACGTACTGCGTCGTCGACAGGTCGAGGACCAGGTCGTGGCGCTGGCACAACTCGACCATCGACACGCTGCCGTCGTGCACCCCGTGGCGCTCGTCGACAGCACTTCCGAGCGGCGAACCGTCGCGTCGTGCGGCGAGGAGCACCCCGGCCTCTTCGAAGCACTCGCGGATCGCCGCGACCCAGTAGGCCAGGCCGCCCGACGCGATCCCGAGTTGCGCCGATGCCTCCACGTCGGTCAGTCCCTCACAGAACGGCGCAATCTCGTCAGCGTGGTCGACGTCGTCGACGCGACCTCCGGGAAACACGAACATCCCGGCTCCGAACGACGCCTGGCCCGTGCGTCGCAGCATGAACACCTCGATGCCGTCCCCGCCGTCGGCGGCATCACGCACCATCATCACCGTCGCAGCGGGTTTGATCGGGACAGTGGTCGGATCGAAGTCAGCCATATCGAAGTCAGCCATGCCCCGCCGACACTACGGATCCACCCGTTTGCGTGACGATTTTGGCGAACCGTTCCGCCGAATTCGTCACGCAAACGTTCAGTCGGAGGTGTTTTCCGTGCGGAACGTCACGAAGGCGGCGGCCGCAGCGACGACGCCGGCGAGCACGATGCCGACCACCTTCCAGTTGTCGTTCAGGAACACGGTTGCATCAGCCTGGCGGGCGAAAGCCCAATCGGTGATCGGGTCGCCGCCGTTGTCGAGGTCGACCCAATAGAAGTACCACAGCAGATAGAGGCCGGACAGCACGACGAATGCCGCAGCCACCCGGTCGACGTACTGCATGGACTTGCGGAGGAACTTGAGCAGGCTGGTGTTGGCGAAGGCCAACCCCACGGTCAGCGCACTGACCAGAAGCGCCATGCCGGCGCCATAGGCGAGCGTGTTGCCCACTCCGGCCACGAAGCCATCGGTCTGGGCGGTCGAGAAGACCGTGGCGATGAAGAGGCCGATCGTGCAACCGATCGACGCCACGGCGTAGGCCACGCCGTAAATGAACATCGACTTGACCGTCTGGTCCTTCTTGCCGGTGTCGATCTGGGGCGTCATGAACGGCGGCTTGTACCCGAACAGCATTGCGATGCCGAGAACGATCAACACCACGGCGATCAGACCGGTGGCGTACTTCGAGTTGCCGGTGAGCCAGTCGGTGAAGTATTCGGCGAGCACCCCGGCGACGAGGAACACCAGCAGGAAGCCGGCCGAGACCGCGGCGCTCACCTTGAGGGCCCGCGCCAGCGACGCCTTTTGCGTTCCGGGAGCGCCACCGGAGACGCCGAGGAAGTACATCAGGTAGGTCGGCAGCAGGATGAATCCGCACGGGTTGACGGCAGCGACGAGGCCGCGGATGAATGACAGGCTCACGCGGAGGCCTCCAGGAGTTGATCGATCTTGAGACGAAGTTCGGCGGCATCGAGCACGCCCGTTTGTTCGATGATGGCGCCATCGGGCGTGACGAACAGCGTGGTCGGGGTGACAACGAGTCGGATGGCATTCACCAGGTCGCCGAAGTCATCGCGGTACTGCTCGAACGTGACGCCTCGATCAGCCGCGAAGCGCTCCATCTCCTCGACGGAATCGCGAGTGTTGACGCCGACGAAGCGGACGGCGTCGCCGACCTCGGCGTGCACCGCCGCGAAGTCGGGAAGTTCCTTCACACAGGGCGGGCAGCTGGCGTACCAGAAATTGATCACCAACGGCTTGCCGAGCAACGAGGCCGTCGAAACGGCGTTGCCGTCACGGTCGCCCAAATCGACGATCGGCAACGGGTCGCCTTCGACATCGGCGTTCGCGAGACCATCATCGGGGAACGGGACGACACCCGGCGTCAGACGGGCATCGAGGTCGTCACCACCGCCACCGGCGCCATCATCGCGGCTGACGGCAACGGCCACGACGGCGACGATTGCCACGACAGCGACGGCCAGAGAGCCGACGAGAAGTCGAGGCCGAACGATGCTCACGCGGGAAAGGGTAGTGACGACGGCTCCAGCGTGCGACGAGGGCTTGCGAAACGTTCCCTTACAGAAACGCACGCCAGGACAGACGAGAGTCGGGCCGCCAACCTGAGCCCGCCAGATTCTGACCGTCAACCCTGACCGTCATCGGTGGTGACGCGGCGCAGACGCGACGACGGAGTGCCAGCGGAGCGGGGGGACTCCGATGACACTCCGTCATTCCTGTCGGGGATCTTTCGCAGACCGCGCTTACGCCGAGATCAATGTCGCGCCGACGGGTCCCATCTCGTCGTAGACGACGTCGAGGCGAGGGTTCTTCGGCGGGCGACCGCACGGCCGTTTGTCGGCAATGATCCGGCCGCCCGACAGCAATTGGCCACCCCACACACCCCACGGCTCCTCCCGCTCGAGGGCGCCGGCGAGGCACGATGCCTGGAGCGGGCACAGGGCACACATCGCCTTGGCCCGGGCGATGTCGACCACGTGGTCGGAGAAGAAGAGGCCGACCATCGTGCCGTTGCCGTCGGCGCATCGGGCGACGGGCGCACGACCTCGCCTCGGCTCGACGAGGTCGTCCGGGGGTCTCTGTATGTCGGGGTCGAGTTCGTCGAGTTCGTCGACGGGAGCGAAGGTGTTCATGGGAAGATCCGTTTCGATGGTTCGTGCTGCGATGACTGGGGCGTCGACCGGACCGTCGAGGGATCCGTCGGAGGTGCGGGGCCAGATGCCAGCCGGATTGGCGGCGAGCGTGCTGATCAGTGCGTCGTGGTGGGTGTAGGTCTTCATGAGCCGTGCTTTCTGTCTGATGGTGCTGGGTAGGAATGAACGGGAAGTGGAGCGGGGATGAACTGGATCTGGACCTGAATCCGAAAACCAAAAAGGCCACCGGGTTGGTGAACCCGGCGGCCTCGGAAGAGGTGATCTGACGTAGGGAGCTACGTCGAGACCTCAACGAGGATGCCGGTGGTGATTCGCTTGGTGACGTACGTGGTGTCCACGCATGCGGATTCGGCACCGCCACCAAGCCACGCAGTGTTCATGTGCTTGATGGAGCCGTTCCCGACCGTGCTGCCAACTGCGTCGCCAAACGAGTGACCGAATGCCGAGGGCGCGCCGACGAAGGCCGGGTTCGCGTGCGGAGCACCGAAACGAACGCGGGCGCGGGTGGACAGACCGGCGTCGATGCGCGGGATGGGCAACGTGGTGATGCTCATGGTCTGTCCCCTTTCTGCTCAGGTCTTCGCGGGTCTTCTCGGACGTGTCTGGCTCTCCGGCGAGGAAGAGCGGCCGGCGATGCTCGCACGACTGATGTACAGGCAACCACGATTGGGGTCACCGGGTCAAGGGAGTTATTTCTCCCTGTGCGCGATCAGGCGACGAGGTGCGGCGGAATGGGTGCTTCGTCGACCATGAGCACCGGCTTGGCATGCTTTGGTGGGCGACCGCGCTTGCGCTTCACTTCCACCGGCACACCGTCGAGGACCAGCGTGCCGCCCCAGACTCCATACGGCTCTTCGCGCTCAATCGCCCCCGACAAGCACGACGTCTGCCACCCGCAGGTGCGACAGATCGCCTTAGCGCGGGCCAGTTCGAGGTCGTCGTCGGAAAAGAAGAGAAAGCTCAACGTTCCGTTGCCGTCTGAACATCGGGCGTAACTCGACAGCGCGGGCTCGTCGTCGTCGTCGATGGAGACCGGGGTGGCGCGATCCGTCGGCCAGGTCGAGATCGCTGCCGGGGCAGGAGCGTCGGCGCCGAAGGCGGAGCGGTTGAACGAAATCGTGTCGAGGGTGAGGGTGAGGCTCATGTTCGGGAAATCGCTTTCTCTGAGGTTCAGGTGCGGTGCATCCTGCGGTGACTCTGGAGGGAGTCGGCAGGTTGTGTTCTCACCAGCAAGAGCACTCAAACCCACGGCACTTGCACTTTTCTTGCAAGAAACCTGTCAACCGACGACAGTGGGCGACGTGGAACTTCTGCCCGATCGCCTGGATCTGGCCATCTACCTGGTCGGATGGATGCTCGGGTGGCTCCTCCTGTGGCGTTTGCGGCCGCTCCCGGCGAGCACCGAATGTGCCCCTTCGGGCAATGATCGGGCGGGAGTGGCGGTGGTCGTTCCGGCTCGGAACGAGGCCGAATCGCTCCCCCACCTGCTCGGCCCGCTGATCGCCCAACTCGGCCCGCGTGACGAGTTGCTGGTGGTCGATGATCATTCGACCGACGACACGGCGGCAGTCGCCGAGGCCCTGGGGGCGCGCGCCGTGCAAGCCCCCGCGCTGCCAGATGGATGGCTCGGAAAGCCGCACGCCTGCGCGTTCGGTGCTCGTTCGTCGACGGCTCCGGTGCTGCTGTTTCTCGATGCCGACGTGCGCCCGGCCGCGGATCTCGTCACCCGTATCGCTGCAGCGGTCGAGGCGCGGCCCGACGCGGTGATCTCGGTCCAGCCATGGCACGCGACAGGACGGTGGGTCGAGCAGGCAAGCGTGCTGTGCAACGTCGCAGCGTTGATGGGCTGCGGCGCATTCACGCCGGCACCGCACCGAACCAGCGCCACCGTGGCCTTCGGCCCGGTCCTGGCCGTGGCGCGCTCGACCTATGACCGGGTCGGCGGTCATGGCGACGAGATCGTGCGCAGCATGCATACCGAAGACATCGGCCTCGCCCGACTGGTGGGTCGGTCCGAGCTGTACTCGGGCTTTCCCGACACGACATTCCGGATGTACCCGGACGGCCTCGGTCAAACCATCAGAGGTTGGACGCGCAGCATCGCGACCGGCGCAAGGTTCACGCCCTTCTGGATTGCCGTGGCCACGCTGGCGTGGGTCTGGTCGCTGGCGGGCGGATGGGTGGCGGCGCCGATCGTCTACCCGCTCAGTGCACTCCAGGTCTGGGTGCTCGGGCGGCGCGCCGCCCGCACGAGCGTGCTCACCGCAGTGCTGTATCCACTTGCTGTCGTCGTCTTCGTCGTCATCTTCCTGCGCAGCCTGGCGATGTTGATGTTCGGTCGACGCGTCGAGTGGAAGGGTCGCCGCGTCGATGTGCGCTGAAACGACCAAGTCAGCGAACAACTCGACGTGACCGATGCCGGGCGCTGTCGAGGAGCGTTGCAACGATGATTGACTGACAGCATGCAGGGCTTCTCGCGGCAGATTCGCCGAACACTGACGGTCATCGTTGCCGTCGGCGCCGCCTGTGGGGCGGGCTCGGTCGTGCTCGCCCACGACGACATCGAATCTTCGGTCCCCGCGCACCAGTCCCAGATCGACGAGCCGATCAGCGAGGTCACCATCAACTTCGGCGCGCCGGTCGATGGCGTCGAACTTGCGCTCGTGGGGCCCGATGACCGTGATCTCCCCGGTGATGTGGTCGTGATCTCCGACACGGCAGCCACACTCGAGTTCGAGCCGCTCACCGCGAAGGGTGAGTACCTCGTTCGCTATCTGGCCGAGGAAGACGGGCACCTGATCGGCGGCGCGATCTCGTTCGTCTACGGCGAACGCACGGCCGAGGGCGTCGACGCACTCACGTGGGCGTTGTTCGGCCTCGGCGCCGCGTTGATCCTGGCGATCGGGGCGTACTTCAGCTTGCGTCGCGCTCGGCGTGCCGACCCGCTCGACGCCGATCTGGTCGACACAGCCGCCACCTGACCCGCCGCGCCGTCGCCGACGAGCGCGGGCATTCGTCACGAATGGGCGTGATGGTTGGCGTGATGGTTGGGGTCAGATCAGATCGATGATGATCTTGCCGACGTTGGCATTCGATTGCATGTACCGATGCGCCTCGGGCAACTGATCGAAGGGGTACCGCGAGTCGATCACCGGTCGCAGGGCTCCGGTCTCGAACAGGGGCAGCATCTCGTCGATGAAGCGCTGCATCAATCCGATCTTGCGTTCGAGCGGCCGGGCCCGCAGTGTCGTGCCGATCCACGTGAGTCGCTTCATCAGCAACAGACCCATGTTCACCGGTGCCGAGCCGCCGCCCATCAGGCCGACCTGGACCACGGTGCCGTCCATCCGCAACGCCTGCAGGTTGCGGTCCGCTTCCTCACCGCCGACCACATCGAGAATCGTGTCGACGCCGGCGGGCACGGCGGCCTGGAGTGCCCCGAGCCAGTCGGCGGGACTCCGCTCGAGCACGAGATCGGCACCCAGCGCACGGCACGCATCGACCTTGCCCGCCGAACAGGTGACGGCGATCCGTGCCCCGATTGCCTTCGCAATCTGGATGCCAGCAGTCCCCACCCCGGACGCGCCGGCGTGAATCAGCCCCCAGCGGCCGGAGGTGAGGCCGCCCTGCACCACCAACGCATCCCAGGCGGTCAGGAAGACTTCGGAAATCGCGGCGGCGTCGGCGAGGTCGACCGTGGTTGGCACGGGCAACGCCTGGCGACTGTGCGTGACGACCTTCTCGGCGTAACACCCCCCGGCCTCGATGCCCATGACCCGATCGCCGATTCGCCAGTTCGTGACGTCGCTGCCGAGCGCGGCGACGGTACCGGCGTATTCGAGGCCGGGGATCTCGAGGTCGCGCCCGCGCGGATCGGGGTATCCACCCATCCGCTGCAGCGTGTCGGCCCGGTTCAGCGCGGTGTGGGCCACATCGACAACGATGTCATCGGGTCCGGCGATCGGGTCGGGAACCTCTTCGATCCGCAGGACCTCGGGCCCCCCGTGCTCTCTCAGAACGATGGCGCGCATGGCTCGAACATACTGCGCCGAAGGTGAACGGTTCCGGACGCGTCGTCGCCCAGGTTCGGAACCTCATCGAACCTGGGCGACGACCCGCAACTTAGAGAAATCGCGACGGCCCGTGTATCGAATTATTCTTCCTCGCTCGAGGTGACCCGATCGGGGTCGACAAAGACCATGTCGCGGTAGTACGCCATCTCGCGCACCGACTCGCGGATGTCGTCGAGGGCACGATGCGAACCCTGTCCGCGGGGACGACTCGTGTCGACCGCGGGATACCACCGCTTCACGAGTTCCTTCACGCTCGACACATCGATCGATCGGTAGTGCAAGTAGTTCTCGATGTCAGGAAGGTAGGCGTCGAGAAAGCGACGGTCGGTTCCGATCGAGTTGCCACAGAGCGGCACGCTGCGCTCCTCGACGACATGCTCTTTGATGAAGGCGAGTGTGGCCGCCCCGGCCTCTTCGAGGGTGATGGTCGACGCCTTGATCTGGGCAAGCAAGCCCGAGCGGGTGTGCATCTCGACGACGAAGGGATCCATCGCGCCAAGTTGCTCGTCGGTGGCGTGAACCACCAGGTCAGGGCCTTCGGCGATGATTTCGAGTTGATCGTCGGTGATCAGCGTGGCGATCTCGACGATCACGTCCTTGGTGTGGTCGAGGCCGGTCATTTCGAGGTCCATCCACACGAGCATCTGCGCATCGTACTGGCCCGACTCGTCACGGAACCGGGACTCGGCCATGATGGGTCGGTGTCCGAGTTCGCCCAGATCCTCAGCGCCCCGGGGGTGCGCGAACTCTGCGAGCTGCGGCCCGGAACCGCCGGACGCATCGGGTTCATGGCCTACCACGGGGGCAACCTCGAACTGCACACCGACGTGATCGCCGAGGCAGCAGCCGCTCGGTCAGGTGCGTCGTACTACGCAGTCGTGCAGCCGGCCCCGATGCGCGAACACCTCTCGTCGATCAAGGTGCGGCCAGCGGAGTCGGCAACGCTCGCCGGGTTCATCGCGCACGTCGAGATCGTGGTCACCATCCACGGTTTCGGTCGGCGCGGGATGTTCAGTTCACTCCTGCTCGGTGGCAGCAACCGCGAATTCGCCGAGCACATCGGCACTGCACTGCGGGGCACCTTGCCGGCCTACGACGTCGTGACCGACCTCGACGCCATCCCGCAGCAGTTGCGCGGTTTGCATCCCGACAACCCGGTGAACCTGCCCCGCCAGTGCGGCGTGCAGATCGAGTTGCCGCCGCGCGTGCGCGGTTCGAGCCCGCTCTGGTGGGACTGGGAGGGCCCGGGTTTGACCCCGCACACCACCTCGCTCATCGACGGCCTCGTCACCGCCGCCACGACCTGGCACCAGCGTCGGTGAGGGCCGCAGGCCGCTCGGCTCAGCGCACCGGTATCGGCAGGGAGATGCGGACGTCGCCGCCGGGGCCGTCGCCCAGGGCGACCGTGCCGTCGTGGGCGTTGACGATGCCACGGGCAATCGACAACCCGAGCCCAGCGGTACCGGTGCGAGTGTCGCGCGCCGGGTCGGCGCGGGTGAACGGCTCGAAGGCCCGGTCACGAAACTCGGCGGGAAAGCCCAAGCCCTCGTCGTGGACGCGCAGCATCACGGTGGCTCCGTCCCGCACCACCTGAACGAGCACGACCGACCCGTCGGGCGCGTGGCGAATGGCGTTGTCGAGCAAGTTGCGCACGACCCGCGCCAGCTGCGACCCGTCGACATCGACCATCACTCGTTCGGCGGCGTCGAGCAGCAGCTTGATCCCCCGACTCTCGGCCAAGGGGCGGACGATCTCCATCGACTCGTCAGCCAGTTCGGTCAGATCGATGCGGGCCCGATGCAGCTGCAACGTGCCACTGACGAGTCGGGTGTGCAATTGGAGGTCGTCGACCAAGAAGGTCAAGGCTTTGACCTGACGTTCCATGCCGACGAGATAGAGATCAGGGTCGTCGGCGACACCATCGCGGATTGCTTCGACCGCGGCGCGCAGCGCGGCGAGCGGTGTTCGCAAGTCGTGCGAGATCGACGACAACATCAAAGATCGTTCGCTCTCGATGGCGTTCAGGCGGTCGACCATGACGTCGAACATTTCCGCGGCCTCGCCGAGTTCGTCGTTACGAACGACGCCGGTCCGCGCCGACAGGTCGCCGTCGGCCACGCGCATCGCCGCGTCGCAGATTCGCTTCGCGTCACGCGCGACGGGTCGCGCCATCAGCATGGCGACCATCGCCGCGGCGAGTACTGCGGGAATGAGCACCCACATCAGGAGCCGACGATCGTGATCGTTGATGAACATCTCGTTCGCCGCGACGGCGATCATCAACATCGCCACACCGAGCACGGCGAGGTTGGCACCCAGGAACCGTCGGCCCAACCGGTTCATTCGGTGCGCCTTGTGCCTGATCTGGGCATTGATCGGGCCGGAACTACTCATGGTTCGAACCGGTAGCCGACGCCCCACACCGTGCTGATCCATCGGGGATGCTCCGGATCGGCCTCGATCTTGTTGCGGATACGCCGCACGTGCACGGTGACCGTTGCCGGGTCTTGCCAGTCGGGCGACGACTGCCACACCGATTCGAGGAGTTGGGCCCGCGAGAACACCTGCCGAGGTGACGACGCCAGGAAGAGCAACACGTCGAATTCCTTCGGCGTCATCTCGACGATCTTGTCGCCCATCGTGACTTCGCGGCTGAGCGGGTCGATGCGCAGACCGTCGAACGTGAGCGCCGACGGCGGGGCATCGACTCGACCGTTCGTCCGCCGCAGCACGCCATTGACCCGCGCCGCGAGTTCGCGCGGCGAAAACGGCTTCACGACATAGTCGTCGGCACCGAGTTCGAGGCCCGCCACACGGTCGGATTCTTCGGCTCGCGCGGTGAGCATGATCACAGGGATCGAGCTGACGGCGCGCACTCGCCGCAAGATGTCGAGGCCGTTGACCCCGGGCAGCATCATGTCGAGCACGACGAGATCGGGTGGGTCCGACTCGAGCAGTTCGAGTGCGGTGTGTCCGTCACCGGCCTCCGCGACCTCGTGACCGTCGCGGCGGAGGTACCCCACGACCACCTCGCGGACCGTGGGTTCGTCGTCGACCACGAGGACTTTGCTTCCCGTCATCCGCCCAGCCTCGCCGGTTCGCATTCCCGCATCAACCCTGCACTCATGCAGTTTCGCCTTTGGCTCGTCATCGCTGCACCGCTGATCCCGCCCGGATCCCGCCGGTGGTCATGGTGCGAGACGATCGATCGTCCATGTTGGCCTGCCGACCCGATCGGTGGCCGCGTTGCCGTCGATGGCCTCACTGCCGTGGGTGGCTTCACTGCCGTCGATGGCTTCGCTGCCGTCGATGGCTTCGCTGTGGCCCATGGAGTAGCGCAAGCGATCGTGGAGTCGGCTCGGGCGGCCCTGCCAGAACTCCCACTCGGTCGGCACGAGGCGCCATCCGCCCCAGTTGTCGGGTCGCGGAACAACGGCGAGGTCGGCGAAGCGAGCTGCTGTCTCGGCGACCAGTGCATCGAGCACCGCCCTGTCGGCGATGACCTCGCTCTGCGGCGACGACCACGCCCCCAGCTGCGACGCGCGCGGGCGGCTTGCGAAGTATGCGTCGCTGTCCGCCGCGGGCAACCGCCCGACCGAGCCTCGCACGCGGACCTGGCGGTGCAGGTCGAGCCAACTGAAGGTGGCCGCGGCCTGCGGACGACGATCGAGTTGACGACTCTTCGCGCTGTCGTAGTTCGTGTAGAAGGCGAGCCCCCCGTCGTCGACCCCTCTGACGAGGACGATGCGCGCATCAGGTCCATCATCGAGCCCGATGGTCGAGACCGTCATCGCATTGGGCTCGGCCACGCCGGCCGCAAGGGCCTCGTCATGCCATCGCCGCCACTGGACGATCGGGTCGGGGTCGACGTCGCTGACATCGAGGCCCGCCGTCTCGTACTGCACTCGACGGTCGCGGAGCGAATCGTTCACGAGTACAGCCTCCCACGCTGCCGGCGCGATCGGGTCACGCAGGCGAGATGGTGGTGATGCCCCGCATGTACGGATGAAGCACCTCGGGCACGGTGACGCTGCCATCTTCGTTGCGGTAGTTCTCGACGATCGCAGCCCAGACGCGCGGGACGGCGAGCGCCGACCCATTGAGCGTGTGGGCGTACTCGCTGCCCTTGATCGGCTTCCCCTCGGCGTCGTGCCGACGGAACCGCGTGTTCCCGCGCCGTGCCTGATAGTCGCCGAACCACGACACCGACGACACTTCGAGCCACGCATCGACGCCCGGCGCGTAGACCTCGACATCGAAGCTGCGATGCTGGCTCTGGCCCATGTCACCCGTGCAGATTTCGATGACGCGATAGGGCAAACCGAGCTCGGCCATCGCGCTCGCGGCCCGAGCGACCATGTCGTCGAGCAACGCCGGAGCCTGTTCGGGGGTGGCGAAGGCGAGCATCTCGACCTTGTCGAACTCATGGGCGCGCAACATCCCTCTGGTGTCGCGCCCGGCCGAACCGGCTTCGCGACGGAACGACGGACTGAACGCCATCAACCGGATCGGCAGTTCGGTGTCGTCGAGCACCTCGTCGTTGAACAGCGACGTGAGCGAAGCCTCGGCGGTGGGCACACACCACAGGTCGTCCCGTGCGATCGCATAGGCGTCCTCGGCGAACTTCGGCAACTGCCCCGTCGCCGTCAGCGTCGCCGTGGTCACCAGCGAGGGTGGCCGCACCTCTTCGTGCACGTCGGCGTTGCGGTCGAGGCCGAACTGGCACAGGGCGCGCGCCAGCGTGGCTCCTGCGCCCCGCTGCATCGTGAACATCGACCCGGAGATCTTGACCGCCCGTTCGTTGTCGAGGATGCCCAGTGCGTCAGCCGTTTCCCAGTGGGGCACGCGCTGCCAATCCGCAACCGCAGCATGCAGCCCGACCGGGCCGGTGATGATCGGGTTGTCAGCGTCACTACCGCCGTCGGGCGCATCGGCGTGCGGCAGGTTCGGGATGCCGAGGAGGAGATCGCGCAGCGTGCTCGACACCTCGTCGTGCTCGCTTGCCAGCGTCTTTTCCGTTGCGCCCAGCGTCCTACTCTCGGCTTGGAGGGCCTGCGCATCATCGGCCTGCCCATCGCGGTGCAGCAGACCGACGTCTTTCGAGATCGAGTTCACCCTGGCGCGGATGTCGTCGCGCTCGGCCTGGATGTCACGCAGCCGCGCATCGAGGCGGGCGGCCTGCTCGACATCGTCGATGATCGCCGGGCGGTTGCGACGGGACAGCGCGGCTTTCACACCGTCGAGATCCGAGCGCAGCAGACGTTGGTCGATCACGGCCTCGAACGATATCTGCCACCACTCGCCCACCCCCGACGCATATCACCTCTGGTGGCAGACACCAGAGGCGATGGCGGCCGCGATCAGAGGTAGTAGCCGGTGATGTCGACGATGAAGTGCGTGGCGCCGAGGCCGCCGCAGAACACCTTGATCTGACGGCTGAAGTCAAGGCCGACGATCCCGCCGTTGGCAATGATCTGCCCGGACGACGACCAGTTGATCGACGACGCCGACAAGGTGACCACGCCACCCGGATTCACCGACAGGAAGCCGGCCAACTCGGTCTGGTCGAGCGTGAGGTTGTAGGCCACCGCTCGCGCGCCGATCGGGACGAGGTTGGTCACCGTCACAGCGCCGGTCGTCAGGCTGCGACCATTGGCCACCGAAATCGTACGGTTGGCGCCGGGTGCCAGCTTGCCGGGCGACGGCAGCGGTAGCCGCGAGTCATAGACGCGAGTCGGCGTGATCGGGTGCAGCGAACCGGCGGTGTCGTCGCCGGCGAGCTTGCGCCAGTCGCCGCCCGACCCACCGTTGACGCAGAACCACAGATTCGACGTGCCGAGCGTGTCGTCGGTTCGTTCGGTGTCGATCGCACCCGGGCTCGCGACCGTGGTTCGATTCATCGGCGCGACAGCATTGCTCGGCGGAATATAGATCGCCCCGATTGTGCCGGTGGCCACCAGGCCATACTCGGTGCCCAGGGCCGACACACCGGTCTTGGCCCTCCCCAAAACGCCGACACCGGACGTTCCGCCCTCGCCGGTCACCCCGATTCCGGCCGCAGCGTTGTTCCTGCCCAGCACGCCCGAACCCTGCGGAGAGTTCGCAGTCCCGACGACTCCGTGGGCGGCACCAACGTTGACATTGGAGAATCCGTAGATCCCCGTTGGACGAGCGGGCGAGCCCGTCCAGCCGCCCAGCGCTGCGGGAAACTGCGCCTCCAATCCGGGGTAGTTGTTCTTGAACAGAAAGCTCACGCCGCCCCCGGTGGTCCCGGTGTGCTCGGCCGCGGTCACCGAGGCCCCGGTGTTGGTGATGTTGCCGATGAGGATCGCGCTTCCGTCCGCCGCGGCAGCGCGGTCCGATCCGGCCAGCGCCAGTGCCGTTCCGCCGACGGCGGCTGCGGCTGCGGCTTTCATCCACCCTCGCCGGGTGACGGCATCGGCGATCTCGATCACCGGCGCCTGACCAGCGTCGTCATCGGGCACGTCAGCCAACGTGCGGCGCATGGCCGCCAGTTCGCCGGCAAGCTGTGCCACCTCGCGCCGCAGTTCTTGTAGCTCGGTCTGTTCGTCCATCGTGACCCCCGTCTGGTTGAGCCGCGATTCTGACACGATCGGCCCTGGTCAACGGCGGATTATCGACCGCAGCGCGCCGCGCATTACCGGTGGTGTCTGACCCCAGAGGTGATCAGGTGCGCTCGAATGGGGGTGCCGAGGCGGCGAACTCGCGCTCGACGTCGGCGGTGGTGAGCGGCTGGTCGGCGCCGACCGATCGCTTGTAGTCCTGTGACTCGCCGTATCCGTTCGCGAATCGCTTGAAGAAGATGTAGACGACGATCGTCCAGAGGAAAATCGAGCCGCCCGTCTTCATGATTGCACCGGCCAACTGCTGATCGACGGTGACATCCCAACCGAAGACGCGCACCGGAATGTCGTAGGTCTTGTAGACCGCGCCGTCGGCAAAGGTCAGCCACGCTGCCGGCACGGTGGGGACCACCGATTGCAGGAAGAGATAGATGCACTTGCCGAGCGGCCCCATGTGCAACTCGGTGAACGGCCCGACCACGGGCATCCACATCAGCAGCGACAACATCACGACGCTGAAGTGCAATCCGTAGTGCAGTGGGCCGTTGGCAACCGACTCGCTGACAACCAATGGAATGTGGGTGATCATCACCACGACGTTGAACAGCACCCCAGCAACGACCGGCTTGGTGAAGAAGACCAGAGCGCCATAGACCTTGCCGTTGCCCACCAGCACGCGTAGCAGCCACGGCGGCGTGGCGATGAGGGCGAGCGGAGGAAGCAGATAGCTGAGCATCATGTGCTGCAACATGTGGGCCGAATAGAGATACTCCTCGGAGATGTCGTGCATCGGCCAATCGCTCGCCACCCAGAGCATCAGCATGGCGCCCACGAACGCGTAGATGTTCTTCCGGGTCACGGCCGGCGCACCGTGCGGCACGGCGCGCGGGCCGATCACCCGCACCATGTAGACGAATGCCCCGGTCAGGAACGCCACGAGCAGCCACACCTCGGGGTGCCACTGGAACCGCCATGGCTGCGTTGAAACCGCCGTGTCGACAGCTTGCGCGAACATGGTCACAGCCTAGAAGCGGGTCGACCTGACACCGAGTCGAGCAGCGAGTCAGTCGTCACGAACCCGACTGACGATCTCAGCCGGCGAAGAACTGGAAGGTTGACAGGGCTCCGACGTACACCACGACGGCGAGGCCGAGGCCAATGTAGAACAGCCGGCCGAAGATCTTGGCGTCAAACTTGATGTGCATGAAGTACAAGACGACCGTGAAGAACTTGACGACCATCAGGGCGAGCAGGACGGGCAGAAACGCCGCACCGATGTCGAGGTAGCTGACCGCGACTTCGACTGCCGTGATCGCCGCAAGGATGAAGAAGACGGTGATGAACTGCTTGTCGGTGGGGCCGTGATGGTCGGGCGCGTCGTGCGCGCTGCCGTGGTCGGCGTCGGTGGCGGTGTCGAGAGTGTCAGTCATGGTCAGGCCGGAATCAGATAGACGAGGGTGAAGATGATGATCCAGACGATGTCGACGAAGTGCCAGTAGAGGCCGACCATTTCGACCGCCTCGGCCTTGTCGCCGGAGATCTTGTCCTTCTGCAGCATCCCGATCGTTGCGACCAGCATGATGATGCCGATCGACACGTGGACGCCGTGGAAGCCGGTGAGGGTGAAGAAGCTCGACGAGAACAGGCTGGTCGTGAAGCCCAGACCTTCGCGGTAGAACGTCGTGAACTCATAGATCTGACCGGCAACGAACAATCCACCCAGCAGCGCCGTGACGCCAAGGTAGATCTTCGTGTTGCGCAGGTCCTTGCGGTTCGCGGCGCTCACCGCGAGCACCATCGTGAGCGACGACGTGAGGAGCACGAAGCTCGATGCCGACGTGAACGGGATGTCCCACAGCTGATCAGGCCCGAGATTGGCCGAATGGCGGTTGCGGTAGAGCATGTAGGTCGAGATGAGACCGCCGAACAGCAGGCATTCCGAACCGAGGAAGAGCCACATCGCCAACTTCGTGTTGGACAGCCCGAGCGAGCTGTGATGGCCACCGTGATGATCGTCGTGACCGCCATGACCATGGTCGTCGCCCGTCTGGACGTCGTGCTCGTGCACGTCGTCAGCGTGGTCGTTGACGATCTCGGCAGCGTCTCTCACCGTGTCGGTGATCAGCGAATCAGACATTGGCCAATTCCTTGCTCGTCTCGCCGCCGTCACCGGGGGCCGCGTCCTGCGGGTCGAAGTCGGACGCAGGAGCGTCGGCCGGCTCGAGCGCCCAACCGAACATCGCCATGATCGCGATCGCACCGCCGGCCACGATCAGCAGCGTGTTGTAGATCACGCCGTAGGCCATGACGGGCAGAGCAAAGGCGAGCACCATCGGCCAGTACGACGGTGCCGGCAGATGGATGTTCGGATCGGCGTGATCTTCTTCGTATTGGATGACTTCGGCACCGGTCATCCGCTGGACGTACTCGTGCTGCTCGCCCTCGCCGACGTCTTCGTACTTGCGGTGGAAGAACTCATCGAGATGCGTCACGTTGGGGGTACGTGCGAAGTTGTATTCCTTCGGCGGGCTGCTCGTGATCCATTCGAGGCTACGCGCATCCCACGGGTCAGCGGGCGCAGGCGGCGTCTTCGAGCCCGGCCGGTGGGTGATCCACACGTTGATCAGGAACATCAGAATGCCGACGCCGAGCACGAACGTGCCGATCGTGGCGACCAGGTTCCAGAAGCCGAGGTTGAAGAATCCTTCGCCGGCGCGGAACTCGGTCCAGCGGTACATGCGGCGCGGTTGGCCCTGGAGACCGATGATGTGCATCGGGCCGAACGTGAGGTTCATGCCGACGATCATCAACCAGAAGTTCCACTTGCCCCAGCCTTCGCTGAGCAGCTTGCCGAAGACTTTCGGCCACCAGTAGTAGAAGCCGGAAAAGAGGCCGAGCACGGCGCCGCCGAAGATGACGTAGTGGAAGTGGGCCACGATGTAGTACGTGTCGGTCTGCTGCGTGTCAGACGGTGCCACGGCGTGCGTGACTCCCGACAGACCACCGATGGTGAACTGCACGATGAGCCCGATGGCGAACAACATGGCCGTGGTGAACTGCAACTTGCCGCCCCACAGGGTGAGGGTCCAGTTGATGATCTTCACGCCGGTCGGCACGGCGATGGCCATGGTGGCCACCGAGAACACCGCAACCGAGACCGGGCCGAGGCCCGACGCAAACATGTGGTGCGCCCACACGCCCCAGCCGACGAAGCCGATCGCGGCACCCGAGAACACGACGAAGGGGTAACCGAACAACGGCTTCTTCGAGAACACCGGGAGCACTTCGGAGATGATGCCGAAGCTCGGCAGCACCAGGATGTACACCTCGGGATGGCCGAAGATCCAGAACAGGTGCTGCCACAGCAGTGGGTCGGCCCCGGCCTCGACGCTGAAGAACGTGGCGCCGTAACTGCGCTGGAACATCAGCAAGAACAGCGCCACCGTGATGACCGGAATGGCGAACAGCAGCAGCATCTGCACGACGAAGGCCATCCACGTGAAGATCGGCATCTTCATCATCGACATGCCCGGCGCACGCATGTTCAGCACGGTGACGATCAAGTTGATCGCACCGACGAGGGAGGCAATACCGGTGATCTGCAAGCCGAGGCCCCAGAAGTCGACGCCGTTGGTCGGGCTGAACGGCGTGGAGCTGTTCGGGGCGTACATGAACCAGCCGCCGTCGGCGCCGCCACCGAGGAACCACGACGTGTTGAGGAACACGCCGCCGAAGACGAAGACCCACAACGACAGGGCGTTCAAGCGGGGGAAGGCGACGTCGCGGGCGCCGATCTGCAGCGGAATGAAGTAGTTGGCGAACGCCGCTGCCATCGGCATCACGAAGAGGAACACCATGGTGGTGGCATGCATCGTGAACATCTGGTTGTACTTGTCGGCCGACAGGATCGTGCCGTCGGCCTGCGCCAACTGCAGCCGGATCAACGCAGCTTCGAGGCCCCCGATGATGAAGAAGAACATCGCCACGGCGCCGTACATGATGCCGATCTTCTTGTGATCGACCGTGAAGGCCCACGACCGCCATCCCGTCGTTTCGACGGGGCGCCGCAGGTAGCCGTAGTTCGTGGAGGCCTTGGGCGCCGGCGCGATGAGCGCCGGGGCCAGAGTGGGGCGTTCGATGATGGCCATGAGTCAGTTGCTCCTGATCACTTGCGCTCGAGCAGGTAGGCGATGAGCTGATCGATCTGATCTTCGCTCAGTGCGAGGTACGGCATGCCGCGCGGGAGACCGTTGGTCTCTTCGAGGCTCTCCGGGTCGGTGTACATCGGCTTCTTGGCCGGCGCATTGCGGAGCCATTCACGCAGTTCGACCTCGTTCAGACATTCGTTCGAGACGCCTTCGAGATAGGCGGCGCCGATGTCGTCGGAACTCGCGTCCCAGACGCCGGGACGACAGCCTTCACTGAGCAGGTCCCACGAGGCACCGGCAAAGGTGTTGCGCGTCATGAGGTTCGTCAGGTTCGGGGCGGCGCCCGACCAGACGTTCTGATCGGGACGGGAGATCACGAGTTCGCCATTGGAGTCGGCCAGGCCGTTGACCTGGTGACACCGCGAGCACTGTGCGATGAAGGTGGATTCACCAGCGGCAGCAAGCGAGCCTTCGGTCGGCGCGGTGTACGCCTCGAGCTGATTCGCCTTCCATGCCGCAAAGTCCTCGGAGTTCATGGCGATGACTTCCATCCGCATGTTCGCGTGGCTGAGACCGCAGAACTCGGTGCACTGGCCGGCGAAGATGCCGGGCTCATCGGCTTCGAGGCGCACGGTGTGCACGCGGCCGGGAACCATGTCGCGCTTGCCGTTGAGGCGTGGGATCCACCACGAGTGAATGACGTCACGGCTCGTGCCGCGGACGAGGACACGAGTACCGGCTTCGATGACCATCTGGCCGGAGGTGGTGATGGGCTCGGAGATGCCGCCGCAGCCGTCTTGCACCGGATAGACGACTTCCCACCACCACTGTTGACCGGTGACGATGACGACGCACTCGGTGTCGTCGGTCTTGTTCAGGTCCATCAGCACATCGACCGTCGGAATCGCCACGCCGATGAGGATGAGCGCCGGGAGAATCGTCAGGCCGATTTCGAGCGCAGGCCGGCCATGAGTTTGCTCGGGGATCGGCTGACCGCGGTCACGATATTTCCAGATCGCGAAACCGAGGACGGAGAACACGATGACGCCGACGATGCCTGCCAGGGCGAACACCGGCCACTGGAGGGTGTGGATCTTCTGCGCATTGGGGCCGTCGGGCGCCCAGGTGTCTTGCGGAGCGTCCTGCGCGCATCCGGCCGCGACCGCAGCGATGACGGCCACACCAGACAGACGGACGAGCCGGGATCGGTTGGTCACGGAACGGACCGTAGTGCTCGATTTCACTGCCTGCATTTTCGTGTGAGGTGGTTGAAGGTCACTCATTGCGCTGCGAACGATCACGGGACGATCACGTCGAGTTCGGCGTCGGTGCCGGGCACGAAGAACCGGAACGCCGCGTCGTCGTTGGCGGGCGACACGCTCGGCTCGTCGACCAGCAACGTCAGCAACTGTGCACCGCCCGGCTCGACGAGAGTGGTGCACTGCTGAAGCCGGTCGAACGGCTCGTGCGCCTCGGTTTCGGCGCCGTCGGATTCGGCGTCGTGCGACTCGGCCGCGGCTGCTTCTTGCGCGGCGAGTTCGTCCTCGGTCAGCGCCCGGAAGTCATAGGTCAAGCGCCGCTCTTCGCCCGAATCGTTGCGGAACACGATGTTGTTCGGGTTCGAGCGAGGCAACGAGAACGCTTCGCCTTCGACGATGAAACCCGGCACGTCGAACTCGAGTTGATCTGATTCGGTCAGGGTGATCGTGTAGGTGTTGGCCTTGGTGGCCACGGTCTGGCTCGCCTTGTCGTCGTATTCGCCCTCGTCTGCACTGGCACACAGGCCCTCGGCGGCCGCAGTCGCAGTGGTCTCGTGCTCGTGGATGTCGCGTTGGCCGTCGACCCCGGCCGCGACCCCGCTCGCCACGACAGCGAGCGCACCGACACTGAGTGCGCCACCGATGACGCCCCGCTTGATCGACGGACGGAAGGCGAAGAAGAACGCGATGCAGGCGACGATCGTCGCCAGAACCACGAACGCGATGACCGTGTTGGTCTTCGACAGCCACAGCATCACACGGCTGAACGAAAAGGCGATCGCGCCGACGGCAACAGCGCCCATCAGCGGGTACTCGAGGGGATTCGCCAGCCGAGCGCGCACGGCAGCGTTGACCTCGCCATCGGCCGAGGCCCGTTCGGCCCACGCCTGCACCACCCATTGCGCGCCGGCGGCGAGCACGATGATGACTCCGATCGTGAAGATCGACTGTTGGGTGACAAGGCCGAGCAGGACCGTGGCGCCACCGACTGCGAAGACCATCGGCCAGATGCTGGAGCCCGGTGCAGGGGCAGCGGCGTCGGACGTCGTGACGGCCGTGGTGTCCATCGCCGACAGGTTCGAGTCGCGGGCCCACACGTTGAAGCCGGCGAGCAGACCGAGCGCAATCGCCGCCGAGATCAGCCCGACGATGCCCAAGGCCTCGTTTTGGCTGACGCCGTACACGACGGCGGCGACGGCGGCGAGCAGCGAACCGCCGATGAGAAGTTTGGAACCTGTGGTGAACATCAAGAACTCACTTGGTGACGTAGACGACGAACCAGACGGCTGTGAAGATCGCCGCCATCGTGTACCAGTAGAGGGCATGGGCGACGACGATGTCGTTGTCACTGCGACCGCCGATCGAACGGAACGCCGTGACCGCAGTGAACGCCACGCCGATGATCATCAACAACGTGAACATGCCGGTGACGGCGTAGAACATGGTGGCGTAGGCGCCATCGCTGATGCCGAGGCCCATCTCGGAGTAAATGAACGCCTGGGCATTGATCACCATGATTCCGACCAGCGCCGTGACGCCGAGCGCGAAGGCCGTGTGCCCGCGGTCGTTGCGGCGAACCGCCCACACGGCCCACTGGGCAAAGGTGCAGATCGCGATGAAGGCGACGAGCGCCACGTTCGCGGCCACTTCGGGGATGACGACACCGCTCGGTAGCCAGGTTCCATCACGCTCGACGAAGTTGGTGCGCTGCTCTGACCAGACGGCGAGCATGCCACCGGTCAGCATGATCATCGCCATGCTGGCGAGGACCGAACCGACGATGATCTGGCGGCGAGGTGCGGCCACGGGGCCCGACGTGAGCGCCTGCATCAGTTCGCACCTTTCTCGGTGGCGCCGGAGGAAACCGCGCCGTAGTTCGACTTGCTGTCGGCGAGCGGCTCGGCCGACATGACCGTGGGCGGCTCGACGAAGTTGTTGGCAGGCGCAGGCGACAAGGTGGCCCACTCGAGGGTTTGGCCGTCGTACGGGTCGTCGACAGCATCATTGCCATCGCCCCGCACCGTCTGGGTCAGCAGGCCGACGAAGGCGACGACGGTGAGCCCCATGAGCACATGGCCGACCACGATGACCGTGGCATAGAGGTCGCGGTCCTGATCGAAACCGGCGATGTAGTGCGGCAGCGAGGCGAGCACGGTGGCGAGCACACCGAGACCGGCCAGCGGCAGCACCTTCGCGGCGGCCAACTGCTTGCCCCAGAGCTTCGGCGCCCAGTGCGCCATCCCCCCGAGCGAGGCCAGCACGACGCCGTAGACGACGTAGATCAGCGCGCCTTCTTCGAAGGTCGAGCCCTGCAGGTCGAGATCGTCGATGGCGAACATCGCACTGCCGAGCATGCCGACCATGATCATCCCGGCGGCCGGGAACCCGAAGGCCATGGCCGGCGTGAGGTTTGGCCGGGCGCCCTTCACGGGCTTGGCCAAGAAGAGCGACATGAGCAGCACCACGACCAGGCCGAGGAGCGGCAGCAGGTTGAAGAAACCGGACGGCACGATGTCGGAGATCGCATCACCATCGAGCGTGTCGACCTCGGCCACACCGAACCGCGCCTGCTGGGCGACACCGGCGAACGCGGCGACACCGACGAGGCCAAATCCCGCGTACATGATGCCGCGGGCGGGCGCGCGCTGCTTGAACAGCAGCGTGGCCCCTTCGGCCAGCACACCGAGCGCCGGGATCGCGAAGAGGAAGCTCGTGGGCTGGGTGAAGATCCACAGGGCCCACTCGTACAGGCCGACGTTGCCGCCGAACGCCTCGCGACCGTTGCGATGGTCGACGAAGAGATACGCCACCGTTCCGAGCAGGACCGGCATCACGAGCACGAGGCCGAGGCCGGTGATCAGCGCCGACATCGAAAAGAACGGCACGCGCCGCATGGTCATCCCGGGCGCCCGCGTGGTCAGCACGCTGGCGGCGATCGATGCGCCCGCAGCCGTGAGGCCGATCGCCATCAATCCGTGTGCGCCGAGGAAGAGGTCGACCATGTCGGCGTTCCCGCCGTTGCCGCCACCATCGTTGACGAGCGCAATGATCGCGAAGATCAGGCCGCCCACCCACATCCAGAAACCGGTCGCCGCCAGGCGCGGAAAGGCGATCGCCCGCGCGCCCAACTGCAGCGGTGTGACCGCGATGCACAGACCAACAGCAAGTGGAAGCAGCGTGCCGAAGACGAGGCCGACGCGCTGGGCGTCGAACAGTTGCGGGCCCGCGTTGTCGTCGATGTTCGCGATGCCGGAACGATCGAGCCCGATGATGACGCTGACGACGACGGTGCCGAGCAAACCGAGCAGACCGCCACCCAGGAACATGCGGCCGATCTTCTTGTGATCGGTCGAGGTGAGCCAGTCGGCCTCGGCCGCCAGCAGCCGCCCGATGGCACCGGTCCGCGCGTCGCCGGGTGCCGTTGCGGTGTCGGTGGTGGGATCAATGGTGGTCATACGAAATGGAGCTCACAATTTTCGGTTCAATGGATCACATCGACGGCATGTCACAGCACACAACGGCCCGAGACTACTTGCCGAGGGGTGAATCTTCTGAAATCAACGCGAGATTCGCAGCGCATGTTCACAAGCATCTGACACCGTTCCCGGGGGTGGCCCGACTGCGCGTCGGCGCCGCCACGGCACCCATCACCAGCCATGCTCGACGAACACGTCGAGCGACATCGCCCCGAAGAGCAAGGTGACGTATGTGATGGAGAACCCGAACAAGCGCATGCTCGCCGAGGCAGTCGGATTGCGCCCGAGCGCAATGGTGCCACCGAGGAAAATCGCCCCGAGCACCCCCGCCGACACGCCGTAGATCCAGCCGAGGTCGGCCACCGGGATGAGCACGAGGGTCGAAATGGCGAGGGCACTCGTGTACCAGGTCATCTGCTTGACCGTTTCGGCCATGGGCACGACGCTCGGCAGCATCGGCACGTCAGCGGCGCGATAGTCGTCGGCGTACTTCACTGCGAGCGCCCAGAAATGAGGTGGCGTCCACAGGAACATGGCGACGAAGAGCACGATCGGCGTCCAGGTCACGTTGTTCTGCACCGCCGACCAGCCGACGAGCACGGGAACGGCCCCGGCGGCTCCGCCGATCACGATGTTCTGGCGGCTCGTGCGCTTGAGCCAGATGGTGTACACGCCGATGTAGAACGCGGCAGCGGCCAGGGCGAGCAGGGCCGACAACAGGTTTGCGCCGGCCCAGAGCACGCCGAACGCGAGCACCTGCAGGCTGATGGCGAAGATCAGCGCGTGGCTTGGTTCGATCACGCCGGTGACGAGGGGACGTTGCTGGGTGCGTTGCATCAGGGCATCGATGTCACGGTCGATGTACATGTTGACGGCGTTGGCGCTGCCAGCCGACAGCGTGCCTCCGATGAGCGTGACGACGACGAGCCAGGTCGACGGCCACCCCTGTTCGGCGAGGATCATCGTGGGGACCGTGGTGATGAGCAGGAGTTCGATGATGCGTGGCTTGGTCAGCGCAACGTAGGCACCGACGACCGTGGTCGGGGTGCGCCGGGTGCCGTGGGCGACGCCGCCGGGCGCGAGCCGCGACGGAACGAGGGGGCGGGAGCCGACGGCCATTGGACGCCATCGTACGGTCGCGCGACGAACCCGGCCAACGTCGGCGCTCACTGATTCCCGCCGTCGACCACATCCGGTTCGGACGCGACGGCGACGGGCGAGACGGCGACGGAACGGACCGGTAGCGTCCGAGCCGATGGGCCGCAGGTACGACACCGTTTCCTTTCTCACCGACTACGGGTTGCAGGACGAGTTCGTCGGAGTCTGCACGTCGGTCATTCGCGAGCTTGCTCCGCATGCCCGGGTGATCGACCTCACCCACGGCATCGCGCCGTTCGACGTCCGCGCCGGGTCCCTCGCCCTGGCCCGCAGCATCAGCTACGTGGCATCGGGTGTTGTGCTGGCGGTGGTCGATCCGGGGGTTGGGACATCCCGCAAAGCGATCGCCGTCGAAGTCGCCGATGGCGAGGGCGTGCTCATCGGGCCCGACAACGGCTTGCTCGCCCCCGCCGTCTCGATGGCAGGCGGGGCCGGTCGAGCGGTGCAGCTCAACAACGCCGACTACCAACTCCACGCGATCGGGTCGACCTTTGCGGGGCGCGATGTGTTCGCTCCGGCAGCGGCGCACCTCTGCAACGGCGTCGATCTGATGGAGTTGGGTGATCCCGTCGACGCCGACCTCTTGGTGCCCGGGCTGATTCCGCTCCCGCAAGGCGATGACACCAAGGTGATCGCCCAGGTGTTGTGGGTCGACCGTTTCGGCAACGCCCAACTCAACGTCGGCCCCGACGACCTCGCGGCGACGTTCGGCGCGCGCATCGCGGTGCTGATCAGCGAACCGACCAACCCGTCGGGTGGCGTGACGCGCAGCGCATTGCGCGCCACGTCGTTTGCCGAACTCGCGGGCGGCGCCGTCGGCCTCGTGCTCGACTCGAGTGGGATGCTGGCCCTGGCAATGGATCAGCGTTCCGCGGCCGAGGAGTTGGGCCTCGCCGCCGGCGACCAGATCACCCTTTCGCCGGGCGCCGACGACGACCGCACCGCCACTCCGACCGCCCAGCCGGTCTCCATCCGCCCGTCCTGACCCCACCCCTCACCCCACGCGCCACAAGCGATGAGATACGGCCTCACCCCCTGCGCCCCAAACTCATCGCAACCCCGGGTGGCCCAGCAAGCGATGAGATTCGGCGTCACCCCCTGCACCCCAAACTCATCGCAAACCCGGGTGACCCAGCAAGCGATGAGATTCGGCGTGACCCCCTGCACCCCAAACTCATCGCGACCGTGTTGGTCGGGAATGTGTCAGTCGCGATGACGTGGCCCTTGTCACAGCACTCGGCGACCGTCTATGGTGCCGGATGAAGACGCGTTCGCCCGAGACGGCGGACAGCGCGTGACGGAGCCGGTGTCATCTGGGGGGTTGGCATCGGCTCTGTTCGCGTCTGCCGCGCGGTCGCATCATGCACCGAGTTCGCGACTGCGCACGGTCGCCGCCGTGACCGCCGCGGCGACGATGCCGCGTAGATCGTGCGCATCGAGCACCGCCAGGCCCGCCGCGGTGGTGCCGTTGGGCGAGGTCACATTTCGCCGCAGTGTCGCCGGGTCGCCATCGCGGGCGAGCAGCGTCGCCGCGCCCAGCAACAATTGGCTGACGACTCGCTCGGCAACGACGCGATCAATGCCCTCTGCGACCGCAGCATCGGTGAGCGCCTCAGCCACGAGAAAGACGTACGCGGGGCCCGACCCTGCGACTCCGGTGAACGCGTCGAGCTGAGCTTCGGGCAAGCGGTCGACGATGCCCACCGCGCCAAGAATCGACTCGGCCCAGATCGAGGTCATCGTCGGTGGCCGAACTCCCGCCGGCAATCGCCGACGTTCCCTTGCCGACCAACGCCGGGGTGTTGGGCATGCAGCGCACGACCGCCACGCCAGGTCCGGCGGCCGCTTCGATGGTGGCGAGATTCACGCCCGCGGCAATCGACAGGATTCGCCGCGCTCCGGCGCCGACGACGGCGGATGTCGCGGCCGGGACATCGGGTGGCTTGACGGCGAGAACGGCGGCCCGGCAGGGCGGAGTCACCCCGAGCACTGCGACGTCGGGATACATGTCGCGCAATTGATCACGGCGTTCGGCGACGACCTCGACGACGGCAAGGCGACCGGGGTCGAAGGCCCCCGAGCCGATCATCCCGCCGAGCAGCGCGGCGCCCATGTTGCCGCCGCCGATCACCGCCACCTCCACGGGCTCGACCCCGGTGCTGGTTCGCTCGGACATGAGTGGATCAGGGTCCGTCATCGGCCTGAAACTAGCGGGAACCGCCCGGGCGGGTACGAGGGACCGACTCCCCCGAGACGTACCCGCCCGGACACTTGCACAGTGGGCGGCGTCGTGGGCGAAAGGGAACGCGACACGAGCCGCGCGACGTCGCTGAATTCAGCCGGCGAAGCGCGTGGCGAAACCGATGCGCAGCAGGCCGACAAAACACTGCTCGACCTGCGCATAGAGCGTGCCGAGAATCCGGTCGAGTCCGTCGAGGTCGAGGTGTGCCACCGGCACCTCGCCGCGCAGGTAGATCGCGTCTTCCATGCCGATCGAGAAGTGCGCGCCGACCAGACGATCGTTCCGCCGCAACACGTGCTCGTAGAGCGCAGCGTGATTCTCCTCGGGCGCGGGCATCACATACGTCTCGTACCGGAGGGTCCGTTGGCCGAGCGTGAGCCAGACCGTCGTGAAGTCCTTGTCGTCGCCACGCATCCGGACGAACCACCGCACCTCGCTGTCGGGGGATCGCTCGATGGCGACGATGTGGTCGTGAGCTGCGTCGAGCTCGCCGAGCCATTCGTCGATCTGCCGTTCGAGCGCGGCGAGTTGGTCAGCGTCGTACGCGTCGGTCATGACGTCGACCCGCTGGCGACAGACGGCGGCAGACGCGACAAACGCATCCGCCACGCCGTGTGCTCGGGCCCCCCGGCGCTCGATTCGTTCGGCATGGTCGGCCTCGTCGGCCTGGTCGGCATGGCAGCTCACGAGGTGGCCGACGCCGAGATCGCTGTAGAGCGATCGCAAACGTTCCGCGGCCGAGCGCCAGGTGTAGGCCAGCGCGCGCTTCTGGGCGGCCTGACTCATGGCTGCGGCGAGGTCACTGTCGTCGAGAATCGTGGCGATCGCCGCGGCGAAATCGGCGGGCCGCCGACCCTCGACGAGGAACCCGGTGTCGCCATCATCGACGAGACTGAGCAGGCCCCCGACTGCGCTCGCGACGACCGGGATGCCACACGCTGCCGCCTCGAGCGCGACGAGCCCAAAGCTCTCGCTGCGACTCGGCACGAGCACCACGTCGGCCGCCCGGTACCACGTCGACAGGATGTGGTGCGGCTGCGGAGCGACGAAATGCACTTGGTCGTGCAGGCCCAGTTCGTCGACCAGTGCATGGGCTTCGGCGGCCTGGACATCGCCGTCGCGACCGCTCGAACCGCCACAGATCGCCAGCTGGACATCGGGCCGATCGAGCGCCGCCAGCGCCTGGATCGCCACATCGGGGCCTTTGAGCGGTTGGATGCGACCGACGAAGAGAATCAACGGGCGATCAGTGTCGAACCCGATCGCCCTGCGCGCAGCAGCCCGATCGCCCGGCGCAAAGAAGGCGTGCTCGACGCCGGGTGCGATGATCTCGATGCGTCCGGCGGGATCGCCGTAGAGCCGGCGGAACTGCTCTTCCTCTTCGACACAACTGACGCAGATCGCATCGGAACACTGGATGATCTCGGCTTCGGCGCGATCACGCCACATCGGCTCGGGATCACCGCCCTCGGCCTTGACCCGGGCCAGTGTGTGGAACGTCGAGACGAACGGAACGCCGAGCTCATGCTTGAGGTGGTGGCCGACCACGCCGCTGAGCCAGTAGTTGCCGTGGATGACATCGGGCCGCTCGTTGTCCCTGATCCACTCCATCACCCCCCGGCAGAACTGGTCGGAAATGTCGGCGAGTGCCTCTTTCGGCAGGTGATGCGGCCCGGCTTCGATGTGCACGACCCGATGTCCGGGCTCGACGAGAACCTCGCGCGGCAGTCCTTCCCGATCGGCGCGGGTGAACGTCGTGCATTCGACGCCGGTTTGCGACAGCGAGGACACCAGCTCGCGCACATAGACATTCATTCCGCCGCTGTCTCCGGAGCCGGGTTGCAGCAGTGGCGACGTGTGAAGTGAGATCACTGCGACACGGAGGACCACGCCCGGGACGCTAACGGCCAGGTCGAAGGCCGCGCCACGTGGGCGACGAGCGGTTCGTCACGCCGGGGGACGACCCCGAGTTCCGAACTCAGTCGGCGAGCAGAGCGTCGACGGTTGCTTCGCCATCTCGGTAGCGACGCACGAGTTCAGCACTCAGGGCGTCGAGACGATCGAAACGCTCCCGGCGATCGGCCGACACCCGCGACTCGAACTGGCCGATGGCCGTCAACAGCGCCGCGACTTCTTCGTCGTCGAGGGTCTCGATCCGGCCGAAGTGGAACTCGGCACACACTGCTTCGAGTTCGTCGACGATGTCATTGTTGCTCAGGTCTTCGGTCGGCCGCGGTGGCCGAGCGGGGCCGCCGGTGAGATGTTGGCTCAACACATCGCCGATCTGCTCGTTGAGGTCGGCGTCGGGCCCCGCCGCGCGGCGCGCATGCTCGGACCTGACGAGGTCCATGCGCGCCTGGGCCACGCGGCGCGCATAGGACACGACGTCGTCCTCGTGCTGAAGCTGCTGGCGCAGCGCGCGGAGATCGTCGAGCGACAGATCAGCAGGATCGAGGTTGAGCTGGGTGTTGGCGTCGTTCACGTGCATCCTCCGGAGACGGGCGGGAGTACCGCCACTTCATCATCGGGCCCGACCGTGGTGTCGGATCCGACGTCGTTGCCGTTGACCCAGATGCGGCAGGTGGGAAGCACCTCGGCAAATCCGGGTCCGTAGCGGTGGCGGGCGGCGGCGAGAACATCGGCCACGGTGGCGCCATCGAAGGCGTCGCTCCCCGTACCTGCGGCCTCGCGGGCCGATGCGAACAGTCGCAGCTTCGCCATGCTGGACAATCTACCGCCGGCTCGCTGGTGGCTCGGGACACGAGGGTGTCGCGGTGGACACAACATCGCAACGACAGCCATCCTGATGTGTATCGGCAACTCAGAGGGAGGACTTGAGGAGAAACTTCGAAATTTCTTTGGGAACCTGGCCTACTGGGTCAGCCACGCGACGCGGCGCCTCAGGGAGTTGCGAGGACGGCGTCGGTCGGAGCGAGGCCGGCGATGAAGCCGACGGCTGCGACGGCGAGGGTCAGGCCGATGGCCAGACGACGAACCGATGCTTCTTCGAGGCGACGCGTGGCGCCGTAGTGACCGAGGTCCGGAGGTGGCATCCGGCGCATCGCCAGCCCACCGGTGGCGACGAAACCGAAGGCGACCGACATCGCCACGATGCGTGCCCCGTCATCCATCGGTCCGAGGCCGTGGGTCCAGCGGTCACTGATCCCGCGCAGGGCGACGCTGATGTTGAGCACGATCAGGGTGGCCATGGTCATCGCCCACCGGATCGGTAGCCCCGATCGAGACACTCCGTCACCGAGACCGGCGCCGATCGACGCCATCGACCAGATGAGGCGGGCCGTCGGGCGCAGATGTCCGCCAGACAGGAGCCAGTGGCCGACGGCGAGCACGGTGAGACCGGCGGCGAGCATGACGATCCGATTGGTGGGTGGCATCTCGAAGGGTGCGGTACCGGTGAAGAGGACGACGACGAGGGCCGTGACGCCGAACAGACGCCGCAGTCCGTCGAGGGCAACCACCGACCAGGCTGCCTCGCGCAGGTTCTGCGTGGAGATCTTGGCCCGATGGTCGAGGTGGCGTTGTTCGCCAAGCACCCGCACCGCTCGTCGTGCCCACGCGATCTCGCCGGTGTCGTCAGGGCCGCGTGTCAAGCGCACCACCCCGGTCGGGTCGGTCGGGTCGGTCTCGCCTTCGTGGATGATGTGGCCGACGTCGAGCGCGACGGCCAGCAGCATCGGAAGTTGACGATCGCCATCGTCGATCCGGCGATGCTGACGCCATCGCGGGCGGCCGGCGAACAGGCCGGCCGTGACGACGAGCGCACCAGAGAACGCCACGAGTTCCAGCACGAGCACGGCGATCGCAACGAGCGACATGGGCAGCGTGGAAACACGCCATGAGAGCCAGCCGGCCCAGCCGACGAGTCCGGCCGCGCTCAGCGCGGTGCCGAGCCAACGCGTCACCGGTGACCCGGACGCGCCGACGTCCGTCACGGGGTCCGTGTCGTGTTCTGCGCAATCGGGTTCGAGGGTGAAGGTCGTTGTCACGTTGTCGTCGTTGGAGTCGTCGGTGGAGTTGCGTTGGTCTGGCGGTGGAGTTGCGTTGTTCTGGCGTGCGGCTCCGTGCGCCGTTCGGGTATCGGCAGACCGGTCGGCGGGCTTGAGCGCTCCAAGGAAATGGTGGGGTGGTCAACGCACCGCCGCACGCGTCCGCACGCGCAGGGGCCGCACCAGCTGGAAGACCTGGCGAGTGCCGGTCTGCGTCGACGTCGGGGCGATATCGTTCCGGCCACTGTGGGAACCGACAAACGAGATCGTCAGCGGGCCAATCGGGCCGCCAAGCAACAGCAGGCCGCACGAGCCGAGACACGCCAGAAGAGCACGCGCCTCGCGGTGATCGTCGTTGGCGCCATCGTTGCCGTGCTGGGGATGGCCGTCATCGCCAACACCTTCATCGGTGGCGATGATGACGCCGACAGCACCACGCTTCCCGAAGTCTCCGTCGTCGACGGCGAGACCAGCAATGCGGCGACCGACGCGCCCGCGACGGAGGGGTCGGTGTTCGCCGCGACCGGTGAGTTCGTGCCCGACGGTTGTCCGTCGCCGGATGGCTCGGCCGACAAGGAGCAGACCTTCGCGTCGGCCCCGCCGATGTGTCTCGACCCCGAGCAGGAGTACAGCGCGCTCGTCACGACCAACAAGGGCGAGATCACGATCGCGCTCGACCAGGCGAAGGCCCCGCAGACCGTGAACAACTTCGTGTTCCTGGCCCGTAGCCACTACTTCGACGACACCACCTGCCACCGGATCATCCCGGGCTTCGTGGTGCAGTGCGGCGACCCGACTGCGACCGGCGCCGGCGATCCGGGTTATGAGATCGCCGATGAACTGCCTGCGGCCGGGGAGTACCAGATCGGCTCCATCGCGATGGCGAACAGCGGCCCCGACACCAACGGCAGCCAGTTCTTCATCATCACCGGCGATCAGGGCACGGCGTTGCCACCGAGCTATTCGCTCTTTGGTGAGGTGACGACCGGCTTCGACGAGACCGTGGTCGAAATGGAAGCCGCCGGCACCCAGTCGGGCAGCCCGTCCGAGCCGGTCGAGATCCAATCGGTCGAGATCTCCACCAACTGACGTCGACGTCAGCCGCGGTACGGGAGGTCGTATTCGGCGACCGTCACCGGGTCGTTCGGATCGAAGGTGGTGAGGGTGATCGGGTTGTCGACGCGCCCGATCTGGCGGCTGGCGGTGCCGATGATTCCTGCCGCCTGATCGCCGAGTTCGCGGCGGGCCGCCTCGACGCGAGCAGTCAGATCGGCGACGACGCCGGGGTGCTCGGCGGCCACATCGATCGATTCGCCGACATCGGTCGAGAGGTCATAGAGCGCCGACATCTCGACGCTCCCCTTGCGAACGTGCAGCTTCCACGGACCAACCCGGACGGCTTCGATGTTCCCGCCGCCGACGTAGAGGAAGGCCCGATCGGCGTCCGGCACGGCGTCGCCGAGACCGAGGAGGCCCGAGATGTCGTCGCCGTCGAGGACGCGATCGGTGGGCGACTCGGCGTGGCAGAGGCGGGCGAACGTCGGGAGCAGGTCGAGGGCCGTGGCCATCTCGGTGACGACGGTGCCTGCGGGGATCTGGCCTGACCAGCGCATCACGCAGGGAACGCGCTGACCGCCTTCCCAGGTGCTGCCCTTGGCGTCGCGCAGCGGTGCGTTGCTCCCCGCGCCATCAGGCCCCGGTGCGAGCGCCCCGTTGTCGCTGGTGAAGACGATCAGCGTGTCGTCGCCGAGTCCCCGGCGTTCGATCTCGTCGACGAGCACCGCGGTGGCCCAGTCGATGCTGGCGACCGCAGCCCCGTAGGCACCATTGCGGGATCGATCGCTGAACCGCTGCTCGACATAGATCGGCACATGCACGTACATGTGGGCGAGATACAGGAAGAACGGCGTGTCGGCGTGGTCGCCGATGAAGCGGACACACCGCTCGACGTAACGGCCGGTGAGTGACGCTTGGTCGGGTTGGGCCTCGACGAGTTCGGATCCCTCCATCAACGGCAACGGCGGCCATTGCAGTTCGAAGTCGATGCCCGCGGCAGCGATGCGCTGGTTGAGTTCGTCGAGTGTGGGTTGGCCATCGGCGACGACCTGACGGCCCATGTCGTTGCTGTACGGCAGGCCGAACCACTCGTCGAAGCCGTGGTTGGTCGGCAGGAAGTCGGGTTGGTCTCCACAGTGCCACTTGCCGACGGCGAGTGTGGCGTAACCGGCGGCACGAAGCATCGTGGCGATCGTGACCTCGTCGGGGTTGAGGCCGACTCCCTGCCCAGGGAACAGGACACGCATGTACTGCATCGGTGCGCCGCCGAAGCCGATCCGCAGTGGCGAACTTCCGGTCAGCATGGCTGCGCGCGACGGCGAACAGACCGGCGAGGCCATGTAGAAGTCGGTGAACCGGGCGCCCTGCGCGGCGAGCGCGTCGATCGCCGGCGTGTCGTGCACGGTCGATCCGTAACAGCCGAGGTCGCCGTAGCCGAGATCGTCGCAGTTGATCAGGATGATGTTGGGCCGCCCTGCGCGGGTCACGGCGGAGTCACGGCGGGGTCTCACGGGCAGGAACATGCATCACGCCACTTTGCCCGCTGCATGGGGGGTCGGGCGTGTCAGATGAGCGGCGCCCGCCGAGGGACTCAGGTGAGACGTGCCGCCAAGTCAGCGAGCAGAGCGTCTCCCACGCCGATCGAACCGAGGTAGCCGCGGACTCCGCCGAACTGGTCGTCGAGGTCGTCGAGGATCTGCCGCATCGCATCGGGGTGGGCGCCGAACATGTGGACCGGTCGGGAGTTCATGTCGGCGAGGCCGTCGGGATGATGCGTGGCAAGCCACGTGCGCATGCGATCCATGCCGGCCCGGGTGAGCCCGAAGTCTTCTGCGATCACGTGCCGATCGACGCCGAGGCCGCCGAGGATGAGCATGGCGAGCAGGCCGGTGCGATCCTTGCCGGCCGCGCAGTGAAACACGGCTGGCCCGCTGCCGGGTTGGGCGAGCGTGGCCAACGCTTGGGCGAAGCGATCGGCGCCCTGGTCGAGCATGTCGCGGTAGGCCCACACGAGGAAGTCGATGCCGCCCTGTTCGGTGAGATCGAAGTCGGGGATGCCGCTCTCGGTCCAGGTGGCGTCGATGATCGACAGGTGGTGGTAGGCCACGGGGTACTGCTCGACGGGGAACGCGCCACGCTCGGCGATTTCGGCCGAGGTGCGCAGGTCGATCACGGTGCGGATGCCAATGCCGTCGATCAGTGCGAGGTCGTTGGTATCGAGCCGTTGCAGGCCGTCGGCGCGAAAGAGTCGGCCCCAGCGCGTGATGCGACCATCGGCGAGCGGATAGCCGCCGAGGTCGCGAAAGTTGAACGAATTGGCGAGCAGGACGCGGCGACTGGGGTGATCGACGAGTTCCATCACCTGTTCCAACATCGCAGGCATCGCCGGCTCGAATGTCGGCTCGGTCAGAGATGCGGACACAGCTGCGGGCATGTGACGCAACGCTAATGATCGATGATGACGCGCCGGTGTCCACGAGGTGAACGAGGGGTCACACCCGCCGACTCATCGGTCACAGTTCACTGATCGCAGCGCCGTACGGCAGCACGGCTTGGGGAACGTCGGCGAGCGCGGCACACTGGTGGGGTGCCGACGACGCTCCAACCAGTGCGGGTCGAAGAGCCCGACACCGACGAGGTTCCGGCCAACGACAAGCCGTGGGTGGTCATCGTGTGGAACGACCCGATCAACCTGATGAGCTACGTCACGTTCGTGCTGAAGAAGCTGTTCGGCTACTCCGACGACAAGGCGACCGCGCTGATGCTCGACGTGCACCACAAGGGCAAAGCCGTGGTGGCGAACGGCAATCGAGAGGAAGCCGAGATGCATGTGTTTCGCCTCCACGAGCACAGCCTGTGGGCGTCGATGGAACACGATGAGTAGCAGATGAGCAACCAGTGAACGGCGGCCCGAATGAGCGGTGACCACTTCGTGCCACCGGTGGAACGGGTCGACGACGCCGGAGCCGACGGCGTCGATCCGCTGGGTGCATTCGAACGCGACGGGCCGCGTTTCCGGTTGCACCTCGACGTCGAAGATCGGGGCCTGATCACGCGGTTGCTCGGCGAGCTGAAGGAGTTGCTGAGCAGTGAGGCGAACGAGCGAACCGCTCCCCTGCTGCATCGACTCTTTCCACCGGCCTTCCACGACGACGCCGAGAAGGAAGCCGAGTATCAGCGCCTGATGCGCGAGGAGTTGGTGGCCAGTCGCGTCGCCGCAGTCGACCAGGTGGCCGCGCTGCTCGATGACGCCGCGGGCACCTTGAGCGAGTCCGAGACGATGGCGTTCATGCGGTCGGTCAATGCGATCCGGCTGGTGCTGGGCACGATGCTCGACATCACCGACGACGAATCGGCGGAGAACGCCGACATGAACGACTCCCCCGAATTCAGCCTGTACGGCTACCTCGCGTGGCTCCTCGAGTGGACCGTCCGCGCGCTCTCCGGCGATTGACCGTCGGCATCACCGCTGGTGTCTGACACCAGCGGTGATTGTTCGTCGTTTCCCTTTGCGCAGTGCAATCACCCACTGTCGTCGTGAAGGGCCACAGACGAGAGGTGGAGAGCAACGTGGAGGGGATCCTGGATCCCCCACCGACCGTCTCCGCCCGACCACGGAGAGGAGAGGCGATCAAGGTATGAGTAAGGAAGAACGGCCAACGTGCGACGCCCGTCACACCCCGGCTACCCTCGACGACTGCGGCATGAGGACCGAGAGACGGATGAGCGCACACGTACGCAATCTGTGGCCCAGCGCCGCACACGACACGCTCAGTCGAACGCGGGCCCAGCAGATTCGAGACTTCTCGACGCCGACCCACCCCGGCTGGGCCGTCGGCGGCGCCGTCGTCGCAGCAGCGGCGCTGACCGCAGGCGCGCTCGGCCGGGCACCGCTGGGCAGCGGCATCGCCGTTGCACTGCTCACCATCGCGGCACTGGTCGATGTCCGGGAGCGACGGTTACCCGACGTCATCGTCGCCGCGTCGGCGGTGGCGTTCGGGGGCGTCATCGCTCTGGAAATGCTCGGCGGACGAGCCGACATCTCAGCGCTGCACATCGCGGCCGGAACAGCCGCGCTTGCCGGACCGTTGTTCGCGCTGCATCTGATCGCGCCTTCGTCGATGGGTTTCGGCGACGTCAAGGCAGCGGCCGTGCTGGGTGCAGCCGTCGGTGCAATCGATTGGCAGCTGGCATTTGCGGCCTTGGCGCTCGCGGCCGGCGCAACTGCGACCGTCGGCATCGCGCGCCGCGTCCCGACCATCGCATTCGGGCCCGGCCTGGTCACCGCAGCGGCGATCGTGCTCTGCGCCCACCCGCTCTTGCTCGACGAATCCACCCGGTTCGACGACCCCCCATCGGTCGCGTTCGGCCGTCACCTTCCGGAGGCCGAGTCGCCATGACCCAGACATCCATGCCGACGCACGACGGCCCGACGCAACACGGCCGAACGGACCGACCGTCCGGCACGCCGGCGGCATCGCGCGGCTTCCGACCGACCGCCCGACGACGGAACCGCCTCGCGGCCGGGCTCGCCCTCGGTGCCGCTGCGATCGGCGCGAATGTTCTTGTCTATGCGTCGCTCAACTCGAGTGAACCCGTCGTCCAAGTCGTTCGTGACGTTCCTGCCGGCGAGCAGATCACCGCCGACATGCTGCGGACGGTCGACGCCGATGTCGACTCGACCGTCAACACCATCGGCGGCGCCGACATGCAGTCGCTCATCGGCCAATACGCCAAGGTCCGGCTGGTCGCGGGCTCACTCGTCGTCTACCCGGCCATCCAATCCCAACCACTCCTGAGCGCGGGGAATGCCGTCGTGGCGATCGAGGTCAAGGCCGCCGAACTCCCGGTCGGCCTGCGTGAACGTGTTCCGGTCCTGTTGGTCATTCCGCCGATCGCGGGCGACGACTCCGGGCTGCCGACAACCATCGACGGACGAGTCGTCGGGTTGCCGGTCGCGTCCGAAAGCGGCCTTGGCACCCAGTCGGTGTCCATCGAGGTGGAGGCGAGTCTCGTTGCATCGGTGGCGGCTGCCGACGAGGTGCGGATCGTGTTGCTGGTGCCGAGCACCGACCCTGCGGTTCAGGACGCCGGCGAATGAGCATCGTGGCGATCGTCGGGGACTGCACGACCACGACCGCCGTCGCCCTGGCATCGACCTGGCCCCAGAGCGACGACGTGATCATCGTCGAAGCCGATCGTTCGGGCGGCTCCCTCGTCGGGTGGCTCGACACCCCGCCGACGCCGTCGCTGTCGACGATCGTCGCCAACACCCACACGTTCGACACATCGCCCGGCGCCGCATGGTTTGCCGTTGATGCCATGGTCAGACGGTCGGCGTCAGGCATTCGGTTCATCGCTGCGCCGATTCGTTCCCGCGAGGCCAGTCGAGCGATCGGCGAGGCCGGGACGGCGCTCTTCCCGCTCCTCGCCACACTCGATCAGCCGACTGTGCTCGCGGACTGCGGACGACACACGCCGGCCGACAGGCTCCCGACGATGGCGTCATGTGCGAGTGCCATCGTCGTCGTCCACCGCCAGGCCGATGTCTCGGCAGCCGCAGCAACCGTGCGACTCGATCGACTCGCCGAACTGGTCGAATCAGTGGCCTCACTCGGCGTCCCGCTGTTCGTCGCCGTCGTCGGTGACCGACCCTTTGACCTCGACGAGATCGAGCGATTCATCTCGGCCAACGGTTCGCACCAGCTCGCGGCGTATGCCGTGGCTGATGACGCACTCTCTGCCGCGGTCTTCGCCGGCCGAACCGGTGTGTCGGCGAAGCGACTCGATCGACTCCCCCTCATGCGCAGCACGCGCCCCTTGACTCAGGCCCTGCGGCGGGCGCTCGGAACCGCCGACGAGCGCGTCTCCGCCGACGGGGCGTGGCTCGACCAGCTCGGAGCTGGCACATGACCCTGCACCACACGCAACCGACCCTTTCCGACGATCCCCAACTCCATGCCGCCGTTGGCGTCGTCACCGATCGGGTCGCCGCGCGCCTGATCGATGCGATCGAACGGGACGAGACCGCTGCTGCAGCGGGCACCCTCGGCCGGCCGGCTCTGGCCACCGACGAGCGCCGTCAGCAACTGCTGGTCGGAGCATGGATCAGCGACGAGATCACCGCGGTCAACGAGGAGCGGCTCCACGACGGCCTGCGGCCGCTCGATCAATACACCGAGCAACTTCTCCGATCCCGAGTCGTCGCCGAGCTCACCGGCGCCGGTCCGCTCGAACGGTTTCTCAGTGACACCACCGTCGAAGAGATCGACGTCAACAGTGCGGCGTCCACCTGGGTCACCTACACCGACGGTCGCAAGATCGACGTGGGTCAACTGTGGAAGTCGTCGGCCGAGCTGACTTCGTTCCAGAAGCGCATGGCGCTCCGCATGACCGGTACCGGCGAGGGCCGCCTCGACACGTCGTCACCGATGTTGACCCTGCAGTCGACCGATGGATCACGCATCGTCATGGTGCTCGGTGGGGCGACCGAACACGGCATCTCGACCCATCCCCGCATCGCCATCCGACGATTCGTCGTCCGCCAGGCAGGCCTCGACGGTTTGGCCGACCTCGGCCTGTTTCCGCACTCGATGGTCGAACAGCTCCGAGCGCTGGTGCGCTGCGGCTTCACGATCCTCGTGTCAGGCCCGCCCGGCGCCGGCAAGACCACGCTGCTCACCGAACTCCTCGGCGAAGTGTCACCGCTCGAACGCATCATCACGGTCGAGAAGAACCTCCTCGAGCTGCGGCTCGAGGACGACCCGCGTCATCCCGACGCACCCGCCCTCTTCACGCGTCACGCCAACGCCGAAGGAGAGGGTGAAATCACGACCCGCCAACTGGTCGAGTTGACCCGTCGACTCAACCCGGACCGCGTCGTGGTCGGCGAACTGGTCGAAGACGAAGCCCTCGACATGCTCGACGTCGCGTCGATGTGCAAACGCGGGTCGCTGGCCACCATCCATGCCCACACCGCCGACATCGTCCTGCAACGGCTGGCCTACTACGTGTCGAAATCCAACACGAACCTCCCTGAGTTCGCGGTCTGGAGCCTCATCGCCCAAACCGTCGACTTCGTCATCCACATCGATCTCGTCCGCAACGCCGAAGCCGAGCAGGCCGCTGTTCGCCGCGTCACCTCGGTCATCGAGGTCGGCGGTCTCGGCGAGGCCGGCGGTGTGTCGAGCACCGAAGTGTGGTCGGTGGACGACCGCAACGAACTGGTGCAGATCGCACCGCTGTCGCCGCGGCACCTGGCGCGCCTGCGCCTCTCCGGCTACCCGGTCGAACAGTTCGCCGCCACCGGGGCGGCGCGATGACTCTGGAACTCGGTGTCCTCGTCCTCGCCACGACGCTCGGGCTCGTCGGCACGTTCGTCGCGTTCGGTCCCGAGTTCGAACGGAGCGACGAACCTCGCCACCGCGACCCCCAGCTCGCACCTCGCTTGGCCGTTTCGGCCTTCGTCGGCCTGGTCGTGCTGGGATCGTCGGGCTGGGTCCTCCCTGCGCTCGTGGTCGCCGCAGGAACCTGGTACGCCGTGCGGACGTGGCAGCGCCGAGACCGATCGACCAACGGCATCGAGCGGACCGACGCGTTGGCGTCGTGGATCGAGAACCTACGCGATGTGCTCATTGCCGGGGATCAGCCGATCGGGGCGATCGCGGCAACGGTCAGCACCTGTCCACCGCTGATCAGACCGCAGGTCCGTCGACTCTCCGCGGGCCTCGGCCGGCAAGAACCGGACATCGTCTTTCGCCGATTCGCCGACGACATCGACGACCCACTCGGTGACCTCGTCGCCACAGGTCTGCTGATCGCCGTCCAGCGCGGGGCGCGTACGGTTGCCGTGCTCACTGCGCTCGCCGACCAGGCCCGTCAGCAAGCCGACCGTCGGCGACTCGTCGAAGCCGAGCGGGCACCGGTGCAACGCGAAGTCGCGTTGCTCACGCTGATCATGGGCTCACTTCTCGTCGGCCTGCTGGTCTTCGGCCGCGCCGAATATCTGCGGCCCTACGAGACGTCAGGCGGCCAGCTGTTCCTTGCCGTCATCATCACGATCTACGCGGCACTCCTGGTGCGGGTCCAGCGGCTCGGTCGCTACCCCCAGCCGAGTCGTTTCCTGACCTCCGGCGCCCCGTCCGGCGACCGGCGCAACCGCACCGATCCCGCGGCTCGCCGAGCCTCCGAGCGGAACCAACCAGGCGTGAGCGGAGCACGCCGATGAGTGCGGTCGGCGTTCTCGTCATTGCGAGCGTCGCCATGTGTGCTGCCGTACTCGTCGCGGCAACCGGGTGGCGCCAGCCCCGGCCCCGCCTCGATCGCTCCGTCCGCCACCTGCGGCGCCATGAACCTCCCGCCGACCTGACCGACGACGCATCGTTGGCGACCCGGCTCGGACTCGCAGCGATGACGACATCGTTCGGCGAACGATCGCAGCGGTGGCGATCGACGCTACGCCTCATCGGTCGTGACGTGCCGACGCATCTCGGCCTCCTCGTCATTTCATCACTCCTCGGCCTGGTCGTTCCGACGCTGATGCTCGCCCTGCTCCACCTGAGTGGCTGGGTCTCGCTCGGGTTGTTCATCCCGGTCGGGGTGGCCATCCTGGGCGCCGCACTGGCTCCGGTCGCCGTGCACGGCTCCGCAGTGGCCCGCAGTGATGAAGTCCGCATCGACATCCGCCATCAGCTGTCGGCGTATCTCGACCTCGTCACGATGCTCCTCGCCGGGAACACCGGGCACGAGGGTGCGCTCGAACAAGCGGCCCGGGCCGGCGACGGACTGCTGTTCATCGAACTGCGGCGCCGCATGCGTGAGGTCGCCACGACCGGCAACAGCTTGGTTGGTGCCCTCGCGCTGGTCGGCGACGATTTCGGCGTCGTCGAACTCGAGCAGGTTGCTGCGGCCGCGCAACTCTCCGCACGTGAGGGTGCCCCGGTCGCGCGCACGCTTGCCGCCAAGTGCGCCACCTTGAGGTCGACGCTCTCCGCCGAACAGGAGGCGTCAGCTCGGGTCCGCAACGACAAGATCACGCCGCCCTTGGTCGGTATGGCGGTGCTGTTCATGGCACTCATCATCTATCCCGCGCTCAATCTCTGATCGACGATCCCGAACCCGAACCCGAACCCGAACCAGCAACCCGAACCAGCAACCCGAATCACCAGGAGCCAACGACATGACCGACATCAGCTTCACGATCGCTGCCGTCACCCATACCATCCATGCCATCCGCGACTTCGTTCACCCGCAACGGATCGCCCCGCTCGACCGCGACCGCGGCGCGGTGTCAATCGAGCAGGTGCTCTGGTACGCGGCCGCCGCCGTCAGCGTCGCCGTGGTTGCGACCATCATCTGGAGCCAGATCAAGTCGACAGCCGGAACCAGCGTCAATACTCCGTCGGCTCCCTGATCGGGCACCAGCGCCCGACCCGACCCGACGATGCCCGACCGACCCGACATCGAGACCGCCGTCGACTCCGTCGACTCCGTCGACTCCGTCGACTCTGGCGCGGGCGCGGCAATTCGGCGGCGCGGCGCGGGCGACGACGGGTCGACATCACTGGCGGTTGCCCTGCTCACTCCGATGTTCGTGGTTCTTGCGTTCGCAGCGTGGCAGGCTGCACTGTGGTCGCACGCCCGGACCGAGGCGCGTGTGGTTGCGCGTGACACCGCCGCGCTCGTGGCGCGCGCCGAGGTCAGCGCCGGCGCTGCTGCGGGTTCGGCCGAGGCAGTGCTGGCGGCCGACACGGCGATGACCGACATCGACGTGCGGGTCGGTACCGGCAATGGTGTGGTGGTCGTGACCATCACCGCCGAAGCGCCCGGCATCATCACCGGCACCACCCGACCCGTGTCGGTGACCGTCGCGATTCCTGTCGAGGAACTGACGGTCCCATGAGGAAGTCATCCGCGCCATCCACTCCATCGGCGCCATCGAGGCGCAGCGACAACCGTAGCGACAGTGCGGCCGGAGCATCCGGCCGAGCGGTGCACGACCGCCCCCGCGCCCCGCGCCGCCGTTGTCGCGACGAGCACGGATCGAGCGACGCGCTCGGAATGGCGCTGATGGCGCCCGCCGCGCTCGGTCTCGCGATCGTCATTCTCTTTCTCGGTCGCGGCGTCGACAGCAGGGCCACCGTGCACGTTGCGGCGGAGGGCGGCGCTCAGGCGGCCGCGCAGGAACGAACACGAGCGGAGGCGGTCGCCGCCGGTACCGCGGCCGCCACCGCCATGCTCGTCGACGACATGACGTGTGCCGCTCCGCGCGTCATCGTCGACACGAGCCAGTTCCGGCCTGGCGGCATGGTGGGCGTCACGGTCAGTTGCACTGTCTCGACGAAGGGACTCGAGCTGATCAATCCACCGACGCCTGGTTCGCTGACTGCGACGGCCTTCGCCACCATCGATCCGTTCCGCGCGGCCGAAGGTGGTGACGGATGAGCCGGCGCGCCGCCACTCGGCACCCGCGCCACGATCGGTGTCGGAGCGAACGTGGCTCGGGGCTCGTGGCCGGCATCGCCTTCATCTTTGCCTTCACCTTCCTCGGTCTCGTCTGGCTCGCCCGCGATGTCGATCGCGGCGTGTCGAATCGGTCGACTGCGAGTTCGGTGGCGTTCCAAGCGGCGCGTTCCAGTGCCCAGGTCGCGTTTCCCGAGAGCCTTCGGGCCGGGGTGGCCCCGACGATCGACGTCGCCGGCGCCCAGGCCGCCGGTGCCGCGACCGCAACACGATTGTTCGCGGCGTATGGGGTCGTCGGCACCGTTTCTGTGGCGGTCGAGGCCGATCAGGTCACCGCTGTCGTCACCATCACCGATCGCGGCGTCACGGTCACCGGACGGGCGGTCGTGGAATCGGCGCGCGCCCCGTGAGCCGACGTTTCCGCTCCGGGCACGACGGCACCCACTGTGAAAGTGACGGGCTCGATCACGAGGCCGCCACACCGACCAACCGGATCGAGTAGACCGACAAGTCCGAAGAGACCGAAGAGACCGAACGAATCAACACACCAGGACGCGAGGAGAAGGGAACACCGAGATGATCGAACGCACCGGCCACATCGGTCGCTTCTTCGTTGCGCTCGTTGCGCTCCTCACGCTGCTCGCCGGGGTCCCGTTCGCACTGATCGCTGCGTCGCGCCGCCGCTTCGACTCGTCCAACCCGTTGGCCGACGTGGCGTGGCCGTGGCAATGGCAGGTGGGTGAGATCGGCGATGCGCTGACCACACGGCTCACCGATGACACCGTCGTCGATCTTCTCGTGCGGGTCGCCATCGTGACCGTGTGGGTCTCACTCGGTGTCATCGTTGTCACCACCGCGCTCGAAGTCGCGCACCTCATCCGCCATCGCGGGTTGTCCATGCCTGCGGTGCGCGGGTTGGGATGGGCCCAACCGATCGCGCGTTTCCTCGCCGCCGGGCTCTTGGTTCTCGTCCCGCTGACATCACCGAAAACGGCGTTGGCGGGCGGCGCCGGGACGAGCGCCGCCCACGCAGTGGCGGCGGTGGGCCATGGAGTGCAACCCGAGCGCACGTCGACGACGCCAGCGGGTGGGTACGGAGCCGACGAGTTCGACTCGCTCGATGTTCGCGCTCCGAGTCGAGCCGAGCGGTCTCCAGGCCTGCACGTGGTACAGCGCGGGGAATCGATCTACGGGATCGCCGAATCATTGGCGGCTGAACTCTCGATGAGCACTGGCGAGGTCGCCGATCGGATTCTGGACGCCAATCTCGGAACGTTGATGGCGTCTGGGCAGCGCTTCACGAATCCGGCCTACATCGAAGTCGGCTGGGAACTCGTCGTCCCCGCCGACGTTCTGCCACCGACGCGTTCGGCGGCTCCGACCCTGGACCGCGACAGCACGCTGCCTGCCGACGACGGGCCGGCTCAGCACCTGGTCGTTCCGGGTGACACGCTGTCGGCGATCGCCGAGCAGCATCTCGGAGACTCCGCAAGCTGGCCGTCGATCTTCGCGCAGAACGCCGGCCGCGACATGGGCGACGGCCGGACGTTCAGCGACCCGAACGTCATCGTTCCCGGCTGGACGATCGACATCCCCGACGAGCACACCGATGACAGTCCGCCGGTCGCGTCGCCCTCGGACGGCGCCGCAATCGACCCCGATGCCCCGATCGACCTCGCGCCGACCACGGTCGAACCGGAGATCGCTGTTCCCGATCCGCTCGATGACCCGAATGCCGAGCACGCCGAAGATGGCGACGGCACCGATGATGCGGCCGATGCCGACGATGCTCAGCCGAGCTCGACCGCACCGGCTGCCGAGCCGAACGTCACCGAAACCGAATCGCCCGAGCGGGTCGCCCCGAACCAGTCGCCGATCACGCCGGAATCGATCGCGCCCAGCCCGACCCTCGCACCGTCTACGACCCAACCGACCAGCACGACCCAACCGACCAGCACGACCACTCCGGCCAGCACGACTCACACCGACCAGCACGACCAGCACGACCACTCCGGCCATCCCGGCTTCCCGACCGGAGCCGGCGGACTCCGATGTGGGGACGACGTCGAGCGCGCCGGCGCCCATCCGCGTCGAACATGCTGCGCTGTTGGCCGCGGGAGTGCTCGCCCTCGTGGGCGTTCGCCGCCGTCAACGCCTTCGGGCCGCGGCGCCGCGCGCCCGCGTTCCCGAGCCACCATCCAGCGTCATGTCCACCGAGCGCAGGCTCCGCCAGGTCGATCCCGGTGAACGGTCGACTCGTGTCGACGTCGCGATACGGGCCGTCGCACATGAACTCGTCGACGCTCGCGCTCAGGTCGGCATGCTCCTGCTCGGCCCGGATGGCGACATCGAGATCCGGCTCACGGCTCCGGCTGCGCTGCACGCTCCGTGGGAGGCACTCGACGACGGATTCCAATCGTGGTCGCTTCCCGCGTCGATTCCGATCGAGATCCTCGGCGAGACGGCACGGCGGGTCGGAACCCCGTGCGTCGCGCTGGTCCAGCTAGGAATGACCGGCAATCGGGACGTGGTGGTTGATCTCGAAGCGTGTGGCGCGCTGGCCGTCGATTCGCCGCAAGCTCACGCCGACGAGGTCATCGCGGCCCTCGCCGCCGGCCTGGCCACATCGCCGTACGCCGAGATCGCGCACGTGATCACCGTGGCGCTCGACCAGGCCGCGGTCTTCGGTCATCGCAACGCGCACCACGCCGCAAGCCCGGCGGCAGCGCTCGAGCTGGCCATGTCGCTCGTCGGCACCGCCGCCATCGCTGATCGCAGCACGTTCTCGCTGCGTTCGCTTCGTACCGGAGGGGAGATGTGGGAACCCGCCATCGTGCTCGTCGCCGGCGAACCGACCCGCGACGCAGCGGCCATGTTCGATCGCTTGCCTGGCGCCGGACACGGCATCGGTGTGGTGGCCGCAGTCCGCTCCGATAAGTGCCTCGACGTTCCGGCCCGGCTGGTCGGGCGACCGCACGGATGGACCTTCGCTGCGTTCGGGACCTCGATCGACCTCACGCCCGTCGGGGTCGCCACCGACGAATTGGCCGCGCTGGCCGAGATGCTCGACGACGCGGCAGCACCGTTGACCTTCGACGAGCCACTGACGTGGGCACCCGACGTCAGCGATTCAGCCGCCGTCGTCGAGACGTTCGAACCAATGGGTCACCAGATCATCGTGCGATTGATGGGTGGCGTCGACGTAGTCAGCGTCGATGGTCAAGCCGGAGGCTTCGAACGGTCCAAGACCGTCGAGTTGATCGCCTGGCTCGCAACCCATCGGCACGCATCGACGCGAAGCGCTGCGCGCACCGCACTCTGGGACCTCGATGTACGCGATGCGACGTTTGCCAACGTCGTGTCCGAGGCGCGCCGAGGACTCGGCCGGCTCGTTCCCCCGCTTCAGGACGAGGAGTGGCTGGCGAGAACGCTCACCGATCAGCTGCCGCTTCATCGCGGAGTGGTCACCGATGCCGATCTGATCGAAGAGCGGCTCGCAGCCGCCCGTGTCCAGGCGCCGGCACAGGCCGTCGCAACGTTGCGCCCCGCTGCCGAACTCATCCGCGACATGCCGTTCGCCGGCACCGGATACCTGTGGCCTGACGCCGAAGGCATCACGTCGAACCTGGTGCTTCTCGCCACCGGTGTGGCCGCCGAGCTCGCCGGGCACGCCTTGTCACTCGGCGACATCGACTTGGTCTTCTGGGCCACCGGCCAGGGATTAAAGGTGCTTGCCGGTCACGAGGAACTGATCGGGTTGCGGATGCGGGCGCATGCCCGGGCCGGCGACCTGGCCGGGGTACGCCAAGAATGGGAGTCGTACGAGCGGGTGATCGTCGCCGATGCCTGGTCCGATGGGGAACCGGCGCCGAAGCTGCTCGCCCTGCGTCGAGAACTCCTCACCTCACCCACCTGATCGTGCGCATCACCTCCGGTGTCAGACACCAGAGGTGATCGGTTCAGCTCGCGGTTTGGGTGGCGATCCACGCGTCGAGCGCAGGGCTCGACTCGAAGCTGGTGATCAATGCGTATCGCGGGGCGTCGCCGTGGTGGACCACGACGTGCCAGAGGCGCTGCGTGTCGACGACGTACCGCGCGCCTTTGTGCAGCGCGATCCGCTGCTCGGTCGCCGGGTCGGGCAGGCCATCGGCGTCGTTGTCCATCACGATCATGTAGCTGTCGGGATTGTCGGTCAACTCGACCCACGTTCGTACGACCCACCCCTCGTCGTCGGGGTTGAACCGGTTGTTGTCGTCGCGGTGCAGGCTGCGGATCGCCGCTTCCCGATTCTGCGGTTCGAGCTTGATGGTACGCACCCGCCCGAAGTTCGCGCCGACGCCGTCGACGTATTTCTTGATGCTCGGAGCCACGTCGGCATTCGAGGTCCACACCGCGTCCTTGTCGGTCTTGCCCTTGTCCCAGAATCCTCGGCAGTCGAGGTCGCCGTCGGCCGTGGCGATCGGAGCGAAGTTCGTGTCGCCGCCCGACTTCCAGTCCATGTACTCGAGGGCCAGGTACTCCGCCTCGGGAATTTCGAAATCCGCATCGTTCAAGATGACGACGCCGGATTCCGCGAGCACGTCGAGACGCTGGTGTGGGGTGTCGAGCGGGATCTTGACGCTCCAGTGTTCTGCGTTCGGCCAGAAGCTCATAGGCACAGCCTACGAACCCCCGGACGACCCCAGCCAGCCAAACGATGAGATTGGGCGGCAGGGGGTGCAGCCGAAACTCATCGCTAGCGATCCAGCTGTCCGAAGCGATGAGACTGGGCGGCAGGGGGTGCAGCCGAAACTCATCGCTCGGGCAGCCTGTTGATGGTCTCGCAGCTCATCTAGTCTGCGGCGATGACGACTCCTGCGAACTGGTACCCCGACCCCAACGGACGCGCCGAGCTGCGCTACTGGGATGGCACAGCGTGGACCGACCATGTGAGCACCGGCGGGCAGCAGAGCACCGATCCGGTCGGCGGAGGGGTGTCGCGCGGGCTCGACAGCCTCGACAAGGGGCTCACGATCGGCAACGAAGGTCGACCCGACAAGATCCAACAGCAGCTCACCGGTCAGGGCTACCGGGGTGCCGGCCTCACCGGCAAGGTCGAGGGGGGTGGGGGCACGTTGTTGAGCGAACCCGTGCTCGTCGTCAACCAGAAGGCCAAGCTCATCGAACTGAACAACCAGTACAGCGTGTTCGATCAGCACGGACAGCAGATCGCGATGGTCAACCAGGTCGGTCAGTCGGCGGCAAAGAAGGCGCTGCGCCTGGTCAGCAGCCTCGACCAGTTCATGACCCACAAGCTCGAGATCACCGACAATGCCGGCCAGGTCGTGATGCGACTGACCCGTCCTCGCAAGGTGATCAAATCGACCGTGATCGTCGAGAACGGCCAGGGTGGCGAGATCGGCCGCATCGTGCAGCAGAAGGCGATCGGCAAGATCAACTTCGGGCTCGAAGCAAACGGACAGACCCTGGGTTCGATCAAGGCCGAGAACTGGCGGGCCTGGAACTTTCGGATCGAGGATGCGGCCGGTACCGAGGTGGCGCGTATCTCCAAGACCTTCGAGGGATTCGCAAAGACGATGTTCACCACTGCCGACAACTACGTCGTGCAGATCCACCAACGCATGTCCGAACCGTTGAACACGCTCATCGTCGCCAGCGCGCTCAGCATCGACACCGCTCTGAAGCAAGACTCCCGCGGCTTCGGCTGACATTCCGTCGCGCTCCTGTCGCGATGGTGCCTGGCCCTCACGCGACAGATCTGTCGCGATGGTGCCTGGCCCTGACGCGACACTTTTGTCGCGATGGTGCCTGGCCCTGACGCGACACTTTTTGCGATGGTGCCTGGCCCTGACGCGACACTTTTGTCGCGATGGTGCCTGGCCCTGACGCGACAGATCTGTCGCGATGGTGCCTGGCCCTGACGGGACGGTTGGGTCAGCCGACGTAGGTGCAGTTGGGGTGGCGCACGAGGAGCGGGCGCGGATCCTGGGCGACGTTGTTGGGGCGATACTCGAAGTGCAAGTGGTAGTTGCTGTCGCTGTTGGCACCCGAGGTACCCGTGTTGCCGACCGTGCCGATGACCTGGCCCCGCTCGACGACATCACCGACCTGCAGCCCAGCAGCGTGGGAACCCATGTGGAAGTACTTGTAGGTGATGTTGGTCGTGTCGTCGTACAGCGTCCAACCGTGACCCGCGCCGTACGTGAGCCCCGAGTCGGTGTACTTGTTGGTGAGGCGTCCGGTCACGACGGCAAACAGGTTGGCGCCGCGATTTCCCATCATGTCGAGCCCCTCGTGCCGGCGCTCGCAGTTGCTGCCGCGACAATCACCGAAGTTGCTGGTGATCCAGCAGTCACCCGGGCGCGCGTCGATCGGGAACATGATCTGACCGGCGGGAACGGGCGGCAGCGTGGTGGTGGTCGGCGGCGGCGTGATTCGCTCAGCCGGCTGCAACTCGCCGTTCTCGAGCGCACCTGCTGCCCCGAAGATGGCGGGAACCTCGGCACGAACCACCGCGCCCAAGGTGACCAGACCGGCAGCGGCACCGACGGTCGTCGCGATCATCTGTCGGCGGGTGAGCCCCCGGGGTGGTTGGATGCGTTCAGTCATGGCTGCGTCATGGCGTTGCCCCATCGGTTCCGGGCGATCCGGGCCGTCAAGGACGACGGAGAAGACAACAAGTGTGTCAGAAATGGTGTCAGAGGTCTATCGGGACGTCGCACGGACGTCTTGAGAAAAGTGTACGGCACGTCACCTTCCTTGTTCCGTCACGAAACCGTAACTTTCCAGGAGTCCGTCAGATGAGGCCTCCCGCTGGCACGGCGGAGCGCAAGATGACCGAGCGGCCTTCGCCGAACATCTCTCAGCAGGCGGTCGGTGTGTTCAAGGTGACGCCTGGGAGCGGGAACGGCAAGCGCGGCACGGGGTCGACGATGGTCGCCAGCCGCGGGGTCAGGCTATTCAGCCAGACCTCGAAGTGCAGATGATCCCAACTCGTGTTGCCGCTGCTGCCCATGTAGCCGATCACCTGGCCGGCGACCACCGCATCGCCAGCCTGCAGCGAGGTCTCGTAACGGTCGAGATGGTGGTACCGGTAGAACGTACCCAGGCCGTCGCGCAAGATCCGGGTGCGGCCGGCGGCATTGAAGGTCTCGTCCTTTTCGACGAAACCGTCCACACACGCCAGCAATGGGCGGCCTTTGCCGCTCGCCGAGCTATTTCCGATGTCGATGCCGTTGTGGTTGCATGCACCGCTCGATGCGCTGTATCCCCCGAAATTATTCAGGCAGACCAGCGGGCCGAAGCTCGGATCGGTGTCCACCGGGAAGGTCAGCTTGCCCGTGATGCCGAGCCGAACCGCCGGATCGGTCGCGACTGACCGCACCCGTCACCGCAGCGCCGAGCGCGGCCACACGATCAGCGGCCACCAGCAACGATGCAGCACCCGCGGCCGCCGCGGCGGCACCGAGCAGTGAACCAATCATCTGGCGTCTCGTGGGACTATCGTCGTTGTTCATGGCAGGTCGGCGGGTCTTCGTCAGTGGTGTCGGGGGAGAACTCGGCACGCTCGTCGCCAGTCTGCTCGAGGCCGAATCATGGGTGGGGTCGCTTGCTGGTGTCGACGCCGATCCTCCGCGCCGTCGGCTGCAGCGTACGACGTTTCACCGGATTTCTGCCGATGATCACGACCGCATCGTCGACGTCGTCACTGCGTTCAATCCGCATGTGCTGGTACATATCGGCGTCTGGGAACCCGACGCGCGGGCATCCCCTCGGGCTGCGGCCACCTTGACCGATCAGGCCGCCGTGTCGATCCTCGGTGCCGCCGCCGAGTGTCGCGCTCTCGACAGCGTCGTCGTGCGCAGCGGCATCGAGATCTACGGCCGCGGCCCCGGAGCACTCACCCGCCCCAGCGAAGATGCTCCGCTGCGACCGACGAGCGAATGGGGTCGCACCGTCGCCGAGATCGAACGCACCGCGGCGAGCGTCGGTCAGCGAGTCGGCGTCGCCGTCGGCGCAGTCCGGCTCGCGTCGGTACTCGGACCGCACGTGCCGTCGCCACTCGGCCGCCTCCTGCGCCAGCCCGTCGTGCCGTTCAACGCCCTGACCGATCCACCGTTCGCCGTGATCGAACGACGAGACGCCGCCCGGGCGATCGTTGCAGCAGCAAAACACCAGTTGTCCGGCCCGGTCAACGTCGTGGCCCCAGGCGCCATCACGTGCCTGCACGCCATCCGTCGTGGCAGGCGCATCCCGATGCCGCTCGTCGGGCCGCAATGGTGGATCGCCCGCCAGTTGTCCCACCTCACCGGAGCGCCCATTCCCGACCACATCGGCGAAACGCTGACGCGCGGTCGGTTGGCAGACAACTCCCGCATGATCGACCTGCTCGGCTTCAGCCCGGCCACCTCCACCACCGAGGTCATCGATCAGCTCTATCGCTGGCCGAGCATCACCCGTCACCCCGCCCGAGTCGCCGCAGCAGTGCAACTGCCGTCCGCCGTGATGCGTAGCGACGAGACCGCCTGATGCCTGCCGACACGAGCACCGCCGACCGACGTTCGCCCATCGGGCGCGTCGTTCAGTTTCCCGTCCAACAGGCCAGTCGCGTCGCAGCCGGCGGGACGTCGATGTTCCGCCGGTTGACCGACGAGCCAGCGGGCCACGTCGACGATTGGGGGCGAGACGCCGGCATGTTCCGCGTCACCACCCTGCTCTCCGAGGTCCGCTGGGCAGTGTCGACCGGTGGCGACCAACACCTCCCAGGACGGGCAGGCGCGCTGATCGTGGTCAACTCGCGACGGTTGGCCCTGACTGCCGTGTACAGCGCATTCGCGTTGAGCCGAGCGGTCGACCGCCCGGTGCGGTTCGTCGGTCGATCCGATGACGGTGCCATCGGCGCAATGGGGCAACGACTCGGTGGCCTCCTCGACCATCCCGATGAGGTCGCCGGCGCACTCCGGGCAGGCGAATTGGTCGTGTGTTCCGCAGCAGCCACACGCCGCCCGCGCGAGGCTGGCGTGGTCGATCATGCGCTCGTCGGCGCCGCTCTCGCGGCCGGTGTCAAGGTCTTTCCCGCAGCGACCACGAGTTCGCCGTTCGGCCGCCGAGCCCGCATCGAGATCGGGCCTGCCACGCCGCAGCGCCGCGGCCGCCGCGGCCCACTTGCCGAAGTCGAACTCGCCGACGACATTCGACGCGACATCGAGTTGTTGCTCAGCCAGATGGGCGACATCAACACCGGCACACCTCTCGACTGGTTGCCCCTCAGCGGGCTGGGCGGCAACTGATGACCTACGTCCGAGCATCCGACGACGTCCGGATCCACTATCGCGTCACGGGTCGGCCTGGTGCGCCCCCGATCTTGTTCATCCAAGGTCTGGGTGCCGACAAACACGGTTGGGATCTTCAACGCCTCGCTTCAGCGCCGTGGTATCGAGCCGTCGCGCTCGACAACCGCGGCGCCGGACGGAGCGACAAGCCGCATGGTACCTACTCCCTCGAGCAAATGGCCGACGACGCCGTCACCGTGCTCGATCATGCCGGCCTCGACACGGCCCACGTCGTCGGTGCGTCGATGGGTGGTGCGATCAGCCAGATCCTGGCGGTCAAGTATCCCGAACGGCTGCGCTCACTCACCCTCGCCTGTACTGCGGGGCAGAATCATCCGTGGCGAGAAGAACTGCTGGCCAGCTGGCGCGATGCCGCCCTCGCGCGCGGGATCGGTTCGATGGGCCAGGAAGCTGCCCGCTGGGTGATCGGCCCGCGTTCGTTCCGTCGACTGTTGCCTGCGATGGGCTGGCTCGGACCGCTGGCATTGGGGCGCCCCTCTCACGCCTTCGCGGCACAGTGCGATGCGATCATGAACGTCGACACGTCGTACGCCGACGAACTGGCGAACGTCACGGTGCCCACCCTCGTCGTCGTCGGCAACCAGGACATCTTGACGCCTCGCGGCGATAGCGAAGAACTGGCCGAGCGCATTCCAACCGCCGAACTTGCCGTGATCAGCGGCGCTGCGCACGGCCTGATGATCGAACACGCCCGCTCGTTCAACGCGGTGTTGTTCGACTTCCTCGGTCGGGCCGAGGACGCATACCGGGAACGTGTCGCCGAAGTGGCCACCGTTGCCACTGCTGCGGCAGGCTGACTCGATGCGCCCGCACCCCCTCCGGATCGTGGTCATCGGAGCAGGGATCGCCGGGTTGGTGGCGGCGCGCGAACTCGCCGCTGCAGAAGCCGAGGTCGTCGTCGTCGACAAGGGTCGCTCGCCCGGGGGGCGCCTGGCGACCCGGCGACTCGGCGGTGCAACGCTCGACCACGGCGCCCAGTTCTTCACCGTTCGCTCGCCGGCCTTCGCCGCAACCGTCACCGACTGGTCCGACCGGGGCCTCGTCTCCATTTGGAACCATGGGTTCGACGTCGACGAGACCGACGGCCATCCTCGCTACGTCGCGACGGCAGGGATGAACTCGCTCGCCAAGGATCTGGCCCGCGGTCTCGACGTGCGCTGTTCGACCATGGTCTTCGCCGTTCGATACGACCGCGAATCCGACACGGTCGCTGTGGTGATCGACGACGGCACCACTCTCGATGCCGACGCCGTGATCGTCACGACGCCGCTTCCGCAGGCCCTGGCGCTGATGATCGACGGGAACATCGATCTCGACGAGACACTCTTTCGCACCGAGTACGACCGCACGATCGGGCTGCTCGTCCGGCTCGATCAGGCACCGGCCCTGCCCGCATCAGGTGGGGTACAGCACGCGGATGACGTGTTCAGCTTCATCGGCGACAACGCGGCCAAGGGCGTGAGCGCCGAACCGGCAGTCACGTTCCATGCCACTCCGATCTGGAGCGAAGCCCATTGGGACGACGACAACGACGCCGTGTTCGACGAGCTCATCGCGGCCGCTCGGCCGTGGCTGGGCGGGGCAACGATCGTCGAGCACTCGCTCAAGAAGTGGCGGCTCGCCACGCCGCGGTCGATCTGGCCCGACCCCTGTTGGGCGACTGCCAACGGCAGGGTCGTCATGGCCGGCGATGCATTCGCCGGACCCAAGGTCGAAGGTGCGCACAACTCAGGGCTCGCTGCCGCCCACTTCTTGCTCGACTGACGCACAGCTCGCACCAGATCTGCGGTGAACAGCCCTGAACGATCAGCCGTCTTCGGACTGTTCGGCCCCGTTGCCAGACGTGTTGCCAGTGTTGCCTGTCGCGTCGTCGAGCGTGGTCGACACTTCGACGACGCCGTCGTTTTCGTCGATGACCTCACCGGGGGCCGGCTCGTCGTCGCCCGGAGTCGGCACGTTGACCGGTGCCTCGGTCGTCGTCGTGACGGCCACTCCGTCCTGACCCGCACAAGTCACCCGCAGCACCTGCTGGGTTCCGACATCGACCACGGTCGTACTGCCAGGCCCGAAACGACGGAGGAAGTCACTGAAGCTCACGATGTCTTCGCCATCGCATCGACGATCGATCACCGGCGGATACTTGATCTGCCAGCCGTTCTCGAAGCGCGCATATCCTTCCTCGAGGTCGACGATCGGCGGGAGTTCGACCGTGTTCCGTTCCGCCTGAGGAAGCACGGCAAACCAGATCACGGCCTCACCCAACAGGTCGACGAACACCACGCAACTGCTGATCGCCGACAACTCGCACGCGACTTCGCCGGCAGTTCCGGGTGCCGCGCGCATGACGTCGCGGTTGTCGAGCGTGAAGTCGACGAACCCGCGGATCAGGCCGTCGGCGCCGATCTGGAAGTCGTCGGAGGTCTCGGCCATGAACACCGATGCGATCAAATCGATCCGTCGCTCAGGCACCTCGGGTTCGAGCACGGCAGTGAGTTCGCCGTCATCGGCGACGATCACAGTGACGAAGAACGCCAGCGCGGCCAACGCCGCAACCGCCGCGACGAATCGCCAGGTGAACAACTGCCTCACCGCCGCCAACGTAGTGGCGGATCGAGCCCGTGCGGTGGCACCCGAGCGGCTGGTTCGACCGACCCCACCGGGGTTGTTCCGGGGCGCCTGATCGTCAGCGTCTGAGTGCTGCTCGTGCGACGATCGCCGCCCGCCCGGTTGCTGCGACAATCGCGTCGACGACGTCGTCGGTATGACCGAGGCCGACGAAGATCGCCTCGTACGCACCGGGCGCCATCGCCACCCCCTCGGCGAGCATCGCCTGGAAGAACGCGGCGTACGCGGCTTCATCGGTGCGCTTCGCATCGTCGAAATTGCGCACGACCCCTGCATCTTCGCCGCAGACGATGCCGACGAGCGTGCCCACGACGGGGAACGAGGCGGCAAAGCCAGCTGCGGCACACGCATCGCGCATCCCGGCGGCGAGGTGACGCGCCCGGGCCATGAGTTCCATGTACACGTCATCGGTGAGCACGTCGAGCGCGGCCAGACCCGCCGCAGTGGCCAGCGGGTTGCCGGCAAGGGTTCCGGCGTGGAAGACCGGACCGAGGGGCGAAAGGTGTTCCATCACGTCGGCCCGCCCGCCGATCGAGCCAATCGGCAGGCCGCCGCCGATGACCTTGCCGAAGCAGGTGATGTCGGGCTGCACATCGTATTTCGCCTGCGCGCCTCCCGATCCAAGGCGAAACCCGGTGATCACCTCGTCGAAGATCAACAGCGCGCCGACCCGGTTGCACTCGGCTCGCAGACCCCGCAAGAAGCCGTCAACGGGCGCGACGACACCCATGTTGGCCGCAACGGGCTCGACGATCACGGCGGCGACCCCGTCATCCAGGATCGGAACCACGTTGTATGGCACGACCATCGTTTCTGCCACGGCGCCCTTCGGCACCCCGGCCGTGCCTGGCAGCCCGAGCGTCGCCACACCGCTGCCGCCCGCAACGAGCAACGCATCGGTCGCTCCGTGGAAGTTTCCGGCAAACGTGACGATGCGGTCGCGCCCGGTAGCTCCCCGGGCGAGACGCACCGCCGTGCTCGTGGCCTCGGTCCCCGAGTTCATCAGCCGAACGCGTTCACAACTCGGCACGCGCGCACTGATTGCTTCGGCCAGTTTCATCTCGCGTGGAGTCGGCGCACCGTAGGAGGTGCCGTCGCCGACCGCCGCAGTGATCGCCGAGGTGATCGCCGGATGGGCGTGTCCGAGGATGACCGCCCCGTAGCTTTGCACCAGATCGAAGTACGTCGTTCCTTCCACGTCGGTGATCGTCGCCCCCTGGGCACGAGCCACGACATACGGTTCACCACCGACCGCCTTGAAGGCCCGAATGGAGGAGTTGACGCCACCCGGGATCGCCTGCTTGGAGCGCTCGAAAAGGCTGTGATTCGAACGGACGCCGGCACCCACGCACACCGTCGGGACACACCCCGCAGCCGGACAACTCGACGCATCACAGGGTGGAATCAGGTTCTCGGACATGGTGCTCTCTTCGAATGGACCGTCGGCCAGACGCCGGCGGGACGCGGTCAGCGACTGGTGGCGGATTCGGCGAACCAACGCGCAAAGTAGGTCAGGATGACGTTGGCGCCAGCGCGTTTGATGGCGGTGAGGTGCTCGAGCGCCACGGCGTCGCCGTCGATCCACCCGTTGCGGGCGGCGGCGTGAATCATGGCGTACTCACCGCTCACGTGATACGCGGCGATCGGCAGGTCGACTCGCGACGCCGCCTCGGCGATCACGTCGAGGTAGGCCAGCGCAGGTTTGATCATGATCATGTCGGCGCCCTCGGCGATGTCGAGATCGATCTCGCGCTGCGCCTCACGCGCGTTGCGGAAGTCCTGCTGGTAGCCGCGCCGATCACCTCCGTCGGCGATCTCGACATCGACCGCCTCACGGAACGGGCCATAGAGACCGCTGGCGTATTTCGCGGCGTAGGCGAGGATCGCAACGTCGTGGAAGCGTTCGGCGTCGAGCGCCTCACGAATCGCCGCGACCTGGCCGTCCATCATTCCGCTCGGGGCGACCACCTGCGATCCGGCCCGGGCCTGCGCGAGGGCGGCCTGCACATACAGGCCGAGGGTGGCGTCGTTGTCGACGTGGCCATGATCGTCGACGATGCCGCAGTGGCCATGGTCGGTGTACTCGTCGACGCAGAGGTCGGTCATCACGACCACGTCGTCGCCGACCTCGATCCGCAGATCACCGAGTGCGAGCTGCACGATCCCCTCCGGGTCGGACGCGCCGCTGCCGATCGCGTCCTTGTGCGCGGGAACACCGAACAGGATGACCGATTTGATGCCCGCTCGAGCGAGGCCCGTCACTTCGGCGCGCAGCGAGTCGCGGGTGTGCTGGACGACGCCGGGCAGCGAGTCGATCGGCACCGGTTGGTCGATGCCCTCGCGGACGAACAACGGTGCGATGAGATCGTCGACCCGGACATGGGTCTCGGCGAGGAGATCGCGCATCGCTGCGGTTCGGCGAAGGCGTCGCGGGCGAATCGTCGGCACACCCCCAGCCTACGAGCCACTCCGTCCGCCCCCATCCCCGTCCCCATCCCCATCACCGCCACCCCGTCTCCGTCCCCGTCCCCGTCCCCGTCCCCGTCCCGAAAAATGCTGGATTCTGTGCGATCGGCGCAATGAATCCCACACATTTCGGTGCGGCCCGGCATGACCACCCGAAAAATGGAGCGAAGTGTGCAGCAAGCGCAACAGAGGCTCCATTTTTCCGGGAGGCGAAGCGGGGTGGGGCGGAGGGTGGGATGGCGCGGGTGAGATGGAGCGGGGTGGGGCGGGGGGTGGGATGGCGCGGGGTGGGATGGCGCGGGGTGGGGCAGGGCGGGGTGGGGCATGCGGGACAGGGTTGGCGCGCAGCCAGTACCTTGGCGAGGGTGTCAGTACAGACGTGGTTCTCCAGCGACGAGATGGTCGCCCAGCCGGGTGATCGTCTGACGCTGCCGTTGTCGATCCACAATCTGGGCGACTCGACCGAGTCGTACACGATCGTGCCGGCCGGGCTGTCGGCCAGTTGGACCACGATCGAGCGTGGCAACATCACGCTGTTCGGTGGTTCCCAAGACGTCATCGACGTGCACGTCACTCCGCCCGCCATCCCGACGACCACCGCTGGGCCGAGCGTCATCGCCGTCCGGGTGATTCCGCAGGGCGAACCCGACGACGCCGTCGTTGCCGAGATCGTGCTGGCGATCCAACCCTTCGACGACCGGCGAATCGTGACGCTGCAACCCGTGCAGCGAGCCCGCCGTCGCGCCAACTATGAATTCATGGTCGAGAACCATGGCAATGGGCTGGCGAGCTGTCGCCTCCGGCTGATCGACGCAACCGAACGCATCGACGGTTCGTTCGACCCGCCGGCCGTCGGTGTCGCCCCGGGCGGCGCGAGCCTCGTGCGCTTCAAGGCCAAGGCCAAGCGCGGGGTGTTTCGGCGCTCCACCCGGACGCTCGACTTCGAAGTCGAGGCGGAGCAGCAGGGCCGCGAACCGGCGAGTGCGGCGATGTCGCTCGTGCAGCCGCCCACCGTCCCGGCCGCGGCGATCGCCCGCAGCATCGCCGCGGCTGCGCTCCTCGGTGCGGCCGTCGGCGCGTGGTTCGGCGTGATTCGACCCGAGATCCGAGACGCTGCGCGCGAACGTGTCGATGAGCGCATTGCCGAATTGGCGCCCGCCGCCGACGGCGACGTGACGACGACGACGTTGGTCGATGCGGGAGGTGAACCTGCTGTCAACGTGCCGGTTGACGGCGGCGAACCGACCTTCATCCGCCTCCCGGTGAACGCACCGATCCTCGGCACCGCGGATGCATCGCAAACCATCCCCGATGGCGAGATCTTCGAGCTCACCGACGTTCGGATCGAGAACTCGTTGAACGACATCGGCATCGCCAACCTGTTCATCAACGGCGAAGAGCTCTACCGGTGGTCGTTGGCGAACATCCGCGGGCAGTATTTCGAGCCCCGCATCACACCGATTCGTCTCCAGCCCGGCGACAACGTCACGTTCTCGGTGAAGTGCGACGCCAAGGGCAGCGCCTCGACGAGCGACACCTGTACCACCGCCATCAACCTCGGTGGCAGAACGCGCCCCACCGGCACCTGACGCCGACCGCCGCGAAGTTCGACGACTCGGGAAGTTCGAGCGACCCGGGAAGTTCAACGACCCGTGAGGCGGCTCAGCCGAGGCCGAAACCGGGCAGCCCGACGTACTGCTCGATGTCGGGCACGACGTCGATGGGGATCGTCGCACCCACGCCGTCGGGCGACTGCACCACGATTTCCCGAGGGCCACCGCGTTCGGCTTGATCGACGGGAATCGACGCGAAGAAGTCACCGTTTTCGTTGGTGACCACCTCAACGCGGATCGGCTGTCCTTGGCCATCGGCGTAGGTGAGGACGAGGGCGGTGTTCGCGGGATAGTCGGATCCGGCGAGGACGAACGGCTCGCCGGCGTGCACCTCGGATTCGAACGTGGACAGTGCAGGGGCGAACACCGCGTCGCCAGCGATGATGACCGAGGTTGACTGCCCTTCCGGCGTGAACACTTCGATGAGCGCGGTGCGCCGACCGTCGGTCGTCGGCGTGAACGTGATGCCGATGGCACAACTCGCTCGCGGGTTGAGCGGACGGAACGCACAGTTCGTCGACGTGACCTCGAAGTCGCCGGCGTGTGCTCCTTGGATCTCGATGTTCGCGATCGCCGTGGGTGCAAACGAGATGTTGCTGACGTCGAACTGGAACTCGGGAGCCGATTCGCCGACGATGGTCTCGCCGGCGATATCGGCACCGCCGGGATACAACTGCAGCGCCGGTTCGCCACCGGTGCCGGACAGCGTCGAACTGACCGAGACGCCTTCGAAACCCTCTTCGGCGATCGTGAGCGTGGCATTGACCGGCTCATTCGAGGTCGGCGTGAACGTGAACTGCACCTTGCAGTCGGATCCAGCCGGGACGAGGGTGCCGATGACGCAGGTGCTGTTCTCGGCGTCGACGGTGAAGCGACTGTCGGTGACGGTGACCGAGGCGGGGTCGAATGCGGAGGGACCCTCGTTGACCAACCCGACGAACCAGCCCGCACTTTCGAGGCCGACGACGGTGGTGCCCACGTCAGCGTCGGCTAGTGACAGCTGCGGCGGCGAGGACAGCGCGATGACTTGACGGCCGATGGGCGCCCCCTGCGGCAACAGATCAGCAGCAGCGAGGGTGTCGAAGACCGTGATGCGCCCCGAATCGCTGAGATCGGGGTGGGCATGGGCGCCGACAGTGGGCCGCACGCCGTCAGCTGCGACGGTGATCCGACGGATGCCTCGGCGACCGTTGTCGGCCACCAAGATGTCGCCGTCAGTTGCTTCGCCGCTGCCCGGTGCCATCAACAACTGCAAGTTGGATGCCTTGGACACGAATGCGAGGACCTGGCCGTCGGCACTCATCGTCGGGTGCGACGACGAGCCGTCGCCCGCGGTCGGCGCACCGGTCGAGTCGGAGTCGGGGGTGACGCTGACGAGTTCGAGCCGGGTCCCGCCCGCCTCGTCGAACACGTCATCACCGTCGATGTCTCGATCGAGGCGGAAGATCTGTGTCGGGCAGGCATCGGTGCACGGCGCGAACACGGCCGGAACGAGACCTTGATCGGACGATGCGTAGGCGACGACCCGACCGTCTCGCGACAGCACCGGTTCACCCGCGCCGGCCGTCGACGGGTCACCTGACGGCAACGCCGACACGAGCTTTACGGCAGTGAACGGATCATCGTCGAGTCGATCCCAAACGAAGACCTGCTTGGTGGCAAGGCCGCCGTCGATCGCACCGGTCCCCCACACCGGAACGCCCTCTGCCGAGGCGGCATCGGATCGGTACGCCACGTGGCGACCGTCGGCGGACATCGCCGGCTGGTCGATACCGGTATGCACGAAGGTGGTGTTGGGGCGATCGCTCGGCGCACCGGCGACCACTCGAGAGCGGCGCGGATCCGAAGGCGGCACCGTCAGATCGACCACCGTGATCGTCGAGACGTCCGGCGCTTCGAAGAGTCGCTCGTCGGGATGGACGAAGGCAATCTCGACGCCGGAGCGAGAAACGGCGGGCGGCTGGCCGGGATCGACGTCGTCGCGAGCGAGGGAACTGCCATCGGCGCGGGCAGACACGAGCTCCCAGTTGCCAACGGGGCCACCACAGTGCGGCAGGACCGACCGGTAGACATCCCAGCGGGCCCCACCATCGTCGTCCTGGAACACGTCGAGGGCCATTTCGGAGATCATCACCACGCTGCATCCGTCGCCGGCGATGACCGGACGAACCGAGTTGCCGGCACGCAGTCCCGCAGGAATCGGCGACAACTCGACGGTGGACTGATCACTGCGATTCGTGAGATAGATCGTGCTGGTCCGGGGGTCGACCGGTGTCTCGTCGCCGTCGACGGGCGCCTGTTGCGGTGGAGCACCCTCGAACACGACGAACTGGCCGTCGCCGGACACCGACGGATGCGACCCGAGGATGTCACCGACCGATGAAGCCTGCGCACCGGCTGGTGCCGCCTCCACCTGTTCGAGGACGACAGACGGGCGCGCTGACACGCTCGAAGCACTGGTGCTCAAGACGAGCCCGGCTCCGAGCAGGGTTGCGGATGCTGAAGCCCACCTTTGGCTTCTGCGTCGTACAGCCACGTCGCTCCTCATTCGTTTCGGTTGGTTGGCGGAGTCATTGTCGCACGCCTCGACAACATCGGTCACGTCGACTCGTGCACCCTTTGGGGCACGACCCGCCGAACGACTTCGTCGACCAGGCCTACGAGTGAGTGATCGGCAGCAACGCCGTCGATCTTGAGCCCCAACTTCTCGGCCATCTCGGCGGTCGTCGGACCGATGGCGACGACGATCGGGGGACGCTGCGAGCCCATTGCCTCGACCCAACCCTGGGCCGCCGAACCGCTGGCCAGCACGAGGACGTCGGCAGCCGACGCCAGCGCGGGATCGGGTTGGAGCAGCACCGTGGAGTAGGCCGTGATCACCGTGACATCATGCCCCGCTTGCTGCAGTCGGTCGCCGAGCGTGCCGGGAGCGCGATCGGCCTGGGCGACGAGAATGCGGGTCGGCTCGACCAAGCGCGGAATGAGCTCGTCGGCCAGCACGTCGGCAAGTTGCCGTTCAGGTACCACGTCGACCGGCCGACCAGCCAGGTCGGCGAGCCGTTGGGCCGTCGAAGTGCCCACCGCTGCGAGGCGGACATACGGACGCAGACGCACCGCGGCGCCGACTCGTTCGGCCCCCGCGGCCGACGTGACGATGACCCATTGATCGTCTGCCAGGCGCGCCAGTTCGGCGCTCAGTGCCGCACCGGAGTCGGGAGGATCGACCACGGCAATGAGGGGCACATGGACGACGACGGCACCCCGCTCGGCCAGTAGCCGGCCCAGCTCGCCCGGGCGCTCGCGGGTCACGAGCACCCGGCACCCGGCGAGTTCACCGCGAGTTGTCGGGTCGGTGGGCACGTCGGTTCCAGGTCAGACGTCGCGTCCGGTTGCCGACACGGCCTGATGGGCGCTCGATGCTGCTGCCCGCGCGAGTTCGAGATCGGCGGCGGTCGTTCCGGTCAAACGAATCTGATCGCCCACCGACACACCCGTGTCGACGTTGGCCAAAAAGGTATGCAGCACACCTGCGGCGACGTGCCCGCCAACGGGGAGAGAACAGCCCGACCCGAGCTCGGCGAGGAACGCTCGCTCGACCTCGACGTCGTGCCGAGTTGCAGCATCGTCGATCGCACCCAGTGCCCGCAGTGTCTCGATGTCGTCGGGGCGACATTCGACCGCGACGCACCCCTGGCCCACTGCGGGAACGAAGTCGTCGATGGTGAGCATCTCGCTGATGCGCTCGGTCATCTGCAGGATCTGCAAGGCCGCAACCGCCATCACGATCGCGCCGCCATCGGGAATCTTCGACAACCGAGTGTCGATGTTGCCACGCAGTTCCGCGAAAACGAGGTCGGGTCGTCGGCGACGCAACTGAGCACGACGTCGCACCGAACCGGACGCGACTGTCGCCCCTTCGCCGAGATCGGTCAGCGTCGAGCCGATCAGCGCATCGCGTGCATCGCGGCGCCTGGTGAACGCAGCGATCACCAAGCCCTCGGCCGGCGTCGACGGAAGATCCTTCGCCGAGTGAGCCGCGAGGTCGGCTCGACCATCGAGCACGGCGAGTTGCACCTCTTTGACGAAGACACCCTGGCCGCCCATCGTGTGGAGCGCAACGTCGGCGCGAATGTCTCCGGTGGTGTTGACCTCGACCAACTCGACGGACCGACCGGTGACTGATCGCAGCGCGTCGGCGACGGCGTTCGACTGAGCGAGCGCCTGACGCGACCCGCGCGTGGCGATGCGCAATGGCCGGGTCATGGCAACGGCCCGAGTCGTCAGCTCAGCTCGAACAGATCGCGCACGGCAGCAGCGTTGCGCTCACCCTGCGGCGACCCGGCTTGCGTCTTGAGTCGGACCGACGGCTCGTGCAACAGCTTCGCGACGATCGCCTTGGTCAACGCATCGACGACCTCGCGACTCGCGTCGTCGAGCCCACCGAGCCGGCTGGCAAACCGATCGATCTCCGCAGCGCGGACCCGCTCGGCGGCCTCGTGCATCGAGGCGACCAGCGGAGCCACCTGACGGGCGGTGGAATCGACGGCAAAGTCCTCGACTTCTTCGGCCACGATGGCCCGCACGCGGTCGGCTTCGATTGCTCGATGAGCGAGGCCCCGATCGGCCCACGCACTGAGGTCATCGAGGTCGAAGACGGTGACCCCGGCAAGGTTGGCGACGTCGGGCTCGACATCGCGCGGCATGGCGATGTCGACGAAGTGCAGCGGGCGGCTGGTTGGATCGCCGTGTCGTGCAGCTCGAACCAGATCGACGGTGATGACGGGTTCGCCCGCACCGGTGCCGGCGATGACCACGTCGGATGTGCGCAAGACCTCGGTGAGCTGATCGAATCCCAGCGTGGTGCCGCCGACCCGCTCGGCCAACGCCGCGCCGCGTTCGGGCGACCGATTGACCACCGTGATCATCGCGCCGCCGGCGCGGTGGAGCGCGATGGCAACTCCTTCACCCATCGAGCCGGCCCCGACGACCCCGACTCGTTTGCCGGCGAGGTCGCCGATGACATCGGAGATCATCTCGACGGCTGCGTGGCTGATCGATGCAGTACCACGGCTGATGCCGGTTTCACTGCGCGCTCGCTTGCCTGCCTGGATCGCCGAACGGAACAGCAGGTTCAAACTCGATCGCGCGGCTCCTTCGTTTTGGGCGGTTTCCCATGCGGCGCGCACCTGTCCGAGAATTTCGCTCTCACCGAGCACCACCGAGTCGAGCCCGGCAGCCACCTCGAACAGGTGGGTGACCGCAGCAGCGTCGTGCTGGCTGTAGAGGTGGGGCGTGAGTTCGGCGACCGACAGATCGCCGATCTCACAGAAGAAGTCGCGCACGTCGCCATAGGCGCCGTGAAAGAGTTCGGCGACGACGTACACCTCGGTGCGATTGCACGTGGACAGCACCACCGCTTCGCGGATGTTGTCGCGCTGGGCCAACCCAGCAACCGACTTGCCCAAGACGTCGGGCGCGAGCGTCAGCCGTTCGAGCAACGCGACAGGGCTGCTCCGATGGTTGACGCCGATGACGAGGATGGACATGCTCATCTCACCCTAGGCGCTGGCGCCTCGGCGTGACTCGCCGGGGACCGAAACGAGGCCTGAACCTTGGGCGGCATTGATTCGACGCTGCTCGTGATAGGCGAGGATCTGGAGTTCGACCGCCAAATCGACCTTGCCGACGCTGATCCCGTGCGGCACGGTGATGACCGTCGGCGAGAAGTTCAAGATGCTCGTCACCCCGGCCGCGACGAGGGAATCGGCAGCCTCTTGAGCAGCCGGCCCCGGCGTGGCGATGACGCCGATCGAGATGTTGCGCGACTGGACGACCTGCTTGATCTCGTCGATGTGGCGCACTCTGACGCCGCCGACGACCGAGCCGACTTTCGCCGCGTCGATGTCGACGATGCCGCCGACCGGAAACCCCCGGTCACCGAAGCCGTTGTAGCCCGCCAGCGCCTGTCCGAGATTGCCGGCGCCGACGATGACGACTGGCCAATCATGGGTCAAACCAAGCTCACGGCGGATCTGATAGACGAGGAACTCGACGTCGTACCCCACGCCCCGCGTCCCATAGCTGCCGAGATAGCTCAGGTCTTTGCGCACCTTCGCCGCGTTGACTCCGGCGAGGTCGGCGAGTTCCTCCGACGAGATGTTGCTGACCCCCTCGTCGAACTGTTCGCCGAGGATGCGCAGGTAGACCGGCAGGCGCGCCACGGTTGCCTCGGGAATTCGGCGTCGTGATCGCTGAGCAGCCATGCAACGACCACGTTAAACCCTTGTGCACGTTTTCACAAAGCCACCTCGGGACCCGCCTGTGAGGTTGGTCACGCCCGGTCGGCACCGCCTCGCACCGCCCCGGCCCGGCCCCGCCCGGCCCGAGGCGGTTACGACAGGGACAGCACGTCGTCGAGTCGACGGCGGACGAGCTTGCCGGTGGTGTTGTGCGGGAGTTCCTCGACGAACATCACCTTCGACGGACACTTGTAGCGAGCCAGATGATCGAGGCAGTACTCGATCAAGGTCTCCTCGTCGACGTCGGAGCCGTCTTCGACAACCACGAACGCCTTGACCGCCTCGCCGGTATGCGGGTGCGGCACGCCGATCACCCCGGCCTCGCACACATCGGGATGCGCGGCCAGCACACCTTCCACTTCGGCCGGGTACACGTTGAATCCGGACACGATGACGAGGTCCTTGGCCCGATCGACAAGGTAGAGGAATCCGTCGTCGTCGGCCACCGCCAGGTCTCCGGTTTGCAGCCAGCCGTCAGACGTCAACACCGCCGCGGTCGCGCGCTCGTCGCCGTCATAGCCCGGAAACACGTTGGCGCCCCGCACCCAGATCTCACCGATGTCGCCGACCAGTACGTCGTGGCCGTCGGTGCTGACCAGCCGGATCTCCACCCCGTCGAACGCCCGCCCGACCGAGCCGGGACGGATCGGCGCCCCCAGCGACGTGGTCACCGTGGCCGAGGTCTCAGTGAGGCCATAGCCCTCGGCGATCTCGACGCCAAAACGATCGCGCATGGCGCGGAACGTGGCCACCGGCAACTTCGACGCACCCGAGAGCGCGACTCGGACCGATGCGAACGTGTCAGCGGGCAACTCGTCGAAGTGAGTGAAGGCGGTCCACATCGCCGGCGCGCCAGGAATCACGGTGACCTTGCGCGACACGATCGATTCCGCGGCGGTGTGCGGATCGAATCGCTGCACCAGCATCACGGTGGCGCCGACGGCGAGGCCGGTGGTCATCACGATGTTGAGACCGAAGATGTGGAACAGCGGCAGGACGCCGTAGATCAGGTCGTCGGTGCGCAGAATCGCTGTCGCTTTGCTCTGCTCGATGTTGGCGAAGGTGTTGCCGTGAGTGAGCCGGGCCGCTCGGGGCAGACCTGCGGTTCCGCTGGTGAACATCAGGGCGGCGTCGGTGCGTGCGTCGACGTCGACCACGGGGACCGGGTCGACGGCGAGGAGGTCGTCGATCGACTCGGCCCCGACGACTGCGTCGCCGACGTCGACACCGACCACGCAGGCGACGGAGGGGACGTTCGCCCGGATGACGTTCGACCAGGTTGCGGCACTCAGCTTTTCGACCACCACGACCTTGGCACCGACCGCCGAGATCTCGGTCTCGAGTTCCGGCGACGGGCTCAACGGATTGAGCGGAACCGCCACCGCGCCGAGACCGACGATGGCGAAATAGGTGATCACGAAGTGCCGACCATTGCCGCACAGCAGGGCAACGCGGTCGCCATGCCCGACACCGATCGAGGACAGGCCACCGCGCAGGTGATCGATCTGCGACCGCAGTTCACCGTAGGTCGTCTCTCGATTGCGGCTGATCAGCGCCACGGAATCGGCCGGGTGGGCGTCGAGGATGTGGGCGATGTTCATCGTGCTCGCTGCCGTCGTCTCTAGAGCCGCACCAGCGAGATGATCCCCGAGATGAGGATCACGGCGAGGAGAAGTCCAAGCGCAAGGGTCGTCGCGGGCCGCATCGGGTCAGCGTATCGAATCCCGGTCAGCGGCGAACCGAACCCCGACCGACCACCTTCACTCCCGACTCTTACTTCCAGGGCGTACAACATCCCCATGATCACGCGCCGCCACCTCCTCAGTCATGCGCTCAATCATGCGATGTACCTCGCAGTGGGAGCAGCCGCAGGCGCCGCCTGCGCGGCGGACGAGACCCTCACGTCTCCTGCCACGACGCCTCGTCCGACGTCGGATGTGCCGCCGACCACCCTCCCGACCACCACATCAACCACCACATCGACCACGGCATCGACCACGGCATCAACCACCACATCGCCGAGCGATCCGTCGACGAACTCCGGATCGGCGCCCTGGGCCGGAGCCGACTTCGTCGAACTCGACGCGATGCTCGCCGCGACGAACGGTGAGGCGTTCTTGATCCTCGAGCGCGGTGCCGTCATCCACGAGTGGTATCGAACAGACCGGGGGTACGCGCGCGATGTCGCATCGGCGCAGAAGAGCGTGTTGTCACTGCTGGTCGGTCGCGCCATCAGCGAGCAGCTGTTCACACTCCGAACTTCGATCGACGACCTGCTCGGCCCGAGCTGGACGCCGCACGGGCAAAGCGCAGCCATCACCGTCGAGCACCTGCTCGGGATGACCAGCGGTCTCGACGACCAGCTCGCCATCGTTGCCGAGCCCGGCACCACCTGGCTGTACAGCAACGCCTTCGCCCGTCTCTTCGACGTGCTGACCGTGACCACCGGTCAGAGCCTGCAGGACCTCGCTGCAACGTGGCTGTTCGACCCGGTCGGCGCAGACGACGCCGACTTTCGCACGCGCCGCCTGTCGGGTGTCGCCCCGGTCGGTCTCCACTGCACCGCGGCCAGCCTCGCCGCCATCGGGCAGGGAGTGCTCGATGCCTCGATTCCCGCGTTGGGCGACGACTGGTACGAGACGTCGTTCGCTTCGAACCCGCTCAACGAATCGTACGGCGCGCTGTGGTGGCTGAACGGCCGGCCCAGTTACCGCCTGCCCGGCACCGAACAGGTCAAGCGCCCAGGTGCGCTGATCTCGACGGCGCCGGCCGACCTGGTCGCAGCACTCGGCCGGGACGACCAGAAGTTGTACGTTTCGCGCCGCCTCGGCTTGGTCGTGGCCCGCCTTGGGGCACAGGCGTATCCCGCGCAGCGCGCCCCGTCGTTCGACGTCGATCTGTGGGCACTCCTCACGCAGCTTCGGGGTTGACTCCGTCGGCGCCCGTCGGCGCCGGTGCGGTCAGGGCCGCAAGGTGCGCCCGCCGAGGAACGCCAGACGTTCGGACTCACACGCCGCATGCACGAAGCAGTCCGGATGGTGGTCGTTGGTCAGCCCTTCGGACTGCATGAACGCGTACGCCGTGGTCGGTCCGAAGAACTTCCAGCCCCGTCGCTTGAGTTCCTTGGCCAACTGGGCAGAGCGGTCGGTCGTCGCGGGGATCGCCGGGACATCCGAGGGGCCGCGGTCACGCGCCGGCACTGTGACGGCCCATTCCCACACCCAATCGACCAGGGATCCTTCGGTCTCGACCAATTCGATCGCCCGTTGGGCATTGCTGATCGTCGCTTCGATCTTGCCGCGATGGCGGATGATTCCGGCGTCGGCGAGCAATTGATCGACGTCGTCGGGCCCGAACTCGGCGACGACTCGATAGTCGAAGTTGGCAAAGACCTCACGGAAGCGGGGCCGCTTGAGCAGGATCGTGATCCAGCTGAGGCCCGACTGAAACCCTTCGAGGCAGATCTTTTCGAACAGCCGATGGTCGTCGGTGGTCGGCCGGCCCCACTCGTTGTCGTGATAGTCGAGGTAGATGGGATTCGCAGTCGGCCACGAGCACCGCAGCGGTTCGTCCATCCCGCCAGTGTGCCATTCCCCACGGTGTCCCCACGGTGTCCCCCACGTTGCGATGAGTTGGGGCCGCGGCAGGTGCGGCCCGAACTCATCGCGGCGCGGATTGGGGCGGGGGCGACAGGTGATTTCGGCGTGTTACCCGACGGTAACTAAGGTGGCGCGATGACGCAGATCAAGAAAGTCGGAGTGCTCGGGTCCGGCATCATGGGGTCCGGTCTCGCCGAGGTCGTGGCGCGGGCCGGGATCGACGTGGTCGTGCGGTCGCGCACCCAAGCCGGAGCCGATGCCGTGCTCGACACGATTGGTTCGGGCCTCGCTCGGCACGTCGCCAAGGAGCGCATGACCGAAGACGAACGGCAAGCCATCCTCGACCGCATCACGGTGACCGACCAACTGGACCGACTGGCCGACTGCGACCTCGTCATCGAAAGCGTCGTCGAAGACCTCGACGTGAAGCGGGCGCTCTTCGAGGAGATCGAGCAGATCGTCAAGCCCGAGGGCATCCTCGCCACCAACACCTCGACGCTGCCCGTGGTCGAACTGGCGATGATGACCGGGCGGCCCGACCAGGTGTGCGGGATCCACTTCTTCAATCCCGCGCCGGCGATGTCGTTGGTCGAGATCATTCGCCCGCTCACTGCATCCGATGCCACGATCGAGGCCGCCACCGCTTTCGCGACTGCGTGTGGAAAGAACCCGGTCGTGGTCGAGGACCGCGCCGGGTTCATCGTCAACGCCCTGCTGTTCCCGTACCTCAATAATGCTGTTCGCATGCTCGAGTCGGGCACGGCTTCGATGGACTCCATCGACACGGCGATGATGGGTGGCTGCAATTTCCCGATGGGCCCGTTCGCCCTCCTCGACCTCGTCGGGCTCGACACCTCGTTGTCGATTCTCGACGCGCTCTACGCCGAGTTCCGCGACCCGAACTACGCCGCCGTGCCGCTGCTGCGCCGCATGGTTGCCGCCGGCCGCCTGGGCCGCAAGACCAAACAGGGCTTCCGCACCTACTGAGACCTCGTGCATCATCGGCGCGCGCCGCACCTCCGTGCGTGGCGCCGAGCAACGGCGGCACACCCCGACCACCGTGGGAGAATTTTGCGGGCCTGACTGGGCGAACGGGTGAAAACTTGAGACGCTGGGCGGCATGCAGCGCGGTGTTCCTCCCTTGGAACCTCCCCCGACCCGATACGCGCTGCCCGACCCGACCACCGTCGAGCCGGGCAAGGAACTCGTTGCACTCGGCGCCGACCTCGAGCCGGGCACGTTGCTCGCGGCCTATCGCACCGGCCTGTTTCCCATGCCGGTCGACCCGCGCAAGCGCCGCAGCAAGATCGCCTGGTACTCCCCCGATCCGCGCGGGATCATTCCCCTCGACCGCTTGGTCGTCTCCAAGTCGCTGCGGGCAAGTTGTCGTCGCATCGAGGTGAGGATGGACACCGATTTTCGCACGGTGATGGAGCGATGCGCCGACCCCACGCGCCGCGGCCGATGGATCACCGCCGAGTTCGTCGATGCCTACACGCGCCTGGCCGAACTCGGCTGGGCCCACTCGGTCGAGGCGTATGTCGACGATCGTCTCGTGGGTGGTCTCTACGGCGTGCGGATCAACGGCCTCTTCGCCGGCGAGTCGATGTTCCACGACGTGACCGACGCCTCGAAGGTCGCCCTCGTGCACTTGGTCGATCACCTCAACGCCACCGGCGCCACGCTGCTCGACACACAATGGGCAACCGACCATCTGACCTCACTGGGATGCATCGAAGTGCCGCGCGTGCGGTATGTCGAACTCCTGGCCGATGCCGTGCGGCGGCGCTGACGCGACGCCGGTCGAAAACGAACGAAGCGGAGTGACCGTGGGCCACTCCGCTTCGAGTCCGTCGCCGGCCGGATCCGCCATCCGGCCGACGAGGTTCCCGCCAAAAGGGGAAACCTGTCAGCTTCGAACCGATCGTTGAAGGGGAAGAACGAGCGGTTCGGGCTGAGATTTCGTCCGGAGAAGTTCGGGTTCTCCGGATCGTCTTCGCCGACTTGTTGCCGACACCATTGCTTCGGCGCATCCTGGCCAGACTTGAGCACGAACTTGAGGAACTCCGGTCGAACCGACGACACTGGCACCATGACCGACGACTCCGGGCCCGCCTCCCACCTCGACGGCGCCAACGGTGGTGGCCGTCAACCCGCGCCCGCCGAGCGCGACCAGCCGTGGATGATGCGGACGTACTCGGGTCATTCGAGTGCCGCTGCGTCGAATGAGCTCTACCGCACCAACCTGTCGAAGGGCCAGACCGGGTTGTCGATCGCCTTCGACCTCCCCACGCAGACCGGGTACGACCCCGACGACCCGATGTCGCGGGGCGAAGTCGGCAAGGTCGGCGTGCCGGTGGCGCACCTCGGTCACATGCGTACTCTGCTCGACCACATCCCACCCGGCGAGATGAACACGTCGATGACGATCAACGCGACCGCGGCATGGCTCCTCGCGTTGTACGTGGCGAACGCCGAGGAACAGGGCGTGACCCCGGACGAACTGCGTGGCACGACCCAGAACGACATCGTCAAGGAGTACCTGTCGCGCGGCACCTACATCTTCCCGCCGGCACCGTCCCGACGCTTGATTGTCGACATGGTCGCCTGGTGCGCCGAACATGCACCGAAGTGGAACCCGATGAACGTGTGCTCGTACCACCTGCAAGAAGCGGGCGCGACGCCGACGCAGGAAATCGCCTACTCGATGGCGACGGCGATCGACGTGCTCGATGCGGTGCGTGCCTCGGGACAGGTGTCCGACGAGCAGTTCGGCCAAGTGTTCGGATCCATCTCGTTCTTCGTCAATGCCGGCATCCGTTTCGTCGAGGAAGTCTGCAAGCTCCGGGCGATGACCGACATGTGGGAACAGATCGGACGCGAGCGCTATGGGGTCACCGATGACAAGGCACTGCGCTTTCGGTACGGCGTGCAGGTCAACTCCCTCGGCCTGACCGAAGCGCAGCCCGAGAACAACGTGCAACGGATCGTGCTCGAAATGCTCGCCGTCACCCTCTCGAAGCGAGCCAGGGCCCGCTCGGTCCAGCTGCCGGCGTGGAACGAGGCGCTCGGTCTGCCCACTCCGTGGGACCAACAGTGGTCGCTGCGCATGCAGCAGGTCCTCGCCTTCGAGACCGATCTCCTCGAGTACGGCGACATCTTCGACGGGTCGACGGTGATCGAGGCCAAGACCAACGAGTTGCGGGCCTCGGCCCAGGCCGAACTCGACGACGTCCTCGCGCTGGGCGGCGCGTTCGAGGCGGTCGAAACACTCAAGTCACGACTCGTGTCGTCCATGGCGCGGCGCACCCGACGCATCGAGTCGGGCGAGCAGGTCGTCGTCGGGGTCAACGACTTTCGCGAAACGACTGCGTCGCCCCTCGGTGGCGAAGGAGCGATCCTCAAGGTCGACCACGCCGTCGAGGCCGAGATGGTCGCCGATGCCACGGCATGGCGGGCAGCGCGCGACCAGGCCGCCGTCGCCGCGGCACTCGCCGACCTGCGCGCCGCAGCCGAGGGCGGCCTCAACGTGATGCCTGCTTCGATCGCGCTCGCCAAGGCGGGCGGAACCACCGGTGAGTGGGGCACGCTCATGCGCGAGGTGTTCGGCGAATTTCGGGCCCCCACGGGCGTGTCGGGTGCGATTGGTTCGGCCGCCGGGCTCGGCGACGTCGTCGAGTTCGTCAAGTCGATGGCGGGCGGCCCGCCGAAGTTCTTGGTGGCCAAGCCTGGCCTCGACGGCCACTCGAACGGCGCCGAGCAGATCGCGGTCGCGGCGCGCGATGCAGGGATGGAGGTCGTCTACTCCGGCATCCGCCTCACGCCCGAGCAGATCGCGGCATCGGCGCGCGACGAAGACCCCGACGTGATCGGCCTCTCGATCCTGTCGGGCTCGCACCTGAACCTCGTGCCCGACGTCCTCGACCACCTGAAGGCCATGGGAGTCGATGCGCCCGTGGTGGTCGGGGGGATCATTCCCGAGGACGATCGCCAGCGGCTGCGCGACATCGGCATCGCGGCGATCTACACGCCCAAGGACTACCAGATCGCCACGATCATGCGCGACATCGCCGACCTCGCCGTCGCCCACCGCAGCAACTGAACCGCCCCCCATACGTTCGCTGTCACGCAGTCTCTCGATCTCGTCAAGATCGGGGGGTTCCCTGAACGGCAGCGGGGGCCCACCTACACTTCGGCGGTGGCCAGCAACATCACCCCGGTCGTCGAGGCGCTCATCGACAACGTCGACACCGTGTTACGTGGCAAGCGCCACGAAATTCGCCTGGCATTGTGCTGCCTGCTCACCGAGGGGCACCTGCTGCTCGACGACGTGCCCGGGACCGGAAAGACGAGCCTGGCGAAGGCGATCGCCAACTCGATCTCCGGGTCGTGGAAGCGGGTGCAGTTCACACCCGACCTGCTCCCCACCGACATCACCGGCGTCATGGTCTACGACCAAAAGGCGGGGACCTTCTCGTTCCGCCAGGGCCCGGTGTTCACCAACGTGCTGATCGGTGACGAGATCAACCGCGGCAGCCCGAAAACTCAGGCGGCGCTGCTCGAAGTGATGGAGGAACGCCAGGTCACCGCCGACGGTGTGAGCCGGCCGGTCCCCCGACCGTTCTTCGTGATCGCGACCCAGAACCCACGCGACTTCCAAGGCACGTTCCCGCTGCCCGACGTCCAACTCGACCGGTTCACGATGCGACTCAGCTTGGGCTATGCCGACGCCGCGACCGAGGCCACGCTGCTCGACGGGTACCACCGCGGGCAACGCGACGATCAGCTCGACCCGGTCACCGATGCCGACGAACTCGATGCGGTCATCGGTGACATCGACCGGGTCACGGTCACTCCGAGCATCAACGAGTACATCGTGGCCATCGCCAACGCGACACGCGGTCACCCCGACCTACGCCTCGGCGTGTCGACCCGCGGCACCCTTGCCCTCCTGCGCGTCTCGCGGGCGTTCGCCGCCACCGACGAGCGCGACTACGTCACCCCCGACGATGTGAAGGCCGTCGCCAGCTCGGTCCTGGCGCACCGCATGGCACTCACCTCCGAGGCCGAGCTGCGCGGCGTCAGACTCGAGACGCTGTTGGCGGACCTCATCGACGAGGTGCCGGTCCCGCGCAATCCCGGGAACTGAAGCGTGCTGACGCGATCGGGGCTCGGCGCAACGGTGAGCGCCGTGATGCTGGTCGGTCTCGGGCTGTGGTGGCGATACGAAGAGGTGGTCATCGGCGGCATCGGGATCGCGGCCATCGTGCTCGCTGCGATCTGGGTGGCCCAGCGCCCGCTCCGGGCCACCGTGACACGTCGGGTCGGGGCGATCCGCGTGCCGCGCGGCGAACCGATCAACGTCGTGTATCGAGTCCGCAACGGCACCCGGTTCCGAACGGGGCGCGCGACGGTCATCGATCGATGCGACGAGCAAGAGTGCCGCGTGCTGCTCGCTCCCGTCGATGCCGAGGCTGCCCACGACTTTTTCGGCACCATCGCGACCCGACGACGCGGGGTCTTCCCGATCGGACCATTCACCGTGCAGCGCATCGACCCGTTCTGGCTGGCGATCGGAGAACGACGCGACGATGCCATCGCCCAGATCACGGTGCATCCGAAGGTGTACCAACTCGTCGGTCCACAGGGTGCGGTGCGGGTGGTCGACAGCGAGTCGATGATGCGTCGAGCATCGTCGGACCCGATGTCGGGGTTCGTCTCGATGCGGGAGTACGTCGAGGGTGACGATCCGCGACTGATCCACTGGCCGACGACGGCGCGAACAGGGACGCTGATGGTGCGCGAAACCGTCGAGGTCCGGCGGCCGGAATTCACCGTTGTCGTCGATACCGGCGACCACGTGGGGACGCCGGAAGACTTCGAGGAGATGGTCGATGTCGGGGCCACACTCGCCGTCCACGCCATTCGGTCCGGGCTCGACGTCGTCGTCCGGACGACCAGCGCGATGCATCCGGGCCGACCGACCCCACTGCTGAGCGAAGCCGCCGTGCTCGACTACCTCACGCCGGTGCAGCAGACCGACCCCACTCAATCGTTGAGCGTTGCGGCACTCTTTGCAGCTGGCCTCGACCACACGTCGGTCGTGCTCGTCACCGGGCCCAGTGGGCCGTCCAGTCGATTCGCCAACCTCGAACAGACCCTCGTCGTACGCATCGGCGAGGGTGCAGCCGCTGCCACGGGAATCGCTGTTGCGGCGCAGAACGCCGGCGAGTTCCTCACGCGCTGGAGGACGTGGGACTGATGAATGCGTTGCTTCGCGTGCGCGTGGTGATCATCGGCGTGGCCATGGGTGTGGTCGCTGCCGCTGCGAGCAGCATCTTCGACCGATGGGTCTGGTCGCTCGGCCTCGCGGTCGTCGTGCCGACCGTTGCAGTGATGGCGATTCGGGCGATGCCGTTGATCGTCCGCGTCGCCGGCGCGCTCGTCGCAGCGGTGGCGAGTGTCGGTCTGATCGTCTTCGTCGAGGGTGGCCAAACCGGCGACGCCGTCGACGCCCTCGTGTCCGGCGTCCAACGACTGCTCACGAGTGAGTGGCCGAGCCCCGATCGTCCCGACGTGATCGGCGCCGTCGGCGCCTTCATCGCCGCCGCCACCGCCACCGCTGCCACGGTTGCCGGGCAACGCCGGTGGCATCTCCTCGCGTGGGTTCCGGTGCTGGCCGCATTCGTCACGAGCGTTGCGCTCGCCGCACCGCATGGGGCGCGCCTGGTGTGGCTCGTTCCACTCGCCGTGCTCGGCGCCGCCTTCGCATCGTTGCGACCTGAAGCGCCGCTCGGTGAGCGTTGGGCCACGTTGCGCGGCGAGCGGCGGCTCGTCCCGCTGCTGCTCGTTGCCGGTGTCACGGCCGGGGCGGTCAGTCTCCCCGTCGCACTCGCAGGACGCGCCGATCCGCGTCGGAACGATCCGGCCGAGGAGACCGCTGCACTGCTCGATCCGATCGAGTCGACCTTGGCGCTGCGTGCGCTCGATCCACCGATCGATCTGCACCGCATCCGTTCGACGACAGCCGACGGCACCGACACCGCGTTGCCCCTGCGCTGGCGCACGGCGGCACTCAGCGACTACGACGGCCAGCGGTGGACCCCGGCGCTCACCTTGCGGCCGATCGGGCGTCGCCTGGCACCGGACGCGGCCGAGGCGACATCGTTCGATCTCTCCTTCCTCGACGGCGACCTGACCCTCGTGCCCCTTCCCGGCGCCCCGGTCACCGTCGGTGCCGACGTCGAGACCGACCCCGATCGCACCGTCGTTCGACTCGTCGACCGACGGGACGACGAATCGCCCATCGAGATTTCCGCGCGCGTGGCGCCGAGCCTGGCTGATGCGCAGCTGAACGGCGTCGCGACGCGACCAGTCGACGATTCGGTCAGCAGCCTCAACGACTTCGCGGCAACGTTGGCCGGTGACGGCACCGTCGTCGAGCAGCTGAGACGGATCGAAGCGACCATGCGTGATGACTGGATCCTCGAACCCGATGCGCCGGGCGGGGGGCTCCAACGAGCCTTGATCGAACGGTTCATGCGCGACACCCGCCGCGGCACCGCCGAACAATTCGCCACGGCATACGTGCTTCTGGCCCGGTCGCTGGGGATCGATGCCCGAGTCGCCACAGGGTTCGTCGCGTCGTCGCCGGCGGCCGATGGCACCATCGAGCTGTCATCGGCCGACGCTCTGGTCTGGCCGGAAGTGCGAGTGGTCGGCGGCGGGTGGGTTGCTCTCGACCCCACGCCCGAGGAGGAGGCCTCCGATCTGGCCCCGCCGCCTGAAGACCCGGCGGTGCAGACCCCTGCAGCTGCGCAACCGCCGATCGCGCCACCGCCCGAGGTGTCGAACGACTCCGCCAACGACGAGGCGGTGCAAACCGAGACATCGTCGACCGCCTCGGCGTTGCGGTTGTGGGCTGTGCGTGCCGGGCTGGCGCTCAGCGGGGTGCTCCTCCCCATCCTGCTGGCCGCATCGTTGGTGCTCGGGGTGAAACGTCGACGCCGGCGTCGCCGATTGCTGAGCGGGCTGCCGGCCGACCGAGTCACCGGCGCGTGGGCAGTGGCGACGGACTGGCTGGTCGATGCCGGCCTGACGATCAGAAGTTCGGCGACCGATGGCGACATCGCCGCGTCAGGCGAGCCGTTGGCCGGTGGCGCCGCACGCGAACTGGGTCGCCTTGCGACATTGTCGAGCGCCGTCACGTTCGGGCACCCGGCGCGACCCGACCTGCTCGCTCAGGACGCGGCCACCTGTCTCGCCCAGGTCGAGACGTCGATGAACGCATCACGGTCGGGCACCGAACGTCTCAGGTGGCGACTCAGCCTGCGTTCGCTTCGTCGATCGACGCGATCACCTGTTGCCGATTGACCGTCGCTGACGTCGCTGATCGCGGCGCACCTCCACGCTTGGACTCAGGTCGCCGAGCGCGTCTGATGGAACCCCGTGGCCGCCCGTCAAACGGGTGGCAGGGTCGTCGCGGTGGTCGTCGTGGTCGTGCGTCGTGGTGGTGGTCGTCGTCGTCGTGGCCGGAGTCGATGACTGGATCGTGACCGTGGCGACGTTGGACTGCAGGTCGCCGTCGGACACCCGGTATCGGTAGGTGAAAGTTCCGTCGCTGGGCGCCACGACCGTGATGGTGGTTCCCGACACCGCAGTGACGGCGCCGCCGTTGTTGATCTCGTTCACGGTGAGCGGATCGCCGTCGACATCGTTGACCGACAGCACCACCGTGACCGGGGTACCGGTGGTGACATCGACCACCTGATCGGCAGCCGTCGGGGCCGTGTTGAATCTGGCCCCGACCACGGTGACCGTCGCCGGGGCCGACACGGCGCCGTCGCCGTCGACCACCGTGTAGGTGAACGACGCCGAACCGAGCCCGGCCCGGGGGTCGATGGACACCGAGCGCTGGTCGCCGAGCACTGTGATCGTGCCGGCCTCCCCGTTCGAGAAGACGAGCGTGGAGGGGATCTGCTGGATGCGGAGGGCACCTCCGTCTGCATCGGGGTCGGTGTCGTTCTCCACGATCGAAGCCGACGCCGCGCCCCCTGCGACGTTGACGGCGTCGCCCGCGGCGTTCGGGGCGGCGTTCTGCACCGTGATCGACATCGGCACCGAAGCGGAGAGCCCACCCGGGTCGACGACCGTCGTGGTCCACGAGTAGGTGGTTGCCGCGGTGCCGACAGGCGGCGCGACCACCACTCTCGACGGGTCGGTCGAGACCCACGCCGGAGCACCGGCACTGCCCGAAATGGTCAGCGCCTCGTCGTCGCCCGCCAGGTTGCTCACCGGGAACTCCAGCACAGCACCCCGACCGAGGGTCGCGTTCGCGGCCTGAGCGACAGGATCCTGGTTGACGTCGATCGTGATCTGGCCGGTCGCTCGCTGGCGGCAGTTGTTCTCGACTGTGTAACTGATCGCGACGTTGCCGTTCTCGCCTGCGGGTGGCGTGTAGACCGAACCGCTGTATCCGGGCGGCCCGGCGACGTCGGTGACCTGACCATTGGCCGAGAAGTCCGCCAGGTTCACGCCGATCGGCTGCTGATAGCCGGTGGTGAGGAAGGCGTCGTTGGCGACCGGCGCCGATTCCGAACATGGCCGGACTGCGATGCGCAAAGTGGCACTGTCGGAGAACTCGCCATCGCTCACCGAATAGGAGATGCTCGCTGTTCCCGACGCCCCGGGCGTGGCGTTGAACGCGATCGATCCACCCCCTGAGCTTGCTTGACCGAGACTGGAGTCGGGGCCGCTGGTGATCGTCAGGTTCAGGTTGTCGCCATCCGGATCGGAGTCGTTGAACAGGACTGCGGTCGACACCGACCCACCGTTGGACACCTCGTTCGAATCGTCGTTCGCCACCGGCGGACGATTGAGCGGCTCAGCCACGCTCAGGGTCACCCGGGCACTGGCGGTGAGTCCTCCGGAGTCGCGCACGGTGTACGTCGCAACCACGTCGCCGATGAAATCGGCGTTCGGTGAAATGGTGACGACGTTGCCAGCCTGCGTCGCCGAGCCGTCACCCGACACGAGGGAGACGCCTTCGACTCGGAGTTCGGTGCGCGCCTCGTTCGGATCGAAGTCGTTCGACAGCACTTCGAACGACGTCGGCACGCCCGGACCGTTGATGAGGCGACTGTCGGCGTTGGCGACCGGCGGGTCATTGGTCGGTTCGACCACCCGAACCGAGAGTCGACCGAGCGTGACGGCTTTTAACTCGTCCTCGACCTGATAGTTGATCGATGCCACCCCGACCTCGGCACCCGCAACGAACGTGATGACGTTCCCCGAGCGAGTCGCCGAGCCAATCGACGGCGACGTCGAGGAGACCACGGTGAGCAGGGCATTGTCGCCATCGGGGTCGTCATCATTCGCCGTGACGTCGATCCGGTCGGTCTGGCCGACTTCGACGGTGAGCTGATCGACACGAGCGTTCGGCGGCTCGTTGGTGACGAGCGGTTCGCGCACCGAAACGATGATCGACGCAGTCGCGCGCAGACCAACGGTGTTGGTGACCTCGTAGGTGCACCGGAAGGCGCCTGACCGGCCTGTCGGCGGCGTGAAGCGGACCTGGCCGTCGGTGGTGACGACCGAGGAGCCTCCGCCTGCGCACCCGGGGGTCCCGACGAGCCGCGGTCGTTCGCCTGACGGGTCGCCGTCGTTACGCAACACATCGACGGTGACGGGTACGTCGATGAACGTGAAGGTCGAATCGTCCTTGGCATAGGGCGGCTCGGGTAGCGCTTCGGGCAGCACGGTGACCGTGACGTCGCCGGCGACTCGGTGACCGTTTCCGTCGTCGACGGTGTAGGTGAAGCGGGCGATCGCGTCGTTCTCGTCGTCGAGTGCCGCCGGGCTGAACTGGATGCGGTCGGGTGCCAGGACCACGACTCGCCCGCGATCATCATCGGGCTGCGTGGCGTCGACCACGACGAGCACATCGCCGTCCGGATCGGTGTCGTTGAGGGTGACGTCGACCTCGATCGTCCGCCCGACCACGGCGGTCGCGGCGTCAGCAACGACGACCGGCGGTCGATTCGGCTCGACTTCGTCGATCACGTCGACCAGCACCGATCCCCGGACGGGTGCGTTGACGCCGTCATCGACGGTGTACTCGAACGGCATCGATGCGGCTGATCCGGTTTGCGCAGTGATGGCCAGTCGCTCACCCTGCACCTCGACGGTGAGCCCGTCGGGCAGCGGCGTGATCACGCCGAGCGTGAGCGTGTCGCCGTCGGGGTCTTCGTCGTTGACGAGTACGGGCAGCTGTGTTTCGACGCCACGGCGAAGTCGCACCGAGTCGGGTCGGACGATCGGCGGACGATTCTCGTCGCCCTCGCGGGCAACGGTGACCGTCACATTGACGTCGTCGCCGAGCGCCCCGAAGGAGTCGATGGGACGGTAGGTGAAGACCGCATCGCCCTCGAATCCATCGAGGGATTCGAACCGCAGCGCGGCAAAGCCCGACTTGCCCACTGTTTCGGTGACGGTCCCGACGCCATCGGGCACCTCGAAGGAGTCGATCTGCAGTGGATCCCGATCCGGGTCGATGTCGTTGAGGAGCACGTCGACGTCCACGGGAACCCCGGCGCCGGTCTCGGCGTCGTCCGGGGCGCCGACCGGTGGCTGGTTGGTTCCGTCGAGCGGGATGAGTTCGATGATCACCTCGGCGCTCGCCTCGGTGCCGTTCCCGTCGGCGATCGTGTAGGTGAAGCGGTCGAGGCCGACGTACCCCGGCTCGGGGTTGAAGATCACCGTCGATGCGGTGCCGATCTCGACGGTGCCGTGACCAGCCGTGCCGATGTCGACGACGGCAATCGCCTCGCCGTCGGGGTCGTAGTCGTTCGCGGTCACCGGAACGGAAACGGCGCGACCTGCGCGCGACGTGACCGGATCATCGACGGCCACCGGTGGATCATCGATGCCGTTGTTGTCCGGCTCGCGTTCGTCGGGCGCATCGGCCAATCCATCGGCCGACCCTGCGTCGGTCGCGTCCGACACATCGCCTTCGTCGACGATCTCTCCATCGTCGCCGAGCACCAGTGTGGTGCCGTCGTTCTTGTCGATCGCCACGATGCCCCACGGATTGACCGCCCAGACGAACTGTCCGGCAAGGTCATCGACCCACACCAAGTCGACGGTGGCGGTGACCGCAGGAACTGCGTTGGTCGCGATCGACGCGGGCCGCTCGTCGAGGAGCACTTCAGCACGCCAGTCGAATCGCTGGATGCGGGTCGGGCCACGGCGCACCAACACCGCAGCGTCGCCGGCGATCGCCAGCAAGTCGGCGCCGTCGACGGCAAGCCCAGGCACCCGCGAGGACTCCGTCAGGCCAGTTTCACCCACGCACCACAGATCGTCGTTTGCCGCCACCCAGCCACACTCGTTGGCAGGACCTGACTGTTGGATGACGATCTCGCTCGGATCGACGTCGGTCGGCAGATCGACCCAACCACCGTCGCCGAAGCGGGCCCGCGCGCCCGCCCGGTCGACGACCAGCGGACGATTGCCGACCAGTGCCAGATCCGCAGTGGAAGACGCCGCACCATCGAGCGACGTGGAGGTGGCGCCCGCAGAGGTGGTGCGCACCACATCGGTGCCCAGGATGGTCCAGATCGAACCGTCGGCGGCGACCAATGCCTCGGCGCCGTCGTCGACGTCAACGTCGAACGGGACCGCTTCACCCGTCACGGGGACGAGGGTGGCGGCGCCGTCTTGCGCGTCGACCACGACCAGGCCCGACGAACCAACGCCGGCAAATGCCCGTCCACTTTCGAGGGTGACGACGCCCTGCGCGGGTCCGAGCCTGAGTTCGGCCGAGTCGATCGATCGGATCTCGGCAGTCGAGTCGTTGACGACGTAGGCACCCGGGCCACCTTCGACCACCCGCAGCTGATTGCGTTCGGCGCCCACATCGAGGCTGGCCAACGCGCGGCCGCCGTATCCGTCGGCCAGGACCACACGGCCACTCGGCTGATGGACGAACCATCGAGTCGCTCGCGCCGCGGTTGCATCGACAGCCGCGAGACCGTCGGAACGGAACACCATGACGAGCGCGCCGAGAGACAACACTGCTGCCAGCAGCGTTGCCGTCGTCTGACGCCATGTCACGGTTCTCATTTGGACCAACCTTGTCGATACGCGCTGTCAGGTTACGAGTCCGCCACGAGGTCCATCGGCATGGTGCGGCCCGGACTTGAGAAGTTCCTGCATGAATTCTTCGAGGTTCCGACCCGCGTCCCGCCGCGCACCGTGCTGGCCCGAGTCGAATCCCACGATCCGCTCACCGTCCAGGTCAACTCATGTCGGGCGCGCCTAGTGTCTGACCCGATGGAGTTGATCGTCCGCACCGCTCACGGCACTGCCGATGTGTCGATCGGCGTCCGCGACCGCGACATCTCGCTGCGTGACCTGATCGCGGCAGTGACCGGTCAATCAGCACCCGGCACGGCGCGCGTCGACGGGCGACTCGTCAACGCAAGCGACACCGTTGCGGCGTGCGGCGTCCTCGCCGGGTCGGTGATCGATACCCTGCTCGACGATCCGAGCGATTCGACGCCGCCGGTCACTGCTCTGCGCCTCCTCGCCGGGCCCGGCGCAGGTCGGCGGATCGCGCTCGCCCCCGGCCGCTACCGGGTCGGGCCGGGCCGACGCGAACGCGCCGACGAACTGACAAACGACACCACCGATCTGGCCGTGTTCGATCTCGACGTGACTGCGCAGCGGGTCACCGTGTCGCCCGGGAGCGCCGCAGCTACATCCGGGCCGGCGTCGGTTTTCCCCATGCAGCTCGGACGACAACCGCTCGACGCACCGCAGCGATGGGAGACCGAGCCGCTCATCGTCGGTGGACGCGTGTTCCGGCTCGAAGCAGCGTCACGACCATCCGCACCGCCCCCGATCGACATGGTCGACGGTTTCATCACGCACAACCGACCGCCGGCGATCGCCGACCGCCCCCGCACGATTGCCGACGCGGTCGATGACGCGCTCACGCGTGCGCCGCAGCTCTGGAACCGGCGACGCTCCGACGGTCCGCTGACCACTGACCTCGGTCTCGTGCTCCGACGTGCCGACGGTGGGCGCGATCGTGCACGCGATGGAGCCGACACCACCACGCTCGACACCACCGCGCTCGACACCACCGCGCTCGACGTCATCACGCTCGATCTCGTCGCTCGACGCGTCGTCGCGATCACCGGCACGCCGACCGATCGGGCTGGCCTGGCCCGTTCGTTGCTCATCAACCTCTGCACGCGCTACGGGCCAGCCGACCTCGACGTCGTCATCGCCACGACCCCGGCCGACCTCGGCACGTGGGACTGGGCCAAGTGGCTACCGCACGCACGCTGGGGTTCCGCGGTCAACCTGCTGACCAACGATCTCGAAATGGTGGGGTTCACCCAACGCCCACCCGAGCGATCGACGGTCGTCTTCATCACGGCGAACCAGCTCTGGGCGACGGCGACCAGCCCATTGCGATCGCTCGTCCTCGATGGCGCCGAGGCGACCACGGTCATCGTCATGACCGACAATCGATCGACCGCACCGACCAGCGCCGTCGACATCGTCGAACTCGATGGCGAACGACCCGGCGCAGCGTCGCTGCTCCGTGTCGACCGGGCGGGCGCAACGCTCGAGGTCTACGTTCCGCTGGTCGATGTCGATGTCGCTGCCGACGTCGCCCGACACCTCACCCCGCTTCTCGACCCCGACCGCACGAACCCGACCAGCGACCGACTCCAGGTCACGTTCGACGACATCGTGCGACCCGGCGACGCAGCCGACCGGTGGGACACGGCACTCGGCGCAACCGGCAATCCGGTCGACATGGCAGTGGGCTCGGTCGCCGGGGTCGCGGTCGGCGTCGACTTCGGCATCGACACCAGCGTGGTGATCAGCGGATCCAGCATCGACGAGGCCGTCGATCTCGCCACGATGCTCACGATGTCGTTGGCCTCGTCGTGGTCACCGGCCGAGGCATCGATCCTGCTCGTCGAGCACGGTTCGGGTCGCTCCAGCAACCCCATCCAGCTGCTGCCGCACCACGCGGGAACGTTTGCCGATCGCGATGCCGTCGCGATCGAACGGCTCCTCGCTCGTCTGCGCACCGACTTCGTCGGCGACCGTTCCGGCGCCGGACGGCTCATCGTGGTCATCCCCCAGATCGATGAAACCGAGATCGCCGCACCGGGCCTCCTCGCCGGGCTCATCGCCCTCGCCGCCGAGTCGGTGGGGGTCCATCTCATCGCGGCCACTGCCCGCCCGCTCGCCGCCCTCGATGCGTCGCTGCACACGTTGTGCGCCATCGAGATCGCGGTGGATCGATACGGCGGGACGCGCCGAGCGACGCTGCGCGACCGGCGACGCAACCTGCAGACGCCGTTCACTCCCTTTGACGAGGGGACCATCGCCGCCGACGCGATCATCGTGCGGCCGGTTGTCTTCGGTCGTCCGCCTTCGGCGCTCGAACGACGCCTCGAACGGGGTGCCCAGAGCCGGGGCGACAGTCGGGATCGGGCCGCGGACCGCGCGGCACGACAGCTGCGCGCAGTGTCCGAGCAACTCGGATTCCGTGCGCCGCGGCCGCTCGTTCCCGCACCACTTCCAGCCCGCATCCTCGCGTCTGAGCTGTGGTCTGCACACCACGGCGACGGTGTTCCGCTCGGGATCGTCGATGCACCCAACGCCGACGAACCTGTCGCGTACTGGTGGCAGCCGGGCACCGATGGATCGCGGATCTTCGTCGGATCGCCGCGTTCGGGCGTCCGCCCGGTACTGGACGTGCTGCTCGTCGGAGTCGCCGACCGTTTCGCCACGGCCGACGTCGCGATCTACGCCATCGAACACAATGACCGGCGACGCGGCTCCATTGCCTCGATTCCCCACGTCGTTCGCGCCGAATCTCCCGATCACGACGGTGCGGTCGAAGCGATGCTCGACGACGTCATGGCGATCATGCACCACCGGTCACGTGACGGGGACTTCAAGATGTACGACCACCCGGCGGTCCTCATCGTGGCCCGTGACGTCGAGCGCCTGTCCGCTCATGCGTCCGCGACCCTCGGCCACATCCTCGCTGACGGCGGTCGAATCGGGGTCAACGCCGTCGTCGCAGCGACGCGTCCTGAAACGATCGATCCGCTGCTCAAGACCTGCAACCACATCGTCGTCGGCGCGCTCAACGAGGCCCACCAGTACGCAGGGCTCGGCGTGGCCCGGGTCGCTGCCATCGAACGAACCGTCGGGCGCGCCCAGTTGATGGATGGGACGCAGGTGCAACTGGCCGAACTCGACGCGCCGCTCGACAGTGTTGTCAATGCGTTGGTCTCGATGATCGAGGTCGAACGATGAGCACGCATCACGGGGGCGGCCGGTCGGTGGGAATCGAACTGTGCTCGAATCTCGTCCGGGGTGTGCTCCTTGGCGAGGCAGGTGCCGCGATCGCCCACGCAGCCGAAGTTGCCCTCACCTCCCACGAGGACGATCGCTCGATGCTCGATGCAATGATCCGCGTGCGTGCCGAACTCGGCGCCGACACGGTTCCGGCGCGCCTCGCGACCTTCCCTGCCGGGTCATGGATGCGGCGGGTCGATGTCACCGGCAAGTCGGGACCAGAGCTGAACGCGTTGCGCGCCGAGATCGATCGTCGCCATCGCGCCGCGTCGACGCTGCTGATCGACGATGGACCGCGCCGTTGGCTGCACGTGCTGCATTGGCCTGACGTGGGCATTCGTCGCATCGAGGCGCTCGCCGAGCGGGCCGGGTTCGTCGACGTGGCCGTCGAACCGAGCCCGGTCGCGTTGGCTCGGGTGCTCGGTCGCGAGGTGACTCTGGCCGAGCGGTACGCCGCGGCTGGCGAGTCGTCCGCGATCACGATGCGACACGGCGTGACCGTTGCTGCCGTGTCGATCGACGGAACGGGCCGCGCACATCCTGCCCTCCTCACCAGCACCGTCGCGTTCTCGGCAGAATTGTTCGATGACATCGTCGAGGCCGATGCAGTCGCGGAACTCATCGAGTCGGTTCGCCAACGCCACGCCCCGTCGACGCCTGCCGCCGCCGACGATGCCGACGGTCGTGTCGAACTGATCGTCGATGCCGAGATCGTCGCGCAGTACCCGCCGCACGACCTGCGCGCCCCTGAGCGTCAATGCGTCGCGCTCGGCGCGGCCGTGGGCGCCGCCGGCCTGGCCGGTCGGATTCGGCCGGTCGACATCATCACCGACGCGGCGGCGACCTCGCCGGTTCATCACCGGCCGTGGGTGGTGGAACGTGTGGCGACCGTGGCCCCGACGGTCAGTACCGGGCCGAGTCCGGCCCACCGCGCGATCGCCCGTCTCCTGCCGCGCCGTCGCTGATCGCGCCGTCCCCAATCCCGTCGTCGCTCACTCGCTGGGTCCGGTTCTCCCTGATCCCAGTTCTCGCTGATCCCAGTTCTCGCAGCGCCGGCGAGACGCTCGTTCAGGGGACTGATCGGCGGAGCAGATCCGGCGTCAGTCGCGCCGAAAGATGCTGGCGCGCTGGCCGAAGACGGCAACGGCCTGCCGCAGGGGAACCAGATCACTGCTGACGCCCTGCTGAGCCGCGCGGGCACCGCGTTGGCTGCGCTCGGCGTCTTCGATCGCGTGCAACGCAATCGATCGAGCTTGGTCGAGTTCGGCGCGCAGGCGCGCGTTCTCGGCCTCGAGGCGCATCACCCTCCGGATCCCCTCGAGATTCATCCCCTCGGTGGTCAACTCCGAGATGCGCCGCAACACTTCGATGTCGGCGTCGCTGTACCGCCGGTTGCCACCCTGGGTTCGGGCCGGGTTGACCAACCCGCGCCGCTCGTAGATGCGCAACGTCTGCGGGTGCATGCCGGCGAGCTCGGCGGCGACGGAGATCACGTACACCGCGGTCGGCAGCGTCCGTTCGGGTCCGTTGTTGCCGGCTCGATCAGTCATTTCGATCAGTCATTTCGATCAGTCATTTCGGTCAGTCTCGTGCGGTCGAATCAAGGAGGCGATCATCGCGTTGCGCTTCAAGCAGTCGCTCCGGTCGCCGACGTCGTCGAAGTCGACTGCGTGGTCGTCACCGTAGTTGCCTCGCGCAGTCGCTCGATGGCAGAACGCTCGGCGTCGGTAAGCGCAGTCGGCACCGCGACGTTCACCGTGACGATCAGGTCGCCGTGCACGGTGCCCTTGGCGCGACTCGTGGTCTCGATGCCCTTGCCCTTCACGCGGTGACGGCTGCCCGATTGCGTTCCCGGCTTGATGTGCATGGTGACGGTCGGGCCGTCGAGGGTCGGCACCTGCACGTCGGCACCGAGTGCAGCATCGGCGAACGACACCGGAACCGAAACGGTGAGGTTGTTGTCGACGCGGCCGAATCGGTCGTGCGGAACAACGTGCAACTCGACGAGGAGGTCGCCGTTCGGGCCGCCGTTGCGCCCCGGGCCGCCCCGCCCCTTGAGTCGGATGGTCTGCCCATCCTTGACACCCGCAGGCAGACGCGTCTTGACCTCCCGCGGTCGCTTCTCGACGCCGCTCCCACGGCAGGTTCCGCACGGCGATTCGATGACGCTGCCGCGACCCTGACACACCCGGCACGGCGTCGAGAACGAGAACATGCCTTGGTTGTCGTCGGTCACGCCGCGTCCACCGCAGTTCCCGCACACCGCCGGAGCGGTCCCCGGCCTGGCGCCCGACCCGCCGCAGGTCGAGCATTGCGCGTCGGTGGTCAGGTACAGCGTTGTCTCGAGGCCCTTGACCGCATCGGCGAAGTCGACCGTGAGCGATGCTTCGATGTCGGCCCCGCGCCGCGGCTGCACGCCTGCGCCACCGCGTCCGCGCGGCGCTCCACCGCGGCCGAACATGCCCCCGAGGATGTCGCCGAGCCCGCCGCCCATGTCGCCGACATTGAACGAAAAGCCACCCGGTCCACCGGGTTGGCCACCTCCGCCGTAGGACATCGGTCCCATGCGCCGGACCTCGTCGTATTCGGCGCGCTTGTCATCGCTGCCGAGCACGTCATAGGCCGCTGACACTTCTTTGAACTTCTCCTCGGCGGCGTCGTTTCCCGGGTTCTTGTCGGGGTGAAACTCGCGCGCGAGTTTGCGATACGCCTTCGTGATCTCCTTGTCGGTGGCACTCTCGCTCACCCCAAGTGTCTTGTAGAAATCCTTGTCGAACCAGTCTCGTTGTGCAGCCACGTCGTGCTCACCTCCTTCATCACCTCAGGCGTCGGCGTTCCAAATTCAGTCTGTGGTCTTGACCATCGCGGCGCGGAGGGTCTTGCCCTTCCACTGATAGCCGCTGCGCAACACCTCGGCCACGATCGGCTCACCGCCGTCGATCGGCTCGTGCGCCACTGCCTCGGCCACCTCGGGGTCAAACGGTTGCCCGTCGAGATCGAGAGTTTCCAAGCCGTGCTTCTTCAGCTCGGTCAGCATCTGGTTGAGCAGCGGGCCGACCTCGTCGGGGTGACGGAGAAACGCTGCTTCGGCCGCGTCGAGAACTGGCAGCAAGGCTTCGGCGAGCCGACCCGTAGCGCGATCGGCGTCGGCTTGGGCCCGAATGTTGGCCTGTTTGCGGAAGTTCTCGAACTCGGCTTGGACGCGTTGCGCGATCGATTTGTACTCGTCACGCTCGGCGAGCACCGCAGCCACATCGACGTCGGAGTAGTCGGGCGGCGGCTCGGCCGGACCTGGCCCACCCCCGATGATGAGGTCGTCAGGCGCATCGAAATCGAGTGCTGACAGGGTGTCGATGGTGTCGATGTCGTCGATGTCGTCGAACTCGCTGTCCCGGGTCGGAGCGTCGTCCTCGGTCGCCGCCGCCGCTTCGGCTGCGGCCGCTGCTTCGGCCGCCGCCATCGATTCGGCTGCTGACCGAGACGCCGTCCCGGTCAGCTCCGCTTCGGTCAGGTCGTCGGGGTCGACGAAGTCGCCGGCTCCCATGTCAGACATGATCAGGCTCCTGCGTCGGTGGTGTCGCCGTCGGCACTCTCGTCGACGATCTCGGCGTCGACGATGTCGTCGTCGTTGACCGCCCCGGAGCCCTGACCCGATGCCGACGAACCCTCGGCCCCGGCGTCCTTCGCCGCTGCTTCGTACAGCTTCTGACTGAACGCTTGGCTGGCGGCCATGAGCGCCTCGGTGGCGGTCTTGATGGCGGCGCTGTCGTTGCCTTCGAGCACCTTCTTGAGGTCGGCGAGCGGCGTCTCGACGGCGTCGCGCTCCTCGGCCGGGACCTTGTCACCCTGGTCGCGAAGCACCTTTTCGGTCTGGTAGACGAGGCTGTCGGCGTTGTTGCGCACCTCGGCCTCCTCGCGCCGCTTCTTGTCTTCCTCGGCGTGCGCCTCGGCATCTTTCACCATCTGGTCGATGGCGTCCTTGTCGAGGGTGGACTGGCCGGTGATGGTCATCGATTGAGTCTTGTCGGTCGCCCGATCCTTGGCGCTGACGTGCACGATGCCGTTCGCATCGATGTCGAAGGTGACCTCGATCTGCGGTACGCCGCGCGGTGCCGGCGGCAGGTCGACGAGTTGGAACTTGCCGAGCGTCTTGTTGTAGCTCGACATCTCCCGCTCGCCCTGCAGCACATGGATCTCGACCGACGGCTGCATGTCTTCGGCGGTGGTGAACACCTCGGTGCGCTTGGTCGGGATCGTGGTGTTGCGCTCGATGAGCTTGGTCATCACGCCGCCCTTGGTCTCGATGCCGAGGGACAGTGGGGTGACGTCGAGCAGAAGCACGTCCTTGACGTCGCCACGCAGCACGCCGGCTTGGACGGCGGCACCGATGGCGACCACTTCGTCGGGGTTGACGGTCTTGTTCGGCTCTTTGCCCGTGAGGTCCTGCACCAGGTCGGTGACGGCGGGCATGCGGGTCGAGCCACCGACCAAGATGACGTGGTTCAACTCGCCCTTGGCGACGCCGGCGTCTTTGAGCGCCTGCTCGAACGGAATCCGGCAACGCTCGATCAGGTCGGCGGTGAGTTCTTGGAACTTCGAGCGCGTCAGCTGCTCGTCGAGGTGGAGCGGACCGTCGGCTGTCGCGGTGATGAACGGCAGGTTGATCTGCGTCGATTGCACCTGACTCAGCTCGATCTTGGCCTTCTCGGCGGCCTCCTGCAGACGCTGCGCCGCCATCCGGTCGGCGCTGAGGTCGACGCCGTGCGCCGCCTTGAACTGCTTGACGAGCCAGTCGATGATGCGTTGATCCCAGTCGTCGCCGCCGAGGACGGTGTCGCCGTGGGTCGACTTGACCTCGAACACGCCGTCGCCGATTTCGAGGACCGACACGTCGAAGGTGCCGCCGCCGAGGTCGAACACGAGGATCGTCTCGTCGTCGTCGCTCTTGTCGAGGCCGTAGGCAAGGGCCGCCGCCGTGGGCTCGTTGATGATGCGCAGCACTTCGAGACCGGCAATCGTGCCGGCTTCTTTGGTGGCGGTGCGCTGCGCGTCGTCGAAGTAGGCGGGCACGGTGATGACGGCCTGGGTGACCGTGTCGCCGAGGTAGCTTTCGGCGTCACGCTTGAGCTTCATCAGCGTGCGGGCGCTGATCTCCTGGGCGGTGTACTGCTTGCCGTCGATGTCGGCGGACTTCCACGCTTCGCCCATGTGGCGCTTGACGCTGCGGAACGTGCGATCGGGGTTGGTGATCGCCTGACGCTTGGCGACTTCACCGACGAGCACCTCGCCGGCCTTGGAGAATGCGACGACCGACGGGGTCGTGCGACCGCCCTCGGAGTTCGGGATGACGACGGGTTCGCCACCTTCGAGGACCGAGACGACCGAGTTGGTGGTTCCGAGGTCGATACCGACTGCCTTGGGCATGTGTTGCTCCTGCTGTGATTGCTGTGATTCGCTGATGATGATTGGAGGATGTTCACATCCCTGAATCAGTACCACTCAAGCTAGAGCCCTCCGGCCCGTCTCACAACCTCGACACAACAATCTTGAGCACCTGCGACTCAACCTTGCCACGCTCTCCGCCCCTGTCCGCCCCTGTCCGCCCGAAATTTGCCGGAGAATGTGCGTATGGCGCACATTTCGCTCCAAATTTCCGGGGTTGGTCCGGCAGATTCGGGGTGGGCTGGGATCGGGTGAGATCAGGCGAGCTGGTCGGGGCCGAAGGAGTCGGGGAGCAGGTCGGCCATGGTCAGCGTCAGCACGGCGCCCGCGGTGGTCGTCGAGTGAATCAACACGTCGGGTGCGGCGAACTCACGCAGTCGCTGGCGGCAACCACCGCAGGGCGTGCCGTTGCCGGGCGTGACGACGGCGACTTCGACGATCTCCCGTTCGCCGGCGAGCACCATCGCCGCGATCGCCCCGGCCTCGGCGCAGGTGCCTTCGGGATAGGCCGCGTTCTCGACGTTGCATCCTGCATAGACCCGGCCCGATCCGGCCCGGATCGCAGCGCCGACTGGATAGTGCGAATACGGGCAGTGAGCATTGCCTTGCGCCACGATCGCCGCGTCGATCAACTCCGTCACCGAGGCCGGAACCACCCCCTCGGACCGCACACCACTCATCGCGCCAACCGCGGGACCATCACGCGACGCAACGCCCCCGGGAGGGAACTGAGCACACCGGCGCCGATCTTGTTCATGCGTCCCGGCACGACGACGGCACGGTTCTGATCGACACCTTTCAGGCCTGCCGCGGCCACCTCGTCGGCGTTCTGCCACAAGAAGTCGGGGATGTTCGAGGTATCGAAATCGGCCCGATCTTGGAACTCGGTGCGGGTGAAGCCCGGGCACAGCGCCGTCACGTGCACGTGATGGTCGAGCAGTTCGGCTCGCTGCGCCTCGGAAAACGCACTGACGAACGCCTTCGTCGCGGCATAGGTGGCGGAGTTCGGAGCGGGCGCCCAGGCGGCCACCGACGAGACGTTCAAGATCCCGCCTCCGCCGCCGCGCTCGACCATGGCCACGGCCGCGGCATGGGACAGGCGGTGCAGCGCAGTGATGTTGACGTCGATGACCGCCGACTCGCGGTTGATGTCGAGTTCGTGAAACGGACCGGTCAAGCCAAAGCCGGCATTGTTCACGAGGAGGTCGATCGGAGCGTCGTCGTCACCGAGCCGATCCTCGACGCGGGCCAGTGCGTCACGGTCGCCGAGATCAGCGACGAGCACTTCGACGTCGACGTCGACACTCGCTGCGAGCGCTTCCAATCGCGCTTGATCCCGCGCGACGACGACCAGGCGGGTCCCATCAGCTGCGAGTCGTTCGGCGATCGCCTTGCCGATGCCGGAAGAGGCTCCGGTGACCAATGCGCGGTTCCAGCGTGTCATGCCCTCATCGTGCCACGCAGAACAGTTGTCGACCATCGCGCCGTCGACCATCGCGCCACCGACCATCGCGCCACCGACCAGCGCGCCGTCGACCATTGCGCCGTCGACCATCGCGCCGTCGACCATCGCGCCGTCGACCATCGCGCGTGGCCTCGCGCGGACGTGCAAGAATCAGCTTCCGTGCAGCTGTACTTCCGCGATGCGCTCGACAGTGACGTCGAAGACCTCGTCGACGTCCTGCTCGGTGGTCGCGTCGGACCGGGTGCCGACGACCCCGCATACATCGACGACTACGTCGACGCACTCCGCGAGATCGATCGGACCGACGGGTCCTATCTTCTCGTCGCCGAGCTCGGCGGGAGAGTCGTCGGCATGCTCCAGCTGTTCACGTTCCGCCACTTTCAGCACCGCGGTGGTCGCTGCGCCGAAATCGAATCGATGCATGTCGTCGCCGACCATCGCAGCAGCGGAGTGGGTGGGCAACTGCTCGACTACGCCGTCAGCAGGGCGAAGGACCTCGGTTGCTACCGTATTCAGCTCACGAGCAATGCCCAGCGCGACGACGCTCATCGGTTCTATGAGGGCCACGGCTTCTCGGCGACCCACAAGGGTTTCAAGCAGTACCTCGACCTCGATTGGACGCCCAACCGAAGCGCCGGTCGCCGCACCGACAACTACGTGTAGCCAAGCATCCGTCGCGATGAGTCTCCGGGCGACCAGCGCGCCAGCAGACTCATCACTTCCCGACACGCCACCCGTCGCGATGAGTCTCCGGGCGACCAGCGCGCCAGCAGACTCATCGCGGTGATCGGCCATTGCTCATTCAGGGGCTCAGTCGGTAGCCCATGCCGCGGACGGTTTCGATGACATCGCGGCCCAGCTTCTTGCGCAGATAGCGGATGTAGACGTCGACGATGTTCGAGCCAGGGTCGAAGTCGTAGCCCCAGACATGACTGAGCAATTGCTCGCGCGCCAACACTTGGCCCGGATGCCGGAGGAACATTTCAAGCACCCGATACTCCCGCGCGGTGAGTTCGACGGAGGTGTTGTCGATGCTGACTCGGCGGGTTCGAAGGTCGAGCACGACGCCGCCTGCGCTCAACGTGGTGATCTCGGTGGTTCCCGTGTCGCGTAGCCGAACTCGAATTCGGGCGAGGAGCTCTTCGAAACTGAACGGCTTGGTCATGTAGTCGTCGGCACCCTTGTCGAGTCCGGCGATGCGATCGGGCACGGCGTCGCGAGCGGTGAGGATGATCACCGGAAGTCGGTTTCCTCGTCGCCGGATCTCGGCCAGCGCCTGCAGCCCGTCCTGGCCTGGGAGCCCGAGGTCGAGCACGGCGAGATCGAAGTCGTCGTCCCGGGTCATCGTCGCGGCATCGAGCCCGTTGTCGACGATCATCGTTGAGAACCCCTGGGCGCGCAGACCCTTGTCGATGAATGAAGAAATGCGATGTTCGTCTTCGGCGATAAGGATGCGGGTCATTGGTCAGGACCTTCCTGGGGCGTGATGGGCGTGATGGGCGTGATGGGCGTGATGGGCGTGATGATGGGGCGATGGGCGTTGTCATCCATCGTGGTGGTATCGGGAAACACGATCGTGAACGTTGCGCCGTGCGGGGGTTCGCTGTCGAGCTCGACACGGGCGCGATGCGCATCGGCCACGGCGCGGACGATGGCGAGCCCGAGGCCCGCTCCGTCGGAACCGCGTGGGCGGTGTCGGCCCCGGCTGAAACGTTCGAAGATCGTGGTCTGTTCGGCCGGCTGAACGCCGGGTCCGGTGTCGCGCACCCACAGCCGGACTGCGCCATCGCAGTGCGTACTGCCGATTCCGATCTCATCGCCGGGCACAGTGTGCTCGACCGCATTCCGGGCGAGGTTCAGCAGGGCCTGGGTGAGACGTGCGGAGTCGGCGGCGATGGTGACTTCGGCGCAGGCGTCGAGCCGCCAGTTTCGATCGCCGAGCGCGGATGCCTTCATCAAGACCGCGGCGGTGAAGTCGCTGATCTCGACGGGTTCGAGTTCGACGAAGTCGGGCTGTTCGGCTTTGGCCAACAACAGGAGGTCGTTGACGATGCGCGCCATCCGGTCCAGTTCGTCGGTGACGAGGGCGATTGTCTCGTCGCGCTCGATCGGGTCATCGCCCATGACTTCGAGTTGACCGCGGATGATCGTGATCGGGGTGCGCAGTTCGTGTCCGGCATCGTCGATGAACGCGCGCTGCGTGGCGAAGGCCGCGTCGAGCCGTTCGAGCATGTCGTTGAATGTGTCGGCGAGTTCGCCGATCTCGTCGTCGTTGTCGACGGGGATGCGCTGCGACAAATCGGTTTCACTGATGACCCTCGCCGTGTCGGTCAGTTGGCGGATCGGTCGGAGCAGTCGGCCGGCGAGAATCCATGCGCCTCCCAATGCGGCGAGCAGTACCGCCACGCTCGCCACTCCCTCAACGGCAATGGCAGCTTCGATCTCGTCGCGTTCGCTGCGCTCGAAGTTCGCGACGACGAACACGCCGGCGGTGCGGCCGTCGCTACGCAGCGGTATGGCGATGTAGACAACTGGCCCGGCCTCGGTGTCGATTCGCCCCCGTTCCCCGATCGACAGTGCGGTCCATCGCTCGACGAGAGCGGGGTCGAGATCGAGCCGGATTCCATCGGGAGCGGGCGTCGACTTGTACGGTGCGCCGCCGACGAAGGTCAGGAACACCTCACCTTCGCCAGTCTGGTTCCGCCTCAGGAACGTGTCGAAGATCGAGACGACATCACCGTCGAATGGCTCACCCGTCGCGGGGTTGTTTCCCGTCGCCAAATCGCTCATCTCCCGACCTTCCTCGTCGAGTGACTGACGAACCTCGTTGTCGAGCCGCCGGAGCAGAACACTTCGCTGCACGACGAGCCCCGTCGCTGCGGCACCCACGAGCAGGATGGCGCACAGGCCGAGCACCCTGCTCCGGAAGCCGAACCGCACACGTCGTCGGCTAGTCATCATCGCCACCGTCATCGGCACCGTCGTCTCCACCATCATCGGCACCGCCGTCACCTCCACCATCATCTCCACCACCGGCGGGCGGGGGCGGCGGGGCCGGTGGGGGAACGACTGGTGCTGGCGCGGGCGGAGCAGGAAGAGGTGCGGGTAGCGGGGCCGGCGGCTGGGTGATCGGCGGCGACGTCGCCGCTGTCGTTGCCACCGCGGTCGCCACTGTGGTCGGTGGGCCGAGGAGTGGCGGCCCGACGATGGTTGCATCGGTCGGCGTGGTCGAGGTCGTCGCCAACGGGTTGGTCGACACGCCGGGTCCGACATCGAGTTCGATCGCGGGAACGGGGCCGTCGTCATCGGGACGACCCCCACCGGTCAGTACATAGCCGAGCGCTACTGCCAGGATCGCGGTGACGATGGTCGCGATGATGGTTCCGGCAGTCCGCACGTCAGCCACTCTGTCTCTGGTTGGTGGGTCCACGATGAAAACTCGATGAGAATTCTCTCATCATCCGCGTTGGCGGACGCGACGCTGGCGGCGCCGTCTCGAAATGCGGCACCGCAGCGTCGAGCCCTCGGTGTGGTCAGTCGTCGCTGTCGACGCTCTCGGGCGAGTCGACCGACTCCGGTGATGCCGGAGAGTCAGCAGCTGGGGGCGCCGGCGGTGTGTCCACCGACTCCTCGACACTCTCATTCGGCGAATCCACCGACTCCGGCGACAGATCCGGGGGATCATCAGGACTGTCGAACGGCGAATCCACCGACTCCTCGACACTCTCATTCGGCGAATCCACCGACTCCGGCGACAGATCCGGGGGATCATCAGGACTGTCGAACGGCGAATCCACCGACTCCTCGACACTCTCAATCGGCGAATCCACCGACTCCGGCGACAGATCCGGGGGATCATCAGGACTGTCGAACGGCGAATCCACCGACTCCTCGACACTCTCATTCGGCGAATCCACCGACTCCGGCGACGGATCCACCGGGTCATCAGGACTGTCGAACGGCGAATCCACCGACTCCTCGACACTCTCGTTCGGCGAATCCACCGACTCCGGCGACGGATCCGGGGGATCATCCGGCTGGTCGGCGGCGTCGACCGGCTGTCCGAGCTGGATGGCGGCTTGGGTGTCGTTCAGGTCGATCGCGCTACCGCTGGCGCCGACGGCGGCGCCGACGACGATGCCCGCGGCCGCGGTGGTTCCGATGATGACTCTCCATCTTGAGGGGTTCATGAGCTGTCTCTCCTTCGTTGGGTGTTGCTGCCAATGTTTGGTGTTGGTGGTGGTGTTGACGGCCCGGGTGACTCACCCCGGCTGATGTGGTCCACGGTGAAGGTCGTGGATGAGATCCGGGCGAAGCGCAGATGAGTTCTTCCTCATCTGGCGCTGCTCGTGAGCCACTGGTCTGCGAGAGCGAGTCGGCGCGCGGTGTTGGCCTCCCACCTGGGTTCGAGCACACGAAACGGGCCGGTGGCGAGGCCGATCGTCGCTGCTGCGATTCGCGCCCGGAGGTCGTGACGCGGGTGACGGGACTCGGCGAACGCCAACAGTTCGGTGCCGTACTGACGGATTCGACGCGCCGACGGCGTCACGGTGGCGAGAACGCTGAGATGAGCAATGAAGTTTGCGTCGTCGTCGATGCGATGACCGGCACCGGCGGTATCGACGTCAAGCAGGCCCGCGATCGCGCCGTCGTGATCGATGATCAGTTGCGCCTCGTAGAGATCTCCGTGTATCGCGACAACGTCATAGTCGATCTCACCGTGAGCTGCACGGTGTGCGATGAGGCGCGCCAGCAGATCATCGACGTCTGACGCAGCGGAGGGAACAGTCGAACGGATCACCCGAGCGTGATGCTTCGCGTTCTCGAGCCAGTGCCGCCGTGGCACCCCGGCGGCGAGATCGCTCGGGAGCGCGTCGAGAAGCTGGCTGATCGCAACAGGAGCGGGAAGCGTGCCGGTCCGCGACTGCAGGACTCGCCGCAGGGTGAGGCCATCGACAGCGGGCATCACCACGATGCCGTCAGCACTCCAACCGGCACTGTTCGGAACCGGCAGATGTTCGGCCAGTGAACGGTGGAGGTCGTGCAGATGGCGCACCCGGTCGGGGCGGACGATCTTCAAGAAGATCCGTCCACGCTCGCCGCGCACTTCGACGACAGCCCTGCGCCCCGGTCGATACGCGCGGACCCGAAGGTCATCGACGCGACCGCCGATGCCCAGGCCGTCGAACAGGCCTTCGATGGCCGCCCGGTCGAGTGCCGATGACAGGCCGGGGAGCTGCGGATCGTCGGGCCACCGCCACATCGCGACGCTCGTCGTGCCGTCGGTCAACTCCGTGACGCGGATCGGGATCGACATGCCGATCATCGCGACGACGGTCTCGCTGGTCCGGTCACCGGCGGTCCATTCGACCTCCACCCGATACGTGGCCGCGGTCGATCGATGCGGTCGATGGGCGACCTGAGTCGCACGGCACGCCACGACGACGCCGCCCAACCGGGCAAAGAATTCGGTGAGCATCTCCGCCGCTTCCGCTCCGAGCAGGAGCCGCAGCTCGGCCGGCCACGAAGCTGCGGTGCTGTCGGGGATCGGCGAAGAATCGAGTCGGGCCGGATCGAGCAGAGGAAGAGCCATGGGACACGACGATGACCGCGCTCGATTGGAGGAACGTGGCATGAAGATGAGGAAGGTCTCATCGGGACCTCATCTCCGACTCCGATCGCACCTCGACGCTGAAGCTTCCTCCGCCGCACTGCGACCCTCGCAGCCCGTTCGAAAGCGCAGCCGATGCTCCAGCCAACCCATTCACTTTCGGTCGATCACAACCACGCCGGATTCACGACGACTCCACGGACCGAGCCGCTCGTTACTGATTCGGCCGACCTGGGCGATGCAACGCTCGAGTCGGCGCAGACCGAGCCTCTCGCCGCGCCGCCACTTTCACCCGCCGACAACTCGTCGCGATGGAACAGCCGGTGGTGGCGGTGGAACGCGGTGCTGGCCCTCGTCGCCACTGCCGGAGTCGCGATCGTTGCAATCGTCGGTATCGGTCCAGCGATTGCGTCCGGGAGCAACGGGTGGTGGTTCGCTGTCGCGGTCGTGCACCTGCCGTGGCTCGCGCTCGTCGGGTTCCTCGTCGGCGGTGTCGTGGAGCGGATCGGCTATCTCGTTCGGGGCCGGGCGCCGTCGCGTCCCGGGCACGCACCCGATGTGCTGCCGCGGGTGTGCGTGCAGCTCCCGATGTTCAACGAGGCCAACGTTGCCCGCCGCGCCATCGAGGCATCGTGCGCGTTGCGGTGGCCGCGCAACCTGCTCGAGGTTCAGGTCCTCGACGACTCGACCGAGCCCGACAGCCGCCGGATCGTCGATGAGGTGTGCGCCGAGATGCGGGCGGGAGGCGTTGACTGCACCGTGCTCCGTCGCGAGCACCGAGAGGGGTACAAGGCCGGCGCGCTCGAGGCCGGCCGGCATGCCACCAGGGCCGACCTGATCGTCATCTTCGACGCCGACTTCGTTCCCGATCCGGACTATCTGCACCAGGCTGTGCCGCACTTCTTCGACAGCGACGGCGAATGGCTCGACGATCTCGCCCTCGTGCAGGCCCAGTGGGGTCACCTCAACCATGACGAGTCGGCGCTGACGCGTGCCCAGTCGCTGTGGGTCGACGATCATCACACCGTCCAGATGTCATGGCGCGCGGCGAAGTGGAACTTCGTCAACTTCACCGGGACAGCCGGAGTCTGGCGGGCGTCGGCGATCGAACGCGCCGGCGGCTGGCGGGCCGCCAGCCTCGTCGAGGACTGCGAGCTGAGTTTCCGCCACCTGTTCGCCGGCTACCGCACCACGTTCGTGAAAGAGATCGTCGCACCCGCGGAACTCCCCGCGACCTTCACTGCCTACAAGGCCCAGCAGCGTCGGTGGACCCAAGGCTGGGTCCAACTGCAACGGCTCCATCTGCGCACCCTGCTCTTTGACTACCGAACCAGTCGGCTGCGCAAGCTGCACCTCGTCTACCACATGTGCATTTCCGTGCAATGGGCGCTGTGGGCGCTGTGGATTCTGCTGCTCCCGTTCCTCATCTCAACCGGCATCTGGTTTGGGGCGCTCGGCTTTGTCGCCGGCACCATCACCTACTTGGCGCCGACCACGCTCTGGCTGGCGCTGGCAACGGTCATCGCGTCGATCGAGACGAAGCACACCTACGCCGAACCGCCCACGGCGCGCCGACTCGTGCAACGGCTCGGGCGCATCGTCCCATATGTGGCGATCAATACCGGCATGCTCCCCCATCAGTTCAGTGCCTTCACCGAAGGGCTGCTCGGCCCGCTCCACGCCGAGTTCGAACGCACCCCCAAGGCCGCCACCATCACCGCCGCCACGGCAACTACGCCTCCGACAACTGCCACGTCGACAACGGCAGCAGCCGCCGCTTGCCCGACCACGGCGTGGCAACCGCAGCCGGTGCTTCGCCAGGCGGTCAACGTGCACCGTCCCTACGTCGCTGCCGAAGTCTTCTTTGTCGCCTATCAAGTCGCGTGGGCGATCCTGTTCGCTCGCGACGGCCTCTGGCTCAGTGGTGCCGGATCGCTCGCGCTCGCCGGTTGCGTGGTCGGCTTGATGTACTTCTACGGCGACCATCTCGGTCGCCGCATGTTCGTCTTCAGCCCCCGAGCCGACCGGCGCAGCCCCCTCGCCTGAGCCGCTCCGTCACCGTCTCAATTGCCAGCCCATCGCCGGACCGCGACCAGAGTGTCGCAATCGCGCCTGTCCCCAACACGACAAAAGTGTCGCGATCGTGCCTGGCCCCAACGCGACAAAAGTGTCGCGATGGTGCCTGGCCCCGGCGCGACGTCAGGCGGTGTCGAGCCAGGCGATGAGTTTGCGGGCGACCACTGCGCCGCCAGGCTCATCGCTGTGTCGGGTGAGCGTCAGCCGCAGACGGCTTCGGTTTCGGGGGCTTCGAGTTGGACGAGGTAGCGGTGGATCGTGTCGTCGATGCAGCCGTTGACCCGGTAGCCCGTGTGCTGGTTGGCGACGACCACGACCAGTCGACCGTCTTCGAGCGTCTCGGCCATCTGCCGGCTGCTTTCGAGCGGCGTACTCGGGTCGCCGGTGGTGCCGACAACGACGATCGGGCCAGCGCCGACACCCGTCACGTCGATGCGCGGGTCGCGCGCCGCGGGAAAGAAGGTGCACGTGTAGGACCCGGTCGTGTAGGGGAACAGGCGCGGCGCGGCGCCGATCAGGCGTTCGGCATCAGCGTCGGCCTCGGCAACTGTCGGCCGTTCGGCATCGTCCGCGCACGAGATCGCCTGGAATGCTTCGAGCAGGTTGCTGTAGGTCCCGTCGGGCTGACGCTGGTAGTACGCGTCCTGGAGCGCGAGCAGTCCGGCGCCGTCACCGTTGGCCGCGTCGTCGAGCGAACGTTCGAGCGTCGGCCAGAACTGGTCGGAGTACATCGCGCGGACCACGCCGGTGACCGCCACGCCCAAGTTGACGTCGGCGCGACCGTCGGCGCTGACAAGTGGTTCGGCATCGAGGCGTGAGAAGAGTTCGTCGAACGCCCCTTCGGCGTCGCCTCCGTTGTGGAAGGCACACGAGCTGTCGCTGCTGCACTCGGCGAGGAACGTGTTCAACGCGGCCTCGAAGCCCACCCACTGCTGGCGGGTGGCTTCGACGCTGTCGGCGTTGGGGTCGGCGGCGCCATCGAGCACTGCAGCGCGAACAGTGGTGGGGAACAACGTCGCCCACACCGCACCCAGTTCGCTGCCGTAGCTGAAGCCGAAGAACGACGCCTGCTCCTCGCCCAGAGCCTGACGAATCGCATCCATGTCGCGGGCGGTGTTGTTGGTCCCGATGTAGTCGAGCGGACGACCGACCCGTTCAACGCAGCGGCTCGCAAACTCTTCGGCCAACGACCCGAGCTCGGCCTTCTCGGCGTCGTCGTCGGGGGTGATGTCGGGGCTGGCGAAGAATCGGTCGTACTCGGCATCGTCGATGCAGTCGACTGCGCCGTCGCTGACACCGGTGCCGCGCGGATCCCAGGCAATGACGTCGAACCGGTCGGTCAATGCGGGCTGGAACCAGCTCGTTGCATCGACGGCCATCGAACTTGCCGGGGAACCGGGGCCTCCATTGTTGACCATGAGAATTCCCACGCGCTCACCGCTGGCGCGGTGGCGGGCGACGTACAGATCGATCGTTTCACCCTGCGGGTCGGCGTAGTCGAGCGGGACGGTGAGTCGGCCCGTGTCGACGCGACCTGCCGACGACTCCCACACGATCTCGTAGACCAGCGGTTCGGGCGACGCCGTCGACGAGGGCAGGGTCTCGCCAGGCTGAGCGGTGGTCGGTGACGTGTCCGTCACCACGGTCGTCGGGATCGACGTGATCTCGCGCGCTTTTGGCGCCGGCGCAGCGTCTGAGGACGAACAGGTACTCAGGAGCACGGCGACACTCACGATCGCCGGGAGGATTGCCGGGAAGTTCGCCGGGAATTTCACAGGGCCAACACGACGCATGACCACGCAGCGTACGGCCGGAGACGTCGTAGCGTTACGCCCATGCGGATGGCCCCACACCACATGATGCCCGGCGACACCGACGCACTCGCCGGGATCCAACTCGCCGACGGCACCTTCAAGCGGGTGTGGTCATTTGCCCGCCCCTATCGGCGGACGATCGTCGTCTTCCTGCTGGCCATCCTCGCCGCGGCACTGCTTGCGCTGGTGCCTCCCTTCGTCATTCGTCAGATCCTCGACGAGGCGATCCCGAATGATGATCGGAATGCGATCAAGCTCCTTGCCGGCATCGCCGTCGTTCGCGGCACTCGCCGATGCCGGCTTGTCGATTCTGCAGCGGTGGTGCAGCGCGCAGGTCGGCGAGGGCCTGATCTACGACCTCCGCCGCGCCCTGTTCGCCAAGGTCCAACGGATGCCGATTGCGTTCTTCACCCGCACCCCGACGGGGTCGATCACGTCGCGTCTGAGCAACGACGTCGTCGGCGCTCAGACAGCTGTCACCAGCACCCTCGGCAGCGTCGTCAGCAATGTCATCGTGCTCGCCACGACCTTGACGGCGATGTTCTACCTCGAATGGCGACTCACCCTGCTGACCTTGATCGTGCTCCCGTTGTTCATCGTTCCCGCCCGCCGTGTGGGTCGGCGGTTGCAGGACATCTCGCGGACGCAGATGGGGTACAACGCCGCGATGAACACCCAGATGACCGAGCGCTTCAATGTGTCGGGCGCGACGTTGGTGAAGCTGTTCGGCCGCGGGTCGCGCGAGCAAGCGGCGTTCGACTCCCGGGCCGAAGGCGTTCGCGACACCGGTATACAGGCGGCGATCTACGGGCGGGTGTTCTTTGTCGCCCTCGGTCTGGTCGGTGCAATCGGGACCGCCGCGATCTACGGCCTCGGCGCGCTGCATGGTCGTCGATGACGACCTCAGCAACGGCGACCTCGTCGCCCTCGCCGCCCTCGTGACACGCGTGTACCAGCCGCTCACCGGCCTGACGAACGCCCGCGTCGACCTGATGACGTCGATGGTGAGCTTCGAGCGGGTGTTCGAAGTGCTCGACGCACCCGAGGCGATCACAGAAACGGCCGGGCGCGATCGACCTCGTCGATCCGCGCGGCGCTGTCGAGTTCGACGACGTCATGTTCCGCTATCCGCCTGCGTCGGATTCGGCGATCCCGACGATGGAGCAGAACGCCGGCCTCGCCGTCGAAACCGATCCCGACGTCGACGTGCTCCGGGGCCTGTCGTTGTCGATCGCGCCGGGTGAGACCGTTGCGCTCGTCGGCGCGTCCGGCGCCGGCAAGTCGACGACGATCTCGCTGTTGCCTCGGCTCTACGACGTGACATCCGGAGCGGTCCGCATCGACGGCCACGACGTCCGCGACCTCACCCTCGACTCGCTGCGCGCGGCGATCGGGGTCGTGGCCCAGGATCCGCACCTGTTCCACGAGTCGATCGGTGACAACTTGCGGTACGCCGACCGAGTCGGCAACCGATGCCGATCTGATCGCGGCCGCGAAGGCGGCGCGCATCCACGACACCATCGCCGCGCTCCCCGACGGCTACGCCACTATCGTCGGCGAGCGGGGGTATCGGCTCAGCGGTGGCGAGAAGCAGCGGCTGGCAATTGCCGCGCCTGCTGCTCAAGAACCCGTCGATCATCATCCTCGACGAGGCGACGAGCCACCTCGACAATGACAACGAAGCCCACATCCAGGCCGCCCTCGAACATGCCATGGAAGGTCGTACCGCGCTGGTGATCGCCCACCGCCTGTCGACGATCCGCAGCGCCGACCGCATCGCCTTCATCGAAGACGGTCGGATCGCCGAGATCGGAACGCACGACGAGTTGCTTGCAGCCGGCGGGCGGTACGCCCGTCAACTGCAAGCCGGTGAACTCGTCATGCCGTCCTGATCGATGTCGAAAGTCACGAACGTGACGCGTCAACCGACCAGGCATTGATCGCGTACGAGCCGCTCGCGTTGACGTCGATCACTGCGTCGGATCGCGCCTTGCCACCGTCGGCGCCAGCTACCTGCACCGAGAGTTGGAAGCGACGCTGCAGTGCTTGGTCCACGATGCCGACGAGGAGACTCGGCGAGGGCAGCCTGATAATTCAACTGCACGCTGTTCGCGACGATCCCGCCTGACATCTGCAGGCGGGGTATTCGTCGTTGACGCCGCCATCGAGGACGACCGAAGCATTGGGCGTGAGCATCAGACCGTCGATCACGACGGTGTTCGAAGCGGCCGAACCGCTGGTCTGGTCGATTCGCACAGCAACGTCCACCGACGTCCGATTCGACGACGTGTAGGTCACCGGTGGCGAAGCCGGAAGCACGACAACGGAGTGATCAGCCACCTTCTGCAGACACTGCTCGGTCGACAGACTCGCATCGCAAGACGGGTTCTGATCGGAGTATGTCGTGCCGAGCAGGACGACATCGGCCGGGATCACAGTGGCAGCCGGCGCCGGCAGCGCGGGGTCGACCGGTGCAGCCGCCACCGTTCCGAAGTTGATCGTACGGATCGAGACGCCATCCGTGCCACGGGTGCCAGCATCGGAGACTCGACGGTTCATCTCGAACCGGGCACCGGCCTGCACGTCGAGCCAACCGTTACCACCGAAGAGAAACGTGGCCCCGCGACCGGTGATCGTCGGGTTACTTCGGCGCGCTGCTGATGCCCGGCGGCAGGGGCATCACCGCCCGCGCATCCGGCGATCGGACCCTGGCCCGCCACCACCCGGGCGCCAGCTTGAATCGTGACCACTTCTTCGAACACGTAGACGCCGGAGGCGAAGTAGTGGTCGCCCGGTCCGATGACGACTGGCTCGAACATATCGGCCAGGAAAGTACAGCCGGCAGCCGCCGAGCTGCGGCGGATCGATGCGTGCCCCGAACGAATGTCGGTACCGGCGGAAGGCTCGGATATCGGTGCGATCCATCACCTTCCGGGTCCTCGCCGACGAGGGCATACCATGGCGTCGGGTTCGCCGGGTCTGCCCCGGCGACGAACACCGCACCCTGCACCTGACCTTTGGCGGGGCCGGTCAGCGCGGTCGCCGGATCCATTCCGGTGGTGATGATGCCGAGTTGATTGCGTGCCGTGCCGTAGTAGTTGCCGGCCGGGCTGCAGCTCACCGTTGCCGTGTGACCGTTGATCTCGAACGTGGCCGGTTGCACGTCCGTGTAGCACCCTCCTGGACCGCTGTCGCGTTGGAAGACGATGGCCATCTCCATTGCTGACCGAGCAGACAGGAAGGTGTCATCACGCTCGGCGAGTCTCGGTTGCGTCCGAAACAGCGTGACAGCGAAATTGAGCAGCGCAACGACGATGACCGAGCCGACCACCATCATGGCCAGCACCATCGGCAGCACCGAGCCTCGATCGCGCGGAACGTCCGGGGAGGCGTCGGACGACGAGAACGTACCGATCTGATCGCTCACACCGGCCTCGAGATCATCAGGCAAGAAACGGCGTCATCGGCGCCGACGGTGACCGTGACCCCCGGTGTGCCATCGGCGTTCGGACGTCGACGCCACCGGAGCACCACCCGCAGCGCACTCCGCCCGGTCCCAGACGAGCCGCCGACCGGCTGCTCAGTCAACTGCACCGTCTTGGTCCCGATCGAAGGTCCGAACGTGTAGTCGAACGTGACCGAGGAACTCGACGCACGGTCGAGCGTGCGGGTGCCGACATCTCCGTCGCGCTGCTGGTGTACGACCACATTCCGCTGTCGGGCGTTGTCACGCCGGCGCCGTCGTCGATGCGCTTCTGCAGAGTGACGGTGCCTCCGCACTCGCCGATGACGATCGATCGAAGGATGCTCCCGAGTTCGGCGAAGCTGCCGAGGAAGATCCCGGCCGAAGATGCGTTGCTTCCTTCCGCCGACCTGGCCGTTCCACAACTCGCCCGACGCCACGTCATTCAAGTACTGGACGTAGGTCGGATTGTTGCGCTTGGTCGCCCACCATCACGCCGACCACGCGAGCGCCCGAGGCTGCCGACGAGTTGGTTCGACGCCACAACAGCGGCATTCTTGGCTGTCAGTTCGCTGGCAGACGCCGTCGTGTTCGGCCCGGTACGGATGAAGTTCGGCTGACCGTCGGTGATGAAGACCACGAGATCGGGCTGGTCCGCGGCATACAGCGCACGCCGGCGGAGTTCTGCGAGACGTTGCGGAGCCCGCCTTCCCAGTTGGTGCCGTCGCCGGCCTGCCCCCAGAACACGCCGTTGCCGTCAGGGTCCTTCGGGTTCGCAGGGTTCCCCGGCGACAGTGTCGATGCTCCCGACGCCCACTGCCCGTCCGTGTCGTCGAGGGCCGCAATGCGGGTTCGCATTCCCTGCACCTCTGTCGAATCGTTGAGCACCGAGTAGAAGGGCGCCCGCTGACCCGGAGTGGCCGGGTTCGACAGATCGATCGACATGCCGTATCCGGTTCGGTCGAATCCGTTCAGCGAAATCCGTGTCGGCGTTCCGACGAATCCGTCGATGAAGCCGATGGCTGCGGCTTCGGTCGCGTTGCCGCCTGATCCCTGCGGTACTGATCCCGATGTGTCGATGATGATGGCGACTCGTTTGCCGCATCGGCTCGGGGGCGCCGACGGGGTCGCTGAGTCCCGGCCCGTCGGCGGGCGGGAGCGAGCGGACGGCGGACAGGCCGGCCCCACCTGTCGTGAATGTGCGGCCGCTGGCGAACGTAACGGTGACGTCACGGCCGGCCGGGCGACTGCCGAGCGACTTCGGGCTCACATCGACGGCGAAATCGATCGGATCGCCGGGCTGCCACAGCGGGAGCGTCGGGTCGAGAATCGATGGCGGCGGAGCCACCTCGGTCGCAACCAGGTTGACCACCGGTCCGGGCTCGCCGGTTCCGGGTCGGAATTCGTATCGGTTGATGATCCACTCGTCGCCGCGTTGCAGGTATCGATACGCAATCACGATGTAGTTGCCGACCGACTCGGAGTTCGGTCGGACGATGGTCAACACATTCGAGCCCGGAAGCGCTGCGATGTCGACGAGCGACGGAGGCGGCTGACCTCGATCGCATCGAACTGGGCAACGAGGTCGGCGGTGATGTCGGCAACGGTCACGCCGTCCGATGCGGCAAGTGCCGAGCCGAGGTCGACGGGGATCCGCGTCTGGACGAAGCTGACGTCCTTGGCCTCGGAGAGTTGCGTGGTTGCCTGGGTGCTGATGTTGAGCATCGCGATCAGCGCTGCGGAGATGGCGGTGACCAAGATCGCCATCACCGAGACGGCAACGACGAGTTCGGGCAGGGTGAACCCGGGGTCGCTTTGCCGACGTTGCGGTACGACGTGCGTTCGATCAGTTGTTCCCGGCGTCGAACGGAGTCGTGTTCGACTTCACGACGTCGAAGGACTTTGCTCGCCACACCATCGGGAGTGGCGACGAGCACCGTGACCCGTTGCAAGGTTTCCGCAGTCCCGAGCGACGCAGCGCCGCTGCACTCCTCGACCCAGCCATCGGCTCCAGCGCTCCAGTAGTCGATGTTGACGATGAGACCGACGTCGCATCCCAGCCAACTCGGCTCGCGGCCGCGCCTGCGGCGCCGCCGTAGTCGGGCGATCCGTCTGGGCACGCCTCCCAGTCCACGCCCGCCAGCTGGTCAGCCGCGCTACCGATGACTGCCTGCAGCTTGGCGGCCTGCATCATTCTGCGTCGTCCGATCGCACGACCCTAAACATCGGCGCCGAGGATCGCGAGGACCACCCCGCCGGTGAGAGCGATCGACACGACGATCTCGACCAGCGTCATACCGTCGTCCCCGACTCGTCTGTTGTGCCTTCGCCGGTCTTGTCGTCTCCGTCCGCATGGTCATCGCCCTGTTCTTCGGCAATTCGTCAAGACGTCTTGAACTTGTTCAAGAAGCCACCTGACTCCGCCGATATCCGCTGAGAGCTAGAAGGTACGGGTCCGCTGAGGCCGTGTCGTCCAAGGCTGTCGTCAGGTCTTGGTCAACTTCTCTTCTGACCGTCAACGTCTCCTTCTGCACCGCGCAGCGACCCGCCCGCAGCGTGATCGACCCAGCACTCCGCGCTACGTCGACTGTGTGCTTGACGCTGAACGTCCCACGACTTCGACATTCCGTCGGTCCCATTCGACGTCCGACACCGTCCCCAACGTCGCCTCCGACGCGCATCGGGGTGTCATCAACGGTCGTACCAGACGACGTCGATGACACCCCGATGCAGAGTGTGATCCTTCGATTGTCGACCGGCTGACGGTCAGCCGGTCAGAAGGTCATTCGGCGGGAGCGTCCTCGCCCGGAATGACCTTCTCCGCGGCGTCGCTGGCCTTGTCGTAGGCACCTTCGATCTTGTCAGGGATCTTGTCGCTGTTCTTTTCGACGACGTCGTCGACCTTGTCCTTCGCCTTGCCGGCGATGTCCTTGGCCTTGTCGAATATTCCCATGTGTTGACTCCTTGTCGATGTCCCTCGCGTGTGGGGATTCGTCAGGAGGTTAGCCCAATCGGGCAGGTGACTCCGGTGCCGCCGATCCCGCAGTAGCCGTTGGGGTTCTTGGCGAGGTACTGCTGGTGGTACGGCTCGGCGTAATAGAAGTCGGTGTCGAAGTCGATCGAGCCGACCTCGGTGGTGATCTCGCCGAACTTCTTGGCTGCGAGTTGGGCTTGGAAGGTGGCCTTCGTGGCCTCGATGATCGGGAGTTGGCTGGGCTGCGTTGCCCAGACCCCGGTGCGGTATTGACTTCCGATGTCGTTGCCCTGGCGCATGTTCTGGGTCGGATCGTGGTTCTCCCAGAAGACCTGCATGATTCGCTCGAAGCTGACCGTCGCCGGGTCGAACACGATGCCGACCACTTCGGCATGACCGGTGAGGCCGGTGCAGTTCTCCTCGTACGTGCAGTTGGGCGTGTAGCCGCCGGCGTACCCGACGAACGTGGAGTAGACGCCGTCGAGTTGCCAGAAGATGCGCTCGGCACCCCAGAAGCAACCCATGCCGACAACGGCGATCTCCATGCCCGCCGGCCACGGACCCTGCAACGGGTTGCCGTTGACGAAATGGGTGTCAGGCACCGGCATCGATTCGGCTCGACCGGGCAGAGCTTCGTCGGGTGCGACCATCGTGGCTGTCTTGCGGAACAACATGTTCCAAGGATACGAGCGTCGCCCCGTGCCCACCCGTCCGAGCTCCACCGTTCCTCACAAGTTTCCTCGTCCCAACCCGCCGCGATGAGCCTGCAGGCGGGCCCCGCGCCGCCAAACTCATCGCCCTGCCCGTCCCAACCGTCGCGATGAGCCTGCGGGCGGGCACTGCGCCGCCAAACTCATCGCCGTTGCCGACCGGCCTCCGCATGTACGGTCTCGGCCGTGACGATTCGGGACATGACGGTGGCCGACCTCGATCGAGTCTTGGAGATCAACCAGGCCAATGTTCCCGAAGTCGGTCCGGTCGACCTGGAACGGCTGTCCTTCATCGTCGACGAATCGGTGTTCGCGCTGGTCGTCGAAGTGGATGGTGACGTCGTCGGGTACTGCTTGGTGCTCGGTCCAGGTTCGACCTACGACTCGGTCAACTATCGCTGGTTCATGGAGCGATACGACGATGCGTACTACCTGGATCGTGTGGCGTTCGACGCGGGAGCGCAAGGCCAGGGGCTCGGTTCGCAGCTGTACGTTGAACTCGACCGCCGAATCGCCGAACTCGGGGTGAGCATCACACTCGAGGTGAACCTCGACCCGCCGAACGAACCGTCATTGGCCTTCCACCGCAAACACGGTTACGTCGAGGTCGGCCGCCAGATGTCGAAGGGCATCGAAGTATCGCTCCTCCACAAGACCCCGTAACTCCGTGTCGCAATGGTGTCGCGACAGGGCCAGGTACCAACGCGACACATTTGTCGCGATAGGGCCAGGTACCAACGCGACACATTTGTCGCGAAAGGGCCAGGTACCGACGCGACAAATGTGTCGCGAAAGGGCCTGGCCCCGACGCGTCGATCAGCGGCGGTCTTGCAGAAAGCGGAAGTGTGCCCGAGTCGAAGCGACGACCTCGGTGTCGATGTCGGCGTAGATCGTCGTGTCGACGCCCGCTGCGCTGACCAGCACCTCGCCCATCGGATCGATGATCGCGCTATCGCCCACATGGTCGAGTGACCCGCTCCGCACACCCGCCGCGCCGACGTGGCCATCGCGACCGACCCGGTTGACCGCCACGACGTACGCCTGGTTCTCGATCGCTCGCGCCCTGGTGAGGGTCTGCCAGTGATTTCGCCGTTTGGCGGGCCAGTTGGCGATCAGCAGATACACGTCGGTGTCCTCAGCAAGCGCCCAGAATTCATCGGCGAACCGGAGGTCGTAACACACGAAGAGGCTGCAGCGCACACCATCGATGTTGACGGTGACGAACTCGGTTCCGGCACGCACGTGTTCGTCCTCGCCGCCGTGCGTGAACGGATGGATCTTGCGATAGCGATGCACCGTTCCATCCGGTCCGGCCAGGACGAACACGTTGCTCACTCGCCGGTCGTCGACAGGGGCGTCGGGCGCGAACTCGGCACACGACCCACCGACCCAGACATCGTTCGCCATGGCCTGGGCCACGAGGAACTGGCTCGACGGACCACCAACGGGTTCGGCAATCGCCGGGTCCGCGAACGAGAATCCCGTGGCAAAGGTCTCGGTGAGCAACACGATGCGCGCCCCACTCCCGGCAGCCTGCGCAATGCGTGGCGCAAGTGCGGCAAAGTTGGCGTCACGATCGAACCAAGCGATGTCGTGCTGAACAGCGGCGATGCGAACCGTACTCATGTGGCGAATCCCTTCGTGATGGCCTCGGCAGCTGCTTCGATCACCTGCATCTGCTTGCAGAAGGCGAAGCGAACCATGTGCCGACCATGCTCCGGCCGAGCATAGAAAACCTCGTTCGGCACGGCGACCACGCCGCAGCGATGCGGAAGCCGGCGGCAGAATTCCATACCGTTCCCGGTCGGGTCGAGGGGGCGGATGTCGACCGTGACGAAGTAGCTCGCCTCGGGCAGATACGTGATGAACCCTGTCGAGTCGAGTGCCGCCACGAGGCGGTCGCGGGTTGCCTGGAGCCCGGCGCGGAGCTGGTCGAAGTAGCTGTCGGGAAGCTGGAGACCGGCGGCGATCGCGGGTTGGAATGGGCCGCCGCTGACGAACGTGAGGAACTGCTTGGCGGTACGCGCGGCATTGACGAGCGGAACCGGTCCGCTCATCCACCCGATCTTCCATCCGGTCGTGTGGAACGTCTTGCCGCCGGAGGAGATCGTGAGGGTGCGCTCGGCCATGCCCGGCAGCGTCGACATCGGCACGTGGGTCCGTCCGTCGAACGCGAGATGTTCGTACACCTCGTCGGTCACGACGATCAGGTCGTGCTCGCTCACGACGTCGGCGATGACCTGCAACTCGTCGCGGGTGAAGACCTTGCCCGTGGGATTGTGCGGGGTGTTGACCAACACCATCTTGGTCCGGGGAGACACCGCGGCGCGCAGCTCGTCGGGGTCGAACACGTAGTTCCCGGTGGCGTCGGGCGCGAGGAGCACCGGAACGGCGATGGCGTCGGCCATGGCGATGCCCGCGCGGTAGCTGTCGTACATCGGTTCGAACACGATCACTTCGTCGCCGGCATCGAGCATCCCGATCAGCGCGGCGGCCAACGCTTCGGTGGCGCCGGCCGTGACGATGATCTGGGTATCGGGATCGAGGTCGATGCCGTAGAAGCGGCGTTGGTGGTCGGCGATCGCGTGACGGAGTACCGGCAGGCCGGGCAGCGGCGGGTACTGGTTGAGCCCGCCATTGATCGACTCGATGGCGATGTCGAGCACCTCGCGCGGGCCGTCGGTGTCGGGGAAGCCCTGGCCGAGGTTGATCGCACCGGTGTCGACGGCGAGCGCCGACATCTCGGCGAAGATGGTGGTGCCGAACCCGGCCAGGCGAGAGGTCATCACATCCGTCGGGGCTGCCACCGGTGCGAGTGTACGAGACGGCCGACAGGTGACTTCACCCGGGCTCACCCGGGCCGCCCAGGACGCCCGGAGTTCAGTTGACGTTCACGTCGTCATCGGCGACAGCGTGCGTCCGGCGCCGATCGGGCCCTTCGTAGGACGGTGGCGGCAACTCGGTACTTGCTGCCATCGTGCTCGCCAGACGGTGCACCACGCCGGTCGTCTTCGCCTCGTACATCGCCACGTCGGCGGCCTGGATCAGTTCGTCGAGCGTCGTTCCGTGACGCGGGTACAGGGCGGCACCGATGCTTCCCGAAATCGAGACGTCACCGGCCACCGGCGTCGAGCTGAGGCGCGACCCGATGCGTTCGGCCGAGTTCCGCACCCCACTTGCTTCTTCGAGGCCAGGTAGCAAGACGACGAATTCGTCACCTCCCCACCGCCCGACGACATCGGTGTCGCGCACGGCGTCGACGAGACGATCGGCGCAACCCTTGAGGACCAGGTCACCGAACTGGTGACCGAGCGTGTCGTTGATCTGCTTGAACCCATTGAGGTCGAGCAGCATGACGCAGAGGCCCGTACCAAACCGCCCGGCCATGTCGATCGCTTCCTCGCTCAACCGCTCGAACTCGCGCCGGTTGGCCAGCCCGGTGAGATCGTCGGTGGTGGCGCGCCGTTCGAGGCGACGGTTCTCGGCGAGGAAGGTCCAGCCCGCCAGCGCCAGGAGCACGGTGCCGAACAGGAACAGGATGAGGTAGAGGCCGGGCGATTCCGCGCCCCAGCCCACACTGTCGGGGACGCTCGAGCGAACGAGGACCGATCCGGAGTCGAGCGGTTCGGAGATCTGGCCGAAGACGACCCTGCGGCCATCGACCGTGCGGATGCCGGACACGTCGGTGAGCTGCTCGGAGTTCGACGTGGTGACCGCAAAATCGGTGCCGACCGCGGAGATGGTGGCCCGGGCGAGCGGGTCGACCACCGCGTCGAGCGGCAGTTGGATCGACACCACGTCGTCGGCGTTGCGCCCGACGACGAGCACCGAGTTGCTCGGATCATCGACAATGGCCACCGAGCCGCCGAGGAGCACCGCAGCCGACGCGTCGCCGAACGAGCCGAGCGCCGCCAAGTCGGGACCGGTGCACACCGCGCCGACGCAGGCTTCGGCGGATTGATCGAAGGTGCGCACCAGCGACTCCGGCGTGGTTCCGGCCGAGGCGACCTCGACGACGGCACGAGCACGGAGCAGGGTGGTCTCCACCGAGTTCTTCGCGGTCGTGGCCGCGGACGAGACCCGAGAATCCTGCTGTTCGTACAGCACGTTGCGCTGGTTGATCAGCGAGACCAGCGTCGCGACCAGGAGCACCAGGCTCCCGAACAGCGCGCCGACTCGAACGAGTCTCATAGGGGAGTATCGGTCACGGCGACGCCCGACTTGAGGATTTCAAGACATTTCTTTGGGCTGCTGACGACATGTGCGATGCACGGAGCACTCATCACGCCGCTCCCCGTTGATCTGGGCACGGAAAACGAGATCGGCCCCCGCGGACGGGGGCCGATACTGGCGCGCTCGGAGAGAGTCGAACTCCCAACCGCTTGATCCGTAGTCAAGTGCTCTATCCATTGAGCTACGAGCGCAGATATTTTCCGGGCGTCATGATAGCTCGCGAATGCCGACGCAACACGTTCGGTTCGCGCGGCGGCCACTGCCGATCGACATGGACTCCGCAATCTCAGATGATGTTCAGCGCATCGAGAAACGTCGACGCCATCGGCTCATCGCCGGTGACGGTGCACAATTCGCGCCACGGAGTCCGCACCGTGCCCCAGAGCACGAAGTCATGTGCGCTCGACGAGACGGTCGCATCCGCGTCGCCACTCGCCGGCTCGACCACGATCTCGTCACCGACCCGGATCAGGTCCCAGCTGCCGCCACCGGCTCCGGTGAGTTCGAGACGCAGCCGACCACCGAGTTCACGTTCGAGCCCGGGCTGCATCTGCGGGAGCCCGGTGAGCATCCACTGCACGGCGGGGCCGACCAGTGCATCGTCGGCTGCTGGCACCTCGCGCGTGATCGGCCCGTGCGGCGCGAGCAGATCGATCCGCAGGTGGCAATAGTGATCGAAGGCGTAGGCGTCGGCGAGTTGGTGCATCGGGTACGAGCCGAGGTCGGCGAGCGGAATGACGGTCGACGCGAACGGCTCTTCCTGCAGTGCGCCGATCGCGGCGACCGCGCCATCGCAGTAGGCCAGGTATTCGTCACGGACCTGTTCGTCGTTCCAATCCGCGCGGCCTTCGACGAGGAGGTCCATCATCCGCTCGGCGGGTAGATCGAGCGGTTCGGCCGGCGGCGGAGACGGCTCGACCACTTCTTTGTAGTTCGAACTCATGTGAGCCACGAGGTCCCGCACCGTCCAGCCGACACATCCGCTCGGCTGCGCCCATTCCTCGGCGGTGAGCGATGTGATGACCTGCTTGACTTCGGCGACGCTCCGCGTCATCGACTCCAGTGCTTCACGAGACATGGCGTGCTCTTTCGGGTCGTGGGACACAGCAACGGCCGGCCACCTCGGCGGCGCGATCGTCGACCCGACAGTAGTTCTGCGTCCCGAACCAACGGCGATCGGAGCGGCTCTGGCCACGCCGATTTTGCGATCCCCTCAGGTTCCGGTGGGGCCACCGACGACGTTCACCTCACGCTCCGACTGGCGCAACGAGGCAGAGCCGCGCGCCAGGGGGTCGCCACCGCACCTCGGCTGGGCTCAGAGCGACCAGGGCCCCCAGCCGCCGGCGCGCTGGTAGCAGCGCGTAGGCCGCACGGGCGTTTGTCTCCGGGTCATAGAGCTGCTGATCGCTCGTGATGCCGAGTTCGGCCAGCCAGCTCTTGTGGACACTCCAGTAGATCTGGAACAGCCCGTAACAGCAGAAGTTCTTCGCCGTCGGCACATGACGACTCTCGCGGTAGGCGATCTCGAGGGCGCGGGCTTCGAGCTCGTCGGGCCAGACATCGCGGATGATTTGCTCGACGCTGCGCGATCCCGTCGGTGCAGTCGTCGGTGCCACGGTGGTGGCGGGTGGTTGGGTTGTCGTGGGCGCCGCGGTGGTGGTCGGGCTAGCGGTGGTGGTCGGGGCAGCGGTGGTCGGGGCGCTCGTGGTCGGTGGGGCCGGGGTCTTCGAGCCGGCCGGCAAACAGATTTCAGCGCCGGGGTACAACGGCGTCGAGGCGCTGGCGCCGTTTGCTTCGAGTAGCTCGGCGAGTTCGACACCGGCGGCATCGGCGAGGCGAATCCAGAAGTCGCCGCTGACGACGGTGTAGTCGATGGCGCAGATGCGCTCGACGCGGGCAGCGGGCTCGTCAGCTGTGGCGGCGGTGTCGAGTGCAGGGGTTGTGGCGCTCGTCGACGGTGCAGCGACCCCGACCGAGTCGGCTGAAAGAGCGGCGCTCGCATCGGTGGAGGTGGTCGAGCCCGACGTGGTCGATGTGGTGGAATCGACCGCGTCGGCCTCGATCGATCGCTGGGTCGCTACGGCCGTCGCGACCGGGACCGCAGGCGGGAGGTCGTTCGGGTCGAGTTGCGTGGATGTCGCGTCGACGACTGCGGATGTGGTGGTTCCCGGAAGCAGGGTGATGGCGGGTGTCGACGTTTCGGAGGCGGTGCTCGATGCGGCGAGGCGGTCGCTGTTGTCGGAGCCCGCCTGCAGCATCAGCGGGACGAGCAGCGCCCCGACCACGGCGACCGCGCCCAAGCGAAGGAGGAGCGGGTCGATTGCGCCGCGTGTGCGCTCGACCCGCTGAGGAGCCGGCGTCGGCATGAACTCGGCATCCCACCCGGCATCGTCGATCGGCACAGCTGCGATGTCTCGCACGTGAGTGCCGGCGGCGCCGTATGCCACGTCGTCGTCGTCGAGGTCGTCGAACATGTCGGCGCTCACGCCGAGCGCAGGTGTCGCGTCGTACTCGGCGGGGACATCGGGGCGGGTGATGCCGTGGGAGCGAGTGGCGTCGGCGCCGGAGCTCAGCAGCTTCGACCAGCTGCGGCGAACTCGGGCGAGTGGCCGGCTCGAGTCGGTGTCGACCGCTGCCCAGTGGGCGGCGGCGTCGAAGCGTTCGTGCTCGGTGGTCGACTCGCCGGCAGCGGACCAGTCGGCCTTGCCGCCCCAGAAATCGTTGCCGTTCGAATCGTTGCGCTGATCGTCGTTTCGGTTCATGGTCTCCGCCTCAGAGGCTGTGATCGCGTCGCCCCGATTTGAGAGCGAACGATCGAGAGTGCGACATGCGGCGGGTGCCGTCACGCGTGATGACGACAGTGTCTAGTCGGTTCGTCATCAAATCGCAACGCGGCTGTCATGTAGACGACATGCTTGTAACTTGAACCGTCACACGCGGCGCGGCCTCGGATGGTCGACAATGCCGGGTACCGCAACGACGAGACCGAAAACCCAGACGACCGACAGACCCAAACGGGTTGCCGGTCGCAATGGCGGAGAGGGTGGGATGTGAACCCACGGACCCCGGAGGGTCAATGCCTGAGCAGGGCAACGACGAGACCGAAAACCCAGACGACCGACAGACCCAAACGGGTTGCCGGTCGCAGTGGCGGAGAGGGTGGGATTTGAACCCACGGACCCCGGAGGGTCAATGCCTTAGCAGGGCATCCCATTCGGCCGCTCTGGCACCTCTCCTGGGAGCAGGCAGCATAGCCCGGTATCGTCGAACGCGGAACGGTGGCAGAGTGGACGAATGCACCCGCCTTGAAAGCGGACGACCTTCACGGGTCCGGGGGTTCGAATCCCCCCCGTTCCGCCACGCAGTAGTGCATCTACCAGGTTTTATGCGGACAGATCGGCTTCGACATCTGGCCTATCCTGGCGTATCGATCAGGGAGCTGATCTCGCCACTCCGCGAGTTTCGCTCTCGTCGAGCCGATTGAGCGAGCCTTTTCATCTCGCTTTCGATCAATCCGACCGACCAGAACCTTGTCGTCGTCGACGTCGGCCAGGCGTTCCGCTCAGTCCACTTCCCTGCCCAACGTCGGGAGTGGAACGGCGACGGGCCAGAGTCCGTGAAGCTCGCGGATCATTCGTTCGAGTTCCGCCGTTGGGTGGTTGTCGAGGCCGCTGAGAGCAGACGACACGGCGCCAGAAGCTCGACAAGTCAACTCAGCAGTGCGGTCCTCCATGAGCGATCGCGGGTTGCGTCGATGCGTGAACGCCAGCCCTCCCACGTTGGACCGGCGATCCCGCAATCCGAGGCATGCGAGATCCGCCACACTTTGGTTCGTCGGTTGCCTCGCACCCGCCCCCGAATGACCTACTTTGATTCGATGGCGCGACAACGGAACGGACCCACCGATGGAGAAGGTGAGGTCGAATTGTACTCGACCGGTCGGGGCGTGATGGTGTCTGGATCGACCACGGACGTCGCGACATTCATCGACCAGATGCAGCAGACTGCCAAGACGGCAGGCGGCCGCTCGCGTCATCTGGTGGTCGATTCGATTCAGCTCGGCGCCAACGCTCTCGCCTACCGTCAGACCCATCGGGAGTACATCGAATTCTCACCTCGATGTCTCGCGCTTCTTGCGAAGCACGGCCCAATCGAGACCGAGGGTGGCTACTTCCGAAGCTTCGTGAGGAATGCCGGAGAGTTCGCCGGCAACCTCGACTGGAAGCCGGTTGATCTCGGCCCGGAGAAGGCGTTGAGCATGCAGGCCGCCGCCGGGCAGATGGCCCTCAAGGCTGCAATCAAGGAAGTCGCCGAAGCGATCGAGCGAGTAGAGGGCAAAGTCGACCGAGTCATAGGACTCCTCGATTCGGAGCGACTCGGTTCTGTCCTGGGTGATCGAGCAACCCTGCATCCATTGGCGGAACGGGTACGGTCGACCGGGGTCGTCGAGCGCGACCGATTGGTCGACCGTCGCTTCGCTCGGCCCCGCCATTGCCCGAGACATCGAGAGTCTTCGGGCGTATGTCCTCAATCGTCTTGGCGATGTCGAGAGCAGCGGTTGGGTTCGAAGCCGAGCAGGTGCGGCCGCGGATCTCACCGAAGATCTACTCCAGCAGTCCATCGCTCTCCTGGTGGTCGCAGAGCAGAACTACGCGCTTTGGCAAGAGCTTCGACTGGCGAACGGCGTCAACCATGAGCAATCGGCGGTGCCGAGCTTGACGGTCGACATCCAAGCTCAACTCACTGCCCTCGCCGCCGCTGATCAACTGTTGATCGACCGGATCAGCCAGGTCGTCCAGCAACTCGGCGAGCCGACCGGATTCGAAGGCTTCGCCCCCATCCGCAAGAAGAAGTTGCTCGGGCACGTGTCAGAGATGGAACAAGTGTTGACGTGGTTCGCGGACCAACGCCATCTCGATGTGACAGAAGTCGAACGCGTTGCGTACAACGGCCTTGCGGGCTCGCTCGGCAACGTGCGGACCAACGTCGCCGAGCACGCTCAGGCAGCCCGCCAGCTGTTGGTCGCAGGCCCCAAGAAGCTCCGCAGGCCTGGAGAGGACCAATCCGTTGCGCCGCCAGAACTGAACAACTGACCGCCCGGCGACCGTCGACGAGGTCGACTGCTCCCACCCAGATGAAGTCGCTGACCATGATGTCTCGAATCTGGGCGGGTTGCTCGCATCGCCCGCGGAGGGGCGTCGTCGTCACGACTCAGCTCCGGTCGTTGCTGCCACCGAGGGAGCGCCGACATCGCGACGCGCCGTTGCCACAGCGTCGCACGCCTTGTTGACAGACCAGCACACCGTGTCCGCCGCCCGGTTCACGTCCGTCGACTCTGCCAGCCGAGCCAAGGTCTCGGTCTGTCGCTCGACGAGCACTTCGATCTTCGCGTTCAGCTGATCGATCTGGCCGGCGTAGCCGAAGAACTCCGTCACCGCCTTCACCTCCGCGTCGTACCGGTCACGTAACCGCTCCCGAGCCTGACGCTCGGCCACCGACTCACGCTTTCCCCTGCCTCGCCTCCGATTTCCATCGACCCGTCCACTGCGAGCGTGCCGTGCTCGCCGGGCTGTTGCCGGACACCGGGCTGTCGCCGAACAGGACGCAGATCCGCATCCGAAAAGGCCGTGTCTCGGGTGTCGATCTGACGTTCTCGACCCCGAAATCGGTGTCCGTCATGTACGCGTTCGGCAGCGTCTTGGACGTGACGACGTCGTCACCGCGATCGACTGCGCCGTCAGAACCTTTACGTCTGTGGATTCCGGAAGCGGGTGTACTCGGGCTGCCAGAAACAACGACGTCCGAAGCGCCGATCACCGTACGTCGACTCTTGAGGTCAGACTGATGACGCCGCAGCCACGAGAGCGCTCAACGGCAGCAGCAGATGCAGCGGCTCGGTCGGTGAATCCAAGAACTGTGGGACGACCCGTCGGTAGAACTCTCGTGCGGTGTCGTCTCGGCAATGGATGAGTAGCGCGCGAAAGCCGATGTCTTCCGATACGCGGATCGCCCGGAGCATGGCGTCCCGAAGGAGTAGCCGGCCGATTCCTCTTCCGCGCGCGTGCTCAGACACAGCGAGCCGCGCGAGGAGGAGCACCGGGACCGGTTCCGGTGCATTCCGACGAACCCTCCCGGGCACGTTCCGCTGCTCCACTCCTGCCGACGCCAAGGCGTAGTAGCCGAGCACTCGACGCTCCTTCGCGACGACGAAAACGCTCGCGTTGCCGACCTCTTGACCCGCCAGCGCCCGCGTGCGCAACCAGTCGTCGAGTTCGACCGCGCCTGACGAGAACCCCTCGACATGATGGTCGACGGTCAGTTTCTCCGGTTCCCCGGCTGGCCAATCGCTCACAAATCGGACAGATCGACAACCGGCGGCGTCGCCAAGAAAGACCGCAGAGCATCGGATGGCTCAAATGGTGCGTCCAGCAACTCGTCGAAGCGAACGAACTGTTCTACCGACAGAAGGAACCAGCGACGCTCCGCAAGAACCGTCTCGGCGCGATCAGCGGCACTGTCAAGCACGAAGTCAGTCACACTTCGGTTCATTGCAGCCGCCGCACGTCGGATGAGCTGTTCTTGGCTGGTGGAGACTCTCAAGTTCAGTCGCGAGTCCTTCGACTGCCGACTTGAATCGGGAATCTCGACGTCGGTGGTCGGGGTGGTGGTCATCATGCGTCCTTCAATGATGGTGCACACTGTACACCCGACTGGGCTGAACTCCATGAATTACGTGAGTACAATGTGCACCGGCGCCGCGATACCTGGACGTCGGCTGCCCGACGCGATCGAGTCCTGAACGTCCGCGGCGAGCACCGCCGGATCGACCGATGCGCCGGTTTCGTCGGGCGAGCAGCAGCCCGCAGGCGGCCACCGCGTGCACGACGTGAACATGGCGTGAATGTCGAATGGCCTGGCGTGAAGGAAGCGTGTAGACCACTTCTCTGTGACCGGTCGGAGGCGTAGACCGGAGGTGTGATCAGCACACCGACTCGTACCCCACTCGAACAGACCGCCATCGTCGCCGGCCCCGTCATCGCCGTGCTTGCTGCCTGGCTCCTGACGTTGCCCGAGCGCGGAGGTGACGGCGGCGTGACGCTCGCCAACGTCGCCCTCGTGATCGCCGTCGTGACGGTGGCGTTCGCCGTCATCGACTGGCTCGCCGGCGTGTCGACCTCGATCGTCGCCGCGCTCTCGCTCAACTACTTCCACACCGAGCCGATCAACACCTTGCGGATCACCGATCGGCGCGACGTGTACAGCGTCCTGCTCCTTCTCACGCTCGGGCTCGCGATGAGTTCGTTCACCGCGGTACGTGTCCGGCGTGGCATCACCTCGGCGCGACATGCCGAGGCCGACGCCGCCGGAGTCGCGATCGGCGAAATGCTGGCCGTGGACCGGCCCGCGCGCGACGTGTGGTCGGCTGCGATCGATGCTGCGGCCAATGATCTCGCACTCGTCACGGCCCGCGTCACGGCGACGAATCCGACCGATCTCCCCGTCATCGCCCGGCGCCCGCTCGACACCGACGATGCCCTCCTCGTCCTTCCGGCGGCCGGGGCGGCCCTGCCGCTCCGACACCGCCACGAGCAGGGCCGCTGGCTCATCGTCACACCGCGCCCCGGCCTCGCACCGTTGTCGATCGATCGACGGGCGGTGCTCACGTTCGCCGACACCGTCGAGTTGGCCCTCGAACCGAGCCAAGTCGGCGCAGCCTGATGATCGACGTGCTGATGACCTCCCTGATGATTGCGACGATCGCCGCGTTCGCCGCCTACGTGTGGTGCTGCGACCGCATCATCGGCCGTAACGAGCCGGCGACCGACGCCCGCGGCGTTGCTTCCGCTGCACCGACCCTTTCATCATCCGCTTCGTCGTCGGCGGCCCCCTCCCCGTCACCAGAACTCCAGGGTTCGGCCTGATGCTTGCCATCTCCTTCGACAATGCAGCAGGGCTGGTGCTCGCCATCGGTGCGCTCGCCTATCTGATCGTCGTGCTGATCCGACCGGAACGATTCTGATGTCGTGGCGTGACATCTTCGAGGTGCTGGCAGTCGTCGTTCTGCTCGTCGCCACCGTGCCCGCACTCGGCCGCTACATCGCGGCGGTGTACGGCTCACGGGCAGACGGCACCGCTCCCGGCGACCGGGTGTTCCTGCCGATCGAGCGGCGGCTGTACCGAGCGATGCAGATCGACTCCGAGCGAGAGCAGCGGTGGAACGTCTATGCCCTCTCGCTCCTCGCCTTCGCGCTCGTCTCGATGCTGGGCCTCTACGTGATGCTGCGCGTACAAGGGTCGCTGCCCGTCAACCCGACAGGACGCGGGGCAATGTCACCGACCGGCGCGTTCAACGTCGCCGTCAGCTTCGTGACGAACACGAATTGGCAGTGGTACTCCGGCGAGGTCGCACTGAGCCATCTCACCCAGATGCTCGGACTGGCCGTGCAGAACTTCGTCTCGGCAGGTGTCGGTTTGGCGGTGATCGTCGCCATCATTCGAGGCATCGCGCGCACCGGTGGCGAGAGCCGGGGGAACGGTCGGGAACTGGGCAACTTCTGGGTCGATCTGACCCGCGGGACGTTGCGGATCCTGCTGCCGATGTCGTTCCTGTTCGCCCTCGTCCTGACATCGCAGGGCGTCGTCCAGAACTTCGACGGTGACACACCGGTCGCGTTGGTCGACACCGTCGACGGCGGGGTCGACGGTGACGCATTCGAGCAAACGATTCCAGGCGGACCCGTTGCGTCACAAGCCGCGATCAAGCAGCTCGGCACCAACGGCGGCGGGTTCTACAACGCCAACTCGGCGCACCCGTTCGAAAACCCCAACGGCTTCACGAACCTGCTGAACACCTGGTCACTTCTCGTCATCCCGTTCGCTCTGGTCGTGGCGTTCGGCATCCTCATCGGCGATCGGCGCCAGGCACGACTGCTGATGGCGGTGATGGCCGGGGTGCTCGTGGTGATGGGTGGCTGGGCGATCATGGCCGAGACCACCGGCAACCCCGCGCTCAGCGCGCTCGGCGTCGACCAGTCGGTTTCCGCGCAGCAGGGAGGCGGGAACATGGAGGGCAAGGAGGTGCGCATCGGCACTGCTGCATGCGGGTTGTACGCGGCAGCCACGACGGGCACATCGAACGGGTCGGTGAACTGCATGCACGACTCGTTCACGCCGCTCGGTGGGCTATCGCCGATGTTGAGCATGATGTTCGGCGAGGTCTCCCCCGGGGGCATCGGGGTCGGGCTGATGGGTCTCTTGATCAACGCACTGCTGGCCGTGTTCATCGCCGGGTTGATGATCGGGCGCACGCCCGAATTCCTCGGCAAGAAGATCCAGGCAGCCGAGATGAAGCTGGTCACGCTGTACATCCTGGCGATGCCCGCGGCGCTACTCGGTTTCGCGGCAGCTTCGATGACCTTGGCGAGTGCCCAGACGTTCCAACCGGGGCCGCATGGCCTGTCGGAGGTGCTCTACAACTTCGCGTCCGCAGCCAACAACAACGGCTCGGCGTTTGCCTACCAGAGCACCGGGACCGACTGGTACACGATCACGCAGGGGCTGGCGATGCTCGTTGGCCGGTTCGGGCTGATCATCCCGGCACTCGCCATCGCCGGGTCGCTGGCGTCCAAGCCGATCGTGCCGACCACCAACGGAACGCTGCCGACACACACGCCGCTCTTCGGTGCGCTGATCGGTGGCGTGGTCGTGATCGTCAGCGGGCTCACCTTCTTCCCGGCGCTGGCGCTCGGCCCGATTCTCGAACACCTGTCGCTGTGAACTCGGAGCCCATGACCATGACCATGAACGCCGTCACCGATTCCCTGCGCAGCGCGGAGCGCCCCCCGAAGGTCCGGTCGAAGCCGTCGGCATCGCGCTCGCTGTTCGACCGCACGATCGTTCGCGCCGCCGTCGGCGACGCCCTTCGCAAGCTCGACCCGCGGGTGCTCTACCGCAACCCCGTGATGTTCATCGTCGAGATCGGCGCACTGTTGACGACCGTGCTCTTCGGGCGCGACCTCGCCAGCTCGACTACGGACGACAACGTTTTTGCCGGACTCGTCGCCGCCTTCCTGTGGTGCACCGTGCTGTTCGCGAACTTTGCTGAGGCGATGGCCGAGGGTCGCGGCAAGGCGCAGGCCGCCACGCTGCGGACCACCCGCGCCGACACGATGGCGACGGTGGAGTTGGCCGACCACAGCACGGTCCAGCGGTCGTCGGCCGAGCTCCAGATCGGTGACCGCTGCGTCGTCGTCGCCGGCGAAGTGATCCCGGGTGATGGCGACGTGGTCGAGGGGATCGCAACGGTCGATGAATCGGCGATCACCGGCGAGTCGGCCCCCGTCATCCGCGAGAGCGGCGGCGATCGTTCCGCGGTGACCGGCGGAACACGCGTGCTCAGCGACCGGATCGTCGTCCAGATCACGGCGCGCCCGGGCGAAACGTTTCTCGACCGGATGATCGCGCTCGTCGAGGGCGCAGATCGCCAAAAGACCCCGAACGAGATCGCATTGTCGATCCTGCTCGCCGGGTTGACGATCATCTTCCTGCTCGCCGTGGTGACCTTGCAGCCGTTCGCGATCTACTCGGGCGCCGAGCAGCCGGTGATCGTGCTCGTCGCGCTGCTCGTGTGCCTGATCCCCACCACCATTGGTGGGCTGCTGTCGGCGATCGGCATTGCCGGGATGGACCGTCTGGTGCAGCGCAATGTGCTCGCGATGTCCGGCCGCGCGGTCGAGGCGGCCGGCGATGTGACGACGCTCCTGCTCGACAAGACCGGCACGATCACCTTCGGGTCGCGTCAAGCAGCCGAGTTCATTCCCGTCCACGACGTCACTGAACTCGACGTCGCCGAGGGCGCGTTGACCTCGTCGCTGGCCGACGAGACGCCCGAGGGCCGATCGATCGTCGAACTGGCAACGAGTCTCTTCGGCCTCGTCGCAGACGACCAGCCGGGAGCGTTGCTGGTGCCGTTCACGGCGCAGACGCGCATGTCGGGATTGGACCTCGCGGACGGACGAGCGGTGCGCAAGGGTGCCGCCGACTCGGTGCGTCGATTCGTGGTGGAGCAGGGCGGCACGGTGCCACTCGAACTCGGTCCGATCGTCGATCAGGTGTCGAACGACGGAGCGACCCCACTCGTGGTCGTCGACAAGCAACCTCACGAGGCCTGGCGCGTGCTCGGTGTCGTCCGCTTGAAGGACACCGTCAAACCGGGCATGCGGGAACGGTTCGATCAACTCCGATCGATGGGCATTCGCACCGTCATGATCACGGGCGACAACCCACTGACGGCAGCCGCCATCGCCACCGAAGCCGGCGTCGACGACTTTCTGGCCGAGGCCACGCCAGAGGACAAGATGGCCTTGATTCGACGCGAGCAGGCTGGCGGCAATCTCGTCGCGATGACCGGCGACGGCACGAACGATGCGCCGGCGCTGGCCCAGGCCGATGTCGGCGTCGCGATGAACACCGGCACGCAAGCCGCGAAGGAGGCCGGCAACATGGTCGACCTCGACAGCAACCCGACCAAGCTGATCGAGATCGTCGAAGTCGGCAAACAGCTGCTGATGACCCGCGGCTCACTCACCACCTTCTCGATCGCCAACGATGTGGCGAAGTACTTCGCCATCATCCCCGCGATGTTCTCGACGGCGCTGCCGGCGCTCGACCGGCTGAACGTGATGGACCTGCAGTCACCCCGATCGGCCATCCTCGCCGCGGTCATCTTCAACGCCGTCGTCATCATCGCCCTCGTCCCACTCGCACTGCGCGGCGTTCGCTTCCGAGCCGAGGCGGCGACGGGCGTGTTACGTCGCAACCTGCTCGTCTACGGGCTCGGCGGTGTCGTCGTGCCGTTCGTCGGCATCAAGCTCTTCGATGTCATCCTCTCAGCGTTCGGAGTGCAGTGATGCGTTCGTTTGTCCGTCAACTCCGTCCGGCCCTCGTGGCGTTGGCCGGCTTCACCCTGCTGCTCGGGGTCGTCTACCCGCTGGTCACGACCGCTGTCGCGCAGGTTGCGTTCGGCAACCGCGCCGACGGCAGCGTGGTCGAGGTCGACGGCGTGATCGTCGGGAGCGAGTTGATCGGCCAGCCGTTCGTCTCACCGCAGTACTTCCATCCGCGACCCTCCGCCGCAGGTGCGGGGTATGACGGTGCTGCCAGCTCGGGCTCGAACCTCGGCCCGCTCAACGCCGACCTGCTCGACGCCGTTACGCAGCGCGTCGACGACTACCGGGCGGTCAACGGGCTCGATGCCCGCATTCCCGTGCCCGTCGACGCCGTCACCGCGTCCGGGTCCGGCCTCGACCCGCATATCTCGGTGGCCAATGCGCGACTCCAGGCACCGCGGGTCGCCGAGGTGCGCCGGGTCCCGATCGACGCGGTGCTCGACGCCGTCCGGGAGGCGACCGACCAGCCTGGCTTCGGCGTGCTCGGCGAACCGGCCGTGAACGTCCTCGTGCTCAATCTCGCACTCGACCGACAGTTCGGCGACGACCAGTTCAAGGCTGCCGGTTGACGGCTGCCGGTTGACGGCGACCACGTGACGGGCAGACTCTGATCATGGAGAGCGGCACGCTCAGGATCTATCTCGGTGCCGCGCCGGGCGTCGGCAAGACCTACGCGATGCTGGGCGAGGCACGACGGCGCAACGAGCGCGGCGGCGATGTGGTGGTCGGCATCGTCGAGACGCACGGCCGCGCGCTCACCGCAGCCCAGCTCGGCGACCTCGAGGTGCTGCCACGCCGCAACATCGAGTACCGCGGGGCGATGCTGTCAGAACTCGACGTCGACGCCGTGCTCGCGCGGCGGCCCAGTGTCGTCGCCGTCGACGAACTCGCGCACACGAACGCTCCGGGGAGCGCGAACGGCAAGCGCTGGCAGGACATCGAGCAGATCCTCGCCGCCGGCATCGATGTGATCACGACGGTCAACATCCAGCATCTCGAGTCGCTCAACGATGTCGTCGCCCAAATCACGGGGATCACCCAGTCCGAGACGGTGCCCGATCGAGTGGTGCGCAACGCTGACCAAATCGAGTTGGTCGACATGTCGCCCGAGGCGCTGCGACGCCGCATGGCCCACGGCAACATCTATCCCCCTGAACGCGCCGACGCCGCACTCGTCAACTTCTTCCGCCCCGGAAACCTCGGAGCCCTCCGCGAGCTCGCGCTGTTGTGGGTCGCGGATCGTGTCGAAGAGCATCTCGATGGCTACCTCGAACAGCACGGTCTGACCGGCGCCTGGGAGACGCGCGAGCGGGTCGTGGTCGGGCTCACCGGCGCGCCCGGTGCCGACGACGTCGTGCGGCGTGCGGCGCGCATCGCGCAACGGGTCGGCGGCGAGTTGCTCGGCGTGCACGTCGCTGCCGCCGACGGACGCCAGCACGCGAACGACGACGCGCTCATGCGCCAGTTCGCCCTCCTCGAGTCGCTCGGCGGCCGGCGCCGCGAGGTTGTTGGCGACGACCGAGTCGCGACGCTGGTCGATGTTGCGCTCAACGAGCACGCCACCCAGATCGTGATCGGTGCATCGCGCGAAGGCCGATGGGACCAATGGTTTCGCGGTTCGTTCGTCGCTCGCCTCAGCCGCCTGGCGAATGGCATCGACATCCACATCGTCGCCGGCGAAGAGTTCGACGAACCACTCGTCAACTCCGGACGTCCAGCACGATCGACGTCGTCCGCGCACAACGCCCCAAGGTTGCGGCTGGCATTCGCAGTGCTGGCGGTTCTGCTTCCGCTGCTCACGTTCGTCGCGCATCTGCTGCGCGACCGCATCGACCTGTCGTCGGTTCTGCTGGTGTTCCTCGTGCCCGTGATCGCCGTTGCAATGATCGGCGGCCGAGTCGCTGCCACCGTGGCCGCGCTGACGTCAGCGCTGTCGGTCAACTACTTCGTCGTCGAACCGCGCTACACGCTGTCGATCGACGACGCCGACGATGTGATCGCGCTCGTCGTGTTCGTCGTCATCGGGCTCGTGGTCGGCGCCCTGGTGGAGCGGATCGCCGTCCAAGCCGCCAACGCGAGGAGGATGCGGGCCGAGGCAGCGATCATCGCTCGGGCGGCCGCAACGCTCGCCGCCGATCCCGATCCCGTCGATCGGCTGATGGCTGCGCTCCTCGAAGCGTTTGCGCTGAGCGGGGCAACGCTGAGCCAGTTCGATGCCGACGGCATCGAGGTCGTACTCGCTGCCGCCGGTGACACCGATGCCGTCCATTCGACCATCGACGTCGGGGTCTCGTCAGCAGGTGAGCGACGCTCGCTTGCGGTCTCCGGTCGGGATCTGACGGCCGGAGACCAGCGGGTACTCATTGCGCTCGCCGCACAACTCGGGGTCGCAATCGACCAGCAGGCGATGCGTCGCGATATGGGCCGAGCCGACGAGTTGGCGACGATCGATCGAGCGCGAACGGCGCTGCTGCGAGCGGTGTCTCACGACCTGCGTACCCCGCTCGCCACGATCAAGATGCTGTCGTCGGGGCTGCTCGACCGATCGGTCGTCTGGCAACCCGAGCAACTCGCCGAGATGTACACGACGATCGATGAAGAGGCCGACCGGCTGAACCGGTTGATCGGCAACCTGCTCGATGCGAGCCGACTCGAGACGGGCTCGCTCGCCATCAACCTCGATGCGGTGCCGCTGCCTGATGTCGTCGATGCCGCGGTCTCGAGTCTCACCCACCGGCCGAACGTGCGCATCGACGTGCCGGCGACGGTCCCCGACGCGGTCGCCGACCGCTCTCTGCTCGAACGGGCGATTGCCAACCTGGTCGACAACGCCGTTCGCTACTCGCCACCTGACGCGCCCGTCGCGATCACTGCCGCGCATCTCGGCGACGAACTCCACGTGTGCGTGATCGACCGCGGAGTCGGCATCCCGGTCGACCGGCGCGGGGAGGTGCTCGCACCGTTTCAGCGCCTCGACGACACGAGCACCGGCGGCGTCGGGCTCGGGCTGGCGATCGTCGACGGTTTCGTCCGCGCGATGCACGGCCGGCTCGTCCTCGACGACACCCCCGGAGGAGGTTTGACGGCGACCATCGTCTTGCCGGCCGCGAACGCCACAACTGCGCACGATGTCGCTGATTCGGTGGCGGCGCAGTGACCAAGATCCTGGTGGTCGACGACGAACCACAGATCCGGCGCGCCCTTGCGCTCAACCTCGGAGCGCGCGACTACTCGGTGGTGAACGCTGCGACCGGTGAAGCCGCAATGCAGGCGGCGGCGACCGAGCATCCCGACCTCGTCCTGCTCGATCTCGGCCTCCCGGGGCTGAGCGGGCTCGGTGTGATCGAAGCATTGCGCGGATGGACGAGCGTGCCGATCATCGTGCTGACAGCCCGCGACGACGAACGCTCGAAGGTCGCCGCGCTCGACGCCGGTGCTGACGACTACGTCACGAAGCCGTTCGGGATGGCCGAACTGCTCGCCAGAATCAACGCGGCGCTCCGCCGTGCTGGCGACACGCACGGCACCCCCGAACCCGACATCACCACGACGTGGTTGCGGCTCGACCTGGCGGCCCGCCGGGCCTTCGTGGGGGCCGACCATGACGAGGAGGTCCATCTCACCGGCACCGAATGGCAGATCGTCGCCTTCCTGGTTCGCAATGCGGGCCGCCTCGTCGTGCACGCCCAACTCGTCGCTGCCGTGTGGGGCCCGGGGTACTCGCCCAACCCCAACGTGCTGCGTGTCCACATGACCAACATCCGTCGCAAGCTCGAGCGGCTTCCCGCCGAGCCCGCCCACTTCGTCACCGACACCGGCGTCGGATACCGCTTCGTCCTCTGAGCCGCACGGTGGGCCCGCAATCAGGAGGTCCGAACGCACGCGACCGCGGTTGACGCCCGGCGCTGACCACCGCCGCGGCGAGGCGCCCGTAGCTGGCAGCGACGTCGTCGTCGACGGGGAGCGCATCGAAGCTGCGTTGCAGCATGGTCAGCCTTCTCAGCCGTTCTGCCCGAGCTGACTCGTCGGTGGTCACCATCACGCCGACGTGGAGCTCAGCGAGCGATGCTGCGCTGATCGCGAGTTCGCCTTCGAGGGCGGGTACGTCTGTCGCTGGCCAGTGAAGTCGTGTGCACGTCGTGTCGCGAGTCACAGGGAAACACCCTCCTCCGGGGATTATCCCCCCTGCGTCACCGGGCTGGGCGTGACAAAATCGCTCCTGCGGGTTTCGCAGGAAGAGGGGCATCCCATGTCGAACAGCATTCGTCGATCCGAGGGCATGTTGTCCAGATTGGCTCGCACGTGCGTGCGTCATCGTTGGATCGTGATCGGCGCTTGGGTCGCCGTGCTCATGGTCGTCAACATCGCCGCTGGCGCAGTCGGACCCAACTACAGAACCGACTTCACGCAGCCCAACAGCGAGTCCAAAGACGTCCAGGAATTGTTGGAAGGCGCCTCACCCGACCGGGCCGGCTTCAGCGCCCAGATCGTCGTCAAGGCCGACCAGGGCATCGCCGACCCCGCAATCGAAGCGTCGCTCGGCGAACTGTTCGCCTACGTCGCGTCGATCGACGACATCTCGGTCACGACCCCGTACGAGAACCCGCAGCAGGTCAGCGCCGACGGCACCATCGCGTTCGCCCAGCTCGACATCCGCGACAGCCGTGACTTCAACGAACTCACCAAGATCGGTGAAGACATCGTCGAACGAGGCGAGGAGATCGTGACGGTCGACGGCCTCCAGGTGGAGTACGGCGGCGACCTCTTCGCCGAGTTCGAACTCCCCGAAAGCGAGATCTACGGCCTGATCGCTGCCGTGATCATCCTCATTCTGGCGTTCGGTTCGGTCCTCGCGATGGGCCTGCCGATCGGGATCGCGCTATTCGGGCTCGGCGTGGCGTCTGCGCTCGTGTCGCTCGGCAGCAACGTCGTCTCCATGCCTGATTTCACCACCGCCATGGTGGCGATGATCGGCCTCGGTGTCGGCATCGACTACGCGCTGTTCATCGTCACCCGTTATCGCGAGAATCTGCACTCCGGCGCGAGCGTCGAAGACTCGATCGCCTCGTCGCTCGACACCAGTGGTCGCGCCGTGCTGTTCGCCGGCATCACCGTGATCATCTCGCTCATGGGCCTCTACCTCATGGGCCTCAGCTTCGTGCAAGGTGTCGCGCTCGGCGTCGTCGCTCGGCGTGGCGATGATGATCGCCGGGTCCCTCACCCTGCTGCCCGCGTTGCTCGGGTTGGTCGGCAATCGCATCGACAACACGTCGTGGGCCGCACTGATCGCGATCGGGATCGCCGTGGTGGGCGCGCTGGTGGGTGTCATCTCCGGCCAGGGCAGTGTCTTCGCCGGAGGGTTCGTCCTCGCCATCGTGTTCTTCGCGCTCAGCTTCGCGGTGAAGCCACTCAGGCGTCTCGTGCCCCACCGGGTCGAACGCCCGAAGGAGCAGCGGTTCTGGTATCGGTGGAGCCGGTTCATCCAGCACCGCCCGTGGCCCAGTGCGCTCGGCGCCGTGCTGTTGCTGCTCGTGCTCTCCATTCCACTGCTCTCGATCCGCCTCGGCTTCGGCGACTACGGCAACTATCAGGAAGACCAAACGGTGCGGCGCGCCTACGACCTCATTGCGGAAGGGTTCGGCCCGGGCACCAACGGCCCGTTGTTCGTCACCGTCGAGGGTGCCACCGCCAGCGACGAGGCGGCGCTTGGTTCGTTCGTCGAGACGCTGAACGGTGTCGACAACGTGGCGTTCACCACGCCCAACCCACTCACCGACAACTTGGCACTCGTGATCGTGTACCCCGAGAGTGCCCCGCAAGACGAGGCGACGGGCCAGCTCGTCAACGCGCTGCGCAACGACGTCATCCCGACGTCGGGTGTCGACGCCAAAGTGGGTGGATTCACCGCTGCCTCGACCGACTTCGCGTCGTTCCTCGGCGGGCGCATGCCGCTGCTGATCGGTGTGGTGCTGCTGCTCAGCTTCCTCCTCCTCATGGCCGTGTTCCGCAGCGTGCTCGTGCCACTCAAGGCAGTGGTGATGAACTTGCTGTCGATCGGCGCCGCCTACGGACTCATCGTGGCGATCTTCCAGTGGGGCTGGGCCCGCGAACTGATCGGCGTCGACAAGGCCGGACCGATCGAGGCATGGGTGCCGATGTTCCTGTTCGCCATCGTGTTCGGCCTGTCGATGGACTACGAGGTGTTCTTGCTCTCACGCATCAAGGAGGAGTACGACCGCACCAAGGACAACGCGACCGCCGTGGCCGACGGTCTCGCGGTCACGGCCCGCGTGATCACCGCGGCGGCGCTGATCATGTTCTGCGTGTTCGGCGCCTTCGCGCTCGGCGACGACCGTCAACTCAAGCTGTTCGGCCTCGGGCTGGCGTTCGCCGTGCTGATCGACGCGACGATCGTGCGCATGCTCCTGGTGCCAGCCACGATGGAGCTACTCGGCGACAAGAACTGGTGGATCCCGGCATGGCTCGATCGCATCCTGCCGAACATCGACGTCGAAGGTCACGCCCTCGAGGTGCTGCCGCCCGACGCCGAACGTCCCGCCGACGAACTCACGTCCGTGTGATCTTGACCGTGCGGTGACCGCGGGCTCGATGCACGGTCCCGACGCTGCGCCACTCAGCCGTCGGCAGACAGGCCTTCTCGTACGGCCCACGTCGCCACTTCGGTGCGCGATGTCATCGTCAGCTTGGCCAGGATGTTCGACACGTGGACCGCAGCGGTCCGCGGGGAGATGAACAGGCGGCTTGCGAGCGCCGCGTTGCTCAAGCCCTCGCCGAGCAGCGCCGCCACTTCTCGTTCGCGCGGGGTGAGCGCCTCGGGTCCGCTCACCGGTACGCCGAACCCGAGGCGCCGCTCGAGCGCACGGAGCTCGTCGACGCGCCACCCGTGCCACCGCCCGAGCAGGACCGCCGCCGAGGCCACATGCTCTCTCGCTTCGTCGACGGCGCCTTCGGCGATCAGGCAGCGCGCTGCGCCGACGTGGGCCGTGCCACGGTGCCGAGCCGCGACACCGGTCGCGTCATCTGTCTGCGTCGCTGCCGACGCGTACAAGCGAGCGGCGGCTGCGATGTCGCCGGCCGCTTCGGCCAGTTGCGCCGCGAGCAGCTGGCGCCACGGGTGGTCATCGTCGAGGCGGTGCCCGGGATACAACCCCATTGCGTCGGCGAGCGGACGCAACTCAGCAGGCGCCATGCCGATCCGGAGCGCCGCAGCCACGATGTCATGGACCTGCGACGGAGACGCGCTGCCGTCGATCGCGATCGCGTCGGCCAGCTGGCCGAGTGCGCTCCGAGCGGCAGTGATGTCACCCCGTCGGGCAGCGACGTGGACATCGAGGCCCAGCACTCCGGACAGCGCGCGTGGAGTCGCCGGCTTGGACTCTGCGGTGAACGCTGCGGCTGCATCGATGTCGCCGGCCTCCAACGCCAGCCCGGCGCGCAGCAATGCGAGCTCGCGTCGATTGCGCCCCAACGCTCGGCCCATGTCGAAACGGTCACCCTTGTCGAGCACGGCCTGAGCCGCCGACAGATCGCCATCAACCACTGCCAGCAGGGCCAGCGCTTCGACGCGGGCATGACTGGCCAGCAGGTCGAAGCCCGCTCGCTCCGCGTGCTCGTGCACCCGCTGCAGCAAGCTGCGACCCTCGTCGACGCGGCTCGACTGGCGGGCCAGCCAGACCAGGTTGATCAGCGCCCGTGCAGCAGCGACGTGGTCGCCGGCTGCTTCCGCGTCATCGGCCGCGGCATGCAACAACGCCGTACCAACGGCCACTGATTCGGGCTGCATCACCAGCGCAGCACCCTTTTCGATGAGTGCGGCGATCCGGACGGCCTCGAAGCCGTTCGCACTGGCCAGCGCCAGCGCCCGGTCTGCCCACTCGCAGGTCAGTTCGGCGAGGTCGCGCAGCATGTACGCCTGGGCGACCGACGTCATCGCCCGCGCGCGTGTCTCGTCGGAACCGAGTCGATCGACGCAGTCGATCAGAGCGTCGGTGAGGGGCACCATGCCCGGCAGATCGCCAAGGTCGAAGGCCAGACGCAGCCGAAGGCTCAGCGCGTCGGCCACCTCGGCGACGTCGTCGACGCGACGGGCATCGACCAACCATCGATCGGCGTGTTGAACGGCGTCGTCGAGGAGCCCGGCGAGCCATGCTGCTCGTGCCGCGACCGCCCGCAGATCCAGGTCGTCGTCGGTCTCGGAGAGTCCGGCCTCGGCGAGCTGCAACGCCTGGAATGTCGAACCGAGTTCGAGTGATTCACGTGCTCCGAGGCGGGCTTCGTCCACCATCTGGTCGAGCCGGCCCGCACCGCGGGCATGATGCACGAGGGCCACATGGTCACGGCTCGCACTCGTGCGCAACGCCTCGAGCGCAGCTTCGTGCAAGCGTCGTCGTTCCCGGCCGAGCAGGCCACCCTCCACTGCTTCGCGGGCGAGGTCGTGGTGGAAGCTGAACACGTCGGGGTCGGTTTCCACCAGCAAGCCACGATCGACGGCGACGCGGAGGTGACCGATCAGCTCGGCCTCGTCGGTGGCGGTGACCGCCGCCAACACATCAAACGAGACCCGCCGTCCGAGGACCGACGCTGCGGCCACCACCTGGCGGACGGATGCGTCGAGTTCGTCGACCTGGCTGCGCACCAACTCACTCACCGTCCACGGCAGCGGTACGGAACCCAGATCGCCCGCAGCAACCTCCCCCGATCCTGCGACGAGCTCCTCCAGGAAGAACGGGTTCCCGCCCGTGCGGGTGTGCAGCGCGTCGACGGCCCGGAACGTGGGGTCCTCGAGCAGCACCGCGGCGAGGAACGTGCCCACTTCGGCAGGGCTCAGGCGAGCCAGTTGGAGATGGGTCACGGTGTGTCGGCGCTCGAGCCGCGGGAGCAGTTCAGCAGCTGGGTGCTTGCGCGACAGCCCGTCGGGCCGATAGGTGCCGACCACGAGCAGTTGACCCCCGTCGGGTTCAGCGAGGAGTTCGAACGCATCCAGGCTCTCCGAGTCCGCCCAGTGGAGGTCCTCGAACACGACGAGCCCGACACCGTCGCCGACGAGCCGCTTGACGAGATCGACGCCGGCACACACGCGTCGGTCGGCGGGGCGTCCGGCATCGCCGATCACATCGACGAGTTCGGCGTGGTCGGAAACATCGGCATAGCGGAGCGCATCGTGCAGCAACTCCATGGGGCGTCCGACCGTCCCGGGGTCGGCCTGACCGGCGAACACACGCGTTCCTTCCGGAACGCTCGCGATGAGTTCTTGGATGAGCCGCGTCTTGCCGATCCCGGCTTCACCTGCGACGAGCGCGACGACGGGCACCGAGGTCTGACCAACGAGGCTGCGCAACCGTTCGAGTTCGCTGCCGCGGCCGACCATCACCGGCGAAAGTCCGGCGCGTCCCACCAGCATGGGTCCGATCATACGGTCAGTCGGGCGATCGGTCTGGAGCGTTGCGCCGGTGAGGCAGGAGCCGCAGTCGGTATCGGCCGCGGGCACACCGGACCTGCCGTTCACGATGTGCCGCGGCACGGAGGCGGGCATGACGCTCGCTGATTTCAGCCAGTTGGTGGTCAGGATGGAGGTGGTGCGGGAACATGGGTCCATCGTGCGCCTCGGCGAGTGTCGGGCGCATCGGTTGGAGTACGTGTCTTACGCGCGACGGCTACGTAGGTCGCGGGCGGCACGCCCTACGCATGGCGGTCACGCGCCGTGGGCGTGATCGCACAGGGGGGTTTCACCTTCGAGGACCTGGCCGGCGCCAATACCCTCGAGCGCGGCGAACGGTCCGCAGCGGTGCGGAGTGATCCACACGTGGATCATCGCCGCCGGATTCAACTTGACCAGACCGGGGCTGCACGCGCCGGCCGCATCGGTGATACCTGCGACACGCGGCTGATCCGGGTCGCTGCTGAAGCACAGGTTGTCGTGGATGTGCCACTGCATGAGCGGGCCGCCGATGTCGGGGACCTCGTCGAGTCCCACCTCGTCGGGCAGCATGTACATCGCGCTCACCAGTGTCCGCGACCCGTCGGCCTGGACTTCGTAGACGAGACTCTCCGGTGCATCGGGATCGAGGATCACATCGTCGTTGATCCAGTCCCATTTGATGAAGTGCTCGTGCGCGCCGGTTCGTCCGCCGTCGCCGATGCTCCGGAAACCGGCTGCCTCGGCCGTGCGATAGTCGCTCCATCGAGGGAGGCGAACCACGTTGATCGCCACCAGATTTTCCGCGGCCGCCTGCTGCTGGGGTGACACACCGGCGACGCCGCCGAGATCGATCGGCAGTGCGGGGTCATACGGGACCGGGGCTGCGGCTTGGCCGCCGGCGGCAGCATGATCGTCGCCCGCTCCGCCGTGGTCGGTGTGCGCCCCACACTTGTCGACACGCTCCTCCTCGGTGACCGCCGCGGTTCCGGCGCCGACACCTTCGAGCGCCGCGAACGGACCGCAATCGTGCGGCGTGATCCACACGTGCACCATCGGCTGGGCATCGCCCGCGCGGACACCGCGAGCGCAGTTGCCTGCGGCATCGATGAGCCCGACGATCGTCGGTTTACCCTCGGGAGTCGTGTCCCAACAGAGATTGTCGTGCTTGTGCCACGTCATCAATGGGCCGGCGAAGTCGGTGAGCGACGGGTCGTCTGACGGGCGCGAGCTGGCAATGAACATCGCACCAGCCAAAATCCGCTCGTCGCCATCGACGAGGTAGACGAGCGATTCGGGCGCGGTCGGATCGAGGATGTCGTCGTCGATGAGGTCGCCCCGGATGTAGTGCTCGGTGCCGGTACCCGCATCGCCGATCGACGCGTATCCGTCGGCAATGGCTGCGGCGGTGTCGGCCCACCTCGGGAGTTCACGCAGCGACTCCTCGATGAGCTGTTCGGCGCGCGTCTGCTGCTCCACTGTCACCCCTGCGACGTCGGCGACGTCGACGCCATCGGCCGGATCCCACGGACGCGGCCACGGGCGCGACGTCAACCCGGCGGACTCCGTCTCGGCGGCATGGTCAGCGGCGTGTTCGTCGGCAGTGGCGTGATCGTCGGCAGTGGCGTGATCGTCGGCGTGACTGGCGACGTCGGCGGCGTCTGTGTCGTGGGGGTGATCGGTCGACGCGGGTTCACCGGCGGCAGTCAACTCGGCGTCTGCAGCAGCATGGCCGTCGTCGTGTTCGCCGGTCGCAGTTGCGGCGCCGTCATGTCCGTGATCGTCGCCGTCGGCGTGCACGTGGGTGACACTCAGCAACATCGCCGGGATGGCGAGCGCAGCAACGGCAAGTCCCGGCAGGGCCAGATGCATCGGCCGCGCCCGGCGCCAACCGACCAGCGATGCGCTCGCAACAACGACGGCAGCCGCGCCGAGGCTGGCGCACGCCGCATCGGCGAACTGGGGGGCTTCGCTCGTCTCGAGCCCGTCGATCCAACCGATCCCGGCGATTCGTGTCGTCAGCCAACCGACGACGGCGCCGACGTTGATGCCGATCACGCCGAGGGTCGACCAACGAGCCGGACGAACGATGGCCAAGATCCCTGCGCCGATCTGCAGGGCCGCGACGAGCACGAAGATGCGTGCGAGTTGGGGGGTCTCGGCGTGGATCCCGGCTGCAGCGGCGTGAACCGCTCCGGCACCGAGTGAGAGGAGGCCGGCAAACGGCACCACGGTCCCGGTGCGGACGACCACCTGCGCATCGGATGGCTCAGCGGACGCGTCGACGGGCGCCGGCTCCGTCAGGTTCCCGTCCCCACAACCAGGTGTGTCACTCGTCATGACTTAATCCTATGCGTGATCCGAAGTCGCCAGCCTCGCGAGACGAACCCGGACACGCAGCAGCCATCCCCCAGCAGGCGATGAGTCTGGCGGTGCGACGTGCGCCGCCAGACTCATCGCAACGCGGTCGGCGACGTGCTGCGGTGTAGGGCCCTCTGACCCTTGAACCCGACATCGGCGCGGCTCACGCTGGGGGTGTGCCGTTTGCCGTCGACGACAGGAGCGCTCGCGCAGTCGGGTTGACCTCGGCCGAGGCTGCCGCGCGCCTGCGCACGATTGGCCCGAATGTGCTGCCGTCGGCTCCGGGCCAACGGATGTGGAAGAAGATCGCCGAGCAGTTCGTCCAGTTCTTCGCCGTGATGCTGTGGGTGGCCGGCGGGTTGGCCATCCTCGCTGGGCTGCCGCAGTTGGGGGTGGCGATCTTCCTCGTCATCGTGCTCAACGGCGTGTTCGCCTTCGTTCAGGAGTACCGGGCGGAACGGACTGCGGACCGGTTGCGAGATCTCCTCCCGCGGATGGTCACGGTGGTGCGCGACGGGGTACGAACGGTGGTCGACGCGGGCGGCCTGGTTCCCGGCGATCTGATCGCGCTCGGTGAGGGGGATCGGGTGAGCGCCGACCTGCGGTGCGTCGAGAGCCATTCGTTGTCGATCGACACCTCGACGCTGACCGGTGAAAGCGTGCCCGATCGCATCGGCAAGGGCGACGTCGTACGCGCGGGAACATTCGTCGTCGAGGGCGAGGGGTATGCGCTCGTCACGGCAACGGGTGCCGACACCGAACTCGCCCGCCTCGCCGTGCTCACGCAAACGACGAAGCGACCCGACACCCCGCTGACCCGCGAGTTGCATCGTGTCGTCCGAACCATCGCCATGATCGCCGTGATCGCCGGCACAGCGTTCTTCCTGCTCACCTTGCTCACCTCCACGCCCCCGTCGGACGGTTTCGTGTTCGCGATCGGGATCACCGTCGCCCTCGTGCCCGAGGGCCTGCTGCCGACCGTCACGCTGTCGTTGGCGATCGGTGCGCAACGGATGGCCGACAACAACGCGCTCGTGCGCCGACTCGAGTCGGTCGAAACGCTCGGTTCGACGACCTTCATCTGCACCGACAAAACCGGGACGCTCACCCAGAACCGGATGCGAGTCGTCGAGGTGTGGTCACCCGCGGGAGCGGTGACGCTCGACGGCGACGGGTACGAGCCGACAGGAACGATCACCGCTGACGATCCCGATGCGGCGCTCGTCCTGCCCGAACTGGCCGTGGCCGCGAGGGCATGTTCGACGGGACGAGCCGTCAGTGTCGATGATCGCTGGATCGCGCAAGGTGACCCGATGGAGGCAGCCATCGATGTGCTTGCGCGCTGGGTCCGTCCTGGTCAGGATCTCGACGGGTTGACCGGCCCCATCGTCGCCCGATTCCCGTTCGATCCCCACCGGCGCTGCGCGTCGGTGATGACCGCCGACCGCGTGTTCACAAAGGGGGCGCCCGATGCCGTGATTGCACAGTGTGAGCCAGGAACGACCGGTGCCCACGACGCCATGGAAGTCATGTCCGCGCGTGGGCTGCGGGTCCTTGCCGTCGCCAGCCGATCGTGGGACGGACCTGCGTCGAGCTCGGCTGAGCAAGCCGAGCGCGGCCTGGAGCTGCTGGGTCTGTTGGGCTTTCAGGACCCTCCCCGATCCGAGGCAAAGGAGGCGCTGGCGGCATGCCGCGCAGCCGGGATCCGAGTCGCCATGGTCACCGGCGACCACCCGATCACCGCCCGAGCCGTCGCCGACCTCGTCGGGCTGCGCGCTCCGGATGGACCGGTTCTGGTCGGTTCGGACCTTCCCGCCGACGAGGCGCTGCTCGGCGCCATGGTCGATCGCGACGGGGTGGTCATTGCCAGAGTCAGCCCCGAAGACAAGCTGCGCATCGCCCGGGCGCTGCAGGCAAGGGGGCACGTCGTCGCGATGACCGGTGACGGCGTCAACGACGGCCCGGCACTGCGTGAGGCCGACATCGGCATCGCAATGGGCGCGAGCGGCAGCGATGTCGCCCGCGAAGCCGCCGACCTGGTGCTCCTCGACGACAACTTCGCGACGATCGTCGCCGCGGTCGAGGTCGGGCGGGCGACGTTCGCCAACGCCCGACGATTCTTGACCTATCACCTCACCGACAACGTCGCCGAGCTGACACCGTTCGCGATCTGGGCGCTGACGGGCGGACGATTCCCTCTCGCTCTCGGCGTGCTCCAAGTACTCGCCCTCGACATCGGCACCGACACGCTGTCGGCCACGGCGCTGGGCGCCGAAGCACCGGCTGCGCACGTGATGCAGCAACCACCGACCACGGGGAGACTGCTCGACCGAACTGTGGCCATCCGCGCCTTCGGCGTGCTCGGACCCACCGAGGCCGCGTTGGAGATGTTGGCATTCATGGTCGGGCTCCTCGCCGCCGGATGGCGACCGGGCGCCGACTTCCCCACCGGTTCGGCACTCGCAGCGGCATCGGGCGCCGCGTTCATGACCGTCGTCATCGCGCAGAAGGCCAATGCGTTCGCGTGCCGCAGCAGTCGACGACCGGCATGGCAGCTGAAGTGGACTGCGAACCGGTTCTTACTCGTCGCGGCCACGGTCGAGTTGGCGTTTGCGATTGTGATCATCGCCGTGCCGGCGTGTGCCCGTCTCATCGAACAGCAGGCACCACCCGCGGCGTCATGGATCGTGATCCTCGCGTCCGCGCCCGCCATCTTGGCTGTCGACGCCATCTGGAAGTGGACGCGCCGGACACGCAGCCCCCGATCCCCCACCAAGCGATGAGTTTCGGGGCGCGCCGCGCGCCGCGAGACTCATCGCTCTGCCCGACGTTCGGCTGACGACCTTCGACAATGCCCTCGACGTCGACAGTGACTCGACCTTTTGGATCGAGCTGGCCGACCTCTGAACATTGCGCGACGCTCCCGCCCGTTAGCGTTTCGCCGATGTCTCACCACGTCGCCGTCAGCGTGCTGCCCGATCGACGACGCACTCGATGCCGCTGACCGACGTCGTCGCGATCCTGGTCGCGGGCATGGCGGCCGGCACGATCAACACGATCGTCGGATCCGGATCATTGATCACGTTCCCCACCCTGGTCGCGCTCGGCTACCCACCATTGCTCGCCAACGTGTCGAACAACATCGGCCTCGTGCCCGGCTCGTTGTCTGGTGTGTTTGGCTATCGCCGCGAGTTGACGGGCCAGTCGAAACGACTGCGCCGGCTAGTGCCGGCCTCGATGCTGGGTGCCGCAACCGGCTCGACACTGCTGCTCACGTTGCCCAGTGATGTGTTCGACACGGTCGTGGTCTTCCTCATCGCAATCGCGCTCGGCCTGGTGATCGCAGGGCCGACGATTGCACGACGCCTCGCCAGCCGACGTGCGACCAGTGATGTCCGCCGCGATGCCCGAAATGGCGATGTCACGTGGGGCCTGCAGAGCTTGGTTGCGGTCGCCGGCGTGTACGGCGGCTACTTCGGCGCGGCGCAGGGGATCATCCTGATGGCGGTGCTCGGCATCTTCCTCGACGACCATCTCCAGCGGCTCAACGGCGCCAAGAACGTGCTGGCGCTCACGGTCAACTCGGTCGCCGCGGTCGTGTTCGTGAGCACGACCAGCGTCGACTGGCAGGTTGCGGGTCTGATCGCCGTCGGCTCCACGATCGGCGCGCAGGTGGGTGCCCGGTACGGCCGCCGACTCGACCCGCGGGTGCTACGCGGACTGATCGTGGTGGTCGGCCTCACCGCCCTGATCCGTTTGCTCTGACCGCGCTGCCGACATGTTCGCCCCCAACATCACGCGTAGCGATGAGTCTCGGGCGCGCGGTGCGCCGCGCAACTCATCGCTCCTCGGGGTGGGCGAGAGGTGGCGGCAGCGCTGGTATCGAGTATCGGGTGCAGTTGTCGACTCCAGTCGACGAGTTCACGTTCGCAGTTCGTCGATCACCGCAGCGAGCTCGCTGATCGGCGGTCGCGTGTCGGGACTCGGAGGAAGCCAGATCCGACGCAACCGCCCGTCGCGGTCGATGATCGCATCGGCGCCAAGCTGACGCGTGTCCTCGACGGGTCGGCGCAGTCGACGTCCGCGTCGGAGCAGCTGCACGTACGCCATGACCGTTCCCGGTGACCAGATCGCTCGCGCCGAGCCCCGGCCGGCACCGAGGAGGTGGTACAGCTCACGGCCGACGTCGGCGAGAACCGGCACGTCGAGGTCGAGGTGCTTGCGGTAGGCGGCGAGACGATCCGGATTTCCGGCAAAGGTGACGATGACGGGAAGGACGTCGGGTTGGCTGTCGAAGTGGGCGCACACGGCGCGCACGTGTTCCTGGCAGGGCAGTCAAGCAAGGTGGCGGTGCAGCACCACCACGAGGAACTGATTGCGGTGATCGCTGAACCGCCAGAGCGCTCCGTCGTGATCGATGAGCGCGCCGTCGGGGACGACGTCGCCCTCACCGATCACGTTCGGGGGAGTCGGAGTCATGGACACATCCCTGAAACCCTGCGAGATGGCAACTTCTTCCCGCCGATTCGTCGAAACAGCAGAGAAGTTCGTCGCACCAACCCGCCGGAGGGTCAGCTTCCGACGAGGAGTTGCATCTCGGTGAGCTCGCCCTGTTGGGCGGCGATGATCTGGTCGGCGAGGAGGAGGATGTCAGGGTTGGCGCTACTGGCTTTGACGGCCTCGGCCTGACTGATCGCACCTTCGTGATGGGCGATCATCATCTGCAACCACATCAGGTCGAACTCGGCCCCGGTGGCGACCGCAAGGGCGTCCAACTGTTCGGCGCTCATCATGCCGTCCATCGACGACATGTCGTGCCCGTCGACCATGTCCATCGTGATCGGTTCGCCGGCTGCGGTGAGCCAACCTGTCATCTGCACGATCTCGGGCTCCTGAGCTGCCTGGATCCGCATGGCCAGGTCGATGATTTCGGTGTCGGCTCCGGAGTTGGGGTCGAGCGCATACTCGGCCATCTCGACAGCCTGCTCGTGGTGGCCGATCATGCCCTGCGCGAACTCGATGTCGCCAGCGTTGAGCGTGACGGCTGAACCGGTCGCTGCCTCCGCACCGATCGATGCGGTCGATGCGGTCGATGCATCGACGGCGGTCGTGTCACCGGACGACGCTGCGTCCGAGCCGCACGCGGCAAGTGTTGCCGTGAGGGTGAGCACGATTGCCGGGGCCGCGAAGCGGCGCAAAGGCAGGGAGCGCAGAGTCATGGGGGTGAGGCCTTTCGGTCAGGAATTACTACAATATGTAGTATACAGCGGTTCACGGCGCTTGGGGCGCGCCCGGCTGTGTCTCGGTCTGTGTCTCGGCCTCGGTGTCGCGGTCGCTTTCGGTCGTCGCAGGAGGTGAGACGACCATGGCGGCAGTGATCGCAACGATGACCAGCCCGATGGCGAACTCGGCGGCGACCGCCTGACGCAACGATCCGACATTCTGCTCGATCGTGGACGGGTCACCGAGGCGCTGGTCGACACGGCGCCGGTTGAGGTTGGCCACCACCAGCACGGCCCCGAGCAGGCCGACCTTGACGGCGAGGTAACGGCCGTGGTCGGCAGCCCACAGGTCGGCCGGGTTGCCCACCAGGCGCCAACTCTGAATCAGGCCGGTGACCACCAGCACGCCCACGCTGATCGCCGCCACGCGCGAGAAGTTGCGAACGGCGGGCACCATCACCTCGGGTTGGGTGCGGGGGATAAGAATCCATCCGACGATCGCCAGACCTGCGATCCATGCAGCTGCAGCGGCGTGATGAGCGACGTCGGTGATCACGCCCAGCGTCGGCCATCGCATCGAACTCGAATGCCCGGCGAACGCCCACGTTGCAAGTAACGCAAGGCTGGACATGGCCGCCGCAGTCCGCTGCACGTCGGGGTGGACGAGCCGATCGCGGAACAGCATGATCCACATCGACGGGGCAAGCACCGCGCGGACCAGGAAGGCCATTCCCGCCGTCGTCGTGGTAGCTGCGCCGATCGACCCGAACGACGCCCACGGCGGTTCGCCCGCGATGTCGGATGCGACCACCAGCAGTTGGACGAATCCGAGCACCGCAGTGACGAGCAACGACCGGCTGAGAATCGACCTCAGGAACCGATGTCTGTCGGCGGCCGGCCACACCCACGCCGCGGTGAGCATGATCCCCACCACGGCCATGATCGACAGATACGACGCGTAGCGCAGGATCCACCGCGCGGCCGAAGGCGTCGAGAACGCGCCGTCGCCTCCACCAGCGGACGCCGATTCGGTTGCGGCCCCCGATCCGGTGCCGGACGGGAGCACGACTGCCGTCTCCGGTGGCGTGGACACATCGGCCACTCCGGCCGATGCTGTTGCGGCCGGCTACGGTTGATTCTGATGTGGCCGGCGCGGGTGCGGCCGGCTCAGCGACAACCGGTTGTGTCACGGCGGTCGGGGCCGGGGCCGGTTGGGTAGCGACAGGTGCAGCGCTGACCGTGATGTCGACTCGACCGGTGAGTGGGTGCCCGTCCGATGCCACGAGACGCCAGCGCAGCGACACCTCGCCCGGCGCCAGCACCGGCAACGGCGTGACCACCTGCGTGTCGCCGGCTACGCCATGGGTCGAGCCGCCCACTTCGCTACGAACACCGGCTGCGTCGATGAGCGTGACCGTCATCGTCTCCAGCGGGACGGGGTTCTCGAACTGCCAGGTGATCTGGGTCGGCGCCACTGCGAGCACGGCGCCCGTGGCCGGATCGCTCGACAACAGCGAGTTGTGCGCCGACACGGTGGCCGGCGACAACGCAAGTATGGACGAGACCAGGGCAATGGTCGCGAGCGCGAAACGAACGAGACGACGAGGAAGAGATCGAGGCATGAGCTGTCGGCGGCAGATGCACCCTGACACCAGAGCAACTACACGTTGTAGGAATATAGTGGCCTCCGTAGGCGATCGGTCAGCGCCCACACTCCCCGGAGATGCCGGGCAAAGAGTGACGGGCGAAGAGTGCTGGGCGGAGAGGCATGGAGGCGAAGAAGCTGATGACACGACGACCCGATGGCGCGCTGGAGAACGACGTGCTGCGCATCCTGTGGGACTCAGATGAGGCGTTGCTCCCGGGACAGATCAACGATCGGCTCGATGCCGGATACGCCTACACGAGCGTCGCCACCATCTTGACGCGGTTGCAGGCCAAGGGGCTGGTCACGCGGACACCGGCAGGGCGTGCCTACGCCTATTGCGCCGTCGTCGACGAACCTGACCTCGCAGTGCGGCGGATCGGTGAATTGCTCGACTCGACGTCGGACCGGGCCCAAGTGTTGAGCCGATTCATCGGAGGCCTTCCCGCCCGCGAGGCCAAGGCGATCCGTGCCTTACTCGACCAGACCAACCCGAACGAGCGCTGATGATCGACTCGATCGCGTTCCCGCTCGTGGTGACGTTGTGCGTCGCCACGATCGCTACCTCGGCGCATCGTCGCCTCCCCCCAAGTCTTGCGACGCGGTTCGTCACCATCGCGCTCGTCCTCGTCGTCATCGCCGCGCTCCCCACTGCACTCATCATCGCGGTGGCGTTTCTCGCCCATGTTCCCGTCGTCGGCGTCGGATTCGAATGGTGCGCCCAGGCAGTCGGCCTGCACGACTCGATTCCCGCCTGGCTCGGGCTGCCCGCCGTGGCGCTCCTCACGATCGGAGCGGTGCGTGCCGTGCGCCTCGTCGGTCAGCACCGCGCATTGCGGCTCGACGATGCTCACCCGATTCACATCGCTCACAGCCACAAGCCGTACGCCGTCACGCTCCCGGGGCGCGCCGGACAGATCGTCATCTCCACCGCGATGGTCGACATGCTCGACGCCGACGAACGCCGGATCGTCGTCGCGCACGAACAGGCCCACGCCCGCTACCGGCACGATCGATACCTGCTGACCGCCGAACTGGCCGCCGCCGTGCTCCCGCCATTGCGCGGGCTCGCCCGGCGCGTCAACTACTCGATCGAACGGTGGGCCGACGAGGCTGCGGCCGCGGCTTGCGGGGATCGCACGCTCGTGGCCGTCACGCTCGGCAAGGTGGCGCTGCAGACCCATCCACCGACCGTCGCCGGATTCTCCGGCCTCGGTGTGGCCGCCCGCATGGGTGCGCTCCTCGAACCGCCCGTCCCCACCCCCCATCGCGCCGTGGTGGTCTCGCTCTGGTCGAGTCTTGCAATCACCGCTGCCTTCACCGCCTACCAATTGCATCACCTCGAACAGCTCGTTGCGGCCCTCTGCCCCCACTGACATCGACGCCGTGCGCACCCGGGTCCGCCACCACCACTCGCGTTGGAAGAGCAGTACGACGTCGAGGTCACCGCCTGCAACATGTCGCCCCGTGCGGCTGCAACTTGTAGCCCGTCACCGCTCGTCACCGCTCGGTTGCCCCGACCGACAACGGGGTCATCCGCGCCAACGCGACATGGTCGATACGGTCGAGGCGTGAACCTGCCTCCTCCGACTCTCTCTGCTCCGACCGAGCGCCGCTCGGAACCGACGGCGTTGTCGAGCCTGATCACGCCCGCCGATGCCGAGCGGGCGCGCAACCTGCGGCGGATGAAGCGCTTCGCCACCGCGCTACTGGCGGTGGCGGCGGTCGTGTTCGTCCTCGCCAAGGTCAACGAGGATCGGGGCGCGTGGGTCGGGTACGTCCGTGCTGTTGCCGAAGCGGCGATGGTCGGCGCGCTCGCCGACTGGTTCGCCGTGACCGCGCTGTTCCGCCACCCGCTCCGCATCCCGATTCCGCACACGGCGATCATCCCCAACCGCAAAGACGAGATCGGGCGCAGTCTCGGCGACTTCGTCGAGTCGAACTTCCTGACTGCCGAGGTGATCGACGAGCGGCTGCGCGGAGCGCGCATCGGTCACCGTGCCGGGGCCTGGCTGGCGCTCCCCGCGAATGCGTCACGCGCCGGCGACGCCGTCGCCGACGTGTTGCGCGGGGCGCTCGAAGTGCTCGACGACCAGGAGATCCAACAGGGGCTCGAACACCTCATCGAGTCACGCGTGCGCGCCACGCCGGTCACCCCGCTGCTCGGCAAGGCGATCGACCTGACCGTCGAAGGTGGCCATCATCAACGTCTGCTCGACGCGGTACTGGTCGGCGTCGGCGGCTTCCTCGACGACAACCGGGCGACCTTTCGCAAGCGCCTGGACGAGGAATCACCGTGGTGGGTCCCCGAGCCGATCGACGATCGAGTCTTCGCCAAGATCTTCACTGCGGTCAGGCACTTCCTCGATGACGTCGGGAACACCCCCGACCACGAAGTACGCAGCAGCGTCGACACTCGCGTCGTCGCCTTCGCCGCACGCCTGCGGGCCGACCCCGAGCTGCTTGCCAAGGGCGAGGCGCTCAAAGAAGAGCTGCTCGATCATCCCGAGGTGCGACGCTGGATCGAGTCGCTGTGGACCGAGACCAAACGCGGCATGATCAGCGCGGCCGACGACCCCGCGAGCCAGCTCCGCGTCCGCCTCGTCAACAGCTTGCAACAGCTCGGTGCCCGTCTCGCCGCCGAACCCGAGCTGCAGGCCAAGGTCGACCGGTGGGTGTCGGATGCGCTGGCTTACGTGGTCGAGAACTACCGCGCCGAGGTGAGTGAGATCATTGCTTCCACTGTCGCGAAGTGGGATGGCGAGTCGACTGCGCAGAAGCTCGAACTGCAGGTCGGGCGCGACCTGCAGTTCATCCGCATCAACGGCACGATCGTCGGTGGCCTGGCCGGCCTCGTGATCCACGCCGTCGGGCAACTTCTCTGACCAGACTGTGCTCGCCCACCGCCGGGCGACCCGTCGGATGTCGACGCGATTAGCCGGAGGTCAGTCGAACGCGAAGCGGTTGGGAACCTCGGGTGCGTCGACCACCGCGGCGATCAGCGCCGTCGCCTGCTCGCACATCGCCTCCATCTCGCGGACCGACTGCTCGAAGGCGCGCGGCGACGACCCGGTCGGATCGGCGATCTCGGCGACGTCGCCACTGATGTAGTTGCGCGCCGTCCGCGCATGGGTGAGGTCCGTGGCCCACTCACGCACGGTCTGGCCGGGTTGGGGGTCCGACCCGCCCGCCGCGGTGAGAAATTCGGGCAGCGTCATCGTGCGGCGGTACGCCGACGGCGAGATGGCCGCGATCTTGATCACGTGGTCGCGCTCGGCGGTGAGAACGAGGTCGGCTGGCTCGATGTGCTCCTGAGTCACTTGGCGACTCCGGTGCGCCGACGTGTCAAGCCCGCGCCGGGCCATCGCCGCGACGGCGTCCGGGATCGACGGCAGACCAATAGGTCCGAAGCCGAGCGAACGCACCCGTGCCACTCCCTCACCGAGTCGCACGTCGAGCATTCGCTGCAGCATCGCCATCGTCATCACCGAACGCGTCCGGTTATGCGAGCACACTGTCAGGATCTTGAGCGATGCGGCACGCCGTTGCGGTTGGTCGGGGCTCATCGCGCGTCGCCGACCGTCACGGGGTCCGGATGTCGACGCCGAAGATCTCCTCGAACCGCCGCATGTAGGTGTCGTCGTCGGCGATCATGCCGAGTTCGAGCCAGTCGGCGTCATCGATCCGATCGTGCAACGCCGCCATCTCGTGGCCGGCCCAACTGACGGGGTAGCGCAGCACCGGTTCGGCGGTGGTGATTGCCTCGTGAATCACCCGGCCGACCTCGAACGGGTCGGTCGCGTTCATCATCCCGGCGGCGTAGAACTGGAACATCCGGCGATAGTGGTCGTCGTAGGCACCAGTCGAATTCGGCGCATCGATGTTCTTCGCGAAGATCGCCGACTTGGTGACACCCGGTTCGACGATGGCCACCCGGATGCCGAACGGAGCGAGCTCCTGCGACATGCCCTCGCTCACCCCTTCGAGCGCCCACTTCGACGCGACATACGGCGATTGCGCCAGCGCTGCGATGCGACCCGCCACCGAGGTGATGTTGACGATCGAGCCACTGCGCCGATCGCGCATCCCCGGCAGAACCGCCTGCGCGCAGCGCACGGCGCCGGTCACGTTGACGTTGAACACGTCGTTGTAGAGCGACGACGGACACTCTTCGGCAACGGCATTGCCACCGACGCCCGCGGAGTTGACGAGGTGGTCGACCCGCCCGGCATCAGCGAGGATGGCGGCGAAGCCCGAGCGCACCGACTCGTCGTCGGCCACGTCGAGTTCGGCGATCTCGACCGTGACACCGGCGTCGGCCGCCATGGCCAGCAGCTTGTCGGCCTTGGTCGCGGCACGGACCGTGCCGAATACCCGCATCCCCTGCGCGGCGAGATGAACAGCGGTGGCTCGCCCGATCCCAGAATTCGCTCCCGTGACGACGCTGACCTGCTGTTCCGACATGGCCAGACCTTACCGAGCGCCGATCAGCCGGCTGCTCACCACCGACGCGTCACGTGATTTGCGCGCGGATCGAGGCGAGCCACTTGTCGGCGTCGTCCCACCGACTTCCGGTTTCGACGCGCGCCGCGGCGGCGTGTTCGCCCGAAGCGGGATACGAACCGAGGAATTTCACCCGCGCCTGCTTCGCGTGCAACGAGCGCATCGTGTCGGCGAGTAACTCGTCGGACACGTGGCCGTCGGCATAGATGATGAAGCAGTAGTCACCCAGCCCACCATCTTTGGTCGGCCGGCTGAACAGGTTCGACAGGTTGATGCGGCGGGCGGCGAACTCCTGCAGGATCGAGATCAACGAGCCCGGTTCGTCAGCGCGCTGATAGATCACCAGCGCGGTCTTGTCATGACCCGTCGGCGCCGGCACACCGTCGCGCGCGACGAGTAAGAACCGCGTCTGATTGCCGGCGTGGTCGGCGATGTCGGACGCGATCACATCGAGGCCGTACAACTCGGCTGCGATCCGGGGCGCCAACGCCGCGATGTCGACCGCGTCGGAGTCGGCAACGGTTTGGGCGGCCTCGGCGGTGCTGTTGGCCACTCGGATGTCGGCATCGGGCAGCGTCGTGCGCAGATATCGATGACACTGTGCGGTGGCGACCGGAATCGAGTGCACGACGGCGACATCGGCCAGCGCAACGCCCGGTCGGGCGACGAGGCAGTGCTCGATGTCGATCACGACTTCGCGTTGGATGACGAGGTCGTGGTCGAAGGCGAGGGCGTCCTGGGTGAAGTTGACCATTCCTTCGATCGAGTTCTCGATCGGCACGAACCCGACGTCGACCACACCGCTCTCGACGGCGTCGAGGATGTCGGGCACCGTGCGGTACGGCACGTGCTCGGCGGCGGCCAGGTCGGGTTGGGTTCGCAGTGCCTGCTGGGTGAAGGTGCCGAACGGCCCGAAGAATCCGACTCGCTCGACGCCTGTACTCGACATTCGGGTCAGCGTAGGGGTTCGGCTCCGTCCTCTGGCGCGTCGATTCGTCGAGCCTTGTGTGAACCGCACCGCCGCCGCCTGGCTGCTCCGACCCGTGCCGCGTACCATCGGGGCGTGTCCACTCCGATCACGACCGATCCGACCACGGCCGACCAGCAGCGACGCGAGCTCGGCTGGGCCGGGCGCAGCCCGACCGACCCGGACGTGGTCGCACTGCGCGAGCATCTCGACGCCAACACCGGCATCCGCGGGCTCGAAATCCTTGAGCCGGGTGAAATCGAGCGCGCCGTCAAGCTCTTCATGCGCGACGGGTTCGTCGTCGTCGGCGATGTCTTGACCGCCGACCAAACCGCAACGCTGCGGGCGGGCTGTGACGAAGTGGTCGACGAGATCGTCGCGCTCGACGACGACCGCTTCGGCAACCGCGGCTCACATCGCTATTCGTTCGGCGGGTCGAGCATCACCCGCAGCCAGCTGCACCGACCCGAGTGGCAGATGCTCCTCGACCTCCCGACGCTCACGCCGATCCTGGCGGCGATCTTCGGTTCGGGCGACTACATGCTGCGCGCCGCGAGCGGCGACTTCTGTCTCCCCGGAGCCATCGAATACCAGCCGCTCCACGCCGACACCCGCGACTTCGACAGCCGCAGTTCCACCCCCTTCAACTCTTTCCACGACCCGCGCGGCCACCTGACGCTGCGCGACCTGCCGTGCCCGTACGTGTGCGTCAACTTCCTCCCCCAGGACGTCACCCGGCTGAACGGGCCCACGCGCCAGATCCCTGGCTCGCAACACTCCCGGGCGCCGATGCCGACGTTGGACGAAGAGCCGGAGTGGATGCGGTTGAGCACGGTGTGCCCCGTTCCGGCCGGGGCCGTGCAGATTCGTGACGTACGGGCGTGGCACGGCGGCACGCCGAACGTGTCCGACCACGCTCGATCGATTCCGAACCTCGAGTTCTACGCGCCGTGGTACCGCGAGCCGGTGAGCACGTCGATCAGCTACGCCGACCACCAGCGGCTGTCGCCGCATGCCCGGCACCTGACGCGGTTCCTGGTCGCCGACTCGAGCGAGGACCTGGTGACCGGGCCGACGCTGCGGCCGTCGGCTCCGAGCGTTCCACTCGACGACGCCTGAGCTGCGATCCCCCGAATTGCGTCACGAGGGAGAAGCGGTCACCAGGCGTACGCCTCTGGTGCGGGGCCGGGGCCCGGGAAGATCTCATCGAGTTCGGCGAGCACGGCGGCATCGAGGGTGAGGCCGAGGGCGGCGAGCGCTCCGTCGAGTTGTACGACCGTGCGCGGCCCGACGATCGGAGCCGTCACGCCGGGCCGACCCAGCAGCCAGGCGAGCGCGACGACCGCGGGCGGCGATCCGATTTCGCCACACAACGCCTCCCACCGTTCCAGCTGCGGCCGACGCTGATCGATGCGCTCTGCCATCGCCGTCGACGCCCGCCGGCCCGATTCCTGGCCGGCCAGAACGCCGCCGAGCAAACCGCCGGCCAGCGGACTCCACGGCAACATCGCCACGCCGTATGCCGCGCACGCCGGGAGCACTTCGAGTTCCACGGTGCGCTCGGCGAGGTTGTAGAGACTCTGCTCCGAGACGAGGCCCATGAAGTGGCGCGATCGCGCCGCCTCGTTGGCCTGCGCGATGGTCCAGCCGGCGAAGTTGCTCGACCCGACATAGGTGACCTTGCCCTGCTGCACCAATGTCTCCATCGCCTGCCAGACCTCTTCCCACGGGGCGGTCCGGTCGAGGTGATGCATCTGGTACAGGTCGATGTGATCGGTCTGCAGGCGGCGCAGGCTCTCGTCGCAGGCGCGCCGAATGTGCAGCGCCGACACTCCTCGGTCGTTGGGCCAGTCCGACATCGGCTCGTGCACTTTGGTGGCGAGCACGATCCGGTCGCGGTGACCGGGACGAGCTGCGAGCCAGCGGCCGAGCACGAACTCGGTCGCGCCGACTCCGGCACTGCCGCCGTACTGGTTGGCCGTGTCGATGAAGTCGATCCCGGCCTCGACGGCGCGATCGAGAATCTCGAACGAGTCGGCCTCGCTCGTGACCGAACCGAAGTTCATCGTGCCGAGACACAGTTCGCTGACCTGCACGGCGGTGCGTCCGAGCCGATGATGTTGCATCCGGAGATTCAATCACCGAACCCGTCGGCGCCCGTCCCGGAGATTCGCATCGACGTAGTGGTTCGGGTCGGTCCTCTGGCACGATGAGCGCGTGGCACCTCCACACCGACGAGCGGCGCGGGAGCGCACATGGACGAAGTGACGCTGCGCGCGCTGGTCGACGACATCCGCACCGGCGCCGTTTCCCCCGACGACGCCGTCGCACGTCTGGCGCGCCTGCCGTTCGCCGACATCGATGGTGCACTCGTCGACCATCACCGCTCGATCCGCCAAGGGATGCCCGAGGCGGTCTACGGCCCGGGCAAGTCGGTCGATCACTGCGTGCGCATCGTCGGCGAACTCCTGCGGCACGGTTCGGGGCCCGTGCTGTTGACCCGCGCCGACAGCGCACAACGGTCGGCCTGCGTCGACGCGCACGGCCCGGCCGACGAGGCGAATCACTCCCTGCTGTGGCGACGGCCCGAACCCACGCGCACGGCACAGGTCTTGGTGATCACCGCCGGCACGAGCGACTTGGCGGTCGCCGACGAGGCCGAGCTCACGCTGCGCGCCCACGGGTTCGCACCCCGGCGGTTGGTCGACGTCGGCGTCAGCGGTCTGCATCGTCTACTCGCTCACATCGACGACGTCACTGCCGCCGACGCGGTGATCGTCGTCGCCGGCATGGAAGGCGCTTTGGCCAGCGTGATCGGTGGGCTCACGGCATGCCCCGTCGTCGCGGTGCCGACTTCGGTGGGGTACGGCGCCGGGCTCGACGGCATCACCGCGCTGCTGTCGATGCACGCCTCATGCGCGTCGGGCATCACCGTCGTGGGGATCGACAACGGCTTCGGCGCGGCGTGCGCGATCGCCCGCATGTGCCGATGAACACTCCCCCCGACATCGGCCGCACGGCGTGGTTCAACTGCCAGGCCGGCGTGGCGGGCGACATGGTGATGGCCGCGCTGGTCGACGCGGGAGCGTCGACCGACGACATCGCCGACACCCTCGCGGGGCTGGGCGTCGACGGCTACGCACTGCTGTTCGAACGCGTCCAACGCTCGGGCATCGGTGCCACCTGGGCCAACGTCGTCACCCACCACGACCTCGCCAGCCGCGACGATCACACTCACAATGACGGCGACGGCGACGGCCACGATCACGGCTACGACGGCGACCACGATCACGACGGCGACCACGGTCGCGGCGACTATCCCGGCCACGGCCACGGCCACGATCACGACGGCGACAGCCACGGCGATGATCACGGCAGCCAAGGCCGTGATCACGGCGGCCACCGGCCGGTGCGGGAGATTCTGGCACTGCTCGATGCGGCTGACCTGCCGGCGCGGGTGCGCGTGCGGGCGCGGGCAGTGTTCGAGCAACTCGCCGCAGTCGAAGGCGCAATCCACGACGTCGACCCGGCCGACGTCGAGTTGCACGAAGTCGGCGCGCTCGACTCGATCATCGACGTCGTCGGCGTGTGCGCCGCGCTCGAGTCGCTCGGCATCGACACGATCAGCTGCTCGTCGATCGGCCTCGGCAACGGAATCGTCCGGACGGCCCACGGCGAACTTCCGCACCCTGCGCCGGCCACCATGGCACTGCTCACTCAAGCCAGCGCACTGACGCACGGGCTCGACACCACCCTCGAAACCGCCACTCCCACCGGCGCTGCGTTGATGACGACGTTGGCGTCGAGCTTCGGGTCGATGCCCGGCGGCACGTCGTCGGCCGTCGGCTACGGCGCCGGCACAGCCGACCCGCCCGGCCGCGCCAACGTCGTCCAAGTCGTCGTCATCACTGCGGCTCCTTCGTCCTGACCGCGCCATCCTCCGGCGGCACCCTGCTCGACCCAACTGTCACGTTGGTGCCTGGCCCTATCGCGACAAAACTGTCGCGTTGGTGCCTGGCCCTATCGCGACAAAACTGTCGCGTTGGTGCCTGGCCCCACACGCGACTGGCCCCAACGCGACAGTGCATTCCGCCAGCGGCACGCGTTGGTCCGTGACACCGAAACGGAGGGCTCCCTCGGCGGAACAGCTCCGTAGGATGCGCGGGCATGGGGGCGATCGCGGTCAGTCATGTCGGTTGGAGGCTGCCGAGCGGCGACGAGTTGCTCGACGACATCAGCTTCTCGATCGGCAACGGTGATCGGGCGGCGCTCGTCGGCGCGAACGGCGTCGGCAAGACCACCCTGTTCCGCTTGATCACCGGCGACCTCACGCCGACCGCTGGAACGATCAGCATCGACGGCCAACTCGGCGTCATGCACCAGTTCGTCGGCACCGCCGATCACCCGGCCGGGACGGTCCGCGAACTCCTGTTGTCGGTGTCGCCGCGCCGGTTGATCGACGCCGCCGCCGGCTTGCGGTCAGCCGAGCTCCGCCTCGACGACGACCCGATGGCCTACGCCGACGCGATCACCCGGTGGGGCGATGCCGGGGGCTACGACGCCGAGGTCGCGTGGAACGAGTGCACCACTCGCGCCGTCGGTGAGCCGTTCGACGCGATCGCGGACCGCCCGCTGCGGACCTTCAGCGGCGGCGAACAGAAGCGGCTCGCGCTCGAGTCGCTCCTGCGCAGCGAATTCGATGTGTTGGTCCTCGACGAGCCCGACAACTTCCTCGACGTCCCGGCGAAGCGCTGGCTCGAACAGCAGTTGAACGACACCCGCAAGACCGTCGTGTACATCAGCCACGACCGCGAGTTGTTGGCGGCGACCGCCACCAAGATCGTCACCATCGACGCAGCCGGCGCCTGGACGCACGGCGGCTCGTTCGCCGACTACGCCGCGGCCAAGGAACAGCACGACAACGTCCGCGCCCACAACCGAGCGTTGTACGACAACGAACGGCAACGCCTCACCGACTACGTGAAGTTGATGCGCCAGCGGGCGTCGATCAGCGAGGCATTCGCGCCGAAGTTGAAGGCCGCCGAAACCAAATTGCGTCACTTCGTCGAAAAGAACGAACGTCCGGTCGACGTCGCCGCCCAGAAGATCGACGTGCAGCTGCGGGGCGCCCGCACCGGCAAGCGCGCCGTCATCTGCGAGCAACTCGAGATCGCCGGCCTCACCGATCCGTTCGACCTGGAACTCTGGTACGGCGAGCGCGTCGCGGTGCTCGGCGGCAACGGGGTCGGCAAGAGCCACTTCCTCCGGTTGCTCGACTCGTCATCGATGGCGGGCGCGCCGACCTCGGGCGCGACGGCAGTCGACCATGCCGGGATCTGTCGGCTCGGCGCCGGCGTCGTTCCCGGGTTGTTCCACCAAACCCACGAACATCCCGAATGGATGGGGCGCGAGCTGGTGGCGATCTTGCACGGCCACGACGTGGTCCTCAGCAAGGCCATGGGCATGCTGCGGCGGTACGAGTTGCAGGGCGCGGCGAACCAACCGTTCGAGACGCTCTCCGGCGGCCAGCAGGCGCGCTTCCAGATCCTGCTGCTCGAACTGTCAGGCGCGACGCTCCTCCTGCTCGACGAACCGACCGACAACCTCGACCTCGTGTCGGCAGAGGCGCTCGAAGTCGGCCTCGAACAGTTCAACGGCACCGTCGTGACGGTGACCCACGACCGCTGGTTCCTCCGCGGCTTCGACCGGTTCGTCGTGTTCGGCGACGACTGTGCCGTCACCGATCACATGCAACTACCGGCCACCTGGGCCGACTGAGGCGCTGGTCCGTTCAGCGTTCAGGCGTTCAGGCGTTCAGGACCGTGTCGATCCAGGCGTTGATCTTGTCGGCCGGCTCGTTGCCACTCTTGCGGGCCAGCACGTTGCCCTCGGCGTCAAGCATCACGGTGAACGGGAACCCCGATCCGCCGTACGTCCCAAACGCCTCGACATCCATCGTGTCGGCCAACACCGGCCACGTGAAGTCCTTCTCGACCATCCACTCCGAGGGCGGATAGTTGTCGCTGCTGTCGTCGACGGCTGTGCTGATCCCGATGATGTTCAGATCGTCGGGGAACTCGCCGCTGTCTCGCAGGGTCACCAGTTCGGGAATCTCGTCGTTGCAATGCGGGCACCAGTGGGCAAGGAAGACCAGCATCGTCGGCCCATCGGTCGGGCCGCCGATCGTGATGTCGGTGCCGTCGAACTGCTGCCCGGTGATGATCGGCGCCGCGGTACCGACGGTGGCGTCGATGGACGTATCGTCGAACGGAGCCAGCGCAGCGCCAGTCGTGGTGAGCGATGCCGACGTCTCCAGCACCGCGAGGCCTGCGGGCGCGTCGGCCGTCGACTCCACGTCGGTGCCGGTGTCGGTGTCGGTGTCGGTTGCGTCGACGGTCGACTCAGTGGCGGCGGCTGAATCCGACACCTGCTCATCGCTGATCGCCGAGCCGCCCGTGTCGCTGGAGCACGCGGCGAACGCCAAGGCGGCGGTCAGTGCGAGCACGCCGAGACGACTCGACCGCACAAGTGTCGCCGAACCCGATGTCGCAGAACCCGATGTCGCCGAACCCGATGTCGCAGAATCCATGGTCACGAAACCCTTCGTCATGACGCCAGTCTGCTCGCTCGGGAGACCGAACCAACCGCGGGCTCCGAGATAGCGTCACGCCCCGATGACCGACACCGACGAGCGAACGGCGCTGCGGGATCTGCGCCGCACGCGGCAACGCCGACGGCTCGGTGACACCGAATGGTTCGATGTCGCCTACCGCGTCTACCTCTTTGCGCTGGTCGGCATGATCGCCGTGGTCTTGGCGTCCGATGCGACCCGCGGAGTCATCGGCGACGACGTCACAACTGGTGATCTGATCGAGCGCGGGCCGTCCGTGCTCGGCATCGTCGTGGTCGCCGCCGGTGCGCTCGGTGTGCGGAGCGGCGCCAACGGTGGGCCGGTGTCGATCGAAGTCGCCGACGTGACTCACCTTCTCCTCGCCCCCGTTGGCCGACGCCGTGTGATGCTGCGACCGGTGGCGCAGCGCATTCGGTCGTCGATGTTCGCGGTGGCCCTGCCGTGCGGTGTGCTCGGTCAGTTCGTGGCCCGCGAGGTCGCCGGTTCGCGGGCCGCCTGGGCCGCCGCAGGCGCGACCTTCGGTGCGCTCGTCGGCGCCGTCTTCGCGGCCAGTGCCGTACTGAGTCACACGCTGCGTCTGCCCCGATGGGGAGCAACCGTCGTCGGCGCGACTGCACTCGGGTGGCAGTCGGTTGCCGCCTGGGCGACCTGGACCGACGCCGACACGGCGTTGCGCATCGGGCCTGCGAACGGAGCCGGCAGCTTGGCGCTCTGGGGAATCCGTCAGCGCAGCGCCGATGCCGTCGCGGTCGCCGTCGTCGCCGCAGCAATCGGCGCGGCACTGCTGCTCGGTGGCAGATTCCGCATCGAACCGTTGGTGCGGCGCGGGCGGTTGGTGTCCCAGCTGCGCTTTGCTGCGACGGTGCAAGATCTCCGCACGGTCGTGTTGCTGCGCCGCCAACTGCGCGCCGAGACCTTGCGCTCAACGCCATGGGGTGGCCGACCATCGACCCCCGTGCGCGGGCGGGCCACCCGCCCCGCCGCGTCGGCAACGTCGGTGCGGACGATGCTCTGGCGGCGCGGGTTGCGGTCGCTGCGTCGGCTCCCCGCGGCGCGGGTCGGACGGATCGCGGGGCTGGCGGGCGCGGCCGGGATCTGCGGGTCGCTGGCAGCCAACTCGTCGCTGCTGTTCCTGATCGGCCTCTTGGTGAGCCTCTTTCTTCTCGGCATGGAGTCGATCGAGCCGCTCTCACAGGAGATCGATCGACCCGACCTCACCGACAGCCTGCCGATCGACCGCGGGCACCTGTTCGCGCACCACCTCGTGGCCCCCGCCGCCTTGCTCGCCGCTGCCGGTGTGGTCGCCGCCGCCGCGGCAACCGCGTTGCATCCCAGTCAGGCTGCCGCCGCGTTCGCGATTGCACTGCCCACCATGTGGGCCGGAGCACTCGGCCCGGCGATCGGTGCCGTGCTCGATGCACCGCCGCCTCTCGCGGTGGCCGATACCACCCTGCTCGGCGCGCCGCGCGATGTCGACGTGTCGTTCGTCCCACCCGAGTTCGCAGGGTTCAGCACTGCGTTCTCGACGTTCATGCCCCTGATCATCAGCGCGCTCGGCCTGCTCCCCGTCGTGGCCATGCGCGCCGACCCGACGGCTGCGTCGGCACTGCGCGTTGCAACCGGCCTGGCCCTGGTGTTCGCGTTCGCCATCGTCTGGATTTTGCGGCGGGATCGATGGGGTCTCAAGATCCGCGCCTTCTTCGACGAGGGCCGCGCCCACAAGGCCGCGACGGCGTCATGATCCGCGTCACTGATGCATCCCCCGACGCCTCGCGTGACGCCTCGCGCCATTCATCCCGAGGACCGATCATGAGCGACGTCAGCCCCGCATCCGACGGCGTGATCGCCATTGCCGGGCTGACCAAGCAGTACGGCGATGCCACGGCGCTCGCGCCCGTCGACCTCACGGTGGCCGCGGGGCAGCGCATCACGCTGATTGGGCACAACGGCAGCGGGAAGACCACGCTGATCCGGATGCTGGCCGGGCTGCTCGAACCAACGGGGGGCACCGCCACCATCGGCGGACACGCGCTCGGGTCGATCCCCGCTCGCGCCGCGCTGTCGTATCTTGCCGACGAGCCGGTGTTCTACGACGACCTGAGTGTGTGGGAACACCTCGAATACATCGCCCGCCTGCACGGCACCGCCGATTGGGAGCAGCACGCGATCGACCTGCTCGACGCCGTCGGCATCGTCGACCGAGCCGATGACCTACCGACGACGTTCAGTCGTGGCCTGAAGCAGAAGGCTGCGATCGCGATGGCATTCGTGCGTCCGTTCGACGCGATGGTCGTCGACGAACCCTTCGTCGGCCTCGACCGGACCGGCCGGACTGCGTTGCTGGCACTGTTCCGGTCGGCCCATGCCGCCGGCGCCACCCTCATCGTCGCCACGCACGAACTCAGCAGCGTGGCCGACAGTGAGCGGGTCATTGCCCTCAGCGGTGGGATCGTCACCTTCGACGGTCCAGCCGAGGACGCCGATGTCGTTGCGCTGACGGAGGGATTGCAACCTGACGACGAGTGACCGATTTGGGCACGATTCGTCGCGATGCATCGTCCCGACCCGATCCCGTGGTCTAACCTGGGCAGATGCAGGAGTTTTCATCGGTCACCGCATCGTCCTACGACGCCGAGTCTCTCGCGCCGCTGCTCACGGAAAAGGCAGCCGAGGGCTGGGAGATCGTGTCGATCGTCGCAGCCGGCACGAACATCGTCGCCTACCTTCGTCGTGGCGATGCCCACGTCGGCGGCTCTGGCACTGACGATGCCGTCGTGTCTGGCGTCGCGGCTGCCAGCATCGCAGCCGCCGGTGCGAGCACCGCAGCAGATGCTGCTCCCGAAGCAGACTTGTCTGACCACGGTATGAGCGATGCCGCTGAGCCGGCCGCAACCAGTGACACTGGGTACGCGCCGACGCTGCCGGGCGACGATGCTCCGTATGTTCCTGCCGAGGCGGCCATCACCGCCGAGGCGCCGGTCACCGACGTGCCCCAATCCTTCGGCACCGACGACGCCTCGAGCGTCGTCGCGGTTGCCGATGAACCGGCTGGCTGGGCCGCAGCGCCCGACAACGACCTCGCCGACCTCGCAGCGCAAGTCGGCGCCGACGATGCTGCCGGCGTGGCGACCGACAATTTCGATGCTGGGATCGCCGCAGCTGGTGCCGGAGCGGCTGCTGCTGGCGCCGGTGCGATCGGCGGTGCAGGAGACTCGATGGGCGACCTGGCAAGCCAGGCGGCCGACACGGCCTCGGGCGCTGCCGATTCCGTCGGTGATGCTGTCGGTGGCGTCGTCGATCAGGCGACCGATGCAACATCGGGTGCCGCTGAACATGCGGGTGCCGCGGTGTCCGCCGTCACCGACCACGCCGCCGACACGGGTGCCGGTGCGGCCGCCGCCGTGGCCGAGTCGACCGTTCCCGCCGGCTGGTACGCCGACCCCTCGGGCCGCTACGAGCTCCGCTACTGGGACGGCACCGCCTGGACCGAGCACGTCTCACGGGCGGGGCAGCAGTTCACCGACCCACCCGTCGCCTGATCTCCTCGGGCTTCGGGTCAGGTCGTCCGATCTGATCCGGAATCACGGAACGCCGAGAGCAGCAGCCGATCGATCGGCTGCTGCTCTTCTTCGTTTTCGAGACCGGGTGCCTTCGCGTGAACACGTGTCGGTCGTAGCCTGACCGGCGTGCGTGCGACGTCGATTGGCCATGCGGGAATCCTGATCGAAACCGACGCCGGGTCGATCCTGTGCGATCCGTGGTTCGTGCCGGCGTTCTTCGGCGGATGGTTCCCCTTCCCCCGCAACGACCAACTCAGTGACGACCTACGCGCACGCATCGAGCACGCCGACTTCCTGTACGTGTCGCATCTCCACGGCGACCACCACGACGAGGCCTGGCTCGACGAGCACCTGCGGCGCGACATCCCGATTCTGCTGCCTGGCTTCCCGACCCGCGAGCAGCGACGCACCCTCGCCCGCCACGGCTTCACCAACTTCGTGCAGACCGTCGACACCGAGGAACTCGAAATCGCACCCGGGTTGAAGGTCGCGATTCACATCGAGTCGTCGATCACCGATGGCCCCGGCGGTGACTCGGCGCTGGTGGTCATGGCCGACGACGCGATCCTCGTCAACCAGAACGACTGCCGGACCAATGACCTCGGTCAACTCGCCGCGCATGGCCCCGTCGACCTGCACTGGCTGCAGTTCTCGGGGGCGATCTGGTATCCGATGGTGTACGAGATGCCCGATGCCGACAAGGCCGAGCAGTGCCGCGCCAAGGTCAAGGCCCAGTTCGCCCGCGCGATGCGCTACGTCGAGAAGGTCGACGCCCGAGCCGTGGTGCCGAGTGCCGGGCCTCCGGCGTTTCTCGACCCCGACCTGTTCGATCTGAACATGATCGACGGCGACGAATCGTCGATCTTTCCCGACCAAACCGTGTTCTTGCAGATGCTCGCCGAGGCGGGTCGGCAGGGCCTGCGCAACATTCCGGGCACAACGATCGAGGTGACGCCGACCGCGATCGCCGTGACGCATCCGCTGCCCGACTCTGCGGTCGAGGCGATCTTCACCGACAAGCGCGCCTACCTCACCCGGTATCAGGCCGACTGGCTGCCGTGGCTCGACGAGATGAAGGCGGGGTGGCGGGCGCTCGACATCGATTTGCTCGCCGACCTGCAGACCTGGTGGCAGCCGTTGTTGGAGATGGCCCCGACGCTGCGGTCGATGGTGGGCGCGAACGTGCTGATCAATGCCGGCGACCTGGCGATCCTCGTCGACTTCCCGAGCGGCGAGGTTCGCCGCCACGACGGCGAGCCGTTCGCCTTCCGCTTCGACATTCCCCGCGATCTGGTCGAAGCGGTCACCGCCAAGCGCGCCGTCGACTGGAGCAATTCGCTGCTGCTGTCGTGCCGGTTCACTGCGTGGCGTGAGGGCGAGTTCAACGAGTACGTCTACAACTTCTTGAAGTCGCTCTCGCGGGAGCGGATGAAGCGCACCGAGGCCGAAGTGGTGCGCAAGCTCGAACTGGCCGCCGGTGGTGGTGACCATCGCGACGAGGCCGACATTCGCGTCGGCGACTACGTCGTGCAGCGGCGCTGCCCGCACCGCGACGCCGACCTCGCAGCATTCGGCGAGATCCAAGACGGTGAGTTCGTCTGCACGCTGCACGGCTGGCGGTTCGACTGCCACACCGGCGCCTGCCTCACCTCCCCCACCGAAACCCCCCTCCGCATCCGCCCCGCATAACCGTCCGTCGGGGCCAGGCACCATCGCGACAGTTTTGTCGCGTCAGGGCCAGGCACCATCGCGACAAATCTGTCGCGTTTGGACCTGGCCCCATCGCGACAAAGCTGTCGCGTTTGGACCTGGCCCCGTCGCGACACGGGCTGTTGTGTCTTGCTCGCTGCGCTTGCGTTCAATGCGTGGATCGTGTTCCAGGCCGTTGCGTCGCAGAGCTTCTTCGACTGGCTGGGCGAACACGTCGACAACCTCAGCGAGGATGGCCTCGCTGCGATCAGCTTCATTCCCTTTGTGCGCTGACCAGGTGATGGCAATGGGCGAGCGTCGTCAGTTGTTCGCTGTGTCGATGACGGCGTCGGCTTCGATCTCGACGCGGAGCTTCTGGTCGATCAACGCAACGACTTGGACGAGCGTGGTCGCTGGTCGCACGTCGCCGAACACCTCGCCGTGCGCACGGAGCACTGCCTCGGTGTCTCCCAAGTCGACGACGTACAGACGGGTCCGGACGACATCGGCGACGCTCGCGCCGGCTGCAGTCAGTGCGTTCGCAATGGTGTTCAGCGCGTCGACCGCTTGCCCGTACGCGTCGATGCCGTCGATGTTCGGATGCTGTGCGCAGGTGCCTGCGACATGGATCTGGTTGCCGACGCGCACGGCCCGGCTGTATCCGTACGCCGCCTCGTATGGGCCGCCGGAGGAAATGTTCTGTCGTGTCATGGTGCGAGTGTGGCAGCCCGACCAAGGTGTTCGGTGTTCCGTTTGTCGGATCTGGTCGCCCACTGTTGAGGTATGAGCAAAGTTTCGAGTCCCAGAGCGCCGAGTCGGCCTGATTGCTACGGTTCGGCGATGCGTCGCGGCCTGATTGCGTTGGTGGTCATGGTGTTGGCCGGATGCTCGGGTGTCAGCGACGGGCCTCCGCTACCCACGGTTGATCCCGTGGCCACCGATCCGCCGACCACGACATCGGAATCGGGCGAGGTGCCGGTGACCGAGGTAGTGGTCACGTCGTCGCCGACGACGTTGGCCCCGACCACCACGGTCGATGCCGAAGCAGCGGCGATCGCCTCAGTCGAGCAGGCGGCCCTCGACGCATATGCGGCGTATCACGCGGCGATCCTCGATCCGTCGAATCCCGAGCTACGCGCCGAAGTGGAACGGACGCATGCCGAAGGTGCCCTCGAGGGCGTGATCGAGATTCTCGACAACCTGATCGCCGCTGGTCAGGTCTTCCGGCCCCATCCGGAGCTACGACCACGAACAGAGGTGGTGGGTGCGGTGCGGTTCATCGATGGTGATCCGAACTTTGCGGACCTGATCGTGTGCAACTTCAACCCGGAATCTGTTGTCGAAGTCGGTGCTGCACCGGACGGGTCCGACGCTCTCGTACGTGACGACGTGTTCACGGTCAAGAACGTGCTCGCATTCAAGTTGATCGACGGCCGTTGGTTCTTCACGGGCGGCGATTCGATTACCGAAGCGGTCGGAGACGTCGGATGCGAGTGATCCATCGGGCCGCGAGGCTTTCTTCGGTGGTGCTGTCGCTGGTGCTGGCAACCGGTTCTGCCGCCGTCGCAGCGCCACCTCAGGCGAGTCCTCCTCCTCAGCCACCGATAACGACGCCGTCACCACCACCACCACCACCACCAGTCGATGGAAGCACCGTTGGCACGACGCCGGGTTCTCGGGCTGATGTGGTGACGACCGGGGACGGGTTCGATGTGACTGTCGGGTCGCCGTCGGGGGTGGTCGATTTCGACGTGCGGAACACCTCGACAGGTCCCGCCGCGCCGAAGTGCACGCAACGTAAGGCGATCGCAGTCGGCAATGACACCGTCGATCTGATGCGAACCAACCCGCGGACCGGTGAGATCGAGGAAGGCTATTTACGCAGGTGCCCGGGCCAAGGCGAGGTGTGGGTGTGGATACCCGGTCGCGGTCGATGTCGAAGAATTGATCGACGGGGCAGTGGCGCAGGTGTCACGGCAGCTACCGGTCCCCGCGTCAGACATCAATCCTGACCCGGCCGACGGGGCATACGTCAACTTGGGATTGTGGCTGGCCGTCGTCGACCCCGGAGTGACCACGGCGCGGGTATCGGTCGGTTCGGTGTGGGCACAAGGCCGTGGTGTGCTGTCCGGGTTCAGTGTCGATTTCGGTAACGGTGACGTCGTGGATTGCGACGGGATCGGCGTGCGGATCGAAGACGTGTACCCCGACTACGACACCTACGAGGAGGGGCCGTGCGGGTACACGTACCGCGCATCGTCGCCGGAGGATGACCCGTATCAGGTGACGATCACATCGACCTATGACGTCACGTACACGACCTCGACGGGCCGGTCAGGCATCAGCAGGCATCGTCGAGCGTTCGGTCACCGTCGACTACGACATCGACGAACTCCAAACCGTCGGCCGCAGCAACTAACACCGCTCCGGTCAGACCCCAGCGCTGTGTTGCGAGGTCCGGCGGCCATCGCCCGACCCGACCCGACCAGGGCGGTGTCGCGAGGTCCGGCGGCCACCACCCGGTCAGACTCGCCAGCGCAGGCCGAGTCCGGTTCGGGCCCCGGCCCAGCGCGCGTCACCCGAGTCGGAATCGGACCAGGCGGCCCAATAGCGACCGGGGCTCGACCCGCTCGCGGCTACCGCACCGACAAGCGATAGCTGAAGGTGTGGCGTCCGGTGGGAATCTCGTATCGCTCGAGCACATCGGGCCCGCAGCTCGCCGTGCCGAGACCGCGATGGGCGACGTCGGCGTGTACGACGAGCGTCTTGCGCGGCACGAGGTCGGTTTCGTGCTCGGCGGCGAACAGGTCGGCGGCAGTGAAGCGGGTGGCCGAGATGTGCATCGATGTGGGCCGCAGCACGTCGAGGCGCACCGCTGCACCGGTGGCGGAGTTGACGAACTCGAACCAGCGGCAATCGGTCCGCAACCCGAACTCCTGAGGGACGAGGTACGGCGACGCATCGACGCTTGCGGTCCACGTGCCGATCATCGCTCCACGATTCCTGTCCGGATAGTTCTCACGGGCACCGCGGCCGAACCAACGGAGCCGATCGAAGCCGGGCTTGAGTTGGAAGGTGACGCCGACCCGGCCGAGGTCGGCCAGGTGGTCGGGCACATCGACGATGTGGTGATGCACTTCTGAGCCGTCGTCGAACACGTCGACGCGGTGGTCGTGCTCGACGAGGTCGGCCGCGGAGAACCGGTCGATTCCGTGACGCAACCAGTTGGCGAGGGCCTTGCCCCCGATGCCGTGACGTTCCCCGTACGCGAGCATCAGTTTGTACCCGTCGTTGTCGGTTGGCGCGCGGAAGATCGACAGTTCGATCGGCGCGACGATCACCCTGTCGAGCCCGCGCCCTCCCGGCTGCCCCGCCGACTTCGGGAACGACGATTTCGGGAGGGGGGCGGGCTTGGGAGGCCGGAGTTGGGTTTGGTCGCGCGCGACGACGTGGCCCGCTGCCGCCCACGGCGTGTCGGCGCGCTGCGCCCACGTGATCGTGAGGTGGGCGTCGGCCTCGCTCGGCACAGCACACGGGAGGGCGATCCTGGCCGATGAGTGCGGCCCGATCGGTGGCACCACCAACGGTCCCGCGCCGACGAGGGCTCCACCGACGTTGAGTTCCCACGATGCGACGAGATCGGACAGGTCGGTGAAACTGCGCCGGTTCGCGATCACCAGCATCGAGCCGGCCTTCTCGACGGTGACCGGCCGATACACCCACTCGACTTCCTGGATGGCGGGGTGCGGCACGAGGTCGGCCGACATGAGCCCGTCGGCGACGAAGTTGCCGTCGTGGATCTCCTCGCCGAACTGGCCGCCATACGCGAAGCCCGTCTTGCCGTTGGGCAACAACGCGAGAAGGCCGTGATCCTTCCACTCCCAGATGAAGCCACCCTGCAGCCCGGGAGTCTCGGTGATCGTGTCCCAGTAGTCGGCGATCGAGCCGTTCGAGTTGCCCATCGCGTGGCTGTATTCGCACATGATGAACGGCCGGTCGCCGCGGTAGGCGGCGACCGATGCATGCGTCGGATACATCGGACACACGACGTCGCTCCCGGCGCGGCCGCCGTCGGCCCAACCGTCGTGGAAGATCGCGCCCTCGTAGTGCAACGGACGTGATGGGTCGGCTTTCCGGATCCACCCGGCCTCGGCCGCATGGTTGTCGCCGTAGCCCGCCTCGTTGCCGAGCGACCACATGATGACGCTCGGATGGTTCCGATCGCGCTCGACCATGCGAGCCCCGCGCGACACCCACGTCGATCGGTAGCGCGGGTCGTCGCAGAGCGAGGTGTTGTAGGCGTGCGCCTCGAGGTTGGCTTCGTCGACGACGTACAGGCCGATCTCGTCGCACAGGTCGAGCAGGCGCGGGTCGTTCGGATAGTGCGCGCAACGCACCGCGGTGATGTTGTGGCGGCGCATCGCGAGCAGGTCGGCGCGCATGTCAGACATCGTCACGGCCTTACCGCGGGTGGGGTGATGGTCGTGACGATTCATCCCGAAGATCCAGGCCGGCTGACCGTTGATCAGGAGCCGGTTGCCGTCGGTCCACACCGAGCAGAAGCCGACGAGTTGGGCATGCGCTTCGGCGAGTTCGCCAGTGGGGGTGAGCAGTTCGCACACGACGCGGTATCGGGTGGGTGACTCGGCGGACCACGGGTCGACGCCGGGCAGCTCGAAGGTGGCCGTGGCGTCGTGGCCGGTGAACACGTAGGGGATCGAGTACGCGTGCGGCACGCTCGCCATGTGCGGCGGATGGAGTTGCTTGCCGGCCAGCGTTTCGACTCGGAGGCGCACCTGCCAATCGGCCGCCGGCGGGCGGCGGCCACCGACGGTTGCGGTGACGGCGAGCGTGCCGACTCCCGACACGTGGTTGTAGGCGGTGTCGCACGTCAGTCGCTCGACGTGCGTGGCGCCCCGGGCTTCGAGGAACACTTCGCGGTGCAGTCCGCCCATCCACCACTGGTCCTGGTCTTCCACGTAGCTGTGGGCGCTCCACTTGGTGACGACCACGGCGAGGTCGTTGTCGCCCTGCTCGACCCAGTCGGTGATGTCGTATTCGCTGGCCAGGCGACTGTCGGTGCCGTAGCCGACGTACTGACCGTTGACGTAGAGCGTGTGCGTGCTTTCGGCACCGCCGATGTGCAGGACGATCTGGCGGCCCTTCCAACTCGCAGGCACCTTGAACGGGCGCCGGTACACCCCTGTCGGATTCTTGTCGGGCAGGTGCGGTGGCGGGCCGGGAAATGGCATCTGCACGTTGGTGTATTGCGGGAAGTCGCCGGCGTTCTGGCCGGCCGGCTGCATGGTCCAGTTGCCGGGCACGGTGATCCGGGTCCACGCGGCACCCGAGGGTGGCTTCACGACGGCGTTCGCGGGGATCGCGTCGGGGTGGTGGAAGAGTCGGAAGCTCCAGGTGCCGTTGAGTGAGCGACGCCACGGCGAGGCATCGCTGTCGTCGACGGTGGCGTTCGACCGGGCGGCGGCGACGGTCGGGAACGCAGTGGTGGGCGGCCGCATCGGCAGCCGATTGAACGCCACCACCTCGGGGTCGGCCCAGGGTCGAACGGAACCTACCGCAGGAATCATCCCCGGATTCTGCCAGCTCCGCCCGTCCACCCCCGCAACCCCAAGAGATCAATCACCTGAGCGAGCCATGGTTCGTCGAGGTCAAGGAAGCATGAACCCGAGTTGCCCTCAGGAGACCCTTCCGCCGATTTCGGATCGGATCGTTCGAGCCCCAGGCGCGTGACGACGAGACCAATCACCTGAGCGAGCCATGGTTCGTCGAGGTCAAGGAAGCATGAACCCGAGTTGCCCTCCGGCAACGAGCGGTGAGGGCTGACGCAGAGATCGGCGAAGCTGGCCGCTCAGGCGCCGTCGTGGACCCAGACGGGGGTATCGAGGGGCATGATGCCGATCTCCCAGATCCAGTCCATCGCGGGCACGCTCACCCGCACACAGCCGTGCGAGGCGGGGTAGTTCGGGATGCTGTTCGAGCCGTGCACGGCGACGCCGCCGACGAAATACTTCGGTCGGTAGATCTCGCCGAGGTCGCCTTCCCACCAGCCTTCGGGGCGCTCACGGTTGACTTCGTGGAGGCCGCTGGGGGTGAGTGAGATGCCGGTCTGCACTTCCCCGGGGGTGTTCTGGTCGGGCTCTTCGTACGCCTCGCCGTTGCCGGTGGATGCGTTGAGGACGTACTCGGTTCTGCCCTCGACGACGAAGAACAGCAGCTGCTTGCCCTTGTCGATTTCGACGAGCGTTCCCGAGTTCGCCCGGGCGACGGGACGGAGATCCATGTTGGTGAGTGCCGCGGCGGTCTGCTCGTCGACCTTGCCGCTCGGGTCGTCGAAGCCCATGTACTTCTGGAACGCCATGACTGCTTGACGCGTGGTGAGGCCGTATTCGCCGTCGGCCTGCTGCACCCAGAAGCCGAGTTCGTTGAGCCGATTCTGGACGCGGACGGTTTCGTCGCCGCCGTTCGTACCGACGGCGCCGAGCGGCGGGTCGACCACCGGGACGGGGACGATGTTGACCGGCAACGTGGTGGTGGTCGTGGTGGTTTCGGTCGTCGTGGGGGCCACGGTGGTGGTGGGCGCCAGCGTGGTGGTGGGTGCCACGGTCGTCGTGGGGGCGACCGTCGTGGTGGTAGTTGCCACGGTGGTAGCGGGTGCCGCTGCGGAGTCGCCGCCGTTGCCGCTGGTCAACGCAGTGGAACAGCCGACGAGCACGACGAGACCGAAGACGGCGGCGCAGCCGAGGCGCGCAATTCGTCGATCTTCGATGGGGGCCACGGAGCGTGATGATACTTGCCAGGGCCCCTCGAATCGTTGCAATCCCGGCCGATTCGGGCAGTTTTCACAATTTTCCGGGCGCTGTTGGAGCGATGGTCGGCCGGGTCCGATGCAGTCGACCGCAGACCGACCCCTGGGGCAGCTCGAGTCCCACACGTGACCCTCCATCTGCAGGACGCGTCCTGTTCTCGGGCGACTGCGTTCAGTCCGTGCGGACGAAATGCGGGGCGACCACCACGTGTCGAGGTAGCGCCGCCGGGTCGAACCGCGCGACGAGGTCGTCGACCGTGGGCATCTCGGTCGGGGCGGCCAAGTCGAGGGAGCGGGCAATCCAGGCCACGACCTCGGCCGTCGTCGTTCCGGCGTCGCGCAGCTCGCGCAGGGTCGTTGCGCCGTGACTCTTGGCCAGGCGTTCGCCGTCGTCGCCGAACACCAGCGGCACGTGCAGGTACGACGGCGTGGCGATGCCGAGCAGCTGCTGCAGCATCACCTGGCGAGGCGTGCTCGCCAGCAGGTCGTCGCCGCGCACCACATCGGTCACGGCTTGCAACCCGTCGTCGACGACCACGGCCAGGTTGTAGGCGGGAACCCCGTCGTTGCGGCGCAGGACGACGTCGTCGACCGAACCCGACGTGGGCCCGACGAGACGGTCGACGAAGTCGAAGGTCTGCCCGTCGGTCCGCAGCCGGAGCGCGGGCGGGCGGCCGGTGGCGCGTCGTTCGGCGCGTTCGGTGTCGCTCAGGTCGCGGCAGGTGCCGGGGTACGAGCCGGGTGGGCCGTGCGGTGCGCTGGCGGCCGCTTCGATCTGGAGGCGGATCTCACGTCGACTGCAGTAGCACTCATACACCGAGCCGCGGGCGGTGAGGCGGTCGAGCGCCTCGTCGTAGAGATGGAATCGCTCGCTCTGGCGGACGACCTCGCCATCCCAGTCGAGGCCGATCGCCGCGAGGTCGCGCAACTGTGCGGCTTCGTGGTCGGAATTGGCCTGCACGCGGTCGAGGTCCTCCATCCGCACCAAGAACGGACGCTGGTCAGCGCGTGCCGACAGCCAGGCGACCACCGCGGTCCGCAGGTTGCCGAGGTGGAGTTCTCCGGTCGGGGAGGGCGCGAACCGGCCGGTCATGGGAAGCAGTCTGCCAGCGACGATCCCCCTCCTCGACCCGCAAACCGACGCCGCTCGCGGGCCCGATCTCGTACAGTCGTGGCCATGTACTGCCCATCGTGCGGCCACGTGGTCGAGGCCGAGCAGAAGTTCTGCCAGGACTGTGGCCATTCGTTGGCCGGTGTCACCAACCGAACCGAGGCGCTGAAGATCACGTCGTCGCCCGAGCCGCCGGCCGAGTTCGCGCAGGTCCGCGATGACGGCCCCGGCCGGGGGCGGCCCGAGGTGTCCGATCTCGCAGATCTTGCGACGCGTGAGATCACCCCGCGCCTCGCCATCCCCGACCCGACGTGGGCCACGCCGACCGGTGACAGCCCGACCGTCGCCATCCCATCTGCGCCCGCCGCTGACACACCGACGGCAACGTTCCCTGAGCCCCTGATCGCCCAGGCGCACGGTGGTTTCGACTTCGACTCCACGACGCAAGTCCCGCTCCAGACCAGCCCCACGGCGGCCGGGCTCACGGACACGGCGACGATGGACGCAGTTCCCGGGATGCACACCGACGAGTACCCGGCGATCTTCGACGGCTCGGCCGACATCTCCGAGTACCCGGTCGTGCGTGACCCGTTCAAACTCAAGCTGGTGTTCGTGTTCGCGTTCTTCGGGGCGATCGCCGTGCTCATGGCGGCCGTTGCCGACATCGTCGACATCCGCACGTCGGTGCCCGTCGACGGCATCGCGACGGGCATCCGCACCCTCGACACGCTGGGCACGAACCTGGCGGTTGCCGGGTTCGTCGGCGCGACGGTGATGGCCCTCGGCGGCCTGCTCGCCTGCTTCGGATTTCGGTGGGGCGCGGGCCTCGCCGGAGGTGCCGGGCTCGGCGTTGGCGGGGTGGGCGGCGTTGGTGATCGGCCTGGCCGAACTGCGGGTGGCCAGTGCCGAGTCGATCACCCGCCAGACCACCGATCTCGCCTTCACGCTCAAGATCACGCGCGACATCGGGTTCTGGTTGGTCGTCGCGGTCGCGGCCATCGGCGTCGTGGTGTTCATCGCGTCGTTGCGATCGATCGGGTCGGGCGGCCGCCCGGCGCTGAATCCGTGGATCGCAGCGCTGGGCGCGTTGGCCGGCGTGGTGTTGGTCGCCGGGCCGCTGCTACCCCAGGGCAATGCGACGTTCAACAACAACTTCGAGTCGCCGACGACGAGCTTCGATCTGCCGGCTGCCTACTTCGGCGGGCGCCTCGTGCAGTTGGGGTTGATCGGCTTCACCGTCGTCGTCGGCATGCTGATCGTGCGGGCGTACGGCGTCGGGCTGGCCGCCGGTGGAGTCAGCGTGGCGGTGTGGATGTGGCTGAGCTCATTGGTCGATGTCGGCGGCACCTTCCCGCTCGGTGTCGCAGCGGGCAACTTCGGCGCCGACAACAATGACCCGCATGCCGTCACCACGGTCGGCATGGCCCTGACCTTGCTCATGCTGGTCGTGGCCGCCGTGCTCGCCACCGTCGGATCGCGCCGCCAACGCCGCCACGGCTACTGACGGACCGGGGCGCGCTGGCGCCGCATCGCGGGCCAAGTGTTGACGACTCGGCTCAGACGCTTCGGATCGTCGTCGTCGCGGTGTCGCCGACGACGTCGAGTCGGACGGCGTAACACCCCTTCAAGGTCGGCGTCCGGACGCCGTCGATCCATATTCCCCCGCCGATCCGACGCAGCCCCGTCCGCGCCAGCGCCACGGTGTATGACGTGCGCCGATCGGGGCAGTCGACGGGCGTGATCGTCACGCCCTGGTAGTGGGCACGCGAGTCGACGCCGCGCCCGTTGGCGTCGACGACGCGGTAGATCAGCGGCAGGATCGAGCCGGAACGGACCCGTGTGAGCCGATCGGCGCGCGGACTGAGGAGGCGCTCGATGGTGACGCCGACGGTGAACTCGCACGACTCGGTCGAGGTGTTCCCGGCGATGTCGGTCGCCGTCACGGTCACGCTGGCCGCGCCGATCGCACCGGTGGCGACGTTGACCGACACGGTGGGCTCCGTCACGCCGCTGCCGGTGTCGGCGACTTCGGCGACAAGCATCGCTTGCCGTTGGTTGAGCAGATACGACGCGTCGGCCGGGCAGGCGATGGTGGGCGGCGTCGTGTCGACCGGGGTTCCGCCGTCGACAGCACAGGTGAACGAACCGGTGCCGAGCAGGTCGTAGGTACAGGTGTAGGTGTTGCCGCGAACGACGTCGAGTGTGGTCGGCGCCGACAGTGGCGGTGTCGGAAACGCCAGCGGCGCAGCGGCAAGGGTGACGCGCCCGACGGGCACGACTCCCCCCGGATAGACGCTGATAGCGGGCCGATCGCCGCATTCGACGAACGATCCGGATGGGCCGGCCCCCCCTGGGTCGAGCACCGGGTTGGCCGGAGCGAAGCACGAGTACAGCACCGTCGAGGCGGTCGCGTCGCCGGGAACCACCGTCGTGAAGCGCGCCCCGGCCTGGAGTTGGATGTCTGCGCCGACCGTCGTTTGGGACTCGACGACGGTGATCGACGCTGTCTGTCCGTTGATCGAGTTGCCGAAGTAGGTGAACAACAGGTCGGACCCAGCCGGTGGCCCCGCGAAGAATCCGACCCCGCCAGGAAAGAGTCCGGAGATCAGAAAGGTTCCATCGGCATTGGAAGTTGCTTCGATGGGCTCGGGGTAGCCGGAAGCGATGACGGTGGCTCCCTCGACGGGGAGCCCGTCGGGGTCGGTGATCGTGCCACTGATCGACCCCGGTGCGACGAGGCGAACGTCGGCGATGTCGGTGCGCCCCTCACCGGTCTGCACCGACGACACGTCGAGGCCGCCAAACGGCGTCGTGAGGAGAGCGCTGCCCGGAGGGGGGTCGACGAGCACGGAGTACGACGCCACGGCGAGGCCGTCGATGCGATAAGCGCCCGACGCGTCGGTCGTTACCGAACGCTGCACGATCGACGGATCGATTCCGAAACCGGACGGCAGGGACTGTGCGAGCACCCTGACCGTGGCGCCGCTCACCACGCCGTCGGGCCCGGTGACGACACCTTCGATCATCGCGTCGGCCCGTAGCAGCGACACTCCGATGTCGGTGTAGTTCTCGTCGGCGGTGACCGGATACGGCGTGGCGGTGAAGAAGTCGCTGCCTCCGACGAACGTCGGCGTGAATCCGGATGCCGTGACAATCAGTCGGTAGTCGGCACCGATGTTTGCCGGCACGTCGGGCAATGCAAAGGAACCGTCGAGCGCCGTTGTCGCATTCGGCAGGCTGCCACCGAAGTTGTACGCCCACGGTGTGGCCGACACCCTTGCGCCAGCGATGGGGGCACCCGCGCTGTCGGTGACGACGCCGGAGAATCCGCCGGCTGCAAGGACCGGCGCGGCCGGCACACCGACCAGCGCTGTTACGGAAACTGCAATCGCAGCCAATGCCGAGAACGCACGACGACCCATGATCCGCTCGCTTCCACCGTCAATTCGTTGGTTCACGCAGAGTGCGTCGCCGCCTGCGCTGAGCATAGAGATGACGTAGCGCTGACAACAAGACCCAAACGTTGGACGCCGCCGACCCCGACCCTCGCAGCGGCCGTGGCGGTGGCGGTGATCGAACCAGGCTGGGCGCCGCTCGACGAGATCCGACGAGGGAGCATGCTTATCGCTCACCAGCCGACAGCAATGGCTCTCGATTCAGTTCGGCGGCGCAACGATCTCTACGTGGCTCAGCCATGTATCGAAGTGGGGGCAGGCCGCTCGGATCGCGGGAAGTCCGATGTCGGAGAGGATCGTCGGTCCGTCCGACGTCTTGAGATAGCCCGGGCGGTGTCTCATGATTCGCTTGGACGGCGCGGTCGCAGGCCCGTCGTCGACCAACTCCGGCTCGGAACATTCCCGGAGGTCATCCATCATCCGCGCGGCCACATCTTCATCGTCGAAGTGAGCTCCAACGGCGTTCGGGTCGGCATACAGGAGTGCCTCGAACTCGTGCAGCATGAGGTTCGGAAGGAAGTTCGCATGATTGATCTCGTCGGCGATGGCAGCTTCGACGTGGGCGACTGTTTGTCGAGCATCCCACGACGGCTCGGAAGTGGCGACGCCGGGCACGTCAACGGGGAGCGCGTAGTAGTCGACCAACGTGGTGACTAGGGCGCCGGTGTCGCGCACGAGCAGTCGGATGTCGTTACGGAGCTGTCTCCAACTCAGGACTCCACCGCGAAACTTCTCGCCCCCGGCGGTGCGCTTGGTCTCGACCACCGTCACGGAGACCTCGTGGAAGCCGAGACTGTAGAGATGTGGCAGGAGGGTCCTGTTGGCGAAGGTCTCTTCGGTTTGGCCCTCGACGAGGAGGCGACATCGATCCATCAGCGTTGAACGGGACGCCCGCCCATGAGGTTTTTCTCCCACAGCTCACCCAACCCGTACTCGCCGAGCCACGCCTCGAGTTTGGAGACGTCAGGACGCGTCAGTTGGGTGGCGCCTTCGACTTGCTCGGCGATCAACACGTCGCTGATGTCAAGCCGGTTGAGGAGGGTGACCGACTGGGTCGACACGATGACCTGCCCAGTGCAGGCTTCGAGCATCTCCGCGACGAGGTTGATGGCGTACGGGTGAAGTCCCAGCTCAGGCTCATCGAGCAGAATCAACGATGGCGGGTTCGGCTGGAGCAACAGCGTGGCGATGCAGATGAACCGCAACGTTCCGTCGGAGAGCGCGTTCGGACCGAAGTACGACGCCGACGAACGCTGTTTCCATTCGAGCTGAATTCGATCAGCGTTCAATCGGTCGGGACGAAGCTGGAAGTCATCGAAGAACGGCGCGACATTCCGGACCGCGTCGACGATGCGATCGTACGAGCTCCGATCGGTCTCTTGGAGCCGGTACAGGAATGCAGCGAGATTGCTCGCATCGTTGCGAAGCACGTCGTTGTCATTGATGTCCCCCTTCCGCTTGACGGGAGCGTCCCGACTCGTGTCGTGGAAGTGGTAGACGAACCACGGTGTCATGCGCCGAAGAACCCACCGTGCGACCTTTTTCGAGCTGGTTGGCAACCGCGATTCACGATGTCCCGCGCCGAGGTGCTCGGTGAACGGCTTCTCGTACCTCGGCCGGTCGATGAACCACGGGACTTCACTTTCGAAGATCAGCGAGTCGTTGTCGGTCGGAATGAGGGAGATGTCGTATCCATTCGCGGCGAAGGCAGCCTTGATGACGATTCGCTCGGCCCGACGACTCGTGGAGTGCAGCATCGTCGACGCACCACCAGCGCGCCCGACGGACAGTTCGAGCTCACCTCGAATGATTTCGCCGAGCAGCTCGAACACCTGGATGAAGTTCGACTTGCCGGCCCCGTTCGGTCCCACCAGAAGTGAGAGCCGACCGAGTTCGAGATCGATCGCGTCAAACGATTTGAAGCCCTCGATGGTGATTCGGTCGAGCATGGGGCCGACGCTACTTGACCTGCCCTGAGTCGGTGGATTGCACACGAGCGCACCTCGGATCGTCTCGGAAAACTGTGAGGACGCTTGCGCCGAGGCCGGACCACCGGCGTTGCAGATCGTGTGCGTGGGGTCTTGCCTGACCCAGCGTACGCGGCATCGCCCGATATTCCAGCTCGCGCAGTTGCGGCCGTGTCGTGCGCGCACAACGCCAGAAGTCGGATCCCGACGCGCCGACCCCTTGCACTGCAAGGGATTTATCGTGCGCGAGGGGGGACTTGAACCCCCACGCCCTTACGGACACCAGCACCTGAAGCTGGCGCGTCTGCCATTCCGCCACTCGCGCAAGTGGAGCCTGAACGATAACGCACGTCCGGCGCGATCCCCACTCGCGGGCCAGAGACGATGTTCCACGTCCAAATCGGCGGGCGCACTCGGAACCTTCGGGAACCCCACCGTCGGCCGCACTGGCCACGCGTTCAAAGCCGTGACAAGTCTGCCGGTCAGGAGCTGGGTGCACCAACTATCCTGGCTCGCCTCATGGGATTGCAGTCGATGGAGAGCCGGTTGGAGCGTATGGTCGAGGGTGTGTTCTCTCGTCGGCGTCGCGGCTCCATCCGTCCCATCGAACTCGGCCGGCGTCTCGTGCGCGAGATGGACGACAACCGCTCGGTCGACGTCAAGGGTCGGCGCATCGTTCCCAACGACTTCACCGTCCTGCTGAGCGCCAGCGACCACGCCGGGTTCAGCGACATCGAAGACGCGCTCAACACCGAACTCGCCGAGGCCGCCCGCGAGTACGCCCGCGAAGAGGGCTACCACTTCATGGGGCCCGTGGTCGTCCGGCTGCTCGTCGACAACAACCTCCGGCCCGGCCGCTTCGGCATCGCCTCCCAACTCAAGCAGGCCGCCGGCGGTCTCGGCGCCGGCTCGCTCGTGCTGCCCTCCGGCGAACGCGTGGCCCTCGGCGAGCACGTCACCACCGTCGGCCGCCTCCCCGAGTGCACCATCTCGATCAACGACACCAACGTCAGCCGCAACCACGCCGAAGTCCGCACCGGCACCGCGGCCTACGTCGTCGTCGACCTCGGCTCGACCAACGGCACCATGGTCAACGGCGTCCGCATCGTCGGCGAGCAACGGCTCAAAGACGGCGACATCATCAGCTTCGGCTCCACCCACGTTCGCTTCGAGGCATCGTGACCCTGGCGAACGCCGGCGAGCCATGACCGACCAAGTCCTCAACATCCTCAAGTTCGCCCTCCTCGGGCTGCTCTACCTGTTCTTCGCGCGCGTGCTCTGGGCCGTATGGAGCGAAGTGCGCACGCCCAAGCAGCGCACCGCACCAGTCATGCCGGGCCAACAACAATCGAGTGGCACCCCGGCGGCGCCACCTCGGCCGCACAGCAACGGCCCACAAGTCACTCACCAAGCGACGCAGCAAACGACGCAATCACGGCGCGCGCCGAAGGGTCGATCGGGCCGCGTCGGTCGCCTCGTCATCCTCGAGCCACGCGCCCGGCGCGGCACCACGTTTGCGATGCAGGGCGAACTCACCCTCGGCCGCGACCCGTCCTGCACGATCCCGATCGACGACGACAGCTTCATCTCCCAACTCCACCTCCGCTTCTACGACTACGAGGGCCAGCCGATGGTCGAAGATCTCGGGTCGACCAACGGCACCTTCCACAACGGCAACAAGATCATCGGCGCCAAGCTGCTCCACCCCGGCGACCGCATCCAGGTCGGCACCATCGTGATCGAGGCCCAATAGCAATGGCCCAACTCAACTGGGGATCGGCCACGCACCCGGGCCAGATCCGCGCTCAGAACGAAGACAACCTGCTGGCGATCGACGGCATCTGGGTCGTCGCCGACGGCATGGGCGGCCACGAAGCCGGCGAAGTCGCCAGCCAGATCGCCGTCGAGCGCGTCCGCGCCGACCTCGACGCCGACGAACTGCCCGCCGCCGCCAAAGTCGTCGACGCGATCGCCAACGCCAACGGCGACATCTTCCGCGCGGCGATCGCCAACCCCGGCCAAGCGGGCATGGGCACCACGGTCACCGCGATCGCCGTGATCGGCGACCGGCTCGCCGGCCGCGGTGCACCCAATCTCGACGTGAACGACGACCCCGGCGAGGTCACTCCGGTCATCCCGGCCGAGCCCTCCGAGGCGCTCGTCCTCGCCAACGTCGGCGACTCACGCACGTATCTTTTGCGCCACGATCGACTCCGTCGCGTCACCGTCGACCACAGCTACGTCCAAGAGCTGGTCTCGACCGGTCACATCTCCGAAGACGAGGCGCGCACGCACCCCCGCCGCAACATCATCACCCGGGCACTCGGGATCGAACCCGACGTCAAGGTCGACTGGTGGACCCTCCCGCTGATCCGCGGCGACCGGTTCCTGCTCTGCAGCGACGGCCTGGTCGACGAAGTCGACGACACCGACATCAAGCACACCCTCACCACGCTCGCCGACCCGCAGGCAGCCGCCGAGCGACTCGTCGAACAGGCCAACCTCGCCGGGGGTCGCGACAACATCACCGTGATCGTGCTCGACGTCCTCGAAGGCGACAATCCGCCCGACCCCACCCAGGAGTTCGACGTCGTCCCGGTGTGGGCCGACGATGTCGACCCCGACGCCGGCGGGCACCTTCGAAGTCGACGCCGACGGCCAACCCTTCCCCGCGCCGACCGGCGACCCCGCCGCCGCACCAGCGGGCAAACGTTCCGATCGCGGGCCGAAACGCTTCCTCGCCGCACTGGCTGTCGCCGCAGTTCTCGTTGCGAGCTTCGCGGCGTTCGCGGCGTTCGCCCGCCGCGGCTACTACGTCGAGTTCAACGACGACGACGTGGTCACCATCTACAAGGGCCGCACCGACGGGCTGCTCTGGTTCGCCCCCACCGAAGAAAGCACCGGGCCCGACGCGTGACATCCTCACCGACGAGAGCATCGATCTGGTCGACGCCCGCCCCCGCTTCCCCACCCGCGACGCCGCCACCGAGTTCATCGTCGACGAACTCGAAGTGATTCCCACCACGACGACCCCGCCGTCGACCACGACCACCGAGGTCGCCGCCCTGCCCTCGACCGCTCCCACCACCGTCGCGCCACCGACCACCATCTTGGCCACGATCACCCCGGCGCCGACCACGACTGCACCCTGAACCGTGACGACTCTGCCATGACGCAGTCTGCTGCAGTCACCGACATCGGCGACGACTTCACCGATCAGGTGCGCGAGCGATCGCCGATCGCGCGGCGGCGACGCAACACCGAACTGATGTTGATCATCATGGTCGGCCTCATCACCGGCGTCGCCTACACGGTCGCGGCGCTCGGCACGAACGCCGAGATCCCGCCGGGCATCGTCGTGTTCGTCGGCATCCTGCTCGGCCTGCTGCTGTGCGCGCACATCGTCGTCCGCCTCGTCGCCCGCGGCGCCGACGGCACGATCCTGCCGCTCGCCGCCCTGCTGCACGGCATCGGCTTCGTGATGATCACCCGCCTCGACGACCGCCTCGCCGGGTTGCAGGCCACGTGGAGCCTCGTCGGCATCGCCGCATTCGTCGCCACCCTGCTCGTGTCCAGCGCACCACCGACCTCGCCAACCGTAAGTGGATCTTCTTCGTCGGCGGCGCGTTCCTGTTGCTGCTGCCGCATGGTCCCCGGCGTCGGCCAGACCATCAACGGCGCCCGCATCTGGGTCAGCATCGGTCCGATCAACTTCCAGCCCGGCGAGTTCGCCAAGATCGCGCTCGCCATCTTCTTCGCCGCCTACCTCGCCGAGCGCCGCGAGCTGATCGCCGCGATCGACCTGGAAGGTCGGCCCCTTCCACCTCCCCGAGCCGCGCTACATCGCCCCGATCATCGTGGCGTGGGGCTTCGCCGTCGTCGTGATGGTCGGCCAGAACGCGACCTCGGCTCGTCGCTGCTCTTCTTCACCCTCTTCGTCGTGATGATGTGGGTCGCGACCGAGAAGGCGTCGGATACCTCGCTGATCGGCGCCGTGCTGTTCGGCGGTGCGGCCTACTTCTCGTGGTCGCAGTTCACCCACGTGCAGACCCGCGTCTCGACATCTGGCTCAACCCGTGGGAAGACCCGCTCGGCAAGGGCTACCAGATCATCCAGTCGCTCTACGGCCTCTCCGACGGTGGCCTGCTCGGCACCGGCCTCGGCCGCGGCAACCCGGGCCAGGTACCCGAAGCGCAGAACGACTTCATCTTCGCCTCGATCGGCGAGGAGTTCGGCCTGATCGGCGCCACTGCCATCTTGATGTCGTACGTCCTGATCGTCGGGGCCGGCCTGCGCACGGCGGTGCGCACCGAACGCACCTTCGAGAAGCTGCTGGCCGTCGGCCTCACCACCATCGTCGGCATCCAGGCCTTCATCATCATCGGCGGCGTGCATCAAGGTCATTCCGCTCACCGGCATCACGCTGCCGTTCGTCAGCTACGGCGGCTCGTCGCTGATCGCCAACTACATCCTGCTCGCCCTCCTCATCCGCGTCAGCGACTCCGCCGCGCGCCGCCTCAGCGAACTGCCCGACGATCCGACCACCGGCGAGCGGTGGCAGGCGTGGCGGCTCTCGCGGCGCATCCGTCGCGCGATCAAGCGCGGCGACGTTCCTGCCGGCTTCGTCGAGGTCGCGTCATGAACCGGTCGATCCGGCAACTCGCGCTGGGGTTGATGGTCTGTTACGTCGTGCTGTTCGTCGCGCTCAACTACTGGCAGGTGGGCGCAGAAGGAGCAGCTCGACGCCAAGTTCGACAACACCCGCCAGATCGCTGCGCGAGTTCAACCGGCCGCGCGGCAACGATCATCACCGCCGACGGCGTGGTGGCTGCCCGCTCGCTGCCCGACACCACGAACGAGAACGTCGCATTCGTGCGCGACTACCCCACCGGCGACCTCCTCGCCGACGTCACCGGCTACTTCACCAAAGACTTCGGGTCGACCCAGCTCGAGCGGCAGTACGGCGACGTGCTCGCCGGGTCGACCGCCGAGCAACAGGTCCGCGGCCTGGGCGACCTGCTCGAAGGCAACGTCGACAACTCGGGCACCGTGCAGCTGACACTGCGCGAGGACGCGCCAGGAGGTCGCCAAGTTCGCTGCTCGGCGGACCGCGACGGGTTCGGTCACCGTGCTCGACCCCAAGACCGGCGCCATCAGTGCGATGTACTCGCAACCCCACCTTCGACCCGAACACCTTCGTCAGGCCGACTTCGACGCCGCGCAGCAGGTGATCACCGACCTGCAGAACGCCGACGGCAATCCGCTGCTCACCAAGGCCTACCAAGACCGCTTCATGCCCGGATCGACGTTCAAGGTGATCACCACCGGCATCGGCCTCGAAGCGGGAGTCGCTCGACCCTCGAGACCACCTTCCCGAACGAGCGCGAATGGGTGCCCCCGCAGACCAACGACCCGATCCAGAACTACAACGCCAGCGAATGCGGCGGCGACTTGGCCGAGGTCTTCCGCCGCAGCTGCAACATCCCCTTCGCGAAGACCGCGATCGAGTTGGGCGCCGACCGATTCGTCGCCGGAACCGCAGGCCTGGGGAATCGGCGAGCAGATCCCGATCGACCTGCCTCGCGCCGCCACCAGCACGATCGGCAACACCGACGGCCTCAGCCAAGACCCTGCCCCTGTTGGCGATCCGCGGCTTCGGTCAGAGCGAAGACCAGATGGTGCCGTTGCACATGGCGATGGTCGCCGCGGCGGTGGCCAACGGCGGACAGATGATGAAGCCCTACGTCGTCGACGCCACGCTCGACAAGGCCGGACGCGATACTCGACCAGCACCCAACCCGAAGTCTGGAAGACGCCGATCTCACCGCAGACCGCAGCGACTCGAGACCGAGCTGATGATCGGCGTGGTCGAGTCGGGCACGGCCAGCTGCTGCCTCGACCTCGACGGCGACATCCAAGCCGCGGCGAAGACCGGGACCGCCGAACTCGGTGTCGCCGACAACCCCGACCTCTCCCATGCCTGGATCATCGCCTTCGCCCCGGCCGACAACCCGCGGTATGCGATCTCCGTGGTCCTCACCAACGTCCAGTCGACCCAGGACGTGTCGGCCACGGGCGGCCGCATCGCCGGCCCGATCGCCGAAGGCATGCTCGACTTCCTCCTCACCGGGGCCGGTGCGCACGTGACCGCAACGTTGCCCCGGTCCCGCCCTCTGTCCCGGGGTGATCGTCAGCGACGCGTCGCCGGAGCCGACCGCTGCGTTCCGGGCTGGCTCGATAGCCTGGGACATCGCCATTTCGGCGGACAGGAAGCAACGGCAGGCACGGACGTGAGCGACAACAGCGCAGCAACGGTCATCAACGACCGTTACGAGGTCCACAAGCGGATCGGCCGCGGCGGCATGGCCGACGTCTTCTCGGCGCGCGACCTGCTGCTCGACCGCCAAGTCGCCATGAAGGTGCTGTTCCCCGAGTTCGCCGTCGACGACAACTTCGTCGAACGGTTCCGGCGCGAAGCCCAGTCAGCGGCCAACCTGTCGCACCCCAACATCGTCAACGTCTACGACTGGGGCAAGTTCGAAGGCACCTACTTCATCGCGATGGAAGAGGTGCAGGGCCGCACCCTCGCCGAGATCCTGAAGACGAACAAGCAGCTCACCGCCAAGCAGGCCGCCGAAATCGCCAGCGAAGTCGCCGCCGCCCTCGGGTTCGCCCACGACGACGGCGTCGCCCACCGCGACATCAAGCCGGCCAACATCCTGATCGGCTCGAACGGCCAGGTGAAGGTGGCCGACTTCGGCATCGCCCGCGCGATGAACGCGCCGACCGAAGACAACCTCACCCAGGTCGGCTCGGTGATGGGCACCGCCACCTACTTCTCGCCCGAACAGGCCCAGGGTGCCCAGCCCGACCCGCGCAGCGACCTCTACTCCCTCGGCATCGTCATGTACGAGATGGTCGCGGCAAGCCGCCGTTCACCGGCGAGAACCCCGTCAGCATCGCCTACAAGCAGGTGCACGACGCACCCCAGCCGCTCGTGCAGATTGTCGCCGACGTCCCGCGCGCCTTCGAGGCCATCGTCGCGAAGCTGCTCGCCAAGGACCCGAAGCTGCGCTACCCGAGCGCCGGTGCACTCCGCGACGACCTCCGCCGCTTCCGCAATGGCGAACCGGTCCAGGCCCTCGCCGCGGCCGCCACGGCGCAGGGCATGCCGCTTCCCGCCGGTGCCGCCGCATCGACGGGCGCCATCTCGGCAGCAGTGGCTGCCGGCGCCACCACGGTCGGGCCATCGATCCCGCCCCGCTCGGGCAGCGTGCCGCAAACCGGCATGTACGAAGCCGGCTACCCCCTCGGAGCATCGCCCGATGCGATGTACTACGACAGCGGTTCGTCACGCACCGGCTGGTACGCCCTGGCCGCGTTCGTCGCGCTCATCGCCCTCGTGGTCGGGGGCGTGCTGCTGTTCCAGTCGCTCAATCAGGGTGATGCCGCCGACGCCGAACCGACCTCGTTCGAACTGGCCGACTACACGAACCGCCCCCGCGCCGATGTCGTGGCCGAACTCGACGCCCTCGGCTTCACGTTCACGACCCAAGCGGAGGAGAACGGCGACTTCGGGATCGACTTCGTCATCCGCACCGAACCCCCGGCCGGCACGATCGTCATCGAGGGCCAGCCGATCGTGGTGTTCTACAACCCCGACCCGCAGGTGACGCCCATCCCCAACGTCGTCGGCGTGCCGCTCGACGAGGCGCGTGTGATCCTCGAGTCGGCCGGTTTCGCCATCGGCACCATCACCATCGAACAGACCGACCAGTTCGAAGAAGGCACCGTGCTGAGCATGACGCCGATTGCCGAAACCCAGGCCAACGCCGGTGACCCCGTCGACCTCGTGGTCGCCGGGCCGCCCGAAAGCGTCTCGGTCCCCGGGTTCCTCATCGGGCAAACCGAGCAGGCTGCGATCGACGTACTCCAAGGCGAGCCCTACGGCTTCGTCGTCACCGTCACTCGCGTGTCGAGCAGCAGCATCGCGGCCGGCACCGTGCTCGACATCTCACCCGCCGCGAACACCCTCGTGGCCCGAGGCGGCGAGATCACCCTCACCGTCTCCGACGGCCCCGAGCCGATCACCGTGCCGCCGCTCAAGGGTCAGACCGAGGGACGGGCCCGCAACGCCCTCACCGCCGCCGGGCTGCAAGTGGCCGTCCAGTACGAGGAAGTCTTCCCGGGCAGCCCCGACGATGGGCGAGTCACCAACCAAAGCATCGAGTCGGGAGCACTGGTCGACCCGGGCACCGTTGTGACGCTCACCGTCGGTCGCTCCACCCGCATCGCCACCACGCTGCCCCCGGCAACGGCACCGCCGGCCACCGCTGCACCCACGACGGCCCCGCCCGCCACGACGCCGCCGCCCGCGCCGACCACACCACCCGACTCGACCAGCCCGCCCACCACCACGGTCTGACCGCCGCCCCGTTCAGCACGGAGCCGGAACCCCGTTGGGCACGGAGCCGGAACCCCGTTGGGCGCGGGGGCGGGTCCCCGTCATACTGGGGTGTGCCGCGCATCTTGGTGATCGACAGCTACGACAGCTTCGTCTACAACCTCGTCCAGTATCTGGGTGAACTCGGTGCCGACCCGGTCGTGGTCCGCAACGACGAACTCAGCGTCGCCGACGCGCTGGCGCTCGCCCCGGATGGCGTCCTGCTCTCGCCCGGCCCCGGCCGGCCCGAGACGAGCGGCATTATCTGCGACGCGATCCCCGCCTTCGCCGCGGCCGCCACACCGGTCTTCGGCGTGTGCCTCGGCCACCAGGCCATCGGCCACGTCTACGGGGCCGCAGTCGTCGGGGCGCCGCAACTGATGCACGGCAAGACGTCGCCGATCGAACACCACGGCGACGGCCTGTTCGCCGGCCTGTCGTCGCCGCTCACCGCGACCCGCTACCACTCACTGACGCTCGACCCCGCCACGATCCCCGACTCGCTCGTCGTCACCGCACGAACTCCCGACGGGGTGATCATGGGTGTCCGGCACCGCGACCCTCGACGTCGAGGGGGTGCAGTTCCACCCCGAGAGCATCCTCACAGGGCAGGGCCACGACCTCGTTCGCAACTTCGTCGAACGCTGTTGACCGGCCGCCTTGCGCCGGGCGCGCCTCATGAGAACGTGAAGGTTCGAGATCTTGTCTTGTGACCCGGCAATTGTGCCCTATGCTCTCGGACCGATGGCTCCTCCGAAACGAAAGTCCGGTGGCGGTCGCGTCACCGCCAAGGGCACACGGCCCGGTGACCGACCCACACCCGGTCGGCACGCCGACGCTCACGAGGTCGCCGCGTCGTCGCGCTACACCCCAAAGCAGGCCCGGCGACAGCTGATCCCGCCGAACTGGATTCCGGTCATCATGCTCGTCCTGCTCATCGGTGGCGGCCTGCTGATCATGGCGCGCTACCTGATCTTCACCGACAGCAACTGGCCCACCGTCGCCGGGCTCGTCGCCATTCTCGGCGGCCTCTACACGGCGACGAAGTGGCAGTAGCCGCGTCGCTGCAGCGCCCCGCTCGGCCCTGAATTCTCACCCTGTGGGAAACCTGTGGCGGCAATCACGTTCCTACCGAGAGTTATCCCCAGTGTGGGGATAACTCGATCGTTCGCACCGCGCCCCGTCGGCGCGATTGCTCAGTCGTAAAGCGGCGCGATTTCGACCATGTCGTCGAGGCAATGCCGCGGCGGAGGTGGATCATCGTCAGGCGCCATGGTCATTTTGAGCTCGACACCGCACACATCGCAGCGGTACTTGCGGCTCACCTTGCGCATCTCGCCAGAGGGCGGAGGCTCAGGGGGCAGCATGGTCATGCTGCGGAGCATCGCGGTACCACTTTTCCACAGGACGTAACCGAAGAAGACTCCGAATCCGACCCAGATGACCGTTGCGGGGGCTGGCACCCGACCAGGCTAACCGGCCGACCAGCAGCACCGGGTTGGACACCGCGAGCGACCCGTCACTCGCTCGGAGCTGCGCCGACCGCAACCAGCGCCACGGCCCGCCATCGACGGCGCCCAGGGCGTGGCAGAGCGGTCGCGCGGCGTGGAGGGTAGCGGGTCGCACGGATTGCCGGGGGTTGCGGCTGTCGCAGCAACTGGGCACGATGGCCCAGGTGAAATGGCCCACTTGGCAGCAGGCCGCAGTCGCTGCGGTCGTGAGCGGCGTGATCGCCGCGCTCCTCACGCGCCGACGCAGGGCCCGCGATGCGCGGACACCCGACGAGGTGGCGGCCCCCGAGACGCGCCCACCGTTCGGTGAAGCGCTCGCCACCGAGTTCGCCCTCATCTCTGCGCTCTATTCGATCTGGCGGATCGCCCGCAAGCTGCCGCTCGCCCAAGACAGCGGCGCCATCGAGCGAGCCCGCACGATCGTCGATGTTCAAGAGGCTCTGTTTCTCCCGTCGGAGTTGAGCCTGCAGGAGTTCATCTTGCGCCACGACTGGCTGGGCTGGCCGACCACGCTCTACTACGCGACCCTGCACGTCCCCGCCCTCATCGCCTTCCTCGTCTGGCTGTTCGTGCGCCACCGCGACCAGTACCCGCATTGGCGCAACGGCCTGGTGTTCCTCACCGGGACGTGCCTCGTGATTCGCTTCTGGCGTGTCGCTCCCCCGCGATTCCTCGTCGACCTGGGATATCAAGACCTGTCGGAGATGTTCGGACCATCGATCTACGGGCCCGTCGGAACCGGAGTGTCCGACCAGTTCGCAGCGATGCCGTCGATCCACGTCGGATGGGCCGCGGTTGCATCGTTCGGAGTCGTTGCGGCGAGCGCGAGTCGATGGCGCTGGCTGGCACTGCTGCACGTGATCATCACGATCATCGTCGTGTCGGCATCGGGCAACCACTGGTGGCTCGACGGCATCGTCGCCATCGGGCTCCTCGCGGTCGGCCTGCTGCTCGACACGGCGATCCGTCGCAGGATCAGCAGCGGGTCGACCATCGCCAAGACGGTCGAGGCCGAAACAGTCGAGGCGGGTCAGGCGTCGTCGGCACCCGGTGTGTCGGCGACATCTGGGGTGTCGTCGATTTCCTGACCGGCCACCACGAGCAGGTCGAGCACGCGGCCCATGTCGGCAATGTCGTGGGCGTCGAGATGGATCGCGAACAGCGCTTGGAGAGCGCGGCGATAGGTGATCGACATCTCGCGCCACAGGCGTCGTCCGGTCTTGGTCAACTCGACCTCGACGGCCCGGTGGTCGGTGGCATCGACGAACTTGTGCCGCGCGACCCAGCCTTCTTCTTGCAGTCGATCGAGGCGACGGCTCACACTCGACGCCGGAAGCCGCAGATCAGCGGCGATGTCGAGCGGGCGTGCCCGGCCCCCGAGGCGTTGGAGCGAGGCGAGCACGTCGAACCAGCCGAGGGAGATGTCCCATTCGGCGCGGAGTTCGTCGTCGATGTTCCGTTCGATTTCGCCGACCAGCGCCTGCATGCCGCGCCAAACGCCGACACGGACGTTGTCGAGACGGGCCATGTTCGAAGGTCTTCCGGCCGCGGACCGTCAGCTCGTGGCGCGGATCGCCGCCGCGAACGCCGCGACCGCCTCGGAGATCTCGTCGGCCGTGACGATCAGCGGCGGCATCCACCGAATCGTGCGCTGGCGCGTTCCCGCGGTCATCAAGATCACCTTGTTGTGCGTCAGACAGTGCTCGACGATCGCCGCCGCGCGCGGCGCCGAATCGAACTCGGTGGCCACCATCAAGCCGCGGCCGCGGACGTGCAACAGCGACCCGTCGAGTTGCTGCAAGTCGCGCAGGGCATCGATGAGCTGGGTGCCGCGCGCCGCGACGTTGTCGAGAAAGCCTGGCTCGGTCAGCACGTCGATCGTCGCCAGCGCCGCCGCGCAGCCGATCGGTGTCCCGTTCGACGAACCACCGTGACTGCCGGGCCGCCACTTGTCATCGTGCACGCGACGGGTTCCGAGGGCGGCGAACGGGAATCCAGAGGCGATGCCCTTGGCCATGCAGATGACATCGGGCTCGACGTCGTAGGCCTCGATGGCGAACATCTTGCCGGTCCGACCGAACCCACTCTGGGTCTCGTCGACGATGAACAGGATGCCGTTGTCGCGGCACCGCTCGTCGAGCCCCTGGATGAAGGCGCGCGGGGTGGGGATGTATCCGCGCTCGCCGATGACCGGCTCGATGACGATCGCGGCAACCTCGTTGGCCGGCACCTGGGTGGCGAAGAGACGATCGAGACCGCGCAGGGCGCGGGTGATCTCGGCCTCCTGATCGGACGCATGCGGATCGGGGAACGGCGCCACATGGACGCCGCTGGGAAACGGCCCGTAACCCTCGCGGTCGATGGCACGCGAGGTCGACATCGCCATCGTGAGCAGCGTGCGGCCGTGGAACGCTCCGTCGAACGTGATCAGATTCTGACGGCCGGTGGCGTGCTTGGCGAGCTTCACGGCGGCTTCGAGGATCTCATCACTCGAGTTGCCGAAGAAGAACGTATCGATCGATTGCGGGGCGAGCGCGGCGAGGCGCGCCGCCAGTGGTTCGAGCAGATCGTGCTCGTAGATGCTGGTCTGGGCATGGACGAACCGGTGCGCTTGGTCGACGATCGCCTGGACGACTTTCGGATGACAATGCCCGGTCGAGGCGGCCGCGATGCCGGCGGTGAAGTCGAGGTACGCAGTGTCGTTGACGTCGTACACCCGACAGCCCTGCCCCCGAACGACGTGCAGGCCGGTCACGCGAGACCAGACGTTGGAGAGGTGCGAACCCGGGCCTGACGGCTGCGACGAGGTCATTCCCACAAGCCTACGGCCCCCGCCGCGAGCCCACGATGACCCCGACGTGCGATGAGTTCGGGCAGCACCCCCTGCGGCCGGAACTCATCGCAACGACCGTGTCAGCCCTCGGTCAGCTCCCAAAAATGCCGCGCCAGTTGCGCTGAGCGCACCTCTTCCTCCATTTTTGGGCACCGGCGGCTGACGTTTCGAAAAATGTGGGTTGATGTGCGCTCAGCGGTCATCAACCCAGCATTTTTCGGGTGGTGGTGGGTGGGGTGGGCGGGTGGGTGGGGTGGGGAGCTGTGGGTGGGGTGGGGATCGGTGGGAGGATGGTGGGGCGATGAGCATGAACGAGCAGTTCAACCGGCAGTACGTCGAGACGATCGAGTTGGTGAAGTCGCGCGCGATCTGGCGGGTCGGGGAACGGATCGAGGAGGGTGAGGCATTCCGCTGCCGGTGCGACAGGTGCGGGTACGAGAGCCTGCATCAACGCTTCGACATCACCCGCCATCAGTTGCTGTTCGGCAAGTCGATTCGCACGATGGAGGCGCCCCGACCGATGGTTCGCTGCCGACGGTGTGGCGAGCAGCGCCATCTGCGCGATGTCGGTGAACTCGTGGTCCCCTCCACCATCGCGCTGTACGCCGGCGTGCGCGATGCCGTCGTCGCCCACCTGGCGTCTGACGAACACCGGGCCGCCGAACACCGGGCCGCCGAACTTCCGCCGCACGTGGGTGCACTCGTGGATGCCTTGCGCGAGGAGGCGAGCGGACCGGTGCGTCAACAGCTCCTGCGCGAGGTGGCCGCAGGTCCAGACACGCTCCGCGCAGACGGATCGAGAGGCGTGCTCGAGGCGCTCGGTCGTGCCCTGTTTCTCAGCAACGATCAGATCAGTGCGGCAATCGATGAGCCGCCGACATCCGGTTCCGTCCGCCCGACCGACGACACCGACTGACGAACATCACTCGCCGACTGACGACGCGGTCGGCGATACCGACTGACACGACCGCCTCGGCAACTCCGGCTCACGACACCGGTCGGCAGCACTGCTCAGCCGCACCGGCATCACGGGGCCTGGTGGCTCCTCAGCCGAGGCCGGCGACCGACGCGACCGCATCGTCGAAGCCGACCTGGTCGAGGAGTTGCTGGCGCATCGGCATGACCCAGCGCGGAGCATTCAGCCCGAACGCGCCGTGCAGCTTGCCGTTGCGGCCGTAGAGCGCGAGGAGCTTGCCGCCCTCGACCGACCCGGCGGCGACCACGACGACGTCATCGGGGCTCGACCGCCCGAGGAACTGGATGCGCTGATCGAACTGGTCACTCCAGAAGAACGGCACCGGCGCATACGGAACTGCTCCTTCTCCCGCGGCGACATCGAGCAGGTTGTTCGCGGCGAGGGCGCCCTGTTCGGCGGCGTTGGTCCAGTGCTCGACGCGCATCTCCTCACCGAAGAGGGGGTTGGGCCACCGCGCGACATCACCCGCGGCGTACACCCCGGGCGCGGCGAGCAGCGTTTCGTCGCACACGATTCCATCGCGTAGTTCGAGCCCACTGTCGTCGAGCCAGGCGGTGGCCGGCACGACACCGACACCCACCACCACCACGTCGGCGTCGACGTGCTCACCGACCAGTTGGACGCCTGTGGCCGTCAGCGCCTCGACCTGCACACCGCAGCGGACATCGATCCCACGGGCGCGATGCAGGTCGGCGATCGCGGCGCCCATCTGCTCGCCGAGTCCGCGGATCAACGGCGCGGGCGCACCTTCGATCACCGTCACGTCGTTGTCGAGTTGCCGGGCGATCGCGGCCACTTCGAGCCCGATGAATCCGGCGCCGATCACGACGACGCGGCGCCCGCCACCGGCGATGGCGGCGCGCACCGCCATTGCGTCGTCGAGCGTCCGCAACACGTGCACGTGGCCGAACTGTGCTTGACCGGGCAACCGGCGCGGCGTGGCACCCGTGGCGATGATGATGCCGTCGGCGTCGAGGCTCGATCCGTCGCTCAGGTCGACGCGTCCGCCCGAACCGCCCTGCGCCAAGGTGAGTCGGGAGGCAGTCACGCCGAAGCGCCAGGTCACGTCGAGGTCGTCGAACGTGTCGGGTTGACGGAGTTGGATCCGGTCAGGCTCCCACTCACCGGACAGCAGCTTCTTCGACAGCGGCGGACGATCGTAGGGCCGATGTGGCTCGGCGCCGATGATCACGATCTCGACGTCGGGAGCGCGTTGCGCCAGGGTTTCGGCCGCACGCAACCCTGCGAGTGACGCGCCCACGACGACGATTCGATTCAGTGACCCTGCCATCTCGCCACCTTGTCACACCGCACCTGTTCGGTCAGGAACTCGACGCCGCGCCCGGCGCCACGTCGCGCGGTCCCATACGGACGGTCGGGCCGGCTGAACTACCGTCGCATCGATGAACACCTCCTCGTCATCGATGAACACCTTGCCGACCCCCGACCAGATCAACGCGATGCTCGCCGAACTCTTCCCCGGCACCGGCCGAGGATGCGTCGAGGTCGGACCCGACGCTGCTCTGGCCCGAGCGGTGGTGAACGAGTTCGACTTGCGACCGGGCGGGTTCATCTCCGGCCCGACCCAGTTCGGCCTCGCCGATGCTGCGCTGTGGTACCTCGTCTTCGGCGCCATCGGGCGAATCGAACCGATGGCGATGACCTCGGAGCTGTCGATGCGCTACCTCCGCCCCGCGCAAGGGTCGGTGCTGTGGGCGCGAGCCACCCTGGAAAAGGCCGGGCGCCGCAACGTCGTCGGCACGGTCCATCTCTGGTGCGATGACGCCACCGACCGCATCACGGCAACGGCGCAGGGCACCTACGCTCTGCCCCTATGAACCTACGCTCTGCCGCTCTGAACAGCGAGCACGTGATCTGATGCCCGACCTCGACCGCTTCCATCTCGCCATGCCGGTCCACGACCTGGCCGCCGCCCGCTCGTTCTACGGTGACCTGCTCGGCTGCCCCGAAGGTCGCTCGGCGGATCACTGGGTCGACTTCGACCTGTTCGGTCACCAATTCGTCGCCCACCTCTCGACGGCCGCGACCGAACGAATCACCAACCCGGTCGACGGTGACGACGTTCCGGTACCGCACTTCGGCGTGCTCTTGTCACCGGAACGCTGGCAGGCACTCGCTGATCGACTGACCGCGGCCGGTACCGATTTCGTGATCGAACCGCACACCCGCTTCGCCGGCCAGGTCGGCGAACAGTCGACGATGTTCCTGCTCGATCCGTCGGGCAACGCGCTCGAGTTCAAGGCATTCGCCGACGACGGCCAGGTCTTCGCGCGCTGAACGGGCGCGGCTGACGATCGCACCGTCGAGTCAGCGCGTGTCGTGCCGGAAGGTGATCGACAGGCGCGGTCCCAGCGCTCGCCGCACCTTCGGGACGCAATGTTCCCACTCGTGCTGGCATGCCCCACCCATCACGAACAAGTCGCCATGGCCGAGGCTCCAGCCGAGTGACGGGCCCGCGCCACCCTGATCACGCCGCCGCCGCAACTTGAGCGGCCGGGGTTGCCCCACGCTCAGGATCGCGACGACCGGATCGGTGACGTACTTGCGGTGACGATCACCGTGCCAGGCCACCGAGTCGTTGCCGTCGCGGTAGAGGTTGAACCCGATCGAGTCGAACGGTCGGTGATACCGGGTGATGAGAAGTTGGCGGATCTCGTCGAGCAGAGGTGTCGGCCCGCCCGCCGGATAATCGTCGACGTGCCACCAGGCCGTGAGCCTCGGTTCGGCGACGATCGAATCGAACATCGAGATGTTCGTGCGCTGGCTCAGTTCGAGTCGGTCGAGCAACTCGTCGAACAGCGCATCGGCTCCGTTCAACCAGCCGGGCGCGACGTCGACCCAGGAGCGCTCGTCGAGCGCAATTCGTCGCGCCTCGGCAAAGCCGTGGTCGACATCGGGTTCACCGGCCGCGAACAGGGAGCGTTGCCCGATCGTCGAACTGGGATGGAACATGTGTTCGATTCTCGCGCACAAGTGGGACGAAGGCAAGAACCTGCAGCCCGACGGAGAATTCTGCGCCGTGTTGCACTACCTCACGAGACGCCGCCGGGAACAGATCGCTGTTGCCCCAGATCGCTGTTGCGCGGATCAGCCCCATGGTGGATAGTGATTCGGTGAGTCGAAGCGGGATCGACGGTCGGGGCGATCGCCCCCAACACGAATGGGCGGCGCTCACGGTCGTGCGCGGTCCGGCCGGTGCGGGCAAGACCCACTTCGTCCTCGACCGCGTCGACATCCACCGTTCGGTGTGGGTCCGGCTGCACGATCTCTACCATCCGAGCGAACTCGCCGCCACGCTGGTCACCCACCTCCGCTCCCGCGTGCCCAGCCTGGCATCGATCCTCAGCGCCGCGGTCGGGCCATCGAACGGACCGGTCAGCGACAGCGATCCGGGTGGGCGGTCCGAACAGCTCGGATCACTGATCGCGGGCGCGTTGGCTGATGCGCTCGATCGGGAACTCGTGCTCGTGCTCGACGGCATCGAGTACCTGGGCAACGACAGGGTCGCGACACGTCTGGTCGAGTCGTTGGTGCGCAGCGCACCCACCGAGCTCGCGGTCGTGCTGATCACCCGCGACGCCTTACCGTTTTCGATCGACCGGCTCCACGTCGACGGCGCGGTGCACCACATCGAGCTTCCTGCCACCGATCGACGCCTCGCCCGCGACGTGATCGCAGCCCGCGGTCTCGATCCGGCGATCGGCACCGCCGTCGAACAACTCGCGGCTGGCCGGCCCGGCGCCGCCCTGGCGCTCGTCGCCACCCTCGGTGCTGCGCCGGCCGACCGGCACGGTGACCTCCTCCGACAATGGGGTGGCACCGCTGCGCCGTTGTCGGCCGCGCTGACCCACGCAGCCGACCAGCTCACACCCGACCGGGCTCAGGCGTTGAGCGCCATCGGTGCCTTGCAACCCGTCGCCGGTCACGAACTCGCGGCGCATCGGGTTGCGCGACATCCCGGCCACACTCGAGGCGCTGACGCAGGCGCGGCTGATCGAAGAAGTCGAAGGTGGTGAACGCGTGCGGCTCACCCGACTCGCTGCCGAGGTGGTGGATCGCAACGTCGATCTCGATCTTGCGATGTCGATGGTCGACGTGTGCGCCGGCCGGGGTGATCCGGGGGGAGCGATTCGCATCGCCTGCGACCACCATCGGACGCTGCTTCCCGACATCCTTCGCCGATTCGGTGTCGCCGCGATCGAAGGCGGCCAGCCACAGCTGGTACTCGACGCGATCGCGGCATCGGCCAATGCCGGAGAGTTGCACGGCCTGAGCGGTCGAGCGGCCCATGCGCTCGGCGACGCGCGGCGCGCGATCGCCGCGTATCAGCTCGCGGCCGACCGCCAGATCTCGGCCGGCGACGCCTGGCGGTACGGGCTGCTCGAGTACTTCCAGGGCCAGCACGAACGTGCCCTCGCGATCTACGGCAAGGCCATCGCCGGGTTACATCCCGACGACGAACCGGCCGACGTGGCACTGCTCGCGGGCTATGCCGGCGCCGCGGCGTGGATCACCGGTTCGACCGACACGGCCCGCGAGCACGCGGCGCGGGCGCTCGCCGTCGGATCGTCGTGCGGCGACGACGCCGCCCTCGCGGTCGCCTACACGCTGGCCGCGCTGGTGGCCGCCAGCGACGGCGACCGGATGCTCAACGACTGGAACTACGTGCGTGCCCTCCAACATGCCGAGCGGGCCGGTGACGTGATGCAGATCGCCCGCATCCGCTCCAACCGTGGCTCGCGTTTGCTGGAGGAAGGCGAGTACGACCTGGCGATGGCCGAACTCGACGACGCCGTACGCCACGCCGACCTCGGCGGGTACGGCGTGATGTTGGCGTTGGCGATGACGAACCGCGGGGAGGTGCTGACGCGTCTCGGCCGGCTCGACGACGCCCGCACCGACCTCGCCACCGCGGTCGACCTGCTCCAACATCACGGATCGTTGCTCGTCGCCTACCCGTTGACCGTGCTCGCCCGCCTCTATCTCATCCGTGGCGACATCGAGCAGGCGCGTGGCGCTGCCGAGCGGGCACTGGCCACCTCGGCGCAAGGCAATGACCAACAGATCGCCGTGGCAGCGTGTTTGCAGTTGGCGCGGGCGTTGACGAATTCCGATCCCGAGCAGACACAGCAACTCGTCGACCGAGCAGTGAGCGCCGAAGGGTCCCTCGACGCAGCCGAGGTGTGGTCGCTCAAGGCCGCCGTCGCACTCGATCGGGGAGACCACGCCGAGGCGGTGACGGCTGCGAGTCAGGCCGCGGCGATCGCTCGCCGCCGCCGCGATCGATTCGCGTTGGCATCGGCTCTCGAGATCGGAGCGCTGGCGGAGACGTCGACCGACCTGCGTCGCCGTCGACTCGACGAAGCGCGCGCCCTGTTCGACGAACTGGGTTGCGTCCTCGACGCCGCGCGGGTCGAGGTGCGACTCGCCGCAGGGTCGACCGACCCGGTGATCCGCGCGCGACTGGCAGCCGTCGTCGACCTCGCCCGCCGGCGCGGCGCCCGCGTGCTCGCGGCGGAAGCCGATGCGGCGCAGCGCGGCACCGAGGCGGATCACACGCTGTCGGTCACGACGCTCGGCAGCTTCGGCGTCAGCCGAGGGGGTGTCGCCGTGCCCAACAACGCGTGGCAGTCGAAGAAGGCGCGCGACCTGTTCAAGATGTTGGTCGTCCTCGACGGCCGGCCCCTCCCGCGCGAGCAGGCGATCGATCGGTTGTGGGGCGACGACAGTGGGTCATCCGGCAAGCTGTCGGTCGCATTGGCCACGATTCGGTCCGTGCTCGACCCCGACAAGCACTTCGACCCCGATCACTTCGTGCAAGCCGACGGCGAGTCGATTCGCTGCAACGCGGCAGTGATCAAGTCCGATCTCGGACGGTTCCTGGCGTTGGCCCACACCGCGCTGCGCGAGCACCGGGCGACCCCCGGGCCAGCCGCGACCGAGTTGCTCTCGGTCGCCGAGTCGGCGTACACCGGCGACGTCTTCGAATCTGACCCATACGCCGACTGGTTCGTCAGCGCTCGCGAGTCGGCCCGTTCCGTGTACCTGTCGGTCGCCCAGACACTGGCGACGGTGCGCTCACACGGTGGGGCGCCGGACGATTCGATCCGGCTGTGGCTGCGGGTACTCGAGCACGAACCGTATGACGAATCGGCGCACCTTGCGCTCGTTTCCACGCTGGTCGCCGTCGGACGGCACGGTGATGCCCGCCGCCGGTACCAGCACTACTCCGAACGGATGCACGAACTCGACCTCGAACCGCGAGCGTTCCCGTCGGCTTGAACCTCACCTCAAGACCACCGGAAGGCGTCAGCACATGATGGCCCGGTGTCGACATTCGTAGTGCGCGTCGTGGACTCATCGGACGGACGCCTGCGCGGCGTCGTCGAACGGATCTCGGACGAACGCCTGGTTCCCTTCAGTGATTCCAGCCAACTGATCGCCTTGCTCAACGACGATGACGACAACGACGATGATGACGACGGCGATGATGACGACGACGATGCGACCAGCCAGGACGACGAACCCGAAGGACACGTGAAGCCAGCCCAAGGGTAAGCGTTCAGGCTGCAGGCATGAGCGTCAATCCATGGCCCCGGCGGCGAAACCTGTTGGCGGGGGCGGCCGTCGTCACGACCCTGTTCAGCAGTTCGGTGATCCTCGACGCGACACCGGTGGTTGCTGCGGAACGGATCGCAGCTGCCGTGGCGCCGGGCACCCCCGATCCGTTCGAGGTGTCGTTGACGTCGGACGGATTCACGCCCTCCCTGATCACCGTGGTGCCGGGACAGTCGATCGTGTTCGCCAATGAGGCAGGAGCGACGCGCACGATCACGTCGAGCGGCGACGACTCGTTCGCCTCGGGTCCGATCGACCCAGCCAGCCGGTACGTCCTCGCCTTCCCTGCGGGCGGCGTGTGGACCGCCATCGATGACGCCGCCACACCCCACACCGCCACGATCACCGTCGGTCAACTCGGCCTCGTCGGCGACCAGTTCGCGCAAGCCAACGCAGCGATTCCCGACACGTCGCCTCCCGACGCACCGGTGATCGTGCACCCGGCGCTCGGTGTGTTGGTGACCCGCAACCGAATCCTGGCCAGCTTCACCGAGACCGCAACGGTGCCCCAGGCCAACGCGGCGCTCGCCGCGGCCGGCCTGACGATCGTCGGCGGCAACCTCGACCTCAAGTTGATCGTCACCGAGGTGGCCGATGCCGGCACCGCGGACCTCGACTACATGCAGGCCGCACTCGACACGCTGCGCGCCCAGCCGGCCGTGCGCACCGCCGCATACGACATCTCGATCGACCCGCAGACGGCGCTGCCGCGCCCGACCGTGCCCGACCCGGGGACATCGGTCGGCCGCGAGCCGTACACCTGGGAGGCCCTGTTCACCGACGACGAGTCGATCCGCGGCGACGGCTCGAACTACGCCCTCGAAGCAGCCCGATTCCCTCAGGCCTGGAACTGGCTCGATGCAATCCGTCAGCGCGCTCCGGGCAACGCCACCACCAGTTCGACGATCGTGCTCGACCAGGGCTTCGACATCAGCCACCCCGACCTCGCCCACGCCACACTGCAGCGGCTGTGCACCACGGACCTGCGATGCACCGAGAATCCGATCGGCCTCGACAGCGACAACGAACCGCTCAGTGAGCACGGCACGGCCACCGCCGGGCTCGTGGGAGCCGCCTTCGACCGCGGTTCGGCCGGTTCGCCGACGTCGCGCGGGATCGTCGGCGGCGACCCGATATCGAGTCTGCACCTCGTTCCATACTTCGTCGACTCCCCGAACGACTCACTCGACACCGTCACGTACGCGTCGTTCCTCAGCGTGCTCGATCTGATCCTCGACAAGAAGAATGCACCGCCGTTCTCGTTCTCGAACCTGCGCGTGATCAACCTGTCGGCCGGGTTCGCCTTCACCGAAGCAACCAACGGCGTGGCGTACTTCGAAGCACTGTTCGGCACGCAGACCTGCGGGCCCGGCGCCGATGACGACGCCACGACACCGCCGGCGCAGCGGGTGGCCTGCACCCCGAACACCAAGGATCTGTATCTCAAAGAGTTCCGGGCGGCGGCCGAGTTGGTGCGCCCGATCGCAGCTCGGTTGGCTGCCAACAACGTGCTGCTGGTGGTCGCCGCCGGCAACGACGGGCGCGAGTTCTGCGCCGATCGACCGCGCACCGACGTCACGGCAGCCTGCACCAATCGCGAGTGGATCAACACCGCCAACATCGACGCCTTCGGATACTTGGCCTCGGTGTGGCCGAGCGGCAGCGTGCCGCCATGGGTGCTCGTCGAGGCGAATGAGACGACGACGGCCACGATGACGCGCCACGACTACTCGAATGTCGGCGGCACGATCAGCGCCGGCGGTCGGGCGCTCGTGCCCTATGTCGACGAGAACTTCGTCCCGACCTATCAGCAGTTGTTCGGCACGTCGATGGCGGCACCATTCGTCAGTGCCGCGGCAGGGTTGTTGTCGAGTCTGACACCGAACTGGATGACGGTTCGCCGGCTCCTGGTCGACCGCGGGCCCGCCGACCTGACCAACTCGTTCACGCCGCGACTCGACGTGTACTCGTCGCTGATCGGCTTGCCCAGCGCCGTCGGCATCGACGCACTGCTCGACGTCAACGACGGCTCGCCCGACGGCAACCGACGCGTGACCTACGACGACCGTGGGCAGGCCACCGGAGAGGACCGCACGCTCGGCAGCACGACGCTGCGAACCGAGGCAGCAGCCCCGGACCGTGCGATCGACATGCGCGACTTCCGGCGATACCGCGACGCCTGGCTCAACGTGTGTTCGAGTGAGACCCGGTGCCCCGAGCCCGGACAGATCAGTCTCGACGGCACCGCCGCGCACCCGAAGAAGGACATGAACCTCGACGGCTGCTTCGCGTTCGCCCTCCCCGCCTGCACCAACACCGAGGGCGTCTACGCCCGCGTCGACTTCAACGGCGACGGCACCCTGCTCGACCGGGCGTTCCCGGTCCTGCTCGATGCCACCGGGCAACCGACCGCGCGTGATGGCGGCACCCGCATGACCGACGTCGACGTGCTCCAAACCCGCTTCGGCCAGGGCGACAACCCCGACACCGAAGGGTGGACCGCCGGTGACCTCGAGGCCCTGATGGTGTCGGCCGACGTGGAACTCCGGCTCGACACGCTGTGGGCCAACGGCGCCGAGTCGGCCGAGATCACCGTGGCCACCGCCGACACGACGGGCCCCCGGCTGGTCGTCACGCCGCCGAACTTCGCCGGCGATGTGCAGATGTACTCGATACCGATCAACCCGCTCGCCGACTTCGGCAACAGCGATCTGATCCAGGTCCGAGTCGTCGCCCAACTGCCCGGCGACGAGACCGTCACCTTCCTGTCACCCCCGCTCGACGTCAAAGCCGGCCAAGACGTCGTGGTCGTCCCGTGCACCAACCAGCTCGTCATGGCGCTCGACACCGACCGAGATCACACCCGGAGGCTCGGCGTCGATCACCGCCACCCTGACCGACTGCACCGGCCGCCCCGTCGTCGGCAGCGGCATCGACTTCGAGGTGAACAGCGGCCCCGACGGCACGTCGCTCGCACCGGTCGAAGTGTTCACCGACGGCCAAGGGGTCGCCCGCACCACGTTCACCTACCCCGACGACGTCAACACCGCCGCGCAGGTGGTCGCTCGGGCGTATCCGGCGATCGACGGGGGCGAGCGGTTGCAGGCCTTCGTCGACCTCGGGCCGGCCGCCGACGTCGTGATCCACTACCGCTTCCGCCAGACCATCCTCGACTACGACCGCACCTCGACCAATGACTGGGGTGTCGGCGAAGACGACTGCGACGGCGGCAACGACGCCGGGGTGTCACCGGCCAAGTGCTTCACGGCAACGCAGCAGATCCAGACCCGCTTCGACCTGCCGATCAACCAGTTCGATCTCGCCCTCGGCGAGTTGGAGCGAACCGGAACGATCACGCCGAACACCAGCGGCGGCGCCACGATCGACGACTCGGTGCGCACCCTGCAACGCCAAACCAGCAACACCCCCAACGCCTTCGATCTGACCGGCATCACCCTGACCACGACCGTCGAGGAATGGGACCCGGCCACACCGGGCGACCGGACGACGCGGATCTACGATTCGCCGATCAGCGTTTCGGGCCAACCGTCGGCGACCGGATTCGCCGACATCCCGGCGCTCGACGTACCGACGATCGACTTCGCGGTCACCGACGACGAACTCCAGGTCAACAACCTCAAGGCATTCGGCGACAACTACGCCATCATCCAGGCGGCGTACACCTTGCAGCGCGGCGCCCTGATCCTGCCGGAGGACACCAACCCCGACCTGCCGGTACCGAACCTGTATCAACCGCTCCAGCAGATCGTCACCGACCTCGCCCTTGTTCCCCGGGCCGATTCGTCGAGCTTCGCGTGGGGATGGAACCCCGACGCCCCACTCGAGTTCGTCGGCAACGGCGACGGCACCTACCAACCGGTGTCGTGGTGCGGCACGCGCGAGCGGCTCTTCGACAACGCCGACGACCCGGGTTACTGGAACGACGCCGACCCGGCGATTCCGACGACCGACCCGAACGATCCGGCCCTGATCCTCGACGGACCGTACCGCGACCCCGACACCCAGCGCCCCGAGCGCGCTGCCGGCGATCGGGCGGCACCGCGCCACACCGGTTCGGTCACGTCGCGCTTCGAATTCGTCGCCGTCGTCACCCAGGCCGGTGACCCTGTGCCTGCGTTGACGTTCGACTCGTGCACGGACACCCAACCGACGCCGATCGTCGGATGGCAGCCTGCCGAACCGGTGGAGGGCCAGCCCGTCGACTTCGTCGATCTCTCCTCCTACGCCGACGGTGCGCTGGCCACCACCTGGCGGTTCGACGACGATGCCGGCGCGACACCGACCTTGACCCGCCACCGCTTCTCCGACAACGGCGTCTATGCCGTCGATTTCACCGTGGTCGACGCCGGCGGCGAGTCGCACCCGAGCGAGGTTGCCGATGTGGTGGTGAAGAATGCGCCGCCCACGCTCGATGTCGTCGAGTTCGGCAGCGACGGACGATCGATCAAGATCAGCATCGACGACGCCGGCGTGATCGACCGGCAACAACTCGAAGTGCGACTCACCTCGCCCACACCGGGCTGGCCGACCGGCGGGTTCTCGGCGTACTCCTCGCCCCCTACCGACCCGCTCACCCTCGACCCGATGCTCGGACCGTGGACCAACACGGTGCCCCTCCCGACGACGATCGCACCCGGGGTGTACTTCGTCGTGCTCACCGTGCTCGACAAGGACGGCGGCAAGGCGACAGCCTCGTTCTCCCTCGCCGTGCCGCAGCCCCAACCGGACGCGGGTCAACCCGGCGGCGCGAACGCGTTCCGTGCGGCGACGAGCACCTCGACACCGGCAGGTATCGCGACGACGAGGGCGACGGCAAGAACGACAGCGATGTCGACAACTGCGACGACGACGTCCGCAGCTGCGTCGACCACCGCGACGTCGAATCTGCGGGGGTTCGGCGCGGCGCCGACGATGTTCGCGTTCACCACGCCGACCACGGCGCCGGTTCCGGCCTACGTGATCGACCGGGTCGCGGCCGCCACCGGCGAGGTCGTGTCGATTCGCAACGCGACGCGCAGCGCCGGCATCGCGGCCGCGGCCCTGCTCGACCCGGGCGACGGGCGGCCCGAACTCGCTGTCGCCGCATCGGGCTCGGTCAGCATTGCCTACGCCGAGGCGGGTACACCGGCCCTCGGCATCACCGGTGTCGGCGCGCCGACCACGGCGGCAGTCGCGCTGACGATCACCGGCGCCTCGATCCCCGCCAGCCTCACCTCCACCGGCGTCACGACGGCACCGGTCGGAGCGCCAGCCGCGGTTGCCGCACGAGCCACCGGTCTTGGCGGTGTCGACCTGGCCGGCGTCGTCGTCCGGTTCACCCTCGGTACCGAATCGGTCGATGCCGTCACCGGCCCGAACGGAATCGCCAGCGCGTTGCTGACGGTGACGGTCCCTGCGGGCGCCGCCCAACTCGTCATGACGGCATTGCCCGATGGCACACCCGTCAGCGTCGACTTCACTGTTTCTCCCAACGCCGTCCCGGTCGCCCAGGCCGGCGGCGCGGCGACCGGAACCGCGGTCGGCAACTACGCCGTCGGGGCCGGTTCGCCGCTCACGCTGAACGGTTCGGGAACCGATGCCGACCCCGGGGAGACCGCCACGCTGAGCTACGCATGGGATCTCGACAGCGACGGCCAATTCGACGACGCGTCCGCGACAGAACCGTCGTTCACACCTGCGCAGGTCGCCACGACGATCTGCGGCGGGACCTGTGATGCCGGTGAGGTTTCGACGGTCAGGCTGCAAGTGACCGACGCCAAGGGAGGCCGCGCCGTCGACAGCGCCACCGTCACGACCGTGCGCGACTTTGCCATCACGGTCAACCCGGCCGGGGCGACGTTGGTGCCCAACGCCAACGTCGGCTTCACGGTCAGCGTCATCACCACCAACGGATTCACCGGTCCGGTTGCGCTCACCGCGCCCGGACTGCCGGCCGGGATCGTCGCCAGTTTCGACCCACCGACGGTCACGCCGAACGGCACCTCGCTGCTCACCGTCCGCGCCAACGCCACGTTCACCCCACAGGACTTCGACCTCGTGGTGCGCGGCACGAGCGGTTCGATCGTGCGCGAAGCCGGCACCGATCTTTCGCTCGAGTTCGGCCTGATCCCCCAATGCTTCGGCAGCGTCAGCGGCCGCGTCACCGACGCCGAGACCGGCGCCGGCATGGCGGGGATCGCGGTGTTCGGAGCCACCACCGACGCCGACGGGCGGTACAGCGCCACCGGGCTGGCGCTCGACACCAACAACGCCCCGCGCCAGCTCAGCATCAGCAACGTCGGGAGCGAGTTCTACCCGATCTCGCCTGCGGCCACGGTGCGGATCGCGTGTGGGGTGGCCAGCACGCTCGACTTCTCGCTGTTGCGCCGCCAGTTCGCGGCGGTCGTCGGAACGATCACCGGTATCGACGCCAACGGAACGTTGCTCGGGCCGATCAACCAGGCCACGTTCGCGCTCAACCGCCGCACCGGGCCCGACGGGACCTACTCGTTCAGCAACGTGTTGCTCGGTGCCGCCAACGCGCCGACCAACTTCGGGGTGGCGGTCAGCGCCCCCGGCTTCCACAACAAGGTGGCGAGCGTCGGGGTCAGCGCCGGCACGACCTCCACGCTCGACATCACGCTCACCAAGGTGTGCACCGGCAGCATCCGTGTGCGGGTGCTCGACCAGCGGACCGGCGAAACGGTTCCGGGCGCGTTCGTCGACCTCGGGTCAGGACAGGTCGGCGGCGGCACCACCGACGCCAACGGCGTCTTCGTACTGACCAACATCGGGCTCAACTCACCCAACAACGCGCCGTCGACACGCAGCGTTCGGGTCTTCACCCCGACCGGTGTCACCCCGCAGGGCACCGCCACCCGCAGTGTCGTGGTCGGCAGCTGCGGCGCGCAGGCACCGCTCGACGTCCCGATCCCGTTCCCGCGCCGGGTCGAGGCGACCGTCGACGTGCGCGTGATCGACGACAGCGGTGCACCTGTGTCCGGTGCCGCCGTGCGGATCGGCACCGTGACCTACTCGAACGTGCCCACCGGTGCCGACGGGCGCACGACGATCACCCATCTGTTCGGGTTCGACGTGCCGTCCACGCTGAACACCGCGATCACCGCCTTCGCCCCCGGCATGCTCGCGGGCCCAGCGGCACCCCTCACCCTCGTCGAAGGTCAGCAGAACACCGCGACCGTCACCTTGGTCGTGCAGCGCTTCGGCGCCTTCGAAGGTGTCGTGCGCGACCGCGCCACCGGGATCCCGCTGGCCGGCATCCGCGCGCCGGGCGGCAGCACCACCGGCCCCGACGGCCGCTACCGGGTCGAGAACGTCACGCTCAACGGGCTGAATCAGCCCCGCGAGTTCTCGGTGTCGGCATTCGATCCGCGCACGCCGCTGCAGTACTGGGGTTCGCCGAACGAGCAGGTGACCGTCACCGCCGACCAGGTGACCCAGGTCCCGGACCTGCTGATGACCCGTGTCTGTGCGCCCGCCACCATCCGCGGCCGCGTGATCAACGCCGTCACTCGCGAGCCGATCGAAGGGGTGGTCGTCCGGGCCGGGACACCTTCGGACCTGACCGACGTCGACGGGCGGTTCGTGATCGAGAACGTCGCGGTCGGCACCAACAACCAGAACCAGCAGTACACGGTGATTGCCAGCAAGACCGGTTTCCTCACCGCTCAGAAGAACGTGACGGTCAGCTGCGACGCCGACATCGTCGTCGACTTCGGAAGCGAAGGCGACGGAGCCGGCACGATCACCGGGCGCGTCACCGACACCGGCGGCAACCCCGTCAATCAGGCTCGGGTCAGCACCGGGTTCGGTGGCGCGGCGACGACGAGCACGAACGGCGTCTACACCATCACCAACGCCCCGGTCGGCGTGGGCGGCGCCGACCGGGAGTGGGAGGTGCGCGTCACGCCGGCTGTGGGCTCGCCCCTCGAAGGAGCCTCCGCGCTGGCGACGGTCGTGCTCGACCAGACCACGGTGGTCGACTTCGTGCTCGGCACGCTGGCCGACGACCCGCCGGTTGCTGCGTCGCTCGCGCTGACGATCGAGCCGGTGCCGACTGCGATCACGCTCGCCGGCGCCGACCCGACGGGCGACCCGCTCACCTTCGCCGTGACGACGCCGCCCGAGAACGGCACGCTCAGCGGTACCGCCCCCAATCTCATCTACACGCCCGACGATCTGTTCGCTGGAGTCGACACGTTCGAGTACACGGCGAGCGACGCCACGAACACCTCGCAACCCAGCGTGGTCACGATCACCGTGCTGGGCCTCAACCAGGCGCCGACGGCCCGTATCACGGGCGATCTGGTCGTCGACGAAGGGACGCGCGCCAACCTGACCGGGTCGACGTCGACGGACCCCGAGCAGGGCCCGCTCACCTTCGCCTGGGATCTCGACCGCGACGGTGCCTTCGACGACGACACCGACGCCAACGCCTCGGTGCGGTACTTCGACGACATCGTCGTGCCGGTGTCGCTGCGGGTCACCGACCCCCGCAACGGCACGGGCACGGCGACGGTCGATGTCGAGGTCCGCAACGTGGCGCCGACGATCACTGTCGAGGACCCCGAGATCGACGGGCAGTCGGTGGTGCTGTTCGGAGAGGTCGACGAACCGGGTGCCGACGAGTTGACCGGGACGATCGACTTCGGTGACGGGGCAGGGCCCCGCCCGCTCACGCCGAGCGAACTCGACGGCACGTCGCTGTTCGTCGAACACATCTACGCAGCCGGCGGTACCTCCACGATCGTGATCGAAGTCTGCGACGACGACGGCGGTTGTGGAACCGCCGAGCAATCGGTCACGATCAGCGGAACGGGCAACACCGCCCCGGTGGCGCGCATCACCGGGGCGGGTACGGCGGCTGAGGGTGACACGGTGACGTTGTCGGCCTCGACCTCGTCGGACCCCGACGGCACGATCGTCGGCTACGCCTGGGATCTCGACGACGACGGCGTGTACGACGACGACCTCGACGCCAGCGCCACGATCACCGGCAACGACGACGGGCCGATGACCGTCAGGCTGCGAGTGATCGACAATGGGACCGCGGCCGGCACGACGCAGTTCACCGTCACGTTCACCAACGTCGCGCCGCAGATCGCTCCGCCGGCGCCGGTGATGACCGGAACGGGAACACCGATCGCCGTCGATGTTCCGTTCACCGACCCCGGGAGGGACACGTGGTCGGCGACCGTCGACTGGGGCGACGGCTCGCCGACCGCGTCGATCACGCCGACCGGCAAGGTCGTCGGGCTCAGCCATCTCTTCACGACCGCCGGCCAGTTCACGGTGGCCGTCGAGGTCTGCGACGACGACGACGGATGTGCCACCGCCGAACTCGCCGTCACGGTCACCGGGCCGAACCAGGCACCGACCGCGTCGATCACCGCTCCAGGCGCGGTCGACGAGGGCAGCGTGGCGAACTTCGACGGCGGCCCCTCGTCGGACCCCGACGGCGCGGTGGTCGCCTGGGCATGGGATCTCGATGGCGACACTGCGTTCGACGACAGCACCGCGGTCACGGCCTCGCTGCCGTGCCTCGACGACGGCAGTGTCGGCGCCTCGCTCCAGGTGACCGATGATGACGGCGCCGCGAGCACGACATCGGCAACCGTCGAGTGCCGCAATGTGGCCCCCGCCGTGGCCCTGATCGCCGGAGCGGCGCTCGCTCCGGGCGATTCGTTCGTACGCGCCGGGAACTTCACCGACCCCGGGGCCGATACCTGGGTCGCCACCGTCGACTGGGGTGACGGCGCGGGCCCCCAGCTGCTGGCGCTCACCGCGCAGACGTTCAGCCTCGACCACACGTATGGCTCGGTCGGCAGTTACACCGTGAGCGTCGTCGTGTGCGACGACGACGACGAGTGCGCCACCGCCACCGCGACGGTGGTCGTGGCGGAGCCGCCGCCCGACCCGACCGCCGACCTCGCCATCGACAAGCACCACAGCGGAGACATCACCGCCGGCACCACCGCGACGTACACGATCGACGTCACCAACGCCGGGCCCGATGTCGCGCAAGGTGTCACGGTGACCGATCAGCTCCCAGCCGGCATGAGCTTCGTCAGTTCTGAAGGATCGGGGTGGACCTGCGCCGCAGGTTCGCCCGAAGTCGTCACGTGCTCGCTCGCAGGCGGCTTGGCGGTCGGCGCCGCATCGCCGCTGTCGATCAGTGTCGCTGCTGCTCGCTCGATCCCTGTCGGAACCGACGCGGTGACCAACTCGGCGACGGTCGACTCGTCGACACTCGACCCCGATGACGCGAACAACGCCGACAGCGACGTCACGACGATCCTGCCCGCTCCACCCCAGGCGGACCTGCGGGCCACCGTCGAGACCTCGACGTCGGAGCCGTCTCCGGGAGACACCGTGGTGTGGACGGTGGCGATCACCAACACCGGCCCGGACGACAGCGGTGAGGTGTCGGCGACGTTCGTGATCCCGAGCGGGCTCACCTTCGTCGGGATCGGCAATACACCGCCCAACGGGCTCCGACTCGTGCTCCAGGCGACGCCGACATGGTCGTGCGATTCGACGAACGGGCTCGTGTGCACCACACCCGGAATCGCACCGTCGGACACCTCGACGCTGGCGATCCAGCTGGCCGTCGCTCCGACCGCCTCCGGCGCGCTCGATGGCCGCGTCACCGTCATCGGTTCGAGCAGCGACCCCGACCCGTCGAACAACTCATTCCCCGTCGCGATGCTCATCCGCCAGGTCGAACCGACCCCGACGACCACGACAACGACCACCACGACCACGACCACGCCGCCGGCGGTGACCGCCGTGGCGACCACGGCGCCCCCCACCTTTCAGCCACCGTTGGGCGGGTTGCCTGCGACCGGAAGCGGAACCGACCTTCCGCTCAGGCTGGCGACGCTGTTGCTGCTGATCGGCGCCTCACTCATGCTGGTCGTCCGCACGGCGCGGCGGTGACCCGAGATGCGTACTCGTCGCCCTTCACCTGCGCAGGTCGGTCGCCTCGTCGCGTGTGTCGCCTCCGCCATCTGCGTCGCCGGCGTCGACCATGGTCGTTCGAGCAGTCACCTTGAACTCGCCGTGCACCGCTGCTCGCTCCGCTGCGGCCTCCGAGAGTGCATGCAGGGCGTCGATCGTCGGTTGCACGCATGCCGCGAACGTCGGGTCGTAGGGGTTGCCGACCGCGCCGCCGAAATGAGTCTCGAAATGAAGGTGGGGTCCGTTGGCATTGCCGGTGCTGCCGACATACCCGATCACCTCGCCTCGCAGCACGAACCGGCTCTCCCCCTCGAAGCTGTCGAGGTGGGCGTAATAGAACGTGTTGCCGTTCGGGCTGTCGAGCCACGCTGCGTTGCCCCCGAGTCGGTTCTGCTTGAAGTTGATGTCACCCGATTGCGCCGCGACGACGGGCGTGCCGCGATCGGCGATCATGTCGACGCCCTCGTGCCGGCGACCTCCGGACCGGGCTGCGCCCCAGCTGTCGACAAACTCGCTGCCGGACGGAATCGGGCAGGCAATGGCGGCGTCGGCACCCAACGCTCCCGTTGCGGCAACGGTGAGCAGTCGCGAGGCGACCGGGGCAGGAGGTGCGGCCGCCGCCGTGGCTGCGCTGAGGGTCGTGAATGCAGCGGCCGTCGACAACACGGCCCAGATGAACGGGCGATGTACGGCGCGCGGGAATCGAGGGGAGGGGGGCATGGCGGACACATTACGGTTGGGTTACGAAAAGATGACGGCAGGGTGACGGTGACTGGTGTCTCGACATCGGCCCTCGTGTCGAGGAGCGCCGGTGCCGATGAGCGCCGGCCCGTCGGGCGCAAATGAGTAGCCACTACTCATGACGCGCCAGCGGTGCGTCGGTACGGTCGAACACGTACGGCGATCTGGTCTTGGGAGGGACGGGTGATGGGTGCAGCATCGACAGGAGTGGTCAGCAGGATCGGCGTGGGAGCGCTGCTGATGTCGATGTTGGTGGTGATCGAGGCGCCGCGTTCAGGCGCAGCAGCCTCGATCACCCACCATCACGCTTGAACGCACACGCACCGGAGAGGGCCGGCCGACCCCAGCGAGCATGAGGTACTCCAGTCGGTCGGCGTCTCCGCGATCGTGCCAAGCTCGCGGCATGACTCGTGACCTCGACACCGGAACCACTGACCTCTTGGCCCACGTCGACGGCCATGTCGGTGTGATCACGTTCAACCGGCCCGACCGCCTCAATGCGCTCAGCAACGCGATGTACGCGGGGTTTGCAACGGTGCTGCCGATGCTCGCCGCCGACCCCGAGGTGCGTGTCGTGATGGTGACCGGCAACGGCGGCGCGTTCTGTGCGGGCGGAGACGTGAAAGGCATGCACGAGAGCCACCAGCCCGGCGCCGCACCTCAACGCGGCGCCACCACCGCGCAGGCCAGTACCGACGGGTTGCGGAACTATCAGCAGCAGGTCTCGCTGGCATTGCACCGCTTCCCGCACCCGGTCGTCGCCGCGATTCCCGGCGCCGCTGCCGGTGCGGGCATGTCGATCGCACTCGCCTGCGACATCCGCCTCGCCGCCGAGCGGGCGATCATCGTTCCTGCCTTCGCCAACGTCGGTGCCTCCGGCGACTTCGGTGGCAGCTGGTTTCTCACCCAACTCGTCGGCACCGCCAAGGCCAGAGAGCTCTACTTCACCTCGCCGCGGCTGTCGTCGGCAGATGCGCTCGACCTTGGCATCGTCAACCAGGTGTTCGGCGACGAAGGTTTCGATGCTGCTGCCCTCGACTGGTGTCGCAGCCTCGCCGAACGTGCACCGATCGCCATGCGGTACATGAAGGAAAACCTCAACCGCGCCATCACATGCGACCTGGCCACCGCACTCGATGCCGAAGCCGCGAACATGGTCATCTCGATGGGTACCGCCGATCACCGCGAGGCTGCGGCCGCGTTCGTCGAGAAGCGCACCCCATTCTTCACGGGTCAGTAGCGGGCAGACGGTCACCTGTGCGGTGAGCCCGGCGGGACGCTGTCGGCCTTGGACGGCTCTGGCGGGCGTACGGTCTGAGCCGTGAACGACACGGCGGACCCCGGGATCATCACGGTCGACGACCCGGACGACCCGCGGCTGGCCGACTACCGCGAGTTGAACAACCAGGTCGTGCGCACGGCGATGGAGGGCGACGAGTTCTTCATGGCCGAGGGGTACATGGCGATCGATCGGCTGATCGACTCGGGCCATCGGCTGCGATCGGTACTGCTCGGACCGACCCGGGTGAAGCGCTTCGTCCCGTACCTCGACCGACCCGCGCTCGTCGGCGTGCCGGTGTTCGTTGCCGAGCACGACGTGATGGAGCGGATCGTCGGCTTCAACCTGCACCGCGGCGTCCTCGCGTCGGGCTGGCGCAAGCCGTATCCGACGGTCGCCGAACTGGCCTCGACGACGAGTCGGTTGGCCGTCCTCGAAGCACTCAACGACAACCAGAACGTCGGCGCAATCGCGCGGGCGGCGCGGGCCTTCGGTTTCGACGGCATGGTGCTCAGCCCGAACTGCACCGATCCGTACTATCGCCGGACCGTACGGGTCAGCATGGGCGAGGTGCTGCACATGCCCGTCGCTCGCGCCACGGCCGGCGACTGGCCCGGCTCGCTCGAGACGCTGCACGAGATGGGGTACGAGACCTGGGCAATGACCCCGTCCGCCGACGCCGTCGACCTCTGGGACATGGCGGTGCCGGAACGCTTGGCCGTCCTGTTCGGCGCCGAAGGACCGGGCCTGACCGAACCGGCGATGCGGGCGAGCACCCACCGCGTGCGGATCCCGATCGCGTCGAACGTCGACTCACTCAATGTCGGCCACGCCGCCGCCGTCACCTTCGCCGCCGTCAACCGGCCCCATTGACACCCTGACCCCACCCCCGCCGCCACCACCCGGCCCCACCCCCACCACCCGGCCCCACCCCCACCTGGGCCCTTCCCGAAAAATGGAGCACCGCGGTCGCTGGGCGCACATTTCGCAGCATATTTCGGGGGAGATTCGGGTTTGGTGGTGCCAGACGCTGACAGCTCTCCATCGACTCTTGTCATGGATCGGGTCTGTTCCACAAAGTTCTGTCGCACTACCTTGACGACGTGGTGTCGGCCGGCCGGGTTGCTTCGTGAGTGAGGGGCGCCGCCGCCCGCGCGGACCCAAACGCACCAGAAGCGTCATCGGCGACCAACCACCGTTCGCCCAGCCACGGCTGACCATGCCGACCACATCGATCGTGTCCGAGGACGAACTGGAGTCGATTCACCTCGCTTCGCTGCGCGTGCTCGCCGAGACCGGACTCGACTTCCTCCACCCCGAGGCACGCCGGCTCCTCGCCGCAGCTGGCGCCCGAGTCGAGGGCGATCGCGTCCGTTTCGACGCCGACATGGTCGACCAGTACATGGCGACGATCCCAGCGCAGTTCACCTTGCACGGCCGGCGACCGGAACGAAATCTGCGGATCGGCGGCGATTGGGTCACCTATGCCGCGGTCGCCAGCGCCCCGAATTACGTCACCCTGGACGGCGATCGACGGACCGGTGATCGCGCGGGCTATCAAGACTTCCTGCGGCTCGGGCAGATGCTCAACTCGATCCACACGTTCGCCGGGTTCCCGGTCGAACCCGTCGATCTGCACGCCTCGATCCGTCACCTCGAAGCGGCATACGACGCACACACGCTGACCGACAAATCGTTCCACATCTACTCCCTCGGGCAGCAGCGGAACCTCGACGGCATCGAGATGGCCCGCATCTCGCGCGGCGTCGACCACGACAGGTTCGAGCGGGAGCCGAGCCTCACGTCGATCATCAACGCATCGTCGCCGCTGCGCTACGACCACCCGATGCTCGAAGGTGTCATCCAGATGTCGGCGCGCAACCAGGTGATCATCATCACGCCGTTCACCCTCGCCGGTGCGATGGCTCCGATCACCTTGGCGGGCGCGCTCGTTCAGCAGAATGCCGAGGCGCTGGCTGGCCTCGTCTTCACGCAAGTCGTGCGCTCGGGCGCACCTGCGGTGTACGGCGGGTTCACCTCGAACGTCGACATGCGAACCGGCGCGCCGGCGTTCGGCACTCCCGAGTACGCCAAGGCCGCGCTCGTCGGTGGGCAGTTGGCGCGACGGTACCGAATTCCCTATCGGTCGTCGGCTGTGAGTGCGTCGAACGCAGTCGATGCCCAGGCCGGCTACGAGACGGTCTGGGCCCTGTGGGGCGCGATCATGGGGGGCGCGAACTTCGTGATGCATGGTGCAGGCTGGATGGAGGGTGGTCTGCATGCGAGCTACGAAAAGATGGTCATCGACGCCGACCTCCTGAACATGGTCAGCACCTTCCTCGCCCCGATCGACCTGAGCGAGGATGCGCTGGCCGTCGACGCAATCGCCGGCGTCGGGCCAGCCGGCCACTTCTTCGGCGAGGCGCACACCCAATCGCGCTACACCAATGAGTTCTACGGTCCAATGGTGAGCGACTGGCGCAACTGGGAAACGTGGACCGAGGGTGGCGCACCCGATGCCCGCACCCGGGCCAACGGCCTCGCCCGCGAGATTCTCGACCAGTACGAACCCCCACCCATCGACGACGCAATTCGCGCCGAACTGCGCGACTTCGTCGACCGCCGCATCCGCGAGGGCGGCGTCCCCACCGATTTCTGAACACCAATCGCGTCTGGTGTCAGACACCACACGCGATGTCCCCGAGAACGAAGCACGCAGCAACGATCACGTTTGGTGTCTGACACCAGATGTGATGAACGAGGAGCACGGATGAAGCAGCAGGCGCAGGTGGTGGTCATCGGTGGTGGCGTGGTGGGCGCATCGGTGCTCTACCACCTCACCCTCGCCGGGTGGACCGACGTGATGATGGTGGAGCGGCGCGAGCTGACCCACGGCTCGACGTGGCATTCGGCGGGTGGCATGCACACGCTCAACGGCGACCCGAACGTGGCCGCACTCCAGCGGTACACGGTGGAGCTGTACGAAAAGATCCAGGCTGAGTCGGGCCGCGACTGCGGCATCCACATGACGAGCGGCCTGCAACTCGCCGACACACCCGAGCGCATGGACTACCTGCGGATGGCGCACGCGCGCGGGCGGTATCTCGGCATGGAGACCGAACTGCTCTCGCCGCGTGAGGCGCACGAGATGGTGCCCTTCCTCGACCCGTCGTACTTCGTCGGCGCGATGTGGGACCGTCACGAAGGCCACGTCGACCCGTCAGGTGTCACTCACGCCTATGCCGACGCCGCCAAGGCCCGCGGCGCCGAGGTGAACCGGTACACCTGGGTGCACGACATCACGCGCGCCGCCGACGGCTCCTGGAATCTCCACGTCCACGACACGCGCCCCGGCCTCGGCGCCGCCGACGCCGATCTCGGTGTCATCAACTGCGAGCACTTCGTCAATGCCGGAGGACTGTGGGCGCGCGAAGTGGGTCGGATGACCGGCCTCGAATTGCCGATCCTGGCGATGGAGCACATGTACCTGATCACCGAGGAAGTACCGCAGCTCGCCGAGTGGCGCGCCTCGTCGTCGATGCCCGGATTCCACGTGGTCGACCTCGGTGGCGAGATCTACATGCGTGAGGAGGGCAACTCGCTGCTGCTCGGCACGTATGAGCGCAAGGGCGTGCCGTGGGCGCCGCAACAGACCGACTGGAACTTCGGTGCGCAGCTGTTGACGCCCGACCTCGAACGCATCGCCGACAACCTCGATGTCGGCTTCAAGCACTTCCCGATCTTTCAGGAAATCGGCATCAAGGACACGATCAACGGTCCGTTCACCTTTGCCCCGGACGGCAACCCGCTGATCGGGCCGGTCAAGGGCCAGCCCGGCCATTGGCTCGCCTGCGGTGTGATGGCCGGGCTGAGCCAGGGCGGTGGGGTCGGCTTGAGCATGGCGAATTGGATGACCGAGGGCGACCCCGGCTTCGACGTGTGGGGGATGGACAACGCCCGCTTCGGCGACTGGGCCACGCCGCGCTACACCAACAGCAAGGTCCGCGAGAACTACGGCCGTCGGTTCCGGATCACGTTCCCGAACGAGCAACTGCCCGCGGCACGCGGTCACATCACCTCGCCGATCCACGACCGACTGAGCGCGCACAATGCGGTGTGGGGCGCGTCGTACGGCCTCGAAACGGCACTCTGGTTCCAGCGCACTGGCGAGCCGGCCGAGGAAGAGGTCACCTTCCGCCGCTCGAATGCGTTCGACGTGGTCGCCGAGGAAGTGGCGGCGGTCCGCAACGCGGTCGGGATGTACGAGACGACCGGGTACGCCAAGTACGAGGTGTCGGGGCCGGGTGCACGGGCGTGGCTCGACGGGCTGCTCGCCAACGACATCCCACCCGCCGGCCGCCTCGCGTTGAGCCCGATGCTCAACCCGCAGGGCAAGATCATCGGTGACTTCACCGTCGGCTGCCTTGCCGACGGGCTCGGGGTCGAACGGTTCATGATCTTCGGTTCGGGGCCCGCCCAGCAGTACCACGAGCGATGGTTCCTCCGCCAGCTCGATCCGGCGACGTCGAGTGTCGCGATGGGGCCTGGCCCCGACGCGACGCGTGATGTCGCGGTGCGGGTGTGCGGGCCCGAGCTGACCGGGCTGTCGATCGCGGGGCCGAACGCTCGGGCGGTGCTCGCCGACCTGACCGACTTCGACGTGAGCAACGACGCGTTCGCGTTTCTCGACCTGCGCAACACGTGGGTCGGCAGCGTGCCGTGCATGGTCGGGCGAGTCACGTTCACCGGCGACCTGGGTTATGAGATCTGGTGCAGCGCCGGATATCAGCAGCAGCTGTTCGACTCGCTACTTGCCGCGGGCGCCGGGCACGGAATGCGGCTCTTCGGCGGCCGGGCGCTCGACTCACTCCGACTCGACAAGGGTTGGGGCTCGTGGGGCACCGAGTACCGCCCGATCTACGACCCGTACGAGGCGAACATGGGGTGGATGGTCAGGCTCGGCAAGGACTTCGTCGGGCGCGAGGCGGCAGCAGCGGCCAAAGCAGCCGGCCCGGCCCGCAAGCTGGTGACCTTCGAGATGGATGCCGGCATGGGTGACGACGCTGCGGACTGCATCGGCAACGAGCCGATCTGGCATCGCGGGAACGACGGCGAATGGTCGGTGGTCGGCTGGATCACGTCGGGCGGCTACGCCCACCACAGCCAGTTGTCGGTCGCGCTCGGCTACGTTCCCACCGAGTTCGCAACGAGCGCCGGGCCCTGGGAGATCGAGGTCGTCGGCGTGCGTCGACCGGCACGATTGCTCACCGAGGCACCGTTCGACCCGGCCGGCACCCGCATGCGCAGCTGACCCGGACCGATCTCGGCTGGTCGTCAGCGGTCTCAGAGGAGGGCGGGTTCGAACGGGGTCGAGGACAGCACCTCGGGGCCGTTGGCGGTGACGAGGATCTGCTCTTCGAGCTTGACCGATTCCTTGCCGCCCGCGGCGCTCGCCAGGCTTTCGACGCAGAGCACCATGCCTTCCTCGATCGTTCCGTCGTAGCCGCCGGTGGCGAAGTGATCACGGTTGAGCAGGAGCGGGTACTCGTTGCACAGACCGATGCCGTGCGCGATGCAGGCGTTGGTCAGCGAGTGATACGGGTCGGGCGGGAGCACCGCGTGCTCCATCACGTCGCGGAACGTCGCCCCGGGACGCATCAACTCGATGTTGTGCTGAACTTGGCGGTGCGCTGCAGCGTAGAGCCGACGCTGCTCGTCGGTCGGCGCGGCGTCGCCCGCGAGCCACGTGCGCGAGATGTCGACCGAGTAGCCGCCGATGCCGATCAGGTCGGTGTCGAAGGCAACGAGGTCACCGTTGTCGATGACCTTCGACGAGCACTCCTGGTACCACGGATTGGTCCGCCACCCCGACGTCAACAGGCGCGTCTCGAACCACTCTCCGCCTGCGGCGATGTTGGCGGCGTGCAGGTGCGCCCACAGTTGCTGCTCGGTGATGCCCGGTTCGAGGTGGGCCCGCATGTGGGCGATGCCGTCCTCGCATGCTGCGATCGCGATGCGCATCGCGGTGATCTCGTGCGATGTCTTGATCACCTTGGCCGCGTTGGCCACTTGCTGCCCGTCGACGACGGTGATGCCGTGGCAGCCGAGCGCGTCGAGCCCGGCCGGGTCGAGCCGGTCGATCGCAATCCGGCGGCGCTCACGCGTCGGGCCGAGGAGGTCGGCGATCTCGGCAGCCCAGTCGCGGGCGAATTCGACGACACGCGGCCCGGAGACGAAGTGGTACCAACTGACGGCGTTGCGAACCTCGTCGACGGTGCGATGCCCGAGCGACAGGTGATCGCAGCCCTTGAAGTCGAAGAGCACCACGGGACCCGCGGCCGGTACGAACACGTACCGACACGGGTTGTGCAGCGAGTACACCTGCATGTTCGACGTTCCGGTGGCGTACCGGATGTTGACCGGGTCGTAGAACACGCCGGCGTCGCAGTCGGCAGCGACGATCGCCGCCCGCAGACGCGCCAAGCGCCCCAGTTCGAGATCGTGGTCGTGCTCGCGGTCGGCGTCGCCGTCGTGGTCGATGGTCTCGGTGTCGGCGCTCGAGTCGGTGCTGGTGTGCTGGGCGTGTCGGTGTCGGTGTCGGGTTGGCTCACAGGATCAGGCCATCGCTCGACTGGAGCAGCAGTGCGCGCTCGGCGACAAGATGGGCTTCGGTGACCCGCCCGTAGACCGCGCGTGTGCGGCCGACCGGGCCGATCACACCAGGCCGGTCGGCGTAACTCAGTACAGCGACGTGACGGTCGGTCGCTCCCTCGACCCGGCTGACGCGGTGCAGCGAGTAGCGGCCGAGGAAGATCTGGAGGTCGCCGGTTCGGAGTTGCACCGAGCGCAGCGACGGGTGGCTCGGGTTGCTGAGCACCTCGCCGAGGCCCGCGATGTTCTCGTCGCCGGGCGCCCGCAAGTTGGCGCAATACTCGAACAGGCCCCCGGCCTCGGGCTGTTGGGTCATCAGCGTCACGACGAACTCGTTGGTGTCGTAGTGCCATGACAGCTCACCGCCGCCGGGAATCACGGTGGCGATCAGCCCGGCGAGCGGGTCGGCGTACTCGAAGATCTCGTCGGCGCCGACGCAGGCGCGGACGAAGTGCTTGAAGTGCGGCGACGCGTACAGCCGATGCACCACCGTGTGCGGCCCGATCATGTCGCGGGTGATGTGCCCCGACGTTCTGGGGAATCGAAGGCAGCGTGGGTCCTCGACAGGAAGTTGGGCTTCGAGGTCGGGCCGCGAATACACCGTGAGCCATTCGTCGCGGATCGGCACGTGTCGCGCGAGCGCGGCGACTTCGGTCGTGGCCGCCGTGCTGGCCTCGGGCCGGAGCCAGTCGCGCAGCGTGAGGCACCCGTGCTCGGCCAACTCGCCGCGGCACTGATCGACCAACGCCACCCACCGCGTCGAGCCCGGTTCGTCGATCGGGTAGCGGGATGTGTCGACGATGTCGTCGAGCTCACCGCACTCGGCATCAGCTAACCGTTGTGTCTTCGAGTCGGTCACGCCGACCTCTGCCCTGCTGTCATGTCTCGCCGCCCTGCTGTTGTGTCGGCCCGATGACGTGAGCTCGACGTTGATCCCGGCCCCCAGTGTCCATGAACAGGCGATATGTGTCCAGCGAATGTATTTCAACTAACACATGCACAGCATGCATGTATCCTGCATGGGTGCCTCTGCGACTCGATGTCCGTCACTACGAGACCGTGACGGCGATCATCGAGTACGGCACCGTCACCGAGGCCGCGACCGCGCTCTCGATCAGCCAGTCTGCGCTCAGTCATCGCCTCGCCGACGCCGAGCGACGGCTCGGGGTGAAGCTGTTCGACCGTACATCCGGCCGCAGGCTGCAGCCGACCGAGGCCGGCACCGTCATCAACCAGGCCGCGGTTCGCTCACTCGCCGAACTCCAACGGTGCGAAGACGACGTGTTGCGGTCGGCCGGGCGCTACAGCGACACCGTGCGCATCGCAGTGGGCACGTACGACAGCTACCACTGGTTTGCCTCGTTCCTCCGCCGGGTGCGAATCGCCCACCCATCGGTCGACGTGCAACTCGTCGTGATGGGCGCCGCGCCGGCGCGCAGCCTGACGGCGCGCGACGTCGACGTGGTGATCGCTCCGGGAACGCCGATCGGGTCGTTCACCGTCATCACGTTGTTCGACGACGAACTGGCGGTGATGGTGTCGCCCACCCACCCGTTCGCCCAGCGCGAGTCGGTCGAGGCATCAGAACTGGTCGACGAGACCTACCTCACCTACAGCCGCATTCCCGTCCCCGGCTTCGAGTACGAGCGGTACCTCAGCCTCGCCGACAGCCCGCCGCGGGTGGTCACCGTAGTCGAACAGGTGGGTGCGATCGCCGAACTCGTTGCCGCGCATGCCGGGTTCAGCGTGTTGAGTCGGTGGGCGATGACGTCGATGATCGAAGCCGGCCGGATCACCCCGGTCCGATGTGGGGCCGCCGGCTTACCTCTGCAGTGGAACGCGTTGATGCGGGCCAACGAGCCCGCTGATTCGCCCACCACGGCGATCGCCGAACTGCTGTCTCGACACCTGCCGTAGCGGTCGACCAGCCCGGCATCGGCGAGCGGGCGAGCGGTTCTCGGCCCCGGATCGTCTCACCGGGTGATACGCAGCGGGGCCGAGAACGGTGGCTCGCATGGCAGGCGGGCGCGACCGGTCTGCCACGATCGGCTGATGAGTGAGTTCCCTCTGCCGAACACATCCGACGATCTGACCGGAGCGGTGGCCATGGTCACCGGTGCCACATCCGGGCTGGGCTGGAGATTCGCGCAGGTGTTGGCGGCTGCGGGCGCCACCGTCGTCGCGACAGGGCGGCGTGAGGATCGCCTCGCCGCGCTGGTCGCCGACATCGAGTCGCGCGGCGGAGTCGCCCACGCTGCACCGGTCGACATGACCGACGCGTCGAGCATCGTCGCCGCCGTCGATCGAGCCGAGGCAACGGCTGGACTCGTGACCATTGTCGTCAACAACGCCGGCATTCCCGACGCTCAGCGGGCGCACAAGATGCCACTCGAACTGATCGACGCGGTGATCGACACCAACCTGCGCGGGCCGTTCATCCTGAGCTGCGAGATCGCCCGACGGCTGATCGCGGCGGGGCGGGGCGGACGCATGGTCAACATCTCGAGCGTCTCCGCCTCGTACTACTCGGGCCACGGCGCGGCGCTCTACTCGATCACCAAAGCCGCGATCGCCCGCATGAGCGAGGTGCTCGCCGTCGAGTGGAGCCGCTACGACATCAACGTCAACGGGATCGCCCCGGGTGCATTCCATTCCGAGATGATGGACGGGATGGTCGAGCGGATGGGTGACATCAGCGCGCACTTCCCCCGCAAGCGAATGGGTCAACCGGCTCAGCTCGACTCGACGCTGCTCTATCTCTGCAGCCCCGCATCGGAGTGCGTCACCGGAACGGTGATCACCGTCGACGACGGCCAGGGCCCACGCTGACGGATACGTTTGCGTGACGAAAATGGTGCTCCACACCACCATTTTCGTCACGCAAACGTTCCGGGGGCCGGCGGTATCAGCTGCCGGTGCGGGTGGCTGACTTGACGGTGCGGCCGATGCCGTTCTCGGCAACGACGTAGTACACGTTCGGCTCGGTGCACCCCGGGCCGGGCACGACCAGCGAGCCCGACGCCGCCAGGTTCTGTTCGAACGGACCGAACTCGTTGTCGATCGCCACGTACACCGAATCAGCGCCCGCCACGGACCACGTGACGGTGACCTGCTGCGACGGATCGCCACCATCGGCACACGGTGTCACCGCACTCACCTCGAACACATCGAACACCGGCGCCGACGGTGCGGGCGGGTCAGCTGGCGCGGTGTCGGTACTCAGCGGCGCACTGGGGGTCGAGTCGGTGGTTGTCGGCGACGCCGCCGGGGTGGTCGGGGGCGCCGTCGATTGCGCGGTGGTCGCCGGCGCGCCGGCGCTGATGGTCGTGCTCGGTGCCGGGTCGAGCGACGTCGGCGCGGAGTCGGCGAGCGATGTGGCGGTCGCCTCGGCTTCAGCCGGCGAGGAGCTGGTCGACCCACAGGCGGTCAAGGCGAGCAGGGAGGCGGTCGCGAGGCCGGCGAACAGTCGGGGGCAGCGGAGCATTTTCATGGCGAGGTTCCTTCTTCGAACAGCGCGACGGCGGTCGTCGCAGCGTTCAAGAGTCGCCACCCGGCCCGATCTTGCAGTTTTCGTGGATCGGACTGCGGGGTGGCGTGGTGCTACAATGAAGCACATGTCGACGGTCGGGATTCGAGCCCTCAAGCAGAATGCTTCTGCAGTGGTCCGACGGGCGGCGGCCGGCGATGTCATCACGATCACCGACCGGGGCCGTCCCGTCGCCCAACTCGTTCCGCTCCGCACGTCTCGCCTCGCAGAACTCCGCCAGGCAGGCCTCGTCCGAGCGGCCACCGTCGAGCCGGCTGCACTCGCGCTGCCGACAGCGCACGCCGAGGGCGCGTCGCTGGGCGAGATCGCGCGCGCGATGCGCGACGACGAGCGCTACTGAGCATGGCCTGGTACATCGACACCTCTGCGTTGGTGAAACTGGTCAGTGTCGAGGCCGGAACCCCGGCACTCCACGAATGGGTCGCCACCAACGCCCCGGTACTCGTCGCAAGTCACCTGATCACCACGGAGCTGTGGCGTGCGGTCGCTCGTTCGGGGTCGGCGTCCTCCCTGAACGTGATGGACGGACTCGCTGCGATCGACCTGCTTCCGGCAACCGCAGCAATCTTCGAGGCCGCTGGTGCGCTCGGCCCAGCGGACCTCCGAAGCTTGGACGCGGTCCACCTGGCCACCGCGCTCGATCTCGGCGACGACTGCGACGGCATCATCACCTACGACGCTCGGCTTGCCGACGCCTGTCGCGAGCACGGCCTTGCGGTGCTCGCTCCGAGCTGAGCTCTGGGTCAGCCCAGCAGCCAGCGGGCGACGGCGGCGCGGCGGGCGGCGTTGCCGACCTGGACGATGCGCAGATCGGCCATGCGCTGCAGGACCGACGTGGCGAACGCTTCACCGATCTGGTCGGCGTCGAGGGGAAGCGCGGGATCGTTGGCCGCGAACACGGCCTTGGCCACGTGGTCGAGGTGCCGCCGCGAGAGTGGAACGCCGGTTGCACTGGCGCGGTCGCGCGCCGATCGCGTGATCTGGTTGAGTGCCCGAGTCGAGCCCGCCGCGCTGCCATTGCGCCGCCAGGCCTGCGCGAGATGTTCGAAGATGCGCCGCCACTGGTCGGTGTCGATCACCGGAAAGCCACGGTCGATCCGACGAAGCTGTTCGGCCTCTTCCGGGATGGCAGCCGGTTCGACTCCCGAGTCGGTCGATTCGGCTCCGGGTGCGGCAGCCAGATCGCTCGGCGCATCATTCGGCTGCGTCGGCTCGACATCGATCTCGCCGGTGCCGTTGCCGTTGCCGTTGCCGTTGCCGTTGCCGTTGCCGGGGAGAAGGTACGCCTGCGGTCCGCCGGTGATCTCGCCGTCGGGAACGGCATGGCGGAGAAAGCGCTTGAACGTGCGGAACCCGAACCAGTCGTCGCTGACCTCGGCGCCGAACTCGATCTGCAGCGCCCAAGCGAGCGACGACAGTTCGACCGGCCGATCGAGGTCGCGCCAGCGCTGCACCATCAGATCCGCTGCATCGGCCGCCGGGCCGGTGACGAGCGCGCCATCGGCGGGGCCGGCGTGCTCGCCCCCCACGCCGGCATCACCGGTCGTGGCATCGCCGACCATGACATCGCCCGCCGCCGTCTCGGTGACGATGGCCTGATCGATGCGATCGAGCTCGTTGCGCAGGTCCTCGGCGATGTCGTCGAGCGTCGCCAAGAGGTCGGCCATCCGGGCACTGAGCACCTCGACGAGCGGTGGCAGCGCCCCGCCCTTGCTGTAGCTGTCCTCGTGGGTGAGTTCGCCCCAACTGTCCTGCAGCAGCGTGCGCACCTGCAACTCACACGTGACCGGCGAGCCGTTCGAAATGACGCCGAGGTTGATGTGCCACCCGCGGTAACCCGATTCCTTCGGCGCCTCGACGTAGTCGCGTTCTGACGCCGGGTCGACCGACAGCGGGCGCTTCTTGCTCGCCCGGGGAGGCAGCGTCTCGAGGACGGCCTGCACCATCTCGAGATCGCGCAGGTTGGTACAGGTGAGCCGCATGCCGACCAGATCGTCGATGACCCGCGCAATGTCGTCGACCGTGGCGATCTGGCTGCGGTACCGCGGCTGGCTGACCTTGCGCCAGGTCCGCCGCTTCGACTTGACCCGTCCGGAGATGCTGCGAATGCGGGCGAGGTCGCGGTCAGAGAGTGCGTCGTCGAGTTGGTGCTGGAGCGCACCCATCGCTCGATCGAGAACCGGTTCGAGCGTGGCGATGCGGAAGGCGTCGTACCACTGCCCGAACTCCGCGTAGCCGAAGGCATCGTCGGTGCGGTCGCCCATGGGCCCAGACCCTACGCGCTGCCGTCATCGTCGGGCCACCTACGATGACGCCGTGGCGGAACCGGCAGCGAGCGCGAGATCGGTCTCGTCGTCGGTCCTCGTCGTCGACCGTCACCCGGCGACACGCGGGGTGAACCTGGCGGTGAAGGTCGGATTGGTGCTGGCCTTCGCCGTGGCGATCGGCTTGTCGCCCGCCACGGTGGACGGCAAGGCGATGGGGTTCAGGGCCCCGCTCTTTCTCGCCCCCGCGGTCCTCGTCCCCGTCATCGCGCGCGTCCGACGATGGCAGCCCTACCCGCACACTGCCGACGCGCTGCTGGCGGCACCGTTTCTGATCGACACCCTCGGCAATTTGCTCGGCATCTACGACGACTTCGCGCAGACCGACGACGTCCTGCATGCCCTCAATTGGGTGTTGCTCGTCGGAGCGTTCCACGCCTTCCGTTTCCGCAACGTGGGCGACCGGCGCGATGCGTTGCTGCTCGGGTACGGGTTCGGTGCCGTGACGATCGTCTGGTGGGAGATCATGGAGTGGGCGGTGTCCGAAGACGGCTTCGGTGGTGCCGGCGGACTGGCCCTCACCTACGAAGACACCGTCGGCGATCTGTTCCTGTCGTCGACGGGCGGACTCCTCGGCTCACTGGTCGCCGTGTGGTGGCTGGGCCCGCGCGGACCCGCCCGAATCGAGCAAGACGGGCGTGCAGCGCGACAATGCGACGGGCAGATCGAAGGGGATCGAGAATGAGCGAGAGTACGACCAACGTCGAGCGAGAAGTCGACGAAAGTCGCTCATCGTCGGGGCCGGCTTCGCCGGGATGTACCAGCTGCATCGCATGCGGGCAGCCGGGTTCAGCGCCGTGGTGATCGAAGCCGGCGACGGAGTGGGCGGCACCTGGTACTGGAATCGGTATCCGGGCGCCCGGTGCGACATCCTCACCGTCGACTACTCCTACAGCTGGGACCCCGAACTCGAACGCGAGTGGACCTGGTCGGAGCGCTACGCAACCCAGCCCGAGATCCTGCGCTACGCCAACTTCGTTGCCGACAAGCACGACCTGCGGCGCGACATCCGGTTCGAGACCCGGGTCACCTCGGCCGCGTGGGACGACACGGCGCAGCGGTGGACAGTGCACACCGATGTGGGCGACGACGTGACGGCACGGTTCTACGTGATGGCGACCGGATGCCTGTCGGTACCCAAGGTGCCCGACGTGACCGGGGCCGAACGGTTTGCCGGCGAGACCTACCTCACCGGTCGTTGGCCGCACCACGAGGTCGACTTCACCGGGAAGCGGGTGGCGGTCATCGGTACCGGGTCGTCGGCGGTCCAATCGATTCCGATCATCGCCGAGCAGGCAGCTCAGCTCACCGTCTTCCAACGCACCCCGAACTTCTCGATTCCGGCCCACCACGGCCCGATCGCCGAGGAACGGATGGACGAATACCTGCGCGATCGCGCGGCGTATCGCGAGCTGGCGCGGTACTCCGCCATGGGCGTGCCGCGCGATCAACCGACGGTCGCCACGTTCGACGTGTCCGACGAGGAGCGGCTCGCGGCGTACGAGGGCGTGTGGGAGCGCGGGGAGTTGTCCGGCTTGGCGCCGTTCAACGACATCGGCATCAGTGCCGAGGCAAACGACGCGATGCGACGGTTCTTGCACGACAAGATCCGCGGCATCGTCGACGATCCCGACGTGGCCGAGGCCCTGTGCCCGACCAACCACTACTACGCGACCAAGCGGCTGTGCGTCGACAACCACTACTACGAGACCTACAACCTCGATCACGTCCGCCTCGTCGACCTCCAGCGACGATCCGATCGCCTCGATCACCGAAGTAGGCGTCGACACGGCGAGCGAGCAGTTCGAATTCGACGTCATCGTGTACGCCACCGGCTTCGACGCGATGACCGGTGCCATCGTCGGCGTCGACATCACGGGCCGCGACGGGGTGTCACTGCGCCAGGCGTGGGCCGACGGTCCGCAGACCTACCTCGGGTTGATGACGGTCGGCTTTCCCAACCTGTTCCTCATCACCGGGCCAGGCAGCCCGTCGGTGCTGTCGAACATGATGGTGTCGATCGAGCAGCACGTCGACTGGATCTCGGAGTTGCTCGACCACATGCGCGACGCCGAGTTCGACACCATCCAACCAACTGCGCTGGCGCAGGATCGGTGGGTCCAACACAGCAACGACATCGCCAACCTCACGCTGCTGCCGACCGCGAACTCGTGGTACATGGGGGCCAACGTGCCGGGCAAGCCGCGCGTCTTTCTGCCGTACCCGGGTGGCGTCGGCGCCTACCGCGAGGTGTGCGAGGAAGTGGTCGCCGGTGGGTACCTCGGCTTCGCGTTCGACGGGCCGAGCGGCACGTCGGTGCACGACGGTGTGATTCGGGGAGTGAAGCCCGACGTGGCGATGCTGCTCCAGGCGATGGTCGACATGGGCCTGCCACCGCTCGAATCGCTGTCAGTCGACGACGCCCGCGCGTTCATGGACATGTCGGCTGGCATGCGGCCGCCGGGGCCCGACGTCGGTGAGATCGTCGACGGGTCGCTCCCGGGCGCAGCCGGCGACCTCGCGTATCGGCTCTATCGGCCCGCCAGTGCCGGGCCGCATCCGGTCGTGGTCTACTTCCACGGCGGCGGGTGGGTGCTGGGCAGCCAGATCTCCGACGATCCGCTGTGTCGCGATCTCTGTGTCCGATCCGACGCCGTGATCATCTCGGTCGACTATCGGCACGCGCCCGAAGCGCGGTTCCCCGCCGCTGTCGACGACGGCCTGGCCGCGGTGCGTTGGGTTGCCGACCACATCGACGCGCTCGGCGGCGTTCCCGGCCAACTCGCGGTGGCGGGTTGGAGCGCGGGTGGCAACGTCGCCGCGGTCACCTGTCAGCAGGCGCGCGATGCCGGCGGGCCAGCGATCGTCGGCCAGTTGCTGCTCAACCCGGCGACCGACTGCGACTTCACGCGTCCGTCGTACGCCGAGAACGGGGAGGGCTATGTCCTGACCGCATCGTTGATGCACTGGTTCTGGGATCACTACTGCGACGAGGCCGACCGGGCCGACCCGTTGGCTTCGCCGTTGCGTGCCGCCGACCTGGCGGGCCTCCCGCCGGCGATGATCGTCACGTGCGAGTTCGACCCACTGCGTGACGAGGGCGATGCCTACGCCGAGGCGCTGGCTGCCGCCGGCGTGGCGGTCGAGCATCTGCAGGCGCAGGGCCAGACCCACACCTCGACGGGCGCCGTCGACGTGCTCATCACACCGACCGCCACACGCGAAGCCATGGGCCGAGCGCTGCGCGGGTTCTTCGCTCCTGTTCACGTCTGACCGATTTCGGGCGGTGGCAGGCGACCAAGGCAGCGTCGAGTGCGGACTTGTCGAGGTCTTCGCTTGCGGACTTGTCGCCACCTCTGCTGCGGACTTGTCGACGCGTCAACAAGCCTCGCTATGAGTCATCCCCATCAGAGTCGAGACCGAGATCTTCGACATCGGCGAGATCACGCAGGCGGCCCGTCGCCAGCTTGTTCCGGTCGTCCACGCCGAGACCGACCTCACCGAAGCCGAAGTCGTCGAGAGCCCGATGACATTTGCTGCGTTCAACGGATCGACACGAATCCAGATGTCGAGATCCCTTCGTCTACCGCGGATGTCCGTGTGCAGCGACGGCATAGCCGCCAACCACCAGGAACTTGACGTCACGCTCGACGAAGAACGCGATGAACTCGCTGAAGTCGCGGTTCAGTTCCATGGATCCATCCGTGATGCTCGCGGCGCAGTTCCTCGACCATCGCCAGACGCTCAGCCGCCGGACGCTGCAACCAGTACCGCCAGGGTTCATCGCGAGTCACCGCCGACTTGATCGTCACGACACGCTCCACGCCACAGATTCTGCCCGCAATGCCCTCGTCGTCGTAGCGGCGAGTCGGTTGGCGAGTACCGGGTCCGCTCCGAGCGGCATTCGGGGTTCCCGTTCTCGTCATGCGGCCGGTGACGACGGCAGCCTGAGGAAAACGGGCGCAGCGCCGACCGAGTGGACAGCCTCGACCATGGGGTCTAGCTTCGAGAAGTCCAACGAGTGTGCCCTTGATCGAGCCTTGCAAATGCTGAGGCCATCCTGAGTCGGCGCAGAGGAGGCAATACTCATGTCAACCAAGGTGCTGCGCAGCATGGCTTTCGTGGTGGGGTTTCTGGCACTGTGCTCGTGCGCTGTGGTCGGAGGCGTGCAGGGCGGGGGCTCGGCCGCTGACAGCCGCCAGCAGATCTCATTGAAGGCGTCCACCGAGAATTTCCCGAACCCAGAACGGGGTCTGCCCATGCGCATCGATCCCGATTGGCCCGCGAACGTCGATTGGCCGGTCTGTTCACCGCCGTTCCCGGACAATCAGTTGGCGTACCGCGGTCGGACGGCTGAGCTCGACACGGCCACGCTCCGCGCCGGTCGGGAACAGGGCAGCTCGATGATCATGCTGCGATTCAGTCTCGCCGAATCGCGCACCACGCCCCTCTCCGAGGATCTGTTACAGCTCTTGCAGCGAGACTTCGACCACGCGCGCGATGCCGGTGTGAAGGTGATTCCCCACTTTGCCTACAACTACCCCAACGGTGGCCCGGACACGTCGCTGGCCATCATGAGCGGGCACATCGATCAGCTGGCACCCATCTTGCAGCGCAATGTCGACGTGATCGCCTTCGTCCCGTTCGGTTTGATCGGCTGCTGGGGTGAGCAGCACAACAGCGTGAATGGTCTGGTGACGTCAGATCGCGGCTACAACCGTTACAGCGAAGACGGGCTGAAACTGGTCGAGCGCTGGTTCGCAGCCGTCCCCGCGGAACGAATGATCACCGTGCGCTACCCCTTCCACAAGTTCCAGTGGGGTAACGGTCTTGGCGACGACCCCGTCGCTGAGAATGCCCCCATCGCACCGGTCGCAGACGCCGAGGCGTTCGACGGCTCGATCCGAGCTCGTTGGGGCCATCAGGAAGACTGCATGGCCTGCGGCGAGTGGAACGCGGGCACGTGGCTGAATCCGCACAGCAAGGTCAACGGCAAGGCCGCCGAAGTCAAAGAATTCCTCGCGGCCGACACCCGATACGTGGTGCAGTCAGGCGAGATCGGCGCGGGCTGTTGTGAACTCACCAACAACGGCGTCGATCAAGACGGCGATGGCTGGGCGCAGGACTACGAGTCGTGCGCGCGCATGATGCCGATGCTCGAGCAACTTCACTTCACCACCTTCAACCACAACGATGACCCGGCGCGCGTCGAACGCCTCCGCAAGGAAGGCTGTTTCGATGAGCTGTCAAGACGGCTCGGGTATCGATTCGTCGCATCGAGCGGATCGCTTCCCGCCGAGGCTCGCGCCGGTTCTCCACTCGGGCTCGACCTCTCGATCACCAACGAAGGTTTCGCGACGCCGTACAACGAACGCGACGTCGAAGTCGTGCTGCGCAACACCGCAACGGGCGCGATGCACGTCATCGCCGTCGACGACGACCCACGACAGTGGGCGGCGGGAGAAACTCACCGGCTGCAGGTGAACGAGGTGCTTCCCGCCGATCTGGCGACGGGCACATACGACGTGTTGCTGAACTTGCCTGACCCGCAACCTTCGCTGCGTTCGCGTCCCGAATTCTCGATTCGGCTGGCGAACGAAGGTTGGGAGCCGGCGACAGGCTTCAACCGCCTCGCCGACGTCTCCGTCGTCTCCGGGTAACTCTGATCACCTCCTCCGTACCGCAACCCGTCGCTGACAATGCGAGCTGACGACGCCCGTCGCGGCCGACGGTCGTGCCAAGATGGCCGTCGTGACCGACCGCCATTCCGACAACCGCGCCGACAACGACATGGTGCGAGTCGTCCAACTGTCCGACACACACTTCCTCGAATCCGGTCATGAACCCGAAGGTGGGTTTGGCTACGACACGTACGCTGCCTTCGAGGCGGTGCTCGCCGATGTCGAGCGCTCGGCCGACCAGCCCGATCTTGTCGTCGTCACCGGTGATGTGGCCGATCACGGTCGGGTCGAGCAGTACCGGCTCGCCGCCGATGCCTTCGCCCGGTTCAAGATGCCCGTCAACGTGTGCCCCGGCAATCACGACCAGGATGCTGCGTTCACGGCGTCGATCGGACGCCCCGGCGTCGCAACGTCACGCGTGGTCAGTGCCGGTGCGTGGGGCTTTCTCTTCGTCGACTCGAATGCCGGGCGTGATGGTCCCGTCAGCAGCGGGCCGCCATGTCGATCCGGACGACGTTGCCGATCGGCTTCATCGGAACGGATCGCTCGGCCACCGCGAGTCCGACTGGATACGCGCGACCTGCGCGACCATTGACGCCGAACACATCTTCATCTGGGTCCATCACCCGCCGTCACCCCCACGTGGTCTCGGCGGAGACGACACCTATGGCGCGGAGTGGGCGGCCCTGCTCGCCGACCTGCCGCAGGTTCGTGGACTCGGCGGCGGCCACACCCACATCCCGACCGACTATGTCCTCGACGGTCGACCGGTGTTCGTCGCTCCGGCGCTCAAGAACAACTTCGACCTGGACGCCGGCACGATGCTGCCCCCCGGCTACCGCAACTACCAGTTCGCACCCGATGGCACGATCACGAGCCAGGTCCGTCTGGTCGATGACGCTCGCTGGCCCCGCAGCATCTTGGCGCGTTCGGTGGTCGCACTGTTGAACGGCGAGCTCAGCCACGAGGAATTCGACGCCATCGTCGTGCGTCGCAGGGAACGAATGAACTCGTGAGATCGGCCTGCGGGGTCAGCTGACCGGTGCAGGCGTGCGCAGGTCTGCGTCGATCGATGCGTCGATCCAGGGTCCGACGCCACTCATCCGTTCGACGTGCACCCGCACGACGACGCTCGTCGGTGAGTCGCGCAGCGCCAACGGGTGGCGCCGCAAGCTCGTGTACTTCATCGCCAACCGGTCCATCAGGGCCGGGTCGGGGCCGGGTTCGAGGCTGGCTCGCCCCCGAATGACGAGATGGCGCTGGTACCCGCGTTCGTTGCGCTCGACGTCTTCGATCGACAGGATGATCCGGTCGTCGCGGGCCAGATTCTTGGCCTTCTCGCTCCGCGCGTCGGTACCGAACAAGATCTCGTCGCCCTGCGCGATGACCCACACGACCGACACCTGCGGGCTGCCGTCGGCATTCGTGGTCCACACGTGAGCCACTGCGTCCGAGCCGAGCATCGCTTGCGCAATTGCGGGAATGGTGGGCATCGTCGTCCTCCTGGTGCTGGCTCGTGACGTTAGTGCACTTGTGATCACCGCGCCAGAGGTGGAAACAACCCATGCCGCTGATGCCGCAGGGGCATTCATCGGAACCGGGAGTCGAGACGCGGCCGAATGGTTGGCGAAAGAAACGGGCACATCGCGACGCCGGAACCGCACCGCAAGCGAACTCGGTGCAGCGATGGCGAAGTCCGAGTCGCTGGCCGAAGCGGTCGTCTCCGGGTCGATCTCGTCCGACAAGGCGTCTGCGCTGATCGGCGCTGCCGGTGACGAGATCGTCGACACCGAGTTGCTCGATGCCGTGGCGGACCTTGCGCTCAACGCCGTCAGGCCCGTCGCCGAAGAGTGGCGGGCACGCCGCCATCCCGAACGCGACGCCGACATCGCCGAGGTGCAACGCAGCCGGCGATACCTTCGCCTCACCGACCAGCCCGATGGCATGACCCGGGTGGACGGCCTGCTCGACCCCGAGTCCGGTGCAATCGTGCGCTCCACACTCGACGGCATCATGCACCAGACCGCCTTCGACGGAACCAGCCGAACCCGCAATCAGCGCTGCGCCGACTCCCTCGTCCAACTCGCCCACGCTGCATCCAAAGGCGACATCGCCGGCGGGCGTTCCAACACCAAGCTGCTGGCAACGGTCCGGTTCGACACGATCGTCGAGCGCGCCGGCCACCGCGGTGTCACCCATGTCGGGGGCACGCTCGACCCGGCAACCGTGCGCAAGCTGGCATGCGATGCCGGCATCCACCGCGTCATCACCGGGCCGGGCTCATCGATCCTCGACTTCGGCCACGAAACGCGCCTCGTCTCCGACAACCTGTTCCTCGCACTCGTTGCTCGCGATCAGCACTGCCGCTGGCCGGGCTGCACCATTCGCGCCACGTGGTGCGATGCCCACCACATCATCGAGTGGGTCGACCACGGCCCGACCACCGACGACAACTGTGTGCTGCTCTGCCACCACCATCACCAACTCAGCCACCAAATGGGCTGGAAGATCGACGGCAACGGTGGCGAACTCCGCATTCATCACCCCGACGGCACCACCGAAGTCAGTCACCCGCCAGGCGCCGCCCCGCTCCGAGCTGACTCGGTCAGCCGAGAGCAGCCAGCGACCCACGCCCCCGCTGTCCCGATCTCCGGCGTTGCGTCGACCCGGCGCCCGCCCAGCCTGTTCGATCTCGAACCGGACCTCGTGCACGCCTGAACCACGCAGACGCAGACTGGACCACGTGCAAGCACGACGCAATGATGCCGAATGTGTTGACGGGCGGCAGTCGACAGTGTCGGGAGAACTCCAACAACTCAGGGCTCCGGTGATCGCCGTATCAGCGCTGCGTCAGCCGACGAGTTGGAGGAGGGGGTTGTTCGTCGGGAGCTGCCAGAGACGGGCGAACTCGTCGGCGACTTGCCGTGCGGCCGAGGTGACACATCCGGCTGCGACCGGCCCCGACGCCAGGGTCATCGCGATGCCGATCTGCTCCATTGCGCGGCGGTGATCGCCGCGGGCCGCCAACACGCACGCCAAGTTGCAGCGGGCGAACGGATCCGAGGGATCAGCGTCGACGTCTGATTGAAGGAACTGAACGTCCATGTCGACTGTGGTCACGCCCGATGATCGACCCTCGACGGTGCCCGCTGAAGCGGTCGGGGCGAATCATGACGAGATCTTGCAGCGTCGATCAACCGGCGCGTTCGACGAAGGCGCACAGCGCGCCGAGCATCTTCATCTCATCCACGCTCGACGCGCGCGTCGCCAGCAGCTGTTCGGTACTGACCAGGTAGGCCAGGCAGCGGGCGCGGCTGACGGCCACGTTGAGGCGGTTGCGAGAGAACAGGAAGCCGGCGTCGCGCGGCATGTGGGCGGCCGACGAACTCGTCATCGAATAGAACACGACGGCGGCTTCACGTCCCTGGAACTTGTCGACGGTGCCGACTTCGACCTTGGCCAGCCGCTTGTGACTGCTGAACACGTCGCGAATCATGCGGACCTGATCGTTGTACGGCGCAACGACCATGAAGTCCTTCGGGCGCAACGGCTCGACGACCCCGTTCTGGTCGGTCCACGGCGTGTTCATCAACCGACGGATCTTCTCGGCGATCAGCTCGGCTTCGACGCGCGACTCGGTCGAGCAGTCGCCGCCCTTGGCGCGCAACCAACGCAGCCCGGTGCCGTCGACCTCGGTGCTCTGGACCGCACACGACGGGTGGACGTTGAGCCGACTCTCGTACGTGACGTCGGAGATGAACGAGCTCACATCGGGATGCATCCGCCACGTCGTGTCGAGGAAGACACCCTGCTCGGGCGCAATCGTGGCTGCGCCGGCCAGCAGATGCCCCAGCGCACTCGCGCCCGACTCGTTGGGGTGCGCGGCTTGGCTGACCTGCGGGAGCTGCTGCGGGTCGCCGAGCAGCACCATGCTGTCGGCCGAGATCGACGCTGCGAGCGTGTCGGCCAGACCGAGCTGTCCGGCCTCGTCGACGATCAACACGTCGACCGGATGATCGCGCATGGCCTGCGTGGCGAAGAACCACGCCGTACCACCGAGCACGTTGTAGTCACCCTCGGAGGCCCGCTTGTTGTCGTCGACGAACGACACCCCGGTCAGCCGACCCGTCTGCGCCTTGCGGACGGCGCGGAGCGCATCGAGGTCGCCCTCCTCGGTGAACCGATCGACGACGGCCCGCATCAGGTTGTCGATGGCGTGGTGGCTCATCGCGACGATGCCGACGCGCTTGCCGGCCGACACGAGCGCATGCACGATGTGGGCGCCGGTGAAGGTTTTGCCCGTCCCCGGCGGCCCCTGCACCGGTACCACCGTGGCGTCGAGCGTGGTGGCCCAGGCGCGGATCTCGCTGATCTCGGTGCCTGGCCTGAACGGAGGCGGTTGTCGACGCAGCAGGCGGTGGCCGACGCGATCGCCCCCCGGCGTGGCCAGCATCTCGGCGGCCAGCACCTTGAGCGCGTCGAGCTTCGATGCCGGCTCGAAGTTCGGGTACAGCACCAGCGAGTGCGGCAGCGGCCCCGCCCCGCTCGCCGTGTCGTTCCAATCGACGCGGAGTTCACGGATGTCGCGGTCGACCGAGACGACTCGCGGCGAACTGCCAGATCCGCTCGTCGATGGCATTGACGAGCTTCGAGCCCGCGTCGATGCCGGCATCGAGGGCCTGCTCGGGATAGGTGAACACTGCGGCAGGCCATTTGCGGGGCTTGCCGCGCTCGGTGAACTGGTCTTCGAAGCCGACGAACTGCAGCCCGCCGATCACCGTGCGCGCCTCGCGCTGGTCAACCGGATCGGCCGTCGAGAGTCGCAGCGTCTCGGCGTTGAGCACGCGCCGCTCACGCCGCCAGTACCCGAGCAGGTCGCCCATCAGATGTTCCGACGTCCCGAGGTCGAACTCATGGAGTGCGGCGATCTGCGCGTCGAGTTCGAGATCGCGCTCCTCGGGAACGAGGTCGGCCCGCCAGGGCGTACCGGTCGGGCGTTGCGCCACCAGCCAGTCGCGCACGGCGCGCGTGGCCCGCACGTCGTCGTCGTTGTACGCCGCGATCCGGTCGAGCATCGACTGGTCGTGGGCCGTCATCCAGCGTTCGTACTCGGCAACTGCGCCGGCACCCGCGTCGATGTCGTGGCCCCGCCGATACTCGGTGAGTCGTTCGACGTCTTTCAGGCCGTACGACTCGGTGCCGATCCGGACTGCGGCCGTGACGATGGGATACAGATCGACGAACACGTCGGCTTCGAGCAGCCGTTCGAGTTCGATCTCGGCGACGCCGTGCTCGACGGTGAGGCGTTGCAACACCGTTCGTTCGGTGTGGTTGTAGTGGTAGACGTGCATGCCGGGGTGGTGCGCCCGGCGCTCGGTCAGGTGCGCGATCAATGCCTCGGTTGCCCGGGCTTCTTCGGCGCGGTCGTGCGCCCAGAAGTCGACGAACTGCCAGGCTCCGTCGTGCTCCTCGATTAAGCCGAACAGGAAGAACAATCCCGCCTCGGGTGTCCAGAAGGGGTGGCCCTCGAAGTCGAGGAAGACATCACCTGCCGCAGGCTCGGGCAGGTCGGCCGGTGCGAGCAGTTCGAACGCAGGCGATGCGCCGGGCGGGCCCCACCGTGTGCGCACCTGCAAGGCGGCTTGCGCAACGAGCCGGGTCGCACGATCAGTGTCGATGCCGCCCGCACGGCCACTCTTCACCCCGCCCGCCGAGCCCTCCCGACCCGCCAAGCCCGCCATCGTCGTGACCCCGCCGGCGACGAGCGCCTTGCGCTCAGCGGTGCGCACCCCGGCAACGAAGACCAGGGAGTCAGCAGCGCGCCACTCGTCGGTGCAGACCTGATGAAAGCGACAGAAGTTGCAGTGATTGCAGGGTTCGGCCGCGGTGTCGCCATGGGGTGCCGCGGCGAGGGCACGGACGAGTTGTCCCCGGACGCGCCTCCAGTACGGAGCCACGTCGGCGAGGCGGATCGTCTCGAGTGCACCCGAGCCCAGTTCGAGGTGGATGAACTCACTCGACTCGCCGGTCAATGCGTCGAGCGCCTCCGCGTAGAAGCACAGTTGCAGCACATGGCCTGGCTTGGCCTCCTTGCGCGCCAGCTTCGCGTCGACTGCCTCGTAGCCGCGCTCGGTCCGTACGACGAAGTCGGCGATCCCGCGCACTCCGTCGTGGATCAACGGGAGCTGGTAGACGACGTCCCAACCGTCGGCCATCGGGTTGCCGACGCGGGCCACCCAGTCCTCGAAGGATTCGTCACCCGCCTGCTCGGCAACACGCCAGATCGTCTTGCCATCGGCGGCGTACCGCTCCAGCACGGCGTCTTCGTGCTGCCGGCCCTTGGCCATCAACATCTCGGCCATCTCGCCGAGTGCGCTGTGGCGAACCGTCAGCTCACCGGCGTCGGCGAGGTGCTGCAGCGTGAGGGTGTGCGCGCACTCCAACCAGGCAGTGATCTTCGACGGAGAGATGAGCGACGTCACCCCACCAGTGTGCACCGGCGCGCTCGGAACCGGTGCCGACGCGCCACGCCACGCGAGCCGACCCGCCCCACCTGGCAGATTCGACGGAACGGCGGCCTACCAGTACTCCTCGTAGTGGATGTTGCCGGGCGAGTTGCGGCGATCGAGCGTGAAGCCCTGTTCGACGAGCAACTCGACCACCCCGGTCGGCTCGGGGAAGGTCTCGATTCCGTCGACCTCTTCGGGCAGGCCGATCATCGCCGGGTTGCCACACAGAAAATGTGACTGGTCTGAGGTGACAACGTCACACCGAGCCGATCGGTGAAGTCGTTGTCACGGATGAGGTCTTGGAGGTAGCGCTTCGGGATGCCCTCCTCGCGGGTGGGCATCGGGATGTAGTGGTAGTTCGGATAGCGGGACTCGAGTTCGCGGTGCTTGTCGAAGTAGCCGAGGTCGGCGTTCTGGCGCACCGTGACCGCGGAGATGATCGGGCCGGTGTGACCTTTGCGGAGCAGGTCGATCACCATGCCGTTGTGCGGCGCCTCTCCGGTCCCCGTCGAGAAGAAGACGATCTCGGCTCGCGGGTTCGTGACGGAGTCGAGCGTGTACCTCCCGGCGACCTTCGGGCCGAGGTAAATGCGGTCGCCGGTGCGCTTGAGCGCGAGGCGCGGCGTGAGCGCCGGCGTGTTGTCGGCCGTGGGCGGAACGAGGACGATGTAGAACTCGAGTTCGTCGAGGCCGTTCTCGTCGGTCAGGTAGCCGTACTCGTCGAAGATCCGCGACGAGATCGAGTACGAGCGCCGGATCAACTTGTCCCAACGTTGATCGAGCCTCGGGGTCGGCGGCGTCGTCGATGCGCTCCTCCCAGTAGCCGAGCCCCAGCGACGCGTACTGGCCGGGCAGATACGACGTGTCGCCGTTGTCGGGCTTGACGCGCAGCACCCAGAGGTCGGAATGCGTCGGCTCGAACGAGGTGATCGTGGCGTTGTAGTGCTCGTCGCGCAACTCTTCGATGGCACCGGTGTGCCGAGCCCGCCGCTCGAGTGGCGACGGCGGCAGCGGTGGGTCGATCTCCGGAAAGCACGCTGCGGCCAGTGCGACGCCGACCTTCCAGCCCGGCGCGGTGGTCACGGGCACGTCGGGCCCGGGGTCGCCGATGAACCAGACCTTGCCCGAGCTCATGGCACGGTCCGTGATGCCCACCTCGTCGGGCGACACTGCGGTCCGCGGCGACGCGAAGACGATGTGGTCGAACTGCAGGTCAGGGGTGCGGCGATCGCCGAACTCGGCCATCGGGAACTCCCCGGCGAGCGTGATGTGCTGCGGAGTCGAGCGGTAGAGCAGCGTCGCTTGACGATCGCGTTCGAGCTTGCGCAACACGCTTGCGCCGGCCGGGGACAACAACGTCGGATCCATGCCACTCGCGGCGAGCACGACGCGGTTCCCACCGTCGACGAACTGGGCGGTCAGTTCGACGGCGTGGTCGGACAGTCCGACGACCAAAATGTCTTGGTCGACGCCGGCATCGAATCGATCGACGTGGACGCGGTCGCTGTCGGGCACCGGAATCGGCGGTTGCCAGTCGGTGGCGTCGTGGCGATCAGCGACGAGCACCGCGCGGGTCCGATAGGTGAGCCGGTTGGTCGAGACGACGAGATGGTCATCGGCGAGATCGACCGAGTGCACGGTCTCGCCGAAGCCGACGTCGAGTTGGTTGGGTCCGATCAGGTCGGGCAACGCCACGCGTCCGTCGGACTCGACGATCCGAACGCGTTCGAGGCCGGAGCGCAACGAGGAGATGGCGACCGACAGACCGCCGGCCGAGCCGCCGACGATGACGAGGTCGTAGAGCGTCAGGTCGGATGAGTCGGTTGCGGCAGCCATGCAACCCCAACATACGCACCCCGAACGGTCATTCCGAAGCCGACCTCCACTCGAAGCCATCCTTGTAGCCAGCCTCGCAGCCATCCTCGCAGCCATCCTCGTAGCCATCCTTGCAGCCAGCCTTGCGCAGGCCCGCCCACGTGGATTCGCGACATCGGTCCCCGCGTGGGCGGCGCGCCGATCAGCCGTGCACGGTCATCGAACTGTTGACGTTGATCAGGCGGTTGCGGCTGAACGTGGCAAGGTCGAGGTTGAGCCCGGTGTATCGGGCCGTCACCTGCAGCGGGTCGGCGTCGTGGTCGTGGCCACCTTCGACAGCTTCGATCAACTCGGCCATCAGGTGCCCGGCAACTCCGGCGTTCTTGAACTGGTTGCCGCTCGTGCCGATCGCAACGTAGAAGCCGTCGAGATCGGTCCGGTCATAGATCGGGATCCAGTCATCGCTCTTGTCGTAGCAGGACACCACACCCTTCTTGTCGTGGGCGAGCGGCACGCCGAGCGACGGGATGCGCTTGTTGATCCGCATCGTGTTCGTCTCCCACCCGTCAGCTGTGACCTCGCCGAGTTCGGCGTCGGGGTCGACGGGAACCTTCGGGTCGCACGGCGGATCGGTCGTGCCGACGAGGATGTTGTTGCCGGGTTGCGGACGGAAGTAGATCCCGCTGTCATCGTCGGCAACATTGAAACCATCGGCGGTGAAGTCGAAGTCGGGGGGGCCCGGCACGTGGTAGGTCTCGTGACGGATCGACTCGGTCTTGATGTTCATCGAGTCGTAGACGCCGGCGAACTTGTTGATGACGCTGCTGTGCGGACCGCCGACGTTGACCACGACCCGAGCGCGGATCGTGGAGCCGTCGGCCAGTTCGACGCCCGCGGTCCGGCCGTGCTCGCGCAGCACGCCGACCACTTCGGTCCGGAATCTGAACACACCACCCTTGGCTTGAGCTGCCCGCATCAGATTGTGCGCGGCGAGTTGCGGGTCGTCGATGTAGCCGGCGTCGGGCGAAAACAGTGCGCCGACCATCTCGCCGTGCGCGTCGCTCCAGAAGCCCGGGTCGTCCGACCGCGTCGGCGGGCCGTAGAGGCTCAGGTCGAACAGCGGCATCCGCGCCGCGAGCTCGTCACGCGTCCAGTACTCGTAGGGCACGCCGAGCCGATCCCAGATCGGCATCACACGGTTGTGATGTCCCTCCTCGCCTTCGATGAGCAACGCCATCCCGCACTGGACGAACCGCGCGTAGCCGTTCTCGTCGGGAGCGTCGAGGTAGTCGGCCCATTGCTTCCAGTACTGCATGCCGTCCCAGGCTGCAGCCACGCCGGTGTCGGTCGAGTAGCTGAAGCGGATCACCGCGCTCGATGCGCTCGTACTGCCGTACCCGGGCCCCGGACCCTTGTCGATGCTCAGTGTCTGATGCCCGCGACGCGCCAGTTCGTAGGCGACGGCACCGCCGATCACTCCGGCGCCGATGATGATCGCGTCGTACTGCTCGTTGCTGTTCTGGCCGGTGCTGGCGCTGGTTCCGTCACTCATCGGCGATAATTCTCCCACGCTTGTCGTATGACGTACATGTGAATCGTTCGGGCACTTCAGCAGTTTCTGTCATGCTGAGCAGCGTGCGACTCGACATCGAATCCCTCCGCACCTTTCGGACCGTGGTCGAATCGGGAAGCATCACCCAAGCCGCCGCGCAGCTCAACCTCACTCAATCGGCCGTCAGCTGGAAGATGAAGCGCCTGGAGGAGCGGCTCGGATCGCCACTCTTGGTCCGCGACGGCCGACAGATGACGCTGACCGAACTGGGCAACGAGCTGCTCGGGCACGCCGAGCACATCGTGACCGCCCACGACGATGCCGTCGACAGTCTGCAGCGCTCGCAACTCGAAGGGACCGTGCACCTCGGCATCAACGACGAGTTGCAGGCCGACGACGTCGCAGCACTGCTCGCCCGATTCCGGCGGCGCCATCCGCTGGTCCGCCTGCACGTGCGGATGGGGTTGAGCGGTCCGATTGCCCAACTCGTCCGCGGTGGCGATCTCGATCTGGCGCTGATCCAGGTGCTCGAACCAGCCGCGCGCGACCGAGTGCTCTGGACCGAGGAGCTGGTCTGGATTGCGTCGCCGACCTACCCGCCTGATCCCGGCGAACCGATTCCGCTCGTGACGTTCGGGCCGAACTCGAACTACCGCAACCTGATGATCGACGCACTGCGGGCCGCCGAGATCGACCACTACGTGGCCTTCGAGAGTGAGAGTTCGTCGAGCGTGCGCAGTGCCGTTGCGGCTGGCTTCGGCGTCGCACTGATCAACGCGCGCGGCGTGACCGACGAGTGTCAACGCTGGGAACCACCCGGGTCCGGCATCGCACTTCCGGCGGCCAGCTTCATCGTCCGCGTCAACAGTCGGAGCCGGACCACGGCCGTGCGCACGCTCGTCGACGACATCTGCGCCACCCTCGAGTGACACCGGCCGAGCACCTCCCAGGCCAATCAACTCTCCGGTCGAGCACCGAACGGTCCGAGCGACTCCCGGTCGATTGCGGCCGGTGCGGGGTTGGTTCCGGCGCCCCACTCGTCGGCTGGTTCGCCCGGGCGATCGCCGGCCGGAATCGGCACATCGTCGAGGCTGCCTCGGGTCATGCAGTCGGCGAGCATGTTGTGGAAGCGGTGCAGCGGCTCTTCGAAGCGCGGCGCGAGCGGCCCCGGCGGAACGCCGCCACGGCTCAGTCCGCGTTGCCCGCGCTCGACGATGTCGATGTCTTCCCGATTGACATCGAGCCAGAAGTCGCGGGTCCGCTCGATCGCGTCCTGCTCAGAAGTCACCGGCGTTGCGGGGAGCAACATCGTGCAGGTTTCGCGGGTGCGGCCCGGCGCGATCGGGTCGAGTCGCATCACCCACACATGATTCGGCAGCACCGACAACAGCACGTTCGGGAAGATCGCCACGAAGCGCCCGCTCGCGGCATCGGACGCGTCGAGGCCCGGCGCAGCGGGCAGCGTCAGCCACTCGTTGCGTTCGTCACCGGACACCGGCGTGGTCGTTTGCCCGCAGTACATGCCAGGCCCCTGATACCGATAGTGGTCAGCGACGCGCGACACCTTCGCGAGCTCGGGGTGGACCCAGGTGAGGTGGTAGTACTCCTGGAAGTTCTCGCTGACCAGCTTCCAGTTCGCATCGATGTCGAGCGACTGCTGATGGCGGCTCACCCAGGAGTCGAGCCCGTAGCCGGCCATGCGCTCAGGGAGGTCGCCGAGCCATTCGGCCAATGTCGGCGTGTCGGCGGACAGGCAGGCGAAAAGCAAGACGCCCCACCGCTCGACGCGGACCGGAATCAGACCGTGGTCGGACCGTTCGAAGTAGGCCCGCGGTACCTCGTCGAAGAACGGTGTGGCCTTCAGGGCACCATCGAGTGAGTACCCCCACCGGTGGTACGGACATCGGATCGTGCCCGCAATCTCACAGTCGGCCTCAGCCAACTCGGTGCCGCGATGCCGACACGAATTGAGAAAGCCACGCAGTTCACCGGATTCGTTGCGGGTGATCAACACCGAACGGCTGCCGACGTCGCGGACGAGCAACCGCCCGGGCCCGGCGATCTCGTCGGCGATGCCGATGCACACCCACGCCCGCTCGAAGACGCGCTGCTGCTCGTGCTCGAAGAACACCGTGCTGGCGTAGGCGGCCGAGTCGAGGCCGGTCGCGGCGTGCAGCGGGCGGCGCGTCCCGGCCCACGCCGACTCGTCCGTCCAATCGAGCCCGCTCGTTGCAATCATCGGCCGCAGTCTCCACCCCGGCACGATCGGCGTCAACTGACCTAGGGACGACAACGACGACGACCCCCGCGCCGGAGCACGGGGGTCGTCGCAGAAATCTGACTGTGAGAATCAGTCGGCCGACTCGGCCGCCTCTTCTGCATTGTCTCCCTGACCGGTTTCCTGGCGTGGTTCGGGTGCTTCACCCAGCCCCATCTTGTGGAAGATTTCTGCTTTGCGGTATTCGAAGTCGTCCTGGCTGACCTCACCCTCAGCGAAACCTTCGTTCAGGACGCGGAACTCTTCGAGCAACGCGTCCTCGTCGGAGGCATCGTCTGTGTCTTCGTCGTCCCGCCCTGCGCTCTTTCCGTGGCGAATGGCCTGTTTCTCGGCCTTCTTTTCCTTTTTCCGGAGTTCGCGCTGGCGCTTTTGGTACGACTGTGGGCTAGAGGCCAATCAGATCGCCGCCTCAGACGACTTTGACGTCGACCGCTTCGGGACCCTTGCGGCCCGGAGCGATGTCGAACTCGACGGTGTCGCCGTCGTTGAGCGAACGACGGCCCGAGCCGGCGATGTTGGAGTAGTGAACGAAGACGTCGTCGCCATCATCACGTGAGATGAAGCCGAAGCCCTTCTCGTCGTTGAAGAACTTGACTGTACCAGTGGTTGCCATTGCGGCTCCTTATTCAATTCCGGGCCACCTTGACCCGTGTAACGGTGACCACCCTAATGAGGTCAGCGACCGAACCCACCGCGGCGAGACGCAACAACAAGGCACCCGACATCACCACACCCATCGCCCCGCCGGCCAAGAGGGCGAGGTCGCTGATCATCGCGCCGTACGCCAACCACAGCAGACCTTCGACGAACGAGATGATCCAGGTGCCGGGGGCCACCCCGTCGAGGTGGCGAGTGCGGAACGCGGCGGTGACTGCCGGGGCGAGTTGAATGCCGTAGGAGAGCCCGATGGCGAGCCCGGCGACGTGCCACCCAGAGGTGAGCAGGACCGGCAACGGAACCATCCCGAGGCCGAGTGCGCCGACGGCCAGGCCGCGTAGTGCCCGCGCACCGACCGAGTGGACATAGAGCCCCGCCATGCCGAGGTACAGCAGCAACGACACCGTCGAGACGGGCAGGATGGCCCACAGGGACGTGGCGACCGCATACACGGTCCACCAGATGTTGATCGCGACGCTGACGCCGATCCAGATGGCCGACACCCCGGCCACATTGCGCGTCTTGGCGAGTCGGCGCGCCTGCGGCAGGGCCATGCCCGAACCCAGCACGCTGGCTGCGACGACAATGAAGTTGAGAACGAGATTCACGGAACACCTCCCAGGTGATCGGCCGGGTGGACCGGCGGGCTGTAAGGACCAATTAAGTCTACACTCCTTACGACAGGTGAGTGCGATATCTTGAGCGTCGTGTATGTGACGTCGGGCAACGAGACCGAACAACTGCTGACGCTCGAGGCCATGGTGCAGGTCGCCAACGCGCTGGCGGATGCGGGAGACGCCGCGATCGACCTGCGCGACGTGCTCGACGAGGCCGGCTTCGCCCGTGCCGCCACTGCGCCCGAGGCGGCGCTCCGGCGCACCCTCCAGCGATGCAACGACCTCCTGCCCCGCCTCCTTGCACTGCCCGGCCTGGACGTCGGCGCCGCGGTCCAGTGGACCAACGCGGAATTGACCGAGTTATCGATCTCGCCGTCGCTGAGCGATCACGACGGCTCCGCGCTCCACATCCACTGGACCCCCGCGTCAGCCACCTTCGACGATCAGGTGATGGCCGACTTCCTCATGGCGCTGGCCAATGAATTGTGCGACAACGGCACCAAGCGCTTCGGACGATGTGCAGCCGACGATTGCGAGCGCCTCTTCTACGACTCATCACGTAACGGTTCTCGACGGTTTTGCTCCGACCCACGATGCGCCAGCAGAACCCACACCGCCGATCACCGCAAACGGAAGCAGACGTCATGAACCAGAACGACCACACCACCGGGAACGAGCACGACGTCAACGAGCACGGGCAACCAGTCGGCCTGATGGTCGACGGGTGGTCGATTCCCTCGCCTCCCGCCCGCACTCCGATGACGGGACGGTTCGTCAGCCTCGTTCCGATCGACGTCGACGAGCACGCGCCCGCGCTCTTCGCCGCGTTCGACGACCCGGCCGGCTGGACCTACCTACCGCACGGACCATTCGACGACGGCGACACCTTCACGCAGTGGTTGCGCACCGTGTGCACCGGCGACGACCCACTGTTTCACACCCTCGTCGTCGACGACCGCGCGGTCGGCCTGGCCAGCTTCCTGCGGATCGCTCCCTCTGCCGGGTCGATCGAGGTCGGCTACCTGCACTTCGCCCCCGCCCTGCAGCGCACCCCGGCGTCGACCGAGGCGATGTTCCTCATGATGCAGCGGGCGTTCCAACTCGGGTTTCGGCGTTACGAGTGGAAGTGCGACGCACTCAATGCGCCGTCGCGAGCGACCGCGCTTCGACTCGGCTTCACCTTCGAAGGAATCTTCCGTCAGGCCACGATCGTGAAAGGGCGCAACCGCGACACCGCCTGGTTCTCGGTGACCGATACCGAATGGCCCGCGATCCGAACGGAGTTCGAGCGATGGCTCGACCCGTCCAACTTCGACGACGCCGGCCGGCAGCTCAGCCGGTTGGACACTCGACGCTGACGCGTCCGTCCTCGAGCCGCAAAATGCGGTCGGCGCGCTCGAACGCAACCGCACGATGCGACACCGCAATCACCGTTGCGCCCCGTGCCGCAAGGTTGTCCCACAGCGTCAGTTCGGTCTCGACGTCGACCGCGCTCGACACATCGTCGAGCACGAGCAACTCGGGCACGTGCACGAGCGCGCGAGCCAGCGCCAGCCGCTGGCGCTGACCGCCCGACAGGCGCAACCCGCGCGGGCCGATCAAGGTGTCGAGGCCAGATGGCATCTCGGCGATGTCGCGGGCGATGTCGGCGACGTGCGTTGCCAGCGCGACCCGTTCGACGTCGACCGGGCCCAGGCTGACGTTGTCGGCCACGGAATCGGAGATGAGCTGCGGCACCTGCGACAGGAATGCCGCGTTGGGCGGGATGAGGAACGCCGCTCGATCGTCGACCGGCGCGCCGTTCCAGGTGACCACGCCCGTCGTCTCGGCCTGCCATGCCAGGCCGAGCAGGGCGCGCAGCAGGGTGCTCTTGCCCGACCCGACCGGGCCCGTCACCACGATGAATTCGCCGCGCGCAATGTGGAACGACACATCATGAATGCCCGCGCCGCTCGCATACGTCGCCGCCAGCCCGGCGACGTCCAACCGTTCGAGGGGCACACGCACCGGCCGCTCGTCGACGGGTCGTACCCGCAGTTCGCGCGGACCGATCGGCAGCGTCCGCGGCCGAACGGTGTTCTCCGGGTCGCGCCCGGCCACGAGCGCACTCATCCGGTCATAGGCGACCGATGTCTGCTTGCGCCGCGCGAGGAGTCGGCCGACCATCCGCGGGAGGAAGGTCAACCAGCCGAGATAGGCCACGAAAAGAGCCAGGCGACCGACGTCGAAGCTGCCCGACGCGAGCGCCCCGGCGCTGACGACCAACACCAGGCCGAGGCCGACGTTGGCCGCACCTTCGCTGAACGCAAAAATGCCTTCTTCGAGCACGCGATCGCGGACTGCGGTGCGCCGCCGAGTGTCGACCAGCGTTTCGAGTCGTGCCAGCGTCGGTTCGACCGCGTCGTTCACCTTCACCGTCGTCGCGGCGGCCATCACGTCGCCGAGCATCCCGGTGACCTCGCCCGTCGCATCGCGGTCGGCTCGGCGGTACGCCTTCAACTTGGGGTCAAGAATCCGCGTGGCGACCACCACGGCCGACAGCGGCCCGATCAGCACCAGCGTCGCAGTCGGTTCGGCCGACCCCAGGACGAACCCTGCGATGACCGTGAAGACGAGTCCGCCGGTGACATCGACGACGATGTCGACGAGGTTGGCCACGTCTTCGGCGTCGTCGCGGAAATGAGTGATCGCCGCACCGGCCGAACCGACCGGCTGTCCGGCTTCGAGCCCGCCGCTCGCCATCTGCGCGACCAGCAGGTTCGCCCGCAGCAAGGACTGCATGTGCACCCACACCCGGGTCCACACCATTGCGCCGACGTGGACGGCGGCCATCCGCATCACCTCGGCCAGGGCGACGAGGGCTGCCCACCGTGTGGTGGCAGCCACGTCGCCGGCGGCCAGCGTGTCGTACCCGCGACTGAGGAAGTAGCCGGTGAAGGCTGGCATCGAGAAGAACAGTGCCCACAGGCCGAGACCCGTCCAGAACTCACGCGCTCGATGCTGCGAGACGCGCCACGTCAACGACCACACGTTCACGACGGGCTCACTTCCAGCGAGAGTTCGAGGAGGCGACTGAACCGACTGTCGTCGTCGGCCACGAGATCCGCGCGACGACCCGCCTCGATGACGCGACCGTGATCGAGCACGACGATGTCATCGACGGCACGCAACGTCGACAACCGGTGCGCGATCACGAGTGCCGTCCGCGTCGAGACGAGCGCGGCGACGGCGTGCTCGATCCGCCGTTCGGTCTCGGGGTCGACGCGCGCGGTTGCTTCGTCGAGCACGACGATGTCGGGGTCGCGCAACCAGACCCGGGCCAGCGCGAGCAGTTGGGCCTCACCAGCCGACAGCCCGGCACCGCCGCCACCGAGTCGGCGATGAATACCGCCCGTTGCCAGCGCGTCGAGTCCGACGGCGACCAGGGCGGCAGCGACGTCGTCGTCGGTCGGTCGGTCGTCGAACAAGGTCACGTTGTCGCGAATCGTCCCCGAGAACAACTCGACCTCCTGTGGCACGAGCGCAACACGACGACGCAACTCGCTGAACGGCACGTCGGCAATCGGCACGCCGCCGATCAGTACCGTGCCGCGGGTTGCCTCGACGAGGCGCAGGACCAGCCGCGACAGCGTGGTCTTGCCGCTGCCGGTCCGCCCGACGATGCCGACCGATCGACCCGCACCGATCACGAGGTCGACGTGGCGCAACACGTGCTGATCGCCGTCGACTACCCCGTCCGGTGCACCCTCACCTGCACCGGCGCCCCGACCATCGTTCGCACCGTTGTAGCCGAAGTCCACGGCCCGGAACTCCACGGCGAGCGACCCCGCAGGAGGGCTGGTCGTGCCGGCGTCGCGGATGTCGGCCGTGACGGCGAGCAGGTCGATGACACGCACCATCGCGCCGTTGGCCTTCTGCACGGTCTCGAGCTGATGGACGACGTCTTCGAGCGGCCGCGAGATGAGCAGGACGTACTGGAACAGCAGGAACGCCGTGCCGACCGTGATCGCATCGTTCGACACCAGGATCGCGCCGACGACGAGCACGAGTACCCAGCCTGCCGACACGGCGAGCTGCACGAACCACCACATGACGAGAAAGGCCCGTTCGCGGCGGACGGCGCTGCTCAGCGCACCGGTGCTGTCCTCGACGAACCGCCAGACCGCGTGATTCGCGGCACCGTTCGACCGCAGGTCTTCTGCCGCGGTCAGCCGCTCCTCGATGCCTCCGTAGAGCCGAGCGAGCGCGCCCATCTCATCGGATGACTCACTGACCGCACGATGGCGGCTGCGTACGACGACGGCAACTGACACGGCGAGGTAGGCGAGCATGCCGAGCGCGACGCGCCAGTCGAGCACGAACAGGACAACGACCATGCCGGCGACGAGCAGCAATGCGCCCGCCGCCTTGGGCACGACCTTGCCGAGAAAGTCCGACACGGAGGTCACGTCACCGTCGACGCGCTGGATCAGCTCACCGGGCGTGTGCCGCCGGTGGAACTCGTGGTCGAGGCCGAGGACATGACGCGCCATGCGCATCCGCAGGTCGTTGGTCGTGCGCCACGCCGACACGGTCGCGTACCACGACACCACGACCGAGATCGCCTGGCTCGCCACAGCGATGGCGAGGTAGACCAACGCAAGGCGCAGCACGTTGGCCCGGGTGGTTCCGTCCGTGGCGTCGTCGACGATGCGACGCACGACGAGCGGGCCCGCCAGCGTGAGCGCGGACGATGCTGCGACGAGCGCGGCCAACACAGCCCATCGAGCGCTGTCCGGCCGCAGGAGTGCGGCGAGCGTGCGCCAACGGGACGCGGAGGCAGTGACCATCTCGCCAGTCTCGCCACCACGCCGCGGGATCGGGAAGCAGGTTTCTCCGACCGACGGTGGGCTGCGGTTCCGGGCGCTGAGTTCTGCCACTCGACGGAATGTGTTCCGAGTCGTCATGGTTGACTCCGACATGGCGATCCAACGTCTCAACCACGCCGTTCTGTACGTCCGCGACGTCGAGCGGTCGAAGCGGTTCTATCTCGACGTGCTGGGCTTCCGCGTGGTCAGCGAGTTCAACGGTGCGGTCTTCCTCCAGGCTGCCGACTCGTCGAACGACCACGATCTCGGGCTCTTCCAGATCGGTGTCCAAGCCGCCGACTCCGGAGCGGGGCGCTCCTCGGTCGGGCTCTACCACCTCGCCTGGGAGGTCGACACCCTCGGTGAGTTCGAGCGTCTGATGCTCGTGCTGCGTGACGCTGGCGCCCTCGTCGGGTCGAGCAGCCATGGCACCACGAAGAGCTTGTACGCCAGAGATCCCGACGGCCTCGAATTCGAGATCGCCTGGATCATCCCGGCCCACCTCCTCACCGCCGACGACACCGGAGGGCGTGCCGGCGTGCACCCGCTCGACCTCGCTGCCGAGATCGCCCGGTTCGGCCGCGACGAAGTCGGCGGCATCGGCATCAGCACAGCGGGCTGACTCCGATCACACCGCAGTAGTTGCGCCGACAACTGATTGCGGCGAGGCTGTCGACATGCAACTCGACTTTTGGATCGACCCGATTTGACCGTTCTGTTGGCTGACGGCCCGTTGGGTCGTCGACGACGTGCAACCCGAACGTGATCTCGACATCACCTGGCGACCGATCAGCTTGCTGCTCAAGAACGAGCCGCCAGAAGACTCCGCCTACTACGAACCCTCTCGCTTCACGCACAATCTGCTGCGCGTGATGGAGTCGGTCAAGGCCGCCGCCCCGACTCCGGCCGAGGGCAACCACGCCGTGTTCCGCCTGTACCGAGCTGCCGGATCACGCATCCATCACGACCAGGACCGCGGCTTCACAGCCGCGGAGTTGCTCGCCGAAGTCGGCATGGACACGAGCCACGCCGCCGCCTTCGACGACGCCACGTGGGACGTTGCCATCCGGGCCGAGATGGACGCCGGGCTCGCCCTCGTCGGCAACGATGTCGGCACGCCGATCATCGCGATGGATCGATCCGACGGCACCCGCGCCGGGTATTTCGGGCCGGTGATCAACGCCGTGCCACCAAAGGGTCCGGGCCTCGCGATGTGGGACGGCCTCGTCGCGATGATGGAGGTCGGCAGCTTCTTCGAGCTGAAACGCACCCGCACCGGCGGCCTCGACTTCGGCCCCCGCCCCCACCCCGTCTGACACCCCTCCCCGTCGAGCACCACGCCACCACCGCCCCACCCGAAACCCCCGCCCGTCACCGCCCCGCCCCGCCCCACCCGAAACCCCGCCCCGAACCGTCCCGAAAAATGCCGGGAAATGTGCGCCTGCCGCACCTTTCGCCGCACATTTCCGGGGTGCCTCCAGAATGTGGAGGAAGATGACCGCCTGGCAAACATTCTCCGGCATTTTTCGGGCCGCCGAGATGGGGTGGGCGCGCGAAAGCCGAAGTCGACGCCGCCTGAGAGGATGGGCGAGGCGTGCTGGCCGTGGGGCGGGGGCCGTGGGCACGGCCGGCACGGAAGTGCTCGTCAGGGAGCGCTTCGGCGACGGCCCCACGGCAGCATGACGAGGCCGATCACGAGGGCTGCTGCCGCAACTCCCACGCCGGCGTCGCGCGCACCCAGTGGATCGGTCACACCCGTGATGGTGACGGCTCCCGCCAGACACGCGGCGATGCCCAAGCTCGCCGACACCGGATCGAATCGGTGCCTCGGCATCGCCGACGTCAACGGCAAACTGACATGGGCATCGGCACCGCGCCCGACCTCACCGTCGATCTGGTTGCCGCGACCGGCATCTCCGACGCCTCCATCGATCGGGTCGGGCCTTGGGGTGCTGGGAACTGACTCGGGGTTCATTCGTCTCCTCCGATCAACGGGTCAATGGTGATCAAGGGTGAGCCCGGCGCATCGTCATTGGGCTCGACGAGCTCGTCGGGCACGGTCTCGACCGTGGGCACCGTCTCGATGGTGGTGTCGATGGTTTGAGCGACAGGGTCGACATCGGGCGTCAGCACGCGTTGGCGGATCTCGTTGACGTCAACGTATGACCCGTCGGGCGTGAACAGCACCGGGCCGATGAGCCGATACTCACCGCGGGACGTGTTGATGAACAACGTCGTCTCGTCAGGGGTGTAGGCGTTGCCGAGAATTACGGCACCGCCAGCGTCGATGATGGCCTCGCCGTCAAGGATGATCCAGCCGTCGGAGGTGACGGCGATGCCATCTGCCACCTCGACGATCGGGCCTGCCGGGCTGCCGTCGGACCCGATGAGCTCCGGGAACGCCGGTACCACCGGACCGGACTCAAGCGAATCGTCGAACACCGGCTGGTCCCATACCCGGATCGTGCCGCGCGCCATACGCAGATCGATCACCACATCGGGGGTGCCGGCCGGGCCGAGCGTGAACGTCGATGCTCTTTCGCGTGTTGCGTCGCGATCCATCGTGACCTCGCCAAGCCGGGAACGGATCTCGACAGTTACGTCTGGGATGACCGTCAGGTTGACACCGGAGATGGTCCGCACGTCGATCGTCACCGGCTCGGCCGGGACCTGTTGAATCGAGATCTGAGGCGGATCAAGGCCACCGACGGCTCGGTACGGTCCGGTCGAACCATCGCCCACCCAGACGTACTCATTGCCACCGAATGCATCGCCCGGTCCGACGCCGACGCGCGCCATCAGGCCAGCGCCGTAGCCACCCACCGCCAGAACCGCCGCCGGCACGATCAACCATCGAGCGTGCCCCCTCACGGCCCCGACCAACAGGCCCACGCCACATGCCACCCCAGCAGCGCCCAACCATTGCTCGGGGTGCAGTCGACCGCCGTTGAGTTCGTCGATCAGCGCGCCGCCTGCAGCGACGATGGTCGCGCACCCCAGTGTTGCTCTCCCCAGCACAGAGACCGGGCGGGCCGGTCGAACATGGCGCACGACACGACGGGGCCGGTCGTTGCGCACGTCGGTCCGTGTCGCACCGCCGTCCGAGTTGGGCGAATCCCAAATCGGACGGACCGGGTCATCGGCGGCGGTCGGACGGTCCGACTCGCCGGAGCGGTCCCACTCGGGCGCTGGCTTCCACAGTGCGAGGCCCAACCCGACAAGCAGCCCGATCACCGCGACCGGCCCGGTCATGAAACTCACGCCCGACTGCACCGGCGCCACGAAGCCGACGACGGCGATCGCACCGCCAATCCACCGCACGACCGACGAGCCGCCGACGATCACGGCCAGCCACAGGCCGACGTACACGAACAGGCCGATGCCTCCCAGCAGCGCTGACCCGACGAACGCAAGTCGCACCCAGAGCGGATCGATCATCAAGCGTTGAGCCAACGACGCCGACAGTCCGGTGACGATGCCGTCTGGATGGCCGAGCGTCCAGTGGATCTGGCGTCGGCGTGGTGCGAGGTGATCTCCGTTGCCGGGCGCACTGTCATCGGGGGGTTCGCCAGACGACGGGTCGATCACATCGACAGGAGTTGCGGGGGGCGAGGTCATGCGTCAACCGTATGAGTCCACGTGGGTCCGGCGCATCCGGGATGACCCTGGAAAACACCCCGAAACTGCGACCCCGAAACACACCCCGGAAAAGCGGGACCGCCCCGATGCGGGCCCCTGCCACCAAGTGCGATGATGAGTCCGTGACCGACTCTCCACCTGCCCGCGAGCGGGTGCGACCGTTTCCTCGCAGCCCGCGGAGCAACGACCGCATCGTGTCGGGTGCTGCGGCAGGGTGGGCCGAGCGCTGGGAGGTCGAGCCCACGGTGGTCCGTGCGTCGCTCGGCCTGTTGAGCTTGATCGGTGGACTCGGGATCGTCCTCTATGGGCTGGCGGTGATTGCCTCCGATCCGCCCACCTCTGCGACGGTGACTTCGATCCGCTCGTCGCGTCGGGTCGCTACCGACCGACGACGCGAACTCGCTGTGGCGTGCGCGACCGGTGTGTTCCTGGTGCTCGGTCGCTGGGTCGGGGTGTGGCCGGGCGATGCGATCATGGCGGCCGCTGGTTGCGTCGCCGTCGGGGTCTCGGTCGCCTGGATGCAGCCCGATGGACGCATGATGGCGTGGGGCCAGCGACGGCAGACCCGCCAGGTGCTGCAGATGGTTGCCGGCGTTGCGCTCCTCGGCGCGGGCGTGGTGTCGTTGGCCAATCGGACCGGCGGGCTCGGCAGCCTGGGTGCCTCGGCGAGCGCCATTGCCGTCGTGGTCGGCGGATTGGCCATGTTCGGAGCGCCGGCGCTCGGTCGCACCATTCGGGCGCTCGACGAGGAACGCTCGATGCGGATCCGCGAAGACGAGCTGGCGCGCGTGTCGGCCCACCTCCACGATTCGGTGTTGCAGTCGCTCGTCCTCATTCAGCGGAGCGACAGTCCGCGCCGCATGGCCAGCCTGGCCCGCCGCCAGGAGCGCGAGCTGCGGGGCTGGCTCTACGGTGACACCCCGCTCGGCGAGCCGACATCGGTCAGCGAGGCGCTGGCGGTGCTCGTCACCGAGATCGAGACCGACCACGATCTGCGCATCGAAGCCGTCGTCGTCGGCGATCAGCCCCTCGACGATGCTGCCCGCTCGCTCGTCGCAGCACTGCGCGAGGCCGTCGTCAATGCCGCCAACCATGCTGGCGTCGAGCAGATCGACGTGTTTGTCGAAGCCGACGAGGCCGAGCTGACCGGCTTCGTTCGAGACACCGGACGCGGGTTCGATCTGGAGGCGGTTATCGGCTCTGAACGGCGCAACGGCCACCGCGGCATTTCCGACTCGATCGTCGGCCGAGTCGAACGCATCGGCGGGACCGCGGTGATCGTGTCGACTCCCGGTGCTGGTACCGAGGTCGAGCTGCGTGTTCCTCGGGTCCGGTCGTGACCATCCGCCTCGTCCTCGTCGACGATCACGCACTCTTTCGCGCAGGCGTCCGCGGCGAGCTCAGCGAGCTCAGGTCCGCCAGCGACGGCCGCAGTGATGCCGATGGTGATGGTGACGGCGACGGCGACGGCGACGGTGATGGCCGCGATGGAGCGCAGCGGATCGAGATCGTCGGGGAGGCCGACGATGTGGTGAGCGCCGTCGAGGTCATCCGGAGCACACGTCCTGACGTGGTGCTCCTCGACGTCCACCTGCCCGGCGGTGGCGGTCAGCACGTGATCGCCGAACTCGCCGCCGACGAGTTGACGGCCCGCTTTCTCGCCCTGTCCGTGTCTGACGCTGCCGAGGATGTCATCGCCGTTGTCCGAGCGGGCGCCCGTGGCTACGTCACCAAGACCATCACCGTGACCGAACTCGCCGACGGCATCCGTCGCGTGCACGGCGGTGACGCCGTGTTCTCACCTCGGCTCGCTGGCTTCGTGCTCGACGCCTTCTCGGGCGACCTGCCCGCCCCGTCGAACCCCGACCTCGACGTGCTCACCCCGCGCGAGCAGGAAGTCTTGCGGCTGATCGCCCGCGGGTACACGTACAAGGAGATCGCGGCCCGCCTGCACCTGTCGGCCAAGACGATCGAAACCCACGTGTCGGCCGTGCTGCGCAAATTGCAGCTCTCCAACCGCCACCAGCTCACCGCCTGGGCCAACGAACGACGCATCGTCTGACCCGCACGCCACTCCACGTCGCCCGTGCTCCACGTCGACACCAGGCCACCCTCCGCGCACCCCGCGTCCACGCAGCCCACTGCTCCACCCCGACCCACCCCGACCCGATCACCCCACCCGCCTGCCCGAGCCGCACCCGAAAAATGTGGACTGCGTTGCGCCAGGCGGTCACTCTCCTCCACATTTCGGAGGCCGCCCGAAAATGTGGAGCAAGGTGTGCGGCAGGCGCACACTTCCCGGCATTTTTCGGGCGGGGCGGGGCGGGGCGGGTCGGGGCTCGGGCGGGTCGGGGCTCGGGCGGGTGCGGGTCGGGGCGGGGCGGGGGTGATCGGGGCGCCCGGAGTTCGGGCGGGTTCAGCGCGTCAGAGGCGCGGGACGCCGAGATCGAGGAGGCTGAGCACGCCAGTGGATCGTGCCGTTGATTCGCCGCCGTACAACGAGACCGACAGAATCATCGGTCCGGTGGTCACGGCCGCGGTGTCGTACATCGCGAAGCCGGCGTCGAGATCGTGGCCGTGGACCCCGGCAAAGTCTCCGACCGTGATGTCGTCGACCGACGTCGCCAGCGAGTCGAGCACGATGCGACCGATCTGGAGTTGTTCGCCATCATCCGGTTGGAGCAGGACGGTCGCCACCGGCAGCTTGTCATTGCCCTCGTAGTCGCATTGCTCGGGGTTGTCGTTGCCCTCGGTGATCGCCACCGGCTGGCCGGCTGCAGCAGCAACCTCATCGAGAGTGAACAGCGCGCACGCACCGGCGGCTTCGCCCGAATCCGTCTCGGCGTCGGCCTCCCCATCAGCGGCTGCGTCGTCGGCAGTGGTGTCCGTTGCGGCAGTGTCGGGCGCAGCGGCGTCGGATGCGGTGTCGGTCGCGAGAACTTCGGCGGTCGCCGGAACCGTGTCGGCGGCTGATCCCGCCGGATCAGACGTCGCAGCGTCGGACCCGCACGCGGTCAACAGCATGGCAGCGACGACGCTCGAGACGAGGACGTGGCGCGAAATGGGCCGAAGTGACTTCATGACATCTCCAATTTTGGGGGGAACAGCAGGCGCTGGTCGGTCGAAACCATACTGATCGGCCACCTTCGCCGATGATCAATTTCTGACCACGCCGCACGGTGTGTCGTAGCGTTGGGAACATGTTCGACTTCGGAGTGCACCATGTCTCGCTCAACGTCATCGACGCGGCCGTCGCCACCCGCTTCTACGTCGACGTGCTGGGAATGACGCGGCGCGATGACCGCCCCGATTTCGGATTCGATGGCGCGTGGCTGGAGTCGGGCGACCAGCAGATCCACCTGCTGGAAGTCACCGATTTCATCCCACCGAAGGGTCAGCATTTCGCGCTGCGCGTCGCAGACCTCGCGTCGGCCCGCGCGCACCTCGAAACGCACGGCATCGACGTCAGCACGCCAGCCGAATTGCCCGGAATCTGCGTGCAGTGCTTCTTCACCGACCCCACGGGCAACCTGATTGAACTCAATCAACCGCTCTGACGCCTGCGTTCGGTCCGCTCTCGACACGGCCGCCTGCGTAGGTTGACGCCGGAGCGGTCGACGCCGCCCGACGATCAGAAAGCAGAAACCGCCATGGCATGGGATTTTGAGACCGAGCCCGATTTCGAAGCGAAGCTCGCCTGGATGCGCGAGTTCTTGAAGGAGGAGATCTTCCCGCTCGAAACACTTGCGCCGGAGTTCCGCAGCCCCGAGGGCCGCGTGGTCTACGCCAAGATCACCGAACCGCTGCGCCAACGCGTGAAGGACCAGGGTCTGTGGGCGGCCCATCTTCCGCCCGAACTGGGCGGCGGCGGATTCGGCCAGGTCAAGCTCGGCCTGATGCACGAGATCCTCGGACAGTCTCCGCTGGCACCAAGCATCTTCGGCAACAACGCTCCCGACTCGGGCAACGCCGAACTGCTGTCACTCGGTGGCACCGACGAACAGAAGGCGAAGTGGATGCAGCCGCTGCTCGATCAGCAGATTCGTTCGTGCTTCTCGATGACCGAGCCGGGCGCCGGCGCCGACCCGACCCTGCTCACCACCCAGGCCGTGCGTGACGGAGGGGAATGGATCATCAATGGGCACAAGTGGTTCTCGTCGAACGCATCGGTCTCGGACATCTTGATCGTGATGGTCAAGACCAACCTCGACGAGGACGCATCCCCGTACAGCGCGTTCTCGATGATCGTCGTTCCGACCGACACGCCGGGTGTGAACATCGTGCGTGACGTTCCGACGATGGGCGAACCCGACCATGTCACCGGTGAGCCGGGCGGCCACGCCGAGATCCTGTACGAAGACGTGCGGGTGCCGTTCGACAATGTCGTGGGGGGCGAAGCAGGGATCGGCCAAGGCTTCGCGTTGGCCCAGAAGCGGCTCGGGCCCGGGCGCATCCACCACGCAATGCGTTGGCTCGGACAGTCGCAGCGGGCGTTCGACCTGCTCTGCGAGCGGGCACTCACCCGGTATACGAAGGGGTCGATCCTCGCCGACAAGCAGATGATCCAGGACTGGATCGCCCAGTCCTACGCCGATCGCGAAGCGGCGCGCCTGCTCACGCTGCAGGCGGCGTGGAAGATGGACAAGTTGCACGCAGCTGGCGGCACCTACAGCGACGCCCGGCTCGAGATCGCCGTCATCAAGTTCTGGGGCGCGAAGGTGCTCCACGACGTGATCGACCGCGCGATTCAAATCCACGGCTCGCTCGGCTACACCACCGACCTGCCGCTGGAAGCGATGTACCGCGCGGCCCGTGCGGCGCGGATCTACGACGGCCCCGACGAAGTGCACAAGGTCACCGTCGCCCGCCAGGTGCTCAAGCGGTACCGCCCCGCGAACCCGAGCATCGACCACATCCCCACCCGGCGCGCTGCGGCGCTGACCCGCTACGCCGACTACCTCGACGAACTCGCCGTCAACTCCTGAGGCGTTGCGTCACCCGCGCCCGACCGCCTGTTGTCCTGCCGAACCCATGAGGTAGGTGCACCGCGACGGCGCACCTACCTCATGAGTTGGCGCTGATCACGTCGCTCGTTCAGTCGAGGCGTTCGATGATGGTGGCGTTGGCCATGCCGCCGCCTTCGCACATCACCTGCATGCCGTAGCGGCCACCGGTGCGCTCGAGCTCGTTGAGCAGGGTCGCCATCAGCTTCGTGCCCGAGGCGCCGAGCGGGTGACCGAGGGCGATCGCGCCGCCGTTCACGTTGACCTTGCTCATGTCCGCGCCGGTCTCCTTCTGCCACGCGAGCACGACCGAGGCAAACGCCTCGTTGACCTCGAACAGGTCGATGTCGTCGATGCTCAAGCCGGTCTTTTCGAGGATCTTCTTCGTCGCCGGAATCGGGCCCTTGAGCATCGTGACCGGGTCGGTGCCGGCGACGCGCGAACGCGTGGAATCGCGCGCGTGGCTTCATGCCGAGTTCCTCTGCCTTCTCCTTGCTCATGATGAGCACCGCGGACGCACCGTCGGAGATCTGCGACGAGTTGCCGGCGGTGATCTTGCCGTCCTCCTTGAACGCAGGCTTGAGCTTGGCGAGGCTCTCGGCAGTCGAACCGTCCCGGATGCCCTCGTCATGCTTCACGTCGACCATTTGTCCGTCGATCTCGACGCTGACCGGAACGATCTCGTTCTCGAATCGACCCTCGTCACGGGCGACGGCAGCACGCTGCTGGCTCTGGGCGCCGAACGCATCGAGGTCTTCGCGGGTGATGCCGTACTCGTCGGCGATCATGTCGGCGCCGATGCCCTGCGGCGGGAGGCCGGTCTCGGCGTATCGATCGAGCTGGGCCTGCGGGAAGGGGAAGCCCATCCCCTGGACGATCGAGGCGCCCATCGGGGTGCGGGTCATCACTTCGACGCCGGCGGCGACGACGATGTCGTAGGCGCCGGCCATGACGCCCTGCGCGGCGAAGTGCATCGATTGCTGGCTCGACCCGCACTGGCGATCGACGGTGGTCGACGGCACCTCTTCGGGCCAGCCGGCGGCGAGCACGGCGTTGCGGCCGATGTTGAGCGACTGCTCACCGACCTGCATCACGCAGCCCATGATGACGTCGTCGACCATTGCGGGGTCGAGGTTGTTGCGCTCGGCGAGGGCCTTCAGTACGTGCGCTGCCAGCTCGACGGGGTGCTGGTCCTTCAGTTGGCCGTTGCGCTTGCCGCCCGGTGTGCGGATGGCGTCGACGATCACTGCTTCGGTCATGTGGTTCTCATTTCTGATCAGATGTCACGACAGGGCCACGCCCCGATGCGCCATCAGGGGTTGATTGCGGAATGAAGGTTCTGTTGCAGCCGAGTGAGGACCCAGCTGAGCGCTTGGCGTTCTTCGCGGCCGATGCCGTGGCGGAGTTCGGCACGGAGCACTTCGTCGACATCGGCGATGTCGGCTGCCAGGGTTCGGCCAGCATCGGTGACATCGACCAGCCAGACGCGTCGATCGAGCGGATCGGGGAGGCGCTCGACCAGCTCGCGCCGCTCGAGTCCGTCGATCACGGTGCCCATGGCCGCGCGGCCGGTTCCGAGTTGGTCGGCGAGATTGGTCTGCGAGGTGGCACCGAACTCGGCGACGTAGGCCAGCAGGCTCGCCTGAGTGAGGTTGAGATCGAGCGGCTTGAGCCGCGTGTCGAACGCATCGCGGATGAGGCGCGCAGTTGCCATCAGCGTGGACTCGACCCGCAGCCACGGCGGTGCGTCGAGTTCGTTGTTGGTCAAGCTACTCATCTTCCGTCTGGACACATACTGTACGACGCCATACAGTGTTCTCCAAGTCATCTTCTTCCCCAACGGACCAGACCACCCACCCCACCCGCCTCCGCCCCCCATCTCCCCTCTCGTTTTCGTGAGGTTCCTGCAGGCAGTGTCTGCAGGAACCTCACGAAAACGGGAAGGCGGGGGGCGGGGGCGGAGGGGGCGGGGTGACCAACGAACAGACACGGAGCAATTCATGAGCCTCACGGAACAACAAGCAGCGGAGTTCCAACAGAAGTGCGTCGACTTCATGGAGACGTACGCGATCAAGCAGGGAAATGCCATTCCCTCGCTCGACGACCAGAAGGCCTTCCTCGCCGCTGCCGCCGGTGCGGGGCTGGCCGGCATCCCCTTCGCCGAGGAGTTCGGCGGCGGCGGCGGAACGCTCGCGCACGAAAAGATCTGGCGCGAGGTGAAGGGCAACTATCGGATGATGGATGGCGAGTTCATCATCAGCCACGGGATGTGCCTGCCGATGCTCGACGAGTTCGGCACCGCTGAGCAGAAACAGCGATACATGGCCGACAACATCTCGGGCAAGACGATGTGGTGCCAGATGTTCTCCGAGCCGGGCGCCGGTTCCGACGTGGCGTCGCTCCAGTCGAAGTGCGAACTCGACGGTGACGAGTGGGTGCTCAACGGCCAGAAGGTGTGGACCACCCTCGCCCACAAGTCCGACTACGGCATCGTCGTCGCTCGCACCGACCCCGAACAGGTCAAGCACGCCGGCCTGTCGATGTTCATCCTCGACATGAAGGCACCGGGCGTCGAGATCCGCCCGATCCACCAGATCGACGGCGGCAGCCACTTCAACGAGGTGTTCTTCACCGACGTCCGCATTCCGAAGGACCACCTGCTCGGCGAGTACAACGCAGGCTGGAAGCTCGCCACGGCGATGCTCATGTACGAGCGCGTCGCGATCGGCTGCTGCCGGCGCCGGCAAGATCAACCAGCCGACGTTCAAGCTGCTGAAGAGCGCGGCGGAAGAAACCGGCAAGATCAACGACCCGGTCGTGCGTGATCAACTGATGCAGATCTACTCGATGGAGACGACCAAGGCGCATGGTGGCCATGCGCAACCGCGCCGAGCAGAAGGCCGGCAAGACACCCGGTCCGGGCGGCTCGCTCGGCAAACTCCTCGGGTCGAACATCGCCTGGAAGATGCGCGAGATTGCCCTGGAAATCGCCGGCCCTGAGTTCGATTGCGTGGGACCCGGCCGACGCGAGCGGGGCCGAGCGTCAGCGCATCGTGCTCAACAGCTTCCAGGCGTCGATCGCCGGCGGCACCGACGAGATCCAGCGGAACATCATCGGCGACCGCGTCCTCGGTCTGCCGCGCGAACCGGCCGTCGACAATGGCGTCGCCTTCAAGGACCTCAAGGTCGGCACCCAAGCCTGACGCGCCGCAACTCGTCCGCTGCACGTTTGCGTGACGATTTTGGCTGGAACTTCAGCCAATTTCGTCACGCAAACGGTGCGACTGCCATTGCCGATCCGAGGTCGGGCAACGGTCTTTGAGAGACTCAGGTGATGAGTGGAACAGATCATCGCCTCACGACCCGGCAGATGGCCGAGTTCGTGACCAACGGATTCTTGCGGTTCGATGCAATCGTGCCGGCCGACATCAACGAGGCGGCCATTGCCGAACTCGGTGCGCTCAACGCCGGCCGGCTGCTCCCGTCCGACGGCCACCCAGACGCCACGCGGCCTCCGCACTCGGGCACCACGCTCGACGAGTGCTACCCCGAGCCATCGGTGATCGGCCAGTACCTTCGACTGCCCGCGATCCGCGGGATCATCACCTCCCTCGTCGGCGCGGCGCCCGGGTTCGACCACGACTGGGTGCACTACATCCCATCGGGTGGAACGCACCGCCAACCGCTCCACGTCGACGCCACCACCGACTCCCCCGACGCCACCTTCGACATCCAACTCTTCTGGTTCTGCAACGACGTGGCCCCCGGCGAAGGCGGGACGCGCTTCGTGCCGGGGAGCCACCTCACGCGCGTGCGGTCGTCGGGATTGCATCGCTACCAACACATCGTCGGCGAGCAGCAGGTGAGCTGCAGCGCCGGCACCGTGTTCGTCTTCCACCACGGTTTGTGGCATGCCGGCCAACCCAATCCCGGCCCCGACAGGTGGATGCACAAGATCAGGCTCAACCCGACCGAGCCCCAGGTCAGGCTCTGGAACACCACCGACTTCGACGAGGTCCAGAGCCCGTCGACCGACCACGTCTTCGCCCGGATGCAGTCGGGCAGCGTCGCCGAGACGTTCCGCACGATGCACCCGTGGATGGGCGTGACCGACTACCGCAACGCGCAACTCCAGCGGGCACTGCTGTGGCGATACCTCAGCGGTGACGCCGACTTCGATGTCGACTACTACCTGACTCGCCTCGAACAACGTGCGGCGCACGCCGGCGCGACGTCGGTGCCACGATGACCGTCCGGCAACAGGTGCTCTACCTCTGGATGGACGGGTCGTCGCTCGACGAAAAGGTCATCGGATGGGCGTTTCACGACGGTGCCGACGGTGCAGGACCGGGACTTCCTGCACCAACAACACCGGGAGGGCCGCCGTATGCGAGCGGCGTGCGCGCGCTTCACGACGGCTGGATGCTCCTCCAGTCGGCGCAGCTGATCCCTCCGGCGCCCGGACAGGAGCACGTCAACTCCTACCTCGAGTACGAGTTCGTGTTCGAACGGCGCGTCGACATCTGACCGTTGGCGCGACGAGAATGGTTGGCTCCGACACCTGTTTCTTGTCGACGTCAATCGTCACGCAAACAATTTGCGGTATCGGCACACCACTGACGATTGTCACGAAGGGTGGCGAAGCTGCCACAGGTGCGCGAGGCTTCTCCCTGGGGAATCAAGTCGGGGGGGCGTGCATGAATCGTCAATTGATTGCGGTTGTCGGAGCAATCGAAGTCGGCGCGTTGGCTTTTCTGTGGCGGGCTGTTCGGGCGGCGCCGCACGTCGCCGACGAACCGACCATCGTCAAATGTCGACGACGGCACTCGGTCGAACCTGCGGTGGCCCGTTCGAGCTGACGGCGATGGCCCTCGTCGGTCAGGTCAGGTCAGGTCAGATCAGGTCGATGGCGGCGGTGCGGTCGAGTGTGGTCACATCGTTGCTCTGCAGCCGCTCGGGCGACAGGGTCCACAGACTGCCGTCGATCACCATCGTGCGTTGCACGGCCGTCTGATAGCCGTTCCAATCCGGATAGCAGAGTTCGAGGCGATCGGCTCCGGTGGTGTCGATCGTGACCTCGCCGTTCCAGAAATAGTTCTGGAGATCCGTGATCGGAACCGGGCTGCAGAAGAGACCGACAGCACCGCCCTGGTCGTTCGGGCCGCAGAGCTGGCCCTGGCCGCCGCTCTGGATGGTCCAGAAGAACTCGTTGTCCTCGTTGCCGCCAAGATCCTCGACCGTGATGACCCGACAATCGGTCTGGCCCACTTGACCGACCTCTTCTTCGCTGTGCTGAATCCGGCCCTGCTCGGTGATCGTGTTGTTCTCGATCTTCAGCACGACGGCACCGGCGAAGCGGTCGCGGTAGGACTGCAGCGGCAAGACGGCCGTGTTGGTCGGTGCCCACCACAGGAACGCCCGATGGTCGAACTCGGCATCGCTGAATCCGTCGGGCAGCGTCCACACGTCGACCTCGAGCGGGTTCGCCGGATCGGTCACGTCGAACAACGACACCTTCGTGCCGGTCGTCCGCCCATCTTCGGTGGCGTCTTGACCCACGCCGAGGACGAGCGTGTCGCTGATCGGGTGGAGGTACGACGAGAAGCCGGGGATCTTGAGTTCACCCTGCACGCTCATGTTGCGGGGGTCGCTGAGGTCGAGCACGTAGAACGGATCGGTCTGACGGAAGGTCACGACGTAAGCCGTGGTGCCGACGTAACGCACCGAGTAGATCTGCTCGCCCTGGCCGAGGCCGCCGACGCTGCCGACCTCGACGAGCTGGTCGCCACTGATCTCCATCGCCACGATCTGGCTCTCGGACTGCTCTCCACCCATCCACGGCGCACCGCTGGTGGTTGCGGCATAGAAGACGCCGTCACGATCGTTCATCGAGAACTGATTGAGCAGGTGGCCTTGGATCGACCCCGAGGCTTCGTAGCTCGCTGGTCCGTCGCCGGCGATCGAGAAGCGGTGCACCGCGGTCTCGTAGTTCTCGTCGAGCCACTCGTTGGTCTGCTCGTTGACGATCGGCTCCCAGATGTTGGTGGTGACGTACATCCGGTCGGCCGAGGCGTAGACGGTGTCGCCCGTGGCCATCACCGAACTGGTGCCGACCGGTGCGTCGAGGCTGCTGCCGAGGTCGAGCGTGATGATCGACAGCATGTCGAACCCGCCGAAGTCGGCCGGGGCGTGGATGTTGGCGCAGTCGGCGAGCGCCCCGGCCGTCGTCGACCCATCGGCGCCGATGACCGTGTATTCGGGGATCCAGTCTTCGACGGTCGACTCCAGGATCACCTGACGGTTCGCCTCCTCCGCCTTGTCTTCGGTCTCCGGGTTCGACGGGTAGAGGAACCCGAGGTCCTGCGGCGGGGAGGTGACGACGACACGGGCCGTGTCACCGATCGAGCGGGCGCTGATGTAGCGGCCGTCGATGAGCATCGTGTTCGCCACCGTGAGGTCGTCGGGATTCGACATGTCGATCTCGATGACCAAGGTCTGCGGTCCGAGGTAGCCGGTCGGGCTGACTGGCGGCAGCGTCTCCGGATCGACGGGGAACGGTTCTTTGTTGGCACTGTCCGTGTCGGCCGGATCCTCCTCGATCGGCACCTCGGAATCGACCGGTGGCGCCTCGATCTCGTCCGGGGCCGGCTGGATCTCGACGAGACCCGCTTCGGCGTCGGTGTCGGCCTCGGGTGTGTCGATCGTGTCGGAGGGGGCGTCCTCGGGGGGACGAGTCTCGACCGGCGGCTCGGCCGGCGGCTCGGTCGGCGCGACACTCGGCTCGACGCTGGTGGTTCCGACGGCGACATCGTCGATGATGCGCGGCTCCGGATAGAAGCCCGAATCGCCTTGAGCGAAGACGAGGGCGCGATCACCGGAGATGAAGATTTCGTAGCCGTAGGCGTACTGGTTGCTGGGGGTCAAGGTGACCGAGCCGCGCTTGGTCCCGGTGGTGCCGTCTGCGGCGATGTCGATGTAGTGGAGGGTCTCGCCGGTGATCGCGATGATGCGGTTGCCGTCGGTCTTGATGATGTCGGGTTCGTCGACGCCGTCGACTTGCACATTCGTGGTCGAGAAGCTGCCATCGGAGCTGGCTTGGTCGGCCGCCCGCTCTTCGCCGGACGCGGCCTGCGTGGCGACCGGCGCTTCGGGTACCGCCCGCCCGTCACCTTCGGCCGGAGCGGATTCGGCGACTGCGGCGTCGTCGGTCGCAAAGATCGGGCCTCCGTAATACCCGCCGCCGCCGAGGCCGTACGGGCCGACGCGTTCGGCGCCTTCGGTGTGCACGTAGTCGAGGAAGGCCGAGCAATCGCCGAACTGCTGCAGCGCGGCCGGCGCGAATCCGACCGGACCCGACGAACCATCCGAATCATCCGGATCATCGCCAGGCTCGGTGGTGCCTGGGTCCGTCGTGATGGGCTCGGTCGTACCGGGATCGGTGGAACTCGGCTCGCTGGTCGTGGTGGTGCCGGCGCTGGTGCAGGCCGCCGCGAGGAGAGCAAAGGCGATGAACGGGAGAGCAAGCGTGCGCTTCATGGTGGTCTGACGCCCAGTCTTGTCCGCCGGTTCCCACGGCACCAGGATTTCTTCGGTCAAGAGTGCGTCAACAGCCCCCAACCACCCCGCGCCCCAGCCGGCGCCCACCCCGCGCCCACCCGAAAGTGCACGAAAGCGTGCGCTGGGCGCACACGCAGCTCCAAATTTCGGGAGTTGTGGCCCGCTCGGCCCGCTGATGCTGCTCAGGGGGTGACGACGATCTTGCCGCGGGCGCGCCCGGTCGCGAGATGCTCGATCGCGGCGGCTGCTTCGGCGAGGGGGTAGATCGCGTCGATCACCGTTCGCAGCTCGCCGGATTCGAGCAGCGCGTTGAGCGCGCCCAGATCGGCCTGGTTCTCGTGGGCGGTGAAGGAGGCAAAGCGTTGGCTGCTGAACAGACCGACGAGCTTGCCGGCGGCCAAGGCCTTCACCGGGCCGAGCAGCTTGCTGTCTTTCGGGCCGCCGACGACCACGACGATGCCCCTGCGGGCCACCGCCGCGCGCAGTGCGCGCATCGACCTGTTGCCGACGTTGTCGATCACGACGTCGTACGGCTTGCCGTCGGCGAGGGTGGCCGGGTCGAGAAATCGGTCGTCGTGTAGTCGATCACCCGATGCGCCCCGAGTGACGTGACCATGTCGACGTTGCGCCCGCTGCACACGCCGGTCACCACTGCGCCCATCGACACGGCGATCTGTACGGCGTACGTGCCGACCCCGCCCGACGCGCCGTTGATCAGTACCCGCTGGCCTGCGCCAACCTTGGCGACGTCGCGCAACGCCTGCAGCGCGGTGATCGCGGCGATGTTCACTGCACCCGCTTCGGCGAAGCTGATCCGCTGCGGTTTTGCCACGAGGTGCTCGGCCTTGGTGACGACGTACTCCGCGAACGACCCGGCACATGCCCCCCACACCTCGTCGCCGAGCGCAAACGCGGTGACACCCGGCCCGAGCGCAGCGACCGTGCCGGCCACATCGGCGCCTGGCGTTCGGCGCTTCGGCCGGAACAGACCGAAGGCAGGTCGAGCGATGTAGGGCCGGCCAGTGAGGAGGAACCAGTCGAGCGGGTTGACCGCCGCGGCGCAGACCTCGACCAACACCTCGCCGGCTCCGGGTGTCGGGGTGGCGACGTCACGGACCTCGATCGACGACGGCGGACCGTAGCGATCAACGATGGCCGCCCTCATGGTTCTCCCCTCCGCCACGTCGAGCACGCTGCTCACACCAGTGCCGACTCACGGTCGCGGTCGTCAGCGCGCGGGTCCGTCGACGGTGGGTTCTCCATCTCGGGCGCCGGGAGGCCGGCCTCGCCTTCGATGTCGATGGTGGGGAGCGCACGGTCGAGCCACGCCGGGATCCACCAGTTGGCGTCGCCCATCAACTTCATCGTCGCGGGGACGAGCACGATGCGGACGATCGTGGCGTCGACGAAGATCGCGGTGGCGAGGCCGAGGCCCATCATCTTGATCGCCGGATCATCACCGAGGACGAAGCCGAGGAAGACCGAAATCATGATCAGCGCAGCCGACGTGATGACGCGCGCCGTGCTCGCGATGCCGTGGATGACCGAGGCGTCGTTGTCGCCCGTTTCGAGGTAGCGCTCACGAACGCGCGACAGGAGGAAGACCTCGTAGTCCATCGAGAGTCCGAACAGCACGGCGAACATGAACATCGGGATGAACGAGATGATCGGCACCGTGGCTTCGAGCCCGATCAGCCCCTTGCCCCAACCCCACTGGAACACCATCACCAACACGCCGTAGGCCGCGCCGATGCTGAACAGGTTGAGCAGGGCTGCCTTGAGGGGCACGAGGATCGAGCGGAAGACGAGCATCAGCAGCAGGAACGACAGGACGATCACGGCGACGATGAAGAGCGGCAGCCGGTCGGTCACCCGTTGGCCGAGGTCGGCAAAGCTGGCGGTCTGCCCGCCGACGTGGGCCCGCGTCTCGGTCTCACCGATCACTGCGGGGAACACGTCGGCACGCAACCGTTGGATCGTCTCGAATGTTGCGGCGTCTTGGGGCGCGGTGGTCGGGAAGGCGATGATCGTGGCAACGCCGGCGGCCGCATTCAGCTCGGGCGGTGCAACGGCCTCGATGCCTGGGTCGGCGGCGACGGCTGCCGCGAGCGGTTCGACGACATTCGCCGCGTCGGCGGTGTCGACCGCAATGACCAGCGGTCCGTTGATGCCCGGGCCGAAACCCTCCGCGACGAGGTCATAGGCCCGGCGTTCGGTGCGCGACTCGGGAAGGGCACCGTCGTCGGGGAAGCCGAGTCGCAGCGACAGCACCGGTGCGGTCATCGCGAGGAGCACAACGGTGACGCCGATCGCATAGGGCCACGCATGGTTGGCAACGTGTCGGCCCCATCGCTCCCACATCGCGCCAACCGAGTCGCCGGCCGAGTGGCCGCGCCGGTGAATGCCCCAACGGTTGATGTGATGTCCGGCGAGACCGAGGAAAGCGGGGAGCAATGTGATCGAGGCGACGACCATGATCAAGACGACGACCGAGATGGCGACGCCGGCCGCGGTCATGAACGGGATGCCGGCGAAGGCGAGGCCGAGAATCGCGATCACCACGGTGCCCCCGGCGAAGACGACGGCCTGACCGGCAGTGGCCACCGCACGGCCGACCGACTCTTCGACCGTCATGCCGCGCGCCAGGAACTCGCGATGCCGGGTCACCAAGAAGAGCGCGTAGTCGATGCCGACACCGAGGCCGACCATCGACCCCATCTGCGGCGCCCAACTCGGAATGTCGATCAGGTAGGTGATCAGGCCCATCGAGCTGACGCCGAGCGCCAGGCCGAACAGGGCCATGCCGATCGGGAGGCCCATCGCGATCACCGACCCGAAGGCGAGGAGCAGGATGACCACCGCCGCGATGAGACCGATCATCTCGCCGATGCCGGTCCCGGCCTCTTCGAACGAGAAGAACAGGTCGCCGCCGAGTTCGATCTGCAACGGCGAGTCGGCCCGCAGTTCCTCCGCAAGTTCTTTCAGGTTGTCGAGGTCGGTCACGCTCAGTTGTTCGATCACCGGGTACTGCGCGGTGATCACTGCGATGCGTCCGCCGGGTGCGAGCGAGTCGGCGGGTTCGCTCGCACCGAGCACGTTCGGCAGGGCGACGACGGCGCTCCGCACATCGGTCAGCGCGGCGAGCATGGCCGGATCCTCGAACGACGCCGAGGCATCGAGGGGCGTCGCAACGACGCGCACCGTCAGCCCGGCGGCGTCACTCTGTGCCGCTTCGAGCAAGTCGAGTGCGTCCTGGGAGTCGAGTCCCGGCACGGCGAAGGAGTCCTCGAGCTCGCGTCCGACCCCGCCCGCTGCCCCGATGACGACGACGGCGATGACGAGCCAGGCGCCGATGACGGTCCAGGGTTTGCGGGCGGCAAATCTCCCGAGTCGATACAGCATTCGGGGCATGGCGGCTGGTCTCCTGTTGTCGATTGGAATGGCGGGATGTGTCTTGGGTGGGGGTGTCCGGTGGCGTCCGCACGGTTTCGCTCCGGTAGAGTATCGAAACTCACCGGTAAACGCTACGAAAACGTATCGTTATTTTTGAACACGGGCTGACGGGCCCTGGGGACTCATCGATGGCTCGACCACTCAGCACCGCAGCTCGTACGAAGATGATCGAGGCAGCGACCGACGTCTTGCTCGAGCGCGGGTTCAACGGCGTCACCATCGACGAGGTCGCGCTCCGTTCTGGCGTCGCCAAGACGACGATCTATCGCCACTTCCCTGACACGCGAACGCTCTTGCTCACTGCCATCGATGCAACCATCACATTCGCCGAGGCGCCGGACACGGGCACGCTCCGCGGCGATCTCGCCGAGTTTCTTCGCCGGATCCTGCCGAACTTCGCCGACCACCGCGCCCGTGCCGCGAACTACGAGCTTCTGGCCGCCCGACTCCGCGACCCCGAACTGGCTGCCCGCGATCGTTCACTGACCGAGAACCAGCGCAGCGCCATTCCCCTGCTCCTGCAGCGCTGGCAAGCGCGCGGCGAGGTCTCTCCCGACATCGATGTCCTCACGGCGTTCGAGATCATCGACGGTCCGTTTGCACTCCGGTCGATCATCGCGCCCGAGTCCCTCGCCACGATCGATATCGACGCCCTCGTCGAGCGCATGGTGCTGCAACTCCAACCCTGAACGCCCCAGTCCAGCCCTCCGCCCATCCCGCCCACCCGCCCATCCCGCCCGTCCAGCCCGTCCGAAAAATGCTGGAAAATGTGCGCCACCTGCACAGCATCCTGCACATTTCGGGCGGGGCTTGGCTGAGATGAGTGCCCGATCCGAAATGTGCAGGAAAATGCGCGCCCCACGCACATGTTGCGGCATTTTTCGGGAGCGGGAGCGGGAGCGGGGGCGGGGGGTGGGCACCTCGGCGGCGCGCGGGCTCGGGTTGGATCAGGCGGCGGCGAGGATGGGGAGGGTGGGGGTTTGGCTGCCGGCGGCGGGTTCGATGGTGACGCCGACGACGAAGTCACTCGGATCGAGATCGGCGAAGACCTGCTCGACGCGGCCGTCGCCGTCAGGACGGAACAGGCCCACCGGTTGCGCGCCAGCGTCATCGACGAGCCAGAGCTGATACGTCTGCTCATCGGTCAATGCCGGGATGTCGGTACCGACCAGCACGAAGGCCTGCCGGCTCGGCGAATACACGACATCGAGGGTTCCGCCCAGCTCGCCTTCCAGCGTCCGGCGCTGGCCGTCGTCGGCCGTGGCAACTGCCTCGAAGGTCGACCCGCCGTCGCTGCCGTTGCGGCCGGCCACGAGCACTCCGCCGACCAGCAGCATCACCACTGCCGCCGCAGCAGCGAGCGGTTGCCAGGCACGCCACCGTCGTCGCGTGACGGGTTCGCTGGGCGGCGGCGAAGTCGACGACCCCACGACCGGTCGCTGGGCCCGGCGCAATGAGACCAGTAGCGGTTGTTCCGGCGGCAGCGCGACCAGAGGCGGGAGCTCCAGCGGCATCGAGACCAGCTGCGGGTGGCCAACGGCGGAGGGATCGGTGACGCTCGGATCGAGTGCGTCGATCGCCGCCATGACACTGGCCTTGAGGCCGGCGGGTGGTGCTTCGGCGTGGGTTGCCTGCAGCCGAGCGGCGACGGCCGCGTCGGCATCCAGTTCGGCCGCGAGTTGTGCGTCGGCGGCGAGCGCTGCATCGAGTTCGGCTTCCTCTGCTGCGGTGAGTTCGCCCAGCGCGGCAAGGGTCAGCAGGTCATCGATGCGGGCCTCGTCGGGTGCATTCTTCAGTTCATCGTCACGACCGTCGTTCATGGACTTTCTCCGATCAACGTGCGCAGACGCTTCAGGCCCCCGCGCGCCCGGCCCTTGACCGTGCCGAGCGGCAGGTCGAGGCGTTCGGCGATGGCGCCGTGGGCGAAGCCCTCGATGAACGCCAGGGTGATCACCTCGCGCTGGTCATCGGGAAGTTGGGCCAGGGCTCGCTCGACTCGCTCGACATCGAGCATCGCCACGACGCTGTTCTGCGGGTCGCTGACCGCACTGGTCGGTTGCAAGCTGAGCGCCTCGACTCGATTGCGTTGGGATTGTTCATGGCGAACGCGGTCGACCGCCCGGCGACGAGCGATGGTGATGGCCCACGTCGCGGCACTGGCGCGGCTTGGGTCGAACCGATCGGCCTTCTTCCAGATTTCGACGAACACTTCCTGCGCGACTTCTTCGGACATCGCCGGGTCGCGGAGCACGCGCTTGATCGCTCCGTACACCAGCGGGGCGAGCACGTCGTACAGCTCGTCGAACGCAGCCCGATCGCCGGATTGCACACGTTCGAGCAGCTCACTCGGATCGACGGAGACGGTCACCAGCGGTTCATGATGCCACGGGTGAGCGGGATCTCCGACGTCACTGGCGCGGACATCGCGAATCACCGCAATCGGTGGAGCCCACGACAGTGCTTCGTCCGGCGCGGTCAGAAGCGCAGTCACGCCCACTGGACGAACTCCTCGAACGCGAGAAAGCGCATCGTCGTCGGGCACATCGGTGCGATGTCGTCGGTCCAGCCGGGAATGTTCAGCCGAAGCGGCCGGCCGGTGTGCGCAAGTGGGCGGTGGGAGGAACCGAGCACCACGCCGGCCTGCTCCGAACGCACGATGTGGCGCAGGGGAACCGCGATCTGGCCGCCGTCGTTTGCGCCGATGACGGCCACATCGGCGTCGCGGAGCAGACCGACCGCAGCGAACACATCGATCAGCGACACCGAGAAGAGGCCGTTCGACCTGACCCGCGCCAGCCCGACGATGTCGGCGAGGTCGAAGGATCGCTCGTGGCGCACCCGCCCGGAACACTCGATCGAGGCGTGATGGCGGCCGTCGTTCGCCAGAGTCCGGTAGAACTCGGTCACTGCAGGCCAGTCGATGGTCTGTTCGTATCGACCGACCACCCGCGGATCGGCAGGACCCACCGAGGTCTGCCGGTTCCCGAGGCGGCGCTGCATCGTCATGCCAAGGATTCGCACGACACGCCGGATTGGATCACCAACCTCCCGCTCACGCTGGCAGGTGTCGCGCAGGTCTGGAACGGCCGTCGCGAGTCGGAAGTCGGCGCGACGGGTCAGGACGGTCGTCGACCGAACATGCCGCGACCCTTCATCGTCATCACGACGACGCCGTCCTGGTTGATCATCGACGACTCGGTGAAGACCGTGCCCCGACTCGGGTCTTTGCTCGACGGTTGCGCATCGACGACCGTGGTGGTTCCGGTCAGGGTGTCGCCGGGTCGAACCGGTGCCCGCCACCGCACTTCCTCGACGCCGGGTGAACCACGGCTGTCGGCATCGAGGAGAAGTGCATCGGCGTAGAGCCGCATCCACAGCGAGCCGGTGTGCCATCCGCTGGCGATCAGCCCACCGAAGGACGAGTCGGCTGCCGCGACCGGGTCGACGTGGAACGGCTGCGGATCGAATTGGGTGGCGAAGTCGATGATCGCTTCGGCGGTGACCGTCACCGAGCCCAATTCGAAGACACGACCCGGCGTGAAGTCCTCGAAGAAGATCGATGGCATCGCCTCGGTCTAGCAATCAGTACGACGGCCCGACGAACGCAGCCGTCACCGGTCGGAGTCGGGTCGGGTTCAGGCCAAGCGAGAAGTGATCTCGGAGGTGAAGTCGGTGACGAGGTCGGCGACGGCGCCAGCGTGGGTGTCTTCGTGCATCGAGTGGCCACCGCCGTCGAGCACGACGAACCGGGCATCGAGCATCTTGCGTTCGAGATACTGGCCCGAGCTGGTGTACTCGGGTCGGTCGGCTCCGCCGGCGAGCACCAACGTGGGCGTGGCGATGTCGGTCAGCCGATCCATCACCACCGAGTCGTGTTGCAAGTTGAGGTCGGCCACGCGCTCGGGTACGCCGAACCGGTGGGCGTTGCGGCGCGAACGCTCGTTCCACCCTTCGCGCTTGTCGGGGTCGCGGAACCCCGGGCCAGTGTTGAGCGCGACGATGCCTCGGGCGACACCAGGTCGAGTGGCAGCGTGCGCGAGGGCCAGGTAGCCGCCGAGCGAGTGCCCGACGAGCACGGCCGGCTCGCCAAGCGCCGCGAGCACCTCGTCGAGATCGGCGAGGGCGGCATCGCGCGTGTATGCCGTCGGATCGGCGGGGCACGGCGAACCTCCGTGGCCAGGAAGGTCGACGGCAATCGCCAAGAAGCGATCGGCGACCGCACCGGCACACGCGTCCCAGGTCGATGCCGACGTCCCCATCCCGTGAATGAAGACGATGGGTTGGCCGGAGCCGCGACGAACGGTGTTGAGCTGCACAACGACGACCGTACCGATCAGCGAACGTGATCTCTCGAAGCGGGCAACCCGATCGCTCCGGACGGCGGGCGCGAGCGTCAGATGTTTCGGACCGCCATGAACGGGAAGTACGTCCGCATGAACCAACACCGACGCACCACCACATTCACCGGCACACTCACCCGCAAGTTCGCCGCCGTGTCAGCGATCGCCGTGCTCTCGCTCGGCGCCGCGGCGTGCAGCGATGACGACGGCAACGAAGACGACATCGACAACCCCGTCGACGGCGTCGATGACCAGGTCGACGACATCAGCGAAGACATCAGCGACAGCATCGACAGCGAAACCGACGGCTGACAGCTGACACGACGCCCCGGATCACCTCTGGTGTCTGACACCAGAGGTGATCAGTCGGGGTGAATGACGAGCACGGGGCACGGCGCGCGTTCGACGACGGCGGCCTCCACCGACGGGTCGAACAGCCGCGAGAACCAGCCTCGCTCGGTGGCACCGATCGCAATGACCGCCGCGCCGCGGTCGCGGGCGACTTCGATCAGCACGGTGGCCGGATCGCCGACTTCTCCGACGACGTCGGCCCCGGTCAGGCCGGCTTCCGTGGCGGCGTGCTCGGCGATGTCTTCGGCGGCATCGGCGTCGAGCCCCATCCCGTCGGCAAACCTGCTGAGCGACGGCACCGCAAACACCGACGCCGACGCATACGACAGCGACATGGCGCCGAGCATCGCCGGATCGTCACTGACACTGACGACGACGTATTCGTGGTCGGGTCCGAGCACATCCAGCGTCTGACGGATGACCGATCGGTCGCTGGCGGTGCCGTTGACGGCGATCAAAACGGTGCTCATGGTGAACCTCTTTCATCGAGCCCGACGAACTCGTGATGCAGATGACGGAACGACGCTGACCATACAGACACCCGACGGACACCCGATAGACACCCGTGCAGATCGGTTGCGCACTGGACGAGCTCAGCGCCTCGTCGGGACAGTCTTGCCGATCGAGCGGCCACCGGTAGATTCGCGGGCGCCATGAACTTCCTGCTCGTGCTGCTCGCGTTGGCCACGGGCGGGCTCGTCGGCCCGGCTGCAGCATCGGAGGAGGCCGTTCGCGTCACCGTCGCCGCTCCGACCTCGACGCCATACGTCGTGCCGATCGCCGATCCGAGCATCGCCGGATGGAGCCGGACCCATTCGACCTATCCGGCCACCGACATCTTCGCCAGCGGGTGCGGCGCAACCGTGGTCAGCCCGGTGAACGGCAGGGTGCTCGAAGTCCGTCGGGTCGACTCGTGGACCGCGGCCGTCGACAGCCCCGCCACCCGCGGCGGACGATCGGTCGCGATCCTCGGCGACGACGGCGTGCGGTACTACGCCGCACACTTCGCCACGATCGAGGATCGCGTCGTCCCCGACACGCTGGTCACCGCCGGGTCGCCGCTGGGCACAGTCGGGAGAACCGGGCGAGCTTCGGCGTGCCATGTGCACTTCGGCATCTCGCCGCCGTGTCCAGACAAGGAATTCTCGGTCCGGCGCGGGGTCGTCTGGCCGTTCCCCTACCTCGATGCGTGGAAGCGCGGCGAGCAGCTGAGCCCGGTCGACGAGGTCGCCGCATGGGTCGCCGCCAACCCGACGGCGTGTGCCGTGGCGAGCGCCGAACCCGGCGCCGCCGACGCCTGAACAACTCGGGCATGCGCGGCCACGCCCGCCGTCAACTCCACAGTGTCACGTGGACTCGCGGCTTGAACCGCGCGATGTTCGCCCCGCTGCCGGTCAGCATGGCTTGCACCGCGCGCGGCGTGGACACGAACCGCACCATTTCGCTGGCGAGTTGGTTTTCGCCGCCGTGGCGCAAGGTGTAGGTGGCCCAGGTGCCGTCGACGAGTGACCCCGGTGCGTCGACGCGGACCAGTTGCCGATCGGCGAGCTCGGCGGCTGAGGAATGCGCCGGGCAGAGTGCCAGGCCAAGGCCCGACCGAGCGTCGTTGAGCGCGGCGGCATGGTTGGGGTAGATGCGTTGGTTCGACTCGGGCACCCGGTAGTGGCGCAGCATCCGGCTGGCACCACTCGTCGAGTCGACCGCCGACGGGCCGAGCAGCCACGTTTGGGCCGCCATGGTCGCCGGACGGACCTTGTGCCCCACCAGGGGATGTGTGGCGCCGGCGACGACGAACAGTTGGTAGCGCAGGAACTCGGTGGCGCGGATGTTCTCGGCGGTCGACTTGGCCGCCGGGCCGATCGCGACATCGACGGCGCGCGAGGTGAGCAGGCGCGGAAACTGATCGGGCACGCAGTCGCTCATCTCGACGGCGAGATCGTCGGCGCGAGATGCGAACAACTCGATCAAGCCGGGGGCGGACACCTCGCCGAACAGCGACGACACCGCGACCCTCAGCACCCGCTGCCCGTCGCCGGCGGCGCGCACTTCGCGCAGGGTCTGGTCTTGAAGGCCGAGCATCTCGACGGCGCGCGCCGCCAGCCGCAGGCCGCCGGGCGTGAAGCTGAGCCCCGACCCGGTGCGATGGAACAGGTCGTCGCCGAGGTCCTTGCGCAGTGCCGCGACGTGGGCCGACACCGCGGCCTCGGACACGCCGAGCTCGCCCGCCGCGCTGCGCGAACTGCCGTTCCGCGCAATTGCGGCAAACGTCTTCAGCTGGGCCGGCGTCATGGCGCTGCCAACACCGCTCCGGGACCGCTTGGAGCGAATGATCCCCGGCTCATGCAGGCAACTTAACCGTTCCCTTGAGTCGCGTTTGACTCGTGCTCCCGATGAGCAGAGAGTGCGCATGCACACACATCGGGCACACCGTCCGTCGGGGGAACCGTCACGTCTGCGTGGCGCTCCAGAGAGCAAGGGGAATCTCATGCAGGTACCTGCACCGTTCGAGTACGAACGGGCAACGAGCGTCGATCACGCGCTCGCACTGATGGAACGGTTGGGCGAAGAGGCCCGCCTGGTCGCCGGCGGGCACAGCCTCATCCCGATGATGAAACTGCGGCTGGCGACACCCGAATACCTGATCGACATCAACGACCTCGCCGCCGAGCTCGGCTATATCCGGGTCACCGCGGGCGAGGTACGCATCGGCGCGATGACCCGCCACCGCGAGCTCCTCGAGAGCGACGAACTCGCCTCCCTGCTCCCGATCTTTCGCGACGCAGAGCGGGTGATCGCGGACCCCGTGGTGCGCAACCGGGGCACGCTCGGGGGGTCGTTGTGCCAGGCCGACCCGTCTGAAGATCTCTCGGCGGTGTGCGATGCCGTCAACGCGTCGTGCGTGATCCGGTCGCGGAGCGGCGAACGGGTGGTGTCGATGCACGACTTCCACCGCGGGCCGTATGAGACCGCCGTGGCCGACGGCGAGATGCTGACCGAGGTGCGCATCCCGGTCCTGGCGCACTCCGGAAGCGCCTACCACAAGGTCGAACGCCGCGCCGGCGACTGGGCCGTCGCATCGGCGGGGGCGGCCGTCACGATGGACGGCAGCGTGATCGCCGACGGTCGAGTCGGCCTGTGCGCGGTGGGCCCCAACCTCACCAACGTCGAGCCGATCTCGGCTGCGCTGCGCGGCCAGACACCGTCGGAAGAGCTGTACGCCGCAGTCGGCCAGATCGCTGCCGACAACGCATCACCGAGCACCGACACCCGCGGCACCGCGGACTACAAGACCCATCTGGCCAAGGAGCTGACCATCCGGTCGCTGCGCAAGGCCGTCGCCCGAGCAACAGGACAGGACTGAGCGCCATGGAAGTCACGATGAACGTCAACGGTGACGAGGTCACCCGGGACATCGAGCCGCGTACGCTGCTCGTCCACCACATCCGCGATCACCTCGGCCTCACGGGCACGCACTGGGGCTGCGACACCAGCAACTGCGGAACGTGCGTGGTCTGGGTCGACAACGAACCGGTCAAGAGTTGCACCACGCTCGCCGCGATGACCGCGGGCCACGACGTGCGCACCGTCGAGGGCATGGAAGTCGACGGCGTGCTCGATCCGGTGCAGGAAGGATTCATCCAGTGCCACGGGCTGCAATGCGGATTCTGCACCCCCGGCATGATGATGACCGCCCGAGCCCTGCTCGATCGCAACCCCGACCCGACCGAGGCCGAGATCCGGGAAGCGATCAGCGGCCAGATCTGTCGTTGCACCGGCTATGCCACCATCGTGCGCTCCATCCAGTGGGCCGCCAAGAAGGAACAAGAGACCACCCCCGTGGAAGTGAGCGCGTCATGACCGTCACCGAGAACCCGTCGAGCGGCCTGGCCGCCGAGACCGACACCAACGCCGTCCCCACGCCGGACAACAACCTCAACGATCACAAGCCCAACGGTTTCGGCCGCATGCTGCGCAAGGAAGATCCGCGGCTCGTGCGCGGTCGTGGTCAGTTCTGCGACGACGTGAACCTGCCCGGGATGTTGCACCTGGCGATCCTGCGCGCGCCGATGGCCCACGCCCGCATCATCAGCATCGACAAGTCCGCGGCCGAGGCGCATCCGAAGGTGAAGGCCGTCGTCACCGGCGCCGACCTCGCGGCCCACAACCTCGCCTGGATGCCGACGCTGTCGAACGACGTGCAGGCCGTGCTCGCCACCGACAAGGTCCGGTTCCAGCATCAAGAAGTCGCCTTCGTGGTGGCCGAAGACCGCTACTCGGCACGTGACGCGCTGGAATTGATCGACGTCGAGTACGAGTGGCTCGACCCGGTCATCGACGTCCGCCAGGCGCTCGCGCCCGATGCTCCGATCATCCGCACCGACCTCGACGGCAAGACCGACAACCACTGCTTCGATTGGGAGGCGGGCAACAAGGACGAGACCGAGGCCGTGTTCGCCGATGCCCGCGAGAACGGCATCGTCGTCACCGAAGACATCGTGTACCCGCGGGTGCACCCGGCGCCGATGGAGACCTGCGGGTGCGTGGCCGACCTCGACCCGGTGTCGGGCAAGTTGACGCTGTGGAGCACGACGCAGGCTCCGCACGCCCACCGCACGGTGTACGCGCTCGTGGCCGGTCTGCCCGAGCACAAGATCCGCATCATCGCGCCCGACATCGGTGGCGGCTTCGGCAACAAGGTGCCGATCTACCCGGGTTACGTGTGCTCGATCGTGGCGTCGCTGCTGATCGGCAAGCCGGTGAAGTGGATGGAGGATCGCACCGAGAATCTGGTGTCGACCGGCTTCGCTCGTGACTACATCATGCGCGGCGAGATCGCCGCGACGAAGGACGGCAAGATCCGCGCGGTGCGCACCGAGGTGCTCGCCGATCACGGCGCGTTCAACGGGGTGGCGGCACCGGTGAAGTACCCGGCCGGGTTCTTCGGCGTGTTCACCGGCAGCTACGACCTCGAAGCGGCCTACGCCCACATGACCGCGGTGTACACCAACAAGGCGCCGGGCGGCGTCGCCTATGCCTGCTCGTTCCGGATCACCGAGGCCGTCTACCTCGTCGAGCGGATGGTCGACGTGCTCGCCTACGACCTCGGGATGGACCCGGCCGAGCTGCGGCTGAAGAACTTCATCCAACCCGAGCAGTTTCCGTACGAGTCCAAGACCGGCTGGGTGTACGACTCGGGCAACTACGAGCCCGCGATGCGCAAGGCGATGGCAATGGCCGGCTACGACGAACTCCGCAAGGAGCAAGCCGAAAAGCGTGAGCGTGGCGAGTTGATGGGCATCGGCATCTCGTTCTTCACCGAGGCCGTCGGCGCCGGGCCGCGCAAGGACATGGACATCCTCGGGCTCGGCATGGCCGACGGCTGTGAGCTGCGCATCCACCCCACGGGCAAGGCCGTCGTCCGCCTGTCGGTGAAGACCCAGGGCCAAGGGCACGAGACCACGTTCGCGCAGATCATCGCGGACGAGATCGGCATTCCACCCGAGGACATCGACGTGGTGCACGGCGACACCGACAACACGCCGTTCGGCCTCGGCACCTACGGCAGCCGGTCGACGCCGGTGTCGGGTGCGGCAGCTGCGCTCGTCGCGCGCAAGGTGCGCGACAAGGCCCAGATCATCGCGTCGGGGATGCTCGAAGCGAGCGTGGCCGACATCGAGTACGAGGCCGGCACGTTCCGCGTGAAGGGTGACCCGGAGAAGTCGGTCACGATCCAAGATGTCGCGATGCGGGCGCACGGAGCGGGCGATCTGCCCGAGGGCATCGAGGGCGGTCTGGAAGCGCAGATCTGTTACAACCCCGAGAACCTCACCTACCCGTTTGGCGCGTACATCTGTGTCGTCGACATCGACCCGGGCACCGCCGTGGTGAAGGTGCGGCGGTTCATCGCGGTCGACGACTGCGGCACCCAGATCAACCCGATGATCATCGAGGGTCAGGTGCACGGTGGGCTCGCCGACGGTGTGGGCATGGCGTTGATGGAGATGATCTCCTTCGACGAGCAGGGCAACTGCCTGGCCGGATCGCTGATGGATTACCTCATCCCCACCGCGATGGAGGTGCCCGACTGGGAGACCGGCCACACGGTGACCCCGTCGCCGCACCACCCGATCGGGGCGAAGGGCATCGGCGAGTCGGCCACGGTCGGTTCGCCGCCGGCGATCGTCAACGCCGTCGTCGACGCGCTGAAGCCGTTCGGGATCCGTCACGCCGACATGCCGCTCACGCCGAGCCGAGTGTGGGAGACGATGCGCGGCAACCACACGCCACCGATCTGACGCGGCCCGAGCCATCCCTCCCTCTTCCATCATCTCCCATCATCCAGAAAGCCGAACCGATGATCGCCTCACAGCAGCACGCCGCACGCGTGGCCGAACTCGTGGCTCAGCGCCGCCGGTTCGTCCGCGCGACGGTGGTGCGCGCCCAGTGTCCGACCTCGGCGCGGCCCGGTGACGCCGCGATCGTGTTGCCCGACGGCAAGATCGAAGGATTCGTGGGCGGGCAGTGCGCGGAAGAGTCGGTGCGGGCCACCGCGCTCGACGTGTTGGAGTCGGGTGAGTCGACGCTGCTGCGCATCTTGCCCGCCGATGCGGTGCCGTTCCCGGAGTCGCCGGGAGCAGTCACCGTGGTCAACCCCTGCCTGTCGGGCGGGGCGATCGAGGTCTTCCTCGAACCCCAACTCCCTGCGGCACGGCTGGCAGTCATCGGCACCACACCGATCGCCGACGCCATCGTGCAGTTCGGCACCCAACTCGGCTTCGACACCGAAGCGATCACGTCGAGCGCTGACACGGCTGAAAAGTCGGCTGCGGAGATCGCGGAACAGATCGGGGGAGCGACGGCGGTGCTGATCGCGAGCCACGGCCGCCACGAGGAAGTGACGATCCGTGCCGCACTCGATGCCGGCGTGAACTTCATCGGTCTCGTGGCCAGCGCAGTGCGCGGGGCTGCGGTGATCGAGTCGCTCGACCTGAACAGCGACGAGTTGCGCGTGGTGCACAGCCCGGTGGGCGTCGACATCGGAGCCCGCACGGCGGAGGAAATCGCCGTGTCGATCCTGGCGGCTGTCGTCCGCGCCGTGCGGGTCGACGGGTTGGAGCCCCCGAAGTCCGCCGATGCGACGAGCCGACCGGCCACGGCGATCGACCCGGTGTGTGGGATGACGGTCACGATCGTCGCCGACACCCCCCACCTCCTGCACGACGGCTCCGACTACTGGTTCTGCAATCCCGGCTGCCGCACCCGACACGCCGAGGAACTCGGCGCCGGCTGACAAGATGACATCGACCCACACAGGTCCGCACCGACCCTTCACGACCGGCATCGTCCTCGCCGCCGGTCGATCGAGTCGACTCGGTCAACCCAAACAGTTGCTGGCCTACCGCGATCGCACGTTGCTGGACGCGTCACTCGATGTTGCCCGAGCGTGCGGTTTCGACCAGTTGCTCGTTGCGCTCGGCGGTGCCGCCGACGACGTGCGCACTGCGGTGGACCTGCGCGATGTCACCGTGGTCGACAACACGCAGTACAGCACCGGCTGCTCGTCATCGATCGTCGCGGCGCTCGATGTGGTCGACGACCGGGCCGAGGCGATCGTCCTGCTGCTCGGCGATCAGCCAGACATCCTTCCGTCAGCCGTCGACGGGCTGCGCGACGCGTGCGCCGTCGGCGTGGGCTCGATCGGCGTGTGCCGATACGACGATGGCCGAGGACACCCGTTCTGGTTCGACCGCTCGATGTTCCACGCGCTCGAGGGTTTGCATGGCGACAAGGCGGTGTGGAAGTTGCTCGAGTCGGGTCGATGGGGCGTGACCGAGCACTGCGTGGCGGGCGCGATACCGCTCGACGTCGACACGTGGGACGACTACGACGCGTTGATCGGTCGGCGGGCGTGACCGTGTCGGCATCGCTCGACGAGCTTCGCCGGTCGCTCGACGAGGTCGACTACCTGGTCGACGAGGGTCTGTCGATGGCGCTGTTCCTCGCCATGCGGTTGGGTCAACCGCTGCTGCTCGAAGGTGAGCCGGGCGTCGGCAAGACCGCGGCGGCCAAGGCCCTGGCAGCGTCACTCGGCACCGAGCTGATCAGGCTGCAGTGCTACGAGGGCATCAGCGCAGCCGAGGCCCTGTATGAGTGGAACTATCCGCGCCAGATGCTCGCGATCCGCCTCGCCGAAGCGAACGATGCAGCGATGGCCAACGCCGATCTGTTTACGCCCGAGTTCTTGATGGACCGCCCGCTGTTGAAGGCGGTGCGCCGCACGGGCGACGTGCCCGCCGTGCTGCTGATCGACGAGATCGACCGCTCCGACGACGAGTTCGAAGCCTTGCTCCTCGAGTTCCTCGGCGAGGGGTCGGTCACCGTTCCCGAGATCGGCACCTTTCACGCCGTCGTCGCGCCGATCGTGATTCTCACCTCCAACCGCAATCGCGAACTGCACGACGCCCTCAAGCGCCGCTGCTACTACCACTGGATCGACTACCCGTCGGTCGAGCGGGCGAGCGAGATCGTCCGCCGTCGGGTGCCGGGAGCGGCGACCGGGCTCGTCGATGCGGCCACCGCGTTCGTGTCGTCGTCACGATCGCTCGACCTCGACAAGCCGCCCGGGCTCGCCGAGGCCATCGATTGGGTCAGCGCGCTCCACGCCCTCGGCGTGTCCGAGTTCGAGCGAACGGCGGCGATCGCGACGATCGGAGCGATCGCGAAGACTCCCGACGACGCGGAGACGCTGCGGGTCGCCGCCCGCGAGGCCGTCTCGTGATCCACCCGCCAACCGGTCAGCCTCCGCCACTCCATCAACTCCGGCGGCCCCACCAATCCCAGCCACGCCATCAATCCCAGCCACGCCATCAATCCCAGCCACCCCTCGATCGCCGCGATCTTCTCGACGGCGATCCCGACAGAGAGTGCACCTCATGAAACTCGACAACGAATTCCGCGTCAACGCTCCGATCGAACGGGCCTGGGCGGTGTTGACCGACATCCCGGCGATCACGCCGTGCCTGCCCGGCGCCGCGCTCACCGGTCAGGAGGGCAACGAGTACTCCGGCACCGTGAAGATCAAGGTGGGCCCGGTGACCGCGAACTACAGCGGCAAGGCGGTGTTCGCGGTGATCGACGAGGAGCGCCGGCACATCGAGATCGCCGCCGACGGGCGTGATGCCCGCGGGTCGGGCAACGCGTCGGCGTCGATCACCGCCGACATGCGTGCCGAAGGCGATCAGACCGTCGTGACCATCGCCACCGATCTCAAAGTGGCCGGCAAGGTCGCGCAGTTCGGCAAGGGCATGATCGCGGAGGTGTCGGGCAAGTTGATCGACCAGTTCGTCACCTGCATCGAACAGGAACTGCTCGGCGATCAGGTCATCGACCAGGTCGCCGCAGCGTCGGCCAACGGCGCCGGCGACCCGACCATTTCGGCCCAGCTCGGCCGGCTCGGCCCCCGGTTCGGCGCCGCGAGCGACTCGTCCGCCCGGTGCGCCGGTGCGCGAGGTCGAGGCGCTCGATCTGATGGAGTTGGCCGGTGGGTCGCTGACCAAGCGGCTCGCCCCTGCCGGGATCGCCGCGGCCGTCGTGCTGCTGCTGATCCTGTTGTTCAAGCGGCGGTGACCGGGGCGACGCTCTTCGCCGGCGTCGATCGGGCGCTGTTCGCGGCCTCCTTTGCGCAGCGGCTGCGGCGGGGCGGGCTGAGCATCGCGTTCACGTCGGTCGAACGCTGCGCGGCGTCGCTGGGCGTCGTGGGCCCGATGACGGTCGACGACGTCTACTGGGTGCTCCGCCTGAGCTTCGTCACTCGACCGGCCGACATCGCCATCTTCGACTCGGTGTTCGCAGCGGTGTTCGACGTCGTGATGAGCGTCGAGAAGGGCTGGATCCCGAGTGCTCCGGCGCAGCGTCGATCGGTCGAGCGGGCCGACGACGATGATCGGCTGATCGGACTGCACCGCTCGCTCGACGGTGACGCGGCCACGACGGCCCTGCCCTGGGCGACGCTGCCGTCTGCGGGCGACGATGGTGACGACGATCGAGATGATGAGGCCGACGATGAAGACGATGCATTCGGGGTGCCCGAGCTGCATCCGGCACCGTCGTCGGTCGAGATGGATCGGCCGTTCGACCTGCTCGACGAGGGTGAGTTGGATCGGGTGGGCGAGTGGCTCGAAGCAGCGATGAACGATTGGCCACAGCGACGCTCGCGTCGGCGTCGGCCCGATGGTGCGGGCGGTCGCGTGGCGATGCGGCGCACGATGCGTGGAGCGATGCGCACCGGTGGGGAGGTGATGGTGCTGCACCACGATCGGGCGCGGTACCGGCCCCGACCGGTGGTCGTGTTGCTCGACGTGAGCGGGTCGATGGAGTCGTACGCCCGGATCTATCTGCAGCTCACCCGGCCGCTCGCGCTGATGCACCGGGCGGAAGTGTTTGCCTTCACCACCGAACTGCATCGCATCACTCCGGCGATCCGGGCGCGCACCTGCGCGGGTGCGATCGAGCACATGAACGATGTCGTCGGCGACCGGTTCTCGGGGACGCGTGTGGCGAGCAGCCTGACGACGCTGCTGCGGCACCGCACGTGGTCCACATCGTTGCGCGGCGCGGTGGTGCTGATCTGCTCCGACGGGTGGGATTCCGACGATCCGTCCGAACTCGGCCGCGCGATGACCCGGATCTCCCTGCTCGCCCACCGCGTCGTCTGGGTGAACCCACGCGCCGCCGCCGACGGGTTCGCGCCGCTGGCGGGGGGAATGGCCGCCGCCCTCCCGCACTGCGACGCCTTTCTCGCCGGCCACACCGGCCGCTCGATGCACGCCGTCGTCGCCGCGCTCGGTGCCTCCTGACGTCCCGTCATCCGGCGGAGGCGAGCCGGACGTCGTAGTGCACGGTGACATCGAGCGCATCAGCGATCTCGACCAGGCGGGCGAAGCTCACTCCGGCATAGTCACCAGCCTCGTACCGCTGGATCGCCTGTTCGGCCAGGCCCAACCGCTCAGCCAATTCACGCTGCGTCAGACCCCGGGCGATCCGGGCGCGGATCAACGCTGTCGGGAACTCGCCGATCCCGGTCGCCTCGATCAACGTCGCATCATGCAATGCGTCGTACTCAGCCAACTCGCTCTCGAGATCACCGAGCGTGCCCAGCAATGCCTCGACCTGCATGGCGCGCATCTCGCGCGACACGCCCTCGGGCGGCGGCACGTGCTCGATCTCCGCCAGCTCGACGCGGACCTCGTCGGCTTTGGCTCGGGTGATCTTGTATTGCCGTTCGTTCTTGATCATTGTTCGAACTCCTCGGTGTTCAGGTCGATGACGACGATGCCTTTGCGACGACCGTCACGGTCTTGTTGAAAGAACTCCACGAAGAACTTTCCCGAACCGCCCTCGACGATGTTGGAGAAGAACTCACACCCGAATTCGGCCTTCTGCGCCGGCCGGCCCGGCGACAGATCATGCAGCGCCGGATGCAACAGCCCGACGTCCACACCAACCGGGTCATAGCAGGCATCGATGTCGCCAGGGTGAGTCTTGCCGGTCACGAAGCTCCCGTCGATCACACGCGGCGGCAACCCGCAGCCTGCAGCGAGGCCAACGCTCGGCGACATCCGACCAGCAGGTACCGACGCCAGTCCGAGGTCCCGAACGTCGCCTCGACGTCGGACCAGGACGCATGCCACTCTCCTGACGGCAACACTCCGTCGATGAGAGCAGGAACCATCAACACAACGTAGCAGTTGTGTCGATGCTCGAGGCGATCAACGCGTTCGAAGGGTGGCGTTTCGCTTGCACCGTCAATGATGTGACCCCGCCGAAGGCTCCGGCTGAGCCCCGACGGCACCCACAACCGGGCCTCCACTCTGGCGCGACCCACCCGAACTCATGAGGTGCATGCACCGTGGGGGCGCATCAATCTCACGAGACCGCCGCTTCCCCCGGACGTGGTGGTTCCCCGGCGTCTCCGGTTCAACGTACAGGCATGTAGTTAAGCTTTACGAGGCTTCACTTCAACGCACTGTTCTCGCGTCAAGCTCAAGTTCAACACCTTCGGTCAGGTTGAACTTTAGTGAGCTAAGGTTACATCAATGGAGGTCGAGCGATACCGGAACAGCCCGGTCGGGATCGTCGTGCCGATCAGCGGGACCGATACCCGATTCGGCGAAACCTACGAGCACTGGGCCTTCGTGCCGCACCCATTGCCGAACGAAGTCGAATTGTCATCGGCCGCTCGCGATGCTGTCACCGAGGCGGCACTTGCCCTCGGTCGTCTCGACCAAGCAGGGCGGCAGATTCCGAATCCAGCGCTCCTTCGCCGCCCGACTCTCCGACGTGAGGCCCAAAGTACCTCGGCTCTCGAAGGAACCTACGCGCCGCTCACCGACGTCTTCGGTGCCGAGGACAGTGCCGAAGCCAAGACGCCGGAGCTACGCGAGATTCTCAACTACGTGGCGACGGCCGAGTACGCCTACCGCTGGGTCGGCGAACGCGGTCGAATCACACGTGGTCTGATTTGCGAGCTGCACGCACTTCTGATGAGAGGGTCCACGGCCGACGCAGAGCGCGCTGGCGCAGTTCGCGACATTCAGGTGGTCATCGGATCAGGCGGACGCATCCGGGAGGCCCGCTTCGTTCCATCGCCGCCTGGCCACGAGTTGGAGACCGGCCTCACCGATCTGCTCGACTGGATCGATCGGCCACGGTCGCGGCCGGCACAGGCGGTCGTCGACAGTGCGCTCGCCCACTACCAGTTTGAAACGTTGCATCCGTTCCATGACGGCAACGGACGACTCGGCCGACTGTTGATCGTGCTCCAACTACTCACCAGCAAGGTGCTGAGTGAGCCGCTCTTTGCTGTTTCGCCGTGGTTTGAGGCGAGACGGGCGCAGTACCAAGACGAACTGCAGAACATGAGCATGACGGGAGACGTCGACCGTTGGGTGTCGTTCTTCTGCGAGGGCATCGCAGCCCAGGCGCGCACAACGGTCGAGAAGATCACCAGCCTGCTCGCCTTTCGGCAGGAAGCAATGGCGACCGTACGGGAAAACGGCAGACACTCGATTGCGGTGGACATCGCCGGCGACCTGGTCGAGCGCCCGGTTCTGAACGTTGCGACCACGGCGACCCGCTACGGCGTCAGCTTCGTGTCGGCCAACAAAGCCGTGGCGCGACTTGTTGACCTCGGTTTGCTCGTCGAGATCACTGGTCGAGGCCACGACCGCATCTTCCGGTGCAACCGCGTCCTGCAGATTCTCGAGCACTGAACACGCGAGGCCGCATGTGTCGGCCGCGATGGCGGGTCGACTTCGCGCTCGCTCCAGCCAGCCCAGAAAACTCGGAGGCGTCAGGCGGCTGATGGCTTGAGTTCGGCGTGTTGGGCGATGGTGACGCCGAGCGCATTCGCGATGTCGCACAGGCGGGCGAGGCTGGTCGACCGGTAGGCGGTTGACTCGTACCGCTGAATCTGCTGCTCGGCCACGCCGAGCGACTCGGCGAGCCGACGCTGCGTCCAGCCGCGAGCGATCCGTGCCTTCACCAGCACCGTGCCCAGTTCCTCCAACGACGCCGTTTCGAACGTGTCCACGCTCCCACCACGCAACAGATCGAACTCCACCAACTCGGCTCGAAGGTCGTCGGCCTGGGCGTTGATCGCATCAAATTCGAGTTGCATCAGCCTTGTCCGCTCTCCCGGTCGGCCGGCGATGTTCGCTGCTGCTTCGTCGAACCGATCGAGGTGGGCCTTGGTCGCCCGGTACTGCACTTCGTTGGTGATCACTGTGCGTTTCCTTTCGAGAGACGGATGACGACGATGCCCTTGCGACTGGTGTCTCGTTCGTTCTGGAAGAACTCGGCGAATGACAGACCCGATTGGGTTTCGATCACGTTCGGGAACAACTCGCCGCCGAACCGGGCCTTTTGTGCCGAGCGATGATCCGACAGGTCCAGGAGCACAGGATCGAGGGCATCCAGATCCACGCCGGCCGTGTCCCAACAGGCGTCGAAGTCGCCCGGCTCGTCCTTGGCCGTGACAAAACTGCCGTTCAGCCACAGCGTCTGACAGCCCGCAGCGGCGAGCAGTTCGATCGCTTCGGCGAGACCGTCCAGAAGCCGACGCCGGAGCTCGGTCCATCCGAACCGTTCGACCACCTCGTCCCACGACGCGTCGTGCTCGCCGGGCGGCAACCGTCCACTGTCGGGGTCGAACACTGGAAGCACACCACAACACTATCGTTGTGACGATCTCGAAGGGGACCACGCTCCGTTACTGTGGCTCGGAGAAGACTGGGCCCCCATCGAAGTTCGAACTGATGTTGTCGGTTGCATCACGGGTGTAGGTGTCCGACGTCGTCGGCGCCGTTACGTTCGGAGCGAACGTGCCGACATGGCGACCCGAGGAGTCATACGTCATGTCCTGGTTACCGAGACGGGTCACATCGCCCCACGAGTCATCACTCGGTGCAGGTGGTCGTGCCGACCTCATCCGGTGGAGGCTGACTGATCGTCGACGTGAACAAGAGGCTGCTCGCGGCGGTTCGCCAGGGTCGCGCGGCTGTATCTTGGCCGGGTGGCGACCATCCGGTCTCGAATCCAGGCGAGGGATCGGGACCGCTTCATCGGCCGTGAGTCCGAGCTGGAATGGTTCGATTCGGCCCTGGCCGGCGAGGCACCGCAGCGGGTGGTGTTCCTACACGGACCCGGCGGCGTCGGCAAGTCGGCATTGATCCGTGAGGTCGAGCGACGCGCCGAGGCACTCGGCATGAAGAGCCTGTCCATCGACGGGCGCGAGGTTGCCCCGTTTCCTTCCGAAGTCGAAGCAGCACTGACACCGCTGGTCGACGGCCGAGCGACGATTGTCGTCTTCGATTCCTACGAGTTGATCACGTCACTCGACAGCTACCTGCGGGATCGGATCATTCCCGACCTGCCAGCGGACGCGATGGTGATTTTCGCCTCGCGCCAACCACCGTCGCGAGGTTGGTTCGAGCGCGGCTGGGACGAAGTCGTCAAGGTGATCGAGGTCGAGCCGTTGGGTTCGTCCGAAGCGCGCCGACTCCTCGAACTGCGCGGCGTGGTCGATGCAGGGCGCCTGCGCAACCTCGTTGCGCGGTGCGAGGGTTCGCCCCTGGCGTTGGTGGTAGCGGCCGAATCCGGCGCGACTGGGTCGGTCCATGAACTCGTCGACCGATTGGTGGGCGACGAAGTGTCGGCCGATCGATATCGAACGTTGAGCGTGGCGGCGCTGGCTCGGGTCACGACGCCCGCACTGCTGGCCGAAGTCGGCGGTGACGACGATCCGCACGAGAGCTACAAGTGGTTGGCCGACCGCTCATTCGCCGAACCGCTCGCCGACGGCATCACCCTCCACGAGCTCGTCGGTACGGCACTGCGCGAACAACTCCGCCTGCGCGATGCCAGCGGCGAGGGCGCGTTGCGCCGGTCGATCGCCGACGTCCTTCATCGTCGAGCCTTGTCGGGCCGCCCTGGGATGTCGATCGATCTGCAGCACCTGATTGTCGATCAGACGTTGCGATGGGGATACTCCACGAGCATCGGGTACCGCTACCGGATCGACACCGTGCGCCCGGGTGACACCGAGAGTGTTGGTGCGATGTTGCAGTCGATCGGTTTCGGCGAATGGTGGTCGCTGACCGAACGTTTCTTCACGAGCCACCCGGAGCATGTGGGTATCGCCCGCGACCGCGCCGGCGGCGTGGCCGGCTACTACGTGGCAGTGACGCCGGCGAACGCACCTGACATCGCCGAACACGACGTGATGCTCGGCGCGTGGTTGCGCCACGCACGCAACGAACTGCACACCACCAGCGCCGTGCTCTGGCGTGAGGCAGTCGACCTGACCGGCGAGTTCGACCAGGTCACTGCGCTGCTCGGGGTGGGCGGCCTGATCGGCTCGGGGATCGCCAACCCGCGATACGTCTATCTGCCGATCGCACCGTCGATCCCGCAGGCGCGAGCGTTTGCCGAACGACTGGGCGCGACGCACCTCGAAGCACTCGATCTGCACGCCCACGGCCAAGACCTCGAATGCCACCTCGTCGATTTCGGCCCAGGTGGCCTGATCGGTATTCAGCGCGATTGGATCTATCGCGAAACCGGTGCGGTCCCGCCGGGCGACAACGTCGACGACATCGAACCAGCACAGCTCTTGCGGCTGCTGCGGGAGCCAGGAGCGTTGGCGACCGGGCCGCAGTGGTTGGGCACGACACCGGTCGATCGACTGGCGGCGCTCGGTCAACGAGTGCGCGCGGCACTCGACGTGTTCGGCACCAGCGCCGACGAGCAACTCGGCCGCACAATCGTCGAATCCGCCTTCCTGGGTGACGGTTCGTCGCATGAGACGATCGCGCGCCGCCTCCATCTGTCGCGGTCGGCCTACTTCCGACGGCTGCAGGTTGCGACGGAACGGGTCGGCACCGAGGTGCTGGCTGTTGCTCGATCCGGGCACTGATCGGTTGCGTGGCCGTCGACGCCGGGGCCGAAGTGGGACTGATCTGGGACTGACAGACCCGACCCCAGTTGACACGATGTGTCCGGCGGGGTCGACGGTGGGACGGGAGGACCGTCGGCCCCAAAAAATCAGCATCACGGACGACGAACAGTTCATTGCGCTCGACGATTTGTCGTTGCGCGCCGAGCTGGCCGCCGCCGAGGCGAACGGTCGGCTCAGGGTTGGCGACGCCCCAGGCGTGTGATGATGTCGTCAACCGTTGCGGCCCATTCCGAGTGCGCGCCAACCTCGCGCCAGAGCAACGCAAGTTCTCCATCGTCTTGCCGGATCTTCGTCGCCGCCCGACCGACCCGATCGAACACCTCCGAAGCCAGGTCCGGCGGACCGATCCCGTCGAGCATCTCCCTCGCGTCGGGATCGTCGCTGGACGATGGGGCCAGTGCGTACGCCAGCGCCGCAGCAGCTGCGACCGCCACTTCCTCCAGGTACGCCTGGTCGTCCTCGCCTGAATCGAACGCGTCGAGCGCATCGCTCACCGCGCGCCACCCGCCGTCCTCCAACTCGTACAACCAATCCGATGCGGAGTCATTCTCGAATGGCCCGGTTCCCCAGGTGCCCACGTCAACCCACCTCTCTACTTTCATCGACTCCCAGGTTCAGAGCCTCCCCCGCCGAGACTTCCGCTTGTTGATTCTGCCCGAGCTCATTCGGCTGCCCTACAGGCGTCGAGTTGGATGTCTTCGAACGGCTGCCAGCCGTTGCGCATGTAGCTGCCCCGATTGGCTTCCATCTCGCTCACGGGGAGGATAGATCCACCAAAATTCACGAGTGTCACGGTGACTGACTGACCGTCGTACCCGGTCAGGATGTCATTCAGACCCTTCACCGAACCCTCTTCATACCGGTAAGACGCAAAGACATCGACACCTCGCGTCGATGCCATTGCCGATGTCGCCGACAGGCTGCCTCGCCACAGGAGTTCCAGAGGGTCCTCCCGATCGCCGGTGACGAGCCAGATGTACGCCTCGTCCGGCAGCTCGAAAGTCTCCTGATCGCAGGCGGCAATGCCAGCGACGAGCCGGCCGTCCGTGTCGAGACCGGCAACCGTGACGTCCTCACGGGCACCCTGGCAACCGGCCATCACGCACGCCATGAGGGCCACGACCATCGACCAACGCATGAGCTTCAGCCACGATCCTCTCGCCATTGCCGGTTACCAGAACTCTCACTCGTCCGCCAGTCGCCGTCGACACAGTGCGCGCGTGCATCGTCGGGCAACCCGCACAACCTATTCACCACACTAATGAAGTCGGCACCCGACCCGTGACGGTGCCACGCGGCAGGCTCGATCAAACAGCGAGGGTGCGCACCGCGCCGGCGGCAAGAATCACAGCGCCTCCCACGACCAACGACACGACCGCAAGGTCGAGCAGACATCCTGCGAGGCAACATCCATCGAGCAGACAGCCCGCTCCGTCTTCGAGCGTCACGTCGTCGCGATCCTCGTCGGACTCGCCACCGGCGACATGCCGATCGCGCCCGAGCCACCTGGACCTCGTCACACTGACAGCCACCTCTCCGCCATCCGGGCCACGGTACAACAGCGCGCACCCGAAGACGGCCGACGCGTCCCTGCCAACCACCCGCAGACCGCAGGGGGCCCTGCCGGGAGCGGTCGCCTATTTGAACCTGGCCCAAACGTCGACTCTGCCGCCTGCGTACACAGCGGCCGTTTCAAGTGAGTATTGGTCGGACCGAGAGTAGAGGACCGGCGCGAGGTGCAATGGATCTCACCGACGATCGTCACCCCGACCAAGCCGGAACCAACACGGTCCGGGTGTACCGCCCCATCCGCCGCCACGACAGCACGGAGGGTTGAACGGAACTTTGCTCTGCGCGACCGTGTTGTGGTGATCGGTTCGGCGCTTGATCGGTGCGACCGGCGATCCAGTGATCCAGGCCAGGCAGCGCGAGGCGTAGGGCGTTGGTGCTGTCGGAGTACAGCAGTTGGTGTCGGTTGAGGAGGGCGTCGCGGACTCGGCTGTAGTCGCTGGTGGTTCCGCCGAGGGCGGCGTTACTGGACGCGGTGCCGTCGCTGTTGAGCTTGTCGACGACGGCGATCATCTGGCCCTCCAGAGTGAACACCACCACCCCGCCGAGACGATAGCCGAGACGAGGTCGGACCGGCCGGCCGGCGGGAGCAGCACGTACATGTACTGGTCGCCGCCGAGTGACCCGAACGTGTCGAGCCGCCTTCGCGAACATGGGTCAGCGGCGGAAGGTGCGGCGGCGGCGGGGTTCGGGAGGCTCGTCGCCGGTCGAGCCGCCACCACCCATCGGCATGAACGGCAGGAACGGTCGGTTGCCACGACCAGCCGCAGCGGCTGCGGCCACCGCACCCGTCGCAGCGACCGGGGCAACGACACTCGGTCGTGACACGTCGACGGGCACGGCGTCGGGAATCGGTCCGACGCCCTCGGTCACCAGGTCGTCCAGTTCGAGGGGAGCGGCGAATGCCGACATGTCGGTGTCGGGCAACGAGAATCCGCCGCCGAATCCGCCGCCCCCACCGAATCCGCCGCCGCCACCGAACCCGCCTCCTCCACCACCACCGAGGGCGGCCGCGTCGAGCGGAGCGGAGACCGGCTCGACGGCATCGGGCACGGGTGGAACCTCGTCGGCGGGCGGGAACGGGTCGAGGGGCTGACTCACCACAGGGCCGCCGACACCGACGTTCACGGTGGCGCCGTCACCGTTGATGATGACGGTCGTCCCGCCGGACGAACCGCCGGGGTACGCCGGGTTGCCCGGCCATGGGGGAACGGGTGCGATCGGATCGCCATCACCCGACCCGTCGCCGGGGGTCGGCAGCGGCACCAGCAACGGTGATCGCGGCTGGCCCTGACCGGCACCGAGGTCGACGACCGTCGTGAGCAGGCTGGTCAGATCACCAGGTGTGCCCGGGCTCGGCCACGACACCAGCGACGGATCGATCACCGCGAGGTCGGCGCCGGCCGGCCCGCCCGCCGTGGTGGGGCCGGCGAGCCCCGGACCACGAAGGGGCCGATCGCCTCCCATCCCGTCGAACACCTCGTGGTGGCGATGGGCGCACCCGTGCAAGTCATTGCGCACGACCTCAGCACAGTCGTGCAGCCACAGCCTCCAGACCTCGAACGCGTCCGGAGTCGCAGGTTGCGTCAACCCGACGAGGGCCTCCTCGATCAGCCGCACGAGCCGCCGATCGGCAACGTCGATATCGGTGGCGAAGTCGTCGAGCGCAGCTGCCAGCCGCCGACAGTCGATGACCGTCATCGGTAGATGCCCATCGGTCCCCGACCACGCTGCCCAGAGCTGCGCGAACTTCTCGGCCGCGGCACCGCGATGGTTCTCGACCACTTGATTCGACGCTGCATCGAGCAGCGCGGCGACGTCTTCGACGAAGTCGGCAATCGCGATCCACGCGCGTGCCGCCTCGCGCAAAGCGTCACCGTCACCCCGTGGCCACCACACCCCGAGCGCGTCGAGTTGGTCGGCAAACGCAGCCGAGGCACTCATCGGCTCGCCCCCGGAGCCATCGAAGCGAGCGTCGGCCCGGCCATCGTCGTCGCAACGATCGACCCGAGCGTCGTCCCGGAGACCGTCGAACCCGCGGACGTCGAACCAGCGACCGTCGATCCGGCGAAGGTGTCGGCGAGATCGTAGGACTGCGCGACTGCCCGCAACGCGGCGGCGATGCGCGACATGCCGCCGGACAGTGCGGCGATGTTTGCGGTGACCTGCTCGGCGGCGGGTTGGTATGCCGCTCCGAATCGAACACCGACGTCGTCGGCGCCCCAGGGCTGGGCGAGCGTTCCGAGCACATGATGCAACCGGCCGACCGCCGCGAGGACCGCATCGGCTTCGGCGTCGAATGCTCCGGCGGCGCCGATGAGCGCAGCCGGTTGCACGTCGAACCCGTCGCCCGAACGGGGCGCCGCGGGCGAGGAGTTCGACGTGACTGCCGGGAGGAGGGTGCCCGACGCGAGATCGGTTGCGTCGGCGGTGCTGTTCTGCATGACGATGCGACCGATCTCGAGTCAGGTTCCGGCTGGTTGGATGAGGGATGGGGGATGAGGAATGGGGGATGGTCGACGAGGGCAGCGTCGTCAGGACCACATTTGAGCGTTGGCGCTCTCGGTTGCCGTGTAGCTCGCATGGGCCTGGCCGAGGAGCTGGCTGATCTGGCCGAGCACACCGTTCAGGTCGGTGGCGGCGGTGTCCCACCGGCGCTGGAGGACCTGATAGTCGGCGGCCGCGCCGCCCTCCCAGGTCGAGACCATCGGGGCAAGGAACTGCCGCAGGTCGTCGAACTGCTGGTCCATGCGTGAGACGGTGTTGGACACATCGCTCTGCGCTTGGCTGATCGTTCCGAAGGTGACAGTGATTCCGGACATGGGTTTCTCGTTTCTCGATGTTGTTCGCTGATGTTGAAGATGAAGTGGTGAAGTGGTGAAGCGGTGACGATGATCGGGGCGGTCAGAGTTGGCCGGTGGTCCGGACCATTTGCGAGGCCACGTCGTCTTCGTTGACTTGGTAGCGCGAGGCGTTCTGACTGACGCCGAGGGAAATCTCGGCGAGCACCTGGCGGAGCTTGGTGGCATCTTCGGTCCAACGCTGGTGGAGGGCGAGGTAGGCCGACGCCGCGGCGCCGCGCCATGAGCTGGTGATCGGCTGGATGCGGTTGTCGAGGTCGCGGAGTTGGGCCTCGATCGAGTTGGCGACTTCGTCGACGCGACGAGCCGCTGTTTCCATCGTGGCGACTTCGGTCTGGAATGAAGAGGTAATGGCCATGGGGTTCTCTTTCTGCTGGTCGCCGACCTTCAGGTGAAGGTCGGCGGTGGTGGCGTGGTGCTTGCGATGACCCCACTCAAACCGAATCGCCGCGGCAGCGGTATCGGGAGAAGTACCCCAACCGAGCTCCGGTGCCCGCCGGTTGGTGAACGAACCGTGAAGCACCAAGAGGACGAATCGAGCGACGGAGGCTCCGCCGCCCGACGGGTAGCGTGCACAGCGTGTCAGTCGTCGGTCCGCCCGGGAGCCCCCGGCTCCGCCACGCTGCAATTCCTGCGGACGCATGGCTGGTCGTTCGCGGCGTCGATGACATCGAGCCAGCCACGTCTCTTCGCCAAGCCCGACTGTTCCGTCGTCGGTTCGAGCAGTGGGGGCGATACGGGTTGTCGGCGTTCTACGCCCGATCAGACGACGAAGTGCTCGATCTTGGCGAGGATCGACTCGGTGCATTTCGGACGTTGTTCGTGTATCGACTGGTCGACGTGACAGACGCCGGCTTCGAGGTCGTGCCGACATACCGAAGCCCGCATGTGACGATCACCTTCTACGATGACGTGGCCGACGGTGTTGCTCGATTGTTGGCTGTGGCCCATCGAACGATCAACAATGCGGGATATCGACAGGAGGAGACATGAGAATCGATCTATTCGTTGACTTGAACACCGAAGACGAGACTGGGTTCCCTTGGACCTACCTCGATCAAGCCGCGGACCCGTCAGTAGTCGTGCCCGGCCGACGGATCGTTGTCGGCGCAGGTTCCGCGATGGCTATCGCCGAGGTGATCGATGTTGGATCTGACGGTCTGGTGCACGTCCGCCCCTTGCCTGGCCCGGTGACCGAGCAGCGGTTGGTCAGAGCGTCGCAACAGATCTGAGAAGTACCCCAACCGAGCTCCGGTGCCCGCCGGTTGGTGAACGAACCGTGAATGGGCAGGACTGCCCCTGCCCGTGGTGCCAGGTACGGAGTAACTTGCGCTGGTGATGACCACGGCCGCGCACTCCGAACTGTCCGACCAGGATGCTGAACGTTTCGCGGCGAAGGTGTCGCACCTGGCTGGCAACGTCGCGACGGTGATCAAGGGCAAGCCCGAGGTCATCGACTTGGCGCTCGTGTGCTTCTTCGCCGAAGGACACCTGCTGATCGAAGACGTGCCCGGCCTCGGCAAAACCCAGCTCGCACGGGCCATCGCGGCATCGGTCGATGCGACGTGGCATCGCGTCCAGTTCACACCCGACCTGCTGCCCTCCGACGTGACCGGCGTGACCATCTACCACCAGGCCACATCGAGTTTCGAATTCCACCCCGGGCCGGTGTTCGCCAACGTCGTCCTCGCCGACGAGATCAATCGGGCCTCGCCGCGCACCCAGTCGGCACTCCTCGAAGTGATGGAGGAACGCCAAGTCACCCTCGACGGCACCACCCGCCCCGTGCCGCGGCCGTTCATGGTGATCGGCACCCAGAACCCGATCGACATGGACGGCACGTACCCGCTGCCCGAAGCCCAACTCGACCGCTTCCTGATGCGCACCGCCGTCGGCTACCCCGACATGTCGGCCGAACTCGACATCCTCCACGGACAGCAAGACGTCACGCCGCTCGACCGCATCCGCCCGGTGCTGAGCGTCCAGGACGCGGCCGCGATGGTGTCGATGGTGCATCGCGTGTACGCGTCGCCGGCGGTGTCGGAGTATCTGGTGCGCATCGTCGCGGCGACTCGCTCGCTCGACGAGGTTCGGCTGCCGGTCAGCCCCCGCGGTGCGGTCGGCTTGCTACGCGCCGCCCGATCGCGGGCGCTGTGCTCGGGGCGCACGTTCGTGACCCCCGACGACGTCCGCGCTCTCGCCCAACCGGTGCTGGCCCATCGCATCGTGCTCACCTCCGACGCAACCGTCTCGGGGGCCACCCCGGCGGGCGTGCTCGAACGGGCCGTGGCGGGCGTGCCCGTACCCCACCACGGCGCCACTGCGGCCGTGGGCTGAACCGACCGCGCCATGATCCGACTCTCGCCCACGCTCACGCTCACCGCCGTCGGCGCCGGCGTGGTGGGCGGCGCGATCGTCGTCGGTGGCCTCGGGTGGATCTTCGGCTACACCGTCCTCACCGGGATCGGCGTGGCGGCGCTCGTGATCTTGGTCATCGCCGCGCTCACCACGCGCGTGGTGCCCGACCTCACGGTCGAGCGAATCATCGAACCCACCACGGTCGAGCGCGGCCAGCCCGCCCACGGCCTCGTCTCGGTCCGCAATCGAACCACCCGTCCGACGGCTGCATGCCAGGCGCGCGACCGCGTGATCGACACCGGCGGTGGCCGCGTCGATGAACACGTCCAGGTCGACATCCCGCGCCTGCGCCGTGGCCAGAGCATTGCCGTGCCCTATCAGTTGCCGACCACGCGTCGCGGCGTGCTGCAGGTCGGACCGTTGAGCATCGATCGCAGCGATCCGTTCGGGCTCTTCGTCGCGCAACGCACCGTCGGGAGCGCGATCGACGTCCGCGTCGAACCTCGCGTCATCAAGCTCGACCCTCGGCCGAGCGGCCGGCTGCGGCACCTCGACGGGCCGACGTCGGAATCGGCATCGAGCGGCACGCTCACGTTCCACTCACTGCGGGAGTACACGCGGGGCGACGACGTCCGCCGGGTCCACTGGCCGAGCACTGCGCGCACGGGCACGCTGATGGTCCGCGAGCAAGTCGACACGAGCCAGCCGTCCACCGTGATCGTCGTCGACGTCAGGGCCGACCGATACATGCACGACGACTTCGAAGAGGCGATCGATGTGGCCGCGTCGATGGTGGCGGCCTCGGACCGCCTCGGCTTCCCGATTCGGTTGATCACGACCTCCGGCCAGACTGCCGCAGTACGCGCCGGCCAGCACGCCGGAGAGCTACGCACGCTCCTGTCATCGATGCAGCCGGTGCCGGCGAACGGGCCGATCGATGGCCCGATCGGTGGCAGGCTGGATGGCAGTGTCGGTGGCAGGGCGAACGGCCCGATCGGTGGCACGGTCGGTCGCGGCGGGTGATGGCATGGCGGTGGCCGCATCGCTCGTGGTCGGCCATCGCGATCGTGACGCGATCATCGTGATCACCGGCGCCGTCGACCTCACCGACCTCGGACACATCACGATGATGTGCCGCCGATTCGAGCGGCCCGCCCTCGTGACGATTCGCCCCGACACCGGGTCGGCTGCCGCGCATCCGACCGCCATACATCCGGCCACCACGAACCCGACTGCCACGAACTCGACCACCACGAACTCGACCGACCGCCCGAGGTGGACCGACGGAGCCCACCACGACGGAGCGACGGCCGAGCGAGCGCTGAGCCGCTGGCAGGTCACCGCCGGCCGCCGGGGAACGCCGTGAACAAGGCCGGCACGAACGCCCGGACAACTGGCGCGCCCAACGCCCGGGCCGATCGCGCGCGGAACTCCCGAACCGATGCCGCGCCGAGCGCCACCGCGCCGAACGCCCGAACCGATGCCGCGCTGAACGCCCCGACACACGCGGGCCGGCCGCGCTTACTCGGCAACGCGATCGTGCCCGCATGCGCTGCAGTCGTCGGCGTGCTCGGCGGGTTGCTCGTCGTCGACGTCATCGAAGGTCTCGCCGCACCGATCACCGCCCTGCTCGTCGGCCTGATCGCCGCAGCCTGCACCGTCTGGGCGACTCGTCACCACGCCACGACTCACCCCACCGCGACTCACCCCACCGCGATGCACCCCACTGCGAGGCACCCCGTCGCGGCGACGCGGATCGACGCGCTGCTCGCTCTGGCCGGCATGACGATCGTTCCCCTCCTGGTCACCGTGGCTGCACCGACCGGCGACCCGTCACGCAACATCGTCACCAGCGCATTCGATGCCCTGATGCGCGGCTGGTCGGCACTCGCCACATCGCCGGTCCCCGCCGAGGCCACCCCCCGCCACCTCGTGCCGATCGCCGTGGTCGTGTGGATGCAGGTGATCGCGACCCACGTCATCGCTCGCCGGACGCAGGCCAGCGCATTGGTCGCGCTACCGGCCACCGTGCTGATCGTGGCCGCCGCGATCGCGGGTGGACGCCAGCAGTTCGCTCCGACGTGGATCGCCGGAGCGTTCGTCGTCGTCATCGGGCTCATGCTCGCCGCGCAGCGACATCGTTCGCCGGTCGGTTCGTCACAGCGTCCTGCCGAATTCGGTGCCAGCGCCCGTACCACCCGGACCACTGCGCTCGGCATCGTGGCCACCGCTGCGGCGCTCGCGGTGGCTGCGCTCGGCGGGCCGCTGCTGGCAGCATCGCGGGCCGACCAACCCTTCGACGCCCGCGACCGGTTCGTCGCTCCGGTCGTCCCGCAGGACGCGACCAATCCCCTCGATCTGGTCGCCGTGCGGCGGGCATCGCCCGACGAACCGATGTTCACGATCACGGGCGCCGCACCCGCGCCGACCCGGCTCGTTGCGCTCGACACCTACGACGGCGCCCGCTGGACCGTCTCGGCACCGTATGAACGCACCGGCGCCGTGATTCCCCAGCCGGATCGCAGCGACGTGTTCCGCACGCCGGTCACCGCCGACGTGACGATCGCTGAGTTGACGGGGCCGTGGTTGCCGACCCTCGGCGATCCGAGCGACGTGAGCGGAGTCGACGCACTGGTCGACCGCGGCAGCGGTTCGTTGATCACCGGGGCCGCCGACCTTGCGGGCATCGAGTATCGACTCGACGCGGATCTCATCGAAGCCGACCTCACGGCGCTGCAGTTCTCGACCGCCGTCGCGTCGGATCCGACGGTGACCCGCGTTCCCGACGGCCTGCCGGAACCGCTCCGCCAGATGGCCGGCGTCGCGATGGCCGGAGCCACCTCACCCCTCGGACAGGCCGTACTGCTCGAACGGTACTTGCGCCTCAACTTCGTGGTCGACGACGAGTTGATCTCGGGGCACTCGTACCGCCAACTGGCCGAATCGCTCACCGAACGGGGAGCGGGCACCGAGGAACAGTTCTCGACCGCCTTCGCCGTGCTGGGTCGCGTGGTCGGACTCCCGACGCGCGTGGTGGTCGGCTTCGGGCCCGGCACGCCGGTCGATGACACCACGTCGATCGTCCGATCGGGCGACGCCCGAGTGTGGCCGGAAGTGCGATTCGAAGGTGCCGGTTGGGTCGCGTTCGATCCGGTTCCCCGCTCGGCCGACGACCTCGGGGGCAACCTCTCGAGTGTGGGCACCAGCGGCCAGGAGATCATCGTCCGTCGCATCGACGACACCCTCGACGCCGCCACCGCCGCGCCATCGTCCACCGACGGATCCTCGTCCTCCGGCCCGGCGCGGTGGTGGCGCAACGTCCTGCTGGCTGCGGGCGTGCTCACCATCGCGGCCACCACTGCAGGGTTGGTGCTGCTCGCGCTCAAGCGCCGGCTGAGTGCGCGCCGTCGCGCCGCCGTCGATCCGACCGATCGCGTGTTGGGCGCGTGGCACGACGTGCTCGATCGGCTGCGCGAAACAAATTCGAACCAACCCGAGGTGATGACCGTCGAACAGATCGTGGAGCACGATCCCGACGCCATCGCCGCCCTGACCGGCTTGTATCGGCCAGTGAATCGTGCGCTCTACGCCTCGGGCTCGAACGACGCCGACGCTGAACAAGCATGGCGGGCGCGCGACCGCTACGTTCGGCACATGCGTCAACACGGCTCGCGGGCGCGCAGATTGCGACGGTCACTCGACATCCGCTGCCTCACCCAACGGTGGGATGATGTGTCGCCACCTTCCTTGCCCCACACCGCGTCCCACACCTTGCCCCCCACCGCGCCGCACCCCTTGCCGCACCCATCCGCAACCACGTCTCGACGGGCCTCACGATGACACCGCCAACCTCCCCATCCATCGAGCCAGCCACCGCTCTCGCCAACGCTCCGATGAACGGGCTGCCCGTGTCACCATCGATGTCGCTACGCACGTCGATGGCCGCAGTGGTCGCCGCAGGGTGCATGATCGGCGCGGTCGTCGCGGTCAACACGCAGTCGTCGACCGTTCTGGGGACCAGCGCTGCCGGCGCCTGGTTCGCCAACGACACCGCCGACTCCGTGAGCCATCTCGGGCCGGCCGGCGTGGACGCGACGGTGGCGATCGACGGGTCGGTCGGCGCTCTCGATGTCGTCGAACTCGACGGTGTCGCCTTTCTCACCGACGCCGACGGAACCCTGTTCCGGATCGACCCGGCCCAACTCGAAGTCTCTGAACAGATCGACCTCCCGTCGGTTCGAACTCGTTTGATCGCTGGCGGAGGTCGGCTTTTCTCACTCGATGACGAGGCCGACACGATTCGCGAACTCGACCCCGACACGCTGGCGTCGGTCGGCAGCGGCGTGCCGTTCGACGGCGACCTCGGCGACGCAGTGGTCGACCCATCCTCCACCCTGTGGTTTGCCGACACAGCCTCCGGCGACGTCGTCTCGTTCGCGGCCGGCGCAATTGTCGACCGGGTCGATGTCGACGCGCAAGGTCCACTCCTGTTGTCCGCTGTGGGGCCACGGGTGGTCGCCCTCGACGCTGCTCGCACGACCGCGACGATCGTGACGGGTTCGGCTGGTTCCACCGTCATCGACCTCCCGATCGACGCGGACGACCGCCTCGACGCCCCGGATGTCGTCGACGTCGGGACCACCTTGCCCATTCTCGCTGCCGGAGCCAAGGTCGTCCTGCTCGATCTCGTCCAGGGCACCACCCGGGTCGTTGCGCTGCCCAACCCCGGTCACGAGTTCGGGACTCCGGAGATCACGTCGACCAGGGCCTACGTTCCCGACTTCACGAACGGTTCGCTGATTCCTATCGGTCTCAGCGGGGCGTCGACCGAGGCAGCGATCGTCCTGAGCGGACAACCGGGCACGTTCGAAGTCGTCGCCGACTCCACCGCGGTCTACGCCAGCGATCAAACGAGCGAACAAGCGTGGGCGGTCGACGACGCCGGTGGCGTCACCGTGGCCACGAAGTACGACGTCACCGAGGGCGCCGATGGCGGCGTGAAGCCGGTGACGATTCCCGAGGCACCCGAGTTCGGCGCTCCGAGCACCACGCTGCCACCCGAGTCCGACGATTCCGACGATTCCGGCCGAAACGGAGACCGCGCCGACGACGACAGCGGCCACCGACCGCGACGCGAACCGGACCCCACCGCCGTCGACGCCGCCCAGGGGTGGTTCGTCGCGACCGCCGAACACCCAACCGCCGATCGTCATCCCCGTCGCCCCGCCATCGCGCAACAACGGTCCGCCGGCGAGCACGGTGGTCCCGCTGCCGAGCATCCCGTCACCGCCCACGACCCTCGAGTCCACGCCACCCCCGGCGACACCAGCACCGACATCGCCCCGCGACCCGGGTACCCCGACCACGACGACCGCGCCCGACCCGAGTCCGCGCGCCACCCTGCCCCCCACGACCACGACCACGCAGCCGCCCGTCACCCAGCCACCGGTCACGCAGCCGCCGACCACGCTGCCGCCACCCGCGCCGAACGCGCCGCAGAGCGTGTCGGCGACGCCGGGCAACGGCCAGGCGACCGTGTCCTGGAGCGCAGGTTCCGGCAACGGCGCCACGATCCAGAGCTTTGTGGTGCGCAACATCACTACGGGCGCCACCGTCACCGCGTCGGCCGGTGCCACGTCGGCCACCGTCGGCGGGCTCGCCAATGGCAGCGGCTATCAGTTCGACGTGTTCGCCGTGAGCGCAACCGGCCTGCAGAGTCCGGCGAGCGCCGCGTCGTCCGTCACCACACCGTTCGGGCCACCCGCGGCGCCCAGCGTGAATGCCTCGGCGACGTCGCCCACCGACATCAGCGTGTCGTTCTCGGCGGTCGGTTCATCGAACGGCACCACGGTCGGGTCATGGCAGGTGTCGCTCAGCCCAGGTGGTGCCAGCCAGACCGTGTCGAGCGGCAACGCCGGCTTCGGTGGGTTGTCGCAGAACACCACCTACACGGTCAGCGTCGTGGCCATCGGCACCAATGGCTTGCAGAGCGGCGCCGGCTCGGCATCGGCCACCACGCCGAGCGGAGCCCCCGGGGCGCTCCCGTCACTCAATGTCGGCCGCAACGCTGCGTCGTGGGGCGCGGCGGTCGGTGCGACGAGTTACATCGTCGTCGTCAATGGAGCTCCGTTCACCGTGACCTCGGCACTCTCCGTTGCCATCGGCCCCGTGTTCCCCGGGGATACGATCGAAGTGACTGTGACCCCGTCGAATGGATTCGGCAACGGGACGTCCATGACCGACTACTACTACGCCCCCGAAATCGACCCCTGCCCCGACCCACCCCGCCGCTGCGTCCCACCCTGATCCCGCGCTCGGCGCCAAGCTCCCGCCGCACACCCGAGCCGCCGCGCCACCCGAAAAATGCACGGAACCGACCGCCCTGCGCACATCCCCGCACATTTTTCGGGACGGAGCGAAGGTGGTGGGGCTGGTGACGGCGGGACGGGGCGTGTCAGGTGTCGTCGTTGGTGACGGCGCCGTTGACACAGAGGGCTGGGGAGTCGGCGGTCACGGTGGCTGTCGTCTCATCGCCGAGGGTGATGGCGGCGGCGACAATGATGCATGCCGGGGCGTCCGGGTCGAGACCATCGAGTTTGACCGAGGTGTCCCCTGCCACGACGACCATCGGCGCGGCATCGGGCTGGCCGGGCTCGAACACGTAGACCAGATGCGGACGGGTGCCGTCGGTGTTGTCGGTCCAACGAACGAGCACGACGCCTTCGACCGCCGATGCTTCGAGCTCGGATGGGGCGAACGGATCGACGTCGTCGATCGAGTCTGCCGAGGCCGGCACCGAGACCGCTGACGACGAGGCGGGGCCGGGGTCGTCCGACGGCGCGCCGCCGCTCGACGTGCTGTCGTTGCCCCGGACCAGGGACACGACGACGAAGGTCAGCGCGGCTGCGGCGACGAGCACCCCGACCCCCGCGGCCCGGCGCGGCCACGGTGACCTGGGCAGCGGTGCTACGGGCATGTCGGGAAACGCTCGGCGGCCGATCACCGTGTGCTGTTCGGACCCGACGTCAGCGGTCAGTTCCTCCGGCGCATCATCGACGCGAGCACCCGCACCCGCACCCGGGCCCGGAGATGCGATGGCCAGATCTGGGCTGGGGGCCGCTGTGGCCGGCGCGGGCCGGGCCGGGCCGGGCCGATCACGCGCCGACGCGCCGGCCGCGGGCGGCGCGAATGCGGACAAGTCCGCGGCGAGCGGATCTGGTGCAAACGAGTCAGCCGACGGCGGGATCGAGGCTGGTGGGACCGCGGCTGGCGGGATCGCAGTTGGTGGGACCGCGGCCGGTGGGTCGACCACGAGCGGGATGGGAGCCGACGAGTCCGGGGCGAACGGGATCGAGGCCGACGAGTCCGAGGAGAGCGGGATCGGGGCCGACGAGTCCGGGGCGAGCGGGATCGCGGCCGGCGGGTCGGCCACGAGCGGGATGGGGGGCGACGAGTCCGGGGCGAGCGGGATCGGGGGCGACGAGTCCGGGGCGAACGGGATCGGGGGCGACGAGTCCGAGGCGAGCGGGGCGGGCGGGATGACGATGCCTCGACCGGACGGCGGTGCGATCGGCGCCGACGTCACGGATCGCGACCGCGACTCGGCGGTGACGTCGTTCGGGCCCGACCGCAAATCATTCGGGTCCGACCGCACATCATTCGGGTCCGGCCTGACATCGTTCGGCTCGATCGAGACCGGCAACGAGGTGACCGCGTGACCCAAGCGGCGTTGGGCGTCCTGCAACTCGACTCCGAACCGTGCCGCGCTCGGAGTGCGTTCGGCTGGACGCTTGGCCATCGCCCGCCGGAGCAGGTCGAGCAGCGCGTCGTCGATGTCATCGCGCGGGATCGCCGGGATGTCGCTCGTGGTGATGCGCAACAACTGCGCCAGGACGCCTTCCCCGCCCGGCCCGGCGAACGGCGCGGACCCTGCGAGCAGCGTGTAGATCGTCGACGCCAACGCGTAGACGTCGGACAGTGGAGACGGGTCGGCGCCTTCGAGCAACTCGGGTGCGGCGTGCACCGGAGTCAGCGCCGTGGTGAACGACTCGTCCATCTGCAAGATGGTGGCGATACCGAAATCGGCGAGAGCCGGTTCGCCGAAGCGCGACGTCAAGATGTTCTGCGGCTTGACGTCACGGTGAATCACCCCGATGCGATGCGCACTTTCGAGCGCGCCGGCGATGCGCACGCCGATATGCAGCGCAGCCGCCAGATCGAACGGGCCGTTGCGCTTGAGCTGGTCGTTCAGCGAGCCCTGCTCGAACAATTCCATCGCGAGATAGGGATGTCGGCCGTTGACGAAGCCCGAGTCGAGCACGGTGACGACGTGCGGGTGATCGCTGAGGCGGCCGTTGAGCGAACGCTCCCGATCAAACCGCTTCTGTCCGCGCCGGTCGGAGACATCGATGTTGAGGACCTTCAACGCGACGCTGCGGTCGTAGCCCACCTGGCGGGCGCGATACACCGTGGCCGACGCGCCATGCCCGACGACTTCGAGGTCGGCGTACCCGTCGACACTGGGCAACTGTCCGGTCGGTCCGACACCTCCCGCCGATGCGCCGTTGATCGCAGCGGCCACATCGTCATTCGGACGATCTGCAGTTCTGCGCTCGCCCCGACGACTGCGACGATTCGAACCCGGGCGCATCACCCGCTCAGTATGGCCCGCTGGCGCCGCCCGATGTCGGCCGCCTGCCACTTCCGCCGAGCCCGTTCTGCCGAGCCCGTTCTGCCGAGCCCGTTCCGCCGGCCGCTTCCGCCGGGCCATGTAGCTGGCCCTTCCGCCGACCATGAAGCCGGCCCGTCAGTCAGCGCGCTGCTCGATGGCGTCGCGCACCTCGACCATCACATCGGGGCGGCGGGTGTACACGCCGTCGATCCCCATCTCGATCAGCGTCGCCAGCGTGTCGGGGTCGTCGATGACCCAGGTGAGCACCGCAGTGTCGCTCGCCTGAGCGAAGGCCAGGAACTCTTCGGTGATCCGGGGTTGCCCGTCGTTGCCGATGTACGACGGTTGGCTGACCAACTGCGCAATCGGCGACGACGTCGCTCCGGCCTCTTGAGCTGCTCGCCGCACCTGGCGTTCTTCACTCGTGCCCGACGTGTGGACCTCGGGGCACGCGGCCCGGAACAGGTCGGGTTGGTCGTCTGACTCGGTGCCGATGTACACGTCGTCGGTGCGACCCAACCTGCGCAGCAGATCACACATCGGCTGGACGAGTTGGGCGCCCGGCACCTTCAGATCGAGTGTCGTCAGGGTGTCGGGAAACGCGAGCAGGATGTCTTCGATGGTCGGCACACCGATCCCGGTACCTCGGAATGGAAACGCACCGTCGACGTCGAAGTCGAATCCGGCATCGAGCTGAGCCAACTCCGACGAGGTGAGATCGGCAACCGGACCGCTTCCGTCGGTCGTGCGGTCGAGGGTCGAATCATGAAAGGCAACGAGCACCCCGTCGGCGGCCATCTTGACATCGGCGTCGATGACGTCGCCGCCGAGGGCTTGACTCTGCTCGTAGGCGAACAGGGTGTTCTCGGGGAACAGACCGTCACCACCGGCATGCGGGATCACGAGGGTCCGCCCGGTACGGAAGGGATTGGCGGTGTCGTTGGCCGTCTCAACCTTCACGCTCTCGGTTCGCCCGCCCGCAGCCGGCACGCTGTCGATCGGACCAGGAACCGCCGTCGTCGCCGAACGTTCGCCGGGCGACGTGGCACAGGCCGCGACGACGGCGACGAACACGACGAGCGTTGCCGCACGCCATGTCCCCCGTAATTCCTTGCCCACGCAATGAACTGTAGGTGACGCGCGGCACGCAGGGAGCGCGCCAGATGATTTTCTCGAAGCGTCCGGGCAGCCGCGTCAGTTGCCGGAGCCGACCCGATAGGCCGACGATGGCACCGGCACGGCGTCACACACGCCGTCGGGGCGACACGGCCCTTCGAAGGTGACCACCGTGGTTCGCGCCGGGTCGATCGTCACCTGCCGCTGACCGTCGAGGAACGAATTCAGTGCCCGCGCCCCTGCGGTGTTCGGCCGTTCGGCAAGCACGTTGCCGTAGACACGGGCGTCGTGGCTGGCGAACAGATCGCCATCGACTTCGCGGTCGAAGGTGACGAGGTGTTGGCCCGGATGAAGCGTGGTCGACACCATCGAATCGCCGCCGACACGAGCAGCAGGAACCGGGTCGCGGAGATTCTGCACGGCGTAGGAACCGATACCAGGGCGCAACTGATCGTCGGGCGAGCCGTACGACACGACGTTGACGCGGTAGCCGTCGTTGATCAGGTCGTTGGCCACGTTGCGGGCGACGATGCCGCCTTGGCTGTGCCCGTAGAGATTGACGATCGACCCGGGCCGGAGACCGCGCGACTCGATGAACTGGCGGATGGCCAGCGTCTCGTTGCCGTACCCCGTGATCTGGTCGGCGGCGGCGTTCGGGAGGTTGCGCGTGCCGCTGCTCCCCCACACCGCCTCGTTGGGCGGCAGCATGCCGGGCAGGGTGAGGTTGAGGACCTGGGCGCCGTCGGGCCCGGTGCCCTGCGTCGCGAGCACCGCCACCGACTGGTCGGCCTCGACGCTGCCCCGGCGTTGTAACGCTTCCAGATTGGCCATGATCTGACCCACCTGCGCGGCGTTGGGCGACCCGGTCATCCCCGCTGGCAGCACCTGGCTGGCCAACTCGGGGCGTTCGACGGCGCTCAGCGGCGGCGCTGAGAGCAGCGTGCCGATGCCGACCAGGGCCTGCACGGTGCCGACGAGGGTTTGGACGTGCTCGTTCTGCCCGAGCAGCCACCCCAGCGCCGAGGTCCGCGTCGACGAACCGTCACCGTTGGGGATCGTGATCGTCGTGTTGAGCAGGGCAATCGCGGCATCGGCGTCGAGTTCGGAGCCGAGTTCGACGATGCCGTCCCAGATCTGCGTGGCCGTTTCCTTGATCGCCGTGAATGCCTCCCGGTTGACGCCGAACAGGTGGGCAGCGGCCAGTTCGAGTTCGATGACGACGAGCGCGCCGGCGCACGCCAGGCCAGCGGTCTGCAAGGCGGTGAGTGCGACCCCTTCCGCTGCGATCGCCGCACCGAGCGCAGCGAAGGTCCAGGGCATCCCGGCCCGGGCGACGTGTTCGGCGGTGGCCGCGGTCGAGTACGCCGCGGACGTGGCGGTGATGGCAGCGGCGTAGGTCTGCAAGACAGGGACCGTTCGGGCGAGCGTCTGGCCGGTCATCTGGACGGTCTTGGCCCGGTCGTCGACGTGCGAGGCGAAGGCGTCGGCAGCTTGGCCGACCCACGACGAGCGAGCTGCACCGGCGGTACCGGTGAGTTGGGCGGAGCCCTGCTGGAGACCCTGGCAGAGCCGGGTCAGGTCGGACGCCAGTCGCTGGATCGGCGCGGCGTTCGCTTGCGGTGGGTAGGGAACGAAACCCTGAACGGTGATCACGGCCGCACCGGTGTGGTGAGGGTGGTGCGGACGGCGGGCTGGGCAGGAGTCGGGCGCAGCGGTGTCGTGCCAGTCGAGCAGTTGCCGTCGAGCGTGAGCAGGTTGTCGGCGCGGGTGGCGATGCGAGTGGCGTTCGCGGCGGTGGCGGTGGCAGATCGCTCGACTGCCTCCACCGCATCGCTTGCGCCGCGGAAGACGGCGGCTTGGGCAGCGGTGCCGTTGCGGGCTGCGGCGCCCCAGACGGTCGAGCCGTCTGCGCCGAGGCGGGGGTTGGCCCCGAGGCCAGGAATGTACGGGAGTTGATCGAGGGCATCGGCAGCCGCACGACCCGTGGAGGAGATCGCGTTCGCCGCACCATTGAGGACCACTTGGGACCCATTGCCGATCGTGCGCACCAGTGCAGCTGCCGGTTGCGCGACATCGTCGAGCATCGATGCTCCGGTCAGCGCGCCGCGGGCCGTGCACGATTGGAGCCCGCCGTTCAACGATGGGTGCTGGGCGGCCGTGAGGTTGCCGAGCGCCTGCGTCCCGGCGGTGGCGGCCGTGGTGAGTTCGGCGTCGGTCTGCTGATAGTTCTGGGCCACCTGCGTCATCGCGTCGATGTCGTCGTCGATGGCCTGGACGGTCTGCGCCAGGAAGACGAGGAGTTCGGCACCGAGGGCGACGATGGCAGCACCTGCTGCGGGCGACCCCGTGGCCATCGCCGCGGACGGCGTCGAAATGAGGGTGCGGAGCGTGAGGATGCCGGTCTTCACGTCGCCGAGCATCTGGGGAAGCTGGGCAAGTTGTTGCCACGAAGCAACGACCTGACCGCCGCCGCTCGGGCTGCTGCTGTTGGGTTGACTCATGCCGACCATGATCGGCACGCCGGCCGCACCGCCGCTATCGGGAGATCTACCCGTTTGCCCTCTCCCGTGCAGCGTGCATACTGGTGCGATGCTGTCCGCCGAGCCGCCGATGCTGCTCGAGGTAAGCAGCGCGACAGGCACCGCTCGGCTGCCGATTCGCGGTCGAGTCGTGCGCATCGGACGGGCCACCGACAACGACATCGTCCTCGACAACGAACCAACGGTGTCACGCCATCACGCCGAACTCGGGCGACCCGGCGACAGCGGACGATGGACGGTGCGTGATCTCGGCAGCCACAACGGCACGCACGTCAATGGCACGCGCCTCGGCGCCGACGATGTAGTCGAGTTCTCGTCCGCCGATGTGGTCGGCATCGGCTCGGTCACCATCCGCCTCGTCGCGGACTCGGCGGTCGACGGGCTGACGATCGAGGATCGGCGGGGCGCCGAGATGCATCGATTGCTCACCGTCCTGTCGGACCGCGAGCGCGAGGTGCTCACGCTCGTGGCCGCCGGGCACACCGACGACCAGTGCGCCAAGGCCCTGTTCATCAGCGTCAAGACCGTGCACTCCCATCTCGACCGGATCCGCGACAAGACCGGTGTCCGGCGGCGCGCCGAGTTGACCCGCCTTGCCGTCCGCCTCGGCCTGTCGGCGTCCTAGCGTGACCCGCCGCCCGTCGTGATCCGCGTCCCCCTCACCGTCGGCCGGCGCGACGTCGTCGTCGGGCTCGCCGACCCCGATCTCACCATCGGCGAGGCGATCGCGGCGATCCCCGGGCTACGCATCGCCCCGAGCGGTAACCATTTCCCCACCGTCGTCCCGACCGACAACCCCACCGCCAACCCGACCGACAACCCCACCGCCAACCCGACCGACAACCCGACCGACATCGCCACCGCCAACCGCACCGCCATCCCGACCGACCCTCAGGCCTACCCGGCCGACCCTCAGGCCGACCCGACCGACCCGACCGAACCGGCGGGCGTGGACGGCATCCACGTCGGCGCCCGCATCTGCGCGGGCGACGTGACCGTGCGCGATGCCCGCCTCCGACCGGGCGATGTCATCGGCGTCACCGCTGCGGCGAGTCCTACGCCGGTGCCGACGCTCGGATGGGCGGTGCACGTGATCGCAGGACTCGATGCGGGTCGGGTCGTGCCGATGCGTCCGACCGCCACCGACGGCTGGGTCGCGACCGTCGGGCGGAGCAGCGACGTCGACGTTCGACTGGCGAGCAACGGCGTGTCGAATCATCACTGCACGCTCACCGTCGACGGCAGTCGCATCCGCGTCGTCGACCACAGTTCGCGCAACGGCACGATCGTGCGGGGCCATCGATGCGGGCTCGACGGGGTCGACGTCGACTTCGGCGAACCTGTCGGCTGCGGCCCGACGGTCGTCGTCGTGCGCGCCGTGCCCGCCTCTGACACCCCGGTCAAGGTCGACGGTCTGCTCCGCACGAGCCCCACCGGGCCGGTGCCGTACTACCGGTCCCCGGTCGACCTGCCCCCGGCTCCCGGCCCGGACATCGAGTTGCCCGCTCCGCCGCGCCAACCCAAGACCGGTCGCCCCGGCCTCATCGGGTTTCTCCTGCCGATGGCGATGGCGGCCGGCATGGTCTGGTTCACCGGCCAGTGGCTGTACGCGATGTTCGCGTTGATGGGTCCGGTGATGATGCTGGTCACCACCGCCGACCGCGCCGGTCGAAACCGGCGCGTCCGCAAGACGTCGAAGCGTCGATACCGCCAGGAACTCGTCGAGTTCGCCGACGACCTCGACGAGGCCCGCGACCTCGAAGTCCGCCGCAGGCGCGAGATCAGCCCCGACCTCGCCGAAATCGTGCGGCGCGCCGACGTGGCATCGGCGGCGCTGTGGAGTCGGCGGCGGAACCACCCGCACTTCATGACGCTGTCGCTGGGCATCGCCGACACCCCGTGGGAGGCGCCGCTCGCCGAGCCGCCCGACGAACTGGCCGACTTGATCAAACTGGTCGACGCCGGGCGCACCCTCCACCATGCGCCTGTCGCCATCGAGGCGAACGCCGGCACCACCCTGGGTTTGGCGGGACCGCGCCACGCAGCGCTCGCCACGGCCCGAGGGCTGCTCGCCCAGGCCGCCGGGCTCCACGGACCCGCCGAGATCCGCATGGTCCTCGTCGTCGGTCGTGAGCGTGCCGCGGATTGGGATTGGACGAAGTGGCTTCCCCACGTGCGTCCGTCGTTCGCCGGCGGGCGCCTGCTCGCCGTGGTGGCCGACGAGGCCGGCTGGGTCGATGCCGCGGCGATCGACGACGTGCTGGCCGACAGCGGGGCCGGCGCCGACCTGGTCGCGGTGATCGACACGCACGGCTTGGCCGACAACGGCGACCTCGCGGTCAGGCGGCTGCTCCGCATGTCGGTCGGAAACGGCGATGAGACTGGCCCGATCGGAAGTCGGCGCGCCGCGCCGCGGGTCACCGGCATCGTGCTCGCCGACACCGCCGACGGGCTTCCCGACCTCTGTGACCTGGTCGTCACGCACCACGACGCCGACGGCGAGGCAACGAGCCGCTGGCCGCGCGACCCCGATCGCAACACCGAGTTGGTCGTCGGTGGCCTGTCCGCGACGACGGCCGACCGGTTTGCACGATCGTTGGCCCGCCTCGTCGACCCCGACGCAGGTGGCGGCAGCGCATCGTTACCCACCTGCGTCAGCCACGCCGAGATCCTCGGCCTCGATCAGGCCCGGCCCGCCGACGTCACTACACGGTGGACCCAGCAGCGCTCGGGTGCGCTCGTGGTGGGCGTCGGCGAATCGGGCACGGTGGCCGTCGATCTCGACGCGGATGGCCCCCACGCCGTGGTGGTCGGCGGCCGCGGCACGGGCAAGACCGAGCACTTGGCAGCGATGGTGTTCGACCTTGCGGCATCACGACCGCCCGAGCAACTCCACGTCGTGCTGTGGGGCGAGTCGTTCGGTCACCTGCATCGCCTTCCGCACGTGGCCAGTGCGGTGAGCCGTATCGACGAGACCACGCTCGGGCAGTTCGTCGATGGCCTCGACCGCGAGCTGTCGCGGACGCGAACGGCTTCGTTCGCAACGAGTCGGCCAGTCCGGCGACACGGGCCCAGGTTCCGGCGCGGACGCCGTCTCGACGGTGGCCGGTGAGCCGCGGCTCGTCGTGGTGATCGACGACGTCGACACGATCAACCGGGTCATCCCCGCCGCCACCGAAGGATTGATCCGGCTGCTGCGCCGGGCCCGCGGGTTGGGCGTCAACGTGCTGTGGTCGACGAGCCGACACAGCGGCGGCGCGATGAACGAACTGGTCGACCTGTCTTCGATCCGAGTCGTACTGCGCGTCGCGTCGGCGCCCGACTCGAACGATCTGCTCGGATCGGATGCTGCCGCCCTCCTCGAACGTTCGTTGCCCGGTCGCGGGTACGTCGTGGCCGGCCGGTCCGAGCCGCGCGAAGTGCAGGGTGGCGCAGTGTCGGTGGGGGCGCCGCGGCCCGTCGGGCCGATCGAGATCGCCCCGTTCGACCTCCCCCACGGTCGGGCCGGCTTCTCGGCCGCGCAAGCCGGGCCACCCGACGAGCGGGCGCTGCTCGAACTCATCGCCGCGGCGGGTGCCACCTCGATGCGGCCGCCCGATCTGTTGTCGACCAAGGCCGATGCCGTCACTGCGCTCCACAGCCCCGGCCTGTTCGAGTTGCTCGGGATCAACGACGCCGACGACCTCGCCACGGTCACCGATCGGTGGCACACGATCGACCACGAGGGTCTGCTGCGGGTGCCGATCGGCGTCGATCCCGAGATGCGGCCGATCGCCCTCGACGTGAAGGAGTCGGCGCTCGCCGGCATGGGCCCGCACGGCCTGCTCGTCGGTGCCACCGGCGCCGGCAAGAGCGAGCTGCTCCGAACCCTCGTCACCGGACTGGCCCTGACGCACTCGCCCGAAGTGCTGTCGTTCGTGCTCGTCGACTTCAAGGGCGGCGCCAGCTTCGCCAGCCTCGGCGCGCTCCCCCACGTCGCCGGTGTGGTCACGAACCTTGCCGACGATCTCGCCCTCGTCGATCGCATCCTGGCCGCGCTCGGCGGAGAACAACGTCGACGTCAGGAGTTGCTCGCCGCAGCCGGCAACCTGGGCAACGTGCGGGAGTATCGCGCCGCACGGCGCGCCGGCACGCTGCCTCCGGCGTTGGGTGACCAACCGCTGCCCACGCTGCTGGTGATCGTCGACGAGTTCGCCGAACTACTCGACCAGGAGCCGGCGTTCATCGACTTCTTCCTCACCATCGGACGTGTCGGGCGCAGCCTCGGCATCCATCTGCTGCTCGCCTCCCAACGCCTGGAGGAAGGCAAGCTGCGCGGCCTCGACACCTACCTCAGTTATCGGTTGGGGCTGCGCACGTTCAGCGCCGCCGAGAGCCGCATCGTGCTCGGCGTGCCCGACGCGTTCTCGCTGCCGAGTGCGCCTGGCGGCGGTTACCTCAAAGTGGGTTCGACATCGTTCGAACGCTTCCAAGCGTCGTACGTTTCCGGTCCTCTCGGTGCCGCTTTCGATCGGGCCGCAACCGAGCCCGCGCGCACCGCTGACGACGCAACCGATGGGCACGCAGCGGATCGCTCCGACACTGGCGCCGCGTATGACGAGCACGATGGTGGTAGCGGCCAACCCGACGGCAGCACCCCCCACGGACTCGACGACGACACGCACGGCGTACCCGGCGAAAGCGTCGGTCTCAGCGAAAGCGGCGACGCTGCGGTCGCTCCGGCGGCTGTTCGTGACCGCACGGTGCTCGACGCAGTGATCGAGCGACTCGTCGATGCAGCCGATCCGGTACATCAAATCTGGTTGCCGCCGATGGCGAACGACATCGCGCTCGACCCACTCTTCGGGCAGGGCTTCGTGCGCGACGAGATGCGCGGGTTCGCGGCCAATGGGTGGCCGGGCACAGCTGCGCTGGCCATTCCGGTCGGCGTCGTCGACGAACCCGCTCGCCAGCAACAACTCCCGTTGATCCTCGACTTCGGCGGCGCCCACGGCAACCTCGCCATCGCGGGCGCGCCGCAGTCGGGCAAGAGCCTGTTCCTGCGCACGACGCTGCTGAGCCTCGCCGTGACGCACACGCCGAACGAGGTGCAGGTGTACGGCATCGACTACGGCGGTGGCACGCTTGAGGCAATGGCTGGCTTGCCGCACGTCGGTACCGTCGCGACGCGCCAACAGCCCGACTTGGTCGCCCGGCTCGTGTCGCACGTGTCCGACATCCTCGACCAGCGCGAGGCGATGTTCAGTGCGCAACAGATCGACTCGGTGGCCACGTTCCGTCGACGCCGCGCGACTGGTGGCCTGGCCGGCCAAGTCGAGACCGCCGGCGACGCCGCTCTCGACGAAGGTGCGGATAGCGATCGGCACGACGGCACGCCCGAGAATTCCGATCACGACCGGGCCGACATCTCCCGCGACGCGTCCGACCACGGCACGCCCGAGAATTCCGATCACGACCGGGCTGACAGCTCACGCGATGCGTCGAATGACCACCGGCACAGCACGGCGGACGGCGAGGCGCGTCATGGCGACGTGTTCCTGATCATCGACGGGTGGGCGGCGTTCCGCGAGAAGTTCGAGGTGCTGGAGCCCGTGATCGCCGACATCGCCTCACGTGGCCTCGGCTACGGCGTCCACGTCATCGTCACGATGAACCGGTGGATGGAGATGCGCGCCAATGTGCTCGACGCGATCGGTGGCCGGCTCGAACTCCGCTTGAACAGCGCGCTCGACTCAGCATTCGATCGCCGACGCGCCGCCGTCATCCGAGCTGATCAACCAGGTCGCGGGTTGCATCCTTCGACGCTGCTGTTCCACGTCGCACTGCCGCGTCTCGACGGTCAGCACGCAGCCGACACCTTGCCCGCTGCGACGCGCGCCGCGGTCGACCACATCCGCGATCGCTGGTCCGGCCCGACTGCTGCGCCAGTGGTGCTGCTGCCGTCCGTGATCGTCACCACGTCGCTGCCAACAGCGGCCGCCGCCCAGCCCGAAACAGAGCGGTCGAACGTGCCCGTCGGTTTGCTCGAACGCGGGATGGCGACGTGGAACTTCGGCCTGACCAGAAGCGAGCCGCACTTCTTCGTCTACGGCGACGGTGAGTCGGGCAAGACCACGTTCCTCCGAACGTGGCTGTTGGGTCTCACCGATCGGACCACGCCAGACGAGACATCGGTCGTGCTGGTCGACTACCGGCGCAGCCTGCTCGGTGTGGTCCCCGAATCACATCTGCACGCCTACGCCGCCTCCGAGCCGGCGACGCGGGACGTGATCGCCGAAATCGCTGAGATCGCTGCGTCGCGGCTGCCAGGAGCCGACGTGACGGCGGCCGAACTGCGCACCCGTTCGTGGTGGACGGGCCCCGAGCTGTATGTCGTCGTCGACGACTACGACCTCGTCGTCACACAGTCGGGCAGCCCGATCGCAGCGCTCCTGCCGTTACTCGCCCAGGGCCGCGATGTCGGCCTGCACGTCGTGCTCGCACGACGCGTCGCGGGCGCGACGAAGATGATGTACGAGCCGATCACCAGCCGCATCCGCGAGGTCAGCTCGGCCGGCCTCGTCCTGTCCGGCGAGCGCGAGGAGGGGCCGATCATCGGCGCGGTCAGGGCATCGCCGCAACCCCCGGGTCGGGGCGTGCTCATGGTCCGTCACCTCCCGCCGAGTCTCGTTCAGGTCGCCGTCGACGAACGCGCCACCGACTGAGCCAACAGCCGAAGCGGTGAGGGGAACCGGGAGGAAGCGGTGAGGGAAACGGGGGTGGTCCGGGTCGTTCACGTCGGGGGTCTCATGATGTGGGACGATCGATGTGTCTACCGCAACGAGCTCCGGCGCCCAGGAGACACAATCGGTAGCCAGCGTCGCGGACCCTCGGCAGTGGGACAGGTGTTCAGTTCATCCAGGGTGGGGTGATGCGTTGGAGGTAGTCGGTGTCGCTGGCGGATCGTTGAAGGAGTTCTTCGATGTGGGCGTGTGGGGGTTGGAAGTAGATCCACCGTTTGTCGAGTCGTCCACCGTCGGGGTGTTGGTATGGGGCCGGTGGTCGTGGGGGTGGCCCGTTGGGCGGGTTGGGCGTTGCACCCGACGGGGTGAGGATTCGTCCGTGTTGGTTGCGGAATTCGAGACCGTCCGTGTTGTCGTTTGTGGTGTTGTCGTTGTTGTCTGCGTTGCCGGTGATGGTGAGTCGGCCGTGGTGGTGGAGTCGGTGGTGTCGGCTGCAGATCAGGATGAGGTTGTTGGTGTTGGTGGGGCCGCCGTGTTCCCAGTGGATGATGTGGTGGATTTCGAGGCCGTGGCGGGTGGTGCAGCCGGGGACTCGGCAGTGGCCGTGGTCGCGGTGTTCGATGATGGTGCGGGTGCGTTGGGGTACGACGTAGTGGGTGCGTCCGACTGAGACGGGTCGGGTGTTGTGGAGGTAGGTGGGGGTGAGGGTGCCGTCGCAGGTGATGTGTTGGCGGATGGTGTCGGGGAGCCGGTAGCCGCGGACGTCGGTCATGGTGCCGGTGGTGATGTCGATCGACAGGGATGTGGTGAAGCGGGTTCGGCGGCGGGTGTCGGGTTCGCTGTCGAGTGAGCGTTCAGCCATGTGGCGCAACGCGTCGACCGTGGTGACGCCGGCGTTGACGCCGGTGTGGCCGGTGTTGTTGTTGAAGAGGTGGTCGCGAGCGGCGTCGAGTGCGGCGTTGACGGTCAGGCCGGTGTCGGGTTGGAGCAGGGCAGTGAGCCGGTACATGCCGTCGTCACCGATGATGATCGAGCACCACTCGTCAGGTAGCTCCGCTGATGTCGGGGAGACGTCGGTCCCGGATCGGATCGATGATTCTGCTGCGGCCGCCGCGGTGGCTGTGGCGTCGACGGATGTGGTGGTGTCGACGGTTGCCGCGACCTCAATCGTCTTGGCATCGGCCGTCGTGGCGTCGATTGCGTTCTCGTCGACTGGGGTGGTGGCGTCGACAGGGGTGGTGGCCACGGTGGCGGTCGTATTGTCGTCGACGGGGGTGGCCGGGTCGCTGACTGTGTCGGTGGGGTTGGGTTCGCGGATTTCGTGGCCGTCGGTGTCGAGGTGCGGGTAGGGGTAGGCGCCGAGCACGGTCCGGAGTTGGGTGACGGTCATCACGCGGGCGTAGTCGCGGGCTTGTTGATCGCACCACCAGGGGGCTTTGCGGGCAATGGAGGCGGCTTGGTCGAGGGAGAGTTCACCGCGACGGAACGAGTCGAGTGTGGCCGGCAGGTCAGCGGCGCGCTGCGCGATGGTGACGATCGACGCGGCAGTCGCAGGAGACACACCGGTGCGCCAGGCGAGCCATGACGCGACCGAGGTCATGCCGGCACCGGACCAGATTCGGTCGTCGTCGAGCATGACCATCGCGGTGTCGACGAGCCGGGCGTGGTGGATGTTCAAGATTCCGGCGATGTCGTTGACCTCGACATCGAGATCGGCAATCGCTGTCGACAGGGACTGCCACGGCGCCGCTGCTGCGTCGATCGTGTCCGTGGAGCCCATTTCCTGAGAGTACACGTGTTCTTGTTCGGTGTCAACTATAAAACTGGTGTTTCGGATGCGAGTGTGGGAATATCGACACATCGGCGTCTTCGTCGGCCCCGATCCGACGGAGCCGAACCACGTTGCGCAGACGATCTCGATCGTTCGAATACTGCAACGGCGATCGCCACCGACCGGCCGGCGTGGACCCGAAACCCAAAGAAACTGCAACGGAATCGAGGCTTCGACATCGTCCAGGTGACCCACCCCGAGCACACCTCGAGCACACCTCACCTCGACGTGGACACGGTCGACTCAACGCTGTCGAACCCGCCCTGCGCTTGACAGCACCACCGACGGTCCGTATGGTGACGCTTGCCATTTGAGAACTCGCTCCTATGCGAATCTCGGAAAGTGCGTCGGTCCCTGCGGGTCCGAGAGGTCGTTCCCATGCGGCTGAATGAATTCCATTCATTTCAAGCCCCTGTTCCGGAACCCAAGCGGAAAGCCGTTCGTGACAACGAAGGTTGTCCGTGACAGTTTCGGAGCTCCCCGGATGCCCTGTGCGGCGTTCGGGTTTCGAGCAAAGGAAGATCCATCATGTATCCCTACCCCACTCATCTGGGTGTGCCCTCGGGTTCGCCTGACGACGCGGCTTGCGCGTCGAAGTTGCGCCGTTGGCGCAAAATCGTGATCGGCGCCGTCGTGGCGGCTGGCGCGTTGACATTCAGTGCTGGCTCGGCGTTGGCGCAATTCGACGACTCGTTCGAACCGACGTCCTTGGACGCGCCGTACGACGTCGAACCGACTCCGGTCGAACCGACCCCGGTCGAACCGACCCCGTCGAACCGACCCCCGTCGAACCGACCCCGGTCGAACCGGCCCCGGTCGAGCAGGTCCCTGAAGATCACAGAGTCACTGGACGAGACTCCGGAGGCCGCGACAGCTCCAACGGACCTCGTGATCAGCGCAGTCGATCCCGAAACCGACCCGACGACCAACATTGGGCTCGACGACACCGACCAAGCATCGACAGAACCAGCCTCAGCGGACCAGACCCCGGTCGAGCAGACCCCGGTCGAACCGGCCCCGGTCGAACAGGTCCCTGACGATCCGGAGTCACTGGACGAGACTCCGGAGGCCGCGACAGCTCCAACGGACCTCGTGATCAGCGCAGTCGATCCCGAGACCGACCCGACGACCAACATTGGGCTCGACGACACCGACCAAGCATCGACAGAACCAGCTTCAGCGGAGCAGACCCCGGTCGGAACCGCGACCCCGGTCGAGCAGGTCCCCGTCGATCCGGAGTCACTGGACGAGACTCCGGAGGCCGCGACAGGTCCAACGGACCTCGTGATCAGCGCAGTCGATCCCGAGACCGACCCGACGACCAACATTGGGCTCGACGACACAGACCAAGCCCCGGCAGACGCACCATCACTGGACGACGCGTTGCAGACCGACCAAGCCCCGCCCGACGCACCATCACTGGACGACGCGTTGGAGACTGACCAAGCACCAGTCGACGCACCATCACTGGACGACGCGCTGCAGACGGATCAGGCTCCTGTCGATGTGACGTCGTTGGACGAAGCATTGGAGACTGACCAAGCTCCAGTCGAGACGATCAAGCTGACGCCGGTGAAGGACGGCAGCGGTGCGACGGTCGACTATCGCCGCACCGAGGACGGTGGCCAGGTCGACGTGTCGGGCGGGTTGCGCAACAACGCCACCGGCGGGGTCGACCCGTTCGGATCAGTGCAGTTCACCGACGAGACTGCCACGCTCAGGGTGAACAGTGACGGGACCCTCACCGTCGCCGCGCCGATCACGGACGTGTTGGCTGAAGGCGACACGCTGACACCCAAGGCGACATACGGGCCGAGTGGGCCGAGCGTTGGTGCTGACTATCAGAACGGTCCGTTCACAGCGGGCGTGTCGACTGATGGCCAACAAACCAAGGCCACGGTCGGCTTCGACACCGGCCAGCCCACCAAGGCTGATCCGTCGCAGTTCGATCCCGACGCTGACATCGATCAGGCCACCGACGAGTTCATCGCAAGCCGTGACGACACGGCGCCCGATGCGTCAGACGAGCCGGTGCCCGGTTACAGCCTCGATGGTTCGCAGCCGACGACCGAACCCTCCGATGAGGAACCTGCCGAGTTGGAGTTGGACCCCGCCGAGCAACGAGTGTTCGACGACGTCCTGACGGGCATCGCAGAGGACGACGTTGCAGCTGGTACTTCCAGCGAGGTGGCCGACGGGGCTCAGGCCTTGCCGGACACGACCCTCGACACTGCACCTGACCTACCTGCAACGGATCTGGAAGCCGGCGGGGCAACCTCACTCGATGACGCCAGCGGAGTGAGTGCTGATCCTTTGGTGGGCGGCGAACCCGACGGCACGGTGCTGCTTGCAGCAAACGGAGAATCTGACACCCCCGTAAGCGCCGGTGAACCAAAGGTGGCCAGCAGGGCTCGGTTCCTGCGAGGCGTCGCTCGCTGGGGCGCGTGCACCATTCTTGGAATTGCTTGCGCAACTGGTAAGCCCGTCAACACGATCCCCGGGGCCGGGGTTCCTGGGGCGGTTCGAGAAGGGCGTCAGGAGATCAGAGATCGCGTCACACCGGCCCCAAAGAGAGCCCCAGCTGGCGGCGGGCCCGAACCGAAGTCACGAAGCGGATTTGGCAGTGGCGCCCCTGCCAGCCGTGGTGGTGGGGGCGGCGGTGGCAGCCGTGGTGGCGGCGGCGGCGGAGGTGTTGGCGGCGGCGCGCGGCGTGATGCCATACCCCGGAATCGGGCGCGAATTCTGAGTTGTCGATGGTCGTCGAAGGAAGCTCGGCGACGTTGATCGGGCAGCTGAGTTGTGGGAAGGAGCAGCGGCTTCATCCCACAACTCGGCGCAGCCGCGATGCCTTCGGGCGGCAATCGGCGACTGGCTCAACGCGATTCGGGGCGACGCTCGGCGAGGCCCCGACTCCGAGGTCACACAGGAAATACTCAGCCCGTGCCAGGTTGCCGACACCGTGGCTCGACGAGAACGAGCTGAGGAACTTTCAACTTATGTTTGTGCGACAGCCGCAGCACCGTTTCTCATCACGCCGGCGGCAGGATTCGCGGTTGCCATCGGTGCCGGCTGCGGTGCGGCTATCGCCCGGGGGGTCGGGCGTCGGTCCGACCCCAACCACGTCATCTTTCGCTGGATCTGTCCTGTGGTTGAAAAGTTCTGCCGCACGACTTGACCGCACCGAGGGGCCTCGCTACGTTCGGAATTGCCGCACACCTCCCATGGTGAGCGTGCGAGGGAACGTGGAAGTCCGTGTGGCCCACCTTCGGGCCGCTGTATCTATCTCTCTCTTGCTGATCGAGGTGTCATGCACACTCAAGGTTCCCACCCCGGCGACAACGCTGCCGCTCCTGCTGCGACCAGCGTTGCGATCGCAACCGAAGTCATTGATTCATTCGTTGCCCGACAAGTTGCGCCGCGAGATCAGATCGAGGGCAACACGCGACTCGCCCATGCGATCGAGGCACTGCACGCAACGACGGGCTGGTCGCCGGATCGCATTGCGACAACCATCGGTCGACGGCGAATCGACCCTCAGCGGGCACCCGCAGCAATTCTTTCAAGCCGGTGCCTTGCGGCGATCACCGCCTTTCACGCGACCCCGCCTACGCCGACAGCGCCCGCTCCGATCGCTGTCGCTCCTGCGCCCCCTCCCCGCCAACGGACGTCGACGAGCAACGTGGCGATGCTCTCGATGTCCACCAAGTTCCTGCCCGGGAAACTGTTCCTGAGCGGCCCCGTCGGACCGTTCGATGCACCACGAGCCGCTCGCGGCGTCTCTGCGGTGGCGATGACACTGCTGCTGGTCACCGCCGGCACCACCGTGCTGCGGGGCTCGAACGTGAACTCGAACGTCGACGCAATCGCCGTCGAGGTGCCCGCCGTCTCGACGGTGACGGCTTCAGCCGAGAAACCAGGATCGGCACCGACGCAACTCTCTGCCGCAGAGCCCCCGTCGCTTGGCGCACCGAACCTCGCGACCGCTGAGCCGCCCGTCGCTGTCGAGAGCATCGCCCCGATTGTCCAGACCGAGCCCGAGCTCCTGACCGACGATGCCGGCTCGGCCGAGCAGGCATCCGTTGGCGAGCCGCCAGCGAACGAGCAACAGGCACCAGCCGATCCAGCGGCGCCGGAAACGGCTCAGCAGGTCACCCCGGAACCTGAGGTTCGAGCGGCCGCGTTCGTCGCACCGACACCTGCGTCCTCGCCGCCACCAGCAGCAACTGCGCCAGCACCCGCCTCCTCGCCGCCGCCAGCAGCGGCCGCACCCGCACCCGCCTCGCCGCCGCCAGCAGCGGCCGCGCCAGCACCCGCCTCCTCGCCGCCGCCGGCAGCTGCCGCGCCAGCCCCTCAGCCCGCCGTGGCGGCACCAGCCGCATCGGCACCCTCCGCGCCGACCGGATCGACAACGGGCACCGTCCTTGGTGACGCGCAGGCGACCCAAGCCGCAATCTCAGCCAATGTTGCGGCAACGCAGCAGTCGACGACCGATGCCCTCGTCGCGCAGCAGGCGGCATCGTCCGCGCAGATCGGCGCCGCGCTCGGTCAGCCTCCCCTCGGCATGCCGTTGACGTCATTCACCCTGTGACCAACACCCTGTGACCATCACCCTGTGACCATCAACTGAAATCACCCGGCGGGCGCTGCGAAAAGATCCGACACGACCGAAAGAGGAACCGGCAATGAGCAACACCGACGAACTCTGCACTGCGGCTGAGACGAGCCTGCCGACGCCGACAATCGGAGAGTGCGACAGCACCGTGGATCTGCTGGTGGCTCGCCACCCGGAGTACGCCGACGGCATCAGGTCGAACGATCGCCTTGCCGGAGCACTCGCTGCCACGGAATCCGCCACCAAGCTCAGCCCACAAATGGTCGTCGATCGAATCAGTGATCGGGAACTCGCCACAGCCCAGCGGCCCGTCGATGTGCTCGTCAGCCGCTGCCTCGCGTTGATCCGGGAAACCTCCGAATCGCACCAACCGGAAGCGTCGCCCAAGGCGAGCCACACAACGGATGCCGCACTGGCTGAAGATGACTCACCCGCCTCAGAATTGGTCGCGCCCAGCGGCGCGCCGATACCTCACCCGGATCCGACACAGCGCATCGGTGTCGAGCAGCAGCACGTTCATGCTCGGACGTCCTGGCGACAACAGACGCGACGTGAGCGACGAGTGGCGATACCCGCGGGGGCTGATTCGAACCTCGTGAAGTGGCCATTTGAAGGCCACCGATACATCACGGTCGTCGGGTCGGTCGGCGGTGCCGGGTCGACGACGGTCACCGTGCTCCTCGGCCACATTCTCGCTTCACTGCGCAGCGACAACGTGTCGGTGGTCGACGCCGCTGTTCATGGCGGCGCGCTCGCATTTCGGGCCGGTACCGAATCGGGTGGCACCATCGCGGATCTTCTGTCGGCCGAAGCAGACGTCACCACCGCCAACGATCTCGGTCGGTATGTCCATCGCCTGCCCACCCGATTGGCCATCGCCAAGACGCTTCCTGGCGACGCGCCGGTGAACGCTGATGACTACCGCCGACTGGTCGACCTCCTGGCGCGGCATTTCGACATTCTGATCACCGACACAGGCACGGCGATGGCGCACGATGCGGGTGGGCCGGCGATCGGCCTCGCGGATCTCGTGGTCGTGGTGACCAACCCGACCGAGCATGGATTGTGCACGACGGCGCGCACCCTTGATGGTCTCGAACGTCACGGAGTCGGTCCTGAGCGAACGATCCTGGTCGTCAACGGCGTGCACCGGCGCAGTGCGATGCGCGCCGATCGATTCGGTGAGGCGTTCGGCCAACGATGCGCCGCACACCTGTGGTTGCCGTGGGACCAGCATCTCTGCGCTGGCAGCGCCGTCTCGCTGCCGCGGGCTCATCGTTCGACCATCAAGGCAGCCGTGCGCCTCAGCGCAGCAGTCGTGCAGTCGATGTCACCTGCGCCGCCCGCCGGCGCCAATCGGCAAGCCGCCGCTTCGAGCTGACAAACTCGACCCGCAAACCGATTTCCTGAGTCGGCCCACCGTCATCGACCGCTACTGCTTCGCACGGGCACCACGCACGAATCGGATCGACAGCGGGTACCGCCACCATTGTCGACGGCTGGCCTGCACGGCGCCCATGACAGCGAACGCCGCGCCGACGGCGTAGACGACGAACAACGCCAGGAATGGGAGCACCAGCAGCAGGCTCACGCTGTCGTCGTCCGACGGCGACATCATGTCGGTGGCGATCATCGTCGAGCCGATGCCGACGAGCCAGATGAGCATGAAGGTCAGTTGAAAGTTCAGCGCCTCGGTGCTGTGGTGCCGAGCGAACTCGTCCTTCTTGCCTTCGGTCAGGCGAAGGACCAGCGCAAGGATCACCGCCGCGATGATGAACCCGACGTGAGACAGCACGACCAGGGTCGAGTCGTTGCGCCGCGAAGCGCCGACCTGCAGGTACCCACCGTGCGGCGCCGTTGGTCCCCATGCGCTGCCGTCCCACCATCTCAGCGTCGTGCCCTCGTGGTACCAACCAGCAGCTGGCATCTCCGGGCTCGGAGGCGATGGAAGGTCACTCACGGAGTCATCTTGGCAGGCGCCAGGTCGATCAGCAGGTTGCCGTTGCTGGCTCGATTGCGTCGGCGTGGTCGAGAATCGACGACTCGGGACGGGTCGCGACCGACGTGCCGAGAAACTCGGCGACTCGGGCTTGGATGCCCGCGGGGTCACCAACGAGTACGGATTGACCGCCGATCGTGTCGGAGGTGAGCGAAGCGGTGAGGTCGTAGTTGGCGAAGTTGTCGACGCCGATCAGCGCGGCGGCGTTGAAGATCGCCCGGACGCCGTCGAGGTCGAGCCCGGCGTCGACGGTGAGGTCGTCGACGACATCGGTGAGCAGGCGCGCGTGATCCTCTGCGCTGTAGCCCTGCGACAGCACTGCGGTGTACATGCGCTGGACGAATTCTTGTTGGCGGGCGATCCGTCCGATGTCGGCGCGCGGGTCGATCGTCCACTCACCAGTCGACAGGTCGAGCTCTTCGAGCTTGCGGGCTCGCACGTAGGCGAGCGCATCGGCTCCTGACAGATCATTGCAACCGGCCTCGGCGGTGAAGCCCGTGTCGATGTCACGCACCGGATTCTCGAAGGGCACGCTGACGCCGCCGGCGAGATCGATGAGTGACTCGAAGCCGTCGAAGTCGATCTCGATGTAGTGGTTGATGTCGATGCCGAGCAGCGACGACACCACTTCGACCAGTCCGCCGTCGTCAGTGAACGCATTGATTCGGCCCGAAGTACCGTCGACGTTGGTGACCCAGAGGTCACGCGGCAGGGAAAGCAAGCTGACGCGGTTCTGATCGGGGTCGATCCGGACCACCGCAATCGAGTCGCCTCGCGACCCCTCGACCTCGCTGCCCGGTGCTCGCCGATCGACGCCGGCAACGAGGATGTTGAGCGGTGTCGCGATCGGCGAAATCTCGACGACTGGTGTCGCGGGGGTGCGATCGGTATCGACCGGCGACGAAGACTCGGCCGGGGCGAGCCCGACGACGTTGATGCGTTCGAGTTCATTCGCCTCTCCCAGCAGGAAGATGCCGATGCTGCCAGCGACCAGCAGCGGGGTGATGGCGATGCTGCCGACGCTGACGCGAGTTCGTCGTTGCCGTTTGCGCGCCGTCGTGATGACTTGGTGGCGGAACCCGTCGCCGAGGGTCGGCGGGTTGGGATCGGAGAGATGTTCAAACATCGGTGGATTCCTTCCGGTCGTCGTGATCGGGGGTGAACAGATCATCAACGCTCGTGCCCGGGGCGAGTTGCCGGCGGAGCGTTTCGAGGCCTCGGTGGACGTGGGTCTTGACCGTCCCAACGCTGATGCCGAGTTCATCGGCAACGTCGGCTTCGGACATGTCTGCGAGGTAGCGCAGGGTTACGACGTCGCGTTGGCGGCCACTGAGCGATGCCAGCACGCGTTGCAGATCAACACGGTCGGCAATCTCGGTCTGGAATCCCGAGCGAGCTTCGTCGACGAGTTGGCCGGGCCGACGCCGACGCACAACTCCGAGCGCGCCGTTCACAGCGACTCGACACACCCACGGTCGAGCATGGCCCTTGATCTTGCGCCAGCGAAGGTACGCCTTGATCATGGTGTCCTGCGCCACCTCCTGGGCCTCGGCGCGTGAGCCGAGGATCCGAAACGCACTTTGGTAGGCGAGCGTCGCCAGTTCGTCGAACTTGTCGTCAAAGGTCATTCATCTCCACAACGCGCCACAGTCAGTTTTCGTTGACGCAACTCAGGAAGAATCCCGGCCGAGGCGGTGGGAAGTCATGCTGCCCATCCTGCTCGAGCGGAGAGCGACAGATCGTGAGATGGTCATCGACCAGGAGCACGGGCAGTGCTTGGCTGGGCGAGCGATGGCAGACGACAGCCTTTACCACAATGCGGACAGGATCTGGCCGCATGCGATGCCATGGTGGTGAGATGTCGAACAAACGAACGGAGTACGACGATGATGACACCGACACACGATCACCCCGGTCTGAGCCCAGCCGCGAACCGAATGGCGGTTGGGCGATGAGCGCGATCTCGGCCGTCGGCCTCAAGAAGACGTATCAGACCGGCGACGACGTCGTCGAGGCGGTACGCGGCGTCGATCTCGACGTGGCGCGTGGCGAGGTGTTCGGATTTCTCGGGCCGAACGGGGCCGGCAAGTCGACCACGGTCCGGATGCTCACCACGCTGATGACGCTCTCCGGTGGCACGGCCTACGTCGGTGGCGTCGACGTCGCCGCCGACCCGCACGGAGCCCGCCGCAAGATCGGCGTCGCGCTCCAAGAGGCAGGGCTCGACGACCGCCAGACCGGTCGCGAGATCCTCGTTCTACAGTCGCGCCTGTTCGGCATGTCGGCATCGGCAGCGACCGCCCGGGCACAAGAGCTGCTCGAACTGGTCGAACTGCTCGACGCCGCCGACCGAAGGGTGAAGGGGTACTCGGGCGGCATGAAGCGCCGACTCGACCTCGCCTCCGCACTCGTCCACGAACCCGAGGTGCTGTTCCTCGACGAACCGACGACGGGGCTCGACCCCGCCAGCCGCCTCACCGTGTGGGACGAGGTCCGCCGGATCAACCAGCTCGGCACGACCGTGTTCCTCACGACGCAGTACCTCGAAGAGGCCGACCAACTGTGCAACCGGCTGGCGATCATCGATGGCGGCCTGATCGTGCGCGAGGGCACGCCCGCCTCGCTCAAACAAGAACTGCGCGACCGGTTGGGTCTCGACACCGACCCCACCCTCGACGACGTGTTCCTCGATGCCACCGGCCGCACCCGCGACAAAGTCGCCGGCGAAGTGAAGGAGATCTGAGCCATGACCACCCTGACCCAACCCACCCGCGAATCGTCGCCGTCACCGCGGACCGCGCCATCGAATGCGTTCCGCGACTCGTTCGTACTCGGCGGGCGCGCCATCCGCGAATCGCTGCGCACCCCCGACTCGCTGTTCCCCACGATGTTCATCCCGCTGTTCTTCCTCGTCGTCAACGTCGGCCAGGCCGCGCGGATCTTCCCCGCCGACGGCACGCCGTTCCTCGAAGGCCAGAACTACGGCGCCTTCCAGCTCCCGGCGTCGCTCCTGCTGTCGGCGTCGTTCGGAGGCGCAGCGCTGTATCTCGTCGAAGAGATCGAAGGCGGCTACTTCGACAAGTTGCGGGCGACGCCGATCTCACGCATGGCCCTGATCCTCGGGCGGCTCTACGCCGAGTTCGCGAAGACGATGGCCGTCGCGACCGTGATGGTCTTCCTCGCACTGCTGTTCGGCATCCGGATCGAGTCGGGCCTGCTCGGCTTCGTGGTCTTGATCCTGCTCGTGTCGCTCTGGGCGATGGTGTTCAGCGGCTTCATGCAACTGATCGCCCTGAAAACCCGCAGCGCTGCCGCGACGCAGGGGGCGAGCATGATCTTCTTCCCGCTGCTGTTCCTCACACCGAACTTCGTGCCCCGCGACCGGCTGACGCGGGAGATGGAGATCGCCGCCACCTTCAACCCGGTCACCTACGTCATGGAAGCCGCACGCTCGCTGATCCTCCAGGGGTTCGATGGGCCATCACTCCTCAAGGGGTTCGCGGTCGTCGCCGTCACGATGGTGTTGATGCTCGGCCTCAGCGTCCGCATGATCAACAACTACGACTGAACCAGCGCGTCGGGCGGCTCACGTGACGTGGACGAAACGCTGTCGCCAACGGTGCCCCCAGCCATGCCGACGGTGTGCACGCGACGGTGTGCGACGACGGTGTGAAAGGGTCGGACCCGATGAGTGATCCGACCGCCCGCACGCTCGCGCTGCTGTCGATGCTCCAGACCCACCGACACTGGAAAGGGTCAGAACTCGCTGCGCACCTGGGCGTGAGCGAACGGACGGTGCGGCGCGACGTGGAGCGGCTGCGACTACTCGGTTACCCCGTCGACGCCGGCCCGGGCGTCGACGGCGGCTATCGACTCGCGGTGGGCGCGCACGTCCCGCCGCTGCTGTTCGACGATGACGAGGCCGTGGCGCTCGTCGTCGGTCTGCGCACCAACGCGCTGGCCGCGATCGAAGGCATCGAAGACACGAGCGTGCGACTGATGGCCAAACTCGACCAGATGCTGCCCGACCGCGTCCGACGACGCGTCGACGCGCTGCGCGGGAGCGTCGACGTGTTGCAGTGGTCGTCGTCGTCGGAGATGATTCCGGCGTCGACGCTCACCGTGCTCGGGCAAGGATGCCGCGACTGCGAGGAGGTCCGGTTCGGGTATCGCCGCAACGACGGCGAGGAGTCGCAGCGCCTCGTCCAACCCCTCCAACTCGTTGCCGCGGGACGCCGCTGGTACCTCGTTGCGTGGGATGTTCGCCGGGCCGACTGGAGGACGTTCCGCGTCGACCGGATCGACACCCCGAAGCTCGCCGGTGCCCGGTTCGAGCCGCGGACACTGCCCGCCGTCGACCCTGCCACGTTCGTCGCCAACGGCATCCAGTCAGTCAACGTCGCCCTCGAGGCAACGATCGCCGCGGCGGCCACGCCGGCCGAGGTTCACGCGGTCGCGCACTGGTTCGACGCCACGACCGAGGCGCTCGCCGACGGCAGAACGAGCGTACGGTTACGCGCCGAGTCGGCCGAACGGCTCGCCGCGATGATCGCCATCCTCGCGCTCAGCCTCGACCTGACGGTGGCCGACGCACCGTCTGAAGTTCGTGGCCTCGTCGCCGACGCCGCACGTCGACTCAGCTCGCCCTGAGCCGATCGCGGCCGCTCACCGTGGCTCCGCTTGACGCCATGCCGGCTCGCCCGGCGGGCCCCGTGACGCGGATGCGGTGCGGTGCGACTCAGTAGCTGCTGGGCGTGAACTCGATGGTGCCGACAACACGCGGTGCGCGGACAACGACATAGTTGCTGCGCACGTCGGTCAGCACTCCGTCGATGCCGTTGACCCACCACAGTCGCGGCTCGACATCGACGATCCGGAACTCGATCCACGCATTCGGATCGGGGCGCAGCGGTGCAATCGCGAGCAGCAACGAGCCGTTGATCCATTCGGCACGGGTCAAGGCCACGGCAGGAAAGTCGACGTCGACGACCTGCGCGCAGCGCGGCATCGGCGCCGACAACGCCGTCCACCGGCCAGGTCCACCGGCATCACCAGCCGCGAGCAGTGCGTGCATTTCGCCATCCCAACCAAGTAGCTCACCCCTGGGCGCCCACGCGAACTCACCTCGCGCCGCGTCCCACGTCGGCACCAACCACGCGTCGACCGCAGCGTCGACCTGCCGGACGCGATCGGTGAGGCCCCACTCCTTGGCCAACACGAGCGCGGCGCCGTAGTCACGGCTCGAGGCGGGTGAGCCGCCGGCCTCAGCGTCCAACCCCAGCGCCGCACACCCTTCGTCGAACCGGCGACGTGCCTCGGCGGGTGATTCCGGCATCGCCGACAGTGCCCTCGTCATCGCGCTGTCGGCCGGAATGCGGTGGCGCCCGTCGTGGCCGGTGGCGCCGAGCTGCGTCGTTGCTGGCGACCCACGCGCGATCCACCGGTACCGATCAGCGCTGGCTGCCGCCACCATCGACCGGAGCCGATGCAGGATGTGCTGCCGGCGCGTCTCTCGTTCGACGAGCCGGTCGAGGATCGCGACGTACGGCTCGGTCCAGGCCGGCGTGCGGTGCGCCATCAGCCCGAGCGCGAACCCCGAGTCGACCAGGTCGAGCTGGTGCGAACGCACGCTCGCGGTCGCTGCACTGCGGTCCTCAGCCTGCAGGGTCGACGGCCCGGCCCCGAGTGAGTCGTCCGGCCGGTGGGTCCGGCGATGCAGCATCCGCAGCCACCCCAGCGATCGCTCGGAGAGCCCTGCGTCGACCATCGGCTCAGCTTGTCAGGTTGGATGTGCGGCACCGTCTCCGAGACGCGACGAACGGCGCCGGCTCAGGCCAGCGCCGTTCGAAGAGTGACCGCCTGGGGGGCGACGGTCAGAACGTGATCACCATGGCGCGTTCAGGCATGGTTGCGGCCAAGATGCTGTAGCCGCCCGGCCCGACGACGCACGCCACGGCCATGAGCACGATGCCGAGAGCGATCTGGCCGTAGCCAACGGCACATATGCCAACGATCGCCAGGATCACGCCGATCATCGGCATCGTGCTCATGGTTCCTCCCGTGTAACGCTGGGCAGGTTGATCACCCGCTCGTGGATGGTGTGCCCGGTGGGCGCCGAGTTCAAACACGACACGAGGAAATTGCCCGACGTCACCAAATCAGCTCGGCCGACGGTTCGACATCGCAACCGCAGGTCGGGTCCGTGGATCGGGTTGGCAGGTCGGACACCAGTAGGTGCTGCGGGGTGTGCGCTCCCCCGCCGGCGAAAACGAGACCGAGTTGTCGCAGCGGCGGCACGCAAGGCGGTGTCGACCGTAGACGTGGGTCCGGTCGGGATTCCCCGGACCGGTGGTCGACCGATATGGCGTTGCCCGGTTGGCCACGAGTTGGCGATGCGCGATCGACCACAGCTTGGAGAGCTGCGCGTCGGTCACGTCGGCGACGCGGGTGAACGGGTGGAGGCCGGCGACGAACAGCGCTTCGCTCTTGAACACGTTGCCGACGCCCGCCGCCACCCGTTGATCGAGGAGCAGATCGGCGAGCGTCGTGGTGTCGGCCGATCGATCCCGGCTGCGGGCGACCACGACATCGAGGTCGACATCGTCATTGCTCAGGTCAGGACCGATCCGGTCCGCGGGCGCCGTCCCCGCGCCCGAGATATGCGTCGAGATGTCCGGCGCAGCGAAGCAGAGCGCCCGCCCCGCCGCGGTCTCGATGACGATCCGCAACTTCGGCGTGGCAGGCACCGCTGTCGTCAACGGTGCTGCGCGCCATGAGCCCGACATGCCGAGATGCGTGTGTAACACGAGGTTGCGGTCGAACTCGATCAGCAGGTACTTGCCGACCGCATCGACCGAGTGGATCGTGTCGCCCACCCGCGGGCGATAGCCGCGCAGCTTCTTGAACCACAGATCGGTGACGACGTGCCCCTCCAGGATCGGCGTCAACACCTCGGCCGCCCGCCGAAGTGTGTCGCCCTCAGGCACGCGCTACCACCGCCGCGAACTGTACCGCCACCAACGCATGAGATCGCAAGGGGTGACTGGTGCCCCCGACGCTCGACGGGCCATTCGATTTCTGACTCGATCCTCTCGGCCACAGCCCAAACGTCCACCTGTCAGGTTCGTCCCCACCTGCCCACGACAAGCGACAGATCCACAATCGAAAAGCACAAACACGACCGCCCAAGGCAAGCGACGAACCGCACTTCTTCGAGCGTATAGCCGAGCACCGACGTGCCGTACCTGAGCACGTTCGTCGGCTGTGGGCGCCGGAGTTGTGAACGGATCAGCTGTAGTCGGCCCAGATCGTTTGAGTTGTTCCATCGACGGTGATGGCGCCACCGTAGGGAAGGATCCATTGCGGCCGGGTGTGTCCGAACGGAGGCCCGACACAGACGACAGCTTCGGGGTTGTAGGCGGCCACGATCTCGATTGCCGTATCGCGCTCGAGCTGCCCTGTGCGAGGCGCTTTGGGCTCGGCTGAATTGGTGTGCGAGATCAGATGCCGGTGGGCGAGCCACGAGGACGGCGTCGATGGCGCTGAGAACGCCGCGCTCCCCGAGCGATCGAAGAATCCATCCGAACTCTCGGGCTGGTATCAGCTCTTCGCTTGTCTCGAGCAGGAGGACCCCACCGTTGAGAACGTGAGGGTTCTGAGGGAAGCGACCTGCTGTGAGTATCCATTGGATCACCTCGACGCAGCCGCCCCATGTTGGTCCGGTCACGGATCGTGCGGGGCCGGCCCACGTCCACGGCTCGGTGACCTGACGATCACCGAACTCTGTGAGCGCAGCTGGGTCGTCCCATGGCTTGCCGACATCTTCGGACATCCCTGGCTCGGTGACCTGGATTCGTTCGCCGGTGAGCAGCGCGGCTCGGAGCGACGCCGCGTGGCATCGATCGACGGCGGGGCCGGGACCGAGGTGGACGTGAGTGGAACCGCCGTAGAAGCCAGCAACCCCGTTGTTCCAGAGCCAGTTGAGGATGTTGGTGTTGTCGCTGTAGCCAAGGAATGGTTTGGGATCGGCCACGATGAGCGTGTCGTCGAGGTGCGGGATCACCGTGATCTGGTCCTCGCCACCGATGACAGCGAGGACAGCGCGAATCGACGGGTCGGCGAACGCTTCGTTGAGATCTTGGGCGCGTTCTTTCGGGGTAGAGGTTCGCCGCGTCGTCGAGTACTCGACGGGAATCAGTCCGGTGATCTGGGTGAGGCGGCGCATTGCCTGCTCATGGATCGCCGGAAAGACCTCGGGTGCAGCAAACGACGGCGAGACAACCGCCACCGAGTCCCCGGCTTGCGCCTTGGGAGGGTGCACTCGGGCTGTGCTCATGAGGAGATCGAATCACAGCGACACCACTCGCGGCCCAGCAGTTTTCGACAGCGACATTCTGATCGGCACCAGGTTCGGAAGAAGTTCCTGATCTCGGACGGTCGGCGGGGACATGGCGTCCGCGAGTATGCGCTACTTCCTCCGGTCGCCTTGCTTTGCGCTCTTGCGTCGGCGGCGTTGGTCGAGATGTTCGGAACCAGGGGGCTGGTGGTGGTGTCGGATGGGTATCAGACTGTGAGAACTGATGCGTCCTGTCGAACTTGCTGAGTGTGAAGACTCTGTTCTGTTGGCGCGCTCGCAATTGGGTGACGTGGCCGCGTTCGGTGAGTTGGTGCGGAGGAATCAGGGTTCGGCGTTGCGGGTGGCAGCGGTGATTTCTGGTTCGACCGAGGAGGCGAAAGACATCGTGCAGGACGCATTCGTGAAGGTTCATTCACGTCTTGATTCATACAGCGGCATCAGCTCCGTGCGCTCATGGGTGTTGCGCGTCGTTGCCAACGAAGCAAAGAACCACGTCCGGGGGCGCGTGCGTCGGATTCGTCGCGATGAACACCACTCAAGGTTGTCTTTCCGTGTTGTCGAGAGCGTCGATGATGTTGTGGAGCGTCGGTTGGAACACGAGGCGCTCGCCGAAGCGCTGGCGCGTCTGCCGAGCGCCGACCGTGAGGTGCTGGGGTGTCGGTTTGTTGCCGGTCTCAGCGAGTTGGAGACCGCAGAGGTGCTGGAGGTCGCGCAGGGAACGGTGAAGTCGCGCACCTCGCGCGCGCTCGGCCGGCTCCAACGTGCTTTCGAATCAGCGGAGGGCCGAAGTGACTGACCATCTTGGTTTCGAGGAGCTGATCGATCGGCTGGAGGGCTTCGGTGACGCTCTCGATTTCGATGATGTCGATGTCGATGTCAGCACCGACGTCATTGATCGGATTGGCTCGCGTCGGCCTCGATTGCGGCATTGGTGGTTCGTTGCAGCGGCTGTTGTGCTGATCGTGACTGGGGTGGTGGTGCATCCGAATTCTCGCCACGCTGTGGCCCGATGGTTTGGGTTCGAGGGGCTCGTGGTCGAGGTCGATCCTGACCTGTCGTCGCAAGCGCTGCGGGAGGGCTTCGATGCACCTGGACCGGGAGAGAGCCTGGTTGTGGAGGTCGATGGTCGAGAGATTCTGGTCTCGGCTGTTCGCGGCGAGTGGAGCGATGGCCTGATCACCAAGTCCGTCGGGTCGTCGGATCAGATCGAGGAGGTTGACATTGGTGGACTCCGAGGCTTGTGGTTCTCGGGCGCGCCTCATCAAGTGCTCTACGAGGTGGACGACGGTGAGGTTGTCGTCGACCGGGTTGCGGCGAACACGCTCGTGTGGCAGGACGTTGATGTGCTGTACCGAGTCGAAGGCTTCGCCAACCTTCGCGACGCGCTCGCCTTCGTCAACATCGGAACCTGACCGTGGCCCGCGGTGTCGGAATGGACATGGCACCGACCTCGCACCACCGAATCGCCCGACTCACCGCCACGCTCGCAACAGCGATCACCCTCCTGATCGGTATCAGCGCGCCAGCGTCGGCTGGAGGCTGGGCCGTGGGATCGCTTGATGCCGTCCCGGCACCGACGGCGGGTGAATCCGTCGAGGTCGGTTTCACGATCCTTCAGCACGGCGTCACCCCCGCGGACCTCGCCGACGATGTCGGCATCGAGATCATCGACCCCGACGGCACCGTCACCTACTTCGCTGCCGAGCAAGGCAAAACCATCGGCCACTACACCGCATCGGTCACGTTCCCGACAACGGCGGGCGACTACGAGTGGAACATTCGCATGGGCTGGTTTGGTCCCCAAGAACTCGGAAGTTTGAACGTCTCCCCCGACAACGAGTCCGCGACCATCACGGCGGCGTGGCCGACGGTCAGATGGATCATGGCGGCGCTCACCGTTGCGCTTGGCGCCGTGGCTGCCTCGAGCCTGGCAACGGCGCGTCGAAACACACCAGCCGCTACATCGTGAGCCGTGTCGGCCAATGGTCCGCGATCGGTGCCGCAGTACTCGGTCTCATCAGCGTCGCGACCTGGAACCTCGGCACCACCCCGGCCCCAACCGAAGCCCGACCGGACGGGGCCCAGCTGTTCCAGGCGAAAGGGTGCGCCAGCTGTCACGCCGGCCCCGACACCGCAGCATCGTTCGGGTCGAGTTTCCCCTCGCTGGTCGCTGCATCGCAATGGGCTGGCGAACGACGTCCGGGCCTGACCGCCCGCGACTATCTCGCAGAGTCGATCGCAGCGCCGAACGCGTTCGTCTCACCAGAGTCTCGACCCGATCAGGCCGGCCCCACAAACGCGATGCCACTACTCCGAATCACCAGCCAAGAGATCGACGCAGTCGTCGACTACCTCCTCCACCAAGAGGAAGACCGCAGCCTCGACAACCCCCAACCGGCCAACTCGACGCCATCGAGGATCGCATCGTGGGCGGCCCGATCGGCGAAGACCCGATGCGAGCGATCTGGAGCGCTTGGCCGAACGCCGACGTGCCGATACTCGCGCGGGTGTTCACGGCCGACCGGCAGAGCGTTATCGAGCGGTCGGCTCGCCGCTGCGCGAGAATTTGTGGCGTGCTTGATCATCTCTCCATTCAGTGTGCTGACATCGCTGCGAGTGCAGCCTTCTACGACGCGACTCTTGCCACGATCGGCGGTCGGAGAATCATGGACTTCGGCGACACCATCGGATACGGCGTCCCACCGATGCCCGACTTCTGGCTCGGACCGCAGACGACCGGACAAGGTTTCCGCGAGTCCCACATCGCATTCAGCGCACCCGACCGAGCCAGCGTCGACGCGTTCTTTGAGGCAGCCGAAGCAGCAGGCGCCGAGGTGCTCCACCCGCCGCGGCTGTGGCCCGAGTACCACGCCAACTACTACGGCGGTTTCGTTCGAGATCCCGACGGCAACAACGTCGAAGCGGTGTGCCACGAGAGCGAGTAGCGGACCGCTGCAAGACCGCGCAATTTGGAGCGGTTTGCCGCCCGAAGAGGCGCCGTTCTCGGACAGGTTTCAGCCGCCTTCCGAACCGTGATTCTGCAGCTCCCCTCGCAGCGGTCTGACCGCCCGCAGCGCGGCGTTTGAGAGGAGCTTCCTCGCCGGTGAGTATCGATCGGTCTAGGGTCGTATCCGCCGAGCGATACGTGCCACTACCGAGTGGATATGAATAGCAGGCGGTCAGTCCTCTGGCCACCGCGGCTCGAGTCCTCTGGAGCCTACGACGTAGACGTAGGGACCCGGCTTCGCTGATCTTTGGACAATTCGATTCAAGTGCTTGTCGAACCGCTCGGCCATCTGACGGCCCGTGAGGTTCGCGTTGTTCAGAGCGAACACGCGGAGACTCGTCCGAGCCAGCGTGTCGATATGGTCGCGGACGATCGAGTAGTCCTTGGTGAGGGCGACCCAGCCCTCGTCGGCTGCCCTCTGTATCCAGTCGTCGTCCGGGACTCTCTCGTCTTGGCCGTCCGGATAGACGTCCGCCATAGGAAGCACTGTGTAGCCGCGCTGTCGAATCGTGTCGGCGACAAGGAAGCGCCCGAGTCCGCGGTCAAGAAAGAAGACCGGAGGAGGCGGCTCAAGCCGCTTGCTGCGTCGGCCAGATGGCACGAAGAGCTTCCTCAATTTCGTCGCTCGGCACGCCCCAGTCGCGAGCAATCGACTCGACTGGCTCGCCGGCAACGAAGCGCGAGCGCACGGCCGAAAGCGGAGCGCCGCCATGAACGAACAGCGGATCGCCGCTTTCAACCTCTGGCACGACTCGAAGAAGGGGGCGGGCGGTCACAGGAAGAATGAGCTCGCTTGCCCACGGGCCATCGAAGGAGATTCGCTTCAGGTACTGGCTAATGACGTCGTGGAAAACCCGCTGCCCTGAGTCGACGATCGTCAACAAGCCGAGCTGCTTGTCATCGTTGCTTCGGGCGTAGTCGTAGAGCACCTTGGCACCGTCGCTGAATAGCTGCCGACTCGCGAGCGCGTGCTCGAGTTCGCCTTGCTCAGTCAACACCTCCAGCGCCCGGCGGATGCGCTGCATGGGAAGTCCGGTCTCGCGGAAAGCCTGCACAACTGATGCCTCAACGAGACCAATGAACGGAATGGTTCGGCCGTCATCGGCGGTTCGGTTCAGCGACGTGATGACGGGACCCTTCTTCACGACGGTACGGCCCGTGGGACGTCGTTCGTAGCCGTGTGCCCAAGTGTCGAGCGTCGACGGATTCATGCCGACGAGCCGCGCGGCCTCTACCACCGAATAGAGCCGACGAGTGAATCGTACATCTGCGGTCACGGCACCTCCTCGCCTCGTCATCCTGCTTCGGCGAGTCTATGGCTGCGCGCCACCGACTCTCAGTCATCGGGGTGCTCAGGCGTCAGCGGCTTCCCGCCGCAGGAGTCGTATCTCAGGTTCGGCAGCCTGCGAACGGCACCGGCGCGTGTAAACGGGCATGCGCTTGCTGGCACTCGGCTCGGAGGTCCGCTCAAGAACCAGCAGGATGCTCGGCGACGACGCACGGATGACGTTCGCGGCGGCCGGTCGAGACGCGCCGCATCGCGACCCCCACGCCGTGCTCCACATTCGCGGCGGCGCGACGACCACAGTCCCGTCCGGGATCCGGCCATCGTTCTCGAGCCGGGCGCTCCATAGAGTTCATCGTGCTGCAGTAGCCTCCGAGGACCACTTCCCCCGCCGACGCGCTCTCGCCGTGCGTGATTCGGTCGCCGCTCCTCGTCAGCGGTTGGGACAAGTAGGCGGCCGAAGGCCCGATCTGGGACAGGTAGTTGTCGACGATGGGACAGGTAGGGCGATATGGCCACTTTGAATCGCGCTCATCACTACATCGAACGGGCTGCGTTGTCGAACCGCGTGTACTGGCCGAGGAACACCAGACGCTTGGTGCCGATCGGACCGGAACGGTGCTTGGCGACGATCACTTCGGCCGAGCCCTTGTCGGGTGACTCGGGGTTGTAGACCTCGTCGCGATACAGGAACATCACGACGTCGGCGTCCTGCTCCAACGAACCGGACTCGCGGAGATCGGCGAGCATCGGACGCTTGTCGGAGCGGGACTCCAAGTTACGGCTGAGCTGGGACAGGGCGACGATCGGCACTTCGAGTTCGCGGGCCAATACCTTCAAATTTCGGCTGATCTCGGACACTTCGAGCTGACGATTCTCGGACTTGCCCGAACCCGACATGAGCTGGAGATAGTCGATGAGGATCAGCGACAATCCGCCGTGCTGGGCCTTGATGCGTCGCGCCTTGGCGCGGATCTCCATGACGGTGACCTGCGGGTTGTCGTCGAGGAACAACGGCACCTCGAGACGGCCCACGGCGAGGCCGATCTTGGACCAGTCGCTCTCGGTCAACTTGCCGGTGCGGAGCTTGGTCGAGTCGACTTTCGCTTCGCTCGACAAGATGCGTTGCGTGAGTTCGGAGTGCCCCATTTCGAGTGAGAACACCAACGCCGGCTTCGACTCGTTCTTCGCGATGTGGGTCGCCAGACCCAGACCGAACGCGGTCTTTCCCATTGCCGGGCGTGCGCCGACGATGTTCAGCGTGCTGGGTTGGAGGCCCGAAAGGAGTTCGTCGAGATCGTCGTAGCCGGTGGCCGCACCGGTGATCGTGTCGCCCCGCTCGAAGTTGGCTTCGAGTTCGTCCATCGCGGCATTGAGCAGGTCGCCGATCTCGCGGGTCGAGTCGACCACCTTGTCCTCGGCGACTTCGAACATCTTCGACTCGGCGAGATCGACGGCCTTCGCGACATCGTCGGGCTCGCTGAACGCCAAGTCGGTGATCTCACCTGCGGTGTGGATGAGCCGCCGCAGCAGCGCCGTGTCCATGACGATCTTGGCGTAGTGCTCGGCACCCGACACCGACGGGGTGGCATTTTGCAACTCGTTGAGCCGCTCGATGCCGCCGAGTTCGTCGAGCAGGTTGTGGCGCCGCAACTCGTCGGCGACGGTGACGACATCGACCGGGCCCGACGACGAGTACAGCGACCGGATGGCGTCGAACACGTGCTGATGGGCGGGGCTGTAGAAGTCTCGGACGTTCAGCCCTGCCTCACCGACGACGCCGATCGCGTCACGCGACAGGAGCAGGGCGCCCAGCACCGACTCTTCGGCTTGCAGGTTGTGGGGAGGCACTCGCCCCGACCCACCGGCTGGCCGGGACGGCGCGCCGCCTCCGAATTGGCCGATACTCGACGTCGTTGCTCATGTGGACCCCATTCTTGCTGGGGTTTCCTGTGCGGCGGTAGGGGAACAACCCTGGGTATTGCCTGTGGACAATGGGCTTCATCCTGTGGACAAAGCCGTTGTGGACTGTCTGTGGAAAAACAAAGGGCGCGCCCTGCCGAATCGACAGGACACGCCCTCGGCATGTCGATCACTCCGGTCGGTTTCGAACGGCGTGGTGGATCGGGTCAGGAGCTTTCGGGCCCCCGACGATTGCCCTACTCGGCCGCGACGACCTCGAGGGTCACCGGGAACGAGACATCATGGTGCAGCGACGCCGTCACCGTGTGGGCGCCGACGGTCTTGATGTTGTGGTCGGCATCGATCGACTTGCGGTCGATCTCGATGTTGGTCTGTTCCTTGATCGCGGCGACGATGTCGGCCGACGTGATCGAACCGAAGAGCTTGCCTTCGCTCGACGCCTTGGCCGACACCGTGATCGTCTTCGGGACGAGCGTGCTGGCGATCAGCGTGGCTGCCTCGCGGGCGCTTTGGTCCTTCTGATCTCGCGACGCACGCATCTTGGCGGCCTGGTCCATTGCGCCGGGCGTCGCCTTGATGGCATGACCCTTCGGGAACAGGAAGTTGCGGGCGTAGCCGTCGGCGACATCGACGATGTCGCCGCGCTGGCCGAGGCCGTCGACCTTGTTGCGGAGAATGACGTTCATGATGCTCAGGCCTCGACTTCGCATCGACTCGACGGTCTCGATCGACTCGATCTGTCGTCGTCGAGCACGAGTTCGGTGTCGTTCTCGTTCGCGGCCTTCGTCATCGCGCCGGCCACCACGGCCTCCGTCGCGGCTCGCGACGACCGCCCGTGCGGGTGGACGCAACGCGCGTTGGCGTACGGCAGCAGCGCCATCTCGCGGGCGACCTTGATCGCGTTGGCGACTTCACGCTGCTGCTGCAGATCGTTGCCCGCGACACGACGGTTCTTGATCTTGGCCCGGTCGCTCATGAAGCGACGGAGCAGATCGACGTCCTTGTAGTCGATGTACTCGACCTTGTCGATGACAATGACGCTGGTCTTCTTCTTGAATTTTCGGGGGTTGGCGTCGCGCGCTCGACCGGGCCTTGTTCTTCTTGCTTGCCATAGTGGTACCTAGTTGATTCCTGACTGAAAGGTGATCTTCGATTGGATGACGTCGGGGTGATTCGACGAATGACTCAGAACGGCTCTTCGTCGCCGTAGACCGGATCGGCTGCGGCACGAGATCCGCCGCCACCACCGCCACCGCCACCGCCCGAGCTGCCGCCACCGCTGTACCCGCCACCATCGGCGGAATCGCGCTGGATGCGCTCGACCTGCGCCTGAGCCCAACGAAGGCTGGGACCGAGATCGTCGGCGATGACTTCGGTGATGTTGCGCTTTTCGCCCTCATTCGGGTCTCGTACGAGCGTTGCTCGAGTCGACCGGTGACCATCACGCGAGTGCCCTTGTTGCAGGCTCGCTGCGGCATTCTCGCCGAGGTCGGCCCAAGCGACCACGTTGAAGAACGAGACCTGCTCCTGCCATTCGCCATTCACCTGATAGCGGCGATTGACGGCGAGGCCGAAACTGGCGACACCACGACCCCCGTGGTGTAGCGAAGCTCGGGATCCTTCGTGACGTTGCCGACGAGTGTGACGGTGTTGTCCTGTGCCATGTGATTTCCCCAATGACTGTCTTACTGGCGGTGCCGGACCGGATCAGGCAGCTTCCACGGCGATGCCGCGGCGTGCTGCTTCGTCTTCGGGCAGGCGGATGAGCTTGTGGCGGACGATGTCGTCCGCGAGACGGAGCGTGACGCTCGAAGTCGTCGAGCGCACCAGGCGCGGCAACGATCTGAGCAACGAGGTAGTAGCCGGACGGCTTCTTGTTGATCGGGTAGGCGAACTGACGCTTGCCCCACCAATCGATCTTGTCGTGCAGCTCGCCGCCGACCTTGTGATTTCCTCGGTGATCGTCTTCATCCAAGACTGAGCCTTGGGGTCGTCGACGTCGCCGTCGATGATGACCATCATTTCGTACGCACGTTTCATGCGGTGTTGTGCTCCCTTCGGATCCCACGTTCACGGTGTCCAAGCGCAAAGAGATGGGGAGCCCCGGGCTCGAACGGCCATGGGGGCAGGGTATGTAATGGACCGCGCAATGCTATCGGGCCGGTCTGCGTCGCGCGCCCGCCCCGGATGCGAAGCGATCCACCACAGTTCATCCTCATGCCGGACACCGTAGAGACGCGCGCTCACAGAGTTGATTCCACCCACCTGCATGCCGCCATCCCGCTCGGTTCGCTGGGATTTCGTGTGAGCACCAAAATCTGCGGCGCGCTTCGTGTGAGCACATGGTCCGTCCGACGCAGCTTGTGCTCACATGGAAACCTGCGGCCGTCTTCGTGTGAGCACATGGTCCGTCCAACGCAGCTTGTGCTCACATGGAAACCTGCGGCGGCCTCCGTGTGAGCACATGGTCCGTCCGACGCAGCTTGTGCTCACATGGAAACCTGCCGCCGTCTCCGTGTGAGCACATGGTCCAGTCCGACGCAGCTTGTGCTCACATGAACGATCGGCCCGTTGCTCAGGCTCGCTGGCGCGCCGCCGCTGTGGCGAGCTTCAGTCGAGGGGGCAGTCAGCTGCTTCGGAGCCGAGAACCAGCCGGGCTGTCGCTCCCTCGGTGATGCCGATCGAGGCGAGGTCGCCCTGGAACACTTCGAGGGCCAAGACGAACTCGCCGCCGGCGGGGAACCGCTCGCACTCGGCGGAGTTCGTGGACAGGCACGGGGCCATGTCGGCCGTCGACACGAGCGCTCCGTCGGCGCCGAACCACGCGATCGACAGTGCCGTCACGGTCTGAAACATGAAGAACGCTCCCGCCGTGGGCTCCTCCCAGACGAACGCCATCGCCTCCGGTGAACCGAGCGACGTGACGCCCATCAGACCGCGGCCACGCTCGTCCGCGGTATCGGCCAGCCAGACGCAGACCTCGCACACCGAGCCGTCGGCCTCGGTCACCTCGACGATCGCCGTCGTGAAACCCTCCGGCGTCACCGATCATCGGCCGTGCCCCGCCGGCACCGTGTCATCCGCCGCGTCGATCACGCGGTGTCATCCGCGTCGTTGTCCTCTGCTGCACCGGTCCGGGTGTCCGGCATGGTCGAGTCATCAGTCGGGCCGTCGGCCAGATCCTCTGAGTCTTCGGCTGTCGTGTCGTCGACCTCGGCAACGACGCCGGTGTCCCGTGTCGTCGAGTTGGCGGCGGCGGGGTCGACGACCTCCGCGGCATTCGACTCGGATCGAGCAGAGATCGTCGCCGGCGATGACGTCACGGACTCGGAGCCGGCCGAGCATGCGGCCACCAGCATCGAGCAGGCCGCGAGTGCGGCCAGCACGCGTGGCTTCACCGGCCGCCGACCGGCAGCACGCGCAGGAGGTGATTCCACCGACACTCGACGCACGCTTCGACGACGTAGGCACTCGCCTCGCTTGACCGGGCCTCGATCCGTCGCATCTGCTCGGCGGTCGACACGCAGTGTCCCTGCGCCTGCAGACCGTGCCCGAAGACGTAGGTGACCAGCTTCAACTGACTTGCCTCACAGATCGGACAGACCTTGGAAGTCTGCGTGCCGACATTGCGTGCCGCCCGGATCAGTTCGGGGTGCGCGTCGCACACGGCGTCACGCTTCAACCGGCCCCGCTTGACCTCACTGATCAGCATGCGGCGGGCCAGGCGATGGTCGACGATGCCCCGCGCGCCTCCGTCGGTGCCACGAATCGCGCCGACGGAGAAAGCCATGCTCGTGCATGATAGGGGCACCGGGGCCGGCCTGATCCCCGCAGGTGTCGCGCGCAGCGGGCACACTGGAGTCGTGGCTGCAAACATCAGGTACGGAGACAGCATCCCGACCGACGCCGAACTGCGTCTGAGCGGCGATGTCAGCGGCGGCAAACGCGCGGTCGAACTCGGCGTGTCCGACTGGTTCAACGCCATCGAATTCGCTCGGGCAGGTGCCAAAGCCATCGCCGTCGACCCCGACCCCGCGAAGATCGCCGAAATCCGCGCCCGCGCCGACGCGGCCGAGGTGAGCGTGCAATGTCACGGCACCGACTTCGCCGACCTCGGAGAAGTCACGTCGGGAACCGTCGACGTCGTCGTCGCCGCGCACACGATCGAAAAGATCGACGACCTCAGCCGTCTGCTCCGCCAAGTTCACCGCATCCTCATCCCGAGCATGCCGTTCGTCATCTCGGTCAACCACCCGTTCTCGGTCGTCAGCGATGCAGCACCGTACGGCACTACCGCCCGCTCGATCGAGGATTGGTTCACGTCGTTGAACCGGTCGAACTTCCGCGTCGACCAGGTTCGCGAGGTCGGCCAGGCGGGCAACGTGCCCAGCACGCTCATCCTGCGCGCCCGCAAAGAAGGCAGCTGAATACAGGTCCATGACCTCTGATGTCTGACACCAGATGAGATGTGCTGTCAGACGCGTTGGAGTTCGACGAGGGCGGCAGGGCGGGGTCGGCCGAACAGGTAACCCTGGGCCTTGTCGCACGCCAACTGGCGCAGACCGTTCAGTTGCAACGGCGTCTCGACACCTTCGGCGACCACGGTGAGCCCGAGCGAATGGCCGAGGCGAACAACGGCCTCGACGATGGAGGTGTCATCGGCTTCCAGCCCGAGACCCGACACGAACGACCGGTCGATCTTGATCGTCTCGACCGGGAAACGCTTGAGGTAGGTGAGCGATGAATAGCCGGTTCCGAAGTCGTCGACCGACAGGTGCAGACCCAAGCTGCGCAGCGCGCGCGAGCGCCGAACCAGCCGCCACCGAATCTTCCATCAGCGTCGTCTCGGTGATTTCGAGCCAGAGCGAGTCGGCGTCGATGCCGGTTTCACCGAGCGCGGTCTGGACGACTCCGACAAAGCTCGCATCGACCAACTGCTGCGTGGCCACGTTCACCGACAACCCACAACTCGCGAACCGCGTGCCCTGGGCGCGCCACTGGGCGAGTTGCGCCAACGAGTCGCGCAGCATCATCGCCCCGAGATCGGCGATCATCCCTCCGGCCTCGACTGCGGGCAGGAACTCGGCGGGCATCAGCAGGCCGCGATCGGGATGGAGCCAGCGAGCGAGCACCTCGAAGCTGACGACCTTGCCCGACTCCAAGTCGACGATCGGCTGGAAATACGGCACGAACTCGTGACGCTCGACCGCCCGGCGCAGGTCAGACGCCAGCTGCAACGCACCGATCGAGGCCTTGCCGCGTCGCAGCGGTGAACGCTTCGACGCGGTCGCGTCCTGCAGCCTTCGCGCGGTACATCGCAGCGTCGGCGTCGCGCAAGAGGTCGTCGGCGGTGAGGTCGACGGCGGCGTTGACGGCAAAACCGATGCTAGCGGTGACGACGAGTTCATGACCGTCGATCACGATCGGCTCCATCACCGACCGGCGCAACCGGTCAGCCACCGCAGCCGGGTCGACGAACGCCCCACTCGGCGTGTCCTCGCCGCCGATCGCGACACGGTCGATGAAGACGACGAACTCGTCGCCGCCGAACCGGGCGAGCCGGTCGCCGTCGCGCATCACCGCGGCGGAATCGGCGGGCGACCTCGCGGAGCAGGTCGTCGCCGACGCCGTGCCCGAGGCTGTCGTTCACCATCTTGAAGTTGTCGAGGTCGATGAAGAGCACCGCGACCTGCCCCGGCTGCGCCCGCGTCAGCAGCGCATCGAGCCGCTGCACCAGCGCACTCCGATTGGGCAGGTCGGTCAGATCGTCATGCGTCGCGGCATACGTGAGCAGCTCGGCATGCCGGCGCTGTTCGGTGACGTCTTCGATGTGGGTGATCGCCAATGCCACCCCGTCGTCCTCGGACACCGACACCCGAGTGCGCGCCCACACGTACGTGCCGTCGCGATGCGCAGATAACGCTGCTCGATCGCATAGGAATCGGCGATGCCGAGTTCGAGTTGGGCGCGCTGGCGCGCTGCGGCGCCAAGGTCTTCGGGGTGGGTGATCCGCCGCATCGGCGAACCCAGCATCTCGGCCAGTGAACGACCGAGCATCTCGGCCAACGACTGATTGGCATCGACGATGCGGTCATCATCAAGTCGGACCAGAGCCATCCCGGTCGGCGCCGAGTGAAACGCCTGCTGGAAACGGCGGCGAGCCTGTTCGAGCGCGGCCGTCGTCCGCTTGCGATCGGTGACGTCCCGGAGCAACACCACGCTGCCGCGACCACCTTGGGGCACATGCAACGACGCCTCCACCAAGTGCGGGTCGCCGTCGGCATCGACCAGTTCGAACACCGCGAGGTCACCGGCAATATCACCCGCGCAACCTGACCCGCCAGATCACCGGCGCGGCGCGAGCCGTCCTGCGTTGCGGCGACACGCCGACCGAGGTCGACGCGCTGCCAGGTGTCCGAGACCGACGCCCGATCGGCCTCGCCGACCATCGACAAGAACCCCCGACCGATGAGATCCTCCACCGACCGACCGGTCAGCGTGGCCGCCTTGCCATTCGCGGAGTTGATCCGGCCGTCCTCGTCGAGGCCGACGACCGCGTCGGGAAGGTCGTCGAGCAGACGGCGCAAGTCGGCCTGGGTCGCGGACAACGCGTCGATCGTCGATCCCAGCCGTCGGCCGAAGCGCCGCGCCTCGAACCACGTGATCAGGACCGCGACGATCGACACCGCGCCGATCACGGTGATGACGAGCGTCGCGTTGCTCGCCGGGTCGGCCGCAGCGGACATCGCGGCAACCGTGACGAGCCCGCCGGAAACGACCACGACCGGAAGCACGAGCCACCACGACCGCACGGCCCGTCGCTGCAACTCCGTCGTCCGCACCGCGACAAATTACGGCGGCCAGTCGGCTCGATGACGGATACCCGGATCGGGCGCGAGCCCTCCGCCGGAACTCCTGCCCGAACTCCGCCTGAACTACTTCCCGAGCTCCTGGTCGGGCTGCCGCTCGGCCCACCACGCGTCGAGGCGCTCCCGAATCGCGGCTGCACCGATCATGCCGTCCTCGAGACGAACCTCCATCAGGAACTGCATCGCCTCACCGACCACGCGCCCCGGCGCGACGCCGAGATGTTCGATCACCTCGTTGCCGTCCATCTCGGGTCGCAACGCGGCGAGTTCCTCGGCCTCTGCCAATTCGTCGATGCGCTCCACGAGCTCGTCCATCCGGCGCGAAAGACGTGCCGCCTTCTTCGCGTTCCGGGTCGTGCAGTCGCAGCGCGTCAGGACGTTCAACTCCTGGAGCAGCGGCCCGGCATCACGGACATAGCGGCGCACCGCCGAATCGGACCACCCCAGCGAGTAGGTGTGGAAGCGCAGATGGAGGGCGACCAACTCGGTGACCGCGGCGATGTCGTCGTTCGAGTACCGCAGGGCCGACATCCGCTTCTTGGTCATGCGGGCGCCGACGGCGTCGTGATGGTGGAAGGTCGTTCCCTTGCCTTCGAGGAACCCTCGCGTGCGGGGCTTGCCGATGTCGTGGAACAACGCCGCGAGGCGCGTCAGCCGGAAGTCGAACGACGGCCGCTCGCCGGCCAGGATCGCCGGGTTCTCGTGGTGCGGCCGGACGTTCTCGACGACGGCCAGCGAGTGCGTCAACACGTCCTTGTGCCGATGGATCGGGTCGTGTTCGAGCCGCATCGCCGGCAACTCGGGGAAGAAGTGGTCGGCGAGGCCCGTATCGATCAGAAACCACAGACCAGCCGACGGATGGTCTGCCGACGATCAACTTGTCGAGTTCGTCGCGAATCCGTTCCGCCGACACGATGTCGAGGCGCGCGGCCATACCGGTGACGGCGGCGACGAGTTCGGCGGACGGCTGGAGCTGATAACGCGGCGATGAAGCGCGCAGCCCGCAGCATGCGCAACGGATCGTCGCTGAAGCTCACCTCCGGTGCAAGTGGAGTGCGCAGCGTTCGCGTGGCCAAGTCGACGGCACCGTCGAACGGGTCGATCAAGACCGGAACGTCGCCGTCACCGGTTAAGTCGAGCGCCATTGCGTTCACCGTGAAGTCGCGCCGAGACAGGTCGACCTCGATCTCGTCGGCGAAGACCACGTGCGGCTTGCGCGAATCGTCGGTGTAGGCCTCGGCGCGGAACGTGGTGATCTCGTACGGACGCCGCTCACCGGTGGCAGCATTCACCTTGTGGGCACCGATCGTGCCGAACTTCTCGCCCTGGTTCCAGATCGCGTCGGCCCAGCCCTCGAGACACCGCTTGATGTCGGCCGGGCGGGCGTCGGTGGTCAGGTCGAGGTCGAAATCGGAGCGACCGGAATCGACGAGCAAGTCGCGCACGGTGCCGCCGACCAGATACAAGCGGTGCCCCGCGGCACGGAACCGCTCGGTCAGCGGCGCCAGTTCGCGCAACACCGGGGAGAAACGTTCGGGAACCACGACTGCCGACGATATGGCGATTCGTCCACCGCGATGCGACCTCTGCGGAGATCCTCGCCCGAAGTAGCCTCCGGCTGGTGACGAACCTGAGGACGGAGGGCATGGTCAGAGCCCACCGTGTGCGCGCCCGGCTCGCGGCCTGGCCGTATGAGCCCGATGTGACCCACGTGATCCTCCTCGACCACCACATGGTGCCCACCCGGACCGACGTGATCAGGTGGGTCACCGACGCCGTCTCGGCGGCTCCCGGCCTGCGCGCCATCCGCACCGGCGCGATGTTCCCCGACGCTGCCGCTGCCTTCCAGGCCGTCGGCTTCGGAACCATCGACACCCTGGCGTTGCTCGAAGCCCCGCTCGTTCCGTCGGTGTCTCGATCACCACAATCGCCGCGGCGCGTACTTGTCGCATCGGTGGCAACGACGCGATCTCACACCACGACGGCTCGAAACGCAGCGTCTCCGCGCCCACCATCTCCCCGATGTCGCGCTGCTCGACCGGCGGGCGTTCGGCGATCCGTGGGGAAACGACGTCCGTTCACTCCACGACATCATCGACGCCACCCCCCGCCATCGTGCCCGAATCGTGACGATGCAGGATCCGCGTCGACGATACCGGCGCGACGAACGGCGCGACAAGCGACGCGCAGACCGGCTCGGCGGGTTCGCCATCACCGGTCAGTCCGGAACGTTCGGCTACCTGCAGCGCTTGGCCGTCGATCCCGAAGTGCAGCGCCAGGGGGTCGGGCGGCGCCTCGTGGAGGACTCACTGCAGTGGATGCGCCGGTGCGGTGCGACGACCGCAATGGTCAACACCGCGCTCGACAACGCCGCGGCGCTCGCCCTCTACGCCCAGGCCGGGTTTCGGCTGCGGTCCGACACGCTGACCATCCTGGAACTCTCGGGTCGGGAGCTCGCGGCACGATCCTCGAACGCCCTCGCTCCGAACGTGACGTGACTCGATCACCATGTCCTCGTCGACGCTGAGGCGCTCCATCCGCTGCTCCCACTCCATCGGCTGCTCCCGAGCGGCCATCATCGTGGTCCTTGCTGCGATCTCGCTCGGGGCCGGCACGCTCAGCGCACTGGCGTTGCCCGCGTCGTCCCCGTCGAGCCCGAGCGCGGCGCAACCCGCCGAACGCCTCACCATCGAGCTGATCGAACAGGACTTCACGATCGAGGCCAACGAACCCCTCCGCCTCACCTACCGCCTGACCGGCGACATCGGCAACGTTGCGGGCCTCGCCCCCACCACGACCACCACGACACACGACGACGACACCGCGACCACCACCCCGCTGCCCGACGCGACGCCGGAACAGGCCGGCACGACAACGCCATCGGCGACCACCACCACGCCACCCCCACCCCCGCCGACCCCCGGTCCCGACGCCCCCGGTCCCGACGCAACCGGCGAGCCCGCCCCCGAGACGGTGCCGACCACGACCGTTGCGCCGCTCCCGTCCCTCACCGTCGACGTCGCCAACTTCGACCCGATCAGCGAGATCAGCGCCTCGGCGCAGTTGCTCGGCGACCAGGCCGTCCCGGGAGCATTCCGCGGCAACATCGACGGTGTTCGGATCGTCGATGCGCGCCCCGCGATCCAAGTGCTCGACGCGACCTCCGCGTTGCTCACCCTCGTCGTCCCGACCGACGGCGGCGGCGACGGGATCCTGAGCGGCCCCGACAGTCTCGAGTTCCCGACGCCGGGCGTGCACCCGATCCGCGTTCAACTGCTCGTCGACGGCAACCTCATCGGCACCCACGGCACCCTGATCGAACGCCGCCCCGGTTCCGCCGACCCAGATCGCCCGTCGGAGCCCGTTCAGATCGCCATCGTCACTGCCGCCGAACGGGTCACCGCGTCGGCCCGCGACGGGCAGCCGATCGACCCGGCCAGCGACCCGGCCAGCGAGGCGGCCGTCGATCAGCAAATCGACCGAGTCATCGACATCATCGATGCCGCCGATGCCATCGATCCGCCGATGCTGATCTCGATTCCGCCCTCGATCCTCGGCGCCGCGCTCGACGTCGGCGGCGCGCCCGTCGCCGACCTGGTGGCACGGCTCGACGACGAGTTCGTCGCCCTGAGCGACATCGACCTCGACGTGTCGTCCGCGGTTGCCGCCGGCCTCGACGACCGCTACACCCAGTCGCTCGAACGCGGCGAGGAGGCGATCACCGCAACACTTCGGCGCCCGCCTTCACGCGTGGTCCAGATCGTCGACGCGCCGCTCAGTGGCCCCGGGGCCCAGCTGCTCCGCTCGACCGGTGTCCGCTTCCTCGTCATGACCCCGGATCGATTCGACGCCGTCATCGGCGGCGCGCAGCCCGACACCGATCAGTTCGTCGAAGTGACCCTCCCCGCAGGCGGCACGCTCCCGATCCTGCTCACCGATCCGATGAGCAACGAGTTCTCGAACCGGATCAGGCCGACCGTGCGCTCGCCGAGGCAACGCCGACCGAATGGGCGATTCGCACCGTGGCGGGCATCGTGCTCGATCACCGCACGCAGGGCCGAACCATCCGTCGCAGCCGACTGATCGGCCTCGACACGCTCGCGCCGCCCGACCCCCGGCTGATCAACGCCCTCGTCGAGATGGCCGCAACGACGCCCGACCTCTCCTTCGTCGCTCCGAGCGAACTCGTCGGCACCACCGACGTCCAACGCCCACCCGGCGGCGATCCACTGACGCTGCCCGACGTCGCCGGCCCTGACCTCACCGCCCGCGTCGCCAACATCGAAGCCGCCAAGTTGAGCCTCGTCAGCAGCGCGTCGATGTTGATCGACGGTGACGCGCGGACGACGGTGTGGATCGATCAGCTCGATGCGCTCCTCGCCAACGATGTGACCGATGCCGAATCCACCGCGTTGATCGATCAACTCCTCGCCGAGAGCGCCGAGATTCGCACCGGGATCGTTCCCCCCGTCCCGTTCACGTTCACGTTGACCGGGCGGTCCGACAGCATTCCCATTCGCATCGGCAACACGAGCAGCGAAGGCCTCCGGGTGATCGTTCGACTCAGTTCCGCCAAGCTCACCTTCCCGCAGAACGATCGCGTCGTGGTGTTGCGCGCCAACGACACCACCGATATCGAGATGCCCGTCCGAGCCCGCTCGAACGGCACGACGCCCATCTCGGTCCAACTGCTGACACCACTCGGCGAGCCACTCGGCGAGCCGGTCACTTTCACCGCCCGGGTGAACAGCCTGGCCGGGCTGGGGCAGCTCCTGACCGGGGCGTTCGTGCTCACGTTGGCCACCTGGTGGATTGCCAACTGGCGTCAACGCCGGTCCCGGCTGACGACCGTCACCGAGCCCGAACCGGACCAGTAGCCTTGCTCGATCGTGAGCGAAGCATCATCCCCCATCAGCGAGTCCCCTATCAGCGAATCGTCCACCGGTGCTCCGAGCACCGACGCAGCTGAACGCGCCGGGTCGGGCGTGCGCCCCGGCATCGTGCGCATCGTCACCGACAGCTCGTGTGACCTCCCCGCCGATGTCGCCGACGCCCTCGGCATCGTGATCGTGCCGCTGAGCATCCGCTTCGGCGACGACGAGTTCATCGATCGCGAACAGCTCACCGTGGCCGAATTCTGGACGCGCTGCGCCCACTCCGACACCCTTCCCGAAACTGCAGCTCCCGCGCCCGGCCAGTTCGAAGCGGTCTACCGCGACCTCGCTGCCCACGGCGCCTCTGGCATCGTCGTGGTCTCCCTGTCGGGTGCGCTGTCGGCCACGATGCAGAGCGCTCAACTCGCGGCCCGCACCGTCGCCGACGACGACAGCATCGCCCTCGACATCCGGGTGGTCGACAGCCGCACGGTCACGCTCGGCCTCGGCACGATCGCCCTGGCGTGTGCCCGCGCCGGCATCGAGGGTGCATCGATCGACGAGGTCGAGCAGCTCGCCACGTCGCTTGCGCAGCGGACACGCGTCTTCGGTGCGCTCGACACCCTCGACAACTTGAAGAAGGGCGGCCGCATCGGCAACGCCAAGGCGCTGCTCGCCACCGCTCTGTCGATCAAGCCGATCATCGAGGTCGCCAACGGCATCGTCGAGCAGGAAGGCAAGCAGCGCACGCGCTCCAAGGCCCTCGCCTACCTCGTCAACAAGGTCAAGAGCTTCGACGGCCGCATCGAGAACCTCGCCGTGCTCCACGCCGACTGCAGCGACGTCGACGCCTTCGTCGACATGCTGCAGCCCTTCTACGCCGGTGAGATCGTCGTCGGGGAAATCGGCCCGGTCATCGGCACCCACGGTGGACGCGGGACCATCGGCGTGGCATTCCACGAGATCTCCTGACAGCTTCGGACGCGTCGCCGCGCGGCAGCCTGATTCATTGCCCCGAAAGCACGCCGTGTGAGCACTAGCGTTCAGATCGACCATGTCCGACCTGTCGCAAACGCTGATCGCCGAGCGTTATGAACTGAAGCGCAGGCTCGCACAGGGCGGGATGGCCGAGGTCTGGCTGGCGGTCGACCTCACCCTCGACCGCAAAGTCGCGGTGAAATGGCTCAAGCCGGTGCTCGCCGCCGACGCGGTGGTCGCCGAGCGATTCCGGCGCGAAGCGATCGCGGCCGCGAGCTTGAACCACCCGAACATCGTCGCCGTGCACGACGTGTTCGAACACGAGGGTCGTCAAGCCGTGGTGATGCAGCTCGTCGACGGCAAGAGCCTGCGGCAGCTGCTCGACACCCAGAAGCGCCTCTCCCCCGAACTCACGGGGCACATCGGTGCCTGCACCGCAGCCGCGCTACACCACGCGCACGAGAACAACTTCGTCCACCGCGACGTCAAGCCCGGCAACATCATGATCACGCCCGACGGGCGCGTCCTGCTCACCGACTTCGGCATCGCCAAGGCCTTGGCCGGCGGCGACGACCTGACGAGTGAGAACATCATGATGGGGACCGCCAAGTACCTGTCGCCCGAGCAGGTCCGCGGCAAGAAGCTCGACGGCCGCGCCGATCTGTACTCCCTCGGCCTGGTGCTCTACGAATGCCTCGCCGGGCGCGTGCCATTCCTCGGTGAAACCGACGCTGATACGGCGCTGGCCCGCCTGCAGCGCGACCCCACCGACCTCTCCCGGCTGCGGGCCACGTTGCCCACCAGTCTGGTCACGATCATCCATCAGCTGCTGGCGCGCAACCCGATGCACCGGCCAGCCACGGGTGCCGACGTGGTCGCGGCGCTCGAGGCCGCGGCGTCCGAGGGCCCACCATCGATCGATGCGACCCCCCACGAGCATTCGCCCGTCGTGCCCTTCTCGGCGGGGCGGTTGCGCCGCGCGCCGTCCGACCTCGATGGCCGGGCCGACGATCGACGCCGGGCCACGCGGGCGACCACACCCGCACCAGGGGTGCCGCGCGATCCCGTACCCTCGCGGCCGACCCGCACCGTGCCGATCCCCGTGATCGACCCACGACGAGCCGCAACATTGCCCCTCGACGCGGCGCGGGCGATCTCTGGCCCCCGACGGATTCCGGGTCAACCCGACCACATCACCGGCACCGTCCCGATTCAAGCCGCCCCGCCGATCTCGGCGCGCCAACGTGATCGCACGCCACCGGCCGGTGCCCAGCGCGGCCAGCCGGCCCGGGGCATGGCCCAGGGAACCAAGCCGTCGCTGGCCGTGTTGGGTGGCCTCCTCCTCCTCGCCGCCGTCGTTGCCATTGCCCTCTGGATGAGCGTCCAGTTCGGCGGCGATGGCGAGAGTTCAGCCCCCAGTACCGTCCTGCCCCCTGGTGCAGCTGCTCTCGATCAGTCGGCCGCGTCAGACAACGGAGCCGCAGATGCGGCCGTGGCCGGCGACGATCCATCAAGTCCCCCAGCCGGAGCCGTCACCATTGCGGCAATCGAGGCGTATGACCCCGAGGGCGACAACGGCGACGAGAACGACGACGAAGCGGTCCTCGCCTTGGCCGACGGCGACACCAGCACCAACTGGCGGACCGAGTGCTACGACGGCGAGTTCATGGGCGGCAAACGCGGTGTCGGGCTCGTTATCACCCTCGACGGGCTCGCCCAGCAGGCAGTCACCGTCGACGTGGTCAATGGTCCCTACATCGTCGAGTTCTACACCTCCGCCGCCGGCGACGTGCCGGCATCGCTCGACGGGTGGGACACCCAGCTCGGCCCACGCTCCTTCGCCACCGAAGGCCAGGTGCTGGTGTCAGAAGTTCCTGCGGCACCCGTCGCCCGCATCCTCGTCCTCCTCAAACAACTCGGCGCCGACGCCAGCTGCAGCGAGGCCTTCCCCTTCCGCGGACGCCTCGGCGAGATCGCGCTCGTCGGATGAGTGGGCGGTCGACCCGGGCCACCGTGATGGCTGATCGTGATGGCACCCTGATGGCGCCGCTGTCCGACGACGAACTCGTCGCAGCTGCCCAGGGCGGAGACCGCAACGCCCTCGATCAACTGTTGCGCCGGCACTATGACCGTGTCTACGCCGTGTGCCGGCGGGTCACGGGCGGAACCCGCGACGCCGACGACGCCTGCCAGGAAGCGCTGATCAAGATCACCCGGAGCCTGCCGCGCTTCGACGGCCGATCGAGTTTCGCCACCTGGGCCTACCGCATTGCCACCAACGCCTCGCTCGACGAGCTCCGCAAGCGCAAGCGCCGACCTGCGCTCCACTCGGTCGGCTCCGGCGGCGATGACGGCGATCACCACGATCACGACGCCCGGCCGCGCGAGATCGTCGACCCGATGGCTGCCAAGCGCGTCGATGCCATCGCCGATCGCCTCGCGATCGACGCGGCCCTCGGCGACCTGAGCGACGACTTCAAAGCCGCGGTCGTGCTCCGCGACGTCGCCGACCTCGATTACGACGAGATCGCCGCCATCCTCGAGATCCCGCTCGGCACGGTGAAGTCACGCATTGCCCGCGGACGTGCCGCTCTCGCCGACACGCTGCGCCTCGACGAACTGCTCAGCAACCCGCGCACACAGCTCAGCGACCACCTCACCGACCAGCACACCGGCCAACCGCACGCCAGCGACGGAGCAAACCGGGAGGCTGAGCCCGGCCTCGCCGGAGAATTCGTCGAACGCGGGAACCACGACCGGGTCACCGAACGTCCAACAGATTCATCATGACCGACGACCGCATCACCCTGGCGAGCACGTATCTCGACGGCGAATGCACGGCAGCCGAACGCGCCCAGGTCGAAGCCGACCCCGAACTCGTCGTCGAAGTCGAACGGTTGCGACAAGTCCGCGCCGTGCTCGGCGACACCGAGACCGCACCGATCTCGATGCGTGAACGACATCTCGCCGCCGCGCTCGACGCCTGGGATCGAGTCCCGTCGAGCGAACGGCTCGGCGACGCGACGCCCGCAGGTGCCCAGTCGGCCGCAGCCGCCGGCGGTGCGTCGATCACGGCCCCGACGACGTTGCGTGACCGCCGATCACCGCGCCGCCAGGCCAGCACCAGAATGCTGACCGCAGCGGCCGCCGTCATCGTCCTCGCGGGCGCCGGCATCGTCGTCCGCGGTGCGCTCGATTCGCGCACCTCGACCGACCTCAGCTCCGCCGACGGTGCCACCACCTTCGAGGCGACCTGCCGACGCCGAGCTCCGCACAGGTCCGGTCGAGGCCGCCGAGGAGACCTTTGGCGCCGAGAGCGCAGAGGGCGAACAGAGCGACATCGCGGCTGCACCGAGCGCTGCTGGCGAGGCGATCCTCGGCTCCGACGAGGCGCCTGCCGAGGACGAGCTCGAGGTGCTGAGCAGCAACGACGATCTCGCCGAGTTCGCCAATGCCAAGGTCCTCGCCCGCGCCACCCAGGCCGCAGCTCCCGCCGAAGCTGCCGCCGAAGTTGCCGCCGAATCCGAATCCGACCAAGTCGACAGCGACGAACCGGCGAACTCCGACGCAAGCGGCTCCGCACCAACGGCCGCTGCGCCAGTGCCCACGCTCGCTCCACCGGTCGACCTGTGCGGATTCGTCGACGAGTTCGTCGGCTTCGCCATGTGGGACAGCTCGGGCCTGTTCGACGACCCGGTCGCCATCGGCATCGACAACCGGACCGACGACGCCGTTGCCTACCGATACGACCCCTGCGCCGAAATCGCTCGGACCTCGCTTCCCTGACCCGCATCGCGGCGAGTCGAGCCGGGGCGGCTAGCCTGATCGACCATGCCCGGCAATCCGCTGACCGATCCGAACTGGGCCGACGACACCACCGACACGGTGATCCGTCTCGTCGGCACCGTCCGCGACAAGGCGACCACGCCATTGGTCTATGCCGCCCGCGGTCTGGTGTTCGGTCTCATTGCCCTGTTCCTCGGTCTCTTCGCCCTCGTCCTGCTGATGATTGGGCTCACCCGGGGCCTGCAATCCGCACTCGACTGGCAGTTCGAGCACGAACGCTCGGTGTACATCAGCTATCTCGTCGTCGGCGGAATCTTCAGCTTGATCGGCTTGTTGCTGTTCAAGAAGCGCAACTCTGCCGCTGCCTGACCCACCCCGGCGCCCCTGCGCGCCTGCCAACTCCTCCGGAGGACGCTCATGTCCACGCCCATGCCCTCACCCACACCCGACACCGCCGACGTGCGCGAGATCATCATCATCGGGTCCGGCCCCGCCGGTCTGACCGCGGCGATCTACACCGCCCGTGCCTCACTCGCGCCGCTCTTGATCGAAGGCGAGCCGTCGAGCACCAGCGATCAACCAGGCGGCCAGCTCATGTTGACCACCGAGGTCGAAAACTTCCCCGGCTTCCGGGACGGGATCATGGGTCCTGATCTGATGGCCGAGATGCGGGCCCAGGCCGAACGATTCGGCACCGAGGTCATCACCGACAAGGTGACCGATGTCGACTTCTCCGTCCGTCCGTTCAAGGTGACCGTCCGCGACCGGTCCTACTTCGCCAAGGCGGTCATCGTCAGCACCGGAGCCCAGTCGTTGATGCTCGGTCTCCCCGAAGAGGAGCGGCTCATCGGCTACGGGCTGTCGACGTGCGCGACCTGCGACGGCTTCTTCTTCCGGGGCCACGAGATCGCCGTGGTCGGCGGTGGCGACTCGGCCCTCGAGGAGGCCAGCTTCCTCACCAAGTTCGCCGACAAGGTCACGATCATCGTGCGCCGCGACGAACTGCGCGCCTCCAAGATCATGCAGGATCGCGCTCGGGCGAACCCGAAGATCGAGTTCCTGTGGAACTCGCGCGTCACGGCGATCCGCGGTGACGACAAGGTCGCCGGGGTCGAGATCACCAGCACGATCGACGGAGCGACGTCGGAGCTGGCGGTGACCGGGCTGTTCATCGCGATCGGCCACAAGCCGAACACCGACATCTTCCGCGGCAAACTCGACATGGACGAGTCCACCGGCTATCTGCGGACGCGCTCCGACTCGACCTACACCGACATCGACGGTGTCTTTGCCTGCGGTGATGTGCAGGACTCGGTGTACCGGCAGGCGATCACCGCGGCCGGCTCAGGGTGCATGGCCGCCATCGACGCCGAACGCTGGCTCGAAGCCGCGATGACATCACCGCTGACATCACCGCTGACATTGCGTCTGGTGTCTGACACCAGACGCGATGTGTGGAATACGTGACCGGGGCGCTCGGTTGCAGAGCACTGGACCGACGCGACAGTGGGTCTTGTCACCGAAGCAGCGTCGGGCACGACCCGCAGTTTGAAAGGACGCCATCCCATGGCCAACGGAATCACCAATCTCACCTCCAGCACGTTCGACGAGTTGATCGGCGCGTCCGACGTGCCCGTGGTCGTCGATTTCTGGGCCGAGTGGTGCGGTCCGTGCAAGCAGATTGCACCGATCCTCGAAGAGATCAGTGCCGAACACGGTGACAACATCGCAATCACCAAGTTGAATGTGGACGACAACCCCGATCTCGCCATGAAGTACAACGTCATGAGCATTCCGACGCTGCTCGTGTTCAAGGGTGGCGAGGTCGAAAAGCGTCTCGTCGGCGCCAAGAGCAAAGGCGCCCTTCTCCAGGAGCTCGAGGAATTTCTTCCCACGACGTGACACCGTTCCCGCTGCGGCGGGGCCAACACGGTGAACCGATTCGAGATTTGCAGCGCCGCCTCGGTGCCGCCGGGTACGGCCCGGATGGTGCCGAGGCGGGCTCATTTTGTGCTTCCACCGAACAGGCGCTGCGTCGATTCCAAGACGCCCGCGGCATTCATGTCAGTGGGGTCTGTGATGAGGAATCATGGCTCGCGGTCGTCGAAGCGGGTTGGCGGCTCGGTGATCGGCTGCTCGTGCTCACTGCGCCCCAGCTGCGTGGAGACGATGTCGAGGCGTTGCAGCGGGCGCTCAATCATGTCGGGTTCGACTGCGGTCGCCCCGATGGCATCTTCGGCCCGGCGACGATTCGAGCGCTGATCGACTTCCAGCGCAACAGTGGGCTGAACGCCGACGGCGTCTGTGGCCGCAAGACCGTGCACCTGCTCGAAGTTCTCCGACGGCAAAGCGGCTCGGGGCCCGGAGTGGCGTCGGTCCGCGAGAGCGAGTCCGTTCGCCACACCACGTCGCTGCACTCGTTGCGCATCGCCGTCGGGCAGTTCGGCGGGCTGAGCACGATCGCCCGCTCGGTGGCTCAGGCCCTCCGTCAACAGGGCGCCACGGTGATGTCGACCGACGAGTACGACGCAGGGGCGCAGGCGGCCGCAGCAAATCGATTCGGAGCCACGATTTATCTCGGCTTCGAAGCCCGATCAAACATGTGTACCGATGTGTCCTATTTTGCAGTACCTTCGTTCGAATCGGTCGGTGGACGGTCCCTCGGGACGCACCTCGTGCGCCAGATCGATGGCGTCCTGCCGATGTCGCCGACCCTGCGCGGGATGCGTCTTCCTGTGCTGCGCGAAACCCGCATGCCCGCAGTGCTGTGCTCGATCGGGCCCGTGCGCGACGTCGTCGACGCCACCGCCGCACTCACCGCAAGCGTGGTCGAAGCGGCGCGATGCTGGAGTGATGCGCCGCTCCCCGTGCCTGAAGTCTGACGCCGGTCGAAACGTGTGCACAGACGATGGGCCCAGACGATTCGGTGGGTACCAACTCGCGCGTGAACCTTTATCCACAACCTTTCGCACAAGGTGTGGGTATCCCTGAACCTGAACATGAACAGACCGTCACGGAATGTGGCCGACCACCCGATTCCCGGCCCGTCTTCGTGGTTTCCACCACCGGATCAGCCAGCGACGCGCGTCGTCCAGTTCAGACTCACGGTCATCCTCAACCTGTGGATGATGTGTGGATAACTACACCGGCGTCATTTGGGTCGAGGGTTGAGCACGAACCAATCGCCATCGGCCCGTCACTCACCCGTCATTCCGCCGTCATTGACCCGGCGTCATCAGCCGGTAAATGCGCTCGAGATCTTCGAGGTCAGCGAAGTCGATCGCCACGCGCCCCCGTTTGGCGCCCATGGTCACCGCAACTCGGGTGCTCAGCCGATCCGCGAGCAGTTGTTCCAGTTCGAGGAGTCCAGGCGGTCGCAACTGCGTCGCCGGAGTGAGACCAGCGCCGTCGATCATCGATCCACTGGCAGGAACGCTCGCGGTCGCCGCCGGCGGATCAGCGGGAGTGGGCGCCTCGCCATCGTCACCGCGAACCGCCTGCTCGGTGGCGCGCACGGTCCAACCTTCACGGACCGCCAGTTGAGCCAGCGTCTCTTGACGCGCGCGATCGGGGGTGCCCAGCAGCGCCCGGGCATGACCCGCCGACAGTTGACCGTCAGCGAGCAGACTCTGCACCGAGGGAGGAAGACCGAGCAGTCGGATCGTGTTCGTGATCGCGGAGCGGCTCTTTCCGACCCGCGTCGCGACTTGATCGTGCGTGAGCTCGAAGTCTTCGATCAACTGTTGAAATGCAGCCGCCTCTTCGAGGGGCGTCAAGTCTTGGCGATGGAGATTCTCGACCAGCGCCTGTTCGACAGAGCTGAGATCGTCGGTGAAACGGATGATCGCCGGAATCGTGGTGAGACCAGCGCGTTGGGCCGCCCGCCACCTCCGCTCACCTGCGATGAGTTCGTACTCGCCGCCGTCGAGCGGCCGAACGAGGATGGGTTGCAGTACGCCCATTTCCGAGATCGATGCGGCGAGCTCGACCAAACCCTCCTCTGCGAAGTGCACCCGCGGCTGATTCGGATTCGGTGACACCGCCGCGGTCGGCACCTCGGCGAAGGTGGCCCCTTCGCCTGGCTCGGCGACATCGCTGGCGGGAATCAGCGAACTCAGTCCCTTTCCCAAACCACTACGACGTGACACTGGCATGCACCTCCTTCGCGGCATCGCGGTACGCGATGGCGCCTCGAGAACGGGGATCGAATGTGTTGATCGGCTGGCCGAACGACGGCGCCTCCGACAGCCGGACACTGCGTGGAATCACGCTCCGGAGCACCTTTTCTCCGAAGTGCTCGCGCACCTCGGTCACCACCTGATCGGACAGCTTGGTTCGAGCGTCGTACATCACGCACAAGATGGTGCTCACCTCGAGCGTCGGATTCAGATTGCGCTTCACGAGGTCGACGTTGCGGAGCAATTGACCGAGGCCTTCGAGGGCGTAGTACTCGCACTGAATCGGAACGAGCACTTCATTGGCCGCCGACAGGCCATTCACGGTGAGGAGACCCAACGACGGGGGGCAATCGATCAAGACGTAGTCATAGTCGTCGATCACCGCCTCGATCGCACGTTTGAGGCGTTGCTCACGGCTGAACGCGGGCACCAGTTCGATCTCGGCGCCCGCCAAGTCGAGTGACGCCGGCGCGACGAAGAGGTTCTTGACATCCGTTGGCTCCACCACGTTGTCGAGTGGTTCCTCGTGCATGAGCACGTGGTACATCGACAGTTCGAGTCCGCGGTTCTCGATCCCCAAGCCGGTCGATGCGTTCCCTTGCGGATCCAGGTCGATCAGGAGCGTTCTCAGACCGAGCTCCGCGAGGGAGGCGCCGAGATTGACTGTGGTCGTCGTCTTGCCCACACCACCCTTCTGGTTGGCCACGGCCATGATCCGCGGCAGCGTCCGCCCTCCCCGTGCCGGTGCACTGGGGAGATCAGCAGTGATCGGGCTCGAATCTGAATGGGGTGATGCAGTGGGGAGATCCCCGATGTCCGACACACATGCTCCAGACAATGGAAGGGCGGACGTCAGGTGACGTCATCGCGGGACCCGAACACTGTGCCCGATTCTCCCGCTCGATACAAGCATTTGCGCGAAGAGTTCGGTCACATCGCTCCACCGTGCTCCATCGTGCTGCTCCATCGTGCTGCTCCATCGTGCTGCTCCATCGTGCTGCTCCATCGTGCTGCTCCATCGTGCTGCTCCATCGTGCTGCTCCATCGTGCTGCTCCATCGTGCTGCTCCATCGTGCTGACGTTTCACGTGAAACACCCGGTGCAACCTCACGGCGCGGGATCGACCCTCGACCTCTTACTCACGCGCGACGTTCCACGTGAAACATCCCTCAAGTCAAGTGACACCTGCAGTATTTGGGTCGAGGTTTACCGTAAACGCCCAGCTCAGGGCAACGATTGCTGTGGCTCGGCGACGAAACGGACGACGCGCAGATCGGAAGGTGTGCGGACCAGGCCCAGTTCGACAAGCACGTCCGGATCCCACCGATCGCCCGTCGGCGGCTCACTGATCACGATGACGCCGCCGGGCCGGACGCAGTGCCGGGCGGTGCGGAGCGTGAACTCCGGCGGGCCGAACCCGCGGGCGACGACCGCATCAGCGCCGACCAGCCCCGACCGAATTGCATCGTCGGCCTCGGCCGCCATCACGACCACGCGGTCACCGAGGTCGAACCGACGGACCATTTGAGTCAGAAAGTCGGTGCGTTTGGTCCTCCGGTCGAGCAACGTGATGCGCAGATCGGGCCGGTCGAACGCGATGACGAGGCCCGGGACGCCGCCGCCTGCGCCGAGATCGATGACGGATCCGACGACCCCGTCGAGCGCTCGAACGAATGCCCGGGCATGGTCGATGACTTCAACGATGGGTCGGCTCCCCAACAAGCCGAGGCGCTGGGATCGACCCAGCGCCTCGTGCAATTCTTCGTCGACCCCGCCGCCGGGAGTGTGGTCACTCACGACGTCGAGTATGTCAGATGAGGCGATCCGATCAGGCCGGTTCGACGATGACCCGACGGTACGGATCCTCGCCGGACGACGAGCTGACCACGCCGTCTTCGTCATTCAGCGCATCGTGGATGACCTTGCGGTCGGCCGATGTCATCGGTTCGAGCGAGCGGGCAACGCCGCTGGTGCGGACCTGGGCGGCCACATCTGCGGCGAACTTACCCAGGGCGACCGTGCGCCGTTCGCGGTACCCCGCGACGTCGATCCGCAAACGCGTCTCGTGGTCGCCCAAACGTCGCTGGGCGGCAACACGAACCAGATCTTGTACGGCATTCAACGTGCGGCCCCCGGGACCGACGAGCAGGCCCAGATCGTCGCCGCGCACTTGCACGTCCAGTTCGGTGCCGTCAACGGTGAGTTCTGCCTCGCCGGTGGCCCCGAACGCAGCGACGAGGTCGTTCATGAACGACACCGCAGCTTCGCCCACCTCTTGAGGCGTCACGTCGGATTGGGGACGGTCTTCGTTGCTCATGCTTCTCTCCTGATTGGACTTCGCCTGATTGTCACGGTTCGTGCTCCGGTCGCTCTTGCCGCGCGGCTGACTGCCGCGGCCGCGGTTCGACCGTTCGCGTGGCGCGCCGGCCTCTGTCGAGTTCGTCTCCGACGAGTCGCCATCGCTGCGCTCGATCTCCTGATCGCGGCCGTGATCGCGCTCATGATCGTCGTCGAACCCATCGACCACGTCAACGAGCTTCTGCGACTGCGGTGCGGAATCTCCACCATTGCGCGGTTTGTCACCTTTGGTTCGCCGTCGACGCTCTTGCTTGGGTCGGGCCGGAGTGGGCTTGACCCGCGCCCGCAGTCGGGCTTGACCTCTGGTTCGGCCGAACAGGCCCGGCTTGGGTTCCTCGACGATGTCGAACTCAGCCTCGTCGGCGCCGACGCCCAGTTGATCGAGCGCTGCTTCGCGAGCCGCTTCGATCGTCTTTCCTGTGGTTTCCACCCATTCCATTGAGTTGCTCCTCTTGCTTGGACAGGCTGCCGCACGATGCGGTCAGCCACGATTCTGTTGGCGGATCAGCGCTTCTTCTTGCCCGACGACTTGGGCCGCGCGGTCTTGCGATCCGGCTGGGCCCGCGCCTCTTGCGCTTCCTTGCGTGTCGGCGTCGGCCGGCCCTTGCCGTTCCCTGACGGTTCCGGTCGACTCTTCGCGGGGGTGACCCGTTTGTTCGTCACCGGCGAAGGCTTTGACGCGTCAGTGCCTCCCTGACCGCCCTTGGCGCCCTTCGATTTCGACGAGGTGTTGGCATCATCGGCTTTCGGGCCGGCCAGGTCGCGCTTGGCCTGGGCCAAGAAGCCGCCGGACTCGCCGCTCTTCTTCGCTTCGTCCCGCGCTGCTTCGCCTGCCCGTTGGGCCTGGCGACCGAGGGAATCATGACCGCCGTAGAACTTCTTGGTGATGTAGTACTGCTGAAGAATCCGGAGCAGCGTTTGGAAGATGTAGTAGACGACCAGCGCCGACAGGAAGAAGACCTGGAAGACGGCAAAGAACACCGGCAGGTACTGCATCAACTTCTGCTGAGTCGGCGACATCGACGGGCTGATCGTGGCGCGCGCCGCCACCATCTTCTGTTGACCGAAGTACAACGCGCCGAGGGCCACGACGAGCAGCACGTAGATGAGGCCCTTGCCGATCCCCTGACCGACAGCATCAGCGGCCGAGAGGTCGAGGTCGAGTCCGAACGAAGGCATCGTGGTCTTGTCGTAGAGCGCCTGGTACAACTCACTGTCGACCGACAAAAAGCGGGGAATGAAGCCCTGTGCCGCGTCGTGGGTTCCGTCGATCGCCCGCAGGGTTGCAGCAGAAATCGCCGCTGCTTCGTTCGCCTCTGACGGTCGATACACCAATCCACGCAGAATCCGGAACATCACGATGAAGATCGGCATTTGGGCCACGATCGGCAGGCAGGACGCGGCGGGATTGACCTTGTGCTCCTGGTAGAGCTTCATCATCTCTTCGTTGAGCTTGGTGCGGTCGTTGCGATACTCGTTCTGCAGTTTGCGCATCTCGGGCGCCAGCTTCTGCATCTCGAGCATGCCCTTGGTGCTCTTCAGGGTCAGTGGCGTCGTGATCGCCATGACGACGATCGCGATCAGGCCGATCGAGATGACATAGTTGTGGGTGAGGCCGAAAAACCAGGCGAGCAATCCAGCGGGGATCTCGAACATGTCATCCGCCTTTCTGTGCAGGGGAGTGTGCAGGGGAGTAAACGGGGGACGGTGCGGGGGTGCGGTGCGGAGCACGGCCATCGGACGACTGCCGAGCTTCGATACCGATCACCTCGACGTCGTGGCGGCCATGTCGCGGTTCGGGAACCGGATCGAACCCGGATGGTCCGAGGGGCCGACAGCGAACGAGGCGGCGAACGCTCAACCATCCTCCGCGCCAGGTGCCATGCACCTCGACGGCTTCGAGGGCGTAGGCCGAACACGACGGAAAGAATCGGCAGGGGGACGGTCGACCTTCGCGTGCCCGCTGGTACAACAAGATTGCTCGCTGCGCCAAGCTCATCGGCGAGCTCGGGCGTGCTGAGCTGCGTCGAGAAGGGCAGCGACACGGGTTTCCAACTGAGCGAACGTCAGTTCGCCCAGCGGAGGACGACCGCCGAACAGGAAGATCCCGCCGGGAAGATCGGCATGCGCGAGCAGGGAGCGGACACGACGCCGAAGTCGATTGCGCGTCACGGCGTTGCCCACCGTACGGCCGAATGCGAAGCCCACCTGCGGTGGAGCGACCGTCGGATCATCGACGTAGGAGCACCACATCGGGGCACTGCGAACACGAACGCCGTCGCGCTGCAGGCGAACGAACGCATCACGGTCACGGATCCGATCGATCAAGCTGATCGATCAGGCAGAAAGACGAGCCCGGCCCTTGTCACGGCGAGACTTGAGCACGGCCCGGCCGGCGCGAGTGCTCATGCGGGCGCGGAAACCGTGCTTGCGATTCCGGCGGCGATTGTTGGGTTGAAATGTGCGCTTCACGACGAATCTCTTTCAGACGTTTCGAGCCATGTCCGCAAGGTGACGAGGGTGGTCGCCCCAAGGTGACCCATGCCGCGTCGCGGACTGACCCGACAATGCTACGGCGTGACAGGCGCGACTCCCAACCACCATGACCCACGTCGCCATCGATCGGGGACAAACCACAACGATGTGATTTGTCCACACCCTCCACCCCACCCCGCATGGCCGTGCGAAAGACCAGCTAGATGACCACAATTCCGGAAGTTTGTCGAACGTTTTCCAGCTGCTATGTTCTAGCGCTCGTCCTCGATCGAGGAGATTTCCACACGATGTGGACAACCGTGTGGACGATGAACCAACAAGGACCAGACGAATGAGTGGCAACCAGTGAGCGACGCCGACGACGTCTGGACACAAGTCACTCTGTTCCTGCGTTCTCAGCTCGCCGAATCGGTCTGGTTCTCCACGTTCCAAGACGTCGTGCCACTCGATTCCGGACCCGACACGTTGCGCCTGCTCGTGCCGAGCGCGTACGTGCGCGACCGCATTCTCACCCGTTACCTCCCCCTCGTCACCGATGCACTCGACGAAGCTCGAGAAGGCCACCGGGACATCGAGATCGACGTCGAAGCATCGGCACCGGCAGAAGAACCCAGCGTCGTCGAGCACGATCCCTTCGGTCTCGCGACTTCGCCGACACTCGGAGCGTCCTCTGCCCCTGTGACAACGGGGGGCACAGCGGGAACGGACAGGGCGAGCGTGAACGGATCACGCGACTCGCGAGCCAACATCGACGAGGCCGGCCTCAATCCGCGGTACACCTTCGAGGCATTCGTCAAGGGTGCCTCCAATCAATTCGCTCTCGCCGCTGCTCTTCGAGTCGCCGAAACACCTGGTAGATCGTACAATCCGCTCTTCATCTACGGTTCAGCCGGTCTCGGCAAGACCCACTTGTTGCATGCCATTGGACACTATGTCCACGACAACTATCAGCACCACGAGGTGCGCTACGTGTCGACCGAGACGTTCATGAACGAGTACGTCGAAGCAATTCGTCAGAACACCACGAACGCCCTGCGTCGTCGCTACCGGGACATCGACGTGCTCCTGATCGACGACATCCAGTTCATTGCCGGCAAGGAAGGTCTCCAGGAGGAGTTCTTTCACACGTTCAACTCGTTGCACGGCGCGAACAAGCAGATCGTCATCAGCTCGGACCGGATGCCCGACGCCATTCCCACCCTCGAAGAACGACTCCGCGGTCGCTTCAAATGGGGTCTGCTCACCGACATCCAGCCGCCCGACCTCGAAACGCGCACGGCCATCCTGCGCAACAAGGCCGAACGCGATCGCGTCGAAGTGCCCAACGAGACTCTCGACTTCATCGCCACCAACATCTCCACCAACATCCGCGAGCTCGAAGGGGCGTTGATCCGCGTCACGGCCTACGCCAGCCTCAGCGGGCAACCGATCACCACCGACCTCGCCCGGGCGCAGCTGGCCGACTTGATGGTCGATACCAAACCCAAGCATCGCACCGACGAAGAACTCCTCGCCGAGATCGCCGGGATCTTGAAGTTCGAAGTCGAAGCGCTGAAGGGCAAGAGTCGGCAGCGGCCGCTCGTCACCGCCCGCCAGATCGCCATGTACGTTTTCCGTGAACTCACCGACCTGAGCTATCCCGCGATCGCTCGGTTGTTCGGCGGTCGGGACCACACCACGGTCATCCACGCCAACGAAAAGATCCAGCGCCTGATGAGCGAACGCAAGCAGATCTACGACCAGGTCACCGACCTCCTGCAACAGCTGAAGGCCTGATCTAGTGCCCCCGTGCAGCGAGCCCATCCACGATCACACCAGCGGTTCCAGCGACCACTCCAACCTCACTGTTCGCGCGAGCATTTCGTCGTTGCGCGCGAATATCAGGGGACAACTCGCCCAGAGCGGGGGACGCGCGATGGACAAACTCCATCCGGAAACGGGGACAAGCTCGCGTTGTCCCCCGGATCACACGCGTGTAAGCCCGAACCTGTGCACGGCGCGGCCATCACCTGTGGGGCCGCGTTTGACCTCTACGCTGCGGCAACGGCGTGTTGTCCCCAATCCACAGCACCTACTACTGACATTGTCTTGTGAAACATCCCTGCATGAGGAGAAGTGCCCACTGTGAAGTTTCGTTGTGAACGTGACGTCCTTGCCGATGCTGTTGGATCGGCCGGCCGAGCGGCGACCAATCGCACCGGCACGCTTCCGGTGCTCTCGGGCGTCCGGATGGAAGTGGTCGGCGACATCTTGACCATCACCGGTACCGACCTCGAGCTGACGATTCGGCTGACGGTCGAAGTCGGCGGCGAGCGCGACGGGGCGGCGGTCGTACCGGCCCGACTCGTCGGCGACATCGTCAAGGCGCTGCCGGCCGGAGCCGTGGAAGTCGATCTGGCCAACGCCACGGACGGCTCGGAGATGTCGATCAGCGCTGGCCGGTCGCAGTTCTCCGTGCGACCGCTTTCGCTCGACGATTACCCCTCTCAGGTCGAGTCTGCTGCCGACGCGGTCACGCTGCCGGCTGCCGACATGGCCGAAGCACTCCGCCAGGTGGTGCGTGCCGCATCGACCGATGACGCGCGAGCCGTGCTGACCGGCGTGCTCCTCGCGGCCGAAGACGATGGGCTGCGGATGGTCGCGACCGACTCGTACCGCCTGGCCGTGCGCGACCTCCCCGAGTCCTCGATGCTCGGGTCGGGTCAAAAGGTGTTGATTCCGGGCCGCGCACTGTCGGAGCTGCAGCGTCTGATGGGCAACGAAGAAACACTCACGGTGCGCCTCGGCGAACGAGAAGCGACGTTCGAGTGCGGGTCGACACGGCTGAGCACCCGGCTGATCGAAGGCGAGTTCCCGAACTATCGCAATCTCCTGCCGTCGAGCTATCCGAACTTGCTCACCGTCGGCAAGGCTGCCATGGTCGAAGCAATCCGACGAGTGAAGATCCTGGCGCAGGACTCCACGCCCATTCGGATGACGCTCGGCGGCGACACGGTGCAGCTCACGGCGATCACCCAGGACGTCGGCAACGCCGTCGAGGAGATCGACGCCAGCTACGACGGCACCGAGATGACCGTGGCGTTCAACCCGGACTATCTGCTCGCAGGCATCGATGCCATCGACGCCGATGACGTGACCCTGGCGACGATGGATCCGATGAAGCCGGCAGTGCTGCGTGGTGCCGGCCAAGACGACTACCTCTACCTGCTGATGCCCGTCCGCGTCCCTTGACGAGTCGCGATGAGTTGCGGGGCGGACTGTGCGCCCCGAGACTCATCGCTTGATGGGGGACCCGGCCTACTCTGGCGGGTGTGATCGTCGAGCACCTGGAGTTGATCGACTTTCGCAACTACGTCTCGGGCACCTTCGAACTGACGGCGGGAACGACGGCGATCATCGGGGGCAACGGTCAAGGAAAGACGAACCTGGCAGAATCGCTCGCCTATCTCGCGACGTTGTCAAGTTTCCGCGGTGCACCCAACGATGCCCTGGTCAGAGCGGGTGCGACCACCGCGATCATCCGTGCAACAGTCCGCTACGACGATGGTCGCGACACGCTGATCGAGGCCGAATTGGTGGCGTCGGGGCGCAATCGGGTCCAGGTCAACAAACAGAAGCTCGGGCGAGTCCGCGACCTTCTCGGCGCGGTGCGCGTCACGGTCTTTTCGCCCGACGATCTCATCTTGGTCAAGGGCGGTCCGGGCGATCGACGGCGGTACATGGATGACACCCTCGTCGCGCTGGCCACGAAGTACGACGCCATCCGCCTCGAGATCGATCGGATCGTGAAGCAGCGCAACACCCTGCTCAAGCAAGCTGCGGGCCGCCTCACCGATGACATCGAGGTGACGCTCGACGTCTGGGACGCGAAGTTCGCCCAGATCGCCGACCAGTTCGGCCACGCGCGCGCGACGCTGGTCTCACGGGTGGCCCCGATGGTCCAGGAGGCCTACGAGCAACTCGCCGGTCAGGCCACGCCGATCGACCTGAACTACGAGCCGGAATGGCGCCAGGTCGGCTTGGTCACGGCTCTCCGCGCGGTGCGTACCGTCGACGTTCGACGCGGGGTGTCCACGGTGGGGCCGCACCGCGACGAGCTGAACTTCTCGATCAACGGACTTCCGAGTCGGACCCATGCGTCCCAAGGCGAACAACGCACCCTGGCACTGGCCTTGCGGCTCGCGGCCCATCAATTGGTCACCGAGCGAACCGGCACCGCGCCCGTCCTTGTCCTCGACGACGTCCTGTCCGAACTGGACGACGACCGCGCAACGGCGTTGCTCGAGCACATCCCGCCTGGCCAGGTGATCATCACCACGGCGACCGAACTCCCCGCTGCGGCGCGCACCGATCGGATTCTGCGCGTCGAGGCCGGTGTGGTGCGCGACGGCTGAGGTTGAGGGAGGGTTGCCGCAGGGTTGCCGCAGGGTCGCCACGGCGCCGGCCCGGGGGAGCGGGAGACAGGCGGCGTCCCAGGGCAGTACGGTGGTCGCTGATGGCCGAACCGATCCCGATCACGGCGTCATTGGACGGGATCATGAAGTCCCTGCGCGGGACGGATCGAATCCAGATCGGCGGCGTCTTCGGGAAGTGGACCGATGCCGTGGGAGACAACGTCGCCGCCCATGTCCGGCCCGTCCGCCTCGACCAGGGCGTGTTGACCGTCGAGGCCGACGAACCGGCGTGGGCGACCCAGGTCAAGTTTCTCTCGGCCACGATCACCCAGCGGCTGGCAGACGTCGCGAACGTCCAGGTCAGCCGGATCGAGGTGCGCGTGTCTCGACCGCGCTGACCCCTGCTCACCCTGCTGTCGGCGGGGGAACGGACGTTCTGACAGGGATGTAATTTCGGGTCGCGAATCCGCAACTCCGGGACACCCCTCCGGTACACTGAAACCCATTCGCGAAAGGGGTTTTGCGGCTGATCTGACGTATCTCGCCTGTCGCCCCGATCGCCCCGCAGCATGGCGTTCCGCGCCGTGCACCAACCGACGACGACATCGAGGTACGAGTGTCCAACGACACCGCTGAAGCACCCGCCGAGCAGGTTCCCGACGAACCCGCCAAGCCGGTGGCGAAGAAGAAGTCATCCAATACTCCCGGCGCCTACAACGCAGCGCAGATCCAAGTGCTCGAAGGGCTCGACCCGGTGCGCAAACGGCCGGGCATGTACATCGGCTCTACCGGTTTGCAGGGCCTGCATCACCTCATCTGGGAAGTCGTCGACAACGCCATCGACGAGGCCATGGCGGGCTATTGCGACAAGGTCGTCGTTGCGCTCACCGCTGACGGCGGCTGTCGCGTCGAAGACAACGGTCGGGGCATCCCCATCGACCCCTTCCCGTCCGGCGAGCACAAGGGCAAGAGCGCAGCCGAAGTCGTGCTCACCGTGCTGCACGCCGGTGGCAAGTTCGGTGGCGAGGGGTACAAGGTGTCCGGCGGCCTCCACGGCGTCGGCGTGTCGGTGGTCAACGCGCTGTCGACCCGGCTCCTGATCCAGGTCGACCGCGGCGGGCAACGCCACGAGCAGACCTACCTCGACGGCGGCAAGCCGCAGGGCAAGATGACCGTGGTCGGCGAGACGCCCAAGCGCGGTCGGGAGAGTGGCACCACCATCACGTTCTGGCCCGACCCGACCATCTTCCAGGCCGAAGGGGTCGAGTTCGTCGGGCGCACCGTGCTCGAACGTCTGCAAACCATGGCGTTTCTCAACAAGGGTCTGGTCATCGAGTTCCGCGACGAGCGCGAAGGTCGCGAGCAGGAGATCACGTACCAGTACAAGGGTGGTCTGGTCGACTTCGTCAAGCATCTGAACGCCTCGAAGGAACCACTGTTTTCGAAGGTGTGTCAGTTCGAGGACGAAGACGAAGCCGAGGGCATGACCCTCGACATCGCGATGCAGTGGAACACCGGGTACCACGAGGGTGTCCACGGCTACGCGAACGGCATCTCGACCACCGAAGGCGGCATGCACGTCGAGGGCTTCAAGACCGCCCTCACGTCAGCGGTCAACAAGTACGGCAAAGAGAAGAACCTGATCAAGGAGAAGGATCCGAACCTGAGCGGTGACGACGTGCGTGAGGGCATCACCGCCATCGTGTCGGTCAAATTGCGCGAGCCGCAGTTCGAAGGGCAGACCAAGGCCAAGCTCGGCAACGTGCCGGCCCGCTCGTTCGTCCAGAAGGCCACCTACGCCCGGTTGGTCGAGTGGATGGACGAGAACCCCGCCGAAGCCAACAAGATGGTCAAGAAGGGCCTCTCGGCGGCCCAGGCGCGCGCCGCGGCCAAGAATGCGCGCAACGCGATCCGGCGCAAGACGGCGCTGTCCGGCGCCGGCATGCCCGACAAGTTGAAGGACTGCTCGTCGAAGAACGCCGATGAGTCCGAGATCTTGATCGTCGAAGGCGACTCCGCCGGTGGCACCGCGGTCGATGCGCGTGACCCGCGCACGCAGGCCATCCTGCCGATCCGCGGCAAGATTCTCAACGTCGAACGGGCCCGCGTCGACAAGATGTTGAAGAACACCGAGATCCAGGCGCTGATCACTGCGATCGGCGCCGGTGTCGGCGACGAGTTCGACGTCGAGAAGTGCCGCTACCACAAGGTCATCTGCCTGGCCGACGCCGACGTCGACGGGAGCCACATCCGCACGCTGCTCCTGACGTTCTTCTTCCGCCAGATGCGGGAGATGGTCGAGGCCGGCTACTGCTACATCGCCCAGCCGCCGCTGTATTCGACCGAGGTCGGCAAGGAAAAGATCTACCTCAAAGACGACGTCGCGAAGGATGCCTTCCTTCGCGAGCGCCCGAACCACAAGAAGCAGTTCCAGCGGCTGAAGGGGCTCGGCGAGATGGACTGGGAAGAACTTCGGGCCACCACGATGGACGTCAACACCCGCACCCTGCTCCAGGTCACGGTCGAAGAGGCCGCCGAGGCCGACTTGATCACCTCGATCCTGATGGGCGACGACGTCGCCAGCCGGCGCGACTTCATCGTCGCCAACGCCCGCGACGTCCAGCACCTCGACTTCTGATCATCACCTCTGGTGTCAGACACCAGAGGTGATCCCGCACACGAACGACACGAACGAGAAGAACGACTCATGACTGACACCACTGACGAACCACCGATCGATGCGATCCAGCCGATTTCGCTCCATGACGAGATGGAGAGCTCGTTCCTCGAGTACGCGATGTCGGTCATCATGTCGCGGGCGCTGCCCGACGTGCGTGACGGCCTCAAGCCGGTCCACCGCCGAATCATCTGGGACATGGAAGAGCAGGGCTTCCGACCCGACCGGGGCCATGTCAAGTGTGCCCGCGTCGCCGGCGACACGATGGCGCGGTTCCACCCGCACGGCGACTCGGCGATCTATGCCGCGCTCGTGCGCATGGCCCAGCCGTTCTCGTTGCGTCACCCCCTGATCGACTTCCACGGCAACTACGGCTCACCCGACTTCGGCCCTGCCGCGTCGCGCTACACCGAGTGTCGTCTGCATCCGTTGGCGATGGAACTCCTCGCCGGTATCGACGAAGACACCGTCGACATGATCCCGAACTACGACGGCACCACCGAAGAGCCCGTCGTGCTGCCGTCGCGCTTCCCGAACCTGCTCGTCAACGGCAGTCAAGGCATCGCGGTGGGGATGGCGACCAACATCCCGCCGCACAACCTCGCCGAGGTCATCGATGCCGTCGTGCATCTGATCGACCACCCCGATTCGACCCCCGACGACCTGATGGAGTTCGTGAAGGGTCCCGACTTCCCCACGGGCGGGCAGATTCTCGGCAAGGCCGGGATCATCGACGCGTATCGCACCGGTCGCGGGTCGGTCAAGACTCGCGCGAAGGTGGCGATCGAAGAGGGCAAGAACGGCCGCTACGAGATCGTCGTCACCGAACTGCCCTATCAGACCAGCTGTTCAGCGATTGCCGCCCGGATCCAACAGCTCGTCGACAACGGCGATCTCGACGGCATCGCCGATGTCAACGATGGCTCCAACGGTGGCAAGACCGAGCTGATCATCACACTCAAGCGCGACGGCAACGCCAACGTCGTGATGAACAACCTGTTCAAGCTCACCCAGCTGCAGTCGACATTCTCGATCAACATGGTCGCCCTCGTCGACGGCGTCCCGCGCCAGATCAATCTGCGTGACGCCCTTGTGGCCTACGTCAAGCACCAGGTCGAGGTCATCACCCGGCGCACCACCGACCGGCTGAAGAAGGCCCGCCATCGCGAACACATTCTCGAAGGGCGCATCAAGGCGCTCGACGTGATCGACGAGATCATCAAACTGATCCGTGCCAGCGACGACGTCGCGACCGCCCGCGCCGGCCTGATGGCCATTCCGTTCGAGTTCTCCGAGATCCAGGCCAACGACATTCTCGACATGCAGCTGCGCCAGTTGACGCGCTTGTCGCGGATCGACCTGCAGACCGAACTCGACGAACTGCGCCTGAAAATCATCGACTTGCAGGAGATTCTCGACAATCCCGATCGCCTCAACACCGTGATCAAAGAAGAGATCACCGCGATTCGCGACAAGTTCGCCTCCGACCGCGTGTGCGAACTGACCTACGACGACGGTGAGATGTCGATCGAAGATCTCACCGACGACAAGGAACTCGTCATCGTGATGACCGAGGCCCAGTACGTCAAGGCCGTGCCCGCCGGGTCGTTCAAAACGCAGGGCCGCGGCGGTCGGGGCGTGTCGGGTGGCAAGTTGAAGCTCGACGACATCGTCCGGCACGTGATCTTCACCACCGCGCACGCGCATCTGCTGTTCTTCACGAACCTGGGCAAGGTGTACCGATTGCGCGCGCTCGACATTCCCGAGCGTGATCGCACGGCGAAGGGAATGCCGATCGTCAATCTCCTGCCGCTCATTCCCGGTGAGCGGGTCGAGGCGATCATCGACACCCGCGAGTTCGGTGTCGACCGATTCCTCTTCTTCGCCACCAAGAACGGGGTCGTCAAGAAGACCACGTTCACCGAGTACGACAAGAGCCGTCGTGACGGGCTGATCGCAATCAACTTGAAGGACGGCGACGAGTTGGTAAAGGTCATCGAGACGAGCGGCGACGACGACATCTTCATGGTGTCCGCCGGCGGCATGACGATTCGGTTCAGCGAGAACGAGGTTCGCTCGATGGGCCGCACTGCGGCGGGTGTTCGCGGGATGAAGCTGAAGAACGCCGAGGATCGGGTCGTCTCCGTCGACGTCGCTCGCGACGACACGGCAATCCTGATCATGACCGAAGCCGGATACGGCAAGCGGACCCAACTCGACAAGTTCAACGGGCAGGGCCGCGGTGGTCAAGGTGTCCGCGGCATGAAGCTCACCGGCAAGAAGGGCCGGGTTGTCGCTGCGTTCATGGTCGGGATCGACGACGAGATCGTCGCCGTGTCGACCGGCGGCATCACCATCCGGATGGAAGTCCGCCAGATCTCCTCGCAGGGGCGCGATGCCACCGGTGTCCGGGTGATGAACATGGACGACGGCGACACCGTTGGTTCGGTCGCCCCGATCATCGCCGCTGACGAGACCGACGACTGATCATTTCGCCCGTACGATCGACCCCTCGGGCTCGTCCCCTCTTTGCTGCATCGCAGCCAACTCGAATCGAGTGAGAGGTGACGATATGGCACAGTCCGTGGACCGGCGAAGGAAGCAACTCATCGAACATCGGGATGCGCGGCCCCCGACGCAGCGTGACGATCGAGGGCAGTCGGCGGTGCTCGTCCTCGTGGTCGTGGTCGCCCTGGGCGCGGCGTTGCTGTCGGCACTCGTCGACTTCGGCGGCATCGTTCAAGACCGCGCTCGGGCCCAAACCGCGGCCGATGCGGCGGCCCTTGCGTCACTTGAGGGCGGGCGTGCTGCCGCGGTCGATCTCGCTGCCCGCCACGGTGGGTCGGTGGTGTCGTGGATTCGGGGCCCCGGCGCACATGAAGTGACCGTGGTGGTGCGGTTGGGCGACACGACGGCTGCCGCACGGGCCTCTGATTCTCCCTGACCGGCGCGCGTCGTACTGTGTCGGCGCCAGCAGGGATGCGGCCCGACGGATCGTTGCTTGACAAGTACGTTGGCCGTGCGTTGCGTACACTCGGCGGCGTGAGCAAGACCGAAGAGGATCTCGAAACCTCCGCGTCCGCGACGGGCTCCAACGCGCTCACCCCCGATTCGTCGGCTGACCTCGACGGCCCGAGCACGGCCGAACTCGATGCGATCGACGAGGCGCTGATCGAATCGATCAGCGAATATGCAAGTGGCGACGAACCGCTCGCTGCCCCGACCGACGATTCGCTGCCGGTCGCTGAGGCCGCGGTGACCTTCGTTGCCGTTGCCGATGCCGATGTTGACGCGGCGTCAGATCCTCCGCTCATGCAGGACGTGGCCGAAGCAGCCGATCCGGTCGTCGAGGATGACGAGGCTTTCGACGTGCCGAACATCGTGACGGCAACCGACGATGCCGCACCGGACGCGGTCGCGATTGACACGGTTGCGATTGACACGGTCGCACCGGACACCGGCGCCATCGACGCTGTTGTCGGTGCGGCCAGCGAGACGACCAGCGCCAAGACCACCGAGATTCCGGAAGTCCCCGAGGTCTCGCACGACATCATCGAAGAGTTGCGTCGGGCTGACATCGACGGCCCGGTCGTCGACCACGCACCCCAGGACGACTCGTCCGCCGGTCGGCGGCGGCCGAAGCGGGCCATCGACTACGACCCAGCGCCGGTGCCCGTGCCGCTCAAGGTGCCGCGGATTCTCGGTCGCAAGCCGCGCGTCCGCAAGGTCACGCGCGTGGTGCGCCATGTCGACCCGTGGTCGGTGTTCAAGATCGCACTGTTGGCCAACCTCGTGCTCTATCTCATCGTGCTGACCGCCGGCGTTCTGCTGTGGAACGTGGCGTACGCCACCGGCACCGTCGAGAACGTCGAGCGGTTCTTCGAGTCGTTCGGTTGGCAATCGTTCGAGTTCAAGGGCGGCGAGCTGTATCACTCGGCCTGGATCGCCGGCTTGTTCGCCGTACTCGGGCTCACCGGGCTCTGGGTGCTGCTCGCCACGCTGTTCAACCTGATCACCGACCTCGTCGGTGGGGTTCGTTTCACCGTGCTCGAAGAAGAGGTCGTGGAATCACGCACGTCGCCGATGCGACGCTTCGTGATCCGTCGACCAGAACCCGAGATTCCGGTCACGCTGTCCGATGGTTCGGGCCCCCTGATCCGTGACGCAGTGGTCGACGACACCGGCGGCCTCGCTCGCTGACGCGACGACAGCCTCATCCTGCGACCACGTGAATTCCGGTGGTCGTTCGGCGGCCCGGCCGATAACCTCACGTACTCGCTGGGGCTATAGCTCAGTCGGTTAGAGCGCATCCCTGATAAGGATGAGGTCCCTGGTTCGATTCCAGGTAGCCCCACTATTGACACCAGGTAGACGAGTTGGACGGCCCCCGCAAGGGGGCCTTCGTCGTTCCCAGGTCCGAGCGCTATCGAACGCGTACGTCCGCAAGTTGTCGGCCTTCCACCACGAGGTGTCCTCCGGCTCGACACCCGTAAGGGGCAGATTTCCCGATATCGACCTCGGGCCGCAAGGTCGAGACTCTGCATATGGCAGAGATGAAGGGTCCCGGCGGCGACGGGTTCGCCGTGGAGCTGCGAACGCTCGACGGGCTGGTTCCAATTTTCGACGGAATTGGAACGACGATCCGTTCGGCACAGTCGATCCCGACGACGGCCGGCGCGGACGCCACCGGCCACGAGGGCCTCGGACGTGCGGTCGCCGAGTTCGGTTCGTTGGTCAGTGAGTACCTTGGTCTGGCCGCCGCCGCGAACGCCATCGACGTGGAACGCGTGATGGCGGTACGCCGCGCCTACGACGATGTGGAGCGCACCAACGCGCAGCGCATGTTGCGCGAGGAGCAACGTCGGCACCCGTTCGGGCAGCCGATCCAGGACATGCTGCGCAACCCTGCGTTGAGGCCGACCGGGCCCTTCATGATGGCCACGCCACCGCGTCCGGCGAGCAAGGGCAGGTCGCAGTGACCCAGCCGACCGTCATGCGAGGTTCGGTTCCGTTTCCGCACGCCGATGCCGCAGCCGTCGCTGCGCTCGCCGTCGGCTTCGCCCGTATTGCTGGCCTGGTCGACGGCATCGACGACGACTATCGAGCGGCGGCGTCGTCGGTGGCCGGGCGAACCGACGGCTGGTCGGGCGACGCTGCAACTGCGTTCGAGCGTGCAGTCCAGCGGCGTGCGGCGGACTCGCAACGGTGCACGTCAGCGTGCCGAATCGCCGCCCGCGCCGTCGACGCTCACGCAGACGCCACGCGCGCTGCGGCCGTCCGCTACGAGGCCAACGCCCGCGCCGAGAGACACCTGCGGACCCATTCACCCGACGCGCGGGCGGCGATCGACCAGACGATCCGCGGGCAAGTCGATGCCGTGATGGCGTTGCAGAACAGTGCCACGGCTGCCGTGGCCGCAGTTCGCCAGGCGACCAAGCGTCTTCTCCCTGCGGTCAACCGGTTGTCTGCGGAACGGTCGCAGCACCTCCGGCCAGCGTCCGATGACCGGTGGACGTCGGGAGGGCTGGACAGCTTGGCCCGGCGGTTTCCGGACCATCCAATGGTCCAGATCGACAACGGGACCTTGCACCCTGACCCGACGACTCGCCTCGGCGCCTACGCTGCCACGGCCGGATACCCGCCAGGCACGGTCGGCGACGCCGTCCACCGCGCAATCGGGACCATCTATCTGTCGCTCGGAACAGCCGGCGAAGAACAGATCGGAACCGTGTTCAACTCGGCCGAAGCGCGGGCCCTGTTCGACGAACCACTGACGCGCGAGAACAGTCGACGGATCGCCGACATCGAACACCGCTACTGGTCACAGGTTCGCCGCGACAACCCCTGGTCGTTCGGCGGCAACGCCGGCTCGGTCTTCTCACCAGGGATCCGTGACCAACTCCAACGACATGTCTTCGGCGAGGCCGACGCCGTCCCCGCACCGACGTCGAGGTGAAGTCCCCATCACGAGGCAAGCGGCGCACCTTGACGCGAACGTTGCTTCGCAAAGGTGCCGCCGTCGACGAATCATCGGTTCAGCCATCGCCCCTGCGTGACGTGAAGATCGGTCCGATGTGCTCACTGTGAGTGAGGGCGGGCTCGCGGCCTGACTTCGCGCGGCTGGGGCCGATCGGTACGACCCGTCGGGTACCGTTCCGGTCTATGCCCGACGTTCGCGCTGTGCTGTCGCGGTCCGACGACGCGGTGTTGGCGAGGGGGATGATCTTCCCGTTCGGCCTGCTCCGGGTGCCGAAGGATGTGTCGGTGTCGATCCTGTGTCGCCGTAACCCATTCGGGGGCCCCGCGGTGGTTGCATGTTGAGCGGTCTGCGGTCTCGGCGTGGCATTGCGATCGCGGCGTATTCCAGCATCCTCGTCGTCATCGGCATTGGGATGGCTGTGGTCCTGCCCGCCGGGGACGATCTGAAGGCAGCGCCGCAGGCACCGAAGCTGGCCGACGTTTCCGGCAGTGCAGTGACGTGCTTGGGCGAGCGCGTTGCATTCGTGCAGTCCGGGGTGTTCCTGGACGTGCATGAGTACGACAGTCGTGTCGTCGGCGGGCTCGGCCCTCAGCTGGCCGAGGGGCGGGTCGACCGTGAGTCCGGGCAGGTACAGATCACGGGCAAGTGCGCCGCGCAGTCGGTGCTCGGGTCGGTGCCTTTCGACGCGGATGCAGTCGTGGGCGATCGCACGGGCGTGTCGGGCGAGGCGACAGCGGGCTCTGAGACATTCGACTTCCAAGCAGTGGGCGCTGAGGACTCTGGTGAGGCTGATTCGGTCGGGGAACGCCTGACGGGTGGCGAGTTGCTGTCTCGAATCTTGCTGGCCGTTGCCGCGGTCATCGTGACGGCTCGTTTGGTCGGCTCCGCGTTTCGATTCATCGGGCAACCCCGCGTGATCGGTGAGATCACCGCGGGAATCCTGCTCGGGCCCAGCTTGCTCGGCCTCCTCCTGCCCGAGGTGACTGCCTACCTGTTCCCCAGGTCCGTCACCGATGTTTTGGGCGTCCTGGCTCAGCTCGGTCTGATCTTCTTCATGTTCCTGATCGGATTGGAACTCGACCACAGTCTGATCCGTGGGTCCGGCCGCACGGCCCTGCTGATCAGTCACTACTCGATCGCAGTTCCGCTGATGCTCGGCGTGGGGTCGGCGCTGCTGGTGTATCCGGTGATCGGCAGCGGGGACTTCACGGGCTTTGCGTTGTTCATGGGCGCTGCGATGGCGATCACAGCGTTCCCGGTGCTCGCCCGGATCCTTGCCGATTCGGGGCTGCACAAGACGCGTCTTGGTGCGATTGCGATCACGTGCGCCGCAGTCGACGACCTCACGGCCTGGTGTTTGCTCGCCGTCGTGGTCGCGATCGTCAAAGCGTCCGGTCCTGGCGACGCGATCATGACGGTGTCGTTTGCGCTCGTGTTCATCGTGGCGATGGTGGCGGTTGTTCGTCCGGTGGCCGATCGGTTGTTGAGGCTCCGCAACGGAGCGGCAGCCCTCGGCGCAACGGCGATGTCGTTCCTGATCGTCGGGTTGTTCCTGTCGGCCTGGACCACCGAGCTGATCGGCATCCATGCGATCTTCGGTGCCTTCATGTTCGGGGCCGTCCTACCGCGCTCGTCCGGCGCGACGTCGAGGGTGGTCGAACGATTGGAAGATGTCACCGTCCTGCTGCTGCTGCCGATCTTCTTCGCCGTGGTCGGGTTGTCGACTCAGTTCGGCCTGGTGAGCGGCGGCCAGCTGTGGGCGATGACGGGCCTCATCATCACCATCGCGATCGTCGGCAAGATCGGTGGTTCGCTGATTGCGGGGCTTGCCGCCGGCGAGTCGTTGCGGTCGTCGGCGGTGATCGGGGTGCTGATGAACGCCCGAGGAATCACTGAAATCGTGATCCTGACGATCGGCCAAGAACTCGGGGTCATCTCTCCCGCGCTGTTCACGATCATGGTGCTGATGGCGTTGGTGACCACGTTCATGACGACGCCGATTCTGTCGCTGCTGTACCCGCGCAAGATGGTCGAACGCGACATCATGACGCGGCACCACGAGAACGCCGCCCGCCGGGACTTCGCCAGTCGTCGAGTCATGGTCGGCGTCGCGCAACCAGGAGCGGCCCGATCACTCGTGCGGGTGGCGAGTTGGCTCCGAGGGAGCGATGGTCAGCCGGCGCGGGTGGTGTTGGCATCTGTGGTCGCCCCGCCGGGCCATGAGCAGGTGCGCATGAATCTGAACGATCGCAACGCAACGAGTACGGCTGCGGGCAATCTCACGCGGCTTGCTCGCGAGCTCGAAGGGGCTGGCGTCGGCGCCGAGATCGTCACCCGCATCGGCACCGATCGAAGCGGGGAGCTGAGCCTGGTCGCGCAGCAGCAGATGGTCGACATGATCGTCGTTGGCGCACATGACGCGTACGTCCGCGACCGGCCGTTTGCCGGGGTGGTCGACGATTTGTTGAGGTCGGCGCCGGCCGATGTCGTCGTGGTGCTCAACCCGGATGCCGTCCTGCAACTCGCTGCAGGACCGGTTGGTGTCTGGCTGTCCGGCGAGCCGACTGACGTGGCGGCTCTCGACCTGGCTGCGAGTGTGGCCAAGGGGCTGGAGCGCGAGGTGATTGCCGTTTCGGTTGGATCTCGTGAGTCGTCGACAGGATCTGACCCCGTCGAGGCAACGACGGTGCTGCCGGAGGGGAGCACCGAGCTGGAGGTGGCGGACGCGCTCGCCGGTGCAGCGGTCCTGGTGGTCGCCTCACTCGACGCGTGCACCGAACCGCACCTCGATGTCATCACGGCGGTGATTCGCCGGCGCGCCGTGCCGATCCTGGTGATCCGCCCGCGCCGTGCGCCTGCCGATGAAACGGCGGTCGGTCGAGAGCAACACGGCGACGCCACAGCGGTCCACTGACGCCGCCGCGCCTTCGAGAACGTTTCGGTGCGTCACGGATCGAACGTTCGCGTTGCCTGCCGAAACATCTGAATCGGTACGAACAGCTTGAGTTCGCCGCCGACGCGGGGCTCGCCTGCGATGTTGCGGGTGGCGTTCGTTCGGTGTCCCCGCTATCGTGTGGGGCGGGTGTCGGTCAGGCGGGCGGCGCCGTCGGGGGTGGGGGTGGTGAAGGTGGTGGGGGGTGAGACGGTGAGTTGGTCGAGGACGAGGTGGACGGGGCCGTGGTAGCTGTTGGTGAAGCAGATTTTTCCGTCGGTGCCGACGGGGGCGGTGGCGGTGTTGGGGTCGACGCCGCCGGGGGTGAAGTTGACGTTGCTGGTGGCTCCGGCGGCGTTGTCGGAGGAGTGGATGGTGCCGAAGCCTGCGGTGGTTGCTTCGACGGGGGTGATGTTGACGGTGACCCAGTCGCCGGGGTCGGCGCCCTCGGCTGTGAGGCACCGCTTCTCATTCGCTGCGAGTCGGGGGCCGCCGAGGCCGATGCGGGTGTCGGCGAGGCGGGCGGCGCCGTCGGGGGTGGGGGTGGTGAAGGTGGTGGGGGGTGAGACGGTGAGTTGGTCGAGGACGAGGTGGACGGGGCCGTGGTAGCTGTTGGTGAAGCAGATTTTTCCGTCGGTGCCGACGGGGGCGGTGGCGGTGTTGGGGTCGACGCCGCCGGGGGTGAAGTTGACGTTGCTGGTGGCTCCGGCGGCGTTGTCGGAGGAGTGGATGGTGCCGAAGCCTGCGGTGGTTGCTTCGACGGGGGTGATGTTGACGGTGACCCAGTCGCCGGGGTCGGCGCCGACGGCCGCGAGGCACCGCTTCTCATTCGCTGCGAGTCGGGGGCCGCCGAGGCCGATGCGGGTGTCGGCGAGGCGGGCGGCGCCGTCGGGGGTGGGGGTGGTGAAGGTGGTGGGGGGTGAGACGGTGAGTTGGTCGAGGACGAGGTGGACGGGGCCGTGGTAGCTGTTGGTGAAGCAGATTTTTCCGTCGGTGCCGACGGGGGCGGTGGCGGTGTTGGGGTCGACGCCGCCGGGGGTGAAGTTGACGTTGCTGGTGGCTCCGGCGGCGTTGTCGGAGGAGTGGATGGTGCCGAAGCCTGCGGTGGTTGCTTCGACGGGGGTGATGTTGACGGTGACCCAGTCGCCGGGGTCGGCTCCGACGGCCGCGAGACACCGCTCCTCGTTCGCCGCCACCACGGTGCCGAAGTCGGCTGTCGGCAGGATCGCTTGATAGAAGTTCGCGCGTCGAAAGGCACGCCGCCGGCGTGGAGGTTCGACGCAAACGACGCAAAGGTGATGACCGTGCCGTCCTGGTTGGTTGCGACGGTCACCGAACGCGTCGAGGGGAGCGTTGCCGCGTGACCCATCGGGCGCAACAGAAACCTCGACGAGCGGCGTCGACCCGCCGTCCCATATGAAGAGTTGCGGGGTGTCCGGGCCGGCCGTGTCGGCAATGAGGACGACACGTCCCCCGTTGACGATCTCGTACGTGATGACGTCAGCCGTAGGCCACGGGAACTGCGTCGACTCGTCCGGTCCGGTTGTTGATCCGGTAGATCCGTTCCGTCGCGTCGAGTCCTGGCACGATGCCGGCCTCGCTGCCGATGAACGCCGTCCAGTTGAGGTCCGCCGAGATGCCCCAGTCGCCGGCGAACGGATCGTGGGCAGCCGGTTGTTCAGCAACCCGTGGAACGCCCGTTGCGAGATCCCAGCGGACGTAGGTACCCGTTCGGGAAGTGCCTCGTCAGGAGATGCGATCCGTCGGCTTCGATGTTGACGACGTTGGACTGTTGATTCGTTCCGGTGATGAGTCCGCTGGCCGACCACGGGAGGAGGAGTCGGGCTTGCATGTCGTAGACGAAGGCCCGGTTCGCTGCCAGATTCCACGTCCGCAGCCTCGAACGCGATGAAGCGACCGTTCTCGTCGGCGACCGGATCTCCCAGCGCTCGACAGTCGCCGCTCGTCAGGTCGAGTGGGAGCGAATCGACGGCGCCGGTTCGGAGGTTGCTGGCGGATGAGTTCGTTCTGAGCGGCGATGCCCGACGAGATATTCGGGACCGGCGGGAATCTGCGCGCGATTTGGACGTTGAGGTGCGCCGAGAGGCGTGACGACGCCCGTCGTCACATCGATGTGCTGGTGAGTCTCCGCCCGAGCCCAGCCCGACGATGTAGCGGCCGCTCGGCGAGACCTCAAGGGCGACCACGTCGGACTGCGTGAACGGAATGACCTTGAGCGGGTAGACCCGAGGTGCGGCCTCGACCACTCCGCTCAGCGCGATCGGCAGCGAGGACATCACGCCCGCCACGAGAAGAAGGTGAAGTGTGAACGCTCGTCGTGTCCGCCCGGTCATGGGCGGTGATGCTACAACAGCTCGACAACAGCTCGCTGGGTCCATGTCGAGGTTGCGAACGGGCGGCACAGCCAACATGCTCGGTGCATGAAATTCGTTCGCGGTGCGATCTCGGCCCTGCTGCTGGCGGGCGCATTCGCTGCGGCGCTGCGGGTTCGTGGCACCGGCGGGACACCGCCGCAGCACGGGGGCTGGCGACCGCTCGAGTTGCCGGAACGCTGATGGCGCGGATTGCACTCGTCGGCTCCGGGGTGACCGGAGCGCGAATCGAGCGCCGTCTCGATCTGGTGTCGCCCGGGTGCGTCGTCGTCGAGGTCGATCCACGCGGCGATCTCGCTCAGGCAACCGGGTGCGACGTGGCCATTCTGGCGCACGGCGGCCCCCAGGTGCGCTCGGCCACCAAGCTGTTGGCGGCCGGCATCCCGGTCGTGTCGACCTGCGACCGCATCGACGACGTGCGCGCCCTCTCCGAGCTGCACGACACGGCCGCGATGCGCGGCGTCCCGCTCGTTGTCGGGGCCGGGATGTCTCCGGGATTGACCGGCTTGCTGGCCAGATATCTCGCCGACCAGCTCGATCAGTGCGACGAGATCCACATCGCCGTCCACGGCACAGCAGGCCCGGAATGCGCGCGCCAGCATCACCGCGCCCTGTCGGGTCATGCCGTCGGCTTGCACGACGGCGAGCGCATCACCCGCCCCGCAGGATCGGGTCGCGAGCTGTGTTGGTTTCCCGAACCGGTTGGCGCCTACGACTGTTACCGCGCCGAGCTGGCATCACCGATGTTGCTCCACGAGTTGTTCGCCGACGTGAGTCGGATCAGCGCCCGGATGTCGGCCAACCGCCGTGACCGGCTCACCGCCCGTCTGCCGATGCTCAGCCCACCGCACCGCGAAGGCGGTGTCGGCGCGGTCCGCGTCGAGGTTCGGGGTGCCGATATGGCGGGTCAACGTGTCACCCTCATTGTCGGCGTCGCGGAGTTGGTTGCCACCTGCACCGCGGCAACCGCAGCGGCGTTCGCCGGTGCCGTCTTGCGCGGTGAACTCGCCGCAGGCACATCAGTTGCCGGCGACGAGCGCCTCGACACGATCGGGCTGCTGCGCGAGATCGAGCGGCTCGGCGTCCGTCTTCAAGAATTCACCGGGATCCCGCACCCGGCCCATCCCGCACCGAAAGCGACCTCATGACCACCGAAGCACCCGCACCGCACGTACCCGCACCGCACGGAACGCCGAGGCACGACGAACCGAGCAACGCGACGCCGAGCCACGACGCACCCGCCACGATGCACACGTCAATCGACCGGTCCGCCACCACCGGTTTGGCGACGCCGATGCCGATGCCGTGGGTTCCACCCGGGCGAATCATCGACGTCTCCGGGCGCGGGGAGTTCTTCGTCCGCGAGCATCGCCATGTCGACCCCGCCGCGCCCACGGTCCTGTTGCTGCACGGCTGGACCGCATCGAGTGACCTGCAGTTCTTCACGGCCTATGAAGCACTGGCCGAGCGCTGCTCGTTCATCGGTATCGACCATCGCGGGCACGGCCGTGGGTTGCGCAGCACCGTGCCGTTCACGCTCGAAGACGCGGCGGATGACGCCGCAGCGGTGCTGCGCCAACTGGGTGACAGCGGCGTCGTGGCGATCGGCTACTCGATGGGCGGCCCGATCAGCATGCTGCTCGCCCGGCGCCACCCCGACCTCGTCGCCGGACTCGTCGTGCAGGCGACCGCGCTCGAATGGAACGGATCACTACGCGAACGAGCGCAATGGCGATGGCTGCCGCTGATGGGCGCCGCATTGCGCTCGCGTGCGGCCGGCCGTTTCATGAAGCGATTCCTGGAACGGATGCTCGCCGACGGGCATCCCTCGCGGCGGTTCGTGCCGTGGTTGCGCGCCGAGTCACAGCGCGCCGATATCGGCACGGTGCTCGAAGCAGGCAAGGCACTCAGCGCCTACGACGCCACGCCATGGGCATCGAGCCTCGGTGTTCCCGCGGCCATGTTGATCACTACCAAGGATCGGCTGGTCAAGCCCCGCAAGCAGCGCGCGTTGGCCGCAGCCTTGGGCGCCGAGGTCCGCGAGATCGCCGCCGATCACCTCGGAGCGTGGGAGCGGCCCGATCAGTTCGCGTCGGTCACGGTCGAACTGGTCGAACTCGTCGCGTCGGCGGTCCGCACGCCGTTGCCGGCCAGCTGAGCAACTTGGCGCGACAACCCTTCGATCATCTCGTTGAGCTGATCGAGCCGATCGCCGATGTCTTCGCCGGTCACCATGTCGCTCATCGTGACCCGGACACTGGCGATTTCGCGCGCCAGGAATTCGGTGTCGCTCTGGGTGCGCTCGGCGACCTGACGGTCGGTTTCGGCGGTGATGCGGTCGCGCCGTTCCTGCCGGGACTGGGCGAGCAGGATCAACGGCGCCGCGTACGACGCCTGCACCGACAGGACGAGCGTGAGCAGCACGAACCCGCGATCCCACGAGTCGAAGACGAATCGATCGGGCGCCGCGATGTTGTGGATGATCCAGAGCGTGATGAAAAATGTCTGGAAGACGAGGAATCGTGCGGTGCCGAGCAGGTTGGCAATCGATTCGCTGAACGCGCCGAACGCATCGGAGTCGTACTGGACGCCGAGACGGTGCGACGAACGCGGGGAGGTGAGGTCCTCGCGCCGCTTCATGACGCACTCACCTCGGGCGTGCGGGTGGGCCGCTGCCGCTTGCGCCAGGCAGGGCCGAGCATGCGGTCGATGACGTCGTCGACCGTGACGGCGCCGAGCAGCCGCCCGGCCGGGTCGCACACTGCGACGGCCAGCATGTCGTAGCTCGCGAGCCGTTCGGCGACATCGCGATCGCTGGTGTCGGGGGACACGATCGGGACGTCGTCGAGCAACCTCCCGACCTCCATGTTCGGTGGTTCGCGCAAAAGGCGTTGCACGTGGGCGATGCCGAGGAACTTGCCGGTGGGGGCTTTGAACGGGGCGTTGCAGACGAACACCTGGGTCGCGATGCTGACCACCCAGTCAGGGTCGCGGATCTGGGCGAGCGCCTCGGCGACGGTGGCGGTCGGGCCGAGAATGATGACCTCGGGCGTCATCAGTCCGCCGGCCGTGCCTTCCTCGTATGACAGCAGGCGGCGCACGGTCTCGGCGTCCTCGTCGTCCATCACGTCGAGCATCTGCTCCTGCTGCGCCTTGGACATCTGACCGAGCAGGTCGGCGAGATCGTCGAAGTCCATCTCGTAGAACACGCCCTCGAGCCGGTCACGGTCGAGACTCTCGACGATCCGGACCTGCTCTTCCTCGGTGAGTTCTTCGAGGACGTCGGCGAGCCGTTCGTCGTCCATTGCCTCGGCGATCTGGCGTCGCTGGTCGTTACTGAGGGCGCGGACGAACGCCGCCACCTCGGCCGGATGGAAGTCACGCAGACGGGCGGCCTCGGCTTGCATTGCGGTGGGCTTGTCGAACAGTGCGGGCACTTCTTCGTAGTCGACCAGCCGATAGCTGGGTCGGCGGCGCAGCGAACTCCGGGTGGCGAGGCGGACCTTGTCGATCTCCCACCAGGTCGAGCGGCCGTCCGACTTCGCCTCCATCGCGATGTCGCTGACGGTCTCGGAGCCGACCTTGCGATCGATGAGCTGGGCACTGATCAGCACCTCGCCCGGGCGCGGCTTGAACGGGTTGAGATCGATGTCCCAACTCCGCAGGCGCACGCCGTCTCCGTTCAGTTCGCCGACCCGGTTGGCATTGACGAAGATCCGTCGTCGTTGACTCGACGCGACGAACCCGACGATCTTCGGCGGTACGTCGGGTTCGCCGTCGGAACCTGGCCGGCCGGGAATCGCGACCAGATCCTCGATGCGGCCGATCGGCGCGCCACCGGCATCGAGCAGCGCCAGCCGCAGCACGCGAAATGCATAGATCAGTTCCGCGGCCATCGCCCCAGGTTACGGCCTGATCGGGAAGCGAATGGGCACCACGCAGGCAACTTCCGCGGCCAGGTGTGTGCGTCCGCGTCAGTGACCGTCGGTACTGGCGAACGTGTTCGCGGTTGTGTTCGCGACTTGGACCAGTGTGTCCCAGAACGCGACGCCGCCACCCCATTCGGTGAGGGTGTCGTTGGTCAAGGCATTGGCGGCCTTGCCGTCGGGGTGCTGGGCATTCCACCAACCCCACGGGATCGAGACGACGCCGGGCCGCACCCGGTCGGTGACCTTGACCGGCACGCTGAGACTCGCGCGACGATTCCATACCTGCGCGATGTCGCCGTCGCCGAGGCCGCGTGCTGCAGCATCGTGCGCGCACAGTTCGACGAACGGGCCTCCTTCAGGTGGGCCGTGTTTGGGGAGGTGCGAATAGCCGGTGTTGAGGAAGCGGGTGTGGTGCTTGGGGGTGAGCAGTTGCAGCGGGAACTCGGCGAACAGGTCGGGGTCGCCGCCAGGGCCTTCACGCGGGGGCACATAGGTGGGCACGCGCGGGTGGCCGAGTTGTTCGAGGTCATCGGACGCGAGGTGGACGCGACCGGTCGGTGTGTCGAAGTCGCCGTCCCCGAACGGGCGGCCGTCGGCGGGGTAGTCGGCGCGGAGCCAGAGGTCGGCTTTGAGCGCATCGAGGTCGATGGTGGGGAGCGCGGCGCGCAGGATCGTGTCGTCGTCGTCGAACAACGCGGGCTCGGTGTAACCCATGGCCGCAGCCAGACGCCGGAACAGTTCGGTGTTGTTCACCGCCTCGCCGGGCGGGGCGATCGCGGCGTGGTTGTAGTTGATGTGGAGCGAACCCCACGACAGCACCACGTCGTCGGCCTCGATCTGGGTGGTGGCCGGCAGGACGATGTCGGCGTAGCGCGCCGTGTCGGTGAGGAACTGTTCGTGCACGACGGTGAACAGGTCGTCACGCTCGAGCCCCCGGCGGATCGCCTCGGCGTTGGGCACGCTGATCAGTGGATTGCAGTTCCAGTTGACGAAGGCATGGATGGCCGGCCCGTTGGTTTCGCCGGCATGCGGGTGGGTGAGGATCTCGCCGAGCCGCGACATGTTGAGGGTGCGCGTCTCGCGGTGCTCGATGCCGGCGTGGAGAATTGCGTATGAGTCGACGTTCCGCTCGGTCCACGAGCCGGTGCTCTTGGACAGCCCGCCGCCCCGTTCGGCCCAGGCTCCGGTGAGGGCAGGAAGGCAGGAGAGAGTGCGATGGAACATCGCCCCGTTCTCATGGTGCTCGGGGCCGATGAGGGTCCGAATGCCGGCGGGGCGGACCGTGGCGTAGTCGTGCGCGAGCTGCGTGATCACGTCGGCGTCGACACCGCAGACACCTCCCGCACGTTCGGGAGTCCAGTCGGCGACGGCGTCGCGCAACTCCTCGAAGCCCAACGTGTGCTCGGCGATCCACGCATCGTTGGTGAGGCCGTCGCGGATGAGGACGTGCATCATCGCCAACATCATCGCGATGTCGGTGCCCGGCAGGGGTTGGATGAACTGGTCACCCGCGGCTGTGTCGATGGCGTCAGCGGTGAGCGTGCGGATCGGGTCGATCACGATGAGGCGCGCGCCATTGGCACGAGCTTTCTCGAACGTCGGCCACAGGTGGCGGTTGGTGAGGCGGGTGTTGGTCCCCCACAGGATGAGCAGTTTGCTGTGCTCGTGTTGCAGCGGGTCGAGGCCACGCGGTGAGCCCATGGTCTTGGTCACTCCGGCGCCTGCCGTGGGCCCGCAGATCGCGCGCACGAGCTTCGTCGCGCCCATCCGCTCGAAGAACTTGCCGCTCAGGCCCATCATCGACAGCAGGCTCTGGTTGCCGGCGTCGGAGTAGGGGAGCACGGCCTCGGCGCCGTGGGTGTCGATCACGCGCTGCAGGTTCGACGCGATCTCGGCGAGTGCCTCGTCCCACGTGATCTGTTCGAACTCGCCGCTGCCTTTCGGGCCGGTCCGGCGAAGTGGGTGGAGGAGTCGTTCGGGGCTGTAGACGCGGTCGAGGAACCGGTTGACCTTCGGGCACAGTTCGCCCTCCGAGTACGGGTGGTCGGGGTTGCCCCGCAGCTTCACGGCCACCGGCCGCGAGTCTGGTTGCTCTTCGACGGTGACGATCCAGCCGCAGGAGTCGGGGCAGTCGTGGTGACACGTCCCGGCGACCGTTCGGGTGCCGATGGTCGTTGGCGCGTCGATCATGCAGAAGATCCTAGGAGTGCTCGACCGACACAGGCCGGCAGGATTCGGACACGATCAGCGTGCGGTGGGGGTGTCATGCTGTCGCGATGAGTGACATCACCCGCATGATTCTGATTCGCCACGGTCAGTCGGCATCCAATGCCGAGGGGTGGCTGAGCGGTCAGGAGTCGTGCGGCGGCCTGACCGATCTCGGGGTGGCGCAGGCCGAAGCGCTGCGCGCACGGCTGGCCGCTGACGAATCGATGCGACCCGACGTCGTTTTGGTCAGCACCATGCAGCGGGCGGTGCACACCGCCGAGATCATCGCCGCGCCGTTCGGCGTCGCGCCGCAGCAGCATGCCGACCTGATGGAACGCACGTCGGGTGAGGCCGAGGGGTTGACCGTTGCCGAGTACACCGACAAGTACGGGGTTGCACCGTGGACCGACTGGGAGAACCCGCTGTCGCCCGGCGGTGAGTCGGGCCCGGAGTTCACCGCGCGAGTGATCGCAGCAACCGATCGCGTCGTGCGCGAACACCGCGGCAAGACGGTGTGGGTCGTGTGCCATGGCGGGGTGATCATGGTGACGGCGGTGCGGCGATGGGCCGGCGTCGACGTCGATCTGCGTCAGCTGCCCGTCGCCAGCCCGCAGAACACGTCGGTCAGCGAGTGGCGTGTCGACGCCGACGATCACTGGCGGATGGCACGGTTCGCCGACGACACCCACCTCGTCGGCCTGCAGAACGGCGCCGCCAACATCATCGGCTGATGCATCACCTCTGGTGTCAGACACCAGAGGTAATGGGACCAGGCGTGATCGGTGTCAGGTCCCTTCGACGATGGCGCGCAGATGCGGCCATGCGGCGGCGAAGCCGGCGTGGACCGGCAGGGCGTCGACCTCGTCGAGCGTGAACCAGTCGACGGCATCGGTCTCGAAGTTGATCGAACTGCCGAACTGCTCGTCGACTTCGACGACCACGGTCGTATAGGCCCAGTCGAGCGCCGGCTGAAATAGGTACTGGCCGAGCAGACGAGGGGTGCCGGGGATGATGCCGACCTCCTCGGATGCTTCGCGCAGCGCACCCTCCATCGGCATCTCCCCCTGATCGAGGGCGCCACCGGCGCAGCTCCAGGTTCCCCCCTCGTGGGCCATCGCCGATCGCTTCTGCAACATCACCCTCGGCCCGTCGGCCGCACGAACGACGAACACGACGCCAGCCGCACCGAAACGGCCCCACCGCACGTGCCCATCACTGCATCGGACGAACCCGTCACCCGACAATCGACCGATCTGCTGGCGCGCCCGTTCTTCGAACATCACATCACCCTGCCACGTGACGTCGTCGTCCGTCTCGTTCACGCACGCCTTGTTGTCGTGCCGTGACGGTGTCGGACTGTGGTGGGGAACAAACGGGGATGGGCGTGGTTGGATTGCTCCGTGACCGAGACGCAGACCGATGCCACCGCGACCGACACCCCTGAGTCGGAGAACTTCGACCTGATCATCGTGGGTTCGGGGTCAGGCAACGCGATCCCCGAGTATCTCAACGAGTGGAAGATCGCGATCGTCGAACGTGGCGTCTATGGCGGAACCTGCCTCAACGTCGGGTGCATCCCATCGAAGATGTTCGTGCTGCCGGCCGATGCTGCATTGTCGGCGCAGCGCAGCGCCAAGTTGAATATCCGCACCGAGTACAACGGCGTCGACTTCCCGGCGCTGCGCGACCGGGTCTTCGGGCGGATCGACTCGATCTCCGCTGGTGGCCGCGAGTACCGCGCCACAGGGAGCCCCAACATCACGCTGATCGAGGGCACTGCCCGCTTTGTCGGCGACAAGGAGTTCGAGGTCGACATGAACGTCGGCCAGCAACGCCGCATCAGGGCGCCTCACGTGCTGCTTGCTGCGGGGGCTCGTCCGGTGGTTCCGCCGATTCCGGGACTCGTCGAAACCGGATTCCACACGTCGGACACGATCATGCGGCTGGCCGACCTGCCACCGCGGTTGGGCATCATTGGAGGTGGCTTCATCGCAGTCGAGATGGGTCACGTGTTCTCGGCCTTCGGCTCGCAGGTGACGATGTTCAACCGATCGAATCGCCTGCTGCGCGCCTTCGATCATGAGATCTCGGACCGCTTCACCGAGCTGTTCGCCCAACGTGTCGATCTGCGGACGGGGCATGTGCCGACCAAAGTCGAGCGGACCCCCGAAGGCATCGTCATCACGAACGGTGGCGAGCGGATTGTCGTCGATGAGTTGCTCGTCGCAACTGGACGCGAGCCGAACAGCGACCTGCTCGACGTGAAGAGCGGCGGCCTCGAGTGTCACGACCATGGCACGGTCGTCGTCGACGACACGATGGCGACGAATGTCGCTGGCGTCTGGGCGATCGGTGACATTGCGAACAGCTACCAGCTCAAGCATCTGGCGAATGCGGAGGCGGCGATCGCGTTCTGGAACATTGCCCACCCTGACGACCTTCGCCACCAGAGCTACAAGGCGGTGCCCGGCGCGGTGTTCTCCAACCCGCAGGTGGCCAGCGTCGGCCTGACCGAGCATGAAGCCGAGGCGCAGGGAATTTCGTTCACGGTGGGCAGACGCGATTACGCCGGCACGGCCTACGGCTGGGCGATCGTCGACGAGACAAGCTTTGCCAAGGTGCTGGTACACCGCGAGACCGGCCTGATCATCGGCGCGCACATCATCGGACCGCAAGCCGCCACGCTCATCCAGCCCTTGATCCAGGCGATGGAGTTCGACCAGACCGCCGCTGACGTGGCCCGCGCCGTGTTCTACATCCACCCGGCGTTGACCGAAGTGGTGGAGAACGCCCTCCTCGACGCCCTTCGGTAACCGCCGCAGACAGCTTCGTGTGAGCACATGGTTCGTCCGACGGCGTTTGTGCTCACAGAGAGGTGGGCGCCGGGTTTCGTGTGAGCACATGGTGTGTCCGACGGCGTTTGTGCTCACAGAGAGGTGGGCGCCGGGTTTCGTGTGAGCACATGGTGTGTCCGACGGCGTTTGTGCTCACACGAAGGTTGCCGACTCCGATCACGTTGATGCTCACGCGAAGTACCCCGACTCGCTTCGTGTGAGCACTACCGTCGCAGCGATGAGTCCCCCGCTCGATGACGCCGAAATTGCCGCGGTGCGGGCCACGACGCCCGGCTGTCGCGACGACCTGGTTCACCTCAATCACTGCGGCTCGTCGCTGCCCGATCAGCGTGTGCTCGACGCCCAGATCGGCCATCTGCACCTCGAAGCGACCATTGGGGGCTACGAAGCAGCGAACGCGAAGGCCGACGTCGAAGCTCAGGTGTACGGATCGATCGCCACGCTGATCGGGGCAGCGCCGTCCGAAGTCGCCCGGTTCGGGAGCGCCGCCGAGGCGTGGAACGCCGCATTCTGGTCGATCCCGATGGAGCGCGGCCAGCGGATCATCGTGCACGATCACGAGTACGGCGCGAACGCCATTGCCTTCATCCACGCGGTCAAAACCCGGGGCGTCGTGATCGACCGAGTGCCGTGCGACGGCAACGGACAGGTGTCAGTCGATGACGTCGCCGACCGACTCGACCAGGCCGATGACGTCGCGTTGGTCTCGCTGACCCACGTGCCGACCAACGGCGGTCTCGTCAACCCTGCGTCCGACATCGGGCGCCTCACCCGTGCCGCCGGCGTTCCGTACCTGCTCGACGCGTGTCAGAGCGTCGGCCAGCGGGTTGTCGACGTCGACGAGATCGGATGCGACTTCCTGTCGGCCACGGGTCGCAAGTTCCTGCGCGGACCGCGCGGCACCGGATTTCTCTATGCCCGCACCTCGATCCTCGATCGTGTGACGCCGGCCCAACCCGACCACCACGGTGCCGAGTGGTCCAGCACCGACGACTACATATTCGCCGCCGGGGCCCAGCGATTCGAGTACTGGGAGTACAGCCATGCCGGCTGGCTCGGCCTCGGTGCCGCCGTCGACGTTGCGCTGGCCATCGGTCTCGATCGCATCCAGGCCACGATCACCGAACGAGCCGCGCAGCTCCGGTCGATGCTCACCGCCATCGGGATGACGGTGTACGACGAGGGAGTCGAGCAGTCCGGCATCGTCACGACCGCGACCCCCGCCGCACCATCGGCTGACCTTCGGGATGCGCTGGCGGCGCACGCGATCAACACGTCGGTGACTGCGGTCAGCTCGTCGCGCTACGACGTCGAACGACGCAACCTGCCGCCGCTGCTGCGGCTCTCGGTGCACTGCACCACCACGGTTGCCGAACTCGAACGCGCCGTCGCCGTGCTCGCAACGCTCACGGCATGAACATGCCGTCAACGTGCCGGACGCAACGGAACCGGTTTGCTGCGGCGGCGCGTGACATGGAGATCCTTGACCACTTCTTGAAGAAAATTGTGTCGAGTGACACTCCCGACCGGTCGATGCATTCATATGGCGACCGCGCACGTTCCGTCCCGATCGATGACCGCACCCTGGGCGATGACCTGGTTGCTGCCGATCGCCGTTCAGGTTGCGGCCTCGTTGTGGCTGGGTTCGGCATTCCTGTTCGAATCGCCCGAGATGCTGTTCCTCATCGTGATGGTGGCGGCGTCGTTGTGTGTCATCACGGCGTCGGCGGTCATCCGGCGAGCGTTCCGCACCAACGAAGCTGAACTCGCCTGCCTCGGCGTCTTCTTCTACGCAACCTCGGTGCTGCCCCTCGTGCACGGCATCACCACACCCGACGTGTTGTTCGACGCCAACAGCGCCACCTCCGCATCGGTGTTGCTCGCCATTCCCGTCGGTCTGGTCGCCGTGGCCCCGTTCTTCGCTCGGAGCACTTCGTCCGCGCAATGGCTCCGTCGCCACTGGCGCGAGTGGGTCGCTACCGCCGTCGCCGGAATCACCGCCTTGGGCCTCGCGCTGCTCGCTGCACCCAACGCACTTCCTGCGGTCGAGGCTCGCCACCCGATCACGTTGGTGATCGCAGCCGCGTCGGTCATCGGATGCATCGCGATGTCGCATCGTCACCTGAGGCTGGCGCGCATCGCGCAGCGCTACAGCCCGCTCGTTGCTTCGTTCGGCTTCGGCATGGTGGGCGCCTCGGCACTCGTGTGGCTTGCTGCGGCGCCGTTCGGCACCGGCTTCTGGTCGGCCCACGCACTCGACATCGGCGGCGTCCTGCTCGGCACGGTGGGTGCCCTCGTCGTCTACCTCCGGAGTGACACGCTGGAGCGTGTTGTCGGGCCGGTGTTGTTGACCGAGCCGCTGTCGGCGCTCGCGGTGGGCATGGATCCGATCGTGCACCGCTTCATTGCGGACCTCGACGCTAAGGACACCATCACTCGTGATCACGTCATCCGTACGACCGAGCTTGCGGTGCGGGTAGGCCAGGAAATGCGCCTCCCCGCCCTGCAGCTGCGCGACCTCGGCCTGGCAGCGATTCTGCACGATGTCGGCAAGATCGGCGTGCCCGACGAGATCCTCAACAAGCCCGATCGGCTGACGCCGGGCGAGTTCGAGATCATGCGCGGACACGCTGAAATCGGCGCGCGCATGGTGCTCGGTTCTGCCGTGTTGGCGTCGATCGCTCCGGCGGTTCGAGGCCACCACGAGCGGATGGACGGCCAGGGTTACCCCGACGGCCTGGTCGGCCAGGAGATCTCGCAGAATGCGCGGATCGTCGCGGTGTGCGACGCCTACGACGCGATGGCCAACTCGCGCCAGTACCGCGCCGGCATGGGCCACGACAAGGCGATCTCGATCCTGCGCGAGCACTCGGGGTCGCAGTGGGATCCGGTTGCGGTCGAAGCATTGGTGATGACGCTGGCCCGCCGACCAATGACCGAAGAGCTCCACATCCAGATCGACCGGATCGGCCGTGACCTCGATCTCGACCGTGATCTCGACGCGGACATCGGCGTTCACCAGCGCTTCGGCTGCGACTGCCTTCCCGAAGGCCTCCTCACCGCAGCTCCGGCCGCCCACGTCTGATTCCGCCAGACCCGCCGGTGCGATGAGTTCCGGGCGCAGCAGGTGCGACCCGAACTCATCGTCAGCGGGAATGCCGTCCGGTTCGATGAGTTCCAAGCGCAGCAGGTGCGACCCGAACTCATCGCTGGGCCTTGGGTCGGGTTGACGCCTACGCTTTGTCGATGAGCGTTCCCACTCGCAACTGGGCCGGCAACCAGAGATGTCATCCGCAGGCCGTGCACGAACCTCGATCGACGGCTGACGTCGCTCGGATCGTCGCTGCCGCGGATGCTGCGGGAGAGCGAGTGAAGGTCATCGCCAGTGGGCATTCGTTCACCGACACCGCAATGACCAACGGCCATCTCCTTTCACTCGACGCATTGCAGCAGGTCGTCCGGACCAACGGCCACGACGTCACCGTGCAGGCCGGCATTCGCCTCCACGATCTGAACAACGAGCTCGCGGCGCGCGGGCTCGCGCTCCCCAACCTCGGCGACATCGCCTACCAGTCGATCGCCGGTGCGACCGCGACCGCGACCCATGGCACCGGTGCCGGCCTGGGCAACCTCGCGACGCGCATCGTCGGCTTCGAAATGGTCGTCGGTGACGGCTCGATCATCCGCGCCGACGAGGAGACCGAACCCGAGCTGCTGCGAGTCGCCCGTGTCGGCATCGGGGCACTGGGAATTCTGACCGAGGTCACCCTCCGCTGCGTTCCCGCGTTCAACCTGCACGCGGTGGAAACGATCGAGCCGCTGGTCGATGTGATTGCCCACTTCGGCGACGTGATGCATTCGACCGATCACGTCGAGTTCTACATGATGCCCGGTGCGCGCCGGTGCCAGGTGAAGCGCAACACCGTGACCGACGCGCCCGCGGCCCCGCAGTCAACCGCCGCCTACGTGCGCGACAAGTGGATCGGCGAGAACCTCGCCTTCGGCACGGTGTGTCGGGTCGGCCGACGCTTCCCGAAGCTCGCTCCGAAAGTCGCCGGGCTCGTGATGTCGGCAGCGTCGGAACGAGAGCTGACCGATCGGAGCGACAAGATCTTCACCAGCCCGCGCAAGGTCCGCTTCCTCGAGATGGAGTACGGCGTGCCCTTCGACGCCATACCCGATGCCATCGGTCGCATCGTCGCGCTCGTCAAGACACTGCCGGTCAAGCCGATGTTCCCGATCGAAGTCCGGTGCTCGGCGGCCGACGACATTCCGCTGTCGACGGCCAACGGTCGCGCGTCGGGGTGGATTGCCGTTCACCAGTACATCGGCGTGCCATACGAGGCGTACTTCCAGGGCGTCGAGCAGATCATGAACGACTACAACGGGCGGCCGCACTGGGGCAAACTGCACTATCAGTCGGCGGCGACGTTGGCTCACCGCTATCCCGAATGGGAGACCTTCCGGGCCTGGCGAGCCAAGCTCGACCCGACGGGAACCTTCCGTAACGCCTACACCGACCGGGTGCTCGGCGAGATCTGACTGCGCCCAGCATCGTTCGAGTCCGGTCGGATCGGCTCAGAACTCGCGCAGCTCGTGACTCATCCAGATCGAGTCGTCTTCGACGAAGCCGTGTCGGGCGTAGAGCCTGCGGGCCCGGTCGTTGTGTCGCTCGGTCTCGAGGAACACCCGTGCCAACTCGAATGCGTTGGCCTGTTCGAGGATCGCGTCGATCAACACTGACCCGTGCCCGCGACCTCGCTCACTGAGGTAGATCTCATCGAGCACGGCTTCGGCCCCGCCGGCCTCGACCGACCAGCCCCACGTGAGCACGGCATATCCCGCCGGGTCGTCGCTGATCAGAACGATGCCGTGATCATCGTTCGCCAGCAACGGCGCGAAGCCTGCCTCGACCCGAGTCGCGTCGAACTGATGGTGGTCGATGACGCAGAACTGCCGGTTGAGCTCGACGAGTGCGGCGAGGTCGGCGGGCTCGGCGCGGCGAATTCTCACGTGCCCTTGGTTGCAGCTCTGATCTGGCGCGCAACCTCGCCGTACTTCTCGAAGCGTTCGGGTGTCTCGTTGCCGGCGTTGTAGAAGACCAACCGCTCGGTGGTGTGGGCGTACTTCGTCGTCAGTGCGTCGGCCAGGTCGGCCCACGTTGCTTCGGTGCAGAACGTGGCCAGGTGCTCGTCGGTGATCTGCGCGGCCATGCCCGCGAAGTCGCCCGCCTTCTGCTTGTCACGAATCCGGGCGGTGGTGCCTTCGAAGCCGGCTTCGTCCCAGATGAACGCATAGTTCGGCGTCGACCCGTAGAACGACAGCATTTGCTTGGCGGCCGTCCGGTCCTTGGCGATCTCGGCGTCGGTGTCGCCGACGATGGTGGTGACCGGAACGATCAGCGCAACGTCGTCAGCCGACCGGCCGGTTCGGGCGGCTCCGGCGGCGACGTGGGGGAGCACGTGGCGATCGATGTAGCCCGGCTCGGCGATTGGGTGCACATGCACTCCGTCGGCGACCTCGCCGGCCATGCGCAGCATCCACGGATTGACCGCGGCGATGTCGATCTTGGGGTCGGGGAAATCGATCGCGCCGGGGCTCCACTGGGCGTTGAGAAAGCTGAGCTCGTAGAACTCGCCGTGGTGGTCGAGAGCCGCGCCGCGGAACGCTGCGAAGCATGCCTTGACCGCGAGGACGTAGTCGCGCAGGCGGGGGCCGGGCGGCTCGAATTCGACGCCGTACCGCCGCACCACGTGCGTGCGAACCTGGGTTCCGAGCCCGAGGCGGAAATTGCCCGCCGTGGCTTCGTGGAGTTCCCAGGCGACTTGCGCCGAGATCATCGGGCTGCGCGGAAAGGCGACGGCAATGCCCGTCGAGTACTGCAGCTGTGGTTCGGCGAGCGCCGCCGCGGTGACCGCGGGAAACGCGGTCCGGGCTCCCTCGGTGAACAACATGCCGTCGAAGCCGGCCTGCGCAGTCGCCGTGGCGAAGGCACCCATCTCACGCAACGGCTTCGGGGCGGTCATCACGTCGACGTACATGGCGTCACCGTAATGTCGGGCGCCATGCATCCCCTGCACGAGGCGTTGGTGGCCGCCGCGGACGGCACGTTCCCGCCGGTCGACGGCGCAGTTGAAGTGTTCGCGCCCGAGCCCGGAGGGCTGCACGCCGTCTTCGAGTTCACCGGCCACGCCGTGGTGCTGACCGACCGAGTTCACGACGAACTACGCGCCCGCGGTGCCAACGGATTCGGTGGCGTGTCGCAACCCGACGTGGTGCGCTGGCTCGCCGGCGTGAGGGGAACCATCGGCTCCCACGACGTGTTGCTCGTCGCTCGGGGCCGGACCGGAATCGAGTCACCGTTGCCGGAGCGCGCCCACCTCGCTGATCATCCGCGAGTGCGTCGAGCGCTTCGATACCGGCCCGATGCGCGCGTGTACGGAGACGACCGAGGGCTCGTCACGTTGGGGCACGGGCTGGTCGGGCGGCTGGAATTGTCAGTCGAGTTGCTCGACGCGCCGAGCGGAGTCGGTGTCGGGCGCGAGCTGGTTTCGCGTGCGTTGGGTCTCGTGGACGAGGGCGAACTGGTCTGGGCGCAGGTCGCCCCCGGCAATGCCGCGTCGCTGCGGGCCTTCCTGGCGAGCGGTTTCGTTCCGATCGGCGCCGAGATCTTGATCGAACCCGCCTGACGGCCGTGCCGACCGAGGTCAGGGGCACGCTTCGACGGGTTCGTTCGGCTCGGGATCCGGTCGTGCGGTGGTGTCAGACTGGTGGCCATGACTCACGCCGCCATCGCCGCACTCCAGACCGAAGTCGATCGGGCCAAGGAGATCTTTGCCTCGCTCACTGCCGAGGAGTGGGCGGCGGCCAGCGGGTGCACCGACTGGCGGGTGCAGGACGTGGCACAACACATGGCGTCGGTGTTCCAACAGATCGCGGCGCCGGAAACGATCGACTCCGGCGACAGCGGCAAGGCCGAAGTCAGCGCCGAGGTACCGGTGCAAGAGCGCAAGAATTGGACTCCTGAGCAAGTGGTCGCCGCGTACGACGAGTGGAGCGAGAAGGGCGTGGCGGCCCTGGCTGCGCTGCAGGAAGCGCCGATGGCCGACACCGTTGTGCCGTTGTCCGACCTCGGCGCGCATCCGCTGCACATCCTCGCGAACGCAATCGTGTTCGACCACTACTGCCATCTGCGCCACGACATCGGCGCCGCCGTCGACCGTGCCGCAGCGCTGCCCCGCGATGCCGACGCGCTGCAGGCCACGGTTGAATGGATGCTCGCCGGTCTGCCTCAGATGTGCGCCGCCGAGTTGGCCGCGGCACCGAGCCAGCCGGTGAACCTCGTGTTCGAAGGCGCGGGTGCGGGAACCTGGTGCCTGACGCCGGGCGTCGACGGTTGGTCGGTTGTCGACGGCGCAGATCCTGATGCGCCGGGGGTGACGTCGACGGCACATGACTTCGTGTCGTGGGGGACGAAGCGGGCCGAGTGGCGCAGTTCGGTCACCGGTGACGTCGGCGACGAGCGGGTGCAGCAAGTGCTCGACGCCATCAACGTCATCTGACCGGGCGGTGAAGGCGGCGACCACGCGCTCGACTTTCCCAGCGATCTCACAGCCCTGCTCCTCCTCGACGACTCCTGCCAGGAGGTGTCGACGCCGACCACCGGATCTCGGGCGATGACATAATCGCTGGATGCGACGTCACCGGATTCCCGTCGCAGTGCTGGCATTGTGGTCGCTGACCTCCTCGGCGTGCGGCACTGACTCTGATCACAGCACCTCTCGTTCGGCACCTCCGCTGCCGCTTCGCGAGTTGTTTGTCGCTCCGGACGGCGATGACGCAAGTGACGGAAGCGCCGCTCGGCCGTGGGCCACGCTGCAGCACGCGGCCGATCTTGTCGAACCGGGCGACACCGTGCGGGTGGCGGAAGGCGACTACATCGGCGGATTTGTGATCACTCGCTCTGGCACGGCAGACAAACCGATCACGTTCACCGCTGCCGAGGGCGCTTCACCCACCATCCAGATCGTCGAGGCATTCAACGAAGGGCTCGTCATCCGCGGCGCGTCGTACCTCACGATCAACGGCTTCGAGTTCGCGTATGCCGCTCCAGGGGCCGATGCCGCCAATGGTGAACGCTACGAAAATGGCATCATCGTCGCCGATGCTCCGGGCCCGGTGCTGTCGCATCACATCTCGATCGTCAACAACGACGTCCACGGGTTTCCCGGCGGCGGCATCGGCAGCGTGCTCGCGGACTACATCACGATCGAGGGCAACACGGTGTGGGACAACGCCCGCTGGTCGAAGTTTCAAGGCAGCGGTATCTCGATGTATCAGAACGTCGACTTTGACGACGCCAACCGGACCCACAACGTGATCCGGGGCAACCGAGTGTTCGGCAACGAGAACCGAGTCCCGAACGAGTCGGGCATCATCACCGACGGCAACTGCATCATCATCGACGACAGTCGCCAGACGCAGAAGTTCCTCGACAACAAGACCCAGTATCCGCCGGCGATGGGACAGACCGTCGTGGAGAACAACGTCTGCTCGAGCAACGGCGGCCGCGGCGTGCACGTGTTCCTGTCAGACAACGTGCTGGCCCGCCACAACACGCTGTATCAGAACCAGCAAACACCGACGATCGACGATGGCGAACTGACCGCCGGTGAGTCGGGCAACGTCCGGTTCGAGAACAACATCGTCTACGCCGCGGACGGCAAACCGGCGAACAACTCGTCGAACGCGACCGATGTCGTGTTCGAGCGCAATCTGTACTTCAATGCCGGCGTCGTTGCGAACGTCTCAGACAGCGACATCATCGACGAAGACCCACTCTTTGTTGATCCGAGTGACGACGTGACAAACGCAGACTTCGAGCTGCAGTCGTCGAGCCCTGCAGTGGATGCCGGAACCGGCGACGCTCCGGCCACCGACATCGCGGGGGTGAACCGACCACAGGGATCTGCCGCAGATCTCGGGGGCTACGAACGCGAGGGCTAGCGGGATCGCCTTCCGCGCCCGAGTCGAACCGTATCGGCCAACCCCTCGGCCGGTACCGCCGCCGCACGTGCTGTCGGGGCCAGGCACCAACGCGACAGATTTGTCGCGATGTGACCTGGCCCCAACGCGACAGAATTGTCGCGATTGGACCTGGCCCCAACGCGACAGAATTGTCGCGGTTGGACCTGGCCCCAACGCGTCAGATTTGTCGCGATGGTGCCTGGCCCCGACGCGACAGCTTGCGGCGGAGTTCGACGTAGACCTCGTGGCCGGCGAGCGCGGTGAGTTCGTCGGCGAGTGAGTCGATCACGGCTGTCTCGCCGGCGAATGCTTCGCCCCCGTCGCTGCGCTCGGTGCAACACCAGGCCATGGTGGTGCCATGGTCGCCCCAGTCGGCGCGGGTCCATCGCCGCACCGTTGCGGTTTCCGCTTCGGGGTCGTGCGCCGTCGGGGTCGTCTGCCAGTCGATACGGAGCGGGAGCTGCCAGCACACCGACGGCTTCCATTCGGTGGGCGACTCACCGGACGCAACCGCGGCGATGTGGAGGGCACATCCCTCGCCGCCGGTGAAGCCGGGTCGGTTGAGGAAGATGCAGGCGTCGTCGACGACACGCGTGTGGGTGCGATCGACGTCGCCGTAGATCGCGAGGTCGCCGGTCGCGTCGACGTCGTGCGCGACCGCGAAGAACTGGAACTGTTCCGCCGTGAGCATCGATGCATATGCCTGGACCTGCATTGCTTCGTGGTCGCCGGCCGGGCCGTCGCCGAAGTGGGCACCGAGCGAACAGCACCCTTGGTTCAGTTCGGTCGCGTCGTCGCGCAGAATTCCTTTGCATCCCTTGCCGAAGAGGCAGGTCCAGTTCGAGGAGAGGAAGTCGCGCTCGAATCGCCAGACAGTTTCGTCTCGCTCGATTTCGATGTAGTCGTCGTTCATGTCAGAGGGGTCATGTCAGAGGTCGGCGAAGAAGATGGTCCGGCCGGCGCGACCGATGTCGATCGGTTCGGGTTCGCCCTCATCAGCCGACGATTCGGCCAACGATGTCGAGGTTGCGCGGGCGATCAACTCCAAGCGGTTGACCCGTTCCGTCGCCAGTGCGGTGCCATCGGGTGAGATGGCGATCACATCGCCGGCGATCGTCACGGGAACGACTCCGTCGGCACCGATCGCGACGTATCCGTCCGACGTCGGCACGACCAGTTGGCAGCCATCCACCGAGGCGAGCACATCAGCACCCGCGAGCGCTTCGGCTTGCACGCTGCCGTCCTCGAGGTCGATGACGGCGACCTCTCCACCGTCTCTCCCACCGCATCTCCCACCGCCTCTCGTTCGACGACGAGGCAGACCGAGCCGCGTGCGGCCAGCGGGTCGAGCGGCGTCGTTCCCGGCCGGGCGCCGGGCAGTTCGGCGACGATTGTGCCGTTGGCGTCGATGATCGCCGTGCCGTCGGTGCCGACGACGACCAGACGGTCGCCGCGAACGGCGACCTCGCCGGACTCGACGGTACCGATCGACAGGTTGTCGACGTCGACGATGTCACCGTTGCTCAGCGACATCGTCGTGATATCGCCGTCGATGCCGACCAGGACAACCTTGCCCTCAGCGAACATTCCGGCGCGCACCGATGTGGTCTGGGCTTGAACGACGCGTTCCCCCGCATGATCGAACACGCCGACGTCGGCGCTGGTGCCGACATTCTGGGCGGTGACGACGAACTCGTCGCTCACGGCGAGCGCGAGACCGGGAAAGAACGATGGCGTCTCGAGATCGAAGGAGAACAGCACGCTTTGAAAGTTGCCGACATCGGTCACCAGAACGTGGCGACCGGAGGGGTCGCTACGCGCCAAGGTGAGGTCGTATCGGGCCCCGGCGACGGTGTCGGTCTCGGCGGTGTCGATGATCTCGGCGGTCGGGCCGTGAACGAGCACCAGCCGTGCCGCGGGTGCATCCTGGGCGACGACGGTTTGAGTGGTCCCCGACGGGCGGGTCAGCAATCCGCTCGATGCGATCTCGACCGTCGTGATGTCGGCTGGGGTGATCTCGGCTGTGGCGTCGAGTCGGACGACGCCGACGGCGGCGGCATCGGTGCTGATCAACGTTGCGCCGATCAGCGCCGAGTCGCTCACCGAAGACAGCCCCAGCCTGAATCGGTTGGTCTCTTCACCCTGCGAATTGGCGATGACCACGGTGCCTGCTGCGTCATCGACCGTGACCACGCTGTTCCACTCGCCACCCCGGAATCCGGAGCCCGTTCCGCTGCTCCCGTCACCGATGATGCGACCGATGATGACGGCGCTTCCGGCAATGACCGCGACGACGAGTCCGACGACGATTGCTCGACGCACGAGGTAGTTCGGCCGCCGCCAGTCGGTGTCACCGGCGTTGTCCCACACGTCGCGTGCGGGTGGTTCGACGCCCCCCGATTCACTGCCCCCGCCATCGTCCGAGCGGCGTCGGGCAATGGCTGCGTCGGTTCGCCGACGGCCGCGTCCGACGGCGGGCAGGCCGTCACCGTCGTCGGCAAACGGCGGGCGCGGGTCGGACATCACTCTGGATGGTACGCGTTGTATCGTCGCCCGCATGGAGTTTGTGTGCCCGCGGTGCCAGACCGCAGTGGACGAGGAGTACTACGGCCCGTGCGACACGTGTCGCGGTGTGCTCAGGGCCACGATCCGTGCCGAAGCGCGCGATGTCGGTGTTGCCGAGTACGAGCCGAAGATGAACGTGACACCGAACGCCGTCGCCCTCAAAGACGACTGACAGCTGACTTCGCCTCGGTCGTCCCGACACGCTCGGCCACGCAATCCACCTGTTGGGACGCGTCAGCACGGTGTTCCGTCGCGGGTATTCGTGTCGGCCGGGCTACTCGTCGGCGGGCTGCGTCGACTTGGCTGCAATCCAGGCTTGGACCTGGGGGAGCAGCGTGCACAGCCCGATCACTCCAGCGAGGGCGACGGAGATCCCGACGACGAGGAAGCCACCGAACAACACCGCGACGAGCACGCCACCGACGATCATGCCGACGCCCGATGCCGCGAGCGCCAGCTGGCCACTCCGATTGCCGGTGATCTTGGTGGCCGCGCCCGCCGCCTTCGCAGTGGTCTTGTCGAGCATGCGTTCGGCCCACGCGAACTCGGTGGCGAGGATGACGAGACCGACGATGATCACGACGACGCCGGGGCCCGGCAGGGCGAGCATCGCAACCCCGGCAGCCAGTACTGCCACACCGAGGATGAAGACGAGGAGCCGTTTCGCGTTGCGTGCGATCGTGCGGATCCAGTCCGCCGGGGAGTGCAGCTTCACCATCACCCAAGTCTGGCGCAGTTCGAGCCGATCGCCGCGCCGATCAACCGCTGATCGAACCGGCAGCAGCAGCGGTCGCCGGAGTAGTGGTCGGAGTAGTGGTCGTGGTGGTGGTCGTGGCGGCGGTCGGGACATCGACGGTGGCGCAGTTGGCGGCGTCGCTGCGGGATCCTTGGCGGTCCAGGATCCCTTGGTGGCCACACGTGCATGTCCACGCGATGGCAGGGCCGTCTGGTCCGTTCCAGAATCCGGCGACGTTGCGGCGGGTCATCAGAACACGAGCGTCGTGGGTCGGGCAGAACACCGAGAACATCATGTGGCAAGAATGCGCTGGTGCGTGTCATCCTGCCAATGGCAGAATTGCCGACATGAGCAAGAAAAACGACACTGCGATACGGCTGAAACGCGAGCATCGGGTGGCAGTTCTCCTCTTCGATCGGCCAGCGATGTTCGAGACAGCCGTGGCAATCGAAGTGTGGGGCAACGACCGCACCCACATGGGTGTCCCGTACTCCGAAGTGCGGTTGTGCAGTGGCGAGGGCCCCCGGCTGCGGGTCGAGGTGGGTTTCGACCTGGTGCTCGATCACGACCTCGGCGCGCTCGTTTGGGCCGACACGATCGTGCTCCCCAATGGCGGGCGGCCCAGCCCGGCGATCGACTACGACCCCGAGGTGATGGAGGCGCTGCGCACTGCCTACGCCCGCGGCGCCCGGATCATCTCGTTCTGTTCCGGAGCGTTCCCACTGGCGGCAACTGGCCTGCTCGACGGCCGGGCGGCGACGACGCACTGGACCTACACCGCCCAGTTCGCGGCGCGCCATCCGTCGATCGAGGTGCAACCAGACGTGCTCTACGCGGGTGGCGATCGGCTCTACACGGCGGCGGGAACGGCGTCGGCGATCGACTTGTGTCTGCATCTCGTACGCGAGGACTGGGGCGCCGAGGTGGCCAACACGATCGCCCGGCGGATGGTGGTGCCGCCGCATCGTGACGGCGGGCAGGCGCAGTACGTCGAGCAGCCGGTGGCGCATTCTGCTGATGTCGAAGGCGATCTGCGGGCAGTGCTCCAATGGGTCGAGGGCAACCTCGCGCGCAATCTGACCGTGAACGAGTTGGCCCGCCGGGCGGCAATGACGCCACGCACGTTCGCCCGCCGATTCAAAGCCGCAACGGGCACCACGCCGTTGCAGTGGATCCTTCACCAGCGAGTCGTCGCCGCGCAAGTGGCGCTCGAAACGACGACCGCAACGGTCGATGACATCGCTGCAACCTGTGGCTTCGGCTCAGCCGCCGCGCTCCGCCAGCACTTCATCAAAGTCGTCGGATCCACCCCGAGCAGCTACCGCGCCACCTTCACGCGCATCCCGGCCGGGTTCACCACCGGCTCCGCCGCCTGACAGTGGTGACCTGCGCTGGCTGATCGAGGCACCACGCAATCGAGCCGTCGACGGATCTCCGTCCGCCACGCCGCGGATCACTGCCCATAACGCACACAGATCGATGCAAAACAACCCGGGTGGGAGATGCCGTGCGACCGCTATCGTGGCAGTGCCTTTGGGGACGTAGCTCAGTTGGCAGAGCACCTGCTTTGCAAGCAGGGGGTCGTGGGTTCGATTCCCATCGTCTCCACCAAGTCTGACCACGCGTGACCGCCTGTTCGGCGCTCCGGTGAAGCATCAAAGTACCCGCGATGTATCAATCGGACGCCAATCAACACGTTGATGCGTCCGTGATCCACCGATCCGAGCGGCAGTTCTCGCGCCCCATCCACGAGTCGTGTCGCGCGCGAAAGGGTGCCGGCCCGGCAACTCCCGCCACGGGCCTTCGGGTGATGGCTGGGGCAAGGCCCGAAGTCCGACCCGAGCGGCGCAGTCTTCTTCGGGGTCTTTGCAGTGGAGCTGGGGTCGGCGATCGCGAACTCAGCTCCCGTCGCAAACACCAATGGTCGTCGTGATCTGACGGATCTACGGCAGCAGGCCTGCCCAGGTGAAGGAGACGTACAGCGGGTGCCCCCAGGGCGTCTGCTGGTTGAGCAGGCCCCACGCGTTGTTGATGTTGGTCGATTTCGTGTAGAAGCCGAACTCATTTGTCGACACGCTCACCGCGTTCTGGGAGAACCCTGTCGGGTCGGTGAACCACAGGCGCACCGTGCGCAACTGTCCATTGGCGACGTACGAGTAGTCGATCCAACCCTCTGATCCGAGCGGCGACGGTTTCGGGTCGCGCAGCCAGCAACGTCCGACACTGCCCGCGGGGATTCGTGCCGGTGGTTCCACGCCCCAGTTGCCGAAGGTTGCGTTGTAGCCGGTGCGCACGAGCTCGTAGGGACCGCCACGGTTGTTGATCTCGACCACACACGAGAAGTCGAACGCATCAGAAATGATGTTGCCGATGCCGTCGACCCACTGTGAGAGCGCATAGCCCACGTCGTTGACGAACTGCGACGCCTCGTCGAGCGCGAGCCCAAAGGCATCGATGAGCGCGCGCACCGCTTGATCGACGGCGACGCCGAACTGCTTGGCAAGATTGGCGAGCACGCTGGAGAAGAACTGCTCGCTATACAGCGCGATCGCCGAGCCAATCGTCGCTGCCGCCTGATCGCCGACGGTGTTCGGGTCGTTGCCGGTGAGCCCGAGGTTGTTGTAGAAACCTACGATCTGCTGGTTGGCGGCGCGCACGACCGTCACGATGTGCGGGACGTCGGCCCGCGGCTGATGCGTCTTCGGCGTGTCGAATCGGAAGCTCACCGTGTTGCCGACCGTTTGCACGCCGGTGTAGCCCATTCCCGCCAACGCAGCCGTGAATGCGGCCGTCATTGTTGAGTCGAGAAGCTCGATGGACACGTCCATCGCGAGCTCCTCGGGCTCGGACAGCACCCCCCACTTGAAACCGGTGAGCCACCAGTGGCGCTCGGGTCCGCGGGCGAAGAGCTTCACGCCGTTGCGGTACAACGTCCACGACATGCGCAGCAGTTCGTTGTCGTTGGCACAGTCGAAGAAGCGCTCATGCGCTGGGACGTTCTCATACGGCCGCTGGCCGAGGGTCGCGTCGAGGACCGAGTACCACGCCGGCGACGGCCCGCCCGCCCGGTTGTAGACGCCGATCTCACAACCCGTTTCGAGACCGTACTGGCCTTTCCACAGTTCGATCATCCACGACTTGCCGCCGTAGTCGAAGAAGATCGGCTCGCAGTCGATGATGGCGTTCATCGCCATCGCTGCAGCGTCGTAGCCGTAGGCGTACCCAAACTGTCGTTGCAGCGGATACATCCGCGAGTAGATGATGTCCTGGTTCGGGTCATACCAGAACCCGGCGGCATCGACGGCATGAGCGAGCAGGCTGCGCGGGGTCCACTGGCCCGGCGTGTTTTCTACGATGTCGGCGATCTTGTAGTCGACGAATAGCGGATGCCCATACGACGGCACCGCGCCCGGCGGAGTGTTCGGCGTCGGCGGGCTTCCCGAACTGGCGACGAAGCTCGAGCCACCACTGGAATAGTTGGAGAAGATGCCCGTCGGGCATCCGTAGACGAGATTGATCGTCGTGGTATCGCCGCTGCGTCGGTAGGTGACCGCTCCTTCAGCCCCATGGATGCCGGCCAGGTCTTGCAGCCAGATCTGCCGGGTCTCGCCGGCGGCAATCGTCTGCGGCGGGGGCACCACGTAGAAGCCGTTGTCAACGCGCTCGCTCACCTTCTCGAGGTCGACCGTGCCGTCGTTGTGGATGGTCACGTAGCACGAGAAATCCTCGAACGGCTCGAACACGGTGCGGTCAGGCGGTGCGGTCAGATCGCGCTTGACGCAGTAAGAGCCGTTCTCGTTGACGACAGTCCACAGCTCGAGCGCACCGTCGGTGGCGATGACGCCGAAGTTGACGCCGGTGCGCCGCTCGTTGAGGTCAGGCACGGACGGGCACTCGAACCCGCAGTTGATGTAGCGGGTGCGCGAGTTGACGATGCCTTCCTTCGGGAAATGCGTGTGACCAGTCATGACCCCGCTGGCACCGTGCTCGAACGCTGCCTTCTGCGCCCACCACGCCATGTATGTCCCGTCGTAGTCGGCCTGTGCCGACTTGGCAGCGACGGTCGCACCCGCTTGCCCCCCTCCATGACGGTCGGCCCAGTTGGTCCACAGCCCGTCGTACTTCTTCTTCGCCTCGGCGATCGTCGTCTCCGATCCATCGGCGAGGAGGATCGGCGCAGTCTCGGCCAGGCCACAGCGGTTCGCCATATACGTGAGCAGCGTGTCGGTGACCGATGGCGAGGTGAGGAGCGGGGCGAGCGCTGGCAAGAAGCTGCCGAGGTCGAAACCGTACGGCGAGCCCTGATCGCGCAGGTCGGCCGCTGTCTGGCCGGGCAAGAGCGTGGACTCGAGGTAGTGGGCGATCGCCCGGCTGACAAAGTGGCCAACTGGCACGTCATCGGGGTACCGGTCGTCGGGCGCGTTGAACATCGTGAAGAGATGGCCGTGGGTGAGCACTTGGCCGCCCACGTTGACGACATCCGGGGCGAGCTTCACCTGATGTCCTCCGAACGGGAGCTTGTCGAGGTCGTCCTGGGTGACGGTGATGTCGTGGTTGCCGCGCAGGAAGATCACGTTTCCGTCGAGCGCTTCGACCGCCTCGCGCATCTTGCCGTTCTCGCCGAGTATTGGCTCGTTGGCGGCGATGATCTCCGCCATCGTCGGCGGCCGCACCTCCGGCGGGTACGTCCAGAAGTCGAAGAAGTCGCCGAGCAGCACGAGCGCGCGCACCGGGTCAGCTGTCTTGGCATGGGCGATGATGTAGTCAAGGATCGCCGCCAGGTCGGGCTCGTGAATGGAGCGTTGATACCAACACGTGCGCGCTCCGTTGCCGATATGCACGTCACTGACCACGACGATGCGTCCCCTGCCCTTACCGTGAGGTCTCGGTGGCAGGTGGGTCAATACTCCGGCAAGGGGATCGGTCGCAGCGACGTCGTCGCCGACGTCACCTGGGAGCGCTGGTGGCACGTACAGCGGTGCGCGCCAGCAATCGCTGCCGACTGGCGTGGCGCCGTGAACGCCCACCGGCGAGGCTGGGTGCACGTACCCGACCGATCCACCCCACCCGACCGGCTGAGTCGGGTAAGCAACGCCGGGCGGTGGTGGCACCGACCCGCCATTGGCCGACGTCCCAACCGGAGGTGGTGGCGGCGTTCTCGTCGAGCTGCCACGAGGGGGCGGCGCGTTCCCCGTCCCTCCTTGGCAGTACTGGCAATCGCAACAGCAACAGCAATGGCAGGACATGGCGAGTTCTCCAGCGGGGTTCAGGGGAGCGGGTTCAAGAGTGAGGCGGCAACCGCAGGCGGTGTTGCCGCCGGCACGCCGTCATTGACGCGGAAGCCGTTCGTCTCCAGCCACGGGTTGACACGCATCATCCCGGTCGGGTCGATCGGCTGGATGTTGTCGAAGGTGTATCCATGGCCCTCGTAGTCGGTGAACCAACTTGAGAACCGTGGCCCGGGAACGCCCTCGCCCGGCCACTTCGAAACCGAGCTGCGGTAGACCTTCTCTGTCAGTTGGACTATCTGCAGTCGCCGCGTGACCTGACTGGCGATGAGTGACTTCAATTGGCGCAGCCCGAGGAGGTCGGCACCGTCGTTGGTCATCGACACTTGGGGCGGGTTGCGTCGATCCATGGGCCCGAGTTCCACCGGCAGGATCTTGTTGATGAGGCACTCGAGCCGCCAGGCTTGCTCTCGCGAGCCCGTGATGAGATCACTCGACAAGGCCAGCCGGTTGCGCAGGTCGCGCCGGAGGTCTTCAGAGTTCTCGTCCTCGCCGGGATGGACGAGCGTCGGCGCCATCACGTCGAACGCGCGCATGTAGCCGTAGTCGCGCCAGATCGACAAGAGCCCCGGCTCGTGTTCGAACGCGTAGAGATGTGACAACGCGATCGTCGGCATCACGTGACGCGTCTTCCATCGATGACGGGTGCCGTTCTGTTGATCGATCACTTCCTTCCAGAAGCGATCCGGCTCGACGCCCGTGAGGGCGAGGGTCGCCGAGCGCACCCGCTCCCCCCGGCGAGCCAGCGACAGGAAACCTGTTGTTCCGAAGCTGTCCGGCGGCGCGACACGCGGGAGCAGATTGCATGTGGAATGAACGACAATGATCTCGTCGACATCCTTGCGCTGCAGGATCTCGATTGGGCCGGTGTCGGTATACGCCGCGTCGACGATGTTGACCGATCCTGCGGTAACGGGAGCGAGCGCACCGGGAATGGCGGTGACGGCGAGCAGCGAGTCACGCCAGCCGAGCGAGGAGATCGTGCCGCCCGACGTTGTGCGGGCGTGCGCGAAGCCGTCGATGTAGCACGGCTCGCCCGACTCGAGCAGCGACGCGCCGAGCGCAACGCCGGTCGACGTGCCGACCGTGCGACCCTGCAACCCCGCGCGTGTGATGAAGTCGTCGATCAAGGCGACGAGCGGGCCTCGCCCACACAATCCGCGTGCCGCCAGTGCGGCGCGCAGCGCGTTCGCCTTCCCGATGTCAAACGCGCCCTCCGCCAGCGCCTTGACGACGTCGGCGACGACAATGAACACGACAGCGACCCCCGCGTTCCAGTACATCAGGCCTTGGCCGATGCCATTGATGCCACCCTGGATGGCGTCGCCGATGATCGCTTCCTCCACCACGGCCTTCCCCACGCCCCCAACTTTGCCCATCAGACTGTCGGAAGCGCCACCATCCTCGAGCGCTGGCCCGATCACGTTCCCGGCGACCCACATGCCCGCTTCCCTGAGGCCCTCGATCAGTTTGTTCTCGAGGATCGTCTCGTCGTCGGTGATCGCGATCGCGATGTCGCCGACGGCGGGGGCATCGGCGTAGCCGAGCATCGCCTCATTTAGCGAGACGTCGACTGCACCGAGCAGCCGCGTATACATGCCTTGTTGATATGACGCGAACGCTTGCGCCACTGTCGTGTCGACGCTGATCAGCGAGTTGATGACGTAGTAGGCGCGTCCATTCTGCGCCGGCGCTGCGACCGGCGCGGCGTTGATCGTGCTCCAACTCGCAATGAGGGGCGCCGGGTTGCTGTACGTCGTCGCCGCCGACAACGCGCCGAGAGCACCGAGGCCCGTCGATGACACCGCACGCGGCGCTGTGGTTGCGGCAGTCGGGAGGTACTCGAGCGCGCCGGCATGGAAGATCGAGCGCGTGCCCGCCCCGAGGAACGCCATCGCGAACCCGAATACTCCGGTGGCTCGAACGGTCGACTGCCGAGAGCCGGCAGCGTTGGTGGCGGTGAGAACGTAGTCGACTTCCCACACCAACCGGGTGGTTGGCGGACCGAGCTGGCGGGTATCGCTCAGGTCGACCTGCGCATTGGGCACGAGCGCGTTTGCCGGAGCTTGACCGGAGACCAAGACCGCTTGCAGCCGCACCGTGTCGGCGAAGCGGGTCGCCCAAGTGAGCTCGATGCGGTCCTGCGGGTGGATCCGTGCCGCCATCGACGAGCCGTTGATCACAAAGGTATCGATCGCCGGCGCACCAACCCAAAGGTGGTTGCGAAGTCCGCACTCGGCGTGCGGTGCGATCAACGCCGCCGTGCCGGAGGCAAGCCGCTCGCCAACCTTGCTGATGCCGAAGCAACCGGTCATCGTGCTACCAACCTCGACGGCCATGACGACTGCGTCGCCGGCGGCCGACGAATCGAGGACGACATTCTCGAGAACGCTGACGCACACATCTCCACTGACCCCGCTGGGCACCGTGACGATGATCTCCGTGCTGCTCCACGATGTGTGCGGTGCATGCTGATTGTCGATGTAGACCTCGTCGTCCTTCCCCTTCGGATCGCCGAAGCCGGAGCCACGGATCGTGAGCGGCTGCCCGACGATCGCCGCGTGCGGGATGAGCTCGGTGATCACCGCGCCCTTCTTCGAGCGAGCGCGCGGGACGCTGGCCATGATCCCGCCGAGCTTCAACAGGCCAGCCATGACATCGCGCACGCAACCGGATTTCATGAAGTCGTCGAGCGGGCCGAAATCGATCTCACCGAAGTCGAGGGGCGGGTCAAGCGGATCACTCGGGTCGAGCGGGTTGATGTGGCCGAGCAGGTCGTCGAGGTCGTTGCTGCTCAACAAGTCGGTGAGGTCGCGCCGGTCGAGGAGATCGCCCATCTCGCGTCGCCCACGCACGTCGCCGACGACGGGTCCGTCGCGCACGCCGTCGACGTCGCGCCCGCCGGTTCGCTCGCCGGGTTCGGCACCGGCATCGGAGAGTTCGGCGCGGAACCTGCGGCTCTCACCTCCTTCGTCGAACATCGCCCGAACGACGCCGGTAACGGTCACCTCCGTGATATTGGTTCCCGTGCGCGCCGCGTCAACGAAGGAGAACACCACGTCGAGGCTCGACTGGACCTTGTTGGCGTCGATCCCTCGAGCAAGCCAGCCCTGATCGACGGCGGCCTCAAGACCAACCGGTTGCTCACCTAGAGCGGTGAAACGGGCAACATAGTCGTCGCTCATGGCGACCCCCTCCTGGTCCCGGACCAGGACGCCGCCCACGGTTCGTGGAGCTCCCTATCAACGTCGTGGTCGTGGGTGGTGTTCTCGACACTACGCTTGGCGACAGTGCTTTGGAAGGGGTTTTCGGATCGGGCGAGATCCTGCATTCGTGGACTCCCACGGCTTCAACCCGAATGCCAGCCGACCCGGCGTTGGATCTGTAGCGCCCTGGGTGTCGACGCGTTGTCACAGATCGCGTGCACAGCGAGTCCATCGGGGAGCCACTTGTCGATCGGGTTCAAGAAGGTCCGGAACTCGACCGCCCGATGCTGATCGGTCATCTGGGTGATCACCTTTCCGGAGGCGTCATCGGGCGCAGGGCAAAGGTCACTGGTGCCGATGCGGACGTGGGCGTAAGTCTGTCGTGCGGGGCGCCGGGCAGCATCGGAAACGCCGGCGCGGTGCGATCCCGACCCGATCGCTCGATCCGGGAGCGCTACTGCGTGTCGATGCCGCTGACGGCGAGAGCGGGGCGGACTGCGTCGCGGGTGAACCCATGCGCACCCACCATGTCGAGGTGGGCGGGTGTTCCGAGAAATCGTCGAAGCGCAGCGTCGAATTGGTGGCGGAGTTCGTGGGCCTGGGGGTGAAAGGAGAACGCCCCGAGTGCGGGGGCGCCTCGATCGGCAGCGAGTGTGTCGACGCTGGTGGTGATGCGGGGGTCGTCGCGGCGCTCGACGTAGGCGAAGTTGCCGGGGGCGGTGCTGACCGATGCGTCGACGCGGTCTTCGAGCACGGCGGTTGCAGCGGCGTCTTGGTCGGTGAACTCGACGATCCGTTCGGATGGAACACCGACTGCAAGTGCAGTGTCGAGTTGGATTTGGCCGGTGACGGCGGCCAATCGGATGGTGTCGTCTGCCGCGATGGACTCGTAGCTGGTGAAGTCACGCTGGTCGGTGGAACGAACGATGAAACTGTCGGTCGCGGCCCAGACCGGGAGGCTGTAGGCGATGCGCTGGCTGCGCTCGGGGGTGATGAACATCGGGACGTTGATGTGCCATCGGTGGGTGCGGACGCCGTCGATGAGTTCGGCGAACGTGGTCAGGACGAACTCGATGCTGGCGATGCCGAGGTCGGCCAGCACGACCTTGGCCAGCTCGATGTCGCAGCCGATCGGGTCGGCCCCGCCGACTGGCATGAAGTAGGGCGGTTCGTCGAGATAGGCGACAACGCAGCAGGTTCGCCAGTCGTTCAGGTCAACCATCGATGCAATCTAGATCTGTGAGCGGCTCGTCGCGGTTTGCTCGTCGACACCCGCGTCGAGTCGTCGATCGGTCGACGAGAGTGGCGCCGTCAACTCCCCTCGAGCAATCGCTGCATCCAGAGGGAGTCGATGCGAGTGCCGTTCTTCTGCGCGTACTCGCGGAACACCGTGACGTCGGTGAATCCGAAACGGCGGTGCAGCGCGATCGACGCCTCGTTGGGGAGAGCGATGCCGACGACGACGCTGCGCACCTTCTCGCGGCCCAGTTCCTCGAACAACGATTCGTACAGCTGGGATGCGATGCCACGTCCTCGCGCGCCGGCAGCGAGGTACACCGTCAACTCGACGGGCTCGGCGAATCGACGGTGACCACCTGGCAACCCACCCCGATCGCCGGCATCGACGGCGGGTCGCGTTGTTGCTGGGGGTAGATCGAGACGGAGTGGCTCAGCCGACAGCGCACCGCGGACCGATCATCGCTGGCCGCGGCGGTAGTCCTGGACAGGTAGGCCGCCGACGCCCCAATCCTCCATCTCGACCTCATCGATCACGACGAACGTGGTGGCCGGGTTCTTGTCGAGCACCTCGACCAGCAAGTCGGTGACGCCGCGGATCAGCGCTGCCTTCTGGGTCGAGGTCGCTCCCTCGCGCGTGATCTTGATGTTCACGTACGGCACGTCACAGCTCCGCGGGTGCCAGGTCGAAGTGGAAGACCTTGGCGATGATCTGCCAGCGGGCGTCGACCCGCACGATCGAGAGCAGGTCGGTGAACTGCTTCGGCCCGATCGAGCACTGCACCCGTGCGACTGCGGTCACCGGCCCGGCGAACTCGATGGACACGATTGTGCCGGTTCGCTCCTCACCGCGTGACTCCGGCGACTCGCGGGCCGCCACCATCGGCAGGTAGTCCGTCATGGACAGGTGCGTCAACGGCTCGTCGGTCGCCGTGACGTACGCCGCGGCAGGGTGGAACACGGTTGCGAGCAACTCGGAATCGCTGCGGTAGAGCCCGTCGAGATAGCGGCCGATCAGTTCGCTCACCTCGGCGAATGCGGCTCCGACATCGGCGAAGACGACACTCATGCGGGCACCGAGGTCGCACGGCCGTCAGCGGCGGCCAACTCGCCGTGACGCCACCGCGCGGCCGCCTCGGCGACACGTCGGCCGAGATGTGCCGCGGTCCGCCGGTCGGATGCACCTGGTGCGACATCGGGTCCGATGTCGGCGTTCGATTGCGCCATCGCGCCGAGGAAACCGGCGAGCCGATTGAGATCGTCCGGCGATCCGTCGGCGGTGATGTTGCCCGGCATGAGCCCGAGCCCGACCCACACCATGCTGTGTTGCATCGCGAACAGCGCAAACGATTCGAGTGTGTTGAGTTTGTCGCCGTTGATGCCGGCCGAGTTCGTGAAGCCGGCGGCGAGCTTGTCTTTCCAGGCCTGCTGCGACCAACGACCCGATGTGGCGTCCATGAACGCCTTGAACGGTGCGGACGGGCCGCCCATGTAGGTCGGCGACCCGAACACGATCGCGTCGGCGGCATCGAGACGGTCCCACGCGCTGTCGACGTCCTCGACGCTGACAAGGGAGACCTCGGTGCCAGCAACCGATGCGGCGCCGTCGCGAACCGCTTCTGCCTGCACCCGCGTGTTGCCGGATCCGCTGTGATAGACGATCGCGACGCCCGTGTGATTGCTGCTCATGATTGCTCCGTTCCGTGTGGCTGCCGGTCTGGATGCCGGCGCGGCTGTGTCGCCCAACACGACGGTACGGGCGTCGATGCATAACAACACGACCATTCCTCGATAGGAAAGATAACCTCAGATTATGGATCTGGACGTCCGCGACCTTGAACTACTCGAAGCTCTCGAACGCCATCAAACGCTGACCGCTGCCGCCGACCACCTGTACGTGAGCCAGCCCGCGCTCAGCCAACGGTTGCTCCGGCTCGAACAGCGACTCGGCGCCCCGCTGTTCGAACGGCGGGGCCGCCGGATCGTTGCCAACCAGGCCGGGACGCGCATGCTGCGGGCGGCGCGAGTTGCGCTGTCCGAACTGCGCGACGCCGTGCGTGACATTGCAGAGATCCAGACCGGCACCCGCGACACCGTGCGTATCTGGACCCAGTGCAGCACGAACTATCAATGGCTGCCGAACGTGCTGCGCGAGTTCAAGCGCCTGCAACCCACCGCCGACGTGACCGTCGAGACGGTGCCCGACAATGACCACATCGACGCGCTCGTCGGCGGCGACATCGACATCGCGATCGTCAACAAACTCGATCGCCAGATGGACCGCGTGCGGCTCCACGAGCTCTTCGATGACGAACTCCTCGCGATTGTTGCGAGTGATCATCCGTGGGCGCGTCGGCCATACGTCGGTGCGCTCGACTTTGCTGCTGCTCACCTCGTGATGTTCGACAGCTACGACCCCGCCCGCACTCCGGCGACGCCGCTGCCGATCCCCGATGGTGCACAGCCGGCCAAGCTCACTTTGCTCCCGCTGGTCACCGAGTTGGTGGTCGAGGCGGTCGTTGCATCGGATGCAGTCACCGTTCTGCCGTCATGGATTGCCGCTGCGCACCTTGCGACGGGTCGAGTGGTCGGAGTGCAGATCGGTCGCGAACCGCACGGCCGAACATGGTACGCGGCGACGCGGCGGGGCGCGCAGACTGCACAGATCGCGACCTTTGTCGAGGTGATGCGCGAGGCGTTGGGTCGCGGTGACCAACTGCAAAGTGCTCGCGTTCAGAACACTTCGTCGTGACTCGGAGCATCGTCCCGGCTCCGTTCGGGTAGTCGCCGGCCTCGACTGTCCGGTAGCGGGGACCGAGCACTTCGATGTGGCCGTCGATTCCGGGCTCGTCCTCTTCGCCAACCACATCACCAGCCCGGCCGAGTCGACCCAGGCCGCGAGGCCGGCCTCCCAGCGCGATGAGTCTCTGGGCGGAGGGCGCGCCGCGAGACTCATCGCTTGCGCTGGACCTTCGTAATTCGGGGCGTCGTCGAAATTGGCTGGGTTAACGTTGGCAATGGCGCGGGGTGGGTGTCGAGTGGTGGGTGCAATCGTCGCAATGGCGTTGATGTCGCCCGCATGCGGTGGCGGATCCGATAACTCGACGACTGAGACGCAACCGCCTCCGGTCGTTACAGAATCCGTGCCGACGAGCGACACCTCCGGAGCGGACACGTCGAGCTCGGTCGAGCCCGACAGCGTTCCGCGTCTGGTGGAGGGTGGCGTCGTGAGTGACGCTGCGCTCGACGCAGTGCTCGCTGCGGATGGCCAGGCGAACGAGAACGCACTTCAGGCGTTCACGGCCGAGTTCTCTGAGCTCCCCCTCGACCAGCAGGAGGCGCTGGTCGCCGACCTCGCGCTGCGTACCGAACTCGAGGCGGCTGCGATGTCCGGACTCGAGGCGGCCGTCGGCGGGCGCGACGCAACAGCGGCAGCACTCATCGGTGCAACCGCGGAGGTGCGCAGCCAGAGCGATGCAGCGGCAACTGCTGCCGCAGCAGAAGCCGCGACCGCGGAAGCTGCCCGGGCCCAAGCGGCGGAAGCTGCGTCGGTCGGGCCGGCTGGGTTCCGGCGTGCAGTCGCCGCGCCTGAAGCAGCCGCGCCTCCGAGCGGTGGAACCGTCGCGGTCGTCGGACTGTTCATGGGCTACATGGCGCTGGCGACGTTCGGCGCGGTGGCCACCGAGGCAACCAACAAGGCAGCGCCTGGTGATTCCGATGTCCGGGAAGGCGATGGCATGGTGATCGCGGGGGGCCTCGAAGAAGTTGCTGCCGAGGTGACGTTCAAGGGTCAGCAGGATGGCGTCGACGTCGAATTCGACGCCGGCACGAGCATCCGTCCGTGCCCGGAGCCCGATGGAACCTTCACGATCGAGGCGCTGATCGACGTGAAGGCCAGCAAAGACGGCGCCGGTCAGAACGCTCGAATGGAGCTGCGAATCGCCGGCAACGTCGACGACAATGCCGAACTCTCCGGCCAGAACATCGAGAACCACACCGAATGGGCCGACTTTGGCGGTGGCAAGGGCCAGTTCATCGACGTCACGATGTCAGGCCCGAACGGCGTCGATCAGACCGTCGTCAATCGCACGGGCGGCACCGTGACGTCTGAGTTCGTGAAGGCGTCGGTGCTCCTGTCGTCACTTGTGGCAATCAGCATCGCGCAGCAGTTGCTGACGGCCACCGAGAAGGCGTGGAAGTCGGGCCGCTGCGTCGAGCTGAAGGTCACCCCGTCCGCCGGCCCCGAAGGACTCTCGCCATCGGAGGTCGTCGACGTCCTGGCCGAACCGCGCAGCAAGATCGACGGGTCGCCGACCGGCGGCAATGTCACTGCCACGCTCAGTGCCGGTGGCGCATCCGTCGAGCCAAACGGATCACCTGTTCCCGCCGACGCCAACTCGAACTACACCGCACCCAACGAACTGGACAAGACCGGCACCGTCTCGTACGAGTCGCGTTCCAAACGCGGGATCGGCTTGGCTGCGGTCACGTTCTCCACGTCCAAGCCCGCCGCATATCAAATCGTCGGCGGCCTGGAGGACTGGCAGGTGAGTCAGGTCGTGTGCGACGTCATGGTGCCGTTCACGCTCACCTCCCCCGGTGTCGGCGTGGCCGAGTTCTCGGGCGGGCTCAGTGGCACGTATTCCGCGACCGGAGTGTTCAACTTCAGTTACGCCGGCAACTATCAGATCACGCTCGACAACGGTCTCGGCTCGCCCGGCACGATGATCGGGACATCGGGTGGATCCATTGCAGGTCAAGCCGGCTCCGGCAGCGAGAACTACGTACTGACCCCGACCACCTGCTGACCCATCGGAGCCGTGCGCCAGCCGACCCAGGGCGATGAGTCTCCGGGCGGACCCCGCGCCGCGAGACTCATCGCCCTGGTGGGACGGGTCGATGGCGATGAGATGTCGGGTGGACCCCGCGCCGCGAGACTCATCGATTGGTGGCTTGGCGGCCAACTTGGGCGCCTCGACATCCGTCGAGGGGTACGGGTTCGCAGGACGGAGATTCGCCGACGTCAATCGCCTGGTGGCTGCGTTTTTCAGGGCCAGCACCGCAGAACACGAACACGGGATCTTCAGATGATCGACGCGGGTTCTCCACGACTCGATACGTCACTTCGTCCAAGCTTGAACTCGAAGCTTGAACTCGAAGCTTGAAGGTCGACGGACTCGTCGGCGACGAACGACGAACGACGAAAGAAGTACCGCGATGACTGCGACCGCCCGCAGGTCAGCACCGCTTGGCCGCATCACCCAATTCGAACGCGCCACCGCCGACCACCGGTCGGGTACTGGCACGATGATCGTCGGTCCTCGCGGATGCGGGCGAACCACGCTGGGGGCCGCTGTGGCCGCCGACGCCGAACGCAACGGACGCGCACTGTTTTGGGTGACCGCGTCGGCCACACTGCTCGCCGAGCCGTTCGGCGTGTTCGCGTCGATGCTCGACGCCGACGCGCCGGCGACCCCGGTCGAACGCATCGCCGCCGTGCTCTCGGCGCTCCGGTTCCACGGTGGTGCGGCACCGACGACGTTGATCGTCGACGACATTCACCTGCTCGACGAGTGGTCGGCTGCCGTGGTTTTGCAGGCGCTGAGCACTCGCGCCGTGGCGCTCGTCGCCACGGCCGTGGCCGGAATGCCGCTGCCCACCGGGATGCGCCAAGTCGTCGACGACGGATTCGTCGATGTGCTCGATCTTGACCCGTTCGACCACCACGACGTTGAGCGCATCGCCTCTGATCTGCTCGGCGGTCCTCCGGCCCCGTCGACGGTGGAGTTGCTGTTGCGATGGAGCGACGGGATGCCGGGCATCCTGCACGACATCGTGCAGACCGGATGCAACGACTCGCGCTTCCGTCTCGTCAACGGCTCCTGGTGGTGGCACGGGCCGCCGCCGGCACTCGTGGGCATCCCCCCGCACGTGCAGCGCCAGATCGATCGTTTGTCCGAGGCTGCGCTCGAGGCCTTCGATCTGATCGCGCTGAGCGATCAGGTCGATGTCGCAGTGATCGAACAACTCGTGAGTGGGCACTCGCTCGTCGAACTCGAGCGGGCCGACCTCATCGAGACCATGGACCGTGAGCATGTGACGACGGTTCGCTGCTCCCGGATGCGCATGGCTCACCATCGCCGATCGTCGATGCCGACCTTGCGGCGTCGCTCTCTTGCTCGTCGGCTCCTGGCAGAACTGCCGACACCGTCCACGCCAGCCGAGATCACGCGGTCGGCGTCGCTGCACACCTCTGCCGGCCAACCAGCAAGCGGCTCGGTGATGGAGCAGGCCACATCGATCCTGCGTCTGTCCGACCCACACGGGGCACAGGTCCTTGCCGAGGCGCGCCATCGCGCCGCACCAACGGTGACGACGGCGGTCGACCTGATCGACAACTGCATCGAAGTCGGCGACACGCGGGGCGCCCATCGCCTGCTCGCCGAGGCCGAGCCGCTGGCCACCGGGCCCGACAGCGCCCGGCGTCTCACCGAAGCGGCGTTCGCGATTGCCCTGTTCGCCGATCGCAACCCTGGTCGCGCCCGGCAGATCATCGACGAACGGCGTTCCGCCGACGGGCGGGTGTCGGGTCTGGAGATGTCGCGATCGTTCGCTGCGCTGGCAGCGTTACTGAGCGCACGCCCAGACACCGCGGAGGAGCTGGCGCGCCAGGCGCTCGTCGACGACTCAGCCGACGCTTGCCGGCTCCGCGCCGGCGTCGTCATCACCGCCGCGCACCTGCTGCGCGGCCAGACCGAGGCTGCGCGCCACACTGCTGCGGAATTGCTCGGCTCGGCCGTCCGGCTGACCGGAGTGATGCCGTCGGCGCTCGGGATGCTGCAGGCCCAGATGGCATTCATCCAGCTGTGGCAGGGCGAACTGACTGCCGTGCCCGGCGCCGATCCGCTCACCGGTCGTTGGCCGCTGCCCCCGCTCGTCGAGCACGCCGTCGATCGCCAGATCGATTGGGCCCTGATGGCGGGCATCGTGGCGCATCTGCGGGGCGATCATGCAACCGCCGTCGGGCGGCTCAACGAAGCGGTGGTGCAGCAGGCTCAGGGCAAGGGCATCTTCCACGCCGAAGCCAGCGCCTGGCTGATCGTTGCCCTGTGCGACGCCGGCCGAGTCACCGAAGCGATGCGGGCCTTGCAACAGTTTCCCGAACGGCATCTCGCCATCCTGCCCGGCCTCTCCCCATGGGCGCGCGGGGTGGTCGCCAGTACACGAGGGCGCGACGGCGAGGCATCCGACTTGCTTGCCGGCGCCGCAGACGAGGCCCGCGCCGTGGGCGCGCACCTCATCGAGGCCCGCTACCTCATCGAACTGGCCGAACGGTGCGGTGACGACCGAGCGATTGCCCGCATCGACGAACTGGCGGGGCTGGTCGACGCAGCGCTCCTCGTGGCGCTCTGCCGCAGCGCCGTCGCCCGCCTGAAGGGCGACGCGGCTGCAATGCTCGCGAGCGCCGCAGAACTTGACCAGTACCGGCTCCCCGCCAGAGCCAAGGCACTGGCGCGCGATGCCGAAAGCGTCGCTGTCGGCTCGGGCGAGAATGCCGTGGCGCGTGACGCGCGTCGTGCCCGACGCTCGATGCGCGCCGAGCCGATGCGCACCGGTTCCAACGTGGCCGGGTTGAGTCCGCGCGAACTCGAAGTGGCGCATCTCGCCGCCGGCGGGATGACCGATCGTGAGATCGCGGCCCGCCTGGTGCTCTCGGTGCGCACCATCGAGAGTCACCTCGCGAGTGCCTACCGCAAGCTGGCCGTCTCGTCGCGAGCGCATCTCGCAGCGGCGCTGGGCTGACCCGCTGGACCTGGCGACGTCGACGATTCCGTACCGATCCACGGATGTCGGTAAGCGGGAACGTCGTCATCGTCATGGCATGACCAGATTCCTGTTCGCCTCCACACCGATCGAGGGGCACTCCGCAACACCGGTGCCGATCATCGCCCGCCTGATCGCTGCCGGTCACGAGGTCACGTGGCTCGCGGGCACCGCCTTCGCTGACCGGGCGCGTGCCACCGGAGCGAACTTCGCACCGATCACCGACGCCGACGACTTCTCCTCGGTGATCGACCCGACCGACTACTTCCCGCACCTGCGCGAACTCCGCGGGCTGGCGCTCATCAAGGCCGCGTTCCGCGACGTGTTCATCAACCAGGCGTACGGCCAGGTGACGGACCTGCGGCGGGTGCTCGACGACTTCGCGGCCGATGTGATCGTGGCCGACCCGGTCAACTTCGGGGTGCCGATCCTCGCAGAGCAACGGGCCATCCCCTACGCCGGCATCGGCGACGGGCCGCTCGGGCTGATGCGCGCGGAGGCGCCACCGTTTGGCCCCGCGTTCGGCAACGTCAACGGCACCATCGGCAGGCTGCGGAATCGCTTCCTCAACGTCGCCACCCGCCGCATGCTGGCCGATGTCCAGTCGACGTTCCGGCAAGTGCGCGTCGATCACGGCCTGGCCGAACCCACCCAGTGGGTGTTCGACTCGATGGTGTCACCGCACCTCTATCTGCAGGGCTGTGTGCCCGGTTTCGAATACCCCTTCGCCCCGGTGCCGTCGCAGATCCGTTTCGTCGGCGCACTCCGACCGAAGATCCCCGCGACGTGGGAGCCGCCGGCGTGGTGGGACGATCTCGATGATCTGGCCGACGGTCGCCCGATCGTGGTCGTCACCCAGGGCACCATCCGTCCGAACACCGCCGAACTCCTCCGGCCGACGATCGAAGCGCTCCGCCGCGACGACGTGCTGGTTGTGGTGACGACGGGCATCGGCGACCCCGCCGACCTGGGCGATTTGCCCGGCAACGTGCGGGCGGAGCGCTTCATCCCCTATGAACTGCTGCTCGCGCGCGCTGCACTGTTCGTGTCGAACGGCGGCTATATCGGCACGAACCTCGCGCTGCATCACGGCGTTCCGGTCATCCAGGTCGGGAGCACTGAGGAAAAGGCGGAGATCGGTCGACGAATCGAGTGGGCGGGGGTCGGCGTCCGTCTGGCCAAGACCGAGACCACCGCATCGCTGGTGGGCGCGGCGGTGCGTCGCGTCCTCGCCGACCGCAGCTACGGGACCCGAGCAGCAGACCTTGCGATCGACTATCAGCGCCATGACGCCACCGCCGAGATCGTCGGACATCTCGAACAGTTGGCCGCCGGCCCGCAGGACACCGGTGCCGCCCACGACATCCACGACATCCACGACGAGGCGTCGCGATGAGCGCGGTGTCGAGGGCGGTGTCGAGCGCCGCGGTGTCTGGCCGTCGCGGCGGGGGTGTACGCCCACGTCCACGACCCGACCCGTCAGGGCATCATCACGTTCGGGTTCCGTGCCGTGCTCCCGATGAAGGCCTGGTTCACCACGGCTGCCACTGCCTTGGTGATCGTCCAGATCGTCACCGCACTCCAGATGTGGGATCGCCTCCCGAGCCTGCTCGCGCCGCACCGGCTCCAGGCGCTCCATCTGTGGCCGACCTCGAACTCGGTACCGTCGTCACCGATGCCAACGGACTCAGCCTGTATCTGTTCACCCCCGACGGGGCTGGCGAACCCACCTGCACTGGCGGATGTGCCGAGGCGTGGCCCCCGGTTTTGGTGGACGGTGACCCGGTGGCACCGGACGGCATCGATTCCGCGTTGCTGTCGACCGTGGAGCATCCCGACGGAGGAATGCAGCTGAAGATCGCCAAGTGGCCGGTGTACCGATTCGCCGGCGACGCGGCCCCCGGCGACGTGAACGGGCAGGGCTCGGGCGGCAACTGCTTCCTCATCGGCCCCGACGGTCAGCGGGCGGAGTGATCGCTGCCGGTTGATCGCAGCCCGGTGATCGCAGGTCGGTGGTCGTTGCCGGTGATCGCCGGCGGCGTGCGAGTGCGCGCGTCAGCTCAGGGCTGCTGTTCGAGGAACTCGTCGATCTCGCGCAGGAGCACCGGCCAGGCCGGTTCGTCGGCGGTGAGGAGATGATTGCGGCTGTCGAGCATGAGCAGCCGGCTGTCCGGGATCGAGGCGGCGAGAAACTGCGCCTGCGCGGCAGGCACCCGAAGGTCGCCGCGAGCGTGGATGACCAATGTCGGGCAGGTGACACGGGCGAGTAGTGCCGCGACGTCGATGTGGGCGAACACGTCGAGGAACCGGACGGCGTTGTCGGTCGACGTGGTGTCGAGCTGGAGCCGAGTGAAGTCGCTCCGCTGCTCGGCCGAGGCATCGGGCATGAACTGCGAGGCGTACACCTGGAGGAACGTGTCGTCGCCGCGCCGCCAGCCGACGCGCGCGATCTCGATGTCGAGTTCGGCTTCCTGCTTGTCGTCGGGCGTCGTCGCCCTGATCATCCGGCCCTGCGCATAGCCGCCGACCAGGATCAGCCGCTCGACCCGTTCGGGATGGGCCGCGGCGAACGCAATGGCGGTCGGCGCACCTTGGGAGATGCCGAGGAGCGGGAAACGGGCGAGCCCGGCGGCGTCGACCACCGCGCGCAGGTCGTCGATCCAGTCGTCGAACTCGAAGTGCCCGACGTCGCGGTCGGACAGCCCGGAGCCTCGCTCGTCGTATCGCACCAGGGTGCGCTGCCGCGAGAGTCCGGCGAGCCAATGGCGCCACACCGAGCTGTCCCACTCGATGTCGATGTGGGTCATCCAGTTCGCGGCCTTCACGAGGGGTGGCCCGCCACCGGAGGTCGCGTAGGCGATGCGGGTGCCATCCGAGGCCGTGCAGTAGCGAATCTGCTGGCGGATGGCGCTGTCGGTTTCGCTCATGACGGGGGTGTCGGCGGCTGCGCGGCCGGTGGGCTGCGACGTGTTGGGCGCTGGTACGTCGGTGGCGCCTGGTGGCGTTGCGGCCTCATCGACGTGGCCGACGAATTGGTAGCCGCGGCCGTGCACGGTTCGGATCGTGCGCTGCGTGGAGCCGTCGTCACCGAGTGCCCGGCGGGCCGCTTTCAAGCGCGTGGTGAGCGCGGATTCGTTGACGAAACGCCCGCCCCAGATTGCGTCGAGCAGCTCGTGTTTCGACACCACCCTGTGGCGATGCCGAATCAGGTATTCGAGCACGTCGAACACCTTCGGTTCGACGTGCACGACGGTGTCGTTGCGGCGCAATTCGAATCGGTCCGCGTCGAGAACGAAGTCGTCGAACCGAACCAGACGCCGACCCTCCACGCTCGACTTCCTCCTGCAGGACTGCCATCTTCGTACCGTGCACGAGTCGATCGAACGGCGTCCCGACGTGCTGCTCGACCCTGTCACGAACCGCCCAGCACCCGAGGTTAATGGTTGTCGATGGGAATGAACCGGCCGGTTTCGAGCGTCGCCGCCCGCGCAGCGAACCCAAGGCGATGAGCCTCCGGGCGGACTGCGCGCCGCCAGGCTCATCGCTTGGACCGGGCTAGAACTGGAACAGGGGTTTGTTCTTCGGCACGGTCGGGTCGAACGGATTCGAGGGTGGCGACGGGAGGAACGGATTCGTCGACGGCGGAGTCGGCATGCGAACTTGCCCACCGTCGGTGAACGTCGGCACGTCGAAATTGGGCGTCGGCCAGCCGGTGGTGAGCGGTTTGCCGTTGATGAACATTTTGGTCGGGCCACCGATCCCGTCCTGCCTGGTCTCGATCACGGGATTCCACCGACCCCAGCAGTCCATGCCCTTCTCGCAAGGCCCAACCGGCGTCGGCCCGAAGATCTTCGGCCCGACCGTCTTGTCACCTTTTTTCGGAATCCCCGCCGATCCAGCAGTCGGGCACCGAACCCACTGATCTGGTTTGCACCCGTTGATCGCGCGCTCCAGTCCACCGTCGCCACTGAACAGCTGCCACCCTCGATACAACGTCTCGCCAACGAAGTCCTTCGGTGGCTTTGCGGTGTTCGGGTACGGTCCGACCAGCGGCTGTCCGGCTGGGTGGCCCGGCGTGCCGGGGCAGATGATCCAGTCGTCGGCGTGGCATCCGTAGATCGCCCGCACGAGGGGGGCCATGGCGTCCGGCTGGTTCTCGTCGGCGGTGGTGACTGCCTGGAGCAGATTCAATGTCCGATACGTGTGGTCGTCCTGCTGCGGCGTCGTTGTCGACCGGCGATGGTCCTCGGCTGCCTTGTCTCCGTCACCGGTCACGGTCTGCCAGGCGTAGCCATACAACTTGATCGCTGGTGGCGACGTGGCCGCTTGGGCCACCACGAGCTGCCACGCCACGTTGCGTGCGATCGGCGCGCCTGCGGCCCATGCCCGCCCGAAGAAGCCGGCGGACCGGCCGCCGACGAGACCCTTTTCGATCGCGATCGGCAGGGCGACAGCACTCGTGGTGCCGATCGTGTTGAACGTCATGCTGCACGCCGCGCCGGCAGTCGTAGTGCCGGGGCAGCCGATCGCATCTTGGGCGTAGTCCGTGCCGGTTCGGAACAATGCGTTCAGGGGTGGAATCACCCCCATCGTCTGCCACGAGATGGCGGCGTTGAGCGTGATGTCTCGACCGAACTTCGTGGTCATCCAGGAGCTCAACGGTTTCGAGCCCTCATTGAGCAGCGCTGCAGCCCCGCCTGCCGAGGTGCTGAACACGACCTTGTCGACGCCCGGATTTGCAAAGAACTGCTGCTCCGGAGTCGCCGACCCCGAGGAGAAGATCGGTCAACAGCCCGCGGGGTGCCACGGCGCATGCCTGTAAGCAGAACGGCGAGATACGGAGCAGCGACGACTGGTTGGCGATCGTCGCCGGGACTCCTGTTGCTGCGTAGACGAGCTCGGTAGGTGTCAACCCGAGGAGGGAGGTGAACTCGCCCTTGGCGAGCGCCAGCTGGGTTTTCGGATGGAGATCGAACAGTCCGGGCGCAGGGCCGCGGAGCTGGGAGCTGAAGGCTCCACCGCCGGCTGCCGGATCGCCCGGTCCGAGCAGGGCCGCGGCGTTCGGGCCGACACTGAACGTCACCGCATCGGTGCCGGCGCGCGATGGGGCTTGCCCGGGCGGCTGGCTGCCAGCGAACAGTTCGTCGAGCGTCGGTCCGTAGCCGAATCCGGTGATCGCACCGTCTGCGGAAGCCGTTGATCGAGCCGGCATCGGAATCGAGCCGTCGGCGCTGGCGATCAGCCACGGCTCCTGGGCAACGATGCTCGGCCCACCAAAGCTGCCGAAGCTCTCGAGGCCGAAGCTGTCGATGGTGAACGGATCGAGCGACGACGTCTCGAACGATGTCGGCGCAAGGTGGGCGTCGATGAGCACCCGGGAGCGGGCGAACACCGGCTCATCGAGTTCGACCGACGGAGTGATGACCTCGCGGTGGCTCAATGGGCAGGTCGTGAAGCCGCTGCACGTGATCTTGACGGTGCGGTCGCTCCCCGGTCCGGCGGTCGACCGCAGTGGCTGATCCCAGTCGCTGGCGACCGGCGACAGGTTCGGCGGCTGGACGCGGTCGAGCCCGTCTTTCAGGCATGTTGGAATGCAGAGGAGGAATCTGCCCTGCACCTCGTCTGCCTTGAATTTCACGTCGCTGCCGACCGCGAAACCGTCGGATTGCATCATTGCTGTGACCGAACCCGATCCGTCACCGGGGTTGAGTGTCCCGGTGATGGTGACCCTGTTCTTGCCGACCTGGAAGCCGACGTCCCCGGTCAGGGTGATCTGGGGCGGACCATTCGAGGTGAACGTCGCGTTCGCTCCGAGTTTCAATTCCGTTCCATCGCCATTGACGTATGTGATGCTCTGATTGAGGCCGAGGTTCCAACGCGTTCCCGGGGCGAACGGTGAGTCCGACACGCTGATTCCCGTTCGTGCCCCGATGCTGTCGGTCACGGAGTACGCAACGCTGGCGTCCACCTTCACCTCAAGGTCGTTGCAAGCGCGCGTCATACACACCGTTGGCTTCACCGACACGCTGGTGCCGTTGTTGATCGGGACGGTTGTCTCGAAGCCGAACGTGCTGTTCCGAGGATCGACCACGATGGTCGATGACGACTTCGGGAGGAGCAGTGTTCCGACCACGTCGGGGTCGACCCACCAGTCGGTGGGCACGCCGAGGTCGCCCAACGCGAAGATCCCCGTGCTGTCCGGGTCATAGGTCGGATCGAAGCCGAGGTCCTCCGCTGGCGTGAATGTCGGCGTCGACGCCTGGGGAGTTCGGGGTGCCGGAGCGGCTGGTGCTGGTGGTGGAGCGGCTGAGAATGTTGGCGCAGGCGGGAGTGCCGGCAACGCTGGTGGGGCTGGTGCTGTCGGGACGGCTGGTGTCGCCGGCACTGCTGGAGGTGCTGGTGCCGGGACGGCTGGTGCCGATCCGCTGCTCTCGTCGAGCGGTTGGGGGACGGGGAGCAGCAGCGGATCGGTGGGCGCAATGACGGTCGGCTCGATCGGTTCGATCAGGTCAGGGTTCACCGTCCAATCGGTCGGCTCGCCCAACGGCGGTGTGGTTGCGAACACGCCGTCGTCGTCCGGGTCGAAGGTGAGATCGACGCCGATGTCTTCGACGGGTGTCACCGTGAACGTGGGTTGCTCTGCTGACGGTTCCGTCGGCGCGTACGTCGGCGGTGTGGTCGGAAGTGTGGTTGGCGGTGTGGTTGGCGGCGGTGTGGCAGGCACGTCGTCCATCGGTGCGCCGCTGCCGTCTCCGGTCACGGCGGGCGGATCGACATCGGGGTAGACGAATTCATCGGGTTCGGGGATCGGTGTGGGTTGGAGTGGTTCGAGACTGGGGTCGATCACCCAGTCGGTTGGCCCGGTGTCGGCCAAGCCATCGTCGGCGAAGATGCCGTCATCGGGGATGGGCTCGCTCGTGTCGATGCCGAGGTCCTCAGGTGTCGGACCGAAGCTCGGTGTGACGTCGGGGGTCGTGTACCACAGCGGCGTCGGAGCGGGCGGGGGTGCAACGGGTTCCGGCGTCGCGGGCGGGGCCGCTGGCGCGTCGGAGGGGATTTCGATGATCTGGCCTGGCTGGCCCCACAGCGGCTCGGTGGGGTAAACGATCTCGTCGGTCTCGGGAATCGGTGTGGGTTGGAGTGGTTCGAGACTGGGGTCGATCACCCAGTCGGTTGGCACGGTGTCGGCCAAGCCATCGTCGGCGAGAATGCCCTCGTCGTCCACGGGCTCGCTCGTGTCGATGCCGAGATCCTCAGGTGTCGGACCGAACCCCGGCGTCACATCGGGATCCATGTACGGCAGCGGTGTGTCCGACGGCTCTGGTGTCACGTCGGGGGTCACGACGGGAGTGACGTCGGGTTGGAGCACGAGGAGCGGCTCGGGCGTCACGACGGGAGTGACGTCGGGTTGGAGCACGAGGAGTGGCTCGGGCGTCACGACGGGGGTGACGACGGGTTGGACGTCGGGTTGGACGACGGGAAGTGGCTCCGGCGTGGCGATCGGCGGCAGCGGAGCGGGATCCGGGTAGACGACGGGATCGATCGGTGCGATGGGTACCGGCTCGGTGATCGGGTCGAGCACATCGGGTTCGGCGGGCACATAGTCGACGTCGGTGACGTCGTAGCCACCCGAACCGAAGTCGTCGAAGGAGTCGTCGTAGCTGACGTCGAAGTCGTAGCTGTCGAAGCCCCACTCGTCGGCGCGAGTGGTGGTCGGTGATGTCAGCATCAGAGCGGCGAAGGCGATGACGCCTCCTGCCGCGGAGCGCAGTAGCCACTGCGGTATCCGAAGAGCGTTGAGTACGCATGAGGTGGTTCCTTTGAACGTGATTGACAGATGGATGTCAGCCGTTCAGGAACGACTCAAGGATCCCGGAGAACGGGTTCCTTGGGCGCTGCGAGGCTTCGGACGGGGCCGAAGCGAGACAAGCAGGCAAAACTCAAGGTACCGACGTCGGTACCAGTTGTCAAGAAGAAGTCCGAGCTCGGCATTGCCCGATGGGTTCCGACGACTTAGTCTCGTGCTGTCAGCGATCCCGTTCGCTGTGTCGGTGACTCCATTCACCGTCGGTGGTCTCCCGTGGCTACCTCCACTCGCAAGCCGATGTGTCGAGGAGTTCTGCGTGGACCACGCCCCCATCCATTCATCCGTACCAGCCGACGATCAAGCAGTCGATGAGGCCGTCGTCGCGTTGGCGCGGCGCTACCCCCAACACGCAGCGGCGATCGCGCGCAGTCGACGACTTCGCACCGCACTGGCAGCGCTCGTCGCCACTGGCGCGGGGAGCGCCGATGAACTCGCGGCATCGATCGGCCGCCGCAACCTTGCGTCGGCGCGCCGTCCCGTCGACGTCCTCATCAGTCGATGCCTCGCTGCCGTCGCCCGGCACGCGGCGAACACGATGCCGGCTCCTGTGCCGACTCAATCGCCGGTCGCCGAGCCGTCCGGTGTCGTCGACGCTGAACCGTCGATCAACGTCACTGGTCGCGCAACCCCTGCTCGGTGCCGTTCGGGCGCCATCGGCCCGGCGACCGCACCGTTGCCACTCCGCCACCTCGTCGGGCGTTTCGCTCACCCCGATCCGCACCGCTACACGCGGTTTGCTGCAGTGGTGGCCGCGTCGTGCTTGCTGATGATGGTGGTGCCGGTCGCGGATCGAATGACCCGTCCGAAGGGCCCGAACGTCGCCACTGAAGTGTTCGTGCGGCGCAACCCGTCGAGCCAATCGGGCGATCGGCTCGATCCGTCATCGCCGACGCGCATCGCGGCAACGACACTGCGTCCCCCCAACTCCGCGGTTCCTGTTCCGACCGGTGGTCTGCGGGTCGAGGCGACCAGCGGCGGCCCTGCATCCGAGCCGAGGACGCAGACCTCGGAGCCGGCCGTCGATCTCGACGACGCGCCAATCAACGTCGTCGACAGCTCAGCCGGCGAGTCGACGGTCGCACCGATCGAGGAGCCCGCCGCAGTGCCGGGATCGCTCTCCGAACTGCCTCCCGAGGTGCTCGATGGCGACGCCCGGGAGGCAGCATTGACCGCTCCTGCTCCGATCGAGGTCGACGCGGACCCATTGGCGGATTCGGCGACGGCGTCAGACGGCGATGGTCGATCAGCAGCAGATCTCGCAGACCCGGTGTCTTCACAACCGGCATCTGCTGCTCCGGCTCCCACTGCCGCTCCGGCGCCGACTCGCGCATCGACTCCGACTCGCGCTCCCGCTCCGGCTCCGGCTCCGGCTCCGGCTCCCGCTCCGGCTCCCGCTCCGGCTCCCGTTCCCGCTCCGGCTCCCGTTCCCGCTCCGGCTCCGGCTCCAGCACCGGCTCCCGGTCCGACTCTGGCACCGACTCCCGCCCCGGCCCTGACTCCGACGTTCGCACCGACGCCGGCAACAACCCTGGAGCCTGTGCTACGAGCATCGCCGGCGGCGGTGCCGGATGTGGCTTCTCTCGTGTTGCCGGCGCCTGAGTTGACGCCAGCCGATCCGAGTCTCCAGTCGCCCGCACCCGCGCTCGTGCCGCCGATCCAGCCGGAACCCGTGGTGAGTCCGGCATCTGACCCTGAGCCGGCACCGGTGGTGAGTCCGGCGCCTGTCGCCGAGCCGGTGGCATCGCCGGCCGACGCGCCCGAGCCCGCCCCCGTGGTGCTGCTCGTGCCCGAGCCGGCGCCGGCGCCACCCGATCCGATTGTGCAGCCGACCCTGGTCCCGCCCCCGCCCCCGCCAGATGTCGCGCTGGCTGATCCGCAGCTGCGTCAACTCCTGGACGCAACGAATGCGCTGGCGCAGACCGACCCGAGTTCATTGACCGCCATCGTCCCGAACGCACCGTCAAACGGTGTCGTCCGATCGCTGTGCGCCGAATCTGCTCAACCGTCGCTCGACCTGCGCTGCGCCGCCGTGGACAAGATGGCCGAAGCCACGGGCGCCATGATGCGTCTCCTCACCGAGGCCGCCCGACAACCGTAGGCAGGGTCACTGGCGCATTTCGCCGGCTCGTCCGAGCGGAACCATCCGCACGCTGAGCATCACCGGCTCCCCCGTCGGATCGTGGTCGGCTCGGGCTTCGGCCAACACGCGCAGCAAGTCGCCCTGCAGCTGCTTGGCTCGGGCTGGGGTGAGCGCGATCGTGCGCCACTCGCGCATCACCGGCGGAGCGTGCGGACTGTCGAACGGCACGTTGACGCCTGATGTCACGGCACCGCGGACGTCGACCAAGTCTTCGTGGCGATACACGCGCAACCCGATGTCCGGCGCCAGTTGAGCAAAGTGGTCGACGGCGGTGAGAAATGCGGCGTCCATCTGTGTTTCGTAGTGGCGGTCAGGCAGGCGGGCATCGGACAGCTCCAGCACGCTCGACGGCACGAAGAACTCGTCTGCGATCGTCCGGTACAACTTGATCGGCCGACCCTTGCGCGTGCGCTCACCCGATTGCCGCAAAATGCCGGCACCTACGAATCGGCGCACTCGGGGGAGCAGCACGTCGAGGGTCACGTCGAGTGATCGGGCCGCGTCGGCCGCGGAGCACTCGGTGCCCAGGAACGGCAGGAGGTATTGCACGACGGCGTGGTCGATGAGCATCAGTGCCTGCTTTCGGTCGGTCACCCGATGCGCAGAGCTACCGTCGTCCAGCTGTTGAGCCATCGGTAGGTCATACCACATCATCAGGGCAGCCCGGGCAGGCGGTCCAGTTATCACCGACCGAGCGAAAGGAAGACGCGATGTTGTCGCCCTCCATCAACGGAAGCGTCAATCCGCTCCCCGATCCGACCGCCGAAGTTCTCGATCTGCTGGCCCGACAGTTTCCCGAGCACCGCACCGGGATCCGCGACAGCGGTCGTCTGCAGGCAGCGGTGCGGGCCCTGATCAGTGCAACCGCAATGACCCCCGAACAGGCCGCCGCAGTGATCGGCGAACGCGACCTCCAAGACGCCCAGAAGCCGATCGACGTGCTGACGAGCCGCTGCATGAACGCCATCCAGCGCCGCCCGGAAGACGTGCCTCGCGGTGCGGGTGACCATGACGGCGTGGCCCAGCACGAGGGTGCGGGGCACGAGGGTGAGTTGCCTGCACGGGAGTCGAACGAAGGGCAGCAATCCCAGCCGGTTGCCCGCCTGGTCGCGCCGCCGTCGTCACGCCGGCCCACGGTGCGGCGTTGGTGGCAGTCAGGGCCGGCGGGGCAGAAGAGCGTCGGCTTGGTGCCGCCGGTCATCGACACGCCGAACCTCGCGCGCATCGTGCAACCCATCACCGGGAACCGATACGTGAGCGTCTGGGGCGCGGTGGGGGGCGCGGGGAGCACGACGATCTCGGTGCTCCTCGGGTCGGTGCTCGCCACGTGCCGGCCCGACCGAGTGGTGGTGACGGAGGCGTCGTCGAGCCCGCACGCGTTGGCCGATCGAGCCGGCGTTTCCGAACGTGTGTCGGTACGCGAGTTGCTCGCCCACCAGGACCAGATCTACGGCTGCGTCGAGGTGTCGAAGTTCGTCGGCCGCACGGCCAGTCGGGCCGACACCGCCACACTGCTGCCAGGCGACGCCGCCCTCGACGCCGACGAATATCGAAGTGCGACGGCGATCCTGGCTCGGTTCTACGACCTGTTGATCAGTGATGTCGGCGCGTCGAACGCCACACCGGCGCTCGCGCCCATTGCCGCGCTGTCCGACTTCGTCGTGCTGGTGACGAGCCCGACAGCGCACGGCTGGCGGAGTGCGGATCGTGCGCTCGATCGACTTGCTGCGCTCGGTGAGGGCCTGGGTTCCGAGCGAATCGTCACGGTCATCAATGGATCCCATCGCCGCAACCCGATCAGTGTCGATGAGATGTCGGGATCGCTCCGTGCGAAGTGTGCCGGTGTGGTCCGGGTGCCGTGGGACCCCAAGTTGGCGGCCGGCGACGCGATCGACCTGCGGGCGCTGCATCGCTTCACGCTGTCAGCGTGCACGAATCTCGCCGCCGCGGCGGTCGACGGACTGGTCAACGCCGACTCCTAGGTCGGGCATCAACGCCGGGACCGGGAAGGGAGTCGGGGTCGGTGCCCGGCGGAAGGTTCATGGTGTCACCCGCGGGTCGATCGGGGCACGTCTGTATAGATGGACGTGCGTCGCGCCCACTGACGAAAAGGAGAAGTTCATGAGCAACGAAGCGACTGGTTCGCACCCATCACGATGGAAGAAGTCGGCCGGGGTCACGCTGGGGGTCGCTGCGCTCGCTGGAGCGTTCACGATCACCTCGGCGAGTGGCTCGGCGTCCGGTGACGGATGGGAGGCCGTCGCCGTCCTCCGTGACGTCGACGGCAACAAGGTCGGCAAGGTTCGGTTCGAGGGCACCGAAGGCGGCACAACCGTCAAGGCCACGCTGAACGGGATCACTGTCGGACTTGACGGCTACCACGGGTTCCATCTGCATTCGAACTCGACCAACGCGCAGTGCATCGCGCCGTTCACGAATGTCGAAGGCCATTGGAGCAGGCCCGCCGAACCGCCCGCCGTGCACGGCAACCACTCCGGTGACCTGCCGAGTATCCAGGTGCTCGCCAACGGTACGGGTTCCGCTCGATCGGTGACCGGACGGTTCGATCCGTCCGAGATCGAGGGCCGAGCTGTGATTCTGCATGCCGGGCCCGACAACTTCGGGAATGTACCGAGCCGCTACGTGACCGGCGAACCTTCGGTCGCGGGACCCGACGCGACGACCAAGGCAACAGGTGATGCAGGCGGCCGGATCGCCTGCGGCATCGTCGAACTCGACTGACAAAGGAGAATCGGGTGGGGCCCGACAGCCGCAGATCCAAGCCAAGAATCAGCGGCTGACGGTTTCACTGTTTGGTCGGCCCGATTGGCTCACGCGTTGCTCACGTGATGGTGGCGATGGCGGTGATGTCGTGCACGAGCCCAACCAGGCCCAACCCAGCGATGACGACCCAGATCGCTCGGATCGCCAGCCCGGTACCGGTCGAGGCCCGGAATCGTTCGACGGCGGGGAGCTGCCGATACATCAGCCAGACTGCAAGTACTGCCGTCGCCAAGCCGAGGACGACCAGGGCCGGCGGGAACGCTGCCATGAGGACCACCGGGAGCAGCCATCGTGTCCGCCCCCGTGCGGTCCATGATCCGGGTCGTTCGATCCGATCGACTACGGGGCCGATCGCCAGCCCGAACATCGCGGGCAGCGCGATGAACAGCCCGATGGCGAGCCACGTGGGTCGTAACACGCTGAAGTCGATGCCGTCCGCGTGGAGGAGCATCGACCCGACCACCGCCCCAGATCCGAGCGCAGTGGTCAGCCGGCGGAACCACCATGGCCCGAGCAGCCACGGGCGCACCCATTGGTACGCAGCAGCGCCGATCAGACCGATTGCGGCGCCCAGGACCAGCAGGCTGTAGGTGCCCGCGAGCGTGAAGCGGCCAATCGTGAAGCCGTCGTCGCTGCGGACGCCGCGCACCGCGTCGGGCGACGTGAGACGTAACAGCAACATCGCGAGGCGGCTCCCAAGCCCGGCGACGACCACGCCGACGGGGATGCCCGCCACCACGAGGATTCGCACCTCCTCGCCGAGGTGTCGCGTCGATTGATTCACAACGGTTGCTCAACCGCGGAAGAAGTCGACGACGCGTGCAGCGGCACGTTCTGGATCATCGATCCATGGCGCATGCCCGCATTCCGGCCACATCTCGAGCTCGGCGGCGGGAAGCTGGGCCACGAACGGTTCGGCGACATCGGCGCCTCCGAACGGATCGGATTCGCCCCAGATGAACCGCACCGGGTTCCGCACCGCTGCGAGGAGCTCGGTCGGCAATGCGACGCTCGTCTCGGACGCCTTGAGGAGCACCCGCGGCAGCCTCGACTCGTTGCGCAGGGTCGGGGTGTCGCGCAGCAGCGAGACGAACCACTCGAACGACTCGGCAGTGACCCGTCCGTCGGCCAACGCGGGCCCGAGGCCGAGCTGGTGCAGGATTGCTCGAACGGCACCACGCGTCGGCGGAATCGATGTGGTCAACCTGCCGACGCCGGGCATCGTGGCGATACGCATCGAGATCGGAACGCGGGCGATCGGAGCGCCGACCACGAAGCCGAACTCGACGATCCGATCGACCCGCTCGGGATGCGCAGCGGCGCAGCGGAGGGCGAAGCATCCGCCGAGCGAGGTCGACACGAGGTGCGCGGTCGGTGCCCCCAACGCGTCGAGCACATCGACCATCAGCATGTCGGCGTACGCGAGGAAACGGTCGAGGGAGCTGATGTCGCGGCGGTGCAACGGGCTCGCCCCACAGCCGGGACGATCAAGGAGCACGCAACGAAACCCGCTGACGTGCGCCACGAGCGGCGCCCAGTTCGCGCCGCTCGCCGAGCCTCCGTGAACGAACACGATGAGCGGACCGTCTCCGAACTCTTGGATGCGGACGAAGGTGTCGAGACGTGACAGGTGAAGGTGCCGCTCGATCGGATCGAGTCCAACCGAAGCCCACAGCTGTCGTTCGACCTGGAGATATCTGGCCGCGTTCAGCATTCCGCGTTCACCTCACCCCCTTCACCCTTTCCCCAAATATGCGCAGAAATGAGCGTCCAGCGCATGTGAACCCGCATTTTTCGGCTCGCCTGCAATCTCTCGATGTCGGGCGGGCGGTCATTGGATGCCGGTGATGCTCATGCCGACGACGGCCCACAACATGATCAGCCCGAGTACGCATCCGACGAGGACGAGGACGAAGACGAGCCACCTCGGGAGCTCGCGGTCGACCCCGGTCGAGTTCGACACGAGCGCGACCACGGGCAACGCAATGATCGTTGACGAGTGCAACAGGCCCATCGACAGCAGGAGCCCACCGACTCGCCACGACAGGTCTTCGACCTGATCGGCCACGACGGTCGTTGCGGCTCCGAAGTCGAAGTTTGCCGTCAACAGGATGTACCCGCCGAAGACGAGCAGATAGGCGACGTCGAGCAAACGAAGCAGCGACCACGGCGTGGTGGGCGTCGCCGGCCACAGGTCGTCGGCGTAGCCCCGACCGAACCGGCGGATCGCCGGACCGAGGACTGCGACGAGGGCGACCAACGCGCTGGTCTCGATCAGCTCCATGACCGCGATTCTGACCTGCCGGCCGGACGGGGTGTCGATGAGGTTCAGCGTCCCCAGCAGCACCAGCCCGGCGGTCACGGCGATGGTGACGGCGAATGAGGAGATCACCCGGCGGCGGTGCGCCCGGTCTTCGTCGATCGAGTGCAGTACACGCGACCAGAGGTCGGGGCTCGGCTCGATGCGGTCCGCCGCCGCGGAGGGCATTCACGAGTCGTTGCTCGACGTTCACCCCGTGTACTCCAGTCGTGATTCGAGCGACGCGAGTCCACGTCGGCAGTGGGTTTTGACCGAGTTGGTCGAGATGCGAAGGGTCTCGGCAACATCTGCGATCGACAGCTCCTCGTAGTAGTGCAGTACGAGACAGGCCCGTTGGCGTTCGGGCAGGGTGCGCAGCGCGTTCAGCACGACATCGGTGTCTTCGTCGTGGACGACCAGGTCATCAGGCTCGTCGGGGGGTGCCGGCAACTCGGCGCTCGCCCGGTGGCGCAAGGACATCAGCCCGCGTCGGTTGTGGTCGCGAGAGAGGTTGATGACGATCGAGCGCAGGAAGGCTGGAGCCCGATGAAGGTCGCGAATGGAACCGGCTGATCGATGGAGTCGGATGAAGGCCTCCTGCACCAGATCCTCGGCCGCCTCCCGGTCGTCGCAGAACACTCGGGCGAGGCGCACGAGCGACGCGCCCTGCTCGGCAAACATCGCCGCGACCAAGGTGTCGGCGTCGCTGTGCGCCGCTGGAGCGTTCAGCGCTGCGTCGAGCGACACGACGTCCGGTGCGATCTGCCTCAGGCGGCCCGCGGGCCCGCGACATCGTCATCGAGCTGCCGGTTGAGGGTGAAGATCCGGCCGATCACGGGCAGCGTGAGCACGTTCAATCCGTGCAGCAGACCCATGAGGAGCATCAGCCCGCCGATGCGGACCACCGACGCCTGCAGTTGTTCGGCGTTGACCTCGCTATCCCAGCCGGTGTCGGGTTGCCACTTGATCGCGAAGAGGATGTACGCACCGAAGATCAAGTAGTACGCGAAGTCCATGAGGACCAGGTAGCTCTTCCCGGTGCGCGGGTTGACGCGAAACACGTCAGCCGCGTACGACTTCCCGTATCGCTTGATCAACGGCCCAAGAAGTCCGATGATCGCGAACATCACCGCGACGGCGATCAACTCGAGTACCCACCATTCCATCCGTGCCCCCTGTCCTCGTTTCGATTGATCGGCTACTCAGTACAGACGATCGAATCGCAGCATCGGGTGACACCAACGAGCGATCACTTTCCTCGATGATGCGCCCGATCCGGTCGCGGTGTCGAGCGATTCCGAGAAGCTCCGATCACCAGTCCGTACAGGGTCTCGCGCTGCTCAGGTGAGGCTGGCGAGCCGCCGGTCGAGGTGGCGCCGATCGATCGGGCGCTTGGCAAGGCTGCGGGCCCGTTCGAGCTCGACGAGGGCTTCGTCGGGTCGACCGTCCCGAATGCAGGAGTTCGCCGCGAGCCGCCGGGTACAGGTGGTAGTTGTCGAGCCCGGTGATCTGGTCGAGAAGTGCGAGCCCGGCGCGCGGCCCGTCTGCCATAGCTACGGCGACGGCACGGTTCAACTCGACGACGGGCGATGGTGCGATCGTGGCGAGTTGGCCGTACGCGGCGACGATCGCCGACCAGTCGGTGTCGGCAGCAGTACGCGCGTTGGCGTGGTGCGCAGCGATCACTGCCTGCAGTTGAAACGGCCCGGGTGCCATCCGCGAAATCGACCGAGCGAGCACAGCGTTACCCTCGCGGATCGTGGGGAGATCCCATCGTGAACGGTCTTGGTCGTCGAGGAGGATCAGGTCGCCAGCTCCGTCGACCCTCGTGTCGGCGCGGGCGCGGTGGAACAGTTCGAGCGCAAGGAGCCCGGTGGTCTCGGCATCGTCAGGGGTGAGCGAGACCAAAACACGCGTGTCAGCCGGATCGCCTCGTCGACGAGGTCGATCCGCACCTCGGCATCGTCGTCGTGGGAGAGGTGGCCCTCGTTGAACACGAGGTAGAGCACGGTGCGGACGACGCCGAGGCGTGACGCGAGGTCAGCAGGTATCGAGAGCGGGATCGCGGCGTCGCGGATCTTGCGCTTGGCGCGCACGATGCGTTGGGCGATCGTGGCTTCCGGCACGAGGAAGGCGGCCGCGATTTCGGTGGTCGTGAGCCCGCCGACCAGCCGCAGAACAAGCGCCACCTGCACGGAGCTGTCGAGCGCCGGATGGCAGCACAGGAGCACGAGGCGAAGGTGTTCGTCACCCACGTCGAACGGTTCGTCGTCATCGAGCATCATCGGACCAGCGGTCGACGAACGGTTCGTCGAGGGCAACGAGTTCGGGTGCTGCCGCCCGAATCCGTCGATCGGCGCTCGCTCGCCGGCGCAGTCGGTCGATCGCCTTGCGTCTGGCGGCGGTGTGCAACCAGCCCGCCGGATTCGCAGGCACGCCGGTGTCGGGCCATCGAGCTGATCGCCTCGGCGAGTGCGTCTTGGACCGCATTCGTCGGCAAGGTCGAGGTCGCCGAAGCGGCGCGCGAGGAGTGCGACCACTTGGCCACTGTCCTCGCGCGCCACTCTGACGAGTGCGTCGTGAACGGCGTCGTTCACCCAGCGTCAGGCCGGAAGGCGACGGGTCGCACTTCGAGCGATGCGACCGGGATCGGGATGGCGCGGGCGAGTTCGAGCGCCTCGTCGAGGTCGGCTGCCGAGATCAGATAGAAGCCGCCGAGCTGTTCCTTGGTCTCCGCGTACGGGCCGTCGGTGATCGTGACGTCGCCGTTGTACTCCTTGTGAGCCGTCGTGGCGGTGGTGGTGGGCTGCAAGCTGGCGCCTGCGATCCAGTGGCCGCCGTCGATCAGGCGCTGGTTGTAGGCGTACCACTCGCCCATCATTGCTTCGAACTCGGCGGTGCCGGCAGCCGGCACCTCGAAGCTCTCGTCGGAGTGAATGAGGATCATGTAGTCCATGGTGGGTTTCCTTTCGGGTGTTGATTCTGGTTGATGTGGTCGGTGTCAGCGAAATGTTGCTCGGTGAGTCGGTTGACTGTCATGCGTCTATTGCTCGGCGGCCAGTTCGGCGAGCCGGTCGAGCGTGGTGGTCATGCCCTGGCGCAGGTGGGCGGCAGCGGTCGGTGACGCCGGCGCGGCGCTGCAGGAAGCGAATCGGCGCCGGCGACGGCCGCTCCTGCGACATCGACTCGGTGACCCGCGTTCCACCGTCGACCGCTTCGAAGCGGTACTCCCAATGGCGCGCCCGAACGGCCGGGCACCTGGAATGCGAAGCGTCGGCCCGGGTCGGCGGCCGTGATGGTCGGCTTGGTCGACCACGTGATCTTTCCGATCGCGTTCGAACCCTTGAAACGGACTCCGGGCGCAGCAGCCGTGGCGCTGCCGATCCACGCAGCCGCCGTGGTCTCGGGGCTGAGACGACCCATGTTGGTGATGTCGGCGACGAGGTCGTACAGCGTGTCCGGCCGGGCATCGATGACCTGCGACACGGTGATCGCCAGTGGGATGTGAGTACTCATGCGGGGTTGCTCCTCGGGTTCTGCGATGCACGGTGCGTCGCTCTGTACATCGATGACGCAACACCGGAACCGAATCGACAGCTGTCGACAGAAAAGATCCAGATCGGTCGGAAACCTTCGCAGGCGAGTGGGCGCACCCTGGTCTGCCGCCTTGTCACGAATCGTGCACGCACGAGAAAATTCGACCGGGGGTGCAACGCGATGTGGCAACATTGCGTCGGGCGCGGCAACCACGTCGCTGCCCGTGGGATGTGGACCTGGGGCCCACACCAGGACAATGGGGGTGTGATGATGGTGTCATCTTCGAAGCGAATCAAGCAGCTCGAAGCAGCGTTTGCCGAGCAGCGTCGCGAGATCGAGCAGCTCCGGGCGACCGTTGCACAGCACGCGGGGCCGGACGCAGCCCCCGGGCGATCACCGGACGAGTTGCCGATGGTTGTCGCCACTCCACCGAGCGTCGCCGCCGCTCGATCAGCCGAGTCTGGGCTGGTTCAGTCCGACGATCTGACTGCGAGGCGCTCGACGCGGCGCGCGCTGGTCACCGGCGGCGCCGTCGCGGCCGGCGCCGCGCTGGCCGGCTCGATGGTCGCGCCGAACACGGCGGCGGCAGCCGATGGCGGCAACATGATCATCGGAGGAGACAACACCAGTGCCGCGGGCGACACGAACCTCGCGGTCGGCGCCGGGGCGTTGCTCACCAACACCAACGCCTTCACGGTGAGCTCGGGCCTGACCTCGAGCTCGTTCCCCGCAGCCATCGGGGGCGCAGCAAACGGCGGCCGGGTCGACCAATGGGGTGTATGGATACACCGACCACCGCGGCACCGACAGCAACACCGGGCACGCCGTGATCGCCCGGCGGGAAACCTCGGCGCGATCCAACATTCTGATGCCCCCGGTGGGGCAATCGCCCACGCTCGAAACAACGGTCAACCACACCGCCGGTTCACTCCGAGTCGACAGCTCCCGCAACCTGTGGTTCTGCGTCACGAGCGGCACGCCGGGCACGTGGCGCAGGATCAGCGGGCCCGCGTCGTCGGGTGCCCTGCATCTGGTCGCCCCGGCGCGCGTGTACGACTCGCGATTCGACGCAGCCGGTGTATTGCCCACCGGTGCGAGCCGGATCATCTCGGTCGCCGACGGCCGAGATGTCTTGACCTACGCCATCAATGCTCCCAATCTGGTTCCCGCCGGGGCAGTCGCCGTTCTCTTCAACGTCACGATCACCGGAACGGTCGGTGCCGGCGTCTTGGCGGTGGCGCCGGGCAACCAGACAGTGATCACCGCATCGACCATCAACTGGTCCACCATCGGGCAGACCGTCGCCAACGCCAGCTCGTCCACGCTCGACACGAACCGCCAACTCAACGTGCTCTCGGGCGGAGCGGGCTTGACTCACTTCATCATCGACATCACCGGCTACACCCTCTGAGCACGGTCTGACCTTCGATCGCAGTTGACGCGGCGTCGTGGAGCGGCGATCGTAGGGAGATGGGATCGCCCGGACAGAGCGAACGTCGACGCATCTTCGTGCCGCAGGCCCTCGGGTCCGATGAGTTCTTGCGCGTCACGTGGCACGAAGCGCGTCAGGTGCTGGTGTTCTCCGCATTGGGACGGGGCGCGCTGCCTTGCGGCCACTCCGGTCCGGGTCGCCGACATCGCGGAGCTTGCACAACTGACCGCAGCAGCGGTTGCTCACGTTGCAGTCGCGATCGCCCCGGCCTGGCCGCCGCCGAACCCGGACATGCTGGTCGTGCCGGCCGCCGGATTGACCGTGCCGCACCTGCGCCGCACGGCCTGATGCATTCCCATTCGACCCACCTGCACGACGACGGCCCACCGATTCCGATCCCAGCGCGGATTCGTCGCGCCATCTGGATCGCGGTCGGAGCGTGCGCCGTGGTGGTCTGCGTCGGGCTCGTGGTGCTCTGGCCGGGCCCGTCGGATCGAGGGGTCGACCCGCTCGGGCTCGAGGGCGATCCGGTGCGCGCGCGGGTTACCACGGCCGCGATCACACCGTGCAGCTACGACGAGTTGTTGGGATGCAGGATGATCGAGATCGTGGTGTCCGAGGGCGAGTTCACCGGTGATCGGGTGAGTTTTGAGCAGTCCTTGGACAGTCCGATTCGCGGCGGCGACGGCATCTTGGTCGACATCTCGCTGGCACCCGACGGGTCGCTGCAGGTGTTCTTCTACGACTTCGAACGATCGACTCCGCTGCTGTTGCTGACACTTCTGTTCGTCGTGGCGATCGTTGTGTTGGGTCGCTGGCGCGGTGTCGGCGCACTCGCCGGACTCGCGGCCAGCCTGGCGGTCATCGTGGCGTTCGTGCTGCCGGCGGTGTTGGCCGGGTCGAACGCCGTGGCGGTCGCCCTCGTCGCCGCCGGCGCCATTGCCTACATCGCGCTCTTCTTGGCGCACGGCTTCAACGTTGCCACTGCCGCGGCCCTGTTGTCCTCGATCGCCAGCCTGTCGATCACGGCGGTGTTGGCCTGGGTGTTCGTCAAGGTCTCGAACCTCACCGGCCTTGCCGACGAATCGATCGGTTTCCTTGGCGCACTGGGCACCGACCTCAATCCGCAGGGTCTGCTGTTGGCGGGTGTCGTGATCGGCTCGCTCGGCGTTCTCGACGATGTCACGGTCACCCAGGTGTCAGCGGTGTGGGAACTCAAAGGCGCCCGCCCCGAGGCCGACATGGCCGACCTGTATCGGCGCGCGGTCCGGATCGGTCGAGACCACATCTCCTCGACGGTGAACACGTTGTTCCTGGCCTATGCCGGTGCCGCGCTCCCCATGTTGTTGTTGTTCCAGGAAGCGGGTCAGTCGATCTCGTCGGTTGCCACGCGCGAGATCGTGGCCGTGGAGATCGTGCGTGCGTTGGTCGGCTCGATCGGTCTGGTGGCGTCGGTTCCGATCAGTACCGCGCTCGCCGCGGCCATCCTCGGCTCGGCGGTCGACGGGCCAGGCGCTCTGGTCCGACCGGATTGACTTGCCGCGATCTTGCGGCTGGACGGAGCGGGCGAGACCGAAAGCACACCGTGATCCGGTGGTCGGCAGTGGCAGAATCGCGCCCGATGAACGTCGCGGGCCAGGGCAACGAGGGCTTTCGCTGGGATCGGCTCACGGGGTCGGTGGCGCTCGGCTACTGCATGCTCGTCGTCGCGCTGAGCGCGGGTGTCGTGCTCGGCGAACTGCGCGACGAGTTCGCGATCGGCGGCACCATTGCCGCGCTGCACGGCAGCACGTTCGGGATCGGACTCATCGTCATGGCGGCGCTCGGCGTGCGGATCGTTGGCCGGTGGGGCCGCGGCCGCGCGCTGCGGGCATCGATCGTGATGATGATCGTTGGCGCCGTGCTGTTTGGTACGGGCAACGCGTGGCAGCTCACGCTGGCCGGAACGGCCGTTGCCGGGATCGGTGCGGCGCTCTACGTCGTCATCATCCCGGGTCTGATCCACGACCACCACGGGGCCCATCGAGCGACGGCCTTTGCCGCGGTGAACGGGCTCCCGCTGCTCATGGCACTCGTGATCAGCCTGTCGATCGGCGCGACGCTGAGCGCGGGCGGGAGCTGGCGTACGACATATGCGGTGATCTTGGTCGCCACGACGATCATCGTCGTCGGCATCGCCGGGAGGGTGGCGGTTCCCGATTCCACGGTCGCGAGCAAGCTCGGTGTCAAGGTGCTGACCGACCGCGTGGTCCTCGTGCCGTGGCTGCAGTTGATCAACGCCGTGGTCGCCGAGTTCGTCGTGGGCGTGTGGGCTGCCTCGTACCTGTTGGAAGTCGGTGGCGCCTCATCTGGCTTGGCGCCGGCGCTGGCCGGTGTCTTCGGCCTGATGATGTTCGCCTCTCGGGTCGGGCTGGCTCGTCTTGTCGCCCGGTTCGGAAATCGGACGATTGCGGCGGGCTTTGCGACGGTCGCCACCGGCGCGTTGATCATGTGCTTCGGCACGACGCTTCCGTTGCGCGTGGTCGGTCTGATGGTCATCGGCTTCGGGGCCGGGCCGCTCTATCCGCTCTGCGTCGAGCGGCTGTACGTCCGCGCCGAGTCGACGGTCGGGCCGGTCGCGCTCGGCGCCGTCAGCGCGCTCGCATCCGGTGTCGGCATCACGGTGGGCCCGCTGTTGGCCGGCGTCGTCGCCGACATCGTCGGGTTGCGGTGGTCGATGCTCGCCACCGCGGTGGTCGCTGTCGTCGGAATCGTGACGCAGTACAACAGTCCGCACCGACCCGCCGTCGACCAACCCGTTCCCGTCGCCGCCACGTAACGAACGGGTCGGTGCTGCCGCGAGCCGACGGTTCATCCTCCCTTCGCCTCCGGATCACATTCCGTTCGACCGGTGGCCGGATCCGTGCTTTACTTTTGACAGCGAGCGGGACAATGGGAGGTCGACCGCGTTGGGCCGGCCATCGACGAGAGGGACGAGGATGACTCGAATTCACGTACATGCTGCCGCAGTGCTCACCGCTTCATTGGTCGCCGCCGGCCTGGTCGGTGTGCCGGCTAACTCCGCTCGCTGCGGCTCCTGCCGCCGACCTGTTCATCTCGGAGTACATCGAGGGCGGTTCGTTCAACAAGGCGATCGAGATCTACAACGGCACCGGCGCGCCGGTCGACCTCGCGGCTGGGGCATACACCCTCGAGCTGTACAGCAATGGTGGCGTGACCGCTGGCTCGACGGCCACCCTGACCGGAACCATCGCCGCCGGCGATGTGTACGTGCTCGCGAACTCCCAAGCCGTGCCGGCGGTCCTCGCCGTGGCCGACACGACCAGCGGCGTCATCAACTTCAACGGCGACGATGCGGTCGTTCTCCGCAAGGCCGGCGTGGCGATCGACTCGTTCGGTCAGGTGGGCGTCGACCCGGGAACGGAGTGGACCGGCGGCGGCCTCAACGACACACTGCGCCGCAACGCGGCGATCTGTGCCGGTGACGCCGACCCGACCAATGCGTTCGACGCCGCGGCCGAGTGGGCCACGTTCGCCCAAGACACCTTCGACGACCTCGGCCTCCACACATCCGACTGTTCCGGCGGCGGAGGTGACCCCGTCCTGGTCATCAACGAAGTCGATGCCGACACGCCCGGCACCGACACCGCCGAGTTCATCGAGCTGTATGACGGTGGCGTCGGCTCGACCGATCTGACCGGCACGGTCATCGTGCTGGTCAACGGCAGTAACGACACGAGCTATTTGGCGCTCGACCTCGATGGACTCTCCACCGACGCCGACGGCTACTTCGTGGTCTGCGGCGACGCGGCCACGGTGGCCAACTGCGATCTCGATGTCACCCCGAACACCGACCTGATCCAGAACGGCGCCGACGCCGTTGCGCTCTACACCGGCGACGCCACGGCGTTCCCCAACGGCACACCGATCACGCTCGACGGTCTGCTCGACGCGTTCGTGTACGACACCGCCGACGCCGACGACGCGGGCCTCCTCGCGCTACTCAATGCCGGCCAAGGTCAGGTCGACGAAAACGCGCTCGGCACGAAAGACACCGATTCGAACCAGCGGTGCCCCAACGGTTCGGGCGGCGCGCGGAACACCGATTCCTACGCCCAGTTCGCCCCGACCCCCAGCAGCTCGAACCTGTGCGAGATCGTGGTGCCGCCGCTTAGCTGCACTTCGGCTGAAACTCTCGTGCCGGTCCACGCCGTGCAGGGCAGCGGCGCCACCTCGCCGATCGTCGGCACCACCGTCGTCGTCGAAGCCGTCGTCACCGGGATCTTCCCGGGTCTCTCGGGCTTCTACGTGCAAGAAGAACCGGCCGACGCCGACGCCGACCCATCCACGTCGGAGGGCATCTTCGTGTTCAGCCGTGCGGTGCCCGCCGACCTCGCGGTCGGCGACCTCACCCGCGTGCAAGGCGCAGTCACCGAGTTCGCCGCCGGAGCGTCACTCCTGACTGAGATCAGTGCCGCCGCGGTCGTCGGTTGTGGCCCCTCGGTCGCGATCACCCCGACCGCGCTCGTCCTGCCGGTCGCATCTCCGGCCGACCTCGAAGCACTCGAAGGGATGCTGGTCAACCTCCCGCAGTCCCTCACGATCGCCGAGTACTTCAACTACGACCGATTCGGCGAAGTCGTCGTCTCGACCGACCGCCAGGCCACGCCGACCGCCGTCGTCGAGCCTGGCCCCGACGCCATCGCCCTCGCCGCTGCGCAGGCCCTGGCCCGGATCACGATCGACGACGGTCGAACCGCCAGCAACCCCGACCCGGCGATTCATCCCGGCAACGGTGGCGTGTTCGATCTCGACAACCTGTTCCGTGGCGGTGACACGATCACCGGGATTACCGGCGTCATCGACGACACGTTCGGGCTGTACCGGGTGCAACCCACCGTCTACGGAACCCATGAGCCGGTGAATGCTCGAACCGCAGTGCCCGATGCTGTCGGTGGCTCGCTCACGGTCGCCTCGTTCAACGTGTTGAACTACTTCTCGACGCTCGACGGCAACGGGTCGATCTGTGGCCCGGCGCAGAACCAGGAGTGTCGCGGCGCCGACAATGCCGAAGAGCTCGACCGTCAACGGTCCAAGATCGTCGCGGCGCTTGCCGCCATCGACGCCGACGTGCTCGGGTTGATCGAGATCGAGAACCATGTGAACGACGACGCCGTCAACGACCTCGTCGCCAGCCTCAACGCGGTCGTCGGCGCAGGGACCTACGCCTCGATCGCAACGGGTGCCATCGGGACCGACGCGATCAAGGTGGCGTTCCTCTACAAGCCCGCAACCGTGTCGCCGGCCGGAGCGTTCGCCCTGCTCGACAGTTCGGTCGACCCGCGATTCATCGACACCAAGAGCCGCCCCGTGCTCGCTCAGACCTTCACCGAAGTGGCTACCGGGGGCGCCGTGACGGTCGCCGTAAACCACTTGAAGTCGAAGGGTTCAGGGTGCGACGACGTCGGCGATCCCGACCTCGGTGACGGTTCGGGGAACTGCAACGGCACCCGCACGGCGGCCGCCGAAGCGCTCGTCGACTGGCTGGCCGGCGACCCGACGGGAAGCGGTTCGGACAAGTTCCTCGTCATCGGCGACCTGAACTCCTACGACAGGGAAGACCCGATCGACGCAATCGTTGCCGGCGCCGACGACACCGCCGGGACCGCTGACGACTACACCGACCTCGTTCGCCAGTTCGGCGGGGAGGACGCCTACTCCTACGTGTTCGACGGCAAGACCGGCTACCTCGATCATGCCCTGGCGAACGCCGGGCTGGTGGATGACGTCACGGGCGTCACCGTCTGGCACATCAACAGCGACGAACCCGATGCGCTCGACTACGACACCCAGTTCAAGCAGGCCGCCCAAGATGCGATCTTCGCTCCCGACCCGTACCGCTCGTCCGACCACGACCCGGTGATCATCGGCCTCGACGTGTGTGACGACATCGCGCCGACCTTCGACCAACTCTTCGTCTCGCCCGACGTGTTGTCGCCGCCCAACCACCAGTACGTCGACGTGGCCGCGACGGTGGTCGCGAGCGACAACAGTGGCATCGCGCCGAACGTGACGTTGCTGTCGGTCACCTCCGACGAGCCGGACAACGGCCCCGGCGATGGCAACACGGTGAACGACATCGTGATCGTCGACGACTTCAACTTCCAACTGCGTGCCGAGCGGGCCGCTCTCGGCGACGGCAGGACCTACACGATTGCCTACGAGATCACCGACGCCTGCGGAAACAGCGCCGTCGATTCGGTGGTCGTGATCGTGCCGAAGAGCAACCGCCACATCGTTGCGCTCCGCAAGATCGCGTGGATCCTGCGGCACTTCTTCCGCTCCAACTGGTGATCACGAGCCAGCGATTCGTCTGAACACAATTAAAAAAGGGGACCATCCATGTTGAAATCAGCATCACAGCGAACGGGCCGCCCGGCGGGGCGTTCCCGGCGGCGGGCTGCGCTGGTCGGAGTCGTTGCACTCTCGGTCGCAGCGGCCTCGTTCGGCACGTCGTCCGCTTCTGCGCACGGCAACTCCGATGAGAAGGAGGATCGCTACAGCAAGCGCCACGAGCGCGGTCTGGTCAACCTGCAGATCCTCGGGTTCAACGACTACCACGGGCACGTCGAAGCCACGAACAGCGGCACCGTCGACGGCGTCGCGGCAGGCGGCGGGGAGTATCTCGCCGCCAAGCTGAACGAGTTGCGCGACGGCAACCGCTACAGCATCACCGCTGCCGCCGGCGACCTCATCGGTGGGTCCCCCGCGTTCTCCGGTCTCTTCCACGACGAACCGTCGGTCGAATCGCTCAACGCGATGGAACTCGACGTGTCGAGCGTCGGCAACCACGAGTTCGACGAAGGAGTCACCGAACTCCTCCGGATGCAGAACGGCGGTTGCCACCCGGTCGACGGGTGCTACTTCCCCGATGCACCCTTTGCCGGTGCCGACTTCGACTGGCTGGCGGCCAACGTGGTCGACGAGCACGGGCACTCGCCGCTTCCGGCCTACACGATCAAGCGCGTCAAGAACGTCAGGGTCGCCTTCATCGGCATGACCCTCGAAGCCACCGACACGCTGGTCGCTGCCGCAGGAATCGCCGGATACGACTTCCTCGACGAGGTCGAGACGGCCAACGCGCTCGTGCCGATACTGAAGCGCAAGGGCGTCGAGGCGATCGTCGTACTGCTGCACGAAGGCGCCTCGCAGACTCCGGCTCCGGGTGACGTGAACGCCTGTTCAGGAATCACCGGCCCGGTTGTGGCGATCAACGACGCACTCGACCCCGAGATCGACGCGATGATCACCGGTCACACCCACCTTCCGTACAACTGCCGGCTGACCGATTCGGCCGGCAAGGCCCGCCTCGTCACGAGTGCGTACTCGTTCGGCCGGGTCGTCACCGAGATGAACCTCGTGCTCGACCGACGCACCGGCGACGTGCGGCGCAACCTGAGCACGGCGACCAACCACGTCGTCGATCAAGCCTCGTTGACTCCCGACCCGGCAGTGACCGCGGTGATCACCAAGTGGGCGCCGCTCGCCGCTGCGATCGGCGATCGCCCACTCGGCACCATTAGCGCCACGATCACCCGCGGCGGAACACCGTCGGGCAGTGACCGCGGTGTCGAATCGGCAGCCGGAAACCTGGTTGCCGACGCGCAGGCATGGGCCACGTCGGCGGCGGGAGCCGACGTTGCGTTCATGAACCCGGGCGGCGTCCGGTCCGACTTGACCTTTGCCAGTTCGCCTCTCGGCGAAGGCGACGGTGTCGTCACCTACGGCGAGGCGGTCACGTTCCAGCCGTTCGGCAACCGGCTGCAGACCATCCCGATGACCGGCGCGCAGATCGTGTCTGCGCTCGAAGACCAGTGCCAGCCGACCGGTTCGAGTCGTCCGTTCCTCTCCCTCGGCGTGTCCGACGGGCTGACCTACGACCTGGCCCGGACCATCACGGCCGGCAACTGCACGTCGATCACGATCAGCAACGTCGTGTTGAACGGCGCACCGCTCGACCCTGCGGCGACCTACCTGGTGACGGTCAACATCTTCCTGGCCGATGGCGGTGACAACTTCGCCACCTTCGCCACCGTCGATCCGTCACTGCGCATCGACGGCGGCACCGACCTCGAAGCGTTGGCCAACTACCTCGCCGCGTTCAGCCCGGTCGCACCGCCGAGCACCGACCGGATCAACGAACTGAACTGACCATCCGAGATTGCGATGAGTCTCCGGGCGCACGGCGCGCCCGGAGACTCATCGCTTCGACCCGTCGACGTAGATTTGGGTCGTGAGTTTCTCTGAACTGGCGGCGGCGTACCAGCGCGATGGTGCTGTGGTCGTGCGCGGCGCGTTCACACCCGAGCACGTGGGGTGGGCGCGGGAGGCGATCGATGCGAACCTGGCCGATCTTTCTCCTCGCGCGTTGCGGGCGAGCAGCGACGACGACGGTGCCTTCATCGAAGACTTCTGCAACTGGAACCGTCTCGAGCCGATGGAGCGATTCGTGCGTGAGTCGCCGGGAGCGGAGATCGCCGCGGCGCTCACAGGATCCAGTCGGATGCGGCTGTACCACGACCACGTGCTGGTGAAGGAGCCAGGCACCCGGCAACCCACTCCGTGGCACCAAGACCTGCCGTACTACAACGTGGAGGGCGTCCAGAACGCCAGCATGTGGTTCCCGGTCGATCCGGTTCCGGTCGAATCGAGCCTGCGGGTCGTGGCCGGCACCCATCTCGGGCCGTGGTACATGCCGCGTACGTTCCTCGACGAGCAGGCGAAGTGGTTCCCCGCCGGTTCCCTCGCCGAACCGCCCGACTTCGATGCCGATCTTGCCCGCGATCCGGGCACGTGGCGAGTTCTCGCGTGGGATCTCGAACCCGGCGACGCGGTGTTCTTCAACATGCTGAGCGTGCACGGATCGGGGGGCGTGGCGGGCACCAACCGCCGCCGGGTCCTTTCGGTCCGCTTCCTCGGCGACGACATGGTGCACGCTCCACGGGCGTGGACCACCTCACCACCGTTCCCCGGCTTGGACGACGAACTCCCCGCCGGCGTCGACATGGACCACCCCCTCTTCCCCGTGCTCTGGCCGCCGACCGCAACGCCTGCGGTGTTGCGATGAGATCCAGCCGCAGCAGGTGCGGGCGGAACTCATCGCAACACGCGTGGTCGGCGTCAGGACAGGGTGGTGATGTGCTCGGACCGTTGATCGCCGTCGGACGAACATCGAGGGTCTACAGGTACGGCCCTGATGCTGTTGCCAAGGTTCTGAACGCAGATGTACCCGACCATTGGGCTGCGGTCGAAGCGTCGTTGACCAGGTCCGTTCGGGCGTTGGGGGTGCGCGCACCCGATGTGCTCGACGTCGTCGTCGTCGATGGCCGACCAGCGATCGTATTCGAGTTCGTCGACGGGCCGTCGATGTGGCAACTGATGAGCGCAGATCCCGCCAGCATTCCGACGCTGGTCCGTGACTTCGTGGCGATGCAACGGCGGATTCACCGCCTCGGCGTGCCGGACGTCTTCCCCGGACTCGTCGACCGGATGGGCGCCAAGATCGGTGAGGTCGACGTCGTCAGCCAAGCCGACCGTGACACTGCGATCGACATGGTCGAGCGTCTGCCGCGGGGTGCGGCCCTGCTGCACGGCGACCTCCACCCGGGCAACGTTCTGATGGCGTCGGGCGGCATGACGGTGATCGATTGGTTCGACGCATCGGTCGGTCATCCGGTCGCAGATGTGATGCGCTCGGCGCTCCTCGTCGGAGCCGAGGGACTGACCGATCGACGCCATGTCCCCGGGGCGACCGACGCCCAACTCTCGGTGTTGCACGATGCCTATGTCGCCGAGTTGGCCGACCTCATCGACGTCGAGCGCGACCGGCTGAGTGCATGGCGCGCCGTCACTGCCTTGGGCCGGATCGCGGAACGGACCGACGACGATGACGACGTGCTCGTCGGTCGCTGGCGGTTCCACCGCGACCTCGCCAACGCCGACGCGGCTGACGTCGAAGCTGTCGGTCGTGCGTCGATGCCGACCTGACCGGGGGCACCGAGGTGACGGATCAGCCGTCGATGATCTGACGGAGTTCGGCGAAGATGTTCGGAGTCGCCGCCACCGACAGGTCCAGGTCATTGTCGGCAGGCAACTCGACTCGTGCCCCGGCCTCGAAGGCGATCAGCGCGCCCGCGGCGTAGTCATACGGTTTCGTGTTCTGCTCGTAGTACCCATCCAGCCGACCGCAGCCGACCCAGCACAGATTGAGCGCGGCAGACCCCATGCATCGGATGTCGCGCGCCCGCGGCAACAGCCGGGCGATGATCTCGGCCTGCGCGCGGCGCCGCTCGGAGTCATACGCAAAGCCGGTTCCGATCAGCGCGTCACTCATCGAGGCCGGTGAGCGGACCCCGACTGCCACGCCATTGCAGCGGGCACCCTCTCCGTCGGCGGCAGAGAACACGTCGCCGCGCAGCACATCGCACACCGCGCCGGCGATGGTGCGGCCGTTGAGCGTGGCGGCGATGCTGACTGCAACGACGGGCAGGTCGTAGAGAAAGTTGACGGTCCCGTCGATCGGGTCGACGACCCAGCCGATCGCATTGGTGCCGACGTCGTCAGCCAACTCCTCGCCCACGATCGTCGACCCCGGACACCGGATACCCAGTTCCCGGCGGATCAGGGCCTCGGACTCGACGTCGGTCGCGGTGACCACATCGGTCGGCGTGGACTTCGTGCCCGCTGCAGCCGCATGCCCTACCGAGCGTCGAACGAGCGCCGCCGCGAGTCGGGCCACATCGACTGCCACCGCCTCCAGATGTGCGCCCGCCGACGACGACGCGACCGGCCGGAGCATCAGGTCAACACGACGATCGTGCCCGTCGCCTCGATCGCCCGGACATCGGCGGCATCGACTTCGGCGTTGGTGATCAACACGTCGATGTCGGCCCACTCGGCGAAGCGGGTGAAGTGCTCCTTGCCGAACTTCGAATGGTCGACCAGGGCGATGACGCGCCGCGCGGACCGGATCATTGCCCGCTTGAGCGCGGCCTCCTCGCGATACGGGGTGCTGAGCCCGCTCGTGGCCGACAGGCCGTCGCAGCTGATGAAGAGCGTGTCGACGGTGAGCGGCTCGATCGCGGAAATCGCTTGCGTATCGACCATCGCCAGGGTGTTCTTGCGCACCTTGCCACCGACCACGATGACATCGGCTTCCGAGCGTTCGGCCAGCACCTGGGCGATGAGGAGGGAGTTCGTGACGACGCGCAACGTCGCGTCGGCAGGAAACGCGTGGGCGAAGGCGCCGAGGGTGCTCCCCGAGTCGATGATGATCGCTCCGGTGTCGGGAAGTTCGTGCACCGCGGCCGCTGCCAGGCGACGCTTCTCGGCTCCGTGCTGATCGTCTCGAACCGACAGCAATGGCTCGAAACGGTCGGTCTCCCACGGCACGGCGCCACCGTGAACACGACGAACGAGGCGGTCTTCCTGGAGATCGGAGAGGTCCCTGCGAATCGTCTCGGTGGTGACGTTGAACCGTGCGGCCAACTCCGCGACCTCGACGCGACCCGCCTGTGCGGTGAGCGCTGCGATCTCGCGCTGCCGTTGCGTCTGAAACAGCGGCGTCGGAGCGACCGACTCAGTCGCGGCGTTGGTCATGGCGGGCTTCGATCTCCTGGAGGGCGACGGCGAGTGCCGACTGTACCCCTCCCTGGCGGAGAAGCGAGAGTGCCCCGGTGAAGGCCGCAACGAACGCAGATGTTGCGGGGAGGTCGGTCCCGAAGACCTCGACGAACGAAAGGAAGGCGGCCGGATCGTCCACTGATCGCTGCGCATGCTGCACGGCGATGTCGAGCATCGGGTCACTCGATAGCGACCCGTCGGCCTCGCCGCGCCGGAGGTACTCACACCAGCCGGCCAGCGCCATCGCGCTCAGTGTGACGTGCCCGTCGCCCGCCAGTTGCGCGCGGATCGTCGGGATCAAGAACTTCGGGAACTTCGCGCTGCCGTCGAGGCAGAGGCGGGCGATCTGGTCACCGATTGCCGGGTTGGAGAACCGCTCGATGAGGGAGGCGATGTAGTCGTCGAGGTCGATGCCGCGCGCGGCCGGAAGCGTGGGCTTGGCCTCGTCGTGCAGCAATCGTTCGACGAAGCGTCGCAGCCGTGGGTCGGCCATGGCGGTGTCGACCAACGTGTGGCCGTCGAGCGCCGCGAGGTACGTCAAGCACGAGTGACCGGCGTTGAGGAGGCGGAGCTTGGTCAGTTCGTAGGGCTCGATGTCGGACGTGATGATCACGTCCATCTCCTCGAGGGGCAGCCGATCGCCGGCGAAGTCGTCTTCGACCACCCACTGCCGGAATGGCTCGGCGACGACCGGCCACCGATCGATGATGCCGCAGTGCGATTCCAGCCACTCGATGTCGCCGGGCGTGGTGACCGGCGTGATCCGGTCGACCATGCTGTTGGGGAAGCTGACGCGGTGTTCGATCCATGCGACCAACTCGGCGCTGATCGCCGCGGCTGCGCCGATCGTGGCGGTGCGGGCGACGGCACCGTTGGCCATGATGTTGTCGCAACTCATGACGGTGATCGGCGCCCCGTTGCGTCGGCGGCGAACGTCGAGGCCGCGCGCGACGACGGCGAACACCGAATCGGGCTCGCTCTTCGCGGCGACGAAACTCCCGGTCGCGTCGTCGACCGGATAGCCGCCTTCGGTGATGGTCATCGACAGGATCTGCGTGCGTTCATCCGCGATCCGCTCGACGAGCAGCGAGGAGTCGTCCGACGCGAGCACGAAGTCGATGATGCTGCCGATCACCTCGACGGCGGTGTGTCGTTCGTCGCGGGCAACCAAGGTGTACAGGTGGTCCTGATGCCCCAGCGCGGTAGCCATCTTGGCATCGCTGGGCAGCAGGCCCGCCCCGACGATCGCCCATGCGGTGTGACCTGACGCGCAGAGTTCGTTGATGTACGTGGCGAGGTGGGCACGGTGGAAGCCGCCCACGCCGATGTGCACGATGCTGGGCCGCAGCGCCGTTCGGTCATAGGTCGGAACCGTCGCCCGCTCGGCGAGTGCGGACACCGCGGCGGCACTGACGGCGATCGGTCGCCGCGCGATGTGATCCTCGATGTGCACGGGCGACACCCTAAACCAACACAAACGCAAATGTAAAGGGTTGGAAACGGCCGGAGAGGCGGATCAGATCAGCGAGATGCGCGGATAAATCTTCATTTGCTCTTGAAATCCAACATGAAACAAAGTAAACAGTCACCTGACAGGCGTCGGCAGTGTGCCGTGTGCCATCACCTTGAAGGGGGAAAACCTATGACAACACGCCGAAAGATGAAGGTGGCCATCCCGGCTGTCCTCGCATCGTTCGCCATGCTGGCCGCATCCTGCGGGAGCGATGACACGAGCAGCGAGCCCGCCGCCAGCGAGGCCCCGGCCGAGGCGACGAACCTGCCGCCAGCGAGGCACCTGCCGAAGGCGACGAACCCGCCGCGAGCGAGGCACCTGCCGAGGGCGACGAACCGGCTGCCGAGGGTGATCGGTCGATCAACGTCGCCATCGTGGGCAACCCCCAGATGGAAGACATCGCCTCGCTCACACCGGAGCTGTTCACCGCCGAAACGGGCATCGAAGTGAACTACACGTTCCTGGAAGAGCAGACGCTGCGCGAGATCGTCACCCGTGACGTCGGCGCCGGCGGCGAACAGTTCGACGTCGTCATGATCGGCATGTTCGAAGCACCGCAGTTCGGTGCCAACGGCTGGCTCGTCGACCTCAACACCTACGCCGAGGGTGACGCCGACTACAACGTCGACGACATCTTCCCGGCCGTGCGCGGCGGACTCTCCTACGAAGGCGGGCTCTACGCCTCGCCCTTCTACGCCGAGTCCTCCTTTGTGATGTACCGCCAGGACCTCCTCGAGGCTGCCGGCCAGACCATGCCCGACGCGCCCACGTGGGACGAAGTCGCGGCGATCGCTCGTGCGGTCGACTCCGAAGAAACCGCCGGCATTTGCCTGCGCGGCAAGCCCGGCTGGGGTGACCTCGGCGCGGCATTCACCACCGTGCTCAACACCTTCGGTGGCACCTGGTGGCTGGCCAACGACGACGGCTCCATCGGCGCCGCCCAGGTCGATCAGCCCGAGTTCGCCGAAGCGCTGAACTTCTACGTCGACCTCGTCAACGACGCCGGTGAAGACGACGCAGCCAACTCGAGCTTCACCGAGTGCCTCAGCCTGTACCAGGACGGCAAGGTCGCCATGTGGTACGACGCCACGGTGGCCGCTGGCCTGCTCGAAGCCGATGATTCCCCGGTGAAGGGCAAGAACGGCTTCGCCCTCGCGCCGATCAAGGACACGGCGGCCTCCGGCTGGCTCTGGGCCTGGTCGCTGGCGATCCCGCAGAACGCACCCGACCCGGACACCGCGTGGGAGTACGTCAGCTGGGCCACCAGCGCCGGCTACATCGAAGCTGCCGGTGAGGCATTGCCGGGTGGCTGGGCCGCCGTTCCCCCAGGGACCCGCGCCTCGACCTACGACAACCCGAACTATCAGGAAGCCGCAGGCGCCTTCGCTCAGAAGACGCTCGACGCAATGAACGCTGCGCCGATCGACGACCCGGGTACCAAGCCCCGGCCCGGTCTGCCCGGCGTGCAGTACGTCGGCGTCCCTGAGTTCCAAGACGTCGGCACCCGCTGCACCGAACTGTTCTCCGCAGCGATTGCCGGTTCGATGAGCGTCGACGATGCCCTCGCCGACTGCCAGGCCATCGCCTCCGAAGTCAGCACCTGATCAGCGCTGAGCCGCAGCTGAAGTTGGAGCTGAGGTTGCACCTGAAATTGTAGATGAAGTGACAGACCCGGTCGGCCGCAACCGGCCGGGTCTGTGTGCTTCGAACACCCGAACACCGGAACGCAGAGCCGCGACGAAAATGCTGCGACACTGCACCATGCAGTCGTGACCCGAGGGGAGGTCGAGAGATGTCCGAGACCGCAACCGTCGCTGCTGCGACCCGAACACCGCCGAACCGTGGTGACGAGATTCGCCGACTCCAGCGCCGCGAGGGCTGGAAGCGTCGTCTTCCGATCCTGCCGGCGTTGCTGTTCACCGTCTTCGTCACCCAGATTCCGTTTCTCTTCACCGCGTTCTACAGCCTGACCGACTGGCGCATCGACAAACCGCAGCCGCGCCAGTTCATCGGCGTCGACAACTACACCGGGCTGGTCGACGACAAGTTCTTCCGCGAAGCCGGTTGGGTCAGCGTGCAGATGACCGTGATGGCGGTGCTCTTCTCGCTCCTCGTCGGCACCGGCCTCGCGATCCTCCTCGACCGCAAGTTCTTCGGCCAGGGCTTCGTGCGCACGCTACTGATCACGCCCTTCCTCGTGATGCCCGTGGTGGCCGGCTTCTTGTGGAAGTCGCAGATGTTCAACGCAACGTTTGGCGTACTCAACTGGTTCATCAATCAGGCCGGCGGTCAGTCGATCGAGTTCGCCACCCGGTACCCCCTCGCCTCGGTCGTCGTCGTGCTGGTGTGGCAATGGAGTCCGTTCATGATGTTGATCGTGCTCGCCGGCCTCCAGGGCCAAGACACCTCGGTGCTCGAAGCCGCGCGCGTCGACGGAGCCACGACGTTTGGCATCTTCCGCCAGATCACCCTGCCGCAGCTTCGCCCCTACCTCGAACTCGGCACCCTGCTCGGCGCGATCTATCTGGTGCAGGTGTACGACCACATCGAGGTCATCACCGGCGGAACGCCCGGCTCGAAGAACCTGCCGTACTACATCGCCCAACGGTCGATCGGCGGTGGCAATGTCTTCGGGTTGGCGTCCGCCTACTCGATCGTCGTCGTCATCGCCTCGATCATCATCGCCAACATCGGGCTCCGCGTGCTGTCGAACCTGCTCGAAGGAGACGAATGATGGCGGCCGTCATGCAACGCTTCACACGCACCCCGGTCGAACCGGTCCTCGGCCAGAACCGGACCGTTGCGGCGCTGCTGGGCCTGCTCACCTGGTTCATCGGGTTGGTCTTCTTCTTCCCGCTGTTCTGGCTCGTCCTCAATGGGTTCAAAGACGAGATCGACGCGAACACGAGTCCGAAGTTGTTCTTCGATCCGACGCTCGACCGGTTCTCCGAGGTCACCGAAGACACCCAGGGGGTGCTCAGTTTCACCGAGGCGTTCGGCAACTCGTTCTGGATCGTGCTCATCTCCACGGTCATCGTGATGGCGCTGGCGATTCCGGCGGCCTACTCCCTGGCCATCCGTCCGATGCGCAAGTGGCGCGACGTCCTGTTCTTCTTCATCTCCACCAAGTTCCTCCCGATCGTCGGCGCGATCCTTCCGCTCTGGATCATCGCCCGCGATCTCGACCTGCTCAACACCCGCACCGTCCTGATCGTCTTGTACACCGCGATGAACCTGCCGCTCGCGGTCTGGATGCTCCGATCGTTCTTCGCCGAGGTGCCCAAGGAACTGATCGAAGCAGCGCAGATCGACGGGTGCAGCCTCTTGGGCCAGATCAAACAGGTCATCTTGCCCATCGTCGCCCCTGGCGTCGCCGCCACCGCGCTGCTGTGTGTCATCTTCGCCTGGAACGAGTTCTTCCTCGCCGTGCAGTTGAACCCGGTCAAGGGTTCGACCATGCCGGTGTGGGTCGCGTCGCAGGAGAGTGGGCGCGGCAACTTCCTCGCCAAGATCTCTGCCGCATCCGTGCTCGCCACGCTGCCCGTCGTGCTCGCCGGTTGGGTCGCGCAGAAGCGGATGATCCGGGGTCTCGCGATGGGAGCGATCAAGTGATGCGATCATGCGCCCGTTCCTGCGGCGAGAACGGACCCACTGGAGCGACCAGCAGTACACCAGTCAGCAGTACACCAGTCGAGCACCATTCGAGGAGGGCCTGTCATGGCTGAAGTGCGCTACGAAGCAGCAAGCCGGACATACCCCGGCTCTGACGTTCCAGCGGTCGATTCGCTCGACCTCACGATCGACGACGGCGAACTCCTCGTGCTCGTCGGGCCGTCCGGGTCGGGCAAGTCGACGGCGCTGCGGATGCTCGCCGGCCTCGAAGCGGTCAACCAGGGCAGCATCTTCATCAACGATGTCGACGTCACACTCAAGCCGCCGCAGGATCGCGACATCGCGATGGTGTTCCAGAATTATGCGCTCTATCCGAGCATGACCGTGGCCGAGAACATGGGCTTTGCGCTCAAGCAGGCGAAGGTGCCCAAGGAGGAGCGGCGCAAGCAGGTCGAGGAGGCCGCGCGGATTCTCGATCTGCTGCCCTATCTCGACCGCAAGCCCAAGAACCTCTCGGGCGGGCAGCGTCAGCGCGTGGCGATGGGCCGGGCGATCGTGCGTCAGCCGCAGGTGTTCCTGATGGACGAGCCGCTGTCGAACCTCGACGCCAAACTCCGCGTCCAGACCCGGACCGAACTCGCCGACCTGCAGGCGCGCCTGGGTGTCACGATGGTCTACGTCACGCACGACCAGGTCGAGGCGATGACGATGGGGGACCGCGTGGCCGTGCTCAAGGACGGCATTCTGCAGCAGGTCGACACGCCGCGAGTGCTCTATGCCGCGCCGACGAATCGGTTCGTCGCGGGCTTCATCGGGTCACCGGCGATGAACTTGCTCGACGTGGTGCGCCACGATGGCGAACTGCGCATCGCCGGCCATCTCATCGAGTTGCCCGCCGCCGCCCACGCGGCGATGCTCGGGCAGGCCGACCCGGCGTTCGCGGTGGGCGTGCGCCCGGAACATCTCCGCCTCGCCGCTCACGGTGCCGGCAGAGCTGATGGAGATGGTGGAGATGGTGGAGATGGTGGAGATGGTGGCATCGACGGGACCGTGACGGTGGTCGAGGAACTCGGCTCGGAGTCGTTCCTGTTCATCAAAGTCGCCCATGCGGGTTCCGACGTGACCGTCGTGGTGCGCGAAGACGGCTCGACGAGCGCGCGTCGTGGTGACAGCGTCTCGATCGAGGTCAACGGCCCGGTGCACCTCTTCGGCAGCGACGGCGAACGCCTCGGCGACTGACCACACGCACGCGACGAGTCGATGATGACCAACCAGATCAGTTCCGGGCAGCAGGGGGGCGACGTGCGCGCCATGGCGTTCGACGGCCGGACGGCGTTCGTCACCGGTGCAGCCGGTGACATCGGACGAGCGGTGGCGATTCGCTTGGCGGCGGGCGGGGCCATGGTGGTGCTCGCCGACATCGCCGACGGCCTCGACGAGACCGCGGCACTCTGCACCGCCGTGCACCCGGCGGCACAGCAACCCGTCACCACGACGTTCGACGTCACGTCGGAGACCGCGGTCGGTCGGGCCTTCGACGAACTCGGTCGGCAGGGGATCGTCGCTGACCTGTTGTTCAACAACGCCGGATTCCAGGGCGGTTTCAGCAACATCGTCGACTACGACGTTGCCGAGTTCCGCCGCGTCCTCGAGATCAACGTCACCGGTGTGTTTCTCGTCCTGCAGCGGTTCGCGCGCGACCTGATCAGCGCTGGGCGGCCGGGGGCCGCCGTCAACACCGCGTCCATGGCCCATGGTGGTGCGCCGAACATGGTGGCGTACAGCGCGTCGAAAGCGGCGGTGATCGCCCTCACGAAGACGGCGGCGAAAGACCTCGCCGGCAACTCGATTCGCGTCAACTCGATCAGCCCGGCATTCATCGGCCCCGGCCGGATGTGGGATCGCCAGGTCGAGTTGCAGGCCAGCACGCCGAGCCAATACTTCTCCGACCGGCCCGACGAAGTGGCCGCGCAGATGATCGCGTCGGTTCCGCTGCGGCGGTACGGCTCACTCGACGAAGTTGCTGCCGCCGCGGCGTTTCTCCTCTCCGCCGATGCGTCCTACATCACCGCCTTCGACCTCGAAGTGTCCGGCGGCGCGGTCTGATCGAGCCGGCGACCCGCTCCGGCCGGGCCACCCGAGTTGCGATGAGTTCCAGCCGCAGCAGGTGCGGGCGGAACTCATCGCAGCAGGATCAGCGTTGCTTTTCGACGGTGCGTTTCACTCCGGCGAGTACCTGCAGCATCGAGGTGCGTTGCGAGCGCACGCGGCGGTGGATGATCCGATCCTCCTTGTCGGGCATCTGACCGATGGCCACCGTCAGCCCTGACGGGCCGGGCCCGAGGATCATCGAGTAGCGCAGGCGCGTGCCCGTGCCGTTGGGCTGGAGGTCGAACCGCCAGCGGGCGCCCGGATCGTCGACGTCGGAGGTCCGCCAGCCGAACGCCACGTCCTCGTCGTAGGCATCGATGAACGCCGGGACCTTGAATTCGCCGAATGCGTCGTTGTGGTTGGTGCCGACGAAGACGGAACCGACGCCGATGGGCGCGTCGGGTTCGACCCATTCGGCGCCCTGGAACTCACCTGAGTACGCCGCGGACAGATTGATGTCGGTGACGACCGGCCAGATCATCGACGGCGGTGCGTCGATGTCGATCTCGGCAATCGTTCCCGGGCCGTCGGCGAGCCGGACGGGGTCACTCGGGCCGGACTCATAGGTCCGCGCGTACCCGTCGAAGTACGTGATCGATCGTGCGGGATGACGCGGAGCCGGGGCGAAGTCGGTGCCGATGGTCCAGGCCACGGGGAACATGGCGACTTCGGTGAGATGTTCGGGGATGCCGAGCAGTTCCTTCACGGCATCCTGCTGGGTGAACACCGCAGTGACCCAGGTGGTGCCCAGGCCCCGCGCGCGCAGCGCCACGCAGAAGCTCCAACCCGCCTGGATGACCGAGTCGAACAGGCCGGGTCGGCCGCTGCCGTCGTGACGGCCGATGATCATCGGGATGACGATCGCGGGAACGTCGGCGAGATGTTCGGCCAAGTGCGCCGCTGATGCCATGTTGCGTTCCTGCGGGTGGCCCGTTCCTGCGAGCCGATCGGCGGCGCTGACCATCCACTGCCCCGCACTTCGGCGGTAGATGTCGGCGAGACCCTGCTTCAATTCCGGGTCGCGGACGACGAGCCAACGGCGGCTCGACAGATTGCCGCCGGTCGGCGCTTGCTCGGCGAGGTCGATGCAGTCGAGGATGATCTGCTCGTCGACGGCGCGCTCCAGATCAAGGCGCCGGCGAACGGCGCGCGTGGTGCTGAGCGCGTGATCCACGGAGGCGACATCGATGTCCATCCCCCGAGCCTTGCAGTGTCGACTCCAGCGTGCCGACCCGAACCCGTTCGGCGTCGTCGCCCGCGTCCGACGTCAGCGCATCACGGCCGGTGTTCGTCTGGGTGTTGGTCCGCTTGCGCGTCCACCTGTTCGTCGATGGCGGTCATGTTGTCGAGCAGGCGGACGAGGTAGTGGAGGGCGTGGCCGAGGTCCTCGGTCGACAGCCCAGCCGCCGCCTGATCGTAGAACTCACCGATGCGTGGGAGCGCGCGAGTCGCCCACCGCTGCTGGCCGAGCGGGGTCATCCGGACCAGCCGGCTGCGGCGGTCGATGCCGTCGGCTGCGCTCATGACGAGGCCGTCGGCTTCGAGTCGGCTGATGACGCCGGCGAGGCTCTGCCGACTGACCAACAGGTATCGAGCGAGGTCACCCACGGCCATGCCGGCCGCGGCATCGTCTCGCGACAGGGCGCCGAGCACGGCCCACCGTTGCGTCGTCAGCCCTTCGTCCTCCAGTGCACGCGAGCCGGTTTTGTGCATCATATTGGCGCACTGGTACAGCCGGAAGAACACCCGATTCGCCAGCTCGAAGCGAGCGTCTGGAGTAAACGCAGGTACCTGATCACCCTTGGGCATTGCCGACCTCCAACTTTCTCTGGACAACTGTGACAATATACTGTCATACTTTGCTGGTGGGGTGCTGACAGTTCAGACATCCGGTCCGCCCATCGAGTCGAACACGACGAGGAGAAGTCAAATGCAACGTTTCGAGGGTCGCACGGTGGTCGTCACCGGAGGTGGCGGAGGAATCGGCAGCGCGCTGTGTGCCGGATTTGCGGGCGAGGGCGCACGGGTGGCCGTGCTCGACCGAGCCATCGAGCCGGCTGCTGCCACAGCAGCGTCGATCGCCGCGAACGGCGGGCGCGCCAGCGCGGTCGAGTGCGATATCACCGACCGGGTATCGGTCGATGCCGCGGTCGCCCGTGTGACCGCCGAACTCGGACCGATCGACGTGTTGGTGAACAACGCCGGGTGGGACCTCTTCGTGCCGTTCCTGCAGACCCAACCCGACGACTGGGCGCGATTGATCGACATCAACCTCGTCGGCGCCCTGCACATGCAACATGCCATCCTCCCGGCCATGGTCGAGCGAGGTGGGGGTCGTGTCGTCAATGTTTCCTCCGATGCCGCCCGTGTCGGATCGTCGGGCGAAGCGGTGTACGCCGCCTGCAAAGCCGGTCTCGTCGCACTGTCCAAGACGTTGGCCCGCGAGCACTCGCGGCACGGCATCACCTTCAACGTCGTGTGCCCCGGGCCCACCGACACCGCGCTGTTGGCCACGGTCACCGACGCTGCGGCCGATCCGGAGAAACTGCGCGAAGCCTTCCGCCGGTCGATTCCCATGGGTCGCCTCGGGCAGCCCGACGACTTGGTCGGCGCTGTTCTGTTCTTCGCCAGCGACCAGGCCTCTTTCATCACCGGCCAGGTGCTGAGCGTCTCGGGCGGCCTGACCATGGCTGGCTGAACCGGCCGAATCCGGTCGTCCCCGACCCACTCCCACCGCCCGCACCCACCGATCCGCACTCAGCCATCCGCACTCAGCCATCCGCACCCACCTGCACTCTCGAAACGAGGAACCATGGACTACACCGACATCACGGTCGAGTATCGGCGCCACGTCGCCTACATCACCATCAATCGCCCGGAGGTGATGAACGCCTTTCGGGGCCGCACCTGCGACGAACTGATCACGGCGCTGCATCGCGCGGGGTACGACCCCGACATCGGGGCCATCGTGTTGGCTGGCGCCGGTGACCGCGCCTTCTGTACCGGCGGCGATCAGTCGACGCACGACGGGCAGTACGACGGTCGGGGCACGATCGGCATGCCGGTCGAAGAACTCCACACCGCGATCCGCGACGTTCCCGTTCCGGTCATCGCGCGGGTGCAGGGCTATGCGATCGGTGGCGGCAACGTGCTCGCAACGATTTGCGATCTGACGATTTGCGCCGAGTCGGCGACCTTCGGGCAGGTCGGGCCGAAGATGGGCTCGGTCGACCCCGGCTACGGCACCGCGTTCTTGTCGCGCGTTGTCGGGGAGAAGAAGGCCCGCGAGATCTGGTATCTGTGTCGGCGCTACACGGGTCGTGAGGCCGAGGCCATGGGGCTGGCGAACATCTGCGTTCCCGATGCCGAACTCGACGCCACCGTCGAAGCGTGGGCCGAGGAGATCTGCGAGCGCAGCCCGACCGCCATCGCCATCGCCAAGCGCTCGTTCAACCTCGACACCGCCCACCAGGCAGGTATCGCCGGGATGGGCATGTACGCCCTCAAGCTCTACTACGAAACCGAGGAGTCGCGCGAGGGCGTGAACGCGTTGAAGGAAAAGCGGGCGCCGCGGTTCCGGGAGTTCGCCAAGTGATCAGACCGAATGCCTACGTCGACGACGAGCTGCTCGACCTGGCCGAGATGGCCGAGCGTTTCGCGCGCGAGCGGGTGGCTCCGGGGTTCGTCGAGCGCGACACGACCCGGGTGCTCGATCGGACGTTGAGCGAAGAGATGGGTTCCCTCGGCCTCATCGCGCCCGAACTGCCCGAGGAGTTCGGCGGGCAGGGCGCAACCAAGGTGGCCGCCGGCGTGATCCACGAACAGATCGGCGCCGCCGACCTGTCGCTGTCGTACGTCAACCTGCTCGGTTCGCTCAACGCGCAGATCCTCGTCGACCACGGCGACCCCGACGTCGTGCGGCCGTGGCTCCTCGAACTCACCGCGGGGCGTGCGATTGCCGCGCTCGGGTTGACCGAACCGCGCGGTGGGTCCGACGCAGCCGGGTTGGTGCTACAGATGGTCCGCGACGGCGACCACTACGTGCTCACTGGCGAGAAGACCTCGATCTCGGCAGCCGACCAGGCCGAGATCGCCGTGGTCTTCGGTCGGACCGGCGGCGCCGGCGCACGTGGTGTCACGGCGGTGCTCGTTCCGATGAACACCCCCGGCATCACGACCACTCGCTTCGATTGCCACGGCCAACGCGCGATCGGGCGGGGCTCGATCTTCTTCGACCAGGTGCGCGTCCCCGTGAACCATCGCCTCGGCGATGAAGGCGGTGGGTTCGTCCAGGTCATGCAGGGCTTCGATTTCTCGCGCGCCCTCATCGGGCTGCAGGTGCTGGGCGTCGCCCGGGCCGCGCTCGACGACGCCTGGACCTACTCGACCGAGCGGACGGCGTTCGGGCAGCCGCTCTCGGCCTTCCAGGGGGTCTCGCACCGCCTCGCCGAGTTCGACACGCAGGTCGAAGCGGCCAGGCTGCTGTGTTATCAGGCGCTCTGGGCGGCCGACCGCGGGCTGCCCCACACCAGCGAGGCCGCAATGTGCAAGTGGTGGGCACCCAAGCTCGCCTACGACGTCGTGCACGAATGCCTCCTCGTGCTCGGCCACGGCGGCTACGACCGAGGCGTCATGGAGCAGCGGTTGCGTGACGTGCTCGGGTTCCAGATCGGCGACGGCACCGCGCAGATCATGAAGACCGTCATTGCTCGCCAACGCGTCGGCCGCGACGCCATCCCCGCCTGAACCCGCCTGCCCGCCCGCCCTGACCCCGCCCTGCCCGAACCCGCCCGCCCTGCCCGCCCGAACGAGGAGCACCATGCATTTCGACGCCGACAACCTCCCGCTGCGCCGACCGGCGATGATCGCAGCCGGCCACTGGCACGACCTCACGATCAACCAGGCCCTCGATGCCGCGGTCGAACGTGGTGCCGATCGCGTCGCCCTCAGCGCCCGCCGGTTCGACTCCGGCGAGGATCGCCGATTCACCTACGGCGAACTGTCGAAAATGGTCGACCGGATGGCGATCGGCCTGCACCGGTTGGGCGTGCGTGCCGCCGACGTCGTCGCAGTCCAACTCCCGAACTGGTGGGAGTTCACCGTGTCGTATCTCGCATGCGCCCGCATCGGCGCGGTGATGAACCCGCTGATGCACATCTTTCGTGAGCGCGAACTCACCTTCATGCTCAACCATGGCGAGGCCGCGGTCGCGATCATCCCGACGACGTTTCGCGGCCACGACTTCGCGGCCATGTATCGCGGGCTGCGGGCCGACGTGCCCAGCCTCGGCCACGTCGTCGCCGTAGGCGACCCCGGACCGGCCGGCTTCGACGCCCTGCTCGCCGGGCCGGCGTGGGAAGACGAGCCAGACGCAGCGGAGATCCTCACGGCGAACCGGCCCGGCCCCGACGACGTGACGCAACTCATCTACACCTCGGGGACCACCGGCGAACCCAAAGGGGTCATGCACAGCTCCAACACCCTCGTGGCCAACATCGTCCCCTACGCCGCGCGCCTCGGGTTGAGCAGCGACGATGTGGTGTTGATGGCCTCGCCGATGGCCCACCAGACCGGCTTCATGTATGGCCTGATGATGCCCGTGATCCTGCAGTGTCCGGCGGTGCTGCTCGACGTCTGGGATGCAGCCACTGCGTGCGAACTCGTCAACGAACATGGCGCCACGTTCACGATGGCCTCGACGCCGTTCCTCTCGGATCTGACCGAGTTCGTCAGCACGACCGAGCATTCCGTGCCGACACTGCGCACGTTCCTCTGCGCCGGTGCGCCGATTCCCGGGCCGCTCGTCGAGCGGGCCCGCGACACGCTGGGTACCACCATCATCTCGGCGTGGGGAATGAGCGAGAACGGCGCCGTCACCACCACGTTGCCGAGCGACGGGCCGAGCCGGGCCGTCGAAACCGACGGCTACCCGCTTCCCGGCGTCGAAGTCAAAGTCGTCAGCGGTGACGGCAACGGTGACGGCAACGGTGACAAGGCAGCGCCGATCGGTGAATCCGGCCGACTTCTGGTGCGGGCGTGCTCGAACTTCGGCGGCTACCTGCGCCGTCCGCAGCTGAACGCCACCGATGCCGACGGCTGGTTCGACACCGGCGATCTGGCCCGGCTCGACGAAGACGGATACGTCCGGATCACCGGCCGTTCGAAAGACGTGATCATTCGCGGCGGCGAAAATGTTCCCGTCGTCGAGATCGAGAACCTGCTGTACCGCCACCCGTCGGTGGCGCAGGTCGCCATCGTTGCCTACCCCGACGAACGATTGGGCGAACGAGCCTGCGCAGTGATCGTGCTGCGACCCGACACCTCGTTGAGCTTCGACGAGATGGTCGCCTTCTTGGCGGAGCACCGCATGTCGAAGAGCTACCTGCCCGAGCGCCTGCTCATCGTCGATGCCATGCCGGCGACACCGTCAGGCAAGATCCAGAAGTTCAAGCTCCGCGAACAACTCGATCAATCAGACCCGTCAGCTCACTCGCCATCGAGTCCGTGATCGGGTTCCGGTTCGAGTCGATCGACGGCGACCGACACGGTACGTTGGCGCCGTGAACGACAACATCGACCTGTATTGGGTCCGGCGCCAGTTTCCCGCCTTCTCGCGATCGATCAATGATGGACAGTCGTTCTTCGAAAATGCCGGCGGGTCGTTTGCCTGTCGCCAGACCATCCATGCGTTGACCACCTACTACACCGAAACCAAGGTCCAGCCGAGCGCGGGGTATGCGGCGTCGGCTCGTGCCGGCGACGAGATGGAACGATCTCGTGCCCGCTGGGCCGAGGCGCTCGGCGTCGCGAGTTCCGAGGTCGTCTTCGGCCCGTCGACATCGATGAACACCTTCGTCCTCGCCGATGCATTCTCGCAGATGCTCGCCGACGGTGATGAGGTGATCGTCACCAATCAAGACCACGAGGCGAACACCGGGGCGGTGCGGCGCATGGCCGAGCGGCGCGGCCTGCCCCTCGTCGAATGGCGGGTCGACCCCGAGATCGGGCCTGCTCGACATCGACGAGTTCGCCGCCCTCCTGACCGAGCGCACGCGGCTCGTGGCGGTACCCCACGCGTCGAACATCGTCGGCCAGGAGAACGACATCGCCCGAATCACGGCGCTGGCGCACGCCGTCGGCGCCCGCGTGGTCGTCGATGGCGTCTCGTTCGCACCCCACACGATCCCCGACGTCGCTGCGCTCGATGCCGACGTCTACCTCTTCAGCCTGTACAAGACCTACTCGGTGCATCAGGGGCTGATGGTGGTGCGCAACGGCTTGCTCGACGAGCTGCCGAACCAGGCGCACTTCTTCAACGCTGGGTACCCGGACAAGCGGCTCAACCCGGCCGGCCCCGACCACGCCCAGGTGGCGGCGGCCGGTGCAGTGCTCGACTACGTGCGCGCCTTCCACGAACATCACGGCGGATCGCGTACCGATACCTTGCGCGCCGCGTGCGCCGGCGCATCGTCGCTCTGGCGCGCACATGAAGATGGCCTGTCGGCCCGCCTCCTCGACATGTTGTCGAGCCACCATGCCGTCCGCGTGATCGGACCCCCATCGGTCGGTTCCGCCGTCGGCGCGTTCACCGGTCACCGGTGCCCCACGATCGCCTTTGTCCCGTTGGCGGAGACGCCGAGCACCGTGGCCCGGCGACTCGTCGAACGCGGGGTGCAGACCAGCTCCGGCAACTACTACGCAGTTCGGGTGTTGAACGGCGTCGGGGTCGACCCCGACATCGGCGTGGTGAGACTGTCGTTCGTGCACTACACCTCTCGCGCCGACATCGATCGTGCCCTCACCGCCCTCACCGCGGTGTTGGGTTGACCGTGTTCGGGTTGACGGTGTCGGGTTGAGGAGTGGTGGGTTGACATGCTCGCACCAGCCCGGGCTCCGTCATGACCGAGTCGGTCGTCCCGCCTCCCGGTCCGCTGCTCGCCAGTGGCCGCGCCGCGGACATCTATGACCTCGGTGACGGACGCGTGCTGCGGCGATACCGCCGGCCGACCGACGGGATCGCCTACGAGATGCGGGTGATGCGCTTCGTTGCCGAGCACGGCATCCGCGTCCCCGCCGTGTTCGACCTCGGGCCGGAACACTTCGGCGACCGCGACATCGTCATGGAACGGATCGACGGCACGACGATGCTCGACGACTTCGAGACGCGGCCGTGGAAGCTGTTCTCCCATGTGCGACTCCTCGCGCGCCTCCAGCGCGAGATCAACGCGCTCGTCGCCCCCGACTGGATGACCACGCCGTCCACGGCCGCGCCGAGCAAGCGCCGCGACGACAGTGTGCTCCACCTCGACCTGCACCCGATGAACGTCATGCTCGACGAGTCGGGGCCCGTGGTGATCGACTGGACCAACGCCGCGGGCGGGCCGGCCGGCTTCGATGCCGCGTTGACCTACGTGGAGATGGCCACATTCGAGATCGACGGGTTCGCTCAGCAGATGGGCGCCCGGCTCGGTGTCGAAGTCTTCAAACGCGTGCGGGGGGCGGGCGAGATCGACGCCTTCACCGTCGCCGCGTGCGATCACCGCCTCGCCGACGCCGGCATCACCCCCGGCGAACGGACCAACGTCGCAACGTTGCGCGCCAAGACCCTGGCTCGACAGCGCCCGTCGTGAACGCGTCGACGAGCCCGACACGGTTCAGCCGAAGCGGTTGAACCCGCCCTCGGCATCGATGACCTGACCTCGAATCCAGGCCCCTTCGTCACTCACCAGGAATGCCACGAGGTGGGCGACGTCGAGGGGCGTTCCCCATCTGCGGTCAGGAAATCGTTCGGCAACATCATGGTGCACGTGCTCCGGGAGCGGTTCGGCCCAACCGGTGTCGACCGGCCCCGGGTTGATGCAGTTCGCCACGATCCGCTGCGCGGACAGCGCATGATCGACGGAGGCGGTCATCTGATGCAACGCCCCCTTGCTCACTGCGTAGGCGATCTCAGCGTCCATCGGCGCGAGGTGCTGGCCGCTCGTGAACCACACCATCCGACCGGTGGGAGGCTGGTCGGCGGGCGCCGGCACGTGCACCGCAGCAAAGCGCTGGGCCAGCAGAACGACGCTGCGGACGTTCGCCCTCCAGCACCGGTCGAGGTCGTCGACGGTCACCGCGGCGAGATCACCGTCCGAGCTCCGCGCATGAACTGCGGCGACGATGTCGAGCCGACCGTGGCGGGCAACGACGTCGTCGATCAGCGACACAGGCGTCGATGCGTCTTCGAGGTCGTGACGGTGCACGTCGAACGGCATCGGATCGAGGGGTTGGGCGCCCCACGGCATCTCGGCATCGTGTGGTGGGAACCCGGTGGCGTACACCGTTGCCCCCATCGAATGGAGCCGCAGCGCCACTGTCGCCGCAATGCCGATGGGTCGCGACACACCTGTCACGAGGGCCACCCGGCCGGTCAGGTCTCGTGCCATGCCTCGGAGCGTACGGCCGGCAAGAGGCTGGGGTCGACACAGTTGTCGTCGCCGTCGAGCGGCGCCGCATCTGCACTTGTGTGAAGGCGTCCGGTCTGCTTGCCTGGTGCCATGCCGAGCAACGTCACTGCATCGAATCCCGGGCCGAACACCGCGTCCAAGGGCAAGGCCAAGGCTCCGGCCAACACGAACACGAAGAGTTACACCGCACCGAAGGGTCGACCCACGGTGCACCCAACCCGGGGGCGCGCTCCCGACGTCTGTCGGCGCGGGTCGAGTGGGCGTTGGTGATCCTCGTCTCCTTGATCGTCCTCGGCGCCATCTTCTACTTCGGGCGTGGGCTGCGGTCAGGCGGTACGGGTGTCACTGCGCCGCCGATCGATGAGCCGTCGGCCGCGCAGGTCGTCCCCGCTGCGGTCACCGCCCTCGCCGCGGCGTGACCCTCGCCGCACCCCGTAGCCTGCCCGGGTGGACGACGACATCGTGAGCGCACCGGGCCCGCTTGCCACCGTCGCCGCGTGCGAGCCGTCGCCGGTCGTCGGTGTGGTGATGGGTTCGTCGAGCGATTGGCCGACGATGACGCACGCCGTCGAGGTGCTCCGTCGGTTCGGCGTTGCGCATGAGGCCAAGGTCGTCAGTGCGCATCGCATGCCCGATGAGATGTTCGCCTACGCCGAGTCGGCAATCGCCCGTGGTCTCCAAGCAATCATCGCCGGTGCAGGTGGCGCCGCGCACTTACCCGGCATGCTCGCCGCGAAGACCACGTTGCCCGTGCTGGGCGTGCCGGTGGCGTCGCGTCATCTCTCTGGTCAGGACTCGCTCTACTCAATCGTGCAGATGCCGGCCGGAGTTCCGACGGCCACCTTCGCCATCGGTGAGGCCGGCGCCACCAATGCCGCGCTGTTCGCCGTGGCGATGCTTGCGAACCACGACGCTGACCTGCGTGCGGCACTCGACAGCTATCGGGCCGAACGCCGCGATGTCGCTGCCGCGTCGACGCTGCCGCCCACCTGATGAGTTCGTCTGATGTCCGTTGGTCTGCGCCGATTCATCTGAAGCTGCTCCTCCGATGTCGGCCCACCTGATGCCGCCCGATCTGATTTCGCCGGTCGTCCCACCGGCCACGATCGGCATGCTCGGGGGCGGCCAGCTCGGCCGCTACGCGCTCGTCGCCGCCAAGCTGATGGGGTACCGCACCGTGGTGCTCGACCCCGACCCCGCCGCACCCGCGGGTGCCGTGGCCGATGAACACATCGTTGGGGCCTACGACGACCCGGCGGCGTTGGCGCGCCTGATCGAGTGCTGCGATGTCGTGACCACCGAGTTCGAAAACCCGCCCGCCGACGCGCTCGACCTGCTCGCCGGAGCGGTGCGCGTCGCCCCGTCACCTTCAGCGGTTCGGATCGCGCAAGATCGCATCGCCGAGAAGCGGTTCCTCGCGGCGAATGGCTTTCCTGTCGGTGCCTACGCCGTCCTCGACCGTGCCGCGGCTGAACCGCGCGCGGCTGAACCGCGCGCGGCTGGTCTGGGCGAGGCTGGTCTGGGCGAGGCCGGGGGTGCCGTCGAGGACGCGCCAAGCGTGGATGTACTGGCCGGCATTCCGCTCGATCTCGTCGACGGTGGTGCGGTGCTCAAGACCGCCCGCCTGGGGTATGACGGCAAGGGGCAGCGGCGAGTCACCGGGCGAGCAGAGCTCGCCGCAGCGTGGGCCGACCTGGGCGAGGTGGCATGCGTGGTCGAGGCCGTGCTCGATCTGCGCACCGAGATCAGCGTCATCGTCGGCCGGAGCGCCGACGGTGCCACCTGCACGTGGCCGGTGGCCGAGAACAGCCATGTCGACGGGATCCTCGATGTGTCGGTCGTGCCCGCCGCGATCAGCGACGAGCTTGTGGCCGAGGCCACTGTGATTGCGCTGCGCATCGCCGAACTCCTCGACTACACCGGCGTGCTCGCCGTCGAGATGTTCGTCGTCGCCGGCCCTGACGGAACCGACGAATTGCTCGTCAACGAGCTGGCGCCCCGTCCGCACAACAGCGGTCACTGGACGCTCGACGCCAGCGTCACCAGCCAGTACGAACAACAGATCAGGGCGATCTGCGGGGTCGGGCTCGGCTCGACCGTCATGACGTCGGCCGGCGCAGCGATGGTCAACCTCCTGGGCGATCTGTGGCCTGCCGACGGGCAGCCCGATTGGTCGGTTGCGCTCGCCGACCCCGACGTCAAGCTGCACCTGTACGGCAAGGACGCAGCCCGCCCTGGTCGCAAGATGGGCCACATCACCGTTCGGGCCGATTCGACTGCGGCAGCCGCGGCCCGCGCCGCCGAGCTGCGGGCGTCTCTGTAAACCGGTCGCCCGTCGGCTTGCGATGCGGCGCGAGCCAACACCTCGATCGCTTCAGGCGGAGGCGAGGCTCTGGTTCTCGGGGACGAACTGGCTCGCGATGAAGGTCGCTCCCTGCGGATCTTCGATCGTGGTGGCGCGGGACCACGGTGCGTCGGCCGGCTCGCTGAGCACCCTGCCACCGAGCTCCTTCGCCCTCACGGCCGTCTCGTCGGCGTCGTCAACGGCGAAGGTGATGCCCCAGTGTGCTGCCGTGGTCGTGTCGTCAGGATCAATCGGAGCAATGCTCGCGACCACGTTCTCGAACCCGGCGGGACCGCCCATCGCTGCCATCTGAGCGCGCATGCCGGGGTGCAACTCCTCGAGAAAGTCCCCGTACGAGGACATCGCCCACATCGTCATCCCCGGACCCAGTTCGAGCGTCTCCCATCCGAAGACAGCGCGATAGAACGCAGCGGCGGCGTCGATGTCGCGCGTGTACAGGTCGTTGAAGTTCACGCCGCCGTGCTCGTTCACCACCAGCGCTCCGCGATGCAGCTTCGGCTGCCACAGGGCGATCGATGCGCCTTCGGGATCGGCGAACATGGCCATGCGACCTGCGTCGAACACGTCGAGCGGCGCGCTGATCACCGTGGCGCCTGCCGCGGCGGCTGTTGCGGTCGTCGCATCGACGTCGTCGACCCACACGTAGGTGTTCCACGTCGCAATCGGAGGCGCACCGTCGGGGATCGAGCCGAGTGCCGCAGCATCGCGGCCGTCGATGGTCGCCATGAAGTAGTGCCCCGACTCGCCTGGGGGCATCATGTCGGTGCACGCCCAGCCGAAGAGGCCACTGTAGAACTCGGCGGCCGCCGCAGGGTCGGGGTGGACGGCGTCGGCCCAGCACGGCACGCCGGGGATGTAGCGGTCTTGATCGGTCATCGGTCTCTCCTCGTCAGGTCGTGTCCTCGTCGCTTGCGGCGGTGGTCGTGCCGCTGGGCGGGGACGGTGGTCGGCTTCGTTGACACTACGTACCGATCCGGTCAGCAGATGTCCGCAATCGACGGCGAGATCTGCGAACGCCGGCTGCGGGGTGCGGCCAGATTGGGTGTGGCCCGCAGGCGTGCAGGGTCGCCGCGCGGTTCAGTCGTCGGTCGGACGGAACCGGCGCCCGGTTCTGGCGCGGCCCTTGAGGACCTGGCGTACGACGGCGACTTCGAACTCGACTTCGGGGACCGGAAGCAGACCGTCGAGCACCTGCCGCATCATCGCGAGGTGCCGCGGTGAACTCCCGCAGCAGGCACCGATGATCTGGATGCCGGCGTCGCGTTGGCGTACCGCGTGTGCCGCCATCACCTCGGGCTCGCCGCTGTAGTGCAGCTCGGTCCCGCGCCATTCGGGCATTCCGGCGTTGGCTTTGCTGATGAGCAGGATGTCGGGATTGGCGGAACGCATTTCCCGCAGCGCTGCTTCGGTGTCGGCCAGGTTGTTACCGCAGTTCGCGCCGATCGCATCGACGCCGAGTGCTGCCAGGCGTTCGACGGCGGCTTGGCCCGTGACGCCCATCATCGTGCGGCCTGCGGTGTCGAAGCTGAGCGTGGCGCACACAGGCAGGTCGCTGACCGAGCGAGCACCCTCGACGGCGGCGGCGACTTCGTCGAGGTGGCTCATCGTTTCGATCCACAACAGATCGGCACCTCCCTCGGCGAGGCCCGTGGCCTGTTCGCGAAAGGCATCGGCACAGGTCGCCGGGGTCATCGCGCCCATCGGTTCGAGGAGTTCGCCGGTCGGGCCCATCGACCCCGCCACGAGAACGCGTCGCCCGGTTGCCGCCAAGTGGGCGTCGGCTGCTGAGCGAGCGACCTGGGCCGCGGCCCGGTTCAACTCGATGCAGCGATCTTGGAGTTTGTGCAGCTTGAGGCGAAAGCCGGTGCCGCCGAAGGAGTTGGTGAGCACGATGTCGGAACCGGCTGCGATGTAGTCGGCGTGGACTGCCGCGACGCGATCGGGATGGTCGACGTTCCACATCTCCGGCGGGTCGCCGGCGCCGAGCCCACGCGAGAAGAGTTCGGTTCCCATGGCGCCGTCGATGAGCAGTGTGTGGCGTTCGGCGAGAAGATCGTGCAGCACCGTCATCTGCACAGTCTGCCGTGATGTTGCGTCAGCACCTGGCCCCATCGCGACAGATCTGTCGCGTCGGGGCCAGGCCCTTTCGCGACACTTTTGTCGCGTTGGTGCCTGGCCCTTTCGCGACACTTTTGTCGCGTTGGTGCCTGGCCCTTTCGCGACACTTTTGTCGCGTTGGTGCCTGGCCCTGACGCGACGCAGGTGGTGGCATCAGGGCGACGTGGCGGGTTCGCGTTCGAAGCGTTCGATGCGGCCGTCGGCGTGGTGGGCGAAGCGGCCTTCCTCGGCGCCGTGCGTCGGATCGTCGGTCGGCCATGGCCAACCACCGAACTCGGTGCGCCGATAGTCCTCGAAGGCTTGGCGGATCTCGGCGTCGGTGTTCATCACGAACGGTCCGTACCGGGCGATCGGCTCGCCGATCGGGCGGCCCTGCAACAACATCACTTCGACCCCGCCGTCACCGGCAACGAGTTCGACGGGTTGCGTCGCATCGTCGAGGAGTGCCCCGGTTCCGGCCGGGACGCGCTCACCGTCGACGCTCAACCACGAACCCTCGAAGGTGTACAGCACGCGCTGGGTATCGCCGCTGAGCGCAGCGGGCAGGGTCCACCGTGCGCCCGGATCGAAGCGCAGGTGCCAGATGGCCAGGTCGGCCTCGGCGCGCGAGGCCCACGAGTTCGGGGGCGGAGCAAGTGCGGTGACTGCGCCGTCGCCCGTCGCGAGGGTGCCCGCGATCACGGTGATGTCGACGAGTTCGCCGTTGGGTCCCGCGTCGACGACGGTCGGTGTGTCGTGGCTCCACAGCATCGTGAAGTACGGGTCGACCATCTTGTCCTCGGCCGGCAGGTTGAGCCAGATCTGGAAGAGTTCGAGCGGGTTCGGCTGGTCGCGGCGCAGCAACGGGAACATCTCGCAGTGCACGATGCCCTTGCCGGCCGTCATCCACTGAGTGTCACCGCGCCCGAAACGTGCAGTCGCGCCCATCGAGTCGCTGTGGTCGCAGATGCCGGTGCGCACGTAGGTGATGGTCTCGAAACCGCGGTGGGGATGTTGGGGGAAGCCGGGCACGTTCTTGCCGTGATACATGTTCCAGCCGTCGATCCCTTCGAAGTCCTGGCCGATGGTGCGGCTGTTCAGCGATGCATCGGGTTCGAGGTCGGCGGTGCCGTTGGGATAGTCGTCCACGTGGTGGGCGACGAACAGAAAGGGGTCGATGGTCGGCCATTGGGAGCCGAGCGGAAACGTCTGTCGAATCGAGCTCATGGACAGAGGCTACCGGTGTTTAGTTGCGGACGCAACTAAACACCTCTGCGTCAAGCCCCTGCATCCAGCCCCTGCACAAGATCGTCAGGAGCGACGCTGGTACCAGAGATCGATCGGGGCGCGACCCTCGTCGATCCCGCGCTGTTCGAACCGTGTCAGCGGTCGCCACTCGGGTCGCGCGATGCGGCCACCGTCGAGACGCGCATCCGCCTCGCAGGTGCGAATCATCTCATCGGCATAGTGGGCGATGTCGGTCGCCAGATGGAGAAAGCCGCCGACCTGGAGTCGATCGACGATCACGGTGACGACATCACTGCGCACGAGCCGCCGCTGGTGGTGACGCGCCTTCGGCCACGGGTCGGGGAAGTAGATCCGAACCCCAACAAGTGAATCGATGGGGACGCGCGTCAGGAATCGCAACACGTCGCCGTGGACCAGGCGGACGTGGGGGAGCGGGTCGCTGTCGACCGCGTCGAGCACGGCGACCACACCCGGCGTGTGCACCTCCACCCCGACGAGGGCCGTGTGCGTGTCGGCCCGAGCCATCTCGATGGTCCCTTCGCCCCGTCCGAATCCGATGTCGAGGACCACGGGCCGGGCGCCGAACAGTTCACTCCAATCGAGGATCGGCCCGTTCTCGTCGAGCCCCCACCTGTTCATCCAGGCCGCGAACTCGGCTTGCCGCTTGGCGCTCATCGCTCGGCGGCGCGGCTTGAAGGTGGTGTTCGGCCGGTGCACGACGCGATCGGGGCGGTCGGCGTCATCCACGGGAGACGACGCTACGGCGTGGGGACGGCGAGGGACGCCTGCAAATGCGCAGCGCAGATCCGTGACTGCGCCGCCAGACTGTCGGGCGATGTCTGGCGAGTCGAACGACGAGAGGGGGCCCGCGCTCGACGAACAGGCAACGCGGCGGGCGATCCACCGCCAAGCCGCGTCGATCGTGCTGGCGGTCGCGCCGTTCGGAATCGTGTTCGGCGCCAGCGCCGCCCGCGCCGGCCTGACTCTGCTGGAAACGATCGGCTTCTCGACGCTCATCTTCGGTGGGAGTTCACAGTTCGCCGCCGCCGAAATTCTCGGCGATGGCGGCTCGATCGTGTCAGCGGCGATGGCCGGGCTGCTGTTGAACGTCCGCTCTTTGGCCTTCGGGGTGATCATGGCACCGGCGCTCACCGGTGCGTGGTGGCAACGGGCGGCGATGTCTCAGTTGATGATCGACGAGTCGACCGCTGTCGGTACGTCCCAGTCGGTACTGACGTTGCGGCGATACGGCTATCTGGTGGCGGGTATCGGGGTGTTCGTCGTGTGGAACCTGACCACGATCGCTGGTCATCTGGTCTTTTCCGGTGCCGGTGACCTGATCGTCGACCTCGGCCTCGATGCCGCGGGCCCGGCTGCGTTCCTCGCCTTGCTGTGGCCGCGCCTGTCGCGTCGACCGCACCTGCGCACCGCGGTCGCCGGAGGAACGATCGCCGTGCTCCTCATTCCCGTTGCTCCGGCGGGCGTACCGATTCTCGCGGCGATGCTCGGCGCCCTGGCGGCCGGCCGCGTCATGGGGAGCGAGCCGTCGGCGCCAGCTGATCCGGACCTGGTCGGAGAACCATTCCGATGAGCGATGCCACCATCGTGCTGATCGTGATGACCGTTGGTACCTTCGGTCTGAAGTCGGCCGGCCCGCTCCTGCTCGGTTCGCGGTCGATTCCCGCTCCCTTGCAGAGTCTGGTCGACCTGCTCCCCGCGGCACTTCTCGCTGCGCTCGCGCTCGTGTCGACCGTCGGGCAGGGACAGTCGATCGAGGTCGACGCCCGTCTGGTCGGGTTGGTCGTCGCCGGCATCGCACTGTGGCGCCGGGCCCCGTTCGTCCTGGTCATCGTGTTGGCCTCGGTGGCCACGGCGATCACCCGACTGATCGTCTGAATGCCGAGAGCCCGCGACCGGAGTTCACGGCCAAAGCTCAAGGATTGGTCATTCAAGTCGCGCCTGCCGATGCCGATGAACCAACGATGTCGAGTACCGTTAGATGCGTGTCCTCTCTCGCCGAACGGCGACGGGAGCGACGGGATGTGCGGGCCGCTCGACGTCAACCCACCCAACCGACTACGCCCGCCTCGAGGCTGACGCGTCGAACTTCGATGCACACCACAGCTCGCGCCGCAGCCGTGGCAGTCGGCCTCGGCGTGCTCGCCTTCGGTCCGCCATCGTCTGCCGTGATCGCTCTGAACAACAGCATCTCGGGTCCGGCGTCACTGACGAGCGGCTTGCAAGGCGCCGTGCGTCTCAACCCGCCGCCGCCCGACACCGGGCCCACGCTGTCGGCCGAAGTCCAAGCCGTGCTCGCGTCGGTCAACGCCGAGCGCGCGGCGCGCGGGATTTCCCCAGTCACGTACCACGCGCAGCTCACCCAGGCCGCCGTGGCTCACGCTGCCGACCAGGCCCGCTTCGACTGCATCACGACGCTGAGCCACACCGGCACCGACGGATCGAACCCCGGCGTGCGCATCGCCCGCACCGGGTTGAGCGTCAGTACCTGGGCCGAGAACATCGCCTGCGGCCAACGCACGCCTGACCAGGTGATGCAGGCGTGGATGAACAGCGCCGGCCATCGGGCCAACATCTTGAACCCGAGTCTCACGCATATCGGCATCTCGGTGTCGACCGACGCCCTCGGTCGGCTCTACTGGGTGCAGGTCTTCGGCACGCCGCGCTGAGCGCGTGCGGCTCGGCTCAGATTGCCGCAGGCCCCGCACCGGCGCGTAACTTCGACAACGCATCGATGTGGAGATCTTCCTTCATGACGCCGAGGATCGGGTGTGCGGTGTGCGCCAGCGACTGGGCGAACGCAACAGCCTGCGGGAGCAACGAGTCCTCGTCGTGGAGTGCATCGGCGATACCGGCAGCCAGTGCCGCGGGCCCGTCGAAGCGGTGGCCGGTGAGGATGGCTCGGCGCGCCGTCGCCGCGGTCAGCCGACTCGAGAGAATCGCCTGCATCCCGGGAGTCAGGCGCATCCGGAGCATCACCTCGTTGATGCACCAGTAGCCGCGATCAGCTCGCATCAGCACGTGATCGTGCGCGAGTGAGAACATCGCCCCGCCGGCAAAGGCATGCCCGTTGACCGCCGCAACGGTGGGGACCGGAAGCGACAGCACGCGGGCCCACAGGGCCTGCATGGCGGCAACGAACCCCATCGGGTCAGCGACGTCCCCACGCAGCATCCAGTCGAGGTCGATGCCATTCGAGAAGAACTTGCCGGTGCCGGTCGTGACCAACGCGCACGGCACGTCGGCGCCGATCGTCTGCGTTGCCACCACCGAGTCGAGCGCCGCGTCGATCGCGGCGACCGAGTCCGGGTCGAAGCGGTTCTCACCGCGGTCCATCCGGAGCACGAAGACGTCATCGATGCGAGTCAACTCCACCACACCGACGCTACCGAAGGCTGACGTTACCGACAGCAGCCGCTTCCGAGAGCGACTCGTCGCTTGGCCGCTCAGGCTGGCCAGGAGGTGGGCGATGACTTCGCTCCGCGCACCAATCGTCCGGGCAACGCGCCGGTGGCCGCGCCGTTGGTGTAGGTCTCGATGCCGGCCACGATCGTGTGGGCCCATCCGTCGGCACGTTGCAGCAGACGCTTGCCGCCCGCGGGAAGGTCGGCGACGATCTCGGGCTTGTGGAGGCGGAGGTTGGCGTAATCGACGACGTTGATGTCGGCGCGGTAGCCGGGGGCGAGGACGCCCCGGTCGTACAGGCCGACCGTGCGGGCGGTGTCGCGGCAGTGTTGTTGGACCAGGTAGGGCAGCGGCAACGTGCCCCGCGTGCGGTCGCGGCCCCAGTAGGCGAGCAGCGTGGTGGGGAAGCTGCCGTCGCAGATCGTGCCGACGTGGGCCCCCCCGTCGCCGAGGCCGGGCACGGTGTGCGGATGGCTCAACATCTCGTGCAGGCCGTCGAGGTTGCCATCCACGTAGTTGAGAAACGGAAGGTACAGCAGGCCCTTGCCGTCGTTGCGGCCGCCGTTGCCGAGCAGCACATCGAGCGCGAACTCGTCGGCCGACACGCCGGCCGCGGGCTGCATGCGCGGCGATCGAATCGTCGAGCGTCGGCTCGTAGTCGGGTTCGTCGCCGATCTCGAAGAGCAGGTCGAACCGGCCGATGAGGTTGCCGCCCAGCTTGGTCCGCGAGCGCTCCCCGGCCTCGGCCAGCAACCGCGACCGGAAGTCTGGCTCGCGCAACCGGGCGACCTTGGCGGCGAGCGGGAGGTCGGCGATCTCGCGATACACCGGGTTGGTGAGGAACGGATTGAGGGTGCACTCGAATCCGAGAATGAGCCCGACCGCCCGTGCCGCGACCTGACCGGTCATGGTCAGACCATCGGCGTTGGCCGCGGTGATGTGGTCGAGCCAGGAGCGGAATGCGTCGGGGAGTTGCGGGTTGCGGGCGATCGAGATCGACATCGGCCGACCCGATCGCTCGACCATCGCGCGCAACGTTGCGAACTCGGCATCGACGTCGAGGAAATCGGAGACGACCTGGAGCACGCCGGTGCCTGCTGCGCCGACCCCCTCGGCAATGCCGATCAACTCGTCGGGCGCCGCGGTCAAGGTAGGTGTGTAGGCGCCGGTCGAGGTCTTGTGGTTGCGGGTGCGGCTCGTGCTGAAGCCGAGCGCACCGGCTTCGATGCCTTGGCGGGCGAGCTCGGCCATTGCCGCGATGTCGGCGGGGGTGGCGTCTTCGTGTGTTGCGCCGCGCTCGCCCATCACGTGGAGGCGAAGTGCGCCGTGAGGAACCTGCGCCGCGATGTCGATGTCGTGCGGGCGCTGTTCGACGGCGTCGAGGAACTGACCGAACGAGTTCCAATTCCACTTCAGCCCCTCGTGCAGTGCGGCGCCGGGAATGTCTTCCACTCCTTCCATCAGCTCGATCAGCTTGTCGTGTGCGTCGTCGTGCACGGGGGCGAACCCGACGCCGCAGTTGCCCATGACGGCGGTGGTGACGCCGTGCCACGACGAGGGCTGGAGCCGCGAGTCCCAGGTGGCCTGGCCGTCGTAGTGGGCGTGGATGTCGACGATCCCCGGGATCACCAACGACCCGGCCGCATCGATGGTGGTCGTGGCCGTTCCCGTCACGTGACCCACCTCGACGATCACACCATCGCGTACCGCGACGTCGACCGCGCGCGGTTCGGCCCCTGTTCCGTCGATGACGGATCCACCATGCACCACGAGATCGAAGTCAGCCATGTGACCAGTCTGTCCATCCGGCCGGCCCGCTGGTGAGTCGGACGGGCCCGGCAACGAGCCCGGTGCCGAGCAACGAGACGATGTCCGGCATCGGCAGGGTGGCGTCGCCTACGGTGGCCCGATGATCGAGGTGCGCAACATCACGAAGCGGTTCGGTTCGGTTGCTGCGGTCAACGACTTGAGTTTCGACGCGTCACCAGGCCGCGTCACCGGCTTTCTCGGGCCGAACGGATCGGGCAAGAGCACCACGATGCGCTGCATGCTCGGCCTCGACAACCCCAACGGAGGCACGGCAACCTTCGGCGGCCGTCCGTACCGCTCGCTCGCCAAGCCCTTGTTCGAAGTCGGCTCACTGCTCGATGCCGGCTACGTGCACCCCGGCCGCACGGGCCGCAACCATCTGCGCTGGATGGCGATGTCGAACGGCATTGCCACGGCGCGCGTCGACGAGGCGCTGGAACTGGTCGGCCTCACCGACGCCGCGACCCGACGGGTGAAGGGCTACTCGCTCGGCATGAAGCAACGCCTCGGTCTGGCCGGGGTGATGCTCGGCGATCCCGGCACGGTGATCCTCGACGAGCCGGCGAACGGCCTCGACCCAGAAGGCATCCGCTGGATTCGCGACATCCTCACCCACTTCGCCCGCGCCGGCAAGACCGTGTTGGTCAGTAGCCATCTCCTGGCCGAGATCGCGTTGATGGCCGACGACCTCGTGGTGATCGGCCGGGGCCAGTTGATCGAGCAATGCTCGGTCGAGGAGTTCGTCGACCGTCACTCGACCAAGTGGACCCGGGTGGGGAGCCCCCAGCTCGAGCAGTTGCTCTCGGCGCTCGGGTCGTCGCCGACCGATGTCAACCGAGTCGACGAGCGTCACGCCGACCTCCACGGCATCAGCGCAGCCGATGTGGGTGAGGTGGCCGCCCGTCACTCGATCGTGCTGCACGAACTGACCACGCGACTCGACTCGCTGGAAGACGCCTTCCTCCGGGCGACCGCGCACATGCAGGAATACTCCTCGCACACCCCCGACGCGCCCCACGCTCCTGTGGGGCAGCGGCCCCTTCAGCCGCCGACCGCGTTCGTCCCCCCGCCGCCCTCACCCTCGACTTCAGCTTCACTCTTAGTGTCGCCGCCGCCACCCGGCGACTCGATAGCCGGCGACTCGGTGGGAGGTGCGTCGTGATCGACCTGTTGCGATCGGAGTTCTTCAAACTCCGCACGGTGCGCCTCAACATCTGGTTGCCGATCGGCGCCGTCATCGCTCTCGTCGTGATCACCGGGCTGGTCGGGGTGTTCTCCGACAACCCCGAAGCCACGACGGGTGAGGACCTGATGTCGCTCATCGGCGGCTTCTCGGTCCTCGTGGCGATGATGATCGGCGTCGCCACATCGCTTGGCATCACCTCCGAATTCGGGCACAACACGATTCGACCCACGCTGGCTGCAACCCCCCAACGAACAATGGTCTTCGTGGCCAAAGCCATCGTGTCGGTCCTGTTCGGGCTCGTCGTCGGCACCGTCGCAGTGGCCAGCGCCTACATCGTCGGCAAGGTGTTGCTGAGCGGGCGCGATGCCGAGGTGGGTCTGTCGGGCGATGATGGTTCGCTCGCGACGTTCTTCGGTGTGATCATTCTCGCCGGGCTCCTCGCCCTCTTCGGGTACGGCGTTGGGCTGCTGATGCGCAATGGGCCGGCGGCGGTGTCGATGATCATCCTCTGGCCGTTGCTGATCGAGGGAATCTTGAACGCGGTGCTCAGCGTGGCCGGTGTGGACGAAGCGCAACGCGCCCTGCCGTATACGTCGGCGTTCGCCCTCATCATTCCCAACCCCGCCGACGCGCCGGGCAGCCGACTCTATGGCGGGGTGTTCTTCGGGCTGGTCGCGTTGGCCCTCGTCGTGATCGGGATCGCCGTCAACAACCGCCGCGACGTCTGACCCTGCGATGAGTTCCAGCCGCACCCCCCGCTGCTGAATCTCATCGCTGGCGTGCGATGAGTTCCGGCCGCACCCCCCGCTGCTGAATCTCATCGCTGGCGTGCGGTTGCCCGCGTGCTTTCGTGAACTCTCAAGCCGACGCTGGGCGGCACGTCTTGGCAACCTCTGTGGCGCGTCACTCGCATGGGCAGGTCAGCGCGCAGAGTGGTCATTTGTGAAACCGATCGGGACGCGCAGGCCGCGCTCCGGCGCAACTGGTTCTGACTGGACTTGTCTGCCGTTTGTCAAAGATTCGACAAGATCGAACGCGTAGGCCGTTGTGTTGGCTATTCTCCGTGATGTTCGTGACACACGGCACCGATATCAGCACGAACAGCGAGATCCTCGAAGCAGAGAAATGGCAATACCGTGACAGCACTCGACCCTTCCCGCCTCAAGTTCGCTCAGTCACGTGTCGAAAGACACGCTATGAGAGCAACACTTTCCGTGGCCGCGCGAGTTGCGTTGGCCGGTCTTGTCGGTGCCACTGCCGTCGTCGCCGTCGAGGTCTCCACGCCCGATTTCGCGGGAGCGTCGACGGGTGAAGCGTGCCCCGCCGGCTCGGTTGCAAATGAGTTCTACTGGCAACGCGCCGATGGCACGGGCGCCAGGTGGCCCGGGGCTGGCCTCGACCCGGCCACCAGTGCGCAGAACACCGGCTTTGCTCTCACGTACCCCGTCGGTGCGAGCGGTGTCACGTTGACGGCGTCGATCACCGACCCCGACAACATCAACGAAGACGGCGACAGCCCGTTCGTCCCGAATAGTTCGGTGGCGCCGAACCCGCCGAACATCGGGAACTGGGACACTCCGCTGTACACGAAGACGAACGGGGCCTATGGGCTGGACTACTTGACGATCGTCGAAGGGTCGGCGAACTCCGACCAGACGCTCCGGTTCGACTTCAGCTTCAGCAAGCCCGTCCTGATTCCTGAATTCGACATCGGCGACATCGACTATCGTCGGCTCGCAGACGTCCACGACCACGCAGCAACCTGCTGCACGACAGCTTCCAGGACGAGGTCCAACTCTTCGCCCAGCGCGACAGCAACGACGTCCTTTTCGACTTCGTGTTGCCCGGCACGACCGGCCCCGCCATCACCGGAGCACAGACCGTCGCCGGCGGACCGTACGTCGTGACGGCGCCATCGGCGGGAGCGGGCGGTTCGAACCTCGATCCGGCCGATCTCAACGGCACGGTCATCCTGCGGGCCCAGGCCCCGGTCAACTCGTTCGGCTTCCGGTACTCCAACGGTCCCGACGACGGCGCCAACGATGCTGGGCGCACCGGCCGGTATCCCCAACGTGCCACCCGGCTCGACCGGCGTCAGCAACAACCACGCCATCCGCATCTCGAGCTTCACCGTCTGCGTCGGCACCCTGTCGATCGGCGACACGGTGTTCACCGACCTCGACGGCGACGGGACCCAGGACCCGGGTGAGCCCGGCATCGGGAACGTCACCGTCGACCTGAAGGACCCCGACGGCAACCTGATCGCCACGACCACGACACAGCCCGACGGCTCCTACGAGTTCACCCAGCTGCCCCCGAACGCCAGCCCGACCGATCCGTTCGCCTACGTCGTCGACCCCGACGAGTCGACCCTCCCGGCCGGCACAACGTGGACGCCGACCGGCGATCAATTCGGCGGCGACACCACCGAAGACGGCGTGTCGACCGTGCCGCTCACGCCGACCAGCGGCAGCGTCACCACCGCGAACTTCGCCTATCAGCCCTCACCGGCGACCATTTCGGGCCACGTGTGGTCCGACCCCGAAGACAACGGCGTGGTCGGAACCCAGGACACCGAACTTGACGGTGTCACGATCGAGCTGGTCGACGCCGGCGGCAATGTCGTCGCCACCACCACGACGGTGAACGGCGCATACTCGTTCACGAACCTCCTTCCCGGCACCTATACGATCCGCGAGACGCAGCCGGCCACCTACGCCAATGGCGCAACGGTGCCCGGCACCAACGGTGCCGGATCGACGACCGACGACGAAATCGTGGTCACGATCGACTACGGCGAGACCAGCACCGACAACGACTTCTTCGAAGTGCCCGGCGCGTCGATTGCCGGCACCGTCTTCGAAGACCCCGATGACGACGGACTGCAAGAAGGTGCCCCCGGCATCGGCGGCGTCACGATGACGCTCACCGGCACCGATGACGACGGCAACGCCGTCACCCGCACCACGACCACCTCGACGACGCCCGGCTCCATCGGCGACTACTCGTTCGGCAACCTGCGCCCCGGCACCTACACCGTGACCGAAGGAGCGACCCCCGGCTTCGGCGACGGCCAAGACACCCTCGGTTCCATCGGCGGCAACGACGCAGTGAACGACGTGTTCTCCAACATCGTGCTCGGCGCCAACGTGGCAGCCATCGACTACGACTTCGCCGAACTCCCCAACCCGTCGCTGGCGGGCACAGTGCTCGACGAGAACGGCGCACCGATCCAGGGCGTCGTGATCACGGTCGACGACGGCGCCGGCTTCACCGCCACGGCGACGACGCTGGCTGACGGCACGTACTCGTTCCCCAGCCTCCCGCCCGGCACCTACACGGTCACCGAGACCCAGCCGACCGGCTACGGCGACGTGTCGACCACGGCGGGTTCCGAAGGTGGCGTCGACACTGTCGAGAACGTGATCTGCGGGATCACGCTCGCGCTTGACGACGTGGCGACCGGCTATGACTTCGTGGAAGGTTTCTCCTCGATTGCGGGCACGGTCTACGAAGACGACAACAACAATGGTGTGCAGGATGGGAGCGAGGTCGGCATCGGTGGTGCCGATGTCACGTTGACCGGTACCGATGATCGCGGCAACGTCATCAACACGACGATCTCCACCAAACCTGATGGCACGTATCTGTTCGACGATCTGTTCTCGGGTCCGTACACGATCACCGAGGTCACTCCGCCCGGCTACCTCGACGGCACCGATGCCGCGGGCAGCACGGGTGGCACGGCCACCAACCCGGGTGACGTGATCTCGGGTGTGAGCCTCGCTGCGGGCGAGGACGCCACCGACTACGACTTCGGCGAAATCAAGCCCGGTTCGATCGCCGGCACCGTGCTCGATGACCTCGGTCGGCCGATCCCGAACGTCGACATCACCCTCACGGGCACCGACGACCGCGGCACCATCACCTCCGTCGTGGTGCAGACCGACGTCAACGGCAACTACATCTTCCCGAACCTGCGGCCCGGTACGTACACCGTGACCGAAACGCAGCCGCCCGCCTACGGCGACGGCAGTGACGAGATCGGTTCGGTCGGCGGCACCAGCCCGGCCAACGACGTGCTCACCGCCATCGTGCTCGGCCAGGGCGTCGACGCCGTCGACTACGACTTCAACGAAACCACCGCCACCATCTCCGGTTCGGTCCAGGAGTTCGGCGGAGCGTTCGACGGTGACCCGATCGGTGGCGTCACCATCCGCCTCGTCAACGCATTCGGCGTGGAGGTCGCCACGACCGTCACGTTGCCCGACGGCACCTATGAGTTCACGGGCCTGCTCGCCGGCAACTACACGGTGACCGAGGATCAACCCGCGGCCTACGGTGACGGAACCGACACCCCCGGCGCCGCCGGTGGTACGGCCACGAACCCCGGCGACGAAATCGCCACCATCCCGCTCGCTGCGGGCGGTAGCGCCCCGGACAATGACTTCACCGAAATCCGCAGCTCGATCAGCGGCCATGTGTTCGTCGATGCCGGCGACAATGGTGCCTACGACGCACTGTTCGACCCGCCGCTCGGTGGCATCGACGTGACGCTCACGGGCACCGATGTGCTCGGGAACATCATCACGCCGATCACCATTCAGACCCAGGCCGACGGCTCGTATCTCTTCCCCGATCTCCTCGCCGGCACCTACACGGTGACCGAGGGTCCGGTGGCGAACTACGCCGACGGCAAGGACGGCCTCGGCTCCTCCGGCGGCACCCTGGGCAACGACGTCCTGTCGGCGATCCCGCTCGCTGGCGGCGTCGATGCGGTGAACTACGACTTCGGCGAACGTCCCGCAGCGAGCATCAGCGGCAACGTGTCAGCTGAACGTGCCGATGGCTCGTCGGTTGTCGTTCCCGGCGTCACGATCACGCTCACCGGAACCGATGTCGTCGGCAACCCGGTGTCGTTGACCACGACGACCGACGCGTTCGGTAACTACAGCTTCGATTCGCTCATCGCCGGCACCTACACGGTGACCGAAACCCAGCCCGCCGGCTACGGCGAGCAGTCGGCCTCGCCCGGCTCCGTCGGCGGAACGGCCAGCGGGACGAATGTGATCAACTCGATCACGCTCACCGGCATCGCCGTCGCCGAGGACTACGACTTCGTCGAGGACTACGCCAGCATCGCCGGCACCGTCTACGAAGACGACAACAACAACGGTGTGCAAGATCCCGGTGAAGCCGGCATCCCCAACGCCACGGTCACCCTCACCGGAACAGACCCGAGCGGCGCGATCGTGTCGGTCGTCGTGCAGACCGGGCCACTGGGTGAGTACCTCTTCACCGACCTGCTCGGCGGCACCTACACCGTCACCGAAGTGACGCCCACCGGCTACCTCGACGGCACCGACGCCAACGGCTCGACCGGTGGCTCCGCCACGAACCCGGGCGACGCGATCACCAGCATCAGCCTGGCCCCCGACGAGGACGCCACCGATCACGATTTCGGTGAGATCATCGCCGGGTCGATCTCGGGCAGTGTCACCGACGAGAACGGTGACCCGATCGGCGGTGTCACGATCACGTTGACGGGGACCGATGATCTCGGTGCCATCACACCGATCGTCATCACCACCAACCCGGACGGCAGCTACGTGTTCCCGAATCTGCGTCCGGGCACGTACACGGTGACCGAGACTCAGCCGGCCGGGTTCGGCGAGGGCGGCCAGACCACTCCTGACGGTGGTGCCACGACGGCACTCAATGTGATCAGCGGTCTGACCGTCGGCCAGGGCACGTCCAATATCGACAACGACTTCGTCGAGACCTACTCGAGCATCGCCGGCCACGTGTTCGTCGATGTCAACGACAACGGCGAGTACGACCTCGGAGTCGACGTGCCTCTCGCCGGTCAGACGGTGACGCTGACGGGAACCGACCCCAGCGGTGCGGTGGGCCCGGTCACGGCAACCACCAATGCACTCGGCGAGTACCTGTTCGCCGATCTGCTCGCTGGCACGTATTCACTCGCCGAAACTCAGCCTGCGGCCTACACCGACGGCCTCGACAGCGTGGGCTCCGTCGGCGGCACGCTCGGCAACGACCTGATCACCGCGATCCCACTGCCGGCCGGCACCGACGCAGTCGTGTACGACTTCGGCGAAACGCCGGCGGCGGGCATCTCGGGCAACGTCTCTGACGAGAACGGCGCACCGATCCCCGGTGTCACGCTCACGCTCACCGGCGTCGACCAGTTCGGCACTCCGGTTGCACCGGTGGCCGTGACCACCGACGTCAACGGCAACTACGTGTTCCCGAACCTGGCACCCGGCACCTACACGGTGACCGAGACCCAGCCCCCGGGCTACGCCGATGTGTCGACCACAGCCGGCTCCGCCGGCGGCACTGCCACCGTCCCGAACGTGATCAGTGGCATCGTGCTCGGTCCGGTGACCGTTGCAATCGACTACGACTTCGTCGAGGGCTACTCCTCGATCGCCGGAACGGTCTATGTAGATCTCAACGACAACGGCGTGCAAGATGCGGGCGAGCCCGGCATCGCCGGCGTCGACGTGACGCTGAACGGAACCAATCCGGCCGGTGCGATCACGCCGATCACCGTCATGACCGACGCCGACGGCAACTACCTGTTCGACGATCTTCGTGCGGGCACCTACGCGGTGACCGAGCCGGTGCAGCCAGCGGGTCTGCTCGACGGCACCGATGTCGAAGGTTCCGCCAGCGGCACACCGGTCAATCCGGGTGATGCGATCAACTCGATCGTGCTCGGTGTCGATGTGGACGCAGCCGGATACGACTTCGGCGAGATTCGTCCGGCATCGATCGCAGGCACGGTCACCGACGAGAACGGCACGCCGATCCCCGGTGTGTCGTTGACCCTGACCGGGGTCGACGACCTGGGCAACACCATCGCCCCGATCGTCGTCGTCACCGACGTCAACGGCAACTACGTCTTCCCGACGCTGCGCCCCGGCACCTACACGGTGACCGAGACCCAGCCCGCCGGCTACGGCAACGGAACACAGACCTCGCCGACGGGCAACCCGTCTGGCGTCAACGTGATCTCCAGCATCACCCTGATCGCCGGTCAGAGCGCACCCGACAACGACTTCGTCGAGACGTTCTCGAGCATTGCCGGCACCGTGTATGCCGACACCAACAACAACGGTGTGCAAGATGCGGGCGAGCCGGGCATTGTTGGTGCAAGTGTCACCCTGACCGGCACCGATCCGAACGGAGCGATCACCCCGATCATCGTGACGACCGGCCCCGGCGGTTCGTACCTGTTCGCCGATCTGCTCAGTGGTGACTACACCGTCACCGAGTCCACCCCGACCGGCTACCTCGATGGCACCGATGTCGCGGGTTCGACCGGTGGCACGGCGGTCAACCCCGGCGACGTGATCAATGGCATCAGCCTGAGCATCGGCGAGGACGCCACCGACTACGACTTCGGTGAGATCATTGCCGGGTCGATCTCGGGCAGTGTCACCGACGAGAACGGTGATCCGATCGGTGGTGTCACGATCACCTTGACGGGGACCGATGATCTCGGGGCCATCACACCGATCGTCATCACCACGAACCCTGATGGCAGCTATGTGTTCCCGAACCTGCGCCCCGGTACCTACACGGTGACCGAGTCGCAGCCCGCGGGCTTCGGCGAGGGCGGCCAGACCACTCCTGACGGTGGTGCCACGACGGCACTCAATGTGATCAGCGGTCTGACCGTCGGCCAGGGCACGTCCAATATCGACAACGACTTCGTCGAGACCTACTCGAGCATCGCCGGCACGGTCTACGTCGACGTGAACGACAACGGCATCCAAGACGCCGGTGAACCCGGCATCGCCGGGGCCAGCGTCACGCTCAACGGTACTGACCCGAACGGGGCGATCACGGCGGTGACCCTCACGACCGGGGCGAACGGCAGCTACCTGTTCGCCGATCTCCTCGCTGGCGACTACGTGGTCACCGAAGCGACGCCGCCGGCATTCGACGACGGCACCGATGTCGCCGGTTCGGTCGGCGGTACGGCGGTCAACCCGGGTGACGAGATCAACTCGATCACCTTGCCGGCCGGTACCGACTCGGTCGACTACGACTTCGGTGAGATCGGCACCGTGCTGTCCGGCACGGTCTACCTCGACGACGACCGCGACGGTGTCATCGATGCGACCGAAACCGTTCGTCTCGGCGGCGTCACGATCATCCTGCAGGATGCCGACGGCAAAGAGGTGGCACGCACCACCACCGCACCGGACGGGACCTACAGCTTCGTTGGGCTTGCTGCCGGTGACTACACCGTCGTGCAGGTGCAGCCGGGCGCCTACGGCACCACCACTGTCAACACCGTTGACGTCACCGTGCCCAAAGCCGGCCGGACCGGTGTCGACTTCGGCGAGGACCTCGGCTCGATCGGCAACTTCGTCTTCCGTGACAGCAACGGCAACGGCATCCAGGACGCAGGCGAAGCAGGCGTCGCCGGCGTGAAGGTGCAGCTGCTCGACCCGCTCGGCACCGTGATCGGTGAAGTCACGACCGGTGTCGACGGCGGATACCTGTTCGACCGGCTGGCCCCGGGCAGTTACACGGTGAAGTTCGTTCCGGCTGACGGTGACTTCCTCACTGTGCCGGGCCGCGGCGACGCGGCGACCGGGTCGGACCCCGACTGGGTGACCGGCACGACCAGCTTGGTGACCCTTGCCGTCGATGCGGGAACAGGATTGGTCGACCGACGCACCGATGTCGATGCGGGCATCGTGCCCGAGGTCATCGACCTCGCCATCACTGCGGCGATCGACAAGACCACGGTGAAGTTGGGCGACGTGGTCACCTACACCTTCACGCCGACGAACAACGGCCCGGTGCCGGTGCTCGACGGCGCCAAGGTGGTGCTGTCACTGCCGCCACTGGTCCGCATCAACCAGGTCATCGCGCCGGGTTGGACCGTGACGACGATCGGCAACGAAGTCACGCTCGTGCTCGATCGGGTGTTGCTGCCAGGTGAGCCGCTCCCACCGATCACGGTTGCGACGACCGTGGTCAGCGCAGCGGGCAGCCCCGCCGCGACGGCTCGGATCGGCACCGTGAACAGCGAAGGCGAAACCACGTTGGCCAACAACTCAGCCACCGTGTCCCTCGGCATCATTACGGTCAACCTGCCGGTCACGGGCTCGAACATCACTCGTCTGCTGATGCAGTACGGGGCATTCCTGTTCCTCGTCGGCGCTGCGCTCGGACTGCTCGGGCGCCGCAAGAAGGGCGCTGTGATCACCGGCTGATCACGCGGGAACGCTGAATCTGCGAGGACCCCGTGGCGTTGCCACGGGGTCCTCGTGCATTTTCGGGGTTGGTCGGGGTTGGGTCGGGCTCCGGTTGCCGAAGCGCTTGGCCCGACCGATCAGACGGCGAGCAGCTGCGCCTGGTCCACGCGATCGCGGGCTGCGGCGATCGCGTTCTCCGGGTCGACATTGAGTTGGCCGGCTTCGATGATCGTCACATCGGTGAGGCCGAGGAAGCCGAGGAACGTGGTCAACCACGTCGACGAGAAGTCCATCGGTGATCCGATCGGGACACCGCCGGAGGCCACGACCACGTAGACCGGCTTGTTCGGGATGAGACCCTCGGGGCCGTTGGCGGTGTAGCTGGAACGTCGTGCCGGCGCGGGCCACGAGGTCGGCCCATGCCTTCAGTGAGGCCGGCGGGCCGAAGTTGTAGATCGGCAACCCGATGACGATCGCGTCGGCGGCGAGCAGTTCGTCGATGGCGGCATCGGCATGCTCGAGCTCGGCGTTCTGTGCGTCAGTGCGCTGGTCGGTCGGAGTCCACATGGCGCCGAGGGTCGACTCACTCAATTGCGGTACACCGTCGGAAAGATCGCGATGAGTGACGACCACGTCGTCGCCGAGGCGAGCGATCAAGCGGTCGAGCAGTTCGCGGCTGACCGAACTGGCATGTCGGGCGGAGGAATCGATGCGAAGGATCTGTGTCATGCCGGCGACGTTACCCGCGTTATTTGCGGACGCAACTAAATGTAGTGCGAGTTGAATGTCACAAATGGGGCGGGAATACGTCGGCGCGACGTGAGTCGATACCCGCTCAGCCAGGGCTCAACGCTCAGGCAGGGCTCAACGCTTCGTGCACGATCATCGTGGCGTCGTCGTCGAACTCGGGTCGAGGTTCGAGCAACTTGCGGTGGGCATCGGCGCGTTCGTCTTCGGTGAACTCGCGCGTGGTCAGGCAGAACTCGACCATGTTGCCGGACGGATCGTTCAGGTAGATGCTGCTGCAGAAGCCGTGGTCGATTTCGAGCACGCGGTGACCGTGCTCCTGCCAGCGGATGCGGTGGCGATCGAGCGCCTCGCGGGTGGGCGCGTCGAATGCGATGTGGTTGACCCAGCCGGGCAGGCCGGCGGCGGCGTTGACGTTGACCTCGTAGTCGTCACCGATGTCGTCGCACTGCAGTTCCCAGAACGCAATCAGGTCCTTGCCGGTGCCGCGGTCGCCGTTCACGTCGTCGTCCACGTCGGTGTTCGTGGCATAGAAGAAGTGCTTGCTGAACCCGTCACCCGGATTGGGTGTCGGGCCCCACATGCACCTTGACGAGTTCGAACCCCATCACCTCGGTGTAGAAGCGGTGTGTGGCGGCCGCGTCTCGGGTGGCCAGTGCGACGTGATGGAAACCCATCGGCCCAGTCTCGCGCAGTAGCGGCCTCGGGTCAGGGCCGGGCATGCTGTGCCCATGTTCCTCGGCGAAGACCTGCTGGCGTATCTCGTGCTCGCCTTCGGCGCAGCCCTGTGCGTCGGGAACTTCCTCGCCGTCGTCAAGCCGCCGGAGCGTCAGCTCGACGACGGCAACCTCCAACGCGCGCCCGTCGGCCGCAGCCTGCTGTACGCAGGCATCGGCCTCGTGGCGGCGGTGTGGGCCCTGGCATCGCTGCTGAGCGGGTGACGGCGCTCAGCTGTTGAGCGGGTGATGGCGCAGCTGTTGAGCGGGTGACCGGCGCTCAGCGGTTGGAAGAGACGCTGATGCTGACCGTGTTGGCGCTGGCGTCCACGACGCCGATGATGCTGACCGTCCATGCGTCGCTCTCGTAGGTTCGTTGGACGTTCTGGTTGCCATCGGCCGACGAGTCGAAGCGACCCGATTCGGTCAACCCGGCCGCGGCGAGCGCCGAGGAGTAGGTGTCGGCGTACTCGGCTGCGTCACCATTGTCGGGGGTGCCGACAACGGTCATGATCGTCATGGCGTCGGCACTCGTGTACGAGCCTGCCTCGACCGCGAGGTCCTCGGGGCGAGGGACATCAGTCGGCCATTCAGCGGGAATCTCGGTGACGACGCGGTACACCGCGTCGCCCTCGCCCTCGCTCTGGATCGTGAGCTCGCCGCCATCGGCGTCGCCTGAGACGTTGACGACTTCTTCACCGTTGGCGTCGGTGACGACGAGTCCGTCGTCGGTGCTTGTTCCGGCAAACACTGAGCCGTCGGCGTCGGTGACCACGAACTCGCCGTCTTCGTTCACCGAGAAACTGCCGTCTTCGCTTTGGACCGAGAAGCTGCCGTCGCCATTGTCGAAGTCGAGTTCGACGTTCTCGCCGCTTTCGGATTCGATGATGCGCTCGGTGCCCTCTTCGGTGACCTTCTCGGTGATCGCCCCGCACGCGCTCGAACGCGAGGCAGGCGACCACAGCGGCCGAAATCGTGAGGTGCTGGCGGGTGATCCGGAGGTTCTGCATGGAAGGTTCTTTCTGTTGTGGACGATGACCGTCGTGTGCGTGTCATCGTGCAAGAGCATCGTGGAGCCTGGCTCTTGCACTTTTCTTTCAGGAATTCTGCACACTGGTTCGGTGAGTCATGCTGGACCGTTGCGGATCTCCTTCGTCGAGTCGGCGTCGCGCACGCACACGCTTCCGGAAGCAACGGTCGAGGTGGCCTTCGTCGGTCGGTCCAACGTCGGCAAGTCGTCGCTGATCAATGCGCTCGCCAACCAGAAGCAGTTGGCGCGGGTGTCGAACACGCCGGGCCGTACCCAGTTGATCAACCTCTTCTCGCTCGACGAGGGCGACGGGCTGGCCACGCTGGTCGACCTTCCGGGCTACGGGTTCGCGAAGGCCGCCAAGTCGATCCGGAACGACTGGCCCGAGATGATCGAGGGGTACCTGCTCGAACGGGACTATCTCGTCATGGTGTTCGTGCTCGTCGACGGTGAGATCGGCCCGACCAAACTCGACCAGACCATGCTCGACTGGCTGCGCTCCAACGAGGTGCCGCACACGGTCGTGGCCACCAAACACGACAAGGTCAAGTCGTCGAAGCGAGCGACCCGCAAGAACGATCTCGCCGCCGGCTGTCAACTCGACAAGGGCGACATCGTGTGGGTCAGTGCGTCCAAAGGCGTCGGCATCGACGTCTTGCGCAGCCTCGTCCGCAGCCACCTCCTGCACTGACCATCACCTCCGGTGTCAGACACCAGAGGTGATGTCGACCCCCGACGTGATCGCTGCCGGTTACCCGCGGGTAGGCGCGTAGCGTCACCGCCATGAGTTTTTCCTTTCCGTCCGTGTCGATCACGGGGACCGGCCTCTTCACGCCGACCGAGTCGATCAGCAATGCCGAACTCTGCGTGTCGCTCACAGCTTCGGTCGAGCGGTGGAACGACGACCATGCCGCCGAGATCGCTGCGGGATCGTTGATCGCACGCTCGGCCCCTGACGAGGCGTTCATCCTCAAGGCGTCGGGCATCGAGTCGCGCTACGTGATGGAGAAGTCCGGGGTGCTCGACCCCGATCGGATGCGGCCGCGCCTCGAAACCAGGTCGGAAGGACAGTTGGGCATCCAGGCGGAGATGGCGTTGCCGGCGATCCGCGAAGCGCTCGCGCAGGCGGGGCGGACCGGGGCCGACGTCGATGCCGTGATTGTCGGTTGTTCGAATCTGCAACGGGCGTACCCGGCGGTTGCCGTCGAGATCCAAGACGCCCTTGGCGCGAGCGGGTGGGGGTACGACATGAACGTGGCGTGTTCGTCAGCGACGTTCTCGATGCAGGCCGCGGTTGATGCACTGCGCAACGGCTCGGCGAAGTGCGTGGTCGTCGTCAACCCCGAGATCACGTCCGGGCACAACAATTTCGAGCTGCGCGACTTCCACTTCATCTTCGGTGACGCCTGCACCGCCCTCGTGCTCGAACGCACCGATGACGCAGTCGATGATGGTGTCGGCGACGAGGCGCACCGGTGGGAGGTGCTCGGCACGAAACTGGCCACCCAGTTCTCGAACAACATCCGCAACGATTTCGGGTTCCTGAATTCCTCCGAAGTCGACCCGCGCGACCCCCATGAGCTGATCTTCCGGCAGAACGGCCAGATGGTCTTCCGTGAGGTCTGCCCGATGGTGGCAACGCACATCATCGACCATCTCGCTGTGCTTGATCTCGACGCAACCGCAGTGCGCCGCTTCTGGCTGCATCAGGCGAATCTCAAGATGAATCAGCTGATCGCGAAGGGTGTGCTGGGGCGAGTGCCCGACGAGAACGAGGCGCCGGTGATCCTCGACGAGTACGCCAACACCAGCTCGGCTGGTTCGGTCATCGCCTTCCACAAGCACCGCACCGACCTCGTTCCCGGCGACGTGGGCGTGATCTGTTCGTTCGGTGCGGGCTATTCGGTCGGCAGCGTCGTCGTGCGTAAGCCCACCCCTCTCCCGTTGGCGTGACGATTCCGGCTCGGATCCGAGCCGAAATCGTCACGCCAACGCCGGGTGCGTGGGTCGCGTCGCGTCCACACTGGTGCGGTGAGCGACATCGCGGTGCGAGCCGAGGGCCTCGTCAAAGCCTTCAAGGCGACGCGGGCGGTCGATGGTGTCGATCTGGCCGTGCCCCGCGGTGCGATCTGTGGGCTCCTCGGTCCGAACGGTGCGGGCAAGACCACGACGGTCAGGCTGCTCACCACCTTGCTCACACCCGATGCCGGGTATGCCACCATCGACGGCATCGACGTGGCCCGCCACCCGGGCGCCGTCCGTGCCCGGATCGGCCTCACTGGCCAGTACGCAGCAGTCGAGGAGCGGCTGACCGCTCGGGAGAACCTCGACTTGATCGGACGCCTCTACCACCTGCGGCGCGACGACATCCGGCGGCGTGGCGACGAACTGCTCGAGCGCTTCGACCTCGCCGACGCAGCACGGCGTGTCGTCAGTGGATACTCCGGTGGGATGCGGCGTCGGCTCGACATCGCCATGAGCCTCATCGCCCGGCCGTCGGTGCTCTTCCTCGACGAACCGACAACCGGCCTCGATCCGCGCAGCCGGTTGACGATGTGGGAGTTGATCGAGGACCTCGAACGCGACGGCACCACCGTCCTGCTCACCACCCAGTATCTCGACGAGGCCGATCGGCTCGCCCAACAGATCGTGGTCATCGATGCCGGTCGCGTGATCGCGCAGGGTTCGGCCGACGAACTGAAGGATCGCATCGGCGGCGATCACATCTCGGTGGCGATTGCATCAGCTGACGATCTGGACGCGGCGATGGCGGCGCTCGATCCGTTGACGACGGGCGTCGTGGAGGTCGACGTGACGGGCACGCGGCTTGCAGCGTCGATCCGGTCGGGAGATCGCATGGTGCCGAACGCCATCCGTGCGCTCGACGAAGCAGGTGTCGACGTGCTCGACGTCGAGGTCAGGCGCCCCACGCTGGACGACGTCTTCCTCGGCCTGACCGGCAAGCATGTGAACGAACCTCTCGTCGGTGGTGGTGGTGGTGTCGGTGGTGGTGTCGGTGTACCCTGGTGCCGGTGCCGGTGTTGACAACGCCGGCCGTCCTGACGCAGACGCCGGCGCGGGAGGCTGGCCATGAGGGCGGCGCGCACGACGCCGCCGACACGTCTCGCCCGCGCCGACCACTCGTTGCATCCATCGCGCGGACCGAGCGCGGAGGAGATCCGGGCCGTGGCCCGCTCGATCGGGCATCCGCCCGCAGCGTCGGGCCCGATGTGGGTACTGCGCGACTCGTGGACCGAAGCGACCCGGCACCTCCGCATCGTGCCGCGCAACATCGAGTTGATCATCTACGCCACCATCCAGCCCGTCATGTTCGTGCTGCTCTTCGTCTTCGTGTTCGGCGGGGCGATCGACGTGCCGGGCTTCGACGATTACAAGCAGTTCCTCATTCCAGGCGTGTTCGCCCAAACCATCGTGTTCGGTTCGTCGTTCACCTCGCTCGGCATCGCCGAGGACATGCAGAAGGGCTACATCGATCGACTGCGGTCATTGCCGATGGCGCGCTCGGCGGTGCTGATCGGCCGCACGTTCAGCGATCTGTTGCGCAACGTCGTGACGTTCGCAGCTGCCTTGGTCGTCGCGTTCGCCGTCGGCTTCCGCTTCGAAGGGTCGGTGCTCGAGGCGTCCCTGGCCACGCTGCTGCTGCTCGGGTTCAGCTATTCGCTGTCGTGGATCCAGGCGCTGATCGGCTTGAGCCTCAACTCGGTCGAGGCAGCCAACTCGGCCGGGTTCGTGTGGATGTTTCCGCTCACGTTCGTGTCGTCGGCGTTCGTCGATCCGAGTCAAATGCCCGGCTGGCTCCAGCCGATCGCCCGCAACAACCCGTTCACAGTCGCGACGAACGCGTGTCGCGCCCTGTACAACGGCATGCCACCTGGCGACGACGTCGCGGTCACGCTCGCATGGTCGGGGGGACTGACGGTCGTCTTTGCGTTCCTGTCGATCAGGAAGTTCTCCCGATCGACAGTCGCCTGACATCCGTCGGGTCGAACCGGCGATCGTTGGAGGTGTCGCGCTCGGCCTGGTGCGCCTCAATCGAGGCGCGCCGAGGCCCACGGGATCATGCGGCGTACCAAGTCGTCGAAGGCGGCGACGCCGAGCTCGATGTCGGCTTCGGCGGTGTCTTCGATGTGGGTATGGGACAGTCCGTTGATCGACGGGACGAACATCATCACGGTGGGAATGCCGGTCCGCGCCATTTCGGCTGAGTCGTGCATGGGGCCCGAGGGCATCACCTGGCGCACCCCGGAGCGCGCTTCGACGATCTCGGCGGCGAAGTCGACCAGGTCGGGCTCGAACGCGATGGGGTCGATCGACCAGAGCATGTCGGTCTCCGCTGTCACGCTCTCCTCGGCTGCGATCGTGTCGACGATCGATTGCAGGCCAACGACCAGCCTGTCGAGCACGTCGCGCGAGAGGTGGCGCATGTCGACGCTGAACTCGGTGCGACCATTCACGGCGGTGGGAACACTCGGGTGGACCCGCCAGACGCCCACGGTGGTGAACGCGTCGTGTTCGAGCCCGAGGTCGCGGATGGCGACGGCCATGCGCGCTGCGGCGACTGTCGGATCGCGACGCAGCGGGATCGGGGTTGCACCAGCGTGACAGGCCTGACCCTGCAGGCGGACGAGTCGGCGCTCGACACCAAGGATCCCGTGCAGCGCGGCGAGCCGGAGGCCAGCGGCCTCGAGGATCGGGCCCTGCTCGATGTGGAGTTCGGCCGATGCGACGATCGACGAGTGGACGTCGCCGGCGGTCAGTGCAGTCTCGAGTTCCACACCGTGCTCGCGCACGACCTCGGCGAGGTGGCGTCCCTGGTTGTCGACCAGGTCGCGCACTGCGTCGATGTCGAGCGTGCCGGACACCGCGGCCGACCCGAACAGCGAGCGCCCAAACCGTGCGCCTTCTTCGTCGGCCCAGTCGACGACGCTGATCGAGACCGGCAGAACGACTCCGTCGCGATGCAGCGCGCGCAGGATCTCGGCACCGGCGAGCACGCCGAGGCACCCATCCAACCAGCCGCCGTTCGGCACCGAGTCGAGGTGGCTGCCGAGCACGATCCGGTCCGGCCGCGTGCCCGGCAACGTGACCCACAAGTTGCCAGCCGGGTCGACCGTGATCTCGACCGGTACGTCGTCGAAGGTGGAGGCGAACCACTCGCGGGCGCGCACCCACGGCTCGGTCCAGGCGAGGCGGGCACTGCCAAGCGGCGGTCCGTCCGACGGCCGCCCGCCGACGGTCTGGGCGATGCCGTCGACGGGTTGGGAGGTGAGCAAACGCAGTTCGAGCAAGTCGGCGACGACGCGAGTGGGATCAGCAGGCATCTGGAGGTTCTATCCGGTGGCGACCCCGCCTGTCACGCCGCAGGGGCGCGTGTCGAGATGAGCGCGGCCGCCACACTCCTGCCGGCTGGCGCAGAGTTCAGACCGGGACCCGGGCGACGGCGATCGCGGACAGGCCGGTTGGAAGGTCGACGCGCGCCAACGTCGCCCGCTCGACCCGGGCCAGCGCGGCGAACAATCCGCCGAGCCCCGACTCGTTGCGGCCGACGTCGCTCGTCTCCTTGCCGCGTTCGAGCACAGCGAGGACGGCGGCAGGTGGCACGAGAAACGTGTAGGCGCCAGTGGCCCGGAGCACCTCGGCGCCTGCGTCGTCGAGCAGTTCCGCGAGATCGCGGCGGCTGAACCGACGGGCGGTGTGCGTGACCCTGTCATGGCCCCGGCGCAGCCACCGCACACCCGGTTCCATGAGGCAGACGACACCGCCGGGGCGGGTCACCCGCACGAGCTCCCGCACCGTTTCAGCCGGGTCGCGGTTCATCCGATGACACAGCGCCGTGACGCACAGAACGGCATCGAAGGACGCGTCCGGATGCGGAAGACAGTTGAGGTCGGCGAGAGCCCCGACGTAGCCGGGGGTCTCGATCGCGAAGCGCACGCTCTGCTCATCGACGTCGGCATCGAGGGTCACCGCCCGCGCGGCGAGCCACGACCCCGTGGCACCCGATCCGCCCGCGGCATCGAGGTAGCGGGTGCCGGGGCCGATCGAGGGGAGGTGGGGTGCGACCAGGTCTTCGAGGAGCGTTCGGGTGGACCGGTACCACCAGTGACGGTTGCCGGCCTCGGCCATTCTGCGGTACTCGTCGGCATCCATCGGCGCTCACCGTACGCCAGATCGCCGGGCTCAGGTGCGGGCGAAACCTTGGGCATCGGTCGCCGTCGCACCGCGGATTGCCTGAAGCGGATCGCGTACGTCGTCGATGTAGCCGAGGGCGTAGGCGCCGATCCGGTAGCCCATCAGGCGCAGCAGGTCATCGTCGAGCGTCGCGGCGATCTCGCGGGGTACCGACAGGTACTGGTTCTCTTCCTGGCGAAGCCACCCGACGTTGTAGGTGACGTTCAGGCCGACTCGCACGTCGTCGGAGTCGTTGGCGCCGCCGCCGTGGTACACCTTGCCGGTGTAGAGCAGGCAGGAACCCTTCGTCATCTCGGCCGGCACCGATTCGTCGACCGAGCGACCGCGCTCGACCGGGTCGGCCTGGCTGCCGGGGATGAGCCGGGTGGCGCCGTTGTCTTCGGTGAAGTCGGTCATCGCCCAGATCGTGTTGCACTGCACGTGATGGTCGCTGGGGAACTCGAAGAAGTCGAAGGCCCACTCGTCTCGGTGGATTGCCTGGGCAGGTGAATTCGGGCCGATCGAGATCACCTGGGTGAGGTGCAGTTGGAAGGTCTGCGCGCGGTGGAGCAACTTGGCGGCCACTTCGAGAATCGTCGCATGTCGGATCAGGTCGTGGCTCGCCGGCGACCGGGCGATCAGGGCACCCGATCGGCGCGTGTTCTTGCCGGTGAAGTTGTCGCCCCCGACCGGTGTCGCATCGATGTACGGCTGCATGTCGTTGCGGATCGCGTCGAGTTGGACCGCTCCGCCGGGCAACGTCGAGGCGAGATCGTCGATGATCAGCGCTCCGTCGCGTAGCAAGGTGTCGTGCAGTTCGACGACGGTGGCATCGGGCGAAAAGTGGGCGATCCCCATTCGTCCAACATAGGCACATCACCTCTGGTGTCAGACACCAGAGGTGATGGTGCCGCTCACTGCTGGTCAGGCCGCGGCGCGGGTCTTGCGCAGGATGGGGTCGATGAGGCCGAGTCCCTTGTCGGCCATCCACATCACCTTGCCGGCCGCTCCGGGGGTGGTGTTGTCGACGAGATTGCCCATCACTGCCAGCGTGATCTTCGCGATCGATTCGGTGCTGACCGACAGGGCCAGACCCGTCTTCAAGATCAGGGGGTGGCCGATCAGGAACGAGAAGCGGCGACCGGTGCGCAGAAACGCATCGAATTTCTCGCCGACCATCTCGTCATAGCGAGCGGGCGCCGTCCCGGGATGCTCGAGGAACAGATCGACCGCGAGCATGCCGCTCTCGAGGCCGTAGTCGATGCCCTCACCGTTCATCGGGTTGACGAGCCCTGCGGCGTCGCCGATCGCGACCCAACCCGGGCCGTGGCGCCGTTGGGTGCTCATCGGCAGGCGCCACGCACGGGGCCGTTCGAGGTTGGGGCCGAGGTCCCAGTCGTTCATGACCTGGTTGCGGTAGTTCTCGAGCATCGAGTTGAGGTTCAGCTTCTTGAACCCCTTCATGGTCGACAGCGCGCCACAGCCGATGTTGACCGTGCCGTCGCCGGCCGGGAAGATCCACCCGTAACCCGGCACGGCCTTGCCGTCGGCGCCGTGCAGTGACAGCAGTGCTTCGAGATGAGCGTCGGCATGGCGGGGCGTTTCGGCGTAGGTGCGGATGGCGAGACCGAACGTCTCGTCGGGCACGCGGTCAGCCCCCAACATCTTGGCGACGGCACCCGGCGCGCCGGTCGCCACGATCGTGAGGTCGGCCGAGATCGCGCGACGCGTCGGCCCTTCGCCGACCTCCACCCCGGTGACTCGGCCGGCGTCCTTGCCGCCGACGATGATCGGGAGTGCCGTGGTTTCGTACACCATCTCGGCACCCGCGGCGGTTGCCGCGTCCATCAGCGCCGTGTCGAGCCGGCGTCGCGGCCACACCGCTCCGTGGTTCGGGAAACGATCGGTGGTCGGCCAGTCGAGCTCTCGCACCTTGTTGCCGGCGATCATTCGCAGACCCTTGATGTGGTGAGCGTCGTCGAGCGGGATGGCGAGCTCGTTCAGGGCACCGATTGCCCGAGGAGTCAGCCCATCGCCGCAGACCTTGTCGCGCCCATGCTTGCCCTTTTCGAACACGATCACCCGGAGGCCGGCGCGGGCGGCTCGAATGGCTGCTGCCGTGCCGGCTGGTCCGCCACCGATGACGGCGATGTCGTAGTGCTCGGGATTCACGTCTCTACGGTGCCCCGGTTCACGACGAAAAGCACTGTCCAGCACTGTGCCAGCCGCCGCAGCCAGCCCCAGGTGTCGCCCGCCGCGATGAGTCTGGGCCGCAGGCGGTGCGGCCGGAACTCATCGCAACCTCACGTGTCGCGCGCCGCGATGAGATTGGGCCGCAGGGGGTGCGGCTGGAACTCATCGCGACGGAGCGGTGGGCCACTTGGCGATGATGCGGCGATCGAAGCGCTCGGCGTCGAGGAAGCCCAGCAACCCCAACACCATGAGCGGGCCGAAGAAGCCGACCATGACGAAGACGTCGATGAACACGTGGAACGTGATGCCGGCCACGATGAGGATCGGACGCGCGCGCTTCGCCCAGAGCAGCGTCGACAGGCCCAGTTCGGTGGCGAGTGCCCCCCAGGTGAACACGGCGATGATGACGACATTGGTTTCCAACCACGCTGGGCTGTCGAAGCGGGTGATGTCGCCGATGCGCAACACCGTCGAGACCGCCGTGCCCTCGCGCCAAAGTGAGCCGCCCTTGGACCAGAACGCGAAGAAGTAGATCACCATCATCTGCAGCTGTAACAGCCGCAGGCCCCACGGCGCGACCAGTGGAGCGGTGCGCAACGCGGCCCGTCCGTGTCGGCGCCACCGATCGATCGACAGTGCCGCACCGGTCGGGCTGAGGGCGAGCAGGAAGGCGAAGTTGCGCAGGAGGAGATCGCCCGAATTGAGAATCAAGGGGTTGCGGCGCTGCACCGCGACTAGCACGACGAAGGTGAGGAGGAACCACTCGGTCGGCCTCCATCCGACGACCAGCGCGACCGACGCCAGCAGGAGCACGGCGAGGGCGATCCAGATCGAGGTGGTCGTGTCGAGGTCGAAGTACCGCCAGCGACCTTGTGTTGCGAAGCGGCTCGGGACGAGTGCGTCGGAACCGAGCAAGTCGTCGACGTCGAAGGCCATCGTGGCCGTCCAGGCGAACAACACGAGACCGAAGATGATCCGCATGATGGCGAGAGGCCAGGCTGGACGACGCCGCTGCAGCAACACGTCGGTCGCGCGTTCGATCGCCGCCGTTGCGCGCGCGGCCCAACCGATCGCACTGTCGTCAGTTGCCTTGTGGTCAGTAACGATGGAGTCAGGAGCAGCACGGTCGTCAGCGGTGGCGGCGGTCATGATCGAGTCCACACGTAGAACTCGAATTCGTTCTGAGGATTTTCGGCGACCCCGTCGGCCGTGAGCGGTGCGAGCTCGGTCCAGCGACGGACCAGGCGAACGGTGGCTGGCTCCTCGCCGTCCACCCGGCTGTGGTCGGCAATCCAGGCCGCCGACGTCTCCCAGTACCGTTGGTTGTCGTCGAGCCGAACCCGTTCTTGCCATTTTCGCCAGCGGTAGCTGCGCAGCGTGCCGATGACCGGATCGAACTCGGGCACGGTCCACTCGGCCGTCGTGCCGTCGTCATAGGTGAGTACGGCAACGACTTGGATCGACTGCTCGCGCGGATTCGGGCTGAAGACTTCCCAGCTTTGGTCGAAGCCTGCCTTGATCGCGGGATCCCACACCACGTCGACGGTGTCGCGCATCGGACTGGCCGGCATGTTCGGGCCGACGATCCAGATCGCCATGACGAACACGACCACCGCGACCACGGTCTGGCCGACGGCCGAGCCGAGCAGTGCGCTGTGTGCGTCGTCGGTTCGTTCACGCTTCCCCACGTTCGCCGACCGTATCGCACGTCGCTGCTCGACGAGATGACTCTCGTCATCGTCTCATCTGGCGCCGTCGGCGTCACACGCGTCGAGCTCGATCAGACTTCGATCAGACGTCGATCAGACTTCGATCAGACTTGGATCAGACTTGGAGTTGGCGGGCGAGCGATTCGACCGAGTCGATGAACTCCTCGATCATGTCGATGACGACCTGACCGGAGGTCTTGGTCTGGTTCATCGTGCCGACGATCTGGCCGACGAAATAGTTCGCAAGCTTCTCGGCCCCCGACCCCTTGGTGTACGCGGCGCGGGCAATTCGCTTTTGCGCTTCGGTCGTGAGGATCGGCTGGAGCGGCATGCCGAGGGGGTCGGGCCGGTCGGGGCGCTCCCATTCCTCGGTCCACGCCGACTTGAGCATGCGGGCGTGCTTGCCCGTGAGCGAACGAGAACGGATGGTGTCGGCCGACGTGGCGGCGAGGAACTTTTCCTTCACCACCGGATGGGTCTCGGCCTCCTCGGTGGTCAACCACACCGAGCCGCACCACACGCCCTGGGCCCCCAACGCCATCGCGGCCGCCATCTGGCGCCCGCGACCGATCCCGCCGGCGCCGAGCACGGGGATGTCGACGGCGTCGACGATCTCGGGGATGAGGACCATCGAGCCGATCTCACCGGTGTGCCCGCCGGCCTCGGAGCCCTGGGCGATGATGATGTCGACCCCGGCTGCCTGGTGTCGTTCGGCGTGCTGCGGCCGGCCGGCCAGTGCGCCGATCAGTTTGCCCGCCGCCTTGCACCGGTCGATGAGGAACCCGGGAGGCGGGCCGAGCGCGTTCGCGATGAACGCAGCGTTGCTGGCAAGTGCCACCTCGAGTTGGGGGAGTGCGGCGTTCGCACTGAACGGAGCATTGCCGTCGTGGCCGCCGACCGCAGTGTTCGAACGTGTGGTGGTGTCGTCGGCAGGAAGCGGGGGCACGTCATACCGTTCGAGGATCTCGTCGACGAACGCCCGATGCGTGTCGGGAATCAGCTGGGCGATGTCATCGAGCGTGTAGCCACCGTCCTCGTCGCCGGCGTACTTCGCGGGCACGATGAGGTCGACGCCGTAGGGGCGCGCGCCGACTTCGCTCTCGATCCACGCCAGGTCGGTTTCGAGGGCCTGCGGCGAGTGGGCGACCGCCCCGAGTACCCCGAGGCCCCCGGCCTTGGTGACCGCGGCGACGACGTCGCGGCAATGACTGAACGCGAAGATCGGGAACTCGATGCCGAACATGTCGGTGGCGGCGGTCTGCATAGCCTCATCTTGGCGCAGATGATCCAGGATCCCAGAAGCGGCCAGGCGAGGCCACCGTGCAGCTCTTGTCGCCAGGGCTGCGCGCTTTCTGTCACCATCGATGGATGCCGCGACTCCACCAAGTGTCACGCGAGGAAAACGACTCGCCTCTGGTCGAAAAGATGTACGGGTTGCTCTTCGGAGATCGTGACCCGGTCGACGAGCCGGGTACCGCCACCGGAACGCCAGGCGACTGGTGGACGGTGTTCGCCAACGACCATGCGGTCTTCGAGCATGCAGTCCAGGGGTTCGGTGTGTACCGCGGCGCGCAGCTCGACCCGGTGCTGCGCGAGCTGGGCCAGACCCGCGCCGGCTGGTTGATCGGCAGCCAGTTCGTCTACTCCCAGCACTGTAAGTCGTTGCGTGGGCTGGGGGTGTCGGACGACAAGATCGCCGCGATCAGCGTCGGCGCGGCGGCGCCGGTCTGGAGTGATCTCGAGCGGCTCGTGCTCGGCTACGCCGACTGCCTCGTCACGGGCATGGGCCGAGTTCCGGACGCGATCTTCGACGGACTGCGCGCCGCGCTCCCCGACGACCAGCTTCTCGAACTCACCTACATCACGACGCTGTACGCGCAGCATGCAGTGATGTCCAAGGCGCTGCGCACCGAGTTCGACGATGTGCCCGAGCGTGTCGTCGAAGTCGATGCGCCCGACGGCTTCGACGCTCGCGACATCGCCCGCGACATCAGCCTGCCGGACGAAGGCACGACCGACGACGGCACGGTGACGGACGCCGGCACAGTCGCCAGCACGGATGATGCCAGCACGGATGCCGCCAGCACGGTCGACGACGATGCGTGACGTCCTGTTCTGCACCGACACGTTCTGGGAGGACTACGCCGACCGAGTTCGCTCGATCGCGCCGGACCTCGATGTGGTGTTGCTCGCTGGCGGCGAACCGGTCGCAGCCGCCGACCTCGACCGGATCACCATCGCCAACTTCTCCCACGACGCCTGGCCCGATCGCGCGGGCAACTGGTTCGGGGTCGCCATGCGCGCACCGAACCTGCGGTGGCTGCACTCGATGTCAGCAGGTGTCGACAGTCCGGTGTTCTCGACGTTCCTCGAACGCGGCGTGCGCATCTCCAACTCCTCCGGAGCAAGCGCGCCGCCGATCGCACGCACCGTGATGATGTATCTGCTCGCGCTGACCCGTGACCTGCCGCGGATGATGCGGGCGCAGGCGAACGCCGAATGGGCATGGGCGCAGTGGAAAGAACTGGACGGTCAACGCGTCGCCGTGCTGGGTTGGGGTCCGATCGGTCAGGAGGTCGCCCGCCTGGCCCGTGAGTTCGGGATGGAACCGACGATCGTTCGCCGCGCAGCACACGGCGATGAGCCCTACCTGACGCGTCCGCTCGATGAACTCGTCGACGTCGTGGCCGAGGCCGACGCGGTGGTGGTGGCGTTGCCGCTCACCGACGACACACGGGGGCTGATCTCGGCCGAGGTGATCGCCGCGATGCCGCCGCACGCCCTCTTCGTGAATGTCGGGCGAGGTGAGCTTGTCGATCAAGTGGCGCTGACCGACGCGTTGGCGAACGGTCGCCTCGGTGGGGCCGGCCTCGACGTCACGGTCCCCGAGCCGCTGCCCGCCGACGACCCGTTGTGGTTCTTGCCGAATGTGATCCTGACGCCCCACAACTCCGGCAGCACCGACGGCACGGCGCGCCGCGCGAACGAACGCTTCCTCGCCAATCTCGGTGCGTGGGTCACCGATCAGCAGCTCGTCTCGGAGATCTGACGCCCCGCCTGCCCGTCCCGCCGAACCCGTCCCGCAGAACCCGTCCCGCAGAACCCATCCCGCCGGACCCATGAGGTGCCCGGTGTGACGCACCTACCTCACGAGTTGGCTGAAACGCAAGTCCGCTGGAGCGCGGGTGTCCGGTGCGGGGTCGGGTCAGAGCTGGCGGGTGCCGATGGTGCTCGTGCCGGCGGAGGGGGCGTGCTGCTTGGGGCCGACGAGCCGTGCTCCGAGGTGGTCGGCGACGGTGACCGGTCGGTACCGGGTGTCGTCGCCGCGATATGCGCCGAGTGGTGCCACGGTCACGTCGAGATCGGGGTAGTGAAAGTAGGCGACCGACCGGCGCAGCGGCGGGTCGGTGCCGTCGCCGCGAAGGGGAACTCGGTGGACCGTCGACGGCCAGGCGTCGTCGGTCCAGATCGCCAGCAGGTCACCCACGTTGAGGAGCAGCGCTCCCGGGTCGGGTACCACTGCCTTCCAGTGCGAGCCGGGCCCGTCGCTGGCGGCGAGAATCTCCAGTCCGGGGACTGGGTCTGCCCGCAAGATCGTGAACGAGGTGTAGTCGCTGTGGGCTCCCATCCGCTTCTGGCCGGGCTGTGGGTTCATCTCGTCGGATCGGCGCTCGTAGCGGATGCATGCCATCGTGTCTGGTCCTGATCCGGACTGTTCGGCCAAGTCGGCGATGCCGATGATGGGGCCGATGATGGCATCGAGCCGAGCCGAGAGTTCGGCCATCGCAGTGAGGTACTGCCGGGCGCCGGCGACGAAGTACGGGGCGCTCGCCGGCCAGGGTGTTGCCTGGATGAGTCGATGACCTGCGACCCGTTCGTCGTGGCCTGCATTGAACGACTCGAACAAGTCGGGCGGACTCGCCTCGCCGAGCGAGTACGACAGCGCCTCGCTGCCACGATGGCGGTACCCGCGGTTCGCCGCGGCATCGTCGACGACGCAGGAGCGCTTGAGCGCGGATGGCAAGGCGAAGAACTCGTCCATCCCGACCCACAGCGCGTCGGCGACATCGTCGGCCAGTCCGTGGCCCACGAGTTGCACGAATCCGTCCTTGCGCAGCGCTCGATCCAAACGATCCGGCGCACTTGGGTCGGTGAGGTCCACCGTGTCGATTGCGTCCATGCGCACAGCCTGCCGCAACGCAGCTGGCAGCCCCAACTGTGAACCGTCAGCGGTCAACCGTCTGAGTCGGCCGTCGCGGGGACGATGGATCGGGTCGGTTCTTGTGTCTTTCGGATGGATTCGAAGTGATGGGCGATGATGGGGCGATGTCCGAACTCGATCCTGCCGCCGCACCGAAGATCAGGGACGTCGACTTCGCTGACCTGCTGCATCTCGAACCGCACGGACCCGACACGTACGTGGCCATGGTCGCCCGTTACCCGTGGGGCAATCGATTGTTCGGCGGCCAGGTCGTGGCGCAGGCGTTGGGGGCGGCGATCGCCACGGTGTCGTCTGATCGACGGCCCCACTCGCTGCACTCGTACTTCATTCGGCCAGGCTCGACCGCCGAACCGATTCGCTTCGAGGTCGAGCGCCTCCGCGATGGCCGGTCGTTCAGCACGCGCCAGGTCGTCGCTCGGCAGTCGGCCGGCGCGATCTTGAACGTCTCGGTGTCGTTCCAGGTCGACGAGGACGAAGCCGATGCGCAGATCGCTTCGTTTCCGGCCGGGTTCCCGCAGCCCGACGATCCGAGCCTCGAGAACTTCTCGTGGGGCAACCTGATCGACCGGCGTGCGGTCGAACTGCCGGGAATCGATGACGCACCCAGCCGCTTCGGCTACTGGTTGCGGATTCTGGCCGACCTGGGCGACGATCCGGTGAAGCACACGTTGGCGATGGCGTTCCTGTCTGACGCCGCGCCGTCGTGGGCGGCCCGTTCGCCGCACCCCGATTTCGACAACGACCACAGCGACCGCACCAAGTTCCAGGGCGCAAGCCTCGACCACTCGGTCTGGTTCCACCGCCCGTGCCGCGCCGACCAGTGGCATTGGTTCGACACGCGCTCGCATGGCCTCAATGGCGGCCGGGGCCTCGTGACTGGGGACGTGCTGAACATCGACGGCACCCACGTTGCGACGATCGCCCAAGAAGTACTGCTGCGGCGCGTGCGCTCACCGTCGTCATCACCGTCGTCATCACCGTCGTCATCACCTCTGGTGTCTGACACCAGAGGTGATCGCTAACGTCGCCGCCATGCGCATCTCGGAACGGGTCGACAACGCGGTGCGCGCGATGGCCGAGTTGGCATCCGGTGAGTTGGCCGCGCAGCCGAGTGGCGTGGTCAAGGCCGAAGCGATCGCCACGCGTCAGAACATCTCGCTCAAGTACCTGCTCGACATCACCCGCGACCTGAAGCGGGCCCAACTCGTGCGCTCGAAGCGTGGTCCCGACGGCGGATTCAGCCTGTCGCGCCCGGCCGAGGAGATCTCGCTCGCCGATGTCTTCCGTGCCGTCGACGGCCCGCTCGCCGATGTCCACGACGAGAGTCTGCGCGACCTCAGCTACCCGGCGCCCGCCGATTCGCTGCCCGAAGTCTGGATGGCGATTCGAGGCAGCTTGCGGCGCGTGCTCGAAGAGGTGAGTCTCGCCGATCTCGTGTCCGGCGATCTCCCCGCGCCGGTGTCTGCCCTCGCCGCCGAGTATCAGCGCGACACCGCCGCCCGCCACCCCCGCTGATCTCGCCCAGGCCGAGGCCCGCGATGAGTTTGGGTCGCACCCGCTGAGGCTGGAACTCATCGCACCCTGGGTCCGACCGCCTGTGATGAGTTCGGGTCGCACCTGCTGAGGCGGGAACTCATCGCACCCGGGTTGTGGGCGGTGGGGGGAAGTGTTTACCCTATTGTCCGTGGACTTGGTAGAGAATCTCGCAACGACATCAGCCAGGTTGACCCATCTGCAGCGGCTCGAAGCCGAAGCAATCCACATCATGCGCGAGGCCGTGGCGGAGAGCGACAACCCCGCGATGCTCTACAGCATCGGCAAAGACAGCTCGGTCATGTTGCGCCTGGCCACGAAGGCGTTCTTTCCGAGCCCGCCCCCGTTCCCCCTCGTGCACGTCGACACCACGTGGAAGTTCAGCGAGATGTACGCCTTCCGCGACCGCACGGCCATGGAACTGGGCATGGAGTTGATCGTCCACCAGAACCCCGAGTGCGTCGAGCGCGGCATCAACCCCTTCGATCACGGCTCGGCCATGCACACCGACATGTGGAAGACCGAGGGCCTCAAGCAGGCCATCGACCTCAACAAGTTCGACCTGTGCTTCGGCGGCGCGCGGCGCGACGAGGAGAAGTCACGCGCGAAGGAGCGGATCTTCTCGGTCCGTTCGCCGCAGCACCAATGGGATCCCAAGCGGCAGCGCCCCGAGTTGTGGAAGATCTTCAACGCCCGGCGCAGCCCCGGGGAGACGCTGCGGGTCTTCCCGATCTCGAACTGGACCGAACTCGACGTCTGGCAGTACGTCCATCTCGAACAGATCCCGATCGTGCCCTTGTATCTGTCGGCGCCGAGGCCCGTCGTCGACCGTGACGGTACGTCGATCATGGTTGACGACGACCGGTTCGTACTGCGTGACGGCGAAGTGCCGGAGATCAAGAACGTGCGCTTCCGCACCCTCGGCTGCTACCCGCTGTCGGGAGCGATCGAGAGCGACGCCGACACGCTCACCGGCGTGATCCAGGAGATGTTGTTGGCCACGACGTCGGAACGTCAGGGCCGGCTGATCGACACCGACTCGGCCGGCTCGATGGAGAAGAAGAAGCAGGAGGGGTACTTCTGATGGCGCACGTGTCCGCCCTCATCGCGACCGACATCGACGAATACTTGACGTCGCATCAGCACAAGTCGTTGCTCCGCTTCATCACCTGCGGCAGCGTCGACGACGGCAAGAGCACCCTCATTGGCCGCCTGCTCTATGAATCGCACATGGTCTTCGAGGACCATCTCGCTCAACTCGCGGCCGACTCGGCCAAGATCGGCACGCAGGGCACCGACCTCGACTTTGCCCTGCTGCTCGACGGCCTCACCGCCGAACGCGAGCAGGGCATCACGATCGACGTCGCCTACCGATTCTTCTCGACCGAGAAGCGCAAGTTCATTGTCGCCGACACGCCCGGCCACGAGCAGTACACCCGCAACATGGTGACCGGCGCCTCGACCGCCGACGCGGCCGTGTTGATGGTCGACGCCCGCAAGGGCATCCTCACCCAGACTCGCCGCCACAGCTACCTCGTCTCGCTGCTCGGCATCGACAAGGTCGTCGTTGCCATCAACAAGATGGATCTGGTCGACTACTCGTCCGACGTCTTCGACGCGATCCGCACCGAGTACGGCGCGTTTGCCGCCCAAATCGATCTGCACGACGTCACGTACGTGCCGGTGTCGGCGCTCAAGGGCGACAACATCGTCGAGCACAGCCCGGCCATGCCGTGGTATGACGGCCCGACGCTGATGGCGTATCTCGAAGATGTGGTCGTCGACGACGACGTTGCCGCCGGAGCATTCCGGATGCCGGTGCAATGGGTCAATCGCCCGAACCTCGACTTCCGCGGGTTCTCGGGCCTGATCGTCGGTGGCTCGATCCAGCCGGGCGACCCGATTCGGGTGCTTCCCGCCGGCACCACGAGCACGGTCGATCGGATCGTCACGATGGACGGTGATCTCGATCACGCGGTGGCCGGGCAGTCGGTGACGTTGACCTTGACCGACGAGATCGATGCGAGCCGCGGCGACCTGATGTGCGCCGGCGACGCCCCGGCCGAGGTGGCCGACCAGTTCGAGGCGCATGTCGTGTGGATGCACGAGGACGAGATGCTGCCGGGCCGGCCGTACCTGATGAAGATCGGCGCCCGCACGGTCGGCGTCACGATCGCCAATCCGAAGTACCGGGTCGACGTCAATTCACTCGAGCACTTGGCGGCCACCACGCTCGCCTTGAACGAGATCGGCGTGTGCAATCTCAGTCTCGATCGGGCCATCCCGTTCGACGCGTATCGCACCAACCGGGACACCGGTTCGTTCGTCGTCATCGACAAGCTGACGCAGAACACCGTCGGCGCCGGCATGTTGCACTTCGCGCTGCGCCGCAGCCACAACATCCACTGGCAGGACGTGCGGGTCGACAAGCCCGCCCGGGCCGAGCAGAACCATCATCAACCGGGGGTGGTGTGGTTCACCGGTCTGTCGGGTTCGGGCAAGTCGACGATCGCGAACATCGTCGAGGCCAAGCTGCACGCCCTGGGCGTCCGGACCTACTTGCTCGACGGCGACAACGTCCGGCATGGGCTCAATCGTGATCTCGGCTTCACCGATGCCGATCGGGTCGAGAACATTCGCCGCATCGCCGAGGTGGCTGGCCTGATGGTCGACGCCGGCCTCGTCGTGCTCGTCTCGTTCATCTCGCCCTTCCGCGCCGAACGACGACTGGCGCGTGATCGTGTCGAGGCCAGCGAGTTCGTCGAGGTCCACGTCGACACCCCGCTCGACGTCGCGGAGTCACGCGATCCGAAGGGTCTGTACGCCAAGGCGCGCGCCGGGGAACTGGCCAACTTCACCGGCATCGACTCGCCGTACGAGGCGCCGGAGGCACCCGAGATCCGCGTCGACACGACCACCGTCACCGCCGAGGAAGCTGCCGACCAGATCGTCGAGATCCTGCGCGCGCGGGGCACCATCGCGTGAAGCGGCGGATCGGTCGGCGGTTGCGAGCGACGGCGAGATGAGCACCGACAGTTGGATCACTCTCGCGGTCCTCGTCGGCTTGGTTGTCGTGCTCGTCATCGACCGTTGGCCGCCCGTGATCGTGTTGGGGTCCGCGGTGGCAGCGCTGCTGTTCGTCGGGGTCATCGACACCGACATCGCGCTCGGTGGTCTGGCGAGTCCGGCACCCGCCACGATCGCTGCGCTGTACGTCCTCGCGGGGGCGGCAACAGCCACGGGCACGTTCGCGGGTCTGGTCGATCGGGCTCTCGACCGACGTCGCCCGATCGTTGGGTTGACCACCGGGACGGCGCTGCTGTCGTCGGTGATTCCCAACACGCCGCTCGTCGCGATGTTCGCTCCTCGTGTCGTGCGCTGGAGTCGGCGCCGTGGCGCCGACTCGTCGCGCTATCTCATGCCGTTGTCGTTCGCCAGCCTGCTCGGGGGCATGGTGACGCTGATCGGCACCTCGACGAACCTCGTCGTCTCGGACCTGTTGGAGCAGTCCGGGCAAGAACCGTTGGGCATGTTCGAATTCACGGCAGTCGGGCTGCCGATCGCCGCCGTCGGAGTGATGACGTTGTCGCTCTTCAGCGGACGACTCCTGCCGCGGCGCGAGGCGGTCGATGTCGATGTCGAGCGACGTGCCCGCGAGTTCCAGATGATCGCGCGCGTCGAACCCGCCGGCGCGTTGGTCGGCAAGTCGATCGCGGAGTCGGGGCTGCGCAACCTCGACGGGGTGTACCTCGCGCTGATCGAGCGGGGCGACGCGCAGCACGACACCGCAACGGCGCTCGCCGCGTCGCCCGAGACTCGGCTCCAGGCGAATGACATCTGCTGCTTCGTCGGCGATGTCAGTCGAGTCATCGACCTGCACGACATCAGTGGGTTGACGACGACCGAAGCTCATCACCTGCTGGCCGCACGGGGCGCTGGGACGAGAGTGTTCGAAGCCGTCGTCGCTCCGGCGTCGCGTCTCGTCGGCGCGTCGCTGCGGTCGGCCGATTTCCGGAGTCGGTATGGCGGCGCTGTGATGGCGATCCACCGTGCCGATGGCCAACTCGGGGGCCAGTTGGGCCGCATCGAGCTGCGGGGCGGCGACGTGTTGCTGGTGCTCGCAGCCGAGTCGTTCGGCGATCGCTGGCGCGCCGATGTCGACTTCTCGCTCGTCGCCGCCGTCGATGAACCGCCGCCACCGGTACGCACTCGCTCGTGGCTGGTGATTGCCTGCACTCTGCTCCTGCTCGTCGCCACCTCGACCGAAATCCTCACCCTGTTCGAGGCGGCGCTCGCAGCAGCCGTGATCGTCGTGGCGGGCGGCGCCATCACGGCCAATGAGGGTCTCCGAGCGGTCAACCTCAGTGTCGTTCTGACGATCGCGTTCTCGATCAGTTTGGGATCAGCGGTCGAGCGGAGCGGGTTGGCCGCAGAGATCTCCGACATCGTGGTGCGCATCGACGCTCTCGGGGGTGGGGACTTCGGACTGGTCGCCGGCATCATGGTGGCCACCGTGGTCCTCGGCGAAGTGTTGGCGAACAACGCCGCAGCCGCGTTGATGATTCCGGTCGCGCTGTCGGTGGCCGCCGACGTCGGCGCCGAGCCGAGGATGCTGGCGATCGCAGTGCTCTTCGGCGCGTCATGCTCATTTCTCACGCCTGTCGGATACCAGACGAATCTCATGGTCTTTTCGCTCGGCGGATATCGCTTCGGCGACTTCGCCCGGGTCGGTTTGCCCCTGACCGTGACCACGATTTTGGTCGCGTCGACTCTGCTCCCTGTCGTCTTCTGACGACATCTGGCATCCTGTGCGTGATGGACGTTGTCGGCCGATGCAACCCTGGCGGCAACCCCACCGACCATGACGCCGATCATCCGGCCGATCGCGACGAGTGGTTCCTTCCACCATCGCTGGGCGCCGACGAGTTGAGGCGCATCGCCGCCGAGCACTTCGGGATCGACGGCGTCGTCACCAGGCTGCGCGGCGAGCGCGAGCAGAACGCGCTGATCGAGTCGGCGAACGGATCATTCGTCGTCAAGGTCGCCGGCGCGACCGAGCCGTTGGCCACGCTCGAATTCCAGAACGGTGCGCTCGAACACATTGCCGCGACCGACCCCACGCTCCCCGTGCCCCGTCTCGTCCCGAACCGCTCAGGAGCATCCATCGTCCTGGCTGAGGTCGGTTCAGCACAGTTGCCGGTCCGGGTGATGACCTTTCTGCCCGGACGCACATTCGACGACCTCGCAGTGATCTCGCCCGCCGGCCTGCGCGACATCGGAGCGATGCAGGGACGACTTGCCGTTGCGCTGGCGAGCTTCGAACACCCGGCGGCCGACGAGTTCATGCCCTGGGCCCTGGACAGCGGCATGCTGGCGAACGCAGAGCTGTGGTCGATGCTCGCCACCGACGCACGAGCGCTCCTCGAGCCATGTCGCGAGCGAGTCGAAGCGGCGGTTGCCGAGATGCGGCACCTCCGACGCCAGGTCATCCACAACGATGCGCACCGAGGCAACCTGCTGCGTGACGCAACGAGCACCTCGATGTCACCCGAAGCGGTGACCGGCATCATCGACTTCGGTGATCTCGTGACCTCGGCGACGGCGGCCGACCTCGGCGTGTCGGGGGCGAGCTTCGTCGGTGAGCAACCCGACCCCGCCGAGGCATTCGTCGAGATGGTTCGGGGGTACCACCAGGAGCGGACGCTCGACACGCACGAACTCGCGCTGGTGGGCGAACTCGTGCTCTGCCGCCTCGTGCTCAGTGCGCTGATGACCGACTACCAGATGCGTCGCAGCCCGCACGTTGCCGAGGCCGTCGCTGCCGAACGGGATGGCATCCACCGCAGCCTGCGCCGATGGAGCGCGATCGACGCCCGCGCACTGTCGTCCCGGCTGATCGAACTCCCGGCGGAGGCATCATGACCGACCGACGACCCCGTGCAGAACCAGGACCACGACTCCGAGCTTGAGCGCCGTCGCGCCGCGGCGCTCGCACCGTCGTACCAACTCTTCTACGACGACCCGATCCATCTCGTGCGCGGCGAGGGCGTTTGGCTGTACGACGCCGACGGCAACCGCCTGCTCGACTGCTACAACAACGTTGCATCGGTCGGCCATTGCCACCCCCGAGTGGTCGAGGCGATCAGCGCGCAGGCGGGCCTTCTCAACACCCACACCCGCTACCTCCACGACAACGTCGTCCGGCTCGCCGAACGGCTGGGCGCGTCGCTCCCGGGCGACCTCGGCGTGTGCTACTTCGTGTGCACCGGCACCGAGGCCAACGACCTCGCCGTCGAAATCGCCCGCACGGTCACGGGCGCGCACGGCGTCGTCGTGACCGAACGCTCCTATCACGGCAACTCGTCGCTGGTGTGGCAACTCTCGACCGACAGCTACCCCGCCGAAGACCGCCCCGCATGGCTTGGCGTGATCGAACCGCCGAACACCTACCGCGGACCGTTCCGTGCGCAACGATCCGACGATGACAGTCAAGGCGTTGATGTCGAAGCCGCCGCCGGCCAGCGTGACGCAGCCGGCACCGGTGACGACGCCACCAGTCATCACACCACCGAGCACGCCGAGCTCGCACGGCAGTACGCCGCGCTGCTCGACATCGAGCTCGACGCTCTGGCCGGGCGGGGGCATCGGCCTGCGGCGCTTCTCCTCGACGCGAGTTGGGACTCCAACGGCGTGCTCACCGCACCCGGCGACTACGTCGCGCGAATCACCGCGACGATCCACGCCGCGGGCGGTTGGTCATCGCCGACGAAGTGCAGGCCGGGTACTGCCGCTTGGGTCAGAACTTCTGGGGGTTCGACAACTACGGCATCGTGCCGGACATCGTCACGCTCGGCAAACCAATGGGCGCAGGCCATCCTGTGGCCGCCGTGGTCACCACGCCGGCGATCGCTGCGGCGTTCGCCGCCCGCCGTTCGTACTTCAACACCTTCGGCGGCAATCCGGTGTCGGCCGCGGCGGCACTTGCTGTGCTCGACGTGATCCACGACGAGGGCCTGCTCGACAATGCGGCGGCCACCGGAGCGCTGCTCGGCGCAGGCTTGCGCGACCTGGCCGTTCGCCACCCCGTGATTGGCAACGTGCAGGGGTCCGGTCTGTTCTGGGGGCTCGATCTCGTGCAGGATCGAGCGACGCGCGAGCCGATCAGCTACCAGGATGGTGCGCGGCTGGCAACCGAACTCCGTCACGATGGCGTGCTCGTCGGCCTCACCGGCCGCTTCAGCAACGTGCTGAAAATCCGCCCGCCCCTCGTCTTCGGTGCCGAGCACGCGCGCCAACTGCTCGACGTCCTCGACGCCCGACTGACCGGTTTCGAGTTGCGCGGCGGCGAGGTGCGACGTCGCCTCGGCGCAGAGTGGTGACCGCTCTCTGAAGGGAACGTGCTCGCCGCCGGTTGCTGCCGGCGGTGAGTGCCGGTCAGTTCGAGTCGACGAGCGCCTTGTCGAAGGCCGCGAGCGCGAGATCGATCTCGTCGGCCGACACGGTCAACGGCGGCATGAAGCGCAACGTGGTGCCGGCGGCGCCGGCGGTCATGGTGAGCAGGTTGCCCTGGTTGCGACAATGCGCGACGACTGCCGCGGTTCGGGCTGCGGTGTCGAGTTGCGCCGCGACCATGAGCCCGAGCCCGCGGACATGAACGATCCCGGCATGGCGTGACTGCAACTCGCGTAAGCCCGCAACGAACTGCTCTCCTCGAGCGTTCACGTCGTCCATGAATCCGTCGGCGGTGAGTACGTCGAGCGTGGCGAGCGCGGCGGCGCATCCGATCGGGTTGCCACCGTAGGTACCGCCGTGCGAACCGGTCGGCCACCGGTCGTCGAGGGCGCGGCGCGTTCCGAGCGCCGAGAACGGAAAGCCCGAGGCAATGCCCTTGGCCATGCACACGATGTCGGGCTCGACGTCGTAGTGCTCGATCGCCAGCATCTTGCCGGTGCGTCCAAAGCCCGACTGCACTTCGTCCGCGATGAAGAGCATCCCGTGCTGCTTGCACCGAGCGTCGAGTCCTTCGAGGAACCCGGGAGGCGCGGCGATGTAGCCGCCCTCACCGAGCACCGGTTCGATGATGACCGCAGCTGTTTCGCTCGGTGCGGTGACCATCGCGAGGAGGTCGTCGAACCCTTGGAGCGCCCGCGCGACCTCGGCGTCGAGATCGTCGGCGTACACATTCGGATACGGCGCGATGAAGATGCCCGACGGCAACGGCGCATGACCGGCGCGATAGACGGTCTTCGAGGTGGTCATCGCCATGGCCTGGTGCGTGCGGCCATGGAAGCTGCCTTGGAACACGACGATGTTCGGTCGGCCCGTCGCCTGCTTGGACAGCTTGACTGCCGCCTCGGTGATCTCGGCACCGGAGTTGGCGTAGAAGAACGTGTCGATACCCGGCGGGCACAGCGCGGCGAGCCGAGCCGCGAGCGGTTGCATCAGGTCGTGGGTGTAGACGTTGGCCTGGGCATGGATCACGCGATGGGCCTGCGCGGCGATCGCGTCGGCGACGTGCGGATGGGCGTGGCCGGTCGAGGTGACCGCGATCCCGCCGGTGAAGTCGAGGTAGCGATCACCAGCGGTGGTGATGATCCACGACCCCTCGCCCGACGCGACTTCGAGGTCGGTGACCTTGAACCAGACGTTGCTGAGATTGTCGGTGTTGGCAGCCATCAGTGTTTCTCCATTTTCTCGATGTTCATCATCTCGTGCGATCCCGGTCAGTGCTTGATCATGACGTGTTTGACTTCGGTGTACGCCTCGACGGCGTACATCGACATGTCCTTGCCGTAGCCCGAGTTCTTGAACCCGCCGTGCGGCATCTCGGACACGATCGGAATGTGATCATTCACCCAGACCGCACCGAAGTGCAATGCCTTGCTCATCTTCATCGCCCGTCCGACGTCGCGGGTCCACACGCTGGCGGCCAGCCCATACGGCACGTCGTTGGCCATCCGTAGCGCGTCGGCTTCGTCGGTCGCCGATTGCACGGTGACCACGGGTCCGAAAACTTCCTGCTGGATGATCTCGGCGGCCTGGTCGGGTCCGACGACGACCGAGGGTTCGTAGAAGAATCCGCCGCCGAGCCCTGCCGACCGTCGGCCGCCGACCGTGACCTCGGCGCCGGCATCGCGCGCTCGATCGACGTAGCCCGCCACACGATCGAGGTGGGCGGCGGAGATGACCGGCCCCATTTCGGTGTCGGCAGCCATCGGGTCGCCGACCTGCAATCGACCGACTGCTGCGGTGAGCTTGTCGACCACGTCGTCGTAGACCCGGGCGCCGGCGATCACCCGGCACGGGGCCGTGCAGTCCTGACCCGAGTTGTAGAACGCCATCGTCCGGAGCATCTCGACTGCTGCGTCGACGTCGGCATCGTCGAAGATGACGACCGGCGCCTTGCCGCCGAGTTCGAGGTGTACGCGCTTGAGCGTTTCGGCCGACGATCGGGCCACGGCCTTGCCGGCTCCGACGCTGCCGGTGATCGACACCATCGCGATGCCGGGGTGGTCGGCGAGTGCTGCTCCGGCGGTGGCGCCTTGCCCACAGACGATGTTGAGCACGCCGGGCGGCAAGACGTCGGCGGTGAGTTCGGCGAATCGCAACGCGGTGTAGGGCGTGAGCTCGGACGGCTTGAGCACCACGGTGTTGCCCGCGGCGAGCGCGGGCCCGAGCTTCCACGTCGCCATGTTGAGCGGATAGTTCCAGGGTGTGATCGAGCCGACGACGCCGAGCGGTTCGCGGCGGATCATCGACGTGTAGCCGGCCATGTACTCACCTGCCGCCTTGCCCTCGAGGAAGCGACAGGCCGACGCAAAGAACCGCCAGTTGTCCTTGGTGAGATCCATCTCGAATTCGACGATGCTCACCGGCTTGCCGACGTTCTGACATTCGAGGAGCGACAACTCGTCGAGGTTGGCCTCGACGATGTCGGCCACGCGGTGCAGCACCTCGCTGCGCTGGCGCGGTGTGAGCGCCGACCAGCCGTCGAACGCCGCGGCAGCCGCTGTCACCGCCGCGTCGACGTCGGCGACGCCCGACGCCGGCACCGTGCCCAGCACCGCTCCGGTGGCGGGGTTCAGCACATCGTCGGTCGCGCCGTTGCGTGCGTCGGCCCAACGCCCGTCGACGAAGTTCTGGCTCGGCAGTGTGGTCGATGCGGTCATCGGATGCTCCAGGGGGCTGTGGTCACCGTACTGCGGTGGGTGTAGCTGGCGGTCGGGTGTGCTGCGGTCGGGATGGTTCGGTCGGGTGTGCTGCGTCGGGATGGTTCGGTCGGTGGGTCAGAGTGTCGCACGGTTCGGTCAGATGGTGTGGCGCCGCGTGACGACGGATCGAGTTGTGTTACCCTCACCTTGCCACGGATCGACTCGCCGATCCAGTAATTCGACACCGATGAGGTTGACTCCATGCAACACGACGAACTCGCAGCCCTCGGTGAGCGCCACCTGTGGGGTCACTTCACCACAGTCGGAAAGGGCTTCGAGAAGCAGCGCATCATGGAGCGCGGCGACGGCTGCTACATCTGGGACGACGAGGGCCATCGGTATCTCGACGGATTGGCCGGGTTGTTCACCGTGCAGGTGGGCCATGGCCGGGTCGAACTCGCCGAAGCGGCGCGGGCGCAGGCCGAGAAGCTCGCGTACTTCCCGATCTGGTCCTACGCCCACCCTACCGCGATCGAACTCGCCGCACGCCTCGCCGCGCACACGCCAGGCGACCTGAACCGGGTGTTCTTCACCACCGGCGGCGGCGAAGCGGTCGAGTCGGCGTGGAAGCTGGCCATCCAGTACTTCCAGTCGGTCGGCAAGCCGTCCAAGCGCAAGGTGATCAGCCGATACCTCGGCTATCACGGCACCACGATGGGCGCATTGTCGATCACCGGTGTGCCGGCGCTGCGCAACACGTTCGAGCCGCTCGTGCCGGGAGCGTTCAAAGTCGCCAACGCCAACGAGTTCCGGTGTTCGATGTGTGCGATGTCGAACGGTTGCAACCTGTCGTGCGCCAACGACATCGAGGCGATGATCATTCGCGAGGGCCCCGACACCGTTGCCGCGGTGTTCGTCGAGCCGGTGCAGAACTCGGGCGGTTGCTTCGTTCCAGCCGACGGGTACATGCAGCGCGTTCGTGAGATCTGCACCAAGTACGACGTGCTGATGGTGTCCGACGAGGTGATCTGCGCATTCGGTCGACTCGGCTACATGTTCGGCGCCGAACGCTTCGGCTACGTGCCCGACATCATCACCTGTGCCAAGGGCCTCACGTCGGGCTACTCGCCGCTCGGTGCGATGATCGTGAGCGATCGACTCGTCGAACCGTTCCTCGGATCGACCAATCGCTTCTTGCACGGCTTCACCTTCGGCGGCCATCCGGTCAGCTGCGCGGTTGCGCTGGCGAACCTCGACATCTTCGACAAGGAGAACCTGCTCGAACATGTTCGCGACAACGAGCCCGAGTTCCGTCGTCAACTCGAGACGCTGTACGACCTGCCGATCGTCGGCGACGTCCGCGGCGCGGGCTACTTCTACGGCATCGAGATGGTCAAGAACCGCGACACGAAGGCCACGTTCACTGCCGACGAATCCGAGCTGCTGATCCGGCGAGTGCTGTCTGAGTCGTTGCTCGACAACGGGTTGATCTGCCGCACCGACGACCGTGGCGATCCGGTCATCCAGCTCTCGCCACCGCTGATCGCGGGCCCAGAGCAGTTCGAAGAGATCGTTGCCGCAATCCGAGCGACGCTGATCGTCGGCATGGCCGCGATCGGGATGTCCTGAGTCGCCAGCCCGTCCGACATCGATGTATTCCCTGCAAGAACTGCTGCAACGCCCGACTCGTGACCGGCTGACCTGCGACCGCTGAGATGGAGATGTCCTCGAAGTTCGAACTCGATGAAGTCGACAAGGCGATCATCCGGGCGCTGCAGAGCGACGGCCGCTTGCCCTACTCCCAACTCGGCCCACTGGTCGGTCTGAGTGAGGCCGCTGCGCGGCAACGAGTGAATCGACTCACCGAGCGGGGGGTGATGCACATCGTGGCAGTCACCGATCCGGCCAAGGTCGGCCTGGCCTTTCAAGCACTCATCGGCATCACGGTCGACGGCGACATCACTGCGGCAGCCGAGCGACTCGCAGCGTTCGACGTGTTCGAGTACGTGGTCGTGGTCGCCGGACGCTACGACATCGTGGTCGAGGTGGTGTGTGCCGATGCCGACGACCTGTTGCGCATCGTCAACGAGCAGGTGCGCGCGGTGCCCGGAATCCGCACGAGCGAGATCCTCACCTATCTGAAATTGGTGAAGCAGACCTATGACTGGGGCACCGGATGACGTCCGGTCGCGTCCCCCCGTCATGTTTCTCCTCAGTGAACAATGCCGCGCTGTCGCGTCGAATCGGCCCCGACGATCTAGTGTCACGACGTGGCACGAGGTCAGGTGTGATCCGCAGATTTGGGAGGGTCTGCGCGCGTGAGAAGACCGAGAGGGGACATCTGAGATGACAACTGACGTGATCCGGCTCGACAACGTTCGGAAGTCCTTCGGTGACTTCGTCGCTGTCGATCGGGCCGACTTCGCCATTCACGAAGGCGAGTTCTTCGCCATGCTCGGCCCGTCGGGGTGCGGCAAAACCACCACGCTGAAGATGATCGCCGGCTTCGAGCAGCCGACGTCCGGGCGGGTGCTGCTCAACGGCGAAGACGTCAGTCGCGTGCCGCCGTACAAGCGCAACGTCAACACCGTGTTCCAGCAGTACGCGCTCTTCCCGCACATGAGTGTTGCCGACAACGTCCGCTTTGGCCCGCGGGCCAAGAAGGTGGCACGGTCGACCTACGAGACGAGTGTGCGCGAGATGCTCGACGTGGTGCGGCTGTCCGACTTCGCCGAGCGGAAACCGTCGCAGCTCTCAGGCGGTCAGCAGCAGCGCGTCGCGCTCGCCCGAGCCCTCGTCAACTATCCGAGCGCATTGCTCCTCGACGAGCCGCTCGCCGCGCTCGACCTCAAGTTGCGCGAAGCAATGCAGTTCGAGCTGAAGCGCATCCAACGCGAAGTCGGGATCACCTTCGTGTTCGTCACCCACGACCAGGGCGAGGCGCTCACGATGAGCGACCGCATCGCGGTCATGAGCGAGGGCCGCGTCGAGCAGATCGGCACACCGGAGGAGATCTACAACAGTCCCGGCTCGTTGTTCGTTGCCGGCTTCATCGGCTCCGCCAACCTGCTGCCGGGAACCGTGGTCGGTTCCGACGCGAACGACGTCGTCGTCGCCTTGGCCAGTGGCGCAAACGTCAGGGCGCGCACGAGCGAGCAGCGGTCTGACGGCTCCCAGGTGTCGGTGATGTTGCGACCCGAGCGGCTCATCGCGGCAATCGAGCCGCGGTCTGACGGACGATCGATCGAGGGCCACGTGACCGACGTCGTCTTCCAAGGCGCAACCGCTCGGCTGAACGTGCGGCTTGGCGACGGAAGCGAAGTCATCGCCAACGTCGGCACCGGAACCGACCTCCCGTTCCTTACCCCCGGTGCAACCGTGTACCTGTGTTGGGAACCCGGAGCAGCATTCCTGCTCGACGGCTGGCCGACGCGCCCCGGTGCAACGGCCAACGACATCGACACCCTCGAAGCGCACGCCGACGGGTGACACCGCTTTCTTCACCATCCAATCTCCAGCCCCCACCCGACCAACCCGTCAGCCCCCACCCCGCCCAACCCGTCAGCCCCCACCCGCCCGACCCGCGTCGGCGCTCGACCGTCAGGAACCTCCCATGACCACAGGATCATCCGCCAGCTCACAACGCCGCACGATGTCGCGGCGTCGACTGCTCCAGAACGCCGGTGCGTTGAGCGCCGCCGGCATCTCGCTCCCGGCGCTGCTCGCCGCGTGTGGGGGTGACGACGATTCCGGTGGTGCAACGGGTGGCGGCGGCGGCAACACCTTGCTGTTCGAGAACTGGCCCGAGTACATCGACTCGACCGGGGAAGGGCTCACCGGCACCGTCGACCGCTTCATCGAAGCGAGCGGCGTCGAGTTGACCTACGGCGAGACGTACAACGACAACGTCGAGTACTTCGCCAAGATCCAGCCGTTGCTCGGCACCGGCAAAACCATCGACCCCGACATCATCGCGCCCACGTCGTGGCTCGTCGGCCGGCTGATCGCCCTGGGCTGGCTCGACAAGCTTCCCCTCGATCTGGTGCCCAACGCCAAGAACCTGCGCGCCGACCTCCAGAAGCCGGCCTGGGACCCGACCGGTGAGTACTCCCTCCCGTGGCAGTCCGGATTCGCCGGCATCGCCTACAACATCGAAGCCACCGGCCGTGAACTCACCAGCACCGCCGACCTGTTCGACCCGGCCTTCAGCGGCAAGATCGGCATGCTCACCGAGATGCGCGACACCGTGGGTCTGATCATGCTGTCCGAAGGTGTCGACATCTCGAAGTTTTCCTCGTTCGACGAGGCCGCTTCGTCCTTCGAGAAGTTGGAAGCTGCCAAGGCGAGCGGGCAGATCCGGCGCTTCACGGGCAACGACTATCTCAACGACTTGAGCACCGGCAACTTCGCGGCGTGCATCGGCTGGTCCGGCGACGTCGTCCAACTGCAGCTCGACAACCCGGCAGTGCGGTTCATCATCCCCGAAGAGGGCGGCACGAGTTGGGCCGATTCGATGGTGCTGCCGAAGGGTGCGGTCAACCGTGACTCGGCCGCCAAGTGGATGGACTTCGTCTACGACCCGGCGCAGGCCGCCCAGATCACCGCACAGGTGCAGTACGTCTCGCCGGTCGCCGGCGTCCAGGCCGAGCTCGAAAAGCTCGACCCGGAACTGGCTGCCAACCCGCTGCTCTTCCCCGACGATGCCACGCTCGCGCGGACCCACACCTTTGCCAACCTGACCGAAGAGGTCGAAGCCGAACTCGACGCAGCCTTTTCGAAGATCGTCGGCGCCTGAGCGCTGCCGACCACGCCGCCGAGCCGTGACCCGACGATGACCCAACGATGACCCGACTGTGACCTGATGATCGAGACAGCGCAGCAACCAGCACATGAGGTGTCGTCCGTACGGGCGACACCTCGCTGGGCGTCGCATCCCGAGGCGGTCGGGCTCGGCGCGTTGCTCCTCGCCGGCGTGCTGCTCGTCGCGGTCGGCGCACGACTGATCACCGGGCCATTGGCGGTGGTGGCGCTCGTCGTCGTGTTCGGCGGCGTCGTGTCGATGATCCTCGTCGCCGTGATGGGCGGCCTCGAGGCGCGACGCAAGCTGGCGCCGTACGGGCTGCTCAAACCCGGCATGCTGTGGCTCGCGCTGTTCTACCTGGCGCCGCTGTTCACGTTGTTGCGTAACTCGCTGTCGACCTTGCCGAGCAGGTTCGCAGTGAAGGCCGATTTCGACTGGAACTTCGGCAACTACTCCACTGCATTCAGCGACTTCGGTTCGCAGTTCCAGCGGGCCTTCACCTACGCGGGGATCGCAACGCTGCTGACCATTGCCATCGGCTACCCGCTGGCGTACGTCATCGCGTTCCGCGGCGGCCGATATCGCAGCCTGCTGCTCGGTCTGGTGATCATTCCGTTCTTCACCTCGTACCTGATCCGCACGATCGCCTGGCAGAGTCTGCTCGCCGACGAAGGTCAGATCACCGAACTCCTGCGATTGCTCCGCCTGACTCGCATCCTCGACTCGGTCGGCATCATGGACGGCGACAAAGTGCTGAACACCCCCGCTGCGGTCATCGGTGGGTTGACCTACAACTTCTTGCCGTTCATGGTGTTGCCGATCTACGTCAGCTTGGAAAAGATCAACGTCTCCCTGGTCGACGCGGCCAAAGATCTGTACTCCACTTCGACGGCCGCATTCCGCAAGGTGATCTTCCCGTTGTCGTTGCCGGGCGTCTTCGCCGGAACGCTGCTCACGTTCATCCCGGCCAGTGGCGACTTCGTCAACCAGCTCTACCTCGGCAACCCGAACACGACGATGATCGGCAACTCGATCCAAGACCAATTCCTCGTCCAGAACAACGTGCCGGTCGCTTCGGCGATGTCGTTCGTGCTGATGGCGATCATCACGGTGGGCGTCTTGATCTACAGCCGCTTCTTCGGCACCGAGGACCTGGCATGAACGCCGGCATGAGGACGACGGCATGAGCGAACCATCGAGTCGTCGCGGTTCGGTCGCACGGTGGGCGTTGAACGCATTCGCGGCGTTCGGGCTCTTTTACCTGTTCATCCCGATCATCTGGATCGTCGTGTACTCGTTCAACAAACCGAAGGGCAAGTTCAACTTCGTCCTCCAGGAGTTCACGCTCGACAACTGGAAGAACCCGCTCGCCAATTCGAACCTGACCGATTCTCTGCTCGAAAGCCTGAAGATCGCAGCCGTGTCGACCGTGATCGCCACTGCACTCGGATCGCTCATCGCGATCGGTCTCGCCCGGTACAAGTTCAAGGGTGGCCCGGTCCTCGATTTCATCCTGGTGCTGCCGCTGACCACGCCCGAGATCGTCATCGGGTCGTCGCTGGCGACCCTCTTCCTCGATCAAGGCGTCACGCGGGGGCTGAGCACGATCATCATCGCCCACGTGATGTTCCAGGTGAGCTTCGTGGCGCTCACCGTTCGCGCCCGCGTCCGCGGCTTCGACTGGGGCCTCGAACAAGCAGCGCAAGATCTCGGGGCCTCACCGATGCGCACGTTCTGGAAGGTCACCTTTCCGCTGATCCTTCCAGGCATCCTCGCCGCCGGGTTGTTGTCGTTCGCGCTGTCGCTCGACGACTTCATCATCACGCTGTTCAACTCCGGTTCGGTCAGTACCTTCCCGTTGTTCATCAATGCCAGTTTCAAGAACTCGTTCTCGCCGCAGATCAACGTGCTCGCCACGATCGTCCTGGTCGTGTCGGTCCTGCTGATGGCGTCGGGCACGATCGCCGGCTTCGTCCGCGGTCGAACCAGGAAGGCCTGACCCATGGCACACGAATTCGGCAAACTTGCTGGCGAGGCCGACTCGGCGTTGCACCGTATGGCGCTCGACGCGATTGCCGACGCCGAGCCGTATCCGTACTGGCTCGAGAGCGTCGACCTTCCTGAGTCGAACCCCACGTTGGTGCGTGACGAACACTGCGACCTGTGCATCGTGGGCGGAGGGTACACAGGGCTGTGGACGGCGATCATTGCGAAGGAACGCGACCCACAGCGCGACGTCGTGTTGATCGACAAGGGCGAGGTCGGCGGTGCGGCGAGCGGCCGCAACGGTGGGTTCATGGAGGCGTCGTTGACGCACGGTGTGGGTAACGGCATGAATCGGCACGCAGCCGAACTCGATGTGCTCGAAGGGCTCGGCCTGCTCAACTTGAACGAGATCGAGTCGGCGATCAAGCGATACGACATCGACTGCAGCTACGAGCGGACCGGGGTGATCGACGTCGCGCATACCCGTCATCCCGAGTCGTACCTCGACGAGTTGCGCGAGGAGCACGATCTGCTCCAGTCGCTCGGTCAACGCGTCTCGTGGCTCGACCAGGACGCCATGCAGGCCGAAGTGAACTCGCCGAGTTATACCGGGGGCCTGCTCCGGCCCGATCGTGCGGCGATGGTCGATCCGGCCCGCTTGGCGTGGGGGTTGAAGCGAGCGGCCGAAGAACTCGGCGTACGGATCTACGAGCACTCGAAGGCCACCGACATCGCCAAGGACGGCAAGGGGATGCGGGTGTCCACGCCGCTGGGCAACATCCGGTGTTCGCAGGTGGTTCTCGGCACCAACGCTGACCGGCCGCTGCTGAAGCGGATTCGGCAGTACATGGTGCCCGTGTACGACTACTGCCTCGTCACCGAACCGCTGACCGCCGAGCAACTGGCGAGCGTCGGCTGGGCGAACCGACGCGGGTTGTCCGACATCACGAACCAGTTCCACTACTACCGGTTGACGCCCGACAACCGCATCCTGTGGGGTGGCTACGACGCCATCTACTACTGGGGTTCGAAGGTGTCGGTCGAACTCGAGAGTCGCCCCGAGACGTGGGCGAAGCTCTCCGAACACTTCTTCCAGACCTTCCCGCAGCTCGCCGAGGTGAAGTTCAGCCACGTATGGGGTGGGGCGATCGACACGAGCACCCGCTTCTCGGTGTTCTTCGGTTCGGCGATGTCGAATCGGGTCGCCTATGCCGTCGGTTACACCGGCCTGGGCGTGGCAGCAACGCGCTTTGCGGCGTCGACGATGCTCGATCTCCTGCAGGGTCGTAAGTCGATCGCAACGAAGACCGACTTCGTGCAGGACAAGCCGCTGCCCTTCCCGCCGGAGCCGTTCCGGTTCATCGGTATTCAGGCCACCCGCTGGTCGATGAACCGCGAAGACCAGACCGGCCAGCGCAACATCTGGCTGCGCACGCTCGACCGCCTCGGCCTCGGCTTCGACTCCTGACGCGTCAGGGCCAGGCACCAACGCGACAGTTTTGTCGCGAGAGGGCCAGGCACCAACGCGACAGTTTTGTCGCGTGAGGGACAGGCCCGATCAGCCGGCGATGAGTTGCAGGACTTCGTCTTCGGGAATGCCGCCTTGCCAGCTCCCGAGCACGGTGCCGTCGGGGGAGAGGAGCACCGCTGCGGGCTGCGACGAGATCCCGAGTGTCTGCCAAGACTTGAACGATTCGTCCCACAGCATCATGAAGGACTGGGTGCCGAACTGCTCGACGAAGTCCTCGGCTTGACCGAGGCTGTCTTGCGTGCCGAGTCCGATGACTTCGACTTCTTGGAGATGATCACGAGCGAACTGCTCGACATCGGGAGCTTCCCGACGGCAAACCGGTCAATGCGGCGCCCACATCCAGAACAGCACGGGCCGCTCCGCCGGCAACACATTGCGCAGGTTCACCGACTGACCGCGCCGGATGTCGTCGACCTGGAGATCGGGCAGGATGTTGCCGTCGAAATCGGACGCTGCGGCGAGTTCGCCAGCGAGGGTGCGACCTCCGATCACGGCCTCGACCGCTGCCGGGGCGGCGGTCTCGACAGGGGCGACAGCGGTGGTTTCGGTCGGAGCTGCGTCGGCGACAGCAGTCGAGCCGGTGGAGTCGGACCCGTCGGTAGAGGATGTGTCTGATGGTGCAGGCGCCGCCGAGGCCTCAGTCGTCGGCGCGGTCTCGGACTCGCCCGTCTCGGATTCGTCTGTCTCGGATTCGTCTGCGGTGAGTGCCGGTGCGACGACTGTGGAGTCAATCGAAGCTGGCGGAAGTGTGGCCTCACCGACCGGAGCATCGCTCCCACCGCAGGCGGAAAGAACCAGCCCGGACGTGGCCAAGACGAAGGCGGCTGCTCGTATTGAAGACTTCACCGTCACATCTTCGTGCATCGGCGGCCGAGGATCGTCGCAAAACTCCGGGGTTTCGCAAATGTTCGCCAGCACCTCGGCGCCGACGATGGTGTCGCATCGAGTTCTGACCAGTCGGCGCTGGCGGTACCGTCGGTCGGGTGCACATCGTTCTGGTCAACCCGCAGATCGCCCCCAACACGGGGAATCTGATCCGGTTGTGTGCGAACACCGGCAACGACTTGCACCTCGTCGAACCACTCGGCTTCCGACTCGATGACGCTCTGCTCAAACGTGGGGGGCTCGATTACCACGAGCGGACACGCATGACGGTCCACCGCGATCTCGCCAGCGTTCGAACGTTGCTGCGCGGGCGATGGTTTGCGTTCTCGACGCACTCGACGCGTCGGTACACCGATGTCGAGTATCGACCTGACGACGTGCTGGTGTTCGGGTGCGAAGGCTCGGGCCTCGATGCGGAGGTCAAAGCTCAGTTTCCGCCCGACTACGCGCTCACGATTCCATTACGTCCCGGCAACCGCAGTCTCAACTTGGCCAATGCCGTCTCCGTGGTCGTCTTCGAGGCATGGCGCCAAGTCGATTTCGCCGGTGCCGCCGAGGTCGACCAACGCGTCGAAGGTCTGACCGGCGAGCGCCTCGACGGCCCACACTTCGACCGCTGACGACCGCCAACCTCACCACAGGCGATGAGAATCGGGGTGACCTGGCCGCCCGGAAACTCATCGCGTCGGGTGGGTCGGGCGGATGGATCTGGTGGCGATGAGAATCGGGGTGACCTGCCCGCCCGGAAACTCATCGCGTGGGTGGGTCGGGCGGATGGATCTGGTGGCGATGAGAATCGGGGTGACCCGCCCGCCCGGAAACTCATCGCGTGGGTGGGGCGGATGGATTGGGGCGTCAGTCGGACAGGACGGCGACGGCCTCGATCTCGATCAGTGACTCGTCGAGGAAGAGTGACTGGACCCCGACGAGGGTGATCGGCACGAGCGGGAGTGGGCTCTCCTGGGCGGCCGCCGATGCAGCGAGGCCCGCGAACAACTCGCGCTGCATTGCCGCACGCCATCCGACCACGTACATCGTGAGTTTGGCGACATCGTTCGTCGCTGCGCCGATGCCGACCACGGCATCGATGACGTTGTTCAAGGCCTGTTCGGTCTGCGCGGCGAGACCGTCGGGATGGTTGCCGTCGGCGTCGGTGCCGATCTGGCCGGCGAGATGCACGATCCGCCCCGGCGGGGCGATTGATGCGTGGGAGAAACCTTGGGGGGCGGGAAGTCGGTCGGAATTCCGGAGTTCGATGGGCATGTCCGAATGGTAGGTCGACGCGACGTTCCGGCCGGCGGTCGGTACCCCGTGGCCGGGCGCGAGGCGCCAACGCCGGCTTGCCCATCGCTCAAGTATTGAAAGTCCGACTCGCAATTGTCTGGGTTCACCATCTACCATGCCGTCATGGCTCCGGTTGCTGAAGAACGAGCAGCGGTCGATGGACGTCGAGCCCGACGTGAACGAAGCCGAACGGCGATCATCGAAGCCGTCTTCGCGCTGGTCATGGATGGCAAGGTTCCGTTGACGGTCGATGCCGTTGCCGAGCGCGCCGGCGTCTCGATCTCGTCGGTGTTCCGCAACTTCGACGGGCTCGAAGACATGCAACGCCAAGCCTTCGACACGTTCCATCAGCGGTTCGCCCACCTCTTCGGCCCCGCCGCCGCGTCCGGAAGTCCGCGCGCGGAACGCATCGCGGCACATGTTCGGGCGCGTCTTGCGCTGTATCAATCAGCAGGTCCGATGATGCGGCTCGGACGACAGCGGGCGCTCGACCATCGGGCGATGGCCGACGGTGTCGGGCGAGTCCGCTCGTTGCTGGCCGACCAGACCCGACACCACTTCGCAACCGAGATCGAGCAACTGACGCCCGCCGACGCAGCGGATCTGGCGGCGACGATCGATGCGCTCTCGTCGCCCGATTCGTACGACGTGATGAGTGCCGCCCACGGGCGGTCGCACCGCCAGATCAGCCGGGCGTGGGCCGCCGCGGTCGAGGCACTGCTCGCTGCGTGGCCCGGACTTGGTGGACTGGACACGACCGAAGAACGACACTGCCGGGAGATGACCTCATGACACGCGCCACACGGTTCGAAGGAACGATCGGCAGGACGGTCGCCGACTCCGAGGCGTGGTTCGACGACCCGCCGCACCCTGGCGCCGACGCGCCCAACGTCGTGATCGTCCTGCTCGACGACACCGGGTTCGCGCAGTTCGGGTGTTACGGGTCCGACATCGACACGCCCCACGTCGATGCGCTCGCCGCATCCGGCGCCCAGTTCACCAACTTCCACGTCACTCCGCTGTGCTCGCCCACGCGCGCATCGCTGCTCACCGGACGCTCGCAGCATGCAGTGGGCATGCGGTCGGTGTCGAACTTCCGGACCGGCTTTCCGAACCAACTCGGGCATATCACCAACCATGCCGCCACGGTCGCCGAGGTCGTACGCGAGGCGGGATATGCCACGTTCTGCGTCGGCAAGTGGCACCTCGCGCCGATGGAGCAGTGCTCGGCGGCCGGACCCTTCGACCAATGGCCGCTCGCGCGCGGCTTCGACCGGTTCTACGGATTCCTCGAAGGAGAGACCGACCAGTTCCACCCTGAGCTGACCTGCGACAACCATCCGATCTCTCCGCCGGGCCGCCCCGAAGACGGCTATCACGTCAGCGAAGACCTCGTCGACCAGTTGCTCAAGATGATCAGCGACAGCAAGGGTGTTCGACCGGATCGCCCGTTCTTTGCGTACGTCGCATTCGGTGCGACCCACGCTCCGCACCAGGCGCCGCAGCGTTACCTCGACAAGTACCGCGGACGGTACGACGAGGGCTGGGATGTCATCCGGCAGCGTTGGTTCGATCGCCAGATCGCTGCGGGGATCATCCCGGCGGGCACGCAACTCGCACCCCGCAACCCAGGCGTCGATGCCTGGGACGACCTCTCGGACAATCAGCGACAGTTCAATGCGCGGTTGCAGGAGGCGTTCGCCGCGTTCCTCGACCACACCGACGACCAGATCGGCCGGATCGTGGACGGCCTGACCGCCATGGGTCTGCTCGATGACACGATCGTCGTCGTCTTGGCCGACAACGGCGCCTCGCAGGAGGGCGGGCCGTTCGGCGTGATGCACGAGATGAAGTTCTTCAACGGCATCTTCGAAACCGCCGACCAGATGATCGATCAGATCGACGACATCGGTGGGCCGCACAGCCACACCAACTACCCATGGGGATGGGCGCAGTGCGGCAACACGCCGTTCAAGTGGTACAAGCAGAACACCCATGAGGGTGGGGTCCACGTGCCGATGATCGTCCACGGCCCGGGTGTTGCCGCGGCCGGCGCCACGCGCGACCAGTTCGTCAACGTGGCGGACATCGCGCCGACGATCTATGAACTGGTCGGCGTGACGCCGCCCGACGAGTTCCGCGGGCTCGCCCAGCTCCCGATCACCGGACACTCGTTCGCGGCGGCACTCGCCGACCCCGGCGCGCCGGCGACCAACACGCTGCAGTACTTCGAGATGGCGGGCAGTCGGGCACTCGTCGCCGGAGACGCAGCATCGCTGTGGAAGGCGGTGTGCAAGCACGACGCGGGCGCCGACTACGACACCGAGCAGTGGGAGCTCTATCACCTCACCGCCGACTGGTCGGAGTGCCACGATCTCGCCGCCGAGCAGCCCGACCGTCTGGCCGCGCTGCAGGCGCTGTGGTGGCAGGAGGCCGATCGGCACGGGGTGCTCCCACTCGACGACCGCCTGGTCGCGTTGTTCGGGGCGCGCTTTCGACCGAACTCACCACACCCCGACGATCGGCGGTACGTGTATCGACCGCCGATGTCGCCGATGCCGATGCAAGCATCAGCCGCGATCGGTGGTCGATCGTTCGATCTCACGGCGCGGATCTCCCGGGGCGCGGGTGAGGAGGGCGTGCTCTACGCCACCGGAACCCAGAACTCGGGCGTGTCGGTGTTCGTGCAGCACGACAAGCTGGTCGTCGACTACAACGCGTTCGACGACCACGTCATCCTCGAATCCACGATCGACGTTCCGATCGGCGACGCCGAGCTGACGGTCGCGCTGCGTCGTGAGGGCAGAACCGGCACGATGGCGTTGTTCGTCGACGGCACGCATGCCGGGTCGATGGACCTTCCGCTGTTCATGTCGATGATGTCGTCGGTCGGCCCGAGCATCGGCTACGACCACGGGTCGGCGGTGTCGAACAGGTACGACGCGCCGTTCCCGTTCGCCGGCACCCTCCACGAGGTGGTGATCCAGCTGCTGAGTCGGCAGGACGCCGCAGCGCAGCAGGCCGAAGCCGCAGCAGAGATGAGCCGGCAGTGACATCACCTCTGGTGTCTGACACCAGCGGTGATGGGGTGTCGCTGACCGTCACGTTGCTGGGGACGGGGAGCCCGATGCCCGCGGCCGATCGAGCCGGCCCGGCGACGCTGATCTCGACCGGCGCGGGTCCGGGCGCGGAGCACTATCTCGTCGACGCCGGGCGGGGCGTGCTGATGCGCCTCGCTGCGCTCGGTCTCGGTGCGCCGCATCTCAACGCCGTGCTGATCACCCACCTCCACAGCGACCACATCACCGATCTCAACGATGTCATCACCACCCGGTGGGTGATGACGTTCCAGGCGACGCCGCTGACCATCGTCGGCCCGGTCGGCACGAAACAGGTCGTCGATCACATCCTCGCGTCGCTCGAGCCCGACATCACCTACCGCCTGGCGCACCACGCCGACCTCGACCATCGGCCGCCGGTGACGGTGATCGAAGTCGTCGACGGCGACGTCGTGCTTCCACCCGGTCAGGGCGGCCGGGTCGTGATCACGTGCGCCCAGACCGATCACAAACCCGTCGAGCCGAGTGTCGGCTTCCGCTTCGACTGCTCCGATCTTGCCTCCGATCCTGCTGGTGATCGGGCCTCCGATGGTGGTGCCGCTGGTGCACCCGACGATTCATCCGAGCAGGCATCCGATGGTGCGAGCGGTGCTGCCTCCGGTGCCGTTGCCGTGGTTGCAGCTGGCGACACGGTGCCATGCGCCGGGCTCGACGCGTTGTGCGTCGGTGCGGACGCCATCGTGCATACCGTGATCCGCAAGGACATCATCGCCAACATCGCCCTCCAACGGATGCAGGACACGCTCGACTATCACTCGTCGCCCGCCGACGCTGGGCGCACCGCAGCCAAGGCGAATGTCGCCACGCTCATCCTCACGCACTACGTCCCGCCGATCGGGCCCGGCGGCACCGCCGACGAATGGCGCGCCTTGGCTGCGAGCGAGTTCGGCGGCACGATCGAACTGGGCGACGACCTCCACGCCGTCACCATCCATCCATCACCATCCATCCATCCATCACCATCCATCCATCCATCACCATCCATCCATCCATCACGATCCCGTCCGTCGCGGTCGAGTACGTCGACATGACTCGACCACACAATTGACCGAACGATCCGAGTCACCCCGCTGGCCGGATACCTGCCTCGACGTGAACTACCGACTCGAACCGACCAACCGAACCACCGACCCGAACCGACCGAACCGAAGGACCAGCTGACCATGAAGTCGCTCCGCACACCCGACGAACGATTTGCCGACCTGGTCGACTACCCGTTCGCGCCGAACTACGTCGACATCGCCGACCAGGACAGCGACCACGACGCGTCCGGCTCGAGCGGCACCCTGCGCGTGCACTACCTCGACGAGGGCCCCGCCGATGGGCCGGTGGTGCTGGCGATGCACGGCGAGCCGTCGTGGAGCTACCTCTATCGCAAGATCATCCCGCTGCTGACCGCGGCCGGCATCCGCGTCGTTTGCCCCGACCTCGTCGGGTTCGGCAAGAGCGACAAGCCGAGCGAGAAGCACGACTACACCTACGCTCGGCACGTTGCCTGGATGCAGGAGGCGATCATCGACCACCTCGACCTGCGCGACGCGACGTTCTTCGGGCAGGACTGGGGTGGCCTGGTCGGCCTTCGCCTCGTCGCCGACAACCCCGACCGATTCGCCCGCGTCATCATCGGCAACACCGGTCTCCCGACCGGTGAAGGCCGGCCGAGCGCGGCATTCCTGGCCTGGCAGAAGTTCAGCCAGGAGTCACCCGTGTTCCCCATCGGCCAGATCCTCCAGGGTGCAACGAACACCGACCTGAGCGACGCCGAAGTCGCGGCGTACGACGCGCCGTTCCCCGACGAGACGTTCAAGGAAGGCGCCCGAATTTTCCCATCGCTCGTGCCGACCTCGGTCGACGACCCCGCCGTCCCGGCCAACCGTGCCGCCTGGGACGTGTTCCGGCAATGGACCAAACCGTTCATCTGCTGTTTCAGCGACGATGACCCGATCACCGCCGGGGGCGACAAGCCGTTCCGCGAGCTCGTGCCGGGTGCACTCGGCCAACCGCACACGACCGTCACGAATTCGCACCACTTCTTCCAAGAAGACGGCGCCGACCAGATCGCCCAGATCATCATCGACGCGATTTTCACCCCGCCCGAGTGACGGCCGAGCACGTTGGGTCAGCTGCTCGGCGGAATGGTCGGGGTGAGCAGTTGACGCAGCAGCTGGTCAGGTGATCTGACGCAATGCGCGGCGGCGCGCTCCAGGTCGACCGACGATGCCCGGCCGATCAGCCAGATGAACATTGCCGGCGTGGATCATCCGACGGCGCCGACGCCTGGTCGACCGCGGCCTTGCGTTCGACGATCGTGTCTTCGTCGGTGTCTCCGCCCATCGCGTTGATTCGATCGTGCGTCTCCGTGCTGAGCTTGATCGTCGTCGACGCCATACTCGGAGAATACCGAGAACGCGTCGCGGCGTCGTGCCGACCGTCACGTAACGTGCGCTCCGTGTTGAACCAATTGCTCACTGACTCGACCGGTGGTCTGCCGTTCGAAGACGGTCCCGATCATGGGCGAGTGCTGATCTCCGGCGAAGCCACGGGAAATGCGTATTCGCTGATGGAGTTCACCGTCGCACCGAGTGGCGAGAACGCCGGATATGGGCCTCACCAACACGGCGAGATCGACGAGGTGTTCGTCGTTCGCCGTGGCAGCATCGAGTTCCTCGTCGACCAGGAGGTGGCGCTGCTGACGACGGGCGACGTCGTTCGAGTACCCGCCGGCACGCGGCACGGATACCGGAACACCTCCGATGAAGCCGTCGAGCTGCTGGTGTGGTTCTCGCCGGGCGGTTTCGAGCAGCTCTTCGTCACCTACCGAACGGATCAGCCCTCGGTCGACGCCAACGGGTTCCTCGACGAAGCAACGAGCCGGTTCAACTCGACCTTCGAGATGTAGTCAGTCCCCCGCAGCCCGCCGGCTGACCGGTGCCTGGAAACGGTGCGCTTCTGGTGTCGCGATTCGGCGCGCGGTCGGAACTGGTGGGTTAGCTTCTCGTTCGATGTCGCAGGCGGAGCTACCCCGGATCGGTTCGCCGGCGGTGCGTGCTCTCGAAGCGATCGGCGTCACTCGTTTGGAAGAGCTAGCGCAGTACAGCGAGGCGGATCTTCTTGCGTTGCACGGGTTCGGACCCCGTGCGGTCGGCATCTCCGCGCCGCACTCGACGAGCAAGGAATCGTGCTGCGTTCCTGAACGTCGACTCGACGTCAGGTCTGGCGGGCGCGTCTGAGGCGATTGGCCCGGCGCCGGAGCACGGTGTGCGGACGATGACGGCCGTTTCCTGCAGAGCTGATCCCATCGACCAGCCACTCGACCGCCGGAAGGTCGTGGGAGGCTCCGACGAGCGTGGGGGTCAGGCGTCGGTGAGCATGCCGAGCCGTCGAGCTGCGCGCTCCGCTGACTCGACGCCGGCGTCCTGTCGCAACAGCATGCAGTCCGTCGAGCAGTGCAATTGCAGTCTCGGCGAAGGCTCGTGGATCGGCGTCGGGGCCTACAGTGGGCCGATGCGTGGGGATCTTGACGATGCGGATCCAGGTGACAACGATTGGGCACGGCCGGTGGTCCACTGGGAAATCGAAGCACGTGACCCCGACGCGCAGCGGGCGTTCTATGGCGAGCTCTTCAACTGGGTCATCGGCGACGGTCCGATCATGAATATCGCCGCCGGCCTTGGCGGCCCCGAACCCGGACCTGGCGGACACATCCGCCACAGCGACCGGAGCGGCGTGACCCTCTACGTGCAGGTCGGCAACATCCGTGCCACGCTTGCCCGCGCTGTCGAATTGGGCGGCACGCACGTGATGGATCCGATCGACCTACCGAACGGACCGACCCTCGCAGCCATCCAAGACCCAGAAGGCAACCCGCTGACACTCGTGCAACAGTGACGGCTGCGCAGCCGCTCAGGCTGCGCCGGCTGGACGGTACCGCTGGATCTCGATGGTGTCGGTGTCGATCAACTCCCGCAAGCGCATGCCATACGGGTCGGCGTCGAAGCGAACTGCTGCGACGTCGGCGGCTTCGTCGGAGTGCCAGTGGGTCAAGATCAACCAGGTGTGAGCATCGGACCGGGCAATGGTGCGGCGGAGGATCCCGGGTTGTTGATAGCTGAAGTGTGCTTGGACATCGGCATCGGCGGCAATGAAGGCAACGGGGTCGGCGTCTGCACGTAGTCGAAAGGTCATCATCTCGATCACGGCCACCGGCCAAGCCTTCCATACCCAGCTCGGCCGACCATCGCTCTCGCTGCCCGACCGCTGCGCGGGCGACCGGGTCGGACCACTCATCTCGCCGACCAATCGAGATCAGGACGAGTTTGTGCCGGACAGGAACCCGTCCTTCCGTCCGCACGTCAGTCGAGGGCGATGCCGTGCGTCGTTCGGAGATGGGAGATGTCGCCATGATCATCTCCGGTGGTTGGTGTTCCTGCAGGTTCGAACATCAAGATCCGCGTTCCCTCTGCGGCCCGAGGGAAATGCTCGACCCCGCGCGGAACGGTGTACACGTCGCCCGGTTCGAGGATCACTGTGGCGTCGCGGAGCTCGATCGTGAACCGTCCGGACAAGCACATGAAGAACTCGTCGGTGTCGTGATGGGAGTGCCACGCGTGGTCGCCCTCGACCTTCGCGATCCGCACGTCGTAGTCGTTGACTCGGGCCACCACCCGCGGCGCCCAACGTTCTTCGAACTGATCGAATGCTGCATCGATGCTGATCGGGGAGGTCATCCGGCCAGCGTAGGGCCCGGTGAGACATTGGCGAGATGACGAGCGGCGCTGGCCTTTCGGAGGGTGCGCGGAACCTTCGACGACTTGGGCGGTCAGGGGTCGGTGAGCACGCCGAGCCGTCGTGCGGCGCGCTCTGCCGACTCGGGCCCGGCGAGCTGACGGAGCAGCAAGAGACCGTCGAGCAGTGCAATGGCAGTCTCGGCTTCGATCCGTCGATGGTCGGCGTCGCCTTCGACGAAGCCGGCAGCCCAGTTGATCCACATGTCGACGAGTTCGTGCAGGAGCGTGGCGTATGGCTCGCGCCCGGTCACGGCCAGGCCGTTGGCTTCGAAGAACAGGGCGAACACGGGGTCGGCGTCAGCGGTGGCCAGCACCGGCCAGGCCGCTCGAAGCAGTTCGAGGTGATCGCGTGCCGGGGATGCGAACGCCGGCGCCAGCGTCTCTTGGAGTTGGGCGCCCATGGCGAGCAGGACGGCGGCGATCAGGTCGTTCTTGGTCGGGAAGTAGTAGACGACGGTTCGGTCGTTGATGCCGAGGTCACGCGCAACGCGCCCGTACGTCAGTTGGCTCAGACCGTCGCGATGCGCCGTCGCAAGTGCGCCACGGAGAATCTCTGCGTACGTGTGCTTGTGGCCCATGTCCCTCTTGATCGTAGTGGTCACTACGACTAAGGTGGAAAGTGTAGCAATCACTACAAGATCCCGACTCGCTCAGGAGGCACTCATGTCCACTGTCACTTTCACCTCGACCGACGCTGCCGATCTCTTCCGCGCCGCGCCGCAGCGCCTGCTCGACATGGGCCCCGGCAACGGCGCCGTCGGTTACCGCACGGTCGGCTCGGGCCCTGACGTCGTCTTCGTCCACGGCTGGCCGGTCACCAGCGCAACCTTCCGCACGTTGCTGCCGCATCTGGTCGACCACGTCACCTGTCACCTGCTCGACCTGCCCGGTGCCGGATCAAGTCGGTTCGACGGATCGACCAACATGTCCATCGACAACCACATCGCGAGCGTCGTGACGAGCATCGACCAACTCGGCCTCGACAGCGTCGCCGTGGTCGGACACGACAGTGGCGGAATGATCGCGCGTCACGCACTGGCGGGCGATGCGCGGCTGCGGGCGATGGGGCTGATCAACACCGAGCCGTCGGCGAATCTGTCCTGGCGATTCCGATCGTTCATCGCCGCACGCCACCTTCCCGGCTTCGGCGCCGGGTTCGGGTGGGTCGCGGGAGCACCGCGCATCCGTCGGATCGGCTTGGTGCTCGGCGACGCGTTCGCTGATGCGGCGCTGCTCGATGGTGAGTTCGACGAGTTCTTCCTCCAGCCCTTGCACACGTCGGCGAACATCGTGCGGCCGCGGTGCAGTTGCTGCGGAGTCTGCGCAAGGAACACCTCACCGAGCTCGGCGCGCTTCATGCCCGGATCGACGTGCCCGTCCGGCTGGTGTGGGGCGACCAGGACCCCTTCTTCCCGATCGCCGGTGCCCGCGCCATGGTCGCCACGTTTGCCCACGCCGAACTGGTCGAAATCCGGGGAGCCGGTCTGTTCAGTCACGAGGAACGCCCCGCCGAAGTCGCCGCAGCGTTGCTCCCCGTCCTCACGAGCTGACTCGTCCGACGCGGCGCGTTCGGTGGAGTCAGCCCCAGCTTCAGCCGCCGCGGTGGGCCGCAGCCGCAGCAGGAGCCGCAGCCACAACCACGGCGTGGTGTCGCATTCGCAGCCCGGGTCGCCGAGGTGCAACGATCGATGCCATGAGCAACACGACCGACACGTTCTCGGCCCTCGTCGTCCGCGAAGCCGAAGCCGGCAACCCGAAGACGGCGTCGGCCTCGATCGAGCAGCTCACCGATGCCGACCTGCCCGACTACGACGCCGACGACGTGGTGGTGCAGGTCGACTACTCCTCGCTCAACTACAAAGACGGGATGGCCCTTACCGGCAAGGGCCGGATCATCCGCGCCTACCCCATGGTCCCGGGAATCGACTTCTCGGGCACGGTGATCTCGTCCGAGTCGCCCCGATTCGCCTCGGGCGATGAGGTCATCCTCACCGGGTGGGCTGTCGGCGAGCGCTACTGGGGCGGGTACTCGCAGCGCCAAAAGGTGAAGGCGATGTGGCTCACCCGACGGCCGATCGGCATGAGCGCCATGCAGGCCATGGGGATCGGCACAGCCGGGCTCACGGCGATGATGTGCGTCATGGCCCTCGAAGAGGGCGGGGTCATCCCGACCGACGGCCCGATCGTGGTGACCGGTGCCGCCGGTGGAGTGGGCAGCGTGGCGGTCGCGATCCTCGCCAGCCTGGGCTACGACGTCACGGCCGTCACGGGACGGCCCGAGCAGCACGACTACCTTCGTGCGCTCGGTGCCACGGCGTTCCTCACCCGCGAGGAGATGACCGAAGAACCCAAGCCCCTCGAAGCCGAAACGTGGGCAGGCGCCGTCGACACGGTCGGCTCGACCATGCTCGCCAAGGTCATTGCCCAAACGAAGTATCAGGGTGTGGTCACGGCGTGCGGCCTGGCTGGCGGCGTCGACCTGCCGACCACCGTGATGCCATTCATCCTGCGTGGTGTCCGCCTGCAAGGGGTCGATTCGGTGATGGCGCCGATCGAGGTGCGCGATGCAGCGTGGGCTCGCTTGCTCACCGACCTGCCGTCGAACCTGCTCGACGAGATGACCGAGGTCGTGCCAATGAGCGCGCTCCCGGAGCAGGCCGAAGCGATCATGGCCGGGCAAGTCCGGGGCCGCGTCGTGGTCGACCCCAACGCCTGACTCCAGCCAAACTCAGGCGAGGTGTTTCACGGCATGGATCTCGCCGTCGTCGACCCTGCCTGAGGGCTCGTAACCCCGGGCCCGGTACATCGGTGCTGGAGAGCCCAGCCCTTCGCACCAATTCACCTCGATGGCAGTCGCGCCCTGCTGACGGCACCAGTCCTCGAACAGATCGAGCGCCGCCGAGCCGATGCCGCGGCGTTGATGCATCCGGTCGACCAGAAAGCGCCAGAGGTATGGGTTGGTGTGGGTGGCGGTGACTTCGGCGGCCATGAGGAACCCCACGATTTCGCCGTCGGCTTCGATGGCTCGATGCCACGGCACGAGGGCCGCACCCTCCTCGGTGGGTGGTGCGAGGGCGTCGCGGAAATTTCGCAGCATGGGCGAGACGAAGCGCTCCTGGGACTTGTGGGTGACCAAGTTGCCGACCGCCACGCTGTTGGCGGCCGTCACCGGCACCAGGTGCACGAACGCAGGACGTTGCCGCGAGCGGTTGCACCATGCGTCCCAGTCGGCGCGGGTCATGCCGTACAACATGTCGTCGGAACAGTCGTCGCCGACCCAGAACGACTGGCGGGTGAGACCCTCGAAGGTCATCCCGCAGGCTTCGAGCACGCGGGCCGACGCCGGGTTGTCGGGATGCAGGGATCCGGCGACCCGGCTGACACCGAACTCGGTGAAGAGATGGCGGACCAACGCCTGGGCGGCCTCGGTCGCATAGCCCCGACCCCAATGGTCGGGATGGAACGTGTAGCCGATCGAAGCGCTGCGGCCGCCCCAGGAAATCTCGACGGCGAGATCTCCGACGATCCGCTCCGGAACGGCGGCGTCGACAACCGTGAGCGACCACCACGCGCCGTCGGTCGGCCCGTCCATCGCCACGGCTTCAGCCGTCCTCTGTTCGGCCCGCTCCCGCGTATATGGCATCTCCCAGTCCTGATAGCGGGCAACCTCGGGCAGGTTGCGCCGCACGAACGCCGCCTCGGCATCGTCGAGCACTGGCGCCCGCAGGATGAGGCGTTCGGTGCGGATCGGAACGAAGGCCACGTCGCGGACAGTAGTTCGCGTGAGCGCCGGCACCAGCCGAAGATTTCGACCCGAGACGACGATGGCGCGAACCGGGCACCGACGACTCCGGTCGGGCGGGGTTGTGCGACAAATGGTGTCGTGGCTCCAGTGGTGCCGCTGCGGACCGGTTGACCGGGTCAGGTCAGACAGCGCTCGAACATGGCGATGGTGCGATCCCAACTGCCGTTGCTCGCCGCCTCGTCGTAGGTGGTGTATCCCGGCCAGGTGTAGCCATGGTCGGCGCCGGGCCAGATGACGATGTCGATGTTGTCCTTCGATGCGGCGGCGTCGAGGAAGCGTTGGTGCATCGCGATCGACTGGACCTCGTCGGCGTCGCCGATGCCGAGGTACAACTCGCCGGTGATGTCGCCGACCGTGAGGTGCGGCGAATCGGGCTGGTCGTCGGCGAGAAACGACGGGTGCCAGCCGGCGCCGCACACCACCCGATCGGGCAGCCGCATCATGGCCCGCACGGCGCCGCGAGCCCCGAGGCAGAAGCCGATCACCCCGATCTTCGGAGTCGCGTCGGCGCCCGTTGCGGCAAGCGCCTGGTCGAAATCGTGCTGGATCTGCTCGTCCGTCATCGCCTGGATCCAGGCCCAGACCTGCCGCGCGCAGCGACGGGTCGGCTGCGACCTGTTCGGGTTCGACGTGCACCAGGCGACCCTGGCGATGGTGGAGATCGGGAGTGATCACCCGATACCCGGCCGAGGCGAGCTTCGCCATGAAGTCGTGCGTCGCCTTCCTGATGCCGGGGGCGTCGATGAAGATCACGACCGTCGGGTACGCCCCTCCGCTCGCGTTCGGCGTCGCCGGCTGCTTGACGACCACGGCCATGTCGCCGTCATCGGTGCGAACGTCGACGATCTCTTCGATGAGTTCCATCACGCGAAAGTAGCGCGACGGTCGTACTGCCACCGTCGGCGGGCCACGGCGTGTCAGCCTGGTGTCGATGAACTCGCGCATGAGTCACGGACGAATGCAGCGACTGCTCCCGGCCGTTCTCGTCGCTGTCCTGCCGTTCGCCGCCTGCGGCCAAGAGACGGCGACAAAAGGTGTCGCTGTCGACGCGACGTGGCAGTGGCAGCTGCAGGGCGACATCAACACCGCCTACGACGTCGACGTGTACGACATCGACCTCTTCGATGCGCCCCCAGACGTCATCGACGAACTGCGTGGTGCTGGTCGAACGGTGATCTGCTACTTCTCGGCTGGTTCGTTCGAACAGTGGCGCGACGATGCCGGCGACTTCCCGGCCGCAGCCATCGGCGAGCCGCTCGATGGTTGGGAAGACGAACGGTGGGTCGACACACGCGATGCAACGGTGCGGGGCATTCTCGCCGCACGGCTCGATCTGGCCGTCGAACGCGGGTGCCACGGTGTGGAACCCGACAACGTGACGGCGTTCCAGAACGAGAGCGGATTCGATCTCACCGCGGACGATCAACTCGACTTCAACCGCTTCCTCGCCGACGCCGCCCATCGACGTGGTCTGCTGATCGGACTGAAGAACGACCTGGCACAGATCCCGGCACTCGTCGACGACTTCGACTTCGCGGTCAACGAGGAATGCCTGCAGTACGACGAGTGCGACGCCTACGCGCCGTTCATCGACGCCGGCAAGGCGGTGTTCAACGCCGAGTACGCCGAGTCGGCGGTCGACGATCCCGCCGGCACCTGCGCCGCTGCCGATGCCGCGGGCCTCCGCACGCTGATTCTGCCACTCGACCTGGACGACTCGATGCGGATCAGCTGCTGATCACGTCCTGATCAGGGTCCTGCTCCGACTCAGTCGAACGCCGCAGCGGCAGAGCGGTCGCGCGACCGTCGGCGCCGAGCCTGATCGCGTCGGTGTCGACGGTGCAATCGAGGTCGTCGAGCACCCCGACCATGGCATCGACGATCGCAACTGCGAGTGCCTCGCCGGGGCAACGATGTACGCCTGCGCCGAACTCGACGTCCTCGCCGTCGAGGCTCACCTCGATCGTTTCCCCCGCCAGCACCAACTCGCCGGGTGCGACCGGTGCTGCATTCCCTTCGACCTCGTCGTCGCTTTCAACGTCATCGTCATCGGCATCGACGACAGGCGATTCGACATGGCGCAGGGATGTGTCGGCCGCAGCGAATGGTGTGTCGGCGAGGACGGTGTCGGCGGTCGCAATTCGGATCGTGCGGGCGAGCGCGTTGGGTCGAGGCGTGTCGGTCGCGCGGGCCAGGAGAACCGATCCGAACAGCGCGGCAGTGGCGTCGTGGTTCTGATAGAGCATCGAGATCGCCGCAACAGGTCCATTCGGATGGCCGGCGAATGCCGCAGCGAGCCGCCGAGCCGCCGCCTCGACCGATGCGTTGAGGGGCTCGCCCCGGCCGATGACACCGACGATGGCGCGCACGTCGACGGCGCACGACCTGATGTCGTCGGCATCGACGCCGAGCGTCGCAAGGAGCGCCTGGGTCGGTACGACGGCGCCGATGTCGGCGACCGCGTCGACGGGGCGATCGGTCGCGTCTGACGCGGCGAGGCGGGTCCGTTCACGCGTCTCGCGGGTCAGTAGTTCGACATCGACTGTGGCAATCGCTGCTTCGACATCGCGGCGGGCCGCCAGGTGATCATCGCCGCTGGCGAAGCGTGCCATTGCGTCGCGGAGTTCGGCCGTCGGGCCGGCGGACAGGTCGGCCGGCCGGGGCGGTGGCACCAGGGTTGACGACTCGAGTGCCGCGAGCGCCGCCCCGTCGAACAGCCGCCTCACGCTGTCGCCGCGATCAGTCGGTGTGCATTCCCCGCGAGAATCGACTCGACCGTCGTGGTGCTTGCACCCGTCGATCGAAGCAGTGCAACCAGATCGGCAGCGGCGTGGCCCGTGTTGGGTGCGTCGGTGCCGAAGAGAATCCGGTCGGCGTAGGTGTCGGCAATCTCGGCGGTGATCGGCACCGGACTGAAGACGACGGGCGTGAGGTCGGCGACGAGGTTCGGGTGGTCGTCGAGCAGCATCACGGCCTCGTCGAAAGCATGGTGACCGAAGTGGGCGAGGATGACCGTGGTGTCGCGATGTAGCTCGGCCACGCGACCAATGGGTGCCAGTTCGTCGGCCGCAGTGAAGCCGTCGACGCCATGGCCTGCATGGATCACCACGGGCACGCCGCGTGCTCCGGCCGCATCGAGCACGCTGCGCAACCGGACGTCGTCGGGTTGATAGCCGCCCACCGAGCAGTGCAGCTTCAACACCCGCGCCCCGGCGTCGACGGCATCGTGGAAGTCGTCGGTCGGGTCAGGGTCGTCGGGGTGCACGGTGCAACCGGGCACGACGTCGACGGGATGGTCGGCGAGCGCGGCCGTCACTTCGATCATCGACTCGTTCAGCGCTCGGGCCATCCCGGCCTTGTGGGCGTAGGGAAGATTCCAGACCGTGCCGATGCCATCGGCGACGTGTCTGTCGAGCACAGTCCGGTGATCGAGGGGATACCCGAACTCGGTGACGCCGAGGTCGACGAAGAACCGTCGAATGGCCGACGCCAGTCGATCAGGAAGGAGATGGGTGTGGCAGTCGACGATCACCGGCCCAGTTGAGCAGATCGCGCGCGGCACCATGCTTGCCCGTCTCAATTTTGGAACAAGGGTTGCAAAGAGAACAACGTTCTGTTTAAGATGCGAACATGAGTCATAAAAAGAACACTGTTCGAGACAACTCCGATGTCTGATCTTGACGTCGTCCTGGGGGCAACTGGGGGTGTCGGCCGGGCCCTGGTCGACGCTCTGGCCGCGCAGAACCGACGCGTTCGAGCGGTCAGCCGCGGCGAAGCGCACGGATTCGGCCCGAAGGTCGAGACGATGCGCGGCGACATCGCGCAGCCAGACGACGCGGTTCGACTGTGCAAAGGGGCCAGCGTGGTGTACTTCGCGGCCCAGCCGCCGTACGACATGTGGCCAACCCTGTTCCCGTCGATGACGGCGTCGGTCATCGCCGCGACCGAAGCCGCGGGAGCCAAGTTGGTCATGGTCGACAACTTCTACATGTACGGACCGACCTCCGGTCCACTCTCGGAGCGCACTCCGCGCCGAGCGACCGGACCAAAGGGCACCACGCGCATCGCAATGGAGCAGCAGTTGCTCGACGCTCACCGGGCGGGACACGTCCGAGTTGCGATCGGGAGACTGTCGGACTACTACGGCCCGCACGGCACCAACTCGGCGGTGTCGACGCTGGTGCTGGAGCCCGCAGCGAAGGGCAAAGCGATGCGCTGGCCCGGGTCGGCCCAGCAGCCGCGCACGATGCACGTGTTGGCCGACGCTGCGCGCGGCTTGATCACCCTCGGCGACCACGCCCAGGCTGATGGGTCGATCTGGCATCTCCCGGCTTCGGCACCCATCACCGGTCAGGAGTTCATGGCGATGGTCAACGCGGCGCTGCCCAGCCCCGTGCCGTCCAAGACACTCGGACCGATGGCAATGCGCATCGGTGGCATGTTCTCGAAGGACGCCAAGGAGAGCGTGGAAATGATGTACCAGTGGACGGCGCCGTTCGTGAGCGACTCCTCGGCGTTCACTGCTGCCTTCGGCGCCATCGAGACGACCCCGCACGCCCACGCCGTCCGGGCCACCCTGGCGTGGCTGACCACGAGGCGCGGGTCTTCCGGATGAACGCCGACCAACTCGACGGAGGATCAGGCACCCCATCGAACTTCGTCCTCTGGCGGTCGCCGCTCGTCATCGGGCCAGCGCTGTTCCTGCTGGCGTTCGTCGTCCGGTCGGTCACCCCGATCTTCGACACCACCGTCCTGTCGATCACGATCGGCTTCGCCGTCGTCGTCGGATTCATGCTCGCCCGTCAGCGTTGGGCGGGGGTGGCCTTCCAAGCATTTCCGATCGCGCTGATGACGAGTCCGGCCGGGCAGGAGTTCGCGTTCAACTTCACGTCGACCGATCAATGGTTCTGGCGTTGGCACGCACTGCTCGGAGTTCTTGCACTCGGAGTCGGCTCGGTTGCCGCGGTGCTCGTGGCGTGGTCACGACGCCCTCCCGGCGGCTGGCCGGGAGCTCTCGTGGTCGGCGTGGCGTTCGGTGGCCTGATGATTCTCGGACTCCGGCTCGTCTATCCCCAGCCCGAAGTGAGTTCGTCAGCCGTGGCAGCTCGCGAGCAACTGCCCGTGATCGATCTCGTGAACTACGCCTACAGCACGTCGACGCTGGAGGTCGCGGCTGGGGACGACCTTCGCGCGGTACTGCGCAACCCGTCGGACCTCCCGCACACCGTCACGATCGATGGTCTGGACATCGAGTTCTACGTCCCTGCGAAACGCGAGTCAGTGTTCGAGATTCCGGCCGAACGCCTGGTCGGGCTCCGAACCTTGGCTGTCTACTGCTCGATCGGCGATCACCGTGTGCTCGGCATGGCGACCACGCTCACCCTGTCGACTTCGTCCGATCGGCGCGATCGTGAGGATTGAGTGTCGCAGCGTCGGGTCGAACTGGCTCGATCGGGAGGTTGAGGCGAGTTCGGCGTCAGCTCGGGTCGCCGAAGTCGGCGGCGATTCGTTCAGCTTCTTCGCGCAGCATCGCTTCGATGTCGAGTCCGGTCCAGGCGAGATGACCAAACGCTTCGAGGACCACGAGACCGTGAATCCGGCCCCAGCTGTGCATCGACACCGAAAGCAGATCCGCAGGGAGCGACTCCGGCGAGGCGTCGGGCCCGATCGACTCGGCGCGCTTCGGGTCGAACCCTGCGAGCATTCCGGAGCGGGCTGCATCGAGAGTCACCTGGAGCATCGGCATGCCGAACTTGCGCACCGCCTCCGATGTCGGGCCGGCCGGATCGGCCCGAAAGCCGACGATGGGGCTGCCGAGGATCAGCGAGAACTGTTCGGGATTGGCCTGCGCCCACGCCCGGTACGACATCGCCAGGGCGACGACCTGATCGTGGACGTGCCGACCCGCCGCCGCGATCGCCCTGCCGACCGAATCGCCGAATCGTTCGAACCCGTCGGCGATCAGCAGCTCGAGCAGACCGTCTCGACCCTCCACGTAGCGGTACAGCCCGGATGGACTGATGCCGGCCACGCGGGCAACTTCGCGCAACGACAGCGCAGCCGGGCCGGTTCTGCGCAGTTCGCTCAGCGCAGCGTCGCGAATTGCTTGAACCAGCGACTCTCGGAGCATCTCGCGGCGACCGGCCATACCCCACCGTAGCCCACCTTCGTCGAAATATGCGACCAACTCTTGCAATGCAAACACTGTTCTCAATGCACGTTGTTGCGGTCCCCTCACTTGCCACATCAACCCGACCCCAAGCACCGAAAGCAGGCTTCCCATGACCCCCACGCCCACCCCTCGTCCCAGCCCCGCGTCCACCCTCACCATCGATCCATCGATCCAATCGAACCCGAGGCTGGTCGGCTGGGCGCTGATCGCGTTCTCGGTGGGCTCGACGATCGCCTTCGGTGTGCTGGCAGCATCGTTCAACTTCCCTGAGATATTGCGCGAACCTGGCGCCGACGTGCTCGAAAAGTTCCACGAGAATGCGTCGGTGATCCGACCGACGTACTGGGTCCTGGCGATGACCGGCTTGGTCCTGATCGGACTCTCGCTCGAACTCGCCCGGCTGGTGGCTCCAGCCGCGCCTGGCGCTGCACGCTTGGTTGGCGCCTTCGGCACGGCGACGGGAATCTTCTGGTCGCTTGGCTACGCGCGTTGGCCGATCGCAGTGCCCAACATCGCCGAGCAGTACGCAACGGGCGACGAGCAGAGCGCCGTCGAGCTGTACGAATTGCTCAACCGCTACGCCGGGATGACCGTCGGAGAGCACTTGGGCTTCATCTGCATGGGGATCTTCGCAGTGGCACTCGCGGTGGGCCTGCGCCGTGGCGGGATCGGACCGAAATGGTTCTATCCCGTCGGCCTCGTCGGTGGAGGGCTCATTGCGATCACTGCGTACGAGCAGTACAACACCGCTGCCACGATCTTCGGAGCGCTCAACGGTCTGGCGAACACGATCTGGTTCCTCTGGTTGCTCGCCATCGGGGTGGTCCTCGTGCGGAGTGCCGCAGCGACGCCGGAGGCCCACTGATGGGCGACGTGTTCCCAGGCCGCTGGACAGCTCAGAGCGACACCGACTTCGTCGTCTTCCTGATCGGGATGCGCATCAACAAGCCCCTCGCAATCAGGAAGTGGCGTCCGGTCGCACAAGCCATGCCCGCGATGCAACAGGAGCTGGGGAGGCATCCTGAGATGGGGTGCTTCCACACCGAGAACTGGTTCGGACGCACGACCATCTCCCTGCAGTACTGGCGTGACTTCGACTCGTTGCGGGCCTACGCCCGCAGTGCCGATCAAGCGCACCTTCCCGCATGGCGCGCCTTCAACCGTGCCATCAGAGACAACGGGACGGTCGGAATCTGGCACGAGACCTATCGCGTTCATGCCGGTGACTCCGAGGCGATCTACGGCAACATGCCCCGCTTCGGGCTCGCGGCCGCGTTCGACCACATGACCGCCGCGACGCTCGGGAACAGCGCCGGTAGGCGGCTCGGCGTGGATGTCGACGACGTCACCGCCGTCGAGCCGTACTGAGACCGCCTACGTCGCGCCGATGAAGCCGGCCGAATCGATCGGTGGGAGACCCGTCGCAGCTGCCGAGCCCATTGGTGCTGGCGTCGGACGACTGAAAGCAACAGCTGGTCTCCGCCACTCGATCTCATCAGTCGAGCGATGTGAAGAAGTGGCGCAGTTGAACGAGAAACGCGTCTGTCGAGGTCGTCGTACATCGCTCGCAGCATCGGGGCGGTCCAGGTCGATGGAGCCAACTCGGTCGGCAACTGAGGTTCGGTGCGCAGGAATCGAACGGCGGCAGCCGAGACCATGAAGGTGAGCGGCAGCAGGTCGATGTCGCCCCCGTCGATCGCCGATCGTTGACGGTCGACGGCGGCGGCGAGTCGCTGCGCGGCGGCTTCGAGTTCGTCGAGCGGCCAGAGCCGACGGACGAGGTCGTCGACGTCGTCGCATTCGAGTGGCCCGGACGTGACCAGGACGTCGGGCGAGCGTGGGGGGACCGGCGTGTTGGCCGGCCGCATCCAGATGTCCGGCCGGAGCTCGGCGAAGCGTGCGCCGACCATCGAGTCGCGGAACGCGCGCCGTTCGGCCATCGAGCGCCGATCGCCGGCTGCGATGGCGGAGATCCAGTCGCCGTTCCACCCGGCGGCGTCGACGATGCGGCCTTCGTCCTGTTCGCGCTGGCGGTCGAGCAATCGGCCCGCGAGGCCGTAGTGGCCGTCATCCCCGATGAGCTCGCCGGTCGCGACCATCCGTGACAGCGACGTTCTCGCCGTGCCGGGGCGGATGCCGAACAGACCGGCGAGGGCGATCAGCGATCTGCCAGGCAGTGTCGGCGGGTGGGTTCCCAGCAGCGCGGACAGAATCACCGAGCGGACACCCATCGGTTCGATTCCGAGCGCCGCAAGGTCGGCCGACATCAGCTGACGGTCGGCGTGACCATCGGCGCTGGTGCCAGCATGCCGGTCGGTGCGGTGATGACTTCCCCGGACCATCGTTGCGACTGGACCACCGTTACGACTCTTGTTCGCCACGAACAGAAAGTGTATCATTGCATCATGACCGTGGTCCCCGACTCCGCTCTGCAGGCCGCAGGACCGTCGGGCAGCGCGGCGACACTCGTTCCGGCCGCCGACGTGCTGCCCGATGTACTGCCGACCGATCGACTCAACGAGCGCGGCATGGCCACGCGCGAACTGCGTGACGAACTGCGCCGGATCAACAATGTCGGCAACGTGTTCACCGTGCTCGGCGCACTCGCGCAGTCGTTCGGCGTCGTCGCCCTCGCCGGCTTCGTCCACACGTGGTGGGCGTACGTCGTGGCGTTTCTCATCCTCGGGGGAAGTCACGCCCGGCTGAACATCCTCGGCCACGAGGCAGCGCACCGCCTGCTGTTCAGCCACCGCGCCACCAATGACATCGTCGGCCGGGTGCTCGCCTACCCGACCTTCCAGGCGCTCATGGCGTATCGCCGCTCGCACTTCGCGCATCACCGCGACGAGATGGGTCCCGAAGAACCTGACCTGGCCCTCTATTCGGGGTACCCGATTCCGGCCGATTCGTGGCATCGCAAGCTGCGTCGTGACGCGTTCGGGAGCAGTGCCTACAAGAACTTTCGGGGCCTGTTCGTCGCCGTCCGCAAGGGTGCCCGCGAAGCGCAATACATCCTCGCCGTCCAGGTCGCGATGCTGGGCCTCTCGATCGTCGTCATGCGTCCGCTGATGTACGTCGTGTGGGTGTTGTCGTGGTCGACGCTGTGGCGCGTGTCGAATCGGGTGCGCTCGATTGCCGAGCACGGCGGGATGATCCGCTCGAAGGACCGGCGACTCACCACCCATGTCATTCGTCAGTCACTCCTCGCTCGGATGTGGATGGTGCCGTATCACACGGGTTGGCATCTGGCCCATCACGTCGACATGGGCGTGCCCTGGCGGAACTTGCCCGCGTTGCACGCCGAACTCGTGGCGTCGGGTTGGGTCGTCGACGCGATCGAGTACCCCAGCTACTGGGCCTTCTGGAAAGCCGCGTCGTCGGGCACCGTGAAGCAGACCGACGTCGCCGGTGCGGGCAGCGGTCGGTCCAGCATGCTCGACTTCTGACACCGTCAGCCAGGCGGCCGGCCGGCCAGGCGCGGTCGGTCGGCGGGATCAGCCAGCGGGTCGGTCGGCCGAGCGGGCGGGGAGGAACCGGAGCGCGAACAACGAGCCGGCCATGGCCACGCCAGCCACGACGAGGCACGAAACGGCGAGCCCGGCCAGGAAGGCGTCGCTGATCTCGTTGAGGAAGGCCGAGGCGTTGGTTCCCAAGTCACCGGCGATGAAACCGGCGGCGACGATCGACTCCTCGGTAGTTGCTTGTGCCTCGGCGGGCAGGCCTGCAAAGACCGGACCGTCGGCGAGCGCGCTGATGTACACCGAGCTGAACACCGACCCGATGACCGCGACGCCGAGCGTGCCGCCGAGTTCGCGGGTCGTGTCGTTCACGGCGGAACCGATCCCGGCCTTGGCGGTCGGCAACGAACCCATGATCGACTCGGTCGCCGGAGCGGTGGTCGCACCGAGGCCCGCGCCGAGGAGGATCATCTGTCCGACGATCTCGAGGTATGGCGTCGCCGCCGATGCGGTCGAGACCCAGAAGAAGCCAGTGGCCATCGAGGCGAGTCCGCTGGCGACGACCAGTTTCGTGCCGATGCGGTCGACGAGTCGTGGTGAGAGCACCGAGGCCGCCGCGATCGAGATCGCCACCGGCAGGGTGCGCACGCCGGCTTCGAGGGGCGTGTAGTTCCGGACGAGCTGGAAGTACTGCGTGATGAGAAAGATGAAGCCGAACAGGGCAAAGAAGGCCGAGGTGACCGACACGCTGGCGGCACTGAACCGGAGGTTCTCGAAGATGCGCACGGGAAGCAGCGGATGTTCGACGCGCAGTTCCCACCAGACGAAGGCACCGATCAGCGCAGCCGATGCAGCGAACCCGGCGAGCGTCGCTCCCGACAGCCACCCGAACTCGGGGGCCTCGATGATCGTGAACACGAGCGCACCGATTGCCGCGACCGACAGAACGAGGCCGAGACGGTCGATCGACGGCACGTCGTCGTCACGCGACTCGGGTACGACGAACCAGGCAACCGCGGCGGTGACGATCACGATGGGGACATTGACGTAGAACACCGACCCCCACCAGAAGTGTTCGAGGAGCCAGCCGCCGCCGATCGGCCCTGCTGCCACACCGACGCCGCTCATCGCGCTCCAGATGCCGATCGCTTTGGCCCGTTCGCCGGGATCGGTGAACATGTTCGTGATGATCGCCAACGTGGCCGGAAAGATGCCGGCCGCGCCGATGCCCATCAAGGCTCGCCCTGCGATGAGTTCGCCGGCCGATCCGACCGAGCCGGCGTAGGCGGACGTGATGCCGAACACGACGAGTCCGATCATCAGTGATCGCTTCCGGCCGAATCGATCGCCCAGACCGCCAGCCGCAAGCAGGAGCCCGGCGAAGACGAGCAGGTAGGAGTCGACGATCCACTGCAGTTCGCGCGTGGACGCACCCAACTCGGCCGACAGGCTGGGCAGCGCGATGTTGACGATCGTGCCGTCGAGCGTCGTGACGAACACGGCGACACACACGACTGCCAGCGCCGCCCACCGGCGCGGATGGCCCGCGGGCCGTGGCGCATCACCTGCACTCGGTGGACCTGGACGAGAGGAGGACTTTACATTGTCAAGCGACATGGCTTGACAATGTAAAGTCCGTCATTGACATTGTCAAGTGGTTGGGCATACTGGAGCTGATGACACCGGTCACTGCCGCTTCTCCTTCGTCCGCGTCCCCGTCCGCGTTTGGTTCCGCATCTGGTTCCGCGTCTGTGTCCGCGTCTGGCCCGCACGGCGATCTTCCGAGCAGGCTGCGCGCCGCCACCGCCGAGGTGATCGTCGAACGTGGTCTCGGCGCATTCAGTCTCCGCGAAGTGGCGCGGCGGGCCGACGTCTCGCACGCCGCGCCGGGCTACCACTTCGGCGACATGCAGGGCCTGCTGACCTCGCTTGCAATCGAGGGCCTCGGCATCTTGCACGCCGAAACGGCCGCAGCGGCCGCTGGCGAACGTGATCCGGTCGCCCGCCTCACTGCGATCGGCCGGGCGTATGTGCGGGTCGGTCAGCAACATCGCGCCCACATGGAAGTCGTGTTCCGACCCGACCTGATCGACACGACACACCCCGAGATGGGCAACTGCGGGAGCGCAGCCTTCGGTGTGGTCGAAGACGCCGTGCAAGCCATCGCCGACGAGTTCCGGCCCGACCTCGACGTACGCACGGCTGCGCGGTTGTGTTGGGCGGCGATGCAAGGCCTCTTGCAGATTCACCCCAAGCTGGTCCTGATGGACGAGATGGCCGGCCACCCAGCTCGGTCGACAGACGAACTGGTCGCCGACTTCACCGACCTCATCGTCCACGGCATTTCCTGACGCACCGTGACCCGACGGCCGCGGGCATCGCGTGGCGCCGCCGCCCGAAGTGTCATCGACGTCGCAACGATCGTGGCGTGGGCCGCCGGGTCGGACCACAGGTTCCCGGAGCGGCGGCCGCTCAGGGTTCGACGATGGGGAAGCTCGTCAGGAACGTGTCGAGGTTGCCGAAGATCGTGACGAGCGCGCCCGGGTCACCGTCGAGGCCGACCCGACCGTCGGCCACGGCATCGACGAACGCGATGTCGCCGTTCGAGATGTCGATGAACAACTCCTTGGTCAAGGTGACCGTGACGGTCGAGCGGTGATCGTGGCGACCGCGCACGTAATGGATCGCCTGATTCTCGAGGGCGAGGACCCACGATGCGTCGGCGTCGTCGAGGTCGGTGAACGTCCAGTTCGTGATGACGTGTTCGCCGACCACCGACTCGGACTGCAAGCGGATGGCCATCGCATCGAACACCATGTCGATCGTGAGCGCCACGGCAAAGCCGCGCCGCGCGGGTGCCGGACGTGCCGGGGGCGGACCGTGACGCAGCTCCTGTGCGCCGGTGAGGTATGCGTTGCGCCAGGTGGCCGACTCGGCCTGGTAGCCGAGCTGTTCGAGGGCGTCGGCCTGGAGGTCGCGGGCTGCTTGGTTGGCGGGGTCGGCGAAGACGAGGTGATTGACGACCTCGGCCACCCAGCGGTAGTCGCCGTCATCGAACGCAGCGCGCGCATGGGCCAGGAGCGCATCAGCACCGCCGGCCAGTTCGACGTACCGCATGCCCGCGTCGATCGGCGTCCGCATCCAGAGGTGCGCCGGGTTGCCGTCGTACCAGCCGAGATAGCGCTGGTACACGGCCTTGGCGTTGTGGACGAGCGCGCCGTAGTAGCCGCGGGTGTGAATCTGATCGGTGAACGCCTCCGGCAGTTCGAGCTCCTCGGCGATCTCGGTGGGCACGAGCCCCTTGTTCGCGAGCCGCATGGTCTGGTCGTGCATCCAGCGGTACAGGTCGCGTTGCTGGCGCAGGAAGCCCGCCACGTCCTCGGTACCCCAGCGCGGCCAGTGATGGCTGGCGAACATCAACTCGGTGTCGGCGCCGAAGAGTTCGAGTGCCTCGTTGATGTACTTCGACCAGCCGAGTGAGTCGCGTGCTTGGGCGCCGCGCAACGGCAGCAGGTTGTGCATGTTGTGCGAGCAGTTCTCGGCCATGCACAGCCACCCCTTGCCGTCGGCGGCGCGATCGGGGAAGAAGAAGTTCATCTCGGCTGGCGCCTCGGCCTCCGGCGTGAGCTGGAAGATGATGCGGATGCCGTCGACGACCTTCTCTTGGCCGGTTTCGGTGATGTACTCGGTCGGTGGGATGAGGCCGACCTGCCCGGTCGGTGTGGCCTTGCCGAGGCCGCTGTCCACATGTTGGCGTGGGCCCGCCGGCAGGGTCATGCCGAACTGGTAGTGCGCTCGCCGACCCATCGCCGGGCCGGCGATCACGTTCTCGAAGACGGCTTCATGGAGGAACTGGTCGGGGGCGATGATCCGCACCTGACCCGACGTCACCTGTTCATCGGTGACCACACCCCGTACGCCGCCGAAGTGGTCGATGTGGCTGTGGGTGTAGATCACGCCGACGACCGGGCGCTCACCCAGTTCGGCGTTGGCCAGGTCGAGGCACGCCTTGGCGCACGCCTCGCTCGTCAGCGGGTCGATGATCAGCCAGCCGGTCTCGCCGGCGATGAAGGTGATGTTCGAGATGTCGTAGCCGCGCGCCTGGTAGAGCCCGGGCGCGACCTCGAACAGTCCGTGCACGGCGTTGAGGCGGGCCTGGTTCCAGAGGCTGGCGTGCACCGAATCGGGTGCCTCGTCGGCCGCGCGCACGAAGTCGTGGCGACCGATGTCCCAGACGGTGCGCCCGTTCTCCTCGATCACGCCGGTCGGGTGGGTGGCGACGAGGCCGCGAGTGACGCGTTCCATGTCGGCGCCGTCGGGGATGAACGCACCGGAGGCGGCGGCCAGCAGCGCAAGGGTGTGCTCGGACGGTGGCAACGGAGCTCGGTTGGTCACAGGTCAAGTGTGGCAGTTCACTCCCGTCCGCCCGTCCTCGCACGGATGCAAACGGCGGGAGTTGGTGGCTCGCCTAGACAGCGCAGCGGCAGGGAGCGCGGCGGTGTGGTGTGGCGGTGTGGTGTGGCGGTGTGGTGTGGCGGTGTGGTGTGGCGGTGTGGCGCGGTACGGTCGAAACATGTTCTGCCGTCGTTCCGTGCTGTGCTCGATCGCCGCACTGCTCATCGTCGCCGGTTGCTCGTCGAGCGATGGCAGCGATGGCAGCGATGGGGCGGCCGAGACGCCGACCGTGGCGTCGACGACCAGTGCTCCTGTCGCCAGCGATCCGCCCGCTACCGATCCACCGGCGGTCATCGAGGCGCCGACCTCCACCGACGTACCAGCGCAGACCAATGCCCCCGCGACTGCAGCGCCCGTCGAGACCGCCGCCCCGGCGAGCTACGACTTCTCGGCGATCGAGCCGATCGTCGCGGCGTTCGTCACCGAGCGAGGCCTCAACGGGGCCGGCCTGATCATCGTCGATGCCGACGACGGTGTGGTGCACGAGGGCTACTGGGGCGAGTTCACGCCCGACCGGATCTCGCTCGTCGCGTCGTCGTCGAAGATGATCACCGCCGGCGTGCTCCTGCGGTTGCAGGACGACGGCTTACTCGACATCGATGCACCTGTCGCCGACGTGGTCGACTGGGGCGCCGCCAACCCGGACATCACTCCGGCGCAGTTGCTGTCGAACAGCTCGGGGCTCGTGGGCTTGCTCCCCAATCCGGCGTACGCCCCGTACCTCTGTCAATACATCTCCAGCGGCACGCTCGAAGCGTGCGGCGCAGCCATCTTCCAGACGCCCGACGACGACGCCGACATCGTCGCGCCCGATACCGAGTTCAGGTACGGCGGTGCGCAGTGGCAGGTTGCCGGCGCGGTCGCCGAGGCGGTTTCGGGCAAGAGCTGGACCGAGTTGGTCGAGGAGATCTATGTCGAGCCATGCGGCCTGGAGACGCTGGGATACAACAACCACTTCGGCCAGATCGGGAGCGGCTTTCTGTATCCGGTCGAGTTCGGCGGTGATCCGAGCGTGTTGGCTGCGACCGCCAACCCGAACATGGAAGGCGGGGCGTACATCACCACTGGTGACTACGCCAAGCTGCTGCTGATGCACCTGCGCGGCGGCAAGTGCGGCGACACGCAGGTGCTGTCCCAGGATGCGCTCGACACGATGCATGCCGACCGTGTCGCCGCGGCGTACGACGGCAGTGGTGGTGTGGGCACCGGATATGGCATGGGGTGGTGGATCGATCGCACGATCGGACGGATCAGCGATGCCGGCGCGTACGGCTCCGTGCCGTGGCTCGACCTCGAAGACGGCTACGGGGCCTATCTCGTCGTCGAGTCTGACGCAGTCACCGGCAACGAACTGGCCGGCCTCCTGTACGACATCATCGACGCAGAAATGGCCGCCGCGGGCTGAACCGCCGACCGCACCGGGAGGGGTGCGTGTCGGGAGGCTGGCCAGCGGGCCAGCGTTGGGGTCAACGGGTGGGGCAGAGGGTCGAGTTGGCCCGAACGTGGGCCGGCTGCGATCTGAATCGACGGTCGATTGATTCGGTTGGTTTTCACAGACCAGGCCAAGCCAGGCCTGGCGGCGGGGACGCTGGATCGTCGGTTCACGAGCCGGGGGCCATGGCGGGGCGAGGCGTCGAGGAAGCGGGATCGGCTGGGTTCACGAGCCGGGTGGGGCGATGGCGGCGAGGAACCCCGCGTCGGTCGGTGCCCGGTCACGCAGCTCGCGGATGTGGTCGGCCGGAGGTTGGAACCAGACGAATGACATGTCGAGGCGGCCGCCGTCGGGGTGCTGGTACACGCCGGGCGGTGTGGGCAACGGGGTGGGCGGAGGTTTGGGTGCAGCGCCTGATGGGGTGATGATGCGACCGTGTTCGTTGCGGAACTCGAGCCCATCGGCTCGATCGGCGTTGCCGGCGATACGAAGCCGGCCGCGATGATGCAGGCGGTGATGGCGCCCGCACACCAGCACGAGATTCCAGGTGTCGGTGGGGCCGTCGTGCTCCCAATGGACGATGTGGTGCACTTCGAGGCCAAGTGTCTGGGTGCAGCCCGGTACCCGGCAGCAACCGTGATCGCGATGTTCGATGAGCGTGCGGGTGCGCGCCGGCACGATGTGTTGCGCCCGGCCGACCGAGACGGGCATTCCTTTCTCGACGTGGACCGGTGTGACGGTGCTGTCGCAGGTGAGATGGCGGCGGATCGAGTCGGGCATACGATGCCCGGCGGTATCGGTCATCGAGCCGTCGGCGTCGATGAACATGACGACTTTGAACCGGGAGCGGCGGGCCGGATCGGTGATCGATTGGAGCGAGTTCTCTGCGACACGGCGCAGTGCATCGACGAGGGTCACGTCGCCGACGCCGTCGTTGAAGAGGCGATTGCGCGCTTCGTCGAGCGCACGTTCGACGAGATGGCCGGAGTCGGCGTCGAGCAGCGCGGTGAGCCGGTACGTACCGTCATCGTGTTGGAACATCGTGCACGATTCGGTGAACGATGACTCGGTGTTCGGCGTTGCGGTGGCGTCAGATGTCGCTGTCTCAGCGCAGGCGGTTGCGGCTGGTTCGTCCTGAACCGCAGCCGACGGTGCGGACGGCACGATCTCTCGACCGTCTGGGCCGAGGTTCGGGAACGGGTACGCATTGAGCACCCGCCGAAGCTGCGGGACGGTCATGACAATGCCGTAGTCGCGAGCTTGGGAGTCGCTCCACGCCGGTGCGCGCCGGGCGATCGACGCCATCTGATCGAGGGAGAGTTCCCCGCGACGAAACGCAGCGATCGACTCGGGGAGGTCGTCGGCGCGCTCGGCGATGGTGACGATCGCATCGGCGGTCGCCGGTGCCAGACCGCATCGCCACCGGAGCCAGCTCGCCAGCGAGGTCATGCCGGCCCCGACCCAGAGTTGTTCGTTGGCCCGGAGAGCAATCGCTTGGTCGACGAGGAGTGCGTGATGCACGTTCAGCACGCCGACGATGCCGTTCACCGCCGCATCGATGTTTTACCCCGTAAAGTACACCAGTATGTATAAAAGAAAACAGATGTCCCCCTGCGATGAGTCTCGGCTGCACCCCCTGCGCCTGGAACTCATCGTCTTGCCCGACCATCACCCGGACGAATCCGAGCGGGCGCGCGCGCGATGGTTGCGGATCTTTGCTCGCCCACCGCATGCGCTCATCGAACACCATCGCCCCGACAGGTTTCTGCTGTGGTCGTACACGACCCACCGGCACGTCGCACACGCCTTCAGTCGATTCCAGGTGCCATCGTCGAGCGCGCCGACCACTGCAATCGCGATCGTGCCGAGCAGGTGGTCGACCGTGCCGGGCGGGACATCGGGACGCAGCGCGAGATCGATCGTGTCGAGCGACATCACCAACGGAATTCCGCCGATCACTGACTGGAAGGCGCTGACGGCGATCCGGTCGCTGGCTGCGTCGCGATGGGCGATAGCGGCATCCCGCAAGGCCTCGCGAGCGGTCGCCAGCCGCGCGAGCTCATCGTTGCTTGCGCCGATCGGCGCATGACCCCACTGAATCAACCAGTCATCGAAGTCCGCTGAGTCGTACAGGCGATCGGCACCGGATTCGAGGTTGGCGGTGTTGATGAATCGACGAACCGTCTCCAGGCGAGGCGGAGCGTGCTTCTCGGGTGGCCAGTCCGACCGTGGAAGCGCCCGGCCGCTGAGATCGACTGGATGTTTGCCGCTCATGTAACTAATGTACTCGATATGAAGGTTACAGCTCTCCAACATCTGGACTTCCGCCGATGACCGGAGGAACCCTGTATCGCCGATCGCTCGCGGGATTGGTGGCGGGATCATTGGTCATTGCGTTCCTCGGCGGATGCGGCACAGATGGCAGCGAGGCTTCGGTCAAGTCGACGACCTCACCGGTCACCACGGATGTCTCGTCCGATCCAGTCGAGTCGGCTGCTGGATCCACGACGTCGCCGACCAAGCCGCCGCCGACCGACCAGCCTGCACTCGACCCGCCTGTGCTCGACGTCATTGCCTCGCTCGGGTACCCCCGCGATCTGCAGGAACGCGGCCGGGTCAATCTGAAGATCTCGCGGCCGGACGATGTCGAGATGGTGGTGCTCGACAAGCAACTGGTCACCGACTTCTTCCTGCCGTCTCCGGTCGAGGAGCGCCGGTCGACCATCCCCGGTGCTGGCCGAGTCGTCGCGCTCCAGACCCTGTTCGGCACCGTCGACAATTGTGACAACCCGAGCCCCGTCACGGCGGTGGTCGAGTTGACGTACTCGTACGGGGACGAGCCGTCGCCCCGCCACGACGCCTTCGAGATTGCCGACACCGCCGTACTCGACGAGATCCGATTCCAGGATTGCACCGTGCGGCGCGTGCTGGAGACGACCACGATCGAGTTCGGCGTTCCGACGATCATCGACGAGACGGTCACCGTCGATCTCACGATCACCCGGATCGATGGCACCGACGAGTTCGCCATCGATGCGATCAAGGGAACGGTGTTGTTCGGCGCGTCCACTCCGTTCGAGTCGGGTGCTCCGGAGCGGACGCTGCGCGCAGATGCGGATCGACTGACCCTGCCGCTGACATTCGACGTGAATCGGTGTGACTCGCATGCCGTCGCGGAAACGACCAAGAAGTTCGGTCTCGACCTGTATGTCGCGGTCAACGGCGCCGAGTCACAACGAGTTCCCATCGAGATCGCCCCGATTCAATCCGACCTGGAAATCGTCCTCGAACGCTGCACGGCACGCACCGGCCAATGAGCCAGACGAGCTGTCGCTGCATGTCGCGATGGGGCCAGGTCAAATCGCGACAAAAGTGTCGCGTTTGGACCTGGCCCCATCGCGACAAATGTGTCGCGTCAGGGCCAGGCACCATCGCGACAAAAGTGTCGCGATTGGACCTGGCCCCGGCGCGACAGTCGGGGTGATCAGAGGTGGCGGTCCAAGATGTTGGCGGTGACCTGGGCCACGGCGGCGTCGTCGGCGAGGCCGAACACCCAATCGGTGCTCCCGATGACGATGACCTCACCGCCGGATTCGAATGGCCGGGTCACCAGCATCACCGAGTTGCCATAGCGGCAGCGCGCCAAGCTGTCGGCGTCGACGCGACCGTAGAACCGTGACGCGATGAACTCGATGTCGCCTTGGTCGCTGAGCGCCGAGATCGACGCCGGGTACTCACCCATGCCGATGTTGCTCGACGGAGTCAGCGCCACGATCTCGGTCCGCTCGATGGGTGGTAGGCCAGCGGCCGCACGAGCGATCGGGAGTTGGAACTCGTCGAGGTCGATCGGGCAACCCACGGTCTCGTAGCCGACGACACCGTGCTTGGCACCGAGGAGGTCGCCGTAGCGCAGGCCCGTTCCGGCCAGCAACCAATGGTCGTCCCGGTACACCGTGTAGGCGCCCGACCCGCGCGGTGTGGCCTGGCCGAACCGGCTGTACAGGCCCCAGCGCGAGCCTGCGCCGAGCAGTTCCCACTCGGGTCGTTTGACGATCGGGTCGGCCCACATCCCGCTCATCCGCGACCCGTCAGCGGCGCTGAATCGCATCGCTGCATCGCCATCGCCATCGCCATCTCTCCGAGGATCGGGTCGCTCGTGTGCGCCGCGTACTTGTGGCACACCATCACGTCGCCGTCGCCCTCGATCCGAACCTGCCAGAAGCTTGTGTTGCCCGACATGCTCGCGAGGTGACCGCCCCCAGCGACGTGAGCTTCGATGGTCCGGCGTTGGCCGGCCGACCAGTACTCGTCGTGGCCGACATCGATCAACAGGTCGTATCCCGCGGCGATCGTCGGGTCGTGCTCGAGGTCGGATGAAATGCACGAGTCGAACTCGTAGCCCGCCCGCTCGGCCCACTCGACGAAACGCCGCTCGTGGGTGAACCAGCCGCTCGAACCGATCGCCGCCGGGTAGCCGTGAGCGAAGCGGTACCGCTGGAAGATGTCTCCGTTCACGTCAGGCTCCTCGCCCCACCGAGTCGGGCGCGCCTTGCGGTCGTCCCGGTCGACCTCGGGGCGGCACAGCATCCCGCGCCCGAACGGCCTCCGGAAGCTGACCTGTGTGCCGCCGGTGTAGAGGCTCGCTCCACCCCAGGTGTTGTATGCGTTCCAGGTGTTGGTGCCGAGCACGAAGAGGGCGCGCCGGTCGCGGGTGGTGGCGGTCGTGGCCGCGGTGACGACGAAGCAGGCGTGGGCCACGTCGCGTCCGGGAACCGCGCCGTGCGCCGTGAGCGTCACGAGGTAGAAGCCTGATCGCCACGCCGCATCGATCGGGATCTCGACCGAGCCCGGCCACTGGCATCCGATGCTGTCGGCATCGGGCGGAGGCGGCACGAACGTGCCCTCGACATCGCCGGCCTCCCAGACGATGACGCGCTCCGCTCCCCACCGTTCGACGACCACGTCGTAGCGATGTCTTGTCGACACGTGGACGGTGGCGATTCCACCCGCCCGATAGCTGAGCTGTCCGCAGTACCCCTCGATCTCGTCGTAGCAGGTGATGTCGTCGCTCACCCGACCACTCTTACAGCCGTCGCCGACACCGGTCGATCCGGTGGCGGGCGTTGCGGGGCCACGAGCGACGATGTCGGCCGCCAGAAGATCCACCTGATCTCGGAGCGAAGGCCGTCGTGCGGCTCATGCGCGGCCGATCTCCTGCTGGATCGAAGTCGAGCAGTAGTTTCGCCCCGATGTCGAGCATCACGTCGCAGTCGGGCCGTCCCTCACTGACGTCGCTCTTCGACATGGCGCGCCGGGCCGGCCTGGCCGACCCGCGGCGCATCCCGGCCCTCACCGCCGCAGGCGCGCGGTGGGGCCCGACGCTTGCGGCGCCCTTCGCTGCGTCAGCCCTCGCCACACCCGATCGTGCAGCGGTGATCGACGATCGCGGAACGATCACCTTCCGCGAACTCGATCGCAGTTCGACTTTGCTCGCGAACGGACTGCGACGACAAGGCCTCTCCCGCGGTGGCCGGATCGGCGTCGCTTGCCGGAATCATCGTGAGTTCGTCGAAGCCACGATCGCTGCCGCGAAGCTCGGCGTCGCCACGGTGTACCTCAACACCGGATTCGCTCCGCCTCAGTTGCGTGACGTGCTCGTGCGCGAACAGGTCGATCTCCTGGTGATCGATGCCGAACTCGCTGATCGGGTCGATCGATCGTCGTTCGCCGCACCGATGGTGATCGTCGGCCGGTCCGACGCTACGGCGATCGCGGACGCGACGTCGATCCAAGCGGTGCGGCGGCGCGGCGCGGGCAGGCTGCCGTTGCGAGGGTCGCTGCCGGTCGCGCCGGTGCTGCTCACGTCCGGAACGACCGGCACCCCGAAGGGAGCCCAGCGACGGGTGCGCGCCGACCCTGGCGCGGCGGGCGTGATCGAGACCATTCCGTATCGTCACGACGACGTCATCGCCATCACCTCACCGCTGTTCCACGCGTGGGGCCTCGCGCAGATGGGGCTGGCGGCGGCACTCGGCTGCACGATCGTGGTGAGCGAGAACTTCGACGCTGGCGGCACGCTCGCCGTGCTCGAGCGGGAGCGGGCCACCGTGCTCGCAGTCGTGCCTGCCATCTTGCAACGCCTCCTCGAAGCGCCCGATCTCGACCGCACCGACCTGAGTGCGCTGCGCATCGTTGCGTCGAGTGGCTCGGCGCTGCCGGTGCCGATCGTGCTCGAATGGCTCGATCGAGTCGGCCCGAACCTGTACAACCTGTACGGCTCGACCGAGGTCGGCCAGGCCACACTGGCCACGCCGACCGACCTCCAGGCGCATCCCGCCACAGCAGGCCGGGCGCTGCCGGGGTCGACTGTGGCGATACTCGACGACGACGGGCATCCGGTGCTTACGGGCACGGTCGGGCGGATCTTCGTCGGCAACGGGTCGCAATTCGACGGCTACACCGGCGGTGGCGGCAAGGAAGTCGTGGCCGGGCTGATGTCGTCGGGCGACGTGGGTCATCTCGACGCAACCGGGCTGCTGTTCGTGACTGGTCGCGCCGACGACATGATCGTCAGTGGGGGCGAGAACGTCTTTCCCCAAGAGGTCGAGGATCTACTCCTCGCCCAGCCAGGCATCGCCGACGTGGCGGTGGTCGGTGTGCCCGACGACGCGTTCGGCCAACGCCTCGTGGCCCACGTGGTGCGGGCCCCGGGTGTCCGGATCACGGCGGCACAGGTTCGAGCGATCGTGCGCGCCGACCTCGCCCGCCACAAGGTGCCCCGCGACGTCGTGTTCACCGATGAACTCCCGCGAACGCTCACGGGCAAGATTCGTCGCAACCAACTCTGATGAGCATCTGGCCTCGGCCGGTCAGCATCGGTCAGCATCGAGTTGGCTCACTGATTGGCCGCGACCGCACTGGGTCGGGTCACCGGCGGTGCGCGAGCATGACACCATGAGCGATGCTGCCCACCCGATCTCCCGGTTCCCGGTTCCCGAACTCGCGGACTTGCCGGCCGACATCCGCGAGCAGATCGAGGCGGTGCAGGAGAAGTCGGGATTCATTCCGAACGTCTTCCTCGCGCTCGCCCATCGGCCGGCCGAGTTCCGCGCGTTCTTCGCGGCACACGATGCGCTGATGGACAAGACCGAGGGCCTCTCCAAGGCCGAGCGCGAAATGATCGTGGTCGCCACCAGCGCGACCAACGGCTGCCTCTACTGCGTCGTGGCGCACGGTGCGATTCTGCGGATCCGCGCCAAGAATCCGCTGATCGCCGACCAGCTCGCGATCAACCCGTGGAAGGCCGACCTCAGTGACCGCGAGCGGCGCATGATCGATTTCGCATTGAAGGTGGCGCGGCGACTCGGCGCACATCGTCGACGCCGACCTCGACGCGATGCGGGCGCACGGATTCACCGACGACGAAATCTGGGACATCGGTGCCATCGCGGCATTCTTTGCGATGTCGAACCGTCTTGCCAACCTCACCTCGATGCGCCCCAACGACGAGTTCTACGCGATGGCTCGCGGCTGACTTCCAGCTGACGCGGTAGCTCGACCGTCAGTTCGTCGGCCACGGTTGGATCGCCGCCGACGTGGGCGATGCCGTACGAGTCGAGGCCGTCGTCGGCGTTCACGCAGGGTTCGACGCGGGGTTGGACGCGTTGCAGTCGACGTTGTAGCCGATCGTCGTGCGGTGGAGCAGTCGTTCGTGGCCCTCGTACCCGCCAGTGGCCCGGTGGAGCACGCACCGGTTGTCCCACATGACGAGCATCTCGGGCTCCCACTTGTGGTAGTACCGGAACTCTTCGCGGATCTGCCAGGCGTACAGTTCGCCGAGCAGTGTGCGGGCCTCGTCGTCGGGCATGCCGTCGATGCCGATGATGTAGCCGATGGTCGAGTACAGAGTCTCCGCACCGGTTTCGGGATGCCGACGGATCAGCGGATGGAGTTGGGTGGCGTACGCGTCCTCGCTCGGCCTGATCTGCATCGAGCGGTCGTGGTCACCGTCGCCGTAGGTGCCGTCCGGTGCGTACCCGCCGCGGGCGGAGTGGATGGCCATCTTTGCGTCGATTCGTGCGCGCAGCGCAGCCGGCATCGCCGCCAGGGCCGCTTGCTGATTGGTGTACAGCGTGTCGCCGCCGACCGGGGGGATGACCTTGGCGTACAGACACGTGCCGTCGGGCGGGAACTCCTGGAAGCTCCAATCGGCATGCCAGTTCTCTGCGAACAGCGATGATGTCTCGTCGGCGCGGCGACGGATCGCGGCGATGTGCGGATGTCCATCGATCGCTGCGAAGAACGGATCGTCTCCGAACGGGCCGAAGTGGAGCGTGAAGGCTTCGAGGTCATCGTCGGTCAGGTGCTGACCGGGAAACGCGAGCACCTTGTGTTCGAGCCACGCCGCACGAATGGCAGCGACCTGCCGAAGGTCGAGTGACCGCAGGTCGATGCCGCGCACCGTTGCACCGCAGGCCTGCCCGCTCGGTCGAACGTCGAGTTCCATCCCCCCATCGTGCCAGACCCCTCCGTAGCGATGAGTCTCGGGGTGCTTGCAGCTCCACCCGGAACTCATCGCTCGGGGTTGGTCCAGCGTTACGGTGAGTCTCGGTTGCACCCCCTGCGGCCGGAACTCATCGCTACGACGGGAGAGTGGGCGCGGGGGATCGGTACTGTCGGCCGATGAGCGATGCTGGCAATGAGATCGTCACGGTGCTGCTGCCCGAAGACGAGTACACGCACACGCCCGACGAGGTCGAGAACTACAACGAGTCGATGTACCTCAACGCCTTCGACCTGGGGTTGCAGGCGGGCGGCTGGTTCCGGCTCGGCAACCGGGTGAACGAGGGCTACGCCGAGATGTCGGTGTGCATCTACCTGCCCGACGGCAGCGTCGGCTTCATGTTCGGTCGACCGAAGATCGAGACCAACGACGTGATGGAAGCAGGCGGGCTCCGCATCACCGTCGTCGAACCGTTCGAACACCTCACGGTCCAGTACGACGGCCGTCTCTGCCTTCTGGCCGACCCCGCCCAGATGTCCGACCCGCGTGTGGCGTTCCGCGAGAACCCGATGGTCGAGTGCACCGTTTCGCTCGACTATCGCGGCGTGTCGCCGATGTATGGCGGCAAACCCCAGTACGCCGACGGGCGCGAGATCGAGACGCTCAACGGGTTCGCCAAGGCGCACTACGAACAGCACTGCTCGGTGACCGGCACCATCACGGTCGGCGCGCCCGACGGCGGTGAGGTCACGGTGTTGGAGATCGACGGCCTGGGTCTGCGTGACAAGTCGTGGGGACCGCGTTACTGGCAGGCCCTCACGTGGTATCGCTGGTTGCCGATGGTGTTCAGCGACGAGTTCGCGATGATGCTGTCGGTGATCGACCGCGGCGAGGGCAAGGCGCCCGCGGCGAGTGGCATGGTCTTGGTCGGCGACGAGTACCACAAGATCATCGACTGTCGCGTCGATGCCGAATGGGACGAGTTGGGTCAGCAGACCACGATGCGCTGCTGGGCCAAGACCGACCAGCGCGAGTACGACATCGTCGGCGAGGTCATCTCGATGATCCCGCTGCGCAATCGGAGAACCACGCCCGACGGCGACGAACTCCGAACCCGGATCACCGAGGCGATGACCCGCTTCGAATGCGACGGCCAGGTGGGCATCGGCATGAGCGAGTTCCTCGACCAAGTGGTCGACGGCTGGCCGATCGGGGTGCCGCGAGCCTGATCCGACGGTGATCCGACGGTCGGGATCGGGTGCACGGTCGGCGCGCCGCTCGGGTCTGATCCGACACGATCATCGCCTCCGGCAGACGAACATCGGGAGCAGCGTCGAATTCGGCATGGTGCGTCGACATCGAACGGGATCGGGGTGGCAGAATGTTCCGATCGCGCCCATTCGGGCCGACCGCACGCCAACCCGAGGAACGACGAATGACGACGAATGCAGAACTTCTCGCCCGATACCGGGCCGCACTGCCGTCGTTCCTGAATCCGCTCCACGCCGAGCCGATCTCGATCGACCGGGGTGAGGGGAGCTACGTCTGGGACATCGAAGGCAACCGCTACCTCGACTGGTTCGGCGGCGTGCTCACCACGATGATCGGACACTCGATCCCCGAGGTGGTTGCCGCGGTGCAGGAGCAGGCGGCCAAGGTGATGCACACGTCGACCCTGTACCTGTCCGAGCCGATGATCGGCTTCGCGGAAGACGTCGCGGCCGTGTCCGGCATCCCCGACGCGCGCGTCTTCTTCACCGCATCCGGCAGCGAAGCCAACGACATGGCCATCATGCTCGCGACGACATTCCGCGGATCGAACGAAGTGTTGGCGATGCGCAACAGCTACCACGGAAGGTCGCACACCACGCAGGCCGTCACCGCTCAGAGTTCGTGGTCGATGGCCGCGATGTCGGGGCTCAACGTCAACTTCATCCACGGCGGGTATCGACTTCGATCGCCGTTCCGTGACCTCGACGACGACGCTTTCACGACGGCGTGCGTCGAGGATCTCGTGCAGATGATCGACATGGGCACCGCCGGGCGGGTGGCGGCGATGATCGCCGAGCCGATCCAAGGTGTCGGCGGTTTTGCGACGCCGCCCGACGGCTTCTTCGGCGCCATGGGCAAGGAACTCGCCAACCGCGAAATCCTGTTCATCTCCGACGAGGTGCAGACCGGATGGGGTCGGACCGGGGAACACTTCTGGGGCTACCAGGCGCACGGCATCGTGCCCGACATCCTCACGTTCGCCAAGGGTGTCGGCAACGGCATCACCCTCGCCGGAGTCGTGGCCCGTGCCGAGATCATGGACTGCATCAAGGTGCTCTCGTTCTCGACGTTTGGCGGCAACCCCTTGTCGGCTGCGGCGGGCCGCGCCACGCTGAAGTACGTCCTCGACCACGATCTTCAGGGCAACGCCAAGCGGATGGGCGAGCGGCTCACTGCGCCGTCTCGCGCCCGTCGTCGAGTCGACCGATTGGATCGCCGAACTGCGCGGACGCGGACTGATGCAGGCAATCGAGATCGTGCATCCCGGTGGTGTCGAGCCGGACTCGGCCACGACCGCCCGCCTCCTCGATGCGGCGAAAGACCGCGGCCTCCTACTCGGCAAGGGCGGCCTGTACGGCAACGTGATCCGCATGGCACCGATGTTGGCGATCACCGAGTCCGAACTCGACGACGGCATTGCCGCCCTCGTCGGCGCCATCGGCGCACTCTGAACACCACCAAAAACTGACCAGCCATCTGACTCGCCGATCATCGGCCAACACATCGAGGGATCACCCATGAACTCCATCCACCATCTCATCGACGGTCAACTCGTTCCCGGCACGTCGGGCAGAACGTCTGCGGTGTTCAACCCCGCGACTGGTGAGCACACCAGCGACCTCGACCTGGCATCGGTCGACGAGGTCGACGCCGCAGTCGCCTCAGCTCAGGCTGCATTCACGAAGTGGAGCAAGGTCAGCCTTGCCGGGCGCACGAAGCTGATGTACGCCTTCCGCAATCTGATCGTCGAGCATGCCGACCATCTCGCTGCGCTGCTCACGTCCGAGCACGGCAAGGTGCTGTCCGACGCGGCGGGTGAAATCGCACGTGGCGTCGAGAACATCGAGTATGCGTGCGGGATCGCCGAGCTGCTCAAGGGGAGCTACAGCGAGTCGGCGTCGACGGGTGTCGACGTGTACACCGTGCGCCAGCCGCTGGGCGTGGTCGCCGGCATCACCCCGTTCAACTTCCCGATGATGGTGCCGCTGTGGATGATCCCCAATGCTGTTGCCTGCGGTAACACCTTTGTTCTCAAGCCCTCCGAGCGCGACCCGTCGGCTCCGTTGTTCATGGCTGAGTTGTTCCAGGAAGCAGGCTTTCCGAAGGGCGTGCTCAACGTTGTGCAAGGCGACAAGGTCGCCGTCGACCGGCTCCTCGAACACCCCGACGTGAAGGCTGCGAGCTTCGTCGGCTCGACGCCGATCGCGAAGTACGTGCAGGAGCGGGCGACGGCCCATGGCAAGCGCGTGCAAGCCCTCGGCGGGGCGAAGAACCACATGGTCGTGCTGCCCGACGCCGACATCGAGATGGCAGCCGATGCCGCCGTGTCGGCCGCTTACGGGTCAGCGGGTGAACGGTGCATGGCAATCTCGGTGATCGCAGCAGTCGGCGCGGTGGCCGACCCGTTGATCGACGCGATCAGGGTCCGGATCGACAAGCTGACGATCGGCGCTGGCACCGACCCCGATTCCGAGATGGGTCCGCTCATCACGCGCGAAGCGCGTGATCGCGTGGCCAGCTACGTCACCGGCGCCGCGGGGCAAGGGGCCACGGTGGTGGTTGACGGTACCGAGCAACACTTCGACAACGACGGCTACTTCATCGGAGTGAGCCTGATCGACGACGTCACGACCGAGATGGATTGTTACCGCGACGAGATCTTCGGCCCGGTGCTGTCGGTGGTTCGCTGCGCCAGCTACCAGGAGGGGGTCGACCTGATCAAGAACAACCCGTGGGGCAACGGTGCGGCGATCTTCACCCAGAACGGCGGAGCTGCCAGGCAATTCCAGGAGGACGCCGACGCCGGTATGGTCGGCATCAATGTCCCCGTTCCGGTGCCGGTCGGATACCACAGCTTCGGTGGGTGGAAGGACTCGCTCTTCGGTGATACGACGATGTACGGCCCCGAAGGCATTCGCTTCTACTCCAAGGCCAAGGTCATCACGAGTAGATGGCCCGACCCGGCCAACAGCCGCGTCGACCTCGGCTTCCCGACGAACCAGTAGCAGCCACGCGGACACGCACCGGTCGGCGCACCTGCGGTCAGCGGTGGAACTCGACGGCGAAGCGCACGGGGCCATCGATCACGACGTGATGGCGACGCACGGGTGGGATCACTTGGTGGTCGCCTGCGCTCAGCGTGCGTTCGTGGTCGGGTGCATCTTCGAACACGAAGCCCAACGACCCCGCCTCGACGACGAGCCGACCCCAGACGCCGTCGGCAACCGCATGCGCCGATCGTAGGCCGGCAGGGGTCGACTGCTCGTCGAAGATCGGCGTCGTGCGCTGCAGCACCAGCCCGGCAGGAAGAGCGTCCGCCGTCATGAAGCCGACCCTACCCGCGCCCAGTTGCGTGAACCCCGTGGCTGCGCCGGATGCGACCGAAGTGTCGCGATAGGGCCAGGTCCCAACGCGACGAAAGTGTCGCGATAGGGCCAGGTCCCAACGCGACGAAAGTGTCGCGATAGGGCCAGGTCCCAACGCGACGAAAGTGTCGCGATGGGGCCTGGCCCCGACACGACATGCGGACGGGATGAGGGTCGGTCAGGTGGTCTGGCCGGCGAATTGGGCGCCGTGGAGGCGGGCGTAGGCGCCACCACGGGTGAGGAGATCGTGATGGGTGCCCTGCTCGACGATCCGGCCGGCCTCCATCACGAGGATCACGTCGGCACCGCGAATCGTCGACAGTCGGTGGGCGATCACGAAGCTCGTCCGATCCTGGCGCAGCGCGTTCATCGCTTCTTGGATCAGCACCTCGGTGCGCGTGTCGACCGAACTGGTCGCCTCGTCGAGGATCAGAATCGAGGGGTTCGCCAGAAACGCGCGGGCGATGGTGATGAGCTGCTTCTCGCCGATGCTGATGTTGTCGCCTTCGTCGTTGATCACGGTGTCGTACCCGTCGGGCAGCGTGCTGACGAATCGATCGACGTAGGTGATGCGAGCGGCGGCGAGCAGTTCGTCGTCGGTGGCGAGCGGATTGCCGTACGCGAGGTTCTCCCGGATCGTGCCACCGAACAGCCAGGTGTCTTGCAGCACCATGCCCACCTTCGCGCGCAACTCGGCACGAGGAAACGATGCAATGTCGATGCCGTCGAGGCTGATCGTGCCCGAGTCGAGGTCGTAAAACCGCATGATCAGATTGACCAACGTCGTCTTGCCGGCGCCGGTCGGGCCGACGATGGCGATGGTCTGGCCGGGCTCGGCGATGAGGTCGAGCCCCTCGATCAGCGGCTGGTCGGGCACGTAGGAGAAGGAGACGTCGTCGAAGACGACCCGTCCGAACGTTGGTGGCGGGTCGATGGTGGCTGCCTGCTCGACGCTCTGCTCGTCGGCATCGAGCAGTTCGAGTACTCGTTCGAGCGAGGCGATGCCCGACTGGAAGGTCGTGGCCATCGACGCAAGGCGGGTGAGTGGCTCGGAGAAGTTGCGGGCGTACTGGATCATTGCCTGCATGTCGCCGATGCTGATCGCGCCCGACGAGATCCGCAGTCCGCCGACCACGGCGATCAAGACGTACTGGATGTTGCCCATGAACGTCATGGCCGGTTGGATCAGCCCCGACATGAACTGGGCCGCGAAGCTCGCCTCGTACAACTTGTCGTTGTCCGCGGCGAAGCGCTGCTCGACATCGCGATGCCGCCCGAAGCTCTTCACGATTGCGTGGCCGGTGAACACCTCTTCGGCCTGTCCGTTGACGGCCCCCGTATGGCGCCATTGCTGGACGAAGCGCGGGCCGGCGCGGCCGCCGATGACCTTGATCAACACGATCGATGCCGGAACGGTCACCAGTGCCACGACGGCGAGCAACGGCGAGATCGTGAACATCATCACCGTCACCCCGATGATCGTGAGCAGCGACGTGAGAATTTGGCTGACGGTCTGCTGCAGGCTCTGCGCGAGGTTGTCGATGTCGTTGGTGACCCGGCTCAGCAGGTCGCCGCGTGATTGGCGGTCGACGTAGGCGAGCGGGAGCCGGTTGAGCTTCGTCTCGATCGACGCGCGTAACCCGAACATCGAGCGCTGCACCACGCCGGCGAGCATGAAGGCCTGCCCGTAGGCGAGCACGAACGACACGACGTACAGCGCGACGAGGAACAGCAGGAGCCGATGCAGGCGATCGAAGTCGATGCCGTCGGTGCCGCCATCATTCGGCCCGCGCAGGCCGTCGACGATGATGTCGGTCGCGTTGCCCAGCAGGCGTGGGCCGACGACCACGATCGCGACGCTGCAGACCGTGAGGAGCCCGATCAGCCACAGCCGCACGCGTTCGGCACCGAGGATCTCGCCGAGCCGCTTGACGGTCGGCCCGAAGTTCGTCGTCTTCTCGGCGGGCATGCCGACCGAGCCGCCCGGCCCGAAGCTGGTCCGCCGCGCTGCAGCCCCGGTCGTGGTGAGGATGTCGCGCTCGTCGTCCGCGGGAGTGGGGTCGATGTCGTCGCTCATTGCGCAGCCCGTTCGAACTGGGAGTCGACGATTTCGGCGTAGGTCGGGCACGTCTCGATGAGGGAGTCGTGACGGCCGCGGCCGACGATGTGGCCCTTGTCGATCACGATGATCTGATCGGCGTCGGCAATGGTCGACACGCGTTGGGCGACGATCAACACCCCGGCTCGTTCGATGTGGGGTCGCAGCGCCAACCGCAGGCGGGCGTCGGTGGCGAGGTCGAGCGCCGAGAACGAGTCGTCGAAGAGATAGATGTCGGGTCGCATGACGAGCGCCCGCGCGATCGACAGCCGTTGCCGCTGTCCGCCCGACACGTTGGTGCCGCCCTGCGTGATCGGGCTGTCGAGCCCCAGCGGCATGGTCTGGACGAACCCCGCAGCCTGCGCGACCTCGAGGGCTTGCCACAGTTCCTCGTCGGTGGCGTCCGGTCGGCCGAAGCGGAGGTTCGACGCCACGGTGCCCGAGAAAAGGTACGGCTTCTGCGGCACGTAACCGATCGAACCCCACAGCAGGTCGGGGTCGAGCCGCCGCACGTCGACGCCGTTGACTGCGACGGTGCCCTCGGTTGCGTCGAAGAGACGGGGGATCAGTTCGATGACGGTCGACTTGCCGGCGCCGGTACTGCCGATGATCGCGGTCACGCGTCCCGGCGTGACGCGGAGCGAGATGTCGGACAGCACCGGGCTGCTTGCGCCGGGGTAGGTGAAGCCGACGCGGGAGAACTCGATGGTGCCGCGTTCGGTGATCGCGCGGATCGGGTCGGTCGGCGGCTGCACCGACGAGTCGAGGTCGAGCACTTCGACGATCCGCTCTGCCGCGACGGCGGCTCGCGGAATCATCGACACCATGAACGTGAGCATCACGACGGCGACGAGGACCTGGACGAGATAACTCAAGTAGGCGATCACCGACCCCAGCTCCATGGCTTCGGCATCGATCCGGTTGGCACCGAGCCACAGCACGGCCACGCTCGACATGCTGATGAACAGCGTGACGGTCGGGAACATCAACGACATCAATCGGCCGGCGCGTAGCGACGTCGCGGTGAGCTGGTCGTTGGCTGCGGCGAACCGGGCGACTTCCTCGGGCTCGCGCACGAACGCCCGCACGACGCGGATGCCGGTGATCTGTTCGCGCAGGACGGCGTTGATCCGGTCGACCTTGAGCTGCATGACCTGGAAGGTCGGGACCATGCGGCTGATGATGACGGCGAGCACGGCGATCAGGATGGGGATCGCGACCAGCATGATCACCGACAGCCCGACGTCTTCGCGGACGGCGAACACGATGCCGAAGACCATCGTGATCGGTGCGGCGATCATCATCGTGCAGGCCAACACGACGAGCATCTGCACCTGCTGGACGTCGTTGGTGACGCGCGTGATCAGGGACGGCGCACCGAAGTGGCCGACCTCGCGGGCCGAGTAGCTGTTGACCTGGCCAAAGATGTCGCGTCGTACGTCGCGCCCGAAGCTCATCGCGGCCTGCGCGCCGAACCGGACGGCCACGATCACCACGATGATCTGGACGAAGCTGAAGCCGAGCATGATCGCGCCCGTCCGCCAGATGTAGTCGTTGTCCCCGCGCAGCACCCCGTTGTCGATGATGTCGGCGTTCAGCGACGGGAGCGTCAAGGCCGCCGCGGTCTGGATCGCCTGGAGGACGACGACGATGCCGAGCACCCGCCGATAGGGGCCGAGGTGCGTTCTCAGCAATCGGCGCAAACTCATCGCCGTCAGTGTGCCGGACCGACGGCGTGACGAGTCAGCCGACCGCGGTGGACCGATCTCGTGAGGTCCGTGCGACCCCGGGGGCACACCCACCTCACGAGATCGCTGTCGTTCGGGGGTCGGCGGTTCGGGTCGCGGTTGCGGACCAATCTCATCGGCCCGCCCGACCAGATCCGTCGTCGCCTGCGGGAAATTTTGCGACTGTGGTGTCAACACCTCGCATGTCGGACCGACGGGCGACTCGCTGGCCCAATGCCTGGCGGCTCTCGGTCAGTTGCTGGATCTGATCAACGATGTCAACGACGAGCCAGTCGGCTGGCACTGCAAGACTGCGCACATGCAGGTTGATGAATTGCGAACAGAGCGCCTACAGCTCAGGCGCTTCACCGACAGTGACCGCCAACCGTTTGCCGAACTCACCGCGGATCCAATCGTGATGGAGTACTACCCGTCAACGCTGACGCGCCGCGAAAGTGATGGCCTCGTCGATCGCATCGAGGAACACTTCGAGGTGCACGGGTTCGGGCTGTGGGCCGTCGAGCTGATCGAGACGGGTGAGTTCGCCGGCTACGTCGGGCTCGCGCACGCAACGTTTCCGGCGCACTTCACGCCGGCGGTGGAAGTCGGATGGAGGCTGGCGCGGCGGTTCTGGGGCCGAGGGCTGGCGCCCGAGGGTGCGGCCGCAGCACTCACTGACGGCTTCGACAGGCTCGGGTTCGACGAGATCGTCTCGTTCACCGCAGCAACCAACCTCAAGTCGCGACGCGTGATGGACAAGCTCGCCATGTCGCACGATCCTGCTGACGACTTCGACCATCCGTCGGTACCGGCAACCAGCCCCTTGCGGCCGCACGTGCTCTACCGGCTCACCGCGCCCTGACCCCGCACCGGCGCGCCGACCGTCGGTCCGACCCCTTCGCGCCGTTCACGGCCGACGATCTATCGTCAGGACCATGACTCCTGACATCGAAGTGTCCCGCGACATCGCCGCCTCGCCAGCTGCCGCCTACACCGCCCTCACCGACATCACCCGCATGGGGGAATGGTCGCCCGAGAATTATCTCGCCGAATGGAACGATGGCTTCGAGGCCGCTGCGGTCGGTGCCCGCTTCACCGGTCACAACCGCAACGGCGACAAGGAGTGGACCACCGAGGCCGAGATCGTCGAGTTGGTGCCGAACGAGCGCTTCTTCTTCGACTGCGACTTCCGCGGCTTCGTCTTCGCCAAGTGGGGGTACGCGATCGAGGCAACCGATTCGGGTTGCCGGGTCACCGAGTACAGCCAAGACCTCCGGCCTGACGCCGCGAAGGAACGGGGTGCCACGATGTCGGGTGTCGAGGACCGCCTGACGCACAATCGGGCCGGAATGGAAGCCACGCTCGAACGCCTGGCTGCTGCCCTCGAAACGTCGCCCTGATCAGTGCGCGGCGGTCGCCGCGTCGCCGTCGCCGTGAGCGGTGTCGGGGGAGGTGTCGGGGGCGGTGTCTGCATGCACCGCGCCATGGTCAGCCTTGCCATGGAAGCGTGACACGATCGCCACGACGACGGCGCCCACGACGAGCCCGATGATCGCCGAGATGCCGGTGTTGATCAACCACGCCAGCACGCCGCCGATCCCACTGATGTCATCGACCTCCTTTTCGAGGTCGTGGACGAAGTCGTACGGCCCATGCCAACCGAGTTCATCTGAGCCGACGAGGAGAATGTGGCCGCCGACCCACAGCATCGCCGCAGTGCCAATGATGGTGAGCGCAGCCAGCAGCTTCGGCATGCCGTTGACCAGCAGGCGGCCAATGCGCTGCGATGACCCTGACTTGCGGGAGGCGAGGGCGAGGCCGACGTCGTCCATCTTGACGATGAGCGCCACGACGCCGTAAACGATCAGCGTGATCACCAGAGCGACCACGACGAGGATGACGGTCCGCTGGAAGAACCCTTCGTCGATCACCTCCTTCAGGGCGATCACCATGATTTCGGCCGACAGGATGAGGTCGGTGCGGATGGCCCCTGCGATCGTCGCCTTCTCGGCGTCGGGCCCGAGCATGGCAACCGGCAGATCGTGGCTGTCGTCGTGCTTGAGCCGGTGATAGATCTTTTCTGCTCCTTCGAAGCAGAGGAACGTTCCGCCGAGCATCAAGATGATCTCGACGAGCGTGGGGGCGACCGCGCTGAGAATGAGCGCAACGGGCAAGATCAGCAGCAACTTGTTGCGGAGCGAACCGGTGGCGATCTTCTTGATGATCGGTAACTCGCGTTCGGCCGCGAGGCCCCGCACGTAGGCAGGCGTCACCGCAGTGTCGTCGACCACCACACCGGCAGCCTTCGCACTGGCGCGCCCCGCTGCAGCGCCCACGTCGTCGATCGACGCGGCGGCCAACTTGGCGAGGGCGGCGATGTCGTCGAGTAATCCAGCGAGGCCGCCAGCCATGTCGTCTCCTGTGCAGTCGGTCGGGTCGGGTCAGTCGGGTCAGTCGAGTCGTGCGATGCCGTACGACCCGAACAGCAGCTCAGGGTAGTTGGCGCTGCAGCCAGAACCGGCGGTTGCTGTGACGCAATCGAAGCGATGAGACACGGAGCGGACGGGCCACCCGGAAACTCATCGCACCTCGGGGGTGGGCCGTGGTGAGGATCAGACGACGGTGAGCGCGCCGGAGAGACGTGGTGCAGTTGGCCGTCCGCTACGACCCGGTCGGCCCGAACACCGTCGCGCTCGGATCACGGCCATGTCGCGTTGGGGCCAGGCACCATCGCGACAAATCTGTCGCGTTGAAACCTGGCCCTATCGCGACAAATCTGTCGCGATGGTGCCTGGCCCCGACGCGACACGGGCTTCAGCAGAAACGAGCTGAAGCGATCGGGGGGAGATGCGACGACACCAGTGTCCACGTGTCGCCGGCGTCGTCGCTCCACCACAGATTCCCGGTCGTGGAACCCATGACGAGTCGGCGTCCCGTCGTATCGACATCGAAGCCGTGCCGGTACACGAGGTCGTAGGCGTGGTGTTGGGGGAGGCCGGCCGTGAGCACGTCGAAGGTGACGCCGCCGTTGCGGGTGCGCGTCACGACCATCTGTCCATCGACGGGGACTCGGACCATGTCGCTGATCGCCGGTACGAACCATGCCGTGTCGGGGTCGTCGGGGTGCACCGCGACTGCGAAGCCGAAGGTCGACGGCCCAGCCTCGGTGACCTCGCTCCATGACTCGCCGTCATCGGTCGAACGGAAGATCCCGCAGTGGTGTTGGGTCCATAGCACGTCGGGAGCGGCGGCGCATCTGACGATGCGGTGCGGATCCTGTGTGTCGGGATCTTCGGACTGGCCGTCGGGAACGTAGTCGGCCCACATGCCGGCGGCGGCAACCGACCAAGTCGCTCCGCCATCGTCGGTGCGCCATGCGCCGCCGCACGACACGCCGACGACCAGCCGGCCAGGACCTCGCGGATCGACGCAGATCGAGTGCACGCCAGCATCGTCGTAGCCGCCACCGAACCACTTCTGCCTCGCTGGCAGGTTCCAGAGCGTCTCGACGAGGTGCCACGACTCCCCTCGATCAGGGCTGCGAAACAGGCCACCGGGAATCGTGCCGCACCAGAGCACCCCTGGCTCGTCCGTGTGTCCGGGTTCGATCACCCAGGCCAGCTGTGTCGACCAGATCACCTCCTGTTGAGACATGGGGTTGATCTCGGTCACGCCCGCTGGTTTGGGCGGGTACTCGGGCGCGGCGATTTCGACCCAGTTCGCGCCGGCGTCGTCGCTGCGATGCAGATGGACGCCGAAGTGACCGTGGTCGATGGAGACGTAGATCGCGCCGTCGCGCTGGTCGCGCATCGCGTTGGTGACCGGACCGCCAGGGAAGTGGTGGCCGGTGAGCACTGGCGCACCGTCGACGACGTCGAGGGTGAAGAGACCCTTGCGGGTCCCGATCAGGGCGGCCGGAGCAGTGGGTATCGCCGCGGTGGTGGGTACGGCGGGAGCAGGGGAGTTCATGGGTCAGCCTCCAGAGAGTGCTTGGAAGACGTGGATCCGGGCAGTCGGGTCGACGGGGTCGGCCAGGGTGGTGCGGTCGGTGATCATCGCGTCGTCGACGAAAATGGCAACGTGCTTGCGAACCGCGCCGCGGTCGTCGAGCATGTAGGTCCGTACCGCAGGGTGCTCGCCGAAATACTCCGTGAGCACGTCGGTCAGGGCGCCTGTGGTGGCGAGCGTGGCGTCAGGGCAGTCGACGAGGCGGCGGAACGCCTTCGCGAACACGATCTCGGGCACGCCACCATCGTACGACATCGCCGACCGGCCGATTTAGCCACCCCGGCTGCTGAGTGTTGCGCCGAGTGGCGCAGGCGGCCTGGCCCCATCGCGACAAAAGTGTCGCGTTGGTGCCTGGCCCCATCGCGACAAAAGTGTCGCGTTGGTGCCTGGCCCCGACGCGATTAGCCGGCGACGCGGATGAGCTTCTTGTTCACGAACTCGTCGGCGCCCCACCGGCCGAGCTCGCGCCCCGAACCCGAACGCTTCACGCCACCGAAGGGAAGCTCGGGGCTGTCGGCACCGACGATGTTGACGTACACCATCCCGGCTTGGATGGCATCGGCGACGCGGTCGGCCTGGTCAGGGTCGGTGGTGAAGAGGTACGACCCCAGGCCGAACGGGGTGTCGTTGGCGAGTTGGATCGCCTCCGCTTCGTCGCGTACGCGGTGAATCATCGCGACCGGCCCGAAGAGTTCTTCGTGATAGGCCGGGTTGCTTCGATCGACGTTGGTGAGCACGCCCGGTGGAAAGAACGCGCCGTTCCGTTCCCCCGCCGACACGAGCGTCGCCCCGGCTGCGACGGCGGCGTCGACCTGCTGACCCAATCGGTCGGCAGCGGCCTGCGACGACAGCGGCCCGATGACCGTGTCGGTATCGGTCGGATTGCCGACCGACGTCGCCAGTGCTGCGGCAGTGAACTTCTCGACGAATTCGTCGTACAACTCATCGATCACGATGAATCGTTTGGCGGCGTTGCAGGCTTGCCCGCAGTTGTCGATGCGCGCCACGACGGCCGAGTCGACCGTTGCGTCGAGGTCGTCGGTCGACAAGAGGATGAACGGGTCCGAGCCGCCAAGTTCGAGAACGACCTTCTTCAAGTGGCGACCGGCGACCTCGGCCACCGCCGCGCCGGCTCGTTCGGAGCCGGTCAGGGACACGCCCTGGACGATCGGGTTGCCGATGATCGTCGCGACCTGGTCGTTCGATGCGTAGATGTTGGTGTATGCGCCGGGAGGGAAACCGGCGTCGACGTAGATCTGTTCGATGGCCGCCGCCGACTCGGGGCACTGCGGGGCGTGCTTGAGCAGTACGGGGTTCCCGATGATCAGGTTGGGGCCCGCGAAGCGAGCGACCTGGTAGTAGGGGAAGTTCCACGGCATGATGCCGAGCAGGACACCGAGCGCACTCTTGCGCACGATCGCGGTTCCCGCGCCGCCCATCAGCGTGATCGACTCATCGGCGAGGAACTCTGCGGCGTTGTCGGCGTAGTACCGGTAGATGTCGGCGCTGAAGTCGACCTCGCCCAACGCGTCACCGGTGGGCTTGCCCATCTCGCGCGAGATGATCGCGGCGAGCGCATCGCGCCGTTCGACGTGCAGGTCGGCGACTCGTTCGACGAGCGCCGCCCGTTCGGCAACGGTGCTCGCGCGCGACCACGTGGTGAACGCCTGCTGTGCCGTGGCGACTACTTGGTCGAGCGCGGTGTCGGTGATGGTGGGGTAGGTCTGGATGGTCTCGCCTGTGGCGGGGTCGACGACGGCATAGTCGGTCATGGTGGCTCCCTTGTGAGTTGACCCAACACTATTCGTGTCGGGCGTCGTGAGCACGACCTGCGCGGTGACAGCAGCAGCGCTACCGTGGCCTGACCGGGCAGGATCCACCCACGACGAGCCGGCTCTCGGGCGGGAACCACGAGGACACGACACCGTGAAATTTCTGCGAATTTGCATCGTTGCTCTCGTGTTGGGTGTTGCCGCAGCCTGTGTTTCCTCGGACTCAGACCTCGATCAGGGCACCCCCGTCGACCTTGCTGCGGACGCCGATCCGTCGACGGGTCAAGGCCGTGCGCCGCTGGGCCCGATCGGCGACCGTTGGGTGCGGATCGAGGCCAATCTGCTCGTCGACGACATCGATGCGCTGATGGCGACGGTCCGCACGGCCAAAGCTGCAGGTGCCACCACTGTCTTGTTCTCCGACCCCAAGGCCTCGAACTGGTACGCATCGGACTTCGAGGATGAATGGGAACCCCAGATGCTGCAGCTGCGCCAAGCAGTGCGCGATGAGGGGATGGCCTTCATCATCACCACCGCATCAGTCGGCTATTGCGCACCGATCCTGGCGATGGACCCATCGCTCGCAAGCACGATGCCGACGGTCGACATGCCACTTCGGGTACGAGGCGGTGAACTCGTGCCGGAATCGACGGCAACACTGATCAATGGTTCCTTCGAGGCGTCGTCGACGGCCAACGTGCCAGACGGCTGGGGAACGCAGGACTCGCCAGGCCAAGCCACATTTCTCGACACTGCTGTCGCTGCCGATGGCGAAACCTCGATGCGTTTCGAGGGAGCGAATTCGGCCGAACCCAGCAAGATGGCCCGGATCTCGACCGACGCAACGGTGCTGGCGAACCAGCACTACGTGCTGCGTTTCAAGTTCAAGGCCGAAGCGTTGACTGCGGGTTTCATCGGGCCGATCGTGCGTGGCGGCGACACCGAGATCGATCTGACGAACCAGCACCCCTCGCTGCCAACAGACGGCGAAGGTCGCAACTACTCCTTTGGTGCGGAGAACCTGACGACCGATTGGGTGGAGATGGAGTTGGCCTTCAACAGCCGGGAGTTCGACACGGTCACGATGTACTTCGGGTCGTGGACCACTGCGAGCGGAACCGCGTGGATCGACGACGTGCGCATCGAGCCGGCAGCAACGCTGAACATCGTGCGCCGCGACAACCTTCCGCTGACGCTGACGAAGGCCGACGGCACGGCGCTGATCGAAGGGGTCGACGTGCAGTCGGTGTCGGACCCCCAGATGGGCAACATCGATTACCCGGGCAACTTCGACACGTATCACGATGCGCCCCCGATCTCGGTGCAACCTGGCGGCTCGCTCGCGGAGGGTGACGCGGTGCTGCTGTCGGCCCACCATGCAACCGTCACGGCCGGGGCGCAGGTCGGTTGCGCGTGGAACGAGCCGGGCACGTTCGCGTTGATGAAGGAGATGCACCGGCAGGTCGCCACGGTCATCAAGCCCGACGGCATCATGATCGATGTCGAAGAAACCCGCACCGGCGGGTGGGAGCCCACCGACGCGCCGTTCGAGACGACCGGAGCGGCGTTCGCCAACCACGTCAAGACCGTCGTCGAGGATGCGACCGCGGTTGCGCCCGACATGGCGCTGTTCATGTGGAGTGACATGCTCGATCCGACGGCCAATGCCGTCGATGGGTACTACCAGGTCAAGGGGAACCTCGCCGGAAGTTGGGTCGGCGTCGATCCGGCCAAGATTCGCATCGTCAATTGGCGTTCCGACGAAGAGCTCCGCGCCCAAGGAGCCGCCAGCGTCGAACACTTTGCCGATCTCGGGTTCGAGCAGATCATCGCGGGCTTCTACGACCAAGACGTGGCCGAGAACCATGCTTCGTGGTTCGATGCGATCGGAGACCAGCCTGGCATCGTCGGATCGATGTACACCACGTGGGAAGGCAACTTCTCCCAGGTCGAAGAGTTCGCCGAACTCTGGTGGACCGATTGATCTCCGCTCAGTTGCAGCGCCCGTTGGCGACGTCGGTGCCCGAGGTGGTGGCGAGTACGGCCTCGACTTCGGTCGAATCGGTGGCGAAGCCAATGCCGTCGCGCTCGCGCGACGAGGCGTAGATGATGCCGATCACCTCCCCCGTCGTTGACACGACGGCCCCACCCGAGTCGCCGACGCCGATGTCGCCGACCACTTCGATGCCCTGCCGCTCGACGATCTCTTCGACGTAGATGTCTTCGATGGTGATGGCGAGCCGCTTGGCGATGTCGACCGCGTCGTAGGTGACACCACCGTCACGCCGCCATGTCAACGTGGCCGCCGCGCCGACTGCGGGCGGGGCGAGCCCCAGTGCAGGCGCATCGAGGCCCGGTACGGCCAGCACGGCCAGGTCGCGATCCTTGTCGAAGGCGCGCACGGTCGCCGGCCGAACTCTGCCCGTGGCGTCGACGACCGAGATCGCGGTTGCGCCGGCGAGTGCATGCGCCACGGTGACGACTTGGCCAGGCCCGTCGACGACCACGCCGCTTGCGAGCTGGGCCGTGGTCCCGCACCCTTCGGCGACGACGCCGACGCCGGAGGAGCGGAGTTCGTTGGTGTCGGGCGCGCCAGCGGACTCGGTTGCGCACGATGCGCCGATCGCGGCGAACACGCCCGCGACGAGCACACCGAAACGCGCCACCGTTCAGGCTCGCGCGTCCAACAGGCGACCGTCGGCAGCGGCGCTCTGCTGGGCGAGATCGAGCAGGAACTGCACGCGCGCCCCTTCGCCCAAGTCGGGCTGCAGCGGAACGCCGTCGCGAACGGCGTCGACCCACTCGCCCACCATCGCCCCACCGGTGCGGAAGACATCGCGATAGGTGTCGTGGACACGATCGCGACGGGCCGTCCCCCAGATGTCGTCGGGGATGGGCAGTACTGCGGCGGGCCCGGGCGCATTCGCCTTGACCCCGCGCACTTCTTGCACGGTCGACCAGTCGTTGAACGCATAGACCGTGCCGTCTGACCCGTGCAGGTCGAGGTGGTGGGTCTGGCCGAAATCGGTACCTTCCCAGCACACCGCACTCACCTGCAGCGTGCCGTACGCGCCATTTGCGAACCGGACGGTCATCTGGGCCGAGTCCTCGCTCGGCACGTAGTCGGACCCGTCGGGGCGGCCGGCACGTTCGACGAAGCGTGAACTGATGCAGCCGATCTCGGTGACCTCACCGAGCAGCCAACGCGCGACATGGAGCCAGTGGCTCCCGATGTCACCGAGTACGCCCGAGCCGGCCATCTCGGTGTCGAAGCGCCAGCTGTACTCCCCGTCGCGGGCAAAGCCGGTGAAGTAGCGCATGTTGAGGTGGAATGGCTGGCCGACGAACCCTTCGTCGATCAGTCGCTTGACGTACTGGTTCGTCGGCATGTATCGATACGTGAACGGCACGAGCGTGATGGCGCCGGTCTCGAATGGCGCGCGTCGCCATGCGCGCGGCGGCGTCGACCGTCGTGGCGATCGGCTTCTCGCACAGAACGTCGAGACCGCGATCGAGCGCCGTCAGGGTGAGCGCCTCATGGCTGTCGTTCGACGTGGCGATCACGACGGCGTCGAGCCGACGGGGGTCGAGAAATTCGTCGGTATCGGTCGACACCCACGGAATCGACCACGTGGCGGCCAGGGCGGCGGCGGTGGCAGCGGTCCGCCCGCAGATGCCGACGATCTCGGCATCGCGATGGGCAGCCAGCGCAGGCAGGTACATCGCGTCCGCCCACCAGCTCGTCCCGATCACACCGATCCGCACGGTCACGATGCTGCCTCGTGTCCCAGTGCGGCGGCGCCGGTCGCCGGTCCGCAGGTTTGGCGCACGACCAGGAGGGGGGCGACCACGTGGTGCACCGCGGCGTGTCGGCCCTCGTCGAGCCGCTGCAGAAGGAGTTCGGTGGCGACCCGTCCGAGGTCGAAACGGGGTTGATGGATCGTGGTCAGCGACATGTGGCGCATCGCCGCGAGGCCGGTGTTGTCGTAGCCGACGATGGCCATGTCGCGCGGTACGTCGAGGCCCGCGTGGTCGATTCGAGCGAGGGCGCCCGCTGCGCTGAGATCGTTGGCGGCAAAGATCGCCGTCGGCCGCGGGTTGCGCGCGAGGAGTTCGTTGGCGGCGTCGTACCCTCCGGATTCGCTGAAGTCGCCGGCGGCGAACGCGATCTGGTCGCCGAGGCCGAATTCGCGCATCGCAGCTTCGTACCCACGCCGGCGCGTCGCGCCGCCTGCACCCGACCCGCCGCCGATATGGCCGATGTGTCGGTGGCCGAGGTTGGCCAAGTGCTCGACGGCGAGGCGGGCACCCACCACGTCGTCGTTGTTCACGGTGTCGATCTTTCTCGACGAGGCAGTTCGACCGATCGCGACCACTGCGGCGGATTGCGCCGCGGTCTCCATCTCGGTCACCGTCACGACGGGTCCGGCGAGGATCAGACCGTCGACGCGGAACTGCAGGAAGGTCTCGATGGCTTCGGCCTCACCGCGGCGGGAGTGTTGGCCGTTGCCGATGAGCAAGCGATAGTGGTTCGCCTCGGCCGTGGCCTGGACTCCGTCGACGATCTCGGAAAAGAACGGGTTGTGCAGGTCGTTGACCACGATGCCGAGGGTGCGGGTTCGGCGGCTGGCCAGGTTGCGCGCCAGGACGTTGGGCCGATAGCCGAGTTCGTCGGCGGCGCGCAACACGAGCGCCCGGCGCTTGTCGCTCACATTCGGGGCGCCGCGCATCACGAGCGACACGAGCGCGGTCGACACTCCGGCGCGCTCGGCGACCTGCTGCATCGTCGGTTGAGCCATGTTCCTCGCCCCCTTGCTCGGTCCCGGATTCGGCGTTCCACTTGACAACTGCCAGTGACGGGCGTCATAGTAGCGCTCAGCGAATTAGAGCGCTCTAATCGGCCCGTCAAAGAATCGACGCCGAGCGTTCCCGAGCACGACTCCGAGGGGGAGCACAGTCAATGAGTGTCTTGGATCGGCTCGCCGGTGCGCCCATCTCGTGGGGCGTCTGCGAAGTGCCCGGATGGGGAATCGAACTCGCACCGCGGCGCGTGCTCGGCGAGATGCGTGACCTCGGGTTGACTGCCACCGAACTCGGCTCCGATGGGTACCTGCCGACCGACCCGGCCGAGCTGAAGGACCTCTGCGCCGAGTTCGACCTCACGATGATCGGCGGGTTCGTTCCGCTCGTCCTGCATCGCGCCGACCAACTCGACGCAACGTTGGCCGCCGCGCAGCGGGCTGCGGAGCTGATGTCGGCAGCCGGCGGCACCGTGTTCGTCACGGCGGCCGTGTCCGATTGGGACTGGGGCCCGCGCTCCGACTTGACGGCCGATGGCTGGGCCCGCGCCGCCACGACGCTTGCCCGCATCGATGAGATCGTCGACGCGTACGGCATGACCCAGGCGATTCACCCGCACCTGCGCACGCAGCTCGAGACACGCGCCGACATCGAAGCCTTGCTCGATGCGTCCGACGTCGGGTGGACCTTCGACATGGGCCACATGCAGATCGGCGGCATGGATCCGCTCGAGTTCATCGACGTCGCCTTCGACCGCATTCGCCACGTTCACCTCAAAGACGTCGTCATCGACCTCGCCACTCCGGTGCTGCACGGCGAGCAGTCGATCATGGAGGGCGTCCAGGCGGGGATGTTCTGTAACCTCGGCCGCGGGGATGTTCCGATCGGGGAGATCGTGACCAGGCTCGAAGCTCGCGGGTACGACCAGTGGTACGTACTCGAACAAGACGCTGCCATCACCACGGGGGAACCCGCGGCCGGTGCCGGCCCACTTCTCGATGTTCTCGCGAGCATCGAGTACCTCAGGGGGATCGAGGCATCCGCCTCGGCTGACGAGGCACAAGACACCTGAACACCATCACACCTGAACACAACACACCTGACAAGGGGAGAACATGATCAAGTCCAAGAAACTGCTGGCACTGCTGCCGGCCCTCGCACTCGTCGCCGCATCGTGCGGCGGCTCCAGTGACGATGGAGACAGCGCCGGCGGCGACACCGTTGCCGAGAGCACCGACACCGCAGCCGAGGGTGGCGACACCGAGACCACCGAAGCCGCGGCCGAAGAGACCGAGACCACCGAGGCCGCAGGCGGCGAGACCGAGACCACCGAGGCCGAGGCCGTCGACCAAACGCAGAGCGGCGACCTGACCTTCCACATGATCACCCACTCCGACGACGGGCCGTTCTGGTCAGTCGTCAAGCGCGGTGCCGACCAGGCCGCCGAAGACCTCGGCGTCACGCTGGTGTGGAAGCCGGGCGTCAACGACGCCCAGGTCATGGTGCAAGACATCGAGGCCGCAGTCGCCGAAGGCACCAACGGCATCGCCGCGTCGCTGCCCGACCCCGACGCGCTCGTCGGTCCGCTGCAGGCAGCGGTGGGCGCGGGCATCCCCGTGATCACGCTCAACTCGGGCTCGAACGACTACCAGGAAATCGGCGCGCTGACCCATGTCGGTCAGAGCGAGGACGTCGCCGGCAACGGCGCCGGCCTGCGGTTCAACGAAGCCGGCGCGACCAAGGTGCTGTGTGCCCAGCAGGAGCAGGGCAACGTCGGTCTGAGCGAGCGGTGCGAAGGTCTCGCAGAGACCTTCGAAGGTGAAGTCGTCACCGAGTTCGTCGGCCTCGACGCCGACACCACCGAACAGCAGAACACGATCAACGCCGCGCTCGCTGCCGACACCGACATCGACGGTGTTCTCGGCGTGGGTCCGGTCGTCACGATGTCGGCGTTGCGTGCAGCTCAGGACCTCGGTCGTGACCTCACCATCGGCGGCTTCGACCTGACGCCCGAACTGCTCGCTGCCATCGAAGCCGGCGACGTTGCGTTCACGGTCGACCAGCAGCAGTACCTCCAGGGCTACATGCCCGTGCTGCTGCTGTTCTTGAACGTCACGAACCAGAACACGCTGGGCGGCGGCCTTCCGATCCTTACCGGGCCGGGCTTCGTCACGCCGGAGAATGCCGCTGAAGTGCTCGCACTGAGCGAAGCGGGAACTCGCTGATCGCTTCGGCGAACAGCGAACTCACCACCTCAAGCACCGCAATCTGAAGCACCGTGGTGGGGTGGGGCCGAGCAATTCGGTTCCACCCCACCCGCCGGTGCGGCTGAACACTTCTCTGGGGGATATGTGGACACCAACCCATCTAATGGCCGACGCGCCCGATCTCGAACCGGCGGCGGGTTCCACGCGCGGGTCGACTGCGTCTGCAGTGGCGGCAGGCGGCGACGAACGACTGGCGTACCGGTCGATCTTCCAGCGGCTCTTCGTGCGGCCGGAAATCGGAGCGCTCATCGGCGCGGTCGGCATCTGGTCGTTCTTCTGGTCGGTGTCGGCAACCTTCGGAACCGCCGGCCAGACCTTCGGCTGGCTCGACATCGCCGCGACGCTCGGCATCATGGCCGTGGCGGTCTCGATGCTGATGATCGGCGGTGAGTTCGACCTGTCGTCCGGCGCGATGACCGGGGCGATGGGCATGTTGATCATCCTCATGGTGAAAGACACCGGTGACCTCGGCGGACTCGGCGTTCCACTGGTGATCGCGATTCCGTTGTCGCTCGCCTTTGCGCTCGGCATCGGCTACATGAACGGCTACATGGTCGAGCGGACCGGGCAACCGAGCTTCATCATCACCCTCGCCACGTTCTTTGCGCTGAAGGGTCTCAAACTCGGTCTCGCCAAGCGCTTCGTCGATCAGATCCAGGTCGGGCGTACCGACGAAGCCAGCGACTTCGGCTTCTTCCGGCCGATCTTCGCGGCCGAGTGGTCACGCAACGAGCACGAACTCGAGATCCGCGACTTTCTGTACACGACCCTGCTGGCGCTCGGTCTCGTCGTGTTGGTGCTCGCCATTCTCGAGCTGTGGTTCCAACGCAACGACGCCCGCAAGCCGGCCGGCCTGATCGGGTTCGTCATCGGTGCGGCGCTCGGCGTCGGCGGCGGAATCGCCCTGCACTCGACCGACGGCGTCGGTGCGAACGCGGCGATCTTTGCACTCATCGCCGTCGGCACGATCGTCGCGTTGGTCGGATGGGCGCACTGGCGCTACGTCCCCGTCGTCGACCGCGGGAGTTTCCACGCCGAGGCCCGCACCACTCGGCGGATGGCGATCGGCATCGCGCTGGTCGTCGTCGGCTGTGCGGTGGCGATCCTGATCGACTCGGCATCGACCAACGAGATCTTCTTCCCGTTCACCACCCAGGGCGTACGCGTCATCCTGTTCGCCGTGCTGGTCGTTGCCGGATTGACCGTCCTCGCGATGGCGTCGCAAGCGGCGCTGTCCCACAGCCCGACCACGAAGTTCGTGGCCACCTGCGCGCTGGCCGTCGGGTGTCGGCATCGTCGCGGCAACGATCTTCGTCGATTCGAGCGTGGCGAAGTTCAGAGGCCCGCTGTTCGCAGTCGTCGCTTTCGTTGCCGTGATCTTGGTCGCCTGGGCCGTGATCGTGTCGCGATACGCCGAGCGGCGGCGTTCCGAAGCCCGCGCCGATCGCCTGGGCAACCGGATGCTGATCCTCGGGTTGCTGCTCGCACTCGTCGGCGTCGGCGCCCGCATGATGTTCATCACCGCAGGCCGAACTCGCCGCGGAGGTTCCCCCGGCGAAGACGTCGATCCGGCTGCTGTGGTTCATGCTGTTCACCATCTCCATGGTCTGGGTGCTGGCGCGCACGCGATTCGGCAGCTGGACCTTCGCGGTGGGTGGCAACAAAGAAGCTGCCCGCCAGGTCGGTGTGCCCGCGGCACGGACCAAGACGCGACTGTTCATGCTCGTCGCGTTCGCGGCGTGGCTGGTCGGCGTGTTGATCGCCTTCCGCATCCAGTCGATCCAGGCGAACTTCGGTGACGGCGAGGAGTTCGACTTCATCATCGCCGCTGTCGTGGGCGGCACGTTGCTGACCGGGGGCTACGGAACTGCCTTCGGCGGGGCCATCGGCGCCACGCATTCTGGCGATGCCGCTGATCGGCATCTCGAGCGCCCGTTGGAACACCGACTGGCGGTTCTTGTTCCTCGGGGTCATCCTGCTGCTCGCCGTCGTGTCGAACCGCTTCATCCGTCTCAAGGCCGAAAGCATCCGCCGATGACCGACCTCGCCATCGTCCCCGTCATCGTCTCCGTCATCGTCTCGACCCGAAAGGGATCCCGTGTCTGAAGCGCCTCTCCTCGAACTCGACAACATCTCGAAGTACTACGGCAACATCATTGCGCTCAATGGCGTCAGCACGTCGGTCAATGCAGGCGAGGTCACGTGCGTCCTCGGCGACAATGGCGCCGGCAAGTCGACCTTCATCAAGATCCTCGCCGGTGTGCATCAGCAGACCGAAGGCGCCATTCGGATGTCGGGTCAGGAGGTCACGTTCGGCTCACCGCGCGAGGCCCTCGACCACGGCATCGCGACCGTCTACCAAGACTTGGCCATGGTGCCGTTGATGTCGGTGTGGCGCAACTTCTTCCTCGGCGCCGAGCCGACGAAGGGCGTCGGGCCGATCAAGCGGATCGACACGGTGAAAGCGAAGTCGATCTGCAAGGACGAGATGACCAAGATGGGCATCGACATCCGTGACACCGAGCAGCCCGTCGGCACACTGTCTGGCGGCGAGCGTCAGTCGGTCGCGATTGCGCGCGGCGGCTACTTCGGAGCGAAGGTACTCATCCTCGACGAGCCGACGTCCGCGCTCGGTGTCAAGCAGTCGGGGGTCGTGCTCAAGCGCATCGTCGAGGCACGCAATCAGGGGCTGGCCGTCATCTTCATCACGCACAACCCGCGTCACGCGTATCCGGTCGGCAACCGATTCCTGATCCTCAACCGGGGCCACTCGTTGGGCTCGTTCGCCAAGGACGAGATCACCGTCGACGATCTCACGCGGCTGATGGCAGGTGGCGCCGAGCTCGAAGCGCTCGAGCACGAGTTGCAGTCCAGTATCGCTCCGTCCGACTGACCTGTCGTCGAATCATGTCCGAACCGTTCGATCTGCGCGACCTGGAAGTTCTCGCGCTCGGCCGTTCTTCGGTCGATCTGTATCCCGAGCAGCACAACGTGGCGCTCGCGGATGTCGACACCTTCCGCAAGTCGATCGGTGGCAGCCCGACCAATGTGGCGGTCGCCGCGGCGCGTCTCGGACGTCGGGCCGCCCTGATCAATCGGGTGGGCAACGATGCCTTCGGCGCCTACGTCCGCCAGGGTTTGCGTGCCTTCGGTGTCCACGACGCCTTCATCACCGCGGATCCAGAACTGCTGACACCGGTCGTCTTCTGCGAGCTGCTCCCGCCCGAGGAGCCCACCCTCTACTTCTACCGCCAACCGCGTGGCCCCGACATGAACGTGTCGATCGACGACCTGCCCGTCGATGCGATCCGCACGGCGCCGTTGTTCTGGACCGCCGGGTCGCGTTTCGCCGAGGAGCCGAGCAGATCGGCTGCGATGCACGCCCTCGGATTGCGGGAACGACGTGCCCACACCGTGATCGATCTCGACTATCGGCCGTCGTTCTGGGCGTCGGCCGAGCAGGCAGGCGAGTTCATGTCGCCGGCGATCGATCTGTGCACCGTCGCCGTCGGTAACCGTGACGAATGCGAGATCGTGCTCGGGACGCGCGTGCCCGACGAAGCCGCCGACCGGATGCTCGAGCGGGGCGTGTCGATCGCGATCGTCAAGCAGGGCGCCGACGGCGTGCTGGTGGCCACCGCCGAAGGGCGCAGCGTCATCGAGCCGATCCGCGTGCCGGTCGTGTGCGGGCTCGGGGCGGGCGACGCCTTCGGTGGGTCGCTGTGCCACGGCCTCCTCGCCGGATGGGAACCCGCCGAGATCGTGCACCGCGCGAATGCTGCGGGGGCCATCGTCGCGGGTCGCCTGATGTGCTCGGACGACATGCCGACCGCAGCCGAGATCGACCATCTGCTGGCGACCGGCGAGGTCCCTGAACGGAGACCGACATGATCATCACCGACGACCGCTGGAACGACCTGCTCGACACCCGGGCAACCCGACCCGATGCGATCGCTGCGGCGCTGGCCGCGCGCACGCCGCGGTCGCTGCTCGCCGCCGACGGCGCCACCTTCATCATCGCGATCGATCATCCGGCGCGTGGCATGGTCGGTGTGGCGGATCAGCCGTTCGTCATGGCCAATCGCCGTGACGTGATCGAACGCACGATGGTCGCGCTCGCCGACCCTGGCGTCGACGGCGTGATGGCGACGCCCGACATCCTCGACGACCTCGCGCTGCTCGGGGCGCTCGACGGCAAGGTCGCGTGCGGATCGCTCAACCGGGGCGGGCTGGTCGGTTCGGCGTGGGAACTCGACGATCAGTTGACCGCCCACACGGTCGAGTCGATCGTCGACCAAGGGCTCGACGGCGCCAAGATGCTGTTGCGCATCGACCTCGCCGACAAGCGGACCCGATACACGATCGAGTCGTGTGCCGAATGGATCACCGAACTCGCCGCGGCCGAGAAGATCGCCATGCTCGAACCGCTGCCGTACACGCGCGAATGCCGACGGGCGGGCCGTGCTCGACACCGACGACGATGCACTCGTGAAGTGCGTCGGTATCGCCAGCGCACTCGGAGCGTCGTCGGCATACACGTGGCTGAAGCTCCCGGCGACCGACCAGATCGAACGGGTGATGGCGGCAACGTCGCTGCCCGGTCTCATCCTCGGCGGGGCACCCGGCCCCGACCCAGAGTCGGCGTTCGACGAGTGGCGGCGGGCGATGGCGGTCGCCAACGTTCGCGGTCTCGTCGTCGGTCGCTCACTCCTCTATCCGGCCGATGGTGACGTCGCGACAGCCGTCGCCACTGCCGCCGAGATCGTCCATCCGACCGCCCCGAAAGGCAGCACATCATGAAGCGCACGAAGATCGGCGTTGCCGTGATCGGATTCGGCTGGATGGGTCAAGCGCACACCCGCTCGTACCTCCGCATCCCGACCCTGTTCCCGGAGCGAACCTATGACCCCCAGCTGATCGTCATCAGCGACAACGTGCAGGAACGTGTCGACGAAGCCGTCGAGTCGTTCGGGTTCCGTGAGGGCACGACCGACTGGCAGGCGGCGATCGATCACCCTGACGTCGACGTCGTGTGCATCTGTGCGCCGAACATGCTGCACGAACCGATCGCGCTCGCGGCGGTTGCAGCCGGCAAGCACGTCTTCTGCGAGAAGCCGGTCGGTGGCACCCCCGAGCAGACCGTGCGGATCGAAGCGGCGAGTCGGGCCGCAGGTGTGATCACCGGGGTCGGGTACAACTATCGGTGGGCACCGCTCGTGCAGTACGCGAAGCAACTGATCGCCGACGGCGTGCTCGGCGAGATCACCAACTACAACGGTCGCTTCTTCACGATGTACGGGTCCGACCCGATGGGTTTGTTGTCGTGGCGGTTCCAGCTCGACGGCGCAGGGCACGGGGTGTCGTCCGACATCCTCAGCCACTCGATCGACCTGGCCCACATGCTCGTCGGCCCGATCAAGCGGGTCGTCGGCACCGGCCACACCTACATCACCGAGCGACCGCTGCCGAGCGTGGGCGGCACGCACTACGACATGGGCCAACCGGGCGATCCGACCGGGCCCGTCGAGAACGAGGACTACTTCGGCGCGCTCGTGCAGTTCGAGTCCGGAGCGCGCGGGACCTTCGAGGCGAGCCGCACCATCGTCGGGCCCGAGAGTCAATGCGCCTTCGAGGTCTACGGCACCAAGGGCTCGTTGAAGTGGAACCTCGAAACGATGAACGAGCTGCAGTTGAACATCGTCGGCAACCCGGCGCGCGGCTACACGACGGTGTACGCGGGCGACCGGTATCCGTACCACGGCCATTTCGTGCCCGGCGATGCCAACTCGATCGGCTACGAGGACCTGAAGGTGATCGAGGACTACGAGTTCTTGGCATCGGTCGCGGCTGATCGTCAGCATCACCCCGGATTCGCCGAGGCCATTGACTACGTCAGTGTGCAGGCGGCATTGTTGAAGAGCTGGAAGTCCGAGCAATGGGAGGACGTGGTTCGGCTGTGAGCACTCGACGCATGACCGTCGCCCAAGCGATCGTCGCCCATCTGATTGCCCAGACGACAGAACTCGGCGACGGCACCACCGCGCCATTGTTCCCCGGCGTCTACGGGATCTTCGGCCACGGCAACGTCACCTGTCTCGGCCACGCGCTCGAAGAACGCAGGGACGAGCTGCCGACGTGGCGCGGCCAGAACGAGCAGGGCATGGCACTCGCCGCGACGGCCTACAGCAAGGCCGTGCGCCGCCGTCAGATCATGACGGCGACCTCGTCGATCGGACCTGGCGCGACGAACATGGTCACCGCGGCCGGCGTGGCGCACTCGAACCGGATCCCGTTGCTGCTGCTCACCGGCGACACGTTCGCGTCGCGCACGCCCGATCCGGTTCTGCAGCAGGTCGAGCACTTCGGCGTGCCCTCGACCACGGTGAACGATTCGTTCCGGGCGGTGACGCGCTACTGGGATCGGATCACGATGCCCGACCAGATCCTCACGTCGCTCCCGTTGGCGATCGACACGATGCTCGACGCCGCCGACTGCGGCCCGGCGTTGATCGGGCTGCCCCAAGACGTGCAGGCGCTGGCCTTCGACGTCCCGGATGAGTTCCTGGCACCGCGGCATCACGCGATCGTGCGGGCCCGGCCCGATCGAGGGCAACTCGCTGCTGCGGTGGCGGCGCTGCGGGCGGCTGCGCAGCCGCTGATCCTCGCCGGCGGCGGTGTCCACTACTCCTTCGCCGAGGCCGAGTTGCTCGCCTTCGCCGAGCGCCACAACATCCCGGTGGTCGAGACCGTCGCGGGCAAGGCCAGCCTCGTCGCCGCGCATCCGCTCAATTGCGGGCCGATCGGTGTGACCGGTTGTGAGTCGGCGAACAACCTCGCCAGCGCCGCCGACGTGGTGCTGTCGGTCGGGCAGCCGCCTCGAAGACTTCACCACCGGCTCGTGGACGCTGTTCCAGCACCCCGACGTCACCATCATCGGGTTGAACGCAGCCAGGTTCGATGCGCACAAGCGTCGTTCGCTTGCCGCTGGTGGCCGACGCGCGCGAGGGGTTGGCCGAACTCGGTGCGGCGCTCGGCGACTGGCGCTCGGACGATGCGTGGGTCGAGCGGGCCGCGAGCGAGCGGGCCGGCTACCACGCGTACATCGACAAGATCGCCGCGCCGACCGACGGTGACGCGTCGCCGGTCACCTACGCCCAGGTGGTCGGTGTGGTCGACCGCAACAAGGTGCCCGGCGACTATGTGGTGGCCGCCGCCGGGGGGTTTCCCGGCGAGGTCAACAACGGCTGGCGTGCCGACGAGCTGAACAGCTTCGACTGCGAATACGGGTTCTCGTGCATGGGCTACGAGATCGCCGGTGGCTGGGGCGCCAAGATGGCGATGCCCGACCGTGAGATCGTGGTGTTCGTCGGCGACGGTTCGACGATGATGATGAATTCCGACCTCTACAGCTCGGTCATCTCCGGCCACAAGATGATCGTCATCATCTGCGACAACGGCGGGTTCGCGGTGATCAACCGATTGCAGGTCAACCAGGGTGGCGTCCCGTTCAACAACCTGCTCGACGACTGCAAGGGGCCGAACGTCGATGTGCGCGTCGACTTCGAGATGCTCGCCCGCGCGCAAGGTTGTCACGCCGAGACCGTTGCGACCGTCGCCGAACTCGAAGCCGCGTTGAGCCGGGCGCGGGCGTCTGACCGGACCGCCGTGATCGCGCTGCAGACCCATCGCTCCGCATGGACCGAGGGCGGCACGTACTGGGAAGTCGGCGTTCCCGAAGTGTCGAACCGTGCCGAAGTCGTCGCTGCGCACGATGAGATCGTCAGCGGCAAAGCCGCCCAGCGCCGCACCTGACGACTGATGCGCAGCGACTCATGAGTCCGGCACACTCGAGAGTCGGGTCGGCATCGGTATCACCTCACCATCGAACCCTCCAGGAGCAACGCCCATGACCATCAGATTCGCAGTACTCGGTTGCGGCCGCATCGGCAAGATGCACGCCACGATGCTCGCCCGCCAAGTGAGCGGAACGTCGGTGAGCGTCGTCTTCGACGTTGTCGGCGCAGCAGCCGAGGCCGTCGGAGCTGACGTCGGTGCCCGTGTCGCGGCATCGCTCGCCGAGGCCGTCGGCGCCGACGACGTCGACGCAGTGGCGATCTGCACGAGCACCGACACCCACGTCGAGGCGATCATCGCGGCCGCTCAGGCTGGTCGTGCGATCTTCTGCGAGAAGCCGGTATCGCTCAACATCGCCGAAGTCGATCGAGCGTTGGCCGCCGTCGACGCCGCCGGGGTGTCAGCTCCAGATCGGGTTCAACCGGCGCTTCGATCCGAGTCACAAGGCGGTCGCCGATGCGGTGCGGCACGGCGCAGTCGGGGACGTCCACATCTGCAACATCACGAGCCGCGACCCCGGCCCGCCGCCGATCGAGTACATCCGCACCTCGGGCGGCATGTTCAACGACATGACGATCCACGACTTCGACATGGCTCGCTACATCACCGGCAGCGACGTGGTCGAGGTGTACGCCCGCGGTGCCGTCCGGGTCGACCCGGCGATCGGTGAGGCCGGCGACATCGACACCGCGGTCGTGATGCTGACCCACGCCAACGGGGCGATCACGACGATCGACAACAGCCGCAAAGCCACCTACGGGTACGACCAGCGCGTCGAGGCCTTCGGTTCGCTCGGCATGGCGGCCTCGGCCAACACCCACCAGTTCAACAGCACGCTCGCCACCGAGGCCGGCTACCGCCAGCCTCCGCTCGAGAACTTCTTCCTCGAGCGGTACGCGCGGAGCTACCTCGATCAGTGGGCCGCCTTCGTCGAGATGGTCACCACAGCCGGCCCGAGCCCGGTGTCGGGCGCCGATGGCCGCGCGCCCCTGGTCATCGGCACCGCGGCCTTTCGTTCGATGCAGGAGAACCGGCCCGTCACGATTGCCGAGGTCGACACGTGCGCCCGAGCCAGCAGGCCCATCGTGAGCGAGCCGCTGTCCCACTCGGGCCAACCGTTGCGACATGCCCGGCCGATCGGCCCGATGCACGCAACCGACTCGGCGCACCACCGAGTGCGCAACCCCGACGGCACGGTGCGGATCGACATCACGCCCGAAAATGCCGGGTGGGACTTTCTCAGTTTCGCCGTGATCGAACTGTCGGCAGGCGATTCGCACCAGTCGGTGCGCCCCGGTGCAGAGACGGCAATCGTGCCGCTGCGGGGCTCGGGCACCGTACGCGCCGGTGACCAGGTCTTCGAGATCAGCCGAACATCGGTCTTCGAGCAGATGCCGCACATCGTGTACGTCACCCCGGGCGATGCCATGGAGATCGTCGCCGGCGCTGGCGGATTCGAGTTCTCGATCGGGTCAGCCGAAGCGGTCGGCAAGTACCCGACCCGGTTGATCGAGCCGCGCGAGATGAAGCAGGAGCTGCGTGGCGGAGGGGCCGCCTACCGGCACGTCAACCACGTGCTCGCCCCACCGATCGCGGCCGAGCGGCTCATCTTGTACGAGGTGTACGTGCCGCGCGGCACGTGGTCGGGTTGGGCGCCGCACTGTCATGACGGTCGCGACGGATCGCCGTATCTGGAGGAGGTGTACTACTTCCGGGTGACTCCCGACAACGGATTCGTGATGCAGCGCAACTGGCGCGACGACGAGGACTTCGACGAACTCTTTGCTGCTCGCGATGGCGACGCTGTCCTCGTGACCAAGGGGTACCACTCGTCGGTTGCGTGCCCGAGCTCGCACATGATGTTCCTCAACTATCTCGCCGGCGAGCTGTACGACGAGGAGCGCACCACGCCACCGTGCTTCGACCCGGCGCATCTCTGGATCCAAGACGACTGGGACCACGACGCCTGGGAACTCCCCGTCGTCCGTCCACCGGAATGATCCCGGGCCTCACCGACGATCGGGGTCGGTTCGCGATCCTTGCGGTCGATCATCGCGACTCGTTGCGTCAGTTCGTGCGGCCCGATGACCCGGCATCGCTCACGTCGGGCGAGGTCACCGCGCTGAAGATCGAACTCGTTGCAGGTGTCGCTGACCTGGCGACCGGAGTGATGCTCGAGCCGGAGTACTCGATCCCCCAGGTGCTCGACGCCGGAGTCCTGCCAGCCGGCGTCGGGTTCTTCGCCGCGCTCGAAGCGCAGGGCTATCTCGACGATCCGGAGGCGGCGCCGACGACGATCCTCGACGGTTGGTCGGTCGCCCAGGCCCAGGCGTCGGGCGCGGCGGCGGCGAAGTTGTTGCTGCCGTACCGGCCCGACGGTCGCCTCGCCGCCGAGCAGGAACAGGTCGGCCGCGACGTCGTCGCGGCGTGTCACGCCATCGGTTTGCCGATTGCGGTCGAGCCGCTGTTCTACGGCCTCGGGCCGGACGACGATCGGGGCGCGATCGTCATCGAGACGGCCCGCCGGTTTGCGGCGATGACGCCGGACCTGTTGAAGCTCCCGTACCCCGGAAGCCGTGCAGCGTGCGCAGCGGTGACCGAGATCGCCTCGATGCCCTGGGCGATGCTGTCGGGTGGCGGGTCGTTCGACGATTTTGCCGAGCAGTACGCCATCGCCGCCGGCTCCGGGTGCGCGGGCTTCATGGTTGGTCGGGCTCTGTGGGGCGAGGCGGTGCGCGCACCGCACGCCGAGCGCGCCACGATCATCGCCGACGTCGTTCGCCCCCGATTCGAACGCCTCCTCGCCATCACCTCCCACCCCTGACCGCCCCCCGTTCCCACTCCGATCTCGTGAGGTAGGTGCCGGTGTCGGAGTCTGGGGCGGGTTCAGAAGGTGGCGAGGTGCTCGGCGAGCTGGTCGATTGGCCAGCGTTCGCGGACGGCGCGCAGGGTGAGCTCGGCGGGTGACTGGTCCGAGCTCTCGCCTTCGGGTCGATGTCGGTCGAGATCGCCGGGGAACGGGTATCCCTCGGCACCCGCGGCGACGACGCGTGCGATGGCATCGTCGTCGAGGTTCCCGTCGAGCAACACGGGGTACAACGCGAGCACCACGGCGGTGCGGTCGACGGCTTCCATCGCGCGTCCGAGCGCGGAGGAGATCTGCAGCAGGTTGGCCATCCGCTTGACGTCGGTGGTGTGGTTGGTGCCCGCACCGTGAAGGAGCGCCGGATTGAAGAACACGGCGTCGCCGGCGGACAATTCGAGTTGCACGTGGTGATCGGCGAAGTACTGCTTGAACTCGGGACGGCGCCAGGCCACGTAGCCCGGCCCGTACTTCTGAGAATGCGGCAAGTACATCGTCGGCCCGGTTGCGACCGGCATGTCGCAGTGAGCGACCGCGCCTTGCAATGTGAGCATCGGTGAGAAGCGATGGACGTGGGCGGGGTAGTCGGCGGCTCGTTCGTCGGGCATGAACCCGAGGTGATAGTCGCGGTGCGGTTGCTGATGGACACCGCCTGGGTTGACGACATTGACCTGCGACGTGACCTGATAGCCCGGGCCGAGCCAGGCGTGGGCCACGAGGGCAAGGATGTCGTTGTCGTAGTACCGGGCGAACAGTTCGGGTGAGCGCAGCGCCAGCTTTTCGAGTGCGTTCCACACCCGATCGTTGTCGCCGGGGCGGGCGAAGTGGTCGCCACCACCGACGCCGTGGGAGCGTTCGTACTCGATGATCGCGGCGAACTCTGTGGTGACGGCATCGACGACGTCGTGATCGAACGCCTGGCGGAACACGACGATGCCGGGGCCGTCGACCAGCGCGTCGGCCAACTCGCCCATCACCGATCGGCGTCCGTCGGGCGAGGTCGCCGCAGCACTCAGCGATGCGCTGTCGTAGACGACGGTGTCCATCTCGATGGACGCACGCGTGCGGGTATCGGTCGAGCCTGACCGGGTCGGCACAGAGCGCAACGAGGTCGCCGAGATCACACGCATCAGGATCGAACCATCGGTCGCTCACCCTCGGCAACCTACCCGCGTCAACGGGCTAGATTCGCACCGGCCCGGAGTCGCCGGAGTCGTTCGAAAGGACCGGTACACGACAGTGAGCGTCACCATCATCAACGGCGGAACCCAGGGTCTCGGTGAGGCAGTCGCGCGTCGACTCGCCGAGCAGGGCGCGACCGGGCTCGTGCTCGGCGGACGCTCGGCCGATCGTGGCCAGGCTCTCGCGGAGGAGTTGACCGAGCTCGGCACCCCGGCTGTGTTCGTGGCCTCGGACATGTCCGATCCGGATGCGCCGGGACAACTCGTCGAGGCGTGTCTCGATCGATTCGGCGTTCCGCATGGCGTGGTCAATGTGGCGGCAGTGACCAGCCGCGCCACGCTGTTCTCCGACTCGCCGGATCACTTCGACCGCCAGTTCACGGTGAACGTCAAGGCGCCCTACTTCTTGATCCAGGCGGCCGCGACGGCGATGGTTCGGGCCGGTGTGCCGGGCTCGATTGTGAACGTGGGGTCGACGGCCGGCCATGGCGGGGCGACGAAACTGACCGCCTATTCGATGTCGAAGGGTGCGCTCGCGATCATGACGAAGAACCTCGCATTCGGATTGATGCCGCACGGGATCCGCGTCAATCAGGTGAACCCCGGCTGGATGGACACCGAGTCCGAGCACCACGTCCAGGTCGAACTCGACGGCGCGCCCGAGAACTGGCTGGAGATCGCCGAAGCGAACAGTCCGCGGGGCCGCCTGGTGAAGCCGTGGGAGGTGGCCAATGCCATCGCCTTCTGTCTGTCGGACGAGTCGGGGATGATGACGGGCAACTGCATCGACATCGACCGGTCGGTCGTCGGCGCCGGCGACCTCGCCGTTCCTGCGGCGGCCGACGCGATCTGGCCCGACCCGATCGATTGATCCTGCCGTCGCCGCGTGTGGCCAGCGGCGCCGTGGAGGCCGAGGTCGGCCAGCAGCGAGGCCGCTGTCAGTCGTCGGTGAGATCGGCGATGATCGTGCGGAGGAGCGCGGCGAGTTGTTGCTTTTCGGCGGTGTCGAGCCCCGCAGCCGTCTCGGCCTCGAACGCGTTGAACCGTGGGGTCAGATCGCAGATCACGGCGGTTCCCGACGCCGTCAACTCGACCAGCATCCGCCGGCGGTCGGTGGCCACTCGTTCGCGCACGACGAAACCCCGGCCCTCGAGGGTATTGAGGATCCCGGTCAGGGTGCCCTTCGAGAGGTCGCACTCGGCGGCGAGGCGCCCGGTTTCCATCGGCCCCCAGATATTCAGGACCCACAGGGCCGCAAAGCCGCCCCAGGACAGGCCGACGTCGGCCAGGACCCCGGCTTCGGCGCGCCGCCGGATCGCGGCGGCAGCGCGATAGATGTTGGCGATCGCGCCCATCGCCTCGAAGTCGTATGGGCCATCTCCGAGCACCTTGAGGATGTCCTGCTCGTTGGGCAGCAGGTCACGGCGCTGATCGTCGCTCACGCCATCACCCTAGACAGCAGTTGCGCCGCGGCGACCGAGCCGGTCCGCGCACGACCGCAACCGATGCTACGGCTGCGCCCCATCGCACCCCCGCCGGTCAAACGACGCGCACCGGCAGGCGTTTGATGCCGGCGATGAAGTTCGAGCGCAAGCGGTCGACGGGGCCGGCGGGTTCGAAATGGTCGATCCGCTTGAACAGTTCCTCGAACACGAGGCGGACCTCCATCCGGGCCAGCCAAGCGCCGAGGCAGAAGTGCGGGCCGCTCCGACCGAAGGTCATGTGCTCGTTCTTCTCGCGGGCCAGATCGAAACGGAACGGATGCTCGAACTGGTCGAGGTCGTGGTTGGCCGAGTTGAACCAGATCACGACCTTGTCGCCGGCCTTGATCTGCTTGCCGCGCAGCTCGACGTCCCGCGTGGCCGTGCGCCGGAAGTGCATCGTGACGGCACTGGTCCGCATGATCTCCTCGATCGCCGTCGGGGTGAGTTCGGGGTTGGCCTTCCACGCATCCCAGAGCTGGGGATGGTTCAGCATCGTCCACAGTCCGTGGGTCATCGTGTAGCGCGTCGTGTCGTTGCCGGCAGCGACGAGCAGTGTGAAGAAGTTGTTGAACTCGAGATCGGTCAGCGGCTCGCCGGTCTTCGTCGGCGCCAACAGCTGGGAGATCACGTCGTCGCGCGGACAGGTCCGCCGGTCGAGGGCCTGCTCCTGGGCGAACTGGAAGATCTGGATCGACGCCGGGCTGCGGAACGGGACCATCCGGAACTGTTCGGTGTCGGTGAGATCGACGGGGTAGTCGGTGAACTCGGGGTCGGTGTTGCCCAACAGTGCGTCGCCCCACTTGACGAGGCGATGACCATCGGCGTCGGTCGTGCCCAGCATCTTGCCCAGCATCCGCATCGGAAGTTGCTGGGCGATCGCGGCGACGAAGTCGAACTCGTTCTGCTCGAGCGCCTCGTCGATGACCTCGCCGGCCAACTGACGAATCTCTTCCTCGTACCCGTTGACGCTGCGGCCGGTGAAGCCCTTCGACACCAGACGTCGGTAGCGCGTGTGGTCGGGCGGGTCGAGCTCCATCATCGTCAGGCGGGCCGCAGCCTCCTCGTCGTCCATCTCTTCGAGACGGATTCCCTTGGTCGAGGTGAAGGTCTCGACGTCACGGTTGACGGCGAGCGCATCGTCGTACCGCAGGATCGACCAGAAGCCCGACCCGTCGCGTTCCTCGGTCCAGTGCACCGGGTCCTCGCGGCGCAGCCGAGCGAAGGTGGCGTGGGGCACGCCGGCGGTGTAGGTGTCGTGGCTGGTGATGTCGGCGTCGTCGGGGCCGAGGTCGGCAAGGTAGTCGTCGACGTGGGTGCTGCTCATCAGGTGGTTCCTCCTGCTGCCATCGGGTTGGGGTAGGCGCGCACAGTCGTGCCGCCGGCCATCGAGTTGCCGACCTGGCGGTAGTAGCCGCCGATGATCTCGATGTCGCCGAACCGGTTGAGTTCCTCGGTCGGGTTGTCGTGGAGGACGAGTTCGGCGTCGCCGCTGTAGACGGGGCCGAGTTCGACGTCGAAGCCGCGCATCGTGACCAGTTCGTCGAGCGAGTCGCGCCCGTCCATCTCGATGGCTGGCATCTGCCGGGAATGGAGCATCGGATGCCCGTTGACGAACCCGGCCGAGTCGGCGTTGCCGGTGATGGTGAACTTGGCGTCGGCGATGCGGCGACCCCAGGTGCTGAGCGTCGCACCGAATCGGCCACCGACGGCGAGACGGGGCCCGGCCTTGCCGATCGTGACGGCCCGGGTCATCCAGATCTCGGACATCTTCTTCGGGTAGCCCTGGATGTGGCCACGGGCCATGGCGAAGTCCTTGTCGACCCAGATGTACGCGGCTCGGCTGTAGGTCTGTCCTTCGTACTGACAGCGGATGACGACGAAGACCTCCTTGTACTGGGCGCGGGCGGGGTCGAGCAATTCGTCGAAGCTGTCGCTGCAGCTCTGCCACTCGGCCCAGATGATGGCGACCGCGCCAGGGTCGTCGGCGGCCAGGGAGAGCCCGGCCGGGAGCAGCTCGGCGACGCGCTCGGGGTCGGTTCGGAACTCGATGGTCAGCATCTCACCGCTGTAGTGCCACGGTGGCGGAGGCAGTATTCCCGCCCGACCTTCGGGTGTGCGGGGATACATCAGACCAAGGAGTTCGGACATGACCCGACCATAATCGTTTGGAAGCAAACGATCAACCGGGGCGTGCACTACTGTGGCCGTGTCGCCTCACCCGACGGTCAACCGACGGCCGTCACCTGACACCACCAGACCGACAGCCGCCGGACGCCTGACCGAGACACGGAGCACCGCATGACCGAGACCCGACGCATCTTGCTCGACGGATACCCGACGCAGGTGACGCGTGACGGCGACCATCTGGTGGCGGGCGACGGCCGGCGGATCGCCGCCGCCGACGCGACGCATCTGGCGCCGTGCGAGCCGACCAAGATCATCTGCGTCCACCTCAACTACGCCAGCCGGGTCGACGAGTTCATGACCAAGCTGCCGCCCGCCCCGACGTATTTCCACAAGCCGATCACGGCGCTCTGCGGGCATGGCGCTGACGTGGTTCGCCCGGTCGGGTGCGAGTGGCTGAACTACGAAGGCGAAATCGCGATCGTGATCGGCCGGACGTGCCGCAACATCTCGCCCGACGAGGCCGGCGACTACATCGCGGGGTACAGCGTGGCGAACGACTACGGCCTGCACGACTTCCGCGACACCGACGCCGGGTCGATGCTGCGGGTGAAGGGCAGCGACACGCTGTGCCCGATCGGGCCGGGCCTCGTTACCGACTGGGACTTTCGAGGTAAGGCGATCAGAACAATCGTCAACGGTGAGGTCAAGCAGGACGGCAACACCGACGAGATGGAGTGGGACATGCACTACCTCGTTGCCGACATCGCGCGCACGATCACACTCGTGCCGGGCGATGTGCTCCTTTCCGGAACTCCGGCCAATTCGCGCACCGTCTACCCCGGCGACGTGGTGACCGTCGAGGTCGAAGGGCTCGGCGCGCTGACCAACACGATCGTCACCGGCCCCACCCCGATTCGCACCGATGTCGGCGCCCAGCCGAGCCGGAGCGAGGAGGTGCTGTCGACCGCGCAGGGCGGCGACTGGGAGTTCCGCGGCATTCGTGCGCCGCAGGGGCCGGGCGCCCAGCACTACGCCAGCACGCTCGACGAGCCTGACCATGCTGACCGGGCTGACCAGGGGCCTGTGGCCGAGGGGGCGTCGTGACCGGTCGGCGTGCCGACGTCGGCGGCGTGTCGGTGCCCGTCGACCACCTGATCGGCGGCGAGTGGGTCGGCTCCGCCACGACGTTCGAAACCCGATCGCCACTCGACTGGGACGCCGGCCCCCTCGCCCTCGTTGCCCGCGGCGACGACGCGACCGCCGCTGCAGCGGTCGCTGCCGCAGCGGCTGGTTTCGAAGCGTGGGGCACCTTCACCGTTGCAGAACGAGCAGCGGTGCTGCATCGGCTGGCCGATCTGATCGACGAGCACACCGAGGAGATCGCACTCGCCGAGACGCTCGACATGGGGTTCCTGCTCGAGTCGATGCGGCTGCGCCTCGTCGCCCGGGGTGCCGTGAACTTCCGCACCTACGCCGACCTGATCGTCGCCCACGAGGAACGGGAATGGGACGCGAAAGGCCTGCACAACGTGGTCCAGCGGATGCCGGCGGGGCCTGCGGTGGTGATCACCCCGTGGAACGCGCCGTTCATGCTGAGCACCTGGAAACTCGCACCCGCGCTCGCCGCCGGCAACAGCGTCATCCACAAGCCGGCCGAATGGTCGCCGCTGTCGGCGGCCCTGCTCGCCGAACTCACCCTCGACGCCGGCTTCCCTCCTGGTGCGTACAACCTGGTGCAGGGCATCGGTGAAGAGGTCGGCGCGGCGCTCGTCGCGAATCCCCGAGTCCGTCGGATCACCTTCACCGGGTCGCCCGCCACCGCTCGTCACATCGGGCGTGCGGCGGCCGAGAACATCGTGCCGTTCACCGCCGAACTCGGTGGCAAGGGTCCGCTGATCGTGTTCGCCGACAGCGACCTCGATGCCGCGGCCCATCGCGCGGCATGGCAGTTCGACGACTCGGGCCAGGTCTGCCTCGCCGGCACCCGGCTGCTCGTCGAGGCGTCGGTGCGCGACGAGTTCATGGCCAAGTTCGACGCGCACGCCGACCAGCTGATCCTCGGCGACAGCCGCGACCCCGCCACGCAAATCGCGCCGATGGTGCACCCCGATCATCGCGACGCCGTGCATGGTTTCGTCGAGCGGGCCCGCGCGAACGGCGACCGGATCGTGCGCGGTGGGCGGCCGCTGCCCGACTCGCTCCACTACGAACCGACGCTCATCGAACCGGCCTCGAACGACAGCGAAGTGGTGCAGCACGAGATCTTCGGACCGGTGCTCACCCTGCAGACCTTCGCCGACGAGGCCGACGCGATCCGGCTTGCCAACAGCACGGCCTACGGGCTGTCGGCGATGGTGTTCACCTCGTCGCGGGAGCGCGCCGAACGGGTGGGGCGCGCCGTGCGGGCGGGTCTCGTGTGGGTCAACACGTTCCTGATCCGTGACCTGACGGCACCGTTCGGTGGCTGCGGAATCAGCGGCATCGGACGTGAAGGCGGCGACCATGCGCTCGAATTCCACGCCGACCTGAAGACCCTGATGATCCTCGACGACTCCTGCCGCTGAACGACACGTACGTCGATCGAGGTGACCGGTGCATTGCAGGTACCTTCCGACCGAAACCGACTGTCAGGAGTCGACTCGGATCTCTGGGAGCTATGGAACAGGATCCCACGGTCAGGACCGTCTGAGCCGGAACGCACCAAGTTGGGGGTGAGCGCTATGGAGCGCATCGCTGCGATCGGAACGCCGGTTCACGAGCGGGCTGTCGGGCCCGGTCGACCGACGATATGCGTGGCGGACGGGGTCAAGGTGCGTGCCATCAGCCGATTGCTGCCAGTCAGTCGAAGTACACCGGTTCGTCAGACTCCGACAGCGTGAAGTAGCGGTTGTCCGGCTCACCAGCGTCGTACCAGTAGTCGGCGACTAGCCAGCGCGACTCACCGTCGGGCAGGGTGAATGAACCGTCGGTTCGAGCCCCGCTGTCACTCTCGGCCACCAGTTCGTGGGGCCCCGAGGACAGGCCAGCAATGTCGAACGACACCCAGTTGTGTTGACCTCCCACGGCGAACGAGTCATCGACGACCACCTCGCCATCAACACGAATCGTGACGGAGACGGGATCGTCGTCGAAGCTCTGGTTCGAGACCCACAGCCTGACTTCTCCAACGGCGACTTCGTCTTGCGCCGCACCTACACCAGTGGGTTCGGACACAGCCGCTCCGGAAGTACCGTCTGGTCCCTGCGAAGTCGCCACCGTCGGAGTTGTCACGGCGGTTTTCGACGCCGGCGACTCCTCTTCGGTTGTCGCCTGGGGCGCCGTGGTCGACACGTCGACCACGGCACTCTCCACCGGGCCTCCGGCTGGACCGGAACCGTCGGAGCTACACGACGCACCCGCCAAGAGCAGAACACCACCAACGAAAGCATGGAACCTCATGATCGTTGGACGTCCTCGCCGCTCCTTCGGTTCCCAGAGTTCGCAGCGGGAGCTGTTGCGCACAGCAAGTCGGATGGCCTCGTCACCAGGCCCGCTCCAGATCGCCGCCTTAGAAATTTGCAGGAGCCCAATCGCTATCGGCACGTCGGCGCTCGGCTATCCGCCCAGATTGTGCCAAGCATTCGAGACATGTTGATGAGGGCTCGCCGCTGCCGGTTCTGTGTCGGTTCACGGTGTCGGCGTTCGTCTGGGTGCAGGCTGGCTGAACGCCCAATCGAGCTGGGAGCTGTTGCGATTGGCCGACGTCTACCCTATTGTAGAGATGTAACTACATGGAGGCGTGATGGCAACACAGATGAGTAGCCGAGAATTCAATCAAGACACCAGCGGCGCAAAGAAGGCATCCGAGAACGGTCCGGTCTACATCACCGACCGGGGCCGACCAGCACACGTACTGCTGAGCTTCGACGCCTACGAGGAACTCGTCGCTCCACACCGAGCACTTGACCTGCTCGCCGAGCCCGCAGGAGTCGCTGACATCGAATTCGTGACTTCGAAGAACACCGACGCTGCAGAGCCAGCGGCCTTTGAGTGATGTTCGTCCTCGACACGAACGTCGTGTCCGAACTTCGCAAGGTGCGAAGCGGTAAGGCGAACCCCGGCGTTGCCGCGTGGGCAGAAAAAGTTCCGTCCGTCGAGTTGTTCATCTCTGCGATCACGATCCAAGAACTCGAGCACGGCGTGCTGCTCATGGAGCGTTCCGACCCAACACAGGGAGCAATGCTTCGTGAGTGGCTCGACCAGAGCGTGACCGCAGCTTTCAAGAACCGAGTGATTGCGGTGGACGAGCGGGTGGCACGTAGCGCCGCCGCCCTCCATGTGCCCGACCCAGCGCCGTTCCGCGATGCCCTCATCGGCGCGACCGCCCTCGTTCACGAGATGACCGTCGTGACGCGAGACCTCAAGGACTTCAGGCGGTTCCACGGGGTCGACGTCCTCAATCCCTGGAACTGACCAACGCCGCCCCGCAGTCCGTGGCATCGACCGATCCGAATCGATCGACTCACGCTTTGCTGGCCATCTGAGCGCTTACATCGTTGAGCGCAGCGGAGGTGAACAATCGCCAGACACGGGTGTCGAATGAGGCATGCGTTGGCTGCCGTCCCCGATCGACTGGCCAGCCACGGACTCACAGCTCGTTACAACGGGCCCACTGAACGCTTCCGACCACTCCAGATCGGCACCTCAGCGCTCGGGTAGGTGCGCGATATCAACTCGTGGAGATGACGTTGCCGTAGCGCTGCTGAGCTGCTTGGGCTGAGGTCCCGAGGAGTTCGCCGATGCGCTGCCATGGGACATTCTTCGCCCGGGCAGCGGTGATCGCGTCGACGATCTGGCGTTCGCTGCGTGCTCGTGCGAGTGCGGCGCGTTCGAGGAGGTATTCCTCGACGGGGCGTTCGTCGCCGGGTTCCGGTTCGTAGTTCTCGAAGCGTGCGGCGAGTTCGTCGGCGTGGTCGAGGATGTCTTGGATTGAGCGGGGCATCAGTTCTCCAGAATTCTGTCGCGTGCGGGCATGGCGTGAACAATGAAGTCGATCCCCTCGGCCTCTGACACGCCGACTTCGATGAGTCGGGCGGCGGTGTCGGGGCCGATGAGCATGACGAGTTCGTCGAGGTCGAAAACTCGGATCGGGTTGCGGTACGCGTGGAGCATGTCGTCGTCGGAGACCTGGTGCTTGCGAGCTGACGCCAAGATCACCGGATCCACAACCATCAACGTACCTTGACGACACGGGCTGGGTGCGCGCACGTGGAATCTCCACCAAACGAAGGAGAACTGCCATGAATCCCACCACCGTTCATTCCAGCGAAGTCGTCGGCCAGCTCGTGCTGATCGAGACCGACCCGATCCGTGAACGAGTCCGGCACGCCGTCGCCGGCTTCTTGGCCGGCTACTCGGGCACGACCCTCGAGGCGTACCGGCTCGATCTGCGCGGCTGGATCACCTGGGGCTCGACGCCACATTCCTCGATCCGTTCGCCATCGAGCGTGCCCACATCGAGGTGTATGCCCGCTGGTCTGAGTCCGAAGGCAAGGTAGTGAAGTAGGTCGACCGTGAACGTTCGGGGCGGAATCGTCAACATGTGTTGACGATCGTTCAATTCATCGTTACGCTTCGAAGGTGGACATCGAGGGCGAGCGCCCGCAAGCACGGTGTCTCGGATGACGACATGCTCCACGCCCTTCGACATCACTGGCAAGCCTTCGAGACCGATGACGACGCGGTCACGATGTTCATCGGTCCGTCGACGAGCGCCGATCCGTTGGAGGTCGGCGTCGTCACCGACGACGACGGCACTGCGATCATTCACGCCATGCGGGCGCGACCAAAGTTCCTGAAAGGACTGGAAAAGCAATGACTTCAACACGACAAGAACGAGCAGCCAACCTCGAACGTTGGGCCGACGACGTCGACTCCAGCGATCTTCGTGAAGTCGACACAGATGCTTTGCGCCAGATCGTCGAACTCGTCGACCAGCGGCGCCACGTCGAGGACGAACTCGATTCGGCGGTACGAGCCGCCCGCAGCGCTCATCGATCCTGGTCGGAGATCGGAGCGATGCTCGGAGTCACCAAGCAAGCCGCCCAGCGAAAGTACGGCAGCAAGACCGTCGCCTGAAGTCCACCCATCGGAAGCTCAGAACGTCACCGTGGCGGCGAAGCGGTGACCGCTCTGGATCGGCACGTCGGCACTCGGCCACCCGCTCCTGAATGTTCGGCACGGTGTGCGGCGAAGCGCTGATGATGGGTTCTGTTCAGTCTTCGATCGGAAGCGGTTCGTCTCTGTCGACGAACTCCCATGCCGTGTTCACTCGATGGCTGAGTTCGCTGGTGAACGCGTTGCTGCCTCCAACGTAGAGCGACCAGAAATCGACGTCAGTGGCTACGAACCAGGACCGATCGTCGGGCCAGAACAGATCCGGGTTCCTCCAGCCGTCTTCGTCCGGATAGCGCAATCCCACCAGCGCAGACAGCGAACCCTGCACGAGGTAGTACGTGCGTTCAGGCAGAGCGAACCGGGGAACCGCTGCCAGTGCCGGCACGATTCGAGCATCGCGTTCTTGCGCTGCGCTTCGGTCGCGCTCACGAAGTTCTTCGCGTTGGCGTTGCTCAGCTTCGTCGGCGGGCGGATGCCTCCACCCCATCTCCCCGCTCGAGGGACCGAAGCCGTGGCCCTCCCAGATCGCGAACAACGCCAGGTCGGGCGTTGCGGTGTGCGTCGCTCCCACTGAGGTCACCGTTGCGAACAGATCGCGATACAGATCCCACCAGTCATCGGGTTCAGGGTCTGGAGCGTGGAGCCGGATGATCGACTCGAAGCGGCCCGGTACCAGTACGTCAACTGTCCCATGCGGGCCACCAGATCCGGCGACCAGCCATTGCGCCGGGGCCGTCGACGGCGCAGGCGCGAGGGTCTCGCCGAAGATCACGATCAGAGGATTGCACAGCGTTCGAGCCGGCGAACCGCCGGTTTGCTCCGCTGCCCCGTCAAGCTGAGCGGACCGGCGTCCACGCACGCATATCAACAGCGCGCTGCAACGACGCGACCCGAGAAAGAACGGCACGGATGAGCTCGGGCGCCCAAGAATGCGCGTGCGCTATCGGCAGTCGACTGCAACCTCGAGTGCCCGGCAGATCTCCCGCATCCGCATGCCGCTCAGCGCACCGATCCGTTCGACCAGTACGGCGGTTGACACCGACTCGATCGAGTCCAGGTTGACGGCACAGCGGCGACCGATCGGATCCTCGCCAGGGTCGAGGACGACCTCGCTCAGCAGACCTCGGATCGTGGTCGTGCACGGTGCAACGAGGGCACGACGGAGCCGCGGGATGGCTGCGTCGCGCGACAGGACCACGACGGGTCGTCGACCGATCTCCGGAGGTTCGCACCACCACAGCTCACCGCGGGCTGGCAGAGCGATCACGTGGCCGAAGCCGCGCTTCGGAACGAAGCGAGGTCGCCCCAGTCATCTTCGTGGTCGATGGGATGCGCTTCGTATGCAGCTGCATAGGCGGCATCGATTTCGGCAGATCGGTAGCGAACGAGGAGGGCTGTCAGTGCTTCATCGACGAGTTCGGCATCGGTGGTTCCAGCGTGGAGCCGGCGAGCGTCGTCGAGGAGGGTGCGGTCAACGGTCGTACTGATCCGGGCGCGAGTCATGCCACCATCATGCCACGGTTATGCTGCGAGGGAAAGCCGCTCAGAATGTTCGGCGCCCCACCACCCCGGGGCGCTCGTGAACGGCATGTATGGGAGCGGTGACCCGCTCGGAAATGTGCGTCTCCGAACCTCAGCGGCGCCGCTGGTCTTACGGACAACCTGAAGCGCGAGACTGGGCTCGTGTATCGGGGAGTGCTGATCAACGAGAGCCTCATCGGTACATCGATCCTCGACGTGCTGCGCGTCCTCGACACGGAGATCGTCGAGATGTCGGCACCAGCAGCTGGTCAGCCGACGACGTGGACGCTTCACTCCTTCGAGATCGGTGATGCCCCCCGAGTCCCAGATCGACTGGGCAGTTCCAGTCTGAAATTTGATCCAACCTTTCTCGCGGCACTCGATCGTGCTCGACGAACCCCACGCATATCGACTATGGATCTCACATCCTCGACCCGTCCGGAAACGGCACCTCGGGGCTCGGGCGGGCACTCGATATCGACAGGCGCCGGTGGACGCCCGTCGAGCTGATCGGACGTCAGAGGGCCAAGTGGAGCCGGAGTGCTTCGTCGAGTTCAGCCCGCAGCGGTCCGTCAAGGGTTCCCACCAGCGCTCCAATGCGCTCGACATCGACCGATCGGACTTGTTCGGCTTGCGCTTTGGAGTCCCGAGACAGGCCCGTCGAGTTGGCACTCAGCAGCACTTGGAACGGATAGATGTTGGCGGTGTTCGAGGTCACTGGCACGACCGTGATGACTCCTCGCCCCAGGCGCTCCGCCGTGGTGTTGGCGCCGTCATTGCTCACCACGACCGCAGGGCGGTGCTTGTTTGCTTCCGCACCACGCGTGGGATCGAGGTCGACCATGCGAATTTCGCCTCGTCGCATCAGGACACGCCGTCGCTGGCGACGGCTTCCCAGACCTCGGAGTCACCGTCGGCAGACCACTCCGACCACGCCTGTTCATACGCAGCGCCGAGCCCCGAGGTGCGCAGGAGACGGACAGCTTTGTGGACCGCAGCCGATCGCGACGGCATTCCGTTGCTCGCTGCATAGTCATCGAGGAACTCGACGTCCTCATCGGGAAGGGACACACTGACCTTCATACCGGAATACTACCCGAGGTAGCATCGCCTGCATGTGGCAGCGCATATCGACATCGTCGATACCTGTCCGAACCCGATCAGATCGGCACTTCTTCGAGCGGCCGCCCGCTTCAGATCCCCAGCAGTCAGACGACCTCTACGGCAACTCGATTGGCGTGGGCGGCGAGCGCTTCGATGTCGGCTCGGTCGCCGGTCAGGACCGTCCCGCTGGGCTCCGCAATCGCGACAACGAGCGCGTCGACAGCTGAGCCAGCCTTGGCTCGTCGCCGCAGCTCGGCTGCTCGCCGAGCAGTCGACTCGCTCACCGTCGGTTCGATGATGCACATCTTCAGAAATCGGTGGGTGTTGGCGTCGCGCCTCGGGTCACCTTGGAGGGATTCGACGAGAACCATGGTCGGGACCACTGGTGGCCACAGCTCCTGCGCTTTGAGCGCCCCGATGAGCGACAGTGCTGTCTTGGTGCGTGCCGAGAGACGTGACACGCCGCCGCTGTCGAGGACCAGCATGGGTCACCCGACTCGGTCAAGCAAACGATCCCGGATGCGCCGAGCGATTGCATCTGCGGTGGCCTGTTGACGCTGGCTGGGCTCTCCGACCTCTGCGGCGAGTTCTTCGAGGTACCGGTCTGTTTCAGCGAGGGCATCTTGGCGCTCCAACTCCGCCCGGAGCGCAACCTGCAAGAGTTCCGAGGCTGGGAGATCGCGCTGCTTCAGTTGTTCGTGAAGATCTTCGGGCAAGTACACCTGAACGCGGGGCATACGCCTAACCATACGCCTACGTGTAGCGCATATCAACAGGCGCCTTCGACCGCTCAGACCGCTCTGGATCGGCACGTCCGCGAGCGACGACCCCCGCGTGATTTTGCGCTTCGTCACCAGCGCTGCGAGATCGTTGCTTGGGGCAGTCGAGCGGCGACGAACGAGCGCCTGGTGGAAGTTGCCGACGTGAGAGGTTGCTCGTGGCCGAGATCGGCGTTGTCCAGAACCTTTCGGTGTAGCCCGAGACAGTCGAGTCAGTTTCGCTTGCTCGGACTTTGAACCCATGGCCGTCAGTGCGTCGACGGCGGCGGCGCGGCCGTGTCGCGGGTGGACCCCTCGACGACTCCACTTCTGAACTCCTCGTCGAGCAGGCGGACAACATCGAGTGGCGGTTCGGGTACTTGTTCTCGGAAGCAACAAAGCCGTCGTACCGCATCACCTTTCGATCGTCGGTCGGAGACACATACTTCTGGTGCGACGCCGAGGGCGTCGAGAATGTCGTCGGCAACGGCGGTCGCCCGATGGGACGCTTCCAGATCGAGTGGCGAACGGATTGAATGGTGAGAAAGCGGCCGCTGGCGCAACCTGGCCCACGCCTTGGTTGCGCGCACGATCATGGTTGCGGAACCAGCGTTTGGAGACAGGCGTCCGGCGTCCGGCAATCGTGGCTCGAGCGTGCAAGGATCGGCGGGTGCGCTCTGCGTGGGTCCTGACTGCTTCGATCGCTCTGGTCGCGTGTGGTGCTGCACCGTCGTCGTCGGGGGACACGCTTCCGGCTCCGTTGCCTGAGGCGGCCACGATCTCGGTCAGTGCTGATTCAGAGATGGCTCGGATGCTCGCGCCGCAGACACCACCCCAGCTCTTCGTAGCTGACGCCGGGCTCGACTACCCGGAAGGACAGGCAGGTCGATGGGAAATGGGGACCACCGCACCGACCGAGGACGAGGCCCTCGAACTCGCTGGCCTCCTCGATGTGTCAGGCAACGTCACTGCACTCGATGATGGCTTTGGTCCCGGGCTGATGGTCGGCTCACCGGAGTCCGCCGGTGGTGCACTGACGGTGACCAGCTTCAGCGAGCCGTTCTGGAGTCTTCAGCGTTCCGAAGACTTTCTCGTCGAGACCGGGTCAATCCCGTGTCCGACACTGCCGTTCGATGACCCCGACGCCGGCCAATGCGCAAACGGGGCTGCACCGCCGACACCAGCGACGCCCGATGACTCGGTGGTCGAATCAGCGGTCGCAGAGCTGATGGCGGGTCTTGGTGTTCGTCCCGGCAGCTACCGCACCGAGACCTTCGTCGCGGGCAGCATCGCCGAGACCAGGATCGAGTTCAGCCCTGACGGACTGCGCACAGATGTCTCCTGGTCCATTGCTGTCTCGAGCAGCGGCGACATCACGTCAGGCTCGGGACCCTTGCGCCCACCCGCGCTGGTCGACGACGTTGCGACGGTGGCGCTCGACGAGGCTCTCCTGCGGCTCGGTCGAATCTCACCCACCATGCCTGAGGTTGCCGTTCCCGCACCCACGACCACAGCCCTTGCAGCACCCGCAACAACCGGTGTTACCAACAATGCCGTCGTCGCACCGCCACCTCCAACCGTTGCGCCGTTGCCCGTCGTGCTCCCGACGATCACAGGCATCGAAGCCGGACTCGCATCGGTCTGGGACATCACCAACCGGCTCTGGCTCGTCCCGGCAATCGTGGTCAGAGGCGACAACGGCTTCGCCACGTCGATCCCGCTGATCAGTGCCGACCTCATCACCATCGTCGACGCCGACCTGATCGAGGTCCCAGTGCGCACCGGACCGCCCTTGACCGTTCCGACCCCACCCGACGCGACATCACTCCCGGAACCCGCCGAGTCCGCTCCCGCACCTGCGGGCCAGGAAACCCAGACCACGCCCGTCCCGAATGAACCTGTTGCCGAACCGCTACCGACGCTGCCCGTGCCACCCGGTCCAGACACGGCGCCATCTGACAGTCCCGCCTTCTACAACGACGTGCTCAACGAACTCCTCGTCGGCGAGCCGCTCGACGGCGTATGGACCCGGCTCCTTGACGCAGGGTGGGAAGTCCGAGTCGATGATCTCGATGACCCCACCGAAACCTTCGAAGCCGACCTGCGCGCCGACCGAGTCACGATCGAACACCGCGGCATCATCGTCACCGCCCTCACAGTGGGCTGACCGCCATCCGACAACTCAAACGCCCGAGCTTGCTGCGATGCCAACCACGCGGCGCATGATCCCATCTCTTCAAGTGGCGCTGACCGTCCGATATCAGCACGTATCCGCTCGGCCGTGCGCTCTAGAACGCTCCGATCGCTTTCTTGCGGCGGCAGACGTAGCGCACTCTCGGTCGGGTTGCTCGGCGTCGAGTTGGTCGAACACGGCCTCGACGAGCGTCTCGTTGTCGTCGGCGTCCGTGGCGAGGGTCCGGTAGCGCGCAACGAGGGTGCTCACGATGCCTGCCGCGCCTCTTGCGGCGGACTTGAGGCTGTCGGCAAAGGTGTCGAAGGAGTCGGTGAGGTCAGGGATGGCCCGGGCAATGAGTGCGGCGAGCGGCCCGGTGAACGCCTCGACCATGGAGAACTCGCACCGGTTGCCTTCGCTCGTGATGGTGTACGTGCGTCGGCCGGTGAACAAGCCGAGCGGCATGCCGTCGGACCAGACCATCCGGGTCGGTGCATCCATTTCGGCGACCTTGAGCGTGAAGGTGCGCTCGGGGTCGACGATCGAGACGAGCTTGATCGTGTTGCCCTGCCGGATCGTTCCTTCGATGTTGATCACCGACTTGTTCCAGTCCGGGTAGGTGGCGGCGTCGGCGAGCAGGGCCCACACGGTGGAGGCCGGCGCGTCGATGCTCCGCGTTGCGCTGTAGTTGCGGGCGGCCATCACAGCGCCCGCATGCTGTTGTTGCGAGCGTTGTGTTCGAGTTCGGCGAGCCCGAGGTGTTCGAGCACCGGCGGGACGTAGTTGCCGAACCGACCGCGGTACCCCTTGCGCAACCCGTACCAGCCACCCACCGGATTGTCGTCCGACCGGGCCCAGGCCTCGACCGTGCCCGGCTTGGCCTCCTTCTGCTCGTCAGCGTTGCCGAGCGGCATCCAGTCGCCGTGGTCGACGAGCATGGCGTGGAGGTCCTCGATGCATCGCAACTGGTAGCTGAGCGTCGTCGACCCGACACGGATCCTCAACGCCGGCGGATCCGCGGTTTCGTCGCGCCAGGCATCGAACTCGGACTGTCCGGGGGGAGTAGTGAGGATCCAGGGATCCGCCTCGCTTCCGTTTCCTTCGACATGATCGGGCATCGGGACTCCAGACGTTCGTGGTTGGACGACCGTCGTGATCGTCTCGAGTGCAGCATGACGGAACCTTCATGACACCATGTGTCATGAATTCGAAACGACTGCACGACGATTTGCCGAGGAGGCGACGGTGCGCGCCGGTCGGCTGCTGAACCTGCTCCTCGTGTTGCAGAACGGGGGACGGTTCACCGCCCGTGACCTCGCACAGCGGCTCGCTGTCTCGGAACGAACCGTGCTGCGCGACATCGACACGTTGTCCCAAGCCGGGGTGCCCGTGTACGGAGTGCGCGGACCAGGCGGCGGATTCACGATGTTGGACACATTCGAGCAGAGCGCGCCGCCCTTGCCGCCCGGTTTGGCGCCGGGAACCGGTCGCCTCCGCCGAGTGCGAGTTCGGCTCGCCCCTGCCGCGCTGCAGCTCGCTCTCGCGACCGGACGGCCCGAAGGTTGGCGTATCCGGCCCAGCACCGAGCTTTCCTCGGATCGCCCTGACTGGCTCGAGGGTTCGTTCCGCTTCGTCTCCTACGACGCCGCTGTCCGCGAGCTGCTCGCACTCGGCTCCGAAGTCGAGGTCCTGCTCCCCGACGATCTCCGCCAGACGATGGCTGCGATCGGCCAGCGCATCGCGAGCCTCCACCACACCAAGAACGATGCGCCTCAGAACGCCATCCGTTCGCCTCCCGCTCGCACGAGCCCCGCCCGGGAACCGGCAAGACGACACATCGGAACCCGCCCGGAATAACACGGCCCGAGTCCGAATTCGACCGCTCCTGATCGGCACGTCCGATCGGTCGACCCCGCCCAGAATATGCATCGTGGTCACCGGGAGATCCGTTCAGCTTGGTGGCCGGAGCTCCTGGAAGTAGTAGAACGCCCGCTCGTTCGTGTCCGGTTCGATCGACGAGTACCCGTTGCGCTCGTAGAAGCGTTGGGCATCCACGTCGCCCTCGTCGACGTTGATCTCGATTGCGTCGATGCCCACGGCGAGGGCGTGACCCCGGAGAAATCTCGAGGATCGCCGAGCCGGTTCCCTCGCTTCGGCGACTCGGATCGACGTACAGCTCGTCAAGCAAGCCGACACGTCCTGCGTACCAGACGTTCGGCCTGACGCTGACGAGCGCCACAGCGAATGCCGGGCTGCCCGCAAGGATGGCGAACATCGACTCGCTGACGAGGAGCGAGGCGAGGCGCTCGCTCAACACAACGACGCCCGGCGAGGGCGTTTCGAACTCGGTGTTGAATTCGTGGAGGAGCCGCCCGACCTCGCGAGCGTCAGCAGCGTTGGCGAGACGAGGAGTGGCATTGCGATCCACGTGGACGAGGCTACGGCGAGTCCTCAGCACAGCTCAGCTACGTGCAGCGATCCGTAGCCGGTCAGGCCGAGGGTCAGGCGAGCGACGTCAGGTGAGGCGGGCCGCGGCTGTGGCGACGAGCCAGGTGAAGATCGGGTCGTGTGACCGGCTCGGCAACATCTCGGGGTGCCATTGCACGGCGATGATCGAATCGCCGAGTTCAATTGCCTCGATCACGCCGTCGTCGGACGTGGCGGCCACGGTGAGGCCGTCGCCGAGGCGGTCGATGGTCTGGTGGTGCAGGCTGTTGACAGCGAGCCCTGACCGCGAGCCTTCGGTCGAGTTGTCGGCTGAGCTGTCGGCATAGATGTCGGCGAGCTGCGATCCGGGGCTGAGCGACACGGTGTGCGCGGCGGCCGACGCGGCGATGTCGTAACGGCTGTGTGTTTCGACGTGCTGCGCGAGGGTGCCACCTTGATGCACGTTGAGCAGCTGCAACCCGCGACAGATCCCGAGCACCGGGATCTTGGCATCGATGGCCTGGCCGAGGAGGTCGAACTCGAAGTCGTCTCGCTCGGTTTCGACGATGGTGACGGCCGGATGCTGCTCCGCGCCGTAGCGGGCCGGCGCGATGTCGGCACCGCCGCTCAACACGATGCCGTCGAGCCGATCGATGACGGCCGCCGGATCGACATCGATCGGGAGGTGCACCGGAATCCCACCCGCTTCGATGACACCGCGGGCGTAGTCGGCGAAGTAGAGGTCGAGGTCGAGGCCCGCGAGTACGGGGGCGTAGCCGACGTGGGCGCCGGTGATGCGCCTGCCGGGCAACCCGATCAGCGGTGCGCGATGTCGGGTCGTCATGTCAGTGCTCGCTCTCGGGAGGAAACGCGACGGTGTCGAGGAACCAGTCGACCAGCGCATGGCACTGCTCGATGTTGTGGGCCTCGTTGGCTTGCGTGTCGGCGAGCAGCTGCTCGCGATCGATGCCGTATCGCGCCAGATAGTCGTCGTCGGTCGAGACGAGGAACTCGGCGACATGGCCGAGGTCGACCTCGGGATGGAACTGCGTGCCGACCGTGCGACCGATCCGGATCATCTGGACGGCGGCGTCGTTGCGGGCGAGGATCTCGGCGTGGGGCGGGGGCACGATCCGGTCGTGGTGCCATTGCATCCACGGGCCGGGCCCGACCGGATTCGCCACGTCGCCGTCGGCGATCTCGGTCCACCCGATCTCGGTCACCGGGGCCGTCTCGACCGACCCGCCGAGGGCATCGGCGATGATCTGCAGGCCGAAACACACCCCGAGGATCGCCATGTCGGAATCGTGGGCGGCGCGCACAAGATCGATCTCGTCGTGGATCCACGCGTCGATCTCGTGTTTCTCGGTGAGCGACCGCACCGAACCCATCGGCACGAGCAGGTCGTACTGCCCGAGGTCGGGGAACGGGGCCGCAACATTCGGTGCGTCGTAGTCGGTGGTGACCACATGGGTGTCGACGCGGAACCCGCGCTGAACGAGTCGCCGCTCGATCTGAGTGGCGAGGCCGTCGGGCTCGTGGGCGATGACCAGGGCCCGCTTCACAGGTCGAACCAGATGTGGGCTTGGCCGGTGCCGGCGACGGCTTCGTACTCGCCGAACTGGGTGCCCGTCGCCGTGCACCGAACGCCACCCAGCGCGCCGATCATGGTGAGGTAGTGGCCAAAGCGACCTTCGGGAGCGTGCGTTGCGAACTCGGGCATCAACTCGATGATGGCAGCGTGCCGGCCCGAACGCATGTGCTCGATGACGACTCGGTCGGCCGCGGATGCCTCGGGCGTGCGGATGTGCAGGTCGGGGTCGGCGGCTTCGTGGTCGCGAAACTGCTGCAGCGGCCAAAAGCGGTGGCTCAGGCCCCCGCTGGCGAGGATCACCACACGGCGGTCGGTCGCCTCGATGGCTGCGGCGAGGAGTTGGCCGTAGAGCAGGAAGTCGGCCGGTCCGGCGGTTTGGCAGACACTGGCCGACACCCACCGCTGGTCACCCTGGAGGAAGGGCAGCAGATTGGTGGTCGGGTAGTGGATCGGCAGGTGGGGGTCGTCGATCGCAGTGACCCACATGTCGTCGCGATCGGCGGCGGCCGCTGCCCAGGCCCGCGCCAGCTCAGGATCGCCGGGGATGTCGTACGGCATCTGGGCCATGCCGCGGGGCAGTTCTTCGGACGTGTAGAGCCCGGCTCGCCGGGCGTGTGCGGCGACGACGAACTCGATAGTGGTGAACCAGTGCGTGTCGATCACCACGACGGTGTCGGCCGCCACGGCCTCGAGGCGTTCGGCGCGCAGTGCGTGGAGCCCGGCATGCAACGTGGTGTCGTTGCCGTGATTCATCTCGCGCCGGGACTCCTCGGGCAGAACGAGTGTGGGGACGTGGGAGACGAGTGCCGCGCCGACGATGGAACCCATGCGGCGACAACATACTCGTTTGGTACCAAACAATCAATGGAGCCCACCCGCCCACCACGTTTGCGTGACGAATCTGGTGTCAATGCCAACCAAATTCGTCACGCAAACGTGCTGTGTGGGTGGGGGTGGGGAGTCGATCAGCGGGTGTAGACGATCGGCGTCCATGCGAGCACGGTCACCGGGTCGGTTCCGTCGCGATGGGCGCGGACCGCGACCTCGACAGCACGCAGCAGACCTCCGTGGCAGTCGATCTCGTCGACAAGGGTGTGCTCGAAGGAGAGCAGATCGCCCTCGAACACAGGTGCGGTGTGGTTGCACTCGTGCCAGCCGACCATCGTGGCGAGCCCAGGCATCAACCGTTCGAGCGATGCTTGGGCAAGGGCCACGGTGTGCCCGCCGTAGACGAGTCTGCGCCCGTTCGCCGCAGCCGACGCATCGCGGTGGACCGACGCGAGGTTGTGCGTCAGGCGCACGAGTGCAGTCGCCCCATCGACCACGTCGCGCAACGGGTCGCGCCGACGCTCACCGATCGGCCACTCGTCCCGCGGTGCGAGCACACCGAGATTCCAGTCGGCGGGGGCCGCATCGCGATACCGGTCGAGTGCGAGGGTCGACGAACTCGACCCGATGGCGTCGCTGTGGCCCGGCAACTCGTCGCCGCGACAGGGAAGCAGGGCGCAGCGCTCGAACGCAAGCACGACGTCGTCGTCGGCAGTGGTGGTGATGCCCAGGAGCACCTTGCCGCGTGCCGGGGTGCCGGGCCGGCGCGATGCGTCGCTCAATGCTCGGACTTCGGTGACGGTGTGCAACGTCTCACCGAGGTGGACCGGCCGGGTCAGCGTCAGGTCGCGATAGAAGAGGTTGGCGATGACCCGGCGGGTGGCCACGGTGCTCGCTCCGATCGACATCGCGACGGCGAGCCCGGGATGCGCGAGAGGCCGGCCGTCGCCACTCAACGCGCGCCCGAGCCGATGGTCGAGTCCGGGGGCCCAATGCTCGCCACAGATCGATCGATACATCGCCGCCTCACCACTCGTGAGCGTGCAACCGGGTGGTGCAGCGAAGCGATGGCCGACCGCGAGATCGTCGTAGAACGGCCCGCTCTCCGGGTCCGGTTGAGTCGCTGAGGACGGTTGCATTGCGGACCCCTGTGTCCTGTCTCGGTGGTTCGTCTTGACATCTCCCAAAGTACATGCAATATTCGTTCGGAACCGAATGATTCGTTCTGCGAATCACTGAGTCTCCTGGGGGAGCCAATGAAAGCCAGCAAGTACGTCAGTGTCGCCGTGGCCGGAGCACTCGTGCTCGGAGCATGCGGCGGAAGCGACGCAGCCGACACCGAGACCGACAGCTCGGCCGCTCCCGCGACCGAAGGCGCCGACGACTCGGCCGAGCCGGCCGATACCGATGCGGCACCCGCACCTGCCGCGGGCGCGGCAGCCGTCGACATCGAAGCGATGCTTGCAGCCGACCTCGCCAACTGCGTCGAAGCGCCGACGGGCGACCCGATCAAGGTCGGCATGGCCATGGACTTCAGTGAGGTCGTCGGCTTCATCGACATCCCCGGCTCGAAGCTCGTGCCGCACGCCGCCGCCTTGATCAACTGCATCGGTGGCGTCAACGGCTCGCCCGTCGAAGTGCGCGTCGAAGACGTCGGCGGTGATGCCACCACCGCCGGCGTGGCCGCCGAGACACTGCTCGATTGGGGCGCCCAGGTGCTCATCGGCCCGCCCTTCGCCGACTTCGCCCTGCCGATCCTCCAGGCGACAGGCGGTCAGGTGCCGCTGTTCGTCGCCGGCTCGACCGAACCGACCCTGGCGGCCATCGACCAGAACTCGTACCTCGTCAGCTTCGACGACAACGCCCAGGCGACTGCCTCTGCCGAGTACGCACTGGCGCAAGGCATCACCCGCGCCTTCGTGTTCACCCAGCCGGGGCCATACACCGGGCTCAACCCCGACGTGTTCTCCGAGGTGTTCACCGCCGGTGGCGGCGAGATCGTCAGCACCCAGACCTATGAATGGGGCGTCGACACCGACTTCTCGGCTCAGGTCGCCGAACTGTCGGGCATCCTCGACGGCACCGAAGCGTTCTATTCAGCGGCGCTCGGCTTCCAGGTGACGGCACTGCGCGGCCAGCTGGAAGGCGCCGGCTTCGACGGCATCACCTACATGGGCACCGACGCACTCGATGCGACCGGCATCCAGGCTGAGGAGAACAGCAACGGTGTCATCCACACGCCGCACGACTTCATCGAAGCCGGCGACCCGTCCGATCGACTCCTCGCCAGCTACGCCGCAGCCAACGGTGAAGAACTCGAAAGCCGTGGCTTCATGGGCCTCTACGTCGACTCCCTGCTGCTCGGCCTCCAAGCCGTGGCCGACTGCGGATGCACCGACCCGGCCGAAATCGGCGAGGCCGTGAAGCTGATCACCGGCTTCCAGGGCTTCACCGGCGAGATCAGCTACGCCGGTACCAACGGCATTCCGCCGAAGGCCGTGCCGGTCGTCCAGGTCGAAGACGGCGCCGACGTCCTGCTCGAAGCGAACTGACGGATCACGAGATCGTGCTCGAGGTCACAGAACTGACCACGAGGTACGGAACGATCTCGGCACTCCGCGAGGTGAGTCTGTCCGTTGGGGACGGTGAGGTCGTCGGCCTCATCGGCCCCAACGGGGCGGGCAAGACCACGCTGCTTGGCAGCATTGCCGGGCTGCTCACCCCGGCATCCGGTTCGGTTGCGTTTCTCGGCAATGACGTCACCGGCATGTCGCCGGACAAGCTGCTCAAGGCGGGCCTCGCGTTGGTCCCCGAACACCGCCGGATCTTCGTCGACTTGACGGTGAGTGAGAACCTGCGGATCGGCGGCATCACCGTGCCGACCAAAGAACGCAACGAGCTGCTCGACGAGATGGCCGAACTCTTTCCGGTGCTGCGAACGAAATGGGACACCCCGGCTGGCTTCCTGTCCGGAGGCGAGGCGCAGCAGCTCGCGATCGCCCGGGCGTTGATGTCGAAGCCTGCCCTCGTGATGATGGACGAGCCGTCACTCGGGCTGTCACCGCTGCTGGTCGACATGGTGTTCGACCTGATCGGCCGACTGCGCGATCAGGGGCGCACGATCCTGGTGGTCGAGCAGAACGCCACGCGCATGCTCGCCGTCGCCGATCGGGCGTACGTCATGCGCAGCGGTTCGGTCGTGGCCACCGGGACCGGAGCCGAACTGCTCGCCCGCACCGATCTGTTCGACACCTTCGTCGGCGGTGGTGGCGTCGGCGGTAGTGGCGTCGACGGTGGTAGCGGTGGCGGCGGCGGCGATCACTCAGCACACCTCGAAGGTGGACCGACATGACCGAGATCGTTCAGAACCTGATCGACGGCATCGGACGAGGCAGCGTCTACGCGCTCCTTGCGCTCGGCGTCGCCGTGATCTTTGGCGTCATGCACCTGCTCAACTTCGCGCACGGCGAACTGATCACCGTCAGCGGTTACGCCGCGTATGCGGCCTTCACCCAGGGGTGGAGCTGGTTCGTCGTCGCACCGCTCGTCGTGGTCGTGTCGATCGTCGCGGCACTGGCGATCGAGCGCATTGCCTTCAGTCGGGTACGCGGCGCCTCCGACTTCACGCTGCTCCTGACCTCGTTCGGCATCCACTTCCTCGTGTCGGCCGTGTTCTTGATGTACGTCGGAGCGCGGGTCAAGACCTTCCCGAGCCCGAGCTGGATCAACGACACGGTGTCGGTCGGACCGCTCAACATCGAGATCTTCGACCTCGTCGTCATCGGCGTCACGATCGTGACCTTGGCCGCGACGGTCGCGATCTTGCAGAAGACGATGTTCGGCCTCGCATTGCGCGCCGCTGCAGCCGACTTCGACACGGCCCGCATGATGGGTGTCGATTCGAACCGCGTGATCCGCGGCGCGTTCGCGCTCTCGGGGCTGCTCGCCGGAATCGCCGCCATCTTCTGGATCATGCGCGCCGGCAACACCTCGCCCACCGCAGGTGTCGACCCGATGCTGAAGGGCGTGTTGGCTGCCCTGATCGGCGGCCTCGGCAGCCTCCGCGGTGCAGTGCTCGGTGGGTTGGCGCTCGGTGTCGCCGAAGTGCTGCTCCGATCGCAGCTTCCCGGCGAAGCTGCGGCGCTCACCGAAGGCGTCCTGTTCGCGTTGATCGCGCTGCTCTTCATCTTCCGGCCCCAGGGTCTGATCTCGGTCAGCCACGCGGAGCGTGTGTGATGGCGACCGATGTGCGACGGGAGGTGCGACGTGACGTGGCGATGCCGATCGTCGGCTCGGTGCTGACCGCGCTGCTGCTCGTCGGTGCCGGCCTGCTCGCCACATTTTTCGTCGACGGCCGCGCCACCGATTCGCTCGTCACGACGATGTTGATCGACGCGATCATCGTCGTGGGCATCCAGATCTACATCGGCAACACCGGCGTCTTCTCCTTCGGCCACATCGGCTTCGGCGCGATCGCCGGCTACACCTTTGCTCTGTTCGCGATCCTGCCCGAAGCGAAAGCCAGTCGCATTCCTGACGCACCGTTCGGCCTGGCCGAGGTCAACCAGTCGCCATTGGTGGCGGTGCTGATCGCCGTTGCGGTCACCCTTGTCGTCGCGGCCTTCATCGGGGTCGGCCTCGCCCGATCGGGCGCCAGGTCCGGGGCGGTGGCGGCCACCGTCATCACGTTGGCGCTGCTGTTCGTCACCCACGAGGTCGCGTCGAGCTGGACCGACCTCACCGGTGGCAACCGGTCGGGGCTGACCTTTGCCATCGGCAACACACTCCAGTCGAGATGGCCGGTCTACGGGGTCCTGTTCGCGGCCATCATCATCGCCCGGCTGTTCGCCCGGTCACGGGCCGGCCGCCTTGCAGTGGCGGCCCGCGAAGACAACCTGGCGAGCCGTTCGATGGGCGTCGACCCCGTCGTGCAGCAGACCGTCGCGCTGCTGCTGTCGGTCGTCGTCGTCGCCGTCGGCTCGTCGCTGCGCGTGTACGAACTCGGCAGCGTGTTGCCTGATCTCTTCTTCTTCGACTACACGCTGATCACGTTGGTGATGCTGGTCGTCGGTGGCCGCAACAGCGTGACCGGCGCGATGCTCGGCGTGGTCGTGATCACCGTCGTGCGCGAAGTGGCGCGTCGCCTCGGCTCGGCCGGCTACGAACTGTTCGGCATCGGCCTCGACGATGCTCCCCTCGACTGGGTCTTCCGTGAGGGTCTGCCGACCGTCGTGCTCGGTGCGGCCATGGTCGGCTTCATGATCCTGCGCCCGGGTGGGTTGATCGGTGACTGGGAACTCGACGCGTGGTTGAGCCGGCGTTTTGGTGGATCGACCGAGGTTCCCGGCGATGTCGCAACAGCAGCTCCGGCCGCGACCGCGGCGACCACTCGTTTGGTGGCCGAGGGCATCACGGTCAACTTCGGGGGCTTTCGTGCACTCGACGAAGCATCGATCGACGTCGGTAGCGACGAGATCGTCGGACTCATCGGCCCCAACGGCGCCGGCAAGACGACGTTGGTCAACGTGATCACCGGCTTGGTCCCGCCGTCCAGCGGCACCGTCGTCCTCGGCGGCACCGACCTGACCGGGGCGCCGGCACATCGCATCGCCCGCGCCGGTCTGGTTCGCACCTTCCAGAACCTCCGGCTCTTCACGTCGCTCACGGTGTTCGAGAACGTCGAGGTGTCGGCCCTCGTTGCCGAAACACATCGCCGCGATCGGCCCCAGGTCGACGTCGCGACGCTCGTCCACGCCGCCGGCCTTTGGGACCAGCGCGACCGCCGGGCCGGCGAACTCGACTACGGCAACTCGCGTCGCCTCGAACTCGCGCGTGCCGCAGCGATGCGCCCGACGTTCCTGTTGCTCGACGAACCCACCAGCGGAATGAGCGACAGCGAATCGCTCGCCATGGTCGATCAGGTGCGCGCGATGGCCGCCGCAGTGGGTGCCGGCGTGATTGTGATCGATCACGACCTGGCCTTTATCACCGAGATCTGCGACCGGATCTACTGCCTCGACCAGGGCACGGTCATCGCCCAGGGCACGCCCGCCGAGATCCAGGCCCACCCCCACGTCAGAGCCGCCTACCTCGGATCGAGTGCCGGTGAGTGATCCGCTCCGCGTCGACGAGGCCCCTGCGCTGGTGGGCGGTGAAGCCGCGTCGTTCCAGGCGAAGCGACGCGGCTCGCTCGCCGACGAGGTGGGCGTCCATTTGCGCGACCTGATCCTCACGGGGAAGGCCCGGCCCGGTCAGCGCATCGACCAGGAAGCGATCAGCCGCGAGTTGGGCGTGAGCCGCAGCCCGATTCGCGAGGCCGTCGTCGTCCTGGCCCAGGAGGGTCTCGTTCGACTGAGCCCGAATCGGGGCGCGTTCGTCGCCGACATCACCCCCGAAGACATCGCCGAGCACTACGAGGTGTTCGGCGCCCTGTCGGGCCGGGCCGCGGCGTTGGCGGCCGAGCTGCTGACCGACGACGACCTCGATGCCCTGACCGCAGTGCACCGACGCTTCGAACACGGAACGCTCGCCGAGATGTCGGAGGCGAATCATTCTTTCCACCGCATCATCAACTCGGTCGCGCCGCGCCGCACCCGGTGGTTGCTGGCGCTACTCGAACGCTCGGTGCCCGCGCACTACTACGAGTTCTCCGACGGGCTGTACGCCAACTCGATCGCCGATCATCGGGCGATTCTCGACGCGTTGGTCGCACGTGACCGCGACGCGGCGCGCTGGGCGATGGAACACCATTTGTGCGAAGGCGGTCGCGCGGCAACCGAGGCCCTTGCTCGGCAAGGCTTCTGGAAAGGAACGAAACGGAAATGATCGGCACCAACCCCGACTTCGACATCATCCGGACCGAGGTCAGGCGGCTCTGCGACAAGTACGGCAACGAGTATTGGCGCAGCCTCGAACCCGATCGCTATCCGACCGAGTTCGTCGCCGACCTGACCGAGCACGGCTGGCTGGCCGCACTGATTCCCGAGAGCTACGGCGGCGGCGGGTTGAGCTTGGCCGGAGCATCGGTGATCCTCGAAGAGATCGCTGCGAGCGGTGGGAACCCGAGCGCCTGCCATGCCCAGATGTACATCATGGGCACGCTGCTCCGGCACGGCTCCGACGAACAAAAGCAGCGGTATCTCCCGCGCCTCGCCGCCGGCGAGATCAGCCTGCAGGCGTTCGGCGTCACCGAACCCGAAGCAGGGTCTGAGACCACCTCGATCCGCACTCGCGCCGAACGCGACGGCGACACCTGGCGGATCAATGGCCAGAAGGTGTGGACGTCACGCGCGCTGCATTCCGACATGATGATCCTGTTGGCCCGCACCACCCCGGCCGACGAGGGCGACGATCGTCTTGGTGGGCTGTCGGTGTTCCTGTTCGATCTGCGTGACGACAGCGGCGACCTCGTGCCCGGGCTCACCATCAATCCGATTCCGACGTGGATGAACCACAACACGACCGAAGTGTTCTTCGATGACGTCGTGATCCCGGCCGACGCGCTGGTCGGCACCGAGGGGATGGGGTTCCGTCACATCCTCGATGGGATGAACGCCGAGCGCATCCTGATCGCTGCCGAGTGCATCGGCGACGGCAAGTTCTTCCTCGAACGGGCGAGCAGCTATGCCCGCGAGCGTCACGTGTTCGGTCGACCGATCGGCTCGAACCAGGGCGTCGCATTCCCACTCGCCCAGGCCTACGCCAACCTGGCCGCCGCCGACCTGATGCGGTGGCGGGCGGCGGAACTCTTCGATGCCGGTGAGTCGTGTGGCGCCGAAGCGAACATGGCCAAGATGCTCGCGTCGAATGCGTCGTGGGAGGCGGGCAACGCGGCGCTCAACACGCACGGCGGATTCGGATTCGCGGTCGAGTACGACATCGAACGCAAACTGCGCGAGACCCGGCTGTATCAAGTCGCGCCGATCAACAACAACCTGGTACTCGCCTTCGTGGCGCAGAAGTGCCTCGGCCTCCCGAAGAGCTACTGATGCGCGCTGTTCTCTTGACCCGAGCCGGCGCACCCCTCACCGTCGTCGACGACCATCCCGACCCGTCCGGGAACGACGGTGGCGGCGAGGCGAATGGTGAAGTCATCGACGTGATCGCGTGCGGTGTCTGCCACTCCGACCTCCACGTCGCCGACGGCGAATTCGGCGGGCAACTGCCGCTGATCCTCGGCCACGAGGTGACGGGCCACCACCACGAGTTGGGCCCGGTCATGGTCTACGCGCCGTGGGGTTGCCGGTCGTGCGAGCAATGCGCAGCCGGTCTCGAGATGCGCTGCGCTACGGCGACCGAAGCGGGCCTCTTCGTCGACGGCGGCTACGCCGAGCGGATGTGGGTGAAGGACCGCCGCTATCTCGCTCCGCTCGACGGGCTCGACCCTGTTGCCGCGGCGCCGTTGGCCTGCGGAGGCCTCACGGCATTTCGGGCCGTGAAGCACGGCCTCGATGTCGTGCGCGGCGCACACGCCGGCGGGCGGGCCCTTGTGATCGGTGCAGGCGGGCTCGGACAGTACGCGCTGCGTTACCTGCGTCTGCAAACCGACGCGCACGTCACCGCCCTCGACACCAGTGCCGACAAGCGCGAGGTCGCGCGGGCCATCGGCGCCGATGCAGCCATCGGCCCCGACGATGTCGAGGGTCCCTACGACCTGGTGCTCGACTTCATCGGTGCCGACTCGACACTCGCCATCGCGGGCGCCACAGTGGCCCGGGGCGGCTTGATCGTGGTGATCGGCCTCGGGGGTGGAGCGCTTCCGTTCCGCTTCGGAGTCACCCCCCACGAGGCTCGGATCATGTCGAGCGTGTGGGGGAGTCGGACCGAACTCGACGAACTCCTCGCCTTTGCGCGCCGCGCACCCGAGATCGTGCAACCCGTCGAGACGATTCCGCTCGCCGACGCTCAGATCGCCCACGACCGCCTCCGCCGTGGCGACGTTCGCGGCCGCTTCGTCCTGATTCCCTGACCTGTCCTGACCGCTCTTCGACCCTGCTCTGAACCGCACGCATACCACCTGGCCGGAAACCCGAAACGAGACACGATGCCCACCGAGACCCAGAACTCCGATTTCGAACAGCGCTGCCGCGCCGCCGGCGTGCACACCATCGAGGTCGCGGCCCCCGACATGCTTGGCCACTTACGGGGCAAGCGTGTGCCGATCGACCGGTTCTTCGCGACGACGGTCAACGACGGCGTGAACATCGCAGACGCGATGTTCATCTTCGACATGCAGAACGATCTGATCGACGACCCCTACATCAACATGGGTTCCGGCTTCCTCGACTGCAAGTTGATTCCCGACGTGTCCACCGGCCGGATCCTGACTCATCGCCCGGGTTACGCGCTCGCGTTCGCCGACACCTTCGACCCGCACGGCAACCCGCACCCCCATGCGCCCCGTGGCGTCCTGCACCGTCAGATCGAACGATGCCGGGCAAGCGGTCTCGACCCCGTCGTTGCCACCGAACTCGAGTTCTACCTGTGCACGCCCGACTGGCAGCCGGTGCAGCGCCACATCCAGTACAGCTCGCTGACCGATGGGTTGGCCATCGAAGACTGCCTGCGCGACATGCGCACGGCCCTGATCGGCGCCGGCCTCGAAGTCGAGTCGTCGAACGCCGAGTACGGGCCCGGCCAGTTCGAGATCAACATCGGGCACGCCGATGCGATGACCGCGGCCGACAACACCGTGCTCTTCAAGAGCATCGTCAAGCAGGTGGCCGTCGCATACGGATGGCGTGCGACGTTCATGCCCAAGCCCTACATCGACCAGTCGGGTTCGGGCATGCACGTCCACACGAGCCTGCGCTCCGATGGGGTCAATGCCTTTGCCGACTCCGACGGCGTACCGAACGAGTTGATGAGTCAATGGATCGCCGGGTTGCTCGAACATGCGCGGTCGATCGGGCTGATCGCATCGCCGACGGCCAATGGCGTCAAGCGTGTCCAACCGAACACGTTCGCCCCGACCCATGTCCACTGGGGGCTCGACAATCGCACGGTGCTCGTGCGGTGCATCGTCGAGGCGGGGTCGCGGGCGAACCGGGTCGAGTTCCGTTCGGCCGGCGCCGACGCGAACGCCGTACCTGATGGTCGCGGCGATCCTCGCCGCGGGCGCCGACGGGGTCGAACGACAGCTCGACCTGTGTCCGATGAGCGTCGGCGACATGTATGCCGACCCTGGCGACTGTGCCGCACTGCCGAACAATCTGCCCGACGCGATTGCGGCGTTCGAAGCGGGGCCACTCGGGGCGCAGCTCGGAGAGAAGTTCTCGGTGAGCTACCTGTGCGCGGCGCGTCACGAAGCAGCGCTCGGCGCCGAGAACGCCCCGGACCCCGACGACGTGAACGACTGGGAGCGGCAGCGCTACGCCGAGCACTGCTGACGGACTCCGATGACCACCCAGATGATCACAGCTCCTGATATCGCCGACCCGCAGCTCTACCTCGACGGGATCCCGCACGAACGGTTCGCGGCGATTCGGGCCATGCCGGGCGTCGCCTGGCACCCGTACGGCGACAACGGATTCTGGGCCGTGACCCGCCACGACGAGGCACGAGAAGTGTCGCGCGATCCCGAACGGTTCTCGTCGGCGATCGGGCACACCAACCTGTGGGATCTCGAAGCCGATGCGCTCGAAGCGCGGCGGTCCCTGATCGACACCGACGCCCCCGATCACACTCGACTCCGCCGCCTCACAGCAACGGCATTCACGCCCAAGAACATCCGCAAGTGGGAGTCGGTGGTGCGCGACATCGCTGTCGAACTGCTCGACGAGTTCGTGGCACGAGGCGGCGGCGACTGGGTCGAGATGGTGTCGGCACCGTTGCCGATCCGGGTGATCCTGGCGATGCTCGGCGTACCGCTGGAAGACGCCGACTATCTCGTCGAGCTGTCGAACTATCTGGTGGAGGGAACCGGCGACACCCAGTCGATTCCGCCCGACGCCTTCGGCAACACGACCGAACTGCGCCTCCTGCCGTTCAACAGCCCGGCCAGCCATGCGTTGTTCGAGTACGGCGAGCAGATGCGAGTGAAGCGGGTGAACGACCCGGCTGACGACATCGTCACGCTGCTCGCGCAGGCCGAAGCCGACGGCGAGCGGCTCTCGCCGAGTGAGTTCAAGAACCTGTTCCATCTGCTCGTCTTCGCCGGGAACGAGACGACGCGCACGGCACTCACCCACGGCGCCATGGCGTTTGCTGCGCACCCCGATCAGATGCGGGCGGTCATCGCCGACCCCTCGCTCGTCGAGTCGGCGACCGAAGAGGTGCTGCGCTGGGCCACCCCGGTGCTCCACATGCGGCGTACCGCCGCGGTCGACACCGAACTCGCCGGCACGCCGATCGCGGCAGGCGACAAGGTCGTCATGTGGTACGGCTCCACCTCGTTCGACGAGGCCGTTCACGTCGACCCGTTGCGCTTCGACGTGCGGCGGGCCGCCAACCCGCACGACGCCTTCGGTGGCGGCGGCCCGCACCACTGCCTGGGCGCCTTTCTGGCCCGCCTCGAGATCTCGGTCCTGATCGAGGAGATGGCCCAGCGCTCCCTGGTGCTCGAACAAACCGCAACTGCAGTCCGCGCCCCGTCCAACTTCGTCCATGGCGTGCTCTCCGTCGGCATGGCCCCCACCCGAGGAACACACTCATGACTGTGCTGCCTGACACCGTGCTGCCCGACACCGTGCTGCCCGACACCGCTCCCACATCCGCGCCGACCCCTTCCGTGCTGCCCAATACGGAGCGACTGGCGGCCGAGCGGGCCAAGTGGGTCGCCGCGGGAACCGCCGGGCGACCGTTCTTCGTCGAGCGGGCGTCGGGGGCGCGGATCTGGGATGTCGACGGCCGCGAGTTCATCGACTTCGTCGGCGGCGTCGGCACCGCCAACCACGGGCACACCCATCCCGATGTCGTCGCAGCCGTCAAGGAGCAACTCGACCAGTACCTGCACCAGTGCTTCTCGCTGTCGGCCTACGAGCCGTACATCGAGGTATGTCGCCTGCTCTGTCAATGCCATCCGGGCGACTTCGACAAGAAGGCGCTGTTGCTCAACTCGGGTGCCGAGGCGGTCGAGAACGCGGTGAAGATCGCCCGCTATCACACCGGACGCGAAGGCATCATCGTGCTCGACAACGCCTTCCACGGACGCACGTTGCTGACGATGACGATGACGGCCAAGGTCATGCCGTACAAGCACGGGTTCGGGCCGTTCGCCCCGGGTATCCACCGGGCGCCGGGCCCCTACGAGTTCCGGGGCGTCACGAGTGACGATGCCATCGCCGGCCTCGAAGCGCTGCTCGCCGAACTCGACCCGACCACGGTCGCGGCGATCATCTTCGAGCCGGTGCAGGGCGAGGGTGGCTTCATCCCGATGCCCGCCGACTATCCCACGCGCGTCGCGGCGATTGCCGCCGAGCACGGAATCTTGGTGATCGCCGACGAAGTGCAGGCGGGCATGGGGCGGACCGGCGCACCTGCGGCGATCGCACGGTACGGCATCGAGCCCGACCTGTGCACGTGGGGCAAGTCGATGGGCGGCGGGCTGCCGATCTCCGGCGTCACCGGTCGCGCCGAGATCATGGACTCGGTGCACGCCGGCGGCATCGGCGGCACCTACGGCGGCAACCCGTTGTCGTGTGCCGCCGCCAAGGTCGCGATCACCCAGGTCCTCGACGCAGGATTTCAAGATGCGGCGATGGCGCTCGGCGAACGGCTGCGGTCGCGGCTCGATGCCCTCGCCGCCGACCACTCGGCGATCGGCGAGGTGCGGGGAGTCGGCCCGATGCTGGCGCTCGAACTGGTGAAGGATCCGACCACCCGGGAGCCTGACCCGGAGCGGGCGGCGGCGGTCATTGCCGCGGCGTTCGAACGGGGCCTGCTCCTGATGGGCGCTGGTGAGTACTCGAACTGCATTCGCGTGCTCGTCCCGCTCGCGGCCACCGAGGCCGACGTCTCGACCGGGATGGACATCATGGCGGCAGCATTCGCGGCCACCGCACCCCACCGCAACCCCGCTGAACTTGGGCCGGAACCTGGGACCGGACGTCACGAACGAGCAATCCATGACGGGCACCGAGACCAGCACCGAGGCCAGCACCGAATCGGCGCGGCCCGATCTCGTCCGCATGGTCGTCGATGACGAGGCGTGCATTGGGGCCGGTCAGTGCGAGATGTACGCCGAGCACGTGTTCGTGGTCAGCGACGAACTGGTCATCGCCGAAGTGATCGGCGACGGCCTGCTCGATCGAGCGACGGCGATCGCCGTTGCCGACCGCTGCCCGGGCCGGGCAATCAGCTTCGTCGAGATCGACAGCGAGGCCTGAGGTGGAGCACTTCGACAACTGGATCGACGGGGCCGAGGTGTCGACCGATCGGCGGATGTCGACCACCAACCCGTATTCGGGTGAGGTGTGGGCCGATGTCGCCGACGATCCGACCCACGTCGACCTGGCGGTCGCCGCGGCCCGACGGGCATTCGACGGTGGCCCGTGGCGGACGATGCCCGCGGCCCAACGGGCCGGGCTGATGCGCAAACTGGGTGAGCTACTGACGCGCGACGCCGACGATCTCGCGCAGATCGAGAGCCGCGACAACGGCAAGATCATCCGGGAAACCACGGCGCAGGCGAAGAGCCTCCAGAGCTACCTCGACTACTTCGCCGGATCGGCCGACAAGCTCCTCGGCGAGCAGATCCCGACCCCGACGCCCAACTTCCTGGTGTACACCGAACGAGTGCCGGTCGGCGTCGTCGGCGTGATCGTGCCGTGGAACTCGCCATTGGCCCTGCTCACCTGGAAGCTCGCACCGCTCCTGGCAGCAGGCTGCACCGCCGTCGTCAAGCCCTCCGACCTCACCCCGGTCACCGCACTCCTGCTGGCCCGACTGGCCCACGAAGCCGGGTTCCCGCCGGGTGTGATCAACGTGGTCACCGGTGGCGCCGAGGTCGGCGCAGCGATCTCGGCTCACCCCGACATCGACAAGCTGACCTTCACCGGCGGCGGCGCGACCGCCCGCCACGTCGCCCGTGCCGCCGCAGCCAATCTCACGCCGGCCACGCTCGAACTCGGCGGTAAGTCACCGCAGATCGTCTTCGCCGACGCCGACCCCGAAGCGGCGACCAACGGCCTGTTGGCCGGCATCTTCGCCGCGAGCGGCCAAACCTGCGTCGCCGGCTCGCGGGCCTACCTGCACGTCGACATCGCCGACGACGTGATCGCGCGTGTGGTCGCCCGCGCCGGCGAACTCGTGCTCGGCGACCCGCTCGACCCGGCGACTGAAATGGGTCCCGCTGCGTCCGACGACCAACGCGACCGCATCTTGGCCATGGTCGAGCAGGCCCGCGTCGAGGGGGCGACGATCGCTGCCGGCGGCGTGGTCGACCCCGACCTCGGGGGGCGCTTCGTGCGGCCCACGGTGATCACCGGCGTCACGAACGACACCACGATCGTGCGCGAGGAGGTCTTCGGGCCGGTGCTGGCCGTGATGACCTTCACCGACGAAGACGAGGTGATCGCGCTGGCGAACGACTCCGACTACGGCCTCGCGGCCGGCGTGTGGACCAACGACGTGCGGCGAGCACACCGGATGGCGCGCCGGCTCGATGTCGGCACGGTGTGGATCAACACCTACCGCAACGTCAGTTTCATGGCCCCGTTCGGCGGCTTCAAACAGTCGGGCTACGGCAAGGACAACGGGCTCGAAGCGCTCGATGGCTACCTGCACACCAAAGCGGTGTGGGTCGAACTGTCGGGTGCGACGCGCGACCCCTTCGTGGTGGGTTGATGGCCGCGCACCGCACGCCCACCGACCTCGCCGATCCGAGGCTCTACGCCGAGGGGATCCCGCAGGCCGTGTTCGCCGAGATCCGTTCTCGGCCTGGCGTGTGCTGGAACGAGATGCCCGACGGATCGGGATTCTGGGCGGTGGCCCGGCACGCCGACCTGGTCGAGGTGAGCCGTGACGCGGCCACCTACTCCTCCGCGGTGGGGCACATCCAGATCTACGACATCGACGCCGACGCGCTCGATGCCCGCGCCTCGATGATCGATCTCGATCCGCCGATCCACACGCGCCTGCGGCGACTCGTCAGTTCGGCCTTCACGCCGCGCCACGTGCAGGCGTACCTCCCGGCCATTCGGCAGCGGGTCACCGACTGCCTCGACGCGCTCGTCGCGGCTGGGGGAGGAAACTGGGTCGACCTGATTGCGGCGCCCATTCCCATCGGGGTGATCTGCGACCTGATGGGTGTGCCCGAGGCCGACCATGGCCTGATGGTCGAGTTGTCCGACCACCTCGTTGCCGGCACGTCGAACGAGCCCCTCGACCCGACCGCGTACGGCAACACGACCGACCTTCGGCTCCTGCCGTTCAACAGCCCCGCGGCGCACGGCATCAACGAGTACGCCCGGCAACTGGGTGAGCAGCGCCGCGCCGACCCGCGTGACGACCTGATCACGAAGCTGATCGAAGCCGAGGTCGACGGTGAACGACTGACCGACGCCGAGTTCACCAACTTCTTTCGTCTGATGATCTTTGCCGGCAACGAGACCACACGCTCGTCGATGGCTCATCTCGCACTCCATCTCGTGCATTTCGCCGACGAGTTCGACCGCGCCCGTCGCGATTCCGGGTTGCTCGATTCGACGGTCGAAGAAGTCATCCGGTACTCATCGCCGATTCTCTACTTCCGGCGCACGGCGACCGTCGACACCATGTTGGCGGGTACGCCGATCGCCGCGGGTGACAAGGTCGTGATGTGGTACGCCGCGGCCAACTTCGACGACACGGTGTTCCCCGATCCGCTCCGCTTCGATGCTGGTCGGCCGACACCACCGCCCAACGTCGCTTTCGGGGGCGGTGGCGTCCACTTCTGCCTCGGCGCCTCGCTCGCCCGGCTCGAGCTGCGCGAGCTGATCGGCCAGATCCTCGAACGGAGGCTCGAGATCGAGCTCATGGGGCCGCCGCACTTCGTGCACTCGAACTTCGTCAACGGCATCGAACGGCTCGAGGTCTCGGTCCGATGACCACCGGCCCGACGAACAGCGCGCCGCTCAACACCGCTGCGATCAATGCAGTCGCCGGGCTGGCGCTGCTCGATCGGCAACCCGTGAACGGGGAATCGTCGAGCGTTGCGGCGTGGAATCGGGCGTGGTGGGATTTCGTGCACTTCGATGCCGACTCGTTCGAGACGCTCGCCACAGCCAATCGCAACGACGAGCGATTCGTCCTCGGCCCGGTGTTCGTCGCGATCTATTCGGTGCTCGGCGGTCTGCGCGCCGACGCCCCAGAAGTCGCCGACGCCGCCGCCGCGGCCCGCGCACGGCGCTGTTCCGACGCGCGCGAAGCACACCTTCGTCGCGGCGATGGACCAGATCGTGGCTGGTGAGTTCACGGCTGCGGCGCATGCGTTCGATGCGTGGACGCACGACCAACAGGACTTCGCCGCGGTGCGCATGGCGCACGATCTCTACCTCCACGTCGGCGACAACGAGGGGCGCCTGCGATCGAGCACGCAGGCCCTGCGTCACTGGACCGTTGGCGAGCCCGGCACGTCGCTCGTCGCCGGCATGCACGCCTTCTCGCTCAACGAGGTCGGCCAGACCGATCTCGCCGAGCGGGTGGCGCGGCGTGCGCTCGATGCCGATCCGCGCGACCTGTGGGCACGCCACGCACTGGCGCACGTCTACGAGACGATCGACGACGTCGATGCGGGAATCGACATGCTCGACGGGTCGCGCGAGATCTGGACGCGTCAGGAATCATTGGCGGTCCATATCTGGTGGCATCTCGCCCTGCGTCACCTCGCCGCAGGTCGCGTCGGTGCGGTGGTCGACATCTTCGACCAAACGCTGCCGAGCGCCGACACCGCGTTCCGCCTGAGCGACGTGACATCGTTGCTGTGGCGTCTGGAACTGGCCGGCGAACACGTCGGGCCGCGCTGGACCGACCTCGCCACTCGGTGGGCGGCGATGCCCGACACGCACCACACCACTGCCTTCCTCGATGTGCACGCAGCAATGGCCTTCGCCCGCTCCGGGGTCGACGGCGGGCCCGCGTTCCCCACCGGCTGGCGCGACGATCTGGCTCGGACGTGGGCTGCGGAGGCGTCGGAGAACGGGGTGATCTTCCGCGACGTCGTGGCACCTCTCGTCGATGCCGTCGATGCGTTTGCCGGAGGCGACAACGCAGGCAGCCTCGACCGCTTCGAGACGGCGTGGAGTGACCGGCATCGCATGGGCGGCAGCAACGCGCAGCGTGATGTACTGACGTTGACCCGCGACGCCGCCCGAATTCGCTCGACCCCCCGAACCACCACTCGAAATACCACTCGAACTACCACTCGATCCACCACAGGAGACCTTCCATGACCTGGGCACTGACCGCTGAACAGATCGACCTCCAACAGCGGGCGCGGACCCTCGCCACCGAGGTGATCGGACCGCGCGCCGCGGCGGTCGACGCTGCCGAGGAGTATCCGTGGGACAACGTCGCCGCGCTCCAAGCGGCGGGCTTCACCGGCATGACCGTGCCGCAGGATCTCGGTGGCCCCGGGCACAGCTACCTCGACGCCGTGCTCGTCGTCGAAGAGATGGCCAAGGTGTGCGGGGTGACGGGCCGCATCGCCGTCGAGTGCAACATGGGTGCCATCTCGGCGATCGTCGAGTACGGCACCGACGTGCAACGCAAGCTCGCTGCCGAGTACGTGTTGAACGGAGACAAGCCGGCGATCTGCATCACCGAGCCCGGCGCAGGGAGCGCAGCGTCGGAGATGACCACCCGCGCCGACCGTCGCGGCGACACCTACGTCGTGAACGGGACCAAGCACTGGATCACGGGTGGCACGGTGTCGAAGCTGCATCTGATCTTCGCCCGCGTGTTCGACGAGCAGGGTGTCGAGGAGGGCATCGGGGGGTTCATCGTCATCCGTGACGAAACGCCCGGCCTGCGGTTCGGGCGGCGTGAGCCGACGATGGGCTTGCGGGCGATTCCGGAGATGGAGGTGATCTTCGAAGACATGGAGGTGGCCGCCGACATGGTGGTGCTGCCGCCGTCCGGCTTTCGGCGTGGGTTCGGCGACCTCATGAACGCCTACAACGCGCAGCGGGTGGGTGCAGGAACGGTCGCCCTCGGGATCGCAACGGGCGCCTACGAACTCGCCCTGGCCTTCGTCAAGGAGCGCGAGCAGTTCGGTCGTCCGGTCGCCGAGTTCCAGGGCCTGCAGTGGATGCTCGCCGACATGTCGGTGAAGCTCGAAGCGGCGCGCAGCCTCACCTATCGCGCCGCGGCGTCGCGCGGTCCGCACGACAGCGCGTTCCCCGACCCGACCATGGCGGCGCAGGCGAAGATCTTCACCGCCGAAGCGGCGATCGGCGTGGTCAGTGATGCGCTGCAGATGTTCGGCGCAGCGGGCTACTCGCGGCGCAACCCGTTGGAGCGGATGTATCGCGACGTGCGGATGTTCACCATCGGCGGCGGCACGGCCCAGATCTTGCGGACCGTCGTCGCGTCGCGGATCCTCGACATGAAGTTGCCCCAGTCGCGTGACGGCTTCGTCGTTCGTTCCGAACCGCCGGCGAGCACTTCGTGACCGCGCCGCTGACCGGCGTGGTCGTTGTCGCCCTCGAACAGGCCGTCGCGGCGCCCCTCGCCACGCGCCACCTCGCCGACCTCGGCGCGACGGTGCTCAAGATCGAGCGGCCCGACGGCGGCGACTTCGCGCGTGACTACGACTCCAAGCTGGCGGGCGAGTCGACGTTCTTCGTCTGGGCGAACCGGGGCAAGCAGAGCCTGACGCTCGACCTCAAGGATGCCGGAGACCGGCGCACCTTCGATGCGTTGGTCGCCGGGGCCGACGTGTTCATCCAGAACATGTCGCCGAGTGCCGCCGAGCGCTCCGGCGTGCTCGCGTCGCAGCTCACTGCACTGCATCCCCGCCTGATCGCATGCGACGTGAGCGGCTACGGGCTCGGCGGGCCGCGCACCGACGACAAGGCGTATGACCTGGCAATTCAGGCCGAGGCGGGGGCGATGGCGTTGACCGGCTCGGCCGAGGAGATGTCGAAGGTCGGCTTCTCGGTTGCCGACATCGCGTCGGCGATGTATGCGTTCAGTTCGATCCTGGCGGCGCTGTATCGGCGCAACCTGACGGGGCAAGGCGCGGCGATTTCGCTGTCGATGCTCGAATGCCTCACCGAGTGGACGTCGGTGCCGATCTACGCAGCGGCTGCCACCGGGGTGATTCCCGAGCGGGCCGGTCACCGCCACGCCTCGATCGCGCCGTACGGTTCGTATGCGCTCAGCGACGGCGCAAGCGTGCTCGTCGCCGTGCAGTCGAACCGCGACTGGGCGACGTTCGCCACCGAGGTGCTGGTCGATGATTCGCTCGTCACCGACCCTCGCTTCGTCGACAATCAGGATCGGATCGACAACATCGACGAGCTCGAAGCGGTGATCCGTGACACGTTCGATGCCGTACCGCCCGCCGAGATCATCGGGCGGTTGACGTCGAGTGGGGTGGTGTGGGCCCGGGCGCGCAGCCCGCTCGAAGTGTGGGGCCACGAGCAGCACGTCGCCCGTGACCGTTTCATGACCGTCGACGTTCCGGCCGGTCAGGTGCCGACGTTCAAGCCGCCGTTCAACATCAGCGGCTGCCCGGACCCGGTGGCGCGTGTGCCGGCCCTGGGTGAGCACGACCCCGAGCTGGTGGCGTTGCTCATCGGACGGGGCGCGCCATGACCGACTCGATACGCCGATTGTCGCGGCTGCGCCGGTCGGAGCTGACGACGCCCGGTTCGAATCCGGCGATGATCGCGAAGGCCGTCGCCACCGATGCCGACGTCGTGATCATCGACCTCGAAGATGCGGTTGCGCCGGCCGCGAAGGTCGATGCCCGCGCCAATGTGGTGGCGGCTCTCACCGAACTCGATTGGGGTCGGAGCGCGCGGGCGTGTCGGATCAACAGTGTGGACACCGAGTGGTGCCACGACGACATCATCTCCGTGGTCACCGGTTCCGCCGGCCACCTCGATGTGATCGTCGTGCCGAAGGTGATGGGGCCGCGTGACGTGTGGTTCGTCGACGATCTCCTCAGGCAGCTCGAACTGAAGCTCGGCCTCGAACCGGGTCGGATCGGCCTCGAAGTCCTGATCGAGGAGGCCCGGGCAGTGACCGAGGTCGATGCGATCGCGGCATCCAGCCCCCGGCTCGAAGCGCTCGTGCTCGGAGTCGGCGACCTCGCGGCGAGCCTCGGCATGAGGTTGGGCCATGTCGGCGAGGTGCCGGCCGGCGCCGGCGACGTGTGGGCGTATGCCCGCCAGCGGATGATCGTCGCGGCACGTGCCGCGGGCGTCGATGCGATCGACGGGCCCTTCGGCGACTTCGGTGACACCGCCGGGTTCACCGCCAGTGCCACGTCGTTCGCGTTGGTCGGCGGTGGCGGCAAGTGGTGCATCCATCCGGCCCAGATCCCCTTCGCGAACGAGGTCTTCGCGCCGACCGACGCCGAGGTCGCCCAGGCGCGCGCCGCCCTCGACGCCGTCGAACGGGCAGCCGAACGCGGCGATGGTGCAGCGAGCCTCGATGGAAAGATGATCGATGCGGCAACGGCGCGTGGCTTCGAGCAGCTCCTCGCCCGCGCCGCGGCGTGCTCAGCCCGCTGTTAGAAAGCATTTGTGCCAACGTCCGCCTCGTTTCGGCCGACGCAGACCCGGCTTCGGGCGGCACCTTCTGAGGCTGGCGTCGTCGAGCAGTATGGGACACGGCTGCCCGATCGGGAGTGCCGATCAGGATTGGCCGACCGATCTTGATCGACACCTTGAATGCGTGGGTGGGGCCATCTGCGAATGGAGTCGACAGCCAGTTGGACCAAAGACCCTCATGGTCGGTCGAACGGTCGGGTCAGCGACAGATTCGCTCGGCGCGGCCAGAGATGGGAGTAGGTCGGATTGCTCTGATGCGAGGATGGGAGATGACGACTCCGCAGCTGTGTGCGTACCGGGTCCTTTCCGTCAATGAACGAGCGTGTCGGGTGTGGGCCGACGGTGAGGCCGTCGAGGTTCGATTCTCCGCCACGTTTCCCAGGCCACGAATGGAACGGGTGGCTCCTGGTCATCTGGTTGCCGTCACCTCCGGGCGTGACGTTCCAGAGGTGGTGGTGTGGCGATGGTTCGACGCAGTCGTGGTCGGGCCGCTGGTGGATGGCGGTGTCGCTCTTTGGGAGCCGGCGCACGGCGAAGTCGCCGGCCGAGCAAGAGATTTCGCTGTGCCGCAGGAACCTGGGTGCCGTGCGTACGTATCGGCAGGGCTGCCTGGCGCGGATTGGTGGATTGCGTGCGCCGTCGAAGACGGTCCCGACGGCGTGAGTTTCGACCTCGAACAGGTCATTGCTCTATACGACGAGAACGACCTCTGGGCTGCGGCGTTCGACCTCCCGGACTGAACGGGTCCGTTCATCAACGTGTTTGCCATGTCACGATGCGATTTTTCATCGCAGATCCCTGAACGCCGACGTCGGATTGCCGGGTGACCGGCCCGGGCCGGCCGCTGCTCCGCATCGTCACCTCTTCGCGAGGCAGCCTGGCGCGGGCGCTGGCGACCAGGCGCGATATCGAGTGCTGGGCCGCTCGCTCACTGCCGATCCTGCTCGGGTTGGGCGCTCGCAGAGGCCCGTTGATCTGAGCGGTGTTGACAACTGTTGATAGCACCAGCAGACTGGGTGCATGAGTCGGAACACGATGAGCTTCGCACTCCCCGAAAGCATGCGCGACTACATCGACGCACGTGTCAGCGAAGGCAGTTACGGCAACACGAGTGAGTACCTACGCGAACTCATTCGCCGGGACCAACATGAGCAGGCTGCCCAACGCCTCCGCGATCTCATTGCCGACGGCCTTGCCTCGGGCGAGGGGCGCGAAGCAACCGATGACGTGATTGCTACGCTGCGCGCGCGGGCACTCGGCACCGGAGCGTGACGCGTCCGATTCTTCGGCCGCAGGCCGAATTCGATCTCGTCGAACGATCCCGGTACTACCGAGATGAGGGTGGCTTCGACCTCGGCGAACGATTCTTCGATGCAGCAATCACGGCGCTGGATGCCATCGGTCGGATGCCCGGGGCCGGGTCGCCACGCATGGGCGAGGTGTGTGGAATCGACGGGCTGCGTGTCCGTCGCATCGCAAATTTTCCGTGCGGCTGGTTCTACTTCGCAAGCGGCGATCACATCGATGTCGTCCGTCTGCTCGCAGATGCTCAAGACATCGCAGTCATCCTCGCTGATATCGACCAGGAGTAGCGATCGAACGTGCCGATCTCGATCACCGTTCGAGCCGTCGTTACGTGCCGATGTGGACACTCGACGCTGCTCAGCTGAGTGCGATGCGCTTCCCGAATCGGATGCTTCGCAGGTGCGTCGAGATAGCCGTCGCGGATGGCGGGGGGCAGGACGCGCCTACTCGGCGGACGAATGCACCATCGTCACCATGACCGGCATCGCAACCAACGCACCGCGCTCACTGCCCGAACAGAGCGCCACGTCCGGTTGCCGTCGCTTTGCGCCGGCGCCGGCGCAGACCGGCCGTACGATCTGGGCGGGTGCGCCCGATCGAACGTGCCGCTATCGAGCGGGTTGCCGGGTGTTGCTGCGGTGTTGTTATGAGCTGGGCAACCTTTCGGGGGCGTCGTACGTTTCTCTTGTGTGGAGCCGGCTGACGACTATGTCTCTCGATTCGAGGAGATGTTCAGCGTTGGCTACAGGGCGGCGTACGCGGTGCTGGGCGATCGTGGTGATGCGGAGGACGTAGCCCAGGACACGTTGGCGAAGGCGCTCGTTGGTTGGCGCCGGGTCGGTCAGCATCCGCTTCCGTGGACGGCGCGGGTCGCAACCAATGGTGCGATCGACCGGTGGCGCAAGCGTGAACGGGCGCCGATCGCAAAACACACTGACAACGACTCGATCGGAGTTGGCGTCCGGTCGCTGACTGACCCGAGCTATCCCTTCTCTGTCGTTCGCCAACGCGACGACCTCGTACGAGCGCTGCGCTCGCTCCCGCGCCGTTAGCGCGAGGCCGTTGTGATGCGCCACCTGCTGGACTTCTCCGAGTCCGAGACAGCAACGGCGTTGAAGTGTTCGGTTGGCTCGGTGAAGAGCGCCACGTCGAGAGGACTCGTCAGGCTGCGAGACCTGCTCAACGACCCAACGGCATTCGATTCCGCCACCGGCATGGCTCCCGGTGCGGGCGCGAACTGAGAGGAGAGACGATGTTTGACGAACTCAACGACTCGGACCCGCCAGTCGGCGACAGTCACCAGTTTGCTGCGGTGACCGAGCGGGCACGAATCATCCGACGGCGGTTACGGCGGCGAGTGAGCGCCATCGGCGTGGCCGCGCTGATTGCCGGCGGCGCCGTCATCTTCGGCGCCACATCCAGTGGCAGCGATCGAGAGATCATCAGCACGGTGACACCCGAGATCTCCGCGTCGACCACGACGCTCGAGTCCTCTTCGGTCCCGACAGCGTCGCCCACCACAACAATGCCCGAGTCGACAACCACCGGAGAACCGTCCACGACCAACGCTGAGTCGTCGTCCACGACGATTGCGCCAGCCGGCCCAGTTGGGAGTGAGCCAATCACCGCACCGACTGTCGAAGCAGAAGGCCGACAGCGTGCCCTCGTTGCGATCACCGGTGACGGCGACGCGGTCTACTTTCCGACCAACGGCGACGAAACAACGCCCGTGCTGATCTACGACGGCCCCGACCCTGACGACGTGTCGTCGTTGGGTGATGGACCCAATGCCGTGGACCGGGTCGAGTACTCCGCCGTGTACGAACAAACAGTCGTCGGATTGTGCTGCGCCCCGGTGGTCGGCACGGTGCTCGTCGGCTCCGCTGACCGCTTACCGCTCGATGGGACCATCCCCGACAACCTGTCCGGCGACACCGGATTCAGCGGCTACGGGTACGCCCCGACGCTCGACCCCGAGGGTGGACGCCAAGTGACCATCGGTCCCGACAACACCATCGTCGTCGCTGACACGACGAGCGGGTTCGACGCATCCGTTGCGCTTCCAGAGCGAGCCGGCGACGCGTGGGATCTTGCCTGGCTCGACACGACAACGATCATGGTGATCGGACGCGGGGACGGGGTGTGGACCCGAACGATGGTCACCTACGACTTCGGGTCGATCACCGTCGACCAGTCGTTCAGCTTCGCGACGCTTTCCGACTTCGCCGATCTGCGTTTCGCCGGCACAGCGATCGACGGCGAGATCGCCGTTCACGACGTCGGAACCGGCCGTGTCCTCAGCGGCGACATCGACGACTACGGAAACATCAACGGCACCGCCAACGGCAGCTCACTCCAAGTCGTCGACCTACCAGCACCCGCGCTCTCCGCATGGTTCTACGACCCCGGCCAACTCATCTGGGTCGACACGAACCGAACCCTCCGGGTCGGCGACCAAACCATCCCCGGCGAATTCACCTGGGCCCGTCGCTGACCACCAGCCCAAGCGAACCACCCTGCGTCCGATCCCAACCCCGGAGCACGCTCGAGCGGGTAGCCGAGCGAAGAGGTGTAGATCCAGAGTGGATACGTGTCGCTGTTCGTTGGTGATGATCTGATCGGTGCTGGCCAGGAAGTGAGGATGCGACCGCGCCCCGTTGTCCATTGGGAGATCACGGCCGTTGATGCCGAGGCCCAGCGCGCTTTCTGCGCAGCGTTGTTCAATTGGGAGATCGGCGAAGGTCCGATCATGAACATCGCTGCTGGCCCTGATGGCCCCGAACCCGGCCCGGCTGGCCCCATCCGCGAGAGCGGCGAACCCGGCGAACCCGGCGTGGCGCTGCATGTTCAGGCCGGACATTCCTGACAAGCGGACCGGACGGGCGAGAACTGAGAACGGAACGCGCGAGGCTGGGGGCATGGCGGAGGCTAATCCTGAGATTGTTAGGAGGCTGCCGCGCTTCTCGACACAGTGGAGTCGCTCATGACGGCACGTGCAGAGGTGGCACAACTCCCGATTCTGGATCAGTCATCGGCAAGTCGGATCGAGTCGCAGCCTCTCGGTCGCCATGTGCTTGTGATGATCGGTGCGTGGATCGCAGTCTCGCTCGACAACCTGCGGTCGGCGCTCATTCCCGTTAGGTGGGGAGAGTTGCCGACCTATGGGCCGTTCACGAACGTCCGCACAGCCCACGAAGCCGCTGTACACGCGCTGTGGATGCTCGACGGGGCAATCGACGACAGCCATCGCGTCGCACGTGGATGCGTTGCATTTCATCACGACCTGGAAGAGCGTCGAAAGTTCGAGAGTGCGATCAATCGGCCAAAGCCGCAGGTTGGCAAGCTTGCGTGTGAACGCATCGCCGACCTGCTTGCAGAAGCCGAAGCTGTTGGACTTGCGGTGAACGGCAAGTTCATCGAGCCGCGACTGACAACCGAGGTGCTGTTCGATCGGTACGCCGAAGCCGTCGCCGATCCGAACCTTCCCCCTTCGCTTTACTGGAGACTTCTGTCGGCATTAGCACACGGCCGCTCCTGGCCGCAGGCGTTCCTCGACACCGAAATGGTCGCGCCGGCCTCCCATGGAAGGACTGGGATTCAGTCGGTACAGATCGACGAAGCGCTTCTACTCGTCGTTGCATTCCGTGCAACCGACTCGCTCGGTTGGCAGTAGAGCGTGCGACTGCGTTGCTCGCCCCGTCAGCGTGACCTTCAGGCACTGTTCGCTGGCCGAACGTCATCTGAGACGAATTCCTTGGAACGAGGCCGGTGATTATGCTCTGTCGCGCCTCTCGGAGATGGGCCGCCGACCCTTACGGGTGATGTGCGATTACACATACACTGAAAGTCATGACCGACTGCGCCCGAGCGGATCGGACGAAGTCGTGGCCGGGTGTGGAACGACCATCGTGAGGACGATCCGTACGTGAGCTTCGCTTTGGCGCTCTGATCGTTCCGAAAACTCGCGACGAACTCTGGCGATCGGCGCACCGGAGTTCCCCGACGCATGTCGGGCCGGCCGGCCGGCAACGGCGCTCTGGGAATCGTCCGCGGTGCCGAGTCAGGCGGAGCGTGTCGGCCGACCTGTGCCGAGCGTCAACGGCGTGGAGGCGTGACGGACGCGCAGGTTGAGCCGCAACGTGCCGAGCATGATCCCCGGCTGATGGAGCCAGTCGTTGTCGGCGCCGTACTCGATCGATTCGAGGCGGTCGAGCAGCACGCCCCAGGCGATCTGTTGCTCGATGCGTGACAGGTTGGCCCCTGGGCACACCCGTGGGCCGGCCGAGAAGGCCACGTGGCGCGTTGCGCCCTCGCGTTCGACGTCGAGGTCGAACGGGCAGGCGAACTCGTCGCCGTCGACGTTCGCCGCGCCGAAGCGCAGGTGGAGCAGCGAGCCGGCCGGCACCGCAACGCCCTGGAAGGTCTCGTCGTGCGAGTCATGCGCGTCGAGAGCCCGTGGGTCGGTGAACGCAGCCGCAAGCCTTCTTCGACGAAGGTGCGCAACGCTGCTCGATCGGTCCGCAGACGGTCGAAGAGGCCGGGGTGTTCGCACAGCAGCTGGGCCTGCTCTTCCACTGCGTACTGCGTTGTTTCGAGGCCTCCGATGATCATCGTGTGCACGATGCCCGCGATCTCGAGGTCGGTCAACGGGCGGTCGAGCGCCGCGTAGTGCACGCCGCAGAGATAGCTGACCATGTCATCGTGCGGGTCATTGCGCTTGGCAGTGACGTGGTCGTAGATGTAGTCCTGGAAGCCGTCGAGACGGGCGAGCATCTCGCGGGTCTGTTCGGCGGTGAGCTCGTGGTGCAATCCGGTGCCGTGGACGAACGGAGTGACCACGGCGTCACCCCACTCGGCAAGCAGCGGGATGTCGGTGAGCGGGAAACCGAGCACGCTGGCCATCACGCGCTGTGGCAGCGGCCGGGCAAAGCGGCTGATGAACTCGACGTCGGCCGTTGAACTCGTCGTCGATCCAGTCGTCGATTAGGTCGTTGGCGTGCTGGGTGATCATGTCGCGGTGGCGGGCGCACCGGTGCCCACCCACGGGTCGGTGAGCTCCTTGCGGTGCTGGATGTACAGCTCCTGGGTGGGGCGCAGCGACACCATCGACGCCGACATCAGGTTGCGCCTGGCGAAGGCCTCCTCTGGCGAGAGGCCCTGTTCGGCGAGTCGCCCGACCCGCAGTTGGGTGAGGCTGGTGTACCGCTCGGTCGCGCACGACACGCAAGATGTCGGCGTGCTTGGTCAGCACGAAGGCGTCGGTGCCGGGCGTCATGCCACCGCCTGCGATGCGCAGCACCGGGGCATCGCGGTGGAAGATCTCGTACGCCTCGTACCAGTGTTCCTGCGCCCCGTCGCCGAACAGGTCGACGTCGGCCAGATGCACCGGACACGCCATTGGACTCAGCTCGTGATTCACCTGCTGCGGAGACTGCACCACACGTCGAACCTAACCTCGGCGACCATCTGACCTCCGACGCTGCGCCTCACGACGACTGATCTCCGTCCCCGCCGCCCAGCAATCCGCGGCATCACGCACACAGATCGACCGAACCCGTCCCGAGACGTGCCGATGGCGGGGAAGGACGAACCTTCCCCGCCATCAGCAGGATCTCAGCAACAGCGTGTGTTACCTCAGGGCATCAGGACGGCATCGATGATGTGCACCGTGGCGTTGGCCGTCGGGACATCGATGCAGATGTCGCTGGCACCGTCGACGGTGAGGGCCTCACCTTCGACGGCAAAGGTCAGCTCAGCACCGTTCACCGTGGTACCGAGCCGGCCTCGACAGGTCCGCAGAGCTCAGTTTTCGCCGGCAATCACGTGCTACGTGAGGATCGCTGGTGAGCAGGTCGACATCGGCGAGCAGGCAGCCAGGTCGGCCTCGGGGATCTCGGCGAACGCCTGGTTGGTCGGAGCGAAGATGGTGAAGGGCCCTCACTGTTCAAGGTGTCGACCAGGCCCGCCGAGGAGACCGCGGCGACCAGTGTGGAGAGCACCGGATTGTTCGACGCCGCGGTTGCGGCCGGGTCATCGGCCATGCCGTCGAACTGCCCTCGCCGTCGGCGGGAATTGCGGCGCAACCTCCACCAGTCGGTCCCATGGATCTTCCTCATGTTATCGGCCGGACCGGTCCTAGTGCCGCCTGCACCTCAGCGGGAAGCAGTACCTCGCCGATGATGTGGACCGTGGCGTTGGCCGTCGTCACGTTCGAGCACAGGACTCGACGCCGTTCACCTCGTGCCGTCGGCGCTGAACTCGAGGTCCGCGCCTTCACCGAGGTGGCGGTGCCGGCTGCACCGAGTCCGGCAGCGTCGAGTCGGTTCGCCGCCGACGACGTGGTAGGTGAGGATCGGGTCAGCAGCTCGGTGTCAGCGAGCACCAGCTCGAGGTCGGCCGGCGGAATGGCGGCGAATGCATCGTTGCCCGGAGCAAAGATCGTGAAGGGCCGGCGACCGTTCAGTGTGTCGACGAGGCCGGCCTCGCGTCACGGCGGTGACCAGCGTCGACAGCAGCGGATTCGCTCGACGCTGCGGTTGCCGCGGGGTCATCGGCCATCCCTGCGAAGGTGCCTTCGCCCTCGGTCGGCACGGCGCCGCACGCGGGCCCGAAGGGTCCGTCGGCGGGTGCATCGGTGGCGACGGCTGCGTCAGTTGCGACGGGTGCGTCGGTGGCCGGTGCTTCGCTGGCGGCGGGAGCGTCGGTGGTTGCGGCGTCGTCGGCATCGCTGCCACAGGCGGCGGCCACGAGGACCAGTGATGCACAGGCGGCGATCATCTTGGAGTTTCGGCGAGGATTCATTTCAGGTGTTCTCCTTGTTTGGGGGGTGATTGGGTGTTGTGGTGTTCACGCTGCGATGCAGCGAGGGTGGGTCTCGGTCTGGTGAGCGAGGTTGGCTCACTCGACGAAGACCACGATTTGGTGATGCCCAGAGGCACCGTCGGGCAGTGGTTCGGTTCGTTCGTCGGTTTGGATCACACCCAGTCCGTCGATCGCCCGACACCGGATCGAGGTGCGGGTGCGGTTGGTGCTCGTCGGGGTGAAGCGGAACGCCCACTGGCGCCACGTGTCGTCGTTCAGGGCCTCGCCGAGTTCGGCACGCTCCATGGTCCGTCGTCGACTTGCACCTCGACGGCGCTGATGCCGCGGGTCTGCGCCCACGCAACTCCGCCGACCGCCGCTGTGCCATCGGCACCGGTGGTGAGCGTGCCGAGCCCATTGACGGAGTCGATCCGACTCATCAACCTGATCGGGGCACGGTCGGCGTAGCCGCGGGGCACCCAGTACTG
>CAWFYU010000008.1:0-1449591 GCA_963820085.1 Ilumatobacteraceae bacterium | reverse complement strand
TGGAAGCCGAAGACGACGTTCGAGGAACTGATCCGGCTGATGACCCGGGCCGACCTCGAGCTGCTCAAGCCGTAGCGCCGCAGCTCCGCCAGGTCGGCGGCCACCATCTCGGCGATCGTCGCTCGAAGGAGATCTCCGGCACCCAGCCGAGCGCCGCGCGCGCGCGTCGGGTCGCCCGACCAGCGCGACCGGCTCGGGCGGGCGCACGAACGCCGGGTCGACGCGCACGTACTGCTCCAGCGCGCCCTCGACGCCGGCGGCGTCGAACGCGGCGTGCGACGAGGTCGCGCACGGTGTGCCCGACGCCCGCGGCGAACACGTAGTCGCCCGGCTCGTCGGCGCCGGAGCGCGAGCCACGCGCCGCGCACGATGTCGCGCGCGTCCGACCAGTCGCGCACCGCGTCGAGGTCGCCGAGCACGAGCTCGCCCTCGCAGCCCGAGCTCGATCGCGGCGGCCCCGCGCGTGACCTTGCGCGGGAGGAAGTGCGGCGGGCGGCGCGGCGACTCGTGGTTGTAGGTGATGCCGCTGCACGCGAAGAGCCCGTGGCGCTCGCGCATCGCGCGCACGAGGCCGTGCGCGGCGAGCTTCGCCACGCCGTAGGGCGTGCGCGGGCGCATCGGGGTGCCCTCGTCCTGCGGGCTCTCCGGCGCGTCGCCGAAGACCTCGCTCGAGCGTCGAGACCCAGACGCGCGGGCGCCGGGTCGGCCGCGAGCGCCGCCGCCAGCAGCGTCGCGGTCGCCGCCGGCGATCGCGGCCACGGTCTCGGTCGGGTCCTCCCACGAGTCGGGGACGAAGGTCGGCGCGGCGAGGTGGTAGAGCTCGTCGGGGCGGGCGTCGCGCGATCGGCGCCGCTTCAGCGAGCGCGGGCGTCCAGCAGGTCGCCGTCGACGACGTGAAGTCGCCGCGCACGCCGTCGAGGTTCGGCGCTCGCACGCCCCCGCGGACGAGGCCGACGACCTCGTAGCCGCGGCCAGCAGCAGCTCCGCCAGATACGAGCCGTCCTGGCCGGAGATCCCCGTGACCAGCGCTCGGCGGGCCATCGGCGGCGGACCCTACTGCTGATCGTCCTCGAGCCACTTGGCCCGTCCCGCCCAGACGCCGCCACCCGCCCCGCCGCGCCCGCCGAGCGCGCCCGTCCTCGGCATCCCGCTCGCGCTCGACGGCTACGAGGGCGCGCTCGACTGGATCGACGCCACGATCGCCGCCGGCAGCGCGGCTACGTCTGCGTCGCCGCCGCGCACACCGTGATGGCCTCGCAGGAGGACCCCGAGCTGCGCGCCGCCGTGCTCGGCTCGACCTGACGGTGCCCGACGGCCAGCCGCTCGTGTGGGCGCTGAACGCGCTCGGGCACGCCGCTCGCGACCGCGTCTACGGGCCGGAGCTGATGGCGCGCGCCTGCGCGCGCGCGGCGCTGCACCGGCGCGCGCATGTTCCTCTACGGCGGGCGCAACCAGGCGGCGCTCGTGCAGCTGCGCGCTCAACCTGCGCGCGCGCCACCCCGGGCTGAAGATCGTCGGCGGCTACGCGCCGCCCTTCCGCGCCGCTCACCGCCGACGAGGAGCGCGAGGTCGCCGACGAGATCAACGCCGCGGGCCGACGTCGTCTGGGTCGGGATCGGCGTGCCCAAGCAGGAGAAGTGGATGGCCGCGATGCGCGAGCGGCTCGACGCGCCGGTGCTCGTCGGCGTCGGCGCCGCCTTCGACTTCCACGGCGGGCTGGTCGCCCAGGCGCCGCGCTGGATGCAGCGCGCGGCCTGGAGTGGGCGTTCCGCCTGCCCGCGAGCCGCGGCGCCTGTGGCGGCGCTACCTGCGCTACAACCCGCGCTTCGTCGCCGGGTTCGTGCGCCAGTGGTGGGGGATGAAGCGCGGCCGGGCCGCTGAGCGCGGTCACTCGACGGCCGGGCCCGGCGGGCGTGGATGCGCCGGTGCACATCGGCAGTGACCGCCGGAGCCAGGGCCCGCCGGTGAGCCGGTCCGGACCACGATTGCCATTGACACGTCCGACGCTCGGCCGGCGCTCGGCTCGTACGACGCTAGTCGGCGGCCCGGTCCTCCCAGTCGCTGCCGGCCTCGACGCCGCTGAGGAACTCAGCATCCGGCCGCCGCCGCGCGGTGCGCGAGGACGTTCATGTCGATGAGGTCGGCGCTGTGGCGGTCTGCTCGCGGACCCTGCGGCGAGGCTAAGCCACGGGGTCGACGTGCTCGTGGTCATCGTGCAGCGCACGTAGGAGAGGTTAGCTCCGGATGCTGTCGACGCCCGCGCGACCGCCCGCAGCCGCCGCGGAAATCAGATTGTCGGCGTCCGACGTAGGCCGATCACGTCAGCTGGTCGCGGCGGCGAGGCGCGGATTGCGAGCGGCCGCTCGAGCCGCCACGCATCGAGGTACCGGCCGCGAAGTCGTGGGTCGGGGAGCCAGCCGCGCCCCCGCTCGACGACCCGTCCAGCGGCGTCGTCGGCGGCCGTAGACCTCGACGCGGTATGAGGCTGGACGAAGGCCGCGCGGGGGAGTCGGGCGGCTGCCTCGAGCGGTTCGAATGTCGTTCGCGTCGACCGTGATGAGCGTCGCGGTCGAGGTGGCCGTCGAGCGAGGGCGGCCGTTGCGACGACGTCCTCTATCTGCGGGGCGGCGTGCGAGCAGGTGCTGGGCGGCGGCCGACGGCTGTCTCGATGTCGCCGCCGGCCGGGCGAGCACGTGCCTCGGTGACGGTGGCCTCGAGCCCGCGCGAGAAGCGGCTCGTCTCGCTTCGAGGACGCCGTACCCGGCCTCGTCGACCTGGCGCAGCTCGAGCGACGTGGCCCGAGCCCGGCCACGCGCGCTGAGCGCGGGGGCGTGGGTACGGGCGGGCGCCCTAGGCGGAGGCGCCTCTGCGCAGGTGCTCCAGCACAGCGCGCATGCCGTCGACGAGCGTCGTGTCGGCCGTGAAGCCCAGCTCGTCGCGGGCGCGGGGACGTCGAGCGAGCGAGCGCTGGAGCTCGCCGAGGCGCGCGGGCTGGAACTCGCGGCTCGAACCTCGTCGCCGGCAGCGCCGGCGGCGTCGCGCAGCGCTCGACGACGTCGAGCACCGAGTCTCGACGCCGGTGCCGATGTTGAAGGCGCCGCTCGCCGCCGGTGCTCGGCCGCGGCGAGGTCCGCCGCGACCACGTCGCCCACATATATGTAGTCGCGGGTCTGCGTGCCGTCGCCGAAGACGGTCGGCGCGCTCGCCCGTCGAGCAGCGCCCGGCAGAAGATCGCGATCACGCCGGCCTCGCCGTGCGGGTCCTGGCGCGGGCCGTAGACGTTGCCGTAGCGCAGCCTGACCGTCGAGAGCCCGTAGAGGCGGTCGTACAGCGCGCAGTAGCCCTCGGCCGCGAACTTGCTCTGGCCGTAGGGGGCCATCGGCGCGGCGGGACGCGTCTCGGGCGTCGGCATCGACGTCGCGTCTCGCCGTAGATCGCGCCGCCGGTCGAGGTGAAGACGAAGCGCTGCGACGCCGTGCTCGCGCGCGGCCTCGAGCACGTTGATCGTGCCGACGACGTTGATCGCGGCGTCGAAGGCGGGGTCGGCGACCGACTTGCGCACGTCGATCTGCGCGGCGAGGTGGAAGACGACCTCGGGCTCGCGCGCGGCGAACGCGGCGCGACGGCCGGCGCGTCGCGGATGTCGACCTCGACGCAGCGTGGCGCCGCGCGTCGAGCGCGCCGTCGAGGTTCTCGCGCCTGCCGGTGCGAGAGGTCGTCGACGACCGCGACCTCGTCGCCGCGGTCGAGCAGCGCGTCGACGAGATTCGAGCCGATGAAGCCGGCGCCGCCGGTGACGAGTGCGCGCATGGCCGGTGAGGGTACGGGGCGGCGGAGTCGCACGACAGCGATCTGTCCGCGACCAGACCCGTCCGGAAGGCGTGTCCTCCGCGGCGGCCCCCGCGCTCAGTCCGGTGCGGCGTAGACCTGCGCGAGCGCTCGGCGACGGCGTCGGGTGCGGCGTGCGTGGCGATGAACGCCGGCGTTGCGCTCGCCCGTTGCGGTGTCGCCCCAGAGGCGCCGCACGCGCTTCGCGAGCGCGGCGGCGTCGCCCGTCGGTCGAGGTCGTTGTCCGGCAGCAGGTCGGTGAGCGCGCCGACGCGCGACGCGGCTACCGGAAGGCCCGGCGGCCATCGCCTCGGCGCCCGACAGCCCGAACGTCTCGGCGAAGCGCGAGGGCACGATCGCCAGTGCGGCGCCGGCGCGCAGCCGCGCAAGCTCGGCGTCCGGTACGCGGCCGGCGAAGCGCACGTCGCCGCCGCCGTGACGCCGCCAGCGCGCGCAGCGTCGCCCTCGTCGGGACCGTCCCCGGTGACGACCAGCGGCTTGCCCCCGCCGCCGCGCAGGCGCGATCGCAACGTCGACGCCCTTGTCGGGCGCGAGCCGCGCCGAGCAGATCGCGTACGTGCCGCGGTCGGCTGGCGCGTAGGTCGGCGGGAACCGGGGCGACCGGGTTGGCGATCACGTGCACCGCGCGCCCGCCGAGCGGGGCGCCGAGCTCCTGCAGCCGCGCGAGGGTGAACGCGCTGGGCGTCGTCAGCGCATCGGCCTCCGCGACGAGCCGCCCCGACCAGCGCGCGAGCGCTGCGGCGTAGACGAGGCCGTCACCGCGGCTGCCGCGGCAGTTCAGCCGCACGCCCGGACGCGTGTCGCGGCCGTGGCAGCGGGTGCAGTCCTGGCCCGCGGGTCAAGACACGTCCCGACCGCGCAGACGAGCCGGTACTGGTGCAGTGTGAGCACGGTGCGCGCACCGGCGGCGCGGGCCGCGGCGAGCGCACGCCAGCCGAACGCGGGCTGCAGGTTGTGGGCGTGCACGACGCGCGCGCCGGTGCGGCGGACCGCGCGGCGACGTCCTCGGGGTCGAGCCCGCCGCGCAGCAGCCCGCGGCGGCGGCCGCCTTCGACCGTGCGTCGCTGGGCGCTCGAGCACCTCGACCTCCTCGCCGAGGACCTGCGGAATGATGCGCGCCAGGTCCTCCACGACGCGCTCCTCGCCGCCGAGCGTGCGGTAGCGGTTGTGGAGCAGGAGGATCACGAGCGGGTGGCCGTCGCGTGGCGCCTATGGCCAGCTACCGTAACGCGCCCGATGCCGCCGACCGCCGCCATCGTGATCCCCACTCGGGGCCGCCCTACTGGAGGTCGCGCTGTCCCGGTCGCGCCCGGCGGCCGCGCTGGCGCCGAGGTCCTGGTCGTCGACGACGGCCCCGCCGCCGACGGGGCGGCCGTCGCCGAGCGCTTCGGCGCACGCTACGTCGCTGCCGGCCGACGGTCGCCACGGCCTGAACATCGCGCGCAACGCGGGGATCGCGGCGACGGACGCAGACCTGCTCGTCTTCACCGATGACGACGTGGCCGTGAGCGACGGCTGGCTCGCCGCGCTGGTGCACGCCGCCGCTGAGCTGCCGGACGACGTCGGCGTGCTGACCGGGTTCTCCCAGAACCCTTTGACCTGCGGGATGTGCTGCTTGCGGAACTTGCCGAGGTAGGTGCCATCGGCGTCGATGACTGCTGCGGTGTTGTAGTAGACGCCGGGCTGTTCGATCTCGTACATCGGCAGCACCATCACCATGTCGAGTTCTTTGGCGAGCGCCTGGAAGCGCTTGGTGGTCGGGCCGTCGGGGATGTACTCGGTGTACTCGTAGTACTCGGCGTCTTGCACCTGGCAGAAGTAGGGGCCATAGAACAGCTCTTGGAAGCAGATGATCTGGGCGCCCTTCGAAGCGGCCTCGCGCGCCGCATCCTCGTGCTTGACGATCATCGACTCCTTGTCACCGGTCCAGTCGGTTTGCAGCAGTGCAGCGGTGACGATGTTGCTCATTTTCTGACCTTAACGCCGAGCGCCCCAGCCGAGCAATGGGCGCCGTCAGGGCAATTGGACACGGCGCTGTTCCAGCGGTGCGTATTCTTCGGAACGCATGAGCAACGAGAACCGTCTGCAACAACTCGAATCACAGATCGCCGAGATGAGCGCTCGTCACCGTCGGCGCGGGTGGCGAACCCGTTGGGCCGCGATCGGCGCAGCAGTGGCGATCAGCTTGGGCGGCGGGTTCACCGTGTTGCGGTCGGTCTCGGCGGCGCCCGGCGACGTGATTCAGAATTCCTTCGTGCCGTTGGCACCGGTGCGCATCCTCGACACTCGACCGGCACCCGACAACGTCGGGGGCTTCGTCGGCCCGTTGTCTGCGGGCGGCACCCACACCTTCCAGGTAACGGGTCTCAACGGCGTACCGGCCAACGCCACCGCAGTGGTGTTGAACGTCACCGTCACGCAGACATCGGAACCGAGCTTTCTGACTGCGTTCCCGGCCGGTACCACGCCTCCCGTCGTGTCGAACCTGAACTGGGTCGGCGGAACCACGATCCCCAACCTGGTGACGGTGAAACTCGGCGCCGGCGGCAAGGTCAGCGTGTTCAACAAGTTCGGCACGACCCACGTTCTTGCCGACATCGCCGGCTACTACGTTCCGAGCAGCGGCAAGACCATCACTCTCGACATCCTCGGCCACCCGATTGCCGACTCGGCTGTGTTCCAGGAAGGATTCGTGGCGAATGGCGGGCTCGGCTTTCGCGACGCACAATTCGACGATGCGTCGTTCAACTTCGTCGTGCCACCCGACTACACGCCGGGAACGAACATCGTCGGCACGTTCACGTGGCACACGTCAGCGGTTGCGTGCGGTGTCTCCTGGCGATCGAACTACACGAGCGTGTCGAGAGCAGGCTCGGTCCACTTGTTCGGAAACATGACCGACCCGGCCGGCGCTCTTGCGGGTTCGACGTCGAACCTGGTGCAGTCTGCCACGTTCACGCTGACGGCGACGACGCCGCTGCTCCCCGGCGACAACTACACGTTCGGGATCTTCCGCGGCGGGACGGCCCCCAACGACACCTGTGCCCAAACGGCGCGGATCGACTCGATGGTCATCACCTACGAGTAGGTCGATGGCCCCGGACGCGGGTGGTCCCCGCCGACGATGTCGGTCAGGGCGATCACCAGTCGGTCGTCCTGGCGGCTGAGCGCCAGGTCGACGTGGCCGACGGCGCGCCATTCGTCGTTGCCCTGCGGGTCGTGGATCGTCTGTTCGACGCGGCCCGTCGTGGCGTCGAAAGTGAAGCGGCTCGCGTTGCGGGCGTCACCGTCGATTTCGATGGCGTCGTACTCGTCCCAGTACGGCACCATCAGCGCGCGGACGTTGAGGCCCTCGACCGAGCCGGCCGGCCGCTCATGGCGGGCGAGTTGCTCGATCCAGCGGAACGCGGCGTTGCGCACCAAGGTGCGGAACGCCCGCTGGTCGGACGTAATCGTGCCCGCGTCGTCGTCGGCGGTCGACGGTGGACGGATCTCGCTGACGGCGGCGTCGGGGTGCTGCAGGCGTTCCCACTCGTCGAGCAGGCTCGAATCGACCTGGCGGACGAGTGTGCCGAGCCAGTGGGCGATCTCGTCCAACTCGTGGTTCGTCGCCGTCTTGGTCGTACTGGCCGGCACGTTCTGCGTGAGCCCCTTGTAGACGTCGGAGAGGTAGCGCAGCAGCACGCCTTCGCTCTGCTTCAGGCCGTAGTGGTTGGTGTATTCACCGAAGGTCATCGAGCGCTCGAACATGTCGCGGGCGATCGACTTGGGCTTCACGGTGTCGCCGCCGACCCACGGATGGCGGGCGCGGAACTCGTTGAAGTCCGAGTACATCCAGTCCTTCATCGGGCGCGGCGGTTCGACCTTGGCCAGCCGCTCGATGCGTTCCTCGTACTCGACGCCCGACGACTTCATCTCCGCCATCGCATCATCTTTCGCCTTGCGCAGCTGCGCGTTGATCACCACGGCCGGGCTCTCCTGCACCGCCTCGATGATCGTCAGCACCGACAGCGCCCGCTGCACATCGCCCTTGGTTCCGGCGGCAACCGTCCGCATGGCTGGCCCCTGCTCGTCCGGCTCTGCGGCGGCTGGCTCGTCCTGGATCGGAGCAACGGACTCCTCGATACTTCGTCGTCATCGACATCGTCGAACAGCAGGCCGGCGAGCGAGGCGAACGGGTTGTCGTCCGGCGGGCCGTCGGCGTCGTCCACCACCGGACTGCGACGCGACGCACCAGCGTGGTGGGCTCGCTCCTCCACTTCGAACTGGCGGTCGAGGTGGTCGATCGCGTCGAGCGCCCACAGCGACAGCGGCTGGTGCAGGGCGAACTCGTCCTGCAGGTCGAAGTCGACACGCACGCGGCGGCCGTACTCGTCGGGTTCAGCAGGGAACTCGAGGAGCCCGGCATCGACCAGCGATCGGTAGATGGCGATCGATCGGCGGATGTGGTTCCGCTGACGCTTGCGGGGTTCGTGGTTGTCGGTCATCAGGTCGCGCACGGCCCGGCATCCGTCGCCCGGACGGTCGAGCAGGCTCATCACCATCTGATGGTTCACCTCGAAACTCGACGTGAGGGGTTCGGGCTCGCCCTCGACGAGTTTGGTGAACGTCGTCTCGTCCCAATGCGTGTAACCCCGATCGGGCGCCTTCTTCTTGACGAGCTTCTTCGCCTTCTTCGCGTCTTCAGCAGCCTTTTGCAGCATCTGCTGGTTCATCACCACGTGCTCAGGGGCTTGGGCCCACACGTCACCGCTGTCGTCGAAGCCCCGGCGCCCGGCCCGCCCTGCGATCTGTTGGAACTCACGGACCCGCAGGATGCGCGTGGAGCTGCCGTCGTACTTGCAGAGCTGGGTGAACAGCACCGAGCGAATCGGCACGTTGACGCCGACACCGAGCGTGTCGGTGCCGCAGATGATCTTGAGCAAACCGGCCTGGGCCAGCCGCTCGACGAGGAGGCGATACTTCGGCAGCAGCCCGGCGTGGTGCACCCCCACCCCGCCGACCAGAAATCGGCGCAGCCCTTTGCCGAATGGCGAGTCGAACCGAAAGCCGCCGATCAGATCCTTCACCTGTTGCTTTTCGTCCTTGCTCAGCGGGTCGAGGCTGAGATAGCTCTGCGCAGCTTCGGTGGCCTCGCGCTGCGTGAAGTGCACGAGGTAGATCGGCGCTCGGCCTGACGCGAGCAGTGCGTCGATCGAGTTGTGCAGCGTCGAGGTGCGGTACTCGAAGTGCAACGGCACCGGGCGCAGCGTCGACTTGACGAGCGCCGTGTCGCGTCCGGTGCGGCGGGTCAACTCGTCTTCGAAGAACCGGGTGTTGCCGAGCGTGGCCGACATCAACAGGAACTGGCAGTGCGGCAGTTCGAGGATCGGAAGCTGCCACGCCCACCCGCGCTGGGGGTCGGCGTAGAAATGGAACTCGTCGGCGATCACGATGTCGACGTCGGTCCGGTCGCCATCACGCAAGGCCCAGTTGGCGAGGATCTCGGCCGTGCAGCAGATGATCGGGGCGCCGGAGTTGATCGATCCGTCGCCGGTGATCATCCCCACCCGCTCGGAGCCGAACTGGCGGCACAGCTCGAAGAACTTCTCACTCACCAGCGCCTTGATCGGTGCGGTGTAGACGCTGCGCTGGCCACGGCCGAGCCCGACGAAGTGCGCCGCGACCGCGACGAGCGACTTACCCGAACCGGTCGGCGTGTTGAGGATCACGTTGCTGCCCGCGATCAGTTCAAAGGCCGCCTCTTCCTGCGCGGGATACATCTCGATGCCCTGCTCGACGGTCCAGGCAGTGAAGCCGTCGAGCAGCGCCGACTCATCGGGTGCTGCGTTGCCCGATCGAGTCGGGAGGTGACGCAGGATCGGGGGGAGGTCGGTCATGGGCTGCCAGTATCTCGCACTACGGTCTGCCTGCATGCCGACGATGCGGAGTGCGTGGAACTGGGTGTTCGGCAAACATGCCCCCAAGCCACCCGACCCAGGCAAGGCAGTCGAAGCCGGCTGGGTACCCGTCTGGCAGGGTCCGATGCTCACCGACCTGCTGATCGCCGAGGGCATCCCCGCCGTGTGGACCGAGGACTTCAACCTCCACGTCGGCGTCTACAACCGCGAATCGATGGCGCGCATCTTCGTCACCGAAGACCGCAAAGCCGAAGCCATCCAACTCATCGCCGACTTCACCGGCGCCGCCCCGCGCCACCGCAAACTCTGAACGCACGATTCTTCGTTCCGCAATGGCGGGTTCGGCACCCACTGCCAGAGCATGGACACCGAACTCATTGCCTTGGCCGAAGAACAAGACGGGCTGCTCACCCTCACCCAGATCCGGCGGGCCATTCCCGCACGCCATCGACAGCGCCAGCTCGTCACCGACGGCTGGATCCGCCGGATCGCTCCGGCCACCTACAAGATCAGCGGCTCGCCCGACACGCACCGACAACGGTTGCGCGCCGGGCTGCTCACCCTCGGTCGGCAGAGTTGGGTGAGTTATGAAGCTGCGGCGTCACTGCACCGCCTCGACCGCTCCAACCCGACCGCGGTCGAGTTCACCGTGCCGCGCGGGCGGTCCGTTGGGTCCGTGCCGTTCACCGTTCACACGACCGAACGTCTGGCCGCGAGCGACCTCGTCACCGTCGACGGGCTGCGCTGCCTCTCGGCAACTCGCACGATCATCGATCTGGCCCACGCCCGGCGACCGATCCCCCGCATCGAGGCGGCGATCGACAGCGCGGTCCGCCTCGGGTTGTCGTCGCCCGAGGCGCTCGCCGTCCGCCTCGGCACGCTCCGCGGGCAAGGTCGGTGGGGGTGCCGGCTCATCGAGCATCTCGTCATCGACAGCGGCGGCCACTCACCGCTCGAACGGCGCTTCCTTCAGATCATGCGCACCGCCGGCTTGCCCCGACCGCGCACCCAGGTCATCCACCGCAAGGACGGCCGTCATGTCGCCCGCGTCGACTTCCTGTTCGACGACGCCGGCGTCGTCGTCGAGGTGTCGGGACAGCACGGTCACTCGAGCCCGACCGAGCGGGCCCGCGATGCTCAGCGCCGGAACGAACTCCAAGAACTCGGGCGCAAGGTATATGAGTACACCTCCGCCGACGTGATGCATCAGCCCCAGATGGTCGCCCACACCATGCGCCGACGCCTCGCTGCCCGGGTGGGGGTTACATCGGGCTGTGGCGGAGGAGTTCGGGGGCCATCGGGCAGTCAGGGGTGATTGCCCGCGGACCCATCGTGACGCGGCCGTGCGGGCCGACGACGTCGGTGATCATCGACATCGGGAGGATCTCGACATCCATCTCCCATGGGTCGACCGGACGCTCGCCGGCCCGGTCGGTCAGCGCGTCGTACCGCGCCACCATGTGATCGACGAACCCCGTTGGCAACCGCCGCCCGACACCCGCGACCAGCCAGACTGGCGTGCCCCAAGCGTGAGCTGCGGCCGCAATCGTCGATGAGCCGATCGGCACGATCGCCCGATCGGCGTCGCACGCCAGCGCCTCGATCAGCACGACGTCGCCCGCGCGCACTGCTGCGCCCGCAGTGCCCGCATCGATCGGCTCGCTGTCGACGTCGGCACGCTCGAGCTTGCGGAGGAACTGCGTGGCCGAATGCCCGGCGTCGAGCACCAGCACCCTGACGTCGCCGCGCCTGATCAAGCCGTCACCGATCACGTCGGGCGCGCCGATGGTGATGACCGTCGCAGCGTCGGGCATCGCGGCGCCGAGTTCGGCACCCGTACGGTCGCACCGAATCTCCTCGGCGAGTTCCCAGACCGCGTCGAACGGTTCGATCGACGTCGACACGTTGGCGCACAGCCACCAGAGCGCGCCGGTGAACGGATGGCGCTCGACGATGCGACGGCATGCGACCACGATGCCGGAGGGGTCGAATCGCAGCGACCCCAACGCATGGGCGGTCTCCTCGACGAGCGACGCCGGATCGGCCCCCTGGGCCCGTGCGACATATCGGAGATGCTCGATCGGATGCATTGCTGACGACCGTACCCGCGCGTCAGTGGCCGTGTCGCTGCGCGTTGCGCCGGGATTCGGTCACCTCGGCGCGAGTGGTTGGGGTGGCGGCCCGTCGACTGGCTACGCTCTCGGCCGTGGCCGACCCCACTGTCCTGCAGCTCCCGACCGATTTGACTCTGACGCCGCTCGCGTCGGGTGGCCCCGACTCGGGGCTCGGGCAGTCTCGCCCCATCATGGACTGGCTCACCACCTTTCATCTCGCCTCGGTCGTCCTCGACCCGTACACCAACGAGAGTTCGTGGGTGCTGCGGTCCGCCACGCGCATCCTCGAACAGTTCCGCAGTTCGCATGCCCGGATCAACTTCATCGTCACGTCGGGTCCGGCCGACGCCCGTGCGTTTCTCGGGCCACTGGCCGATCGGTTCCTCGTGTTCTGCGACCCCGACCGGGCTGCAGTCAAGGCCCTCAAGCTCACTCAACTCCCTGCTTTCGTGTTCATCCGGGTCGATGGGTCGGCGGTGGCCAAAGCCGAGGGATGGCGCCCCGCAGAGTGGGCCGCGGTTGCCGACACGATCGCCGACGTGACGTCATGGACCTCGCTCGACATTCCCGGTTCCAGCGACCCCGGGCCGTTCAGCGGCTCACCGGCGCTCGGCTGACGCATCGGGTCGTTCATGGCCGACCAGCCGGCCGACGAGTCCGCCGTCACCGACCTGCCTGACCTCCCGGTCATCGAGGCACTCGACGCGCTCCGCTCCGCACTCGTCCACGGCACCCGAGCCGTGTTGGTTGCGCCGCCCGGCGCCGGCAAGACCACCGTGGTCCCCCTGGCCCTGCTCGGCGAACCCTGGCTCGGCGCGCAGCGCATCGTGATGCTCGAGCCGCGCCGGCTCGCCACGCGCGCCGCGGCCCAACGGATGGCTGCCACGACGGGCACCCCCATCGGTCAACTGATCGGCTACCAGACCCGTGACGAACGCGAGATCACCGGTACCACGCGGATCGAGGTGGTGACCGAGGGAATCCTGACGCGCCGACTCCAGAACGATCCGGCCCTCCCTGGCGTCGGCGCCGTGATCTTCGACGAGGTCCACGAACGCAACCTCACCACCGACGTCGGCCTTGCCCTGACCCTCGATGCGGCCGCCGCGCTGCGACCCGACCTGCGCATCGTCGCCATGTCGGCGACGCCCGACACCGCCGGCTTGACGCGGCTGCTCGACGCACCTGTGATCACGAGCGAGGGGCGGACCTTCCCGATCGACATCCGCTGGCTGGCCCGCGTTCCGGCGCAACGCAGCGGGGGAAAGGGCCGACCCCGGCCCGCACGTCAGCACGGACCTGACCGCATCGAACCGGACATCGTCGCCGCAGTCCTGCACGCGTTGGGTGACAGCGACGGTGATGGCGGCGACGTGCTCGTGTTCCTGCCCGGCATCGGCGAGATTCGCCGCACCGAACGTCTCCTCGGCGACGTGCTCGGCCCGAACATCGACGTGTATCCCCTCGCCGGGGCACTGACGCTCGCCCAGCAAGACCAGGCGCTCGCTCCGTCGCCGCCCGGCCGCCGGCGCGTGGTGCTGTCGACCGACATCGCAGAAACCTCGCTCACGGTCGATGGCGTGCGGATCGTGATCGACAGCGGACTGGCCCGAGAACCGCGTTTCGATCCGCGTTCGGGCATGACTCGCTTGACCACCGTGTCGACCAGCCGGGCCTCGGCCGATCAGCGGGCCGGGCGGGCCGGACGGACCGAGCCGGGGATCGCGTACCGGCTCTGGAGCAAGCTCGAACACGGCACGCGCACCCGTCACCGCTCACCAGAGATCCAGCAGGCCGACCTCGCCGGCTTCGCGCTCGAGTTGGCGGCGTGGGGCGGAGCGGACGATCTCCGGTTCATCGACACTCCCCCGGCCGGTGCGCTCGCCCAGGCCCGCGAACTGCTCACCGATCTCCATGCGCTCGACGTCGACGACCAAACGATCACCCCACTCGGTCGCAAGATGTTGGGCCTGCCGGTCCACCCCCGCCTCGCGCGGATGATCGCCGTCGATCAGAGCCCGTTGTCGTGCGCCATCGCGGCATTGATCGACGAACGCGACATCTTTCGCGGGCGACCCGACGACGTGCCGACCGATCTGGCGCTGCGGATCGGCGTGATTTCGGGCGCCCAAGGGCACGACCTGGCCGACCAAGCAGCGGTGCACCGCTTGCGTGATCGCGCCGCCGACCTCGCACGGCGCGCCCGTCTCGGGTTCGATCGCGACGACCTCGACCCCGATCGGGCCGGCGCCGTGTTGCTGCTCGCCTACCCCGATCGACTCGCTGCGCTTCGTCGCGGCGGGCAGTACCAACTCCGCGGCGGCAGCACTGCGTTTCTTCCCGCCGCCGACTCGCTCCTCGACGAACCGTTCATCGTGGCCGCCGACCTCGACGGCACACGCGACACAGCCCGCGTCCGGCTCGCCGCAGCCGTCGACGTGAACGACGTCATCGCGAACTTCGGACCCGACATCGTCGAGCGTCGCACGATCACGTGGAACACCGATCGCAACGATCTCACCGAGACCATCGAACGCCGTCTCGGTTCGATCCGACTGGGAAGCCACACCGATCGGCCTGCCGCGGGCGAGGCCACCACTGCTGCGCTGCTCGACCGGGTCCGGGTCACCGAGTTGCACGCGCTGGGGTGGACTGCCGCGTCGATCAGTCTCCGCGAACGCGTTGCGTTCCTCCACGCGGCTGCCGGTGATCCGTGGCCCGACTGGTCGGTACCGGCGCTGCTCGCAACACTCGACACGTGGCTGGCCCCGTATCTGCCAGGGGCGCGGGGTCGCGCCGACCTGGAAGGGCTCGACGTCGCGACCGTGCTGCGCTCCGAGTTGCCGTGGCCAGAGGGTTCCCACCTCGACGAGTTGGCACCGAGCCATCTCGAACTCGCGTCAGGTCGCGGTGTGGTCATCGACTACTCCGGTGATCAGCCCACTGCATCAGTTCGGGTCCAAGATCTCTTCGGCCTCACGACTCACCCGACAGCCGGCGGGCGGCCGATCCGCCTCCAACTGCTGTCCCCCGCCGATCGTCCGATCCAGGTCACCGCCGACCTGCCCGGATTCTGGGCTGGCTCGTGGGCCGAGGTCCGCAAGGAGATGGCCGGTCGCTACCCGAAGCATCACTGGCCCACCGACCCGGCGAGCGCCGCCCCGCAGCGGATGAAGGACCGCGAGTGACCGTCGACGGACTCCCGTGGCTCGGCGCGCTGGCGTGCGTTCTGATCGTGTATCTCGGGGCAACGGTGCAGGCATCGCTGGGGATCGGGATGGGCATGATGTCGTCGCCCGTCCTCGCCATCGTCGACGCAGACTTCATTCCGGTGGCGATCATCTTGTCGGTGATTCCGCTGTCGGCATCGGTGGCATGGTCCGAGCGTCATCACATCGACCGCAAGGGTGCCGGCCTGCTGATGCTCGGGCGCATTCCAGGCGTCATCGTCGGCGTACTCGTCGTGTCGATGTTCAGCGACACGACCTTGGGCCTTTTCGTTGCCGGCTCGGTCCTCATCGCCGTCGTCGTCTCGCTCCTCGGGCGCAAGTTCGTCGCCGGCGACAAGACGCTGATGCTCGCCGGGGCAGCCTCGGGCTGCATGGCCACGGCAACGGGTGTGGGCGGCCCGCCGATTGCGCTCACCTACCAGCACGACACTCCGGAAACGATGCGCGCCACCATCTCGACGTTCTTCGCGGTCGGCGCGGTGATGTCGTTCGTCGGTCTGCTGATCGCCGGCGAGGTGAGTCGCCGTCCGCTCGAACTGACACTGGTGCTGCTGCCGGCCGTCGGGCTCGGCGTCTTGACCTCGCGTCGCATCCACCATCGCCTGGATCCGTCGATCGTGCGACCCGCCGTACTCGCCCTGTGTGCTGTCAACGCGATCGCCCTCCTCCTCGGCACCGTGTTCTGACCGCGGTGCGCGTCGCGACGCGGTGGTCTAGCGTTCGACGCTGATGGCGGGCAGACCTTCACCCAGAGCGCTCGATGGGCGGTCGCGTCTCATGCGTGCGGCGACCGCTGCGATCGGGGTGGGGTTCGTCGCTCTCCTCACCACCATCGGTCCGCCCGACCGCCTCGCGTCGGCAGCCGACGTGTGTCTCGGCTCCACCGGGCCCGACGCCTTGTCGCGCATGTTCGACTCCGAGCCGGGAGGCGTGATCGCCGCTGACTACCAGCGGGCCGTCCCACTGCCCGACGGACGCACGCTCTGGCTGTTTCAAGACGCCACGATTCGCCTCCCGCCACCTGCGGTGCCGCCCGTGCCGACCGTACCACCCAGCCCGCCCGCACCGACCGAGCGCCTGCTCCACAACATCGGCATCGTGCAGGCCGGGTCATGTTTCACGGTGCTCCACGGAGGAACCGATGCCGAGCCGACGGCGTGGCTGCTCGGCAACCTGACCCAGCCGTTCGCCCATTGGTTCTGGCCACTGGGCGCCGAGATGGGCAACGACGGCGTGCTCTATGTGTTCGTCGCCGAGATGTACGAGCGAGGCGGCCTGTACCTGTCGGCCACCGAACCCACGCGCACACGTGTGGTCGCCATCGACCCCGCCACGTTGAACGTCGTCGGCTCCACCGTTCCTCCCGGAGCCTCGACTGCGCTGTACGGATTCTCGGTCACCTCGGATGCGTCGTGGACATATCTGTACGGCCATTGCCATCGCCAGTTCGGGTGGGACATCGGGCCGTTCGGTGTGCCGGCGCACGACACGTCCTGTTCGGGCAACGTTCCGGTGGCGCGCGTTCCCCGCGGGCAGATGCTCGACCCGTTGAGCTACTGGGACGGCACGACCTGGCAGCCCGATCCCAACCGTGCCGTCAGCGTCCTGCCCCACGATGGTCGCACCATCAATCCGAGCCAAGTGCGATTCACCGACGGCGAATTTCTTGCCGTCACCAAGGTCGGCGACTGGTTCGGGTCGACCATCTACCTCGATCGGGCACCGAGCGCGCAGGGCCCGTGGACGAACTATGCCCGCATCCCTGCCGAACTGCGCTGCGCCTCGAACATCTGCAACTCGTACTTTGCATCGTGGGTGCCGGGTTCCGTCGACGGCGATCACGTCATCGGCCTGTCCCACAACCGATGGGACGGCCAAGTGTCGGCGATCAACCGACCGACCTATCTGCTCGCCCCCGACACAGGGAGCCATGCCTTCGCCCTGCGATGCTCGATGGTCGACTGCTGACGGACCGCAGCAGAGGTCACGCGCGCGGTCTGATCTGCGTACGACGCACCATTCGTGGCACAGTGCACGGATGCGTTGCCACCACCTCACCCTTCTCCGCCGATCCGCATGGGTTGCCTGCCTGGCACTGGTTGCTGCGTCGTGCGCCGGTTCCGACGAGTCGACCGGCGACTCGACGGCAGTGACCGCAGCCCCGGCCAGCGAGGCACCGGCCGAGACCGAAGCACCCGTCGAGACCGAAGCCCCCGTCGAGACCGAAGCCCCGGCCGAGACCGAGGCCCCTGTCGACACCGAAGCCCCCGTCGACACCGACACTGCCCCGACCGACGGCGCCGACATCGAGTTCACCGACGGGCTCGGACCGTACAAGGTCGGCGTCCAGACGATCACCGTGCCCGACAACGCCGGTGGGAACCGCCCCTTGACCGTCGACGTGTGGTTCCCGATCGATCAGAGCATCGCCGTCGACGCCGCCCTGCATCAGTACACCCTGATCGAAGGGACGTACTACGAATCACCGTTCGCGCTCGCCGCAACTCCAGACACCATCGCCACCGACGGGCCGTTCCCGCTCGTGGTGTACTCGCACGGGTCTGGTGGCATCCGCTACATCCACTCGAACTACACCGAAGCCCTCGCCAGCAACGGCTACATCGTCGTTGCACCCGACCACACCGGCAACACCGCCGCCGACCAACTCGTTGGCAGCGAGGTCGACGGCGCGATCACGGCGATCAATCGCCCGAACGACGTGCAACGGGTCATCGACGCGTTCCTCGACCCGGAGAATCCCGAAACTGCGCCCTACATCCCCGCGGTCAACCCCGGCCAGATCGCGGTGACCGGCCACTCCTTCGGCGGCTTCACCGCATATGCGATGGCTGCCGGCTTCTCGAACGCCAACGGTGAGTTCGTTGCCGACGAACGGGTCAATGCGATCGTGGCGCTCGCCCCGGCCGCCGGCCCGAACCTGCTGACCGACGAGCTCTTGGCCTCGATCGACATCCCGGCGCTGGTCATGGCCGGCACCAACGACCAGACCACACCGATCGACCCGAACGTGACCCGGCCGTGGGAGTTGTCGGCGAGCAACCCGTCCTATCGCGTCGACTTGACCGCAGCCGAGCACGAAACCTTCACCGACCTCTGCGCATACCAGGCGTTCCTGCCCACACTGCCCGGCGCTCTCCCCCTCGTGATCGAGACGATCAACGCCCGCGTCGAGTCTGGGTGCGGCGCCGAAGACATGCCGATCGAACGGGCGCAGGCCATCACCAACACCTTCGCCGTCTCGTTCCTCGACTCGATCTTCAAGGGGGGTGACCCGCTCACGGCCGAGCAGGCCGACGACCAACCCGACCTCACCTTCCTCGTCAAGTAGCGACATAGGCTCAGCGCATGGCTGACATTCCCGAGTTCGACTACACCGAGATGTTCCCATTGGGGCCGGACGAGACCGAGTATCGGCTCGTGGACACCGCGGGGGTGTCGACCTTCGAGACGCCCGAGGGCACGTTCCTCAAGGTCGAACCGGAGGCCATTCGCCGGTTGACCGCACTGGCGATGCACGACATCGCGCACTTCTTGCGGACGAGCCATCTGCAGCAACTGCGCAACATCCTCGACGACCCCGAAGCGTCCGACAACGACCGCTTCGTCGCCCTCGACCTGCTGAAAAACGCCTCGATCGCGGCAGGTGGTGTGCTGCCGATGTGCCAAGACACGGGCACGGCCATCGTCAAGGCCAAGAAGGGCCAATACGTCTTCACCGGTGGCGGCGACGAGGAGCAGATCGCGCGGGGCATCGCCGACACGTTTCTCACGTCGAACCTGCGATACAGCCAGATGGCTCCGCTCGACATGTACACCGAGAAGAACACCGGCAACAACCTGCCCGCAGAGATCAAGATCAGCGCGACCGACGGCGCGGCGTACAAGTTCTTGTTCATCGCCAAGGGCGGCGGCTCGGCGAACAAGAGCTACCTGTTCCAAGAGACCAAGGCGCTGCTGAACGAAGCGACCCTGTTGCCCTGGATCTTCGACAAGATCCAGGCAATCGGTACGTCGGCCTGCCCGCCGTACCACCTGGCCATCGTGATCGGCGGCACCTCGGCCGAACTCGCAGTGGAAACCGCGAAGTTGGCCAGCACCCACTACCTCGACGCACTCCCCACATCGGGCTCCCTCTCGGGCCATGCCTTCCGTGACCTCGACCTCGAAGCCAAGGTCCTGCAGTTGGCGCAGAGCACCGGTGTGGGCGCGCAGTTCGGAGGGAAGTACTTCTGCCATGACGTGCGCATCGTTCGTCTCCCCCGCCACGGTGCGTCGTGCCCGGTTGGCATGGCGGTGTCGTGCTCGGCCGACCGTCAGGCGCTCGGCAAGATCACCGCGGATGGTCTGTTCCTCGAGCAACTCGAAACCGATCCCGCGCATTTCCTTCCGGCGGTCGGTGCCGACGAGTTGCTCAACACCGAACCAGTGCACATTGATCTCAACCGACCGATGAGCGAGATCCTCGCGACGCTCTCGGAGCTCCCGGTGTCCACGCAGGTGATGCTCTCCGGGCCGATGATCGTTGCCCGCGACATCGCCCACGCCAAGATCAAGGAACGCCTCGACGCCGGCGAGCCGATGCCGCAATCCTGGAAAGATCACGCCGTGTACTACGCCGGACCGGCCAAGACACCCGAGGGCTACGCGTCCGGCTCGTTCGGGCCGACCACGGCCGGCCGCATGGATTCGTACGTGTCCGAGTTCCAGGCTGCCGGCGGCTCGATGATCATGCTCGCCAAGGGCAACCGTTCCCAGCAGGTCACCGACTCCTGCCGGGCCAACGGAGGGTTCTACCTCGGCTCGATCGGCGGCCCCGCAGCGCGGCTCGCACTCGACAACATCCGCAAGGTCGAAGTGTTCGAGTATCCCGAACTCGGCATGGAAGCCATCTGGAAGATCGAGGTGGAGAACTTCCCCGCCTTCGTCATCATCGACGACAAGGGCAACGACTTTTACGCCCAGGTCCGTGCGGTCGCGTCGATGCCGGTCGCGCTGCGCTAACAGTCGCGGAGCGCGTCATCGATGGCGGCATCGCCTTCGGGTGAGGTGACAGCGAGCACCACGTGGCTGATCGTGCGATCTTCGAGTTGGTTGATGCGCCGCGCCGCGCACTGGGCGGCGACCGCGTCGGTTCCGATGCCGTACTCGAAGACGCTCGCCAGCAGCTGTTCGGACTCGACATCGCCTTGGCCGAACAGCAGATCGCCGAGTTCCTCGTCGGTCGCGTCGGGACCCGCCTCGTCCAGGAAGGGGCATGCGAGTCCGTCCGACGGCACCACGCCCTCGACCAGGAACCGCACCACCGCATCGTCGATGCACGCGGTCGGGGCCGGGAACGCGGTGTGACCGACCCCGTCCCACGAGATGGCAACGGCGTCACCGAGAGCTGCGGCGAAGTCCGGGGCGTGCTTGCCCGGCGTCAACGGATCGAATGCCGTGCCGATCACCAGGATCGGCGTGTCGACATCGACGGTGCGCACGGGGCTGAGCGTCGGTTCGTTGCGCGGCAGGCCGTCGCAATAGCTCCAGTCCGTGATGACCGGCGCAAAGTCCGCGCAGTAGATGACGATGTTGGCAACCTCGAACGGGTCGGCTGGCTCGTCGAGCGCGTCGGAACTGATTTCGGTGTCGGTGGAAACGAGCGACGCCAGTGCGGAGGCGTCGCCGTCAGCGGCATCGGCGAGCGCCGTGGCCAGCAACTCCCAATCACCCGAATACCCGAGCGAGGAGATGATCAACTCGTCGAAGACATCGGATTCGACGACGTCAGGCGTCCCTGCGAAGTCAGCGGTGGGAAGGTCGCCGATCGAGCCGCCGATGTCGTCCAGTGTGTCGGCCGTGCTGCTCCCGAGCGCGCACCGGTCGCTCGCGTCGCACAGTTCTTCGAATCGCTGCGCTGCCTCGGGAACGCCGTCTTCGGCGTAGTACGGAAAGCCGTCCTCGAAGAACCCGTCAGACGACCCGATCAGCGGGTCGGTCACGCCATCGAGCACGAATCGCCCCACCGTGTCGGGGTACTGGGCGGCGTAGGCGGCGCCGAGGGTCGCGCCATAGCTGTAGCCGATGTAGTCGAGCCGCGGCTCACCGAGCGCAACGCGGATCGCCTCCATGTCACCGGCCGAGTACGGCGCAGCGATATGGGCGGCCAGATCTCCCGTGGCATCGGCACACGCCGACATCAAGAAGTCGTCGTCGATGTCGGGCTCCTCGCCGCAGGTGATCAGCGGAAGCGAGTTGGCCACGCCACGCGGATCCCACGAGACGATGTCGAATGCCCGCAGCAGATCAGCCGGGAGCACCGAACGAATGCCCCACGCAAACTCGACGCCGCCGCCTCCGGGGCCACCGGGGTTCAGCAGCAGCGACCCGAGCCGCTCACCCGTCGCCGCGTGGCGGGTCAGCGCCAACTCGACGGTGGCATCGTCGGCCGGATCGAATGGATCCATCGCAGTGATCAGTGTGGCGCACTCCCACCCGCTGGTCCCGACGATGTCCGGCGCAGGGATGCCGAACTGCTCGCATGACGACCATTCGATCTCGCCCGCCGGCAGCGGAACCGGATCACGATCGACCGCCTCGGACCCGATGCGATCGGACCGCTCCACCGCGACGTCGACCGACGAGACGCACGACACCATCAGGGTCGCGGCGGACACGGCCACCGCCACGCGCCGGACCGCAGAGAGATGAGAACGCCGCCCCGTCACCCGATCAGTGTGGCACCCGATCACACGCTGTGCGCGGTTCACACGGGAGATCCAGATCAGCTCCTCAGTTCAACGACAAGTTCGCCGAGTCGGCGCTCGCCATCAGGAGTCTGCCCTCCGCAGTCGAGGAACGCCTGCATCGCGGCCTGCGATTCGCCGTTGGCGAGCAACGCACTGAAGGCGGTCCCCTCGGCCAGTAGTTCGCCGGCCAGCGGTCCGTCGGCGCGCACGACACTGGCCTTGGCCGCCGCCACTGCCGCAGGTGGGAAGCCGGCGATTCGTCGGGTCAGACGATCGACGAATGCATCGATCGCGTCGGCGTCGATCACCCGGTTGACCAGCCCCCAAGACTCGGCCGTCGCCGCGTCGATGTCGTCGCAACCCAAGATCATCTCCAAGGCACGCCCCCGCCCCACCAGGCGCGGCAGACGCACGGTCCCGCTGCCCCCGGGCAGGATGCCGAGCGCCACCTCCGGCTGGTTGAACACCGCATCAGGTGTGGCGAACCGCATGTCACAACTCATCGCCAACTCGTTGCCGCCGCCACCGACCCGCCCTGCGATGACCGCAATCGTGGGCTTCGGCATCGTCCGCAAGGACTCGCACATGAGATGAAAGCCATTCAGGGACGTGGGCACAGGCTGATCGATCGGCATGTGCTGAATCGCCTCGACGTCGAAGTGCGCGATGAACCACTCAGGATTGCCCGATCGCAGCACCACCGCCCGAACGTCATCGGCGTCCGCCAATTGGGCCGAGAGCCGCGCGATTTCGATGAAGACTTCGACGGTGAGGAGATTGATCGGCGGATTGGCGATGGTGACCGTCGCCACGCCGTGTTCGTCGATGACGAGTTCGACCGCTCCCATCGCCGGTCAGCCGATCAGCGAGGTGACGGCTTCGCGAGTTGCCGCGGCTTCGTCGGGATCACCCGGGAACTCGACCGCGGCAAACTCGGTGACGCCGAGGTCGGCGAGCGCGGCGATCCGTTCGGTCACTTCGCCAACCGTCCCGGTGATCGCCACATCGGCAGGACCGGCAGCCCCTTCGCGGTCGAGCATCGCCCGGTACGACGGGAGCGAGCCGTAGATCTCGAACACCTTCGCCGCTCGCTCGATCGCACCGGACCGGTCAGTGGTGACGCACACCGGCAGCGCCGCGATCACGCGCGGCGCCGGGCGCTCGGCAGCTTCTGCCGCGGCGTTGATGGTGGGCACGATGTAGTCGCCGAGAGTCTTCGGGCCGGTGCACCACGTGATCGTGCCGGCCGCCATCTCCGCAGTGATCTTCAGCATCTGCGGGCCGAGCGCGGCAATCACGGTGTCGAACGGCAGTGCTCCCTTGGCATTGATCCCGCCGTGCGTCGTGTACTCCTCGCCGGCGTAGCTCACCGGACGTCCCTGGGACAGCGGCCCGAGGATGCTCAGGTAGTCGCGGATGTGACGGATCGGCGTGGCGTAGCTCATCCCCATCATCGACTCGATGACGACCTTGTGGCTCAACCCGATACCCAGGGTCAGGCGGCCGCCGGATGCCGCACTGACCGTGAGGGCCTGCTGCGCAATCGCCATGGGGTGCCGCGGATACGTCGGCACCACCGACGTGCCCAGTGCGATCCGCGGGACTTCACGACCGACGATCGCCAACGTCGTCAGTGCATCGTGACCGAAGATGTTCGGCGCCCAGTAGGTCGCAAACCCGTCGGCCTCGGCCTGGCGGGCCTCGGCGACCACGTCGTCGATCGTGCCGTCGTTGAGCGTTCCGCCGAAGAATCCGATCTGCATGCTCCATGGCTAGCCGGTCGTGCCCGCGCCACCACAGTTCAGGCCATGTCGGCGTTCAGGCCACTCAGGCCATCGACACCAGCTCGAGCCAGGATTCGGAGTAATAGTCGACATCGCCATCGGGCAGCAGCAGCACCTTGGTCGGGTCGAGTTCACGGACGAAGTCTTCGTCGTGGCTCACCAGGATGATCGCACCCGGCCAATCGACGAGCGCAGCGGCGACGGCATCGCGCGATGGCGGGTCGAGGTTGTTGGTCGGCTCGTCGAGCAGCAACACGTTGTTGCGTCCGACCATCAGCATCGACAACGCCAACTTGGTCTTCTCGCCACCCGACAGCGTGCCCGCCTCCTGGAACACCTTTTCCCCCGAGAGCCCGAACATGCCGAGCAGACCGCGCAGCTGCGTCTCGGACAGTTCGACGTCGGCGGGAACGGCGCGGCGGATGTTGTCGAGCAACGACTCGTGCACCATCAAATTGTCGTGTTCCTGGGCGTAGTACCCGGCATGCACCTGATAGCCCCAGGAGACCTGGCCGAGATTGGCCTCGGTCTCGCCCGCGAGAATCCGCAGCAGGCTGGTCTTGCCCGCTCCGTTCAGGCCGAGCACCAGCAATCGCTCGCCCTTGCCGAGATCGAAGTTGATGTCTTCGAAGATCGACGGACCGCCGTACCCCTTGCAGAGCCCGGTGGCCGTGATGACCGTGTTGCCACACTTCGGCGGGGGCGGGAACCGCACGCTCATCGCCTTCGACGACTGCGGCCCCCGCACGCGTTCGCCCTCCAATCGGGCAATCCGCTTCTCGACACTATGCGCCATGGCTGCTTTGGTCGCCTTCGCGCCGAACCGGTCGACGACGGTCTGCAACCGATCGATCTCCTTGGCCTGCAGGATCGCCTTCTTCGCCAGGCGCGCCTCGTCGTCGGCACGGGCCCGCTTGTATTGGGTGTAGGTGCCCTTGTACTCGTAGATCTCACCGACCGCCGTCTCGGACGTGCGGTCGAGGTGGATGACACGGGTGATCGCCTCGTCGAGCAGTTCGAGGTCGTGGCTGATCACCAGCAGCGCACCCTTGTACTGGCGCAGGAAGCCGAGCAACCACTCCTTGGCATCGACGTCGAGGTGGTTGGTCGGCTCGTCGAGGCAGAGCACGTCGGAACCGGCGAAGAGGATGCGGGCGAGTTCGATGCGGCGACGCTGGCCACCCGACAGCGTGCTGATCGGCTGGTCGAGGCGCGCGTCTTCGATGCCGAGCCCAGCGGCCATCTGGCGGGCCTCGCTCTCGGCGGAGTACCCGCCGTTGGTCCGGAACGACTCTTCGGCGTTGAGATACCGGCTCACATTGCGCTCGTCGGGATTCTCCTCCATGGCGATGCGCAGCTTTTCGATCTTCACCATCTCGTCGTCGATGCCCCGACCGGAGAGGATGTGCGTGACGCAGCTGCGCCCGTCGAGTGCCGAGTCGATTTTCGGGTCCTGCGGCAGGTAGCCGAAGCCACCTTTGCGGAGCACCGTGCCGGTCTTGGGCTCGACAGCGCCGCCGAGGACCTTGAACATCGAGGTTTTGCCTGCTCCGTTGCGACCGACGATGCCGACCTTGTCGCGGGGCATCACGGTGAAGCTGGCCGAGTCGACGAGGAGCCGACCACCAACTTCCACTGAGATCGCCTGCGCTTGGAGCATGGCGTCCAGGCTACGAGCGAGGAGGCGGGCTACGGTCGGATCCGATGGAAGCTCAGCCGAGGTTGCTCAGTCGAGCCGCCGCGCTGCCCTTGGCCTGCGCCGCATGCACGGTCGCCGCGGCGGTCTCCATCGCAATCGACGTCCCCGGCGGTGACGGCGAGGGTGGACTCATCCCGTGCCCCGTTCGGGCGTTGACCGGATCTTGGTGTCCGGGGTGCGGGCTCACCCGTGCCACCCATCACCTGTTGCGCGGCAACGTCAGCGAGGCGTTGTCGTTCCACCTGTTCGTGCCGTTCGTGCTGGTCGCTCTCGCCGCAGCGTGGTGGGTCTGGTTGAGGGTGTCGCTGGGACGAGGCGTGCCGGCGTTCGTCGTGGCGATCCAAGTTCGCTCGTACGTCGTCGCCGGGCTGGTGCTCGCTGCCTTCACGCTGGCCCGCAATGTCGAGGGATTCGACATGCTGCGCGGCGGCTGACGCCCGCACGGCCCACCCGGTCGGAGCGATCAGGGGGCGTCGCCGCCGCTCGTCGTCGCGTCACCGCTCGTCGTCCCGCCGCTCGTCGTCCCGCCGGTCGTGGTCGTCCCGCCGGTCGTGGAACCGCCGGTCGTGGAACCGCCCGACGTTGTTCCGCCCGACGTCGATCCGTCCGTGGTGGATCCGTCCGTGGTGGATCCGTCCGTGGTGGATCCGTCCGTAGTGGATCCGTCCGTTGTCGTCCCGCTGGTCGATGTCCCACCGGTTGTCGTCGAACCGCTGGTGGTGGTGCCCGATGTCGTCGAGCCGCCGGATGTGCTGCCCGGTACCGTCGTTCCCCCGCCGCTCGTCGAACCACCGCCCGACGTCGAACCACCGCCGGACGTCGAACTGCCGCCAGACGTCGATGAACCGCCGCTGGTGGACGAGCCGCCCGACGTGGAACTGCTCCCCGACCCGCCGGTGCTGCTGGTGGTAGTGGACGACCCGCCCGTGTTCGGCGAGCCGTTGCCGCTCCGGATGGCCGAGTCGTCACGGAACGACGAACGGATGCAGTCAGCCTCGCCCGGCGGTGCTGTCCCCAGCGCCGCGGCCGTCAAATCGACGAGTACCTGTTCGCCGTCATTGTTGGGGTGGAGGCCGTCGGGGCGGAGAACTCCGGGGGTCGCCGCCGCGGTCGACCAATCGATCAGGGTCACGTTGGGGTAGTCGATGGCGATCTGAGCGATAGATGCGTTCACCTCGGCATAGTTCGATCGGTACTCGGTGACCGTGTACAGCAGCGTCGGGCGCGGCGCGAGTCGATCCAGGATCTTGCGCATTTTGGCGTCGTAGTTGTCCTTGTCGCCGTTGTAGTTGCTGCCGAGGAACACCGCTGCGGCATCCCAGTCGTCCTCGCCGGCAGCCGCGGGCCGATCGGCAGACCCGGTCGGCTCGGTCTCGACGGAACCCTCGTCATCAGGGTCGGGGATGCGACGTTCGACGACCTCGACGCCGAACTCGATGAAGCGGCCGGCTTCGGCTGCGACCTCGACCGCCCAACCCAGCGGCTCCAGACCTGCGCACATCTCGCCGCCGTACCGATTCTCGGTCCCGGCAAAGATCGAATCGCCGATCATCAGCAACCTGTTGCCACCGACTCGATCACCGATCAGCGACGCTGCTTCACCTTCTGTCGTCAGCGGCCGGGTGATGACGACCAGTGGCTCCGACGGTGTTGGCGGACTGGCCGGAACGGTGGCCGGTAACGAGCCGACACCGGGAACGGTCGGGAGGGCCGTGGGTGGTGCTGCGCCATCCGGGTCGGCATCGGCGACCACAGATCCACACGCCGCGAGCACGGTGACGAGGGCGATCCAGGGGCGACGCATCGGGGCCATTGAATCGCAGATGCGTGCCAACGTGTCGTCGCCCCCAGAAAAGAGACGACGCGATCCCCCGCGCCGAGCACGGGAGATCGCGTCGTGTCGTGAGCCGAGACTCAGTTGTTGGCGCGCAGCTGATCGCGGATTTCGGTCAGCAGATCGACCTCGCTCGGGCCGGCGTCTTCTTCCACGGCCTCCTTCTTCATCTTGTTGACGGCCTTGACGATGAGGAAGCAGACGAACGCGACGATGAGGAACGACACGATTGCCGTGATGACGGTGCCGAACTCGAGGTACGTCGCACCGTCGGTCGGCACGCCATCGGCATCGACGCCCGGGCCGTCGCCGTCGGCGATCTTCAACCGGATCGCGTCGAAGTTCGGTTGCCCGAAGATCGCCGCGATCAGATTCATGATGACGCCATCGACGATCGCCGACACGATCGGTGCGAAGAAGGTCGCCAAGACGACTGCGATCGCGAGGTCGACGAGGTTGCCCTTGTTGATGAAGTCCTTGAATTCAGCCAACATGTTTTTCATTTGTTTTTCTCCTGAGCGGGGTTTGTGGATGTTCCCGTGACAGAAGTACAGCACATCCGACCCGTGAGATCGCGCAACTGCGCGCGGCTACGCTCCGCAGCGATGAGTGATGCTCACCACACCGGGCCGACTGAACCCGCGCATGCGCCGACGATCGGTGATGCGGACGAGCCGCTCCTGCTGGATCGAATCGACGCGCTCCGTGTGCTCCGCGCGTCATCACCCGAGGAAAAGGGCGCCCTCCTCGAGGAACTCGGCGGCTCGGGCAAGGTCGAACAAGACATCGTCAGTGAGCTCTCGAAGGTCAAGCCACTCTGGAAGCCGGGTGAGTTTCCCGAAGCCCATCGCATGGCGATGCGCAGCCTCGAGGTGCTCGATCGCAACGGCGCCCGCAACGCCCAACTCCCGCGGTTGGGTCCCCTGACGCCGGTCGTCACGTGGGTGGTCCAGCTGGTCACTCGGTGGATCGTCAAGGGCTACCAGAACACGCTCGTCACCCATATCCGCAAGCTCTACGAGCGGCGCGAGGCCAATGCGATCTGGGGTTCCGACGAGCACCTGATGTTGCGCCGCGCCCGCCTCGACGCCACCAGGGTCGAGCAGGGCTTCAAGGGCAACCCCGTCGGCATCCCGACGTTTCTCCTCGGCGGTGCGTTCATCACCACGGCGGCGAGTGCGGTCACGAACCTGGTGACGAGTGCGTTCGAGAACGACGTGCTCCTGATCGTCATCGGCGTCGTCTTCGCACTCCTCTTACTCGGCCTGTCGTGGGCTGCGCTCTACTCGGCCGCGGTCGCTCGGCGGCGGATTCGGCTCACCACCGACCAGCCGATCAAGGTGCTGTACGACATCGTCGGAGCCGCCGGGAACCCGCCTCGCGATCAGTCGTACAACTTTGCGATCATTGCCATCATCCTGCTGATTCTGAGCTGGGTCGTCGTGCCACCCATCGTCTACGCCGTCTTCATCCGCTGACCCCAGCGATGAGTCGCGGCCGCACCCCCTGCGACCCAACCTCATCGCGCCGCCCCAGCCCCCAGCTGCGATGAGTTCTGGCCGCACCCCCTGCGACCCAGCCTCATCGCCCCGTCCCAGCCCTCAGCTGCGATGAGTCGTGGCCGCACCCCCTGCGACCCAACCTCATCGCACGTGCCATGCGTGGTAGCGCCCCACCAGGTCGGCGATCGTCTGATCGAGTGCCGTGCCGAAATGCTCCGGGCCGAGCCGGGTCGTGGTCCAGCCGAGTAAGGCAGCCGCCGCATCACGATCTCGGTCGCGTTGTGCCCCGTCGACTTCGCGGTGGGTCGGAAACAGATCGACCTCGATCGCCCATCGCAATGACGGGACAGCCAGATCGAAACGGGCGTTCGGACGCCCCGGCAGCGTCAGTCGATACTGACGGCGGAGTCCGACCACACCTCCTGCGACCAGCCGCTCGCCAACGACCAGCTCCGGATGCGACTCTGCCGCCCCTCCCGGTAGACCCGCCGCGACCTGCGCCAAGTACCGGCGAAGCCAGGGCCGCCGACGACTCTGCCAGTCGAACGCGACATCGATCATCTCGTCGATCGAATGGCGGCCGTCGTTGCGGGCTTGTTCGATCAGCGACCGGATCGTGAGGTCCGACTCGGAGCGACTGAGGTCCAACACCGTCCGCGGACGAGAAGTCACCCGCCGACCATCACCGAGCTCAATGACGTCACGGGGATGGATTGCGGCCGTCCGATACACCTGGACCCACGCCTCGATGCACGGATGCGACGCCGGTGGAGCAATGGCGTGGATCCGCCAATCAACCGGAAGCCGGCGAAAGCCCCAATGACGACCCGCGGTCGGCCCCGAGATCACCAGGTCGGGATGAGCCAGGCACAGTGCTGCGCAGCGCGACAGCTCGCCCTGCGGCGCACTCGGCGACCGATAGGTGCCGCGCACTGCTGGGGCGAGCGCCCCGACGACGACCAGTCGGTCGATCGCACTCGGTCTGAGTCCCGCTGCGACGAGTTGCGCGGGCGTGATGACACCATGCTGGCGGGCGAGCAGAGCATGGGCGCTGACAGTGAGATGCGGCACGGAGCCTCCTTCGAATCGAGCATTCGTCGGAGGGAGTCGGTCATCGCAACCTATCGACCTCTGCCGCGCCCCACACCCCACGGCAGCGATGAGATCCGGTCGCACCTCCTGCGGCTGAAACTCATCGCAGGGGTCGGAGCTTGCTGCAGCGATGAGATCCGGTCGCACCTCCTGCGGCCGAAACTCATCGCTGGGTGGGAGAGGTGGGTTCGGCGGAGGGAGATCTCAGCGGGCGGTCCAGCCGCCGTCCACGATCAGGCTCTGGCCGGTGATGAAGGTGCCGGCGGAGCTTGCCAACAGCAGCAGCGCACCATCCAGTTCATGCGTCTCTCCCATCCGTGGAATGGGCGTGTTCGCCCGGACGAATCGCTGACTGCCCTCGTCGGTGTCCATCCCCTCGGTCATCTCCGACGGAAACCACCCGGGGCAGAGTGCATTCACGGTGATTCCCTGGCGCGCCCACTGCACGGCCAGCTCCCGGGTCAGGTTGACGACCGCCCCTTTGCTCGCGCTGTAGTGCGCTTGCTTGACCGGAGCCGATGCAACATGACCGAGCATCGAAGCAACATTGACGATCGAACCTCGACCCGACTCGATCATCGACGGTGCGCACAACTTCGACAGGTGCCACAGCGCAGTCACGTTGACCTCCATCGCGGTGCGAAACGTGTCGAGGCCCTCGTCCTCGATGGCGACCTTGCGGCCGACGCCGGCATTGTTGACCAGGATGTCGACCCGACCGAACGCCATCTGCGCGCTCGTCGACGATGCGTTCACGGTCGATGTCGATCGCGACGTCGGCGGCCACGACGACGGCTGAGTTCGGACGATCGGCGTTCAACTCCGCTGCCAGCGACTCGAGCCGGTCGGCGCGCCGCGCCGTCACGACGACCTTTGCTCCGACCGCATGCAGCACGCGGGCGAAGCGATCCCCCAGCCCCGACGAGGCTCCGGTGACGATGGCGACTCGATCATCGAGGCGGAACAGATCGAGAGGGCGCACGGCGGACATCGCGGCGAACGTAGTGCTCGGATCGGGTCGACTTCGGCCCGCGTCGAACGACACGCGTGTGGTTCGTTCACACAACAGCGACCCGACGTTCATTGCTTCGTCACACACTTCCGCGCGATCGCGTGACGATCTCGACGGTCCGATGACAACTCGCGAAAGAAGTGCAATTCATCGACGCGCAGAACATCGGGACCACTATGAAAGAGCACATGGAAGTCACTCGTCGCACCTGGATCGCCGCCATCAAACTGGCTGTTGTGATCTCGACCATCGCCGCCCTCGTGGCCGTCGTGGTCTCGACGATCGGCAACGTTCCCGACACGGCCATCGTGGCAGGCGTCGCCATCGTTGCCTTCGTTGCGAGTTGGGTCCAGACCGGCCGTGTTCGCAGCGCCGGGGTTCCTTCTCGCATTCGCATCACCATTCGCTGAACCCGCCGCTGACTCGCGCCCGGCAGCACTCGCTGTGCGAGCATCTCCGGATGGATCGTCCGATCGTCCTCGTCCATGGAGCGTGGCACGGTGCGTGGTGCTGGGCATCGCTCCAAGCCGAACTCGACCGGCGAGGACTCGGTTCCTTCGCGCTCGATCTGCCCGGCCACGGCACCTCGCTGCTGCCGCTCGGTGGACTGCATCACGATGCCGCTCACCTCGGCGTAACGCTCGACCATCTCGGACTGGACGGCGCCGTGCTCGTCGGTCACAGCTATGGCGGGGCGGTGATCACCCACGCCGCAGCAGCCCGGTCCGACATCTCCCACCTCGTCTACGTCGCGGCGTTTGCACTCGATGACGGCGAGAGCGTCAGCAGTGCGCTGCGTTCCTTCGAACGGCTCGACGTCCCACTCTCGACTGCAGTCCGAATGGTCGATGACGACACGACCGTGCTCGACGCGGGGCTGGCGCCGGCCGCGCTGTACGGATCGTGCCCACCCGAGATGGCCGCCGCCGCGATCTCCCGCCTGTCACCGCAGCCCCTCGCCACGATGACCGAACCAGTCGGCGGGTCGCCCCGCAGCCACATCGACTCGACGTACGTCCGCTGCCTCCGAGACGAGGCAGTGCACCCGACCCACCAGGCGCAGATGGGCGCACGCTGCTCGGCTCTCGTCGACATCGACACCGACCACTCCCCCTTCCTCAGCGCCGTTGACGAACTCGCCGACGTGCTCGAATCGATCGCTCGCGCATGACCGAAAGCAACGACATGACGTAACGGCATGAACACCGACATGAAGGTCCGCATCGGCTTCGGTCTCGGCACCCGGACCAACCTGAACGACGAGAACTACGGCGTCATGGTCGACGCGCTCGAACGCCACCGGTTCGATTCACTCTGGTTGTCCGAAAAGATCAGCGGCGAGGCGCCTGACCCGTTGGTGGCCATGGCGTATGGCGCCGGGCGAACCGCCCACCTCAAGTTCGGCATGTCGGTGATGGTGCTACCCGGCCGCAACCCGGTCGTCCTCGCCAAGTCGCTCGCGACACTCGGTCGCATGTCCGGCGGTCGCCTGCTGCCTGCATTCGGGCTCGGAGCAGTCGACCCCGTCGAGCAGCAGGCGTTCGGCATCGAACGAGGTGAGCGGGCCAAGGTGTTCGACGAGGCGCTCGCCGTCATGAAGAAGTGCTGGACCGGCGAGCCGTTCGACCACGACGGAGCTCACTTTCACTACGAGCAGGTGCGCGTGCTCCCCGCTCCGAAGCGGATGGACGTCTGGCTCGGCGGATTCGCCCCGTCGGAGCTGAGGCGGGTCGGTCGCCTGGCCGATGGCTGGTTGCCGTCGTTCGTCACGCCCGCCGACGCCGCCGCCGGGCGCGCCGTGATCGAACAGGTCGCGGCCGAGCATCAGCGCTCGATCGACGACGACCACTACGGGGTGCTCCTCCCCTACGCATTCGGTGGAGTTCCAGATGTATTGCTGCAGTTGCTCGCCAAACGACGGCCGGACCTCGACGTTCGCCAACTCGTGTCGACGAGCTGGGACGACCTGGCGAATCTGATCCGGCAGTTCGTCGACATCGGGACCACGAAGTTCGTCGTTCTGCCCGTCGACGAGCCGCGCACGGCCGACCAGTGGGTCGGCCACATCGCCGAGGCAGCCGATGCGCTGCTACCGCTCGAAGTCGGTTGATGGGGAAACCGTGCCGTCGATTGATGCCCGGTGTCAGGGCACAAAATCACTTGACGCGGTGCTGCGCAACTCGGCGGCGTCGAATGCGTCGGGCCCGTACTTCACGACCCGGTAGGCGTTGCCGATCGGCCCCTTCTGGATCGACAGCAGCAGATTTCCGTCGGCGTCGAACTCGTTGAACACTGGCTGCAGGCCACCCCAGGTCACGCTTCGACTCCCGTCGGCGGCGACCCGCACTGCGCCGAGACCGAAGCTCGACCGGCCGAGCGGTTCGTCGATCTGCCACAGCAGCGTCGCTGTCCCGGCGGCGGTGTCGATCTCGTAGGCAACGGCCCGTGCCGGGCCGGCCAGCAGCGTGCGATTGTCGAACAGCGTCAGCACGTTGCCGTCAAGGCGGGCATCGTGCGGTCGCCGCGGTCCGCCGAGTGGATCGTTCAGGACTTCCAGCCGGATTGCCCCACCCTTGTTGGGGACGACTGGTCCGGTGGCCGGTGCACTCGACAGAATCCACTCGACTTCGCCCTCGGCGAAGTCGGCATCGGCAGTCCGGTTGATGCGGAAGACGGCATCGAGGTGGCGGGCGCTCACCACGTAGTCGCCGCCGCCGACGCCTGCGAGGCGGTCGACAGAGTTGAGATGGAACAGGTCGACTTCGCCGGGATACACGGCAGGGTCCGCGCCGGGGCAGCCGCGATCTGGGGGCGCCGGGTAGTTCTGGAACCGCTGCGGAAACTGCACCTCTGCGATGTCGAAGTGGTCAGACGTGTCCCACGCCCACTCGAGCGTGCCGTTGTCGGCGACTTCGCGGATCGTGGCCCCGACAGCGTTCTCGGTCGTGCAGAACGCGGGGCCGAGCACCGACAGGTCTTGACCCGCGATCAGCGGGTAGCTGAGCAGCGTCCACCCGCCCGGGCGTTCGATGTGTTCGTGATGGTCGAGCGGGAAGGCGACAGGATCGTCGGTGGTCACCTCGTCGACGACGGTGCCGTCGAGCGAGATGATCTTGGCCGTTTCGGCAGCCCCCACGCCATACCCGTTGGCCTCCGCCGGGTCGTACATGATCGTGCCGTCGGACAGGCGCTGGGCGTTGATCGGAAAGAGGTTGGTCGGTTGATACCACAGCGGTGCGCCGCGTTCGTCGAGAATGCTCAGGAACGAACGGGCGCCGGCGCCGCCCTCGAATCCGGTGAGATACCAGCCAGGGGTTGGCTCGCCCGGCCGGTCGATGGTGAGGCGGGGGAAGTCGGCCGGGAGACAGCGGAACGAGTACGTGGCGACCGGTTCGCCGGGGGTCGCGACCGCGATGGTCGTGATGTCGTCGGCCGACAGTTGCAACGCCGCGGCCACACCGGGCCCGGCCGGAGCGCCGTCGATCGATGCCGTGCTGTTGCGATGCGGGGTCAAGGAATAGGTCACCGGGTTCGTACCCGCCACGCATTCGAGCGCGTAGTCGCGACCCTGGGGCGTGAACTCAGGCCACACCTCGACCCCTGCGATGTCGAGATCGCGCAGCGCCGAACCCTTCGTCACGACCTGGACACCCACGAGGTCGAGCACCACGTCGCCGGCGCTGAACGACAACACGCAGAGCAGCCCGTCATCGTCGAGTTGCACGGTCAGCAGGTTGGACACCTCGCTGTCGGGAAAGGTGTTCAGCGTCGAGACGGTCGGAGGCGTGTCCGCACACGGGAAGAAGGTGAGATGGCCCTGGCGCGCCGCGCCCAATCCGATGGCATTGATCACCACGGCGGTCACGTCGGCCGCTCGATCGAGGCCCGCCGTCGGATCGAAGGAACGAATCTCCCCGGCGGCGAACGGGGTGTTCCACAGACTGGAGGCCTCGCGCGTGTCGACGAGTCGCTGTTGGGCCGGGATCATCTCGATCGTCGGCCCGAAGGCCGGCGCGGGCGCGTAGTAGCCGACGACGTCGACGATGAAGTCCGCGTCAGCCGACGTCGTGATGCAAATGTCACCGACCCCGCCCGAACGCGTGCCCACGCCAACGATGGCGGCAACGGCGCGTGTGTCGCCGGTGGCATAGTTCAGGTTCGATGCGAGTGGCGGCGTCTCGCCACAGGGGAAGGCGACCATCCAACCCGGCGCTGCCGTTTGCGTTGCGGTCAGGTTGATCACCACTGACGTGGCGTTGCTCGGCACGAAGGTGCCGGCCACAGAAACGTTGCGGGTGGCGAGTGCGCCCAGGGGCGCGGGGGTGGCCAGTTCTCGGGTGTCATAAGCACGGTCGGGTTCGATCGGCCGGAACCGGTTCGGTCCGTCGCCCCACCAGCCTTGGACGTCGACAACGATGTGGCTCGCCAGCACCGTGTAGATGCACACCTCGCGGTTCTCGTCGGGCACCGCCACCACCAGGTTGGCGGTCGGTGCATCGGCACGCGTGTTCATGTTCGACGACCGCGGACGCCCGTCGCTGCAGGGAAAGACCGTCATGAAGCCCCGTTCGTCCGACACGGCGGTCAATGACAATGCGACCGCCCCGGCGTCGATCGGCACGATGGAATCGGCGAGTTGCAGGCGCAGCGTGCAGCGTGCTGCGACCAGCCCGCTGTACCCGCCGAGACCATCGCGCGTGTCGACGATCCGCTCCGGGGTGATCGAGGAGTAGCTCTGCAGGGAGGGCTCCTGCGGTGGCGTTACCTGCTCCGTATCGTCACAGGTGACGATGGTGGTCGCGGCGGCATCGGCGACCGGCATGGTCGATGCGAACGACAGCACCGCGGCAATCAGGGCACCGACCAATGCGAGGTTCATCGGGGTGCGCCGAGGAGCACCGGGCCGAGTCGCTGAGCAATGTCGCGATACGTGCATCCGCGGAACGTACCGCGATTCGGCCCCGGAGCGACCGCGGCTTCTAGGTTCGCTTCTGGATGTTCGCCCACTCGTCGCGCAAGCCCACGGTGCGATGGAACAGATCGGGCGTGCGGAGATCGGCGGCGAAGTAGCCAAGTCGCTCGAACTGCACCACCTGTCCTGGTGCGACGTCGGCCAGCGCGGGCTCGAGTTTGCATCCCCGAAGCAGGGTGCGCGACTCGGTGGTCAGATCGTCGAACGGATCACCGGTGATCGAGCCGGGCTGCTCGGCACTGAACAGCCGATCGTAGAGTGCGACATCAGCGTCGATGGCGTGGGCAGCGCTGACCCAGTGCATGGTCGATTTGACCTTGCGGCCATCGGGCGCGGTGCCACCCCGAGTCTCCGGGTCGTACGTGACGTGGACTTCGACGACGGCGCCCGAGTCGTCGACGACGAAGTCGGTCGCGGTGACGAAGTACGCCCCGCGCAACCTGACCTCGCGGCCGGGCGAGAGGCGGTAGTACTTCGGCAGCGGTTCGGCCATGAAGTCGTCGGCCTCGATGTAGAGGACGCCGGAGAACGGTGCCGTGCGCATCCCGTCATCCGGATGCTCGGGGTTGTTGACGAGTTCGACGTGTTCGACCACAGGCCGGCCGTCGGCATCGGTCGGCCAGTTGACGATCACGACCTTGAGCGGATCGAGGACGGCCATCCGCCGTTGCGCGATCTTGTTGAGCCGCGTGCGGATGAACGACTCGAGCAACTCGATCTCGTGGCGGCTGTTCGTCTTCGACACACCGATGAAGTCGCAGAACTCGCGGATCGACTCGGGCGGGTACCCCCGCCGGCGAAGCCCCCGCAGAGTCGGCAAGCGCGGATCGTCCCACCCGTCGACGACACCGTCGGCGACCAACGTGGAGAGCTTGCGCTTGGACGTGATCGTGTGCGTGAGTTCGAGCCGCGCGAACTCGAATTGGCGCGGCTGCTCGAACGGCAACACGCCAAGCTCACCGAGCCGGTCGAGATACCAGTCATACAGCGCGCGGTGCGAGTCGAACTCGAGCGAGCACAGCGAATGCGTGACGCCTTCGATCGCGTCGCTCTGCCCGTGCGCCCAGTCATAGGTCGGATAGATCTTCCACGTGTCACCCGTGCGGTGATGCGCCTCGGTCCGGATGCGGTACATCACCGGATCCCGCAGCTGCATGTTCTCGTGCTGCATGTCGATCTTGGCGCGCAGGACCCGCGCTCCCTCATCGAAGGCGCCGTCGCGCATCTGCCGGAACAGATCGAGATTCTCCTCGACGCTGCGGTCGCGGAACGGACTCTCGATTCCGGGCCGGCCGTACCCGCCCCGCTGCTCGGAGATGGTCTCACCGTCCTGATCATCGACGTAGGCCAGCGCATTGACGATCAGCAATTCGGCCCACTCTGCGAGCAGGTCGAAATAGTCGCTGGCGTACAGCACCGGCCGATCGAGCCGATAGCCGAGCCAGGCCAGGTCCTCGATGATCCCGTCGACGAACCTGGTGTCTTCGGTATCGGGATTGGTGTCGTCGAAGCGGAGATTGCAGACGCCGTCAAATGTCCGCGCCAGTTCGAAGTTGGCCGTGATCGCCTTCGCGTGGCCGATGTGCAGGTATCCGTTCGGTTCCGGAGGAAAGCGGGTCTGCACCCGGCCGTTGAACACGCCTCGCTCGTTGTGGTCGACCACGAGGTCATGGACGAAGTTCGCGGCGGCGGGCCGGGCGCCGGTGCCGGGGTCGGACGCCGTCGGTTTCGTTGCTGTGGTGGTGATCGACGTCTCGGCCATGGTGCCCAGTATGCCCAGGCCATCGGCGTGGCCACGGCTCGCTCCGGGCTTCAGGCACCATTCCCATCTCACTCTCATCCCACGCTCATCTCACGCCAAGGGTGCAACGATGCACTCCAGGTGTTCTTTCGGCGTCGACTGTAAGAAGTTGGGCCAAGCGGACATTTCCTCCACACGGCGATTTCCCGAACAGTTCGGGGCAACTTCGAGCAGGGGTGGAGCCACCAGGCAGAAGGGGGTTCGATGGCAGCACACGATCATCCAGAAGACTCCCGCCGTGTCGCCATGAACCAGACCGAGTTCACCGAGCTGTATCGCCGCCACCTCGGGTCGGTCCGCGCCTATGCGAGCGCATTGGTCGCGGCATCCGACGTCGACGACGTGGCCGCCGAGGCGTTCGCCGTGGCCTGGCAACGCCGCGACGCGATCCCGCAGGATTGGGCGCAGGGATGGTTGATCGGCGTCACCCGGAACATCGTCCGCACCCGCCGACGATCCGCGCGACGCGCCGCTGGTTTCATCGACCAACTCTGCGCCGCCCGCCCGACCCAACCTGCGGGACCCGCTGATGCGGCGCTGGCGTCCGAGCGCTTCGACGCGTTGGAGCAGGCAATGCGTTCGCTCCGACCGCACGACCAGGAGATCCTCATGTTCACCGGGCCGTACGCCATGTCGGCGGGCGATATCGCAGCGGCGCTCGACATCACCGAAAACGCTGTCGGCGTCCGCCTCCACCGTGCCCGCCGGCGTCTCCGCGACGCCTTCGACCTGACGATGCAACAAGGGGGTGAGGTGGCATGATCCGCAGCGACCAACTCGACCCCGTCGACCTGTTGCATTCCTATTCGGCGCCGCCCGGCTGGAACTCGCCGGTCGAGCTGACCGGGCCCCGCGCCGACCAACGTGCCATGGACGTCCTCGAACGGATCATCGGCGGTTCGCTGGTGGCATCGGGTCCGCGTCGTCGCCATCTCCGCCTCGTCACCGGCGTCGTCGTCGTCGCTGCGTTGGGCGGCGCCGCAGCGGTCGCCGCGGCAACCCTGCTCTCCCAGAGCCCGTCCGAGGCGCGCGCCGTGGCCTGCTGGTCGAATCCGGTGATTCCGCCGGCCACCCAGGTGGCGATGCGCTGGGATGGCATTGCCGACCCCATCTCGATGTGCGGTGGCGAGTGGCAGGGCGGAGACCTCGGGGTCGACGGACCACCCGAGCCGTTACAGGCGTGCATCACGACCGAGGGCATCGCGGCGGTCGTTCCCGGGGACGAGGGAACCTGCAATCGACTCGGACTCGCCACGTTCGCACCCATCGACCCTGCCATCGTCGACGGCAACGGCGTGTCACCCATCGACATCGCCGAACTCGAATCACGTCTCGTCGACACGTTCAACTTCGGACCCTGTCGCGAACCGGGCGTAGTGGAAGCGGAGGTGCGGGTCATCCTCGACGAACAGGGCGCCTCCAACTGGAGCGTCACGATCGCCGGCACCTACACCGCCGACGAACCATGCGCGTCGATCTCGGTCGATCCCCAGACAACCACCGTGCTCGTCGTGCCGGGGTGACCGCGCAGCTCGACGCGTCAACCCACACAACCTCAAGGGACCCATGAGCAACAACAGCTTCACCAACGACAACTCGCTTCAACGCGCCTCGACGGCAACCGCTCGACGACTTCGTCGTGCCGTCCTTGTCGGCGCCATTCTGTCGACCTCGCTCGGCGCCGCCGTCGACGTCGACGCTGCCGACCCCGGAACCGTCACGAGTACCGACTCGATCGCCGACCGATCGCTCGCCACGTTCGACGGTCGCACGATCGACCTCTCAAAGAGCTGGGATGGCGCCCGAGCCTGCTGGGTCGATGAGGTCGGCTCCGCGCGGTGCTTTGCGACCGAAGCCGACATGGACCGCGCCCTCAAGGCGGCCGGCCACGATCTCGGCCGGGCCGAGCCGACCACGACGGGCATTCGACCGCAGGGCGCGCTCGCCGCGAACTGCAGCAGTTCATTGCGCCTCTATCGCGACACCTCCTACGGCGGCAGTGTCCTCTACCTCTCCCAACGCGGTTACTGGATCAACCTGTCCTCGTTCGGCTTCGACAACGTCGTGTCGAGCCACCAGGTCGGTGGATGCAGTGCCACGTACCGCAGCGCAAGCAACGGCACGGGCACGACGTACGGGGGCGCCACTTACGCGTGGGCCGCGGAGTCGTCGATGCCCGGATGGGACAACGTGCTGTCGAGCGTGAAGATCAACTGAGAATTCCGGATCACAACGGTAAGAAATCGTTCCGAGCGGACACCTCTCACTGACACGCCCTGTTCCCCCACTCCGCAGCGGGTCGAGTTTCGACTCGCCCCGCTGCGGCCCCACTCCGGAGAGGCTCCGCTCACCCACCATGACCGACACCGTCACCGACCGATTCGACACCAGCGAGTACGCCACGAGCGCGAACAGAACACATGCCCGACGTCGATGCGATCGCCACCCAGATGAGTCGTGATGTGGGCACTCGCCTGCGAGCACTGCGCGAGCAGCGTCAGATGTCGTTGCAGGACGTCGAGACGTTCTCCGACGGCACCTTCGTCCCGTCGACGATCGGCGCCTACGAGCGAGGTGAACGGGCGATCTCGCTCCCTCGCCTCCACCGGCTGGCAGGGCTCTACGGCGTGCCCGTCGAGCAACTCGTTCCTGCATCCGATGGTCGGTCCGTCGCGTACCGTTCGTCACCGATCACCGAGCCGCTCCGCATCGACATACCGATGCTGACCCGACTCAACGGTCACGCGTTCTTGTCACTGCTGCGCTTCATCGACAACATCCGGACTCAACGCGGCGACTGGCAGGCATCGGTCATCACGCTGCGCGGTGCCGACGCCATCGTCGTCGGCGCGATGCTCGACGTACCGGTTCATCAAGTCGTCGGCAGGCTGGTCGCGCTCGACCTCTCACCGACCGGTCAACGCTGAACCGCGATCTCGACCGCGATCTCGACTGCAACGCCGAGTTCTGCCGCGAGCAGCGGTGATCGTTCGCGAGCGGCATACACCTCGAGGGCGATGTCGGCGTCGGCGGCAGCGACCAACTCGATCCGGAGCGTTCCGCCATCGACGCTGACGCTCATGTCCTGCACGACGCCGGCATGGCGTCGGTCCAAACCGATCGCGACGCGGAGCATGCCGGCGAGGAGGGCGACGAGACGCTGGTCGTCGGCGTCGAGCGCAGCGAACTCCGGATGCTTTTCGCTCGGTCGCGACTTGCGGTGATACCGAGCGATCACGGCGATCAGTTCGATCTCGTGTTCGGTGAATCCGGTCAACTGCTCGCTGTTGCGAATCACGTAGTACGAGTGCTGGTGGTGACTCGAATGGCTGATGAAGAGCCCGACGTTGTGAACGATCGCGGCCGCTTCGAGCAGCTCGCAGGCGTCGTCGCCCAACCCGTGCACTGCCCTCGACCGATCGAACAACTGCCCCGCCAGTAACGCGGTATGGAGCGCGTGGTCGGGGTCGGGGTCGAGCTGATGGGCGAGGCGGAGCAGATTCGCTCGGCGCAAATCATGGAGGTCGCGCCCTGATCGATCGGCGAATCGGTCGAACAACACGCCCTCGCGCAATGCATTCGCCGAGATCGTCATCGAATCGACCCCAAAGGTGGTGAACACTTCGTCGAGCAGGATCGCGCCACCGAGAATGATGTCGGATCGCTTCTCATCGAGTCCCGCCAGGCGACTCCGATCCTTCGCCCCGACGATGCGCTCGACGGCGCGATGCATCTCGGCCGCGGTGAACCGCACCCCGTTCATCTGACGGACGTCGTCGCCGCGGTCCGCCGCCGCCATCGCCGCGATCGTCGTCGCCGTTCCCGAACTGCCGATCACGATTTCGGGCTGGTGACCACCGAGCTCGTGGCCAACCGGGGCGAGCGCCGCCCGGACGTACTGCCGGCACTCGTCGACTTCGGCGGCACTGGGCCGCCGCCTCTCGGCAATCGACTCGTGAAAGAAGCGTTCGGTCAGGCGGATCGCTCCGAGCTTCATGCTGCGCGCCTCGATCGGGTCGGCCCCCAGGCCGACGAGGAACTCGGTACTCCCTCCGCCGATGTCGACGAGGAGCAGTCGCTTGTCGTACACCGGCAGCGCTTGCAGGACACCGAGGTGGATCAGGCGCGCTTCCTCGAAACCGCTGATCACTTCGACGTCGATGCCGATCTCGCGCTTGGCCCGGTCGAGGAACTCGTCGCGGTTCGACGCCTCACGTACGGCGCTCGTGGCGACGGCAACGAGGTCGACCTCGCCGAAACTGGTCGCGACCTGAGCCATCCGCGCCAACGCGGCGAGGCCCCGCTCGATGGCGTCCGGCGCGAGCCGCTTCATCTCGCCGCCGCCTTGGCCCAGGCGCACCGTCTCCTTCTCGCTGGTCAGGATCTCGAAGCCACCGTGCTCCGCGAGCCGCGCCACGACGAGGTGCATCGAATTCGTCCCGATGTCGATTGCTGCTTTGATCGGCGTATCCATCGTGCTCACCGGACGGTCAGATGGCTGCGGCGTGCGCTGCAGCGAGTTCGATCGAGATGCCGATGCGTTCGTACAAACCGGCAAGGTCGACGCCCTCGGTGCTCTTCTGCCCGCGTACGTAGCGGGCATACACACCATGGATGATGCAGGCGGTCTTGAGTGAATTGAACGAGCGGTAGTACGCCAGGTTCGACAGGTCGGCTCCGGTGCGGTCGGCGTAGAACGCGGTCAGTTCGGCCCGTGACGAAAAGCCCTCGATCGCCGTCGCCGCGTCGCCCTTTCCTGTGATCTGGTCGCTGGGTTCGATCCAGGCGTTGAGGGCATAGGCGAAATCGGCGAGCGGGTCGCCCAACGTGGCGATCTCCCAGTCGAGTACGGCCACCACGATGCCGTCGGCGCGGACCATCGTGTTGTGGACGCCGTAGTCGCCGTGGACGATCCGGCCGGGCCCTTGCTCGGGCAGGTTGGCGAGCAACATGTCGTGGAGCTCGTGAACCCGGGCGTCGTCGTAGTTCGCCGCCTCGGCCGATGCAGTCCACGATCCGTACCAAGTTCGCAGCTGGCGCGCCACGTAGCCGTCGGGTCGGCCAAGATCTTCGAGCCCAACCGTTGCCGGATCGATCGAATGGATACCGGCCAGCACCGCCATGAACGACTCGCCCACGCGGCCCCGGGCAGCCATGTCGAGATGGCCGGCCGTCGACGTGCCGGTGTAGAGCGCATCGCCTCCGACCTTGCCCATTACGTAGAAGTGGCGATCGCAGACGTCGCGATCATCGCAGTAACCGATCGGTTCGGCCACGGGAATACCGGCCGGGTGCAGCGCTTCGATGATCCGGTACTCGCGGAACATGTCGTGCGCCTTGGGCAACAGCTCCCCCTGTGGCGGGCGACGAATCACATACTCGACGCCCGTCGCATCGGTCAACAGGTAGGTGAGGTTCGAGTGACCCCCGGTCAGACGCGTCCACCGGCAGGGGGGAACGACCCGGGTGTTCGCCGCGAGCCACGGCTCGACCAGCGACACGTCGAAGCCGACTGGTGTTTCTGAGCGCTCCACACGAGCAGTGTTGCCGATCAGGTGTCGGCCGGTGGAACCCGCCCCGTCAGAGCGGGGGTGCGATCGCGTCGCCGGGCAACGGCCCGCCGTCGGCGAGCACGTCCTGGAACCGACGCATCCCGGCCAACCAGCGGTCGACATCAGTGGCTTTGCGCTCGACGTAGGTTTGTACTTGCGCATGCGGCAGCACATGGAACCGCTCGTCACGCATCGCGGTGAGACACGCTTGCGCAACGTCGTCGCTGCTCAGCACGCCGTCGCCTGACGCCACACCCCCTTCGAAGTCGCCGGGTTCGTCGCCGATGGCGGCCGGTCCGCCGCGGTCGGGGCTGTTCGCCACGATGTTGGTGGCCACGGCTTGCGGGCACAGCACCGACACCCGGATGCCCTGGTGGTGATGGCTGATGCTGAGCCACTCGGCCAGGGAAACTGCTGCACCCTTGGTGACCGAGTAGGCGAGCGAACCGATCTGGGTGAGCAGACCGGCGGCCGACGCCGTGTTGAGCAGGTAACCCTCGCCGCGGGCGATCATCGACGGCAGCACGGCGCGCGCGGCGTAGATGTGGCTCATCACGTGCACCTCCCACATGTGCTGGATGCGCTCGTTGGTGTCTTCGAGCCCGCCGACGGTGACGTAACCGGCATTCGACACGAACACGTCGATCGGCCCGTGCGCCGTCTCGGTTGCCTCGACCATCGCAACGATCGCCGATTCGTCGCGGACGTCGATCTCGACCCCCGTGCCTCCGATGTCGGCGGCGACCCTCGCTGCTGCGGCACCGTCGAGATCGGCGACCACCACGTGACGCGCCCCTTCCCGATGGGCGGCGCGGGCGAGCGCTTCGCCGATGCCGGATCCGCCGCCGGTGATGATGATGACTCGATCGTTCAGGTCCACGACGCCATGGTGCCAGACACCGGTGCCATTCAGCGCAGCTTGAAGCGCTGGATCTTGCCGGTGGCGGTCTTCGGCAGGCTCTCGACGAACTCGTACTGCTTGGGGCGCTTGTAGCCCGCAAGACGTTGACGACAGTGCTCGACGAGTACGTCGGCGGCGGGTTCGACGCCGTCGGCGCTGACGACGAAGGCGACGGGGCGGAGCACGCCGTCGCTGTCGGGCCGTCCGACGATCGCCGCTTCGAGCACTGCCGGGTGTTCGATCAGCACGCCTTCGACCTCGGCCGGCGACACCCATTCGCCGCCGACCCGCAACATGTCGTCGACACGACCGAGGTAGGTGTGGAAGCCGTCAGCGTCACGCGCGTAGAGGTCGCCGGTGCGCATCCAGTCCCCCTCGAACGTCGCTCGCGTCGTGTCGCTCCGACACCAGTAGCCCGTGGCCGTCGAGGGCCCCCGCACAAGGAGTTGGCCCGGTTCGCCGTCGGGTTGCGGTGCGCCGTACTCGTCGACCACGCGGACGTCGTAGCCGGGCACGGCCTTGCCGCTCGTGCCCGGTCGGAGTGCATGGGGGGCGTTCGACAGGTAGATGTGTAGCTGTTCGGTCGAGCCGATCCCGTCGAGGATCGTCACCCCGAAACGGCTTCGAAAGCGTTCGAAGGTCTCGGCCGGAAGCGCCTCAGCGGCCGACACGCCGTATCGCACGGAGGCAAAGGCATCGTCGGCGATGTCGGACGCGAGCAAGGCGGCGTAGAAGGTCGGAATGCAGAAGAAGAGGGTGGCACCGTGCCGGCTCGCCACGTCGGCCACCAGCTGCGGTGTCGGAGGCCGCGCCGGTTCGAGCACGGCCGTTGCCCCGACCGAGAACGGGAACGTGAGGGAGTTACCGAGACCGTAGGCATGAAACATGGGTCCCACCGAATAGCACACGTCGGCGGCGGTGATCCCGAGGACCTGGTCGGCATAGCTTGCACAGGAGGCCGGGATGTCGCCGTGACGATGCATCGCCAGCTTGGGTGTGCCGGTCGACCCCGACGTGCACAGCCAGAATCCAGGCGATTCGGCCCAGGTGTCGAATCGCAGGTGCTGGCCGTCGCCCGACCGGATCAAGTCGGACCACGCGACGACATCCTCATCGACGCTTCCCGCCGTCGTGATCACGGTCTGCACTTCCGGTGCGCCGGAGCGCAGGTCGGCGAGCGATGCCATCCGTTCGGCCGAGATGACGACGACCCGGGCCCGCGAGTCGGCGACGATCACACCGAGGTCGCGTCCCGGCAGCAACGGGTTCATCGGCAGCGGTACGGCGCCGAGACGCATCGCGCCGAGGAAGGTGGCGACGAATTCGATCGAGTCGAGCATCGCCATCGCCACCCGCTCTTCAGGTCTGACGCCGTGGGCGGCGAGGCCGGCCGCGACCTGCTCGACCAGTTGCTGCACGTCCCGGTAGGTGTATGCGACGTCTCCCTGACGGACTGCGATCCGTTCGCCGCGACCTTCCTCGACGTGGCGGTCGACAAGCCAGCGGCTGGCGTTGAAATGGTCGTGCATGTCAGTCCCCCTGGGCGGCCGTGGCGGCCGGGTGATGGTGATCGTAGAACGTTGCCACGAGGTCGACGACCCGGTCGGGTGCCTGGTGGTGCACGCTGTGGCCGACGCCGTCGAGACGCACGATCTGGGTGGCGGCTCCGATGGCTTCGGCGGTGGCGGTGAGTTGTCGATCGGTGGCGTATTCGTCGTCGGTCCCCTGCGCGAGGAGCACCGGGCAGGTGATGGAGGCGAGAAGCGGGCGGATGTCCCAGCGCGCGAACTCATCGGACACCCAGACTCCGCTCCACGCTTCGAAGACCGCACCGGGGTGGTCGTGGTGGCGGGCAAGCCCGGTGACGAAGCGGTGAGGGTCGGCGCGCATCGCTCGAATGTTGTCGGCACACACCGACTCGACCCACGAGTGAGCGGCAATGGCGATGACACCGCTGCACCTTCGGCTCGTCGCGGCGTCGTGCCCAGCCGCATGGATCAAGCCGATCGAGCCGCCGTCGGAATGGCCGACCAGGAGGGGCGCTTCGATGCCGAGCACGTCGAGCAGCTCGGTCAACACGTGCGCTTCGCGGTGCAGCCAATCCGCCGGCCACGGGCCGATGGGCATCGGAGTGGAGGCTCCGTGGCCGGCTCGTTCGTAGGCACAGACCGTGGCGCCGGTGCGGCGATGGATGCCGGCAGGCACGTCCCGCCACTGGGCAATCGAGCCGAGGCCGTCATGTAACAGGACGATCTCGGCAGGCCCGGCCCCCCACGTCGCCGTGCGCAGGCGCGCTGCGCCGACGTCGACGAACGCGGTCGCTGCGGCGGCGAGATCGTCGACCGGCACCGGGCGATCAGATCCGCACGTATTCGAAGTCGACGGCTTGGGTGTTGATGCCCGTCGACGGCGGAGCAATCCATCCGGCCATCTCGCCGACACCCATCGCCGGCTTCATCAGCGAGCCGACGTGGCGACGCTCCGCATCGGTCGGCAACCATTCATGCTGGCGCGCAGCCCACTCGTCGGGGTCGAGCAGCTCGCCGGTGGGCGTGACGTGGGCGTCACGGAAGGCGCCGACTTCGCGATGGAAGCCGACGTGCGGCAAGGCGAGTTCGACGTCGATGCCGTGATCGGACAGTGTCCGATTCCATCGGCGCACGCCCTTTTCGCAGTCGGCGGTGTACTCGCTGCGGAGTTCGTGGTTGACCAGCGCTCGTGCCGAAAGCGTCTCGGCGACGATCCGGCCGCCAGCCACGGTGAGGAACTCGTCGGTGCTGTCGAGCAGCACGTGATCGTCGTCGTACTTGTCCTCGCCGTAGCGCCCCTTGAGGCCGGCCGCGTAGTAGTTCGCCGCGTTGGTCGAGCGTTCGGAGCCGAACAGATCGAGTGAGACGGAGTAGTGGAAATTGATGTAACGCTGCAGCGTGGCGAGGTTGATGCCGCCGTGGCCGGTGACGTCGTCGGTGTCGTATTGATTCATCAGCTCGGCGGTGCGTTGCACGACGCGTCCGACGCCGGTGGCGCCGACGAACATGTGGTGCGCTTCCTCCTTCAACATGAAGTCACACGTGCGACTGAGCGGATCGAACGCGGATTCGCGCAGCGCCCCGAGCTGATACTTGCCGTCGCGGTCGGTGAAGTAGGTGAACATGAAGAATGAGAGCCAGTCGGGCGTCTCTTCGTTGAACGCCCCGAGGATCCGCGGCTGGTCCGCGTCGCCCGAGTTCCGTTCGAGCATCGCGTCGGCCTCGTCGCGGCCGTCCTTACCGAAGTAGCGGTGCAACAGATACACCATCGCCCACAGGTGACGCCCCTCCTCGACGTTGACCTGGAACAGATTGCGCAGGTCGTACAGCGATGGTGCCGTCGCTCCGAGAAGCCGCTGCTGCTCGACCGAGGCCGGCTCGGTGTCGCCTTGGACGACGATGAGTCGACGGAGGTCGGTACGGAACTCGCCCGGCACCTCCTGCCACACCGGTTGACCCTTGTTGTCGCCGAAGCCAATCGTCCGATTCGGTTGCGCTTCACTGAGAAAGATGCCCCAGCGATATTCGGGCATCTTCACGTGCCCGAAGTGCGCCCACCCTTCACGACCGACATCGACGGCGGTGCGCAGGTAGACGTCCTTGTCCTGAAACCCGGCAGGTCCCATTCCCGACCACCAGTCCTGGAAGCGTGGCTGCCAGTTCTCGAGTGCCCGCTTCAGCCGTCGATCGTCGGCGAGGTCGACGTTGTTCGGGATGCGCTCGCTGTAGTCGATGTTGGTCATGGTGCTCTCCGAGTTCGATGTCAGGTGCGAGTGTGGTCGTAGGCGGGGCGGGTGCCGGTGCCGTACTTGCGCAGGGCACCGTCCGGACCGCTGGCGTTGGGGCGGATGAACACCCAGTTCTGCCACGCCGACAGGCGGCTGAAGATCTTCGTGGCCATGGTCTCGGGGCCGGCGAAGCGGTGGTTGGCCTCCATTGCCGTCAACGCATCGGGTGAGAAGCTGGCCCGTTCCTCGACGGCCAGGCGCACTTCGTCGTCCCAGTCGAGGTCGTCGGGCGTCGAGGTGACGAGGCCGAGTTCGGTCGCCCGCTCGGCGCCGATCGGCTCGTCGAGGGCCCCCACGGCTGCGGCCAGGTCGGCGGGCGATCCCCAGAATCGCGAGGTCAGTCGGGTGATGCCGTTCGCCATCGGCATCGGCCCCGTGCTCGCGGCAGTGAGCACGATGTCAGCCGGAGGGAGCGGATCATCGTCGTCTTCGAAGACTCCGTCGAGCATGTAGCTCCGGTCAGCGGCGAAGAGGACCTCCGCGAGGATGCCGGCGAAGCAGGATCCGGGCTCGACGAGCGCAATCAGGCTGCGCGCTGTGAGGTCGAGGCGAGACAGGACGCGCTTCCACAGCAATGCTGTTTCTCGGGTCAGGTGATCGTGCCCCGCGAGCAACCGTTCGGTTTGCGCCACGGCATCGGCAACGTCGCCCCAGGTGCGCAGGACGATGGTGCCGAGTTCGGGTTCGTTGAACCGCAGGTGGCAGAGCAGGTCATCGAACTCGCGGGCTGCGGTGAGCGCCCAGTCGGCGTCGGCGGTGCAGGTGATCGTGACATCGACCGAGCGACCGACCCGATCGAGGGTGGCTGCAACGAACCGATACGTGACGGTGTCGCGCGACGTTGGGTCGGATGTGATCGTGCCGGCGGTGATCGTGCGATGCAATGGTTCGAGCACGACCGCCGATCCGTCATCGGCGCGGCTCGAGGTGGCGGCCAGGGCCGCGACGCCGCGCCTGGACAGCGGCTTCGAAGACAGTTGGCGCAGCGATCTCGTCGACCAGATTCCATTCGACGGCTTCGCTGCCCTGAATGCCCTCGGATTTGGTGGCGAACACATCCGCGCGGTCGCGACGGACGTGGCGCTTGTCGGTGAGTCGCGTCAGCCCGCCGGTGCCCGGCAGGACACCCAGAAGCGGAACTTCGGGAAGCGAGACGGCGCTCGACCGGTCGTCGACGAGCAACAGATGGTCGCAGGCCATGGCCACCTCGTAGCCGCCGCCCGAACAGGCACCGTTGATCGCAGCGAGGAAGCGCAGCCCCGACTCGGCTGACGCTTCTTCGATTTCGAGCCGAGTCTCGTTGGTGAACTTGCAGAAGTTGACCTTGTGGGAGTGCGTGGCTGCCGCCAGCATGCGGATATTTGCTCCGGCACAGAAGACGCCGCTCGAGCGCGCTGTCGAGGATGACCACCCGCACCTCGGGGTGCTCGAAACGGAGCCGCCGGATCGCGTCGGCGAGTTCGATGTCGACGCCGATGTCGTAGCTGTTCAGCTTGAGTTCGTAATCGCCGAGCAGCCCGCCGTCGACCGCCACGTTCATCGACAGACGCGCCGTGGTCGAGTCGACCTTGAGGTTCCAGTGGGCGTACGCGTCGGGATGACGCTCGAAGGTGATCACCGGGTGGCTGGGTCGGATCGGAGGCTCAGACATGACAAGGGGAACATACCTTGAATCTCATGTCCCCCGCAAGTAAAATGTAGACTCCCACCCGCATCCCACACCCCCAACTCACGTTTGCGTGACGAAAATGGCTGGGATCGCAGCCATTTTCGTCACGCAAACGAGCTGATCAAGCGAATCGAGCATTCCGATGGACACCTCCACCAACTTGACTGCGGCGCACGGGGTGCGGCTCGATGGTGCCGTCGGGAGCGCAAGTGCCTCCGACCTGCTCATCACGGTCTTCGGTGAACTGATGCGCCCGACCGGTGCGCGTGCCTGGACCCAGACGTTGGTCGACGCGATGGCAGTCGTCGGCGTCGAGGAAAAGGCGACGCGTCAGGCGGTGAGCCGCCTCGCCGACAAGGGTTGGTTGACCCCGGAGCGGGTCGGGCGTCGAACGCGCTGGCGCCTCACCGAGTGGGCGACCGCCGTGCTGGAGCGGGGTGCCGAGCGGATCTACGGGCTCGGCCAGCGCCACGATCCGTGGAACGGTCACTGGCTCGTTCTGCTCGCCAGCGTTCCCGAGGTGCGTCGGGCGATACGCGGCCCACTGTCGGTACGCCTCGGATGGGCCGGCTTCGGCTCGCTCGGCAACGGCACGTGGATCTGTCCGCGGATCGAGCGAGAGCACGAAGCCGCCCGCGTGGTGCGCGATCTTGGAATCGATGGTGCCGCGATGTTCCGGTGTGCCCTGACCGACCTGGGCGACCCGGTCGAACTCGCCCAGCGCGCCTGGCAGCCCGACGAGTTGGCAACCGAGTACGAGGCGTTCCTGGCGGCACGCGCCGAGCTGCCGAGGCCAATTGGCGATGCTGCGGCTGCGGGCAACCTCATCCGACTCGTCGACGCCTGGCGCGGATTCCCGCTCCTCGACCCCGACCTGCCCGCCGAGCTCCTCCCGACAGGCTGGCCCGGCGAACGCGCCGCGCAAGCGTTCACCGAGTCGCGGGCGGCCTGGTCCGGCCCCGCGACAGCGTGGTGGACCACCACCGAACGCCACTACGACTCACGCTGACCCGACGTTTTCGTGAGGTTGCTGCAGGCAGTGCCTGCAGCAACCTCACGAAAACAAAGGTGGCGGCTGGGGGATGGGCGGCGTCAGTAGATCTCGATGAGGCCGGCAGCGCCCTGGCCGCCGCCGATGCACATGGTGACGACGCCGTACTTGGCGCCGCGCCGCTTGCCTTCCTGCAGGATGTGGCCGGCACAGCGGGTGCCGGTCATCCCGAACGGGTGGCCGATCGCAATCGAGCCGCCGTTGACGTTGTACTTCTCGGGGTCGATACCGAGCTTGTCGCGGCTGTACAGGCACTGCGAGGCAAAGGCCTCGTTGAGTTCCCAGATGTCGATGTCGTCGACGGTGAGGCCGTGCCGCTTGAGCAGCTTCGGCACGGCGTAGATCGGACCGATGCCCATTTCGTCGGGCTCACAACCGGCGACTGCCCAGCCCTTGAACGCACCGAGTGGCTCGATGTTGCGACGGCTTGCTTCTTCGTCACTCATCATCACCACGGCCGCCGCCCCGTCGGAGAGTTGGCTGGCATTGCCGGCAGTGATGTAGTTGCCGGGGCCGCGGACCGGCTGCAACTGGGCGAGCGCTTCGAGGGTGGTCGACGGCCGGTTGCACTCGTCTTTGTCGACGACGTAGTCGACGATGGTTTCTTCCTTGGTCTCGCGGTCGACCAACTTCATCTTCGTCGCCATCGGCACGATCTCGTCGACGAACAGCTCGTTCTCCTGCGCCCGCGCCATGCGCTGCTGAGACTCGTAGGAATACTCGTCCTGGTACTCGCGCGACACGTTGTAGCGCTCGGCGACGATGTCGGCCGTTTCGATCATCGCCATGTACACCGCCGGATACATCGCTTCGAGCGCCGGATCCATGTTGGCGCTGCCGCCCATGCCCGGGCTGGGCATGGTGATCGACTCGACGCCACCGGCGACGGCGACGTCGACACCGTCGAGCTTGATGTGGTTGGCTGCGACGGCGATCGAGTTGAGACCCGACGAGCAGTGCCGCTGGATCGTGTTGCCACCTGCAGTGACGGGAAGGCCGGCGAGGAGGCCGGCGAGCCGGCCGAGGTTGCCGGCACCATGGGCGCCGTTGCCGAGTGCGACGTCTTCGACGGCGCCGGGTTCGATACCCGACTTCTCGACGGCGCTCTTGATGGCGTGGGCTGCCATGGTCATGGCGGGCGTCATGTTGAAGCCGCCACGGCCTGCCTTGGCGAGACCGGTACGGGCATAGGAAACGAAGACTGCTTCGCGCATTGGAGGACTCCTCAAACGGTTGGACGTGCAGTACAGAACCTAGTGACCACCTCGTCGGGCATCCGCATCCGGGTGGGGGTGATGCATTCTGTTGGTCAACCTGCTGAGCGTGCTCGATGCCGCAGGCTCTGCATCGCCGGCACGGCAGCCACCATCACCACCAACGATGCAATGGCCGCGGTCCCGTACCCCGCCCGTACTGCTGCGGCGACAGCCGGTCCGGCGGCGCCATCTTGCTGTTCGTCGCCAGCGAGGAGGCGACGAATGGGTTCGACCGAGCCGATGCGGCGATCGACGACGAAGAGCAAGATGGCGCCACCGGCAGCCGCGCCGAGCGTGAAGCCCTGGCTCCGGGCGAACTGGTTGGCGGCGCTCGCCCGGCCGATCTGATTGGTGGCGGTTTCCGCGCGCAGCACGATGAGGCTCGCGTTGGTGGTGAGGCCGATGCCGACACCGAGCACCAGCAGCCCCGTGAACGCAACGGGGAGTGGCCCGTTCGGCAGCACGCCGGCGACCACGATCGCCAACCCGGCGATGCCGGAGCCGAGGCCCCAGGCCATCACGTCGATCGGTGATCGATCGCCGAACATGAAACTCGAGGCGTTGGCGCCGACAGTCCAACCGATGGTGAAGAACAGCACCGAGAATGCGGCGAGGCCGTTCGACACGTCTCGACCCGCCGCGACGTACACGGTCACGTAGATGTTCGTCGTGAAGGCGGCCGTCAACATCAGCGCGGGCACGACGGCCAGACTGCGGTACGGCTGCGCCGCGATGTGGGCAAGGGCGATGACCGGGCGCTCGACGCGGCGGGCATGCAGACCGTAGGCCACCACGCTGGCGACCGCGATCGCGGCAAATCCGAGGGATCTGACGCCGAGTTCGTCGACGGCGGCAATCGAGGCGGCGGTGAAGGCAACGGTCAGCAGCGCCCCGCGCACGTCGATCGACGGCGGCTCGGCGCCAGGTTGGCGGCCCGGCATCGCCGACCGGCCCGCCACGATCGCAACGACACCGAGGGGGACGTTGACGAAGAAGATCCAGCGCCACGAAGCCACGCTGAGCAGACCGGCTGCGATCGCCGGAGCGAGGGCACCCATCACGCCCCAGATCGTCGAGTTCGCAGCGAAGGCCCGGCCGGTGAGGTGCGACGGGAAGCCGAGGTTGACCGCAGCGAGCGTGGCGGCGAAGAGCACACCCGATGCTCCGCCCTGGAGCAGCCGGATGACGATCAACATGTCGAGGCTCGTCGCCAGCCCGGCCGCGAACCCGGTAGCGGCGAAGGCGGTCGCCGACCAGAGGAACAGCCGGCGCGAGCCGTAGGCATCGACCAACGGGCCGGCCACGACCGTGGTCGACCCGAGGGCAAAGAGAAACGCCGTGATCACCCAGGGCAGGCGACCCACGTCACCCAGATCGGCGGCGAGGTCCGGCAGCGCTGCGGCGACCGACGTGCCTTCGAAGGCGATCAGTGCAATGGTCGTGTAGATCGCAATCGACAACGAACGGTTGCCGGGCGAGAGGAGTCCACCACCGCCCGATTCGGTGGCGCCCGATTCGGTGGCAGCCGATTCGGACACGGCGCGGTCGGCATCTGACACGCGGTCAGCGTACGCATCGAGGTGGCCTGGCAGGCTGGGGCGATGAGTGAGTTCTTCCCGTACCGACTCGACCGAAGATGGGCGCCGATGTTCGCTGCGCTGCGCATCGGAGCGGACGACGGCGTGACGATCACCGACGATGCAATGCTGCGCGCGATCGTTCGGATTTCTGAAGGTCGCAACGCCACTCGCCAACGTCGACCACACCGCAGTCACCGGTCCGCACCGCTGGTACACCGCAGTGGGGCCGCGGCTCAGCTTCGCCGACGACGGCCTCACCTTCGGCACGAACCATCACCTCGGTCTGTGCATTGGTTTCGTCGAGAAGATCCCGAAGGTGATCGGCCTCCGGCCGCACTCGGCGCTGTGGGTCAGCGTCGCCGATCCGCACGGACTCGCCATCGCCCTCGGTTGCTGACCGCGCGCCGCGGGTTCAGACTCCGGGGTCGATACCGGTCATCTCGATCGACAGTTCCCACAGCCCGGCGGCCAGGGCATCGTCGCGAGCCACCGGCGTCGAGTGGGCCACAGCCGCTGGGCCGGCGGTCTCGCCGCGCTTCGACGGGCCGAAGTACTGGCCGCCCGCCACATCAGGCCCGGTTGCAGCCATCAGGGTCGGCCAGGCGCCCTCGGCGGCCGAGTTGAAGAACGGCCGGAACAGGGGGACGGCGAACCTGACCAGCGACGGCAGGTGGCGGGCGAGTTCGGTGTCGGCGATGCCGGGGTGACAGCCGACGGCGATCGTCGACGATCCGGCCGCCGTGAGCCGCCGATCGAGTTCGTACATGAACAGCAGGTTGGCGAGCTTGCTCTGGCGGTAGCGGTCTTGGGCGCGGTACGAGCGTTCGGCCGCGATGTCGTCGAAGTGGATCTTGGCGTCGCGGTGAGCAATGCTGCTCGTGACGACCACCCGCGAGTCGGTCTGCTCACCGAGTTTCGGGAGCAGGAGTGCGGTCAGGGCGAAGGTGCCGAGATGATTGACGCCGAACTGCGATTCGAAGCCGTCGACGGTCATCTCCTTCGGCGGCATCATGATTCCGGCATTGTTCACGAGCACGTCGAGCCGGTCCTCGGCGGCGATCTGGTCGGCGGCGCGGCGCACGCTGGCGAGATCGGCCTGGTCGAGTTCGACCACGGCGAGGTCGGCGCCAGGGGTCTCCGTTTCGATCTCGTTGATCGCTTGCCGCGCCTTGTCGGCCGATCGGCACCCGAGCAGCACGCGGGCGCCGCGGGCAGCGAGCACCTTCGCGGTCTCGAACCCGAGCCCCGTGTTGGCGCCCGTCACCAGGAAGGTGCGGCCGGTCTGGTCGGGGACGTCGGCTGCCGTGAATCCGTTGCTCATGGATGAGTTGTAGCAGCGCCTGCCACGGATCGGCGCGCAACGGTTCCCGCCGTGGTCGAGCGGTGACGGTTTCGCCCGGATGCTCGGCTGAGCGATGATGGGGTGATGAAGGCTCCTCCGTTCGAGTACCACCGCCCCGCCACGCTCGCCGAGGCCCTCGACCTCTTGGCCGTGCACGGTGACGAAGCCAAGGTGCTCGCCGGCGGGCAGAGCCTCATCCCGTTGATGGCGCTGCGCATGGGGCGCCCTGCGCATGTCGTCGACATCGGTGGCATCGACGGGCTCGCCGAGATCGGCGTCGATGGCGACGGCGCCGTCACGCTGGGGCCGCTGGTACGCCATGAGCAGGCCCGACGCTCGGCGGAGATCGCCGCGCATGCTCCGCTCGTCGGCGAGGCACTGCCGTGGGTCGCGCACCGCGCGATCCGGACCCAGGGCACCGTGCTGGGCAGCATCGCGCACGGCGACCCGGCCGCCGAGATGCCGGCCGTGGTGTTAGCGACCGGCGCAACGCTCACGGCCACCTCGGTCCGGGGCAGCCGCGACATCACCGCCGAGCACTTCTTCCGGGGTTATCTCGACACGGCGCTCGCCGCCGACGAGATTCTCACGTCAGTCACCTTCCCGACCTGGTCACCGTCGTCGGTCGGCTCGGTCATCGAGGTCGCCCGCCGCCACGGCGACTACGCCCTCGTCGGCCTCGTCGTTCGACTTGACGTCGACACCAACGCTGGCGGCGGCAAGAACGACGGCATCGTGACCGACGCTGCGCTCGCCTTCTTCGGAGCGGCCTCGACGGCGGTTCGCGTGCCGGTCGCCGAGCAGACCTTGATCGGTGCTCCGCTCGATGACGCGACCTTTGCCGCGGTTGCCAAGATCGTGTCGAGCGAACTCGAACCACCGAAGGACATCCACGGAAGCACCGCCTACCGCAAACATCTCGCCGGCGTCATCACGCGCCGCGGCCTCGCTGCAGCCACAGCCAAGATCACAGCAAGATCACGGCCCAGACCGGAGTCATGTCATGAGTCGCACCGACAGTTCCAACCGGCGGCTCGCCGCCGAAGCGCGGGCGGGCGGCAGCGTCATCGACTTGACCCTCACCGTGAACGGCGTCGACCATGCGCTCACCGTCGAGGCGCGACGAACCTTGGCCGACGTGATCCGTGACGACATCGGCCTGACCGGCACCCATCTCGGCTGCGAGCACGGCGTGTGCGGTGCGTGCACCGTGTTGATCGACGGGCAACCATCCCGCTCCTGCCTGATGCTCGCCGCGCAGGCCCAGGGCGGGGCGATCACCACCATCGAGGGGTTGGCTGGGCCCGACGGTGAACTGCACCCCATCCAGCAGGCGATGATGGAGGCCCACGGATTCCAGTGCGCGTTCTGCTCGCCCGGTTTCCTGATGAGCGCCGTCGCGCTGCTGGCCGACAATCCTTCGCCGACCACGGCGGAGATCCGCGAGGAGTTGAGCGGCAATCTGTGTCGATGCACCGGATACGAGTCGATCGTCGCCGGTGTCAGCCTGGCCGTGCGATCCGGCCGAATCAGTGCGCAGGGCGACGCGGGAGGAACGGCGCGATGAGTGCGTCGACGAATTCCAGTGGCCTCGTCGGCCAGAGCGTGCAGCGCGTCGAAGACGACCGACTGCTCCGCGGCCGCGGCAGGTATGTCGCCGACGTCAACCCGCCGGGAGTGCTGCATGCGGTGTTCCTTCGCAGCCCGATGGCCCACGCCACCATCACGTCGATCGACGTGGCTGCGGCGCGCCGGGCACCGGGTGTCGTTGCGGTCTTCACCGGTGCCGACATGGAGGAACTGACCCATCCGTTCCCACCGTTCTCGATGCTGCCCGATCTCTACACCCCGCTGTACCACTGCCTCAGCTCGACACGCGTGCGGATGGTCGGCGACCCGGTTGCGCTCGTGCTGGCCGAGTCGCGTCACCTCGGCGAGGACGCCGTCGAGTTGATCGACGTCGCGTACGAACCGCTCGCGAGCGTGGCAACGATCGGCGACGCGTTGAACCCGGCCAAACCACAGGTGTGGGACAAGGCCAAGGGCAATCTGCTGTACGACCATGTCGACCGGTTCCTGAGTCGACGCGACCGACAGCGTCGACGCGGTGTTCGCCCGCGCCGATCGCGTGGTGACGGAACGTTTCTCGTGCCAGCGGCAGTCGAACCAGCCCATGGAGACGCGGGGCACCGTGGTCGAGGTCGACCCGGCCACCGGGCACCTCACCATCCACAGTGCGACGCAGTCGAGTCACATGCTGCGCTGGATCGGTGCGGCACTCACCGACAAGCAGCCAATGCGAGCGGCGCTCAAGAGTTTCGTCACCAACAAGGATCGACGCTCGGGTTTCTTCAAGGCCGCGAAGGAGTTCGTGTCGGCCAACGCCGAGGGGCTCAAGGCCCAGGACAACAACGGGATGAAGAGTCAGCTCAAAGCCGACAAGTCCTTCCTCAAACATGCCAACGCCATCGGGCTCGGGCTGCTCGGCAAGGCCGACTATCCCACCGTGCTGGCGCAAGACATCGGTGGCGGCTTCGGGGCCAAGGGTTCGATCGCGCGAGAAGACATCGCCGTGATCGCAGCGGCCTCGAAGCTCGGTCGTTCGGTGCAGTGGATCGAGGATCGTGTCGAGAACCTGATGGATGGCGGCCAGGCCCGCGAGGAAGACCTGACGCTGTCGATCGCCGTCGACAACGATGGCACGTTTCGCGCGCTGAAGGTCGACCTCGTCATCGACCAAGGCGCGTACCCCGGTTTCCCTGTCGGCGCAGCGATGACCACGCGGATGATGAAGGTGATGTTCCCGGGCTCGTACCGGTGGGACGCGTTCGAGATGCGGTCGCGCGTCGTGGCGACGAACAAGGGCAAGTACGTGGCCTACCGCGGCCCGTGGGCAAACGAGACGTGGGCGCGCGAGCGGATGATCGACGTCGTAGCCCGGACGCTCGGCATGACTCCGGCCGAGATCCGATTGAAGAACATGATCGGCGAGGACGACATGCCGACGGCGATGATCACCGGGCCCACGATCGACGAGACGATGTCGACGCGCAAGACGTTGGAACGGGCGCTCGAACTGCTCGACCTCGACCAGTTCGAAACCGATCGGGCGGCGGCGCGGGCGAACAACCATTACCTCGGGCTCGGCATCGCCAGCTACCACGAGGCCGCGCCCGGCCCGCCCGGCTACTGGGACTTCATCAGCCCCGGCACCGAGACCCTGCTGAACGAGGAGGGTCGCACCACCGTCGAGGCCGATGGCTCCGTCGTTGCATACACCTCGCAGATGCCCCACGGGCAAAGCCACGAGACCACCTACGGGCAGGTGATCGCGGACGAACTCGGCGTGCCGCTCGCGGACGTGACGCTGGTGTTCGGCGACACGCGCCGCACGCCGTTCGGTCTGCTCGGCACCGGCGGCAGTCGGGGCGGCCCGATCGGCGGTGGCGCGATGAAGTACTCGGCGCGCGAGGTGCGCCAACAGATCGTCGACAAGGCCGCCGAACTCCTCGAAGCGGCGCCGGCCGACATCGAGATCATCGATGGCAACGTCCACGTTGCGGGCGTGCCGTCGCGCGGTAAGTCGTTTGCCGAGATCGCGCAGGTCGTGGTCGACGAGCGTGGCGGCGACACGGCGTCGGCGGCGTTCGACGCGACGCAGAGCTACCGCGGCAAGGGCGACGGCGGGTGGTCGGTGGCGACCCACGTCTGCATCGTCGACGTCGACCTCGACACGGGACGGGTCACCTTCCCCCGCTACCTCGTCGTCGAGGACTGCGGGCCGATCATCAACCCGGCGATCGTCGACGGCCAGGTCCGCGGTGGCGTTGCCCAGGGCATCGGCGCCGTCCTGTACGAGCGGGCGATGTACGACGGTGACGCCAACCTGCAGTCGTCGACCTACATGGACTATCTGATTCCCACCGCGATGGAGATCCCCGAGGTGGAGGTGCACCACATGGAAACCCTCTCCCCCGGCGGCGAGAACGACTTCCGCGGGGTCGGCGAGGGCGGCATGATCGGCGCACCGGCGGCGATCACCAACGCGATCGAAGACGCGCTGGCGCCCTTCGGCGCGCGAGTCACCACCCAGTATCTGCCGCCCGCGAAGATCCTCGAACTCGCCAGAATCATCCCCGCCGAGTAGTGACGTCGGTCGGGGCCGCCAGTCGGGGTCGACGATCGAGCTGAATGGGTCGCCAAATGCGCAGTGTGCGGCCAGTCTGGTCGGGTGCGTCAACTGCCGGGAATCCGTAGGCGACGGATGAGTGGTAGCGGTGCCCGCCTCCGATCGAGCGCGGCACTTCAGACGCTCAATCGGACTCGCCGTCGCGTACTTCGCCGTCGTGGTTGTCGACGGTCACTTTGAGTTCGCCTCCGACCAAGCGCGCCTTGAGTTCGCACTCGTTGTCCCCTCCGGCAAAACCGACCTCGACCTCGGTCGGACCGTCGTTCTTGACATCGACCGCAAACCCCGGGTTCGGCTGTGTCGACGTGAGCGAGACCGTGCCGCCTTCGACCCATACCATGATCGATCCACAGGCACTCACGATGCTCCGAGACACCCCCGCAACGATCGGGGGCGGCATCGTCGAGGCAATCACGGGTGTCGTTGGCGCCACGGTCGTTTCTGGTTCCGGGACCGCTGGCATCATCGTCGTCGGAGCAATGGTCGCTACTGACGTGGTCGTGGGAGCATCGGCAGGCGGTGCGGGTGAATGTCCGTCGGCAACATCCTCACCGTTGGCGTGGTCATCGTCGATGCTCGATGGTGGTCCTGAGGTGAGCACGACGGGTGCGTCCACCTCAGGACCGACTGACGCGACCGAGTCGTCGTCAGGCTGACGAGCACCGCCGGCGGGCGGACCGACGAGCTCATCAGGATCAGTGAACGGTTCAGATGGGGACAGACTCTCGTCGACAGACGGACGTCCGGAGGTTTGAATCGTCGGATCGTGCGACCCTGCGATCGCGGCGAAGACGCCGCCACCACAGAGGCCCAAGATCGCCACGACAGCAGCACCACGAGTCAATTCTCGTCGAGCGCGGGCGCGCCGCATCCGAGGTTTGAGCGAGTCGAGCACCGTGCCCGATTTCAGTGGCAGTTCATGCATCGACGCCTGCAATCGCGTCCGAATCGCCTCGTCGTCGGCATTCACGGGTCGACACCTTGCCGCTCGAGCAGTCCACGCAAGTTCAGCCGAGCATCAGACATGTGTGACTTCACCGTGCCTTCACTCAGGCCGAGAATGACAGCGATCTCGGTAACCGATCGGTCGTCGAGATAGAAGAGCGTCGCCACTTCGCACTGGCGTCGAGGCAAACTCGCCAGCAAGCTTCGGGCGAACGAGTCACCGACGATGCCGTCGCCGGGCGACGGCTGATCGAGTTGGAGGTGCGGGCGTTCACGACGGAGACGGCGGTGCTCCGAGCGGTGCGAGTCGCGTCCGATGTTGATGGCGATTCTGCGAACCCACGCCGCAGGCATGTCGTACGACCGGATCTTGGACCACCGAGCGTATGCCTTGATAAACGCCTCCTGCGTTGCATCGGTCGATCGTTCACGATCGCCCGTCAACACCGTGAGCGCCCGGACGACGGCGTCATAGTTCTCCAGGAAGAACTGTTCGAACTCCCGATCGAAGTTGGATTCGTGGGGAACGGATCTCACCTGCGGCTCGGCTGCCCACCAGGCCCTGGCGCTCATGCCAGAAGCAAACAGCGCCGTGTCACCCACGGGCAGTACACGCTACCCTGTTGACCGAGGGTTGGGTTCGACGATGTGACTTTGGACACAATGATCACTCGAACCTCCCATCCACGAACCCGCCAGCCACATCAGCGTAGTCACACTTCTTCGACGCTTGTGGTGTCCCGGTCGATCGCCGCCGTAGGCCGCGCGCGTGCCGCATCGCTCTGAGACCCCGGACGGTCAAGTTGGCCCGATCGACCGTGATGCGTCGACGCGTTCGTCCAGACTGGATCGGACCGAACGCTTGGGCTGCAACTTGGCCTTGCGGATCGCCAGAATCAGGACGATGGTGAGAAATGCGACCACGTTGATCGACGCCAATGCGGCCACACGAAACCAGTCGTTCCCATTGTCAGTCCCAGCCGCGATTGCGTGATAGGTAGCGACGAAGTACAAGATGAAGCTGGATCGATGCACCCATCTCCACAGCGGCCGAGGCAACTTCTTCATCGCCAACGAGGTGCCTTCGACGGCGAGCAGCACGTAGAAGGCGACGATTCCGAAGGCGACATTTCCCGCCTGCCACTTCGACGCCATCGGAATGAAGAGCTCGGCCCACCCGAAGTACACGTAGTTGTCACCGACGAGGCCCGCCAGGTGTACAGCGGTGAAAAACACTGACAGACCGCCGAGATAGCGGTGAAAGTCCAGCAACCAGGAGGGGCTGGACGCCTTCGCCACTGCCTTGGTCGAGATGAACAAACCCCAGCACACCGACAGTGTCACCAACGCCCAGGCGATGATGCCGGACGCGGTGGGACACGAACCACAACACCTGAGGGTTCATGCTGCACTTCCTGCTCGCCGGACGACCGAATATCTACTGGCGTTGCCGCTCGCCCGGCCGACCAGAACAGCGCTCATGTCGAGACGCTCGAGCAGCGCTTCGCCGGCGGAGCGTCCCATGATGATCACAACTTTCGAGAGCGTCTCGGCCCACCAGAGCGTCGGGGCGACCACTGTCGCTGCAGCAAGATCGGTGTGGGCCGGTCGGCCGGTCAACGGGTCGATCAGGTGGTGCATCTCGACGCCATCGCGAGTCCACCGACGACGGATCGAACTACTGGTCGCAACGCCTCCTTCGGGCACATGGATGGTTGCGACGTCGCCGACACCGTGGTCACTGTCATCGACCTGCACCGGCCAGTCTCCTCCTGACCAATGGCGACCGGTCAGGCGGACATCGCCGCCGAGTTCAATTTGGGACCGCTCCGCTCCCAGTTCGCGGAGGCGTGCACTGACCAGATCTCCGGCACACCCCTTCCCAATACCTCCGGGATCGAACCGTGTCCCGGCCGGAAGGCGAACTCCGCGAACTTCGGCGATCAACTCGATCGGTTCAGCCGATACTGACGGCGCTGTCGCCGGGGGCGCTGGGCTGTCACCGAACCGACCCCAGGTTCGGTCGTAGCCGGCCGCTTCGAGATGATCCAGCAGCAGTGGGTTGAACACTCCGCCGGTGAGTCGCCGGGCCCGTTCGGCAAGCGAGACCAACTCAAAGGTCTCAGCAGACACTATGGCGAGGTTGCCCGCGGATGCGTTCAACGCGTTGATCTCGCTGTGGGGAAGAAATCTGCTCCATCGCTGTTCGAGATCGTGGACCATCTGCTCGCCGGCCCGAGCGATGTCGACATCGGGCGCAACGATTCGACAGTGAGACCCCATCGCCCGGAACGTCACCATCGACCAGTCGACGGTCATGATGGCGTCGTCACCGGCGGAGGCGGAGGTGCCGGAGCAGGAGCCGGAGCGGGTGCCGGAGCGGGTGCGGGTGCCGGAGCGGGAGCAGGAGCAGGTGCCGGAGCGGGAGCAGGTGCCGGAGCGGGCGCGGGAGCGGGAGCGGGAGCAGGTGCCGGAGCGGGAGCAGGTGCCGGAGCGGGAGCAGGTGCCGGAGCGGGAGCAGGTGCCGGAGCTGGTGCCGGAGCAGGAGCGGGAGCAGCAGGGGTCGGGGCAGCAGGGGTCGAGGCAGCACCCGTTGGTGCGCTGGGTGTCGCAGCTCCGACCGATACACCGGGTGCTCCGCTGGCGGCCGGATCGATGGTTGTCGGAAGCCCGGTCAGAGGGTCGACCAGCGCTGCTGAGTCGATCGTGGTCGGCGGTGTCTCCAAGGCGATGGTCGTCGTCGGAATGGTCTCGGTCGAGACCGTCAACGGGCTGAGCTCGATCGTCGTGTCAACGACGCCGTCGGGGACATCGGACTGGGCATCGGAATTCGGTTCGGGTGTGACGGGTCCGTCGTCATCCGTACTTTCGGCGCTCAGCGGCCCCATTGCTGGAAGCATCGCGGCAAATCCGGCGGTCGCGACCATCGTGATCGCCCATCGGGCGCGGCGCGCCGGGTGTGGTCTCAGTTTGATGACCGGCCGACGCACAAAGCGGTTGCCGGACGCCGACGAAGCACCATCCGCAACCTGCGCAGTGTCCGGGGCAGCCGTCGAGATCGTCGCGCCGAGAGCTGTTGGCGCTGGTAGAGCTGTGCGAGCCGAGCCTGACGACGGCGGCGGAAGCGCCGCATCGCTGCGAGCCGCGAGCCGAGCCTGACCGCGACGGGAACGAAGTTGTGCAATGCGCTCTTCGGCGGTCAACTCGCTCATGATTCGACCTTGATCGAGCCGCTTTCGATGGTGGCGTGGAACTCGGCTTCCTGCTCGGTGTTGACGTTGAAGAACTTGACCTCGACGGAACGTGGCCCATTCCTGTCGACTTGATGCACCCATCCATCGCCGCGAACCACGGAGTAGACGCTGATCGATGACCCGTCGACGACTGCCAGATAGATCTCGCCCCCCACTGTCGAGTAGCTGGGATAGCTGACGTTCCGTTGTGGCGCCGCCGTGGTCGGAGCCGCCGTCGTCGGAGCAACCGTCGGGGGTGCTGCGGTCGTCGGAGTAATCGTTGTGGGGGGTGCTGTCGTCGGCGCTGGCGGTGTCGCTGGCACCGATGGCGTCGGGGCCGGTGGTGTTGCGACCACCGGTGGGGACGCCACCGCGGCGGCGGTGTTCGTCGGGGTGGCTGGCACAAGTGGTGCCGCTGTAGCCAACGCCGACGCTGGTCCGATCGAGTTGAAGGTTGCGTCCGTAGCGACCTGCTCGACCGCTGCGGGTGCAGCGGCGCCGACAGTGCCCGACTCCGCAACGAGGGTCGGCAGGGTGCCAGAGGCCGCCGGCTCGGGCACAATCGCAGGTACGTCGGCAGACACCGTCCGTGCCCCGCCGGACGCGACTTCCACGGGGTCGGCGACTTGGATGGCATCACTCGCCCTGTCCGGAGTGATGGCCAACACCATCATGTTCAGCGTGAGGCCGCCTGCGACGCAGGCGCCGGCGAGCAAGGTGGAACGCCAGTTCACCCAGTGGCGAAGTGCATTCACGGGAATCGATTCGTCGCTCATGTGGAGCTACACGCCGGTGCCTGCCGGTTCGGTTGGGGGATGACGAAATCTTTACAGTTCGAAAACAGTTCCTCGCAGATCAGGGTGTTGGGTCCCGATTGCCTGAGCCGCCCGATGAACGGTCGCGTTCGACGTTCGAATCGGACGCGTTGCGGATTGTGCCACCCGTAGGCTCGCCCCGGTGGGGGTGTCGAGCCGACGACTGGTCGATGCGCTCGCGCCAGCGCGGTTGGGGCCCCGCTTTCGCTGGCTGATGGCGTCGTCGTGGGTGTCGAACCTCGGCGACGGCATCGCCCTCGCAGCGGCGCCGCTGCTGGTCGCCAGCCAGACCCGTGACCCACTTCTGATCGCGCTCGCAGCCCTGCTGCAGCGACTGCCCTGGCTGGTGTTCGGCCTGTACGCCGGTGTGATCGCCGACCGGGTCGACCGGCGATGGATCATCGTTGTCGGCAACATCGTCCGGGTGGTGATCCTCGCCGGACTCGTGGGATTCATCATCGGCGACGCAGTCGACGTCACGATCGTGCTAGTTGCGCTGTTCGTCCTCGGGTCGGCCGAGGTCTTCGTCGACGTCACTGCCGGAACGTTGCTCCCGATGATCGTCGACCACGCCGACCTCGGCATCGCCAACGCACGGTTGATCTTCGGCAACATGACCCTGAATCAACTGGCCGGCCCGGCCGTTGGCGCCGCGCTGTTCGCCCTCGGCTCCGCCGTTCCCTTCGGCGCTCAGGGCGCGGCGATGGCGTTGGCGGCCGTACTGATCGGCCGGATCGGCCTGACGGCAGGCACGACAACAGCCGAGCCGACCGACCGCGGCGGCAAGGGCGGTATCAGACGCGACATTGCCGTGGGTGCGGCCTGGTTGTGGGCGCACCCGCCGATGCGGACGCTGGCGATCACGGTCGTCACATTCAACGTCACCTTCGGGGCGGCGATGTCGGTCCTCGTCCTGCTCGCCATCGAGCGCCTCGGATTGGGCGACCTCGGTTTCGGCTTGCTCACCAGCGCAAGCGCGGCGGGTGGGGCCGTGGGCAGCGTGCTGTACGCGCGGACCGAGCGAGCGATCGGCGCGGCACAGATCATGCGCTACGGGTTGATCGTCGAGGCACTCCTCCATCTGGTGTTCGCCACGACCACGTGGCCGTGGCTGGCGATGAGTGCCTACTTCGTCTTCGGCATCCACGCCGCGATGTGGGGCGCCACCGCAACGAGCGTCCGCCAGCGCGCCGTTCCCGAGCAACTGCAGGGCCGGGTCGGCAGCGTCTACCTCGTCGGCGTGCAGGGCGGCATGGCCGCCGGCGCCGCGGTCGGGGGCGGCATCGCGACGGTGTGGGGCGTGACGGCCACCTACTGGTTCGCGTTCGTCGGGAGCGCTGCGATCCTGGCCTGCATCTGGCGCGAGTTGGCCAAGATCGCCGTCAGCCCGTCAGCAGGCTGAGTTCTTCGTCGAGGTACTCGGCTTTGCATTTGCTGCGCTGGAGCTTGCCGCTGCTCGTCTTCGGCAGCGTGCCGGGCTCGACGAGCATGACGTCGCGCGGGGGAAGCCCGCTGACATCGAGTGTGCGATGGTGGATGCGGTCACGCACGGCCTGCAGGTCGCCCGACGTGTCGGTCAGCCGCACTTCGGCGACGACGACCACGCTCTCCTTGCCCTTGTAGCCCTCCATGCCGAAGGCGATGACGTTGCCGGCACGAACGCCGTCGAGCGGGCCGACGGCTCGCTCGATGTCTTCGGGGAAGACGTTGCGACCGCCGACGATGATCACGTCCTTGATCCGGCCGCACATCACCAGCTCTCCGCCGAGGAGGTAGGCGAGGTCGCCGGTGCACAACCAGTCGTCGTGGAACAGTGCCGCGGTGGCGTCGGGCCGCTTGTAGTAGCCCGGCGTCACCGACGTCCCGCGGAGCAGCAGTTCGCCGACGTGGCGTTCCGGCAACTCCTCGAACGTTTCCGGGTTCACGACCTTCATCTCGAGGCCGGGTACGGCGGTGCCGAGCAGCGGGAGTTCGCGGGCGGTGACGGCGAAGTCGTCGGCGTCATGCACGTCGATCGGCTTGGCCACCCGCTGGGTTTCGAGCACGATCCGGTCGACGGTGTCGGTGCGGAGGCCCTGGCCGCGCCGCGGGAACGAGCCGCCGATCGCGACTTCGGCCATGCCGAACGCAGGGAACACGCTGCCGGCGTCGAAGCCGAAACGTGAGGCCTCGGCGACGAAGGCTGCGACCGCAGACGGGTCGACCGGCTCGGCGCCGGACAACGCCAGGGTGAGCGGCGACAGGTCGAGGTCACTCATCCGTTTGAGCGCTCGGGTAGCGAGCACCCAGGAGAAGTTCGGCCCCGCGGTCGCGGTGCAGCGGTAGTCACTGAGCCATTGCATCCAGTTTCCCGGGTGCGCCAAGAAGTCTTGCGGGGCGGCCTGGACGAGGTTGACGCCCTTGGTCATCGGGATCGCCAGGAACCCGACCAGACCCATGTCGTGGTAGAGCGGCAGCCACGACATCATCGTTTCGCCCGGCTGGATCTGCGCTGCTTCCAGGCAGGCGTCGATGTTCGCCGACAGCACGCGGTCGGGAATCATCACGCCTTTGGGTTCGCTGGTGGAACCACTCGTGTACTGCAGGATCACGAGTCGGTCGGCGTCATGCGGGGGCAGTTCGAGGTGGTCGCCGCTCGGCACGTTGGCGGCGCCGGGCAGGATCGACCGCATCGGTTCGATCGGTGGGTCGCCGTCGACGGCAGCGTAGAAGTCGGCGAGTTGATCGTCGATCAGCACGAGCTTGGCGTCGCCGTGCCGGATGCGGCCCCGGGTGCTGTCGATGAAGGCGTCGAGTGATCCCATGCGCATCGGCAGGGGCAGCACCATCGAGGCGATGCCCGCCAGCCAGCATCCGCGCACGATCGTGATCAGCTCCCGGCTGGTCGGGCCGAGAACGGCGACATGGTCGCCCGGTACCAGGCCTTTGGCCTGCAACGCGGCGCCGACAGCGCGCGCATCGTCGTGGATCTCGCGCCACGTGATGAGCGCTGGCCGACCGTCGGCGTCGAACGGCATCGCCCATGATCGACTTGCCGACGAAACGCACACCGGTGCCGAGGTCGGCGGCATGTTCGAGTCGACTGATCGTCGAGTCAGGAGGATGCATGATCCGCGACGCTAGTTCGTGCCACCAGCGGGTCGGAAGCCACTGGATCATTGGCCCGGTGGCGACGAGTGTCAGCTCGGGAGGAATGCTTCGGCGAGTTGATTGCGACTGCTCGCCGGGAGCGAGGTGTAGAGCAGGTCGGCGCCTTCGAAGCGCTCGGCTTCGGTGGCGAGGGCACCGACATGGACGTGCTCGGCGAGGATCACGACGGCAGTGGTGCCGTGGTCGACTGCGGCCTTGAACCACTTCACCCATTCGTCGGGGATGCCGATGTCGACCACCTTGGCGGTGACGGCGCCGACCCCAGCGCCAACGCCGATGCCGGCGATCCACCCGATCGGCCCACCCACGATGAGGCCGAGCAGACCCGTCCACATCGCACCCGACGCCGCGGCCCGGCCGGGCGATGGGTCGATGGTTTCGACCACGCTCACCTTGCCGTCGTCGTTCTTGCTGACCACAACGGCATCCTTCAGCGCGAGCTTGCCGTCGTTGCGCAGACCTGTCATGGCGAGCAGGTACTCCTGGGCCCGCGTCGACGAGTCGAAGGCGACGCCGATGATCACCGGTGCATCGGGGTCAGGGTCGACATCGTCGCCGGCGCGCAGAGTCGGATCGGGCGGAGAGAAATCGGTCATGCCAGAGTCTGCCCTGCTGCTGTCCGTCTCGAACATCGGCACACTCGACTGACCTTGCTCACCCGGCTTCCAGCACACGCGGCAGCGGGACCCCCGCCAGGAGGTCCCGCTGCGACTGATGTGCTGCGTCTGACGACGCGTGAACTACCTCACGCGTCGGCGAGTGCCGAAACGCCGGTCGCTCCGGATACCCGAGCCGCGGAGTTCGTCGGTGGGATCAGGACGGCGTCGATCACATGCACGATGCCGTTCGACGCCTCGATGTCAGCGATCACAACCTGCGAGTCGTTGATGAACACCTTGCCATCACGCAACGAAATCGTCACCAATTCACCCTGCAACGTCTCGAACTCCGTTGCTGCCAGCAACTCCGCACCGGTCTGCGACGAACCGAGCACGTGATACGCCAACACCTGCGTCAACAGACCCGACGGATCCGCCAACGCCGCGTCGAGCGTCGCACCAAGGGCAGCAAACGCATCATTCGTCGGCGCGAACACCGTCAGATCAGCATCAGGATTCGACACCGCCGCGAGGAAATCGATCGGCCCACTCGCCGACGCCAACGACAACGCCTCCACCAACGTCGAGAACTGAGGATCACCCGTCGCGATCTCGGCAATCGTCGGCAACGGCGTCACCTTGTGGAAGGTGGCGGTCAGGGTCTGGTGCCGGTGCCCGCGGATCAACTGCACGTGGACGGTGTTGGCGCCCTCAGCGAAGTGATCGGCAGAAATCAGGGCAGCATCGCCATTGCGCTGGGTGCCACCCAAGTCGTAGGGCTTGAAGTATTCGGTGCGAACCCGCTCACCGTTCACGAAGAAGCGGACTTTGCTGTACTTGACGTTCGTCGGAGCCACGAAGATGGCGACGTCGTCGCCGGCCTCGATCGTGGCGCCGTCCAGCGGAATCGCGTCGGAGCGGTCGGCGTTCAGGCTGAGGGCGAGCGATGGGCGCACTGGTGTGCGGGTGGCCTCGGCGGTCGCCGAGCCAGGGGCAGGCTGGCGACGAGAGCGAGCGCGAGGACGAGCAGCATCTCCAGTGCTCGTGGGCGGGTTCGGGGAATGCGTCGGATCACAGTGAACTCCTTGTCATTGGGGGGATGTGTCGGGGGACACGGTTGTTTCGATCCCGACCCGACACCCGGATGAAGAAACGCCCCAGATTTTCCCGTGCGGCTTCACGTTGGGCCGCTGTCAGCTCGCATGACAAAATCAGCTGATGTCCGTTCTCACCCGCTGTACCCGACTCACTGCCCGCACCGCCACCGTGCTCGCCACCGCCGCCGCGCTCACCGCCGCCTCGATCACCGCCGGAATCATCGCGACACCCGGACAACTCCTCGCGCTCCCCGGACCCACCGAATCAACCATCGTCACCGTCGAACCCACCCGCGTCCTCGACACCCGCGCCAACATCGGCCTCACCGGACCCCAACCCGCCAACACCTCCCGCAAACTCCAAATCACCGGCACCATCCCCACCTACACCGAAGCCACCCAAACCACCACCAACAAAATCGTCGTCCCCCCCGGCGCCACCGGCGTCTTACTCAACATCACCGCCATCGCCCCCACCGCCGCCGGCTTCTTATCCATCCGACCCGGCACCGCCACCGGAACACCCGCCACCTCCGCCCTCAACTTCACCCCCGGCGACGTCATCCCCAACGCCGTCACCGTCTCACTCCCCGCCACCGGCAACATCGACCTCCACTACGGCACCCCCACCACCGGCAGCCACCATGAACATCGTCGCCGACATCGTCGGCTACACCACCAACACCGGCCTCACCGACCTCACCGAACGCTTCGTGATCGCCGAGGATTACCTCGTGTCCGTCGGCAACGAGGTAATCCTCGCGACCGAACGTCTCACTGCGCTCGAAGCACAACCCACCATCCGCTGGGCCAAAGTCGACGCCGACTTCAACGGTGCCACGTTGTTGCGCGGATTCGGCGCCACCGCCGTGTCGCGCATTGGCACCGGCCAGTTCCTCGTCACCTTCGACGGACCGATCGACATCTGCGGCTGGACGGCCACCCTCAACGACAACGCGGCCGGCACCGCCCTCAACGGCCAGATCAGCATCGAACAGAACGCGACCTTCGACGCCACCACCCTGCGGGTCCGCACCTTCAGCGAGGCCGGAGCCGAGGAGGACCCCCCGGATACCAGCGGCTTCACCGTCACCGTCACCTGCTGACGGTGGCCGCCGGGGCCCAGTTACCCCCGCCCGCCCGTCCAGAAATTTCTTCGAGAAATCTCTGCTCCTGGAGTCCCCTGATCCGGCCCTGACCGCGCTCCTCAGCGGGGTCGTTCGAGGCGGGCAGTCGCCTCCCGTTCTAGCCCGGATCGCGGCTGACACGCGCGTCCATCGCGCTCCGATCGGCGTGTGCTGGCATCGACCAAGACGGGCGTATCGTCCCAGCTCAGCGGGTAGACAGGCCCCTTGTTCGAGCAGTAGAATCGGACACATGTTCGCAGCCCTGATCGACGACCTCACCGGGTCGACGATCGACGAACTCGACACCGCCCTCGCCGCCGCGAAAGCCCGCCGCGATGCCGCTGATCTGGAGATCGCGGCAATCACCGCGATCATCGACGCCCGGCAACTCTTCCACGACGCCGGACACGGTTCGACCAACGGCTACCTGAAGAGCCGGTTGAACTGTTCCCCGGCCGAAGCCCGCAAGATCCGCCTCCGCGCCCGACTGTGCAACCTGCACCCCGAAATCGGCGACCTGCTCGGTGCCAGTCGGATCGGTGCCGGACAAGTCGACCTGCTCGCCGACGTCGCCCGGCATCCCGTCGCCGGGGAACGATTTGGTGAGTTCGCGGCGTTGCTGTCCGAGCAGGCCGAACAACTCGACTACACCGACTTCGCCGTCGCGGTCGCCCACTTCAAGGCGATGGCTGACCCCGACGGGTCGTTCAACGACCAAGCGTTCCACGAGGACCATCGCACCGCGTCGGTCGCTGTGACTGGGGGCGCCGTCAACGTGCACGCCTCGGGTGGTGACCCGATTCGTGCGGTCGAGATGAAACAGGCCTTCGACCTCGCCTGCCAAGCCGAGTTCCAACGCGACTGCGCAGCCCGCCGCGACCTGCACGGTGATGATGCACTCGCCCATCCGCTGGCACGCAGCGCCGAGCATCGCGGGTTCGACGCGATGTACGAGATCTTCATGCACTACATCACCACCTCGGTCGGTGGCACACGGCCCGAACCGCTGGTCAACATCATCATCGACTCCACCACCGCCCTCGACACCCTCGCCCGCCACGGACTCCTCGACCTCGACACCAGCAACGAGAGCCCGATTGATCCGTCCCGGCGGCGATGTGCGACATCGACCGGTGTCGCGCATCCACCCCGACGAAGCACTCAAAGCCATGATCCGCGGCAACATCCGCCGCGTCATCGTCGACGCCCACGACGTCGTCATCAACCTCGGGCGCACCCAACGCCTGTTCACCGGCAAAGCCCGCCACGCAGCACAGCTCCTGACGGTGCACTGCGGCTACCGGGGCTGCGATGTCCCGGCCCAATTCTGCGACATCGACCACATCAACGAATGGTCAGCCGATGGTGGTGACACCAACCAAGCCAACGCCCTCCCGCTCTGCGGGACCCACGACCGATGGAAACACCGGCAACGACTCCGCGGGAAACGCGACCGGACCGGACGCATCCACCTGATCAAACCCGACGGCACCGTCATCAAACCCCTCGGCGCCCACGACCCACCCTGGGCCGAACCCGACTCACCCGAGCCCCAGCCCGATCACGACCACGCCGAACCCGAACCCGAGCTGCGACGACACGTCGCCGCCGGCTGAACCGGCCATCACGTCGCAGCGACCACACACCGCCCCAACCCGCTGATGATCGGGCTCACCCGAACCGGGCTGATCGACGGGCGACCGAACCCGTAGGCTCGGTGGCCGTATGAGCACGACCGACACCACCCCTGCACCACCGCCCGAGAGCGCACCGGCCCATCGGTACACGGCGGTGCTGGCGCAGGAGTTGGAGATGCGTTGGCAGGACTGGTGGGAGGCGGAGGGCACCTTCGACGCACCCAACCCGGCCGGTCCAATGGCCGACCCCGATGCCGTCGCGGCACGGGGCGACAAGTTGTTCGTGCTCGACATGTTCCCCTACCCGTCGGGCACCGGGCTGCATGTCGGCCATCCGCTCGGGTTCATCGGCACCGACGTCTACTCCCGGTTCCAGCGGATGGCCGGCCGGAATGTGATGTACACGATGGGGTTCGATGCATTCGGGCTGCCAGCCGAGCAGTACGCCGTGCAAACCGGCACCCACCCGGCGATCACGACGAACGCCAACATCGCCACCTACCGCCGCCAGATCAAACGACTCGGGTTGAGCCACGACAACCGGCGCTCGGTCAGCACGACCGACCCCGCCTACTACCGGTGGACCCAGTGGATCTTCGGGCAGATCTTCAACGCCTGGTACGACGAGCGCATCGAGCGGGCGCGCCCGATCAGCGAGCTGATCGCCGAGTTCGAATCCGGCGAACGACCCACGCCTGACGGTCGGACGTGGTCCGACCTCACCGCCGCGGAACGCAACTCGATCATCGACGACCATCGCCTCGCCTACGTGTCAGAAGCGCCGGTCAACTGGTGCCCCGGCCTCGGCACCGTGGTCGCCAACGAAGAGGTCACCGCCGACGGCCGCAGCGACCGGGGGAACTTCCCGGTGTTCAAGCGGAGCATGCGGCAGTGGATGATGCGGATCACGGCCTACGCCGACCGGCTGATCGACGACCTGGAGTTGCTCGACTGGACCGACGCGATCAAGGCAATGCAGCGCAACTGGATCGGCCGCAGCGAGGGCGCCAAGGTCGACTTCGCCTCCGCCGCCGGCCCGATCACCGTGTTCACCACTCGCCCCGACACGCTGTTCGGTGCGTCGTTCATGGTCCTGTCGCCCGAGCATCCGTACGTCGACGAGTTGGCCGGCCCCGACAAGGCCGACGAGATCGCGGCCTACCGCAAGCAGGCCGCCGCCAAGAAGGACTTCGAACGGCAAGACGACACCCGCGCCAAGACCGGTGTCTTCACCGGCGCCTTCGCGACCAACCCGGTGAACGGCGAACAGATCCCGATCTGGATTGCCGACTACGTCCTCATGGGATACGGCACCGGTGCGATCATGGCCGTGCCGTGCGGCGACACCCGCGACTTCGAGTTCGCCCGGATGTTCAGCCTGCCCATCCCCGCCATTCAGATGCCACCCGCATCGTGGTTCGCCGAACGCGAGATCGAACCGACGCTCGACACGTCGCAGTGGCCCGAGGCATTCGTCGGCGACGCGCCCTACGTCAACTCGGCCAACGACTCCCTCGACCTCGACGGCGTCGACAACAAGGCCGACGGCATCCGGCTCACCAATGCGTGGCTCGAAGCGCATGGAACCGGCGAGTCGACCATCAACTACAAGCTGCGCGACTGGCTGTTCAGCCGGCAGCGGTACTGGGGCGAGCCGTTCCCGATCGTCTACGACGCCGACGGCAACCCGCACGCCCTGCCCGACGCAATGTTGCCGGTCGTGCTGCCCGAAACCGACTCGTTCTCGCCGCGCACGTTCGCCGACGACGACGAGTTCTCGAGCCCCGAGAGCCCGCTCGACCGGCTGCCCGACTGGGTGCATGTCGAACTCGATCTCGGCGACGGTCGCGGCGTGCAGCCATACCGGCGCGACACCAACGTGATGCCGCAGTGGGCGGGGTCGTGCTGGTACGAGATGCGCTACCTCGACCCGACCAACGACGAGGCGTTCTGCGACCCAGCGGTCGAGCAGTACTGGATGGGTCCGCAGACCCACGAGCGGGCCGACCATCCGGGCGGCGTCGACCTCTACGTCGGTGGCGTCGAGCATGCCGTGCTGCACCTGCTCTACGCCCGCTTCTGGCACAAGGTCCTGTTCGACCTGGGCCACGTCAGCTCGAAGGAGCCGTACGCCCGCCTGTTCAACCAGGGCTACGTGATGGCCGCCGCGTACAAGGACGAACGCGAGATCTACGTCGAGGCCACCGAGGTCGAGGGCTCCGAGGACGATGGCTTCACCTTCGACGGCAAGCCGGTCACCCGCGAGTGGGGCAAGATGGGCAAGTCGCTGAAAAACGCGGTCTCGCCCGAGGAGCTGTACGAGGAGTACGGCACCGACACGCTGCGGCTCTACGAGATGGCGATGGGCCCCCTCGACGCGTCGCGTCCGTGGGAGACCCGTGATGTGGTCGGGATGTACCGCTTTCTGCAGCGGTTGTGGCGCAACATGGTCGACGAGAACACCGGCGAGCCGAACGTCGTCGACGGGGCGCCGGACGAGGACACGAACAAGTTGCTGCACCGCACGATCGATGTCGTGCGGACCGAGATGGAGGCGCTGCGCTTCAACACGGCGATCGCGAAGCTGATCGAGCTGAACAACGCGGTGACCAAACTCGAGGCCACGCCCCGGCCCGTCGCCGAGGCCATGGTCCGGATGCTGGCACCCCTCGTGCCCCACGTCTGCGAGGAACTGTGGCGCAAGCTCGGCCACGACGAGACCGTCACCTACATCGAGTTCCCCACCGCCGACCCGGCACTGCTGCTCGACGACACGATCGAGGTGCCGGTCCAGGTCAACGGCAAGGTTCGCGGCCGCATCACGATCGCGGCCGACGCCGACGCGGCCACCGCCGAGGCCGCAGCCCTCGCCGACGCCAAGGTCATCAGCGCGCTCGGCGGGTTGACCCCGCAGAAGATCATCGTCGTTCCCGGCCGCATGATCAACATCGTCATGTGACCATCACCTCTGGTGTCAGACACCAGAGGTGATCAGGCGTCGACGAGTTCGCGATCGGGCTCGCTGGTGTCGGAGTCGGCGTCGAGGGTGTGGCCTTCGACGTTGAGGGTCGGCAACACCTTGTCGAGCCACTTCGGGAGCCACCAGTTCTTTGCCCCCAGCAGCTCCATGGTGGCGGGAACGAGCAGCATGCGCACGAGCGTGGCGTCGAGGAAGACCGCTGATGCGAGGCCGAGGCCGAACATCTTGATCACGCGGGCGTCTTCGAGGACGAAGCTGCCGAACACGACGACCATGATCGCCGCAGCGGCGGTGATCACCCGCGCAGTCGCCGCCAACCCGTCGGCAACGGAGTTGATCGGGTCGCCCGTCTTGTCGTACTCCTCCCTGACTCGCGACAGCAGGAACACCTCGTAATCCATCGACAGGCCGAACACGATCGCGAACAGCATCATCGGGAGGAACGGCTCGATCGGCCCGCTCCCGGTGCCGAGCAGCTCGACGCCCCACCCCCACTGAAAGACCGCGACGACGATCCCGTAGGCGCCGCCGATGGACAGCAGGTTCATGATCACGGCCTTGAGCGGCACGAGCACCGAGCGGAAGACCATCATCAGCAGCAGGAACGACAAGCTGAGTACGGCGAAGAAGAACACCGGCAGCCGGGCTCCGAGGTAGTCGGAGAAGTCGATGCTCGACGCCACTGCGCCGGTGACCTTCACGTCGAGGCCCGAACCGTCGACGGCGGCCGGGATGACGTCGTTGCGCAATTCGCGGACGAGCGTGGAGGTGGCTTCGTCCTGCGGCCCGGTCTCGGGCACGACGAAGATCTGGAACGCCTGCTGATTCTCCGATGGGATCGGGCCGAGCGCGCGAGCGACGCCGTCAGCGCCATTCAGCGCGTCGACCAACTGCTGGGCGACCGCGAACTGGCTCGGATCATCGACTTCGGCAACCACGAGCAGCGGGCCGTTACTGCCCGGGCCGAACCCGTCGGCGAGCAACTCGTACGCATCGCGGGTGGTGGTGCCTTCGGCAAACGTGCTCTCGTCGCCGAAGCCGAGCCGCAGGCCGAGTACCGGCACGCTCATCGCCAGCAACAGGACCGTGACACCGATCGCCATCGCCCACGAGTGGTGTTGGACGAACCGGCTCCACCGGTACGACCAGGTTGCGCGCAGCGGCTTGTCCGGACGCGCCGGAACGACGTCGCGCAAACCCTTGACGAAGAACGACATCACCAGTGTGGCGATCGACAGCACGACGAAGACCGCGGCGACCGTCGGAAAGCCGAGGCCCACGGCCAACAGCGCCACGGCGATGAGGCCGGCCATGATCAGGCCGCGCCAACGGGTGACTTCGACGCGATGCCCGGCGAAGCCGATCAATGCGGGCAGCAGCGTGACCGACGCGATCATCGTGATCATCACGGTGACCGCCGCGCCGGTGGCGAGGCCGTTGATGAAGGCGAGCTGCATCACGTACATGCCCAGCAACGAGATGACCACGGTGAGGCCGGCGAACAGCACGGCCCGGCCGGCGGTGTCGATCGCCCGCACGGTTGCGTCATGCGGCGTCATGCCTTCGCGAGTGCCCTCGCGGTAACGGGTGACGATGAACAGGGCGTAGTCGATGCCGACACCGAGTCCGATCATCGCTCCGAGGGTGGTCGCGAAGTCAGGGATCGACATGACGTTGGTGAGCAACGTGATCGTGCCGACGCCGATGCCGACGCCGAACAGCGCCACGCCGATCGGCAAGCCCATCGCGAGCACCGAGCCGAAGGCCAAGATGAGGATGACGACGGCGAAGCCCAACCCGATCAGCTCGGACTCCGGAGGCTCGAACTCGGCGAGCGACGCTCCACCGATCTCGATGCCAACCCCGTCGATCTGCACCTCGTCGACGAGGGCTTCGATCTCGCGGCCGATCTCGCTGGCGCGGATCTCGTCGGTGTCTTCGTCGAAGTCGATGCTGGCGTAGGCGATCAGCCCGCCCGGCGCGACGAGGCCGCGCTGCTCGCCGATCGAGGAGTAGGGGCTGGTGAGGGTCAGCTCCTCGATGCTCGCAACCTCGTCGAAGAGGGCTTCCATCCCCGCCTGAACGGCAGGTTCGGTCACGCCCTGCTCGGCCTCGAAGACGATCGATCCGGACAGGAAGCTCCCGCCGACGCCGAAGTTGTTCTTCAGGATCTCGAAGCCGGCGACCGAATCGGAATCCGGGCTCTCGAACGAGCTCTCCGACGAGCTGCCGATGCCGCCGACTGCGGCGAACGTGCCGACCAGCACGACGACCCACGCGACCAGCACGCGGCGACGGCGGCGGAAGGCAAACGATCCGAGCCGAGCCCAGAACGACGCGTTCGGTCCGAGCGGAGTCATGGGACTCGATGATGGCTGGCCACTGTCACTGGCAGCGTCACTCGTATCATCACTTCTGGACAAATTGTTCATGAACCGAAGCATGGCGGGTACGCTCAGGCTTTGCAAGCACTGCATGCTCATCGTGTCGAACGGCACAGCCCAACCGACAGCACACCGAACCCATGACCAGCACTCCCCCGATCCGCCCGCCGGCCGACTGCTCCCATTCCTGCGCACGCGATCGCTCGGCGGAGTCGCTCGATCCGCGTGTCGAACGGACCCGCCTCGCCGTGGTCGACGCTGCGGCCCAACTGCTGCTCGAACACGGACCTGACGCGATCACCCATGCTGCGGTCGCCGCCGCAGCCGAGGTGAGTCGCACCACCGTCTACAAGCACTACCCGGAGCGATCCGACCTCCTGTTCGCGACCGCCGAGGCGATCGGCAAGAACCTGCCCGACCCGGCCGACATGTCGGGCGATCTGCGCTCCGATCTTGCAACCCTCCTGAGCATCTTGGCGACCGACCTGCGCGACCCGCGCACCGCACGTGTGATGGCGATGATGATGGAGCGGGCGATGCACGACGATGCCGTCGCCCTCGTGCGCGACACGTTCATGCGCGAGATCCAGGCCGCCTTCGCCACCATCGTGGCGAACGGGGTCGCCACCGGTGAGCTGGCACCCGGCACCGACACCCAACTCGGATTGGCGGCCCTGGCCGGCTCATTGATCTACTCGCGCTTCCTCGCCGACCTCCCGATCGACGATGCCTTGGTCGATGGTGTGATCGATCACTTCATCGCCACCAACGCGCCGCGTTGATGCCGCGGAGTCAACTGGCGGCGGACTGCGCCAGGGCGCTCATGGCACCTACGGCAACGCCGTCGAAACGCTCGATCAATGCTGCAAGCCACGCCGGTTCGTCGTCGGCGAATGCCGCCCGAACCTGTGTCCGCACCGCTGCAGCCTCGGGGCCGGTGGGGTCGCCATACGCATGGAGCCAGGCGTCGGCCCGCAACGCCTGCAGCACCGAGATCACGTCGACCGTACCGAACTCGAGTGCTGCACTGGTGACCTCGACGCCGGGGACCATTGCATCGACCGCGACCAGCCAGTCGCCGCTGAGCGATGCCGACACGCTGTCGCCGTCACGCATCGAGCGCACCTCGCCCCACCACGCAGTCCCGCGTTCATAGCCTGGTTCGCCCGCCGACTCGTGCGCGATCAGTTCGCCATGACCCCACTCACCGAGCCCGGTGTGCAGGTCGATGATGCCGAGCCGTGACGCTGCGCCCACGAGGTCGCCGATGTGCTCGGCCAGCCAGCGGTGCGACCACACCGGGCCCGACCCACCGTGGAAGATGCCCGTCGGATGGTCGTACTGGCCGCCACTGATGGTCTGTTGGAACTGCTCCAACCCAACACGGCCGGCCATGTCGAGCAGCGCTGCGGTCGTGGCCTGCTGGGTGTCAGGGTCCCACGACTCGGGTACGAGCAGATCCGCGATCTCTCCGTACGCGTCGTTGCGCGGCGGGCTGGACCAATCGACGAAGTTCCGGTTGAGGTCGACGTTGTCCTCGTTGACCCGACGCACCCATGAGAATCCGACCGGGTTGAATGCGTGCAGCAGCACGATGCGCACGTCCGCAGGAAGATCGGCGCTCCGCTCGTCGAGCCACCACGATTGCAGCGCCGAACCCGCGTAGCCCTCGACCCCGTGCGTCCCGGACACGACCAGCAGCGTGGCGTCAGCATCGCGCGGGCCGAGTACCGCCACATCGATCGCCAACGGCTCGCCTTCGCGCCCGAGGAGCGGGTGCGCGAACGAGGTCAGCTCCGCTCCCGCCGCAGCCGCCGCGTCGATGAATCGCTGACGGGCGAGGGCGTAGGTCGGATCGAGCAGCCGGGTCATCGCTCAATGGTTCCAGACGGCACCGAGCACCCCCAAACGCCCTGACCGCGCGTCACCTGGCCCGCGAGGCCGTGGAGCGGTCGTCCGCTTCTGCGTCTGCGAGCACGGTCTACAGACCGGTCACGACGTCGTGACCATGATTTGTTCGGCGGCACCACGATCGGCGAGTCACGACGCGGCCAAATGAATCGGTCCGAAAACGACAAGAGCACCAGGCTGCTCACCTGGTGCTGCTGCGTGGAGCCTAGGGGAATTGAACCCCTGACCTCTTCCATGCCATGGAAGCGCTCTACCAACTGAGCTAAGGCCCCGCATTGCTGCGGGCAGTGACGATAGCGCCGCCCGCACGACGTTCAAACGAACGGGGCGAATCCCGGCCAATCCGACGCCTTCACCGGGTGCGATGAGTCTGGCGGCGCGGGGTGCGCCCGGAGACTCATCGCTGGGGTGGGGTGGTCGCTCGACCGAACCGGGTCACTGCTCCCGGGTCACTGCTCCCAGGTCACTGTGGGGACGTCGAGGTAGAGCCGCTCGATCTCGTAGAAGTTGCGCTGCTCTTCGTGGAACACGTGCACGATCACGTCGCCGTAGTCGATGAGGATCCACTGCTGCTGATCGCGGCCCTCGTGGCGCGCGGGCGCCCGACCGAGGTCGCGCTTGACGGCCGCCTCGATCTCGTCGGCAACCGTGCGGACCAGCCGCGGGTTCGACGCACTACACACGACGAAGTAGCCGGCAATGGCGAGGACCTCGCCGACGTCGAGGATGATGATGTCGGTGGCCTTCTTCTCGTCGGCCGTGCGCGCAGCGAGGCGCGCCAACACCACATCGGAGTCGTCGGAGTCGTTGCCTTCGGGCGGGCGGGCGGCAATCAGTGGTTCAGCCATCGGTGTCGACGGTAGCGGCGTCAGTGGTCGTCGATGCGGCGGGTTCCTCGACCGGCGGCGCCTGCTGCACGTCGAAGTAGCCCGTTCCCAGGGTCACGACCACATCGATGCCGTCGATCACCTCGTCGGCGACCACCACCTCGACGGCGCCGAACAACAACGGACCGAGCTCCTCCATTGTTGCCACCGAACCCTCATCGGCGACCTCGATGCGGGTCACCGCCGGTGCCCCCTCCGGATTCGGCGTCAAGTCGACCGACGCAACATTGGCCTGGAGGAACAACAGTTGGCCCACCACGTTGAGCCCAACGGCCTGTTGGTTGGCGAACCCCGACTCCGAGGCTCCGACCTGCTGGTCGCTGATCGGCACCTCGATCCGGAACACCGGCCCTTGATTCGGGGTCGACACACGGGCGGGCGACACCTGACCGAACACCAGCACCACGTCGCGGCGGTCGAGGACGACCGCGCCCGAACCGCTCGCCGACTCCGCTTCGAGCGAGATGTCGCGCACCTGCACCGGGCCACTCCACAACCGTTCGAACAACTCGTCGATGGTGGCCGGGATCATCGGGCGGCCCTCGGCGTCGGCCGGGACGTCGACGCCACTCGTCACGGGTGCCTGCGCAGCCAGCGCGCTCCACACGGCGACATCGATCCCATGCTGCTCGCGCTCGCTTGCATCGACATCGACCGCCTGCAGCACGCTCGCCACCAGCGGCGCATCCATGCTGGTGTCACCTGCCACCACGATCGGGTCGCCGTCGACTGCGCCCGAATCGACCACGTCGATCGGCACCGTCACATCGATCGGCACAACCGGCTCGATCAGCTCCGCGAACCGGTTCGCACCGGCGATCTCACCGAACTGCAGCGTGACTGCCAACGTTGCACCCACCTGCTGGAAGAAAGCAGTGGCATCGGCCGGGTCGAGCAATCCGTCCAATGGCGCAGGGACGTCTTCGAGCCCCGCACTCGCGTCGGCGGCGACGGGAATCGTCACGATGGATCCACCCACCCCCGCTGGCAACAGCGTCACGACGACGAGTGATGTCAAACGATTCTGATCGTCGACGAGCGCGACCGCGGCGTTGTGGGTCCCCGGAAGCGCGAGGACCGGACGCTCATCGGCGGCAACCGCCTCGCCCTCCGTCGAGTTGACGACCGCATTGGCGCCGACCGCAGTCAGCCCCGCGGCCGCAGCGACGAGCCCGGCACCGAGTACTGCGCCCACCAGCGTCCGCCGGCGACGACGTTCGGGGCGAGCCGTCACGGCCGACCCTGCCCGGCCAGGCCGTACAACCCGCGTTCGACGATCACGAAGAGCACCGGCTCGGTGACCAGATAGTCGAGCGGTCGGCCGTCGGCGAACCGCGCCCGGAGATCCGTGCTCGACACTTCGAGCCGGGGCACCTCCACCCGGATCCAATCGACGCCGCCAGGAAGTTCGACCGGGTCGCCAGGCCGATCGACGACGACGAGATGAGATTGCTCGACGACCTCGTCGTAACGCGTCCACGTGTGCAGACCCGCGGCCGCATCGTCGCCGACGATCGTGAAGAACTCGGCACCGTCGTACTGCGCGGCCAGTGTCCGCAGAGTGTCAGCGGTGTAGCTGTGCCCTCCATGGTCGATCTCGATGCGCCCGGGAACGAGCCGGGCGACATCTTCGACGGCGGCCTCGACCATGGCGAACCGGTCCTCGGCGGGCGTGATCAGGCGGCTGCCCTGCTTCTGCCACGGAACATTGGCCACCATCAAGATCACCAGATCGAGCTGCAATGCATGGCGCACGTTGACGGCGGTGACGAGGTGGCCGACGTGGGGTGGGTCGAAGGTCCCCCCGAACAGCCCGATGCGCAACGGGGTGCCGTCGGCCGGACGAGTCGATGCGGCGAGATCGGACACGATGTCCCATCGTACGCGCCACGATTCCGATTCCGATGACCCCGGGGGTTGACACGTCTGTTACTGTCAGTTGTCCCCCCATATACCCCCCGTTTCCACGTTTGAGTCGGGTTTCCCCCCGGAAACCCCCCAACGCGGCGATCGTCGCCCCGATCACGACGTCTTCGAGCAGTGCTGCCCGATGCGTCGTCCCTGATCACGCCGGTCTTCGTGCTGTGCCACCCGGCACAACTCAAATCGGAATTCCGCACAAATCGAATGGTTGTACGACTCATGAATGATTCCATTGGCCTCTACTTGAACGACATCGGCAAAGTGCCGTTGCTCACCGCCGAAGACGAGCGCGAACTGTCGCGCGTCATCGAAGCCGGCCGCGACGCGGCCGAACAGCTCGCCGCCGGCAAGAAGGGCGTCGCGCTCAAGCGCCAGGTACGTGAGGCCGCCAAGGCCAAGGATCGGTTCATCCGCTCCAACCTGCGACTCGTCGTCTCGATCGCCCGCCGCTACCCGCTCCCCCAGGGCATGGATCTGCTCGACCTCATCCAGGAGGGCAACTTGGGCCTCGAGCACGCTGTCGACAAGTTCGACTGGCGCCGTGGCTTCAAGTTCTCGACGTACGCCACGTTCTGGATCCGCCAGGCCATCGGCCGTGCCCTCGACCAGAAGGCCAGCCTCATCCGGATCCCGGGCGACCGCTCCGCCAGCCTGCGCGCGGCCCTGCGCCAGGCGTCCGGCGATGGCGAGACCCTCGACCAGACCAACGCCGAACTGCATCGCCTCACCACGCCGGTCAGCCTCGACAAGACGGTCGGCGATGACGGCGACGCCACGCTCGGCGATCTGATGGCCAACGGTGACGGCACCCCCGAAGACCACGTGATGACCCTCGTCGACAGCGACCTGCTCGACGAGTTGCTCGGCACGCTCGACTCGCGGGCCCGCTTCGCCGTCGAGGCTCGTTTCGGCCTCGTCGACGGCGAACGGAAGAGCTTCCGCGAAGTCGGCGAGCAGCTCGGCGTCACGGCCGAAGCCGCCCGCCGCCTGGTCAGCCGGGCAGTCGCCGGCCTGCGCGACGACGCCGAGCGCATCCTCGCCGTCTGATTTCCGCCTGGCGGAAAAATCGGTTCGATCAAAACGCACGAAGCGGCCGGAGCGATCCGGCCGCTTCTGCCGTTTTCAGCCGTCTGATACTCAACCTGTCGAGGCGAGCGCGTCTCGGTAGCCTGAGCCGATGGAATCTCGGGGCACATGGTCACCACAGTCGTGGCAGGAGCGCACCGTCAAGCAGCAGCCGACGTGGCCCGACCCCGGCGCCCTCGAAGCATCACTGAAGCAGATCTCGACGCTGCCGCCGCTCGTCTTCGCCGGCGAGGCACGTTCGCTGCAGTCAGAACTGGCGCGTGTTGCGGCCGGCAATGCGTTCCTGCTGCAGGCTGGTGACTGCGCCGAGAGCTTCGAGGAGTTCTCGGCCGACAACATCCGCGAGAAGTTGCGGGTCATCTTGCAGATGGCGATCATCCTCACGTACTCGGTGGGCGTACCGATCGTCAAGGTCGGTCGCATCGCGGGCCAGTTCGCCAAGCCCCGCTCCGCTGACTTCGAGACCATCGGCGGCCTCGAGCTTCCCTCGTTCCGCGGGCACATCGTGAACGATGCCACCGCGACCGAAGCAGCTCGGGTGCCGAACCCGGAACGACTCGTGCAGGCGTACCACCAGTCGGCCTCGACGCTCAACCTGCTGCGCGCCTTCACCAAGGGCGGCTTTGCCGACCTGACGCACGTGCACTCCTGGACTCAGGAGTTCGTCGCCTCCAGCCCCGAGGGTCAACGGTACGAGAAGCTCGCCGCCGAGATCGACCGGGCACTGTCGTTCATGCGGGCCTGCGGCATCGAGACCGAGTCCAACTCGAACCTGAGCGAAGTCGACGTCTACACCTCCCACGAGGCGTTGATCGTCGGCTACGAAGAAGCCCTCACCCGTCGTGACTCACTCACCGGCGACTGGTACGACTGCTCGGCGCACATGCTCTGGATCGGCGAACGCACCCGCGACGTCGACGGCGCGCACGTCGAGTTCCTGCGCGGTGTCGGCAACCCGATCGGCTGCAAGGTCGGCCCCACGATGACCGCCGAGGAACTCCTCGAACTGTGTGAGGTGCTCAACCCGTCGCGCCTTCCGGGGCGGCTCACCCTCATCACCCGCATGGGCGCCGACAAGATCGAAGACGGGCTCCGGCCGCTGTTGCGCGCCGTTGCCGATTCCGGGCACCCTGTCGTGTGGGCGTGCGATCCGATGCACGGCAACACCTACACCGCCCCGGGTGGCCGCAAGACCCGCCACTTCGACGACATCGTGCGCGAGATCGGCGGGTTCGTCACAGCGCACCGCGCCGAAGGCACGTGGCCGGGCGGCATCCATGTCGAACTGACCGGCGAGAACGTCACCGAGTGCCTCGGCGGTGGCGACGAACTGGTCGACGCCGACCTCGAAGACCGGTATGAAACCGTGTGCGACCCCCGTCTCAACGCTCGGCAGGGCGTCGACCTGGCGTTCCGGGTCGCCGAATTGATCCACGAATTCACCTGAGTCGAGCACGTTCAGCTCGATGACTGCACTCGACCTCTGCGCCACCTGGCCCGTCGAGACCGTCGCCGCGGCGGTCATCATCCATCACGCAGACACCAGCGACGTCGTCTCGACCATCGGTGATCAGCACCACGTCTTTCGACTCGCCTCGCTGGCCAAGCCGATCACCTCGTGGGCGGTGCTCGTCGCCGTCGAGGAAGGCATCGTCGATCTCGACAGCGAACTCGCCGAGTCATTCGCCGGTCAGCCGGGGTGCACGCTGCGCCACCTGCTCAGCCATGCCGGCGGGTTCGGATTCACCGGAACCGCGCCGATCGCTCGCCCCGAGCGGACGCGCACCTACTCCAACGGTGGTATCGAGCTGGCCGCTGAACTCGTGGCGACCGCAAGCGGCATGAGCTTCTCCGACTACCTCGACCTGGCCGTGTTCCGGCCGCTCGGCATGACCACGAGTTCGCTCGACGGGTCCGCTGCCCATGGCGTGTGGAGCACCGTCGACGACCTCGTTCGATTCGTGGCCGAGGTTCGGTCGCCGACGCTGGTGACCGCGGCGACTGGCGATGACGCCACACGCGTTCAGTTCCCGATGCTGGGCGGTATGGTTCCCGGCGTGGGCCGCTATGCCGAGTGCCCCTGGGGCTTGGGGTTCGAGATCCGTGGTGACAAGTCACCGCACTGGACTGGCGCGCACAACTCCCCCGCCACCTACGGCCACTTCGGCGGTGCCGGCACGATGATGTGGACCGACCCCGCCGCAGCCGTTTCGCTCGTGGCGCTCACCGACAGGTCGTTCGACGAATGGTCCGCCGAGGCCCTGCGCCTCTGGCCGCAGTTGTCCGACGCCGTGCTGCAGGAGTTCCCGGGGCAGCCATGACGATGTTCCGCCACGGGGATCGGGTCCGGTACGCCACCACCGGCGACGACGGCTTTCCCGTGGTGCGGTACGGCTTCGTCGGCGGTGCAACAGGCGGGTCAGGGCCGGTGGTCGTGATGCTCGACGGCGAGCTCGGCGGCGATGTGGTCGACGCCGCGACGCTGCAGCCGGTCCACATCGGCAACGTCACCCTCGTGCTCGACGGCATCGACCTTCTCGACGACCCCAGCTTGCGCCAGGCCCTCGTCAACATGTGGGCGGCCGAGGCCGAATCGGCCGGGCTGGAAATCGCCGCGCTCCACCCCATCGGCACGGGTTTGCGCGATTCGAGCGACGGCTACGCCATTGCCGAACTCAGCAGTGCCGGCCAGCAGTACACCCTGCGCGCGATGCGCTGCCCCGACACGCGCGACGCCGTGCTCGTCCACGCCCAAGCCCCGAACCGCTACCGACTCTGACGAGCCGCATCCGGCTGGCAACCCCTCGCACCGGCCGACTCGATCAACTCTGTGACAGTGGATCTCTATGGTGGGATCCATGGAGGTGTTGGAGATCGCAGCGTGCGCAGCAGAGCTCGGCGCCGAACGCGACGCCTCGATTGCGGTCACTCACTCGACGCGGGTGCTGCGCCGGGCGCGGGCGGTGCAGCTCGCCGAGATCCGAGGTGTCGTCGAGTCCGGCGCCTACTTCGCTGACGGTCACCGGTCTGCTGCGGCCTGGTTGTGTGCGACGACGCGGGAAAGTTACGGGCACTGCACCATGTCGATCTCCCTCGCCACCCGCATCGTCGAGATGCCGCTCGTGCAGGCCGCGTTCGCGGCCGGTGATCTCGCCGAAACAGCGTTGCGCTTGTTGACCGAAGCATGGGCACCAGCGGCTGCTGATGCGTTTGCTCGTGATGAGGCAGTGTTGCTGGGGTGGGCGACGACGATGCCGGTCCACGACTTGAAACTCGTGCTCGACACGTGGCGCATGCACACCGACCCCCACCGCGAAACCGTCGATGCCGGCGACCAGTTCGACCGGCGGGCCGTGCACTTGTCGAGTCTGCTCGACGGTGTCGGCCGGCTCGACGGCACCCTCGACCCCGACGGCTACCTCCTGCTACGCGAAGCCATCCGTTCGCTGTCGCAACCCGGCGAGGACGAGACCCGGACCGCCGCGCACCGCCGTCACGACGCCCTCATCCAGATGGCCAAAATCGTCCTCGCCACCATCGACACCGTGCCCGGCACGAAACGGCGGCGACCGACCGTCATCGCCACCGCCACCGCCCGCGATCTGGCCGCCGGGACCGGTGGCGGCGCGATCGACACTGGTAGCGATCGCACGGTCGTGCCGATCGACACTGTGCGGCGTTACGCGTGTGACTGTGATCTGCACCGGTACCTGACTGACCCGGCAGGGCATGTCATCGACTACGGCCGCACCCGCCGACTCGTCTCCGACATCCAGTTCGACCTGCTGATCGTCCGCGATCACGGATGCCGGTGGCCCGGCTGCCGCATCGGCGCAGCCGGGTGCGATGCCCATCACGCCACCCACTGGCTCGACGGCGGCACCACCGAACCCGACAACCTGATCCTGCTCTGCTGGTACCACCACCATCTGCTGCACGAGCAGCATTGGAGTATCCAGCCCCTCGGGGCCGGCCACTTCACCCTCCACAACCCCGACCGAGCCGAGCGCATCATGCGCCCGCCACTCATCGGCGCCGCCCCACCAACAACGCGACCGACACCTCCAGCCTGACCACACGCGCCTGGCCATGTGTACGAATGCGCCGACTCGACCATGCTCGTTTTGTCATGCTCGTTTGATCGTGCTCGTTCGACCGGTCGCAGCGCATCATGCAAGACAATCAGGTCGCGTAACCCCAGCTCACCGACCGTTGCGGCACCCGGCTTCAGGCGCCAGCGACGGGTTGCCTCGCTTGAACCGTGCTCGCTTGAACCGTGCTCGCTTGAACCGTGCTCGCTTGACCGCTGAACCGTGCCCGACGCGGGTGGGTGAGGCTCAGTCGTGGACGACGCAGTTGCCGCCCGAGTGGGCGATCGATTCGAGGGCGACGTCGGCGCGATGCACGGTGTCGCTCACTTGCTCGGACGAGCCGACCGCAACGGCGATGGACACCGTGACCGCCGATTCGGTGAGCAGTGGCGTCGACTCGATGTTGGAGCGAATCCGTTCTGCAGCGATGACGGCGTGGTCGTCGGTGGTCGCCGGCAGCAGCACGCAAAAGCTCGACGGGCGATGCCGGTAGACGATGTCGCTCGTGCGGACCGTGGCCATCACGACCCACGCCACTCGTTCGAGCACGAGGTCAGCCGAGGTGCCGCCGCGCCGGGTGTGGCGCTCGAAATCATCGACGTCGATCATCAGCGTGGCCGTCGACAGGCCCGACGAATCGACACCGGCCGCCAGATCGAGGTCGAGCTGACGTCGGTTGAATGCACCGGTGACGCGGTCGACGATGATGTGGTCGTCGGACTTCCTCGAACGTCGAAAGCTCAGTGCCATGCAGGTCCATCGGCATGCTGGGCCGGGCGCTTGAGGGATTTCCACCCGCTTCCCGGCCGCGTCAGCGGGTGTCGACCACTCGGAACGCTTCGGCGCTGGTGCCCTCCGGCCGGCCACGTTCGGCCGCGATGCTCTTCCACCACTCGCGGACTCGGATCTCGAGGGCGTCCGGGTCACGGTGCTGGCTTTCATGGCAGCGCAATGCCCTGATCTTGCGATCGAGCTGCGCGGTGATGTCGATGAACTCAGGTGCCTCGGCGCCGAGCATCACCCACACCTCGGCAACGGCCCAATCATCGAGGTCGGCGCACGCGGTGCCGGGGAACGCGAACGGATTGCGGGCGTCGGGATACACCGCGCGACATCGTTGCCTCACCGGTCGCCATGTGGTCCGGGTGCGAACCGTAGGTCGAGTCGAGGTTGCGGAACGGGCACTGCGTGATCACGACCTGGGGCCGGACGCTGCCGAATCGCTGCGCTGATGTCGTGCCGGAGGGCCAAGTCGGCAACGACGTTCGCCGTCCATGTGGCCGAGGAACTCGAGCCGGGTCACGCCCACTTCTGCGGCAGCCTTGGTTTGCTCGCTCGCGCGAATCGCCGCCATCTCGGTGCGCGGAATCGAATGATCGAATCCGCCGGCCTGCCCGTCGGTGACGAGGCAGTAGACCACCTCGATCCCGGCGTCGGTCATGTTCGCCACGGTCCCCGCCGCGCCGAAGTCGACATCGTCGGGATGCGCGGTCACCACCAGCACTCGCTCGATGTCGGCAAAGTCCATCATGGCCGACATTCAAACAGCACCCGCTGCGTTGCGTCGTACTGACCTCCGGGTCTCTACAGTGCTGGCCATGACGGTCTCCGCGCACGACATCTCCCTCGATCAGATCGACCTCTCCGACATCGAGTTCTGGAACGGCGCCCCGCGACGAACGCGAGGCGGTGTTTCAAGCTGCTGCGAGACACTCCGGCGCTCGCAGCACTTCGAAGAGCGCGGTGATCGAGACTCACCGTTCCCTCCGGGCGCCGGCTACTACGCGCTCACCCGCCACGAGGACATCTGGGCACGTCAGCCGCAACGCCAAGGTGTTCTGCTCGGGCCAGGGCTCGAACATCGGCGACCTGCCCCAGGAGATGAACGAGTTCTTCGGCTCGATGATCAACATGGACGACCCGAAGCACTTCCGGTTGCGCTCGATCGTGTCGAAGGGCTTCACGCCCAAGGAGGTCGACCCGCGTCGAGGCGCTCGTCGTCGCCAAGGCCAAGGTCATCGTCGAGCGCATCCAGGAGCAGTTCGCCGACCAGCAGTGCGACTTCGTCGAGCACATCGCCGCCGCCCTCCCGCTCGAGATCATCTGCGACATGATGGGCATTCCCGCCAGCGACTACGGAAGATCTTCGAGTGGACGAACACCATCCTCGGTGTCGGCGACCCCGACTTCGTCACCTCGTACGACGACCTGATGGCCCACTCGTTGGAGATGTTCATGTACGCCCAGGCCCTCGGCGAGGATCGGCGGGCCAACCCGCAAGACGACATCACCTCGGTGATGATGGCCGCCGAGGTCGACGGCGAGCAGCTGACCCCGCAGGAGTTCGGATCGTTCTTCATCCTGCTCGTCGTCGCCGGCAACGAGACCACGCGCAACGCGATCAGCCACGGGATGAAGGCGCTGACCGACTACCCCGACCAGCGCGAGCTGCTGTTCGGCGACTACGACACGCACTCCAAGACCGCGATCGAGGAGATCGTGCGCTACGCGTACGCCGGTCATCCACTTCCGCCGGACCGCGACCGAAGACACCGACATCGGCGGCTTCAGCCGATCAAGGCGGGCGAGAAGGTCGTGATGTTCTACAACTCGGGCAATCGCGACGAACGGGTCTTCGACGACCCGTACCGATTCGACGTCACCCGGCCGCTGCAGCCCGCCCAGATCGGCTTCGGCGCCGGCGGCCCGCACTTCTGTCTCGGCGCGAACCTGGCCCGCCGCGAGATGACGGTGATGTTCGACGAGATCCGGCGCTCGCTGCCGTCGCTGCGCATCACGGGCGAGCCGGCGTACCTGCAGAGCGACTTCATCAACGGCATCAAGCGGCTCGACTGTGCCTGGGGCTGAGCCCGTCGACGATCGCGTCTCACTCGTTCGCCAGCTCACGCTGGTCGGTTGGCTGCTCCTCGGTGGCGAATTCGGATTCGTCTTGTTCCAGTTCGAGCGCGTCCGCACCGTCGACGGCACCCGGTTCGCGACGGCGTGGGATCAACGCGTCGAGGTACTCAGCTTCTTGATGCTCCCACCCAATGCGGCGGCCCTCGCCCCGGCCGTCGGCGTTGCCGCCGTGGCGGTGTGGCTCGCCGGTCCCGAGCGGGGACGCTGGCTCGATGTTCTGCTCCGCCTCGTTGCCGGCATCGCGATCACGATGGTGTTCATCGGCCTCGCGTCGAGCGTGGAGATCGGCGCTCGCGCCGGCGAAGTCGAACTCGACTCGATCTTCCTCCGACTCGGCGGAATGTCGCTCGCCGCCGGCTTCGCGATGCTGTGCCGAGTCGTCGACACGCGCTGATCGTGAGTCGTTGATCAGTCGCCGAGATCGCCGGCCATGAAGTGGCTGCGGCACAGCAACTCGTAGCGCACGGAGTCCCCGAACAGCGGGGTGTCCAAGCCGTCGGCGGTATCGCCGACGACGACGGTTTCACCCACGTAGACGACCACCCCGTTGACCACGCGGGCATTGTGCGTGGCCCGTGCACCACACCAGCAGCGCGCCTCGACCTGAAGCGGGCTGAGCTCGTCGGAGATCTCGAGCATCCGCTTGGACCCGTCGAACAACTTGCCCCGAAAGTCGGTGAGCAACCCGAACGCGTAGACGTCGACTTCGAGGTCGTCGACCACCCGGGCGAGCTGGTCGCACTGCGCCTCGGTGTAGAACTGGGCCTCGTCGCAGACCATGTAGTGGATCGGCCAGTGCGCCACCGCCAGCGCGTACAGGTCGAGGTCAGGCGTCACCTCGATCGCGGGGGCGGCGACACCGAGCCGACTCGTGACCTGGCGACCTTCCCGATCGAGCGTGGTCAGCAGGAGGCCGAAGAGTTGGCGGTTCGAGAGGTTGTGATGAATTTGCAGCGCCACCGTGCTCTTCCCCGAGCCCATCGTGCCGAAGCTGAAGCGGAGCGCCGCCATCAGTCGTCACCCTCGTTGTCGCCGCCGTTGTTGGTGGCGCCACCATCGACCGGGTCGACGCGGGCCGGGCCGTTGATGCCGCCCACCGGGGCCGGATCATCGTCTGAGCCACCATCGCCGCCGCTACACCCAGACACGGATCCGACGACGAGCAGAACTCCAGCGACTCCGATCACCAACTTGCTCATGCCCCCGACCCTACGGGGTCGCCCGGCACGCGACGAGCCATCTCCACCAGTCGCTCAGCCAATCACCGCAGCAGGGCCTGGACGGCGGCAATCGAATCGGCGTCGGCCGCCTGCTTGTCGTTGCGGTAGCGCTTGACGCGCGCAAATCGGAGCGCCACACCGCCGGGATACCGGGTCGATACCTGGACGCCGTCGACGGCGATCTCGACCACCTGGACCGGCTCGACGTGGACCACGTGGCCGGAGCGGCCGATCTCGATGCCCAGGAATCGTTCGGTCTGCCAGGCCAGCATGGCGTCGGTCAGACCCTTGAAGGTCTTCCCAACCATCACGAACGAATCGTCGGGGCCACGTGCGGCGAGGTGCAGGTTCGACAATGTGCCCATGCGGCGGCCATGGCCCCATTCGACCGCGATCACCACCAGGTCGAGCGTGTACACCGGTTTGACCTTGCGCCAACTCTTGCCCCGCCGACCCGCTTCGTACGGGTCAGCGACGCCCTTGACCATCACGCCCTCGTGGCCCAGCGACACCGCGCGCTCCATGAACGCATCGGCCTCGTCGGCGTCGGCGGTGACGATCGAGGGCAGCCGAGCCTGCAGGGGCACGTAGTCGATCAGCAGATCGCGGCGCGTCGCCAGGGGTTCGTCGTGGATCGATGTGCCATCGAGGTGGAGTGCGTCGAAGAAGAACGCCCGCAGCGCGCTCCCCCGTCCGGCATCGCTGCCAGCACCGAAGTCGGCCATCGTGTCCTGGAATCGCCGCGGAGTGCTCGCCTCAACTGCTTCCAGGCTTTCGTCGTCGAACAGGCCCATCACTTCGCCGTCGAGCACGAGGTCGCCACCTCGAATCGATGCGACGGTTGCGACGACTGCCGGGCAGACGGTCGGTGACGTCGTTGAGGTTGCGCGTGAACAGACGGACCTCATCGCCGAAGCGATGCGCCTGTACACGGGCGCCGTCCAGCTTCCATTCGACCACGGCGAGGCCCGTCTCCGCGACGGCGGCGCCGGCGGACGATGCCGTACTGGCGAGCATCGGCTGCACCGGTCGACCCGGCACCAACGTCATCGCCGCCAGGGCACCGGCGCCGCCGAACAGGGCGGCTGCCGCTGCTGGCCCGAGATCGCCCGCCATCATCGCCGCACGCCGGACCGCAGCAACAGGCACGCCGGCGGCCTTCGCCACTGCCGCCGCCACCACCCCGTCGAGCGCGCCCTGGCGAAGTTCTCCGCCGAGAATCGCGTGGAGCAGGCGCTGCTCACGACTGGTCGCCGCGCGCGATCAGCTCGTGCAGTGCGTTGCGGCGTGTTGCGCCCACGCCCGCGCCGGACATCTCGGCGAGCTCTGCGATTGCCTGGGCCACGTCGCCAATCGACAGGGTCGGCGTGGCCGCAGCGTCGACCTGCACGTCGGAGAGGGTCGCCCAACCGACACCGATCTTGCCGACGGCGGTCTCCCCGACGACGAACGCGACCGCGTCGACGATCTCATCGGGCCCGAGTCGCTGCAGCATCATGGCCAGCGCGGCGACCTTCTCATTGCGCTTCGTCGTCGACGCCACTGCGTCGGACGTTCGCGCGAGTTCGTCGAACAGGGTCGGCACGCCATCAGTATCGCGAACGCTGAGTCGAACTCGGCGGTGCCGGAAGGAGTACCGTCGAGAGCGTGAGGCCCGGCAACGGTGCCGGGGCGACACGGGCGACGTTGGGGGCAACGGTTCGCCCACCAACCCTGGGGGAACACAGATGACCGACATGATCGATCGGAACGAGACCGACGAGGGGCGCGTCCTCACTCACCTCGTCGTCCGGTTCGCCGGCGATTCGGGCGACGGGATGCAGTTGACCGGCGACCGCTTCACCTCGGTGAGCGCCTCGTTCGGTAACGACTTGTCGACCATGCCCGACTTCCCCGCCGAAATCCGCGCGCCCGCCGGCACGGTCAACGGCGTCTCGTCGTTTCAGGTCAACATCGCCGACCACGACATCACCACGCCGGGCGACGACCCCAACGTGTTGGTCGCGATGAATCCAGCGGCATTGATGGCCGACCTGCACCGCCTCGAACCCGGCGGCACGCTCATCGTCAACGAAGACGCCTTCGAGGATCGCAACCTCGAAAAGGCCGGCTATCTCGATGCCGCCGGCCAGCCGATCAACCCGCTCGACGACGACACGCTCACCGGGTACCGGGTGCTGCGGGTCCCGATGTCGAGTCTGACCAAGAAGGTGTGCGAACCGCTCGGCGTCAAGCCCCGCGACGCCGAGCGTTCGAAGAACTTCTTCGCCCTGGGCCTCGTGTCGTGGATGTACACCCGACCGATCGAGCCGACCGAAGCGTGGATCGACGACAAGTTCGCGAAGAACGAGCAGGTCGCGGCGGCGAACAAGGCCGCCTTCCACGCCGGCTTCAACTTCGGCGAGACCACCGAGGCGGTCGGACATCGCTTCGAGGTCCGTCCGGCCAAGCTTCCGTCCGGTGAGTACACCAGCATCACGGGCAACACGGCGCTGGCGTGGGGTCTGATCGCGGCCGGACAGCTGGCGAATCTGCCACTGACATTGGGGTCGTATCCGATCACTCCGGCGAGCGACATCTTGCACGAGCTGTCGAAGCACAAGGAGTTCGGTGTCCGCACCGTGCAGGCCGAAGACGAAATCGCCGCCGTCGGTGTCGCGCTCGGCGCTGCCTTCGCCGGGCATCTGGCCGTCACCACGACGAGCGGCCCCGGAGTGGCGTTGAAGAGCGAGACGATCTCGCTCGCGTTCGCGATCGAGTTGCCGTTGATCATCGTCGACATCCAGCGCGGCGGCCCGTCGACCGGCCTGCCGACCAAGACCGAAGCGTCTGACTTGAACATCGCGCTGTACGGCCGGCACGGCGAGGCGCCGCTCCCGGTCGTTGCGTCGTACAGCCCGGCCAACTGCTTCCACGCTGCGATCGAGGCGGCCCGCATCGCCCTCAAGTACCGCACGCCGGTCATTCTGCTGAGCGACGGCTACCTCGCCAACGGGTCAGAACCCTGGAAGCTTCCTGACGTGGCATCGCTCCCCGACATCTCCGTGCCGTTTGCGACCGGTCCGAACCATGTCGACGTCGACGGCAACGACGAGTTCTGGCCGTATCTCCGCGACGAGCATCTCGCCCGCCCGTGGGCGATCCCGGGCACACCCGGCCTGATGCATCGCGTCGGCGGGCTCGAAAAGCAGGACGGGTCGGGCAACATCGACTACACGCCCGAGAACCACGAAGCCATGGTGCATCTGCGGGCGGCGAAGATCGAACAGATCGCATCCGACATTCCGCTGGCCGAGGTGCACGGCGACATCGACGCCGACGTGCTCGTGGTGGGTTGGGGTTCCACGTGGGCCGCGATCGACGCCGCGGTGCAGCGTCGTCGACGCGCCGGCGTGAAGGTGGCCTCCACGCATCTCACCCACCTCAGCCCGCTTCCGCCGAATCTCGGTGAAATCCTCGGTCGCTACCGGAAGGTGATCGTGCCCGAACTCAACTTGGGCCAGCTCACCGCGGTCCTGCGGGCGAAGTACCTCGTCGATGCCCGCGCGCTCTCCAAGGTCCAGGGGTTGCCGTTCAAGTCACGCGAGATCGAAGCCGCCATCGACGAGGCCCAGGCGAGTCTGGGCGCCGGAGCGAAGGGAGACCCATCATGAGCACCACCCAGGTGGCGGTCACCACCAAGAGTGACTGGACCAGCGATCAGGAGGTGCGGTGGTGCCCAGGTTGCGGCGACTACGGCATCCTCCTCGCCGTGCAGACCCTGATGCCCGAACTCGGCGTCAACCCCGAGAACACCGTGTTCATCTCGGGCATCGGCTGTTCGAGCCGCTTCCCGTACTACATGAACACCTACGGCATGCATTCGATTCACGGGCGTGCTCCCGCGATCGCGACCGGCGTCGCCACGGCTCGCCCCGACCTCGACGTGTGGGTGATCACCGGCGACGGTGATGGCCTTTCGATCGGCGGAAATCACCTCATTCACGCGCTCCGTCGCAACGTGAATCTGAACATCTTGCTGTTCAACAATCGCATCTACGGGTTGACGAAGGGGCAGTACTCGCCGACATCGGAAACGGGCAAGGTGACCAAATCGACGCCGATGGGATCGGTCGACTATCCGTTCAACCCGCTCTCGGTCGCGCTCGGCGCCGAGGCCAGCTTCGTCGCCCGCACCCACGACCTCGACCGCAAGCACATGATGGACACATTCAGAACTGCCCACGCCCACCGGGGTGCGTCGTTCGTCGAGATCTATCAGAACTGCAACGTGTTCAACGACGGCCAGTTCAACGACGTGACGAAGAAAAACGTGCGAGACGAGATGATGATCGACCTCGTCCACGGCGAGCCGATCACCTTCGGGGCCGACAAGCAACGCGGCGTCGTCATGGGGTCAGACGGGCAACTTCGACTCGTCGAACTCGCCGACGTCGCTCCCGAAGAGGTTCTCGTGCACGACGCCCACCGTCACGACCCGTCGTTGGCGTTTGCCCTGGCCCGGCTCAATTCAGACGATGCGTCACCGACGCCGTTCGGCGTGTTCCGTGACGTGCAACGGCCCGAATACGCCACCGCAGTCGCCGATCAGGTGATGGCTGCAAGTGAGGCCAAGGGCCCTGGCGACCTGCAGGCACTGCTTCGATCGAACGGCACCTGGACCGTGTGAAGACGAACGTGGTGCGTCCAATGCACAGCATTGGACGCACCACCTCATGTCACTCTTCGACGACGGAATCGACCGGCGCGTGGTGTCGAGCACGGTGTCGAGCACCGAGTCCTCGATCGGGTCATCGACACCCGGGTCGGTCTCGTCGCTGCTGCACGCTGCCGCGCCCAATGTGAGTGCCGCGGCTGCCGCCACACCTGCGATTGTCCGCGTCATCCGCCTGTTCGATTGACGGATGTGATGATTGTTGGAATTGATCGTTGTTCGCACTGCCAGTTCCTCTCGGTTGTGCCCGCTTTGGACCACCATAGTCATCAAAACGTAACAATTGCTCGCGTGTCGGTCCGGTCGCTGCTCGCCGGTACGGTCGGGCCGTGCTCGATGCCCGTCTGCGATCGCTGAAGGACCGGCTGCTCAGCCCGCTCGTCGCGGTGCTCGTGGGTCGGGTCAAGCCGCTCACACTGTCGATCTGCGGCATGGTGTTGTGCGTCGGTGCCGGCGTGCTCGCCTGGCAGTCGCGACCCGTCCTGGCCGTGGTCTGTTGGCTCGGCGGGCGTCTCCTCGACGGCCTCGATGGCCCCGTCGCACGGCGGACCGAGTCCGCTTCGGACTTCGGCGGCCTGGCCGACTTCGTTCTCGACACCATCGGCTACGCCGCCGTGCCGCTCGGGGTGGCAGCCGGAGCCGACGACCTCGGCACCTGGACGATCGTGGCCGTGCTTCTCGCCACGTTCTACGTGAACGCGGTGTCACTGTTGATGCTGAGTTCGGTGTTGGAAAAGCGCGGACAGGGTGCGGCGCACGCGGCCGAGTCGACGACCGTGACGCTGCCGCCGGCGCTGATCGAGGGCGCCGAGACAATCGTGCTCCTCGCATTGGCGCTCGCTGTCCCGGCCTGGGCGGATGTGGTGTTCGTGGCGATGGCCGTTGGCGTCGGCATCGGAGTCGTCCAACGCGTGGCGTCAGCGCGGCGCCTGCTCCGCTGAGACCGCCGGGTTCACGCGATCGCACGGCCGGTGGTGGAATCGAAGACGACGAGGTGATCGAGACGAAGGCGCACGAGATCGTGGAGACGCACCTCTGGCTCATGGCGAAAGCCGAGTCGCCACCCCGCCACGTCGCAGATCGACGAATGCGGGCTGCCCGGCACGATTGTGCACACCTCCCCCTGAATCGCTCCGGCCGATGACACGACGACATCTTCGGGTCGGACCCCGAGCGTGACCTGGCGACCCACGTACGGCTGCAGCGCCGCCGACCACGCTCGATGCCGCATCGCCGTTCGCCCCGTTGCGTTGCCCCGACCGCCCACGGTCAGCCAGAAGCCACCAGCGGTGTCGGCGGACACCGTTGCGGTCACCCGCCAGCAGTCGCCGGTGGCCGCCGCCGCGTCGAGCGTCGCCGGTGCACGGCGAACCGCCCAGCTGGTGTCGAACTGAACGACTCGACCGGCATCGAGCACGACCAGCCGGCTCGACAGCTGCATCGCATCGGCGGGATCGTTGGTGGCGATCACGGTGGTGACGCCGTACCCCGCCTGCAAGACGGCCAACTCGCTGCGCATCTGCTCGTGCCGGACGGTGTCGAGCGTCGCCAGCGGATCGTCGAGCAGCAGAACACGCGGCGCTCGGACCAGGGCTCGTGCGATCTGCACCAGCTGCGCCTCACCCCGACTCAACTCGTGCGGCTGGCGCCCGAGCAGGTGTTCGAGGTGCATCGCCCGAATCTCGGCATCGACGCGGTGCCGAATCTCCTCGGGCGCCTGCTTGCGGATCTCCAACGGAAACGCGACGGTGCGACGAACGTTGCGGCTCCGGAACAAGGCCGGCTCTTCGAAGACCATGGCGACGTCACGATCTGCGGTCCTCATCGTCGTCACGTCGATGTCATCGAAGAAGAGGTGACCACGCACGATGTCGGTGAACCCGGCGATCGTCCGGATCAGCGTGGTCTTGCCGGAGCCCGACGGTCCGATCACACCGACCACCTCGCCGTGCGCAATGTCGAGCGACACGTCATCGAGTACGACGTCGCCATCGACGGCGACCGTCACCTCATCGAAGACGACCCGCGCCATCCGACGGTCACCACCCTTGCCCTGCGACGCCCAGCACCCAACCCTCTTCTTCGACCACCGCATCGATGGTCGCCGCGTCGATCTCCGGTCGAAAGCAGCGGTCGAGCTCGCCGGCGGCGTCGAGCGCAGCCAGCCGGCGAGCAGTCGACTCGACTTGCGCGGCATCCTTGACCACGCCGGCGGGCACCTCGACCGGCCACAGCGATGGCCAGACCTCCGCAACGACCAACTCGGCGTCTGCGGGCACGTCGAGCCCGGTGGTGAACGGCCAGACCTCGAGACGCGTGCCGAGATTCCACCGCAGGCGATCGAGCGCGGCAATGCCGACGAGACTCTGGCTCCCCACCGCACCGACGCCGAGCAACTGCCATGCCGAGAACGGCCGCCGGCCCTGCTGGCGCAGTACGGATTCGACGGAGCGCCACTCACGGTCGACGCCAGTGAGCGGTTTGGTTGCCCGCAGATGCGCTGACGCCTTCGACGGCGGACATCCCCAGAACGGTCCCTCAGAGCTCGCTCCGGCGTCATTGCGCCCATTCGCCATTGACTCGTTGAGGCCGGCAGCCACCTCGAATCGATTGTTGGCGTTGCTGTGGTCGTCGACGATCGACGCGCCGAGATGGTTCCACATCGCCTGCCACGGCAGTCCGATCAGCCCGCACGCTGCAGCGGTGCCCGCGGGGAAACCAAGCGAGAAGTCGACACCCAGCAGCGTCCGCACGCCCGGCTCGGCCAACCCGGCCAGCAGACCCAGGGCGCCGTGTCGCGTCGACGGATTGGCGAGTCGGCAGCGCGTCGGCTTCGACCACGGCGATCCAGATCGAGTCGACACCGACTTTCGGCGTCGAATTGGCACTCCAGTCGACGATCGCGATGCGATCGAAGCGGGGCTGGCTCATCGGAGCGCCAACGATCAGGCCAACAGCGTGCTGACTGCAGCGAAGTGCAGGCCGGCCGCGACCACGGTGAACGAATGCCACACCTCGTGGTATCCGAACGTGCGCGGCCACGGGTTGGGACGACGCACGAGTAGGACGGGGAAGCCCACCGTGTAGGCCAGACCGCCGGCGACGATCAACGCCAACTGCACCCGGGTCAGACTGTCGATCAGGACCGGAGCAGCCACCACCAACGCCCAGCCCATGATCGGGTACAGCGCGTACCCGAGCCACTCGACCTTGCGGAAGCCTCCCAGCTTGATCGTCATGCCGACCACCGCCATCACCCCGACCACCGACAACATCGGAATGCCCCATCGCAGCGGGAGCGCGACGAGACACACCGGGACGTAGGTCCCTGCGATGAGGAGGTAGATCATCGTGTGATCGAGCCGCTGCATGATGCGGCGAGTCCGATCGGTTTTGGCCAACCGGTGATAGGCCGCCGACGTGCCGAATACGAGGAGCAGCGTCGCGGTGTAGATCACCGCCGCCGTCCGTGCCGCCGCACGCTCGGACACCAGAATCAGAACGAGACCTGCAGGGATCGCTCCGAAGAACGCCCAGGCATGCATCCGCCCCCGCCACACCGGACGCTCGCTCAAGGGCGCGAGTTCAGTGCCGAGGGCCATGCATCCACCGTACCGCGCACCGAATGCGGCGTGCCCGCGCCGATGATGTACGCCGCGTGAATTGTGGCGCTGGTCAGTCGGCGAGGCGGGCCATCAACTCGATGACCGCATCGCCGTACCTGTCGAGCTTGGCCGGGCCGACGCCGGAGATCTTGGCCAACTCGGACTTCGTGCTGGGTGCCAGGCGCGCAATCGACACGAGCGTCTTGTTGTCGAACACCACGTAGGCGGGCTTGCCATCACGAAGTGCGTTGCGCAGTTCTTTGAGCGCGGCGAGCCGGGCGGTCGCGGCGGTGTCGAGGTCGGCCGCCGGGTCGGCGGTCGATGCCGGCGAGTTGGTGCGTCTGGCCGGATCGGGGCCACGCTCGACTGCATTCGATGGCGCACTTGATGGCTCGGTGGTCAACTCTGCGACGAAGGGGCTCGGCGACGGCCCGGTGACGATGGTGGCGTGCCGGCTCGCCCGGGTGATCGCGACGTGGAAAAGACGTCGCTCCTCCTCGATGTCTTCGGCCAGGCGGTGCGGATACTGCTCGGAATCGGCGAGATGAACGACGACGTGCGGCCACTCCTGGCCCTTCACCCGGTGCACGGTCGACAGCGTGACGCCACCGGGTTGACGCCGAACGGCGAGATGCTCGCGCATCCACGACTCGAACGTCGCAACGTCGTCGTGCAGCGCCGCCAGGTGCTGCATCGCCGTGAGATCGTCGCCCTGGGCAGCTCGGTTCATGCCTCGACGGTGCGCATCGAGCGTGCCGACGGCGCTGGCCAGGCCGATGCGATCGATCAGTGCGACGACCAGGTCGGACGTGGGTGAGTGCGCGCTCGCCATCTGTTGCAGCATCTGGATGTCGGTGGCGAACTCGGTGACGCGTTCCTGATCGCGTTCGTTGTTGAGCCTGGCGGCGAGCCGATGCAGATCGACGATGCTGCGCTGCTCGCACACCCAGTCGTTGATCCGGGGATGGAACGAACGCGACGGCCGACGAAGTGCTTCGCGGATGTCGTCGGGTTGGAGTACGTCACGGGTGGCCAGGCGCAGCCACGACAACACCGAGCGCACCGCGGTACGGTCGGCGAATTCGAGGCCGACGCCGCCCGAGATCGGGATGCCGGTGACGGCGAGCGCCACCTGCACCGGCGCCAGCAACGCATTGACGCGCGTCAGCACCGCGACCTGGTCGGCGGTCGACCCGGACCGGAGCGCGTCGTGGACCGCATGCCGCGTCGCCCCGATCGAATCGACCGACGTGTCGACCGACCAGCCACCGGTGTCGGTCGAATGCGCCCGAATCGTCTTGGCGACCCGCCGCCCGTTGTGTCGCAGCAATCGGTCGACAACGTCGACCACACCGCCTGGGCACCGATAGTTGACCTCGAGTGGGTGGGTACCGGCGCCAGGGAACAGGTCGGCGAACTCGATCAGCCACGACGGGTCGGCGCCGTTGTACCCGTAGATGGTCTGGTCGTCGTCGCCCACGCCGAACACCGCGCCGCCCGGTGCCGCGAGGAGGCGAATGAGCAGGAGATGAGCAGGAGTGAGGTCTTGGAACTCATCGACGAGCATCACGCGACACGCCCGTTGCGCAGCCCGTCGGGCATCGGGTTGGGAGAGCAGCACCAGCAGAGCTCGGTGGATCTGATCGTCGAAGTCGACGGCCCGCTTGCGCTCGAGCGCGGCGCGGTACGCCGGCCACGCGGCGGCCAAGCCGTCGACGTCGCCGTCGTAGCGCGCTTCGGCTGCGCTAGGTTCGACCAGGCCCAACCGAATCAGGCTCAGTGCCTCGATCCATGGTGCCACTGGGTCGCTGTTGCGGCGCCGGGGGAACGACACCAGGTCGCCGATGATGCGGCGCACATCGACTTCGTTGATCGTGTTCCAACGGACCGGTTGCGCCGCGAAGGGCGCCGTGCCATTGACGATCGCGAGCGCCAGCGCATTGAGCGTGCGCACCTGGAGGCCCACCAGATCGGGCGTCCGTTCGAGCATCTCCTCCTGGGCGCGCTTGTTGAAGGCCACCAGGCTGACTGCGCTGGCAGGCAGATTCCATTGGCGCAGTAGGTGACGCGCCCGTTCGGTGAGCACCCGCGTCTTGCCCGACCCGGCCGGCGCGATGATGCGTGCGGCGCCCGCGGCATGGGTCACTGCAGCCAGCTGGTCGGGGGCGAGGTCGGCGGCGGAGACATTCGGACCCGGCGGGAGGAAACAACCGTGTTCGACGGTTACGGCGTGCAACACCGCCGTCGCCTCGATCGGGTCGGTATGGCGAATCGGGCCGCCGTCGAGCCAGACGACCACACCGTCAGGTGTCGTGACGTCGCCCGGACCATCGAGACCGACGGGGTCGGCCCCGGCGGCGATGGCTCGGTCGAGCACGACCCACGTCGGGACCGCGCCGCGCAGGTCGACCGAATTCGACCACACGAGATGGTGCAGTTCGTCGAGTTCGAACATGAAGTCTGCGCCGACCTCGAAGGGTTGGGCGTCGGTCTTCAGCTTCGGCTGACGTTCGAAGTCGGCCACGAGTTCGATGACGAGGCGTCGCCGTTCGTGATGTGCGCTGCGGAGCACGACGAGCGCCTCGGCCGGCTCTGCCAACACCGCGGCGTCGATCGAAAGGCGCTCGACCGCGGACCACGGCAGGTCGACCGTCTGGCCCACCGCCACCACTGCGTGCCGGCCGAGCAGATCAGGCCCCGCACCGGCCGGCGCGGCGCCGCGCGGCGCGGCGATGACCGTCGCCCTGCGCGGCGGCTGCTGCGACGACTTCTGTGGCGGCGGATCCTGTGGCGGCTCCTGTGGCGGCGCGGCGCGATGGCCGTCATCGCCCTGCTCGGCATCGGACACCGGCACGTCGAGTTGGCCGTTGTCATGCCAGCACTGGCGAATCTGCGCGGGCGACTCGTGCTCGCCGTTGCAATACGCGCACGCAATCGCCATTGCGCTGACTGTAGCGACCCCGACCCGCCATCGGACACACGTTCGATCGGATGCCGGACGACGACCTGTACCGCGCGACTGCGAGACTGCTGCGATGACCTTCGTGCATGGCGGCCCGCTGACGCCGAACCGACCTGAACTCGTCCTGATCCGCCATGGCGAGACCGAGTGGAGCCGGACGGGCCAGCACACCGGACGCACCGACCTGGCGCTCACCGATGCGGGTCGGTCCGAGACCCGTTCGATCGCCACGGCGCTCGCCGACTTCGACTTCTCGCACGTCTACGCCAGCCCCTTGCAGCGGGCCTGGGAGACCGCCCGGCTCATCGGACTCGATCCGGTGCGCGACGATGACCTCCTCGAATGGGACTACGGCGAATTCGAGGGCCGCACCACCGACGAGATCCGCCGCACGGTTCCCGATTGGTCGGTCTGGACGCACGACATCACCGGTGGCGAGTCGGTCGACGACGTCGGCTTCCGGGCCGATGCCGCCATCGCTCGGATGGCACCGCTCACGGGCCCGATCGCCGTCGTTGCGCACGGACACTTCCTGCGCATCTTCGCCGCTCGGTGGCTCGATCTCGATCCACGCGAGGGACGCCGGTTCGTCCTCAACACCAGCACGCTGTCGTTGCTCGGCTGGGAACGCGAAAACCGGGTGATCCGGCGCTGGAACGACCCGTGCGGTTGGTGAATTCGCAGTAGTCAGGGACTCAGGCTGCGGCAACGGAGGCGTCGCGTCGACGCAGCCGAGCCACGGCGACGAACACCCCGCCGAACGCGACCAAGCCCGCACCGAGCAACAGCATGGTCGACACGCCACCCGATCCGGCGCGCGGAATCGATGGATTCGTGGACCCCAGCGCAACCCGGATCGAATCGACGAGGGTGATGCCCGTGGTCGCCAGGACCGCCCTGACGTCGTACGTTCCCGGCGTCGACGGCGAGATCAACGTGGTGGTCGCCACGCCGTCGGGGCCACAGATCACGGATACCGGATCGTTGCCGACGAGGTAGAACGTGACCGTTTCACCTGGCTGACATCCCGTGACCGTTGCGACGAAGGAGGTCGAGGGCGGGAGCACCCGATTGCTCAAGCTGAGCACGGCTGGCGGCGGCGGATACGTCGACGCTGCGGCCAGCGAACTCGGACCGAACGCCATCGATGCCGCAACCAACAAGCCCAACAGGGCAACCAGCAGGACGTGTCGACGTGACTCGGCCGGCGACTCCAACCACGAGTTCGTCGATGCCAGCATGCGGCAGATGCTACCAGGCACGGAACGATCGATCCGGCCGCGCGATCGGCGCCGAGACCCGTCGCTAGGCTCGCGATCGATGCGGGACGACGGCACGACACGTTCCAGCGCAGCATGAGCGCGCCGTGAGACGTGTGCGTGTCGACGAGGCGCGGGTCGGCGTTCTTGCGGCCGCGTTCGGCGTCGCCGCAGCATGGTCGCCGGCGTCGCCGACCGGAACCGCAGCCGCTGATGCGATCGTGCTCACCCTGACCGTCGCGGTGGCGGTGTGGCTGGCGGCATCGGCGCCGTGGTGGGCGCTGGCGTTGGCCGGCGGAGTCGCTGCGCTGAGCGGATTCGGGCCCGTGGCCATCGTGCTCGGCGGCGCGGGTGCCGCCATCGGCTTTGCGATCGGAGCAACGCAGGCCGACCTGAGCCTCCGGCGCGCGGCGTCGGCGGGGTGCACGCTGGTGGCGCTTTGCCACCTTCAGCTGACTGGGTTCTTCGGCGCCAGCGCGTTGGTCGGCCTCGGGTGCGTCGCGGTGTTGCTCGGCACCGGGCTCGCCCGACGCAAGCAGTCGATCCGCCGCCTCGCCACGCGGACCGCAGCAGCCCTCGCCATCGTCGCCGGAGTCGCGACGCTCGGTGCCGGTGTGGCGTTGCTCTCGGCTCGCAGCGACCTCATCGAAGGCCGAGAATTCTTCGAGTCGGGCGTCGACCACCTCCGTGCCGGCGAGACCATCGCCGCCTCGGAAGACTTCGGTCGTGCCGCGGACGCCTTCGCTGCCGCCGAGACGTCGATGCGTCGCCCGTGGGCTCAACCAGGACGCCTCGTGCCCATCGTCGGGCAACATCGTCAGGCTGGCGCCGTTGCCGCCAGCGCAGGTCGGCGAGCCAGCACCGACATCGCCGATCTGTCGACGGTGCTCGACATCGAGGTGCTCCGTCCGCGCGCCGGCCGATTCGATCTCGATGCGATCGAACTGCTCGCGGCGCCGATGCAAACTGCCCAACAAACGCTGCGCTCGATCGGCAACGACCTCGACGCGGTCCAGTCACCCTGGCTGGTGGCGCCCGTGCAGGAGCAGATCACCGCAGCAGACGACGAGTTCGACTCCAACATCGGCACATTCGACTCATTGGCAGCGGCCGTCGTTCGCCTGCCGACCCTGCTCGGGGCCGATGGGCCGCGGCGCTACTTCGTCGCGTTCGTCACGCCCGCCGAGGCGCGTGGCCAGGGCGGCTTCATGGGCAACTTCGCCGTGCTCTCGGCCGACGACGGATTGGTCTCGTTGAGCGACTTCGGTCGCACTCTCGATCTCAACCGCGGTTTCGACGGCCGCACCGTCAGTGCCCCAGACGACTGGCTACGCCGCTGGGGGCGGTACGGATTCACGAACGGCCCCGACGGGGGGACCACGAGCGAACCGTGGTCGAACATCACGATCTCGCCGCACTTTCCGTCGACGGCGTCGGCGATCTCGTCGCTGTACCCGCAGAGCGGCGGCAACGTTGTCGACGGCGTGATCGCTATCGATCCATACGTGCTGCAGGCGTTCGTCGGGTTCACCGGGCCGATCACCGTGGTCCAAACCGACCCCAATGCCCAAGAACTCACCCAGCAGCTCACGGCGAACAACACTGCTCAGTTCCTCCTGTTCGACCAATACCTGATCGACACCGAGCAGCGTGTGGACGCACTCGAGCAGGTGGCCACCGAGACGATGAACGAACTCCTCGACGGCGCCTTGCCCGACCCTGCCGTCCTCGCCGACCAACTCGGCCCGCTCGTCGCCGAGGAGCGGTTGGTGGCATGGATGCTCGACCCGGCTGATCAGGAGCTGATCGAACAGATCGAGATGTCCGGCGCGCTCCCCCCACTCACCGGCCGCGATGACGGCCTGTCGATCGTCGTGAACAATGCCGGCGCCAACAAGCTCGATGCGTACCTCCGGCGCGATGTCGCGTACGACGCCGTCTACGACGGCATGCAGGTCGAGGCCGAACTGGCCGTGACGCTGACCAACTCGGCGCCGACGTCTGGGCTCCCCGACGGCGTGATCGGCAACTACGTCGGCGACGACATCGGGTCGAACCGTTCGCTGATCACCCTGTACACCGCGGCGCAGGTCACCGAGGTCACCGTCGACGGAGCACCAGTCGCAACCGAAATCGGACGTGAAGCCGGATGGAATCTGACCACTCTGTCGGTCGTCATCCCTGCCGGCGACTCGATCGAGATCGTGGCCACCATCGCCGGATCGCTGGACGACAACGACGGCGTGTCGCGTGCGGCGACGTCGGGCGCGGCAACGTCGGGCGCAGGCGGAGCCCTCCTCTCCGGCCTTGTGGTCAGAACGCAGCCCTTGGTCGACACACCGTCGTACCGCATCACCGCCACCGACGCCGACGGACGGCCGCTCGTCGAGCATCTGGCCGACGTGCCGGGCACCGTCAGGTGGCTGTTCGAATGACGAGGCGTTACGACCTCCTCGTCCTCGACTACGGGGGCGTCTGCACGATGAGCCAGGGCGAACTCGCCAACAGAACAGCACCCATGAGCCTTGCCGACGCCGAACGGGTGCAGTGCCTGCCCGTCGTGCTCGCGGCGCAAGCGGCAGGAATCACCGTTGCGGTGTTGAGCAACGAGATCGACCGATCGTGGGCCGAGCAGTCCCCCGTGCTCGCCCAGGTCGACCATGTGCTGCCCTGTGCCGACAACGGGATCATGAAACCCGACCGTCGCGCCTACCAGCGCGTGTTGCTGATCACCGGCTGCACCGCCGATCGCGCCCTGTTCGTCGACGACGATGCCGACAACGTGCGCGGCGCTCAAGGCGCCGGGCTGGCAACGCTGCTGTTCGACACATCCGACCCGGCCGCGTCGTGGGCGCAGATCGAACAATCGATCAAACAATGATCACGGGTGCATGACGACGGCTTTGGGTTCGGTGAAGAACTCGCGGCTGAAGTTGCCACCCTCACGACCCACTCCTGACCAGCCGACACCGCCGAAGGGTGCGCGCAAATCGCGGACGAAGAAGCAGTTGACCCACACCGTGCCCGCCCGGAGCAGACCGGCGACGCGGTGGGCGCGTCGCACGTTCTCGGTGAACAGCATCGCATTGAGCCCGTAGCGCGACCCGTTCGCGAGAGCGATCGCCTCCTCCTCGGTGTCGAACGGCTGGATGGTGACGACCGGCCCGAACACCTCTTCGCGACAGATCCGCGCATCGGCAGGTGCGCCGGTGATCACCGTCGGACGAACGACCCACGAACCATCCTCGGCGACTCCTCCGCAGTGGACGGTCGCCTCGTCGGGCAGATCGGCGAAGAACCCGGCGACCTTGGTGAAGTGCGTCTTGCTGGCCAGCGGCCCGATCGCTGTCGCGGGGTCAGCAGGCGCGCCGACGGTGAGCGCGTTGGCCGATGCGACGAACCGCTCGACGAACTCGGCGTAGACCTCGCGTTGGACGTACAAGCGGCTCCCGGCCAGGCACACCTGACCGGAGTTGGTGAAGATCGCCGTGTTCGACCACTTCACTGCCTCGTCGAGATCGGCATCGGCGAACACGATGTTCGCTCCCTTGCCGCCGAGTTCGAGGCTGACCGGGACCAGTTGCGCTGCGCCTGCCGCTGCAATGATCCGTCCGGTCGAGGACTCGCCGGTGAACGTGATGCGGTCGATCCCGTCCGACGAGGTCAAGAACTCACCCGCGCTGTCCTCGCCGAACCCGTGCACGACGTTGAGGACGCCGTCGGGGATTCCGGCCTCAGTCGCCAAGCGGGCCATGATCGTCGCTGAACCCGGCGAGTCTTCGGCCGGCTTCAACACCACGGTGTTTCCCCACGCCAACGCTGGCGCGATCTTCCACGATTCGAGCATGAGTGGGAAGTTCCAGGGAGCGATCGCCGCCACCACGCCGGCCGGCTCGAACCGCGCGTACGCGTGGTGGCCGGTGTCGCTCGGGTACATCTCCGATGCGCTCATCCGTGCATGGTCGGCAAAGAACCGGAAGTTCTGCGCGGCACGCGGCACGTCCTTGCCGAGCATCGCGCTGATCGGCTTGCCCATGTCGTGGGAGTCGGCCGCGGCGAGTTCGTCGGCGTGCTGCTCGATGAGGTCGGCGAAGCGGTGGATCAGCGCACCGCGGTCACCGAACCCCATCCGCGCCCAGGGGCCCTCATCGAATGCGCGCCGGGCGGCACCGATCGCGGCCGCGACATCGTCGCGGCCGGACAGCGCCACCGAGTCGTGCGCGACCTGCGTCCACGGATCGACCGTGTCGAACGTGCTGCCCGAGGCCGCTTCGCGCGGCGCTCCGTCGATCCAGTTCGTGATCATGAGGCGACCGCCGCGGCGGCCTGCTGCGCAGCGAGGGCGGACGCGATTTGGATGATCTGGTCTTCCTGCCCGCCGACGAGTTGACGCCGCCCGCACTCCATCAAGATGTCGGCGCCCGAGACCCCGTACCGCTCAGAGGCACGATAGGCGTGCTTCAGGTAGCTGGAATACACGCCGGCGTAGCCCATGATCAGGGCCAGGCGATCGAGGACGCACTCGTCGTCCATCACCGGGCGAACGACGTCTTCGGCGACGTCGATCATCTTGAGCACGTCGAGGCCACTGCGGATGCCGAGCCGCTCCGTCACGGCGGCGAATGCCTCGCAGCTCGTGTTGCCCGACCCCGCACCGAATCGGCGAGTCGACCCGTCGATCTGCACGGCACCGGCGCGGATCGCCAGGATCGTGTTGGCGAGCGAGAGCGACAGGTTCTCGTGGCCGTGAAAGCCGACCTGGGCGTCCGTGCCGAGTTCGGCCACGACGGCCGCGACCCGGTCGGTCACATCTTCGAGGATCATCGCTCCGGCCGAGTCGACGACGTACACGCATTGACACCCTGCCTCGGCCATGATGCGCGCCTGGACCGCGAGTGCCTCGGGCGTCGACGTGTGCGCCATCATCAAGAATCCGACCGTCTCGAGACCGATCTCGCGGGCGAGCGCAAAGTGCTGTTCGGAGATGTCGGCCTCGGTGCAGTGCGTCGCGATGCGCACGATCGACACGCCGATGTCGTGGATTGCCTTGATGTCGTCTTTGGTTCCCAAGCCCGGCAGCATCAGGGCAGCGATCTTGGCGTGCTTCGCCTCGTCGACGGCAGCCTGCATCAAGCACCCGCTCGTCGACGAGCGACTTGCCGTAGTTGTACGACGACCCACCGAGCCCGTCGCCGTGGGTGACTTCGATCACCGGCATGCCGGCATCGTCGAGTGCGGCGACGATGTCACGGACGTTCTGCTCGGTGAACTGATGCCGTTTGGCATGCGAGCCATCGCGCAGGGAGGTGTCGGTGACCCGGACGTCGAGGTCGGCTGAGTACGGCATCACACGGTCTCCATCTTGCTGGTCGCGATGTACGCGGCGATCTCGTCGCCCACCTTGGTGGCGGCGGCGGTCATGATGTCGAGGTTCCCGGAGTACGGCGGCAGGAAGTCGCCGGCCCCCTCGACTTCGACGAAGATCGCCACGCGGGCCGTGTCTTCGCCCGGCTGCGGCCGGTCGAACTGTGGCTCGGCGACGAGGCGATACCCGGGCACATAGGTCTGCACGTCGGCGGCGACGTCGAGGATCGACTGGTGGATCGCGTCGGTGTCGGCGTCCGGCGGAATCGAGCAGAAGATCGTGTCGCGCATGATGAGCGGCGGCTCGGCCGGATTCAGGATGATGATCGCCTTGCCGCGGGTTGCGCCACCGATCGAGGCGACTGCGTTCGATGTCGTACGGGTGAACTCGTCGATGTTCTGCCGGGTGCCGGGACCTGCCGACTTCGACGCCACGGTCGCCACGATCTCGGCGTAGTCGACGTCGACGATGCGCGACACGGCGTACACCATCGGGATCGTCGCCTGACCGCCGCACGTGACCATGTTGACGTTCATTTCGGCGATGTGCTCGGTGAGGTTCGCCGGCGGCACGACGAACGGACCGCGCGCGGCCGGCGTGAGGTCGACGGCGCGGATGCCGGCGTCGCGATAGCGCGGGGCGTTGCGGACATGGACGTAGGCCGAGGTCGCCTCGAACACGATGTCGGGCAGTTCGTCCTGCGCCAGTAACCAGTCGACGCCCTCGGCCGACGCGTCGAGGCCGTGGTCACGGGCTCTGCGCAGGCCTTCGGAGTCGGGGTCGACGCCGATCATCCAGCGCGGTTCGATGTGGTTCGATCGGAGCAGCTTGTACATCAGATCGGTGCCGATGTTGCCCGAGCCGACGATTGCGGCAGTTGCGGTCATGTGACCCTCCGTGCGGGTGGTGGGGGTGGTGGTGGGGTGGTGGCGGGTGGAAAGATGCCGCGTCATTCGGCGCAGACGTGGGTGGAGACGGTGCCGAGATCGCCGAACGTGGCGACGACGGTCTGGCCGACCGTGATCGGTTGCATCGGACCGAGCGCGCCGGTCATCACGACATCGCCGGCACGCAGCGGGGTGTTGCGGGCGCACATCACGTCGGCCAGCCAGCGCGCCGCGTGCAGCGGGTGGCCGAGGCACGCGGCGCCCATGCCCGTCGACACCACGTTGGCGTCGATCGACATCGACATCGGGACGGCGCGGAGGTCAACTCGGCTGAGCGGCACCGGTCGTCCGCCGAGCACGTACAGCCCGCAGCTCGCGTTGTCGGCAACGGTGTCGACGATGCGGATGTCCCACCCGGCGATGCGGCTGTCGACCACCTCGATCGACGGGAGCGCGAACGCCGTGGCCCGCACGATGTCGGCAAAGGAGTGCTCGCCCTTGTCGAGGTCGTGTTCGAGGACCAGCGCCACCTCGGCTTCCGCCCGCGGCTGCAGCAACCTCGAACCCGGGATCTCGATGCCGTCACCGAACTCCATGTCGACGAACAGCGTGCCGAAGTCCGGCTGGTCGACGCCGATCTGATCTTGCACCGCTTTCGACGTGACGCCGATCTTGCGCCCGCTGACGCGGCGACCAGCGGCCACGTGCAGGTCGGTGTTGATCTGCTGGATGGCGTAGCCCGCGTCGATGTCGGTGGCCGTCCCGATCAGGTCGCGCACCGGCCCACAGGTGACGTGCGTCGTGGCTGCGGTGCGCAGCTGCTCCGCAGCGCGTTCGAGCAGTGTCCGTTCGATCATTGGCCGGGTACCGGGTGCGGTTCGGTGCCGGCAGCGGCCCGCGCGGCGGTTTCCTCGCGGGCGAGTCGGGCCTGCTTGTCGGCCAGCACCTCACCGGCGGCCATGAAGTCGGTGTTGGCGAACTCATTGATCCAGACTCGGACCGACTCCCGCGGCGCCCCGATGTGTTCGACCATGGCGTCGGTGATCGCGCCCATCAACGCCGCCTTCTGCGCAGGGGTGCGCCCTGCCGCCATCTGAATGTTGACCAGGGGCATGACGTCAGGCCTTTCCGATGACGGTGACGGAGTCGAGGTGGGAATATCTGGCGGTGGCGATGGTCCCGGGCCCGATCGGCCTGGCGTCGGTGGTCGCCCCCGCCATCACGATCCATCCGGCTTGCAAGGTGAGACCGTGTTTGCCCACGTGGTTGGCAAGCATCGCAACACAGGCGGCCGGGTCGCCCAACAGCGCGGCACCCGTTGCGGTGCCGGTGATCGTGCCGTCGACCTCGAAGACGCAACCGAGCGTCGTCAGGTCAGCGTCGCGCGGGCCGATCCCAGAGCGACCGATGGCGACTCGCGCTGCCGAGGTGTTATCAGCGATCACGTCCGGGAGGGTGAACGAGAACGCTTGGTAACGCGAGTCGATGACCTCGATGCCGCCGACGATCATGTCGGTTGCATCGAGGACGTCATCGGCGGTCACTCCAGGACCGGCCACATCTTCCGCCAAGACGAAGACGATTTCGGGTTCGCAGCGAGGATGGATCAGTTCCTCCAGGGCGACGATGCCGTCAGCGCCGAGCACGCTCGACGCCGGCACCCATCCGTAGACCGGTTCGGACACCCCCATCTGCTCCTGCTTGGCCACCGAGGTGAGGCCGAGCTTGGCGCCTGCGAGCGTGTCGCCCCGCCCGAGTTGCAGTTCGAGCAGCGCTGCTTGGATCGCATAGGCGTCGTCGATGCCGAGGTCGGCGACGTGCGTCGTGATCGCCTGCAGTTCTCGGCGTTCGTCGACACCGGCCAGCAGGTACGCGGCCCAGGCGGCGTGATCGATGGCCATCAGGTGGGTTCCATCTGCTCGCGCACGGCGGCCGCGTCGAGGTGGAGTCGCTTCAACTCGTCGGCCAACGGGCTGTACCGCATCGAGCCGTCGTTGATCCAGTCGATCGCGAACGCTGCACCGCGACCGAACTTCGAGCGTTCGAGGGGCAGCTTGATCACGTCGTGCGGCTCACGCACGACGGCCACCGGGTCGTTGCCGGCCCGCACCGACTCGACTGCTTCGCGAAACATGCGACGGCACGCGATGACGCCGACGTCGCTCTTGGTGATCCTCTCGTTGACGCGATCGGCGACCGCACCCTGGGTCACCCACGCCATGATGTCTTGCCCTTCGATGTAGTCGACGATGAACTTTCCGTTCGCGTCGATCCACTCGATCGGGTAGTCGACGCAGCGATTGCCCTCCGGCGCCGGAGCACCTTCGGGCGCATGCACGGTGTAGAACATCACGTGGGTGTGCGTGTCGTCGACCGGCACGCGGATCTGCATCTGGAAGACGCCGTTGCCGCCGACCCACATCTTGTACGGGAAGACCAGCGGGTGGCCGATCTTCCAGTCGTCGCTGTCTTCTGACTGACCGACCAGCAACCGGCGCTTGATGATGCCGTGTTCGAACGGGTCGAACGCCACCTTTTCGTGCTTGTTGCCGCCGAAGGACTCGGGAAACGGGGTGCCCTGCTGCGCGGCGATGAACTCGAAGTAGTTCCCGTGCAACGCTTCGACGTGATACGGGTCGACCGCGTTCTCCATGATCTGCAGCCAGTTGCACGGGATGACCGCGTGGCCGATGTCGCGGACGCCGTCCATCACGTACGCCTCGTAGCGCGGCAGTTCGGGTGCGGGTCCGTCGCCCACGTACGCCCACACGAGCCCGCCGAGTTCTTGTGCTTCGCCGGACCGGACACCGCACCCGGCGCGGAACTTGGGTGACGAGTCGGGCTCGGCGAGGATCTCGACGCACTCCCCCGCCGTGTCGAACTTCCAGCCGTGATAGCCACACCGCAGCCCGTCGTTCTCCACGATGCCGTACACGAGCGACGCGCCGCGGTGCGGGCACCGCTCGTCGACGATGCCGTAGCCGCCGCTCCCGGTTTTGAACACCGCCCAGTTCTCACCGAGCAGGCGCGTCGACTTCACGGGGAACTCGTCGAGTTCGCGGGCGAATGCGACGGGGTACCAGTAGTGCCGAAGCACATCGCCCATCGGCGTGCCGGGGCCGACCTGGGTCAGTTCGTCGTTCTCTTGTTGCGTGAGCATGGGTGGTGTCTCCTTCGGCTCCGCGAGCCTGTCAATCGAGAATGGTGACCTTGCCTGATGATCCGTCGACGCGGATGCGGTCGCCGGTCTTGATCTTGTTCGTGGCGAAGCCCGTACCCGTGACGGCCGGAACGCCGTACTCGCGGCAGACGATGGCCGCGTGGCTCATCATCCCGCCGATGTCGGTGACGCACGCCTGGATCTTCGGGAACACCGGCGCCCAACTGGGTGCGGTGATCGGCGCGACGAGGATCTCGCCGTCCTCGATGTCTCCCACGTCTTCGGGGCCGAACACGATCCGCGCCAGGCCCTCGACGACGCCGGGCGACGCGGCCATCCCGGTGAGGACGCCCTCGACGTCGTCGTCGGAGCCGAGCCAGTTGTCGACCGACTCACTCGTGATGCCCCACAGCATGATCGTGAACGGCTCGGTGATCACTTCCGGCGGCTCACCGAGTGCCTTGGGCGCCTGCCAGGTCAGCAGCTGCTGATGGATCTCGCGGCGCCGGGCGATCGTCGGTGCCCAATGCGCCTTCGACGCCGTGGGCGCGTTGACAGCCCAGTTCGAGTAGTAGTCCCACAGGATCTCGTTCACCTCGTCGCGGCGCACGAACAGCAGGTCGTCGTCGGCCGAGAGCAGCCCGTCTTTGGCGAGCGTGGCCCCGAGTTCTTTGACCTTGCGCCAGATCACCGACATGGTCCAGTGCTCGATGTAGAAGTTGTGGTTCTCGACGTAGGGGAAGACCACCCGCGCCAGCCCGAGCTTGCCGTCGAACGCCTCGCGGTCTTCGTCGGTGGCCAGCAGGTCGCGGTACTCCTCGACGATGCGGTCGCGTTCGGCGGTGATGGCTGCGATCGGCCGACTGATGTCGTCACCGGCTTCGATCTTGGTGATGTAGTCCCGGATGAAGGCGTAGGGGATCTCGGGATAGTCCCGCCAGATCTTGTCGAAGTGGTAGAAGCCGTTGCCCGACGTGAAGTTGAACCACGGGTCTTCGACGGCCGTCCAGGCCGCCTGCCACTCGGCGCCGGCGTCGCCGTCGAGCCGTACGTTCTGCGGGTCGTCGAAGGCCCGCGGGATGCCGAGATCGATCGCCTTCTGCGCCAGCACCTTGAGTTCCTCGTTCGGCCGGAACAGGTCGACCTCGACACCGGCGACCATCTTGGCGATGCCGAGATCGGGGATCGACGGGAAGGCTTGCTTGCAGAACCCGAAGAAGTCGAGGTAGGCGGCATAGCCCAGGTTGAGGAACTCGAAGTGATACATCCACGTCTTCAAGATCAGGTCCTTGAAGTGGTTGTACGAGGAGAGCAGGCGGTAGCCGCTGCCGATCGCCGAGCCCTCGGTGATGATCGAGAGATCTTCCATCTCGGGCAGCGGGGAGAAGTCGATGGCCTCGATCTCGGCGATGGTGTCTTTGACCTTGACCAGCCAGTTCGTGTACAGCTCGTCCCAGTTGGCGAAGTAGTGCCCGGCGCGTTCCATGAACTGCGGGACGCGTGCTTCGATCTGCGACGGGTCGACGCCGACCGGCGACAGGTAGGCATAGCCGTAGAGCACGCGGAAGTCGATGCCGTCGGCCGGGGGGATGCGATAGTGCCGACTGTTCATCTGGCTGAGCGCTGCGATGGCGACCTCGAAGAACGTCGAGTCCCACGGGGTCATCGCCTTGCCCCAGTGCATCGAGTCCCAGAACCAGAACCGGTTGTCTTCGTAGTCGCGACGCGCCTCGCTGAAGGTCACCGAGTAGGGGTACAGCTCCTCCCAGCCTTCGGCGCCCGCCGGCCCCTCGATCTCGAACGGACTCGGAAATCGCTTGTTGCTCATGTGTTCGTCCCCCTCAGGAATGTGTGCAGGAATGTGTTCAGGATCATGTTCAGGAATGATTGGCTCACGACTCCGGGTCGGCCTTCTTGTGCAGCGGCGACACGAGCGTCGACACGATCGACGCCATGGCGTCCTGACCGCTCTTGGCCACCGGGACGACGGCCTTCTGCGACCACACCGTCTCGGGGCGACTCTGCAGCATCACGACGTTTTCGCCGTCGGGCAGGTGCCGATCGATGGCCCATTCGACGTCTTGCGGGCAGCCGTAGTGCTTCTCTGCCCGACGGGCGAGCATCGCGATGGCGATGAGTTGGTCGTCGGTGACCGACGAACGGTCGCGGCGATCGTCGTCGATCGGCAGCTTCTCGACGACGCCGTGGTCGGTGAGGCGGTACTCGACGAGCTTGGTCGAGATCTCGCGCTTGACGACCTCGCGCAGCACCTTGTCGACCAAGAAGTTGTCGGGCGTGACCTCACCCGACACCACCGCCTCACCGAGGCCCCACGACGCGTCGATCGCGACTTGCGAGCGGTCGCCGTTGGTCGGGTTGAGGGTGAAGGCGACGCCCGAGGCGATCGGGTCGACCATTTTCTGCACGGCCACCGACATCGCGATCGCGGTGTGCGTGTAGCCCATCTGGTGGCGATAGGCGATGGCCCGGTCGGTGAACAACGACGACCAGCAGCGGCGGGTGTTCTCGATCACCGCTGCCAGGCCGCACACCCAGAGGAACGTGTCCTGCTGGCCGGCGAAGCTCGCGTCCGGCTGATCTTCGGCCGTGGCCGACGAACGGATCGCGACCGGCAGGTCATCGACGCCGCAGTGGGCACACAGCGATGCGTAGGCCGTGCCGAGGGCGTCGACCACCTCGTCGGGCACGGGCTCGCCTTCGATCAGATGGCGAATCTTGTGCGACACCTCGAGGTTCCGGGCGTAGTCGCCGTGATCGAGTCCGCGGAGCAGTTCATTGACGCGGTCGACGAGTTCCCGGTCGCGCCAGATCAACCCGTACGCGTCGGTGGTGAGCGCGAAACCGGGGGGAACCGGGAGTTCGGCCCGCATCATCTCGCCGAGGCTGGCGTTCTTGCCGCCGACGAGCGACTTTTGAGCCGGCTCGTAGCGGTCGTACCAGACGATGAAGTCACTCATCGCCGACGCCACCCGGCTCGTGGTGAACGAACGGATCGTCGGCAGTTCGTTCGCCCAATCGATGATCGGGCATGCCTCGCACATGTCGTGTTCCCCTTCACGTCGTTCCCCATTTCGCTCAAGTGTCCAGTCAGTCGTCAATCGTGTCGCTGGGCTGCATCCCCGCCCAGTCGTCATGCACCGTCCAGGTGGGAAGCTGCGCGATGTCGGGCACCTTCACTTCCTGGACCCGATTGCGATACGTGACGGTTGCATCGCGCCCGCCACGGGTCCAATCCGTGTCGCCCAACAGCTTCACCCGGACGTGCTCGGTGTTGTACGGCTCGCCCGGGTCGTACCCCAGCGCCGACACGGCGAAGGCGCGGATGCACCCCGAGTGCGTGGCGATCGCCAGACGAGCACCGGGGAACTCGGCGGACAGTCGATTGATCCCCGCCCAGAACCGCCGCGTCGTCATCGCCGGCGGTTCGAAATGGAGGAGTGGCGTGGTGAGCCAATGCTGAATCGGGTCACCGCCACCCTGCTGCGTCCGCCAGAACCGGTCCATCTCGACCAGCCAGAGCGGTCGGTCGCCGACCGCAGTCCGCTCGTGACCTTCGAGCAGCGAGCTGTATTGCCGAAACGCCGCAGTCACGTCTTTCAGCCCGTCGGGCGCGACGAACTGGAAGTTCCGGAACTCGTCGGCCGGTGCGGGCTCGATGATCGTGAGTTCCTTCTCGAACTGCTGGAGCCCGTCGAGCAGGCCGCGGTGAATCTGCTCGGCCGTCTCTCGTGCCCGGTTGGTCGCCGCATGCCGGAAGACGATGGTCTCGCCCGACTTCACCCGCCGCGCCAGGGTGCGGCCGTACGTGTGCGCCTGCCAGACACCCTGCGGGGTGAGGCCCGAATCGGTCGAGTACCCCTGCGTCTCGCCGTGCCGGATGAGGTAGACGTCGTTGAGCAGCTGACGCGCGGACGACGCCGGTGGGGAGATCTCCTTGTTCCGGCTGTCTTCGGTCAGCACCTGCTGGGTGCCGAGGTCGGCGCGCTGCCACAACGGAGTGTCGGACCGAGCGGCATCTGCGGGCTTGGGCTGCGTGCGGAATCGTCTGAGATAGAGCGGCACGCCGTCGGCCTCATCGGGCGCGCCATCGGTGGCGATTCCGTTCCGATCGCGGAACCGCGCGAGATACATCGGCGCCTCGAAGCGATCGGTGTTCGGCTGCGGAGCCGAGCCGTTGGTGGGTGCGGTCATGAGTGCACCGACATGAAGCTGGGGTCGACCTGACCCTTGTACGTGAAGATCGCCCGACCCATCTCGGCCTCGGTCCACGTGGTCGGTTCGTCGTCGGGATCGAAGTGGTACCCGCCGGTGTAGACCTCGTTGCGGTTGCCGGCGGGGTCGAAGAAGTACAGGCCACACCCGCGAGTGGCCCCGTGCCGGGTCGGGCCGGCGTCGATCTGGACGCCGTGGTAGGCGCACGTGTCGGCCGCCGTCCGCAGGTCGTTCCACTCGTCGACCCAGAAGGCGAGATGGTGGAACCCACCGTCAGGACCCGTGAGAAAGGCGATGTCGTGCGGCGTGTGAGTCCGTTCGAGGAACGTCGTCAACTGATGTCCGTCGTCGGCGACGATCTGCTCGGTGAGCCGGAACTCCAAGACGTCTTGGAAGAAACGCGTGACTCCGTCGACGTCTTCGCACAGCAGGAAGATGTGGTCGAGGCGCGGCGGATGCATCCCGACCAGGCCGTCGGGTGCGGGCGGCGGGTTGATCAGCGACAGCCCGTTGCCGACCTGGCCCATGCCGCATTCGAGATCGATCGTGTGGCCACTCGGTGCGGTGAAGCGCACCGTTGCTCCTGAGGCCTCGGCGAGTTCGCCCGGATGAAACCGCTGCGTCGTCACGCCGGCGGCCTGGAGGCGAGCGTCGAGCCGATCGAGTTCGGCTTCCTCCACCACCTTGAACGCCAGGCTGTTCAGCCCGTAGGTGGGCGCCGAGGTGAGGATGAGCGAGTGGTGTTGCTGCTCGTCCCACCCCTTGAGGTATGCCCGCTGGTCGTCGTGACCGGTGACCACGAGGCCGACCACTTCGGCGTAGTACGCGACCGCGAGTTCGAGGTCGGGCACGCGCACGTCGGCGTGCGACAACCGGAGGATGCCCTCGCTGCTCATGTGTGCACCGTCGCAAAGCGCTGGTTGAGGACACCCTCGTAGTAGAAGACCGCGCGCCCGGCCCGGTCGTCGGTCCAGGTGATCGTCGGAAAGTCGGGGTCGGGGCGATAGCCGCCCGAGAACACCTCGTTGCGCGTGCCCATGGGATCGAAGAAGTAGATGGTGCTGCCGCGAGTCAGGCCGTGGCGGGTCGGACCGATGTCGATCGTGATGCCGTTGTAGGCGAGGATGTCGGCTGCGCGGCGCACGTGGTCCCAGTCGTCGAGCCAGAACGAGAAGTGATGGAGCGCACCGTTCGGGCCTTGCACGAACGCGATGTCGTGGGGCTTGGCCGACCGTTCGAGAAAGGCGATCGTCTGATGGCCGCCGCCGTCGAGGAGTTGTTCGGTGAGGCGAAAGTCGAGGACGTCCTGGAAGAACCGGGCGGCCTCGGGAACCTCTTCGGCGTGGACCAGCACGTGATCGATGCGCGGCGGCGCGATCCCGCGCAGGTTGGGCACCATCGGCGGCGGATTGACCAACGGCAGACGACCCCCGACCTTGTGCACGTCATGCACGAGTTCCATCTCGTGACCGGACGGGATCTCGAACCGGATCGACTCGCCCTGACCGATCTCGTCACCAGCGGCGATGCGCTGCACCGGAACACCGGCGGCCTCGATCCGCGACTCGAAGCTCGCCAAGTCGGCGGCATGTTCGACCTTGAAGGCGAATCGGTCGATCCCGACCCGCGTGTCCTGGCGAATCGCCAGGCAATGATGGTCGCGTTCGTCCCAGCACTTGAGGAAGAGACGGTCGTCGGTCCGGTCAGAGACATCGAGACCGAGCACCTCGGTGTAGTAGGCCTCGGCCAACTCGAGGTCCGGGACGGTGATGTCGACATGGCTCAGGCGGAGGATTCCCACGGCTCGGACAGTACGGAGGGAGACCGATGTCACGCCAGCAACATCCCGCCGAGCGGGACAGCAGTACGATCGAACCGTGGCCCGCAACCGACTCTCCTCCGTCGCCACCGCAGTGCGCGTGCTGAAAGCGTTCACATCGGCTACTCCGAACTGGGGAGTCACCGACCTTGCCGCCCACCTCGGTCAGTCGAAGTCGACGGTGCATCGTGTGCTGAGCACGCTCACCGACGAGGGGCTCTTGGAGCAGGACTCCGGGACCGGTCGCTACCGACTCGGATTGGCGTTGTTCGATCTCGTGGCGGCCGTGCCGTCGCAGCGCGGGCTGCACGAAGCAGTGCTGCTGCCCATGACCGACCTGCGCAACGGCACCGGCGAGACCGTGCAGGTCGGCGTACTCGACGGCCGCCAGGTCGTCTACGTCGAGCGGCTCGACAGCCCGAACACGCTGCGCATGTTCACCGAGCTGGGGCGTCGGAACGACGCCCACTGCACCGGTTCGGGCAAGGCCCTGCTCGCGTTCATGGCGCAGCCAGAACTCGGCCGACTGCTCGACGGCTGGACCCTCAACCGCAAGACGAAGCACACGATCACGTCGATCCGCCAACTCGAGCAAGAACTCTCCCGGATCCGCGACCAGGGCTACGCCGAGAATCGCCACGAATCCGAGATCGGCGTCGTTTCCATCGCCGCACCGATTCGCGACCAGACCGGCAGCACCATCGCCGCACTGAGCGTCGCCGGCCCGGCGGAACGGATCGATGCCCAACACGACCGGATCGCCGAAGCGGTCGTCACCCTGGCGCTCTCGACGTCCCGGCGACTCGGTTTCATCGGGCGACCTCGGCGCGGACCCGCACGATCCGCTCGTCCGGCGTCCCGCTCCGCGGAATGACCCGAGCGCACTGCTGCCACGGAGACGTATGGTCGCGCGGATGCCGTCACCTTCGCGCGATCACGATGTTCTGCTGCTCGACTTCGGCGGCGTCTGCCTGCTCAACCCGGTCGAACTCCACGGTCGGGCCGAGGCGGCGCTCGGACTCTCCGCGGGCACCTTCGAGTGGATGGGTCCCGTCGCACCGGAGACCGACCCGCTCTGGCAGCAGATGGTCGCTGGAGACGGGCTGACCGAGCGCGAGTACTGGGCCCGGCGCGCCGGCGAGGTCGGCGCCGCCGCGGGGCGCGATCTCTCACTGCGGGACTACATGATCATGCTCTACGAGCCACCCGGGCCCGAATTGATCCGCCCCGAGGCGGTTGACGTCGCCTCGGCTGCGCGTGCGGCCGGGTACGGCGTGTCGGTGCTGACCAACGACATGCGGGCATTCCATGGCCGGGAATGGGAGCAGGGCGTCGCGTTCTTCGACCTCGTCGACCACATCGTCGACTGTTCCGACACCGACATCTTGAAGCCCGATCCACGTGCCTTTCAGCGCGCCGTCGACATGATCGGTGTCGCCGCTCAACGCATGCTGTTCGTCGACGATCAGCCGCTCAACGTTGCCGGAGCGGCGGCGTTCGGACTCGATGCCGTGTGGTTCGACATGTCCGACGTGGCCGGTTCATGGCACGCCGTTGCCCAACGGCTCGGTCTCGCTGCGGTCTGACGATCAGCCCGCCCCGTCGGCGGAATCATCGGACAGGCCGACGAACTCGGCACTGGTCGAGGACTGACCGTCGGTGATGCCGCGTCGACTGAGCATGGCGAACGGCGTGCGCCACAGAATCTTCAGATCGAGCAGCGGTGACGCCCCGTCGATGTACTCGACGTCGCGTTCGAGCTTGGCCGACCAGTCCACTCCGTTGCGCCCGTTGACCTGGGCCCACCCGGTGAGGCCGGGACGCGCGTCGAGTCGACGGCGTTGTCTCGGTGTGTACCGGTCTTCGTAGCGCATCAACAGCGGACGGGGCCCGATCAGGCTCATGTCGCCCCGGAGCACACACCAGAGCTGCGGCAACTCGTCGAGACTGCTCGCTCGGAGGCGCGTCCCGAATTTCGTCATGCGATCGTCGTCGCCGAGGAGCGCACCATCCGCTCCGACCTCACTGGTCATCGTGCGGAACTTCAGCAACTCGAACGGCGCCCCGTGCAACCCGGCGCGCTGTTGGCGGAAGATCACCGGCGATCCGAGGCGGAGTCGGACCAGGGCTGCGGTGCCCAGCATGATTGGTGCGGCAATCGACAGTGCGGCCCCAGCTACGACGATGTCGAACCCGCGCTTCGCTGACGACAGCGCCCATCTCGACTTCGGCATTTGGCCCACTCTAGGGCCCGGAACGAGTTGATGGATATGTTGTCGGCGTGAACGCCGAGTCAACGCAGACCGATGTCGTCATCGTGGGAGTGGGCGGATTCGGACGCGAGGTCATCGACATCGTCGAGGACATGGCCACGACCGGAACACCGATGGTGCTCGCCGGCTCGGTCGATGATGGCGAGTTCGACGAGGAGGCCCTGGTCGCCCTCGGGGTGCGCTACCTCGGAACGACGGAGTTCCTCGCCGAGCGGGGCGGGCCGTACGCGATCGGCATCGGCGACGGCGGCATCCGCCGGTCCATCGTCGAGCGCCTTCCTGCCCACTGCACACCGATCGCGCTGCAACACCCGGCGGCGACCGTGGGCGGCCGATCGACGCTCGCGCCTGGTTCGATTCTCGGGTCCGGTGCACGTCTCGCCACGAACGTGACCGTCGGCCGCCACGCCGACATCCACGCCAATGCCACCGTCGGCCACGACACGGTCATCGGCGACTACGCGACTCTGCTTCCCGGCGCCCTGCTCAGCGGCAACGTCGTCGTCGGAACCGAAGCACTCATCGGCGCCGGAGCCATCGTTCTGCAGGGCCTCACCATCGGTGATCACGCCGTGGTCGGCGCCGGCGCCGTCGTGACCACCGACGTCGCACCCGGCATCACCGTGGTCGGCGTGCCAGCACGACCGATGCACGGCTGAAACCATATGGCCGAACCGATGTCGCCACTGCGAGACCTGTCCCCCGACCGACTGCTCGGCACGATTGCCGACCGCTCGGCGCGCGTGGCGGTGGTCGGGCAGGGCTACGTCGGCCTGCCCGTCGCGATGCGCGCCTGCGAGGTCGGGTTCGCGGTGACGGCACTCGAGGCGTCGGTCGAGCGGGTCGCCGCACTGCGGGCAGGGTCGAGCTATGTCGGCGACGTCACCGACGCCGAACTGCAGCAGGCACTCGGTGCGGGGTATCGGGTCGACGTCGACGCTGGCATCCTCGCCGGGTTCGACATCGCCGTCATCAGCGTCCCGACACCGCTCGCCGACGGTGCACCCGACATCTCCTTCATCGAGGCAGCAGGTCAGGCACTCGCCGCGCATCTCCGACCCGGGAGCTGTGTCGTCCTCGAAAGCACCACGTACCCGGGCACGACCGAGGAGGTACTGATCCCGGTGCTCTGCTCGGGTTCGGGGCTCGACCGGAGCGAGTTCTTCGTCGGGTACTCCCCCGAGCGCATCGATCCGGGCAATCCGGACCACGGGCTCGTGAACACGCCGAAAGTGGTCAGCGGCATCGATGCGGCGTCGACGGCGGTGGTCGATGCGTTCTACTCGACGCTCGTCGAACAGACCGTGGTCGTCGGTTCATGTGCCGAGGCCGAGTTGGTGAAGTTGCTCGAGAACACATTCCGACATGTGAATATCGCCCTCGTCAACGAGATCGCGATGTTCGCTCGCGACCTCGACGTCGACGTGTGGCGAGCCATCGACGCGGCGGCCACCAAGCCATTCGGCTTCATGCGGTTCACCCCCGGGCCGGGGGTCGGGGGACATTGCCTGCCCATCGACCCGAGCTATCTCGCGTGGCGGGTACAGGATCACCTCGGCAAGTCGTTCCGCTTCGTCGAATTGGCCAACGACGTCAACCAGCACATGCCCGACTACGTCCACGATCGCGTCGCCGCGCTCCTCAACGGCGAGCGCAAGGCCATCAACGGCAGCTCGATCCTGCTCCTCGGGCTCGCCTACAAGCGCGGCACGACCGACTGGCGCGAGAGCCCGTCGGTCGCCGTCGCCGAGCGTTTGGCGGCGAGCGGCGCGGACGTGTGCTTCTGTGATCCGAACATCGCCGAGACGAACGCCGCAGGCGTCCCCTTTCCGATGGTCGAGTTCTCCGTCGACAACTTGCACGCCGCCGACCTGGTCGTCGTGCTCGTCGATCACGACGAGTTCGCGCCCGCCACGATCGCCGCGCACGCCCGCCTCGTGTTCGACACCAAGAACCTTCTCGCCGGCCATGAATTCCGCGGCTCCACGCTCTGAGGACGCGCGCCCGCGCGTCCTCTATCTCCTGACCGCACCGATCTCGAAGGTGCTGGTCGTGGGGCAACTCGACGCGGTCGACCGAGCGGGGTTCGATGTCTTCGTCGGCGTCGGGTGCGACGGCACGACCGTCGCTGCGGCCACGAACGGCTGGGGCGACGCGGTGACGGGTCGATTCGTACCATTCCGCCGCCAGCCCGCACCGATTGCCGACCTCCGAGCGCTGTTCGCCACGATCCGCCTCATCCGCGAGCTCGACCCGCGCATCGTCAACGCCTCGACGCCGAAGGCCGGCCTCCTCGGCATGTTGGCGGCCCGCTGGTGCCGGGTCCCGGTGCGCATCTACCAAATCCGCGGGTTGCGGTTCGAGACCACCGCCGGCTGGCGACGTCGCGCCCTGATCTGGCTCGAACGCGGCGCGGCTCGCTGCGCCACGCACGTCATCGTCAACAGCCCGAGTGCGCGGGTGCTCGCCGAGCACGAACGAATCGGCAAGAAGCGAGAACTCGTGGTCATCGGGGCCGGGTCGAGCAACGGGATCGACCTCGCCCGATACGCCGAGGCGACGCCCGGGTCCCGCGCAGCTGCCCGTTCGGCGCTCGGTCTCCCGCCCGGAGGTCCCGTCATCGGGTTCATCGGTCGGCTCACACATGACAAGGGCATCGCAGACGTCCTCGATGTCTTCGAGTCCATCTCCATCACGCGCAACGACGTTCATCTGCTCCTCGTCGGCGACTTCGAGGTCGGAGATCCCGTCGGCGGCGATGCGCAACAGCGTGTCGGCAGGCGCACCGACATCACCCACCTGCCCTGGGCGTCGGACACCTCGACCATCTACCCCGCACTCGATCTCCTCGTCTTCGCGTCAGCACGCGAGGGGCTCCCCAACGTTCCGCTGCAAGCCCAGGCCGCAGCGGTCCCCGTCGTGGCGTACGCCGCAACCGGGACGATCGATGCGGTTGGAGACGGCGTCACCGGCATCTTGGTTCCACGTGGCGATCGGACGGCCCTCGCAGGCGCGGTCGCCGATCTCCTCGACGACCCAGTTCGTCGCCGACATCTCGGCGAGGCCGGGCCCGAATGGGTACGCGCCCGCTTCGACCAAGCGCCGTTCTGGGCCCAACTCACCGGGCTCTATCGCGAGTGGCTCAGCGCGCCGTGAACACCGAACACCTTCCCCATCGCAACTCCGACACCCTGGTCGCCGCGTTCGACGACTCCTTCGTCGTCTTCGATCCGCGGTGCGGCGAGGTGCATCTGATCGAAGCGCTCAGCGCGGTCATCTTCGATGCCTGCGATGGCACACCGTGGGCAGATGTCGCGGGCGACCTCGTCGCCGTCCTGGGCCTCGACCCGCCGACCGCCGATGCAGCCATCGCCAACAATGTGCTCGAGTTCGAGCGCCTCGGATTGCTGCACGGAACCGCGGCGATCGGGCGTCCGCCTTGAATCAAGTCCGGTCAGCGACCCGTGCGGTCGACCCCCGTTCGGCCGCGGCGGTTTTGGCATCGCGGCACCCGACGCTGACGGTGCCCCCTTACCGGGGTGAATCACGTGCCGACCGGCTCCGGTTGACCAGCCATCCGCCGACGTAGGCCACGCGTTCACGATTGGCAAGACCGAGCACCTCGCCGACCGCGTCGCTGCGCCACCTCGCTGTCTCGGCTCGACGCGCCAACCGCAGCCCGACGCGTTGCATCGGTCGCGCCGTGATGGTTCGCGCCCACGCGGCAGCGTCGGCGGGCAGTTCGATCCAGTCACCGACCAGGTCGAGTGCGGCGGCGATGACCACGTTGCTGTCTCCGCCGATCTCGGCGGCGCCTTCCCACGACGCCCCTGAGACCATGATCTGCTGGGCGACGTCGCGGACCAGCCGCAGGTTGCCTCCACGCGACAAGACCAGCGCACAGCACGAACTGAGCAGCCGCGCATCGCGATGCATCGCGGTGATGGCGACACCGCCGAGGTCGAAGGTCTCCGTCGCCGCCCAGAGTCGATCGTGATCGAGCCGGACGCCGAAAAAGCCAGCAGCAAGTGAGGCATGCAGATCCACCTCGATCCCGCTCGGCGAGATGAACTGGGCGGCACGCGCGAAGCGCCGTTCCCACGTGGCGCCGAGCGGTGACTCGACATGGCTCCACCCACCCGCGTCGAGTGCGCCCATGGCGCGGGCGAACTCGGCACGAGCAACGACGATGTCGACGTCATAGAACGTGCGCTGGGCCGGATCCGCGTAGTCCAGGTGGGCTGCCGCAACACCCTTGAAGACAATGGGTTCGAGCCCGCTCCGACGCAGCACGCCGATCGCCCGACACGCCTCCACCTCGACGCTGACCGCCTGGCGCAAGGTGCCCAGATGAAGTTCCGCGACGATCGGCGGCACGTCGAGATCGGCGGCGACCATGCACTCGTAGAGCAGACCGGTCAGTCGGTGCTCGGCCGCCCATGACGCCAGCTCGGCGAGCTGTTCGGTCGCGGCTGACCCGCTGTCCCCCTTCCATCCCGGCAGGCCGTGGTTGACGACCGCCAGCTCGCCCGGCTTCGGCCTCGTCGACGGCACCGTGCGGCGACTCATCTCGCGGGCAAGTTCTGCTCGATGAGCCCGACACCGTCGGCGATGTCGTCGTAGCGAATCGTGATCGCGGGAACCGACCGAACCAGCATCTCCAGGCGCCTGAAGGTGGGCCGTTCCAGGCCCCAGGCTCCGAGTGTCTGATTCGACAGACGGTGCAGAGCTGCGGCCGCCGAGAGCGAGGTCGCGGCGGGCGGTTGCAGCGGATCGCGCTCGATGAAGCAGATCATCCCGAGCGGCGCCGACGTTGCCAACGACCCGATCGTGCTGGCGCGGAGCGGGAACGTGTACTCGAAGGGACCGGCGGGTATCTCGACGCCGATCAGATCTGCGCCGCCCGTGCGCAGTCCGATCGGACGGTGGTACGAGCGGACCATCGACTCGCCTGCCGTGTCGTCGGCCACTGCGATCACCGTCAATTCGTCGGCGATGTAGCCGTGCCCGGCCTGCACCAACGCCGCCGTGAGCGTCGACTTTCCGGCGCCGCTCGGGCCCACGACGGCGACTGCACGACCCGCCACGGACACACTGCCGCCATGCACGGCAACGTCACCGCGCCCGCCGACGGCCCGGGCCGTCACCTCGTTGAGCGCGCCGAAGGTGTCGTAGAACGCAACGTCTTCGTCGGGGCCCTCGTAGCGCTGCTCACGGCGCCACGACACCGACCAGTGACCCGTCCCGAACCGCTCGACGGTCAGGGTGGGCCCGCGTCGCCGACCGGAACACGCCAGGTCGCCGAGCGCCGCGGCAAGGTGGCCCGCCAGCGGCGCCGAGGCACGGATGCTCACCACGTGGCCGGCGAGGTCGAAGGATCCGAGGCGGATCATGTCGCACGACCCGTCTTCATGTGTGCGGCGCGGTGCACATCGCCATACACATCGAGGTGAGCGTCGATCACGTTGGCGAGCGTCCAGTGCGACGATCGAAGGCGCCCGGCAGCGCCCATGCCGCGGCGCATCTCGGGCGACGCCGCGAGATCGACGATCGCAGCGGCCAGCGCCGACGAGTCGCCCACCGGCACGACTCGCCCCACCTCGGCGTCCACGAGTTCGGACACCCGGCCGACGTCGGTTGCGATCACCGGCGTCCCCACCGCCAGGGCCTCGGCGACCACCATGGGTTGACCTTCGTAGTCGCTCGCGACGACCAGCACATCGGCTGCGGCGATGCGCTGCAGCACGTCGAGGGCCGGTGTCCGGAACGTGATGATGTCGTCGACGCCCAGGGCTGCGGCACAGGCCACGTTCGCCTCGAGTTCGGGACCCTCGCCGATGACCTCGACCCGGACGTTGGCACCGCGGTCGCGCGCGACGCGCACTGCCGCAAACAGATTCGGATAGTTCTTCACCTTCCGATGACTGGCGACCGCGATCAACACCATCGGCTCGTCGGCGGCACGGTCGGCGCGGGCCGCCGCGTCGACAGCCGCGGCGGCGGCATCGAGGTCGACCCCGTAGGGGATCACACGTGCACGGGACCCGAGTGTGGACTCGACCCGGCTGGCGACGGCGATGGTGCTGGTGTCGCGACGCCGCGTCAGCTTCCACGCCCAGCGCGTCAGGGGGTGGAGCGCCTCGATCGGGGTGTGCGCGGTCGTCACGATCGGCGCAATGCCGGGAATCAGCCGCATGACCACGGCAACCAACGGACCGTGGACATGGATGACGTCGTAGCGCCGGCTGCGGACGAGACGAACGAGACCGAGGAGACCGCGCAGCCCGATTCGATCGTTGCCGCCGAGTCGATGCACGACGATCGCGGCCCGATCGAGCGTGGCGATCAGACGATCCCGTTCGCCGTTGACCACCGCGACTTCGGTCGTGATGCCGCGCCGGGTCAGCCCGACGGCGAGTCCGACGACCATGCGCTCGATGCCGCCGATGTCGAGACCCTTGGTGACGAGCAGCAGCCGCAAATCGACATCACGCGTGGTCACGTCACGGCACCGCGATACTTCCACCGGGTGACCGCATGACGGACTTCCCCCTCGACACGGGCCCGACCCGCCGCCTTGGCGGCGAAGCGATCGAGGTCGTCGAGGCGCTGGACCGGTGTGCGCCAGATCCGGTAGACGTCGGCCCGCCCGGGACGGTTCACGCGACTCCGAGCCAGGGACGCGGACACGAACCGCTCCCGGACGAGTCGTTCGGCCGCCGGAGACCCGGCAATGGCCTTGGGATGGGCAAAGTGGATCGGCGCCTGGCCGAGCTGCTCGCCGATCAGGTCGATCGAGCGGTCGAGTTCGTCACGCACCACCGGTTCGGGCGTTCGGTCGAGCAGGACATGGGTGTGGGTGTGCGATCCGACGGTGACGAGGCCCGTCGAGGTGGCTTCGCGCAGCGCTTCCCAACTCGTCGGCGCGGCACCCCACGGGAAGGGTGAGCCGTCGTCGATGCTGCGGGTGCAGGCGAACAGCGTGGCGGGAAGTCGTGCCTCGACGAGCGCCGGGAGCGCGTGGAGCGCGAAGTCGTCGGTGCCGTCGTCGAAGGTGATGACCACGCCATTCTCCGCAGGCGGGGCGGTTGCGGTTGACCCGAGTTCACGCACGGCGTCGTCGAGCGAGATCACGCGATGGTGCTCGCCGAGATGGGCCAACTGGGCGCGGAACACGTCGAGGTCGGTGTCGACGGCTCCGCCGGTGCCGGCGCCGATGCGGTGGTAGATCAGCACCGTGATGCCGGTCGGTACCGGGACGATCGAGTCACCAAGCGCCACGAGTCGCGCTGCGGCCGCCTGCAGATCCATGAGCGCAGTCTGTCAGCGCCAGGTCGAACTACAGCCGGTACCGCAAGATGACCACACCCGAACCGCCGGATCCGCCGGGATTGCCCGCAGCTGTGGTGTTCACGTCGCCACCGGTACCGCCGCCACCGCCGCCACCGCGGCCGTTCGTACCGTTGAACCCGTTCTGGCCGCCTCCGGTGCCGCCATTGATGTCTCCAGAGCCACCGGCTCCGCCGCCACCGTTGCCGGCGGCGCCACCCACGCCATTGTGACCGCGCCCACCGCCGCCCCCGCCGGCGTACACCGTGCCGTTCAGCCAGGCGAGCCCAGCGCCGCCAGCGCCGCCGTTGAACGTGGCATTGGGCGAACCGGCTGCGCTCGCGCCGCCACCACCACCGCCACCGAGGTCGTTGGTGGCCGATCCCGCGCCGCCGCCCGTTCCTTGGCCCGCGGTGCCAGCGCCTCCGACGGCGCCACTGCCGCCGCCACCGGACCCACCGGCCTGACCGGGGGCACCGGCGGCTCCACCGCCACCGCGGCCGCCGCCCGCAGCACTGATCACGCCCGACGGCGTGGCCAGCGTCGACGCACCTCCTGCGGTCCCCACGCCGGCAGCAGCACCTGCCGCGCCGCCGCCGCCGACCGTAACGGCGTACGAGCCGGACGTAAAATTGGCGAAGCCCGACCGGAAACCACCGGCCCCACCGCCACCGCCGCCGAAGTCGGGAACCGCTCCGGCCCCGCCACCGCCACCGCCGCCCCCGCCAACGATGAGGTAGTCGATATTGCAGCGCGACGCGCCGGCCGGAACGACGAAGGTGCCGGCCCCGATGAACGTGTGGTAGCGGAAGCCGCCGACCGTGCTGATCGTTCCGCCGGAGGCCGGCACTCCGAGCGCCGAGCATTGCGCGGCAAAGGCCGGGCTCGACGTGATCATCGGCACCGTGGCGCCCACTGCGGTACCCACTGCAAGCTTCTTCAACAGTGATCGTCGCGCCGAGCCGTGATCGTTCGACTGGTCGGGCATGGGGCCCAGGGTAGCAAGTGCGGCGGCAGTGCCCTCGGCAGAACCAAACCGATGAGTCCGGCGAGGGGCGCGTCCGGTGACCACGATCTCCACCGTTAGTCTCGTCGAGGTGCGCCGCCGTGTTCTCTGGGTCGTGAAAGGACTCGGACCGGGAGGCGCAGAACGGCTGCTCGCCGCACATGCACGAGCGCACGACCGCGAAGCTTTCGACATCGAGTGCGCCTACGTCCTCCCAGGGAAGGATCATCTGGCCGAAGACCTCGAACAACAGGGTGTTGCCACCCGCTGTGTCGGCGGCAGCCGCCGCAACCTCCTGTGGCCGTGGCGACTGACGTGCGCGAGATTCGCCGGGGCGGTTGGCACGTGGTGCATGTCCACTCGCCGCTCCCCGGCAGTATCGCCCGGCTGGCCGCTCGGACTCTTCCCCGGGCGCGGCGACCATCGATTGTTGCCACCGAGCACAATTCGTGGGCGTCGCATCGACCGGTGACGCGATTCGTCAACCGGGTGACGAGTCGGTGGAACACTGAAGACCTTCGCCGTCACCGATGAAGTGCTCGCATCGCTACGCGGCCCGGTTCGAAGGTCGGCCGAGACACTGCGGCACGGCATCGACATGGACGGGATCGCCCGTCTACGGTCCGAGCGTGAGGCGGTGCGGGCCGAGTTCGGCCTCGCCGACGACGTCTTCGTCATCGGCACCGTGGCGAACTTTCGGGCCCAGAAGGACTATCCGAACCTTCTGCGCGTTGTCCGGGCGTTGATCGACCAGGGCATGGAGAACGTCCATCTCATCGCCGTCGGGCAAGGTCCGGACGCGGCCACGACGGCGCAGCTTGTTGATGAACTCGACCTCAGCGCCTCCGTTACCTTGACCGGCTTCCGGCCGGACGCTCCCCGACTGATGGCAGCCGCTGACGTGTTCGTGCTCGCATCGCGGTGGGAAGGCCTCCCGGTGGCGATCATGGAGGCCACGGCACTCGGCCTCCCGATCGTCGCCACGGCCGTCGGCGGCATGGCCGAGCACTTCAACGACGGTCGCACCGCGCTTTTGGTTCCGCCGGGCGACTCGTCGGCGTTGGCCGACGCTTTGCACCGAATCGGGCGCGTATCCGAAGCTCGCTGCAGATCTCGCTGCCGGTTCCCGCGGCCTCGCACTCGAGTTCGATGGCGCCGCGTCGATTACCCGCATCGAAGCGGCCTATCGCCCGGCTCGCCCCACCACGCCGTACCCGGACCGCCGGTGCTCGGGTCAGCGCGTCGCCCCGAACGTCTGAGTCCCCGGCTGCGGTCCGGGCTCGACATCCGGCCGGCCACACCCGACGACCGCGCGTCGATCCTGGAACTGTGTCGCACCAGCCTCCGTTGGGGGGACGACCCGCGTTTCGTGGAATTGTTCTCCTGGAAGCACGACCTGAACGCATTCGGACCGTCCTCGCTGTGGGTCGCTGTCGACGGCGATCAGGTCATCGGGTTGCGGGCCTTCATGAAGTGGGAGTTCCGGCGCGGCACCGAGAACACTCGCGCCGTGCGCGCCGGTGGACACCGCGGTGCACCCGGACCACCAGGGCCGCGGGCCTTCACCCGCTGACACTGCACGGCCTCGACGAGATTCGCGATGACGGGATCGCGTTCGTCTTCAACACCCCCAACGCAGCCAGCCGTCCGGGTTATCTGAAGATGGGCTGGCGCGAGGTCGGGCCAATCCCGGTCTCGATTCGCCCGCATGGCGCGAGCGGGCTCAGGCGGGCGTTCACCTCCCGGGTCGCCGCTTCGCACTGGCCGGCCGACGGAGACGCACGCGGACATGTTGATCGGATCGGCGACATCCCCGCCGAATTCGTTCCGCCCACGAACATCCGCACCTTGGCCACGAGGACCGATCGTGCATATCTCGACTGGCGGTACGGGCAGCGCCTGCTCGGCTACCGAGTGCTCGACGCAGGTGAAGGTCGGCTGATCGTGCGTCTGCGGGACCGCGGCTCGGCCCGTGAACTCGTCGTCGCTCACGTCGCTGACGCGACCCCTGGCGAGGTCGACGACGCCGTTCAGCGGGCGATGCGCGACCACGACATCACCCACGCCATCGGAATCGGTCAACTCGGACGGCCTGGTCGTTGGATCACGACCACTCGCATCGGCCCGGTCCTCACGTGGCGCGCCGTCAACACAGTCGCCATGCCACCGCAGCAGAATTGGTCGCTGACCATGGGAGACATCGAACTCTTCTGACCGTACCGTTAGGTCCGCGGGCGGGACAGGCGTGCGGCCGGCGACGATCGAACACCCGTGCACTCTCGCACGCAGGTAGGCACTCAGCACGCCCCGTCCACTAACGTCATTTGTCGAGCACGTCATGGACGAGCAGGCCACCGTCATGTCCAACACATACCGATTCGACCGTCAAGAAATGGCGCCGTTTGTCCCCGAGGCAACAACCAGTCTGCTCGACGTCGGATGTGCCAACGGCGGTTTTGGTGCAACGCTGCAGGCTCGCCGGCCCGAGATCGAGGTATGGGGAATCGATCCTGACCTCGGAGATGCCGGGCCTGGCGACACGCGTCTGATCTTCAGGAAGCTTCCCGTCCGATGTCCCCAAATCGGCCCGATTCGATTGCATCGTCTTCAACGACGTGTTGGAACACATGAGCGACCCCTGTCTGGCGCTCGCGAATCGCACAAGTTGTTGTCTCCAAGTGGAACGATCGTCGCATCGATACCGAATGTGTCTCATTACCGAGTGGTATTGGATCTCGTCCTCCGCAATGACTGGCGCTACACCGAGCGAGGGATCATGGACAATACGCATCTCCGATTCTTCACCAGCAGATCGATGCACCGGATGTTCGTCGACTCCGGCTACATCTGCGAGGTGACTGCGATCAATATGTCCGCGAGCAGCGTCATCCGCATCCCACTTCGTCTCTTGGGTCAATCCGGCTTGCGTTGGAAAGCACAGCAGTACGCCGCAGTTGCCCGGCAACGTGCCGTGAGCGCCCCTGCGGGGAATTCGCGCCCTCTGGACGTTGCGCCAATCCGGCGCAGGACGTAGTCGTGACGATGCCTATTCGGGGAGAGCGACCAAAACCAGGAGTCTCGGTGGTTATCCCGTCGTGCAATTGCCGAGGGACCCTGATCGAACAGATACGTGCTGTCTGCGCGCAGGACACGTGGGTTCAGTTCGAGGTTCTCGTGGCAGACAATGGCTCGAGCGATGGCACTGTCGAGGCTGTTCGCGCACACATCGCAAGCCAAGGACTCGGCCAGGCCAGTCACGTCGAGATCGTCGATGCGTCAGCGACTCGTGGATCGGCCCACGCGCGCAACGTTGGAGCGGTCGCAGCGAGTCACGAGTGGCTGGCCTTCTGTGATGCCGACGACGTCGTCGCCCCTGGTTGGCTCGATGCATTGCTCCATGTCGCCGACCCCAACGGCATCGTCGGCGGGACGCTTCGAGTCAGCCGTCTCAACCCGCCAGCGACTATTCGGGCACGCTCGAGCCGCCCGGCGGATTCGCTGAACACGGCGGCAGGCTTCCTCCGTTCGTCCCCACCGGCAACATGATGGTGCACGCAGCGCTCTTCCACCGACTGGGCGGTCTAAACGAGGACTATTTGCGGTCCCACGACGTGGAGTTCTCTTGGCGGGCCCAACTGGCCGGATTCTCGGTCGATTTTGCCCGAGACGCGATCGTCGACTACCGATACCGTCAGTCCTCCGGGGAGTCGTTCCTTCAGGCTGTGCGCAGCGGGCGGCCAGCGCCCAACTGTATGCGGATTTCCGCAAGTATGGGTTGGCTCGGCGACGACTAAGAGACGCTGCGTTCGGATGGTCCTGGATCGCCGTCCGAGTTCCGTATCTGATGATTCCACGGCGGCGAGGGATTCTGGATCCGCCAATTCGGAGAGGCCTGGGGTCGTCTGCTCGGCAGTGTTCGTTGGCGAGTCATGTTCCTGTAGATACCTCGTCGAGGTCGTCGGGGTCGATCGTTCGACCAAGCTTCCCGTTCCAGCCGTCACAAACGGCGGGCCAACCGATGCGAAGGTGAGTGAGGGCTGCGCTCGGGCCAAACGGAACGTGAACGAGGGGTTTGAGCAGACCCCTCGTGAAACCGACTCTGAGCGCAACAACGGGATGCCCGGCGGCACGCAGAACGTGAACCTGGTTCCGCAGGCTGTAATAGCGTCGCCAGTTCGCCGGACGGAGCCCGAGACTCGGACCGGACGTCGATTCAGTCTGACGTCCGAGTCTCTTCCACAACTCCGGATTCGCATATAGGGTCCTCCCTGCGCTGCGCAACCGGAGCCCATACTCCACCTCGGAGAAGCCGAAGAAGAGTCTCGGGTCGAAGGTTCCGACGCTCCTGACCGCTTCGACCCGGAATGCTGGAAAGAGGTTGGTCGGCACGTAGTCCACTGGGATCGGTTCAGTTCCAATCTCGTCGTCAGCGATCCGAACCAGTCGGCCACGGCGCCAGTCGTACCGAGAGCCGACAGCGCCCACGGCGCCGACCGCCGGGTCGAGGCCGACCATGGCGGTGGCGAAATCGAGCGTCTTTCCAAAGATGTCGGGATCGAGACTCCCGAGGTCGTCGTCGAGGCGTGTGATCCAGTCCTCGTCCGCAGCATCCTCCAGAATGAACTGCATTGCGTGGGCTGTCCCGCCGGCAGGTCCGACATTCGCCTCGGGTGTCAGGTAAACGATATCGATGCCGCCCTGCCGCCGACGCTCGACTACGTCGTGGACCACCGCCGATCGCTCGTTGTCCACGATGACTAGGCGGACGGGTTGTCGCTCCTGTTCAGCAACGAGGTCAAGGACGCGCTCAAATCCCCGATGGCGCCGGAACGTCACGATCACGCAGTACAGGCGGGGCTGTCCGAATTCGACGTTCAACGGTTCCACCGTGGCAGTCTGGTGCACGTGCTCGCCCCTAAACCAGCCGACGGCGTCGACGGGGGCGGGGACGCTGCCTTCGACCTGAGGCGACCGACCGTCGACGTCGTCATCCCGGCACACAACGCTGCGGCAACGATCCGAACGACGCTGCACGCGCTCCTTCTTCAATCCTCAGCGAACGCTCGCGTCATCGTCGTTGACGACGGCTCGACCGATGACACCACCTGCGTCGTGACGAAGTGCGGGGGCGACATCGTCCTCATCAGTCAAAGGCAAAGCGGCCCGGCCAGCGCACGTAATCGCGGCGCCGAGGCAGGTAAGGCCGAGTGGTTGGCCTTCCTCGATGCCGACATGACGCCGGCCCCGAACTGGCTGGCGACCATGCTGGCGATCGCGACCCCCGCGACGGATCTCGTGGGTTGCGCATACAGAGGCGTACGGGAGTCGTCCACGACGCGTATAGTCTTGCCGAGAATCCCTCACCACCGCAGCGAGCTCAGTCCTGTATTCACGCCGGGAGCGTTCTTGATGCGTCGAAAGCTTTCGAGTTCATCGGAGGGTACGACGACTCGCTGCACTATTCGGAGAACTCCGACCTCGGCTTTCGGGCGCTGAGCCGCATCGACCAAGCGCACCGTAGCGTCGCCACGACAATGGCCGTGCTGGTTGATGTGGAGGACACATTCGACGGCCGCTCGAATCAGTACAACCTGCAGCGTCGATTTAGTTCGGCACAGCGGGTGATCGCGTACAACTCGGCCCATTTCACTCAGCACCCTCATACGGGGGCGAACTATCACGCCGTCGCTGGAGTATCTGCGCTCCGTCTCGGAAAGCGACGCGCTGCGTGCCGTCATCTCCGGGCAGCAATCCGGCTCAATCCTAGGAAACCGAGGTGGTGGGCGAACGCCGTTCTGGCGCATCTCGGGATCCTGCGACGACGCTCCCCCGGGGCGAGCGCTGGTGATCGCTGCCGAGAAACCCACGGGCGACGTTCCGCTGATGTCGGTGATCCTGCCCTGTCGTGACGACCAACACGGATTGGACCGCTCGGCAAAATCTGTCCTCGATCAGACACTCGAACGCATCGAACTTGTCATCGTCGACGACGGGGAGCGACCCGCCGCTCGTCGCCACTGCTGACAGCCGCGTCAGAATCGTGCGCCGATCGGCTCCCGGTGGCCCGGCGGCTGCGAGAAACTCCGGACTCTTCGTAGCCACTGGTGAGTTCGTGGGTTGGTGCGACAGCGATGGGTTCTTTTTTCGAGCCGACTCGGCTCGCCCGGGCCTTCGAGGCGCATCAAACCGCCGACCTCGTCGTTGTCGGCCAGACCGATGTTCGAACTCGAGCGACCGCAGCACGCGTCCCACTCCGAACTTCATGCCCTTCTCGACTCGACGTCACCCAGCCTGGGCGCCACCACCATCCGACGGTCACGATGCCCGCAACTGGATTCGACATTCCTTGCGTGCGAGGACGTGGAATGGTGGATTCGCACGATTGACCTCGGCCTGTCCTTCTCCGGGATTCCGTCGGTCGGCTACGTCGTCGGCGATGACGATCATCCGCGAATCTTGAATTCTCCCGATGCTCGCCTCGAGTTCAGCTACGCCCTGTTTGAACGACATCCCGAGTTCTTCCTGCGTCATCAGCGGGCCGCTGCGCACCGATGGCGACGAATCTCGGTCATGGAGCGCATCGGCCAAAACCACGCCTTGGCACGACGAGCGCTGATCCGATCACTTCGTCTGGCCCCGAGTCTGCGGACCGCTCGGGATGGGATCCGTCTGCTGTCGTCGACATTTCACGCAGGACCACCTCGACCCATTCTGCCCGAGCATTTCCTCCCCCCGCTCTGCTCCCTGCGGTCCGCAGATTTCCGACCCCTCCGTCGAGGCACATTGGAGACCCGCCAATGGCATGGTCGCAGGGCCCAGTTCGTTCTTGCTGCCGCTCGGCCCCGCTCCCCCTAATGCAGCGTCGCTTCATCGCGGGCGGACGATTCGTCCGCTCGCCTGCTCCCGACGTCGACCGCATGGGGCTTCTTCGATCCCAACTCAACGTCCCCGGGATCGGATGACCCCGTACGTGCTGGCTGGCGACGTTCGAGACCGCACTCCTTGCTCGGTACCTCCGGCCCGGAATGACCGTCGCAAGTTTCGGCCCTCCACCGCCCTTTGCCGCGGTCGATGATGAGCGCTCGAATTGGTCCGATCGGTGAGCTACTGGTCGCCGATGTGGATCAGGACCCGCTTCGCAGCAGGCCGGCCGGCTGGTCGTCGGCCGGTGGGCCGGTCGGCCGGGCCACGATCCAACGGCAGCGTGGCCGCCCAGACTCGTCGAGCATGCCACGGCACCGTCGATTCAGGATTCGGCACGAGATGCGCTAGCACGACCTCCTGACCTCATCGTCCGCGGGCCCGATGATCGACGTGGAGCAATCAGATCTCAATCGCCTCCTGCGGGTAGATCACACTGAACATCTCCCGCGAGTGGTGACGTTCGGGACACCCGCAGGCCGTTCGACAGGACCGCTGCGGAAAGCCTGGCCGTCCTACCTCCTGTTTGAACTGGATGAGGGTTCGGGCACAATGCAGCGGCTCACCAACATGACCGGTTCTCACCGAATTCTCGCAGCGAGAGTGGACGCACTCAACACGCTTGACTCAATGCTGTTCGGGGGTCTGACGTTCAGCCACTCCGAGTTCGACTGCCCAATGCAGGAGGCACATATGACCAATAGATGGCCGAGTCTGGTGTGTAGGCCGTTCGAGCGGCAGGTTCCCAGCGGCCGTAGGATCTTCCGACCTGTCCTCGGCTGCAACGGCAGCCGGAGCATTCGCCTTTTCCGGCTCTCCGCGACTGTGTGTGGGGCGGTGTGAGTTCGGGCCCTGAGTTAGGGGTCCACCAGCATGGCCAAGGGCCTCGCCATTCTGCAGGTATCTGACATCTGCTGAAGGAGAGACCCTTGTCCAAGATTTACCGTAGCGACGACGCGACCGCGCTCGTCGGGATGCCCGAACTCGTCGTCGGTGCACAGCTGTTTCGCGATGGCGAGTGGTGGCTGAACGTCGAAACGCCCGCCGCCATCGTGTGGTGTCACGGTTGTGGTTGCCGGGCGATCGGCCACGGCCGCAACCGCACCCAGGTCCGCGATCTTCCGATCGCTGGGACGTCAACGGTGCTCGTGTTCGCTCGGCGCCGGTGGCGGTGCGGTGAGGCTTTGTGCCCGGTCGGGACGTGGTCCGAACACGTCGACGCGATCGCGCGCGGGCGTTGTTGACCGAACGCGCTCGTGTGCGGATTGCGGTGATGGTGAACGTCGAAGGCGACTCGGTCGCAGCTGCTGCGGTCGAGTTCGGTGTCGGCTGGCACACCGCGCATCAGGCCGTGATCGACTACACCGACCCCGTCATTGACGACCCGGCCCGGCTTGACGGTGTCCGTGGGATCGGTGTCGACGAGAAACGGTTCTTGAACGCGACGCCGAGCATCGCACCGTGTTCACGACCCAGATCGTCGACCTCGACCGCCACGGCCTGCTCGACGTCATCGAGGGACGCAGCGCCGATGTGCTGGGCGCCTGGCTCACCAAGCGGAGTCGACTGGTGCGCGCAGATCACGCTCGCGACGCTCGATCCTGCGGCCGGCTACCGCAAGGCGCTTGACACGCATCTGCCCAACGCGGTGCGGGTCGTGGACCACTTCCACGCCATCAAGCTCGCCAACGCAGCCATCGACGATGCCCGCCGCCGCGTGCAGCAAGTACGACTCGGGCACCGGGGCCGCAAGGGCGATCCGCTTTATCGGGGAAGACGCGTGTTCCTCACCGGCTGCGAACGACTCAGCGATGACCGCTTGTCTGGCTCTTCGAGCTGCTCGCCGCTGGCGACCCCGACGGCGAGGTCGGTGCGACGATCCTTGCCAAAGAGCTGCTACGCGAGGTCTACGCCGCAGTCGACACAGCCCACGCCCGTCGGCGACTGATCGTGTTCTTGCAACACTGCGCCGACGCCGAGGTTACAGAGCTGACCCGCTCGCCCGCACCATCGACCGCTGGACACCCGAGGTCCTTGCCTACCACGCCACCGGCGGAGCATCGAACGGACGCGTCGAGAACATCCACATGCTCGCCGAGAAGATCCGCCGAAACGCTCACGGATTCACCAACCACACCAACTATCGCCGCCGACTCATCGGCCGCCTCGGCATCAAATGGGCTACCATCCCAACCCGCAGAATCCGAGGCCGCCAACCACACTCAGCCGCGTAGAGCCCCTTTTCCACTTGGGCCACCTCCGTCGGAACACGTCAGCGCCGGCGGCTCTCGTCTCCGCGATGCATCGATGGGAACTCGAAGCGACGCTTCCGTGCGCCGGGTGGGCGTGGACGAGAACCAAGCGCCGTCCATCGATGACGAGGTTGCGACGGTGCCGTGTACGTGAAGTCGTTGTCCAAATACCAACCGTCGTAGTCCGAGCACCACAGGCCAAATCGCTCGTAGTAGTTCCGTGATACGACGGGATGCCGAATAAGTTCACCGTGGTCTCTGGATGATCTCGGACTTTGGCGACGAATGGTGTGAGGAGCGGGTCGAAGTCACCCCACACGCTTTCGAGCACCTCGTCCCACGCTGCTGGCGGCCACAAGTCATCAGCAATCACAAGGCGGCACCATCTCGGACATGCCGCTGCCCGACTTGCCGATCCGATCCAGCCTCACCGATGGATCTCCCGAAAAGTCGACGAACCCACCAAGAGTTCAGCTCCTCGATCATCGTGTCTGGCCCAGCACAGCAACTGGTCCGGAACGGCCAGATTCGGGAGCCTCGAAGCAATCCGCCACCAACGAGGTGCGGCGGCACGTAGTTGGTCCGGCGCTCGGTCCTGCGTGAGGGCGAAGTCCAACGCGCGTTCGAAAGTGTCGGCGCGACGATAGGTCACGATGATGCACGACAGGCGAGGAGCCGATGCATGTGCAGCTTCGGGAGTCATGGATAGAAGACCCGATGCCGCACCGACCCCACCAGTCGACCGACACGCCGGCCGGCGTGGCGCGACCAGTTCTCCCGTCGATCCCGCGGAGCGCAAGAGGTGCCCGGGTGGCGATCCACCACCAGTTGCCGATCGTGTCGATCGCGTGGGCCCTGAGGTCGACGCGACCCCGCCCGTGGCGCGCATACAGCTGCGCGTGCGAAGCCCCGAACCGACGCATCTGCCGGAACGTGTCTCTCCCGCCCGCCCGCAGGCGATAGTGGTAGATCGCGCCGGTTGCCAAGGTCGGCGCGATCCCCGTGTGTTCGAACACTCGGAGCGAGAAGTCGAAGTCCTCTCCTGTCCCGCCGAAGTTCTCGTCGTTTCCGCCGACCCTGTTCCAGATCGACCGATCGATCGCGATCACGCCGTTGGTGATCGGGAGGCCGAACATCTCTTCGATCTGCGTGGACTGAAAGAGCTGCCTGCCGCGTCGCAGCGACGCGGGATTCAACCGGGTGTACTCCATCGAGTTCGCCACGTACGGACACGACCGGAGCGCTTCGACCAATCCGTCCACCCACCGTTCGTCGACGATGTCGTCGTCGTCACAGAAGGCGACGGCATCACCTCGAGCGGCATCGACGCCGACGTTCGCGCGTAGCTCAGGTTGGGCCGATCAGGCGCGGCGACGAGGCGCACCGGGCGCGGCCCACCAATGAACTTCCTGACGATCGCCGCAGTCCGATCGGTCGAACCGTTGTCGACGACGATGGTCTCGAAGCTCGACTCGGTGACCTGCGCAGCGAGGGCGCACAACTGCGCGGCGATGGTCCGTTCCCCGTTCAGCGTGCACAGCACGACCGACAGCTCCGGAACCGATTCGCTGGCCATCCCTGTCGGCCCGGTCATGGCGTCCACCGTCGTTGCAGGACTCGTCGCGCGCCGACGACGACCCGGGCGATCCGCCATCTCGACTGGTCAGCGAACTCTGCCACGATTGGCCGGTTCCGCCCGCCGTCGAGGAGCGGAGCGTGGAATCCGGCCAGACCGGCGCTGGGTGCGGGCCGATGGCGGGCCATCGCGCTCATCCAATTCTGATCGTGGATCACCTGGACCCAACGGGGCGGATCGTCGATTGCGGCGACGGGGAACATGTCCGCGGCACGGGTATGGATGACGCCCATCGCCGTGAGCGGCGTCGCTCCCGCTGCGACCGGTTCGACGAGGTTGATGAACATGTTCGACCGGTGCGTTGTCGCATACAGCCGGGCCCGGGAAAGGTCATAGACGTAGCCTCGATCCCAGTTGAGAAAGCCGTGCGACGCATTCGTGGCTGCTCGTCGAACGCCGGCGAGGTAGTCGATATGGAGCACGTCATCGGTGTCGACCCGCGAGGTGACGAGGCGGCAGGCGCACGGACCCAGGTGCGAGTGGGCGAGGCGGCCGGGGAGGCCGGCGGAATAGTCACCGATGAAATGGACCAGGGTGTTGTGGTTCTCATAGGAGAGCAGGCGTGCCCGGTAGGGCTCCGGGGTGTCCTCACTCGCCAGCAACATCCAGGTGAAGTCCTGATTGCTCTGACTCCGCACCGATGGCAGCGCAAGCCCCTCGAACAACTCCAACTGTCGATCGAGCCATGGCGCCGACACTGCTCGGCCATCGGAGTGGCCGAAACCCCTCGACACGTTCACCCGAGTCAACAGCAGGTGGCGGATCTCGCCGCCGGCGAGGGCCGGCCCGCAGTCGGTCGTCACAGCAGTTCACCCGCGAACCCGCCGTGTCGTGCGCCGTGACGACGCCGACCTTGAAGCGGTGTCGAATGAGATGAGCCACCGCCGCTTCACGGTCGCTCCAGGACAGATGGCGATGTTCGAAGATGACGAGCTTCACCGCGTACTTGGTGAGGTCGATGCTCTGCAGCACCTCCCAGTCGGAGCCTTCCGTGTCGATCTGGATGATGTCGACCGTCTCGAGCCCGGCGCGCGCCATCACCTCGTCGAACGTGATCAGTTCGACCTCTTCGGTCCACAACCCGTTCGGAAGGTCGGGGAGAGTCGACCGGAGCCGGCCAACCTGTGCTGCGTTCAGCGACGCCTGCTGATGCCGCCAGTCGACCGCCCGACCGGACGATGCATCGGCGGCGGCCTTATACAACGTCGCAGTGCCCGATGACGGACCGACGGCAGCGTTGATCGTGACCACCTGGGGCCACGCCTCCAGGTTGGTGCAGAGGAGTTCGTAGATGTCGCGTTGCGGCTCGACCGCAACGCCGCGCCACCTGTGCGCAGTGATGAAGGGCCACAGGGCATCACCCTGGACCCCGTCGAATGCTCCGATCGTGGCAAACGTCGGCGCCGCGACCCTGGTCAGCAGATGACTCACGAGCATGTCGATCGTCGGATTCAAGACGGCGTGACGGTCAGTGATCAACGCCCGCGGTGCGGCGGAACGTGTAGCCCATGCGTCGCAGAGGCCAATTGATTGCTCGCTTCACACGCACACTTGGGAATCGTACGCACAGCGGGTGGACGATCGCCGGCCCAACTCGACCACCTGTAGCCTCCGCTCGTGCTCAGACTGCTGCTTCGGCACTACCGATCGGACCGGCGTCAAATCGTGATACTCGCGGTCGTCGGGCTGGTGACTGCAGCAGCCGAAGCCGGGGCGCTGGTGGCGTTGGCTCCTCTGCTCCAGGCAGTCGCCGAGGGCCGCGCCGACTACGTCGGTGGTCTGCTGGGCGTCGAGGTCCGGCTCACGCTCTCCGAACTCGCGGGGATCGCAGCCATCCTCGTCACGGTCGCCTTCGGTCTGACCAGCCTCAGCGCAGCCGTCGGATCACGCGTGATCAGCACGCACCAGCTTCGTCGTCGGCTCGAAATCGTCGACGGCTACCTGCAGGCCGACTGGGAGACCCAGAGCCAGGTGCGCGACGGACGGCTCGTCGCGCACACGCTCGACTTCGTCAACCAGAGCGCAGCCGGGTTGCGCGACGTGGCGGCGCTGGTCAGGGCGGGCGCTGGGTTGCTGGTCTTCGTCAGCGGAGCAGTCGTCGTCAGTTGGAAGGCAACGCTCGTCATCACTGTGGCCACCGGCGCGCTGGCTGCGGCTCAACGCCCGCTTCGTCGAGCCGCCGCTCGCCTGTCCGGGCGATACTCCCACCAGAACGTGACGCTCGCCGAGGAGCTGTCCACCCTGGCGTCCGCGGCGAAAGAGTTGAGAGCGGCCGGTGTCGGAGCGGTCGCAGCCGAACCCCTCCGGCAGATCGCCCACGAGCAGCGCGATGTGCGGCGGCGAGCCGACTTCGTCGCCGCGCTGCCGGCACCGATCCTGCGCACTGCGGGCCTCTTGCTCATCGTCGGGCTCGTGGCATACGAGTCGAAATCCAGCATCATCGAAGTCGCCACACTGGGCGTCGTCGTGGTCCTGCTCTATCGAGCGCTGAACTACGGACAATCGTTGATCGCCACGCACACCAAACTGACGGTGCTGCTACCGGTTCTCGACCAACTCGACACCGAACACCGCCACCACCTCGCGCACGTCGCACTGCCGGGTTCCACCGTCGTCGACGCATGCGACACCCTGGCTCTGGAGGACGTCTCGTATTCCTACCCACGTGCCGAAGAGTCGGCATTGACGCAGGTGTCGCTCTCCGTTCGACGCGGCGAGATCATCGGGGTGGTCGGGCCGTCTGGAGCGGGCAAGTCGACACTTGCCGATCTGCTCGTCGGCGTCCGTACGCCGACCACCGGACGGGCCGTGCTCGACGACGTCGACATCGCCGACGTCACCGACTCGGCTCGTGCCGCGCTGATCGCCTTCGTACCACAGAACGTCACGATGTTGCCGGGTTCCATTGCGCACAACGTCGATTTCTTCCGCAACCTCGACGCCCACGCGATCGACGACGCACTCTCGTGCGTGGGGATGTCCGAGTCGGTCGACCAGATGCCGGCCGGTGAACTTACGCACATCGGATCCGGCTCACGGTCCCTCTCGGGTGGCCAGGCCCAACGAATCGGGCTGGCCCGTGCGCTCGCCGGTCGACCCAGTTTTCTCGTCCTCGACGAACCGACCAGCGCGCTCGACGCCGAATCGGAAAACGTCATCGTGCAACTCATCGAACAGCTTCGTCATGAGGCGGGCATCGTCGTCATCGCTCATCGTCTCTCGACCCTTCGACACTGTGATCGAGTGATCGTCGTCGAGAACGGAACCATCACCGGCGGCGGAACCCTGGCCGCATTGCGATCGACCAACTCGTTCGTGCAGGCCGCGGTCGGCTTCGGCTCGCTGGAGTGGGCCCATGGCAGCGCCTCGGCCGAGGGCACCTGAGGGGTACGGTCGATCGATGCACCGACCTGTACGGCGAGCAGCAAAGCGGTGGTACGGCCGACTTCCGAAGCAACGACGGGTTCGCGGCCTGATCGGTTTCGACCACATCCGCCTCCTCCAGGTACGCAACCTCGTGCCGGGCTTGCGTCGATTTCCGATCGTCATCGCACGCGCACGTCCGACGGGCTCAAGTTTCGCATCACGTCCGACCCGCTCGACGAGGAAATTGCCGACTCCGTGACGCGTAAACACCGCGACGTGTACTTTCCGGATGCGTCGACGGTCACCACCGTCTCGACCATCGTCGACATCGGTGCCCATCACGGTCACTTCGCCATCGCCGCAGCGTTCGAGCACCCTCGCGCACACGTCATCGCCGTCGAGCCATCGGCCGACGCCGCGCGCAACGTTCGCCGCCACGTCACGTTGAATGGCCTCGACGGCCGTGTCACCGTGGTGGCCGCAGCCTTGGGGATCGAGTCGGGGTATGCCGAGCTGCTGCATGATGCCTCCGGCTCGTGGGGTCATTCCCTCGTGGCGGTGAAGCAGCGGGGTGCGTCCGAGCTGGTTCGGGTGGTGACGTTCGAGGAGGTGCTCGGCGGCCGAACCGCCGACTTCGTCAAGTGCAATGCCGAAGGCGGCGAGGTATGGCTGATCGAGGCGCTCGAGTCCACTCTTCCGCTACCGGCCACGATCGTCCTGATGGTCCATCCCGAGATGATCGACGTCGATCGCCTGCGCGAACGAGTCCTCCGACTCGGTTACTCGATCGACGACGCGATCGACGGTGCTCATCCCGCTTGGATCTGTTCCCTTCGTCCATGAGGATCCTCCAAGTCGTGACCGATCGCGACCGCCGAGGCGCCCAGGTCTTCGCGCTCGATCTGCACATCGGCCTCGCCGACCTCGGTCACGACGTGCACACCCTCGCACTCTGCCCCGGCGACCATGGCGACTCACTGCCGATCGCGACGCTCGGACCGACTCGACGATCGTGGAGGACGTTGCGGTCGCTGCGCGCACACAGCCGCACGGCTGACGTCGTCATCGCCCACGGGTCGACCACGCTCTTCGCGTGCGCCATCGCCTTGGCGTTCACGCGGACTCCGTTCGTGTACCGCCAGATCAGCGACCCGCTGTACTGGGCGGCGACGTGGACGCGGCGACTCCCGCGTGGCGCTTTTCATCCGACGCGCCGCCAACATCGTCGCGCTTTCAGAACGAACCGCGGCGCTGGTGGCAACGCACTACCGCCTCGACGCCACACGGTGCACCGTGATTCCCAACGCAGTGCCTGGCGCAAACTTTCGTGTCCCGAACCCCGACGAGCGGGCCACCCAGCGCGAACGATTCGGTCTCCCGCCGTCAGGTTTGGTCATCGCATACGTCGGTGCGCTCGTCCGGGAAAAGGGTGTGGAGTCGGTCTTGCGTTGCGTTGCGACGCTGGGCGACGCCACGGCGCTGATCGTCGGCGACGGACCCGACCGCGACCGCCTCGTCGCCATCGCAGCCCGTTTGCCCGGCGTTGCGCCGCACTTCGTCGGCTCACTCGACGACCCGCTCGCCGCGTTCCTGGCATCAGACCTGATCGTCCTCCCGAGTGAAGGTGGCGACTCGATGCCCGCCACGCTGATCGAAGCCGGATTGTGCGGGTTACCGACGATCTCGACTCCCGTCGGCGCGATCGAGGACATCATCATCGATGGCGAGACCGGCCGGATTGTGCCGATCGGCGACGATGACGCGCTGGCGGCGGCAGCTGGTGAACTCTGTGCCGATGCAGCACTTCGCGCCCGCCTCGGCGCAGCCGCGCACGAACGCTGCCGTCGGCTTTTCACGATCGAGACCACGTCGTCGCGCTGGGACGAAGTGCTTCACTCGGCCGCGGGGCGCGCGTGACCCGATCTGCATCGTCGATCAGGGTCGGCACCATTGTGGTGCGATCTGCGACGCGGCTGCGTCGCTGGAGACTGGGGCATGCGCTCGCGAAATTTGCCTGGGCATTCGTCGGCGGGTTCGACAATCGAGCCAACTTTCACATCGACCGCAACGGCGAGGCGATCTTGCTGGAGAGGATTGCACCCTTTTCACCATCGCTGCTGTTCGACGTCGGCGCCAACGTCGGCGACTGGACTCGATGCCGCGGCGACGGCCTGTCCGTCGGCGCGCGCGTCCACGCGTTCGAACCGGTACCGACGACGGCGACGCAGTTGCGCCTGGCGACCGTCCGGTTCGGTCCGCGCGTCGTCGTGCACGAGGTCGCGCTGGGTGAGCACGCCGAGCGGCGGCGGGGCTCAAGATCGATGCTGAAGAAGCCGACCACCTCGTCCTCGCAGGGTTCGAGGAGAGGTTGCGCACCAAGGAAGTGTCCGTCGTACAATTCGGGTACGGGGAAGTGGGCGTTGGAAACGAAGTTCCTCCTCAGGGACTTTATGCCATGTTCCCGCGCCGATCTCGTCGACGAAGTCAACGAGTGGTGACCGACTCGTACACGGCGCGCAGCCGACGCGCGGCTGCATCGAGCGTGAACCGTTCGTCGAAGTCGTTCTTGCCGGCCGAGGTCAGGCGTTCGGCGAGATCGGGTCGATCGATCAACCGGACGATGCCGGCGGCAAGAGCGCGGGGATCATTCGGTTCCACCAAAACGGCGTTCCGGTCGTGTTCCAACACGCCGATCAACCCTTCGAGGTCGGTCGACACGATCGGGGTCGAGAGCGCCATCGCCTCGACGGCGACGCCTGCCGTGCCCTCGAAGTGCGACGAGATGACCAACACATCGGCCGCACACAGCAGGTCGCCGACATCGCCGCGGTGACCGAGGAGCCGCACGTGCGCTGCCACGTCCGGGTTGCTGGCGAGCGTTCGACGCAGGTCGGCGCTCGCCGATCCGTCCTTTCCGGCGATCAACACCACGGCACTCGGATGCGCCGCCACGAGATGGGGAACGCTGTCGAACAACAGCCGGTGGCCCTTCTGATGGTCGAGCCGGCCGAGGCTGAGCACGATCACCGAGTCGTCGGCGAGGCCAAGCGCTGATCGAGCCGCGGTGCGCCGCGCTGGCGAGCGGGTCCCGAGGACCTCGATGTCGCGACCCCGCTCGGCCACGACGACTCGATCTGGCGGGAGACGCAACGCGCGCGTGTTGGCGATGGCCGCGCCCACCGAGACCGCATGGAAACGCTGCACCATCAACCGTGCCGTGACGGCGTCGACGGCCTGGGCCACGCGCAGTTTCCATCGCCGCACGTTCGGATCAGTGAGCCGGGCCGCGTCGTACGGAGTGTTGACGAAGCTCGACACGACCGGAACTCCCGTCCCCCAAGCCGCAAGCCGACCGACCTGATCGGCCTGGAAAAGCGCCGTGTGCACGACGTCGGGCGCCTCGCTCCTGATCAGGCGCCGCAACTCGCGCACCTGACCGAGCAACGTCGACGCGCTGAGCAGTGTCACGGCGATACCGGAGCGCTGGGCATCGTCACGGAGATCGTGGTGCGCTCGCCGGAGCGTGACAATGCTCACCTCGACCCCCAACGAGTGGAGCCGCGGCACCAGCACCAGGGTCGATTGCTCCGTCCCGCCCGGTGCCAGGCTGTCGAGGACGCAGAGAACCTTCATACCTGCGGCGACGAACGCTGGCGATGCCAGTCGACCTGCGCGGCCACACCATCGACGATGGTGGTCGACGGTTCCCAATCGAGCAGAAGTCGGGCTCGTTCGATCGACCCGCCGGTTCGGGCCACGTCGCCGGGTTGACCGGGACGGCGCTCGACAGGGCACAGGGGAGCCGATGCTCGCCCCGACGACATCGATCAGCGCAGCGAGCGAGATCGATTCTCCACCGGCGATGTTGATGACCGTCCCATGTGCGATGTCAGCCGCCGCCGCCGCGAGGTTGGCTCGCACGACGTCGCCCACATACGTGAAGTCTCGAATTTGGGACCCGTCACCGAAGACGGGGAAGGTGCCTCCGGTCAGCGTTGCCTCGATCATGCGGTGGATCGCCATGTCGGGACGTTGGGCCGGCCCGTACACGGTGAAGTAGCGCAGCGAGGTCACCGGAACACCGAAGTTGTTGGCGTAGGCGTTGCAGAGCAGTTCACCCGCGAGCTTGGTGACGCCATAGGGGCTGAACGGCGCCGTCGCGTGGGTCTCGGGCGTCGGCGTGCTCGCGGCGTTGCCGTACACCGATGAACTCGAGGCGTAGACGAAGCGGGTGATGGTTCCGCCGCGCCGCGCCGCCTCGAGCAGCCGCTGGGTGACATCGACGTTGATCTCGTTGTAGAGCCGAAACCCATCGGCCCAGCTCATCCGCACGCCCGGCTGACCCGCCTGGTGGAAAACGACATCGACGCCGTCGAAGAGCGGCGTCAGCTCGGTGGTGAGCAGGTCGGCCTCGATCAATTCGAATCGAGGGTGACCGAGCAGCGGCGCCAGGTTCGCTCGCTTCACCTCTTCGCCGTAGTACGCCGTGAAACGGTCAACGCCGCGTACATCCCAGCCCTGCTCGATGAGGCCGGCGGCGAGGTTGCTGCCGATGAATCCGGCGACTCCGGTGACCAACGCGAGCATCTGGCGACTCTACGGCGCCCGCGGGCCCGCCAGGTGAGCAGATGGCCGCCACTATCGTGGGCTCGTGGAACTGGAGCGACGCTTGCGCTCTGCCTGCGGAGGGCCAGGTGTCTTTCCCCTCCTTGTCGCCGGCGTGGCGGCGATTCAATATCTCTGCGTTCCCGAGACCGACCACATCTGGATGATCGGAGCGTCGGCGGTCATGCTCGGACTGCTCGAAGTGCTCACGTCCGGAACGTATGCGGCCTCCCGCGTGGTGATCGTGGTGCTCGTTGCATGGTCGGGCTGGTTCGGCGCAGCCGGGCGAGCGTCCGCCGAAGTCGGTGCGCTCGTCGCCTTCTGGCCCGTCATCGTCGCCATCAGCATCCTGGCTACCGGTCGATTCACAGCTCGCTCAATCTCCTTCTTGGGTCCCGTCCTCGCTGCCGCCATCGGCGCCGCCATCGTCGCTCGGACGGGCGCTCTCTCCGCCGACGTCGCTCCCGCCTTCCGCTCCGTTGCCATCTGGGTGCCGGTTTCGATCCTCGCCATTGCGATGATCCTGACGATCACCCACCTGACCATCACGCATCTGACCACGACCCGCCAGCACACCAGCGCCGCCGCCTTTCACCATGGCACCAGCGATAGTCTCGACGGGTCATGACGGGGACCCGAACGATCGATGTGCTGCGCCGCTTCTGGTGGCTCATCGCATCGCTGATCATCGCCGGAGGCGTCTTCGGCGGCCTCCCCGCTCCCGAACAAGCCGTCGACTCGATCACCCGCTGGTCGGCGAGCCACACGATCCTGGTGTCCAACTCGTCGAGCGAACAGAACAGCTTCATCGACCCGCAACAGTTCAACCAGTTGACGCTGTTCACGACCACCGGCCAGGTTCCGTTGCGTGCCGCTGAATCGCTGGGGTTCGACGGGCCGCCCGCAGCATTGGCCAGCAGCATCATGGTCGAGGCAGATCAGCAAAGCGGCGCGGTGAGAATCAGTACGACCCAAGACACCGAGGCTGCAGCTGTCGACACCGCCGATGCGTTCGCCGAGGAGTTGATCAGCTACTTGGCCGAACGGCAAGACCAACTTCGCGAGGACCGGCTCACGTCGACGCTCGAACGGCTCTCCGTGCTCGAAGAGCAGGTCAGTGACGCCGAAGACCGAGAACGACGAGACCCAGAAGACCGCATCATCCTCGCCGAACTCGACGCACTCAGCCGCCAGTACAGCGTCGTCTACGAGCAGTACAACACGCTGCAAGCCGACCAAAGCCAGCTCGTCCTCACCACCCTCCAGCAAGCCCAAGGCATCGCCATCACCGAGCGGGGGCTCAGTGCGCCCCGCTCGCGAACATCGCGCGGCGTGCTCGGTGGAGTTGTCGGCGGCGTCGTCGGATTCGGCCTCGCCACGCTGCTCGCGCGTGCTGACCGCCGCCTCCGCACACGCGCCCACGCCGAGCAGGTCGTCGGGCTCCCGGCCCATGCGATCATCCCCGTCGTCGACAAGAAAGATGCCGATCGGCTCGCTGTGCGTCCCGATCGCCACGACCCGGTTTCCGACGCGTATCGCCGCCTCCGGAGCATTGTGGCCTTTACCACCGGTTCGGCCGAGGAAGCCGCTGGTCGAGGGTCGGTCACGCTGGTGGTGTCGGCCAGCCCCGGCGACGGCAAGTCATCGGTCAGTGCCAACCTGATCGCGGCTTACCAGGAAACGGGTGCCCGCACGATCGGCATCAACACCGACTTCAGGCGGCCGACGTTGCTCCGCAAACTCGAAGTACCCGCCAGTGACATCGTGGGGCTGACGGTCGCCGACATCCGTACCGCTCCGCTGAATCTGGTCACCACGCCGACGGACTCACCGAATCTGATCCTGGTCGACCTCGCGACGATGAAGGGCCATAGCCCGGGCGAACTCGCGCGGGCCACGGCCGGCCTCCTCCCCCGGCTCGCCGACGTTGCCGACGCCGTCGTCATCGACACCTCGCCGATCGGTGCGACCGCCGAAGTCCTCGAATTCCTCCCGTTGGTCGACAACGTCATCCTCGTCGTCCGACTCGACCACAGCTCGATCAAAACCGTTGCCCGCACGATCGAAACCGTGCGGGCGCTCTCGACGGCCAATTTGCTCCTGGCCGTGATCGGCGGAAGCAGCGCGGATTCGAACGAGTACTACTACCAGTACACCCAAACCGAGGCGCCGACCGGGCGGTTCCGCCGCAAAAAGCCGATTCCCCCATCACCAGCGACCGTCGAGGTGTCGGTCCCGGCGTGAGCTGGTTCGAGCGCGCCGCAATCGCTGCCGGCTTCGCCTACCTCGGCGCACTCGGTTGGGCCATGCGGAACGTCGACGACGACCTGTGGGGTGCGCTCGTGACCGGTCCGATCCTCGTCCTGTTGACCGTCCCACTCGTCGGCCGTTTGTTCAGCGGACGCCTGGCCCCATTGCAGCCGTTGGTGTGGTGCGGCTTGGCGGCCAAGCTCGCCGGCGCGATCGTGGGGTACTTCGTGCGTTCGGACCTGTACGGCGGCGCCGCCGACGCCAACCGGTACCACGACGCCGGCAGCGCGCTCGCCGTCGGACTCCGCAGCGGCGATCTTTCGCTGTTGACCGGACTCCCGTTCGCCCGTGGCACCTTTCTCACCGAGGACATCACCGGCGTCATCTACGCGATCTTCGGGTCGAGCAAGCTCAGCGGCTACTTCGTCTTCGCCTGGTTGAGCTACGTCGGTCTGGTCTTGGTGCTCAAGGCAGGAGTGATCGCCATCCCGACGCTCGCCCGCAAGCGCTACGCCATCCTGCTCTTCGCCACTCCCAGCCTCGTCTACTGGGGTTCGAGCATCGGCAAGGAGGCGCTCGTCGGACCGACACTCGGACTCATCTCGATCGGCGTCGCCATCGCCATTGCCGACCCGACTCGCCGGCGGTTGGGATTGGCACTCCTCGCAACGGGCGTGCTCACCACCGCCATGGTGCGGCCGCACTTCGCCGCGGTGTGGGTCGGAGCGGCGGGCATTGCACTTGCCGTCCGCCTGATCGCCAACGCCTTTGGTCGTCGTGATTCCACCCGCGGAGATGGCTCTCGGATCGGCGCGCTCGCCATGCTCGGCCTGGCCGGTGTCGGCTTCGTGTTCGTCTCGGCGCTCACCCTCAACTATCTCGATCCGAACGACCCCATTACTCCGACGGCCACAGCAGGAGCGGGCGAAGCGGTGGCGGGCGAAGCGGTGACCGACCGGATCTCGCAGATCTTCGACAAGACCGAGGATCGCACGTCGACCGGCGGCTCGTCGCTTGCTCTGGTGTCGACGAGCAACCCCCTGACCTATCCGTACGCCGCGTTCCGCACGCTGACTCGTCCGTTGCTCTTCGAGGCCCGGTCGCTGTCCCAACTTCTCCCGGCGATCGAGATGACGATCCTCCTGCTGATCGCGGCACGGTGGTGGCGGCGATTCGCCAGCATCCCCGAGCTGGCGTTACGCAACCCCTACGTCGTCTACGGGCTCGTCTGCGTCGTCACATTCGGCGTCGCATTCGCCAGCATCGGCAACCTCGGCATCCTCGTCCGCCAACGTTCGCTCGTCTTTCCGCTGCTGTTGATGTTCTGGTGTCTGCCCGAGCGATCGCCGCGTCAGGCAACCGTTCCGCCGCTCTCGACGGTTCTGCCTGTCTCGACCAGGCGCAGCCAGCCGGCGGCGAGCAACTCGTTGACCGCCTCGGCGACCTGAGCATTCGTCGTCGCCAGGTTCGCGTCGCGGAGACGGCCGCCGAGTTCGTCAACAGTTCCCGGTTCGTCGAGCGCCACCCACACCAAAGCCGCCGTGCCCGTCAGGTCGGCACCAGCGTCGTCGGCTCCGGACGACACGTGACGCGCGATCACCCGATCGGGGCCGAGCCGCCAGACGACGTCGACACATCGGGCACACACCGCCATCACCCGGCCCCCGGGCACGTTTGCGTCACGATTTTGGCTTGCATGAGCACCATGTTTGTCACGCAAACGAGGTGGTGCGCATCCAGTTGCGCATCCAGTTGATGGTCGCCGCCAAACCCGCATCGAGGTCGAGGGGTTCGATCGCCGGGAACAATGACCGCAGCAGCGTGTTGTCGGCCTGACTGTGCCTCACATCACCGACCCGGGGCGCGACATGGTCGACGTCGAGCGGTGTCCCGACGAGCGCCTCCAGCCGGCCGATCAGGTCGTTCAGCGTGACGCGCGTGCCGTACGCGAGGTTGACGGCGGTGTCGTGGCTGACGCGCCGGGTCACGGCGTCGACGATCACCTCGGCCAGGGTTCCGACGAAGGTGAAATCACGGCTCTGCGTTCCGTCGCCGTGGACCTGCAGTGGCGAACCACCGAGCGCCGCGTGCGTGAACGCCGGCACCACGGCGGCGTAGGCGTGGCCCGGCGCCTGACGGGGGCCGTAGACGTTGAAGAAGCGGAAGGCCAGGGTGCGCAACCCGTAGCTGTGCTGCCAGGCCAGCGCATACTGTTCGGCGGCGAGCTTGCTCGCGGCATACGGCGACATCGGCAGGGTGGCGAGCATCTCGTGCTTCGGCAACGTGGGGTTCGAGCCGTACACCGACGACGACGACGCAACGATCACGTGGCCGTCGCCGAGCATCCGCGCGGCTTCCAGCACGCGCATCGTGCCGACCGTGTTCGCCTCATGCGAGGCGATCGGGTCGACGATCGAGCGCGGCACCGACGGCCGAGCGGCGAGATGTACGACCGTGTCGACTCCGTCCATGGCGGCCGCAAGTGCAGCTGCGTCGAGAATCGAGCCCTCGACCAGATCGAGGTCGATATCGGCAAGGTTGTCGCGAGACCCCGTCGACAGGTCGTCGAGCCCGACCACGGAGGTCACCGCGGGCGATCCCGCCAACCGTTCACAGACATGAGAGCCGATGAATCCGGCTGCACCGGTGACGAGGACACGCACGCCGCGAGGCTACCGACCGGTGGGTCGGGCAGCCGCGAAGCGGATCACCAGGCGATTTCGGGAAGGCCGTAGGTGACACACAGCCCGGCGCCGTTGAGGAGCAGCAGTGCGAACACCACGACGGCAACGATGATCGTGCGACGCGGGGTGCGTTCGCTCGCCGACAGCGCTGGTTTGGGCATGTACCACTCGGGCAGCAGTTCGGCGCCGACTGCTCCGCCCGCGGTGAACGGCACCGCGTCGGGCTCGAACGGGTCATGCTCGGTCGCCGCCATGGCCATCGCCTCGAATGCGGCATCGGTCAGAACCGCCTCGCTGCTCATGACGCGAGGCTAGATCCGCGACCGAGCGCCCGGCATCGGGCTGGCGGAAGGTTTTCGTGCCGTTCAGCACCGACTCGTCGACAGCTGGACCGTGCGTCCGGGCTGACCGCGCACGTAGTCGACCGGCTGCCAGACGGGTTCGGAACCCGCGGTCGCGCCGCGCCACTCGATCACTTCGACGTTGTCGACGGCCAGCACGCCGCGCAGCGCGGCGGGAACGTCGAGCACGAGGAGTGCCGTGTTCGGCTCGACATCGTCGGACCGATCGCCGAAGAGTTCGTCCGGTACGTCGATCGAGAGCGGTCGCCAGACGTCGTCTCCCGGCGTCTCGACGCCAAGGGCGACCTCTGCGACTCGCGTGGTCTCGGGGTCTGCCGTCGGGTTCGTGTCATCGAACGCAAACGAGATCATCCGCAGCACCGGGGTCTCACCCCGCACACGTCGCACGTCGAGTCGGATCTCGTACTCGGCAACGCCATCCAGCGGCGCCCCACTCGCATCGAATATCCGATGCCGCGGCACGTCGAGTCGCGCCGCGATCTGCGCCCCGGTCGACTCGTTCGGATCGGTGCGAATCTCCAGTGCCTCGTCGAAGGCGGCCCCCGACGAGCCGGGCACCTTGGCCCAATTGTCACGCACCACGGGTACCTGCCAGTTCAACGGCAGCAGCGTGCGGTCGTCTGCGGTTCCGTCATCGAATCGACCCCACCCGAACACGTCGACGCCGGCCTGGACCCCGACGGGAAGGGCGTCGGTCGGCACGAGCGAGCACGCCGGAAGCCGCCCGATGCCTTCGGCATCGAGCGTCACCTCGATCGGCTCGACCACACGTCGGTCCGTCACCACGCCCGAATTGCGATCGAACCGCACGGCCGCTCCCGTGGTCACCGGTCCCGCGTCGCTGCCGAGCACGTTGCCCACGTCGAGCCCGTCGATGCGTTCGCTGCGCGCGGCCAGCGCGCCGCGCGCGTTCACCATTTCGACGACGGCGTGGGCCGCCGGGCCGGTCAGCGGCACCGGCCGGTACCGATCGAGGATGACGGGAAGTACCCGCGCCTCGACCACTGCGTCGCCCTCGGTGATGACGCGCAGCAGCATCGTCGGGAACGTTCCGAGGAAGTCCTGGTCGAAGACGAGGTTGCCGAGGCTGTACGCGATCAGCTTGCCGTCGTACCACTCGACGCCCTGCAGCACATGCGGATGATGCGCAATCACCATGTCGGCTCCTGCATCGACCGCACGGTGGGCGACGGTGGTCATGAAGGTGCTCGCAGTCTCGGCGAATTGGAAGCCACCGTGGACCTGCACGACGACGAACTCGGCACCATCGTTGCGGAGCCGTTGGATCTCGGCCTCGACGGCAACGCGGTCGTACTGTGCAGCCCCGCCATGGCCTCGGCGCGCCACCCAGTCCTGGAGTTCCGGGTACACCGCGGTGAGGTCGGCCCACAACCGTTCGACGGTCGTCGCGTCGAGTTCGGGTTCGATCGACTCGAACAGGGTCCAGGCCGCACCGATCCGCCGTTCCTCCACAGCGATCGACGTGTTCGCATCGCCGGTGTCGAAGCCGAACTCCCGAAGTTCGTACTGCCACGCCTCGGTCGCCGGCAGATCGTCGGGGCGAGCATCGTCGGTCCCGGGCAGTTGGTCGTTGACGAAGCTGCCGTTGACCGTCGTGAGCGAGATCGTGCCGATGCTGAGCCCCCCGACCTCGTCGATTCGGCCACGCAGGGCATCGGCGTCGGACTGCCCTGCTCCGACATGGGCGAGACCCTGTGCATCGAGCGTGGTCAGCGTCGTCTCGATGCCGTCGTCACCCCAGTCGTAGGCATGGTTGTTGCCCAGCGTGACGAGGTCGACTCCCATTTCGTCGAGCGCGTCGGTGACGTAGGGCGTGGACTGCAACAAGAAGCGCTTCGCCGCAAGCGCGCCGTCGTCGTCGAGTTCGCCGACGACCGTTTCGAGGTTGACCACAGTCCAGTCGGCCGCTGCGGACAAGGGAGCAAGGTCGTCGACCACCGCCCGCGCTGTAGCTGCGTCGACCACCGGCGTCGTGGCGCTCTGTTCGTCGAGATACCGCCGGCCCATCATCACGTCGCCGCCGAAATGCATCGACTGACGTTCGACCCCGTCGGCAGACATCCGATCCCACAACCGGACCTCGACACGGCGGTCGGTCGGGTCGACAGCGACCGGTTCGTCCAGCGTCCCCGGCGAGGAGACGACGGCGATGATCGGCCCGTCGATGTCGATGCGGACCAATCCCGCCGCGTCGGCTTCGACCACGTCATCGGCACCGTCGCCGTCCCGATCGATGGCGATCGCCACGCCCGCTCCTGCGGCTGGCGAGCCGTCCTCGTGGGTGATGGCAAGTGTGACCTCGGCCCGGGGGCGTCGGGCCGGATCCGATGCGGTGTCGGATGACCCGCACGAACTGGCGACCGTCGCAACCGTCGCAATCGCTACCACCACACGGCGCGGCGCGCTGAATGTTCTCGACCGCATGATGTCTGATCGACCGCCCGTCGTTCGGGCTTGAGTGGGTTCAGAACTCATGGACCGGTCGAATCAAGGGAGTGATCGGATCACGATCGGTGTCGGACGCCGCGCATGCGGCGGGTGGGGTGTTGTCCGAGACGTCCGACGCAACGAGTTGTGCCTCTCGTGTTGCGTCGGACGTCTCGGAGATCTCGGCGAGCGACAGGCGCGGTCGCAGGTCCCGATACACCGGGGGAATCGGTGGGCGCGGAACCGGGCGAACGCCTCGCTCGCTCTGGAGGGCGGTCTGGAGCACTGTTTCGGCCGCCAGGTCGAAGCCGGTGCCCGCGGCGGCCAGTGTTGCGGCGTCGCGTCGGCCGGTGGTGAACCGGCTCAGTTGGGCATCGAGCCACATCTCTGCATCGCGGGCGTGATCGGGGTGCCCGAGCGCCCAGACCGCCCAGGACGAGACCCGCTGTGGCGCTGCGGCACTCGGTTCGACGGCGACGGGCGCAGGCACGGCGTCGTTCGCCGGCTGGCGCCTGAATCGGGTTGCCACGACACCGCTCAGGCGGCCACCGAGTGCACGTACCTGTGGTGCGAAGAGCACCACGCCGGTTGCGGCGGAGACGAACTTCCAGATCGGGAGGAGTGCAGTGCCGTTGACGAGCGACTCGACCCACCACGTGGTGGTCACGACGAAGCTGCCCGCCATCACCAGGCCGAGCAGGACGCGGCGGGGCGACGTGCGTTGCGAGTCGTTGGCGATCAGACCCGGCAGGAGTAGGGGTGTGAGGGCCAGCGACCCGACTCCGAAATGCTGCTCCCAGTCGGCATTGAGGAACTGACCGCCGAACCACAGCAGCATCCACGCGATCACCGACGACACGAGCAGCATCGCGGAGAACTTGCGTCGGCCGAAGAGAATCATGTGGTTCATCAACACCTTCGCGACGATCACGTAGGTCACCATCGCGATCGACACCGCTGCCACCACCTGCCACGGGTCGGCCATGAACATGCCGGTGAACGCTGCCCCGACGAAGCCGCCGCTGCGTAGTTGGTAGTTGTAGGCAACGGCCCACGACGCCGCGATCGAGAGTGCGACGGCGAAGGGCAGCCAGGTGATCTCGAAGGCCAGGTTGCCGAATCCGGCCACCGGAGCGAGGTCATTCACTCCCGGCAGGTCCAGCGTCAGCGCCAGCGCGATGGGAATGGCCACGATGACGCCCGCCATCAAGACCGACTTCGTCGTCTTGGCGACTCCCTGGCGTGCCATGTCGTGCGCGATGAGTGCCGGAACGATGTAGCCCACGCCGACGAATAGCGGAATGTCGCTCTCCCACAACCACGTTCCCGATGGCGTGATTCGCAGCAGGACGGTTTGGATCAACGTCGAGACGATGGCGAGGATCGTGAACTTCGTGCGGCCGTATAGCAGGAAGTAGCGGCGGAGGAAATGGTTGACCAGCCAGAACGTGATGAACGCATTGGCAAAGGTGGCGACGATCACCAATGGGTGGATGATGAACACGGCGATGTAACCGGGAACGACGATCGAGCCCGTCGTCAGGTGCCGCTTCTCGTACATGACCATGGAGACGGCCACGCCCAGAACGAACGCGAACCGGATCCATTCCGACGAGAGCAGATAGTCATGCATCGATGGCGACCGTGTCCTCGACCGAGTCCGCCACCGAGTCCGCGACGGCGGCTTCGGTCTCGACCCACGGTTCCGCGACGTGCTCGAAGTATTCGAGCATCTCTTCGGCTTGGTGCGTGTGGATGTTGACGAAGCCGACCACGAGCACGTGGTGGGTCGGCATCTGGACGATCATCTGGTCGATGATCTGGTCCTGGGTGAAGTCGTGCTCGTCACCCAGGTTCAAGATGTGATCCGGGTTGTATCCGTTCTGTTTGAGCCGGTCGGTGACCAGGCCCTCATATGCGCCGAAGGTGACCAACCGGTCGAAGTCGAGGTCCTTCACACCGACATCGGCGAATTGGATCGCCCGGCGCTCGCGGTCGGAGCGGTTGTTCAAGATGCCGACGACGGTCGTGTCGTCGGTCATGTACGGGTCGAGCTTGCCCATGGCCGCGACCATCGACTCGCGATCGTTCACCGCGAAGAGGTTCGCCCACGTGACCTTCTTGTCGCCGATGCTCAATTCCTTCATCCGCAGCACGCCCGGGTCGGGCTCGGCGGCAACCATCCCGCGAATCGCCACGTCGCGTGGGATGCCGATGATGTCGGCGATCGTCAGCGCGATCGTGACGTTCTCCTTGAACGAGACGTAGTCGAACGACAAATTCTCCTCGTCGGTGATGCGTTCGGGGTCGGCCACGATGAGGCGCGAGCCCTTTGAACGGGCCACCTCGTCCATGATCTCGAGGATTTCCGGGTTCTGTTCCGACGTGACCAGGATCCCGCCGTACGGGCACGTCGACAACAGCGAGCGGGCGATCTCGGGCAGCGTTTCGCCCATCACGTCCTGGTGATCTTCTCGAACGTTGGTCAGCACCCCGATGTTCGACCGGACGATCATCCGCTCGGACACCTCCTGGTACTCCGGCTTCAGCGCCATGCATTCGATCACCAGGGCATCGACGTCGGGAGTGACGTACTTGCGCGCGACTTCGATCTGCTCGAGGATCGTCGCCGGTCCTTTTCGGTTGATCGGCTCGTCGACACCGTCACGGTTGATCACCGCAGCGAAGGTTCCGGTCGATTTCGCGACCGTCACCAGACCGTGCTCTCGCAGCATGCCCGCGATGATGCGGGACACTGTCGACTTGCCGCGGATCCCGTTGACGTGGATGCGCCAGGCGAGTCCGTCGACACGACGACGATGCGCGAGAGATTCGAGTCTCCAACGGAGGATCAACGTGACGCTGACGGCGACGCCAGCGAGCACTATGAGAGGCACCTTCGTGCATCGGCCGAAATCGGCCAATCTTGAGGCCATCGTGACTTCAGAGACTCGATCTCGGCGCCGAGAACCAACGGTGGTTCTTCATACACGTCGCCTCAATCTTGCGCTCGCGCTCGCCGTCTCACTGACCGCCGGGCTGGTCACCGGCTCACGGGTCGACGCCGCCCCCGACGCCGACCCCGATGCGGCGCCCTCGACGACGCCGACGACGCTTCCGAGCGAGGACCCTGCCCCCGAACCGCCATCACCCAACCCGTCCACCAACCCGTCAACCAACCCGGCCCCGAGCCCCGCGTCTGTGCCGCCGCTCGCCACGGCGACCCGCGTCGAAACCACGGCGACCGGCGACCTCGACCCCACCGAGATTCCGGTGTCATCGGCCCTGTCGACGAGCCAGGCGGTGATCACCGAGATTCTGTACAACCCCGAGGCCGTGTACGACTCGCGCGGGGAATGGTTCGAGATCCGCAACACCGGCTCGACCCCGCTCGACCTCTCCGGGTGGACGTTCGGCGACGAGATCTACGACATCCATACGATCTCGGCACTCAGCATCGCCCCGGGCGCCCACGCCGTGCTGGCCCGCTTCGGCGACCCGGCCCGCAACGGTGGCGTGACGGCCGACTACGTCTACGGCGACTCGGTGCTGCTCTACAACGTCGGCGACCAACTCATTCTGCGCGACCAACTCGGCGCAACCGTCGACGAAGTCGACTATGGGGTCGAAGGTTTCGACCCGGCCAATGGACGATCACTCTCTTTGGGCGACCCCACTGCTGACAACGCAAGCGGGTCCAACTGGTGTCTGGCGACCACACCGATGGCGGCGGGTGACCGCGGCACTCCGGGCCGCGCCAATCAGTGCGGTCGGTCGGCTGCCAAGCTCACGATCACCGAAATCATGAACAACCCGTCAGCCACATCGGACGCGACGGGTGAATGGTTCGAACTCCGCAACGACGGTGCAGCAACCGTCGATCTCGCCGGCTTTCGCGTCCAAGACGATGACGGCGAGTCGTTCACGATCTCCGGCTCGACGGTCGTTCCTGCCGGCGCCTTCGTCGTGCTCGGCACGAACGCCGACACCGCCGTCAACGGTGGCGTTGATCTCGACGTCGACTACGGCAGCCAGATGCGGCTCCACAACACCTTCGACGAACTCATCATCCTCGACGCCGCTGGCGTGCAGGTCGATGCCGTCCGCTGGGACGACGGACGCACGTTCCCGAACCCCAACGGCGCGTCGATGAACCTTGCGGGGTCCCCATCGCCTGGCATCGACAACTCGATCGGTTCGAACTGGTGCACGTCGACCCGTCGCTGGGCCGCAGGCGACGCCGGCTCACCTGGTACGGCCGGCACGTGTGCGCCGGTGATCGTGCCCGACGTGGTGATCACCGAAGTGATGTTCGACCCGCAGCGGACAGCCACCGAACGCTCAGGAGAGTGGTTCGAGCTCACCAACACGGGCACCGAACCTGCGGTGCTCGATGGATTCACCCTCCGGACGTACTCGACCGCGCACGTCGTGTCATCGCTGTCGATCGCCCCCGGCGGACGCGCCGTCCTTGCGGCCGAGGGCTCACCGCTCGACAATGGCGGAGTTCGAGCCGACTACGTCTATGGCGCATCGCTTCCCCTCTACAACACGTCGTCGACCCTCGAATTGGTCGCTCCTGATGCCACCCTCGTCGACCGGGTGAAATGGTCGGGCGAGCTCGGCTTCCCGAACGAGCCCGGACATTCGATCGAATTGAACCAACCCGGTGCCAACGGTCTCCTCGGAGCCAACTGGTGCTCGACGATCGAGCGCTACGGCGACGGCGACTTCGGCACGCCCGGTCTGACCGGCGCGTGCGCCGCCGTTCCGGCTCCGCTCCCGCTGAAGATCAGCGAAGTGATGAAGAATCCTGCGGCCGTGTCCGACACGGTTGGGGAATGGTTCGAGGTGTTCAACCCGACTGCTGACCCCGTCGACCTGCGCGGTTGGAGCGTCAGCGACGACGGCTCGGAGTACCACGTCATCACGTCGAGCGTCGTCGTGCCGGCGAACGGATATGCCGTGATCGGGCGTTCGTCGAACTTTGCGCTCAACGGCGGTGTCGAGGTCGCGACAGCGACGGGCGACCGAATGGTCCTGATCAACTCCGACGACGAACTCGTGCTGAGCGATCGGTACGGCCAAGTCGTGGATCGGCTCGCGTGGAATGCTTCCTCCCTCGAACCTCGACCCAACGGCGGCTCGATCGCCCGGAGTACGTCGTCGATGCTGGCCCTGGCCGCCAGCGACGATGTCAGCGAGTGGTGTGCCGGCGATGTGCAATACGGAGCCGGCGATCGCGGTACTCCGGGGGCCGAGAACTCCTGCGTCAAGGCGCCGGATCATGCGATCGTCATCAACGAGGTCCATCGTGATCCGCAGGCCGTTCCGGACGCTCGCGGCGAATGGCTCGAACTGCACAACACTGGCGACGCCGCCATCGACATCTCCGGATGGACCCTGCGTGACGACGATGTCGACAGCTTCGTGTTCGATCCGACCACCCCGGTGGTCATCGCAGCCGGCGGTTACCTCGTTGCCGCCCGAAACACCGCCGACCTCAACGGCGGCGTCCCCGTCGACATCACCTACGGCACCGAGATCATCCACTACAACACGGCCGACGAGATCATGCTCCTCGACCGCGACCTGGCCGTGGTCGACCGTGTCGCCTGGACCGCCGAGAACGGCTTCCCGAAGGTGCCGGGCGCGACGATGGCACTACGCAGCCCGACGCTCGACAACGCCGTGGGCGCAAACTGGTGTGCCTCGGTCACCAGCCAGGGCAACGCCGACTTCGGCACGCCGGGCACTGCCAACCTCTGCGAGATCCCGGTCGAACCCGATCCGTTGCTGCCGACGACGATCACGCATTCGATCTTCGCCACGGGACCTGCTGCCTGCCAGGGAGCAGTCGATCTGCGCGGGTCACGAATCATCGTTGGTGACCCGGTCCGCGCCAACGCCGACTTCCGGGTCAGCGGTTCGACGATCCAGTTCGATGGTGCGGTCTCCTACGGCGGTAACTCACAGGTCGGGTGGGGTTCGATCTTTACCGACGGCCTGATCGCCGATGCCAGCCCCCAGACGGTGCCGTTCGGGTGGCGAATCGAAGACTTCGCACCGGGCGGCGCCCGCGCGGTGGCAGCCGGTGCCGCATATGTCGTCCACAGCGGCAACTTGATCATCAACGGGCCCTCAGCCAACCTCGATGCCGGGGTCCATTTCGTCGAGGGTGATGTTCGGATCAACGCGGCCAACACCTTGCTCAACGGAGTGACCATCGTCGCCACGGGTTCGATCACGATCAACAGCTCCAATGTGGCGCTGACTCCGTTCGCCGCCGACCACCCGGCGCTGATGTCGGGATTCGATGCGTGCACCACGGCCGGCATCACGATCAACGCCAGCACGATCACGACCCACGGGACCCTGTGGGCCCCGCAGGCGCGGGTGAAGCTGGCGGCATCGCTGATCAGTTCGAGCAGTGGGGCCGTCGTCGGATCAAGCGTCGACATGGCTGGTTCGTCGATCACCTTGAATCGTCGGATCGCGTTCGTGCGCATCACGGCCATGTGCAAGGGAACCGGCGCCGACGCCGGGAGATACCTCTTCCGGGTCCGCCACGAAGGGAACTCGATTGGGGTCTTCGACTACGAATTGCGGGTCGGGGCCACGGTGCTCCACGCCGGCCAGATCGCCGCCGGCGAGACGCAGTTCCAGTGGCTCGCCGATGGGTCCCAGGGCGTGAAGGTCATCGCCGTCGGAGACTGGGCCAATGAGTACAGCGGTACTGCGTCGTCCAACGGCAAGAAATGCTGACGACACGACCCGACAGGACTCGCGTCGGTGCCGCCTGCAGCGAGGCCACACAGGTACAGGGCACGTTCCCCAAACGGGTTCGATCCGGACTCTTTCCGTCTCGCTTTCCGCCGACTCTCCATGTGGTGTGCCGCAGGCGGCACGAATCGCCACTCTAGAGACACTTGCCTGTGAGGCGAAAGAGGGACAACCCTGTGAATTAGTCGACGAATTTCCGGGTCTGACTGTTGACGAGCGTGTGGACGCAATGTGAACAAGCAGGGTTTGTCCCCAGCCTGTGGACTTCGACCCGGGTGAACGTCACGACGCCGGTCCCACCTCGACCGGGATGCCGTTGAGGACGGCCGTGCCGGACAGCGGATCCATTGCCGCGTGGTCGGTCAACACGTTCGAATTGACGCCGGCATGCTCGGCGGCGACACGCAGGCGAGCACCGGGAGCGTCATGTCCCCAGCCGTGCGGCAGGCTCACCACGCCCGGCATGACGCTGTCGGTGATCTCGACCGGCGCCGTCACCGAACCGACCCGCGAGGTGATCGACGCTGCGCCGCCGTGGGTGAGGCCGATCACCGCGGCATCGTCGGGGTGGACCTGCAACGTGCACCGGGGCGCGCCCTTGACGAGCACGTTGATGTTGTGCATCCAGGAGTTGTTGCTGCGGAGATGACGCCGGCCGACCAGCACGAGACCGCGATCCGCGAGTGTGGGAATGGCTGCAGCGAGACGCGCGAGATCGTCGACGAAGACTCTCGGCGCCAATTCGATCTTGCCGCTCGGCGTCCGCAAGATCTCGGGAATCCGCGGCTCCAGCGCACCGAAGTCACGTCCGTGGGGCCGCGCCAACAGGTCGTCGAGTGACGTCCCGTCCGGGTCGACGCCAAACCCATCGCCGAACGGACCGGTGCGCAGCATGAAGTCGAGCATCCGCTCAGGACCGACGCGTCCGGCAGCGTTCAGCTCCGCGAGCACCTCGCTGGCATCACGCCCGAACAGCGGGCCGTGTTCGTCGCCGACGGCACTGCGGACCATCGCGTCGATCGCCTGATCGTCGACGACCTGCGGGTCGGCGTCGACCCCGAGCCCCTGAACCACCATCGTCAGCTTCGAGATGACTTCCCACTCGTCTGGTTGGCCGTCGAGCGGCAACACGGGCGGCGAGTAGTTGGCGACGTTACGCACCCCGAACTGCAACAGCAGTAAGTCGTAGTGGCTGCGCTGCAGCTGCGACGGCGCCGGCAGGATCACGTCGGCGTGTTGCGTCGTCTCGTTGAGATAGATGTCGATCGACACCATGAAATCGAGGTCGTCGAATGCTGCGGCGAGCTGCTCACTGTTCGGGTTCGAACGCAACGGGTTGCCCCCGACGGTGATCACGGCGCGCACCTGACCGTCGCCGGGCGTCGTGATCTCCTCGGCCAGCGCCCCGACGGGATACTCCCCCATCACCTCAGGGTGTCCGCTGACGCGCGATCGGCCGCGGCCCGTCGAGAAACCTCGTCCCGAGCCTCGCTGACCACGCGTCGTTGCGCCCCCTGCAACCGGCATCGCGAACATGGCCCCGCCGGGTCGGTCGAGATTGCCGGTCAGGATGTTGAGCGCATCGATGAGCCAGGTGGCGGTCGAGCCGAACTCGGTTGTCGTCGTCCCGATCCGGCCGTACACCGTCGCCGTGGAGGCCACAGCCAACTCTCGCGCGAGTTGGCAAATGACGTCGGCGGATACGCCGGTCGCCGCGGTGACCGCCTCGGGCGTGAACGGCGCAATCGCCGCGGCGAAGTCGTCGAGGCCGGCGAGATGCGCTGTGATGTGATCACCGACGGCCACGAGACCGTCCGCGATCAGCACGTTGCACATCGCCGCCAGGAGCAGCGCGTCCGACCCCGGTCGGATCGCGACCCACTCGTCGGCCTCGTCTGCGGTCCGGGTACGCCGCGGGTCGACCACGACGACCTTGCCGCCGCGGGCGCGAATCCGCTCGATGCGACCGGGAAAGTCGGGGGCGGTACACATGCTGCCGTTCGACGCGTACGGGTTCGCGCCGAGGATCAGGAGATGGTCGGTCCGGTCGAGGTCGGGCACCGGCACGGCCACCGGGGATCCGAACACATACCCCGCTGCCACGTGCCGCGGCATCTGGTCGACGGTCGAGGCGCTGTAGCGATGCCGCGTGCCGAGTCCGGTGAGCAGGGCGCGGGTGGAGAGCATCGAGGACAGCCCATGGGCCCCCGGGTTGCCGACGTACACCGCCAACGACTCGCGGCCGGAGCGGTCGATCACTGCGCCGATCCCGGCCTCGATGGCAGCCCACGCCTCGGCCCACGTCGCCTCGACGTGCACGCCATCACGCTTGATCAACGGTGTTCGCAGTCGATCAGGATCCTCGTGGAGATGCTTCAGCGTCGAACCCTTCGGACAGATGAACCCGCGAGAAAGACATCGTCCATGTCACCGCGGATCCGCTGCACCACTTCGCCACCATCCCCGTCGGACTTCAAGGTGATTTCGAGGCCGCAACTCGCCTCGCACAGCGGGCAGGTGCGGTACGCCGTTCGGGTCGCCGTTTCGCCGTTCGGGTCAGCGTTCGGGTCAGCGTCGGCTTCGAGCGTGATGTCGTCGTGGATGACTGCCATGAGGTGATGTTCGCAGACCCACCGACGGTCGGGCGAGTCTGCGAGGATCAGATGATGACCCGTCGCGTCTTTCCCGACTCCGCCGACACGACGATCACCGAGGCGTATTCCGCCCCCCTCGGCAGTTCGGCGGATCGCCCGTGGGTGGGGCTCTGCATGGTCAGTTCGCTCGACGGGTCGACCGTGGTCGACGGCCGCAGCGCGCACCTCTCGAGCGTCAACGACACCGCGGTGCTGCACGGGTTGCGCCGCCTCGCCGACGTGATCGTCGTCGGCGCCGGCACGGTGCGCAGCGAGGGCTACGGCCCGCCGGACCGTCCGGGCCAGCGCATCGGCGTGGTGACCGGAAGCGGCGATCTCGATCTGACCACTCCCCTGTTCATGTCCGGCGCCGGATTCGTGATCACGACTCACGACAGCACGGTGGGCGAAGCTGCGCAGGGCGAGGTCGCTCCGGTCGACGTCATCCGAGCCGGACACAGCGGTCAGGTCGATCTGCGGGCGGCGATCGGGCAGCTCGAATCGATGCATCCGCAGCCCGCTTTCGTCCAAGTCGAAGGTGGTGCCCTGCTCAACGGAGCGATGCTCGACGCGGACGTCTTCGACGAAATCAACCTGACGATCTCACCACTCTGCGTCGGCGGCAGCGGGCCGCGCCTGGCCACGGGTGCCGGCGACCTCAGCCGCCGCTTCGACTTGGCCCAGATGGTGATCGACGACCAGTCGTTCGTGTTCACCAGATGGCGCCGACGGCGCTGACGCCGACAACAGCTACGACAGCGACGACACCGACGCGTTGTCGGCTTTCTCCATGAGTTCGAGCTCGCGATGGAAGTCGGCGGCGGCATCGAAGTTCTTGTAGACGCTGGCAAATCGGAGGTAGGCCACTTCGTCGACGCCGCGCAGTTCCTTCAGCACTTCGAGGCCGACGTTGGCACTCGTCACTTCCGAGCCGTGCAGCCGCAGCGCATCTTCGACCGCGCCGGCAATCGTGGCCAGCATTTCGGGCGCGACATCACGACCTTTGGTGGCCGCGGCGAGCCCGCTGATCAGCTTCTGACGGTCGAACGGCTCGATCCGGTCGTCGGACTTGACGACCGTGAGCGGTGCATGATCGACCCGTTCGAAGGTGGTGAAGCGATGGGCGCAGCCCAGGCATTCCCGTCGACGACGGATCGCCGTGTTCTCCTCCGCCACGCGCGAATCGACCACCTTGGTGTCGTCGTCACGGCAGACTGGGCATCGCACGAAGGACAGGCTAGTTCGACGCATCACACATCCATCGAACCCCTGCCTTCCGCAGTCGGGACCGCGCTCGGGTCGGCCTCGATGTCAGGGAAGCCAGATGGCTTGACCGGCTCGGACGGTGGTGCCGCCGTTCAGGCGAACGAGGGCATCGATGTACCGATCGCGCGAGATGTCGCCGCGGTGGGTGTCGGCAATCGACCAGAGCGTGTCGCCAGGCGTCGCGACGTGCACCGCGGCCGGCGCAGGGTCGACGTCCGCGGCGGCTGCTGCCGAGGCCGGCGCCCCGGTGAAGCCGGCAAGCAGACCGGTGAGGCCGATCAGCCCGACGCCCAGTGCGAGCACGGCGACCGTGCCGACCACACACCGGCGCAGCGCATAGTTCGGCACGCAAGGGCGAACGACGGCGCGCACCTCGCCGTCAGCGCTCAGCGATGTCGCCGACACGAGCAGTGGGAGTTCGACCGAGGCCTGAATGTGCGGGTGCAAGAGTGCGGTGTTCATGTCGTCTCCCCAACGGATGACTGGTGATGCATGGACTGTTCGGTTTCAGGTGGACATCTGAACGGGTGTTCGATCCCTCTCGACTCAGTGAATCAGGACACGTGTTCGATGTCAACCCATTCGGCCGACTTTCTCGAACAATCGTTCCGGTACAAATGTTTGACTCCACCCCGCACGAACCGTACGATGTTCGCATGGCCCCCAAAATCAGTGCTCGCCAACGCGACATCCTCGACTTCATCCAGCAGCAGATCAGCGATCGCGGCTTTCCTCCGTCGGTGCGCGAGATCGGCGATGCAGTGGGCCTCACCTCTCCGTCCACGGTCCACAGCCACCTCAACACCCTGCAGCGACACGGCTACCTTCGTCGCGATCCGAGCAAGCCCCGGGCCATCGAGGTCCGGTACGACTCGAACAGTGGGGCGATGATGGAGAAGCGGCCGGTCCGCCACGTCCCGCTCATCGGCGACGTTGCCGCCGGCACCGACGTCCTCGCCGAGGAGAACGTCGAGGAACTCTTGCCGGTACCCGCCGACTTCACCGGTGAGGGCGAACTGTTCATGCTCCGTGTGCGCGGCGAGTCGATGATCGACGCCGGCATTCTCGACGGCGACTACGTCGTCGCGACGCAGGTCGATCACCCCCACAACGGCGACATCGTCGTCGCCGGTATCCCCGGCGGCGAGGCGACAGTCAAGACCTACTCCCGTTCAGGCGCCGAGGTCACCCTCACCCCCCACAACCCCACCATGGAGCCGATGGTGTTCTCGGCCGACCAAGTCGAGTTGTACGGCAAGGTCGTCACGGTGATGCGGCGCTACTGAACGCGCCGGTTCGTCCCTACTGCGGTGCGTCGCTCGGAGGCGCCCACGGCGAGCGGCGACCGTCACCCTCGGGCGTCGGCTGCTGCATGGCCGGAGGAACGGGCATGTGGGTCGGCATGTAGCCAGGCATGTGGGTCGGCGGACCCACGGCCGGCTGCCAGCCTGACGGTGGCGGAGGGGTCGGCAGGCCAGGCGGAGCAGTCGGCCACCCCGTTGGTTCGCTCGGCCATGGGCTGTTGACGATCGGCGTGGCCTCGACCGATTTTCCGCGGCGGGCGACCAGCAGCAACACTCCGCCGAGCGCCAGGCCGGCAACCCCCGCGAGCAGTGCTCCCAGGCGCATGGCGCTCACTCCGTCCGATGGGTCACGGCCCACTGCCATGGCAAAGCCAGCTTCGCCATCGGGTGACTCGACACGCAGGACATAGTCGCCCGGCTCGTCGATGGTGAAGGTTCGCACCGATTGACCAGCGGAGTTGTCGACGTCGTAGGTCACGCCCGACTGGGAGCCGAGGGCGACGTCGTTGCCGTCAGGCGATGTGAGCGCCAGCGTCACCGGAGGCAACGCCGCCTCGGTCCACTCGAAGTCGCCGCCGGCGGCACAGTCTCCGGCTACATCGTCGCCGAGCGTGCCCGCCGTCTCGACGAAGATCAAGAAGTCGCCGGTCGATTCGAAATCGAGGGTGGTGTCACAACCGATCGGTGCCCGGGCGAGACCGCGCACGGCATCGGTCTGACGCTGCCCGGCCGAATACCAGAGCCCGATGGCAGTGAGCACTCCGACGATGAGCACGACGATCCCAGCGCCCAAGAGTCCGCTTCGTTTGGCCGAGGTGGTCATGACGCTCCGTTGTCTGTGGTCCGTTGTCCGGGCGCCGATGGTGGCGCCGTCGTGTGATCAGCCCGCTGCCGACAGGCGCCGTGCAACCAGGTCGATCCGTTCATCAGGTTGTACCACGGCGACACGGACGAAATCAGTCCCATCGGGTCCATAGAACTCGCCGGGGCTGACGAGTGCGCCGCCGTCGGCCGCCAAGCGCTCGGCGAACTCCCAGCCGTCCGTCACCGGTATCCAGAGATAGAACGCTCCTTGCGGCAGGGGAACGTCGATGCCCGACCATTCCGACAACACCGCAGCGACCCGCTCGAGCCGTTGGCGGTACCGATCCCGCTGTTCGATCACGTGCTTGTCGTCGTCGAGCGCCACCACCGCGGCGGCCTGGATCGGCCCCGGCACGAGCATGCCTCCGTGCTGGCGCACGTCGCGGAGAAACTCGACGATGGCGGCGTCGCCGGCATAGAAACCGACCCGCGCGCCGGCGAGGTTCGATCGCTTCGACAACGAGTGCACCGCCACCACCCCGTCGTTGCCGTGTTCGAGGATCGTGCGCGGCTCGCCATCCCACGTGAACTCGATGTAGCACTCGTCGGAGAAGACCGGAACACCGTTCGCCCGGCCCCACGCGGCCGCGGCTCCGAGGTCGTCGAGTTGCCCCGTCGGATTGCCGGGACTGTTGACCCACAGCAACACCGCGCGAGCTGCGTCACTCGGGTCGATCGCATCGAGATCGAGCGTGCCGTCGGCGGCGAACGGAACACCGACCGAACGACAACCGCCGAGCGTCGCCCCCATTGCATACGACGGGTACGCAATGGCGGGATACAACACGGTGTCACGATCGGGCGTCAACAGACGCATGAATCGCGGCAGCGAGGCAACGAACTCCTTCGTGCCGACCGCGGCGGCAATCTGCTCGATCGGCACGTCCACGTCGAACCGGCGCTGCATCCAGTTCCGGCACGCGGTGCGGTAGGCAATGGTGCCGACGCTCGGTGGATACGACCGCTCGGCGTTGCTCAGTGCCAGCGCCGCGACGACTGCGGGTGGGGGTGGGTCGAACGGCGTTCCGATCGACAGGTCGACGATGCCGCCGACGAACTGCTCGCACACCGGCTTGAGCTGGTTGAGCCGGTCGTACGGATATGGCGGCGGGATGAACGGGCCGTCGAGGGCTTCGGTCACCGTCATGCCGTCCCCTCCGAACCGTCGGCGACGGGCCCGTCGGCATCGGGGTCATCGCCGTCAAGATGCTGCACGACGAACTCGTTCAGGCGACCGACCGACGCCTCGGAGAGTCGGGCCCGAATCAGCCAGGACCCGCCCTCGCCGCCGGCTCCATCGCCGATCGAGACGACTTCGCCCTCGCGGTGCACCGAGGCCAAGATGTCTCCCCGCTCGTACGGCACGACGAGTTCGTACACCACGGCCAGGGCCCGCAGGCGGTCACTCAGTGTTGTGAGCAGGGTGTCGACGCCTTCGCCGGTCACTGCGCTGATGACCACCGACCCAGGGTTGGCTTCGAGCAACTCCTTGGCCACTCCCGGTTCGACGTCGGCCTTGTTGAAGACCAGGAGTTCGGGAACATCCGCGGCGTCGATGTCGCCGAGCACCGTGCGCACTGCGGCGATCTGGCCGTCGGGGTCGGGTGCACTCGAATCGACGACGTGCACCAGGTAGTCGGCCATGGCCGCCACTTCGAGCGTGCCCTTGAACGATTCGACGAGCCCGTGTGGCAAACGGCTGATGAACCCGACGGTGTCGGTCAGCAACACCGGTTCGCCACCCGGAAGGGCGAGCCGACGAGTCGTCGGGTCGAGGGTGGCGAACAGTCGGTCTTCAACCAGCACTCCCGACTCGGTGAGCCGATTCAGCAACGTCGACTTTCCGGCGTTCGTGTACCCGACGATCGCAACGTTGGCGAGGCCACTCTTGCTGCGCCCCTTGCGCTGCAGCGAGCGGGTCTCGGTCAATTCGGCAAGGTCTCGTTCCAGCTTGTCGATGCGGCGTTTGATCCGGCGCCGCTCGACTTCGGTCTTGGTTTCGCCACCACCGAAGCGGGCGCCGACACCGCCGCGCTGTTGCGCCTGCTTGTCGGTGATGCCACGTCGAAGCCGAGGTAGTCGATAGCGCAGCAGGGCGAGTTCGACTTGGGCCTTGCCTTCGAGCGTGTGGGCGTTCTGACCGAAGATGTCGAGAATGACTGCCGTTCGGTCGATCGCGGTCCGGCCGAGCAACTTTTCGAGGTTGTACTGCTGGGCCGGCTTGAGGTTGTTGTCGAACACGACGGTGTCGGCATCGACGGCCAGGCAGAGTTGTTTCAGCTCTTCGACCTTGCCCTTGCCGATGAACCAGGTGTGATCAGGGGCGTCGCGGCGTTGTACCAGCCGACCGACCTCGTCGGCACCGGCGGTGTCGACGAGCAGGGCCAGTTCGTCGAGGCTGGCCTCGGTCGATTCCTCGTTCTCACCGGGCAGCGTGACGCCGACCAGGACGATCCGTTCCCGGATCGTCCGGTCGATGAGGGTGGCGGCCAATGCCTCGTTGTATGGAGTGGTCACGGCAGCGGTACGTCGATCGATGCAATCAGGGTGGCCGGTCCGGTGAGCGTCGCGCGGTTCGGCCGGCTCGCGTCGAAGGCCACGCTGGCAGTGCCACCGTCCATGTGGACGAGCACGTGGTCGGCGTGCGCCTGGACGAGGCCCCACTGCTTGGCCGCGAATGCTGCAGCGCACGCTCCGGTGCCGCACGCCTGAGTGATGCCGGCACCGCGCTCGTGGACCCGCATGGTGACCGCGTGCAGTTCGGGGCCGGGTTCGATGATCTCGAGATTCACCTGCGGGACCTTTGCCCCGAGTTCGGCGAGATCGACCGCTGCGACGTCGTCGACGCCGACGACGCTGTGCGGGTTGCCCATGCTCAGGTGCGCCACCGGGCGGTCGGGATGGCAGCCGAGCCCTGCCCACCCGTCGGGTTCGCCGAGCGTGGTCACTTCTCCCATGTCGACCCGGGCTTCGATCGTGCCGATCTGATCGGTCGCCCAGAGGGTGACCAGTCGATCGCCGACATCGGTCGAGATGCGTTGGACATCGAGATCGCCGCGCCGCATGGCCACCGCCTGCGCAAAGCAGCGAATGCCGTTGCCGCTCATTTCGGCCCGCGAACCGTCGGCGTTGTACAGCACCATTTCGGCGGCGTAACCCTCCTTGGACTCCGCGATCAGTAGACCGTCGGCGCCGATGCCCGTACGTCGATCACAGAGCCGACGCGCCAGTGCGGGCAGGTCGTCGACCGCGGGATGGAACAGGACGAGGAAGTCGTTGCCCAGTCCATGATGTTTGGTGAGCGCGAGCGAAGGCATGAGCGGGGTCATCGTTGGTCGTCGAGCAGACCGATCACCATCGGGGCAACTTCGGCAACCGGATCGTGCTCGACATCCACCCAGCGTACGCGTGGATCACGACGGAACCATCGCTCCTGACGGACCGCGAACTGCCGCGTGCGCGTGATGATCATCTGCACGGCCTCATCTTCGCTGATCGTGCCGTCGAGATACAGCAGAGTTTCCTTGTAACCGAGCGCCTGACCCGCCGTCTTCGACAAACCGGACCGGGCCAGCCCGGCCACCTCGGTGACGAGGCCGTCGGCGAACATGCGATGCACGCGCTGTTCGACCCGGGCGGCGATGATCTCGCGCGGCCAGCGCAGACCGACCTGCGCCACCCCTGACGCGGGATAGTGGTCGACACCCGGGCCGAACGAGCTGAACGCCCGCCCACTTCCGAGCGTCACCTCCAGCGCCCGGACGATGCGGCGCCGGTTCTCCGGTTCGATCTTGGCCGCCGCTGACGGGTCGGACTCGGCCAACCGGTCGTACAGCGTCGGCGTGTCGACGGCTTCGAGCTCGCCACGGATCTCGAGCCACTCCCCGGGAAGATCGAAGTCGTCGATCACCACGCGGTGATACAGGCCCGTGCCGCCGACCAACAGCGCCCGCCGCTCCCGCTCGGCGATGTCGTCGAGAGCCGTCTGGTGAGCAGTCTGGAACTGGGCGACAGTGAACTCGTCGGTCGGATCGACCAGGTCGATGCAGTGGTGACGAACAGCGGCGCGCTCTGCCGCAGTCGGCTTGGCGGTACCGATGTCCATCCCCCGATAGACCTGCATCGAGTCGACCGAGATCAGTTCGACGTCGGCCATCTGCGCCGCGACTGCCAACGCCACTGCCGACTTGCCCGATGCGGTCGAACCGACGATCGCAACCCGGGCCGGCTGCCGCGCGTCGTTCAGAGCTGTTCGCCTTCGGCGATGCGCTGGTGGTGGTGGATCACTTCGGCGACGATGAACCGGAGGAACTTTTCGGTGAACACCGGATCGAGCCCCGCCTGTTCGGCCAACGATCGGAGCCGAGCGATCTGAATCTCTTCGCGGGCCGGATCTGCTGCCGGGAGCGAGGCCTCCGCCTTGTAGCGGCCCACTGCCTTGGTGACCTTGAAGCGTTCGGCCAGGAGGTGCACGAGCGCCGCGTCGATGTTGTCGATGCTCGAACGGAACTCATCGAGCTGTGGATCGTGCACGGGCTCACTCATCAGCGCATCAACCTAGCCCGTGGCCACCGAGGGCCTCGCGCCCGATCTCACGACCACCATGTGGAGTGCAATTCACCTCTGCCCGATTTTCCCGCCGTTGTACGACGGTCAAGCCTGATCGTGCGGAATCTCCGTGCGCCCCGCCGCGGATTCCGCGGCGCCCGGGACCGAGATCGCCTGACCGCCGCGAGACGGGACGACAACTTCAGAGTGCCGCGACCGGGATTCGCAGCCGATGGCTCGGCTCGGCGATCAGGTCGACGAACTCGCCGGTGAGGAAGTGCGGTGCCGCCCGGGTGATCCGCACCGTGGCATAGCTGCCTGTGCGCAGCGGACGAGGGGGCGTGAAGTGCACGAGCTTGTTCTGCCGCGTGCGACCACTGATCACCTTCGGATCACGCTTGCTCGGGCCCTCGATGAGCACCTCTTCGATGCGTCCGACGCGCGCTTCGTGCTTGCGGAGTGCCGACCGCTCGACGACGATCCGCAGGCGCTGGAATCGTTCGCTCGCCGCCGATGGGTCGACGAAGTCGGCCTCCATCTCGGCGGCCTCGGTACCCGCCCGGGGCGAGAAGATGAACGTGTAGGCGTAGTCGTACTCGGCGGCCGCAGCGACTTCGAGGGTGTGCTCGAAGTCGCGTTCGGTCTCGCCCGGGAAACCGACGATGATGTCGGTCGACACGGCGAGGTCGTCGATGGTCGCGCGGGCCTCGACGAGACGTTCGAGGTATCGCTCGGCGGTGTAGCCGCGGTGCATCAAGGCCAGCACCCGATCACTACCCGACTGCAACGGGTAGTGCAGATGCTCACAAACCTCGGGCGTTTCGGCCATCGCCGCAAAGGTGTCGGGCCGCATGTCCTTCGGATGCGGGCTGGTGAAGCGCACCCGCTTGATTCCCTCGACCGCACCCACGTCGCGGAGTAGCGATGCGAACAGGGGGCGGAGCTTGGCGTCGGTGTCTCCGGCGTGACGGGCTGCAAGTTGCAGGTCGCGGCCGTAGCTGTTGACGTTCTGACCAAGAAGCGTGACCTCGGTGACGCCGTTGGCGGCAAGCTGGACCGCTTCGGTGACGATGTCGCCGTAGGGCCGTGAGATCTCGGCGCCGCGGACCGATGGCACGATGCAGAAGGCGCAGCTGTTGTCGCAACCGATCTGGATGGTCAGCCAGGCGTTGTACGAAGTTTCGCGACGCGCGGGGAGCGTGGACGGAAACATGGCGTGGTCGTCGATGACCGCTTCGCTCAGAATCTCGGTGATCGGTGCATCAGCGGTCTTGGCTGCTTCGAGCAACTCTGCTGCGCGGTGCACGTTGTGCGTACCCATGACGACGTCGACGTGCCCAGCTTTCTGGGCGACGAGTTCTTGATCCTTTTGGGCGAGGCATCCGGCGACGACGACTTGGCGACCGTCCTTCTTGGCCTTCCAGGTCTTCAGGTGTCCGAGGTTTCCGTACAGCTTGTTGTCGGCGTTCTCACGGATGCAGCAGGTGTTCAGCACCACGACGTCAGCATCTGATTCCGACTCGGCACGCACGAGACCATCTGCTTCGAGCAACCCCGAGATCCGCTCGGAGTCGTGCTCGTTCATCTGGCACCCCATCGTGCGCACGACGTAGCGACGCGGCTGATCGGCACCCGGTTCGGACATGAACGACAGGCTAATGCCGCATCACGCAACGTTGCCCTGCCACCTACCGGCTCGCAAGGTCACGGTCACTGTCGGCTGCGGCGGTATTCCTCCACGGCGAGGCCGCCGATGCCCCAATCCTCCATCTCGACCTCGTCGATCACGACGAACGTTGTCGCCGGGCTCTTGTCGAGCACGTCGACCAAAAGGTCCGTGACGCCTCGGATCAGCGCTGCCTTCTGTGTGGGAGTCGCTCCCTCGCGCGTGATCTTGATGTTCACGTACGGCACCTCACGCCTCCTTGTCGGTCACGTCGAAGTGGAAGACCTTGGCGATGATCTGCCATCGGGCGCCGACCCGTACCAACGAGAGGAGGTCGGTGAATTGCTTCGGGCCGATCGAGCACTGCACCCGCGCCAGCGCAGTCGTCGGCCCGGCGAACTCGATCGACTCGATCGCGTCGGTGCGCACTTCGCCGCGTGAGGCCGGCGACTCGCGACCTGCGACGATCGGCAGGTACTCCGCCATCGACAGTCGCACGAACGGCTCCTCCGTCGCCGTGGCATACACCGCGGCGGGGTGGAACACGCTTGCGAGTAGCTCCGAATCGCTGCGGTACAACCCATCGAAGTAACGGCCGAGGAGATCGCGGACCTCGTGCAGGGCTGCTGCGGTGTCGACGAAGACGAGGCTCACGCTGACACCGTGGCCGCGCCGATGTCAACAGGCACCGGACCGCCGCTGCGCCAGCGCGCCGCAGCTCGGCAACTCGCCGGCCGAGATGCGCGGTCCGCTGATCGGACGCACCCGGGGCGACATCGGCCCGATGTCGGCATTCGATTGCGCCATCGCACCGAGGAAGCCGGCGAGCCGGTTCAGGTCCTCGGGAGATCCGTCGGCGGGATCGAGACGGTCCCAGGACGCGTCGATGTCGTCGACCCCGATGAGGTGAACCTCCGTGCCATCGACCGATGCAGCACCGCTGCGCACCGCTTCGGCCTGCACACGTGTGTGTCCGAATCCGCTGTGGCACACGATTGCGACGCTCGTGTGGGTGCTCTTCATGACTTCTCCATTCCGTTTGGTTGACGTGCCACCGACGGTACGGATCCATCATTCATAATACGACGACCGATTTGTGATACTTGCAATAGGCTTGCGTTATGGATCTCGACGTCCGCGACCTCGAACTGATCGAAGCCCTCGAGCGCCACCAGACACTGACCGCCGCTGCCAATCACCTCTTCGTCAGCCAGCCCGCTCTCAGCCAGCGGCTGCTCCGGCTGGAACAGCGACTGGGTGCGCCGCTGTTCGAACGTCGCGGCCGTCGGATCGTCGCCAACGCCGCCGGCACGCGGATGTTGCGCGCCGCTCGAATCGCGCTCTCCGAACTGCGCGATGCGGTGCGGGACGTCGCAGAGATCCACACCGGCACGCGCGACTCAGTGCGCATCTGGACCCAATGCAGCACGAACTACCAATGGCTACCGAACGTGCTCCGTGAATTCAGGCGGCTTCATCCCTCTGCCGATGTCACTGTCGAGACGGTGCCGCACGATGCCCACGTCGACGCGCTCGTCAACGGCGACATCGACGTCGCGATCGTCAACAAGCTCGTCAACCAGATGGACCGTGTGCGGCTCCACGAGTTGTTCGATGACGAACTGCTGGCAATCGTCGCGAGTGACCACCCGTGGGCGCGTCGGGCATACGTCGAGGCCAACGACTTCGCTGACGCCCACCTCGTGATGTTCGACAGCTACGACCCGACACGCAGCCCGGCGACGCCGCTGCCCATCCCCGACGGGGCGCAACCCGCCAAGCTCACGCTGCTTCCGCTCGTCACCGACCTGATCGTCGAGACCGTCGTCGCATCGGACGCCGTCACGGTGATGCCGTCGTGGATCGCCGCGACGCACCTCGCGACCGGTCGGGTTGTCGGCGTCCAGATCGGCAACCAAGCGGAGGGCCGCACCTGGTACGCAGCAACCCGGCGCGGTGCGCAGACCGAGCAGATCACCACATTCGTCGAGGTGCTGCGCGCAGCCACCGCCCGCGGCGATCACCTGCGGCCACCATCAACGGCAGCCGGTCAATGAAGGGTGCCCTGGAAGCGAGTCAGCAACGCTGCCCGCGTCTCGGCGGGCGTCTCGTCACCCATCGACCAGCCGTTTGATCGTTGCGTCGAGGCGAGCGGGAGCAACCGACGCTGGGTGCGGTCCGTCAGCCGCATGACAGGGATCGCCTCATTGGGCCAGATGTGCCAGGTGAACCCGGCGGTGAGATTCGGCCACCAGCGCACCGGTGACTTCTGCTCGATCACGTCGAAACCTTCGATCTGGTCCCAAGTGAAACGATGGGTCCGGAGCCGGTCGCGAATCATCAGCCCATCCGCATCCGCCCGGACGTGCGACCGGGCGAATGCCACGGCCCACACGACAGAAGCACCGACCAGCGTCGATGCGAACACCACCGCAAGAGTGATCGAGGCCGGGTCGGGGTCCCTCCTGACGCTTGCGAGGAGCGATCCGGAGACGAAGAGCGCGAACACCACGAGTCCGGCGTTCTCCCACCGGACTACGCCAAACGGCCGGCAGATCAACACGCCGTCTCGATACCGAGACGCCGTCGTGACCCGCTCCTGCTCCGTCAACACGAACATGTCCGCCATGCGAGCTCAATGTTCCATTCGGTGTTGTCCCGACACTGCCCCCGACGCCGGAATCAGGTGCAACTGTCGATCCCCATCGCTGTGATCACCTGCTCGGCCGATTCCGACGCGGCGGCAATCGCGTCCAGGTCGCCATCCGCTGCTGCCGCCTCGACGTCGGCGACGTAGCCGATGAGTTCGTCGTGTTGGGCCTGCAGCTCCGCGGGCGGCCGGAGCGCCTTGATCCCGTCGGTGAGCCGCTGGGTCACCGCAGCCTGCTCGACGCCCCGCGCGCGCTCCTCATCGCTTCCGGCCTCCACGTCGGCGTAACGATCGCCCAGGTCGGCGATGTCGGCCTCTGTCTGCAGGCAGAGCGCCCCGAACTCGTCGATGTATTCGCTACGCGAGAGGCCATCGTCACCGCCACAGCCGGCCAGCGCAGCCGCACCGACCGAGGCCCAGAAGATCGGAATCAGGACTGCGGCGACCCGGGTTGGCATGACCGCAACGGTAACCGACCGGGGTTGCACCACCGAGTGCGCCATGTCGACTCACCCATCCGACGGCGGTAGCGTCGCGGCCGTGATCGCCATCTTCCTCAACGAGAATCAGACCCTCGTCAAAGCCCTGTACCTCGTCCACATCGTAAGCGTCGTTGCTGCCTTCGGCCCCCTGTTCCTGTACCCCCGGATGCAGCGCGCCGGGGAAACCAGCGCGATGGCCGCGCTGCACATGAAGCTCTCGTTCCCCGCGCTCGTGCTGCTGTGGGTCGTCGGCATGGGAATGGCCGGCGTCGGCAAGTTCGACCTCGCCGAAATGTGGTGGGTCACCATCACCATCGTGCTCTGGGTCGCAGCGGTCGCGGTGAGCTGGTTTCTCATCAAGCCGGCAATCGGCGACACCTCGGCCGACGCCACGAAGAAGCTGTCGGCCGGCATCGGCATCACCCATCTGATCTTCGTGATCAGCCTGGTGCTCATGATCTTCAAGCCGTTCGTCGACGGCCAGTACGTCATCAAACCCTGACGCAATCAAGCTCGGCGCTGCTCGGCTCTGCTCACGGTACGAGCACGAGCTTGCCGACGAAGTCCTTGGCGAGAAACGCCGCCTGAGCCGAGGCGATCTCGGCCAATGGGTACGTGGCGTGCACGACCGGACGGATTTCGTTGCGCTCGATGTAACCGACCAAACGCTCGAAGACGCCGGCCTCCTGATACGTCGCACCGCAGAGTGTGAGGTCCTTGAGATAGAGCGTGCGCAGGTCGAGTTCGACGATCGGGCCGGCAATCGCACCAGCGGTGACGTAGCGACCTCCGCGTCGGAGCACCGCCAACAACGTCGGCCACGTCGGCCCGCCGACGAGATCGACCACGACGTCGACGGCGTCCCGACCGAGCACCTCGACCAGATCCGCTCCGCGCTCGACGAGCCGATCGGCACCGAGCGCGCGGACTGCGGCGGCCTTGCTCGCACCGGTCACCGCCACGACCGTCGCTCCCCGTCGATGTGCCAACTGCACCGCGGCCGACCCGACGCCGCCAGACGCACCGAGAATGAGCACCGTGTCGGTTGCATCGACACCGACTCGATGCAGGGCGTTCTCGGCAGTCGATGCCGCGCACGGAATCGAACCGAGTTCGACATCGGTCCAGTCGCATTCGACGGCATGGGCCTCAGCGGCGTGCACGGAGACGTATTCGGCAAATCCGCCGTCGAACTCCGAGCCCATCGTGGTCGTGACGAACGGAAGATCCCCGGCCGGCGCCCGCTGCATCGAGGCACAGATCACCCGCTCACCGATGCGGCTCACCGCCACGCCCGCCCCGACCGCAACGATGCGGCCGCACACGTCGGCCCCTTGGATGCGGGGGAATCCGATCGGTTCGCCCGACCACGACGACCCGGCCGGGGTGTCGGCGGTGTCATACCAGCCGACGCGGGTGTTGATGTCGGTGTTGTTCACGCCCGCCGCACCGACGGCGATCAACACCTCGTTCAGGCCCGGTCGCGGGACGGGCACATCGGTGCGATATTCCAGAACTTCGGGTCCACCGATCGCAGTCAGGACCACGGCCCTCATCGTTGCGGGAAGGTCGTGTGCGCTCACCTGCGAAGTAGAGCACATCGCTCCGCGTCTCCGGTCGGCCCACCAACGGGCTAAACACGCGCCATGACCGATGCCGCCCTTCCCGCCGGTGACCAGACCTGGCTCGACCAGGTCGTCGAACCGATCGTCGACCCCGATCGGGCGATCATCGACCCGCATCACCACCTCTGGCCGCCGACGGGTCCGCTGCACTACGGCCCCACCGATCTCGCCGCCGACACCGGCAGCGGGCACCGGGTGGTCGCCACCGTGTTCATGGAATGCAGCGCGGCATATCGGCCCGATGGCGAGCCACACCTCCGTTGCGTCGGCGAAACCGAGTTCGTCGCGGCGAGCGCCGACTGGCTGGCCGCCGAACGGCCCGACACCGCCCCGATCGCCGGGATCGTCGGACACGCCGACCTCGCCGACAGCGAGCATCTCGACGAGGTCCTCGATGCTCACGTCGAGGCAGCCGGCGGACGATTTCGTGGGGTTCGCGATGCCTTGGCTCGAGCAACCGAGCCCGAGGCGATGATGATCCCTGGGGCAAACCCAGCCGGCAAATACGCCGACCCGGCATTCCGCAGCGGAGTACGTCGGCTCGGCGAACGGGGTTTCACGTACGACTCTTGGCACTACCACCATCAGAACCACGAGTTCCTCGCCCTCGCCCGCGCCGTTCCCGACACGATGATGGTGCTCGACCACTTCGGCACGCCCTGCGGCGTCGGTCGATATGCCACCCAACGCGACGAGATCTTTGCTGCCTGGAAGGACGACATCACCGCCCTTGCGGCGTGCGACAACGTCGTGGCCAAGATCGGTGGACTGGCGATGCCCGACAACGGCTTCGGCTGGCACGTCGCCGAGCGACCTCCGACGTCAGACGAATTCGTGTCCGCCCAAGGCCGGTACTACCTCCACACGATCGAAGTGTTCGGGCCCGAACGGTGCATGTTCGAGAGCAACTTTCCGGTCGACCGCTTCTCGCTGTCGTACGCCGTGTTCTGGAACGCCGCAAAGAAGCTCGTTGCCGACTTCAGCGACGCCGAGCAGACCGCCCTGTTCACCGGTACCGCAGCCCGGGTGTACTCGATCGACGCCTGAGCCAACGCCCGGCCCCGATATCGGTGTCTGTGCCGGTGTCTGTGCCGGTGTCGGTATCGCTGTTGATCGAGCCGCTGAGACTCTTTCATGTGAGCACATGCTGCGTCCGACGGCGTATGTGCTCACATGAAACTAGGCGATGTGCCCCGACGTGTCGATGGGTGTCGGTGGGTGTCGTGACCCGGACTGTCGGTGGGTGTCGGTGGCCAGGCCCGGCCACCGACACCCACGGGTAACTGCGCCCGAGTGCCGAGGTGCCGGACGACTCAGTCGAGCGAAATCGGCTGGTCGTCGGCCTCGCTGAACGCCTCGGCCGCTGCGGCGTCGGCGACATCTTCGACGATCGGCGCATTCGGGTCGGCTTTCAGCCCACTGGCGATCAACACCTTGTCGCTGATCTCCATCATCACCTCGGGATTGGCACGGAGATAGTCCTTGGCCTTCTCGCGTCCCTGGCCGAGTTGCTCACCCTCATAGGTGAACCAGGCGCCGGACTTCTTGACAATGGCCAGGTCGACCGACAAGTCGATGAGCGAGCCTTCGCGGCTGATGCCCTTGCCGTACATGATGTCGAACTCGGCCTGACGGAACGGCGGTGACACCTTGTTCTTCACGACCTTGACTCGGGTGCGGTTGCCGACGACCTCGGTGCCGTCCTTCAGCGCCTCGATCCGGCGGATGTCGAGCCGCACCGACGAGTAGAACTTGAGCGCCCGACCGCCTGGCGTCGTCTCGGGCGAACCGAACATGACGCCGATCTTTTCGCGCAACTGGTTGATGAAGATCGCAATCGTCTTGGTCTTGCTGAGGTTGCCGGTGAGCTTGCGCAGCGCCTGGCTCATGAGGCGAGCCTGCAGACCGACGTGCGTGTCGCCCATCTCACCTTCGATCTCGGCGCGTGGCGTGAGGGCCGCAACGGAGTCGATGACGATGACATCGATCGCACCGGAACGCGTGAGCATGTCGGCAATCTCGAGCGCCTGCTCGCCCGTGTCGGGCTGGGAGATGAGGAGCTGGTCGACGTCGACGCCGATGGCCCGGGCATACACCGGATCCATGGCGTGCTCGGCATCGATGTAGGCACACACGCCACCGTTGCGTTGCGCCTCGGCGACGACATGCATGGCCAACGTGGACTTGCCCGACGACTCCGGCCCATAGATCTCGGTGATGCGACCCCGGGGCAGCCCCCCGACGCCGAGGGCGAGATCGAGCGCCAGCGCGCCGGTCGGCACGACCTCGATCGCCATGTTCGTCCGTTCGCCCATCTTCATGACGGCGCCGGTGCCGAACTGCTTGTCGATCTGGGCCAGTGCCATCTCGAGGGCTTTTTCTTGATCCTTGGTTGCCATGTCTGATTGGTCCTGTCTTTCGTTGCTCTGTGGCGGCGGGGTCGCAACCCGATGTGATTGATGTGGTTTTCGGTGTTGGTGACCACCGTAGAGATCGGGTGTCACAGAGTTGATCGGAGATCACCCGAGGGCGCTTGGATCGAATGACAGCAGTGTAACAAACGAACGACTGTTCGGGCAAGTATCAATCATTCGAACATTTCTGAATCGACGGGCAGGCCCGTCTCCCCCGTTCTGCCCGGCTCGTGCCGCAGCCGATCCAGCTCAGTCGCCCCGCAAAGCGCCTGCGACGATGTGCGCTGCATCGAAGTCATCGGGATCGGCCTCGCGCCACGTGAGATCGATCGCCTGCCAGACCGTGTATGACAACGGGTAGGCGAGGATCGGCATGACGAGCGTCGCCGGCAAGAAGACGGCGAGGAGCGGCCCGACGGGCGTCTCTGGCCAGGTGATCGCCAACGCGATGCCCAGCGCGGCGACCAGCGGTCCAATCGTGAGGACCGCAGCCATCGCTGCGGCGCCGAGTTCGAAACCGACATCACCGCGTCGCCAGCGAAGACCACATGTCTGGCAATGCGGTTGCTTGGCGAACCAACCGGTGAAGAAGGCGCTGCGTCCACCGCACCACGGGCAGCGCCGCAACAGGCCGCGTACCAGCATCCTGACGAAGCCCGGGTGGGTCACGCCACCAGCCTACGACCACGTGCTCCCGACCCCTGTCGACCCCTGCCGCGCCGGTCATGCCGACGACACGGGCCGCCCCGGACGTCCACTTTCGGGCCGCAGTCGCGATTCGGGCCGGAAGTTTGTCAGACTCTGCACATGCGCCGTTCCCTCGCCGGGCTGATCCTGCTCATCTCGTGCGTCTTGTTCGCTGTGTCGATCAGCGTGTGGTGGCTCCAGCGCGTCGCGTTCTCGCCCTCGTCCGACGCTGGCGCGACGCACGCGATTCTCGGTGATGCCGACATTCGGGGGGAAGTCGCCACGCTCATCGCCACCGCTGATGCCGGCGCGATCGGTACCTCGACCGCCCAACTCCGCGAATTCGTCGAGCAGATTTCGCGCCTGGACGACGGCGCCGCACTGATGGGCGGCTTCGTCTCCTCGGCGCACGCCCGCTTGATCGGCGACACCGACAGTCCGGTCATCATCACCGCCACCGAGCAGTACACGATCGTGCGCGACGAGCGGGCCGCGGTGTCGCCCGACATCACGTTGCCCGTCCCCCGAGTCGGCAGTGTCTCGTTGCTCAACACCGTCACCTGGTGGCTGATGGCGGTCACTGCGGCCGGTGGACTGCTCCTGCTGATCGTCGGCTTCGTCACGCGTCCCGAGCGAGGCGAGTTCACCTTTGCGATCGCCGTCGGCATGGCGGTGTTGTCCGTGGCGATCGTGATCTTCGGATATCTGCTTCCCGTCGGCCCGCTGACCGCGCTGTCAGACAACACCTGGATGGCGGTCTTTCCACGACTGGCCAACCGCTCGCGGAACACGACTCTGCTGCTGTCGGCGATGTCGGCGGCAATCGCCGGCTCGGTGTTTCTCGGGACCTCGAGCCTGCGTCAACGACGCCAGAAATCAACCCCGCTCAGCGTCGGTCGCTACCGCGAACAACACTCGTGGTCGCGTTAGTCAACCGTGGTGCTTCCCCTGGGATTCGAACCCAGAACCAATTGATTAAGAGTCAACTGCTCTGCCATTGAGCTAGAGAAGCAAGCGGCCTGAGAGGGTACCAAGCGAAATCTCGCCCGACACCCGCTCAGCACCTGCGTTTGGGGTGGCCAAGGGGACTTGAACCCCCAACCGCCAGGATCACAACCTGGTGCTCTACCTATTGAGCTATGACCACCATGTAGGCGTCAGTCTGCCAGGTGGGATGGCGATCGACACCCTCGATTGCGAGCGAATCCGTCCTCGCACCGATCCACGATCGGGACCACCCGACCAATCCCGCCGTTCATTCGGCCGACTCCTCACGCTGCGACGGCACTCACGACGACGTCGTCCGGGTCGCCCGCGGGCACGATTGCCCGCGGCAGCGCAAAGGAGAAGTTCGCCTCGGCCCCGCTCGACGTGCGCACCACCGGAAACTCGTCGAACAAGGCGGCGATGACGACACCGTCGCCATCGCGCCACAACGCAGCGACGCGCACCAGCGGCATCGAGGAGGCGGCGCCGTCCACGCTGACAATGCCGAGGAGACGATCGTCCCGGTCGACTTGACCCGACGGCACTCGTCGCACATCCGCCACGTCGAACCTCGATCCGGCCACGCCGGGTGCCGCCGTCCCGATGGTCGAGGTGACCTCGATCCGCGTCGGAACGACGGCGCGCTCCGTGAAGACTCCCCCGACGGCGACGGCAACGTCAGGAGACAACTCCGGAAGTCGGACTTGATCGCTGAACACCTCCGCACCATCGTCGTCGCGCACCACGACGGTGACATCGAAGTCGCGTCGGACGATCTCGGCACGCGACTCGATGATCGCGCCCCAATCGAACTGCCCGTCGCCTCGGTCGAGCAGCCAGACGTCACCGATGACCGCAGCTCCGTCGGATCCGACATCGTTCGGGTTCGTTTCCGGCGGTGTCAACGCCACGGGCGTCACAACAGGTGCGAGAACAGGTGTCGCGACGGGAGTCGCGACCGATGTCGCCGGCGACGCTCCAGGGTCGATGAAGACAATCGCGCTCCCGACGGCCCCGATGGTCGCGACAGCAAGAGGTCCACCGACTCGAACCCACAGTCGGCGGCGCCGGGCTCGACGTTGCTCAATGTGGTGTTGGTGGCGTCGAGCCTGTTCGGCCCAGGGGTCGCCACTGAGCGCAAACGCGACCGGCGGTCCGGTCGGTGGCGGGAACGCTGACACCTCGCCATGTTGGCCGACGCCGTCGGCCCGGGCGCGTCACGAACCCATTCGCTTCATCCACTGCTCCGGTGTGATGCCGAGGCGCACCATCCGCTCCTGCGCGAAAACCGGTGGCTCGAAGGTGCCGCCTGCGGCGTAACGGGCGACCACGTCGGAGTCTTCGGCCCAGACATGACAGGTGTTGAGGTTCACCTTCCACATGTCGGACCGCGTCATCGGCACCCGGGTGCCGTGATCGGCGTCGTGATCAGGGTGGCCGGCGTCGGCGCGGTTGGCGTCCGAGGCCCGCATCGACCACATGCACTGGATGGCCACAGGCGCCATGGCCTGGAGGAGGGCCGTCGTGTGGGTGCACGCCCGCGGTCCGCCGAACAACTCGCGCACCTTGTGGGTAAATCCGCGGGCGATCGACAGCCCGACCAACTTCTCGTAGTGCGGCTCGATCCGGGTGCACTCGATGTTCGGGTGCGTCTCCATGTGGACCTGTGCCGCGACGATCTCCATGGACGGGTAGCTCACTTCGATGTCGACCTGCATGTGGTGGATCGTCAGCGGGTCGGGATCGACGTCGAGGTATAAACCTGGCGGCTTCTGGTCGCGGACCGCGCCGCGAATCAAAACTCGGTCGGCAGCAACCCGAAACGCGCGCACGCGATACTCGCGATCGTGGAGCACCTCGAGGCTGTGGCCGTCATCGCCGATCGGGTCGTCCGCAATGATGTCGTCATGGGCAAAGAAGTCCGCAGCAGTCATCGCCGCCGACGGTACCCGACCCTCGCCCCACGGTCTTCGTCGGGACGCTGACCGCCGCGTGTGCCCCGGACCATTCGGGTCAGTGGAGAACGACTCGGGGGAGTTTGCCGGCCTGAGCAATCCAGTCGGCAACCCGCTCGGCCGACGGAATCTGACGAACGAGACGCTTGGCCGCATTGACCTCGGCCAACTTCTCGGCGAGGTGCTGCGCATTGCGCTGCGCCAACTCGATGACGGTGTCGACCCCCGCGGCCTCCAAGAGGTCGCTGTACTGCGTTCCGACGCCGCTGATCCGCATCAGATCCGCACGGTTGACCCACTCGAGGACCTGCTTCGTGGAGACCTCGGCGCGGGTGGCGAGGTCGCGGCGACCGGCTGCGTCAGCAGCGGTTTTCAGCAGTTGTCCCGTCGTACTGACGCCGGCAGTAGCGAGCTTCTTGGCGTACGCCGTGCCGATTCCTTCGATGTCGATGAGCTTGGCCATACCCCACCGTACAACGTTCGTCGCCGGCGAGTTTTCCGTCCCGCCGGATCGGCCTCGCCGTCGCTGCAGCCGCAATCGACTGCTCGCCGCTCCGCCACGTTGGCGTCAGGCCGCCGAGCTGCGCCAAGATGGCGTCATGCTCGCCGTTGTCGTGGTCGCCCATCCATGCGCGGACAGCCTGACCCACACGCTGGCCCGTCGGGCGACGACCGGCCTGCGGGCTGGCGGTCACGAGGTTGCCGTGCTCGACCTCTATGCGCTCGGGTTCCGTGCGGCGATGAGCGAGGCCGAGCGCGCGGCGTATCACAGCGACGAACCGATCCTCGATCCGCTGGTCGCTGCGCACGCCGCGCTCGTGCAGCGCGCCGGCGCCCTCGTCTTCGTGTATCCGACGTGGTGGAGCGGCCTCCCGGCGATCCTGAAGGGATGGTTCGAACGGGTCATGGTCCCCGGCGTCGGGTTCGTGTTCGACGAACGGACCGGGAAGGTCAAGCCGGGCCTGGGCAACGTCGGTCATCTGGTCGGTATCTCGACGTACGGATCGCCCCGCACAGCAGTGCGAGTGATCAACGACAACGGTCGGCGGACCATCACGCGTGCGTTACGGCTGAGTTGCGGGGCCCGCGTGCGCACCCGCTGGCTCGGCCTCTACGGCGTCGACACGTCGACCGATGTCGCCCGTGACGAGTTCGCTGCATCGATCGAGCAAGCCATGGCTGCGCTCTGATGCCTCGAATCGTTCTCCCGTTTCGCCGACCCGGCACCGCCTCGGCACGCCGCGCGCTCGTGGTGTACTGCCACCCGTCGCCAACGTCGTTCGCGGCAGCAGCGCGCGACCGCGTCGTCGCCGGACTGACGAGCTCCGGCGCCGAGATCCGCCTGATCGACCTCTACGCCGAGGGGTTCGTTCCCGAGTTGAGCGCTGACGAGCGAGCCGCCCACCTCGAACCAGGCACACATCCGACGCTGGTCGAACACGCCGCTGCGCTGACATGGTGCAACACCCTCATCTTCGTGTACCCCACCTGGTGGGCCGGGCAACCCGCGATGCTCAAAGGCTGGTTCGATCGGGTGTGGGCCAGCGGCGTTGCGTGGGAACTTCCAACCGGTGGCAACCGATTGCGGGCCAAGCTCCGCAACGTCACGCGGATCGTTACCGTCACGTCGCACGGCTCGCCGAAATACATCAACGCAATCGAAGGCGAGGGTGGCAAGCGAACCATCTCTCGGGCGATGCGGGCCATGTGCCATCCGTTGTGTCGGTCGACATGGCTCGCGCTGTACGACATCGATCGGTGCTCCGCTGCCGACCGGACGACGTTCCTCGATCGGGTCGAGGCCACGATCACCGCGGTCACGCGCTGATCCGGTGGTCCCGGCCAGTCAGCGACGGGTCAGCGACCGGCGATCGCCACTGCGACCTGGGCCGCCACCACCGCATTGTTCTCGGCGAGCGCGAGGTTGGCGGGCACGCTGCGGCCCTCGGTTGCCTCACCGATGCGACCGAGGACGTATGGCGTGATCGCCGCACCCGTGATTCCCGATGCTGCGCACTCCGCAAGCGCAGCGCTCAGCACCGTGTCGAGTTCGCCGGCGTCGAGTTCGTCCTCCGGCGGAATGGGCACGGTCAGGAGCACGCCCGAGTCGCGGCGAGTCAGGTTCGCGACGATGCGCGCCACTTCGGCGGCCGACTCGACGCGATGGGGAACAGGCAGGCCCGACGACCGGGTGTAGAAGGCCGGAAACCAGTCGTGTTGCCAACCGAGAACGGGGACGCCCGCGGTCTCGAGGTACTCGAGCGTGCGCGGCAGATCGAGGAAGGCCTTCGCGCCAGCAGACACCGCCACGATGCGATGACGCGCCAACGCGTCGAGATCGGCTGAGACGTCTCCCGACAGGTCGGCGCCGCGGTGAACGCCGCCCAACCCGCCCGTGGCGAACACCGTCACCCCTCCAGCTGCTGCAATGGCAACCGAGGCCGACACGGTCGTCGCGCCGAACTCCCACCCCTGCGCGACTGCGATCGGCACATCACGTTCGGCCGCTTTCCGGGCGGCGCCGAGGATGCGATCGTGTTCGTGATCCTCCAACCCCAGACGGACCTCGCCGTCGAGCACGGCCGTGATCGCAGGCACCGCCCCTCCACGCGTGATGGCATCGACACAACGATCGAGGGCGTCCCGATTCGCTGGCGACGGGAGCCCGAGGTTCGAAAAGATCGTCGATTCCAGCGCGACGACTGCGCGCCCGGCGCCCAGCGCATCGGCCACGGCCTGGGACAGCTTCGGTTCGATCACACGATCAGGCTAGAAGCATCGATCACCCATCACCTCTGGTGTCAGACACCAGAGGTGATCAGCCGATCGTGCCGACGTACATCCCATCGGGATTTCCGTTCGAGATCACTCCGGGTGCGTCCTCGATGGTGATCGCCAGCGCGACGACGGGTGTCTCGGTGGTGAATGTTTCGAGCTCGGGATTCGGGCCGAAGATGCCGAGTGAGATCACCGCCGGTTCGTCACCTCCGGCGTCGACCACACCCCAGAGTTGGTACGTCTGGCCGGCCGCGAGCACTGGGAGTTCTCCGGCCTTCACGAAGCCGTGCCCGTCCTGGTCGATCACCGCGTCGGCGGCGAAGCTCGAGCCCTCGGCAACGAGCGTGGCCCGACTCGAATCTCGATCGGTCGACGCATCTTCGAACGCAGCGACGAGCGGATCGGTCGGAGCCGACGCACGGTCGGCGACACCGATCGCAACGACGGCAACGATGGCGGCAGCGGCCGCAGACGCAACCCACGGAGCAATCGTTGCGAACCGTCGACGACGAGGCGCGTCGTCGATCGACAGCACTCGGGCCAGCTCCGGGCCGGGTGTCGGAACGGCGCCATCGAGTTCGCGTTCGATGCGACTCCACAACCCCTCGGGGGCGTCCATGCCCGTGAAGGCCAACATCGTGGCAACTTCGCGGTGTTCTCGGACTTCGGCAGCCGCCTTCGGATTGACCGCAAGGTAGTTCTCGATCTGGCGTGCCTCATCCGGCGTCACCGCATCGAGTGCATACGCACCCAGCAGCTCATCGAGCTCGCGATTGTTGCCGACGTCGGTCACGTCATCCATGCTTGCACCCATTGCTCAGTCCGCTCCCACCGTGACGCCGGCCTGGATGAGTTCGGCCCGCAGCCTCTTCAACCCGACTCGAATCCGACTCTTCACCGTTCCCTCGGCCTCGCCGAGTTCGTCCGCCGCTTCCTTGTACGTCCGCCCACCGAAGTACGCCAACTCGATCGCCGCACGTTCGGCAGGATGCAGCACTTCCATCGCCTCACGGACATGGCCGGCCAAGGCCATGTCCCACACTTCACGGGCGAGGTCGTAGCCGCCTTCGGCTTGCTCGCGACTCTCCCGCTCTTCACGGTTGCGGCGCGCAACGTCGGAACGAATCACATCGACGGATCGACCATGGGTCTGCGCCAAGAGGTAGCTCCGCAGCGTGCCGCGCTCATGGTCGAACCGATGCGGCTCGTTCCACAACCGGATGAAGACCTCCTGCACGATCTCTTCAGCGCGGGAATGATCCGTCAACAGCCGTTTGGCCAGGCCGTACACCGCGCCCGCATGCCGTCGATACGCCTCGGCCAGGGCGCCCTGCTGGTACCGCCCGATCGAAACGACCAGCGCAGCATCCGACGCCTCTGTGTACACCGCTTTCACATCTTGTGTACGGAGCACCGACACATCCGGATGACGGTCGGCCGCGGAATGTCCAACTTCGGAATCGGGCGAAGGGGGCGTCATCCGTGGGAGAACCTCGTCACCGTCTCGACGTGGTGCGTCTGGGGAAACAGGTCGAGCACCTCGACCCGTTCCGGCCGATAACCGGCGGCGGCGAGCAGCGTCGCGTCGCGTGCCAACGAAACGGGATCGCAGCTCACCAACACGATCGGTGCTGGCGCGGCAGTGAGGAGGGCCTCGACTCCCGGCCGGCCGAGGCCCGGACGGGCTGGGTCGGCGATGATCAGGTCGATCAGGGCATCATCCGGTGCACGCCACGTGCCCACCTCGCCGCGCACGACATGCACATCGCGCCCTGCGAGGTTGTGTTCGGCGTCGAAGCACGACGACTTGGACGACTCGATCAGCGTGACCTTGGGAACGTCGGCCAAGACCGTGGCCGCGAACAAGCCCACCCCGCCGTACGCGTCGACCGCGTGGCGGATGGTGGCGAGTTCGGGAACCGCCCGGCGAACGGCGTCGATCAACAATTCAGCGGCCTGGACACCGGACTGGAAGAACGAACCAGCGGACACGCGCAACTCATGACCATCCACGACTTCGGTGAGAAACGCCCGATCTCCGATATGGACGCTGTCAGGAATCCCACTGACCAAGCCGGTGCCAGGCTTGCCCTTGGGCTTGGTCCAGCGAGCCGTCACCGCACCGGTCGCGGTCGACGTACGGAGCGTCACTTCGACGCCCGGGGCGATCGAGATCGTCGAGAGGAGATCCGACAAGACGAGGTCGGCGACTTCGCAGCTGTTGATCGGCAGCACCGTGTGCGTGCCCTCCTCGCGAAAGCCGAGCCCGCCGTCGGGGCCCCCGACGACGCGGATCGTCGTGCGATAGCGGAACGGGTGCACCGCATCGCCCATGTCGACGATGCCGTCGACGATCTCCGGGTCGATGCGCCCGACGCGACGCAATGACTCGCGGACGATCTCGGTCTTGGCTTCGAGCTGCGCCAACGGGTCGATGTGCATCCATCCACACCCCCCGCAGCCCGCCCGACGGTGGTAGCACTGCGGCTCGATGCGATCAGGTGAGGCGTCGAGCACTGCGGTGACGACGCCGCGGGCAAAGTCCTTCTTCGTCGACTCGAGATCGACCTCGACCTCTTCACCGGGGAGCGCACCGCGCACGAAGACCACCCGACCGTCGATGTCGCGTGCCATGGCATCGCCGCCGGCAACGAGGCGATCGGGCCGAACCGTCAGAGTCATGAGGCCAGCGTAGGAGGCTGCGCAGCGCTTGGTCACCATGCGAGACTGATGACATGGGAGACACGAACAGCGAACGGGTGACCGATCCCCACCACGCCGACTGGTACTGGGATCTCGACAAGCGAACGGCGGTACGCGCCGACGAGCGCGGCCCGGCCGATCACACCCTCGGCCCCTACCCCACCAGGGCCGAGGCCGAGAACTGGAAGTCGACTGCCGATCGCCGCAATGACAGCTGGGACGCCGACGACGAGGCGTGGAAGAACGACGATCCGCACAGCTGAGGATTCCGAGCGGCCGATCGCTGCCCGCTAGTTTCCAGTCGTGACTCGCCCGATTCAGATCGTTCCGTCCGTGCTTCCCGCCGACTTCTCGAAGCTCGGCGAAGAAGTCGCCGCGCTCGAAGCGGCGGGCGTCGACCTCATCCAGTGGGACGTGATGGATGGCCAGTTCGTCCCGAACCTGACGTTCGGCCCCGACGTGATCAAGTCCGCCCGGAAACACTGCACGGTCCCCTTCGAGGCCCACATGATGGTCTACACGCCTGATGTCATGGCCCAGCAATACATCGATGCCGGCTGTTCGCGTCTCATCGTGCACGTCGAGGCATGCACCCATCTGCATCGCACCCTCGGCAACATCAACGAACTCGGCGGCGCTGCAGCGGTCGCGCTGAATCCTGCGACACCAGCGTCGGCGATCGAACATGTGCTCGACCTCGTCGACCTCGTTCTGGTCATGACGGTCAACCCGGGCTTCGGCGGTCAGGCGTACATCGCCTCGATGGAACCCAAGATCGCCGAAGTACGCCGCATGATCGACTCCTCCGGCCGAGGCGACGAGATCGACCTCGAAGTCGACGGCGGCATTGGGCCCGACACCATCGCCGGTGCAGTCGCTGCGGGCGCCAACGTCCTCATCGCCGGCAGCGCGCTGTACCGCGATCCGGCGGGCCTGGAGCACGCCGTGACCGACCTCCGCTCCCGCGCCCACGCCGCCATCGCCTGACGCCACCCCACCCGAACCCGCGCCGCCCCACCCCACCCGAACCCGCGCCGCCCCACCCGATCTCCCGAAAAATGCCGGCGCAGTTGCGCTGAGCGCACTTTTTCCCACACATTTCGGGTGGCCGTTCTTCAGGACCGGAAATGTGTGCCGAAATGTGCGCTCAGCGCACTCAAGACCACATTTTTCGGGAATGGAATGGGGCGGGGCGGGGACGGCTGGTGGGTTCAGGGGGCGGGGCGGGGAAGGGGCGGCTGGTGGGTTCAGGGGGTGGGGCGGAACATGCCCCACATGTGGGGGCCGACGGCGCCGAGCGTGGCATCGGGGTCGAGTGTCCACTCGCTGCGCACGTCGAAGCCATGGTGTCGGTAATAGGCAACGAGCTCGGGACGTTCGGTTTCGAGGTAGCACGGAACGGCGGCGGTGTCGGCTTGCTCGAAGACGACCTCCATCAGGTGGGCGCCGAGCCCTTGCCGCTGCCAGTCGGGATGGGTGGCCAGGAGCTGGAGGTACCAGTGCGGCTCGGCAGGCTTGTGCGCAGCCATTGCCGGGCCGATGAGCTCGAAGCGGGCCAGAAGTTCGGGCGTCGGCGGCGGGCCCACATCGATCCAGTCGGGTTCGGCAGCACCGTGTTCGACGGGCGCGAACCACACCGCCATCGCCGCCGCGTCGTCGGTGCACCACGGTTGGCGATGCGCCAACCAGTTCGTCATCGCACCCGCAAAAATCGCGCCGTTCGGCTGGAAGTACACCTCGTCGTCGGGATGCAGCCATCGCATGACGGGATCGTCGTGGAATGCTCGCATCGCCGTGATGCACAGATTGCGCAAGTCGGCGTCAGTTGCCCGTCGAATGATCATGCGCTCACCGTAGGGGACCCGTTCCACCGGCGCGTGGTCCACCGAGAGGTGCTACAAACGCGACGATGCGGGACATGACGGGCGACGCCCCGACGTTCGTCGAGGTGGTCCAGGCCCGCGCGGCGCTGGCGGGCAACCCATCCGACGGGTACGGCGGAGCGGTCCTGGCCGTTCCGGTCGACGCCTATGCCGCCACGTCGACGCTGCGCCCCGCCGCAGTGTGGACGATCGGCGACGAACTGTCCGGGCGCCGCACGTTCGAGACGTGGCATGACCTTGCGCACGCCATCGAATCCGTCCGCGCCGACGCATCGCATGCCCTCGTCCTCGCCGCGATCGGCGCGTACACGACGAGCGTCGGACAACCACCGCCACCGAGCTCGATCGAGGTGTCGACGACCATCCCGCTCGCAGTTGGCCTGGCGGGTTCAAGTGCGATCGTCATCGGGGTCGTGCGCGCGCTCTACCGGGCGGCAGGGCGAACGATGCCGCATCCGCGTGCGATCGCCGCGATCGCGCTCGCCGCGGAGAGCAGCCGGTTGGGAATCACTGCCGGCATGCAGGATCGTCTCGTGCAGGCCTACGGGCGGCCCCTGCTGATGCGCTTCGACTCCGCGGGCGACGTCGATGGCCAGACGCTGTTGCGCGATGCTCCGGGCACCGTGCACAGCGTCGAGCCGGGCGCCGACTTCGGCTTCCTCGTTGCGCATCGGGCGGGGTTGTCCGAGCCGAGCCACGTCGTGCACGGCGATCTCCGGAGACGTTTCGATGCCGGCGACCGCACCGTCCACAGTGCGATGAGTCGATTGCTCGCCCATGCGGGTGCGGCGCGTGACGCGCTCAACGCCGGTGACCCGATCCGGCTGGGTGAAGCAATGGATGCCACGTTCGACCTCCGGGCAGAGATGATCGAACTGCATGCGGGTCACGTCGAGATGATCGAGGCTGCTCGCGCAGCAGGGGCGTCGGCGAACTACACGGGGTCAGGTGGCTCAGTGGTCGTGTCGAGCCGTGACGCCGACATCGAACGCCGGGCTGCTCAGTCGTTGAAGAGTCTCGGCTGTGCAGTGGTATCGGTCAAGATCGGCCCCGGAACAACTTGGCCTCCCCTGCCGCCACCCAACCCGCCCGGTTGAGCCGCTGACTGAGCCTTTGAACCAGCCTTGAACGGCTCGGGCAGGCCAGCCTCCACAGCATCACGCACCCGCTGCTTGGCGCTGCCGAGGTCGGCCACCGACCGCTCGACAGCACCACCCGCTTTGCAGAAGACGAACCGACACTCGATGACGTCGAGGCCGGTGCTCGCCTCCAGCGCTACGGCATAGGCCGCCCCCTGCAGCTCGTAGGCGGCGAGCTTGGCATCGATCTCCTTGGGCGACGACGCGCTGTCGGTTTTCCAGTCGATGATGACCAGCCCATCGGGAGTGTGGACGAGCAGATCGACGTACCCCTCGATCATGACGTCGCCGAGTGGTGCGCCGACGTAGAGCTCGCGGAACGACGGATGGTGCCGGGCCAGATCGAGTGCGTCGGACGCGAGGGCCGAGCGGACCAGTGCAGCGACCGTGTCGGCGGCGTCGGCGATGGCGTGCACCGCGCACTGTCGGGCGACGAGCATGTCGAGATCGACGGGATCATCGAAGTCGATGAACTCGAGCGTGGCGTGAACGGCGCTGCCGATCGCCGAACCGGCGCGTCCCTTCTTGCGGACGATCGTGGGGCGATCGGTGTCGACCACGCTGTCGGCGTCGTCATCGGTGTCGGCGATCGACGCGTCAACCGAGCGGGCAATCGCGGTCGCCGACAACGTGGCGGGCCGATCGAACGGATCCAGCAACGCCTTGCGCTCGGAAATCCACCTGGCGCGATCATCGAGCGGCGCAACCGTCGGACGTTCGATCGGACCCGCAGATCGAGCGAGGGTCGCGCTGGTCGTCGTCGCCGATGCCCGCACCCGACAGAGTTCGGGGTGCGCCACACCAAACATGGCGAGGCGCGTCGCGTAGGTGGCGTCGACATTGCTCGACGCCTTGTGATGGCCCGATACCACGAGATGGTCGCGCGCGCGTGTTGCTGCGACATACAGCAGGCGGAGCTTTTCGTGCGCGTCCATCTCCTCTTCGAGATCGGCGCGAGCGGTGTGCGCTGCCGTGGCCACGCCCGACCGCAGCTTGATCTCTGGTGGGCCGGACTCACCCCACAGCACGCTCACACCGTTGCGTTTGCCCTGCGCTGCGGTGGTCATGCCGGACAGAATCGTGATCGGAAACTCGAGGCCCTTGGACCCGTGCACGGTCAGGATCTGCAGTGCATCGTCGTCGGTTTCGGGCAGCATCGGCTCATGGACGCGTGACCCGTCGGACGATTGCAGGGCTGCCCAGTCGAGAAAGGCCCGCAACCCACCGCCGTTCGACTCTTCGAAGACCCGGGCCTGATCGATGAGGAAGCGCAGGCGCCGCCACACTTCGGCCGGGCGCGGCGTGCCGTAGCCGAGGAGGAAGCCATGCCGCTCCCGGATGACGCGTTCGAGCATCGCGGCCGGGCTGGTCCACCACCGTTGCTCCCACAGCGAGCGCAGGTGGGCCAGTGCGGCGACCACCGGATGGTCGTCATCGAGCAGCTCGGGCGTCGCGTTCCGCAGGCTCCAGCGGCGGTGGGCCTGGTGGTAGACGTAGAGGTCGACGTCCGAGCAGCCGTAGAGCGGTGAGCGCAGGGCGGCGATCAAGCTCAGCGTGTCGTTCGGGTCGTCGACAGCGCGCAGGACGCACAGCGCGTCGCGCACCTCCTGGGTGTCGTACACGAGCGTTCCCGTGGCCAACCGATGAGGGAGCGCGAGCGCTGCCAAGGCATCACGGAGATATGGCAGCGACGTTCGGGTGGGGATCAGGATGGTGATGTCGCTCAGACGCGCCGGACGCCACCGCCCGATGCCCTCGTCGAACACCGGCCAGTCGTCGGGTGCCTCGACGATGGCAGCAACGAGGTCGGCGACATCAGCGGCCTCGGCGGTGCGCAATGCGCCGGCCTTCACCTTCGGGTCGGGGTGTTCGCCGCCCAGCACGACCGGCCGATGGTCGGCGCCGGAATGGAGCTCCCGGCCCGCATGCAACGGTTCGTAACGTGGCTGCGCATCAGGGACTTCGTCTGGCATAGCTGCAGCGAAAAGTCCGTTCACCCAGGCGATGATCGGGGCCACGGTGCGGAAGTTGGTCTCGAGCCGCACCGCCGGCCGATCAACGGGGCCGAAGGTGTCGCGAGCCTCGAGGAACAACCTGATGTCGGCGCGCCGGAATCGATAGATCGATTGCTTGGGGTCGCCGACGAAGAACAGTCGACCTCCGTCGATGACATGTTCTTGCCACCGCTCAGGTTGGGTGTCGGCCGGGGTCGCAGCGATCAGCGAGGCCAGCTCGATCTGGATCGGGTCGGTGTCCTGGAACTCGTCGAGCAGCACATGTCGATAGCGGTCGTGCAGCGCACGGCGGACCTGAGGGTTGTCTCGGAGTACCTGACGAGCGAGGACGAGCAGGTCGTGGAACTCGAGGCCGCCATTCCGCTGCCGTTCGAGCGCCGCATGGCGCACCTCGCCTGCGGTCAAACGCATCAGCCGGTCGAGCACCACCGCACTCACGTCGTCGAGCACCGATCGGGCCGAGTCGTTGACTGCGTCGATCAGGTCTTTCACCGCCGACGGCTCGGTCGACCAGTTCTTGGCCGACCCACCGCGACCCCGTCCCCACGGTTTGGTGCGCAGCGTCGCCTGCAGCCGCCGAACCTTGCGGTGGGGATCGTCGATCGCGACGACTGATCGCATTCCGGGCAGCAGCGCGGCGATGTGCTCGCAGAGCTTGTCGGTCGGGTCGTGGCAGGTGCTCACCGCGTCGGCGAGGACGTCGACGGCTCGATCGAACGAAACGAAGTCGATTGCCGGGAGTTCGACTGCGGAATGTTCGCCTGGTGAATCGTCAACTGGTGAAGGGTGAACCGTGGGATGGTCGCCGACGACGGGTCGTTCGAGCAGTTCGCCGAGGCGATCCCAGTTCTGGGCGAAGTTGGCAGCGACGTCTTTGAACGACGCCTGGCCGTGAAAGCGCGGACTGAGCGGCACCTCGATCAACGCTGCTCGGTACATCAATTCGTCGAGCTCCGGTTCGGCGTGCAGCCAATCGACAAATCGTTCCCAACGGTGCTCGGTGGCGAGTTGCGATGCGACTTCGTCGAGGACGCTGACCCGTGGCGGCAAGCCCGCGGCGACCGAGAACTCGCTCAGAATGCGGCTCGCGAAGCCGTGGACCGTCGAAATCGCGGCCAGGTCGGCGTCGGCGATGGCCTGCATGGCTCGATCGCGGTCCCTCGTGTCACCGGTCTGTGCGTGCCGCTCGAATTGCACCCGGATGCGGGCCTGCAACTCGCTCGCCGCAGCCTCGGTGAACGTGATGGCCGCGATCTCGGACAGCCGAACATCGCGCTGCAGCACGGTGTTGACGATGCGATCGACAAGTTGGCTTGTCTTGCCCGTTCCCGCCCCGGCTTCGACGAACAGGGTGTGGTCGAGGCCCTCGGAGCTGATCAATCGACGGGCGTCTTGGTCGAGCAGCATCGGAGCGGTCTCGGTCGTCATGACAGTTCCGGATCGTGCGCCGGGGTCAGGCTCACCCGAACCGCCAACTCCGGCGCCGCAGCCTTCGCGGTTGCCTGGTCACCGCGGTCGCGCACACACACGCTGTCGAAGTCGCAGTAGCTGCAGTTCGAGTTGGTCAGCCGCCACGAGTCCCATTCCCCGGGCGATGCCGCGAACACACCGGCGCCGATCCCGCTGGTGATTGCGGTGAGTACCTCGTGGAAACGAGCGCGCTTGGCGGCGTCCCACGTGTAGCCGATCCGTGGTTCTCGGCCCCGCTCGACGAGCCAGTAGTGCGCGGCTGCGTCGGTGCGACCGGTCGCTTCGATCGCGCCCTCGGCATACATGCCGAGTTGCAGGGTCGTGCCGCCGATGAACGGATCGTCCCCGAGATCGTCATACTTCTGGCCCTTTCCCGACTTGTAGTCGTTGACCAGGACGCGACCGTCGGCGGTGACGTCGACACGGTCGATCATGCCGCGGAGCGTGATCGATGTGCCGTTGGGCAGCTCGATCGGGACGACGTGCCCCGACCGCACACCGAGGTCGAGTTCGACCGCCTCGGGTGTGGCCTGATGACTGGCGCGGAACGCGTCGTCGGCGAGGATGAACGCGTCGAGCAGGTCGTGCAGGTCGTCGCGCTGCACGCGCCAGTTGACTCGCCGACCGGTTCGACCCGTGGCCTCGGAGGCGATGCACAGCTCGTCGGCGATTTCATGCAACCGGCGACGTGCCTCGATCGACCATTGCTCGGCGGGCGCCGGGGGGCCATGCTCGATCGCTTCGCCCACGAATCGTTCGAGCGCGGCATGGATCAACGAGCCACGGTCGAGCGCCGACATTTCGTCGATGCGGGCGGGATCGTCTCGGTCGCTCACCTCGAGGACGTAGGTGAGGAAGTAGCGGAATCCACAGCCCGCCCACGTTTCGAGGCGCGACGGCGACAATGGACGGTCGCCCACGCCCGGAAGGGCGAACCGGGTGGCGCCGACCTGCGTCGCGAGGTTGCCGTCGAACTCGGTGAACTCGGAGCTGGCCCGCTTGATCTGGGCGGAGATGCCCTGCCCGACGAGCTGGGCGAGTTGGTGGTCGGCCGGCTCGACGCCGGCCTCGACAGCGACTCCGAGCGCCACCAGATCGCGCTCGACGAGCGATCCGAAATCACTCTGACGGATGCCTGACGCGAACGAGCCGACGTGCGCAACCACGGTGCTGTCGAGGCCGTCGAAGTCGGTGGCATGGACCCGTCGACCGGCCACCGCCGACGCCGTGTCGAGCAACCAGCGCGATGGCAGGGCCCGCCGGTTGGAACGGAGGTCACCGCGCGCAAACATGAGCGTGCGACGCTCGGCCGGTGCCGCCGCGAGCACGGCGAGAAACGCCCGATGTTGGTGATGCAGCCGTGCCGCCCTCGGTTCGAGCTGGTCGAGCGAACGCAGCCGCACGGCGTCGGGAAGCATCGCGTCGTCGCGTCGCGGCATGGGCAACAGCCCCTCGGTACACCCGACGACGAACACCGCGTCGAGGTCATGGCCGACGGCCGTGCCGATCGGGCCGTACACCACGCCGTGCCCGAAGCGACCATGACGGCCGCGGGCGACGTCGAGTTCGGCCCGCAGCGCGCGTTGGAACACTGCGTGCGTCGGATTCGGCTCGATGTCGGCGAGGGCCGCCAGCCGGGCGAGGGCATCCTCGACGCGTTCGAAGGCGTCCTGTTCGTGATCGGGCCAGCTGGCGTGAACCCGTTCGGGCCCCAGCAGTGATCGCAACAGGTCGGCGGTAGCAGCGCACTTGTCGGGCCATCCGCGCGCCTGCTCCACACGTCGAACCGACCCGGCCAGGCTCTCGACGAACGCGACCAGCCGCTGCCCATCGGAGATCCGATCGCGCAACTTCTGGACCTGAAAGTCGACGTGGTCTCCCCCGGGTTCATGCTGGAGCGCGTCGATTCGTTCCGCGGAGCGGAGTTGGTCGTACTCGATCTTGCGACGCCAGTCGGCGTGGTCGATCACCACACCGACCTCACGTGACAATTGGTCCCAGGCCGTCGGCCGGATCTGATCGTCAGCGAATCGGAGCGGACCACCGCTGATGACCTCCATGACGCGATCACGTCGCCACCGCGCGTCAGGGAGGGCCAAGGCGCCGAGCAGCGTGCGTCCGGCGACCGAGTCGGCGAGCCGACGCGGATCAGGCCCGTTGACCGGGATGCCGGCTGCGGCGAACTGCTGCTCGATGATCCGGACATACGGGTTGGGCGACGGAAAGAACACGCCGATGCGGTCGAGCGCCACGCCGTCGACGACCAGGCCGACGATTCGGCTGCAGACCTCCCGCACCTCCTCGGGCGCATCAGTCACCGACACCATCGCTGCCGCACTGGGCACCTGGACGTCGGCTGCGCATCGCTCGACACCTGCGGCTTCACAGGCGCGCCAGACCGGCTCGTCGGCCGCACGCTCACCCGTCACCGCGACGATGACGCAGGAGGTCCCTGCGGACCGCAGCACCTCGCCGATGAACCGGCCGATCGCCGGTGTGACCGGAGCCGGCAGATACCAGATGACATGCCCGAACGACTTCAGACGATCGGCCAGGTCGGCGCGGTCGGCAGCTGCGGTGGCGAGGTCGTGCTCGGTGTGGAACCCGACGAGCTTCGCCGCGATCCGGCGGTAGAACTTCACGGCGAGTGTCGCCGCAGTCGAGCCCTCGTCCTCGATCGATTCGAGCCCGGCCTCGTCGACATTGGACAGCTCGGCGAACAACGCGGCGAGTGCCGCCTCGGTCGCCTCGTGTTCGGCGACCGGCCGGTACACGTCGGGGTCTTCGGCGAGGACCTGGCGGACCGCCGCCCCGAGGACCGGGTTGGTGATCGGTCGGGCGAGCACGAGGTCGGACGCCACCAGCTCGGCGAGTCGGAACGGTGTCACGAACGAGACGTTCGCGACACCCCGTCGGGCCCCTGCGACCAGCCCACCAGAGCCGAGCAACCGCCGCGCCGAGAGCCCGACGAAGTTGCTCGGAACGATCACCGTGACCGGCGTCAACGGCCCGGCTGCCTTGGCCCGCTCGACAGCTGCCGCCAATGCCTCGGACGCCTCGCGCCCGTAACTCGTGGCTTCGACCGACTCGATCATGATGCCGAACGTACACACCCACGCTCACAGAGTTGTCGGACGACCGGCTCCGCGGGCGCGACACCCCTGCGGGTCCCCTGTTTCAGGACGATGCGTCGCCTTCGCGGTGCCGGCGGACGCGTACCGACTTGTGATCGGGTGCCGGGGTGACCGCAGCACGTCCCAGTTCGAAGATGCCCTTCAGGAACAGGTGCCAGACTTGGCGCAGCAGCACAAGGCCGACCAGGGCGGCAAACGCGATCGCCGCCGGCACGCCCAACGTGGCGAGCAAGGTCTTCTTGTCGTCGAGGAGGGGGCTGATGACCCCGGAGTCGACACTCTGCCCATCGGGCATCACGGTGCGTACCGGGTCATCGATGATCGGGCACTCGACGTCGGTGTCGTTCAGACCGATCACATCGTTGCCACCGAACAGTGGCTCGGCCGGCCGCACCGTGGAGAACAGCGCGCCGAAATCAGGGTCGAATCGAGCGCCGACGAGATAGTCGGTGCCGAGGTCGATGAACTTGGCATCGTCGAGATACAGCACGTCGACGAGCCCGTCGATCGAGTAGCCGGTGATCGAGCCGGCGCGGAGCTGCACGATCTCGTAGCGCACCTTCTCGAAGTCCTTCGCGACCGCGGTCCCGACGAAGGCAACGTCAGCTGCGGCCGGCACCGCACACCCGATCGGCACGTCGAGCAATCCGGCATCGATGGTCGGGACGCCATCGCCCGGCTCGGGTGCGGGTACGGGTGCGGGGGCGCTCGCGCCAACCGCAGGCGCGATACCGACCAGACCCGCCGCAACAGCGATCAAGAGACACCGCACCAACCGCTTCACGAACCACAGACTACGAACCGCGCTCCGCCGTCAGCGGTCATGCCCGCAAACCGGAGCACTCCGACCTGCGGCATCGCGCACGACGAGACCGCTCGCGACGAACGCATGGACTTCACCACCGCCATACTCGTTGCTGTGGGATTCGACCCGAACCGCAAGCACAACACCACGACGTTCGACTACGTCCTCGTGGTGATCGCCCTCGCCGTCGCGATCGGGCTGACCCTGTGGGCCTTCCTCGGCTGAGTCAGCGAACCCGCGCGTCAGAACGCGTCCGGGACGTGATCGAGGTCATTGCCGGTGATCGCCACCACGTCGAAGCGCACGTCGACGTGACCGACTTCATGGGCACGGAGCCATTCGATCGCGAGCTGGCGAATGCGCCGCTGCTTGTCGATGCCGACAGCAGCAGCTGCGGTGCCGTACAGATCGGAGCGCCGCGCCTTGACCTCGCTGAAGACGACCGTGTCGCCGTCGAGCACGACGAGGTCGAGTTCGCCCGTCGGCGACCTCCAGTTCCGGTCGATCACCCGGCACCCGCGGCGAACATAGAAGGCCGCAGCGAGATCCTCACCCCATTGGCCACGAGCCCGGTTGCGTTGGTCGGTCGGTGTCTTCGGCTTGCCCATGGGCGCGCTCCTCCAGCAGTGAATTCAACGTGCTGGGGCCCAGAGCCCAAGGGGGACGCACGAGGCGTCCGACGGAGCCAACGACAAGTCGGCTCAGGAAATCAGAAGCTGCGCTTCTCGCGGATCTTGGCAGCCTTGCCCTTGCGATCGCGGAGGTAGTAGAGCTTGGCCCGACGCACGTCGCCGCGCTTGACGACTTCGATCTTCTGCACCGTCGGCGCATGCATCGGGAACGTGCGCTCGACGCCGACGCCGTAGCTGAGCTTGCGAACGGTGTAGGTCTCCTGCAGCCCGCCACCCTGGATGGCGATGACGTCACCCTGGAACACCTGGATGCGCTCCTTGCCACCCTCGACCACGCGCACGTGCACCTTCAGCTCATCGCCCGCCTGGAACTCGGGGATGTCCGTACGGAGCGAATCGTTGTCGATGAGATCGGTGGCTTTCATGGCGATACCAGTCTTGAGTGTGGTGAGAAGTCGAAATGCTGGTCGACGTGGACCCGCGCCGATGAGGCTTGCCAATGATACGGGTCGAATCAGGAATATGGGACAGGTGGAAACTCTTCGAGGAGCTGCCGGTCAGCGTCGGACAACGGCAACTCGACGAGGTCGGGCCGATCGCGCAGGGTTCGATGCAATCGTTGCGCCCGCCGCCACCGTTCGACGCGACCGTGGTCACCGCTGCGCAGCACCTCGGGAACGCCCCACCCGCGGAACTCGGCAGGCCGCGTGAACTGTGGCTCTTCGAGCAGACCCGACTCCCCGAAGCTCTCGGTGACCGAACTGACCGCGTTCCCCATCGCCCCGTCGAGCAGGCGCGTCACCGCTTCGATGATCAAGCACGCACCGACTTCTCCCCCGCTCAGCACGACGTCACCGACGCTGACTTCGCCGTCACACAGATGTTGGCGCACGCGATGGTCGACACCTTCGTAGCGACCGCACAGCAGACTGAAGCCGCCGGACACCGCTGCCGCCGCGGCCAGTTCGCCCGCCATGGCCTGGTCGAATCGGCGGCCGCCCGGGCTGAGCAGCAGGAGCGGCCGAGGAGGCTGGGCTGCTTCGACGGCGGCGAAGATCGGCTCGGCCTTCATCACCATGCCGGCCCCACCCCCGAACGGGCTGTCGTCGACGGTGCCGTGCACATCGGTGGTCTGGTCGCGGATGTCGTGGGTCCGCAAGTCGAGCAAGCCCCGCCCGCGCGCTTTGCCGAGCAGACTCTCGGCGCAGAAGTTCTCGACGAGCTGGGGGAACAGTGCAAAGACGTCGATTCGCAAACTCACGCCACTATCCCATCACCCCGAGTACCCCGTCACCCGGATACACGTTTGCGTGACGATTTTGGCTGGAATCGTCACCATTTTCGTCACGCAAACGTTGTGGTCGAGAAGATGGTGGTCGGTCAGGCATCGAGCAGTTCGAACAGGCCGTCCGGAACATCGACGGTGATCACGCCGTCGACATGGGTGACGATGAACGTCGTCGGGACGAGATGGCCGGTGTCGAGTTCGAGGATGTCGGCAGCGGGATTGGTCAGCACTGCGCTGCACCGGCCGCGTTCGGTCCCGTCCACGTCGACCACCACCGAGCCGATCAGGTCGTGGAACCACAGCGCATCGGCATCCTCGATCGGAGCGGCATGGAGCGACACGTTGCACCAGCTCTCGGCCTCGGTACGGTCGGCAATCTGGTCGAACTTGACGACCCAGCGGCCGTTCGGGAGTAGCTTGCTCGCCGCAACGATCAGCTCGCCCCGGGGTGTGGCCAACACCATTCCGACCGCGAGACGTTCGGCTCGATCGGTGACGAGTTGGACGAAGACATCGCCGCGCAGACCATCCGCGCGGCGAACGTGTCCGACTTCGAGGTAGCCCTCGGGAATGGGTACCGACGCACGGGCCATCGCGGCCTCAGCTCGACTCAGTCAAGGAATTCGATGTCGATCTCGACATCGTCTTTGCTCGCAGCGGCACGGGTGACCGTGCGGATGCTGGCAGCGGTGCGGCCACGACGACCGATGACACGACCGAGGTCGCCTTCACCGACACGCACGTTGAGCGCAGGACGGTTGCCCGAGTCGTCGACCTCGACGGTGACGGCGTCCGGATCATCGACAATCGACTTGACGATGTGTTCGAGCACTGCGACCGCGGTCGGAGCGAGCTCGTTGCTCACTTGCTCGCCTTCTCGGCTTCGAACTGGTCGGCGGCACCCGACACCTTCAGCAGCTTGGCGACTCGCTCGGTCGGCTGAGCGCCCTGCTTCAGCCAGGCCACGGCCTTGTCGTTGTCGAGCGTCAGCCCCGACGGCTCCTGGCGCGGGTCGTAGTGACCGAGAATCTCGATGAACCGACCGTCGCGGGGCGCACTGGACTCGGCCGCCACGATGCGGTACTGCGGTTGCTTCTTCTTGCCAATACGTGTGAGGCGCAGCTTGACTGCCATCGTTGATCGTCCCTAGGTCGGTGTTCGTGTCAGGTTTTTCGGATTCGAGAACGGGGCAAGGCTAACGCCCGGGTCTGCGCTTCCCACTCAGGGGTTCATCGCGGCAGGCCAGGCAGGCCGGGCATGCCGGGTGTGCCGGGCAGACCGGGGATGTCGATGCCGCCGGGCGAGATGTCGAAACCCGCCGGCAGGCCCTTGGGCAACGCCCGGCCACCCTTGCCCTGCTTCCCCTTGCCTGGCTTGCCCTTGCCGGGCTTGCCCATCACGCCCATCTTCTTCATCATCTTCTGCATCTCACCGAATTGCTTGACCAACCGATTGACGTCGGCCACGGTGGTCCCCGAACCGGCGGCGATACGGGCCCGCCGCGTACCCTGGATGATGTTCGGGAAGGTGCGCTCCTGGGGCGTCATCGAAGTGATGATCGCCTCGATCGGCTTGAGGTCGTCGTCTTCGATCTTGGCGTTCTTCAACTCCTTGGGCATGCCCGGCATCATGCCGAGAAGACCGCCGAGTGGGCCCATCTTCTTGAGCGCTTGCATCTGGTCGAGGAAGTCGTCGAGGGTGAACTGACCCTCGATCATCTTGGCTGCGGCGGCCTCGGCCTGCTCCTCGGTGAACGCCTTCTCGGCCTGTTCGATCAACGTGAGCATGTCGCCCATGCCCAAGATGCGGCTGGCCATGCGGTCCGGGTGGAACTGTTCGAACTCGTCGAGCTTCTCGCCGGTCGAGGCAAAGGCGATCGGTCGGCCGATCACTTCCTTGACCGAGAGCGCCGCGCCGCCGCGGGCGTCGCCGTCCATCTTCGACATGATGACGCCGTCGATCTGCAGCGTCTGATGGAACGCCTCGGCGGTCTGGACCGCGTCCTGACCGGTCATCGCGTCGATGACGAGGAACGTGTAGTCGGGGTCGACAGCACCGGAGATCAGCCGGACCTGCTCCATCATCTCGGCATCGATCGACAGACGGCCCGCAGTGTCGACAATGACCACGTCGCGGCCGAGGCGCTTGGCTTCCTCCATGCCCGCGGCCGCGGTGAGGATCGGGTCCGCGGGGTCGGAGAAGACCGGCACATCGATCTGGCGGCCGAGTGTGCGGAGCTGTTCGACCGCCGCCGGGCGCTGCAGGTCGGCCCCGATCAGGATCGGGTTGCGGCCCTGTGCTTTGAACCACTTGGCGAGCTTGGCGGCATTGGTGGTTTTGCCCGACCCCTGGAGGCCCGCCATGAGGACCACGGTCGGCGGCTTTGCGGCGTACGTGATCGCCAGGGTTTCACCGCCGAGCGCGCGGGTCAGTTCGTCGTTGACGGCTTTCACCACTTGCTGCCCCGGGTCGAGGGCCTTCGATCGCGTGGCACCGATCGCGTGTTCCCGAATGCGGTTGCAGATCGAGCGGACGACGGTCAGGTTGACGTCGGCTTCGAGCAGCGCCGTGCGGATCTCTTTCATCACCTCGTCGACGTCGGCCTCGGTGAGCCGACCCTTGCCGCGGACTTTGGTGATGATGCCTTCGAGGCGATTGGACAGATTGTCGAACATCGCCCGCGAGGCTACCGCCCGGACCTCCCTCCGTCCGGCCCACCGGGTGCCGGAAATGAGGTGGTGGGTGCTCCGCCGTCAGTGGTCGAGCAGGGCGGAGACGAACTCGTCGGGGTCGAAGTCGACCAGATCACCGATCGTCTCGCCGATGCCGACCAGCTTCACCGGGATGCCGAGCTCGGTCTCGATGGCGAACACGATGCCGCCCTTGGCCGAGCCGTCGAGCTTGGTCAGCACGACGCCGGTGACGTCGGTGACGTCGCGGAACTCGCGCGCCTGGGTGAGACCGTTCTGCCCCGTCGTCGCATCGATCACGAGCAGTGTCTCGGTCACCCGACCCGCCCCCTTCTCGGCGACGCGGCGCACCTTGGCCAGCTCATCCATCAGATTGCTCTTGGTGTGCAAACGCCCGGCCGTATCAGCCATCACGATGTCGATGCGCTTCGCAGCAGCCCGCTCGACACCATCGAAGATCACCGAACTCGGGTCGGCTCCCTCGGCACCGCGAACGATGTCGACCCCGCTGCGCTCGGCCCATGTCGTCAACTGCTCGGCGGCCGCGGCGCGGAACGTGTCGCCGGCTGCGAGGAGCACGGTGCGCCCGGCCGCGACTTGCTGACTGGTGAGCTTGCCGATCGTCGTGGTCTTGCCGACACCGTTCACGCCGACGAACATCCAGACGTTGGGGGCTCCGCCGTCGAGCGACTGGAAGCTGAGCGTTCGGTCGGCGCCCGCGAGCCGGCCCTTCATCTCGGCGGCCAGGGCGTCGAGCAGCGCCGTGGGTTCGGTGATCTCCTTGGCCTTGACCCGGACACGGAGCCCAGCAAGAAGTTCGTCGGCGATTCGCACCCCGATGTCGGCGCGGAGCAGGGCTTCTTCGAGCTCGTCGAAGGACTCGTCGGTGATGCCCGACCGGCCGAGCACGCCCGAGATGGCACCGGCGAAGGTCGAGCGCGCCTTGGCGAGTCGCTCGCGCAGCGTTCCCGGAGGCGTGTCGACCGGTGCGGTATCGACCGGTGCGGAGCCGGGACCGTCGACCGATGTGGGCGTGTTTTCGTCGATCGTGGTCGCCCCACCGTCGGCGAGGGGGTCGGCGAGGGGGTCGGCGAGTACCGGTGGCGTGGTCGCCGCTGTCCGGCCGGGGGTGCGTTGCGGCGTGTGTTGCGGCGGTGCCTGCAGACTTGTCCGACGCCGGTTGAGCACGACGACGCCGATCCCGAACGCAACGACGAGCCCCGCCAGAATCAGAAAGATGATCTCGATACCCATGCGGCGTCGACGCTATCGGCCGCCGATCACGGCCATGGAGCAGCCATCGAGCAGCCATCGACCACCGGCAGCCAGGTCAGAACGCGACATCGGGTTCGGGAACAACGCGCTCGGCACCGCCGCCGACGGCGCTGATCAGCGCGGTGGGGGAATCGTCGCGTAGCCGAGCTGCGCTGTCAGCCAACGGACTTGGAACGCGTCGAGCTTGCCCACATCTGCGGCGTCGGGTTCGAGACGATCGACGAGCGATGACGCAGCGATCGGGAGCCGGCCCCCGTCGATGTCGACCGTGATCGGCGACGACGAGACGTTGGCCAATCCGATGAGGTCACCGAATCGGCGATGACGTCGATGCCACGCAAAGACTCCCTCGACCCCGACGTCGAGGTAGGCGGTTGCCGCGTCACCGTGCAGCGGCTGGCAGGCGCGTCGAGCAACGACGTAGCGCTGCAACGCTGACCACACCCGACCCGCCGGCGTCGTCGGGTCGTGACGCGTGGCCGCAGCACCCTGGTCGAACGGCGGACGATGGACCCATCGGGTGTCGGCGGCGAGTTCCGGATCATCGAGCGCATCGAGGTCGTTGCCTTGACCCAGTTCGTCGCCCATGTAGATCATCGGAATCCCGCCATGACCGAACGCGATGCCGTACAGCATCAGCATTCGGCGAATCGCCAGATCGAGTGCTCCTGCGTCGTCGGCGGCGAGCGCCGCATCGATGCCGACCAGCGCAGCGGTCATGCCACTGGTCCGCTCGTCGCCGGTGCCCTCGTTGGTCGCGAACGGAACGCCGCGGGCAGGCGAACCGATGAAGTCGCCCCGGAAGTACGCGGCGAGAAACGCCCGGTGCCCCGCCCCCGAAACTCCAGCCGACCGAGCGTCACCGTCGTCGATCGCCCACCCGATGTCGTCGTGACACCGCACGTAGGTGAACCAGGTGGTGCTCGACGGCGGGTGGGGCAATCGAGACAGCGCCACACGGGCGAGCCGCGACTCACCGGTTGCCAGCATCGACCAGCTCTGCACCATCAACTGGTTGTGGTACGCCAGCTGACACTCGCGGCGTTCGAGTTCGTGACGTCCGAGGTAGGCAACAAGATCGTCGGGGCCGACGATCGCTTCGGCCAGCAGCACCGTTGCCGGCGCTCCGATCGCGATCACAGCCCGCAGCGCCTGCGCCACGAGATGGGCTTCGGGCTGGTTCTGGCAGTTCGTCCCCAACCGCTTCCACGTGAACGCGATCGCATCGAGCCGCAGAACATCGACGCCGAGGTTGGCCAACCGGAGCGCGATGTCGGCCACTTCGCACATCACGTCCGGATTCGCCCAGTTCAGATCCCACTGGAATTCTCTGAACGTCGTCCAGATCCAGCGATCGATCTCGGGCCGCCACGTGAAGTTTCCTGGCGACATTTGCGGAAACACTTCCGGCAGGGTCGCTTCGTATGCCAACGGTTCGGTGTCGTCGTCGAACATCAAGAAGAGGTCTTGGTGGTACCGGGAACCGGCCAACGCCTGCGTCGCCCAGTCGTGCTCGTCACTGGTGTGGTTCAGCACGAAATCGACGCACAGGTTGATGTGTGCGTTGTGCAGCGCCGTGATCAACGCGTCGAGGTCGCTCGGCGTACCGTTGCGCTCGTCGGGTCGGACGTAGTCGCGGATCGCGTAACCACCGTCGCTGTCGCCACGACGGGACGCGAACAACGACAGCAGGTGCAGCACGTCGACGCCCAACTCGCGCAAGTGGGGGATCTGGCGCCGGACCCCGTCGAGGTCGCCACCGAACTTGTCGACATAGGTCATGTACCCGATGCGGTCGGACTCTTGGAACCAGTCAGGGTGCACGACCCGATGACGATCTCGCTTGCACAACGCCGCTGAACGCTCGCTGTGTCGGGCTCGAATGGCGTCGATCAGACGGGTGGCGACCTCGGCGGATCGCTCACCGTAGAGGCCGCCCAACGCTGATTCGAGATCGGGTTGCCACTCCGCGACCCGTTCCCGAAACTCGAGATCCGCTCTCCCCATCGCCTGCGTCGTCGCCTAACGAACCAGTTGTCCGGCTTCGGACTTCTCGGTGACAACTTTGGAGGACCCGCCCGGTTGCATCGAGACGCCGAGGAGCACGTCGCCGGCTTCCATGGTCCGCTTCTGGTGTGACACGACGATCAGCTGAGCGTCCTTGCGGAACTCCTGGATCAGGCCGAGGAATCGGTGGAGGTTCACGTCGTCGAGCGCGGCTTCGACTTCGTCCATCACGTAGAACGGTGAGGGACGGGAACGGAACACCGCGAAGAGATAGGCCAGCGCGGTGAGGGACCGCTCGCCGCCCGACAGCAGCGAGAGCTTTTTGACGTTCTTGCCGCTCGGCTTCGCCTCGACCTCGATGCCGGTGTTCAGCATGTCGTCCGGTTGCGTGAGTTTGAGGCTCCCCTTGCCACCCGGGAAGAGCAGGCCGAACAGTTCGGTGAAGTTGTGGGCAACGTCGTTGAACGCCGTGGCGAACACATTCTGGATCTCGGCGTCGACGGCGGAGATCACGCGCGCGAGTTCGCGGCGCGTCGTGCGCACGTCTTCGAGTTGTTCTTCGAGGAAGGAGTGACGTGCCTGCAACTCGTTGAACTCTTCGAGCGCCAGCGGGTTGATCGGGCCGAGCAGACGCAGCTCTCGATCCAGCTCGCGGACGCGCCCCGCCGGCGTGGCGCCGTCGGGAACCGCGGGCAGCTCGGCGGCCTCGGCAACCGCCGGCTCGATGTCGAGTTCGCGACGCAGTGCCTCGATGGCGGTCTCGAGACGCAGCTTCGCTTCGGCCTCTTCGAGCTCGGCCTTGCGGGCCCGCTCACGGGTGACGTCGAGGAGCTGCTCCTTCTCCGCGCGATCGCGGCGCAGACCGTCGAGTTCGGTGGTCAATCCCCGCACCTCGTCGCTCTGCTTGCGTCGCTTCTCGGCCAGTTCGGCGTAGTGACCTTCGACGCCGTGGCGATGCGCTTCGACCAGGGTGGTGAGCCGGTCGATGACATCGATCTGGCGTTCGATCACGATCCGTTGACCCTCGGCTGCGAGGCGCGCTTCCAAGTCGGCTTCGAGGCGTCGCTCCGTTTCGGCCAACCGTCGCTGATTCAACTGCTGGCGCTCTTGCAGGCCTGCCAGGCGGACTTCGATGTCGCGTCGGCGCGACGCCAGCAGTGCTGAACGCGCTTCGAGTTCGGCGCGCAGCTCACCGCGGGCGCGCGCTGCTTCGGCTTCGGCTTGCTCATCGCTCTCGAGAGCCGGAAGCAGGGCTTCGATCTCGGTGACGCGCCGACGTTCACGGTCGATATTCACCTCGTCTTCGGCGATCCGTCGACCGAGGGTTTCGAGTTCGGCCTGGATTTCGCGCTGCTCGCTGTGGGTCCGCGAGAGCCCTTCGGATGATGCAGCAAACCGCGCATCGTTGGCGTCGAGCCGCTTGGCGAGTTCGGCTTCGGCGTTCTTCGCCGCTCGGAGCACCTGTTCGGCCGCAGCCAAGGCTGCCTTGGCGGCGGCGAACTCCGCAGCGGCGGAGTTCGAACGTTCGGTGGCTTCGTCGAGCGCAGCGGCGGTCGCCCCGCCCCCGGCCGAACCGATCCGCCAACCACTCAACCCGAACCGGTCGCCGACACCGGTGACCACGACCGCCTCGGGGTGCTGCATCGCCGCATCGAGCGCCTCGGAGAGTTCGTCGATCCGGACCGCCGAACCCAGCAGCCCGTCGAGCAGCGCGTCGACTTCGGCGCGCTTGCTCCGGGCGTGCGGCCGAACCGGATCGCCCATCGTCGGAGCCGGCGGACTTGCGGGGCGCGCACCAAGTGCGATCACAGCGCCGCTCGTGTCGCTGCTGCGGAGCGCGTCGAGGGCGCGGCGACCGGCGCTCGCATCGTCGACCACGACGGCGGTGAGGGACTCCCCGAGCGCCGCCTCGACGACCGGTTCCCACCCATCGTCGATCTCGATCAGGTCGAGCAGGGTGCCGAGCACACCATCGACGCCCTGCAACCGTTCCGCTCCGGCTCGGGCGCGAGCAGCATCGAGCGCCATTTGCAATGCCTCGACGCGGGCCGCCCATCGCGACGCCTGTTCCGCCGCGTCGTTGCGCAGCGACTGGCGCGCCTCGAAACTGGCCTGCGCTTCGATGGCGGCGTGCTCGGCTGCCTCCACCTCGTCGACGAGTGGCGCCTCGATGGCGCCGGCCTCGTCGCACTCGGTCCGGAATCGCTCGGCTTCGTCCTGGGCCAGCTGCAACCGGTTCGTCAGGGATTCCTTCCGCCCAGTCATGGCCCGGAGCTCGCCCTCGGTCCGCGCGAGCGACGACGTGATCGAGCGCAGCTCGCCCCGTACCTCGGCCGCAGCACTCGCCGCCTTGGTCGTGGTCTGATTCTCTCGAACGGCTTCGAGAATGTTCTCGCGTTCGCTGCGAAACGATGTCTCGTCGAAGCTCAGCTGCCCGGACTCAGGTTCCAACCCGGCGAGCTCGATCGCCGCGTGGGCGATTTCTTCGCGGAACCGTGCTGCGTCCGCCTCGAGGTTGGCAACGACGCCTGCATCGAGCAGCTGCCCTTTGTCGCGCTCCAGCGAGCGGCGCCGTTCGACGAGCAACGCCGCCAGCCCGCGCGCCCGCTCACGGAGCTGTTCGACATGGCGGAGGCGATCACTGATGTCGCTCGCGCCCCGTGCCGAAAGCTGCGCCTCGATCGCCATGACTGCCGTGTCGAGGCCGGCCAGGGCGGATTTGAGTTCACCTTCGCCGGCCGATGTCTCCAACTTGGTCGACGCCAGGGCCACGAGCTTGACTCGCAGCGCAGCGATTTCGCGGCCCGCAACGTAGGCCTTCAGCGCGTTCAGCTCCTCGATCAGCGAGCCGTGACGTTCGGCTGCCTTGGCTTGGCGTTCGAGCGGTCGGAGTTGGCGGCGGACCTCGCGCAGCAGGTCTTGGACCCGCAGCAGATTGGCTTCGGTCGCATCGAGGCGGCGCTCGGCCTTTTCCTTGCGTTTGCGGAACTTGAGCACGCCCGCAGCCTCTTCGATGATCGCCCGGCGCTCCTCTGGCCGCGCGTTGAGCACGGCGTCGATCTGGCCTTGGCTGACGATCACATGCTGCTGGCGACCGACGCCGGCATCACTGAGCAGTTCCTGCACATCGAGCAGGCGGCATCCCACGCCGTTGATCATGTACTCGGATTCGCCGGTGCGAAACAGGATGCGCGTCACCGTGATCTCGGTGAACTCCAAGCCGAGCGTTCCATCGGAGTTGTCGATCGTGATGCTGACCTCGGCGCGCCCGAGCGCCGGTCGCTTGGCTGTGCCAGCGAAGATCACGTCGTCCATCTTCTGCGAGCGGACCGATTTCGGTGCTTGCGCCCCGAGCACCCAGGCAATGGCATCGACGACGTTCGACTTGCCGGACCCGTTGGGTCCGACAACCACCGTCACGCCCGGCTCGAGCACCATCGACGTGCTGTCGGCGAACGACTTGAAACCCTTCAGGGTCAGATTCTTCAGGTACACAGCGGTCAAGAAGCTACTTGCTCAACTCCCCACTCCCCCAACACCGTCGGGCCCGTCGGACCGATCCCCCGACAGCATCCCGCCAACACGACCCCGCCGACACACCATGCCCGGTCGCTATCGCTGGCAGACCGAGCAGTGATGGGTTGACCGGCCGGCCGAGACGGTGCGCCGGATCCAGCCGCGACCGCAGGTGACACATCGTTGGCCGGCGCGCCCGTAGACGCGATGCTCGTTCTGGAAACTGCCGCTGGCTCCGTCGACGTCGACGTACTGGGCGTCGCCGAGGGTCGAACCGCCGACGACGATGGCTGCGGTCAAGATGTCGATGATCGCCGCGTGAAGTCGCCGCGTTGCCGCGGCATCGATCGTGTTCGCCGGCCGGTCGGGCCGCAACCGTGACCGGTGCAGGATCTCATCGGCGTAGATGTTCCCGATGCCGGCGATCTTGGTCTGGTCGAGGAGCAGGGGCTTGAGGGCCTGGCTCGTCGACTGCACCAAGGCGCGTACCACCGCCGGTGGGAAGTCGTCAGCAATCGGGTCGACTCCGAGCCGGGCAACCGAGGGCAGCTCGATCGCAACGTTGCTCGGGTCGTAGACCACGACTTCGCCGAAGGTACGCGGATCGACAAACCACATCTCGGTGCCATTGTCGAGCCCGAGTACGACGTGGGTATGGGCCGGTCGTTCGGCTTCTCGTTCGGCGATCAGCACCTGCCCGCTCATCCGGAGGTGCATCATCAGGACGTCACCGGAATCGAGCGGCAGCAGCAGGTATTTGCCGCGGCGGTCGGCCCGCAGGATGGTCGTGTTCGTCAACCCGTCGATCAAGTGCTTCGCGCGAGGTGCGCCGCACGACTCGCTCACGCCCGACCTCGACGCGTTCAACTCGTCGACCGGCCAGATGGGTCTGGAGTCCTCGGCGGACCGTCTCGACTTCAGGCAGCTCGGGCATCGACTCGACTCAGCTCGACTCAGCTCAGGGCGACAGCAGCGATCGCTGCTGCGGCCTGTTCGGCGGACTTCTTCGAACGACCCACACCTTCGCCGAGCACCTCGCCGTCGACCGACACGACGGCACGAAATGACTTGGCATGGTCGGGCCCGGTCGACTCGAGCAGATATACCGGAGCGCCCCGCCCCGCACGTGCTGCCAGTTCTTGGAGCTGGGTCTTGTAGTCGAGTTGGTCGAGTCGGTCGAGCGAGGTGGACATGCGCGGGGCGACCCACCGCTGCACGAGGGCGAAGGCGGCGTCGACGCCACCGTCGAGATACACCGCGCCGAGAACCGCCTCGAACGCGTCAGACAAGATCGATGGCTTCTCGGCGCCGCGCGCCGCCGACTCGCCCTTGCCCAGCAGCAGGTACTCGCCGATGCCGATCTCCTCGGCAACCTCGGCCAATGCAATCGCATTGACCACGCTCTTGCGCAGATCGGTGAGCAGACCCTCGGCAAGTGCATCGAACTGGTGGAATGCGATGTCGGCAATCGCCCATCCGAGCACGGCATCGCCGAGGAATTCGAGACGCTCATTGCTCTCCTCGCCGGACGTCTCGGCGCACCACGACCGGTGCGCCAGCGCCCGCCGGAGCAGTTGAGGATCGGCGAAATCGTGGCCGATGACCGCGGCGAGCGTTCCGAGATCAGGCGTTGGCATGCTCGTGGACGTAGTCGACCGCATCGCGAACGGTCTTGAGGTCCTCGAGATCCTCGTCCTCGATACGGAAGTCGGCGACCCGATCGCTGAGCGCCTCCTCGATCGCCTCGACGAGTTCGATGAGCGCCAACGAGTCGGCTTCGAGGTCGTCGGCGAACGACTGCCCTTCGGTGATCGTGTCGGGTTCGATCTCGAGAATGTCCGACAGTGCGTCGCGGACGATCTTGAGTACTTCGTCGCGCGTGATTTCGGTGGCCATGACGGCGATCCTAACGGACCGTGCAGAATGGCCGACCGCTCAATCGTGGGGACCTGCGGCGGCGATGGCGTCGCGAATTTCGGTGACCATGTCCTGCTCGACCAAATCGCGCGCCACATTGATCCCGTTCTCGATCGCGCGGGCGCTCGACGAACCGTGGGCGATGATGCAGACTCCATCGACGCCGAGCAGCACCGCGCCGCCGTAGGTGTCGGGGTTCAACGTCTCGTACAGCGGGAGGAGCGCCGGCATCAACGCATCGGCGTGCTCCCGGTACTCGGGTTGGCCGAAGGCCTCGAGCAGCGCCCCGATCACGGCTTTCATGCCGCCTTCGAGTGTTTTCAACACGACATTGCCGGTGAAGCCGTCAGTGACGCACACGTCGACGTTGTCACTCATCACGTCGCGGCCTTCGACGTTGCCGATGAAGTTGATCCCGGGCGCGTCACGGAGCAGGGCATAGGCGTCTTTGCGGAGCGTGTCTCCCTTGCCGGGCTCCTCGCCGATCGACAGCAAGCCGACGCGGGGGTTCTCGATGCCGAATCGGCGGCGCGCGTACACCGCTCCCATCACACCGAACTGGACGAGCCATTCCGCCTGCACTTCGGCGTTCGCCCCCGCATCGAGCAAGACGGTGGGCGTGGTGCCCGGCACCGGGATCGGCGTCGCGATCGCCGGACGTTTGACCCCGCTGATCCGACCCATCCGGAGCAACGCCGCAGCCATCGTGGCACCGGTGTTACCCGCCGAGATCATGGCGCTGGCCGTGCCGTCGCGCACTGCCTCGGCGGCCCGCACGAGCGTCGAGTCCTTCTTGCGTCTCACGCCTTGGGCCGGGTCGTCGAGCATTCCGATCACCTCGGAGGCCACGATCAGGCCGAGCGTCGTTCCACCGGCGGTGAGGCCGTCGAGCCCCTCCGGGCCGACGAGCACGACCGGAATGCCCGACGCCGCCGCGGCGTGCGCGCCGTCGATGTTGGGTTGTGGCGCGACGTCGCCGCCCATGGCGTCGACGGCGACAGGCAGCATCGGTGCAGGAGCCCTGAGCAGCGTCGACTCAGACGTCGACGACGACGCGGTCGCGATACCAACCGCAGCTGCCGCACACCGTGTGCGGAGTCTTGGCGTTGCCGCAGCGCGGGCAGATGCTCCGCGGCGGGGTCTGCAGCTTCCACGCGCTGGCACGACGGCTGCGAGTCTTCGACTTCGATGTCTTCTTCTTGGGAACGGCCATCGTTCGCTCTTTCGTTACGACATCGACCACTCTGGTCGACGGAGATCTTGGTGAGCGGCGAGGTGTTGACCTCGCAGCGGCGTGCAACGTTATCGGCGTCGCGCCGAGATCAATACTCGATCACGAATCGTCGAGAACGAGGCCGTCGAGCGCCGCCCACCGGTGGTCGACGACAGTGGAGTCGCAGTCGCAGGCCGTCGAGTTCAAGTCGATGCCGCACACCGGGCAGAGTCCAGCACAATCGGCGCGACACGTGTGTTCGGCGTCGAGTTCGATCAAGGCCAGCTCTCGAATCATCGGGACGAGGTCGAGTTGCCCGTTCACGATCGGCGTGGCTTCATCATCGGTCACCTCGATCTGATACAGCTCGTCGACATCGGCGACAGCGATTCCCGTCAGATCGGTGAGACATCGCCGACACGGAGACGCCCATGGAGCTCGGACCACGCCTCTGACCACGATTCCGTCGTTCATCGACTCGAGCCGAACCGCCACCTCGATCGGGCCATGGAGACGCTCGTGCGCAACACCGATCGGTTCGGCCGGGACGGTGTGCTCGACGGTGGCCGCGGAGCCCGGCTGACGCAACAGTTCGATCGCATTGACCCGCAACGGCCGGAGTTCATCGGCAATCGGTGCACCCATCCGGCCACGTTACCGCCGGCCGGCCCCGCGAATTTCTCAGTGGTCTTGGTCGAAGAAGGGAGACGACTCGTCGATTGCAGGAAGTGACCCGGTGTTCGACGTGGGGTCGTGCTCCGCGCCCCCGATCGACAGACGTTGCCGACCGGCATTGACGGTCTTCTGCAGCTTGTCGAGCAGGATCTCGAAGCTCCCGAGTCGCTGATCGAGAAAGTCCTCGGTCTCGTGCTTGAGGCGACGCGAGTCGGTATCGGCGGTTTCCATCACGGTGCGCGCGCGCTGCTCGGCAGCACGAACCACTTCGGTGCGTTGCACCATTCGCTCGGCCCGGACGCGTGCTGCTTCGAGCAACTCGTCGGCTTCGCGCCGCGTCTTGGCGACGAAGTCCTGGCGTTCCTTCAGCATCCAGCGGGCCTGACGGAGTTCGTCCGGGAGTCGATGGAGCGATTCCTCGAGCAACTCGATGATCTCGTCGCGGTCGATGCGGGGCGACGACGACAACGGCATCGTCGGAGCGGTCGACACGATGTCGATGGCGCGCCGCAGCAGGGTCTCGGCATCACCGACGTAGCCGACCTGCGAGTCCTGGTCGGGATATTCGTCGTCGATCTCGTCGTACTCGTCGTATTGATCGTCGTAGCTCATGTCACGGTCTCGTCATTCTGATTCGTCTCGGCGAAGGCGGTGCGGAGTGCATCGGCGACATTCGCCGGCACCAGATGACCGATTTCTTCACCGTACTTCGCGATCTCCCGCACAAAGCGGCTACTCACGTAACCGAGTTCGGGGGCGCACGGCACGAAGACCGTCCGAATGCCCGTGACGGCATGATTGTTCTGCGCCATCTGCTGCTCGATCTCGAAGTCCTCGCCATTGCGCAGACCCTTCACGATGAAGTCGACACCGGTGGCTGCGGCAGCCTGCACCGCAAGTCCGGTTTGAGCGACCACCGTGACGCGGTCGAGGTGGGCAAGAGCGGCGCGGGCGAGGTCGAGGCGTTCGGCCACCGGAAACAGTCCGGAGGTCTTCGCGTGGTTGTGCATCACGACGACGACGACCTCGCCAAACAGTTCGTGGGCCTGCGTGATGACGTCGAGATGGCCGAGATGGAGCGGGTCGAACGAACCCGGATACATCACGCGCAGCGTCGTCGCGTCCGCCGAACGATTCGTGCTGTTCACCCTGCGGACACTAGTTGGACGCGTTCGAAGAAGGTCACCACCGTCCGGCCGTACTTCTTCTCGCGGGTCCTCTCCCAGCCGGCGGGACAGGGGATCGACCGACCCGATTCGGCGACCACCATGTCGGCGCGGACCGCGCCGAGCAGGCGGTCCCAGGCATCGAAATCGTACGGTGGATCGGCGAACACGATGTCGCAGTCGAGTGACGACGCCACCGTCATTGCATCAGACGAGATCACCTTCGACCGACCGTCGAGACCCAGCGTGTCGAGGTTCTCGCCGAGGGACCGCAGCGCGCTCCGGTCACGTTCGACGAAGACGCACCGTTCGGCGCCGCGTGACAGCGCTTCGATCCCGACAGCACCGCTGCCCGCGAAGAGGTCGGCAACGACGGCCCCGTCGAGGATCCCCGAACTGCCGAGGGAATTGAACATCGCCTCGCGGACCCGATCGGTGGTCGGCCGCGTCGATGTCCCGTCCGGGGCAACGATCTTGCGTCCGCCGAACTCTCCCGCAACCACACGCATCCACCCAGGCTACGAGCCCCACCCCCGAAGCGATGAGATCTGACCGCAGGCGGTGCAGCCGAAACTCATCGCACGCGACCCAGCCACGCACAGCGATGAGATCTGACCGCAGGGGGTGCAGCCGCAATTACGCGGGAGACCGTGTAGGAAGGAGCCCGTCATGGGGCGTCCAAGCAAGTATCCGGAGAAGTTCCGTCGAGATGCGCTCGAGCTGGTGCGCAGCTCGGGCAGATCGGTCACCGATGTTGCCCGTTCGTTGGGGATCAGCGATGGGACGTTGTCGAACTGGGTCCGCGCCCGAGCGCAACGCGTCGGAACGTGCCGCCGATCCGGACACGTTGACCGAGTCCGAGCGCGACGAGTTGCGCAGGTTGCGCAAGGAGAACATCGAGCTGCGTACCGACACCGAGATCCTGCGAAGGGCGGCCGCTTATTTCGCCCGGGAGACGATGCGCTGATCCGCTTGCGCTTCGTCCAGGACCACCAGGTCGACCTTCGAGGTCAAGCGGATGTGTGAACTCGTCGAGGTGCCACGCTCGTCGTTCTACGCGTGGGCGAACCACACGCCGTCGGCGCGTGATCTCGCCGACGCCGAACTGCTCGAGGTGATCCGTGACATCTATGCCCGGTCACGAAACACCTATGGGGTGCCACGCATGCGTCGGTCAGCTCCGCCACCGCGGCCAACAGGTTGCCCGTTCACGGGTGGCGCGGCTGATGCGCGCGAACGGGCTGGTCGGAGCGCACACGTCGAAGAAAGTGGCGTCGCGGCCGGCCCGACGCCGGCGGGGCCGACCGGACCTGTTGAAACGGCAGTTCCATGCCGACGCACCCGAACCAACGTTGGGTTGCCGATGTCAGCGAGTTCGCCACCGGCGAGGGCAAGCTCTACCTCGCCGCGGTCCGCGACCTGTTCCATCGCGGGATCGTCGGCTGGGACACCTCCGGGCGTCAGGACACGGTGCTCGTCGTGTCCGCGTTGCAGATGGCGCTCACCCGCACCGGCAACCCTGCCGACGTCATTCACCACGCCGACAAGGGCTCGATCTACACGTCGCTGGACTTCGCGTTCGCTGCCGGCAACGCCAACATGCACGCTCTCGTTCGGGTCGCACCGGCGACGCTTACGACAACGCCGCGATGGAGACCTTCTGGGCCCGGCTGAAAGTCGAGATCGCCTGGATCCGCGGATCGATCTGGTTCGACACCCGAGCCGAATGCCCACGCCTACCTGTTCGAGTTCATCGAGGTCTTCTACAACCGCCAACGCCACCAGACCGGCCTCGGGCACCTCACCCCAGCCGAGTACGCTGACAAGTGGCGCCACGACCACGGAGAGCCGACTCACACATAACCCCGTGTCCAGAGAACCGGGTCAACATCACTCGTGAGCCCGGTGCAGTGATTGCTCGTCGGCTCGGTGTGCATCCCTCGACGGTCACTCGGGAGATCGCTGCCAATGGTGGCCGTGACAGCTATCGGCCGTTGGCGGCGCATCGGCGGGCGTTGAAACTGGCACGTCGCCCGCAGGTACCGGTGTTGGGCGCGAATCCTCGTCTGGCGGCCTATGTCATCGCGCAGCTCGAGAAACTGTGGTCACCGGAGCAGATCGCGCGACGCTTGATCGAAGAGTTCCCCGACGATGCGGAGATGCGGGTGTCACACGAGACGATCTATCAGTCGCTCTACGTCCAAGGCCGTGGTGTCCTGCGCAAGGAACTGGCCAGCTGTTTACGCACCGGTCGAGCGATTCGGCGTCGACGCGATCAACGCAACGGCAACGGGCCAGGAAAGATCCCGGGGATGGTCAACATCTCTGAGCGGCCCGCCGAGGTGCAGGACCGTGCAGTGCCCGGTCACTGGGAAGGCGACTTGATCATCGGGGCCGGGGGCCGCTCCGCGATCGGCACCCTGGTGGAACGCACCACCCGTTTCGTGATGCTGCTACACCTACCCAACGGCCACAGCGCCGCTGAAGTCAACACCGCAATGGCCGCCAAGATCGCTGAGCTCCCCACCGCGTTGGTCCGCTCCATCACCTGGGACCAGGGCAGCGAACTCTCCCGGCACCACCAGTTCAGCATCGACACCGGTGTCAACGTTTACTTCTGTGATCCGCACTCACCATGGCAACGTGGCAGCAACGAAAACACCAACGGACTGTTACGCCAGTACTTCCCCAAGAGCACCGACCTCAATGTCCACGACGCCGCACGCCTCGACGCAGTCGCTGACCAACTCAACAGCCGACCCCGCAAAACCCTCAACTGGAAGACACCCGCCGAGACTCTCGCTAACCTCCTCGATGCAATAGCGGCTTGAACCCAACCGGCCGCACTCATCGCATGCGACCCAGCCACGCACAGCGATGAGATCTGGCCGCAGGGGGTGCAGCCGAGACTCATCGCATGGGGCAGACTGTGGGGGATGATCACGCCCGATGCTCAGATCACCTGCATCGATTGCGGCGGCCGCTGTCACCTTCTCTCGATGCCGCGTGAGGACGGCGTGTGGCTCCCGGGAGACTGGGTGGCGTATCGCTGCGAAGACTGCCTGGATCGCTGGGACCTGCAGATCCCGGAAGACGCCGACGACGATGCGGCGCGCGGCGACAGCGCGTCGATCGACTGGTCCTGACCGGCGCCGTCGCTGTCACCGTCGCCGTTGTTCTCGCCGTTCAACTCTTGGCGAGGAACTCCTCGTCGCGGTCGCTGAAGATCAGGTCGAGTTCGTCGGCGAGGTCGGGGCGCCGAGCCAGATCGGGATCCGCATCGACGATCTCGAATGCGGCCTCCCGGGCGAGTTCGACGAGCTTGCGATCGCGCCGGAGCGACGCCAGCTTCAGATCGCTCCGGCCCTTCTGCGCAGTGGACATCAGGGTGCCTTCGCCGCGCAGGTCGAGATCGATCTCGGCCAGTTCGAAGCCGTCGGTGGTCGCGACGAGCGCCTCGACCCGCGGATTGCCGACGTCGGCGTCGGTCTCGCGTTGCTGTGTCACCAACCAGCAGGTCGATGGATGCTCACCCCGACCGACGCGGCCCCGCAGCTGATGGAGCTGGGCGATGCCGAATCGGTCGGCGTCGAGAATCGCCATCACGGTCGCATTCGGAACGTCGACGCCGACCTCGATCACGGTGGTCGCCACGAGGACGTCGATGTCTCCGACGCGGAAACGATTCATCGTCGCCTCCTTGTCGACCGATGACAGCTTGCCGTGCAGCAGGCCGAGCCGAAGCCCCCGCAACTCGTCGTTTTCGAGTCGCTCGAAAGTCTCTTCGGCCGAGGCGACTTCGAGCTTGTCGCTCTCGCCGATCAACGGGCAGACGACATACGCCTGCCGCCCGGCGGCGACTTCGCTCTTGATGTCGTTCCAGACGCCGGTCTCCATCAGTGGACCGTCGGCCCACATCGTGACGATCGGCGTGCGTCCGGGCGGGAGTTCGTCGAGGATGCTGACATCGAGGTCGCCGTACACGGTCATCGCGGCCGTGCGCGGAATCGGCGTCGCGGTCATCACCAACGTGTCGGGCACGGCGCCGTCGGCGGTCTTGTCGCGCAGCGCAGCGCGCTGTTCGACGCCGAAGCGATGCTGTTCGTCGACGACGACCACGCCGAGACTGGAAAAGCCGACGGCTTCTTGGATCAGCGCATGCGTCCCGATCGCGATGTCGACGGTGCCGTCGGTCAACCCCGCGAGCACATCTTTGCGGTTGGCACCGGTGATGCGATTGGTCAACAGCTCCACGCGCAAGGGTCGGTCGCCGAACAGATTGCCCGGATCGGGAACGGTGATGCCGTCGAGCATGGCTCGGACCGATGCGGCGTGCTGTTCGGCCAGCACCTCGGTTGGCGCCATCAGGGCGGCCTGATGACCGCCATCGACCGCCGCGAGCATGGCCGCGACCGCGACGACCGTCTTGCCGGCGCCGACGTCTCCTTGCAGCAGCCGATGCATCGGATGGGGGCTCGCCAGATCGGCATTGATCTCTTCGATGGTGCGCGCCTGCGCACCCGTCAACGGGAACGGCAACGACGACGTGAATCGTCGCACCATCTCTCCTCCGACGACGTGGGCGATGCCGCGCGACGCCCGCTCCATCGCCCGCTTGCGAAGCACCAGGACGAGTTGCACACGCAGCAACTCGTCAAACGCCAGTCGGTGGCGGGCCCGCTCCTTGGTCGTGATGTCATCGGGGAGATGGATGCCGTGGAGTGCCGTCGACCTGTCCACGAGACCGAGGCGACGTCGAAGAGCTTCGGGTACAGGGTCGGCGATGCCGCGGATGGCGCAACGCCGCAACGTCTCTTCGACCCAGCCGGCCATTTCCCACGTCGCGATCTGGGCCTTCTCGCTCTGCGGATAGATCGGGACGATCTTGCCGGTTCGATCACCGATGAGGTCGACGATGGGGTTCGACATCTGCAGGCCGCCGCGATACGTATCGGCCTTGCCGAACAGGGCCACGTCGAGCCCCTCCTGCAACTGCTTTTCGCGCCACGGTTGATTGAAGAACACGACATCCATCCGGCCCGACCCGTCGCCGACGTTGACGTTGACCATCGTGCGACGGTTGCGCGTGGTCCGCTTCGTGACCGATCGGACGGTGACGATGACCAATGCTTCGGCGCCCGGCACCAGGTCGGCAATGCGTGCCTCGTTGGTCCGGTCGACCCACCGTCGGGGATAGGTCGTGATGAGATCGAGCAGGTTGGTCACCCCCACTTGGGCCAGTGCCGCCTGCTTCTTGTCACCCACGCCCTTGAGCCGCTCGACGCCGATCGCAGCAAGCTCGCGCAAGGTGATCGGCTCGCTCATCGCCCGATTCTGCCCGATCAGCCGGCCACCCACGAATCTCGTCCACCCATCCCATCACGCATCCCGCCCCCGAAGCATCGACGGCCCGCAATACAGCTCCCCAGAACTCTCGCACGCTCTGGAGTCCGCAGGGCGCTCACGGGCGCCGAGTGCAAGGCGCGTGACGACGACGGTGCCTCCAGGCACCGAGGAGTTCACGGAACGCAGCAATCGGCGTCCGTGTGCGTCCTGCGGCTATTCGATGCCGAAGAGGAAGGGATAGAGGGGCTGGCCGCCGCGCTGGACCTCGACGGTGACATCGCCGCGATGGTCGCTCAGCCAGCCTTCGATCGACGCGGTGTCGTCGGGCGATGCATCGGCGCCGACGACGACGGTGACCAGCTCGGCGTTGGCGCCGACGAGGATCTCCAGCAGGGCGATCGACGCACCGGCCGGCGAGTCGCTGATCGCGGCGATGCCATCGCCCTTGACGATGCCGATCCAGTCGCCTGCCGCAATCGGGCCCGCCTCCGAACCGCTGTCGCGGATGGCCTGCGTCACTTCGCCGGTCGCGACCGATTCGGCGGCTTCGAGCATTTCGGCATGGTTGTCGTCGGCCGATCCTTCGGGGTCATACACGACGAGCGCGGCCAATGCTTCGGGCATGGAACGGGTCGGCACCACCATCACGTGCTTTGACGTGAGCGCATCGATCTGGTTCGCGACCGGGATGATGTTCTTGTTGTTCGGCAGGATGACGACCTGTTGGGCATTGACGTGTTCGACCGTGTCGAGCAGCTCGGCCGTCGACGGGTTCATCGTCTGTCCGCCGGTGACGACGCCCTGCACGCCGAGTTGAGCGAACAGTTCGACCAACCCGTCACCCGAGCACACGGCGACGACGGCAGTGGTGACCGATGGAAGGCCGGCGCCGGCGCGGGTGGTCGTCGCGTCGGTGCCCGGATCGCCGGCACCACCCATCGCCGCCTCGCGCTTGATGTGTTCTTCGTCGACCTCTTCGAACAGATCGGTGACGCGGATCTGCTTCGGGCGACCCCCCAGATCGAGCGGCACTTCGATCGCTGCGCCGATGTCGTTGGTGTGGACGTGACAGTTCCAGATGCCGTCTCCGCCGACGACGACGATCGAGTCGCCGATGGCGCCCCAGGCTGCCTTGAAGTCGTCGATCCGATCATCGTCGAGATCCATGAAATACATGACCTCGTACCGTTGGTCGGCCACGTCGACGTCGTCGGCGCCGCCGACCTTGAGCATTCCGGTCCGGTGCGCCGGCCCGGCGAACGCCGCTGCGACTGCCCCACCCGAGCCGTCGTCTTCCTCGGCCTCGGGCAGCGGTGCGCCATCGACGACGTGCAGCGCCGAATCGAGCAGGAGCAGAAACCCTGCACCGCCCGCATCGACCACGCCGGCCTCTTTCAGTACCGGAAGTTGTTCGGGCGTGTTCGCCAACGCGATCCGACCGGCCTCGCGGGCTGCTCGGATGACCTCGGCAAGCGAACCGCCGGCGTCGGCGGATTCCTTGGCAGCATCGGCGCTCAGCCGGACAACGGTGAGGATGGTCCCCTCGATCGGCCGGAGTACCGCCTGGTAGGCGCCGGCCGTTGCCGCCTGCAGTGCCTCAGCGAATTTGGCGCCCGTCGCGGGCGCCTGCGATTTCAAGGTGGTCGCGAGCCCGCGCATGATCTGGCTCAGAATGACGCCGCTGTTACCGCGGGCTCCCATGAGCGAGCCATGGGAAATCGCGGCGCACGTCGCCTCGATGTCATCGGCCGGCGCATTGTCCATTTCGGCGACGACCGCGTCGAGCGTGCGGGCCATGTTGGTGCCCGTGTCTCCATCGGGAACCGGATATACGTTGAGGCGGTTGAGGCGGCCCGCGTGCAGCTTGACGGTGTCGCGGAAGGTGCGTACCGTCTCGCGCAGCGCAGCGGTACTCAGCCGTTCAAGAGTTGGCACGGCCGCAGAGCTTAGGGTCTCGCCGTCTCCGATGGTTCGCCCCAGCGCTGTTCTGTCACCCAATGTCCACCCATTGTCCCGCCCGGTTGTGTTGGCACGCGGCGTTGGTAGCCTCACATGGCTGTTTCAGCGCGCTGTGTGCCGCTGCAACTCGAATCTGACTGATCTGAAGCGAAGCGTCGCAGGAGAATCCAATGGCATCAAAGTGTGAAATGTGTGGCAAGGGCCCGTCGTGGGGCATGTCGGTGTCACACTCGCACCGTCGCACCAAGCGTCGTTGGAACCCGAACATCCAGCGTGTCCGCGCCCTGGTCAACGGTTCCGCCAAGCGCGTGAACGTGTGCACGGGTTGCATCAAGTCCGGCAAGATCGTCAAGGCCGGCTGAGCCGGCCGGCCACACCACCCATGGCCTGGAGCGTCTGACATGCAGGGCGTCATCAAGGCGTATGACCCGTCAACCGGCGACGGCCTGGTCATGTGCGATACCGATTTTCAGGATTACGAACTCGCCGCCAACGCGCTCGACGGTTCGATTTTCCGCATGTTGCGCCAAGGCCAACGGGTGATCTTCGTCCTCGATGACGCCGGCCGAGCAACGCAGCTCAGCCTCGGCTCCGAGGTCGACATGGCGACCCCCGGTCACTGAGCTTCCCCTCCGGTCATATGGCCGTGCAGGGCGACCGCCCGTCGATCGGACCCGCAGCAGTTGATCGGAGCTCCGGCGTCGGCGCCCATCGCCTCCAATCGCTCCTGACGATCAGCGATGTCGAACCATCGTTGTTCGTGATGGGCCATTCGGATGGGAGATATTGGCCTGAACAAAGCGTACGACTTTGTGACGGAGGGCCCCGACGCGCCTAACGTCATCAAACGAACACTTTCGAACATGACGCTGACTCGACGAGGAGCACGGAACGCATGAGTGGAACCACCAGCAACCAACGGCTGAACGACTGGGTTGCCGAATGGGCGGCCATCATGCAACCGTCTGACATCTACTGGTGCGACGGGTCCGCCGACGAATACGAACGGCTCTGCCAGGAACTCGTCGACTCAGGAACGTTCACCAAGCTCGACGAGGCGAAGCGCCCGAACAGCTACTGGGCCCACTCCGACCCAGGTGACGTCGCCCGCGTCGAAGACCGTACGTTCATCTGCTCGACGACCGAGGAAGAGGCCGGGCCGAACAACAACTGGCGCGACCCCGCCGAGATGCGCGCCGAGATGAACCGCCTCTACAGCGGCTCCATGGTCGGCCGGACGATGTACGTCATCCCGTTCTCGATGGGTCCGCTCGGCTCACCGATCGCCCACATCGGCGTCCAGCTCAGCGACTCGGCCTATGTGGCCACCAACATGCGGATCATGACTCGCATGGGTCAGGGCGCCCTCGACGCCCTCGGTGACGGTCAATGGGTTCCGTGCCTCCACTCGGTGGGTGCTCCGCTCGCCCCCGACGCGGTCGATGTGCCGTGGCCGTGCGACGCCGAGAACAAGTACATCGTCCATTTCCCGGAGACACGCGAGATCATGTCGTACGGGTCGGGCTACGGCGGCAACGCGCTGCTCGGCAAGAAGTGCTTTGCGCTGCGCATCGCGTCGGTCATGGCTCGCGACGACGGTTGGCTCGCCGAGCACATGCTCATCTTGAAACTCACGAACCCGCAGGGCGCTGCGAAGTACATCGCGGCTGCGTTCCCGTCCGCGTGCGGCAAAACGAACCTGGCCATGCTCATCCCCACGATTCCGGGCTGGAAGGCCGAAACGATCGGCGACGACATCTGCTGGATGAAGATCGGCGCCGACGGCCGGTTGTACGCGATCAACCCCGAAGCCGGGTTCTTCGGCGTCGCTCCGGGCACGAGTAACGAAACGAATCGCAACGCGATGGACACCTTGTGGGGCAACTGCATCTACACGAACACCGCACTCACCGACGACGGTGACGTGTGGTGGGAGGAGATGACCGACACTCCCCCGGCCCGGGCGACCGACTGGCGCGGCAACCCGTGGAACCCGGAAGTGGAGAGTCCTGCGGCGCACCCCAATGCCCGGTTCACCGCACCGGCGTCACAGTGCCCCTCGATCGGCGCCGAATGGGAAGATCCAGCCGGAGTTCCGATCTCGGCGATTCTCTTCGGCGGTCGTCGCCGCACCACGGTGCCGTTGGTGACCGAGGCAAACGACTGGGACCACGGCGTCTTCCTCGGCTCGATCATGGCATCGGAGAAGACCGCCGCAGCTGAGGGCGTGCAAGGCGAACTGCGCTTCGATCCAATGGCGATGTTGCCGTTCTGCGGCTACAACTACGGCGACTACTTCACCCACTGGCTGTCGATGAAAGACCGGACCGACGAGGCGAACCTGCCGAAGATCTTCTTCGTCAACTGGTTCCGTCGCGACGACGACGGGCGCTTCCTGTGGCCCGGGTACGGCGAGAACAGTCGCGTGCTCAAGTGGGTCTTCGAACGCGTCGACGGCACCGTCGACGCGGTCGAGACCGCCATCGGCAAGCTGCCGGTGCGCGAGCAGCTCGATTTGTCGGGGCTCGACATCGACGCCGCCGACCTCGACCAGATTCTGGCCGTCGACATCGATGGGTGGAAGGGCGCTGTGCCCCAGATCCGCGAGCACTTCGGGCAATTCGGCGACCATCTCCCGCACGAGCTGAACCGGGCGGTCGACCAGCTCGAAGCTGCCCTCTGAGCCGCGTCGGGCGGGATTGACGAACGGGAAGAAAACGACGAAGGCCAGGCCCGAGGGCCTGGCCTTTCGTCTGTCGGGGACCCCGGTGGTGACACCACGGGTCTCGAGTGTCAGTCGGCGGTGGCGGGAATCACTTCGACGGCCTTGCGGCCGCGATGGGTGCCGAACTGCACCACGCCATCGGCGAGTGCGAACAGCGAGTCGTCCTTGGCCTTGCCGACGTTGTTGCCGGGGTGGAACTTGGTGCCCCGCTGACGAACGATGATGGCACCGGTCTTGATTGCCGAGCCACCGAACACCTTCACGCCGAGGCGCTGTGCGTTCGAGTCACGACCGTTGCGGGTTGAACCGCCGCCCTTTGTCTTTGACATGGAGAATCAGCGCCCTTTCACTTGGGGAGTTTGATGCTGGTGATCTCGACCACGTCGTACTTCTGACGGTGGCCGTAGCGGCGGTGGTTGTTGGTGCGGCGTTTGAAGGTGAAGCCGTTGATCTTGGGGCCTGCGGCCCGACCGACGATCTTCCCGGTGACCGACGCGCCCTTGAGCTCGTCGGCGGTTGCCAGCACAGTGTCGCCGTCGACGAGCATCACGGGGGTCAGCGACACGTCGCTGCCCTCGTCCGCGCCGAGCAGTTCGAGCTGCACTCGCTGGCCTTCGGCCACCTTTTCCTGCTTGCCGCCTGAGGCGATTACTGCGTACATAGCGAGAAGCGATGCTAACGGCGGGATTGCGCGATTGCTCGCGAGATCACGAGTCGGTACCGGCGATCTCTTCGGACTCGCGGGCCGCGCCGGCGAAGATTCCCTTGGCCATGAGCGACGACTCCGCGCTACGTCGCGCACGGTAGATCAGCGCCCGCTGACGATGGACCGCCTGATCGGTCGGGGCGGCCCATCCGGCCAAGTCGGCCAAATGGCAGGCGAGGCGGTAATCGCCCTGGTCAGCAATGGCCTGGGCCCGATCGGCGAGCACCCCGGCGCCACCCGCCAGATCGGCCAACTCCGCTGCAAGCACCGCGTCGGGGCTCGGCTTGAGGCGACTGGGGGCGCCGTCCCACCACCCTCCGAACTGGCGCCAGACATTGCGCACCACGAACTCCGGCTCGTCATAGAGCGGTCGGAGGTAGGGCTTGGCCAGCAGGTCGTCGGGCACACTCACCGAGTGCACGATCGTGTCGAGCACCTCGCCGGCATTCATCATGTCGACCACTTCGCGGACGACGAGTTCGAGGGCCGTCGCGATGTCATCGAGGACCATTGCGATCCGATCTCGTCCGCTGATCGGCAGACCGTGGGCCGGGAGCAACAGCTCAGGGCCCTTGGCGATCATGGCGCGCAGGGCAGCGGCCCACTCGATCGGGAATCGCTGCACCTTCTGCGGATTGCCGGCGTTCGGAAAGTTCCAGATGACGAAGTCGCCGACGGCGATCCACTTCTCCTCCGGCATCCACGCCCAGAGGTGATCGTCGGTCTCGCCACGCGCATGGTGCAACTCGATCACGCGGGACCCGACATGAAGCGTGTCGTGGTCGTCGACGACGTGATTCGGGCGGGCCGTGTCGATCGGGATGAACTCGGGAAACTTGCCCATCCCGAAATCGCCCTTCACCCCACCGAATTGGCGCGCGTTGATCTGCACGTTCCAGTCGTTCGTCGCGGCGTACCGGTCGAATCGACGCTCGACGTTGCGATGACCGACCACGGTCATGGCGCCGTACTCGGCGGCGAAGGCAACGCTGCCGCCGACGTGATCGGCGTGCCCGTGGGTGTAGATGATGTGGCTGACCGGCTGGGAACTCCACCCCTTGATCGCGGCCACGACCCGCTCGCCGGTGTTCGCGTGCGACGCGTCGAAGGCGACCAATCCGTCGCCGGCGTCGAGCACCACGCTGTGGCTGAAGCTCTCGACCACGGCGAGGCCGTCGCCGATCTCGCTCAATTCGTTGCTTGTCCGGTTGAACGGGCGATCGGTCAGCCCGTTGTCGATGATCTCCGAAGACAGTGCAAGCAGATCCGCCATGACCGAAATCTAGGTGCAGCAGGTATCGCCGTCAGCACCCGATGCCCCGGCGACGGCTTGGAACTCCACCGCGAGCGATTTGCTCAGCGTGCCTTTCGTGATGATGCGCATCGTCTCGACCATGCCGACGAGTTGCGGCGTGATGAGGATTCGAAAGTCGTCGTGGCGGAGCCGGCGGTAGGCGGCGAGGTTCTTGTTCTTGACGTTGGTGTCGACCGACACCTCGGCAACCTTGCCTCAACCGGTCGGGCGGATGAAGTCGATCGACATCGTTCCGCCCTTCTTCTCCAGCACTTTGCGCGCGTCGTCGGTGATCTGGATCTGCATGCCCATCACTCCAACATCGAGTAGTCGACCACCACGCCGCGACCTTCGCAGTCGGGGCAGATCCCGCTGAACTCGGTGAGCAACCCTTCGCCGATGCGCTTGCGAGTCATTTCGACCAGGCCCAGCTCGGAGACATCGAACACCTGCGACCGTGTCTTGTCGCGGGCGAGCGCATCACGCAGTGCCTCGACGACCTTGGCGCGGTTTTCCTTGATCTCCATGTCGATGAAGTCGATCACGATGATGCCGCCGATGTCGCGCAGCCGCAGCTGCTTGGCCACTTCGACCGCAGCTTCCATGTTGTTGTGGAACACGGTTTCTTCGAGATTCGACTTGCCGACGTTCTTGCCGGTGTTGACGTCGATCACGGTCAGCGCTTCGGTGCCTTCGATGATCAGCGAACCGCCGGACGGCAGCCAGACCTTGCGATCGAGGGCCTTGTGGACCTGCTCGTGCACATGGTGCCGTTCGAACAGCGACAACCCCTCTTTTCGGTGTCGTAGTACTCGATCCGGTCGGCGAGGTCGGGGTTGAACGCCGCGACGTAGTCGTACACCTCTTCGTGCAACCGCTTGTCGTCGATGATCACGCCGCGGTAGTCGGCGTTGAATTCTTCGCGGATGACCCGCACGGCGAGTTCTGGCTCGCGATACAGCAGCGCCGGCCGCTGGGCCTTGGCCGCCTTGCGTTCGATCTGCTCCCACTCCTTGAGCAGCAGGATCATGTCGGCCGTCAACTCCTCCTCGGTCGCCGATTCGGCGGCGGTCCGCACGATGAGGCCGTGCTCGTCGGGCTTGACTCGGTCGAGGATGCCCCGCAGGCGCTTGCGCACGTCGTCGGGGAGACGCTTGGAGATGCCGTAGGTCTTCGAGTTCGGGATCAGCACGACGTACCGGCCGGGGAGCGACACCTCTTGGGTGAGCCGGGCACCCTTGTGCGCAATCGGACTCTTGGTCACCTGACACAAGATCAGCTGCTTGTTCTTCAGAAGGTCTTCGATGCGGGCATTGCTGCCCTTCTGCTCGATGTCAGCCGGGTCGTACTGCACGTCGCTGCGGTAGAGCACTGCGTTCTTCGGTGTGGCGATGTCGACGAATGCCGCCTCCATCCCGGGCAACACGTTCTGCACTCGGCCGATGTAGATGTTGCCGTGGATCTGGGCGACGTCGTCGGCGGGCCTGCTGACGTAGTGCTCGATCAGATTGCGACCTTCGAGCACCGCGACCTGCGCCATGCCGGGGCGCGACTGGACGCACATGAAGTAGCGCCCGATCGGTTTGCCGTTGCGTTCGCGGCCCCGGCGCTGCTCGAGCCACGCGTCGTCGAGTTGCTGCGTGCCGCCCTTGGTTCGGCCGCCGCGCCCACCGCCGCGGGACTTCTTGCGGTCACCGTCGTCCTGCTTCGCCCGCGTCTTGGTGCGCGCCGCGGCATCGGGCGATCGATCGGCATCGGTGCCGGCGCCACCACCTTTGCCGCGTCGGTTGCGCTTTTTCGGCAGCGCATCGTCTCCGTGAGCGGTTGGCCCTGGCGGCGGCGAGGACGGCATCGGCATCGTGTCGCCGATTTTCGGTTTGCGCACCAAGCCCCGCTCGGACGCTTCGACCGACGGACGTCCTTCGCTCATCCGCGCGGGGAGTTCGACGTCGTTCCGGTCAGCTGCGGCGACCTGCTCGGCCATGTCGCCGGACGCTCCGGCGGGTCGACGATTCTGGCCGCCGCGTGACCCTCGCTTGCGCTTGTTGGCGGCACCATTCGCCTCGTCGGTGGGGTCACCGGCCGAATCGGAGCGTTCAGCGGTGGCTTCAACGCTGTCCGCGTCGGTTCCGCCCGGGGATGTGCTGTCGTCGGTGTGGTCCATGTTGGAGGGGTTCCCTTCTGAGGAGCAGCGCGCGAACGGCGCTCTCCGGAGCGGGCCCGTGCAGCGAGGAAACCTCGCGCTCGATTCCGCTGGCGTCGATCCGGTGGTACGGCCGCATCACGCTCGAGTCGCGACGGGAGTCGCGAGAGGTGACGGCGGCCATCGAGCCAATCTACCGGAGCCACCGCCCCGACCGAGGGGAGGGGCTCCAGCCGTCTGCGCTGACGAAGTCAGCGCATCCTGCGCATGTGGACCGATTGCACGAGTCCGAACATGGCGAAGTAGACGATCAAGCCCGAGCCGCCGTAGGAGATGAACGGCAGCGGGAGGCCGGTGACCGGCATGATCTGCAGCGTCATGCCGACGTTCTGGAAGATCTGCCAGAGCAGCATGGTGAACACGCCGGCACAGATGTACGTGCCGAGCAGGTCACGCGAGAGGTGCGCGATCCGCCAGATGCGAATCAGCGCGACCCCGTTCAGCAGGAGCACCGCAGCACAGCCCATCAGACCGAACTGCTCCCCCACCGCGGCGAACGGGAAGTCGGCCCACATCACCGGGATATCGCGACCGTTCGTCAGCGGACCTTGCAACCACCCCTTTCCCCAGATGCCGCCCGTGCCGATGGCGCGCATGGCGTTCTCGGCCTGATAGGTGAAGTCGGAATCGATGCCGTCGGGGTTGATCAGCGCTTCGATGCGGGTGATCTGGTAGCGATCGACGAGACGGCCGAAGAAGGCCGCGGCCACCGTGGCAACGGCGAGGAAGCGAGATCAGCATGATGTAGCGGACCTTGGCCCCGGCCACGAGAAGCACCCCCATCGCCATCGAGATGATGACCGAGGCCGACCCGAGGTCCGGTTGCACGACGATCAGTACCGCCGGACCGCCGACGATCATCAGACCGCCGAGAAATCGCGGGTACGACACTTCGTCGCTGCGCTCCTCGGCGAGATACACCGCCAGCATCAACAGCACCGTGAACTTGGCGAGTTCGGCCGGCTGGACATTGAACGGGCCGAGGTCGAACGAGATGCGGTCCTGACCGCTCGCCACGCCGAGCAGGATCAGGAGCAGGAGCACGACGATCGTGAGGCCGTAGAGGAAACGCGCCCGTTCCTTCCACACTTCGTAGTCGAACGCCATCACGAGGGCCATCACGGCCGTGGCGACGATGGCGAAGATCACCTGCCGCGTCGCAAATGCATACGGGTCCGCTGCGACGCGGGTACGCGACGCCGAGAACACGACGAAGCAGCCCGCCACCGTGAGGGCCAGCTGCACCGACATCAGCACCCAGTCGATGTTGCGGCTCGGGTCGGCAGGGCTGGCTCCGATGTTGCCCAGACCCGAGTCGGGCTTGCGGCTCAAGAACGAGGTGGCCATCGGCGCTCAGTGTGTCAGCAATCGGCGGGCGCGGCGTCAGCCGCGTGAGGCCTGGGCATCGCGACGCGCGAAGCAGCTGGTGTCGGCGAGCGCCTTGGGTTGGGCGGGAAACGATGCCGTCGTGTCGAGCTGGTGGTGAGAGCTGCACGGGGTCGGTCGGCGCGACTCCGGACAGTTGCAGGAACATGCACTTGACGACCGGGCCCGCGGCGGTCGCGCCGTACCCGCTCTTTTCAAGGAAGGCGCTCACGGTGTACGGGCGTTCGGGGTCGACGCTGTACGCCGCAAATGCCGACGAGTCGTTCCACGGGAAGTTGTTCCGGCCCTGCGCCGTGCCGGTCTTGCCTGCGATGGGGATGGCGCTGCTCGGATAGTCGAAGAACAGCTTCTCCCCCGTTGCCGAGTGGTAGTAGTCGCTGGAGTGCCCACCTCCGGTCGTGACCACACGGCGCAGGCCCCGGTTGATCTCCTCGCGGATGACCTCCGGCATCGGAATCTGACGGATGACCTCGCCGTCGATGTTCGGTTCCTCGGCGAAACGGGCCCGGGTGAGGTCGACTCGACCCTGGATCGTCGAGTCGGGCACGCCCGCTTCGTAGATCGCCTTGATGATCTCGGGCTTCATGACGAAGCCGTAGTTGGCAAAGGTCGAGTAGCCGACAGCGAGTTGCAGCGGCGTGGCCGACAGCAACCCCTGGCCGATGGCGAGCTGCACGTTGTCGCCGGTGAAGTACGCACTGCCTTCGTCTTCGGAGATCACACCGAGGCGGGCGTACTCGGCTTTCAACTCGCGGTCCGGGACGGTTCCGGCGAACTCGAACGGCAGGTCGATGCCTGTCTTCGCACCGAAGCCGAAGAGGCCGACCTGACGCTGCAGGAGGTCCTTCTGCTCGTTGTTCTCCATGATCAGCTCGCCGACACGGTAGAAGAACGTGTCGCTCGAAACGGCCAGTGCGGTTTCGACATCGACGCTGCCGTACTTGCAGGGTCCCCCGAACGGGCAGGTGGCGTTCTTGTAGACACACCGCACGAGACCCTGACGCGCAGCGGTCTTCGTCGACCGACACCATGCGATAGGTCCCTTCGTCCTGATACCGGAAGTTCGTGTTCAACAAATCGGTCGAGAGGGCTGCGTAGGCACTGAACGGTTTGAACGTCGAACCCAGGTTGTACTGCCCCTGGATGGCCCGGTTGACCAGGGTCGATCGATCGGGATCGGTCTTGACCGAGTCGGGAATCACCTCGCCGTTGTCGTCGTACTCGAGGGCTTCGAGGTCGGTGGCGTCGAAGATCTCCTCGAACTTGCCGCCGCTCAGATCGGATTCGAACCACCGATTGTCGAACGTCGGGTACGACGCCAGCGCGATGACATGGCCCGTCTCCCAGTTCTGGACCACCACAGCGCCCGCCGGGGCCTTGAACGGAACCTCTTCGGGGTAGTACAACCTGTCGTTCGTGACCGGGTCGATCTCGTAGAACGCACGCGTCTGGAAATTCGTCTCCTTGTCGAGGGGATTCGGGGCGGTGGCCTGACGACGTAGCAGGAGCTGGGTTTCGAGGACCTGTTCGGCGTACTGCTGCTGATCGAGGTCGATCGTGAGTTGGATGTCGCGCCCGTTGATCGGCGGCACCCGCTCGACCTCGCGGATGATCCGACTCGCATTGTCGACTTCGTATTTGACGTACCCCGACACGCCGTGCAGCTCGCGTTCCATGCTCAGTTCGATCCCGAACTGGCCCACTCGTTCGCTCTGCGTGTACCCGTTGCTCACGTAGAGGTCTTTGGTCTCCGCGGTGATCGCCCCCATGTACCCGACCACGTGGCTGGCCAGCGGCGCATACGGATAGGTGCGTCTCGACGTCTCGACGATCTGCACGCCAGGTAGATCCTCCACTCGTTCCTTGATCGCGATCGCGGTGGCCTCGCTCAGACCCTCGGCGACGGGCATCGGCAGCAACGTGTCGGTGATTCCCCGCTCGTACCGCGCCTCCATGTCCTCGACCGGCACGTCGACCCAACCCGAGAGGCGCCGGAAGATCTCTTCGCGGTCGGTGTCGTCGCGGAGCAGTTCCCAGTCGACCGTGACGGCGAGCGAACGCTGGTTGTCGGCGATGATCCGTCCGTCGGCGTCGAAGATGCGGCCACGCTGCGGCAGGAGCGCCCGCGTGCGCACCTTGGTGGTGTCGACTTCTGCCTGCAACGCCTCGGCCTCGACCGTTTGGAGAAACCACAACCGCGCACCGACGAGGGAAAAGAGCAGGGTGCCGACGATGGCGAGAATGCCGAGGCGGGTGGCGCGCTTGTCGACAGCCATGGCGTCAGTGTGCCCCTTCTTCGCTGCTCATCGACGCCGCTCCGGGCGCTCGGCGGTGGTCGTCGTTCACACAACCGCAACGTAGTCGACGCCGCTGTTCGGGCGGCCGCGCGACCCGCAGATCGCGAAAGGTTGGGTGGGGCTGCTCACAGCCCGGCGTCGCGCGGTGGCGCTACCCATTCAGCCCGTCTGATGCGCAGGCACCAGCGCGCCAGCGGGACGAACAGTGGCGACAAGAGGCCAGCAGCAAGGGCGACGACCGGGACGATCAAGGTGAGACGCGGCTCGAAGGGATCGTCGGCGCCGGTGAAGAGTCGGGTGATCGGCACCATCACTTCGCCGGCCGCCGCACCCATCGTGGTGAAGATCATCGCCAACCACCACTGTGGTTCGGCCACGATGATCGCCAGGAACCCCGCCACGATGCCGGCCACCGTCATCGGAATGGCGGTCGAGCCGATCGGGAGACCTTCCAACATGTCGTACATGACACCGAGGACGAAGCCCGCCGTCGCCCCGCGTTCGGATCCGCCCGCAGCTCCTGCTGCCGCGGCCAGGGCCAGCACGATCTGGATGATCACGCCGGCAACGGTGATCTGCACGAAGATCGATCGCTGCAACGCGAGCAGGATCATGCCGACCGGAATCAGTCGGATGACCGGACCCTGCCAGACAGCTGCGAGCATCAGCGCCGCCCCGAGTGGCGGCGGGCGCACAACCCTGGCGTCACTCCTGCTCGACTTCGGACAACGGGGTGTACAGCACGACCCGCAGGAAGTTCAAGCGCGTCACGTCGGCGTACGGCTCGACGTCGAGCAACGGTCCGCCCGGGCCGGACCGATCGGCCCGGTTGATGACGACGCCGATGGGGATGTCGGGTGGCGCCAAACTGTCGAATCCGCCGGCGGTCACCACGAGGTCACCCTCTTGCAACACCGCCAGGCTGGGATTGTCTTGCAGGAAGCGGATCTGGGGGATGCGCCCTCGACCGCGGCCTTCGAGCGCCCCGAACTCCTTCGCCGGCAGATCCGGCGAGGTGGTCGTGGTGGTCGTGGTCTCGACCGTGTCGCCCGCCGTGTCGCCCGCCGTGTCGCCGTCGACCGGTTGTGCGGGGTCGAGGTTCTCGGGGTCGGTCGGGTCGAGCGTGGTCGGCGTGGCGTTGACCGGCACTTCGCCGCCATCGCCTTCGGGGGAGACCGCGTCGGTCGCGGCGCCGGTGACGCCGGTGTCGTTCTGGGGCAGCGTCGAGTCGGTGGCGAGCACGTCGGTGACCAGTGTGGTGGCGGGGGCCGTGGTGGTGGTGACCAGGTCCTCGAGTTCGGCGTTGGTCTGGCCGGACGGGCGGGTGTCGGTGGGGCCAAGATCGGCCGGCGGTGCCGCTTGCACGCGCACCGGGACCACGTAGCGCGAGTCGGTGATCAGCATCACCTTCGCAGTGTTGTCGGTGATGCTGGTGATCTTGCCGATCAGCCCCGCCTGGTTGACCACGGGCATGCCGACGCGCACGCCGCGGCTCCCACCGATGTTGATCTCGATGATCTGATCGAGGTTGTTCGACGACGCACCGACGACCTTGGCGACCGCAGTCGGGATGCTGCCGAGCGACTCGAGACTGAAGAGCGCCTTCAACTCCGCGGCCTCTTCGACGGCGAGCCGGTACGACGCTTGCGTCCCGATCAGCCGGTCGAGCTCGTCTTGCAGCGCCTGGTTCTCCTGCTCGAGATCGTCGTACCGGGTGACCCCGTTCCACGCGCGACCGAGCGGAATGGTGACGACGTCGGTCGCCGACTCGATCGGCGACATCGCGCGTGAGAATCCGTCCCGCATCCGGTCGAGCACGGGGTTGCCGCGCAGGTCGAGCGTGAGCAGCAAGACGAGGGTGAGCAGCAGAGCCACGATGACGCGGCGCCGGCCAACGGAATAGATCGCCATGTCAGAAATCTTCCACAGGTCGGGAAAGAGCGGGACGCGGGCGGATCAGTTCTCGCCGCCGAGGGACATCAGCCCGCGCATGGCGTCGATGTTCTCGAGGGCCCGACCCGAACCGATGACGACGCTGTACAGCGGTTCGGCAGCGACGCGAATCGGCATGCCGGTTTCATGGGCAAGGCGTTCGTCGAGGCCGCCGAGCAAGGCGCCTCCACCCGTGAGCATGATGCCGTCTTGCATGATGTCGGCAGCCAGCTCGGGAGGAGTCTTGTCGAGCGTGGTCTTCACGGCGTCGATGATCGCATTGATCGGCTCGGCCAACGCTTCGCGAATGTGTTCGGTGGTGACCTGGATGGTGCGGGGCAGCCCGGAGATGAGGTCGCGACCACGAATGTCGGCGGTGAGTTCTTCTTCCATCGGCCACGCCGAACCCATCTGGATCTTGATCTCCTCGGCGGTGCGATCGCCGATCGCGAGCGAGAACTCCTTCTTCACGTACTGCAAGACCGCGTCGTCGAGTTCGTCGCCAGCGACGCGCACCGACTGGGCCGTGACGATGCCCCCGAGGGAGATGACGGCGACCTCGGTCGTGCCGCCACCGATGTCGACGATCATGTTCCCGGACGGTTCGTGAACCGGCAGATCGGCCCCGATCGCCGCGGCCATCGGTTCTTCGATGATGTGCACCGGTCGACGGGCCCCGGCGTACTCGGCGGCGTCCTGCACGGCGCGCTGTTCGACGCCGGTGATGCCCGACGGCACGCAGATCACCATGCGCGGCTTGCTCCATCTGGAGGCATGCACCTTCTGGATGAAGTAGCGCAGCATCTTTTCGCACACTTCGAAGTCGGCAATGACGCCGTCTTTGAGCGGGCGGATCGCCTTGATGTGATTCGGCGTACGACCCATCATCCGTTTGGCTTCGAGGCCCACGGCGACAGGACGACCATCATTGACGTTGATGGCCACCACCGAGGGTTCGTCGAGCACGACCCCGTGGCCGCGGACGTAAATGAGCGTGTTCGCCGTACCGAGGTCGATGGCGAGGTCACGCCCCAGGCTGAGCGGGTTGTTGCGGGCCATGGACTGGCCCTCCCTTCGCGAGCTGCAGATTCGAGTCTTGTAGGAGCGGGCGACCCCAACGGCGCCGCGCTTCGTACCGGTCAGAGTACCAGGGCGATGGATTGCTACAGATTCGGGAAGAAGATGTCGATCTCGCGCTGGGCCGATTCGAGGGAGTCGCTGCCGTGCACGAGGTTCTCGGTGAACAAGATGCCGAGGTCGCCGCGGATGGTTCCGGGGGCAGCCGACCGTGGGTTCGTCGCACCCATCATCGTGCGCACCACTTCCCACGTGTTCTCCGGGCCTTCGACGACCATCGCGAGCACCGGACCGCGGCTCATGAACTCGACGAGTTCGCCATAGAAGCCCTTCCCGACGTGCTCTTCGTAGTGACGGGCGAGGGTGTCCACGTCGAGTTGACGGAGTTCCATCGCAACGATGTCGAGGTTCTTGCTCTCGAAGCGCGCGATGACCTGGCCCATGAGCTTGCGCTCGACGGTGTCGGGCTTCAGAAGGACGAGTGTGCGATCAGACATGGCGGACAAAGCTATCGGTCCGTCAATCGAACGCGTCCCGGCCGTCCCGGCGGGGCCTCAGTTCGCGTGGCGCTGGAGGACGGCGCGGGCCGCGCCTGCGGTGTACAGACTGCCGGTGGCCAGCACGGCATCGTCGCCGTCGGCGTACTGCATGGCGCGCACGCAGGCCTCCTCGACGGTGTCGAACGAGGCGATGTTGTCGCAACCGAGTGCCCTGGCAGCGGCAACGACCTTGCGCACGTCGACGCCACGCGGCGACGGGGCCGTACAGGCGAACACCATGTCGAATTCGTCGGCGCGCAGTGCTGCAAGCATCTCGGTGGGGTTGCGCAGCGTGCCGAAGATGAGCAGCCGACGGCCATCGGGCTGGAAGTCGTCGAAGAACACCTGAGCGCACGTGTCGGCGCCGATCGGATTGTGGGCCCCGTCGATGATCGTGAGCGGTTGGCGGCCGAGCACCTCGAACCGGCCGGGCATCGACACCCCGGCCATGCCCTCGGTCACGACCTCGTCAGACGGCGGCGCGGCGAAGAACATTTCGACGGCGGTGAGCGCAACGGCGGCATTGACACCCTGGTACGCGCCGTGCAACGGGATGAAGACATCGGGATAGATCGTGGTCGGCGTGCGAATGTCGAGCATTCGACCGCCGAGGGCCAACGCGTTGCTTTCGACCTCGAAGTCCTCGCCGCGCACGATCATCGACGCAGGGCCGGCGTTGCGGAAGATCTCGACCAACTCGGGTCGAGTCTCGCCGATGACCGCGGCACAACCCGGCTTGATGATGCCGGCCTTCTCGGTGGCGACGTCGACGAGCGTGGGCCCGGCGAACTCGTTGTGGTCCATCCCGATGTTGGTGACGACCGCGACGGTCGGGTTGACGACGTTCGTGGCATCCCACCGACCGAGGATTCCGACTTCGATGACCATCACGTCGACGGCCGTGTCGGCGAACCAGCGGAACGCCGCCGCCGTCATGATCTCGAAGTAGCTGGGCGACAGGCCGACCACCGGTTCGAGTTCGGCAACGGCGCCGACGACCTCGGCAAACTCTTCGTCGCTGATGGCCTCGCCGTTGCGACGAATCCGCTCGGTGACGTGCTCGAGGTGCGGGCTCGTGTACGTGCCCACGCTGAGTCCTGACGCGGCGAGCAGACGCGAGATCATCTGCACCGTCGAGCCCTTGCCGTTCGTGCCGGTGACGTGGATGACCGGGGCGCAATGCTGCGGGTCGCCCATGGCTGCGCAGTACGCCTCGATCACTGCAGTCGACGGAGAGTCGATTCGTCCCGTCTTGTCGTACGACGCATGGTCATCGAGGTAACGCACCGCGTCCGCGAATGTGAAGTCGTGGTTCATCGGGTTCGGGGCCTCACGCCACCGACTCTATGCCGATTCCGACGATGCGACGCTCGACGACGTCGGGCTCGATCGGGGCTGCACGGCGCCAGCAACGAAAGCCGGCAACGAGCGCCGCCGCTACGAGGCGGCTTTGCGCTGGCGCGCAGGCTTGCGCGGCACCAGCGTCGGGTTGACCCGGTCGATCACGGTCGCACGGTCGATCAGCACCTTGCCGATGTCGTCACGGCCCGGCAGGTCGTACATCGTGTCGAGGAGGACCTCTTCGAGAATGGCCCGGAGGCCGCGTGCGCCAGTGGCGCGGAGCAGCGCTTGATCGGCGATGGCGTTCAGGCCGTCTTCGGTGAACTCGAGTTCGACGTCTTCGAACCCGAACACCTTCGCGTACTGCTTGACCAGGCTGTTCTTCGGTTCGGTGAGAATGCTGACCAGCGCCTTCTGGTCGAGGCTGCGGACAGCGCCCACCATCGGCAGGCGCCCGATGAACTCGGGGATCATGCCGAACTTCACGAGGTCTTCGGGAAGCACCTGGGCGAACAGATCACCCGGGTCACGGTCGAACTTCGATCGGACCGTGCCGTTGAACCCGACGCCCCGGTGGCCGATCCGCTGTTCGATGATTTCTTCGAGCCCGGCGAACGCTCCACCCAGGATGAACAACACGTTGGTGGTGTCGATCTGGATGAACTCTTGGTGGGGATGCTTGCGTCCGCCCTGCGGGGGCACCGACGCCTGGGTGCCTTCGAGGATTTTGAGCAGCGCTTGCTGGACGCCTTCGCCTGACACGTCACGGGTGATCGAGGGGTTCTCGCTCTTGCGGGCGACCTTGTCGATCTCGTCGATGTAGACGATGCCGGTCTCGGCTCGCTTGACGTCGAAGTCGGCTGCCTGGATCAGCTTCAGCAGAATGTTCTCGACGTCTTCGCCCACGTAGCCGGCTTCGGTCAGCGCTGTCGCGTCGGCGACGGCGAACGGGACGTTCAACTGTCGGGCGAGCGTCTGCGCGAGGTGGGTCTTGCCGCACCCGGTGGGGCCGAGCAGCAGGATGTTCGATTTGGCGAGTTCGACGTCGTCGCGCCTGCCGACCGTCGTGGCCTGGCTCTGATATTGGATGCGGCGATAGTGGTTGTAGACCGACACCGACAAGATCTTCTTGGCATCGACCTGGCCGACGACATAGTCGTCGAGGAAGGCGCGGATCTCGCGCGGGTTCGGCAGGTTGTCGAAGGTGAGCTCAGCGGTTTCGGTGAGTTCTTCTTCGATGATCTCGTTGCAGAGATCGATGCACTCGTCGCAGATGTAGACCCCGGGGCCTGCGATGAGCTTCTTCACCTGCTTCTGCGACTTGCCGCAGAACGAGCATTTCAACAGTTCGCCCGTGTCACCGAATTTGGCCACTGTTGCTTCCCCTCAACGTCATCTGCGCTCGTCTTCGCGTTCAGTCTGCCCGACCTTGCCGATCAGGAGCGGGTCATTGTGCCCCACTCGATCGGTTGAGTCGTGGATACCGCCGCAACTCGAGTCAGCGGATCGGGCCGTCCCGGTCCACGCTCTCACGCGACGTGATCACCGTGTCGATGATGCCATATTCGAGCGCCTCGTTCGCTTCCATCACGAAATCTCGGTCGGTATCAGCATGGATGCGCTCGATTGGCTGACCCGTGTGCTTGGCCAGAATGCCGTCGAGGATCTCACGCATCCGCTGAATCTCCTTGGCCGCGAGTTCGAGATCGGTGACCTGGCCGTACCCGACCGAGCCGGACGGCTGATGGAGCAGCACACGCGAGTGCGGGAGGGCGAGACGCTTGCCTTTGGTGCCCGCGGCGAGGAGCACGGCGGCAGCCGAGGCGGCTTGGCCGAGACAGATCGTGGCGATGTCGTTCTTGATGAACTGCATCGTGTCGTAGATCGCAAAGAGCGCCGTGATGTCGCCACCTGGGCTGTTGATGTAGATGCTGATGTCCTTGTCGGGGTTCTCCGACTCGAGATGGATCAACTGGGCGCAGATGAGGCTGGCGATCTGGTCGTCGACCGGAGTCTGCAGGAAGATGATGTTGTCTTTGAGCATCCGGCTGTAAAGGTCAGAGGCCCGTTCGCCGCGGCTGGTCTGTTCGATGACGTTGGGGACCAGGTAGCTCTGCGCGCCGTAGACGCTCTGGGGTTCGAAGTTCATGACTCTGCTGCTTCCTCGGACGTGGCGTCCGCTGCATCTTCTGACTCGGTGGCTTCGGGGTCGTGATCGTGGTCGTCGTGATCGTGGTCGTCGTGATCGTCGTGGTCGTGGTCGTGGTCGTGGATGTGGTTGCCAGCTTCGTCGTGCGTGTGGCCGAGCACGAGGTCGCGTCCCAGGGCGGCACCGTTCTCGTCGACGAAGTCGACGTTGTGAACCAGCCAGTCGAGGGCCTTGTTCTTCTTGATCTGGGCAACGAGTTCGGGAACCGCGTCGTTCTGTTCGTACGCCCGCCGGATGTCCTTGGCCTTCTGGCCGTACTGCATCGCCATGCGGGCGTACTCGCCCTCGAGTTCGTTGCCCTCGACGTCGAGGCTCTGGGCGGCAGCGACGGCGCGCAGGGCGAGATCGACCCGCACGGCCTGCTCGGACTGGCCGCGCATCGACTCGACGAACTGTTCGGGGTCCTGGCCGGTCATCTGCATCCACTGACCGAAGTCGATGCCCTGCGCCTGGAACTGTTGCATCGTGGTTTGCACGCGCTGATTGAGGTCGGCACTGACCATCGCCTCGGGGGCTTCGATCTCGGCGAGATCGGTGAGCGCCGTGGTGATTTTGGTGACCAGGGTCCGGCGCATTCCGCTGAGCTTTTGTTCGCTGATGCGGTCGCGTAACGACGCCGACCAGTCGTCGATGGTGTCGAACTCGCCGGTGTTGTCGGCCACCCAGTCGTCGGTCAGTTCCGGCAGATCCATCTTCTGGACGGCGGTGACCTTGACCGTGAAATCGGCTGGTTCTTCGGTGCCCTTGGGGGTCGAGGTGAACGAGAGTTCGTCGCCGACCGATGCCCCGGTGAGCTGGTCGTCGAAATCGTCGCTGATCCAGCCCTGGCCGACCTCGTAGTTCCAGTCTTCGGTGTTGAGACCGATGACCTCCTCGCCGTCGCGGGTGGCCGCCAAGTCGAGCGTCACGAAGTCGCCCGCCTCGGCCGGACGCTCGGCGTCGACCAACGAACCCGACTTGCGCAGCTCGGCAGTGCGTGCCTCGTCGAGTTCCTCGTCGGTGACGTCGAGCACCGGAAGCTCGATGGTCAACGAGTCGTGACCAGGAACTTCGACGATCGGACGAACCGTGCACGTCGCTTCGAATTCGACCGGACCCGACTCCTGACCGTCGGTGATCTCGACCTGGGGAGTCGCGATCAGGTCGACGTCGTGCTCGCGTACCGCCTTGGCGAGATACTCGGGAACACCGTCACGGAGCGCTTGCTCCCGGGCGGGACCGATGCCGACTTGCGCCTCGAGCACCTTGCGGGGCGCCTTACCCGGGCGGAAGCCGGGGAGCCGGACTTCCCGCGCGATCAGCTTGAACGCCTTGTCGATGTCGGCGTCGAACTCGGCTTCTTCGACCTCGACGTACAGCTTGACTTGATTGCCCTCGAGGGCCTCTACAGAACTCTTCACAGGGGCCCAAGTGTACCGGCCGGCCCGTCTGGTTCGGGCGGGTGCAGTCGGGGAGAGACGCCTGGTGGGCCGGACTAGGCCAGCACTAGACCTTGGCGGCGAGCTTGGCGAGTCGCTTCGCGGTGCGCCCGATGGGTTCGATGTTGCGATGGTCGAGATCGCCGACCTCGGCGCCGTTCTCGAACAGCACCCGATAGCGCTGCCAGTTGAAACCGTTGGCCAAGATGACCTTGCCCTCGGTGCCGACCGGAACGCCATGGACATCGGCAGTCGTGCGGACACGGTCGTTGATCTTGAGATAGATCTGACCCTCGTGCGGCGTGGCGAGCTTGTGCGGCTTCCAGAACTCCATCGCCGCCATTCTGCCCCGAAATCACGTCGACCGGCGCAATCCGCCGGCAATTGCGTTCAGGCCGGACGGACGATGTCGAACAGGTCGGTGGCGGCGCTGTAGGTGTTACCGACGTGGCGGCCGACGGCTTTCAGTTCGGCCTGATCGATGCGCGTGCCGTCGAGCAGTTCGGGGTCGACGTGGAATTCGACGGCCCGTCCGATCACGAGCGCGTTGCCGTCGTCAGGGTCGCCGATGTCCACGATGTCGGTCACCACACATTCGATGTTGGCGCGGCACTCCCCCACCATTGGGGGGCGAATCGAGGTCGAGGCGACCGCCGTCAGGCCGGCCTCGGCGAACTCGTCGACGCCAGCCGGGTGACTCGCAGCCGTGGCGTTCATGGCCTCGACGACCTCGACGGTGACGATGTTGATCGTGAACTCACGCACTTCGCGCACATTCGCCAGGGTGTCTTTGCGCACGCCGCGGCCCGGCGAGAAGACGAACATGGGGGGCGAACCGCTCACCGCGTTGAAGAACGAGTAGGGAGCGAGGTTCGGGACACCATCGGCAGAGATCGTCCCGATCCAACCGATCGGACGCGGCACGATCAAGCCGGTCGCGAGCTTGTACCCATCGGCACCAGCGAGATCGGCAACAGCGAAGCGGGTCTTTTCCATCGCGTCAGTCTGCCAGCCTGCTCCGGCGGCGAATCGGGCGCGAGTCGGGTCGGCCGGAGTCGGGTCGCATGGAGTCGGGTCGCATGGAGACGGGCCTACAGTCGGGTGGGTGCTGGCGACACTCGGTGACTTGATCGACGACATCGTGGTCCGCCTCGCGGGGCCGATCAACGTCGCGAGCGACACTGCGTCGACGATCTCACGACGGCGCGGTGGCAGCGCGGCGAATGTGGCGGCGACGGCGGCGATGCTGGGCCATCCGGTTCGCTTTCTCGGTCAGGTCGGCGTCGACCCGATCGGTGCTGCGCTCGTCGGCGACTTGCGCGACGCCGGCGTCGACATGCAGTTCGTGCAGCATCGTGGCGCAACCGGCACGATCGTCGTGCTCGTCGGCCCGGACGGCGAACGGTCGATGCTCACCGACCGACGCACATGCGCCGACCTCCGCGACCCGGAACCCGCGTGGCTGGACGACGTCACCACGTTGCACGTGCCGCTCTACTCCCTCATCGGCGGGGCGACGGCGGTCACCGCCGCAACGCTGGCCGGGTGGGCGTTCGAACGGGGCATCGCGCTGTCGATCGATCTGTCCTCAGCCGCGCTCCTCGAGTCGACGGGTCTCGACGCGGTGCGCTCGCTGCTGACTCGACTCGGACCGGCGGCGGTGTTCGCCAACGCCGACGAGGCCGAGGTCTTCGGATTCGATGATGCCGGTGTCGGCACTGCGATCACGGTGGTCAAGAACGGCCCGCGGCCCGCTCGGCTGCGGGCCCCGGCAACTGGGTCGCACCAGGCGATCGACACCGCCATCGCTGTGCCATCCGTCGAGCCAGTCGGCGACACGACGGGGGCGGGCGATGCCTTCGCCGCCGGATTTCTCACCTTTCCCGACTGGCAGGGCGACCCCGCCGCAGCCTGCCTCGCCGGCCACCGGGCAGCCGTGCGCGTGCTGACCGGCGACCGGTCCTGACCCACGCCCGAGGCGCTCACCGCGCCATCGGGCAGGCCAGGCTCGAACCAGGCGACCAACTAGCCTGACGCCGTGCCCGACTGGACGTACGTGCCATTGCGTGACTCAGCGGCCGGTTTGTTCGGCAGTCAACGCAGATCGCAGCACGCCGCGATGAGGTTCATCCGGTGGGTGGCCCGTCGCCCGGGTGGTGAGTTGTTCATCCGGGCGTTCGACTACACCCACGACCATCCCGAGGCCGCCGTCCGGACTGACCTGGCCAACTTGCCGTCGCCTGTCGGCGTCGTCGTCTCCGCTCAGCGCGAGGACACCGACATCGTGTTTCGCGGCATGGGATTCGGCTTCGCCACCACCGTCGACGCGCTTCCGGATCGCGCCGTGATCTCCGATGCCAGGTCAGTCGCCGAGGTCGTGCGCGAACTCGATGACGGAGCATTGATGGTGGCCGTGCGGATGGCGGTGATCGACCAAGGTCCGGCGTTCGCCCAACGAGTCAACGAGGTGCTCGCGGCTCGGAGCCATGTCGGCAACCAGCCCGCTCCGGTCGCGTGGTTCCGACCCTGGACATGGGAAGCGTGGGTCTGGGCGATGTGGCTCGCCATCGCCATGGTGTGCGCAGGGATCGGAGCTTCGATCATTGCGCTCGGACCTGTGTTTCTCGGATACGACACCGATTTCCTGCTGGCATCGAGGGCCGAACTGGAGTCGATCAACGAACAACTGATCCCGTTTCTCCAACACGACCGGATCACGATGGCCGGCTGCATGATGGCCATCGGGTTCAACGATCTCGGCTTCGCATTCGCGATGCGGCGGGGTTGGCGGTGGGCCCGCGCCGGCTTCGCCACCGCCGGCGCGATCGGCTTCCCGACCTTCTTTCTGTTCCTCGGCTATCGGTTCTTCGATCCATTGCACTTCGCCGTGGCCGTCGGGTTCTTTCCGCTGTACCTGGGCGGCGTGTTCGGTCGGCCGACACGACCGAGCTGGCGCGTTCCGATCGAGATCGACGAACACGTCCGTCGCCGGGCTCTCCTCGCGCAACTGATGATGGTTGCCATTGCCGTCGGCGTGCTGCTCTCCGGATTCTTGATCATGACGATCGGTCTCCGCGATGTCCTCATTCCGTCGGACCGGACCTTTCTCGACGGAACACAAGCGCTTCTCCGCGCAGAATTGGACGGCCGGCTGCTTCGGTTCGTGGCACATGATCGAGCTGGGTTCGGCGGGGCCCTGGCCTCACTTGGCGCCGGATTGTTGACGACCGCGATGTGGGGGTGGCGGGCCGGCGAGCGGAGCACGTACTGGCTGCTGGGTGCATCGTCGGTTGCCGGTTTCGGCGCGGCGCTCTGGATCCACCACGACGTCGGCTACACCGATGTCCTCCACCTTCTCCCGGTCTACGTCGGGATCGGTTGGATGGTCGTCGTGTTGCACCTGAGCCGCGACTGGTTTCGCACCCCGACGAGTGAGCTCCTGCCGGGCGGCGGGGAGTACATTCCGGAGATGTTGCGAACGGGCCTCACGACGCAGTGAATCTGCGCGAGACCATCCGATCGCTGTCGGACGAACTGGTGCTCCTGCAGCAGCCGATTCGCATTCTCGACGCAATCGCCTGGGGCGACGACGTGGCCGCCGCGTTCTTCGCCGACGGTGCTCGGACGCAACCGCAGGTCGATGCGGACTACTACCGCCAGCAACGCCCGCTGCGGTTCGAACCCGCCGAGCAGCGCGCAGGGCTCGCCGCCTTGCGCGCTCGAATCGATCAGGCTCTCGGCGACGAGCCCGTCGGCGAACTCCTGGTCGCTCGGGTCGACGAATACCTTCGGGTGATCGACCTCCTCGACGCGCGCGGCACCCCCGCATTCGCAACGATCTCGCGCGAGTTGTACGGGGGAACCGACGACCGGTTGCATCCTGGCGGGCCGACGCTGGGTGAACTCGGAGCGTTGATGAACGAGTCGCTCACCAACATCGACGCCGGCGCCTGGGAGGCGCCGGACGAGCACCGGTACAGCTCGGCAGATGCCGTCGAGATCCTCGCCACGCGCCTCGATGCTGTCTTCGGTGCCGACCAGGTCCGGGTGATCATCGACGACGGCATCGTTGCCGATGCTGCAGCAGGTGGCGACTACATCAAGCTGCGCGCCGACGCCACGTTCTCGACCCGCGATCTGCGCGTCCTCGAAGTGCACGAAGGCTGGGTGCACGTGGCCACCACCCTCAACGGCCGTGCGCAGCCGTGGTGCACGTTTCTGGGCAAGGGGACTCCCTCCACGACGTCGACGCAAGAGGGCCTCGCGGTGTTCACCGAGATCACCACGATGTCGTCGACGCCGCAACGCCTCGGCAAGGTGACGCGCCGGATGCTGGCCATCGGGATGGCCTCGGACGGGGCCACCTTCCTCGACGTCTTCCACTGGTTCTGCGACCAGGGCCTCGACCAGTCGGACGCGTGGGCCTCGTCGGTGCGCGTGTTTCGCGGCAGTTCGCCGACCGGCGGACCCTTCACGAAAGACCTGTCCTACAGCCGCGGCTTCCTCGAGGTCTACGACTTCATGCGCCTCGCCGTGCGCCGGGGCAAGTTGGAGCGGTTGGCGCTGCTGTTCACCGGCAAGTTGGCGGTCAGGGAGATCGGCGTGTTGGCAGCCCTCGCCGACGACGGCCTCGTCGAGCGCGCCGAACATGCTTCCGCCACACGTGAGCGACATCAGCGCGCTGGCGTCGTGGATGGCGTACTCCAACCTGTTGAACCGCATCGACCTGTCGGCCATGGAACTGCACCTCTCGGCAGCTCTGGAGTGACGCCGAAGGGCCGGGCAGCCGCTGGCTCACTGCTCACTTGCGACGCTCACTTGCCACGCTGACTTGCGCTGTCAGTCGACAATGACGGGCCCGGTGTCGACGACCTCGAACGCCGTGCCGGGAATTGCCTTGAGTTGGTTGAGATCGTCGTCGTTCCACCCGCTGCTCGGCGCGCCTTGGAAGAACCAGTTCGAGCCGTTGTCGGCCACGATCAGGCCGTAGCGCTGCATCGCCACGGCGATCACTCGCGCCTGGCCGGTGAGCGCGGAAACATCGAAGCTCGAACTCAGGCGGAGGCGCAGGCCCATCGGCGGGAGCGTCGGGTCGGTTCGACTCGACGCCCAGTGCGTGGCCGGCAGCACGTAGCCCCGACGAGTGCGACTGAACGTGACCCGAATCGCATGCCTGATCTCGCCGGCGGCGACCTCGTCGTAGCGCACGAGGCCGGGAAAGATGGGCAGGCCCGCGGCGTCGGCACTGGTCCAACCCAGGGGTCGCAGATCGTTGGACCGAAGATCGAACTTCGCCCCCGACGCTGCGGTCCAACCGACCGGCTGAGGGTCGGGCGACGAACAGCTCGAACAGTTCGCAGGTTCCCTGATCGACGGCAATCACGTGGCGGTCACCGCTGGCGCCTGCCCCACCTTCGATCGGTGCATCGAGCGGGATCGGGAAGGGGCCGGGGTCGCTCTCGTCGCCGTACGCGTCGTAGGTCGACCGGGACGCGCGGCGCCGCGGCGGGCACGACGACATAGGGAATCCCGTAGTCGGGGTTCTCGCCGAAGTCCGGGTGGAGGAAGTCGCCACCGTTGGCCTGGATGGTGTTCACGATCGCTGCGCTCTGCGGATGGAGCGCCAGCGAATCGACGGGCCTGTTCCATGCATTGTCGGCCGGGAAGACGGGGCAGCCGCCCACGGTCGGACCGCCCGCACCACCGATGCGCTCGGCAGGCGCAAGGACCGATGCGGGCCCGTCGATCGATGTCGTTGCCGCGAGTGCCGACGCCGCCAACGCCGACGACACGAGCAGCGCCGTGGCTCCGGCCGAGAGGTTGCGCCGGCGAGTCGTCATGCGTCCGCCACGATGCAGCGTGCCGGTCGCCGTACCGCCATCGAGGGATCGCTCACAGCTCATACTTCGACAGTACCGGCGCCCGTCTTGAGACCGGATCGACGACTTCCCGCAGTCCATGCTTGGTCACGTCGACACGGCACGACGCGGCGCGGCGCGCACCGGTGACGAGGGACCTTGCCGAAGTCCTTACGCTTGGTTGATGACGACGCCCGACTTGGCCACCGCGACCACCGTGCAACTCTTGATCGCACTCGAAGGAGGCGAGGTGTCGAGCGAAGAGTTGCTCGACGGGATGCTGGCCAACATCGAGCGGGTGAACCCGGCGGTCAACGCGGTCGTCGCGATGGACATGGAGCGGGCTCGCGCCGAAGCCGCGGCGGCGGACAATTCGCGGGCGACGGGGCGACCCTGCGGTCCGCTGCACGGCCTGCCCATGACGATCAAGGACTGCTACGAGACCCTCGACCTGGTGACAACGGCTGGCGCGCCGGAACTCGCCGGGCATGTCCCGACGCGTGATGCCGACGTGGTCCGGCTGCTGCGCCGGGCAGGTGCCATCGTTTGGGCCAAGACCAATGTCCCGTACTTCGCGGCCGACCACCAGACCTACAACGACGTGTACGGCGTCACGAACAATCCGTGGGATCTGACGCGCACCGCGGGTGGGTCGTCAGGCGGCTCGGCCGTTGCGGTGGCGTGCGGGTTCACCACTGCCGAGGTGGGCAGCGACATCGGCAACTCGATCCGCCAGCCCGCCGGGCTGAATGGCGTGTTCGGCCTCAAGACGACGCACGGGCTCGTGTCGGGTCGGGGTCACATTCCCGGGCCGTCCGGGTCCTTGACGTCGGCCGATCTCGGGGTGTTCGGCCCGCTCGGCCGGTCGTGCGGCGACCTGCGCATCCTGCTCGAGGTGATGACCAACTCAGGGACGGCCTTCGGCGGGGTCCCCGGCGCCGCACTCCCCCGCTTCGATGAACCGCCCGACATCGCGAACCTGCGGATCGGCGTGTGGTCAGACGACGCGATGGCGCCGGTCGACGACAGCGTGAAGCAACTGATCGAGCGTGCCGCGGTGCGGCTCGGCGACGAAGGGGCCGTCATCAACGCCGACATCCGTCCGGCGATCGCCTCATCCGATCTGCATCGGACCTACCTCCAACTCCTCAATTCGGCATTGGCGCCGGGCTACCCGGATCATCTGTGGGACGGTCTCGTCGCGAAGGCGGGTGGGAGCGACGCATACGTCGATGACGACGGGGTGATGTTCGCCCGGGACACCACCTTGGCGCACCGCCATTGGCTTGCTGCCCATGAGCGCCGGGCGCACGCGCAACAGGCCTGGGCTGACGTGTTCGACGAGGTCGATGTCGTCATCGCTCCGATCCAACCCGTGGCTGCGTTCCCGCACGACTTCGAGCGGCCGTACGGCAAGCGCACGTTGCACGTGAACGGAACCGAAACCCCGTATCGCAGCATCTTGTTCTGGGCCGGCCTGGCGACGATGCCGCACCTGCCCTCCCTCGCGTTGCCCGTCGGCCACACTGCCGAGGGTCTGCCGGTCGGGATGCAGCTGATCGGGCCGAAGTGGTCCGACCACAAGGTCCTCAGCATCGGCGAAGAGATCACCTCGGTCCTCGGCCACCGCTTCATCCCGCCACCCCTCGTCGCGCGCTAGCGATCGGGACTCATCTGGCCGCCAACTGGTGCTGTCAGATATATCTTGCAGATATAGTCGGATCGATGAGCCGACGATCCCAGACCGAGACGGCGGTGCTCGGCGCCTTGAGCGTGATGCCGATGACCGGCTACGCCGTGCGACAGTCGATTCACGACGTGCTCGGTCACTTCTGGAGCGAGTCCTTTGGTCAGATCTACCCGACGCTGGCGCGCCTGGAGGCCGACGGCCTGGTCGAGCGACAGGACGGTGCCACGGGTCCGTACGCCATCACGCAGGCGGGCCTCGCTCGGCTCACGTTGCTGCTGTCGGAGTCGATCACCGACGCACCGCCGCGCAACGGGTTGATGCTCCGGTTGTTCTTCGGTCGGCACCTCGGGCCCGACGCCTGTCGACGACTGATCGAGCAGGCGGCGGCCGAGGCTGCGGGTCGTCTGGCCGCGTTCGCTTCCGTTCGCGCCGAGATCGCCGCGGAGACCGGAACCGAAGTCGACCGGCCGTACTGGCTGCTCACGCTGTCGGCCGGCGAGCATGCTGCCCGCGCCGTCCTCGCGTGGGCCGACGAGGCTCTGGTCGAGATCGACACCTGGGGGGCGGGGTGACCGTGCAGCAACGATTGCAGTCCGTCGTCGATCGCGCCGGCCGTGACCGTGATCTCGCCGGCATCGTCGTTGCGGTCGAACGACCGACGGTAGGGCTGCGCTGGGCCGGGACGCACGGCGAGTGTGGCGTCGACACCCCCTTCTTCGTGGCGAGCACCACCAAGCTTCACACGTCGGCCATCCTGCTCCGCCTGATCGAGCGCGACGAACTGCGCTTCGACACCCGCCTGGTCGACGTCGTCGACCGAGACGTGCTCGGCGCGCTCCACGTCCACCGCGGCGTCGAATACACCGACGCCGTGACGATCGAACACCTGATGGCGCAGACCTCGGGCATCGCCGACTACTTCCAAGGACGCGTCGCCGATGGTGGCAGCCTCGAGCAGTCGCTCCTTTCCGGCAGCGATCGCAGTTGGAGCGGCGCCGAGACGTTGTCGATGGCCCGATCGATCGGAGCGGCGTTCCCGCCCGGCGCTCGGCGCAAGGCGCTGTATTCGGACACCAACTTTCAGCTGCTCGGCATGGTGATCGAGCGGTTGTGCGGCAGCACCTACGCGGACGTACTCGCCGCAGAGGTGAGCGACCCGCTCGGGCTGACATCGACCTACCTCTACTCCGATCCCACCGATGTGACTCCGCTCCCGCTCCGGAACGGGGGCGGCCGACTCGACATTCCCCTGGGCATGACCAGCTTCGGCGCCGATGGCGGGATCGTCTCGACCACGGGTGATCTCATGACCTTCGTCCGCGCGTTCTTCGAAGGTGGGCTGTTCGACCCCGCGGTGATCACCCGCCTCCAGCGCTACCGGCGCATTTTCTTCCCGCTGCAGTACGGCGTCGGCGTGGCCCGCTTCGCCATGCCGCGGGTGTTCACTCCGTTGGGCGCGACGGAGTTGATCGGTCATTCCGGTCTGTCGGGCGCGTTTGCATTTCTCGCGCCAGCCTCGGGCACCTATCTGGCCGGCACGGTGAACAACATCGCCAAACCGCAGCGAAGCTTCCAGCTCATGCTCCGGCTGGCGCGAGCCGCCAGTTCAGCCTGACACCGAGACGGTCCGACCTGACCGGTGAATGAGCGGCGCGGACGGCGACGCTCAGTAGGGCGGCTTCACTCGTGCGGCGAGCCGTTCCACGCTGATCGCGACCCACTTGGCGCGGGTCTCGTCGCGTTTGGCGAGGTAGATCCTGCGCAGGACCGCCGACTGCTGCGCGGAAGTCAGCGAATCGAAGAAGTCTCGCGACCCCGGGTACTGCTCGAAGGCGGCGTCCAAGTCGTCGGGGACGAGCCGTGCTTCGGCGGCGTCGAGCAGAGTCCATGAGCCGTCGGCCTGCGCCCGAGCCGCAACCGCGCGACCCGCCTCGGTCATCAGGCCGGCGGCCTCCAACTCGACGAGCTTGGCCTTGTTGACCTTCGACCACATGCTCCCGGTCTTGCGACGCGTGACGTACTGGACATAGCTGTCGGCATCGAGCGGCTGGATCGTGGCGTCGATCCAGCCGAAGCACAACAGCACGTCGACGACCTCGCTCCAGGGCACCGATGTTCGACCCGACCCGGCCTTCCAGAACCAGATCCATGCGCCGTTGGCCGTCGCATGATGCTCCTCGAACCACGCCCGCAACGCGACGGCGTCGGACACTTCGATCGTCGGGAGGTCATCGGGCCAGCGCACCGCCATGTCGGCACGATACGTGAACCTTCGCGGTAGCAGCGACGCTCGATCGAGCCGCTCCGACCGGCCACCGCCGACATCGATTCGCGAGGATGGCCCGATGGATCTCTCACTGTCGGGCCGCCACGCGGTCATCACCGGCGGCTCACGTGGCATTGGCCGCTCGATCGCCGAAGTCCTCGTCGCCGAAGGCTGCCGGGTGTCGATCTGTGGTCGCACTGCCGAGACGATCGACGACGCTGTGTCGGCGCTCGGCGAACTGGCCACCGGTACGGCCGTCGACGTCACCGACCACGCTGCGCTTGCTGCATGGGTCGAGCGATCGGCCGACGAACACGGCGGGCTCGACATCGTGGTCGCGAACGCGTCCGCACTGGGCGGGCCGCCCGACACTGCCGACAAGTGGCGCAAACTGTTCGAGACCGACGTGATGTCGACCGTTGCATTGGTCGACGCGGCGACCCCGTTCTTGCGGGCGAGCGACGCTGCTGCCATCGTGCAGATCGGCACGATCACCGCGGTCGAGTACCACGGCTTTCCGGGCGGCACCAGAAGTTACGGTGCACTGAAGGCGGCATTGCTCAACTACATGAGCCAGCTCGCGATCGAATTGGCGCCCGAGGGAATCAGGGCGAACTCGGTGTCACCGGGCCCGATCTACATTGCCAACGGTTCGTGGGGGTTCATCGAGCGCGAGATGCCCGACTACTTCGCCGAGAACGTCGCCCACCAACCCCAGGGGCGACTCGGCACGCCCGAGGAGGTCGCCCGAGTCGTCGCCTTCCTGGCGTCGCCGGCTGCGTCATGGGTCACCGGGACGAACGTGGTCGTCGATGGCGGCTTCACCCGCCGCCACGCGTTCTGATTCTGTTCACACGGCAGCGAGCAGGTCGATCGAGAGATCCCAGAGGTGTGCGGCGCGTGCGGGGTCGACCGCCGATGGCCGAACCCCGCCGACGGCATCGTCGCGATCGGGTTCGGCGACGTTGCAGTCCTCGCAGTAGACGCCCGCCGACTCGGCAAGCGTCGGCGTGGTCGCCGCCCACACCGTGGTGGCGGCACCCTGCGGCACCGTCTTCCATTCGAACCCACCCGGGTTGCTCTGGGCGATCCGGCCCTGCATCCCGGCACGCATGTCGGGGGTCATGTGTCGCCCGAGGTCGGTGTGGATCCCGCCCGGGTGAACGGCGATCGCCCGCACGCCGCTGTCGCCGAGACGGCGTTCGAGTTCGACGCTGAACAAGATGTTGGCCGTCTTCGACTGGCCGTATGCGTCCCACGCGTCGTACTCGCGACGTTCGTAGTTGGGGTCGTCGAAGTCGACGTCACCGAATCGATGGCCCGCCGACGACAGGTTGACGATGCGCGCCGGATGGTCGGCGCTCGACGACTGCGCCAACACGTCGAGCAGCGGCAGCGTCCAGGCCATGTGGCCGAGGTGATTCGTGCCGAACTGCGTCTCGAAGCCATCGGCAGTGCGGCCGAAGGGCGTGCACATCACGCCGGCATTGTTGATCAGCAGGTCGAGTCGATCGTGGCCTGCAACCAGTGCGGCAGCGGCGCGCCGACAACTCGCCACGTCGGCGAGGTCGAGGGCGAGCGGTTCGACCGATGCCGTCGGGTTCTCGGCGCGGATCAGGTTGATTGCGGCCTCGACCTGCTCGGTGTTCCGCGCGGCAAGCACGACGTGGGCGCCCGTCGCGGCGAGCGATCGAGCGGTCTCCAACCCGAGTCCGGCCGATCCGCCGGTGACCGCCGCGACTCGGCCGGTGAGGTCGACCCCGGCGAGCACGTCGTCAGTCGTCGATGTCGCGGCGAACCCCGAGTTGCTCATCAGGCGAGCGTAGACGTGGTGATTGATAGCTCGAGGAGCGGACGGGACCTGGCCCCATCGCGACAATTCCGTCGCGTCGGGACCTGGCCCCATCGCGACAATTCCGTCGCGTCGGGACCTGGCCCCATCGCGACAATTCCGTCGCGTCGGTGCCTGGCCCCATCGCGACAGTTGTTGGTGGCCGACTGATCGCCGGGCGCGTCTTCAGCCGAACAGTGCGGTGTTCACGCCCCACGTCCGCGCCGCGCCAGTCGACCTAATCCGTCGAGGATGAGGTCGAGGCCGAACTCGAAGGCGTTGCCACCCGACTCCCCGGTGAGGTGATCGTGGACGTGCGCGATCACGTGCTGGAATTCGCCGGGCGACAGCCGCTCGACGAAGTCGTCTGCCGCTTCGGCGAGCTGATCGGCACCCATCACGAAGGTGTGCTGCTGAGCGGTGAACCCGACGATGTAGGTGTCGATCACGTGGTATGCGTGGTGGGCGACGTCGGGCGACAAGCGCGAGCGGGCCAGACAGGCGAGGAGACCTTCCATGTACTGCGCCCGCGCCGGGCCCGGCCTGCGCTGCAGCCACATGCCACACGCCCAGGTGTGGCGCGACAGAACGTCGTTGGCCGACAGCGCGCTGGTGCGAATCGCGCTCCGCCACGCACCGACCGACGCAGCCGGTGCAATTTCTGCCACCACCATGTCGACGATCGCGTCGAGGACGTCGTCTTTGTTGGCCACGTGGTTGTACAGCGACATGGCTTCGACGCCGAGCCGCTGACCGAGAGTGCGCATCGACAACGCCTCGACGCCCGACTCGTCAGCCATGGCCGAAGCGGCCTGGAGGACTCGCTCACGGGTGAGCGTCTGACGGGGCGTCTTGCTGCGGGGAGCCATCGGGAGCTGCCTTCTCTCGGGAACTGGTTGACGAACTTACACCGTACGTGTAGGTTCGTTGAAACTTACGTCGTAAGTAACTTCATCCCATCGGCCACCCTGCGAAAGAAGACCCTCATGAAGGCCCTCGTCCGCCACCGTTACGGCTCCCCCGCCGCGCTCGCCGTCGAAGAGATCGACATCCCGACGCCAGGCGACGATCAAGTGTTGATCCGCGTTCTCGCAGCTTCGGTCAACCCGCTCGATTGGCACGCGCTCACCGGCACGCCCTGGCTGACGCGACTCGTGGAAGGCATCGGCCGCCCCAAGCAACCGGTGCTCGGCCGTGACGTTGCCGGCACCGTGACAGCGGTGGGCGCCAAGGTCACGCAGTTGGCAGTCGGCGACGAGGTCTTCGGCGGCGCCGACGGCAGCCTCGCCGAGTTCGTGCTCGGCCGCCCGCGCAGCCTGGCCCACCGACCCGTCAACGTCGACGTCGTCGCCGCAGCTGCCACGCCCATCGCCGGTCTCACCGCGCTCCAAGCGCTGCGTGACAAGGGCCGCCTCCAGGCCGGCCAATCGGTCCTGGTGAACGGCGCCGCCGGAGGAGTCGGCACCTTCGCCGTGCAGCTCGCAGTGGCCATGGGCGCCCGCGTGACGGGTGTGTGTAGCTCGGCAAACACGGCCCTGGTCCTCTCGCTCGGCGCGCACGAGGTGATCGACTACACCGCCACCGAGATCGGCCAACGCCAGTTCGATCTGATCGTCGACAACATCGGGAACCACTCCGTACGGCAACGCCGGCAAATGATGGCGCCCACCGGTCGGTGCGTGATGGTCGGCGGACCGAAGAAGGGCCGGCTGCTCGGCCCGCTCACGGCCTCGATCGGCGCCGTGGTCAGATCGACGCTGCGCTCGCAGAAGTTCGTGCCACTGATGGCTGCGACGAACGCAGCCGATCTCGGCGTGCTGGCCGACTTCCTCGCCGACGGCAGCCTTGTGCCGGTGATCACGCACACCTCCTCGCTGGACGACGCCGCGGACGCATTCCGGAGCATCGAAGGCGGCCACACGCGCGGCAAGCTGGTCGTCAGTCTCGGCTGATCCTTGCCGCAAGCTGTCAGCGCAGCGGATCCCCGGTCTGCGGGTCGAAGAAGTGGGCGAGGTGGGTCTTGACGCCGAGCGTGACGTCGGCACCGGTCTCGACGGTGTGGATGCCTTCGACGCGGGCGATCACCTTGGTCGTGGTCGTGTCGATCTCGGCGCCGTCGTCGGCGGTCACGGGCGCGCCCTCCAGCTCGACCGGCGCCACGTCGAGCGACGCGTGCACGTGCACCTCGGCCCCCATCGCCTCGGCCAGGTCGACCATGAGCGTCAACTTCTGGTCGTCGGGCAGATCGGCGTCGCCGTCCATCACGAAGTGCTCAGGGCGCAGGCCGACGATCACGGGTGATCCGAGCCGGTCGGCGATCTGCGGATACCGCTCGAGCGCGCGTGCGTCGATCCCGAGCGAGTGACCGGCGAACGACACCGTCGGCCGCTCTGCCGTGCCGCCGAGGGTGGCGGTGATCAGGTTCATCGCAGGGCTCCCGATGAACGCTGCCACGAACAGGTTCGCCGGCCGCAGGTACAGCTCCTGGGGAGGCGCGACCTGGAGCAGGATGCCCTTGCGCATGACGGCGACGCGATGACCCATCGTCATGGCCTCGACCTGGTCGTGGGTGACGTACACCATCGTCGTGCCGAGGCGCCGCTGGAGCTGGATGATCTCAGACCGCATCTGCACACGCAGCTTGGCGTCGAGGTTCGACAACGGCTCGTCCATCAAGAACACCTGGGGGCTGCGCACGATGGCGCGGCCCATCGCCACACGTTGGCGCTGGCCACCCGACAGCGCCTTGGGCAGCCGGTCGAGGTACTCGGTCAGGCCGAGCATCTCGGCCGCGTCCTCGGTGCGCCGCTTGATCTCCGCCTTCGCGACCTTGGCGACCTCGAGCGCGAACCCGATGTTGTCGCGCACGGTCATGTGCGGGTACAGCGCATAGTTCTGGAACACCATTGCGATGTCGCGGTCGCCGGGCGGCACCTCGTTGACGACGCGGTCGCCGATGCGCAACTCGCCGTCGGTGATCTCCTCCAGACCGGCGATCATCCGCAACGCCGTCGACTTGCCACACCCTGATGGGCCGACGAGCACCATGAACTCGCCGTCGTCGATCGTGAGGTCGAGCGAGTCGACGGCCCGCGGGCCATCGCCCTTGTACTGCTTGGTGACGGCACTGAATGAAACTGCGGCCATGGGGAGATCCTTACTTGAGGCCGCTCGAAGCGGAGTTCTCGACGAAGTAGCGCTGGGCGAAGAGGAAGACGAGGATCGGCGGCGTCATGGCGATGATCGCGCCGGCGAAGACGAGGTTGATGTCGGTACTCGACCGCCCGCCGAGGGTGGACAGCGTGAGTGACAGGACTCGTCCTTCGGGGTTGCCCGAGTTGATGATGACGAGCGGCCAGAAGAACGAGTTCCACGCATAGAGGAACCCGAACGTGGCCAGCGTGGCGATCGCGGGGCGGGCCAGGGGCACCATGATCCGCCACAGGATCTTCGACCGTGATGCGTTGTCGAGCAGCGCAGCCTCTTCGATCTCCTTGGGAATGCCGACGAAGAACTGGCGCATCAGGAATGTGCCGTAGGCAGTGAACGCAAACGGAATGATCAGTGCCGCCAGGTTGTCGAGCCACCCCAACTGCAACATCAGCTGGAACAGCGGGATGATCAGCACGACGAACGGCACCATCACCGAGCCGAGGTAGAGCATGAACAGGCCGTTGCGACCCTTGAAGTCGATGCGGGCGAACGCATAGCCGCCGAGGATCGACGTGAGGATCTGACCGATCACGACGGCGAAGGTGACGAGCACGGTGTTGCTGAGCGAGCGGCCGAGTTCCTTGTCGGTCCAGACCTCGGTGAAGTTCTCGGTGCGCGGGCCGAACTGCTCGACCGGTTCAGCCAGGTTGACCAGGCCGAGTTGGATGTCGGCGGGGTCGTCGACGTTCTGGAACAGACCACCCGAGGTGAGCCGCGAGCGGTACGCCTCGATCATTTCGCCGTCGACGTCGATCAGGAAGACGTCTTCCTCGTCGCCGTCGATCACGGTGGTCTCGCCGGTCTTCTCACCCGCGGCCGGTTCGAGCGTGATCACCCGTTCGAGATCGTCGAGCGGGCGGAACTCGGCGAGCGACACATCGGAATCGACGAGCGCGAAGGTTCCTGACGCTTCGGGCAGTGAGTACACGGGCAGCGGATCGCCCTCGACGCCGACGTCGGCGGCCGGGATCGTGGCCGCCTCCTGCGGAATCAGTGTTGGCGGGTACTTGAAGATGTCGCTGCTGTTCTTGAACGACGTCGTCAACGCCACGACGAACGGGAACACGACGATCGCCGCGACCAGCACGAGGAACGAGTACGCGAGGTACGCGCGAGGCCGTGGCCTTGGGACCCTTGCTGCGCACGCTCATGACACACCTCCCGACGTTGCCTCGTCGCGTTGCTGGCGGAACTGGAAGAACGTGAAGCCGAAGATGACGATGAACAGGATCCACGCCAGCGCCGAGGCGTACCCCTGGCTGTTGTTGGTGAATGCCTCCTCGTACAGCGAGAGCACCGGCGTCGTGGTGGCGTTGTTCGGGCCACCGGGTTCGGGACGCGACAGGATCCACACGACGTCGAACAACTGCAGTGCCAGGATCGACGTGGTGACCAGCACGTAGAACGTGGTGTTGCGGAGCTGCGGGACCGTGATGCGCTTGAACACCTGCCAGGTGTTGGCGCCGTCGATGTCGGCCGCCTCATACAGCTCCTTCGGGATGCTCTGGTGGCCCGCGAGGTAGAGCACGGTGTTGAACCCGAAGTTCATCCAGGCGAACACGACCACCATCGCGAAGAGCGCCGTGCTGCGCTGCGACAGCCAGCCCTGGCCCGCGCCGGGTTCGGACAGGCCGACGAGGTCGAGCAGGTAGTTGATCCAGCCGATCGTGGCGTCGAACATCTGGCCCCACACGATGGCGACGCCGATCACGCCGGCAACCGAGGGGATGAAGTAGATCGTGCGAAACACCTTCATGCCGGGCAGCCGCGAGGCGAGGATGCTCGACAGCACCAGCGCGGGCAGCACCGACAGCGGCACGGCCAGCAGGAGGAACACGGTGATGTTCTTGAGCGACAGCCAGAACTCGACGTCGCGGGCGCCGAGCACCCAGTTGTTGCCGAACCAGTCGATGTGCATCAGCACCTGGTAGCCGGACTTGAGGACCTCGGTACCGGCACCTGGCCCGTCGGCAGCTCGAGATGTCGAGCGACAGTGCCCGCGTGTAGTTGTCGATGCCGATGAACTCTTTGCCGGTATTGGTCGTCTTCCAGTCGAAGAAGCTGACCCACAGCGAGAACAGCAGCGGGAAGGCGAAGAAGATCGAGAAGCCGATCAGGTTCGGCGAGAGGAAGGCCAGGCCGCTCAACGCCTCCTCGGCGGCACGCGACGTGCCGAAGTGGCGCGCGGCCCGGCGTGACCACATCGCCCTGCAGGCGAGCGCGGCGCCGATGGTGACCGCGAGGCAGCCGAGCGTGAGCGGCTGGGTCAGGCTGTCGCCGATCTTCGACGAGCATGCCGGTCGGGTCGGCCATGATCGACGAACCACACGCCGGCGGCGGCGGTGAAGATCCAGCCGATCTGCTTGCAGGCGCAGCAGCGTGCGGCGCAGTGGGTCGTTCGGCCAGCAGCTGCAGCGCGACGAGCACCACGATCAGGCCGCCAGCACGAACAGGAACGGCAGGAATGCCTTGAACAGCCCGTCGCCCAGGTTGCCGAGCGCCCGAAAGGCGTTGAGCTGGTGCAGCGTCGCGGCGCCGGCGACGACGGTCAGGAGGTAGTTGACGACGAGCGATGCCGAGCGCGCCCACTGCTTGGTGCGTGGCGATGCCGTAGGCGGCGGCGACGTTGACGATCGTGGCTGCGAAGAAGAAGCCCTGCAGCGCGTAGCGCGGCATCCACGGCAACTCGTCGTCGCCGCCGCGGCTCGCCAGCAGCAGCCCGACGAAGCAGGCAGCCGCGCCGGCGACGTGCCAGATCGAGATCAGCCGATGCGCGCGAGCGCAGTCGGCAGGCGTCGATGCCGTGGCAGATCGTCGGTGTCCACGCTGGCGAGCACGCTTGCTTCCCCCATGGCTCCCTCGTTATCACAGTGAACGACGACGCAAGACGGCGTCGACGAAATGATTGCGCGTTGATCGCGGCGCCGGAGTGCGGCGCCCAGGTCGGTGGTCAGCACGTGTGCGTGCTGGCCACCGACCCGGAAGCGGTCTTCGTGTTTCCGGAATCAGCTTTCGAAGGCGACTGCGGTCTCCGAGCAGATGTTCGCTGCGAAGTCCTCGATCGTGCGCTCGCCGGTGACGACAGCGGTGATGGCGGCACCCATCACTTCGTCGTACTTCGGCCAGTCGCCGGCCCACAGCGGGCCTTCAGCGGTCGGCGAGTCCTGCAGACCGTCGATGAACGCCTGGTTGTTCTCCGGCGGGGTGAAGCCGAGGAAGGCGTCGATCGCTGCGTCGCTCTGACGGCTCGGGATGTTGGCACCGAGTTCGCTGATCGAGGCCTGGGTGTCGGCGGTGGTGAGGGCCTTGACCAGCTCCCACGCCTCCTCCGGGTGCTCGGTCTCGGCGTTCACCACGTAGGCGCCCCAGAACAGCCAGTTGCCCTGCGTGCCACCGGGGCCCGTGGGGAGCTGGACGACGTCCCAGTTGAAGCCGGCGTCGGCGCGGGCGCCGGGCGTGGCCCAACGACCGTTGATGAACATGCCGACGGTGCCGGCCTTCCACGGTGCTTCGCCGTCTTCACCCCAGGCAACCGCAAGGCCGCCGTCGTAGACAGCCTGCATCTGGGTGATGCCGGCGATGCTCTCGGGTGTGTCGAGGGCGCACTCGGTGCGGTCTTCGTTGAAGAAGCCGCCGCCGGCCGCGTTCATGAAGTAGCCGTAGTTGGCCCACCAGCTGTTCATCGCGAAGCCCTTGTTCTCGCCACCGAGCGCGGTGACGGCCGTGGCCACTTCGGCGAACGCTTCCCAGTCCCACTCGCCGGCTTCGGCGAGCGCACGTGGGTCGTCGGCGCCGGCCTCGGCGATGAGGTCGTTGTTGAGGTAGAGCGCGAACGTCGACACGTCACGCGGCAGACCCCAGAGCTTGTCGCCGGGTGCTCCGGCCTCGGGGTCGAAGGTGAGGTGGTACATCGGCTCGGGGTAGAACTCCGACACGTCGAAGCTCTCGGCCGACGCGAGCGAGCCCAGGTCGAGGATCAGGCCCTCGCTCTGGAACCGGGCGATGTCGGTGCCGGGAATCCAGAACACGTCGGGCGCTGTGCCGTTCGCGATCTCGGTGACCAGCTGGTCCTGGTAGGGCGAACCCTCGTTGTTGCCGGGCTCGTAGCTGAGGGTGACGGCGTCGCCGTTGGCGGCGTCGATCGTGTCGCTGATGCCCGCGTACACCGCGGCCTCGGCGTCGTTGTCCGGACGTGTCCGCCAGCGGACCTCGACGGCGTCGCCTGCAGCAGCGTCATCGCCTGCCGCGGCGGTGTCGGCCACGGTGGTGTCGCCCGCCTCTGCCGCAGAATCATCTGGGGCAGCGGTGTCGCCGGTGCCTTCTTCGGTATCGCTGCCGCAGGCTGCGACGATGAGTGACATGGCCACCGCAGCGGTGGCCAGTTTGCGCTTGTGCACGTTGTGCTCCTTGTGTCGTGGCAGCGGCGTGTGCCGCTGCCTTTCTCCCCCTGCCCACGCATGTGGGCCGGTGCCATCCGGATCGGGTGACCCAGATGAACTCATGTCAGCGCCGTGGTGGCGCCAGTGCGTCGTGGATCGCCGTCTCGGCGACCACGACATCGACTCCTTGTGAACGGATTGGATCGAGGTCGGCTGCGGTGGCGCGGTCGTCGGTGACGAGGACGTCGACCTCGTCGAGCGCGCACACCGGCGCAAGTGTCCGGACCCCGAGCTTGGTGCAGTCGGCAAGGACGACGCAGCGCGCTGCGGCGTCGATCATCGCCTTCTTCACCACTGCCTCGGGCAGGTTGATGTTGGTGACGCCACCGTCGACCGACACCCCGTTGCAACCGAGAAAGACGGTGTCGACGCGCAGCGATTTGAACATGCTCGTGGCCAGTGGCTCGACGAGCGAGTGCTGCTTGGGTCGCAGCGTGCCGCCGGTGACCACGATGGTGAACCGCGGGTGGGCGGCTTCGAGCAGCATGGCGATCTTGATGCCGTTGGTGATCACGGTGAGTTCGGTGAGATCGGCTCGGTCGACCAGCGCCTGAGCGAGCGAAGCAACGGTGGTGCCCACATCGATGACGATCGTTTCACCGTTCGCGACGAGCGACGCAGCTGTGGCCGCAATTGCCGCCTTCTCGTCGGCCTGCCGCTCGACGACCTCCTCGAACGGGTCGCTCGCCGCGAGTCTGGTTGAACGGCATCGCGCCGCCGTGGACCCGAAATGCGAGTTGTCGCTCTTCGAGCACCTGCAGGTCGTTGCGCACGGTGACGGTGGACACCGAGAAGCGCTCGGCGAGGTCGCGGACGCGGACGAAGCCCCGCTGTTCCAGCAGGTGCCGAATCAGTACCAGGCGCATCTCGGCTGGCAACGGCTCGGCCGGTGTCTGCTCATCCCAGAGTTGTTTCAGATCGACCATCGCTTGCGTTATCTTTCCTTCTTCTTGTATTCCCTGTCAATACGAAAGTGATATTCTTTCGTTCGTGTCTGGGGATCTGACCGGAAAAGTGCCCGTGGCCAGCGCCGCCGCAGTCGATCGACCCTCCGCACTCGACGACTACGAGTTCGACCTGCGCGGATTTCTCGTCATCCGAGGAGCGCTGACGCCTGCCGAGGTCGCCGACCTCGAGGCCGCGTACGACCGGATCCCGATGCTCGCGAACGGCGAGTGGTACGGCAATGCACAGCGTCGCGACTACACCGCCGACACCGGTTTCGAATTGCACAACGTGCTCGATTGCGGCGACCCCGCCTTCGATGTGTTGATCGACCATCCGTCGTGGATCGGCGCACGCCCGGCACTACGCCGGCGAGGAGGGCACGTACGTGCAGGGCGTGATGATCGACGAGGCGATCGCCACGATCCGCGAACGTGGCGGGCACCACCCCGTCCACTCCGGTGGGCACGACGCTTCGGTCCGCAATCAGTTCGGCTATCGCAACGGCCGCTTCAGGTGCGGGCAGCTCAACGTGCTCGTCACGTTGCGCGACATCGGCCCCGGCGACGGCCCGACGATGATCGTGCCGGGCAGTCACAAGCAGAACCTGGCGCACCCGATGATCGGCGACTACGCCCGCGGCGACCGCATGGATGACCTGGCGTGGGCCGAGCCGGTGTACGCGCAGGCGGGCGACGCGCTGCTGTTCGTCGACGCCTGCCTGCACGGCGGCTCCAGCCGCACCACCGACGGCGAGCGACGCGTGATCATCCTGCGGTACGGCCCGCCGTGGGCCCGCTCTCGCTTCGGCTACACGCTGTCGGACGCCCTGCTCGCCCGCCTCAGCCCGGCGCAACGGACGATCATGCAGCCCATGGCTCCCCACCGTTCCGGCAGCAACCACGTCCCGCTCGACCTGCACAGCGAATACCGGGCGCCGACCTGACGATTGCGTGGCCCGCCCCACGCATCCCGGCGCAGCCGTATCCTCGCTCGAATGGACAAGGAGGCGGGGACGAGCGACGTGGTCTACGTTCCCCGTCGGCCCGGGCCTCTCATCACGATCCCAACACGTGCCACCCGCACCGACGAGATCGACGACGTCCTCGATGATCTCTTCGGCGAGGACGATCACCGCGGGCCGAGCGCCACCGACGCTGTGCTTGTCGCGGCCGGCGTCGGCGCGATTGCCATCGGGCAACTGGCCGACCTGTCCGGGAGCGATCACCGTGGTCGGAGCCGGGCTGATCGGCCTGGGGGCGATCTTGCCGATTCGGTCAGGAACCAGACGGCTCGGTCAACGACGACACCGTGCTCGGGCTGCGTCGATGATCGGCGACGGCATCGCCCTTCGCCGGGACCATCCCACCCTGGCCCGCATGGCGAGCGTGTACGAACAGATCCAACGCCACTCCGAGCCGCTCGTTCCGCAGGTGCGGACGCGAGTCCTCGCTGTCGCCCATTCACTTGTCGAAGAAGTTGCCAGCCTCCTCGACGGCCAGCTTCCGGCGGGGGCTGCCGAGACCGAGTACGTCGCGGCTCGGGCGCAGTCGCTGGCAGATCTTGCTGCCACGCTGGAGGATCCTCGGATCGGTGACGGTGATACGACGCGGCGACAGGCCAATGCCGAAGCCCGCCTCGAGATCGAGCGCGTCACCGGCGGCTCCGCCCTCACCGCATCAGCCGAACTCCAAGGAGAGTTGCTGCCGGACGACGATGGATCCAGTTGACAATGGCTCCGCCTTCTCCCGCTGAGGTGGGTTCGGCCGAGTCCGAGACTCCACTCGAACCAGCACCGACCGAACCATCGCCTCCGATCGAGGACGAGCGCAAGCTCGGCGCCTTGGCCACAGCGTTTGCCGTGCCGATCGCACCGCTCGTCATCGGATGGGACGCCGGAAAGGCGTTCTTCGTGCGGCTCCTCCCCCGACTTGCGCGTCGACTCTTTCAGGCAGTTCGGTCGGTGACCAGCCGAGCCGCTGCGCTCGTTCGTCAGGTCGTGGTCGCACCGGTCGCGGCGTTGTTGCGCCGGGCAGCGAGTCTCGGGAAGTTTGCCGCGAAAGCAGTGTCCGCCATCGCGCGGCAGGTTGGCCGGACGTTACGAACGGCCGTGCACTCAACGCTGCACCTTGCACGTCAGGTCGGACGCGCTCTCGCTGCTCCGTTGCGCCGCATTGCCATCGCCGTCCGTGCCGTGGCCCGGTCGGGACTCATCGCAGTTCGTGGTGTCGTGCGACGACTGGCCGCAGGAATCCGGGGGACCTTCCGGAGCGCGCTGATCGCGGCGCGCGGGCTGCTGCGCCGAGTTCTCGTTCCCATCCGCCAGATCGGGCGCGTCGTTGCTGCGCTCTGGCGACGAGTTGCCGCCGCGTGTCGAGTGGCTGCGTCATCGATGCTCATGCTCATCCGTGGGGTCGGCCGTCGCGTCGCCACCGCAATTCGGAGTGCATGGCGCGTCGCGGCCGGCACGCTTCGGGCGGCTCTGGGTCTCGCCCTCGGACCCGTCAGACTTCTCAGGCGTGCTGTCGCCGCCGCTGTCAAACGGCTATCAACTGCCGTCGGCGCGGTGATGCGTACGATCGTCGACGCGGCCAAACGGCTCTCCACCCCAGTTGGCGCCGTGATGCGTGCGATCGCCAACGCCGCACAACGATTGTCGACCGCAGTCGGCACGGTGTTACGTACGGTGTTGCGCACGGTTGTCGCTGCGACGACGCGGTGGTCGACCACGGTTGGGAACCTGGTGCGTGCGGTTGTCGGCCCGGTCGTGCGGGCCATCGGTCGGGCCCGGGATCGAGTTCGTGCTGCGCTGCGAACGGTCGGCAGCCAGCTCGGTCGTATCACCGCCGTCGTCATGACCGGGGTCCGTGCGGTCGGCCGCTCACTTCGAACGGTCACGGGCGCCGCAATGCGACTGGCCACAACGGCGACCGGCCTGATCCGGCGCGCCATCTCGCTCGCCGCGCGAGCAGCGAGCGTCATCGCCAGCTCGATCGGCCGCTTGGCAGGGGCCTTCCGCGCCGTTGTGGCGCGGTCGTTCGCCCCGATCCGGTCGGTCGTTGCGAAGTTGCTGTCTGCCGCGCGCAGCGTCGCTCGGGCCGGACTCGAGTCGATCACTTCGGTGCGGAGTGCCATCGGCCGCGGAACCCGACGCATCCGAAACGCCGCCAGCGCTGCCAGAGGCGGTGCACGGCGTCTGGTCGCACCGATCACCGCAGCGTTGCACCGCACCACATCGGCCGTTCGCAGCAGTGTTCGGGCCGTCCGAACATCCGCAACGAATCAGGTGGCGCAAGTACGAGCAGCACTGCGCCGCAAGTCGTGATGCAAGAGTGGTCTCGTCGGCGCCCCCATAATCGTCCGCTGCGCCTCGGATTCGTGTCGCGGTGCCCGCGGCTTCAACGCTCGCCTCGTGCGGATTCGTCGGCTCCGATGCCGACCGACGCCACCGACGCGACGGTCTGTCGGGCGCAGGATCGCACCGAGATCTCGATGCAGACTCTCGACCGCGAAGTCCCGTCGGCGTTGCTCGCCGGCGTTGCGGACCTCTACGTCATCGAATCGGGCGAGGAGATCAGCTTGTCACGCGACACGAACGGGTTGATCGTGGTCGACGACCAAATGCTCTCGTTCGACAACGAAGGCGACTTCGTGCCATTTCCGAATCCTCCTGGCGAGTACCAGGTGTGGACCACCCGCCAGCCCCAGATCATGGTCGTCGCCTGCGAGCCGTAGGCGAAGGCGTCGCCATACGGTCTCCCGCAGCCTGACGTCCTCGACAAGAGGCAGGCGAGTTCAAGCTTTCTCAGCTGAGCAGCGCAGCGGTGGTGATGGCGAGCGCAAGGCCGACCGCTTGCTTGCGGTCGAGTCGTTCGCCGAGGAAGGCATCGGCGAGCGCCACTTCCATCCGAGACGAACCAACGCGGGCCTCAACACCGATCCGAAGTCGGATTCGAAGATCGGCGCAGGGACTAGTGATAGCTCTTGACTTATCATTCGTGTTCAATACGATCGTCTGTCAACTATCACTTAGACTAGATTCGATCGTCTCCAACCAATCAACGACTTCTTCGCCGAGCCGATGGAACAACCAGGAGGATCGCTGTGGACAACAACCAACTTCGAGAGGCCGCCCGCAGACGGCTCGACAGCCGTTTCAGTGCCTCCTCTTGCGAACACCTCGCGGCGCTGCCCCGCCTCGGGTGGGTTCGCGCTGTTCGCGACGCGCTCGGCATGTCGACACGACAACTCGCGGCTCGAATGGGCGTCGCCCAACCAACCGTCGTCCAGCTCGAACAGTCGGAGGCCAGCGGAACGATCCAGCTGGCGACATTGCGACGAGCGGCAGATGCGCTGAACTGTGATCTCGTCTACGCGCTCGTGCCTCGCGATGGATCGCTCCAAGCAACCGTGCAGACGCAGGCCCGTCGGCGTGCACGCGCCGTTGTCGACGCCGTCGACACCTCGATGGCCCTCGAAGACCAGGCCGTCACGGACCCGGGCGAGCAGCAGGCCGCCATCGACCGAGTTGCTCTGCAGTTCGCCGTCTCGCGGCGACTGTGGGACCAGTGACATGACCTCGAAATGGGGTGTCGATCCGCCGGGCACCACACCTCTAGAAGCCGAAGACTTCGAGGAACTGATTCCGACAGACGTCGCGACCCGAGCCGAACTCAACGCCGTAGAACGCGACAACATCGTCGCAGCTCGACTCTGGGCGTTCACTGGCCGTCACATCACTACCGCACAACAACTGTTCGAGACCACCACAGTCGACGACATCCACCGCCGCATGTTCGGCAACGTCTGGAGGTGGGCCGGCAAGCGCCGAACGCGAGCAACCACGATCGGTGTGACCCCGACGCACGTCGTTACCAAGCTGAAGGACACCCTTGACGACGCCAGGTACTGGCACGACCACGAATCGTTCGCTCCGGCCGAAACCGCCATCCGCCTTCACCATCGACTCGTGTTCGTTCACCCGTACGTCAACGGCAATGGCCGACATGCGCGATTCGTCGCGGATCTCTACCTGTACATCGTCGACGGGCACACCCTCCAGTGGGGCCCCGATGGATCTGATCCTGCGGACAGCCGCGCCGCGTATATCGCAGCACTTCGTCGAGCGGACCAAGGGGACTACTCCCAACTGATCGCCTACGCGACCGGCCAGCTCGAATCCTCATGAAATGCGGCCGGCGATGACGTCGCGAATTTCGGTGATGAGGCCGTCGATAAGGCTGGCGATGCGGTCCGGCGTCAGGTCGGCAGGATCGGGTATCGGGAGCTCAGCGAGCGCGTCGACGCTGCCGACAATGTCGCCAAAATACGCTCGGGCTGCCTGATCGAATCCGAGTAAGTCGTGGCCGTAGGCATACGCCACGCCGGCCCGTTCGTCGATGCGTTCGTGCCGTTGGAGGTGGTGCAGGATCAACACGAGTGCGGCGAGTTGGCAGCCCATGAGTCTCGCCCGCAGCGCAATGATCATGGGGCCGAAGTCTTTCTCCACGACGTCCAACGCTTCCTCGTAGCGACCGAGTGCCGCGAGAGATTTCACTGCGGGAACCAGTGAATCCACTTTGCTCGTTTGGCCCAGCACCTGAGAGTCGAAGCACTGTCTGGCTGCTGCCAGCGCTCCGTCGTACTGTTCGGCGCGCGACAGCAGCATCGCTTTCGCAGCCACCGTTTGCTCATCGAAGTACCTCGAAAGAGTCCGCCCCACGGCTTCGGTCTGCATCGCAGCCGCGAGCGCAGCGTCGTCTTCGTCGAACATCAACGCGTAGGTTCGCAACGACAACGAAATCCACTCGGCGACTCTTGGTTCGCCATCGACTTGGAGTGCACCGAGGCGATCGCTCTCCGCAAGTGAGGCCGAGACAGGAGACGACAACGCAAGAACGATGGCACGCTGGATGAAGCGCCAAGAACGATGGCGTCGTCAGCCTAAAAGACGGCTCTGCCCGGATGAGTTCATCGACCATCGCGGCAGCTTCGAAGAGCGCGGCATACCCTGCGTGCTCGCCGAGCGCGGCTCGAATGAGGCCGCAGGTGGCCAACCATTGGCTCCGGAGATTCGGGTCGCTCGCCGGGGGCTCTGGTATCCGGTCGAGCCACGACCTGGCCAGACGTCCGGTGCTCGCCCAACAGGTACTGCCGCCGATGAAGAGGCTGAGGAGCGCATCATGCTGGTTGGTTTGTTCGGCCCATTCCATGGCGGCGAGGGCGTTGGCGATCTCGGCGAGCTTGTGCTCTTCCAACTCCCAGGTCTCGCCCTCTCTGGTTGCGGCGAGGCGGTCGCTGCCGGAGAGTGCGTCGATCCACGCGAGGTGTCGGTCGCGGGTGGCGGAGAGTTGATCGGCGTTGAGGAGACGGTCGAGTGCGTACAGCCGAACGGTTTCGAGCAGTCGGTACCTTCCCGAGTCGACCGATGCCACCACCAGCGACTGTTCGACGAGTGAATCCATCACGTCGAGCAGCGGCGTTTCGGTCGATGCAACGACGGCATCGACGCCTGCGAGCGAGAACGTGCCAACGAACACTGCCAGCTGGTTCAGGACGTGTTGTTCGTCATCGTCGAGGAGGCCGTAGCTCCAATCCATCATGGCTTGCAAGGTCTGTTGGCGTTGCCGGCGTCGACTGCGTCCACCGCCGAGGAGTGCAAAACGGTCATCCAGGCGTTTGGCGAGTTCGTCGATCGACAACGAAGTCAAGCGGGCCGCTGCGAGTTCGATCGCGAGGGGGATGTCGTCGAGGTGAGCGCAGATGTCGGCAATCTGAGCGTGTTGATCGTCGAGGCCCGTGATGCCTGCCGCAACGGCGCGGTCCAAGAAGAGTTCGACCGCTGAATCGTGCATGTTCGGAATCCGCCACGCCCGCTCACCATCGACGTTGAGTGCCTCGCGTGACGTTGCAAGAATGGTGACCGCCGCGGCCGCAGAGAGGACGGCGGTCGCGAAGTTGGCGACGTCGTCGATGAGGTGCTCACAGTTGTCGACTACCAGCAACGTTGCAGCATCGGCCGTTGCCTCACTGAGAACACCGATGGCTCCACCACCGTCGGAGCCGAATTGCCGGGCCAGTCCGAGTGCGCTGATCGCGCGGTCTGCAACGTGGCTGCCGTCGCGTTCGGTCGTGAGGTCGACGAACCAGACGCCACCGGGGAACCGATCAGCGCTGGCCGCGGCGACTTCGATGGCGAGGCGGGTCTTGCCGCACCCGCCGACACCGCTGATGGTGACGAGTCGGTGGCGATCGATCAGGGCACGGAGTTCATCGACCTCGTTCTGACGTCCGATGAACTCGCTCGGCATCACCGGCAAATTGTGGCGTGCCTGCTTCAAGGTCCGCAGCGGCGGATGATGTGCCTCGTCGACCTGCCACAACCTGACCGGTTCCGACAGGTCACGCAGTTGATGCAACCCCAGATCGACACCGGCGGGCCGATGCATCAGTTGACGCGCGACGTCCGAGACCAACACTTGGCCACGGTGGCCGATCCCGTTGATCCGTGCGACTTGGTTCACCGGTGGGCCAAAGAAGTCACCATCGCGCTCCGATGCCGACCCCGCGTGCACCGACACCCGCACGTGCAAGGGTCCCGTGTCGCCCCACTGGCTACGGGTCAGCGCGTCAACGGCGTGCAGCGCACCAGCGACCGCGCCGTCGGCATCGTCGAACACTGCGATCATGCCGTCGCCGGTGTGTTTGAAGACACGGCCACCAGCGGTCTGCATCGCACCGCGCACGAGACCGTCGTGCACCTCGAGCGCGGCGCCCATCGCGTCGCGGTGGGTCTCCCACAAGGCGGTCGAACCGACCACGTCGGTCATCACGAACACCAACGGTTTCACACCATCTCCCCCAGTCCGGCCAAGTGGAACGCTAGCAGTCGGCACCCAACCCCGAACAAGGGCCACTGGCACGTGAACTATCCTCGCGATGCGGTCATGGGACCGCTGCGCGATTCGCATCACTCATGAGGGAGAGTTGCCATGCCGAAGGACGAGCATCCACAGATCCCCGCGGGATGGATCGGCGGCTTCGCCGAGTCGAATGCGAGGTTCGCCTACCCGACACTCGATCTGCGTTCGCTGGACATGTTGAAGAACATGGACAACATCAACCTGCTCGAGCGTCAGCAAGCCATCCTCTGGCCGGAGTTCAGTTGGGAGACCGAGCCCGGAGCCCGCGACCCGAAGCGGTGCCACCAGATGTTCGCGCCGGACATCTCACGAGTGGGCTACACCGACCAGGGCCGCGTGTACTCCATCATCTGCCCGCAGCAGGGCATCGAGACACCTTCGCTCGGCGGCATCAACGTCGAGGTGACGGTGACCGGACAGCGAGGTTGGGTCGACGAGCACACGCGCCAGCTCGCCTGCGACATGACGGTGGAAGGCAGAGTCTGGTTCGGTCCCGGTGCCCACGAGAAGACCGCCGCCAAGTTGCTCTGGAAGCTGCTCGATGAGCTCGGCCACGACCTCCCGATCACCAAGGACAAGGCGATCGTGGTCAGCACCCATCAGCCCGGAGACCCGAGCCAGCCGATCTTCAAGCTGACGAAGGACGAGAGCCCCCGCTTCGGCGCACCCGACTTCGCCCGCCACGCCGACGAGGCATGGTCGGTCGGACACATCGAGGTCCAGATTGGCGGCATCGAGCCGACCCACCACACCGCGCTCGATGACTTCAACCGGCTGATCCTCGACATCTTGAACATGGCCAGCGGCAACATGTTGCAGCAAGGCAACGTGCTGACGTGGAACCTGTGGTTCAACCGGCCAGAACTCGTCGACCAGCGCGCGTGGCGGGACCATGCCGAGAAATGGCGCACATCGATCGACGTCGACCACATCAGCCGCGATCGTTCGCGGTCACCCGCCCGGTATCACGACGGCACCCCGTTCCATGCCATCGACGCCCTCGTGGACGAGGAAACGTCCAAGATCTACGACTTCCTCCGTCACCAAATGTCACCACGCCAACGCCTCTTGCGCACAGCGAAGTCCGTGGCACGGTCACTTCATTTGTTGCCGAAGTCGCCGAGTCAAATCTGATCGACCAACACTCCTCCCCGCAAAGGAACCGTCATGTCCGTTGTCCGCGTCTCCATCCTCAACATCCCCATCGAGCAACTCGACCACGCCGCGCACCTGATGAGCGAAGCCGAAACGACCCTGCACGGCATCCGTGATCTTCCCGGCCTGCAGGCCTACTTCGTTGGCATCGACCGCTCGACGTCGCAACTCTCCAATGTCAGCATCTGGGACACCGACGAACATGCCCGAGCAATGGCGTCGTTCCAACCCATGCTCGACCTCGCGAACACCTTCGCCGCCATTCCTGGAGTCACCTTCGTGCGTCCGATCGCCAACTTCACCAACATTTGGCAATGGGGTGAGGCCGCCGGAGCAGCCGCGCCCCAAGGAACCTGACCAGCCGACTGAGCGCCGCGGTGAGGGTCAATCACCGCGGCCGGCAACGCGATGGCAGCGCCGGACTGAGCCATCGTGCACACTGATTTGGCGGTCACGCTGAATCCGGAGGTGCGGGCCGGACGCGTGGTCGACGGTTTCGACCGGCCACGGGTTCGTCCTGACAGTGTCCGGGCCGCTCAGGAGCCTTGAGGTTTGACGAGCAAGTTCGGAACGGAGTTTTCCAGCAGCTCGATCAGCTCGGAGTCCATGAATTTGTAGTCGTCGGGGATGTCAAGTACGTGAATGGGCTTGTTCCGAACTGCATTGCCGAACTTCGCCCTCAACTGAGCCTGGTGATGAGATTCCATCACGAAGATCACATCGGCCCATTCGATGTCGGCTCGACCGACTCGTCGCCGCCGCTCGAGCTGGTACCGGCGGATCGAACGGCCAGGTCGGGATCACGCGAGAACACCCGCTCTGCCGTCGGACTGCGCCACTGGTTCCGGCTGCACACGAAGAGAAGATTCGTTGTCACGGCTCGACGGCCTCTCCCTTCCCGCTCTCCCAGTCGAGCGGCTCCGCCATTGCTCGTCGCTGATCGGGTGGCATCGAGGGCCTGCAGCACCTCATCCTTTGCACTGCCAGCGACAAGTCTCGCCGCACACAGGTCGGAGGGCGATGCATCAGCCTACCGAGATCGTCGCCGAGTCGCCGAGCGGCACGAGACGATCGCTCCACTCGGCCGACAGCACGGAAGTCTCGATGCCGACGCCCGAGCGTGGATGCCGACGTCCTCGCGGAAGTTCGGGCCGCCGAGACTCAGCGCCGCCGCTCGAACGATGTGGCTCGGCTCGGCTCCCGAAGCCGATTCACCATGACCGTCGCACCGGACAGATGTGGTCGGGGTGGGGAGATTCGAACTCCCGGCCTCCTGCTCCCAAAGCAGGCGCGCTACCAAGCTGCGCTACACCCCGTATCCGCCCCATCGGGCTCGATGAGCCTACTGATGATCAGAGCGCGATTGCGCTGCCGGTTCCGTCGGTCGGCGCCGCCCAGGAACGTTCACCAACCGCCAGCCCGGCGGCACCGAACGCGACCCTCAACTGATCGACATGGAGGTCGCGACGCCGGTCGGTGGAGTCGAGGTTGGTGATCACACGCACGACATCGAGATAGGCCCGCCGGTAGACCGCGTCGTGTCCGTGACCCGTCCCGGCGAGCGCATGCGCGAGTTCGTGTGCAGCCGTTGCGACAGTCATCTGCGCCGCGGCAAGACGAATCGCCGCGTGACCTCCGCGATCACCACTGTCCCCGGCACCATGATCCCCAGCACCACGGTCCCTCCGCACCACGGTCCCCCGCACCGCGTCCTCCACCATTACGACCACTGCGCGGACGTTCCCCGCGATCTCCACGACCAGGACCGTCGTTGCCCTGATCCGCCATACCGCATCGAGTCGTCGACGACACGGCATCTGCGCGGGCACGCAGCACGTCGACCGACCCGCCGGGCCACCACGCACTGGCGATCACGCGCCGCAACAGTGCTTCGATCGTCTCGAACGGCCTCACTTCCTCCAGGTCGGTGCCATCGAACGCAGCAACTTCGGCGGCGTAGACCGCGGCGTGGTCGGCTTCGCTCACGATGGACCTGCACGGCCGATCGCCCGTCGGCCCGCTAGCCGCGTCCGACCGACATCGGCCTTGCCTGCCGCCGCCGCGCCTGCCCCCCACGCGCCGGCCTGCGCGGCACTCGGTGCCCGCGCCGCACGCACCCGCCCGAATGCGCTCGCAGCAAAGTCCTCGACGCGGTCGGTGCGACCCTGTGTCAGCGAGAGCGCGCTCAGCTGCACGACCCGCATTCACACCGACACCATGGTCGGCGCGTTCGTCGGCACGATGCTTCGACTCCCCCAGCAGCTGACCGATGCGATCGGCGAACCCGAACAGATACGACCGACGAAAGCGTTGCGTCGCTGCACCGGTCGGTCGCCTGACCGCAGCCATCTGCGCTGCGGCCTGCTGATGCAGTGAGGTGTACAACACTTCGACCACGTCGAGATCGCTGCGGAAACCGGCCGCCATGGCCACCGTGCCATTCGGCCGCGCCTGGAAGACCACTCGAACGTCATGGGCATCGGCCACAGCGAGCAGCAGCGCCAGCCGCGCCCGCACATAGGCGCCGCGACCCAGCTCGATCTCGCGCACTCGGAGTTCGTCGCCGGCATCGATTGTGCCCAGCCGATCGGGGTCGATGCGATGCTCGGCGATGAGTTCGGCGGCTTTACGCGAGAACGCATCGGCTTCATGCGCGTTCGAAGTGCGCTCGGCCTTGTCGAGCAACTTGCGCACTCGCACCAAGAGGTCGTTGTCCGGTGATTCGGTCACGTTGAACGCCACATCAGCCATCGTGGCAGGTCAGCGCCAGTATCGGAGTTGTGACAACGAACTGACATTTGACAAGAAAGGAAGAGCCCGCTACCCACGGTGCCCGCCTCCTCGACGTAGCGTAGGGACGATGGAGGCGACGATGACTGATGCAAACGGCGGCTCGTCCGTGACCCGCCAAGACGCAGGACGCACAGTGCTCGACCTCGGTCGGCGCAGCGTCGACGCCGGATTCGACACATCCGAAGACGATGACGGCGACGGCCGGACGCTGCGACGCACCCGCAATCGACGCAGCGTGATCATTGCATTGCTCGACATCGTCCGCGAGGGCCAACTCGATCCGAGCGTGGCCGACATTGCCGATCGGGCCGGCGTGTCGCACCGCTCGGTGTTCCGGTACTTCGACGACATCAACGACCTGGTGCGTACTGCAATCGACCACGAGATCGAACGCGCTGCACCGCTGGCCATGATTCCGGACCTCGGAAAGGGCTCGCTCGATCGCCGCATCGATTCCTGGGTCGACAGTCGACTCCGCCTCCACATCGAGATGTACCAGGTCGGACTCGTGGCGCGCCATCGGGCGCAGGAGATCCCGAGCATCGATGACGGCATGAAACTGATCTACCAGATGATTGTCACATTGATGCGCAAACACTTCGCCAACGAACTCGATGAGCTCGGGCCCGACGGCGGATTCGTGCTGGACGCGGCCACGGTGCTGACCAGTTTCGAGTCGTACGACCTCCACCGCCGAATCATGGAACACAGCACCGAGCGCATTCGTCAGGTGTGGCACCTCGGCCTGTACGAGTTGTTCACGCGCTCATCCGGATCGAACTGACAGGTCGGGCCAGGCCGGCCGCCCGCTACACTGCGGCGATCTAGCGGACGTAGTTCAAAGGCTAGAACCTCAGCCTTCCAAGCTGATGATGCGGGTTCGATTCCCGTCGTCCGCTCCAATCATTTTGGCTGGATAAGCCCAGCGTATTGACGGTTTCTCCCATGGGGAGTACTGTCGAGACACCTCGCCGACAGGTCTGTCGTGCCCCCAACGTGCCCCGGGCACGAGTCAACAGGAGGCATCAATGGGCACCACGAGGTCCTTTGGGTCGATACGCAAACTGCCGAGCGGCCGCTACCAAGCCCGCTACCGACACCTCGGCCGACGGATCACCGCCGACACCACATTCACCACGAAGGCCGAATCGCGCGTCTACCTCGCATCGGTCGAAACCGACCTCGCGCGCGGCACCTATCGCGATCCGCAGGCGGGGAACATGCGCTTCGACGAGTACTCGACGTGGTGGCTCGAACAGCGCAACCTGCGCGCCCGAACACGCGAGACCTACGGATCATCGAGCGTCCACTGCTCACGTGGGACGACGTCGGCGCGCTTGCCGACGCGATCGATCCGAGGTTCCAGGCGTTCGTCTGGACCGCTGCGGCATCTGGGCTCCGCTTCGGCGAACTTTCCGGTCTCACCGTGGGCAACTTCGACGTCGACCGCTCGACGATCACCGTGTGCCAAGCCCTCAGTTCGGGTCGCGGCTACGGGCCGAGACTCGGCGAGCCCAAATCGGAGAGCGCGTACCGGTCGGTCGTCGTGCCTCGAATCATCACCGATCGGGTCGTCGCCCACATGGAGCGCTTCGAGGTGGGCACCGAACCGAAAGCGCTGATCTTCACGTCGATGAAGGGCCGACCGCTGATCAACCGCTACTTCTGGTGCCATTGGGATCGAGCGCGCACCGCGGTCGGCCTCGACGGGATTCGCTTCCATGACTTGCGCCACCTCGCCGGGACCGAGGCCGCATCAGCCGGCGGATCGCTACGCGAGGTGATGGCTCGCATGGGGCACTCGACGCCGGTGGCGTCGCTCCGCTACCTCAAGGCGTCGGAGATCCGCGATCAGGCGATTTCGGACGCCATCGCTCTGCGGATCGGCGCACGGGCGGCACCAGACATCTGATCGACGTTGCGAGTTCGACGGTCAGCGGAGAGCTTGGATGCGACGGTCATCAACCCATGCGGCGACCTCGGTGGCGTCGAATCGAACGAACTTGCCGAGTTTGCAGAACGGGATCCGACGCTCCTCGACCAGCCGGCGGATGAAGCGCGGCGTCACGCCGAGGCGATCGGCGATCTGATTGACGTCGAGCAGTTGAAGGTCATGGTGCGATGTGGTCATGTGGTTGTAAAGGCCGTCGACGGGTACCAACGGGACATGCGCGAGAGGCCCGTCCGGCTCACGCGATGCCTCGCCCGGGTCCCGGACGATGGCGAATGGTCAACCGTTGCTGCAGCCGGGTCTGTTCGGCTCGCTGGAGCGGGTCGTTGAGCACGGGTCCGAGCGGCGCGTTTGGTTCGGTTCGATCGACGAGGTCGTGATCGACTCGCCAGTGGTGGACGTCACCGACGACTGCTGCGAACCGGGCAACGTCGAGGTCTGCAAGATTCCCGGCGTCTGCTCGACCAACGAGTTGGTGATCGAGCCAGTCCGGTCGCTGTTTCACGACGAGGGTGAGGTCGTGTTTGCCGTACCGGTCGAGGTGATCGCAGAGTTGTCGGCGCACGATGTTGGTCGCAGTCGTGCGAAGCGATCGCGCCACTTCGTCCCACCTGAGCGGATCGGATGCGGCGGCGCGTGACCCGATCACCCCTGGTAGCGCGCCCTGATCGTGTCCGATTCGGGGCGTTTCGATCGCGAGGAACACGGCGACATCGCCGACCGTTGCCCGCCAGCGCGCAGCAAGATGTGGAGAACGCGGGCAGGCGGGCAGGACGAATCCGATGTTGGCCGGCGGTTCGTGCTCCGCCAAGCGCCGCACGGCGGCTTCGGCTCGCCGGATCGCAGCGTCGAGGTCAGGGCTGACTACGCCCCGACGTCGAGCAGCGTGAAGTCCCGCGAGTGTTCGTCCTCGGGCTGCCTCGGCTGATCGTTGCGCTCCGGGGGCGAGCGTCAACGCGGTTCGGCTCTCGGATCGTGCGAGCCGGTCGCGAAGCACGGGGACCAGCTCGGTCTCCAGCCGTGGGAGCGACATGCCCGCCTCGGCATCGCGTGTCACGGATCGGGTACCGAAGAGTCGGTTGTCGCGCCGTCCTCGGGTGATGTCGACGTACAGCTCGCTGCGATTGGTCGACGGAGCGATCGCCGATGTGGACACGTCGTGCGTGGCTCCCTGCACGGCATACGAGGTGAGCGCGTAGGCCAGATCGATGCCACCGTCGGGTCGGTCGAATGTGGGGCGCGTGCAGGTGATGATTCCGGCGAGGGTAGCGATGTCGATCTCGTCGTCTACCTGTGTATTGGCGCTCACCCGGATGTCGACGATCTGGCCGGACGTGCCGTTGCGCATCCAACCGTTGCGATCGGCGACGGGATGGATTGAGCGGTCGCCGTGCCGGGCGACGACCTGATCGCCGACGCAGAGTCGGCGGCCGTCGGCCAGGACAGCGAAGCGCGAGCCGTCGACGTCGCCGTCGGAGATGAGAATCTGCTGGGCGAGTGCGTTGAGCTGGCGGCGTTGAAGGTTGCGGCCGTGGACCATTGGATGTGACCGTCCAGCGGCGCGCTCTTCGTACCATCGGGCGACGATCGCCGCTTGCGTGGTTTGATCGCTGTCGGTCAGGACGAGTTGTCCGCTTGCTTCGAGTTCGGCGAGGGCCTCGTCGATCCGGCCGTTGCGGACGAGGTCGGCTCGCCATCGTTCGCCGCCGTCGGTGAGACGTCGAACCGTTTCGAGTTGCGGAGTGAGCGCGTCGAAGGTGGCGACCAATTCGGCGAAGCTGCCGCCGGCAGGGACGGATCCGTGCTGCGCCGGATCGCCGATCAATCGGAGTGCGGCGCCGGTTTCGTCGGCGAGCGCGCAGAGGCGAAGTAAGTCATGATCGCCGAGCGTCGACGCTTCATCGACGATGAGTACTGTGCGCGAATCGAGGACACGGTCGCCACGGTCGGATCTGGCCAGCAGCATGGCGACGGTGTCGGCCTCAATCTCGCCCTCATCGGCCAACAGGCGAGCGGCCTCGCCTTTCACCGCGGTACCGAGCACCCGGTAACCCGCCGCGATCCATGCATGGGCGGCGACTCGCATCGCCGTGGTCTTGCCAGTGCCAGCTCGGCCGACCGCGCATTGCACACGATCACCGCTGGTCAGCCACGCTCTGACGAGGGCTTCCTGCTCGTCACTGAACCGGTCGGCGGCTCCGACTGCCGTATCGATCAGCTGCGGATCGACCAAGGCGGCGTCGTTGGCGATCCCATTGTCGACCATCGAGATGATCCGGCTCTGGACGTCGAGGAGTTCGATGGTGGTGAACGCCGGTTCGTCTTGACCGTCGTGCACAACTCCACCGTCGCTGCGTCGAATCACTCCGGCCGTGGAGTCGATCTCGATGATCTGTGCCGATGCGCAGAACCGGGCCGCCTGCCGTTCGACCTCGGCTGGCGGCATGACGACCTTCCGGGGCTGGCCATCCTCGGCGATGATCGACCAGTCCACGATTGCGCGCATCACGTCTCTGCGACGGAACGTGTTGGTCTGTGAGCAGAGTCCGTCGCTCGGGTCGATCAGGTCGGCGAACATCGCTCGCTGCAGTTCGTCGGGAAGGGTCTCGAAGGCGAGCGCCCGATCAGCTCGGTCGAAGCACGATCCGATGTCGAGTCCCACACGATCAGACCTGGTCAGCCACTCCTTCTGGAGTGCGACCGGGTCGGTCGCCTGCTTGGCGGATCGAGTGTTCGAGCGCGACGTGATCTTCCTCGCGGTTCGAGATCGTGCGTCCGAGTCGAGCCTCGAGTGCTCGCCGGACCTCATCCATCTCCGCCCGACGCTGTGAGAACTCTTGGATGCACCGCGTCGTCGACGCCCTCGATCTCCCACACGCCGTTGCTCCGACGCCACCATCCGAGACCGAGGTCGCGTAGCTCCCAGCGGACCGCGGCCGTTGCCGAGCGCGGCGGCGGCCGGAGCGTGGCAGAAGAGCGCTCGTGCGTCCAGGGCCCGGACTCCGCCGTTCTCGTCGACAACGGCGTTCGCCACGACGTTGTGGTGATGAGGATGGGGATCGAGCGCCCGGCTCGTGCCGTGTAGGTACGACGCAACGATCAGGCCCTCGGGTCGCGATCGACTCACCTCGGCACCGAGTGATCGATGCGTGCTTGTCGAGGTAGGTGATCGCAGTGTCGTTCGCCGTCGTGAAGGCATCGACGAAGCGTTGCTGACGATCGCCGGTCGTCAGCATCGTGAGAACTCCGATCGACTTCTCGGCGGTCAGCGTCAGATCGAACCCCACACGAGCGACCGGGACACGGCGCCGTGCCGCGAACTCGGTCAGATCGTCGCGTCGAATCCGGAACCTACCGACGTCATCTCGCCGACTGGCGAGCAATGCCCGGACCCCGGCTCCGGGCTCAGCGTCTTCGAACGCAGCGCAGAGCCGGCGGAGGTATCTGGGTGAGACCCGCAACGCACGGGCCGCTTCGGCGACGGACAACTCCTCGTCCGGCGAACCGTCCGACCGCAGCGCTTCGATGTCGACCGGTCGAGCGACGAGGTCGAGGTGGCGGCTGATCTCGTCGTCTGGGATCAACACCGCACCATCCGGGCCGAGCGAGGTGGCGATCCAGCCAGCGTCGTTCGGATCACTGTCAGATCCGTCGTTGGCGCCACCGATCAATTCCTCGACATCGGCACGCGTAGTTCCGAGCAGTCGAGCGGCATCTCGGATCGTGTAGAGGGTGCTGCCCGCCTCATCTGTGCGGGCTGCGGTACCGATCGCCAAGTGGCCGCGTTGCGAGGATCCCTGAGCAGTGACGAGTCGCTCCCCCGTTGTGGGATGCCGACCTTCCAACACACGCTGGAAGGAATCTCGCTCGACAACACCGACGAGATGACGGAAGGCAGCGCCCGACCCGAGCCACCGGCCCGGACCCTCGATCGAGTCCGCATAGTACGAACCGGCACCGCCATTCGCACCGTTCAGGAGCGACCCGCCGGGACGTTGGCGCTCGCCTTCGAGATAGTCCACAACCGCTGCGGCCACGCCCGACGACGAGCGTCCCGACGCCCCGAGCGGCGTAACGGTCAACCGCACGACACACCCGATCGCAGAACACTCGCGACACCGCACCGGAGACCGCTGAAGCGGCCGTTTCGCCACGCGCAGGTTCCCCGCAGGGGAACCTGCGGGTGTATACCCCCTCCACACCCACGCGCACGACCTGCCGGACCCGACCTCCAACGAGACACGATCTGACGAGGCGGGCCGCCCGGAGCGACGCCCAGACCCCGCACGACCCGCCCGCACCGCGCGACCCGCGCGCCGAGGCCCAACGGCGCTGCCCGAGCGCACCCCGCCGCCACGCAACACGCTGCGACGGAACCTGCCGATCTCGAAGACGCCACCTACTGGACCGACCGCGGATGGACGCGACGGGCAGAGGCGCAGCCGACGAAAGAGAACGCCCGGCACCGGAGGTGCGAACGTGGACAAGGCGGCGAGGGCTCGCTCGACGGCGAAGTAGACGAGGTCGCAACGATGCACACGCTCAGCTGCGCAACGATCAACGGATCGCACCGAGATCGGCCAGCGACGCAGCGTCCAGACTTCTGTTCCATCGTCCATGCCTCGTAAAGGCGACCGAACCGCCCCGTTCGGGACAGCGGTTCGATTGCGACGTATCCGGTGACTGATCGAAGGTTCGGGATGACACGCGAACCCTTGCTCCTCCTCTGACCTCGCACGTTTCCGAGCGGTTCGCCGAGCGCCGAGGTGCCGGTCACGAGCGGCCAGTCGGCTCCGGCTGCGTGCGTGTTATCGAGTGGTCTGATCGCTGACGGCGAGTGCCCAATCACAGCCACCAGGGTTGAGTGCCCAAACCCAAACAACTGCTTGGGCGACTGCGACGAGCACGGCCACGCCGACGAGCTTCGCCGAGTGGCGCAGCCCCAACACGAGACTGACGAGCAGGGGAACGCCGGTCGCAATCGCCGCTGTCGTCCATCCGAGAAGCGTGTTCGCCGACTCGTGAGTCTCCGGGATCGAGCAATCGAGGAACTCGTTGTACGAGACGGAGATAACGACGGTTCCGACGAAGCCGAGTACGAGTACCGAGCAGATCCAGGTCGCAAACGGATGCTTCTGCGGCATGACCGCCAGGCTCGACACCGCTTCAGCCTCTCACGAGCGATGACCGGATTGAGGGCACCGACGAACTCGGGATAGCAGCGAGGGAAGTCGATGAGCCGCACGTTTCCGAGCTGTCTCCCGAGCGCCGAGGTGCCGTATCGCGCAGTCGCAGAGCACGCCGGCTGCCGTTGTTATGCGTGGCTCAGTGGACGCGTCCATGTTCAATCTTGCGGTGTATACCTGAGGTGTATACAATGCGGCGATGTCACTTCAGCATTCCTTTCTGGGGCTTCTGGAACGGGGGCCCCAGCACGGCTACTCGCTCAAGCAGCAGTACGACGACGCTTTCGGTGGTCAGCGCGACCTCCGGTTCGGTCAGGTGTACGCGACGCTCTCGCGGTTGGAGAAGGCGTCGTTTGCGCAGGTCGCGACGGTGGAGGCGGGCGACGGGCCTGACCGCAAGACGTACGTCATCACGCCGGAGGGCGTGAGCGAACTCGAGACGTGGCTCGCAGCGACCGACCCGGTCGACACGTTGAAGCCGACGAATCTGCATACTCGGGTGATCGTGTCGCTCCTCACTGGGCGTGGCGTCGAGGAAGTCTTGGACGCGCAGCGGCGGGTGCACATCGACCAGATGCGTCTGCTGCGCTCGGAGTCCGGTGATGCGACGCTCGAGCGTCGCTTGACGATCGACTTCTTGATCGGCCAGTTGAACGCCGATCTGGAGTGGATCGAGTTGGCCGGGCAGCGGATTGCGGACCCGGCGTGGAAGATGAGAGCCGAATCGAGGAACGGCTCACGATGATCTCGATTCGCGATCTCCACATCTCCTACGGGTCGACGACAGCCGTCGCCGGTGTCGACGTCGACGTGTCGGACCGAGAGTTGCTTGCGCTGGTCGGATCGAGCGGCTCGGGAAAGTCCTCGGTCCTCCACGCAATTGCGGGGTTGGTGACGCCTGTGAGCGGATCGATCGAGGTCGCCGGTGTCGACGTGGTCGCGCTCTCTGATGCCGAGCGAAGTGTCTGGCGTCTTGCGAATGTCGGTCTGGTCTTCCAGTTCGGAGAACTCGTCCCGGAATTGAGTTTGGCTGACAACGTCGCTCTCACGTTGATGTTGCAGGGCCAGCGCCGCCGAAACGTTCGACCGGCCTGTCTGGCCCTGCTTGATCGGCTCGGCGTCGGCGATGTCGCCGATCAACGGCCGGGCCAGGTGTCGGGCGGTCAAATGCAACGAGCTGCGATTGCTCGGGCGCTGATCCACCGCCCGTCGGTCGTGCTTGCTGACGAACCGACCGGTGCACTCGACACGTCGGCGGGACTGTTGGCGATGGAGGCCTTGACTGATCTGGCGCGTGAGCAAGAGACGTGCGTCATTGTCGTCACCCACGATGCGCGTATCGCATCGCTCTGCGACCGTGACGTGACGCTACGCGACGGCCGTCTTGTTGACGCCCCGGCCGCAGTCACCGCTGTCCGGGGCCGGTAGTGGCGCTGGTACGGCTCGGGTTCCAGTTGCTGCGAAGCGGAGGCCGTTCAGCGGCGCTGAGATTCTCGCTTCTCATCATCGGGGCCGCGTTGAGCTGCTTCGTTGTACTCACCGTGATTGGCATGTCGCAACTGGCGGACCGCCAGGACGCTCGGGATGCATCAACAGTTCCGCTGAACGCTGACCGCGAGGATGGAGCCCTCGAAGGTGTCGTCGTCGAAGGCGTCACCCCGATCATGTTTTCCGAGATGACCGACGGTTGGCGAAACACCGATCTCGAACGGATCGTGGTGGCGGCTGTGGGGCCGAACTCACCGATCGCGCCGGGCGTCGACCGGTTGCCCGGTCCTGGCGAGGTCGTGCTGTCCCCGGCGTTGCAACGCTTGGCCCGGACCGAGCCAACAGCGGCTCAACGATTTCCGCAAGAACTGATCGGGTCGATCAGCGACGATGGTCTCACTGAACCCGATGCGCTCGTCGCCTACGTCGGCGTCGAGGCCGATCAACTGGTCAACGGGTTCGAGGCATCTGGTTTCGGCACGACGCAACTGGGGTTCAGCTACCGCGACCCTGGAGCGAACCGCACCGTTGCGCTGCTCCTGCTCGCATTCCTCCTCGTGCCGATCATTGTGTTCCTGTCCACATGCGCTCGCCTCTCAGCCAACGCTCGAGATCAACGCCTCGCAGCGCTTCGCCTGATCGGTCTCACCGCGAAGCGCACCCAGATCGTCAACAGCATCGAAGTCGGACTCGGAGCAATCGCCGGCTCCGCGCTCGGCCTCGCCGTCTTCACGATCGCAACACACACTGCCCGCTCCGCACAGGTCGGACGCCTGTCGTTCTTCGTGTCCGACATCCGCGTTGCACCGGTCCCGGCGATTCTCGCAGCGGTCGCCATTGGTTGTCTTGCACTGATGGTGGCTGCCGCATCGAGCCAGTCCGGAATCAACCGCCCGCTCGAGGCACGCAGGGAACGATCTGTGCGGACCGTGAGAACCCGGCGCATGATCCCGCTCTTCGCAGGAGTCGTGCTTCTTGCGATCTCGTGGGTGACCGCTCGCAACGCCAGCGTCGAGGTCAACACCTGGCTCATCCCATTCGGGAGCGGACTCGCTCTCACTGCGATTGGCATCACGCTTGCAGCGCCGTTCGTCAGCATCGCGACCGGCCATGTCCTCGCCAAGATCGACAGGCCATCGGCACTGATCGCATCCGGGCGGCTCCGACACGACCCCACCGCCGGAGCGCGCCTCATCTCCGGGCTCAGTGTCTCGGTGTTCGCCATCGGATTCGCGCTCATCGTGCTGGCCGTCATCGATCAAGCGCAGTACGGCAACGAAGACGTGAGCACCGACACCGCCGGACTCGTCGTGCGCGTCCCCAACGGCACCACGCTCAACGAGATCACGTCACTCGATGGCATCATCACCGCTGCACCGATCAGACAGAGCGCGTCCCGCAACGCCAACGACGCGAGCCAACCACCCACCGACGCCGACATTCTCGTTGCGGACTGCGCAACGGCCCGAGCGATTTCGGACCTGGCCCTCCCCGACTGCCGAGACGGCAACAGCTACCGCCTCGAATCGATCATCAACGCCGCCTACACCAACGAGTTCCAGCCCGTCCCGCCAACCGGCATCGACGAACCGACCGGAACCCTGGCATTCGACATGCTCCGACCATCAGGCGACGACCCGGCGTTCATGATCCCACCCGACAGCGACGAGACCTCGAACGAATTCATCACCATCGTCGACACAAACACCTACGCCAACAACCCCGACCGACTCGTCGCCACGCTCGCTGAACGTTTCCCCGGCGGATATTGGGTCGTCGGGATCAATGACGGAGGAACCGCGGCGGTGTTCGCTGGCCACCAAGGCATCGTCCTCGTCGGCTCGATCGCTGCGTTGCTCATCGGACTGCTCTCACTCGTCATCGCCACCATCGACAGAACCATCGACCGGCGACGCGAACTCGCACGCCTCACGGCGATCGGAACGCCCGCCGCAGCCCTCCGAAAAGCGCACCTCTGGCAGACCCTCCCCGTCACCACCGCAGTCATGCTCATCGCCGGCACCGCGAGCCTGATCGGCGGATCTTCCTACCTCAGCTACGGAGGCGACGGGATCACCACGGTCCCCCTGGACTCGGTCATCGCACTCATCGTTGTCGCAATCGCCGGCGTCACCGTGGCCGCCCTCGCGGGACTTGTCGCAATGGCCACTCGACAAGACGTCGCCCAACTCCGCGACGAATAGCCGAGGGGGCCCTCCACTCCGGCTGCATCAACGGCATCCGGACACAGCTCGAATCCGGCGCAGCGATCGACCTCAGCCGGTGATGGTGAGAGGGCCAATCCAGATCGGGGCGCGTTATCGAGTGCCTGGCCGAGCCCCGACGTGCCGATAGCGAGCGGTTTCGACATGGCTGCGGCTTGGCGGATATGTGCGGGCTATGACCGTTCGCAGATCGTGCGGATCGCTTCTGCGAGGAGTATGTCAAACGCGGCCGGTTGTTCGAGGTTGACGTAGTGACCGCTTTCAGGAACGAGATGAAATGCCCGGTTCGGACCGGTTGCGATCTGACGGAGCTTGGATGGTGACGGCGCGAAGTCGCGATCCCCGCTGATGCCGATCAATGGTCGATCCCATCCGGCCGCAAACGACGAGAGGTCGCGTCGATCGTGAAAGCCCGAACGCCATTGACGACCGAGCTGACGTCCTGCTCCATCGCCCAGGATCGCGCGGAGTCTTTGATCGACGTCGATGTGGACGCGGCAAACAAGGGAAGCCAGTACTTGCGCCACGCAGCGGCCATCCCCTGGGTTTCCAGCATCCGGATCGCCTCGTCTCGCAGCACCGGGTCGGGATTGACCTCGGCCTTGGCCCCGACCAAAACAATCCCAGCGACCTGCTCGGGCGCTGCGAGAGCGACCTCAAGTGCACACGCTCCGCCGACGGAACACCCGACCACGATCAGTTCCTCAGGACCGACCAGATCGAGCACCGCCGATGCCCACCCCTCGATCGACTCACCGAGATCGAACAGGTTCGGTGCAACCGTTTTGGTGGCCAGCACGTCCGTCGAGTCGTTCCACATCGAACCGTCGAACGGCAGAGCGTGCAAGAAGACGAGCTTCATCCAGCGACAGTACCGGTACGTCGATCACCCATAAGCCGCCGCCGCTCACACATTTCCGTGCACCCGACTGAGGCTATTCGTGCCGTTCCCGAGGGGGGTGCGGCCCTGCGAAGTGGCGTCGATATCGATTGGTTCCGGGGACGTGCAAATCGGCCCACCGGCTTAGTTGACCGCCACGTAGGGTCGAGGAATGTCATCTCGGGTTTCTCACACGACCATCGACTGTCTCAACGCATTTGATCTCTCCGAGTGGTGGAAGCCGGTCCTCGGCTACATCGACGTGCCGGACGATCCCAACGAGGTCGGCGACGACCACTGCATGATTCTGGACCCGGCCAGCGGTCATCGACTTCTGTTCATCGAGGTCGACGAGTTGCGCGCAGCAGGCGGACGGGTCCACCTCGACTTGGCCCCGATCGATCGGCGCAGAGACGATGAGGTCGAGCGCGTCGTTGCGTTGGGTGCCGCTGAGGTCGCCGATCGTCGGAACTCCGACGGAACAGGCTGGATGGTGCTTGCCGATCCCGAGGGCAATCATTTCTGCATCTTGCGAAGTGATGAGGAACGCGCCGAAACCTCGTAGCGCGACCCGACCGGTCGTCGAGTGCACGATCTGGAGTGCCTTCCCGAGCGCCGAGGTGCCGATCTGATCTGTCAACGGCCGTCTGTGGCTGCGTTGTTATGAGCGGTTTGCCGCTCTCGTCCATGGTCGCTTGCCCCTTGCGGGTGATGTGTAATCACACATACACTGACCGGATGACGGATCTCGCCACCATCGCATCGCTGACTCGTCCTGGTGACTCGATTAGGGAGCGCCGGATCGAGTTGGGTTGGACCCAGGCTGAACTCGCAGAGCAGGCGGGCGTCGCTCAGGCGGACATCTCGCGGATCGAGAACGGTCGACTGGATGCTCGTTGGTCGACGATTCATCGGCTGTCGGCAGCGTTGGAGGCGACCGGTGTCGAACCGCAGCGGAGTCTGGCCAATGGCGGTCGCGACCGCTCCGCTGCAACTGCGACTGGAAAGCAGTGGTCGCCGAAGGGCCCGGTCGCTGTCATCGAGTCATCTGAGGCGTGATCTTTCGCCACGCTCGCGACAGCGATGCTGATCAGCTCGAATCGTTCGACCTGGGTGGTTCGGGTCCGTGGCTCGACGAGGTGGCCGAGATCGTGGCAGGACTCATCGCCTGGCGGTCCGATCCTCACGTCGCACAACTTGATCGTCAGGTGATCGTGGCGGCCACCGACGGTCAAGTCGTTGCAGTCGCCGCGCACGAACGACTCGAACGCAGCGGTGGCCAGGTGTGGGCCAACCATCGCTATCTGATGGTGACGGCGGTGCGCGGCGATCAGCAGCGCACCGGGCTGGCCCGGCTGCTCGTGGAGTCGGTGCTCGCCGATCTCGCTTCGAACGAATGTGAGTCGGTGCAGTGGCTGGTGCATCCGTCGAACCGGCCATCGATCGAGTTCAGCCGGAACGTGTTCCCCGAAGCCGACGAGACACAGCCGCCCGAGGACGACCCGTACGTGAGCTTTGCCCTGGCGCTCTGACAGCGGTCAGCGGCTGGCGCCGGCGACGAAGGTGGACACGATGTAGGTGGGATGCCGGTCGAGCGATCCCCGTCCACGGTCGTAGCGCATCGTGGTCCGCGGGTCCGAATGCGACGCTGCTTCTTGAACGTCTCGCAGCGGGACGCCCGCGTCGAGCGCTGCGGTGATGAAACTGTGGCGCAGCGAGTGCGGACTGATCCGCTTGTCGATCCCGGCGGCTTTCGTCAGCCGCCGCACGATCCGCGCCGACGCGTGACGATCGAGACGTCCGGTGCCGGCGTGGTTGACGAAGATCGGCCCAGACACTCGTTCACCGATGTACAGGTCGAGCGCCCGAGCCGTGCGGGGCGACAGCGGAATGGTGGCGGTCTTGTTGCCTTTGCGATGGATGAACAACGTGCGGTGGCCTCGGTTGACGTCGAGGTTGTCGATGTTCGCTCCGAGGGCTTCGGAGATCCGCAACCCGTTCAACGCGAGCAGACAGGCGAGGGCGTGGTCTCGGCCGCCGCACAGACCGGCCTGGACGAGGAACGCGCCGAGTTCGTTGCGATCCAACCCGAGCGTGGAGGACATAATCCTGCTTCGGGCGACGAACATGCGCGGACGGATCTCGCTCGATCATCCGTTCCTGAGCGCAGTATTTGTAGAACCCGCAGATCGTCGACAGTCGCCGCCCGATCGTGGAGCGGGCCTTGCCCTGCGATTCGGACCAGCGCGCGTACAACTCGATGTGGGCACGTTCGATCTCGAACGGATCCAAGAACGCGTTATCGAGCCAACCGATCCACCCGCGCAGATCAAGCCGATACGCCTCCAAGGTCGTCCCCGAATAGCCGGCCAGGAAACCGGCGACAGCATGCATGATCCGTTGGCGGATCGGGTCGGCCTCGATCAAGACGAGTTGCCCGACGACCTCGCCGGAATGGGTGGTGGTGGGATTCATGATGAGTTCTCCTTCGTTGTTGATGGAGATTCCAGGTGCGCGCACACGATCTTCGTCGTCAAGGTACGTTGATGGCTGATTCATGGAGACCTGATGCCCCGCTCGATCCAAGACATCCTCGACCACGCCGACGAACTCGCCGCCCGATTCGAGAACCACGAACCCGAACCCGGCGACGAACGACCTGTCGAGGAATACCTCCTCCAACGAGCTGCGCTCGCACGAGCACGTAGCGAACGGCAGATCGTCGATGCCATCACCGCAGCCCGCGCCAAGAACGTCCCATGGTCACGGATCGGCGAACTCCTCGGCACCTCCGCCCAAGCAGCACAACAGCGCTACCGCAACATCATCACCACGAACTGATGTCGGACAGGTAACAGCTCGCCGACGTGCCGATACGAGCGGTTTGGGCCCCGTGAACGAGGCGGGATTATGCGCTCCGTGTGAGCCTTGACGGCCAATGCAGCGGTGTTCGCCGGAGCTGCGCCAGGGGTCGGGCTACGTCGGTGGATGGGAGGGATCGGCGGTGATGTGGTCGTGGACATCGAGCGGTTCGCTGGTCCGACAGTGCCGGCGTGGGGTGCGAGCGTGTTCGGTTCGGCTATGCGTGTTCGGCGAGGGTGTGGCTGACCAGGGCGTTGGCGTGTCCGTGGCCCATGGCGTGTTCGGTCTTGAGCCAGTCGACGAGTTCTTTGTGCTTCGTCAGGCCGGTTGCTCGGATGAGGTCTTTCCATTCGGTGATCGGTTTGCCGTAGGTGCGTTCGATCGACGGGAAGTATGAAGCGGGTCCTGTGACCTTCTCGGTTGCAGGTGATGTGGTGGCTTTCTTGTCGGCCATGACGGCTCCTTCTCAGAGTTGGTGTGGGTGGTTCAGCGGATGGCGTGTCGGGCACGGTTTGCGACGATGAGCAGCCATGTGGCGTGGGCGATCACGAGGCCGCGATTTTGCAGGCCGATTCGTACGTCGGGTGTGGCGGGTGCTCCGCGGAACATGGCGATCATCGACACGAAAAACACAGCGACCGCTGCGAGCAGGATGTGGCTGGCGATGCGGATCGGGCGAGCGTAGGTCACATCCGCGGGGATGGATCGGGCGATGGCGATCGCGGCGATGGCGATCCCGGGGATGCCGAGCATTGCGCCGAGCCCGTGGAGGGTGCCGTGGGTGGTCAACTGGTCGGCGGTCGCGGTGATCGGGTCGGCGGTGGCGAACGCGGCGAGGGCGAGTCCGGATGCGGTCACGATCAGTGCGGTGCGACCGATTCGCCCGGCCCGGTTGTCGGTGACGGGTCGCAGGATGAGGGCCGCGCCGACGGTGCTGGTGGCGAGCATCAGGAATGCGGCTTGCATCAGCCAGCCGTGGCGGCCGATCTCGTACTCGCTGATCATCCGCCATGTCGGTGACAGATCGGACTTGAGGATGTGGAGCACGGCGAGCACGGCCAGAAATCCGGCCGCCGTGACGGTCGTGACGGTTGACGCAAGGAGGCGTCGGTTGGATCGGGCTCGATCGGCGACCGGTGGGATCGGCGTAGTGGATGTGGCGCTGGGGGTGGTGGTGGTCGTGTTCATGTCGTTCTCCTTCGTTGTCTGGGAGCGGCGATCTGCCCTCTACCTCTACGTCGCCCGGCACTACCCGTTCTCGACATGTCCGACCAACAATTTCTCGCCGGGTGCGTTCACGTGTCGGTGAGGTGGGCGGCGCGCTGGTGGAGGAGGTCCTGTTCGCTCTGGTTGGTAGTGAGCGACGCAGCGCGTTCGAACTCGGTGCGGGCTTCTCGTGTGCGGCCGAGTTGTTCGAGAAGATCACCGCGAACGGCGGCATAAAGGTGGTTCGACGCGATCTTGGGGTCGTCTCGGATGGTGTCGAGCAGTCCGAGGCCGGCGGTCGGGCCGTGACTCCGGCCGAGCGCAACGGCCCGGTTGAGTTGCACGATCGGCGACGAGACGACCTGTGCCAACAGGTCGTACCAGAACGTGATGCGCGGCCAGTCCGTCTCGCTCGCACGATGTGCTCGTGCGTGGCATGCGGCGATCTGGGCTTGGAGCAGATAGGGGCCCATCGGCTCACCCAGCGCCTCGGCTGCTGCGATCGCGGTGAGCCCGCCTCGGATCCGGTCGCGGTCCCACAGGGTTCGGTCCTGGTCGTCGAGCAGGACGGCTGAACCGTCCGACGCTCGACGCGCGCCGCAAGCGCGACGACTGGAATTCGAGGAGAGCGAGCAGTCCGAGCACTTCGGTCTCGTTGGGCATCAACCCGCGTAACAGTCGTGCGAGACGGAGCGCTTCGTCGCAAAGTTCGGGCCGGGTCCAGTCGACGCCACTCGTTGCGGTGTAGCCCTCGTTGAAGATCAGGTAGATCACCTCCAACACGGCGTCGAGCCGCTCGGTTCTCTCCGTCGGGTCGGGTTCTTCCTCCAGCGCGGCACCGACGCGGGCCAAGTCGTTCTTGGCTCGCACGATGCGCTGCGCCACGGTCGGTTCGGGGACGAGGAATGTGCGGGCAATCTCTGTGGTGGTGAGGCCGCCGAGGAGTCGCAGTGTCAACGCGACTCGTGCCTGTTGTGAGATCGCGGGATGACATGCGATGAACACCAGCCGCAGCAGGTCGTCGTCGATCCGGTCCACGTCGAGGTCGTCGTTCATGGTGGCGTGCTGGCTGGCTCGTCTGGTCAGTTCTGGTTCGCGTTGGCGGTAGCGGTCGGCCCGTCGAATGCGGTCGATCGCGCGTCGTTTGACCACAGCGGTCAACCAGGCAGCCGGGTTCGCTGGGATGCCGTCGACGGGCCACTGCTCCAACGCCGCGACCAATGCATCCTGAGCGAGGTCCTCGGCTGCTGCGACATCGCGGACCAGCCGGACCCCGGCCGCAATCAGCTTCGGCGCCTCCAGACGCCACACTGTCTCGGCGACCGTATGCGGGTCACGGCTGATCAATCAGAATCGTCCATCAAGCAGGTGCGTCGCCGGGCCCGAACACGGGCCGGATCTCGAGTTCGCCCTCCCAGCCGGGCCAGTGATCGGCGTGCGCCTGCATCATCCGGACACCGAGTTCGGTCGCCTCGTCCACCGATCGGGCATCGACCATCGAGAACCCGCCGACGACCTCCTTGGCTTCAGCGAACGGCCCGTCGGTCACATCCACCTTGCCGGCACGCACCCGCACCACCACACCCTCCGGCGCCAAACCACCCGCATCGAGCAGATAGCCGTCACGAAAACCGTCAGCGGTCAGTGCGCCGATCGCCTCCATCAACTCCTGCGGCGGCGGCCCGAAGTTCGGGCGGGACTTGATCATCGTCAGATAGCGCATCGTGTTTCTCCTTTGTCCAGGGCAACCCCAGCGGCGGCCTCGATGAATACGTCGCACACGACGCGTCGATTTCGACACGACCAACAGTATTCGATGGCGACGTTTCGAACGGTCGCGAGATCAGGCGCATCGATCACTCCGGGGCGGTTCGAATCGACGAACTCCTCGCCCGTCAGGCTTGAATGACCCGTGCTGCAGGCACCACCGATGAAAGCCGACAGAGCGACAGATCCTGTCAAGAGGTTGAGCGACACTTCCGCGAATCGCCGAGCGTTCTGGAGCGCCTGGCAAATCGCGTACGTGCCGATCTGATTGGTCTGGAGGCTGGGGTGCCGCTGTTGATATGCGCTGTCCCCAGGCGCCCGCTGCGGGTCGGGGTACTTGTTATTGCGGGACGAGTCGGATGGTGTCGGTCATCTGCAGTACTTCGCCTTCGGTGCTGGTGATCCGGACCGACACGTCGAACGGGTCCGCTGGAGATGTTTCGGAAATCCTGATCCCGCCGACCGAGCCGGCGTGAACGGTTGACTCGGCCCGTACGCGGCCATCGATCGTGAACCAGTCGAACTCGGCGTCGGGATGCAACACCACGCCGGTGAAGTCGACTTCGAGAAAGCTGACACCGTCCTCGACCACGACTCGCAGCGTGAGCGTGCTCGTCTCGACCTCCACGTCGGTGAGGTTGCGAAGGTCGACCACGACGTCGTCACCTTCACGGACCGACTGGACGGGAACCCCGAGGAGGGCTTCATCGGAGGTCGTTTGCCCGAGCAGGTTCTGCCACACCGTTGGATCGGCGTCGACGACGTCTGCAGCGGTCGGTGCCGCTGCGTCGACGGCGCCGCTCACGATGATCACGGTCTCACCGGTCACGCCGACGTCAACGGGTGGTGGCCGATCGATCACGGCGGCATACCGCAGGACCGGATCACCATTCACGGCGGTGACCGTGTACGGCAAGGTCGCGCCAGCGAGATCGGGCCCGACGCCGATCACCTGACAGTCGCTGCGTGCTCCGGTGCTGGTGAGTCCGGTGTTCATGGTTTCGTGCAGCGATTCCCACACGTCGGAGTCCACAGAGAATCCTGGGAAATCCCCATCTACGGGAAGAGGCGTCAACGAATCCCGGATCTCGCGGACCGTTGCTTCGTCGAGACCGCGGGTGCGGATATAGCCCTGGCTCCCGTCGCTGACGTTCCAGCTGGCCTCCCCATTGCCGTTGTCGAACACTCGCAGCTCACTTTCCTCGCGGTCATCGCCGAACGAGCGCTGCACCCATGCGAACGGTTCCGCCGGCGTCGTCTCACTGGTACCGACGATCTGGATCGCGATCGGGTTGTCACTTGGTCGCGCGAAGAACGTGACGTCGTCGGTCAGTGCAAAACTGTTCTCGCGAGCCGACGTCGCCTCGCACACGTCAGGGGGAAACACCGGCCGCTTGATCCCAGCCCGTTCGGTGGATGAGCCAACCAGCGCGCGGACTTCGTCGACCGTCAGTCCTTGAGCATCCGGTGGTAACCCGGCGAGCGAGTTGGCTGGCAGGCCAACACAGCCGAATGCGAACCCATCGACGCTTGGATGCCATCGGCCTGGCGCCGAGTTGAGTTCGAACGGAACAAGGAACGCCACGAAGCCGACGCCGTCCAGTCCGATGGGATCACCGAGTGGATCTGGCTCGTCAAGGACCGGCCAGACCGAGCTGGTCACGAAGCTCTCGACGTCGCCCGCACCCGCCAGCACCTCGACGTCGTCGACATCAAACACCGTGTAGGTCTCGCTGCCGCCCCGTTGACGCTGCACCGTTGCGATTGTCCCTGTCACGACCACCGTGGACTGCTCGACCAACTCGGCAACGTCACTGGCGGGCGTGTAGTCGTATGTCGGCTGTCCTGACCGGAACAGATCACCGATCTCACGCAGCTCAGTCTCCGAAACACACTCCTGGATCGATGGACCGAGCGGCACAGTCACGTGCAGCGAGGACGTCGACGGGTCCGAGACGGAAGGATCGGTTACAACAGGCTCGGTCACCGGAGACACGACCACATCCTCGGGCGTCCCGAACACAACAAATCCCGCCAGCAACGCCACAACCGCAGTGACCGCCCCGAGCAGTACCAACACGTTGCCACGCCGTCGAGATCGACCAACGGTTCGACGCCCCCCAGCTTTTGCACGCTCAAGGATCTCGTCCCACTGGTCAGGGACCTCGATTCCCAGGAACTCGTCGAACTCGTTCATCCGTCGTCTCCGTCCAGTAGTGCCCGCGCTCGATTCGTCGCCCGATGAAGCCGCACCCGTAACGCTCCTGCGGATCGATCGAGGATTGGCTCGAGTTCGCCGGCGGTCCAGCCTCCGACATGGCACAGCACAAGGATCTCTCGGTCATCTACCGACAGCGCAGACAACGACTCCATCAGATTCGCCAAACCCTGACGTTCATCCACGCGCTCGTCAGCCCACTCCGCCACGTCACGGCGAGTCCGTTCCGACCGTGTCGAAGTTCGCTTCAGTTCGCCACGAGCGATGTTGAATGCAGTTCGCCAAACCCATGCCCGGACGTCGCGAAGGTCATCACCACGTCGGAGCGCCTGAGCGAACGTCTCGGCCACGGCTTCGTCGGCGACATGGCGTGATCGGGAGAAGCCGTACACCGATCGCCACAACCTCGCATAGTCAGTCTCGTACACCTGCCTGACCCTCTCGATCGTCATCTCTACGCCGGCATCCATCGATGTCGGTACAGGGCGAGCACGGCTCCCAGCGTTACAGATCGCGCTGAACTTTCGTGCAGACCTCGGCCGCCACGCGGTTCGGTCATCTCACAAGCTGATGAATCTCCTGGCGGACGACTGCAACGTCGGCCCGGCACTCCGAACATCTGGACGGACTGGCACGGTGACGGCCCGCCAGAACACGACCGAACCTCAACCCGTTCGCATTCTTCCGACACGGCCAGGCCATCGACGGTCAGCCGGTGCTGCACGCTGCACGATCTCGAAGCACGTATCCGCTCGCAGTCGTGCCGATCTGCTCGGTCACCCGATCGTCCTGGGCGACGCGATTATGCACTCCCGAGGGCTCCATTCGGAAAGCGAGGCCACGGTCCTCTGCTTCGTCGAGTGAGTCAAGCGGTTGGCGCCGAAAGTGCGGGGCTGTGAGCAGAGATGCCGCGCGCGATGAGCCTCAAGATCGCTTCGGTGTGGCTACCGGATGTCGGCCGTAGTCGCCAGCGGCCCAGTCATCGAGGGGTCCGCACGCGCCGTCGCTGTCGAAGAGGTCAAGTTCCTGGACCGTTTCGCCTGTCCGAGCATCGTCAAGCTGGACGATGACTTTCAGCGAGGCTTTGAACTCTTCGCTCTCGAACCCTCCGGTGACGCCATCGGCGATTGTCATGAACCGTGCGATGGTGGCATCGATAACGCGGTCGACGAGGTCACGATCCGCAGTTGGGATGTCATGTTGCAGGTCCTGCTGCGTGAGCAAGCGCACGTCCTGCATGACGATGAAGCCCGCAACGTGCAGCAGCCACAAGTCGCGTTCCCAGCCTTGCGGAGGAGGGGTCTCAAGCTGGTGCGTTTCATGTAGGGACACGAACGACACGATGGCACAACGTGGAGATCCTCCGCCCTGTCCTGCATATTCCGAGTGGGCGCGGCCGATCGGAAGTGAGGATCACGAGCGGCTCGAGCGGCTCGAGCGGCTCGAGCGGCTCGAGCGGACGAGTGTCGTCGATCTTCTGCGACGCATGTCAGTTTCGGAAGGTCACCCGTTCTCTGAGCCAGGCGGCGAGCCATGCCTCCTCGACGTTGCGTGCAGCTACGGCGAGCATTGCGTCGACGGCTTGGTCGGTGTCGGGTTGCGAGTTGTTCCACGATCCGTCGTTGAGGTCGATGAACAAGACGAGGCAGGCCCACGCTGCTCGTTTGTTGCCGTCGGGGAGCGGATGATTCCAGGCGATGCGGCAGGCGAGTACCGCTGCTTTGTCGTAGACGTCCGGGTAGAAGTCGGTGTCGTCGAAGCCGGCCTGGGGCGCATGGAGCGCTGAATCGGCGAGGTCGACACGGCTGGCCTTGATCAGCGTCGCCGCGTCGATTCCGGTGACGTGCTCGGAGAGGAACCAGAACTCGGCAAGGCTGAGGTAGCGGGTCACTTTGCGAGTCGGTCGAGGATCTCGCGGTCGCGTTCGAGCAGCTTCTTCGCGCGGGCGGTGAAGTCGTCGTCGGCTCGTACCCGTTCGATCTCGGCGGCGAGGGAGTCGATGATGAGTTGGTTGACGCTGTCGCCGCGGACTCGTGCGACGGCTTCGGCGTCGTCGGCGAGGTCGTCGGGCAACCGAACGGTGGTCTGCTTCGTCATGACATCATGATATCACGATGCGAAGAGCGCGATATCGACACCACTGCAGCGCGCTCTAGGGAGCGAAATATCCGGCATTATGCGCACAATCATGTGTCCCATAACATTCGGGATCTGGTACCGGGCGTCGACGTCGGACCGGCCGCCTTTTGTCGACGCTTCATGAGGCAAGGAACGCGGAATGGTCTCCCACATTCCCGGCAATCGTCGTCTTGGCTCAATGATCGGTCTCACCCTGAAGCCGTCGACGCAGCTCGAGGAGTTCGGGGAGCGCTTCTCGGTCCTTGGCACGGTCGGCGTGCTGTTTGGACTGAATGATGTCATCGAGCGACGCGACGAAAACACGAATCTCACCGGCCGACACGCGAGTCGCACGCTCATGCAATTGGGCGTAGCCGACATCGATGCCGTCGAGATCCGGGATCGCGGCGAGGACGTCGATGCTCCCGGCGTCGGTGCGCCACGTCGACGCTGCGGTGCGAGCAAAGAAGTCCGGATGGAGCAGTTGTTTTGACAGTTCCGTTGCGGTCTCGTCGTCGACACCCTCGATCCGCAGCCGAGGACGGCCCATCTGGATGAGTGCAGCGCACAGCCGCTGGTAGTTCTCGGTCGACTGTCGAGCGACGCAATCGATGTCTCGCGTGCCGCGCTCGGCGCCCCACAACAGTGCCGCTCCCCTACCGACGACAACGAACTCGACGCCGTGATCAGCGAGCGCCCGAAAGATCGACGCCTCATCGAGTGCCCCGTACTCGTCGTCGGTCACGAGCTGAGCAGACCCTCACTCTGCAGCTGGGCGACGAATGCCTCGAGGTCCGCTGCGGTTCGAATCTCTCCACCTTCGGTCGTTCGCGTCACGTCATCTGATGTCGGGCCGGGCTGGCGCTCGAACCGGTCGACGATCTCGGCGACCGAGCGCGGCAACCCGATCGATCGGGCCGACAGTTCAGAACCGCACGCCCGCAGGAGACGGTCCAACGTTGCGCTCCCCGGATCGACCAAGCCGTTCTCGTACCGCGAAACCGTGGGCGTCGACGTGCCGGCACGGGATGCCAGTTCCGACATCGTCAGACCGGCCGAGGCCCTCGCCTCACGGATGAGTTCAGCAGCAGTTGCCATCACTGCTCACGTTATCAGATCACGCAACATGACGAGATCGGTGCAACGGACGCGCCTCCGGTCGTGCCCCCAACGTGCCCCGAACAGCAGGAAACAGGGGTCAACGGGGGCTATCATCGGCGTCGCAAGCATCCCGCAAACAACCAGCTCAGGATACGTTTCTGCAGCATGTCGGACGTGTTTGCGAGGTGTCTGATTCGTCCTTCCAAGCTGATGATGCGGGTTCGATTCCCGTCGTCCGCTCCACGCGAACAGCAAGACCGACGCCCGTCGTTTGGCCGCCGACCGTTGAGGCCAGGCATTCAGTGAGCGGGCGGGAGCGGGCGATGACCCCCGGCTTCTGCGAACCGGTCGAGGACGGCGACGACGTCGACGGCAATTCAGGCTCGATTTCGTTCCCGCCCATGCGTCGACCTGTAGTTGCCTTGTCTTACGAATCGTCGTACGCTGTGTTCATGGCAGTGCTCAACTTCAGAACCGACGAACGTTCAGAGCGTGCGCTCGCCGAACTGACAGCTGACGGATCAACGACGTCCGACGCCATCCGCCAAGCACTCGTCGACGCCGTTCGTCTCCGCCGACGCGAGCAGATGCGTGCCGAATCCCGCGAGCTGATGAACGACAACGACGATCGCGCCGAGAGTCGTCGCGTCCTCGCAGCCATGGACGATCTACGTGCGTGGTGACATCCACCGCCTCCGCGCTCCCCGTGCAACTCAGGGACACGAACAACAAGGCGTGCGCTACGCCGTCATCGTGCAGGCAGACGACTTGATGTTGTCGACGGTGCTCGTCGCACCAACCTCCCGTTCGGCTCCCCCACGAATCTTTCGACCAACGGTCGTCGTCGGCGACGAAGACGTCCAGGTGCTGATCGAGCAAACCTCCGCAGTTGCACCGCAGCGCCTTGGTGATTTCGTTGGACGACTCACCCACGACGAGATGGTCGCCGTCGACGAAGCATTGCGACTTGTACTCGAACTGGATTGATCGTCATCGACGCCGACCCCGGGCCCGACGAAATCATGTACGCCGCCCTCGATGCGCAGGCCCGCTGACCCGGCGCCTCGGCTCTCGCCCCAGCGCCGTCGCTACGCGGTGAGCGCGGCCCAGGTCAACGGGCCGACACGACCATCACCATCGAGGCCGGCTGCACGCTGCGCACTCATGACAACAGCCTGGGTGCGTGGGCCGAACTGACCGTCGATCGTCGCAGCCAGCCGACGCTGCACCCAGTGCACCGCGTCGCCCGTCGATCCGATCGCGATCTCCGGACGATCGGTGGGCGCGGTTGCATTGCGCAGCGCCGACCACGTTTTGGGCCCGACGCGTCCGTCGACTTCCAGGCCGCTCACACTCTGGAACTCCCGCACCTTCGCATCGGTCGTCGCGTCGAACGAATTGGTGATCGGCACATTCAGTAGGGCGTGCAGGATCCGCACCTGTATCCCCGACGAGCCAAGCCGCACTTCGGTGTTCGCCATCAACAGGCTGCCATCTGCTCCGTCATTCTGCGTGGCCGATCCGAGGCGTTCGCCCGACGCTCCACCCTCGGTCGCCCCACCCGCGATCCCCCTGAACACCCAGTGCCACGGCTCGTCTTTCGGACGCCCGAGAAACCATCCGAGCGGGGGGCCGTTCTCCTTCAACCACCCCAACACGGAGTGACCGAATGCCTTGGGCGGCCGACCGATGCTGAGATCGACGGCGAACCCCCAGCCGTGGACACTGCGACCAGGCGTGGCCGACCACTGGGGTTTGCGTCGCTTGAGGTCGATCTGTTCGTCGAGCGTGCGATACGAGTCGGTGCACGTGAGATCGATCCCTGCCGTCGACGCGAGCGCCCGCCAGGCCGCGAACCCGTCGGCGGCGCTGCGATACAAGCGATGGGACCCGATCCCGATGCGGTGCAACATCGCATCGGGAAGCTGCCCGTTGCCGAATTCGAGCACATCGAACGGTATCGAGACACCTTCGAGCGTGAGCGGTCCCCCGCGCTCGCCATCCGGTTCGGCATCGGGTTCGTGCAGCGCGCCGATGTCGAACAACGGAGCTTCGTCGAGATCGATGGAACGTGACATGACGGCCCTCCCCGCTCGTGCCAAACCCAATTTCGTACACCAAGTGTGCGCCTCCTCCGCCCGACTGTCAACGGCAGGCGCCTGATCGGGTGCGGGACCTTTGCCCCTTCCGCTCGGCCGCTCGATGTGCGACCGTCGAAGCATGTCGACCCCTGCCATCAGTACGACCACATTCGGCAACTCCACGACCGCCACCGAGCTCACGACGATGGCGGCGATCGCCACCAGATACCAACTTCCCGGTCCGCACGTGACGGTGGTCGTTCCCCTCCCCACACCCGGAACGGTCGGCGACGACCTCGGGGTTCGCTGGAGTTCGACGCGAGCCGACCTGCACCACCTCGGCGCGTCCGCGCAGGCGGTCCAACACATCGATGCCGTTCTCGCATCACGCCACCGTCGCGGTCGTTCGCTGCTCGTCACCGCGACCGAGGTCGACGCCGCCTTCACGTGGCTCGCCTTCGACATCGAACCGACGATGCACGTCGGACCGCTCCCCGCGCTCGTCCCCGCCATCGGTCAGGTCACCACGTCGTCATCACCGACCATTGCAGCCGTCGTCGACCGCGTCGGCGGCGACCTCTACGTGATCGACGCCTTCGACATCGCGCCGATCGACAGCGTCGACGGCGAGGACGAGCAGATCCACAAGGCGGCGACGGGAGGCTGGTCGCAGAAGAACCACCAGCGCCACAGTGAAGTGATCTGGGATCGCAACGCCGCGCTCGTCGCGTCGACGATCAGCACCCACGCGGCCCATCACGGCGACCGCCAAACCGCCGTGGCGATCGTGCTCACCGGTGACGATCGAGCCGTCGGCCTCGTCGAGCGTCACCTCGCCGCTCACCATGTCAGCAACGTCACCCGGCACCATGCGGGCGGTCGCCACGAACCGGGAACGTTGGCGCGGGTGCAGTCCGTTGCACTCGACGAGCGCAGCCGCCGCTCCAGCGAACGGTGCGCCACTCGACTCGCCGAGTTGCGCGAGGAACTCGGCCAGCACGATCGGGCCGTCGGCGGGTCGATCCCCGTCCTCGAAGCAATCACCGAGAACCGGGTCCGAACGCTCTTCGTCGACATCGATCGCGGCCGCGCCGACCCGCACGTCGATGCACTGGTCGGCGCAACGCTCGCCCACGGCGGCGACGTCGTGGTCGGGCCCGACTTCGACATTCGCGACGGCATCGCCGCCCTGCTCCGCATGCCGTACCAGTGACCGCGAGACCTCGGAGCGGCAACGAGTAGGGACCAACGGACCTACTCCCGGCCAAGCATTCGTGCGTCAATGAAGACATGAGCAACTCCGACATGCACACCTGTCCGTACTGCGACCTGCGCTTCAAGTACCACAACGAAGTCATCGATCACGTCCAACACGATCACCCCGACCACGCAGCATCCGTCGCCGGCATCGAGATCCCCGAACTCCCTCGCCCGTGACCAACCTCGCTGTCCAACATCTGATCGATCTCGATGAGGCCAGCGACGCCGAGACGTCAGCGATCGGGGTGAAGGGCTGGTATCTCGCGCAGCTCCGAGCACGTGGGTTTCGAACGCCGCCCGGCTTCGTCGTCACCACGCACGGGTACCGGCACGCCATCAACGCGGGTGGGATCGAGAACCGGCTCGATCAGCTCTGGGCCGAGGCGCGGCGAGCCGAGCCGGCCCGCGTCCAGGCGTTGGCGCGCAAGGCACGCCACCTCATCTCCGAACTCCGGATCGATGCAGGTGACGCCCACGGCATCGCCCACCGACTTGGCGCGTTCGGCATCGACACCGAGTTCGCCGTTCGCTCGTCGGTGCCGGAGGACGCCGTCTCAGGCCCCGAGTGCACAGGAATCCACACCACCTTCACCAACGTCGCCGGACCCGACCAGGTCATCAGCCGGGTGCAGGCGTGTTGGGCTTCGCTCTTCGGCGAGCGCGCCCTTGCCATGCACGCCCGCGGGCTCGGCACGGAGAGTCCGTCGATGGCTGTCGTCGTCCAGCCGATGGTGCCCGCCGACAAGGCTGGCATCGCGGTGCTGATGACAGTCTCCGCCGAGATTCTGATCGAAGCCACGTTCGGCCTCGGCGAACCGATCATCAGCGGCGCCGTCGAACCCGACCGCTACGTCATCGACGCGTCGAACGCTCGCGCCCGCTCGATCACGATCGGTCGCAAGCAAATCGTCCTGCCCGCCGACACCCACGGTCGGCACACCTTCGCCCCGCTCGATCAACAGTGGGCGCGCGTGCTCAGCGACATCGAATTGGGCCAAATCGGCGAAGTCTGCTCGCACGTTGCCACGAGTTTCGCGGGCCCGCATGAAATCGAATGGGTCATCGACGACCTCGGCATCGCGATCTTGCAAGCGCGTTCCGTCGATACCCGACATGATGACCCGGTGCCGTCCGACCACCGGCTCCTCACCGGCATCGGCATCGGCCTCGGGGCGGCCACCGGCCGCATCCGGATCGTTGCCGATACCGACGACCTCGAGTCGATCGGCGCCGACGACGTCATCGTCGCGGTCGAGACGTTGCCCGAATGGAACCCCCACCTGCGACGCGCGGCCGCCCTCGTGACCGATCTCGGCGACGAGCATTCACACTGTGCACGAATGGCCAGGGAGTACGGCATCCCTGCCGTGGTCGCGACCACGGACGCGACGACGACACTCGTGAACGGCGCCCTCGTGACCGTCGATGCCCTGCACGGCTGGATCTTTCCGACCACTCCGCGAGTCCGATGCGCGACAAACACCACCGAACAGGTCCTTTGGCCCTGACCGGTAGAGGCAGCCCGAGGTGAACTGGTGACATGGCCACGGAGACGACACCAGCACCGACACCCACACCGGCACCCACACCGGACGCGTCGGACGACGGCGCACCCCACACCACCTGGCTGGTCGGCGTCGACGGATCGGAGTGCAGCCGCCACGCTGCGCTCTGGGCAGCCGAGAACGTCACGGGACGAGCCGACGAATTGCAGCTCACGAGTGCCTGGTCGATCCCGGCTTCGACCGCGATGTCGCCGATGTCGCCCATCCCCACTACCTCGCTCTACGAGTCACTCGAGGGGTCCGCTGTCGCGGCGGTCAACGAACTCGCCGAGCACCTCACCCCATCGCTGAGCATTCCGATCACGACGAGTGTCGGCTCGGGCGGGGCGTCGACCGTGCTGCTCGGCGCGGCCCGACACAGTTCGCTGCTCGTCGTCGGCACCCGCGGCCGGGGTGGCTTCGCCCGGCTGGCGCTCGGTTCGACGAGCACACAGTGCGCCACCCACTCCCCCATCCCCGTCGCCGTGATCCCGATGACAGCCCCGACTGCACGACCGCGCCAGATCGTCGTCGCCTTCGACGGCTCGGACAACGCCATCGAGGCCCTGCGTTGGGCGGTCGACTTCGCCGACTCCGGCTCGACGATCGACTGCATCGCGGTCTGGGACACCACCCCGATCGCGCTCGGCGCCGACCAGTTCGCCTTCCCCGAAGACAGCGAACCTGCCCAACAACGACTCGAGGATCTGGCCCGACAGGCGGTCGGCAGCGAGCGAGCCGGCGAGCGAGCCGGCGAGGTCGATGTTCGCTTCACCTTCATCGACGGTCGGCCCCGCGGAGCGATTGCCGAGCGCGCCGCACAGGCAGATCTGTTGGTGGTGGGCGCCCGCGGTCTCGGGGCGATCGGCGCAGCCCTGCTCGGTTCGGTATCGACCTGGCTGCTCCATCACGTCCATCGACCGATGGTCGTCGTCCCCCAGCCAGCGCTCGACGACGACAGCGGCTCAACCTCGGATCGGAACGAGTAGTCACGTGATCAGGATCTTCCTGCTCGACGACCATGAGGTGGTTCGCCAGGGCGTCAAGGCAGCGCTTGACGCCCAAGACGACATGACCGTCGTCGGTGAATCGGGTGATGCAGCCAACGCCATCGACGTGGTCCGCGCGTGTCGCCCGAACGTCGCGGTCCTCGACGTCCAACTCGGTGACGGCAGCGGCATCGACGTGTGCCGTGAGATCACCTCGGAGTTCCCCGAGGTTGCATCGCTGATCCTGACGTCGTTCGACAGCGATCGCGCGATCGTCGACGCCGGTCTCGCCGGTGCGGCCGGCTTCGTGCTCAAACAGATCCGGAGTGCCGAGTTGACCGATGCGATTCGCCGGGTCGCCGCGGGACGTCAACTCCTCGATGATGCCGAAGTTCGCATGGCGATGCGCCGGCTCCGAGACAGTGAGGAGGGCCGACTCTTCGACCTCACCCCACAGGAGCGCCGGATCTTCGAGTGCATCGGTGAAGGCATGACCAATCGACAGATCGCCAACGACATGCACCTCGCCGAGAAGACCGTGAAGAACTACGTGTCCAACCTGCTCGCCAAGCTCGGGATGTCGCGGCGCACCGAGGCCGCAGCGCTGGCGGCCCGACTCGATGAGCGCGCCCACCACGTCGTCTGATCACCGTCACCTGATCACCGTCACCTGATCGGCACCGGCTGATCGGCACCCGGCCGGAGCGTCAGCGCGTTGCCGACGTCAAAGCGCTATCGACCCAGTCACGAATGCGATCAGCCGGGAGCGCGCCGACCTGGCGGCCGATCTCCTGACCCGCCCGAAAGATGACCATCGTCGGGATTCCCTGGACGCCGAGGTCGGCCGACACCGATGGTTCCTCGTCGACGTTCACCTTGACCACCCGCAACGCACCAGCCCGTTCATTCGCGAGTCGTTCGAGCGCCGGAGCCACGGCCCGACACGGACCACACCATGGCGCCCACAGATCGACGAGCACCGGAACGGTCGACTGGGCGATGATCGACGCGAAGTCACCGGTGGCGGCATCGACCAGCCAGGGCAGATCGGCCGAGCACGCGGCACACCGCGGCCGGCCGCGCGCGAGCACCGGCACCCGATTCCGGGTACCGCAGTTCGGACACGAGATCAGAGACGCCCCGCTCACCGCTCCCACAGCGCTCCCGCCCACTTTCACCGTCCACGTCGGGTCATGTCGACCGCGGTCGACCGGCAGCGCGGGTCGCTTCCCGGTACGTCGTCGACATCGCCTCGACGAGTCGGCGCCCGCTTTCGCGGAGGTCGTCACGTACCGCGGCATCGGCCGCAGCATGCTCCACCGCGTCGACGGCTGCTTCGATCCGCTGCGCCAACCGTTCGAACGCACCCGCTTCGGGTTCGTCGGCCGACGTCTCTTGTTCGAGATGCAGCTTCAGTTTCAGGCCGATCGACTCCAACTCGTCGCCGACCTCGAGCCATGCCTGCTTGACCGGATTGTGTGTCATGCCACCACTCAACATCGCCGACGCCGCGATCGCCAGAGCACAAGGTCACTGGCTCGTCACGCCTCGTCACGCCTCGTCACGGCTCGATGTCAATCGACGTCGAGGCCACGCCGGTCGAGGCCGGTCCACCACGGAACGACGTGCTGAGTCAGATCGAGATCGTGATCGATCAAGCACACGTGCCCGTACCCCTGCAGGATCGACATCGATGAGTGGCGGGTCCGCTCGTGCATGTACCGGGCCCACCGAACCGACGGCAGAAGTCGGTCGCGATCGCCCGCCAGGAACAAGATCGGTGCAGCGATGTCGCGCAGTCGATGCCGAATGTCGTAGGTGGCAAGGATCTCAAGGCGACGGATGTAGCTGTCGCGGTCGATTGCTGTGGCCCGCTCGCGAAATTCTTTGATGTCGGACTTGTTGGTGTGCGGGCTGTGGAGGTGATCCGACGTGTAGCGACGCACGATCGGCATGGCCGCCCACGGCACCATCCGCAGCGCCCGGGGTGCCAACCGGAGCTTGAGGCGTTGGTCGAGGTACGGAAACGAATTGACGATCACCAACCCCGCAACCAGGTCGGGGTAGCGCAGCGCCAACGACATCGACAATGCCCCGCCGAACGATTCACCGAGCAGAATCGCACCACCCGCAACACCCGCACCACCCGCACCACCCGCACCACCCGTTGTGTCGATCACCTGGGCGAGTTCATCGACGAGTGTGTCCATCGACATCGTGGCCGGGTCACCCACGGGAAGCGGGAAGGTACTGGTGTCGAAGTGCTCGGCGAGCAGCGGTTGCTGGCGGTAGAACAGCAACGCGGTGCCGTCGATTCCCGGCACCAGAACCATCGGCGGGTCAACGCCCACGGCGGGCGGATCAGGCAATTGGCGGCCCACCGGCATCGCTCCCTTCGGCGACTGCACAGGACACGTCCAACCGGCGCACGGGCACACCGACATAGGTCCCCGGCCCGGGGAGGACGGCGAACTTGGGAACCATCGACAGTGACCCGATCTGGCAATTCGAGCCGATGTCGGCACCGATCTCGACGTGCGCGTTGACCCCGATCGTCGAGCCGGCCCCGATGCGGACCGGCGCGGTCCGTACGACACCGCGCTCCACAGTGTGGCCCGACAGATGTACGCCCGAGCCGATGACGACGTCATCACCGAACTCGAGCAGGCAATGGTCGGTAACCCCGAGGCTGTTGACCCAGACGCGCCGACCGAACCGCGCCCCGTTCCACCGCATGTACGCCGACCACATCGGCGTCGCGCGGAGCAACCCACCGGCGAAGAACGCCACGATGTGGGCCGAGATCTGATAGCGAGCCCAGTTGCACAACGGCCAATCGAGTTCGGCGATCACCATCTCGGCCGGGGCGACAGGGCGCCAGCCGAGCATCCGCATCGCCGCCGCCGACAGCACCATCAACAACACGGCAAAGATCGCGTACGACGGGACGAGCACCATCACCAAGAGCACCGTCTGGAGCGAGGTCGACTCGATCGGCCACGTCGTGTGCCACCGGAAGAACACCACCGCCGGCAACGCCGCCAGCCCGACGACGAAACTCTCGACCAGAAAGATCGACCCGAGGGTCCACACGAACCTCCGCAGTGCACTGCGCGACCACCGCTGATGGTCGTACTGCTGCTCGGTCACGGGCGCAACCGGAGGCTCGTTGCACTGTCGAAGACGTGGACGAGGTCGGGCTCGACCGAGAGTCGCCGCCGGTCGCCGACATTCACCCGAACCAGATCGGCAACGTGCACGACCAGGTTCGGAAGCGTCGGCGTCGAGCAGTGCAGCAACACCTCCGAGCCGAGCGTCTCGACCACCTCGATCTGCACGTCGAGACCCTCGCAAGCGCCGAAGTGCCACGCCTCGGGGCGCACGCCCAGCGTGACGCGATCGGTGGTCGAGCGCGGCGACTTGGTTCTGTGTGAGGCGGTGGCGAAGCTCACCCGCCACGGCTAGGCCGGCGTCTACGTGCGCCGGGATCAGGTTCATCGCCGGCGACCCGATGAAGCCGGCGACGAACTCGTTGATCGGCGCTGCGTACAACTCCATCGGCGGCGCGCACTGCTGGAGTACGCCGTCGCGCTGCACTGCGACCCGATCGCCGAGCGTCATTGCTTCGACTTGATCGTGCGTGACGTACAACGTCGTGGTGCCCAGTCGTTTCTGAAGTGCCGCGATCTCGGTCCGCATGTGGATGCGCAGCTTGGCGTCGAGGTTCGACAATGGCTCGTCCATGAGGAACACCTTCGGTTCCCGGATCAGAGCACGACCCATCGCAACCCGTTGGCGTTGACCGCCGGACAACTTCGACGGCATTCGATCGAGGAGGTCGCCGATCCCGAGGAGCTCCGCGGTGGCATCGACGCGGCGGCGGATCTCCTCGAACGGGACGTGACTGAGCTGCAGGTGAAAGCCGATGTTCTCGGCCACGGTCATCTTCGGATAGAGCGCGTAGGCCTGGAACACCATGGCGACATCGCGTTCGCGAGCCAGGACGGCGGTGACGTCGACGTCGTCGATCAAGATCCGGCCGACATCAACCGGCTCGAGGCCAGCGAGCATGCGCAGGACCGTCGACTTGCCGCACCCCGACGGTCCGACCAGGACGAGGAGTTCGCCGTCGCGAATGTCGAGGTCGAGATCGTCCACGGCCGGGTGGCTCATCCCGGGGTATGTCCGGGAGATGTGGTCGAACCGCACGTAGCTCACGATCTCATCGTGCGCCCGACAGACACAGGCGAACAGAGCCCTTCGTCAGTTCTCGCCACGACCAGGACCTTTGACTCTTGGCGCTTCCCCTGCGTCGACTGCAGGATGAGAGTCGAGCGACGCGAACGAACGAGGTGAGTTCGACGGCCGCGGAAGGACCCACAACGATGAATCAGCCGACACGTCGAGCACAGGCCATGACGACCGAGGACGACGACCAAGAGTCGCGGGTCGTCGAGACCCACATCTCGACGTTGTTCTTCGCCGGCGATCGCGTCTACAAGCTCGCCAAGCGAGTCGACCTGCCGTTTCTTCATGCCGTCGATGTCGATCACCGACTCCGTCTGGCCGCGCGCGAAGTCGAGCTCAACCGCCGATTCGCACCCGACGTGTACCTCGGCGTCGCCGATGTCATCGAGCAGGGAGTCCTCGCTGACCGCATGGTCGTCATGCGTCGCCTCCCGGCCAGCCGTTGCCTCGCTCGACTCGTCACCGACGCCGTCGCTGGCTCCGGCATGGTACCGAATGAGCTACTCCGCTCGGTCGCGCGACACGTCGCGGCGATCCACTCCAACGCTCCGCCGATCACCGACGGGTCGACCGCCAACTCGAAGCGCCTCGCCCAGAATTGGACCGACAACTTCACCGCCCTCCGGCCGCACGTCGGATCGATCATCGGCCCCGCCGAGTTCGCGTCGGTCCATGACCTGGCCGACACCTACCTCCGGCAGTGCCGCAGCCTGTTCGACCAGCGGATCGTCGACGGATTCGTCCGCGATGGTCATGGCGACCTGGTCGCCGATGACATCTACTGCCTGGACGACGGCCCGCGCCTCCTCGACTGCTTGGCCTTCGACGACGATCTCCGGATCGGCGACGTGCTCAACGACATCGCATTTCTGGCGATGGATCTCCACCGACTTGCCGGCCCGGACGTCGCACGCTCACTGATGAACTCGTACCACGAGTTCACCAACGAGCAGCATCCGCCATCGCTCGCACATCACTACGTGGCGTATCGCGCCCACGTCCGCGCCAAGGTCGCATGCGTTCGCGCGGCGCAGGGTGATGACGGCAGCAGCGACCTCGCCCGGTCGTATCACGCGCTTGCACTCCATCATCTCGAACGAGCCCAACTCCGCGTGATTCTGATCGGCGGTGGGCCGGGAGTCGGCAAGACCCTCCTCGCCCAACGGCTCGCCGACCACTACGGCCATGTCCATCTCGCCACCGACGACATCCGCCACGACGTCGCGCGCGTGCCCCATGGCCAACACGCTTTCGCCGATCCCGACCAGGGTGCCTACGACCCAGCGATCACCGACGCCACCTACGCCGAGCAACTCCGCGAGGCCCACGCGCTGATCGACGCCGGCTACGGCGTCGTTCTCGACGCGACGTGGGCATCGGAACGCCATCGTGCTGCCGTTCGCTCCTCGATGCTCGCTCGTGGCGTCGGCACCATCGAGGTCGAATGCGCTGTCGAGGACGACATCGCCCGCGAGCGGATCGCGCGCCGGCTCGGCAACCCAGACAACCCAGACAACCCAGACAACGCGTCTGATGCGACGCCCGATCTCGTCGATGTCCTGCGCGGCCGACGCGATGCCTGGCCGACAGCAACGGTCGTCTCGACGCTTCCGGCCCTCGACATCGTCGTGGCGCGCACCGTCCGCGTGATCAACGGCGCACGCTGATGGTCGACACGATCGTCACACTCACGTTCAGCCCCACGCTGGACATCGCCACCGACGTCGACGTGGTTCGACCGTCGAGCAAGCTGCGCTGCGCCGAGCCCCGCAATGAGCCGGGAGGAGGTGGCATCAACGTGGCGCGCGTGTCCACCAGGCTCGGGTGCGACGCGGTTGCGGTCGCGCCGCTCGGCGGAGACGGGGGCCGTCTCGTGGTCGATCGTCTCGCCGCCGAAGGGGTCATCGTCGATGCCGTCCTCATCGAGCGGCCGATCCGCACGAGCTTCTCGGTCACCGAGGAATCCACGGGGCGCCAATTCCGATTCGTCCTCCCTCCCCATCCGCTCGACGGGATCGATGCACAGCGATGCATCGACATCACGTGCGAGCGGGGTCGTGCTGCCGGCTGTGTCGTCGTCTCAGGGGGCATCGACGTTCCGAACGTCGCCGAGGTGCTCCGCGCGATCGTCGAGCTGGTCAGCCCGATCCCCGTGATCATCGACACATCAGCAGATGCGCTCGAGGCAGCACTCGAGAGTGGCGCCGCCCTCGTGAAGCCCAGCGCCCGCGAACTCAGCACCATCGTCGGACGAGACCTCGACACCGAACGGGACATCACCGCAGCCGCGATCGAGGTCGTCGAACGGGCCGACGTCGGCGCACTCCTCGTCTCCATCGGCGCCGGCGGTGCGCTGCTCGTCCGTCGCGGCGTCCCACCAGTGCGCTTCCGGGCGCCAACCGTCCAGGTGCGAAGCACGATCGGCGCTGGCGACTCCCTGGTTGCCGGTATTGCCACCCAGCTTGCCCGCGGGTCCGCCCTCGTCGATGCCATCCGACACGGGATCGCCGCCGGAACTGCCACCGTGCTGACGGAGGGAACCGCCCTGTGCGACCCCGTCGTCGTCAGCGAGTTGCTCCCCTTCGTCACCGTCGATCCCTGACGGAATCGGTTCCGTCAGCCAGGGCCGTTGTGCCCTGCTCAGACCAGCACCCGTTCCCCGGGGCGAGCGCAAACGGCGAGCACCCCGTGGTCGGAGACGAGCCGCTCCACCAGGGCTGCCGACGACGCCGGCTCGCCATGATTGACGTACACGACGTCAGGGAGCGGCGCAGCCGACGTGACCCAACCGACCAGCTCCTGTTGATCCGCATGCGCCGACAGCTCCACCGACACGATGCTCGCTCGCACCGACTGATGCCGACCGAGCAGCTTGATCGTGCGCGCTCCATGCCGGAGCGCATCGCCACGCGTGCCGGGTGCCTGGAACCCTGCGAGCAGGACAGCGTTGCGGTGATCTCCGATTCGCTGCGCGAGGTGATGCACGACCCGCCCACCCGTCGCCATCCCCGACGCCGAGATGATGATCATCGGCCCCCGCATTTCGCTGATCTCCATCGATTGTTCGACCGTTTTGGCCTCACGGAGCTGCAACGACGAAAAGAGCGGCACGCCGTGGTACTCGGGTCGGATTTCAGTAGATCCGCGCATCGCCGCCGATCGGTAGACATCGAGCGCCCGGAGCGCCATGGGACTGTCGACCACGGTGAGCAAATCGGGGATCCGGCCCGACGCAACGAGGCGGTCGAGATGCCACAACACGATCTCGGTCCGGTCGACGGCGAAGGCGGGGATGATGACCACGCCGCCCCGCCCCGCCACGTCGTTGATCGTGTCGGCGATGGTGTCGCCGACGTCGGTGACGCCATGCAGGCGGTCGCCATACGTCGACTCGGTGATCAACACGTCAGGGGCGTTCAACCGGCTGGGCGGCACCAGCAGCGGATGGGAGTCGCGACCGAGGTCGCCGCTGAACACGACATGCCGACCGAGCACGCGGACGTCGATCGACGCGGCGCCGAGGATGTGACCGGCCCGACTCCATGTCGCCGTCACCCCGCCGATGACCGGCACCGGGGTGTCGAACTCAACGGGTCGGAGGAGTTCAAGACTCGCTCTCGCATCGGCTTCGGTGTACAACGGCAGCGCAGGACTGTGCTTCGAGTAGCCCTTGCGATTGGCGTACGCCGCTTCCTCCTCGTGGAGATGCCCGCTGTCGGGCAGCACGATGCTCACCAGGTCGGCGGTCCCCGACGTGCAGAACACCGGCCCGCTGAACCCGTGCGTGACGAGCCGCGGCAGGTACCCGCAGTGGTCGACGTGGGCGTGGGTCAGTACGACGGCGTCGATCGAGCGGGGGTCGACCGGAAAGTCGGCCCAGTTCTGCAGTCGATACTGCTTCTGGCCTTGGAAGAGCCCGCAATCGACGAGCACCCTCCCGTCTGGTGTGTCGAGCAACGTCTTGCTCCCCGTCACCGTGCCGGCTCCGCCGACGAAGGTGAGCGCGGGCCGGGCTGATGGCGTGGTCACGACGTCGCTCCGGAAGTCGCTCGATCGCCGCCACCAGACAGTTCGCCTTCGGCATACATCGTCTCGATCAGATCGCTATACCGATTGCTCACCACATGGCGCTTGACCTTCAACGTCGGGGTCAGCTCGTCGTTCTCGATCGTCAACGGTTCGGTGAGGAGCCGCCAGTACTTGATCTGCTCGACGGGTGCGTGGCGCTGGTTGACCCGCTCGACCGACACGGCAACCGCGGCACGCAGGGCGTCGTCGTGCACCAGGTCGGCGCCGCCCGCAAAGCTGTCGTGGCGGTGCGCCCAGTCAGTGGCGGCTTCGGCATCGACGGCGATCAACGCTGTCAGGTATCGCCGCCCGTCGCCGACGACGACCGCCTGGGCGATCAGCGGCTCCATCGAGAGCGCCGCCTCGATCTCCGATGGTGCGATGTTCTTGCCCGCAGCATTGATGATGAGGTCCTTCTTGCGCCCGGTGAGCCACACGTAGCCGTCGTCGTCGATCCGGCCGAGATCGCCGGTGCGCAACCAACCCGCCGGGTCGAGGAGCTCAGCGGTTTCGGCCGGTCGCCCGTGGTAGCCGACGCACACGCTCGGACCGCGGACGAGAATCTCGCCGTCGTCGGCGATGGACACCTCGAGACCGGGGAGCGGCTTGCCGACCGAGCCGATCCGAATCGCATCGGGCGGATTGACCGTCGCCGGGCCACAGTCTTCGGTCTGGCCGTACACCTCGGCGATCGGCAACCCGATGGCGTGGAACCACCGCACCAAGTCGGGGTGGATCGGCGCCGCCGCCGAGACGACGAATCGAGCCTTGTCCAAACCGACCTTCCGGCGAACCATCCGTCCCAACGTCTGGTCGACCGCGACGAGCGTCCCTGCCGACGCCAGACCGCCCAGCAACGACCGGGGGCGCGCGGCGTCGGGCACGGCGTGTGCCGCACGCTCGACCACGCCGGCGAGATGGACCGGGGTCGAGTCGAGTTCGTCGACGATCGAATCATGGAGCTTCTGCCAGACGCGCGGCACCGCCATGAACACGGTCGGTCGACACGCCTGCAAATCCGCCGGTACCGACGCCAGGCTCCGGGCAAACCAGGTCTGGCCCCCTGCGACCAACATCCCGAAGTGGCTCGTGATGCGCTCGGCGATGTGACTGAGCGGCAGGTAGGACAGCATCCTGTCGTCCGACCGCAGGCCGACCATCTCGTCGACGGCATCGATGGTCCACAAGATGTTGGCGTGGGTGAGCATCGTCCCCTTGGGCGGCCCGGTCGTCCCGCTCGTGTACACCAGCGTGGCCACATCATCAGGTTGCACGAGTCGCGCCCGATCGACGACGCCTGCCGCGTCGCCGCAATTTCGAAGCTGGGCGAAGGTCTGGACCATCTCCGGACGATCGAGCCCGCTGCCCGCGTCGAAGATCACGATCCGGTTGAAGTCGACGTAGTGCTCGGCGTGCAGCAGCACCTTGGCGGCCTGCTCGCCGTCTGCCGCAAAGCACACACGCGAGCCGGAGTCCTGGATTGCGGCGGCGACTTGGGACGACGAACTCGTCGGGTAGATCGGTACGGAGACGCCGCGGCACATCAGGATCGCGAGGTCGGCAATGTGCCACATCGGAGAGTTGGCCCCGAGAATCGCCACCCGGTCACCGGGGGCCACCCCCACATCGACCAACCCGGCCGCCGTTTCGTCGACGGCACGGCCGTATTCGGCCCAGGTGATGTCGTCCCAACGATCGGATTCCGCCGATCGGCGATGGCGCATCGCTGATCGGTGGGGGCTGCTGTCGACGCGCCGACGAAAGCGTCCGACGATCGTGTCGGTCGTCATCTCGGTCGCATCGCGCAGACTCGTCATTGCTGCATGGTGCCCCGACTCAGGGCCCGGCACCAGGGCACGAAGTCACCAGTTCAGACGGGTGACGCCGTGCGCGATCTGGTCGCGTTCGGATCAGACCGAGGCGGACTGCGCCTCGATCCACGCCCCGTATCCGCCGAGAATGTCGGAGACATCGTCGAAGCCGGAGGTTCGCAACAGGCTGGCTGCGACCGATGATCGGTAGCCGCCGGCGCAGTACACGACCGTCGGGGCATGTGGGTCGAGTTCGGCGAGCCGAGCGGGAAGTTGACCGACGGGGATGGTGATCGCTCCGTCGATGACACCGGTCGCCACTTCGCCCGGGTTGCGGATGTCGACCAGTTGGAGGCCGGCGATGTCGGGGCGGAGTGTGTCGAATTCCGCGGCGGTGAGACGCGACGCGGGATGCACCCGGTCGGGATGTGATGCCATCTCGTTGAGCGGGTCGCGCAGCGCGCCGACGACTCGATCGAAGCCGATTCGGGCGAGTCGATTCTTGGCCTCGAGTTCGAAACCGTCGTTGACGACGAGCACGATGTCGACATCGCTCGGGACGATCGAGCCGGCAAACTCGGCGTAGCGACCGTTGAGGCCGATGTTGATCGAACCGTCGAGATGCCCGCGCCCGAACTCGTCGGGGTCACGTCCGTCGATCACCACGGCGCCGCCGTCGACGAGCCGGTCGAGCTCCGCGAGATCGACGGGCGTCGGACCCTCGTGCTCGTGCAGCAGCGGACGGTCTTGCCGATTCAGGACGGCGTCGTACAGGAAGTAACTCGGCGCTGTCGGTTGACCTTCGGTGACGAGGTCGAAGAAGACCTGCTTGTTGTCGGCCAGCAGGGCATAGTTCGTTTGGCGTTGCTCACCGATGGTCGAGGAGGTCTCGGTCGACAGATTCTTGCCGCACGCCGACCCCGCTCCATGGCCGGGGAACACGCGCGTGCTGTCGGGCAGCACCATCAGCTTCTCATGCAGGCTGTCGTAGAGCTGTTCGGCGAGTTCTTCCTTCGTGTACCCGATCGACGACAACAGGTCGGGCCGTCCGACGTCGCCGATGAACATCGTGTCACCGGTGAGCACGCCGTAGGGAGCGTCATCATCGGCGTGCTCCCACACGACGATGCTCATCGATTCGGGCGTGTGCCCAGGTGTGTGGCGGAACTCGAGCACGACGTCGCCGAGTTCGAGGCGCTCGCCATCGGCGATCTTGCGTGTCGCGAATTCGGGGTTCGCCACCGAGGAGAACCCGATCTCGGCACCGGTTGCTTCGGCCAGCTCCAGGTGACCGGACAGGAAGTCGGCATGGAAGTGGGTTTCGACGACCAGTTCGATCGTGAGGCCGGCGGCCGCCGCATCGGCGAGATATTCACCCACGTCACGCCGCGGATCGACGACGACGGCCCGGCCGGTGGTTTCGTCACCGATCAGGTACGACGCTTGGGACAGACAGTCGAGGTAGTACTGCGTGAAAATCATCGTGGAGACCTTTCGCTCATCGTGCGCTCGGGAGCCATCGGGTGACCGACGCTCATTGCCTGGGTTGGAGTGCGAGGAGACCCCCCGCAAGGTTGACGACATCGGTGAATCCGACCGCCGCGAGGAACTCGGCCGCGCTCGCACTCCGGCCGCCGCTGCGACACAGCACGACCGTGCGCTTGGTGCGGTCGAGTTCAGACACTCGGGTGGGAAGCTCCCCGAGCGGAATGTTGATCGTGCCCGGCAGCGTGCCCTCGGCGACTTCGCCCGGTTCGCGCACGTCGAGGAATTGCGTGCCACCGCCGACGACGGACTGGTAGTCCGCTACTGGAAGATGTTGCACCGACATGTCAGCTCGCCTTCCGGAGCTCGGCGATGGCGCCCTCGACGTCGCAGTTGTCCGACTTGTTGTACGGCAGGCGGGCGAGCGCGTTGCCCATGGCGCATGTATTCGAAACAGCCGAGAAGGTCAGACCGGCGGCGACTCCGCCGGCGAGCCACTTGGCCTTCGGCACGAAGATGCTGGCCAGGATGCCGGTCAGCGAGATCGCCCCGGCAACCAACCGCACCTGGCGATCCATGGCCCACGTGTTGCTCGTCCCGCGCACCAGATCGCCACCGGCCGATTCCCACGCGTCGATCCCACCTTCGAGTAGGTGGAGCCGCTGCTTGCCGGCCGAGGTCAGCTTCGCGTGCGCCTGACTCGCACGTGCCCCCGACTTGCAGACCAGCACCACCGGATGCTCGACATCGGCCAGGTCACGAACGTGCTCGGGGAGCGTGTCGAGGGGGATGTTGTAGGAGCCGGCGATGTGAGCTGCTGCGAACTCTCCGCCGGTGCGCACATCGATGATCCGAAGATCGGGATCCTCGTTGATCAGCTGACGCACCCGTCGGGCGTCGATGGTGTCGGTGTCCGGAAGGGCACCAGCTGAGCTACCCGTCGACGTGTTGGGCAGTGTGGAGGTGGGCAGGGTCGTGTTGGCCATCGGGAGGATCCTCGTGTCGAGATGTGGTCTGGGTGGGGAAATGTAGCGATGTCGTCGTTTCGTCCGAACCGAGCGAATCAGATAAGAACGAATATACGTACTTTTAGCCCGAACGTCAACCTGCCCCTTCGCTGAGAACGTGTGTTTGTTCTTGACACCGTTTGCGTACGCGTGTACTGTTAGGAAATGGGCTCCTCGGACACGATCGGCGCAGCGGCGGCACCGTGGCAGTCCCTGTCGACAGCGATTGCCGATCTCGATGTCGAGGTCAACGACATCGCCGGAATCTTGAACATCCAGCACGCCCGGCTCGTCGACACCGCGATCGTCATGCTCGACGACGACCGAATCTGGTCCGGTGCCGGCATGACCTCGGTCGCATCATGGCTCGCCTGGCGCACCGGTGTGTCCCCCGCGACTGCCGCGTCGATCGTCACCATCGCCCAACGCGCCGCTGATCTGCCCGCCACGCTCGACTCGATGCGTCGCGGCGAACTCTCCCTCGACCAAGCCGCCTCCATTGCCCGCAAAGCCCCCTGGTGGTGCGATCAACAAGCCCGCGACTACGGCCGCGTCATGACCGTCACCCAACTCCGGGCGGTGCTCGGCGCCTACCCCTACCCGCACCTCGACGCCGACGGCCACGAAATCCGCGAACCCAACCCCACCGACACAGTCAGCGACCCGGCCACCCCCGTCGACGACACTGCAATCGACGCCACGACGATTGACGCCACCCTTGTTGACGCCACCACGACGGTCGACGCCGCGACAACCGTGGACACCACGACGGCTTCAACGGCCAGAGCAGAATCATCGACCCTGCCCGCCGCTCACGCCCCGACAGCAGCGGATTTGCCTGACGAGTGGTGCTCGATCATCATCGGCGACGACGGCATGTACCGACTCACCGCCCTCCTCCAACCCGACACCGGCCTGACCGTCAACGCCGCACTCGACGCCGCCCGCGACCACCTCTTCAACAACAGCACCGGCCACACCGCCGTCGTCACCACCATCGACGCGTTGCGCTCCATGGCTGAACGCTCACTCGACGCTGAACCCGACACCCGCCGCCGAACCCGCTTCACCACATCCCTGTCGATCGACATCACCACCGGCGTGATGACCGACACCGCCGGCTACCGGCTCCCCGACACCATCCGCCAACACATCACCTGCGACGGCACCCTCACCCCCACCTACCTCCACAACACCCGACCCGTCTCAGTCGGACGCACCCACTACGTCGTACCCCAACGCACCCGCACCATCATCGAACACCGCGACCACGGCCACTGCCGAGTCCCCGGCTGCACCACCCGCCACGGCCTCGAAATCCACCACATCATCCACTGGGAACACGGCGGACCCACCAACACCAACAACCTCATCCTGATCTGCAGCCGACACCACCGACTCCACCACCACGGCCGACTCACCATCACCGGCAACGCCGACAACAACGACGACAACGCAGACGGTCTCGAATTCCGCAACCAACACGGACGAATCATCACCCCCTCAGGTGCAACGCCCAACCCGTCGACCGGGCCACCCCCACGACCACCGGCCCCATACCAACACCCCGACGGTGGACGACTCGACAAACGGTGGATCTACTTCCAACCCCCACACGCCCACATCCAAGAACTCCTCCAACAATCCACCAGCGACACCGACTACCTCCAACGCATCACCCCACCCTGGATGAACTGAACACCTGTCCCACGCCCGGCTCGGGGCGCACGAACACTGACCCGAGTCGGTGCAGAGCCGGGCAGATCGCGTCCAGCGATCTCGCCGCCGCGAGAAGCCGATGTAGAGTTCGTTTGTACGGTTATTCAGACGACAACGACCCGGCGTCTTTGCCGAGGAGACGGACATGGCACTCGATCGATCCAGCCCGATGCCGCTGTGGGCACAGCTCGAGTCCCAGCTCAAGCGCAGACTCGACACAGGCGAGTTCAACGAGCGGTTTCCGACCGACAGCGAACTGGTCGACGAATACGCCGTCAGCCGGCACACCGTCCGTGAAGCAATCCGCCACTTGAACAAGACCGGCCTCTTGCGTCGCGAACGCGGACGCGGCACCGTGGTCAACCGGGCCGAGTTCGAACAGCCCCTCGGTGCGCTGTACAGCCTCTTCCAAACCATCGAGTCGTCCGGCGTCGAACAGCGCAGCACCGTGCTTGCGCTCGGCGAAACCACTGACGACGTCGCTGCCACCCACCTCGACCTCGCACCCGAGGCTCCGCTGCTGTTTCTCGAACGCCTCCGCTACGCAGGCGACGAGCCGCTGGCGATCGACCGCACCTGGCTGCCAATGTCGATCGGTGCTCCGCTGCTCACGAGCAACTTCGAACACACTGCCCTGTACGACGAGATGGATCGACTGTGCGGCGTGCGCCCAGACGCTGGCTGGGAACGTATCGCTCCTCTGCTCGCCAATCCCGAGGAGCGAGCGCTGCTCCACATCGCGCGGGGCCAGGCAGCGTTTTTCCTCGAACGGTTGAGCACGGCCAACGGTCGCCCTGTGGAGTGGAGAACCACCACGATCCGGGGAGATCGTTACCGGTTCGTGTCCCGATTCGAGGTGGGGAGCGCACCCACCCTCGTCGCTGCTGACCGCCCATGACCGACGACGGCCGCAGCGGCGCGAAGTCGGCACGGCGCCACCGCTGGTTCCCCGGCGACCCCACCGTCGTCGGCGACAGCCCCGACTACCGGTTCACGCTCGCCAACGAACGGACCTTCCTCGCCTGGGTGCGCACCGCACTGGCACTCGCTGCGGGTGGGCTGGGCGCGCTGACCGTGCTCGACGACTACGTCGGCGAGGAGTTCCTCGGGATCGGCCTCCTGGTCTTGAGTTTCCTCACATCGGCCACCGCCTACCGCCGATGGTCGCTGAACGAACAGGCCATGAGGTTGGACCAGCCGTTACCGACGTCGCGGCTGCCGCTCGTCATGGCCGTCGGCGTCTCGGTGGTGGCGTTGGTCGCCTCGATCGTGTTCGTCATCGAGGCGCTGTGAGACCCGATCGCACCTTCGACAAGATGCTCCAGCACGAGCGCACAGCGCTCGCCTGGGAACGCACCGCCATCTCGATGATCGTCGCCGGAGCGCTCCTCGCGCGACATGCCGTTGCCATCCATCCGCTCGTCGCCATCGTCGGCATCGCGCAGCTCTTGCTGGGCGCGACACTGTTGATCTGGGCCGGGCACCACTACGACCAACTCCACGCTCCGCTCCGACGAGGGGAAAGCCCGGTGCACCCGATGAGCGCCCGTATCGTCGGTGCCGCGACCGTCGTGTTCACCGGAGCCGCGACGCTCGTCGCGATCGCCGTCGTCGTCCGCACTGCCGCCTGATGCTCAGGCCCGACCCTTGAGCATCGACGGCCTCGACGCCTGGGCGAGCTCAGGTACCCGACAGCATCGCTACGACAGGGGCGAACGATTGCAGGGCGTCTGATTGCACGGTCACGTACGAACCCTGCCACCGCTCACGCTGTTCGATGAGTTCGTCGGCGACCTGGCGCGCTGACCCGATGAGCGTGTGCGGGCTCCCGAGCAACGTCGCGGCATCCATCCCCATGCCGCCCGCGACCTTGGCGGCAACCGTCGACCGATCGTCGGTGATGATCGTCACGAACTTCAAGATGCTGATCTCGATGTCGTCGAACCGATCGCCGGCCGCGGCGCGCACCCAGCCAAGCTTTTCCTCGGTGGCCTCGGCCGACATCGACGCGACCGCCTCGGGGCCGATTTTGCCCTCTCCGACATTCGGGTTGACGCCGACGATGTCAGCGAGGCGCGCCGCCGTCGACAGCACCCGCTTGCCGCCTCCACCGACGATGATCGGCGGGCCTCCCGGCTGCACCGGCTTGGGCGTACCGTTCATCTCGCTGATCGTGTAGTGGTCACCGGCAAAGGAGAACGGGCCGTCGCCCCACAGGCCGCGCAACACCTCGATCGACTCGATCATCCGGTCGATGCGAATGCCCGCACGATCGTGAGCGATTCCGGTCCACGAATAGTCGTCGGTCATCCATCCGGCACCCACCCCGACCTCGAGTCGACCATCGCTGAGCAGGTCGATCGTGGCGGTTTCCTTGGCCAGCAACGCAGGGTGGCGAAAGTCGTTGGCGAACACCAGCGTGCCGACACGCAGTGTCGAGGTGACTGCCGCCGCCGTCGAGAGCGCAGCGACCGGTGACAGTTGATCGCCGAAATGATCAGGCATGAGCAGCGACGAATAGCCGAGATCCTCGGCCTTGCGCGCAGTGTCGAGCCATTCCGACGAGGACTGTGCCTTGGCGGCCATGACGCCGAATCGAAAGGGGCGAGGATGCGTCATCGACCGACCTCCTCGGCCTCGGCCAACATGCTCTCCACTCGCTTCGTGTCGTACCCGCAGTTCTGCATCGGCCGAGCCTGCCACATCGACCACCGAACCGGGCGAGTCGCCCGTCGGGGTCACCGACTCCGGGCGGGCTGCCCGGCATCGGATGAGCGAGCCGAGCCCGCCGAGGACCGATCTTGACGAACTCTTGAAGAGATCCAGCCAGAAGCAGCCACCCAGCGTGGGAGAGGTGTGTTCTCGCTGCTCAACCTGCTCACGAATTGTCAAGAAGTCGTTCAGGGCCCGCTCACTCGCCGTCGCCATCAGCCTGGCGAGATATCCAAGGCAGACGACTCCATGAACGAATGCCCACTCCTCGCAGCTACCGTCCACGCTCAGTGAGGCGGCGTTGGCCGGCTGCGATCGTCGCAGCCGTGCTCTTGATGAGTGTTTCCCCGGCGGCGGCCGGACCACGCTCGGCGGGACTCTCTCTGCCCGCGTCCGCGATGCAATCGGCAGTCCGCGGTCGTCAAACACAGATCGTGGCACCTCCACCAGCAACCGCACCAGCACCCGCACCCGCACCCGCACCCGCACCGATACCCCACCCGGCACACCATCGCCGAGTCGGGTGCGACCCTCACGGTGGCAGCCATCGGGCTCCACCAGCCGATCGTCGACCGGATCGGATCGTCGACGACCGAGATCCAGGCCGCGATCGACCGATGCGACGGCGTCACCGCATTCGACGGAAGTCCGGCCCATGGCTACTGGCTGATCGGGGCGCACCGCACCGCGTGCGGGAGCGCCGGGTTTCAGGGCGTGGAATCGCTTCGGGTCGGCACCATCGCCGTCGTGACCGACAGGGGTCGGCAATTCACCTATGCGCTTGCGTCGGTCACGTTGGCGGTCAGCGGACAGCCAACGACGTGGGCCGACCACCAGCTCATCCTCCAGACGTCCCAGTCCTCGAAACTCGTCTACCTCGCCCGGTTCACGCTCATCGACTCCTGACCCGCTCCCCTGCGCCTGACTCAGTCGTCGACCAGGGTGCCGTCGTCGAGATCTGCGGCCGGCAACTCGTCCTTGTCGACCCAGTGGTCCCGCCTGTGCCGCCACGGCCGCGCGACGTGTCGACGTCATGTTCTGCTCAATACCCTTGACGCCATGAGGTCCTCAAGGATTCGTCGCGCCACCGTCTCGACAGCAACCATCGTCGCGCTCGGCCTGACCGCGTGCGGCTCGGACACGTCGTCGACCGCCGAACTCGCACCGACGACCCTCGCAGGCGCCGCTGGCGCCGACGACGTCGCGGCTCCGTCGGGCATCAGCCTCGTCACACCGACCGATGCAGCAGAAACGATCGCCGCGGCGCCCGACGACCTCGTCATCCTCGACGTTCGAACGCCAGAAGAGTTCGCCGAAGGCCACATCGACGGAGCCGTGATGATCGACTTCTATCGTCCCGACTTCGCCGACGAACTGGCCAAGCTCGACCCCGACGTGCCCTACGTCCTCTACTGCCGGTCAGGGAACCGCAGCGGTCAGACCGCCGCGCTGATGAACGAGCTCGGTTTTCGTCAGGTCGACGACGTCGATGGCGGCGTGCTTGCCTGGCAGGACGCCGGGCTCCCGCTCGTCGCCGAATGAACGCGATCGACGCTCACGCGCCGAGCATCGTGCTCGCTGCGGTGTAGATCGCAATCACTCCGAGCATCACAGCGAATCCGCGGACCAGCCGATCGGCGTCGACGTTGCGGGCGACTCGCGATCCGACCAGAACGCCAGCCGTCACCGTTGCGAGGAACGGTCCAACGAGCCCCCAATCGAAACCCAGGTCACCGCCGCGCATCGCCAAGGACATCGCGGCGTTGATCATGATGACCACCAGCGACGTACCGATCGCAACCTTGGGCGGGAACTTCAACAGCAGGGTCAGAGCTGGCACGACGGCAAATCCTCCGCCGACGCCGAAGAGCCCGGTCAACAAGCCCACCGCCGTCGCGGCTGCGGCGAGCCGGCCAAGCGACGCGGCCGACATGTCGAACCGGCCGACCCCGCTGACATCGCTGACATCGCTGACATCGCTGACATCGCGGCGGGTGGCCACCATCGTCGCCAGTCCGTCACCGCTGTCACCGCCGCTGCCACCGCTGCCACCGACGACGCCGGTGCCGCCGCCGGTGCTTCCGGTCGGTTCGATGCCGATCGACTCCGCCCTGCCCTGTGGCGCGACGCTGCGGTACATCCGTATCGCGACGAACAAGATGAGCACGGCAAACGCGGCGAGCAGCACGTTGTCATCCAGCGACCGGTTGATGGTCGTGCCGAGTCGCGAGCCGGCCAAACCAGCGAGGCCGAAGGCGACACCTGCGCCGAGGCGCACGTTGCCATGTCGGTAATGCCCGACCGCGCCGACACCCGCGGCGATGCCGACGACCAGCAACGAGGCCCCGGTCGCGGCTTTCGCATCGAGACCGGCGACGAAGACCAGGATCGGAACAGCCAGCGTCGAACCGCCGCCGCCGAGGGCGCCGAGCGACAAACCGACAGCGAGGCCGAGCGCGATGGCGATGACTTCCGCGGTCACGCGGGGTCGCCCTGGACGGTGTCAACACGTTGCATGAAATGACCGTACATTATGTACGTACATTTCGCAACCTCGTTGACTCGTCCCGTTCAGCCGACGGCGAGGAGGTCGACGACGAAGACGAGCGTCTCGCCGCCGGCGATGACGCCACCAGCGCCTGCATTGCCGTAACCCATGTGCGGCGGGATGGTGAGCTGGCGGCGGCCGCCGACCTTCATTCCCTGCACGCCCTCGTCCCAGCCTTGGATGACCTGGCCCTGGCCGAGGCCGAAGCGGAACGGCTCCATCCGGTTCCACGATGCGTCGAACTCGGCGCCCGTCGACCACGACACGCCGACGTAGTGCACGGTGACGCCCTGACCGGCAACTGCCTCGTCGCCGTCGCCGACAGTCAAGTCATCGACGACGAGTTCGGTGGGTGGCGCTTCAGCGGGGATGGTGATCTCGGGCTTCTTCATCCGCCGCAGGCTAGTACCGACCTGCCGACTCGTGGTCGCCGCGCGGAACCGCGACGTGGCGTGCGTGCGGGTCGCCGGCGAACTGCCCGACGGACAGGGAATACTCGCCAGGTTCGGTCACCCACTCCCCTCCGAGTCGGAGGTCGACCATCGCCCAGTCGAGATCGACCGTCGCCGTCACCGTCTCGCCCGCATCGGCCCCGACTCGCGTGAACCCGACCAGACGCGCCGGTGGGCGGTCGTGGGCGCTGGTTACCAGACTGGCGTGCACGAAGATCACCGTCGAGCCGCGCCGCCGTCCGGTGTTGGTCGCCGACACCTCGACGCAGTCACCCGCCGCGCCATCGGCGGCGTCGATCGTGAATGTCGTGTACCCCTCCCCCGCGCCGAACGGAAAGTGCGCGGTGTTCCCGTCGCGGTCGAGTTTCCACTGCCCGTGAAACAGGTCGTAGACGATCGATGTGGCGTCCTTGTCGAAGTCGGGCAGATGGGCCGCGTCGGTCGGGATGACGAACGGCAGGCGTCCGCCCGGCTCGGCGGCGCCGGTGAGGACGTCGACGAGCCCGCTGCCACCCTCGACGCCGCCATACCAACTGATCAGCAACGCTGGCACCGTGGTCGCCCAGGGCATGATCACCGACGATCCGCACTGCACCGACACCATCACGTTCGGATTGATGGCGACCGCGGCGGCGATCAATGCTTCGTCGGCATCGCTCAGCCGAAGCGATGTGCGGTCGCCGCCCGGCGACATTCCACCCTGGCCGTCGATCACGTCACCACCCGCCGCGGGGTCGGGTGGCGGTGTCTGCACAGGCTGCCCGACCGGCAGGGCTGCATCCACGCCGAGCGTCGGGTGATCCATTGGCGGAAACAGGTCGGCGATCAGCGCCACGGTTCCGGTGTTGTCGATGTACTCCCCTTCGTCATCCTTGGTGTAGCCGACGACCACGACGACGACGTCGGCAGCAGCCGCGATCGATGCATCGCTGTCGGCGTGGACGACTCGATCGTTCCCGAAACGGGCGCGCAGGGCGTCCAGGGGCGTGACCACTCTCGTCGCCTTCACGTCGCTCGACCCGCCGTCGCCGAGGTTCTTGACCGCCGCGAGTCGGCCGAGCACCGCGATCGTGCCGATGGAGTCGGGGTCGAGGGGAAGCAGATCGTCCTCGTTGCGGAGCAGCACGGTTGCAGCCGCGGCAGCCGTCCGGGCGAGTTCGCGGTGAGCGTCACACCCGACGATGCTGCGGTCAGGTGCCGCCTCGAAGACGGGGGCGAAGCGGAGCAGCGTGGCCACGATCCGCTCCACTGCGGCATCCACGTGACCCTCGTCCAGCCCTCCGGAGGCGAGTGCTGCACCGAGGTGCATTTCCCGCTGCTGCCGGAACGGCATCTCGATGTCGAGTCCGGCTCGAACCGATTTGGCGGCGTCACGCAGCCCGAAGATGAAGTCGCTGATGACGATGCCGTCCCAGCCCCACTCCTTGCGCAAAATGGTCGTGAGCAGGGTTTCGTTCTCGCCGCACCACTCGCCGTTGAGCGAGTTGTAGGCGCTCATCACCGCCCCCACACCTTCTCCCGCAACCCGCTCGAAGTGCGCCAGGTAGACCTCGTGCAGGGCGCGCTCGTCGGCGGTGACGTCGACCTGGAAGCGCGCGTTCTCCATCGAGTTGACGGCGAAGTGCTTCATGCAGGCAATCACGTGCCGCTGCAACCCACGGGTGAGGTGCTGCGCCATCACGCCGACGTGGTGAGGATCTTCGCCATAGGTTTCCTGCGCCCGGCCCCAGGCCGGATGGCGGAGCAGGTTCATGCACACCGCACCCGTCAAGGTGGCCCCGCTCGCTCGGAGTTCAGCGCCGATCGCGTCACCGATCTGTTCTTCCAGCAGCGGGTCGAAGGCAGCACCCCGCGCCATGCTGACGGGGAACGCTGTGGCGTCGGCGATGACGCAGCCGCGCGGTCCGTCGGCGAAGTCGATGCCGGGTATGCCCAACCGGTCGACGTGCGCTGCTGGCCACGGGTGCGTGTAGTAGCCGCCCTGTGTCATGTCGAACAGGCCCGGCCAGAACGGCGTGTCACCGTCGAGACAGCCCAGCTTCTCGTCGAGCGTCATCGCCGCGACGAGCGCCGCGGCTTCGTCGTGACGATCGGCCCCGGCGGCAACCCGTTGCACGGCCTCTTCGAAATCGGTGCTCATCAACCGAGACTGCCACAATGGCACCATGCCCGGCGCCTTTCTGCACCCGTTCGCCAAGCCCACCCGCGAACACTTTCCATCGATCACCCACGGCAAGGGTGCCCTCGTCTGGGACCACGACCGGCCACGAGATGATCGATGCCATGGCCAGCCTCTGGTACTGCCAGATCGGCCACGGCCGCGGTGACATGGCCGATGCGATCGCCGCGCAAGTCCGCAAGATCGAGGCCTATTCGTGTTTCGACCCGTTCACGAATGGTCCGGCCGACGCCCTCGCCGAGAAGATCGCCACACTGACCACCGTGCCCGATGCCCGCATCTTCTTCGCCAACTCGGGCTCGGAGGCGATCGACTCGGCCATGAAGCTCGCTCGGTTGACTCACGTCCTGAACGGTCAACCCGAGCGGCGCCTGATCATTTCACGCGTCCGCGGCTACCACGGAACGAACTACGGCGGCACGAGCGCCCAAGGCCTCCCCCTCAACAAGGAGGGTTACGGCGACGTTGCTCGACGACGTCGTGCAAGTCGCCGAGCGACGACACCGAGGCGCTGTCGGTGCTGATGGCTGAACACTCCGACCGGATCGCAGCCGTGCTCACCGAACCAGTCCAAGGCGCCGCCGGTGTGTATCCGCCGGCAGAGGGCTACCTCGCCGAGGCGCGCCGCCTCTGCGATCAACACGGTGCGCTGCTGATCTTCGACGAGGTCATCACGGGCTTCGGCCGACTCGGCACGTGGTTCGCGTCCGAACACTTCGGCGTGCTGCCCGACCTCACCACCTTCGCGAAAGGCGTCACCTCCGGGTACGTGCCGCTCGGCGGAGTCATCGTCGGGCCGGCGCGTCAGCGACGCCCTCGAATCCGACCCCGACTTCATCCTGCGCCACGGCTACACGTACTCCGGCCATCCGTTGGCCTGTGCAGCGGGTCTGAAGAACCTCGAGATCATGGAGCAGCATCACCTCCTCGGCGCCGCCAAGGGGATGGGGTACCGCCTCGAACGAGGTCTGCGCGCCATTGCCGCCGACGGTGGAGTCGATCACATTCGTGGCGAGGTCGCCGTCTTCGCAGCCGGGCTCCGGCCGGATCAGAATGCGATGCACATCCGCGATGCCATGATCCGTGCCGGTGTCATCACTCGGGCGATCAACACCGACACGATCACGTTCTGCCCGCCGTTCGTCACCACCGACGATCAGATCGACACGATCATCGACGTCTTCGCCGATGCCGTCTCCTGACTGGTGCGGAGTCGGGCCAGACGATTTGTTACGGTCGATAGCTGCGGCGGCGGACACAGCTCACCCGGCGCGTCGTTGCCCAGACAATCCGACGGGAGTGGAATGAAATGAATGGTCTCATGCGTACACGATGGGCGGCAATCGGAGCGGCCGTTGCGGTCACCCTCGGTGCAGGCGGGCTGTACTCCGTGCGCGCGGCGTCGGCCCCCTCGACGTTCATCTCGATCGACCCGACCCGTGTGCTCGACACTCGCATCAATGCGGGGTTGAGCGGCACGTTCACCAGCGATGTCGGCCGCAATCTCCAAATCACCGGAACGGTCGCCGTGGTCGGCCCCAACGACTCACTCACGACCGGAACTCCGGTGCCACCCGGCGCGACTGCGATCGTCGCCAACCTGACAGCCGTCGGACCGACCACTGCGGGGTTCGTCAGCGCCCGCGCCGGTGGTGCCGTCGGGTTGCCGACCACCAGCAACATCAACGTCGTCGCCGGCCAGATCGTGCCGAACTCCGTGACGATCCCCCTGTCGGCATCGGGAGCGGTCAACTTGTGGTTCCACGGCACCACGGCGTCGGCCACCTCACACCTGCTGCTCGACATCGTTGGCTATTACACCGCCGCCGGGGCCGGAGCACCTGGCCCGGCAGGGCCGCCCGGGCCGCGTGGATTCAGCGCCTGGGACGTCATCCCGTCAGGTGTGACCGTGACCGGAGTCGAGTACTGGGATACCCATCAGCCGACGGTGGCGTCCGGGAGCGACGAATTTTCGGTGCAGCTGCCGGGGAAGGCTTCCGTCGCGCTGACCAGCGGAACGGTCAACTTCAGCGGCACCTCAGGTGCGAGCGACGCTGACGCGGCCTGCAACGGAACTGTCTCTGCGCCCACCGCACCACCCGGCAAAGTGTGCGTCTACATCTTCACCTCGGGCGGCATCAACGTGTCGACGATTTCCGCCGCAGAGTCGGTGCTTCCGACCCGCGGTTTCTACGTCAACTTCACGCCGATCTCTGGCGGCACCGACTCCTACTTGTACGCGAGTTGGGCCTATACCGCGCCATAACGACCCAATCCTCGAGTCGGTCAGGCGTTGCGCAGAAGATCGATCAGGCTGCTCGTGTCCCACCGGTCTCCGCCACGTGCGACGACCTGCTTGTACATCTGATCGATCAGGGCTGTGATGGGGAGCCGGGCGCCGTTGCGTTCGGCTTCTTCCAGACAGATGCCGAGATCCTTGCGCATCCACTCGACGGCGAAGCCGAAGTCGAATTCGCCGTCGGCCATCGTGCCGGCCCGGTTGTCCATCTGCCAACTCTGAGCTGCGCCCTTGCCGATCACGCCGACCACTTCGGCAATGTCGAGCCCGGCCCGTTCGGCGAAGTTCAGCCCCTCGGCCAGACCCTGCACGACGCCGGCGATGCAGATCTGGTTCACCATCTTGGCGAGTTGTCCCGAGCCGGACGCGCCGAGCAGTGTGCACATCTTCGCGAACGCGGCCATCACCGGTGCCGCTCGGGCATAGACGTCGGCGTCGTCGCACCCGCACATCACGCCGAGTTGACCCTGTTCGGCACCTGCTTGACCGCCCGACACGGGAGCATCGATGAAACCGATGCCGCGTTCGGCGCAGGCTGCCGCCAGCTCGCGAGCCAGGCTCGCCGACGCCGTGGTGTGATCGATCAGGATCGACCCGGCCGCCATGGTCGCCAACGCACCGGAGTCGCCGAACACCACTTCGCGGACATCGTCGTCGTTGCCGACGCACATCATCACGATCTCGGCACCTTCGGCTGCTTCGGCAGGAGTCGGGGCCGCTCGACCACCGTTCAGCGCGACCCACGCCAACGCCTTCGACGCGGTGCGGTTGTACACGACGACATCGTGGCCCGCTCGCTTGAGATGGCGGGCCATCGGCGCGCCCATCACCCCCATGCCGAGAAATGCGATCGTGTCGCTCGTGGCCTGTTCGTCGAGTCTGTCGTCACTCATGCCCAAAGTCTTTCAGGTCACGAATGCACGTGGGTCGATACGAAACCACCGCTGGCGCCCCAAAGTTTGGGAGACTGCTCTCCATGGCAACCGAAGCACGGACCTGGACGGTGACCACCTGGAACGTGCGCGGTGCTGGCAAGCCCGACATCGACAAGCTGGCAGCGGCGATCGGAGCAGAGTCGCCCGACGTCGTCATCCTGCAGGAAATCCGCCAGGGTCAGACCCGCGAGCTCGCCACCCGGCTGCGGATGAGGTACACGTGGGCGTTGCAGCACTACCCGTTCACCCCGTTGCGGCGCGATGCCGCCGAAGGGCTGGCGATCATGACACCGCACGCCCTCGACGCCTCCGGGCACAGCGAGATCAGCGACGGTCGCTCCCCCTGGACCCATCGCCGTCGCATCGCGCAGTGGTGTCTCGTCGGACGGCCCGACACGTCTGCCTATCGGGTGTACAACCTGCACCTGTCGGCCGGCGATGCAGCAGCGGAGCGTCGACTCGAGGCCGAGGCGGCTGCGGCGTTGATCCGCGAACACGGCGATTCCCCGCCGGCGATCGTCGGCGGGGACTTCAACGACCACGGCGACCCGACCATCATCGACGCGCTCCCCGGCGTCGAGCATGGCGCGCCGCCGCCGACTCACCCCGCTGGATCACCGAGCCGGGTGATCGATCATGTGCTGTTGCCGAGCGAGTCAGCCAACGTCTCCACGATGGTGCCGGGCGGTGGCGCCGACTGGGCAGCCCTGTCGGATCACCTTCCGGTGACGGTCCGGTTCGACCTCGACTGGGTGCAGGGCGACTTCACCTGACTCCGAGCGATGTGTCCACAGTGAATCGGACAGGCCGAACGGCCTGCGGAATCACTTCTTCTTCTTGGCCGCAGCGTCGTCGCCGTCTTTGAGCACGCCCTTGGCCAGCGCCTCGTCGAGATAGATCTCGGCGTCTTCCGCCGACACCTTCAGCGCCGGGGAAATCTCCGACACCAGGTTGACGCGGGCCCGCTCGTACATGGTCCGCTCGGCCGCCGACAGCGACGCGTCGCGGTTGCGGGCGGCCAGGTTGCGCACCACTTCGGCGACCTGATACACGTCACCGCTCTTGAGCTTCTCCTGGTGGTTCTTGAAGCGGCGGCTCCAGTTGCTCGGCACGCGCGGGTCGGGCTTGGCGAGCACCGACACGAGATCTTCGAGTTCGTCGGCCGACACCGGCGGGCGCACCCCGACCTCGTCGGTCTTGTCGACGGGAACGCTGAGGGTCATCTCGTTGATGACCGTCGTGAGGATGAGGTAGTCCTGCTTCTCACCGAAGAACTCCATCTTCTTGATCCCCTCGACTTTGCACGCACCGTGCTGGGGATAGATGACGACTTCGCCCTTCTTGTATTTCACGCAGAACCTCTTCGGGGTCGATGAGTGGCGACACGGAGTATCCGGTCATCACAAGCGAAGCGCAAGGATAACGCCGAGCACGCCCGAACCGAACCCGAAACCGTCGCCACCTCGCTCGATGGGATCGATGCCGCGCCCCGCAAGCCCCCACCCCGCTGCCGGCGGCCATCTCCAGGCCGCGACGGCCAGGTTTCCAGAAGGTGCGGGTCCGGATGTGGCTCCGGGGCAAGCCGGCGGCGAGCGCGGTGCGCTTGGCGAGCACCGTGAGGCCGTGCTCGCCGATCGCAAGCAGCCGAATGGTGCGGGTCCCCCGGTCCGGTGCCGACGACTCGGACAGCGAGCACATCGCCGGGTCGCAACGGGCTTGGGGCGATACACCGGATCTCCACCAGCCCTTCGGTCAGGTCCGTGCGACTGAGGATGGTTGCCCGGCCGGGGATGAGCTTCGCACGCAGTAGTTGGCTGACAGCCGTCATGGCTGGCGTTGGTAGCGAGAGATCTCGATTCCGTCATCCACGGGCAGGCTGACACTGGCGTATGGGCTCGCCGGGTCATTGACGTACTGCCGGTAGTCGACGGTGAGGTGGGCCAGCGCAGGGTGGAGAGTGTCATCGGCGATCACGAGCGCGCCCTCGACGAGATGTGGTTCAAGGAGGCGGAGTACGGGGAGGTACATGGCCTTCCAGCCGTCGAGGAACAGCAGACTGATGGACACATCGATGTCAGCGAGCGTGATCATCGCATCACCCAGGAGGAACTCGACTCGGTCGTCGAGCCCGGCTTCGGCAGCGTGGCCACGAGCCGCAGCGACCTTGGCAGGTTCGAGTTCGGTGGTGATCATCGCTGGCTCGTCAGGTTCGAGCGCAGCGGCGAGGTAGATGGTGGACAGCCCCATCGAGCATCCGAACTCAACGATGCGGCCTTGCGCTCGGGTGAGGGCGAGGAGGTGGAGAAGGCGGCCATTGATGGAGTCGACACACATGAACGCGCCATCGAGCACGTCGGCGATCTCTGCGTCGCTGCCCGCCGAACGTTCAGCGGCGGCCAGGATGGCCCGTTCCATCACGGGTTGCTCGTTGGTTGCAGCTGCTGAGTGGAGCCGGTCCAGTGTCGCTGAAATGGCCGGGGAGTCGAGTCGGGTGGTCACAGCGCGTCGACGCCGTAGTGGAGCGCGTAGGCGTTCTCGATCGATGCAACGATGTCGACCACGTCGAAGTAGTGGCCCCAGAACGAGGTCTCGCGGAGCTCTTCGACGATTGCCTGATACGACAGGATTTCTGCGGTCTCCCACATGATCACGTCGCTGTAGTCGGCGTGGAAGGCCTCGCTGTCGAAGAACCGCATCGAAACATCGGAGTGACGTCCGAGGATTGGGGCGATGGTGTCCCCGAGAAATGCAAAACGTTCCGTGGGGGCGAGTGCCAGCCAGGTCGGTGTCGTGCGCACCAGCATGAAGAACACGTGGTTCACGTGGCGGGCGGGAGTGTCTGTCGTTGCCGACTGGGCATGGGTGGTGTTGGTGGTCGAGGTCATGGTTGGCACGGTACGGGTCGACCGGCTTGCCGTCCACTGCAACGTTGGAAACATGTATATTGCATGGCGTGCAATCAATTGATCTGAACCTGTTGCCGATCGCTCATGCTGTGCTCACCGAACGAAGCGTCACCCGGGCAGCGGCGAGGCTTCACCTGTCGGTGCCGGCGACGAGCCGCGCACTGGAACGTTGCCGCGTGACGTTCGGCGACCCGCTGCTGGTTCGGGCCGGACGCGGCCTCGCCATCACACCTCGGGGGGCCGAACTCCTCGCCGACCTCGACGGCACGCTCGATTCGATCGCAAGAACACTGCAACGCCCCGCAGTGTTCGAGCCGCGCCAACACGAAGCCACCTACACGATCCGGGCCAACGAGGTGATCGTCGCAATCATCGCCGGACCATGGCTTGAGATCCTCGCCGCTCAAGCCCCAGGAGTTCAGCTCCGCTTCGAGGGCGAGTCGACCGATGACACCGACGCCCTGCGACGCGGAGGCGTTTCGTTCGCCATTGGCTCCTACGGCGGACTCACCGAGGACTTGCACCATGAGCGGCTGGTGGAAGAAGACCTGGTCGGAGTGCTCCGGGCCGGCCATCCCTTGGCCGGCAAGCGCATGACTGCCGCACGGTTCGCGGCGCTCCGCCACGTCGTCACGTCACGGCGCGGAATCGCCCGCGGGCCCATCGATGAACTCCTCGCGCTCCGCGGCCTCCGGCGCAACATCGCAGCGGTGGTGCCGTCCTTCACAGCAGCGGTCGGGATGTGTCTGACGAGCGACCTCACCACCCTGGCACCAGGCCGACTCCTTACTGTGCTCGGCAGTCCGGCCACGATCACCCCGTTCACGCCACCGCTGCCGCTGCCCGTCGTCAATGTCGACATCATCTGGCACGCCCGCAATCACGACGACCCACCTCATCAATGGCTCCGCCACACCCTCGTTGCGGCCCTCTCACGCGCCGACTCAGCCGAGCGTGCGCCGACCGGGACCGGGCACGTCGATTCGACGATCTGAGTCCGGTCGGGTCGGCGTGATCCGTCGCTCGACTGTCTGATCCGCGCCACCTCCGGCGAAATCTCCGCCGACTCACATCGACCCACAACGTCGCTCCCGCGCTGCCTGCGCCAAAGTCGGCGAACGCCACAGCTCACGAGATCACAGTGCGCCTCCGGCAGGATTCGAACCTGCGACCATGTCATTAGAAGGGACGTGCTCTATCCGGGCTGAGCTACGGAGGCCTCGTTGACGAGCGTATCTGCCCGAACTCGCACCGCAGATCGATCGACCGACTGGTGGGTATTGTAACAGTCATGGTTACTCGGCATCACACAAAGGACAAAGGCGATCGTGCGGTGGCGCACGTGCATGCTGATCTCGCGGACCGAGGATTCGTCGTACTGTTTCCTGCCACTGAACATGCTGCCTTCGATCTGGTTGCATACGACCATTCAAGTTTCTCCCGCATCCAGGTCAAGTTCCGCTCCCAGACGCGCGGCGTCATCACCGTCGAACTGCGGAGCGGGTGGTCGGATCGCAGTGGCGTCCATCACACCCCGCTTGATCGCAAAGAAGTCGACGTCGTCGCGATCTACTGCCCGGACAGCGGCGAGTGTTACTACCTCGACCCAGCGCAATACCGGAACAGCGTCACGCTTCGGCTTTCACCGCCTCAGAACAACCAGCAGTCCGGCGTGCTCATGGCATCGGATCATCGATTGATGCCACCCGCAGATCCTCCTGCGTAGCCCACATGGTTCAGGCGTTGGTGGCGACTTGGACGCCGTCGTCGCCGGGGGTCGAACCGGTGCCGCCATTGCCGGCCGCGCCTTCGACGAACTCTGCGCCGTCGAAGGCTTGCGTCGCGGCATCGTCGTCGAACCATCCGTAGGACGATCCGCCCGAGGCGCCTGCGCCCGCAGCCACTCGTGCCTCTGTGACCGGCGATCCGCCTGCGCCGCCATCGCCGCCGCTGCCGTCGGCACCCCCCAGGCCTGATGCGCCGCCGAGGCCGCCGTCGGCGCCGTTGCCTCCGGCTCCACCGCGCACCGTCGTGGTCGAGATCTCGACCAGCGTCACCCGCGTGGTCAGCATCCCGAACGACGGCCCACCGGCACCACCGCCGCCCTGGCCACCTGTTCCTCCGCCACCACCACCGCCGCCGCCACCGCCACGGCCACCATCGGCCAGCACACCGTCGGCGCCTGCCGTTCCCCGACCACCGGAACCGCCGACCTGCGCGGCCGAGGCAACAGCTCCGGCCCCACCGTCGCCGCCGCTCCCGCCCGCGATCAGTGATTCGATCACGACGAGGCGTTCGACTCCGATGGTCCAGAGCCCGATCGAACCGCCGCCGCCGGCGCCCCGGCCAGCACCTTCGGTCGGGGCACCGCCAGCGCCGCCCCCTGCGCCGCCGCCGCCATCGACGAGCGGTGGGCCATAGCCACCCCCGCCACCGGTTCCCCCTGCGCCGGAAAGACCCGACTCGCCCGCCCCACCGGACTGTCCGACCGGAAGCGTGGCATCGTCATCAGACTCTGCGATGCCGACGCCGCCGTCTCCACCCGCACCGCCCGCACCCCCGGCGCCGCCCGTGCCCGGCCGACCATTCGGCGCGCTCGCCGTACCGCCGATGCCGCCGCCGGGCGCATTGCTTCCGCTGCTCGAATTGCCACCATCACCGCCCCGCCCGCCAGCCCGCGTCCCCGAGCCCCCACCGACACCAGCCGCGCGGCCCGACGCATTGCCGCCCGTCGCCGCAACGCCTGCCGTCGCCACGACGGCGACCCCATCGGCACCCCGTCCGCCGCTCCCGGCATTGACCGTCGACCGTTCGATGCGGACCTCGGTGGCACCGTCCACGAAGACTCCCGAACTGCGCCCACCTGCTCCCCCATCGACACCCGCACCACCGTCACCACCGACGATTCGGCTGTCGAGCACGTGCAGCGTTCCGGCGTCCTCGATGACGATGCCGGCCGAATTGTTCCCCGGCGTCGCCTCGCCGGCCGTGACCTCGATGGCCGACAGCCACCGAGTGGCCGACCCGGTCGCGCGCAGCGCAATGGCCGCACCTTCGATGACGGCGCGCCGGTTCGAGTCGAACGTCCACTCCTCGTCGAAGCCGCCGTACAGACTGACCCCATCGGCCAGCTCGATCGTGCCAACTGTGGTGTCGTAGGTCCCGACGCTGCGGACGTAGAGGTCGCGTCCCGCCGCGGCCTGCACCGCTGCTGCCAAGGTCCGAAATGGGGTGCCGATCGAACCGTCGGCACCATCATCGCCCCGCTCACTATCGACGAACACCGCTTGGTCGGCATCTTCGAACACGCGCACGACCACATCGTCGGTGGCCACACCGTCGGTCCCCGCCACTTCGAGCGTGAACTGCAGGGTCGCCACGTCCGGAGGAGCAATGGCCACTGCCGAGGCCCCCCGCAAGCTCCCGACACCTGCGGTCACGTCGGGCCCCGCTGTTTGCGTCCACCGCACCGCGGCGTTGGGCGTTCCGGCGGCAAGATTCGTCGCCGACAGCGTGAACTCGACCGATCGGTCGACCGCCAGGTCGTCGCCGGCCTGCGCGACCGCCGGCAACACCATCGTGCTTGGTGGCGTCGTCGTGGTTGGTGCGCCGGTGGTGGTCGGCGGGTCCGTCGTCGGCGTCGGCTCGGTGGTTGCGGCCGTTGCGGTGGGCAGCGATGTCGACGTTGCCGTCGAACCGTTGCCGCCGCGCGTCGCAACGAAGGCGATCATCCCGGCCACCAACACGATCACCGACCCGACGCTCAACGCAATGATCAGGTTGCGTTGGCGCCGTTCGGCAGGGCCGAGCACAGGATGTTCGGGTGCGCCGCCAGCCGGCAGCGGCCGCCGCTGTCCATGGCGTGACTGCCCGTTGTCTGCCTGCGCGTTGTCTTGCTGTCCGTTGTCTGGGTACCCGTCGTTCGTCATTCGTCAGCCTCCCCGGCGCCACGACGGTAGCCACGGTGACCGAACGATGTGCGGCAACGGCCGCGATCGACCCCAGTCAGATCAGGTCAGATCAACTGAGCGCGCAGGAGGCCGAGGGCGGTGATCACCGAGAACTGCCGCATCTGCTCACGCTGGCCAGGCATCAGAACCCGGCGGACTTCGTCGAAGCCCGGGCCCACCATGCCGACGAACAGTGTTCCCACCGGTTGATCGTCTTGCTCGGCCGGCCCGGCGACACCCGTCAATGACAGCCCGACGTCCGCGCCGAGCCGATCGCGCACACCGCGGGCCATCTGCCGGGCTGCGGACTCACTCACCACCGGGCCGTCACCGACGCCGAGCATCTCGTGCTTGACCTCGGTGGCGTAGCTGATGATCCCGCCGCGAAACACATCGCTCGCACCTGCGATATCGGTGAGGCGGCCGCCGACGAGCCCCCCGGTGACCGATTCGGCAACGGCCAGCGTGAGTCCCCGCTGGCGACACAGGTCGAGCACGACCGATTCCATCGTCTCGTCGTCGATCCCGAAGACGACGTCGCCGATCTCGGCCCGGACCGCAGCTTCCCAGACATCGAGCTGGACGCGGCACGCGTCGAGCGAAGCAGCCTTGGCGGTCAGCCGTACCTTCAGTCCGTTCCACCCGCTCGCAAGGAACGCGAGCGTCGGGGTGTCGGGCGTCTCGAGCTGCTCGATGACATGGTCGAGCCGCTCATTGAGCCCGCTCTCGCTCTCACCCCAGGTGCGCAGCACACGCGAGGCAATGACCGCCGTCTCGCCGCTCCGTTCGAGCAGGTCGGGGACGATCGCCCGCTCAACCATGTCGCGCATCTCGTGGGGGACACCCGGCACTGCGTACACCACCTTCGAGACGCCGTTGACCGTGACCGGGCACACGAGGCCGGGGGCGGTCCCCCGAGTTTGCGGAATGATCGAGGCACCAACCGGGACTTCGGCCTGCTGACGGTTGTTCTCGGCCATCACGCGACCTCGCGACTCGAACATGGCGCGGATCACCTCGACCAGCGATGAGTCTTCGACCAGTTCAACACCCATCACCCCGGCAATCGCGTTGCGGGTCAGGTCGTCATGCGTCGGGCCGAGCCCTCCGCACACGATCACCGCGTCGGCATCTTCGAGCATGCGGGCCAGCTGGGCCTGCGATGCGCCCGACGTTGTCGCCCACCTTGACCTGCACGAGAGAGTCGATGCCGCTCGCGGCAAGCTCTCCGCCGATCCACGCCGAGTTCGAATCGATGATCTGGCCGAGCAGCAGTTCGGTCCCCACGGCAAGCACGTCACAACGCATCGGTGCAGTGTGCCAGCCTCCGCTCGTTCCGTGATCACCGTCTGCGTGATCACCGTCTGGATGAGAGAACTCTCACCGGCCGTTCACCGACGCGTCATCGAGTGGGCTCACGATCGGTTGCCATGATGACCTCGCCCTCAGCTGCCAACGTCGCCCATCTCGGGTTGCCGAACGCCGATGCCACAGCCCGGCCCACACGAGTTGACCGACTTCGCGACTGGTTCGCCAGCCATCGCCGACTGACCGTCGTGACCTCGGTCGTCGTGGTCGCCATTCTCGTCGCGCCGACCAGCATGTCTCCGGTCGCCCGGCTGACGTTCGCGATCTTCACGATCATGCTGTCGTTGACAGCACTGACCAAAGCCAACGAGGTCGTGGTCTGTAGTGCTGCGCTCGGTGCGCTGGTTCTGGTCGGAGGGTCGAGCGTCGGCGACGCCGTCGGGTCGATGACCAGCCACACGGTGATTCTGCTCATCGGCGCCTTCATCGTCGCGGCAGCCGCCAAGGCTTCCGGCATTGCCGAGCGTCTGGCGTTCGCGATCGGCGGGAAGGCGCGCACCGTCGATCAGTTGATGATCCGCATCACCTTGGTACTGATCGCCACGGCCTATCTCGTGCCGTCGACATCGGGTCGTGCAGCGCTGATGCTGCCGGTGTACCTCGCATTCGCCGAGCGGATCGACGAGCGTCGGGTTCGTCGCGCCCTCGCCGTCCTCTTCCCCGCCGTCATCCTCCTGTCGGCAGTCGCGTCGCTCTTCGGCGCTGGCGCCCATGTCGTGATGACCGAACTCGTCGCCGGCGTCGGCGCCGAGCGGATCAGCTTCCTCCAATGGACCGTCTACGGGTTGCCGTTCGCCATCGTGTCGAGCTTCGCATCGCTCGTCGTCGTGCGCACGATGTTCCTCCAGCGCCACGAGCGCAAGCTGCCGGTCGACCTGGCTCGGGCATCGACGCCGTGGACTCGCAGCGAGATCGTCGTGACGACGGTGCTCGGCGCGTTGACCTTGTGTTGGTTCACCGAGCCGTTCCACGGCGTGCCGGCCTGGCTGGCTGCCGTGATCGGCGCCGCCGTCGTCACCATCGGCCCATTCCGCGCCACGACGTTCGCTGAGGCCCGCTCATCGCTCCCGCTCGACCTCCTGTTCGTCATGGCCGTGACTGCAGAGGCCGGCTCGGCGCTGGCCCGCACCGGTGCCGCCGACTGGATTGCGATCACGTTGCTCGGATCGCTCGTGGAACGGGGTGGATCGGCGCTGCTGGTGGTCTTGATCGTCGGCGTCGTGTCGCTGCTCGCGCATCTCGTGGTCACGTCGCGCACCGCCCGGGCGTCCGTTCTCCTGCCCGTGGTGATTCTGGTCGGGGCCGCAGCCGGGCTCGACGTGACCGCCCTGGCGTACCTGTCCACTGCCGCTGCCGGCTACTGCCTCACCACGACCACCAGCGCGAAGCCGATTCGAGTGTTCTCGACGGTCGCTGACGGATACGACGAGGGCGACCTCCGACGGCTCAGCCTGCGGCTGCTGCCCCTCCACGCCGTGCTGCTCGTCGGGTTCTCCTTCTACATCTGGCCCCTGCTCGGCTTGTCCCTTGGGTCGACCGATCGTGCCGCAGCGGACGGTCCGAGCACCAGTGCGGATCCGACTGCAGCGATGCCGTGGGCGGGCGTGCGGATCGATTCGCTCGGTGTCGGACCGCGGTGGGCCGAGAGCCCAACCTCCCTCCCGACGGGCGAGGGCTCCGTCGACCCAGCCGACAACGGCTCGCCGGTCCCGATACCGCCAACGAGCCCGACCGATCAGGCTCCCGAATCGACCGTGACCCCGGTGTCCACAGCACCGACAGCACCGGCAGCACCGGCAACATCGCCGCCAGCAACGCCACCACCAGCTACAGAGCCGGCCACCCCGGTCGCTCCGAGTCCGACTCCACCGATTGATGACGATGACCCGACTGACGATGTTGGCGCCGACGATGGCAGCGGCGCGGCTGAAGACGTCACTGACGCCGGTGAAGGCGACGAGCCGACGGTCGGCCCCGTGCCGGGCCCGGTACCGCCACCCGCACCAGCGCCCGACGACGGCGGTGGGTGGTGGCGATGGCGGTGGTGGCGGCGGCGGCGACGGTGGCGACGGTGACGGTGGCGACGGTGGCGACGGTGGCGACGACGGCTGAAACACCAATGGAGGCGTGACGACCACCTTCCAAGCCACAGATTCATTGCTCAGATGAGAGCACTCTCACCGACCGCTCATCACCAGTTCACGCCGCAGCCACATCGTGGTCACCAATCCGGCGACACCCAGTTCGCCATCACCCAACCGAAAGGACCACCACCATGAAGATCCTCCTCGCCCCCTCCGGTTTCAAGGAAAGCCTCGACGCCGACGGCGTCGCCCGGGCCATGGAACTCGGCGTTCGCGACGTCCTGCCCGGCGCCGACATCGTGTCGCTGCCCCTGGTCGACGGCGGCGAAGGTTTCACGGCCGGACTCGTCAGTGTGACCGGCGGAAGTCTGTACCCCGTCGCCGTCACCGGGCCCGTCGGCCAGCCAGTAGTGGCCGCTGTCGGCTTGCTGGGCGGGCCGGGGCCCCGCACCGCCGTGGTCGAACTGGCAGCCGCCGCCGGTCTGCGGCTCGTTCCGCGCGACCGACGCAACCCGCTCACGACGACCAGCCTTGGCGTCGGCACGCTGATCTCGGCCGCGCTCGACCTCGAGCCGGAGCGGCTCCTCGTCGGATGCGGCGACTCGGGTATCAATGACGGTGGCGCCGGGCTGGCCCGCGCGCTCGGTGTCCGTTTCCTCGACGCCTACGACCAGCCACTCGGTCCGGGTGGCGCCGAGCTGGCGCGCTTGGCGCGGATCGACACCGATGGCATCGATCCGCGTCTGGCCGATGTCGAGATCATCGCCGCCTGCAACCCGTACAACGTGCTGTGCGGCGAACGCGGCGTCGCAAAGGTGTTCGGGCCGCAGAAGGGCGCTACCCCCATCCAGGTCGAGATGCTGTCAGAGGCGATGGATATCTACGCCCAGGTGATCCGCGAACACACTGGTGTTGACGTGGGTCTCCTGCCCGGATCCGGTGCGTCGGGTGGCGTGGGCACCGCACTGATGATGTTCTGCGGCGCCACGCTGACACCGCGCTTCGACGTCGTGTTCGAATACATCGACCTCGATGCCGCGCTCGACGGCGCCGACCTCGTACTAACCGGGGAGGGCAGCCTCGATCACCAGACGCCGAAGGGCAAGATCCCGGCCGAGGTCGCGGCCCGCGCCACCGCACGAGGGGTGCCGACAGTGGCGATTGCCGGGACGCTCGGTGCCGGTGTCGAGGACAACCTCGCAGCCGGCATCGACGGCTGGCTGAGTGCGATGCATCGACCGATGGAACTGGTCGACCGCGATCGAGGAGTGCTCCGAACTCGTCCGCCAAGCAACGGCGCAGGTGTTGCGTCTCATCGAAATCGGTGGACGGGTCGCATCGACCCGAGTCGTGGCAGCGTGAGCGGAAACGCCGTGGCTGCGGCGCAATGGCTCGCCCGGCGCCGGTCGCCTAGACGACCGGCGCCGACGTGGCGAGGCCGAGCGGGTGACGGGCACGATGCAGATATTGCGCTCCACTGATCACGGCCAACACGACAGCGGCCCAGAGCAGGCCCTTCCACAACCAGGTTGCATCGAGCGCCGTCGGGGGCAGGAGCGCAAAGCCGACAGCGAGCTGCTGCGCAAAGGTCTTGTACTTGGCCAACTTCGAGGCCGGCACGCTGACGCCTTTGCCGCTGACGACGACTCGATAGACGCTGATGATCAACTCGCGCAGGGCAATGATGATGACCGGCACGACCCAGAACACGTTGGTGCTCACGAGCGTGAACATCGCACCGAGGATGAGCACCTTGTCGGCGAGCGGGTCGAGAAATGCGCCGGCCGCAGTCGGGCCCCGGCGCCGCGCGACGTAGCCATCGACGCCATCGCTGAAGCTGAGCACGAACCAGAAGATGAAGGCCAACCACGCTCCGCGCGGGTGATTGGGGATCAGCCAAAACATCACCGGCGAAAGCAACAATCGCCCGGTGGTGATCGCATTTGCCCAGCTGGCGATCGACAGCCCTGTACTCGATGTGGCCTCTGCCGTCGACATCAGGAGTTGCTCGATCCGGTCTCGATCTCGTCGAGATCGGCGACGTCGACGCCTGCCGCCACGAGATCGGGGCCGAGCGCGTCGATGATCTCGACGTCGAGGAAGGTTCCCACGGGCACAGTCTTGCCGACGTGGATCACTCCATCGATCTCGGGCGCCTCCCGATGGCTGCGCCCCACGCCTGGCTCATCGACCAACACGTTGAGCGTCGAACCAATCAGGTCGTCGCGGCGGGCTGCGGTGATGTCGTCTTGCAGTTCGCGCAGTTCGGCCAGCCGCTCGTGCATCAGCCCGGGCGCAACCACGCCATCACCCTGCGCGACGAGATCGGCGGCGTAGGTACCGTCCTCGTTGCTGTAGGAGAAGAAGCCGCACCAGTCGAGTTGCGCCTCCTCCACGAAGGCGAGCAGTTGATCATGATCATCCTCGGTCTCACCCGGATATCCCACGATGAAATTGCTGCGGAACGCCGCATCTGGCTCACGCTCGCGGATATCTGCGATGCGATCGAGGAAGCGCTGACCATCACCCCATCGGCGCATCCTGCGCAGCAGCGGCTTGCTGACGTGTTGGAGCGACAGGTCGAAGTAGGGGACGCCGGTGTTGCAGATCGAGTCGACCAGGGCATCGGACAGGTCGCTCGGGTACAGGTACAACAGCCGCACTCGATCGACCACGGCGGCGACCGCGTCGACCAGGGGCACGATCGAACCGGCGCCCATCTCGTCGGGACGGTCCTTGCCGTACGACGCAAGATCTTGGGCGACCAAGACGATCTCGCGCGCCTGGAGTTGTTCGACCTCGGCAAGGATCGAGGCGACATCTCTGCTGCGCTGCGGACCGCGAAAACTCGGGATGGCGCAGAACCCGCACGAGCGATCACAGCCCTCGGCGATCTTGACGTACGCCCACGGGGCAGTCGACTTGGGCCGGGGCAGATTGAGGAGGTCGAACGCAGGAAGCGGCACCTCGGACACCGGGATGAGCTTGCGCGACCCGGCACCCCGGTTCGGCACTTCGTGTCCGTCGCGCGCCGTGATCTCGATGTTGAACGCCTGACCGAAACCCGCCACCTGGTCGACTTCGGGCAACTCGGCGGCAAGTTCGGCGCCGTAGCGCTCGGCCATGCAACCCGTGACCACCAGCTTCGAACCGTCGAGGCGAATTTCGTCGAGTGCCAAGATCGTGTCGATCGACTCTCGGCGCGCCTCGTCGATGAACGCGCACGTGTTCACGACCACGAGGTCGGCGTTTGCCGCGTCGTCGGTTGCGACCATGCCGTCGGCGAGCAACGCACCGACCAACTTGTCGGAGTCGACGTCGTTCTTCGGGCAGCCCAAAGTCTCGACGTAGAACCGCTGCACCATGGCGGTGACGCTATCGGCTCCCCCACCTCCCGTTTGCGTAACGAAAATGGTGCAGCATCTCAACCAATTTCGTCACGCCAAACGAGGTGTGGGGCCCCTGCTACTGGTGGGCGAGGCGCAGACCCCGGCGAGGCCACGGGAACGACACCAGGCGGCCCGTTCCCGACAACGTGACGAAGGCCGTGCGCATGTCGTCGCCGCCGAAGCAGACATTGGTGGTGAACGTGTCGCCGGTGGCGTGATGTTCGGTGTGCTCGCCGTCAGGTGAGATCGCCGTGATCCCGCCGTTGAGCAACGTCGCCACGCACACCCAGCCCTCACCATCGACCGCCAGGGAGTCGAGCAGCTGATGCCCAGGCAAGCCGTGCAGCACACTCGGGCGTTCACCCGGGACGAGTTGGCCGGGCTCGTCGAGACGGCGCTGGTAGACCCGACCGGTATGGGTCTCTGCCCAGTACAGCGTCGTGCCTGCAGGCGACAAACCGATCCCATTGGGGGCATCGACCGGGAAAACCGCCTCGACGATCTCTGATCCGTCGCACGCGGCGTGATAGATCGCAGTCAGGTCCGCGGTTCTGGCCGCGTGATCACGAATGCCGTGATCGGTGAACCAGAATCCCCCGTGGCCGTCCATCACCAGGTCGTTGGGAGCTCGCAGCGGTCGACCGGCACATTCCGTGTAGAGATCGGTCACCGAGCCGTCGTGCAGGTCGACGCGCTGGATTCGTCCGCCCACGTACCGCTCGGGGTCGAATCGGCCGGGTTGGAAGCGGCCGTTCTGCTCGATCGGGGTGAAGCATCCGCCGTTGTTGCAGAGGTACAGGGCGCCATCGGGCCCGATCGCTGCCCCATTGGGTCCGCCGGGTGTATCGGCCACCTTCTTCTTCGTCCCGTCGGGCCACACCTGCGTGAGACACTCGGCGAACAATTCGACGACGATGACCGAGCCGTCCGGCATCCAGATCGGGCCTTCGGGGAAGCGCAAGCCGTCGGTGATCTCGGTCAATTCCGGGGCGAGGTCGACGTGGGTCATGGCGCCATGCTGCCAGAGCGACGGCAACCGGCTAGATCTGGCCGTGCTGCTGGAGCAGTTCGAACTCTTCGACTGTCATCAGCACGGCGCGCGCCTTGGACCCTTCACTCGGTCCGACGACTCCACGCGTCTCGAGCAGATCCATGATCCGCCCGGCGCGCGCGAAGCCGACCTTGAGCTTGCGTTGCAGCATCGAGGTGGACCCGAGCTGACTGCGCACGATGAGCTCCATGGCCTGGCGCATCATCACGGTGTCCTCGTCGTCATCGCCGGCCGAGAAGGCATGCGCATCAGACGTGAGATCGAGCGACCCCATCGGCGACATCGAGCCCATCGGCGACATCGGTGCACCGAGCGTTGGTGGCACCAGCGCCGGCTGATCGGTACCGGCGAACCCGTTCGCATCGGCAGTCGGCCCGTCGCCGTCGTCTTCGACCTCGCGCGAGTAGATCGGCTCCGGCGACTGCGCCCGCCAGTGGGCCACGACGCGGCGCACTTCCTCTTCGGTGATGAACGCCCCCTGGATGCGGTTGGCGACCGACGAATTGCCCGGCAGCAGCAACATGTCGCCCTTGCCGACCAGCTTGTCGGCACCCGGTTGATCGAGGATGACACGCGAATCGGTGAGACTCGACACTGCGAACGCCATGCGGGCCGGAATGTTGGCCTTGATCACGCCGGTGATGACGTTGACCGATGGGCGCTGCGTGGCCACGATCAAGTGGATGCCGACCGCCCGCGCCTTCTGGGCGATCCGGGTGATCGACTCTTCGACGTCGCGCGCCGCGACCATCATCAGGTCGTTCAACTCGTCGACCACGATGACGATGAACGGCATGTACTCATAGATCGGCGGACTGTCGCTGTCCCATCCGAGGGGTTGATCGATCTGACCCGACTTGAACGCCTTGTTGTACCCGCCGATGTCGCGGTACCCGACCTCGGAGAGCACGTCGTACCGGCGCTCCATCTCCTTGACCGCCCAACCGAGCGCGTTGGCCGCCTTCTTGGGGTTGGTGACGGGCTGAGTGAGCAGGTGCGGCAAGCGCTGGTACTGACCCATCTCGACCTGCTTGGGGTCGATGAGGATCAATCGGACGTCGTCAGGCGTACTCCGCATGAGCAGCGATGTGATGATGCAGTTGATTCCCGACGACTTGCCCGCACCGGTGGCACCGGCGATGAGCAGGTGCGGCGTGGCCGCGAGATCGAGGAACACGGCTTTGCCGGCGATGTCTTTACCCACGGCGACATCGAGTGGGGCATCGGCCTTCTTGGCCTCGGGCGACACCATCAGGTCGCCGAGCGCCACGAGTTGGCGCTGATGATTCGGCACTTCGACGCCGATCGCCGACCGGCCCGGGATGGGCGCCAAGATGCGCACATCGGTGGCCGCCATCGCATACGCGATGTCTTTCTGAAGGTTGGTGACCTTGGCGACCTTGACCCCGGGGCCGAGTTCGAGTTCGTACCGCGTGACCGTGGGGCCGACGGTCATGCCGATCAGCTCGGTCTCCACGTTGTGCGAGGCGAGCGACTCCTGCAGCGTCTGCCCGCGCTGCTCGATTGCCTTGATGTCCATCTTCTGTTCGCCGGCCATCTCGAGAAACGAGGTGGGCGGAAGGATCCAGTCACCCACGACGGTGCCGTCAGGCGACAGGTCGCCCGGCTTCGAGCCGGTACTGACCGTGGGCTTCGCGGCCCGCTTGCGGCGTGGCTTGGCGGCGGCATCGTCGACCCACTCGTCCCCGTCGTCTTCGAAGTCGTACAGCGCTGCACCGGAGTCGAGCGCCAACGGCTCTCCCGCGACACGCGGCATCGGAAGTTCACCGGAGACGGCGAGCCCCGACGAGTCGTAGCTGCGCAACTCGCCGCTCTCGTCGTGGTCGCTGCTGAGCGTCGAGATATTGCTGAGCCCCGACCGAGCGGCCCGACCGAGCGGCCGCAGCACGGTCGACAAGAACCCGCCGGTCGACGACGCCATCGTTCGGAGCGATGTCTGCGTAATGAGCAACCCGCCACCGAGCAGCGCTGCGATCAGGACCACGACTGCGCCCGGAACCTCCAACGCAAACTCGAGCGGCTCGGAAATCAACGCACCGACCCAGCCGCCGGCCGTACCGAGTTCGTCGACGTCGGTCGAGATCTTGTCGGGTCCGCGGAGCAGGTGCAGCAGGCCGAGCACGGCGACGCACGCCAGCGTCCACCCGACGGCCAGCCGCACCGGACTCGACGAGCGACCGCGCTGCACGAGGGCGATGCCGACGGCGATCAACACCACCGGCACCGCATACCGGCCGAGACCGGCGACCCACCCGAAGACGGTCTCGATACCCCGACCGAGCGGACCGGCGAGATTCAGATAGGCGAGTGCGCAGAGCACGCCGCCGCCGATGAGCCCGAGGCCAAGGAACTCGTGCTCACGCCCCTCGACGGCCTCACGCAGTTCGGCAGTCGCCCGATCGCCACGGGTGCGTCCCATTTCGGGCGGTGTCTGATCTCGAACCGAGCCCGAGGGCTGCCGCGTCGACTTGCGCCCGCTGGCAGGCATGACTTCGGTCGCGTCGCTCCCCGCGGTCCGTTTCGACGGCGACGAGCGCGTGGTCTTGGCGGTGCGCGCCGACGGGTTGACGCTGGTCGAGCGTTTGCCCGGCGCCTTCTTGGCCGGTCCGTGCTTGGCCGGCGTTTTCTTGTTGGACGGACCCCAGGTGGACATGACGAGTCCCACCGTACCAAGCAGGTGTCATGGCGTTCCGCGACCCGACGAAGATCGCTCGGTTTGCCTCGCCACCCTCAGAGCAGGTCGGCGGGCTCAGCGCTGCGCACCGGAGATCAGACGCGGTCAAATGCGCTCACAGCGGGTCGACTTCGATGATCGCTCCTGATGGAGCCACCACGATGTCGAGCACGCCACCCTGCTCCGAACGCGCCGAGACCACGTAGCGCACGAAACCGCCCGGCCCACCTTCGACACTCAGGGCGTCGATCGCAGCGGCGGGCAAGTCAGCGCTGACGCCTGCAAGAACGGTTCGCTCGTCGAAGTCGATTGCATCGGCTCCGAACGACTGCCCGGCCACCCCGGTGATCGCCGGCGCGGGGGGCTGCAGTTCGCCGTCGAGAAAGACGTACGGCACAGCCGACGTGCCCTCGTCGGTGGCCACGAAGACATTGGTGAGCTGGGGCGTTGCGGTGATCTCGAAGAACTCTTGCGGTCCGCCGAGTTCGGCTTCCACCGCTGCTGCCGCGTTGCGGATGTCGGCAACGAACGCATGTGCCGGATCGAGGTCTCCGACTGTCGCGTCGTCGACGTCGCTCCCGGCGCAGCCGACGAGCACCAGGACCCCGAGGACAGCGGATGAAATCCGTGCCGCGGGTGGGCCGAATCGACCGGCCATCGGTCGAGATCAGCGACCGAGGATCGAGCCGAAGTCGAACCCCTTCAGCATCTTGGCGAGGTTGCCGGTCGGCAGCGAGCCGCCGGGCGACACCTTGTCGACGAGACCCGGGATCATGCTGGCGAGACCGCCCTTGGCTTCGTCACGCGACACGCCGGCGTCGCGGGCGATGCGATCGATCTCGCCCGCACCGAGGGCCTGCTCGACCTCATCGGCCTCGAGTGGTTCGTTTGCGCCGGTACCGACCCAACTGTTCGCCTTGCCGCCGAGGCCGGCACTGGTGAATTTGCCGAGCAGACCGCCGAGGCCTCCGATTGCGCCGCCCTTGAGCAGCATCGGCAACAGTGCGTCCATCAGCGGGTTGCCAGACTTCGGCGCCTTGCGGCCCATCATTCCACCGAGCATGTCCATGAGTCCCATGGCACGGCAGGCTATTGGCCGATTGCACCCTTCACGTGCACATCCTCACTTCCGTCGCCGTGCACGCGAGGGAGTTCCGCCGAACCTGACGGGATCAGATCGTCCGAGGTCAAGGCGCGTGACGAGGACGGTGCCTCCAGGCACCGACGAGTGCACGCAACGCAGAGATCGGGCGAACCTGACGGGATCAGATCGTCCGAGGTCAAGGCGCGTGACGAGGACGGTGCCTCCAGGCACCGACGAATGCACGCAACGCAGAGATCGGGCGATCTGGCCCGTCAGGCCTCCATGACGACGGGGACGATCATGGGCTTGCGTTTGGTCCGCTCACTGACGAACTTGCCGGCGGCCCGACGGACGTCGCGTTCGAGTGTCTCCACATCGCGGACGCCGCCCGCCAGGGCCTTCTCGACCGCTGCGGCCACGGTGTCACAGGCCTCGTCGAGCAGGTCTTCGGCCTCCGGCGCATACACCCACCCGCGAGTGATGATCTCGGGCCCGACCAACACCTTGCCGGTCTGCACGTCGACCGTGACCACCACGACCACGACGCCTTCTTCAGCCAACTTCTGGCGGTCGCGGAGCACGCCCTGCCCGACATCGCCGACGATGCCGTCGACGTACAGGTACCCGGCCGGAACCCGCCCGACGGGGGCGAGACCGTCAGCGGTCAGTTCGATGACGTCACCGTCCTCGCACTGGATGATCCGGTTGGTCGGCACGCCCATCAGCTCACCGAGCTTTGCGTTCGCGACCATGTGGCGGTACTCGCCGTGGATCGGGACGAACCATTCGGGGTTGACGATCGACAGGTAGGTCTTGATGTCGTCGGCCTTCGCGTGACCCGTTGCGTGGACGTCCATCACGCCGGAGTGCACCACGTGCGCCCCGAGGCGGAGCAACCCGTCGATGACTTTGTTGACACTTCCCTCGTTGCCCGGAATCGCATGGCTCGACAGCACGACCGTGTCGTGTTCGTTGAGCTTCAACCATCGATTCTCGCCGCGAGCCATGAGTCCGAGCGCCGACATCGGCTCACCCTGCGAACCGGTCGAGATGATGCAGATCTCGCCCGGATCATGATTGTCGACGTCTTCGATGTCGATCAACGACGACTCGGGGATCGTGAACACGCCCAGGTCGAGGCCGAGCCGGATGTTCTTCTTCATGCTCAGCCCGAGCGTGGCGACCTTGCGGCCCTCGCCGACGGCTGCGTCGGCGATCTGCTGGATGCGGTGGAGGTGGCTGGCGAAGCTGGCCGTGATGATGCGACGACCGCGCTGCTGGGCGAAGAGGCTGCGCAGCACCCCGCCGACATGCGTTTCGCTCGATGCGTAACCCGACTCTTCGGCGTTGGTCGAGTCGCTCATCAACAGGCGGATGCCCTCGGTCTTGGCGAGTTGCCCGATCCGGGCGAGATCGGAGCGTCGCGAGTCGACCGGGGTGAGATCGATCTTGAAGTCGCCCGAGTGGAGCACGACACCCTGCGCGGTGTGCACCGCGATCGCATGGGCGTGGGGCACCGAGTGGGTGACGGGGATGAACTCGACGAGCAGCGTGCCGACGTCGATCTGTTCGCCGTCGGTCACGGGGCGCATGTCGATCTTCGGCATCAACCCGGCTTCTTCGATCCGGTTGCGAGCCAGCCCGAGTGCGAGCGCTGAGCCATATACGGGAAGCGGATCGGTCCGCAGATCGCCGATCCCGTCGCCGTCGCGCAGCAGGTACTGAATCGCCCCGATGTGGTCTTCATGACCATGGGTCAACACGATCGCTTCGATCCGCGCGGCGTTCTGGCGGAGATAGGTGAAGTCGGGCAAGATCAGGTCGATGCCGTGCATGTTGGCGTCGGGGAACATCAGGCCGCAGTCGATGAGCATGATCGTGCGATCGGGGTCGTCGGCGGCGCCCTGTTCGATGGCCATGCAGTTACGGCCGATCTCACCGAGCCCGCCGAGGAAGACGACCCGGACGGGAATGGTCGGGTCGAGTGGAGCGGTGTAGAGCTGGGTCATGTGCATTCGATTCGGTCGAGACGAGCCGGCGCAGGGCGCCCATCGTCGTTCGGGTTCAGGAAGTGCGTTCAGCAACGAGCCGCGCGTACACGGCGCGAGCCGTTGCTTCGGTGCCCGCGGGCTCGGGGCCCATCGGCAGGCGGCACGGACCAACGGGGTGACCGAGGGTCCGCATCATCGACTTGGGTTGCACCGGGTTGGGTGCTTCGTCGTTGCCTTCGAAGTCGTAGCTCTCGATGAGCAGCCGGTTGAGGCGTTGTGTTTCGGCGATGTCGTTGCGTTCCCACGCGTCGAACATGGCCACGTGCTCGGGGGCAGCCCAGTGCGTGCACACGCCGATCACGCCCACCGCACCGACGGCCATCAGTGGCAACGTGAACGGCGAGTCGCCGGAGTACACCTCGAAATCGTCGGGGCACGCGGCGATGACCTTGGCGGTTTCGCTCGGATCGCCCGCGGCATCTTTCAAGGCGACGATGTTCGTGACGTCGTGAGCGAGGCGGACGATGGTCGCACTCGACATCTTCCGGCCGGTCCGTTTCGGAATGTCATAGAGCATGAGGGGAAGTTCGGTGCTCGACGCGATCGCGCGAAAATGCACTTCGATGCCGGTTTGGGAAGGCCGGTTGTAATACGGGCTGACGCCGAGGATGCCAGCGATGCCGAGCTTGCTCGCCTCGGCGGTGAGCCCGATGTCGTGGCGGGTGTCGAAGCCGGTGGTGCCGGCGATGACCGGGACGGTGACGGCGGCGGCGACGGATTCGAACAGCGTCAGCTTCTCGTCGATCGACAAGGTCGCCGACTCGCCCGTCGTGCCCGCAACGACCAATGATTCGTTGCCTTGCTCGACGAGCCACTTCGCGAGCGCGACCGCAGCGTCGATGTCGACATCGCCGGCCGCGTCGAACGGAGTGACCATGGCGACCGAGACCCGACCGAACCGCGGCATCAGTGCACCCTCGTGCTTGCTGTCGTCATCACGGCAGAGAACCTATTGCATCCAACCGAGGATGACGCGTCCGCATTCGACTAAAACGACCCTTCGGCCGCGCGGTCGATGCCCTGTGTCACGATCAGATCTTCGTGCAGCTCCATCCAGGCGTCGTGGTAGCTCCCACACATCACGCCGGTGAACATCTTGGCCTCGCCGGCGCGCAGCCGACCGAGCGTGCTCGTCAGTCGCGGGGCGTACGGCGCCAGTCGATCCAAGAGTTCACCCATCGCCGTCACCACGGGTTGGGCTCGGTCGTCGAGGGCTCCGAGGCGATCGATCACCGCCGCGTCGTAGACCGCGTCAGCGTGATCGTTGACGTCACCGTCGCGCAGTTGCCAGTCGCCACACAGCCCCTTGAACTCAGCGTTGATCTCGAGGAACGCCTCGTACAACGTGGCGAGCGGAGCCAGGTCGGCCCCCGCGAGATCGGCGGCCAAGACGTCAGGGTGCGCCGCACGGCCATCGGCGGTGAGCTGCCACAGCGAACGCGCCTCGCGGAACTGGGCGTGCCCATGGGCCTGCATCGTCGCGAGGTGACCCTCGACGTCACCCGTAGGTTGGGCCGTGATCTCGGCGAGGGTGTCAACGGTCGCGAAGCCCTTGATCCGAAGTGCCTGGAACGTGCGGAAAGATGGTGTCGAAGGGTGCCCCATGGAGGCGACTCTAGTGACTCACTCACCCGGTCGATCGAATGCGAGCCGTTGCGGCGTGCGTCGGCCGACCACCGCTCCGAGTCGATCGGACTCATCGGCATCATCGACAACATCGGCATCAGCGGCCCCCGCCGCTCCGTCGTTTCGATCGCTGCGATCCCTGGTTCGGGCGCTGCGCCAGGCGATGTACCAGACCGTTCCGATGACGATGGGCAACACGTAGGTGATGAATCGGTAGACGAGCACGCCAGCCAGCGCCAACTCGGTTTCGACGCCAGCTGCGATCAGTGCACCGGTGACGCCGGCTTCGATCACGCCGACACCGCCAGGCGTCGGGGCCAACGACCCGATGACATGCGCGACGAAGAAGACCCTCGCGAATTCCGTTGGCCCCAATTCGTCGCCCACACCCAGACCCCGCAGCGCCACCCACAGGATCACCGCCCCGGTTCCCTGCGCCACGACGGTCCGTACGAGCAGCCCAACGGGCCGGCGCGCAATCGCCCGGAGTCCGTCGCGAATCTCGTCGACCACCCGCGCCGATGTCGCCGCTTCGTCTTGACCGTCACCCAGCAATGCGACCGGCCAGCGAGTCAACATCCAGTCGCCGCGACTCGCGACGTACTGCCGGGCACGTTCCGATCGCAGCGCGATCGACCAGAACAGCGCCGAGCCGCCGACGACGATGCCGCACACCGGCAATGATTGCGAGATCGGCGACATCGGCATCGCGTCGGGAGATGTCGACAACCGTGGCGATCAACGGAAATCCCCAGCTCACGAAGGCCGTCGCCACACCCGAAGCAACGAGCATCACGACGAAATCCGACGCTCGAACGTTCCGCTCTCGGGCCAGTTGCCAACGCAGCAAGGTGGCGATCGGCCCGCCGACCGGAACACCCTTGCTCGCTGCCGACCCGACGTCGCTGATCATTTCCGAACGCGTCAGCGAAAGACTCGGCAGCAGCGAACGGATGACCTCCGCACGCGACACTCGCTCGACGACGGCCAACCCGACCAACACGGCGACGGTGGTCAGCGGGAGGCGCCGAACTTCGACGATCGCGTCGAAGATGGTCTGCCGTCGAAGCACGACAGCAACCACGAGCACGACGGCGACGAGCAGCGCGGCCGCCGCTCGAATCCGGGGGTCCCTGGCCAGTCGCAGCATCTGTCCAAAGGGTAGAAGGAGAACCCTGCGGGTATCCGACGCTGCGCCGATGTTCTCAGTACCGCAACACGTCGGGCCGCGGGCCGAAGGGTTCAGCTCGGGCGACTGACTCCGTCGGCGATTGCCGCCTGCGCGACTGCTGCCGCCACGCGCATCGAGACCGACCGATCGAACACCGATGGCATGATGTTGTCCTCACGCAGGTCCTCGTCGGACACCGACTCGGCAATCGCCTTCGCCGCCGCCAACTTCATGTTTTCGGTGATGTCGGTCGCCCGGGCGTCGAGCGCACCACGGAAGATGCCGGGGAAGGCAAGCACGTTGTTGATCTGATTGGGGTAGTCGCTCCGACCGGTTCCCATCACGCGGACGAGGTCGCCGACCAACTCGGGACGGATCTCGGGGTCGGGATTGGCCATCGCGAAGACGATGGGATCGGCATTCATGTTGCCGATGTCGTCGACGGTGAGCACGTCAGGGGCACTCACCCCGATGAAGACATCGGCGCCGTGCATCACGTCGGAGAGCGCACCTTGCTTGCCGTCGGGGTTGGTGTTCTCCGCAAACCACTGCTTCCACGTGTTCAAGCCCTCGCGACCGTCATACACCGCGCCCTGGCTGTCGACGCCGACGATCTTGGTGGCTCCGGCGCCGAGGAGAATCTTGCCGATGGCCACGCCTGCAGCTCCCACGCCCGAGATCACGATCGACAGATTGGCCATCTCCTTGCCGACGATGCGCAACGCATTCTCGACTGCTGCCAGCGTGACGACGGCCGTGCCGTGTTGGTCGTCGTGGAAGACCGGGATGTCGAGAGCTGCCTTCAACGCTTCTTCGACCTGGAAGGCGCCTGGCGCGGCGATGTCTTCGAGGTTGATGCCGCCGAAGGTGGGTGCGAGGCGAATGACGGTCTCGATGATCTCCTCGGGGCTCGACACGTCGAGACAGATCGGGAAGGCGTCGACGCCACCGAATTCCTTGAACAGCAGCGCCTTGCCCTCCATCACCGGCATGGCACCCTTGGGCCCGATGTTGCCGAGGCCGAGCACCGCAGTACCGTCGGAGACGATCGCCACGGTGTTCTTGCGGATCGTGTATTCGTCGGCCAGGCGTTCGTCGGCGGCGATTGCCTTGCACACTCGCGGCGACGCCGGGCGTGTACGCCATCGACAGATCGTCCTGGTCGCCGACGGGGCACAGCGAGAGCACTTCGATCTTGCCGCCTTCGTGCATCCGGAAGGTGCGATCGTGCCAATCCTCCAGCGTCACACCCGCGGTGGCGACCACGGCGGCGACGACCTCTTCCTGGTGGGCGACGCTCCTGCAGTTGACGACGATGTCGCGTTCGAGTTCCTTGCCTTTCGCGACGAACCCCTCGATGGCGAAGATGTTGCCGCCGGCCTGACCGATCGCGGTGCACAGCCGCCCCAGGACGCCCGGCACATTGTCGAGCGTCACGTCGAGGGAGATGGAGTATTGAGTGGCGGTCGGCTGCGACATAAGCCGCCGAATCTACCCGCACACCCCACCACCGCGATGAGTCTGCAGGCGACCCGTCCGCCCCGATTCTCATCACCTCCGCGGCACCCACCGGTGCGATGAGTCTGCAGGCGACCCGTCCGCCCCTGTCTCATCACCTCCGCGCCACGCACCAGCGCGATGAGTTTCCGGGTGACCCGTCCGCCTCCAGGCTCATCGCTGGGCAGAACGCTCGGGAGCGGAGAGTTCGCGGTACATGGTGACGAGTTCGCCGACGGTCGCGGGGAGGTTCGCTCCGAAGCGCTCCGGGCCGAGTCGGGTTGTCACCCATCCGATCGTCGACGCCGCAGCATCGCGTCGTTCGTCGCTCGCCCTTCCTGCTGCCTCACGATGCGTGGGAAAGATGTCGACCTCGATGGCCCACCTCAACCGGGCAAGCGCGAGATCGAACCGAGCCGGCCCGTATCCCAGCAGCTCGATGCGGAACTGGCGTGTCAGGCCGAAAACGCCCGCCTGGGTCAGCGCATCTCCGAGGATCATCTCGGGATGAGAATCAGCGGCTCCACCGTCGAGCCGGCTCTCGGCGACGCGCAGGAACCGCATCAGCCACGGGCGCTGTGACGACACCCAGTCGATGGCCACCGCGCTCAGATCGCTCGACGTCAGCGCACCCTCACCGACAGCCTGCTCCATCACCGAGCGGAGATCGACATCGTCGAGCCACCGGGCAAGATCGAGCACCGTGCGCGCACGACTCGTCAACACGATTCCATCGTCACGATGCACGACATCACGATCGTGATCGATCGCCGCCGTGCGGTACGGCTCGATCCAGGAGGCAGTGACGGGTTGACTCGCCGGCGGCGAGATGATGTGCACTTTCAGATTGGCCTGCAACCGCCGGAAGTTCCAGAGTCGACCTGCCGTCGGCCCGGCGATCACGTGACCCGGGTGCGCGGCACAGACGGCTGCACAACGGCCCGAGTACGTCAACGCCTGCCCCCGGAGGTGATAGGTGCCCTTCAACACGTCGACCAACAAGCCATCGACGCGCATCCGTTTGATCATGTGGGGCGAGACACCGAGGCGGACGAGTTCGCCGCGCGAGGCGACGCCGTGGTGCGCCTCGAAGTGGTCGAGAACAACTGCTGGAAGCTTGAACACTGGATTCTCCAAACGTGAACGTACGTGTGGAGGGAGCCGGAATCGGGACGATACCGCCGCTCGCCGATATCCAAGCGATGAGTCTCCGGGCGCTACCTGCGCTCGGCGACTCATCGCGCTTCGAGGGTCGATCGAGGCGATGAGTTTCGCGGCGGGCATGGCGCCCGGAGACTCATCGCGTTGGGTTACATGCTCGACGCAGGGGCGGCGGCGGGGTCGAGGTCCTGACCGAGTTCGAACTTGAGGAACTCCTCGCTCGTGTCCTCCCAGTCCTCGAACTGGATGACGCCCATCTCCTCGAATCGGCGCCGCAGCCATGAGTCATTCCGGTCGAGCAGCCCGAGCTTCTTGCTGTTCGGCACGATCTTGGAAAACAGCATTTGCTGGAAGAGTTCGCGGGTGGGGTCGCGCAGCACGATCGGCAGCACGTCTTTCGGCGCCACACCCATGCGCTCCCACACTTCTTGCGACAGGAACCGGTCGCGCATCCGGACCGCAGCCTCGAAGGCGAACTCCTGACGGTCCATCATCTCGGCGTCGGTCATCTCGTCATAGACCTCCTTCAGCGACAACACGCCGAACGCCACATGCCGCGCCTCGTCGGCCATCACGTAGCGGAGCAGCTTCTTCAGCAATGGCTCGTCGGTCATCTGGTGCATGAACCCGAAGGCTGCAAGCGCGAGCCCTTCGACCATCACTTGCATTCCGAGATAGGTCATGTCCCATCGGCTGTCGTTGATGATGTCGTCGAGCAGCATCCGCAGATGCGCATTCACCTGATAGCCGCCGCCCATCTTCTCGTCGAGGTATCGACCGAACACTTCGACGTGACGTGCCTCGTCGACCACCTGGGTGGACGCGTAGAGCTTGGCGTCATACCAGGGCACCGTCTCGACGATCTTCGACGTACAGAGCAGCGCACCCTGCTCGCCGTGGAGAAACTGGCTGAGCGTCCATTTTCGGTTCTGGATGCCGTAGTCGAGCCACTCCTTGTTTCCCCAGTGACCAATCACCGTGCCGTCGTACAGGTTGGGGTCGATACCGGCTGCGATGGCGATCTGGGCTTCGTCGCCGGCGATCTGCTTCTCGACATCCACCTCGATGCTCCAGTCGAGGTCAGTGGTCGAGTTCCACTGACCGACCTTGGCCTTTTCGTACAGCTTGCGCAGATGCGGTCGCTGCATCGAGTAGTCCCAGGTGAAGATGGCATCGGCGTTGTCCTTCACGGCGTGCGTCACCTCGTCGAGGTCGCTGTTGGTGATCGCGAGGATCGCCTCGAGGTCGTCCATGTCGGCTCGTCCGAGGATCGAGTCGGTGCTCTTGAACGAGTCGGGGGCGATGGGATCTTCGGCAATGGTCATGGTTCACACTCCAGCGGTGATGGTGGTGGTCGGGTGGTCGGTGGTCGGGCGGTGGTGGTCGGGTGGTCGGTGGTCGGGTGGGCGGTCGGGGCGTGGTCGATGGTCGTCGGGGCGTGGTCGATCAGGGGGACGAACGGGGCGATGAAGCGGCGGGCGTCATCGGGATCGGCGAGGTCGACGAGGTCGGATGGCGCCAGGAAGTACGAAATGACCAGTCGCGCCACGATGTCGATGAGGGCCCGACCTTCGGCGCGTGGCAAGAAGGCGTCGACGAACGGCACCAGGTAGGCGGTGGCCACCCGGATGATTCGCGGCAGGCCTTCGACGGTCATGTCGGCGACGATTTCGCCCGGCTCGGAGGCCAACATTGCGGCAATGTGTTCGTCGGCCCGCAGCTCCTGGGTCGCGGCGGTGATGGTTCGCACGAGCAGATCGTCGAGGGTCTGCGCGCCGACGATGCGGTCGAGCAGCGTGGTGAAGAACTGATCGAGTTCGTACACCCGATGCGCTTCGAAGATCACGTCACGGCCGCCGGGGAACAGGCGATACAGCGTCGCACGCGAGATCCGACACTCTCGGGCGATGTCGTCGATCGTGACCTTGGCCATGCCCCACTTCTCGCAACAGGCCTTGACCGCATCGAGCACGCGCACCTCCGTGGCACTCCATGAGCGCGTCGCCGGACGATCCATGGTGAGACGATGACACGAAAACCGTCTCACTGTCAATGAAAATGTCGAGACGACGTTCGTCACGCGTGGGCTTACTTCCGTGCCCGCGACCCGAGCGATAGATTTGCCGACCGCGTGAACAACCTCTCAAGGAGACCTGCAATGCGTTCCAACCTGAAGAAACTCATCCCCGTGCTCGCCGCCGGCACACTCGTTTTGGCCGCGTGTGGCAGTGATGGCACCGACTCCGGCGCACCGTCCACCGATGCCGATGCCGATGCCGATGCACCAGCTGCCTCCGAGGCGGCGCCAACCGATTCAGCAGCCGAGGCGGAGACCACCGGCGACGCCTGCTCCAACACGATCGAAGATGGCGTGTTGACCGTGGCCACCGGCAACCCTGCGTTCTTCCCCTGGGTCATCGACGACGCACCCGAGTCGGGCGACGGATTCGAGTCCGCCGTCGCCTATGCCGTCGCCGCCGAGATGGGCTACGCCGCTGACGCAGTCACCTGGGTGCGCACCGATTTCGATGCCGCCATCCAGCCGGGGGCCAAGGATTTCGACATCAACCTGCAGCAGTTCTCGATCACCGATGAGCGCAAAGAGACCGTCGACTTCTCGTTGCCGTACTTCACCAGCAACCAGGCCATCGTCGCCCTCGCCGGCTCAGCAGCCGAAGGGGCCACGTCGATCGCCGACCTCAAAGACATCAAGTTCGGCGCGCAAGCCGGCACGACCAGCCTCGAGTTCATCACCACGGTGATCCAGCCGAACCAAGAGCCGTTCGTCTACGACGACAACGTCGGCGCCAAGGCTGCGCTCGACGCGAATCAGATCGATGCGGCCGTGTTCGACCTCCCGACGGCGCTGTTCGTGTCGGCGGTCGAGATCGAGGGCAGCTCGGTGATCGGCCAGTTCCCGGCAGAATCCGGGGGCACCACCGACCAGTTCGGCATGGTGCTCGAAAAGGGCAGTGCGCTCACGCCCTGCGTCGACGCGGCGATCCAGACGATCACCGACAACGGCACACTCGCGGAAATCCAAGCCACCTGGCTGGCCGACAACACCGGCGCACCCGTCATCTCCGAGTGAACCGAGCGGCGATCCGATTGGTGCCGATGCAGTCGTGCCGCGTCGGCACCAATCGTTTCTCCATCGATTCCACGCCCGGGAGAGAGGCGTAGCTTGTGCCCGAGATGACCCAGCACGGCGGCCGCTCGACCCGGCGAGACGAGTACGAACGGCGCCAACGTGTGCGGTCGCTGTTCATCGCCGCGGCCAGCACCACGATCGTGGTCACCGCGATCGTCGTTCTCGTGCCACGACTCCCCCGTTGGGACCGGGTCCGCACCTCATTCTTCAACGGCGAAATCTTTGCCGACTCGTTTCCTCGGTTGCTCGGGGCCTTTTGGCTCGACGTACAGATCTTCCTCTGGTCGGTGCCGCTGATCTTCATGCTGTCGCTCGCCGTCGCGATCGCCCGCAACACGCGCTCGCCGGCGTTCTTTCCACTGCGGGCGGCGGCGGTGATCTACACCGACGTGTTCCGCGGCGTCCCGGTGATCCTCACCATCTTCCTCATCGGCTTCGGCGTCCCCGGGCTCTTCGATTCGCGAGCGTGGAGCAACCCGCTCATCTGGGGAACCGCAGCACTCGTCCTGTCGTACTCGGCGTACGTGTCCGAAGAGATTCGAGCCGGCATCGAGGGAGTCCACGAAAGCCAACGCGCCGCCGCTCGGTCGCTCGGCATGAGTAGCGGCCAGACCATGGCCAACGTCGTGCTCCCCCAGGCCCTCCGGCGCATCGTGCCGCCGATGATGAACAGCTTGGTCTCGCTGCAGAAAGACGTCGCACTGGTCAGCCTGATCGGCCCGATCGAGATCCTCCGCCAGGCCGGGCTCGACAAGTCGAAGTTCGCGAACTTCACGCCGTACGTCGCCGCTGCGGTGATCTTCCTCGCGGTGACGATCCCGTGCACGCGTCTGGCCGACTACCTGCTCGGTCGCGAACGGCGGCGCACCGGAGCGACCGCAGTCTCATGATCGAGCCGAAGCTGTCGCTCCGCGGCGTGCGCAAAGCGTTTGGCGCCACCACCGTGCTCGATGGCATCGATCTCGACGTGGCCACCGGTGAAGTGATCACGCTGATCGGCGCGTCCGGGTCGGGCAAGTCGACGCTGCTGCGGTGCACGAACCTGCTCGAACCCCTCGACGACGGCGAGATCTACTTCGACGGTGTCGACATCGCCGAGCCCGGCCTCGACCCCGACCCGATCCGCCGTCGGATCGGCATGGTCTTCCAGAGCTTCAACCTCTTCCCCCACATGAGCGTCACGAAGAACGTGGCGATCGGCCCGCGCAAGGTGCTCGGCGTCGACAAGGCCACAGCCAATGCGTCAGCGCTCGAGATGCTCAGCCGCCTCGGGCTCGCCGAACGCGCCGACGCCTACCCCGATCAGTTGTCGGGCGGTCAGCAGCAACGCGTGGCGATCGCCAGGTCGTTGGCGATGAACCCGGAGGTGATGCTGCTCGACGAGATCACCTCGGCCCTCGACCCCGAGCTCGTCGGCGAAGTGCTCGACGTGGTCCGCGGACTCAAGTCCGACGGCATGACGATGCTGTTCGCCACCCACGAGATGGCGTTCTGCCGGGAGATCAGCGACCGCGTGTGCTTCTTGCACCGCGGTCGAATTCTCGAACAGGGCCCGCCCGACCAGATCTTCGGTGACCCCCAGCAAGCGCGTACCCGCGAGTTCCTCCAGCGCGTGATCGACTCCGGCAGGCTCTGATTCACTGGTCGTCCACCACGACTGGTTCACAGTCGTCGCCGAACCGTCAGCTCGTGACGCCGCACACCAGATCGCGGTTGATGCACGATTCGACCTCACGCTCGAGCTTGGCCTGATCCCACACGTTCCAGAAGTCGGCATGCAACGTCGTGATGTCGCCCGACGCGAGCGACAGACCAGTCGGGTCGACCGGGGGAAAGTCGATGCCGATCGTGAGCTGCGGCATGGCGACCGGGTGCGTATCAGGGCATCCATCCGTCTCCGTGCTGCTGTACGCGGAGTGGGCTGACGCCCCGAAGGTGGTGAGTCGTTCGCCGTCCCAGCAGTCGGGAAACGTGACGAGCATGCGCAACGTGGTGCCGTCGGGGCATTGCTGCGGGCGGTCGTCACGTGCTGCGCCGGTCCCGCACGACCAGGCGACGATGTCGGTGGCCTGATTCGCTTGCGCCGCAGCGTCGCCACCGATCAGCATCACACCCGGCGGATAGGCGACGACCTCGGCAGGATCCACGCCCTGACCCGGCCGGTAGTAGGCACTCATCTTCAACGGCTCGATCACCTTGCCCGCCGCATCGAGCAGCGCCGGAGCCCAGTACGAGGCAGTGTCGCGGCGTTGCTCACACGACGTGCCCGCACCGAGCAGCCGGTCGTCGTATTCGGGGCTCGCCGTCACGTCGCGGTTGCCGAAGAACATGTGGAGATGGCTCTTGCCGTCTTGCCACGGCAGCACGATCGGGTCGTCGAACGCGAGATGACTCAATTCGCATTCGACGACGAATTGAGCCACCCGACCCTGGGGTCCCCGACGCTCGGGGTCGGGGTCCTCGGCCGCTGCATCGGTCAGAGCAGCATCACCACCGCAGGCCGCCACCGCGAGCGCGGCGAGTACGGCGAAGAACGTGGTGGCCAACGGACGCATCGCGCTCATGGTACGAGCCGATCAGGCGTCGGGCTGCTGCGTCAGGCTGGCTTGGCCGGCACGTCGATGGCATCGACGTCGACGTCGACCACGATGTTGCTCGCCGGAACCGCCGGCGCAGACTCGGCGTCAGGCATGTTCGCCAGGTCGGGCGGCGCCGGCAGCACCGCGGTTTTGTAGTCGACCGACGCGGGGCGCGTGGCGATCTCATCGAGCCACGACAAGACGTCGAGCGGACCGACGGTCCAGTCGCCGCCACCCTCTCCGTCGCACGGGGCGAGGGTCTCGAGATCGGCAGGCGCCGAGGTGGTGAACGTGTTGCCACCCCAACAGTTACCAAGGTCTTCGGAAAGGATGCTAACGCCGGCCACACCGATGTCGGCGGTGCGGCTGTCACTCACCACGTTGAGGGTGATCCGGTTGTTCTGCGCCTCCCACAGCAGGATTTCAGGGATCTCGTCGGCCGCGGGCTGCACTCGCTGCTCGGCGCATCCGATGTCCCACTCATCCGGCGTCGGCATGTCGTCGTTGGGGCCTTCCTCGAGGAACGGCACCAGCCCGATGCCCGTCTTGTCGTGGTCGAACACGAGGTTCTTGGTGATCAGGTTGTCGATGCCGCCCGGCGCCAGGATGCCATTGCCCATCGCGAGAATCGCGACGTCGATGGCCGGCGTGTCCGGCTGATTGTTCGAGTGGACGATGTTGCCGACGATCGTCGTGTCGCGCTCGGGGTAGCAGAGTTCGTAGCTGCCCGAGTTCGGCACGATGCCGGCGCGGTTGTTGCGGAACGTCGAGTTCATGATGACGAGGTTGCCGCCCGAGTTCGTTCCCGAGTAGCCGAGGCCGTTGTGTTCGGACAGCACGTTGTCGATCAGCGAATCACACGGGAAGCACTGCCCGATGTAGAACCCTGCGTCGGGACTCCCCGCCCCATAGGAGTTGTCGATCTGACCATTGATCGAATCGAAGGCATACACCCCGTAGTCGCCGTTGCGAAGCGCAGTGACGTAGGACGCTCGGTAGCCGACGGCCGAGGTGAAGAACACGCCGTTGCTCGTGTAGTTCTGAGCGGTGAGGTTTTCGACGACGACGCCCTTCGCACCGAGCACACGAATGCCGTTGTCGAGTTCGAATTTGCCGTCGAGCACCACCCCGGCACGATCGGTGCCGCGAATCGTGATCTCGTCGGTGACCACATCGACTGCTTCGTTGTACGTTCCGGGCGACACGAGAACGAGGTCACCGGGAGCTGCGGCGTCGACCGCTTCGGTGATCGTCGCGAAGTCGGCGGGTACCCGCAGCACACCGTCAGCAGGCGCATCGGTCACGGCCGGCGCATCAGTCGCAGCCGGCGCATCGGTCTCGGCCGGCGCATCGGTGACGACCGGTGCGTCGGTCGCGACCGGCGCCTCGGTTGCGACGGAGGCGTCGGCAGCGGCGTCGGTGGTTGACGATGCGTCGTCGCTCGACCCGCCACATGCGGCGATCGCGACGACCGCAACAACGAGAACGGCAGCAAGTTTCCGGTTCATGAGATCCCTTGATTGATCAGACGATGAGATGCCGCGCACCGAATCGTTGGGTGGTTCTGTCCGAATGTTGGCAGATCAGAGGTCGGCGCCAAGCACCGTGACCGAACCGATCATGCCGACGGTCTTCGTGCCATGGATCGAGCAGTAGTAGAGGTACGTGCCAGGTACGTCGAAGAGGTGGCGATACTCGTCGCCCGGCGTGAAATCTGCGGTGGCGATTCCCCAATCCTGCGACTCGTCGACCGGCAACACGTTGTGATCGTTGCGCCCCCCGTTGACCCACCACACCTCGGTGCCCGCCGCCACCTCGATGTCGGCGATGCGGAACGTGTTGTCGAGCGAACGGACCTGCACCACCTCGCCTGTCGGCGCGACTCGCTCGACCGTGGTGGTCGGAGCCGCGGCGGCCCCCGGTGCGACCGACGGCTCGATGCTCACCTGGGGCAGCGTGCGCTCGGGAGTCGGCGGTTCGCCGATCGTGGCGGTGTACGCATCGGGCCCATCGGGGCCGCATGCAGTCAGCGCAACGAGAGCGACACCGAAGGCCAGAGCTTTCGCCCTCACTGCTCGCCCAGGAAGGCATCACCGAACTTCGTGCGGAGATCCTTCTTGCTGAACTTGCCGACGCTGGTCTTGGGCACCTCGTCGATCCACACGACCCCCTTCGGGAGCTGCCACTTGGCGACCTTGTCGGCAAGGTGCGCAATGACGTCGGCCTCGGTGAGCGAATCATCGGACCGAACGACGCACGCCAATGCGGCCTCACCCCACTTCGGGTGCACGATGCCGACCACTGCTGCTTCGGCGACCTGGGGGTGCGACATGATCTCGTTCTCCAACTCGACCGAACTGATCCACTCGCCGCCCGACTTGATCAGGTCCTTGGTCCGATCGACCAGCCGGATGCGGCCGCGGGGGTCGACGGTGGCGACATCGCCGGTTTTCAGCCAGCCGTCGGCGGTGAAGCTCTCCTGCGAGCGGGCATCGTCGTAGTAGTCGGCCGCGATCCAGTTGCCGCGACATTGGAGCTCGCCGCTCGCCTCGCCGTCCCAGGCGATCTCGTCGGTGGTGCCAGGCTCGACGACGCGCGCTTCGACGCCGAACGAGATGCGACCGACCTGGGTCCGCAGGTCGGCCTGCTCGTCGATCGACAACTGTTGCTGGTCGACATCGAGGTGGCAGACCGAAGCGATGGGGCTGGTTTCGGTCATGCCCCATGCCTGCAGGATGGGCAGGCCGGTGGCTTCCCGGTAGGCCTCGGACAGGGAGCGCGGCACGGCTGACCCGCCGCACGGAATCGTTCGCAGCGCCGAAGTGTCGCGACCCTTGAGTTCGGGCAGTACCGCCATCCAGATCGTCGGCACACCAGCTGCAACGGTGACCCGCTCATCGACGATCAGGTTGGCGAGCGCAGGTCCGGAGAGGTCGGCGCCGGGCATCACCAGCGTTGCACCGGTCGCGACCGCGGCGTGGGCCAGGCCCCACGCATTGGCGTGGAACATCGGGACGACGGGGAGAATCACATCGGATTCCCGGGCCCCGAGGCTGTCGACCATCATCGCTCCCATCGTGTGCAGATGCGTCGAGCGGTGCGTGTAGACGACGCCCTTCGGGTTGCCGGTGGTACCCGACGTGTAGCACATGCTCGCCGCACGGTGCTCGTCGGTGATCGCAGGGAACTCGATCGGTTGCTCTGCGGCGAGCAGCTCCTCGTAGTCGAGCAGGGTGTGTCCACCGAGGTCGTCGGGGATGTCGCCCTTGCCGTCGTCCATCAGCACGAGGTGCTTGAGGTTGTCGAACGTCGGGAGCAGCGGAGCGAGGAGCGGCAGAATCGAACGATCGACGAAGATCACCTCGTCGTCGGCGTGATTGACGATGTAGGTGAGTTGTTCGGGGAAGAGTCTGATGTTGAGGGTGTGCAGCACGCGGCCCGTGCACGGTGCCGCGAAGTACAACTCGAGGTGGCGTGCCGTGTTCCAGGCAAAGGTTGCGACGCGCCCGTCGGCGGAGATGCCGAGGGTGTCGAGGACAGCTGCGAGCTGACGGGTGCGGCGGGCGAAGTCCGCGTAGGTGGTGCGAATGAGACCTGCCGGTGTCGCGGTGACGATTTCCTTGTGGCCGTGGTATTTCTCGGCGCGTTCGAAAAGATGGTTGATCGTCAGCGGTACGTCTTGCATGAGCCCTTGCATGTCCGAGAATGTAATCGCCGACCCGATCTCGGTTCCCATCCCCCGGGCGACCGAGCATCTGGGCGCTACCGTGCGGGGCCGTGGACCACGTGGTGATCACCGAGCCGGAGCCGTCGCCGCACGTTAGGCCCCGCTGGGCGCCACTCACACTCGTGGCCTTCGTCGGGCTCGTCATCTGTTCGAACCTCGCGAGCGCCGTCTGGGCCCGCTGGGTGAACACGAATCCCGAGGGACTGCTGCTGCTCTCCTCCCGCAACCGCTACCTCGCGCTCACCCTCGCCGCAGGTGTCTCGCTCCCGTTCTATGTGATCATCGGATTCCTGCGCATCGGCGCAGCGTTCGTCGTGTGTCACCTCGTCGGTCGGGCGTACCGCGACGACGTCGCGGGTTGGTTCACCAAGTACCTCGGATTCACCGTCGAATCGATCGACGCGTTCCATCGCGGCTTCGACAAAGCCGAATGGGCACTCATTCCATTCTTCGCCGGCTCCAACATCGTCGCCGCGCTCAGCGGCGTCCGCCAGACTCCCGCAGCGAAGTTGATCTCGCTGCTCGCCATCGGTATCGCCGCCCGGCTGGCGCTGATGTGGTGGCTCGCCCGCACGTTCGAAGACCAACTGGTCGACTTCCTCGAGTTCTTGCAGCGCTACCAGTGGTGGGCGATCGGTATCTCCATTGCCCTCGTGGTGATCGTCAACGCCCGCAACCTTCGGCGGCGCTGACGAGTCTCGTTCGTCCTCGACCGTGCGACCGTCGCTGCCGATCTGGTACAACTTTGCCATGGCTGAAGTAACCCTCGGCGGCAACCCCGTCAACACGTCCGGCGACCTCCCCGCAGTGGGCAGCGCAGCACCCGCCTTCACACTCACAGGCGCCGACCTCGGCGACATCTCGAGTGCTGACCTCGTCGGCAAGAACGTCGTCCTCAACATCTTCCCGAGCGTCGACACGCCGACCTGCGCCACGAGCGTGCGCACCTTCAACGAACGCGCCGCCGATCTCGACGACACCGTCGTGCTCTGCGTCTCGGCCGACCTTCCGTTCGCGCAAGGTCGCTTCTGCGGCGCCGAAGGCATCGCCAACGTGAAGACCGCGTCGACGTTCAAGTCGAGCTTCGGGGCCGACTACGGCGTCAACCTCGTCGACGGCAAGCTCGAAGGCGTCCTCGCCCGCGCCGTGGTCGTCATCGGCCCCGACGGCAACGTCACCCACACCGAACTCGTTGCGGAAATCGCGCACGAGCCCGACTACGACGCCGCCCTCGGCGCGATCTGACTCCCATCCATCCCGCTTGGCGCGTTTCGATGGCATGAGGAGGTGCGCTGCTGAAGCGCAACCACCTCATCACCTCGTGGCACCGCAGCGGGTGCGAGTTGTGGCGTCAGCAGGTGCGCAGGGCGGCGTGGTCGATCACGACCTCGGCCGACGCGACCGAACCTGCGACCGGCGTGCCGACGTAGGTGTAGACACCCGATCGGACCGAGGCCACCACCATCGGCATCGTCCAGCCGTCGCCGATCAACTCGGCTTCGCTGCGTACATCGTCGTCACCCGACAGTCGAAACGAATTGCCGGCGAACGACCAGGTGACTCCGTCGAGCAGAACGTTGCTGCCCTGGCGGCATGCATCGCCGAACCGCAGTGATCGGCCACCGATGGCAGCGCTCGCCCCGCCGACCAGGCCGCCGCCACCGGACGCAGCAGTGGTGACCGGCAGCGTTGTCGGTGGCAGCGTTGTCGGTGGCAGCGTTGTCGGTGGCAGCGTTGTCGGCGGCAGCGTTGTCGTGGGCGGCGTTGTCGGTGGCAGTGTTGCGGTTGGCGGCGTTGCGGTTTGCGAGGCCGAAGCTTCAGGCGCGCCGCCTTCGACCGCCGTGGTCGCCGGAGGTTCGGTCGACTGATCACCGGTCAACGGACTCGAATTCAGCGGCGGCAGTGTCGGCCCCGGATCACTGTTCGGGAAGGCCGTGGAACAACTGGAAGTCGCAACGACCCCGCCGACGGTCAATGCGAGCAGCATCAGACGAGCGCTCATCCGACCAAGATAGGTGCTCCACTCCTCCGAGCTCGGGCAGCATGCCCCTCGCTGACATCCGCTGGCCTGGACGAATGCAGATTCTCGATGTCAGTCGAGATACGGATCAAGGCTGAGGACGAGGCCGGGGCGCCGGTGAATCTGTTTGCAGGCCAGGACGATTCCCGGCATGAAGCTGGACCGGTCGTAGCTGTCCTGGCGAATCGTGATGGTCTGGCCCTGCGCTCCGAGGATCACCTCCTGATGGGCGACCATCCCTTCCATCCGCACGGCATGGGCCCGAATGTTGCGGGGGCCGAGGCCGCCTCGGCTGCCGGGGTACACCTCGGTCTCCGTCGGATCTGCTGCGAAATCGGTCTCGCGCGCCGCTGCCATCCGTTCGATCGTCTTGACGGCAGTCCCCGATGGGGCATCGATCTTGCGCGGGTGATGCAGTTCGATCACTTCGGCGGTGTCGAACCATGGTGCCGCCATTTCCGCAAACCGCATCATCAGCACCGCCGAGATCGCGAAATTCGGCGCGATCAAGCAGTTCGGCCCGCCCTCTGTCCCGAAGGTCGACGCGAACAGCTCGATGTCGTCGGCGGTGAATCCGGTCGTCCCGACCACAGCGTTGATCCCGTGCATGCCCAGCCACGGCAGCGTTGTGCGCGCAGCCTCTGCGATGGTGAAGTCGACGACGACATCGCATCCAGCGTCCGCGAATGCGTGGAGGTGAGTCGAGATCGTCACCCCGTCGATCGTCTCACCGGCTCCCTGCCGATCGACTGCGGCGGCCAGCGTGAGGTCAGGGTCCGCAACCACGGCAGCGCACACCGCACGTCCCATCCGCCCGGCTGCACCGCTGACTCCAACACGCATCATCCCATCATCGCAGACCCACCAGACCACCAGACCATCCGAAAAATGCCGCATTGCGTTCGCCCAGCGCAACGCAACCCACATTTTTCGGGCGATCGCTCCGGCCCCACCGAAATGTGCCGGGAAGTGACCGTCCAGCGCAACGCAGCCCACATTTTTCGGGGCGGGTGGGAGGGGCGGGTGGTCGGGGCAGGAGGAGCGGGCGGGAGGGGCGGGTGGTGGGGGAAAACGGCGAGGGACGCCGGGGCGACTGGCCCCGGCGTCCCTCAGTTGCGCAGTGTGTACGGGTTGATCAGCGATGACGGCGGCGGCCGCCACCACCGCCACCACCACGGGTGCCACCGTCGCGTTCGACCGGGCGATCGGTCTTGGGGCCGAGGTCGCCGAGTTCGCCGGCGAGTTCGGCGTCGAAGCTGTCTTCGAAGCTGACCTCGACGATGTCGCCATCGCTGTCGCCGTTACCACCGTTGTCGGCAGCAGGAGCGCTGTCGCGACCACCGCTGTCACGGTCGCCGTCGCGCGAGCCTCGGTCGCTGCGCTCACGACGCGGCGGTCGATCGTCACGCGAGCCGCGGTCGTTGCCGCCGCCGCTGCTGGCGACACCCTCCGGGATCACGAGTTCTTCGGCGAGCATCAGGCTGACCTTGCCCTTGTCGTCGATTTCTTCGACCTTGACCTGGATTTCCTGGCCCAGTTCGAGGACGTCGTCGACGCTGTTGATGCGCTTGCCGCCACCCATCTTGGAGATGTGCAGCAACCCGTCACGTCCCGGGAGGATGTTGACGAACGCACCGAACTTGGTGATGTTCACGACGCGGCCCGTGTAGACCTTGTCGAGTTCGGCCTTCGGCGGGTCGACGATGTTGAGGATCGCCATCTTGGCTTCCTCCATCCGCCATGCCTCGACCGCACCGATCGTGACGATGCCGCGAGCACCGTCGTCGTCGACGCCGATGTCGGCACCCGTTTCCTGCTGGATCGTGTTGATGACCTTGCCCTTCGGGCCGATGACCTCACCGACCTTGTCGAGCGGGATGTAGATCGTGGTGATCTTCGGAGCCGTCTCGGCAACCTCGGGACGCGACTCGGAGATGCACGCATTCATCACCTCGAGGATCTCGAGGCGAGCGACACGCGCCTGAGCCAGTGCGGCGGACAACACGTCGGCGGGGATGCCGTCGATCTTGGTGTCGAGCTGCAGCGCCGTGATGGCGTCTTCCGTGCCAGCGACCTTGAAGTCCATGTCGCCCATCGCGTCCTCGGCACCGAGGATGTCGGTGAGGGTGACGTACTTGCCGTCCTCATGGATGAGGCCCATGGCGATGCCGGACACATGACTCCGGACCGGAACGCCGGCGTCCATCAGCGACAGGCTCGACGAGCAGACCGAACCCATCGAGGTCGAGCCGTTCGATGCCATCACCTCAGAGACGAGGCGCAGCGTGTACGCGAAGTCTTCCTGGTTGGGGATGACGGGCAGGACTGCGCGGGCGGCCAGCGCACCGTGGCCGATCTCGCGGCGCTTCGGCGAACCGACGCGACCGGTCTCGCCATTGGCCCACGGCGGCATGTTGTAGTGGTGCAGGAACCGCTTCGTCGCGTTGGGCGACAGCGAGTCGATCATCTGGTTCATCCGCGGCATCGCCATGGTGAGAACATTCATTACCTGGGTCTCGCCGCGCTGGAACAGTCCCGAACCGTGCGCGGTCGGCAGCACGCCGACTTCGGCGCTGATTTCGCGCAGGTCGGCCGGCCCGCGACCGTCGATGCGAATGCCTTCGTCGAGCACACGGGCCCGAACCAGCTTTTTCATCAACGAACGAACCGCTTCCTTGACCATCTTCGCCTGGCCCGGGAACTCACCGCCATCGCTGCAGAGTTGTTCGACGGCGTCGGCAGCGACGGCGTCGACCGCGGCATTGCGCTCGCCCTTGGCCGAGATCTTGATCGCCGGGGCCATGCCCTCGGTGGCGACCTTCTCGACGGCGGCGAAGATTTCAGGGGTGTAGTCGACAACCGGGGTCCACGACATCGTCGCGATCGGGCCGTGGGTGGCGATGACCGAAGCAACGAGTTGACGCTGCAGTGCGATCGATTCCTTGATCCAGACCTTGCAGGCCTGGAGCGCGTCGCCGAGCACTTCTTCGGTGACCTTCTTGGCGCCGTCCTCGTAGTAGTAGAACGCATTCTCCGACGCGCCCGCTTCGACCATCATCACGGCGACGTCACCGTCGTCGAGTTCGCGACCCGCAATGACGATCTCGAAGGTGCCGTTGTCGGCTTCTTCGTACGTGGGATGCGGGATCCACTCGCCGTCTTGGCTGTACGCGAGGCGGACGCTGCCGAGCGGACCGTCGAACGGGATTCCCGAGATCATCAATGCCGCTGAGGCGGCGTTGATCGACAGCACGTCGTGCGGGTTGATCTGGTCGGCGCCGAGCACGGTGGTGACGATCTGGGTTTCGTTGCGGAACCCGTCGGGGAACGACGGGCGCAACGGCCGGTCGGTCAGGCGACACGTGAGAATCGCGTCTTCGGTGGGACGGCCTTCACGCCGGAAGAACGATCCGGGGATCTTGCCGGCCGCATAGGCACGCTCTTCGACATCGACCGTGAGCGGGAAGAAGTCCATGCCCTCGCGGACGGACTTCGCCGCATTGGCGGTGGTGAGGACCTTCGTTCCACCGATCGATGCCACAACGGCACCCATCGACTGGGGGGCAAACTTGCCCGTTTCGAAGGTGAGTGTCTTGTCGGTTCCCGACACGGGACCGGACACGGTGATTGCTTCAGCCACAAGGGCTCCTTTCGAACACGCGACACCCTGCCGCGTGGCTTCTGTGAGGAGCGAGGAGCCGGTTCCCAGTGAAGATCCCGAGATCACGGCCGCAAAGAACAAAGACTCCGGACAGCATCTCGGAGTCACTTCCTGGCAATCAGCGCCGCGGACTCCGTCGACCGGACGTTCCGGCCAGTGCGGAGCATAGCGCCGAAGCGCCGCAATCGCTGGCGATCACACCGGGACGATGTAGGCGGTGGAGTAGCCCTTGGGCGTGTTCCCGTTGCGGACTCGAATACTGACGGTGAAGATGCCGCACTCGGTGGTCCCGAACAGGTTGGTCACATCGACCGGCGATCCTGCCCCAGCTCCACATGTCGACCCGACGTTGAACCCCGCGATCGTGGCGAACGTCGCCGGCAGGGCGCAGGTGACCTGATAGCCGTTGAAGTTCTGGCTGCGCGCCACGCCGAGCGGCGAGGTCACCTGGACCCAGGCGATCTCGTCGAAGAACGGCCGGAGCGTGCCGTTGGCGTTACGGGCCAACACCATCGACGTCGACGCCAACGTACGACAGACCGAAATCGTGTTGGTGAAGGTGTCGACACACCCTGCCGGTGTCGCCACCGACGGTTGGCACACTCCGATCAGTGTGTACGACGACGAGGCCGTACAGCACGAGCCCATGGCTGCGAACGCCGCGGACGACGTGACCAGCGCCGAACTCGCGCCGACAGCTCCGGCCGCAGCGAGCTTCGCAAGTGCCTCTCGTCGATTCATTCGTTCCGCTCCGCGCTCGAACCGCCCGAGCGGCGTCGAGTCACTTGGCCTCTCGTTTCCGCCGCTTCCGCTCTAGCGACGAAGGCCGAGGTCGGCGACGATCTTGCGGTAACGCTCGACGTCGATGCCCTTGACGTAGTCGAGCATGCGCCGGCGACGACCGACGATCATCAGCAGGCCGCGCCGGCTGTGGTGGTCCTTCTTGTGCACCTTCAGGTGCTCGGTGAGATGCGTGATGCGCTCGGTCATGAGCGCGATCTGCACTTCGGGCGACCCGGTGTCGGTGTCGTGGATCTTGTTCTTGTCGATGGTTTCGATTTTCGTGGGCATTGCCATGAGCGTCGCCTTCCGTGTTCGCTGGAGGTCGCAACCGCCTCGAGGGTCGAGGCACCTGCATCACGCCCACGCCGGAAACCAGCCTGAACGGACCACACAATGCTACGGCCGAGCGAGCACCGCGCAACCTGTGCCATCGCACGCGCACCGCGAGACCGCGGGAAGGCTGCGGTTACGCTCGGCCGCGTGTCAGCCCGCCTCGTGATCTCCGGCGTCTCCAAGACGTTCCGGGCCACGGGCCGACGCGGGACCCGCGTGGAAGCGCTCACCGACATCAGCATCGAGGCCAGCGCAGGTCAGACGATCACGCTGCTCGGACCGTCAGGATGTGGCAAGACCACGCTCCTCAGAATGATCTCGGGGCTCGAAACGCCAACTGTCGGCACCATTTCACTCGACGGGTTGAGTCCGACCGCGGCGCGTTCACACAAGCGAGTGGGCTTCGTCCCGCAGTCACCGGCGCTCCTTCCCTGGCGAACGGTCCGCGCCAACGCGTCGCTGTTGCTCGACATCAATCGCCGCGCCTCGCCCGTGACTCCGTCGGTTTCGATCGACGAACTGCTTGTTGCGGTTGGCTTGAACGACTTCGCCGCTGCCTACCCGCATGAATTGTCGGGCGGGATGCAACAGCGCGTGGGATTGGCCCGTGCCCTTGCCCTCGACGCGCCGGTTCTGGTGATGGACGAACCCTTTGCTGCGCTCGACGAGATCACGCGCACCGAGATGCGCCACCTGCTCGGCCAACTCACCGAACCGCTCGGAACGACCGTGGTGTTCGTGACCCATTCCATTGCCGAAGCGGCGTTTCTCTCGGACCGAGTCGTTGTGATGTCGGCGCGCCCTGGCCGCGTCGTCGAGCAGGTCGATGTCGACCTCACGCGCCCCAGGCGACCCGAGGTCGAAGGCACGCCCGAGTTCTTCGCCATCACCGAACGCCTTCGGCAAACGCTCCAGGCGGGCAGCACATCGTGAGTGTGTTCCGCCGACTCGGAGCACCGTTGATGGGAATCACCACCTTTTTGGTTGCCTGGGAGGCCTTCGTCCGAGTCTTCGACGTGCAACGGTTCATCCTGCTCGCCCCCACGAAGATCCTCGTTCAACTCGTCGACGCACCCGGGTTCTTTTGGGACAACACCGTCATCACCGCCCGACACATGCTCCTCGGACTGGCGATCTCGATGCTGCTGGCAATCGCGGTCGGCGCGGCGCTCACGTCGTCGCGCTTCGTCGAGGAAGCGGCTCAACCGATTCTCGTCCTGATTCTCGTCACGCCGTGGGTCGCCTACTTCGGGTCGGTCAAGGTCTGGCTCGGCCTCGGCGTCGCTCCGATCATCTTCCTCGCCGCATTCACCGCCTTCCCCATCCTCACGTTCGGCGTGATCGGCGGGATGAAGTCGGCCGATCCATCCGCGCGCGAACTCCTCGCCAGCGTCGACGCCCGACCGTGGGAAGTGCTCTGGCATCTCCGACTCCCGGCGGCGCTGCCGTCGATCTTCACCACGGCCCGCTTCGCCATCGGCATGTCGCTCGCGGCCACCTACTTTGCCGAGAGTCGGAGCCTGCGGACCACCGGCCTCGGCGCCATCGGTGCGCGCGCCGAACTTCGACCCCTGACCGCCGCCGAAGTGGTCTGGACGACGGTGTTCTGCACGGCCTCCCTGGGCATCGCCGGGTTGATCGCCATCTCGCTTGCCGAGCGGGTCGTGCTCAAATGGCATGCTTCGCAGCGCTGACAACGACCCACGGGGTGCCCCAGATGCTCGACGGAACGCCGTTCGCCGACCCGAAGAGAAAGCTTCGGGGTCGCGGACCCCATCCACTCCGAGGCAGCCAGGGCTAGTGTCACACGGCGATGCAGTTGGTCGTCCGCACACCGCACGGCGACGCCGAGATCACGACCGAGCGCGACAACGGCGAGGTGTGCATCGCCGACCTCGTTGCCGCGGTTACCGGCAATGCAGTGCCGAGATCGGTGCGCGTCGACGGCCGGTCGGTGCTCTCGGAGACGCCACTCGGCAGCAGCGGGGCAATGGCCGGATCGATCATCGAGATCGGCGACCCGATCCCTGACCCAATCGACCTCTCACCTGTGGTCCTCGTGCAGACCGCCGGACGCGGAAGCGGCGCATGGGCGTCGCTGCACGAGGGTTCCTTCGCCCTCGGTCCGTCGAGGCGGATCAATGCCGACGAGTTGTCCGAGACCCCCGTGGAGGAACGAGTGATTCGCCTCGACGCGGCCGGCGATGGGACGGTCGAGGTCCGCCGCTTCGACGGCGAGGTCTCGTCGCCTGCCCTTCTCGACGGGTGCCCCGTCGGCGATCGACCGACCGTCTGGTCGGCCGGCCCCCTCACCGTCGGCGGACGCGTCTACGAGCTGCGGCGATCCGCCACCGTCGGCCGACATCGCACTGGTCGACGCCTCGCAGGCATGAGCACCGACGGCATGGTCGCGTTCAATCGACCTCCCCGACGAGCGCTCGCCGCCGAGGACGGTCCACTCGCAGTCCCCGACGGTGGCACCGATGTGCGGATCGCCCGGCGGTTTCCGCTCCTCGCAATGCTTGCTCCGCTTCCGATCGCCGCCGGTATGGCGTTGCTGCTCGGCAGCCCACGCTTCTTGCTCTTCGGCCTGATGTCACCCGTCATGGCCGGCGCGTCGTGGCTGTCGGACCGCCGCCAACGCAAGCACGACCTGTCCGCTTCGTCGGCTCGCACGACGCGCGGCGAGTTCGAGTTTCAGCAAGCGGTTGCTGCCCGCTACGCCACCGAACGCGCTCGACGACGAGCCAACGACGTCCAGATGGCCGACGTCGACGAGTTGACTCGACATGGCGCGCCGCAGTTGTGGGCTCGGCGACCGTCGGACGCCGATGCGTTTTTGGTCACCATCGGCTTGGGCGACCTGGCCTGGCGGCCGGCGCTCCAACGCACCAACGCGTCGATTGCGTCCGCCGATCGCATCGTCGACCACGTCGGCCTGCTGCACTCCGTCCCGGTCGTGGCCGACCTGCGCGGCGAGCGAGGGATTGGCGTCGTCGGTGATCGCAGATTCACCGAGGCCTGCGCCCGAGGGATGATGGTCCACCTGTGCACCACCCACGGTCCAGCCGATGTGGATGTCGTCGTCCTCACCTCGCACGAGCGTGTCGCGAGTTGGGAGTGGGTCAAGTGGCTCCCCCACGCCCGAGCCGGTGGCGTCCCGCGGATCTATACGGACCACGCCGCGATCTCGGCGTGGGCCGCTGCTGTCGAGCGAGGTTGGGACCGACCGAGCCGACCCAGTGCACCGTCGCATGTGACGCTGGTCGTCGTCGATCATCCGGATTGGTGGCGTCACCGCACCGCACCGCTTCGACCACTGTTCAGCGATCCCACGATGCCGATCCGGTTCCTGGCCCTCACCGACCTCGCCGCGGACGTTCCGGCAGTCTGCACAACGCTCGTTCTCGACGACGAACACGGAACTGCCACCGTCGATTACCTCTTGAGCGGTGAGCAGGTGACGGCCGTTGCGCCATTCGCCGTCGACGGGAGCTTCGCCCACGAGATCGCTCGCCGCCTCGCACCGCTCGACGACCCCGATCTCGCACTGACGGTCGAATCGTCGCTCCCTTCCGTCGTCCCGATCGTGGATCTGCTCGAACTCGATGCCATCGACGCCGATGCGATCCTCGCCCGGTGGAGCGCGGGGAAGCGTCCAGCCCGCCCTGCAGTCGCCGCGGGACTCTCCGAACAGGGGCCCGTGGTGATCGACCTCGTCGAAGACGGGCCCCACGGCCTCGTCGCCGGCACGACCGGGTCGGGCAAGAGCGAGTTGCTGCGCAGTCTGATTGTCGGCCTGGCTGCGAACCTCCAACCCGACGAGATCAATTTCGTCCTCATCGACTTCAAGGGCGGCTCTGCGTTCGACGCGTGCGCGGCGCTGCCACACACCGTGGGTCTCGTCACGGACCTCGACGAGCACTTGGCGGGACGCATGCTGCGCTGCCTGCGGGCCGAACTCCACCATCGCGAGATTCTGTTGCGCAACGTCGAGGCGTCGTCGCTGGATGACTACCAACGCGTCACCGGCGGAGCGCCGCTTCCTCGGCTGGTAGTGGTGGTCGACGAATTCGCATCCGTCGCCACCGAACTCCCCGAGTTCCTGCCGTCCTTGATCGACATCGCGCAGCGTGGACGAAGCCTCGGCATCCACATGATCCTCGCAACACAACGACCGGCCGGCGTCGTCGACAACAAGATCAAGGCCAACACGAATCTCCGCATTGCACTGCGCGTGCAAGACGACGGCGATTCGCTCGATGTGATCGGAACCCGCGACGCATCAGCTCTGCCCCGCCGGGCGCCGGGGCGGGCCTACGCCCGCTTCGCCGCCGGCGAACTCACGTTGTTTCAATCCGCGTACGCGACCGGTGTGTCGGACGGTGCTGAATCGGTCGACTTCGGGGTCGCCCCGTTCGTCATCGGACGCGCGATGACCCCGATCGAAGCGCGCCTTCGGCGCGCGATCAGTGAGCAAGCACCTCGGATCGGAGCGGACGAACCGACCGATCTCGAACGCCTCGTCGCCGCGATCGGCGCAGCGAGCGATTCACTCGGCCAGAGCGAGCAACGTCAACCTGCACCTCCCCCGCTCCCTGACCGATTGGCGATGCGGGAATTCTTCGACGCACACGCAGGCGACGGCGTGCCGATCGCACTCGTCGACCTCCCCGACGAGCAGCGTCAGGCCCCACTGTTCTGGCAGCCGGGCGCCGCCGGCAGCTTCATCGTGTACGGCATCGCCGGCGCCGGCACCTCGTCGGTGCTCCTCAGCGCTGCACTCGGTGTCGCCGAGCGCTGGTCGGCCGACGACGTGCACCTGTACGTGATCGACGCCGACACCAACTCCCTCGCCCCGCTCGCGGCCTTACCTCACTGCGGTGCAGTGGTGCGCATCAATGAGACGGACCGACTCGTGCGCCTCGTCAACGTCCTGGCCGCTGAGGTGGAGCGCCGCAAGTCGCTCGCCGTCGAACTCGGCGGCCCGGCCGGCGTGGCGGCGCGCGAGCCGGCGATGGTGGTGATGATCGACAACGTCGGCAGTCTCCGCCAGACCCTCGACGACGAACGCGAACTGGCCGGCACGTGGGCAGATCTGGAACGAGTCGTGCGCGACGGGCAGCCGCTTGGCGTCTCGGCACTCCTGACCGCCAAGCAGGAGCGAGCCGTACCGACCTCGCTCGCCACGCAGATTCCCCACCGGTTCGTGATGCGACTCGGCGATGCCTTTGCCTACGCCGGATTCGGGCTCCGCACCGCCGATGTCCCCACCTTCAGCCCGGGCCGGGCGGTGCGACCCGACGATCGCTTCGAGATCCACTTTGTCGATCCGCCACGCGATCTGTCGGCACACATGGAGCAAGCCGGCTATGAGCGTCCCCGCGATCGGAGCCCGCTCCGAGTCGATCCGCTGCCGCCGTATGTGCTCGTCGATGACATGGTCATCGCAGCGTCGATGGGTGTCGACTCGATCCGGGTCGCCGTTGGCCTCGACACGCAGACGGCGCTCCCCGCCGTCGCCACGATTCCGTTTGGGGAGACCTTGTTCGTCACCGGGCCGGCCCGCAGCGGACGCTCGTCGGTGCTGCTGTCCGTCGCTGCGTCGGCGCGACACGCCGACCCCGACCTCCCGATCTTCGCCGTCACCCCGCGCGGCGGCCCCTTGGGTTCGTCCGCCGTCGTCACCGATGCCCCATTTGAACCTGCAGACGTGGCTGCGTGGGTAGAGCGGATCGCGGCGACGAGCGGTCGGCGGCTCGTATTGGTCGACGACGCCGATCGCCTCGGCGGGCCGAGCATGGAGCGTCTTGCGTCGTTGCCCGATGACGATCTGATCATCGTGCTCGCTGGTCGCCCAGACAGCTTCCGTTCGATCAACCACTGGACCAAGCCGCTCCAACGCAGTCGGAACGGTGTGCTCATCCGTCCCACGCTGCTCGACGGCGAGTTGATCCGCACCCCGCTCGGCGTGCGTCTTCCTCGGTTCGCGCGCCACATGGGACTGCTCGTCGTCGACGGTGAGATGACACCGATCCTCGCTGCCACCGCACACCGGCCGGAGACCCGATCGTGAGTACCGGACGTCGCGGCGTCGGGATCGAGATCGCGGGGACGGTGCTCCGTGGCGTGGTGGCCGACGAGAACGATCCCGACATCGTGGTGGCGGCCCATGAGGTCGCGTTGACCTCCGACACCGATGTCGAGGCGCTACGCGAGGGATTCATGCACCTGCACGCGCAGCTCGACCCAGGACCGAGGTCGACTCGTCTCGCCTGGTTCCCGCCCGGCGCCACGCTGCAACGATTGGACGTGACCGGGCTCAGCGGCCCGGAATTGAACGAGGTGCGCGATCGGCTCGACCTCCGCCATGCGACGCCGGTGACGCTGCTCCTCGATGCAGGAGTGCGACGGTGGATGCTCGCAATCCGGTGGAACTCCGATGCAGCGCAGCAACTCCAACGCATTGCAGAACAGGCCGGATTCCTCGACGCGACGATCGAGCCGAGTCCGGTCGCCCTGCATCGGGCGCTCCAACGCGAGGTACGGATGGTGCACCGCAACGCTTCGGCCATCTCGACGTGGGCTGCCGCGTACGACGAAGACGTCGTGGTCGCCGCCGCCGCACTGCGTGCTGGGCAGGGCGAGTATCCGTCGATGGCGCTTGGTTCGCTGCACCTGCTTCCCCGTGCGGAGGTGGTGGATCAGAACACGGTACGGGCCGACATCGCGAGTGCGCTGGCACGCAACTTCGATCCATCGCAGGACCCGTCTCCGGCAGAGGTCGATCTCGGATTGCGACTCGGCGGGCGCCCGTTTCCCCCGTTCCCGCCACACGATCTGCGCGCCGCCCGCCGGATCGGAGTCGCGTTGGGCGCCGCGTACGGGGCCGCCGGAGTGTTCGGTCGGCTCCGCCCAGTCGACCTCGTCACGCCGACCCGGCCCGTCATCGACACAGTTCAGCGCCCGTGGACGCTCGAGCGGATGACCGAGCTCGCGGAGACCGACGATCGCCGGCGCATGAGCTGGTGGCAACGTGTGATCGCTCGGCTCCCGCGTTGGCGATCGAGACCCCACCCCCGTCCGCACGATCGGTTGGCCCGTGACCGGGTCGTGGAACGCGCCCACGACTGACCGCACAACCCCTACGGCACCCCCGGATCGAATCGCAGGTCGAGTCGAATCGTGACGTTGTCAAACGTGAACCGCGGCACCCACGTCGGTGTCACCCCGTCCACCTCGGCGGCCGTGAACGGAAACACGTTCTCACCCGGCGGCGCGAACTCATCCACATCCAACGACCCCACCTCGCTCGACCCGAAGAACGCATCCACCTCATCCAAGAACTCACCAATCGACTGACCCTCCCATGTACCCTCACCCCACTCCGCAACGAATCGCTCACCCGACTCACGCAACGCACCCGCCGTCGACACAGACGACTCCAGCAAGATGACGGTCCGGATCACCCCGGACTCATGACCCCGCGCCGGTGACCGTGCGGTCTCCCCCAACGCCCCAAGCCCGAATGTCCCCTCGACCTCGCGACCCGACGGAAACACCACCCGCAACGACGCCGGGCCGTCCAACTCGACGAAGTCACTCACCCGCGACCCCAACCCCACCGCGGTCTGCGGCTCACGAAAATCCCACACCACCACACCGTCGACCATATTCCCGTCCTCCGCTTCCTCGCGATCAACGAAACCAGCGCACGCCACACACACCAACATCAACATCACGACCCCGAACCACCGCCGACCACTCACCATCCGGCGCCCCAATCCACATCGAGATCCGCATCCCACTCCGTCGCGAAGTGGGCCAGTACGTCATCCCACCGGGACTCGAACGTGAAATCGTCGGCTCGCTCAGCGACCGGTACCGCCAACACGTCGTGGACGACCTCCGGATGACGTTCTGCCAACTCGACGTACACCGGCAGTGTGTCCGCCTCGATCAGTGCCCAACGATCATCGAAACCGGCGATGTTGCCGTCCGGCAACGGCGTGGTGACCGTCACCGTGACCTCGCTACCGACGTGCGGAACGGACTGCGAATACAGCCACGGAATCACCGTGACCTCCCGTGGCGTGCCCACCCACTGGCTCACGTCGACATCGAGCGGGAACACCTCCGGGAAACTCTTCGCACCAGGCACCGACGGCGCACCGATCGCCGTCATCATGTACGTCACGACATCGCCAGTGACGCTCCTGTCACGCATCGCTTGATAGTCGTTGTCGATGATGAACCTCTGCTCTCGGTAGAGCAGTTCACGATTGCCTGAGCGAATCAACTCGACATCACCGGTGCGTCGGCCTTCGTCGATCTGCCGCCAGGCATCGACCGGTTCACCATCGAACTGATACCTGTCATTCGCGAAGAGCTTCTCGATTGCCAGCATGCCCCCATGGTTGTAGGCCTCATGAGCCGGCGCCATATCGAAAAAGATCTCTCGCTGCATCCCGAGCAGCGCCTGCTGATACCACCGCAATTCGTCCTCGGTGAATCCCGCTGCGAAGTCAGTCGTCATCCACGCCGGCTGCGCCGCACCCGGCATGACACTCATCGCTCCCGCAATGACCTGCGCCTTGTCGCCGAGGTCGGCGAACGCCTCGAGATCCTGAAAGCCTCCATAGAAGCTCGGCCCAATCATCGCCGCCATCCCCGCCCACCACATCGCTTCCGGATCGGCGAGATATAAATCGGCGTAGTACTCGTACACCGCCTCGACGATGTGGGCGTTGGCGTCCAGTCCCAGCTTGGGATCCCATTCGGTCGGATCGATCCCAGCCGCGTCGAAGGCCCGTTCGAGGTAGAAGTCGCGGACCTGATCGGTAGACCCCGCCGAGCCGACCCCGTCGCCGAGACTGGCCTGCAAGAAGGCGGCAAACCCTGCGACCTGGCTCATGAGGTACGAACCGCCCGTCGAGTACCCCGAATCGGCCAACTCCATCGCTGTGGCTCTCGTCTCGAGGAGATCACCCAACAGTCCCAGCTCTTCTGAGAGCTCATCGGCAAGGGCGCGGGCAGCCTGATCGATGCCGCCCAACGACAGATCACCAACCGTCGAAAGGTCACCGAGCACCTCCTCGACACGTTGCCACTCATGCAACACCTCGAAGGCAGCCTCGCGAGCCCTTCCCGGGTCAAGCCCAACGGTCACTCCGACGCTCATGAGATCTCCACCCAGCCGAACGGGCTCGTCGGCTCGCGCGGTTCGGGCCCGGGCCACGGTGCGGGTGCCAGGTCGGTCTCGTTCCGCGACAACTCCCAGATTCGATGACGAACCGACCAATCTCGGTGGGCAACGCGCCACGCCGCAGCCTCGGCAGCGAATTGATCACACAACTCCGCCCGACGGTCACACTCCTGCGCAAGTGCATCCAGTTCGCAACGAAGCGCGTCTGCGTTCAACGCGCTCGCCACAAAGGCGGTGTTGACCATCTGTGCAACCTGTCCGCCGCTGACTCCGTGCTCGTTCCCGATCTGCCACAACGCGCTCGACACACCACCGGCTTCATCGGAGGCATCGCGCATCCTGCGCGCCGCGGCTCGGTACTCGGGTGCAGTCGGCATCGCAATGACTCAGCTGCGGCCGTTCACGTTCAGGCGTTCGACCAGCCGACGTTGGCCGCCTGGTCGAGATTCGCCCGCTGGTTTGCGACCGCCGTCTGCATGTCGGTGGTCGCCGCGTCGACATCGATGCCCGACTGCTTCAGTGCAGCGCCGAACTCGCCGAGCACCGGCGTGAAGCTCGCATCGACCTGACCCTTGATCGCCGAGATGTCGGCGTCGATCTGTGCTGTGCCCGCAGCCACCACGGACTGGAACTGCGCCATGTCGCCATCGAACGCCGTCCGGTTCGCGCCGGTCCACTGCACACCGCCAGCCTGACCGGCCAGTGCATTCATCTCGTCGTCGATCGAACGGGCGAGGCTGCTTGCTTCTGTCTGCATCGCCGACAGCGTGCTCTCGAACGCTGCAATGGCCGCTTGGATCTTGCTGTCCAGCACGGTCCCCTTGGCAGAGATCTCTGTTCCGGCAGTATGGAACGCGGTCGACAGTTCGTCGAGTTGGGTGAGGTCTGCACCAACGATTTCGTGTGTCATGTTTGTCTCCTGAGCGTGTCGTGGTTGTGTTGTGTCTGACTGCGTGATCGGCCGTGTGATCGGGGCGAGTCAGCCGTTCATCACCGTGTCGAAGGCGGCCCGCTGGCTCTCGACGCTCACCGCGAAGTCCGACGCGACCCGCTCCGCGGCTGCCCCCGCCGTCTCGACATTCGTGCTCAGCTCCGTCATCGTCGAGGTGAGCGCACCGTTGACCACCGCCGACGCTTCCTCGACGAAACTCTCGATCGCTCCATGAATTCGACGAATGTCGTCGTCCAGCGTCGCGACGACGCCGTCCATCTGGTCACGGTTCGCGCCCGTCCACGTCGTTGCTGTGGCCTGACCATTGAGACGAGCCATCTCCGCCGCGATTTCATCAGCAAGGGCGCGCGCCTCGCCGTCGAGGCGACGCATCTCGGCCGTGAAGTCCTCCAAGGCCGCAGCAACGCGACGAGCAATCGCGCTCGACTGCGCCTGGAACGTCCCTCCCGCCTGTCCGAAGCGTTGGGCAAGCGCCGACATGGCACCCAGATCTCCTCCGATGACTGCCATGACTGTCCTTTCCATCGGCCGCCGACGAAGTCGGCGGCAGCCTGCCAACACCGTAGTACCGAATCGATTGCTCGGTTTCGTCGTCGGCGATCGGCGGGGCGAATTTGCGGACTCGAACCCCGTCGACCCCACCCCCGATCGAACCGCCATGGTTACAGTGTCGTGCAGTGGGCAGACGAGGGCGTCTCCCTCGAACTGCCTCGGAGTCTCATGCGATCACGCCACGTCAACTCCTTCATCGTCGTCATCGCATCGCTGCTCGGATCGCTGCTCGCAGCCTGTAGTAGCGGCGACGGCGACGTCACGACACCATCCGGTTCCGACACGGCGGTGACGGCGACAGCTTCTGGGGAAACCACCACCGCAACCAACGATGTCACCGAGCCCGACGGCGCACCCGATGTTGTCGGCGGTGAAGACTTTCCCGAGGCGCGTTGCCTGGCCAACGAGGCCGCAGGCACGATCACCTATCTCACCGGGTTCGACTTCGCCGCCGCCGCGTCGATCGTCGACGTGCTCGTCGCCGCCGACGCCGGCTACTACGAGGATCTCTGCCTCGACGTCGACGTCAAGCCGGGCGGTTCGACCGACAACTACCCGCTGATCGCCAACAACAACGCGCAGTTCGCGTCGGGCGGATCGTTCAGCGAGGTCGTCACGTTCGCCGCGGCGAACGACGCCGAGTTCGTCGTCACCGCGGTCGAAGGTCGCACGGCGATCGACTCGCTCATCGTCAAGACCGATCGCGGCATCACGACGCTCGAGGATCTCGCCGGCACCACCATCGGCGTCAAGTTCAAGATTCCACCGAGCATCGAGGCGATGTTGCTCCAGGCCGGATTGACCATCGACGTGGACTACCAAACGGTGCCCGTCGAGGGCTTCGATCCGGTGGCCCATATCGCGATCGAGCCGATCGTCGGGTTCCCCGGATACAAGAGCAACGAGCCAGGGGCCCTCGATCGAGCCGGCATCGACTACACGCTCTTCGATCCGCTCGACTACGACGTTCCCGGCTCGTTCGGCGTCATCTATTCCAATGCCACGTTCATCGCGGATCATCCGACGGCGGCGGAGGATTTCATGCGCGCCACCATGCGTGGTCTGGCCGATGCACTCGCTGACCCGGATCGAGCTGCCCAGATCGCCATCGATCGCATCAACGCCAACGGCAACCCGATGTTCCTCCAACCCGATGGGGAGACCTTTCGCTGGAACACCGACGCCGCGCTCATCAAGGCAACGACACCGGCCGGAGTCGGCGCCGGCACCCCTGACGGCGCAGCGCTGCAGGCCGAACTCGACGCCTACGCCGAGATCGGCATCTTCGGCGACGCCGACACGCCGAATGCGGCGGCCCGCCTCGGCAGTGACATCCTCGCCCAGATCTACGACGCCAACGGCCAAGTCATCTGGCCGGCGTGATCGACGACGCCCGCAGCCGTCAGCGGAGTAGCTGACTGGCGTGAGCGATGTCGAGGTCGAGTTGCTCCTTGAGGGACTCGATGCCGTCGAACTTTCGCTCGCTGCGCAGGAAATGAGTGAACTGGATGCGCGCCCGCTCGCCGTACAGGTCGCCGTCGAAGTCGAGTAGGTGCGCCTCGAGCAGCGAGTGATCAGCGTGCTCGTAGAACGTCGGGCGCCGCCCGAGGTTGATCGCGCACGGATGCGTATCACCCCCGGGACGCACGTACCACCCCGCGTACACGCCGTCGGCGGGCAACGAGATCGTGTTCGAGACCTCCACGTTCGCGGTCGGGAATCCGAGGAGGCGGCCGCGCTGATCTCCCGCAACCACTGCGCCACGGGCTTCGAACGGATGACCGAGCATCTCATTGGCCCGCGTCACGTCACCGCCGGCGAGGGCGCGACGAATTGCGGTGCTGCTCACGGGTTCGCCGACACCGTCGAGTCTCGGCAGCAGTTCGAGCGGCTCGACGTCGAAGTCGTGTTCGGCACCGAGCTTGCGGAGGAGGTCGACGTTGCCATCGCGATGCCGACCGAAGTGGAAGTCAGCGCCCACCACGATCAGTTGGGTTTGGAGGCACCGTACGAAGACGCGATCGACGAACGACTCGGGGCTCTCGGCCGCTTGCACTTCGTTGAACGGAACGACGACGACGGCGTCGACACCGGTTGCCTCGAGCAACTCCATCTTCTGTTCGGCGCCGGTGAGGAGCAGCGGTGCCGATTCAGGCCGAACGACCGAGGCCGGGTGCCGATCGAAGGTGACCACGGCCGAACGCGCGTCGAGGTCATTTGCGCGTCGTCGGACGTGGTCGATGACCGCTTGGTGACCGAGGTGTACACCGTCGTAGGCCCCAATCGTGATGACCGTCCGCTCACCGGGGAACGCGCTCACCGACTGGTCCGAGATCACTTGCACGGCACCGACGCTATCGGCCGGTCAACAGCGGCACCGCACCAGAACCGACGCGCACGGCCCGCGCGCTTGCGCCGTATTGTGCGGCGCGGATCAGGTGCGCGGCACCACCACAGCCGGCTTCGCCTGATCGCCGAAGCCCTCGTAGACCGCAACCAGCACACCGTCCGGGTCGAACAGCGCCCACGGCCCCTCACCGTCGAATGCGGGCAGAACGCGCCCGTTGGCGACCAACCCCGCGAGTTCAGCCGTCACGTCGATGCGGTCGAGTGTGCGCACGGCGGCTTCGACGGGAAGCAGTTCGCACTCATCAGGCGCCTTCGCCTCGCCGATCGTAAAGCGACCGACTGCGGTTCGACGCAGGTTGCGCAGATGGGCACCACCGCCGAGCAGCATCCCCAGATCTGCGGCGAGCGTTCTGACATAGGTGCCGGGCGAGCACTCGACCGCAGCGAGGAACACATTCGGTTCGTCGGTCGGCATCAGCTGGAAGGAATGAATCGTGACAGGGCGCGCTGGCCGGTCGATCTCGATGCCCGCCCGGGCGAGTTCGTGTAGCCGCTGTCCGTCGATCTTGATTGCCGACACCATGGGGGGGATCTGCTCGATGGCGCCCGTGAGATGTTCGGTGACGATGGCCCGGGCCGCGTCGATCGTCACCCCGGACATGTCGTGGGTCGCCGTCACCACACCGTCGGCGTCGAGGGTGTTGGTCTCGATGCCGAGCACGATTTCGCCGAGATAGGCCTTCTTGGTCTTCTCGACGAAACGCAGCAGTTTGGTCGCCTTGCCGACTGCGACGACGAGGACGCCGGTAGCACTGGGGTCGAGGGTGCCGCCGTGGCCGACCTGTCGTTCGTCGAATCGCTTGCGGAGCATCCCGACGACATCGTGGCTGGTGACGCCCGATGGCTTGTCGACCACCGCGATGCCGTGGGTCGTCGCAGGCTTCTTGCGGGCCATCGTCGGTGTCGTCAGTCCTGTGTCGGCATTGCGGGTGGCGGGGCGTGTCGAGGAGCGGGTCGTCGTCAGTCGGTGGCGTCGGTTGCCCGATAGCTGTCGCGCTCGCGGTCGGCGCGCAAGATCGTGTCGATCCGTTCGGCGGACCGAATCACGATGTCGGGCTGAAAGCTCAGAATGGGCGTCTTCTTCGCCTTGATCTGACGCGCGATCGAGGCCTGCAATCGGATGCGGTGCACCTCGAGCGCCTCGATGATCTCGGCGTCCCCTTCCTCGCCCGCGAGCGAGTCAAAGAAGACGATCGCCCGGTTCAGTTCCGGGTCGACGTCGATCGAGGTGATCGTCACGAACTCCAACCGTTCATCGTCGAGCCGGACGAGGTCTTCGGCGATGATCTCGCGCAAGGTTTCCCCCACGCGTGCGCTGCGGGGATACTTGGGCCCGTTCGAGTTTCGTGCTCCGCGTCGCTGTGGCATGGAATGTCCTCGTGTCGTGTGGGCGGTGTCGTCGGCGGTGTCATGTCACCTCGGGTGCTCGGCACCAGATGTGACGGCTCAGGTGTAGTCGGGGGCGGCTCGATTGGATCGCTTGAGTTCGGCAACGCCGGATCTGGCGATTTTTTCGATGGCATCCCACAACTCGGAGGCTTCGGCCCCTTTGGGCGCCTTGGAGATGACCGGACCAAAGAAGCTTCCCTCACGGTCGGTGCCCGGACGGAAGGTGAGGATCGGCGTGCCGACGTCTCGGCCGGTGCGGCTCAACGCCAACTCGGTTTCGGCGCGCAGATAGACGTCATGGCTGTCGTCGCTGGCGTCGCCCAGGTAGGCCGCCGAGAAGCCGGCGTCGTCGAGGATCGCTTCAAGGAATGCCTCGTTGTCAGCGTGTGCTTCGTCGCGCCGGTTGTTCGTGTGGAGCGCCTCGCCCAACGCGGTGTACCAGGCGCCGACTGCGGCCCCGTCTTCTTGCAGCCTGATCGCATTCGCCACCCGGAGGCCCTGATGACCGAGATAGTGACCGGCGCGGTACTCAGGCGTGTACCACTCCTGGCTGTTCGCCTCGTTGAGGATCCACAGCGAGATGAATCGCCAGTCGACCTCGTAGGCGCGCTGTTGTTGCACATCCACCACCCAACGGGAGGTGATCCACGCCCACGGTCAAACAGGGTCCCAGAAGAAGTCCAAGTCGGGTTGCTTGGTTGCGTCAGGATGCGCCATGAGATGAACCTATCGACGAAGTGCCCAAACGGACCCCGCTGCGCGCCGGGCGCAGCGGAGCTACGTCCGAGCGATTTCTTTGTCTTCGTACGTCTCGATGGTGTCGCCCGGCTTGAGGTCCTGGAAGTCGTCGAGGCCGATACCGCACTCGAATCCTTCGCGGACATCGCGGACGTCGTCCTTGAAGCGACGCAGCGTGGCGATGGCGCCCTTCCAGATGATGGTGCCGTCGCGGAGGAAACGAACCTTGGAACCACGGGTGATGACACCCGACTGCACCATGCAGCCGGCGATCGCTCCCTGCCGCGGCACCCGGAAGATCTCGCGGACCTCGGCTTCGCCGGTGACCACCTCTTCGTACTCGGGGTCGAGCATGCCGATCAAGGCCTGTTCGATGTCTTCGAGCAGCTTGTAGATGATCTCGTAGGTCCGGATCTCGACCTGCTCCTGCTCGGCCAACTTGCGGGCCTTGCCGTCGGGACGGACGTTGAAGCCGAGAATGGTCGCGTTGGTCGCCTTGGCCAACGTGATGTCGTTCTCGGTGATCCCGCCGACCGCGCGATGCACGAACTGCAGGTCGACTTCGGGCCGCTCGAGCCGGCGGAGCGACTCGGTGACCGCTTCGAGAGAGCCCTGCACATCGGCCTTGAGGATGATGTTCAGCGACGCCTTCTCGCCGGACTGGATCTGCGCGAACAGGTCCTCGAGCTTGGTGCCGGTCTTGACCCGACTGTCTTCGCGGAGGTGGCGGGCCTTCAATCGGAGCGCCCGCGCCTCGCCGACGGTCTTGGCCACCTTGTCGTTCGGTGCTGCCCGGAACTCGTCTCCCGCTTCGGGCACGTCCGACAGGCCGAGCACCTGGACCGGCGTCGACGGGCCGGCAGACTTGATCTGCTCGCCCTTGTCGTTGATCATGGCGCGGACCTTGCCCCAGGCGCCGCCGGCGACGATCGGATCGCCGACCTTCAGCGTCCCCTTGTCGATCAGGATCGTGGCAACGGGGCCGCGACCCTTGTCGAGCTGGGCCTCGATGACGATTCCCTTGGCCCGACCGTTGGGATTCGCTTGCAGATCTTCGAGTTCGGCGACGACCTGCAACTGCTCGATCAACTCGTCGACGCCGATGCCTTGGAGCGCCGACATTTCGACCACGATCGTGTCGCCACCCCATGATTCGGGAACGAGCTCGTACTCGGCCAGCTGGGTGAGCACGCGTTGAGGATCGGCATTGGCCTTGTCGATCTTGTTCACCGCCACCACGATCGGCACATCGGCTGCTCGGGCGTGGTTGATTGCTTCGATGGTCTGTGGCATCAGGCCGTCATCCGCCGCAACCATGAGCACGACGATGTCAGTGGCGTCGGCGCCGCGCGCCCGCATCTGCGTGAACGCCGCGTGACCAGGGGTGTCGAGGAACGTGACCGAGCCATGTTCGTTGGTCACTTGGTAGGCACCGATGTGCTGGGTGATGCCACCCGCTTCGCCGTCGACGACGTTGGCGCCGCGGATGTGGTCGAGCAGCGTGGTCTTGCCGTGATCGACGTGGCCCATCACGGTGATGACCGGCGGTCGGGGCTCGAGGTCGAGGTCGTCATCGGAGTCGTCGAACAGACTCTGCAGCTCGACTTCTTCCTGTTGGCCGGGTTCGACCATCAGGATTTCCGCGCCGACTTCGAGTGCGAACAACTCCATCTGCTCATCGGCGAGCGTCATGGTCGCGGTGACCATTTCGCCGTTCGTGAGCAGGAAGCGCAAGACGTCAGCCGACGTGCGATTCAACTTCGGGCCGAACTCCTGCGCGGAAACTCCCCGCTCGATGATGACGACGCCATCGGGAACCGCAACATCAGACGATGTGTACTGCGTCGCCTGCGGCTGCAGTTCATCTTGATCGCGGCGACGACGCCGACGACCGGTCCGCCGCGGCGGGCGACGTTGGCCACTGGGACGATTGCCGGGTCCACGACCCGGGCCGCCACCAGGACCGCCTCCGCCAGGGCCTCCACCACCGGGACCGCCACCGGGACGGGGCGCGCCGGGAGCGCCACCAGGGCGCGGGGTGTAGCCACCCGGCCGACCGCCGGGACGGGTGTTCGAACCGGGCTGCGGGCGCGCCGAGCCGGGAGGCGGAGGGATGACTTTGCCGCTCGGCGACAGCGGCCGACCGGGAGGCGGAGGAACCGGGTTGCCACTCAGCGACAGCGGACGCTGAACGACCGAAGGTGACATGGTGTCGGGGGCCAGGGCGCCGGCTGCTGGCTCCGGCGGACGACCGTCGGCGTCAGGTCGAGCGCTCGAGATGACCCGCGCGGCAGGCTCTGCAACGGGCATCCGTGCCGGCGCCGGAGCCGGAGCCGGTGGCGCCGGGGTGGGCGTCGGCCTCGGCCTCGGTGTGAGGTCGACCGTCGGCGTCTCACCCACAGGGAGCAAACCTTCGGCGGCGGCAACGACTGCGTCGGCAGCACTCATCGGACGCGGCGCCGGAGCGGGAGTCTCGACAACCGGCTGCGGGCGCGCCACAGGCTGAGCGACGGGAGCGGGCGTCGGTGCCGGTGCGGCGGGAGCTGCAGAGGGCGTTGTCGATGACGGCGCAACTGCAGGTGCCGGTGCCGGGGCGGCGTCGACGACGGGCTCGTCGGTGGTGTGCTCCGCTGTGGCGTGCTCGACGCGAGCCGGTGGGCCGTCGTCGGTGGCTGCGGGCGCCGTCGCCGGAGCGGGCGCGTTCGCCAGATCCGATTCGGGCGCAGTCGCCGGGTCCGGATCGGAATCGGCTTCGGCTTCGACCTTCTTGGCGGCAACCTTGGGCTTGGCGGCGACCTTCTTGGCGGCGGTCTTCTTGACCGGCTTGTGCTCCTCGGGCTGCTCGTCACGTGTGAGCCCGTCGCGCTCGGCGCGACGTTGCACCATGTCGGCGTATGCCTCAGCGAGTGAGGACGAGGGTCCCTTCGCGGCAACACCGAGCACGCTGCAGAGGTCGATGACCTCTTGGTTGGTCATCCCGAGCTCTTTGGCGAGCTCGTGGATTCTGATCTTCTTGGCTGCCACGTTTCGATTCAACCTTTCCCTGTCGTCATTCCCTCGCGGATGTGCCAATGAATGCACATCGCACCGGTGTCAGTGCCTGAGTTCGTCACGGCCGGCTTGTTCCCTGGATCGCCGAATCGCTTCGACGATGCTCTCGATGTCGTCTCCCGTGACGTCGCTGCGCCACGCCCGAGCAAACCCGCGCTTGCCGATCGCCGAAGCGAGACACTCGCCCGCGACGCCACCTGGCGGTGTCTCGACAGATCCACGCACCGCGACCGGCGCTCGGACCATCGACGGCGATACCGCGCGCGCGCCCGCGTGATCCGCACGAGTGCGGATTGCGGGCTCTTGGCACGGCAGCCGATGCAGCTCCGGACGGGTTCGGAGATCTCAGTCTCGTTCCTCACTGCTCGTCTCGTCGCCGCCGTCGTCAGCGGCTGCTTCTTGCGTCGCCGTCTCGGTTGGAGCATCTGGTTCCTCGGCACCGTCATCGGTGACGGCACCGTCATCGTCCTCGGCGACGGCAGCGGACCCGCCGGCCGGCGAGAAGCCGGCGCCTTCGGCGGCATCGATCGAACGGAACCACAACTCGGCCTTGGTCTGGTTGTAGTAACGCGAGCCAGGGACGTGATAAAGGTCGGAGTCCTCGTTGGCCTTGATCTCGAAGCCCGGGGGCACCTGATCGGGGTCGGCCATCGGGAGCACCGAACCAGCCCATGGGCCGGCGATGAGTTCCTCGGTCACTTCCGGCACTGCTGCCTCAGCCTGCGCGGCTTGGGTTTCGGCTTCCTCGGCCTGCTTGTTCCATTCGGATTCCGAGATGACCGTGCCGTCGGCGGCATGCCATTCGTTCTCGCCGGTCTCCGTGTTCGGGCGCCACTCGCCGACTGCGTACTCGACGTCGGCGTCGCGGCCATGGTTGGCCGGAATGCCTTCGGCGAGTTGCGTCTCGGAGCGAATGTCGACACGCACACCGGTGAGCCGAGCCGACAGCCGGGCGTTCTGCCCTTCTCGACCAATCGCCAAGCTGAGCTGGTGATCCGGGACGATCACGTCGGCCGCAGTGCCATCTTCGGAGATGTGGACGGCAGTGACCTTGGCCGGCGACAGCGCCTTGGCGACGAAGTCGGCGAGGTCTTCGCTGAATGGCACGATGTCGATCTTTTCGCCGCGCATCTCGTTGACGACCATGCGCACACGGCCGCCTCGGGCGCCCACGCAGGCGCCGACCGGATCGACGTTGTGGTCGTTCGACCAGACGGCGATCTTGGTGCGGTGACCGGGTTCCCGGGCGCAGGCCTTGATCTCGACGATGCCATCAGCGATTTCGGGCACTTCGAGCTCGAACAGGCGCTTGATCAGACCGGGGTGCGTACGCGAGACGACGATCTGAGGGCCTTTCGGCGTCCGCCGCACTTCCACGATGTACGCCTTCTGGCGGTCGCCCTGGGCAGGTCGCTCGAAGGGGACCTGTTCGGCCTGGGGCAACAACGCCTCGGCGCGACCGAGGTCGAGCAGCGTGTAGCGAGCGTCGGTGCGCTGGATGATGCCGGTGACGATGTCGCCTTCGCGGTTCGCGTATTCCTCGAACTTGCGATCGGACTCGACTTCGCGGATGCGTTGGCTCATGACCTGCCGGAAGGTCATCGCTGCGATGCGACCCATTTCTTCCTTGCGCGGAGTGTCGTCTCGTTCGTTCACCCAGTTGCCGTCTTCGTCGACGTCATAGGCGATGAAGGAGAACTCCATCGTCTCGGGGTTGACTTCGACGACGACTTCGTCGGCGGCATCGTCGCGGCGCTTGTATGCCGACGCGAGTGCGTCGACGAGCACGTGCAGCAGTGCTTCTTCGGAGAGGCCCTTCTCTTGGGCCAACATGCTGATGGCTTCACTCATGTCCATGTTGGTCATGACGTCTGCTTCTCCTTGTTCGATTCTGTCGGGTGCGGTTCGGCCGAAGCCGAGTCGGGTCGGTCGACCTCGTCGGAGCCGACCTGCTTCGAGGCGGCGGTCTTCTTCGTGTTCGATTTCTTGGTGGTCGGCGACTTCACCGTCGCCTGGGCCTTCGGACCGCCCGGCTTCGGGGCCGGGCCCCAGTTGAAGACCGTGCGGGCCTTGTCGATGCCGGCCAGATCAAAGGTGGTCTCGGTGCCGTCGTCGAGCAGCAGCGTGGCGGTCGTCTCGGTGGCCGCGACGAGGTGGCCATCGACGCGCCGAGGGTCGGCATTCGGATCACGGAAGCGAACCGTGACGTCTTTGCCCACTTCCCGCCGGAAATGAGCCGGGACTCGGAGCTGGCGCTCCAAACCGGGGCTCGTGACTTCGAGCGTAAAACGCGTGCTGATCGGATCCTCGTGATCGATCTCGCGGGAGATGAGACGAGTCGCCAGCGACAAGTTGTCGAGGGTGATCCCGCCATCGGAGCCGGGATGCGTGTCGAGGGTGACGCGCACGGTGACCCCACGGCGTTCGATGTCGTACACGTCGAGGTCGAGATCGGCGGCGATCGGCTCGACGATGGAGCGCACGCGGGCGAGTTCGGTGTTGCCCGCTTCGATGTCTTCCGTCATGTCGATCTGCCTCCTCTCATCGGCTCTGTGACCAGCTCGTTCGCCATTCGTTCCGTGCCCGTTCAAGAAACAAGGCGTGAGGCAGAGCCCCACGCCTTGGTCACGAACCAAATTGCGAACTTCGATTGTAGCAGAATCTCGCTGATTTCGGCGGCCCGCCCACCGGCCGCGCGCCAGTGCCGGCTACTTGCCGATTCCAGCCGCCGACTCGACGGCGGCAGTGCCGTCGACGAGGAAGACTCCGCACAGTACGGTGCGGTCGTCGAGGTCGGTCCATGACTGTTCGGTCGGATACAGGTACGAGACGTCATAGATCGACGATTCGTACGTCGCGCCGATGAAGGCTTCGAACTCGGCAAGGCAACCCTCTTCAGCGGATGCGATTACCGCTTCTTCACCCGGGAAGTCGCCGTCGGGGAGATCGAAAGAATGGTAGAGCTCGGTGTCGTGCGGATCGGTGCACGGCACCACCGGGACCGATTTGACGTCGCCGACGGCCGCTTCGGCGAGACAGTCACCGACCTGAAGTCGGAAGGCACCGACCTCGCCGCCCTCCACCACGTCGCCTGCCGAATCGCGCGTCGACTGGTCATCGGCGGTCGTGACGGAGCATCCGCCGACGAGGGCGGCAGCGACGAGCATGACGAACGGCGTGAAACGGCGACACATGGGTCGCGAGGATATGCCCTCGGCAGCCAGACGACAGCACATCGCCGAGGCGATGGGAAACCCGTCGACGTCGAACCAAGCCGGTAGCTTCGACCCGTGCAACGGATGTCGACCATGTTCCTGCGAACCCTGCGTGACGACCCTGCCGATGCCGAGGTGCCCAGCCACCGGCTGCTCGTGCGGGCCGGCTACATCCGCCGCGTGGCGCCCGGTGGCTTCAGCTGGCTGCCGCTCGGGTACGAGGTCTTTCGCAACGTCGAACGGATCGTCCGCGAGGAGATGAACGCAGCGGGCTTCCAAGAAGTGCACTTCCCCGCCCTGCTGCCGAAAGAACCGTACGAAGCGACCAATCGGTACGACGAGTACGGTCCGAACCTTTTCCGTGTCCAGGATCGCCATGGCGCCGACTTCCTGCTGGCACCGACCCACGAAGAGCTGTTCACCCTGACGGTGAAGGATCTGTACAGCTCGTACCGCGACCTCCCCCTGGTCATCTACCAGATCCAGACCAAATTCCGTGACGAGGCGCGCCCTCGAGCGGGCCTGCTCCGCACGCGTGAGTTCTCGATGAAAGACTCCTACAGCTTCGATCTCGACGACGCCGGTCTGCAGGTGTCGTACGACGCGCACCGCACGGCGTACATCAAGCTGTTCGAGCGGCTCGAATTGCCGTTCGTGATCGTGTCGGCGCTGTCGGGTGCGATGGGCGGCTCGGCATCTGAAGAGTTCCTGGCGCCCCTCCCGGTCGGCGAAGACACCTTCATCCGCTGCACGTCGTGTGACTATGCCGCCAACGTCGAGGCAGTCCACACCCCGGTGCCTCCGTCGATTCCCTTCGACTTGCTGGCCAGCGCAGTGGTCCACGACACCCCGAAGACCCCGACAATCGCCACGCTCGTCGACTACATGAACGGCCATGGCGCGAACAGCGATGCAGCGCTGCGTCATCCCGATCGTGACTGGACTGCGGCCGACACGTTGAAGAACGTGGTCGTCAACCTCAAGTACCCCGACGGCACGATCGAGCCGCTCGCCGTGGGCATCGAGGGTCATCGCGAGGTCGACATGAAGCGTCTCGGCGCGCAGGTCGAGCCGGCCGAGGTCGAGCCGTTCGACGAAGCCGACTTCGCGCGGTATCCGACCCTGAAGAAGGGATACATCGGGCCGGGCGTACTCGGGAACCCAGAACGCTTCGGGCATTCGCTACCTGCTCGATCCGCGCATCGTCGACGGTACGCAGTGGATCACCGGTGCAGACGAGTACAACCGGCACGTCATGTATCTCACGGCCGGACGCGACTTCGTGGCCGACGGTGTGATCGAGGCAGCCGGAGATCCTCGACGGCGACACGTGCCCGTCGTGCGGATCATCCGTCGAGATCGCCCGTGGCATCGAGATCGGCCACATCTTCCAGCTCGGCCGCAAGTACGCCGAGGCGCTCGGACTCACCGTGCGCGACGAGCACGACCAAGCCGTGACCCCGACGATGGGCAGCTACGGCGTCGGCGTGTCACGGTGCGTCGCGGCGATCGCCGAGGCCTCGCTCGACGACAGCGGATTGTGCTGGCCGCGCGAGGTCGCCCCCGCCGATCTGCACCTGATCATCGCGGGGAAAGACGGCAGCCCACAGGTCCAGGTTGCCGACGACTTGGCAGCGTCGCTCGAGGCGGCGGGCCTGCGGGTGATCGTCGACGATCGTGACAAGGCGTCGCTCGGCGTCAAGTTCAAAGATGCCGAACTGATCGGCATCCCGACCATCGTCGTCGTCGGTCGCGGTATCGCCGACGATGTCCCCTCGATCGAGGTGAAGGATCGCAAGTCGGGCGAACGCACCGACATCGCCCTCGCCTCCGCAGTCGAGCACCTCACCGCCCTCTGCCGCGCCTGACCAAACGTCACCAACTGTCGCGTCGGGGCCAGGCACCAACGCGACACTTTTGTCGCGAGAGGGCCAGGCACCACCGCGACACTTTTGTCGCGATAGGGCCAGGCACCAACGCGACACTTTTGTCGCGATGGTGCCTGGCCCCGACGCGACACCGACGCGACAGAAGTGTCGCACCGGTTCAGGTGTGGCGCAGCAGGCCTTGGTCGATGACGATCCGCTCGGTGCCGTCGGTCGCCGTGGCGCTGGTCGTGAAGATCGACTCACCAGACCCCTGAGTCCACACTCGTACGGTGAGGGCCTCGCCCGGGATGACCGGTGACGCAAATCGACCCTCGATGTGCTCAAAACGTGACGGATCGCTTCCGCAGGCGGCGTGGAGCAACGCTCGACCGGTGAATCCGTACGTGCACAGACCATGCAGGATCGGGGTGTCGAACCCACCCAATGCGGCAAAGGCAGGGTCGGTGTGCAGCGGGTTGCGGTCACCGGACAGGCGATAGACGAACGCCTGATCCCGCGCGGTGACGTAGGTGACTTCGTGGTCTGGTTGACGGTCGGGCGGAACGTTCTTCGGACCCGATGGTCCGCGCTCACCGCCCCAGCCACCTTCGCCCCGGATGAACGACGATCCGGTGGTGGTGAAGAGCGGGTCGCCGGCGAGGAGTGCCGTCGTCTCCGACACCACGACGGCGGCCTTGCCCTTGTCGTACATCGCCACGATCTCACTCGTCAGCGTGACGGTGCCCGACGTTGGTATCGGTCGGTGGAGCGTGACCGACTGTTGGCCATGGACGAGGAGCGCCGGATTGAACGTCCCGATCGACCGCATCACCGAGCCGCTCCCCCACCCGATGACGACGGGGAACGTGGGGAACACCTGTTGGTCGATGCCGTTGCTGTTCTCGGTGGTGAAGGCGAGTTCATCGTGGCCGGCGCCGATCCCGACGGCGTACAGCAGCGCGTCCTTGGACGTCCAACTCGCGTCGACCGGCTCACCCTTCGAACCGACTGCATCGGGATTCAGTGGCATGTCCTTCTCCTCTGGTGTTGTTGTCGTGTGGCGTTGTTGTCGTGTGGCGTTGCTGTCGTGTTGTCGTGTGTGTGATGTGGCGACGGGGCGGGCCTGCCCGACATCGTGGCGATCAGTTGATCATCGTCTTGCCATCCATGCCCGTGCGGCCCCGAGCGTCAGCGAGCAGCGATGCGACGATCTCGGCCAGTGCCTCTGGGTCCTCGACCGGCGACGTGCTCGGGCCGCGGACCCAACCTTCGGCAACGGCGAGGAACTGGCCGGAGGCCTCGAAGACTCGGCCGGTGACCCCGGCTGCTTGGTCAGAGCAGAGCCACGTGACGATCGGCGCAATCCATTTCGGCGAGCGGGCCGCACGCTCCTCGTCGGTCTCGGGCTCCGGACCGAGGTCTTCGGTCATCCGCGTCAACGCGACCGGCGCCACCGCATTGACAGTGACCCCGTAGCGGGCGAGTTCCATCGCGACGATCTGCGTGAAGGCTGCGATCCCCGCCTTGGCCGCCCCGTAGTTCGCCTGGCCGACGTTGCCGTAGATCCCTGACACCGAGGTGGTGTTGATGATGCGTCCGGCAACCTGCTCGCCGGCCTTGGATCGGTCGCGCCAATAGGCCGCGGCGTGCCGACTGGGTGCGAATGTGCCCTTGAGGTGCACGTTGATCACCGCATCCCATTCCACCTCGGTCATGTTCGCGAGCATCCGGTCGCGCAAGATGCCTGCATTGTTGACGACGGCATCGAGCCCTCCGAAGGTCTCGATCGCCGTGTCGATCATCCGTTTGGCGCCATCCCACTCCGCAACATTGTCGGCGCTCGCCACTGCTTCTCCGCCGCCGGCGATGATTTCTTCGACCACCAGCTGGGCTGCCGAGGCATCACCACCCGATCCGTCACGGGTGCCACCGAGATCGTTGACGACCACCTTGGCACCGTGGCGCGCCAAGCTGAGCGCATGCTCGCGGCCGATCCCGCGACCAGCGCCGGTGACGATTGCGATCTTGCCTTCACAGAGCCGTGCCATCGCCCCAACGTAGGAACCTCCGGCTCCTGGCGCCGAAGCGGACCGACATTCCCATCGACCACCGCAACGCAACGGCAACGGCAACGGTCAGAGCATGGCGCCGGGACGCCGCAGGAAGTTGCGGTGCCAGCGGCTCGGCGTGAGCAGCACGGCCCTCGGCTCGTCTTCGAACATCCATCGCGCGAAGTTTCGTCGACCCCAGGCGCCACTCGCCTCGACGACACGGATCGCACCGCGCGCACCCCACGGCTTGGCGAGCACGCGTCCCAGTGCCAGCGACATCTTGTGATCCGCACGAAGATGATGGGCCACCTCGGCCCGGTAGATCCCTCCGACGACGTCGGGTTGCAGGGCCCCTCCGGCCAGGATCGCCTCCGCCGCAAGCCGACCGGTGAGCAGCGCCTGACCGATCCCCTCGCCGGTCATCACATCGGTGGCCATCGCAGCATCGCCGGCGAAGAGCACCCGCCCGCGCACCAGAACCGCCTCGTCGATGCGCGCCGGTATCGGCCAGGCCGTGTGCCGATCCTCGAGTTCGAATCCCGACCCGAGCGCTTCGACGACGTGCGGCCGCGTGAGCAGGTCGACCCACAGTGCGTTCATCTCCTTGGTCTTGCGCACGCCATCGCGCAACACGCCGAAGCCGATGTTGGCTCGACCGCCGGGCAATGGAAACGACCAGGCGTATCCGGGCAGCAGATCGGCTTCGAACCAGACATGGAGTTGGCCTGCGGCCGTGCCGGTGACGCCCCGCGCGTACTGGCGGAACCCGTGCCACTCACCGAGATAGCCCACCTCGTTGAGGCCGAGCGACTTGCGGACCGGGCTCCACATGCCATCGGCGGCCACGACGTAGCGGGCGGAAATCCGCAGATCGCCAGCGGTGACGATGACGTGATCGCTCCGATCGTCGAGCGCTTCGAAGGCGATGCCATCGCGCACATCGACGCCGGACGCCCGAGCGATCTGAAGGAGTGCGTCGTCGAGTTGGAGGCGCGGCGCAACTGCGGCGTATCGGCCGGGCCCGTCGAGCGGCACCTCGACCGAGCGCCCCGACGGCGACCGCAGCGACGCGCCTGCGACGTCGAACCAATCCGTGACCGCTTCCGGGTCGAACCTGAGGTGTTCGAGTTCACGCAGCGCCAAGGTGGTCAGACCGTCGCCGCAGCACTTGTCGCGCGGGAACACCGCCCGGTCGAGCAGGACGACGCTGCGACCTGAGCGAGCGAGTTCGATCGCCGCTGACGTGCCGGCGGGACCGCCGCCGACGACGACGACATCGGCAGCAATCGTGGATTCGATGTTCGACTGCGCGCCGAGACGACTCGAGTCGATCTGTCCTGCGCCCGTCGAAATCGTCACAGCGGGCAGGCTACGAGCGGGCCTGGGTTACCTGCGTGACCGTGCACCAGACAACCCTCGATCGGGTCGGTGGGGCGCCGTCGTTTCAGCTGTCTCGGCTCGACGTGGGCGGCGGCGCCCAGATGTCGACGCCATCGACCGACACGTCGATCCCGTCGATGTCGATGTCACCCGGCCCGCCGGGAGTCTCTGCCACTTCGACGATGTCGACGTCGACCGCCGGTCCTTCGTAGATCTCGTGCAACACGAGCATGGAGCCCGCCAACGCAGCCCCGACGAGGCCACCCTTGCGGCGGCCCGCTTCGATCCCTGCCAGCCTGCGGCTCGCCAACCGCTCTTCCCGATCCGTGCGCTCGGCTCGCTCGACGGCCACCGCATCGAAGTGATCGTCGACTGATCCGGACCCCGACTTTGCGCGAGACCCAGATTCGGATCCGGATCCCGGCGCGGACTCGCGCCGATCACCGGCGTGGCGACCAGGGGTGTCTCGTGCGTCGTTGCCCGACATGGTTCCACGGTAGCGGCGCCGGCCGAACGTCGGACATCACGCTCGGCGCGTCGAGCCGACAACCCGGGGATCGCGCCCGACGAGAGAGGTGCAACCCGGACCGCTAGCTTGCTGAGCGGATGAGCGACTTCGAGATGGCGGACCACCTGGCGACGTCCGCGCCCAACACCCCAGCCAACACCGGCACGAACACGGTCATCGAGCGCGCCCGTCGGCATGCCGATGAACGATGCGGCGACCGCGGCGACCTTCGAGAAGATCTTCTTCGAGCTCCGCAAGGTCATCGTCGGTCAGATCCCGCCTCCTCGAACGGCTGCTGGTCGGGGTGTTGTGCCGCGGCCATTGCCTGCTCGAATCGGTTCCCGGACTCGCGAAGACGCTGGCGGCCGAGACGCTGGCGAACGTCGTCGGCGGCTCGTTCGCCCGGATCCAGTTCACCCCCGACCTCCTGCCCTCCGACATCGTCGGCACACGGATCTATCGCGCCGGGTCCGAGACGTTCGATGTCGAGCTCGGCCCCGTGTTCGTCAACTTCCTCCTCACCGACGAGATCAATCGAGCGCCCGCCAAGGTCCAGTCGGCGCTCCTCGAAGTGATGGCCGAGCAGCAGGTCACGATCGGCGGAATCACCCATGCGGTCGAGGCGCCGTTCTTCGTCGTCGCCACTCAGAACCCGATCGAATCCGAAGGCGTCTACCAGCTTCCCGACGCCCAGCGCGACCGCTTCATGATGAAGATCGTGCTCGACCACCCGACCGCCGACGAGGAGATGATGATCATCGATCGAATGGCGGTCACGTCGGCGGCGCCGAACCCGGCGCAGGTGATCACGCTCGCCGAGCTCATTGCGCTGCAGGCCCGCGCCGACGAGGTCTTCGTCGATCGATCCGTCTCCCAGTACGCAGTCGATCTGGTGCAGTGCACTCGATATCCCGATCGGTTCAACCTCGCCGATCTCGGTTCGGTGATCGGCTTGGGCGCGAGCCCCCGGGCATCACTCAATCTCGTCAAGGGCGCTCGGGCCATGGCGATGCTGCGGGGTCGCACCTACGCCACCCCGCAGGACGTCTTCGACCTCGCTCCCGAGGTCTTGCGTCACCGCTTGCTGTTGACCTACGACGCGCTTGCCCGCGACATCACTGCCGACCACGTGATCCAACGCATCTTGGCGACGGTGCCCGCGAACTGGGTGTCGCCCAAGCCGAACGACGTCTTCGGGCGGAGCTGACCGTGGCAGGAATGTGGGCACAGGGGCCGCCCACCGAGACCGTGACCGAGCTGCTGCGCTCACTCGAGCTCACGATCAGCCGACGTCTCGACGGCGTGCTCCATGGCAACTACCAGGGGCTCACGCCCGGTCACGGGTCAGAGCCCGGCGAGTCGCGGCCGTACCAACCCGGCGACGACGTGCGTCGAATCGATTGGAACGTCACCGCCCGCACGCAAGAGACCTATATCCGCGAACAGATTGCCGACCGCGACCTCACGGCGTGGCTCGTCGTCGATGCGTCGGCGACGATGAACTTCGGTACGGTCAGCAATACCAAGGCCCAGATCGCCCTCGCCGCTGCCGCGGCAGTCGGCTTTCTGACGGCCCGCAACCAGAACCGGGTCGGTGCGGTGATGGTGGCCGGCCCCGACCTGCACGTCATTCCGCCCCGCTCGGGCAAGAACCAGGTGCGCGCAATTCTCTCGACGCTGGCCGCTCCTCCGGACTCCGAAGGTCGAGGGGCAGCAGATCTCGCGGGCGCCCTCGACCGCATCGGTGCGCTTGCCCAACGGCGCGGATTCGTTGCCGTCATCTCTGACTTCGCCGGCGCCGAATGGGTTCCTGCGCTCGGACGGATCAGCCTGCGCCACGACCTCCTCGCCGTCACCGTGCACGATCCGCGCGAGTACGACGTCCCACCCATCGGTCTCGTGCAGATGATCGATCCGGCCTCCGGTCGCTCGCGTGAGGTGCGGGTCACCGAGTCCGTGCAACAGCGGTTCATCGCCCGCGGCCAGCGACCGCCGCTGCAACGCGCCTGGAGGCGCTCGGGCGGACCGGTGCCAACGTGATCGAACTCTCGACCGACGGGGACTGGCTGGGCACCATCGTCGGCCACGTCCAACGCCGCCGCAGCCAGGCCGTGCGCGGTGGGGTGCTGACGCGATGAGCACCGACTTCCTGGCGGCCGGTCGGCTGTGGTTGCTGCTCGTGGTCGTTGCGCTGGCCGCGTTCTACGTCGCCGTCTTGCGCTGGCGAAAGACGACCGCACTCCGGTTCACGCACATTGACCTCCTCGACGAGATCGTTCCCGAACGACCGAATTGGCGCCGTCACCTCATTGCCATCATCCAACTCGTCGGACTCGCGGCCGCGGTCGTCGCCATCGCCCGGCCGGTCGATCGGTCGACAGAACGGACCAAGAGCGAGGGCCGCATCCTCGTTGCGTTCGACGTCTCGCTCTCGATGGAAGCCGGCGACGTCGAACCCAACCGATTCGAGTCGGCGCGTGACGCAGCCCGCAACTTCATCGCCGAGGTCGACGCCAACGTCGAAGTGGGATTGATCTCCTTTTCCGGCGTGGTCGACGTCGTGGTTCCCCCCACGCTCGACCGATCCGCCCTCGACCGCGGGCTCGACCGACTCGAACTCGACGAGTCGACAGCGATCGGTGATGCCCTGTCGACGGCGACGAATCTGTTGGTCAACGCAGCCGAGGATCCGTCCGGTCAGGGCCGACCCGACGATGTGGCACCCGGTGTGATCGTGTTGCTCAGCGACGGCGAGACGACGGTTGGCAGACTGACGTCGGACGGCGCGCAAGAGGCTGCCGAGGCCGGCGTACCGGTGTTCACGATCGCCTTCGGCACCGACGCCGGCGTCATCGTCGACCCCGTCAGCGGCGATCGAGTGCCCGTGCCGGTCCGACCGGCCGACCTCGAACTGGTGGCCCAAACCACCGGTGGCGCGGCGTTCGAGGCTCGCACCGGCACCGAGCTGGCCGATGCATACGACGACATCCAAGCATCGCTCGGCGACACGCTCGGCGAGGAGATCGAGATCGTCAAGGAGCTGACGTGGCGCTGGGCGATGGCGGCATTCTTGCTGCTGGCAGTTGCCTGGGCGCTGAGCCTGCTCTGGCTCAGAGGAATGGTCTGACTGCGCATCCGTCCTACATCACCTTGCCAATCGTCCTACATCACCTTGCCGTAGTCGACGGTCAGCCATTGCTCCGGTCGGAGGCGGGCGACGACGGAGTCTGCGGTCGGCGGATTGTGCTGGACGTACCAGGCCCCCATGTCGGCGCCGAGGTACCGAATGGCCAACTCGGCGGTGTCGACGTCGTCATCGCTCACGACGACGGGTCCTTCGACCATCACGTACTGGTAGGGCAGGGTCTCCTGTTGCGCCGTCAGCGTGGCGCGACCCCGCTTGCGGAGCAGGTCGGCCTTGAGCGAGGTGCCGCTCATCGAGAACAGCAGCTCACCGTCACGGTAGAGGTACCAGATCGGCAACGCCAGCGGCCCCTTTCCCTCGCGTGCGATCGACAGCACACCGACGTGCACCCCGGCAAGAAATGCTTCGCGCTCCGCGATGGTCATGTCGGTGTCGGCCATCAGTTGCCGCCTTCGCAGAGTCGCTTCAGGCGCGACAGGGCGTCCGCAGTCTGCTGGTCGAGTGACCCGAACGCGAGTTTGGTGAGCCACCCGAAGCCTCGGCGGGCTTCGATGCCCTGCCGGTAGGTGACGTTGCAACCCGAATCGGTGAGGGAAATCTGCACGTCTTCGGCCATGGCGTGGAGGAACGGAAACTTGGTGGCGATCAGAGCGAACGCGAATCGTTCGTTCTCGTCCCACGCGGTGAACTCTTCGTCGATCGGCAACCGCTTGACCGTGACGCGACGGTTGCCTCCGACGCCGGTTGCCGCACCGGTGACTTCGACTGCATCGAGCGTGGTGAACCACGCGGTCCAACTGGCATGGTCGGCGATGTGAGCCCACACCGCGGCAGGCGGAGTTGCAATGTCGATCGAGTTCGAGAATGCCATCGGCGCCGAGTCGATCCAATCGGGCCCTTTGACGGGGTGTCGTGCCATGGCGCGCAGGATAGTACGGCCAGGCCGTGCCGTTGCCCGGCCGCAGGTGCCCCTATTGCCCGTCGGGGTTGGTGGTGGCCGGAGCGGTCGTCGTCGGCACCGAGACCGCAGCACCATTCTGCAAGTCGCTGAGTTCCTCGGCGATCAGCCGCACGACGAGTTCGTCGAGCGCCAGTTCCTCGTAGTCGGTCGTCGCGATGTCGGTCGACGCTCCGGTCGATGCGCCAGCAGCTCCGTTGCTGAGGAACACGAACGGCGCACCGGTCGCTTGGGCCATCTGGCGGAACACCGCTTCGGCCTGATCGTCGCTCTCCGACGATGCGATCGGGAAGATCTTGATCCCCCGCTCGATCGCGTTGCGAATCGAATCGGTGTACGGCGTGGCCACCTGGCGACCGACCTGCGGAGGCGCGTCGGCCACGACGAAGATCAGTTGTACCGCTGTCGACGGGTCGCGCCAAGCCGGCTTGGCCAACGCATCGGCCAGTCCTTCGTCAAGCGCTTCGGGATAGTCGCCACCGCCGTCGGCAACGGCGTCGGCGAGCGCAGACCGAAACTCGTCGATGTCGCCGGTGAAGTCGTAGTTGGCGGTGACGAAGGCGTCGCCTTCATCGCGATACAACGTCATCGCAAACCGCACGTCGGGGGCTGGGTCGAGCGTGGCGACCCGTTCGGCGACCACGTCGATCGTCGCCTTCAACCGGTCGATCTCGTCGCCCATCGATCCGGTCGCGTCGAGCAGAAACAGCACATCGAGCGGCACCGGAGCGGCCGGAGCCGCGGCTCCACCGGACAGCGCGACATCCACGCCGACCGGGGCGCTGATCGGGTCACCGTCGATTCGGGCCACACGGTACGACAGCGTCGCATCGGGCAGAATCCCGTAGAAGGCGGGGTGGAAGCGCACCGTGCCGTCGGCCGTCGTGCGCACCGACACGCTGATCTCGCCAGCCGAGACCTCGACGACTTCACCCGGCGCCGGACGACCATCAGCGGTGGTGACGGTGATGATGCTGCGGCCGGTCGGATCGAGCTCGCGGGTCATCACTCCAAGACCATTGATGCGTTCGAGATAGGCGAGAAAGCCCGGATAGTCGATGTTGTCGTCGACGCTGCCGGCCCGGAGGGGTGAGTCGTCGACCGGTCGGTCGGTCGACGGTTCTGTGTCGCCACCGGTCCCGCCACCTGGTTGGACCGACGCCGACTCTTCACGCGTCGACGTCTCACCACCTTCGACGGCGAAGTCGGCGGGCGCTGCGGACTCCGCCGCCATCTCGAGGTCGCCATCGCCGGCGGCCGCGCGCCAGTCCGGTGCGCCGCCGATCCAGCCGCCCTCTGCCGCAACCATCGTCGAGGTCGGGTGCATCGTCGTCGTCGCATCGAGGATTGTCGACGAGGCCGCCGACGCCCCGCCCGGGGCATCACCGGAACTCCCGCACGCGACGAGGGCGAGCGTCAGGCCAATGGCTGCTCCCGCGGATCGATGGAGATGGTGACGCTGCTGCATACCGATTTGGACGTCGGCTGCGGCTGCCAGGTTCCCGTCAGTCGATCAGTCCGCGCAGCGTCTCGATGGTCTCCACGGCCCCGGCCCCGACCGGGTTGACCGACAGGTGGGTGACACCCGCCTCCTTGTAGGCCGCGATCCGCTCCTTCACGTAGCTCACCGGCCCGACCAGGTTGGTGTTGGCCAGCATCTCGGCGGGCACGATCGAGGCAGCCTTGTCCTTGTTGCCGTCGAGGTAGTTGTCCTGAATGGCGATCGCTTCGTCGACGTAGCCGTACTTCTGCATGATCGTGTTGTAGAAGTTCTTGTCGCGCGCCCCCATGCCACCGACGTAGAGCGCCACGCTCGGCCGAGCCATGTCGAGGATCCGCGCCTGCTTGTCACCGACGAGATCGTCACCGATGGCGACCATGCCGCCGGCGGAGATCTGCACCGGCCCGAGCGCCGGGTCGCGCTTGGCGACACCCGCCTTCAGTTCGTCACCCCACACGTCGTGGAACTTCTCCGGATCGAAGAAGATCGGCAACCAGCCGTCGGCGTATTGCGCGGTCGCCGTGACCGAGAGCCCCATCAAGCTGGCCCAGAAGATCGGAACCGCATCCCGGACGGGATGGTTGATGATCTTCAGCGGCTTGCCGAGCCCGGTGCCCTGACCGTCAGGCAGCGGGATCTGCACGGTGGGTCCGTCGTAGATGACCTTTTCGCGCTTGAGCGTCATGCGACAGACATTGATGTAATCACGAATGCGCGGCATGGGCTTGTCGTATGGCACGCCGTGGAAACCCTCGATCACCTGTGGGCCCGACGCCCCGAGGCCGAGAATGAACCGACCGTTCGACACGAAATCGAGGCCGGCCGCGGTTTGCGCCATGCAGGTCGCCGTACGCGAAAAGACGTTGAGAATGCCCGACCCGATTTCGATCCTGTCGGTCTTGGCTGCCAGGTACCCCATCTGGGAGACGGCATCGAAGCTGTACGCCTCGGGCACCCACACCACATCGAGGCCGGCCTTTTCGAGTTCGACGACCTTGTCCACGTCTGCGTGGAAGTCACCGGAATAGCTGATCTGCATCGAGAGCTTCATGGCCCCCGACGATAGATGATCGGACCGTTTGCGTCGCGATCGCCGTACGCCCGGGCGTACGCAAAACGCGACGCAAACGGGTGAATCAGCCGTTCAGGTTGCCGCTGCGGAATCCTTCGAGGTCGAGGGTGACGTACCGGTAACCGGCGGCACGGACGCCATCGACGATCTCGCTCCGCCGATCGACGACGAGGGCCAGATCATCGAGGTCGACCTCGATGCGGGCAGTTTCGCCGTAGTGCCGCACGCGCACCTGCGCCAACCCGAGGCGATGCAAGGCCGCCTCGGCGCGGTCGACGCGGCTCAAGATGCCGACCGACACCTCGGTGCCGTACGGGATACGTGAGGCCAGGCACGCTGCGGCGGGCTTGTCCCAGGTACGCAGCCCCAGATGACGAGAGGCGGCGCGTACGTCGGCTTTGGTGAATCCGGCGTCGACCAGCGGAAACACAGCTCCAGCCTGCTCGGCGGCCTGCTGGCCGGGCCGGTGATCGCCCAGATCGTCCATGTTCACGCCAAGCACGACCGTGGCGCCGGACTGCGTCGCAATCGGTGCCACCACGTCCATCAGTTCTGCCTTGCAGTGAAAGCAGCGGTCGGTGTCGTTGAGCCGATACGCCGCACGTTCCATCTCACTGGTGAGAACCGGTGTCCAGCGCAATCCCCACTCAGCGGCAAGCGCTCGACAGTCTGCTTCCTCGTCACCGGCCAGCGATGGCGACACAGCTGTGACGCAATGCGTGCCTGCTGCGCCGAGTACGCGGTGCGCGGAAGCCGCCAGGAACGCCGAGTCGGCTCCTCCGCTGAAGGCCACGATCACCGAGCCGAGATCGTTGAGTCGATCCTCGAGCACTCCGATCTTGGCCGCCAGAACGGGATCGGTTCCCGCCCAGCCATCCAGTGCATCAATCACGCCAGCAGTATGCCCGAACCCACCCCGAGCGATGAGCCTGGCGGCGCACAGGTCACCCGGAAACTCATCGCGACGTGTAGACCCACCCCGAGCGATGAGCCTGGCGGCGCACAGGTCACCCGGAAACTCATCGCGTTGGTTAGGCGCGGGCTTCGGCTTCGGCCTTCAACTCGTTGCTGGCCTTCTTCGCGGCACGTGCGCGGATGGTCGGGTCGAGTTCGACCTTGCGGATGCGAATCGTCAACGGAGTCACTTCGACGCACTCGTCGACGCTGATGAACTCGAGAGCGCCTTCGAGCGACAACAGTTTCGGCGGCGTCACCTTCACGGTCTCGTCGGACGACGACGCCCGGACGTTGGTCTGCTTCTTCTCACGGCAGATGTTGACGTCCATGTCGCCCGCCCGCGAGTTCTCCCCGATGATCATGCCTTCGTACACGTCGTCGCCGGCCTTGACCATCATCTGCGAACGGTCCTGCAGGTTGATCATCGCGTAGTTCGTGACCGGACCCATGCGGTCGCTGACCAGCACGCCTTGGGCGCGGGCGCGAATCTCACCGGCCCACGGCTCGTAATCCTCGAAGATGTGGCTGATGATGCCGGTGCCGCGGGTCTCGGTCATGAATTGCGTGCGGAAGCCGATCAGGCCGCGAGCGGGCACGAGGTAGTCGAGACGGACCCAGCCGGTCCCGCCCATGTTCTGCATCCGGCCCTTGCGGGTGGCGAGCAGCTGTGTGACGGCACCGAGGTACTCCTCGGGGACGTCGATCGTGACGCGTTCGACCGGCTCGTACACCTTGCCGTCGATCTCCTTGGTCAGCACGACCGGCTTGCCGACGGTCAGTTCGAATCCCTCTCGCCGCATCTGCTCGACGAGGATCGCAAGCTGCAACTCACCACGAGCTTGGACCTCCCACGAGTCGGGGCGTGCGGTCGGGAACACGCGGATCGACACGTTGCCGATCAGTTCCTGGTCGAGCCGGGCCTTGACGAGGCGGGCCGTGAGCTTCTTGCCCTCCCGGCCGGCGAGCGGCGAGGTGTTGATGCCGATCGTCATCGACAGCGCAGGCTCGTCGACGGTGATGAGCGGCAGCGGGATCGGGTTCTCGAGATCGGCGAGCGTCTCGCCGATGAAGATGTCTTCGATGCCGGCGATCGCGGCGAGGTCACCCTGGCGGGCCGAATCGACCGGGACCCGCGTGAGGTGTTCGGTGAGGAACAGCTCGGAGACCTTGGCACGGACGATGGTGCCGTCGACCTTGCACCACGCCACCGACTGACCCTTCTTGAGCTCGCCCTCCATGATGCGGAGCAACGCCATGCGCCCGAGGTACGGCGACGAGTCGAGGTTCGTCACCCAGGCTTGCAGCGGTGCGCCCTCGGTGTAGGTGGGCGCCGGGATGCTCTCGAGCAGCACGTCGACGAACGGAGTGAGGTCCTTGCCCGTGACGTCGCCCTTGACGATGGCATGCGCCTCATCGAGGTCGAGGGTGGCCCAGCCGTCACGGCCGGAGCAGTAGACGATCGGGAACTCGACTTGGTCTTCCCGGGCATCGAGATCGAAGAACAGTTCGTACACCTCGTCGACGACTTCGGCGGTCCGAGCGTCGGCGCGGTCGATCTTGTTGATCGCGAGAATGACGGGCAGGTTGCGGGCCAACGCCTTGCGCAGCACGAATCGTGTCTGGGGAAGCGGACCTTCGGCAGAGTCGACGAGCAGCACGATGCCATCGACCATCGTCAACGCTCGCTCCACCTCGCCACCGAAGTCGGCGTGGCCCGGCGTGTCGACGATGTTGAGCGTGATCTTCTCCCCGGTCCGCTTGTCGTCCCACACGAGCGAGGTGTTCTTGGCGAGGATCGTGATCCCCTTTTCCTTCTCGAGGTCGCCCGAGTCCATGACCCGCTCGATCAGTTCTTCGTGCGCCCCGAACGCCCCCGACTGCTGCAACATCGCATCGACGAGCGTGGTCTTGCCGTGGTCGACGTGGGCGACGATGGCGAGGTTGCGGATGTCGGTGCGCCGCGAGAGCGTCCCGGAGGTGGGAAGGGGGGTTTCGGTGGAAGACACGGGTTTCCAAGCTATCGACGATTCACAACCGAACGATCGATGCGTCCAGGGTCACAGGCCCCCCGTTCAGCCCACGCGACGCTCGCGGCCCTCCCAGTACGGCTCGCGGAGGTCCTTCTTGAGGATCTTGCCGCTCGGGTTGCGCGGGAGTTCGGTGACCCAGTCGACGCTGGTCGGACACTTGAACGTGGCCAACCGCTCACGGGCATAGGCGATGATCTCGGCGGCGAGTTCGTCTCCGGGCTCGCTGTCGGCGGTGGCGACGACGACGGCCTTGGCGGTTTCGCCCCACTTGTCGTGCGGCACACCGATGACGGCGACATCGGCGATTGCAGGATGGGCCATCAGCACGTTCTCGACTTCGGCCGGGTACACGTTCTCGCCGCCAGACACGATCATGTCCTTCACCCGATCATGGATGTAGAGGTACCCGTCGGCATCGAGATAGCCGGCGTCACCCGACTTGAACCACCCGTCGGCGGTGAGCGCTTTGTCGGTCTCGGCCTGGTTCTTCCAATACCCCAGCATGTTCTGCGGCGTCCGAATCCAGATCTCTCCGACCTGACCGGTTTCGCAGTCCCCGCCGTCGTCACCGACGATCCGCAACTCGACGCCAGGACCGGCGACGCCACACGACCGCAACCGATGTCGGTTCGGCCCATTGGGATCGTGATCCTCGGGCGGCAGATTGACCACCGCGCCCGTCGTCTCGGTGAGCCCGTAGGCCTGCCAGAACTTGCATGGCTTGAACTTCTCGACACACGCCGCGAGGACGTCTTCGCTGATCGGTGACGCGCCGTAGACCAGGACCTGCAGGCTGGAGAAATCGGCGTCGGCCATGTTCGGCATCATCAGCATGAACTGCAACACCGCGGGCACCACGAACCCGTGCGTGATCCTTTCGTGCTGAATGAGATCGATCAGCCCGGCAGGGTCGAGTTCGCGGAGGATGATCGTCGTCGCCCCTTCGTACATACCGGCCGTGGCCCACCCGCCACCGCCGATGTGGAACAGGGGCATGGCGGCCAAGTTGATCGAGTCCGGCGAGAGTTCCCAGATCTCCTTGGCCATCGGCAAGAGACTGAAGAAGTTGCTGTTGGTGAGCATGACGCCCTTGGGTCGACCTGTGGTGCCCGACGAGTACAGCTGGAACGCAACGTCGCCCGGGCCGCCGACAGCGCCGGGGTCGTCGTCGGCAAAGCCATTGATCCACGTCTCGAAATCGTCGTATCCGGCGGGGGTGTTCCCGTCGGCATCGGCAATCACGAGGACTTTCTGGACCGTGGTCAGCCGGTCTTTGATCGCGTCGACGATCGGTACGAAGTCCGGCCCGACCACCAGCACCTTGGATTCGGCATCGTTGACGATGAACTCGACCTCGGGCGGAGCGAGGCGCCAGTTCACGTCGACCGATACCGCGTTCAGGAGCGCCGCACCGAAGAAGAGATCGAAGTGCTCGATGCCGTTCTTGTCGAGGAACGCAACGCGATCTCCGGCACCGACGCCGACACTGGCGAGGGCCTGAGCCGTGCGACGGGCGCGCGCGTACATCTGGGTCCAGGTGATGCGGCGGTGGCCCTGCACGAGTGCGGTTCGTTCGGCTCGACCTGGCCCGTGGACGCGCACGATGTCAGCGACGTTGGCGATCTCATTTCCCATCTACGTGACGGTAGTCACTGACGTCCCGGCCTGACGAAAGCAGGCCCGATGCGCGAAGGTCGGAAGGGGGTCGGAGGGTCAGCACGCCGCGCATCCGACCGATCTCACCAAGAGCGAAGGTGTCCCCACTGCATGCGCGTCCGTGTCGTACCATTGCGACCATGACCGATCTGCTCGGGGACGCAGGCACGACGCCCATCGACGCGGCCGGTGCGGCGGGCCTCTCGACGCCGTTCCCGCCTCCGCCGCCGCCATCGCTCGACGACGGCATCGGCACCCGCCGCCAACGCATCCTGGCCGTGATCGGCGCCGTTGCGCTGCTCACCGCAGTCGTGCTGGCCTTGCTGTGGATTTCGGCCGCACGTAGCCGCGACGATGCCGCCGCCGCACGCGATGCAGCGCGTGCCTCGGCCGCGCTCGAAGCCGACCGGGCAGACGTCGCGGAGGACGAACTCGCAACCGCTCAAGCCGACCTCGACGCACTCCGCGCCGACAACGAACAACTGGCGGCCGATCTGGCCACGGCCCAGGCCGACACTGCGGCGACGGCGACGGCCGCCGAGGAACAGGCAGCCGAGGCCGAGGCCGACCTCGACGCACTCGGCGTGCAGAACCAGGAACTCGCCGACGAAATCGACGCGCTGCAACAATCGCTCGCCGACGCCACCGCCGCTGGCACGACACCCGACGATGCGGCCACGTCTGATGCCGGGGCACCGCCCGCCGACGAGCCCACTCAAGCAGACGTCGCGTTCGACATCGCCGGCGCTCCCGAGTTCGCTCGATACATCGGAGAGACCTTGTCGTCGCGCACCGGCTCGAGCCGACTCGGCCAAGCCGAGAGCACCTGCTTCGGCACCGCGATCGTCGACGACATCGGACTCGACGCGCTCGGCAAGGGTCTGCATCTCGCCGCATCGTCGACCGACAACGACGTCGTGGTCGGGGCCATGCAGCGCGCCGCTGCCAGCTGCAACATCGACCTCGGTCTGATCTTCTGACGTCACATCACCGCTGCATCGCCGCTGCATCACCTCTGGTGTCTGACACCAGCGGTGATTTGGTCACCTGATGTCGTAGGCGAGGCGGAACGACCGAACGGCGCGCGCGAAGATGTTCGACTCGACGTCGGGCTCGGTGACCACCCGAAGGTTGGTCACTCGGGCGCTCAGCTGGGTGAACACCGCGGCGAGCGTGGCCCGGGCCACATGGGTGCCGATGCACAGGTGGGTGCCGAAGCCGAACGCGACGTGCGGGTTCGGCTGACGCCGGATGTCGAACCGGAACGGTTCGTCGAACACGGCTTCGTCGCGGTTGGCTGCCGGGTAGAGCAGCACGAGGCGATCGCCGCGTTCGATCGGTTGACCACCGACGACGGTGTCGGCACCGGCACGGCGGAACATGTTGTTCAGCGGTGTCACCCACCGCAGCACCTCCTCGACCGCTCCCGCCACGAGCGACGGATCGGCGGCCAACGCCTCCCACTGATCGGGGTGGTCGACGAACGCTCGCAAGCCGTGGCTGATCGCAGTGCGGGAGGTTTCGGCACCACCGGAGATGAAGAGTCCGACCTCGTGCACGATGGCCTCGGGCGAGAGCGCGACGCCGTCGATGGTCGCATGGACCCAGGTCGAGATCAGATCATCGCCCGGGTGGGCGTGGCGGTCGATCGCCACCTTCTGCAGCTCGTCGACGAACTCCATGTTCGCCGCGATGAACTCCCGAAACACCTTGCCGTCGCGCTCGCGCATGTCGGTGCGCATCAATCGTTCGGACCATGACTTCACCTGCGGCCACAGCTCTTCGGGGTAACCGAGCAGGCGCGCGGTGAGGCGCGCCGGCAACTGACCGGACAGCGCGTCGACCACCTCCATCTCGTCGCCGGCGGCGAGCGCAGCGTCGATGAGGTCACGGGCCAGTTCGTCGATCTCGATCTGGCGCTGTTCGACCGACTTCTTGGTCAAGGTCGGCTGGACGAGCATCCGTTGTTGGCGATGGCGCGGATCGTCCTGCGCGATCATGTTGATCTCACTCGGCGACCAGAGCGCCCGATAGCCCTGACCCGAGAGGAACACGGTCGACCGGCGCTCGACATCGATCAGGTCGGCGTGACGCGTGATGCCCCAGAGCCCGTTGCGCTCGTCGCGGTACACGGGTTCGTTGGCCCGCATCCACGTCCAGGCGTCGTGCGGGTCGCGGCGATAGAAGTCGGGGTCGAGCAGATCGAACACGGGAGCAGGCGTCATCTCAGTTCCCCCTCGTCACGAACCGTGAAACAGCGGCGGGCGCTTCTCGACGAACGCAGCCACCGCCTCGACGTGATCAGCGGTGCCGAAGCACGTCATCTCGAGCGCGGTCGAGACGTCGAAGCTGGTGAGCAACGCCTGCTTGATCTGCTGATTGACGCTGATCTTCGTGCCCTGAACAGCGAGCGGAGGCTGCGCCGCGAGCTGGTCTGCCCAGCGGCGGGCTGCGTGCGCCACGTCGCCGCGCGGACACACCTCGGCGGCAACACCGAGCCGGAGCGCTTCGGCTGCCGTCAGCGGCTGGCCGAGCATCAGGAAACGCTTGGCGGCGAGGGGCCCGACGAGCAATGGCCAGATCGCCGCGCCACCGTCACCGGCGACGAGACCGACCTTCACGTGCGGGTCGATGAGGGCCGCATCGTCGGCCATCACGATCAGGTCGCACATCAACGCGATCGATGCACCCAACCCCACGGCCGGGCCGTTCAGCGCACACACGATCGGCACTTCGACATCGAGTTGGTCCCAGATGATCTGCTTGGCTTCGCGCCGCAACTGGTGGAGACGGTCGGGCTGGCGCAGCGCAGCGAACCACGCCATGTCGCCGCCGGCGGAGAACGCCCGACCGTTGCCGGTCAACACGATGGCGCGAGCGCCGACGAGCAGTTCGTCCGTCCCGACTGCGAGGAATCGGAACAGCTCCGCGAGTTCACGGTGCAAGGTCTCGTCGACGGCGTTCATCGCCGACCCGGGGTGGTCGATCGTGACGAGGACGACATGTCCGTCACGCTCGACCCGAATGGTTTCCATCCCCGGAACGTAGCCAGCAGCGGGCGGTTGCCCTGGTACGGGGCCGCCACGACGTTCGGATCGCGGGTCGGTCGCATGACGAGCGCCGAGGCACAGTACGTTCGACATCGTGGTGATCCCCTCGACATCAATCCCCGTGCGTGTCCCCGAGGGTTCGCTCGGAGGCTGGCGCGGCGAAGGGCTCCCGGCCTTTGCTCCGGCAGATCTCGCGGCCGCGATCCATCGGATTCGCGAGCGAGCGTTCGTCGTCGTCGACCCCGAAACCGGTCGGTACGGCATCGCCCACGGTGGCGCGCTCACCGAGACCGATTCCGCCATGGACACGGGCACGGACACGGGCACCGACACCTCGGGTTCGTTCCAGGTGACGGCCGTCCTGCCAGCGATGTACCCCGAGTGGCTCGGCGATCGCAGCTTCAACGACGTCCACGGCACCCGCTTCCCCTATGTCACCGGAGCGATGGCCAACGGCATCGCGACGACACGCCTGGTGATCGAAATGGCGCGGGCTGGCTGCCTCGGGTTCTTCGGGGCCGCAGGGCTCACTCGTGATGTCGTCGAAGTCGCCATCGACGAGCTCACGGCGGCGCTCGACGACTCCGGTGCGCCGTGGGGGTGCAATCTGATCCATTCCCCCCAGGAGCCGGCGCTCGAACAGGCTGTCGCCGACCTCTACATCGAGCGCGGCGTACGCCGTGTCTCTGCCGCCGCGTTCATGGGCCTCACGCCGGCGATCGTGCGCTACGCGTACAGCGGCATCTCGGTCGATGCGACCGGCGTGGTCCGCCGCCCCAATGCGGTGTTCGCGAAGATCTCCCGCCCCGAAGTGGCCCGCCATTTCATGCATCCGGCGCCGGCGGCGATGCTGGCCGACCTGGTGGCGCGCGGCCGACTCACCGCGGCAGAAGCCGAGCTCGCCACGTCCCTCCCGGTCGCCGAGGACATCACCGTCGAGAGCGACAGCGGAGGCCATACCGACAACCGACCACTGGGGCCGTTGTTCTCCTCCATCCAAGCGGCGCGGGACGAGGCGATGGCCACGTACGGGTACGTTCGTCCGATTCGGCTCGGCGCAGCGGGCGGCATCGGCACGCCGCAAGCGGCCGCCGCAGCGTTTGCGCTCGGTGCGTCGTACATCCTCACCGGCACGGTGAACGAGTCGTGTGTCGAGTCGGGTCTCTCGGCCGCCGGCAAGCAGATGCTGGCCGCCGCCGACATCGCCGACGTCACCATGGCGCCGGCGGCGGACATGTTCGAACTCGGCGTCAACCTCCAGGTCCTCAAGCGCGGCACGATGTTCGCGCCACGCGCCCGCAAGTTGTACGACCTGTACCGGACCTATCCATCGCTCGACGCCATCCCCCCCGCCGAGCGCGACGAACTCGAGTCGAAGATCCTCGGGACGTCGATCGCCGAGTGCTGGAGGGCCACCTGTGAGTTCTGGAACGAACGCGATCCTCACCAGGTCGCCGAGGCCGAGCGCGACCCGCGGCACAAGATGGCGCTGGTCTTCAGGAGCTATCTCGGCCTGTCGAGTCGGTGGTCGATCCAGGGCGCTGCGGACCGCCGCCTCGACTATCAGATCTGGTGCGGTCCGGCGATGGGCGCATTCAATGCCTGGACCGCCGGGACCTTTCTCGCCGATCCGGCGAATCGGACGGTGGTCCAGGTGGCGCGAAATCTTCTGGAAGGTGCTGCTGTCGTGACCCGCGCGCACCAATTCCGGACCTACGGTGTACCCGTGCCGTCCGAGGCGTTCGACTTTCGGCCTCGCCCGCTCGAATGACCACTCGTTTGCCACCTCGTCGTCGCCCCGTCGGTGTCGGGGACCATCGGTAGCGGGACAACTGAAAGGGACTTTCATGACCGTCATCTCGACATCGATTCGCCCCCCGATCGCGGTCGTCGGCGTGTCTGCACTCTTTCCTGGCTCGGTCGATTCGGCCGGATTCTGGAACGACATCCTCGCCGGCACCGACCGGATGACCGATGTGCCGCCGAGCCACTGGCTGATCGAGGACCACTACGACCCCGACCCGTCGGTTCCCGACAAGACCTACGGTCGCCGCGGCGGCTTTCTCGATCCGATCGATTTCGATGCGCTCGGCTTTGGCGTGCCGCCGAGCGTCATCCCGTCGACCGACACGGCGCAACTGCTGGCCCTCATCGTTGCGCAGCGCGTGCTCGACGACGCCCTGCGCGGCCAGTTCACCGAACTCGATCGCAGCCGCGCCTCGGTCATCCTCGGCGTCACGTCGGGCCAGGAATTGTTCGGTGCCATGGCGAGTCGGATGAACCGTCCGATGTGGCTGCAGGGCATGCGCCGAGCAGGGATCAGTGAGGACGTCGCGCAAGAGGCGTGCGACCGCATCATGGCGCTGCATCCGGAATGGACCGAGAGCACGTTTCCCGGATTGCTCGGCAACGTCGTCGCCGGACGCATCGCGAACCGACTCGATCTCGGTGGAACCAACTGCGTCACCGACGCGGCGTGCGCGTCGTCGTTCTCGGCGATGTCGATGGGGATCAACGAGTTGTACCTCGGCGACAGCGATCTGGTGATCGCCGGTGGCGTCGACACGATGAACGAAATCTTCATGTTCATGTGCTTCTCGAAGACCCCCGCGTTGTCGAAGTCCGAAGACATCCGCCCGTTCTCCGATCAGGCTGACGGCACCATGCTCGGCGAAGGCATCGGCATGGTGGCGTTGAAGCGGCTCGACGACGCCGAGCGCGACGGCAACGACATCTACTGCGTCGTCAATGGTGTCGGCTCGAGCTCGGACGGCAGGTCGAAGAGCGTGTACGCGCCGGTGTCGTCAGGCCAAGCGCGAGCGCTGGCAAATGCCTACTCGAAGACCTCCTACGGACCGGACACCGTCGAACTCGTCGAAGCGCACGGAACCGGAACCGTCGCCGGCGACGCAGCCGAAGTCGGCGGGCTCGAACTCGCGTTCAACGCGACCGGTCGCGTCGACCGTCAGTGGTGTGCACTCGGTTCGGTGAAGAGTCAGATCGGCCACACCAAGGCTGCGGCGGGAGCGGCGGGGCTGTTCAAGGTCATCATGGCCTTGCACCACAAGGTGCTGCCCCAGACCGCCAAGATCGAGCGGCCCAATCCGGAACTCGACGTCGTGAACTCGCCGTTCCACCTCAACACCCGAACTCGCCCGTGGGTCCGCGGTTCGAACCACGAACGCCGCGGTTCGGTCAGCTCGTTCGGCTTCGGTGGGTCGAACTTCCACATCGCACTGTCGGAATACGTCGGCGACGCCGCACGGGCACCGCGCCTGCGGTCGACTGCGGCCGAGCTGGTGGTGTTGTGCGGAGCCGATGGCGCTGAGATCGTCGGCCACGCCCGCGACCACATCGAGGCGATGGCAACGGGATCGACACTGCCCGGTTCGCTCGCCTTCGTCGCCCAGACCAGCCAGCGCGCCTACGTCGCCGGAGCCGCCGCCCGCCTCGCCGTCGTGGCCAACGACGAAGCCGACTTGCGCATCAAACTCGACCAGGCGGTGACGCGGATCACGAGCGATCCCGACGCGTCGTTCTCCATTCCCACCGGTGTCCATTACGGAACGGGACCATCGGCGGGCGACGTTGCCTTCGTGTTTCCCGGCCAGGGCAGCCAGTACGTGATGATGGGTGCTGACCTGGCGATGCACTGCTCGGAGGCGATGGACGCCTGGGACCTCGCCGCCGACCAGGAGTGGGACGAGCATTCGCTCCATGACGTGGTGTTTCCGATCACTTCGTTCGAAGACGGGGCCGATGCCGCGAACCAGTCGCTCCTCACCGCAACGCACTGGGCTCAGCCAGCAATCGGCACGATGAGCTTGGGACTCCTGCACGTCCTGCGTGCGATCGGCGTCGAGGCCCAGCATGTCGCGGGCCACAGCTTCGGCGAGATCTCAGCGCTCCACGCCGCAGGCGTGCTGTCCGCAGCCGACCTGATTCGCGTTGCCAGCCGCCGCGGGAACCTGATGGCCGAAGCCGCTCAAACCCCGGGCTCGATGACCGCCGTGACCGGATCGATCGATGCCGTTCGCACCATCGTCGAACAGTCGGCGGCCGACGTGGTGATCGCCAACCACAACAGTCCACGTCAGGTCGTGCTGTCTGGTCCGACCGAGGCGATCGAACGCGTCGAGGCCGACCTCCATGCAGCCGGATTCGCGGCCAAGCGGCTCCCCGTCGCAACTGCCTTCCACTCGCCTGTGGTCAGCGCGGCGAGCGCGGCCTTCCTCGACTACCTCGGTGACGTCGCATTCGGCAGACCCGTCGTGCCCGTGTATTCGAACGAGATGGCCGAGCCCTATGCGGGCGGCGACGCTGCGATGCGCACCCAGGTCGCACGCCAACTGTCGCAGTCGGTGCGCTTCGTCGAGATGATCGAAGAAATGTACGCGCAGGGCGCCCGGACCTTCGTCGAAGTCGGTCCGTCGGCGGTGCTCACGGGCCTGATCGGCACGATCCTCGACGGGCGCGACCATCGCGCCATTCCGCTCGACAAGAAGGGTCGCAACGGCGTCGTCACCTTCTTCGACGCGATCGGTCAACTCGCCGCAGCCGGCGTCGAGATGCAACTCGACGCGTTGTGGCGCGAGTACGGCCACGTGACGACACCCCACGACACACCCCAGCCGAAACTCGCCATTGCGATCAATGGTGCCAACTACGCCAGCCCGTACCCACCGCAGGACCTGAACGAACTCGTCGAGGCCAACCCCGTGAACAACACCGCACCGTCGACCCACCAGCGCGCGGGCGACACCGCTCCGCTGCGAGCCGCTGCGCCCGCAATCGCTGACTCCCGAGTCGATCTCCGAGCCGCGACGCCCCCGTCAGCGGAACCGGATCGCCCGGCTCCTGCCGTGTCACCACGCTCCGCCCCGCTCGACTCGGGCGTGCTCGCGGCGTATCAGGCCGCACAGCAGCAGACCGCACTCGCGCACACCGCGTACTTGAACTCGATGGCTCAGGCACACCGCGCCTTTCTCGAGGCGACCCAGCAGGGCATCGCGGTACTCGGCCAACTCGCCGGAGCCGCACCGATCTCCATCGCAACCAACGAGGCGACGCCCTGGCCCGCCGCCATGTCCGCCACCATGTCCGCCACCATGCCCGCCACCATGCCCGCCACCATGTCCCCGTCGACGCAACCAGTGGCGCCGGCCGTCGCCGTCGCGCCAATGGTCCCTGTGGCACCGATCGATGCTCTCGGCGATGTCGCTCCCGCGGCCTTGGCGGAGCCGCAACCCGTGGCGGCAGCGCCGACCGTCGCTGCACCGGTAGCTCGCGTCTCGCAGGGATCGTCGGTCGCCATGATGCCGCTGTTGCTGGGCGTCGTGTCCGATCGCACCGGCTACCCCGACGAGATGCTGACGATGGACATGGAGCTCGAATCCGACCTCGGGATCGACTCGATCAAGCGGGTCGAGATCCTCAGCGCGATGCAAGACCTCGTTCCCGAACTCCCCGACGTCGACCTCGCCCACATGGCGCGGCTGGCCACCCTCGGCGAAATCGTCGACTACCTCTCCAGCCAGGTGAACGAGCCGACGACGGGAGCACCCGCCACATCGGATTCGGCCGTGGCGTCGTCGGTCGCCATGATGCCGCTGTTGCTGGGCGTCGTGTCCGATCGCACCGGCTACCCCGACGAGATGCTGACGATGGACATGGAGCTCGAATCCGACCTCGGGATCGACTCGATCAAGCGGGTCGAGATCCTCAGCGCGATGCAAGACCTCGTCCCCGAACTCCCCGACGTCGACCTCGCCCACATGGCGCGGCTGGCCACCCTCGGCGAAATCGTCGACTACCTCTCCAGCCAGGTGAACGAGCCGGCTGTCGGCGACACCGACTCGGACACCAGCCCCGCCGTCGGTCAACCGGCCGCATCGCCGACGAGTTCGTTCGGTCGCTTCGTGGTGGACCTCGTTGCTGCCCCGCCATCGGACACGGCGACCGCCGGCCTGTTCGGCGGTCCGATCATCGTGACCGATGACGGAGGCGGCCTTGCCGCCGAGCTGGCCGCCGCCCTGATCGAGCACAACGTCGACGCCCGCGTGGGGTCGATCGGATCTTCGACCGAGTGGGCCGGCGTGATCTACCTCGGGAACCTTCGCGCTGCCGACGACATCGATCATGCGCGCGCGTTCAACCGTGCGGCGTTCGATGCAGCACAGGCGTTCGCGGTGTCGCGCGGTGCGGCTGCGTCGTCATCTCCTCGGCTCTTCGTCGCGGTCGACGACCAAGACGGTTGCTTCGGGCGGGCCGGGTCCGATGGTCCGAGAACCTGGGCGAGTGGCCTCGCTGCGCTGAATCGGACCGCGGCGCTCGAGTGGCCCGACGTCACCGTCAAGACCATCGACATCGAACGGGCGGGGCGCAGCCTCGACGCCATCGCCCGCGCCCTCGCCGACGAACTGCTGCACGGCGGCGCACACAGCGAGATCGGCCTCGCGGCCGACGGCACGCGCCGCAGCTTGGGCATGGTCAGCGATGCGGTCGAGCGCGGCCCGCTGCCGATCGATTCGTCCGATGTGATCGTGGTCTCGGGCGGCGGGCGCGGCGTGACGGCCACCACCATGATCGAGCTGGCCCGCGCGTCGCAGGCGACATTCGTGTTGCTCGGCCGATCCGCACTCGACGACGAGGCCGACCACCACCGATCGGCAGCCAACGGCGCCGCACTGAAGCGGATCCTCCTCGACGAAGCGACGGGCCGAGGGGAACAACTGTCGCCGTCCGAACTCGGCATCGTCGTCAACAAGATGCTTGCCAACCGGGAAATCCGGGCGACGTTGGAATCGATCGAGCTGGCCGGTGGCACCGCGCACTACCGCGCCGTCGACATCACCGACGGCGACGCCGTGGCGGCGACGCTCACGCAGGTCCGCGCCGACGTGGGAGCGATCACGGGCCTCGTCCACGGTGCAGGCGTGCTCGCCGACAAGCTCATCATCGACAAGTCCGGCGACCAGTTCGACGCAGTTTTCGACACGAAGGTGAGCGGCCTCCAGCACCTTCTGTCGGCGACAGCCGACGATCGCCTGCAGCTCCTGTGCCTGTTCTCATCGGTCGCGGCCCGCACCGGCAACGTCGGCCAGGCCGACTACGCGATGGCCAACGACGTACTCAACCGCGTCGCGATCAGCGAGCGGGTCCGGCGCACCGCCGGCGGCGACAACTGCATCGTCAAGTCGCTCGGATGGGGTCCGTGGGCAGGAGGCATGGTCACGCCGGCGCTGCAGCATCACTTCGAGTCGATGGGGGTGCAGTTGATCGATCTCGACGTCGGCGCCCGCATGCTCGTCGACGAGATCGCCAGCCCCCAGACCGATCAGGTCGAGGTGGTGCTCGGTGGCGGTGTCCTCGCCGACCCGGGCCGCGTCGACCGGATGCAGCGGGTCGGCGCATGACGCCGGTCGGTCCGTGACGGCGTTCGCACCGATCGCCATCGTCGGTCGAGCGTGCGTGCTGCCCGGTGCGTTGTCTCCTGCCGAGCTGTGGGATCGAGTCGTCGCCGGCGACGACCTGATCACCCAGGTGCCACCCGACCGGTGGCAGATCGACCGCGCGGACGTGATGGGTGCACCGCTGGAGCGCCACGATGATCGAACGGTGTCCGATCGGGGCGGATACGTCCACGACTTCGAATCGGTGTTCGACCCCACTGGGTTCGCCCTGGCGGCCGACGAGATCGGAGCGCTCGATCCGGTGTTCCAATGGACGTTCCACACGGCGCGTGAAGCGCTGCGCGATGCCGGCCGCGACGGCGACGACGCCTCGCGGTTCGGAGCGATCTTCGGCAACCTCTCATTCCCTTCCGCGGGGATGGCATCGTTCGTGCAGCGCGCGATGCTCGGCACGTTCTGAGTCGGCCGAGTCGGCTGGTCGGCACGAACTGGCCGCCCCGGAGTTCGGCTACGGCGATGCGCGCAACCGATTCATGTCGGGACTGCCGGCACTGCTGCTCGAACGGGCGCTCGGTTTGGGTGTCGGCGCCTTCGCGCTGGACGCGGCGTGTGCGAGCAGCTTGTATGCGATCAAGCTGGCGTGCGACCGCCTCCACGACGGCGATGCCGACCTCATGCTCGCCGGTGCGGTCAACTGTGCCGACGACCTCTTCATCCACGTCGGGTTCACCGCGCTCAACGCCTTGAGCGCCACGGGAAGATCGAGGCCATTCCATCGCGACGCCGACGGACTCGTTCCCGCCGAAGGGTGCGGGTTCGTCGCCCTCCGACGCCTCACTGATGCCGTGCGCGACGGCGACACGATCCACGGGATCATCCGGGGCGTCGGCCTCTCGAATGACGGGCGCGGGCGGGGGATGCTGGTGCCGTCGGGCGCCGGTCAAACACGGGCCATGCTCGACGCGTTCGAGGTCGCCGAGCTCGAACCGACCGACGTGTCCCTGCTCGAATGCCACGCCACAGGAACCCCGGTCGGCGACGCGACCGAGGTGGCCTCGACGGCCCAGGTCTACGCGGACTGTGTCGACCTGCCGATCGGTTCACTCAAGTCGAACACCGGGCACCTGATCACCGCGGCCGGTGTAGCCGGCGTGATCAAGGTGATCGAAGCAATGCGCCACGAGGTGCGCCCGCCGACTCTGCACGTCGAAGACACGCTGCGCGAACTCGACGACTCGCCATTCCGACTCCTGGCCGCAGCCGAGCCGTGGCTCCGCAGCGACACGGCCGACGGCGTGTTACGCGCCGGAATCTCCGCATTCGGCTTCGGCGGGAACAATGCCCACCTGATCATCGAAGAACCCGGTTCGGCCGAGGCACTCGTGGATCGGTGGGCGCCGCCAGTGCAACCACGTGGGCCGATTGCCATCGTGAGCATCGGCGTCACCGCGGCGCACGCCGTCGGGCTCGACGCCTTCACCGACGCATTGCTCGACGCCGCTCCGTGTCTCGACGCCGACGGCACGGGCCCCATGCCCGACATCGAGTTGCGCCTCGGAACGCAGAAGTTCCCGCCCAACGACCTTCGAGCTGCGTTGAGTCAGCAACTCGCGATGCTCCAAGTGGCCGACGAAGCAGTCACCAGACTCGGGTCGCTGCCGAATGCGCGCACGGGGGTCTATGTGGGGATGGGGACCGATCCGCAGGCCGCCCGATTCGGCGTGCGATGGCGGATCGCCGCGCGAGCCCACGAACAGGGCGCAGGACCCGACTGGGCCGCGCTCGCCCGCGACGCGATCGGCCCGGTGCTCGGGCGCCGCAGGGGTGCTCGGGACGATGCCGAACCTCGTGGCGAACCGCCTGAACAGTCAATACGACATGGCCGGACCGAGCTTCGCGGTCAGCGGCGAAGAACACAGCGGTCTCGACGCGCTCGCCATCGCGGTCCGCGGGTTGCGGTGCGGCGACATCGATGCCGCGCTCGTGGGTGCGGTCGACCTCGCCTGCGACCCTGTGCACCGAGCGGCGGCCAGGGTCGTGCTGCCGGCTGACGATCGGCCCCCGGGCGACGCGGCAGTGATGCTCGTCCTGAAGCGCCTCGCCGACGCCGAACGCGACGGCGACACGGTGTATGCCGTGATCTGCGGCGAGCGACTCGACGCCGACGGCAACGAGTTGGCCAGACACAGCGACGCGTCACTCGCCGTCGACGGCCTCGGTCGGGCCGCGCTGCCAGCACCAGCACCGCAAGCATCGGCTCATGGAACGTCGAACCGAACTCCGGGCGTCGACGACGTCGCGCGACTCTTCGGTCATGCCCACGCTGCGTCTGGGCTGGTCCAGGTCGCAGCTGCCGCGGTGCTCCTTCATCACCGCACGTGCGTCGGCGGCGCACCGCTGATGGCGTCCAACCCGCAGGCCGGCGGAGGGTTGCCCGAGGGGGCGGGCCCCAGATCGGTGCGCGTGACGACGACGGCATTCGACGGTGCGGTGCAACGCTCGGTACTCCTCGCCGAGGCGACCGACCAACTCCCTCCGAGTCGGCTCCAACCGCCCCGACTCCACACGTTCTCCGGTGACGATGCCAGCGCCGTGCTCGACGCCCTCGACGCCGGTCGCGAGTCCGACGGCGGGCCGGCTCGGTTGGTGATCGTCGCCGACGGCCCCGAACAGTTGGCCACGCGATCGCAGCGCGCCCGTGCCCACCTCGGCCAAGGCAACCCGGCTGGCACTGGTGTGCACTTCCGCGCCGCGCCGATCGCAGGCGAGATGGCCTTCGTGTTCACGGCCGGAGGGGCGGCGTACAGCGGGATGGGCGCCCAGTTGCTGCGGGCACTGCCGGAGATCGTCACACCGCTGTCGACCAACTTCGGTCTCGGCGAGGTCGCATCGTGGATCTACCGTCCCGATCACGTTCCCGAGCCGGCTGACTACCTCTGGGGCTCCGCCCTTGTCGGCCTCGCCCACGCCCGTCTCACACGCGGGATCCTCGGGCTTCGACCGAGCGCCGCGATCGGGTACTCGTCGGGCGAAACCACCATGCTCTTCGCTTTCGGCGTCTGGAACGACATGGACGCGATGCGCCGCGAGATCGCCGACAGCCACATGCTCGATCGGGAGATCGCCGTCGAGTTCGCCGCCGTGGCACGGGCATGGGGGGCCGACCGGGCCGACTGGGCGGTGTGGAACGTCCTCGCTCCCATCGCCGACGTCCGCCGCGCCATCGCCGACGAGCCGCGCCTGCATCTGATGTTGATCAACACCGATCGGGACGTCGTGATCGCCGGCGACGTCACGGCGTGCGATCGGGTCGTGCAGATTCTCGGGCCGCAACGATGTCGACCCGTCGGCTACAACCTTGCCTGTCACGTTCCCGAAGTTCGCGCCGAATTCCACCAGCCTTGGCTCGACATCCACACACGACACGTCACGCCGGTCGACGGGGTGCGCTTCTATTCCAATGGCGTCACGGGGGCCTACGACGTGAGTACCGAGGCGTGCGCCGCGGCCATCACGGCCCAGGCCGAAACGACGGTCGACTTCCCTGCCACGATCCGATCGGCCTACGCCGACGGCGTCCGCATCTTCGTCGAACACGGCCCGTCGGGAGCGTGCACCAACTTCATTCGCGAAATCCTCGCCGATCACGACGTGCTCGCCGTCCACCTCGATCGACGCGACAACAACATCGAGCAGGTGTTCGAGGTCTGTGCTGCGCTGACCGCAGTCGGCGTCGCGGTCGACCACGCTGCTCTCACGTCTCACTTGCGCGGGCTGGCACCTGCGCCGCACCCGACGCCCGCTGGGCCGACGATCACGTTCCGGACTCACCCCGCGCCCATTCAGCTGCCACCGCGAACCGCCGCAGCCGACGGTTCTACGGGCATCCAGTTCATGGCCCGCGCCCCGCAGCTTCCCGTGGTCATCGACCTCGCTGCCGCGGTCCGCCGACCGGTCCGACCCCACGTGGCCCGAATCGATCCGCCGGTCGAACAGTTGGTCGCCGCGCCCGTGCGGCAGCGAGTCCAGCCGGAGCAGCTTCCCGTGGCGGCGCATCGAGCCCCGCACGAACCGACGGTGGACGGCGACCAGGGAATCGCCGCCGCATCGGTGCTGCTGAACCAGATCGCCGGGATGAACGAACTGCATCAGGCGTTCGTCAGCCAACAGACCGCCATGCACGAGCGATTCCTGGCGACCCGAACCGCCACACTCGGCCTCCTCGCACGCGGCGACGCCGCCGTGACACCCGCGCCGCATGCACCTCGCCTCGAGGTCATCGCTGCCGCCCCTCCAGTAACGGCTCAGGCGCCACCCGTTTCCCATCCCACCCCGCCACACGTTTCCCACCCCACCCCGCCAGCTGTTTCTCATCCCGCCCCGCCACCCGATTCCCATCCCGCCCCGCCACCCGTCTCTCAGCCCACCCCACCACCCGTCGACGACCCAGGCGAGCACCGACCGATCGGCCCCCAGCGCGGGCCGCGCTGGGGCCGGGCCGAACTCATGGTCCATTCGTCGGGCCGAATCTCGGATCTGTTCGGTCCGATGTTCGCGCCCCAGGACGACTACCTCGTCCAGTGCCGGATGCCCGAACCGCCGTTGCTGCTCGCCGATCGGGTGACCGGCCTCGACGCCGACATGGGTCGGCTGGGCATCGGCACGATCTGGACCGCAACCGACATCGAGCCCGACTCCTGGTACCTCAACGGCGGCTACATGCCCGCAGGGTTCATGATCGAATCCGGCCAAGCCGACCTGATGCTGATCAGCTACATGGGCATCGACCTGCTCAACAAGGGTGAGCGGTCGTATCGGTTGCTCGGTTGCACACTCGTCTACCACGGCGACCTCCCGACCGGGGGCGACACCCTCGAGTACGAGATCCGCATCACCGGTCACGCCAAGCACGGCGACATCCGACTCTTCTTCTTCGAGTACGACTGCGTCGTGGCCGGACAGCGCCGGCTGACCGTGCGCGACGCCCAAGCCGGTTTCTTCACACCCGACGAACTCCGCGACGCCCAGGGCGCGCTGTGGACACCCGAATCGACGCGCGCCGAACTTCGCGCCGACGCGCGAGTCGACCCGGCGGTCATCGAGTGCGTGAAGCACGCGTTCAGCGCCGACGACATCCGGGCGTTCAGCGAAGGTCGCACCCTCGACTGCTTCGGACCCGGCTTCGAGTGGGCCGAGACCCACACCCGAACACCGAAGATCCAGGCGGGCGACCAGCTCTTCATCGACAAGGTCACCCACTTCGATCCGTCAGGCGGGCCGTGGGGGCGGGGCTACATGCGTTGCGAGTCATCGATCCGCGGCGATGAGTGGTTCTTCGACGGGCACTTCAAGAACGATCCGTGCATGCCCGGCAACTTCATGGTCGAGGCGTGCATCGAGGCGATGTCGTTCTACCTTGCGGCGCTGGGCCACACGACGCGCGCCGACGGATGGCGTTTCCAGCCGCTGCCCGAACAGCCCTTCGAGCTGAAGTGCCGCGGCGAGATCAACCCGCACACCGAGTGCGTGGCGTACGAACTGCATGTCGAAGAGATCTGGAGCGGGCCGCACCCGACGATCATCTGCGACGTCCTCGGATTCGTCGACGGCAAGCCGGCGTTCCACGCCCACCGGATCGGTGTCGAACTCGTCCCGGGTTGGCCGTTGACCACCATGCCCGAAATCTACGAACAGCACGTCCTTCCCGCCGCGGCGAACGTGCCGGCGACCGATGCCGACGGGTTCGCGTTCGACTGGAAGGCGATGATCTCGTGCGCCTGGGGCACACCGTCCGACGCGTTCGGCTCCTTGTACGCCGGGTTCGACGACACGCGCCGATCGCCGCGTCTTCCGGGCGAGCCGTATCACTTCATCAGCCGGATCACCCAGATCGACGGTCCGCTCGGACAGTGTGTGCCGGGCATCGAGATCGTCTGCGAGTACGACATTCCGCAAGACGCGTGGTACTTCGACCGCAACGGGGCAGCGACGATGCCGTTCGCCGTGCTGCTCGAAGCCGCACTTGCAGCCGTGCGGTTGGCTCGCGTCCGCGGTCGGGTCGGTGGCCGACGTCGACGACGACATGCTGTTCCGCAACCTCGACGGCACCGGCACGCTCCTCGGCGAACTGACCCGCACCGCCGGCATTCTGTCGACCCGCGTGACGCTGACGAGCGTGTCGCAGGCCGGCGGCATGATCATCGAGGCATTCGCCGTCGAATGTTCGCTCGGGAATCGGCCCGTGTTCACGATGGACACGGTGTTCGGGTTCTTTCCCCCCGAGGCCTTCCACAACCAGGTCGGCCTGGCGATCTCCGCCAGCGATCGATCGCTGGCGGAACTCGCCCGAGAGCCGGGGAGCGAACTCATCGACCTCACCGCGCGACCCGCACGATTCTGCTCCGGAACGGCGCGTCTGGCCGATGACATGCTCCTGATGCTCGACCGCGCCCGCCACGTTCGAGGCGCCGGCGCCGCCGGACTCGGCGTCGTCGTCGGCGAGAAGGACGTCGACGTTTCCGAATGGTTCTTCAAGGCCCATTTCTTCCAAGACCCGGTGCAACCCGGGTCGCTCGGCATCGAAGCGCTCCTGCAACTGCTCCAGTTCTTCATGCTCGACACCGCCATGCACGACGGCCTCGATCACCACGTTGACGCAGTGCGGTTCGAACCGATGCTGCAGGATGCGCCGATGGTGTGGAAGTACCGCGGCCAAGTGACGCCGACCAATTCGCTGATCACCACGGTCATGGAGATCACCGAGGTCGGCTCCGATGCGAACGGCCCGTATGTGATCGGTGCCGGATCGTTGTGGTGCGACGGGCTGCGCATCTACGAGGTGTCCAACATGGGCATGCGCCTGGCGTCGGGGCCGCCAACCGCTGCATCAGCCAGCATCAGCTGCATCAGCCACATCAGCCGCGGCGCCGTCGACACCAGCATCGACACCTGGATCAACGGTGGCACCGGTGTCGATGTCGACGTTGGACGTGACCGTCAATCTGGCCCACCATCGGCAACTCCTCGATCACGCCGTCAACGGCACGCCCGTCGTGCCGGTGGCGTTGGTACTCGAATGGTTTGCCAGGTTGGCGCAGGCGTACCGCCCGGGGCTGCACCTCGACCAACTCTCGGATCTGCGGGTACTCAGCGGCCTCGTCGCCGATCAGTTCCAGCGCGGTGGCGACATGCAGCTGGCGGTCACGGTCGTCCATTCGGAAACCTCCGTCGACGGCTGCTCGATCGGCATGGAACTGACCGAGTCGTCAACGGGGCGAACGCACTATCGCTGCACCGCAACACTGCGCGTCGAACCGTCACCGCCGGGTCCGCAGCGCACCGATCCGGCGCAACGGTCCGACGATCCGGGATCGGGAGGTGGCGAACCGTGGACGGGTGAGGTGTATTTCGGTGAGACCCTGTTCCACGGTCCCGCATTCCGTGTCATCGACGACGTTCCGCGGGTCACCGAGCACGGGATGGATGCCGTGCTGTGGGGTGTGCTGGCAGTGAACTGGCCGAACGAACCGTGGGTCTCGGACCCGGCGCTCATCGACGGTGCCCTGCAGTTGGCCCTGCTCTGGACCGAACGGCAGCTCGGTTCGCCCTCGTTGCCGACCGCCATCGCCAACGTCCGTCTCTGTGCGCCACCGACCCGCGGCCGGCACACCGCAACGCTTGTCGGGCGGAGGGCAACAGCGAACATGGTGGTGTGCGACGTTTCGATCTGGTCGGCGACGGGTGCGCTCGTCGCACAGCTCGACGGCATCGAGACCCACCGCCTGCCATCAAGCCACTGACGCTTCCGTCACGGCCCTCCGCGCAAGTTCTCCGTGCGTGCCGCCGCGGAATCCGCTGCTCCCCGGACAGAGATCGTGCGGCCCGGTGCGAACCCCGTGCTGCAGCACATCACGTCAGGACATGGCGTCAGAACATGGAGGTGTCGGTGTCTTGACCGAGCAGGAGTTGGCCGATCTTTTCGTTCAGCTTCGGCGCAGTCTGAATGTGTTGCGTGACGACGTGCGCGTCGCGCAGACATCGCCCGAGCAGGCTTGTGTCGTACACCGCGGTTCCGCCGGCGAGGGTATACGCGACGTCCGCGACCTCGGCGCCGACCGAAGCGGCGTGAGTTGCGGCGAGGCGAATCGACGTCCGCTGCTCGATCGTCACCTCGTCGCCGCGCGTCACGGTCTCCCAGGCGGTCGCGAGTTCGTCGAGCAGCAGCGCTCGCGCCGCGCGCAGCTTGGCTTCGGCGCGAGCCACCTCGACCTGCGTGAACCCGCTCTGCGCCAACGTTCGCGACGAGAACTGTGGCTTCTTGCCCTGCGCCGTGTCGATCAGTTCGTCGAGTGAGCGGCGGGCGACGCCGAGCCCGACCGCACTCACCCCGGCCGCGAGGAGCGTAAAGTTCGGGAATCGGGCGAGCGCCGAGTCGACAACCGGCTTGGTGACTCCCGGCTGGATGGTGAAGTCGACTGGAGCGAACGCTCCCTCGACCGAGTAATCGAGCGACCCTGAGCCACGCATGCCCGAGGTGTGCCAGGTGTCGTGAAAGGTGAGGTCATCGTGGCGGAACCAGCAGAGCCGGAAGGTCCCGTCGCTGCACATGGCACCTCCGAGCACCCACTGGCAGTGCTGCGTGCCGCTCCCCCACCCCCAGCGTCCATCGACACGGAACCCGTCGACGCCATCGACCTGTTGGGCGACGCCCTTGCCGTTGGGTGCGAACACCCCACCGGTCACGACCTGCGGATCGCCGTAGATCTCCTGTGCTGCCGCAGCGGGCAGGAAGGCCGCCATCGACGACGTCGTCGACGCGATCATCGAGCACCAGCCCGCCGCGCCGTCGGCGTACGACACCGCGGCAATCGCCTCGATCAGCGTCACTGGATCGGCCTCGGGTCCTCCGTACACCGCGGGCGTGCACATCCGCATCAAGCCTCGCTCGGTCAGCGCAGTCAACGGTCTCGCCGGGCAACCGACGATTCCGTTCGGCAAGGTCGGCATGTGCCTCGATCAACTCGGTGAGATCGAACGCAGCGTCGACGAGCGTGGGCATCGCCGAACTGTACGACAGCGAGCGGAGTTCAGCTCGAACGTGTGGTGGTGGCGCTCGGCCGAGATACACGCCCCTTTCGAAATATGCGCGAAAAGGTGCGCCTGACGCACCTCCTTGCGCATATTTTCCCCGCCGCTGTCGCGTCAGCTCGAACGTGTGGCGCCGCCGCCATCGTGCTGGTTGTCGTGCTGGTTGTGGCGACGGATGTCGTGCAGGTGATGGACCGGGTCGTGGATGAGGTATCGGGCAAACGTGTCGACGGTGAAGGCGGCGCCGTCGCTCCGGCGGCCAGGACGCTCCCATTGACCCGCTGTCACCGCGTCGAATCTGGCGGCCAGCGCCTCGGCGGCTGCGGCGAGGTCGTCGGCCACCCTCGACGGCACGTGCTCGTTGTATCGCTCGGCGATCGCCGTGGCGTCCTGATCCCAGTTCGGAAAGATCGGGTCGTTGCGATCCAGCATCATGCCCAAGCGCTCGAGGTACAGCCGGTAGACGTCGCGCACGTGGGCCGCGTACTCGAGGGCCGACCAGGTTGCCGGGTCAGGACGGCGCCGGAGTTCCACGACCGGGGCGGCGAGGACGTCGACGAACTCCTGGGCGTTCGTTCGAATCAGGTCGCCGACGGCCGTCGCGTCGATCACCGTTGCATCGAACCCGCATTCGGGGCACGGCCGGTGCAGCACCCAGGTCCAGTCCTTGTCATCGGGAACGATCGTGTCGGCCATCGCACGATTCTGACCGGCCGCCCGTGCCCGGACCAGCGAAAACTCGCCATCCCCCACCGAAAAATGGGGCCCCACGTGCGCCAGGCGGACAATTTCCCACATTTTTCGGGGTGCGACGGGGTGGGACGGGGTGGGACGGGGTGGGGCGGGGTGGTTTCGGGGTGGGGCGGGGTGGTTTCGGGTGGGACGGGGTGGGACGGGGTCATTCAGAGTGGGAAGGGTGGGCGGGGAGCCGATTTTCGAGCACGGTCAGCCCGGAACGCCTAACGTCGCAGTAGGAGGTCGATCATGCAGTTCGGATTCGTGGTGCCATGGGGCGACGCAACCGATGTGGGCGACCTCGCCGCGGCGGCCGAGGAAGCCGGCTGGGACGGCCTCTTCGTCTGGGAGCCGGTCTGGGGCGTCGACGCCTGGGTCGCGCTGGGTCTCGCGGCCGTGCGCACGTCGAAGATTCGCCTCGGCACGATGCTGACACCTCCGTCCCGGCGCCGTCCCTGGGAACTCGCCAGTCAGGTCGCGACGGTTGATCGCATCTCTGACGGCCGGGTCACGCTGTCGGTCGGGCTCGGTGCCACCGACAGTGGGTTCGAGACCTTCGGTGAGGAATGCGATCGCAAGATCCGGGCCGAACTGATGGACGAATGCCTCGCCATCATGTGCGGCCTGTGGGCGGGTCAACCGTTCGCGTTCTCCGGCAGCCACTACACCGTGCAACCGAGTGAGTTCCCGACCATCGGCAACACTGCGCAGCATCCACGGGTTCCGATCTGGTGTGTCGGTGCCCTCGGACGCAGGAAGTCGATGTCGCGCGCGCTGCGCTGGGACGGCATCATCCCTCAGGTCATCGATCCGGCCAGCGACATCGGTGTTCGCCAACCCTCGCTCGACGAGATCGTCGAACTGCGGGCCCTGGTCGACGCCGACCCCGACGTGAGCGCCGACTTCGACATCGTGGTCGAAGGGCAGTGGACCGAGCACTCGCCGTCGGCCTACAAAGAAGCCGGTGCCACCTGGTGGATCGAGTCGATGTGGGGAGCGATGGCCGAACACTCCCCCGTCACGGCGGCGTATGACCGCTTGATGCAGGGTCCGCCGGCTTAGCGTCGCCTGAGAGTTCGCCGCCGGAGTGCTGGCTATCAGCCCGACCGGGGGTCGCATGGTGTGGCCCCGTGGGCGATCGACCGTCAGAGCGTGGCGACGCTGCGCACCGCCAGGCCTGCGCCAACGACGAGGACCAGCCCGGCCGTGAGGTAGGGCGCAGTGTTCCGCCACCAACGGGCTGCGCTGGGCAGCGATCCGGTGCGCGCCTGGCTGCGCTCCTGGTAACGATTGCGAATCCTGACGAGCAGCACGCCCGCAAGCGTCAGGGTCGCGGCCATGCCCCCGCCGTAGCCGATCACCAGCACCACCCCGAACCACGTCCGTCCGAGAGCGATTGCCGACAGCAAGACGATGAGCGCCGACGGGCTGGGCACGAGGCCACCAGCCACGCCCATTCCGACGAGCCCCCGTCGGGACACGCGCCGATCGTGTTCGTGATGATCGTGCCCACGATCGTGTCCCGTGATCGTGTCCGTGATGATCGTGGTCGGCCGGACCGTGGTCGTGCCCGTGATGATCGTGGTCGGCCGGACCGTGGTCGTGGTCGTGGTCGTGCCGTGATGATCGTGGTCGGCCGGACCGTGGTCGTGCCCGTGGTCGTGGTGGTCGTGGTCGTGGTCGTGGTCGTGCCCGTGATGATCGTGGTCGTGGCCGTGACCTGGTCGTGGCCGTGGTCGGCGGGCCCATGCGAATGTCCGCCGGGGCCGTGGGAATGGCCGTGACCGAAGAACGAGGCCGTCCTCCCGCGCAGGGCGCTGATCAACAGTGCCAGCCCCAGCCCTGCGACCAGCAAGCCACTGGCAATGCCCAACCAGCTGAGCACCGTCTCACCGGCCAGCGCCGTCGACACGCTCAGCCCCAGGCCCAATGCCAACACACCGCCGGTGTGCGTCGCCGTCACGGTGACGCCCACGAGGACGGCGTCGCGCACCGACCCCTGCCGCCCGGCGATGTACGCCGCCATCACCGTCTTGCCGTGTCCGGGCAGCAGTGCGTGAGAAGCGCCGAGCACGAATGCCAACCCGATCGCCAGCACGCCGACGCCGATCGTCAGGTCGCGACGTCCGAGCACCGAATCGAACCGTTCCTGCACAGCGTCGACGAAGCCGCCCAGTGCGCCGGGCCGTGACGCCAGCAGACTGTCGCGGGAGTCGGCGGCGTTGCCGTCTCCACCGTCCACCGCATTCGCACCATCTCCGGCAGCACGCGGTACGGACCCGTCGCCAAATTGGACATCGAAGGCGGCGCGGCGGACATCGACGGGCGCTTCGAGCAACTCGATCGGGTACACGGTGAGATCGTTGGTGACACTGACTTCCGGCACCGGGCTGTCGATGATCGAACTGCCGTCGGTGGTCGCGGTGATCTCATGCCAGCCGAGGCGGCCGGGCAGGTATCCGTCGACGATGCTGACCGACACCGGCGCCGTGGTCCCGCCGTTGTCGACGCGCGCCGCCAAGCGACACTCCAGCCGACTCGTCTCGAGTCCGGCCTGGCCGGCTTCGTAGTCGAAGCGCGATTCCGCCACGGTGAAGGTGAGGGCAGCGCCGTCGACGATGAGCGCGGCTGCATCGACGAACGCCGCGCACTCCGTTCGGGCGTGGGCATCGCGTTCGGCGAGCGTGATGTCGTCGTCACCATCGCGATCCACTGCACCTCGGATCTGGGCGGTCGGGATCTCGGCGGCGTCGACGATGACGTCGTTGATGATCGCATCGGCCGTGAAGGTCAACTTGTTGAGATGATTGACGCTGAAGTTGCCGAGCGGATGAGCCGACGCCGCTGTCGGTGCCAGGCCGATGACGACCACGAGTGCAGCAAGCACCGTGCCGATCGCCCGGCCTGACCGTGATCGTGATCGTGATCGTGACCGGTCGCATCGAAGGTCGCATGGAGCGGACATGTCAGGCGCCTTCGGTCAACTCGGCGAGCGCCACGCGGGCGAGCGGTGCGGCGAGCGGATTGAACTCGGGATTGATCTCCAGGGCGAACGTGAGATCGGCGCGGGCGCCGTCGAAGTCACCGAGCGCCTGCTTGATCATGCCCGAGTGGTAGGAGTACAAGGCGCTACGTACGCCGAGCGACTGCGCCTCCTCGATGGCGACGAGCGCCTCGGCGTCCCTGCCGTTGACGTGCAGTGCCCAGGCGTACGCGTCGTACATGGCGAGAAACGGTCGTGCAGCAATCCCGGCCTCGGCTGCGGCGAGCGCCTGCACCGGATCGCCATGATCCGCGAGGAACAACACCGTGCCGTCATCGGGTTGCACACCGTTCGAGGCAAAGAGCACCTGCACCGTGGCGAACAGCTCGTACTGCTCGGCAGCCTCACTCGTTCGTCCGAGCGATGCGAGCAGCTCACCATATTGGGCGATGTATGACGGCTCGGGCGCCATGTCGATCAGGTCGCGGTAGTGGTCGAGGGCCGTCTCGACCTGCCCGAGTGCCGCTTCGGAACGAGCCTTGCCTTCCAGCGCCGGAGCATTGCCCGGCGACTCGAGGCGCGCCTGGTTGTAGAGGTCGAGAGCTGCGGCGTAGCGACCGGAATTGAAGGACAGTTCGCCGAGCGAGGTGAGCGCAAACGAGCGGTCGGTCGGTGTCCCCGACGCCTCCAACGCCTGCTGCATGAGCTCGGCTGCGGTGTCGGTCCGGCCGCGCAGCTCCCACAGGTAGGACACCCGAGCGAACGACGACGAGTCCGGCGAGAGGTCGACCATGCGTTGCGTCGGCCGCGATCGCCGCGTCGTAGTTGCCGAGTTGCAGCTCGGCGTCGCCGAGCGCCCCGTAGAGCATCGGATTGAAGTCATTGATCGCGAGCCCGCGACGGGCGAGTTCTCGGGCGTCGGCGAACTCGTGACGCGCCGAGGCGAGCGCGGACAACCCGGCGTAGGCGAGGAAGTTCTCGTCGTCGTCGACGGCCAGCGATTCCGCGAGCGCAAGATCGGCCCGCTCGTAGAACGACGGGTCTGCCGTTGCGGCCGCCTGCTGCACGTAGGCGATGCCGAGCGTGGCCCAGGCGACGTGGTCGGCGGGAATCGCATCGAGGCGAGTCTGGAGTTGGGTGATGAGACCATCGAGCGTGGCAGCCGGTGGACCGGCGCTGGCGCCGACGACCTCGGGGGAGATCACCGCCGCATCGGCAGCAGTGGTGATGTCGACTCCAGCGTTCTGCGACCGGGAGAGGCCGACGGCGCCGCCGATCGCGATCAGAGCACCGAGGGTGACACCGAGCGCGACGTTGCGTCCGAAGTGGGTGGGTCGAGCGACGCCGACATCGTCGGAGGTGCTCGGTGCGATGTTCGACTCGGTCGAAGTGTCATCGGTGATGGTCATCGGAAGGTCAGGTCCGTTCATGTCAGGGCGGGCGAATCAGGGGCGGGCAAGTGGGGTGAACGTTGCCGGCGCGGCGACCAGCGCCACGCCGGCAACGTTCAGGGTTGTTCAGCTCGCGAGGATCGTTCCGGGGAAGAACCCCATCAGATCGACCACGACGTGCATGCTGCTCGAGGTGAGCAGACACACCCGGCCGCCTTCACCGACGTCGGCTGCCACGAGGCCAGCCGTCGTCACCGTCTCCACGTTGATCGACGAGGCCGTGGGCGGGTTGACGCCACACGGGAACACCGTCACGAAGCCAGGAGCATCGTTCGCGGTACCCGTCACGTTGATGTACACGCTGCCCGCATCAGCCGGCACACCGGTGGAACCACCGGCGACCTTCAGCTCGATGATCTGATTGGCGAGCGGCTTGGCCCCGGTGTAGTTGACCCGCCCTTCCGACGCCCTCGTCTCGAGGATGCGCTTCGGGGCGGTCGGCACGAACGACGACCCTGCCGGAGCAGCGCCGAGGAGGTCGACCACGATGTGCGTCGCTCCCTTGTTCAGGAGGCAGATCGTGCCGGCAGCACTCACTTCGACCGAGGCCGCATTGGAGCGGACCTGACCGACGGTGGTGTTGACGTTCGACGCCGGGGTCACCGGCCGCTTGCCGCACGCATACGCCACGATCCATCCGTCGGCATCAGTCCCGTCAGCGGTGATGTTGACCAACACCGACTTGGTGCCGGTCGGCAGCGCTGCTGCGCCCACGCCGGTCACCTGGACCGTGGTCTCCTGCTGATCGGTCGGCTTCGCGCCCGAGTAGCCGATCTGGCCTTCGGACACCCGCGTCTCGAGGACGCGTTGCGGAACGATCGGGTCGAACGCCGCAGTGCTCGGGTGGTAGGCAGTGACGTCGACGACCAGGTGGGTCCCTTCACTGGTGAAGAGACACACGTTGCCGTCGGCATCCATGACCGCCGGCACCACGCCATTGGTGGTGCGACTCGGGTTCGGGTTCAGCGCCGAAGCCTTGGGCGGAGTCGGCGTGCACGGGAACACCGTGACGAAGCCCGGCTTGTCCGCCTGCGTCGCCGTGACGTTCAAGTACACGGCCTTGGCATCTGACGGAACGTTGGCCGTGCCGACACCGGCGACCTTCACCTTGATGGTCTGACCGGCCGCCGGCTTGGCCCCGGTGTAGCCGATCTGGCCCTCCGAGGTGCGGGTCTCCAAGATTCGCTCGGGCGTGACCGAGACGGCCTCGGGTGCACGTGGCGTGCGCTCCGTACCGTTGGTAACGCTGTCGGTGTGGGGCAGCGCCACATACGGGAAGACCTCGGAGAACGCACGGTCGTTGCGGTCGACGGAGTCGAACGGGGCGAGTGCACTGACGTCGGCGCCGCTCTTGAAGACGGCACCTTCGACGACCTGCAGAGCAATGTCGACGACGTCATCGGCGAGGCGACGACCGTTCGGGAAGCCCTGGACATCGCCTCCGATCACGCCGAGATCGCTCTGTGTTGCAGCGGTCGCCAGCGGAACGGCCATGTTCAGACGCAGCATCTCCGACGGCTGGATCGAGCTCACGCCAGCGTTGAGCGCCAAGCTGTTGAGGTCGACGTTCAACCCCGGGTTCTCGTTCGGGTCGCCACTGAGACCGTCGTTGGCCTCGCTGACGCCCTGGAGGAAGATCTCCACCAGGTCCGAACGATCACCGACGGGTGCCGGTTGTCCGTAGATCGCTTCCACCAGGGGCGGCAGGATCGGGTCGAGCACGGCGTCGACCGCGGCTCCACCGGCTGCGGTTGCATCGGCCGTGGGCGGGATGCTGTTGAACGCATCCTTGAGGTACAGCGGGATGACCACTTCGTTGACGAGCGGGTTGCCGAGGCGTGACACCTGGACGAAGCTGCTGGTCGGGTCGCCCGTACCGTTCGCGGCGCGGACGCTGCGCCGGTCGGTCGTGCTCCAGATGCCGATCACGGGGTTGTCCGTGGCGTTCCCTGCCAGAGCAAGTTCGCTCTTGGGCACCTGCAGGGCAATGGTGTTCACGTTGTAGCCGGCCAGCGTGTCCTCGCCGACTTCGGGAACCTGATTGGCGCCGTACAGCAGGTCGAAGACGCGCAGGTCGAGGAAGAACGGGTCGTCGGCCTGGCCGGCGTACGACTTCAACGAACCGGCCGTACCCGAGGCGACCGCCTCGTCGACGAGCGCCTGATAGTTGGGCGTCGACACCGCACCGGACACCGATGGCGCGGCAATCTTGTCGTTGAGCACCGTGACGGTCCCGGCAGTCGTCGTCTTCAACAGGTCATAGGTCTGGTAGACGCGCAGTTCGGGGTCGGTCACCGAGTCGAATGGACCGGTGTTGACGAGGAAGTTCTTGTCCGGCGTCCCCGGCGTGAGCTGCTTGTACACCGTGGTGAAGACCCACGTGTAGGTGATGTCGGGAACGGCGTCGCCGTTGTTGTCGATCTTGATGTTGTACTGGGTGTCGTCGGCCCACGGGTAGAAGTTCGGTCCGCCGTTGGGTTCCTCGAAGGGAATCCAGTTGGCGACGAACGACACCGTGTCCGGGGCATCCGGGCTCGTGAACGCATAGACGTCGGTGTTGTCGGCCCGGGGGTCACCAGCGATGAGCGGTGCTTCGCGGTGGCTCGACGCATTGAGTCCGGTGGGTCCGCCGGTGGTCGCGAGGAGCGTGCCGGCGAGGGCAAAGCCGGCGGTCACGGCTGCACCTCTCTTCCACGATCTCGGAGTGAATGGTGCTGTCATGTGTCCCTCTTCCTGGTTGGCACGTGTCCGGAGCGGACCCGGGCGCGGGTGGTGTGCCTCGCTCGTTCGCACGTCACGGCGATGTGGATCACGCGCGGGACAGAACAGATGACGCGACGCTCGACGAGGCCCTCTGATTGGTCGCGGGAACGCCCGATGCGCACACCGTCGGCACTCGTCGGTACCGTCACTCGACGTGAGCACCTCGCACCCGAACGGCCCGAGTCTCCTCGAACGGCGCGAACGGCTGGAATCTGGCCGATCTGTGGGAGACCATTGCGGTCCGACTCGGCGACGCCCTGGCTCAGCAGCAGGGTGATCGCCAGATCTCGTGGGTCGAGATGAACCGGCGGGCCAACGGCGTCGCCCGAGCGTTGCTCGACGCGCCGCGCGCCGCCGAACAGGACAAGGTCGCGCAGTACCTCTACAACGCCCCCGAGTACCTCGAGTCGACGTTTGCGGCGTTCAAGGCGGGCTTCGCCACGGTCAACACCAACTATCGCTATGCCAGCGACGAACTCGTCTACCTCTGGGACAACGGCGACGTCACCACGGTGGTTTTTCATGGCACCTTCGTCACACAGATCGAGGCGATCCTGGCGCGGGTTCCGCGGATCACCACCTGGCTCTGGGTCGACGACGGGAGCGGCCCATGCCCGCCGTGGGCACGGCCCTACGAAGACGCCGCGGATGCCGGCACCGTCGACAACGTGCAGGGGCCATGGGGTCGATCTGGGGACCACCTCCTGTTGCTCTACACCGGCGGCACCACCGGCATGCCCAAGGGCGTGATGTGGCGGCAGGACGACTTGTTCGGCGTGCTCGACGCCAACAACCGCAAACGCTTGCCGCCGGAGCAGGATCTGGCTGCGGCCGAGGAACGTGTCGGCAAGCCCGGGCCGCGCAACATGCCCGGAGCGCCGCTGATGCACGGCACCGGACTGTTCAACGCGATCAGCAACTTGATGGTCGGCGGCAGCATCACCACGATGGTCGGTCGGCACTTCGACCCGAGCCGAGTTCCTCGACACGATCGAGCAGTACGGCATCAACTCGACCTCGATCGTCGGCGACGCCTTCGCCAAGCCGATTCTGCGCGCCCTCGACGCCGAACCCGACCGGTGGGACATCTCGTCGCTGCGCGTCATCGTGTCGTCGGGCGTGATGTGGTCCAAGGAGAGCAAAGACGGACTGCTCCGGCACAACGATCGGCTGATCATGGTCGACTCGCTCGGGTCGAGCGAGGCGATCGGCATGGCCACCAACACCACCACTGCCGAGTCGAACGCCTCGGCGACGACGGGAACCGCGAGGTTCGAGCTCGGGCCGACGACACGCGTCATCACCGACGAGGGCCGAGACGTGGTGCCGGGTTCGGGCGAACTCGGGCGAGTGGCGCTGCGCGGCAGGACCCCGATCGGGTACTACAAGGACGCCGCCAAGTCGGCCCTCACGTTCGTGGTGATCGACGGTGATCGATATTCCATCCCCGGCGACTACGCCACAGTCGATGCGGACGGAACGGTCACGTTGCTCGGCCGGGGCAGCCAGTGCATCAACACCGGTGGCGAGAAGGTGTATCCCGAAGAAGTCGAGGAATGCTTGAAGCTGCACCCGTCGGTCGCCGACGCCGCTGTCGTCGGGCTTCCCGACGACAAGTGGGGTGAGGCGATCAACGCCCTCGTCGAACCGCATGCCGGTGCCACCATCGACCCCACCGAGCTGCGGGACCACGTCAAAGCCCACCTCGCCGCATACAAGGCGCCCAAGGCCGTGTTCGAGATTGCGTCGATCGGTCGCGCAGCCAACGGCAAGCTCGACTACAAGCATCTGAAGCAGGTCGCCGCCGACCTGTCGACCTGACCGGTTGAGCTGACCGGTTGAGATGACCGGTCGAGATCGCGTCACCTCTGGTGTCTGACACCAGAGGTGACGTGCGACGCCAGGGTGGTTCACGCGTAGCATCTCCGGATGCAACAGGTGACAGCGGCGACGTTCCGGTGGACCGACTACGACGGGGTCCTGTTCGATCTCGACGGGGTGATCACACCGACGGCAGAGATCCACGAACACGCGTGGGCGGAGCTGTTCTCGGCCTACGACTTCACGTCGGCCGACTACCTTGCCTACGTCGACGGCAAGCCGCGCTACGACGGCGTCCGTGACTTCCTCCGGGCGCGTGACGTCACGCTGCCTGACGGCTCACCCGACGATGCCCCCGGCGACGACACCGTCTGCGCGATGGGGAACAAGAAGAACGAACTGTTCAACGACGTGCTCGCTCGTGACGGCATCGCGCCCTTCCCGGGTTCCCAGGCCACGCTCGATCTGCTCCGACGAGAGGGTGTGGCCGACGGCATCGTGTCGTCGTCGAAGAACGCCGTGCCCGTCCTCGACGCCGCCGGTCTCGCCGAGCGGTTCGATGTGGTCATCGATGGCATCGTCGCGGCCCGGGCCGGTCTCGCCGGCAAGCCCGCACCCGATTCGTATCTCCTCGGCGCCGACCGGTTGGGCGTCGACCCGACGCGCACGGTCGTCGTCGAAGACGCCATCTCCGGCGTCGCTGCGGGGCGAGCCGGCAACTTCGCCGTCGTGATCGGTGTCGATCGGGGGGCTGGGCCCGCGGCGCTCCTCGCTCACGGAGCAACCTTCGTCGTCGGCGATCTCGACGAATTGCTGCCGAGCACCGGCTCGGAGGTCACCTCGTGAGGCATCGCCACACCCCCACCGGCATGCCGACCCATCGTTTCCCCGTCGACCCCTGGCGATTGGTCGAAACCGAGTACTGCGACGACGACCTCGGCCACACCGAAACACTCTTTGCCGTCGGCAACGGCTATCTCGGCATGCGCGCCAACCCGGACGAAGGTCGCAACGCCCACAGCCACGGCACCTACGTCAACGGCTTCCACGAGACGTGGGAGATCCGCCACGCCGAGAACGCCTACGGCTTCGCGACCACTGGTCAAACGATCGTCAATGCACCCGACGCGAAACTGATGAAGTTGTACGTCGACGACGAGCCGCTGTTGCTCGAGTCAGCCGACCTCGACGAGTACGAACGCGCCATCGACTTCCGCGTCCGGCATGCTCACCCGTCACCTCATCTGGCGGACACCGTCGGGCAAACGCGTGCGCGTCGACTCGACACGCATGGTCAGCCTCGAACACCGCCACCTGGCCGTGCTCACCTTCGACGTCACCCTCCTCGATGCAGCTGCGCCGGTCGTCATCTCGTCGCAACTGATGAACCGGCAGGACGGTGAAGACGAGTACCACGTCCGGTCCGCCGCACTCGGCGAAGGTCAGGATCCGCGCAAGGCCAGCAAGTTCGACCATCGCGTCCTGGTCCCCCGGTTGCAGCGTGGCGGCACCGAGCGGGACGACGCCGTCGTGCTCGGCTATCGATGCCAGAACAGCGAGATGACCATCGCCGCCGGCTTTCGCCATCTCGTCGACACCCAGTGCGAGATGACGATCACGACCTCGGTCGAACCCGACCTGGCCAAGTCGGTGATCACCGTTCTGGGCACGCCCGGCGAGACGATCCGGATCACCAAGCTGGTGGCGTACCACTCCTCGACGGGTGTGCCGTGCGAGGAGTTGGCCGACCGTTGCGAGCGCACGATCCATCGCGCGGCCGAGGTCGGCGTCGACGCCTTGCGCACCGGCCAGGCGGCGTGGCTCGAGCGAGTTCTGGAGCCGACGCCGACATCGTCGTTGCCGGTGACGATGCCGTCCAACAGGCCCTCCGGTGGAATTTGTTCCAACTCGCGCAGGCCTCGGCTCGCACGCACGAGCAGGGCATCGCGGCGAAGGGCGTCACCGCCGGCGGCTATGACGGCCACTACTTCTGGGACACCGAGGTCTACGTCGCTCCGTTCCTCGCGTACACCGATCCGAACGCCGCGAGGAAGCTGCTCCGGTTCCGCTGGAAGATGCTCGACGCGGCCCGCCGACGAGCGGTGACGATGAGCGAGCTCGGGGCGCTGTACCCGTGGCGCACCATCAACGGTGAGGAAGCGTCGGCGTACTACGCCGCAGGCACCGCGCAATACCACATCAACGCGGCAGTCGTCTTCGCGCTCCGCCGCTACCTCGATGCCACCGGCGATGTCGACTTCCTTGCCCACGAAGGCGCCGAGATCCTGATCGAGACCGCACGGCTGTGGGACGACCTCGGCTTCTACTCCGTCAGCGGCGCCGGAACCTTCCACATCCATCAGCGTCACCGGGCCCGACGAGTACACGACCGTCGTCAACGACAACACGTACACCAACGTGATGGCCCGGTTCAACCTGCGCTACGCCGCCCGCACCGTTCGCTTTCTTGCCGAGTGGAACCCCGAGCAGTTCGCGCCACGTGCAGCGCTCGACCGGCCTCGATGCTCGACGAACTCGACGCCTGGGACGCGGCGGCTGATGCGATGTTCATCCCATTCGACGAGAAGCTCGGGATCCACCCGCAGGACTCCGAGTTCCTTGCTCTCGAACCGTGGGATTGGGACGGCACGCCAGCCGACAAGTATCCCCTGCTGCTCAACTTCCATCCGCTCGTGATCTACCGCCATCAGGTGCTGAAGCAAGCCGACGTCGTGCTCGCCATGTTCTTGCGCGGCGAGCACTTCTCCGACGAACAGAAGCGACGCAACTTCGACTACTACGACCCGATCACGACCGGCGACTCGTCGCTGTCGGCGTGCGTCCAGTCGATCGTTGCCGCCGAGGTCGGGTACGACGACCTCGCCGTCGACTACTTCCTGCAAGCCCTCTACCTCGATCTGTGCGACATCCACGGCAACACCTCCGACGGCGTCCACATCGCGTCCGCCGGTGGCGTCTGGGCGGGCGTCGTCCACGGGTTCGCCGGCATGGTCGAGCGGGGGGATCGGATCGAGTTCAGCCCTCGCCTGCCCGACGCGGTGGGAATCCATGTCGTTCCATCTCACCCGGCACGGGTCGACGGGTGCGCGTCGACCTCGATCACGACGGCTGCACGTTGACGCTGGTCGATGGCCTGGGCATTCCGGTGGGCATCGGCGACGAGCGCTTCGTCGTCACGATGGACACGCCGTGTCGCTTCCCCCGACGACATCAGGACAGCAGTTCACCGGCCTCATAGAAGCGGTCACCAAACCCTTCGCGTAGCTCGAACTCGCCACAGGTCACCGTGAGTTCGTCACGATCACCGCTCGCTGCGTCGTTGATCTCGCAGCGCATCGTGTCGGCGCGGAACCGCTGAGGTGCGCCCGATTTCGACGCTCCGATACCCGCCGGTAACATCGGCCCCCATGACAGATCTCAGCACCCCCGACCTCGGCTTCGACGGCAGAGTGGCAATCATCACCGGCGCCGGAGGCGGCCTCGGCAAGCAGCACGCCCTGATGATGGCGCAGCGCGGTGCGCTCATCGTCGTCAACGACCTGGGCGGCGCGGTCGACGGCTCCGGGAGCGACAAGGGGGCGGCCCAACTCGTCGTCGACGAGATCAAGGCTGCGGGAGGCGAAGCGGTCGCCAACACCGACTCCGTCGCGACGCCCGAGGGCGGCGAACGCATCGTCCAGACCGCAGTCGATGCGTTCGGCAAGGTCGACATCGTCATCAACAACGCCGGAATCCTGCGCGACAAGGCGTTCCACAACATGACTCCCGACCTGATCGATCCGGTGCTCGACGTGCACCTGCGCGGGGCGTTCAACGTCACCGGGCCGGCGTGGAAGCTGATGCGCGAGCAGGGGTACGGACGCATCGTGTCGACGTCGTCGGCTGCGGGCGTCTTCGGCAACTTCGGTCAGGCCAACTACGGGGCAGCCAAGATGGGCCTCGTCGGTTTCACCAACGTGCTCGCGGTCGAAGGTGCCAAGTTCAACATCAGGGCCAATGCCATTGCCCCGCTCGCCTACACCCGGATGACCGAAGACCTGCTCGGTGCACTCGGCGAGAAGTTGCAGCCCGAGCTCGTGTCGCCGCTCGTCACGTACCTCAGCCACGAGTCGTGTGAGTCCACCGGGCGCATCTACTCTGTCGGCGGAGGCCGGGTGGCCGAGGTGTTCATCGCCGAGTGCCAGGGCTTCACCACCAATGCCCTCACGCCCGAGAGCCTGCGGGACAACTGGGCCCAGGTCACCGACCAGACCGGCTACGAGGTCCCTGCCGCGATCGCCGACGAGACCGCCATGTTCCTCAAGGCCCTCAAAGACTGACTGACGCAACCAGGCTGACGCAGCCGGCCCGACGCGAGCCCGCGTGACCTGAACCCATGAGGTACCAGCGCTTCACGGGCGCACCTCCCTCGTGAGTTCGATGGTTTCTGGCATGCTGGGCCAGTGAGCGACCTCGACAACTCCGACGAACAACCCCTCGATCCGGGCCGCAACGGGCCTGGTCTGTTTCTCATCCTGACGATCATCGTCGCCGCGATCACCGCCGCGTTCATCGCTCAGAATCGGGAGCGCACGCAGATCGAGTTCCTGTTCTTCGACTTCGGGAGCCGCATCTGGACCGCGATCGCCATCGCCATCGCGCTCGGCGTCCTGCTCGACCGGCTGTTTCTGGCCTGGTGGCGGCGGGCCCGCAAACGTAAACGCACCGCCTGATCTGCCCGAGCGCGTGCTCATCGTCGCGGCCGCCCGATTGGTTGACTCGAACGGGAAGCGACCACGATGACCAGACCTGCTGACCCTGACCGCTCCCTGACCCGACTCCGTGACCCGATTGGATGACCCGGGCGTGCCCGGGCGATGATGTGATTCGTGCGGGTCGAATCGTCAGACGGAGTCCAGGTCGCCATCCACGAGTTCGGGGGCCGGGGACGCCCCCTGCTGTTCAGTCACGCGACGGGCTTTCACGCCCACTGCTACCAGCCGATCGCCGAACGGTTGAGCGACGGCTTCACGTCGTTCGGGCATGACCATCGCGGTCACGGCGACACACCCCGACCCGACGACTGGCAGGTCGACTGGGATCGCTACGGAGACGACGCGCTGGTGGCGGCAGAAGCGGTGGCGCCCGACGGAGGATTGATCGCGTTCGGGCACTCGATGGGCGGGACCAGTCTGGTGATGGCGGCGCTGCGCAACCCAGCGCTCTTCGACGTGATCGTCGCGTTCGAGCCGATCATCTTCCCGCAGATCATGGGCCGTCCGGGCGACGACCCATCGCCCATGGTTGCCGCGGCGCGCAATCGGCGTGACACCTTCGAGTCGTATGCCGCCGCGATCGACAACTATGCGTCCAAACCGCCGATGCAGTTCTTCGACCCCGACATCCTGCGGCTGTACGTCGAACACGGCTTCGCCCCGTCTGTCGACGGCGATGGCGTCACACTGCGCTGTGCTCCCGAACACGAGGCCCGGACATTCGAACGCGGGGCAACCCACAACGTCTTCGACCTGCTCCCCCAGATCGAGACGCGCATCGTCGTCGTGTCGGGCAAGGTCGAGGTCGAGCGCAGCCCGGCGGGCATCGCGGAGAGCATTGCTCAACGGCTGCCCAACAGCACATACATCGAACTCGCTGCCGGCAATCACCTCAGCCCGTTCATCGACCCCGACGAGATCGCCCGACTCATTCGTGACGCCCTCGGCGCGTGACGACAGCGATCTCGGTCCGCAGTGGCCCGCATTGCACGGCGCCACGGACAGAGATGTGCAGAAGTCGGAGAGGTGCAGCACCCGGGCGGCGGAACTCTCTGAGTGCGCATCGGTATGGTTGCCGACATGACCGAGACCGCCGTCGCCACCCCTGAAGCACCGGCCTACACGGTGCCCATGTCGCTGTCTCCATCCCGCGTCAGCTCGTTCACGTCGTGCCCGATGCAGTTCCGGTTCTCGTCCATCCAGAAGCTGCCCGAGCCGCCCGGCATCGCCACGACGAAGGGCACGATCGTCCACCGCGCCCTCGAACTGCTCTTCGTCCGTCCACCTGCAGACCGCACGCCGACTGCCCTCGAAACTGATCTCGCCACCGCGCTCGACGAGTACTCGGCGCACCCCGACTACGTGGGCCTGCGACTCGACGATGCCGGCGCCGCATCATTCCGCGCCGCGTGCACGACGCTGATCGAGAAGTACTTCGCGATGGAGGACCCGACGACGGTGCGCGAGATCGGCCTCGAACTGTGGGTGACCGCCGAGCTGGGCAACCTCCAATTGCGCGGCATCATCGACCGACTCGAACTCGACTCGAACGGCGGTCTGGTGGTCACCGACTACAAGACCGGGCGGGCCCCGTCGGGGCGGTTCGAGCAGAAGAGCCTCGCCGGTGTCCACTTCTACGCGTTCCTCTGCGAGCAGGTGTTCGGAGTGATCCCGTCCAAGATCCGGCTGATGTACCTCGCCTCCGGCGAAACCATCGAGACGGTGCCGTCGGCACAGTCGGTCCGGTTCATCACCACCCGCACGAAGGCGGTGTGGTCGGCTGTCGAGCGGGCGTGCACGACGGGCGACTTTCGTCCGAACCAGAGCAATCTCTGCAGCTGGTGTTCGTTCCAACAGTGGTGTCCGGCCTTCGACGGCAACCCCGACCTCGCCGAAACCGAAGCCCGGGCCGCCTACGCGGCGCTCCTCGCACCCGACTCGGCTGCTCTCGCCACAGCATGAACGCATCGACCGCCACGGGCCTCCCACACGAGGTGCCGCTCGACCTGCCCTCCGACCCGCCACCCAACCCGCCGCTCGACGACGTCCCGGGTCAAGGCGCGTTCGGGCCGCTCGTCGACGCATTCGACGAGCGGATCGATCGGCTGCTCGAACGTCTCCGCGGTAACTCGGTCGCCGACAAGGTGTTCACCACGGCGAGCCACGTCGGCGAGTTCAGCATGATCTGGCACTCGATCAGCCTCGTCCGTGGGGTCGTCAAGGGTCGACACGACCAGGTGCTCGCGCTGGCGATTCTGATCAGCGCCGAGAGCCTGATCGTCAACCAGGGCATCAAGCGGATCTTCAAACGGCCGCGCCCGACCACCGACGGCGACGATCGTCTCAAGGTGCGCGCTCCCCTCACGTCGTCGTTCCCGTCCGGTCATTCGAGTGCTGCCACCTTCGCGGCGACGATGTTGACGGCGTGGGACGGACGTCGACTCGGCACCGTGTGGTACACCATCGCCGGCGTCGTCGGCGTGAGCCGCGCCTACGTCCGCATCCACCACGCCTCCGACGTCGTCGGCGGGTTCGTCGTCGGCAAGCTGCTGGGCCTCGTCGGCCGTCGCATCGCTCGACGCTTCCTCACCCCCTGACCGCTGATGAGTGAGATCGTCTACGACTCCAAGATGAGCGATGCCGAAGGGCTGATGTGGCGGCTCGAGAAGGATCCGCACCTGTCGTCCACGTTCGGCACGGTCACGCTGCTCGACCGGGCCCCCGACTTCGACGCGTTCAAACAGCGCTTGCTACGCGCCACGCTCCGGATGCCCCGCCTGCGCCAACGGGTACAGCCCGCGCCGGGCAACATGAGCGCGCCGTCATGGGTCGACGACACCGAGTTCGACCTCGACGTCCACGTTCGTCGCATCGCGCTCCCGAAGCCCGGCACCGAACGCCAACTCTTCGACCTCGCCAGTCTGCTGTGCGCCGACCCGTTCGACCGCACCCGACCGCTGTGGCAGTTCACCGTCATCGAAGGTCTCAAAGGCAACCGTGCAGCAATCGTCCAGAAGTTGCATCACACCATTGCCGATGGCGAGAGCGGTGTGAAGTTGTCGCTCGAGTATCTCGACTTCGAGCGCGACGCCATCCAACCGCCCGCGCCGACTCCCGACGAAATTGACGCCGCAACCGAGGACCTGCGCGACAGCGACACCCGCGCCGCCGATGCTGTCCGCGACCTCTTGGCCGGCAGTCTGCGCATTCCGCTCGGCGTGGCCAAGCAGGTCAAAGAGCTGCTCGCCCAGCCGGCGCACATTCCCAGCGCCGGAAACGCTGCCGCCGACACCTTCCGCGGCATCGTCTCCCAACTCAGCGACACCGAGTCGGCCCGATCGCCACTCTGGGCCGCTCGTTCCACACGGCGGCGTCTCGAACACGTCGTTGCACCGATCGACGAGACCAAACGTGCCGCGATTGCGCTGGGCGGCACGCTGAACACTGCGTTCATGACGATCGCCACCGAGGCGGCGGGCCGCTATCACCGTCTCCTCGGAAGTCCCGTCGAGTCACTGCGATCATCGATGGCCATCAGCACGCGCACCGACGCGTCGGGTGCGAATGCCTTCTCGCTCGTCCGCCTCGTGGTCCCGACGGGCGACATGCCGATCGACGAACGCTTTCGCGCCATTCAGACCGCAACGGTGGCCGCGCTGGCGGGAAGCTCGAGCGCTCCGCTCGACGCGATCGCCGCGCTGGCGTCGGCGCTGCCGACATCGGTCATCACCCGGCTCGCCCGCCAGCAGGCCCAAACGGTCGACTTTGCCACATCGAATGTTCGCGGGGCCCCTGTGCCGCTCTTCGTGGCGGGGGCCCGCCTCCTGCACAACATTCCGATCGGCCCACTCACCGGGGTGGCGTTCAATCTGACCTTGCTGAGTTACGACAGCCATCTCGACATGGGACTCAACACCGACGCCGCAGCCGTCACCGACCCAGAATTGCTGAAGTCGTGCCTCACCACGTCGATCGCCGACCTGGCAGCGGTGGCGCGCTGACCTGTGGCGTGACCGCCGAGAACGGTCAGACCGACTCGGTGGCGACCGGCTCGATGACCTCGATCATCGGCACGGCGACGGCGTCGCCAACTGCGGCGACATCGGTCGTGAGGAGGCTGCGTACATCGAGGAGGAGGTCGGCGACCTCACCGGTCGACACGAGCTCGCGAGACATCATCTTGGAGAGTGCAGCGTCGATGACACCGAGAGCTTCATTGATCACTGCTTCGTTGGCGTTGCGTTGATCAGTCATTGACTCATACGGTACCCGTCGGCGAGGCAAGGTGGGTGCACCTCCTCGGAGTTCAGAAAGCTGTCACACGATCATCTCGATACCGCAACAGCTGCGTACGTTGCGCGCCACCGGAACGCCGGTGGCGGGAACGGCCCCCGTACGATTCCTCGACATGGATCTCAGAGGGAAGAACGTCGTGATCACGGGCGCCGGTCGAGGGATCGGCGCGGCACTGGCTCGTGAGTTCCACGCTCGCGGCGCCCGGGTTGCGGTCGCCGACCTCCACGGGGCCCCCGAGGTGGCAGAGACGCTCGACGGCGCCGTTGGGCTCGTCGCCGACGTGAGCACCGAAGCAGGCAACCGAGCACTGGTCGAGGAGTCGATCGATGCCCTCGGTCGGATCGACCTGTTCTTCGCCAACGCGGGGGTCGGGATCGGTGCCGGCATCATCGAAACTCCCGAAGCCGATTGGGAGCTGGCGATGAACGTGAACGTGCATGCCCACCGCTGGGCGGCGAAGTACCTGCTGCCAGACTGGCTCGACCGGGGTGAGGGCTACTTCTGCTCGACGGCGTCGGCGGCTGGGCTGCTGGCGCAAATCGGGTCGGGCCCCTACACCCTGACCAAACGGGCGGCAGTCGCGTTTGCCGAGTACCTGGCCATCACCTACGGCGACCGCGGCGTGCGCGTGACCTGCCTGTGCCCGCAAGGAGTGAACACGGCAATGCTGCACGCCGGCGACGATGCGCTGCCCGGCGGCAACGTGGTGAAAGCAGCCGGCGCAGTGCTCGAACCCGAAGACGTCGCCGTCGACGTGGCCGACACGATCGAGCGCGAGGGATTCTTCGTTCTCCCCCACCCCGAAGTCGCCGACTACATGCGACGGAAGGCCGACGACCCCGAGCGATGGCTGGGCGGAATGCGCAAGCTGCAACGATCGGTGATGGGCGGCTGAGCTGCTGCCTCGTCACCCGCCCGCTCCTCCCTCCCCAGGCTCATGCAACGTTCCCCCGCCGCTCTCGCCCGCTTGGGGCTGCGTCGTGGTGAGCCGATTCGCTTCCGCCGCAACAACAAGGGGAGGTGGGTGGTCGGCAAGGTCGAGGGCATCGAGGCCGACGGCAGCATCTTGCTGCGTGACCCCGACGGCTCGGCGCGGTCGCTGCGCGCCGAGGTCGTCGAAATCAAACGACCGGGGTCGCGCGGCCGACTGCGCTGGCGCGTGGTCAGCGACGTGGCCGTGACCTGGGAGCAGCTCGAGTTGTTCGAGGCGCAGCGCCAATCCGACGCGCCGACGGGCCCCCGGGTCCGCATTCGACGGAATCGCCCGACGATCTTCGACGAGTGAGACGAGTGACGAGTCGCGCGCTGCCGTCTGCGAGGGCAGGCGGGACCGATGAGCGAGAAATTCGCCCGCGCGACATTGTTGCGGTTTGATGACGAACTAGAACTGTTGCAGCGGGCTTCTCGACGACCGTCTCGGACAGGGAGAAGCAGTCATGCAACGTTCCTACAACGCCGGCGGCGCGATTGGCATCGCCGGCCTCCTCGCCTTTCTCATCGCTCAGTGCGGCGCACCCGACCCGGGGGGCCCCGTCGACTCGATATCGCCGACCTCGGCCGTCGTCAGCACGGCCCCGAACGCGACGGCCGCCCCCACCACGCGACCGCCACGCTCCAGTACGACCACCGCAGCGACCCCAACCAGTGCGACGGCGCCGGCCACCACCGAACCGGTGGCAACCTCGTGGCCCCCGGAGCCAACCACCACCGAGGTGATGGCGCCGACGACGTCGTCGCCGCCCACGCCGTCGCCCGCAACACCCGCACCCGCCACGCCAGCCGCAACGGCACCCGCCGCCCCTCCTCCTCCGACCGTCGCGCCAGCGACGGCACCTCCACCCCCACCTGCCCCCACCACCGCTGCCCCGGCACTACCGCCAGCACCGCCGCCCGCAGCGCCCCCGATGCCGGGCGCCTCCCCGTCACCCGACGCGGTGTCGCTCACCAATCAGCAGCGGCAAGCAGCGGGCTTGCCCGCGCTGTCGACCGATGGCGCGCTCACCGCAGCGGCAGCCCAGCACTCCTCGGACCAGGCCGGAAGCAACTCGATGGGCCACACCGGATCGGACGGTTCGAACGCGGGCGATCGAATCCGGGCCAACGGCGGTTCGTTCGGCACGTGGGGCGAGAACGTCGCCGCCGGCTATGGGAGCGCGGCCGGCGTCGTCGACGGTTGGATGAACAGCGCAGGGCACCGCGCCAACATCTTGAACCCGGCGTTCACCCGGATCGGCGTGGCGATCGCCACATCGGCTGACGGCACGCCCTACTGGACGATGGTGCTCAGCGGCTGAACGATCAGCACCGGCGCGACCCTGCTCAGCGGCCGCCGCTGACGTTCAACGTGGTGGCGGTGATGTACGAGGCAGCGTCTGACGCCAGCCACAGGATCGCGGCAGCGACTTCGTCGGCGTCACCACCGCGCTGCAGCGGCACCGCCCCTGCCACCCGCTCGACCCGCCCGGGTTCGCCGCCGCTGGCATGGATGTCGGTGTGGATCACACCGGGGCGAACGGCGGTGACCCGAATGCCCTCGCCCGCGACTTCCTTGCCGAGTCCGATCGTCATCGTGTCGATGGCGGCCTTGGTCGATGCGTAGTCGATGTACTCGCCGGGGCTACCGAGGTACGCCGCGGCCGACGACACGTTCACGATCGCACCACCCGTCCCGCCGTACCGGGTCGACATCCGTCGCACCGCCTCACGCGCGCAGATGAACGCGCCGATCACGTTGACCTCGAACACCTCACGCCATCGCTCGACGCTCATCTCATCGAAGCGCTCCTGGCGATGCAACATGCCCGCGTTGTTGACCAGCACACGCACCGACCCGAACGCAGCTTCGGCGGCGTCGAACAACTCGATCGCGCCCTGCTCGGACCGTACGTCGGCCCGAACCGCCACGGCGCGGCCGTCACAGTCGGCGACGACGGCATCGGCCGCAGCAGCATTCGACGCGTAGCTGAACACCACGTCGTAGCCCGCTCGATGGGCCAGTCGGCACGTTGCTGCGCCGATTCCGCGGCTGCCTCCGGTCACCACGATGACCGGCCGGGGCCTCGCTGCCTCGTCGGTTGATGGTTCGGTCATGAGTGAAGTGTCGCCGACGGCGTCCGTCAGGAGAACGCAACCTCGAAATCGAACAGGTCGACGCCGTCGGTCACGTTGAACACCGTCCGCGAACCACGTCGCTCCGAACCCACCGCTGCGCAGTAGCTCTGGAGCGTGCCGTCCATCGGCGAGTCATCGACACCGAGAATCGGAACCGGCGTCGTGATCGAGCGGAACACCCCGGTGTTCGCCGCGGGAGACTGGGGCACCGCATCAATCGCGAAGATGGCCGTACCGAAGAAGCTCGCGTCGAGCCCGAGGAACTCGACGTCCTCGGGTGTGGCCGGGAAGGCCAGCAGCAAACCTGTCCAGCCGAACGAATCACCGCTACTCAGTTCGGGAAGCACTTCGCGCAAACGGTCGACGCCGATCGCGTAGTTCTGGTTCTGTGTGACCAACGATCCAGCCGAATTGACGCCGATGACCTCGCCCTGCATGTTGAGGAGCGGGCCGCCCGAGTTGCCCGGATTGATCGGGGTCTGCGTGAGAATCACGTTCGGATAGCGCGGGAGGTCGAGCGCCGGAGCATCGAAGGACGTCTGCGGCGTGGACACCGATCCCGTACTGGTGACGAGTGCCGGTGTCTCCGACGCGGTGCCCGGGTATCCCAGGGCCACGGTTTCCTGACCGGCGGCCACCTCGCTCTGGGTGCCGAGTGGCAATTCGACGAGATCGTCGGTCCGGTCGACGCGCAAGACGGCGAGGTCGTCACACGGCGCAGCCCCGACGAGCGTGGCGGTCCGACGGGCCGGGCCGACACCCACGCTGAAGGTCGTCCCGACTCCGACGACGTGGTAGTTCGTCACGATCAAGCCTTGTTCGAGGTCGTACACCCAGCCCGTACCCGTACCGATCAACTGCCCGTCGATCTCGGCCTGCACCTGGAGGACCCCGGCAGCTGCCTGGGTCGTGACCTGTTCCGCTGTCAGTGTCTCGTCGTCACCTCCTCCACGCGTTGCGACGACCACTCCGGCGACGATGACACCGACAGCAACGAGGCCGGCGACGGCAAACACCAGCGGACTGCGCTGCTTCGAAGCGATCGGCGGCGTTGCATCCGGTGGTGGTGACACCGGACCGACGGCCGGCGCGGCGACCGGCGGCGAAACCGGTCCGCGCTGAGCAGTCGATACGGGCCCCGGACCGACGCCGCCCAGCACGGTGGCCGGGCCGACGGCTGGGTCGGTGGCACGCAAGCCGAACGCGGTCCGCCCGACACGCAAGCTGTCGCCGCTGCGCAACGTGGTCGGCGCGGTGATCCGTTCGTCTCCGACGAACACGCCGTTCGTCGAGCCCAGGTCGGTGACGGTCACGGTGCCGTCGGCTTGCAGGACAAAGCCCGCGTGACGTCGCGATGCCCGTTCGTCTTGGTCGATCACGATGTCACAGTCGGCGTCGCGGCCGACCGTGATGCTTCGGTCGATTTTGACGGTCGATCCCTGGTGCGGGCCTTCGGTGACGGTGAGATACATGACGCTCCTGCAACAACGTGAGAAAGAGAGGGGAGGAAAGGGGAGAGAGTGGAAAAGAGAGTGGAAAAGAGAGAGGGGAAGAGAGGGGAAGAAAGAGGGTGAACGAGCGGGCGTGGATTGAGTTACAGAGTCAGACGACCGCGACATGGCGTCCGGTTCGAAATCATCGGTTCGATCCCGGCAGGTTGTTCAGCCGGAGCGACGCCAACGTCGTCGCTTGAACGAAGTCGACGTCGACGCCCAGGTCGAACGTGCCGGCAATCGCGAACCCCACGATGCTGACGTTCGAACCGCATCGGACGGCCACGAGGAATTGCGAGAGTTCGGGCAGGACGGCAGGCCCGTTGGTCAGTGCGAACCCGATAAAGGCCGTGTCATCGGCACACGCGAGGGCACTCGTGTCGTCGAAAGGCATCGACGCAACGAAGGCGTCATAGATCGCTCCGTCGAGGTCGACCGTCGCGAGTTCGCAGTTCTCATAGACCGCGACACTGCCGCGGAACGTCTCGTCGGCGGACTCGACGCTGTCGTAGGCATTGATGGTGTGGACGATGTAGCGAAAAGGGCCGGTCGCATTCTGCACTGCACTCGTCGATTCGGCCACCAGGCCCACGAGCGGCTCGGGGCCGCAGAATCCGTCCTCGTCGGCACCGACGAGAATCGGGTCGTCCGCGGCCAGATCGACCCATCCCACGGTGTTCAGATCCGATGCACGGAACAGCGCGGCGTCGATTTCGGCTTGCGCCGGCTGCAGCGTCGGCACGGTGGTCTCGACGGCAACGACCGTGGTGGGTGCAACCGTCGGCGGTGGCTCGGTGACCGGCGCGACGATGGTCGTACTCGGAATGATCTGATCACTCGGCACGACCGTCAACGGCACCGACAGGGTCGACACTGTGCCGCCACCGGCGTCGATGGTCGTGACCACCGTGGTCGGGCTGGCCTCGCCGACTTCGTCGCCGCCCTTGATTGCGAGTCCGATCCCGCCGAGACCGAGTAGCGCGGCCACACCGATCCCGACGGCAACCTTGGTCTTGCTCGCCGGGCCGCGGCTGCCATCGCCAGATGAAACCGTCGCCGTCGGAAGTCCAAACGCCGCAGCTGACGGCTGCGGCGGGCCGCCAACGCCGTCGGAGGACGAACCCGCCGGCGGCACGTCGAACACCGTGGCGTTGTCGAGCACCGTGGCGTTGTCGAGCACCGTGGCGTTGTCGAGCACCGTGGCGGACGGCGTGGCAGGCGGCGGTGCGGGCGTTTCGAGCGTCGAGGCTCGGTCGAGACTCGAACGTTGCGCCAACGATGTCGGCGTGGCGAGCGGGTGGGTGGCGCCGACGGCGACAACGCCCTTGGGGTCGCCGCGTCGGGAGATGGGGACTGTCGGATACGCCTGGCTCACCAACTCCTCGACGAGCGGTGTGCGGCTGGCGCCACCCACCAGGTAGATCGATCCGATGTCGTCGGCGGTGAGGCCGGCGCCCGACGCTGTCTGTTGCATCACCTCGACCGACTCGGTGACATAGGGCCTGATCACCCGATGCAGTTCGGCTTGTTCGATCCGCAGTTCGATCAGCCCATCGGGGAGACCGAGGAGAACATTTGCGTAGTGATTGCTGGACAGCGCTTCTTTCACCCGGCGCGCCTCACGGCGCAGACCGACCGCAGCCTGCATCCACAGTGCATCATCGGCGAGTTGCAGCCGCTCGTAGACCGCCGGATCGAGTGACTGGCCGATCGAGTTGGCAAGCAATTCGTCGAACAACTCGCCGCCCAACCGGGGATCACCTCCGGGTCGACCCATCACGACGAAGCCGTTCGGCGACGCTTGCAGAGCAGCGGTGTCGAACGTGCCTCCACCGAGGTCGTAGACGACCACGTGGCTGCCCTGCGTGATGGACACGTCCTCGGCGTATGCAATCGCAGCCGCCACGGGTTCAGGCACCAGGGTTGCTCCGGGCATGCCGGCAGCCTCGGCCACGGCGAGAAGTTGCTGCCGGCGCGGGCCGCTCCACGTCGCCGGATGCGTGAGGCGAACCTCGCGCGGCTCGCTGCCGTGATATCGGACTGCTGCGTCGTAGACGGATCGGAGCAACGCCGCAACGAGGTCGGAGATCGAGTGAGGTCGGCCACCGAGTACGACGGGAGCTGGCTCGCCGATGCGCGATTTCGGGGCCCGGAGCACCCGACCGGGGTGAGTCGACGCAAGTGTCTCGGCGGCTCGTCCCACGATGATCTCACCCGACTCGTCGAGCAGGATCACCGATGGCATTCGGCGTTCGCCGTCGATCTCGAGCACTTCGGCTGGACGGTCACCGATCCGCGATGCGGCGACGGTGTAGCTCGTGCCGAAGTCGATCGCGAGGACCCAGGGTTCGTTCCTCATGTCAGCGTCGGTCTCGTTGCTCATCACCGAGTTCTGACGTCGGCCAGATCGACCCGGTTCGGAATCGGTGGAGATTTCGGAGCACGGAGCGCAGGTTACGGCTGCCGCGTGGGCGCCGCCATGCAGTCGCCAGGATGTCGATACGTCCGTGTGAGATCGTCCGACCCGAGCAGTGCCGCTACCGTCGACACGGTGCAGGCCGGCGACGTCATCGACCACTACCGGTTGATTCGCGATCTCGGCGCTGGCGCGTTCGCCACCGTCTGGCTCGCGCGTGACGAATTTCTCGATGACGACGTCGCGATCAAAGTGCTCGCCGACAACTGGGCGCGCAACGACGACGTGCGACGCCGGTTCGTCGACGAGGCGAAGATCCTGCGCCGCATCGATCACGAGCGGATCGTGCGCGTGTTCGCCCTCACCGAGTTGCGTGGCGGTCAGCCCGCCTTCGTGATGACCTACGCCGACCGGGGCACGCTTGCGGACCGCATCCACGAGCGCCGATCACAGGCCCGCCGATTTGGGCTCGACGAGGTCGCCGCGCTTGGCGTCGAACTGGCCACGTGCCTTGCGGTCGTGCACGACTTCGGTGTCGTCCATCGCGACGTGAAGCCGTCGAACGTGCTGTTCCGCACCGCTCGACGCGACGACCCGACGCGCCGCGACAGTGATGCGATGGTGTTGGCCGACTTCGGGCTGGCCAAAGACACCGTGGCGGCGAGCGGGTTCACCATGGCTGCCGGCACACCTGCGTACATGCCGCCCGAGCAGGCGCACACCAGCTCCGAGCTCGACCACCGCGCCGACATCTATGCGGCCACGGCGATCCTCTTCGAGCTCCTCACGGGAGCCGCGCCGTTCAACGCGTCGTCGCTCAGTGGTGTCGGGCGCAGCCGGTCAGGTGGCACCCAACGACTCGACGAACTTCGTACCGACATCCCTCCTGTGTGGCAGCGCGTCATCGATCGCGGCCTCGCTCCCCATCCGTCCGACCGCTTCGACAGCGCGAGCGACTTCGCGGAGGCGATCACCGCAGCCGCCAGAGCGTCGGGTGTGTTCGTCGTCGAACCGTCACGGATCGCCACCGCGAACGACCAACTGACTGGTGTCCGGCGCCGCGTCGACGACATCATCCGACGATTCGATGCCGAGCGATCCGCGGGCGTCGACCGCCGCCTGCGCGGCGCCTGCACCATCGGCGTCGTCGGATCGGATCACGAGTTGGCCCAGATCGGCCAATCGGCCAGGCTGATCGGGCTGGATGTGATTCGCTTGGCCATCGACGACGTCCGAGTCGGCGACTGCGACCTGGTCGTGCTCGGCGCAGGCCACGACACGCCGGAGCACCGGCGAGCACTCACCGAACTCCTTGCCGAGTCACCGGCTGGGCCGCTCGCCGTCGTGTCGGCGGCCGAGACGGCCGACGTGGAACGACTGTTGAGTCTCGTCAGCCGACGAGCCGACATGATTCGTGCGTCCGCAGCTCTCGCCATTCTCGATGCCACGGTGCAGCGCGCCGGTTCGGTGGCGCTCTCCGATTCGTGGGTGCGAGTCGGCGACCTCGTCGAGTCGGTGCGCTTCGATCTGCCCGCCTTCGGTGATCTGGCCGCGCTGCGCTCGGAGACGGCCGGGCGCATCTTGTTGCCACTTTCGATGCGCACCGAGCTCCACACGCTGCTCATGGAGGTCGATGCCACGGCACGACTCGGGCTCGCCTCGGACGCTGACGAGTCGATCCAGCTCGATGCTGCCGTCACGACGCTCAGCCGTTGGCGCGAGTTCCAGGACTCAGGTCGCGTCCCGTTCACGAGTCGGGACGCCGTCGAAACGGTCGTCCGCTCGATCGAACGTCTATGGGCCATGCTCGTCGGCCATTCCTGATCTCGCGGGATGCGGAGAACCGTCGCGCCCCACGTTCGCCGCACAGTTTCTGAGCAGTTTCGTGCGCGCTCCGAGCGCAGGGGACGATTCGCCGATTAGGTTCCTCCCTCGTGACGCCCGACCGCCAGAAAATGCCTCGCGCTGATGCGAGCACCATGGTCCTGTCGCTCGGTTGCGTCGATCCCCTCGTCGGCGCCCAGCTCGCCGATGCATGTTTCGTCGTCACCACCGATCTGCGCGAACAGTTCGACCACCAATTCGCCACCGCCGTCGTCGACACCGATCTGTTCGCCACGAGCCCCGAGCGGCTGAGAGCAGCGCTTCACCTCGCCGTGCAGCATCTCGAACCCGGAGGCCACCTCCTTCTCACCGGAACCGCATGCGACACATCGATGGTCGACGAATTCGACGTGGTTCGGGTCGATGAATCCTCCGTCGACGGCCTCGGGGCGATCGGCGCGGTCGCGTTGCGCCGCACTGCGCGTTTCACCGTGCACGACATGCTGTTCGAGGCGCGGCGACTGATCGAGCGGGTCACCCCGGTCGAACTCGAGCGGCGTCGCACCGGGCCGAAACCGCCGATCGTGGTCGACACTCGCACCGCCGTCGATCGGCTGCGATACGGCGTCATTCCCGGCTCCATCCACGTGCCGCGCACTGTGGTCGAGTGGCACCTCGATCCGGCCAACGGATACCAGCACCCGTTGGTCACGTCGTTCGCCCAACCACTCGTCGTGGTGTGCAACGGAGGGTATTCGTCGTCGCTCGCGGCTGTCAGCCTGCAACGCCTCGGCTACGGCTCGGTCGCCGACCTCATCGGCGGCCACCTCGCGTGGCGCGCCGCCGGGCTGCCCATCGAGTCACCCGACCACTCCCACCTCGACCTCAGCATCGACGTCAGCATCGACCTGTAGCCGGTACGAATCGCACTCGTCGCCACGATCCCGCATCACCATTGCCGCCCCGCCCGCGTACTCTTCCAGTCACCCCGCCGTTATCGGCCCCTCGCCACCCCTTTGGAGCCCTCATGAACCCCATGTCCCGCCGATCACTGCTCGCCTCCGCGGCAGCCGCCCTGCCCATCGGAGCGCTGCTCGCCGCCTGTGGCAGCGACGCCGCCAACGAGTCCGCAGGCACCGATCCCGACACCACTGCCGGCAGCGGAAGTGGTGCCGCGGCAGCGCCGACCGGCACGCTCAACTTCTTGAACTTCTCCGGGTGGGCCGGGCCGAACACCTACGCCGACTTCGCCGCCAAGTATCCCGGGGCATCGGTGAATGAAATCGCGTGGGCCTCCGCCGACGACACCGTGACCAAGGCCAAGGACCGAGCCGGCGACATCGACCTCGTGCTGGTCGACGGCACCACGTTCCCTCGCCTCGTCGCTATCGACGCATTCGCGCCGCTCGGCTCGGTGCCCAACATGAAGTACGTCGCCGACCAGTTCAAGGGCAACTCGTGGGACCCCGACAACACGTTGTTCGCCCCGACCGACCATGGCCGAACCGGCATCATCTACCGCAAGGATCTCGTCTCGACCCCGCCGACGTCGTGGGCCGACTTCATCGAGATGGCACCCGACTACGCGGGCAAGGTGACCGTCCTCGACTACAACCGCAGTGTCATGGGCAACCTGCTCAAGATGCTGGGCAAGCCGTCGAGTTCGATCGAGCAGGGCGACATCGACGAAGTGCTCGCCGTGCTGCTTGCGCTCAAGCCGTCGCTGCTGGCCATCTCGACCGAGGTGGGCAAGCAGGTTGCAGCCGGCGATGCCGTCATGGCGATGGCCGACGCGTACGACGCGCAACTCGCACTCACCACCAACCCGGACGTCGTCTGGGTCGATCCGAGCGAAGGCCAGGTCGGCTACTTGGAAGGTCTGGCGATCATCGACGGTCCCCGGAATGACCTCGCCACCGCATTCGTCGACTTCTTCCTCGACCCCGCGAACTATGCGGCGTTCATCAACAACGTGGCCTCACCATACGTGCAGGCGGACAACGCGGGGATCGACGAGGTCCTGCGAACATCGGCCGTGATCAACCCGCCAGCCGACGTGGTCACCAAGCTCGAGTACCACGAGTTCCTCGGTGAGAACCAAGGTATGTGGGACACGGCCTGGGATGCGTTCAAAGCAGGCTGACCCCGCCCTACTCCGACTCGGCGCGCTGGCGACACTCGACTGGGTGCTCGTCGCCGCGCTGTTCATCACACCGTTGGCGTTCATCGTCACACGCTCGTTCGGGCAGGCCGATCCGATCACACTCGACGTGGAGCTGACCGGCACGATCGATTCGTACCGCACACTGTTCTCACCGCTGTATCGCCCGGTGCTCGTGCGGTCCGCCGTGCTCAGTGCATCGACCGTGGTGCTCTGCATCTGCATCGGCCTGCCCGCCGCGCTCGCCGTGTCGCGGATGTCGCCGCGCTGGCGCAGCATCACGCTCTTCGCCGTGATGCTGCCTTCGTTCGTGAATTTCGCCGTGCGAATCTTCGCCTGGCAGGGCGTGCTCGCCGCCGGCGGCCCAGTCGAGTCGATCACCGGCTGGCGACTGCTGTTCCAACCCACCGCCGTGCTCATCGGGATGACCACCGCGTACGTTCCGCTGTTCTTCCTCCCGGCCTTCGTCTCGCTGTCGAGGGTGCCGCTCGAGATGATGGACGCCGCAGCCGATCTCGGTGCCTCTCCGCTCCGCCGCACCTGGACGATCGTGCTCCCGCTGGCCCGCACCGGGGTGGTGGCGGGCGCCACCCTGGTGGCCGTGCTGTCGATCGGCGAGTTCATCGTGCCGACGGTCCTCGGCGGGGGCAAGGTGTTGCTGCTGGGAACCATCCTTGCCGAACGCGGCGCAGGAAGTGATCAACCCCTCGGTGGGGCCATCACCGCCATCGTCATCGTCGCGTGCAGCGCAGTGGCCCTCGTCGTCCGGGCACTGTCGCGTTGGCGAACGGCGGCGCGATGAAGCCAGGTGCATCGTGAATCTTCCGGGCGAGCGACGTCGCATTGCACCCGCCATTCTCATCGCGCTCCTGTTGGCGCTCTACCTCCCGCTGGTGTTCCTCGTGGTCTCGAGCGTGAACAGCAACCCGGCGTCGACATCGTGGACCGGATTCACGACCGATTGGTACCGGGCGGCAATCAACGATCAAGCGACACGCGACGCGGTGGCAACCAGCCTGCGATTGGCCGCGATCAGTTCGGTCGGCGCCACGCTCGCAGCCACTCTCGCCGTCCTCGCAGTGCGCCGGCGGCCATGGTTCCAGCGGATCCACAGCGTGCTGGTGACGGGTCGGATCGCCACCCCCGAGATCATCGTGGCCGCGGGGATCGGCGCACTCATCCCCGCCATCGGTGCAACATTCGGGTTTCGCATCATTGCGTTGGCCCACATCACGTACCTTGCGGCGTTCGCTTCGATCCTCATCGGTGCTCGCGCGGCCAGCGCCGACCCGGTGCTCGAAGACACTGCGCTCGACCTCGGAGCCCGCCCCCGGCATGTGCTCCGACGCGTGGTGCTACCCGACCTGCGGCCGGCCATCCTCTCGGCCCTCCTGCTCAGCGCTGCATTCTCGTTCGACGATGTCGCACTCTCGCTCACCCTGCGCGGGCCGAACGACACCACCTTGCCCGTGCTCCTGCTGTCGGCGATGCAACGCCGCGCCACGCCGTCGGTCCATGCGATCGGCAGCACGGTGCTGGCCGCAGGGATCACCGTCTTCGCGATCGCTGCGGTCGCGAACCGCAGCCTCCTGCAGTCGACGCAGGGTGCTCGGTCGAGCGGGTCCGCGACCGATCGTTGAGCGTCCACGCCCCGTGAGGCGTCAGCGATTGAGCAGGTATTGCATCGTCTTGCGACCCTCGTGGATACGACTCTTGACCGTGCCTTCGGCAATGCCGAGTTCGGCTGCGATCTCGGGGTAATCGAGGTCGTAGACGTCACGCAACATGACGGGCTGCCCGAACTTCGGATCGACCTGGTCGAGCGCGTCCAACAGGTCGATGCGATTGCCGGCGATCACGCTCGTTCGCTGGTCCGACGTGGGTTCCCAGTCGTCGATGTCGACGGTCAGCGCCCGCCGTTTGAGCTTGCGATACGTGTCAAGCCCTGCATTCAGGGTGACTCGATAGAGCCACGTCTCGAACTTGGCGCGACCCTCGAAGGTGTCGATCCGGCGACTGACGGCGAGCAACGTGTCTTGACACGCCTCTTCGGCATCGAGTCGGTTGGGCAGGAGGCGCTGACAGTGACGAAGAACCTGCGGACGAATCGTGCGGAGGAGTTCGTCGAGCGCCGCGCCGTCACCGGTCGCCGCGGCCGAAGCAAGGGGAAGCAAGTCGACATCGGCCACGGAACAACCCTAGGACTTTCTCCCCGGACTCGCTGCGGGCCGGCCCCGTCACGAGAACTTTCGAACCAGGGGGGTCGGGGAGCCGTCAGACCTGACATGACGAACCGCATCTGCTGCACGCGCACTGCGACCGCTCTCGCCCTGACGCTCCTGGTCACCGCTTGCGGCGCTCTGCCCACGATCACCAGCGCAACCGAGAATCGACCGAACCCCGAGTCACACGCCACCCCGACTTCCACCACCGAGCGGCCACTCCCCGGGCCTGAGCCGATCGGAACCGGTTGAACCGACCGCACCGGTTGAACCGGTTGAACCGAGCCGCGCCGGCTGATCCGGTCACCACGTCCGGTGGGGCGTTCGGTGGCGTGTTCGGCGATCCGACCGGAACGCTCACGTCGGGCTCCGACGACACGGTGGTCACCGACCCGCCCGCAACCACCCCGCCGCCCGGCCCCACACCGACCACCCCACCGGCTGCCCCACCGACGCCGACGACGACGCCGCCCACCGCACCGCCATCCGATCCACCCGCCGCTGCGCCGCCGGCCATTCCTGCGGGGGCGCCCACCGCGCCGCTCGCCCCGAGCGTTGACGAGTTGCTCGCTCGATGGAACGCTGTCAGCCAAGAACTCGCGGGCGACCCCGACACCGACATCGCGCAGGTGATCCTCGATGGAGCCACCTTCACCACCACCCCGGCGCTCTCGGGTGGGGGCTTCACCACCGTCGGACGCGACACCAGCGAGGAAGCGTTCGTCGGGATCACCACCGACACACATGGCGCAGTGACCGCGCTGATCGTCGGCGGGCAAGCCGACGGCGCCCGACCACTCAGTGCAATCGCTCCCCTCTGGCTGGAGGGAGAGACCGACGTGACCACCCTCCTCGACGCCTACAGCGCCGCCGCCGCAGGTGACTCCGGCGATGTCGTCTTGCCCGCAGCTGACGGCGGAACCTGGCACATCCTCGATCTCGATACGGTGATCGTCTTCGGCAAGACGCAGAACGGCGATGCGAACGTCGCCGCAGCGTCGGTCACGACACTCCTGCTCGACACGGTCGCCCTGCTTCCACCGTTGTCGTGAAGAAGCTGCGACTCAGACCTCGTTGACCCACTGTTCGATGATCCGACCAGCGATCGACATCGTCGGCGGAATCATCGGCAGGTCGTCCTTGCGATACCAGTTCGCATCCATGATCTCGCCGTCTTCGCACACGATGTCACCGCCGACGTAGTTGACCCGGAACCCGACCATCAGGCTGTGCGGAAACGGCCACGGCTGACTCCCGACGTAGCGGACATCATCGACGTCGACCCCCACCTCTTCCTTCACCTCGCGAATCACCGCACCTTCCAGATCCTCACCCGGCTCGACGAACCCGGCCAGACACGAGTACATCGGGCGCGGGAACCGCACGCCGCGGGCCAGCAGCGCCTCCTGGTCAGGCCCCCGTTCGCCACGCGTGATCAAGGTGATCATCGCCGGCGCCACCCGTGGGTACACCACCAGCCCACAGGCCGGGCAGATGAGCCCCCGTTCGCCGGGGGACGGTTCGGTCGGCGTTGCGCAGCGGCCGCAGAACTGATGTGTCCGGACCCATTCGGCCACCTGGACGGCACGCCCCGCCGCCAGCCACTCCGCTTCACTGGCGGCACCGAAGTACCGGAACAGATCCATCGCAGCGCCGAACGACGGGTCGCCTGCTGCGGCGGGAACGTCGACCGCCCACCAGCCCGCACCGTCGACCACGCCGATGAAGTGCTGCGTCCACGACTCGTCTTCGGCCCGATCGTCCACGAACACACTGGTGCCGATGACGTGCACGAATCGGCGCTCACCCGCGAAGCCGGTCGGCACGTCGTTGAGCGGCGCATACAGCGCCGCGGTGTTCATCGACACCAGGTTCAGTTCCATGTTCGAGCCCATCGTCGGCATTCGTACCACGCTCACCCCACGCGGTCTAGCGTCGCGCCCGTGACCGCCGAGCCGACACCAGCCCCGACACCAGCCCCAGAGCCCGATCCGCAACCTGAATTGCATGCCGATCTGGGCGACGTCGCCATGCTGCTCGGCACGTGGGCAGGCACCGGCCGGGGCGAGTATCCGACGATCGAATCCTTCGAGTACGCCGAGACGATCACCTTCGGCCACGTCGGCAAGCCGTTCCTCGCCTATCAGCAACGGACGCGGGCGGTCGATCCCGACGGGTCGGCGGGGCGCCCGTTGCATGCCGAGTCGGGATACTGGCGGTTTCCCGAGCGCGGGTTGGCCGAAATCGTGCTGGCCCACCCCACGGGCATCGTCGAAGTGTTGGAGGGTTTCGCCGCCCCGAACCTGCCCGGCAGCGACACATTCATGATCGACGTCCGATCGTCTTCGATCGCCGGATCGGCGACGGCCAAGTCGGTCACCCAGACCGAACGCACCTTCGAGATCACGGGCGACACGTTGCGCTACACGATGCGGATGGCCGCGGTCGGCCTGCCGATCCAACATCATCTGGCCGCTGTACTCCACCGCGTTGGCTGACTCGGACTGCACCGACGCACGCTCGGTTTCCTACGATCGCGAGATGACCAATGTTGTGATCGTCGACGCTGTCCGCACTCCCATCGGAAAGCGCAACGGTGGCCTGTCCACCATGCACCCGGGCGAGACGCTCGGCCTCGTCCAAAAGGCGCTCTTCGACCGAACAGGCGTCGACCCCGCCATCGTCGAGCAGGTCGTGGGCGGCTGCGTCAGCCAGGCCGGCGAGCAGGCGTTCAACATCACCCGCACCGCATGGCTGGCGGCGGGTCTGCCGCTCTCCGCTGCGGCCACCACCGTCGACACACAGTGCGGGTCGAGCCAGCAGGCAACGGGCCTTGCGGCGTCGCTGATCGGTTCTGGCGTGGTCGATGTCGCGGTGGCGTGTGGCGTCGAGTCGATGAGTCGGGTGCCGATCGGGGCGAGCGGTGCCAAGCAACTCGGCCTCGGCATTCCGATGCCACCGCCGTACTTCGACCAGTACGAGATGACGTCGCAGTTCGAGGGCGCCGAGCGCATCGCGGACAAATGGGGCATCACCCGCGAAGACACCGATGCCTTCGGGCTCGCCTCGCAGCAGCGGGCGATTCGAGCGTGGGAGGAAGACCGGTTCGCCGGCCAGTACATCACCGTCGAAGCACCCGATCTCGATGAAGACGGCAAGCGCACTGGCACCACGCACACCGTGGCCCGCGACGAAGGGCTGCGCGAAACCAGCATCGACAAGCTCGCCACCCTGAAGCCGGTCGGCCGCGAGAACGGCGTGCACACCGCCGGCAACGCATCCCAGATCTCCGACGGCGCGGCTGCGATCTTGATGATGACCGAAGACAAGGCAGCCGAACTCGGGCTCACGCCGAAAGCACGGATCGTCGACACGTGCCTCGTCGGCACCGACCCCGAACTGATGCTCACCGGTCCGATCGACGCCACCCAGCGTCTGCTCGAGCGGACCGGTCTGTCGATCGACGACATCGACGTCTTCGAGATCAACGAAGCATTCGCCTCGGTCGTGCTCGCCTGGGCCAAGGAGACCGGAGCCGATCTCGCCAAGACCAACCCCAATGGCGGAGCGATCGCATTGGGGCACCCCCTCGGCGGGACCGGCGCGTTCCTCCTCACCAAGGCCGTCTACGAACTCGAGCGCATCGGCGGAAGGTACGCCCTGATCTCGATGTGCTGCGGTGGCGGCCTCGGCACCGGCACCATCATCGAGCGAATCTGACCCCGTCCTCCCACCACTCACAACGTTTGCGTGACGATTTTGGTCAACCGGTTGACCAAAATCGTCACACAAACGTGGGAGTGACGAGGGGAAGATGCGGCGCCGGTAGACAGGGGCCGTGAGACGCGGGCCGTTCATCATCGTGGGCATGCTGGCGATCGCGGGGTGCGACGCCGTGACGGCCGCACCGACCACGACGACATCGGCTCCCGGGGAGGTCGAGGCGAACGCAGTCGTCGAGTTCGTGATCGACGGCGACACGGTCGACGTGGTCATCGAGGGCCGATCGGTGCGAGTCAGGCTGATCGGTATCGACACCCCGGAAACCAAGAAGCCCGAGACGCCGGTCGAATGCTTCGGGCCCGAGGCCACGGCGTTCACCACCCAACTGCTGCCGGTCGGCACGTCGATCCGGATCGAACGCGACGTGGTCGGTCGGGACGACTTCGGGCGCCTCCTCGGCTACGTGTACCGGGCTGACGACGGCATCTTCGTGAACTACGAAGTCATGCGGCAGGGCTTCGGACAGCCGCTCTCGATCCCTCCGAACGACACGTTCGCCGAGCTGTTCGCCGACGCCGCTCGGGCAGCCGAGGCCGATGACGCCGGGCTCTGGGCCGCGTGCAGCGGTTAACGTCGTCGTCGTGACCACACTCGCCGAACGGCTCGGGTATGCACCCGACACCAAGCTCGTGATCCTGTCGTGCGACGACCTGGGCGCCAGCCATTCCTCGAACGTCGGCGTGTTCGAGGCACTGCACCACGGCGTGGCCACATGCGCATCGCTGATGGTCCCCGCTCCGTGGGCCTATCACGCTGCCATCAACCTCGCCCCTGACGACGACATCGGCGTTCACCTCACGCTCAACGCCGAACACAGCTCGCTATCGCTGGGGTCCGATCACGAATGCTCCCTCCCTGCTTTCGGGCGAAGGTGGTTTCCCCCGGTCGTTGACCGACCTCTGGGAGCACGCCGACCACGACGAGGTCCTGCGCGAACTGCGTGCTCAGGTCGAACGGGCGATGGCGTGGGGAGTCGACGTCACGCATCTCGCTCCGCACCTGTCGGCCATCACGCTCCGACCCGAGTTCTTCGATGTGTATCTCGAACTCGCCTTCGAGTATCAGCTACCGATTCGCCTTCCCTCGACGATCAGCGCCGAGCAGGCGGGCTTCCCGTTCCGACAGCTTGCGATCGATGAGGGGGTGGTTTTCCCTGATCACTTCGATCACGATTGGCGTGCCGGCAGTTCGCAGCGGGTCGTCGACGCGATCGCCGCGCTCGAACCAGGAGTCACCGAGATCCACGTCCAACCCGCAATCGACACACCCGAGGTCCGGGCCTTCGCCGGTGATGCCGCCGACGGATGGGTTGCCGACCTCGAACTGGTCACCAGCGAACGTCTCGCCACCGCCCTCGCCGATGCCGGCGCGGTGATGATCGGCTTCCGCGAATTGCGCGAAGTGCAACGCTCCTGACCCCACCTGTCGCGTCAGGGCCAGGCACCATCGCGACAAAAGTGTCGCGTTGGTGCCTGGCCCTATCGCGACAAAAGTGTCGCGTTGGTGCCTGGCCCTATCGCGACAGGTGGTCAGGTGATGGCGACGAGGGCGGCGATCGCGGTGGCAGCGGCGCCCGACTTCAGCGCGTCGAGAATTTCACCGGAGTGTCCGGCGGCCTTGAGCTTGCCGCGCATGAAGGCAACCGTCGGATCGAAGTCGGGAGCTGCTGCGTCGACCAGTGGAACCGTGAAGACGACCGATGCGTCGTCGGGCCCGTCGATGCGCTCGTCCTTCTTGGCGACCACCACTCGATACTGGACGCTCATGACGCCACCCGCTCGCGGACGCCGGCGAAGAGGTCGCGTTCGCCGTCGGCAGCCGGAATCGGCCCGACCAGCGAGCGCGCGAGAATCCAGTCCTCCCACGGATAGGTCGCCGACAGCTGCTCGTCGGTGAGCCCGAACCACCACCCGGCATTCGGGTCGACCTGCGTGGCGTGCGCGCGGAGCGCACCGGTGCGGGCCCACTGGAAGTCGGTGCAGTCGATCTTGGTCGTGACGCGATGGTCTTGGCCTTCGCGGGCGAGCCATTCGTCCGAGAACGGTGATTCGCCGGTGTGCTCGATCATCGCCTCGTGCACCGCGAGTAATGCGGGCCTTCGTCCAGACCGAGTAGTAGAGCTTGAGCGGTTGGAAGGGTTCGCCGAGATCGGGGTACCAGTCGGGATCGCCGGCACGATCGAACGCGAGCACCGAGATGTCGTGAACCCGGAGATGATCCGGGTGCGGATAGCCGGCCTGATCGTCTCCGTACGTGATGATCACCTGCGGCTTCGCACGTCGGATGAGCGCCACCAACCGACCGGTCGCTTCATCGAGATCGGCCTGGTGAAAGCAATCGGGATGCTCGTTGGGCGGCGTCTCGGCCATGCCCGAATCGCGGTAGCCGAGCATCTCGACGTCATCGAATCCGATCACAGCAGCCGACGCAGCGAGTTCTGCCAGCGCGCATCGAGGCGACGAGCGCGCGCTCCTGCTCGGCGGGCAGCTCGTGGAACGGTTGACCCACTTCCCGTAACGACGGGTTCTGCAGGTCGCCCTCTTCGCCACCGGTGCAGCACACGAGGATCGTGTGGACCCCGTCGGCCGCGTACTTGGCCACGGTCGGCGCACCTTTCGACGCTTCGTCGTCCGGGTGTGCGTGCACGGTCATCAGCGTCAGACGTTCAGCCACGGGCCGAGGATACCGGCGCTGCCGCAGCCGCAGACCCGTCGCCTACGATGCGACGCTGATGAGCAGGCACGATCCAGCGAGCGCGGCCGGAACCAACGATGTTCCCGCACGGCGACGAACCAGCCCCCGACGAACACGCGCGATCGCCGTCGCCCTCGGCGGTGTCGCCCTCGTGGCACTGGCCGCGTGCGACACCGGCGACGGCAAGGCGCTGCCCGACCCGACCGGCACCCTGCCGCCGCCGACCGTGCCGCCGGCGTCGACCGAACCGCTCCTCGACGGCGTCGGCAGCTTGGCCTCGGTTCCTGCCGATGCCGGCACTTCGCCGGAGGTCCCCCAAGCGCCAGCCGCGGTCGGTTCGTTCAACCTGATCACTCCGTGGATCGACGGCGGAACGATCGACTCGATCAACACCTGCGACGGCGCCGATTTGTCGCCTGCACTCAGCTGGACCGGCGTCCCGGACGGCACGGTCGAACTGGCGATTTCCTTCGTCGACGAATCGATCGACAACGGCCCGCCATTCATCCACTGGGTGGTGGCCGGCATCGACCCGGCCGACACCGCAGTGATCGAAGGTCGCGTCCCGATCGGTGCGATCTCCGGCCTGAACTTCTTCGGCAACATCGGCTACAACGGCCCATGCCCGCCGCCCGGCGATCCTGCCCACACCTACCGCCTCACGATCTACGCGCTCAACCAGCAGGTCGAACTGGCCGATGGCACAGCGGCAGCAGATCTCCTCGATTTCGTCCAAACGGTGGCCGTCGCATCGGCTGATGCGACCGGAACACTCGCGCGCTGACGTCGGCCGATCCTCGCTGCCGCCACCAGCGCAAGAACACGACTCTCGAAGTGACAGGGGCCGACGTGCCGAACGACGACGACAAGCGAACGGGTCTGCCCCCGCCGTTCGTCGCGCCACCGTTCGTCGCGCCACCGTTCGTCGCGGCGCCGTCGATCCCGTCGCTGCCATCGCCTGTCGGGCCGGCCCGAACCGGCGCCGGCACGCTGCCTCCGACCGGAACCGCGGCCGGTCGGATCGATCTGCATCAGGCACCGAACTCCGCGCTGCCGAGTGAGATCGATGAACTGCTCGACGCCGATGGGTCGGTCGTCATCGTCCTCGATCGTGACGGGACCGTGCGCACCATCAACCCGGTGGCCTTGCGCGTCCTCGGCGCCACGTCGGCCGACCAGGTGAGCACAGGGTCTCCGGCGAGTTCGATGTTGCGTTCGTTGCTCGACCACGTCCCCCAGCACCTCCTCGACCAGCACCGAACACGGCACATGGCACGGTGACTTCGATCACACCGACGAGACCACTGGTGAGGCCCATGTCTTCCGCGCCACGGTCATGGTGCGCCCCGGTCCGAACCGCAGCATCGCGCCGAACGGAACGCCGCACGGACTGCTGACCGACGCGACCGGCGCCTCCCCCGAAGGCCGCCATGGAGCGATGCCCGACCCAGGTCAGCACGGTGGCGACGACGGGTACATCGCGATCATCGCCCATGACGTGACCGCGGCGCGCGCCGACACCGAACGCCTGCGCCACCGCGCCAGTCACGACGCGCTCGACCGGGCTGGCGAACCGCCGCCAGGTCTTGTCGATTCTCGAACATGCCGTCGCCCAGCAACGCGGTCACCACGGTCACATCGCCGCGCTGTTCATCGACCTCGACCACCTCAAGTACGTCAACGACGCACTCGGTCATGCCGTCGGCGACCAACTCCTCGCATCGACCGCGACCCGACTCGCCGACACGGTTCGGCCGAACGATCAGGTCGCGCGGATCGGTGGCGACGAGTTCCTCGTCGTGTGCCGCGACGTTCCCGACACCGTGACGGCGCTCGAACTCGCCGATCGCATCCGCCACGCACTCACCGGTCGGCTCCGAGTTCGGCGAACTCGACCTCGCGTTCTCGGTCAGCGTCGGCGTCGCGCTCTCCGATCGCGACACCCTGGGGCTACCTGACGAAGCGGCGGCATCGACGTTGATCAGCAATGCAGACACTGCGATGTACGAGGCGAAAACGCGCCGGTCGCGGGCGGTCGGTGCTGTTCACCTCCCAGATGCGATCGGCGGCCCGGGAGCGGTCCGAACTCGCCGCCGCGCTGGCTCATGCGGTGGTGCACGGCGAACTCACCATCGAGTACCAGCCGGTGTTCTCCACGGTCACGAAGCGAGCTTCGGCCACCGAGGCCCTCGTGCGATGGCACCACCCGACTCGTGGTCGGATCGATCCGACCACGTTCGTGTCGATCGCCGAGGAGTCGGGCTCGATCGGACGATTGGGCGAATTCGTCCTGCGGACCTGTCTCGGCGACTTACGCCGCTGGATCGACCACGGATTGGTCGGCGACGACTTCGCCGTCCACGTCAACGTGTCCCAGGTCCAGCTCGCGAGTTCGTCGTTCGTCAACCTGGTGCAGTCGACGCTCAGAACGCTCGATGTCGAGCCCGCCCGCCTGGTCCTCGAAGCCCGCGAGAGTGCCTTGGTCAGCGCCAACGTCGACGTGGAGCGTTCGGTGCGGGCACTCCGCCGACTCGGCGTGCGCGTCGCCATCGACAATTTCGGGACCGGCGCCAACGCCCTGTCGGTGCTCACCGACGTCGGCGCCGACATCTGAAGCTCGACGGGTCCCTCGCTCTCCCCTCGGGTTCGTCCGAGGCCGACACCCGCCTCGTCCGGGCGCTGGTTCTGCTCGCCCACGCACTCGACATGCAGGTCGTGGCCGAGCGAGTGAGCGGCGCCGAACAGCTCCGAAGCACCTGCGAGCAGCCGGTTGCGACTTCGTCCAGGGCAATCTGCTCGGGATCGCCTCGACCGAACGACGGCCACCATCCGGCGCCACGCTGGCCCCAGCCCTGACTCGGCCGCACCGCCAGTTGCGGTGTTGATCAATCGTTTCCGGCTGGCGAAATCTGCGTTCCCACCCTGGTCGCTACGCTGACCGCGTGCCTCTGCCACCACCTCCGCCTGGTCCGAATTCCGGAGCTGGTGCCGTCGCGTCTCCCGCGACCGAGTGGGTCCCCGGCGGCGATCCCCCTGGGTGCACCGCCCACGTCGACCACCTGCTACCGCCACCCCGACCGCCGACCGGGCGCCGGTGTACTCGCTGCGGGCAGCCCGCCTGCAATCGATGCCTCGTCCAGGCCGCGGTCGGCAGCCACTGCCTCCAATGTGCCAAGGCCGCTCAACCCGACCTGAAGACCCGGGCGCGGTTCTGGTCGGCCGGCCAGCCGTCTCTCGTCACCATGATGCTGATCGGGCTGAACATCGCGGTCTTCGTCGGCGTGTTGCTCTTGACACGCGATCACGAACGCGCTGACGAGTGGCACGAATGCGCACCTGGAAGGCGCCGTCGGACGCGATGTGCTGGCGTTCCCGTTCGAGTGGAACGGCGACTACCGGACCGAACCCGGGAGTTGGTACCGACTCGTCACCTCGGGCTTCTTGCACTTCGGCATCATCCACATCGCGCTGAACATGTACTTCCTGTACGTGCTCGGCCCGCTGCTCGAAGCACCGCTCGGCCGCGTGCGTTTCCTGCTGCTGTATCTGGCTTCGCTTGCTCGGCGGGTCGCTCGGCGTCATCCTGCTCCAACCTGGCTCGGCATCGCGGCGGGCGCATCCGGTGCGGTGTTCGGGCTGATGGCGGCGGCGTCGGTGGGGCTGTGGCGGCGCGGCGTCAACCCGTTGACGACCGACATCGGACGCGTCCTGTTGCTCAATCTCGTCCTCACGTTCGCGATCCGCGGCATCTCGATCGGTGGCCACCTCGGTGGCGCCGCGCCGGTGCGTTCTGCGCCACGGTGATGCTGGCGCCCGCCACAAACCAGCCCCCGCGTGGGCGACCTATGCCATGCCGATCGCCGTCGCCGTGGTCAGCGTGGTGGCGTCAGTCGTGCTGGTCAACGCGGCTTGAGCGAACCTTTCGGAACGGTCGGGCGACCCATCCGATTCGGGTCGTACCATGTCCCCATGTCTTTGCGCTCGACTCACCTCGACCGGATGCGGGACGGCACGTTCGACACCCTCATCATCGGCGGCGGCATCAACGGAGCAGTCACCGCGGCCTCGCTTGCCGGCCGCGGTGCCATCGTCGCCCTCATCGACCGGGGTGACTTTGCCCGCTTCACCAGTCAGGCGTCGTCGAACCTCGTCTGGGGCGGCTTCAAGTACCTCGAGAACTACGAGCTGTGGCTCGTGTTCAAGCTGTGCCGCTCGCGCAACCGCTTGATGAAGGCGTATCCGCGACAACATCAAGGAGATCGGCTTCTACGCGGCGCTCGACGAACGGGGCCCCTACAAGCCGTGGTTCGCCGGGCTCGGGCGCGTTCGGGTACTGGATCATCGGCCAGTTCGGCACGAAGTACCCGCGACTGCTCAGTCGCGACGACATCGAACCGAAGAGCCTGCGATCGACACCACCACCGTGGCCGGTGGCATCGAGTACCGCGACGGCATCCTCGTCGACAACGATGCCCGATTCGTCTTCTCGCTTCGTCCGTTCGGCGATCGAGGCGGGAGCAACCGCGGCCAACTACGTCGAAATGGTCTCGGCGGACCGGTCGGGCGACCGAGTGGGCCGTCACGCTGCGCTGACGTCGATTCCGGTGACGAGTTCACGACCACGGCGACCACGATCGTGAACGCCGCCGGGCCGTTCGTCGACGAGACTGAATCAGCAGTGGGGTCTCACGACCGAGCATCGCATCGTGTACTCGAAGGGCATCCACCTCGTGGTTCCTCGCCTGACGACCAACGATCACCACAAGGTGCTCGCGTTCTTCGACGACACCGAGCGACTGTTCTACGTCATTCCGATGGGTCGCCGATCGGTGATCGGCACGACCGACACTCGTGTCGACACCCCGTATCACCGAGGTCGACCGACGACGACATCGACTTCCTGCTCGGACAGATCAACGCCCGCATGGACCTCGCGACGTCCGCTCACCCGCGCCGACATCATCGCCGAGCGGTGCGGGGTCCGCCCGCTCGTCGTGAACGCCGGCAAGGGCGATCAGAAAGACGTCGACTGGACCAAGCTGAGTCGGAAGCACGCCGTCGAGGTCGACCACGCGGAACGCGTCGTCACGATCTTCGGCGGCAAGCTGACCGACTGCCTCAACGTCGGCGAGGAGGTCGCAGCCGAGATCGAGGCCCTGGGCGTCCCGCTCGAGCACGATCTCCACAACTGGTATGGCGAACCGGCCAAGGCCACGCGCAAGGAGTTCTACCGCCAGGCGCGATTGATGCACCTCGACGACCTGCGCGAGAAGCCCGACACCGAACCGCTGACCGAGCGGCTGTGGCGCCGCTACGGGCGCCGAGCATTCGCGATGCTCGACGCAGATCCGCGAGGACCCGACGATGGCCGAAGACATCATGGGGTCGGCCGACTACCTCCGCGTCGAGCTCTTCGCGGCTGCCGAATCCGAGATGGTCACGCGGCTCGAGGACTTCATGCGCCGCCGTTCGAAGATCGAACTCGTCGTGCGCGACGACGACATCGCCAACTCGCCGGGTCTGCGCGAGGTCGCCGAGATCCTGTTCGGTGACGACGCCGACCGGCGCCTGGCCGAGTACTTCGGCGGCACCGACAAGGTTCCCGAAGTCGTCCGCCGTGGCCCGACGTCGGCCGACGTGATCGCCTGAGACGACCAGGATCGGACGCCCGCGTGTTCGAGTGGTTTCGTCGTGTGCTCGACGTCACCCCACCCATCTTCGACGAGTCCTGGCGCACGGTGCTCGAGGGCGGTTTCCACCACTGGTCCCTCCTCGATCCTGCTGAACTCGCGCGGATGGAGTACCTCGTCGCCCGATTCATGGCGACGGCGAATTGGGAGGCCGCCAATGGATTCGACCTGACGCGAGGACATCGAAGTGCTGATCGCCGCGCAGGCATCGATGCTGCTGCTCGGTCTCGAACTCGATGGGTACGACGACGTCACATCGATCATCGTCCACCCGGCGGACGTCCGTCTTCGTGGCAGCCACCCGACCGGTGGGGGCACGTTCTCCTCGTCGCCTCGGATCCTCTCGGGTCAGGCGCACTATCAGGGCCCGGTGGTGCTGTCGTGGGCCGCAGCCCGCCACGGCGCACGATTTCCCGAGCGCGGCCAGAACGTCGTGTACCACGAATTCGCCCATCGTCTCGACATGTTCGATGGCGTCACCGACGGCACGCCGCCGCTCGCCGACGCCGCCGCCATCGCCCGCTGGACCGAGGTGTGCACCGCCGCCTACGACGAGGTGCGCGCCCAGGGGTCACCCGTGCTGCGCCCCTACGCCGGCACCAACCCGGCTGAGTTCTTCGCCGTGGCGACCGAAGTGTTCTTCAACCAACCACTCGAGCTGCGCGCCCACGAGCCGGCGCTCTATGCCGAGCTGGGAGCGTTCTACGGCCAAGACCCCGCTTCTCGGGTCGCAATCGCATCGCCCGACGCCGCGCTCGATTGACCGGCCGGCGCGGCGACCCTGGTCACCGACGGGTTCTGATCATCGTCAAGATCCACACGGTGTGGTCAAGATTGTGTTGTCAGTGCCGATGCCGAAACATGCAAGAACGAGGCAAGGTCGGTGGCGGTTCACTCGCGCTGCGTCTGTGCACCATTGCGCTCGTCCCGATGGTTGCGCTCGGCGTCACGTCGTACCGCCAGATCGATCGCGACGAAGTTGCGGCCCGGGCGAGTACCGAACTCGCTCAGGCCGTCGCCCTGCAACGTCAGGCGTCGGCCGTGATCGCTCCAGCCAGCCTCGAACGAATCGCGCTCGAAGGCCTGGCGACGGTCGACTCGTACGGAGTCGACCGAGCAGTCGTGACCGAATTCATCGGGATCGACTTCGAAGCGGTCTACGAATCGAATCGGGTCCGACTCGATACGTCATTCGACAATCTGTGCGATGTCGCAGCCGGCGTGACGCTCCCCGACGGGACACCGTTGGTCGATCGCATCGAGGACCTTTCCGGACGACTCGCCGCACAGCGCGCGCTCGGCGAGCAGCGGCAGTCCGACCCAGAGGCCGTGGGCCTGATCTTCGACGAGATCTCGGCCACGTTGCACCAAATCCTGAGTCGGACCCAAACGAACGACGACACCGCGGTCGTCGGGCTCGACGACGCGGCCCAACTGCAAGCCATCGCGCGCGCTGAAGCCAGCGCCGGCGCGCTCACCCAGACCGTGCTCCAAGGATTGCTCGACGGCTCGGCCAATCCGCGTGACGCGATGCTTCGAGCAACGGCCGTTCACGGCACGCATCTCGACACCTTCGAGGCGCTCCTCGACCCCGCTGAGTTGCCCGAGTTCGCGGCACTGCGCGCGACGATCCCGAACGAGTTCGAACTCATCGAGCTCCTCCAGGTCGAAGGGGAGCCGGATGGTTCGACGATCAGCGACCCCGCGCGTATCGGCCAGATCGCCCAGTTCATCCTCCAACAACTCGACTACCTCGACGCGCTGGACGAGTATGCCGCAGCTCGGCAACTCGACATCTCCGACACCGCGGCGAGCCGTGCTCAGAACGCAACGGAAGCGGTGCGGAACTCGAAACTGATCCTTGCTGCGGTCGCCATCTTGACGGTGCTCCTGACCGGATTCGTGCTGGTGTCGACCGGCCGGCCGCTCGTGCAGCTCAGCCGCCGCGCCGGCAAGGTCGGTGACGGAGACCTCAGCACGAAGCCGCTGCCGTTGCGCGGTCCGCGCATCGTGCGCCGGCTCACCCAATCGATCAACGACATGCTGGTCACTCTGTCCGGCATCGACGAGCAAATCGCCAAGATGTCGACGGGCGACCTGGCGGCGGCGAACAGCGTCAAGTTGCCGGGCGCCATCGGCGTCTCGATGCGCCAGTCCGTCGCCCGCCTCTCGAGTGTGACCGAGCAGCTCGCCCACCAGGCCCGTCATGATCTCCTCACCGGCCTGCCGAACAGATTTGCTGCGATGGAACGGCTCGACGACCTGCGCACCCGCGGCAGTCGATTCGCGCTGTTGTTCGTCGACATCGACGGCTTCAAGGGCGTGAACGACAGCCACGGACACGAGACCGGCGACGCTGTGCTGCGCGAGGTCGCTCGTCGCCTGTCGGCGTCGACGCGCCACGAGGAATTCGTCGCGCGGCTCGGCGGCGACGAGTTCATCGTGATCATGCCCACGTTCGACCATGTCGACGATGCCCTCGCGCTCGGCCATCGCTTGATCCAGGAAGTCGAGCAGCCCTATGGATCAGAAGAAGGCATCTTTGCATTGAGCGCCAGTGTCGGCGTGGTGACGCCCGGGTCAGAGGTGACGTCGCTCGAAGCCCTGCATCAGGCCGATAGCGCGCTGTACCTGGCCAAGCATCGCGGTCGGGGCCGTGTCGAACGGTTCGACGCCGTTCTCCAGGCCCAGATCGAACACGAGGCCGACCTCGCATTGGCCCTGCGCCACGGAGTGCGCAACGGCGAGTTGGTGTTGTACTTCCAGCCGATCATGTCGCTCGACACCGGACGGATGGATCATGTCGAAGCCCTCGTGCGCTGGGACCGTCCACAGATGGGGCTGGTGTCACCGGCCGAGTTCATCCCGATTGCCGAGCGATCCTCACTCATTTTCGAAATCGAACGCTGGGTGCTGCAACGCGCGTGCGAGGTGCTCGCCGACTGGCGCCGACGCAGTCCGGACTGCGACATCCGCATGGCCGTCAACATCTCGGGTCGGCATCTGATCGAAGGCGATCTGCTCAGCGACTTGGACATGGCCTTGGCGACGACGGGCGCTGATCCCTCGATGCTCGAGTTCGAGCTGACCGAGACGCACCTGCTCGAAGACCTCGGGTTCGCGACGGGCGTGCTCAACACGATCCGAGCGCGAGGAATCGGCATCGCCGTCGACGACTTCGGCACCGGCTACTCGTCGATGAACTACCTTCGCGACCTCCCGATCGACACGATCAAGATCGACCGGAGCTTCGTGGCCCGCTCGACCGAGAACGGCTACGACTCGACCGTGATCGAAGCAGTCCTCACGATCGCCCGATCGCTGGGGCTGGCTGTGGTGGCCGAAGGCATCGAGACGCAGGAGCAGTTGCACTACGTGCGGTCGGTCGGATGTCACCGTGCGCAAGGCTTTCTGCTCGCTCGTCCGACGCCGTTGGTCCATGCCGAACAGATCCTGTTCGGCCCGACCGTCGCCACGACGCCGCATGTCATGACGGTCTGATCCGTCACCGTCGCCTTCCAGCCCGGCGCGCACAGCAACGTCTTGTAACGTCCGGCGACCATGACTCGGTTCGCGAACGCCTCGACCACCCTGCCGACCCAGCGGCTCTACATCAATGGCCGCTACGTCGATGCGACGTCGGGTGAGACGTTCGAGACCGTCAATCCGGCCACCAACCGCACGATCTGTGAGGTCCAACAGGCGAGCCAGGCCGATGTCGATGCCGCCGTCGTTGCCGCGCAGGCCGGCTTCGTCGTCTGGTCCCAGGTTCCCGCGATCGAACGATCCCGCATCCTGTTGCGGGCGGTGCAGTTGTTGCGCGACCGCAACGACGAACTCGCCCACCTCGAAACGCTCGACACCGGCAAGCCGCTGTCGGAGACCACGACGGTCGACATCGTCACCGGCGCCGACCAGATCGAGTACTACGCCGGGCTCACCTCGATGCTGCACGGTCAACACTTCGACTTCCCGCCGCACGCGTTCGCGTCGGTCAAGCGGGAGCCACTCGGTGTCTGCGCCGGCATCGGAGCGTGGAACTATCCGAGCCAGATCGCCATGTGGAAGTCGGCGCCGGCGCTGGCGTGCGGCAACTCGTTCATCTTCAAACCGGCTGAGCTCACGCCACTCGGCGCGTTGAAGCTGGCCGAGATCTTCACCGAGGCCGGCCTGCCCGACGGCGTGTTCAACGTCGTGCACGGCGATGCACGGGTCGGCCAGATGCTGTCGCTCCACGAAGGGATCGCGAAGATCTCCCTCACCGGCGAAGTCGGCACGGGCAAGAAGGTGATGGCTGACGCCGCGACCACGCTGAAGGGAGTCACGCTCGAACTCGGCGGCAAGAGCCCGATCATCGTGTTCGACGACGCCGACCTCGACAACGCCGTCAATGCTGCGCTCGTCGCCAACTTCTACTCGGCCGGCGAGGTGTGCTCGAACGGCACCCGGGTCTTCGTCCAACGCGGGCTGTACGAGGAGTTCGTGGCCCGGCTCGGCCCCCGCACCGAGGCCCTACGGATCGGTGACCCGTTCGATCCCGCGGTGATGGTGGGTCCGCTGATCAGTCGCGACCACCAGCGCAAGGTGATGGGTTACATGCAGGCGGCCCTGGCGAGCGGGGCCCGTCACGTGTGTGGCGGAGCGGTTCCCGGCGATGCCGCGCTCGCCAACGGCAACTACGTGACGCCGGCAGTGTTTGCCGACTGCACCGACGACATGAGCTTCGTCCGCGAAGAGGTGTTCGGGCCATTGATGGCGGTCCTCCCGTTCGACGACGAAGCCGAGGTGCTGCGGCGCGCCAACGCCACGAACTACGGCCTCTCCGGCGCGGTGTTCACCCGCGACTTCGCCCGCGCTCATCGTGTGGCCAACGCCATCGAGGCCGGCAACGTGTGGATCAACAGCTACAACGTCCTGCCGCCGTCGATCCCGTTCGGCGGCTACAAGCAGTCGGGGTTCGGACGTGAGAACGGTCTCGTCACGCTCGATCACTTCACCCAGTGGAAGACGATCTACGCCAACCTCGGCGACGTCGACGCGTACTACTGAGCCCCGATCAGGCGAACCAACGCCTCCACACCCTCGTTGAGCTGGTGTTTCATCTTCCCAGCAACTCTGTGACAGTGCTCGTTCACACTGCAACCATGCAAAACGAACGCACGAACAGCACCGCCACCCAGCAGCTCACACTGCTCGCCGATCTGGCGCCCGCACCCCACGTCCACGCCCGCTTCTTGCTGAGCAAGGACACCCGCGAGCTCGGCCTGCGCCAGGTCGCCGAAATCCGCAAGATGCTCGCCGAGCGCAAAGCAGCCCACGACGCCGCGAAGGTCGTCACGTTGCCGGCCCGCACCAACCGCGCCGCCTGACCCAGGGCAAACTCCGCCCCGGCGTCAGCCTGCGCTCGGCGCGAGATCCTTGACGGCCTGCCAGTGGTCGAGGTCGGGGTCGAGCGGGAGGATCGCCAGTGAGCTCGTGGTCACGCCATGGTCGAAGTACGACTGGATCTGAGCCCGACATGCTGCGGGCGACCCGTGCACGATCAGGTCATCGACCACTTCGTCGGGAATCTCTGCGAGCGCAGCCTTGCGGTCGCCGGCCTTCCAGGCGTCCCACATTCCCCGCAGCGCATCGCCGCGACCCATCCACTCATGAAAGGCGGCGTACACCGGCACGTTGAGATACGCGGCGATCGCGAAGCGCGCCGAGGCACGTACGACGTCGGTGTTCTCACTCGGGCAGCAGAAGATGCGGGCCACGATCTCGCGTTCGTCGCCGCCCGCTGCCTCGGTCACGATCGGGGCGACCTTGGCCACGTCGGTCGCCGACAGCCAGTTGACGATTGCTCCGTCGCTCTCGCGCCCGGCGAGCTTGAGCATCCCCTCGCGCAACGCAGCAACGAGGATCTTCGGCTTCTGCTCCGGCCTGATGCTCAGGCGGAAGCCATCGATCTCGAAGGTGTCGTAACTCTGCTTGATCTTCTCGCCACTCAACGCATCGTTGAGGAACCGCACGACGTCACGAACCTTTTTGTAGGGCTCCTCGAACGGGACGCCGTTCCACCGTTCGACGATCACGTTGCTCGACGACCCGATGCCGATGGCGAACCGGCCTGGCGCAGCGTCGGCGAGCGATGCGACGCTTTGGGCGAAGCACGCCGGTGAGCGGGTGTAGGCGGGCACGATCGCCGTGCCCAGCCGCAGGCGCGGCTCCCACGCCGCAGCCATCGCGAGCGGAGTGAAGGCGTCGGCCCCGTCGGACTCGGCCGACCAGATGTCGGTGTACCCCATGTCGGCCAGTTCCGACAGCTTCGCCGCGTGGGAGTGCAGCGGCCCAGGAAGCGGGACGGTCATACCAGGTCGATGTGGAAGCGCCATGGCCGAGACCTTACGCAGCGGACGCCTCGCTCAGCGCAGGCGCATCGGTTCAGCTTGCGCGCATTCTGCGAACTTGACAGCGCGACGTCACTCCTTCGACAGCCTCACGATGACGCTTTGGCTCGCCGTTGCCAGCAGGGTGCCGTCTTCGGCGAACATGTGGACCAACCCGTGCCCGAAGCCCCGCTCGACGGCGTGCACCCTGATGTCCATCAGCACCCATTCGGTCGGCACCATGCGGCACACCCGCAGCGTGTTGTCGAGGCTGTTGCCGCCGCCGCGCACGCCGAGTGCCTGGCCGACACCGCTCGGCACGAAGTCGCCGAGCACGGCGAGCGTGGTGGCGTCCATCCCGGTGATCACGTCGGGGATGCGGGCCCACAACAGGTACTGCCCATCGCTCTGCTCGCCGAGTTCCTGCACGGCCAAGTCGTCCCACGCCCGACCCTTCACCATCCGCTGATCGAGCCGGTCGTTGATCGTCCCGGTCCAGTCGGCATGGTGCGGGCGGGGCGGGTAGTGGTCGGGTGGCAGCACGTCGGGCGGCATGGTCTCCCACTGCCCGCGATGCTCCATCGGGCGGTCTCCGAGTGCTGCGTTCACGGTGAGGATCTCCCGGTCGGCGACGTGGCACACCGCCCGCGCCTGGGTGATCTGGTGTCCCTCGACGGCGATCGTGACGTCGACATCGACCACCTCCCCGGGCTTCGCATACGACAGATACTGCGCCGTGGCCCAGACGCACTCCCGGCCCGAGGTCCCCTCGAGGGCAGAGATGGCCGCCCCCAGGCCCGACCCGCCGAACATGAATCCGCCGGTGGTCGAGATCCCGGGCGTGACCGGCAACTTCCACCGAAAGCGATTGTGTGTCGGTTCGAGCCCGATGAATGTACGCGAATCCATGATCGATGGATCGTAGGTCTCCCCCGGTGTTGTCCGAGCGTCGACTCCTACGCGACCCGGCAGCCGTCGTAGGGTCAGGTGATGACCACACCGACGAACGACACCTGGCAGGGCGACGCAGTCGGCCTCGTCGACGCATTCCGCGCAGGCGAGCGCACACCGGTCGAAGAACTCGCAGCCACGCACGCGGCCATCGACGCGAGCGACCTCAATGCCGTGTGTTTCACCGACCGTGAAGCGGCACTGCACGCGGCCCGAACGGCTGATGTGTCGTTGCCGTTCGGCGGCGTCCCCGTCGGCGTCAAGGAGTTGACCAAGGTGCAGGGTTGGCCCGACACCGAGGCGTCGGTGCCCTTCAAAGATCGGATTGCCGAGCACACCTCGACCATGGTCGAACGCCTCGTCACGCGCGGTGGAGCGGTGCTGGCAGGGCAGACGACGGCGAGCGAATTCGGTGGCGTCAACGTCACCCGCACCGTGCTCCACGGCGCGACTCACAACCCGTGGCAGCACGGCAAGACGCCCGGCGGCTCGTCGGGTGGTTCGGCCGCCGCGGTGGCCGGCGGGATCTTTCCGATCGCGACCGGCGGCGATGGAGGCGGGTCGATTCGCATCCCGGCCGGGTTCACGGGCCTGGTCGGGCTGAAGGGGACCTTCGGCCGCATTCCGCTCGGCCCGAAGGCCCAGTACGGCAACCTCACCGTGTCAACCGGATGCCTGGCCCGTTCGGTGCGCGACACGGCCCGCTGGTTCGACGTGACGAATGGTCACCACCCGACCGACCCGCTGAGCTTGCCGCGCGTCGACGGCTGGGAGGCAGGTCTGGGCACGCATCTCGACGCGCTGCGCGGCGCGCGGGTGGCCGTCGTGGCCGATTGGGGTGGCGCCGTCACGTCGCCGGTGATGTGGGAATTGCTCGACGAGGCGAGCCAGCATCTCATTGCAGACTGCGCGATGCGGCGCATCGACGGCGTCGACACGAAGGTGCCGACCATGGGCGGGGCATGGTCGATTTCGGGGATGATCGAGATCCGCGCCGAACTGGGCGACTTGCACCCGGCGTGTGCCGACGATCTCACCTTCGAGATGAAGTACGGGCTGGCGGCGACGGCCGGGAAGTACGGCGAGGAAGGTCGGGCCCGGATCGAACGGAGGCGCAGTGAGGTCAACGAGGTCATGGCCCGCATCTTCGACCCGATCGACGGTGTCGATTTCGTGCTCACCGCCTCCAACCCCGACATCGCGTTCGACGCCGAGGGCCCCCTCCCGTCGGTCTTCGGTGGCGTCGAGGCGGGTCAGGGGAACAACGGACGCCTCACGTTTCCGTGCAACCTGCACGGCAACCCGGCGATCTCGGTGCCGGCCGGCAACGTCGACGGATTGCCGATCGGTCTCCAGATCGTCGGCCGCCACTTCTCCGAACCACTCCTCCTCGACCTTGCGCTGACGATGGAACGCAACCGGCCCTGGGCACTCGTCGCGCCAGGCTGATTCCCGGCACCTGACGGTGCCGCTCGACAAGTCGGAGTTCAGTCGCTCCGAGCGACCGGCCTAGTGTCGACCCATGAAGGTTGCACTGACGGTCAACGACTTCCTCCGCCGCGCCAACGAGGTGTATCCGGATCGGATCGCCGTCGTCGACGAGCCCGATCAGCCCGCCGAGTCATGGGGTGCGATCACCTATCGGGAAATGGCGCGGCGAGCGCGGGCCATGGCGGCCGGGCTCGACGCCATGGGCATCGCCCCGGGCGAGCGTGTGGCGATGGTCAGCCACAATTCGGCTCGCCTGCTCACCGCGCTGTTCGGCGTGTCGGGCTCGGGTCGGGTGCTCGTGCCGATCAACTTCCGGCTCGTCGCCGCCGAGATCAGCTACATCGTCGAGCACTCCGGCGCGCGATTGCTGCTGATCGACCCCGAACTCGAAGAAGCTCTTGCGAGCGTCGAATGCGAACGCAAGATGATCATCGGCGCCGAGAGCGACGCCGAGCTGATGCGGTTCGGTGTCGAGCCGGTGGCGGTCGAGATCAGCGAGGACGACACGGCGACGATCAACTACACGTCGGGCACCACCGCCCGGCCGAAGGGCGTGCAGTTGACGCATCGCAACGTGTGGATCAACGCCAGCACGTTCGGCTGGCACATGCAGGTGTCTGATCGCGACGTCTACCTCCACACCCTGCCGCAGTTCCACTGCAACGGCTGGGGCATGCTCTACGCCGTCAGTGGCATGGGCGGAACGCACATCATCATTCGCAAGATCGACGGCCACGAGATCCTGCGGCGGGTCGACGAACACGGGGTCACGCTGATGTGCGGCGCGCCGGCCGTGCTCAACGCCGTCATCGACGCCGCCACCGAGTTGGCCGCGGCGGGCCAGCCGATCCCGGGCCGAGGGCGCGTGCGCATCGTCGTCGCCGGGGCCCCGCCGCCCACCTCGACCATCGAGAAGACCGAAACGGTGCTCGGCTGGGAGTTCGTGCAGATCTACGGCCTCACCGAAACGGCACCGCTGATCACGATCAACCGGGCCCGCGCCGAATACGACGACTTGTCGCCGAGCGAACGCGCCGGCGAAGCTCGGCCGGGCCGGTGCACCGTCGATCGGCACGACGATGGCCGTCGACAACGAGGGCGAGATCATGGCCCGCAGCAACACGATCATGGCGGGCTACTGGGAGCAGCCCGACCAGACCGCGCTCGCCATCCGCGACGGCTTCTTCCACACCGGCGACGGCGGCAGCATCGACGACGATCACTACGTCGTCATCTCGGACCGCAAGAAGGACGTCATCATCTCCGGCGGCGAGAACGTGTCGTCGATCGAGGTCGAAGACGCACTGTTCCAGCACCCCGACATCACCGAAGTCGCCGTCATCGGCATCCCCGACGAGAAGTGGGGCGAACTCGTCACTGCGCTGGTGGTCACGACGCCAGGCAGCGCGTTGACCGAACCCGACGTGATCGCCTTTTGCAAACAGCGCCTCGCCGGCTACAAGTGCCCGAAGAAGGTCGAGTTCCGCGACGAGTTGGCGCGCACCGCGACCGGCAAGCTCCAGAAGTTCAAGCTGCGCGCACCGTTCTGGGACGGCGCCGCCAAACAGATCAACTGAGCCGGCGGGCCGCGGCAACCAGATCAGTTGCGGCACGCCCTTATTCGAGCGTGGCGTAGGTGGTGCTGCGATCGTCGGCGCGTGTGCCGCGCACTGCGGCCACACAGTCGGCCAAGTCGTTGAGGTAGCGGTCGATCACGCCGGTGTTCGTGTTGCTCACGGTGGAGTGCAGGTTGTCGGGCGGCGTCTGGCGGTCGTGATACCAACCGCGGGCGAGGAGCGCGTCGCCGAGGGCGAACATGTCGATGCCGCTTCCCACTTCCGCCGCCATGGCGATCAGGTGGAACTGACCGTCGCCGAGCACCTGCACGCCGTCGATGCCCATGATCCCAGCCCGCATCAGGTCGGCACTGACCAGTGTCTGTTGTGTGAGATCGACATAGCCGTCAATGCCGAGATGCTGCATCACCGCCCAGGCACAGGCCATCGGGAGCCCCGACCGGGTGCCCTGCATGTTGGGTGACGCATAGAACCCGCCGAGCCAGTCGTCGAACATGAAGGTCTGGTACTGCCGCGACTCCTTCGTGTCGTACAAGATGACCGAGACGCCCTTGGGCGCGTAGCCGAGCTTGTGGATGTCGGCCGAGATGCTGGTCACGCCGTCGACACGGAAATCCCACGGCGCAACGGTGCGGCCGATGCGCTCGGCGAAGGGCAGCACGAAGCCGCCCATGCAGGCATCGACGTGGCAGTTCGCACCGACTGATTGCGCCAACGCGGCGATCGCCGGGATGTCGTCTTGCACGCCCTGCGGATATTGCGGGGCCGACCCGACCACGAGGGCCGTGTTGTCGTTGACGGCGTTCGCCATTGCTTCGACGTTGGCACTGAAGTCGGCGCGCACCCTGATCTTGCGCACGACGAGTCCGAAGTTGTCGGCAGCCTTGTGGAACGCCGCATGGGCCGTTTCGGGCAGCACGATCTCGGGGGCGGTGATGCCGCGCTCGGCGTGGGCGCGCTTGCGGGCGGCGAGCACGGCGCACAGAATCGACTCGGTCCCGCCACTGGTGAGGAAACCTGCGGTCTGGCCGTTCCCGTGGAGGAGGTCGGCGGTCCACCCGACGACCTCGGATTGGATCTGGCGCAGAGAGGGGAACGCCTGGGTGTTGAGCGCGTTCTCGTGCAGGTAGAGACGCGCGGCCTGTTCGGCGACCGCGTGCACCGAAGGGCCACCGTCATACACCATGCCGAAGGTCTTTCCGTCCGCCCACTTCACGTCGCCCTCGCGCTTGTCGGCGAGTTCGGCGATGACCTCGTCGACCGGTCGTCCGTACTGTCCCAGTGCTGGCATCCATCCAGTGTCGCGCGGGGCGAGTCGGGGTTCGGCACCGCATCACCCCCGCCCGAACAGACAGACCGGCTGATGTCACACGCAGCCTTGTTAGGGAGCCTTGACACTCTTCCTCAAGGTCTGCCTACACTCTCGTCCATGATCGTTTCGCGCCGCTTCGTGGCACAGACCACCGCCATCGTCAGCACCCTCGTCATCGCCGCTTCCGCATGCGGCGGTGACGACGGCGCCGACGTCACCATCTACTCGGGCCGCACCGAGGACCTCATCTCGCCCATCCTCGACGACTTCGAAGACGCCACCGGCCTGACCGTCGAGGTCAAGTACGGCGACTCGGCCGACCTTGCATTGCTGATCGAGGAAGAGGCCGCCGCGGGCGAATCCCAAGCTGACGTCTTCCTGTCGCAGAGCCCCGGCGCCGTCGGCTTTCTCGAACAGAACAACCGACTCGCCGACGTTCCCGAAGCGACCCGCGCACTCGTGCCTGCGTCGGTCAGCGACGATGGAGGCAAGTGGGTCGGATTTTCGGGCCGGCAGCGTGTGCTCGTGTACAACACCGATCGTGTCGACCCCTCCGAACTTCCGAGCAGTGTGTTCGATCTCAACGATCCCGAATGGTCCGGGCGAGTCGGCGTGGCTCCGAGCAACGGCTCCTTCCAAGACTTCGTCACGGCAATGCGAGTCACCGAGGGCGACGAGGTCACCGCCGACTGGCTGGCAGGCCTCAATGCCAACGATCCGCAGATCTATGCCAACAACAACGCCATCGTCCAAGCGGTGGGACGAGGCGAGATCGATGTTGGCCTGGTCAACCACTACTACAACTATCGGGCACTCGCCGAAGATCCGAGCCAGCCGACCGCCAACCACCTCTTCGCTGCCGATGATCCGGGCTCGATGCTCATCGTCACCGGCGCAGCCCTCATCGCCGGAGACGACACCGACCTCGACGCCGGCACGCAGCTCATCGACTTCCTGCTGAGCAGTGCCGGCCAGCAGTACTTCGCAAACGAAACCTTCGAGTACCCGCTCGCGATCGGCGAAGAGCCGGCCGGCAACATCCCGGCGATCGACTTCGCCGACGTCGGCGGCATCGCGTACGAAACGTTGGGTGGCGGCCTCGAGCAGACCCGTGTCCTGATCACCGCAGCCGGCTTCGACGGTTGATCGAGTCCGGCCCCGACCGTGTTCCGCTCGACCGTGTTCCGATCAACCGTGTTCCGCTCAAACGGCAACGAATGACCGACGCTGGTCTCGCCCATTCCGCGACACGGCCCGCAGCCGGTCGATCGGCGTGCCAGCGTCCGGGTCGGGCGAGTTGGGTCACCCCGAACCGGGCGCTCGGTCTGGCCATCGGCACCCTCTTCGCGGGGCCGGCCGGATTCGTCGTATGGCGGACACTTCGGCTCGGCGGCGACCTCGGTGACGTCCTCAGCGACGTGCCCGCACCGCTGTGGCGCACGGTGCAGCTCTCGTTCCTGGTCGGCATGTCGACCGCAGTGCTCGGAACCGCGCTGGCCTGGCTGACGACGCGCACCGACCTCCCCGGATCGAGGGTGTGGCGTGTCGCGCTCGTTCTGCCGCTGGTGCTGCCGTCGTTCGTCGGCGCGGCAGCGTTCATCGCCGGCCTCGCACCGGGCGGCGTACTGCACGATGCGCTGACCGCGATCGGGATCACGCCGCCGCGGCGCTTCCGCGGCCTCGGCGCGGCGTGGTTGGTGCTCACGTCGTTCACCTACCCATACGTCTATCTTCCGGTCTCGGCCCGCCTCCTACGGATTGCGATCGAGCCTCGAGGAGAGCGGTCGACTCCTCGGGTTGTCGGCGACGGCAACGTTCTTCAAGGTGACGCTGCCCCAACTCCGGTCTGCCGTGTTCGGTGGCGCGCTCCTCGTCTTCCTGTACACGCTGAGCGAGTTCGGTGCGGTACAGCTCCTCGGCTATGACACCTTGACGCGGGTCATCTTCGCGAGTCGCCAGACCAATCGGGCCCTGTCGTTCGCCGCAGCATCGGTGGTCCTGATCCTCGCGCTCGGCATCGTCGGCGTCGAGCGCACGATGCGCGGTACCGCCCGACCCGACGATCGCTCCACCGGCGGGACCCGGCGGGTCGCCCGGCTCGGGTGGGGCAAGATCCCCGCGCTCGGGCTGTGTGCCGTGACGATCGCATCGGGGTTGGTGGTCCCGGTGGTCAGCCTGGCCACCTGGGCTCAGCGGGGTCTTGCCGACGGTCGCGTCGGGCTGAGCGAACTCGTCGGCCCCGCGCTCAACACCGCCGGAGTCGCCCTGGCGGCAGCAGCGGTCGCCATCGCCGTCGTCCTGCCGATCGCACTCGCCACCACGCGCCGCCCGCACCCGGCATCTGAGGTTGCTGCGGTGTCGGTCGTCGTCGGCTTCGCCATCCCCGGCTTGGTCATCGCGCTGGCGCTCGCCGTGCTCACGCTCAACACGCCGCTGTTCGAACGGCTCTACCAGACGACGACGTTGCTCATCGTCGCCTACGTGATCCACTTCGGGAGCCAGGCACTCGCCAGTTCCGAATCTGCGGCGCGGGCGGTGCCCGACCAGTTACGCGAGTCGAGCCGCTTGCTCGAACCGAACGCGATGCACCGCTTCGTGCGGGTCGACCTGCCGCTGATGCGTCCGGGGTTGCTCGCCGGCGGAGGTCTCGTGCTGCTGTCGACGGTCAAGGAACTGCCGGTGACGTTGCTCCTCGCGCCGCCCGACTTCTCGACGCTGTCGACCGAGATCTGGTCGTCGTACGAGGAAGGGTTCTATGCCGCAGCCGGCCTCGCGTCACTCCTGCTGATCGCACTGTCCGCAGTGCTCACCTGGCTGCTCGTGCTCCGGCGAAGTGATGTGATCAGGCGTTGACTCGATGACGCTGCAGTTAACCTCGGCGGCGATGACCAGTGAACGCAACGCCTTCACCGGTGCGGCGGTGAACCTGACCGGCGTGTCGGTCACCTACCCGGGCGATGGCGGAGTCGCCGTCGATGCCGTTGCCGACGCGACCATCGCCATCGAGGCCGGTTCGATCGTCGCACTCCTCGGTCCATCGGGGTGCGGCAAGACCTCACTCCTGCGCGCGATCGCCGGTCTCGAAGAGCCCGTGATCGGCGAGATCACCATCGGTGGACGCGTGGTGAGTGCCCACCCGGCCGGCGAAGAGGGCCGGCGGGTCTGGGTTCGACCCGAACAACGCGGTGTCGGGATGGTCTTCCAGGACGGGGCGCTGTTTCCTCACCTGTCGGTCGCGCAGAACATCGCCTTCGGTCTGCGTGCGCTCCCGGCCAAGCTCAGTCGAGCCGAGACGACCGCCCGAGTCGACGACCTGCTCGATCTCGTCGACCTCTCCGGCTACGGCGATCGCATGCCGGCCACACTGTCGGGTGGGCAGCAGCAAAGGGTCGCGCTCGCACGATCGTTGGCGCCACGCCCGAAGGTCTTGCTGCTCGACGAACCGTTCTCGGCACTCGACACGTCGCTGCGCATCCAGGTGCGCGCCGAAGTCGCCGACATCTTGCGTGACATCCAGGTGACCACGGTCTTCGTCACCCACGACCAAGACGAGGCGTTCGTGCTGGGCGACAAGGTCGCCGTGATGAACGAGGGGCGCATCCACCAGTTCGGAACGCCTGACGAGTTGTACCGCTCACCCGAGTCGTCGTGGATTGCCGGGTTCGTCGGAGAAGCCAACTTCGTGCGTGGCACCGTGATCGCCGACGGGCTCGCATCGACGGCGATCGGCAGTATCGCGATCGATGACCGCCGAGCCGACCCCTCCACCGCAGTACAGGTCGTCGTCCGCCCCGAACAGGTTGCGCTGTCCACCGCTGCCAATGACGGCGCCGATGACGACGCGGCCAGTGATCGGGCGCCCGCAACTGTCGTCGGCGTCGAGTACTACGGACACGACGTGCGCTACGAGGTTCGACTCGACGACGGATCGACGCTCGCCGCACGCACCCACTCGACCGAACTGTACGAACGCGGCGCCAGAGTGCTCGCCAGATTCCAGAGTCGCCAGCGCGGCTCGACATCGGTGGCGTTCTCGGTCGATGCGCCGCCAAATGAATCCGACCTTTCGCGCAACTCCTAGGCTCGGGCTGTGACTGCTGCTTCCTCCACCCTGTCGATCTCGGATCTGCGGATCTTCACCGAGCCGCAACAGGGAGCGTCGTACGACGACCTGCTCGCGGTGGCACTCCGCGCAGAACGGCTCGGCTTCGGGGCGTTCTTCCGCAGCGACCACTACCTCGTGATGGGCGACGGCGACGGGCTTCCCGGGCCGACCGATGCGTGGATCACCCTCGCCGGACTCGCGCGTGACACCTCGACCATCCGACTCGGCACGCTGGTGAGTTCGGCGACGTTCCGCTTCCCGGGCCCGCTGGCGATCTCCGTTGCCCAGGTCGACCAGATGTCGGGCGGTCGCGTCGACTTCGGCTTGGGAGCGGGCTGGTTCACCGCCGAACACGATGCCTACGGCATCCCGTTTCCCGACCTCGGCGAGCGCTTCGATCGCCTCGAGGAGCAACTCGAGATCATCACGGGCCTCTGGTCGACCGACGTCGGATCGACCTACAGCAAGCCGGGGGGCCACTACCCGATCCTCGATTCCCCGGCGTTGCCCAAGCCCCATTCGGGCGCGCCGCCGATCGTCATCGGCGGTGGCGGCCCGAAGCGCACGCCTGCGCTCGCCGCCAAGTACGCCGCCGAGTTCAACACGCCCTTCGTCAGCCGGGAGTTCTTCACCGAGCAGTGCGGACGCGTCCGGGCCGCGTGCTCCGCCATCGGCCGCGATCCCGACGACCTCGTCTACTCGACCGCGCTCATCGTGTGCTGCGGCGTCGACGAGGCCGACGTCGCCCGACGCGCGGCGCGCATCGGCCGAGAGCCAGGCGAACTCCGCGAGAACGGGCTGGCCGGAACACCCGCCGAAATCGCCGAGCGATTGCGCTCGTGGCAGGCCGCCGGCGCCGAACGGATCTACCTCCAGGTGATGGATCTGGCCGATCTCGATCATCTCGACCTCATCGCCTCCGACGTCGTCGCCGAACTCACCTGACCCGCCCCACCCGTCGCGTCGGGGCCAGGCACCAACGCGACACTTTTGTCGCGATAGGGCCAGGCACCAACGCGACACTTTTGTCGCGATAGGGCCAGGCACCAACGCGACACTTTGTCGCGATGGGGCCAGGTACCAACGCGACACTTTTGTCGCGATGGTGCCTGGCCCCGACGCGACAGGGGCGCCACGACTCCTTGTTGGCACCTGGCGGCGTGGAACGATGCTCCCATGACGAACGACGAAGCCCCGACCACCCCGACGGGAATCCCCCAAAGCGAGCGCTCCGGCCGGTCCGCTCGCGGGCATCAAGGTCGTCGACATGTCGGTGATGATCGCCGGTCCCTTGGCAGCGATGATGCTCGCCGATCAGGGCGCTGACGTGGTGAAGGTCGAAGCCCCCGGGATGGGCGACATGATGCGCCATCTCGGCTCGTCGAAGAACGGCATGAGCGGCATCTTCCTCAACAACAATCGCGGCAAGCGCTCGCTGGTCGTCGACGTGAAGCACGAGGCCGGCGTCGACGCCGTGCGTCGGCTGATCATCGGCGCCGACGTGCTCATTCAGAACTTCCGGCCGGGAGCGATGGATCGCATCGGGCTCGGGTGGGACGTGATGCGCGAACTCAATCCCGACCTGATCTACACCTCGATTTCGGGCTACGGGCCCGACGGTCCGAGCAGCGGGCGCCGGGCATACGACAACGTCATCCAGGCCGCGTCCGGTCTCGCCGACGTGCAGGCCAACCCGGCCACCGGCGCCCCCGAACTCTTCCGCACCCTCGTCTGCGACAAGGCAACCGCGTACACCGCGACCCAAGCGATCACCGCGGCGCTCTTCGCCCGGGCCATGGGCACCGCCCGCGGCCAACACATCGAACTGGCGATGCTCGACACCGCGATCGCATTCATGTGGCCCGACTCGGCAATGGATGCCGTCCTGCTCGACGACGACGCCACCCGCACGCCCACCATTGCCTCGATGTACGGAACCGTCACGCTTGCCGACGGATTCGCCGCCGCCAGTGCGGTCACCGACTCCGAGTTCAGTGGGCTCTGTCACACGTACGGGTGCGGCGAGGTCGCCGATGATCCTCGCTTTGCCAACGTTCCACTCCGCGCGCAGCACGCGGCCGAACTGGCCGATCTGCTTCGCCGGGCCGCGGCACTCACGAGCGTTGCCGAGTTCGCCGAGCGATCAGCTGCGTTCGACCTTCCGGGCGCGGTCGTCATGTCGATCGACGAACTCCCCACCGACCCGCAGGTCGCCAACAACGCCGTCTTCGTCGAACGAGACCATCCGGTGGCCGGACGCACCCGCGAGCCGCGACCGGCTGCCCGTTTCTCCGTCACCCCGCAGCGCCTCGGCGACCACGCGCCGATGTCAGGGCAGCACTCCGACGAGATCGTCGCCGAACTCGGCCTCGACCCTGTGGCCCTGCGTTCGGCCGGCGCCATTCTCTGAGTCGACTGAATCGTGCGCCCGCGGCCACGCTCGGCCCGCAGGTCAACCTGAAATGAAGCCGGCGGCGACGAAGGCTTGATTGATGATCGTCTCCAGTCGTGGTGTGTCGTCCGGGTAGGGCCCAGCCACGGTGATCGCCCAGATCACGCCGTCGCCACGGTTGAGCACCATGGCGTGGGTGTTTTCGATTGTCCCGGTGTGCCCGAATCGACCGTCACCGTAGGAGATCAGACCGAATCCGTAGCCGCGCTGACCGAACTGAGCCCCGACCGGGGTTTGCATCAACTGCACGGTCTCCGGTTCGAGCGGCTTGAATCCGGGGGTCGAGTGATCGAGTGAATCCAGCAACACGACGAGGTCCGATGGCGTGGCAATCCAGCTCCCCGCCGCGCCCAGGGTCTCCATGTAGTTGCGTCCCGGCGTCGTTGCATGCAGCACCTCCTGAGGGCCAGGGTCAAAGGTGTTGGCAAGCCGGAGGCCCGACAAACCGAGCGGTGTGAGCACTCGCTCATAGGCCGCTCCGACGTAGGTGTCGCCGGTGAGCGCTTCGATCAGCACCCCGGCCACGCAGTAGTTCATGTTGCTGTACGTGTAGCCGCCACCTCCACCAACGGCACCTCCACCGCGTTGCAGACCGATGCGGGCCGCGTCGTCGCAACTGGTGGCGCCCATCCGAAAGAACTGGGCGTCGTACTTCGCGAAACCCGACGTGTGGCTGAGCAATCGCCGAACGGTCAGACTTCGAGCGCTTGCAGATGGTGCGACCCCGAGATGGTCGGCTACTCGTTGGCCGATCTCGTCGTCGAGCCCGACGACGCCTTCCTCGACGAGTTGCAGCAGGGTGATCGCGGTGATCGTCTTCGAGATGCTCGCAATGCGAAAGCGGTCATCGGTATCGGTGACCTCGTCGTTCAACAGCGGGGCCCGAAATCCGAAGCCGCGCGCATGGACGACATCTCCACCGATCGACACCGCGACCGAGATCGCCGAATTGCCGTTCCGGAGGAGTGCGGCGTCCAGGCTGGCGTCGAACGCGGCCCAGCCCGTGGGCTGCGCTTCACCCGCGTCGTCGAGCCCGGGGCCCGAAGGCGGGGCGTCCACGGCAGTCTGCGATTCGAACGGGCGAAGCGGCTCTGCCTCGAAGGTCGGTTCGTCCGTGCCGAGCCCATCGACGGCTGCGCCAGCGTCGGCCTCGGCGCCATCGTCGATTGCGCCGTTCGGTTCGTCGACCGATACATCGTCGACGACCGGATCGTTGACTGGCAGGTCGCTCGATGTTGCCTCGACCGCGGAGTCATCGAGGGTCGCCGCTGCGTCGTTGACCGAGCCGATCGGCGCATCGGTCGGCTCGGCGTCGGTCGAGGTGACATCGGTCGACACAGCGATGGCAGACTCGCCAGCGTCGGGCAGACGCGACGGTTGACTGGTCGGATCAGTGTCGGCGCACGACGCGATCGCAAGCTGCATCGCGAGGCACATGACTGCACCCACCTGTCGCCTCGTTCGCCGCACCCGCCCATGATGACCGAGCGATCGACACGAGTGGTGGCAACGCCGCCCCCATCCGCGGGGCGACGTTACGCCTCGACGAGCGGTGGCGACGGCGTCGTGTACGTACCGTCGGCGAAACCGCCGAGCAGGAGAGCGTTGTCCATGATCGTTGCGAGTTCGCGCGTCGAAGCCGGATAGTCGCCGCTCACGGTGATCGCCCAGGTGAGGCCATCGGGACGTCGCACGACCAGCGCATGCGTGCTCTCGAGCGTGCCGGTATGCCCGAACGTCGCCGCCGCAAGGCCTGAATCGACCGGCCGGTCGAAGATCATCAGCCCCATGCCGTAGCCACTCGTCGGCGGTACCGGCTCGACTGTCGAGGTCGGGGCGATCGTGGCAGCCACCACGTCGTCGTCAGCCGGTGTCGGCGGCGTGACCGTGATCGCCGCCATCAGATCGATCGTGGTCGGTTCGAGGATCTTGCTTCCGGGCGTCGACGGGTCGAGCGTGTCGAGGATCGTCACCAGGTCGGCGGGCGTCGCAAGCCACGCACCTGCGCCACCGAGGGTTTCCATGTAGTTGCGCCCCGCCTCACTGTCGTGTTCGACGTCGCCGATGCCGACGTCGAACGTTCCGGCGGTGCGCATCGTGGTGATGCCGAGCGGTCCGAGCACCTGGTCCTGCACCACCTGGGCGTAGGGCGTGCCTGTCACCTGTTCGATCAGCAGACCCACCACGCAGAAGTTCATGTTGCTGTATTGGAACGCGGTGCCGGGCGCCGACTGCAATGAACGCGTGAAGCCGGATCGGGCCGCCTCGGCGCAGGATGCGACCTCGTTCCGAAAGAAGAGGTCTTCGTACTGCGCGAACCCCGACCGATGGGTGAGGAGATGGCGGAGCGTGATCGCCGTGCTCTGCGCCACTGGGCCGCCGATGTCGAGGCGCTCGGCCAGGAGCGCTCCGATCGGGTCGTCGAGGGTCAGGACGCCATCCTCGACGAGTTCGAGCGCGGTGATCGCAAGCACCGTCTTGCTGATGCTGGCAATCCGGAATCGATCCGTCGGCGCGACCTCTTCGTCGAGCACGCGGCGGCCGTAAGCCGCCTGATGCTGCAACTCGCCATTGCGTAACACGGCGACCGATGCAGCTGCCGAGCCGGCGCGCACCAGCGCCACGTCGAGGTACTGGTCGACGGCGGCCCAGCCGCTCAACGGCACGACCGCGGGTGGCGCCGAGGTGGTGGTCGGTGCGGCAGTGGAAGACGTCGGAAGCTGAACGGTTGTCGGCGCAACGTTGCCCGAACCGGTCGTCGAGGACGCCATCTCCGGGGTGATGCCGGAAGCCGGTTGAGTCGCGCTGGAAACAAGCGTCGATCCGTTCGCTTTCAACGAGCCAGACCCCGACTGCGTTTCTGCGGTCGCACATCCTGCGACGATCACCGACGCGGCAAGCATGCACGCGGCAACGCCGAACTCATCGAGGCGTCGAGTCGGTTCTCGCTGTCGTCGGACGCTCACGGACCCCATGATGCTCCAACGGGCTGCGTGCAAAGCGGCAGGTCGGACGAGTCAGCCGGCGGGTCGAGGGAGTTCCTGCTCGACGGTGAGCACCGGCTCGAAGACATCACCGAGGTCGGCGACACGGGCGAGCACGTCATGAGCTTCGAATCGCAAGACGACTTCGCCGTCCGCGGAGTCGCTCACCTCGTCCCACGTCACGGGCGTCGAGACGGTCGGCTCGGCCCGGGCGCGCAGAGAGTATGGCGCGATGGTCGTCTTGTGGTGGGCGTTCTGGCTCCAGTCGACGAACACCTTTCCGGGTCGTTGGTCCTTGGCCATCACGGTGGTGACTCCCAAGGTCGTGGATGCATCGTTGGCGAATTGGCGTTCCATCACCTGCCCGACGGCGAGCGCGAAGTTCGCGGCCCCCTCGTGGGTGGCGCCGGGTGTGTTCAGCGGCACGTAGAGCTGCAATCCCTTCGAACCCGAGGTCTTGCACCAGCCCCGCATGCCCACGCTGTCGAGCACTGCGGCGACTCCGAGCGCAACCTGACAACACTCGGCGATCGCCGTGTCCGGGCCCGGGTCGAAGTCGAACACGAGCGTGGTCGGCGTGTCGAGATCGACGGCCCGTGCCATCGGAGCGTGCAGTTCGATCGCCGCGAGATTCGCGGCCCACACCAGCGACGCCGTCTCCTCGATGCAGCAGTAGTGGATCCCACCGCGTCGATCGCCGGGGCCGAGGGCCACGCCGACCCAGTCGGGCCGGTGTGTGGCGCAGCGCTTCTCGAAGAAGCCCGGGGCATCGGTGCCGTCGGGAAACCGCCGAAACGTGATGCACCGACCAGCCAGATGGGGCAGCGCCACCGGGGCGATCCGGGCGTGGTAGTCGACGACTTCGGCCTTCGTGAAACCTGACGGATAGAGCACCTTGTCGAGGTTGGTGAGGCGAACCCGCCGCCCTTCGATGTCGACCTCGATCGGTGCGGCCACGCGTCAGGCCGACTTCTTGGCCCCGGTCTTCGCGCCCGTCGCCTTGGCGCGCGCGGCAGCAGTCGTGGACGTGGAGACCGCCGACTTCGCCGTGGACTTCTTGGCGGCTGGCGACTTTTTGGTGGGGGGCTTCGTCGCGGTCGACTTCGACGCCGCCCGCTTCGCCGGTTCGCCATCGGTCGCTGCTTGCTTGCCTGCGGCCGGCCTTTCGACGCGTTTCTTGGCCGCGGACTTCTTCGCCGCGGCTGCGATGTCGGCTTTCGTCGGAGTGCCAGACGTCGCGGCCTCCGACGCAGCGCGTCGCGTGCGGGTCGATGCCGAGTCGATGTCGACGACCTCGACTGCTGGGCCCGACTCCCCGGCCGGATGGCGCGCCCGCGACGCCTTGGCGGCAGCGACGCTCGCCTCGAGGGCGGCCATGATGTCGATCACGTTCGGCTTCTCGGGTGCGGCCTCGGGGGCCTCCCACTCCTCGCCGTCGGCCTTCATCTGGATCAAGGCCATCACTTGTTCGCGATACTCGTCGTGGTACTTGTGCGGCTCGAAATCGGCACTCAACGACGCGACCAACGACTCAGCCATCGCCACCTCCCGGTCGTTGACCTCGACGTCGTCGAGCCCCTGGAGTTCCTCGATGTCGGCCGGATCGACGACTTCGTCGGCATAGGCCAGCGACGACATCACGAGTCGCCCCTCCTCGGCCCGAATCGCCGCGGTGTACTGCTTGTTCCGCATCACGAACCGGCCGATGGCGACCTTGCCGCTCTGCTCCATCGCGCGCGCCAGCAACACATAGGGCTTGGGCGTGGCGTCGGGCGCGAGGTGATAGGCCGTGTCGAAGTAGACCGGGTCGATCTCGTCGAGTTCGACGAACTCTTCGAGGTCGATCGACTTGGTGGCAACTGGCATGAACGGTTCGAGTTCGTCCGGATCGACGACGACGTAGCGGCCCTTGGCGATCTCGTAGCCCTTGACGATGTGTCCGTCGCTGACTTCCTCACCCGTTTCGGCGTTGACCTTGCGGTAGCGGATGCGAGCCATGTTGCGCTCGTCGAGTTGGTTGAACGACACGCTCTGCTTGCGCACTGCGTGGAACAACTTCACCGGGATCGCGATCAATCCGAACGAGATCGTTCCACTCCAGACGGGCCGAGCCATCCGCCCAGAGTACACAGCAGCCAAGCTCTCGCTACCCCGACAAACCTGTCGCGTCGGGGCCAGGCACCAACGCGACAGTTTTGTCGCGATAGGGCCAGGCACCAACGCGACAGTTTTGTCGCGATAGGGCCAGGCACCAACGCGACAGATTTGTCGCGATGGGACCTGGCCCCGACGCGACAGTTGGGCGGTCAGGTTTGGTCGAGGACGGCGCGGGCGACGATGTCGGTGCCGAACGCGGTGAGAATCGCCAGGTAGAGCAGCCCGGTCGCGGCCATCACTGCGGAGTAATACCGCTCCTTCAGCGCCGCCCGAGTGACCAGGACGAGGATGATCGTGGTGAGCGCACACATGCCCCACATCCAGCCGAGGAGGCCGCCCCAGCCGTCGTCGACGGTGCCGAGCCATACGCTGATCATCCCGGTCGGCAGCAGCAGGGCGCCGACTTCGAGCGGCCATAACCAGCCCAGCGCCGACACCATCTCGTTGAGCAACTTGCGCGGCAAACCCGGCTGAACGAGGTACCAGTGACCGAGCAGCATGCCGTCACTGATCGCTCCGATGAAGGCCGCTCCGATCAACGTCCGCAGCAGCGCGACCGCAAGCGTGGCGCCCGACGAGCCAGACGCTGCATCGACGGCCGCTGCAACGAGCCCGACGACGCCGATGCAAGCGGGGACGAGGTCGAGAGCGGGGTTGAATTCGGGTCCGGTGCGAACGATCGCAGTATCGACCGATCGCTCGATGCCGGTCATCTCCGCCACACGCTCGGACCGGCGATCGAACTCTGCATCTTGGCCGCTGACCCCGGCGTCCTTGCGCACGATCGACACGATCAACGCACCCAGACATGTCAGCGCAACTGCCGCCGACGACAGTTCGCGAATCGGGTCGAATCCGAGCGTCAACCCGGCAGCGAACGCGCCGGCAGCGAAGCAGAGGTAGGTCCCTCGCAGCAGCCATCCGTACCCGACGCCGATCACCCGCCGGCGGGTGGTGAACCAGCAGAACAGCATCCCGCCGGTGGCCCACTGCAACAGCACGGTCGCAGCGTCGAGGCGGATCACGGTTCGAGAGGGTAACGCCGTACGCTGGCGGCGCCATGGCCACCTATTCCCGCTCGGGCATCCCCCTTCCCCGCCGCGCCGGACTGGCTCTTGCCGCACTTCTGGTCACCATCTCTACCGCTGGCTGCTTCACGGGTGAACGCGCCACCTTCGGCTGCAAGGCCGGCGAGTCGACCGGTCGGACCGAGATCGACGAAGTGTTGAATCGCCTCGAATGCGTCGCTCCCTCGTTGTTCACCGCGGAGTACACGATCCTCACCCGGTTGGGCGACATCAGCTCGGTGGCCAAGGTCGTGCAGGCTTCGAGTGGTCGGCGATCGATCACCATCAACGACGTTCGCTACCTCTTCGACAACGGTCGGACCGCGACCTGTGACCTCGCCACAGATACTTGCGAAGCAATCATCAACGAGGCGCGGACCAGCGACGTGCTGCTGACGAGCGAGTTCTACGGCCAGGCGATGGCGAGCCGCCTCCGGGTCGACGCCGACCGACGCATCGGTGATCCGATCGCGTCCGAGCGCACGCTGGGCGGCCAGCCGGCCGTGTGCGTCGAGGTCCCGGTCACCGGAGGCAACAAGACGTACTGCGCCCTCGACTCGGGAGCTCTCGCGCTGTTCGACGGCAGCGACCTCCTGATCGAGCTGAGCGGCTATTCGTCGATACCCGACGAAGCCGCACTCGACAGCTGACGGCGACTTCCGGCCGTTCTGTGCCGGCGCCGTTGCGCCAGAGGCACACTTCTCTTCACTATTCGGCAGGAAGGGCAGGCCGGGAACGTCGGCTTGGTCGGCGTGGGTCAGGCGTCGACGGCGATGAGGTGGTGGTCGGAGTTGTTGAAGCTGACCGGGCCGGCAGCGGTGGCTGCTGCGATGTCTTCGAGGCGCATGCCCCACTTCCCCGGGATGTAGATGCCGGGTTCGACGCTGAACGCGTGGCCCACCGCGAGTGGGAGTTGATTGCCTTCGACGATGTACGGATCCTCGTGCGCCTCCAGGCCGATGCCGTGGCCGGTGCGGTGGATGAAGTAGTCGCCGTAGCCCGCCTCGTCGATCACCTTACGGCAGGCGCGATCGACGTCTTCGCACGCGGTGCCCACCGTGGCTGCAGCAACTCCGGCCGCTTGCGCCGCGAACAGGACGGCGTATGCCTCGGCGACGTCGGTGGCGATCTCTCCGGTGTACACGCAACGGGTCGTGTCGGAGCAGTAGCCGTTCATCGTGCCGCCAAAGTCGGTGAGCACGATCTCTCCCGGCTTGATCACTCGATCGCTGGCGTGGTGGTGTGGGCTGGCGGCGTTCTCCCCAGCTGCGACGATCGCGAAGTTGACCACCTGATGGCCCTCTTCGATGATTCGTCGGCCGAGGTGGGCCGACACTTCGGCCTCGGTGCGGCCGACCAGGGGGATCTCGCCGCGTTGCAATTCACCGGCGATCTTGTCGACAGCGGCGCCGGCGGCGGCGAGGGCGTCGAGTTCGGCCTGGTCCTTGCTCATTCTGAGGGGGCCGACCACATCGACGGCGCGGGTGAACTGGGCGTGCGGGAGACGCGGGAGCAGTTCGACGAGAAACCGCGCCCACATCTGGTCGCCCACGGCGATGCGCTGCGCACCCGCCGCGAGTCGGCCGACGATGGCCGTCGGATCTTCGGTCTCACCCCACGGGTGCAGTTCGAACACGCCCGGCTGCGGTTCAACGCGTGCTGCTTCGAGCCCCGGAATGATCATCGTCGCATCGCCGTCACGCGGGACGACGAGCATCGTCAACCGTTCGAGCGGCATCGCCATGTACCCGGTGAGGTATGGCAGGTCATGGCCGACCGACAGCAGGACGGCGTCGACGTTTTGGTCGACCATCGCTGCCCGCACCCGGGCGAGTCGATCGAGGTAGACGGACGTGTCGAGTGTTGATGCGCTCACCCGCTCAGTCTGCCAGCAGACCGTCCAGCCGTCACCTCCACCGGCACGTGTCGCGTCGGTGCCTGGCCCTTTCGCGACAAATCTGTCGCGTTCGGTGCCTGGCCCCTTCGCGACAAAACTGTCGCGTTGGTGCCTGGCCCTTTCGCGACACTACCGCGACAAAACTGTCGCGTTGGTGCCTGGCCCCGACGCGACAGGTGGTCAGTCGAGGGGGTCGCAGGTGGTTTGCGCGAGGGCGAGGTCGGCGCAGATGGTGGCGCGGGTGATCTTCCAGACGCCGTCGATGCGGACGGCGGTACCCACCCGCTGGTCGAAGGAGTAGTCATCAGTGCGGATCGAGTACCGGAACGATGCCGAATCGGGCGAGGTGAACACCAGTTCACCGACCTCGGCAACGGCCGACGACACTTCGCCGCCGTAGGTGCCTGCGGCGATTCGATCAAGGGTGTCGGCGATGCCGGTCGGATCGTCGACGCTGTCCAATCGGTCGCGCAATCCCCCACCTCCGTACATCGACTCCATCAATCGCACGACCTCGGCGGAGGCCTCGACGCCGTCGGCAGGTTGCTCACCCGGTTCAGGGAGCCGCCCGGTCGGGTCGAAGTCGCCGCACAGGTTCAGCGGGTTGCAATTCAGCTTGTTGCCGTAGGCGGTCGACAGCACCGACCACTCACTCATGGCCGTGTCGAAGTCGACGCCATTCGGCAGGGGCGGTCGGACGGTCTCGGTCTCCTGACCCGGGTCGCAGTAGCCACCGGCGAGCGCCAGATCCTGACAGATCGTTGCCCGGGTGATCTGCCAGACCTCGCCGTTGAAGATCGCCTGCCCGAACCGTTCGCCGAAGCTGCCGGCCGGGGTGTCGATCGTGTACTCGAACCAGGCCGTGGTCGCATCGGCGAAGACCAGTCCGTCGATCGCGTAGGTCGCCTCGGCCGCCGAGTCCGCAAAGGCACCGGCCTCCATCTGTGCGCGCGCTTCGGCCACCCCGCTGGCATCGGTCAGCAAGTCCGCCGGCTTGTCCGCGTCGGTCAAGCTCTGATCGACGAGGAGGGCGTGGCGCTCGCGGATTGATGCTTGTGCCGCCGAGGGATCAGTGGGTTGCTCGACGCCGGGGTCGGGGAGCTCGCTTCCAGGAGGCGGGGGGCCGAAACATTCCTGCGGGGTGTCGCGAACGCCGTAGAACTCGCCGTACAGCGGCACCGTGCGGAGTTCTTCCTCGCCGCCGGCGTCGACGGCCACCGTGACCATCGGGTCGAAACTCTGCGATGCGTCGGATCCGTCGACGTCCTGGTTGGGATACGTCATCTCGACCACGGCGATCCCGTCGACGAAGTCGGTGCGGTCGAGTTCTTCGCCACCCATCTCGATTGCGGCGTACGTGGCGGGGAGTTCGGTCCGCACGACGAGGTTCGACGTGTCGCCGGTGTAGTACTCCTCGATCGTGATCTCTTGCGCGGGGTCGACCGGCGCCCATTGCCTCACGGTCCACGTCGACAGCCACTGCGGCGGCCCGTCGGGGCTCCCGATGAACACGGCGTCGCCACCCAGGCACGCCTCCGCCGTTCCCGTCGGCAGGTCCCATTCGATCCCGAACAGCTCGCCATAGGATACGTCGCTCACGCGGACCCTGACGTCGGTGCCGCTCGGCATCTCGCGCCGGTACACCTCGCGGGTGAGTTCGAGGTAGGGCTCGGCAGGGTCGGGCGCATTCGGGTCGTACTCGGGGAACCCGGCACCCGGGCTGTCGGCTGCGGTCCGATCGATCGACGGCGGCGCATCGGTCGCACTGGTGTCGGCGGGCGCCTCGGTGCCGAACGCCGGGGTGCCGGCCTCCGGGCTACCGGCCAGCGGGGTCGTGGTCAGCGGGACGACGATCGGCTCGGGCTGTGCTGCGGGCAGGTCGCCCGGGTCGCGGTTGGCGACGACGACGATTCCGCCGATGCCGAGCACACCGACGGCGAGCGCGCCGCCGAGGCCGAGCGTGCGTTGCCGGCGGCGCCGCTGATCGGCCCCGGCGTGGACGGCTCCGAGGTCGGGCGCGGCGTCCACATCGTCGGCAGCTGCCGTCAATCGGGCGGTCAGGTCGGGGTCGAGTGATGGTTCCATCAACGTGCTCCAGGGTTGGTCGGGTATGGCTTCGTCACGTCAGTTCGGTCTTCATGGTGGTCAAGCCGCGCGAGATCAATGAGCCGACCGTTCCCGGTCGACAGCGGAGAATCGTGGCGATCTCGGCTTCGCTGCGCTGCTCGTAGAAGCGCAGCACGATCGCCGCCCGCTGGCGCGTCGTGAGGCGCGCGAGGACATCGTTCAGTTCTTCGGGCGCCTGTTCCACCGTCGGTTCGGCCTCGATGCGGCGGCCGCGCCGCCGCGCTTCCCACCGCGCTCTGCTCCGACATCCATTGACGACGCTGGTGCGCAGGTAGGCGTGGGGATGATCGACGCCGGCCCACTTCACGTGCAGCTTGACGAAGGCCTCCTGCACGATGTCACGCGCTGTCTCGACGTTGCCGATCATCAACGTGGCGAACCTCACCATCGGCACGAACTGGTCGGCATAGAGGTCGTCGAACTCCTCGACCGGTCGCCGCGGCATGGCTGTCACGGCAGCACGCCCTTCAGGCCCAGCAGCAGCCCGCGTCGCACCCGAGAGTTGGACGACGGTTCCCATGCCTTCATGAGACGCCCGAGCAACCGATGTCCTTGCACTGCATCGGGCACTGCATCTGGCCAACGGATCCGACACGGCGACGAACTGCCATGCGTCATCTTGGCCCAGAACGACCGAGAATTCTTACGCCCCCTGTCCGATTCGTTCCACCCCGTTCGTCATCTCTGTGACAATCACCCTGCGGGACACGAGCCCGACCGCCACGCACCCGCCCGTCATCAACAAGGAGTCACCATGAAGTACATGCTCTTGCTCGCCAGCGACCCGGCCGACGAGCCCATGCCCGGCAGCGCCGAATTCGACCCCTACATGGGGGAATGGTTCGCCTACACCACCGCACTCGCCGAAGCGGGCGCGATGGTCACCGGCGAGGCGCTCCACGGAACCGAGGCCGCGACGACGGTCCGGGTCCGCGACGGTCAGCGCATCGTCACCGACGGACCGTTCATCGAGTCGAAGGAGGTGATCGGTGGCTTCTACGTGATCGACGTCGCCAATCTCGATGAGGCACTCGACTGGGCCGCGAAGATCCCGAACGCTCACTTCGGAACCGTCGAGGTACGCCCGGTGATGGAGTTCGACGGCTGAGCCCACGAGCTCAGAGCTGCCGCCGATGATCGACGTCCCCGAGGTCGCCGTCGTCTTCCGCACCGAATGGCCGCGTCTCGTGGCCACCCTGATGCGCGACGTCGGCAACCTGGGCGTCGCCGAGGACGCTGCGCAAGACGCCTTCGTCGAAGCCGCAGCGCGCTGGCCGACGAGCGGAACACCCGAGCAACCTGCGGCGTGGCTGCTCACCACGGCGCGCCGCAAGGTGATCGACCGCCTGCGTCGATCGGCGCGCTTCACCGATCGGTTGCCGCTCCTCGCCGTCGACCATCCCGATCGACAGGACGCGACGGCCGACGTCGAGACGTCGGCTGACCTCGACGACCAGTTGGCACTGCTCGTCGGGTGCTGCCACCCCGCCCTCGGCCCCGATGCGCAGGTCGCTCTCACGCTGCGTGCAGTGGGCGGGCTGTCGACGGCTCAGATCGCCCGGGCCTTTCTCGTCACCGAGTCGACGATGACGCGCCGGCTCACCAGATCGAAGGCCAAGATCCGCGAGGCGCGAATACCTTTCGGTCTTCCCGACCGCGACACCCTGGCCGAGCGACTCCCGGCGGTGTGCGCCGTGATCTACTCGATCTTCACCGAGGGCCACAGCAGCGCGACCGACGAGTCGCTCGTTCGCGGCGACCTCTGCGACGAGGCCATCTGGCTCGCCGAACTGCTCTGCTCGCTCGTACCCGACGACCCCGAAGTGATGGGCCTCCTCGCATTGCTCGTGCTCATCGATGCCCGCCGCGCCACCCGGCTCGACGGCGGCGCTCCCGTGCTCTTGGCCGACCAGGACCGTTCGCAGTGGAACCAGGGGACGATCGCTCGCGGACTGGCCGTGCTGGCGCGTGCCCACGCCCAACGCAACGCCGGGATGTACCAGTTTCAGGCGGCGATCGCGGCCCTCCATGCCACGGCACCGAGCTTCGAAGAAACCGACTGGAATGCCGTTGTCGACCTCTACGACGTGATGCTCCGGCGGCAAGCGAGCGCACTGATCGCATTGAACAGAGCCATTGCGCTCGGCCAGCGCGACGGGCCTGCGGCTGCGCTCGTCGCGCTCGACGCCATCCCGTTGGCCGACGATCTCGACGGCGATCTCGACGACTACGTCTACTTCCACACCGCCCGCGCCGAAGCACTCGGAGAACTCGGTCGACATGACGAGAGCCGGGCCGCGTTCCGCCGCGCCATGCAGGTATCGAGCAACGTCGCAGAACGCGCCCACCTGCAAGCTCGGTCCGACGGGCTCAGTGGACTTGCCGGCAATGACACGGCAACACGTGCCACCCCTGCGACCCCTGCAGGCTTCGAGAACCGCGAGGGCTGAACGGGCAGGAAACTCGGCGGTGTCCGCGGAGCGACGACGGAACAGCTCGTTATCGTGACGCCATGACGACGGCGAACGATCCGACACCTGACTCCAGCGCTGCACCGCAACAGATCGACCTCTATTGGCGGCCCGGATGCGGCTTTTGTTCGGGGCTGCGACGCGGCCTCGACAAGATCGGCCTCGACCGAGTCGAGCACAACATCTGGGACGACCCGAACGACGCAGCCATCGTCCGCCGCCACGCCAACGGCAACGAGACGGTGCCGACCGTCGTCATCGGCGACCACGGTCTGGTCAACCCGTCGCCGCGCGAACTCGTCGACTACCTGGTCGAGCACGCTCCGCACCTCCTGCCCGCAGGGTTCGACGTCGACGATCAGGGTGCCGGTGGCTCGGTCGGTCGTTTCGTCGGGCGGGTCTTCGGCAGCTGAGTCGGAGGAGGATCTTCTCTCCTCTACGCGACCGACTCCATGACAACTACCCTGACACCATGACCTCCGCTGACTCCGACTGGGACCCCGGCGACATGGACATCGCGCCGTCGGTCCTCGATCTCATCGGCAAGACACCGATGGTGCGGTTGAAACGGGTCAGCGAGGAACATGGGATTCGTTGCACGCTCGCGATGAAGCACGAGGTCACCAATCCGGGCGGCTCGTCGAAAGACCGGCCCGCACTCGAGATGATCCTCGCGGCCGAAGCAAGTGGCGAACTCCAACCGGGCGGAACCATTGTCGAACCCACGTCGGGCAACACGGGCGTCGGGCTCGCCATCGTCGCCGCCCAGCGCGGCTACAAGTGCGTGTTCGTCATGACCAACAAGGCCGGCAAGGAAAAGGTCGACCTGCTCCGCGCCTATGGGGCAGAAGTCGTCGTGTGCGACGTTGCCGTGGCACCCGAAGATCCGAACAGCTACTACTCGGTCGCCGAACGACTCACCTTCGAGCGCGGCGCCTTCCGCCCCAACCAGTACGCGAACCCGAACAATCCGATTGCCCACACGAAAACCACCGGGCCCGAGATCTGGGAACAAACCGCCGGCCGGATCACCCACTTCATCGCCGGTGCGGGCACGTGTGGTTCGATCACGGGAACCGGCCGCTACTCTGAAGTCGATGAACCCGAACATCAAGATCATCGCCGCCGATCCCGAGGCATCGGTGTTCTCGGGTGGTTCGGGTCGTCCGTACCTCGTCGAAGGTGTCGGCGAAGACTTCTTCCCGGCGGCCTACGACGGCGACCTGTGGGACGAGGTCATCCCGATCAGCGACGAGGAGAGCTTCCTCACGGCGCGGTATGTCAGCGAGACCGAGGGCATTCTCATCGGTGGGTCGGGCGGCACCGCAGTGGCCGCCGCGCTGAAAGTCGCGAAGACAGCCCCCGACGATGCCGTGGTCGTCGTGTTCAACCCCGACTCGGGCCGCGGCTACCTGTCGACGGTGTTCAACGAGAACTGGATGATGAACTTCGGGTTTCTCAAAGAATGCGATCAGTGCGTCGGCGCCGTGCTCGACACGCGTAACGCCTCGATCGAGAATCTGCTCTACGTCAACCCCACTGCTCCCGTGAGCGAGGCGATCGAAATCATGCGAGCCAATGGCGTGAGCCAGCTGCCCGTCTGCAAGAACACGCCGCCGTTCGCCAACGCCGAGGTCGCCGGGTCGGTCGACGAACTCGAGTTGATGGAGGTCATCCACCGCGATCCCGGCGCGATGAAGATGGAAGTCGAACGGATCATGGGCCCGAAGTTGCCGACCATTGGTGTCGGCCAGAAGGTCGAACTCGCGGTCGAGATGCTCGAGACCGCTCCGGCACTGCTGGTGCTCTCCGGCGGGCGTCCGTTGAGCGTGCTCACCCGAACCGACTTGCTGTCCTATTTCACCGCGATTGCAGAGGACGCTTCCGGACGTGACTGACCACACCGCACCAGGGCACGCTGACGACAACAAGCAGTCCGACATGGCATTCGGGTTCTCCACACGGGCGATCCACGCCGGGCAGGAGCCCGACCCCACCACCGGTGCTGTGGTGGTTCCGATCTCGCTGTCGACCACGTTCGCCCAAGACGGCGTCGGCAACCACAAGGGGTATGAATATTCGCGCTCGGGCAACCCGACGCGCACGGCGCTCGAAACGCAGATCGCGTCACTCGAACAGGCGCGTCACGGCCTGTCGTTCGCCAGCGGGTTGGCCGCAGAAGACAACATCCTGCGGCTGCTCACCGTGCAAGACCCGGCCAAAGGTCGCCGCATCCTGCTCGGCAACGACGCCTACGGCGGAACCTTCCGCCTCATCGCCAAGGTGTGGGGGCCAATGGGGTACCCGTGGACCGCGGTCGACCTCACCGATCTCGACGCGTTGCGCGCCAATTGGCCTGACGACACCGGGATGATCTGGTTGGAGACGCCGACCAACCCACTACTGACGTGCTTCGACATCGAGGCCATCGCGTCGATCGCGCACGAGCGCGGCGCCATCGTGGTTGTCGACAACACCTTCGCCACGCCCTACCTCCAGCAACCGCTCCTGCTCGGCGCCGACATCGTCGTGCACTCCGCCACCAAGTACCTCGGCGGCCACAGCGACGTGGTGGGTGGCTTCATCGCAACGAGCAACGACGAACTGGCCGGACAGCTCGCATTCACCCAGAACGCGGCCGGCGCCGTCCCGGCCCCGTTCGACAGCTACATGCTCCTGCGCGGCGTGAAGACCCTCGCCATCCGGATGGACCGTCACTGCGAGAACGCGCGGGCCATCGTCGACCTACTCGTCGACCATCCGGCAGTCGAGAGGGTGCTGTACCCGCAACTGCCCGACCACCCCGGTCACGCTGCCGCGGCCAAGCAGATGAAGGACTTCGGTGGCATGGTCTCGTTCCAGGTCAAAGCCACTGCCACGCTGTCCACGCGCGATGCTGCGATGCGCGTCGCCGACGCCACATCGATCTTCACCCTCGCCGAGTCGCTCGGCGCCGTCGAGAGCCTGATCGAGCACCCGGGCGCGATGACCCACATGTCGGCCGCCGGATCACCCCTCGAAGTACCCGACAACCTGGTGCGCCTGTCGGTCGGCATCGAAGACAAGGCCGACCTCGTCGCCGATCTCGCAGCTGCCCTCGACTCGATCTGACCTTCCGATGTGGACCGGACGGGCTGCACAGCGCCCTGGTTGACCGACGTCGATCGCCTACCGTGACGTCGTGACCGTTCCCTTCCGTTTCGGCTGGCAGATCACCGGCGAGCACGAGGTCGCACCGATCGAGGCAGCGCGGCGCGCCGAATCGATCGGGTTCGACATCTTCCTGGCCAGTGATCACGTCGGGCCGGGCGACGCTCCCCTGCCGTTGCTCTCCGCCGTTGCGGCCAGTACCACGACGCTGCGGGTCGGCACCTTCGTGCTCAATTCCGATATGCGCAATCCGGTTCAACTGGCCTGGGAAGCAGCGACCCTCCAACGCCACTCGGGCGGCCGGTTCGAACTCGGCCTCGGTGCCGGTCACACGCCGCACGAATATGCCCACACCGGCATCGAGCTGCATGCACCGGCTGTTCGCAAGGCTGCGTTGATGGAGCGGGTCGAGATCATCCGACGGCTCCTCGACGGTGACACCGTCACGTGGGCAGGCGACCATCATCACGTGACCGGCGCGCACATCGGCCCGCAGGGGACTCGTGTGCCGATGCTCGTCGGCGGAAACGGCGACGCGCTCCTCGCTCATGCCGCGCGCTACGCCGACACCATCGGGTTGCAAGGTTTGGGGCAAACACAACAGGACGGCCACAGCCACCGCGTGAAGTGGACTGCGGCCCACCTCGATGCTCAGGTCGCCCACGTCAGGTCCGCAGCGGCAGCGCACGGCACCAGCCCCGAACTCAACGCGCTGGTTCAGGTCGTCAACATCACGAACGACTCGTCCGCAGCCGAGGCCGAGGTCCTCCGGCGGGTCGCCGGACTGACCGCGGAGGACCTTGCGGTGATCCCCTATGTGCTCATCGGGTCAGTCGGCGAGATCGTCGAGAAGCTCCACATGTGCCGGGAACGTTGGGGCATCACGTACTTCGCGGTGCGCGAACTCGACGGATTCGCCCCGATCATTGCCGGCTGTCGGTAATCAGGAGAGGCTGGTGGTTCTTGCGCCAGCAGCGAGTTCGCCAGGTGCGGTGCGGCGTCCGCCACTGCTCAACCAGGGGTTGCGCCGCGCGGCGGCTGAGGCCAGCATGAGCACCGTGTCAGACGTGTCGTCCTACAGCCAGCGTTCGTCGTCGGTTGTTGGACTCACGGTGTGGACCGCAGTCGCGGACGGTTCGTCGTCGTGGATCCTGCCCGATGGATGTCTCGACGTCGTCTGGGATGGCCATGAGCTGACGGTCGCAGGACCTGACACGACCGGCCATCTGACGAGCGCGCAGCAGGGCACCACCTATGCTGCCGTGCGGTTCGCATCCGGTGTGGGGCCGACCGTTCTGGGTGTCGCTGCGGACGGTCTGCGCGATCAGCGACCGCTCCTCGCTGACGTGATCGGAGTGGTCGACACCGACCGGCTCGTCGAGTCGCTGCTCGCATCCGATCGCCCGTCGAGCGAGCTCGAGGCTTGGGCAGGGTCCCGGCTCACTCACGCCGGTGGGCCGGATCGCACGATGTGTCGCGTGGCGGCACTGATCGCCAACCGGACATCGGTGGCGGAGGTCGCGGCAGAGGTGGGCTTCAGCGAGCGTCAACTCCATCGTCGCTCGCTCGCGTCATTCGGCTACGGGCCGAAGATGCTGATTCGCGTGCATCGCTTGCAGCGCGCGCTCGCCACGGCTCGCAGCGGAACATCACTGGTCCAAGCGGCGCTCGATGCCGGCTACGGCGACCAGGCCCACTTCGCCCATGAGGTCCGCGCGCTCACCGGTCAGACGGCGTCTCAGCTCGTCGGCAGCGCGGCGAACAAATCGACCCCGTTGCCGTCCGGGTCGCGCAACGTTGCATAGCGCTGACCCCAGAACGCATCCCACGGTTCGAGGTGGCCGTCGAACCCGGCTCCCGTGACAGCCCAGTAGGTGGCATCAACCTCTGCGGGATCCGCGCACTCGAATGCGAGCGCCGTGCGGGGTGAACCTGCGCTCCCTGGTGTCCAGCCCGGGTCGAATGACCTGACCGTCGCCTCGGGGTCGAACATGATGCGGAACCCGCCGTTCAACGTCACCTCGACATGCGGCTCGCTGTCCGCGTCGAGGGGGATATCGAGGCCGATTGCTCGATAGAACGACAAGGTTCGGGCAAGGTCGGATGCGACCAACCCGATGGCTGAAGGAACGACGGACATGTCCGCCACGGTACGGGACTCCCCGCCTGACGTCTTGTCAAAATCAGACACTTGCGAGCGCCGCTGTCGAGCGGGTCAGCAGTTCGCCATGGCCGCAAGCGCATCGCAGATCTGTCGTCGCCCGCCCACGCCGAGTTGGCCGAGCCGGGTGGTGAGCACTGATTTGGGGACTGCGGCGATGCTGTCGAAGGTGGCGACGCTGTCATGGTCGATGCCCTCGTCGGGCCCGACGCGAATACACGTTGGGATGTCGCGCAGTGTGCTGGTCACAGGCGCCACGACGACGTTGTTGAGGACTGGGATGACTTCATCTCGCGAGATGATCAGTACGGGCCGACGCTTGTGATTCGGTGTTTCCATCAGCCAGATCTCGGCCTGGGCTACCACGGCTCCGCCTCGGTCATCGCGATGGCGCTCGCCATCGCGAATTCATCGTCCTCGTGCGTTTGGGGTAGCTCGCGGTACGACGCCGCAATGGTCGCTCCGACCCGAGCCCGACGTACCGACTCGGCGAGGTCGTGGACGCCTCGCCGGATGACGGCAGAGCGGTTCTCTGCGATGCCGCTGTCGACAAGTTCGTCGATCAATGCCAGTTCGTCGTCGGTAAACCGTGTCGGCACGGGCGTTGTCATACGAACAGTATACGAATCGTAGAACATGATCGACCGCATGGCGACGGTGGTCGTCATCTCGTCGCACCCCGCCTTTCCGCGCACGCTGCCTCGCCGGTATTCAAGCGGTCGGCCGACGTCAACCCCGCGCCAGGCACACCTCTGCAAACGTGGACCCGGCCGACTCGATCAACTCTGTGACAGTGGATCTCTATGGTGGGATCCATGGAGGTGTTGGAGATCGCAGCGTGTGCAACAGAGCTCGGCGCCGAACGTCATGCCTCGATTGCGGTCACTCACTCGACGCGGGTGCTGCGCCGGGCGCGGGCGGTGCAGCTCGCTGAGATCCGAGGCGTCGTCGAGTCCGGCGCCTACTTCGCTGACGGTCACCGGTCTGCTGCCGCCTGGCTGTGCGCGACGACGCGGGAAAGTTACGGGCACTGCACGATGTCGATCTCCCTCGCCACCCGCATCGTCGAAATGCCGCTCGTGCAGGCTGCGTTCGCGGCCGGTGATCTCGCCGAAACAGCGTTGCGCTTGTTGACCGAAGCATGGGCACCGGTGGTTGCTGATGCGTTTGCTCGTGATGAGGCAATGTTGCTGGGGTGGGCGACGACGATGCCGGTCCACGACTTGAAACTCGTGCTCGACACGTGGCGCATGCACACCGACCCCAACGGCGAAACAGCTTCCGGAACCGACCAGTTCGACCGGCGGGCCGTTCATTTGTCGAGTCTGCTCGATGGTGTCGGCCGGCTCGACGGCACCCTCGACCCCGACGGCTACCTCCTGTTACGCGAAGCCATCCGCTCTCTGTCGCAACCCACTGAGGACGAGACGAGGACCGCGGCGCACCGGCGTCACGACGCCCTCATCCAAATGGCCAAAATCGTCCTCGCCACCATCGACGCGGTACCCGGCACGGTGCCCAGCAAGAAACGGCGGCGGCCGACTGTCATCGCCACCGCGACCGCCCGCGATCTGGCCGCCGACACCGGAGGCGGGGCGATCGACACCGGCGACCAACGCACGGTCGTCCCGATCGACACCGTGCGGCGTTACGCCTGTGACTGTGATCTGCACCGATACCTGACTGACCCGGCCGGGCATGTCATCGACTACGGCCGCACCCGCCGACTCGTCTCCGACACCCAGTTCGACCTGCTGATCATCCGCGACCACGGATGCAGGTGGCCCGGCTGCCGCATCGGAGCAGCCGGATGCGACGCCCATCACGCCACCCACTGGCTTGATGGTGGCACCACTGAGCCCGACAACCTGATCCTGCTCTGCTGGTACCACCACCACCTGCTCCATGAGCAGCATTGGAGTATGCAGCCCCTCGGGGCCGGCCACTTCACCCTCCACAACCCTGATCGGGCCGAGCGCATCATGCGCCCGCCACTCATCGGCGCCGCCCCACCAACACCCCGCCCAGCCCCGCCGGCCTGACTCGGAGCAAGCCTCCGCCTCGCCGCGCGTCCTGACCAGCTCGGGTACGTCGTCGCGCCCGAACCCAAGTAGCGCTCGAACCCGGTCCACCGCGCACAATCCGTCGCTCCGATGGTCCGTTCAGCGGCGGCGCGGAAGATGTCGGCGGACTCTGATCAGCATCCGCACCATTTCTTCGGCGAGGTCTTCGGGCTGGGCGCGAGGGTTGTTGTAGACGACATATTCCTTGGCGACCAGTGTCGCCAGATAGTCGAGCAGGGCCGGTTCGTCGTCTTTCAACATCAGAAAATCGGGATGGCGTTCGCTGTACAGCACGATGCCAACGTCAGCATCGAAGCGGCTGCGCGCGTCGCCTGGTTCAGGATCCGGTGCGATCGATGGCAGTGCGGTGGCTTTGCGTTGCCGATCCGGGCGTGCCGGTGCGGCAGGATGAATCGACGGCTCTTCTGGGGTCGGGATCGACAACTCACTTGACACGTCGGGCGTCTCGCCGTCGGTGCCGGCGCCGGTCGACCCGGTACTGCCCGGTGCTGGCGGGACGCCGTCGAGACCTTCACCGATGGTGTCGAGATCTGCGAACAGGCCACCCTCGCCGGGTTCGCTGCCGAGCTGGGTGCGCATCGGGTTGTCGAGATCGGCGAGTTCCTTGAGGACCCGGCCAAACACCTTGCGCACCGTGTCCGCAAGGCGGTCGGTCGTTGCGTCGTCGACATCTCGGGTCACCTTCTCGACAGTTGCCACGACCGCAGCCTCGACCGAGCGAACCATCTCAACGAACATCGGGAACGCGTCACGATCACGCAGCACCGACCGCCGGCCCGCTGATTGCAACAGGGCGTCGAACACGATCCGCCCCGACACCTGGTCACTCGTCCACGGTGCGGTATCGAACTCGTCGAGTTCGGCCAGATCGTCCAGGATCGTGGTGCCGGCGCGACCAACCACCGCGACGCGACGCTGCCGACCGTCACTCGGTGCGATGTACAACGCGAAATCGACTTTGCCCCACAACGTCTGGCGTGCGGGGATATCGAGCCGGATCCCGTCGGGGCGTTCGGGTGTCACCAACTCGACATTGCGGCCCTCCACCACTTCGATGCTGTAGATGCCGGCCGCCAACGCCGCTGCCCGTCGGGTCCGGAGGTAGTCGACGACCTTGCGTTGCGTCAGCACTCGCGCAACGTCGGGGTCGAGGTCAGCGATGTAGACCGTGGTGCCCGGCGACGCCCGCACACGTCGCCTCTCGCGGTCGAGCTGGGCGACTGCCTGGCCCCGTTCGAGACGCAACACCCACGTCTCGGTCGAGTCCGCCGTGCGGCTCACGACATCGACCCGGCCACCGATCTGCTGGTAGGCGAGCATCCCGATGGCCTTCTCACCGAGGGTGCGCGAGTCACCGGCTTTCACCGACTCGAACAGGTTGCGCGCCACCTCACGCAACCGATCCTGTGACATCCCACGCCCGTCGTCGTCGATCGCGATCACCGGTGACCGACCACGACGCCGCAACACCACCCGGATCCGGCCCGGCACACCCAGCTCGATGTATTCATCCGCGGCGTTCGACACGAACTCGTTCAGCGCGTCTTTCGGGTCTTGATACGCCTGACCCGACACCAACACCGCTTTGGCGACATTGCCGATCCGCAATCGAACCTTCTCTGCCACCATCGCCTGATCGTAGATCGTCGTCGTACCCCGGTTGCGGGCTCCTCCGGGACCCCGGCCAGTTCAGGCGCGCTCGTCGAGGTGTGTCTTCATGGTCCTGCACACGGCGTCACTCGCCGGGCAGCTCGTCGTCGATCCCGAGGGCAGCTGCGAGGACGAGGCCTGGTACACACGACTCGGCGGCCGGCTGCTGTCGACAGTCGCGGAATTCCTGATCGTCGACGAGGAGATCGAGGTAGAGATCGAGGTCGGCCCGTCGTTGGGTCCGCGTCGACAACTCGTCGAAGCGGGAGTCGAAACACTCGACAGGGAATCGAAGGGTTCCGTCCCGTGCGACAAGCACGGATGCGAGCTCCCAGGCCACGTCAACTTCGCGGATCTGATTGCTCGACAGCCCGGTGACGAGTCGTTCTTCTCCGGCCAGCCACTCGTCATCGAATCCCCACTGCTGTGGCGTCGAGGAGTGGGCATAGACCAATCCGTCGAAGATGTCTCCGGTTGCGAGCTCGATCTCGGGTCGCTTCCAGAGGACCTCGACGACCCGCACGGACGACACGACCGATTGTCCGATCGACGGCACGACCTGCGTGAACTCCCGCTGCGCTGATTGCACGACGACCATCGCCTCAAGAGCGGTGAGCGATCCCAACGGACAGTCCTTCGGGATCTCGACGGCGGGCGGCTCAGGGTCGGCGACCGGCTTCGGGGTCGGATCGGGCACCTCGACGGCGCTGTTGGCAGGCGGAGTCGTGACCGCCGAAGTCGAGTCCGACGACACGGCGCTGTTCCCCGATGCGCAACTGCTCAGCAGCAACACCACGGCAACGAGAAGAACTCTCATCTACACCAGACGCTCGTGACGGGACCGGAGTTCCAGAAATCTGGCGTATGAAGACGGATGATTTTCGGGTGACCGTTGAATGACTCACCGTGTCGCTGGAATCAGAACTTGCGATCTCCGTCCGCGAGGCTGGCGACGCTGACGAGCAAAACGCTTCCACGTGGCTCGCCGACGCCGCTCGCCTCCAACTCGCAAGGCTGGCACCGCTGACATCGTCGACGCATCCGTGGCGCTGATCGCAGCCGCCAGGGCGCGCGAAACTGACGTCGCCCTCGCCACCCTCCGATCCAAACGACCTCAGGCACCTGCTGGCAGCGCTTGGCGCATCGGTTCGACTCGTCACCGTCTGACACCGAGGCGGCGGTTGTTCCCGAATGCCGACGTTGATACCGAGATCCGGCCGACTCCCTTTGTGTCCATGATTGGTGAGACAGCTTTGGTGTCTGACTGATCGGAGATTCTGGTGGCGAAGACGAGTGCGGTTCGGGTCGGCAAGACTGGCGATGATGAGGCGACAACTTCATCATCGAAACGGACCCGGTCGCAGCGTCGGGTATTCACCCACGAGTACAAGCTGTCGATCCTCGCCGCCCACGCGCGTTGCAGCGAGCCTGGTGAACGTTCTGCGCTGCTTCGCCGCGAGGGCATCTACTCGTCGTTGCTGTCGGATTGGCGGCGCCAAGACCGCGAAGGCCTGCTCGTGGTGAAAATGGGCCGCACCGCTGATGGCGGCCGGGGCGCGGCAACACGCACCGAGATGCAACAACTCCGTGCCGAGAACGAACGGTTGCGCCGCAAGCTCGCCAAAGCTGAGACAATCATCGAGGTCCAGGGAAAAGTGCAGGCGCTCTTGGGCGAGCTCTCCAAGAGCGCGGACACCGACGAACCGTTGATCTGATCCTCGACGCCGGCGTCGACGAACTCGTCGACGCCGACATCTCCAGAGCCCGAGCATGCACAGCACTCGGCCGATCTCGGGCCACCCACTACCGGCGGCGCCGCCCACCAATGCACGGACCGCCAGCGCCACGTCCACCGTCGCACCGGGCCTTCACCGACATCGAACGCGACCGTGTGCTTGGCGTGTTGAACTCTGAACGGTTCTGTGATCACGCACCCGCCCAAGTCTGGGCGACCCTGCTCGACGAAGGCGACTATCTCGCATCGGTCTCGACGATGTATCGGATCCTGCGCGACCATCACCAGGTCCGCGAACGACGCCGACAAGCCCGTCACCCGGCACGGGTCAAACCAGAGTTGATGGCTGATGGCCCGAACCAGGTGTGGTCCTGGGACATCACCAAGCTCGCCGGGCCGCACAAATGGACCTGGTTCCACTGCTACGTCATCTTGGACATCTACTCACGCCTCGCCGTTGCATGGGTCGTCGCACCGAACGAATCCGGCGCTCTCGCCGAAGAACTCATCGACGCAGCCTGCACCGAACACGACATCGACCGGCATCAGCTCCATCTGCATTCCGACAACGGGCCCGCCATGACCTCGAAACCCGTTGCGCTGCTCCTGGCCGATCTCGGCGTCACGCGATCGCTGTCGAGACCGCACGTGTCCAACGACAACCCCTACTCCGAATCACAATTCAAAACGTTGAAACACTCGCCACGATTCCCGGACCGCTTCACCAATCTCGCTCACGCCCGCAGCTTCATCGACGAGTTCTTCGACCACTACAACCAGCACCACCGACACTCCGGCATCGGCTACCACACCCCCGCCGATGTCCACACCGGCCGCCACCACACCATCCGCCAAGCCCGCCAAACCGTCCTCGACCAGGCATACGCCACCAACCCCCACCGGTTCCGGAACCGCCCGACCGCACCCCAAGTGCCAGACATCACCTGGATCAACCAGCCCGACGAAAACCCGTCTCACACCCCTTGACACGCTCCGACTCGATCAACTCTGTGACAGTGGATCTCTATGGTGGGATCCATGGAGGTGTTGGAGATCGCAGCGTGTGCAGCCGAGCTCGGCGCCGAACGTCGTGCCTCGATTGCGGTCACTCACTCGACGCGGGTGCTGCGCCGGGCGCGTGCGGTGCAGCTCGCCGAGATCCGAGGCGTCGTCGAGTCCGGCGCGTACTTCGCTGACGGTCACCGGTCTGCTGCGGCCTGGCTGTGTGCGACGACGCGGGAAAGTTACGGGCACTGCACCATGTCGATCTCCCTCGCCACCCGCATCATCGAAATGCCCCTCGTCCAGGCCGCGTTCGCGGCCGGTGATCTCGCCGAAACAGCGTTGCGACTTGTTGACCGAAGCATGGGCACCAGCTGTCGCTGACGCGTTTGCTCGTGATGAGGCAATGTTGCTGGGGTGGGCGACGACGATGCCGGTCCACGACTTGAAACTCGTGCTCGACACGTGGCGCATGCACACCGACCCCCACCGCGAAACCGTCGATGCCGCCGACCAGTTCGACCGCCGCGCAGTGCACCTGTCGAGTCTGCTCGACGGTGTCGGCCGGCTCGACGGGACCCTCGACCCCGACGGCTACCTCCTGTTACGCGAAGCCATCCGCTCCCTGTCGCAACCCGGCGAAGACGAGACCCGAACCGCCGCGCACCGCCGTCACGACGCCCTCATCCAGATGGCCAAAATCGTCCTCGCCACCATCGACACCGTGCCCGGCACGAAACGGCGGACGCTCGACCGACCGTCATCGCCACCGCCACAGCCCGCGATCTGGCCGCCGCGACCGGAGGCGGCGCGATCGACACTGGTAGCGATCGCACGGTCGTGCCGATCGACACCGTGCGGCGATACGCGTGTGACTGTGATCTGCACCGGTACCTGACTGACCCGGCCGGGCATGTCATCGACTACGGACGCACCCGCCGACTCGTCTCCGACATCCAGTTCGACCTGTTGATCATCCGCGATCACGGATGCCGGTGGCCCGGCTGCCGCATCGGCGCAGCCGGGTGCGATGCCCACCACGCCACCCACTGGCTCGACGGTGGCACCACCGAGCCCGACAACCTGATCCTGCTCTGCTGGTACCACCACCATCTCCTGCATGAGCAGCATTGGAGTATTCAGCCCCTCGGGGCCGGCCACTTCACCCTCCACAACCCCGACCAGAGCGAGCGCATCATGCGCCCGCCACTGATCGGCGCCGCCCCACCAACAACCCCGCCCACACCGCCGGCCTGAAATCGTCCGCGGGCGATTCGTGAGCCGACTCAGAACTCGGGCGACTGCACGGTCGCAGGGGCACTTCAGACGTGTCGGGTGAGATCGTTCGAACGCACTCGACGTCGGCCGCTTGTCACCGGGACCACACGCTGACGCTGCTGCCATCGTCACACCGACGAGCACTACCAGACCACGAGCCAGACGAGACAAACGCTGCAGCAGTTCCCGAACGCTCCTCGTCCGCTCGATCAGGCGCCGAGGAACAGGCGGTAGGCGGGGTTGTCCGACTCGTTCCAGAAGCGGTAACCGAGGGTCTTCAGGAACTCGTCGAAGGCTGCGGCGTCGGTCGCCGGCACCTGCATGCCGACGAGCACACGGGCGAGGTCGGCACCGTGGTTGCGGTAGTGGAACAGCGAGATGTTCCAGGTGGGGTTCATTGCGGTCAGGAAGCGCAGCAGCGCGCCCCGCCGCTCGGGAAACTCGAAGCGGTAGAGCACCTCGTCGGAGGCCATCACCGACTTGCCCCCGACCAGATGCCGCACATGGGCCTTGGCGAGCTCGTCGGCAGTCAAGTCGATCGCCGCAAATCCGGCGTCGGCGAACGTCGCAGCCAACTCGATGGACTCGTCGCGTGACGATGCGGCGATCCCGACGAACACGTGCGCCTCGGCGTCGTCGCTGATCCGGTAGTTGAACTCGGTGACGTCACGAGCACCGACCACCTCGCAGAATCGGCGGAAGCTGCCGGGCTGTTCGGGAATGGTCACCGCAAAGATCGCCTCCCGTTGCTCCCCGAAGTCGGCGCGCTCGGCAACGAACCGCAGCCGCGTGAAGTTCATGTTCGCGCCGCACGCCACCGCCACGAGGGTCTGGCCCGTCACCCCGGTCTGCTGGACGTATTTCTTGAGCCCGGCGATCGCCAGCGCGCCGGCGGGTTCGAGCAGCGACCGGGTGTCGGTGAACACGTCCTTGATCGCCGCACAGGTCTCGTCGGTGTCGACGATCACGATGTCGTCGACGTACTGCTGCGCCAGGCGGAACGTCTCGACCCCGACCTGCTTCACCGCCGTCCCGTCGGAGAACAGGCCAACCTCGTCGAGAATGACCCGTCGACCGGCCCGGAGCGAGTCGTACATCGCGGTCGACTCGTCATGTTGGACGCCGATGATCTTGATCTCCGGCCGAACCTGCTTGACATAGGCGGCGATCCCGGCAATGAGTCCGCCACCGCCGATCGCGACGAAGATCGCGTCGATCGGCGGGCCGTGCTGGCGAAGGATCTCCATCCCGATGGTTCCCTGGCCGGCGATCACATCAGGGTCGTCGAACGGATGCACCAGACACAGCCCCCGCTCCTCCTGCAGTTCGAGCGCATGCTCGAAGGCCTCGTCATAGGTCTCGCCGAACAGCACCACCTCGGCACCGCGCTGGCGGACGGCGTCGACCTTGAGCGACGACGCCGTCGAGGGCATCACGATGACCGCCTCGCAGCCGAGTCGATTCGCGGCGAGCGCAACGCCTTGCGCGTGGTTGCCCGACGAGCAGGCAATGACGCCCCGCGCCCGAACCATCGGGTCGAGATGCGCCATCTTGTTGTAGGCACCGCGGATCTTGAACGAGAACACCTCCTGCAGGTCGTCGCGCTTGAACAACACCTCGTTGCCGAGCCGGCGCGACAACGCCGGAGCAAGTTCGAGCGGTGTCTCGATCGCAACGTCGTAGACCCGAGCGTTGAGGATCCGGAGGAGATAGTCGACGTCGCTCATGTAACGATCAGTCTTTCATGGGGTAGACCATCTGTATGCCCGATTCGTCGTCACCCACCGAACGACCGGCGCCGCACTTCGGACTCGATCGACCCATCGTGATCGCCGCGAACCGGCTCCCGGTCATGCGTGACGCCAGCACCGAGTCGGGCTGGACCGCCAGCCCCGGTGGCCTCGTCCGCGCGCTGTTGCCGATGCTGCGCGCGTCGGGTGGCACGTGGGTCGGGTGGACGGGCGAACCCGACGACAATGCCGACCCATTCAGCGTCGACGGTGTCGACCTCTACCCGATTCCGATCAGCGCCGACGAGGTCGAGCAGTACTACGAGGGCTTCTCGAACGACGGTTTGTGGCCGCTCTATCACGACGCCCTGCGCGAGTCGAGGTACGACAGTGAACAGTGGGACGCCTATCAGCGGGTCAACGAACGCTTCGCCGTCACGCTCGCCAACATCGCCCCACCCGACTCGATCGTGTGGATCCACGACTATCAATTGCAACTCGTACCGGCGATGCTGCGCAAGCAACGCCCCGACCTCACCATCGGCTTCTTCCTGCACATTCCGTTCCCGCCCCACGAGCTCTTCTCGCGCCTGCCATGGCGGACCGAGATCATCGAGGGCTTGCTCGGTTGCGACCTGATCGGGTTCCAGCGGCCGATGGGCGCCAGCAACTTCTGCACCAGCGTCGAACAACTCCTCGGCCTGACCGCCGTCGACAACGTCATCTCCAGCGACACCCACACCACCCGGGTCGGCGTCTTTCCGATCTCGATCGACTACGCCGAGGTCGAAGAGGTCGCAGCCGGGCGCGCCACACGGAAGCTGACGAGCCAGATCCGCGCCCGCCTCGGCGACCCCGAGGTGATCCTGCTCGGGGTCGACCGCCTCGACTACACCAAGGGCATCGGGTTGCGCCTGCGCGCCTTCGCCCGTCTGCTCGAATCGGGAGAACTCGACCGGGAGCGCTGCGTGATGGTCCAGGTGGCGACACCTACCCGCGAAGCCGTCGAGCACTATCAGGACGAACGGCGCGAGATCGAACGACTGGTGGGCGAGATCAACGGGCGGTTCAGCCGGATCGGCCTCCCCGTCATCCACTACCTCTACCAGACGCTCTCCTACGACGACCTGATCGCGCTGTATCGGGCCGGCGACGTGATGCTGGTGACCCCGTTCCGCGACGGAATGAACCTCGTCGCCAAGGAATACGTCGCTGCCCACATCGACGGCGACGGCGTCTTGGTGCTGTCGGAGTTCGCCGGAGCGGCCGACGAATTGACCGATGCGATCCTCGTCAACCCGCACGATGATCGGGCGCTGCAACAGGCGATCCTCACGGCCGTCGAAATGCACCGCCAGGAGCGCCGCCGACGGATGAGTGCACTGCGCCGCCAGGTCCAACGCATGGACGTGCAGGGTTGGGCTGACCGATTTCTCGCCCAAGTCGTCGCCGCCGGACCCGAGCAGTGACCGTGGATCCTGAGCTGCCCATCGTGTACTCCGAACCCGCCCAACTGGCGACCCGGATCGCAGCGTCGCCGCGCCCGGTCCTCGTCGGGCTCGACATCGACGGCGTCCTCTCGCCGCTCGTCGATCATGCCGATGATGCGCGACTTCTCGACGGCATGGCCGACGCACTCGCGCGGTTCCGTGACATCGACGTCGTGATCCTCGCGGCGGTGTCGGGCCGCGCCCTCGCCAGCATGCTGATCTTCGATCTGCCCGACCACGTCGTCCTCGTCGGCAGTCACGGCATGGAGGAGCAACGACGCCCGATGCGTCCACTCACCCCGACAGAAGTTGCGCGCCTGGCCACGTTGACCGCCTTGGCCAACGCAGCCGCGCACGACGCCGGCGATGGCGCCTGGGTCGAGTCGAAGAAGGCGAGCGTGGTGCTGCACGTGCGGACCGCGGACGTCGAAGCAGGCCGAGCGGCGCTGACACTTCTCGATCATCGAGCGACGGCTGTCCCGGGAGCGACCATCAAGCACGGGAGCAACGTCGTCGAACTGTTCGCCCGTCACGCGAGCAAGGGCACTGCGCTGCGCCAACTCCGCGGCGACACAGCCGCACAGACCGTGGTGTTCGTCGGCGACGACATCACCGACGAAGAAGCCTTCGCCGCGCTTGTCGACGGCGACGTGACGATCAAGGTCGGCGCGGCGCCGACCATCGCGGCCGAGCGGCTGCGCGACCCGGCCGACGTGCGCGAACTCCTGACGGCGCTGGCCACCGTGCTCAACGCACCGTGAGGCGCGTCAGAACAGGCTGGTCTGCCCCGCAGGTGGTGTCCGCTTGATGGCGGTCCACGGGTTGTAGTGGTCCATGAACACCCAGCTGCGACGGTGGATCGCCGACGGGCCATAGCCCTGGATCGCGGCCTTGTGAACGGGGCACGGATACCCCTTGTTGGTATCGAACGACCAGTGCGGATATGACTCGGCGAACTCGCGCATCTGGCGATCGCGCACCACCTTGGCCAAGATGCTCGCGGTGGCCACGCTCAAGCAGCGAAGATCAGCTTTGACGGCGAGTTCGACGTTGGCCACCGACGGTGACACGAAGTCCCACTTGCCGTCGGTCACCGCCACGTCCGGCACCACCGTCAGCTGATCGATCGCCCTCCGCGTCGCCAATTTCTGCGCCGCCGACATGCCGAGCCGATCGCATTCGTCCTGACTCGCCGCACCCACCGCCCAGGTCACGCACCATTCGGTGAGCTTCGGGAACAGTGCCTCCCGCTCCCGCTCACTCAGAAGCTTGGAGTCGCGCACCCCATTGACTCGAGAGTCTCGCGGCAGGACGGCGGCGCCGACCATGAGCGGGCCGGCCCACGATCCGCGGCCGACTTCGTCGATTCCCACGACGACTTCGTGACCGCGCGCCCACATCTCCTGCTCCATCGCACGTGTCGGGGCACGCTTCTTCGAAGCTTTGGGACGCGGCACCATCGCCCAGCATCATGGCACCGCGACTCACCGACCCCACCGACGAGCAGGGTCAGGTGAAGCTGGTCGAATCCGCAGCAGCCAGTCGCGCGGCGGGCGGCGATGCCCAGAGCGCTTCTCCGCTCGCCGTCTCAGTCGACCATCCGGCGTCGATCGCCGATGCGCTCAACCGTTGCGGCGGACCCGACTGCTCCCACAGTACGGCTGGCCGGTCGCCGTGCCAGCGGACCGCCAGTGACACCGTCGACAACGGCGACGTCGGCAGACCGTGGACTTCGAAGTCGACTCCGAGCCACGATGCCGGGAGGCCCATCGGCAGGAGATCGCCGCGATGCGCCAGCCGACGCTCGACCGAGGCGACGAATCGCCCGGCCGACGCACCGCGGCGAAGATCCGCAAACGGGCCGAGATCGGCGTACACGCCACGAGATTCGACACGTTGGTGCAGCTTCGCCAGGTCGCGTGAGGCTCGCCGATCGCCTGCCGCGGCAGCAATCCGTTGCGCCGCATCGAGCGCTGCCGACAATTGCGGATCGTCGCCACGCGCCGCGGCTTCGAGCGGCACCACGATCTCGTGCAACCACGGCTCGGCCTCGTCGCCGCAGCGCACGAGTTCGCCCACGTCGAGCACGAAACCCACGGGGTCCTGGTCGGGTTCGACCGGCCCTTCGAGCATGAGGTCACATCGCGCGGTGGTGACGGCCGCAGCCAAGGTCGCGTCGGGAAGATCGATGCGGCTCGCCCGGCCACACATGGTGACCCACCCGCGGGCAACCGCCTCACTGCTCGCAAGGCCGGCGAGCGACACGCCGTGGGGGTCGACGCCGGCGGGCACCAGCCCATGGGCGATGGCCACTCTGATCGACGTGCGATGAGCAACCGGCAACGTGATGGCGTCAGCAGGAAGATCGATTCCCTGGATCGGCAGACCGGTCGGTGTGCGTTCGGTCAGCACGGTGCGTCCGAAGAACGCAACGGCGAAAGGCAGCGGTGAATCGTTCTCGATCTCGATGACGGTGAGCCCACCGCGATCGGCAACGGCCCAGACCCGCTGCACGGCGTCGCCGTCGGGAATGCGGACACGCGTCTCGACCACGGTCGTGCCGTCGATTCGACGCTGGCGAACCGCTGTCTCCTGGGCGGGCACATGCCACCGATCGTCGGCGGCGATCGCCCAGTCGAAGGTTCGCTCGGGCGTTTCGCCCCACGGCGTCACGGCCCCCCACGCCGACACCGACGCCCTCCAGGGCTGCCCCGTCACGCCGATGGTGGTACCCGTCTCCCCGCGAACGCTGGCATCGACCGACATCGGGCCAGGCTACGAAGCCTGCGAGCCGTTCCGACGGGTGCCCTGCCCTCTACAGTCTCGACCTGTGCGAGTCGCGGCGTTGATTCCGGTGAAAGGGTTCGACGCAGCCAAAGGTCGGCTCGCCGACGTCGTGGACGAACCGAGCCGCGCCCGCCTTGCTCGGTGGATGGCGACACGCGTGGTCCAAGCCTGTGGCGATCTCGACGTCTACGTTGCGTGCGATTCGAACGACGTCGCCGAGTGGGCCGCCGAACTCGGCGCGGCAGTCATCTGGGGGCCCGGCCTCGGATTGAACGGAGCCATCGACGACGGCGTGGCGGCCATTGCCGACGCCGGCTACGACCACGTCGTCATCGCTCACGCCGACCTCGTCCACCCGGCCGGCATCAGCACACTCGCGCGTGCGGCGACGATCACGCTGGTTCCCGACCGCCGCCGCGACGGAACCAACGTGATGGCGTTTCCGTTGATCGACGTCGTCGGCGCCGAGTACGGCCCATCGTCATTCGGGCGTCATCTCGCTGCGGCCCGGGCGACCGGCGCCGCGGTCGAGGTCAGAGGCGATCGAGATCTGGCCCTCGACGTCGACACGCCCGCCGATCTCGACCATCCCCGAGTCAAGGAGGTATTGCCGTCATGGCTGCAAACGAACCCGGCCAACCTGCGGTGACATCGCCGAGTGCGGGCGCAACCGTCGACGTCACGTCGAATCTGGCGACGCCCGAATCGGCCCTCGCCATCGGCGCACACCCTGACGATGTCGAATTCGGCTGCGGAGCGCTGCTGGCCAAGTGGGCGGCGGATGGCTGTCGCATTCACCATCTGGTCTGCACGGACGGCTCCAAAGGAACCTGGGATGTCGACGCCGACGTCGCTGCCTTGGCGACGCGGCGACAGCTCGAACAGCGCGAGGCGGCGCGTCGTCTCGTTGCCGGCGACACCGCACTGGCAGGCGAGGTCCGGTTCCTCGGGTACATCGACGGCGAACTCGACAGTGGCCTCGTGCAACGAGGCGAAGTGGCCCGCGTGATCCGCGAGATTCGGCCGCAGGTCGTACTCGGCCACGACCCGTGGAAGCGTTATCGGCTGCACCCCGATCATCGTCACGCCGGGCTCCTCGCCTGCGAGGGCATCGTGGCCGCCCGCGACCCCCACTTCTTCAAAGAACACGGCCTCGCCCATCATCGACCCGATGCCCTCTTGCTCTGGGAAGCCGACGAGCCGAATCACGTCGAAGACGTCAGCGGGTTCGTCGACACCAAGTTGCATGCACTGCTCGCCCACGAGAGTCAGTTCGAGTCGACGATGAAGGCCGTCGACGACGACGCACTCGATGCCTTTCGCGCTCGGATCAGCGAACGGCTCACCGGTCTCGGCAAGCCGCACGGCATGGGGGCCGCCGAGGTCTTTGCCTTGATCACGAGTCTCTGAGCGAACCGGCTCGCCGAAAACGACGACGGGAGGCCCGCAGGCCTCCCGTCGAGGTGTTCAGGATGACCAATCGGTCACTTCTTCTTGGCCGGAGCCTTCTTCTTCGCGGGCGCGGCCTTCTTCGCCGGAGCTGCCTTCTTGGCGGGAGCGGCCTTCTTGGCGGGCGCGGCCTTCTTCGCCGGAGCTGCCTTCTTGGCGGGAGCGGCCTTCTTCGCCGGAGCCTTCTTGGCCGGAGCTGTCTTCTTCGCGGGAGCCTTCTTGGCCGGAGCTGCCTTCTTCGCGGGAGCTGCCTTCTTCGCCGGAGCTGCCTTCTTGGCGGGAGCTGCCTTCTTGGCGGGAGCTGCCTTCTTGGCCGGAGCCTTCTTCGCCGGAGCTGCCTTCTTCGCGGGAGCCTTCTTGGCCGGAGCCTTCTTCGCTGCCATCAGTTCACTTCTTTCCGTTGAGGGCTTGCTTCAGCGTCGAGCTGGCGCTGAACTTCATGGCGGTCGACGCCTTGATCTTCACGGGCTCGCCCGTCTGGGGGTTGCGGCCTTCGCGGGCGGCGCGCTGGGTCGTGCTGAACGAGCCGAAACCTGCCCACGCAACCTTGTCGCCCTTCTTCGTCTCTGCGACGACGTAATCGAAGAACGCGCCGAGCGTGCGCTCGGCGTCAGCCTTCGACACGCCCGATGCGCTTGCGACGGCGTCGATCATTTCTGCCTTGGTTGCCATTGGAATCCTCTTTCGGATGGATATTGATCTGTTCACCTGCCCCGTACGGGCCAGGTCCGATCCCGCCGCGTACGGCAGGAATGACAACCATGTGACTTGCGTCGAGCGATTTCTTTCAAGGATCAAACACGTTGCATTTGCAATGAGCCGATCAGTCCGACCCTTACCCCGTCTGGCTCTGACGCGGCGTCCAACGCGAAACGCCAGCGTGTCGGGGGTGACGAGACATCCACCCACGGCGATGACGGAGGCGCTACAACTGCTCCTGCTGGGTATGAACCTCCGATCGAGAACCACTGATCACGGTCTTCAACAAGACCGTTGCACAAGGGAGTGACGATGACCGACCTGCTTGCATCCGCTGGCGCCCCCGTGTCCGAGCCCGCAGAGGCCGACGCCGGTCGACGCACGCGACTCGTCCTCGACACCTCGGTCCTGATCGCCGATCCGACGTGCATGCTCGAGTTCATCGATGTCGACGTCATCGTGCCACTGACGGTCGTCGAAGAACTCGACGGGCTCAAGAGCCGCAGCGACGACGTGGGTCGGGCAGCCAGGACCGCACTCAGGACACTCGAGGAACTCCGCGTCCGCCACGGCGGCTCATTGGCCACGCCGGTCCCCACCGGAGCCGATGGCGCGACCCTGCAAATCGAGATCAACAACATTCGCAAGCATCTACTGATCGAACACGGACTCGATCCCGACGTGCCCGACAATCGCATCATCGGAGCTGCGATCGGGCAATCCGATTTCGGACCGACCACGATGGTCAGCAACGATGCCGCCCTCCGGATCAAGGCCGCCCACCTCGGCGTCACGGCCGCCGAGCACACGCGGGCCCGGCAACCCCACGATCGTCCCGCTATCGGTTGGACCACCATCGACACCACCCACGAAGTGATCGACTGTCTCTACGCCGCAGCCGGCGTCTCGATCGATGCGGTGGTGCGCAGCGACCCGAGCATCACGATGGCTCAGAACGAATTCGCTGTGCTGCGGGCGGGGTCCCAGTCCGCCTTGGTGCGAGCCATCGGCGACGAGTTCGTGCTCCTCCCCCACAGTGCGCCGGAGCCGTGGGGCCTGCGGGCGCGCAACAAGGAACAGCGCTTCGCGCTGGAACTGCTCCTCGACCCCGCCATCGAGGTGATCGCCCTCGACGGCCGAGCCGGCACCGGAAAGACGTTGTTGGCCATCGCCGCCGGCCTCGAGCAAGTCGTCGAACAACGACGGTACGAACGGTTGGCGGTCTATCGGCCGCTCGTCCCCGTCGGCCGCGCCGACGTCGGCTTCCTGCCCGGCGGGCTCGACGAGAAACTCGATCCGTGGATGGCGGCAATCCATGACGCCGTCGTCGCGCTCACCGACACGCGCAGCAGTCACGATGCCGGGACCCTGGTCGACGAGTTGACGGCGCGCGGCCAACTCTCACTCGAGTCCGTCACGTTCTTGCGGGGCCGATCGCTGCAGCGCCAGATCGTTCTCGTCGACGAAGCGCAGAACCTCGAACCGACGACGCTGCGCACCATCCTCACCCGCGTCGGCGAGGGCACGAAGGTGATCTTCACCGGCGACACCAGCCAAATCGACGCGCCGTATCTCGGCGAGTCGAACAACGCGCTCAGCGTGCTGGCTTCGGCGTTCAGCGGCCAACGCTGCTTCGGCCACATCACCCTCACCGCGTGCGAGCGCAGCGACATCGCCAGCCTCGCCGCCGAACTCCTCTAGCGCACACACCATCCTCAAGGGATCCAAAGACTTTTCATCTGTTTTTCACCGGGCTCCGAACTTTTAGTGTTAAATGATGTGGACGACACTCAGAGGAGCCCAGATGACCGTGTTGCACGACTTCGACACCAGCCTCGAACACCAGCCTCGAAACACAGTTCGATGCGCAGCCGACCGACTTCGATTGGCGTGACCGCGCCAACTGCAAGGGGAGCACCAAGCTGTTCTTCCCGCCCAAGGCCGAGCGACCACAGGCTCGCGCCCGCCGGGAGGCGAAGGCCCAGCGGTTGTGCACCGAGTGCCTGGTGAGCGCGCCCTGCAAGGAGTTCGCTCGAACGAATCACGAGTACGGGTTTTGGGCTGGCGAGTCCGAAGAGGAGCGTCACCTTGCCGGCTACACCGTCTCGGCACCGATCGGCGTGAGGAGTCGGCTCTCGCAACAAGCTGGCTGATCCGCGGACGGGGAAACGTTGCACCCCAACCCTGTGAGTGCACCTGTCTAGGGTTGACGATGTGGTGCTCCCCCGATTCACCGTTGTCGACGTCGAAACGTCGGGCCTGTCTGATCGTCGACACCGCATCCTGCAAATCGGGGCCGTCGTGGTCGAAGCCGACGGGACCGAGATCGATCGTTGGAGCACGCTGGTCAAGCTGCGGTGGCCATTCCAGCGGGTCGGCCCGACCGACATCCACGGCATCACGCGACCGATGCTGCGCCACGCTCCACCCTTGGCTGCGGCCCTCGACGAACTGGGCGCCCGCCTCGACGGCGCACTGTTCACTGCCCACAACGCGAGTTTCGATGCGGGGTTCATCGTTCGGGCCGCCCGCCGTCAGGCCGGGTTCGATCTCGGTCCGCGGCTCTGCACGTTACGCATGTCGAGGAGGCTCGATCCCGATCGCACGCAATCGCACCGGCTGACCGACGTCGCCGATCGGTATGGCGTCGCCCTGCTCAACCCGCACGACGCCCTCGCCGATGCCGCCGCCACGGCCGCGATCCTGCCCCACCTGCTCCAGGCCCACCACGTGACCGACCGCGCCCACCTCGAACCGTTCTTCGACCGCGACTGACCGACTCGCCGCGTCAGTACGCGGCGAGGATCGTCGCCGCCAGCGACGCTGCCGCGTCAGCGGCGCTCGCGGGCGACACGACCACCGCGTGGGGGCCGAGCCTGATCAGCAGACGCGCCAGCCAGCGATCGCTCGCAACGGGCAGCTGCACCTCGATCCATCCGGCCGGAGAGTCCAGCATGCTCGTGCTGCGCACCGGGTAGCGGTCGAGGAGCCAGTGCGCCGCCGGCGCCAGCCGCAGCACAGCCACGGGAAGATCCGGGTCGTCGAAGAAGGTCCCCGGCGTGCCCCCGACCTCACTCGTCGGCACGACACGACCGGTTGGCGCCAGCGCGTCGATGCGATCGATCCGAAACGTTCGGCGTTCACCCGAGCGATCGTCGTCGGCAACGACGTACCAGTTGCCCGCATCGACGAACACGTGACGCGGAACAATCGACCGCGTGGTGTGCTCGTCGCGAGCCGGCGAGAAGTAGGTGATCGACAACTCGGCGCCAACGATTGCCGCCTCGGCCAGTTCATCGGTGCCCGGTGGACGATCGAGATCGATCGCCACACCCGCGGTGTCATCGGCTGTCCCGTGCGTCTCCAGGCCGACGTCCGACAGCGCGAGGGCCAGCTTGGCGAGCCCGCGGCCGAGTGATCCGTCCGGGTCAGCGCCGGGCAGTTCCATCGCGGTGCGAGCCGACGCCAGCAGGGAGAATGCCTCGGGCGCGGTGAGGCGCAGTGGACGGGTGAACAGCCGTGGCACGCCGACAAACACCAGCCCGTCGTCGACGAAGACGTCGATCATCTCGTCGACGAACGGCGGCAGCCCGCACATTGCCACCAACTCCAAGTCCTTCTGCACCTGCGCTTCGGTCATCGCGAAGCGGTGCGCGACATCGACGAGCGGCACCTCGCCAACCTCCATCAGCCACGGGAGCATCACGAGCAGCCGAGCGAGTCGCTCCTCGGCGTTGCGCGGGCCGCTCACGATCCGCTCCCGGCGGCCACGCCGGTCAGCCAATCGACGATCGCCGAGCGAACGTCGGGTGGCTCGAGCACCACGGCGTGGTCGAGCAGGCCGAGCACCCACGAGCGGAATGCGTCGAGATTCGATGCTGCCACCTCGACAACGATCGCGCCGCCGGCGAGCCGCTCGACCACCCGATCCGCGCCGACCTCGCGTTCGATCGCGGGTGCCCGCTCGGCATCGATCCGCACCATCGCCATCACGCCGTCTGACGCCGCGTGACCGATCTGCTTCGGGTCAGCGGGAAAGGCATCGCGCGGATCGAACGACGCAGGACGCTCGAACGAACCCGACGGGCCGATCGCGATGTTGTCGGCACCGCCGCCGAAGCGGTCGATCCGGAACGTGCGCTGGGCTGCCCGGTCATGGTCGTGGCCGACCACGTACCAGAAGCCGCCGCGCAGCAGCAGGCCCCAAGGGTCGATCGTGCGCCGGTCGCCGCGGTACTCGAAGCTGATCGGGGCTCGCCTGGCCACCGCCCCGCGAATCACGGGGAGTTCGGGTCGGTCGGGCAGCACCGCCGACACCGCCCCGTGTTCGCCCACAGCCGAGCCACCGAGCTTCCAGATCGCATCGCGGCCCGCCGACGTGTCGGTCCGGACGGCAGCCACAGCCACCTGCAGGGCGCGCCGCTCATCGGCGTCGAGATCGAGGTCGGCCAACTCATAGGCGCGCCGGTCGATCCGATACACGGCCGGCGAACCCTGGCCGCCGTCGGAGACGACCTCCACGGGCACGCCGAGATCACGCAACGCAGCCTTGTCCCGCTCGAATGCGGCGCGCTGATTGCGCTCGTCGTCGGGATATTGCCCCGCCAGCGCGCCGACGATCTGGATCATGGTGAGCGGTTGCGGTGTCTCCAGCAACAACGCCAGCACGTTCGTCAGCCGCTCGACCCGATCGACTCGGCGCGCGGCCACGCCACTCAGCTCCGCTCGTGGTAGTCGTAGAACCCGCGCCCGGACTTGCGACCGAGCAGGCCGGCTTCGACCATCCGCGACAGCAGCGGCGGTGCCGCGTAGAGCGGCTCCTTGAACTCCTCGTACATGCTCACCGCGACAGCCAGCGTGGTGTCGAGGCCGATCAGGTCGGCCAGGTGGAGCGGGCCCATCGGGTGGTTGCAGCCCTCGACCATGCCGTTGTCGATGTCCACGGCCGTGGCGAAACCCGACTCCATCATCCGGATCGCAGAGAGGATGTAGGGGATCAACAGTGCGTTCACCACGAAGCCGGCACGGTCTTGGCTGCGGATGACGATCTTGCCGAGGGTGTCCTCGGCAAAGTGATTGGCGGCGTCGACGGTGGCCGCGTCGGTCATCAGGCTCGTGACCAGTTCGACCAGCTTCAGCACGGGGACCGGGTTGAAGAAGTGGATGCCGACGACCTGCTCCGGGCGCTGCGTGGCGATGCCGAGCTTCATGATGGGGATCGAACTGGTGTTGCTCGCGAGGATCGCATCGTCGGCAACAACGACCCGATCGAGGGTGGCGAACACCTTGGTCTTGAGCGGCTCGTCTTCGATCACGGCCTCGATCACCATGCGGCGGTCGGCCATGTCACCCAAGTCGGTGGTGAACGTGAGTCGGGCCACGGCGGCGTCGCGCTCGTCTTCGGTGAGCCGACCGCGCGCCAGGGCCCTGTCGAACGACCCGAGGAGGCGGGTGCGGCCGCGCTCAGCAGATGCTGCGTCGACCTCGTGGACGATCGTGTCGAGGCCGGCCCGGGCGCACACTTCGGCGATCCCTGCACCCATCTGGCCGCACCCGACGACGCCTACTCGTTGAATGTCAGGCCTGGTGATGTCAGTCATTGACGCCACCGTAGCGAGCCGACTCAGCGTTGCAGGGACTTGGTCTGCAGGAACTCCTCGATGCCGTACGGTCCGTTCTCGCGGCCGTAGCCGGACTGCTTGTAGCCACCGAACGGTGCCGCGATGTTGAAGCTGCCGCCGTTGACGTCGACCGCGCCGGTCCGCATCCGGCGGGCGACGGCCATTGCCCGGTCCTGGTCGGCCGACCACACGCCACCGACGAGGCCGTACAGGCTGTCGTTGGCGATCCGTACGGCGTCGTCATCGTCCTCGTAGCCGATGATCGACAGTACGGGGCCGAAGATCTCCTCCTGCGCGATCGTCATGTCGTTGGTGACGTTGCGCGAAGCACCGTCGGCTTCACGAAGTAGCCGATCTCCTTGCCTTCGGGCTTGCCGAGCCCGCCGGCGGCAACGACGGCGCCTTCGTCGATGCCGTTCTGGATGTACTGCTGCACCCGATCCCATTGCGCCTGGCTGATCAGTGGGCCGAGGTGCATGCCCTTCCTTGGTCGGGTCGTCGACCTGCGTGGCCGCCACCGCGGCCGCAGCGATTTCCACGGCCTCGTCGTACCGGCTGTTGGGCACGAGCATCCGGGTGTGAGCGGTACAGGTCTGCCCCGAGTTGAGGTAAGCAGGCGAACACGCCCTTCGGGATCGCCTTGGCGAAGTCGGCATCGTCGAGCACGATGTTGGCCGACTTGCCACCGAGTTCGAGGGCGACGCGCTTGACGGTGCCGGCGGCCGACCGCGGCAACTGCTTTGCCTGCCCGGGTCGAGCCGGTGAAGCTCACCATGTCGATGCCGGGATGCGCGGCGATCGCCGCGCCGACGACTCGGTGCCGGTGCCACGTGACCAGGTTGAACACGCCGGCGGGAAGGCCGACATCGTGGATGATCTCGGCGAGGATGAACGCGTTGAGCGGCGCCACCTCGCTCGGCTTGAGCACGATCGTGCAACCGGCGGCGAGTGCGCCGCCGACCTTGCAGATGATCTGGTGCAGCGGGATAGTTCCACGGCGTGATGGCGCCGACGACGCCGACGGGCTCCTTCACGACGAGGCTGTTGCCGATCTCTTCTTCGAACTCGAACGTGTCGAGCAGCGTGGCGAACGTCTGCATGTTGCCGGCGGGGAGGCCGGCCTGGATCATCGTCGACCAGGTGATCGGCATGCCGACCTCGCCGGCGATCATCTCGGCGATCTCGGCCGAACGAGCCTGGAGCGCCTCGTTCAGACGGACGAGGTACTTCTGGCGCTCCTCGACCGGCGTCTGCGACCAGCCGTCGAACGCGGCACGGGCCGCGGTGACCGCGCTTGTCGACGTCGGAGGCGATGCCGTCGGGAATCGAGCCCATCACCTGCTCGGTGCCGGCGTTGATGACCTCGATGCTCCCGCTCCCGTCGCGAGGGAACCCAGGCACCGTCGATGTAGATGTTTTCGAAGTTACGCATGGGACCAGCTTTCACCATTCAGCGGGAAGATGACGAAACGGACGACGACTCCCGGCGGGAGCGGTACCAGCCGATGAGTGCATTCGTACTGCTGTCATGACCCGCCGGGTTCGGCGACCTCGCCGTCAGCTCTGGCGTCACGTTGGTGGCCAACTCCTTGCCCAGTTCGACGCCCCACTGGTCGTAGCTGTTGACGCCGAACATCGTGCCCTGGACGTGGACGATGTGTTCGTAGAGCGCAACGAGTTGACCGAGCACCGAGGGGGTGAGCTGGTCGGCGAGGATCACGGTGTTGGGACGGTCGCCGCTGAAGTTTCGCCACGGCTCGACAAGGTTCTCGCGCCCGAACGCCAACGCCTCGGACTGGGCGATCAGGTTGGCCACCAAGAGGTCGTGGTGCTCGTGGAACGCGTGATGGGGACGGGCGAAGCCGATGAAGTCGACCGGCACCACCCGGGTGCCCTGATGGATGAGTTGATAGAACGCGTGCTGCCCATTGGTCCCGGGTTCGCCCCAGACGACTGGCCCGGTTTGATGGGTCACCGGGTCGCCCGTCGAGGTCGACCGACTTCCCGTTCGACTCCATGTCGAGTTGCTGGAGGTACGCCGGGAAGCGGGCCAGCTCGTTGCGCGTACGGCAGCACTGCCTTCGTGTCGAAGCCGAGGCCGTTGGCATTCCAGACGCCGATCAGCGCGAGCAGAACGGGCACGTTGTCGGCCAACGGCGTGCGCCGGAAGTGCTCGTCGACGACGTGGAAACCGTCGAGGAACTCCCGGAACCGATCGGGGCCGATCGCGATCATCACCGACAGTCCAATGGCCGAGTCGACCGAGTACCGGCCGCCCACCCAGTCCCAGAACCCGAACATGTTGTTGACGGCGTCGATGCCGAACTCGCCCACGCGTTCGGCGTTGGTCGACACGGCCACGAAGTGGTCGGCGACGGCATCCTCGCCGAGGGCATCCACCAGCCACCGCCGTGCGGTGCGGGCGTTGGTCAACGTCTCGATGGTGCCGAAGGTCTTCGACGCGACGATGAACAACGTCGATGCAGGATCCGCGTCGGCCAGTACGCCGGCGATGTCGGCGCCGTCGATGTTCGACACGAACGAGCAACGGATGCGCGGGTGTCGGTAAGCGGCGAGCGCCTGGTACGCCATGGCCGGGCCCAGGTCGGAACCCCCGATGCCGATGTTCACGACGTGGGTGATCGTATCGTCGGCACGGACGCGGTCGGCAAAGGCAGCCATCGCATCGAGCACCGCGTGCACATCGGGCACCACGTTCGCGCCGTCGATCTCGAACGACGAGCCCGCTGGCATGCGCAATGCCACGTGACCGACGGCGCGATCTTCGGCGACGTTGATGTGTTCGCCGGCGAACATCGCATCGCGTCGCGCCTCGACGCCTCGGTCAACGGCCAACTCGAGCAGTGCCGCGAGCAGCTCGTCGGTGATCCGTTGCTTCGACATGTCGATGCGCAGATCAGCCAATTGCACGGTGTAGCGCTCGGCTCGACCCGGGTCGTCGGCAAAGAGCGTGCGCAGGTGTGGTGGAGGCTGGAGTTGAGCGAGGTCGGCGAGTTCCATCGCCGATCACCCTAGATCGACAGCTTCGACGCCGCTGCTGCGTCGACGAACACCGTGGTTCCCGAGCGGCGGACATGGCTGATCGGAATCGTCCGGTCGCGGTCGAGCCAGCGCTTGACCATCGTCGCTTTCGCCCGACCGGTCGTCAGGATCAATCGACTGCGTGCGTCGTTGATCGGGCCCGGGGTGAGGGTCATCCGACCGCGACCGTTGAAGTCGCCGACCATCGCGACCCGGTTGGTCGAACTGACAACCGTCGCATCCGGGTGCGGCACAGGGGGCCACGATGCGGTGTGACCGTCATCGCCGAGGCCCAGATGCACGGCGTCGAATCGAACCGGCAACGAGTCGGCATACCGCAGCGCAGCGAGCGCAAGGTCGTCGCCACCCCCCACGGGCATCAGCCGCGTCTCGCCCGGCACGTACCACAGCTGAGTTGCGTTGCGGTCGGGATGTCCGTCGGGCGCGACACGTTCGTCGACCTGCCAGATCGTCAACCGTTCCCAGTCGAGGTCTTCGTGCACGAGCGCGGCCAACATCGACGGAGCGGTCGATCCGCCGCTCACCGCCAGCGTGGCGACGCCCCGATGCCGAATCGCTGATCGGAGACGGACCGCGAGCGAACGGGCGACGTCGCCGCCGGGGTCATCGGAGACGCGTACCGAAACGGCACCGAACTTGATCACGTCGACGCGCTGGGCCACGGCGCTCAAACTACTGCCCTCAGAGTTACGGTGAGGCGGTGACCGACGGGGACCAAGAAGGTGAACGGATCGAGCGCAACGGGGTCCGGGTCGGTATCGCGGCCTACCTCATCTGGGGGTTGCTCACGATCTACTGGAAGCAGTTGAACGCCTTCGCGGCGCTGGAACTGATCGGGTGGCGCATGCTCACCGCGGCGGCCGTGATGACCGTGATCACCACGCTCCGCGGCACGTGGCCAGCGATCATCGCGGCGTTTCGGTCACGTGCCGTGCTGGGGCGCCTCGTCGTGGCGGCCCTGCTCCTCACGGCGAACTGGGGCAGCTACGTCTGGGCCGTGGTCAACGATCGGGTCATCGAAACGGCACTCGGGTACTTCATTGCTCCCCTGGTCACGATGGCGATCGGCGTGTTCGTGTTCGACGAGAGGCCGAACCACGCCCAGGGCATCGCCTTTGCGTGCGCGTCGGTCGCGGTGGTCATCTTGACCATCGGCGCCGGCCGACCGCCATGGATCGCGCTCATCCTCGCGGCCACATGGAGCAGCTATGCCCTCAGCAAACGCAACATCGGGCTCGGCGCGATCGACAGCCTCACGGGTGAAACCTTGGTGCTGTTCATCCCGGCGGTCGGCCTCACGTTGGCGATGTCGGCGCGCACGGGGAGCGCCGTCGACGTGGCGTCCGGCGTCGAATGGGGCTACCTCGTCGGCACCGGCCTGATCACGGCGGTCCCCCTCATGCTCTTCGCCTCGGCCGCAAAATCGATCCCGTTCACCCTGCTCGGGCCGCTCAACCTGCTGGTCCCCGTGATCAACTTCGGGCTCGGCTGGCTCCTCTACGACGAACCGATGCCGCTGCACAGGGTGATCGGATTCGCCTTCGTCTGGATCGCGCTGATCGTCGTGATGACCGATCGGATCCGCGTCGCCCAGCTCAACCGGCTCTGAGTAGCTTCATCCGATGCGTCACCGTTCGACCCCATATCTGCCCGGCCTCCTGCTCGGTCTCCTGGGCACCATCGGACTCACCGGTTGCTTCACCTCGACGACCGACTTCAAGTCCGATGCCGAACGGTTCATCACCGAACAGGTCGCCGCGCAAGTCGACACGACCTTCACCAGCGTCAACTGCGATGCACCCCTCGACCAGAACGTCGGGACGCGCTTCGCGTGCCAGGCGATCGACGGCGCAGGCGCCGTGTGGGAGTTCGACAACCTCATCGACGCCGAGGGCGAGTTCACCGTCAACATCGCCCGGCGGCCCTGAGCCGGCAAATACCCTCGCTGGCCGACTGACTTCTGCCACGATGCATCTGCACATCTGACCCGCTGCGTCATTCGGACGGCGGCGCACACCGAACAAGGGGAACCTCATGAAGTACAAGCTCACTGCACTCATCGCCATCGGCGCACTCACGCTCTCGGCGTGTGGTGGCGTCGACCGGGCCGGAACGCGTGACAAGTTCATCGAAGACATGAAAGAAGCGGGCAGCACGGCCGACGGTGACTGCATCGACGGCGTGTTCGAGAACTACACCGACGACGAGATCGAAGCGCTGTCGAACCAGGGCACCGACGAACGCTCGGTCGCACTGGCCACCGACCTGCTCGCCTGCACCGACCTCAGCGGCGGCTGACGCCGGCCCCGAAAACGTCGAGAGCCGGTCAACCCCCAGGGGTTGACCGGCTCTCTTTCGTTTTCCGCTGATCAGATCAGCGTGACAAGGTCAGCTGCCGAACGAGCCGCCTTGGCCTTCGAAGTCGACCAGTTCGCCGGTGGGCTCGAAGGTCAAGGCGCCGTCATCACCGATGACGACGCGCTGCAACTGAGCTGCCTCGGTCCAGTAGGCGTCGTTCACGCCATCGAGCTTCAACGTGCCACCGAGGAGGCTGTCGTTCGATGTGTCGGCGTTCCACACAGCGGCCATCAGGTTGACTCGGTTGAGGCCACCCTCCATCTCCGAAGCAGAGCGCAGCACGTCGACGAGGAACTCGCCGTAGAGGATGCCGGTGGAGTACGAACCATCGGCACACGTGACGCTGCCGTACTCGGCGAGGATCGCCTCGATCTCGATGATCTTCGGGTCGTCGGCGTACACCGGGTCACCACAGACCTTGTTCGAGTTGGTCATGACCGGTCCGGCGTTATCGGCGTCGAGGGTGACGACAGCGTCCTTCACCGGTTCGAAGAACGACGACAGGTTGTTGCAGGTGTAGGACATGTACGTCGCCGGACGCCAGGTGGAACCGGCGAGCACTGCCGTTGACTGCGAGCAGAACTTCGACGTGGTGCCAGCGAGGAACACGTCGGCACCGGTGGCGATGAGCGTGGTCATTTCGTTGGTGACGTCGGCGCCTGCCGGGTCATGGAGCTGTTCGGACACGATCTCCAGGCCCGCACATGCCTCGGACTCGTTCAGCGTCTGCTGATAGGTCTTGCCGAAGTCGTTGTTCATGATGAGTGCAGCCACGGTGGCGTTCTCACCGACGTTGGCCTTGATGTCGGTACACCAGATCTCGGTCTCGGTGACGTAGTTCAAGATGTTGCCGACGGTCCACGGGAAATTCGCGGGGTCGCCCCAGAGCGGGAAGCCCGTCGAGTTGAACAGCTGCGGGATGCACGCCTCGTCGGTGATCGGACGAATCGCCGCGTTGATCGGCGTGCCGATGTTGTGCGCGAACGCGAAGATGTCATCGGAGTCGATCATCTCTTCGACGTTGGCCACGGCACGGCCGGCTTCGTAGCCGTCGTCCTTGACGACCAGCACGAGATCCTTGCCCTCGATCGGGTCGGTCGCGTTGATGTAGTCGAAGTAGATCTGCATGCCTTCGCCGATGGCGCCGAATGCGGCGAGCGCGCCCGACTGCGGCAGCGTCTGGCCGATGCGGATCTCGTCACCGTCGACGCCCTGGGTTGCACTCCAGTCGTCGGGGCACTCGTCCAGGGTCAGCGTGGTGCCCGCGGCAATTTCGACGTCGCCTTCGAGGGCCAGCGCTTCGGTGGCGGGTGCTTCGGTGTCGGCCGGTGCTTCGGTGTCAGCCGGTGCTTCGGTGTCGGCCGGTGCCTCGGTGTCAGCCGGTGCTTCAGTCTCGGCCGGTGCTTCGGATTCGGCGGGTGCTTCGGATTCCGCCGGTGCAGCGGAGTCGGCCGGTGTGGTGTCGCTGTCGCTGCCGCACGCCGCGAAGATGAGGCCGGCGGCCATCATCGATGCGACGGCGCGCTTCGTTCGTGAAATTCGCATGTTCTCCCCTAGTTGTTGGTTGGTGCCGATGACTCGGCGGTCTTCGGATCTTGGTCGACCCAGTGTGACCGTAGTCGCTCAGCCCTCGCCGGTGGTGGTCGGGCGACGGTCGGTGGCCAGAGCGAGTTCAGGACGCTGGGGCAACACCTGGACGAATCGAGCCCGGATGCGGCGGACCCCGGAGATGATGCCACCCGGCAGCACGAAGGTCAGAACGATCAGCCCGATGCCGAGGATCAACCCGCCGGTCGGGCCCTGCAACCACCGCTCGGGAATGCCGGGAACGCTCTGCGTCGACGACGCCCAGTCGGGAACGAACGCAATGACGAGACCACCGATCACCGCTCCGGACAGCGTGCCGACGCCCCCCACGACCATGCCGACGATGAACAGGATCGACAGCAGCTGCGTGAAATCGCCTTCGGAGGCGATGCCGAGTTCGGCGACGTAGATCATGCCACCAACCCCGCCGAGCGCCGATGCGACACCGAACGACATCGTCTTGTGAAAGCTCAAGCTCATGCCGTTGACGGCGGCGCTGGTCTCGTTGTCGCGAATCGCCCGAATCGCTCGACCCGGCCGACTCTTGATCAGGTTGCTGACCATCTTGAAACAGACCAGCGCAAGGGCGGTCATCACGAAGAACGTCCAGACGCGCTGTTCCTCTTTGCTCGACAGGCCCTCTCCCTCGCCGAAGAAGCCGCCAACGAGGGGCAGCTTGTGCAGTGCGTCGACGATCCCGTCGAGGGGCAGCCAACTCGGCGGGATGAGACTGGAGTCGACCTGCTTGCCGGCGGCGCCGCCGGTGTATTCGATCAGGACGTCGAGTTTGATCAACGAGGGGAAGATCGCAGCCAGCCCGAGCGTGACCAGGGCCAGGTACAGACCCTTGATGCGCAGGGCGGGGATGCCGAACAGCAGTCCGACGACGAAGCAGACCGGCACGACGACGATCAACGTGGTGAACCAGGCCCAATTGTGGTCGGCGACCAGCCACGCCGCGATGTAGGCGCCTGTACCGAAGAAGAAGCCCTGCCCCAGCGAGAGCTGACCGGTGAAGCCGGCCACGACCTGCAAGCCGAGGATGGCCACCATGAACGAAATGGCCTTGGTGACGCGGGTGATGCTGACCTTGTAGTCGTTGTCGAGCAGCGTGATCGAGCCCGTGTCGTTGTAGGCGAACGCCACCACGAGGATCGCGAGCGCCAGCACGACGAAGCCGATCAGCTTGTAGGTGCGGTACTTGGAGGTGGCCTCGGTGAAGACGAAACGCGGTGCAGAAGTTGCCATGGCGATCCTCCTCAGACTCGCTCGACCTGAGGCGTGCCAAACAGACCTGACGGCTTGAACAGCAACACCAACATCAGCACGGCGACTGCGGCGAGCAGACTGAGCTCGCTGGGAATGCCGAGATACGGCACGGCGATCGACTGCACGAGCCCGATCGCGAGGCCACCGACAATCGCGCCCCCGAGGCTGTCGAGGCCGCCGAGCGCGGCCGCCGACACGGCGAAGATCAGGCCGGTCACCATCACGTTGGGTTCGATCTGACGGAACGGCGACGCAACGAAGACGCACACCCCGAGCGTGCCGACCGCCGCCGCGATCGCCCAGCCGAACTGGAGTGTCGGGCCGACCTTGATCCCGGCGAGTTCGCTCGATTCGAGGTTCGACGACACCGCTCGAAAGGCCAGCCCGACCTTGGTCTTGTTGAGCAGCAGGGTCAACCCGCCCGCGACGACGGCGATCGTGATCAACGTGCCGATCGTGTACCACGACAACGTGGCGTTGCCGATGGTGAGAGCATTTCCGGGCGGGAACAACTGAGGGAAGGCTCGCGGGTCGAACCGCCAGATGATGCCTGCGATGGCGTTGATGCCGAGGAACAACCCGAGCGTGATGATCACGAGCGGAAGATGGTCGGCCGGGTCGAACGGCCGAATCAACGTGCGCTCGATTCCCGCGGCCAAGAGCGCCGAGATGATCATGCCGACGACGACCGCGATCCACATCGGCAGGCCGCGCTCGGTGGCGAGGACGAGGACGATGAAGCCGCCGAACATGGCGAACTCACCCTGGGCGAAGTTGATCAACGTCGTCGCCTTGAAGATCATGACGAGCGCCATCGCAATGAGGGCATAGGTGCCACCGTTCGACAAGCCGTCGAAGATGCGGGCAATGAAGAGGTCCATGGTGGGGTCAGACTCCGTATCTGGTCGTCGGCTCAGACGCCGAGGTAGGCCTTGCGGATGGCGTCGTCGTTGATCAACTCGGCGGCGGGACCTTGGGCGAAAATCGCCCCCGACTCGAGCACGTAGCCGCGGTCGCCGATGCCCAAAGCCAACTGGGCATTTTGTTCGACCACGAGCATCGTCGTCCCCGTTTCCCTGTTGATCTCGGCGAACCGCTCAAACAACTCGGCGACGATGATCGGGGCGAGGCCGAGCGACGGTTCGTCGAGGAGCAGCAGGCTGGGCCGCGACATCAATGCACGCGACACGGCCAACATCTGTTGTTCACCGCCGGACAGCGAACCGGCCCGCTGGTTCTTGCGCTCACGCAGGACCGGGTACACGTCGAACCACTGCTCGATGTCGGCGTCGACCTCGTTGTCTTTGCGGATGTAGGCCCCAACGCGCAGGTTGTCTTCGACCGAGAGTTCGGGCAGCGTGCCGCGACCCTGGGGCACATGGGCCACGCCCTTGCGGACGAGATCCGGGGCCTTGGCGGAGGTGATGTCCTCGCCGCGCAGTTTCACCGAACCCTGCCGGGCGATCATGCCGGACACGGCGCGAAGCGTCGTGGTCTTGCCGGCGCCGTTCGCTCCGAGGATCACCACGATCTCGCCGTCGGCGACGTGGAAGTCGAGTCCGTGGAGCACCTGGATCTGGCCGTAGCCACCGGTCAGGCCCGTGACCTCGAGCACGTTCGGTGTGCCGGATTCGGTCATGCCGGCGCCCCGAGATACGCCTCGATCACGGCCGGATTCTCTTGGACTTGGGCGGGCAGGCCTTCGGCGATCTTGCGACCGAAGTCCAGCACGACGACGTTCTCGGAAATACTCATGACGAGGCCCATGTGGTGTTCGACGAGCAAGATCGTGAGGTGATAGTCGGTGCGAATCCGCTGGATCACGATCGACAACTCGTCGACCTCGCTGTGGGTGAGCCCCGTGGCCGGTTCGTCGAGCATCAACAGCTTGGGGTGGCCGATGAGGCAGCGCGCCAGTTCGATGCGCTTGAGCGTGCCGTAGGGCAACCCCGCGCACTGTTGGAAGGCGACGTCCGCGAGACCGAGGTCGGCGAGGATCGTGTACGCCTCGGAGGCGAGCTGCTTCTCTTCCTTCTTGCGACCGATGTTCAGCATCGCGGTGGCGAAGTTCTGCTTGCTGCGCACGTGCGCCCCGGCCATGACGTTCTCGATCACGCTCATGCGCGGCCAGAGCGCCAGGTTCTGGAACGTGCGGAAGATGCCGGTCTCGGCAATGAGGTGCGGCGGGGTCTTGAGCAGGTCGACCCCGTTGAAGCGCAGCGTGCCCGCAGTCGGGTCGTAGATGCGGCTGATGACGTTGAACATCGTCGTCTTGCCTGCACCGTTTGGCCCGATGAGGCCACAGATCTGACCTTCTTCGATGTTGAAGGTCATGCCACTGAGGGCAACGATGCCCCCGAACCTGACTTCGACGTCGTTCACTTCCAGCAATGCCATCGACGTAAACCCCCTGTAGTTCGTCGGCGTGACCGGGAACGTAGCACCTTCGGTCGCGACCGAAGTAAGGGCATGGTGAGAATCATCGAAATCCGCGGGGAGCGATGCGACTCGGCATCGGCGGCTGCCTAGAGTCGTCGACGTGACCCGCCGTCCGCTGATCGCCTGCGTGCTCGCCATCGCCGTGGCGACGGCTGCGTGCAGCCCCGACATCGGCGTCACCGCGACTCGGTCCGAAGCGACCGGGAGTGAGAACACGTCCCCGCCGTTCGAGCCGAACGACCCGTCGACCGATCCGACCGACCCAACACAGCCAGCCGACCCGGACGAGACGCCGAGCACGAGCGAGCCGGACACCACGCCGACCACCGTCGCCGAACCACCGGTGTCGGGCGCACCATTCGAAGTCGACGCCGACGCCGTCAACTTCGGGCCGAACAAACCCGCCCGCGAATACGATGACTTCTTGCTCGCGACGCTCAGCGACCTCGACGACTGGTGGTCGGTCATCTATCCAGAGATCTACGGCGAACCGTGGGAGCCGTTGCAGGGTGATGTCTACGCGGCCTACCCGGAACGACCCGACGATCTCCCCGGCTGTGGCACGCCCCGGACGTCCTACGTCGAGGTGCAGGAATTCGTTGCGTTCTACTGCGGCGTCGGCGACTTCATCGTCTACGACGACGGCGAGGATGGCCTGCTCGCAGGCCTCGCCGACAACTTCGGCGCCAGCACGATCGGCATCGTGCTCGCCCACGAGTTCGGCCACGCGATCCAGCAGCGCAGCGGTGTGCTCGATCAGGATTTGCCGACCGTCACCTCCGAGCAGCAGGCCGACTGCTTTGCCGGCGCCTGGGCCGGGCGGGCGTCGCGCAACGAGGGCGGGATCCCGTTCACCGACACCGACGTCCGGTCCGGCCTCATTGCGATGCTCGAAGTCCGCGACCCGGCCGGCATCGATCAGTTGACACCGGGCGGACACGGCTCGGGCTTCGATCGGGTCGGCGCGTTCCAAACCGGGTTCGTCGAGGGGCCCGCTCGGTGCGCGACGATCATCGATGACCCCCTGCCGTTGATGCCCAACCAATTCAACGATCGCGACGACCAGCTCAACAACGGAAATGCCGAGTTCGGCTACGAGGACGATCAGCTTCTCGGCTTCCTCGTCGACGATCTGAACCTCTACTGGGGCACTGACGCCGAGATCACCTCGTTCACCCCGCTGACGTTGGTTCCCGTGCAAACGATCGACGAGGTCGAGTGCGCCGACCTCGAGTCGGGCTTCGACCTCGGCGCCGCACTGTGTCCGTCGACCGACACGGTGTACCTGAACGAACCCGTGGCGCTCGACCTGTACGTCCAGACCGCTTCGGCGACTTCTCGATCGGGTACCTCATCGGGCGGGCGTGGGCCGAGGCGGTGCAGCAGGCGCTCGGCTCGACCCGCTCGGGCGAAGATCGGCAATTGGTGAACGACTGCCTCACCGGGGCCTGGGTCCAATCGGTCATCCCGGTCAATTTCCGCCTCCCCGAGCCGCGCAACGTCGATCGCACGTCAGTGGTGTCTCCCGGCGACCTCGACGAGGCCGTTCGCACGGCGATCTTGATCGGCGATCTCGGCGCGAGCGATGACGTGCTCGGCAGCCCGTTCGAGAAGATCGACGCATTCCGCAGTGGGGTGATCGGCGGGCTCGACGCGTGCGCGACCTGACGGTTCAGTCGAGCAGGTCGGCGATGATCGCAGCCAGTTCGACTGGGCGATCGCCCTGCACGCTGTGACCCGCACCGTCGACGACGTGCACGACCAGATCGGGCTGCAACCGCTGCGCCTCGGCCACGTCGGCGTCGTCGACGACCGGCGACAACGATCCGCGGACCAACGTGAGCGGGCACGCCACAGCTGCGAAGTGGTCCCACAGTGGGTTGCGCGCATCGTCGGGCGGGGCAACTGGCGCCGCGACCGGTCCCGAGTCGCGCCACGGCGTGGTTCGTGCGGTCGTACCTCCACTGCCACGACCCGTCGGGGAGTTGCTGGGCGTTGTGCAGGATGCCCCGCCGGAGCGACGACACCGATCGGGTGGGGTTGAACTCGATCGTGCGCGCCAGCAGGTCGTCGAAGCTCGTGAACGACTGCGGGCCGTTCACGAAGTCGATGATCGCCTTGGCCTTGTGCCCGTCGACGCCGGGCGTGATGTCGACCATCACGAGTGATCGCACGAGATCCGGACGGCGCGTGGCGAGCATCATCGACGTCAGACCGCCGAGCGACATGCCGACCACGATGCGGGCCTCGGCTGCATGTGCCTCGACCGCACAGGCGACGTCGTCGGCCAAGTTGGCTGGCGAGTACGCGCCATCGTCGCGCCACGACGAATGCCCGTGACCCGGCAGGTCGATGGCGATCGACGGACGGCCGAGCGCGAGCGCAACCGTGTCCCACGTATGAGCGTTCTGTGCGCCGCCGTGGACGAAGACGACCTCGGCGGGGCCGTCGCCCCACGCGAGCATGCTGAGCTCACGACCGTCGTCGAGCGAGACCGATCGCCGCACGACTGCAGGCACCACGTCGAGATCGAGGCCGAACTCGGCGATGTTCTCGTCGAACATGGCCGAACTCGTCGTACGGTGCGGCCGCCGCAGGTGTGTTCACGAACCAGAACGTACTGGCCGCAGAGTGCTCGATCCGTAGCGGCTGTCAACCGCCGCCGTCATCGGTGCCGCCCTCGGGCACCGTGGTCGTCGTGGTCGTCGTCGGGCTGGTCGTCGTCGTCGTGGTCGCCGGAGCAGTCGTCGCCGGGGCAGTCGTGGCCGGGGTCGTCGTGGCCGGAGTCGAGGTAGCCACCGTCGTCACCGGAGCGACGGTGGTGGTCGTCTCCGGCAGCGTTGTGGTGGTGGTCGACGTTGCGGCGTACTCGGGATCGATCCAGTTGAAGGTGGGCGGCGGCGTGCCGTTCGCCTCGGGTTCCTTCGTCCCGTCCCAGACGAAGACCTGATCACCGTTGTCCATCAGGTCTTGCATCGTCTCGGAGATGTTGAGCGGAATGCGGATGCAACCATGCGAAGCACCCTGCAGCGGCACGTTCAGCGCTCCGTGGATCGCGATGCCGTAGTTGAAGTACACCGGGTTCCACATGCCGCCCAGTGCGCTCTCGCGGATGCCTTCGACCTCGCGGTAGACGCTGAACACGCCGCCGGGAGTGTTCGAGATGCCGCATTCGCCGCGGACCAGCGGCTCGGTCCCTTCACGATTCCCGTACTCGCCTGGGCTGATCGTCACTTCCTCACACCACTGCTCGTTGCTCCCGCTCGAGATGTGGGTGATCATCATCGGCTTGTCGTCGTGGAAGATCGCCAACACCTGCTCGGGCAGGTACACCTCGGTGTGGTCGGGTGTTGCGTTGGGTCGGCGCGGCTGGATGACGAACGGTTCCTGGAGCGCATCCCACATCTCGGGCGTCACTTGGCCGGTGGGGTTGTTGCTCGGCCGCTTCAGCACGAGTTTCTCGTACGCCCAGACGGCCTTGACGGTTTGATCGCCGTAGATACCGTCGGCCGGGCCGGGCACGAATCCGAGATCGGTCAGGCGTTGCTGGACCTGCTTGACGTCGTCACCTGCGAGCCCTTTGCTCAACGTGCGCGTGAGCACGCTCTTGACGACTGGCACCGAGGTCTCGACGGCGCCGATGACAGGGGGAACCGAATCGGGCACGACCAGCGTGTTGGACGTCGTGTCCACCACGAAGGCCGAGTCGGCCAACTGCGCTGCGTCGTCGCCGCTGTCGTCATTCCCACCGCCGAGGGCCACGCCGGCGACCACCACGGTGCCCAGCAGGCCGGCCGCAGCGACCGCCGGCAACCACTTGGCAACTTGATTGGGCGGGCGCCAGGACGGGGTCGGGGTGGGGTGGTTCATCGGTCAGCGGGGAGGAGGGCAACGAGTCTCGGCCGACTCCGAATGTAGCAACGAACTCCGGGCGCGAAACGTCGCCTCACCGTGTTCGCCACGTGTTTCTTTGTCCCCCACTCCACACCGCATCGGGTTGTCAGGTTCGGTCGATCACCGGGGTGATCTCGTCGAGGTCACCGCGGAGTTGACGCATCTCCTTCAGGATCGTGAGGATGATCCCGGGCGAACTCAGCGTCGATTCGCCACGCGTGCGCGGGAAGTAGTCGACCCCGAATTGCAGCATCTCGAAGCCGAGGCGCGTCGCCCGAATCACGAGTTCGGCGTCGATGAAGGACCCCTCGCTCTTCAGCTCGACGTGGTCGAACACGCGTGATCGGCACAGCTTGAACGCGAAGTTGATGTCACGCGCCTTCACCCCGAAGAGACTGCGAATGAGCAGGTTGTACCAAAACGTGTAGATCGTGCGGAGGTAACCCTCGCCGGTCCGATCGAACCGGTAGGCGCTGACGATGTCGGCGTCGTAGTCGATCATCAACCGAACGGCGCGCGGCAACTCGGCCATGTCGAACGGCAGATCGGCATCGGTGTACAAGATGAGGTCACCCGTTGCGGTCGCGAAGCCGGTCTTGATCGAGCCACCCAACTTGCGGTTCTTGGCATGATGCACGACTCGGACATGGGGATCCGCTGCGGCCGCGCGATCGGCGATCTCCGCGGTGCGATCAGTCGACGCATCGTCGACGATGATCAGTTCGTAGTCGGCGATGTCGCCCGCTGCGATCAACGTTGCGCAAGCTCGTCGGCCCGCAGTGAGCGCGCGTTCGACGTACTCCTCCTCGTTCCACATCGGGTAGAAGATCGAGAGCTTGTCGAAGTGTGCGCTCGTGTTCGTCATCGCAGCGGCAGGGTAGCTGCCGGGGAAGTCCCCCCGGCAGCGCCTACCATCGACACCGTGTCGGACGAGTCCCTCGAGGCCACCAGCGGAACCGTCGCCACGCCCCCCGTCGCACCCCCTGGGCCGCTCGCACCGTCGACTCCGCAGATCGCTTTGCGCCCGGGGCAGCTGCCGGTCGGCTGGCAGATCATGGTCGCCACAGCGTGGACCGTTGCGTTCTTCGCCTTTGCCGCAGTGTGGAAGACGAGCGAGGAGATCGGCATCGCAACATGGTGGATCGGGCCGCGGGGTGATCCGCGACCCGTGTTCGTCAGGATCATCCCCTTTGCGCTCGCCCTGCTCGTTGCGCTCACCGCGGTGTACAACGTCCGCAGATCGGCCGTCGTCAGCGCTGTCGCGTCGATCGCCGTCGCCGGCATCGCGGCGAACGACATCTCCCGATCAGGTGGATTGGCCGCGATCGAGTTCGCGATCGCCGCGGCGTTGTTGCTCGTGTCGGTCGGGGCGCAGGCCGGATCGGTTCGTCGGCACCGCTGATCCGCGTCGATCGCTGCCCGACCCGACGCCGGTCCGGCGGTATCGTCGCAGCCACTATGCCGGACGATTCCGTACCCCCGCACGCCACGCCTGGGCTGGGCCCGTCCATCGACGGCGCCTCGAACGCCAAGGTGCTGATGACGCTCCCCCAGGGCGAACGTGTCGGCATCGCCTTCTCCGGTGGCCTCGACACCTCCGCCGCGGTTGCCTGGATGCGCGAGCGCGGTGCGATTCCCTACGCCTACACCGCGGACCTCGGCCAGCCCGACGAACCCGACCTCGACGGCGTCCCCGCCCGAGCCAAGCAATACGGTGCCGAAGCGGCCCGGATCATCGACTGCCGCGAAGAATTGGTGCGCGAAGGGCTCATTGCACTCCAGTGCGGTGCATTCCACATCAGCTCGGCCGGCAAGACCTACTTCAACACGACCCCGCTGGGTCGCGCTGTCACGGGCACGCTGCTCGTGCGCGCGATGGCCGACGACGGCGTCGATATCTGGGGCGACGGTTCGACCTACAAGGGCAACGACATCGAACGGTTCTACCGGTATGGCCTGCTCGTGAACCAGCACTTGCGGATCTACAAGCCGTGGCTCGACCCCACGTTCGTCGCTGAACTCGGCGGCCGTCAGGGCATGAGCGAGTTCCTCGTCGAGCGCGGATTGCCGTACCGCGACTCGGTCGAGAAGGCCTATTCGACCGACGCCAACATCTGGGGTGCCACGCACGAAGCAAAGGCCCTCGAAGCGCTCGACACCTCGATGGAGATCGTGACGCCGATCATGGGCGTGGCGTTCTGGGACCCGAGCGTGGTGATCGAAACCGAAGACGTCACCGTGCGATTCGAGCAGGGTTGGCCGGTGGCGATCAACGGCCGGCGCTTCGACAACCAGGTCGAGCTCGTCGCCGAGGCCAATCGCATCGGCGGCCGTCACGGCCTCGGCATGAGCGACCAGATCGAGAACCGCATCATCGAGGCCAAGTCGCGGGGCATCTACGAGGCTCCGGCCCTCGCCCTGCTCCACGCGTGCTACGAGCGTCTGGTCAACGGCATCCACAACGAGAGCACGATCGAGAACTACCGCACGATGGGTCGTCGCCTCGGTCGCCTGCTGTACGAAGGCCGATGGTTCGACCCGCAGAGCTTGATGCTGCGCGAGCCGCTCATGCGCTGGATCGGTTCGGCGATCACCGGCGAGGTCACGCTGCGATTGCGGCGCGGCGACGACTACTCGATCATCGACACCGTGTCGGACAATCTCACCTACGAGCCCGACCGCCTCTCGATGGAACGCGTCGAGGATCAGCCGTTCGGGCCCCTCGACCGCATCGGGCAACTGACGATGCGCAACCTCGACATCACCGACACCCGCAACAAGCTCGGCGTCTACCGCCGATCCGGCACCCTCGGCGCCGGCGACATCACCCCCGCCCTCGACCAGTAGCCACCCTTCCACCCCGCTTTCGTGAGGTTGCTGCAGGCAGTGCCTGCAGCAACCTCACGAAAGGTGCGGCGTTGGGGTGCGCAACGCGTGAAGCTGGATGAGGTCGCGGATCGTGCCGGCGAAATCTTCGGCGAGTTCTTGATCGGTGACCCGATCGACTTGCCACCCGAGCAGGCGCAGCGCCCGATCGCGACCCTTGTCCTGCTGTGCTTTCATCCGGCCGCCGTGCCAGGTGACGTGGTCGACTTCGACAGCCCACTTCGCGACACTGTCGACACCGTCGGGGTGAATCCAGATTCCGTTCGGCAGGCGAATCGGATGCTGGCGGATGAGCGGACCGACACCGGCTCGTTCCAACGCCGACAACACTCGCAACTCGAGACCCGAGTCGGCCGGACGCTGCCAGTCGGCCCGGGTCGACATGACACGCCTGACGAGCGCCGAGCCCGGACGCCCAGAACGCGCCAGTCGCGTTCCCATCCGCCACAGTTGCTCGACCGGACAATGGTGGTCGATGACCCATTCGGTCATCGCCTCGAACTTCTCGTCGTGGAGATCGCGGGCACAGTCGAACCACGCCCGCGCCGGGGTCGCCAGTCGAATCCCGTCTGGGCGGGTGGTGAAGTCGTCGGGCTCGATGCTTCCACAACGCCGCACCGTCACACCCCGGGCGAACGGATTTCGATCATGCGCCACAACGACGATGGGAACATCGGTGTGGAACACACTGCGAAACTTCCAGAGTCGGCCGGCGGTCACCCCGGTGACGAACGAGGTCGAATCAGCAAGCGAAGCTGCAACACAGCGGGCCTCGAACGTGTCCAAGCTCGTGGCCACCCGATACACGCCCTGGTGGATCCGCACGACAAGCCGCGAGGCGACAGCGCGGCGGATTGCCGACAACGGAACTCCGTCGGCAATCAGTTCGTCCGCGGTGACGATGCCATGACGGGAGGCGATGCGTGTCGCGAGCTGCGTAGAAATGTTGAACATGAAGATCTCCGTGCTGGTTCAGCTGCGGGACCGTCTCGATGTCCAATTTCTCTTCAAACTTACCGCCCCCCTTCCGCCGACCCTCCTCGCCTCGCTTCCTTCCCGCGTTTTCTGCAGGCTGCGCGCACCAGAAAGCAGAGGGGCTGAGTGGGGTTGGGTGGGCGGGGTGGGTCAGCGGGGGGCGAGCGCGTGGACGATGCCGGCGACGAGTCGGGCTCGTTCGGGCATCGTGGCGACGAGCACGTGTTCAGTGTCCGCGTGCGCTCCGCCCCCGACGGCGCCGAGGCCGTCGAGGGTTGCGACGCCGAGCGCCGCGGTGAAATTCCCGTCGCTGCCGCCGCCGACCGACCGGCCTGCGATTCCGGGCGACACGCGTTGGGCGATCGGGAAGAGTGCGGCTGACGCCGACTCGGGCATCGGCGGACGATTGATCGCACCGAACACTTCGAGCTGCGCCCCGTGGACGTGGGGTGTCAACGCCGCCATCGCCGCTTCGACTCGGGCCTTTTCATCGGCGGACTCGACACGTGCATCGACCTTGATTCGACCCTCGGCGGGGACGACGTTGTCGGTCGTGCCGACGACTGCGACGGTCGGGGTGACGGTGGTTCCGACGGCGGAGTTGCCGATCCGATTGATCGCCAGCACCTGATGCGCCGCCTCGACCAACGCGTTGATGCCGGCTTCGGGCTCGAGGCCGGCGTGGCTCGCTCGGCCCGTGATGACGACGTCGAAGGTTCCACAGCCTTTCCGGCCGGTTTTCAGTGCGCCACCATCGGCCGCGGGTTCGAGCACGAGCACGTTGCCGCAGGCGAGTGCCCGCTCCTCGATCAACGATCGCGACTGGTTCGACCCGACTTCCTCGTCAGCGCTGAACAACAACTCGACGTGCGCGGTGTCGTCGAGCGAGGCCAGGCCATGCAGCGCTTGCACGATGCCGGCGAGCATGTCGAAGCAGCCCGGGCCGGTCATTACGCCGTCGGTCACGGCAAATGGCCGCCGGTCGAGGGTCCCGATCGGGAACACGGTGTCGTGGTGGCCGAGCAGCAGCACCGTTGCTGCATCGCTCCCCTTCCAATGGACATGCGGGCCGGCGCTGGACTCGATGAGTTCACATCGTCCACCGAGGAGCCGCTCGATGATGGTCGCCAGCGCCTCGGCCGACTTGTGCAACTGCGCCAGGTCGAGGGAGGGCGACTCGATCTCGACCAACGTCTTGACGTCGGCGATCATTGCGTCCACGTCGAGTTCGGCCATGACGGAATGGTACGTCGATCACCTGTGGTGTCTGACACCACAGGTGATGATCGGGCAAGGCCACCCCGCCCCATGGTGGCAGGCCCATTCCGATCGACGAAGATGTGCGCCATGCGACGCACTCTGTTGGCACTCCTCGTCACCGGCGCCCTCGTCGGCGCTGCCTGCTCGAGCGATCCGGCCGAGACGACACCCAGCGCGAGCGACGCGCCTGCTGCGAGCGACACGTCGATCGACAGTCAACCGACGGAGGAGCCACCCCCGAGCGAGGCGCCGACGAGCACCGAATCCGACACCACCCAGCCATCGCTGACCGATCTCCTCCCGATCATCGAACCGGACTTCGAACTCCAACCCGGGGTCGAACAGGTGGCGATCATCGGCGCCGAGCCCGGATCGACGGTCAGCCTCGTCACGACGCTGCAGGCCGAGGAGCGTCTCGCCGCAGACGCCACGACCGAACCACCGCCGGGCGGCGACGTCGACGAGTACGGGACCTATCTGTTCCGCAACGTCAACTCCGATGTCGAATGGCAGATCGTCGTCGACGGCGCCGGACTCACCGCACCCTTCACCGTCCTCGATCGCGAGACGCACCCCACTGCGGCATTCTTTGCCGAGCAACGGCTCGTCCCCGGGCTCAACTACATCGAGATGCGCGATGGCACCACGCTGGCCGCCAACGTCGTCCTGCCCGGCCCGGTCGAAGACGGCCCCTACCCGACGGTGGTCGAGTACTCGGGCTACACGCCCGCCGACCCGGACGGCACCGGTTTCAAAGATCTCTTCGGGCCGCTGGGTTACGCCTACGTCGGGGTGAACATGCGCGGCACCGGCTGTTCGGGGGGTTCGTTCCGGTACTTCGAATACGCGCAGAGCCTCGACGGCTACGACGTGATCGAAGCCGTCGCTGCGCAGCCCTGGGTGTTCGAAAATCGCGTCGGCATGGTGGGCGTCAGCTACCCGGGCATCAGCCAACTCTTCGTCGCCCAGACCCAACCGCCGAGCCTTGCTGCGATCACCCCGTTCTCGGTGATCGACGACAGCTACAACTCGACGCTGTATCCGGGTGGGCTGCTCAACACCGGCTTTGCCGTCGAATGGACGCAGGACCGGGTCGACAACGGCAAGGCAGCGATCACACCCGACGGCGAGATCATCGACGAAGGCGGCCAGGAATGGGCCAAGAATCGCATCGCGGCGGGCGACGACGAGTGCGCGGCCAACCAGTCGCTGCGGGGCCAGAACCCCGACCTCGTCGCCGAAGTCTTCGAGTCACCGTTCTACGATTCGCGACAATCCGACGAGCTTTCGCCACGTCTGTTCGTCGACAAGATCACCGTGCCGACCTTCGTCGCTGGAGCGTGGCAGGACGAACAGACCGGCGGCCGGTTCCCCACGATGCTCGACCAGTTCACCGGCACCGACCGGCTGTACGCCACGTTGGTCAACGGGTTGCACACCGAGTCGATCGGCCCGGCCAACTTTCCCCGGTGGGTCGAGTTCCTCGATCTGTACGTCGCCAAGCGCACTCCGTCGCTCGCGACCGCGAAGCTCATCGCACCGATATTGGCCGGCGGGATCTTTGGCACGACCGACTTCACCGTGCCCGACGACCGCTTCGCCGGGATGAGTTACGAGCAGGCCCTCGCCGCATTCGAAGCCGAGCCACCGATCAGGGTGCTGTTCGAAGAGGGCGCCGGCAACGACACCGCCCGCGCCCCGGTGCCGCGGTTCGTCGAGGCGTTCGATGCGTGGCCCATCCCCAGCATCGAAGCCACCGAATGGTGGCTCGGACAGGGCGGCACCCTCGTCGACGCACCCGCGAGCGACAACGGACGCGCCGAGTACCTGGCCCTCCCCGACGGTGTTCCCGCCACGTTCTACGAGGGCAACAGCAGCGATATCTGGCGAACCGATGTCTCGTGGAACTGGCAGGAGCCGGCGCCGGGCACCGCTGCGACGTTCCTGTCCGCCCCCCTCGCCGACACCGTGACGATGATCGGTTCGGGATCGGCGGACTTGTGGGTGAACTCGAACCTCGGCGACACCGACCTCGAGGTGACGATCTCCGAAGTGCGGCCCGATGGTCAGGAGATGTACGTCCAATCCGGATGGCTCCGCGCCAGCCAACGCCGACTCGATGAGGCAGCTTCGACGCCACTGCGCCCGGTGCACACGCATGCCGAGGGCGATGTCGAGCCGCTGACCGGCGGAAACGACGAGAAGGACTTCGACCTGGCTCGCGTCGAGATCTTCCCGTTCGCTCACGTCTTTCGGGCCGGGTCCCAGATCCGCATCTCGGTCGATGCACCCGGCGGCAACCGCCCGGTCTGGGTCTTCGACACCATCAGCGATGGTGAACAAGTGGTCATCGGCCTCGGTGGCGAGTTCGCCTCGAAGGTCGTCCTACCGGTCGTGCCTGGCATCGAACCCCCGGCCGACTACCCCGAATGCGGAGCACTCCGCGGCCAACCCTGCCGCCAGTACACCGGCTGACCTGTCGCGTCGGGGCCAGGTTCAAACGCGACACATTTGTCGCGTTGGGGCCAGGTTCAAACGCGACAGTTTTGTCGCGTTGGTGCCTGGCCCCGGCGCGACACGAGCCGGGTACCGCGGGTACTGGCCGCGACGAGGCGGGTGGTGGCGCGGACCTGCTTGACTCTGGGCATGGGGGATTCGGCTGATCATCGACGCGAGCTGGCCGACTTCTTGCGCGCCCGACGGGAGGCGACACAACCCGAACAGGTTGGGCTGCCGGCAGGACGCGGGCGTCGAACACCCGGACTGCGGCGTGAGGAGGTGGCCCTGCTCGCCGGTGTGTCGGTCACCTGGTACACCTGGCTCGAACAGGGTCGACGGATCAATGCCTCCGACGACGTGCTCCTTGCGATCGGCCGCGCGCTGCGACTTGACGACGCCGGGCAGGATCATCTCCTCGCCCTCACCGACCCGGGCACGGCCGGGGTCGAGGCACCCGCCCAGGCCCCGAGCGCGCTCGTGCGGTTGCTCGACTCGCTCATGCCTGCGCCGGCTTACGTGCTCGGCCCGCACTGGGAGTTCGTCGCCTGGAACACCGCCCAGGCGCGGCTGTACCCGCGGATCGAAGAACTCGAACCACCGCGGCGCAACCTGCTGTGGGTCCTTTTTGCCGACACCTCGACCCGCGAGTTGATCGTCGACTGGGACATCCACGCCCGCCAGGCGCTGGCCGAGTTCCGCTCGGCCACCTCGGCCGTGCGCCACGACTCGGCCATGACCGATCTCGTCGAACTCCTCACCGCCGAAAGCACGGAGTTCGCCGCGTGGTGGCCCGAGCACGACGTCTCCGGCTTCGAGACCCGCCTGCGACGCTTCTCCCACCCTGCTGCCGGCGACCTCACCTTCGAGTACCAACAGCTCACTCCCGCCGAATGGCCGGCGCTGCGCGTCGTGGCCCAACTTCCGCTCCCCGGCGACGACTCCGCCGAGCGACTGGCCGTGCGCCACTACTTGGTTTGAGTCGAGCGGTCTGACTCGATCCGTCAAAGCCGGTCAGAGCCAATCGACCGGCAGGTCCGAACGGCGCGGGGGGTCGGCCCCGCGACGCGTGACGACGACACCCGCCGCGGCATGCGCCGCTTCAACCGCCGACTGCAAGTTGGCGTGATCGATGTCGGCGCGTCCGAGACCCGACAGTGACCACCACGCAAGCAGACCGCCGCCGAAGGTGTCGCCGGCGCCGATCGAGTCGACCACGGGCTCGGCCAACGGCGGCACCGGTACCTCGATCACGCCATCACCGGTCACGATCAGGGTGATCGACGATCCGGCCGTGACCAAGACCGCAGACGGGCCGAGTTCCAGCAGTTGCCGGGCACCGTCGACCGACGCCGCATCGGGATACAAGTAGCGCAGGTCGTCGTCGCTCACCTTCACCAGATCGGTCGAGTTCATCAATCGTTCGACACGGCCGACATACGCCGACTTGTCATCGACCACCTTCGGACGGCAGTTGACATCGCACACCACCATCGTCGATTCGCTGCGGGCAGCCACGAGTTCCAACACCGTGTCGGCCATCGGCTGAAGCACGAGGCCGAGGGCACCGGTGAAGAAGATCTCGGCCGGCCCCGCCCGCACTCCATCGAGCGTGAGTGCCGGCGCGGACGTCCCGGCGATGTAGAAGCGGTAGCTGGCGGCACCCGATTGGTCGAGTTCCGCGGCAGCCAGCGTCGTCGGCAGCTCAGTCCGCGCGGCGGCCAAGCGCACACCGTCGGCGAACAGACGACCTGCCAGCAGGCCGCCGAACCGATCAGTCGACAGGGTGCCCGCGAATTCGACCTCCGCTCCGAGGCGGGCGGCGGCGATGGCGGTGTTGTACGGCGCCCCGCCGAGCGCTGCGACGACCGAGCCGTCGGGGTCGATGACGAGATCGACGAGTGCCTCGCCAACGACGGTGATCATGGGCGCCATGATGCCACGACTCGGGCGGTCAAGAGCCAACCCGGCACAGCCAGTACCAGGGTCGTTGGCCAGCGCCCTCGACCGATGCGGGCAGCCGCGATACAACAGGGACATGGTGAAGCAGCGCAACGAGTCCACCGCGACCCAGCAACGGATGGCCGACTATCAGTTGACCGACAAGTTCCGGCTCGAAACAGGCCGCGTGTTCTTGTCGGGCGTGCAGGCCCTTGCCCGCCTCCCGATCGACCAGCTGCGCATCGACCGCCGCCTCGGGCTCACCACTGCCGCGTTTGCCTCCGGCTATCAAGGTTCGCCCGTCGGCACGTTCACCGAGGAACTGCAACGCGCCCACGCCACCGTGGCCGACCTGCCGATCGTGATCCAACCTGCCGTGAACGAAGAGCTCGCCGCCACCTCGGTGATGGGCAGTCAACTCGCGATGACCCTGGCCGACGCGAAGTACGACGGCGTGGTCGGCATCTGGTACGGCAAGGGCCCTGGCTTCGATCGCAGCAGCGACGCCATCCGCCACGCCGTGTTCGCCGGAACGTCGCAGTACGGCGGGGTGGTCGCCGTCGTCGGCGACGATCCGGCCGCCAAGTCGTCCACCGTTCCGTCGTCGAGCGACGCCACCATGGTCGATCTCCACATGCCGATCCTGTTCCCGGGTGACGTGCAGGAAGCGCTCGATCTGGGCCGCCACGCCGTCGCGCTGTCACGGTCGTGCGGCCTGTGGTCGGGCTTGAAGCTGGTGACTGCGGTCGCTGACGGCACGGGCACGATCGACGTCGACCCCGACCGCATTCGACCCACCGCTCCGGTCGTCGAGGTCGACGGCGTGCCGTTCATCCCGACGCCGAACGGCCGACTCCTCACCCCCTACACACTCGACATGGAGATCGAGTTCCAACAGGTCCGCACGGTGCTCGCCCGCCAATACGGCGTCGACAACCACCTCAACACGGTCAGCGTCCGCAGCGGCGACGACTGGGTCGGCATCGCCGCCTGCGGCAGCACGTATCACGAAGTTCGCGAAGCGCTGGCCGTGCTGGGCTTTGGCACCGACGAAGCGCTGCGCGGTGCCGGGATCCGCCTGTTCCAACTCCTCATGCCCGTGCCCCTCGACCCGGCCCAGGTGCGCGAGTTCGCCGATGGCCTCGACGAGGTCCTCGTCGTCGAAGAGAAGAACCCGACCCTCGAGGGACTGATCAAGAGCGCCCTGTACGACGGTGCGCACCGCTCGGGCCGAGTCGGCCCGCGCGTGGTCGGCCGTCACGACGAACACGGCACCGTGTTGTTCAACGGGTTCGGCACACTCGATGTCGACAAGTTGCTGCGGCCACTTCATCAGCGCCTTTCGGCCCGCCTCGGCGACCGCATGCGGCCGCTCGACCAGGTCATCGCGCCGAAGCGTGAACTCATCCCCCTCGCCGTCAACCGAACACCGTTCTACTGCTCGGGTTGCCCCCACAATGCGAGCACCCGCGCCGAGCCGGGCACCCTGGTGGGCGGTGGGATCGGCTGTCACGCGATGGTGGCGTTCATGGAACCCGAGCGGGTCGGCGACATCGTCGGACTCACGCAGATGGGTGGCGAGGGAGCGCAGTGGATCGGCATTGCACCCTTCATCGAACGCAACCATCTCATCCAGAACATCGGCGACGGCACCTTCTTCCACTCGGGCTCGCTCGCGGTTCGTGCCGCGGTGGCCGCGAAGGTCGACATCACCTACAAGCTGCTCTACAACGGCACCGTGGCGATGACCGGTGGCCAAGATCCGCAGGGCCAGTTGTCGGTCCCCGACGTCGCGAAGCTGCTCGTGATCGAGGGGGTCAAACAGATCATCGTCACGAGCGACGACCCCGATCGCCATGATCCGTCCGACTTCCCGCCGGGCGTGAAGCTCTGGGACCGCACCCGCCTCGCCGAAGCCCAAACCGTGCTCGCCGACGTCAAGGGCGTCACGGTGCTCATCCACGACCAGGCGTGCGCAGCAGAGAAGCGGCGGGCGCGTTCGCGCGGCACGCTGCCGAAGCCAGGATTCCGCGTCGTGATCAACGAACGGGTCTGCGAGGGATGCGGCGACTGCGGCGACAAGAGCAACTGCTTGTCGGTCCAGCCCGTCACGACGCCGTACGGCCGCAAGACCCGGATCCACCAGACCAGCTGCAACTTCGACCTGTCGTGCATGCAGGGCGACTGCCCCTCGTTCGCCACCGTGACCGTCGACGAGAACGCCCGGGCGGACCGCACGTTCCCGACTCCACCCACCGACATCGAGGAACCGAATTCACCGTTGGTCGACCCCAACCACTTCACGGTTCGCCTCACCGGTATCGGCGGGACCGGCGTGATCACCGTGAGCCAGATTCTCGGTACCGCGGGGATGCTCGCCGACCGCAATGTCCGCGGACTCGACCAGACCGGATTGTCCCAGAAGGCCGGGCCGGTGGTGAGCGATGTGTGCATCACCGCCGACGGAGCGGCACCGTCGAACCACGCCAACGCGTCGGGCGTCGACGCCATCCTTGCCTTCGATCTGCTCGTCGGTGCACGCGACGCCAACCTCGATGGCGCGCGCGCTGATCGGACCGTGATGATCGCGTCGACCGACGCCGTGCCGACCGGTTCGATGGTGACCGACCCGACAATCGAACTTCCGTCGGCGGGCCAACTCGCCGATCGAGTCGGCGCGACGACCCGCGCCGCCGATAACCGATACCTCGACGCAGCCGCACTTGCCGACGGCCTGCTCGGTTCGACGACGACCGCGAACATCATCGTGCTCGGTGCCGCCGTCCAAGCCGGCGCCGTGCCCCTGCCGGTTGCCGCCGTCGAACAGGCGATCAGCCTCAACGGCGTCGCCGTTGCCACCAACCTCGCCGCGTTCCGATGGGGTCGAGCGTGGATCGCCGACCGGGCGATGGTCGAGCGCGCCGCCGACCTCCCGGGCGCGGTTCTGCCCGAGACGACTGCACAACTCACCGACCGGCTCGCCGCCGACCTGGTCGACTACCAGTCGGGCGACTACGCCGACCGCTTTCTCCACGTCGTTCGCGCCGCCGCCGCCGCCGAGCGTGCGGCCGACGCTGACAGCGACGCGTTCGCCCGAGCCGTCGCCATTCATCTGCACAAGTTGATGGCCTACAAGGACGAGTACGAGGTCGCCCGGTTGCTGCTCGGCGACGAAGCGACGGCCGGCTACCGAGCCATCGGAGGCGCCGACACGACCGTCACATACCACCTCCATCCACCGATGCTCCGGGCGCTGGGAATGGACCGCAAGCTCAAGCTCCAGCGAACCGCCGTGCCGACACTGCGTGTCTTGCGGGCCAGCAAGCGGGTGCGCGGCACCCTGGCCGATCCGTTCCGATGGGCTGCGGTGCGCCGGGTCGAACGGTCGATGATCCCGGAATACATCGATGCGGTCGAGCGCCTTGCCGGATCGCTCGTTGCCGGCACCATCGCCGCCGCAACCGACATCGCCACACTTCCCGATCAGGTGCGGGGATACGAAGACCTCAAGCTGCGTCGGGCCACCGCGTACCGCAGCGAACTCGCCGACCGGATGCGGCGTTGGCCGAACTGACGTCGCAACTCCGTTCGGCCCGCTGAATCGAGCGGTCAGGTCACGTCGAAAGATCGCTCAGCGCGAGTGCCGCACCGATGATGCCGCTGTTGTTCGCCATTTCGGCGGCGACGAGTTCGGTGGCGATGTCGACGTACGGCAGCCATTTGTCTGGCTTCTTGCTCGCCCCGCCGCCGACGATGATCAGGTCGGGCGAGAACAGCGCCTCGATGTGGCGGAGGTACCGCTCGACGCGTCCGGCCCACTCCATCCACGTGATCCCGTCGCGCTCGCGCGCCTTGGCTGAGGCCGCGCTCTCGGCCTCCCGTCCGTCGAGTTCGAGATGCCCGAGTTCGGTGTTGGGGACCAGCACCCCGTCGATGAACAGGCCCGAACCGATGCCGGTACCGAAGGTGAGCATCATGACGACGCCCGGCCGGGGGCTGCCGTCGGGGAGCGCTCCGACACCGAAGCGAATTTCGGCGATGCCTGCAGCGTCGGCGTCGTTGAGCATGTGGACCTCACGCCCACTCGCCTTCGTGAACAGCGAGTCGGCATCGACGTCGATCCAACTCGCGTCGATGTTGGCGGCTGATCGCACCACCCCACGACGAACCACCGCGGGAAAGGCAACGCCGAGCGGCCCTGTCCATTCGTGGTGATCGATCAACTGACAGACAACTGCGGCCATCGCCTCGGGCGTGGCGGGTTGCGGGGTGTCGATCCGGAACCGGTCAGATGCCAGCGCACCGGTGGTCAGGTCGACGATCGCGGCCTTCATGCCACTCCCGCCGATGTCGATGCCGAAGCCGAGGACAGGTTCATTCACGGCCGAGAACCTAGCGGCGCCCACCGACCCGTTCATGTTTTCGTGAGGTTGCTGCAGGCAGTGCCTGCAGCAACCTCACGAAAGCGGGTGGGGGTGGGGGTGGGGGCGGGGTGGGTGGGTGGGTCAGGGGTGGGGGCGGCGGGCTTGGGTCCAGGTGAGGCCTTGCTCGGCGTTGATTTCGCGGGGCAGGCCGAGGACGTGTTCGGCCACGATGTTGCGTTGGACGGCGAAGGTGCCGCCGCCGAGCGTCAACGCGGGATGAAACAGGTAGCCGTAGTGCCAGATCGGATCGACGTCGTCGAAGCCGTTGACGCGACCCGTCGCACCACCACCCAGGTTGTTCTCGGTCGGCCCGCCCTGCATCGCCGAGGGGACGATCCCGCTCGGGCCCGAACCGGTGAGCATCCCGTTCGAACCAGCCAACGCTTTGGCGAACGACATCACCTTCTGGCCGTGCTCGTCGGCCATGATCTTCAGAATCGATGCCTCCGGTCCGGGCGTCTTGCCGTTCAACGTGGCACTCAGGCTGCGCAGGCGATTCAGCCGCAACAACTCGGCGTCGATGTGCAGCCTCGCGGCGTCGTCGCGTAACGTCGGGTCGCTGATGCCGCCCGCCGTCCGAGCTTGGTCGAGCAACTGACCTGCCGATGGGCCGACGCCCCACAGCGAACCCGATGACGACAACGACACCCGCTCGTTCGACAGCGTGACCTTCGCGAGCCGCCATCCGTCGCCCTCCTCACCCACGCGCAGCGACACCGGAAGGCGCATGTCGTCAAAGAACACCTGGTTGAACGAATGCGCCGTCGTCATGTCGACGATCGGACTCATCGACAGCCCCGGAGTGTCCATCGGGCAGATGAAATAGGAGATGCCCTTGTGCTTCGGCTGATCGGGGTCGGTCCGCGCGATCAGGATGCCGAACTGGGAGTGGTGGGCCCCGCTCGACCAGATCTTCGAGCCGTTCACGATGTATTCGTCGCCGTCGCGCACGGCAGTGGTGGCCAGGTTCGCGAGGTCACTGCCCGCCTCGGTTTCGGAGAACAGCTGACTCCAGAACTCTTCGCCACTGAAGATCTTCGGCAGGTACCGATCCTGCTGCTCCTGGGTGCCGGCGAGCAGGATCGTCGGGGCCGCCCAACCGATGCCGATGTGATTGTTGGGCCGACGGATACCCGCCCGACTCAACTCGTCGTCGATCACGATCTGCTCGATCGGGCTCGCTTCGAGCCCGTACGGCCGGGGCCAGTGCGGCACCACGTAGCCGGCTTCGGCCAACTCCTTGCCGGTTGGGCGCGGATGCTCGGCGATCCACGCTCGGACGGCGATCCGAGCCGGGTGATCGTCTGCGGGAAGGTCGAAATCCATTCGTCGATTGTGGCCCACCTGGCGCAGAGCCACCGAGGCGAACGTCCCAGAACTGGCGCCCGGTTTCGGGTGAGCACATGGTCTGCCCGACAGCACATGTGCTCACCCGAAGAGGCCAAGCACGTTGCGGTCACCTGGACGGTCGAGGTGGGGCTGCACGGAGTGGGTGCACCGTCTTGCGCCAGGCGCTGAAGCTGGTGATCGGCCCGTTGCTCGGTCGGGCCAACCAGGGCCACGGATGCGTCTCGGCCGGCACGACAGCCTCGGCTCGCTTGCGGAATCCCGGCACCGGCGCGAACGTGACAGCAACCGCCCGGTCGCGCAGCACGTCGACGGGGTCGCCGAGATGCAGCTCGACGGTCCGCGTCTCGCCCATCTCGGCCAGCGTCTCGGTCAGGAAGACGAGCCGCTTCGAGCTCAGGCGCAGCGATGCAAGCAGCGCCCTGTCGAACACGAACACCGCAGGCAGGTCGGCATGCGCCTGCAGTGCCGGATCGGTTGAGCCCAATGATTCGGCGGTGATCCAGACGGCTTCGGGAGGCCTCGACTCGACGACGTGCTTCGGGCCCGACGTGCGGATGCCGTGCGGATCGGTCCGCAGCTCGACCGGCTGTGACGTCGGCGTCAGGTTCGGGTTCGGCGGCCAGTCCTCGATCGGACACCACCGGTTGAGCCCGCACATGTTGCACAGCGCGGCGGCGCGCTTTTCGACCTGGTACCGGCTGAACCCGTAGTGCTTCGACGACCCGATGCCGGTCGTCCATTGCCACCCGAGCCGGTTCGCCGCGCGCGATCCGTCGAGGAGATGGCGGAAGAAGTGGTCTTCGCCCTCCTGCCATGAAAGACCCTGACGGACGGCCCAATGACTGGCCAGCCACATCCGAGTCTGGTTGACCAACCAGCCGTCGTTGACCAGTTCACCGATCGTGTTGTCCATGCACGCCATCTGACGATCCCAGCCGGCGTCGAAATCGGCGGTTGCAATGGGTCGCAACTCCATGCTGACGCCGCGCCGGGTTCGCGCGCCGAGACGCGAATACCAGTGGCGGGCGAACTCCTGCCACAGCAGCTCGTCCCGGAATTTCGACACATCCCGTTCCGGTCCCCCGGCGACATGGCGCCATACATCCGGCAGAGTGAGCAGCCCATGGCGGATGTAGGGCGACAGCGCCGAGGCACCGCGCCGCGACACGGGGAGCACTTCGTTGCGATTGCGGGCGTAGCCGGCCACGTCGAATCGAGCGAGCGCGGCGTCAGCCGCGCGCTGGCCGCCGTGGAACTCCTGCGAGCCCGACACGGCGTCGCACACCAGGTCGGTGAAGTGCTCGACCACGAACGCCTCAGCATCGGCGCGCCCCGAGGCAGGAGTGGGCAGGCGACTCGACGCCGCGGCGCTCACGAGCCACTCCGCTGTGTGCTGCGAATCCTGATCGGCCCCTTCGCGGTCGACGGGTCGACCACCCGACCGCCTTGCGTGATTTCGACCTCGCCCCGCTCGACCAGGCGGCGCGCTGCGGCGCGTGCCGGCTCCATCAATTCGCGCCAGTCGTCACCACCGGTGTGACGAGCGGCCTCGGAGGGACAGATCGTCGCGCCAATGGCACGGTCGCAGAGCAATGCCGCGATCGCCTGTTCGAGCTCGCGATCGACGGGGCGAACCTTGCGCGAACGACATGCATCTGAGCAGTAGCGCACGTCGTCCCAGCTGCGTGCCCACTTCTTGCGCCACTCGATCGTGCGACCGCACGACGCACACAACTTGGTCGGCATCGCCACGCTCGCACAGTAGGGCCGCAGCCGAACCACATGCTCGTCGAGCCGGGCGCTCGGGGAGAGATAGCGACTCCACCCGCAGCGATCGGAACGAATGTTCCATTGCGTCGGTCGATTGGACGGTGTAAACCATCGGCGGGCGGTTTTGCAGCTCCCAACGGGAGCAGGAATGGTGAGGTACGACATGTCTCGAATCGATGTACGGCCAATGCGTCGGGGGAAGTGGCCAGCAGTGGCTCTGGCCGCAGGCTTGCTCTTCGGCTCCTCGACCTTCACCGGCACGGCGAACGCCCACAACACTGCTCCGCCGAACGCTGCGAAGTGCAACAACCGGGTGAACAACACCGCCAAGAAATTGCTCGAGTGCGTGACCGTGGGAGGTCTCCGCCAGCACCAATCGGTCTTCCAGTTCATCGCCGACGCCAACAACGGTACCCGGGCATCCGGCACGCCCGGCTTCGATGACTCCGCCGACTACGCCGCCCGCATCTTCGGCAACGCCGGCTACGAGGTGACCCGCCAGCTGTTCGAGTTCGAGTACTCCGAGGATCTGGCGTCGCTCGTCCAGGTGTCGCCCACCCCGACCGACTACGGCACCGACGTGAACGCACCGTCATTCGCCCCGATCGTCGACACCGAGCCCGGCACCGGCACCGTGGTGCCCGTCGATGTCGTCGTCCCGCCCACCCCGGAGCCGAGTTCCAGCAGTGGCTGCGAACCCGAGGACTTTGCCGGGTTCCCCGCCGGCGGCATCGCCCTCGTGCAGCGCGGCACGTGTTCTTTCGTGACCAAGGCCTTGAACGCCAAGACCGCCGGTGCAGCCGGTGTCGTGATCTTCAACGAGGGTCAGCCGGGACGCGACGGACCGTTCGGTGGCGTCGGCGATTCGGCCGGCATCGACATCCCCGTGGTGTTCACCCCGTTCTCCATCGGCGAGTCGATCTACCAAGACACGCTGGTCGGACCGGTGACGGTGACCGTCGACGACTCCCAACTCGTCGAGACGCGCACGACCGAAAACATCATTGCCGAGTCCAAGCGCGGCAACGACGGCGAGGTCGTGATGGTGGGCGCCCACCTCGACTCGGTGATCGAGGGCCCCGGGATCAACGACAACGGATCGGGTTCGGCTGCGGTCCTCGAAGTCGCCGAGAACATGCGCCGCGTGAACCCTCGCAACACCGTGCGGTTCGCACTGTGGGGAGCGGAGGAAAGTGGGCTGCTCGGTTCCCAGTTCTACGTCGACAGTCTCGACGACCAGCAATCGCAGGACATCGCGCTGTATCTCAACTTCGACATGATCGGTTCACCGAACTACATCCAGAGCATCTACGACGGTGACGGATCCGGCTTCGGCGTTCCCGGGCCTCCGGGATCCGATGCGATCGAAGCGCAGTTCGAAACCTTCTACGCCGATCGCGGACTCGCAAGTCAACCGACCGCATTCGATGGGCGATCCGACTACGGGCCGTTTATCGCAGTGGGCATTCCGTCCGGTGGATTGTTCACCGGCGCGGAGGGCATCAAGACCGAGGAGGAGGCTGCGCTCTACGGCGGGACCGCCGGCGAGGCCTACGACCCGTGCTACCACCAGGCGTGCGACACGTTCGACAATGTGTCGCTCGAAGCACTCGACGTCAATGCCGACGCGGTGGCCCTCGCCACGCTGACGTACGCGAAGAGCACCCGCAGCCTCGGAGTCGGCGACGGCAATCGCGTCGCCGCCAGGACGGCGGCGTTCCAGATCGATGCCCACAATCACAACCGGGACTACGAGCTGATCGCATCCTGACCGTCACGTCGTACTCACCCCGTCCCGCCGCGGGGTGAGTACGACGGACCCGGGTCTGCTGCTTCGCTCGGCGCTGGCAGCCGTCAGACGTATTTCCAGCCGAAGCGACCTTTGATGCACAGGTGGCCGTGGGTGACGTCGTGATCGGCGGGGCTGGTGACCTTGACGATCTCGTTGTCTTGGACGTGCAGTTCGAGGTTGCAGCCGACCCCGCAGTACGAGCAGACGGTCCGAGTGACCGTCTGGTCCGCCTCGCGCCAGTTGCCGGCGGCGCGCAGCTCGAACTCGGTGGTGAACTGCAATGCGTTGGTGGGGCACACGCCGATGCAGTTGCCGCAGTAGACGCACGCCGAATCGGGCAACGTCACATCGAACTCGGTCGAGATGCGATTGTCGAACCCGCGTCCCGACATCGCGATGGCGAAGGTGAACTGCGCTTCTTCGCCGCACGCGTCGACGCACTTGTAACACAGGACGCACTTGTCGTAGTCGCGAATGTAGAGGTTGTCCTGAATCTTGACCGGCTGGTCGAAGCGCTCGGCGCCCTCGGCGTAGCGGCTCGTGTCGACGCCATAGTCGGCGGACCACGCGTTGATCTCGGGCGCCTGGCTCAGATCGTTGGCGGTGCCGAGGAATTCGAGCACCATCTTGCGGCTGTGGCGGACCCGATCGGAATCGGTCCGAATGTCCATGCCCTCCTCGGCGGGTCGCGAGCACGCCGGTACCAGCGTGCGGCTGCCTTCGACTTCGACAACACACACCCGGCACGCGTTGACCGGTGTGAGGTTCTCGGCGTAGCAGATGGTCGGCGTGTCGATGCCCGCCTTGGTGCACGCCGTCAGGATCGTGTCGCCGGCGTCGACCGTGACGGCGGCTCCGTCGATCCGCACCGTGACCTGGGTGACGGTCTCACTCATGGCGCACCTCCGATCAGGCCGAGGCGGATGGCGGACTGCACCGCGGCGGCAGCGGTATGACCGAGGCCGCAGATCGAGGCGTCGGCCATCGCCAGCGCCATGTCGTCGATCAGCTGCACGCGTTCTGCAGTGAGCGTGCCAGTGCGGCCCATCTCGACGATCACCTCGTGCTGGCGGGTGGTGCCGATGCGGCACGGCACGCACTGCCCGCACGACTCGCCTTTGAAGAACGCCGTGATGCGCGCAACGAGCGCAGTGAAGTCGACGGTGTCGTCGAACAGGGTGATCACGCCCGAGCCGAGCGTGGTGCCACGATCCCGTGTGTCCTCCTGCGTGAGCGGCATGTCGAGTTGATCGGCGCCGACGAAGCTGCCGGCCGCTCCGCCCATCAAGATCGCCCGGGTGGTCCCCGTGGGTCCGCCGCCCGCGTCGATCACGGCGCCGAGCGTGACGCCCATCGGTACCTCGTACACGCCCGGGCGGGCAACGTGTCCCGACAGGCAGAACAGACGGGTGCCGGGTGAACGCTCGGTGCCGACGAGTCGGTAGTCGGCGGCTCCGTGGAGCACGATGTGCAACGCGTTGAGCAACGTCTCGGGATTGTTGACCACCGTGGGCTCGCCGAACAACCCGTGCGTCGATGGAAACGGTGGCTTGTTGCGCGGCTCACCGCGAAAGCCCTCGATCGACTCCATCAATGCGGTCTCTTCGCCACAGATGTAGGCACCGGCGCCACGTCGCAGTTCGATGTCGAAGCGCTTGCCCGAGCCCATCACGTCGTTGCCGAGCAGGCCAGCGATTCGGGCTTGCTCGATCGCGTTCGTCAGTCGCATCGTTGCCAGCGGATACTCACCGCGGATGTAGATCCACCCGTGCTCGGCTCCGACGGACAGGCCGGCGATGGTGAGACCCTCGACCAACGCGAACGGGTCGTTCTCCATCAGCGTGCGATCTTTGAAGGTCCCCGGCTCGGACTCGTCGGCATTCGCGATCACGTGCTTCGGTCGGCCGATCTCGTCGGCGACGCCCTGCCACTTGATCGCCGTGGGAAACGCCGCGCCGCCCCGCCCCGTGAGGCCGGCGGTTCGGATCTCGTCGATCACCGCTTGGCCGCCGATGGCGATGGCCCGAGCGAGTGCGGCGTACCCGTCGTGCGCGCGATACGACGCGAGCGACGTGGGGTCGACATGGCCGATCCGCGCCAGCAGGCGCAGGCCGTCCCCGCCGAACTGCGGCGGGCGAAACGAACCGGGCGACGCAATGTTGTCGGCATCGGCCGGCACCGAGTCGGCGACGCCGCGACCCTGCACGAACTGCGCAGGAGCGCGGTCGCACTGACCGAGGCACGGCCCGCGGTGCACGTGCGCGCCCGCTGTTTCGAGCCGCTGCGCGAAGGCCTCGGCGTCGGCGATGTGGCACGACGTGTCCATGCAGACGTGCACCGTCGAGTCGGTGTGGCCCGGGTCGTCGGTGCGGAACAGTTCGTAGAACGTGGCGACGCCGTACGCCTCGGCCGGAGGCACCTGCAACACGTCACACAGATAGTTCAAGCCGCCCGGGCTGATCCACCCGATGTGGGCCTGGAGCGCGTGCAGACCGGGGAGCAGCAGGTGTCGCCGGTCGCGCTTGCGAGCCATCCCGCCGCGGACCAGCCGCTCGTTGTCGTGCACCACGACTCGGGCATCGTCACCGAGTGCCGCGTCGACGGCGGCCCGTTCGGCGTCGGTCGAGCGATCGATCGTCAGGTGGAGGTCGGCCATGCGCTGTCGCCCTTACGCCGGGGAGTCGGCGTGGATCTTGTCGATCCGGATCGACGCCGCCTTGAACTCAGAGGTTCCCGAACGCTTGTCCCACGCGTCGTTGGTCAGCTTGTTGACGTCGACGAGGCCGGGGAAGTGGTAGGTGGTGAAGGTGAGACCCTGGGGGATGTCGGGCTGGAAGCGCACCGACATCTCGACGGCGCCGCGCGCCGAGCTCACGTTCACTCGGTCGCCGTCGGCGAGTCCGAGCGAACGAGCGTCTGCCGGGTTGATGTCGAGTTCGTCGCCGTAGCGGATGGGCGATGTGAAGCCGTTGCTCTGCACACCGGTGTTGAATGAGTCGAGCGAACGACCCGTCGTGAGGCGAAGCGGGAACTCGTCGGTCAGCGCTTCGTTTGGGCCTTCGTGCTCGACGATCGAGAACGGCGCCGGCGCACGACCGCCGAGATCGGGCTCCCACAACCATCCGTGCAAGAACGGTGTACCGGGATGATCGAGGCTCGGGCACGGCCATTGCAAGCCGCCTTCGGCTTCGAGGCGCGCGTACGACATGCCCGCGTGCATCGGTGACAACTCCCGCAATTCGTTCCACAATGCTTCGGGTGTGATGGCACAACCGTGGTCGGTGAGGTCGACCTCCATCCGTGTGGCCAGTGCGGCGAGGATGTCGATGTCGTGCCACGCCTCACCCGGTGGCACGACCGCTGGCCGCGTGCGCTGGACGCGTCGTTCGCTCGACGTGACGGTGCCGTCGGTCTCGGCCCACGCCACCGACGCCGGGAACACCACGTCGGCCATCTCGGCGGTACGGGTCATGAAGATGTCCTGCACGACGAGGCAGTCGAGCCCGGCGAGCAGCTTGCGGGCGTGGTCGATATGGGCCTCGGAGTCGGCCGGATTCTCACCGATCACGTAGGCCGCCGTCATGTCGCCGCGGGCCATTGCTTCGAACATCAGCGTGAGATGGATGCCGTCGTCGGGGTTGAGTTCGGTCCGATACATCGCTTCGAACTTGGCTCGACTCTGGTCGTCGGTGACGTCTTGGAAGCCGGGGAACTTGTTCGGCAGGGCACCCATGTCGCCGCCGCCCTGCACGTTGTTCTGCCCGCGCAATGGCACCAGGCCGCTCCCCCATTTACCGACGTGGCCGGTCAACAGGGCCAGGTTGCACAGCGCCAGCACGTTGTCGACCGCATTGTGGTGCTCGGTGATCCCGAGCGTCCACAGGATCTGCGCCTTGCCCGCAGTGGCGTAGGCGTGGGCCATCTCCTGGATTGCTTCAGCCGGGACGCCGGTGATCTCGGCGGCGACGTCGAGCGTGTACGGCTCGACCGATTCCTTGTACGCCTCGAACCCCACGGTCGAATGGTCGATGAACGCCTGGTCGACGAGGCCGGCGGCGATGATCTCACGCGCAACGGCATTGGCCATCGCGATGTCGGTGCCCACGTCGAGGCCGAGCCAGGCGTCGGCGAACTTCGATGACGACGTACGGCGCGGGTCGACCGCGTACATGCGAGCGCCGTTGCGCAGCCCCTGCAGGAGATGGTGGAAGAAGATCGGGTGTGCCTCGCGGGCGTTGCTGCCCCAGAGCAGCACCACGTCGACGTCTTCGATTTCCTGGTAGGAGACCGTGCCGCCCCCTGCCCCGAACACTGCCGCCAGACCGACGACCGAGGGAGCGTGTCAAGTTCGGTTGCAGGAGTCGATGTTGTTCGACCCCATCACCACACGCGCCCACTTCTGCGCGAGGTAGTTGACCTCGTTCGTCGCCTTCGAGCACGAGAACATCCCGAAGGCGTTGGCGTTGCCGTGCGCGATCGCATCCCGGGCACGAGCTAGGCCATCAGCGGCCCGATCGAGTGCTTCGTCCCACGTGGTGGCGCGAAGTTCGCCGGAATCACGATCTCGAACGTGGGGAACGGTGAGTCGGGGAAGGCCCAGATCGGCGGTGAGCTGCTGCTGTCCCCGACGAAGTTTCATGGCCGCATGTTAGGCCCGCCGGACTCGCCGATTCCACGACTGGGGCCACATTGTGTTCTGCATCGTGGAACGATTCCGCGATACAGAACAGCAGGCCGGGAGGCGAGTCGGGGGCGACGCTGCATCCGGGCGCTCCAGATTGAACGAAACATCTGGAGAATCCGCCGAGCCACACGCGCGATCTCGCTAACATCGCCGACGTGGAGGAGAACGGATTCGACATGCGGCTGCGGCCGGACGAACCCGCCTGGAAATCGAAGCCCGTCGCCCAACGTCGACGTGAGTTCGCCCTTGCCGTCGCCAGTGTTGGCGTGCTCGGTGCCGCCTCGATCGGCGCCTTCGTCGCCGGAAGCGGTCCGGACCGAACGGCGCTGGCGGCCAACGCCGTCGAAACTGCTCCGGCACCCACCACCGCCGTCGCAACGGTCAATGCGCTGACCGCTCCCGCCGATGACACCGTCGATGTCGACGGCACACCCGAACGGGCCGACGGGGGCTGCACGATTGGTGCACTCTCACTGCGGCTCGGCGCCTCGGGCGACGGCGTGTCATGCCTCCAAGATGCGCTCCGCTCGGCAGGTCACTTCGCCGGCGTCACGTCCGGAGCATTCGACGACACGACCCTGCGCGCCGTGATGGATTTCCAGACCGCCGAAAACCTCTTCGTCGACGGTGTCGTCGGCCGCGAGAGTTCGATCGCGCTCGACATCTGGCCCGACGAGGAGTCGTTCGTCACGCGCACGCCTCCGCCCGAGCCAGGCGCCACCGATCTCTGGGGTGTCGAGCTTTCGCCGGTAGCCACGACAGGCGACGATGCGCCGCCGCTCCCCGCGAATTCAGGCGATGGCCGGCGAGTCGTGTACGACCGGGCGGGCCAACGTGTCTGGGCCGTGCGTGAAGACGGCGTCATCATCCGCTCGTGGCTCGTGTCGGGCTCGACGTATCAGAACGAACTGCCTGGCACGCACGAGGTGTACAGCCGGTCCGACATGTCGACAGCGTGGAATGGCAAGGCGTTCTTGCCGCTGATGATTCGCTGGCTGAAGACCGAGCGCGGTGCGATCGGCTTCCACGCCATCCCCCTTCACGTCGAAGACAACTCGCCCTACCAGGGCAGCGATGAGCTCGGCACACGGTTGTCGGGCGGGTGCCAACGCCAGCACAACCTCGACGCCGAGTTCATGTGGGCGTTCGCGACCGTCGGTACCCCCGTCGTCGTCATCTGACGATCGGCCAACCCGGTCGGGCTCAGCCTTCGGGGAAAAGCTGCGGGGTGACCGGACCCCACGTGATTCGGGCGCCTTCATGTCCGGTCCGGATCAACCAGACTGTGGCGACGATCGCGACCACTGATGTGAGACCGGCGATCACCTGCCGCGCGACCAGGTTCGACCCGATCACCTGCAACGTGCCGGTTCGCAAGCGCTCGACCTGTTCGATGGCGGTCAGCCCGGCCAGGACAACCAACCAGACCAGCGTGATGAGGAACGTCGTGTCACCGAGTTCGGCGTGACGCTCGGCGCCCGCACCGCCGAAGGCGATGTCGAAGCCCTCGTTGAATGCCTCGCCCGACTCCTTGGCTGCGAACAGCATGACGGTGACGATGAAGAGGCCGGCGAGCGGCCACCAGCCCGATCGTTCGCGCCACGACGATTTCGCGGCGAGCACGATCGTGACAATTGCCGCGACGGGCAACAGGACGAGCGGCGCATGGATGAGCAACGGGTGGGCCGGGAGATCGAACAGCTTGTCGAACATCACGCCAGCGTAGAACAGCCGATGCTGGCGCAACGTCAGCGACGCCGCATGGCCTGCACCGCTGCGAGGTCGTGCGCCGGCCAGACGGTGACGATGTGCCGGTCGACCCCGGCCGCGGCGAGGTCGGCGGGTAGCTCCCCCAGGGCAGCACCCGGCTCGCGCGTGTCGAGCACACTCACCTCGAACGAAGCGGGCAGTTCGAGCGCGGCGAGCCGTTCGAGCTGGCTGGCCAGCTGAGCGGTGCGGCGGATGTTCACCCCGTCGGCCAACTCGATGGCGACTTCGATCGTCGACCACGCCGATGCACCGACGATCAGCGGCGGCATCGGGGCGCCGTCGACCACCGCCGACAGGCCGTCGAACCCGACATGTGTCGCTGCGTTCGAGGCGGTCTGGTCCCAGATGTCGGCGAGCGCACCGATCGACTCACGCAGCAGCTGACGCCGGGCGTGCACGTCGCCGAGCTGCTTGGCGATCATCTCGTGTTCGACGGCGAATCGTGAGCCGGGCGCGGCGCCCGAACCAACGCCGAGGCGCACCCGGTTCGGAGCGAGTGACTGCAACGAGTTGATCGCCGACGCGAGCTGCACTGGGTGCCGGTTCGTGGCGTTCGCGACGAGCACCCCGACGTCGACGTGTTCGGTCACCGCCGCGATCGCGCCGAGACACACGAACGGATCACGCGACCATGGTGCCCCGACCACGGCGCCGCTGAAGTGGTCGGTGACCCACACCGCACCCACGTCGGCCTCATCGGCGGCGCGAGCCATTTCGACCATACCGTTGAGGTCCGCACCGAACGCGCTGATCACGAGGTCGGTGAGCACCGCGTCAGGCTAGGTCGAGGTCGATCGTGCGAGGTTCCGCACGTCAGAGCGGGGGTCCGTGAAGATCGCAGGCGTGAACGGTCACAGCGTGGGCTTGACCCATCGTGATCTCGCCGTTCGGAGCGATGTCGACGGTGTGGCCGATCGTCGTGATCGTGGCGAGCAGCGCGCCTTCGTCGAGATCATGGGTGATTGCGAGACAGCCCTTGTCGACGTGCGGTGCGACAGCGTGGACACCGGGCATGGTAGCGATGGCTTCGATCATCTGGTTGAAGCAGGTCGGGCAGTTGATGTCGGCGGTGACGTAGGTGAGCACGAGTTGGGTTCCTTGTCGCGGTAGGCGTGGTCCGGCTGACTTCACCGGTGTTGGGCGGTCCACTCGTCAGCCATGACCGTCACCGTCAACCCGATCGCCCGACGTTGCCGCCAGTGTCGCCTCGATCGGTTCGCCCGCCGCGCCGAATTCACCCTGGAGCAGCTTGCGTAACGCCGTGGCCACCTTCGTGGCGCGGTGCTTCGCGTGCTCGGCGGTCTTCCCGACGAAATGCTCGTCGACCGTGCTGACGAAGAGGTCGAGCCAGCGCTCGTAGTGGACGGCGGCGAAGGGCGTACGAGCGTGGACCGGTTCGTGGGCACGCAAAGGGTGGCCGGTGTAGCCGCGTTCGCCGAGCAGCTGCCACGACCAGAAGTCGGTCAGGTTTGCGACGTGGGCATCCCAGTTCACTTTTGCCGCGACGAAGATCGGGCCGAGGAGTTCGTCCATCGCGGCATATCTGTAGAACGAACGGACGAGTAGTTCGACGTCGGCCTGCGTGGTCAGTTCTCCTCGGTTGGCGAGGTCGTCGGCGGTCAGCGGATGGACGATCACGAGCCCAGCACTCCGGCGGAGGTCGCAGCCACGATGGCGAGGCCGATCGCCATCTGACGCAGCCCGATCACCTTGACCGGCGCGATCCGCTCGCGCCTCATGGCGATCGACTGGGCGAGCGCTGCGAGCGCGACGATGCAGGCACCCAGAAGGACCCGATCGTCGACGACCACGGCAAGCAGTGCGAGCACAGCACCGGTCAACTGGAAGGCGTCCGTAGCCCCGAGCGACGGTGTCCGGCTATGCGTCCGGGCGATCTGCGTGCGGACGTACGGAATCGAGGCCACCGATCGTGCCGCGAGGATCATCCACGCCGCGACGGCCAGTCGTTCGTCTCCGTCACCGGCGATCACGATCGACGCTGCGACGGCGGCGATTCCGACGGCGCCACACACTTCGGGAACGAGTCGTCGGCTGCGACTGCGGACGTCGAACCACAACTCGATGGCGACGAACGGCACGGCACATACCACCGGGACGAGCCAGCCGACGCCCGCAGCAGCGACCGCCGCTGCGCCGACGGTGCCCAGTACGGCGAGTTCGACGATCGCAAGACCAGTTGCGAGCTGGGTGCGTGGCAGTGATCGGTGTCGACGCCGGTCGACGAGCGCCAGCTTCAATGGCGTGCGTACCAGGAACGCAAGAAAGGCGGCCAGCCCGATCGCCAGACCCGACCACGAGAATGCGACGACGAGGCCGAGCAGCACCGGCTCGAGCGTGAGCCCCCAGCCACCGTGCTCGGCAGGAATTCCCACGGTGCGCCATATCGAACGCACGCGAGCTGCGGAGTTGGGCGCTGTTGCAACCGCAGTCATGCCATCACCACGCAGCGGATTTCGAGTTGCACAGGATGAGACTGTCGGGTCGAGGACGCGCCCGGTAGGGACCAAAGTCCCACAGGTCATCGTGGCCGTGCGATGTCAGGCGCCAGGTCTTCGGACCCACTCGGGCTCAGGTCCGATCATGCCGGGGGATGCCGAGGCGTTCGAGCGTCTCCATCGTCAGGGTGTCGCGCCGATTCTCGTCGTCGGCGGCATCGAACAGGCGACGAGCGACGTCGTCCAACGCAGCCAGTGTTCCGACGTCGACGATGCGACCCTCGACGTCGCGCTTGACGCTGGGCGCGGAGACTCCGAGCGCAGCAACCACGTGGGCGCCTTGCCACGTGAGCGTTCGGGCGATCTGACCGACGGCGTTGCGGCCACCCGTCGTCCCAGCGGACATCACGGCCGCGACGCAGTCGTTCAGCGACCCTGAGCCGACCATCCAGTCGAGTGCATTCTTGACCCAGCCCGCCGCCCCTCCTCCGTACTCCGGAACGGCAAAGACGACGGCGTCGGCCGTCTCGAAGGAATTCCGCAGCGCCGCCACGGCCTCCGGTGCTGCGTCGTCACCGACCGCGGGGTCAAACATTGGGATCGAAGCGAGCCCCTCGACCGACATCGCCTCCCAGCCCGAATCGACGGCCGCACCGCCGACGACATCCAGCAGCGAACGGTTCGACGACCGCTCCCCAGCACTTCCGCAGAACATGACAAGCCGCATCGCCCACTCTCGCGCCCAAGCGTTGCGCCCCGCTACTCGGCCATACAGTGGGGTCGTGAGCGTGCCGACGATTGATGTTGACGCCTACCTCGAATGGATCGGCTTTGGTGGTTCACCGGCAGTCGACCTCGCCACGCTCACCGAGCTGCAACAGCTCCACATGACTGCGGTGCCGTTCGAGAACCTCGACATCGTGGCCGGCATCCACGTCTCGACATCGGTCGACGCTGCGGTCGACAAGATCGTCGAGCGGGGCCGCGGCGGGTGGTGCTTCGAAGTGAATGGCGCATTCGGCGCACTGCTCGAAGCACTCGGGTTCGACGTACTCCTCCTCGGCGCGGCCGTCCTCCTCGACGGGCCGAGCACGCTCATCGATCACGTCGCGCTCGAAGTCCGCCTCGATCAGCCGTTCCTCGTCGACGTCGGCTTTGGCGAATCGTTCACCCGACCGCTCGCGCTCAACAAGAGCGGGCCGCAGGACGGCGGATTCGCCACTTACGAGCTGATCGGCAGCCCCCAGGGAACGACACTCACGCGCCATGTCGACGGGATTCCTTCACCCGAGTATCGGTTCAAGCGCGTCGCCCACACCCTCGACCAGTTCACACCGGTGTCGGACGCAATGCAGGTCGACCCGGCGAAGCGGTGGCACACCCACCCGTTTGCCACGCGCCTGCTCGATCGCGGACCCGACCGGGTCACGCTCACCCACGACCGGCTCAAAGTCACCCGTGACGACACCACCACCGAGCAACCCGTCACTCCCGCCGACTGGCCCCAGATGCTGTACGACTGGTTCGGTATCCGCCTCGACCCCTCCATCTCACTGCATCACAAGACACCGAGTTCGTGACGCTGCCCCGACGCAGCCATCGACGCCGCGCGATCACTCGCCTGCAGCAGTCCCCGGGCGCCCGGTCGTGTCGAAACCTCTACTGATCGCTCAACGCTGACGCAGTATGTTCACGTTCAACTGCGAGCGAAGGAGGTCGTCCACATGTCTGATTCCCATGTCACCTCCTCTCTGCCGCGCTGTTCAGCACCCTGACTGAGCGCGGCTGCACCACACATGCACTCGCGATTCACAGGAGATCCCCGCAATGCGCACCACTCCGTCATGGCTCGTCCACGAGCCGTGCACCGACGTCGACCTCGGCGTCATCAAATCCGGCAAAGAAGCCCAAGTCCATCTGATCCAACGCACCGCCGTCGATGCCCCAGCCGAACGCTGCGTCTTCGCCCGCAAGCGCTACCTCCCGCGTGAGGTGACCCAGAAGGGCCAGCTCGAAGCACTCGGATTCCAGCGTTCGTCGACGTTCGTCAACGATGTGCAGTACCGGGAGGGCCGCCAGTTCCGCAAGACACGTGACCGCCGAGCGGTCGAACGCATGTCGGCCTATGGCAAGCACCTGCTCCAAGACCGCTGGACCGGCCACGAGCACGAGGTGATGCGCCGCCTGTGGCACGCCGGGATGCAAGTGCCGTACCCGATCGCCTATGCCGACGATGTGTTCGACCTCGAGTACATCGGTGATGAACTGCAGGCCGCACCGCAGCTCCAGGCGGCTCGGCTCAGCGACGCGCAACTCGAAGATGCGTTCACCCAACTCGTCGCCGGGTTGCGCTGCATGACCCACGAAGGTGTGGCCCACGGCGACCTGTCGGCGTACAACCTGCTGTGGTGGCATGAGACGCTCTGGTTCATCGACTTTCCTCAGGCCATCGACATCGCCGCCAACTTGCAGGGCCTCGACTTCTTGCACCGCGATGTGGTGAACGTCTGCGCCTGGTTCCAACGCAAAGGCCTCGACGTCGACGAAGAACTCGTCTTCGCCGACCTCCTCACCGAGATCTCACCCACCGATTCCTGCGCCGCCAGATTTCGCCGATCACCACGGTGGTGATCCACTACGTTCAGCGCATGAAAATTCGCGACAAGATCGTCAACAACGCCGGCGGGTTTCTCGCGCCGGGCGAACAGATCCAGGCGGCGTTCGCCGGCCAAACCTTCAGTCAGTACTGGGCGTTGCTCAGCTGGTTGATCCTGCTCGTGAAGAACGGCTACCGCTCGGTGATCGTGACCGACCGCCGCATCCTCGTGATGAACACGGGCCGCTGGAGCATGACCAAAGCCAAGAGCGTGCTCCGCGAGCTCCCGCGCGACACGGTGATCGGACCCGCGTCGGGTCTCTGGTGGAAGTCCGAGTCGCTGGGCGAGCGTCTCTACGTGCACAAGCGCTTCCACAAAGACGTCACGATCGCCGATCAGCTGCGCAGCACGCCCCCGCCGCCGCCGGCCAGCTGAACCATCTGGCCCAACCGCCCGCCCGACACCCGTCGAGCTACCTCGGGGGAAGTTGGTAGGCGGCGAGGGTGGGCTTGAGCGGCCGGGCGTACCAGAGCGGGCGGCGCAAGCCGCTGTCGTTCGTGGTGCCGGCCGGGCGCGTCTTGTCCATCCATTCGAGGTAGGCCTCGCGCGACTTGGCGGTGTCGACGACCACGTCGCCGTACTCGTCACCCACCTCGGCCGGCGTGACCCGCACCCGCTGATGCCAGCACTGCATGCCTGAGATCGGGTCGGGCTGCACGCAGAACGTCGCGTTCTGGTGTACGCCGGTGTCGTGCCACCAGATGCGGCCGGTGTCCGGGTCAGACGACTCGTACGGGGTCATGTTCTTCTTGTCGACGCCCTCGCGCTTGAGCGTCCAGGTGGTGCCTCCGTCGACGTTGGGCACCGAGTCGATCGTCGCCTTGCCCGCGGCCCAGTTCCTGCCCTGCTTCTCGTCGAGCCGCCAGCGACCCATGTGATGCGAGGCCGCCACCACGCCTGGACGGATGCCTTCGGTCCGCCACGCCTGGATCACGAAGTGACCGATGCGCGTCGTGATGCGTACGAGGCCGCTCTCTTCGATGTGAAGTTTCTCGGCGTCCTCCGGGTGGATCCACAGCGGGTGGCGGTGGCTGATCTCGTTGAGCCATTTCGAGTTGGCCGAGCGCGTGTGGATCAGCGTCGGAATGCGGAATGTGGGGAGCAGGATGCGTTCGTTGCCGGCGATGTCCATGTCCTCCCAGTGCACGTGGCTCGGAATCCACTTCGGTGTCGAATACTCGGGCCAGCCCCACTCCTTCAGGGTGGTCGAGAACAGTTCGAGCTTCTTCGACGGTGTCGGAAAGCCTTCCTTGATCTCGCCGTCGACCTCGACGGCTGGCGAGCCGTCGCCGAGCTTGGCGAGTTCGGTGACCGCGGCGCTGGCGGGCGTGCCGTCATAGGTCCCGATCGTGCCGGGCTTGCGGAACACGCCCTGGTCGTCTTGCACGCAATCGGCCACGGCGGCGGCCGAGACCAGCCGTTCGTACGGCGTGTATTGGTCGCCCGGCACCGCGTACGCGCCACGGTCACGCATGTATTCCAGCGGTGTCTGGCCGGCAACAGCTGCGGCATCGGCGAGGCCGGGGACCTCTTCAGAGAAGATGTGGCCGTAGTACTCGTCGACGCTGATCGGGTGGCCCGGCCGCTCGTCCGATTCGAACCACTTCCGGATGCCCATCGACCCGTCCGGGTCGATCTTCCAGCTCAGGTCGATCCAGAACTCGTTCTCCTCCCAGACCTCGCCGGGGTTGTATTCGTGGCTGCGCGTGTCGGGGCCCAACTCGTCGCCCGACCCCTGCTCGGCCTTGATCTCGGCGTAGCGCCGGAACACCGACTGACGGAAACCGATCCATCGGCCGGCGTGCGTCTCGTAGCTCGCCAAGTCGTGCCGCTCGGCACCGACGCCCATCGGCAAGACGTAGTCGGCGAACCACGAGGTTTCTGACCAGGTCGGCGTGAGCGCAACATGGCAGTTGACCTTGTCGCGATCCTTCAACGCTTCGAGCCAGGTGAACCCGTCGGGGTTGGTCCAGATCGGGTTGTAGACCCGCGAAAAATAGGTGTCGAGCTTGCCGCGGCCCTCGTTCAAGAAGTGCGGCAGGAGGATCGACATCTCGTGGTACGCCAGCGGGAACTCCTGGGGCCAGGTCAGTTCGTTCCACTTCGTGAGTTCGGGCGCACCTTTGGGCTGATGCGGCGCGAACTTGTTCCATCCGTTGCCGCTGGTCCCGCCGACCGTGGCGACCGATCCGGTGAGCACGTTGAGGAAGAACAGGCAGCGGGCCACCTGCCAGCCGCCCATGTTGCCCGCACCCGCGGCCCGCCAGTTGTGGCTGGCGAACTTGGTCGGGTGCTTGCCGATGATCGTGGCGATCTCGCGGATCTGCTCGGCCGAGACGCCGGTGATGTGCTCGGCGCGCTCGGGGGTGTATTCGCTGTAGTGATCCTTGAGTGCCTCCTCGACCGAGTCGAAGGTCTGGGGCAGGTCGGGGTACAGCTCGGCGAGGAAGGTCTCCCAGTTCACCCAGCGGCGAACGAAGTCGCGCTGCCAGTTGCCGCTCTCCAACAGCAGGTGCGCGATCGACAGGCAGAGAAATGCTTCGGTGCCGGGCCACGTCGGCAACCAGTGGTCGGCCTTCGAGCCGGTGTTGCTGAGGCGCGGGTCGACGCAGATGACCGTGGCACCGTTGCTCTGCGCCTCGATGATCCGCTGGGCGTGCGGGTTGAAGTAGTGCCCGGCTTCGAGGTGCGACGAGATGAGGAAGATCACCTCGGCGTTGGCGAAGTCGCTCGACGGCCGGTCGTGGCCCATCCAGCTCTGGTAGCCGATGCGCGCGTTCGAGCTGCAGATGTTGGTGTGGCTGTTGTGCCCGTCGGTCCCCCACGCCTTGAGCACGCGGTCGGCGTAGCCGTCTTCGCCGGGTCGGCCGACGTGGTACATCACCTCGTTGTGGCGGTCTTCGGCGAAGGCCGTACGGATGCGTTCACCGATCTCTGTGAGCGCCTGATCCCAACTGATCCGTTCCCACTGGCCGCTGCCGCGTTCGCCCATCTGCTTGAGCGGATACAGGATCCGCTCGTGGTCGTAGATCTGGTTGAGCGTCGCGGGGCCCTTTGCGCAGTTTCGGCCGCGGCTCGCGGGGTGTTCGGGGTTGCCTTCGATCTTGGAGATCTCGCCGGTCTCGTTGTCGAAGTAGGCGAGGAGCCCGCACGCCGCTTCGCAGTTGAAGCAGGTCGTCGGTACGAGGGTGTAGTTGCGTTCAACCTTGTTCGGCCACGCTTTCGCGTCGAGTTCGGTCCAGTCGTGCCAGTGCTCGTGCGGCGGATACTTCTGCAGATCAGTCATGGGATTCTCCGAACAGTCAGCTGAGGGGGACGGATTGGCCGGCACGGATGAAGGCGGTTTCGGACAGGAACATGCCGGCGAGTGCGGCGATTCCGGCGAGTGCGGCGACGATGGGGGTCGAGACATCGGCCGCCAGAGCCAGGATCGCGAGCGCGCCCGGCAGCAGCATCCCGACGACGACGCCGCCCCGGAACCACTGCCGCTGCGCACCCTTGGTCATGTCGTGCACGGCCATTTCGACGTGGCGACTGCCATGACTCTGCAGTTCGACCCAACTCAGGAAAGCGATCGCGGAGACTCCACCGAGCAGGCTCCACCAGACTGCACGGTGTGACGGAATGTCCATCACCAGGTCGAGAATTGCGTACGCGGCGGCACCGGCGGTGACCGCTCGGGCGAGCAGCAGCGGCAGGAGGAGCGGCGTCTGCCAGAGGTCGCGGCCTTCGCACTGCCCGAACAGGAACGCGGTGTAGCCAGCGGTCGCTGCACCGAACAACGCGGTGGGCACCGCAATGAACCGGAGGGCGTCACCTGCGTCGAGGGCGCCCAGCAGGAACCAGACCCCCGACAGCGCCGCGAACCCACTGAGCACGTAGGCGCCCTTGACCAACCACGAATCGAAGTTCGACCGGGTCAACAGATAGTAGAAGCGCTTGGGCTGCTTGAGATCGCCGACCAGCAACCCCCCGGTGAGGGCGAGAAAGATGCCGGCGACGATCGGCGGCACGACGCCGACGGCAGCCTGCTCGTCGGCGTGGCCGAGCACGATCATCAGCGCGGCGAGCATCATGATGCCGCCTGCGATGGCCTTGGTGACCAGGTAGCCCGACACCTTCGTGTCCCAGGTCGTCTTGTGCGCCGTGGTGTAGGCCGTGCGGGCGACGATGCCGGGGTCGCCGTGGCCGTGCGCGTCGAGTTGCGGCGTGAGGCGATGGTGCGCCGTGGTGTCGGCCCAGATCATCCCGTCGGGCTTGATCATGGTGCGCGTCGGGTCGAGCGATGCCTGGTCGGCGCCGCGGTAGTACACCTTCGGCTTGGTGTTCTGCTCAGGCGACCGCACGGCGACGTCTTCGCGTCCGATGATCTTGCCGACCGGATCATTCGGGTTGTCGAAGTCGACGACCTTGATCGCCTGCGTCGGACACACCACGACGCACGACGGTTCGAGGTTCATCTCGATCCGGTGATTGCAGAAGTTGCACTTGTTCGCCGTGTTCGTCGCGGGGTTGATGAACAGGGCGTCGTACGGGCACGCATTCATGCACGACTTGCATCCGATGCAGTTGTCGTCCTGAAAATCGACGACGCCGTTGTCGGCGCGAAACAGCGCATTCGTCGGACAGATCGTCATGCACGGTGCGTCGTCGCACTGGTTGCAGCGCATGACCGAGAAATGCCGGCTGACGTTGGGGAACGACCCGGTCTCGATGTACTTGACCCAGGTCCGATTCACGCCGAGCGGAACATCGTGCTCGCTCTTGCACGCAATCGTGCAGGCGTGGCAGCCGATACATGCGTCGCTGTCGAGTAAGAACCCCAGTCGAGTCATCGTTCCCCAGTCAGACGCAGTTCGATTCCGGTGATCCGGAAGGGGCCGTTGGCCCGTGCCGCAGCAACGGCACGTCATTAGTGTGGGTCACCGCAGCGGTCGGCGCTAGTGCGGTTGTGGCTCTCGGGGTATAGAAGCGACCTATGGCTGTCCATAGGTCCTGTCACTACACTCCGAGCGTGCCGCTTGCGCCCGACTTCCCCGATCTCGCCGCACTCGACCTCTTCCGATCGGTGGTCGAACTCGGGAGCGTCTCGGCTGCGGCGAAGGCCCACCTCATCACCCAGCCATCAGCGAGCAGTCGCATCCGCACACTCGAATCCCAACTCGGCGTCATCCTGCTCGACCGGTCACCAGCCGGTTCGGTCCCCACGCCGGAGGGTCAATTGATCGCGCGCTGGGCGAGCGACATGTTGCGCGTCGCCGACGACCTCGCCGCGGGCGTCGCCGCGTTGAAGGCCGAACGGACCGGGCTCCTACGGCTTTCGGCGAGCTACACGGTGGCCGAGTATCTGCTGCCGCCGTGGCTCGAAGCGTTCCTCGTCGATCGCCCGTCCGACTCGGTGACGCTCGAAGTGACCAACAGCCAGGCGGTCCTCGCCCGGCTCGAATCCGGCGCTGTCGATCTCGGATTCGTCGAATCGCCGTCGGTCCCCTCGTCGATGTCGCAACGGACGGTGGGTCGTGATGAGCTGATCACCGTCGTGTCGCCGCGCCACCCGTGGGCGAGCCGTCGGTCGGTCGACTTCGCCGAGTTCACCGACACGCCGCTGGTGTTGCGCGAGCGAGGGTCCGGAACGCGCCAAGCCCTCGACGAGGTCTTGCTCCGGCTCGGCATCGATGCGCCGCTCGCTGCTCTCGAACTCGGGTCGATCTCGGCTGTCAGGATTGCCGTCATGAACGGATCGTCGCCCACGGTCATCAGTCGGCTCGCCGTGTCGGACGATCTCGCAAGTGGACGACTGGTCGAGGTCGAGGTATCCCCACATCCGGATTCCCCGTCTGCTGCGCGCGGTCTGGCCGCGTCACACCACCTCGCCACGATTGGCGACGGCGCTCCTCACGACGCTGCCCGATCTCGGATCGGCAGTCGGATGAGCGCGCCGACCGACGATGACCGAGCCGACTCGGCACGTGCGGACACCACGGGCGCCGACATCGTGGGGTCCCGCGGAGCGACCTCGGCCGATGTCTTGCGGCTCCCCGAGGTCCGCAAGTATCTGCTGTCGACCGTGTGTGCGGCCATCGGCCAGAACCTGCTGGTCACGGTGCTGTTCAAGCAGGTGTTCGACATCACGGGGAATGAACTCGACATCGGCTTCGTCGGGCTCGCGCAGTTCGTGCCGGCCCTGCTGCTGGTCCTCGTCAGCGGATTGGTCGCCGACCGGTTCGACCGTCGGCGGCTGAGTGGACTGTTCCTGGCTGGACGGGGGTGCGCGGCGATCGGCCTCCTGCTGTTCAGCATCGCCGGTTCGACTGCGGTCTGGCAGCTCTTCGCGCTCGCCGCCGTGCTCGGAACGGCCGATGCGATGTTGGCGCCCGCCCGCCGCTCGATCGCGCCGTTTCTGGCGACTGCCGATGTCTTTCCCCGCGTGATGGCCCTGTGGTTGGGCATCTTCACGTTCTCGTCGATCCTCGGCCCCGTCATCGGCGGATTCCTCTACAGCGTCGGCGCCTCGTGGGCCTACGGCGCAGCCGCCCTACTGCAATTCGCCGCAGTGATCCCGATGCTGATGATCCGGTATCAGCGCGAACCAGTCCGCAACACCGAGCGGCCCACATGGTCGAGCGCCGTCGAAGGGCTGCGCTTCGTGCGCCGCACGCCAGCGGTGTTCAGCGTGATCTCCCTCGACCTCTTCGCGGTCCTGTTCGGTGGCGCCATTGCCCTGATCCCTGCCGTGGCGAGCGAGCGGCTCGGCGTCGGCGACATCGCCTACGGCTGGCTGCGGGCCGCTCCGGGAATCGGCGCGGCAGCGATGGCGGCGGTGCTGGCGGTCCGACCCGTGCGGCGCAAGGTCGGCTCGACGCTGCTCTGGGTCGTCGGCATCTTCGGCGCGGGCAACGTCGTGTTCGGCCTGACCCAGACCTATTGGGTGGCGTTCGCTGCGCTCGTCGTCGTCTCGGCCGCCGACATGGTGTCGATGTTCATCCGCGGCTCGATCGTTCCGCTGATCACTCCAGATGAGCAGTTGGGTCGCGTCAACGCCGTCGAGGGTGTGTTCATCGGTGCGTCGAACGAACTCGGCGCGTTCGAGAGTGGCGTGGCAGCCCGGGCGTTCGGCTTGCCGTGGGCGATCGCGGGCGGCGGACTGATCACGATGGCGATCGCCGCCGGTTTCGCCATCGTGTTCCCATCGCTGCGCCGGATCGACACGTTCGAAGAACTGACCCCTGAAGCGGTGCCGGCCTCGCCGTGACCGACCCGGTCAGACGTCGGTTCCAGCGAGAGGAATCACTGTGTTGGGGGCGGCGGCGGCGGGATGTTTGCCGCGCGATCAAGCTGGCTGAGCGCCACCAGATCGCGCATCTGGGACTGCATGCCTTCGGGTGACCCGTCGAGGAACAGCACGTTGCCCTTTCCGTTCTCGGCCATGTGACGGATGGTCTCGGTCCACATTGAGAACAGGATCAGCGACTGATCGACATTGTTCTGCTCGAGCTCGCGCGCAGCCTGCGCCAGACCCCGCGAGACCTCCTCGCGGAACAACGCCACGCCCTGACCGCGCAACTGCGCTGCGACCCGCTCGGCCTCGGCCTCGATTCGTACCGCATTTCCGACTGCCTCGGCCTCTTTCGTCTTGCGAATGAGCAATGCGTCGCCCTCGTTCGTGGCCGCAGCCTTCAAGTTGTTGCTCGCGACGACCTGGGCCATCGACATCGTGATCGCCTGGTCAAAGGTGATGTCGTTGAGTTGCAGATCGATGAGGTGGAAGCCCCATGTTTCGATCACTTCGTCGAGATTCTCCTTGACCTCAGCGACGATTTCGCCGCGCAGCGCGAGGATCTCGGACTGACGTTTGGTCGCCACGAAGCCGCGCGTGCTGCCTTCGACGCTGCGCACCAGCGCGGTGAGAAAGTCCTGCTCACTCACGAACTTGAACGCAATGTTCTTGATCGTTTCCTCACTCTCGCTGATCGCGCCGTACACCATCATCGCCGTGAAGTAGACGTTGGCCTGGTCTTGCGTGATCGCCTGAAACTGCAGCTCGATGGCGCGGTTCTGGACGCTGATCCTGCGGTAGATCCGCTCGATGAACGGTACGAGAAAGTTGAGGCCAGGTCGACGCGTCCCCCGGTACTTCCCGAAGATCGTCGTGACCGCGACGGTGCCCTGGTTGACGGTCTTGATTGATGCGGCCAGCGCGATCAATGCCAACACAAGGAGAACGATGACGGCAATTGCGGCAGCACTCATGGGCCGACATTAGATCAAGACGGCACCGAACCCTGCCACCGCCTCGCCGTCACTCACCCATCGCGATGAGTCTGCGGGCGGGGTGCGCGCCGCCAGTCTCATCGCGCTGGTCAGGAGTGGTGGGATGCCAGTTCGATGATGACGTCGGCGGCGCGTGCTGCGTCGTCGAGTGTGGTCTTCCACGACGAGACGCTGATGCGCATCGCCGTCTCGCCGTTCCACTGCGTCGGACCACACCAGATGCGGCCATCGCGCTGGATTGCACCGATCAACTGCTCGGTGCGCGCTGCGTCGCCAGAGCGAACGAGCACCTGATTCAGCACCACGTCGTTCAGCACCGAGAGACCTGCGCCACGAAGCCGGTCAGCGATCAACGACGCACATGCGGAAGTGCGCTGGATCAACTCGGCGACGCCGGAACGGCCGAGTGAACGCAGCACAGCCCACACCTCGACCTGGCGCGCCCGCTGCGACGACTGGGGCGTGTGATGCATTGCTTCGAATCCCGTTTCGGGCGGGAGGTAGCCGGCAATCGACGCGAAGCTGCGACGAAGCGCTCCATCACGAGCGACGAGCGCGATGCCGCAGTCGTACGTGACGTTCAGCCACTTGTGCCCGTCGGTCGCCCACGAGTCGGCTCGGTCCAGACCCGCCACGAGGTGACGGCGAGTCGGGTCGGCGAGCGCCCAGAGCCCGAATGCTCCGTCGACGTGCAACCATCCCCGCCCCGAATGATGGTGGTCGAGCCAGTCGGCAATTGCATCGAACGGGTCGAACGCTCCGGTGTTCACCTCGCCTGCCTGCGCACACACCAGCACTGGGCCATCGAGATCGGCCGGAAGTGCGGCGGCGATCATCCGGCCTTGGTCGTCGGTTGGAACGATGACAACCCGATCGCTTCCCAGTCCGACGAGGCCCAGCGACTTCCGGACCGTGGAGTGCGCCTTGGCACCGACCACCACGGTGATCGGTGGCGCGCCGAACACGCCATCGGCGACGGAGTTCCACCCTGCATCGGCGAGCAGCGCATCGCGTGCCGCGGCCAGGCACGTGGCATTGGCGACCGTTGCTCCGGTGACATATGCGACGTCGGCGCTCGCCGGCAACCGCAGGATGTCGAGCAACCAGGTGCGGCTGACGTCGTACAGTTTCGCTGCGGCCGGCGACATCACGGGCAACGCTGCGTTCTGGTCCCACACGTTCACGATGAACGCCGCGCCGAGGGCAACCGGGAAGCTCGCACCGTTCACGAAGCCGAAGTAGTTGGGCCCGGTCGAGGCCATCGTCGCCGGCGCTCCGAGGTCGTCGAGCATGCGCAGCGCATCGGCAGGGTCGGTCGGGTGCTCCGGCAGCGGCTCGTCGAAGCCGGCGAGCGCATCGACCGCGTCGTGCGTCGGTGCCGCTGCACGCGAGTCGACATGGCCGACGTAGGCGATCGCACGCCGGGCAGCATCGTGCAACAACTCGATGTCGTTCATTCCACTCGCGCTCTCGGACTGTGCATCGGATTGAGCATCGAATCGAGCATCGGACTGTGCAGTTGCGTCACCAGTTCGCTGCGATGTATTGAGTCTCGCAGAATTCGTAGATGCCTTCGGAGGCGCCTTCGCGGCCGAGCCCCGACTGCTTCATGCCACCAAACGGAGCAGCCGGGTCAGACACCGCACCGCGATTCAGGCCGATCATCCCGGCCTGGATCCGTTCGCTCACCGCCAAGCCGCGGGCGAGATCGGACGTGAAGACGTAACCGATGAGGCCCATCTCGGTGTCGTTGGCCTGGTCGATCATCTCGTCGGTGTCGGTGAACGTGATGATCGGAGCAACCGGTCCGAAAATCTCCTCCCGCGTGATCGGTGAGTCGGGCGACACGTTGCGCAACACGGTCGCTTCGTAGAAGCTACCCGGCCCGTCGATCCGCGATCCGCCCACCACGACCTCGGCACCAGCAGCCACCGCGTCGTCGACGAGTGCCGCGACCTTGTCGCGCTGGGCGTCGTGGATCAGCGGCCCGAAGTCGACGCCCTCATCGAAGCCGTTGCCTGCAGTGAGCCCGCCCATGGCGGCAGCGAACTTGGTCGTGAACTCGTCGACGACGTCGGCGTGGACGAAGAAGCGATTCGCCGCAGTGCAGGTCTCGGCCGAGTGCCGCATCTTGGCGGTCATCGCGCCGGTCACCGCCGCGTCGATGTCCGCGTCGGCGAAGACGATGAACGGTGCGTTGCCGCCGAGCTCCATGACGGTCTTGAGGACACGGTCGGCGCTGCGCTTGAGCAACTTCTGACCGGTCGCCGTCGATCCGGTGAAGGAGACCATGCGCGTCGCCGGGTGGTCGACGGCGGCGTCGAACCACGCCCCGGCATCATCGGTAGTCGTCACGTTGACCAGGCCGCCCGGAACCCCCGCCTCGGTGAGCAGTTCGGCAATACGCAGGGCAGTCAGCGGCGTCTCGGACGGCGGCTTGATGACAACGCCGTTGCCCGCCGCGAGGGCCGGCGCGAGCTTGCGGGTGATCATCGCCGCAGGGAAGTTCCATGGGGTGATGATGACGACGACGCCGACTGGCGGATGGCGCACGATGATCCGGTTCGCTCCCGCCGGCGCCGTACTGAGCGAACCTCGGATGCGCACCGCCTCCTCGGAGTTCCAGCGGAAGAACTCCGCGGCGTAGGCGACCTCACCCTTTGCGTCGGCCATCGGCTTGCCCTGTTCGCGCACGATCAGTTCGGCCAACTCGCCCTGGTGCGCCATCATCGACTCCCAGCACCGACGCAGCACTTCGGCCTTCTCTCGGGGCGCAACACTTGCCCAGGCCATCTGGGCGACGTGTGCGGCTTGACACGCAGCTGTGGCGTCAGCCGGAGTGGCCACGGCGACATCGGCAATGTGCTCGCCGGTCGCCGGGTCGGTCACTGCGATCGTCGCGCCGGCTGAACCATTGCGCCATTCGCCACCGATGAAGAGTTGAGTTTGCATGCTGGGGTCCCCTTGCAGATGTGTCGTCAGTATGTCGCATCGGGGCCAGGCACCAACGCGACAGAAATGTCGCGATAGGGCCAGGCACCAACGCGACAGAATTGTCGCGATAGGGCCAGGCACCAACGCGACACTTTTGTCGCGAAATGACCTGGCCCCGATGTGACATCAGGTGAAGGTGAGTTCGATGGTGCCGAGGTATCCGAAGTCGACACGAAACTCGTCACCGGCGCGACAATCGATCGGGCGGGTGAACGATCCGGCGAGGATGGTCTCGCCGGCAACCAAGGGAATCCCGATCCGATGCAGCCGGTTGGCCAGCCATACCACGCCCATCGCCGGGTCGTCGAGCACACCCGCGCCCAGCCCGGTCTCTTCGACCACCCCATTGCGATAGGCGATCGCTCCTGCCCACCGCAGGTCGCCATGGCGCGCCTCGTCGACCGAGACGTGCTCGGCGCCGACGATGACACCCGCATTCGCCGCGTTGTCGGAGATGGTGTCGCGAACAGTGCGCGTGCGTGCATCGACGGGGTGCACCCGGTACGAACGGGCATCGATCAACTCGAGCGCAGGAACCACATACGCGGTGGCGGCATAGACGTCGTCGACCGTGAGGTCGCGACCCCGATCGTGCGGAACGAGATCGTGGGCGAGCACGAAGGCGAACTCGACTTCGATCTTCGGATCGAGGTAGGCGGCGGCCCGAGTCGACGACCCGGACGGGATGAACATGTCGTCGAGCAGCGCACCGAAGTCGGGTTCGTCGATCTTCATCGCCATCTGCATCGCTCGGCTCGTGAGCCCGATCTTGTGACCTACGATCGACGCACCATTCGCCACTTGCAGACTCGATCCACGCCGACTGGATCGCGTAGGCGTCGTCGAGCGTGATGTCGGGATGCCGCCGAGTCACCGGGTCGCACGGCACGACGTCGACCCGCGCCCGCTCGTGCTCGGCGGCAAGAGCGCCGATCGACTCGGGTGGGAGGGTGACCGCCATCAGCGCGCCCCCAGCTTCGGAATCGCGTGGGTGTCGTAGGCGATCGAGATGTTCTTGGTCTCCATGTAGAACTCGAAGCTGTACTCGGGGCCTCCGTCGCGACCGATTCCACTCGCCTTCGTCCCTCCGAACGGCGTCGGCAGATGCCGCACATTCTGGCTGTTGACCCAGACCATCCCGGCGTCGAGGTCGCGCGCGACCCGTTGCGCCCGACCCGTGTCCCCCGTCCAGAGATAGCCGGCCAGGCCGTACTCGGTGTCGTTCGCCTGGGCAACCGCATCAGCTTCGTCGTCGAACGCGATGACGGTGAGCACCGGGCCGAAGATCTCCTCCTCCGCGATGTCCATCGAGTTGGTCGCTCCGGTGAACAGCATCGGATCGACGTAGTACGACTCGGGGTCGGAGTTGGCGCCGCCACCAACGAGCACGGTGGCACCTGCCGCCTCGGCCCTGGCGCGGTAGCTGCGCACCTTGGCACAGTGGCGGGGGTGGATCAGCGGACCGATCTCGGTCGCCGGGTCGAGGGGGTGGCCGACGCGCAGCGCCCGCACCCGTTCGGACAGGCGATCGACGAAGGAGTCGTGGATCGAGGCCTGGACGAGCAACCGACTCGACGATGTGCAGCGCTCGCCGTTGAGGCTGTAGATCATGAACATCACCGCATCGAGAGCCCGATCGAGGTCAGCGTCGTCGAACACGATGACCGGGTTCTTGCCGCCGAGTTCGAAGTGCACCCGCTTGAGTGTGGGCGCGCCTTGGGCCTGGATCATCGACCCGGTCGCCGACTCGCCGACGAAGGCAATCGCCTTGATCAACCGATGCTCGGTCAAGGCCTTGCCCGCCGTCTCGCCGAATCCGTGGACCGTGTTGAGCACACCGGCGGGCAGACCCGCTTCGAGAGCGATCTCACTGAGCATCGCGGCCGTGTTCGGGCTCCACTCGGCCGGCTTGTGCACCACGGTGCAACCGGCTGCGAGCGCGGGTGCGATCTTCCACGTCGACAGCATGAACGGGGTGTTCCACGGCGTGATCACGCCCACCGGGCCGAGCGCTCGGCGCGAGCTGAAGTTGACGTGATGCTCGTCGGGCATCGACCGGCCGTTGTTCGCGTCGGGTGCGTGGTCGGCGAAGAAGCGGAAGTTCTCGGCACCGCGGATCGCTGCGGCCGACATGAACCGGATGGTCTGGCCGGTGTCGACGCACTCGACCGCGGCGATCTCGTCCGCACGCAACTCGATGAGGTCGGCGACTGCATGCATGATCCGTCGACGTTCCTTGCCCGAGCGGCCCGACCAATCGGCGAATGCGTCGTGGGCCGCACGCGCTGCGGCATCGATGTCGGCAGCGTCTCCCGCGGCGACGTCGCCGAGGCGCGCCGAGTCGACCGGTGAGCAGTTCTCGAACGTGGCACCCGAGACACTCGGCGTCGGTCGGCCGCCGATGAAGTGCCAGAGCGGCGCGTCACCGAAACGGCTAATCGCCCCTGCGGCAAGGGCGTTGTAGTCGTCGAAGGTCTTGCTCGCAGCCATGATTCGTCGCTCGTCTCGGTCGATCAGGTGGCACGCTCGGCAATGACCGAGCGCAGGTTGTTCTTGTTGATGCGGAACTCGGGATCGATCTCCTGGTACTCGACGCTGAGCATCAGGTTCGCTTGGGCCGCACCGAGATGGTCGTCGAGCGCACCCATCACCGCCGCGAGCAGACGGTGCTTGTCGGCCGCGCTGCGCCCGGCGCCGAGCCGGGCATAGACGGCGACGAATCCGTTGTCCGGGTGCCGGTCGCCCACGACGTACACGTCGCGCTGCATTGCACGGGTACGGAGCGCGTCGATGGCGGCGATGCCGCTGGCGAGTGCGGCGTCGTGCAGCGCGTCGGCGAGCATGGCAACGTCAGCGAGGTCACCGACGTTCGCCGAGTACTCGATGATGAGATGAGGCATTGCCAAGCATTATGTAACATGTTAAGTATTAGCGCAAGATGAAACTGCTCAGCTACTCCCGCAGCGGTGTCGCCGACTTCGGCATCGTCGTCGACGACGGCGTGATCGCGCTCGGCGCGCGGCTCGCAGATGTGCGCGACCTGTCCGATCTGATCGCCCAGCAGCGCCTCGACGAAGCACGATCGATCGCGGCGTCCACCCCTGCCGACATCGCGCTGAGCGATGTCACATTCGAGCGCACGTTCCCGTCACCGGGCAAGATCTTCTGCATCGGCGTCAACTATGGAGGTCGCAACGCCGAGTACCAGGACGGCCAAGATGCCCCGGACAAGCCGAGTGTGTTCGTCCGGTTCGCGAACTCGTTCACCGGACACGAGCATCCGCTCATCCGCCCGCCCGAGAGTGCGCAACTCGACTACGAAGGCGAGATCGTCGTCGTCATCGGCACCGGTGGCCGCCGCATTCCACGAGCCGAGGCACACCGGCACATCGTCGGGCTCACGCTCGGCAACGAGGGCACGATCCGCGACTGGGTGCGCCATGCGAAGTTCAACGTCACCCAGGGCAAGAACTGGGATTCGTCCGGGTCGATCGGCCCGTGGATGACCACGATCGACGAGACCTGGGACCTCGCACAGTTGCACCTCACCACGCGCGTCAACGGCGAACTCCGACAGGACGACACCCCCGCCACGATGGCGTATCCGATCGACTACCAGATCGAGTATCTGTCCACCTTCTGCACCCTCGAACCTGGCGACCTCATCTTCACCGGCACCCCGATCGGCGCCGGCGCCCGATTCGACCCGCCGCGCTTCCTCGCACCCGGCGACGTCGTCGAAGTGGCCGTGCCCGAGCTCGGGGTGCTGCGCAACTCGGTCGCCGACGAGGTGCTGGCATGACCGTCACCATCCCCACCGCCACCACCGGGCATCGGGTCGTGTTGCGCGGCTTCCAGCAATCGCTGCCGATGGCATTGCTGCGGGCCCGCGAGGCGGTGATGCGACACTTCCGTCCGATCCTCGCCGCCCACGACCTGACCGAACAACAGTGGCGGGTGCTGCGTGCCCTCAACGACGAAGTAGCGCCGATCTCGGTGGGAGCACTCGCCGAGCAGACCTTCCTGCTCGGCCCGAGTTTGTCGCGCATGCTCACGTCACTCGACGATCGCGGGCTGATCGAGCGAGCAGCGGGTGTCGACGCACGGCGGGCCGCGATCAAGCATCAGTGGCGGCGGTGCCGACCTGGTCGCCCGAATCGCCCCTCTGAGCGAGGCGGCCTACGACCACATCGAACACCAACTCGAACCCGGCGAACTCGACGTGCTCGCCGACCTCCTCGCCCGCCTCACTGCACCCACGTTGGCGTCGACCGCTTCGGACGCCGACGCCGACGCCGACGCCGAACCGAACCGCTCCCAGGAAGGCCCCCGATGACGCAGAACACCTATCACCAGGCGCCCGACGGTGTCGCCGCGCCACCGCCCCGCTGCCCAATGCATCGATCCTGGTCGCCCCTCGACGCCGACTATCTCGCCGATCCGTATCCGATCGCCGGCGCGCTGCGCGACGAACATCCCGTGTTCTGGGCCGAGCAACTCGGCCATGTCGTCGTGACGCGCATGGACGACATCGAACACGTCTTCATGAACCCCGACATCTTCGCGTCGACCAACGTGCAGGACCCGATCTTTCCGCTCGGCCCCGAAGCAGCGGCCGTACTCGGAGCTCCGGATTTCGACCCGATCGCCGTCATGTCGAACCGACCCGAGCCCGACCACGCCCGCATCCGCGTGTACACCCGGCAGGGCTTTTCGAATCGGCGACTCAGGTCACTCGAGGACTACATGCGCCAACGAGCGACCGAGCTGCTCGACGAGATGATCACATCCGGATCGCCGGTCGACTACGTCTCCGCACTCGCGTTTCCGCTGCCGGCCGAGATCGTCTTCCGGTTCATCGGATTCCCCGCGCAGGACGACGCGATGATCAAGTCGTGGTGCGGCAATCGCAAGGCGTTCTCCTGGGGCCAGCCGACCCCCGCGGAGCAAGCCCAGATCGCGCAGGGCATGCTCGACTACTGGCGCTACTGCCGTGACTTCGTCGCCCAGCGACGCGATGCGCGCCGCGACGACTTCACGTCCGAGCTCCTTACCGCCCACGATGCCGACCCCGACCCGTCGAACGGCACCGGCATCTCCTACCGCGAGGTCGAGTCGGTCGTCTACGGCATCTCGTTCGCCGGCCACGACCCGGTCACCGCGCTGCTCTGCAACACGCTGCGCTGCCTGCTCCCCCGCCGCTCCCAGTGGGACGCGCTCTGCGCCGACCCATCGCTGGCCGCAGCCGCTGTCGACGAGACGCTGCGCTTCGAGTCGAGTCAAATCTCGTGGCGCCGTGTGACCACGCAGAACACCACCTTGGGCGGAATCGAGTTGCCGGCAGGCACCAAGTTGATGCTCAACTTCGCCGCCGCCAACCACGAACCCGAGCTCTTCGACGACCCCACCACCTTCGACCTCCATCGCGACCGGGCGAACCGCCACATCTCGTTCGGCAAGGGCATCCACTTCTGTCTCGGCGCCGGCCTGGCCCGCATGGAAGCGCGGATCGCGCTCGAACTGCTGGCCGCTCGGCTTCCGTCGTTGCGGTTGGTCGAGGGCCAAGAGCTCACCTTCTTCCCGAACATCACCTTCCGGGGGCCCGACGCGCTGCAGGTCGAATGGGACGCATCGGATCTCGACCAATGAGTCTCTACGCCGTGCAAAAATTCCTCTTCGAACTCAATCGCTCCGAGGAGGCCCAGGCCCGATACTCGGCCGATCGCCACGCGGCGCTCGAACCGTTCGACCTCACTGCCGACGAGACCGCAGCGCTCGTCGCACCCGACATCGGCAAGCTGTTCCACTTCGGCGTGAACGGCCAGATCCTGATGCACTTCGCGGCGTTTCACCAGATCGAATGGCAGGATTATCTCCAGCGGATGCGCGACGGCATCGCCGAGCACGGCCCCGTGCGGGAGGGGGTCTACGCCATGACGACCGGGCTCGACCAGGTGGTCGCCCCCGTTCACCGTTCGAAGACCGAACCCCCACCCGCACCCACGAGCAGGAACTGACATGTCACTCGTCTTCGCCGGAGTCTGTTCGCATGCACCCGGCATCACTGGTCGAGCCGACCAGGCCGACCCGTCGATCCGCGACCGGTTCTACGCAGCCTTCGACCAGATGCGCGTCGATCTCGAAGCAGCACGGCCTGATGCCGTCATCGTCATCGCCGCCGAGCACTTCGCCAACTTCTTCATGAACAACATGCCGGCGTTCGCGATCGGCATGGCCGACCACTACGACGGGCCGATCGAGGATCCGGGCTGGCTCGGGATCGCCCGACGGCGCGTGCCGGGACACCGCGATCTGTCGCAGCGACTGATCGGTGAGGTGATGCAAACCTCAGACGTGAGCTATGCCGAGGAGTGGAAGTTCGACCACGGAATCATGGTGCCCCTGCACTTTCTCACCCCGCAGTACGACGTCCCGATCGTGCCGGTCAACATCAATTGCCAGGGCCCTCCGCTCACCCCGTTGCATCGGGCCTGGGCGTTCGGCGAGTCGCTGCGGCGAGCATGTGACGCCGTGCCCGAGCGGGTCGCGATCGTCGGCACCGGCGGCATCTCGCACTGGCCGGCGACGCCCGACTCGGGCAAGATCAACCTTGGTTGGGATCTCGACTTCATGGATCGGTGGTGTCGCAACGACCGCGATGCACTGCTCGCCTACGACGACCTCACCGTCTACGCCGATGCTGGCCAGGGCGGCTTCGAGATTCGGACGTTCATCAGCGTCGCAGCCGCGGCCGCCGGCGCGGCGGGCACGGTTCACTTCTGCGAGCCGATCCCGATCTTCGCCGTGAGCTGCACGGTCGCGACCTACTCGCTCTGACGTCACGATCGCACCGTCACCTTCAGATCACGGCGTGTTCGACGATCGGTTCGTTGCGTTCGATGCGGGAGTAGCCGAACGGCGTCAGGTCGATCGTTCGGAAGGTACCGAGGGTGATCAGTTCGCTCAGCGCCCGACCCACGGCGGGACCCTGTTGGAGTCCGTGCCCTGAATGACCGTTGGCGAACAAGAAGTTCTCGACCTGGCTCCCGGCGCCGATGATCAGATTGTGGTCGAGCGTGTTGTAGTCGTACTGCCCGCCCCACGACGTGACCACCCCGACCTGGTCGAAACGCGGCACATACTTCGCGAGCACCGGCCAGATCTGCTCGTCGAACTCGGCATGGCGGATCTCGAAATCGTCCGGATCGACGGCGACGTCGTCACGGGGCACGGTCCCACACATGTAGTGGTGCTGCTCCCGACGAAAGTGGACACCGAAGGGCGTGACGGTGAGCGGAACGATCTCGTCGATCGGCGTGCGGCAGTCGAACACGAAGCTGGTACGCGCCCGTGGCTCGACCGGCAGCGCCAGGCCCGCCATTGCGGCGACCTGTTGCGCGTGACACCCTGCCGCGTTGATCGCAAAGCCGCATCCGACGCTGCGACCGGATTCGAGACGGACGCGTTCGGACGCGCGAGCCGACCACATCGAGCCCGACGACCCGGTCTCTGATGTAGGTGACCCCGTTGTGGACGGCGCGTTGGCGTACGCCCTGAAACAGGGCCCATCCGTCGAAGGACCCCTCGCGCAGGCCTCCCACCCGGGCCCCGACGAGTTGGTCGGCGTCCATGTACGGATAACGCTCGGCGATCTGAGCAGGGCGGAGCATCTCGACTTCGGCACCCATGGCGAGTTGCCCGTGGGACTCCGCTTCGAGTCGTTCGTAGGCCGCTTCGTCATCGGCGATGAACATGTAGCCCGTGCCGCGGAAGTCGATGTGCGGCGACTCCCCATCGACCTGCACGTTGGCATGGAAGTCGGCGATGAACTCCATCCCGAACTGGCTCAGCGCGATGTTCAGTTCACTGGTGAACTGTGCCCGAATGCTGTTCTGGGCGCGAGTCGTGTTGGCCCGGCCGTAGGTCCAATCCGGCTCGACCACCAACACCGTGCCGTCGAAGTCGGGATCTTCAGACAGGAAGTACGCCGCGGCGCTCCCGATCATCGCCCCGCCGATGCAGACGACGTCGTAGCCGGCCGCGAGATCGGCCATCAGCGGCACCACATCACCTCTGGTGGCTGACACCAGACGTGATGGTCAGGTGACATAGCCCTGGAGCGCGTCGTTGGCGATGGCGGCGGGGTCGCGCTCGGCAGGGTTGCCGTGGCCACCGCCGCCGGGCAACTCCATCACGAGCCGACGTCCACCGGGCACCACCTGACGGCCCTTGCCGGCGAAGGGTGTCCCGTCGTCGAGGTACACGCGGCCGGGCGCGCCATCGCCGCCACCGGCACGGCCCCGCGCCGGGTGGTCGATGCGATCGAACATCGCCGAGAAGTCGAACTGGTAGCCCTCGGTCGGGCCGAGCTCGATGACCTGGCCGAGGCCGCCGCGATGCCGTCCGGCGCCACCGCTGTCGGGTCGGATCTCCTTGCGCCAGATGACGATCGGGCCGACTTGCTCGGTCGCCTCGACCGACATCGTCCGCACCCCAGACGGAAACGCCGTCGCCGTGAGCCCATCGAGGCGCGGCCGCGCTCCGCTGCCTCCGCTGTTGAACATCAGCATCTCGACCGGCGGGCGCGGGTTGGTGAGGTCAGAGGTACCGCGCGCTCGCCTGGAAGTTCCACAGCGCGCCGGCGCCCTCGGCCGGCACGCGGTCGGGCAGCGCGGGCGCGATGGCGCCGAGGCACAGGTCGGTGACGAAGTGGCCGAGCACGTGGCGTACGGCGACGGGGTCGGGGTGCTTGGCGTTGAGGATCACGCCGTCAGGTGCGCTGGCGGTGAACATCGACAGCGATGCCGCGTTGTTCGGTAGTTCGGGAGCGAGCGCGACGAGCATCCCGTAGGTGAAGTACGCGTGGGCGTAACCGAGTGGCACGTTGATGCCCCGCCCGCACACCGATGACGTCCCCGTGAAGTCGGCGTGCATGCCCTGATCCGTCACCGTCACCGCGACGGCCAAGGTGACCGGCTCCCCGTAGCCGTCAACCACCATCTCGTTGGTGTAGATCCCGTTCGCCACGCCGGTGATCGCGCGCATCGTGGCGGCGCCGGTCCGAGCGAACACGAACGACGCCAGACCGTCGAGGCCATCGAGGCCGAACTCGTCGAGCATGTGGAGCAGTCGGCGCCGACCGGTTTCGTTCGACGCGGCGAGGCCGTGGATGTCGCCCACCACCTGGTCGGACTCGCGCACGTTGACCTTCAGGATCCCGACCAGGTCGCGATTGAGTTGGCCCCGATCGACCCACTTCATGATCGGGATGTTGATGCCCTCTTCGTAGACCTCCTTGGCGTCCGGGCCATAACCCCGGCCGCCGATGTCGACCACGTGCGCGGTCGAGGCAAAGAAGCCGACCAGCGTGTCGGATCCATCGACATCGCGGAACACCGGCGTGCACACGGTGATGTCGTGCAGGTGCCCGGTCCCCTTCCACGGATCGTTCGTGATGTACACGTCGCCGGGGTGGATGCGTTCGGGCCCGATGTCGTCGATGAAATGAGGCACGGCGTTGGCCATCGTGTTGACATGGCCCGGGGTGCCGGTCACGGCCTGGGCGATCATCCGCCCCCGTGCATCGAACACACCTGCCGAGAGGTCACCGGCTTCGCGCACCGACGTACTGAACGCAGTGCGCACCAGCGCGAGGGCTTGCTCCTCGACCACGGAGATCAAGCGGTTCCACATCACCTGGTGACGCACGATCTCGCTTGCGGTCATCGCCACCTCGCTGGTCGGTGTGCTGGCTGGTGTGCCGGTCATGAGCCGCTCCGATCGCGGGTGATCAGAAGCGATCGGTCGGGCTGCATCGTGCACACGTGGTGCGATCCGAGAATCGTGGTGGTCTGGGCCTCGGCGATGATCGCCGGTCCCGCGACCCGCGTGCCGGGCGACAGATCATCGCGCTCGACCAAGGCCGTTTCGACGCGCGTGCCGGTGACGGCGTCGTAGGCGTTCCGGGTTGCGCCGGGTTCAAACTGACGTGTTGCCTGCACCAGTGTCTCGACTCGCGCTCGGGCCGGCACGATCGACGAGACGCGCACCGACCAGCTCACTGTCTCGATCGCAAGGTCGTCGATGGCTCGACCGAAGAACTCCTCGTACGCCTTGGTGAACTTGGCCGAGAGGAGATCGGCGGCGAAGGCGTCGAAGACCGAGTCCTCGTCGAGCGGCACGGGAATCTCCCAACCCTGGCCCGCATACCGCATCGACACCTGCCGCTCGACCGTGACCGGGATGGATTCGGCACCGTTGACCCCAGCGGTGCCGAGATGGACGAATGACATCGCCTCGTCGGTCAGTGCCGCGAGGACGTCGTTCGATCCGGCAACGTCGAACTCCGACGTCGAGGTGTAGAAGCTGCGCACCGCCTCGTACGAGAACGGTGCGACGAGGAAGCCGATCGCCGAACCGACCCCGGCCCCGGCCGGGACGATCAACTCGGTGAGACCGAGCTTGTCCATCAACCGCGCGGCGTGGAGCGGTGCTCCGCCGCCGAACGCGATCATCGTGTATCCGCTGAGGTCCTTGCCGTGCTCGACGGCGTGGGCCCGTGCCGCATTGGCCATGTTCTCGTCGACCACCTCGGCGACGCCGACCGCTGCGCCGTCGGCGTCCAGGCCGAGTCGGTCGCCGACGCCGCGCTGCAACGCGACGGCGGCGTGATCGAGCGACAAGACGATGTCGGCGGCACCGAACGTGTCGGGATGGAGTCGGCCGAGCTGGACGTTCGCGTCGGTCACGGTGGCGTCGAGACCGCCGAGTGAGTACGCCGCCGGGCCCGGAACCGAGCCGGCACTGTGCGGGCCGACGCGGATCTGGTCGAGGGAGTCGACGCTGGCGATCGACCCGCCGCCGGCGCCGATCTCGATCATGTCGATGACGGGAACCGAGATGGGCATCCCGCTCCCCTTCTTGAAGCGTGCCGTGCGATCGACCTCGAAGGTCTTCGCCGTCGCCGGGCGGTAGTCGTCGATGAGGCTGATCTTCGCCGTCGTGCCGCCCATGTCGAACGACAGCACCCGATCGCGGCCGTAGCGCGCGGCGATGTCGGCGGCGAAGATCGCACCGCCGGCCGGCCCCGATTCGACGAGGCGCACGGGAAACGCGACGGCGGTTTCGACGCCGATCAGCCCGCCACCGGAGTGGACGAGGTACAGCGGGCACCGGACGCCTCGGTCACGCAGTTGGTCGCGGAGCCGAACGAGATACGACGCGATCAACGGTTGGACGTAGGCATTGGCACACACCGTGTTGAACCGTTCGTACTCGCGCATCTGCGGCGAGACCTCACAGCTGATCGACACCGCCAGGTCGGGGAGTCGCGCGTGCACCAGGTCGCGGAATCGGCGTTCGTTGGTGCCGTCGACGTAGCTGTGCAGGAATCCGACCGCCACCGACTCGTAGCCCTCATCGGCGATCCGCTCGACCAACTGCGCGGCGCCGACCTCGTCGAAGTCGAGCAGCACCCGACCCCGGGCGTCTCGACGCTCGGCCACGGTGTAACGATCTTTGCGTTCGATCAGCGGCGTCGGCAGGACGATGTCGAGGTCGTACTGCTCGAACCTGCTCTCGGTGCGCGTCTCGATCACGTCACGAAAGCCCGCGGTGGTGACGAATGCCGTGCGGGCACCCCGCCGTTCGATGAGGGCATTGGTGGCGAGCGTGGTGCCATGCACGAACTGCCGCACCTGACCTGCGGCCAGATCGATCGCTTCGACGTCGGCGAGGCGCGCGACACCGTCGAGAATCGCTCGTTCCGGCGCATCGTGAGTGGTCAGTACCTTCGTCGACGCATAGGTTCCGTCGGGTCGCTCGACCACGATGTCGGTGAAGGTCCCGCCGACGTCCGCGCCGATCCGCACCCCGCCACCCTGCTCGTCCTGTGCCCCGGCGGCCATCACAGGTCCTCGATGCGGGGGAAGTCGGACGGGAGCTTGATGTCGACGGTCGCCGACCGCTGCTGCGCCAGCATCCCGCCGTCGACCTTGATGACGTCGCCGGTGATGTAGGACGCTTCGTCGGACGCCAGGAACAGTGCCGCGCCGGTCATGTCGATCGGTTCGCCGATCCGGCCCAACGGCACGTTCTCACCGCGGAGCTGACGTTCCGCGAGGCTCAAACCGCTGGTGTCGATCGAACCGGGCATGAGTGCGTTGACCCGGATGCCGTACGGACCGAGGTCGAGCGCCATCGCCCGCGTGAGCGCCTCGATGCCTCCCTTGGTGGCGTCGTAGGCGGTGAACGCACGATGCGCCCGGGTGGCGCCGCCCGAACTCATGTTGATGATCGAACCACCGCCCGCTTTGGCCATCATCCGGGCCGCCACGTGCGAGCACAGGAAGTGGCCGGTCAGATTCACGTCGACGATGCGCCGCCACCATGCCTCGTCGGCCTCGAAGAAGTGCAGCATCGGCGACACCAGGCCGGCGTTGTTCACCAGCACGTCGATGTTGCCGTACGCGTCGACGAGGACGTCGAACATCGCGGCGACCTGGGCGCTGTCGGACACATCGGCGATTGCCGCGACCGCCGTTCCCCCCGCCGCGCGGATGCCGTCGACCACGTCTGCCGCCGCTTCGGCGTTCACGTCGTTGATGACGAGCTTCGAGCCGACGCCGGCGAAGCGTTCGGCGATCGCGCGCCCGATGCCCCCAGCGGCACCGGTGACGAGAACGACTTTGTCGGCGAGTGATGCGTGCATACGTCGAACGGCTTACCACAGCTCCGGCCATCGCGTCAAGGCCATCGCGGTCAAGGCCATCGCGTGAGGTGCCTGCGCCCATGTGGCGCACCTTCTCGCGGAATCAAGTCGTCAGGCGGCGGGTTCGCGGAAACGAATGGTGCTTTCCTGGTCGGGGAACTTGCCGCGCTTGTCGGCGTAGAACGCCCGGAACACGTCGAGGTCGGCTTCGACGTCGCCGGTCGGCATCATGGCCGGCCCGAATCCGAGGGTCCGGGTCGAGTAGTCGACGAACGCCATGGCGATCGGAACGTCAGCGGCGAGCGCGATGCGATAGAAGCCCGACTTCCAGTGATCGGTGTACGAGCGGGTGCCGTCGGCAGGAATCGCCAGGGCCAAGTGCTCGGCGGCGGCGAACTCGGCGACCAGCGATGCCACCATGCCGCTCTGTTCACCGCGTCGCACCGGGATGCCGCCGAGCATGCGCATCGGGCGATTCATCGGCCCCCGGAACAGTTGGTGCTTGCCCAGCCAGTTCACGTTCGACCCGGTGCTCCACGCCGCGAGCAGCAGGCTCAACAAGTCCCAGTTGGTCGTGTGGGGGCTCGACAGCAACACGTACTTTGCTGCCGTCGGCGGTTCGCCGACCCGAGTGAACCGAGTCAGCTTGAGCAGCACCCGGGCGAGTTGTCGTTTCACCGATCGCGGTCCGTTCCCTGTTGCGGACTCGCTCGATCGAGTCGGCCCCCAGTGTCGCACGGATGGCGGCGATTCAACGGCCCGCGCGCCGGCGCACCTCGCCACCCAATTGCGCGCCGCAGTAGCTTGCCTGCATGGCAGAACGAGCCGATCGACAAATCTCCCACCGCAGCGTCGTCAGCTACATCGACAAATCGCGTGACTACTACGCGGCGTCGGGCTATGACCAGCCATACCGCTGGGCTGCGTTCGATGACGTTCCCTTCAGCCGTCTCGCCAAGCCGCTCAGCGCGTGCAACGTCGCGGTCGTCACCACCTCGTTCCTCCATCACCATGATTCGGCGCACGGCGCTCCGGCGACGGGCAAGCAGGTGTATCACCACCCGGTCGACGACGTGCCCGACCGGATGTTCACCGCTGACCTGTCGTGGGACAAACAGGCCACCCACACCGACGACACAGAGTCGTTCCTTCCGCTGGCTGCCTTGCAGTCGCTCGCCACCACCGACGGCACCGTGGGCAAGATCGGCAAGGTGAACGACCGGTTCTTCGGTGTGCCGACCGAGTACAGCCAACGCAAGACCGGACTCGACGCCGAAGCGATCGCCGCATGGTGTCGCGACGACGAGGTCGACATCGCCCTGCTCGTTCCGCTTTGACCGGTGTGTCACCAGACCGTGAGTCTGGTCGCACGTCATCTCGAAGCCGAGGGCATCGTCACGGTCGTGATCGGGAGCGCCCGCGACATCGTCGAAGAGTGCGGTGTCCCCCGCCTGCTGTTCGTCGACTTTCCGCTCGGCAACCCGTGCGGCAAGCCCGATGACACCGAGATGCAACGGTCGATCGTTTCCCTGGCACTCGATCTCGCCGACACGGCGATCGCACCACGCACCACGGTGCAGGCGCCGGTTCGCTGGGGCTCGGACGGCTGGCGAGACGCATTCATGAAGGTCGGCGAGCACAACATCGAAGCGTTGCGTTCCGCCGGCGCGCAGCGTCGGGCCGCCCAGGCATCGGCGTGACGTCCGGTCTGCCCGCCGAACTTCTTGCCGCGGGTGCCCGCTGCGGCGAACTCCTCCGCGCACGTGGCGAGACAGTGGCGACCGGAGAGGGAAGCTGCGGCGGCCTGATGTCGGTTGCGCTCCTCGCCGTACCCGGCGCATCGGCCTACTTCCTGGGAGGAAGCGTCGTCTACACCAAGCGCGCGCTCGACGGGCTGCTCACCGGCCAGGTCGAGCGACCCGAGCGGTTGCGTGGCGCATCCGAGCCGTGGGCGCGGCACCTTGCTCGGGCGGCTCGAACGCATCTCGACGCCACCTGGGGCCTCGGCGAGGGTGGCGCCACCGGCCCCACCGGCAACCCGTACGGCGACCCTGCCGGTCACGCCTGGGTCGGTGTGGCGGGACCGCGCGAAGCAACGCGCCACATCCTCACCGGCAACGACAATCGTGCAGCGAACATGGTCGCGTTCGCGATCGCCGGACTCGACCTGCTTGCCGACACGCTGCGCGAGTCGTGAGCCACCGGCAGGTCTGATCAGGTCAGATCTTGGATTGCCTCCTCGGGCAACTTGCGGATTCTGGCGCGACGCTTGCGACGGGTCGGGATCATGCCGCGCATCTCTTCGAGTTTGCCGAAGCAGAGCAGACGGTCATGGGCTTGCAGCTCGCGGTTCTCGCGCGGGTTCGGGATCACGACGTTGTCACGATGCAACGTGAGGACGGTGATGTCGCGATCTCTCAGACCTGAGGCGCCGATCGTCTGACCGATGAACTCTGACCCTTCCGGCACATGGATCTCGGCGACGCCATATCCGGTGCTGACCGTCAGGCGCTGACGGACATCGAGTTCGGGAAAGGCCACCTGGTTGGCGATGTGGTCGATGATCGCGCCAGCGATGTCGAGCTCGGTCGCCCGCTCGATGCCCTCGAGCCCCGGCGACGAGTTGACCTCCATCACGAGCGGACCGTCGTTGCCTTCCAGCATGTCGACGCCCGCCACGCGCAGACCCATGATCTGCGCAGCCCGGACCGCGGTGCGCTCGTACTCAGCCGAGAGTGTCACTCCCTCGACCGTCCCGCCGCGGTGCACGTTCGAACGGAACTCTTCGCCCTGTGCGGTTCGACGCATTGCTCCGACGACCCGATCGCCAACGACGAGGGCCCGAATGTCGCGCCCCCGACTCTCCGCGATGAACTGCTGGATCAACACGTTCTGCTTGGTGCTCTGCAGGGTCTCGATGATCGCTTCGGCCACCCGGATGTCGGGCGCCAGGATGACGCCGATCCCCTGGGTTCCCTCCAAGAGCTTGATCACGACGGGCGCGCCACCGACCAACTCGATCGCCGGAAGCACGTCGGCCTTGTCACGCACGAACGACGTCGCGGGCATACCGATGTCGTGGCGGCTCAGAATCTGCGTGGCCCGCAGCTTGTCGCGCGAGTTCGCGATGCCGTTCGCCGTGTTCGGCGTGTACACGTCCATCTGCTCGAACTGGCGCACCACCGCCGTGCCGAAGTAGGTGATCGACGCCCCGATCCGCGGGAGAACCGCGTCGTAGTCGCTCAAGTGCTTGCCCCGAAATTGCATGTCGGGTTCGTTGCTCGCGAGGTCGATGGCGAACCGCAGGGTGTTGAGCACCTTGCAGTCGTGACCGCGTTCGAGCGCTGCTGTCTTCAGTCGATGCGTGCTATACGCGTGGGGCGAACGAGACAGAATGGCGAGCTTCACGAGAAGTCCCTGCTCTTTCGAAGCGTCGGTGTCGGTGTCGGTGTCGGTGTTGGAGTCGATCGTCGACTCGATGGTGGGGCGGGTGTCGACGTCGGCGATGTGCACGATGGCGTCACCTTGATTGACGAGCGGGTGTTGCGATTGTCCGATGACGAGGCCGGCGCGGGTTGCCTTCATCGAACTGACCAAGACCCCCACCGAGTCGTGGATGGTAGCGATCGTTGCGCCCTTGGCCACGATGTTCCCCAACTCGACGTGCAGGGAGGCGATGCCACTCCGGCGAGCCCGCACCCATCCGCTGTTCCGACTCTCGACGGCGGGCGGCAGTTCCGCGAATTCGTCGTCGGTCATGTCGAGTTCGCGGAGCACGCGGCGGATTCCCCGAGTTCCGACGGCGATGGCGTCCTCGTCGAGACGCGACGCCTCGCCGCCTTCGTACAGCAACACGGTGGCGCCGGCCGCGGTTGCGGCGGCCCGCATCGAGCCGTCGCGCAGCTTGGCGTGGAGCATGAGCGGTGCACCGAACGCCTCGGCGAGGATGCGGGTCTGCGGGTCATCGAGATCGGCCCGAACCTGCGGCAGATTGGTGCGGTGGTCGGACCCGGTGTGCAGGTCGATGCCGACGTCGCAGCGCTCGACCACCTGGGTCATGAACAGGTTGGCAATGCGACCGGCGAGCGAGCCGGTCGCCGAACCGGGAAACGAGCGATTGAGGTCGCGTCGGTCGGGCAGGTAGCGGTCGCCGCTGAGGAAACCGTGCACGTTGACGATGGGGACGGCGACGACGGTCCCTCGAAGACGTCGGGCATCGATCGTCGTCAACGTGCGTCGAATGATCTCGACCCCGGCGACCTCGTCACCGTGGACCGCGGCACTGAGCCACACCGTTGGACCTTCGGCACGACCGTGCACGACGCGCAACGGCAGTGAGATGCGCGTCCCGGTGACGAGCCTCGACACCGGCAGTTCACCGGTTGCCGATCGACCGGCGACCACGTCCAGGTCGCCGATGGTGAACGACGGTCGACGAATCGTTCGTCGAGGCGCGGCGTTCATCGACGCCCGCTGTTGCGCCGCCGCACTGCCTTGGACGGCTTGCCGCCGAGATACGACGAGGCCGGATGGATGACGAATCCCTGGACCAGCGCTTCGCGACCGACGAGCATGCGGAAACCCATCTCGTCCCGCCTCGTCAAGGTCACTTCTGCATCGATCGGCGCGGCCGCCCAGCACCAGACCGACCCGAACGACAGGGCGCTCGCTGCGCGTGCCGGAAGAACTGGTGACCGTCCGATGATCGAGCCGCAGGGCCTCGACGATCGACACGTCGTCATCGCTGCGTTGCCAGGGTTGCACACTGAATCGCACCCATTCCGCGTCGTCACGCTCGAACAATTCGAGGTCGAAGGCGTGCAACGCAGTGGTGCGGGCGCCGGTGTCGATCTTGGCCTTGATCGCCTCGACCCCCCAGTCGGGAATCGACACCCATTCGCGCCACCCGACCGGGGTCGGCGACTCCGAGCGTCGATCGAGTGTCATGGGAGGAGTGTGCCATGCGCACTCCCGAATCGCTGGCCGACGCCTCTGCGTCAGGCCCGCGGCGCTCATCTAGTGTCGGGGTGATGACCCGTCGAACCGTCCATGATCTCGTCGCCGAGGCGAAAGCGCAGATCGAAGAGCTGTCGGCCGAGCAGACCCGCGCCGAACTCGATGCGGGCACCGCCGTGCTCGTCGACATTCGCGACTTCCGCGAGCGCGTCGAGCAGGGCGTGATTCCGGGGTCGATCTCGGCGCCACGCGGCATGCTCGAGTTCTGGTTCGACCCCGAGAGCCCCTATCACCAGGAGCGCTACACGCTCGATGGCCGGTACATCTTCCACTGTGCGAGCGGCTGGCGATCAGCGCTCGCAGCCAAGGCGATCACCGAAATCGGGTTCACCAACGTCGCCCACCTCGACTCCGGATTCACCGGGTGGGTCGAGGAGGGTTACCCCGTCGAAGACATCACCGCCACCTCGAAGTGGATCAAGCGACCCTGAGCGGCCCTACCGCTGCGCAGGCTTCTTCTTGGTCGCAGACTTCTTCTTCGCCGCAGCTTTCTTCTTCGCCGCAGTCTTCGTGGGACGCCGACTCGTCCCCGCCGCGATCAGATCGGCAAAGGAGTCCTCGACATGCTGGCGGAACGAGCCGGGGTCGGTGATCGCAGCCGGATCGAGGAAGATGCCGATGTCGAACGCGCCGTCGTAGGACATCGCCGTGATGTTCGCGCCCGTCCCCGCAACGGGGCCCATCGCAATGGTCGCCAGCACCCTGGCGCCGCCGCAGTAGAGCGGGAACGAGGCGCCGCGCAGGTTCGAGGTCGCGAAGTCGATGTGCGACGCCGCCGACCGTGCCGCCTGCGTGATCACCGAGATCGGCAGCAGGTTGGCCACACCCGACAACCCGGTCATCCCGCCGGTGCGCTGCGCCTCTTCTCGTGCCTCGGCAATCGTGTCGACGACGTGCCCGACGCGCTCGGCGATCGACATCGGCCCGGCGTCGAGGGTGAGCGGCACCGGCGTGAACGAGTTCCCTCCGGCCTTGCCGTCGGATCGGGTACTCAACACGAAGCTCGTGTTGGTGCTGGCGATCGGCGTGTCGCGTTCGACGTGATAGCGGTGCACCGCTTCGATCAGCCCGGCCATGAACACGTCGTTGATCGAACCGCCGAATTCCTTCCCGGCTGCTTTGAGTCGATCGACGTCGACCCGCACCCACTCGAGGCGGCGGTGGCGTGATCGGTTCGCCCACAGCGGCGAACCAGGTGACGAATTCTCACCCCGCGGGCCCAGCTGGCTGACGACGGCTTTGACGGTGTCGACCGCGTTCTCGACCGTGTGTCCGATCCGGCGCGGATCGGCGGGCCACAACGCGACTTCGCCAGCGACGCGTCGACCGATCCCCACCTGGCGCCGAAGGAGATGTCCCGCCGAGTTGCGGACTGTTGAGAGCACGCTCTCAGCAGTGTTGCCGCCTGACTCCTTGGCCCGATGGGCGTCGACTGCGTCGGCGATGATCTGTTCGAGGTCGACCTCGGGAGCGAGCGGACCGTTGCGCTCGAGATCCTGGTACATCTCGGCCATCCGCATCTGGCCGATCCCATCGCTGACCGAGTGATGGATGAGCGCCCAAATGGCGCCGCGCCCGCCTTCGAGACCACTGATCGTCACGAAGCGCCACAGCGGCCGGGTCCGGTCGAGCGGCTCGGAGTAGAGCTGCGCTGCAAGGTCGAGCAGGTCGCGATCGGTTCCGGGCGCCGGGAGCACGACGTGACGGAGGTGCGCGTCGAGATCGAACTCGGCGTCGGGTACCCAGGCCGGCGTCGAGATCCGACCGAAGCCAGGTACGGCACGCTGATACAGACGGGGCGTGCGCGCCACGCCGGCCCGCAATGATCGACGGAACCGATCCTGGTCGACGGGTTGATCGAGCAGGATGATCGACCCGCCACTCGGGTTGAGCCACGGGTCCTTCTCGATACTCCACATGAGCGCTTCGTGCTCGCTCATTCGTTCGGCGTTGTCGACTTCTCGTTCTCTGGTGGCCATCACAAGTTCTCGTCTCAGGGTGCCGGTCGGTTCAGGTGCCGGGCGCGGTTCACGTGTCGGTGCCGGGGCGGCGGGTGGTTTCAGCAGTCGGGTCGCCCGTGTAGCCGGGCGGGAACGTGCGCCGCAGTTCGGCCTCGGTCGGCGTTCGGTGCTCGCGCGCCTCGGGCGGGAGCAGATCGACCAGCGCCGCCATGATGGCCTGGGTATCCCGGTCGGGATCGGTCCTGCCCAGTTTCACCGGGTCGCCGACGCGGGCGCTGACCGGTGGACGCTTGGTCGGGTTCATGTTCGGCAGGCGGGCGCTCCGCGGCCAGACGAGCTCAGTTCCCCAGAGGCCCACGGGGATGACAGGTGCACCGGTTTGCCGCGGCGAGTCGCGCCGCACCCCAGCGCCCCTTGAGCTCGGGGTCGAAGAAGGCCGGACCGCGAGGAATCGTCCCCTCGGGCGCGAGCATCACCACTTCGCCACCCTCCAAAGCGCGGGCGGCCGCCTGCAGCGGTTCGTCGGAGCCGGAGGACCGTTCGACGCGTACGCCGCCGATGCCCCGCATCAGCCGACCGAGGATCGGCACGTCGAACACTTCTTTCTTGCCGAGCCCACGTACGTTGCGCCCGGCCTTTGCGAACAGCAAGCCCATGACCGTCGGGTCGAAGTACGACCGATGGTTGAACACGACGATCGCCGGCCCGGTCGCCGGGATCTTGTCGACGTCGTGGAAGTCGATGGCAGCGAACGGCGCCACGATCTCGGGCCGCATCAGCGGACGCGTCCACTCCTGGATTTCGCGACCGGCCACCTTGATGACGCCCTCGCTCTTGTCGAGATGGCGCGTCGGCCAGCCCTTGAGCGCAGCGGTCGCCGCGAGGCGCGTGTCTGGGTTGACCGCCACAGGGTGCCCGACCAGGTCGAGCAGCGGGGCGTCGAAGTAGCTGTCGCTGTAGGCGTAGCTCCGGTCGAGGCGGACATGGTTCTGCTCCGCCCACTGCTTGACTGCATCAGCCTTCGCCGGGCCCCACACGAACGGGCCGTCGAGTTCGCCCGTGTAGTTCGTGCCGTCGTCGACCCACGCCGTCCCGATCACGGCATCGAAGCCGAGTTCGTCGGCCAGCACCCGCGTGAACGCCAGTGGGGACGTCGACGCCAACACGAGCAGTCGTCCCGCCGCCCGGTGCTCGGCAAGGAGCGGCCGAGCAAACGGTTGCACCATCTCGACGATCTCCTTGGCGGCAAGGGCACAGGCGGCCTCGACATCGCCGATGTTCCACCCGACTGCGGCGCGCACCGCCAGCTTGGCCGGTTGCATGAGGAGACGCGATTCGCCGGCGATGTCGTAGACCGCCTTCAGCGTGAACTGCGCCAGCTCGACCAACGGCTCGACCAACGGGTTCTTGCCGACGTGCGCAACGCCGGCCTCGGTGAGGTGGCGCATGAACACCGTCGATGACGATCCGCTGATCAGTGTCCGGTCGAGGTCGAAGATCGCTGCTGAGTTTCGTTGAGACATGTTCGTGACCTCCAGGTGCCATCGTTCCACGTTTCTGCCCGTCGTGAAATTCGACCGTGTCATACTGGGGTTCGAACGTGCGGACCGCACCACATCGATTGGGGGATCGTGATGAATCTGGCGACGGTGATCGAAGGACATGACCCAGCTCGGTTGGCCTTGATCGACGGCGACGTGCGCATCACCTTCGGCGACCTGCGCGACCGCGTGGCGCAGCTTCGGTGCCACCTCGTCGCCGCCGGTGTGCAGCCCGGAGACAACGTCGCCCTCGTCGCGGGCAACGAGGTCCATTTCGCGACGGCCACCTGCGCCATCCTCGGGCTCGGCGCGATCGTCATGCCGATCACCCCCCAGAGTCCGCCGGCCGAAGTCAAGCTCCGCATCGAGCTCGTCGGCCCGCGGCTGATGTTGGTCGGCGATCTCGGCCGCCACCTGGTCGAACAGCGCCGGAGAGATCGGGGTCGCTGCGCTCGACATGAACGAACTGGCCGGGCGCGATGTCGACGTTGCCGACCCGGGCATCACCGACGTCGAGCCGGACACCACCGCGTTCTACATGGCCACCAGCGGCGTGTCAGGTGCGCCGAAGGTCGCCGTCCTCAGCCACCACAACCTGAGCTGGATCCACGAAGCCATGGCCGGCGGGGACGAGCCGCTGCGTCCGGACGACGTCACCCTGGGCGTCTTGCCGTTTGCGCATATCTTCGGCCTCAACGTCGTGCTGCTGTACGGGCTGCAAGCGGGCAGCTCCATCGTCCTCCAACGACGATTCGACCCGGACGAGAGCCTCCGACTCATCCGCGAGCACCGCGTGACGATGCTGACCGGTGCTCCCCCGATGTGGCAACGGTGGGCCGTTGCCGACGCGCCCGACGATGCACTCGCCACCGTCAGATACGCCGCGTCGGGCGCAGCGGCGCTGCCCCTCGGGGTCTTCGAGACGATCCGCGATCGGTACGGCGTCGAGGTGGCGCAAGGGTACGGGCTCACCGAGACCTCGCCGGTCGTCACCCTCGGACGCGGGTTTGCGGTGCGGCCGTCGTCGGTCGGCAAGGTGCTCGCAGGCGTCACGGTCGCCCTCGTCGACGAGGACGGCTCGCCGGTCGACGTCGGTGACGAGGGCGAGGTCGTGGTGAAGGGGCCGGGCGTGTTCCAGGGCTACCTCGACGACCAGGCGATGACCGACGCCGTGCTCACCTCCGACGGATGGTTCTGGACCGGCGACGTCGGCATCTTCGACGAAGACGGCTACCTGTACCTGGTCGATCGAATCAAAGACGTCGTCATCGTGTCGGGCTTCAACGTGTACCCGGCCGAAGTCGAGAACGCACTGATGAAGCACCCCGGCGTGCGCGGCGCCATCGTCACGGGGCATGCGCACGCCGTCACCGGTGAGGCGGTGGTGGCCCACGTGTCAGGCTCGGCCTCAGAAGATGAACTGCGGGCCCACATCGCCGAGCACTTGAGCAGATACAAGTGGCCTGCCGAATATCACTTTCTCGACGAGTTGCCGATTGCCCCCAACGGCAAGCCGATCCGCCGGGCGTTGCGCTGATGTCCGCGCACCACCGTGGCCACGACAGCAGCCGGACGTTTCACTTCGAGTCGGCACCCAACCTCCCCGGGTCCGATCGGCTGAGCAAGTACCTGTTCGGTGGCATCCGCCGGGCGACCAATCGGTTCTGGGACTTCACCGTCGAGGGTCGCGAGAACGTGCCGTCCGAGGGTCCGGCGGTCATCACGCCGAATCATCTCTCGTTCTGTGACTCGATCTTCGTCCCCGCGGCGCTCCCCCGACGGGTCTGGGCGATCGGCAAGGGCGAGTACATGGACAGCTGGAAGACGAAGCACCTCTTCCCGGCGATGGGAATGATTCCGGTCGATCGATCCGGCGGCGACGCAGCACAGGCGGCGCTCGACACTGCAGCCAAGGTGCTCGAAGACGGACGCCTGTTCATGATCTACCCGGAGGGCACCCGGTCGCGCAGCGAATTCCTCCACAAGGGCCGGACCGGCGCGGCACGCCTGGCGATCCGGTGCAACGCGCCGATCGTGCCGGTCGGCCATCACGGCACCCTCGCCGTGCAGGCTCCCGATTCGGTGATGATGAAACGGAACCTTCCGGTAACCGTTCGCTTCGGTCGGCCGATGTGGGCCCACGAGTTCGGTGATCCCGGCGATCCGCGCACGCTGCGTTCGTTCACCGACGCCGTGATGTACGAGATCGCCCAACTGTCGGGCCAGAAGTACGTCGACCGGTATGCGAATGCCAACGACAAGCCAGGCGAACTCGCCGACCTCGACGATCCGGCGACATCGGCATCCCCGCAGCGACCGCTCCAGCGATCCACCGTCGGGCGCCCCGACATGACCGAAGGGGTGACCCCGCATCGACCGAGCATCATCGGGGCGAGCCCCGACATCGTGCCCCGGCCAACGCTGCGACCGTCACCGAACAACCACCACGCCACGTCATCGGTCGGTGGCGTCGTCGAGCCGCCAAGGTCGATCGCGGTCCCACCAGGTCGCCGCGCCTCAGTCGGCTAAACCCGTCACCAGCCAGCCAACGCGATGAGTTTCCGGGCACGCCGCGCGCCCCGAGTCTCATCACTGGCAGATGCCCAGCCAACGCGATGAGTTTCCGGGCGCGCCGCGCGCCCGAGTCTCATCGCTTGGGTTGACGCGGGCTCTCGACAGCCTCGCGGGCTCGGCTCGCTCAGCGCCCGAGGTTGCGGGCGAACAGGTCGTGCATTCGTTCCCAATGTCGCTCGGACGCCGCCTTGTCGTAGAGCGGGCGTTCGCGAAAGGCGAAGCCATGCTCGGTTCCCGGGTACCACTCGGTACGGCCCGCACATCCGGCCGCCACGCGAGCCGCTTCGAAGGCGTCGATCATCTCGGGAGGGGCGTAGCTGTCGGTTTCGGCCGCGCCCACATACGCCTCGCCCCTTGCTCGCGCGAGTTGGAGGTGCGGCGAATCGGCTGTGTCGGCGACCAGGCGGACTCCGTGAAACGAGGCTGCCGCGGCGATCCGCTCGGGCAACTGTCCCAGAAGGTAGATCGCAAAGGGCCCGCTCATGCAGTAGCCGACGGCACCAACTCGTTCGGCCGCAGCTGCCGGGTCGGCGTCGGCGTGGGCGATCAGGGCGCGTGCATCGTTGACGATCATGTCGTTGGTCAGGCGAGTCATCAGCTCGAACATGCGATCTCGATCGCCGGTCTCGAAGACGTTGTACTCGCTCACGTCGCGGTAGTAGAGGTGGGGCGCCATCACGTAGTACCCGGAAGTGGCCAGTCGCCGGGCCATGTCGCGGATTTCCTCGCGCATCCCCGGTGCGTCCATGAGGAACAGCACCAGTGGGTGCGGTCCGCCCTCTTCGGGGTGCACGACGAAGGTGACCATCGGCGTGGCAGGGGTGCTGTCGATCGTGGCGACATCGACGAACTGTTCGATCATCGAGTCAGTGTCGCACCCGGCCACCGCTTGGCTTCCCACCGGCCAGCGCCCGACCGCGGCCTACGACTGCTCTGTTACCTTCACGCAATGTCCGCGATGAACCGTGTGCAGATCGTGCACGACAACTTCGTCCGACGGGTCAGCGGCGCCGACTTCCCCGAACGCACCTCGGCACACGTCCCGGCTGACGCCGGACTCGATGGCCCAGCCCTGATCGCGCTGTTCCGGGCGCAGGTGCTCAGCCGACACATCGATCGAGCGGCGCGCGACCTGCAAGCTCGCGGCGAAGGCTTCTACACGATCGGCTCATCTGGTCACGAGGGCATGGCCGCGGTCGCAGCAGCGCTCCGGCCGACCGACATGGCCTTCCTCCACTACCGCGACGCGGCGTTCCAGATCGCTCGCGCCGCCCAGGTGCCCGGCCACGATGCGCTGTTCGACCTCCTGCTGAGTCTGGTCGCGTCGTCGGATGATCCGATCTCGGGGGGACGGCACAAGGTGCTCGGTTCGGCTGCCCTGAACATCCCGCCGCAGACCAGCACGATTTCCTCCCATCTCCCGAAGGCAGTCGGCGCGGCCTACTCGATTGGGCTGGCCAAGCGGGTCCGCCCCGAACATCAACGCCTGGCCGACGACGGGTTGATCGTCTGCAGCTTCGGTGATGCATCGCTCAACCACGCCAGCGCCCAGGCGGCGCTGAACACTGCCGGGTGGACCAGCTTTCAGGGGGTCCCGCTACCGCTGCTGCTGGTGTGCGAAGACAACGGGATCGGCATCTCCGTCAAGACCCCGCCCGGGTGGGTTGCGGCGTCGATGGAGGGTCGGGCTGGCCTCGACTACGTGCGGTGCTCCGGCCTCGACCTGATCGACACGTTCGCAGCAGTCAGTGACGCCGCCCGTCGCATCCGTGCCACGCGTCGGCCGATGTTCGTCCACCTCGACTGCGTCCGTCTGTACGGACATGCCGGCGCCGACGTGGCATCGAGTTACCTGTCGACCGAGCGCATCGAGGCCGACGAAGCCAACGATCCCCTCCTCCACTCGGCGCGACTTCTCGTCGAGTTCGCCGGGCTCGCCCCCAGCGATGTGGTGGACATCTACAACGACATCGACGTAGCCGTCCACGATCGCATCGACGAGGCGATCGCGCGGCCCAAGCTCCGATCAGCTGACGAGGTGATGGCAAGCATCATCCCGCCACCACGCGAGTCGGCACCGGCGCCGACCCCGGCGAGTCATCAGCGCGCGTCGGTCTTCGGCGACATCGAACTGCGGGCGATGGACGAGCCGCAGCATCTGGCCAAGCTGCTGAACTGGGCGATCACCGACGAAATGCTGCGGCACCCCGACATCGTGCTCGCCGGCGAAGACATCGGCGCAAAGGGCGGGGTCTACGGCGTCACCCAACGGTTGCAGAAGCGCTTCGGCCAACACCGCGTCATCGACACGATCCTCGACGAACAATCGATCCTCGGGATGGGCATCGGCCTCGCTCACAACGGATTCGTGCCGATCGTCGAGATCCAGTTCCTTGCGTATCTGCACAATGCCGAAGACCAACTGCGTGGCGAAGCCGCGACGCTGCCCTTCTTCTCCAACGGTCAGTATGCGAACCCGCTGGTGGTCCGCGTCGCCGGCCTCGGGTATCAGCGCGGCTTCGGCGGCCACTTCCACAACGACAACTCCCTCGCCGTATTGCGCGACATTCCCGGCCTGATCATCGCCTGTCCGTCCAACGGCGTCGATGCCGTGCACCTGTTCCGCGAGTGTGTGCGGCTCGCTCGCGACGAACAACGTGTCGTCGTGTTCGTCGAGCCGATCGCCCGATACACCACGCGCGACCTCCACGAAGACGGCGACGACCTCTGGGCCGGCCGATACCCGCAGGACGAACTGCGCCAGGGGCCGAGATGTGGAGACATCGGTGTGCGCGGTGGCGGCACTGACCTTGCCATTGTCACGTATGGCAACGGCGTGTTCCTCTCCGAGCAGGCTGCGATGGTGCTGCGAACCGACCATGGCCTCGACGCTCGGGTGATCGATCTGCGATGGTTGGCGCCGTTGCCGATCGGTGCGGTGGTCGACGCTGCTGCTCCCTGTCGGCGCATCCTCGTGGTCGACGAGTGTCGTGCCACCGGGTCACAGAGCGAGGCACTCGTCGCAGCGTTTGCCGAGCACGGCCGCCACGACGTGACCCGTGAGTGCGCCGCCGATTCCTTCATCGCCACCGGTCCGGCTTCCGGTGCCACGCTGCCCAGCCGCGATTCGATCGTCGCTGCTGCGCTGCGGTGACCCACGTCGGAGTCGAGCCCGGTCAGTTGATGGCGCGATCCTTGCCAGCCCAGTACGGGTCGCGGAGCACCCGCTTGAGCACCTTGCCGGGGCCCGATTTGGGGAGCGGGTCGGTCCGGAACTCGATGCCCTTGGGCACCTTGTACCCGGCGATTCGTTCGCGGCAGTGGGCGACGAGGCCGACCTGATCGACCTCCATCCCGTCGCGCACCACGACGACAGCTTGCACGGCTTCGCCCCACTGGTCGTCGGGGACACCGAACACCGTTGCTTCGAGCACGGCCGGGTGGGTGTAGAGGGCGTCTTCGACCTCGGTGCAGTAGACGTTCTCGCCTCCGCTCACGATCATGTCCTTGGCTCGATCGACGAGGTAGAGGTAGCCCTCGTCGTCGAGATAGCCGATGTCGCCCGAGCGGTACCAGCCGCCCTCGAGCAGGACGTCTGCGGTTTGCTCGGGCTTGTTCCAGTATCCGACCATGACGTTGGGCCCGCGCACGGCAACCTCGCCCGTGGCCCCGACGGCGAGCGGATCTCCCGCCGGGCCGATGATGCGAACGTCGACTCCGGGCGGCGCCTGCCCGCAACTCTTGGCGCGATCTTCGTCGAGGTGTTGCTCCTCGTGACGGAACACGGCCGCGAGGGGTGAGAGTTCGGTGGAGCCATAGAGATGGATCAGTTCACATCCGAACAACTGGTCGGCCCGACGCAACACTTCGAGCGCAACGGGCGATGCACCGTGCGAGAGCCACCGCAGTGAGGAAACATCCCGCGGCTCCGACGCCTGGGTCTCACACATTGCCGCCAGCATGGTGGGTACCGCGATTGCACACGTGATGCGTTCGGCGGCGATCGTGTCGAGCGTCTCCACCGGGTCGAACCCACCCATGATCACGTTGCAAGCGCCCACCCACGGCAGTACCGCTGCGGCGTACACCCCGGCGGCGTGGAACATCGGCGCAATGGTGAGATATCGATCGTCGAGCAGAATCGGCTGTGCGAGTTGGGTGTGGACTGCGTTGGCCATCAGGTTGGCGTGGGTCAGCATCACGCCCTTCGACGTGCCCGTGGTGCCTCCGGTATAGAACAACCCAGCCAAGGTGTCGGGCGACAGTGCAACGTCTCCCGTCGTGCTGTCGATCGACACCGCGGCGAGCAGCGATTCGTACTCGTCGGTGTCGAGCCGGATCACGCGATCGACCGAGTCGGCAAGGCCACCCGGATCGCGATCACAGATCAGCACCTTCGCGCCCGCGTCTTCGGTGGCGTAGATCAGTTCGGGTTCAGCCCAACGAGTGTTGTGCGGAACGATGACACGCCCGGCGCACGGGATGCCGAAGAAGAGTTCGAGAAATCGGTCGGAGTTGAGCGACCACACCGCCACGCGGTCTCCGGGTTCAGTCAGCTCGCGCATCAGTGCACCGACGCGATCGACGCGCGCGGCGAATTCGCGGTAGGTCCGCCGTGTCTCGCCGTGCACGACTGCGGGGCGCGAACCGAAGAGGGTCCGGGCCCGCTGGATTGGCTCGTTCATCGTGTACACGTCGTCGATCGTAGTTGTCGACGCATCCCGACGACCTGCTGTCGCGATGGGGCCAGGCACCATCGCGACAAAAGTGTCGCGTTGGGGCCTGGCCCTTTCGCGACAAAAGTGTCGCGATGGTGCCTGGCCCCGTCGCGACAGGGCGTTAGCTGGCGGCTTCGGCGACGCGGGCGAGGACTGCTGCGGTGGCCGGTTTGGGCTCGAACTGCGAGTCGTAGAGGACGGCGTGCCCGAGGCGATCGTCGGTGGCACCGGGTATCCACGATTGATCGTCGGTGACGCCCCAGACGACCACCGTGTTGCAGTTCGAGCTCGACCAGCATGCGTCGATCATCGACGAATAGGCAGCGGCCTGGCGTTCGAGGAGGTCCGGGTCGTCGGCTCGCTCTGCGGGCAACGCAACATCGATCTCGGTCAGTGCCCACTGCAAACCCAACGGCAGCGTCCACGACGCGAAGTCTCCGTAGTCGGTCGGTTCGAGATCGAAGATGTGCCCCTCGAAGCCGATCCCGTCGAGGGGGACTCCGTCATCGACGAACTGCTGCGCGAGGTCAGCAACCGCAGCGCACTTCGGGACCTCGGCACACGACGAACGGGCCGCGCTGGCCCCCCGGTCGAGGAGTTGCGGGTCGTCGAATCCGATGATGCCGGCGTCGAAGTAGTCGTTGTAGAAGAGCAGCGCATTCGGGTCGGCCTCGTGCGCGAAGCGAAACGCCAACTCGATGTAGTCGTCGCCGATGACCTCCTGCCACACCGACGACTGACGTTCTCCGGTCGAGGTGAACGCCTCGTTGACGACGTCCCACTGCGTGACCACGCCGGGGAACTTCTCGGCGTAGTGCTTGACGACGCGCTGGATGTGGCTGCGCATCACCTCGATCAACGACTCCCGATCCCACTCGCCTGTGTTGACCCAGTCGGCAAGCTGACGATCCCAGATCAGTGTGTGGCCGCGCACCTTCTGCCCATTGGCCTGCGCCAACTCGACGATGCGGTCGGCTTCGCCGAACTCATAGACACCGCGCGCCGGGTGAATCGTCTCCCATTTCATTGCGTTCTCGACGGTCAGGATGGTTGCCTCGCGGGCGAGCACCTCGGTGTATCGGGGATCGTCGAGGAACGACGACGAGACGGCGTAACCGAACTGGAACCCGTCGAGGACGACCGGTGGCAACGTGGTCGTCGGCGCCACGGTCGTCGTCGTGCTCGTCGTTGGCGCCGCGGTCGTCGGGTTGATGATGGTCGTATCGGGATTGGTCGCATCTGTTGCGAGCTCGTCCGAAGGCGTCGAGGTCGAGCATCCCACGAGCGCGAGCGCGCCGAACACGGCAAGACGCCGGAGCAAGGTGCTCATCGTCAACCGGCGACGTCGAAACCGGCGTCTTCGATGGCCGCCACGACGGCCCCGCGCTCACCACCCGACACCGAGACGGTCTTGGCCTCGATGTCCACCTCGACCGCAGCGACGCCGTCGACGGCACCCACTGCCGCCTCGATACTCGACTGGCAATGCCCACACGAAATCTCGGGCACGGAGTACGTGGTGGTCGGCGCAATGGTCATGATGTGGTCCTCGGAGGGTGGGGCGATCCGGCGGGGGCCGCTGGCGCGAACCTGCGGAGCCGGATGCTGTTGATGACGACGCTGATCGAAGAAAAAGCCATCGCCGCACCGGCGATGAGCGGGCTCAGCAATCCCGACACGGCGAGGGGGATGGCGATGGCGTTGTAGCCGAATGCCCAGCACAGGTTCTGCACGATCGTCCGGTACGTGCGACGCGACAACTCGATGGCGGTGACCACACCGGCGACGTCGCCGCGCAGCAACGTGAGATCGCTCGATTCGATGGCGACGTCGGTGCCGGTGCCGATGGCGATGCCCAGATCCGCCTGCACGAGGGCCGGAGCATCGTTGACGCCGTCGCCGACCATCGCCACGACCTGGCCGCTCTCTTGCAGACGCTGTACTTCGCGCTGCTTGTCGGCGGGCAGCACCTCGGCGATCACCCGGTCGATGCCAACTGCATCGGCGATCGACTGGGCCGTGCGGGCATTGTCACCCGTGATCATCGCGACCGACAGACCGAGGTCGTGGAGTTGGCGCACCGTCTCGACTGCCGACGCGGTGAGGGTGTCGGCGACTGCCAGCACGCCGCGGACTTCACCGTCCCAGCCGGCAAACACCGCCGTGCGGCCCTCGTGTTCGAGCGCGACGGCCCGTTCGTCGAGCACGGCCGTCAGGACAAGGCCAGCTTGCGCGGCCAGCTCGCGCCGACCGACCCACACCGTGGTGCCGCCGACGTCGGCTCGGATGCCGTGCCCGACAATCGTGTCGAACGCTGTGACGGCATCGAGATCACCGGCCGCCGTCAGCGCCGCCCGCGCGATGGCTTGGCCGATGGGATGTTCACTGTCGGCTTCGACGGCGCCGGCCTTGGCCAGCACCTCCGCCTCGGTGACCGAGTCCGCGGCGATGACGTCGGTCACCGACATGGCACCTTCGGTCAGCGTGCCCGTCTTGTCGAAGACGACCGTCGTGATCTTCCGGGTCCGTTCGAGCACGTCGACCGACTTGATCAGGATGCCGAGCTGCGCTCCACGACCCGTGCCGACCATGATCGCCATCGGCGTCGCCAACCCGAGGGCGCACGGGCACGCGATGATCAACACGGCCACGGCGGCATACACGCCGTCGCGCACACTGCCGCCGACGATGGCCCAACCGAGGAAGGTGACGACTGCGATCGTCATCACCACGGGCACGAACACCGCCGAGATTCGGTCGGCCAGGCGTTGGGCTGCCGACTTGCCGGTCTGCGCGTCTTCGACCAACTTGACGATCTGGGCGAGGGCGGTCTCGGCACCGACCGCGGTCGCCCGAACGGTGAGCACCCCCGACGTGTTGAGCGTCGCGCCAGCAACCTTGCTGCCAATCTGCTTGTCGACGGGGAGCGATTCGCCGGTCAACATCGATTCGTCGATCGCGCTGGTGCCGTCGATGACTTGACCATCGACCGGCACCTTCTCGCCCGGTCGGACCTTGACGACGTCACCGACACGCACCAACTCGACCGGCACCATTTCCTCGACGCCATCGCGGACGAGCCGGGCCTCTTTGGCCCCCAGTTCGACGAGGGCCCGCAACGCCTTGCCGGCCCGCCCCTTCGCATGCGCTTCGAGAAAGCGCCCGAGCGTGATGAAGAACATGATGACGACGGCCGCCTCGAAGTACAGCTCCATGCCGTCGGTGAACAGCTCGTACGTGCTGAACGTGAACGCCGACAGCGTCCCCATGGCGATCAGGGTGTCCATGTTCGCCGTGACGTGCCGGGCGCGCTGCGCGGCCCCGACGAGGATGGGCCATCCGATCCAGAACTGCACCGGGATCGCAAGTGCGAACTGGAGCCACCGCAGCCACGGCGTGTGCATCGCGACATCGTGGTACAGCATCGTCGACACCATGAAGGCGGCGATCGGCGCAGAGACGACGGCGCGCCAGAGCCACATCGAGCGGTGTGTCGCCTGGTCGCGATCGGCCTGATCGGCGCGTTCGAGCGCTGTCGGAATGCCGGGTGGGGTGTCGGCGGTCGCCTGAGCAGGACCAGCGGCAACCGGAGCGACGAGGGTGTAGCCCGCTCGCTCGACTGCGGACTGGAGCGACTCGATGTCAGCGGTCTCGTCGATGTCGATACGGGCGCGGCCGGTGGCGAAGTTGACCTCGGCATCGGCCACGCCGGGCTGCTTGCCGAGCGTCTTTTGGACGCGGGCCGCGCACGAGCCGCACGTCATGCCCTCGATCGTGACGTCGAGCACCCGAAGGGGGGCGATCAGTTCGGTGGCCATGGCCTCACCCATGTCACTCAGGATAATCCTTCCAGCCCAGGGGAAGGTCAAGAGCGTCGGCAGGCGTCATCCGTCACGCCCTCGACATGGCTTCATGACGTACTACTCGCCTCGGCGATGACCTGGCAACGGTTGGCATCGGTGCATTCGCCGGGATCGAGCATGGCGGCGCGGTCGTACATCGCGCGCAGCTCGACGCGCGCCTGTTGCAGTTCGAGAATCTTCGTGTCGAGTTCGTCGAGATGTCGACCGAGCAGTGTCGTCGTGTGTTCACACGACGCGCCCTCCCCGATCCTTGATGTCGAGAATCGACTTGATCTCGGCCAACGCCAGGCCAGACGCCTGCGCCTGCTTGACGAAGTCGAGCCGCTCGACGTCATCCGGGCCGTATGACCGATAGCCCGACCCGGTCCGTTCCGGCTCGTCGAGGAGGCCGATCGACTCGTAGTACCGGATCGCCTTGGTGGTCACGCCCGCGGTCTCGGCGAGTTCCCCGATCTTCATCACCTCACGGTACTCACGCCGCGGCGCGTCACTGCACGCCACCGCGCGTCACTGGGCGCGGGTCAGTGGAGCACGTAGGGGTCGAGTACCGGGTTCATCCGCAGCGCCTCGGGGATGCGCTCGACGCCGATCATGCGGTCGATCTGTTCGTGGAGATGCCAGATCCGGCGCTCCTGATAGTTGATCGGGATGCCGGTGAGGGCGGGCGATTCCATCGAAGCCTGCATCGGCGCCATGTTCATCTCGTCTTCGGCCATGATCGAGTTGTACGCCCGACGCCGCGCCTGCCAGTGCTCGGGCAACGCGTCGGGGTCGAATCGATCGCCCTCCTCGGCGAGCGCGTAGTAGATCCAGTCGAGGCGCGTGGTGCCCTTGTCGATCGGCCAGAACACGTTGATCGGGAACCCGAACGCGCCGAGCGGAATGATCACATTGGGGAAGATGCTCACCGCAGTGCTCGTGCACCGGACCATGTCGGGCAGGCCATCGATCATCGGAAAGGGGCCGAGATCGACCGGCTTCCAGTCGTCCCACCCGTCCATGCCGAGTCGGGCGACGTTCTGCGCGGAGAACGGCGTGATCATCCGGCTGTGCCCGTTCGGGTACAGCCCCATCGCCGCGCCACGATTGTCGAGCACGCTCACCCCGTCGTGGGAGTGGATGTGCTTGAAGTGATACACCTCGAGAAATGCCTCGGCGGTGACCTTCCAGTTGCACGGCACGATGCGCGACTCGCGGTACACCTCGCGCAGGCATTCGCCTTGGAACGGGTCGAGCATCTCGGCGAGCGGGCCGATCCAGTCGGCCAATGGCTGGGCATCGAGGTCACGGTTGACGAAGACGAAGCCGCCGTAGGTGTCACAACTCGCCCGCGGCAGGCACCGCTGCTCCCAATCGAGATCGACGAAGTCGCGCTCGTCGGGAACGGCGACGAGTTGGCCGCCGTCGATGTCGTAGGTCCAGGAGTGGTACTGGCACCGGAGACGTCGGCTCGACCCGCGCTGATCGCGCACGATCGGGGCGCCGCGATGCTGGCACGTGTTGTAAAAGCAGCGCACGACGTGGTCGGTGCCCCGCACGATGACGAGCGGCACCCCGAGGTCGTCGAAGGTGAAGTAGTCACCGGGGTGCGGAACGTCTTCGAGCCGGCCGGCGATCACCCACGTGCGGGTCCAGAGGTGCTCCTGTTCGAGGTCGTAGAACTCCTGGCTCGTATGGCGGCCCGTCGGGATGTCGTGGAACGCCGGAAAGCCGACGGGCGGGGCGGTGCGGCCGAACTCATACGCCATGTCGGCCTTGATCTGCTCGATCAAGCGTTCGTCCATCAGCGCCCTCCTCTCAGCTCACCAGTTGGCGAATGGCCGCCACGCCGTCGAGGTCGACGATGGCCTCGACCGATCGCCGCATGATCTGGCGGGTCATCTGCTGACTCGTCGCGGGCAGGTCGTCGTACTCGGGATAGGAGGCGAATCCGTACATGAGGCAGAACGCAGCGGCGCACCTCACGTCGAACATCAACGCGTCGACATCACGGTCCACCCCGTGCGCTGCCAACTGGTCGACATACCGCTGCACCATCTCGCGTTCGCGCCCCGCCCGGGTCGCGCGCTCGAGGGATTGGCTGAGGAAGTACGCCAGGTCGTAGGCCCCATTGCCGATCGCAGTGATCTGGAAGTCGAAGACGACCATGTGGCCATCGTCGTCGAAGAACATGTTGTCGGTCCGCCAGTCGCCGTGCAACATGGACGGCGACGAGCTGACGAGGTCGAGCATGCGGGGCAGATGGTCGGCCCAGGCATCGCCGAATTCGATCAGCTCAGGCGTGAACAGATCAGCCGCGTGATGCTTGGCGGCCGGCCAGCCCACTGCGTGGATGCCCGGAAGCGCCGCAAGGTGGATCGGGTTCTCGAACGAGATGAAGGTCTCGGACATCGCTTCGAGTTCGGGTGATCCGAACCACGCGGCGTGGAACGCGGCGAGCGCATCGAGGGCATTCAGCGCCTGTTCCCACGTGGCACCACTCGTTGCATCGGCCTGCGCCAGACCGCTGAGGTCTTCCATGACCAGACAGCAGTTCGACTTGTCCGGGGCCATCATTGCGGCGTGCACCCGCGGCGTCCGCACGGTCGAGCGGGGCACGACATCGGTGTAGGCCTTCACCTCGCGCTCATAGATGTTGAAGGCGTCGGCGATGGCTCGCTGGTGCGGGATGACCGTCGGGAACTTGACGATCACGGTGGCCGGCCCGTCGGGTCCGCCGACGTAGGTGAGCGTTGTTCGGTAGAGGCGCGACAGCAGGCCGACGCCGACGGCGAACGGTTCACTGTCGAGCCCGCTCACCGATGTGGCCCCGTCGATGGCTCCACTCGTCCGAAGCACGTCGGTCATCCACGCCGCCGAGACCTCATCGATCTCGGCCGGCATTCCAATGTCATGTCCGGCGTCATGTCCGGCGATCTGTCCCGCAGTGTCCCCCATGATGGCTGGGTCCTTCCGATTGTCTGGTCTGATCAGGGCGCGTGCTCGTCGAGCACGCGGGCAACGGCGGCGACGACCTCGTCGGCCGTCGCCCCTGGCGTCAGGACGGCGGCGATTCCGGCGGCCTGCAACGCCTCGAAGTCGGCATTCGGCACGATCCCGCCGACGATCACCGGTATGTCGGCTCCGCGCGCCCGCACGGCATCCACCACCAGTGGCGCCAGGGTCATGTGCGCCCCCGACAGCATCGACAGCCCGATCGCGTCGACGTCTTCGTCGACTGCGGCCGCCGCCACGGTGTCAGGCGTTTGGAAGAGACCGGTGTAGATCACCTCGTACCCCGCGTCACGCAAGATGCGCGCCACCACCTTGACGCCGCGATCATGGCCGTCGAGGCCGACCTTCGCGACCAGGATGCGCTGACTCATATGACGGGCACTTCGGTGTGCCGACCGAACACGCCAGCCATCGTGTTCATCACTTCGCCCAGCGTCGCATAGGCGTGCGCTGCTTCGATCAGCGTCGGCATCAGGTTGACCTCGGGATCGGCGGCCTCGCCGGCCAGTTTGGCGAGCACGGCGTCGACCGATTCTTGGTTGCGGTCGGCGCGCACGGTGTCGAGCCGCTTGCGTTGACGATCTTCGTCTTCGTTGCTGATCCGCAGCGTGTCGATCTGGTCGTCGTCGTTGCCCTCGGTGAAGTCCGAGACGCCGACGATGATGCGCTGACCGGAGTTGAATTTCCGTTCGAGCTCGTAGGCCGAATCGGCGATGCGACCCTGGAACCAGTTCTCGTCGATGCCGGCAATGCATCCTTCGAGCATCGACCCTCGACCGAATTCGTCGAGCTTGGCGAAGATCTCCTCGGCCTGGCGCTCCATCTCGTCGGTCAGTTCTTCGACGAAGTACGAGCCGCCCAACGGGTCGGCGACGTGGGTCACGTTGGTCTCGTGGGCGATCACCTGCTGAGTACGCAGCGCGATGCGCGCCGCCTTCTCGGTCGGCAACGCCAGCGCCTCGTCCATCGAGTTGGTGTGCAGGCTCTGGGTGCCACCCAGCACTCCGGCGAGCGCTTCGATCGCGGTCCGCACGATGTTGATCTCGGGCTGCTGGGCGGTGAGCGAGACGCCGGCAGTCTGGGTGTGGAACCGCAGCTGCATGGACTTCGCGAGTTGTGCGCCGTATCGATCTTTCATCCAGCGCGCCCAGATCCGACGGGCTGCACGCAGCTTGGCGATCTCTTCGAAGAAGTCGATGTGGGCGTTGAAGAAGAAGCTCAGGCGGGGGGCGAACGCGTCGATCGGTAGGCCGGCCTGCATCGCCAATTCGACGTAAGCAAATCCGTTGGCCAGGGTGAAGGCGAGTTCTTCGGCTGCGGTGGAGCCGGCCTCGCGGATGTGATACCCGGAGATCGAGATCGAGTTCCAGCGCGGCATCTCGGCCGCGGTGAACTTGATCGTGTCGCGCACCAACCGCATCGACTGGCGCGGCGGGAACACGTACTCCTTCTGCGCCTGGTACTCCTTCAAGATGTCGTTCTGCAGCGTGCCGCCGAGGCGGGCGCGGTCGACGCCAGCCTTTTCGGCCTGGGCGACGAACATCGCGAAAATCGGCGCCGCCGGGCTGTTGATCGTCATCGACGTGGTGATCTGGCCCAGGTCGATTCCGGCATAGAGATCTTCCATGTCGGCGAGCGTGTCGATCGCGACCCCGCATCGCCCGACCTCGCCGAGCGACATCGCGTCGTCGGAGTCGAGGCCGAGCAGCGTCGGCATGTCGAACGCCGTCGACAGGCCGGTGCCGCCGGCCTTCAGGATCTCCTTGAACCGCCAGTTGGTGTCTTCGGCGGTGCCGAAGCCGGCGAACATCCGCATGGTCCACAACCGCGAGCGGTACATCGAGGCGTGCGGACCGCGGGTGTAGGGATACTGGCCGGGGAACTCGCCGTCGGCGGGGCCGTAGACCGCTTCGAGGGGAACACCGGACATCGTGGCGTAGTCGGCGTCGCGCAGGTTCGAGTCGTCGAACGCCTGCTGCCAGATCTCACGGTTGCTGGTCATGCTGTCGCTGGTCATGTGGTGATCCGCTTCGCGTAGGGGGCTGGAGTTCGACCGTACTCGTCGACGATGCCGAATTCGGTGGCGAGGTCCTCGACCCATTGAATCGTCCCGCTGCGCTGCATGATGTCGGGTGCGGTGATCAGCGCAACGGCCGTCCGGCCGACCGCCAGCGGGGTCTGCGAAGCGTCCATCGCCAGGGCATCGGCACCGCGCGCCTCCATGATGAACTCAGTCGACACGCTCCCGGGATAGAGCGTCACCGAGGCAATGCCGTGGGGTTCGAGTTCGATGGCCATGTCGGCGCTCAGCCGATCGAACCCGGCCTTGCCGGCGCCGTACGACGAGCTGAAGTGATAGCTCTGCCCACCGGGCGACGAGACGTTGCAGATGACGCCTCCGGGGCCGGCCGCGAACAGCAGCGGTGCAGCGTGCCACGACGCCACGTAGTGGCTGCGCAGCCCGATACCGACCTGGTCGTCCCAGATCGAGACGGGGTGATCCCAGAAGCCACCGCCCCAGGCCGGCGGATCGGGAATCTTGTAGACGTTGTTGACGAGGATGTCGAGGTGGCCGTGGTCGGCCCCGACGCGTTCGAACAGTTGCTGGATCTGAGCGTCGTCGCCGTGGTCGGTCTGCACGGCGATGCCGTGACCGCCTGCCTCGTCGACGAGTTCGGCGGTTCGGTCGATGGTCAGTTCGCCGTCGCCCGTCGAGCGCCCGGTGATGTAGACGGTGGCGCCGAGTTCGCCGAGCGCAATGGCGGTGCCACGGCCGATGCCGCGGCTCGAGCCGGTGACGACGGCAATCTTGTCGGTCAAGACCCCGCTCATGCTGGCGCTCCGGCCGGGACGATGTCGACGTCGAGGCGAGTGAGACCGCGCAGCAGGAAGCTCGGGAAGTACCCGAACTCGTTCGACTCCGGCAACGAGAAGCTGTCGAGGCGTCGTGACAGTTCTTCGAGCGCCACCTTGCCTTCGAGGCGCGAGAGCGCCGCCCCGAGGCAGAAGTGGATGCCCTTGCCGAAGGCGAGATGATCGCGCAGATTCTCGCGGTCGGGATCGAAGGCGTCGGCGTCGTCATACAACGCGGTGTCGCGATTGGCCGAGGCGAAGACGATGACGAGCCGCGCGCCCTGCGGGATGTGCACGCCGTCGAGTTCGTGGTCCTTGGTCGAGATCCGGAACATGCCCTGGGTCGGCGTCGAGAGCCGGAGCGCCTCTTCGATGATCGCCGGCGCACGGCCCGGGTCGTCTTGGAGCTTGCGCCACTCGTCGGGGTGCTCGGCCAGCATCCGCATGGTCTCGGTCAACAGCTTGGTCGTGGTCTCGTTGCCCGCCACCAGCAACTGCTGGACCATGCTCAGCATTTCGGGCATGTCGAGCGGTCGCTTGTCGGTGACGTCGGGGTCGTCGTCATCGATCCGCGCGTTGAGCAGGTTGGTCAACAGGTCGTCTTGCGGCTCGATCCGGCGCTTCTCGAACTCGCTGGCGAAGTAGTGCTGGTACTCGTTGACCCCGCGTTCGGCAGCGAGTCGTTGCTCGATGGTGATGTCGGTACCGATCCCGGCAATCGAATCATCGGACCATCGCTTGAAGTCGGCCAGCCGATCGTCGGGAACGTTCAGCGCGTGGGCGATGACCTCGACGGGCAGCGGCACGCCGAACTGCTCGACGAACTCGATGGAACCGGTGTCGATCCAGGAGTCGATCAGGCGGGTGGTGATCGCGCGGATGACGGGTTCGAGTTCAGCGATCACCTTGGGGGTGAAAGCTTTGGAGATGAGCCGCCGGTACCGCGTGTGGTCGGGCATGTCGGCGGTGAGCATCGTCGGGACTCGGGGGTACCCCTCGGCCTGCACCGCGGCCATGCGGGCGCGGTCGTCGGCCGGCAACGGCATGCTCGCCCCACCGAACAGCGACGAATAGGTCTCGACGTCGCGGATGACCTTGAGGACGAGATCGTGTCGGGTCACGAGATACATGCCCATCGACTCGAGCAGCAACACGGGCTGCTCCTCGCGCATCTGGGCGTAGTGCGGGAACGGACACTGGAGCGTGTCGGCATCGAACGGGTTGAAGGTGGCCAGGTCGTTGGTCATCGGGTTCTCCTGCAAGTCCTTGGTGGCATGGACGTCGGCGACGTCACAGTTCGGCGAGCGTTGCTTTGAGCGTCGGCAGTTCCATGCCGCGCGCCATGATCTCGTCCATCCCCCCGACCACGCCGGTGATGTTGGCGAGCACGATGTGTTCGAGGCCGTTCTTGGCGTAGCCCTCGAACTGCCGCGCGAGTTCGTCGGAGTTGCCGATGAACAGCACCTCTTTCACCATGTCGAACGGGATCGTGGCGGCGAGGTCGCGCAGATCGTTGGCATCGAGGTCGTGGATGATCACGTCGACGAAGCCGAGCGAGTCGTTGCCGAGCGGGTGCTGCAGCCCGTGCTTTTCCCAGATGTGGCCCATCGCGAAGAGGCCGAAGAGCTTGCCCAGCGGCTCGGCTTCGAACATCTCGGCGGCCTTGTCTTGACTCTCGGCGAACAGCACGAACGGCAGGAGCGAACTCTCCGGGGCGGGCCGGCCGGCAGCGGCGGCATAGTCGGCGATGATCTGGCGTTTCTCTCCGTACTCGTCGGGAGCCATCCACCAGGCGGGAATCCAGCCGTCGCCGTACTGACCGGTGAGACGCAGCATGCGCGGCCCGTGGCCGGCAACCCACACCGGGGGCGATCCGCGGCCCGCGGCGTGAAGCGGCAGGCCCATCCGCCCGACCCCGCCATCGGCCATCTTGCCCGTGTCGAGCAGCGATCGCAGGTCGCGCAACACGTCTTCGAGCACGCCCACCGGTTTGTCGAAGGGGTAGCCGAACGGCAGCAGGCTCTCGGCCTCACCTGAACCGATGCCCAAGATGAAGCCTCCGGGATTGAGGTCGTTGAGGGTGAGCGAGGTGCGGGCCAGGTCGGCCGCGCCACGGCGGGTGGCGTCGGTGACCGAGATGCCGAACGGCCGATCGGTGAGCGTGCCGACCTTGGCGCCGTAGACGAACGGATCGTAGAACGCGTCGGGGTCGGCGGCGAGGGCCGACAGCGGCGTCTCGCTCCACAACTCGGGGTGGAACACGCCGAGAATATGGTCGGGCGACCAGTACGAGTCGAACCCGACCTGTTCGTAGACCTCGAGCATCATCGCAGTGCTTTCCCAGGGGAACTGCGAGGGGAGATTGATGCCGACTTTCATGTTGTGCAGTCCTGACTTCGTGCTGTGATCGATGGGTGATTCGGTTGACGGGTGGAGGCTGTCTCGAGGCGCCCGGTCAGGCGCCCGCGAGCCGTTCGATGATCGGCGCGACCGCATCGCGGATCGACGCGCCGAAGGTGATGTAGGAGATCCCGTACTGCTCGCGGCGCTGCTGCAGCTGTTCGCAGATCGAGTCGACCGAGCCGATCAGGGCGTGCGGATGCGCGGCGAACTGGTCGGGCTCGAGCGCGAACATCGGCGCCATCTTGGCCAAGGTCGCCTCGCGCTCGTCGGTGACCACGGTGAAGTAGGCGCCGATCTCCAACTCGATGTCGTCGAAGCTGCGGCCGTCCGATCGCTGGGCTGCGCCGGCGCGGATCCACTCGATCTTCTGAGCCGTGAGTTCGGCCGTGCTGCTGCCGACACCGGCGGGGCCGATCTTGCCCGAGCTGTTGTTGAAGTTGAGGCTGACGATGTCGGCCTCGCGCCCGGCGATGCCGAGGACGCGTTCGGCCCCACCGCCGATCATGATCGGCGGCATGCCGTTCGTCGGCTTCGGGACGCCCTCGAACCCATGGGCATCGACGTGCTGACCGGACACCTCGACGAGGCCGTCGCCGAGGTGGGCGCGCACGACGTCGAGCGTCTCTTCCATCCGATCGAGTCGGATGCCGGCCCGATCCCACGGCACCCCCATCGCCTCGTACTCACCCTGCAACCACCCGGCGCCGATCCCGATCTCGAGCCGGCCGCCGGAGAAGAAGTCGAGCGTTGCCAACTCCTTGGCGAACATCACCGGCTGGCGGTAGTCGGTGCAGAACACCCGGGCGCCGACGTTGATCGTGCTCGTTGCCTCGATCGCCACCGCCATCGCCGGCATCGCCGCGACGTTCTGAATCGGATGGTTGGTGGCCGTGAGCGCCGGACCCGGGCCGATGACGTGGTCGGCAACGCTGAAGGTACTGAAGCCCAACGCCTCGGCCTGACGCGCCTGATCGCGCCAATCTGCCGGCGACGTGGCGGCATAGCTCTGGAGTCCGAACCGGAATGGCGTGGTCATCGTGAGTCTCTCCCCGCTCGGGCGGATGGCGGTCGGTCTGGGTCGGCGTCGTTGTCTGGATCGCCGGCGTGCCCCGCTGCGAGGCGAGGTGGACGGACGAGTTACTTTAAGGTCGTACGGAAACTACTGGAGGAGCGTCGCGTGACGTCAATCGAAGATCGAATCGAGTCCGACGCCGCTCTGCCGGCCAGTGTCGAGACTCGACACACGTTCTGTCGCGTCTGCCACGCGAGCTGCCCGATGGAAGTCGACGTGGCCGACAACAAGGTGCTCGCCGTGCGCGGCGTCATGGACGATCCGCTCTTCGAGGGATACACGTGCATCAAGGGTCGGGCGATCCCCGACCAGATGGCCGACCCCGACCGCATCCGCACGCCGCTGCGGCGTCGCCCCGACGGCACGTTCGAAGAGGTCACGAGCAGCGCGGCCCTCGACGAGATCGGCGCCGAGTTGCGAAGGATCATCGACACCTACGGTCCGCGCGCCGTGGCGTCGTACACGGGAACTGGCGGCTACCAGAACTCGGTCGCCGTTCCCGCCGCTCGAGCATTCCACCAGGGCCTCGATTCGGTCTCCTTCTACACCTCGGTCACCATCGATCAGCCGGCCAAGGGTCTCGCCGGGTTCCGCCTCGGCGGGTGGGAGGCGGGGTACAACAGCTTCACCGACTCCGACGTCCACATGGCGATCGGCTACAACTCGCCGGTCTCTTCGTATGCCCCGATCGGTGGGCTGCAGGGCACGAATCCGTTCGTGGTGATGCGCCGCCGCAAAGCCGAGGGCATGCGGCTCGTCGTCGTCGACCCCCGGCGGACCGAACTGGCTGCCTTCGCCGACATCCATCTGCAGATTCGGCCCGGCCAGGACGCCGTCCTGATGGCGGGGATGATCCGCATCGTGCTCGACGAGGGATTGCAGGATCACGAGTTCTGCGAGCGGTGGATGAGCCAGATGGCCGAACTCGCAGCATCGGTCGAGCCGTTCACGCTCGACGTCGTCGCCGAGCGATGCCAGCTCGATCCTGCCGACATCGTCGCCGCCACGCGGATGTTCGCCGCGGGCCCCCGCGGCACGGCGGGCACCGGCACCGGTCCGAACATGGCCGCCCACTCCAGTCTCACCGAGCACCTCGTCGTCGTGCTGAACACGATTCTCGGCCGCGTCAATCGCGAGGGCGACCTGTTGGAGAACGGCCTGCTGCTCTACCCAGAAATGCCGCATCGAGCTCAGGTGGTCGCACCGCGCGACCCGGCCCAGGGCCCGCCGGCGCGCATTCGCAACCTGCGCGGCTATCGCGGTGAGATGCCTGCGGCGACGCTGTGCGAGGAGATCCTGACACCGGGCGACGGCCGCATCCGCGCGCTGATCGTCAGTGGCGGCAACCCGGTGGTGGCCTTCCCCAACCAGCAATTGACGCTCGAAGCAATGCAGGACCTCGAACTCCTCGTCGTCATCGACTATCGGATGACCGCCACTGCGGAGTTCGCCGACTACGTGATCGCCCCGACCGTGCCGCTCGAACGCGCCGATGTGCCACACCTGATGGACCGTTGGTTCCGCGCTCCGTACACGAACTACACCGAGGCCGTGGTCGAGCGCGACGGCGACGTGCTCAACGAGTGGGAGGTCTTCTGGGAACTCGCCTCGCGACTCGGGAGCACGTTGCCGTTGCCCGGCGGGTCGCCCGACATGACCACGCGGCCCGACACCGACGAGATCATCGACCGCGCCTACTTCGGTTCGCGCATGCCGCTCGACGAAGTACGGGCCAACTTGCGCGTCGTCCACGCCGACATGAAGTTGGTCGTCGAGCCCGCCGAGGAAGGCGCCACCGCCAAGTTCACCCCGGCGCCCGATGACTTCGTGGCCGAGTTGGCCCAGGTGCTCACCGAAGGCGCCGACGGCTTTGGCGGCATCGACGTTGCGGCGTACCCGTTCCGCCTCGTGAGCCGCCGACTCAAGCACGTTCTCAACTCGACCGGCACCGAACTGCCGAGCCTCGCCCGCAAGGGCATCACCAATCCGGCCTACATGCACCCCGATGACGTCGAGGCGCTGGGATGCGCCGCCGGCGACATCGTCGAGATCACCTCGCCGCAGGCATCGATCTGGGGCGTGGTGCAACCCGTCCGACGACGTCAAGCGCGGCGTCGTCTCGATGGCGCACTCGTGGGGTGGCTCGTCGCTCACCGACGAAAAGGTCCGTGACATCGGCTCGCCCACGAGCCGACTGGTGTCCGAACACGTTGCTCACGATCCGGTCACCGGCATGATCGTGTCGAGTGCCATCCCCGTCGCCGTCACCAAAATGGAGGAACCCGCATGACCCTGCACGACGAAGCCCGCGTGGCCGAGCCCCCTGCCGTGGGCGAAGGGCTGCCGTACCGCCGGTACGGCCAGCCGGCGGAACACGACCACTTCGGACAGCCGTGGGAAAACGACTGGCATGAGGTGGCAGGTCGCCTGCTCACACATCTCGACGAAGAGACCACTGATTCGCTGCCGACGACGATGACCGTCGACGTCGCGGCCTACCTCGACCCTGCGCGCTGGGAACGCGAGGTCGAGTCGCTGTTCCGCGCGGGCCCCATCGTCGCGGCGCTCAGCGCCCATCTCCCCACGCCTGGCGCCTACCGGTCGATCGACATCGCCGGCGTTCCCGTCCTCACGGTGCGCCAAGCCGACGGCTCGGTGAAAGCGTTCATCAACGCCTGCCGTCACCGCGGCGCCCAGATCGTCGAGCACGGGTGCGGCACCGCCCGCCGCTTCACCTGTCCGTATCACGCATGGAGTTACGACAACGCCGGAGCCCTCGTTGGCGTCTCGGGTCGCGCCAAGTTCGGCGAGATCGACATCGACACGCATGGTCTCACCGAACTCGCGTGCGAAGAGCGCAGCGGGATCGTCTTCGCCATTCTCACACCGGGCCGCGACCTCGACCTCGACCGGTGGCTCGGCGGGTACGACGTCGTGCTCGACGCGCTCGGCCTGGCCGACATGGAACTGCTCGACGAGCGGCACCTCGTGGGGCCGAACTGGAAGGTCGCCTACGACGGCTACCTCGACGGCTACCACCTCGACATCTTGCACAAGGACACCCTCGGCGTCGACACGTTCGGCAACGTGATGATCTGGGATGCCTGGGGTCCGCACCAGCGGGTGGCCTTCGCCCGCCACGTCACCCACGATCTGCGTGCCATTCCCGAAGCCGAATGGGCGCCGCGCAAACACGTCGGCTTCGTCCACACCGTGTTCCCGCACGTGTCGGTCGCCGGCAACGGTGGGAGCGGGGCGATGGTCAGCCAGCTGATTCCCGGTCCGACACCCGACCGATCCCGCACGATCCAGACGCATGTGATCGCCAAGTCCGCCACCGACGAAGAGCGCGAGGCGACCAAGCAACGCGTCGACTTCCTCGAATGGGTGGTGAACGAGGAGGACTACAAGACCGGGCTTGGAATCCAGGCTGCGCTCGGGTCGGGTGCGAACACCGAGTTCCTGTTCGGGCGCAACGAGCCCGGCAACCAGACCTTCCACCAGTGGGTCGACAAGATGATCTCCGAGACGCCGGTCTCGTCACCCACCCGCTCAGCAACGAACGAGGGTTCCTGATGGCACGTCTCGACATTCCTGACGGCGAGGGCCGCGAGGCCTCCCGCCTGTGGCAACTCGCCCCGTACCTCGGCGAGGCCATGCACGCCATGAGTTCGGCGATCTACGAACAATCCAGTCTGGCGATCCGCGAGCGCGAAGTCGCCCGGATGCGCATCGCCCAGCTCAACGAGTGCCACGTTTGAATGAACACCCGCGCTGCATCGGCGATGCAGCAAGGCCTCACCGACGAGTTGTACCAGCACGTCCATGAATTCCGTGGGAACCCCGAGTTCACCGTCCGCGAGAAGCTGGCAGCCGAGTTCGCCGAGCAGTACGCGATCGATCATCGCGGGATCAGCGACGAGATGTGGTCGCGGATGAGCGAGCACTACTCCGATGTCGAACTGCTCGAACTCACCATCACCTGTGGCTTCTGCCTCGGCATCGGCCGTGCGTTCCAGGTCCTCGACATCGCCCGCGACTTCGACGTCCTGTGGAGTCGGGAACCAAAAAGCCCGTCCTGACAGCAACCGACCCGACCGGGTGCGTCAACGCAGACCGAGCCACCACTCGGCCACGTCGGCGGCGAACCGTTCGGTGTACCGCACGGTGAGTTCGTCGGCATCCAATGCGGCCGGTTGCATGTCGGTCGGCACCAGGGCGGCAGCGCCGGCGATGGGGTCGACCCACTCGAGGCGAAGATCAGCCACGCACTCACCGATCTGGGGTGACGCCTGCTCGTGATGATCGCTGGTCTGGTGGGCAATGAACGCCCGATGATCGGTGAAGCTGAGCAGCGTGTAGTAGGTGCGCGGCGCTGCGCCGCGCCAGTACTCGTAGCGCACGACTGCGGACTCCTCGGCGTGCGTGCGTTCGTACAGCGTGCGTGCAATCGCTTCGAACTGCGCCTCGGCGCCCGGCTTGACGGTGATGTGGGCCAGCAGCGTTGCCATGTCGCCAGGGTAGATCGGACACCGGGCGATCTCGCAGACGGCGAGGCACTCGCCGACGAGGTTCAGCTCACCGATTCGACTTCGGCATCGTCGGCACCGGTCGATCCGTCTGGTGCCACCGTTCCGGCGATGGCATCAGTGCCCGCGGTCACGACGGTCGACGCCCGTTCTCCTGCGGCCTCGGTGATGTCGGCCACGCCGTCGACGATCGCCGCTCCGACCTGGGTGGAGCGGGCCTTCGATGCTGCTTTCGACACGAATTGGGCAGTGTTGTGGCGTTGGTCAGGTGTCATCTTCGACACGACGAAGCCGCCGACGACAGCACCTGCAATGAACCCCGGGAAAAATCTCATGGATCGGGCATGCCCCCGAACGCGGCACCTCAAACCGACTCGACGTTCGATCTCGACGTTTGATCTGTTGCAGAACCGGGAACCCCGAAGCATCGGCCTCAGAGACCGATACCCCCTGAAACAAACCCCCTGACTCAAACAAGGAGCATCCCATGAGTGGCACAGCAGACAAGATCAGCGGCAAATTGAAGCAGGCCGCAGGCGACCTGACCGGAGACAAGGATCTGGAGCGCGAGGGCAAAGTCGACGAAACGTCCGGCAAGGTCAAAGATGGCCTCGACAAGGCGAAGGACAAGGCGTCCGACGCAGTCGACAGCATCAAAGACAAGTTCAAGTAGATCCCACGATGTCGAGCCCGCTGCCACCCCCGTGCAGCGGGCTCGCTCGTTTTCCCCGCATGCTCTCGAGGCGGGATGCGATCTCGACGTCGATGCGGGTGCCAGATGTTTGTCCACCGTCCGGATTATCCTGCTTCGAGCCGAGTGGCCTGAACCCCGTCAGAAGAGGTGGCGATCGTGGAACGTAGTCTCGTCGTCACGAGCACCACGGGTATCCGCACAGCCCGCCTTTTCGTCCGTGACTCGGCGGCCGATCTCGGATTCGATGCTGATCGACTCGCCGACATGCAGCTCGCCGTCAGCGAACTCGTCACCAACGCCCTCGAGCATGGACGCTACGGTGCCGACGTGGTCGTGCAGACGAAGACGACCCCGTCTGGAATCGACATCACCGTGGTGTCGGCGGCGTCCGCACACGCGCCTCGCCGTACTACTGAGACGGTGCCGCGCGAAACGCTGCACGGACGAGGCCTCGTGATCGCTGAGGCAATCGCCGACTCGCTCGATTTCGAACTCACCTCCGAACAGGTCATCGTCCGGTGCGGGTTCCTGCTGCCGGTGGCGCAATCACCTCATCCGCTGTTCTCGGCCTGACGGTCGATGAGCAAGAATGCAGGCGTGGCGACCGACGAACACGATCCGACGGTGTCGCCGACAGGGTCCTCGGCAGGAACATCGAGAGGAACATCGCAGGTCAGCTTCGAGGCCGTCTTCGAGCGTTTGATGTCGCCGCTCGCCGTCCTCGACGCGCAGTTGTGCTTCATCGCGGTGAACGGCGCCTACGAAGCGGCCGTCGGACGTCATCGAGATGCACTGCTCGGCCGTGACGTGTTCGAGGTCTTCCCCGAATCGGTGAATCCTGATGACGCCGGTGCCGGCAAGCTCCGCACCTCGATGGTCGCCGCTCTCCGCACGGGGGAGACCCAGACGATGCCCCTGCAGCGGTACGACATCGAGGATTCGACCACCGGTGAGATCGTCGAGCGGTACTGGTCGGTCACCAACACCCCGGTGATCGACGACGACGGAGTGATTGCCTTCGTCGTCAACCACCCCGAGGAAGTGACGTCATACATCTCGGAACGGACAGGTCGCGTGGCGAGCGGCCAGTCGGCGATCGGATCGGCCCAGTCGCGCGGTGTCGAAACGGCGTTGTCCGCAGTGCTGGCACGTCTCACCCACCTCAACGATCTCTCGGCAGCGATGGTCGCCGCAACGTCCATCGACGAGATCGCGACCGCCGTCATGCGCGAGGGCATCATGCTCGTCGATGCGGTGGGAGGTTCGTTCGCTCAGGTCGACGGGGAGCGCATCGCGTTGTCGCACCAGACCAACGTCGACGACGAGGTCACGATCCGCTGGAGCCAGTACGAGATGCGGCCGGGGGGAGATCCGTTTTCCGACGCCATTCTCACCGGTGAACTCGTGCTCGTCGGTGACCCCGAAGCGTTTGTCAGTCTGTACCCGCATCTCGTCGACGAGCTGAACCCGGATCATGGGGCGTGGGCCGTCCTTCCGTTCACCCATGACGGCGCGGTGGTTGGCGCCGTCGGCTTCATCTTCGGTGCATCGACGGAGATGGACCTTGCGCTGCGATTGACGATGTCGTCGATCGCCAACATCGTCAACCAGTCGCTGGCTCGTCTGTTGCTGCGCACCGAACAGGACCGGGCATTCGCCTCGATGAGCAGCGCGCTCGATCCGCCCACGTCTCGATCCACATCCCAGCGTTGCGGTCGACGCGACGTATCGCGCCGCGACACAACGCGTCAGCGCCGGGGGCGACTGGTACGACGTGATCGAACTGTCGAGCGATGCGTTGTTGATCGTGATCGGCGACGTCGCTGATCACGGCACACGGGCGGTCGGTGAGATGATCCGCGCCCGGGCCACCGTGCAGGCCTTTGCCGTCTTGAACGGCGAGCCCGACGTCGTCGCGAGCCGGGCGTCCGAAGTCCTTGCACGGCTCGGAGAGACACACACGACGTGCTGCATCGCCGTCTACCTACCCGCCACCCACGAGTTGACGTGGACGACTGCGGGTCATCCATATCCCCTCGTCATCGGTGCTGACGGCTCGACAGAGTTTCTGGCCGAGACGCACGGCCCGCCGCTCGGCGTCGCTGCCGAGTACGGCTCCGGTCGGCGCACGCTGATGAGCGGTGACACGCTCGTCTTCTATACCGACGGGCTGATCGAACGGCGTGACGAGACGATCGACGACGGCATGGCGCGCCTCGAACGGTTCGCCATCACCTCGTGCGCCGATCAGGGTGGACCCTCGCTGACGGCCGACTCGATCGTCGATGCGCTCAATCCGACCAGCCACAACAACGACGACATCGCCGTCCTCGTCGTCTCGATCCGGTAGGCCTCGGTGGACGAGCGCGATTCGGGAGAACTGCCGTCTGCGGCTGAAAGCGACGGTTTGAAGGGTTCGAAGATCGGGTACCACCCCGTCGCAGGCAACCACGCCGCAACGAACAAGGAGCAACATCATGTTCTATGGCGGAGGAATCCTCGTCACCATTCTGATCATCTTGGCCATCATCTACTTCGCCAAGCGCGTCTGACCCGGTCCCTGTCGGGGCGCCGCCGACTGGCAATCGCCGGCGTCACCGGTCCTGTTGCCTTCATCGGCGCGTGGATCGCAGGCGGGGCGAGCACGAATCGGACGTATTCGCCGATTGACGACGCCATCAGTCGACTCGCTGCGGTGGGCGCTGACACCCGGCTGGTGATGACGCTCGGCTTCATCGGATTTGGCGTGTCACTGCCGATGTTCGCTGTCGCCGTGCGTCATCACGTGTCCGCCCCCGCTTCTTTCGCCGCAGCGGCGACCGGTCTCGCGACGCTTGCCGTCGCGGCGACCCCGCTGGACAGATCCGATGCCGTCGACATGTGGCATGGGGTCGCGGCGACGATCGGGTACGTCACGCTCGCGGCGACTCCGATGCTGGCCGCGGGACCGTTGTTGCGCCGAGGCCACCGGGCTCTCGGCATCACGGCAATCGCCGCCGCGACGGTCTCGGCCGTGTCACTGGCGTTGACCACGACCTCCCTCCCGACGGGCCTGTTTCAGCGGCTCGGGCTCACTGTGTCTGATCTCTGGGTCGTCGCCCTTGCACTCGCCATCTCGACCGGACGCGTCACCGGCTCGACGCGTCCCGCAACCGAGTCCTAGCGGCAGTGGCGGCCTGGCGGGACATCATTGAGTTTTGCGGAGCACCGACGGGGGTATGACCTGGACATGACCAGACTCACGACGTCGAAGCGGGCCGGGACCACGCGGCGCTCACCCGTCCTCAGAGGTCGCCGATGGGTCGCAGCATCGATGATCGGCAGCGTCGTCGCGCTCGCAACGACGAGTGCGCGGCACCGCTCCCATCGAGCGGCCGCCGGGTCCTCGATCAGGCCGGTCATGTCGACGTCGGAAGTCTCGGTCACCGGGGAGGGACTGACGATCGTCGTCAATACCTCGGCCGGAGGCTCGACAGAGGATGCCATGATCGAGACGATCGAGGCCGAGTTGCCCGATGCGATCATCGTGCGAGTCGACGATTCCGACCGACTCGACGACTTGACACGCCAAGCCGCCCGCACCTCCCGCGCGCTCGGCGTGGTCGGTGGTGACGGGAGTGTGAGCGCCGCCGCCGCGATCGCGCACTCGTGCGATGTGCCCCTGGCGGTGTTTCCCGGAGGCACGCTCAATCACTTCGCCCGTGACGCCGGGCTCGACACGCTCGACGACGCGCTCCGGGCAGTTCGCGGGCGCCGCCTCGCGACGTTCGACATGGGTCTCATCGATGGGCGGGCTTTCGTCAACACGGCAAGTGTCGGGAGCTACCCGCAGCTCGTGGAACGACGCGAACGTTACGAGGGCACGATCGGGAAGTGGCCGGCGGCTGCGGTCGCCTTGGCCGGGATGCTGTTCGACAGCGAACCGTTCGCGCTGAAGATCAACGGCATCGAGCGACGGATCTGGATGATCTTCATCGGCAACTGCGCATACGACCCGGCGGGCTTCGCCCCTGCGGCGCGGCGCCGTCTCGATGATGGTCTGCTCGACGTCCGCACGATCGACGCCGGCCCCCGCTGGGCGCGAACGCGACTCGCTGCGGCACTGCTGACCGGTCGACTCGGTCGGTCCCCCGTGTACACGAGGTCACTCGTCAGTTCACTCGACCTCGACACGCACGAATCGCGACCATTGCTCGCCGCCGACGGTGAGGCCTTTCCAGGTGGTTCCGCTGCCTTTCAGGTAACGAAAGCCGTCGCCGCGCTCAGAGTGTTCGTCGTCGATCGTTGAGGTCCGGGGGTCAGGACGGATCAGCGGTGAGGAAGTCGTCCAACCCGGTGATCTCGAACAGTCGCCGCACCGCCCTACTCGGGTTCGTGAGGACGACTTCCCGGCCGTGCGCTGCGGCATCCCGCCGAGCTTCCAGGATCACCCGCAACCCGCTGGAGTCCATGAACTCGACGCCTGCGAGGTCGACCTCGATGACCGACTCGTTCGGTAGCGGAGTCAGCGCCTCGCTCAGCTGGACCGCGGTGTGGGCATCGAGATCTCCGACGAGGACGAGATGACCTCCGGAGATGTCGATCGCAAGGCCGGTCGCTGAGTCGGGCATTCGCCCACGATACGTGATGTGGCGGCGAATGCCCTCGACTCCCCTTCCTGTCGTCTTGAGTTCCCGATCGACCTGAGCTCAGCGGCGTTCCCAGACCCCGAGATCGAACAATGGGTCGGTCGCCGTCACGACCCGCCGGAGAAAGTCCTGCGAGTCGAGCCACGGACCGATGTCACTTCCTGATCGGGGATAATCGGTATCGCCGGTGTAGTGGACGCCCAACAGGTGGCCCCCTGGGGCGAGCCAACGACGCAGACCATCGATTGCGTCAATCGATCCAGCGCGATCGAGGTAGTACGCGACCTCGGACCACACGACCAGGTCGCCTTGCCCCGGGGGCCAGAAGTTCGGGAACTCGCGCTGCAGCACCGACACCTGGCCGAGGTCGGCCACGTTGCGACGAGCGAGGTCGACGATCGTCGGAACGAAGTCGAACGCGATGAGTTCGTCGCACCGAGGTGCAAGGAGCCGAGAGAGGGTGGCATTCGAACAGCCCGGCTCGAGCGCTCGCCGGTAGCGAAGGGCCGGGAGCGCAGCCAACGAAAGCGCATACTTGCGTTGTTCGTACCAGGACGTTTCGAATCCCCACGGGTCGTCGTTCTCGGCGTACATGCCGTCGAAATACGTCCGGGGATGATTCATCGACCGATCCCACCGCCGGGCGCACACGAAACGATCGAGCCGAGTTCACGCTCACCGTGGTGTTGACGCAGGTACAGGTGCAGGTCGGCAAAGCGTTGCGCGGTGTGCGGATCGGTGGTGAACGGGCGAGGACCGAACGCCCGACCGAAGCGGTCGGCGATGTCGCTGCACGAGCGTTCGACCACATGACGGAGCGACCGTGCACGAAACTGCGCACGAGCAGCATGATCGGGCTCGTCATCGATCTCGTCGCCGATGGCGACCAGCATTGCCCGCAGCGACCAACTGGTCGCCAGCATGGCGCCAACGTGAGCGAGGCGATGGGGATCGTCGTCGACGAGCCGCTGGGCGACGTCGACCAATCCGATCGCTGCTCCGGCCCAACAGGCCGCGGGCCCGCACGCGCCGTGCCAGAATCCGGGTCGCTGCAGGTACCACTCTGACGTTGCGACAACGTCGTCATCGCTGACCGGGTGAGCGGCGAAGGTGGCGTCGCCGGTGGCCGTACCGGACAACGCACCAGTGGACCAGGCTTCCAGGCTGTGCTCAACCCTGGGCGCCGACTCGCTCACGTCGATGTCGATCAGCAACGACGAGCCGGTCTCGTCGTCGATGGTGACGAGCGCCCGATCGACGATTCCCAACCCGGAACAGAACCGTTTGGTGCCGCTCAGCACACCGTCGCGTCGAACCGGATCGCCGCCGGGAGAACTCGATGCCCAAACTCCATACAAACAACCCCGACGAACAGGAGCTCCCGCCTCGCGCAGAATGCAGACCGCATCGGCGTGGGCCTCGGCGAGTCGACCCACACTGACACTGTTGATCTGCGACAGTTCCATCAACGCGACGAGTCGTTCGGCCGAGCGTCGTTGACCGAACGACGGGAGGTTGATCATTCCGTCGGCGAGCAGTGTTCGCACGGCGCTCGACGCGGCGCTGATCTCGCCGACCACTTCCGAGCCAGGCGCTGCATTGCATCTGTTCATGCTGCGCTCGTCCGTGCTGCGGAGTGTGCTGCGGAGAGTGCTGCGAGGTTGTCGGCGAAGCCCTGGGGAGCGCGACCCGTCAACCGGCTGGCCGTGACGACTCGGAGACGAGTGGTCGAGAGCGGCTCGGTCAGCATGCGAATGCGACGCCACAGATCGTGTTCCTCACCTGTGGAGTTGGCGTGCCATCCGCCCGCTGCCAGGTACACGTCGGCCCGCACACCCAGGTTCGCGGCGTGGACGTGCGGATGGGTTCCATCGGCATGGAGGCGATACGTGGTGTCGAAGCCGTGACGGAGTACGGGATCGGCCGCATCGTCGAGATCGACGATGCCGGCGACGGCGGGCACCGACTGTTGCGCGAGTTCGAGATGGATGCTCGACCACTCGGGCGGAACGACGGTGTCGGCATCGGTACTGCAGATCCAGATGCGCTCCGCCGACGTATCGACGGAATCGAGCGCCGCTGCGACGCCCAGCCGTCGAGCCTGTCCCACGCAGCCGAGCGGGGTCTCGATCACCAAGCCGTGACCGTCCACCATGCGGCGGGCGATCTGCGCGGTGCGATCCACGCAGGCGTCCGCGACGACCACGATCGAGGTGCTGACGTCCCGATCGATGAGTTCGGAGGCGTTCCGAATCGACTGCAGGCAGTGTCCGATGAGCGCAGCCTCGTCCTTGGCCGGGACGACCGTGACGATGTGCTCGATGAGCGGTTGGCGCGGAGAGTTCGGCATCACTGCACCACTCCGGGCACGACTTCGACGTAGTACTCCTGATCCCACTCCGTCACGGCAAGGCTCCCCGGGTCGAGGATCGGATCGTGCGGCGGCGACGTGTGCAGTTGCGATCGGTGGCACCGAATCGCTGCGCGCTTGCGACACCTTTCATCCGCCGTCAACTGCAACCCGAGCACCAGATTGCCGTCGACAGACGACAACTCTTCATGCTGCCATGCCCAGAACAAGGAGCCGACCAGGGTGGCGTCACGCGCCAGGGCCACGCTCAGAGCGGCACGACCCGCTGCTTCGTGATCAGGGTGATGGTCGTAGCCCCACGGGGCGACGATGAGTGACTCGGGTACGACGAGTTCGTGCAGGGCGTCGATCACGTCGAATTCGTGCTCCGTCACCAACCCGTCCGACACCCCCAGTCGCTGGACCACGATGTCCGGACCCAAAACGTCATGATCAATGTCTCGGCCAGCCAGCGTTGCGATGGCTCGATGTTGTTCGGCCCGACGAATCTCGGCGAGTGCGGTGTCGCCCCGGCGTTCGTAAGCAGCCTCGCCGTCAGTCACTGCCAGCACCACGACCTCGACTCCCGCTGCGATCTGGCGCTGGATGAGACCTCCCATCGACAACGACTCGTCGTCAGGGTGGGGCACCACCACCACCGTGTGTTGGACCGGCGGACGCCAGCGACGGGCCTGGCGCAGCTGGGCGCCCCATCGACGGAACAGAAGGTCGGACTGCTCGGACACGTGCCCACGATGCCCCGTCTCGCCATCTCCCAAACACTCCGGTGGCGGCCGCGCCGATCAGGAGAAGAAATCTTGTGCGTGATGCATAGTCGTCGAGGTCGCTGGGTAGTCCCCCGTCTCCCCCAACTCGCCATCGGCGATGACACCACAGAAAGAGGCATGACATGTCCACCGACAAGAAGGTCACCAAGGATCTCATCCAGACGCTCGAAGACGGCAAGAACGGGTTCGCCGAGGCGGCCGACAAGCTCGCCGAGAGCGATCGTCCCGACCTCGCCGCATCGTTCCGCACACTCTCGACCCAGCGCGCCGGCTTCTCGGCTGAACTCGAGCAGATGGCGGCCGCCTACGGCGACGACATCGACGAATCAGGTTCGGTTGCCGCAGCAGTGCACCGCGGCTGGATGACCCTCAAGGATGCGCTCTCGGGCTCGGACCCCAAGGGCGTCCTCGATGCGTCCGAACAGGGTGAGGACCACGCCGTCAAGGAATACCAGAAGGCGCTCGACGAGGACATCTCCGCCGACCTGAGGACGGTCGTCGCTCGTCAGTTCGCCGACATCAAGGCTGCGCACGACCAGGTTCGCGACCTGCGTAACGCGTTCGCCTGACGGACTCGTCACGTCCGCCGACCGGGCCGGAGTTCGCCATCGTGGTGGACTCCGGCCCGACTCGTCACTCGTCGGGCGCCGGAGCCGCCAGTGCAGCTCTCATTGCTTCGTATGAGCTGCGGAGCAGTCGACTGACGTGCATCTGGGAGACCCCGACTTCGTTCGCGATTTCCGACTGCGACTTGTCGGCGAAGAACCGCAGCTCGACGATCCTTCGCTCGCGTTCGGGTAACGCCTCGAGCAGTTGGCGGACGACGGCCGTGTTCTCCGCACCTTCGAAACTCGGATCAGTGAACTCGAGCGCCGCCTGACGATCCCCTGCCGCCGATTCGCCCTCCCGGATCGGCGCGTCGATGGTTCCCACCGAGGCAGCAGCAGCGGCCGCAAGGCCCCGGACGACATCATCGCGATCGACCTGCAAGTAGGTGGCCAGGGCCGCAACGCTGGGTGAGTGTCCGTCGCGCTGCTCGAGTTCACCGATCGCCCGACGGACCTGAAGATGCAGTTCTTTCGCACTGCGGGGGACTTTGACCGCCCACCCCTTGTCGCGGTAGTGGCGCTTGATCTCACCCTCGATCGTCCGGCCCGCAAACGACGAGAAAGCCACCCCGTACTCGGGGTCGAAGCGGTCGACGGCTTTGATGAGGCCGATCATGGCCACCTGTTTGATGTCTTCGTCGCTCCGACCGCCCTGCGGGAACCGCTTGGCGATGTGCGCGGCGAGTCCCATGTGCCGCTCGACCAGCGCATTGCGTGTGGCACGGCGGCGTGTTGCGGCGAACTCGCGGAACAGCGAGAGATCGTCGAGGTCGTCGTTCATCGAGGCGGACTCAAGCCGTCTCCCGCGTCGACTCCGCGCCGCGTTTGAGCATCGTGATCATTCCGGGCGCGATGGTGTGCTCGTCGAGTACCGCCGACAGGATGCGGATGGCGAGCGGATCGAGGTCGAGCCGCTGAGCTGGGTCGTCGACCAGGGACATGGTGACGGCGATCGAGCGGTCGCTCATCGTGAATGTCGTCGCGCAACGTTCGTGGGGGGCGCTCTCGGCCAATGACGTGAACACCTCACTGACGGCGAGACGGAGATCGTCGATCTCGTCGATGCTGAAATCGGCTTCGGCTCCAAGTGACGAAACCAGGACTCGCAACGTCGACGCCAGTTCGACACGGGCCGGCACGATGATCTCGATGGTGTCGGGTGCTGGGCCGATCGGCTGCTCGTTCATCGACCAGCACCGTACCCTCTCCGGCGATCCTGCGGAATTACTCGTCCCAGTTGCGAATTCGGTGGTAGTCGGGCGTGAAGCCGTGCTCGACGCCCCACAACACCGCATCGACGCGGTTGGCCGCCCCGATCTTGCGATAGGCCGATCGGATGTACGTCTTCACCGAGTTGATGCTGAGGAACGCGATCTTGGCGATGTCGGCGTTGCTCTTGCCCTGCGTGATCAGCGCCAGGATCTCGCTTTCGCGCTCCGAGAGGCGCTCCGCTCGGCCGGGCCAGTCGAGTGACGTCGAGATGACTCGCGGTGGCGGGCGGCTGATCACTGTCTCACCGCGATGAATGGCCTCAATCGACTCGACGAGTTCTCGCGCCGGCAAGGTCTTGGACAGGTACCCGGACGCACCCTTCGCCATGGCCTGCTCGATGAGCTCCGGCGTGAAGGTCCAGGTGTAGACCACGACCCGCCCGGCCAGCGGATTGCGCACCAGCGTGCCGAGTTCCGCGTCGCCGGCTTCCTCCTGGGCGAACGAGTCGTACAGGGCGATGTCGACGAACGAGGCGACCTTGACGTTGGCGTCGAGTTCGACGACCTCGATCCGGTCCTGATAGCCGTCGAACATGTGCGCCAACCCCGTCAGGACAACGTCGTAGTCATCGACCAAGGCCAACCGAATCGGTGGCGAGTCTCCCGGAACCGTCATGCGGTCCCAGTCTGCTCGATCCACGCAGGTCGACGACCACCCCCAGGGGTGTATTCGGACGCCGGGCGATCCGGTTGAGTGGAAGCCATGAACTCGGTGCTGTGCAGAATCAAGAACCAGGAGCCTTGCATATCGGAGGTACAGGTGAATTCTCTCGTCATCGAATTCCGGCCCGGAACCCTCGAAGTGCGCGGCGACATCGACGCCTCGAACGCATCAGAACTGCGCGCAGCGTTGCTCGCCGCGCCAGCGCGGGCCGCTCTGCGTCGACTTGGCGTCGGTCGACTTCATGGACGTCAGCGCGGTGCGCGCGCTCCTCGAAGCCCGACACGCCCGGTACGACGACGGGTTCGCGATCGTTGCGATCAGCCGACGAGTTCACCGGATCATGGAACTCTGTGATGTCCTGCACGTCCTCGACATCGTCGGTGCTGACCCTGGATCACTTCATCATCCCGATTGAGTGCCCGATGAAGCGGTCTCGTCAGTGGCGGGTTGCAGGTGGCTGGAGGCGCTGCCCGATCGCTTGAGTGCCGCGGTCGAGGACGATTGCCATCAACACGATCGCCAGGCCCACCTCGAAACCGAGACCGACGTCGCTGTTCTTGACGGCGCTGATCGCTTCGAAGCCGAGCGCACCTCCACCGACCAGGCCCGAGATGATCACCATCGCGAGCACCATCATGATGACTTGATTGATCCCCGCCACGATGGTCGGCGCCGCCAAGGGAACCCGCACACCGAGCATCGTCTGGCGCGGGGTGGCCCCGTACATCTGCGAAGCCTCGACGCTTTCCGACGGAACCTGTTTGATCCCGAGTGCGGTGATCCGAATGCCCGGCACGATCGCGTACAGCACCGATGCGATGAACCCCGGGACGACACCGACCGTGAAGAGCGTGACCGCCGGGATGATGTAGACGAGCGACGGCACGGTCTGGAGCCCGTCGAGCAGCGGACTCAACACCGTCTCGACCCGGCGGCTGCGGCCTGCCCACACACCGACCGGCACCGCGATGGCGACCGATACGACCACGGCGGCGAACACCTGGGCAAACGTGTCGAGTGTCAGCTCCCACATCCCGATCAGACCGATGAACCCCAGGCTCACTGCGTTCAGCGCGGCCAGCCGGATACCGCCCAACCGCCATCCGATCCAGCCGGCGACGAACACGAGCGCAGGCCATGCGATGCGATCGGTCAACGTGTCCCGCACCGGCAGATAGAACCGGGTGACGATCGTGTCGTTGACCCACCGCGTCAACCAGCGGAAGTTCTCCTGCACCCAGTCGACCCCATCGTCGATCGGGTCGAACAACTTCGGCTCGGTCAACGCGGGAAACGACGTCCACGACATCGCTCGGCCGACGACGACCAGGGCAATGACGCCGATAACGATGCCTCCCACGATGCGCGGCGACAGTCGGATTCGGTCGGTGCTCGCCGCAGCCCGGCCGAGTCGTTCGAGCACTGTCGCCACAGCGACGATCGCCAGCCCGGTGGCGATGCCCCGACCGACCCGCCGTTGGGTCAGGGTGTCCATCACCTCCTGCCCGAGGCCGCCGGCGGCGAGCAACGTGGCCAACACCACGATGCCGAGCGCCATCATGATCGACTGGGCGAGGCCGGTCAGGATCGTCGGCATCGCCATCGGCAACTGCACCTGACGGAGGGTCTGCAGGCGAGTTGCACCGAACATCGTCGACGCTTCGACCGCCTGGGGTGGCACTGCCCGAATGCCGAGCGAGGTGAGCCGCACCACCGGCGGCAGCGCGTACACGACCGTCGCCAAGGTCGCCGGCACCCCACCGATACCGAAGAACAACACCATCGGCACGAAGTACACCGGTGCCGGAACGGTTTGCATTGCATCGAGCACCGGACGCACGACCTGCTCGACCCGCGTGTTGAACGCGGTGAGCACGCCGAGCGGCACCCCGATCAGCGCACACAGCAACACCGCGATCACCATCAGTGCGAGCGTTTCGATCGTCACGTCCCACAGGTCGAACAGCCCCGGGTAGAGCATCGCCACCCCGGCGACCGAGGCCGACCACCACTTGCCCGTACGGGCAATGAAGACAAAGACGACCACCGGCAGGACGAACCACGGAACCCACAGCAGCACCGACTCGACGCTGTCGAGCGCCCAGTTCACGACGTCGGTAAGCGGGTTGAAGATCGAGGTGAACAGCCAGTGGTCGCGACGGTTGCGCTGCGCCCAGCGTCCCACCTGGTCGAGTGGCGTGGAGAAGGTCGTGTCGAGACCCTGCGGGACGACAGCCGAAGCGAATGCGACCTGCAACGCCACGAACCCTGCGACGAGAAGCGCCCACGGAAGCCATCGCCGGTCGACGGTCGACGCCGATCGAGCTGGCACCGTGATGACACTCATCGGGCCGACTCGACTCCGTTGCCTGTCACGTCGCGCATCCCGTCGGCGAGCATGCCGGCGACCGCCGCCCGATCGACGACACCGATCAGCGCGCCGACCGCGTCGATGACGCCGATCTCATCCGATCCCGACAGCAGCATCGGCACGACCGACTCGACCGACGCCGCGGCCTCGATCGTCATCGTCGGCGTCGGCCCATCGGGTGCCACGTTGCGCATGACCGAGGCCAGCGTGAGCACGTGCGCTCGCGAGATGTCTTTGGTGAACTCGCGCACATAGTCGGTGGCCGGGGTCGCAATCAGTTCCGCCGCCGTTCCGACCTGATCGAACTCGCCGTCTTTCATGATGGCGATCCGGTCGCCGAGCTTGATCGCCTCGTTGAAATCGTGCGTCACGAACACGATCGTGCGGTTCATCTCGCCTTGGAGGCGAAGCAACTCGTCTTGCATGTCGCGTCGGATCAGCGGGTCGAGGGCCGAGAACGGTTCGTCGAAGAACAGCACCGTGGGGTCGACTGCGAGTGCCCGCGCCAACCCGACTCGCTGCTGCATCCCGCCGGACAACTCACCCGGATAGCGGTCGCCCCAGCCGGTGAGCCCGACCAGATCGAGCACCCCGGTCGCGCGGGCGTGACGCTCGGCGCGTTTGACTCCTTGCACCTCGAGGCCGTAGGCGACGTTGTCGATCACCTTGCGGTGCGTGAACAGACCGAAGTGTTGGAAGACCATCGACATTTTGGTGCGCCGCACCTCGCGGAGTTCGGCCTCGTTCATCGCCGTGAGGTCGCGGCCCTCGAGTTCGACCGTGCCCCGCGTGCTGTCGATCAAACGGGCAAGGCAGCGCACCAGGGTCGACTTGCCCGAGCCAGAGAGGCCCATGATGACGAACGTCTCGCCGGTTTCGACGACGAACGACACATCGCGCACCCCCACCGTGTTGCCCGTTGCGGCAAGGATCTCGGTTCGACTCGCACCGGCGTCGGCCATGGCCAACGCGCGGTGCGGTCGATTTCCGAATACCTTCCACACCCCCGTCGCCGCGAGGCAAGGGTCGGTCACCGGTTCAGCCGATCCAGGCCGACCAGACGTCTTCGTGGTCTGCGATCCACTTGGCGGCCACCGCAACGGCATCCTCACCATCGATCTCGACCGCCGGCAGCATCTCGAGCTGGTCGTCGTTCGTGATCGTGAAGCTCGCCAAGAAAGCGTGCACGTCCGGCGCCTCGGTGGCGAGGGCCGGGTTGGCTGCCTTGATGATGACGTCTTCGGGGTATTCGCAGTCGACTCCGCCGTCTTCGGCGGCGGCGGCCGCACCGCATTCCTCGGTGTACGGCGGAAGCTCGACCTGCACGAGGTCGTACTTGCCGACCGCGGCGGTCGGCGTCCACCAGTACATCAGCACCGGCTCCTTGGCCGCCACGCGGGCGTCGAGTTCTGCGACCGTCGCCGGCTCGGAGCCGGAGAACTGCACTTCGAACGGCAAACCGAGGTTCTCGATGATCTGTCCGTCGAATTCGGAGTACGACGGGTCGGTCCCGAGAAAGCGGCCGTTGTCACCGGTTTCGGCGGTGGCGAACAGCGCTGCTGCCTCCGGGGTGGTGAAGCCTTCCCACGTGGCGAGCTCGGGATTCTCCTCGATCACATAGGACGGTACGTACCAGCCGATGCGGCCGACGGCGCCGAGCTCGCCGAGCTGCTCGACCGAGCCGTCGTCGAAGAAAGCCTGCTCGGTCTCGGTGATGCCCGACGGCCAGATCTCCAACACGACGTCGGCAGTGCCATCGGCGAGGCCGGTGAACATTGCCTCGTTCTCGTCGATGTTGACGATCTCGGTCGGATAGCCGAGTTCGGATTCGATCAATTGGCTCGCGATCTCGGCGTTGAGCGCCGATGCCGTCCACGGGTTGACGACGATCTCGATCGTCGGCTTGTCGCCGTCGGGTTCGGCCGCAGCAGCGTCGGTCTCGGCGGTCTCCGTGTCCGCTGCGTCCCCGGGCTCAGTCGCAGGGCTGGAGTCGGCGGCTTCATCGCTGCCGCATGCGGCCGCGATCATCACCAACGCAACGACTGGCGCCACGATCATCTTCTTGTTCATGTCAGGTTTCCCCCTGGGTTGGGCACGACCCGATGAGTCCTTGTTCACCGGGCGCGTGCGTACTCCTGCGAACATTACAGAGCGGAGCGGGACCCGATGAGCACGCACCCCGCTGCCGCGCCGCACCCTCGTGTCAGCGCGAGGGCATGACGAAGCCGTCGACGATCATGGCGCGACCGTTCTCGACGGCGCCGAGGCGGATGCCGACCACTGCCTGATACTCCTCGGACTCGTACGCCGCGAGTGCGGCCTCCTTGGTCGGGTACTCGATCACCACGGTTTGCGCGCCGGGCGTGCCCTCCTTGGCAACCGATGCAGCATCGAGGACGAGGAGCTTGCCGCCGCCGCCCATGATCGGCATCGACTGCTTTTGATACGAGCGATAGGCGTCGGCGTCGACGACGTCGTAGTTGGCAACGAGGTAGGCAGTCATGTGATCTCCAGGTGGTGATGGTTGATGATGGTTGTTGATGGTCTTCGGTGACCGTGGCTGGTCAGGGCACGAGTCGTTCGGGATAGCCGTCGGGTGGGAGGGCGCTGATCGGCCCGTGCAGCACGTGGCCGCCATCGACGTAGAGGCATTCGCCGGTGATGTACGACGCAGCTGGGGAGGCGAGGAAGACGACAGCGTTGGCGATGTCGGACGGGCGACCGGGGAACGGCAGAGGAACGCCCGACATGTCGGTGCCGACCTCGTCGTCGTAGGTCGCCTCCCACCCGTCGGTGCGGAACGCGCCGGGCGCGACGCAGTTGACCCGCACGCTCGGCCCCCACTCGAACGCGAGGGTCTTGGCGAGTTCGACGACGCCGGCTCGAGCTGCGGCGGTGTGCGCGATGCCCGGCAACCCGCGACCCACGATCGCGACGATCTGCACGATGTTGCCGCCGCGTCCGTCGAGCATCTGGTTGCCGAAGACCTGGGTCATTGCCCAGGTGCCGTTCAGATTCAGATCGATCACGCTGTTCCAGCCGTTCGGGCTGTAGTCGCGCGCCTTCTGGGGAAACTGACCGCCGGCATTGTTCACGAGGATGTCGACGGCGTGGCGACCGGCCAAGGCCTCGATCGTGGATCGATCACGGATGTCGACCAGATCGACGTCGACCGGATTGCCCGTGGCGGCGGTGATCTCGGCGGCCGCGGCGTCGAGGCGCTCCTTGCGTCGCGCCGCGATGACCACGCGCGCACCGGCGGCCGACAGACCTTCGGCAATCGCCCGGCCCAGCCCCGAACCGCCGCCGGTGACCAGGGCGGTCTTGCCGGCGAGAAGGTCGGTGACGAACGGGCGATCGGACACGCTGCCCATCATGACCGACGTTGCGGCTGCATCTCGGGTCCGAGTTCGAACACGATCGGCGGACCAGCGTCGTCGTTCGGCGGCGACCGGCCGACGGTCGACGCGGCGATGTGGCGCTGCAGCATCTGCCACGAGCCGGCGATGCCTTCGGGGAAGCGAACCGCGACCAGGATCAGACCGAGGCCGGTCAGCAAGAACTGGGTGTTCGACGCGCCGCCACCCAGAATTGCGACGATGAACAACCCGGACGGCGCCAGCAGGCCGCCGACCACCGCCCCGGCAATCGAACCGATGCCCCCGAGGTAGCCGAGCGCCAGCAGCTCGAGGCCGTCCTGCGCCTCGAGGCCTCCTCCGTTGAACGTGGTGTTCTTGTACGCGAAGATCACGCCGGCCACCGCCGCGATGAACGACGCGAGCGCGGCGCCCAGCACCTTGGTGCGCGGCACGTTGATGCCGGCCGCAGCTGCGGCGCGCTCGTTGGAACGCACGGCCAGGAAGCGCCGGCCGAGCCGACCGCGTCGAATGCCGACGACGAGGAGTGCGCAGCCGACCAGCAATGTCAGGGACACATAGCCGAAGATGCGCGCCGGGAACTGCCCACTTCCGACGATGCCCACATCGATGCCGGCGAACCGTGGCGGCTCGACCTCGGCCACGCCGCCGCGCCCGACGAAGGTCGGGCTGCGAAACAGCAGGTCGTCGAACACGACCGCCACCGAGAAGGTGACGATCGCGAACTGCACGCCGCGCACCCGCAGTGCCGGAATACTCACCAGGGCACCGACCACCGTCGTGACCGCGACTGCCGCGATCGGCCCGAATGGGAACGGCAGAGCCGAGTCGAACCGCGAGAGCATGAACGCGCTGAATCCGGCGAACGAGAGCTGCGCCAGCGACACCTGGCCGACGAACCCGGTCAGCACGACGACCGAGAGCAGCAGGGTGGCGACGAAGACCGATTCGATCGCAGCGAAGCGGATCGTCGAATCGTTCGAACTGAGCACGACGAGGGCGAGCACGATGACTGCCGACCACATCACGGGTCGAACGCGGTCGAGCAGCATCGGGACCTGAGCCCGTTCGAGAATCGCCGCCCGGTTCGGAAGGGTGCGGCCGAACACGACGAGCGCTCCGATGATGGCAACGAACGGCACGAGCGAGCTGATGCCACCGAGAAAGAAGCGGGGGACCTGACGCTGCGCGACGATGTGCACCGCCACGGCTTCGAAGCTCCCGATCGCTACCGCCGAGAGCACCGCAATCGGGATCGAACGCAGACGCGCGGCGAGGGCAGCACCCAACGCCGGCACGACGAAGAGGCTGAAGTTGAATGGGCTGACGCCTCCCAGCGACGTGCCGATGATGCCGACGGCGGCTGCCAGCGCCGAGGCAAACATCCAGTTGTACAAGCCGAGTCGGGCCGGCTCGAGGCCGAGCAGGATCGCACCTTTTTCGTTGAGGAACGCGGCGCGGGTGGCCAGGCCGAACTGAGTGGCCCGGTAGGTGAGCACCACGGCCCCGGCCAATACGACAACCGTGCCCAGCAGCCACAGCCGATCGACGGGGTACCGGCGTCCGAACAGGTCGATCACCGTTCTGGAGAGGATGCCGGGCGAACGGAGGGTGACGTTGCCGAATGAACGCACCGCGAGGGCCTGCAGGACCAGAGTGAGGCCGACGGTCGCCACCAGCATCGTCACCGGCGGCGCCGTTCGCAGCGGACGGATCACGGCGAGGTAGATCACCGCGGCCACGATCAGCCCCACGGTCATGGCCAGGCCCGCAGCAGGCAGCAGCCCCATCGGCGCGCCGAGACCGTATCGATTCGGAATGAGGATGACGGGAACGACGAGATCACCGCTCGACCGCAGCTCGGCGAACACCATTGCCGGAATCATCGCCAGGGCGCCGACGGCGAAGTTCACGACGCCGCTCCCCCGGTACGTGATGATCACGCTCATGGCAAAGGCGCCGTACATGGCACCGGTGCCCACGCCGAGCAGGGCGTAGAACGCCCAGGTACTCACGACGGTTCGACGACGACTCGACGGCGGCTACTGCAGTGCGGCGTCACCGAGATAGCTCGCCTCGAGCACGCTGCGGTTGGCGCTGAGTTCGGCGGCGGTCCCTTCGAGGCGAACCTCGCCGTGATTCAGGACATATCCGCGATCGGCGACTTCGAGCGCCATGTGCACGTGCTGCTCGACGACGAGCACGCCACAACCTGTCTCGTCGGCGATGTTGCGCACGATCGGCAGGAGCCGCTCGACGATGATCGGTGCCAGACCGAGGCTCATCTCGTCGACGAGGAGGCACTTCGGTTCGGACACGAGCGCTCGGGCCACGGCCAGCATCTGCTGCTCGCCGCCGGAAAGGAGACCGGCCAGTCGATTGCCCAACGGCTTCAGCGCCGGGAGCAACTCCATCGCCCGGTCGTGCGCAGCCTGACGCGATGCCTTGCTGCCGGTGAGACCGAGCCGAATGTTCTCGTCGACGGTGAGGTCGAAGAACAACGAACGGTCTTCGGCCACGTGGGCGAGCCCGCGTCGCGGAATCAAATGGGGCTTGGTCCCGTCGACGCGTTCGCCGAGCACTTCGACGGTGCCTTCGATCGGGGTCAGCAGACCCGACAGCGTGAGCAGCGTCGTGGTCTTCCCCGCACCGTTCGGGCCGAGCAGCGCAACGACTTCGCCCGGCCCGACGGTCAAGTTGAGGTTGCGGACGCACCGGCACGCCGCCGTAACCCGCGTGCAGGCCCCGCACGTCGATGAGCAGATCACTCACGCTTCTACCTCCACTTCATTGGGACCGGAATCGACCGTTGCGCCAGCGATCGCACCTTCTCGGGCCTGGGCTTCGCCGGCCGACTCGCCGAGGTAGGCCGCAATCACTGCCGGGTCGGCCCGCACTTCGGCAGGAGTGCCGTGGGCGATGATGCGTCCGAAGTCGAGCACATAGATGTAGTCGCACACGTTGAGCACGAGGCCCATGTCGTGGTCGATGAGGAACAGACTCATGTCGTGGCTGAGGAACTCGCGCAGGTGCTGGCCGAGGAGGCGACTCTCGGCGGTGTCGAGGCCGGCGGCCGGCTCGTCGAGCAACACCAGCTTCGGCTTGGCGGCGAGGGCGCGTGCGACGCTGATCAACTTGCGTTGGCCGTGGCTCAGGTCGCTCGGCATCACGTCGGCGCGATCACTGAGCTTCATCATGTCCATGGCCCATTCGACCTGCTCGCGATACTGGCGCTCGTTGCGGCCGGGCATGACGATGTCGGTGAGGAACGAGTGCCACTTCGGTCGCTCGGCAGCAGCCATCAGGTTGTCGCGGACGCTGAGGTCTTCGAACAGCTCGAGCGACTGGAACGTGCGGGTCAAGCCCATGATGGCGCGCTTGTCGGGCGAGATGCCCGCGAGGTCGACGCCGTCGAAGGTGACCGACCCCTCGGTGATCGGCGTGAACCCGGTGATCGCATCGATGAACGTGGTCTTGCCCGCGCCATTCGGGCCGATCAGGCCCACGAGCTTGCCCGTGTGACAATCGAGGTCGATTGAATCGTTCGCGTTGAGGCCGCCGTAGCTGACCGTCAGGTTGCGTGCTTCGAGCAGTGCCATGTCATCCCACCTCGGCTGTGATCATGTCGGTTGGGCCTGATGTCGTTGCTGACCGCCCCGTGTCCTGTTCGCGGGCTCATGAGTTGTTTGACGATCGAACGCACGAACAACGCGATCAGTGCGCCGAGGATCGGCATCCACAGTTTCGAGTAGATGTCGCCGTTGCGCAGCGGCCAGATAACCCAGCCGAGGATGTAGCCGACCAATGCGGCCGGCCCGAAGGTCTTGGCCCAGCCGACCCACTTCGATCCGGCTTCGCCGAACGACGGCTCGAGTGCCCCGAGCGAGCGGGCGAACGCGATGACGACGACGAGCAAGATGGCGGCGCTGACGGCGATCCAGGCATAGACGTTGTCGATGAACTGCGCCTTGCGGAGCCAGACCGCGAAGCCGACCACGAGGGCCGCGAGCACGGGCCGCACGACCTTGGCGCGCGAGCTGCGGTAGTTGGCCCGAATGGTCTGCGCACCGGGAATCGCACTGACGATCCAGTCTCCTGCGTGGCGCATGCCCCCGGCGAAGAACGGGGCGACACCTTCGGGGTGGACGATGGCCGTGACGATGATGGCGAGCCCGCCCAGCATGCCGATGTAGTTGTCGATGTTGGTCCCGGCGAGCATGTAGTTCGAGAACGTCGGGACGAGGGCGCCGCCGCTGAGCACCATGCCCGCCAGCAACGCGCCGTTGATCGAGGTGATGCCGGCGAGGTAGGCGAAGGCGAGGATGCGCGAGGCCGGCGCCGTAGCCGAAGTTGGCCGACGACACTTCGACCTGCTTGAAGCCGAGCATGACCCCGCCGATGCCGGCGAGCGCAGAGCTGAGCGCAAAGGCCAACAGCTTGGAGCGCGACACGTTGATGCCCGCCGCAGCTGCGGCTCGCTCGTTGGCGCGCACGGCGAGAAAGCGTCGACCGACGCCGGTACGACGGATGTTCGCCACGGCGATCGCACAGAGCGCCAGCACGATCATGCCGAAGATGACGAACGCCGGACGCTCGTTCTGCTCCCGGACGCTGCGCGCACCGATGTCGAGGCCGAAGAACGTCGGGCTTCTTCACGTACGCCGGCACGCCGGCGCGGAGTTGGGTGATGTACGGCGTTCTCGAAGTAGATCGCTTGGATCGCCACGGCGGCCGCGATGGTGACGACGGCCAACTGCACGCCGCGGATGCGCACCGCCGGAAGCCCGACGATGACGCCGACGATGACTGCGGCGATCACCCCGATCAGCCCGGCGATCGGCCACGGGAGGCCCGGCCCGGTGACCGGCACCAGGTTCGAGCCTCGGCCGATGCCGTCGGCCATCATGCGTGCCGTGAAGAAGGCGGCGATGCCGGCGAAGGTCATCTGGGCGAGCGAGATCTGCCCGGTGTAGCCCGTGATCACCACGATCGACAGCATGATGATCGAGATGACGAGACCGTTCTGCATCGAGTTGGCGAAGCGGGTGCGGTTGCCGGCGTTCTCGAAGACGAAGGCGAGCAGCGTCACCACGAGTGATCCAGACCAGAGCGTGCTCGTAGATGCGCTTGGGCTGTGGTGCGAGCGGCAGCCGCTTCTCGGTGATCGCACCGCGGATCGGGAGCGACTTGCCGCGCAGGAACAGCACCACGACGATGACGACGAGCGGCAGGACCTGCGCGACGCCGTTCTGCAACCATTCGAGCGCCGGCCCGGTGAACCAGCCGCCTGCGCTTGACGCTGAGCAGGGTCTGCACGGCGCCGAGCAGCAGACCGCCGGCAACGGCGATGGGCACCGAGCGCAGCCCACCGATGAGGGCCGCGGCGAGCGCCGGGACGATCAGGGCGGTGAGCCCGATCGGGGTGATCGTTCCCTGGATCGGGCCGACGATGATGACGGCGAGCGTGGCGAGTGACCGAGGCGATGACCCAGTTGACCGCAGCCAGGTCTGCGGGCGAGTAGCCGAGCAGGACGGCGCCCTTTTCGTTGCCCGCAGCAGCACGGGTGGCCAGGCCGAAGCGGGTGAACCGGTACCCCGCCCACATCAACGCACCCATCAGCAGAGCGAAGCCGATGACGTAGAGCGTGTTGCGCGGGTAGGTCTTGTCGAGACCCAAGAAGTTGGTGATCGCCTCCTCGGGCACGATGCTCTGCGGCTGGGGGAACGAGTTGCCGAAGTTGAGCAGCGCCACGCCCTGGAGATAGAGCGCCAGGCCGAGCGAGGCGATCGACCTTGCCGAGCGGTGCGGCGTTGCGCAGGGGCCGGAAGACCAGGAAGTGCGCGGCGAGGCCGAGCAGCGTCGCCATCAGCAGGGCGAGGATCAGAGACGGGACCATCGGCCAGGTGCCGCTGTCAGACAGCGTGATCCGGACCGGAACGTTGAGCGTGTGGGTGGGCAAGAAGTCGACCCACGGGAAGAAGAGTTCGCCTCGGTTCCAGGCGGTGTCGAAGGTGAACATGCCGTACATCGCCAGGGCGCCGTGGGCGAAGTTGATGACGCCCGAGCCCTTGTAGGAGATGACGAGACCCGCTCCGAGCATGGCGTAGAGGGCACCGATGCCCAGGCCGAGCAGCAGGTTGAAGATGATGTCGTTCACGCAGTTCCCCCGCGGTTGCGTCGAAGCGGATGACGATGAGTCAGTGGGTGCATCGAGATCGGGGCGCACCGTGCAGTGCGCCCCGATCGCGGTGTTCGATCAGGTCGCTGCCACCCACCTCAGGTGGGCGGCAGCGACCTGATGCTGTGGATTACTTCGGTCCGGGGCGGAGTTCGGTACCGGCAACGAGGTCGAGGCCACTGAGGCGCTCGACGACGGTGACGAGCTTCTCGCCGTCCCATTGCTGGACGCTGATCGACGAACCGCACACCGACACGTAGGGCTCGGGTGCGCCGCTGCAGTTGAGCGGTGCGTTGCCGAACGACGGTTGCGTGCCGTCGGTGGCGGCGTAGGCCTCGGCGAGTGCCTCACCGCTGACGTCTCCGTCGATGGTCTGGCTGAGTTCCCAGATCGACATGATGGAGGTGAAGCCCTGTCCGGCGAAGCCCTTGAAGATGTCGTCCTCGGTCATGCCGTACTCGAGACCCTTGGTCTGGTAGGTGGTGGCATTGTCGAGGTGCTGACCTTCGAGGCCGTCGAGCGGCGAGAGCAGCCCGTTCTCGGTACCGGTGAGGTAGATGCCCTTGGCCAGGTCGCCGGCGGCAGCCATCGCCGTGAAGTCGGTGCAGGCACCTGACAGCACGAGCGGGGTCTGCTCGGGGGTCCACCCGAGGCGGCCCATCGCGTCGACCAGGTTCCAGCAGTCGGCACCCTGACCCGAGAACACGATCACGTCGGCGCCGAAGTCGAGGACTTCGGTTGCCTGCGGCGTGGCGTCGGGCAGTGCCGGCGCCACGGCGACACCGATGTGGGTGAGGTCGGGCTTGGAGCCGGCCCGTTCTGCGTCGCCCGGCTCGGTGCCGTTGATGACGTCGAGGGGCTTGGCTTCGAGGTCGTTGTAGCAGACCACGCCGGGAGGCGTGTCGGCCCACGGCACGGCGACCTTGTTGACCGTGATGCCTTCGATCTCTTCGATCTCGCCGGTGGCGAACTGGATCAGGCCGGTGTGCACGCCGAGACAGCCGCCGCCCGCGCCGATGGCGTAGACGCCGGGCGAGGTGAAGTCGGCAATCGTGATCGGCGTCACCGAGAGGACGGGGATACCCGAACCCTGGAAGATCGAGTAGTGGTTGCCGAAGAAGTTGATCGTCGAGATCGCCAGGTCGACACCGTCGGCGGAGAGCTCGTTGGCGCAGCGCTGCGAGTCGTCAGGCGACACGATCGACTTGCAGAGCACGATCTCGATCGGCCGACCCTGCAAACCGTTGAGTTCGGCGTTCACGTAGTCGGCCGCGGCCTGGATGGCGATCGAGAACTCGGGGAACGAACCGTTGGGGTCGCCCTCGAGGTTCTGGACACCGATGCGGAAGGGCTCGCCCGTCGCTTCACCTGATGGCGCTTCGGCGCGCTCCTCGGCGGTGGTCTCGGCCGGCTCTTCGGCGGTGGTCTCCGCCGGTTCTTCGGCGGTGGTTTCCGCCGGCTCTTCGGCCGTGGTCTCCGCAGGCTCTTCGGCAGTGGACTCGGCGGGGGCGTCGGTGTCGGCCGTGCCGCCACCGTCGTCGCTGCCGCACGCCGCCGCCACGAGAGCGAAACTGAACACACCGGCGAGCAGCCGGCGTGATCGCAACATGGATCGTGTAGTCATTGGAACAAGTTCCCCCATTGAGTTGTGTGGCCGCCGATCCTCCCCGGGGCCGACGGTGCAGCCGCTGGTGCGACTGCGGTTGAAACTAACCGAATGATTGTTTAGCAGACGAGCCGGACGTCACACATCATTCGCTGGTCGGCCATCATTCAGCGAGGTCGTCGGCGGGTCGTGGATCCCGGGGATCCCGCCGCTCAGCGCCGCATACCAGTCGGGTCGTGGCACGACCCCGGCATAGCCGACGCCCACACGCGGGGCCGTCGTCGCATTCCACTCCTGATGGATCGGAGGGATCTGGTAGTAGCCGTTGGCGGCATTGGTGCCACCGTCGACGTTGAGGTCGTGTCCGGTCACATAGCTCGCGGCATCGGACGCGAGGAACATCACCGGCGCGACGATCTCGTCGAGTTCGCCGATGCGCCGCATGGGCGTGCGCGACGCGATCCACTTGTCCATGCCCATGCCTTCGAGCGCAGGGCGCACCATCTCGGTGACGATGAAGCCGGGCGAGACCGAGTTGACCCGAACGCCGCGGTCGGCCCACTCGCACCCGAGTTGCAGCGTCAGATTTCGCAGCGCCCCCTTCGCCGCGGTGTACGCGATGACGTTGAGCTCGTTGGCGCCGTGGCCCATGATCGAGCAGATGTTGACGATCGAGCCGCCGCCGGATTCGAGCATGTGCTTGCCCGACGTCGCGGAGATACATGAAGGCGCCGTTCAGGTCGATCGACATGATCCAGTTCCACGTGGCCATGTCGAACTGCTCGGGGGCGACGCCGCGCATGTCGCTGACGCCGGCGTTGTTGACGAGCACGTCGATGCGGCCGTGCGCCTCGATTCCGGTGCCCACGACGTGGGCGACATCGGCTTCGACCGACACGTCGCCGGGCACGACGGTGACCGTGCTGCCCTTGCGCCCGGCAGACGTCGGCCACCTCGTCGAGGAGGTCGGCTGAACGGGCGGTGAGGATCAGATCCGCCCCGGCGTCGGCGAAGCCGTACGCAAAGCCCTCTCCCAGGCCCATCGATGCGCCGGTGATGAGCACCGTCTTGCCAGTGAAATCGAACATGCTTGGCCTCTCGGTCTGTCTTCGGTCTGTCTTCGGTCTGTCTTCGGTCTGGTCTTCGGTCTGGTGGTGAACGGACAACTGGCGATCTGGTTGCGATCGCGATCGTTGCGACGTGCCCCGGTGTAGTCGCGCCAGCACCCTGGACCGGTTGTCGGAGCGTCGAGAAGATCTCGGCAGGGCCGCGCCCGTCGGAGGATTCAGTGGGTTGACTGTGGCGGTGGTCAGCGAGCTCAAGCGTCCGTACTCGGCGTCAGACCGACGCATCCCGCTCGCGATCATCCAGCCGGCCCAGCGGTTCGCCGCGGTCGAGACTGCTGGCGGCATCGTCATGCTCGTCGGTGCGATCATCGCACTGGTCTGGGCCAACTCGCCCTGGTCGGGTGGATATCGCCAGCTCTTCGACACCGAGATTTCGCTGGGCGTCGGCGACCTGGTCCACCTCGACCTCACGCTCCACGCGTGGATCAACGATGGGCTCATGTCGCTGTTCTTCCTCGTCGTCGGACTCGAGATCAAACGTCAACTCGTCCACGGCGAACTCCGCGATCGGCGCGCTGCGGCACTGCCGGCCCTCGCCGCACTCGGTGGCATGGTCGTGCCGGCGGCGATCTACATCATCATCAATCTCGGAGGGGAGACCGGCGGGTTCGGTGTGCCCGTGGCGACCGACATCGCCTTCGCAGTCGGCGTGGTCACGCTCGCCGGAAGTCGCGTCCCGCTCGGCGTGCGGATCTTCATCCTCACCCTCGCCGTCGTCGACGACATCGGCGGCATCATCGTGATCGCGATCTTCTACGCCGAGGGGGTGAGCGCAGCGTGGCTCGCCGCCGCAGCCGTGTGCGTCGCGGGCGCCTGGTTGGCGAAGCGGCTCGAATTTCGATCGTTGGTTCCGTACATCGCGCTCGGCGTCGTCGGCTGGTACTCGCTCCACGAGGCCGGAGTCGAAGCCGCGATCATCGGCGTCGTGTTCGGCCTCCTCACACCAGCCGAACCATTTCACGATCCGAGTCGATTCGGCGAGCAACGTCGAGGAACTCGTGCACCATTTCGAACGCGACGACGAGCACGCTGTGCCGACCAAGGTCGCCAGCTACGTGCGCGAAGTGGCCTCACCGCTCGACCGGATCGAGCACCGCTTGACCCCGTGGGTGGCGTTCGTGATCGTGCCGATCTTCGCCCTCGCCAACGCCGGCGTCAGCGTCTCGACGGATGGCCTCGACCTCAACGTGTTCGGGGGCGTGCTGGCCGGGCTCGTCGTCGGCAAACTCGTCGGGGTCGTGTCGTTCACCTGGCTGGCGGTGCGCTTCGGGGTGGGTCGACTACCCGATCGGACGACGTGGGCGCACATCGTCGGCGCAGGCGCAACCGCGGGCATCGGCTTCACGGTGGCGCTGTTCGTGGCCGGTCTCTCCTTCGATGAGGAAGACCTGCTGCGGTCGGCGAAGTTGGGGATTCTCGCAGCCAGCGTGATCGCCGGGTTCTTGGGCTTCGCCCTGCTGCGCCGGGCGGCCCGCTCGACAACGGACTCAGCGGCAAGCTGACCAGCGGCGCCCGCCGCCCATCGGCGAGCTCAGGCGCGGACGAGGCGACCGGGGCGAGCACCGGTGTCTTCGTCGTGGTCGCGAGTGACGACGCCGTTGCACAGCGTTGCGAGGTAGCCGGCCACGGGCTGCATCAGGCGCGTGCCGCCGGCCGGCAGGTCGTGATGGGCGACGGGTGCCGAAACCGTGAGGTTGGCGTGATCGATCACGTTCACGTCGGCACGCTTGCCGACTTCGAGCGTGCCGCGATCGGTCATCCCGTACAGCGCGGCGTTGCGCGCCGTCTGCTTGTTCACGATGAACTCGAGCGGCAACTGCTCGCCTCGCTTGCGGTCACGGGCCCAGTAGCTCAGTTGGGTGGTCGGCATGCTGCCGTCGCAGATCAGCGTCACGTGGGCGCCCGCGTCGCTGAGCCCGGTGACGGTGTTCGGGTCGACGAGCATTTCACGGAGCACGTCGAGGCGGGCGGCGATGTCGACGGTACTGAGTGAGGCGAAGCGGGTCCCGCCGTCTTCGATCATGAAGTCGTAGAGGTAGTCGAGGGCGTCACGACCCGCCGCCTTGGCCCGTGCGCCGAGGGTGTCGCTGATCGCCGGCTCGTAGTCGACCGGGCTCGACAACGGGTACATCACTGCAGCCGATCGCTTGAACAGGCCGTACACGTTCTCCATCGAGCCCGGGGCCTCGGGACGGACATCGTCCTCGGCCAGCAGCGTCGCCTTCATCGCGGGGTCGCTCATCGCAACCGCTCGTTCGGCGAGCGGCAGCCGGGCAAGTTGAGCGAGGTAGGTGGGCTTGCGCATGAAGGCGTGATAGCCACTCAGCCCGGTGAGGAAACCGATCGGCCGCGACGACACCTGCGGGTGCAACTGGGCGCCAGCCGCGTTGGCCTCGGCGGTCATCGCGAGAATCGTGCGCCAGAGGTCAGGGTCGTAGTCGGGCGACTGAACGAGGGTGAAGGTGACCGGCCGGCCGCTTGCCAGCGAGAACCGCCGCATCAAATCGTGTTCGACTTCCTGCGTCGTCTTCTCGCCGCCGAGGGCTTCGAGCTTGCCGACCGTGCCGGCGGGGATCATCTCGAACACGCCCTTGCCGACGGTGCGCATCTGCTCGGCGATCGCGAGGAGTTCGGCGTCGGCCGCGAAGGTTCCCGGCACCGGCTCACCCCACAGCGAGCGGTGGCCGATGGTGCGGGAGGTGCTGAACCCGACTGCGCCGGCCTCGATCGCTTCGGCGACGATGGCGCCCATCGCCGTGATGTCGTCGGCTGTGGCATCTTCGTTGATCCGGCCGCGTTCGCCCATCGCATAGAAGCGCACCGCGCCGTGCGCGATCTGCGCGCCGACGTCGAGCGCGTACTCCCGGCCGGCGATGTAGTCGAGGTAGTCGGGGAATGATTCCCACGAACCCCAGTCCATGCCTTCGTGCAGCGCGGCACCCGGGATGTCTTCGACACCTTCCATCAACTCGATCAGCGAGTGTTCGTCGCCGGGCCGGACGGGCGCGAACCCCACGCCGCAGTTGCCCATCACGATCGTGGTCACGCCGTTGTGCGATGACGGCGCAAGCTCTGAGTCCCAGCTCACCTGGCCGTCGTAGTGGGTGTGCACATCGACCCAACCGGGTGTGACGAGGGCACCGTCGGCGTCGATGACGCGCCGGGTACCGGCCGTGATCGTGCCGCCGACTTCGGCGATCAGGCCGTCTCGGATCGCGACGTCGCCCGCCACCCCGGGCGACCCGGTGCCGTCGACGATCATGCCGTTCTTGATGACGATGTCAAACATCGCAACTCCTTTTCGTGTTCTGTCGGTGTGTCGGGTGGTGGGGCGGGTGGTACGGGGCGGGTGTCGTGCAGGTGGCGGGGCGGGTGGTGCGGGCGGCGGTCGGCCGGGCGCTACGGCTTGTCGGTGCGGGCGAGGAACGCGCTGTCGCCGGGGCGCCACAGTTCGTGCGCGCGGCGCCACATCGCGAAGGCCAAGAGGATCCGGGGCGGGTCGCCGTGGATCTCGGTGAAGCCGCCGTTGAGGCGGCGCGTGTCGAAGTAGGCCGCGTCGACTCCATCGGCGTAGAGGCGACAGGCCGGCTCGAAGCCGAGATCGACGAATCGTTGGAACTCGGCTTCGAAGTCGTTCACCAGGATCGCCTGATGGTGATACCCCTCCTCGCCGGCGGCGTACATGTCGCGGTAGATCGACGGGGTGTCGTCGTGTTGCTCGATGAACTGGATCATCGTGTCGCCGAGGTAGCCAAACGCGTACGACACATCGGCTTCGTCATCGGTCCCCCGGTAGGTGAACCGGTCACAGCGATGGTGCGGGGCGCGCACGAATGGTCCGGCGCCGAAGGTGTCGGACCACGCCTGGATCGATTCGTCGAGGTCGTTGACGAACCACGCCTGTTGAAAGATCGGGAATCGGTCGAGGGTGGTCATCGCTGGTGTCGTGGATGGTGTCGGTAGCTGTGTCGTCGCTGGTGTCGTCATGGGTGTCACTTTCTGGGATCGACGAGCACTTTGGTGTGTTCGCTGGTGCCGCTGGCGAGGTCGGCGAGAACGGCGTCCAGGCCGTCGAGGCCCACGGTGGCCGAGTGGAGTGCGTCGACCGAAACGCGTCCGTCGACGATCATGCCCATCGCCATCTCGAACTCCTCGTGGAAATACGCCAGGGCCGCAGTTACGGCAATCTCCTTCACCAGCCACGTCCCCGGCGTGATCGCGGCATCGCCCTCGGCGAGCCCGATCAGGCACATCGAACCACCCCGTCGGGCGAGGTCGACAGCGGATTGCACGGCGAAGGGCCGGCCGACGCACTCGTAGACGATGTCGGCGCCCAGGCCGTGGGTGAGGCTCTTGACCAGATCGTCGGCCTCGTCACCGGGCGCAACGGCGTGGTGTGCGCCGAGCGCCAGGGCGAGGTCGCGGCGTCGCTCGTTGGGTTCGACGACGATGACGACGCCGGCGCCTGCGGCGCGCACCCACTGCATGGTGCCGAGCCCAATCGGACCCGCTCCCTGCACGACGGCGATGTCACCGAGGCGGAGGTTGCTGTATCGCACGGCATGAAAGGCAACGGTGGCCGGCTCGACCTGGGCGGCCTGCTCGTCGGTCAGGCCGGGGTCGGCCTTGACGACCTTCGACGTCGCCACCGCGATCTGCGGCGCGAAACCCCCGTGCGGAGGCGCCAATGCGTCGCGTCCGACGGCCGAGAGGAAGGCGGTCTGGCAGCGATCGGCTTGCCCTTGACGACAGGCGGCACAGGCGCCGCACGAGGGAGCGACGCCGATGACGACGCGGTCGCCCTCGGTGAACGACGAGACGTCGGCACCTGTGGCCGACACCGTCCCGGTCCACTCGTGGCCGCAGATCGCGGGGTTGTACGGCCGCCCGGATTGGTACGCGTGGACGTCGGTGCCACACACGCCACAGAACGCGATGTCGACCACGACCCCTGATGGCGGCGGCGTCGGACTGGGGAACTCGACCAGTTCGACGGTCTCCTTGCCGGTGATCAGTGCTGCGTACATGGCGGGCCTCTTCGTGCGTTCGGGAGCAGATGGGTGGGGTGCGAGATCGAGCTTCGGTTCGCTACGGCGTACGAACCTCTGGTCATACTGGCGAGTCGACCCACCGCCAAACGAAGCCAACAGGAGCTTGCCCATGAGTCTGATCGCCGTCGAAGCCGCCATCACCATCGCCGATCCGGCGACGCGTCAGGAATTGATCGAGCGATCGGCGCCGATCCAGCGGGCGACGCGCGAGGACGAGCCCGGCTGCCTCGTCTACTGCTTCGCCGCCGACCCGTGCCAGGACGATCTCATCCAGGTCTATGAATTGTGGGAGTCAGAAGAGTCGCTGGCGGCGCACTTCCACCACCAGAACTATTTCGACATGCGCACGATGCTCAACGAGGGCGGCTTGACGGGGGCAGTGAGTCGCAAGCATCGGATCGATGCCTCGGCACCGGTGTACAACGCCGACCGCACCCCGACCGCCAGCTTCTCCTGATCGGCTCGGCCATGCCCCGGCGGCGTGAATCCACCGCGGTCGTGTTCGACTTCGGCGGGGTGCTCATCACATCGATCTCCAACCAGGTCGGCACCGTCGCGGCGACCCACGACATCGATCCGGCGACGATGCACGAACTGCTGCTCGGTCCACGCGCGAGCGGACAGCACCCGTGGCATCGCGCCGAACGTGGCGAGATCGCGGTGGCCGACATCCAGGGCCTGCTCGCGCCATGGGCCGATGCGGCCGGCGTCCGGCTGCGCGGTGACGAGATCGATCGGCTGCTCGCAGTCGGCGAGTACACCGTCGTCGAGGCGATGGTCGACCGAGTGCGGGCGCTGCGCGACGAGGGTTACCTGACCGGTCTGCTCACCAACACCTTCGCCGAGTTCCGACCGACGATGGAGCGCGACATCGACTTCGCCCTGTTCGACGCCGTGATCGAGTCGTTCGCGCTCGGGGCACGCAAGCCGGAGCCTGCGATCTACGCCGCGACAGCTGAGATGTTGGGTGTCGCGCACCACGACATCGTGTACCTCGACGATTTCGAGCAGAACCTTGCCGAACCGGCCGCGCTGGGTTGGACCACCGTGTTCGTCGGTGACCACGCCGAGGCACTGCGCTCCCTCGACGAGGTACTCGACCGGTTGTGACGGCAGCGCGCTCCGATGATCGACTAACTCACCGGATGATCAATAATGGGGAGATGACTGCGACCGAACAACCGTCAGCTGTCCCCGACGCTCGCTCGCCCGGTGTGAGTTTCCAGGACCTCCTCGATGCCGACACGCACCCGGTGCCGGCGGTACTCCGCCTCGAATCACCGCGCTACTTCGGCAGCGACGACGTGTCGATCGAGCGGTACACCAGCCGCGAGTGGCACCGCCGCGAAGTCGACCGGCTGTGGTCGCGCGTGTGGCAGTTCGCGTGCCGGGAGGAACACATTCCCGAGCCTGGCGACTACATCGTCTATGACATCGCCGAGCTGTCGTTCCTCGTCGTGCGCCAGAACGACGGGTCGATCAAGTCGTACCCGAACGCTTGCCTGCACCGCGGTCGCCAGCTCAAGGAATACGACGGCCAATGCGTCGAGATCCGTTGCCCGTTCCACGGTTTCGCATGGGAACTCGACGGCAACCTGCTCGACGTCCCGGCCGCCTGGGACTTCCCGCACGTCGATCAGCGCCCCGACGACTTCACCCTGCCCGAGTGCCGGGTCGGCACGTGGGCCGGCTTCGTGTTCATCAACCCCGACCCTCACGCCGGCCCTCTCGACGAGCATCTCGGTGAGTTGATCGAGCAGTTCGAAGTGTGGGACCTCGGCGACCGTTACGTCGAGGCGCATGTGTCGCGGACGATCCAGGCGAACTGGAAGATCGCCCAGGAGGCGTTCTCCGAGGCGTATCACGTCAACGCGACGCACCCCCAGATCCTGCCGTACCTCGGCGACATCAACAGCCAGATCGACGTGTGGGATCACTGCTCGCGCGTCATCACGCCAGGCGGCACTCCCAGCCCGCTACTCGGCGAGGATGCCGTATCGGAGCAGGAGATGCTGCGCAGCATGCTCGACGTGCGCGTCGACCAAGATGCCCCGCTCACCCTCGCCGAAGGTCAGACGGCGCGCGCCGTTGCCGCAGGCATGGCGCGCGAGCGATGGCGTCCGATTGCCGGCGACCGCGTCGACCAGATGAGCGATGCCGAGATGATGGACTCGATCGACTACACGGTGTTCCCCAACTTCCACCCGTGGGGCGCGTTCAACCGGATCACCTATCGCTTCCGACCGAACGGCGATGACCACCGCTCGTCGATCATGGAAGTGTTCTTCCTCTCCCCCTTCGAGGGCGAACGGCCGCCTCCGGCGAAGGAACACAAGCTGGGCGTCGACGACCCGTGGACCGATGCCCCGCAGCTCGGCATGTTGGCCAAGGTGTTCGAGCAGGACGTGTTCAACATGGCCAAGGTGCAAAAGGGTCTCGAGACCACGCGCAAGCCCGGCATCACGCTGTCGAACTATCAGGAGTCGAAGATCCGTTGGATCCATCGCCTGCTCGACGAGTGGGTCGACGCGCCCGGCGACGACACGGCGGTCAGCGTGGGGATCAAGCCGTGAACGGGATCATCCACCCCTTCAGCGGTGCGCTTCACGAACAGGATGGCGAGGGCAACATCCGCGTGACGCTCGACGGCAAGGTCGGCATCTTCGGCACCGACGGTCATTGGATCTCCGGTGAGCTGAAGCAGTGCGACCCGCAGCTGTGCGGCTGGGTCGGCGGCCCGCAGATCGCCAACCATCGCGTCACCTCCCAACAGGCTCATTGATGGCATTGCTCGATGGCCTGACCGCCACGGTGGTCGGCGGGCACAGCGGGTTCGGCGAGGCGATCAGTCGCACGTTTGCCGAGCACGGGGCACGTGTGGTCATCGGGGCGCGCCGACGTGATGTCGTCGACGATGTTGCGGCGCAGATCGGCGGCATCGGAGCGACGTGTGACATCACCGACGATGACGCTGTCCGAGCGCTCGTCGACCTCTCGGTCGCCGAGACGGGACGCCTCGACATCTTCGTCAACTGCGCCGGGTACGAGCAATCAACCTCGATCGCCGATCTCACACCCGAGAAGCTGGCGGCGATGCACGCCGTGCAGATCCAGGGTGCGCTGTACTGCATGCGCCACGCCGGCAACGCGATGCGCGAGTTGGGCAACGGCGGTTCGTTCGTGTCGCTCAGTTCGCAAACTGCGCACACCCCGGCGCGCGGGTTGGCGGCGTACGCGAGCGCCAAGGCCGGGGTGGAGTATGCGACGAAGATCGCTGCTGTCGAGTACGGCGAGGCCGGAGTCAGGTTCAACGCGATCGCAGCGTCGCTGATCGACACGCCGATGACGGCGCGAGTCTTCGGTATCGAGTCGGCGATTCAGGCCGTCGTCGAGTTGACGCCACTCGGTCGAATGGGTTCGCCGCAAGACATCGCCAATGCCGCGCTGTACCTGTGCTCCGACCTCGGTTCGTACGTCACCGGCCAGACGTTGTTCGTCGACGGCGGCGCCTCACTCCTCGCGCTCCCGACGCCCCAGATCTACGCCGACGTCGCCCGTCGCTGGAGCGAGGCACGCAACTGACGATGCCGAACCGTCGGCGGATGCTCCTGGCCATCGCCACTGGCTTGGCTGCGTGCGCGGGCGACGGACCGAGCGGCACCGATCCGACCGTCGGCTCGGCCCCACCGATTCTGGACCTACCAGACGACCGCTCGCTTGCCGTGTCGTACGCGGCAGGCACGATTGCAGTGTCGTTCGATCCCGAGAACCAACCTCGCGCCATGTGGGCACGAGTGTTCACGCACGTCGACGACGGTTGGGTGTACTTCGGGTATCTCACGACAGAGAACGCCAACACCCCGGGCTCGCTGACGACCGCACCCGAGGACGTCGTAGCGGTTCTCGGCGGCGTCAACTTTCAGGCCGCTCCGGACCGCTACACCGCGCCCGATCTGACCGCTGGCGAGTACCTCGTGTGCGCCGAACTCGTCGACACCGATCCCGCCGTCGAAGTCTGCGGCGACTTCGCAGTACCGTCAGCCGGGGCTGGAGGGATCACCACCACAATGCGGACCGAACTGACGATCGAACTCGTGGTCGAGGCCAGTACTGGGCTGCGATGAGACTGAGTCGCAAGCGGTGAGGCCAGAACTCATCGTGACGCCGCAGTGTCGGGCTGCGATGAGATTCGGTCGCAGGGGGTGAGCCCAGAACTCATCGCACCGATGGGGCGGGCGGAGGAAGGATCCTGCACCGGGAGCAGGTGGAGAATTTCTTCGAGAAATTGATACCTTCCCAGGCCGCTGAGTCGGTGCTGATCAAGTCGTCTGGACGGGGCTGGTCGAGGCGGGCCGTCGCCTCCCGTTCGAGCCCGGATCGCGGCTGACACGCGCGTCGATCACGGTCTCGACAGCCGGTGATTGCACCCCACGACGAGGCGGAGTCTTGGCGTATCGTCCCAGCTCAGCGGGTAGACAGGCCCTCGTTCGAGCAGTAGAATCGGACACATGTTCGCAGCCCTGATCGACGACCTCACCGGGTCATCGATCGACGAACTCGACACCGCCCTCGCCGCCGCGAAAGCCCGGCGCGATGCCGCCGAACTGGAAATCGCCGCAATCACCGCGATCGTCGATGCCGCGGCAACTGTTCCACGACGCCGGACATCATTCGACCAACGGCTACCTGAAAGGCCGGTTGAACTGCTCGCCCGCCGAAGCCCGCAACATCCGCCGTCGCGCACGACTCTGCAACCTGCACCCGCAGATCGGTGACCTGTTGGGTGCCAGCCGGATCGGGGCCGGCCAACTCGACCTGCTCGCCGACGTCGCCGCGACACCCCGTCGCGGGCGAACGGTTCGGCGAGTTCGCCCCGTTGCTGTGCGAGCAGGCGGAGCAACTCGACTACACCGACTTCGCCGTGGCAGTCGCCCACTTCAAGGCCATGGCTGACCCGGACGGGTCATTCAACGACCAAGCATTCCACGAGGATCATCGCACCGCGTCGGTCAACGTCACCGGCGGCGCGGTCAACGTGCACGCCTCAGGTGGTGACCCGATCCGCGCGGTCGAAATGAAACAAGCCTTCGACCTCGCCTGCCAAGCCGAGTTCCAACGCGACTGCGCAACCCGCCGCGACCTGCACGGCGACGACGCCCTCGCCCATCCATTGCCGCGCAGTGCCGAGCATCGCGGGTTCGACGCGATGTACGAGATCTTCATGCACTACATCACCACCCCGCCAGGTGGGAAGCGGCCCGAACCGCTGGTCAACATCATCATCGACTCCACCACCGCCCTCGACGTGTTGGCCCGCCACGGACTCCTCGACCTCGACACACAGCCACGAGTCCGACGGCAGCGGAATGTTGAGCTTCGGCGACCGCGGCAGTGTTGTGGTTGATCCGTCCCGACGGCGGTGTGCGACATCGACCGGTGTCGCCATTCATCCCGACGAAGCACTGAAAGCCATGATCCGCGGCAGCATCCGCCGCGTCATCGTCGACGCCCACGACGTCGTCATCAACCTCGGTCGCACCCAACGCCTGTTCACCGGCAAAGCCCGCCACGCAGCACAACTGCTGACCGTGCACTGCGGATACCGGGGCTGCGACGTCCCCGCCCAATTCTGCGACATCGACCACATCAACGAATGGGCCAGCACACGATGGCGACACCAACCAAGCCAACGCCCTCCCCCTCTGCGGCACGCATGACCGATGGAAACACCGGCAACGACTCCGCGGGAAACGCGACCGGACCGGACGCATCCACCTGATCAAACCCGACGGCACCGTCATCAAACCCCTCGGCGCCCACGACCCCACCTGGGCCGACAGCGAACCCATCGAATCCGACCGGCCCGACCCTCACTGGGCAGAACCCCAACCGGCAGCAGGACCCGACCCGATCCCTGCGCCCACCCAGAACGTCCCCCGTTGGCCGGTCCCGGTCACGTTGGTGACGTGGCCGGGTTGGCCTTGGGTTGACGATACTTCTGCTCCCAGGTGATGGGTGCGCCTGAGCCGTTCAGCCCTGCGGTCAGGCCGGCACGGCTGCGACGCAGTGTGCGGTCGACGAGCGAGCGATGAGCTCGCCTTCGATGAGGTAGTCGCGGCGTTCGAACCGTTGCCCGGTGATCTGAGCGGTCAAGAGAGACACGGCATGGCCGGCGATCTGTTCGACGGGTTGTCGAATCGTGGTGAGCGGCGGATCGGTGAACCGCATCAGATCGGTGTCGTCGTAGCCGACGATCGAGATGTCGCGGGGAACGTCGAGTCCGCGTTCGCGAACTGTGCGGATGGCTCCGAGGGCCATCATGTCGCTGGCGGCGACGACACCGGTGACCCCCCTCGCCAGCAGGTCCTGTATGCCGGCGGCGCCGCCCTCGACGGTGAACATCGACTCGGCGATCCGACGCTCGACCTCGATCGGCGCGACGCCGGCAGCTGTTGCCGCACTGCGAAACCCGGCCAACTTGCGAACAACCGGCACGTAGCAGACCGGGCCCGCGAGCAACCCGATCCGCTCATGGCCGAGCGCTGTGAGTGTCGAGTTCGGGAAACGATCAACCCGATCGATCCTGAGCGTGGTGCCGACCGCAGCGACGCAGGCTCGTAGCCGAAGTCCGCGAGAACCTTCACCACGTTTGCTTTGGTTCGGGCGCTGACGCCCTGCTTGCCGTTGAGCACCCGGCTCACGGTGGATTCGCTCACGCCGGCGGCCGCCGCCACGTCTTGGAGTCGTCACCGCACCCTTCGCCCGCAGGTCCGGCGACCGAGAGGTTGTCGCTGATCTGGTCGAACGGCACTTCGACCCGACCGGTGCCGATCGGTTCGGAGCGTTTCTGGCGCAGATCACGATCGGGGTCACACGGCACGGTCGGGGGGAACTGTTGTCTGCGCACCAACTGGTCAGAGGGTCAGCGGCGCGCACGCTGATGAGTTTGCTGGGGTCGTTCGTCGACGCTGACGTTCCGGGGCGACTCGACGGACGAATCCCGTCAGTCAGCGCGGCCACCGTCATGGGTAACCGAGCTACTCTCGACCGGACGCGCTCAGCATGCAGGGTCGCCACAACCAGTGAGATCGTCTAGGGTTCTTCGATACGAAAGGTTGTGAAAGGACGTTCGCGTGTTCACTCTCCGCCACAAAGGTCTCCTGCCGGCGATCGCGCTGCTCATGCTGGCGTCGACAGCATGCGGAAGCGGCAGCGACGGTGCCACCTCATCCGATGCTGCCAGTCCGCTCGGCGACTTGCTCGGCTGGAACGACTTCGACCCGGTCGAGTCGCGCCGTGAACAGTTGGCGATCGAAGAGGCAGTGGCGACGTGCATGCGCGAGCAGGGCTTCGAATACCAGCCCGTCGACTACGACGCGCAGAATCAGACGCTCGAATCCGAAGAAGACATCGCGTTGTTCAACGATCCGGAGGCGTACGGCAAGAAGTACGGCTACGGAGTGGTGCGCAACTACGAGTTGTACGAGGAGCCGTACATCGGCGGGAACGGCGAAGGCGGCTTTGGTGGCCCCGAGTTCGAGGATCCGAACATGGACTACGTCAATTCGTTGTCATCGCCAGAGCAAGAGGCCTACTACGCCGAGTTGTACGGCGAGCCGACCGTGGACACCGTGCTGGAAGACAGTTCGTTCGATGATGGCGAAACAACGGACACGAGCATCTACGTCGCTCCCCCACTCGAAGAGCAGGGTTGCTACGGGATCGCCCAACTCGACGTGGTCGGCGTGCGCCCCGCCGACGATCCTGACGTGCAGGCCGCTCTGAACGACTACTTCGAGAACTCGCAGAACGATCCGAGCATCGAGCAGGCGAACGCCGAGTGGGCGGATTGCATGGTCGAACCATTGCGCGGGGTCGAGTTACCCGACGGCATGACGGCCGACAGCCCAGACCTGATGTACCAGGTCATGGATGCCAAGAAGGCCGAAGCGACCGGGCTGCGAACGCTGCCGCTCGACCCAACGACGGGCGAGCCGATCGGCAACGACGCCGACGAACCGATGTACAGCTCATTCTCGGACGAAGACGGCGCAGGGTTTGCGTACGTCGGCGAACCGAAGGCGATTCCGGCCGACACGCTGGAGACACTTCGATCCCTCGAACTCGCGCTTTGGGCCGACGACTGGGAGTGCCAAAAAGACGCCGACCTGCAGCAGATCCGCCGTGACATCGAGCAACGGGCCGCCGACGATCTGGTTGCGCAGTTCCCTGAGCTCGCCGCCGGCGAATGATCGATGTTGCGGACCTGGGGCCGTCCCGTGAGTGACGAGACACTGCGCTCCACGATGCCCGACCCGATGAGCGACGAGTTCGTCGAAACGGCAAGAATCCCAACGACGTCGTTGGTGCTCGAACCTCCCGACGGTGACGCAGCACGCGACCGCGACCGCGATCGTGCTCCGCAGCGCGAGCGTGACTTGCACGACGCCGCCAAGCATGACGGTCGACGACGACGTCGACAGGCCGCACTGGTTGTCGGGGTTGCGACGCTCGCCGGCCTCGCCGGCGTGCTAGCCGGGCGACAGATTCGCTCGCCTGCCGACGAGGCTGCATCACGCGCGGCGCCGCTTGCATCACGCATCACGGTGCCGATCGAGCAGCAGCGTCTCGAATCCAGCCTCGTCCTCTCGGGCGAGGTGAAGTACGACGATCCGTTCACCATCAAACTTGCTGGCTCGGTCGGCGTGCCCACCGGCGAAGCAGAGGTGATGACCCTCGTGCCGTCGGCTGATCAACTCCTCCAAGAAGGCAACGTCGCATTCGAGGTCAGCGGACGACCCGTGATCGTCCTGCAGGGTGTCCTACCGATGTATCGCCGTTGGACGATCGGCACAAATGGGCCCGATGTCCTCCAACTCGAAAACGCTCTACAACGGCTCGGCTACGCACCGGGCGTCGTCGACACGGTGTTCGATCAAGCCACTGCCGACGCCGTGACCATGCTGTACTCCGATCGCGGCTATACACCCGAAGGTCCGACGGCTGAACAACGCGATCAGCTCAAAACCGCCCAGGACGCAGTCACGTCGGCCGAGTTGACCCTGCGCGAAGCGAACAAGGCGCTCACCGAGGCGACGCCGACGCGAACCGAGTCCGAATTGTTGCAACTGCGCCAAGCCGTGGGGGCCGCCAAAGCAGCAATCGCTGCCGCCGAACAATCGGCTGCAACCGACACCGCCAACGCTCGGGCAGCGACGACCTCCGCACAGACGTCCTTCGACACGTCGGTGGTGATCCGCGACGCAGCGGCGGCGAAGCGTGATGCCGCAAAGGTGGCCGGCGCAATCGACCCAGAAACAGGTGAGCCGTACACAGTCGAGCGCATCACCGACTTGACCACTGAGGCAGCCCGCGCCGAACAAGACGTCGCAACGGCACTCGAGACACTCACGACGGCGAAGAACAACGAACCGGCGATCGCCGCCACCGGTAAGAACGCCGTGCAGTCGGCCCGCGACGGCCTCAAACTCGCTGAGCTCCAGCTCAGCGAAGGCACGGCATCGGTCGACAACTCCACCAGTCGATCCGCGGTTGATGCCGCTGTTGCCGCACTCGGGCAGGCCCAGGTCGACCGTGACACACTTGCGGCCACGATCGGGCTCCGCGTCTCGCCCGGTGAGGTCGTGTTTCTTCCGATCCTCCCCTCCACGGTCACACAGGTGACCGCGACGCTGGGTGGTCCGGCGAATCTCGACCTCGCAACCGTTGCGACGGCGGAGACATCGGTGACCGCTGCCGTCAGTCGAGCCGATTCCAACTTCGTCGTCGTCGGCGCGCCGGTCACGATCGAACTACGTGATGTGAACGTCGAACTCCCCGGGACGGTGCTGACCGTCGGCGAGCCGCCAGCGCCGAGCACGAGCGCCGACGGTGCGAACGGTCAAGAAGGCGGTGGGGGTGACGCAGGCGGCGGATCGTCGTCGGGTCGCCTGCAGGTCGTCGTCGTCGCCGACGATCCGAACGCACTGTCGGACTACATCTTTGCTGGCGCGCGAGTTCGGATCGCCGTCGCGTCGACCGACGCCGAAGTGCTCGTCGTTCCGGTCTCAGCAGTATCGGTAGGACCGGACGGATCGAGTCGAATCGAGATCGAGACGCGAGCAGTTACCGCAGATGACCCCGGCGCGACAGAAGTGGTCGAGGTCGAGGTCGGGCTCAGTGCTCAGGGGCTGGTCGAGATCCGACCGACGGCCGGGGCCGGGTTCGCAGTTGGTGATCGCGTCGTGATCGGCGTCGAAACCAACGAGCGACGCAACGAGGCCGACGCTGCCCCCGACGACACCGCGGGTGGCTGAGGTGACGTCGCCCGCAATGGGGATGGCTGTGTCGGCCGCCGAGTTCGCAACCGTGGCGTCGGCGGTGCCGGTTCCGGCGGTACTCGACCTGGTCGACGTGTCGCGGACTTTTGACAGCTCGCCGCCGGTCTATGCCTTGCGCAACGTCGACCTGAGGGTGTCGTCAGGCGAATACGTTGCGATCGTCGGCCCGTCCGGTTCGGGGAAGTCGACGCTCCTCAACGTTCTCGGGCTGCTCGACCGCCCCAGTTCGGGCCGCTTCCTGCTCGACGGCGTCGACGTCTCGAGCCTCGGCGACGGTGATCGCGCTGCGTTGCGCGCGGCGCGACTCGGTTTCATCTTTCAATCGTTCCACCTGCTCCCGCATCGATCGGCGTTGGAGAACGTCATGTTCGGCGGGCTGTATCGAGGGATCCCACGGCGGGAGCGACGCGCCCGAGCAATCGAAGCGCTCGATCGTGTTGGCGTTGCGCATCGTGCCTCGTTCCGTCCGAGCCGCCTATCCGGCGGCGAACGCCAACGCGTGGCGGTGGCCCGAGCGTTGTCGGTTGCGCCGTCACTGCTGTTGTGCGACGAGCCGACCGGCAACCTGGACTCGGCGAATACCGAGTCCATCCTGCACCTGTTCGACGGGCTACTCGACGACGGCCTCACCATCGTGGTGATTACCCATGATCCGAGCGTTGCTCGGCACGCGCAACGCCGTGTCAGCATCATCGACGGTCGGCTACGCGAAGTCCCCGACGCGATCGCGACCGCCACCAGTTGGTCCTCACCTCCAACGGGTGAGTGCTGATGCGCCGGCGACGTACGCGATTCGTTGACCAGCCCGAAACCGAGCCCAGGAGCGACGCAGCCGGCGATTCAGAGTCAGACGACGTAGCGGCGCCGACACGGAGGCGGGTTTTTCGCCGTCGCCTCGTTCCCGGCGTTCCGGGTCGGAGCAAGCTGCGTTTCGCCGACAGCGTGGACGAGACGCTCGCCGGAGTGCTCGCTCGACCCGCCCGAGCCGTTCTCACGACGCTCGGCACCGTGCTCGGGTTGGCGTCGCTCGTGGCCACTCTCGGCATCTCGCGAACCGCAGGAAATCAGATCATCGAACGATTCGACGAACTCACCGCCACCCAGGTGACCGTGCAGGCCAAGTCGGCCGGAGGAGGAAGCGGCCGCTCGTCGGGACCGTCGCTTCCGTGGAGTGTCGAGTCACGCCTCGATCGGCTCAACGGCGTCGTCGCTGCCGGGGCCACGGCGGACGTCCCGAACCCGGGACAGGTACGCACGGTGCCGTTTCTCGATCCGACCGGCGCCAACTCGCGCACGGTGCCGGTCGTCGCGGCGTCGCGTGGGGTACTCGGCGCGGTTCGCGGCCACATCTCGTCGGGGCGCTGGTTCGACGACGGTCACGTTCAACGCCGCGACGCCGTGGCAGTCGTCGGTGCCGATTTGGCCGCTGAACTCGGCATCACGCGGATCGACCTCCAACCAGGGCTGTACATCGACGACCAACTCTTCGTCGTGATCGGCATCGTCGACGAGGCGCTGCGCGATCGCGGCTTTCTCGGTTCGATCATCATCCCCAGCACGGTTGCGGCAGATCGGTTCGGGGTGACGAAACCGTCGCGTGTTGTCATCGAGGTCGAACTCGGTGCCGCCGAACTGATCGCCGCACAGGCCCCTTTGGCACTCAGTCCGAACTCACCCGAATCGATGTCGGTGTCGGGCCCGCGGAGCCTGTCGAGTTCAAAAGATGCCGTTCAAGGCGACGTGAACAGCCTGTTCCTGCTGCTCGGGTTGATCTCTCTTGCGGTTGGCGCGATCGGAATCGCCAACGTGACGCTCGTGACAGTGATGGAGCGCACGGGCGAAATCGGGCTGCGACGTGCACTCGGAGCGCGTCGACGACATATTGCTCTGCAGTTTCTCGGCGAGTCGGCGGCGATGGGACTCGTCGGAGGAATCATCGGGTCGAGCATCGGCATCATCGCCGTCGTCGTGGTGTCCGCAGCAAGAGACTGGACTCCCGTGCTCGAAGCGTGGCTACCGCTCGCCGCTCCGGTTGCCGGTGCGCTCGTCGGTCTCATCTCCGGCATGTATCCGGCATTGCGCGCTGCTCGCATGGAACCTGTCGAGGCGTTGCGCGCCGGAGTGTGATCTGCGGCCCCGCCGCCCAGCAATCCGCGGCATCACGCACACGGATCAGGTTGACGTCACGATCGGTCAGGGTGGGGCAGGGTGGGGTCAGGGGCAGGGGTCAATTTGTGTCCCTGACGAGACACAACGATGTTCGGGCCCTAACGTCGGTCTCATTCGGGTGCAATCCACAAGCGGGCCGAACGCTGAAGGAGAACCCCAGAAATGACCAGACCAATCCTGACGTTGCGTCGCGCAGTATCCGTTGTTGCGCCGGCCTTGCTGGCATCGGGCCTCATCGTCGCCCCGGCGAGCGCAGCCCCCGCACCAGACGCACCAACCACCGACACATCGACGGCCACCGGGGCGCCGATCCCTTCGCTCGACTTCCAGCCATGCGGCGAGGCGGGGGCGCTGTGCGCTACAGCTGCGATGCCGTTGGATTACGACGACCCGAATGGCGAGACGATCTCGACTCGCAGTCGCCAAGGTCCCCGCAACCGACCAAGCCAACCGCATCGGTACGGTGTTCTTCAACCCCGGCGGCCCGGGTGGGCCGGGCGCGGACGCAATCCGATCAGGTGCCGCAGCCATCTTTCCTGACGACGTTCGAGCACGATTCGACATCGTGAGCTTTGATCCGAGGGGGGTCGGCGAGAGCACGCCAATTCGCTGCTTCGCGTCCGCTGACGAACAGCAACAGGTGCTCGGTGCGGCGCCTTCGATCCCCACGAACCGAGCAGAGGTGGCGGCGCTCAACGACCAGTCCCGCGCCTATGGTGAGTTCTGCGCAGCAAACGCAGGTCCGTTGCTGAGCCACATGAGTACGGCCAACGTGGCTCGCGACATGGACGTCTTACGCGCCGCAGTCGGCGACGAGCAGCTCACCTATGTCGGCGTCTCGTACGGCACCCACCTCGGGTCGGTGTACGCCAACCTGTTCCCCGACCGGGTCCGCGCTGTTGCGTTGGATGGCAATCTCGACGCAGTCGGATGGACCACCGGCCAAGGCAACCAGTCAAGGCGAACTCCATTCGACACCCGGATCCAATCCGGTGCCGGTGCTGCAGGAACGCTCGACTCGTTCCTCGCCGAGTGCGCCAGCGCCGGTGCCGAGCGCTGCGCGTTGGCCGCCGATGGTGACCCGTTCCAGAAGTGGGACGAACTCCTCGGGCGGCTGCGTGTCGCACCGATCGAGATCCCGCTGCCCGACGGCAGCGTTGCTCAAATCACCTACAGCTCCTTCGTCGGTGCCGTGATCAGCACGCTGTACGGGAATCCGTCCGTGTGGACAGACCTGGCGCAGGGCATCCAGAACATCTCTGCCGACGTGAACATGCCGGCGACCATCGACCAAATGAACCAGATGGCCGCGGAGGCTCGCGTCGGGAGCTTTGCCGAAGGTGATCCGTTCGATGATTCCTTCTCTGCAGTGACTTGCAGCGAGACCGACAACCCGACGAATCAGAGTGCGTGGGAACGCAATGCGCGCCGGGAGGCCCGTCGCTTCGGAGCAGCTGGAGAATTCTGGGCATGGGGCTCTCTGCCGTGCGCCACCTGGCCGGTGAAGGACGAGGACCGCTACACCGGTCCATGGGACCACGAGACTGCGAACCCGATCCTTTTGATCAACAACTTCTTCGACCCGGCGACCTCGTTCGAGTCAGCAGTCGAGCTGCAGAGCCAACTCGCCAACGCCCACTTCCTGCCCGTGGCCGGATACGGCCACGTCGCCTTCCCCGACAGCACCTGCGCATCTGATGCGCTGGCCACCTATCTCATCGACCAACAGCTTCCGCCGGCCGACCTGTTGTGCGAGCAAGATGCGAAGCCATTCGAGACTCCAACGCCCCCGATTGCACCGCCGGTTGCGGAGACGGCAAACGAAACGCTCGACATCGACCTGTTGCCAACGTGGTGACCTGACGCCGAATCGGGTGCTCCGCACCATCGTTGACAGGGTCCGCCGCACGCACCAAGATCATTGCGTGAGTGACACCTCCGATGTTCGTCATCTCACCGAGACGCGGCCGTTCGAGGCACCTGGCGCAGGAAGTTGGGAACTCGACACAGCCCACTTCAGCCCGGACTGTTCGCGGATCGTGCGCGACGCGATGGAAGCGGGCATGAAGCAGGGGATCGACGACGGATTCGAGATGATCGGCGCACCGGTCAAGTCGATCGATGCCCACTTCATCAACGGCCGCTTCTACCGTCGGCTCGTTCCACTGGTCGGGTCCAGCCGGAACCTGCCCGACCCGCCCGCCATCGTCCTCAAGATCGCCACACGCCTGCACCCCGGCTTTCGCAAGCGCAACAAGAAGGCAGCCCGTGCCATCTCGGGCCGTATCTGGCTCGACGAACTCCGTCGCTGGGAGCAGGAGTGGAAGCCGCAGCTGGTCGCCACAAGCCGCCGCCTCGGCGCGGTCGACCCGCTCGGCCTCGACGACGCCGAACTCGCCGAGCATCTGCTGGCGGTCAACCGGCACCTGGTCGCCGGCGTCGTCCTCCACTTCCGGCTCCACATCTCCGATCTCGGCCCGATCGGGTTGCTGCTCGTCCGCGGGCGCGACTGGGGTGTCGCACCTGCTGAGCTGATGCAGTGCCTTTCCGGCTACTCGGATGCAACGAGCGCGCCGGCCCATGCCCTGCGCGACCTGCGGCGGCTCCTTGCGTCGATGCCCGCGTCGTTGGAGGGTGTCCGGGCGAGCAGTCCGGATGCCGCAGCGGCACTCGACGAATTCCTGGTTGAGTACGGTGATCGACTCACGGGCGGGTACGACCTCAGCGACCTGACGCTGCGCGAGATGCCTGACACTGTCCTTGCCGGAATCCGAGCGGCCGGCGATTCACCGATCGACGACAGTGCCCGCCAGTTGGGTGACCGCACTGCGGCCGCGGTCCGCGACCGACTTCCCCCCGACGAACGCGTCGGGTTCGACGAACTGCTGGCGGACGCTCGCAAGCTGTACGGACTGCGCGACGAGAACGGGCCGATCACGTATCAGTGGCCGGCGGGGGTGATGCGACGCATCGTCCTCCATGCCGCCGAGCGCCTGGTCGCAGCCAGCCGCCTGACGCTGGCTGCGCACGTCTTCGACCTCTCGGCCGCGGAGATCGCCGGTCTGCTGCGCGGCGGCGTCGAGCCCACAGTCGCCGACATCGAACGGCGCTTCGTAGCCCGGCGGGAGTGGGCCACGCTCGACGCGCCCAGGGTGCTCGGGCCCGAGCCCACCCTGCCATCACTCGACGTCTTGCCCGGGCCACTCGCTCAACTCATGGACGTCGTTCTCACCGTGCTCGACCTCATCGAATCGCCGACGGTTCGGTCAGCGCTCACGGGCGTGGGAATCGGCAACGACGTGTACGTCGGTCGGGCGCGAGTGATGTCGGATGCGATCGACGCCCTCTCCGACTTCGAACCGGGCGACATTCTCGTCACCCCATTCACCGTGCCCACCATCAACTCGATCTTGGCCATGGCCGGCGCCGTCGTGACCGAACAAGGTGGTCTGCTGAGTCACGCCGCGGTGATCGCAAGGGAATTCGGTATCCCCGGCGTGATCGGTGTGCCTGGCGCGACGTCGATGATTCCCGACGGCGCGCGGATCGAAGTCAACGCCGGCACCGGGTCGGTCACCATCGCGTGACTCACCGATCGGTCAGGACCACTCGTTCCAGCGGATGAATCCTTCGGCGGGCGGACGGTTGGCGGGCTTGAAGTCGGTGCCGATCGTGTACGCCACCGGGAAGAGGCCGGCCTGGCTGTAGCTGTCGTACGGGATGCCGAGCAGATCGGCCACATCCCGTTCGTTCTGCAGGTGCAGCGATGTCCACGCCGAACCGAGGCCGCGCTCGCGCAACGCCAACATGAAACTCCACACGGCCGGCAAGATCCCACCCCAGCGGGACGCCTGGCGCCATGACGGGGTTCCCTCGTCCATCCGGTCGGCGAGCAGCGGGATGACGTGGACGGGCACTTCGTGCAGGTGGGCAGCAAGATGCTGCGCCGACTGATTGACGCGGTCGGCCTGCGAGCCCGGTTCGGGCGGCTCGGCGTTGGCATAGGCCGCCGCGAAGTTGGTCCGGTAGATGTCGGCGATCGCTTGGCGTTTCGCGGCGTCGTCGATGATCATCCACCGCCACCGCTGCGAGTTCGAACCCGTCGGCGACTGGTGGGCGATGTCGATGCACTCGACGAGCACCTCGCGCGGCACCGGCCGGGTGAGGTCGAGGCGCTTGCGCACGCTGCGCGTGGTGGTCAACACCTCGTCGGCCGAGAGGCCGAGATGGTCGATCCGGTGGTCGGTGTGGTGGTCGGTCACACGCCCTCGACCGGATTCGCAGCCATCCATTCGGCAGTCGCCTTGCCCATCTTTCCGCCGTCGTACCCGATGCGCTGCGTCGGCTCGACTTCGAGCACCACCCGCCGCGGCGAGTCGAGGAACTTGGCGAACACGGCCCGCCGTGCGGGGTCGTCTTGCAGCGCTTCGGACAGTGCCGGGTAGAACCAGTCCTTCGTCGCTTGGTCGTCGTGGATCGTGCACGTGCCCTTGTAGGTCACGGTCTTGTTCCGCACCATCTTCGAGCCGGTCGAGGTGACCACGATGCACACGCGCGGGTCGCGACGCACCGCGCTGATCCGAGCCCGTTGGCTGGTCGCAGTGAGCCAGAACTTGCCGTCCCGGAACACGTACGACATGATCACGCCGACGGGCCAGCCCTCCTTGTTCGACCAGATGAAGGTGCACTCGTTCTGAGCGACGAGCATCTCTGCCTCGACGTCGTCGTCGAGCCCGTACACCGTCACGTCTTCGTAGTTCTCGGGATGTTCAGCCATCACCAGAACCTACGACGCCCGGGCCGCCTGTGACGATGCGGAACCAACCGGCCGGTCAATTATCCGAGGGGCTCGACTGCGTCAGGCCGGGGTGAAACGGAGGGGCAGTTCCTTCATCGGGAACAGGATGAACGACGGCTCGTGGATCGGGCCGTCGAACGGACGCGCCAGTTCGATGGTCGACGTGCGCTGCATCCAGTGGGTGAACGCCGTCGTCAACTCCTGACGCGCGAGCGCAGCACCGACGCAGAAGTGCGGGCCGACACCGAAGGCCAGATGCTTGACCGGGCCGCGGTCGAGGTCGAATTCGTCGGCGTGGTCGAACTCGTCCGCGTCACGGTTGGCGGCGGCATAGCGCACCATCACGATCGAGCCCTCGGGGATGACGACACCGCTCACCTCGACGTCTTGGGTCGCCGTGCGGACGAGGCCCTGCACCGGGCTTTCGTACCGCAGCACCTCTTCGATGAACGCGGGGATGAGTGAGAGGTCGGCGCGGAGTCGCTCCTGCACGTCGGGTCGGCGCGTGAGGAGCCACATCCCGTGGTTCAGTGCGCTGGTCGTGGTTTCGAACCCGCCGGTGATGAGTTGATGCATCAGATTCTGCAACTCGGCGACCGACAGCGGCTCGGCATCGTCTTCGCCGACGTGGGCGTGAACGAGCGTCGAGATCAAGTCGTCGGTGGGTTCGGCCCGCCGCCGTTCGAACTCGGCAGCCAGGTGATGCTGCGCTTCGAGTTCGGTCTCGGCTGCCGCCAGCAACTCTTCCTCGGTGAGGGGGCGCATCGAGATGGCGAGCATCGCATGGGCCCACGCGTTGAAGCGATGGATCTCGGACCGGTCGAGGCCGAGTTGCTCGGCGATGACGGTGCCGGGCAACGGCATCGCGTAGTCGAGGTTGAACTCGCACTCCCCCGCCGCCATCAGCCCGTCGATCAGTGCAGCACTGATCTGGTCGATCTGCGGCGCGATGGCGGCGATCTGCTTGGGGAGGAACGCCTTGCCGACAAGGCGGCGATAGGCGGTGTGTTCGGGCGGGTCACAGCGTTGCAGCGTCTCGACGTGCGCCCAGCCGCGCTCGCGCAAGATGTCGCGATAGCGCCGGGCATTGTCAACCTGCAGCCCCTTCTTCGCACCGCCTGACCGGCCGCTGTTCGAGAACAGGTCCGGCCGAGTGAGCACGAAGCGAACGTCGTCGAACTTGGTCACCATGACGCCGCCGATCTCGGGCATCGGGAACACCGGGCACTGGGCGTGCAACTCGCGATAGAAGTCCCACGGGTTGTCCTGGATGATCGGGTCGAGCATGGAGTGGTCGACCGGGCACCCCATCGCGGCGATGCGCTCGTCGGTCGTCAACGTGACGTCTTCGGACATAGTGAACAGTCTTTCAGTTTCTCGCCCACCGTCCCGAGTCGGTGCACGGGTCCGCCGGCGCGCGTAGCTTCTCAACATGACCATTGCCCGGTTTGCACTCGTCGCCCTCGACTGTCCGGATCCGCGTGCACTCGCGGACTTCTACCGCCAGATCGTGGGTGGTGAGATCAAGGATGCGTCGGCCTCGGACGATTGGGTTCGACTCGAAGTCGGAGGCGGCGTCGACATCGGGTTCCAGCGAGACGCGGCATACGCGGCGCCACAGTGGCCCGACGGCAGCCCGCAGCAGGCCCACCTCGACTTCGACGTCACCGATCTCGATGCCGGAGAGCGAGCAGTCATTGCCGTCGGCGCCCGCAAAGCCGACGTGCAGCCCGAACCCGACGAATGGCGCGTCTTTCTCGACCCCGCCGGCCATCCCTTCTGCCTCGTGAAGGTCTGACGCTGGCGCACCTCCCCCAACCCACGTTTGCGTGACGATTTTGGTCAAACCCTCCGCCAAAATCATCACGCAAACGTGGGTGACGTGGGTGAGAGTTGGGGACGTACGGTGGGGTGATGAGCCGCTTTGACCGACTGCTGTCCCTCGCTGCGGGGGTGTGTCCCGAGACGCCGCCAGCCGAGTTCGTCAGCGCCTGCGCCGATGCCGGCTGGGAGGCATGCGGCATCTGGTTCGACGCAGGCACCTGGACCGACGCAACCGCCGCCGACGTGCGCCGACGTCTTGACGACACGGGCCTCGTTGCGCTCGACATGGAACCGATCTTCGTCACGCCCGAAGGCGATCACGGTGACCGCATCGTCGAAGCGGCGGCGGCGGTTGGCGCGCGCAACCTTCTCGTCGTGTCACGCGGCGTGAGTGACGAACTGTTCGCCGAACGGTTCGGTGAGTTGTGCGACCTCGCCGTACCTCACGGCATCGGGTGCAGCGTCGAGTTCATGCGCTTCATGTCGGTGCAGGATCTGCCGCAAGCGTTGCGCATCCTCGATGCGACTCGTCGCCCGAACGGAGGCGTACTGATCGACAACCTGCACCTCGACCGCACCGGCGGCACGGTCGACGACGTCGGCTCGATCGACCCCGTTCGCCTCCCCTACCTCCAGCTCTGCGATGCTCCCGCTGCGCCGCCGAGCACCGCGCCCGCCGATCTCGTCACCGAGGCACTCGACGGTCGCCTCGTGCTCGGCGATGGCGCGCTTGCGATTCTCGACCTGGTGGCCGCGTTGCCCGCCCACACTGCACTGTCGATGGAGATCAGGTCGGCCGCCCTGCGGTCGGACTTCCCCGACCCGACCGAGCGCGCCCGCCACGTACTCGACACGTCGCTACGAGCACTGCAACCCGACTGATCAGTTGCCGCCAGCGACGATGATCGTCTGGCCGCTCACCCAACTGCCGGCATCGCTGGCCAGGTACACGGCGGTGGCACCCATGTCGTCGGGCGTTCCGAGTCGCTTCAGCGGGATGCGCTTCTGCGCCATGAGTTCGAGCGCGGCTTCGTCGGTGTCGAGCGCGGTCATCATCACTTCGGTCGGGACATAGCCGGGCGAGATACCGTTGACTCGCACGGAGGGCGCGAGTTCGAGCGACAGCGTCTTGGTCAGTGAGTTCACCCCCGCCTTGGCCGCGGCGTAGTGCCCGCTCCCGGGGACGCCGCGGTCGCCTGCGGGCGAGGAGATGTTGATGATCGTTCCACCCTCACGCATCCGCGCCGCGGCGATGACCGACGCCCGCCACACGGCCGTGAGGTTGAGATTCAGGCAGGCGTCCCAGCCGTCGTCATCGAGTTCTGTCAGCGGCGTCCGCAACGGTGACCCGCCTGCGTTGTTGACCCAGACATGCAGTCCACCGAATGTCTCGACAGCAGCATCGGCCAGTGCAATGAGCGCCGCGCGGTCGGTCACGTCGGTCGGCACGGCCAACGCCCGTCCGCCATCGGCGACGATCTCGTCGGCCACCCGTTGGACCCGATCGACGTGGCGGGCCGCGACGACCACTGCTGCGCCGGCGGCGGCGAGGTTCTTGGCGATGCCCTCCCCGATGCCTTGCCCGCCACCGGTGACCACGGCGACCTTTCCGTTGAGATCGAATGAATGCATGATTCTCCTTTTGTGCGGTCAACCCGCGTGTGCGATGACCTGTTCGCCGAACTCGCTGAGCCGGTCGAGGCCGGCGCTGCCGGCGAACGCGAAGGCAGGCACCATGATCCGGTCGACGCCGACGGCGCGCAACTCCTCGACGCCGGCCTGAGGGTTGCGCATGTGGGCGCCAAACATCGCGTTGATCCCGATGCTGGCCGGGTCGCGGCCGGCGGCTTCGGCACCCGTTCGGACCCGCTCGACGAGCGACCGCAACCGCTCGACGTCGCCCTCTCCCGGGAAGTAGCCGTCAGCCAGCCGCACCGCTCGCGCGATCGCTGCCGCTGAGTCGCCGCCGACAAGGATCGGAATGCGATCCTGGATCGGACGCGGGCTGCAGGTCACCGGCTCGAAGTCGACGAAGTCGCCGTGGAACTCGGCATGCGGCCCGGCCCACAACGCCCGCATTGCCTCGATGTATTCGTCGTTGCGCGCCCCGCGCCGCTCCCACGGCACCCCCAGCGCGTCGAATTCCTCGCGGAGCCAACCGACCCCGAGGCCCAACTCGACGCGGCCACCCGACAGTTGATCGAGCGTGGCGAGTTCCTTCGCCAACACCAGGGGGTTGCGCTGCGGCACGATGAGGATGCACGTACCGAGGCGCATCGTGGGAGCTGCCGCCGCGGCGAACGCCAACCAGATGAGCGGGTCGGGAATCGGCGTGTCGGGCTCGGCCGGAATCTTGCCATCGGAGGTGTACGGGTACCGCGAATCGATCGTGCTCGGCAAGATGACGTGCTCGCCACCCCACAGCGATTCGAAGCCCGCGGCTTGCGCCCGCTGACAGATCTCCCGCGCCGAGTCGTGGCCGACGGCGATGCTGCTCGCGAACGCGAGTCCGAACTTCACGACGCGTCCGACGCGGCCCCGGCGGCCATCGCTTCGAGGGTGAACGCCTGGAACTTCGCGGTGTCGAAGGCAACGACCAAGCGCGCATCGGTCTCGATGATCACCCGATGCGGCGAGTCGAGGAACGTCGCGAAACTCTGCCGATATGGATCGTCGGGGCTCTGATCGACGCGCGAGAGCTTGCGATAGAACCAACCCTTCAGCTCGTCGAAGCCCGGGTCGCCGTGGGCATGGACCACGGACTCACCCTTGAAGCTGGCGGTCTTGCCGCCGTTGTTGATCACGATGCCCGAGTGCGGTCGTTCGCGCAGCGCGGGCACACGCTTGCGGCGCTCGGCGCACGTGGTGAAGAACTTTCCGTCGTGGTAGACGAACGCCACCACGACGCCGACGGGATGGCCCGCCCGAGTGGTCCAGTTGAAGATGCACTCGCCTCCGGCCGCGAGCAACTCGTGCAGCGCCGCATCGTCGAGCTTCATGGTGGTCAGGTCTTCGTAGTCGACGGGTTCGTCGTGGCTCATCGTCTTCCTCTCATCATCTTCTTGTGGTCGGGTTCGGGTCAGCGGACGGTCCAGCGAATGGGCAGCGTGGTGAGGCCACGCAGGATGAACGGCTCGTTCACGGCCACCGGACCGATGCGTTCGACGGTCTCGAACCGCTCGGTGATCCAGCGCAGCGCAAGACTGCCTTCCCGGCGGGCCAGCGCCGCGCCGATGCAGTGGTGCACGCCCCACCCGAAGGCCAGGTGCGGTGTGGCGCCGGGGCCGAATCGGTCGAGGTGCAACTCGTCGGGCTGGTCGAAGACGGCGTCGTCACGGTTCGCAGACGCGAAGAGGGCCTGTACCCGGGAGCCGGCCGGGAGCGTCTCGCCGCCCACGACAGCAGGTTCGAGGTTCACGCGGAACAGACCTTGCACCGGCGAGTCGAATCGGAGGAACTCCTCGACGGCTGACGAGATGAGCGCAGGGTCGGCGCGCAGCTGTGCGATCAGGTCGGGTTGCTCGATGAGGCGGTACAGCATCAGCGAGATCAGGCTCGCGGTGGTCTCGTGGCCGGCGACGAGGAGCTGCTGGCTCAAGCGACGCACCTCGTGGTGGGTCAATGTGCCCGCAAGTTCTGCGCGGGTCATCACCGACAACACATCGTCGGGCAGCGCCGAGCCCGCCGCGATGAGATCGGCGCGCTCGGCGACCAGCTTGTCGACCAACGCGAAGATCTGGCGGTTCGCCTCTTCGGCCAGCGCGGGATCGGCTCCACCGAGCGTGTTGACGATGTCGTCGGACCATCGACCGAAGTCGTCGCGTCGTTCGGGTGGCACGCCGAGCAACACGGCGATGACCACCGCGGGAAAGGGGAACGCGAAGAGACGGACGAAGTCGCCTTCGCCGGAGGATCCGAAGGCCTGCTCCCACAGTTCGTTGCCGACCTGTTCGATATCGGCGTCGAGCCGGGCGATCGAGGCCGGGCGGAACGCATCTTGCAACACGCGTCGCTGCCGCCGATGGTCGGGATCGTCACTCGTGCCGAGCACCCCGCCCTCCTGGGCATTGACCCCCACTCCGAAACCGTTGCGCCATTCGGCGGGCCGCATCACCATGTCGAACACGTCGGCGTGCCGGCTGACGACATGAAATGGCGGGTCGTGTGCGCTTTCGACGTGCACTGGACACTGCTCGCGCAGATGGCGGTGACCCCACGACGGTTCGACGTCGTTCGCGTGCGCAAGATGCGAGTAGGTCACCTGATCACCGCATGATCAGTACGGCATCGTCCCGCCGTCGACGGGGAACATGCATCCGGTCATGTTCTTGGCCGCGTCGGACGCCATGAGCACGGCGACGGCGGCGACCTCTTCGACCTTGTTCGGCCGCTTGATCGCCGACTCGGAACTGAACATCTCGATCAGCGCGTCGTAGCCGTCGAGGCCCATCGCCACCGCCGAGTCGGGCCCGGTCGCCCGCACGATGTCGGTTTCGATCAGCCCGGGCAGAATGGCATTGACGGTGATACCGAGCGTGCCGACTTCGTGCGCAGCTGCCTTGACCAAGCCGTTGACGGCATGCTTCGTCGCGGCGTAGCCGGGGATGCCGGGCTTGCCGAGCTTGCCCTCGACGGAAGAGGTCACGATGATGCGGCCCGATTGACGCGGAATCATGTGTTGGAGCGCTCGTCGCATGCCCCAGAAGACGTGATTCAAGTTCCAATCGACTTCGAGTTGCCACTCCTCATCGGACATCTGGAAGACCGGTGCGGTGTTGAGCACGCCACCCGAGTTCAGACAGCAGATGTCGAGGTGGCCGTACTTCTCGATCGTGAAGTCGATCAAGCCTTCGACCGTCGACTGCTTCGATGCGTCGCCCGCGAAGAACGCAGCGTTGTCGCCCGCGCCCATCTCGTCGAGACACTCCTGTCCCTTGGCCTCGTCGCGACCGTTGACCACGACCTTGCCGCCTTCGGCAATGAATGCATCGGCCATGGCCCGGCCGATGCTGCGTGTGCCGCCTGTGATGCAGGCGATCTTTCCGTCAAGCTTTCCCATGAACGTTCCCTTCGTCGTGCCGTGCTGTGGCGTGATGTCGACGGCTCAGTACGGAGCCGTGCCACCGTCGATGGAGATGAGCGAGCCCGTGATGCCGGCACCCGCATCGGAGGCCAGCAACGTGGCGACCGCGGCGACGTCTTCGACGTCGTTGAGCTTCTTGATCGCCGACTCTCGGGCGAACATGTCGAGCAGACCTTGGTAGTCCATCCCCATCGACTCGGCGGCCGGCGGGCCCTCGGCCATCATGATGTCGGTTTCGATCGCCCCGGGGCACAGTGCGTTCACCGTGATGCCCAGCGTGCCGACCTCGTGGGCGGCCGACTTCGTCAAACCGTTGATCGCATGCTTGGCTGCGACATAGATCGAGATACCCGGTTTGCCGACCTTGCCCTCGAGTGAGCTGACGCTCATCACTCGGCCGAACTGCTGCGGGATCATGTGCTTGAAGGCGGCGCGCATCGTCCAGAACGTGTGCCAGAAGTTCCACACCAGCGAGTCCTGCATGGCCTCGTCGGTGAGGTCGACGATCGGGGCGTGCCCGGAGGCGCCACCGGCGTTGGCGACGAGGATGTCGATGCGACCGAAATGATCGACCGTGCCGTCGACGATCGCTTCACATGATGCGCGCTGCTTCACATCGCCAGCGATGTAGTGGACCCGATCGCCCGCGTCGAGTTCGGCGAGCGTGCGCTCGGCCTTGCTCTCGTCACGGCCGTTGACGACCACCAGTGCGCCCTCCGCGAGGAACCCCTTGGCGATGCCGAGGCCGATGCCTCGCGTGCCTCCGGTGATGCAGGCAACGCGCCCGTCGAGTACTCCCATGAACAACCCCCTTGTCAGTGCTCGCTGCGACGGTAACCGGTCGCACTCGGCCACCGAGAATCGGAAGTCACCACTCGGTCAATTTCTTTCGACCGTTCGGCAGTCAGTCGCCGCTCAGTCGGAGTTGGCGAGCAGTTCACCACGAAGGACGCGCTTGATCGATGTGACCGCCCGCTGGTGGCGCGTCGAATCGTGCGACACGCCGTCGGTGAGGCCGACCAGGATGATGCGGACGAACTCGATGAGAAAGAGCCGATCCTTCCGCTCGATCTCGCCCGATGCGACGCCGGCGTCGACGAGTCGGACGAAGAACTCGTCACGCCGCTCGGCGTGACCCTGCAACGCTTCGGCAATCTCGGGGTGGCGACGCATGTCCGAGCGAACGACGCCCAAGAAGCCGGCCAGCGTCGGATCTTGCCGGTTCAACGCGTGCGCCGTGTCGAGCACCGCTTCGAACTTAGCCAGAAACCCTTCGCCGCGCTCAACTGCCTCGTTGAACCGGTCGTACACCATCACTTGCACGTCGTCGTGGACAGCGAGGTAGAGGTCGAGCTTGGACCCGAAGTAGTGGTACAACGCGCCCGCAGTGATCCCCACTTCTGCGGCGAGCTCACGGTTGGTCGACGCGTCGTACCCACCAGTTGCGAACGCGGCGCGGGCGATGTCGAGAATGCTGCGCCGCGTGTCGCCTGAATCGGTCGACGGTGGGCGACCGAGACGTTTGCCCTTCTTCGGGCCGGTCAGCGCTGCACTCATTCGGAGCGGGGAGTGTAGGTGTGCGTGCGTTGCGTCCGACCGCCGGCCACGAGGATCAGCTGGCCCGTGACCCACGACGCGAGGTCGGACACCAGGTAGAGGACCGCACCTGCGATGTCATCGGGAGTGCCGAGACGTCCGAGGGGGATGGTCGCCGCGATTGCGTCGAGTTGGCCCGCCGTGTTCAACACCTCGTCGAACGCCTCGGTGGCGACCGGACCCGGAGCGACGGTGTTGACCCGGATGTTCGGCGCCAGTTCGAGCGCCAACGTCTGCGTCAGGTTGTTCATCCCCGCCTTGGCCGCGGCATAGGGGCCGGTGAACGGCGAACCGCGCATCCCTGCACCCGAGCTGATGTTGACAATCGAACTGCCGGGCCGCATTCGCACGGCCGCGGCCTTGCAACCCTGGAATGCCGAGGTCAGGTTCAGTTCGAGCTGCGCCCGAAAGATCTCGTCGGGAGTGTCGATCAGGCTCCGAGTCGTCTTTTCATCGGAGCCACCGACGTTGTTGACCCAAATGTCGATGCGGCCGAATCGCTCCATCGCCATGTCGGCGATCGTGTCGGAGAAGTCCCGGATGTCGCCGTGCGCGATCAGCGCAGTCCGGCCGCGCTCCTCGACCCCGGCCGCAGTGACTTCGAGATCGCCGAGCCTCCGGGCGTTCACCACCACGTCGCACCCGGCATCAGCGAGGCCCCAGGCGATTGCTCGTCCGATGCCCTGCCCCGATCCGGTGACGACCGCGACTCTCCCGGACAGGTCAAGGCCATCCAGCAAGCTGCTTGTCATGGTGGGGTGACCTCGGCCCTTCTCGTCGACTGCATTGGAGGAAACGAGGCGGCCCCGGATTTGCCGGGGCCGCCTCGCTCATTCACTTCGTGTTCAACCGTTGAAGATCAGACGCCCCAGAGGGTGGCGAACTGCTCGGCCATACCGTCGGGCCCCGGCCAGCCGTCGGAAGCGATCAGCGGCTCGGCCTGCTCGGGAGTCGACACGACGAAGGTCGGCAGCAATGCGTTGGCCCGCTCTTCGGTGTTCTCCTGGCCGATGGAATGACGAGCCATGCCGTCGACCATGATCCACGCCGAGTACTCCTTGGGGTTCGTGGTCCAGAACTGATGCGTTCCGTCGACGATCTCCTGCAGCACCGCGCCGCTGTAGTCGACACCGACCAGCTTGCGACCTTCGAGCAGATCGGCTTCGGCCAGTGTCGCCGACACGCCGCCGGCCAGGCCGTCGAAGGCCATGTGGACGTACTCGACATCGGGGTCCGCCTGCAGCGCCGAGACGATGGCGCCAGGAACCTCTCCGGCGAGCAACTGATCGAGCGTGAGCGCCAGTTCGTTGAAGGTGCAATCCGGGCAGTTCTCGGCGTACGCCGCTTCAGAGCCTTCACGCTCTGACACGAGCACCGCGAAGTCGGGGATGTTGACCATCAGCACATTGGCGTCGCCACCTGAATCGACGATGATCTGGTTCGCGAGGATCGTGCCGGCGCGCACGACGGCATCGTCGTCACCGCACTGGGTCCAGATGTTGTTGGCCTCGCCGCCGGGGTCGGCGGTGTCGAAGCAGCTGAAGAAGCCGATGCCCGCGGCAGCGGCAGCATCGATCTGATCCTGGATCAGTTCGGGTGCGGTACCGGTGACTGCGACGTAGTCGACGCCGAGGTCGATCGCCTGCTGGAAGGCAGCGGCAGCATCAGTGGTCCAGGACACGACTTCGAGGTTCCAGCCCAACGCTTCGGTGGCGTTCTTGAAGCCGACGCCGATCGCCGCGCACGATGGCAGCGAGCATTCGAGCCAGGCCACGGTCTTCGGCTCGGGAACCGAATCGAGCGGAATGGTCGGGCCGATCTTGGTCGGCTCAGTCGTGTTCGCATCGACCACTTCCTGGGCCCGGGCGATGCCCGCGGCCTGCGGCGACTCGCCGCCAGCGGTGTCGGCCACCGTGTCGTCGCTCGGCGCCTCGGTGGTCACCGCGTCATCGCCGCTCCCGCCGTCGCTGTCGCTGCTACTGCACGCAGCAATGACCAGGGCAAACGCCAATGGCGCCGCGAGTCCCTTGATAAGTCTGTTCATTCTTTCCCCCTGTGTAGGTCGGCTCGACGCCGACTGGATGGCTGGATTGGTCCAGCAACTAATTGATTGATTAGTCTATTAGACAGGGGCGCCGTTGAATCGCAGCGGAGCGACAACCGAAGAAACACAGGAGTGGGGGGTGCAGTGCAACCGTTGTTGACCGTGCGCGGTCTGTCCAAGACATTCCCGGGTCAGGTTGCGCTCAGCGACTTCGACGTCGAGATCGGCGCCGGCCGCACGCATGCGCTCGTCGGCCAGAACGGGTCGGGCAAGTCGACGTTCATCAAGGTGCTCGCCGGGTATCACCAGCCCGATCCGGGCGCCACCGCCGAACTGGCCGGGACGTCGCTCCGTCTCGGCGACGGCGGCGCGGCCCACGATGCCGGCGTTCGCTTCGTCCATCAGGACCTCGGGTTGGTCGACGGCTTCAGCGCCATCGAGAACATGTCGATGGGCGTCGGCTACACGACGCGACGCGGCGGCCGCATCGACTGGAAGGCCGACACCGAGCGGGCCAATGCCGCCCTCGCCTCACTCGGCTTCACCGACATCGACGTCACCCTCCCCGTGGGCATGCTCGCCCCGTCACAGAAGACCGCCGTGGCCGTCGCCCGCGCACTTCACGGGTGGGAAGACAACGCCCATCTCCTCGTCCTCGACGAACCGACGGCCTCCCTGCCCGGCGACGACGTCGAGCGCCTCTTCAACGCGATTCGACTCCTCAAGGCGCGCGGTGTGGCGATCTTGTACGTGTCCCACCATCTCGACGAGGTGTTCGCGATCGCCGACGACGTCACGATCCTGCGCGACGGTCGCCACGTCGCCACCGAGTCCACCGCCGACCTCGACCACGACCGGCTGATCGAGCTGATGATCGGACATCGTCTCGTGCGTTCGAACCACACGTCGACCGCCCAGGTCGGTTCGTCGGCATCGCTCCAGGTGGTCGGGCTGTCCGGGGGAACGATCGAAAACATCGATCTGGCGATTCAGCCGGGCGAGATCGTCGGCGTCGCCGGCATCACCGGCTCGGGACGCGAGATGCTCGCACCATTCATCACCGGCCAACTGCCGAGCGACCGCGGTTCGGTCATCGTCGACGGCACGCCGATCCGCAACTTCGCGCCCGGCGAGGCGATCGCCGCCGGCATGGCCTTCGTGCCCGCAGACCGGACTCGTAACGGCGTCATCCCGCTCCACTCGGTCGGGCACAATCTGACACTGGCCGACGTCCGTCGACATTGGCGTCGGTGGCGGCTGCGCCACGTCGACGAGGCCGCTGAAGCACTCGACTGGGTCGAGCGTCTCAGCATCAAGACCCTCGGCGTCACCCCGCCGATCACCCTGCTCAGCGGTGGCAATCAGCAGAAGGTCCTCTTCGGTCGGAGCCTGCGTTTGCACCCGTTGGTGTTGGTCCTCGACGAGCCGACCAGCGGCATCGACGTGCAGGCCAAAGACCAGATCATGCAGCTGATCGACCGCGCCGCCCAGGACGGCGCCGCAGTGCTGGTCGTTTCGACCGACACCGACGAACTGGTCCAAGTCGCCCACCGGGTTCTGATCATGGCGGGCGGCTCGATCATCGACGAATTGTCCGGGGACCGATTGACCACCGAGAACGTCGAGCATGCCCAGCTCCAAACCACGAAGGCAGCAACCCGATGACATCGACCTCGCTCGACGCCGTTTCCGGCTCCGACCGCCCCGACGCTCAGGCTCCGCTCGCGGTGTCCTCGGCGCCTGCCCCCTCTTGGGTGAGCCGACTCGGGTTGAACCGTTTCAGCGGGCTCTACCTCCTTGCGGCGTTCTTCATCTTCTTCGGCCTGACCGAGAGCAACTTCCTGATCTGGAACGGCAGCATCGAGTTCGTCCTCACCGAGAAGGTGATCGTGTGCATGCTCGCACTCGCGTTCCTCGTGCCGTTGACCACCGAGACATTCGACCTGTCGATTGGCGCCACCATGGCGTTGAGCTTGGTGATCGTCAACAAGATGGCTCTCGACTACGACCTGCCCGACGGTGTCGGCGCCATCGTCGGCATGCTGGCGTGCCTGGTGATCGGGGCGATCAACGGTTTCATCGTCGTGAAGTTGCGGGTGAACAGCTTCATCGCGACGCTCGGCATGAGCCAGGTGATCGGGGCACTCATCCGCCGCATCCACGACGGCGGCAACATCACCGCCGCCTTCGGCAAGAGCTACGTCGACTTCGGTAAACGCAACCTGTTCTCGTTCAAGTGGCCATGGTCCGAGAGTCAGATCTCCCTCCCGTACTACTTCCTCTACGGCCTCGTCGTCGTCATCATCGTCTGGTACGTGCTCGAGCACACCCCCGTCGGACGCCATATGTTCGCCACGGGCGGCAACCGCGAAGCAGCACGGCTGTCAGGCATCAAGACCGACCGGCTCTCGTGGGGGGCACTCATCGCGTCCGCCGGGATCGCCGGGTTCGCCGGCTTGATCTACTCGTGGAAGTTCGCCACCTACACCTCATCGGTCGGCCCGCCGCTGTTGTTCGTCGCCGTCGGCGCCGTGTTCTTCGGTGCCAGCCAGCTGCGCGGTCGCCCGAACGTGTGGGGCACGATCATCGCCGTCTACACGTTGGCCTTCGGCATCAAGGGCATCGGCCTGCGCTACCCGCGCGAGATCGACTGGATGCAGCCCATGTTCGAGGGCCTCACCTTGATCATCGCCGTCGGCATCGCGAGCCGCCAGGGCATCGTCAAGGTCGCCAAGCGGCGCGCCGATCCGCGCCCTGACCCAGCACCCGACCCAGCACCCGACTCGCCCGTCGAAGTTGCGCACTGAAAGGCTCGGACCCATGAACCTCGAAGCACGACTCGACGACACCCACCGCGAGATCCTCGGCTTCATGCCGGCCGATCTCCTCGACCTCGACGACCTCGACGCGGCCCGCACCAGAGTCGCGGCGCTCTTCGGTGCGGTGCCGGTCGAACTCCCGCCAACCATCACCGTCGATGACCATCACGTCGCGGCGGCCGACGGACATCAGATCCTGGTCCGCACGTACCGTCCGCCGTCACCGACGGATGCGGCCTTGTTCTGGATTCACGGCGGGGGCCTCGTGCTGGGCGACGTCGCCATGGACGACGCTCACTGTGCCGGAATCGCCGAGCAGTTGAACATCGTGGTGGCATCCGTCGAGTACCGCCTGGCACCCGAGTTCCCGTATCCGACGCCGCTCGACGACTGCACCACCGGGTTCGAGTGGTTCGTCGGGGCGCATGAGCAGTTCGGCGTCGACCCGCACCGTGTGGCGCTGGGTGGCGGCAGCGCCGGCGGTGGCCTGGCCGCAGGCCTGGCCTTGCGCCTCCGCGACCGCGGCGCGGCGCAACCGTGCTTCCAGCTCCTGCGTTACCCGATGATCGACGACCGCAACGAGACCCCGTCATCACACGCGGTCACCGATACGCGGGCGTGGAACCGCCCGGCGAACCTCACCGGATGGACCGCCTATCTCGGCGACCGGCGCGGCACCGCCGACGTCGCAGCCGAGGCGGCGCCCGCCCGCGCCGACGACCTGACGGGCCTCCCTCCCGCGATCATCACCGTGGGCGGCCTCGACATGTTCCTCGACGAAGACATCGCATACGCCAGCGCCATGCTCGCAGCGGGTGTCGACGTCGAGTTGCACGTGTATCCCGAGTCGTTCCACGGCTCCGACACGATGGTGCCCCACGCCGACGCCTCCCAACGCTGGCGTCGCGACGAGTTGGCGGCCCTCCGCCGCGCCCTGCACCTCGACGCCTGAAGCCTGAAGCCTCAAATCGTCACAGGCGACGCGGGAGCAGCGTCGTGGCCAGAGCGGCGGCTCCCAGCAGTACTGCCAGCGTCGCATAGAGCAGCCAGAACGCCCCGCAGGCGATGGCGATCGCTGCGATGAGCGGAGCGAGCAGGAAGGACAATTCGCGCCACGTCGAAAAAACCGTGGTCATCGCCGTCCGCTCCCGCGGCTTCACCATTCGCATGTACGGGATGTTGCCGAGCACGTCGAGGGCCGCGCCACCAACTGCCCCCACCAACCAGAACACGACGCCCACCGGTCGAGACGATCTGAGCAGTGCCAGCCCGACCATGCTCACCGCCATCAGAGCGAAGGCGCCGACGATGGTCGATCGCGTGCCGCACGAATCGGCGACGCGACGAATCAACGGGCTGAGGAACAACGTGCCACTCGCCGCCGAGAGAAACACACCCGCGCTCCAGGTCGGCAACCCTGCCTCGATGACATAGATCGGGCCGTACACGAAAAGCGCAGCCCAAAAGATGGCGCGCGCGGTCGCGATCACGTAAGCGATGCGGAGGTAGCGCTGACCGAAGAAGCGCACGACGTTGTCGACGGGTCGCGTCACCGCGGTGATCGGGCCGAGCACGGGAGCGCGGTCGTGAAAGCGCAGTCGCCAGAAGTATGCGATCGTCACGGCCGATGTGCTGGCCGACAGGATGAATGGTGCGCTGGGCCAAGAGTTGCTCCACAGCCAACCGCCGATCGTCGGCCCGACGAACCACGCTCCGCCCGTGTAGAGCATGCGCCGCGATTCCGTGCTCGTGAGTGCTGCCTTGCCGATGTGGTCCATGATGTAGAGCGAGAGGCACACCGAAAAGATCGACGCTTCCGCCGACCGCAATCCGATGGCCACGACGAAGAGCGGGCCGTCGACGAACACGAACAGCAATGCCGCAACGAAGAGGAAGCCTGACCCGAGGGTCATCACCCAGCGACGAGCGAACAGCACCTCGAGACGGCCGACGTTGAGGGTGAACAGCAACGTGATCACCGCTCCGCCAAGGAACACGTACGACACCGCGGCCTTCGAGCCCAGCGCGTCGAGTGCCGCCAGGGGAACCACGCCCACCATCACGGCGCGGGCGAATCCTTCCAGCGCCGTGAGGCGTGCGAGTTGTCGGCCGACGTCGGGATCGGGTTGCAACCCGTGGGAGCGGCGCCGGAGCACCGACCGACTGTAGAGCGCGACCGATGCTGTGATGGGAATGTCGCGCAGCGGTCGCGGGATGACGCACCGGCGGAGACAGTCATCCGCACGGCGGGCGGTGATCAGCCGCCAGTCGGATGGCAGCGGCGTCGAGGATCCATAAGTTCGACTGCATGACCCCCCGCAGACTTTCCCTCATCCCTGTTTCCCTCGGCTTGGTCCTCACTGCATGTGCAGGCTCCGACACCGCCACGCCCGATTCATCCACCCCGGCGACGGTCGCCGCTTCAGCAGCACCGACGTCGGCAGCACCCTCCGCGACAACCGAGGCGACAACGACGCTGACCCCAACGATGACCCCAACGATCGACGAGACAGGGTTCGACGACACCGATGCGATCGAGACGGCCAGATCGTTCTTCGCCTCGATCAGCCCGACAGACCCAGGTTGCACGATGGCGGTGTCGCGCAACGGCGAGGTCGTCTGGGCCGAAGCATTCGGCGCCGCCAAGCTCGACCCACTGACACCGATGACGACCGAGACCGTCGTCGACATCGGCTCGACCTCGAAGCAGTTCACCGCCACCTCGATTGGCCTGCTCGCCAACGAGGGCAAGGTCGACCTCTCGGCCCCGATCTCCACCTACATTCCAGGCCTCCCGGCTTGGGGTGATGAGGTCACCGTGCTCCAGATGATCCACCACACCAGTGGCATCCCCGACTACATCGGGCTCCTCCTCGGCAAGGGGTTCTCCTTCACCGAGACGACCACCGACGCTGACGCGTTGGCGGCGCTGGCCGAGGCAACCGAGCTCGACTTCGAGCCGGAGACGCGTTGGGAGTACTCGAACTCGAACTACTTCCTGCTCGGCCAAATCGTCCTCAGTGTCACCGGCGACGACCTCGGAGCATTCATCGCCGAACGGATCTTCGCCCCGCTCAGCATGGACGCCGTGATGGATCCGCTGACGACCAACCCGCTCAAGTCGTTCTCGTATGAGGAGGATGGCGCCGGCGGGTGGCGCAGCGCCGACAGCCCCTGGCAGCAACTCGGTGACGGTGGCATTCAGATCACTCCGACCGAGCTGCTGAAGTGGGCAAGCCAATACGCGGACGCGACGATCGGTGGGCCCGAGATGGCCGGACTGCGCACCGATCTGGTGCCGATGGCCGGGACCGGTGTCCCCGCCGAGTACGGCTACGGGATCATGCAGATCGACCTCGACGGGCAGACGGCGATGACCCACGCCGGTGGCTGGGGAGGGTTCGTCACGTCATTCCTGACCGTCCCTGACGAGGCGCTCGCCGTCGCCGGCACCTGCAACGCCGGAGCCGTCGTGCCCGAGAGCAAGTACACCGCCGTCGGCGGCGACGTGGGAGCAGACATCGCAGCCGCCTTCCTCGCCTCCCCGACGGGGTGAGGTGGTCGTGGTCAGCCTGACAATGATGTGGCGTGGGCCGCAGGTCGGGCCATGCCGGCACTGCGCGCCCAGCTGTCGACGACTTCGACGAATCCGTCGACGTCGTCGTCGGTGACCTCGATCGACAGTGCAATGAACCCGCGCCGTGCGATGTAGTAGCCGGCCTCGAGTGCGGCGAAGAACAGCAATTCCTTCCAACGGTCGTCGGATCCGTCGAGGTCGGCTGCCGACCGCACCGGACCAGCTGTGCCGTGCACGTTCATCAACGACCCCGCGCCGGTCACACACATCGGTACGGCGTGCGCGGCGAACGTGGCGTTGAGACGCGCCCGGAGTCGTTCACCGCGGTCGTTGGTCGATTCGAGCACGCCGGGCGTGAGCACGTCGGTGAGGGTCGCCACGCCGGCCGCCATCGAGATCACGTTGTTGTTGAACGTGCCCGCGTGGCCGAGCCGGCCACCGCTCGATGTGTCGAACGCGGCCATCAGATCGGCACTCCCTCCGAAAGCTCCGAAACTGAACCCGCCGGCGAGGTACTTGCCGAGCGTGGTGAGGTCGGGGGTGATGCCGAGCACCTGCTGGGCACCGCCGGTGGCGAGTCGCGACGTCATCACCTCGTCAAAGATCAGCAGCGACCTGCGTTCGGTGCACCGTCGCCGAAGATGCTCAAGGAACGCTGGGCTCGCCGGGGATGCATCCGGCCGATCCCTGGAGCGGTTCGACGAGGACGGCGGCGATGTCGTCGCCGTGCTCGTCGAAAACTGCGTCGACCGAAGCAACGTCGTTGTACTCGCCGATCACCCAGTCGTGGGGAACATTAACCTGTCGGCCGTGCGCGCCGAAGGTGAGTGTGCCGCCGTGATATCCGCCGTCGAACACCAGGATCTTGCGTCGAGCGGTGTGGCTGATGGCCAGGGCGAGCGCCATCAGGTTGGCCTCGGTGCCCGAGTTGGTGAAACGCACCTGCTCGATCGATGGAAAGCGGGCGGCAATCAATTCGGCGAACACCACTTCGTTGCCATGCGTCGCGCCGAGCGCCCACCCGTTGTCGATCGCCGCATGCGCAGCAGCACGAACGGGTTCGGGCGAATGACCGAGCAGCCCTGCGGTGTAGTTGCCAAGGAGATCGATACAACGGTGGCCGTCGACGGCATGCAGGAACCTGCCGACCGCCCGTTCGACGCGAAACGGAAACGGATCGAAGTGCAGCACCGACCGGGTGTTCCCGCCCGGCAACACAGCAGCCGCCCGCGCGGCCCACGCCGCACTGATCGGCCGCGCTGCTGCGTAGCGCTCGCGCGCCTGTCGGACCTGATCGTCGAGCATGGGGAGCACCGAAAAAACCTAGCGCAGGCCCGCCCCGCATCGAACTCCGTCCCCGTGGCCCAGCAATCCGCGGCATCACGCACGGAGATCTGCCCCGGCTGACGGGACCGGCTTTACTCGGCCGGGCGCGGCCGGAACTGACCGGTGCTGGCGGTGACTCCGCCGTCGACAGGGATGATCGCACCGTTGACGAACGACGCTTCGGGCGAAGCGAGGAAGACGATCATCGCCGCGATCTCGTCGGGTCGGCCCCACCGTTGGAGCGGGATGACCCGTCGCAGTTCTTCGTACACCTCGGGAAACGACGAGATGCGCGAGGTCATTGCGGTCTCGGTCGGGCCGGGACACACGGCGTTGACCGTGATGCCGTACGGCCCGAGGTCGATGGCGGCGGCTCGAACGAGGTTGATTGCGGCACCCTTGGTGGCGTTGTAGGCCCACATGTTCGGATCGCCGCCGATGCCCGACGTCGACGCCGTCACGACGATGCGCCCGGCGCCGGCTGCGCGCATCGTGGGTGTGACGGCGCGCATGCCGAGCGCCACGGCCCGCACGTTGACATCCATCGCGCGATCGAAGTCGTCCATCGGGAGTTCGAGCAGGTCGCCGCTCATCGAGATGCCAGCATTGAACACGGCGATGTCGAGCCGCCCGAACCGCTCGAGGGCGACAGCGACTGCGGCGGTGTTGGTCGCCTCACTCGTCACGTCACCCGCGACGATGGCGACACGATCGGCGACCTCGCTGTCGGCGACCCATCCGAGTTGTTCCTCGGCCCGATCGACGGCGACCACGGCCACGCCGCTGCGGACGAACGATTCGACGGCGGCCCGCCCGATGCCCGACGCCGCACCGGTGACAATGGCGACTCGACTACTCATGGGTTCATGTAGTCCTTGTAGTAGGTGAGCTGACCATTGCGCACTCGGTACACCCCGACACCCTGGCGGACACGGGTGACGCCGTCGACGGTCGTCGTGACCTCCCACTGCGCCCATGCCGTTTCGTCGTCGCCGCTCATCTCGACCAGACCGAAGGTCGCATCGACCTTGGCCATCTCGTCATTCATCATCGCGAAGAAACCTGCGATCGCCTCGCCGCCGACAAAGGTGCCGTACACCGGGTCGACGACCTCGGCGTCGTCGGCGAAGAGTTCGGCGAGTGGGGCGTAGTCGCCCTCGTCCTGAATCTCCCAGAATCGTTTGATCGTGTCGTATGCGTCTCCTGCCATCGGCGCACGTTAGACGCCCGGGTCGAGAAACTAAAGAGTCGTTCGGTTAAGTTCGGCCGAGCAACCGGCCCGCACGTCAGCGGACCCGATCAGAGCAGCACACAGGAGAACAGCATGGACCTCGGACTCACCGGCAAGAAGGCACTCATCACCGGCGCCACCAAGGGCATCGGCCGAGCAGTCGCCGAAACCCTGCTCGCCGAAGGTGCCTCGGTGGCGATCTGTGCGCGCGATGCAGCAGGCGTCGAACAGGCCGTCGCCGAGCTGTCGGCGCTGGGCACCGTCGTCGGCGCACCGGTCGACGCCGCCGACGGTGACGCCGTCGAAGCGTGGGTGAAATCTGCCGGCGAACAACTCGGCGGCATCGACATCTACGTGCACAACACCTCGGGTAAGCCGGCGAAGTCGGTCGAAGGATGGCTGAACAACTTCAACATCGACCTGATGGCGATGGTGCGCGGCGTCGGCGCGGCGACCGAAGCCCTCGCCGACGGCGGCGGGTCGGTCATCAGCATCGGCACCACGGCCACGGCCGAGCACTTCGCTTCCGGGTCGAACAGCTACAGCGCCTTCAAGTCCGCCGTCACCAACTGGACGCTCGGCCAGGCTCAAGTCCTCGGCGCCAAGGGCGTCCGTTGCAACGTCGTGTCGCCCGGCCCGATCTTCGTCGAAGGCGGCGACTGGAACAAGATCAAGGACCACATGGCCGAGTTCTACGCCGCCACCGAGAAGGTGCACCCGCAGGGTCATCTCGGCACGGTGCACGACGTCGCCAACGTCGTGGCGTTCCTCGCCAGCAGTGCAGCCGGTCACGTCAACGGTGTGAACGTCACGGTCGACGGTGGCTTCCTCAAGCGCATCGACTTCTGACGGCGGCGCCGATGGGAAGCGATCGATGAGCACCACCGCAAACGAGGCAGCCGGCAGCCGGATCGACGTCACGCTCGTCGCGGGCGGGATGTACCACGACGTTGATTTCGCGCGGCTCGAACTCCTCAAGCTGCTCGCCGAACACGAAGAATTCCGCGTCCGCGTGCAGCCCGACTACGAAGACGCCGACGCCATCGCAGCCGGTTCGATTCTCGTCAGCTACACCTGCAATGTCCGGCCCTCCGAACGCGCGCAGCAGACCATCCGGACCTGGGTCGAAGGCGGCGGGAGGTGGGTGGCATTGCACGGCACCAACTCGGCCCTCGATGTCGGCACACCCAACGGCGTCGACTCGCCGCGCATTTTTCCCCTCTGGGCCGACACGCTCGGGTCGCAGTTCATCGCCCACCCACCGATCGCGCCGTACCTCGTCGAACCGACCGCCCCCGATCACTGGCTCGTCGCCGGCATCGAGCCGTTCGAGACCGATGACGAGTTGTACCTGTCGGAGCACGCCGATCGCGACGCTCTGGTCGCGCTGCTCCACACCACCTGGTCGGGCGATGCGCGGGGGTTCGTCGAACACGACTGGACCTCGGGGCCCGATCAACATCTGGTGATGTACCTGCGCTCCCTCGGTGAGGGCGCCGTGCTGTACAACACGCTCGGCCATTGCCGCGGGCACTACGACATGGCACCGATGGTGCCCTACTACCCGACCGTCGAACGCGGCTCGTGGGCGCACCCGGCGTACACCGAGTTGCTGCGTCGCTCTTTCCGGTGGGCGCGAGGCCGCACCGAGTGACCGGCGGTGGCCATGTGGGTAGGGTCATCGAGAGATGACCGGCACGACTGACGACCAGGCCGCGCCGACCGGACGGATCGGTCGGCCCCCGAAGGTCGATCAGCACGGCACTCCCACTCGCGAGCGACTGCTCCAAGCAGCCGTCGACGCATGCATCGAGTTCGGGTACGAAGGGGTCACGCTCTCCGACATCGCCCGGCGGGCTCAGGTGTCGACACCGGCGGTGTACAGCCATTTCAGTGGCAAGGACAGCTTGCTCGTCGAAGCAAGCCAACACGAACTGGAAAAGATCAGTTCAATACGGCTTCCTGATGCGCTCGGCATCCACGGCGTGGCCCGGCAATTCTTGCAACCCGGTTTCGAACGGACCCGGATCCTCATCTCCGAACTGCACAACGCAGCCCACCGCTCGCCCGAACTCGCCGAGTTGCTCGCCGACTGGCAACGCGGCAACGGCCGACGCATGCGCGAGCAGGCCGGGCTCACCCCGGCCCAGGTGCACCTGTACTACCTGCTCCTGCTCGGGGCCGCCCACGTCGACACGATCACCGGGCTGGGCGTCGACCAGGCTGAACTGGAATCCGAGATGGCCAGCCTGATCGACGGCTGGCTCGGCGAGCGGTAGGTCCGCTCGCTGCAAGCCCAGCAGGACCTCACTGCTAATCTGCTTACTGAACGATCATTAAGTATCAGGAGCGAGATGTCCCATCCTCACCCCGAGCGCGGCACCGTTGCCGTCGCCGACGGAATCTTCAACATTGTCGACGGCAAACCCGTCCTCCTCGGAAGTCGTTGTACCAACTGCGACAACCACATGTTTCCGCGCCAGAGCGGGTGCCCGCGCTGCATGTTCGACCAGCAAGAAGACGTCGAACTCGCCACCAGCGGCACCCTCTGGTCCTGGACCGTGCAGGCCTTCCCGCCCAAGGCGCCCCCCTACCTCGGACCGGTCGGCGACGACTTCGTGCCGTACGGAGTCGGGTACGTCGAACTCCCCGGCCAGGTCCGCGTCGAGGCCCGCCTCACCGAGGCCGACCCCGCCAAGCTCGTGATCGGGATGGACATGGAACTCGTCCTCGAACACCTCACCGTCGACGACGACGGCAACGACGTCGTCACGTACGCCTTCGCCCCCAGCAGCACCAGCACAGGAGACCCATCATGAACGACGTTGCGATCGTCGGCATCGGAATGCACGAGTTCGGCCGCCACGACGGCGTGTCGGGCATGGACATGGGCGTGGTGGCCGTGCGCCGGGCGCTCGCCGACTGCGGCAAGGACTGGTCCGACATGCAATTCGCCGTCGGCGGCTCGATGGACGGCGGCGCGGCCGACACGATGGTCAGCCGGATCGGCCTCACCGGCCTGCCGTTCACCAACGTCGTGAATGGGTGCGCCACAGGTGGTACTGCGCTCTCCCAGTCGATCAACACGATCAAGTCCGGCGCCGCCGATGTCGGTATCGCGATCGGGTTCGACAAGCACGAGCGCGGCGCATTCCGGATCAAGGGTCCGCGCGGCAAGGATTGGTACGGCGGTTCCGGTCTGGCGCTGACCACGCAGTTCTTCGGGATGAAGATCACCCGGTACATGCACGATCACGGCATCACCGAGCAGGCCCTCGCCAGGGTGTCGGCCAAGGCGTTCCGCAACGGGGCGATGAACCCGATGGCGTGGCGCCGCAAGCCGATGACCGAAGAGCAGGTGCTCGAAGCCCAGATGCTGTCGTGGCCGCTCACGCAGTACATGTTCTGCTCGCCGGGTGAGGGCGGCGTGGCGATGATCCTGTGCCGGGCCGACAAGGCCAAGGAATACACCGACACACCGATCTACCTCAAGGCAGCGACCATGCGCACCCGCCAGTTCGGCTCGTTCGAGGTGCTCGCACCGTCGACGGCGATCGACCGCGATCCCGGCCCGACCACCGACGCGTCGAAGGCGGCATTCGAGATGGCCGGGATCGGCCCCGAAGACGTCGACATCGCCCAACTGCAAGACACCGAGTCGGGTGCCGAGATCATGCACATGGCCGAGAACGGCTTCTGCGAGCACGGCGAGCAGGAAGAGATGCTCGCTCGCGGCGACACCGAGATCAACGGTCGCCTCCCGGTCAACACCGACGGGGGCTGCCTCGCGAACGGCGAGCCGATCGGCGCATCCGGGCTCCGCCAGGTGTACGAAAACGTGCTGCAACTCCGTGGCGACGCCGGCCAACGCCAGGTCCCCAACAATCCGAAGGTCGCCTACACCCACGTCTACGGCGCGCCCGGCATCAGCGGCGTCACCATCCTCTCGCGCTGACATCACCCATCTCCCACACAAGGATCACATGGAACTCTCGAACGACGTCCTGATGGACATGCACCGACGCATGGTGCGCATCCGCCTCTTCGAAGAGGCCGCCGGCAAGCTCGCCGAGTCGGCTCGACTGCCCGGTTTCCTCCACCTGTACGTGGGCCAGGAAGCCGTTGCGTCCGGCGTGTGCGCGACGCTCAGCGACGACGACCAGATCACGTCGACGCACCGCGGGCACGGGCACCTCGTCGCCAAGGGCGGACAGTTCAACGAGATGATGGCCGAACTGATGGGCAAGGCCACCGGCTACTGCAAGGGCAAGGGCGGTTCGATGCACATCTCGAACCTCGACGTCGGCATGCTCGGCGCCAACGGCATCGTCGGCGCAGGCGCACCGATTGCCGTCGGGGCCGGCTTCGCCAACAAGTACCAGGGCAACGGCAACGTCGCGGCTGCATTCTTCGGCGACGGGTCCACCAACATCGGGGCGTTCCACGAGGCCGCCAACATGGCCTGCGCGCTCCATCTGCCTGTGCTGTTCATCTGCGAGAACAACGAGTACGGCGAGTTCACGCCGCGCGACAAGACCATGGCGATCACCGACATCGTCGATCGCGCCGCGGGATATGGCATGCCGGGCGTGATCGTCGACGGCATGGATGTCGTCGCCGTTCACGAAGCGGCCGTCGAAGCCGCCGCCCGTGCCCGCCGGGGCGATGGCCCGTCGCTGATCGAGGCCAAGACCTATCGGTACTACAACCACCACGGCGTCCAGAACCTCGGGCTGAAGTACCGCACCGATGACGAAGTCGAGCAGTGGAAGCTGCGCGACCCGATCTTCACCTTCGAAGATCGACTGATCGCCGCCGGCAACGCTACGCGCGCGGACTTCGACGGAGTGTGGAGCGAACTGCGCGCCGACATCGCGACGGCGATCGAGTTCGCCGACAACAGCCCGCTGCCCGATGTCGACCAGATCCTCGTCGACGTGTACAGCGCCACCCCCGCCCTGACCGGAGCCGCATCATGACTCGCAAGCTCGGGTACGTCCAGGCGTTCAACGAGGCGGTCCGCCAGGAGATGGCCGCCGACGACAACGTGTTCTGCGCGGGCGAAGACATTGGTGCCTTCGGTGGCGTGTTCCAGTCGTACGCCGGCTTGCAGGCCGAGTTCGGCGAGCGCCGGGTCGTCGACACGCCGATCAGTGAACAGGCGATCATCGGGCTGGGTGTCGGCGCAGCCGTCGCCGGACTCCGGCCGATCGTCGACATCATGTTCATGGACTTCATCTGCGTGGCCTTCGATCAGATCGTGAACCAGGCGGCGAAGTTGAAGTACATGTTCGGCGGTGCTGCGACGATTCCCCTCACGATCACCACGGGCGGCGGCGGTGGTCTATCGGCGGCGGCCCAGCACAGCCAGAGCCTCGAAGCACTGATCTGCCACATCCCCGGCCTCAAGGTGGTCCACCCGTCCAACCCCTACGACATGAAGGGGTTGATGACCTCGTGCATTCGCGAGAACAACCCGACCATCATGATCAAGCACAAGCGCCTGCTCGGCATGCAGGGCGAGGTGCCCGAAGCGCCGTATGCGATTCCGCTCGGCAAGGCCAACATCCTGCGGGAGGGCAGCGATGTCACCGTGGTCGGCTGGGGCAAGATGGTCAACGACGCGCTCGATGTCGCCAACTCCCTCGAAGCCGAAGGGATCAGCGTCGAGGTGATCGACCCGCGCACGTTGCAACCACTCGACACCGAGACCATCGTCGCCTCGGTGCGCAAGACCAACCGGGTCGTCGTCGTCCACGAAGCAGTGCGCTTCGGCGGGCTCGGCGCGGAAGTCGCGGCCCAGATCCAGGAGGAGGCGTTCGACTACCTCGATGCCCCCGTGGCCCGCGTCGGTGCACCCTTTTCGCCCGTGCCGTTCAGCCCCGTGCTCGAAGCGGGGTATCTGCCGTCGCCCGACGACATCGCCGCAGCCATTCGCGGCGTCGTGGCTCGGCCCGGAGCCTGACCGACCCGATGCCGACTGACGCACCGGCGACGGTCGGCATCATCGTCAATCCCCACGCCGGCAAGGACATCCGCCGGCTGGTGTCCGCGGCAGGCCACACGTCCGACTCGGTGAAGATCGGCATCATTCGGCGCGTCGCGGCCGGCGCGCTCGAGCAGGGTGCCGAGCGGATCCTGCTCAGCGCCGACACCCACCGCCTCGCCGAACGTGCCGTGGCCGGGTTGGCGGGGAACATCGAGTTGGTCGACAGCCCCCGCACCGGATCACATCACGACACGGTTGCAGCTGCCCGGGAAATGCTGCAACGTCACGCCGGCGCCGTCGTCGGCCTGGGCGGTGACGGCACATGTCGCGACATCGCGAGCGGTTGGCCCGACCTTGCGTTCATCGCGTTGTCGACCGGGACCAACAACGTCTTCCCATCGACCATCGACGGGACCACGGCCGGCGTCGCCGCCGCGCTCGTTGCCACCGGCGCCGTCGACATCGGCGCGGTCGGACGCCGATCCAAGCGCGTCGTGCTGCAGATCGACGACCCCGCCGCCGACACCATCGCCCACGATCATGCCCTCGTCGAAGCTGCGCTCGTCGAGACGGCGTTCGTCGGGGCGCGGGCGGTCAGCGATCCCGGCTCGATCCGGTGGGTCGTGGCCTGCATCGCCAACCCGGGCAGCACCGGGCTGGCGAGCATTGCCGGCCGCGTGCACCCGGTCGACCGATTCAGTGCGGGCGGCGTGCTGATCCGTCTGGGGCAAGGCGGACGACGCGTCCGCGTCGCGCTCGCCCCGGGCACCTTCGCGACGCTCGATGTCTCCTCCGTCACTCCCCTCGCCGACGGCGTCGTCGTCGAACTCCCGGGAGGCGGGGTGCTCGCCTACGACGGCGAACGCAACACGCCGGTCTCGGCCGACGCGACCATTGCGGTGTCGATCGAACGAACCGGCCCCCGCCTCATCGATGTCGACGCAACCCTGGCGCTCGCCGCGCGCGATCATCGTTTCGATCTCGATTTCTCCACCAGCCTGCGCTGTCACAACGCTCGAAAGGACCCCCATGGCGACTGAGTTCATCATGCCCAAGCTCGGCCTCACGATGGAAGAAGGCACCATCATCGAATGGTTGGTCGCCGACGGTGACACGGTCGCCGCCGGCGCACCGGTCCTGCGGATCGAAACCGACAAGACCGAGACCGAAGTCGACGCCGCGGAGTCGGGTCGGGTCCAGATCTTGGGAGCCGTCGGCGCGACCTTTGCCTGTGGCGAACGGATCGGCTGGTTCCTCGCCGACGGCGAGGACGCTCCCGCCACGACGGCCCCGGCCGCGCCGACGCCAGTCGCAGCCGACGCCGGCTCCGGCAGCGGCGAGCGCACCAGCCGCGGCGATGGTGACAACGGTGCCGACGGGGCGGATCATCGCCTCCCCCCTGGCCAAGCGCCTCGCCGCCGAGCGTTCGATCGACCTGCGTTCGGTTCGCGGCACCGGCCCGGGCGGACGCATCGTGATGGCTGACCTCGATGGTGTGGTCGCCGCTGCGCCATCCGCCCCGGCGTCGACCGGGGCGCAGGTGTCGGCCACCACCGCGGCGCGTCAACTCGCCGATCTGCTCGGCATCGACCTGGCCGCCGTGGCCGTCGACCCGACCGATGGTCGGGTCACCAAAGAGGCGGTCGCCCTCCACGTTCGGGGGCTCATCAACGCGGCCGCTCACTCACCGAGCGCCGCGCCACACGCCGCACCGATCCTTCCGCCACCGGTCGTGGCAGCACTTCCTCCCGCGCTGCAGCAGCCGACCCGGGTCATCAAGATGGGCGGCATGCGCGGGACGATCGCGAAGCGGATGCACGGCTCGTTGCGCGACATGGCGCAACTCACCCTGTTCCTCGATGCCGATCTCGACGCTGTCGTCGCCGACCGCGCGGCGCGCAAGGCTGCCGGCGACGCACCGAGCTACACCGACTACGTGATCGCCGCAGCCGCCCGCGCCCTCGTCGCCCACCCGATCGTCAACTCTCAGATCACCGACGATGGCGTCGCACTGCTTCCCACCGTCCACGTCGGCATGGCCGTCGCCCTTGACGAGGGCCTGATCGTGCCGGTCATCACCGACACCGCCACCCGGACACTCGATTCGTTGAGCGCCGAGTCGACTCGACTCGCGACGGCGGCTCGGGCGGGGGCGTTGGCCCTGCCCGAACTCGAAGGCGGCACGTTCTCGGTGAGCACGCTTGGGATGTTCGGCGTCGACGGATTCACGCCGGTGATCAATCCGCCGAACACCGCCATTCTCGGCGTCGGTCGACTGCGCGACGACCTCGTGCTCGATGCAGCGGGCAGCGTGACGACGACGAAGCGGTTGACCCTGAGCCTGACCTGGGATCATCGTGCCTTCGATGGTGCCCCGGCAGCGGCGTTCTGCAAGACCATCGCCGACCTGCTCGCCAATCCGTCCACGCTCGATGCGACTGAGGGCTGACCGATGATCGACTACCAGCGCCTCTTCCACATCGGCATCCGGGTCCCTGACCTCGCAACAGCGATGGACGAACTCGGCCCCAGCCTCGGCGTCACCTGGTCGGAGCGACGCGAGAATCCCGCGCAACAGCTCTGGACCCCCGAACACGGCACGCAAGAAGTCCATCTCAAGTACACGTACTCAGCCGAGGGGCCGCAGCACATCGAGCTGTTGCAGGGGCCGCCCGGAACGTTCTGGGACGGCAACGACTGCACCGGTGCACACCACGTCGGCATCTGGGCCGACGACGTGACCGCCGAAACCGACGCACTGGTCATGTCCGGATGGACCCTCCTCGGAGCGCAGCGCGACCCCGCCGAGGGAACGGGCTACGGCGTGTTCACCTACCTGCGCCCGCCGAGCGGCCTGATCGTCGAACTGGTCGACGCCATTGCCCTGCCCTCGTTCGAGCAGTGGTGGGGCGCCGCGCTCGCCTGAGCCGCGGGCCAACCGACCTCACCGCAGCGCTTGGTCGCGGGCCCAGCGGTAGTCGGCCTTGCCGTTGGGTGCGCGGTAGACCTCGTCGACGAAGACGACGCGGCGCGGCGCCTTGTAGTCGGCGATCGACTCCTTGATCGTGGCGATGATGTCGTCGGCGTCGGTGGGCGCGGAGACCGAACAGACGAGGACCACGGTCTCGCCGTATCGCTCGTGCGGCACGCCGACCACGTTGGCGTCGATCACCGCCGGATGCTTGCGGGCGGCGACCTCGACCTCTTCCGGGTAGATCTTCTCGCCGCCCGAGTTGATCGACATCGACCCGCGGCCGAGGAGCGTCACGGTGCCGTCCACGGCGATCGTGGCATAGTCGCCCGGAACGGTGTAGCGGATGCCGTCGATCACCCGGAAGGTCTGGGCCGTCTTTTCCTCGTCGTGCCAGTACCCCCGCGGCATCGGCCCCGACGCGGCCAGCATCCCGGGCTCCGAACTCCCCCGCGGCAGCGCGGCCCCGGTTGCATCGTCGATCGTGATGACGTTCGGGGGCGCGGTGAAGATCGCGGTCTCGGGTGGCTCGGCGCCGGGCATGGTCATCGACACCGCGAACGGGCCGCCTTCCGATGCGCCGATCATGTCGAGGATGATCGCGTGGGGTGCGCGTCGCTGCAGACCCCGCTTCTGTTCGGCCGACAGCGTGGCCCCGGTCGACACGATGCGGGTGACCGAGGTGAGATCGTGGATCATCCCGTCGGCTTCGGCGGCGTCGAGAGCTTCGTTCAGTGGGCGCGCAAAGGCGTCGCCGACGAGTGAGATCTGGGTGACGCGGTGACGCGTCACGAGGTTCCAGAGTTCGTCCGCATCGAAGGACCGTCCACCGAGCAGGACGACCGTGCCGCCCATCACGAATGCCCCGATCGCCAGGAACAACGCCGTGCCATGCATCAGCGGAGGCGCACAGAGCATCACCGGGCTTCGCCCGCTCGCCTGGAGTTCGGCCGCGATGCGCCCGACGTCGTCGACCGTGGACGGGATCTCGACGCCCGCCGACGCGTACGCGGTGTAGCCCAAGGCGCCGAAGAGGTCGACGTGACGCCACACGACTCCCTTCGGATTGCCGGTGGTGCCACCGGTGTACAGCATCAGGGAGTCCTCACCGGAGCGCTCGATGCGCGCCGCAGGTTCGGCGCCGGCAACGAACTCGTGATACCAGTCGGCACCCTCGATCAACGGTGTTCCGTCGTCGACCTGCAACAGGATGCGGACGGTCGGCATCATCGGCACGGCCGCCGCGACGCGTTCGCCCAGCGAGCCGTGGAAGATCAGGACTTCGGCGCCGGCGTTGTCGCAGATGTAGGCGATCTCAGGGGCTTTGTAGCGATAGTTCACGTTGACCGGCGTCGCCCGCAACTTGAACGCGGCATACGCCGATTCGAGGTACTCGGGGCAGTTGAACATCAGTTGCGCAATGCGGGTATCGGCGCCGACATCGCATGCGCCGAGCGCGCCGGCCAGTCGGGCCGCCTGGCCGTCGAGTTGGCGCCAGGTGATCGTGGTCGCACCGATCACGACGGCGATCTGGTCGGGTTGGGCGTCGGCGAACGCCTCCCACAGGGTGGCCCAATTCTCGCTGAGCCCGGTCTCGCCGGCGCCGGTGTGGGTGGTCATCGGTGGTCTCCCGGTTGCTGGATGAGGCGTTGCGTCCTGGAACTGATGAAGGTCGGCGTCAGTTCGAAGCTCGCCCAGCTACGGCCCGCTGCGAGCGCCTGGGTGATCCCCTCCATGAAGGCGTCGGCACGCTCACCAAGGTAGTGGATGGCCGCCGCGCCGATGTCGGCGTCGAGGTCGAACGGCACCTCGCTCACCGGTCCCTCGAGCGTGACGTAACGCGCATCGGGAAGAGGCTGCTCGTGCACGCACAAGCTGGCCCGGCCGGTTGCCCGGAGCGCAGCGGTCTTCGACGACGTGGTCGGGCTCTGGAAGCGAACGACACCGTCGACCCACCGGAACCAGATCGGCGTGCCCATGGCGCGGCCCGACCCGAGCACCACGCTGAGGACGCCATCGCGCGGCTCACCGAGGAATGCCTCGATCTCGATGTCGTTCATCGCAGCCATCGAGCTATCGGTTGCCGCCGTTGACGAGCAGGGTCTGGCCCGTGATCCACGATGCGGCCGGCGAGGCGAGGAACACCACCGAGTTGGCCACGTCTTCGGGCGTCCCGAGCCGACCGAGCGGCACCCCCCACTGTTGAGCGAGCTGGGGTAGATCGTCGTCGGTGGCCTTGAAGAACTCCATGAACACTTCGGTGGGAACCGGGCCCGGCGCGACACCGTTAACCCGGATGCGGCGCGGTGCCAATTCGATCGACAGCGTGCGCGTGAGACTGTCGACGCCGGCCTTGGCGACGGCGTATGGGCCATTGTTCGGCGAGCCCTTCAGCGCGGCACCCGAGGAGATGTTGATGATCGAGCCGCCGTCATCGAGCACCCGAGCCGCCGCCCGCGCCCCGGTGAACACCGCCCGGAGGTTGACGTCGAGTTGGTAGTCCCACTGCCGGTCGGGCATGTCGGCCAGGTGCCGCGGGGTGCGGTCGTCGGCACCACCGGCGTTGCTGACCCACAGGGTGACGCGACCCATCTCGGCCTTGGCCCGGTCGGCCAATTCGTCGACGAACGCGCCGTCGGTGATGTCACCCGGGATCGCCATGGCGCGCCGGCCCATCGCGCGCACCCGTTCGGCCACCGCATCGATCTCGTGCTCGCGACGAGCGGTGAGCACGATGTCGCAGCCCGCCTCGGCGAGACCGATCGCGATGCCTTCACCGATCCCCCGGCCCGCCCCGGTGACGACGGCGACGCCGCCCGGTAGACCGAATCGATCGAGCACGGTGTCGGTCATGAGTTCGTCGATTCGGGCACCGAGAGGATCGTGACAGTGCCGGTCGAGCCGTCGATCTCGATGGTGGCGCCGTCGGGGATGCGACTCGTCGCACCCACCACCGAGACCGCACAGGGGATGCCCAACTCGCGACACATGATCGCCGCGTGACTGGCGACTGCGCCGACGTTCACGACGACGCCTTCGGCAGCCAGGAAGAGCGGCACCCACGACGGGTCGGTGGTGGGCGCCACCATGATGTCGCCCGGGCCGATTGCGCCCGGGTCGGACGGATCGAGCACGACACGGGCAATTCCGGTGACGACGCCGGGTGAGCCGGTGGCACCTTGCAGTACCGTGCCGGCGGCCGCCGCTTCACCGCCGACACCCTTGCGTTTCGGCCACATCGAGATCGGGGGCACGCCCTCTTCGAGCTTGACGATGTACGGGGGTTCGAGCGTGGCCAGTTGGCGGAACGCGGCATCACGCTCGCGGATGGTTGCGGTCATCGATGCCGGGTCGGCAAGGAAGTCGTCGACCTCGTCGTCGAGCAACATGAAGACCTGTTGGGCGTCATCGAGGACTCCGTCGGCGACCATCCGGTGCCCGACCTCCATCAGCGCCAGCTTCGCCTCGTGGATGAGCCGGATGCAGGAGTTCTTGCCCATCTCGCGCATCCCGTAGAACACCCCGGCGGAATGGATGCCCGCTTGCAGACCGCCGTGGGCCTCGGCATCGCCTTCGACGATCGCGAGCAGTTCGATCGTGAGCCGTTCGCGGGTGGCCACACCGCGGGCGTGCGCGTCGGCGGGCGACTTCGAGTCGTCCTGGTGGCGCATCCGCTCCAACATGCCGAGCGGCATCGACGGCTTGGTGGTCCACGAGTGGGCACGCAGATCCCATTCGTTGGGCCCGCGGTGGCCGTGGGTCGCGATGAGGTCGGACCACGCGGAACGGAAGTTCGCAGTATCGGCTTCGTCTGAGTCGGCGATGCGATCGAGCAGACCGTCGACTCCTCCGTCGAACTCGGCCATCAAGGTCGACGACGTGGCGATGAGGCGCGAGAGATTCCACATCATCACGGCCGAGTCGGCCGACTCGATGCCGCCCACCGCCGTCATCACCTTGACCGCATCGGCGGCACGGCCGATCGCCCCACAGATCGCCTGCACCGCGCCCGGCCCAAGCGAGGCGCCGAGGGCCGACTGACAGTACGCGGTCCACGCCTCTTCAAGAACAGGGCCGGCGAGCTGACGGGCACGGGCCACGAGGTCGGCATTCGACATCGCCGCGAGATCGGGGCGGTCGGCCACATGCTGCATGGCCATGCGCGAGGCCGCTTCTTGCGCCGGGAAGTCGTCGGTGCTCATGGCCCACCCCATGGTCTCGGCGAGCTTGGCGCTCTGCGCCTCGTTCTCGTCGTCGGGGTGCGGGGTGTACTTCGGGACGCCGGGGTGATCGCCGAAGTATGCGAGATCGATCGCCTCGGGCGTGGCACCCGGCATCCGCACGCCCATGACGCGCGGCAACGACAACTGGTTGTAGAAGTAGCCGCCCCAGTTGCCGAACACCTCGGGCGGATCGACGGCGAACTCCTCGGGCTGCACCACACCGAACGCGACGAATCCGTTGGCGACGCCGGGAATGCAGCCCTGCATCCAGCCGAGGCTCCACCCGAGCGGGCTGAACGGTTCAGGCCCCACCTCGTCGGCGTTGGCCCGGGTGTAATACGGGAAACGCGTGCTGATCTCGGTGTCGGTGATCCACGACACCATCTCGCCGATGTTGTCTGCGGTCTCGCTCGTCACGCTGCTCGTCTGTTCCGCCATTACCGGTCCCCTTCGTCGTCGATGTGGTCGAGCGCTTAACTTAATCGGTGTTCAGTATCCATCTCTCAACGAACGCAGCACCGCCGTGACCGATCGCGAAACCAGCAGCTACACCAGCAGCTACGAGGACGTCTCGATGTTCACGCTGTCCGGCGACCGCGAGCAGACTTTGCTCGACAAGCAGACCGAATGCACCTTCATGTGGACCACCCGCGACGGCGACCCGGTCGGCGTGGTGATGAACTTCGTGCACCACGACGGCGCCTTCTGGCTCACCTGCACGCGTCGTCGCAAGCGCGTCCCCGCCATCGAGGCTCGACCCCGCGTCGCCCTGGCGATCACCAGCCGGGGAACCGACATCGGAATCAGCCAGGCAGTCACCTACAAGGGCAACGCCGAGGTACTCGACGACGCCGCCACGCTCGCCTGGTTCTACCCGGTGCTCGCGTCGAAGGTCCGGCCCGGCAACCCGACCGCCCAGGAGGCGTTCGTCGCGCACCTCGACAGCCCGGGCCGCGTCGTGATCCGCGTCGCGCCAGATGCCCGGATCGGTTTCGACTCCGAGGCGATGTTCGCCAACTCCCCTGCGGGCGCGACTTCCACGGGGGTGGTGACCGGCCATGCCTGACCTGGCCGGCAAGGTGTTCGTCGTCACCGGCGGCAACGGGGGCATCGGACTGGGAATGGCCGAGGGCATCGTCATGGCGGGCGGCTCGGTGATCGTGTGGGGGCGCAACGCCGACAAGAACGCAGCAGCGGTCGCGCAACTCGCGGCACTCGGCGGCCGGGCCACTGCCCACGTCTGCGACGTCGCGAACGAAGCGCAGGTGATCGAGACGATGGACCGCTCGCTGGCCGATTTCGGACGCCTCGACGGACTGTTCGCAAATGCGGGGCGAGCCGGAACCGGCACCCCGTTCCTCGAACTCCCGCTCGACGAATGGCGCGCCGTCATGGCGACCAATCTCGACGGCGTGTTCCTCACGCTGCGCGAAGCGGCGCGGCGCCTGGTCGACCAGGGCGAGGGCGGCAGTCTGGTCGCGGTGTCGTCCACCTCGGCCATCCACGGCGCAGCGGGCAATGAGGCCTACGGCACCGCGAAGACTGCGGTCAACGGGCTCGTTCGTGCCCTGGCCGTCGGCCTGGCGCGGCACCAGATCCGCGTCAACTCGTTGCTGCCCGGGTGGACGATCACCGAACTGGCGTCGCGCGGTTACGAGAGCGACATCTTTCGCAACGCCACCGTGAAGCGCACACCCGTGCGGCGCTGGGCCGAGCCGAGCGAATTCCGGGAGGTCGGCGCGTTTCTCGCCGACCCGACCCAGACCTACCACACCGGCCAAGAAGTGTGCGTCGACGGCGGCTACACCATTTACTGATGACGAACTCGATTCCCACCCAGGTCGATGCCATCACCGTCGAGTGGCTGAACCAACGCCTCGGCGCAGCCGCGACCGCGCATGAGTTCGGCGAGATCGTCGACGTCTCGATCGACCACATCGGCGAAGGCGTCGGCATTCTCGGTGAGGTCGCTCGGCTCACGCTGACTTACGCCCCCGATGCGCGCGGGCCGCGCACGCTGATCGCCAAGTGTCAGTCGGTCCACCCCGAGAACGTGGCGGTCAGCCAGATGATGGGGTTCTACGAGCGCGAGATCAACTTCTACAACGACCTGGCCGCCGACCTCGCGGTCCGTACACCCCGATGCCATGTGGCCGACATGGCCGCCGGTGGCGCGCCATTCGTCCTGCTGCTCGAAGAGGTCGCCGGGGCAACGATGATCGACCAGGTGGTCGGCGCCACGCGCGACGAGGCCCTCGCGATTGCCGATGTCGTTGCCTCGCTGCACGCCGAGTTCTGGGCGACCGATGCGTTGTTCGCCATGGAATGGCTGCCTCCGATGAACAACCCGTTGTACAAGGGCGCGGGGGCCCTGGTCGAGGCGAACTGGGCTGAGTTCGTCGCCAACTGGGGTGGCAAGGTGGCGCCCGAGGTGATCGAGTGGTGTGCGCAACTCACCCCGCGCTACGCCGACATGCTCGATTGGTGGCACGACAACGCACCGGCCACCCTCACCCATACCGATTGCCGGGCCGAGAACTATCTGTTCGGTGGAAGTGCCGGCGATGGCGTCGTGACGATGCTCGACTTCCAACTCTCGACCCGCCACATCGGCACGTGGGACATCGCGAACTTTCTCGGCATGTCGGTGACGATCGAGAATCGCCGCGCCTGGGAGCGCGACCTGATCGCCCACTACCACGCCGCTCTCGTCGACCGTGGAGTCACCGGGTACGACCTCGACGCCTGCTGGCGCGACTACCGCTACTGTCTGATGCACCAGGCCTGGACCCAGATCGCGGTCGCCAACATCGACCCGGGCAACGATCGCGGACGACTCCTGCTCGACGCGTTCGTCACCCGCTCGTTCCAAGCCGCGGCCGACAACGACGCCGGCGAACTCCTCACCCAACTCTGAACACTGGAGGAAACACGATGACCGAAACGATCTCGGGTACCGACCGCTCGGCCGGCGTCAGCCTCACCGAGCTCCTCGACGGCGACTCGCATCCGGTGTCGAACCTGCTGCGCGACGAGTCGCGCATCGGCGTCACCGACGGCAACACCCGCGTTCCCGCCTGGTACTACACGTCGGCCGAGTTCCACGCGCTCGAGGTCGAAAAGCTCTGGAGCCGGGTCTGGCAGATGGCGTGCCTCGAAGAAGAGATCCCCGACCTCGGCGACTATCACGTCTATGAGATCGCCGACATGTCGTTCCTCATCGTGCGGACCGAGAACGGCCTCAAGGCCTACCGCAACGCCTGTTTGCACCGGGGCCGTCTGCTGCGCGAGACCCACGGCAAAGGCGCCAAGAACCTGCGGTGCGCCTTCCACGGTTGGGCGTGGAACCTCGACGGCACGATGAAGGAGATCCCCTGCGAATGGGACTTCCCCAGCATCCGCAAAGAGGACTATGAACTCCCCGAGGCCGCGATCGACACCTGGCACGGGTTCGTCTTCATCAACCCGAATCCGGATGCGGCGCCGCTGGCCGAGCACCTCGCCGGCCTCGACGAGCACTTCGAGCCGTACCCGTTCGAACGCAAGGTCAAGGTCGCGCACGTCGAAAAGATCATGCGGTGCAACTGGAAGGCCTGCCAGGAAGCGTTCATGGAGGCGTACCACGTCGTGGCGACCCACCCGACGCTGATGGAGTCGCTCGGCGACGCGAACACCCGGTACGACACGTGGGGCAACTTCAGTCGCGCGATCTCACCGCAGGCGATCCCGTCACCGCATCTGTCGAACATGGTGCAGTTCGATCCCGACCCTGACGCCAAGCAGTACGCCCGCTACCGGCACCCGATGAACGGCCAGATCTACGAGCGCGTCGATCTCGACGGCCCGGCCGGGCAGCCGAGCGATGTCCGCATCATCGACCTCGACGGCCACGAGAGCTACTTCAGCGCCGACGGCACACATCGTTCGGGGCCGATCACCCAGGCCGACCCACATCTGCTGATCTGGATCGGTGGGCCGTCACCCGAGGGTGTCTTCGACACGCCGGCGATGCGGCCGCCCGACACCGACTCGATGACCGAGGCGCGGGCGATCACCGCTGCGGCACGGCGCGAGCAGTGGCAGCGTCAGGCCGGTGCCGACATCGACCCCGAGCAGTTCGCCGACGCCGAACTGGTCGACGCGATCTGGTACTCGGTGTTCCCGAACTGGTCGCCGTGGGGCACGTTCAACCCGTTGATGTACCGCTTCCGACCGAACGGCAACGACCCCGACACGTCGATCTTCGAAGTGATGATGTTCGTTCCGTGGGGCGACCAGGCCCAGCGGCCGGCTCCGGCGAAGGTGACCAAGTTGGGCCCCGACGACGATTGGACGCTCGCCACCGAACTCGGCGCGACGGCCAAGATCTTCCAGCAAGACTCGGTCAACCTGCCCCACGTGCAGAAGGGCTTGAAGGCGCAGCTGCAACAAGAGGTGGTGTTCGCCAACTACAACGAAACCAAGATCCGCCACTTCTGGGAACACCTCTACCACTGGCTCGAGATCGGGCCGACCGACGTGGCCGTCGAGCCGCCCACCCGGCGCTGATCACGATCGAAGGCTCACGACTGAGGTCGACGTGCTGACCGCACTGAACCGGGTACGACTCGAGAATTTCTCATCCGATCCGCTACGTGCAACCAAGCCAAGGCCGAGTGCTCCCGCGAGTGCGGTCACCGCCAGGCGTACCCGTTTGGTCGAACATGACCGCATCACGGCCAGACCACCGGGTCGAATTCGCGCACCCACCAGGTGGCGAAGAGGCCGCCGGTGACGAACGGGTCGGCCTCGGCCATCTGCTGGGCCGCGGCCAGATCGTCGGCGTGGAAGATGATGAGCGTGCCGCACGATGTGGCCTTCTCACCGAGGGGCGGGTCGCCGAGGAGCGGGCCACCGACCAGATTCGTTCGTCGCGCCTGATACTCGCGGTGCGGGGCGAGCAATTCGGCCCGCCGCTGCCCACCGTTGTCGATGTCGATCCCGCAGAACACGAACGTCTTCTCACTCGTCACCGCGTCAGCTTCGCACGATCTCGGCGAGCGCCGCCGACATCTGTGCGCGGTACTCCGCAACGCGGTGCAGCTTGAGATCCTCGTAGCCCCGCACGAGGTCGGGCAGGTCGGCGATGGCGACGGCCTGATCGAGCGTCGACCGATCGAGGTGTTCGAAGACGACGTCGAGCGCGGCGCGAAACTCCTCCGGGAGGGCTCGTTCCGTCCGCCGCATCTTCGTGCGGCCGAACGGATCGAACGCAGTCCCCCGCAGTCGCTTCGCCGAACGCAGCGCACTGAAGGCCGGCGCGGTCCACGAAGCGAACGTCAGCTTGTCGGCTCGCCCGAGGGCCTTGAGCAGCGGCGGGTGCAGCTTCCAGCCGACCCGTGCGCCGCGGCCGCCCACCGCCTCGGCCGCGCGACGTGCCTCGGGCAACAGCATGAGGCGAGCCACTTCGTACTCGTCCTTGTAGGCCATGAGCTTGTGCAGGCTGCGGGCCACGGCCTCGGTCAGCCGCGTCGAGGACGGGTCGACGTCGCGTTCGGCACGCGCGGCGCGTTCGACGTCGTCGACGAAGCGCCGGGCGTACGCCTCGTCCTGATAGCCGACGAGGTCTGCGGCGAGCATCTCGATCGTGGCCGCCAGCTCGGCGTGCGCATCGCCGACGATCACACGAATGCGACTGGCCAAATCGGCCGGGAGGTCGGGGACCGAGACGACCGACGTCGCATCAGGATCAGACATGGCGGATCGCTCGACGGCGCCGGGGTCGTGCATCCATCGACGACCCCAGTCGAAGGCCGCCAGATTGGCCGCGACGGCGACGCCGTTCAACTCGATCGCCTGCTCGATCGCCTCGATCGACACCGGAACATTCCCGGACTGAAACGCAACGCCGAACAGGACCAGGTTGGCCTGCGCGGCGCTGCCGGTGAGCCGGTGGGCGAGCCGGGTGGCGTCGACCTCGTGACGTGCGACGCTCGACGCATCGAGGCGGCGGCCGATCGACTCGTGCGGATACGCCAGGTCGGGGTGCGTGATCATCACCCCGGTCGGTGTCGCAGTCGACGATGCGATGACGACGGTCGTGGCCGGGTCGGCGCCAGCAAGGGCCGTGTTGCCGGCGGCAGCCAGCGCGTCGAACCCGACGAGCACGTCGGCCTGGCCGACCCCGATCACGTTCGATGTCGCGACGCCCGGCCGCGCCAGAATCACATCACTCACCACCGGGCCGGCCTTCTGGCTCAGCCCGGTCTGGTCGAGCCCGCTCACCTCCCAGCCGTCGAACATCGCCGCCGTCGCAAGAATTTGGGCCACGGTGACGACGCCGGTTCCGCCGATCCCGGCCAGGCGGATGCGGACGAGATCTCGATCGGCGAACCGGTCGATCGGGTCGGGCACCGACGACGTGTCACCATCCTGCGCCGGCGCGCGTGCCGCCGACTCGTCGATGTCGACGACCATGAACGCCGGGCAGTCGCCGGCAAGACAGCTGAAGTCGAAGTTGCACGACGCCTGGTCGATGGAGGTCTTGCGGCCGAGCGGCGTGTCGATCGGCTGGACCGACAGGCAGTTGCTGACGTCGCCGCAGTCGCCGCAGCCCTCACAGATCCGGTGGTTGATGACAACGCGCTGGGTCGGCGCGGCCACCTTCCCGCGCTTGCGATCGCGGCGAAGTTCGGCTGCGCAGTACTGGTCGTGAATCAGCACCGTCACGCCGGGCGTCGCCTGCAACTCGGCTTGCACGGCGACGATGGCCGAGCGGTCGTGCACGTGGACGCCCGGCGGCAGCGCAAGGTGGCGATAGCGCTCGGGGTCCTCGGTCGTGATCGCCACCCGCTGCACGCCGTGCGCGAGCAGGATGGTGGCGAGTTCGGGCACGCCGACCGACGCCGTTGAATCCTGCCCACCGGTCATCGCAACTGTTCCGTTGTAGAGGATCTTGAACGTGATGTTCTTGCCGGCCCCGATGCAGTACTGCAACGCAAGCTGTCCGGAGTGGAAGAACGTTCCGTCGCCGTAGTTCTGGAAGAGGTGGTCACTCTCGACGAACGGCTCCATCCCGACCCACTGCGCGCCCTCGTTGCCCATGGCGGTGATGCCGATGCCCTCGCCGACCCGGTCCTCGTCCATCAGCAACGTCATGCCGTGACACCCAGTTCCCGCGCCCACCAACGCACCAGCGGGCACCTTCGTCCCCCAGTTGTGGGGGCACCCCGAGCAGAAGAAGGGCGCCCGATTCACCGCGAGCGGAATCAACTGGCGCGCCGTCGGTGCCGTCGGCTCCGGGCGCAGCCGGTCGGCAAGGCGCGCCGACAGGCGGACGCGCAGCCCGGCGATGATGCTGTCGGCATCGAGTTGCCCCCACGCCCGCATCAACGTGGTGCCGTCCTCATGGCGCTTGCCCACGACGCGTGGCTGATCGGGCCCGCCGTACAGGGCGTCTTTGATCAGCCACTCCAGTGTCGGATTCTTTTCCTCGACGACGACGATCTCGTCGAGGCCGGTGGCGAAGCGTCGCACGAGACCGGCATCGAAGGGCACCGGCATCCGCAGTTGCAGCAGGCGGATCCCGGCCGCTTCGAGTTGTTGATCGGTTGCGAACCCGAGCCGGCGGAGCGCGTCGCGTAGTTCGCGGAACGTGAAGCCGGTGGCGACGAGGCCGATCCATGCGTCGCGGGGATTCACTGCGATGCGATTGATCGCGTTGTCGATGCCGTACTGCATCGCAAGTGGAAGGCGAACTTCGCGGAACTCCCGCTCGACCTCCAACATGCGTGCTGCTCCGAGGAAGTGCGCCGAGGGCGTGCGGGTCCACGGGCGACCGTCGATCTCGATACTCGACATGACGGGGTCACGATCGAAGACCGGGAGGTCGACCGTGCTCGACCCGTCGGCGATCGGCGTGACGATCTTCATTGCCGACCACAGCCCCGTGGCCCGCGACATCGCGATGGCATGCAGGCCGAGTTCGAGGCACTCGGCCACGGTGCCCGGGTACAGAATCGGCATGTGCAGGTCGACGAGCGAGGCGTCCGACGACGACGGCATCGTCGATGACGAGCACGCCGGGTCGTCACCGACCAGTGCGATGGCTCCGCCGTGGGTCGACGATCCGGCGAACACACCATGGCGCAGTGCGTCTCCGGCCCGGTCGAGACCGGGCGCCTTGCCGTACCAGATGCCGACGACACCGTCGTACCGTGCGTCGGGCCGCGCGGCCGCGAGCTGGGACCCCATGATGGTGGTCGCGCCGAGTTCCTCGTTGACCGCCGGTTGGTGGATGATCGGCAGGTCGTCGGCGATCGCGAGCGCCCGCGCCACTTCGAGGTCGAACCCACCGAGCGGGGAGCCGGGGTACCCCGAGATCATCGCCGCCGTGTTCAGCCCCGCCACCCTGTCGCGCCGGAGTTGCTCGATCGGGATCCGCGCCAGCGCCTGGATGCCGCTCAGCAACACCCGACCCTCGACCCGCTCGTATCGATCCGCCAGTCGATACGGCCCCCGGTGGAAACTGGTGCGAAACGTGGTGTCGGTCATGTCATCCTCCCGGCTCCGTCAGGAGACCGATGTCACCAGCGTCTCGCCCACGTCGTCGGCCTCCACCTGACGAAATCCGTTGCCGTCATGGACGAAGTACTGCTTGGCCTCGAAGTAGGTGGACCCGAGGACCGATGCCAGCACCACCGACCAGTAGTCGCCTTCGTCGACCACCGCGATCACTCGCCAATGCGCCGACTCGTCTGCAGGCACATCGGTGGACACGACGAACCTCGTTCCCAGGAGTTCAGCCACATCCGCTCGGGCGACCGACTCGGAGATCACGACCACATCGGGGACGACGACGTCTGGCCCGAATCGACTGCCGAACGATTCGATTGCCGCCGCTGTCACCTTCGACGCGTCTGATTCCGTGCCGGCAGGAGTCGGGGCAACCGAATCGTCATTCGTACACCCGACGACCAACGCGCTGGCGACGACCAGCGCCAGCGAGGCAAACCTCATCAAACAAACCTAACCGCCTGGAGTCGACCCCGCGAGCGGGGACTGGGGTACGGGTCAGCGGGGGATGGAGGTCCAGGGGCCGGTGTCGGCGCGGGGTTCGCGGGGCAGGCCGAGGACTCGTTCGCCGATGATGTTGCGCTGCACCTCGTCGCTGCCGCCAGCGATGCGGTAGCCGGGCGCACCGAGCAGGTGCTCGTTCCACTCGAAGGTGCCCCACTCCCCCGTGTCGGCAATGAGCCGCGGCGCCGAGGATGTCGCCGATCACCTCGCTGATGCCGGTCATCCCCGCAGTCCACAGCAGCTTGCCGAGCGACCCTTCGGGGCCGGGCATACCCGACCGCGCCAGGTCGGCGGCGCGCCGGTTGGTGTAGGACTCGACGCGCCCGTGGATGTAGACCTGCATCAACTTGTCGCGCAGCACCGGTTCGTCGACGACACCCATCTGCCGCGCCGTGGCCAGCAACTGCTTCCACGATCCGCCCGATGCCGAACCTTCCGAGCCCGACTCGGAGTGATCGCGCTCGAAGCTCAACGTGGTGGTGGCGACGTTCCATCCGTCACCGACCTCACCGAGCCGTAAATCGTCGGGGATGCGGACATCGGTGAAGAACACTTCACAGAACGACGACCCTCCGCTCATCTGCTTGATCGGCCGCACCTCGACGCCTGGCGCGTCGAGCGGGAGCATGAACGCGGTGAGACCCTTGTGCTTGGCGACGTCGGGATCGGTGCGCGCGATCAACTCACCCCACTGGCTGAACTGGGCACCCGAGCTCCACACCTTCTGGCCATTGATGACCCATTCGTCGCCGTCGCGTTCGGCCCGGGTGGACAGACCGGCCAGGTCGGAACCGGCGCCCGGCTCGCTGAAGAGCTGGCAGGCGAGGATCTCGGCGCTGCGCAGCGATGGGATGAATCGAGCCTTCAAGGCGTCGGAACCGAGCGCCCGGATCGTCGTTGCGATGAGGCCGACGGTGACGCTGACGAGTTCGTGCGTGCCCGGCGAATCGAACTGCCGCTCGACTCGGCCGAGCGCGCGGGCATGCGCACGGCTGAGACCGAGGCCGCCGTACTCGACCGGCCAGTCGACGGCGTGATAGCCCTGCGATGCCTTGCGCTGCACCCAATCGGCGATGCCCAAGATGTGGTTGCGTTCATCTTCAAACGACATGTCGGAGAACACCGACACGTCGAAGGTGCCCTCGCCCCAGGCCTGACCTGCGCCAACCGACTTCCTGGGTGCCGCGTGCGGCGCTGAACCACTCGGTTGCCGTGGCGACGAAGTCGTCGACGGAGATGTCTGGGTCGACTCGGTTCTGGAGATCGGTCATGACGTGCCTTTCTTGGGGAGTTCGTGGATGTCGCCGGCGAGCCAGGCGTCGCGCAACTTGCGCTTGTTGATCTTGCCCATCGTGTTGCGCAGCAGGTCGTCGACGACGTGGTACTCGCGCGGGCACTTGTAGTGGCTGAGTCGCTCGCGCAACCATGCCGCCAGGGCCGCTGGGTCGGGAGGAGAGGACGGGTCGGTGGGCATGACCAGCCCGACGAGCATTTCACCCATCTCGGGGTGCGGCACGCCGATGCACCCGACGTCAGCCACGTCGGGATGGTCGATGAGCAGTTGCTCGGCCTCGGCGGGATACAGGTTGACCCCACCCGAGACGACCATGTCACTGAAGCGGTCGGTGATGTAGACGTAGCCGTCGTCGTCGATGTAGCCGATTTCGCCCAGTGTGAACAGCCCCGGTTCGGGGTTCGACGCGGCGGTCTTGTCGGCGTCGTTCGGGTAGACGATGCCACGTCCCGTGGCATCACGGAAGAAGAGGCGGCCCTCGGTGTTCGCGGGCAGTTCGACGAGATCTTCGTCGAGCACGAGTGCGGTGAACGGGGGAATCGAACGGCCGACCGAGCCTTGATGGGTGAGCCACTCGTCGCTCGCGATCGAGCACACCGTGCCCACCTCGGTGGCTCCGTAGGCGTCGCGGAACACCGGCCCGAACCATTCGATCATCGCGGCTTTGACGTCGATCGGGCACTTGGCTCCGGTGTGGGCCATCAACTGCATCGAACTGACGTCGTACTTGGCCTTCACGTCGGCGGGCAACGCGAGCAGACGCACGAAGTGCGTCGGCACCATGACGCTGGTCTCGGTCTTGTACTTGTCGATCGCGGCCAGGGTGGCCTCGGCATCGAACTTCGACAGGATCACCGACGGCACGCCGGCACACAGCAGACGCATGCCCGACAACGGACCCGTGTGGTACATCGGGCCGACCACGAGGTGGGTGCCGAACCCCGAGAAGCCGCCCTGCGCGAGCGCGGCGAGGTGCTCGACCATGTTGGCCCCACCGGCGAACATCGTCGGCGGCAACTCCGTGCCCTTGGGGAGCCCGGTGGTGCCCGAGGTGTAGAGCAGGTTGGGGCGCGGGACGATCTCGTCGGGCGGGTCGGTCGTGGCGCCGCCTGCCAGCCACGTGTCCCAGTCGGTGACACCGTCGACGCCGGCGCAGCCCCAGCCGATCACGGTGTCGACGCCCGCCTCGCGCGCGGCGGCCACGCCACGTTCGGCGGTTTCGGGGCCGACGAAGACAATGCGGCTCTGCGAATCGGCCAAGATGTAGGCCGCCTCGGAGGCGGTGAGATGAAAGTTGACCGGCACCGACGATGCGCCGGCGAGCAGACCGCCGAGATGCGCCAGCGCGGTCTGCGCGGCGTTCTCGGCATAGACCGCGATGCGATGCGCCTCACCGAGTTCACCGGCGCGACCGGCGTCGAGCAGCAGGTTCGCGCAGCGGTTCAACGCGTCGTCGACCTCAGCCCATGTGAGCTCGCGGCCGTCGTCGACGAGGGCGAATCCGGTGGGGTCCGCGGCCGAGCAATCTTTGGCAAATCGAGGCATCAGGGGCCGATCGGTCGTTGGTTGGCGGGGCGGTCGAAGCTGCTCTGACGGAACACCGTGACATCGAGATGCATGGTGTCAGGGACGTGTTGCACGAAGTCGCCGTGGTGGACGCACACCCGATGAGCGATGCGCCATTCGCCGTCACGGCACTCGTAGGTGTCGAGGTAGCGACCGTAGAACGTGGCGAGTTTGCGCTCAGCCTCTTGAAACAACGTGGCGTGCACATACAGCTCGCCCCGGGCATGACTGTCGTCGTCGAACTCGACGCGGTGATTGGAGATCGTGTGCGCGGTCCACGTCCAGCGGTCGTGGGAGCCGACGCAGCGATCGCAGAACTCCCAGGCGTTGCCGACGAACACGCCGTGATCGTCGGTCCCATCGGGCCAGTAGGCCGACTTCATCACCTCGGCATCGAGCCGGTCGAGGCCGTAGGAATAGCGCCGGGCGGCCTCGCGGCACGCTTCGATCGCCAGCAACTGCTCGATGGTCGGAGTCGGGTTGGATTGGGTGGTCATGCGGTGGCTCCTCCGTCGACGACAAGGGTGTGGCCGGTGACGAACGCGGCGAGGTCGGACGCAAGGAACAGCGCAACGCGCGCAACGTGATCAGGCTGCCCGGCGGTGACCAACGGATTGGCGGCAATGCGCTGTTCGAGGTCGGCTCCGCCCGCCTTCAGCGGTTCGAGCTGTTCCTGCACGCCGGGCGTGTCGATGATGCCGGGCGCGATGGCGTTGACGCGGATGCCGCGCGGCCCGAGTTCGATCGCGAAGGCCCGCGTCATCGCGATGATCGCCGCTTTCGACGCACCGTAGGCCGAGACGTTGGCCCCGCCCCGCAGCGCGGTGATCGAGGCGAGGTTGACGATCGATCCGCTGCGAGGCATCCGCGTGGCTGCGTCACGTGCTGCGCTGTACTGGGCGCGCACGTTGACGTCGAGGATGTGGTGGACGAACTCGTCGGTGGCATCGAGCATCGGGCCGGTCGTGGGGAAGATGCCGGCGTTGTTGACCATGATGTCGAGCCCGGTCTCGCCGGCCGCCCGGTCGAGGGCAGCATCGAGTTGGGCGGCGACCGTGATGTCGCAGGTGACGAACGATGCGCCGATCCCGGCGGCCAGCGCTGCAGTGCCTGCGTCGAGATCACCGATGGTCACGATGGCGCCGGCCTCGACGAGGCGTCGGGCAATCGCGGCGCCGATGCCCTTGCCCCCGCCGGTGACGAAGGCCCGCTTGCCGGTGAGATCGACCAATTCAGCGATGCCGGCATGGCTCCTCGCCAGCACTGCACTCACCCCGTCGGACATCGAGGCGACATTACCGAACGATCGTTAAGGTTCTCCAACCAAGCCCCATCAAGCCAAACGACCCAGCCCAACCGAAGAGGAACCAGATGGACTTCGATCTCACCCAGACCGATCACCTGTTGACGACCACCCGCGCCGTCCGCAAGCGGTTGGACCTCACCCGGCCGGTCCCGCGCGAACTGGTCCTCGACTGCGTGCGCGTCTCGACCCAGGCCCCGGCCGGTGGCAACTACCAGAAGTGGCGGTGGGTGATCGTCGACGACCCGGACAAGAAGGCAGTGATCGCCGACGCCTACCAGCGGTCGTATGCCCCCTACATCGCCAAGCAGCGCGAAGCCGTGGCACGCGCGGGCAACGCGGCGTCATCTGACCCGATCATCGAGTCGAGCACTCACCTCGCCGAGGTCCTGGCCGAGGTTCCGGTGCTCGCGATTCCGTGCGCGCTCGGCGCGCCATCCGATGCGGGCGACGGCGGCGGCCAGCAGGGCTGGTGGGGGTCGGTGATCCCGGCAGTGTGGAGCTACTGCCTGGCCGCTCGCGCCCGCGGGTTGGGCACGGCCTGGACCACCCTGCATCTTCCCTTCGCGGACGAGGTGGGTGAAGCGCTCGGCATTCCCGACACGGTGACGCAACTCGCCTGCATCCCCACGGCCTTCTACACCGGCGACGACTTCAGGCCCGCCCACCGGAAACCGGCTGAGGAACTGACCTACTGGAACGCCTGGAAGCAGACCGAGATCGCGTGACGATGCGGTAGATCACCGCAGCCACGAGGGCACCCGTCGTCACGATCGTGGTCGCCACGTACATCTTGTTGGTGGCGTCGGTGCCGGCGAACGTGCCGTGCAGGCTGGTGAGCAGGAAGGTGGCGTAGCTCGTGAAGTGGACGGCGCGCCACACCTTCTTGGGAAGTCGCTTCATCGCCAGCGAGGTCGCTTCGACGACGATCACCCCCCAGAACGCGAGGACGCCGAGCGCGACCTGCCAGGTCTTCCAGTCGCTGGCGAAGGGGACCGCGATGTCGACGATGTCGAAGTCGACGTAGTTGTCGGCGATCAACGCGCCGACATGCGTCGCGAGAAAGAGCACGCTCAGCGCGCCGAGCATCCGATGCAGATCGAGCAACCATGCTGGTCGCCGGTGCTCGGGGAACATCCGCGTCGACAGCATGATCCCCCACAGGACCGACGCCGTGATGAACAGCCACGCGATGATTCCCGAGGCGCGGGCGATGTACCACCAGATCTGCGGATTCACGGTCGAGCCTCGGTCCGGGTGGCTTCCATTGCCAGATCGGGTGTGGCCACGACCCTGCCGTCGAGTGCGACGACGAGACCCGACAGTCCATACGCCGCGAAGTAGTCGAGGGCATCGTCGAACCCGCCGAGCAGCACGGCGGTTGCGTGCGCCTCGGCCAGCCAGCCGCTGTTCGCGATCACGGTCGCCGCGGCGATGTCGGTCAGCGAGGGCAGGCCGGTGGCCGGGTCGATCATGTGATGTCGCTCGCGGCCGTGTTGCAGCCACCGCCGCGTCCGGGTGCTCGATGTGGCGATGCCCCCATCGCTCACACCGAGGGTCGTCAAGATCGAGGGCGGGTCGAGGGGGTGCTCGACGTGCACGACCCAACCGTGCTCTGTCGGAGCCGTTCCGGCGGCGGCGATGTCGCCGCCGATGCTGACGAGTGCGCCGCTGGTTCCGGCCTCGAGCAACTCGGTCACCACGAGATCGGCCGCAAATCCCTTGCCGATGCCGCCCGGGTCGAGCGACAGCCCGGTCGGCACGAACACACTCGACGTCGACGGATCGACGAGGACGTCGTGCACCGTGAAGTCAGTGCTCGGCGTGTCGACGGCAATGGTGATCCGGCTCGGGTCGTCGATGCTCGACGTATAACCGACGCTGAGCAGTTGATGCAGGTACGTGGGGTCGAATCTGCCCGCGGTGGCGGTGTTGGCCAGTTGCATGGCCTGGATCAGTCGGATCGTGTCTCTGCTCACCGGAATCCAGGTCTCCGGCATCTGGTTGATGCGACTGATGTCGCTGTCGTCGATGAATCGGCTCCAGCGTCGTTCGAGTTCGAAGAGGCGGAGCTCGGCTGCGTCGGCGGCACCGGCGGCGGGGTCGACCAAAGTCACCTGCGTACGGCTCGCCATCACCCGGAACGTGCGGTTCACCGCGTTCATGTCAGCCACTTCCGCTCGTGGTCGCGGCGGGCGCGGCCTGCGAAGCCGAGCCCGACGACCCGGACGAACGCTGCTGCGCGGGCGCTGCCACGGTGACGGTCTGCACGACCGGGTTCGCCGTCAGCTGCACCGGAGTCGGCGCAACCGGCACCGCAGCCACCTCGGTCGGCACGGCGCCAACTGCATTGGTCGTCGGCGGAATCCGGTGGATCACGATCTGCACCGGTGGCGCAGGTGCCACTTCGGGGGGCGGCGCCGGCGTGACCGGTTGCGTCGCCGTGCTCGCAGCAGTGTCGACGGTGGGAGCGACGTCGGCGCCGGTGACCGGGTTGTCCAGCCCGAAGACGGTGACGATGCCGAACATGGTGCTCGCTCCCAACCCCGCTGCCACGATTCGGCTGCCCTGGGCAACGTGCCGGCGGCGGCGCCGCTGCGGGCGACTCGCCGGCGGCGTGGCGGCCTGAGCGACCGGTTGGTCAGTCATCGTCATCGCCGCCCTCGTGTTCGTCGTCCTCGTCGTCGTCCTCGTCCTCGTCGTGATCGTCGTCGTCGTCGTGATCGTCGTCGTCGTCTTCGTGATCATCGTCGTCGTAGCCGCCAGAGGGTGACGTTGCCGTCGGCGAAGATCCATCGGATGGGGCTGGGGCTTGCACGATCTGCACGATCGGCTGGTCGACCCGAGCGGCGATCGTTCCGTCAGCGGCAAGGCTGGCGGTGAACACGTAGGTCGTGTCGCCCGACGTGAAGGTCACCTGCAACTCGGCCGGCGTGGCCTGGGTCATGGTCCAGGCCCAACCCTCGGCGGCAGTCACGCCGTCGAGCACCACACCCGTCTCCGACGGCGCCACCGCCACCGTGCCGGCGGCCTCGACGTTGAAGACCTGCGCGCGATCGTTCGGGTCGGTCTCCGCCACCGAGAGTTCGGTGGTCGTCGAGACGGCCAGGGCGGGGTCTTCGATGTACACATCGACGATCTGCGGCTCGATCGACGTCGCTGGCGCGTCGACCGGCTGCGTCGCGACCACGGTCGTCGCTGAGAGTTCGCCGACGTTGTCGCTGTTGGCCGAGTTCAGGATGCCGATGTTCGCAGCCACCGCGGTGGTCCCGGCGAGCACGACTCCGGTGACCGCTGCGGCAGTGATGAAGGAAGTCCTTCGATTCATGGTCTTCACCTTTCGGATTCGGTCGACCCAGACGGATCGACCTCGTGCTGACGACGGTACGGATCGGCATTCCAGCGCACGAGCAGCACAAGGTGAGCAGATGGCAAAGATCAGCTGGTCGACGCGGCCGGAAGCCTGAACGTCACGACGAGTCCGTTCGGTTCGTTGTCTGCGAGCGACAACGAACCGCCGGATGCACCGACGATGGCATCGGCGATCGCCAGGCCGAGGCCGGTTCCCGGAATCGAGGTGTCCGACCGCCAGAAGCGCGTGAGGGCGCGAGCCTTGTCTTCGTCGGCGAGGCCTGCACCGAGGTCGGCGACCGAAACCCGGTGAGTTGTGCTCCCGAGTTCGAGTTCGATCGTGACCACCGAACCCGCCGGGGCCGCCCGGATCGCGTTGTCGATCAGGTTGTCGAGCACCTGCTCGATGCCGCCCGGCATCGCCGTCGCCCGACCCTCTCCGACGGGCAACACCAACTCGAGACGCACCGCGCCGAGCTCGGCGGTGGCCGCCCAGGTGTCGACGCGATCGCGTACGAGCGGAACGAGATCGACCTCGCCGATGTCGGTCGCCTGTTCGGTGCGGGCGAGACGGAGCAGGTCGTTGACCAGTGTCGAGAGTCGAGTGGTCTCCTCGATCGCGGCATCCAACTCGTCGCCCGTCGGCTGATCAGCGGCTGCGGATTGGAGGTTTTCGAGCCGCAGCCGGAGCGCGGTGAGCGGAGTCCGCAGCTGGTGGGATGCATCCGCCACGAACGCCCGCTGGCGTTCGATGAGGTCGGCGAGGCGGGCCGCCATATCGTTCATCGCCGTCCCGAGTGCCACGAGTTCGGGAGGCGCACCGGAGTCGATGGCCACGGGCGTCAGGTCGCCGCCGGAGAACTGTTCGGCCGCAACGTGCAAGCGACGGACCGGTCGCGTCACCGACCGCGCGATCAACAACCCGATGCCCGCCATCACGGTCAGAATGACCAACGCGACCCCGGCGAGGGCGATCCAGAACTTCCAGACTCGCTCGGTCACTTCGTGCGTGTCGAAGGTGATCCGCAAAGCACCGTGCACGGTGCCGCCCGAGGCAATGGGGACGGCCACGTACAGCAGGTCGGTATCGAGGGTCTCTGAATATCTGGTGCCCGTCGACCGACGCCCAGTCAGCGCCGTGGCGATCTCGGCACGTGTCGAGTAGTCCCGATCGGGTGCCAGTTCGGAGTCGACGATCGAGATGCCGGCGGCATCGACGATCACGACTCGGGCACCGGTATCGGTGTGATAGGTGAGCGCCGGGAGCGGATCGGCGGTGAGTCCGTCTTCGAGGACGTCTTCGTAGATGGTCGCCAGCACCGTTGCGTCGCGTTCGATGTCGGCGGTCAGCCGATCGAGTTCGCGCTGCTGGAAGAAGAGTGCCAACGGCACTTCGAGCAGCAGCAGGACCACCACGGTCACTGCCAGATAGCTGAGCACCAAGCGGCGGGTCATGGCCCTTTGTCGACCGCGACGTCGTTCACACCGAAGCCCACCCCCCGCACCGTTCGAATCACGTCGGCGCCGATCTTCTTGCGCAACGACGCGATGTGCACGTCGAGCGTCTTGGTCGACCCCCACCAATTCTCGTCCCAGACGTCGCGCATGATCTCGTCGCGTGTGCGCACGGCACCCGACATCACGCGCCAGATAGACGAGCAGGTCGTGCTCCTTCGGTGTCAAGTCCACCTCGTTCCCGCCGAGCGTCACGACGTGAGCCCGTGGGTCGATGCGCAGCGCCCCGACTTCGAACGGTGCATCACCGCGCACCTCGGTCATCGGCGACGCCCGCCGAAGGACTGCTCCGATCCGGGCCACGAGCTCGCGGAATCCGAATGGCTTCACCACGTAGTCGTCGGCACCGAGTTCGAGGAGCGACACCCGGTCGATCTCGTCGCTGCGCGCCGTGACGACGATGATGGGCGTGTTGGAACGGGCTCGGAGTTCGCGGCACACCACCCGTCCGTCGAGGTCGGGAAGACCAAGGTCGAGGAGCACGAGGTCGACAGGGGCGGCGGCGATGGCCTCAGCGCCGGTGGCCACATGCCGCACCTCAAAGCCTTCCCGGACGAGCCCTGCACACAGCGGTTCGGCGATCGAGCTGTCGTCTTCGACGAGAAGGAGTTGCACCCGATCAGCCTCGCACGGCTGCCCGTGAGGTGGATCGATCTTTGCCAATCCCTAACCCTCCATCAGCGCCGCACGAGCGCGATCGCCTACGGTTCGGGACTGACGTCCGCACGACACCCGACCCGAATATGGAGTAACCCATGGCCAGCGACATCGATCTCGACGGCGTGAAGGAATTCGCCTCACAACTCAGCCCCTGGGCGCATCTCGCCACGGTAGGCGCCGACGGCGCACCCGATGTGGTGCCGGTTCACCCGTGCTGGGAAGGCGGCACGCTGTGGACCATGCTCGGAACCACCTCGGTCAAGGCGCGCAACGTGGCGGCAAATCAGAACGTGGCGCTCCATTGGCAGGTGACCGAAGTCGGCGACGGCGTCGAAGTGTGGGGCACGGGCACGCTGTACGACGATGTCGAGACCAAGCGGCGGCTGTGGGACGGCGTGTTCGACTACGACCTGAATGCCTTCGCGCCCGGCGGGCCCGACAACTCCCCCGACACGGCGTTCCTGGCCATCACTCCGCAGCGGGCTCTCGTGCTCAAGCAGTACGGGATGGGCGGTTCGATGCGCTGGTCGGCCGACGCCTGACCGATGCAGACTCACCAGAACACCTGCGTCACCCTGCGGCGTCACCCCGAAGGTCCACTGACTGCCGACTGCTTCACCGTCGAGACACGCGAGCCGGCCGCGCTCGAGCCTGGTGAAGTCCGCGTCGCCGTCGACTACATCTCGATCGATGCGGCGATCCGCACGATGCTGTTCGACAACAGCTTCCACCCCGGCATCCGAGTCGGTGACGTGATCCGCTCGCCTGGCGCCGGACACATCGTCGAGTCGAACGCTCCCGAGTGGACCGTGGGGCAGGCGGTCAAGGGTGGGTTCGGCGCCCAGACGCTGGCCACGGTGAAGGCAACGTCGTTGCTCGCGCTCGACGAGGACCAGGCGCCGCTCAACGTACATCTGGGTGCACTGTCGCTGTCGACCGGGATCACTGCCTGGGTCGGCGTCCGCGACCTCTGCAAACCGCAGCCGGGTGAGACCTTCGTCATCTCAGCCGCCGCCGGCGCGGTCGGGTGCATCGCGGGTCAGATCGCCAAACTCGACGGTGCCCGGGTGATCGGCATCGCGGGCGGGGCGGCCAAGGCGAAATACCTCGTCGACGTGCTCGGCTTCGATGCGGTGATCGACTACCGAAGCGACGACGTCACGGCGCGGCTCAAGGAACTCGCCCCCGACGGCATCAACGTGTTCTTCGACAACGTGGGCGGCGCCGTGCTCGACTCGGTGCTCGACAACCTGGCGATGCGGGCACGCGTCGTCATCTGTGGCGCCGTCTCGCAGTACGCCCACATGGACAACGTCGTTGGCCCCTCCAACTATCTCCGGTTGGCCGAGCGTCAATCACGGATGGAGGGCTTCGCCGTGTACTTCTTCCCCGACAGCCACGCACCCGCCGCCGCCGAACTCGCCGCTTGGCTCCGTGACGGCTCGATCACGATGCCCGAGCACGTCGTCGACGGCATCGAACGATTCGGTGAGGCCGTCGAAACCCTCTACACCGGCGGCAACATCGGCAAAACCCTCGTCAAAATCACCCACTGACCCGTCGGCGAGCCGTTGCTTCGGAGGGCAGTTCGACAAGGGTCCACGCCAGAGCAACCACCGAAGCTCGGGCGGCCCGCACGCCACCGAAACATCGGGTCGGCGGAGTTGGGCGAGACGTGGCCGGGCGAGGCGCGTGTGGTCAGGTCGGCGGAGTTGGGCGAGACGTGGCCGGGCGAGGCGCGTGTGGTCAGGTCGGCGATGCGGGGCGGGGTGTTGGTGGGGCGACGCCGATGAGCGGCGGGCGCATGATGCGCTCGGCTCGGTCGGGGTTGTGGAGGGTGAAGTGGCCGGCCCCGAGGGGCTGCATACTCCAATGCTGCTCATGCAGCAGATGGTGGTGGTACCAGCAGAGCAGGATCAGATTGTCGGGCTCGGTGGTGCCACCGTCGAGCCAGTGGGTGGCGTGATGGGCATCGCACCCGGCTGCTCCGATGCGGCAGCCGGGCCACCGGCATCCGTGATCGCGGATGATCAGCAGGTCGAACTGGATGTCGGAGACGAGTCGGCGGGTGCGTCCGTAGTCGATGACATGCCCTACCGGGTCAGTCAGGTACCGGTGCAGATCACAGTCACACGCGTAACGCCGCACGGTGTCGATCGGCACGACCGTGCGATCGCTACCGGTATCGATCGCGCCGCCACCGGTCCCGGCGGCCAGATCGCGGGCCGTCGCGGTCGCGATGACAGTCGGTCGGCGACGCTTCTTGCTGGGCACCGCGCCGGGCACGGTGTCGATGGTGGCGAGGACGATTTTGGCCATCTGGATCAGAGCATCGTGACGGCGATGCGCGGCGGTCCGGGTCTCGTCCTCGCCGGGTTGCGACAACGAACGGATGGCTTCGCGTAACAGGAGGTAGCCGTCGGGGTCGAGGGTGCCGTCGAGCCGGCCGACACCATCGAGCAGACTCGACAGGTGCACGGCCCGTCGGTCGAACTGGTCGGCGGCATCAACTGTTTCGCGGTGGGGGTCGGTGTGCATGCGCCACGTGTCGAGCACCAGTTTCAAGTCGTGGACCGGCAACGTCGTCGCCCACCCCAGCAACATTGCCTCATCACGAGCAAACGCATCAGCAGCAGCTGGTGCCCATGCCTCGGTCAACAAGCGCAACGCTGTTTCGGCGAGATCACCCGCGGCGAACGCAGCCTGCACGAGCGGCATCTCGACGATGCGGGTGGCGAGGGAGATCGACATGGTGCAGTGCCCGTAACTTTCCCGCGTCGTCGCGCACAGCCAGGCCGCAGCAGACCGGTGCCCGTCAGCGAAGTAGGCGCCGGACTCGACCACCGTGCGGATCTCAGTGAGCTGCACCGCCCGCGCCCGGCGCAGCACCCGCGTCGATTGAGTGACCGCAATCGAGGCATGACGGTCGGCGCCGAGCTCTGCTGCACACGCTGCGATCTCCAACACCTCCATGGATCCCACCATAGAGATCAGGTGTCACAGAGTTGATCGGCCCGGCCCGTGAACGCCACCTCTACCGCAGCGCGTGCGGGTTCAAGAACTGCCGCCCCCGCAACCCGTTTCGCTCGAACTCGGTGAGCTGCGCCGCGTCGCAGGCGTCGTCCCATTCGTCGCTGATGGTTGCGATCTGAGCGTCGACGAGGTCGTGCGCATCGCGCCGTTTGAGCAAGTACGAGTCGGCTGCATCGATCAGCAACGAGATCCGCGAGTCACGATTGCCCTGCCCGTCGTACGCCATCGCCTGCTGAGCCGTCTCTCCGGAGCGAGCTTGCGGGCAGATGTCGTATGCCGGCGTGAGCTCCAGTTGGTCGCCGACGAACGCCGCATGGTTGCGTCCGTGGTCGTCAGTGTTCCCGCACAGGATGTTGAAGGCAATTCTCCCGAAGAGTTCGCGCAGCGTTGCTTCGGCGTTCGCAAACCTCGACCTGATGCAATGTGCCAAGTCGAGATAGTTCGCGTAGCGCCCCTCGGGGAAACTGGTGAGACCGAGCATCGTGAGTGCCGAGATCATTCGTCGGCGACCGCCAATCGACGTTCGGTCGAACCGCTCGACGAGCAGCACGTGACGCCCTGCCGCGGTCGTGAGTTCGGTACGAGCGACATCGAGACCGGCGCGTCGAGCCAACTCCATCGCCAGGAACTCTCCCTTGACGACCGGATACTGATCGGTGCTCGAGGAGAACTTCGCGATCAACTTGCGACTGCCGTCATCGACGAGAGCTTTCGGCCGCGCGCCGCCAATCGACGTACCGCGAAGGAGCGCTGCCTCCAGCACCGGGTTGAGAGGCTGCCCGGACTCGATTCTCGCCGACGCCTCGGCCACGTCGTCGAGCGACGGGTTCGCCACCTCGCGCGGCTCGTATAACGTCGGTGACCGTTGAAAGTCGAGGGCGCCGATGCGATCAGATCCTGATTCCAAGAGATACGTCAGGTCGCCGAGATCGACGGCGAGCTCACCGGCGCGATGGTTGATCAACCTGCGACCCCAGGCATCCGGCATTGCATCGTCGATACACAGCGGCAGTCCCATCGCCTGAGCGCTCGCCGGATATTGATCCCCGCGAACCAGTGGGAGTTCGGGCTCATAGATCGGTACGGCATCGGCCCGATCCAGATAGCTACGTCCGTACACGAAAACGATGCGCCCGGCGACCCGGGTGAGGCTTGCGCAGACAACGGGGTCCGTCTGCTCCGGAAGCCAGATCCAAACATAGGCAACCGCTGGCTCAGAAGTCATCGTCGACCGCTGGCTTGCGGGCGCGGCCCGCCTGCGGCAACAAGCTGAGTTCCATTCCGATGCGCTGGTCGAACCGGGCGCGGGTCACCGGGTCGTCATCGAACAACGACACCCCCACCAACGTCGCGGCCTCGAACACCGTGCCGACTGCGACGCTCGGGTCCCCGCGTTCCAGCTTGATGATCGTCGGGTGAGACACCCCGACGCGCGTCGCCAGTTCGTCGATCGACCAGTGCCGACGCAACCGATGGACCCTCACGGAGTACCCGAGCAGCCGCAACGCTTCGTTTGTTTGAGGAGAGATCTTCGCGGCCATACTCAACTATACTTGAGTCTAAAGATCTTCTACGAAACTTTACTTAAGTCTGGTTCGGTTGGCGGCGAGCGACATCGCCGAGCCCGACCCTTCAGATGCAGGGCTCGGTGGTGAAGTCCTGATGGCCGCGACCTGATTGGCACTGCCAGCCGTAGGTCGCACCGACCACCCGCAGGAGACCATCGGCGCCGCGTTCGGTCTGGACGGTGTAACGGCTCGCAGCTGTCGAGTCGTCGAGGAAGCCCGATGTCGTGATCGTCAGCGTGCCCGTTCCCGCGCTCTCGGCGAACTCGGTCTGGACCGACTCGTTCGCGCCGACCGTCGGCACCACCTGCAGCGCGAGCAGGTCGGGTGCTGCAGCCCAGCTCGGTTGGTTCTCGGTGATGTAGTCGTTGAGCCCCGGCGCCTCGGCGTTCCCTTGCACGTCGAGCACGTCGACCTCGAATCGGCCGGGCCAGCCGGGCGTACCGATCTCATCGAGCGTCCGTCGCACGAATCCGCCCGCGTCGTCGCGCACGACGACCGAGCCGGAACGTTCGAGGAGCACCGGATCGAATGCAGTCGTGCCGTCCGCATTCACATCGAGGAGGTACACATCGGCGTTGTCGATCTGTCCCTCGGGCCAGTCGGTGCGGAAGCGAACCACGACCGAGTAAGCACCCGAACTGAGCTGGATGTAGTCCGACCCCAGCGCACCGCCGTCATCGGTGGCGGCGAGGATCGGAATGTCGCGCGGGTACTGGAACACGGTCGGCAGGTTGAACAGCGTCTCAGCCCCAGCGGCATCGATGCGGACGAGGTCGTTCCCGGCCTCACCGACGTCGAGGCGGAACGTCGGCACAGCGGACTCGATCGGCGTACCGTCGCCATCGACGAAGGGGTACACGGCTGCATCGGGTCTTGGGCGCGGCCCTGACCCGCTGCAGCACCCCACCGACACCAGGCCGGCCCGCTGCGCGACCAGCGCGCTGTCGCCCGTGCCGTCGAGGCCCGTGTACCGCATGACTTCGACCCCAGCCCGGTCGCCGATGAGGGGAATCGCGATCAGGTCATTGCTCGGATCGTCGAAGTTCGGCGTGTCGACTGCGAAGTAGGCGACATCGTCGGGTCCGATGTGGATGAAACCCGGGAACTGCTCTGCAAGCGGGGCCGCCAATGCCACCTCGGTCTGCAGCTGCTGACCGGCAGCGTCATACACCCGCAGCGTCTCGTCGGTCGGGTCATACGCGACGATGCGACCGTCTTCGGTGCTCGCCAATTGCGTGCAAGGGAAGTCGCCCACGCAGTTGTCGGCGATCGCAAGAGCCTCGCCGCCAACCGGCTGATTCGGCACCGTCGTCGACGGTGCTGACGGGACGACGGTCGTTGCGGGTGCGGCTTGCGGAAAGGTCGTCACCGGGATGCTCGCCGGCGCGGTGACCGGCTCGATCGTTGCCGGCATCGTGGCCGGAATCGTCGCAGGCGCAGCAGTGGAAGCCGGACTCGCGATCGGATCGAGTTGATCGCCACGATCGCGGCTGGCGAGCACGACGAGACCACCGGCGACAAGAGCGACCACAGCCGCAGCCGCACCGATGCGCGTCCACGCCGCCGGGTTGTTCGTGCCCGACGCGGGGTGCGACGTCCACGAATCGTGGCCCGTCTGGCCGGCCTCGATTCGTCCGCGCACCGAGCGCAACGCCGCCTCGGTTTCTTCGGGCGTTACTCCGGCCTCGTGGTGATGGAAGGTCGCCATCGCGACGCCCCGCAATTGGTCGTCGCCGAGCAGTTCGTTCTGGTCGTTCATGAGAGGGCCTCTCTCCCGTGGGAATCTCCGAGCGTTCGGCGCAGGTTGTGGCGGGCCTTCGACAACGCCGACTTGACCGTTCCGGTTGCGATCTGCAGCGTCTCGGCAACGACATCGACCGGCTGATCTTCGGCGTAGTAGAGGGTTGCGACGAGCCGTTGCTGCGGCGTCAGCGAGACCATAAGGTCGGCCCAGCGGCCGGACGATGCGAGGTGGGCGGGGTCGGTCGACCCGGTCCCCGGCGCGGGCAGCGCTGCGGCGCGGGACTGAACTCGCTCGACGGCTGCATGCTCCGCGTTCCGCCGGCGATGGTGGTCGATCAGCAGATTGCCCATCACTCGGCGACACCAGGCAATCGGCGCGTCGTAGGCGGCGAGTTGGTCGAGATGTTGGTAAGCGCGCAGCATCGTCTCCTGCGCGAGTTCCTGGGCGACGTAACGTTCGGTCGACATCGCCAAACCCATCGCGACGAGGCGCGGATACGACGCCCGGAAGAACTCGTCGTAGTCGGCGTCGGTCATCGCTCCTCCCTCCCTGTCTCCTGCACATCTGACTACACGAAATGGACCTCGTCTCGGTTGCCGCCCGCCCGCTTGGCGACCTGCCGACGACATCTGAGGCCCCGCCCGCCCGTGACCGCAGTTCAGGAGCATGACGTGTCCTCTCCTGGCGGCCTGAAGGAGCGACCGTTTGGCTACGGCGCGGGCTCGAGATCAGGTTGGACGGCTTGGTTCATTCGATGGCCACAATCGAAACATAGATCGATCCATGAGACCAGTTGTCCAGCGATATCCAAATATGTTGACCGTCTCGACCGTAGGTGGCGAAAACCTGGTCGACGCATGGCGTTCCGAGCGCGCTCCCGCATTGCACGCTCACGTCGGCGTCCCAATCGCTCAGTCCCGCCGTGAACTGGTCGATCAGCTCTTGCTGGGTATGGATTGACGTGTCCACTGCGAAAGTGAGCAGCTCCCCCCGACGGTCAGATCCGTTCAGGCAGGTGTCGACCGAGCACCAGTCGGCTCGAACTCGCTCGACCTCGGTCACTCCCGGGATGACTGGCAGAGAGTTGGCCGTCGCAAGGATGGGATCGGAGCTGCTCGATCCCGGACCGTCGAGGGCAGTCGGCAACACCGCTTCTTCGTCGCTGGTCACCGGCCGCTCATCGGCGGTCGGCGATGTTCCTCCGACCGGTTGGTCGAGCCGCTCTCCGATCGCGCTTGCTCCGCCGAGGACGATCATGGCACCAACGGTCATGACGACGAATCCCGAACGTCTCATTGCGGTCTCCTTCGTTGGTAGCGAACCACTTCCAGCGACACCCTGTCAAGCGTGAGGATTCGCGGAGGCGCCAGCGGCGGGCCTGACCGCCCGCCGCTCGCAGCGCCTGCTTCGCGTCAGGTCATCGACGGGTCGGCGCTGTGCATGCCGCACCGTTCTGCTGCCTCGCAAAGAGTTCGGTCGGCGCTCGTGATTATCGCTGCTCCCACGAAAAGCGCAGCCGCGAGATGGACCGCGTCGTAGCCCCTGAGCGACTCGGTTTCCGCGAGCTGCGCGGCACTGTCGATGAGTTCCTTGGTCACCTCCACGAGATGAAGATCCTCCACGAACGAGGCAAGTTCCATCTTCGCAATGTGCCACTGGTCGACGGTGAGCCGATTTCCGCAGACGGCTGCAGCAAGCGCTGCGTGCGCTTCGACCACGACCAAGCTCACCGAGGCAACCGAATCGGCGGACTGCCAGATCACCTCGGCTGGCTCCGATCCTTGCTCCTCGACGATCAGCTTGATCAGGGTCGAGGTGTCGACGTAGGTGATCACCGGCGTTGCTCGGCAACGAGGCTGCTCACATTCCCCTTCGGCTTGATCCTGGAGTCAGAGCGATGGCGAGTTCGGCTCGCTGGTGGTCGCACGACTCCCGCTGCCACGAGATCGGCGAGACGATCATCTGGTGCGTCGAGCGGCGTGAGTTTGGCAACCGGGCGACCCCGATCCGTGACGATCACTTCTTCGCCAGCCTGCACCCGCTCGACGTACTTGCTCAGCCCGTTCTTCAGGTCCCGGATCCCGACCTCCGACCTCGATGTAGCTACAAGCTCGCTTGAGCGCCCTGCCATCTCGGACCGACGGTTTCAGCCGTGGACGACGGCCATGTTTCCGTCAGTCCACATCACGGTGAGGGTGCGGTGCCTGATTCGCCACCCGTCCTCGCCGCGCTCGAATCGGTCTTCGTAGCGACCGGCGACGATGTAGTTGGGGCTGCCGTCGGCGGCGGCCCGGATGTGCTGGGCTTGGAGGTAGCACCGATGCGTTGCCGTGTCGCCGTCGATTACCACCTCATGATTCCCGACCAGGTGCTGGCTGTCGTCGAGGCCACCGAGTGCACCACTGATCCGCCCGAGGATCGCATCGATCCCGGTCAACGTCGTCGGCTGACCCAGCTGAGCGGTTGCATCGTCGAAGAACACCGTGCGCAGCAACGGCCAATCCTTCGTGTCGAGCGCACGGCAGTAGCGCAGCGCAACGGCCACGATGTCGCGCTCGTCGACGAGTTGCCGGATCGTTGCGTCCCCACTCATCTCCGCGCTCACACCAGCGTCCAGCCGCCGTCGACCGCAATGTTCTGCCCCGTCACGTAACTCGACGCAGCCGACACCAGGAACAACACCGCATTGGCGATGTCGTTCGGCGTGCCCTTGCGCCCGAGCGGCACGTTCGACGACCGGCTCGTGGTGATCGGCCCCATCAGGCCCGACTTCGACGGCACCTTCGGCCAGAAGTGCTCGATCTCCCCTGCGTGCATCCGGTCGAGCGTCGGCACCGGCACGACCCCGGGGCTCACCGCGTTGACCCTGATGCCGTGCGGAGCGAGGTCGACCGCCAAGCTCTTCGAGAAATGGATGGCGCCCGCCTTGGCGGTGTCGTAGCCCGTCCCCAAGCACGGCAAGATGCCGTCGACCGACGCGATGTTGACGATCGACCCGCCACCGCCCTGCGCAACCATCCGGGCGGCCGCGGGCTTCGAGCAGTTGAAGAGGCTCGCCAGATTGATGTCGATCGAGCGCTGCCACGACTCGACGCTCTGGTCGAGGATGCTGCCCGCCTCGTGATACGAGCCGGCGTTGTTCACCAAGATGTCGAGCCGGTCACCCACCTCGGCCAGCGCCGCTGCGCACCCGCTCGGATCGGTGACATCGAGGTGCAACGGCCGGCCACCGATGTCGGCGGCCACCCGTTGTGCACCCTCGTCGTCGATGTCGGCCACCACCACCTGCGCGCCCGCCGCAGCCAGCGTGCGGGCGATGCCCTCACCGATTCCGGTCGCCGCTCCGGTGACGACGGCAGTCAGCCCACCAAGATCGAGCAGGCCCGCGATTGCATCATCCATGCTCGCGACGCTACGACGTCGACCCCTGTCGACTCCGAGTCGGGCCGCCCGTCGTGCAGCGACGAACGTTGGCTTTGCGTTGGAATCAAGCGTTTGCAACCTCCACCGCTGCCGAGACGAGCACCGTCCAATGTGGGCGATGACGTCGAGGGGGCTCTACGCAATGGCGAGCGGTTCGATCTGATCGAGGATTCCCGAGAGTTTGTCTCGTTCGACCTCCAGCTCGTAGCGGCTCTGCAGGTTCAGCCAGAACCGTTCGCTGGTGCCGAAGTACCGGGCGAGGCGCAGGGCTGTGTCAGCGGTGATCCCGCGCTTGGCGTGAACGATTTCGTTGATCCGTCGCGGTGGCACACCGATCGCGACTGCGACACGGTGCTGGGTAATCCCAAGCGGCTCGAGATATTCGAGCATCAGGACCTCGCCGGGGTGAATCGGCTCCATGGTGAATGTGGTCATGTCATGTCCTTTCAGTGGTAGTCCACGATCTGGACGTCTTCAGGTCCAGCGGTCGTCCATCGGAAGCAGATGCGCCACTGGTCATTGATGCGGATGCTGTATGAGTTTGCTCGGTCGCCCTTGAGCTTCTCGAGGCGGTTGCCTGGCGGAATCCGGAGATCCCCGAAGACCAGATCACGAGCGCCAAGACCGACGAAACCCGACAACGCCGAATCGACAAGACGATCAACCTCTTCCTCGCCGGCAAGAAGCGCTGACCAAACCTGCGGAACTACCGCGAGGCACCGATATGAACAAGTTGAACGCGACCACTACACCGATTAAGAACCCCGCTTCCGACGGGCGATCGACTCGTCGGACCCACACGACAGTCACGGGCCGAAATGCGCCGCCTGACGCTCGGCTGCCAGCGAAATCGGTCGGCCGAGAGCGCCTTCGAACCGCCCCATCATGACGGTCGCCGTCAACGAGGAATCTCCACGAAGTCTCGTTGGCGGACCGGGCGAACGTTGCCTGACGCAGCACTACCGTGGCCACCATGCTCGGTGCCCCGGTCCAGATCGCCTATGGAGTCGACGACGTGCGGGGCGCTGCAGCGCGCTGGGTGGCCCGCGGCGTCGGACCGTTCTTCGTCTCGGATCACATCGCCGTCCGCAACGTGCGCGTCGGCGGCGCGGCGTCGACGTTCGACCACTCGTCGGCCTACGGCCAATGGGGTTCGGTGATGGTCGAGCTCATCTGCCAGCACAACCACGACGACGGGTCGGCCGAACCGTTCGTGGTCCCCCACGGCATCCATCACGTCGCGCACATCGTCGACGACTTCGCAGCCGCACAACGCGAACTGATCGCCGCCGGTCGCCCCGAGGCGCTCTATGCCGAAACCGTGACCGGGATGCCGTTCGCGATGCACGACGCCCGACTCGAACTCGGCCACCACATCGAGATCTACGAAGGCACCGACCGTCTCCGCGGCTTCTACGACATGGTCCGCACTGCGTCAGAAGACTGGGACGGCACCGACCCGATCCGCACGCTGTAGCCCGTGGCAACGCGATGAGTCTGGCGGCGCGACGCCCACCGCGAAACTCATCGCTTCACTGAACCCGTGGCAATGCGATGAGTCTGGCGGCGCGACGCCCACCGCGAAACTCATCGCTTCACTGAACCCGTGGCAATGCGATGAGTCTGGCGGCGCGATGCCCGCCGGCAAACTCATCGCGTTACGTGGCCCGACCACAGTCAGGTCGTGCGGCCCGCTTCGTGGAACTCGCGGCTGGTGCCGATGTTGAACCGGTTCGGCACCGAGCCGGCCGTGGTCTGACCGGCATCGACCACCAGCGTGTGGCCCGACACGTACCGGGCATCGTCGCTGGCGAGATACAGCGCCGCGGCGGCGATGTCGTCGGGAACGCCGGCGTAGCCGAGCGGCGAAGTCGATGCGATCTTCTGCGTCGCCTGGTCGATCGCGTCGGGGTCTCCGGTGGTCACCGTTGCGGTCATCGCCGTGACCGTATTGCCCGGTGAGATGGCGTTGACCCGAATGCCGTTCGGCGCGAGCTCGTTCGCGACCGACTTGGTGAGGCCGATCACACCGTGCTTGGCCGCCGTGTAGGCGTGCGGCCCGAGCCCACCGAGAATGCCGGCCGTGCTCGACGTGTTGATGATCACACCCGAGTTCTGGGTGAGCATCACGCGCGCGGCGTGCTTCACGCCGAAGAACACACCCCGCAGCAGGATTGCGATCGTGTTGTCCCACGCCTCGGCCGATGTCTCGGAAATCCGACCCACCGAGCCGACGATGCCCGCGTTGTTGAACATCACGTCGAGGCTGCCGAACTCGGACACGGCGAGATCGACCGCCGCAGCCACCTCGGCCTCGACCGTCACGTTGCACTGGGCAAAGCGCGCGACGTCGCCGAACTGCTCGTTCAGTTCGTCGACGAGCGCCATGCCCGCCTCGGTCTGCATGTCGGCCACGATGACCTTGGCACCTTCACGCGCGAACATCCGCGCCGTTCCGGCTCCGATGCCGCTGGCCGCGCCGGTGATCACGGCGACCTTGCCGTCGAGCCGCCCGCTCATGAGCCGAACCCGTGATCGATCAGTGCGCTCTGCGCTCGTTCGATGACCGCAGTCCACAGGGCGACTGCCCGCTCGCTCGTGAAGTCGAGGCTGCCCACTGCCAGCACCGGGATCATCCAGCCGCAGGCGACACCGACGGGATAGTCGGCGAGCAACTGCTCGAAGCTGTAGTCGGACACGCCTCCCGCGACGAGTGCGTCGTGATAGCTGCGGAGCAGGTCGGGCTCATGTGTTCGTCGGTCGTCGACCGAGAGATTCTGCGACAGCAGGTAACCGACGTCGGCGACACCTCCGCCCTGACTGATCGCCTGCCAGTCGATGACCACGACCGAACCCTCGTCGTCGAAGAAGAGGTTGTCGGCCCGATAGTCGAAGTGCACCAGCGTGTGCGGCATCGCCGCAAGTTGGTCCAAGATCTGCGGGCGCATCGCCGCGTAACCCGCCACGAAGTCGGCCAGTTCGGGATCGATCGCATCGCCGAAGGCCGCCATGAACCCGGGCAGCGACGCCTCATAGATCGGTGAACCCGCCTGATTCAGCGGACCGTTGATCACCGGGATGAAGTCGGCATCTTCCATGCCGGCACCGTTCCAGAACTGGGCGTGATGGCCGGCGAGGCCGACGAGCGCCGCACGCGCCTGCTCGACGGTCGTGCCACCGACTTGATCGCCGAGTTGGAGATGCGAGAGGTCTTCCATCAGCAACATGTACGCCTCGTCGGCGGAAGCTTCGGCGACCTCGCACGTGACGTGGAAGATCGCCGGAGTTCGCACCGGGCTGGTCGCCGCCAGCTCGCGGTAGAAGCGATGCTCGCGCTCGTAGATCCGGGTGGGCTGCATCATCGCCCGGATCTCGGGTGACTGGGTGGGAAACTTCGCGACCACCGAGGTGGGCGCCGCACCGGCGTCACCGGCATAGACGACGCCAACGGTGGCCACCTCGCCCATGAAACCCACCCCGGCGCTCGCCGGGTCGAGGAGCACTTCGGCGACGGTCACCGCCGCGCTGATGGTTCCCGAACCGCGAAGCGCGTCGGTCATCCATTCCGCGGTGATCTCGCTGGTGGTCGTGGGCAGGGTCGCCATGTGGTGTCCGTCCTGAGTGTGTGGTGTTCGGGTGATGGTGGGCATGAGGATGGGGCTGGTCAGCGCGTCTGCATGTGGCTGCCGTCGGCGCTCGGCGTGTCGCGGCGGGTCGGATCGGTCAACACGACCGACGCCACGCCATCGACTTCCTCGACGGTGTGACACGGCACGCCCTCCCAGGCGGGCGGCCCGGAATGCTCGCCGGTGCGCACATCGAACGACGCCCCGTGCAGCGGGCACGTGATGCCGAAGCCACGCAGCCGACCCTCGCTCAGCGGCGTGTCGGCGTGCGAACAGTTGTCGGTGAGCGCGAAGAGCGCGCCGCCCACGCGGCACACGACGATGCCGTCGCGGCCGATGTCTTCGAAGCAGCGCATCTCACCGTCGGCGAGGTCGCTGAGATCACCGAGTTCGATCGGCGCGATCGCGTCGCCGGTCAGGCATCGAGCGGGCCCAGGTCGAGGTAGCGCTGCAGGTTGTCGTGGAAGAACCGGATGCGTCGCTCTTGCGAGGGCGTGTACTCGCCGCGGTAACCGCGCGAACGCAGACCCTGCTGTTGCGTGTTCCAGATCGCGACGTCCTGGTCGATGCCGGGCCCGCACGACACCTCACCGGCCAGCCCGGTCTGGTGCTCGACCTGATGGTCGACCGACACCCAATCTTTCATCGAGTTCGAGAAGTACTCCTTCGAGCCCTGCGGGAACAACGTGAGATACCACATGTCGAAGTAGCACTTCTGCGGATCGGTGGGGTGGGGCGTGGCCCGCAGCCAGATGCAGCCGTCGGGCTTCATGCTGAAGGAGATGTTGGGGAACACGGTGTAGTGGTAGTTGTCGGTGAGCTGCTCGTCGGAGTAGCGCGAGAAGTCGTACCCCTTGTCGGCCCCGAGCCGGCGCTTGGCCTGCTGCAACGCGGTGCGCAATTCCGGCAGGTCGTCGCGGTACTGCTCGCCGTCGACCTCCCAGAAGCTCAAGTCGGCGGCCAGGCTCTTCAGCGTTCGCTCCGGCTTGCCGCGATACTGCGGGCCGGGGCCGCCGCCAGGCATCAACATGCGCGCATGGCCCGACGGATAGAGGTCGAACTGGCAGCCGCTGTGATGCTCGTTCATCGACGCCAACGTCTGCGGATGCACGTAGGGCAGGTGGTAGCTCTCGTTGAAGTTGTCCTGCACGCACTTCCAGTTGAACTCGCCTTCGACGGTGACCCAGTGCGTGCGCTTCATGTTCTCCATCTGATACGCGTCGAGATGGTCGGCGACCGGGGCCAGCCAGTCGCGCAGCGGCGCGGCACCCTGGTCCATGTTGAACCAGATGAAACCGGCCCACGTGTCGGACGGCATCTCGACGAGGTTGCGCTCGCCGCACGGGCTGCCCTGGGGGAAGTCGTCCTCGTCGGGCACCCAGTTCAGGCGACCGTCGTCGCCGAAGCGCCACCCGTGATACGCGCACTGGAACTCACCGGTGACCAGCGACCCGACTTCGGCGGTGACCAGCCGATTGCCGCGATGCTGGCAGACGTTGTAGAAGACGCGCACTCGCGCGTCGCTGCCGCGCACGGCGATGACCGAGTCGCGTCCGATCTCGTAGGTGATGTAGTCGCCGGGCTCGGGAATCTGATCGACGCGGCCGGCCACCTGCCACACGCGCGGCCACATCGCTTCGGCCTCGCGCTGCGCCCAAGCGACTGACCAGTACCGATCGCCGGTGATCGGTGCGCCGCTGAGTTCGGGCTCGGGCGCCTTCGCACGGGTGATGCCGCTGACCCCGACGGGTACGTCGACGGGGATCTCTGCAATGTCGGTCATGATTCTCGTCCGGTCATGATTTTCGTCCCTTGTGGTCTCGTCGCTGGCTGGTGTCGTTCACGAATCCCGCTCGCTGATTGGGCACGACTGCCCGGTGACTAACCTAACGAACGTTCAGCAAGTCGAACGAGCGCAGGGAGCAGCATCGAAATGAAGGACCGGTCGAAATGATTCGCGGCATCCATCACGTGGCCATCTCCACCCCCGACATCGACCGGCTCGCCGCGTTCTACACCGACGTCATCGGGTTCACGCCGGTGATGTCGACCGCGTGGACCGACCGACCGTTGGTCGACCGCATGATCGGCGGCTACGACCGGTCCGCTGCCCGCCAGGTGATGCTGCAGGCCGGCAACGCGCACCTCGAACTCTTCGAATACACCTCGCCCGCACCCACCCTCGCTGACCCCGACCGCACCCCGGCCGATCACGGCTACACCCATTTCTGCCTCGACGTGGTCGACATCGATGCGGAGTACGAACGGCTCGCAGCCAACGGCGTCACCTTCAACAGCGCGCCCCCGACCGTCGAGGAGATGGGTGGCGCACCACGCCTGCGGGCCATCTACGGACGCGACCCCGACGGCAACATCATCGAACTCCAAGAGGTGCTCGACACCTCGATTCGGTTCGCGCTCGAACAGGCCCCCATGATCACCGCGACGCCTGCCACGACATCGCCGACCGTGTCCCCGACCACCGACCAGATCGGAACACCATGACCGACCAGATCACCCCGGTGCGCGTGCAGCCCGGCGACGCCCGCTGCCCCGGCCCGAGCACCAACGACATCATCCGGCAGGACGCCACGCTTCCTCCGGCCCCGCTGCTCACCCAGTCCTACGCCTTCGAGGGCGACGAGGACGTGCCCTACGACGAGTTCACGTCACCGGCCTACGCCCGCGCCGAGCACGACCACATGTGGTCGCGCACCTGGCAGTGGGCGTGCCGCGAAGAGCACATCCCCGAACCGGGCGACTACTACGTCTACGACATCGGCGACCGGTCGGCGCTCGTGGTGCGCGGGCCTGACGGCACGATCAAGGCCTTCCACAACTCCTGCCTCCATCGCGGCACACAACTGAAGCCGGCGGGGACGAACGGCTACTCGAACAAGCTGCGCTGCCCGTTCCACGGCTGGACCTGGTCGCTCGACGGTGACCTGATCGATCTGCCGTGCGAGTGGGACTTTCCGCACGTCGACGCCGACGAGTACCAACTCCCCCAACTCCGCACCGGCCTGTGGGGCGGGTTCGTGTTCGTCAACTTCGACGACTGCGCGCCCGAACTGCTGGCACCACCGCTCGCGGAGTACCTCGGCGTGCTGCCCGAGCACTTCCAGAACTGGAATCTCGGCGACCGCTACGTCGAGGTGCACATCCGCAAGAAGCTCCCCGCCAACTGGAAAGCATCGGCCGAGGCCTTCCTCGAGGCGTACCACATCCTCGAAACCCACAGTCAGTCGATCTACACCGCCGGCGACGCCAACGCGCAGTACGACGTGTTCGGCGACAACGTCACCCGCTTCGTCCACACGATCGCCACCACCAGCCCCCACGTTCCCGTCGAAAAGCGGCCCGACCAGCAGGCCATGTTGAACATGCTGATGGCCCGCAAGAACCCAGGCCACGAGGTGCCCACCCTCGCCGAGGGCGAACGCACCCGCGACGTGTACGCCCGCCACATCCAGCAGGCCCTCGGCGAGCAGTACGACAACGACTTCTCGCACCTGTCGGTCAGCGAAACCATCGACTCGATCGAGTACTTCCTCTTCCCGAACGCGTTCTTCTTCCCCGGTCTGCAGATCCCGCTGTGCTACCGCTTCCGACCCGACGGGCCCGACCCCGACAAGTGCATCTACGAAGTGCTCTACCTGCGGCCCAAGCCGCAGTCGGGCAAGGCCCCGTTGCCGGCCGAGCCGGTCGACCTCGACGTCGACGACAGCTACACGACCGTACCTGGGCTGCCCGTGTCGCTCGGCCAGGTCCTCGACCAGGACACCGCCAACCTGGCTGCCCAGACGCGCGGTTTCAAGGCGAGCAAGAAGCGCGGCCAAACACTGGGCAACTACCAAGAGGTCCGCGCCCGCCACTTCCAGAATCTGGTCCGCCGTTACATCACCGAAGGAGCCCAAGCATGAGCCGAACCGAGATCCACGACCTGGTGCATCGCTACGCCGACGCGGTCGTGCACCGCAACCCAGAACAGTGGGCGGCCACGTGGGCCGATGACGCCGTGTGGGAACTCGGCAAAGGTCGGCGAGTCGAAGGCCGCGACGCCATCTTGGCCCTGTGGAACTCGGCGATGGACGGCTTCAAGGCGGTCATCCAGAACGTGGTCAACGGCACCGCCGAACTCGACGAGGCCGCCGGAACCGGTTCGGGCCGGTGGTACATCCACGAGCATTGGCACCGGGCCAGTGACGAGCGCGGCATCCTGCTCGCCTACTACGACGACACGTACACGCGCATCGACGGCGACTGGCGCTTTGCCAGCCGCGAACTCACGATCCAATACGGCGGGCCGCCCGACTTGTCGGGCACGTTCAACAACGCCTGGGCGTAACGCGCGTGGCCGTCCTCACCTCCGCGTTCGCGGCAAACAGGGGCGACGAACTCGCGCTCGCCGACGACACCACCACGCGCACCTGGGCCGAGTTCGACGCCCGCACCAACCAGCTCATCCACAGCCTGCGGGCGGCCGGAATCGCCGGCGGCGACACCATCGCCGTGCTCAGCGGCAACTGCAACGAGTGGTTCGAGGTGGCGATGGCCTGCGCCAACGCCGGGATCACGTTCGTACCGGTCAACTGGCATCTCGTCGCCCCCGAAATCGCCTACATCCTCGACGACTCCGACTCGGTCGCGGTGATCGTCGGCCACCAGTTCACCGACGCCGTCGCCACAGCGCTCGACGACGACCGATCGAGCCGGATCACCACCGCGTTGGTGATCGGCGCGCCGAGCGACGATCGCTTCCAGAGTTACGAGGACTTCCTCGCCGCCGGCTCCCCGGACGAGCCCGACGACCAGAGCTTCGGGGGGCCGATGTTCTACACGAGCGGCACGACGGGCAACCCCAAAGGTGTCCGGGGCACGCTGTCGTCGATGCCGGGCGGCACCGATCCGTCGGTGTGGCAACTGATCGGCGCCGGCTTCGCCGACCTCGTCGAGGGCGATGGCCGAACGGTGCTGTGCGGGCCGTTCTACCACTCGGCCCAATGGGCCTACTCGTTCCTGCCGATGATCACCGGGTCGGCCACCGTGATGCAGCACAAGTACGACAGCGCCGGGGTCCTCCGACTGATCGACGAGTACCAGGCGACCAACATCCACCTCGTGCCCACCCAGATGAAGCGACTCGTCGACCTACCCGAGGACGTGAAGGCCGGCTTCGACGGATCGTCGCTGCAACTGGTGCTGCACGGCGCAGCACCGTGCCCTCCGGTGGTGAAGCAGTCGATGATCGACTGGTGGGGACCGAAGATCACCGAGTACTACGGATCGACCGAAGGGTCGGTCATCACGATGATCGACTCCGAGCAGTGGATGGCCAAGGGCGGCAGTGTCGGCCCACCGCTGCCGAACATGGAGATCATCGTGGTCGGTGACGACGGCACCCGCCTCGGGCCGAACGAATCGGGAACGCTGTACTTCCGCAACGGCATGGGGACCGACTTCGAGTACCACAAGGCGCCCGAGAAGACCGCCGACTCCCACCTCGAACCCGGCGTCTTCACCACCGGCGACGTGGGCTACGTCGATGAGGACGGCTACCTCTGGTTGAGCGACCGCAAGATCGACATGATCATCTCCGGTGGGGTCAACATCTACCCCGCCGAGATCGAGGGCGTGCTCGGCGGCCACTCGCTGGTGGCCGACGTGGCCGTGATCGGCGTGCCCAACGACGACTTCGGTGAGGAAGTCAAAGCCGTCATCGTCGCCAGCGACCGCGCCGGCGATCTCGACGAACTGCGCGCCACGTTGATCGCCCATTGCCGAGAGAACCTGGCCGGCTACAAACGACCCCGTTCGATCGACTTCGTCGACGAGTTGCCGCGCACCGGAACCGGCAAGATCCAGAAGGCGAAGATCCGCGGCCCGTACTGGGAAGGCGTCGACCGCTCGATCTGACCGGTCAGCAGATCAGAAGCCGCGGCCGTTGTCGCGCTTCTTCGGCGGCGCCTTGAACGGCGCCTCGATGAGCGACTCGAAGCGGGCGTCATCGGGCTGGTTCGGCTCGTTCATGTTCTGCAAGAACTTCTTGAGTGCGGCGCGGCTCGGTGCGACATGGTCGCCCTTCGTGCCGACCGACCGGGCCAGGGCATCTTTGGCCTTGGTCACGCGATCCTTGCGCGTCGCCTTCTCGGCGTCGCTGAAAATGCGGGGCTGCTTGTTCACCTGCGCCGCGGCGGCCGCCTTGCGCTTCGCTTCGGATTCCTGCAGTGGGGTCAGCTTCTGATTCGACATGGACGTCGGACGGTACACGCATTCGGGCCCAAGTCGTCGGGGAACCTGGGGGCGGTCACCCGGAGGCGGCCCAGGAAATGGCGTTGGCGACGATGCGGCGGTAGTTCGGATCGGCATAGGTGTGAGGGCCGTCCCCGAACTGGATGTAGGCAATCGGTGATGCACCCACCCGTTTGGTCCAGGCAACCAGGTTGCTCCCCCGCGGGTGCGCCCAGCCGCTCCGATCGTTGCGGGTGCCCCGAATCGCTCGGTCGGCGGAGTAGAAGTTCGTGTCGACGAAGTCGTAGGTGCTCGCCATCAGCGGGTGAATGTCGTTGTCGTTGGCGTTGTCGAGGACGGGGAACAGATACACCTCGTCGGTGATCTCGAACGACGATTCGAGACCGGCGCAGATCGGATGGGAGGCATCGAGCACCTCGACGGTGTGGGTCACGTCGTGGCGATATCCCGAGTCGGGGTAGTCGATGCCGTCGAGACTTGCCGGCTGGTAGTGGAAGCGGCCACCGACGATGTGCGCATACCGCTCCCAGGCCGGCCAGCCGGCGATCGCGTGATGCAGGAAGACCATGCCCTTGCCCGCGGCGAGCAGCGCTTCGAACGCATCGACGTAGCCGACCGGCGGATCGGGGAACTCCGCCGGTGGGTCGCCGCGGGTGAACGTGATCCCCGGCATGTCGTACATGACGAACACATCGAACTCGGCCGCCCGATCGGGCTCGACGAGCGCCAGAGCCTCCGGGTGCTCGACGTGCGTCCACTCGATGGCAACCGGCGCGTCGCGACCATCGGACACGGAAACGTCGGACATGGCGTCGAAGACCGCGAAGAACGCGTCGGCGTCGAACGGGTGGCCCTTGGTGACGAGCGCGACGCGGACCGTCATCGCGCCACCCGGGCAGCCGCCTCGCGACCTGCGATGAACCCGAAGGTCATCGCTGGGCCGAGCGTGCCGCCGGCGCCGCCGTACACCATGCCCGTGGGCGCAGCCATCACGTTCCCGGCTGCGAACAGTCCGTCGATCAGGCCACCGTCGAGCGCGACCACTCGACCTCGCGTGTCGGTCTTCGGCCCACCGCTGGTTCCCAACGCCCCGCTCTCGATCCCGACGGCGTAGAACGGGCCCTCGTCGAGCGGGCCGAGCGTCGCGGCGACGCCACCGAGTGACTGGTCGCCGTTGAAGGTGTCGTAGGCACTCTCGCCACGGCCGAAGTCGGGGTCGACGCCGTGCACCGCGTGGTCGTTGAACCGGTCGACGGTCTGGCGCAGCGTGTCGGGATCGAGGTCGAGTCGGCTCGCCAACTCCTCGATCGTGGGCGCCTGCACCATCCAGTCGGCTGCCGGGTCGACGGCGCGACACGACGCGACGTCGTACGTGGACTTGTGGCGGTGATCGAAGATCAACCACGCCGGCAGGTTCGAATAGTCGAACGTGGACGGGTCGAACTGGTGAAACACCCCACCGAGCGCGTTGTAGTTGCCCGCCTCATTGCAGAAGCGGCGGGCCGTGCGATTGACCATGATCGAACCAGGCCGGGTTCGCTCCAACAACACGAGGTGCGGGCGGTCGGCACCCCATTTCTGGGCACCCTCTGCTCGCGTGACCGGCACCCACCATGCGTTCCGCATGTTGCCGAGACGAGCGCCCACGCCCATCGCCATCACGAGGCCGTCGCCGGTGTTGTCGGGCGAACCGGCCGGCGCCGTCATCGGCCCTCGCAGGAAGGTGCGGCACAGGTCGTCGTTCCATTCGAAGCCACCCGTTGCGAGCACCACGCCCGCCGCCGCGACTTCGACGGGTGTTCCGGCGATCGCGACCTCGACACCGATGACGCGTCGACCATCGGTGAGCAGGCGCTGCGCCGGTGCGTCCAGATGGAAGGTGACGCCCCGATCGAGGCAAGCGCGAACCAGTGCGCCGACGAGGCCCAGGCCCATGCCGTTCTCACCGGCCGCGGCGCGCGCGGCGACGATCTCGGGCGGCGGCATTTCCGTCGCACCACCGAGCGGCGTCTCGATCAGCATCACCGGGTTGATCCGATTGACCCGGATGCGTTGCGCCCACTCCCCCAGTTCGGCGAACGGGAACAGGGCGTTGTCGACCGAGCGGCCACCACCGGCGAGGCCACCGGGATGCTCGGGGTGATAGTCGGGATAGGTCGGCACGAGATGGAACGAGCACGGCGTTCGCTCGTCGAGGTACCGCAACATCTCGGGGCCGACATCGACGAACGTCGCGGCCATGTCCGAGTCGATCTGTCCGAGCGCCAGCGACTGGAAATACGCGAGCGCCTGCTCGCGGGAATCGACGATCCCGGCGTCGGCCTGGAGGTGATTGTTCGGCATCCAGATGATGCCGCCGCTGATCGCCGAGGTTCCGCCGATCAGGCCCACTCTTTTCGAACACCGCGACAGTGGCGCCCTCGTCGGCTGCAGCGATTGCCGCCACCAGTCCGGCCGCGCCGGAACCGAGCACGGCGACGTCACACACGGGGTCGATCTCCATCCGCTCGAAGTTAGTAAACGGCCGATCAATTCGTCGGACCGTCGGCGTGGAATGATCTCTCCCGATGACTGGCCCGACGAGCAGCCCGATGACCGACCTGTCGAGCGACGCGCCACCGGACGTGTTGCTGATCGACGACCCCGCGCCGCGCGTGCGGCGCCTCACCTTGAATCGCCCCGAGAAGCGCAACGCCTTGAACGACGCCCTGCGCGGCGCCCTGTTCGACGCGCTCCGCGAGGCTGACCGAGCACGCGACGTTTCCGTGATCATCGTCCGCGGCGGCGGCCCGTGCTTCTCGGCGGGCTACGACCTCGGATCACCGAACCACGATGTCGAACGGTCGATTGCGAAGGCCGATGGCTGGTGGAGCCGCCATGTCGTCAACAACTGGTTCGAGATGTGGGACATGGCGACGCCGATCATCGGCCAGGTCCACGGGTGGTGCCTTGCGGGCGGCACCGAACTCGCCGCGGCGTGCGACCTGGTCTACGTCGCAGAGGACGCGCAGATCGGTTACCCGCCCGTGCGCTTGATGTCGCCGCCCGACATGCAATGGCAGACGTGGCTGATGGGGTTGCGCCGGGGCATGGAGGCGCTGCTCACCGGTGATGCGATGAGCGGCATCGACGCCGTCGCCGCGGGCATGGCCAATCGCGCCTTCCCGGCCGACGATCTCGACGCCGCGGTCATCGCCGTCGCCGAGCGGGTAGCCAAGGTGCCACCTGAGTTGCTGGCCCTGAACAAACGGTCGGCCCACCGGGCGATGGAGGCCATGGGCATCCGCACCAGCATTCGCGCCACCGCCGACATCCAAGCGCTCGGCTTCCACCAACCACCATCGATCGAGTACCTCAAGTCGTTCGCCGAGAAGGGCGTCTCGGCCGCCCTCAGCCAACGCGATCAGCAATTCAACGACTACCGCGAGACCAACACCGCATCACCCACAGGGGGCACCTCATGAACACCACCAACACCTGGTTCGCCGACTCGTCGCTCGGCGAGCGATTCCCGGCCTGGACGCGCGGTAACGCCGCTGACGTGTTCCCCGATCCGTTCAGCCCGCTCGGCAAGAGCATCGTGCTCTGCAAGGGCATGGCGCCCGGCCTGCGCGACGCCTACATCGACCTCGGCGCGCTGAGCTACGACGAGTTCGAGGACCCCGACGACCCTGATCTGTTCAAGATGTTCGGCGGCTACGTCTACAACCCGCTGACGCTGACCCGCGTCCTCGGTGCTCGCATGCCGGGCGCCACGCCGGAGATGATCGACAAGGCCTTCTTCGACGAGCGCGACGAGGTCCCGCCGTACGAGGAACAGCCCTGGCATGTTTCGCCCGAACACGAAGCCAAGCTCGGCGAGTCGATGGGTTGGACCATGTCGACCACGTCGATTCCCGAACTCGACGCCGACAAGGAACTCGTTCGCCAACAGCGCGCGCAACGCCCCGACCTCGCAACACTGACCGATGCTGCAGTGCTGGCGCGGGCTCGCTCGATGGTGCCGCTCCTCCAGCAAACCTTCGAGAACGCGATGCGCGTCTCGTCGCTCGCATCACTCGGTCCGGGTGCGCTCAGCGCAGTGTGCGAGGGCCTGGGTGACGCCAGCCTCTCGATTCGGCTCCTGGCTGGCATCGACGTCGACTCGGCGGCACCCTCGCGGGCGATGTGGCAACTCGGCCGCTTCGCCAAAGAATCTGCAGCGGTGAGCGCCGCGTTCGCCGCCGGCCCCGACGGCGTGCTCGATGCACTGCGCGCCGATGGCAGCGCCGATGCAACAACGTTCCTTGCCGACTTCGACCAGTTCCTCGTCGACCACGGATCACGCGGTCAGAACGAGTACGACCCGATGGCCCCGTCGTGGGAGGTCAAGCCGCGTATCGCACTGGCCGCCATCGATCTCATGCGCCGGTCCGACGAATCCCAAGCCCCGCACGCGCGCCACGACGTGGCCGTCGCCGAACGCGACCGCATCGCCGCAGAGATCCGCAGCAAGATCGCTGACGACCCGGAGACCGCGGGCCTGTTCGAAGCTGCGCTCGGCTCGTCGCAACTGTTCCTCGCCGGGCGCGAGCGAGCCAAGACCAACGTCGTCGGGATCATCAACGAGATTCGGGTTGCCGTACGCGAATTCGGGCGCCGCATGGTCGAGCGGGGCGTCATCGACCAGGTCGAGCACATCTTCATGGTCACCGACGAAGAACTCAACCGGGTCCGCCATCACCCCGACACGATGCGCGACGTGATCGCCGCACGGTGGCAACAGTTCCAGCGACTGTTCGATTCGATCCCGGTCTTCATCGTCAACGGGTCGGTGCCGTCGCTCGACGAGATGACCGCCCGAAGCGCGAGCACCGCCACCCAGGCCACCGTCGGCACCGTGTTGATCGGTTCAGCGGGCTCGGGCGGCATCGCGACCGGCCGCGCCCGCGTCATTCTCGACGCCGCCGACCCGGAAGACCTCGAACCGGGCGACGTGCTCATTGCACCGCAGACCGACCCGTCGTGGGTCCCGCTGTTCATCCCCGCCGCCGCAGTCGTGGTGAACGTCGGTGCAATGGGAAGCCACGCGATGATCGTGTCGCGCGAACTCGGTGTCCCGTGCGTGGCGTCCGTCGCCAACGCCACCGACATCATTCCCAACGGCGCCACGGTGACCGTCGATGGCAACGCCGGAACCGTCACCATCATCGCCCTCCCCGACTGATCCAGGGTCGCGCGGCGATTCGCGATTCGCGTTTCGGACGTCGGGCGCGACTATGGTCTGCGCTTGTTTACGGCGGGGTCTTCGTGACTGCGCCGTCAACGATCAACACGCGCTGCGAATACCGACCCGGCGACTGTGCCGACCAACTCAGGAGACACTGTGAATTCACCGATTCTTGCCGAAGGTGGCTGGCAACAGTTCGAGCTCGGTACCGCCGAGTGGACTGTGCTGTACCTCTCTGCCGCATCCGCCATCGTCGCGATCATCGTCGGGTTGTACCTCGCCAAGCTCGTCATGGCTGCCGACCAAGGCACACCGAAGATGCAAGAGATCGCCAAAGCGATCCAGGAGGGAGCGTCGGCGTATCTGAGGCGGCAGTTCCGCACGATCGCGATGATTCTCGTGCCGGTGGCCGCAGTGGTCTTCCTCACGTCGACGAAGATCGTTCGGCCCGATGACACGGTGGCGTTGAGCTTCGTGCAGTCGGGCGCCTTCCGCACCATTGCATTCCTGCTCGGTTGCTTTGCATCGGGCTTCACCGGATACATCGGCATGACGCTGGCCACACGCGGCAACGTCCGCACGGCTGCTGCAGCCAAGAACGGCAGCATGGCCGATGCGCTCACGGTTGCATTCCGCACCGGCGGCGTTGCCGGCATGTTCACCGTCGGGCTCGGCCTGCTCGGGGCGACCATCATCATCATGCTCGCCCAGAACACATCGTCGGTGGTCCTCATCGGCTTCGGGTTCGGTGGCTCGTTGCTCGCGCTGTTCCTGCGCGTCGGTGGTGGCATCTTCACCAAGGCCGCTGATGTGGGCGCCGATCTCGTCGGCAAAGTCGAAGCCGGTATCCCCGAAGACGACCCCCGCAACCCGGCCACGATCGCCGACAACGTCGGCGACAACGTCGGCGACTGTGCAGGCATGGCAGCCGACCTGTTCGAGAGCTACGAGGTCACCCTCGTCGCGTCGATCATCCTGGGTGTCACCGCATTCAACTCGATCGGGATGAACCCGGCACTCGGACTCATCTTCCCGCTCGCCGCCCGGGCCATCGGCGTCGTGGCGTCGATCATCGGCATCTTCTTCGTGAAGGCCCGGCCGGGTGAAACCGATGCGCTCAAGCCGATCAACCGCGGCTTCCTCGTCGCAGGTGTCTTGACCCTCGTCGGCACCTTGATCGTCGCGCTGACCTACGTCGGCAACGAAAAGGAGAACGCCGGCTGGAAGTGCTTCGCAGCAGTCGCGATCGGCCTGATCCTGGCCCAAGGAGTCAGCCGGCTGACCGAGTACTACACCGCCACGCACCACGCTCCGGTGAAGGAGATCGCCGCGGCCACCGAGACCGGGCCGGCGACAGTCGTTCTTGCGGGTACCGCATCTGGGCTCGAGTCGTCGGTGTACGCGGTCATCGCGATTGCCATCGCCATCGGCGCAGCGTTGGGGCTCGGTGGCGGCAACTTGCAGTTCTCGCTGTATCTCGTTGCACTGTGCGGCATGGGCATGCTCGCCACCACCGGTGTCATCGTGTCGGAAGACACGTTCGGCCCGGTCAGCGACAACGCTGCGGGTATCGCTGAAATGTCGGGCGAATTCCACGGCGAGCCCGAGCGGATCATGGTCAGCCTCGATGCTGTGGGCAACACCACCAAGGCCGTCACCAAGGGCTTCGCCATCGGTTCTGCGGTCATTGCCGCAGTGGCACTGTTCGCCAGCTACATCGAAACGGCCGGCAGGGAGATCCTCGATACCGAGCAGTTCGAGGCGCTCGAGAAGACGGCTCGGGGCGTGTTCGACGACCCGGCGCTGCAAATCAACATCGCCGACCCGAAGATCTTCATCGGGTTGCTGATCGGTGGCGCCGTGCCGTTCCTCTTCTCGGCGCTGGCCATTCGGGCCGTCGGCCGCACGGCGAGCGTCGTCGTGCAAGAAGTACGCAACCAGTTCGCCGACGGCAAGATCATGTCCGGCGAGAAGGAGCCGGACTATGCCCCGGTCATCGACATCTGTACCGCAGCTTCGCTGCGCGAGTTGACCACACCGGCGCTGCTCGCAGTACTGACGCCAGTGGTCATCGGCTTCGGTATCGACTGGAAGGCACTCGGCGCATTCTCGGCAGCGGTCATTCTGGTCGGCCAGCTGATGGCGAACTATCTCTCGAATGCGGGTGGCGCGTGGGACAACGCGAAGAAGTACATCGAGGACGGCAACCACGGTGGCAAGGGGTCCGAGCAGCACAAGGCTGCGGTCATCGGCGACACCGTGGGCGATCCGTTCAAGGACACGGCGGGGCCTGCGCTCAACCCGCTGATCAAGGTCATGAACCTGGTGTCCCTGCTCGTGCTCCCCACGATCATCGCCCTCGAGGACAATGACGCCGCGCGCTTCGCGATTGCGGGCGCGGCGCTGGCTGTCCTGATCGGCGCAGTGACGTTCTCCAACCGAAAGGCAAGCTTCTCGGTCGCCGGCTCGCCGGCGGCCTAACGCATGTTGGCAACCATCCTCGGGCTGCTCCCCAGCTGGCTCGACCCCGAGAAGATCATCGAAAGCGGCGGCCTGTGGCTCGTCGCGTTGATCATCTTCGCGGAGTCGGGCCTCCTGATCGGGTTCTTCCTGCCCGGGGACTCGTTGCTGTTCATCACCGGATTCCTCGCGTCGAAACCCGAGGGTCTGCCGCACATCGACCAGCCGCTTCCGCTGGTGCTGGTCGTGCTGTTCGTGGCCGCAGTCGCCGGGGATCAGGTGGGCTACCTGTTCGGCAAGAAGGTCGGCCCGACCCTGTTCGATCGACCGAAGTCACGTTTCTTCAATCCGGCGAACGTCGCGAAGGCGAGCGGCTTCTTCGATCGGCATGGATCGAAGACGATCGTTCTGGCCCGATTCGTTCCGATCGTGCGGACGTTCGCCCCGATCGTTGCGGGCGTCGGCAACATGAGGTACCGCACGTTCGTCACCTACAACCTGGTCGGCGGGCTGCTGTGGGCGATCGGCGTGACGACGCTCGGCTACTTCCTCGGCCAGATCGAGGTCGTGCGCAACAACGTCGAGGTTGCCACCTTGCTGATCGTCGGCATCTCCATCCTGCCGGTGGCCATCGAAGTGATCAAGCATCGCCGCAAGGTTGCGCCGGTCGTCGAAGATCTCGTCGAGGACATCAAGCAGGGCGAGATCCTCAAAGGCCCCGGCGACTGAACCCGCCCACTCGGCGCGTCACTCCGAGTACATCTCATCGCTCGCATGGGCGAAGGCGGCGCCGCGGGCTGCGGGCCGGGCGTGGATGAAGATCTTGGCGGTGTCGTTGAGGAAGTTGATCTGGTCGACGACGACACCGACGATGTCGAGCCCGGTGCGGGCTTCGAGATCAGCGACGAGTTCGGAATGTCGACCGGGGTGGACGAGTTCGATCCGTTCGTAGATGACGGCGTGCACGACCGACTGCCGAGACAGCCACATCCCTCCGAGCAATTCGAGCACGCCGATGATGACGACGTTGGCAACGACGGCCTCGACGAGCGTGAGCGACGTGAGCGCAAGGGCATTGAACGACGCAAGGGCGATGCCCGCAAAGAGGTAGGTCATCTCGAGGACGGGCAGCGTTCCGGTGCGGAATCGCAGGATGCCGAACAGGGCGAACAACCCGAAGCCGACGTTGACGCTCACCGCAGCAGCCGACATGAGATAGGTCACGAAGAACACCACGATGTTGACCACGACGAGCGTGAAGACGTAGGTGGCACGCGATCGCGCCCGCCGATAGGTCAACGTCGCGAGCGCACCGATGGCAAACATGTTGAAGGCCAGCCCGACGCCGAATTCGGGCAGCCGGGTCAGGTCGACGATGTCGATGGCCGACACGACGCTCATCACGCCACCCGCCCGACGAAGTTCGAAGGGGCGCCGACTGGCTGGGGCCACGTGGGCGGAGACGGTGTCAGATCCAACGCATCCAAACTCAGGAAGACCTGCTTGAAGCGATTCTGCCGAAGATCTGGGTCGCACGAGGCCAGGCCCATGCAGTACTTGGAGAACATCTGCGGCCGGCGGTTCATCGCCACCATCGCAGTGGAGCGGAGATCGAGGCGGGGTTGCTTGAACTCACAGATCGACAGGCCCGTCGCTGCGGTGCGTCGGCCCCGGCTGGAGAATCTCAGATCGAGATCGATCGTGACGCGCTCGGAGAAGTCGCGCTTGACCAGCAGGATGCGGCCGTAGTCGACGGTCAGCGACGGCGACAACACGGCGGGGTCCCAGCCGGTCGCCGCGGCGAAGAACTCGGCATCGTCGTCCCAGAGGCGCTCGCTCGGTGGCCGCGACACTCGTCGCTCCTTGATCGTGCGGCCGTTGACGTTGCGCTTGACCTCGAAGAAGGTCAGGTTGGAGCCGACGTAGGTGCGGTAGCGGAGCTTCAAGCGTCGGCCGAGTTGGTTGTGGTGCTCGTGGTAGTTGCGCAACTCGACGCTGTCGAAGTACTGGTTGCGATAGTCCTGCACTCGCTCGCCGGCATGCTCGAGCACGAAGTACTCCGCTGCCAACGCATCGAGCGCCTGGGCAACATCATCGGTACGCAGCACCACCTTGCTCTCGACGCGATCGTGGAGCTGGGCTTGGTCGAGCTGCGCGAGGTCGACGGCCTCCATCGGAGCGAGCGCCGCCTCCACGCCTTGGTGGGTGCCACTGGTGGCAGTTCTGGTCGGGGTCTCTGAGCTGAACATCATATGAACAGGATGCAAACTCTCGGGTCACGGCCGAAAGTGGACCTTGGTGCTACGACTCCGGTCGCGCCGGTTCCGATGGGAACGAAAACGACAGCTGGGGTGCTTCGTTCAGAAGCACCCCAGCTGCTGGGAGGTCATCGAGAGAGTGTCGACCCGAGGGCCGATGTCGCGGTCAACGCCGCAGGTCACTCATCAGTCGTCGTCGCCATGATCATCGCCGTGGTCGTCGTCATCGCCGCCGCGTCGACCCGAGCGGTCGTCGTCGTCATCGTCATCATCGTCATCGTCGGGAGCAGTGTTCGACGGGGTGCTGTTGGACGGGGTGCTGTTGGACGGGGTGCTGTTGGACGGGGTGCTGTTGGACGGGGTGCTGTTGGACGGGGTGCTGTTGGACGGGGTGCTGTTGGACGGGGTGCTGTTCGACGGAGCGGTCTCCGACGGCACGCTGTTCGACGGGGTGCTGTTCGACGGAGCGGTCTCCGACGGCACGCTGTTCGACGGGGTGCTGTTCGACGGAGCGGTCTCCGACGGCACGCTGTTCGACGGGGTGCTGATGGGCGTGCTCGTGTCGGGGGCCGACGCCGCCGGAGACGTGATCGCGGGGCTGGTTGCGACCGGCGAGGTCGACGGCGTGGAGCCGGGACCTGCTGCGACACAGGCCGGGTCGGCGGCGTGTTCGGCTTCGTCGCAATTTCCCGAGACGTCCTGGCGCAGGAAGTCATCGAGCGATGAGTCCGAGCGGTTGGCCGCAACTGCGGGAACGGCGAGGCCGAGCGTTGCGACGCCGGCCACGATGAGGCTGAGTGACTGTTTCATGAAAGGGACTCCTTGTCCGTTGCTGCGACGTTGACCGTCGAGAAGTTGGTGTGGGTGATGGGGGTGTTGCTGTTGGGCCGGGGTGAATGGGGGGTACTTCGATGGCATGGCTCCATTTCGCCAGATCTGACGGGCCGGGCGCCATCGGACCTTGGTCGTAGGACTGTTGCGGCGCCGCGGTACCCGGCCAGGCCGGAGGTACTACGACCAAGGTGCACTACTCGATGCAATCGAGCCCTGACACACTCGAACCGTGCACGTCAGAACACGATTACGGGACCCGAGCCGGGCGACCCGGCAGCCCGACCACCGGCCGGACAACTGGCGGTACGTCGGTTCGTGCATCCGGGGCGGGCTAGGGTGACGTCGGTGGGCAGGAGCGACGCACAACGGTCCGCTCCCGGCGAACCCGTGTCGGTCCGCGCCGTGATGTGGCGTTTCGCACTCACCGGATTCGTGGCGCTCGTCGTAGTCGCTCTCGTGACTGCGTGGGTCAGCCGCCGCGTCGGTACCGAGCAGGCCACCGAGGACGCCAAGCGCGTGTCCTGGGTCAGTGCGCAGGGGATCGTGGCGCCTGTCCTGACCGACGCCGTCATCGCCAACGACGCAGCGGCGCTCGACGCCGTCGACGACGCCGTTCGCCAGTACGTGCTCCGCGGGTCATTGGTGCGGGTGAAGATCTGGGCCGAGGACGGCACGATCGTCTACGCGGACGAACCTCGCCTCATCGGCGAGCAGTTCGAAGTCGGAGCCGACAAGATGGACGTCTTCGCGACCGGCAACGCCCACGCGGAGGTATCCGATCTCGGCGAGCCCGAGAATCGGTTCGAGGTCGAAACCAAGTTGCTCGAGGTGTACCAGCCGATCAGCACGGTCGAAGGCACGCCGCTGTTGTTCGAGGCCTACTTCCGATACTCGGGGGTCTCCGATGTCGGTCGGCGATTGTGGGGACAGTTCGCGCCGATCGCGATCGGCGCTCTGATCGCACTTCAGTTGGTCCAACTGCCGTTCGCCTGGCGGATGGCTCGCCGGTTGCGTTCGGGCCAAGAGGAACGTGAGCTGCTGCTGCGCCGAGCGATCGACGCCTCCGACGCCGAGCGGCGGCGCATCGCCAGCGACCTGCACGACGGCGTCGTCCAAGATCTCACCGGGGTGTCGCTCGGCCTCGCGGCACTCGGACGCAGCGCCACGGTCGACCCGACCGAAGCGCAACAGGCCTCGGCATCGATCCGCAACAGCGTCAAGTCGTTGCGGTCGCTCCTGGTCGAGATCTATCCGCCGAACCTCGCCGACGAGGGACTCGAGTCGGCCATCGGCGATCTGCTCAGCGGGTTGCCCGGCCGAGGCATCGCGACGGATCTTGACGTCGACCTCGACCAGCACCCGGTGAGCGACCAGGCGGCGAATCTCGCCTATCGGGTGGTGCAGGAGGCTCTCCGTAACATCGCCACCCATTCCGGCGCCACCGCGGTGAAGGTCGCCCTCGGCCACGTCAGCGGTGGTGATGACGGGGGTGACATCTCGGTGACCGTCGACGACAACGGGCGCGGGTTCGACCCCGAGGCGGCGGCGCAGCGCAACAAGGACGGCCATGTCGGACTGCGCGCGATCGGCGGGCTCCTGGCCGACTCGGGCGGCACATTCGAGGTGTTGTCGGCGCCGGCCACGGGCACACGTGTCGTAGCGACCATTCCCGCTCAGCTCTCTCTTCCGAGCGCGGTCTTGGCGTGAGTGGTGACGACATGATCCGAGTCGTGGTCGTCGATGACCATGCCGTCGTCCGGGCGGGTCTGGCGCAGTATCTGGCAACCACCGGAGATCTCGAACTCGTCGGCGTCGCAGCAGACGGGGTCGAGGCGCTCGATCTGGTCGGCCGGGAACGACCCGATGTCGTCATCATGGATCTCTCGATGCCGAACATGGACGGCGTCGAAGCCACTCGCCGGCTCGCGACCGAGCATCCGGAGAGTCGCGTGCTCGTCCTGACCTCGTTCTCCGACCAGACCCGCATCATGGACGCACTGTCCGCGGGAGCCGACGGCTACATGTTGAAGCACAGCGAGCCCGAGGCCATCGCCGCGGCCGTGCGCAGCGTGCACCGGGGCGAGTCGCCCCTCGACCCGAAGGCCGCCCGGGCCTTGCTCGAGACGCGGCGGGCCAAGGTCGATCAACCGTCGCTGACTGCGCGCGAGCGGGAGGTGCTCGACCTCGTCCGCCACGGACTCGCCAACAAGCAGATCGCCCGTCAGCTCGGCATCAGCGAGCGGACGGTCAAGGCGCACCTGACGAGCGTGTTCAACAGCCTCGGCGTGACCGACCGAACGCAAGCTGCGCTGTGGGCCAACGATCACCTCGACATGTCCTGAGTCAGAGCGGCGAGGACAACCGGCAAGGACGGCCGGGCAGGGACACCGGACCGTGCCGGCTGACAGAAGCCGGACGCCGTCTGATGCTGTCAGTCGTCGTCGGGATCGTCGTCGCCGCCCGAGCCACTGTTGCCCGAGCCACTGTTGCCCGAGCCGCTGTTGCCCGAGCCGGACGAATCGTCGTCGGCATCGTCATCTGAATCGTCGGTGGTCGCCGGCGATGATGACCCAGACGTACCGCCGGACGGCGTGGAGGCGCTCGGTGCGCTGTTCGCCGGTACTGAAGAACCAGATGGCACCGACGAGCCAGACGAGCCCGACGACACGGTGGTCCCACTCGGGACGGTCGATCCGTCCGACACGCTGCCGCCCGCAGGGGTCGACCCCACGGTGAGTGCATCTGCCGTTGGGGCAACGATCGGCACCGACGTCGACGGCGCAGTCGTGACTGCGCTGGTCGACGTCGACGCGGCTGCCACTTCTGACGTGGTGGGGGCCACGATCGACGGCGGCACGGTTTCGATGCTGCCAGGGTTCTGCCAGACCGAGCGAGTCGTCGTGTCCCCGACCGCGGGAAACAGCACGTCGCGCAAGGCGAGCGCCGATCCGGCCGTGCCCAACGCAACGACGACCGACAGCAGCGTCCCGACGCGGCGGCGAGTGGCGCGGGAGAACCGGGGCGGCGGGGATGCCGCCGACGCCGACGCAACCGGGCCCACCCGCAAGATGCTGGTCAGGTTCGCCGCCGACGAGGCGTGGCCGCGCTGGACCCAGTCCTCACTTGCCTGCGTACTCGGCTTGCCCCACGGGCTGATCGATGGTTCCACACGTCCAGTGTGCAGATGTTCGCCCCGGTCGCGCAACCGTACGATGGTCGTAGTACCTCTGCGTTGTCGTCGGCGGAGGTACTACGACGAAGGTGCACTGGCTCACTCGATCGCCCGTCGTGTTGGGTGGAGACATGTTCCGTTCACCGGCCCGATACCTCCTGTACAGCCACGACACCTACGGTCTCGGCCACCTGCGGCGGACCACGCTGATCGCCCAGGCCATCGTCGCGCGTTCACCGCACGCCAACGTGTTGATCGCCACGGGCTCACCTCGAGCGCAATCGTTCTCGCTGCCAGCGCGAGTCGATGCACTGATCTTGCCCGCTGTGACCAAGGACAATCGCGGGGCCTACGTGCCGCGCAAGTTCACCACGGACATCGATGCCCTCGTCAAGTTGCGGTCGGACATCCTGCTCGGTGCATGTACCGGATTCGAACCCGACGTCATCCTCATCGACCAGTCGCCGATCGGCATGGGCGGTGAACTCGTCGCCGCCCTGGACCACGCCGCCCACCTCACCCCCTCCACCCACGTCACGCACCGACCCCGAATCGTGCTCGGCCTGCGCGACATCGTCGATGATGCGCGCCGGGTCGACGCTGACTGGACGAAAGCAGGCGTGTGGGGTCGACTCGGCGCCTACGACGACGTGCTCGTGTACGGCGACGATCGAATCCTGACCACGGCCACCGAACTCGGCCTGACCGAGCGGCTGCGCGCGGCGGTCACCCACGTCGGATTCGTCGCCCCGCCCATGGAGCCGAACTCGATCGCCGCAGCAGGGAGCGACCCCTTCCTGCTCGTCACGCCCGGCGGGGGTGGAGACGGCCAGACGATGGTCCGCCGGTTCCTCGACGCCGTCGATGCCGGCGCCACGGGAGGTCTGCGCTCGGTGATCGTCACCGGACCGCTGATGTCGTCGGACCGCCGAGATGAAGTCGCGGCGCGAGCCGCCCAGATGAGCCACGTCGACGTCGTCGAGTTCGTGGACGACATGCGCCACCGCATCTCCTCAGCCGTCGGCGTGATCTCGATGGCCGGTTACAACACGGTGGTCGAGACACTCGCCGCGGGCACCCCGACGCTGCTCGTGCCGCGCACCGAGCCCCGGCTCGAGCAGGACATTCGGGCCGAGCGTCTCGCGGTGCATCCGCTGTTCGAGCGATGCCCGGCCGATGCACTCTCGGCACAGCGCGTTGCCGACTTCGTCGAACGAGCGCGCCGATGCCCATCGCCTCCGGCGTGCGCCGGAGGCGCAGCACCGCTGTTCGATCTCGATATCGGCGGGGCAAGCCGCGCCGCCGCCATCTTGACCGCACCCCGCGTCGTCCCCGTCCCCGAGCGCCTCCGTTCGGCCGCACGCCCCGAGCTGGCCCATGTCTGATCTCCCCGTGTCTGATCTCCATGTCGGATACATCCTCAAGCAGTACCCGCGACTCTCCGAGACGTTCATTCTCAACGAGATCCTCGGCCTCGAGCGAGCAGGGGTCAACGTGTCGGTCTTCTCGCTCAACCACGCCACCGAGGGGCGATTCCACCCTGAACTGGCTCGCGTGGTGGCATCGGTGCACTACATGGCACCCGTCGACAAGTCGTCGTTCCTCGCGGCGTTGCGCGCCCTGCCGGCGCTGCGCACACAGCAACTCGCCGACGTGATCGACTTCGTCGGGCTCTTGGCACCTGAACGACAAGCCAGGCTGCTGCTCCACGCGATCGAGGTGGCCGACGAGGTCCAGCGCTCGAACATCGACCATCTGCACGCCCACTTCCTCACCGGTGCGGCCCACGTGGCCCACATCGTGCACCTCCTCACCGGTGTGCCCTACACCGTCACCGCCCATGCGAAAGACATCTATCGCCACACCGTCGACTGGGAACTCGCAGCTCGAGTGGCACGCCGCGCAGGGGCGATCGTCACCGTGTGCGATGCAAACCTGCATCATCTGGCCGTGCGACTCGACGGCGTCGGTACACCACTGGTCAGGATCTACAACGGGCTGGCTCCGAACGACCCGCCGACGGCGCTCGAACAGCGCACCCGTCATCTCGTCGTGGCGGTCGGTCGACTCGTGGAAAAGAAGGGGTTCGACGTGTTGCTCGACGCACTCGCCGACCTGGCACCGCAACTGCCCGACCTGGCTTGCGTGCTCGTCGGCGAGGGGGACCAACGCTCGGCGCTCGCGGCGCAGGCGCACACGCTCGGCATCGAGGACCGGGTCACCTTCACCGGGTCACTCCCGCAACACGAGGTCGGTGCGTTGTTGCGGCGCGCCCACGTGATGGCTGCGCCGTGCAAGGTCGGCGCCGATGGCAACCAGGACGCATTGCCCACGGTCTTGCTCGAAGCGTTGGGGGCCGGACTTCCCGCCGTGACCACCCCCGTCGCAGGGATTCCGGAAATCATCGAACACGGTCGCGAAGGGTTGGTGGTCCCACCTGACGACGCCGACGCCATCGCCGAGGCCCTCGACATGCTGCTCACCGACGACGCCCGATGGCGCGAGATGTCATCGCACGGTCCCCGCAAGCTGGCCACGACCTTCGATCGCCAGACAACCATCGCCCAGCTCGTCGAGACCTTCGAGGCCGCTCGATCCGAACCGGGGTCCGAGCCGCCCAGCCCCACTGTTCCCGGCCCCACTCTTTCCCGCCCCGCCCGGTCCCGCCCCACTCTTGCCGACGGACAACCGATGCCGTCACTGGTCGGTCACGCCGAAGGTCCCGACGCGTGATGACCTCATACCGCATCGCTCAGGTGTGCGCCGACCGGGGCATCGATCCCGTCGGCACCAAAGGTGCCTCACAGCATCTGCGCGGCATCGCGGCCGGGTTGGCGAGCCTCGGACATCGGGTCGAGTTGTTCAGCGAACGGCAGGCCGACTCGACGTTCCCGACGGAGTCGCGACCGTTGACCGATCTGTCGACCGAGGCCGCCATCGACGTCGTCTACGAACGCCTGTCGCTCGGACATCGGGGTGGGCTCGACCACGCCCGCCGCCTCGGCATTCCGTTCGTGCTCGAAGTGAACGCGCCGCTCGTCGACGAGGCCGGCCACCACCGCCCAGGCAGCGTGGGCCCCGCCGACCGTGCTCTGGAGATCGAGTTACTGGGCGCGGCCGACCTCGTCATCTCGGTGGCCTCCGAACTCACCACGTGGATCAGACAGTTCCGCACCGGGCCCACCCTCACCCAACCCAACGGGTTCGAGCCGACGTGGTTCCGACCGACCCGCACGGCGCCCGTCGCGTCAGGTGATGTCGACTTCCCGCTGGTGTTCCTTGGGCACCCGAAGCCGTGGCACGGCGCGGACCGACTGGTGGGCCTGCTCGTCGAACTCGCCCGGACCGGGCACCGACCGAAGCTGTTGATCATCGGGGGCGGGACGGGCGCCGACCGCGTGTTGGCGGAGGCCGAGCGCTGCGGCGTGACCGACCAGATCAGCGTGACCGGCGCCCTGCCACCCCACGATGCGACGCGTCTCCTCGGCGCGGCGGCCATCGGGTTGGCGCCGTATCCCCGGCAGTCGCCGTTCTATTTCTGCCCGTTGAAGATCATCGACTACCTCGCGGCCGGCCTGGCCGTGGTCAGTACCGACCAGGGCGACATCGCCGACATCGTGGGCGGTGGCGGGGTCGTGCTCAGCGCAGCCGACGATGACATGGCATTCGCGAGCGCCGTGCGGACGCTGCTGGACGACGACCCGCTCCGCACGACGATGTCGACCGAAGGGCGCAATCGCGCCCACGCAACGATGACCTGGCAACACGTCGCTGCAGCGACCTCGGCGGCCATCACCCAGATCATGCCGTCACCGACACGGGCGCTGCGATGAGCACCGCCCGACCACGCCTGTTCGCCGTCGCCCCGTCCGATCTGCGCCGCGTGCTGCGCTCGTTCCGCCCCGCACTCGGCGGGATGCGACCACTCTTGGTTGCCTCGACGCTGCTCACACTGGTGGTCACGGCGTTGGAGTTGCTACGGCCCTGGCCGATCACCTGGGTGGTCGACCACATCGTCGCTTCGCCCGACCCTGCGGCGATCGCCATCGAGCCGATCGTGATGTTCGCGATCGTCGCGTTTGCTGTGCCGGTCGTGCTGGGGCTCGCCGACGAGCGGCTTCAACTGATCGTCGCGCGCATCAGCCGCAAGGCGACCGTGCGCATTCGCAGCGATGTCTTCGACCACATCCACCGCCTCGAACTCGCCGAGCACCAACAGCAGTTCTCTGGCGATCTTCTCGTGCGGCTGATGGGCGACGTCAACATGATCCGCGATCTCCTGTTCCCCAGTTGGCTGACGCTGCTGTCGAACGTGACGTTGCTCTTCGGCGGGATCGCCGTGTTCGGGCTCGTCGACTGGCCACTGCTGCTCGTTGCGCTGGTCCCGCTTCCCCTCCTCGCGGTCAACGTCAAGCATTCTTCCGGCAAGGTCAAGGTCGCGGCGAGCAAGCAGCGCCGCAAGGAAGGCGCCATCGCGTCACGCGCTGCGGAATCGATCCGACAGGTTGGTCTGATCAAGGCGTTCTCCGCCGAGACTCGAACCGCCGACGAATTCCGCGGCCATGCCCGCAGCGCCGAACGCGCCACAATGGCCGCCGCCAAGCTCACGGCGCGGATGACTCGCAATACCGAGTTCCTCACTGGCGCAGGCGTCGCGCTCGTGCTCGTCGTCGGTGCGATGCGCGTTCGATCGGGCAACGTCACGACGGGCGAACTCGTCCTCGTCATCTCCTACACCCGCACGTTGTACAAACCGGTTCGGAGGCTCACCGCAGAGGGAGCGCGATTAGCCAAGGCAACCGCGTGTGCGCTGCGGGTGCGGGACCTGCTCGACAAGCCGCGCGAGCATCCGACTGTCGGGCGTCCGACTCCCCCGCTCACCGGAGATATCGAATTCGTCAACGTGCACCATCGCTACCCGGACGGCCGGCGATCCCTGTGCGGTTTCTCCGACCGGATCACCTCCGGGCAGTTCGCCGTGATCACCGGTGAGAACGGACGCGGCAAATCCACGCTCTTGTCGCTGTTGCTCCGCCTGCACCAGCCGGCCCGGGGCGAGATTCGCATCGATGCCACGTCGATCGCCGAGTACCAACTCGAGAATTACCGCGAGCGCATCGCCTACGTTCCCCAGCAGCTCGCGCTGTTCAGCGGGACGATCCGCGAGAACATCGCCTTCGGGAACCCCCGCGCCACCGGCGCCGAGATCCTCGCCGCTGCCGAGGCGGCCCTGCTGCTGCCCGTCATCGCCAAGCTCCCGAACGGCATCGACACCATCCTCGACGAGGGTGGGTCGTCACTGTCGGGCGGCGAAGCCCGCCGGGTGATGCTCGCCCGGTCCGCCGTCCGACACGCTTCGCTGCTCCTGCTCGACGAGCCGCTCGTCGGGCTCGATCCTGACGCCCGAGTGACGGTCATCGCCGCGATCCGCAACATCGCCCAGGGCCGAACCACGCTCGTGGTCCACCACGGAGACATCGCCGAACTGGCTCCCGATGTCCACATCGATCTCGACAACCGGCCATCGCTGCCGCACCCCGTGCTCGACCGGGTCGGGCGATGATCGCGCCGCCGATCATCGCCCACCTCATCGACTCGCCCAGTGCAGTCGCGCTGCTGCGACGGAACGGACTCGACGTCGTCGACGTGCGCGCCGACTACGTCCGCCACAAGCCGGGCGAGACGACCATCGTCAGCTACGTCGCCCGCACCGGGTCGGGCACGACCGAGCGTGGGTATGCGCACTGGAGCGAGCGCATCGAGCGCGCGGACGAGGTCTGGGCCAAGGCCCAGACACTGCGATCACGAGTGACTTCGCTCGGCCAGGCCACCTGCCGACTCGATGACCACACGATCTTCCATCCGTTTCCGAGTGACGCTCGGCTGCGCCGCCTTCGCTGGTACACCGTCCCCCGCAAGTTGAAGCGCACCGCTCTCTCGGGTCTCGCTCCGGTCGGTGCACCGATCTGCAGCGATCACAGCTCCGTCGACATCCTGCGGTACAAGCCCGAGCGCCGAGTCATTGCCGGCGTGACCCTGGCGCATGACGCGACGCACTCGCGCCGCGTCCTCGTGCGCTACGCCACCACGCCCATCGCCGGCCTGCTCGCGTCGATCGCTCAGACGCTGCGGGCCGCGGGCGTGGTGACTCCGGAACCGCTGCTTCAGCTCGAAGACGACCGGGTGTCGGTCGACGACTTCATCGACGGCATCGATCTGCGCGACGGCGTGCGCACGGGCGCGGTCGATTCCCGTGTCGTCGCCGACGCCCTCGTCAGGTTCCACGCCACGCAGGTCGCGGCGCCTGCCCGGTCGGCAGTCGACGACCTCGAGGCAGCTGGTGTCGGCCTGCGAGGTCTGGCGGCGTGGCGCCCCGAACTGGCGGCGTCGTGCGCTGCAGTGTCAGACGCCCTCCGACGATCGATTCCCGACGACTCGGGCCCCGAGGTGTTGCTGCATGGGGACCTCCACGACCGGAACGTCATGATCACCCAGGATGGCGTTGCGTTCGTCGACCTGGAGCGAGTCGCCCGCGGACCGGCCGCGATCGACCTCGGTCGTCTCCGTGGGGTCGTCGCCGGCATGTCGATCCGCCAACCCGGCTGGTCCCCCGGTGCGGTCGATCACGCCGACGCCGTCGTCGACCACTATCGCTCACAGCTCGATGGCCGACGGATCGGCGACCAGGCACTGCGGTGGCACACGGCAATCGCCCTCGTCGACGAAGCCCTGCTGGTCACCCGGCATCTCGAACGGGACTGCCGAACCACCGCCGCAGCCATCCTCGACCTGGCCCGTCGCCATCTCGACATCCGCACCCGATGACGGACGTGATGATGGACGTGACGACAGATCTGACGACGGGACGCTCGTCGGCTTTCGGCACCCCGGCGCTCGGCTCGGCGCCAGCATGGATGGACGAATGGACGCGCGTCTCGCCGCATCCGACGAACCTGTGGGCGGTCAGCAACGGGCCGCGCCACGGGCTGCTCGACCCCGCGACCGGGCTGGTCGAACTCCGCCGGGGAGAGCATGACCGTCGACTCCCTGGCCTCGCGGTGACGTTGGCTGCGGGAGGTGAACTGATTTCCTACCGGCCGCATCGACGCGCAGTCGTCCGTCATTCCGACCGCTTCGTCAAGGTCGTTCGTCCTGACCGGGCGCCGGGCGTTGCGCATCGCCACACCACCGTCGCAACGGCAGCGGCTGCGACTGGCGGCACGTTCGCCAGCCCCGAGGTGCTGGCGATCCACGGTGACGGGCGCATCGAATTGAGCGTGGTCGCCGGTAACACGTTGCATGACCGCATCCGCCGGGGGTTCAGCCCGCCGATTGCCGACCTGGCCGCGCTGCTCCGCGCCATCGGCTCGAACGACGCCTCCGGGCTCCCGGGCGCCACCGTCGACCAGCCGCAGCGGTGGATCGAGACCGTTTGCCGGATCGAGCCCGAACTGCGCCCCGCGTTGACGGCCGCGGCGTGCGACCTGCCTGCGGTCGACGTCACCGGTGATGCCTTCGTGCACAGCGACCTCCACGACAAGAACATCCTCGTTCCGGCGCGCGGGCCACTCGGCATCATCGATGTCGATGGTGCATCTCGCGGCGCTCCCGAAATCGACGTCGCCAACCTTGCCGTGCACCTCGAACTGCGCGCCCTCCAAGGCGGTCGGACCAGCGACGCCGCGGCAACGTGGTCGGATGCACTGATCAGGGCGTGTGCCCGATCGACGCCGATCGACCTGTCGCTCGTGCACGCGCTGCAACGACACACCTGGTTTCGGCTCACCTGCCTCTACCGCTGTCGACCGGGCGGCCGACCGCTCACCCCGATCCTCTTCGAACGAGCGACGGCACACCGACGCTGAGCGGACGGGCGAGATCGAACCGCACTCTCGATCATCGGGGAACGTCGGCGAGCGTCGTCAGCGGTGGCCGGCCCGCGCGGCCAACACACCGAGGCTGACGAAGACGGTGCCGCTGACATAGCGGCGGATGAAGGGCAACGCTCGACCGTCGAGCAGCAGATGACGCAGGCGACTCGCCAGCAGCACGTAGCTGCCGTTGAACAGCGTCGCCAGCATCACGAACACTGCGCCGAGCAGGAGCGCCTGGACGACGGAATTGGGTCGGTCGGGATCGACGAACTGCGGGAAGATCGACAGGAAGAACAGCGCCGTCTTCGGGTTCAACGCGTTGACGACGATGCCCTGTCGGAACGCGCGCTTGCGACCGACACTGGGCTGGTCGGGGTCGATCGGATCAGATGCTCGGAGCAGCGTGCTGATGCCCGTGATGACCAGATAGGCCACACCCGCCCATTTGATGACGTTGAACGCAGTGGCCGATGTGGCGAGCACGGCCGACAGTCCGAGCGCAGCCGCCGCGGCTTGGATGGTGTCACCGACCTCGAGGCCGGCGACCGCGGCGAGGCCCACCTCGCGACCGTCGGTGACGGTGCGGTTGACCAGGTACAAGATGGCCGGGCCGGGAATCAGCAACAACACGATGGTGGCCGCCGAGAAGGCGAGCAGCGAGTCGAGGGTGGGCACGGTCGGCAGGGTAGTTGCGGGCCGCGCTGACGCTTCGACTGGTTACGACGAGAGCATGCCGCCATCGACCGCGAGGGCGTGGCCGGTGACGAACGACGAGGCGTCCGAACAGAGCCAGAGGACTGCCGCGGCGATCTCGTCGGGCCGGCCGAATCGTCCGATCGGGCTGAGCCGGCGCGCCGTGTCGGCGGCGTCGCGGCCGCGTCGTTCCATCGCGGTCCGCAGCATCGGGGTGTCGATGGCGCCGGGGCAGACGGCGTTGACGCGGATGTTCCGGCCGGCGTAGTCGAGTGCCGCGCTGCGGGTCAGGCCGAGGACGGCGTGCTTGCTCGCCGTGTACGCCGGCTGATCGCGCTGCGGCTTGAACGAGTTCGTCGACGCGATGTTCACCACCGATCGTGGAGCGCCATCGTCGGTATCGAGCATCGCGGTGATCTCGTGCTTCATGCAGGCGAACAGGCCGCGGGTGTTGATGTTCATCATCCGATCGAAGTCGTCGATCGAACAATCGGCGAGGGACACGGTTTCGAACTCGATCGCCGCAGCATTGACCGCGTAATCGAGCCGACCGAATCGTTCGACCGTGGCCGCCACGAGCGCGGCGATCTGGTCGGGGTCGCCGATGTCGGCGCGGGAGAAGGCAACGTCGGGGTTCGCGACTCGGTCGAGCAGTGCGGTGCCTGCGTCGGCGGCGATGTCACTTGCCATCACCTGAGCTCCGGCGGCGGCGAGGGCAGCGACGATCGCGCTGCCCATCCCACCGGTCGCGCCCGTCACCAGGGCGGTCTTTCCCGTGAAGTCGTACGTGGCGCTCGTGTCGGGCAGTGTCATGGTCGGTCCTCTTCCTGGCGGGTGGGTGGGTGGGTGGGTTGGGTGGGTGGGTGGGTGGTGGGTGGGTGTGCGGTGGGTGGGTGTTCTGATGGTCGATCAGTCGGCAGGTGGCAGGCACCGCTGCAGGACCCGGCGCATCGCTGTGGCGCAGGCGGTCGCGTGGTCGATGGCGGGCCGGCCCCAGGCGGCTTCGTTGCAGACTTCGAGGTCCCAGGGGACATCGACGCCGAGGTCGAGCAGGGTGCCGACGAAGGCGTCGACATCGAAGGTGCCATCGCCGGGCGGCACGCGATGACGCAGGCAATCGTCCTTGTAGTCGGCGAGCATCGGGGTTGGCGGGCCATCGCTCATCTGCACGCCGACGATCAGCTCGGGTGGGATGCGACGGATCAGGTCGAGGTCGTCGGCACCTCGCGCGTGGTGCCAGATGTCGACGCAGACACCGCCGTTCGGACGGCCTGCCGCCTCGACGATGGCGAGCGCATCGGCGGCGTCGACGATGTTGGTGAACGGGAGGAACTCCAGGCCCACGGTTGCGCCATGCTCGGCAGCTCGATCGCATAGCGCTGCGAATCGGGGTACGGCGTCGGCTCGCGTGCCCTCGAAGGGTCCGATCGCCTGCACGTAGGGAACGCGGAACTCGTCGACCATTCCCCACACGACCGACTCGAACTCTTGGTAGTCGGGCGACGGCGAATGGGCACCCCAGCCCGAGAGGACTTCGACCTCGGCAATGCGCACACCGGCGCGGGCCAGCAACTCGTGCACCTCTCCGGCGGCCAACCCGTCGGCTTCGAGCTGGCGATACTGCCCGGCGAAGAGGCCGATGCCATCGAATCCGGCCGCGCCAGCCGCCTCGATGCGATCATCGAGCCGATGGTTGCGGTCGAGAGAGAAGTGCGACAGCACGAGACGTTCGGTCGCCGCGCGACGGTGCGCTGGTGCGGCGGCCGTGGTCACGGCAGACCCAGCGCGGCGTCGACGGCAACGATCTGGCGGTCGGTGCTCCACAGATCCGGCGCGAAGAGAGCCTGGAGGGCGACGCCGTTGACGACCGCGATCAACCGCTCGGCCTCCGTTGTTGCGGCACGGCCCGCCGCGCCGCGCCCGCTGGCGACGACGAGGTCGATGACGGCACTGCGAAAGTGCAGGTAGGCCTCGTGCTGGATCGCCGCGAGTTCAGGGTCCGAACTCGACTGAGCGGCAAAGGCGAGCGTGACGATCCAGTGCAGCGTCGTGTCGGGCGTGGTGGGCAGCGGACCGACCAGCAGATCGCGGAGTGCATCGGCCGGCTCCATCGCCGAGCGTTCGGCGTGCCGGGCGCGTCGACGATCGAGCGACGCCTGCAAGGTAAAGGCGAGGAGTTCGGCCTTCGTCGAGAAGTACGGAACGAGTGCCCCGGTGGTCCAGCCCGCTTCGGCGGCGACCTCGCGGAGCGACGCGCCGTCGATGCCCGCGCGGGCGATCACCCGCGCCGCGGCATCCGCGAGTTCGGTGCGCCGTTGATCGGTGTCGACCACTTTCGGCATTGACGCAGAATATCACAGCTGTTATACATAACAAGCGTCATTTCATGGCGGAACCGCCATCATCCCGACCGCCATCATCCCGACCGCCGTCATCCCGACCGAGGAGTACTCCATGGTTCACATCCCGACTCGGGGCGACGTGCCCGTCCGCCTCGGCCCGAGTGTCCAGAACGTCCCGAGCTACGGGCCCAGCACGATGCGCCGCGACGCCTACACCGACCCGGTGCGGTTCGAACTCGAACGCGAACGGGTGCTCGCCCGCCACTGGGTGATCGCGGGCCGGTCGGAGCAGATCGTCGGCACGGGCGACTGGCTCACCTACGAAGGCCACGGAGAGACCGTCGTCGTAACGCGTCAACCCGACGGATCGCTTGCTGCGTTCCACAACGTGTGCCAACACCGCGGTCCGGCGATCGTCGGCGAGCTGGTCGGATGTGGCGCCCGCCGTTTCACCTGCCCGTACCACGGTTGGGTGTATGACACCACCGGCATGGTGGTCGGGGTGCCCGAACGCGAAGACTTCGACCCGGCCCAACTCGACGGGTTGCGCTCGCCTGCGGTGGCCGCCGACGAATGGGGCGGCTGGGTGTGGATCAACCTGGCCGGGCCGGACGACGCACCGCCGCTGCTGGCCAGCATCGGGCCCGAGATCGCCGCCGATCTCGGCCGTTTCGAGATGGACGGCATGATCCTGCACGAAGTGGTCGAGTGGGACGTCCCCGTGAGTTACAAGGCCGTCGTCGACGGCTTCAACGAGATCTACCACGCCAAGCAACTGCACGACGTGTCGCCCGAGTGGGTGAAGGCGGCTCGCCAGGCGTCGTTCCACATCGTCGGTGACAACTACATGTGCTTCGTCCCGCGCGCCGAGCGGCTCGACGATCTTGCGGCCGACCCCGACCACCACCGGTTCGCGATCTGTCACTACGTCGTGTTCCCCAACACCGTCTTCAACTGCAACCCCGAGCACACGCAGGTGTTCACGCCGATCCCGATCGATGTCGACCGCACCCGCTTCCTGTGCTGGGAACTCATCTACCCTGGCGACCTCGACGACCCCGAGTACGCCGCCTATCACGCGCGCACCATGACCCATTGGGACCGGCTGAAGCACGTCGTCGGCGAAGACATCGAGATCTACCAACAACTCGAACGGACCAAACGGTCGAGTGGGTACACGCGCCACATCCTCAACGAGCGCGAATGCAAGATCGCCCACTACCACGAGAACATGAACAGCAAGATCCAGCAGCCATGAGCAATTTCGACGAGTTCGACGTGGTCGTGCTCGGATCAGGTGCCGCCGCGCTCGCCGCAGCGGTGACGGCCCACGGCTTCGGCGCCGAGCGAGTGGGCGTGTTCGAGAAGGCCGACGTGGTGGGCGGCACGTCGGCGATGTCCGGCGGCATGATCTGGATTCCCTGCAACCATCACATGGCCGAGCAGGGCCTCGCCGACTCACGCGACGACGCGCTGCGCTACCTCGACTCGCTGTCGCACGACCGGATCATTCCCGAACTGGCCGCGGCCTATGTCGACACCGGCCCCGAGATGGTGAGTTGGTTCGAGGCCAACACGCCGGTCGCCTTCGAGATCGTCGAGGACTTTCCCGACTATCACCCCGAGCATCCCGGCGGCAGCATCGCTGGCGGGCGCTCGCTCGAATGCCCGCTGTTCGCCTTCGGGGAACTCGGCGAGTGGCAACACCGCGTCGCGCAGAGCCGACAGATGGGGCGCCATGTCCTGATGAATGAAACGACGCTCGGCCGAGGCGCCACCACGGCGGTCCCGGCCGACCTGATGCTGCAGCGCCAGGCCGATGACCTCCGCGGCTGCGGCCAAGCGTTGATCGGTCGGCTCCTGCGGGCCTGCCTCGACCGCGGCATCGAACCCGAGACCGAACAGCGAGCCATCGGCTTCGACCTGGTCGATGGTCGCGTGGCTGGCGTCCGCTTCGACGGCCCGACGGGACCCCGCACGGTCACAGCGAGACGTGGCGTCGTCTTGGCGACAGGAGGATTCGAGTGGAGCCCCGACCTGATCCGCAGCTTCATCCGCGGACCGCTCGAACGTCCGGTGTCGATCGAAACCAACACCGGCGACGGGCTGACGATGGCGATGCGGGTCGGTGCTGCGCTCGGCAACATGCAAGAAGCGTGGTGGGTGCCCGTCGTCGACATCACCGATCAGCACGGCACGCAGATCCCGTGGATGGTCAACCGCGAGCGGGTCCAGCCGCGGTGCATCATGGTCAACCGTTCCGGTCGCCGCTTCGCCAACGAGGCGGCCAATTACAACGCCTTCGGCGCGGCCTTTCACCAACTCGACCCGGGCAGCTTCGACTACATGAACATGCCGGCGTTCCTGGTGTTCGATCAGGTCTACCTGACGCGATCAGGCATCGGCCGCTACCGCGGTGAGGGGGTCGTGCCCGAGTGGTTGACCTCGGCCGAGTCGCTGGGCGAACTGGCCGCCAAGATCGGCATCGACGGCCCTGCCTTCGAAGAGACCGTCGAGCGGTGGAACGCCCAGGTCGCGGATCTCGACGACCCAGACTTCGGGAGGGGCAAGAGCGTGAACGACACGCACTGGGGTGACGGGACCCGAACCGCGGCCGCGACGCTCGGGCCGATCGACACCGGGCCGTACTACGCGATCCAGGTTCGGCCCGGCGCGCTCGGCACCAAAGGTGGCCCGCGCACGAACGGGGTCGGTCAGGTGCTCGATGTCGACGGCGCCGTGATCGATGGGCTGTACGCCGCCGGCAACGTCATGGCCTCCGCGATGGGAATGACCTACGGCGGAGCTGGCGGAACGCTCGGACCGGGCATGGTCTTCGGCTTCGCCGCCGGCCGCCATGCGGCCCAGCACGCCGCGGCCCCGGCCACCGTCGCCTGAGCGAGCCGGCCGGGTGACTTCCCCGGTCAGCGCAGCCAGACCGCGGTGTCGGCCGGGAGTTCGGCCTGATCCCGCTCGATCGCGGCGTCCGAACACAGCAGCAATTCGCCGGGCGGCATCGGGATCGCCTCGTCGCCCATGTTGACGATGCAGCGGATGCCACCTCCTCGGCGGAAGCCGAACACGTCGGCACCGAGGTCCAAGAACTCGATGTGATCATCGGCGACGAGCAGCCGACGGCGCAGCGCGAGCGCCCGGCGATAGAGCGTCAGCATCGATGCGTCGTCGCCGTCTTGGAGCGACGCAGCGAGGTGCGCGAACTCGTCGGGTTGCGGCAGCCACGCGGCACCGGCGCCGAACCCGAGCGAGGGCCCCTCGGGCTCCCACGGCAACGGCACACGGCAGCCGTCGCGCCCTTTGCGCGTGTGCCCCGAATCGCGCCACACCGGATCGTCGAGGACGTCGAGGGGAAGGTTCCAGACCTCGGGGAGCCCGAGTTCTTCGCCCTGGTAGATGTATGCCGACCCGGGAAGCGACAGCGTGACCAGGCACGCGGCGCGCGCCCGGCGTAAACCTTGGGTCGCGTCGAGGAGTTCGACGGGCCCGGTCAACGGCCAGGTGGTCAGGTCAGTCCCTGCGGGGAGGCCGTAACGGGTCGTGTGGCGGACGACGTCGTGGTTCGAGAGCACCCACGTCGGGTTCGATCCGACGCCGACCGCGAACGTGACCGACGCGTCGACGATCGACCGGAACGTCAGGGCGTTCCAATCGGCGCTGAGGAAGTCGAAGTCGAAGGCCTGATGGTATTCGTCGGGGCGAAGATAGAGCGGCCGGCGATCGGCGCGCACCCACGCCTCGGCCACCATCATGCGATCGTCGTAGCCGTCCAGCAGGGCGCGCCACCGACGCACGATCGGGTGGATCTCGTCGCGGTCCCAGAAGGGGTGGCCGTCGGTCATCTTCGGGCCATCGCGATGCGAGCGCCGTCCGAGGTCGGGGTATCCCGGCGCCTTGACGAGGGAGTGGGCGACATCGATCCGGAAGCCCGCCGCGCCGCGGTCGAGCCAGAAGCGCATCACGGCTTCGAACTCGTCGCGGACGTCGGGATGCTCCCAGTTCACGTCGGGTTGGCTCTCGTCGAAGATATGGAGGTACCATTCCCCCGGCTCGCCGGCACCACTCGCGACGCGGGTCCACGCCGGCCCACCGAACACCGACGTCCAGTCATTCGGCGGCAGCTCGCCGTCGTCGCCGCGCCCCGCCAGGAAGTGATAACGGGCCCGCTCGGGTGAGCCGGGCGGCGAGGCGAGGGCATCGACGAACCAGCGATGCTCCGACGAGGTGTGGTTGGGGACCAGGTCGACGATCACTCGGATGCCGAAATCGGCCGCTTCGGAGATGAACGCCTCGGCCTCGGCGATCGTGCCGAACTGTTCGTTGATCTGACGGTAGTCGGCGACGTCGTATCCGCCGTCGCGCAGCGCCGAGCGGTACCACGGGTTGATCCAGACCGCGTCGATGCCGAGCCGGGACAGGTACGGCAGGCGGGAGCGCATCCCGGCGATGTCTCCCGTGCCGTCGCCGTCACCGTCGGCGAACGACCGCGGGTAGATCTGATAGACGACGGCGTGGCGCCACCACTCGGACGGGTTCGAGGTCGGGTCGGGGCGGTCGCTCATCGTCGATCGGAGAATAGCCGTGGTGCCGCGCACACGGGGCCAGCTGCTACAACCGATCCGTGCCCGACCCCACCGACCTGGCTGACGAACGATTCGTGTTCCGGCACTATCCGCTGCTGGGCACCGTGGTCGAGGTGCGGGTCGAGGTGCTCGTCGAGGTGCCGGTCGAGATGGAGGAGTCAGAGCGGGCAGCACAGCGCGTCAGCGATGCCGTGGTGACCGAGATCGAGCGGTTGGAGTCGGTATTCAGCATGTATCGGCCCGACAGCGAACTGAACCGTTGGAAGCGTGGCGAAGTGCCAGAGCCGAGTGCGGAGTTCTGTGCCGTGATGGAGTCCGCGGTGGACTGGCAGGTGCGATCCGCCGCAGCCTTCAATCCGCTCGCAGGGGTGTTGTCGGCAGCGTGGGCCCACGCCGAGGCCCTCGGCACGCACCCGACCGCCGAACTGCTCCGCGACTTGGCGAGCTCGATCGCCGAGCCGCGAGTCGAGTTCCGCAACGGCATCCCGATTCCAATCGGGGACTGCACTGCGTTGAACTTGAATGCGATCGCGAAGGGCGCCATCGTCGACCGAGCGCTCCAACTGGCGGTCGACCGGTTCGCGCCGCCCCTTCTGTTGGTGAACGCCGGCGGCGACATCGCCCAGCGCGGAGTCGGCACATCGGTGGTCGGGATCGAGAACCCGCTGCGCCCGTACGACAACGAACCACCCGTCGCGCGCATCGGGCTTCGCAACCAAGGTCTGGCCACGAGCGGGGGAAGTCGGCGCGGGTTTCGGATCGACGGCACCTGGTTCAGCCACGTGATCGATCCGCGGACCGGCTACCCGGTCGAGAGTCAGGCTGCGATCAGCGTCGTGGCATCGTCGGCGATGACTGCCGATGTGATCGCCACCGTCGCCGGCGTGGTCAGCCCAGTCGAGGCGATTGCATTCGTCGAACCCTTCGTCGATATCGGTTGCCTGGTGATCGAACCGACCGGCACCCTGCGCCGCGACTCGACGTGGGCCGCGATCGAAGTCACCGTTGGCGGGTAAACGTGGTCACACCAACGCGTCGGCGATCAGGCCGACGGTCACGACGACACCGACACCTGCGGTGACGAAGGCCGAGCGTCGCCGCTTCTTCAAGAAGAACTGCATGACGAGGCCGGTCACGGAGATCACGACGAGGAAGCCGGCGGCGATGTCGATCACCCACTTCCAGGTGCTCCCCGCATCGCGACCCTTGTGCATGTCGTTCATCACGGCGACCCAGCCCTGTTGATCGATGGTGAGATCGAACGTGCCGGCCTCGACATCGAAGATCAGGTCGGCTGCGTAGCCCGGGTTCTTGTACGAAATCGACCCTTGGCCGTTCGTCGAGGCGAAGGAGTCGATCGAACCGCCGACGTCGTATGTGTCGCGGATGTATTCAGAGATCGTGAGAAAATCCACGCTTGGCGTCGTCGTGTCGCCGCCTGCGACCTGCGTCGGGAACGGGAAGGTGCCCGACAACGTCTCGGTCGTCGAGTCGGTGCCGAACGTCCATTCAGGATGGTTCAGCGTGATGCCGGTGAGGGCGAAGAACAGCACGACGAGCAACGCGATCATGCTGGTGTAGACGTGAATCAGACGCGACCAGCGATGCGTCTGGCGGCCGGCGCTCGGACCGGAACCCGGGCGTCGGGCGCCGTCGTCGGTGCTCGACGCCGCCGACCACATGGCCTCGCCGGCGAGACCCGGCGGACCGTCCGCCATCGGCGGCGCGGCGGGTGGTTCAGAGACTCGGGTTGCGGTCGACATGTCAGACCATCAGTTCGGCGGTGAGCGCGGTGAGTTCGCCATCGTCGTCGAGGGCGACGACAAAGCCCTCGTTGCCAACCGTCAGCGGAGTGCTCGTGATCTCGTAGGGGCCGTGCTCGCGCGCTGCTTCGACGTACAGCACGTAGTCGCCCTGCGACACGGCGTTGCCGTCGAGGTCGGTTCCGTCCCACACGACGCTGTAGTCACCGGCAACCTGGGTGGCACTCGACGTCGTCTCATCGACGGTCGAGCCGCTCACCAACGCCCACTGGCGCAGGTCGGACAGCCATTTCGAACCCTTGCGGGATTGCTCGTACCACAGGCTGATGGTCTTGACGAGGTTGCCGTCGGCGTCTTCGACCCACACGGCGATGTAGGGGTTCTGGATCCGCCCATCGCTCGACGACGGAGCAAACGTGAAGGACACAGCGAGCTCGCCGCCCGCTGGAAAGGTGCCCGTCGCCGGTTCCGCAGCGCCTGGAGCATCGGTCGTCGGCGCCACAGTTGCGTCGGGTTCGGTGACCGGCGCGGTAGTTTCCGGAGCGCCCGTCTGCGGGGCCGCTGTTGCGATCGGCTCGGTCGCCGGAGCGGTGGTGGCCGGCACGTCGGTCGATGCGGCGACGTCGGTCGTCGCGGAACCGAACACCGCTGCGTCGTCGGTACCTCCGCAGGCCACACCGGGCACGAGGACGAGCGCAGCAATGGCTGCTTGGCGCACGAGCAACGCTCGGCGCGCCGTGGCTCGGTATCGGGAGTCGTAGGGCCTGATCGGAATCATGATGGCCAGTGTGCATGCCCACTCTGTGAGTCAGCTGGGAGCTTCGCAAAGATTCTGGTTCGGAAGATCGCGAAGCTCGTTCCGCTAGACACCAGGTGTGAGTCTCGTTCAAGCGACATTGGTGGCGTTCGGTGTCGTCTTCGTTGCCGAATTGGGCGACAAGACCCAACTCCTCGCGCTCGGCTTCGGCGCTCGCCACTCATTGCGACGGGTGGCGCTCGGCCTCTGCCTGGGCTACGGAGCTGCCGGGGTCATCGCCGTCGTCGTCGGCGGTGTGCTCGGCGCGGCATTTCCGCAACGACCGATCGAGATCGTCGGCGGCGTGGTCTTCATCGCATTCGCCGTGCTGGCTCTGCGCCCCGACGGTGACGAAACGAAGGACGGAGACTTCGACCGAGATCGCAGGCCCGACGGAACTGCAGGCGGCGCCAGCGAGTCGCCGAGCTTGGGTCGCCAGATCGCGAGGTCCTCGGTGGTCGCATCGATCGCGCTCACGATCCTTGTGGCGGAGATGGGCGACAAGACACAGATCGCCACCGCCACCCTGGCCGCCCGGTCCAACCCTGTCGGAACGTGGATCGGTGCGACGGCCGGCGAGGTGGCCAGCGGCATGATCGGCGCAACAGTCGGATCGGTCGTCGGTGACCGCATCCCGGCATCGCTCCTACGTTCGCTCTCGGCGCTGTTGTTCGCTGTGTTCGGAGTGCTGATGTTGATCGGCATCGCCTGAGCCGTCGGTCGCACGCTCGGGCGAACAACTCGGGTCACAATGACAGGGTGAACATCACCATCTTGAACATCGACACCGCCGGAACGATTCGCGACGCCGACAACGTCGATCCTGACGCCGACGGGTGGTACTGGATCAACATCACCGTCGACCCTGATGGCCCCGTTCTCCCGCCCGATGTACTCGACGTCTACGGATTCGATCCCTTGGCCGTCCACGACGCATTCAACGAGATCGACGCTCCGAAGTTCGAGGACTTCGGTGACCACGCCGTCCTGATTCTCCACGGTCTCAGCGACGATGCACGCGTCACGACCTACGAACTCGACTGCTTCATCACGACGACAGATCTGGTCACGGTGCACACCGGTCCATCGCGTGCCGTCGCTGCGTTCCAGGACAGCCTCCGGTCGCATCCCGAACTGGCCTCGGGTGGCGCCGGTGAAGTCGTGGCGCGACTCGCTGACATCATGACCCGCCGGTTCCTGGCCGTCGTCGACGCGTTCGATGCCCAGGCCGACGAGGTCGTCGACCGGGCCCTCGCTGCCCATCGCGACCTGCTGAACGACGTTGCTGCCATGAGATCTGATTTGGCGGCGATCCGGCGGGTCATTCAACCGCAGCGCGAAGCGCTCGACCTCATTCGGTCGAGCGACTCGCGGGTCCTCACCACCGCCGCCCGACGCCGATTCTCCGATGTGTTCGACGTGGCCTCACGGACCACGAACGGGCTCGATGCTGCGCGTTCGCTGCTGAGCGAAGCAGTCGACGCGTATCGCGGCGCCGAGGCACGAGCCACGACAGAGGTGACGAAGGTGCTGACGATCTATGCCGCGATCCTCCTCCCGCTGTCGCTGATCGTCGGCTTCTTCGGGATGAACCACCAGAACTTGCCGACGATCGGCCGACAATGGGGGTGGATCGTCGTCACGCTGTCGATGCTCTTCGTCGTGGCCGTTTCGTTCGGCGTGTTCGTCAGCCAGGGTTGGATCCGCCGACCCTCCGGCCGGGCCGCCGGTACTGCGCTCGGCCGCGGACTCGTCGAGGCCGCCCGCGCCCCGGCCCATATCGCCAGCGCCGTCTTCGCGATCACGACGCTGCCCGTCCAGTCAGCCAAAGACCGCCGGGACCAAGTCAACGACCAGCCCCCACCATCGCGATGAGTCTCCGGGCGCGCACCTCACCACCAGACTCATCACACCACCACGCCCCACCAGCGCGATGAGTTTCCGGGCGCGCAGCTCGCCGCCAAACTCATCGCCCGACCAGCCCCCAGCGCGATGAGTTTCCGGGCGCGCAGCTCGCCGCCAAACTCATCGCACTACTTGGCCCTTCCGAGCCGCGTTGGAGGGTCGACCTGGGCGTCAGGTTCGACCGTAGAAGCCGCGGCGTTCGGTGTCATCGAAGACGACGCCGGGTTGCTCGAAGTACGAGAACACCGCCACCACCCGGTCGCGCCCGCCGCCGACCGCAGTGACTCGGTGCGCGGTGTTGCGCCCGGCGAAGACGGTGAGCGTTCCTGGCTCGATGTCATGGCGTTGCACCAGCGGGTCACGACCTTCGACCAGCGCCCCGACGCCGTCGTGGTTCGGCCGATCTGCTCGTCGCAACCCTGGCCGGAACTCGAAGGTGCCGCCGGCGTCGGGACGTTGCAACAGCAGCGTGGTCGTGAACTCCGAGCGATCGAAATGCCAGTTCAACGCGTCGCCCGAGCGGTACGACATCACGTTCACGCGACCGAGATCATCGGCCATCGGGTGCAACTCGTCGACATCGATCACGTCGGCGATGAACTGCCGCAGCGGAGCCCATTCGTAGATGGCCACCAGGGCCGATCCGGTCAGCTGGTCAGCGCACACCGTGCGGTTGCTCGTCTCGGCTTCGCGTAACGCGGGGTGGCTCGGGTCGAGTCCCTCGACGGTCGGCAGGAAGTAGATGTTGTGGAGCCGGCGATGCTCGAAGCTGTAGTGCTCGATGAGCGGTCGCACCATCGTCAGTGTCTCGACAATGACACCGGATCGGAGGAACCCGACCAGGTCGAACATCCCGCGGTCGCGGAGCTCATTGCGGCAACGCTCGACCAGCGACTGATATGCAGCCGATGCCGGTGACGCCAGTGGAAAGGCATCGAGATCGACAGCATCGACAATCGTCGCGGAGTCGTCGTCAGCCATGGTCGCGGGGAATGATCCGGTGGAAGTGGCGTTCGGCGAACAACTCGTCGTCGTCGAACGCGGCCAACCGTGCCGTCATGATGAACGACGTCTCGTCGCACGACATCGCAAGGTCGGACTCCACCCGCACGTTCCATTCCGTGCGGCGATAGGTCGCCCGGCATTCGACCGTTGCGCGTGCCGACAACGGGTCACCGTCGACGATCGACGACGTCCGTACGCGGGTGAACGACTGCTCGGTGCCGATGTCGTCGATCACGTACACCCCATCGTCGCGCGACGCAATGAAATCGGTGCGTCGCGCGCCGAGGTCACGCACGACGTGGCGGGTTTCGGCGCCATCGCGCACGACGGTGACCGAACCTGGGACAGCATCCTGCGGCGGCTCGAACAGATCGGCGCCGGCCGCGACGACGCTGGCGTGCACCGGCAGATCGATGCTCGACGAATGCGCATGAACAGTGACCGTGGCCGGCTGCGGAGACGGCCAGATCATCGGCCAGTACGACGTGGACACGGCGAGCCGCAGCCGCTGACCGGCTGCCACGGTCTGGGCGATCGCCTTCATCTCGACAAGGACGTCGTACCGCTCGCCGGGCACCAGGGCGGCCGGTGTCTCGTGGCTGTCACGATGGCACAGGTTGAGTACGCCAAAGCTGAGGCGTTCGGACGTTCCGTCGGGATGGATGGCGTTGAGCCGCACCGCGACAAGCGCATGGATCTCGTCGCTGCTGACGCGCAGCCGCACGACGGGCCGGCCAGCGAGATGCATCGGTTCGGTCAGCACCGCGCCGTCGAAGGTGAGCGAACCCGAGTCGTCGTTGCGTTGATCCAACGCCAACTCCGGAGCAATCTTGCCCAACCCGTAGGCGCACCACTGGCCGGCCGCCAGCCCGACGGTCTGGGGCGAGCAGATCGACGCAGCCGACTCAGCTGCGCCCGGCGCTGCGGGAGCGTCGAGCAGCGCTCCAGGCCCGAGGTACATCGTTCGCGAGCATGCGGCAGACCACTCGTCGAAGTGAATCCAATTGCCACGGCGCTGCGGAATGTGACCCTCCGGCAGGTGCGACTCCTGCAACCACATGCGCATCGCCGGGTCATGCTCGACACCGGTCTCCCGGTCACGCAGCCACCTGTCCCACCATCGGGTCGCCTCCTGCAGGAAGCCGATCGCCGGGCCGGGCACGCCGTCCTGCGGGTACTTGTGGCCCCACGGGCCGACGATGCCCTTGCACGGCGCCTCCAGATGCTCGACCAGCTCGAACACCGCTGCCGTATAACCGTCAGCCCAACCGCTGACCGCGAGCACCGGCACCTCGATTGCCGACCAGTCTTCGATCACCGAGCCGTGCTTCCAGAAATCGTCGCGGCGCTGATGTTCGAGCCAGTCGGCCGGCGCCAATTGCGCGTTGTCAATGCGGTGCCGCCACATGTCGCGCCATCGATCGTGACCGACGATGGCGGGGTCGGGCGGAAAGCCGTTCATCGTGAAGAAATAGCCACCCCACTCCAGGTTCTCCTCGTTGAGGCAGCCGCCCGTGAAGTGGACGTCACCGTGGTAGCGATCGACGGTGGAACACAGCGAGATCACCGCCTTCAGCGCCGGGGGCCGACGGGCGGCGATCTGCAAGCCGTTGAAGCCGCCCCACGAGATCCCGATCATGCCCACCGAGCCTGACGACCACGGCTGCGCAGCAAGCCAGGCAATCACCTCGATGCCGTCGTCCTGCTCGCGCCGGACGTACTCGTCTTCCACGAGACCGTCGGAGTCGCCCATTCCGGCGATGTCGACGCGGGCGCACGCGAATCCGGCCGCGGCGAACCAACGGTGCATCGCCTCGTCGCCCAGGCGGGTTCCGTCGCGGCGGCGATACGGGATGTACTCCAACACCACCGGGGCGGGCCGCGCCCGAGCCGAACGCGGCAGGAACAACCGCACCGCCAGACGCCTGCCGTCGCGCAGCGGAATCCACTCGGTCTCGATCTCGTCGATCAGGTCCAGCACGTCTCGATGGGTAGCGATGTCTCGATGTTACGCAACGACTGCTGACGGTGCCCCGGCCGGCACGAGTAGTTTTCGCCCATGACGACTGCGGTGACGAATGCTGACCAGGTGGTGCGTGACTCGCTGGTCTTCGGGTTGCGCTTCGGCGACGCCCATCAGACCTTCGACGACGCCGTCGCCGACTTCCCGATGGATGCCATCAACGTGCGTCCGCCCAACGTCGACTACACCTTCTGGCACCTGATCGAACACGTTCGGTTCTGCCAGAACGACATGCTCGACTACCTGCTCGGCCCGGCGTACGAGCCCGTCACGTTCCCGGACGACTACTGGCCGCCCGCGGCGGCCGTGGCCAGCGAGCAGCAATGGCACGACACGCTCGCTGCCTATCGCAACGACCTCGACCGGGTGGAGGCGTTCGTCCGCGACGAGGGACTCGACCTCTATTCCGCTGCATCGCATGTGTGGGAAGCAGCGCATACCCCGCTGCGGACCGTGTTGGTGATGGTCGATCATGCCGCCTATCACGGCGGCGAGATCGGAATTCTCCGCCAGGTGATGGGCCTCTGGACCCCCGAACGCGTCGACCACTTCACCATCGACGCCGCCGTCAGCCAGAACGCACCATCACCACCGCCAACATCACCGTCGTTACCGCCAACATCACCGTCCCCCGAGATGCCGTGAAGGTACGACGACTGCTGGCGCTGGTCGGCACCCTGGCTGTCGCTGGGTGCTCGGGCAACGCGGCGACCGCGGGCTGCCCGCCGAGCCCCTTTCGTCGCACGCCACCGCTGGTGATCGCCCACGCCGGCGGCGAAGGGCTGGCACCGGCGAACAGCATCTTGGCCATGCAACGCTCGATGGCTGCGGGCGCCGACCTCCTCGACGCCGACCTGTGGATGAGCGCCGACGGCGTGGTTGTGGCACATCATGATCGGGACATCGCGAGCGACACCGACCGGGCGGGCAACATCGACGAGCTCACGTGGGACCAACTGCAGACCGCCGATCTGCGCGCCGGATGGACCGGGGATCCCATCGACGAGCCGGTGCGAATCGCCTCTCTCGAACAGATTCTCACGGCCTTTCCCGACGTGACCATTTCCTTGGAGATCAAGCAGAGCAACCCGTCGATGGCCGAGCCCCTGTGCGCCGTGCTCGAGCGGTTGGACGCGGTCGAGCGGGTCTACCTCAGCGCCAACATCGACGACGATGTGTACGCCGCTCAAGCCGAGTGCCCCGACTCGGTGGTGATCACGACGACCTATCGCGACGTTGCCGACATGCGCCGAGTGCGCGAGACGAACGAGGCCTGGTGCGCCCCAGCGCCCATCGGTCAGCCCCCATTCAACGACAGCCTGCTCGACCCGACCAACGTCGCCTGGTCGCATGACCGCGGCATGGCCATCTTCACCTGGACCGTGGATGACTCCGGAGACGCTGCGCGGGCTCGCCGCAGCGGGCGTCGATGCCGTATACACGCGGCGCCCCGACATCGCCCGCCAAGTGTTCGACGAGCACGCCGCCGAAACCTGACGCGATGAGACTCCGGGCGCGCCCCTCACCGCGAAACTCTATCGCGGGGCCCGGCCAACCGACGCGATGAGTCTGCAGGCGCGCCCCGCACCGCGAAACTCATCACGAGCCCGGCCACCCGACGCGATGAGTCTGCAGGCGCGCCGCTGCACCGCGAAACTCGATCGCGGGGCCTGGCCCACCCGACGCGATGAGTCTGCGGGCGCGCCCCGCACCGCGAAACTCATCGCTCGACCGCGGCACGGTCGCTGCGATCGCTGCCACACACCGCTGCGGGACGGTCGATCAAGCAGGCGCAAGGATGATGGTCGACTCGTTCAGACCGTCGCCTTCGATTGCCGTGCGGTTGCCCGACACCGCAATGATCTCGACCGTGACGAAGGTGTGGCTGTCGGTGGAACCGACGGTCTGCACCGCGTACTCGCCGTCGAGACGTGACGCGACCGCATCGGTCGGCACAACCAATTGGCCGATTGCGAGATCGTACGAAATGGTCACCTCGACAGTGGCTCCAGCATCAACGTCCAACGCCACATCCGGACTGATCACCGCCTGCACAGTGACGCCCCCATCGCCGTCGGCGCTGCGCAACCTCATGACGATGCCCGGTGTACCGGCGACGTCGACGCCCACCGACGGGGTGACGTCGGCGCGGAGTTCAGGGGGGATTTCAATGATCACCTGTTGCTCGTTGCCGGTGAGAACGAGCACCGCGTCGCCATCGGATACGTCGTCGCCCACGACCACCGAGGTGAACGCCACGGCACCCGCGTGCGGAATGAACACCACGCTGCCGAGCGTCACCTCCCCGGTGTCGTCGATGCCAGCACCCTGCTGCCAACGTTTGACCAAGGCGGTGGTGTCGGAGTCCCACACGGCGTCGACGGCGACCTCGCCGTCCGGGTCGTAGCCGAGCGCGAAGAGCGCCGCTTCGAGTTGGGCGATGTCGGCGCCGTCGTCGCTCGACGCGCCCATCGTGCGCCAGGCCGGGAACGCTCCACCGAGTGCCACCACCGGTTGGCCGTCAGCGGTGTAGAGAACATCGCCGGAACTGATCGGTGTGCCAACCGCGGCGACGCCGGTGATCATCTGACCCACTGGTTCGCTGGATGCCCCCGCACCTGTCGCGCCGGAACCACCCGCCGGCGCCGACGCGCCACCCGGCTGCAGACCACCGGTCGGCGCGGCGCCACCCGCCCCCACCGACGGGGTGACCGCCGTCGTCGGTTCCGCGGGCGCCGTCGAAGGCGGAACCGGCGCGTCGGTCGCTGTCGTCGTCACCGGTGATGCCGTGCCGTCGGGAACGGTGTCCGTCGGCACCGTTGTCGTCGGCACCGTTGTCGTTGGCACCGTTGTCGTTGGCACCGTCGTCGTGGTCGTGGCGTCGGTGGGTGAGTCGTCCAACCTCGACGACGTGTCGCCGATGGTGGGGTCGGAGGGCAACGCCACGGTGGTCGCAGTCGCCGTGGCGGAGCCGACTGACATCAGGCCTGCGGGCACGACTGACGTGCCACCATTCGCAGCCTCCGCACTCGACTCCGCCGTGTTCGCTGTCGTCGATGCGGTGCCGGTCCGGGCGTTCGAGGTCGATGACACCTGCCCCTCGATGCGGTGCACGACGGTGATGGTGTCGGTCTCCTCTACCGTCCCATCGACCGACTCGCTCACGCTGATGTCACCCCGCACAACGGCAACCTCCTGGGTGATGGCTGCGACCGCGGCCGGGACCGGTCGTTGTCTCCACGGGTCACGACGACTCCCGCGATCGCCAGGGCGACGAGTGCGAGGAGGATGGCGGACATGATCGTTCTGGAGGGTGGATTCATCAGCGTTCTTTCGGCAGGGTGTTCCGGTTCGAGGTCCACGGTCAGCTCGATCGCAGCGCCACGGTCGGCGGCAGGCGGGCCGCACGGGCGGCTGGATACAGGCCGGCGAAGGCGCCGATGACGACGGCGGCAACGAGTCCACCGCCAAGTGCGATGGGTGGAATCACGACCGGCCAACCCTGCACGTTGGCGGCAATGGCAGTGATGCCGGCGCCGAGCGCGACACCGACGAGGCCACCGGCGCCTGCGAGCAGCAGTGCCTCGGTGAGGAACTGCCGCCGGATGTGGGCCTTGGTCGCGCCGAGCGCTCGGCGCAGGCCGATCTCGGTGCGACGTTCGATGACGGCGATCACCATCACGTTCGCGATCCCGATGCCGCCGACGAGCAACGCGACCCCGCCGAGTCCGAGCAGCAGCGACGTGAAGGCTGTGTCGGCCGCGTCCTGGGCGGCGAGCGCATCGGACGGTCTCGACACCTCGATCTCTTCCGGTGTCTTGCGGATTGACCGTCGCCGGCAGCACGTTGCGCACGTCGTCGACCGCGCCGTCTTCGGTGCGGACGTAGATGACCTCGGGCACCACGTCGTCACCCACGACGTAGTTCTCGGCCGCGCCGTAGCCGATGATCGCGCCGCGGTCGAGGCCTTCGGCTGCAGCGGCGGGCTCGCATGATGCCCACGACGTCGAACCACTGTCCGCCGATCATCACCCGGAGACCGTCGGCGACGTCGCTGATCCCGAGCGTCTCGGCGGTGACCGACCCGAGCACCACCGTCGGGATATGCCGCTGTGGCGTCGTTCGAGGAACTGTGCCGTCCTGCAACACGATGATTGAGCGTGCGAGGCGAGGTCGGCATCCGGCGGCGAACACCGAGATGCCGCCCGTGATGCCCTCCGACACGAGGTCGGTCCGCCGCACCGTTGCGTCGACGGTGGCGATCGAGCTCACCGCGTGACCGGCCCGATCCGGCCGACCATCGCCACCGCCGTGTCGGGCAGTTCCCCGGTGCCGCGGCCGAAACCCTCGCCAGCCTGCACCTGCAGCAGGTTGGTGCCGAGCGCTCGGATCTGCTGCTGGAGTTCTTCCCGCGACGATGCCGAGAGCCCGAGAACGGCCACCATCGCGGCGATGCCGATCGCCACGCCCGATCGTCGACAGCGCCGGTCCGCAGTCGGCGGGTGCGCAGCCCGAACGACCCGACGCGGAGGAGGTCGGCGGCCCGGAGCCGCGATGGCCGCAGCGACGCGCGGGCCGATCGCGCCTGCGGCGGTCGATCGACCGTGAGTCACGGCGACGCCGTCACCGGCGCTCGGCGCTCGTCGCTGGCGACCCTGCCGTCGAGCATCGAGATCCGCCGCGGGAGCGACGCGGCCAGCTCGCGGTCGTGGGTGATGACCACGATCGTGCGGCCTTCGGCGTGGAGCTCGCGGAGCAGACTCCATCACCGCCGGCGCCCGACTTGGAATCGAGGTTGCCGGTCGGTTCGTCGGCGAGCACGATCGACGGCCGGTTGACGATGGCCCGGGCGATCGCGACCCGCTGACGTTCGCCGCCGCTCAGGTGGCTCGGGATGTGCTCGATGCGGTGCGCCGAGGCCGACGCGTTCGAGTGCCTCGGTGGCCTGGCGCCGGCGCTCCGCGCGGGCGCGACGCCGCTGTACAGCAGTCCGTTGGCGACGTTCTCCACCGCGCTGCAGGCCGTCGAGCAGGAAGAACTGCTGGAACACGAACCCGATCAGCTGCGATCGCACCGCCGACAGCTGCCGGTCGCTCAGCGTGCGACACCGTCGACCCCGGCGATGCTGCACCGTGCCGGTCGGTCGGCCGGTCGAGCGTGCCGATGATGTGCAGCAGCGTCGACTTCCCCGATCCCGACGGCCCGACGATGGCCGACGAGCTCGCCGTCGTCGATGCGCAGCGACGACGCCGTCGAGCGCCCGCACCGGCGGCGAACCGTCGTAGTACTTCGCGACGTTCTCGATCTCGTCGAGCGCGGCGCTCATGACGGCACCACGACCTCGAGCCCGTGCGGCGACGCCGGTCGCCGGTGACCACGCACGAAGCCGTCGGTGTACAGCCCGGTCTCGACCGGCGATCAGCGTCGGTCGGCCGCCGGTGTGGTCGCGGTCGCCGGCAGCGGTGACCACCTCGAGCGCGTACCCGCCTTCGGCGAGCGCGACGCAGCGCCGACGTGGGCACGACGAAGGCGTCGGCGACCTCGCTCGTCGACGACTCGCAGCGTCACCGGGATCGAGACGAACGAGTCGACCGATGCCGGGATCTCGTCGACCCGGATCGTGATGTCGACCGTCGGGGTCTTCGCCGGGCGTGCCCCCTGGCGTTCGCGGCGACGGTGCCGACCTCGACCACCGTGCCGGCGGTGACCGTGCCGTCGGGGAACTCGACATCGATCGACGCGCCGAGGCGAACGTCTCGTCGCCGATCGGGGCAGTCGTGGTCACCACGCGGGCCGGCGACGGTGAGCGTCAGCACGGTCGTGTCGCGCGGCGAGCGTCGTGCCTTCGGCCACGATCGCGTCGCCGACCTCCAAGCCGGCCGGCACGACGACGAAGCTTCCGGCGGGACGACCAGCGTCGACCGGGATCGACGTCGATGGCCGGATCGATCGACTGCCACCACGCCAGCACGGCGGTGCCGTGTGCCGCGTCGAACGTGTCGTCGACGACGAGCGCAGCCGCCGGCGTCGAAGCCCGTCGGCGGCCAGCATCTGCTCGAGCAGTCGCGACGTCGCTACCCGCGGCGACACCGACGTCCAGGTCACGCTCGAGCGTCGGCGATGGCCGACGAGTCGCCCTCGATCGCCGCGACGGGCAGTCCGTCGATGCGGAACAGCACCGTGCCGGTGGCCACCGCGGTGTGCCGGCGGCGGCGATCGATCGCGATCACGTCGGCCGGCACGCGCCGACGACCGGAACGATGGCGCTCGGTCACCCGTGCCGTCGAGCAGCGCGCCGCCTGCGCTGACGCCGCCGCCGACGTCGGTGCGTCGACACGTGTCGACCTGCAGTTCGCCGGGCACGAACGTGACCAGGCCCTGGCCACCTCCCCGTCGTCTTCGAGTCCGAGCGACGTCTTCCAGACGGTTCACCGCAGCCTTGGTGGCCGTGTCGTAGTCCTCGTCGATCACGATCTCGCCGTCCGGGTCGAAGCCGAGCGCGACGAGGTTTGTCTCCAGCTGGCGGATGTCGATGCCGTCGGTCGACGACGTCGACAGGTCGCGCCAGCCGGGGACGTCGCCGATCATCGCCACCACCGGGATCGCCGTCGACCGTCGCCACGACCGTGCCGGCGACGAGTTCGTCGCCCGTCGATGCGATCGTCGTGACCGTGCCGGCTACCGGTGATGTCACCGTCACCGAATCGGTGAAGCCGAGCGTCGCGGTCGTCTCGCTGTAGGTGATCACGTCGTGCTGCTCGACGACTGCGGTGCTCAGCGTCGTCGCCGCAGTCGACGGGCGCTGGCGTCGCCATTCGTCGACCACGATACCAGGCAGCGTCTCCGACCGCCGAGGGCCAGCGCTCCGCACTGCGGCCGTGCAACCGCGCCGCGGTTCATCGCTCCGGCTCGGTGGTTGCACTCGTCGGTCGTTCGGGCCGCCGGAAGCGCGCCCTCGAGACTCGCCGAGCACGCATCCACAGCTGCCGTCACCGCCGGGTCGGTCGGTGTCGAGGCCGAGTTGCTCGATGATGCGCGCCGTCGGGTCGAAGCCCTCGCCGTTGCCCGCCTGGTCAGGGCGGCGGACCGCCCTGGAAGCCGCCGTCGCTGCCCGCGGCCGGGCTCGGAACGTCGCCACTCGGCGGCGAGCCGCCCGTCGGGCCCACCCCCGCCGGGGCCGGCAGCGAAGTCGATGTCGTCGACATCGAGGCCCTCGTCGCGGAGACATGCGGTGAACGACGTGAAGGCGTCCTGGATCGCGGTGCGGTCGAACTGCGCTCCACCCTGTCCACCGAGGCCACCAGAGGGCATCAGGTCGCGGGCAGGCCTCCATCGCCGTCCGGGTGTCGTCGGAGCCGATATCGATGCCCGAGTCCGGCCCGAAGCCACCACCCTGCACGTTCCCGTCGGCGTCGAAGGTCGGATCCTCCATGTCGACGCCGTTGTCGCGCATGCACTGGGCGAAGTCGATCCATTGTTGCTGCGCGGTCGGCCACCACGTCGAACCGGCTTCGCTCGTCGTGGCCGTCTCGCCGTCGAGCGAGGCAACTTGGCTCGATGCGCTCCCGCTCTCGCCACAGGCGCTGAGCGACAGCAGCAACGTGGCGCCGGCGGCCGTGGCAACGAAGCGTGAAGGAAGGGGCAGGTTCGTTCTCATGTCGACGATCCTGCAGCCCCGCTTTGGGAACTCGGAGTCAGTCAGATGTGAGTTGAATGTGAGTTGGGTCGCGGCGTCACAGCCGATCGGCGGTTCGCTCAGGTCACGATGTCGAGCCACACCCTGCGCGATGAGATTCCGGGCGAACACCCCGCCCCGGAACTCATCGCTCGACCCCAGCCACCTGCCGCGATGAGTCTTCGGGCGCACACCACGCCGCGAGACTCATCGCAAGGCCCCAGCCACCCTGTTGCGAGTGAGCGGGGCCCGTCGTGTCGCCACGATGCAGTCGGTCGACGGGTTCGCTCAGGTCACGATGTCGAGAGGCGCGATCGCTGGCCTTCGAAGGTCGACTGGTCGATCTGGGGCCAGCCGAAGTCCTTGCGGAGTTGTTTGGCCGCGTGGTGGTAGGCCTGCAAGTTGACGTAGGCCGCATGGCGATCAGTCGACTGGTGCTTGACGCCACCTGACACGTCGGGATCGGTTCCGGTGAAGCGCCGGCAGAGTTGGGCGAATTGGCCGCGGTCGTGTTCGGCGGCCCAGGCGGTACGCGCAATCATGTCGGACATCTCGTCGAACAACTCATAGGCACCACCGTCGCCTTCGGTGAACCCGATCGCGGCCAGGCCCGGGTGGCTTTGGCTGAACAGACGCAGGTACAGGTTGGGTCGGCCACCCTTCCATCGGAACATCGACTCATCGAGGTATGGCACCTTGGTGTCGTAGCCGGTCGCCATGATCACCAGATCGAACACTTCTCGATCGCCGCTCTTGAACACGACCTCATCCCCGTCGAAGCACGCGATGTCACCGCGCACCGTGAGATCACCGTGACGAAGATGGTGCAGCACCTGATCGTTGACGATCGGGTGCGTTTCGAACATCTTGTGGTCGGGCGCCGGCCAACCGTGCTTGGTCGGGTCACCCATGAGCACCTTCAGCATCCGGGGGAAGATCCGCTGGGCCCACCGCATCGGCAGGTGCGGGCCGGAGGCGGCGAACTTGTCGGCGGGGGTGCCGAAGATGTGCTTGGGGATCAGGTAGTAGCCGCGCCGCACGCTGATCGCTGCCCGGGTTGCGAACCGGGCCGCATCGCAGGCGATGTCGACGCCGGAGTTCCCGGCGCCCACGACCAGCACGCGCTTGCCGGCCAACTGCTCGCCTGCGTTGTACGCGTTGGAATGGATGATCTCGCCGGCGAAGGTCGACAGCCCGTCGATCGCAGGCACGACCGGAAACCATTGCGTTCCGTTCGCGCAGGTCAGAGTGAGATACGGCCGCGTCGCGCCGTCGCTGGTGCGCACCTGCCAGTGAGTGCCGTCCCACTCGGCATGCTCGACCCCGGTCGAGAGGTGGATGTGCTCGTCCAGGCCGTAGGCAGCAGCGAATCCACGCAGGTAGTCGAGGATCTGACGATGGTTGGGATAGTCGGGGTAGTCGGCCGGCATCTTGTAGCCGTGGAATGCCGACATGTCTCGCGACGAGATGAAGTGAGCCGACTCGTACATCGGCGTGCCGGGGTTGGCGCGGTCCCAGATCCCGCCGACCGCATCATGGCGTTCGAACACATCGACGCTCAATCCGAGGTTCAAGAACGCGCGCGCCGCGCTCAAACCCCCCGGCCCGGCGCCGACGATGCAATGCTTCTCAACCATGTTCGCTCTCCTTGCTCGCTTTGCTTTTCTGGCTCCCGTGACGCATTCCTGAAACGATACACTATGTCACGTTTGACCAACCGACCCGCACCCACGCAAGAACGATCGCGTCGACGCGTCGCTGACATCGTCGACGCTGCGCTCGAGCTGCTGCGCGAGGGAGGCGTCGAACGATGCACGATGGCAGCCATCGCGACGCAGGCCGGCCTCAGCCCGCCCTCGCTGTACCGCTACTTCCCCGACGCCGCGGCCGTGATCCATGCCGTCGCCGAACGCAGCCTCGACGAACTGCACACGATGCTCGAGATCAGCCTCGACAACATCGACTCGGACGCATCGGCACGCGCCGCGTTGCAGCGCACGATGAAGCATTACCACCAGGCCTTCGTCGATGACCGAGCACTACGCGAAATCTGGACCGGCACGTTCGCCAATCGCGAACTGGTGTCGCTCAACATCGCCGACAGCAGACGCAACGGCGCACTCATCGCAGCCCGGATCGGACCGTGGAGCGACCTCGACCGCGCCACGCTCCGCACCCGCGCGTTCCTCCTCGCCCACCTCACCGGCGCCGGCATCACCCTTGTTCTCGACACGCCACCCGCCGAGTCTCGACGGCTCCGCCACGAGATGGGACAACTCATCGACATGCTGTTCACACCACGCTGACCCGGCATGGGCCGCGGGACCGCGATGTCTGGGTGAAGGTCCCAGGGCTCGCCAAGCACGCATGGATCTCGCCTGCCTCTCGAACTGGCACCGCCGCATTGACAGAATGCAGGAATGACGATCTCTTCCGATACCCAGGAGTTCGAGCGCGCAAAATTCGTCAGGACGAGCTTTCAGGGCGCCACCTTCAGATCATGCGACGTCAGCTCGGTCACGATGCGCAGCGTCGACGTGGACGGGCTCGACATCGACAGCCACGACCTGTTCTTCGGCAGCCTCGTCGTCAACGGCGTCGACGTGGTGCCCTTCGTCGATGCTGAACTCAACCGGCAGTTCCCCGGCCGCGAGCTGCAGAAGGCGCAGACGCCGCAGGGCCTGCGGGACGGTTGGGTGGCGGTACAGGCCGCGTGGGAGACGACGGTGACGAACACGCCCCCGCAACTGGTCGACGCCCATGTCGAGGACGAGTGGTCGCTGGCCCAGACCGTGCGTCACCTCGTGCTGGCGACCGACGCCTGGCTGCGCGGCGGGATCATGGGGATCGAGCAGCCGTTCCACGAGATCGGTCTGATCTTCAGTGGTGCGGCGAACATGGGCTTCGACGTGACGATCTTCAGGGCCGACGCGCCGGCGTTCGAGGAGATCCTCGCGGTGCGAGCCGAACGGCAGCAGCTGGTGACCGACTTTCTGGCCACCGCCACGCCGGACCTCCTCGCCGAGGAGCGCGCCAACCCGTGGGGCGGCGACGACTGGCATCCCACCGTCGGCGACTGCGTGCGCGTGATCTTGGAGGAGGAATGGGCGCATCTGCGCTACGTCCGGCGGGACATCGCCCTCCTGCATTGAGCGGGAGTTGCCAGTCTGCTCGCCTGGTCCTCGGCTGTAAGCGCATGTCGCGGCCGGAACAGGATCACCGACGGCGAGCGGCGCCTCGAGAGCGAGCAGTTCTGGTCGATGAGGAACGTCACGTCGTCGGCTGCAGGGGGATCTCACGATCCGCAACCGCATCGGCCGCGAAGCGCAACGCAGCATCGACGTCCTCGATCTCCAGCGGCGGGAGTTCGTCGACGATCTGCTGCGACGTCATCCCACCGGCGACCATGTTGACCACGGTCGAGACCGGGATGCGCAGACCGCGCAAGCAGGGCACACCACCCATCACCGCAGGGTCGATGCCGATCCGGAACTTGGTGCAGTTTTGGCGCCCCTGGTAGGAATCGAACCTACGACACACGGTTTAGGAAACCGATGCTCTATCCACTGAGCTACAGAGGCTGGCGGCGAGATCCTACCGATGGCACCCGCCAGGTGAAAGCGTGTCTTGTGCACGAGCGGCAACGTTCGCCCTATGGTTGGGCCATGTCCGTCATCCCTGAATCACATGCCGATCTCCTCGACAAGAAGACCTTCTGGCACATCGCCACCATCGGTCCTCGCGACGAACTCCAGTCCAGTCCCGTGTGGGGCGGGTGGGACGGCGAGCACTTCGTGTTCTCGCTCACGCACGGCCGACAGAAGTACGAGAACCTCCTGCGCAATCCGACGATCGCGTTGTCGGGTATCGATCCTGACAACCCCTACCGCTACCTCGAGATCCGCGGCACGGTCATCAGCATCGACGACGACTCGTCGAACGAATTCATCGACTCGATGGCCAAGAAGTACATGGACGTCGACGCCTACCCGTTCCACCAGCCGGGTGATCGCCGCGTGGTGATGGTCGTGCAGCCGACGCACACCTCGGCCATGGGCTGACGTTCAACGGTCGGTCACCGCGCTTGCCGGGGAGCGATACGGCATCGGTGCGCGCCAACGAAAGCGCAAGGCCGCGATCCGAATCACGAAGACGACGATCGCCACGACGATCGCGAGACCGCCGCTGTAGAAATCGTTGCGCCACGACACGACGACCGCAGTCGCGCCCAACGATGCGGGGATCGCGTACAGCGTGCTGTCGCGGTGGAAGATGCTCGGGTGCTCGTTGGCGAGCACGTCGCGGATGATGCCGCCTCCTGCTGCCGAGATCACGCCGATCAGCACGGCGCCGACAGCGCTGGCGCCGAACGCCGACGCCTTCACCGCGCCGGTCACGCAGAACAGGCCCAGCCCAGCCGCGTCGAAGATCTGCACCGCTCGGCTGACCCGTCGGTTGATCAACCAGTGCCCGAGAAACACCACCGCCGCCGCGGCGAGGGGAACGACGAGGTAGAGCACGTCACTGAACGCCGTGGGGGGTGTGGCCCCGAGCAACAGATCCCGGACCACCCCACCGCCGAGCGCAGTGACCAACGCGAGCGACGTGACGCCAACCACCTCGAAGCCCTTGCGCACTGCGAGTAGGCCGCCCGAGACGGCAAACACGAACACGCCGATGAGGTCGAGCGTCTTTTCGAGGCGCGGCTCGAGACCCGACGTCGTCGGCACCTGCTCGACGAGGTCGATGTGCTGGGTGAACTCGACGAACTCGACGACGACGCCCCATCCTGCGACACTCACGCCGGGGGAACTTCCGGGAGATCCTTGGCCAGATCGTCGACGACGTCGACATTGGGCAACGTGGTCAACATGGCGGGCGCGCCGACCACCTTGCAGCTGCGGCTTCCGCCGCCGAGGACGATCCGTTCGAGGTCCATCACGCGTCGATCGACCCACAGCGGCATGTGCTCGCTCAAGCCGATCGGCGTCACCCCGCCGACCTTCATCCCGGTCAACTGCTCGGTCACCTCGGGCGGGGCGAACGAGCACTTCTTCACGCCGAGCCGCTTGCGCACCACGCTGTTCACGTCGAGGCGGGTCGTGGCGAGCACAACGCACGCCACATACATCGGCGGGTCGCTCTTGCCGATCACGACGAGCGTGTTCGCAGACTGATCGAGCGTGTAACCGTAGGCCTCGACAAATTGAGCGGTATCGGCGAGGGCGGGGTCGCAGTCGACGACCTCGACATCGAGCGCCGGATGATCGGCGCCGAGTTGAGCGACGATTCGGCGAACGGCAGCTTCGGTTGCATCCAGATCGGTGTCCACTCCCGCATCGTAGGAGCCGGTCGACCGCCGACCGAGTGACGGCCGCGGCATCGGTCCGGTCGGACATCGCCAGCACGGATCGACGGAGGGCGTGCCGGTGGGTAGCGTCTGGTGATGACGTCATCGCGCTCGACCCCGGCCGAACGCACCAGCACGGCATTCCGGACACTGAACTCCGTCGTCAGGCCCGCTGTGCTCGCAGGTGCCGGCAATCCGCTTCCTCTCGGGGGTGGGGCCATCGTGCTCGAAGTCGTCGGCCGGATCTCGGGCAAACCACGTCAGGTGCCACTCCTCGCAGCACGTCTTGGCAACCGACTGCTGGTGAGCACGGTGCGATCCGACTCGCAGTGGCTGCGGAACATCGAAGCCGACCGCAACGTCGTCGTGCATCTGTTCGGTCGACGGCGGGCCGGCGTCGCGGAGGTGTCACGCGGACCGCTCAACACCGTGAGCATCGCGCTGAGCTGAACGCGTTTCACCTGGTCCAGCTCTGCAGCGCACCCCGGCCAAAGCGCCGACGAGTGCAAGCTGGGCACGTTCGGCGCTGGTCAGGCTGATCACGTTGCGCTGTTCAGGCCGATCGCGTTTCACCAGCTCAGAAGGTGCGCGAGAACTCTGTGACAGTGCATCGGTACTGTCGCTTGCATGGACGTTGCAGCGGTTGCCGAGCGGGCGAAACGGGTCGCCGCGGTACGCGCCGACGCCGCAGCGGAGCCTCCTGCGATCCGCGCGGCGCTGATCGCGACGCGTGAGCTGCGGGGGTGGGCCGACGCGCAAGAAGCCGCGTTGATCCTGCAGCTCGGCACCATCGAATCGTTCTGCGAACCCATCATCGCCGACGCCACCAAATGCTCCCTCGGCCAAGCCACCAAAACCCGCGACCGCGCCGCGACGTTGGGCGCGGCACCGAACCTGGCTGATGCGTTGGCCGACGGTGCGATCACCGCCGGGCACATCGACGCAGTCACCCGCGGTTCCAAACAGTTGGACCCCGACCAACGCGACGCACTCTTCACCTGCGCGAACGACCTCGCTGCGGTCGCTGCAGTAGCTACGGTCGATGAGTTCCAGCGTCGGCTCCAACTCGAAATCAAACGCCTGCAGACCGGTGACGGTCTCGATCGGCTTCAACGCCAACAAGCCAACGTCCGGCTCTCCACATGGACCGACGCCGACGGCATGTGGAACATCCGCGGCACCTTCGACCCGCTCACCGGCGTGCAGCTGTCATCCGCGTTGGAACGCACCATCAACACCCTGTTCGCCGAAACAATCCCCGAGCACTGCCCGGCCGACCCGATCGAGAAACAAAAATTCCTGGCCGGCCACGCCCTGGCCCGCCTCATCAACGGCACAGCTGCGGCCAGCCGTACCGGCCGACCCGAATATGTCGTCGTCATCGACGCCGACGCACCCGGCGCACCAGGTCCACACGCCGAATGGCCGATCCCCGTCGACATACCAGCACGGGTGCTGGCTGAACTCGCCGGCAGCGGCCACGTCGATGTCGTCGGTGTGGTCGTGCGCAACGGCGTCATCGTCCACGCTCCCGGCGAGTTGAACCTCGGCCGCACCACACGACTCGCCAACCGCCACCAACGCCGCGCACTACGCGGCCTCTACTCGGGCTGCGCGATCCCCGGCTGCACCGTCCACTACGACCGCTGCAAACTGCACCACATCACCTGGTGGCGCAACGGCGGTCTGACCGACCTCGACAACCTGCTCCCCCTCTGCAGCAGACACCACACCAACGTCCACAACGACAACTGGACCATCACCCTCGGCACACGCCGCGAACTCACCATCACCGTCCCCGACGGAACGGTGCGCAACACCGGACCACCCAAACGCAACGCCGCCTGAGCGCGGCACACCGGCGAGTCGGTGGCCGATGGGGGTTGGCCTTGCAACCGGACCACAGTCCCCTCGCCATCGGCGTTCAGTTCGTGAGACAAGCTTTTCCGATGCGCGGACACGAGGCCGCGCGCCGAGCGAGACCGGACCGTCCATCTGCCAATCGACCTTCAGTCCGTGAGACAAGTGTTTTCCGATGCGCCGAAACGAGGCCGCACGCCGAGCAAAACCGGACCGTCCATCCGTCAGACAATCGAGACCAGTCCGCCGACAGCCCGAGCACGGACCAGAGCCGACCGGACCGGACCGTCCGTCGTCAATCGATCGCAGAGCCCAGAGCCCAAGAGACCCAGAGCCCAGAGCCCAGAGCCCAGAGCCCAGAGCCCAGAGCGACCCTGCCCGACATACCGCCGTGGGTCAGCAACAGTTCAGGCGGATGCTCCGTCGACGGGGAGGCAATCGTTCGCGCAGCCGGTCGCCGAATTGATGAAGCCGGCTGACGCCGATCGGTGCAGCACGGCGCCGGTGGGCGCGAAGCGGAGCAAGGTCTTGCCGTCGGGAATCTGACCATCGGCCCCGGAGACCTCGGCTGCGTCGAGCACTGTCGTGGTGCCGTCGACGATCAGGCTGTACCCATCGTGAGCGAGTGGCGGAAAGCAGAGCGTGACCTGCGACCCGGCGGCCGCATTGCGGGCCGTTCCAGCGCTCACCGACATCAGCATCGCCTCGGCATCCCACTGCGTCGACAGACTGACGAGATGGGGCGTCGCATCAGGGCGCACCGTGAGCAGATACGCCCAGGTGTACTCCTGCGTCTTGGCCTGCAGATCGTGCAACTCGACCGGAATGCTCATGCTCCGGACACTACGACGTCGGTCCCGTTCAGCGCCATCGGGCCACAATCGAGATCAGTCAACGCCGACACCGACAGAGCTCGCGTCGCCGGCAACTCAAAGCGCTCGCCACACCGGACCGCCGTGCACTGACGGACGAAACCGCCGACACCGACCGAGTCGTCGTCACCGCAACCAAGACCGACAAGCTCAGAGCGAACTGGCCCGGACCGCCTTGCGCTTCTGGAAGAAGTCGCCGACCTGGTTGAGCGACAACACGGTGAAGGTCAACGCGAGCGACGGCCACAGCACCTGCAACGCGTCGGTCTTGATGTCCTTGCGCGACTGATTGATCATGTTGCCCCACGTCGAGGTCGGCAACTGCACGCTCAGCCCGAGGAACGACAGCGTTCCCTCCACCACGACGACGAACGCCGCAGCCACCATGGCGTAGGAGACCAGCGTCGGCAGCACGTTCGGGATGATCTCACGGAACAGGATCCTGGTCGGCTTCGTGCCGATCGAACGGGCCGCCAACACGAACTCGCGATTCGAAATCGCCAGGCTGTTGGCACGGGCAACGCGGGTGTAGGCGGGAATCGACAGGAAACCGATCACCCCGCTGATCACGAAGAGGTTGCGAACTTCGAAGATCGAGACGAGTGCGAGGAGCAGCACGAGCGCCGGGAACGCGAGGACGACATCGATGATCGACATGACCACCGTCTCGGTCCGGCCACGGACGAAGCCCACCAGCGATCCGAGAAAGCCACCGACCACGATCCCGAAGAGTGCCGAAATGCTCGCCACGACCAAGCTCACCCACCCGCCGTGAGCGATCCGCGCGAACGTGTCACGGGCCAAGGCGTCGGTCCCGAGCCACTGATCAGCCGACGGCCCTTCGATGGGTTCGCGCACACCGAACTCGCCGGTCTCGACGTTGAAGTTGTTGAGCTGCAGGTCCGGGTCCTGGAGCGGCAAGCTGCCGTTGAACAACCCCGTATCGAGCTTGGCGTACATGGCCATCCCGACGACGAGCACCAGCCAGATGGCCGAGATCTTGACGAGGAGCGGCATCGCCCTGAACACTTCGCGCAGCGACGCGCGCTTCGGCTTGCCGGGAATGACGCCGCTGACCGAGTGGAGACCCGACGAACGGTCGTCAGCCGTTGACTGGATGGCGCCGACGGAACCGGCTGCGTCAGCTGTTGATTGTGTCGCGCCGACGGAACCGGCTGCGATGTCGTCAATCGACATGGTCACCTCTTCCTGATCCTGGGATCGATGAACGTGTAGAGGATGTCGACCAGCGCATTGATCACGACGTACGCCGCAGCGACGAAGACCGTGATGCCCTGGATCATCAAGATGTCACGCGAATTGATGGCGTTGATCAGTCGAAATCCGAGCCCAGGAACCGCGAACAGCGTTTCGATGACGACGGTGCCGCCGAGGAGGGCACCGAAGTTGATGCCGATGATCGTCGCCAGGCTCAGCGAACTCGGCCGCAGCGCATGACGGAACAAGATGAAGCGGTCGGTGAGGCCCTTTGCTCGCGCGGCAAGGATGTAGTCCTGTTGCAGCGTGCCGATCATGTCGGCTCGCACGAGGCGCGAGAAGATCGCCATCTGGGTCAGCGCCAGCGCGATCGCAGGCATGATCGCGGTTTTCAGATTCTCGACGAGGCCCTTGTCGGACAGGCGGCTCCAGTTCGACGCCGGGAGCCATTCGAGCCGAACCGACAGGAGATAGATGAGGAAGATTCCGACGATGAAGTTCGGCACAGAAAGCGCGACCTGCGCGGCTGCCGAGGTGGTGGTGTCCTGCCACCTTCCCTGCCGATAGGCGCCGAGAATGCCGACCGGCACGGCAACGACCACCGCCATGACAATGGCCATGAGTGCCAGCTGGCCGGTGACCGGAATGCGGTTCTTGATTTCGCCGCTGACGGTTTGGCCGCGGTTGATGTACGACTCACCGAGATCACCCTGGACGGCATTGCTGAGCCAGTTGATGTAGCGCTCGTGAAACGGCTTGTCGAGTTTGAGTTCGGCGCGGAGTTCTTCTTCCAGCGCCGGTGTGCGTTCGCCCTGGCCGAGAATCGCATCGACCGGGTCACCTGGCAGCAGCGACACCATGCCGAACGTCAAGAGGGTCACGGCGAACAGCGTCGCCAACAGGCGAAGGATTCGGCTGATCAGCAGTTTGGCCATCGATGCAAGGCTCCCCGGAACTGGTGGTGTCTGGTCGTCGTGATCGAGAAATGATCACGACGATCGAGTCATGGCGAGCCGTTCCGGCCTGGTCGTAATGACCCGGCCGGAACGGCACACCCTCACTTCACTTCTCTGATTTCGACGCGGCGCTCACTCGGTGATGAACACTTCGAGCCAACGGCCTTCGGCGCTCTGTTGACCGATGCCGAGGTCGCCACCCTGCGGAAGGTGCCAACCAATCACACCATCGAGAGCAGAGTTGGTGGCGATCATCGTCGCGGTGTGACCCGAGTACCAGACCGGTGTGTTCACCGCGTAGTCCATCATGATTTGTTCGTACAGCGCGAAGCGCTCCTCGAAGTTGTCGGTGGCACCTGCAGCAACTGCGGCCTGGAAGTTCTCCGGCGTGAAGTAGTTCGGGAAGTTGATCGGCGACACGATGCCGTCGAGACCGTTCGCCGCAGCGATCTCCTCGGTGGGCGGAGCCATGGCCGAGGTGATGTTGATCGACGGGTCGTTGTCATCGCTGAAGCGCCAGCAGTGAGCCTGGTGCACGTCGGTGATCGCGTTGTTGATGTGGGTCTGCTGGTCGAACTGCGTCAAGCTGACATTGACCAACTCGCTCTGCGTCCACACCTGCTCGATGACCTGCATGGCCGCGATCAGGGTGGGGTCGGGCGGGCAGGACAACTCGACGTCGATCTTTTCGCCGACACCCTTGCCGTCGGACCGCTCGGGGTCGTTGATGTACTCGCTCAGCTTGGCGACGCCGCCCTCGAAGTCGAATTGCGGCCACGCGGCGGCAACCTTTTCCGAGTACCAGACGCTGTCGGGCGAGAACCACTGCGTACCCGGCAGCGAGATACCGGTGCCGCCGAGCGCCTCGATGACGTTCTCTTGGCTGTTGAGCATCGTCAGACCGTTGCGGACCCGGACGTCGTCGAACGGCGCCAGCAACACGTTGTACATGCCGCCGCCGACATTGTTCCCTTGTGCCTCGTACAGCGTGAGGCTGCCGTCGGCGCGGGCGTCGCGGATGGTGCCTTGGCGCAGCGACTGCATCGCATCGACAGTTCCGGAAAGTACGGCGTCGAGTCGGGTGCCTTCATCGGGAATCGGGCGGAACGAAATGGAGTCGAGGTACGGCAACTGGTTGCCGTCGGCATCGCTGTTCCAGTAGTTCTCGTTGCGGACGACCTTGGTCTCGTTGTCGAGGTCACGCGACTCGATCACGAACGGGCCGGTACCGATCGGCGCAGTGCTGTAGCCATCCGGGTCGGCAACTGCGGCCGCCGGGTCGAACACCATGCCGAGCGGAGCGCGCTCGAGATAGGCCGGGAACGCCGCGTTGGCCGAGCTCAGGGTGTAGGTGACTTCCAGGTCGCCGGTTGCTTCGACCCCGGTCAGATTCGATGAGCTGACCTGGCCGGCAGCGACGGTTCCCGTCTGCTGGATCGGGAACATGTCGGCGATGGTCTGGGCGGTCAGTTCGACGCCGTTGTGGAAGGTGACGCCCGGTCGCAGTGTCATGGTCCAGGCGGTGAAGTCATCGTTTGGCGCGATCGACTCGGCGAGCCACGGCTGCAACTGACCGTCGGCGTCGCTTTCCATCAGCTTGTCGTAGATGGTGACCATGATGTTGTAGCAGGGCGACGCACACGTGTCTTCCCAGGGGCGCAGACCCACAGCTTCGGCTTCGAGGCCGACCGAGATGTCGCCGCCGTAGCGCGCCGCTCCCGATGCCTCGACAGCCTCGGTGTCGACGTCACCCTCGGCCTCGGCACCCTCGGCCTCGGCTTCTGGTTCCTCGGCTTCTGGCTCTTCGGCTTCTGGCTCTTCGGCTGGAGCTTCTGAGCCAGCCGATGCTTCGGTTCCTGCCGGCGCTCCATCGTCGTCGCTCCCACCGCAGGCGGCAGCGAGCAGTCCGAAGGCGAGCGGTAAGGCGAGGATGCGTGTACTGCGTCGTCGTGTCATGGTAAGTCCCCCTCATGGGTGGAGCCGAGGCTCCGGTTGGAAATCGAGTGCTCCCCCTGAGCACTCGAGAATCTGTCTAACAGATGTGACCGTCTTCACATGTGTCGGACGACACCGCTCGTCACGGGACGGGCATCGCCTCGTCATCGCGACGGCGCCACACCCAGTTCGATGGCCTCCTCGACAGGGACCAACGGGTGGTGGCATGCCACGTAGTGATCGTCGCTCACTCGGCGCATCATCGGTTCCTGCTCGGTGCAGACGCTGTCGGCGAGCGGACAGCGCGTGCGGAATCGGCAGCCCGACGGCGGCGAGAGCGGCGAAGGGAGTTCACCCTCGGCTGCGACGCTTTCGTCGATGTGGACGGTCGGATCCGGGACCGGGGAGCGATTCGAGCAGCAATCGCGTGTACGGATGCGCCGGGTTGGCGTAGAGCTCGTCGGACTCGGACAGCTCACACATCTTGCCGAGGTACATCACCGCGACGCGATCGGAGATGTTCTTGACCACGGCCAGGTCGTGGGCGATGAACACCAACGTCAGGCCGTACTCGGCCTTCAGATCTTCGAGCAGGTTGAGAATCTGCGCCTGCACCGACACGTCGAGCGCAGAGACGGGCTCGTCGCAGATGATCAACTCGGGTTCGAGCACGAGCGCTCGTGCAATCGAGATCCGTTGGCACTGACCGCCGGAGAACTCGTGGGGGCGCTTGTACCGCGCGACGTCGGGATCGATGCCGACGGCGTCGAGCATTTTGGAGACCTTGGCCCACTGTTCGTCCTTGTCCTTCGGGCCCCAGACCGCAAGCGGCTCGGCGACGATCTCACCGATCGTGCGCCGCGGATTCAACGACGAGATCGGGTCCTGGAAGATCATCTGAACATCGGTACGCCGCTCCCGCATCACCGCATCGGACACGCCGGTCAGATCTTCGCCCTTGAGGGTCACGGCGCCGCTGGTCGGTTTCGGCAACTGGAGAATCGCCCGACCGGTCGTCGACTTGCCACAGCCCGACTCCCCGACGAGGCCGAGTGTCTCGCCCTTCGCGATGTCGAAGCTGATGCCGCTCACCGCGTACACGGTGCGACCTCCGGCGGCGGGAAACTCGACGTGCAGGTCGACGACGTGCAGGAGCGCATCGGCGGAATCACGAAGGTGGGCGGTTCCCGAACCTGCCATCAGTTGCTGCTTTCCTGTGCGGCGCGAGCCAAAGCCTCGAGTGCTGCCAGATCGTCGGTGGCCTGGAGGCGACCGGCCGCTGCCAGTGTCTGGGGCAGGCCGTCGGCCAGGTTGCGCTGGTATGCCGCCTCGTTCTCGGGGGTGCCGATCGGGAAGTGACAGGCGAATTCGTGGGCCCGTCGTGACGTGGCTTGCAACACCGGTTCCTCCTCGCGGCAGCGGTCTTGGGCGTACGGACAACGGGGCGCGAAGTTGCAGCCCGGTGGCGGTGAGATGAGGTCAGGCGGTCGACCGGCGATCGCGTTGAGCCGCGTGTGCTTCGGCTGGTTGGTCTTCGGAATCGAGTGCAGCAGCGCCTGGGTGTACGGATGGCGCATCTCGGTGAACAGCACCCCGGTCGGCGCCTTCTCGACGATCTTGCCCGCGTACATCACCGCGATGTCATCGGTCCGCCCGGCCACCACGCCGAGGTCGTGGGTGACCAGGATCATCGTCATGAACCGGTCGCGTTGCTGCACCGCGAGAAGGTTGAGGATCTGATGCTGCACGGTCACATCGAGCGCCGTGGTCGGTTCGTCCGCGAACAGCATCTTCGGGCCGCACGCCAACGCAATCGCGATGCAGACCCGTTGGCGCATTCCGCCCGACATCTGGTGCGGGTAGTTGTCGAAGCGGGCCTCGGGCTCGGGGATGCGCACCGAACGGAGCAATTCGACAGCGACCTCCCTCGCGGCGGCCTTGTTCATGCCGAGATGTTGGCGGACGTGCTCGGTGAGCTGGCGACCGACCTTGACGACGGGGTTCAGCGACGTCATCGGATCCTGGAACACCATCGCCATCTCGACCCCCCACAGATGCTTCATCTGCTTCGGCGACTGCCCGACCAGCTCCATGCCGGCGTACTTCACCGAGCCGGTGGTGACGGCGTTGGCGACGACGTTCAGACCCATGATCGAGCGGGAGAGAATGGTCTTGCCCGACCCCGACTCGCCGACGACGCCGAGCGTCTTGCCGCGCTCGAGCGTGAGCGAGACGCCGTCGACGGCCTTCACCGCACCGGCCGGCACGATGAAGTGCGTCCGCAGGTCCTCGACGACGAGGAGCGGTTCACTCGGCCGCGACTCGAACCCCAGTCGCTCGTCGATGGCGTTGGTCATGCAGCTACCCCTCTGGCGTTGACGCACTAGTGAGAACCCACGTGTTGGTGCACGTTTCGAGAAATTGACTGGCACGGGCGGCACGATCGAAATGGTTCGATTGCATCCCCGGGCGAATCGTAGTGTGACCGTCGGCACGCTGACGAAACGAGTCGGAACGCCGCCCGGTCCCTGTGATCCCCTGGTGATCCCCTGGTGATCCCCCTGGTGATCCCCTGGTGATCCCGTTGTGACCCCGTTGCGATCCCGGCTGGTTTCTCTTTCCCGACAATCCCGATCAAAGTTGTCGGGATTCACGGTTAGCATCGCCTGTATCGCTCGAACATTCCGTTCGGGGCGATTGACCCAGCGCATCTCCGCACGAAAGTGAGCACCCCATGGCCGTCCGCCTCGGCGACATCGCACCCGACTTCACCGCCCCCACGACGCAGGGCGACATCAGCTTCCACGAGTGGCTCGGCGACTCATGGGGCGTGCTTTTCAGCCACCCGAAGGACTTCACGCCGGTGTGCACCACCGAGCTCGGCACGGTCGCGGCGCTCAAGCCCGAGTTCGACAAGCGCAACACCAAGGTGATCGGGCTCTCGGTCGACCCGGTCGACAGCCACATCGAGTGGGAACGCGACATCGAAGAGACGCAGGGCACCGCGGTCAACTTCCCGATGATCGGCGACCCCGACCGCAAGGTCGCCGACCTCTACGACATGATCCACGAGAACGCCAACGACACCCTGACGGTGCGATCGGTGTTCATCATCGGTCCCGACAAGAAGGTGAAGCTCACCCTCACCTACCCCGCGTCGACCGGTCGGAACTTCGCCGAGATCTTGCGGGTGATCGACAGCCTCCAACTCACTGCCGACTACAAGGTGGCGACGCCGGCCAACTGGACCGACGGCGACGACGTGATCATCGTCCCCGCCGTATCGGACGAGGACGCCAAAAACCTGTTCCCAGCTGGCTGGAACCCGGTGAAGCCGTATCTGCGCATCACCAAGCAGCCCAACCGCTGACTCGAACGAACGCACTCCGAACTGTTGCCAGCCGCGGGCGGGCTGACGGCGGAGTCAGACCCAATTCGCCTCGACCCACGCCCGAACGGGCGGGGCGAGGTGATCGAGGTGGTCAGCCGGCACGGTCCGGATCTGTGTCGCGCTGATCGGCACGGTGGCCCGGTCAGCGTCGACCAGCACCGAGTCGGCGTCGAAGCGGCGGGCCAGTTCGCCGACGTAGTCGTCAGAGGAAAAGACCGCGTGCGGGCCGTGGTCCAAGGGCCAGTGCGCACGGAACAGCGCCATCCATTGCGCCCACAAGGCTTCGTCGTCGAAGTCCGTTCCGAGGTGGTGCCGCACCTCGCACACCGTGACCTGGGGGTGGAGTTCGGCGAGCCACCGGGCCCGCAGGTCACCAGGTGCCGAGTCGCGGGCCGCAGAACTGTTGACGAACACGACCAGTTCGGCGCATCGCTCGCGCGCCCAGTCGATCATGAACGAATGTCCGAGGTGCGGCGGATCGAACCTGCCCACGATCAGCCCCGTCGCGTACGTCATGTCATCCACCTCACGTCGATTCATCCGGCTCCGGAGTCAACTCTGTCGGCTCCCAGGGTGAGCGACCACACCCGCCAGCCCGGCGATCACCCGATGCCATCCGACGCGCAGTTCGCGGTCGGGAAATCGTTCCGATCCGTCGGTCTCGGCGTCGGCCTCGGCAATCAACGTCGCTCGGGCGTGCGCCACGAGGCTCATCGCGACATGGTCGCCGACCTCACCCGCAAGCTCGGCCGTCCTGGCCAGACGATCCGCTGCCTGCTGTGCTGCGCCGCATCGCGCGTCGACCGCCGCAGCAGCGATGTCGGCGTAGACACGATCGAGGTACGACGAACCCGGTGTGGCCCACACCTCGGCGGCATCGGCCAGAGCCAACGGGTCATCGCCAGTCATCGCTGCGGCAATCGCGCGCACCGCATGGGCATAGGGAACGTCGACATCGATCTGCTCGAAGATCACCAGCGCCTCGTCGACGCGACCGGCCTGACACAGCGCCAGCGCATACGTGGTGCTGGCCTCGGCGGCATTGGCGCCCATCAACGACATCCGTTCGACCACGCGTTCACCCATCACGACAGCTGCCTCTCCGAGGCCGAGGTGCACTGCGGCGCCTGCCGCCGAACTCAAAGAAAACGCCAGATCGCCGAACGCGTCACCCAGCGACAGCACCTCCTCGATGCCTCGTTCAGCTTCCTGCGTCCGACCCAGGGCGACCAGTGCCCGATTGAGCGGACCGAGCGCCTGCACCACACCGAACTTGTCGTCGAGAGAACGAAACTCGACAAGCGCGCGCCGCGAGAGCAGCTCGGCGTCGACGAAGTTGCCCGTCCACAGCCGAATCGAAGCGAGCAGCGAATCCATCATCGCCGGGCTCCACCGCTCACCGAGTTCAACCGCCTCGGAGCGCACCGCGTGGGCCAGCACTTCGGCCTCGTCGAACCGGAACGTGAAGAATCGGATGTAGGCGAGCAACCCCGTGGCCCAATTGCTGCCCGATCGATCGCCGAGGTCGGCGAACTCACCCGACGCGAGCAGGAGGCGCTTCTCGGCCAGTTCGAGTTCACCTGACAGGAAGGCGACCCATGCTTGATGTTGGCGGACCCAGGCCCGACCGCGCCGGTCCCCGAGTTGTTCGCTCAACGCTTCGGCTTCGCCGAGGAGCCAATCAGCGGTCGCCAGGGATCCCCCGAACACCTCGGCAAAGCCACGTTCGCGCAACGAGGCCGCCAACTCGATGTCGTCGCGCAGTTCGCGGAAGATCTCGACGCTGCGCCCCAGCTCATTGCGGGCCTGATCGAGGTCGCCCACCATTTGCGCGATCTGGCCGAGAAAGCGTCGGGCCTTCCCCTCGTGGCGCTCGTCCCCCGCGGCCAGCGCGGCGACGAGCGCATCAGACGCGTCGGCGCGCGCCGCGTTCGGTTCGCGCCGGCCGACGACGGCCTCGGCTCGCAGCAACAGCAACTCCCGACGAACGGTCGGGCTGTCAGGGCCCAAGTCGAGTGCACGCGTGGCATGCCGACTGGCTTGACTGAACGCACCGACATCGAGCGAGCGCCGCACCGCCCGGACGAGGAGCTGCACCGCCTGGGACTTGATCCCCACTGGCACGAGTTCGACCGGTCCGATCTCCGCGACGAGCTCGGCCGCGGTCGCGGCGTGGTGCGCGGCGAGCTCGATCGGCACCATCGGCTGGGTGACCATGACCGATGCCACGCCGCTGTGCCGCTGCGCGCGCACCAGCTTCGTCAGCATCTGATAGGCCACTTCCCGCACGACGTCACTGCGGAAATGCCACCACATGTCGTCGAGTTCGAGGAGGCCGTCGTCATCGAGTCCCACGACGAACGAGTCGTCGAAGCTCTGCCCAAGCGCCTCGGCGAACGCTCGAAGCGAGGAAATCGGCCCCGTCGCTCCGAGGACGGCAGCGTTGTCGAGCACCGCACGCGGCCCCGGGTCGAGGCGGTCGAGCCGAGCTGCGATCAGGGCGCGCAGGGTTCCCGGCAATTCAGAACTGTCCGGCTGCGCCCGCGACAGCACGGCGAGTTCGGTGAGAAACAGCGGATTGCCGCCGCTGCGCTCGTACAGCTGATCGCCGACCAACGGATCGGGCTCACCGTCGAAGATCGCCTCGAGCAACTCGTCGGCTTCGACTCGCGTCAACGGATCGAGCGGCATCCGGATCGTGATCGGAGAGTCCGACGACGGCGGCCAGTCGACCGTCGCGTCGGCGCGCTGCGCGGTGATCAACAGGAACGGCCGGTCGACGAGCGACCGTGTCAGGCGATGCAACAGGTCGATCAACAACCGGTCGGCCCACTGCAGATCGTCGAGCCACAAAACGACCGGACCCTGTCGGGAACGTCGACGAAGCCCTTCGACGATGAGCCGGAAAAGCGTTTCGCGCGACTCCGCCGGAGTCATGTCGTCGAGCAGGGATGGATACCCCGAAAGGTGCAGCACGGCTTCGACGAAGTGATCGAGCGAGGGGTCGTCGGTGACGAACCCGTATCGACTCACGGCGCGTTCGTGGGTGACCATCCGCAGCTGCGCTGCCGACAGGGTCGTGTCGAGATCGAGTCGCCGGAACAACGCCGAAGCAATCGGCGTCCACACGTTGCTCTCCCCGTATGGTGCGCACACGCCGGCGAAAATCGTCGCCTCGCGGCTCGGAAAGTCATCGAGCAGTTCGTTGACCAACCTGGTCTTACCGGCGCCGGCCTCGCCCGTGACCGACACCGTGGCCGAACGGCCGTTGGCCACCATGGTCATCACCGAGTGGAGCAGTTCGCGCTGCGCCGATCGACCCACGAACGGCGCCCGGTGGCGGGCCCCGGATCGGGGCACACGGCGCTGGCGACCGAGGACGTTCCACACTCGCTCGGTCTGCTCGCGACCGCGGACCGCAACGTCGTCGATCGCTTCGCGGATGATCTCGTCGGACGTCAGCGCAGCGGTGGCATCGCCGATATAGATGGCTCCCGGTGGCGCCAGCGACTGGAGGCGCGAGGCAACATTGACCACGTCGCCCATCGCCGTGTACCCGTCGGTTCCGACGATCGAGCCGACGAGGACTTCACCCGTGTTCACTCCGATCCGCAGCTGCAACGCGCCGGCGAGTTCGACATGACTGCGCGAGAACCGATCGATCGACTGGTGCATCTGGATGGCCGCCCGAATCGCCCGATCGGGGTCGTCTTCGTGCGCAACGGGGGCGCCGAACAACGCCAGGACACCGTCGCCGAGAATCTTGTCGACCCGTCCGCCGAAGGCATTGATGTCAGCCTGCAGCGCTTCGAATGCACCATCGATGAGCCGTTTGACCTGCTCAGGGTCCAGGCGCTCGGAGAGTGCGGTGTACCCGACCAGATCCGCGAACAGCACCGTGACGACGCGTCGCTCCTCGGTCGATGCGCCCAACACCTCGTGCCCACAGAACGGGCAGAACCGTGCGCCGTCGGGAAGCGGCCGTGAACAGGAGACGCACGCCATCAGCATCTGAGCGTACGGCAATCCGCCGACAGGTGGATGAGCGGTATCGCGACCTTGAGTAGCGTCGAGATCCTCATGCCTCGTCCTCGACCTTTCCTGTGGCTCCGTGAGCACGAGCGCAGCGCAGACGCGATCTTGGCGGTCGTCGTCACAGCCATCATGGTCATCTTCCATGTTCTCGATCTCGATCCCGAGAGCGACTACCGCGATCCGTCGTGGTGGACGCTTCCATTCGTCATTGCGTCGACATTTCCGATCCTGTGGAGACGGACGAATCCGATCCCATCGGCACTCGTCGTCATCAGTGCCCAGATCGTCAGTGCGCTGCTCGACATCGACGACAGCTTCGTCGGCGTCCTCATCGTTGCGTACTCGCTCGGCGCACACACGGCGGGCCGATCGCGCACGAGCGCCGTCGCCGCGATCGCCACGGCGCTCGGTCTGCTCTTCCTGGCCGGTCTGGCTGTCGGTGAGCTCGATATCAGCACCTTGATCAGCACCCCCGTCGTGCTGGTCACCGCCTTCGTTCTGGGTGACAACCTCCGGCAGCGCCGCGACAAGGCCATCGAGCTGGTCGAGCGCGCCGAACGAGCCGAGCGCGAACAGGTGCTCATTGCCGAGCAACAGGTCAACGCAGAGCGCGGCCGGATCGCCCGCGAACTGCACGACGTCGTGGCCCACTCGGTCAGCGTGATGGTGATCAATGCCGCAGCGGCCCGAAGGAACCTTGCGAGTTCACCCGAAGTGGCCGCAACGGCGTTGACCAACATCGAAGAGACCGGCCGGCAGACCATGAACGAGTTACGAGGCATTCTCGGTGTACTCCGCGCCAATGTCGACGGATCAGCCCCACTGGCACCGCCACCCAAACTCACCGACCTCCACCTCCTTGTCACCGCTGCCGACGATCTCCCGATCGATCTGCACGTCGCAGGGCGCTTGGACGACCTCGCTCCATCGGTCACGCTCACCGGCTACCGCATCGTCCAGGAAGCGCTCACCAACATCCGCCGACACGGTGGGCCGGTCACCACCGTCGTCCTCCGAGTCGTTCGGACCGAGTCGACCCTCGAGGTGACCGTCACCGACGACGGGCGGGGCGCTGCGGCCGACGATCGCGAGGCAGGATTTGGGGTCGTCGGGATGCGCGAACGGGTCGGAGCCCTGGGCGGCACCGTCAGTGCTGCGCCGCGGGGAGGCGGCGGCTGGAGGGTACACATGACGTTGCCGCTCGGGACGGTCTTGCGACTCGATCCTGCAGCTCTGGCCGCCGACCGTGCGGATCACCTGCCCGAGACCTCGACGCCCCCTCGGCGAGATTCCGCCGTCGCCGCGGGGATCACGTTGCAGGCCGGGCAGGGCCGCTGATGATTCGAGTGATGTTGGTCGACGATCAGCAGATGGTTCGCTCCGGCTTCCGCTTGATCCTCGAATCCGAGTCCGACCTCACGGTGGTGGGCGAAGCTGCCGACGGGTTCGAGGCAATCGACATGGCCGACCGCGCCAAGCCCGACGTGATCCTCATGGACGTCCGAATGCCCAGACTGGACGGCATCCAGGCGTGCGAGCAGATCTGCCGCAATCCCGATTCGACCGCCCGGGTGTTGATGCTCACCACCTTCGATCTCGATGACTACGTGCACGCTGCCTTGCGCGGCGGAGCGAGCGGCTTCATGTTGAAAGATGCACCCGCCGATCAATTGGTCGACGGCATTCGCATCATCGCCAACGGAGACGCCGTGCTCGCACCGTCGGTCACCCAGGCGTTGATCGACGAGATCGCCCGCCGGCCCGTCGGCCAGCCCGATGCCTACCCCGGCATCGATCAGTTGACCGAACGTGAAGTCGACGTCGTCAAGCTCATGGCGCGCGGCATGAGCAACGGCGAAATCGCCACAACGCTGTATCTGGGCGAGGCCACGATCAAGACCCACGTCGGCCGCATCCTCGCCAAACTCGGTGCACGCGATCGCGTCCAGGCAGTGGTCGCCGCCTACGAGTCCGGGCTGGTGTCCCCCGGCGACCCGCCTCCCACCTCTCCTGCCCCCTGACCCCGCCGGCGCACCTACCGTCACGGGCTCGACCGGCCGCACCCGCCCTCCCAGGCAACCGCATCCGAGGCGAGATCGAGGTCGAGACCGAAGCGACATCGACGCGTCGAGATCGGGTCAGGGTTGGGGCCGGATCAGTCTCACGGTTGACGAAGAACCACCGAATGGCGGATGCCCGGGCCGTCGTTCTCGGGCAAGATGGACTGATGAACGCACCCCTTTCGTCCCCCGCGCCGGCCGGCGCACCCGCTCCAACCGCTGCTGCAGGCGCCGTCGAAGCGAGCAAGATCTACGGCATCGGCGACGCCCAGGTGAAGGCGCTCGACAACGTCACCGTTTCGTTCGAGGTCGGCAAGTTCACCGCCATCATGGGTCCGTCCGGCTCCGGCAAGTCGACCTTGCTGCACTGCCTCGCTGGGCTCGACACCCTGACGAGCGGCGCCACCTACATCGGCGGGACGTACCTCGCCTCGCTGAGCGACAAGGAACTCACCGAGCTGCGCCGGACCGATGTTGGTTTCGTCTTCCAGGCATTCAACCTGATTCCGACACTGACAGCCGAGGAGAACATCAAGCTGCCGATGATGCTCGGTGGCGAAACGGGCGATGCGGCGTGGATCGATCAGGTCGTGGCCGCGGTCAAGCTCGACGGTCGACTGAAGCACCGTCCGAGCGAACTCTCGGGCGGCCAGCAGCAGCGGGTCGCCGTGGCCCGGGCACTCGCCTCGCGTCCGAAGATCATCTTCGCCGACGAGCCGACGGGCAACCTCGATTCGACCACCGGCGCCGAAATTCTCGACTTCATGCGCCGCGCGGTACGCGAGTTCGGTCAAACCATCGTGATGGTCACCCACGATCCGGGTGCCGCGTCGTATGCCGATCGAGTCGTGTTCGTCGGTGACGGCAAGATCGTCGGCGAACTCCTCGAGCCGACGGCTGACCTCATCCTCGGCCAGATGAAACAGATCGGCGGCTGAGATGAGCTTCTCGTCCGTCGCGCTCATCGCGCGCAAGAGCATCCGAGCTCGTCTCGGACGCACCATCGCCATTGCGTTCACCGTCACGGCCGGCGTGTCGTTCGTCGTCGGATCGTTCGTCTTGGCCGACAGCCTGCGGGCCACCTTCGGTGGCCTGTTCGGCGAACTCGTCTCCGAAATCGATCTCGAAGTGCGCAGCGCCGAGGCCTTCGAGGGTGACGGCCAGCGCGATCCAATCGACGCAACACTCGCCGACGAACTTGCCGAGATCGAGGGCATCGCGGTGATCGAACCGACACTCGGCCGGTTCGCCCAGCTCCTCGACGAGGACGGCAAAGCCGTCGCGACCACGGGAGGCCCGGCGCTCGGCTTTTCCTACATCGGTGACGACGGACTCCAGGGTGTCACCCTCAAGGCGGGCCGGGCTCCGGTCGGTCTCGACGAACTCGTGGTCGATAAGGCAACCGCTGACCGAGTGGGCTACGAGGTGGGCGAAACGGTCAGCTACCTCACCGACACCGGCACGCATTCCGGCACCCTCGTCGGCCTGATCGGTGCGGTCGACTCCGACGGTTTCCTCGGCGCTTCGGTTGTCGCGCTCGACATTCCGACGGCGATCGAACGGTTCGGTTCGGACGGAAAGGTCGACACCATCGACCTCGGGCTCGCCGACGGTGCTGACGCCGTGGCGGTCCAGGCGGCGATCGAGGAAATCCTTCCCGAGCGAACCGAAGTCGTCACCGGCGACGTGCTCACCGAAGAGGGTCAGAGCGATGTCGACGGTTTCGTCAGCATCTTCGGCACGGGCCTGCTGATCTTCGCGTTCATCACGGCGTTCATCAGTGCGTTCATCATCAACAACATCTTCCAGATCACCATCGGTCAGCGGCTGCGCGAGTTGGCCTTGCTCCGAGCCGTCGGCGCGTCGGGGCGCCAAGTGCGCCGCATGATCGTGTCCGAGGCCCTCGTGCTCGGCGTCATCGCCACGGTCCTCGGCGTCTTCGGTGGCATCGGCGTGTCGCGACTCATCGTCTTTGCGTTCAACCAGGCCGGCGCCGGGTTCCCCGACACCGAGACGGTGTTGCAGCCGCGCACCTTCATTGCTGCCGCGATCGTCGGAATCGGTGTCACGTTGCTCTCGGTCTTCGTCCCCGCTCGTCGGGCGGCATCGATCCCACCAGTGGCTGCCATGCGACCCGAACTCGGCTTCGATGCCCTGAAGAAGCAGCAACTCGTCGTCGGCACGATCGTCACCGGCGTCGGCGCCCTGCTGCTGATCGTCGGACTCTTCCTGCAACCCGGGGCGACGCTTCTCTGGGCAAGCCTGGCAGGTGTCGGCGCACTGATGTTGTTCCTCGGTGTCGCCAGCGTCTCGTCGACCATCGCGGCACCAGTCACCCATGCCATCGGTTGGCCGATCGCCAAGCTGTTCAAGGTGCCCGGCACGCTCGCTCGCGACAACGTCACCCGCGCCCCGCGGCGCACGTCGTCGAGTGCTTCAGCGTTGATGATCGGCGTGGCGCTCGTCAGTGCAGCTGCGGTGTTCGCCTCGTCATTGCGGGCGACCTTCACCGACACACTCGAGAACGCAGTCACCGCCGACTACGTCATCACCGACCCCAACTTCATCGGTCTGTCTCCGGCCGTCGCCGAGAGCTTGGCCGCACTGCCCGAACTCGAAGCGGTCACGCCCGTCCGCGGCATCGGTGCCCAGGTCGACGGAGACACGAAGGCCTTCGGAGCCATCGATGCCGACGCCTTCGAGGTGCTCGTCAACCCCGACCTGCAGTCGGGGCAGATTGGCGGCCTCGGGCTCGACGAGGTACTGATCCACACCGATCCCGCGGCCGACCTCAAACGACAGGTGGGCGACACGATCGACGTGCTGTTCCAGAACGGCGAAGAGCGGACTCTGACCATCGCCGGCATCTACGGCGATGCCACGTTCGGGAACTGGCTGATCAGCTTGGAGACGCTCGAAGCGGTGAGTGATGCACCGGCGCGCGACTTCTTCATCATCGGCAAGCTCGCCGACGGTGTCACGCCCGAGGCAGGCGACGCTGCCGTCGCTGCCGCCACCGAGGAGTTTCCGCAGGCCGACGTCCAGACCAACGCCGAGTTCCGCAAGAGTCAGGAAGACCAGATCAACCAGCTGCTCTTGATCATCACGATCCTGCTGTTGCTGTCGATCGTGATCGCCGTGCTCGGCATCGCCATCACGCTGGCGCTCGGCGTGTTCGAACGCACCCACGAGATCGGCCTGCTCCGGGCGGTCGGCATGAACCGTCGGCAGCTCCGCCGTTCGGTGCGCTGGGAGGCGGTCATCGTGTCGACCTTCGGCGCCATCGTCGGGATCATTCTCGGTACGTTCCTCGGCGTCGTTGCATCTCTCGCCGTCCCCGACGACGTCATCTCCCAGTTGGCGTTCAACCCGGTCATCGTGGTCGGCGTCCTCGTGTTCGCCGTGTTCGCCGGCCTCGTTGCCGCCCTGTACCCCTCCTACAAGGCCAGCAACATGGACATCCTCGAAGCAATCGCCACCGAATAGCCCACCCCAGCGATGAGCCTGCGGGCGCACACCCCACCGCGAAACTCATCGCCCGACCCATCAGGAAGCGATGAGCCTGCGGGCGCACACCCCGCCGCGAACCATCGCGCTGACACGACCACCGGAAGCGATGAGCCTGCGGGCGCACACCCCACCGCGAAACTCATCGCGCTGACACGACCACCGGAAGCGATGAGACTCGAGGCGCCCACCCCGCCGCGAAACTCATCGCACGGGGCAGACTCGGGGGATGGCGCTCGACATCGACAACTTGGACGACTCGGTACTCGATTTTCTGCGCGAGCGACACCTCGCCACGCTGACGACGTTGCGGACCGACGGCTCGCCGCACGTCGTGGCGGTCGGGTTCAGCTATGACCCCACGGCCCACATCGCCCGGGTCATCACCTGGGCCGGCTCACAAAAGGCCGTGAACGCTGCTCGCATGCAGTCCGCGGGCCAACGCGCCGCTGTCTGCCAGGTCGATGGTGGTCGCTGGCTCAGTCTCGAAGGGACCGTGCGACTCGTGACCGATCCGGACGGCGTCATCGCCGGAGTCGACGGATATGCCGCTCGCTATCAGCCACCCAAAGAGCGCGCCGACCGGGCCGTGGTCGAGATCGACGTGGACCGAATCCTCGGACGAGGCTGATCGAACCGACGAACCGACGACCCGGGCATGACGCCGCAGACTCTTCACACGGTCGGACGGCGCAACGAACCATTGACCCACTCCGGAAGATCGACCCGCCGTGGTTGGCTCAGCAGGGTGGATGGCTCAGCAGGTCGGTGAAGTCTTGGTCGACGACAACCCGTCGAGGAGTCGGCACATCTCGTCGGCGGAGCGTTGGTCGACACCTTCGAATCCGACCACGTCGACGCTGCCGCGGTCATCGCGACGCAGGATTCTCGCCTGTTCGTTGACGAGCGCCAGATACGGGAACTCGTCGCTGCCACCCGCCACGAGGAACCAGAATCCGGACTGGCCCGGCTCGTTCGGCGCGACGCCGTTGACGATGATCGGTGTCCCGTCGAGCAACGCTGCTTCCTGCTCGACGATGAGGACTCCGACGTCGCCGCCAGCGAAGACACGCTCCACGTCGAGACGGGCCAGAGAGGTCACCAGCCCGGTCGTCGGGTTCGCGGGATCAGAGATCGTTCGCCCTTCGTCGACGGCGACCACGGTGGCCTCGACCACGACGTCGGAGGCAGCGAAGAGTTCGTCGAGCGTTGAAAACGTCGGTCCATCCGCACTGATCTCGATCGGATCGAGCGCGGCGTCTTCGGAGTCACGCAACGACACCACCGTCACTGCTCCGGCGACGATCAACACGACGGCGGGCGCAATCCAGCCGAGCCACGGACGCGACCGCTGTCGTTTCATTGCGGCGCCTCCACCACGTATCTCGACGCCGCCGCAGACCGGTCGAGGGCGGCGAGGTCGACGGTGGGGTCGATCCACGTCGTCCGCAGTCGGCCGTTCCACGCAACGACTGCGTCGGCGTACACCTCCACGGATCGACCGGAACGTTCGCGCTCGGCGCGAGCGATGAGGTGCGCTGTCGACAAGATGAGATCGGCGCGCACCATCGCCGCAGCCGACTGCCAGTCAGCGAGCACTTCGCCGGGCCCGACGACTTCGACGACACCTGTTGCGGAGTCGACGACCCGGAAGCTGACGTGACTCGCTCGCTCGGTGAGCATCACCCGCCACGACAACAGGTACCCATCGTCGTTCCAGCGGACGTCACCGTCAGCTGCGACGTGGCGGAGCGGCAACACCGCATTCGTCGCCGCCAAGCACACCAGCGCGCCGGCAAGGAACGCCGAAGCACCGCGGCTGCCTCGGCGCGCAGTCACCTCGGACAAGTCTCGGCCCGAGCCGGACTTCCGAAACGAGTGCCAGGCTCTCCGTCGCCTCCCTCGCCACGTCCACCGCCGCGCCGTCTGCCCCACTGCCCGCCACTTCCACCGCCGCGCGGTCTGCCCCACTGCCCGCCCTCGCCGATTCCACCGCCACGCCTTCTGCCCCGCCCTCCGCCTCCTCACCTGCCCGATCAACGCTCGCACCCACCGGCGGGGCCATGTGGGGGCGAAGAAGATCGGTGTCAGGGCGATCATGATCCAGGGGAACATCCCGATCTGGAACAACGCCGCGGTCGCCACGTGGAACACAACCAGCACCATGTAGGCAACCAGTCGCGAGCGACGCCACAACAGCCAGCCGACGATCGTCAGGTCGAACGCGGCGCCGACCCAGCTGAAGCCGAATGCCACGAAGGTCTCCTCGAGCAACGGACCGATCAGCGGTCGATCGGTCCGCGCCGCCAACCATGTGTGCAGTGGTTCGGCACGGACGAGCCAGTCGCGGTTCAACTTGGCGATGCCAGCGAAGAAGTAGACCACGCCGACCTGGAGCCGCAGCGACCAGACACTGACCGCCGGGATCACCCCGCCCGAGGGTGCCGGCACGACAGCCAGCACCACCGCGGTCAGCGTGATGAACCAGTAGTGGTTGAGGTAGAGCGCCGCATCGAGCAGCTCGCAGTAGGTGAAGCCGACCGCGAACATCGCGGCAACGACGCGGGTGCCGACGCCTGCCGCGATGAGGAGGCCGGCGATCGCCAGCCCCGCGACCAGCGCGTACATCGCACCCGACGGGAGCGGTCGCACCCAGTCGAACGCCGGATACGTGAGATGGTTGGCTGGCGCGAGATAGAACTCGTCCACCCAGCCACGCACCAGGAACCGCAGTTGGCCGGCAGCGATGAGGACCCCGAATGCGATGCGGAACGCCACAAAAGAGTCGGCCGGAAGCGAACGCATGAACACGCTGGCGTCGCTCGACGTCGTCGCAATTCTGAGCGTTGACGCAGTTCTGGGCATCGACGCAGTTCTGGACTTCGATGTACCGTCCGGAGCCGACTCAGCGACCAACGTATGCGGTGCCGCCGATGTACCTGGGGTCACCGATGCCGCCGAATCCCCCGACTCGGAGCCGGAACGCTCAGCCGTCGCCGTCAGCATCGGAAAACTGCACGGACAGGCCGAGTGCCGAGACGATGTTCGTGGACACGGTCTGCTCGATGGCCTTCAGTGCGTCACCGTCGAGTGTCTGCGCCGAGTCGAACTCGAGGTTCAACTGTTCGACGACGTCACCGGCAAGCAGCGGTGCGATTCCGGAGTCGCCGTTGTCTCCGACCAACGCCCACCGAACGCCGGCAAGCTTGGCGTCGCCTCCGGGGTCCTGCCCCGACTGCAGCGCAACGAGCGCGAACAGTGATTCGTTGACCATCAGTTCGAGCGCATCGTTTGCGGTGGCGTCGTCGGCGCTGAGCGTCGGGCCGAACACAGCCCAGTCTGCGGCGAGCGCAGCGGACTCCTCTGCGACCAGCGCCGCATTTGCCCGCCCGAATTCACATGTCCGAACGTCGACGTCGGCGTCGCCCCGTTCGGCGAGCACGCTCAACGCCCAAGCCCCGCTGATCGGCTCCCAACAGATCGCGGAGCGGTCGCCGTGACCGGTTCGTCCGATGCGAGCACGGCATCGATGTCGTCGGCGCTCACCATGGGGTCGATGACGAATCGCGAGCGGCGCTCCGTCACGGGTCCGAACCAGAACGGCGCCAGCCTGTTCCACGCCGATCGCACCGCATCGACTTGTTCCCGCGCCGCTGCGCCTACGCCGGTCGAACACCATTCGTCGATGATCGCCACCAACTCGTCGGCCTCGTTCGCCAACGCTGCGAATTGCGCAGGAACCTCATCGTCGGCAATCGCCGCGATCACCTCGGCACGGCTCGCTCCCGAATCGCCGCAGGCCGCAAGGAGGACGGCCGCGCCGAAGAGGCCAGCGATGCGACGGCCGACCATCACAATGCCTCCAAGAAGTCGACGAGGGCGTCGCGCGTCGCGGCGTCTGCTGTGCGGAATGCTTCCATCGCTGCTGTTCCTTCGCCGCCGTGCCACAGAATCGCTTCGGCAATCGTTCGAGCCCGACCGTCGTGCAGCAAGAATCGCTCGCCGTTGACGTCGTCGATCAATCCCAGTCCCCACAGCGGCGGAGTCCGCCACTCGCTGCCGGTCGCCTCGAAATCAGGTCGGCCGTCGGCCAGGCCACCCCCCATGTCGTGCAGTAGGAGATCGGTGTACGGATGAATCGTCTGGTCGCTGAGCGCTTCGACACCCACCACGTCGATCGAGCCGGTGGTGAACGTGTCGACGTGGCACGCAGCACATCCCATCGCCACGAAGGATTCGGCACCTTGCTGGACGCGTTCGTCACCGGCGTCGCGCGATGCCGGGACGGCGAGGGTCCGGGTGTAGAACACGACGCTGCCCAGCCGATCGTCCGGAATCTCCGGTTCGCCCCCCGCCCCGCCGCCCGGTGCGCGCACACATGCGGTCTGCTCTGCAGTGCACGATTCATCGGGGAGGAGGGACGAGGTGATGCCCATGTCGCCGTTGAATGCACCGGCGGCCTGGGCGCGCACCGTCGGCGCATTGGCCTTCCACCCGAACCGGCCGAGTTCGGTCTCCTCGGTCTCGGGGTCAACCACCCGATTCGGCCGGCCGGACACGCCGTCGGCGTCGGTGTCGTCGGGGTCGACGTTGGCGAGGATCGATGCTTCGGGGATCGCTTCGAGCAGCCCCATCCCGATCACCTGTGGTGCGAGCCGCGGTGAGACCATGACGTCGTCGCCAAGGTCGCCGAACGCCGGACTCTCGATCGTGTAGGTCGGGGCCCGCAACACGTACGGCGTCCCGTCGGCGTAAGCCCCCGGGAACGTCGGCGGACGAAATGACGAGTTGACCTTCTGCCGGCACGCCGCCCACCGCGCGGTCTTGCAGTTGGTCCCCATAGGTCGGATGCGGCAGCGGAACGTTGTCCACTCCATCACCGGGCACCGACAGCCGCAGAAGCAGCCCAAGGTCGCCGTCGCCCGTCGATGCGGGCACGCCGCGGCCGTCGTGAAGGTGGCAGGACGAACACGCCTGGGCGTTGAACATCGGGCCGAGCCCGTCGCGGGCGTCGGTCGAGGCGGGCGCCGTGACCCAGTTCTGAGTGAAGAACGAGTCGCCGATCTCGAACACTCGACGCTCCTCGTTGCTCAACGCGGCGGCCGGAAATCCGAACGCATTCGCCCCTTGCACGGCGCGCGTGGTGTCCCCACCGAGGTCGATGAACACGTGCGGCTCGTCGCTCCCGCCGCATGCTGCGGGTCCGATGAGCGCCACCAGGCCGATGAACCCGATCGTGCGACCACCAGCCGTTCGGCGCATCACGTGACGTTGATCGTCAGGCCGAGCGCCTCGGCAGCAGCGACGATCGTCGGGGTCTGGCTCTCCAACGACGTGATGCCGGCCAGAATCGCCTCCCGACCCGGATCACTGTCGGGCACGCCGTCGCGGAGGTGCTGGTCGAACGGCGCCGGGATGGCCTCGACCGCAGCCACACTCGCCGCGACCTCCGCCTCGAGTTGCTTGGCGAGATCTGCGTCGACGTCGCGAATCACGTCGAGCACGCCGGGCCCGTCGATTCCGCCCGGGTAGTCGCCGGTCAACACGCGCTCGATGCCCACGGCGTTGGCGATGATGTCGTTGTGGGTGTTGTCGGAGAAGCACGAATGCTCGTCCTCTTGCGAACGAGCGGCGTACGCCACGTTCATCCGCTCGCCGGCGAGTTCTCCGCGACTCAGCTCGCCGATGCCGGTGATGATCTTCGTCATCGATGCCGCAGGATCATCCGTCGTGAACGAGTCGTAGTAGTTGCCCTCACCGGCGGGGTCCCACGCGTCGGCGAGCCCACCGAGGTGCACCAGCAGGAGATCGGACACCTGCGCGAGGTACGCCGCTCGTCGGTCGGCGTTCGGCGCATCGACGTAGTCCGACACGGGACGCTGACCCGCGCCGTCGGCACTCAGATCCTGCCCCCAGAGCAGGAACTCGATGGCGTGCCAGCCGGTCGAGATGTTCGTCTCACCACCCGACTCGTTCGCCTCGGTGAGTGCAGCAGCATCGATCGTCGGAACGTCGTCAGGGTTGTTCACGATGCCGGCGTCGGGGTTGCCGTCGACGTAGTCGACGTACGCTTCGTCCATCGGCCACGCGTTGATCAATCCTTCGGGGCCATCTGCTTCGTTGTCGATCGGGCCGCCGTAGAAGCGGAACGCTTCGGTCGGGCCGTAGTCGGCACGCGCTGGCAAGCCATGCATCCTTGGCGCTCTGCAACGAGGCGTCGGCCGGATCAGCGATCAGCGCATCGATGGCGACATCCATCGCGGTCGCCGACGCAAGGCTGGCGACATATGACGCATGCACCCCATCGGCGTAGGTGGTGACGGCCTGCACCATCAGCTCGGAATCAGCGGACCCGTCGTCGCTCCCGCACGAGATGAGAGCGAGACCCGTTGCCAGACAGATGGACACATGATGGATGGAGCGCATTGCAACGAGTGTAAGGCAGTCCTAACACAAATGCAAAGGACGCCCGCACCACGGGCACACGTTGCGCACCGTCAGCCGGCGTCTCGATTCCAGGGCAAGCCAGCCAAGTACGCCTGAGCCGCTGGGTGCGGATCCATGGGTAACGATTCGGACGGCATGTTCTTCACGTGCGGGTCGAGATGGTGCTGGCACCCACGACACCAGTACAACACGCGCTGCTGCTGACCCAGTTGCTGACAGTCGATCGTCTCGCCGCAACGGGAGCACCGCTGCCCGTTGCGACCATAGACGGCGAGGCCACGCTTGGCGCCGACTCCAACCACCCGCTCGACCTGCAACATATTCGTGCGCAAGATCGTTGCGGCGGTGTTGACGAGACGAATTGCATCACGCTCGGTCACGCTGTCGATCCGGGCAAATGGGCTGAGCTCGGTCGCCCACAGCACCTCGCAACGGTAGACGTTGCCGAGGCCACGCACGACTCGCTGGTCGAGCAATACGTCGCCGAGGCGCGCAGCACGATCGCCGTACGACAGCAGCAGGTTGACCACGACACTGAGATCTGTGTCCGGCTCGCACAGGTCGGGGCCGAGTCGACCCATGCCCGGGTGGCGGCGTGTGTCCGGCACGCGATAGGACTCGACGGCCACCGCATTGAAGCAGACCGCCACCCAATCGGCGACCTCGATCGCGACACGCATCTGCTGGTACGGCCGGCGCCAGTTCTCTCCCCGTCGGTAGACATGCCACGACCCGTTGATGCGCAGGTTCGTGTCGAGCACGAGCAGGTCGTCCCACACGATCTCGATGTGCTTCCCGTGGATCTCGACCCGCTCGACGATGCGACCCGCCCGCGGCGCCGGGCCGACGAGCCGGGGCGCATCGAAACGGACCATGGGCGTGCCTGCCAACGCCGTCCGCAGCGCGCTCGCTGATCGATGAATGGCGCTTCCGTCGGACATATCTGTGCTCAGATTAGGTCACGCCGCGGCGGTCGATCATCGGATTCGTACGGAATGTCCGAGTCGACGCATTCCGTCACGGCAACTTGCCCGTGTGGGCGAGCGCCAACCGGATCAATCGGTCGTGACCGCTCATCATTTCGAGGACCACGTCGTTGCTGACGGCTTCCTCCGGCGAGTACCACCGCAGGTCGAGCGCTTCCTGCGTGGGTTCGCACTCGCCATCGACGGGCACGACATAGGCCAAGCTCACGGCGTGGTGACGCGGGTCGTGGAACCCCGACTTGCCCGGATCGGGGAAGTACTCGGCAATCGTGAACGGAGTCGGGTTGGCCGGCACGCGGGGAAACGCCATCGGCCCAAGGTCCTTCTCACAGTGCCGCATCAGCGCTTCGCGGACCCGTTCCCCATAGAGCACCCGCCCGGTCACCACCATCCGGCTGATCGAACCGTTCGCATTCTGGCGCAGCAGCATCCCGACTTCTTCGACGTTGCCCAGGCCGTCGACACGGACCGGCACGGCGTCGACGTACACGATCGGCATCCGGCCGCGGACCAACGCAAGTTCGTCAGCGGACAACCAGGACGGATCGGTCTGTGTGTCGATGTCACTCACCCTGTGATGATCCCACGCCGCGCCACCGCTCGGGAGGATCTCCACCGTGACGCTCGTCTGGCACGATGCATCCGTGGAGATCGACCGTGACCGCTGGGACGAACGATGGCGAGCGGCAGGTCCGCGCTCGCCGAGCGACGTTCGGCCGCTGGCACCCGACGTCGTCGCGTCGAATTCATGGCTCCTCGACATCCTCCCGACCCAGGGCAGAGCGCTCGACGTCGCCTGCGGCGTGGGGGCACAAGCCCTGTGGCTGGCCGAGCGCGGTCTGCACGTGACGGCGATCGACGTGTCCCCGGTCGCGATCGACTGCGTCGAGCAGGCCGCCAGACATCACGGGTGCGCCATCGAGGCATTCGTGTGGGACAGCGACGACCGCCACGACGAGACCGAGACCGAGACCGAGACCGAAGCAGGTGTGCCCGCCGATCTGGACGACCTTGCGGTGATCGTCTGCCAGCGGTACCGCGCGCAGCATCTGTACAGCGAACTCGTCGACCGCCTCCGGCCCGGTGGCGTGCTGATCTTGACCGTGTTGTCGACGGTCGGGCTCGACGGTGACGCAGGACCCTTCCACGCGCTGCCCGGCGAGTTACATCACGCCTTCCTCGATGCCGACGCCGACGTACTCGTCGAAGTCGAAGCCGAAGGTCAGGCCTCGATCGTTCTGCGTCGCCGAAACGCGTGACCACCAACCGGCCGGTTCGGGGGCGTCCATCGAGCAGGCGCCGTCGATCGGTCGCGTCCCGTCAGCCCGCCGGCCCGTGCGGGCCGAACGGGTGGTCGACGCTCAGCCGGCGTTGCCGAGGATCACGTCGCGCAACGGTGCAGGGCCGACCGGGCCAGCTCTCGTCGAGCCCAGGAAGTCGATGAGTACCGCGGCGAACCTCGCCGGGTCTTCGACGTGGGGGAAATGCCCCAAACCCTCCATGATCTCGAGTCGACTGTTCTCGATCTCGGCATGCGCCGAGTCGTCCGTGCGCCACGGGGATGATCGCGTCGCGATCACCCCAGACCAACAGCGTCGGCACGCGCGCAGCCAGATACAGCCGATCGGTTGCGTCGATCGTCTGCCCGCCCGGCTCGATGACGCCGCGCATCGTCCGAACGAATGCGGTGCGGTTCGATGCCCCGGCCAGTGATGCGTAGGCCCGCCACATCTCGGCGAGCCGCTCGCTCTTGACCCCGCGTCGGCCGAGCTGACGCCCGATCTCGGTGCCGATTGCGACGAAGGGCTGCGGGAAGCCGAGCGGCATCACATACTCGAATCCGGGCAACGACAAGAGCCGCAGCAACCAGCTGACCTCCCGACCCAGACCGCCGCTCCCCACGAGGACGAGACGATCGACGAGACGCGGGTGTTGATACGCCAGCTGCATCGCGACACCCCCACCGAAGGAGTGTCCGACGATGGTCACCCGAGGAACGTCGAGGACCGCAAGGAAGTCGCGCAGGCCACTGGCAAAGGCACCGAGTGAATAGTCACCACTCGGCTTCGCCGACTCACCGTGTCCGAGAAGGTCGGGCGCGATGACGTCGTATCGCTCGGCGAGCAGCGGCATCACCGCATCCCACGTCTTCGAACTGCCCGCCAGGCCGTGGATCAGCAACACGGTTTCGGTGCTCGCCCGGTGCCGCACGGGACCCATTCGTCGATATCCCACGGCGTGGCCGTGAATCGACACGTGGCGCAGCGGTGAGCGCTTCATACAACAAGTATCGCCGAACCGGACCTCCATCCGACACCCCACCCCACCCCACCCCACCCCTCCGAAAAATGTGGGAAAGGATGCGCCTGGCGGACACGGGCGCACATTTTTCGGGGTATCTGGTCCGGGCCGGGGTGAGCATGCGGGTGGTCGGGGCAGCCATGACGACGCAACCGGGGTCACCGTTGGCATGATTGGGCGGTGAGCTTGAACGGTCCAACGGCCGCGCGCCTGTACGACGAACACGTCGATGCGGTGTACGCATACGCCGCGCGGCGGGTCGGCCCGGAGGTAGCGATTTCGGTCGTCGAGGACGTGTTCGAGCAGGCCCTCCGGAAGAATGCGCAACGCCCGTCGCACACCGATACCGATCTCGGCTGGCTGCTCGCGCTCACGACGGCGTTCCTGCGCCGCCACGGCGAGACCGAATCCCGTCGCCTCCGCAACTGGGTGCCCACGGTACGGGACTCATCACGAGCGATTCCGCGGGTGACCGACCCGCTGCTGTCCAGCGACACCGAGGACATCGGCGCGACGACGACGGCCCGCCTGATGGCCGCCATTGCCGACCTCGAGCCGGTCGAGCGCGACCTGCTCTTCCTCGTGGCGTGGGAAGGCTGCTCGTCGTCGCTCGCCGCCGTCGCGACCGGTATCCCCCCGGGCGAGGTTCGCTCGCGCATCGGCGCCATCCGCAAGGCACTCCGCCGTGCGGTCACCCGTCCCCCTGCTCCCACCATCGCGGCCGCCGACACCACTCCGGCCTCTCCCGCCAGCGCCGCTCCCGCTCCCACTCCCGCCACCGCGGGCGCCGACACCACTCCCGCCGGTCCTACCGCTCCCTCACCCGCACCCGCCACTCCCGCTACTCCCGCCACCTCCGCTACTCCCACCGCCGCTACTCCCACCGCCACCACTCCCGCCAGCGCCGCCCCCGCTCCCGCTCCCGCTACTGCCGCCACCGCTACTCCCGCCACCGCCGCTCCACCCGGCCCTGGCATGACCGTTGCAGGCACCGCTTCGACCGGTACCCGAACCACCGACACGGCCGACCTCTCAGATGCAGCGACCGACGGGATGGCGCCATGAACCCGCTGCAGATCATCGAGGCGGCGCGGCCCGAAGTCGGACCGATGCCCGCCGCTGAACGCCGCTACCTTCGGGAACGAATCTTCGACGTCGCCATGCGCGCCCAAACCGAACACCGGTCGGTCGACGTCGCGAGTTCGAACACTCGGTTCGCCAATGCGCTGCGACTCACCGCACTCGGCCTACTCGGCGCCGTTGCGATCGGGGGTCTGGCCTACTCGGCATCGCGCGAGACGCCGGGAAGTCGCGCCACAGCCCCCGACACGAGCGATGCCGACGCTCCCGTCACGAGCGAACCGCCCTCCAACACGATTGCTCCGACCCCGCTTCCGACGGTGACGACGAGCACAACGATGCCCCTCATTGCCGGATCCGCTGACACCCCGCTGCTGCTGCCTCCGGAGCGCAATCGACTCGACGATCTGACCGTCACCCGCGCCTCGCTCGGCGGATCCTCGCTCCTGCTCCAGGCGCCGGACCTGAGCACCATCTCCTTGGTCGAGGCCGACGGTGTCGAGCCCCCTGCGGTGGCGGCTCCAGAACCCGAATCCGACGCTGAGTCCGACCCCGATGCACCACCTCCCACCACGATTCCGCCACCCCGTCAGTTCGCTGCGATCCGGGTGAACCCGCCCGGCATCGACACCCCCGGTCAGTACCGTCTCGAGGTTCCGTGCGGCTCCGTGACCGTCCTCGACGCCGCCGGTCGGGCCGAATTCCGGCCCGAGATCACGCAACTGTTCGACTCGATGCGCATCGTCGACGGTGTGATCGAGATGACGTTGCCGGACGGTTGGGCTGCGATCAGCAGCGGGCCGAGTACCGATGAGTTCGTCTTCGGTCTTCCCGTCGACATCGCCGATCGGAGTGTGACCATCGGCGTTGCCCAATATCCGGGCGGGAGCCTCGCCGTGGCGGGCGCCAACCAGTCGCAGTACGGGCCGACGACATTCAACGGTCAACCTGCCTGGCTCCATCGCGACACCGAAGACCCGGCGGCGTTCGACATCATCTCGACGGTCGGATCGACGGCGATCCGGCTCAGCGCCAGCGACATCTCACTGGCCGAAGCAGAAGCGGTCATCAACGGGCTGAACCCCGGCGACGTCGAGGAGTGGACCAACCGGTTCGGCACGCTCCCGGTCGAAGTCGACCCCGATATCCGAACCTGCGTCGCACAACCCGAGTTCAAGATCACCTGATAGTCGCACGCCGTCACCGATCGCTGGTGCGCTGGGGGCAGGCGGCTGGCGCGTCGACCCGAGTCAGAGTCCGCGAGTCGCGGGTCAGATCGCGCTGGGCCGGCGACGACGGTTGCTCAAGCCGAGCAGGGCGACGCCAGCTGCCAACGATGTGACACCGAGGATCAGCGTGCTGGCGACGGCGCCCGGACCGGTGGCCGGCAACTCGACGACGACACTCGGTGTCGGCGCCACCGTGATGGTCTCGGCCGGATCACCGCAGGTGCCTTGGGCAGTGGAGTTGTTGCCGTCACCGCGGTAGGAGGCCACCCAGCGATACACGCCGGGCACCGTCGGGACGAACGACCCCGAGGTGACCGAGCCACCCGTTGCCGGGTACGCGACGCCGAGGGTCTGGAAAATCGGGGTGCCTGCGCACGTGGCGTCATTGGGGCCGTAGAGCCGGAAGTCGACGATGCCGGTGTTGTCCGGGTCGACCCGGTCGAGCACGGTGGCGACGTCGGTCAGGGCCTTGCCGTCGCCGACAAAGGTTCCCGGCGAGGCGTTGGTGACGATGCGTGACAGCCCACCGAACACCTGCACGGTCTCAGCCGGGTCGCCACAGGTTCCGGTCACTGCCTCGTTGTTGGCGTCGCCGTTGTACGTGGCGACCCATCGGTAGACGCCCGGCAGTGTCGGCGTGAAGGCCGCGGACGTGGCGCTCGTCGTCGCCGCACCGTAGGCAACGCCGAACGATGTGAACACGGGCGTGCCCGAGCAGTCGGAGTTGTTCGGGCCGTAGAGGCTGAAGTCGATGGTCGACGCCAGCGGGCTCACGCGACCCGCAACCGTTGCGGTGTCGGTGATCGCGCCGCCGATGGCGATGCGATCCGAGGCGTCGGTCGTGATGGTCGGGGTCGCCTTGGCGACGGCCGTGCGCTCGGCAGCGTCAGTACACGATCCGGCGACGGCATTGTTGTTGGCGTCGCCGCTGTAGCTCGCCACCCACTGGTAGGTGCCCGGAACGGACGGCGTGAAGGCCGCTGACGTGACTGGGCCGTCGGCGACGGGCAGCGGCCGGCTCGACGTGAAGACCGGCGCATTGGCGCACGTCGCATCGTTCGGGCCGTACAGGTTGAACACGACGGTGCCTCCGGCGACCGGGTTGACCCGGCCGGCAACGGTGGCCGTGTCGCTCAGCGTGCCTGCGCCCAGCTTCTGATTGGCCGAGGCAGTGGTGGTGATGGTCGGCGACGCCTTGGCCACGACTCGGGTCTCGGTCGGGTCGCCGCAGGTACCGGCCACCGACGCATTGTTGGTGTCGCCGTTGTAGGTCGCTACCCAACGGTAGGTACCTGCCGCCGTGGGAGTGAACGGCGCAGACGTGAGCTGACTGCCGTTCGCCGGTGAAGCCGGGTACACGACGTTGAGGTCGGTGAACACCGGCGTCCCGCTGCAGGTGGCGTCGTCGGGCCCGTACAGTCGGAACGACACCGTTCCGGCGGTGGGGAACTGCCGGCCGCTCATGACCGCCGTGTCGGTCAGCGTTCCACCTCCCACGACGACGCCAGCGGAGGCGGTCGTGTTCAAGAACGGCGTGGCCCTGTTGATCGTCATCGGGAACGACTGGCCGCGTCCAGAGGCCGTGTTGGTCGTGCCGTTGACCGACTGGGTGTGGTCCGCGATCGCGATGGTCTGGACACCGGCGATGGTTGAGTCCGCGTCGATGGTCGGGAGTTTGACGACGGTGTACGAGAAGCGAATCCGGCACTCGGCGTCGGCACCCGGAAGCAAGACCGATTGTCCGCCCTGCGGCGTGAAGAGATACCGACCATCGGCATCGTTGAGCGGCGACACGTCGAAGATCAGGGCGTTGTTGCAGGCGCCACTGACCACCGTCGCGGTCGTGCCGAGTTGGAACACGTTCGGATCGGGTTGGGAGCACACGGAGAACGCCCCGGTGACGCCACATGACGGCGTGAACGTGATGCCTTCGATGAGCGCACTGCAATTGGTCCCCGCTTGGGGCACCTGGTTGCAGACGGTGTTCGTCGCCGCTTCGAAGTCGAACGGTTCGCCCGCGTTCTCGTTGTCGTTACGCAATCGCATATCGAAGGTGCCGGTCTGGCCAACGGTCAACGGCGACGTGATGAACGGCACCGTGCTGGCACCAGAACCGGCTGATGCGGTTCCCGGCGCCAGGCCGATGAGTGAACCGGCGACTGCCACGAAGGCGAGTCCGAGGCGAAGCAGCTTTGACATGTGGTGACGTTCCTTTGGCCCGGCCTGCCCCGACACGAGCGTGCCGGGCCTCCCGAGCGAGATCGTACACAGATCGGACAACATGTTTCGAAATCGTCAAGAACCGTCCCGAGCGATGAGTTCGGGCCGCACTGTCTGCGGCCGGAACTCATCGCTTGGTCAGGTCGCGGCGGGAACTTCGATGGTGCCGTCGGCCAGCCCGGCGATCGTCGCGTCGGCGCTGTTGCGCACGTCGGCATCGAGGCGATACCCCTCGTTGAACTCGATCGCGAGGCCTGCGTTCTCGAACGAGATCTCGAAGGATTCGCCGCCGAGGATTCCTGCCGCGATCTTGTCGAGCATCTGCTCGATCACCACCTCCCAGTGATACACCTGCGAGGCAACGACGACGTCGGCGCCGAGGTCGACCTGGTTCGACTGCGTTCCGAACCACGGGATTCCCTTCGCGGCGGCGACCCCGGTTGCGCCGACCACCATCTGGGCGGTGCCGGTCAACACGTCGGCACCGTTGGCGACGAGGGCCGTGGCTGCCTCTGCGGCCAATTGGACATCGCCGAACGAGTCGATGTAGTTCACGTTCACCGTGACGTCGGGATTCTGCGCGGCAACACCCGCGACGAATCCGTCGATGTAACGCTGCGCGTCGCCTGCGGGCACCGGGCCGATGACGCCGATGACGTTCGAGGTGGTCAGTTGCGCCGCCATCACGCCGTTCACGTAGCCACCCTGACCGGCATCGACGGAGTAGGCAAAGACGTTGGCGGTGCCGAAGAAGTCCGTCGACGTGCCGAGTGCGAACGACACGTCGGGAAACTCGTCGGCGATGTCCTGCAGCGAACCGCTGAACTGGATGCCGTGGGCGATCACGAGGTCGACACCGTCCGCGGCGTAGGCCCGGATTGCCGCCGCGGCATCGTCGACCACGAACAGGCCGCCGGAGATGTCGACGTCGATGTCTCGACCTTCGGCGACGCGGTTGAGCGAGTCGACCATCGACTGGGTCCAAGCTCGATCGTTCTCGGCACTCGGTGCAACGATGCCGACCCGCATCGGCACACCCGACGCAGTGCCATCGGTGCCCGCTCCGCCAGCGTTCGACGCCGTGTCGGCAACGGTGTCGAACGATTCGGCCACCTCGTCCACGACCTCGCCCGCTGCCTCGTCCACTACCTCGCCAGCCGCCTCGCCCGCGCTGCCACTCGACGCGTCGTTCGCATCGTCCGCGGCACCACCGCTACAGCTGGCGACCATCAACGCGAGACCGCCGACGGCAACCGCCAGCACTTCGCTGCGTCCTGTCCATCTCATCGCGCCCCCTGGTGCTGTTGGTGATCCCTCGAATGATGCCTCATCCGGGATCGATCGGACGGCCAGGTCGACAGTGCCGGGCCGCATCACGACGCAGGATCACTGCCGACGCAGGATCACGGCGCCGCAGGAAGTTGACGGCGCAGGTCGGACGACCCGCACGATGCTGGGTCGGACCGAGTGGCTGGCGCTCAGCCGCCGAGGCGGAGGGGAAGACCCTCGCTGGCATTGAGCAGCGCGACCAGCGTCGGTACTTCGGCCGCGGCACCTTCCGCCGCTGTCGTGTCGACGGCACCGTCTGCTCCGACCGCCAGCAGAAAGCGCTGGCCGACTGCGGCGTCGAAACGCTGCGGGTCGAGAAACAACCGCGGCTTGATCATCGCCGGATCACCGTTCTCCGGACAGAACGTCAAGCAGTTCCCGCACTCGTTGCAGAGTTCAGCGAAGACGAAGTACTGCTGACGTCCCTCGACCCCGGCAAACAACCCGATCGGGTCGTCGTCGGCCTTCGGTGTGGGCAGTTTGAAGAACGCATCGTTGGGACACACGGTGACGCAGAAATTGCACGCCACGCAGCCCCACATCGCAAGGTCGTGATCGACCGATCGCGGCAGCTTGTCGTTCCCGGCCAACTCGTACTTCGCCCTGCCGGCACCGACGATGAAGGCGAGGTGTTCCGCCGCGGTGTCACGATGCCCGGCGGCGCGCGCCGCGGTCAACCGGGCAGCGCGAAAGCTGTCGAGATCGGTCGAACCCGAATCGGCCACCGCGGCAGTGAGCGCCTTGAGCATCGGCGCCAGGCGGCCGTAGCCGCCGGGTTTGAGCAGGTCGGAGCACACGCTCGCTGGTCGCACGCCCATTGCGATCGCATCTGCGAGATTGTCCTTGTCGATGCCCGCCGAGAAGCTGACCATGATGTCGCCGTCGTGTCCCGGAATCATGAGCGATCCCGGCAGGGCGTCAGCGAGCAGATCGAGCACTGCGGTGGCGAGCACGTGGAGCGGCGGGCCCGACAGGTACATCGTCTCATCGGGCATCCACTGCTTGTGGTTGCGAACGACCAAGGTGTTCGTCAACTTGATGCCGAAACGGTGGCCACGCGCCTTGGCGTAGTCGTTGAGCTCCGCGATCAAGGAGACCGCACGTTCGAGTTGCAGATCTTCGTCGAATGCCGTGGGCACCAGTTGCACATCGGCGTAACCGAGGTGGCCGTGCACGATGGCATCGACGGCGCTCGGTCCGAGCAGCGTGGGGTTGAGCTTCACGATCATGTCGAGATCGTGGACGTCGATCAGGTGCTTGGTGATCTGCTCGATCTCGTCGGGTGGACACCCGTGGAAGGTCGACAGGGTCACTGTGTCGGAGATGGTGGGGGCGAACGCCACATCGGCGAACTCGACGAACACCCCGCTCGGATCGGCCGCAATCTGCGGGCGGAGCCGCTCGATCTCGGCGGTCGCGTCGCGCATCGCCTCGATGAACCCGGCGACCTTCGGGGACTGGATGCCGGCGAGGTCGTAGCCGACCGACATGTCGAACACGTGGGGACCCGGATCGCCGTCGGCGTTGCGGCCGACGTACTCGCGCAACGGCTCCCACCGACGGAGGATCTCGATGATCATCCACGCCTTCGTGTACTCCTCGATGCTCTGGTGGACGAGGAGTTCCTGGCTCCATTCGATGTTGTAGCCGATGGTCTGCATGTCGATGCACGGCCGGGCGATTTCGAGTTCGTCGAGCACCTGCACCGTCTTCAGTTCGAACAGTCGCGAACCGCCGAGCCAAGCCAACACGATGTTCTGCGCCATCTGGCTGTGCGGGCCGGCAGCCGGGCCGACCGGCGACGCAGCGGGTCGGCCGAGGAACTCGAAGGAGAGATCGACGTCGTCATCGGGCTTCCAGAACCTGGCGGTCGGCAGGTCGAAGATCCGCTTGCGAGTCTGCCATTCGTGTCCGATCCGCCCGAGCAGCGTGCTCAACGACATGGGCGTCAGCGGCGCGGCGGCGTGGGTCATCCCCGCACTTTACAAACCGTAAACCGAACCGTGCAACGAACACCAGGGGACCCCGATCATGTGGCCCGCGACCCCTGCCGGCTACACGGTCAAACGGCGATGCAGTCTGGTTGCCTGCTCGGCTGCCTTGGCCCGAATCTCGGGGGCATCGACCAGCGTCGCGACCCCGTCGCGCAACGTCGGCACGCCCGCGATGTCGACGTCGATCGCGCTGATCGTGGGCGTGAAGGCAACATGCCAGGGTTCGATCGTCGCGTACGACCAGTGCACACGATCGCCGCGCGCCGCGGGAAACAGCGCCCAGCCGCGTTCGAGCCACGACCAGGCCGCATCGGGTGACGCGCTCGACGTCATGGTCGCGGTGCTTGACGTACGCGAGCTGGAACTCGGCCAGCATGTCGGCCCCGATGCCGTCGGTGCCGAGCGCCACGGGGTTGCCGAAGCGGGCGGGATCGGCGTAGCCGACGGAGTTGTTCATGTTCGATCGAGGGTTGTGCACGATCGTGCCGCGCAGCCCGTGATCAGTTGGCAGGTGCACCCCGTGGATCAGCAACCAGTCGTCGCGAGTCAGGTCGCGTAACCGCTCCTCGACACCGATGTCGTCGGGCCCCTCGGCCACGTGGATGTGCACCCCGACCCCGTAGTCGACGGCCAGTTCGGCGGCCGCGGCGAGGGTGTCGTCCGAGCAGGTGAAACCGGCGTGCACCCCGACCATGCCCTGACGCATCCCGGCGTCCTGTCCCTCCTGTCCCTGCTGTCCCTGCTGTCCGCGCAGCTCGCGCACTTCCCGCAGATACCGCGCGTTCTCGGCGAGGCCGCGCTGCGCTCCGTCGGCACCGTGCCGATCGGTGACGCCGTAGCAGGTGTTGATCCGCAGGCCCACGTCGTTCACCGCCTGCGCGATGACCGACAACGAGCCCTCGATGGCATGCGGTGATTCGTGATGATCGATGATCGCCGTGCAGCCTGCTTCGAGCGCTTCGAGTGCGCCGAGCTTGGCCGACCACTCGATCATGTCGAGGTCGAGCGCCGTGTCGAGACGCCACCAGACGTTCTCGAGGATCTCGAGGAAATTCGTCGGACTCTTCGGCGGCGCGGGCATGCCTCGGGCAAGCGCGGAGTAGAGGTGGTGATGCGCGCACACGAGGCCCGCGGTCGACCCCTGCGCCGCATGTGTCGCGCCGGGGCCAGGCCCCATCGCGACACGGGCGGCATCAGGTCCAGGCGGTGGCCCGTTCACGGTTGCTCTCGTTGCGCATCGGGAGTTCGTTGTGCCACTCGCCCGAGTGCTGCCGCAGGGCTGCGGCAACGGCGCCGGCCGTGGGCACGAGACCGATCTCGCCGACCCCCTTGATGCCGTACGGCGAGTCGGGTTGGGCGGCCTCGACGAGGATCACATCGACCGGCGGCATGTCCTTCGGTCGAATGATGTCGAGGCTCTTGAGCGTCGCGTTGGTGGGCCGTCCCGTCTCGTCGCACGGGAACCCTTCGGACAGCGCGTACCCGAGGCCCATGTGCACGGCGCCTTCGATCTGGCCTTCGCACAGCATCGGATTCACGGCCCGACCGACATCGTGGGCAGCAGTCACGTTCTCGATCGTCCCGTCGGCGGCGAGCACGACGACCTGCGCGGCATAGCCGAAGGTCGAGTGGATGATCGGGTTGTCGATCGGCGTCCCCGCCGCCTTGGCCGCAGCGATCTGGCCGAGCGAGTTGGTCCAGTCGACACGGTATTCGCCCTCGTAGTCGACACCGATCGCGCACCCTCCGGCGATGGCCGCTGCACAGGCCGCCTGGACCGAGCCGGCACCCATCAGCGTGCCGCGGCTCCCCGTGGTCTGGCCGGCACCGAGTTCCCGCGTCGAATCCACGATCACCTCGATGCGCTCGGGGTCGACGCCGAGTTCCTCGACGGCGACCTGCAATGCCACCGTGTGCACGCCCTGGCCCATCTCGGTCCAGCAGTGACGCACCTCGATCTTGCCGGGCTCGTCGCCCACCGGGGCCCGGAAATGGACCACTGCCTTGGCCAGTTCGTTGAATCCGTTGCCGAGCCCGGAGTTCTTCAAACCCAGCCCGATGCCCACGGCCTTGCCTGCCGCGACCGCCGCGTCGTACGCCGGCTTGACCGCATCGAGACACTGCCGCGCCCCGAGACAGCCGTCGTCCATCACCTGACCCGGCCCCCACGTGTCTCCGGGGGCGACGACGTTGCGGTCACGGATGGCCCACCCGGAGATGCCGACCTGCTCGGCGAGGCGATCGAGCACGCCTTCCATCGCGAACTGCGCCTGATTGGCACCAAATCCGCGGAACGCGCCGCACACCGAGTTGTTGGTTCGTGCGGCGATGGCCTCGACGTCGACGTTGTCGACGACGTAGGGCCCGGTGGCGTGCCCGGCGGCGCGTTCGAGGACCTTCATCCCGACCGATGCGTAGGGACCCGAGTCGCCGATCATCCGCGCCCTGATGGCGGTGAGCTTGCCATTGGCATCGCATCCGGCGTCGTACTGCATGCGGATCGGGTGCCGCTTCGGGTGGATCAGCAGCGACTCCTCGCGGGACAGGGTGATCTTCACCGGGCGTCCGGTGAGCCAGGCTGCCAGCGCCGTGTGCGCTTGGTTCGACATGTCTTCCTTGCCGCCGAATGCGCCGCCGTTCGACACCAACTCGGTCGTGACCCTGCTCTGGTCGATGCCGAGCATGGCGGCGATGTCGTTGCGGTCGTCCCAGATGCCTTGCCCGCCGGAGTAGACGTAGAGGGTGCGCTCATCGGGTTCGCCGGTGGGGACAGCGAGGGTCGACTCGGGTTCGAGGAACGCGTGCTCGATGCGCTGGGTTTGGAAGGTCTCCGACACCGTGAATGCTGATGCCGCGAGGGCCGCGTCGACATCGCCGCGCGCGTAGGCCGAGGTCGAGAGAATGTTGCCGTCGAGTTCCCACACCGCAGGCTCGTCGGTGTGAATGACCCGAACGGGATCGACCATCGGCTCGAACACCTCGTACTCGACGGCGACCAACTCGACCGCGGCGCGCGCGATCTGACGGGTCTCGGCGACGACGACGGCGAGCACGTCACCGAGGTAGGAGGTTCGCCCGCCGACCGGGATCATGATCGGCCAGTCCTTGTGGATCAACCCCACCCGGCGCGCGGCGGGAATGTCGGCCGCGGTGAACACCGCGGACACTCCCTCGACGGCGAGCGCTGCGGACACGTCGATGGACACGATGTCGGCGCGCGCGTGGTCGGCGAGTCGCAGTGCGCCGTGCAACATGGCGGGCAACGACATGTCGTCGATGAAGTCGCGGCGACCCACTGCGAGCGCACGGCCTTCGTACTTGATCCCCCGGGTGCCGATGCCGTGGGGCTGCACGACGACGGGGACGTCGTTCTGGGCCAACGCCTCGACGGCGTCGAGCACCTTGATGTAGCCCGTGCACCGGCACAGATGCGCCCCGAGGTGGCGCGATGCCTGCTCGCGGGTGAGGGCGGCGCCGTGCTTGTCGATCAGCGCCTTGGTCCGCACGACGATCCCCGGGGTACAGAAGCCGCACTGCAAGGCACCGCACGCGGCGAACGCATCAGCCATGCGGTCGACCTCGGCCTGGTCGATACCTTCGAGGGTCACGACCTCTGCGCCGGCGATCTTGTCCATCGAGGTCTGGCACGAGACGCGGGCCTTGCCATCGATCAAGACGGTGCAACATCCGCACTGCCCGGTCGGCGAGCACCCGTCTTTGGCCGAGGTCACCCCGAGTTCCTCACGCAGGGCTGCCAGCAGGTGGGGGTGATCGTCGCGCGCCGCAACGACGTGTCCGTTGAGCGTGAACTCGGTCATGGTGACACTCCCTCGTCATCCAGCGGCGGCGCGATCGCGCCTTTGCGCGTCGTGATCAATCCGTACGCTTCGGGCCGGCGGTAGCGGGCGAAGTCGAACAGCGTCTCTTTGTACTGGCGACACCAGTCGAGATCACAGCGGGCCGAGATCAACTCGTCAGCCGTGGTCACGGCCTGGGCGACGATCTGACCTGACGGAGCGATGATCGCCGACTGCGCCAAGCGACTCGACGCCCTCTTCGGTCCCCCCCTTGGCGACCCCGACGACCCACGTGCCGTTCTGATACGCCCCGGCCTGCATCACGAGGTGATTGTGGAAGCCGGCCAGCGCATTCTGGGTCGGGTCGGGCGCGTAATGCAGCGGCGTGTTGTAGCCGATCAGCACCATCTCGACCCCCTGGAGACCCATCACCCGATAGGTCTCGGGCCACCGACGGTCGTTGCAGGTAGCCATCCCGACGATGCCGCCGAAGGCGCGGAACACCGGAAAGCCCTCGTCCGACTCCTCGAAGTAGCGCCGTTCGAGGTGTTGGAACTGCCGCCACGGCTCGTGCGCGTCGTGCCCGGGAATGTGCACCTTGCGAAAGCGACCGACGATTCGCCCATCGCGCTCGACCAGCACCGTCGTGTTGAATCGGTGCCGACCGCCCGCCGCGTCAGGACCGGTCAGTTCCGCGTAGCCGAGGCTGAACCCGACCCCGAGTCGTTTGGCTTCGTCGAACAAAGGCTGCGTGGCGGCGGACGGCATCTCGCGCTCGTAGTACGAGTCGAGTTCGGTTGTGTCGCCGCCGATCCCGGTGGCGTCACCCTCGTCGAGGAACCAGCGGGGGAAGAACGTCGTCAGCGCGAGTTCCGGGAACACGACGAGATCGCAGCCGGCCGCGGACCCCTGGCGGAGCAGGTCGACCAGGCGGGCGACCACCACCTCGCGGGTGTCGTCGCGGCTGATCGGACCGAGTTGGGCGGCGCCGATCGTGACGAATCGAGGCATCAGAATTCCGTTTCCGCGAGGGTGAGCATGGTCGAGAGGAGCACGTTGGCGCCGGCTTCCAGATCTTCCGGCGCGGTGTATTCGTTCACGTTGTGGCTGATGCCGTTGACGCTCTTGGTGAAGATCATCGCGGTCGGGCAGACGCGGGCGAACATCTGGGCGTCATGGCCGGCGCCGGACGGGAGGCGGCGGTGGGAGAACCCGAGGTCGGTTGCGGCCTGCTCGACGATGCCGACCACCCGCTGGTCGAACTCGACCGGTTCGAATCGAGCGAGCGTCCGCGTCTCCACTCCGACGCCTTCGGCATCGGCGGTGACCGCGACCAGATCGCGAAATCTGGTTTCGGCGCGCTGCAAGGTCAACTCGTCGGTGTTCCGCAGGTCGACGGTCAGCGTCGCGGTCGACGCCACGACATTGACCAGATTCGGCACGAGCGTGATGGCCCCGACGGTGCCGACTTGGGGTTCGCCGAACTCGACGGTGAGATCTCGGACGTGGGTGCTGATCCGCGCCGCCACGTAGCCGGGGTCGCGACGCAGCCGCATCGGCGTGGTGCCGGCGTGACACGATTGGCCGCGCAAGGTCAGCTCTGTCCACGAGATGCCCTGCACGCCCTCGACCACGCCGATGGTGACGTCGTCGTCTTCGAGCACCGGGCCCTGCTCGATGTGCAGCTCGACGAATGCATGCGGGGTCGGGCCCGGCACCGGAGCCGGCCCGGCGTAGCCGATCCGGCGGAGTTCGTCGCCGACGGCAACCCCGGCGGCATCTTCGATCAGAAGGGCGTCTTCGAGTGGCATGCCGCCGACATAGACCATGCTGCCGAGCATGTCGGGGGCGAATCGCGCTCCTTCTTCGTCGGTGAAGAAGCCGACACCGAGTGGGCGGGCCAGTTCGAGGACGCCGCGTTCGCGTGCCGCGATCACGGTTTCGATCACTTCGAGCCCGGCGAGCACGCCGAGATTGCCGTCGTATCGGCCACCCGTGCCGACCGTGTCGATGTGGGAACCGGTCATGACCGGGGCAACGTCGCCGAACCCGGGCATCGTGGCAGTGACGTTGCCGATGCCGTCGATCCTGATGTCGAGACCGAGATCACGCATCCAGGTGACGACGAGGTCGCGCCCGGCCTTGTCCTCGTCGGTGAGCGCCAGCCGAGCGCACCCGGTCGTGCCCTCGATCGCGCCGATCTCGCCGAGCGCCATCAGCCGAGCGACCAGGCGTTCCCGATCGATCGACACGGCGCCGAACGCTCGGTCGCTCCGGTGGGAGTTGCGGTCGGACACCGACCCGACAGTACCAAATCTCCTTTACAAATCGTCAAGCATCGCGGCAAGGTTCATCGAGCCGTCACGCTTGCTCCCGACGCACGGTGGGCAGCAGGGTTACGCTTGCCCGATGGCCGATGCTCATCTCGAAGTGCTGGTGGAGCCATTTCGCGAGAACGACCCGGGCCCCCACGTCGCGGCGGTCCTCGACGCCGCCACGGCCGCCGGGCTCACGGCCGACATGGGTCCGTTCGCCACCACGATCGATGGCGACATCGACCTGCTCGCGGGAGCTGTCGCCGACATGATCCGCGCCGGCTTCGCCGAAGGCGCCACTGCGCTCCAACTGCGCATCGAAGCCATCTGACCCTGCTCGTCTGGCGACGAGCTCAGCCGACGCGCGTGAGGATGCGCAGGGAGCCGGTGCTCGACCGTTCCTCGAAGCGCCCGGACGCGAGCGCAGGCAGATAGATCTGCTCGTACGGCGGGCGACCGCCATCGGCCGGATCGGGAAAGACGTCGTGAATCGCCAGGGTTCCACCGACGGCGACATGGGGCGTCCATCGTTCGTAGTCGAGACGCGCCGGCTCCTCGCCGTGGCCGCCGTCGATGAAGAGCAGGCTCAGCGCAGTCGTCCAGGTCGCACCGATCAACGGCGCGCGTCCAACGAGCGCCACGACGGTGTCTTCCAATCCGGCGTCGTGGATCGTGGCCCGAAAGAACGGCAGCGTGTCCATTTTGCCGATGCGCTCGTCGACGACGCCGGCATCGTGGTGCTCCCAGCCCGCCTGATTCTCTTCTGATCCGCGGTGATGGTCGAGGGCGAACACCAGCGATGCACAGCGTTCGGCGGCATCACCCAACCACACCGTCGAACGGCCGCAGTACGAGCCCAGTTCGAGCATCGGGAGGCCCGGCGCGCCAACCGCTGCCTCTGTCGCCGCAACCCAGAGCGCGTCGCCCTCGTCGGCGGGCATGAAGCCCCGTGTCGCCAGTGCAAGCTGTCGGCGGGCAGGGTCGACGGCATCCATGCCCGACAGTCAACCGCCGTGGTGCGCCGATCGACCGCGAGCGCTCATCGAGCCCGACGCGTCACCACTGATCCCAATGGATGATGGTGTCCGGGTCGGGCCGACCGGCTGGTTTGAAGTCGGTCCCGATGGTGTAGGCGAGCGGAGTCAGGCAGGCCTGCTGCACCTCATCGAACGGAATCCCCACGACGTCGGCGATCTGCTGTTCCATCATCAGCCCGACCGTGGTCCAACACGTACCGAGTCCGCGGGCGCGGGCCGCGAGCATGAAGCTCCACGTCGCCGGGAGCACATTGCCCATCGTGGACGCGGCGATCATCGCCGGCGCATTGTCGAGCCGCCCCGTCTTCGAACACGCCAGCACGAGCACCGGGGCCTCCCCCATGTGCGCGGCGAGATACTCCGCTGAGTCGGTGACTCGATCTTGCTGGGCCTGCGCGTCGGCGGAGTCCTTCTTGATCGATCCGGCGTACACGCCGTCCATCGAGCGATAGATGTCGAAGCACTGGCGGTAGATGTCACCGATCGCGGCGCGCTTGGCCGCGTCGCGCACGACGACGAACTGCATGGTCATGCTGTTTGACCCCGAGGGGCTCTGCATCGCCAGCGAAACGCACTCGCGAACCACGTCGTCGCCCACGGGTCGGTCGAAGTCAAGCCGCTTGCGGACGGCGCGGGTAGTCGAGAGCAGTTGATCGGCGGTGAGGTCGAGGTTGGCCATCGGGGAAATGTAGATCCCCGAGCAACGGGTACGGCCGGTCGGAGCCGAACGATTCCACAATTCGACGCAACGACGTCCGCTTCGGCAGCGGTCGTGGCAACATTGGGCGAGCATGACCGACGACACGGCCACCGATCCGACTCAGCACGTCCCCGTGGCCTCGACCACCGGAACATCGACCATCGAAACATCGACGGCGGAGAACCAGGACGCGCTCGACGACCTCGTGCAACTCCTCGATCTGGAAGTGATCGAGGTCAACATCTTCCGCGGCGCCTCGACCGACGAGAACCGCCAGCGCGTCTTCGGCGGCCAGGTGGCAGGGCAAGCCCTGGTTGCCGCCGCACGCACGATCGACGAGCCAGGTCGGCACGTGCACTCGCTCCACGCCTATTTCCTGCGGCCCGGCGACCCGAAGACCCCGATCCTGTACGAAGTCGACCGGATCCGCGACGGCCGGAGCTTCACGACTCGACGCGTCGTCGCCATCCAACACGGCAAGGCGATCTTCAACCTGCAGGCGAGCTTCCACAACGAAGAGCCCGGCCCCGACCATCAAGTCGACATGCCGACCGGCCTCGCCGCGCCCGAATCGCTGCCCGATTTCAGGACTCGCATGGCGCCCTACGCGGAGCAGATCGGCGATTGGTACGACCGGCCCCGACCGATCGACGTGCGCTACGTCAACGGCGATCCGATGAGCCGCAAGGGCAATCCGTCGGCGACGCAGCAGGTGTGGTTGCGGGCCAACGGCACGCTGCCCGAGGACCCGGTACTGCATGCCTGCATCGTCACCTACGCGAGCGACATGACCCTGCTCGATACCACTGTTTTGCCCTTCGGCCTGGCCTGGGACAGCCCCGGAATGCAGATGGCCAGCCTCGATCATGCGATGTGGTTCCATCGTCGTTTCCGCGCCGACGACTGGCTCCTGTACGACCAGGTCGCGCAGAGCACCAGTTCGGCGCGTGGACTGGCGCGCGGGTCGATCTTCACCAGCGACGGACACCTTGCGATCAGCGTCGTGCAAGAGGGCCTCACCCGGGTCGGTCGACCATGAGTGTGAGCCCGATCCCGGCGGAGACCTCGACCACACCCGTGATTCCGTCCGAGCACGTGGCCTCGTCGCGGTCGAGGACTCAACCGGCCGACGCCCGAGACACCCGGGCGAGCGGCCGAGTCATGTTCGTCGCTGGGGTCGCCGCGGTCGCACTGCTCGCCGCGTGCGGTGGCAACGGTGGCAGCGACGGAGCGACGGGCGTCAACCCGCCGAACGACCCCGCCGCCACGTTCGCCACCGTGCCCGACACCGTGCCCGACACTGACGCGACGAGCCCCAGCACCGACGAGGCGCTGGCGCCATCTGACACTGCGACGACGATCCCCCTCGATCCGTCGCCCGACCTCGATCTCCCGACGGCGACACCCGGTGAGTTGGCGACGGGCCCGTCGACCACCGTCGTGACCGGGCCGCTCCCCGTGCCGTCCGTGCAACTCATCGAAGTCGGCCAGTTCGACACACCCGTCGAATTGACCACGCGGCCCGGCGACCCGCGCAACTTCGTCGTCGAGCAGGGCGGCCGTATCGTTGCCTTCGACGACCTGTCGACCACCGTGGTGCTCGACATCACCGACCTGACCAGCGTCAACGGAGAGCAAGGTCTCCTCGGTGCCGCCTTCGACCCCGCCGCCGACCTCGCCTACGTCCACTACAGCGACGCCGCTGGCGACACGGTGCTCGCCGAGTTTGCGATCGATCCGGTCACGGCTGTCTTCGATGTCGAGTCCCGGCGCGAGGTCCTGACCGTCGAGCAGCCCTTCAGCAATCACAACGGCGGTGAGGTCGTCTTCGGCCCCGACGGCTACCTCTACCTCGGGCTCGGCGACGGCGGCTCGGCGAACGATCCGGAACGGAATGCGCTGGCACTGGCGACCCGCCTCGGCAAGATCTTGCGCATCGATCCGCATCAGGCCGGCGATCAGCCGTTCTCGATTCCGCCCGACAACCCCTTCGTCGGCATCGACGGCGCCGATCCGACCGTCTGGTCGTTGGGCCTGCGCAACCCGTGGAAGTTCTCGTTCGACTCCCTCACCGGCGACCTCTGGATCGCCGACGTCGGCCAGGGCAATGTGGAAGAGATCAACCGAGCGCCCGCCATCGCCGGTCAGGGGGCCGGCAAGGGGCTGTCGTTCGGGTGGAGCGCGTTCGAGGGTGCCGAACGCTTCAACGACGATCAGAACCCCGACGGGCACACCCTGCCGGTGGTCGAATACGGACATGACAACGGTGAGTGCTCGGTGAGCGGCGGTGCCGTCGCGCGCAGCGCAGCGGTGCCCGATCTCGTCGGCTGGTACGTCTACGGCGACTTCTGCTCCGGCCGCATCTGGGGTTATGACCCGACATCCAGTCCTGCGAGTCCGACGATCATCGAGCTCGGTCAACTCGGGAACCTCGCGGCAATCGCAATCGGCGGCGAAGGCGATCTCTTCGCCGTCAGCAACGCCGGCACCGTCACCCGCTTCTCCCCCACCTGACTCACAACCCACCCCCTTCCCTCACCCACCCTTCCCCCACGTTTGCGTGACGAATTTGGCTGGGATGACAACCAAATTCGTCACGCAAACGAGGACCGGTCATGTCGATGAAGGAAGTCGAGCAGTTCTGGGCCGAACTGATTGCGACCGGGGTGCTCCCTGCCGATGCGATCTACACCGACGCCGACTGCTTTGGCGACTCACCCGCGCTCGCCGACAAGCTGATCGAGCTCATTCTTCACGGTCCGAAGCGGGCGACTGCCGGAACGCTGGCCGACTATGAGGCAGTCGGCGCGCTTCTTCCCGAGGTCGGTGACCTGTTCGTGGCCACCGACGGGGCCGGACAACCACGTGCGGTTCTGCGCACGACCGGCGTACGCGTCGGGCCGTTGTCGTCAGTCGATGCAGCGTTCGCCTGGGACGAGGGTGAGGGCGACCGCAGTCGTGCCGACTGGCTCGACATCCACACGATCGCCTTTCGCCGGGCGTATGCCCGACTCGGCCTCGAGTTCGGCCCGGACATCGAGGTCGTCTTCGAACGCTTCGAGCTCATCTACCCCTGACACCCTGTACCCCTGACACCCTCTACCCGGGCCGCCAACCACGTTTGCGTGACGAAATTGGCTGCCATGTCAGCCAATTTCGTCACGCAAACGGAAGAAGGTGTTGGGCGGGTTGGGCGGGGGAGGTGATGGGGAGCTTGGTCAGCCGACTCGTTCGAACTCGATACGACGTTCGAGGGGGTCGGCGGCGACGAGTTTGACCTGGAGGTCATCGCCGGGGTCGACGCGGCGGGCCACGATCCGCGTCACGATGGCTGGTTCGCGGACCTGGATGCGCGCTCCCCGATCGTCTTCATCGGTGATCACCGCATCGAACACGTCGCCGACGCGCCCCTGCAGCACGATGGCCTCGGCCAGGTCGATCGCCGCACGGTCGACGCGGTTGGCCCGGGTCTCGGCCTCGCGCATCGCCTCGGGCAACTCGGCGAAAGCCGCCTCGACCTCGTCGGGCACCGAGTCGCCGTTGGCGACGGCAAGCGCCGCCTCGATCACATAGCGGTCAGCGAGCCGCCGCAGCGGCGCCGTCGCATGGCTGTAGGTGGCAGCCACTGCGGCATGCCACGGCCGCGCCGTCGGATCGAACGGCTCATACGAGGCTCCGCCACTCGCCCGACGTACGGCCAATTGAAAGGCCGCTGTCTTCGGGTCGCCGGCCGGCAACGCTCGCTCGAAGTCGGCGAGCGACTGCCCGGTCGGCCAGTCGAGGCCGAACGCCCGAGCCGTGTGACGCAACCGGCCCACACGTCGTTCGTCGATCGCAGGCATCGTTCGGAACAGCCCGGTACCCGCCGCGTACAGCGCATCGGCAACCGCCATGTTCGTGGCCAACGACATCGCCGCGTTCTGGTTTTCGGCGTCGTTGCGCGGGCGGAATTGGAGCGCGAAACTCTGGATGCCGTCGTGGTCGACGCGCACCACTTCCTGCTCCGGCATTTGGATCCGATCAGCGCCTCGTGCCCGCTCGCCGGCCTCGAAGCGGCGCGCCAGTTCCGGAAACGCAGAGGGAAGATCCGACGAGGTGACGGTCGAGTAGGCCAGCTTCGAACGATTCCGGATCATCGCCCGCTCGACGCTGTCGAGCACGACCGATCCGTCGGACGCAATGCGAACCACGAAGATCACCGCTGGCTTGGGCGACCCGGGCAGCAGCGACCCGGCGTCCTCCGCGATGCGCGGCGGGTGCAGCCCGGCGCGGGCGTGCGGCATGTAGACGGTGAGACCACGCTTCCAGGCCTCACGATCGATCGGATCACCGTGACGCACGAACCAACCGACATCGGCGATCGCGTACCGCAAGATGATGTCCGAGTCGGCCGCTGCGCCGGCGGCCTCGATGGCGAACGCCTGGTCGAGGTCGGTACTGCTCGCCGGATCGAGCGTCAGGAACTCGATGTCGGTGCGATCGACGTGGGCCGACGCGGAACCACCGAGCGGTCGTCGTGCTGCCACTTCGGCGGCGGCGAGGACATCGTCGGGGAAACCGCCAGGAACGTCGAAGTCGTCGATGAGACGAGCAAACCCTGCGCGAAAGTCGTCACCGAAGTCGTCGAGAGTCTCCGAGGCCAACCGCATGTCGAGACGATACGCCCGCCTCAGCGGCGGGCACCCATGAACATTCCCTTGAGCGCTTCGTAATGCTCGATGACATGGCCGGCACCGAGCACGACCGCTTCGAGCGGCACGTTCGACATCTTCACCGGCACCTCGGTCTCGCGTTCGATCCGCTCCGCCAGGCCCCGCAGCAGACCACCGCCGCCCACGAGGTACATACCGCGGACGAGAAAATCCTGGGACAGTTCGGGCGGCGCCTTCGACAGACAGCGGATCACCGACGACACGATCGAGGAAATGACGTCCTCGATCGCAAAGCGCACTTCTTCGGGGGTGAGCAGCACGGTTTTGGGCAGCCCGGTCATCAGATCGCGTCCACGCACCTCGGCCTGATTCTCGTCGTGCGTCGGGTCGGCCGAGCCGATCGCGACCTTGATCTCCTCAGCCGTGCGCTCGCCGATCGCGATGCCGTGTTCTCGGCGCACGTAGTTCTGGATGGCCGCGTCGATGTCGAACGATCCGACGCGCACTGCTTCGAGCGCCACGATCCCGCCGAGACTGATCACTGCGGTCTCGCTGGTGCCACCACCGATATCGATCACCATGTTGCCAACCGGCTCGTCGATCGGCAGGTTGGCTCCGATCGCGGCCGCCATGGGCTGTTCGATGAGGTTCGCGTCGGCGGCACCGGCACGCCGTGCGGCGTCGGTGACCGCGCGTCGTTCAACTTCGGTGATGGCCGACGGGACGCAGATCACCACCTTGGGTCGGGTGAACCGGCTCACGCCGACTCGCTGCAGCAGCAGCCGGATCATTCGCTCGGTGATCTCGAAGTCGGTGATGGCCCCACCGCGGAGGGGCCGAACCGCAACGATGTATCCCGGTGTGCGGCCGATCATCTGCCACGCCTCGCGACCCGTGGCCAGCACTTCGCCGGTTTGCCGGTTGAGCGCGATGACCGACGGCTCGTTCAACACGATGCCCCGGCCCTTCATGTAGACGAGCGTGTTGGCCGTGCCCAAGTCGATGGCGAGGTCACGTGCCAACGGTGTCTCCAGTGTGAATCGATCGACGTGCCATGGCTGCGACAGTCTGGCCGAGTCGGCGAGGCGAATCAGGCACCCTGTCGGCAAACCTGATCACGACGGATCGGCATCGTCGATGCCATGGGTGTCCGTCTCGAGATCGATTCGTTCCACCGACTTCACCTGATCCACCGTGGGCTTGCGAGCTTCAGACGACAGCGCGTCGATCTGGCGCCGGAACGAGTCGACGCCGTCGTCCGGTGTGCGGCCGCGCAGGGCCAGCCCGACGATCAGCGCAACCGCGACGATGACAGCGATGACAATGACGATCGTCACTCGCTTGCTCCGACCGATGCCGCGTCGACGATCTCGTGGGCGCCTGTGCCCCAGTCGGCCCCGTCGGCCCAGACTTCGTGCTTCCAGATCGGCGCCGACTCCTTCAGTGCGTCGATCGCGAAGCGAGCCGCGTCGAAAGCGTGGGGTCGATGTGGCGCCGACACGACCGCGATCACCGATGATTCACCGATGTGCATGCGACCGGTGCGGTGCAGCAGCGCAACGCGACCGACGTCGGGCCAACGCGTCCGGAGTTCGTCGCCGATCGACTCGAATCGTCGGACGGCCTGTTCGTCGTATGCCTCATACGTGAGATGCTCGACACCGGTGCGCCCTTCGGCGTGGTCGCGAATCGTTCCGCTGAACAAGACGACGGCACCGCAGTCGGGCCTCACCGCCCACGCATACGCCTCGGCAATCGGCAAGTCCTGATCGGTGAGGCCGAACCAGTTGTCACCATTTCCAGGGGCCTCCACGGCCGACAGCGTAGTCGTCGTGCGTTCGACGTCAGGTCGCCGCAACACATTTGACTGGACTTCGTTGCGTGATGTCCATGCGCGGCCGCCCGCGATCACCCGCGATCACCCTGACGCAAATGAGGGCTACTCTTTCGTTCCCGTGGACAGAGCACCGCTTCCCCCGCACGAACGAACGTGGCGGCACCCGTCTGAGTTCAACGCAGCCGTCATCAACGCGGCCGCTGCGCATGGCGCGCACGACGCCCGCGGGCGAGTCGTCGCCCTCGCCGGCGGAACGTTCGCCGTGGTGCTGGTCGCAGCGTTCTTCATTGCGGTCACGCCCCGCCAGAACAACCCGACGGCGGCCATCTCGGCAACGACTGTTCCTGCGCGTTCGGCATTGCGCGATGCCACGACAGCAGCAGTCGCCGCGGCCGAGTCGATCCGGACGAGCAAGTTGGCTGGCGTGACGGCCATCCCCAGCGCCATCGCCGACGTTCCCTCCGCAGCCTTCCGATCGGTCGCATTCGGCACCGAAGGCCGCGCCGTCCTGCCCGATCTCGACGACCGTGTCACGGTCCTCACCGAGCAGTTCGCGTACTCCGTCGCCTGGCGCGATGTGGCTCGCCTCGACCTTGACGGCGCCGACGCCGTCGTGGTCGACGACGACGGTGCAGTCGTCGCCCGGATTCACGACGGTCGGCTCACCGTGAGCCACGATCTTCTCGTCGGCAGTTCGATCACGACGGACTGAACCCGCACGATCGACCGGTCAGAGGCGGCGGCGCCTCCACCAGCGGCGCCCGATGACGACCCCGATCAACGTCGTCACTGCGACGAGCGCCACGCCTCCACCGAGCGCAAGTTCCTGGCGCCGCTTCGGCGAGATCAGCGTCCACCAACGCGACTCGGTTCCCTCGACATAGGTCTGTTCGTTGGTCACCGTCGGCCGCCAACCTTCGCCGACCAGGCGGCCGTTGGACACGACCCAGGCTTCGCGCGTGTACGAGCGCAGCCCAGGTGGAATCGGCCCCCGCTGAAAGCGCCAACGCAACGTTCCGAGCACCTCGGAGACCCGCTCGGGCAACGGCAACCGCGGGTGCTCTCCCGAGAGGGCCCGCACCCGTTCGCCGGCGATCCATCCGTCGGGAGCGACGTTGTAGACCCCATCGAGTCGACGGCGCACGGCGACCACGATGGCCGCCGCGAGATCGTCGAGATGGACGAACTGTGACGGTGGGTCGTCTTCGGCGAAGCGCTTGCCGAGGCCCGACACCAATGCGCCCGCCAGACGCGAGTTCCCGTCGGCAGCAAGGGCGATGGCGGGGCGCAGGACACAGGTCCGTCGTCCGTGTCGACTCCGCCGCCACTGCTCGACCAGTTCCTCAGCGGATGCGAGTTGGCGCGCGAAGACGAACTCGTTGTCGGGTCGCAGGACCGCCTCTTCGGTCAACGGAAATGGATTGTTGGCGTTGGCGCCGTACACCATCGCCGAGGAGACGAACACGACCTGGTCGGCCAACAACTCGTCCGCGATCCCCAGGGCCGCTGTGGCGAACTTGGTGGCGCTCGCCCGATGCGTCGCGAGCCAATCGTGATCGCTGCTGGCCATGTCGATCACGACGTCGGCGGTGTCGCCGTCGAACCCCGCGACATCGCCGCTCGTCTCGAAGACGGTGACGTCGCCGAGCGCCCGGAGGCCGGCGACGACGCGTCGCTGCAACGGTCCGGCCGTGGCGGTGAGGACCACGGTGAGCGACCCGGTGAAGGCGTCGTCCTCGGCGGCGGCACCGGACGATTGGTCGAACGCATCAACTGTCTGACCGCGGCGACCAGGCCCTGCAACCGGCGCGACCGGCCTGGCCGGGTCATCGACGAGTGCACTCACGCTCGCGACGATAGTGCCCTCAGACCGCACCCGCTGCGGCGCTCATCGAACGAGTCGCCGGCTCGTCGACGGCTCGTCGGCGATGCGTCGATGAGCGGGGGCCGAAACGGGAACCACTCGGCAGAGCCGTATCCTCGACGCATGGACGACGGCCACGACGACTCCATCACCCCGGGCGACGAGTCAGGCGACGAGGCGCATCAATCGGGCGGGTTCAATCCGTTTGCCGGCTTGCCGCTGTTCGGTGACATGTCCCGCGCGCTCGCCGGTCAGGGCCCGCTCAACTGGGACGCGGCGCGCCAGTTCGCTCTCGTCGCCGCGAGCGGGAGCGACATGGCCGGCATGCTGACGGGCGGTGCTCCACCGACGGCCACTGCGAACATCGACCCGTCCATTCGCATCAAGTACGCCGAGCTGGCGAACATCGCCCGGCTCCATGTGGCCGATGTGATGCAACTTGGAGTCGTCGACTCTGATCCCGAGGTCGCCACACCCGAGCAGTGGGCGGCGCAAACCCTCGATGCGTACCGTCCGTTGTTCAACGATCTCGCAGTTTCGCTGGGCCAGACCGGCGAACTCCCGCCGGACGCGCTCGCTGATCCGATGAGCCAGATGCTGGCGGGCCTGAGCAAGATGATGGCGCCGGCGATGATGGGCATGAGCGTCGGCTCGATGGTGGGTGGCCTGGCCCGTCGAGCATTCGGCGTCTATGACCTACCGATTCCGCGGGCCACGCCCACGCTCGTTCTCGTCCCTCCCACGATCGACGCCTTCGCTCGCCAGTGGGAGATCGCCCTCGACGAGATGCGCCTGTGGGTGATCGCCCATGAGCTCGCCGGCCACACATTGCTGTCGATTCCACATGTCGCCGACCATCTCCGCTCACTCGTCCAGCGTCACGTCGGAGCGTTCCGTCCTGACGCATCTGCGATCACCGACAAGTTGATCGGTCTCGACGTCGATCAATCCGACCCGATGGCAGCGATGCAAGCGGCCTTCGGCGATCCCGAAGTGTTGCTCGGCGCAGTTCGGTCCGCCGAGCAACTTGCGATGGAGCCGTATCTCGATGCCGCCGTTGCCGTCACGATCGGCGTCATCGACTGGGTCGTCGATGCCGTCGCCGTGAGGATCATCGGCGGGAATGCCCTCCAGATCGCCGAGGCCGTGCGCCGCCGTCGCGCCAGTGCCTCGCCCGACGACCTGTTCGTCGAGCGTCTCCTCGGAATCCGGCTCGGCGCCGACCAGACCGCCCGCGGGAAAGCGTTCGTGCAAGGCGTGGTCGACCGCGCGGGTGAGCACGGCCTGATGCCGCTGTTCACCGACGCCGACGCGATGCCGACCCCGAACGAGATCGAGGCCCCCGGTCTCTGGTTGGCCCGCGTGGCGCCGACCGGCGACGACGATTGATCTTGCCGGCGGCCGCGACGGCGTTCAACCTGCTCGTTCCGACCAGCAGGTTGACGAGCGTTCCGGCGGACACGACACCAACGACCAGGAAGCCGACCGGGCCCGACACCTGGATCGCAACGGCAACGAAGGCAGCGGCCGCCCACGCGAACTGGAATTGCGTTTCGAACTTGGCGAACGCCCGACCTTGATTGGCACCCGGCGCATCACGCTGCACGATGCTCTCGAAACTCAGTCGGCCGACCGCGGCGACCAAGTTGAGCGCCCCGGACAGCAGGACCGCGCCGACCGGCCCGCCGAGCATCGCCGTCCCGACGCCCGCGACCGCGGCGATGACCAGCGACACCACGAGCATGGTCTCTTCGCGCATCCGATCGCGCAGGCGCGGGGCGATGGCGTTGCCGACCATCGCCACCAGGGCTGAGACGCCGACGACCGCACCGAACCAGATCGTCCCCTGGTCCTGGGATCGCAACCAAAACGCGAGATGGAAGAAGGTGAACCCGACACAGCCGCGCAGCACCGTCATCACGATTGCGCCGTTCTGCAAGCTTCCCGAACGCAGTTGTGCCGACTCGGCCCGATCGACGGCGTCAGCGGCGACGACCTCGGGGGGAAGGCGGGTGGCGCTGAGGAGGGCGAGCCCGAAGATGATTGCGCCGTAGATCAACGTCGCTGACGCACCGACGGTCTTCAGCAGTACGCCGGCCGGGACGACGGCGGCGGCCCCGGTCAAGCCGGCGATCAGACCCAGCTTCGAATTCGCCTCCACCAACTCGGTCTCGGACCGGACCGTCGACGGCACGAGCGCCGACTTCGACACGACGTACCCCTTCTGGAGCACGAGGTTGGCGAAGACCAGCGGGAACAGAGCGAGTGCGTCGATGTACTTCGCCATCAAGACGAGCAGGACGACCCGGATGACCGCAATGATCTGGATGACGAGCCGGCGGCCACCGGCTACCCGGTCGATCAGTGGCCCGATCAACGGTGCCACGAAGAGAAAGGGTGCGAAGCCGACGACCAAGAAGAGCATCACGCGCGTCCGCGCGGCGGTGAGGTCGATGTCGAAAAACAGCGAGTCCGCGAGGGCCACGACCATCGCCGCGTCGCCACCCATCATCAGTGCATGGGTGATCGCCAGACGCCGGAACTTCGAGGTCGGCCGCCGTGTCTGCGGCGTCACGGCGCGTCCCACCCACCCGATCGTAGGCCCTCGACCCACCCGCGCTCTCCCCCACGAGGCGATGAGTCTCCGAGCGACCCGGTCGCCCCGCGACTCATCGCAGTGCCGGGTCAGCGGGCGTACTTGTAGCCGAGCCCGCGAATCGTCGTGATGAGGGTGGGGTTGCTCGGATCGGCTTCGAGCTTGCTGCGGAGCCGCTTGATGTGGACATCGAGGGTCTTGGTGTCACCGAAGTAGTCGTGCCCCCAGATGCGATCGATCAAGGTGTCGCGCGGGAGCACCCGGCCGGCATTCGCGAGGAGGAGATGGAGGAGCTCGAACTCCTTGAGCGGCAGTGCGACATCGACACCGGCGACCGTGACCCGATGCGCTTCGGGGTCGAGGGTGACCGAGCCGACCTCGATGGTGCCGGTGCCGAGCCCGACCGACGCATCGGGGTGCTCGGGCGATCGGCGCAGCACGGCCCGCATCCGCGCCGCCAACTCGCGGATGCGATACGGCTTGGTGACGTAGTCGTCGGCGCCGACCTCGAGGCCGACGACGGTGTCGATCTCGGCGCTCTTGGCCGTGACCATGATGATCGGCACACTGCTCTGCTTGCGGATCTGTCGGCACACCTCGATGCCCGACAACTTCGGCAACATCACATCGAGCAGCACCAGGTCGGGCCGGACCGCATCGAACATCGCGAGCGCCTCCACTCCGTCGGTGGCCACGTGCACGGTGAAACCCTCGCGGGCCAGACCGACATTGAGCGCCTCGACGAACGAGGGTTCGTCCTCCACGACCAGAACGACTGCATCACTCATTGCGCCTTCTCTCGTTCGACGATCCTGGGTTTGGCGACCACCGCGTCGAACACGTCGTCGATTGCTTCGGGTCCATCGATGATGAGCCGCGCAGGTATCCGCAGCACGAACGTGGAACCCTCGCCCTCTTGGGACTGCACCGACACACTGCCCCCATGGTTGTTTGCCACGTGCCGAACGATGGCGAGCCCGAGCCCGGTGCCACCGGTTCCGCGAGCGCGCGCCTTGTCGACGCGATAGAAGCGTTCGAACACTCGGTCGAGGTCGCGCGCCGGTATCCCGACTCCTTGGTCAGCCACCATGATCTCCACCCATCGTTCGTTGCGTCGGCATCGCACCTCGACGTGCCCGCCGTCGTCGCTGTACTTGACCGCATTCTCCACGAGGTTGCCGACCGCCGAACTGAGCTGGCGGCGGTCGGCTCGGAGCCAGATTCCAGCAGGCGGCTCGATCACTTCCACGTCGACCCGGCGGCCGTCGGCAACCATTCGCCCTCGGCCGACCGCTTCTCCCATCACCACGGCGAGATCGACCGCGTCATCGAGACTGTGGCTCGATTCGATCCGGGCGAGCTCGAGCAGGTCGTCGATCGTGCGAGCCGCCCGATGCGATTCGTCGACGACCCGTGCCGACAGCGATGCGGTCACCGACCGATCCTCTTCGTCGGCGAGCATCTCTGCGAGCACGGCAATTGCACCAACCGGCGTCTTCAATTCGTGCGAGATGTTGGCCACGAAGTCGGTCCGCATCGAGTCGATCCGTACCCGTTCGCTGATGTCCTCGATCGTGGCCACCGCACCACCGTCGGGAAGCGGCGTCGCCTCGATGGCGAAGGTGACCTTCGGCGGCCCCTGCAGGCTGACGACGCGACTGGCCGACTCGCCGGCCCCCGTTTCGGTGAACACCTGGTGGAGATGGGTGTCGACGATGACACCGGCGTGCGTCCCGACGAGTACCTGCGCGGATGCGTTCCGATACGTGGTCGTGAACGACGCATCGCTCATGACGACGCCGATGTGCAGACGATCGACGGCGCTGCGCAGGCCGCGCGCGAACTCGGCGTCGGCCTCCGTGACACCACCGACCGACGCCACCATCGGGTCGGTGGTCGTGGCCAGTCCGTCCGCTGGGCGAGCGGGCTGCGCTTGTCGAGCTGCTCTGCGCACGACGATGACGCCGATTCCGATACCCACGACGATGCCGACCAGCCAGGCGACGAACGGTGTCATGCCACTGCTCGACAGTCGTCGACGGAGGTCACGACGCCAGCAATGATCTGTGACCGGCGAGCATGATTCGCCGCGATCATGTTGTCGTGATCGTCACGTGGCCGTGCTCCAGGAATCAACGAACGGTGATGGATGAGAGGGAGACTATTCATTCGCGACGGGCGCCGCGCCCAAGGGGCTGGCGACGGGACGCAAGCTACGGAACCGAAGTGAATCCTGTCGACGTCTCCGGTGAACGAACGGTGAACGGTGTGCGACGTGTCGGCAAACTGAACGAAGGAAACGGCCCCGCAGGTGAACGGGAGGGCGCGGGTGCCGAACGGGAGGTCAGCCGGAGCTGCAGTCGCCACGGTCAGCGCGGCGGCATTTGTCGGTCGACGGTCCAGCGATACATCTGCTCTTGCGGGTGCGGCTCGAACACATCGGTGGGCCCCATCCGCTTCCACGTGTCGTCGGGCTGCAGTTCCCAGCACACGATGCCATCGGCGAGCTGGAATGCCAGCGTCTGATCGAGCCACGCACGATGCCGCTCGTGCTCGATGGGGACGAGCACCTCGACCCGTCGGTTGAGGTTGCGCGGCATCAAGTCCGCTGACCCGATCAGATAGATCGCGTCGCTCTGTGCCCCTGGCAGCCGTCCGTTGACGACCATGTTGCCGTTCTTGAAACGGTAGATGCGGCTGTGCTCGAGGTATCGCCCGAGAATGCTCCGCACACGAATGTTCTCGCTCAGGCCCGGGACCCCCGCCCGGAGGCAGCAGATCCCGCGCACCAGGAGATCGATCTTCACGCCCGCATCGCTGGCCGCGTACAACGCTTCGACGATCTCTTCGTCGGCAATCGAGTTGCACTTCAACACGATCTCGCCGTCGCCGCCGAAGCTGGCTTCATGTTCGATCAGATCGAGCAACTGGCGGCGCAGGTCGCGTGGCGCCACGAGCAGGGTGGAGTAGTCGTCGGACCGGCTGTAGCCGGTCAGGTGGTTGAAGAGTTGGGCTGCGTCGGCGCCGATGTCGGGGTCGCAGCTGATCACGCCGATGTCTTCGTAGATGCGCGCGGTCTTGCTGTTGTAGTTGCCGGTGCCGATGTGCACGTACCGGCGCAACTGATCGCCGTCGTCACGCACGACGAGCACGATCTTGCTGTGGGTTTTGAGGCCGACCATGCCGTACACGACGTGCACGCCGGCGCGTTCCAACTGCTTGGCCCACTGCACGTTGGTGGCCTCGTCGAATCGGGCCTTGATCTCGACCAGCACGGCGACCTGTTTGCCGCGGTCGGCTGCGCGCATCAAGCTGCGAATGATCGCACTGTCGCCCCCGGCGCGATACAGCGTCATCTTGATCGACTGCACGTTGGGGTCGTCGGCAGCCTGTGCGATGAACTCCTCGACGCTGCTCGAGAAGCTCTCATACGGATGGTGCAGCATCAGCGCGCGGTGTCGCACGACGTCGACGATCGGACGATCACCCTCTTTGGCTGCGGCGATGCGACCGGCGGTCACGGGAGGCCACGGCGTGTCCTTCAGGTCGGGTCGGTCGAGCGAGGTCAACTGCATCAGGCAACTCAGGTCGAGCGGCGCCCGATGCCGTGTGACGTCACCGCGACTCAGGTCGAGTTCGCGCAGCAGCAGGTCGAGGATCTCGTCGCCGATGTCGGCCGCGACTTCGAGCCGGACCGCCTGGTTGAAACGACGACGGCGAAGTTCCATTTCGACCGCTTCGAGCAGATCGTCGGCTTCTTCTTCCTCGACGGTGAGGTCCCCGTTGCGGCTGACCCGAAATGCGGCCCAGTTCTCGACCACCATGCCGACGAAGAGCCGATCGAGTTTGGCGCCGATGATCTGCTCGGCGGGAATGAAGCGCCCGGGCGAGCATTCGAGCAGCCGGGGAAAGACGTTGGGCACCTTCAATCGGGCGAATCGGCGATCACCGGTTTCCGGATCGGCCACGTTCACCGCAAGGGACAGGGCCAGATCGGAAATGTACGGAAACGGGTGCCCGGGGTCGACGGCCAGCGGCGTCAGGACCGGGAAGATTCGCTCGTCGTAGATTCGGTCGAGTTCGACGCGCTCGTCGGCGGTGGTCTCGTCCCAACCAATCAGCGCGACGCCCGCGGCGCGCAGTTCGGGGACGAGGTGATCGACAAAGGCAGTGTCGAGTCGCTCGATCATGGCCGGCACCCACTCGGCAATGGCTGCCAGTTGCTGGGCGGGCGTGCGACCGTCCCACGTCGGCTGGTCGAGGCCGGCGATGACCTGATCTTTGAGCGCAGCGACTCTGACCTGGAAGAACTCGTCGAGGTTGGTCGAGGTGATGGCGCAGAACTTTGCTCGCTCGAGCAGCGGGATCCCCGGCTCGCTCCCGAGTTGCAGGACGCGCTCGTTGAATGCCAGCCAACTCAACTCACGGTTCAAGAACCGTTCGTCGATCTCGGTGGCTCTCACAGGCCGACTCCCAACGTGTTCGATGTCCGGACGGGGGCGGCGTGCCTCAGGCGTCAGCGGGACGACCGAGATCCCACTCGATCGAGATCAGCTCACGTTCGGCGTCACGCACGATCCGTTCGCGGTTGCGGCGGAACTGCGGATCATCACGCGGGAGCAGCACGAGGCGTGCCAGCACCCGGGCCCGGAATTCGTCGAGGAGCTGACGATCACCCCAGTCGCCGTAGACCTCCCAGTGCGGCGCCACGGGGCCGTGATACACGATCCGGGCATGCGCTCGGGGTTCTTGGGTCTCGACGGCAACGTCATTCATGGACTCCGACGATACCGGCCCCGACGCTGAACAGCCGCTCGGCGTGGCGCCGCCGAGCGGACCAACTCACTGCGCCGCAGATTTTTCCGCGGAAGGACTGCGCGACACGTTACGAACGTGTTACGGTTTACGATCGGCGGTGCGACAGACCGCACCGATACTCGACGGGCCAGCACCGGACCAGAGTTCGTCACGAACAAGTCGAAACGAATCAGAAATTGGGAACCAACCAGAGTTCCCAAGCGTCAATATGACAAGCAGCGATGTCGCTTCGGGGTCATCGCCACTGAATCCGTCGGAGAGGACGAGACATGATCAAGCGCCAGAAGAACGCCACGCCATCACCCGCCCGGTCGGCGCTGAGCCGGGCCGACCGCGCCGCACTCAACGATCGCCCGGTCGAACTCAACACCGCCCCCCACGATCCCGACTCCGAAACTGCGTGGATGGCCGACGGCAACTGCCGGCTGCATCCGCCCGCGACATTCTTTCCGAGCGACGGTGTCGGCGTCGACCGGGCCCGCAAGATCTGCCGCGACTGCCCGGTGGCGGCCCCATGTCTCGAGTACGCCCTCGATTCCCGCATCGATCACGGCGTGTGGGGCGGCTGTAGCGAACGAGAACGACGGCGGATTCTCAAGCGCCGTCGAGACGACGCGACCACCTCGGACCTGCCGGTCAGCGTCGACGCGTCGATCTGACCGTCTCGCTCGTCCGACTCTTCCGGAAAACGACGAATGCCCGGCCCAAGCGGCCGGGCATTCGTCGTTTTCAGCTGACGGCGACGTCAGCCGGAATCGGTCAGTCCGAGTCTTTCGTGGCGTCCTGGCGCGGCTTGTTCGCCTCTTCGAGTCCGTCTTTGAACTCCTTCTGCGCCTTGCCCAGGTTCTTCGCCAGCTTGGGCAGCTGCGACCCACCGAACAGGACGAGCACGAGCACGAGCAAAATGATGCCCTCTGGACCACCGAGTGTGAAGCCGATCATGTCCTGAGGTTACCTCAGCGGGTATCGGTTGCGAGCGCGACCCGCACGAGCGTCAGGCCCCGATGGTCGAGCGAGCGACTTGGGCCCGCTGACGGCGGATGCGACGACGCTCACGCTCGGACAGCCCGCCCCAGATTCCGAACTTCTCGCCGTTCTGGAGGGCGAACTCGAGGCAGTCGTGCTGCACCTCGCAACCGCGACAGACTTCTTTGGCTTCGCGCGTCGATGCGCCTCGCTCGGGGAAGAAGAGGTCGGGGTCGACGCCGAGGCAGTTCGCGTGATCGTGCCAGTCTTGCTCCGGCTCGACCGGCGTCGCGCTCACGGTGATGCTGGATGTGGTGATGAATTGCATGGGAAGGGACCTCCTGGTGGGTCCGGAGCGCTGCGATCGTGGAGGTTCTTGCGGAGTGGTTGCGCCGCCGATTCCCCGTGTCGTTCGAGTGTTCTCCGAGTGATCTTCGAAGTGGTGTTCGAATGCTTGACGACGTCGCAACAACCTTGTAAGTACAGTGTTGTCATTCTGCCAGAGCACGTGCCGGTTTTGCAAGTGGTCTGGCAAAACAATCGCGCGCTCCGCGCGCAACACGTCCGCGACGGCCGCGGTCATCGCGCCACCGGCGCGCACGTCTCAACCGGTTCGTCGAGCACTGCGGGCGAGGGCCCGCTTGCCTTCCATGAAGTCGACCAGCACGTAGTCACCCAGGTTCTCGGGCGTCGTGAAGAACGCCCGACCGCGGTTGATCGACGTCATCTGCTCGATGAACGCCCGCAACGATCCGTCGGCACCCAGACCGAACGTGTTGATCCGAATCCGCTCCTTGGTGCAGCGCACCACCTCACGCAGGGTCGCCTCCACCGTCTCGCGCACCGGCGGATAGCTGAAGAACGGGTGGCCGTCAGGCGTGATGTGCGCCGTCGGCTCGCCGTCGGTGATCATGATGATCTGCTTGGTGCCCGACTCGCGGGCGAGCAACTGCCGCGCCAGCGTGAACCCGTGATGCATGTTCGTGCCGTACACGAAGTCCCAGGAGACCTCGGGCAACTGCTCGGCGGCGAGGACCCGCGCCGTCTCGGAGAACCCGACGATGCCCAGATAGTCGCGCGGGAACTGCGAGCTGATCAGGCTGTGCAACGCCATCGCCACTTTCTTGGCGGGCAGGAAGTTGTCGCGCATCGGCATCGACAACGACAGGTCGAGCATCAGCACCGTCGACGAGCGGGTGAAGTGCTCGGTCTTTTCGATCTCGAAGTCGTCGGGATGCAAACTGACCGGTGAACCGCCGCCGGTCCGTCGCACGGCATTGCGGATCGTGCGGTTCAGGTCGAGTTGGAACGGGTCGCCGTACTCGTACGCCTTGGTGTCGTAGGTGCGCTCGTGACCCTGGCCGATGTTGCTCGTTTCGTGCTGGCCGATCTGGTCCTTGGCCAGCTTCGAAAAGAGTTCGCGGAGGGCGTTCGATCCGATCTTGCGCAGACCCTTGGGCGTCATCTCCAGGCGACCCTCCTTCTGCTCGATCAAGCCGGCTTGCTCCAACTGTTTGGTCAGTTGCGCCAGTCGTTCGAGTGACTTCGCCGCGTCGTCGCCCATCAGGTCGCGCACCTTGTCCATGTCGGCTTCGGCCAACGCGCTGGGGCTCGATGCGTTGCGGAGCAGGTTCTCCAGTTGGTCGAGGTCACCGAGCGCCTGCATCTGCTGCATGGCCTGACCCATCCCCATCGGGTCCTGACCGTCGAAGTCATAGCTCTGGTTCCACTGCATCTGCGGGAACATCTGTTGGAGATTGCCTGACAGCTGCTGCATCTGCCATTGCAGATCCATGTCGTCCATCAACTGGTCGCTGAGCTGCTGGAGCTGCGCCCGCTGCTCGGGCGTCATCGAGTTCATCATCGCCTGCATCGCCGCCATGCGCCGGGCCATCTGTTCGAGGAGTTCTTCGACCGACTCGGGGTGCTCGGGGAAGAAGTCGCCGAACTTCGCCATGAAGTCCTCGAACCCGGGGTCCTCGCCCCGCTGGTGCCGCTCGAGCATCTCGTTGAGCGCCTGCATCATGTCCTTCATGCGGGCCATGTCTTCGGGGCCCATGTTCTGCATGGCCCCCGACATCTGGTCGACCATCTGCTGCATGAGCTGCTCTTTGAGCTTCTCCATCAGTTGATCGAATCGTTGCTTGGCCTCGTTGGACTCGAAGTTGTAGCTGTCGAGTTCGCGGACTTTTCCGGCGAGGTCGTCGGGCATCAGGTCGAGGCGCATGTTGCGCTCCATCGCTGCCGATTCGGCATTCTGCGCGCGCCGGTCGTCTCCGGAGTTTCGGGCGTCACGCAGCGCATTGTCGATCGTGTGGCGCTCTTCGTCGATCAGGTCGTTCAGCTCGTTGTTGATCTCGTCGTAGACGCCGCCGAGGTCGTGTTGGTCAAGCCGATTCTGCCGCTCGGCACGAAGCTGTTCGAGCAGTTCGCGCAGTCCTTTGAGCTGATTGCCGTCACGGTCACGCATCCCGTCTTGCATCATCTTGCGAAGCGCGGCGTTGACGTCGCCGTGGTACAGCAGCTCATCGGTCAACTCGTCGAATGCTGCGTCGGCATCGAACTCGAACCCGGTCTGGGTGCCATCCCACCGCGAGTAGGTGAACCGTGACGTCATGATCCGAACCTAGTTGTTCGCATCCCTCGGTGTCCTGCGGGACGCAGGACGACGCCGGACAATGACGCTTGACGCGTGGCCGGCCACCTGACAAGCGTCACAGACAAAGTTTGTTCACGTACTGTTCAAACGACATTGATGTGACGATGACGTAACATGAGTGCTATGCGGGTTCCTCGCACCTTCGTCTTCGTCGACCTTTCTGGTTTCACGAACTACACCGCTGCCTTCGGTGACGACGCCGCCGGCCGCATCCTCAGCGCCTTTCGCACGATCGTTCGCGCCGTTGCCTCCGAACGTGGCGTGCGGATCGCCAAGTGGCTCGGTGACGGTTGCATGGTCGTTGCTGTCGACCAAGCCGACGCGATCGCCTTCGTCCTCGATCTCGAACGCCGGTCCAACGAGGTGTGCGCACCGCTCACCGTCCGTTCAGGGCTGGCCACCGGTCATGCGCTGCTCTTCGAGGGCGACGATTACATCGGCTCGGCGGTCAACATGGCAGCCCGCCTGTGCGACCACGCCAAGGGCATCGAAGCCCTCATGCCGATGATGCACATCGAACGCCTCCCCGACGGCGTCAATGCCCGGTCGGTCGGCGAAGTCGAGCTGCGGGGCTTCCCCGGGCCCATCGAAGTCGTCGAACTCACCGGCGTACCGCAGTCCGTCGACACCGACGCAGGCGATCTCTGGACACGTACGCCGTTCATCTGATTCAGCGTTCGCTCGTTCGATGACCTTCGCTCGCGGGGCCACGCTCACCACTGCGACCGCGCTCGGTCACGCCGACACATCGAACCTCGGCCCGACGACGGGGAACGAATTCCTCACGCGTTGGCCTGACGACCTCGCACTGCTGCACGACCTCGGCATCACCGACCTCCGCCTCACCCTCGACTGGGCCCGGCTGCAACCGAAACCCGGCGAGCTGGCCCTCGATTGGGTCGAGATCTACGAGCAGATTCTCTCCACCGCCTCCGCCATCGGGTTCGAGGTGTGGGCGACGTTGCACGATGGCGGTGAGCCGCGATGGGTCACCAACGAAGGCGGGATCCACGACATCGACGTCGCGTCCGCGTGGTGGCCGCGCTGGGTCGAACGGGCCGCCGATCGCTTCGGCGAGCACGTCACCGGCTGGGTGCCGTTCGCCGCGCATCGATCCGGCTCTCCCCGATTCGGGTTGGGCTGCGACGTGGACCGTGCTCGGCGGCGGCTCGGCCCCCGTGGTTGCTTCGTTGCCGGCATCGGATGCGCCCGCGATCGCCGGCTACCTCGACACCTCCGACCGGATCGGTCTGGTCCTGGCCCATCGATCGGCCGACGATGGTCGGCTCGACGAACTCGGCGAGCGCCTCCACGCTTCGATTCGCGAGTGCGCCGAGGCCGCCGCCGACACGACGCTGATCATCACCCAGTTCACCCCCGACCACGACGATCCCAACATCGCAGGCACGATCGTCGAACATTTTGTCCACGCCCTCGACAGCGCAATCGGTGACGGCGTCGACTGCCCGACTGCCTTTCTCGATCCGGCCGTCGCCGCGCCCAACTCGACCATCGGCCTCCTCGACGTCGATCGGCAGCCGACGGCGGCCGCGCGCCACTATCTCGACTCCTCCCTCAACTACTACCTCAACCTCGACTGAGCGGCTGGTCAAGGTCGCGCCGACCGGGCTGGTTCACCCCGGCCGAATCCTGCGGCGGTGGTTCCGACTCGAAGAATTCTTCTGGCAAGTGCAACAGAACCGGGCGCTCAGAAGTGAGTGTTGTGTGAAGCTCAGTTCCATGACTCCGGCAGGGGAATCTCGACACGGGTGGGATCCGCCTGATGACCATCGAGTTGGTGTGGCTGGTGCGGGGGACGCCGGAACCACCGATTGGGGAACGTCGTCTGAGTTGTACCGAGCGTCGTATCTGGCGATGCTGCGAGTCGCCTTCACGATCACCGGCAATCGCGCCGTCGCCGAAGACGCCGTCCACGATGCGTTCTGTGCGGTGGGCCAACGGCTCGACACCATCGACGATCCGCTCCCCTACCTGCGAGTCGCCGTTGTCAATCGCTGTCGCTCGATGCACCGATCAGACCAACGCGCCGCCCGCCACCGGGAGGCGCAGCGTCACGACATCACGATTGACGACACCACCGATCATGGGTTGGGCGAGTTCGCTCAGGCGCTCGACCACCTCTCCTTCGCGCAGCGCACGGCCATCGTCCTGCGCTACGAGAGCGATCTCCCCGACGACGCCATCGCCTCCATTCTCGGCTGCCGCCAGGCCACGGTGCGCAGCCACATCCACCGCGGTCTCGATCAACTTCGCAAGGAACTCTCATGAACCAGCAACCCTCTGATGCCGATTTCGAAGCAATCGTCCGGACTCGGCTCGGGCAGTACGCCGCAATGGCACCCACCGACGTGCGCGCCACCTCCGACGTCGGCCTCGAACCGATCTCGCCGCCCCGTACGTCGCGCCGCCGGGCGGTCGGCATCGGTGCCAGCGTCGTGGCGCTGCTCGGCGGGCTCACCCTCACCGGCATCGCGGCGACCGGAGGCGACGACGGCGGAGCGAACACGCCCGAAGACGCCGTGCGCGAGTTCGTGCAGGCGATCGAGAACCGCGATGCGCTCGGTGCGCTCGACCTGCTCGACCCCGGCGAATCCGAGGTGCTGGTCAACACCGTCACCGCGTTCATCAGCGAAGCCGAACGGATCGGGCTCACCTCGGGCAAGGTCGATGCCAACGCCGTAGCTGGCGCGACAGTCGCGTTCGACGGACTCGTCGTGTCGACCGATCAGGTCGCCACCGACATCGCCGTCGTGACCATCGGCGCTGGAACGGCCGATGTGTCCTTCGACCTCGCGCAACTACCGTTCGCCGATCAGATCGACGCCCAGTTGGATCCCGCTGCCGTCGCCGACGCGGGCGCGCAGGTCGACTTCGCTCAGCAACCGATCCGACTCGCCACCGTCGAGCGCGACGGCACCTGGTACGTCAGCGTCGGCTACTCGATCGCCGAGGCGGCACGTTCTGGCGCAGACCTTCCGTTCCCGGTCGAGTCGGGCGTCGCGGCCGTCGGATTCGACAGCCCCGAAGCAGCCGTCACGGCGTTCTGGTCCCGGATGGCAGCCTTCGACTTCCCCGGGGCGATCGCCACTGCAGCCCCCGGCGAAGCTGATGCGCTGGCTCGCTACTCGTCGCTCTGGCTGCCGGACGTGATGACCGATGTCGCCGAGTTGTCCGCCTCGGGTGTGTCGATCACTGCCGACGACATGACGTTCATCGTCACCGGTGATGGCAACCGGCGCCGCGTCGAACCGCTCACCTACTCGGTCTCCGGCACGCTTGCGGCCGCCGACCCCGACGACGGCTTCCCCGTGTACGACCCGACAGCACCGACGTTGGTCTACACCGAGAATGGGTCGGGCTTCTACCTGCTCGACCCGGGCGTGGCCTTGCCGACCGACTTCGACGACCTCGACGTGACGAACGAGTTCCCCCCCGAATTCGAGGACGGGAGCCAGAGCTACAACACGGCGACCCTGTATCCCGACGGGTCGGCAGAGGGGTTCTGGGCCGACCCGGTTGACGAGACGGTGAAGGAAGAACCGCGACCGTTCCGGTACGAATTCGCCGACGGGTGCACCACGGCAAGCGGCGCGCTGCTCGAGGATGCCTTGCGCTACGGGCCGGCGACGGAGGGTGTCGACGACCTCGGCGACGGCCGCTACCGGTCGTGCCTCGACGGCTCCGTCACATCGTCGCTCAGCGTGTTCTCCCTGATTCTTGTCGGCCAGCAGGGTGCCATCGCACCGCAGCTTCCGACGATCGAGACCGTCGAAATCGACGGGCAGTGGTACATCTCGCCTGTCGGTTCAATTGCCGCGCAACTGCTGGACACGATCGCCGAGATCGATGATGGGGAGGTCCTGTCGATCGACAGCCCGCTCGGTATCTTCCTGTACGGCACGGACCGAGCGACGTTCGAGCGGCAAGTCATCGGGCGTCCGGTCATCGACCTCGGCCCGGCATGCGCCGACCTGGTGATCGGAGACGGCGACGGCAACGTCACTGCACTTGCCGACGACCTGCCATTCGCAGAGGTGAACGACTGCGTCCAGTCAGAGGGGTACTGGGCGATGTACGACGACGACTTCGCAGCCGAATCCGTCGAGACCGTCGGCGGAGACGTCGTCGAGACCGTCGAGCCCGTCGAGCCCGTCGAGACCGTCGCCGAGGACGTCGTCTTCCTCCCGACCGATCCGTCGACGCCGGACGACTGATCGAAGTCGAAATGGCCCTCCGCCGCAGGACACCTCGGTGCGTCGTCGGGACGGGTCAGAGGCCGCCGATCAGGTGCGGCCGCGGTACGTCGCTGAATCGCCGCTCGAATCCTTGTTGAGCCGCTTCGAGAGGTGGAGGCCTTCGAGGATGAACTCGATCGCTGCGGCCACTGATCCCGGCGACTCGTCTCCGCCGGTCAGCACCGCCACCGGAGATCGCAGCGCATCGACCTGCTCGATGACCTTGGCCAACTCGGTGCTGGTCATCGTCTCACCGGTGTGCGCGACAGCTCCTTCTTCGAAGGCGTCGACCACGGCGCGGGTGTACTCGGGCGGCACGGTGTCCTTGAACACGGTGAGGACGGCACCCTTGATGAGGTTGTCCATGATGATGCCATCGCGACCTTCCTCGATCGACTCGATCTCGATCTTGCCCATCGAACTGGCCGCCAGCGCTCCGAGGTCGTCGACACGCGCCACCGGGCTCATCTCGCCCGCCCGCAATCCGCGACGCAGTGCATTTGCCGCAAGCGCCTCGTAGTTGCTGACGCTGAGGCGGACGCTGACGCCGCTGCGTTGATTGACCTGATTGCTGGCGCGGGCCAGGTGCGCGAAGGTCGCGATCACTTCGGTCAGGTAGGCCGGGACGGTGACTTTGACCGGTCCGTTCGGGGTTTCGGCGTCGAGCGACTGCGCCTCTTGGAGCATGATGTCGATCTCGGTCTGCACGTCGAGCGGATAGTGGGTGCGGATCTGGCTGCCGAATCGATCTTTCAACGGCGTGATGATGCGACCGCGATTCGTGTAGTCCTCGGGGTTGGCCGATGCCATCAGCATCACGTCGAGCGGCAGGCGGATCTTGTAGCCGCGGATCTGCACGTCGCGTTCTTCGAGCACGTTGAGCAGGCCGACCTGAATGCGTTCGGCGAGATCGGGCAGTTCGTTGATCGCGAAGATTCCCCGGTTGGTGCGCGGCACCATGCCGTAGTGCAGGGTCAACTCGTCGGAGAGATAGCGGCCTTCGGCGACCTTGATCGGGTCGACTTCGCCGATCAGGTCGGCGATCGAGGTGTCCGGCGTGGCGAGTTTCTCGCCGTACCGCGTGTCTCGATGCACCCAACTGATCGGCGTGTCGTCGCCGTGCTCGGCAACGAGATCCTTGGCATGACGCGACACGGGGTGATACGGGTCGTCGTTGATCTCGCTCCCAGCGACGATCGGCATCCACTCGTCGAGCAGCCCGGTCAGTGAACGGATCATGCGCGTTTTCGCTTGGCCGCGTTCGCCGAGGAAAACCACGTCGTGGCCGGCCAGCAGCGCATTTTCGAGCTGCGGCATCACGGTGTCTTCGTAGCCCTGCACGCCGTCGAACAGCGGCTCACCAGCTGCGACCTTGGCGATCGCATGCTCGCGGACCTCCTGCTTGACCGGGCGCGAGACCCATCCGGATGCCTTCAGTTCGCCGAGCGTGGATGCGCCAGGAGCGCCGTCATCTGCCATGCGCCGAACCTAACCCAGCCGCCGACCCGATGTTCATCCGGGCCAACGATCCACCACCGCCCCACGAACGCGATGAGTTTCGGGGCGACCGTCGCGCCCCCAGACTCATCGCACCGATTGGACACCCACCCCTGCGATGAGTTTCGGGGCGACCGTCGCGCCGCCAGACTCATCGCGACATGGGGTCACCGGTGCCTGCGGTCGACGCAAGCGCGTACGCTGCGCCCATGGAGTGGTGGAGATGGAGTTGAGTCGGCGCGAGCTGAACGGCCGCTGGGTCGCCATCGAAGCCGACGACGACGTCCGCCGCTACGGGATCGAACTCGACGCCGACGACAGTCTCTGGGAACCGATCGCTGTTCCCGGGCACTGGCGCGACACCGCCAAGTTCGCAGCCAGCGACGGCCCGATCATGTATCGGCACCGATTCGCCGCTGATCCGCCGACCGAGGGCGCGCGGCGCTGGATCACCCTCGACGGGATCTTCTACCAAGCCGACGTGTGGCTCGATGGCGCGTACCTCGGCGACCCCGAGGGATACTTCTTTCCGCACACGTTCGACGTCACGGCACTGTCCACGCTCGACGTCGATCACGTCCTCGCCGTCGAAGCCACGTGCACGCCTCAGAATGGTCCGACCAATCGCCGCAACATCACCGGCGTCTTCCAGCACTGGGACGGAATCGGCCGGCAGTGGAACCCCGGAGGACTCTGGCGTCCGGTGCACCTGTACGACACGGGGCCAGTGCGAATGGATCGATTGCGGGTGCTGTGCCGTGATGCCGACCATCGACGCGCGCACCTGCGTTTCGCGGCCCGCTTGGACAGTGACGCACAGCGCAAGGTGACGGTGCGGACGTTCGTCGACGGCGAGATCAGCGATGAGCAGATCCATGTCATCGCGTCCGGGGAAAATCAGATCGAATGGAGCCTCGACATCGTCGACCCTGCCCTGTGGTGGCCGCGTGCGCTCGGCCCCCAACCCCTCACCGATGTGGCCGTCGATGTACTCGTCGATGGCGCGATGAGCGATCGCCGTGAGCGGCGTACCGGCCTGCGCCAGGTCAGTTGGGACAACTGGATCTGCTCGATCAACGGCGAGCGTCTGTTCCTCAAGGGCGCCAATCTGTTGCCGACCCGCGCCGGGCTCGCTGACGCCGGCAACGACGCGGTGCGCCGCGACCTCGAGTACGCCGTCGACCTCGGCCTCGACGTGGTTCGGCTCCACGGCCACATCGCCGATCGCGAGGTGTACCGCGTCGCCGATGAAGTCGGCATGCTGATCATGCAGGACTTCCCCCTCCAATGGGGTCATGCCCGCAGCGTTCGGGGGCAAGCCGTCGATCAGGCACGGGCCGCCGTCGACACGCTCGGGCATCACCCCTCCATCATCCAGTGGACCGCACACAACGATCCATCGGTCACGACGTCGATCGATCGATCCGACTGGAAGAAACGGGCGCGCCAGATGGCTGCGCATCAGTTGCCGTCGTGGAACAAGTCGGTACTCGATCGGTGGGTCAAGCGAGCCTTCGAAAAGGCCGATGCAAGCCGCGAGACGGTCGCTCATTCCGGGGTCCTGCCGCACTTCCCGCAACTCAGTGGCACCGACACTCACTTGTGGTTCGGGTGGCACCGGGGCGAGGCCGACGACCTCGCCGCGCTGGCTGCCCGCGTACCGAGCCTCGTGCGCTTCGTGTCCGAGTTCGGCGCGCATGCACCGCCTGACACCGCTCCGTTCATCGATGACGAACTCGCTGCACACGACTGGCCCGACCTCGACTGGGCTCGCCTCGAAGCCGAGTACGGATACCAGCGCGATCAGTTCGAGCGGTTGTTCCCGCCGAGCGAGTTCGACAGTTACGAGTCGTGGCGTTCGACCACACAGCTCTATCAGTCAGCGGTGTTGAAGACCCAGATCGAGACGTTGCGACGTCTCAAGTATCGACCCGCCGGTGGGTTCTGCTTCTATGCCCTCGCCGACCCGGCTCCCGTGATCTCGGCCAGCATCATGGATCACGAACGAGTTCCGAAAGATGCCTACGCCGTGGTCAAAGCCGCGTGCGCTTCGGTCTTGGTCGTCGCCGACGAACCGCCCGCCTGGGTGAACGAAGGCAATCGACTCCGACTCGACGTTCATCTCGTCAACGACACTCGTGACGAGATCGACTTCGCCGTGGTCGATGCCGTGGCCACCTGGGCAGGTGGCGAGCAGCGCTGGCGATTCGGCGGACCCGTACCCGCAGACGAGGTCGTCAAGGTGGGCCGGATCGAGCTGACGGTTCCCAAGACCCTCGGCGAACTGGCGATCGAACTGACGATGACCGCCGGCGAATTGGTGAGCCACAACCGCTACACGACCGCCGTCACGCTCCCGCCCGGCACGTGATCACCACCTCGGACATCACCTCTGGTGTCTGACACCAGCGGTGATGTCAGCGGGCGAGGGCCTTGCGGTTCTTGAACTTCGACTTGAGGTAGTCGATGTTCATCGTGGCGATGTTGTCAATCGAGATTTCCTTCGGACAGGCTGCCTCGCACTCGCCGTGGTTGGTGCACGAACCGAAGTACTCGTCCATCGTCTCGACCATCGACTCGGCCCGCTTGTAGCGCTCGGCCTGACCCTGCGGCAGCAGGTTGAGGTGGGCGATCTTCGCCGACGTGAACAGATTGGCGGCACCATTCGGACATGCCGCCACACATGCGCCGCAACCGATGCACTCGGCGGCATCCATCGCCGCATCGGCGACGGGCTTCGGAATCGGGATCAGGTTGGCGTCGGGCGCGCCTCCGGTCGGGGCCGTGATGAATCCGCCCGACTCGATGATGCGGTCGAATGGAGAGCGGTCGACCATCAGGTCTTTGATGATGGGAAACGCCGTCGCGCGCCACGGCTCGATCACGATTTCGTCACCCGAGCCGAACTGGCGCATGTGGAGTTGGCAGGTTGCGGTCCCGCGCTGCGGGCCGTGGGCCTGGCCGTCGATCATCAGCGAACAGGTTCCGCAGATGCCTTCGCGACAGTCGTGGTCGAACACGATCGCCGGGCGGCCTTCTTCGATGAGCCGTTCGTTCAAGATGTCGAGCATCTCGAGGAATGAGGCCTCGTCGCTGATCTCGGGGATCTGATGCGACTCGAAGCGACCCTGGGCGTTGGGGCCGTCTTGGCGCCAGACCTTCAGCGTGATGTTGGAGAGTGTGTGTGACACGGAGTTGCCCTTACTGGTGCGCGTTACTTGTAGCTGCGGGTAGCGAACTTGACGACTTCGTACTCGAGCTTCTCGCGATGCTCGATCGGCTGGGTGGCGTCGCCGCTCCACTCCCAGGCGGTGACATGCGCGAACTCGTCATCGTTGCGCAACGCCTCGCCGTCGTCGGTCTGGTGTTCGGAACGGAAGTGTCCGCCGCACGACTCCTCACGGACGAGCGCGTCCTGGCACATCAGCTGGCCGAGCTCGAAGAAGTCGTCGACCCGCGCAGCCTTTTCGAGGGTCTGGTTCATGCTCGTTCCGTCACCGGTGACGCGCAGATCCTTCTTGAACTCGGCGTGGAGCGCGGGGATCTCCGACAGCGCCTTCTGCAGGCCCTGCTCGTTGCGGTCCATGCCGCAGTAATCCCAGATGATCCGGCCGAGTTCGCGATGGAAGTGGTCGGGGCCCTTGGTGCCGCCGATGTCGAGGTACCCCTGGAACCGCGCCGTCGCTTCGGTCTCGGCGACTTTGAACGCCTCGTGGTTCTCGTCCGGAATCGGCTTGTTCAGCAGGTCGGCGAGGTAGGGCGCAATCGTGTACGGCAACACGAAGTAGCCGTCAGACAGCCCCTGCATCAGTGCCGAGGCGCCGAGGCGGTTGGCGCCGTGGTCGGAGAAGTTGGCCTCGCCGGCCGCGAAGAGCCCGGGGATGGTGGTCTGCAACTCGTAGTCGACCCACAGGCCGCCCATCGTGTAGTGGCTCGCGGGGTAGATCCGCATCGGCATGTCGTACGGCGACTCACCGGTGATCCGCTCGTACATGTCGAACAAGTTGCCGTAGCGCTCCTTGATGACGTCGGCACCGAGCCGGTCGATCGCGGCAGAGAAGTCGAGATACACGCCGTTCTTCAACGGCCCCACACCCTGCCCCGCATCGACGGCGCGTTTGGCCGCCCGCGACGACACGTCACGCGGTGCCAGGTTGCCGAAGCTGGGGTAGATCCGCTCGAGGTAGTAGTCGCGATCGGCCTCGGGGACCTGTGCTGCCGGACGGATTTCGTCGGGGTTCTTGGGCACCCAGATGCGGCCGTCGTTGCGGAGCGACTCGGACATCAGCGTGAGCTTGGACTGGAAATCGTCGGCCTGCGGAATGCACGTGGGGTGAATCTGCGTGTAGCACGGGTTGGCGAATGCGGCGCCGCGTCGGTGCGCCCGCCACGCCGCGGTGACGTTGCACGCCATGGCATTGGTCGACAGATAGAAGGCGTTGCCGTATCCGCCGGTGGCGAGCACGACGGCGTGCGCCGAATGCGACCGGAGTTCGCCGTTCATCAAGTCGCGCGTGACGATGCCGGCGCATCGACCGTCGACGTTGACCACGTCGACCATCTCGGTGCGGTTCCAGAGCTTGACGTTGCCGAGGCCGATCTGGCGGGCGAGTTGCTGGTATGCCCCGATCAGCAACTGCTGGCCGGTTTGGCCGCGGGCGTAGAACGTGCGGCTCACCTGTGCCCCACCGAAGCTGCGGTTGTCGAGCAGGCCGCCGTACTCGCGAGCAAACGGCACGCCTTGAGCCACCATCTGGTCGATGATGTTGACCGAGACCTCGGCCAGACGATGCACGTTGGCTTCACGCGCACGGAAGTCGCCGCCCTTCACCGTGTCATAGAAGAGGCGGTGGACGCTGTCGCCGTCGCCCTGGTAGTTCTTGGCCGCGTTGATCCCGCCCTGAGCGGCGATCGAGTGGGCGCGGCGCGGCGAATCGTGGAACGTGAACGACTCGACCTGGTAGCCGAGTTCACCGAACGTTGCTGCCGCCGACGCTCCGGCCAAGCCGGTGCCGACGACGATGATCTTGAACTTGCGCTTGTTCGACGGATTCACCAACTTCTGGTTGGCGATGTAGTTGTTCCACTTGTCGGCCATCGGCCCGTCGGGGATCTTGGAGTCGAGTGTGATGGTCATTCGCCTGCCTCCTCGACAGTATGCGTGACGGCGTCGGGGTCGAACTCGACCACTCCGGCCAGGACTGCGATCGGGAACGACACGTTGCCCACGACGATTGCCGTGGCGACTCCGGCAGCGGCGGCCTTGCGCCACAGATTGAAGCGCGGGTTGTTCGCACCGAGGCTTTGGAAGAGCGACCAGGTGCCGTGGAACAGGTGGATGCCCAGCAAGACGTTGGCGACCACGTAGAGCGCGGCGACGGGGATCCGACTGAGCGAGGCGTCGAGATTGCGATACGCCGCTCCTCTGACGTAGTCGGGGTTGACCCAACCCCAGGTGAGGTCAGCGAGATGCCACGCGATGAACGCCAGCACGATGAGGCCGGTGTAGCGCATCGAACGGCTCGCGAAATTCGCGATCTGATAGTCACGTGCCGACTGGTACTTGACCGAGCGGGCCTTGCGGTTGAGTTGCGTCAGCGACCAGGCGGCGTGCAGATGGAGGATCAACGCGCCGATCAGCACCAATCGCAGACCCCACAGCACATAGGTACGGGGCATGATCGGCACGAGCAACTCGCGCAGGAATTCGCCGTAGACGTCGATGTCGTAGACCCGCTCATCGCCCTCGCTGATGACGCCGAGGTACATCTTGAGGTTGCCGATCATGTGGGTCAACACGAAGCCGATCCCGATCAGGCCGGTGATCGCCATCACGTACTTCTTGCCCACCGCTGTGGCGTACAGGTCGAGCAAGAACGGTTTTCTTTTTGCCGTGTTCGCCCTGACGGCGGTGCCCGAAACGGGGCCACGGCTCAACGTATGTGCCATGGGCGCCACGGTACTCCGCACGCATCGTTCCGGGCCCCATCGACCTCCGACGAAAATGTGTGGGTCACGTCACAGCCCGCCTGACAGCCACCCGTCGTTTGCGTCGCGTTGCGCGTACGGGCGGGCGGACGCGCAACGCGACGCAAACAGGACCCGGCTCAGCCCTCGGGCAGGTCAGCCACGAAGTCGATCAGTTGCTCGACGGCGCCGACGAGTTCTGGGGTGAGGTCGGCGAAGGTGTTGACCTGGTTGCGCAGGCGCGGCCAGAAGCCGTCGAACGGTGCGCCGAGCGCTGCGCACAACCCGTGTTTCCACGTGACGTCGGGGTTGTAGGCGATCTCAGGCCACGCATCGAGCCCGAGGACCTTCGGGCGAATGCCGGCCCACACGTCGACAAACGGGTGGCCCGTGATCAGCACGTTGTCGTCGCGCACGGTCTGCGCGATGCGGGTCTCTTTCGACCCGGGCACGAGATGGTCGAGCAGTACGCCCAGCCTGCGGTGCGGCCCCGGCTGAAAGTCGGCGACCATCGCAGCGAGGTCATCGGCGCCGTGCATCGGTTCGACGACGATGCCGAGATCGCGCAGGTCGTCACCCCACACGTGCTCGAGGAGTTCGGCGTCGTGCTTGCCTTCGACCCAGATCCGGCTCGCTCGGGCGACTCGGGCACGGCCGTCACCGGCGACGGAGCCCGAGGCGGTGACGCGCTGCGTCGCGGACTTGGTGTGCGACGGGCGGACCAGTGTGACGGGCTTGCCGGCGACGAGGAAACCGCCCGGTTTCCAACTGAAGTGACGCAGGTACTGCTGGCGGTCACGCAGGGTCACACCCTCGGCATTCCACCGCACGATGTCACCGACGAAGCGACTGGATCGGTCTTCGATCACCATGCCCATCTCGACGACGACGTCGGGATACTGCGGACGTTGCTTCTGCGCAGCGAAGTCGTCGAGGATGTTGCCGGAAGATCTCTGCGGGGAACTCATAGGTGCAGTTTCGAGTGTGGCACGGGAACCGGTGACCAACGCGGCACGTCGAAGTTCACATGGGGAGCACCACACACATCAGCACGAAGCCACACATCTTGTCCCGCACCGCATCGCGCACCGGGCCTGACACTCGGTCGACGGTCGGCTGCACGACAGCACCGCCCAACGCAACGCGCAGACGGGTCGCCGCGGCCGCCATGCTCGTCGCCCTCGGCCTGTCGGCGTGTGGGAACGACTCGGCGGCGGAAACCTCGGCCGATACATTGAGCGAGGACACATCGAGCGGGGACACAACGAGCGGGGATCTCGCGATCGGCGGAGCCGAGGCGCCCGCCGAGGTCGCCGTGACAGAGGAGGCCGGCGCACCGGCGACCGCCGGGAGCCCGTCCACCGGCGCACCGGTCGGGGACTTCGGACGCGACCTGATCGTCGACGCCGGCGTCACGATGATGACGCCCGACGTGGGCAAGGCCGTCGACGACGTGATCGAAATCGCCACCCGCAACGGCGGCGCCGTGTACAACACCGACGTCACCATCGAGGACCCCCTCCCCGACGGCTCGGTTCCCGGGCGCGGAACGATCGTGATCCGAATCCCACCGACGTTGCTCGACGGGTTGATCGACGACCTCCGCGGCGTCGGCCAACTCCGCAACCAGACCCAGACGGTCGACGACGTCACCGAGCAGCTGATCGACCTCGACATCCAGATCCGCCAAGCGTTCGAGTCGGTCGAACGGATGGAGGCGATTCTCGCCGAGACCACCGATTTCGACGGACTCGTCGCCGCCGAAACGGAACTGGTTCGACGCCAGACCGCGTATGAGCGTTTGCTGGCCGCACAACGCAACATCGACGACCGGGTTGCACTCTCGAAACTCACCGTCGACGTGCAATATCAAGAACCGGGATCCGAGCCGACGCCGATCGTCGATGTCGGCGACCCTGGCATCGGTGATGCGTTCACCGACGGCTGGAATGCCTTCGTCGGACTTCTGTTCGGCTTCGCATTCGTCCTCGCGATCACCGCTCCGTTCATCGCCGTCGCAGGAGTGATCGCCGGCCTCGCCTGGCTGGTGACTCGCCGCATCCGTCGTCGCCGAGACGCCGTGAGGAACCGCCACGAACCGCTCGACGGGCCATCATCGACGACGACCCGCCTGTGGCCCGAGCCGGCAACCGGGGCGGCAGCGGCCTCGGCTGGCAGCGAGAACGACAGCGAGAACGGCAGCGAGAACGGCGGCAACGGCGAGCGTCGAGTCGAGACCAGCGGGGTCAACGCGTCGGACGAGCAACTCGCCGGCACCAGCCCGACGGAGTGAGCACGAGGTCGCTGCTGCTTCCGTCGGGGAACCGAAACGGCGCCCGGACCCCGGTGTGGGCGACCGCCTCCGGGAACAGCAGCGGCCCGAGGCTGGGGGACACCGAAGAAGGGCCGGGCAGCGCAACGCCGGCGGTCCAACGGTGCCAGCGGTGCGCGGCGACCTCGACGAGTTCGAGTGTGGGTTCGCCGAGAATCTCGATCGCTCCGTGCACCACGCCGGGCTGTTCGTAGCCGACACCCGAGTCGGGGGCGGGTTCGAGGGCGACGGGCCCACTAGTTGCGTACCACTCGAGATCGAAGGCGATCGGCGTCGGGTCGCCGTAGCCCCGCCCCAGCGCCTCGTCCGGATCGTCGAGAGACGCGGCGTAGGTCTCGTTGCCAAGCGTCCACTGCTCCATCGGCGCCTCACGGGTGTGCTCGGCCCACATTGCCTCACCCTTCACGATGAACGGATCGGCGGCGCGGACCGCAATGTCGAAGTCGGTGATGTGGAGGAGCGGCAACCCCTGACGGGCGAGCGCCGCCCAGTACCAGGCGGTGGGGCCGATGAGCCGATGTCCCGAGATCACACCGATCGACGCGTCATCGGTCCAGGCCGCGAAGACCCACTCCTCGACCGCCGCTGCCCGATGGCGACCATCATGCAGATCGACGTGCAGATCGCGGTGCAGATCGTGGTGCAGATCGTCGGAGATCGGGCTCACGATCAGGCAGACTACGAGGGTGTTGCGATATCTCAGCCTCGACTGGATCAACGAGCTCACGGCGGAGGTGGCAGCGAGTGACCACCTCCGCGAGATCGCGGAGTCACACCAGATCGGCGTCACCCAAGTCGTGTCGGCCGGGCCCGAAGGTGACGTCACCTACCACGTCCAAGTCGGTCACGGGTCGGCATCGTTCGGCGCAGGTGCTGCCGATCCCGAAGACGTGAAGATGGAGCAGGGGTGGGACACTGCCGTCGCGGTTGCGACGGGCGAACTGAACGCGCAAGATGCGTTCATCAACGGTCACATCCGACTGTGGGGCGACCAGCAGAAGTTGCTCGACAACCAGGCCGTGTTCGGCGCACTCGATGCCGTGTTCGCCACGGTCAAACAACGCACCGTCTACGAGTAAGACGCCGGGCGGGCGGTCGAGCCCGCCTCGACTCAGGGCCGATAGCTGCAACTACTCCCCGTCGAGACCGTTCGTCGCAGTTCGGCGGCGATCTCAGGGGAGCGCAGATCGAGTTGGGCGATGGCCCGGACGATCGCCTTGCGGACTGCGGTGCGAGCCCGTTCGTTCGCATCGGAGAACGAACGGGCTCGACCGCCCGGCGAGACGACCGAGACCAACGTTCGCGACGATGACATCGAGTTCGTCTTCGAGCCGACGGCGGCGGTGCTCGTCGTGGAACGTGGCGTCCAACTCGCGTCGCACTTCGTCGCGTCGCGTCCTCAATGCGGCGAGCGCAGGTCGGTCGGTGAGGGGTTGTTGACTCTCACGCCGTGAAGTGCCATACGCCAATTGCGTCGCCGGCACGTCATGGCCTGGGTTGGCGCACAACGCCGCCAGGTAGGCAAGGCCGCGTGATTCAGGGACGACGCATTCATGTCGTCCGAGTCGCGCCGTCCACAGGCCGGGGCCGTTGCGGGCGAGCGTCACGAATGGACGCAACGCGGCTGACTCGGCGACAACGAGCATCGACGACCAACGTTGCGACCAGCCAGTCATTGCGAACCTCTCCGCGATCTCGCACGCCTCACGGACGAGGCAGTTGGCCTCGTCGGTGCTTCCCGCGTCAATGAGCACGCGGGCTCGATCGATCATCGCCACCGCCGCCATCGGCATCGACCCATCGATCCGCAGTGTCTCGATGGCGGCCGCCAACGATGCATCCGCTGCCTCCAGATCGAGGGCAGCGTGCAGTGCAACACCAATCGCCCGTTCGACGGGCCCAAAGTGGGCGACGCCGAGCGATGCAACGACAGGAAGTCCACGGAATGGGGCGAGCGCGCGAGCGACCTCGGCCCCCAAGGACGAATCGCCCGTTTCGCGGGCGACAGTGGCCAGCGCTGTCATCGCCAGCAAGAAGGTCGAAGACTGATATCTGTTGCGACCGGCGCTCGACCGGTGGGCCGCGACGGCCCGATGCGCAGCAGCGGGGTCGCCCGCCTCGATGGCGAACATCGCCGCGACGTGGAGCATGGCAAGATCGAACCGAGGCACGGCGATCGACGACGCAGCGTCGAGGGCGAGTTCGGCCAGTTCTGACCCGCGGCCCTGCAGGAACCTGATCGCCGCGAGGTGGGCGAAGAAGTACGTCCGAGCGTCGACGTCACCAGCAGCCATCCCCACCTTCACGACGTCATGGGCTTCGAGTTCGGCCTCGGCGAACCGTCCGGCGGAAATCATGTCAGCCACTGCGATCGCCCGCGAGACAAACGTGATTGCCATCGATCCTGACTGGGCGCAACGGTGTGCGAGGAGCCGTCTCGATCGCGGCGCCTCGATGTGCCCCGCCATCGAATGGGCAACGGCCACCCAACAGTCGGCCATGAGTGTCCAATGGGACGACGAGGTCAGCGACGCAGCGGCGCGCATCTCTTCGGCGAGTTCGATCCGATCGGCTGCGAATTCGGGTCCCAATCGAGCGTGGAGCACCAACGACAGCGCCTCGGCGAGCGCGGTTGGGTCGCCGTTCTTCCTCACCTCTCCCAGCAATTCGCTCAGTTCGGCCTGCTCACCGTCGAGGTACGAGTCTTCCGCGGCGCGCCGCACTGCTAACCGCAACCACAACGTTCGATGCGCCTGCGGATCCAGTTCGTCGAGCGCGCTCACCTGCCGGGCCCGCACTCCCGCAGCGACGTCGTCCTCGCGTTGCTCGGCGAGCCAGAGACCGCCCATTCCGAGCGCCGCTTGCGCTCGGCGCACCGGATCGATGTCATCGAGCGCTTCGGCGTGTGCTGCGGCAAAGTGTTCGCGGGCGGTCCGGAGGTCGCCACACACCAACGCGTTCTGCGCTGCGTTCAACGAGCGCGTGTCCGTCGGCCGACCCGTCCTCTCCGCACGGCAAATCCAGGGAGTGCACCGACACCGACGAAGTGTGCCACACGATGGCACACCGGGGTCACGCAATTCGGGTATGGAACAGCGCCCCACCCCCGCCCGTGCCGACCACCCCGCCGACGATCAGGTTCTCGCCTCGCCAACCGCCTCGCCATCCGCCTCGCCAACCGCCTCGCCAACCGCCTCTCCATCCGACTCTCCATCCGACTCGGCGACGACGATCGCATCGCTGCGGTCCGAGGTCGACCAACTGCGTTCGATCGTCGGCACACTGCTCGAACGAGCCGAACTGGCAACAGCGCCGTTGGCCGAGTTGCCACGAGACGAAGCCGCTGACGACGAGGGCCACGCGACAACGGGTCGCCGGGCGATGTTCAAGGCTGCCGGTGCCGCGGTCATCGGCGCCGCAGCCGGAGCGGCAATGCTCCCCAGCCCGGCTGCTGCGAACGACCCGAACGACCTGACGCTCGGCTCCTCCAAGACAACGGGCGGATACACGATTGCGGGCCTTGCTCTCGCCCAGCCGACTCAACCCGCCGACCACGCATTCCAGTTGTACTTCGGCGGACTCAACAGTGGTACCGACACACGGGTTCAGGGGCGATCGGTGCTGTCGCTGTCCACCAGCGACCAGCGCATGCCCAACGCGCTCCGTGCAGTCACCTCCGCGAACGGCGCGGCAATCAGCGCATCCGGCGTCCAGTACGGCATCGTCGCATCCGGAACCGGCGGTGGTGCCCAAACGGGTGTCGGCGCACGATTCGTCGGTGCGAACTACGGCGTTCAGGCCCAAGGCGGAGACGTCGGCGCCTCGATCACGGGCGGCAACTACGGCACCCTCGTCCTCTCTGGCAAAGTCGGTCGAGTCCTCACCGAAGATGAGGCGGTTATCGGCGGGACCCTCGACGACACGTACGATGGCGACAGCTTTTCCGGTCAGCACACCCTGTGGTACGCACCTCAACGTGGGCAGAAGTGGGTCAAGATCGCCGGTCCGGGAACAGCCGGGGCGCTCCATGCCGTGTCGCCATTCCGTGTCTATGACAGCCGTGCTGCGCAGCCCTCGCCCGGCAAGATTGGAGATGCCACGTCACGGCTGGTCGATGTCAGCACGGCCCGCAACATCGACACCGGGGCACCCACGACGCTCAACGCTGTTCCCGTGGGCGCAACGGCGATCGCCTACAACGTGACCGTGGTCAACACCGAACAACCCGGATTTCTCTTCGTTGCCGATGGCGATGCAACGGCGGTCGCAGCGTCGACCATCAACTGGACCCAGCCCGGCACCACGTTGGCAAATGCCTCGACCGTCAAGCTCGATGCCAGTCGACAAATCAGAGTGTTCTGCAAGGGCGGTCCCACCGACTTCGTCATCGATGTCACCGGCTACTACCGCTGAAGCGACCTGACGGCCGAGCAGCAGCGCCACCGGACTCAGTAGTGTTCGCTCATGCCGGAGATGCCGGAAGTTCAAGCGCATGCGGAGCGGCTCGAGCGACAGTTCGCGGGGCGCGTGCTTGCACGGTTCACGCCGTTCAACTTCACCGCGCTCAAGACCGCCGTTCCCGCACCGGACGCGGCGTACGGCCAACCGCTGCTCGGCGTCGGGCGCCGCGGGAAATACCTCATCTTGCGTTTCGAGCCGGTCAGCTTCGTCGTCCACCTGATGCAGGGTGGACGGCTGTTGGCTGACGACAAGCGGTCGGCGAAGCCGCGCGGCGGCCAGGCCCGGTTCATCTTCGAGCCCGTCGAGCGCTCCGACGGAACGATCGACGAGACGGCACTCCTGCTCACCGAACAGGGCAAAGAACGCCGCGCCGGAGTCTGGTGCGTGCCCAGTGCCGACCTCGACAGCGCGCTGCCACTGGCGAAGCTCGGCCCCGAGGCAGCCGGTATCGGCGCCGACGAACTCGCCGCCCTGTTCGGTGCGAACTCGATCCGCGTGCACGGTTTCCTCCGCAATCAGGCAATGGTGGCGGGCATCGGTCGTCGGCTCTCGAACGAGATCTGTCACACGGCCAAGGTCTCCCCGTTCGCGACCACCAAAACCCTGGGACGCGACGGGGCGGAACGCATCGCTGCAGCGATCGCGGCGTGCGTGGCCGAAGGGTTGGCCGTCGAGCACACCCGCGACGACATGAGCTCGTCCAAGGACCGGCCGAGTGCCGTCCATCACCGAACCGGTGAGCCGTGCCCCGTGTGCGGCGACTCGATCCGCGAAGTCGAATACTCGAGCTACTCGGTGAACTACTGCCCGACCTGTCAGACCGGCGGCAAGATTCTCGCCGACAACACGACCAGCAAGTTCCTCAAGTAGTCGCACCATCGTGTCGGGTCGTGTCGCGTCGTCGGGGCCAGGCACCATCGCGACAGATGTGTCGCGTCGGGGCCAGGCACCAACGCGACAACGCCTAACCTGACGTGATGCCGATTCATCTTCGTGGCGACGCGTCCGACTATGCCCCCAGCGTGCTCTGCCCGGGCGACCCGGTGCGTGCGCAGTACATCGCCGAGACGTTCTTCGATCCCGGCTTTCGGCAGGTCAACAGCGAACGCGGGATGCTCGGTTTCACGGGCACGTTCGACGGGGCACCGCTCAGCGTGCAGTCGACCGGCATGGGGTGTCCGAGCGCCGGCATCGTCTTCGAGGAACTGATCATGCTCGGCGCCAAGCGGCTGATTCGGGTCGGCACCTGCGGCAGCCTGCAACCCCACATGAAGATGGGCGACACCGTCATCGGCATCAGCGCGTCCGCTGACGACAGCACCCCGCTCCGTTATGCCCAGATGCCCGGCTACGCCCCGACGGCCACCTTCTCGCTCGCCGAACTCGCCGCTCACTTCAGCCGCAAGGCGGGCGCCGGCGCCGTACACACCGGGCCGATCGTGACATCGGGGATCTTCTATGACCCGGACCCCGACACGTTCGGGCGCTGGAGGCGGCTCGGTCATCTCGGCGTCGAGATGGAGGCGGCGATGATGTACACGATTGCCGCGGTCAAAGGGATCGAAGCGCTGGCGATGATGACGGTGAGCGACATTCTCGGCGACGACGGCAGCAGCGTGCGGATCAGTGACGCGGAGTTGCAGGCCGGAGTCGACCAGATGATGCAAATCGGTTGCCGTATCGCCATCAGCTGACACCACCTCGGGCGAGCCGCCGGCCCGTCCGTGATCACCACGTGACGCGCGTCGCCGAGTGGACACCTGTTGTCCATCTCTCGTTAACCTCGGGCCGTGACGCAATCGGCCCCGCATCCCGCTCCGATCCCGGAGCAGCAGTACCGGATGGGTCCACGCGAGCTCCTCACGCTGATCTCGGCGATCATGGCGTTGATGGCGCTCGGCATCGATTTGATGCTGCCGGCGTTCGACGACATCCGCGAAGCGTTCGATCTCGGTGCCGGTTCACCGCGCACCGGCCAAGTCATCACCGTGTTCTTCATGGGCCTGGCCGTCGCGCAGCTCGCGTGGGGGCCCATCGCCGATCGCTTCGGCCGCAAGCCCGTGCTCTATGCAGGGACGGCGATCTACGTGATCGGCGCGGCCGGCTCCGCTCTCGCTCCGAGCTTCGAACTGCTCTTGGTCAGTCGATTCGTGTGGGGCCTCGGTGCAGCAGGCTCACGAGTCGTCGCGACAGCGATCATCAGAGACCGATTCGTCGGCGATCAGATGGCCAAAGCAATGTCGCAGGTGATGGCGGTCTTCATGCTCGTTCCGGTGCTCGCGCCGTCGATCGGCACCGGCATCATCGCCGTCGCCCCCTGGCGATGGGTCTTCTGGTTCTGCGTCGTCTTTGCGGCGGTCATCATGACCTGGAGTTTCCGCATCCGCGAGTCACTCGATCCTGCGCATCGACGGCCGCTGCAAGTGCGCTCGACGTGGGCCGGATACACCGAAGTGGCACGCACCCGCGTGACCGCTGGCTACACCGTCGCCACCATCTTTCTCCAGGGCGTGTTCACCACCTACCTGGCGAGTAGTGAACTGATCATCGGCGACGTGTTCGACCGCAAGGACCAGTTTCCGCTGATCTTCGGATTGGTTGCGGTGATGTTCGCGCTGGGGGCGATCGTCAACAGTCGCATCGTGATTCGCGTCGGGATGCACCGCCTCGTCAATGCGGTATACGCACTGCTGATTCCGACCACCGTGTTGCTGATCGTGCTGTCGATTGCCTCGAACGGCCGACCCAACTTCTGGCTCTTCATGCCGGTGTTGGCATTGACGTTGTCATCGTTCATGTTCTTGATGCCGAACCTGAACACTGCTGCCTTGGTGCCGGTGGGTCATCTGGCGGGGACCGCCTCGGCCCTGTCAGGCGCACTCCGGATGGCCGGAGGCGCCGTCCTCGGCACGATCGCGAGCGCGCAGGTGAGCGATTCGACGACTCCATTCGCGATCGGGATCGCTGTGCTGTGTCTTGCGTCGTGGATCACGGTCTTGATCGTCCGCCACGCTCGCCCGAACTCGCCACCGATCATCTCGATTTCTCCGACCTGCCCGTCGTGGCCGCCTGAGCGGCCGCTCAGATCAGGCCGAGGTCCTTCACTGCATCACGCTCTTCGACCAGTTCGGCGGCGGTGGCGTCGATCCGCTCCCGGCTGAATTCGTCGATGTCGAGCCCTTGGACGATCTCGTAGTTGCCACCAGCGCAGACGCAGGGGAACGAGCTGATGATGCCCTCGGGCACGCCGTAACTGCCGTCGCTCGGCACCGACATCGAGACCCAGTCGCCGGCAGGTGTGCCGAGCGTCCAGTCGCGAATATGGTCGACAGCGGCCGACGCTGCCGACGCTGCCGACGACGACCCGCGAGCGTCGATGATGGCAGCACCGCGCTTCGCGACCTTCGGGATGTAGTCGTTGGCGTACCAGTCGTGGTCGCCCACGGCCTCGTAGGCGTTCTTGCCGCCGACCTCGCAGTGGAAGAGATCGGGGTACTGCGTGGTCGAATGATTGCCCCAGATCGTCATCTTCTTGATGTCGTTGACCGACGCACCCAACCGCGTGGCGAGCTGGCTGATCGCCCGGTTGTGATCGAGGCGCGTCATGGCGGTGAAGCGACCCGGGTCGAGATCGGCGGCGTTGTTCATCGCGATGACGGCATTCGTGTTGGCCGGGTTGCCGACCACGAGGACCTTGACGTCCTTCTTCGCCGACCGGCTCAGTGCCTGACCCTGCGGCTTGAAGATGCCGCCGTTGGCCGAGAGCAAGTCGGCCCGTTCCATGCCGGCCTTGCGCGGCATCGAACCCACCAAGATCGCGACATCCGCGTCTCCGAACGCGACGTCGGCGTCGTCGGTGCAGGTGATCGAATCGAGCAGGGGGAACGCTCCGTCGTCGAGTTCCATGCGAACCCCTTCGAGGGCACCCAGCGCGGGAGTGATTTCGAGCAACTGGAGCGCTACCGGCGTGTCGGGGCCGAGCATGGTGCCCGACGCGATACGGAAGAGGAGGCTGTAGCCGATCTGGCCTGCAGCACCGGTGACGGCAACACGAACTGGAGTGGTCATGACCTCCGAGGCTACGCCGCCCGCTCGAACCGTCCAAGCTCCAGGGGTGCTCCGCCGATAACCGTCGCGTTGGGGCCTGGCCCTTTCGCGACACTTCTGTCGCGTTGGTGCCTGGCCCTTTCGCGACACTTCTGTCGCGATGGTGCCTGGCCCCGACGCGTCAGGGGAGGCCGAGGATGACCTTGATCACGTTCGTGTAGAAATCCTGACCGGTCTTGGTGAGATGAATGCCGTCGTCATAGAAGCAGGTGCCGCTACAACTCGCCGACAACACTTCCCAGTCGACCACAGTGACCGCGGGATACACCGCGGGCAATGCTCGGATCTTGGCGTTGTTCCCCGCCATCCACTCGCGATCACCTTTCGCGGTCAGCACCAACACGCGCGGCACCCCGGCCACGAGCGCCATCGTCTGATCGAGCGTCGTCTGGCTGAACGGACCGTTCGTTCCGAGGTGAATCACCACGACCGACCCGAGAGCACCTCCGAGGCGGATCAGGTCCAGGTCGGGCAGGAACGAGATCATCTGCCGACTCTTCACCGCGTCGACCGTGAAACCTGCGGCAGTCAACTCTTCGGCGGCACCGAGCATGACGGAGTCGCCCAACGCGATGAGCGGCAGACCGGTTGCGGTCGGCGGAATCGTGAGCGGCTGGACGACCGACAGATCGGTGACGATGCCGAGTTGGGTGACCGGCGCTGGCGGGTCGGTCACCGGCGGCGGCGGAACGGTCGATGCCGGCACGACGATCGGCGCCACGCGTGGTGTCGGGCACCGCCGCCACCGTCGTGGGGACGACAAGGGCCGACCCCGGATCCACCGTGGTCACGGTAGATGCGTCGACCACCGTCGTGGGCGGTACGACGGTGGTGGTCGCCGGCGTGGTTGTCGCTGGAACCACGAACGGCGTGGTCGTCGCCGGGAGCGCAGGAACCGTGCGCGGCGGGGCGGCGTCGGCGGCACCGCCGTCGGCCAGGTTCGTGGTGAAGTCCTCGCCGTCGTCGAGCGACTCCGCGATGTCGTTCTGCTTCAGCTCTGCGGTGGCCAGCGCTCCACCGGCAAACAGAGACAGCGCGCACGTGACGGCGACGCCACCGACGAACAGGCCCTTGCGCCGTGCGGCCGATTCGCCGCGGAGGCGCGCGACCATCACGCCGAAGCGACCCGTACGGATCGGCGTCTCGACCCACCGGTACGACACCTCGGTCAAGGCGATCGTCGGGATCATCGCCAAGACGAACTCGTGCGGACGCAGTGAGTTGCCGGCCACGTTGCGAATGATCTGATAGATCGGCCAGTGGTAGAGGTACAAGCCGTACGAGCGGGTACCGATCCAGTTGAGCACCCGTGCACCGAGGACCCGATTGGCGATCGAGCCGTGGTGCGTCACTGCGGCGATCAACGCCAGCGTGCAGAGCCCCGCAACGAACAGGCCGCCGCGGAACAGGCGACCGTCGGCCCCGGACGGATCGACGAGGTGAATGTTCCAACACATCCACGCGAATCCCGCAAGCGCAATGAGCGCCAGCACGTCGAACGCCCGTCCTTTGCTCCGCAGCGGACCGCGCATGATCGCCAGCGGCCGCCAGATCATCGCGAACGCGGCGCCGAGCAGCAGCCCGCCTGAACGGCCGATCGTGCTGAGGTAGAGCGTGTCGAGCTTGGCGATCGGACGACCACCGAGGGACCAGTAGGCCTCGGGCGTCACGTTCGACTCGCCGATCGAACCCGGGTGGTAGGCGAGGCCGACGCCGATCGTGACGAGAATCGCCGCGACGAACAGCCAACGGCTGACGTTCGCGACGCGACGCGTTCCCGAGCGACCGAGCAGGCCCACCATCACCAGCGGCCACACCAGGTAGAACTGTTCCTCGACAGCGAGGCTCCAGAGGTGGCGGAGTGGCGCGAAGTCGCCGCCGGCGGTGTAGCCGAGGCCCACCCAGATCTGGTACCAGTTCGACACGTAGAAGAACCCGGCGAGCACATCGCCACGCAGTTGGCCGAGCGCATCGCGTTCGAAGAGCGCGGTCCAGATCGTCAGCAACGCCATCAGGACGAAGAGCGCCGGCAGCAGCCGTCGGGCGCGCCGAATCCAAAAGTCCGTGAGCGAGATTCGGTAGTTCCGCTCGCGTTCCGCGATGAGCAGCAGTGTGATCAGGTAGCCGGAGATGACGAAGAACATCTCGACGCCGAGGAAACCGCCGGCGAGCCACGAACTGTTGGCGTGGTAGATCATCACCGCAACGACGGCAATTGCCCGCATGCCGTCGAGGCCCGGCAGGTACGGAACGCGGCTGATGTGCTCGCGCACGAAGCCGCCCGAGTGGTCGGTCAGCCCAGCCCGATCGACCGGCGCCGGTACGTCGGCCAGCGCGGTCCTCGACGGCGCTGTCTGCGGGGGGTCGAACACGGACATGCGCTGCCCAGTATCACCGGCGCCGCACCGCAAATGATGTCACGCTTGCGTCAAGGCCCGCCGCATCACGGGGAACCGACGCGTCAGACGAAGAGCGCCGGATCGGCGAAGGTTCCGCTGATCAGCGCCGTGTAGTACTGGGCGCCAGGGGTCTTGAGATGGAAACCGTCCTGGTAGATGCAGTCGTCCGGGCATTGCGGCGCCAACCCGTTCCAATACAGGACCTCGACGTTGGCCAGCGCGCTGGCGGTCGCCACCATGAGGGCGTTGTTGGCTGCTTCGTAGTCCTTCGGGACGTCGTTCTCGACGAGGAGCACCTTCGGGACGGTCGCCACGAGGTTCATCATCTGCTCCATCTCGGACGCGCTGATCGGGCCGTTCGTGCCGAGGTGGATGACGAGTTCTTGCGGAAGTTGGCCTTGATCGGACAGCGCTTGCACGATGTCAATGCCACGCACGAACGCCCGGCTCTCCTCGGCATCGACAAAGAAGCCGGCACCTTCCAACTCTTCGGCCGCACCGAGCATCACCGAATCGCCGATCGCGAATCGGGCCGGGGCCACCGCAGCGAGCGTGGTCGTGGTGGTCGGATCGGTCAGGGGGTCGGCGGCGGGGTCGACAACCGCCTCCGGGTCGACGGTGGTCTCGGGCGCCTCGACCGGGTCCGCGCCGGGCTCGGTGACCGGATCGTCGACACAGGTTCCCGCGAGCACGCTGCACGTTGCCTCGGCGCCCTCGTCGAGCCGTTGGGCCACCTCGTTCTGCTTGAGCTCGGCAGTCGCCAGGCTCGCCCCGGCGAAGATGGCGAGCGCCGTGCCGACGAAAGCCCCACCGAGGACTGCCCCACGATTGTCATTGCGCTGGGTGCGTTGGCCGCGGGCGTGCCACCAGGCGCTGAGCCGGCCGCGGCGAATCGGGGTTTCGATGTATCTGTAGGAGACCTCGGTGACGATGGCCGTCACCACCATGCACAACACCCATTCATGGAACTTCAGCTTCGTCCCCGCAGTATTCCGAACGATCTGATAGATCGGCCAGTGGTACAGGTAGAGCCCGTACGAACGGGTGCCGATCCACAGCATCGTCGGCGTGCTGAGCAGCTTCGAGGTGAGCGAGTCGCGGTGAGTGATCGCCGCGATGACGAGCAGGGTGGCGATACCGGCGACGAAGAACCCGCCGCGAAAGAGCCACGAATCCGCACCGTTGTCGCCGTCGCTGTCGATGAAGCCGACCTTCCATGACATCACGCCGAGGATGCCGAAGCCGATGATCGCGAGGCCGTCGAGCGCACGGCCCTTGTTGCGCAGCGGCCCGCGCATCACCGCAACCGGCCGCCAGACCATCGCCATCGATGCGCCAAGCAGCAGGCCCGTCGAGCGAGACGCCGTCGACAGATAGAGCGCATCGGCTTTCGAGATGAAGCGACCGCCGATCTCCCAGTAGGCGGCCGGCGAGTTCGCCGGGTTGGCGTTAATCGGACCGGAGTTGTGGAGGAACGCAACGACAACGGCAACCAGCACGGCGGCGCCGAAGAGGTAGACGCTGAGGTCGGCGATCTTGCGGCTGCCCTTGCGCAGCAGCGCGACCATCACCACCGGCCAGATGAGGTAGAACTGCTCCTCCACCGCCAGGCTCCACAAGTGGCGCAGCGGCGCGAAGTCGTTGCCGGCGCTGTATCCGGCACCGATGAAGATCTGATACCAGTTGCTGACGTAGGCCACGCCACCGATCACGTCGCCCCGCAGTTTGCCGAGCGCGTCACGTTCGAACAGCGCGGTCCAGATCGTGAGGAGCAGCAGCATCACGAACAGCGCTGGGAGCAGGCGGCGGAATCGACGGACCCAGAACCCCTTCATGTCGACGGCGCCCGATTTCTCGTGCTCGGCGATCAGCAGCAGCGTGATGAGGTACCCCGAGATGACGAAGAAGACCTCGACCCCGATGAACCCGCCCTTCAGCCAGGTGCTGTTGGCGTGGTAGATCATCACGGCCACGACGGCAATGGCGCGCATGCCATCGAGACCCGGCAGGTAAGGCACCGTGCTGATGTTGGCGCCGCCGGGCCGAGGGCGCCGACCCGACAGACTGGCGCTGCGGGCAGAAGTGGTGGTGTCGGCGGACATCACCCTCCAGTATCGCTCAGACGAGCACCGATCCCAGGTTCACCCGGATTTCTTTCGCCACCTCGGAACGGTTCAGCGTGTAGAGGTGGAGGCCGGGCGCGCCGGCATCGAGCAGGTCGAGGCACAGCTGCGAGGCGAGCGCGACGCCGATCTTGCGGACTTCGGCGTCGTCGTGTGCTCCGGCCAGACGGTCGGCGAGCCAGGCGGGGACCGCCGCTCCGCTCATCTGCGCCATCCGGCTGATCTGGGCCACGTTGGTGACGGGCATGATGCCGGGCACGATCGGCTTGTCGACGCCGAGTGCGGCCATCTCGTCGACGAGGCGGCGGTAGTGCTCGACATCGAAGAAGAACTGGGTGATGGCGAAGTCCGCGAGCCGCAGCTTGTCGGCGAGGTGACGCCGGTCGGCCTCGCGACTCGTCGAACGAGGATGGACCTCGGGATGTGCCGCGACACCGATCGAGAACGAGCCCGACGCTGCGACATCGTGCAACAGGTCGAGGGCATACAGATAGTCGCCTGCCGGCTGACTGCCGTCGGCCGGCAGGTCGCCGCCGAGCGCCAAGATGTTCTGCACGCCGATGCGGCGGTATTCGACGAGCAGCCCGGCCACGTCGGTGCGCGTGTGGCCCACGCACGTGAGGTGGGCCATCGGCTCGACGTCGGTCTCCTTGCGGATCCAATCGACCACGTCGGCGGTGCGATGACGGTCGGATCCGCCGGCCCCGTAGGTGATGCTGACGAAGTCGGGCCCAAGCGGCGCGAGCTCGGCAATCGTGCGTCCGAGGGTCAACTGGGCGCCCGATGTCTTGGGTGGGAAGAACTCGAACGACAGCGTCCGACCCGCTGCCAGTTTGTCGGAGATCCGCGCCATGGCTGGAAGATATGCCCGCCGCAACGGCACGTCACCCCCTCCGCGAGAAGTTCCCACCAAGCGGATCGGGTTCCACCATACGGAACGCCCTCGGGCTGGGGTCGGCGTCGCAGCCTGCCCGGCCGAACCGGATCAGTGCCGGAAGTGGCGTTGGGCGGTGAAGACCATCGCGAGACCGTGCTCGTCGGCGGCCGCGATCACTTCGTCGTCGCGGACCGAACCGCCGGGCTGGATGACACACGACACGCCTGCTTCGACGGCTGCGTCGAGACCATCCCGGAACGGGAAGAAGGCGTCGCTCGCGCACGCGCCGCCCGCCGCGCGACCATCGGCGCGACGGGCGGCGATGCGCGCCGAGTCGAGTCGATTCTGTTGCCCGGCACCGATGCCGAACGCCTGACGATCCTTCGTGTACACGATGGCATTGCTGGTGACGGCGGCACACACGATCCAGGCGAACTCCATGTCGGCCCACTGCTGTTCGGACGGCTGCGTGGCGGTGACCACCCGCCACGCCGCAGACCTCGCGTCGACCGGGTCGGGTTGCTGCACCAGGAACCCGCCGTCGATCGGGCGCACGTCGAACGGCAACGGCGACGGCGCGTTGGCGGCGATGACCCGCAAATTCTTCTTGGCCGACAGCGTGGCAAGGGCGTCGTCGTCGAAGCCGGGGGCCACGACGACTTCGGTGAACACGTCGCCGAGTGCCATGGCCATGTCGTTGGTGACGGTGCGGTTTACCGCCACGATGCCGCCGAACGCGCTCACCGGGTCGCACCCGTTGGCGCGGACGTAGGCGGTCGTGATGTCGTCGGCGATCGCCACACCACACGGGTTCGCGTGTTTGACGATGACACAGGCCGGGTCGTCGAAGCGATGGACGAGCCGCCACGCCGCTTCGGTGTCGTACAGGTTGAGGTAGCTGAGTTCCTTGCCGCCGTGCTGGGTCATCGAGTCCCACCAACTCGTCGCACCGGCCTGGCGGTAACGCGCGCCCTCCTGGTGGGGGTTCTCGCCGTAGCGCAGCGACTGCACGTTCGAGAGCGCGAGGTGGATCGACGCCGGGAGCGCGCCCGCCGTGTCGACCTCATTCACGGTGACCGTGTCGTCTGCAAGGTCCGGGTCGGTGTCGTCGAACCAGGTGACGATCGCTGCGTCATACGCGGCTGTGTGAGCAAAGGCGGCGCGGGCGAGGCGGCGGCGGGTGGCTTCGCCCAACGAACCGTCTCGTCGGAGTTCGTCGATGATCGGGCCGTAGTTCTTCGGGTCGACGACCACCGCGACATGAGCATGGTTCTTGGCCGCGGCGCGGACCATCGCCGGGCCACCGATGTCGATCATCTCGACCGCGCTCCCCGAGCCGTGCTCGAAGTCGTCGGGCTGCTGACCGAACGGGTACAGGTTGCCGACGACGAGGTCGAACGGCGTGATGCCGTACTCGGCCATGTCGGCAATGTGCTCGGGGTCGTTCGGATCAGCGAGGATGCCACCGTGCACTTTCGGGTGCAGCGTGACGACGCGGTGACTGAGGATGGCCGGCACGCCGGTGAGGACCGCGACGTCGGTGACCGCGATGTCGGCCTCGGCGATGGCGCGCGCTGTTCCACCGCTGGAGATGAGTGTCCAGCCGAGTTCGCTCAGCGACCGGGCAAAGTCGACCACGCCGGTCTTGTCGTACACGGACAGCAGGGCGGTAGGCACCGCGTGATCGTAGGCAACCGGTCGTCACGATTCCGCAACACCACCCGTAAAGCCCCGAGCCGACCGTCAGCGAAGGCTACGGTTCAGAGGTGGTCACTGTGACCGCGAACACAATTCGAGCTTTCCAAGGAGACGACGTGGACTTCAGCAAATTCAAGACTTCGGACTGGTTGATGGTCGGCGGAGGAGCAGCGATGCTCATCCTCGGCTTCGTCCTCGACTGGACCACGGCGGACACCGGCTTCGGCAGTGTCGGCGGCGACGGTCCGTTCAACTACTTCTTCACCGGCGGAATCGCCTGGCTCCTCGTCGTTGCGGTCGGTGTACTCGCCTTCCTGCGGATCAACGGAAGCTTGCCCGAGTCCCAACCGTGGCCGTTGATCTTCCTCGGAGCAACGGGCCTCGCCACGCTCCTCATGCTGTTGCGCGTCATTCTCGGTGCTCGCTTCGATCTTGCCAGCCGCGGCATCGGCATGTTCGGTGCGTTGATTTGGGCGGGCGTCGCGCTTGCCGGTGCGTTCATGAACTTCCAGGCCTCCGGTGGCGACCTCAACGACTTGAAGGACATGAACAAGATCAAGGCGAGTTTCGGTGGTGATGCCAGCAAGGGCGGCGACACGATGCCTCCGCCGCCCCCGCCGCCGTCGGGCGGCACCCCGCCGCCGCCTCCGCCGCCCCCGGCGCAGTGATCTGACGCACCCTCCCCACTCCACCCCCGTCACCGCATGCGAAGGCATGAGGCAGGTGCGCCGCCGAGGCGCATCCACCTCATGCCTTCGCCGCGTCCGGCTTTCGTGAGGTTGCTGCAGGCAGTGCCTGCAGCAACCTCACGAAAGCCACTCGTCAGAGGGTGGCGACGATCTCGGCCATGAGTTCACCGGCTTCGGTCGGATTGAGGCCGACCTTCACACCGGCTGCGGCGAGCGCATCCATCTTGCCCTGCGCGGTGCCCTTGCCGCCCGAGACGATGGCGCCGGCGTGGCCCATCTTCTTGCCCGCCGGAGCGGTGACGCCAGCGATGTATGCGCTCATCGGCTTGGTGACGTTGGCCTGGATGAACTCGGCAGCCTCTTCTTCCGCCGAGCCGCCGATTTCGCCGAGCATCATGATCGCGTGCGTCTCCGGGTCGTTCTGGAACTCGGCGAGACAGTCGATGAAATTGGTGCCGGGCACCGGGTCGCCGCCGATGCCGACGCAGGTCGACACACCGATGCCGCGTTGCTTGAGCTCGTACAGCGCCTGGTAGGTGAGCGTGCCCGACCGCGACACGATGCCGACGTTGGGCCCACCCGCGGTTGGGTTCTGGGCGATCTCGCCCGCGGTGATGCCGATGTTGCATTTGCCGGGGCTGATGATCCCGGGACAGTTCGGGCCGAGCAGACGGGTGCCGGGGAAGTCGCGGACGAGACGATTGAACACCTTCGCTTCGTCTTGGGCCGGAATGCCCTCGGTGATGCAGACAACGAACCCGATGCCCGCTTCGGCCGCCTCCATGATCGCGCCGGACGCGAACTTCGGCGGCACCGCGACGAACGACGCGTTGGCGCCAGTGGCCGCCACGGCGTCGGCCACCGAGTCGAAGATCGGGATGCCATCGACGTCTTGACCGCCCTTGCCGGGGGTGACGCCACCGACCACCTGGGTGCCGTAGTCGCGGTTGCGTAGGCCGTGGTACTTGCCCTGGCCGCCGGTGAGGCCCTGCACGATGACCTTCGTGGTCTCGTCAACGAAAATTGCCATTTCAGTTCCTCAGTTCGCGAGCGCGACAGCTGCACGGGCAGCTTCGAGCATGGTCGGCTCCGAGCGGAGCTTGTCGTGCGGGATACCGGCGTCGAGCAAAATCTGACGCCCCTCTTCGGCGTTGGTGCCATCGAGACGAATGACGATCGGCGCCCTCAGATCGACCCGGCCCATCGCCTCGACGATGCCCTTGGCCACTTCCTCGCCGCGGGTGATGCCACCGAAGATGTTGATGAAGATCGACTTGACGTTGTCGTCGGAGTTGATCACTTCGAGCGCACCGGCCATCACGTCGGCGTTGGCGCCGCCTCCGATGTCGAGGAAGTTGGCGGCCGACCCACCGACCTGATTGACGACGTCGAGGGTCGACATGGCGAGACCGGCACCGTTGGCGATGATCCCGACGGTGCCATCGAGGCCGATGTACTGCAGGTCCTTCTCGGCGGCCATCTTCTCGCGCTCGTCCATCTCGGTGAGCCCGCGGAAGGCGTCCCACTCGGGATGGCGGAACTCGGCGTTGTCGTCGAGGGTGACCTTGGCGTCGAGGGCATGCACCTCGCCCGTCGGCTTGAGGATCAGCGGATTGATCTCGGCGAGGTCGCAATCACCTTCGTCGTAACAGCGGTAGAGCTTGACGAGGATGTCGGTCGCACCGTCGATCGCCCGGTCGGGAAGGCCAGCATCGATACATGCCTGGCGGGCGACATCTGCCGACAGCCCATCGACAGGATCGACGTGCAGTTTGAGGATCGCATCGGGATTCTCCTCCGCCACCACTTCGATCTCGACGCCGCCTTCGCGCGACAACATCATCAGATGCTTCTTGGCGCTGCGATCGAGCGTGAACGAGACGTAGTACTCCTCGTCGATGTCGGATGCGGCCTCGATCCAGATCCGCTTCACGACGTGACCCTTGATGTCCATGCCCAGAATGTTGCCGGCATGCTCACGCAACTCGTCTTCGTTCGCAGCGAGCTTGATGCCACCGGCCTTGCCGCGACCACCCACCTGCACCTGCGCCTTGACGACGACCGGATAGCCGGCCGAGGCTGCTTCCTTCACCGCCTCGTCGACGGTGTCGGCAGGCCCGCCCGGACTGACTGGGATGTCGTAGCGGGCGAAGTACTGCTTGCCCTGATATTCGAAGAGATCCACGGGGGACGCCTTTCTTGTTGAAGATCGTGTTGAAGATCGTGGTGGAAGATCGTGGTGGAGAGCCAAAGACTGAGCGTCGCGGTCAGGAGTCCGCTGTGTCGAGTGCCGATTCCAGCCATTGGCCGATCGCCTTGAGGGACGAACCGGGTCCGAAGATCTCGGCCACACCCTGGTCGCGCAACGTGCGTGCGTCGGCATCGGGAATGACGCCACCGCCGAACACCAACACGTCGCCGAGATCGCGATTCCGCAGTTCCTCCATCACGCGCGGGAACAGCGTGAGATGTGCGCCCGACAGCAGCGACAGGCCGACCCCGTCGGCGTCTTCTTGGAGCACGGTCTCGGCGATCTGCTCGGGAGTCTGATGCAGGCCGGTGTAGATGACCTCGAAGCCGTGATCGCGCAACGCTCGGGTGATGGTCTTGGCACCGCGATCGTGACCATCGAGTCCGGGCTTGGCGACGACGATGCGGTACGGACGCTTCACAAGTCGGAGACCTTATGCGGCACTGCACCTCTTCCACCAACCGCACCGTGTGTTGCCGCGAGCCATGGCGTGCACGACGAGGTGAACGCTGAGCGCAGCGGCAGACTGTGCCCGTGACGAGGAACGACCTCCAGCCGGTGAAACTCCGCTCGCCGCTGATCCGAGCACTCGTGCCCAACCTCGGCGGCCTTCTGGTGATCGGCCTGATCGGGCTGATGCTGTGGGGTTTCGCCACCGTCATCTCCCGGGGCGATGCCGGGACGTCTGACCGACTCGCTCCGTCGAACCTGCGCGTCGGCAGCGTCACGAACGTCGCCGACGAGATCGTCGAGAAGGGTCCGATCCTCTTCCCCGGACTCGGAACCACCGCAGGCGACCGGACCATCGTGCTCGACCACACCGGCGACGATCCGACCCTCGGGTGGGTCGTCTACTTCGCCTACCCGGCGGATCGATCGCCCGACTGCCCGGTCGAGCAAGTGCGAGCCGACGATCGAGGCACGGATCAGTTCACCGACTGCGAAGGCCGCGTTCTCGACGTGAGCGAACTCGCACCGCCCCCGGCGGGAGTGAATCCGGTCGTCGAGAACGGCCGGCTGCTCTCGATCGACTTGCGCGGCCTCACGGCCGGCTGACCGACTGGGCCGTACGGCAGGCCCCGAGAAGTCAGGCGTCGACGGTCGCGTCGAGCAGCCTTGCGGCGAACTCTTCGCTGTGCTGATCGAGTTTGCTGCGACTCATCGCCAGACCGCCGATCACGTAGGCCCCGGTGTCTCCGAGCACGTTGGTGAGCTTGTCGAGGCTGTGGCCGGGGTGGAGCGCGAAGGTGCAGAACGCGGCGGCCTTCTTCCCGCGCATCGCCGGCAGATTCGCGATGTTGTTGGCCGCCCACGGCGCCTGGCCGAACACGAACGCACCGTGCACCCACGTGCCGACGACGATGAGATCGGCGTTGTGGATCGACTGATGGTCGGGCTGCTTGACCTTGGACAATCCGGTGATGGTCCACCGCTCTTGCTGCAGGAGGTCGGCAATGTTCTCGGCCGCCTTCCACGTATTGCCCGTCAGACTCTCGACAAGAATTGCTGCCTTCACGCCGGACAGTCTGCCACGCCAGTACTGATGACGGACAGACCGGTGCGCGGCGTGCGGCTCAGATCTTCTTGAGCGGAGCCCACGCGAGCGACAGGTGTTTGGTGCCGCTCCCGGAAAAGTTGATCGTCGCCTCGGCCTTTTCACCCTCGCCCGCGATGTCGATGATCACCCCGGCCCCGAAGCTCGGGTGTTCGACCCCGTCGCCGATCCGCAAGCCGAGCTCCTGGCTGTTGGACGGCTCGGGCGCATGCTTCTTGGCGAACTGCATCGCTGCTTCGACGACGCGCTCGCGATGCGCGTCCTGGGCAGCCCGGGCGGCACCGTCGTCGTCGAGTACATCGGCGTTGATGTCACGGCCCGGCAGGTCGTCGACGTCGACGCCGCTCCGGCGATACGCCGGAGGGGTGTACGAGTCGTCGCTGCGATCATTGCGGCTGCTGCGATAGTCGCTGCCGTACTTGGTGCGGTAGCTCTGCCGCCCGAAGCTGGTCCGGCCGCTGATGTTGCCGCTCGCTTCGATCAGATCGGCGGGAATCTCGTCGAAGAATCGCGATGGCGGGTTGTATTGCGTCGAACCGAACAGCTGCCGGCTCCAGGCGTGGCTCATGTAGAGCCGACGCATCGCCCGGGTGATGCCGACGTACGCGAGGCGTCGTTCCTCTTCCATCTCGACCGGCTCGGTGAGCGCCCGGATGTGCGGGAAGATGCCCTCCTCGACGCCGACGAGGAACACCACCGGGAACTCGAGGCCCTTGGCCGAGTGCAGGGTCATCAGGATCACGAGGTCTTCGACTTCACCTTCGGGTAGGTCGTCGGTGTCGGCGACAAGGGCGACCTGTTCCATGAACTCGGCGACCACGGTGAACTCGCGGGCCGACCCGATCAACTCGCCCATGTTCTCGAGTCGCGTGTGGGCCTCGATCGAATCCTCCGCTTCGAGTTCGGCAAGGTAGCCCGAGCCGTCGAGGGCGAGTTGCAGCAGGTCGGCTGGCCCGTACTGCGGGTCGTCGGCCATCCCGGTCATGCCGTCGAGCAGCTCGACGAACGAGGCGATGCCGCGCAGTGCCGGGCCCGTGACGCCCGCCTCGTCGCAGCGTCGCATCGCTGCAGCAAACCCGATCCCCTCGACTGCGGCGAACGAATCGAGCTTGGCGATGCTGGCGTCGCCGACGCCGCGCTTGGGCACGTTGATGACCCGCTTGATGCTGACCTCGTCGGCCGGGTTGACCACGGCCCGCAGGTACGCCATGGCGTCTTTCACCTCGCGCCGATCGTAGAAACGTGTCCCCCCGACCACTTTGTACGGCACGCCCTGGCGCATGAACGCTTCTTCGATGACCCGGCTCTGGGCGTTGGTGCGGTAGAGCACCGCCATGTCGCGAAAGTTCGCGTCGGCATCGCGTTGCAGCTGCTTGGCCACGCCCGCCACCCAGTTGGCCTCGTCGCCTTCGTCTTCGGCGTGATAGCGCTGGATGCGTTCACCGCTGCCGCTGTCGGTCCACAAGTTCTTCGGTCGCCGCTCGGTGTTGTTCTCGATGACGGCGTTCGCCGCGTCGAGAATCGTCTGGGTGCTGCGGTAGTTCTGGTCGAGCACGACGGTCGTGACGTCGGGGAAGGCTTCCTCGAACTGCAAGATGTTGCGGAAGTCGGCGCCGCGAAACCGATAGACGCTGTTGTGGACGAGCACGCCATCGGCACCGTAGGTATGGGTCGACTCGACTTCGAGGTCGAAGACCGGCCCGCAGTAGTTCTCGATCTCGACCCGCTCGACTGGCGCCGCGACCCAATCGCCGTCGGCCTCGATCAACATCTCCATCCCCTCGACAACATGGGCCATCGGCATCAGGTCGAAGGTCGTCCCGTCGTGCGCAAGGCGTCGCGAGATGGACAGTTCACCAGCGGCCGCGAACCGTTTCGCGTCATCAAGCGCCCGCCGATAACTCTTCCAACTCGTTTCATAGCGAAGAGAGCGTGACTTGCCCTTGCGCAGTGCAATGCCGGCTCGTTCGAAGAGATCGAACTTGTCCTGGCGGTTCGAGGACCATTGGACACGGTGGTACCCGACGTCGGACCGCCGATCGGAGAACATCGTGAGGTTGACCGATGACCGCCGGCTGCCGTTCTGCGGACGGTGATGCGGAAACTCGACGTCGAGGAGACGATCCTGCATCATGACCTTGGCGCGCACGTCGGTGTCGAGGGATCGATACAGGCGTTGGAGCCACGGGTCGCTCATCGCGAGGTTGCGGCCGAGCGAGTGAAAGCAGGTCGTCGGGAGGCCGTACTCGGCAGCGAAGAACGACTCGAAGTAGGCAGCCTCCGCAAGCGAATCGGTCACTCGGAGAATCCATGCCGCGTCGGCGTGCTCCTGATTACAACGCACCACCAACCCGTGCTGCTGGGGCTTGCCGTTGCCCGGCGGACGGGAGCCGACGGTTCGTCCGATTCGCCAACCACGGTCGGACCGATACATCAGGTACACGAAGTGCTTGTCCGGATTCGGGATCAGGCGGGCGGGAACCTGATGCCCGGGGGTCGCCGTGATGGTGCGTCCTGCGACGGTGACCTTGACGACCGAACCGTCGTAGGTTCCCTGGTGGACGTGGGAGACGACGCCCGGGTGTTGCCTGCGGTGGCCACTTGCACCCCAAACCGTGTCGCCGATCGCAATCGCTTCGATCGGGCGCGGTCCGTCCGGGGTCGACACCTGGGTCCCCGGCGGAAGGCACTGATCGGTGTCTCCCACCACACAGACGTTGTGGTGCCCGCCGGCGAGCATCAGGATCATCTGGTTCTGAGCGCTGTTCGTGTCCTGGTATTCGTCGACCAGGATGTGGACGAAGCGTTCGCGATAGTGCTCGAGCACGTTGCCGTGGTTGCGGAACAACTCGACGGTCTTGGTGAGCAGGTCGTCGAAGTCCATCGCCCCGGCCTTGAGCAACCGCGCCTGATATTCGGCGTAGACCTCGGCGTGCTTGCGATCGAAGATGTTCTCGGCGCGCGCTGCGGCCTCTGCCGGTGCGACGAGTTCGTTCTTCCAGTTACTGATGATGGCGTGCACGCCGCGCGGCGTGAAGCGCTTCGAGTCGAGGCCGAGATCGCGGATGACGTAGCCCGTGAGCCGGTTCGAGTCGGCCGAATCGTAGATCGAGAACTGGCGCGGATAGCCGAGTGCGTCGGCATTGGCGCGCAAGATGCGCACGCATGCCGAGTGGAATGTCGACACCCACATCGTCTTCACGACGGGGCCGACCAGCGCGGCCACCCGCTCGCGCATCTCGGCAGCCGCTTTGTTGGTAAAGGTGATGGCGAGGATCTTGGACGGGTGCACGCCTTCGTGGATCAGGTGGGCAATGCGATGCGTGAGCACCCGCGTCTTACCCGACCCGGCACCGGCGACCACGAGCAGGGGGCCAGTCTCGTGCACCACTGCGTCGAGTTGGTCGGGGTTGAGCCCTTGCGCGAACGGCGACGGGCCACGCGGTGCGGGTACGTCGAATTCGTCGAACAGCTGCTGGTCGCCGTCGGCGGGATGGGGAATGTCGCCGAACAGCTCCTCGTCAGTCATGTGACACCACTCTAGAGAGCCGCTGTCACACCGCCCTCCCCCAACCCACACCCGCCCTCCCCATCGTTTGCGTCACGAAAATGGTGCTCCTGATGACCAAAATCGTCACGCAAACGGGAAGGTGGGTGGGGTTTGGTGGGGCACTACGGTTGGCGGCATGGCCACGATGCCGATTGCCGACCGGTGGTTCGAGCGGCGAACGATCTCCGACGACGTCACGCTTCTCTGGGAACCCCACGTCATCGAGTTGATGCGCTGCAACATTTGGCACGTGCGCGGGCGCGACCGCGACCTCGTGATCGACACGGGCATGGGAGTCGCCAGCCTCGTCGACGCGATGACCGATCTGCTCGACAAACCGGTGACGGCCGTGGCGACGCACGGACACGGCGACCACATCGGCGGCCATCACGAGTTCGACGACGTCATTGCGCATCCGGCCGAGGCAGCCGACCTCGCCCGACCCACGCTGCAATCGCTGAACGTACGCGAGGCGTGGGGCCAGCAGGCGATCGACGGACTCAACGCCGCTGGCTACTCGATGGATGCTGACTGCTTCGTGACCGCACTTCCGGCGGGGATGACGCTCGAATCGTTCGGCCAACGCAGCGCCCGGGTCACCCGGCTGGTCGACGACGGCGACGTCGTCGACCTCGGCAACCGGCACTTCGAAGTGCTCCACCTGCCGGGCCACTCGCCCGGATCGATCGGGCTCTGGGAGGCGGCAAGCGGCACCCTGTTCTCGGGCGATGCGGTCTACGACGGTCCCCTTCTCGACGAACTCGAGGACTCCGACATCGCCGACTACTGCGTGACGATGGAACGGCTCCTCGAACTCCCCGTCGACATCGTCCACGGCGGCCACGACCCCAGCTTCGGACGCGAACGGCTGCGCCAGATCGCCCGCGACTACCTCGCCCGCCGCGCCTGACCGCAGCACGACACAACCAGACTGCGCACCGCGCGGCTCAGGCGTCGTGTTGTTCGGCGAGGTCGAGCCAGCGCAGCTCGTGTGCTTCGAGTTCGGTGTGCGCACCCGCGAGTTCGCTGCCGACGCGTTGCAGCGCCGCTGCATCGGTCAACCCGGTGAGCTGCTCGGTGAGCATGTCGACCCGCTTCTGCGCCTTGACCATGGCCTGCTCGGTCTCGCGGAGTTGACGTCCGATCGTGGATGCACTCGGCCCGGTCCGCGCGGCCTTCGGCTTGCCCGGCGAACTCGGAACCGCAGCAGCGGACGACTTCACCGACGTACTCGACTTCGGGGTTCGCCCGTTCGCTCGATCGGCAAGCCAGCCGCTGACCCCGCCCGGCACGCGCCGCATCGCGCCGTCTTCGTCGATCGCCAGGACGTGGTCGGCCACCCGATCGAGAAAGGCGCGATCGTGGCTCGACATCACCACCGCACCTGGCCAGTCGTCGAGGAACGCTTCGAGCGAGCGGAGCGTGTCGAGATCGAGGTCGTTGGTCGGCTCGTCGAGGATCAGCAGATTGGGTTTGGTCGCCAGCACCATCACCAACTGCAACCGTCGCCGCTCGCCACCCGACAGCATGCGGACCGGCGCGAACTGGGCGGTGCTGTCGAACCAGAACCTCTCGAGCAGGGCCTTGTCTTCGTGGTCGGGTTCGCGGTACGGACCAGCGACGACTTTGCGGACGATGGCATCGGGGTCGAGTTCGGAGGAGTGCTGATCGGCGTAGCCGACCACGACGGTCTGACCCCGCTTCACCTCGCCGTCGACCGGCTTCGATCGGCCGGCGACGATGTCGAGCAGGGTGGTCTTGCCCGCCCCGTTGGGCCCGACCACGGCCAACCGCGCCCCCGGTTCGATCAAGAGATCGATGTGTTCGAACACGGTGTGATCGCCGAACCGTTGGGTCACGTCGACGAGTTCGACGACCTGGTTGCCGAGGCGCGTCGTGCCGGCACCCAGTTCGAGGTCGCTCCCGCGGACACCTGCCGGCGCCGGACCACCCGCAATGATCTCCGCCGCGCTCCGCAGCCGTGCCTTGGGTTTGGTCGACCGGGCCGGGGCGCCGCGCCGCAGCCACGCCAGTTCCTTGCGCGCCAGGATCTTGCGGGTCGACTCCTCTGACGCCTCGCGTTCGATGCGGTCGGCGCGCGCGTCGAGGTACGTGGCGTACGCACTCGAACCCGCTGCCGCAGCATGAATGTAGGCCTGCCCGTTGTCGAGTTCGACCACACGGCTCGGGCCCACTGCCGTCGTCAAGCGGTCGAGGGCATGACGATCGTGGGTGACCAACACGAGTGCTGCCTTCATTGCAACCAGGCGCGCTTCGAGCCACTCGATCGCTTCGAGGTCGAGGTGGTTGGTCGGCTCGTCGAGCACGACCATGTCGAAGGCGCCCTGCTGATCGTCGGCGAGCACCTTGGCGAGCGCAACCCGTTTGGCCTGCCCGCCGGATAGTTGATCGGTCGGGCGATCGAAGAGGGGCAGCACGCCGAGCGTCGTGGCGGCAGCCTGCACTTCCCAGCTGTCGCCCAGCACGTCGCGTACCATGCCCGCGGGAAGCACCGGGTCCTGGTCGAGCGACACGATGCGCGCCCCGCGCCCGAAGCGCACCTGCCCACTGTCGGGCCGCAGGGCCCCCGTCATGATTCGCAGCAGGGTGGTCTTGCCCGATCCGTTGACGCCCACGACGGCGACACGATCGCCACGTGAGATGGTGACGTCGACGTCGCTGAAGAGCACTTTGTCGGGCTGGGCCAGCCCGACGCCCGAGAGATCGACGCAAATCACTCGGGCGACGCTACGGCCGAAAACGGCGACAGCGATGACCACCACCCGCGGCGAGGCGGACGGTGATCATCGCTGCACGAGGGCGTCGAGCCAGTCGACGCAGGTCAAGTCGGCGCTGGTCAGTTGCCGTTGATCCGGTCGGTGATCTTGGTCTCGATCTCGGCGAGCTTCTCGGCTGCCTCTTCCGCGGTGAGCCGGCCGTTCTCGACGGCGGTGTCGAGGCGCTCGTCGGCTGCGGTCACCAGCGCAGCGATCAGGTCATCCGTCGACACTCCGTTCGCCGCGGCGATCTCGGCGAGGGTGGCGCCGGACCGCAGCTCTTCACGCAGCGTCGCAGCGTCGATTCCGAGCAGGTCGGTCAGGACCTCGGAGCGACCGAAGCCGCCCAGGCCACCGCGGTCTCCGCCGTGACCCCCACCGTGATCTCCGCCGTGACCCCCACGCTCGGGAAGGCTTTCGACGAGATGGGCGGTGACGGCATCGGCCTGCTCGGCAGTGATCGTGCCGGCGTCGACCAGCGTCTGCAGCGACTCGCGCACCCGAGTCCCCCGCTCGACCGGGGCCGCATCGGTGGTGTCCGTCGTGTTCAGTCGTGTCGGTCGTCGTGTCGTCGGTCTGCTGGACGATGGCCGCCGGGGCCTCCGAAACCGCCGACGAGGCGCTCGAGACTCCGGGGACGCCGAACATGAAGCCGGCGAGCGAGCCACCGACGAGACCGGCGGTCAGGCCGATGACGGCGCCCTTCTTCGACCGGGGCTCCTTGGCGGCACCGGGCTGGACGTGGGGGGAAGCATTGTTGTTCATGAGTTCCTTTCGAGAACGGGTGATGTCGAAGTGACATGGACCACGATGACCGTGCTCGGTAAAGAGCGAACCGGAGCAAGGTAAGAGTCCCGTGTGACCGTCAGGGCGACGTGTCGACCACTGGCAGTTCGAACCCGACGGCAGCACCGCCGTCGGGGCGATTGCAGGCGTGGACCGAACCGCCGTGGCGCTCGACGACCTCCCGGACGATCGCCAATCCGAGCCCGGAACCGGGCATGGCCTGCGAGGTCACGGCGCGGTGGAACCGGTCGAACACGAGGGGAAGATCCTCCGGCGGAATGCCCGGGCCCCGATCGAGCACGGTGAGTCGCCCACCCTGTACGTCGAGGTGGATCGGGCCACCGGTCGGATCGAACTTTGCCGCGTTCTCGACCAGGTTCGTGATCGCCCGTTCGATTCCGGCCAACGGCACCGAGACGACGGCATCACGATCGGCGGCGACCAGAACAGGTCGATTGCGACGTCGGCCCACACGGTCCGCGACACGTGTCGCAACCGTGGAAAGTACGAGATCCTGGGCCGGCTGATCGGCGAGGTCCCCCGACGCGGCCGCCACGAGTTCGTTGACGAGGTCGGTCAGCTCACCGACCTCGCCGTCGAGGTCAGCGAGGATGCGGGTCCGCATGTCGTCGGCCATGTCCGGATGTCGGCGCAGCACAGCGAGGTTGGTCCGCAAGCTGGTCAGCGGCGTGCGGAGTTCGTGCCCGGCGTCTTGCACCAACCGTTGTTGCTCGCCGCGTGAGCGCGACAGCGCGCCCAACATCGCGCCGAAGGCCGACCCGAGTCGGCCGACCTCGTCGTTGCCTCCGTCGGGCAATGTCACGGTGAGGTCGCCGGAACGTTCGACTTCGCTCGCCGCCGCTGTCAATCGACGCAGTGGCGCGGCCACCGACCCGGCGAGCACCCACCCGATCATCGCCGCGAGCAGCGCAACGACCAGCACGAATGACGCCGTCCGCTGCCGCACATCGCTCAACACGCGATCGGTCTCGTCGAGCGCCCGAGCCACTTGGATTGCGCCGTTGTCTGCCCCGATGGTGTGCACCCGGAACCTCGTGTCGTCGACGGTCACCGTCGACTGATCGAAGCCCCGGTCGACGCCGACGATCTCGACCGCCCGCTCGGTCACCGGGACATCGACGTCGAAGGAACTGCTCACCGTTCGGCCGCGCCCGTCGAGCACCCGAACCGAATAGACCCCGAGCAACCCGCGGGTCGGAATCCGCACCCGGCCGTCGGTGGCGTCGCCGACGAGCAACCGCGTGGCCCCCGAGATCGACCCGTCGATCTCGGCGACGAGCCGAGCGCTGGTCGACCGGTAGCTGATGGCACCGACCACCGAGGTGGCGAAGAGCACCAGCAGCGCCATGGCCAACGCGATCTTGAAACGCAGCGACCTCATCACCGCGCCCGCACGGTGTAACCGACGCCGCGCACGGTATGGACCAGCCGGGCTTCGCCTGCGGCTTCGGTCTTGCGCCGCAGGTACCCGATGTAGACCGCCAGGTTCTTCGAGTCGGGTCCGAAGTCGTAGTTCCAGATGCGTTCGTAGATCGTCGTGTGATCGAGCACGATGCCCTGATGCCGGACCAGTAGTTCGAGCAGGTCGAACTCGGTCTTCGACATCTCGATCTCGCGCTGGCCGCGAAACACGCGCCGGTGCCGCCGCGTCGAGCCGGAGGTCACCGATGTCGAGCGTGGGAACGATGTCGGGGGCACCGAAGTCGGCCCGTCGCAGCAGCGCCCTGATCCGCGCCAGCAGTTCGTCGAGGTCGTAGGGCTTGGGGAGGTAGTCGTCGGCTCCGACGTCGAGCCCGGCGACCCGATCGGAGGTCTCGGTCCGTGCCGTCAGCATCAGGATCGGCAGCCGATTGCCTTCGGCCCGAATCACGCGACACACGGTCAGCCCGTCGACCATCGGCATCGACACGTCGAGCAGGAGGACGTCAGGATCGGATCGGGTGACTGCGTCGAGACAGTCGGCACCGTTCGTGGTGGCTGTCACCCGATATCCCTCGAGTTCGAGTGCCCGCACGAGCGATTCGCGGACGGCGCGATCATCTTCGGCGACGAGAATGTGCGCCGTCGGGTGTTCCTCGAATTGTCCGGTCACCCCGTTCGCCACCACGTTCACCACGGCAGTCTTGCCGGTCAGAGTGAGAGTCGGGTGTGAATCCCCGCGTGTGCCACCACGGGTTTGCTAGCAACTGCTGATGCAGTTGGTAGAGCCGCCGTGCCCGGTCCGGACTCGACCGCGCCCCAGCACCGTGATCGCCGTCGCTGGCGGTGGCGCCGTCGGGGCCGCGCTGCGCTGGGGCGTGGGCACCACGCTGACGGTCGCGCCCGGTACATGGCCGTGGCCGACTCTGATCGTGAACCTGATCGGCTGCGCCTTGATCGGAGTCGCCGCGCAACGACTCGAACGGGGATCACTGCGCTGGGACATGATCGTCACCGGTCTCCTCGGAGGCTTTACGACGATGTCGTCGTTCGCAGTCGAACTGAACGATCTCGTCGACCGGGGTCTCGGTGACCGAGCTCTCGCATACGGCCTCGTCACCCTCGCCGGGGGTACGGGTGCCGTTGCACTCGGCCACCTCGCTCCTCGCCGAGCGGCGCGATGACGCCAACGCTCTTCATGATCGCCGCGGCGGTGGGTGCCGTCGTGCGCTACGCGCTCGGTCGGGTCGCGTGTCCGTGGCAGGCCCTGCTGGTCGTCAACACCGGTGGCGCCGCGCTGCTCGGCTGGGCGGTCCGCGCCGACCTGTCGCCGACGACGCTCACCGTCATCGGCGTCGGCTTCTGCGGAGCCCTCACCACCTACTCGTCGTTCGCGCTCGAATCGCGATCACTCGGCCCGCGCTGGGGAGGGCTCTACGCGCTCGTCACCGTCGGCTGCGTGTGCGGCGCAGCCTCGATCGGCTCGATGGTCGGCTGACGTTCCAGCCAGGCGCGACGCAGGCGCGAACCAGGCGGGCTCAGGCGGTTTCGAGGATGCGCACCGGCAGCTTGCGCGGCCCGCGGATCTGGCCGACGCTCCAACCGACGTCACCGGCGAGTTCGAACCGTGGGAAGCGGGCGATGAACTCTTCGATCGCGACACGCAGTTCGAGCCGTGCAAGGTTCGAGCCGAGGCAGCGATGGATGCCCAGGCCGAACGCGGCGTGCCGGTTCGACTCGCGGTCGATGATGAACTGGTCGGCATCTTCGAACATCCGCGGGTCCCGGTTGGCCGCCGGGAACGGAAGCAGGACCCAGTCGTCTTTCTTCATCGGGCAGCCATGGAAGTCGACGTCCTTGGCCACCATGCGCGCCATGGTGACGGGCGCATACGCCCGCAGGAACTCTTCGAGCGCAAAGGTCATCACTTCGGGGTCGGTGCGCAAGCGGTCGAGGTCGGCCGGCGTCTGCGCGAGGTGCCACAGGGACGAGCCGATGGCCGACCAGGTGGTATCGATGCCGGCGATGAGCAGCAGCACGATCGACCCGCGAACGTGCTCGGGCGAGAGCTTCTCGCCGCCGAGCTCGACGTTGAGCAGATAGTCGGTGAGGTCGTCGCGCGGGTTGTCGATGTGGTCTTGGACCTGCTGGTCGAGGTACGCGTCGAGCTTGAGGAAGTTCTCGCGTCGTGTGCCGGGCTCGGCGTTGATCGTTTCGAGCGTGTTGTGCACGAACTCGCGGAACAGCGCTTCGTCCTGCTCGGGGAAACCGAGCATGCGGCCGATCACGTTGACCGGGATGTGCTGGGCGTACTGCACGGCCGCATCGACGGTGTCGCCGGCGGTGACGTCGCCCATCTCGTCGAGGAGGCGACGGCACAGGATCTGCACCTCGGCCTCCCACGGCTCGATCTGCTTCGGGGCGAACGGCGGCAGCAGCAGCCGACGCGCCATCCCGTGGAACGGTGGGTCACTGGAGATCGGCGGGACCACACCGATCGGGGCCGGAATGGCCGCGTCGCCGGGCCGCAGATGGGTGACCACGACGCTGCGACTCGTGAAGTGCTCGGTGTCGTACGCGACGTCGTGTACGGCTTCGTGGGTGATCGGAGCCCACATGCCGCCGTACCGATCGGAGTGCGCCACGGGGCATCCGCCCTCGCGCAGCTGCTTCCACACCTCAGGTGCATGCGGGTTGTAGGTCGGATCGGCATGGTCGAGGTCGGTCGCCCAATCGGTGACCGGGCCGTACGTCGCCGGGTCGTAGGGCACGCGCTCCCACGCGAGCGCATTGGCGGGCGTATCGGAAATCTCGAGTGGTTCGGCGGGAACAGCGGGGGTGTGAAGTGCAGTCATCGGATGTCTCAGTCGCTGATCGTGATGGCGTATTCGGGGCAGTTCGAGGCGGCCAGTCGGGCCTTGTCTTCGAGGTCGGTCGGGACGTCACCGTCGCCGAGCAGCACGGCCTGGCCGTAGTCGTCGACATCGAACAATTCGGGCGCCAACGCGTAGCAACGGTTGTGACCCTGGCACTTCTCTGCATCGAGATGAACACGCATGCCGACGACCCTAGGGCCCGCGATCGGCTCCTCACCAGCTCCCCGGAAACTTTTTCGCACAGTGTTCCAATGCGATGTTTCGACCACGTGCGAAGTGTCGCTGGAAAAGTGCCTCGGAGCAGGCACAACACGGGTCAGACGAGTCGCGCGGCCTCGTCGATGTCGGTGCCCGTGAGGGTCAGCAATTCCGTCCGACCGATGTCGGCAGCGCCGCTGCGATCGAGCCGCAGCGCCTGACGGTTGATCGCCTGCTCGAACAGCGTGCGGGCGAATCGGGCGTTGCCGAACCCAGTCCGCTGGCGAGCCGCGGCGAAGATCGCGCGCAACGAATCGTGGGCATCGGGGGCGATCACGTATTCGGCGTCGCCCGCGAGCTTGTCGATGATCGCCACCAGTTCGGCGTCGGTGTAGTCGTCGAAGGCGATCTCGCGTGAGAACCGGGACCGCAATCCCGGATTCGAAGCGAGGAACCGACCCATCAACTCGGGGTATCCCGCCACGATGACGACCAGTCGGCCGCGGTGGTCTTCCATCCGTTTGATCAGCGTTTCGATCGCCTCGGCACCGAAGTCGAGGCTCTTCGGCCCTGGCGGCGCCAGCGCATACGCCTCGTCGATGAACAACACGCCATCGAGGGCCCGACGGATGGCACGGTTCGTCTTGAACGCCGTGTGACCCACGTACTGTCCGACCAACTGGGCGCGGTCGACCTCGACCAGATGACCCTTGGCAAGGAGTCCGAGCGCCCCGTACATCTCGGCGACCAGGCGGGCCACGGTCGTCTTCCCCGTGCCGGGGTTGCCGTAGAACACGAGGTGCTGGCTGGATGCGACTTCGGCGAGACCGTGTTTGCGACGCTGTTGCTGAATGCTCAGGGATGCAATGAGCGTCGAGACCTGCTCCTTGACCGAGTCGAGGCCGACGAGTGCATCGAGTTCGGCGCGAACCTCGTCGACCGTGCGTTGCCGACGCTGCCGGGCTGCACCGATCTCGACCCCGCGTTCGCCGAGCCGCCGTTCGGACTCGCTGATCAGCCGACCGACTCCGTCGCCAGCCTGCCGAATGCGACGCGCGACTTCGCGCGCTCCCCGTGCCATTGGTCAGACAGTACCGATCTGTGTCGGCATCGCCTCCGCTTCAGTCGGCGCGCGCGGTCCGCAGCGACACCGTCAGGAACCCGACCACGCAGGGCAGCGTCACGATCGCAGTCGCAGATCCGACCGACAAGCTCGATGCGGCGAGTACGCCGACGACGATCGGAATCGCCAGGGCTGCGACGCCGGAGCCCACGCGCAACCAGGTGAGCGCCGCCCCCCGCCGGCCGGGGAACTTGGCGGCGTCGTCGTACAACTTGGGAAAGAACGTGGAGATGCCGACCCCGGCGACGACGTAGCCCACGAGCACGCCAAATCGATTCGGGGCGAACGACGCAATCGCCAGACCGATACCCGCGACGACGATCGCGCCACGGAGCAGTCGATCGCTCCCGACCCGGAGCAAGACCGCGTCGCCCCCCATCCGACCGACCGTCATCCCTGCGGTGAACGCAACGAACCCGAGGCCGGCGAACCCCGCCGAGGTGCCGAAGTCGTCGCTGAGTCGAAACGCGGCCCAATCGCTCGACACCAACTCCGCCGTCAACGCGAACGCGCCCGACGAGGCAAGCATCGCCAACAGCAACCCCCGGGCGCGTGGGCGCGGACGCGGTTGCGGCCCGTCCATTGGCACGCTGCTCTCGCCTTCGTCGACGGCGAGGAGTCCGTTGCCGACGAAGACCAACGCGGCAGCGAGCACCCCGACCACCACGAGGAGGTGGAGTCGCAGCGACACGTTCGACGACGCCGCCTGCGCCGCAGCGAGGCCGCCGACCACGGTCCCCAGACTCCACAATCCGTGCAGCCGATTCATCACCGGGGCGTGGCGTCGCGCACTCAGCCACGAACCCTGCAGGTTCATCGCAATGTCGACGACGCCATCGGCGGTGAGCATGGCGGCGAGTCCGATCACGAGCATCCACCACTGCGTGGCGAACCCGACCACCGGCAGCCCGCCGAGCAGGACGAGGACGAACACGATCAGCGCGGTGTCGAGTGCCGAGCGCCTCGATGATGCGCGGCGACCACATGCTGGCGAGCAGGCCGATGGCACTGCCCGCAGTGAGCACCGCTCCGAGTTGATCGAGATCGAGATCCAGCCGATCACGGATCTCGGGAAGGCGCGGCACGAACGACGCGAACGCGGCGCCGTTGACGAAGAACTGCATCGCGACCGATTGGAGGGCACGCCGATCGGTCGCCGAGAACTCCTCCGTCGACATCAGTGTCGCTGGTCAGAGATCGAGGAGGCGGGCGAGCGCGTCGTCGCGGTTGGCGTCGATCACGGCGGTGATGGGGCCGCCCTCGCCCGACACTGCCGCCAGCGGGCCACCACGAATCGTGCCGACGGTGAGGACGACGACGGCGATGTCGGGCGCCACCGCTTGGCAGATTGCCGCCTTCGCGATCGCCTTCCACACGTTCTCGACTCGGCTCAGCCCCGGACGCGCCGGGGTGTTGACGCCGCCGAGTTCGAAGATCCGCGTGACGCCGTCGGGGCCGACCCCGCGAAAGCTCACGGTGACCCCGGCCGACACGCGGGCGGCCTCCTCGACGGTTGAGTATCCCGCGGCGTCGAGCAATGTGCGGGCCATCTCCTTGAGGGTCCGCCGATCGGGCTTCTCCCGCGGCACCATCGAGTCGATGCGTTCGTTGGCCTGTTGCACATAGCCCGGATCGGTGTCGTAGCCGATGTAGTGCCGCCCGGTGTTCTTCGCAGCAACAGCAGTGGTTCCGGACCCCATGAACGGGTCGAGCACGATGTCGCCCTCGTAGGTGAACAGGTGGAGACAACGTTCGACGAGCGCCACGGGGAACGGTGCAGGATGACCCACGCGGGTGGCACTCTCGGCCGGGATCTCCCAAACGTCGAGCGTCGCTTCCATGAACTCGTCGCCTGGCACGGTCGCCACGCCATGACTGCCGTGGCCGGTGCGGTTACCGGTGCCGACGCGATCGAATCGGCCCTTACTAGCGATGATCACCCGCTCGGTGGTGTCGCGCAGCACCGGGTTCGCCGGGGACTGGTACGACCCCCAGGCGCAGGACCCACTCGCCCCGCGCTGCTTCTGCCACACCACTTCACCGCGCAGCAGCAGACGCAGATCGTCCTGCAGGATCGTCGTGACGTCGGCGGCCAGGCTCCGGTACGGCTTGCGCCCGAGGTTGGCGACGTTGACCGCCAATCGACCACCCGGCTCGAGGGTACGGACGCACTCCCCGAGCACATCGCGCAACATGGTGAGGTACGCGATGTAGTCGGCAGGAACATGGCCTTCACCGAGCGCGGTCTCGTACTCTTTGCCGGCGAAGTACGGCGGCGACGTGACCACCAGCGCAACCGATCCGTCCGGCACCTGCGACATGTCGCGCGCATCGCCCACGTGGATCATGTCGAGTCGACCCGGAGCGCCGAGGGTTGCGTCGTCGCTGATCTCGGGCGGCGCGAATCGGCTGTAGAAGTCGGACGAGTCGTGCGACTCGCGCCGGCTGACCCCGAACGACGACGTTGATGTTCCCATGGTGTCTCTTCCGTCGGACCTGTCGGTCAGTTCGGGCCGGGTTGCTCGTCGAACGGCATCGGCGGGTTCGTCTGGGTGGCGGCTCGGCGCATGCGTTCCACCGGTTGCTCACGCATGTCAGGGTGGGTGAGGATCCAGAAGCGGTTGGCGTCGATCGCGTCGACGACCTGATCGGCGACATCGGCGGCTGGGATGCCGTTCGCAACGCCCGCCGTCAGTACGTCGTTGATCAAGGCCCCGATCGGCGAATCCACGGTGTCCGGTTCGGCATCCATCAGGTCGGTCTTGACGAACCCGGGGCACAGGACGCTGACGCCGACAGGCGACCCAGTCGCTTGGAGTTCGATGCGCAGCCCTTCACTGATTGCGACGACGGCGTGCTTGGTGGCGTTGTACGGGGCAGCGCCGGGCAAGGCGAGCAGACCGGCCATCGACGCCGTGCTCACGATGTGACCCACTCCCTGTTCGGTCATGATCGGCAGAAAGGAGCGGATGCCGTGGACAACACCGAAGAGGTTGATGTCGACCACGCGGTGCCACAGTTCGATCGGCCCGCTCCAGGGGTCGCCGACACCGGCAATGCCCGCGTTGTTGAACACCAAGTGCGCGCCGCCGTAGGTGGCCAGGGCGAAGTCGGCGAGGTCGCGCACGGCAGCATCACTCGCGGTGTCACAGACGAACGCCGCCACGTCGGCGCCGGCCTCGGCGAGGCGGGCGTGGGTCGAGCGCAGCTTCGGCGCGTTGACATCGGCGAGAACCACCCGCATGCCCCGTTCGATGAGCCGTTCGGCAACGGCCAGGCCGATGCCGCCTGCCCCGCCGGTGATCACCGCGACGTTGCCGCTCGAAATGACGGTCCCAACTGCTGCCACCGGACAAATCTACGACGAATCGCGCGTCGGGTGGTCGATATGCGCGCGGAACGCGCGCCCTGCGGGTGCCGTCAGCGGGTCACGTCGGCATGGTGAACGCAGCCGCGACCGCGTTCTTTCGCCACGTACATCGCTCGGTCGGCAACGAGGATCGTGTCGTGGAGTGAGCGGGAGACTTCGGGGTGGGGTCGGCCGCTGGCGATCCCGATGGTGGCGCCGATCCGAACTCGGTGATCGCGACAATCGAACGGCGACGACAGCCGTTCGAGCAGACGATCGGCAAGCAGGAACAGCGCGTTGTCGTCGGCAAGCTCCGGGGCGCACACCACGACGAACTCGTCGCCGCCGCATCTGAAGACGCTGTCGTGACGACGAACGGTGTCGGCGATTCGCCGTCCGGCTTGGGCGATGACCTCGTCACCCACCGCATGTCCGAAGGTGTCGTTCACCGCTTTGAACTGGTCGAGATCGATGAACAGCACGCTCGACGGCGGCGCGATCAACTCGATGCGATCGTTGAGCGACGCTCGGTTACCGACGCCGGTGAGTGCATCGCGGTGCGCGGCGTACTCGAGGTCTCGGCGATGGCGAGCCTGTTCGAGTGCAAGATGCGCGAGCTTGATCGAGTCGGAGAGGTGTTGCTCCTGATTCGGGCTCACCACCGTCACCAAGCGGCGCCACACGATGAAGACAGCGGCGACCTCGCCACTCGCATCTCGAACCGGGCGGACCCAGGCTGCGGGCAGTTTGGCGATCGCCATCTCGGCCCCCGTGCGGGCATCGACGCCGCCGAGCGACGCATCGAGCACATCTTGAGCGTCGTTCTGCACCAGGCAGCGACGCCACGGGGTTCCGTACGCGTTGATCAGTTCGGGATCGATCGGCCACTCCCCGACGGCGCGAAAGCGATCCTGATCGGTCGGACCCGCCGGCTCGACGACCAGCACAGTGCCGATTCCTTCGAGCGGTGCCGCTCTGCCGGCCATGGCGATCGCGGCCATCGTGCGATCGAGCGGTTCGTCGGACGCAACCGAGGTGACCGCAGAGGCCAACACGTCGCGTACCGACTCGGGCGTGAGCGTGATGATGTACCCCTCGACGCCCAACGTAGCCGGCGCGTCGAAGGCCCAGAACTGGGTGAAGTGGCTGACACCATCGATGTCGACGTAACGGACCCGGCTCGGGCCCATCACCATTCCGCCGAAGTCGGGGCCGCTGACCAACAGGCTCAGCGCGAATTCGACGTCACGGGGGTCGATGAAGTCCAAGGCCGACCGGCCCAGCATGTCGGCGCGATCCCGCCCCAACATGGCCAAAAGTCGGTCGTTGACGAAGACGATCTCAGCCGATGCGTCGATCACGAACATGGCGACGGGCATCACATCGAGAAGCACGAACGGATCGGCCTGGACGCGTGCCTGCACGTCGATCCCGGCGGCGTTGGGGAGCGTGCCCACGCCGTTGCAATCCGTTCCGTTGACCATCGAAGTGTCATCGGCGTGCCATGGTCCGACCTTGAATCGCCGTGAATCGACCGTGAATCGACCGTGAATCGACCGTGCATCGGCTCGAGTTGGCTGCGGCCGATCGCGCCCGGGTAGCGTCGCCAATACATGGCCACCCGCTACCTGTGGACTCCGCTGCAACTCGGACCCGTCGCAACGCGCAACCGGATCGTGTTCTCGGCCCACCTGACCAACTACGCGCGCAACGGCCTGCCAACCGACAGCACGCGGCCTATTACGCGGCGCGGGCAGCCGGCGGCACCGGGCTGATCATCACCGAGGAACACTCGACGCACCCGACCGACTGGCCGTACGAGAAGCTGATCCACGGATTCCACCGCGAGGTGATCCCCGGCTACCGCGCCGATCACCGACGCCGTGCACCGCCATCGCACGCCGATCTTCGCCCAGATCAACCACAACGGTGGCCAGGCGTCGTCGATGTTCTCGCGGCTGCCCGTGTGGGCCCCGTCGGCGGTGGCCGACCCGCTGTTCCGCGAGGTCCCCAAGGCGGTCACGCTCGCCGAGATCGACGAGATCGTCGCCGGGTACGCGCTCGTCGCCGAGCACTGCGCCGAGGGCGGCTTCGACGGGATCGAGTTGCAGTGTTCGCACAGTTCGATCGTGCGGGGCTTCCTGTCGCCCGCCACCAACAAGCGCACCGACGAGTACGGCGGATCGCTCGAGAACCGGTCGCGCCTCCTCGTCGAGATCGTTGCGGCGGTGCGCAAGGTGATCGGCAATCGGGCATGGCGCTCGGCGTGCGGATCTGCGGCGACGAGCTGATCGAGCACGGCACCACGATCGACGACGCGGTGCAGATCGCCCAGATCGTCGAGGCGACCGGTCAGGTCGACTACATCAACACCTCGATCGGCGTTGCGACCGCGAGCCTGTTCATGATCGAGGCGTCGATGCACATCCCGCCCGGCTACGCGATGTTCATCCCCTCGGCGATCCGCAAGGCGGTCGAGCTACCGGTCGTCGGCGTCGGCCGGTTCAAGGATCCGCTGCAGGCCGAGCGTGCGCTCGCCGAAGGACACTGCGACCTCGTCGGCGTCGTCCGCGGCCAGATCGCCGACGCCGACTTCGCCGCCAAGGCCCGCGCCGGCGCGACCGACGAGACGCGGCTGTGCCTGTCGTGCAACCAGGAGTGCGTCGGCCGGATGGGCCTCAACCGTTGGCTCGGCTGCATCGAGAACCCGCGCACCGGACGCGAAGTCCGAGGGCGTCGGTGCCATTCGAGCTCACGACCGAAGCCCAAGTCGGTGATGGTGGTGGGCGCGGGCCCGGCCGGGCTGCAGGCGGCGATCGCGGCCCGTCGCAACGGCCACCAGGTCACGGTGTTCGAGCAGCAGCGCCGAGCCGGGTGGCCAGGTGAGGATCGCCGCGTCGGTCCCGAACCGCGCCGAGTTCGGCGACATGATCCGCAACCAGCTCACCGAGTGCCGACGGCTCGGCGTCGAGTTCGAGTTCGGCGTCGGCGTGTGGCCCGGCCTCGTCGAGGAGCGTCAGCCCCGACCACGTGATCGTCGCCACCGGCGCCGAGCCGGCGCGGCCGTACTGGGTGCCCGACGACGCGGCGAACGTCGCCGACGTGCGCGAGGTCCTCGACGGGCACGGCCGAGCCGTTCGGTGACGTGGTGATGATCGACGAGATCGGATTCCACCACGCCACATCGACCGCCGAGGTGCTCGCCGACCGTGGCTGCAACGTCGAGATCGTCACGCCCGGCATGGTCGTCGGGCAGGATCTCGGCATCACGCTCGACATGGAGAACTGGTGGATCCGGGCCGGCGAGAAGGGCATCGTGCAGACCACCGACCTCGTCCCGATGGGCATGGACGGCCACACGCTGCACCTGCTCCATCACCCGACGGGCACAACGTCGACACGGCAGCCCGACTGGGTCGTGCTCGCCGTGCACGCCCAACCCGGTCGAGTGGCTCTACCACGACCTGAAGCCGCCGGGGTCAGCGTCGAGCGGGTCGGGGACTGCGTCGCCCCCCGCCGCGCCCACAGCGCCGTGATCGAAGGCGAACGCGCCGGCGCCTGTCTGAGCCCGGTCCACGTTTGCGACAAGGTTGAGACCGGTCTCCGATTTCTTGTCGCAAACGTGGATGACGGGCAGGATCTGCGGCGTGATCGACATCGACGCGGCAGCTGGCCGCCCTCTCGCTCGACGACAAGTGCCGCATCGTGGCAGGCCGGACCAACTGGCGGACGATGGCGTTCCCCGAGGCCGGCATCCCGCAGGTCAAGATGTCCGACGGACCCAACGGCGTCCGCGGCGAAGGTCACGGCGGTCGCGGCACGCCGGGGGTCGTCGTGCCGGCCGGGATCACGCTCGGGGCCACGTGGGACCCCGACCTGCTCGGCGAGATCGGCTCGCTCCTCGGCACCGAGGCGCGGCGCAAGGGCGCCCACGTCCTGCTCGGACCCAACGTCAACCTCCATCGAACCCCGGTCGGCGGCCGCACCTTCGAGTGCTACAGCGAGGACCCCGAACTGTCCGGCGCGCTCGCCGCGGCGTACGTGCGCGGCGTGCAGTCGCACGACGTGGCCGTCACCGTCAAGCACTTCGTGTGCAACGACACCGAGATCGAGCGGATGACGCGTCGACGTCCGAGTCGACGACCGGCCGCTTCGCGAGTTGTACCTGCGGCCCGTTCGAGCGCGCGGTGAAGGAGGGCGGTGCCTGGGGCGTCATGAGCGCCTACAACCGCGTCGACGGCGAGCACTGCGGCGCAGCAACCGTGCGCCTGCTGACCGACATCCTGCGCGACGAGTGGGGCTTCGACGGCGTCGTCGTGTCCGACTGGTTCGGCGTCCACGAACACGTCTCGGCGCGGCGAACGCCGGACTGAACATCGAGATGCCGGCACCCGTGCGCGTCTACGGCGAACAAGCTCGCAGCCGCAGTCGAGCGCGGCGACGTCGACCGAGGCGCAGGTCGACCGGCTCGTGCTCGACCTCCTCGTCCTGGCCAACCGGGTGAAGGCCGACGAACGCGACGCCGACGCCGTCGAGGTCTCGGTCGACGATCCGGCCGAACGGGCGCTCACCCGTCGCGCCGCCGATCGGCGGCACCGTGCTCCTGCGCAACGCGCCGGTGATCGCACTCGATGATGCCTGCGTCCTGCCGTTCGATGCGGCGACCATCCGCAACATCGCCGTGATCGGACCCAACGCCCGAATCGACCGGTGCATGGGCGGCGGATCGGCCAGCCTCACGCCGTTCGGCCACCGCACGCTGCTCGCCGCGTTGACCGATCGCGTCGGCCCCGGCACCGACGACCGACGCAGCGGTCGACCTTCGAGCCCGGCGTCCGCATCGACCGGCTCACGCCCGTCGTGCTCCGCGGGTCCAGCTCATCCAGCCCAACGGCGAGCCCGGGCTGCCGCGTCGAGTACGTGAACGGCACGCGATTGGGACGGCGACGTCGTGGTCGAGCAGATCGTCGTCGACGTCGACTGGTGCGGTTCTTCGGCTCGACCCCCGACGGCGTCGATCCCCGCGGGCTTCTCGGCGCGCATCGACGGGTGCGTTCATCCCCGACACCGACGGCCCCCACACGATCGGCGTCGTCTCGACCGGCCCGTTCGTCGCTCGCCGTCGAGCCGGAACGGCACGATCACGTCGTCGAGGACCCGGACATGCAGCTCCCGCGCAGCGAGGAGTTCTTCGGCTACGGCAGCGTCGAGGTCACCGACCGACGATCGAGTGCACGGCCGGCGTGCCCGTGCCGCTCGACGTCAAGTGGGCGACGTGCCGAGACGAACGGTTTCGCCGCGATCCGCGTCGGCATCCGCTCGCCCGAGCCGGCCGACCTGATGGACCGCGCCGTCGCCGCCGCAGCAGCTGCCGACGTCGCCATCGTGATGGTCGGGACGAACGACGAGTGGGAGACCGAGGGATTCGACCGCACCACGATGGACCTGCCCGGGCGACAGGACGAACTGGTCCGTCGCGTCGTGCGCGGCCAACCCGCGCACCGCGGTGATCGTCAACGCCGGCTCACCGGTCACGATGGACTGGGCCGACGCGGCGACGACCCGGCGGCGGCCCCGGCGATCCTCACCTCGTTCTTCGCCGGCCAGGAGCAGGCCGAAGCTCTCGTCGACGTCCTGTTCGGCGATGCCGACCCGGGCGGGCGCCTGCCGATCACCATCCCGGTCCGCCTCGCCGACCACCCGGCCTACCTCCACCATCGCCCCGACCACGACAGCGTCGGGCAAGGGGACGCAGCGCTACGGCGAGGGGCTGTTCATCGGGTACCGCGGCTACGACGCAGCCGACGTCGCCGTCAGATTCGCCTTCGGCCACGGGCTGAGCTACGGCGTCGACCGATTGGGGCTCGGCAGCCGTCGACGGTCGACGGTCGCACGGTCCATGTCGAACTCGACGTGACGGGCACCGGCGATCGGACCGCAACCGATGTCGTCCAGGGCTATGTCGCGCCCGTCGCACCGTCGTGTACGCGCGCCGTCGAAGGAACTCAAGGTGTGGGCCAAGGCCGACCGTCGAGCCCGGCTCGAGTCGGCGGATGCGACTCGACCTTCGACGAGACTGCATTTCGCCGCTGGGACACCGCGACCGACGGATGGCTCGTCGAGCCCGGCGAGTACGACCTCGTGCTCGCCACCTCGTCGGCGGCGATCGACGAGCGTCAGCGCCACCGCATCACCATCACCTGAACCAGCACCTGACCCAGCACCTGACCAGCGCCAGCGCGCGTTGCGCCGGCACTGAAAGCGCTTACATTGGTGCCCCGTGATGGCTCCCCCGACACTCCCGACGCCCGCGACTCGACCCTGGTGGCAGGACGCGCTCGTGTATCAGGTCTACGTCCGCTCGTTCGCCGACGCCACGGGTGACGGCATCGGCGACCTCGCCGGCATCCGGTCCCGGCTCGACCACATCGCCTCGCTCGGCGTCGACGCCATCTGGCTCAACCCGTGCTATCCGTCTCCGCAGCACGACCACGGCTACGACGTTGCCGACTACTTCGACATCCATGACGAGTACGGCGACCCTCGACGACTTCGATGCCCTCCTCACCGCCGCCGCAGCACGCGACATCAAGATTCTCATGGACCTCGTGCCGAACCATTGCAGTACAGCAGCACACAGTGGTTCCTCGAGCGGCACTCGCCGCGGCACCCGGAAGCGCCGAACGGGCACGCTTCTACTTCCGCGACGGCAAAGGTGATGGCAGCGAACCGCCGAACAACTGGCGGCCGCCTTCGGTGGGTCGGCCTGGACGCGGGTCGACGACGACCCCGCCGACGGCCAGTGGTACCTCGGCACCTTCACCCCGCACCAACCCGACTTCGACCACACCAACGCCGACGTCCAACAACACTTCGCCGACATCTTCGAGTTCTGGTTCGACCGCGGCGTCGAAGGCTTCCGCGTCGATGCGGTCTCGCCGACCGGCAAGCACCCCGACCTACCTGACCAACCGCCTGTCGGGCGACGACGTCGGCGTGCTCGACATCACCTGGCTCAACCCGTACACCGTGTTCCGTCGCCGAGGGCCACGACGTGTGGCGCCACTTCCGATCAGTCGATCGAGCAGTACCAGCATCGGCACCCTGGCCGCGAGTTGATGATGGTCGCCGAGGCGTACGCGGTCCGGCGGCCTGAACTGATCAAGGAGTTCACCCAGCCCGATCAGTTCCACCAGATGTTCTCCTTCGACCTGATGCTCTCGCCATGGGAGAAGGGATCGATCGAGTTGGCGCTGCGGGACCCCTTCGAGATCCTCGATTCCACCGGCGTCGCCCCGGCCTGGACTCTGAACAACCACGACATCCAACGCATCGTGACCCGCCTCGGCAAAGCCGACGCCCATCTTCCCGATTCGTGGACGAACAACAACCTCGCGCTGTCGACCGCGGAGATCGATCTCGGTCTCGGAGCCCGGCGCGCTCGCGCGATGACCGCGCTGATCTTTGCGATGCCCGGCAGCCTCTATCTGTACCAGGGCGAAGAACTCGGCCTGCCCGAGGTGCTCGACATCCCGTCCGACCGGCGCGAAGACCCGATCTTTCATCTCACCGACGGGGCCGAGGTCGGCCGCGACGGCTGCCGCATCCCGCTTCCCTGGACCGCCGACCCGTCGACCTCGTTCGGATTCTCCAGCCCCGCCGACGACGGTTCGGTCGACGGCTCGGTTGCCGCGCCCTGGCTCCCGCAACCCGACGGCTGGGGCAGTTACGCCGCAACCCGCGCCGAACACGACGACACGTCGATGCTCGCGATGTATCGCAGCGTGGCCGCAGCGCGCCGCGAGTACGCGATCACCCAGCCACTCGCCGCCGAAATCATCGATCTGGGAGCGGCACTGGTGGCAGTCCGTCGCGGTGATCTCGTCGTCGTGGTCAACTCGACGATGGAGCCCGTCGCCATCGACATCGACCACCCCGAGTTGGCGATCGCCCAGCCCGTCTTTTCGAGCGAACCGGGCGACATGCACACCCCGGGTCTGATCCCCGCGAACTCGACGGTCTGGTTCGCCAGTTGACCAGCTGCTGACCGATAGCGTCGGGCGATCATGCTGGCGAACGTCATCACCGATTTCACCGAGAATCTCACGGATTTCTCTGCCAACTGGTGGTTCCTGCTGATCATCTTCGCCGTGGCCCTGCTCGACTCGGTGGTGCCGGTGGTTCCCGGAGAAACGACGGTGATCGTCGGAGGCGTCGCCGCGGGCGTCGGCGATCAGAACCTGGCGCTCGTGATCTTCGCCGGCGCCTTGGGGGCGTTCGTCGGCGACAACGTGGCGTACACGATCGGCGCCCGCTTCAAGGGCCTCGTCAACCGTTGGGCCGACCGCAAGCCGGCCCGACGCGATCGGCTCGATGCTGCGGGTCGCCAGATTCGCAAGCGTGGCGGACTGCTGCTCATCACCGCCCGGTTCATTCCGGGCGGACGCACGTTGCTCACCGTGTCGTCCGGCGTCACCCAGCAGCCCCGGCGATGGTTCGTGCTGTGGATCGGCGTCGCCGTGATCATCTGGGCGTCCTACGCCGCGATTCTCGGGTACGTCTTCGGCAAGCAGTTCGAAGACAACCACACTCTGGCCTTCATTCTCGCGTTCGTGTCGGCGTTGTCGATCACCGGCGTCGTGGAACTGGTGCGCTGGTTGCGTGAGCGTCGCAACCCTGCCGCCGGCTAAGCAGCAACACAGCATCGACACCGCGTCGCCCCAAGCAAACGACGGCTCGCGCGAAGTGGCAAGATGATCTGATGACCGCCAACACGACCATTGCTGCGCTCGCCTCGATCGACATTTTCTCGGGCCTGTCGAAGAAGGAGCTCGCCGCGATCGATCGGTTGATGACGCCGATCGAGATCAAGGCCGGCAAGGAGTTCATCAAGGAGGGCAGCGTCGGGCGCGAGGCGTTCATCGTCGTCGACGGCACGGCCTCGGTGTGGCGCAACGGCAAGCTCATCGCCTCCGTCGAGAAGGGCGCGATCATGGGCGAGATGGCGCTCCTGGCCGGGACGCCGCGCAGCGCCACGGTGCGCGCCGAAACCGACGTGACCGTCGAGGTCCTCAATCGCGGCGAGTTCGAGCAACTCCTCGACGAGAGCCCGGGGCTCGCCCGCAAGCTGCTCACCGCCACGATCAAGCGCATCCACCAACTCGAACCCTCGCTCCTGAGCTGACCCTGCTGCCCCCACCCCCTGCCGCCCAAACTCATCGCACCCGACCAGCGCTGCCCAGCGATGAGTTCCGGCCTCACCGCCTGCGGCCCAAACTCATCGCAACGGTGGCGGACGGTTACTGGGGAACGGGCGGGGCACCGTACGCTGGGCCGCGATGATCGCGGTGGTCCCGGTTCGAGATGGCGTGCTTCCCGCCGGGACCGATGATGTCATCGCCGAGTGCGGCGGCAACGTCGTCCTCGTCGGCACCGGCCTCGACTCCGTCGACATGACGGGACGAGCTGCAACGGTCACCCTGGTCGAACTCGGCGATGTCGCGATCGCCCGCTGGGCACGGCAGCTCGCCCAACTCCTCCCCGGCCTCGACCCGTGCATCGTGCTCCCCCACTGCCCTGACGGACGTGACCTCGCACCGGCACTTGCGCTGCGGCTCGATCGTCCGCTGTTCTCAGGAGCGACTGCCGTCACGCCGCAGGCCATCACAGTCGCCCGCCGAGGTGGCCGCGAACTTCACCACCACCGACCCCGTGGCGAGTTCGTGGCGACCCTCCAGCCAGGAATCCGCGGAGCCGACTCGTTCGAGGGCGCACCGGCCGTGCAACGACTGACCTGCGACGACAACGACTCGATCGATGATGCTGCCGCAACCGTGGTCGACGTGCTGCCGCCCGACGTGCGCACGATGGATCTGTCCGAAGCCGAACGGATCGTCGGTGGCGGCGCAGGGCTCGACAGCGAGGAACGCTTCACCCAACTCGGCGCACTCGCGGCCGACCTCGGAGCGACGATGGGCGCCACTCGGGTGATCACCGATCGGGCATGGGTCCATCACGACAAGCAGATCGGCACCACCGGCGTCGTCGTCGACCCGCAGCTCTATCTCTCCTTCGGTGTCAGCGGCGCCGTCCAGCACACCGCGCGGCCTCGGCGATCCGGCGCACATCATCAGCGTGAACACCGATCCCCACTGCCCAATGATGCAGATGAGCGACCTGGCCATCGTGAGCGATGCCAACGCCACGCTCGACGCACTCACCGGACTCCTCGCTGCGCGCCGAGCCTCGACCGGAGCGGAACCGGCATGACCGAGTTCGACGTCGATGTCGTCGTGGTCGGTGCGGGACCGGCCGGAGCGACCGCCGCCACCGTGCTCGCCCGAGCGGGACACTCGGTGATCTTGCTCGAACGCGGTCCGTTCCCGGGATCGAAGAACATGTACGGCGGCGTCGTGTACCCGCGCATCCTCGACCAGCTGCACCCGCAATGGTGGGAGGACGCTCCCGTTCAGCGGTGGATCACCCGCCGCTCGACGATGGTGCTCACCGACGACCAGGCGCTCACCGTCGACTTTCGTTCCGACAAGTGGGGCGCGCCCCCGTACAACGGGGCCACTGCGTTCCGACCCGACTGGGACCACTGGCTGGCCGGCAAGGCCGAGGCCGACGGCGCCACCCTCGTGTGTTCGACGACCGCAACCGGATTGCTCCGCGAGCAGGGCCGCGTCGTCGGCGTCACCACCGACCGGCCCGACGGCGATCTGCGGGCGCGGGTCGTCATTGCCTGCGACGGCGTCAACAGTTTCCTGGCCAAAGAAGCAGGGATGTACGGCGACGTCGACGCTGCCAACTACACCGTCGGGGTCAAAGAGACCATTGCGCTCCCCAAGGACGTGATCGACGAGCGCTTCGGAGTGCGCGGACGCGAGGGCATGGACATCGAGATCCTCGGCGGCACGAGTGGCGTGAACGGGGGCGGCTTCGTCTACACCAATCTCGACACGTTGGCGGTGGGCTGTCGTGCTCAAACTGCCCAAGCTCGCGGCCCAACAACTACGACCCGAAGAGATCATCGCCAATCTCAAGCGCCATCCGGGCATCGCTCCGCTTGTCGAGGGCGGTGAGGTCAAGGAGTACTCGGCCCACGTCATCCCCGAGGCCGGACTCGCGATGATGCCGCAGATGACCGGCGACGGCATCCTCATCGCCGGTGACGCCGCGGCGATGTGTCTGGCGGCCGGGATCTGGCTCGAGGGCGTGAACTTCGCGATGGCGAGCGGCATCTACGCCGGCGAGGCAACCGTCGAGGCCCTTGCTTCCGGCGACCTGTCGGCGACCGGCCTGGCGGGATACGAGCGCCGACTCAACGACACGTTCGTCCTGCGCGATCATCGCAAGCTGCGGCGAGCCCCCGCGTTGGTGCTGAGCGACCGGGTGCAGCACCTCTACCCCGAAATGATCGCGAACACCGTCGAGCGGATGTTCCGGGTCGACAATCCGACGCCCAAGCCCGGATTGCGCAAGATCCTGAACGAGGAACGGTCCCGGGCCGGAGTGAAGCTGCGTGATCTCGCCAGCGATGCGCTCGCCGGGCTGCGGAGCTTCGGATGAGTGGCCTCAGCGATCGCTGGGCGAGCATCGCGGCTGCCGGTACGAACGCAACCGAGCAGTGGCCCGAGCAGTCGTTCGAAGACCTGATCGGGTCGACCCGATTCGACGTGCACGAACGAGCCCACATCGTCGTCGACGACACGGTGTGCCGGGGCTGCCCGAGCCGGGAATGCATCGTGGCCTGCCCGGCCAAGCTGTTCGTTCCGACGAGCGACGGCGGCATCTTGTTCAACTACGAGCAGTGCTTCGAGTGTGGGACGTGTTATCTGGTGTGCAACAAGGAGGGCGCCATCTCGTGGAGCTATCCCGAGGGCGGCCACGGCGTCGTGTTCAAGCACTCGTGACCACACACCCTCGCCCCCTGCGGGTCACCGTCTGTTGGAAGTGGGTCGCCGTCGACGGCGCCTCGGCCGACGAGCGATGGGCCGGCGTGTCGGCGGCCGACGAGGCCGCACTCGAAATCGGCCTCCGCCTCGCCGGTCTCGGTGACGGCGGAGCGAATCGAGGAGAGGTGACCGTCGTGTGCGTCGGCCCGGCCGGCGCCGACTCGGTGTTGCGCGATGCGCTCGCCGCTGGAGCATCGACCGCGGTCAGGATCGACGCGACCGACGCCGCCAGCCGTGACGTCGCCGCGGCGATCGCGTTGGTCGCACACGACAGCGACGTCGTCGTCTGCGGTGACTACTCGCTCGATCGCGGCACCGGTTCGGTGCCCGCCTACCTCGCCGCCGACCTGAACGTGGCACAGGCCCTGGGGCTCGTCGACATCGACACCGGATCGTCGCCACTGCGAGTCGTGCGGCGACTCGATGGAGGTCGTCGCGAGGTGCTCGACGTTCCGACGCCTGCCGTCATCTCCGTCGAAGGTTCGCTCACCCGGCTGCGTCGCGCTTCGCTTGCGGCGACGTTGCAGGCCAAGGCGATGCCGATCACGGTCGTGAAGGGCCCCACCACGCTCCGACCTCGACGTCACGATCAACGCCTACCGACCGCGTTCGCGCTCACTTCCCGCGCCAGCGGGGAACACGTTGTCGAGGGTCCGTGACATCCTCGACATCGGCGCGGCCGACGCAGGCCACAGCGAGACGGTCACCCTCGGCCCGCACGACGCCGCTCAGCGGATCATCGACCAACTCGACGAGTGGGGCTACCTCAGCCCACTCTGACCTGGGCGCCGATCTGCCCGCTGCGGCTGCTAGAACGAGCCGGTGAGCGAACCGACCGACTGCCCGATCTGCACGATGCCCGACCCGATGACCACGGGCGACGGGTTCGAGTGCGCAACGTGTGGGCATGAGTGGCTGGCGGCCGACGACGTCGACGAGGTGCGCGACGCCAACGGCAACCTCCTGACCGACGGCGACGATGTCACGGTGATCAAGGATCTCAAGCTCGACGGCAAGACCGGCGGCGTGAAGGCCGGGACGAAGGTGCGGGGCATCCGACTCGTCGCAGGCGATCATCCGATCGACGGCAAGGTCAACGGACGCGGCATCTTGATCAAGGCCGAGTTCGTCAAGAAGGCCTGAACGCCGTCACCGGTTCGACGTACGTGGCGCGATCACGACATCCGGGTCAGGCTGCGGAATCGGCCCGAGAACGCCGCGACGATCACTGCGATCGACGATCCGACGAGGATCGCGACACCGATGTTGCGGGCACCGCCGGCCGAATCGGGGTCGGTTGCCGCGAGGATCATCGCGACTCCGGCGGCCAGCCATCCGAGCGCGGCGATTCTCAGCGACACGCGCTCGACATAGGTCAGATCTGGGTCATCGGCCACCGCGGTCGAGGGAGCTCCGTCGTCACGCATCAGGTTCTCGATCCACCGCACCGGCGATGTCACGGCCAACACGACGACCGGGGCCCAGATCAGCACGACAGCGGCGAGCGCGAAACGGCCGTCATTGGCCAGGTCTTCGTTGGGCCCGAGCCCCGCCACGATCGCGTCGGCAACGTACACGGCAAGGGCAGTGCTGAGCAGTGCGAGCAGCGCCTTCACGTACCGCAGGACGAGACCCCGCAGACGTAGCACGTGGCGGGCCATGCCGTATTCGATCTTGGCGACTTCGTCGAGCAGGGGCCGGCTCGACGATGCAGCCAGGTCGAACAGCCCTGCTGCTCGCGCCGCGTCGTCGTTGCCCGTACCCAGCCCCGGATAGACCTGGAGTTGACGGTCGACGTGCCGGCGTGACCGGTCGTTGGTGGGGACCAAGAGTTCCACGATCCGCGGATCGCTGCGGCTGGCCGCGAGTTGCGCGCCTGCGCCCGGGCCGAGTTCGTCCGACGGCAGTTGGAGCGACGTCAAGGTGAATCGAGGCGTGAACACGTCGCGCCCCTCGCCGAGATGATTGGCATGGAAGTAGAAGCGGGTCAGGTCGGCAAAGAGCAGCCACAGGGCGACGGCGGGAACCGTGAGCATCGCAACCACCGCAACGGCGAGGGCGATGTCCGACGGTTCGACACTGCCGATGAGTAACGCCCGGAGCACCCCCGATACGGCGTCCCGTGCGACCACCGGAAGGATGACGAGCAGCCCGGCACCGGACAGCATGCCGACCGCAATGCGATGGAACGTCGACAGGCGCACCTCGCAGCGTGCGACGAAGGCCCGGGCCGCGGCGCGCTCGTCGGCGGTCAAGGGCGAGCGGGCAGCAGACGGAAGTGCCATGGTGCGAGTATTGCCGCTGTGCGCACCGCGGCATCCGAGACGGAGGTCAGGTTGCGGTGAGTGCGGCAAGTTGGCGGGTGTAGGTGGCGAGGTCGAAGTAGTCCCGCCAGAGTGCGATCTTTCCGTCGTCGTCGATTCTGAACACGCCGGCGACAGGCATCTCGAGCCAGCCGTCACCGATCTGAAAGCGGTCGACTCGCTCGTTGATCACCGTGCGGTCGACCTCCCACTGATCGACGATTCGCCACTCGACAGCGGTGACGCCACCGAGGAAGCTGCGCAGGGTCGCCGCCAACCCGTCGATGCCGACAATGGGCTCCATCGGCATGTTCTCATAGGAGATGGCCGGTGCGGCGAGAGCAATTGCAGCATCGACATCTTTGGCTTCGATGGCGGCGATGAACGCGTTGACGGTTGCTGACGGTGACATCGGCTCAAGGTAGCAAAGCGCTCGAATTGCTGACGTACCTACTGGTAGGTGACGTCGAGTTCGAGGTGTTCCAAGCCACGGAGGATGAAGCTGCTGCCGTAGCGAAGCGATTCCGGCTCGACCACTCGAATCGTGTCGAGGCGGCCCGCCAGCACCTTGAGCGCGGTGACCGCCTCGAGCCGGGCGAGTGCCGCACCGAGGCAGAAGTGGATGCCGTGCCCGAATGCGATGTGCCGGTTCAGGCCATCACGGTCGGGGTTGAAGACCTCCGGGTCGTCGAAGACCCGGTCGTCATGGTCGGCTGATCCGTACATCACCCAGATCGTCGAACCCTTCGGGATCACGGTGCCGGCCACCTCGGTGTCCGCCATCACGATCCGGAACAACCCCTGATTCGGGCTCGCCCACCGCAGTCCTTCCTCGACAATTGCCGCGGCGCGCGCCGGTTCGGCCTTCAGCTTCTCCCACTCATCGGGGTGGAGCGCCAGCTGCACCATCAGGTCGGAGAGCAGGCTCGCGGTCGTCTCGCTCCCGGCGACCTGGATCTGGCGGATGATCGAGAGCATCTCGGCGATGTCGAGCGGGCCGCCTTCGACGGCGCCATCAGCTGGCAGCTCGGCATTGAGTAGGTCGGTCAGGAAGTCATCGCGCGGGTCGGACCGTCGTGCTTCGAGCTCGCTGACGAAGTAGTGCTGTTGCTCGATGATGACGCGTTCGGCGGCAACGCGTTCGTCGTCGCTGATGACCCGTCCGATCGATGCAACGGAGGAGTCGGCCCACTTCTTGAACTCGGCCCGACGGGTGTCGGGTACTTCGAGAATGGTCGCCACCGCAGCGACGGGCAGGGGCACGCTGAACTTGTCGATGAAATCGACGCGGGCGGAGCCGCCGAACCCGTCGATCAGCTCGTCGCAGATGCGCCGGATGTCGGGCTCCAAACGCGAGACCCGTTTGGGCGTGAATGCCATCGACACGAGCCGGCGGTAGCGGGTGTGCGACGGTGGGTCCTCGGTGAGCATCGTCGAGACGTTCGGCCATCCGTCGTTGGCGACTTCTTTCAGCCGTGCTCGCAGCTCGGGCGACGCCTTCGTGGATGAGCTCCCGAATTGCGACGAGAACGTCGTGTGGTCGTGGAGAATTCGCTTCACGTCTTCGTGACGAGACACGGCGAACACTCGCTCGCCGACGCGACCGACCGTCGCGCCGTCCATCTCCAACACCGGTGCCTCGTCGCGCATCGCTCGATAGTGCGGATACGGACATTGCACGACCGCCTCGTCGGTCGCGTCGAACGACACGTCGCTCCTCCCACCATTGCGCTCTGAGCTCATTGCCTCCGCACCCTCCATCGTCGCCGTCGCCCGATTGACCTGACCTCGGTCATCTACCGACAGTGTGGCAGGGTCGCATCGCCGACGGCGGGGCCGAGCACGGTGGCCTGAGCCAGCCAGGGCCTCGGTTCAGACTGGTGGGTCGAACAGTGTGCGAGCCGGGTCGGCGTCAGGTGATGTGTCGAACAGTGTGTAGGCCGGGTCGGCGCCAGGTGGTGGGTCAAACAGTGTGCGAGCCGGGTCGGCGTCAGATGGTGCGTCGCCGAGTTTCAGTGCCGTAGCGTCGGGCGGTGGGGCGTTGGGTGGTGGGGCGTGGCCGAGCCAGGGTGGGCGCACGGGGTGTTCGGCGCCGTGCGGGTCGATCAGAGTGAAGTGTCCGGCCCCGTGGGGCTGGAGTCTCCAGTGTTGTTCGTGGAGCCAGTGATGGTGATGCCAGCAGACGAGCGCCAAGTTGTCGGGCTCGGTGACACCCTGGTCGGCCCAGTGGACAGCGTGGTGCGCGTCGCAGCCCCCAGCGGGGGTGACACAACCATTGATCCGGCACCCGCCGTCACGCAATGCGAGGACGTCGAACAAGGTGTCGGTGACAACGCGTTGGCTGCGACCGTGGTCCAGGATCGTCGATTGGGGTCCGGTGATGAGCCGGTGGATGTCGCAATCACACGCCATCCGCCGCACCGCGTCAGCCGACACCACCGTCCGCGCCGCATTCGTGTCGAGGGTGCCGGACCCGGTGCGGGCGACGAGTGCGTTGTAGTCGATCATCGCGACGACCTTGTGCCGTCGCCGCTTCCGGCCCGCAACATGCCCGGACACAGTCCGGCGGTGTCGGGGTGTCAGTAGGTGTCGGGGTGGGTGGTGTTGTAGTGGCGGGCGATGGTGACGAGCGCATCGTGACGGCGTTGCGTGAGGCTGCGCGTGTCATCAACCGCGGGCCGCGACAGTGCTCGGATCGTTTCCTGCACGATCGCGAAGGCTTCGGGGTCGAGGGTCGCGTCGAGGCGTCCCATCCCGTCGAGCAGCGACGACAGGTGCAGGCTGCGCGCTTCGTAACGGTCCTCGGCGGTGCGTTCTTCGCGGTCAGGGTCGGCGTGGATGCGCCACGTGTCGAGCACGACTTTGAAGTCCCGGTTCCCCAACGTTTGGGCCCAACCGACCAGCATCGGTTCGTCCCGGGCGAACACGTCAGCGATGATCGGGGTGCCAGGCGTCAGCGAGGAGCTTCAACGCTGACTCGGCGAGTTCTCCGGTCGCGAACACGCTGCGGGTGTGGGTCATGTGTTGGATGCGTTCAGCGAGATGCAGAGTGACCCGACACGCCCCATAGGTTTCGTGCGACGTCGCTGCCAGCCACGCCGCCGGGGACCGGTACCCGAGCCGATAGAACCGGCCACCACCCACCACCGCCTGCACCTCATCGAGCTGTTCAGCCCGCAACCGGCGCATCGCCCGCGTCGTCGCCGTGACCTCGGGTGCCGGATCACGCGGATCGAGATGATCAGCAAGCACGGCCAAGCCATCGACGAAACCGCCACGCACGTCGCCCACCCCTCCCCGCATCTCGTTCCGCACCCCGATCGAACTCATGAATCGATCGTAAACGAGCACTGTCACAGAGTTAGCCGGAGCGGATCGGCCCGACACTCTTCACGCGAGGGAATCGCCGGCCGACATGCACTCACGGTCCGCTGACATTTCATTCTCGGCGAACTCACAGGTTCGTCTGCGAGCATGGGCGCCGTGAAGGGCCATTTGCTGATCGTCGACGACGAGGACAATCTGCGGTCGATGCTGTCGGCGGCGTTGCGCCACCACGAGTACGAGGTCACCGCTGTCGATAATGGACGCGACGCCCTTCGCCTCGTCGGCGAGATCAGCCCTGACCTCATCGTGCTCGACGTGATGATGCCCGACCTCGACGGGTTCGAGGTGTGCCGCCGGCTGCGCGCCGATGCCATCCACACTCCAGTCGTGTTCCTGACCGCCCGCGACGACACCCACGACAGAGTCCGGGGGTTGACCCTCGGTGGCGACGATTATCTTGCGAAGCCGTTCAGCCTCGACGAGTTGGTTGCGCGCGTGGAGGCAGTCCTGCGACGGACCACGGGGGCAACGACGCTCGATGACGAGGATCGCCGGGTCGTCGCCGACCTGGTCATGGACGACCGGGCGCACCGCGTCACGCGAGCAAACACCGAGGTGGCGTTGTCGCCAACCGAGTACAACCTGCTCCGTTACCTGATGGTCAACGAAGGACGGGTTGTTTCCAAGACCCAGATCCTCGACCATGTGTGGAACTACGACTTCGGCGGCGACGGCGGGGTGGTCGAGACCTACATCGGCTATCTGCGCCGCAAGGTCGACACCGTCGAACCGAAGCTCATCCACACGCTGCGCGGCGTGGGCTACACGTTGCGCGTCCGATGAACTCGTTGTCGTTGCGAGCGCGCCTGCTCGCTGGCATGGGGCTCGTCGCCGCAGTCCTGCTGATCGTTGCGATCGTCATCACGACGACCACCCGCTCGCAGCTCATTGCCCAGATCGATGATCGCCTCGAGGCAGCCGGGGGACGCGAACGCGGCGAAGTGTTCGATCGAGACGCCATCTCCGACGTCGACCACCGACCTGAACCCGACGGCCGGCCGCCCGAACGACAGAGCGACCTGTTCGAAGGAATACTCGACGCCGATGGCACGCTGACGACCTTCTTCGTCCCGAACATCGGCGGCTCCGTCACTGCGCCGCCCGACCTCTCCCTCGACGACATCGACGTCGGGCAGCCTGGCGCCACCTACCTCACCGTCGATGCAGTCGGCGACGATGTCGACTACCGGGTCCTCGTCGACGTCGACGAATACGGGAACGGCGCGTTCGTCACCGGGCTCCCCCTCAACGACGTCGCGTCGACGATCAACCGACTGATGTTGATCGAACTGGTCGGGGTGTCGTTGATTCTCGCCGTGCTGGCGCTGGTGACGTGGTGGATGCTGCGCCACGGGATCGGGCCGATCAAGCAGATGACGGCAATGGCGACGACCATCGCCGCAGGTGATCTGTCCGCCCGCGCCGACGAGTCGTCGCCTGCGGCAGAGTCACGGGAATTGGCGGTCGCCCTGAACACGATGCTCGGAACCTTGGACACGTCGATGCAAGAGCGCGCCGATTCCGAGGCGCGCCTGCGTCGGTTCGTGGCTGACGCGTCACACGAGTTGAGAACCCCGGTGACCACCATTCGGGGGTATGCCGAGTTGTATCGCATCGGCGGGCTCGCCGACGCCGACGATCTGGCTGATGCCATGCGCCGAACCGAGGCCGAGTCGCAGCGGATGACGCGGCTCGTCGAGGACATGTTGACCCTCGCCAAACTCGACGAAGGCCGCCCGCTCGATCGACGACCAGTCGACTTGGTCGTGCTCGCCGAGCAGATCGCCGCTGATGCCCGAGTCGTCTCGCCGACACGCGACATCACGGTCGAGTCGCCTGATGGCGAGGTCGTCGTTGCCGCCGACGACGACCGGCTGCGTCAGGTGTTCACGAACCTCGTCAACAACGCCGTCACCCACACCGCCGACGACACCGCGATCGTCATCCGGGTGGGCCTCGTCGGCGACTCCGCCACGGTCGAGGTGATCGACGCAGGCGCGGGCATGGCGGTCGATGTCGTCGAGCGTGTCACCGAACGCTTCTACCGGGCCGACCCGTCGCGGTCGCGTCATCGCGGCGGGAGCGGGCTCGGATTGGCCATCGTCGACTCGGTCGTCGCAGCTCACGGCGGCACCGTCCAGATCGCCAGCGAACCCGGCGTCGGCACCACGGTCTCGTTCGATCTGCCCATCAGCGCACCGTCCTGACGCGTCGTGACGCGTCCCGACGCGCCGCGACTCACGGCGAATTCACAGGGAGATCTCGGGGAGTTCGGTGGTGCCGCGGCCACGATGTCGATCATGTTCACGACATCGCCCACAACGACCGACCGCCACGACGACCGCCACATCCACGACCACGATGGAGGACTCGCCTGCGATCTCGCGCTGCTCGGCCTGACGACCCCGCCGCGATACGGCCGACGGCAGCTCTTGGCCTACGCCGCCGGTGGTGTGAGTGCTGCCGCGTTGCTCGCCGCCTGCGCATCGAGCGACGGCACCGCGACCACCGCCACGACCGCGAACAGTGCCAGCACGGCAGCGCCGGGCACCACGGCCAGTACAACGGCGAACACCACCGGCACGACCGTCCCCGGCACGACCGGCCCAACTGCCACCACTGCAGCGGGAGCAGCGTCGGCGGGTGCAGAGATTCCCGACGAGACGGCGGGTCCGTTCCCGGGCGACGGCACCAACGGTCCCAACGCCCTCACCCAGAGCGGGGTCGTCCGCAACGACATGCGGTCGAGCTTCGGATCGTCGTCGACCGTCGCAGCCGGCATCGAGACGGTCGTGGCGCTCACCATCGTCGAGGCCGACACCGGTCTGCCGATCCCGGGTGCCGCCGTCTATCTCTGGCACTGCGATCAGAACGGTAGCTACTCGCTCTATGACCTGCCCGACGAGAACTACCTGCGCGCCGTGCAGGTCGCCGACGACAACGGCAACCTGACCTTCGTCACCAGTTTTCCCGGCTGCTACGCCGGCCGATGGCCCCACGCCCACTTCGAGGTCTACGGCTCACTCGACGAGGCAACCGTCGGTTCGCAGGCGATCAAAACAAGTCAACTCGCATTCCCCGAATCGACGTGCAACGAGGCGTACGCGACATCGGGCTACGAATCGAGCGTGCAGAACCTGACGCGGTCGAGTCTGACGAGAGACAACGTGTTCTCCGATGGAGTCGACGACCAGTTGGTCACGGTAACCGGCGATCCGAACGGTGGATACACCGCGTCACTCCTCATTCGCGTCTGACCGAGGGCCAAGCTCGCGGCGGTGCCCAGACCTTGGGCTCGGAGATCGTGGCACGCGATCGGCTCGGCGTAGATCGGTTTCGGGCACGGCATGATGGTGCGATGCGATTGGGCGAATCGACGTGGACGGAGGTGCAGACCCTGCTCGACGACCCCATCAGCGACGACGGCACGCGGAGCCCTGTTGTCCTCATCCCACTGGGTTCGACCGAGCAGCACGGGCCGCACCTACCGATGTCCACCGACACGTTGATCGCCGAGGAGATCATCGCCCGCGCCATCCACCTCACCGACGGCCTGATGATCGGCCCGACGATTGCGGTCACCGCGTCGGGTGAGCACGCCGGGTTCGCGGGCACCTTGTCGATCGGCACGGCGGTGATGCACGACGTGATTCTCGAACTCGGTCGCAGCGCCGACTGGGCAGCGGGGGTGGTGTTCGTCAACGGGCACGGCGGCAACTCCGGCGCCGTCAACACCGCCGTCGATACCTTGCGCAAGGAAGGACGCCACGTTCTGTCATGGTGGCCGAAGTGGCCCCAGCGCGCCGACGGTGGGGCCAAAGACCTGCACGCCGGACGGATCGAGACGTCGCTGATGCTCGCGATCGACCCCGGCCTCGTCCGTTTCGAACTCGCTCAGCCGGGCGTCGACGCCGATCTCGAAGAACTGCGTCGGCTCGGCGTGCGTCGGGTCAGCCCGACCGGTGTGTTGGGCGACCCCACCGGCGCCTCCGGGCGTGAAGGCGACCAGTTCATCTCCGCCTTCGTCGACGATCTCATCCACGCCATCGAGGCATGGCGGCCGATCGACCCCACCCCGGCCGGGTGACGCCGTGCTGAGGCTCGGGTGACTGCGTGAACGCCGAGCCACCCGCCGACATCGGTCAAGTGCATCTCACCGACTCGTCGTGGGAGCGGTTCGGTGACGCGCTCCTCGCCGGGTCGCCGCTGAAGCTGTTCCGCACCACCCCCGCCGGGGCACGGATTCTCGACACGATCGAACAGGGCGGAAGCGTCATGGCGTCATCGCTCGTGAATCGGCTCCTCGATGCCGGCGCGATGCATCCGGCCCCGACGATCCGAGGTGCGTACTCGATCGGTGACGTCACCGTGGTGACGCCGCAACTCGGCGGACCTGCCGCCGCGGAGGGCCGACTCGTGGTCGATGACGGTTCGCGCCCACCGATCACCGGCGCGACGGTTCGTCTCGATCAGAACCAGGGGCCCGCTGCGGCGCGCAACGCCGGGCGCGAGCGCGTCACCACGCCATTGATCGCCTTCGTCGATGCCGACGTCGATCTGCTCTGCGATGTCGGCATCGGCTCATGGCTCGATGCGTTGCTGCCCCATTTCGACGACCCGTTGGTCGGCTTGGTCGCTCCTCGCGTCGCTGGCGAGGCAGGCTCCCCGCTCGACCTCGGACCCGACCCCGCGCGCATCCGCAGCGGCACCCGCGTCAGCTACGTGCCCGCTGCGGCCATCGTGGTGCGCGTCGATGCCTTCGACGCAGTGGGTGGGTTCGACGAGCGACTGCGATTCGGCGAAGATGTCGACTTCGTCTGGCGGCTCGACCAGGCGGGCTGGCGGTGTCGGTACGAGCCGGCATCGATGGTGTGGCACGCACCGCGCCGAGACGTCGGGACGCCGTCTCCGGCAGCACGCTGGCTACGGCACCTCGGCGGCGCCGCTCGCCCTTCGCCATCCCGGTGCGCTGTCGCCCGTGCACAGCAACGGATGGACTGGCGCGGTGTGGGCCTTACTCGTCGCCGGCCACCCGCTCGTCGCGGCATCGATTGCCGTCGGCACGGCGGTGCGTCTGGCGGCGAAGTTGCCCGGCGTGCCGGCCCGACGCGCATTTCGCCTCGCAATCACCGGTCACGTCAGGGCAGGCGAACAGTTCGCCGCGGCGACACGACGGGTCTGGTGGCCGCTCGTGATCTTCGGCGCGCTCATGTCGCGTCGCCTGCGCTGGGCCGCACTCGCCGCCGTGCTGGCCAGCCCGACGACCGCGCCGACCGACATCGCCTACGGCTGGGGCGTGTGGTCCGGAATGCTTCGCCACCGCACGCTCGCCCCGCTGCTCCCCCGTTGGCGCTCCTGGCCGACCCGACCCACCCCGCCGCGATGAGTTCCGGCCGCACCCGCTGCGACCCGAACTCATCGCAACTGATCGCCACCCTGCCACGATGAGTTCCGGCCCCACCTGCTGCGGCCCGAACTCATCGCAATGGGGGACTGGCGGGGGTTGGCGGGGGTGAGGGATTACCGTCGGGGCGGTGACGATTCGACTGACAGTGCGCACGGCGATCTGGCGCAGCCATGTTGCGCGGATCGTCAACGCCGTCGCCGACGCACGACCCGACGCTGCCAGCGGACTCGTCCCCGTCGTCAAGGGCAACGGCTACGGGTTCGGCCGCCAGGCGTTGGCCGACATCGCCGCCGAGTTCTGTGACACCATCGCCGTCGGCACGATCCACGAATTGATCGGGCTCTCCGAGCAACTCACGGACGCGCTCACTGCAGTCGTGCTCACGCCGACGCTCGTCGCCCCCGCCGGCCCGGCGTCGGCCTCGTCAGGTCCGGTCCTGACGGTCGGCAGCGCCGCCCACATCGACGCCCTGCGCAACTGGGGCGGACGCGTCATCGTCAAACTCGCCAGTCCGATGCGTCGATTCGGGGGCGACACCAATCTGATCGAGAGTGCCGCCGCGGCAGGCCTGCACGTGGTCGGGGCCAGCGTGCACCCTCCGCTGGCCGGGGGCCCCGACGACCATCTCGCGGCGATCACCTGCCGCCTCGCCGACATCGACCCGACGGTGCCCGTGTGGGTCAGCCACCTCGATCCCGAACGCTACGCATCGTTGCCGTCGACCCACGACTATCGGCTGCGGCTCGGCACGTTGCTCTGGCACGGCGACAAGTCGGCGCTCCACCTCGATGCCGATGTCCTCGATGTGCGGCCCGTCCGCCGCGGCGACACCGCCGGCTATCGGCTCGGGACCATCGAGGCCGACGGCCACCTGGTGATGATCGGTGCCGGCACCGCCAACGGCGTGGCGATGATCGACGAGGGCGACCGGAGCCTCAGCCCCTTTCACTTCGCGCGGACCCGACTCGCTCTCCACGAGCCGCCCCACATGCATGCGTCGATGGCGTTCGTACCGGCGGGTGATCCACTCCCCGCCGTCGGAGACTTCGTCGATGTCCAACGGCCACTCCACATGACGACCGTCGACACGTTCCGATGGCTCTGACGACCAGCACCCTGACGGCATCGACGGCTGGCTCGGCGCCACGATTCAGCGGACCGGACGTGGTTCGAGCCGTCGCGCTGATCGGTGTCGTGGTCATGAACTACCACGGCTATCTGATCATTCGGGGGGCCACCCCCGGGTCCGGATGGGCCGACGACCTGTTCGACCCGTGGAGCGGCCCGCTGTCCACCCGGTTCGCCGCCACGTTCGTCCTCGTCGCCGGCGTGGGTGTCACCCTCCTCACCCGGCGCTCGGTGGCCCACCCCGACCTGATCACCGAGATGCGGTGGCGCCTCGTTCGGCGCGGCGCAGCCCTCTACGTCGGCGGGCTCTTCCTCGACACGATCTGGGCGGGCACGATCATTCCGTTCTACGGCGCGATGTTCGTCATTGCCGCACTGCTCTTCACCCTCCGATCCCGCTGGGTTCTCTTGGTCGGGGCGCTCGCCATCGGCGCCGGCGCGCTGCTCAGCGCGTGGCGTTTCTGGCAGAACGAGGCAGGCAGCAGCACGGCCTGGCTCTTCGTGCCGCCGGAGGGCACGCCACAGAGCTACGTGTTCAACGTGTTCGTCAATGGCACCCACCCCCTGTTTCCGTGGCTCGGATACTTCTGTGTCGGCATCGTGCTCGGCCGCATGCTGGCCCGACCTGACTGGCACTCGACGTTCGCGGGCATCGGCTTGATGCTGTTCGCCGCAGCCGCCCTCGGCGCCAGCCGCGCCGACACGCCGTTCGAATCAGAGGTGTTGTCGACCGACCCGGCGAGTCGCGGGTTGCTGTACGTCGCAAGCGCCCTCGGCACGGCATTGATCGCCTTCGTCCTGATCGACCTGGCAGCGGCGCAGTTCACCGCCGTCACCGACCCGCTGCGACGGGCCGGACAGATGTCGCTCACGCTGTATCTGGCCCACATCCTGGTCTTCAACTTCGCCGTCGACTGGATGGGGTGGATCGTCCCCGCCGGCTTGTCGACCTCATTGCTGTTCGCCACCGCGTTCTGGATCGTGGCAATCGTTGCGGCCAACATCTGGCACCGCCGATTCGGACGCGGGCCAGCCGAGCGGGTCTATCGGGCGATCGGGGGCTGAACGCGGCAGGCCCACCGGAAGCATTCGGCGACCGCGGTTCACGCTCATCGTCGATTTGAAGGCGCCGGTTGCCCGTGATCCAGGACCAGGTTCGCTCGTCACCCAGCGTCGGAGGCGGACATGAAACCCTGGTTCGGAAATCCGCACCAAGGTCGTGACACCAATGTGATGGTCGCGGCAATGCTTGACCAATGTGCGTTTGAACCCGGGCCAACGACACCACGCTCAACAATCGATTCGACGCAATCGAGAATCCTATGTCGTTCATTCGACACGGCCACCTTCATTCCCATTCGCGTGGTCAGCCAACCGGGGGGCGTTCGTTCCACGTAGCGAGTGCACCCCAGCCGGGACCGGTCTGTGGGTCGAGCGCCCCACCACGAAAGGTCAGCACGACGTCTTCACCGCCATGCAGATGGAGCGCTGCGACGTAGCGTCCGAGGGAGCTGCGCGTTCGCGAGGCGATCACATGGTCGCCGGCGCATAGTAACAGTGGGTGTCCGTTGACTTCTGAGAGGTCGAGAGCAGTACCGTCGAGCATCAGTCGGAAAAGAGACGGTCCCGATGTGCGCCAACGTCGGGTGGAGCGCACCCGCAGGCATGTTCCGCCCGCCCGAAGCCACTCTTCAGTCTCGGCCTCTGTCGGGACGCACGCGAGTCGGGGATTCAACGACTCGAACTCGCCGGCAATCGGAGCTCGACTGGATGCGGCGCGGTGGGCCCTCCAACCGGTTTGCAACTGTGAGCGCATGTCAGCAACCGGAGGTGGTGCTGCGAGGGTTCAGAAGTTCTGGACCTCGTCGAAGGTGTTGCAGCGATTCGGGTCGCCGGTCTCGAACCCTCGCTGGAACCACTGCTTGCGTTGCTCGGACGTTCCATGGGTGAAGCTCTCGGGGCTGACGCGGCCCTGGGTCTGCTGTTGAATGCGGTCGTCGCCGACCGCTTCGGCAGCCCCGATCGCCTCGCCGATTTCGGCCCGATTGTCGAATTGGTTCCGGCGGTTCGCGTCATTGGCCCACACCCCTGCCAGGCAGTCGGCCTGCAGTTCGAGCGCCACGGAATACTTGTTGGCGTTGCGCTGATCGTTCTGTTGGAGCTGACGCATCTGCGCATTGATGCCGAGCACATTCTGGATGTGGTGGCCGTACTCGTGCGCCACGATGTACTGCGCCGCGAGGTCGCCGGGGGCATCGAACTGTGACTGCAGCTGCGCGAGGAAGTCGAGGTCGAAGTACACGAGTTGGTCGGCCGGGCAGTAGAACGGCCCGGTCTGCGATGACGCCTGACCGCATCCGGTGTTGGTGAAACCGGAGAAGAACACCGTTTGGGTCACCACGTAGTCCTGGTTGAACGACTGCGGAAACTTCTCGAGCCAGAACTCCTGCACGTCGACCGTTGCGCCGCACAGGATCTGCTCGGCCTCGCTGCTGCACGCTTCGGTGTCGCCACCGGTCGATTCACTCGATGCTGCCGAGCTGCCGCCACCGATGCCGGCAGTTTGCCCGGTCGCGCCGCCCAACAGTTTGGGCAGGAACAGCGTGGCCAACAAGATCAGCACGCCGATCATGCCGCCGCCCGCCTTCAAGCCGCCCAGGCCGCCGCCGGCGCTGCCACCACCACCGCCGCCACCGAGTGCGCCGCCGAGGATGTCGCCGAGCCCGCCGCCACCGCGTCCGCCGCCGCCGCCTCGCCTCCGCCGAGAATGTCGCCGAGTCCACCACCGCCGCGCCCGGCACTTTGGCCTCGTCGGTCGTCAATCATGCGCGAGTCGCGCGACCTGATCTTCGTCATGGCGCCATTCTCGCAGAATCGGTCGACCGTTCCTCGACTTCGCGGCGAGCACGCCGGCGAGCAGGGTTTCGGGCTCAGCGAACCGGAAACGAGCCCGGCGCCCCCCGAGCGGCCCGACGCACCCCCCGCCACCCGACCGCACCGGCGCCGATCAGCGGACCCGAGTCGGCAAGTCGTGACGGTGTGATCCGCGCCCCGATGCTGTACGGCAGCTTGACGTGTTCGTCGAGCGCGACCTGCGCCGAGTGGAAGAACGTCGCCGCGAAGCCGAGCGCGACCGCTCCGCCCACCACGACGAGGGTGAGGTCGAGCGAGTTGCAGATCGATGCGGCCGCCCGGCCGACCAGCGTGCCCGTCCGCTGCATGATCTCATAGGTCGGCTCGCTCGGCGGACGACCGGTGATCTGCTCGATGGCCAAGCCCGACGCCTCGGCTTCGAGACAACCCTGCCGCGCCGCACCCACAGCGCCGGCCGCCGGGTTCGACGATGATGTGACCGACATGTCCGGCGTTGCCCGACTCGCCGTCGAGCAACTCGCCGTCGAGGACGATGCCGCCGCCGATCCCGGTCGACACGGTCATCGCACAGAAGTTCGGGTGCCCCTGGGCCGCACCGAGCCAACCCTCCGCCAAGGCCAACGCCTTGGCGTCCAAGTCGCCGTACACCGGGAGGTGCGTCAGATCCGCCAGCCGTTGGCGGAGCGGAAACTCCCGCCAACCGGCGATGTTGACCGGTGACACCGTTTCGAGTTGTCGCGTCACGGGCCCCGCGCAGCCCACCCCCACGGCGCGGATCCGCGCCTGCTGATCGATCGCCTGCTGTTGCATGTCCGCGACGAGGCCGGCCAGGGCCGTGTAGTGCGACTCGGGGCCGACATCGCGCTCGACTTCGACGCGCGCCCGAGCAATCAGCTCACCGCGTGCGGTGACCAAACCGACCGCGAACTTCGTCCCACCGATGTCGACGCCGAGCACGACGTCGCGCGTCGGTGCCGCCACTGCATCAATCGTCGCGTCGGTCATCGCATCGAGCGCATCACCCCCACCGGTCTCGGCGTCACCCCCGTCGTTGGCCGGAGGTGGGCCGGCACGTGGATGGTCGGGGTCGAACATGAACAATCGACGGTATCTGGAGACCTCGACGGCGATCGAGAAAAATAGCGCTCTACTCTGTGAAGAATCTTGCCGATAGAGCAGCACAGGCTCGGGCCTGGACGACCTCATCATGACTGCCCCCATGCTCCCTCACTTCACGCCAACCTCCGGCGCACGTCGTCGCCTCGCCATCTTCCTGACGGCTGCCGCTCTTGCGTCCTCGGGGTCTGCGGTCCTCGCCGCACCCGGCGGCGAATCCCCCGCCCCCACCCCGACGACCACGCCGACGACCACCACGACCACCACGTTGCCGGCACCGATCACCGTGCCATCGACCGTGCCATCGACGCCATCCACCGCGCCAACGACCCTCGCACCCGCCACCGTCCCGCCCACCACCGCCACTCCCCCGACCCCGGTGACGCCCGCTGCCCCGGCGGCGCCCGCCCCCCGAAACCTGACCGTCTACCCCGGCGATGTCGGCAACATCCTCGCGACCATTCGCTACATGGAGTCCCGCGGCCAGTACTTCCTGCCCCCGAACAAGGGCAACGCGTCCGGCGCCTATCAGTTCATCGCCTCGACGTGGCAGAACTACGGCGGCTACGCCCACGCCTACCTCGCCCCACCGCACATCCAAGACGAGCGCGCGGCCAAGGATGTCTCGCTGTTTCTCGCGCAGTGGAACAACGACGTCTCGATGATTCCCGTGCTCTGGTACTACCCCAAGGCCGCCAGGAATCCGGAGCTGATGGACGTCGTCCCGGTCCCGTCGGCCGGGAACAAGCTGACGATCCGCGAGTATCAGCAACGTTGGCTCGCGACGTTCTCGACGATCTCCGGTCAACCGATTCCACAAACGCAGACGCTGGCCCAGGCGCTACAGGTGATGGGGCTCGCCCCGCAACCTCCGCAGCGCAGCGACAACCTGCCGAGTATCGAGTTCCCGGTGCTCGGCCCGTCGACCATTGCTTCGCCTGACTGCGACGGCGACGAAGCGAACACCGACCCCCAAGCCCAGCAGTCGTTGGCCGACATCGAAGCTGCCGGGCTGTGCACCGGTGCCGCCCCGAGCATCGTGTTCGGCGTCAAGCTGCAACCCATCCGCGCCGTGGTCGACGGCGTCGTCACTGCCGTCGACGACGAACCCGCGTCCGGCCGACCGATCAGCGTGACCATCACCCAACCGGGCGGTCGGAGCTATCTCTACACCGGATTCAACGACGACAACCCGGGCACCACCGATGGAAACGCCCCCGCCCACCTCCGGCTCTCCGCACTGGCCGAGGTCGGCACGACCGTGTGGGCTGGCCAGATCATCGGGTTCATGGGCGACACCGATCCGATTCCCGTCGGCGTGCGCGGCGAAGTGCCGACCGATGCGTCGGTCGTTCTCGACCCCGCGGCGATTGCGCCGCACATCCGGCTGTCGATCCACGAACTCGACGGCACGCCGATCGACGCGTTCGGCCCCGTCATCGACGCGCTGTTCCGCACCGGCTGCCAGAACGGCATCGGGCGGTGGACCGTCCCGCCCCGCGCGAGCTCGAACGCCGAAGTCATCATCGAGACCACCGACACCAACGATGAGATCGACTCCGAATGGATCATCACCTCCACCGGGCAGGTCCAGGCATCGGGCTGGGCCGCACTCGTCAGCCCCGGCACGGCGTGTACCTGGACACCCGCCGACCACTACGGTCCGGGGGCGTTCGGCACCAACGACGTCCCGGCCCACTGGGCCGCCGGGCTCGACCTGTCGACCGAACTCTGGCTGCAACTCGCGCTCGCCGCCGACGCCACGGTCAACACTCCGCTGCTGCGTTTCTGATTCTGACCGCGGCGAGACCGGACGCCGCGAATTCGGCCGTTGCGATGCTGTCCCGGGGCCGATCGGCGATCGAGCTCAGTCGTCGATGCGACGGGCGGTCTCGACGAGGTTGATCTCGTACAACACTTCGTCGAGCGCGTCGGCGGCACTCATCGCGGAGAACCGCTGCGGATTCTCCGGCGTGCAGCACGTCGACACCGGCGCCAGCACGGTCCACGGCCGAGGGTGACAGAACTGAACGACGCTGTAGCGCTCACCGGTGAAGCCGGGTGCCGCGACCACACGATGCCAGCCGATCGGGATGACGCCGTTGGTCAACCGTTCGAGCATGATCCCGGTGTTGATGATCACGCCGTTGTCGGGCGCCACCGCGTCGACCCAGTCGTCGCCGACTCGGACCTGCAACCCCGGCGCCGTGGCGCGGGGCAAGGCCGTGATCAAGTTGATGTCGCCGTGCTCTGCGGCCCAGACATGGCCGGGTCCTCCGTCGTTGGACTGCGCGGGCAGTTCACCCATCGACGGGTAGCGGATCGCCCGGGTAAGCGTGGGGCCGTCGGCCACCATGTCGTCGAAGAACGATTCATGGCACCCGATGCCCTCGGCAATGATGTGCAGGAATCGGCGCTGCAGATCGGCAATCGAGTCGTGGAAGCGGTAGAGGACGTCGGTGATGCCAGGCACGACCGACTCGGGAAGGACCTGGTCGGGATACGCCGTGGGGAAGTTCCGCTTCAGCGGGTGCCCGCCGGCGATCGGCGTCGACCAGTTGAGCATCTCCTTCCAGTCGGGCTTGTCACTCGATGCCGCGGTCTCGACGAGTAACCCGGTGTAGCCGGTCTGGCCGTTCGCGCCGGGTGGAGTGAACTGCTGCTTGCGTTCGGGTTCGTGCTCGAAGAACTCCCGCAACATGGCGTAGGCAGTGTCGAGCAGATCGTCGGACAGATCGTGGCTGGTGTAGACGAATCCGGTGGCGAGGCTGCGCATCACCCCGTCGACCACGGCGCGTCGTTGCGATGGGTTGCCCTGCTCGAACGCGAGGAGATCGACGTCGAGAATCTGATCGGTCATGGCGTCAGGTTACCGATCCCATCGACTCCGGGCCTGGCGTCTCCGGTGCCCTGGCGACTCGACATCGCCCCGTCGACGCGACACGTGACAGCATCGCCTCCCATGAGCGACAGCGACCCGTCCGGCCACGCCCCCATCCCGCCTGGAACCCCGGAGGCGTTCACCCCTCGACCACCGGACCTGTTCGACCTGACCGATCGAGTCGCCGTGGTCACCGGCGGGTCGCGCGGGTTGGGCCGGGCCATGGTGCTCGCGTTCGCGGCGCGCGGCGCCGACGTGATGATCGCCAGCCGCAAGCTCGACAACTGCGAGCAATTGGCCGACGAAGTCCGGCGGACGACCGGCCGGCGGGCGGTGCCGGTGGCGTACCACGCCGGCAACTGGGACGACAGCGGGCGACTGGCCGACCTGGCCTACGACGAGTTCGGCAAGGTCGACATTCTCGTCAACAACGCCGGCATGTCGCCGCTCTACCCATCCGTCGACGCGATCACCGAGGACTTGTACGACAAGGTCGTCGACGTGAATCTGAAAGGTCCGTTCCGTCTGTCGGCGCTTATCGGCACGCGGATGGTTGAGAGCGGCAACGGCGGATCGATCATCTTCGTGTCGTCGATCGCGTCGCACCGCCCGAGCCCGCAGGAACTCGTGTACGGCGCGGCGAAGGCCGGGCTGAACAACCTCACCTACGGCCTGTCGCGCACGTTCGGGCCGACGGTACGCGTCAACTGCATCATCCCCGGGCCGTTCCTCACCGACATCTCCAAGGCCTGGGACCTCGACGCATTCGATGCGCGGGCGCGCACGTCCTTCGCCCTCGGGCGCGGCGGCGAACCGAGCGAGATCGTCGGTGCCGCGCTCTACCTGGCAAGTGACGCATCGAGCTACACCACCGGCGCCTTGATCGACATCGACGGCGGCCCCCGCTGAGCCGAGGCCCCACCCACGCCGCGCTGCCATGATGAGGTCCATGGCCCATGGCACCCACGACTACGACATCGATCCGCGTAACGAGCACATCGTGATCGGGATCAACGACGACCTGGTGCCGCGCGAGCGGGCCGTGGTGTCGGTGTTCGACAGCGGGTTCATGCTCGGCGACGGGGTGTGGGAAGGGATCCGGGTGCACCACGGGAAGCTGGCGTTCCTCGACGATCACCTCCGCCGCCTGTACGAAGGGGCCACGGGCATCGACATGGACATCGGTCGCACACCGTCTGAGTTGACCGCCATGATTCAGGCGACCCTCGATGCGAACGACATGGGCCCGGACACCGACGGCGTCCATATCCGTCTGATGGTGACGCGCGGCGTGAAGTCGACGCCCTACCAGGATCCGCGCTTCACGATCAGTCCGGCAACGATCGTGATCATTCCCGAATACAAGACGGCCCGGCCCGAGACGATGACCGAGGGAGTCAGGCTGTCCACCGTGTCGATCCGCAGGGGCCGACCCGACGTGCAAGATCCGAAGTGGAACTCGCACTCGAAGCTGAACTGCATCGCGGCGTGCATCCAGGCCACGCAGGCGGGCGCCGACGAGGCGCTCATGCTCGATCCGCAGGGTTTCGTCGCAACCTGCAACTCGACGCACTTCTTCATCGTTCGACACCCTGACGGGCCCGCCGGGCACCCCGAAGTGTGGACGTCCACCGGCGACTACTGCCTGCCGGGAATCACGCGGCGGAACGTGTTGCGGCTGTGCGCGCAGCACGGCGTGACCTGGCGCGAGAAGAACTTCAGCGTCACCGAGTGCTACGGCGCCACCGAGGCCTTCGTCACCGGCACGTTCGCCGGGATCACCCCCGTCACCGAGATCGACGGACGCACGATCGGCTCGGGCGGGCGCGGTCCGATGGTCGAACAATTGCAGGGCTGGTACCTCGACCTGCTCGAATCGGTGTGAGCAGCCCAGCATGACGATTCGGATCGCGATGTGGTCGGGGCCACGCAACCTGTCGACCGCGATGATGCGCAGCTGGGAGAACCGGCCCGACACCGCAGTGCTCGACGAACCGCTGTACGCCGCGTACCTCGCGGCAACCGGCCTCGACCACCCGGCGCGGGACGAAGTCATCGCGGCGGGCGAACCCGACTACCCGCAAGCGATCGCCGGGTGTCTGCGGCACGGCGACGGGTACGGCGTCTCGTACCAGAAGCACATGGCCCACCATCTCCTCGACGATGTCGAGCTGAATTGGCTCGACGGATTGCGCAATTGCCTGTTGCTCCGTGACCCGCGCCGAGTGCTGGCGAGCTATGCGCAGGTGCGCGCCACGGTGACGCTTGCCGACATCGGCGTGCCCCAGCAACTCGCCATTGCCGATCGCTGCGAACTCATCATCGATTCCGACGACTTCCTGACCGACCCGGCGGCGTATCAGCGCGAGATCTGCCGCCGACTCGACGTGCCGCTCGACGACGATCTGGTGGCCGCGATGACCTCCTGGCCACCCGGCCGCCGAGCCAGCGACGGCGTGTGGGCGCCGCACTGGTACTCGGCAGTCGAGGCCTCGACCCGGTTCGGGCCCGCCTCGACCGATCCGCCCCCGACGCTGCCGCCCCACCTGCAACGCATCGCCGACGACGCGCTGGTGATCTACGACGAACTCCGAGCCCGCCGCCTGCTCGTCAGCTGATCAGGCAGGGACCGCGATGTAGTAGCCGGTGACGTCGATGATGAAGTCGGTTGTTGCGCCGGGTCCACCGACCATCACCCCGATGTAGCCGGGCTCACCTTCGAACACGTTGACCGCGACGGCAGAACCGTTCGCGATCGCGCCACCAGGCCCTGACCAGTTGACGGTCGAGGTGCGAATCGCCTCCGACGGTGGCTGCAAGACCGACGAGACCGTCAGAAAGCCGGCGCTGGTCTGATTGACGATGGTGACGTTGTAGGTAATGGCAGTTGCCGTTTCAGGAATGGCCAGGATGCCGTCCTGGTCGACCAGGATGTCGAGGGCGATGGCCTGCCCGTTCGCATCGTTGAGGCTGATCAGCTTGCCATCGACGAAGTCGCGCGAGTCCCAGGTGCGGTAGGGCGAGATCGGAACGTACAACCCGGCGACGCCGGCGGCGACGAGCGGCGCGCTCGCGTCACCTCCAGCCGACCGCTCGATCACCTTGTACTCGGCGGCACCACCGGGCGCCGGTGCGGGCACGCCCGCGGATTGGGCGACGACCGTTCCGGCCGCTGCGCCTGACCCGACGAGTACGACGATGGCCAACGACTTCAAGACCGTGGATTTCATGAGGAGCGCCCTTTCCGGCAACGTGCGTCGACTGACGCTGAGCGGACCGTATCCAACCGCCGAGAGCGGTCGACAAATCCTCATCGTGGCCACATCGATCACGCTGAGCGAACCAGCAACCAGGCGCGCGCCGGTGACGACGGACACATCGCCGTTGCGTACGATCAGCCCGATGGAAATGCACTTTGCCACCGTGTGGGAATCGATTGCCGACGCCATCCCCGACCATCCTGCGATCTCGAACGGCACGACAACTCGAACCTGGGCCGAGTACGACGACCGCGCTGCCCGCCTCGCCCAGGCCTTCACCGCGGCCGGTCTCGGGCCCGATTCCAAGGTCGCGCTCTACATGTACAACTGCAACGAGTACCTCGAAGCGCACTCCGGCGTGTTCAAGATGCGTGGTGTCGCGATCAACGTCAACTACCGATACCTCGACGAAGAGCTGTGGTACCTGCTCGACAACTCCGACTCCGAGGCGCTCGTCTTCCACTCGTCGCTGGCCGACCGCGTGGAGCGCGTGGTCGAGCGGCTCCCGAACCTCAAGCTGCTGATCGTGGTCGACGACGGACCCGACGCCACCGGTTCGATCACCGAGGTTCCGGGCGCCCAGCACTTCGAGGCCGTCGTTGCGGGCCACGATCCGATGGCCCGCATCGAGCGCCGCGAGGACGACATCTACATGCTCTACACCGGTGGCACCACCGGCATGCCGAAGGGCGTGATGTACGCCGTCGGCGGCCTGTGCGCCGGGATGGTCGGCAACGGCTACCCGCTCCTCGGCCTCGAGCCGCCGCAGCACGCCGACCAGATCGCGCCGCTGGTCAAGCAACTGGTCGACAGCGGAGGCCAGTTCACCTCGGTGCCCTGTGCGCCGGTGATGCACGGAACCGGCTGCTGGCTCGGGTGGTTCATCCCCATGGTCGGCGGCGCCCACATCGTCACGCTCACCAGCCGCAGCCTCGACGCCCACGAAGTGCTCGCCACGGTCGAACGCCATCGGGTGAACGGTCTCACGATCGTCGGCGACAGCTTCGCCAAGCCGCTGATCCGCGCCCTCGACGAGGGCAAGCCCGACCACTCCCGCTACGACACGTCATCGATCAGGATGATCAATTCTTCGGGCGTCATGTGGACCACCGAGGTCAAGAACGACCTCATCGATCGGATCGAGCAAGCTGTGCTGATCGACGCAATGGGCTCGACGGAAGGGTCGATGGGAACCCAGATCACCGCCAAGGGTCTGACGACCGAAACGGCGAAGTTCACCAAAGGTCCCGAGGCCAGGGTGTTCAACGAACTCGACGAAGAGGTCGTGCCCGGCTCGGGTGAGGTCGGAATGGTGGCCGCCGGCGGCAACGTGCCGCTCGGCTACTTCAAGGACGAGGCCAAGTCGGAGCGCACGTTCCGGGTGATCAACGGCGTGCGCTACTCCTTCCCCGGCGACTTCGCCACCGTCGAGGCGGACGGCACGCTCGTCCTGCTGGGCCGAGGAAGCCAGGTGATCAACACCGGAGGAGAAAAGGTGTTCCCGGAGGAGGTGGAGGAGGCCGTCAAGCGCGTCGGAGGAATTCTCGACTGCCTCGTCGTCGGCGTCCCCGATGAGAAGTTCGGCAACGCCGTCACCGCGGTCGCCTCCCTCGTCGAGGGTGCCTCGGTCGATGCCGCCACCGTGATTGCGTCGGTCAAGCACGATCTCGCCGGCTACAAGGCCCCGAAAACCGTCGTGTTCGTCGACCACGTCCCCCGGGCCCCCAACGGCAAAGCCAACTACAAAGCAGCCCAAGAACTCGCCGAACAACTGCGATGAGTCTGGCGGCGCCCTGCCCGCCCGCAGACTCATCGCGTGGGGTGAGTTGAGGGCAGGAGTTTGGCGGCGAGGAAGTCGAGGACGCGCTCGACACTGGCGTCGTCGCGTTGCTCGGTCAGCACTGAATGGTCGGACTTCTTGGAGCTCGGGAGTTCGACGGCGATGAAGGCGTCGCCGAGCTTGGCGCGCAGGGTGGCGAAGCGGTCGCCCACCAACTTGTCCCCCGTGAACCGGAGGCCGAGCACCTCGCAACCGTGCTGGGCACGTTCGATCACCGCGGCCTCGTCGTCAGGAGACAGGTTGAGGTCGGCACCGCGCGCTGTGCCGCCGATCGCGAACGGTGTCGACGGCTGCGAGAGCACCGGCGCCACCATGATGTCGTCGACCATCATGCCCAGCGCGAACCCGCCCGAGAAGCACATGCCGACGGCCCCGACGCCAGGGCCGCCGACCTCGGCGTGCACGTTGCGGGCAAGGGCGCGCAACCACGAGATGATCGGCGATGTCTGGCGCAATGCCATTGTCGTGAACTCCTTGGCAATGCAGACCTTGAGCATCGATTGGGCCAGATAGAGCGGCGACGGCGACTTCGCCGGCGTGCCGACGAGCGATGGCATGACGACGGTGCAGCCCCGATCGACGACCTCATTGGCGAATCGGACGACGGTCGGGGTCACGCCCGGCACCTCGTGGATCACGATCACGGCGGGTCCGCTCCCGCGTCGATAGGTCGGGAAGGTCATGTCGGCGGCCGAGAACTCACCGGGTGTCCATCCGGCCAGCACGCCGGTTCGAATCGGCGGGGTGTCGGAGGGCAAGGTCGGGCTGGGCATCAGATACTCCCTGAGATGAGGCTGGCGAGGGCGGTTTCGGCGAGACGTTCGGTGCCCTCTTTGAAACCGTCGAGCGTCGCTTGGTCGATGTCTTGGTCGCCCATCGCCCCATGGAGGTAACGCGCCGAGACCCCTTCGGAAATCACTGCGAGCCTCCATGCGCCGAACGCTCGGTAGTACCCGATGTTGGTCATGTCGCGCCCGGTGCGCTGGGCGTAGCGTTCGATCAGTTCGGCGTACGTGGGAAATCCAGCAATGCCGGTCGGGTCGTTGGCCCGGAGCTGCTCCTCTCCGGGGTCAGACCAGTAGACACCGACATAGCCGACGTCGGCCAACGGGTCGCCCAGCGTGCACAGCTCCCAGTCGAGCACGGCTGCAACTCGTCCGCTGGACGGGTCGACGAGCAGGTTGCCGAATCGGTAGTCGCCGTGGGCAATCGACACGCCGACCTGGGTCGGTATGGCGGCGGCGAGCCGCTGAGCGACTTCGTCGATGACCGGCAGCTCGCGGGTCTTCGACTTCTCCCACTGCGTGCTCCAGCGTCTCACCTGCCGCTCGATGTAGCCATCACGCCGGGCCAAATCACCCAAGCCGACACGGTCGATGTCGACGGCGTGGAGGTCGGCGAGCACGTCGATCAGGTGCTCACCGGCGGCCCGCCGCACCTCCGGCGACATCGGCTCGGCCTTGGCGCTCGAGTCGAGCACGACGCCGTCGACGTAGCTCATCACGTAGAACGGCGATCCGTTGACCGTCTCGTCGCGACACACGGCCAACGTTTCGGGAACCGGTACATCGGTGTGGCTCACCGCAGAGATGATGCGGTGCTCGCGTTCCATGTCATGGGCCGTTGCGAGGACCGATCCGGTCGGCGGACGGCGCAGCACGAACTTGGCGCCTACCGCGTCGGTGACAGCGAAGGTGAGGTTCGATCGCCCGCCGGCGATGATGTCGAATCGGAAAGGTGCGACCGCGCCCGCCACGTTGCCCACGAGCCACTCGGTGACTCTCGGGCCGTCGATTCCTACGATGTCGTTCACAGCAGCTGACGGTAGCCCTCGGCCGACACGACCCCCTGATCCGACCGAGTCGGACTCGGTCGGCAACGACGCCGGGTCAGCCCGGTCGGCCGACGCCGACGACCCTGCCCCAGTTGACATTGGCGACGTTGACGAAGCTGCCCGTGTTCGGGGCGTGCACTTGCTGCCCGCCACCGAGGTAGAGGCTGACGTGGCTGATCGGACTGTAGAAGAACAGCAGATCCCCGGGCTGCGCCGCACCCTTGTCGACGTGCGGGATCGAGGCATACTGCTGGGCACTCTGGTGGGGAAGGCCGACTCCGGCCTGGGCCCACGCATATTTGGTGAGTCCGGAGCAGTCGAAATTCACCCCGGGACTCGACGTGGCGTACCGGTACGGAACTCCCAGCTGGCTCATCGCGGCGTTCACTGCGGTGCCGGATCGCGACGACACTGCAGGGGCAGGGCTCGAACCAGTTGGAGCCGGCGCCGCGCCGCCACCGCCGCTCGATGAGCCGCCACCTGCCGACGAGGAGTTGCCCCCGGAATTGGAGTTGGAGTTTGAATTGCCGCCGCTGGTGTTCGACGCGTTGGCGTTGGCGGCTGCGTTGGCGCGTTGCTGGGCCTCGTACTCGGCTTGCACCTTGGCTGCGGCCTCGCGGGCTCGGCGGGCTTCTTCTTCGGCGATCAGTTGTCCGAGTTTGGCTTCGGCGTCGGCCCGTGCGGCGGTGTACTCCGAGGTGAGCGACTCGGTGCGTTCCTGGGCCTCGGCGAGGTCCTTGGCGAGCTGCTCGGCCTCGGTGCGCTTGCGGCCGAGTTCGGCCCGCTCGGCTTCGAGGTCCTTGACGATGGCGTCGAGCTCGTCGGTCGTGACCGAGCCGGCACTGAGCGCCACGCGGGCGAGTTCGTCGCGCTGCATCACCGCGTTGAGGTTCTCGGTGTCTTCGAACAGCGGACCGAGCGGGGTGTCGCCGGCGCCGACGAAGGAGCGGATCGCCATCTCGCCCAAATCACCGCGCAGGTTGGCGATTTCGGCTTCCTTGGCTGCGACGCTGGCCTCGGCGGCGACGATCTCTTCGTCGAGTCGGGCTTTGGCGTCGACGGCGAGCACGTATTCCTCGCCGAGGCGGAGTGCTTCTTCTTCCAGCCGTTCGAGTTCGTCGACGATGTCTTCGACCTTCTGGCGCTGTTGGTCGACGGGGCTGGCACTCGCAACGGTGGGGGTGAAGGCCGGAACCATCAACGCCGACGCGAGAACAACCGGAATGATCCGCAAGAACTTGCTCATAACAGGGGCGAGCCTAGCGAATATGACGATCATGTTGCGAAATCGCCACGAAACTTGAGCATCGCGTCCTCATTCCCACTCGATGGTGCCCGGGGGCTTGGACGTGATGTCGTACACCACTCGGTTGACGCCGGGAACTTCGTTGATGATGCGCTGGCTCATCACTTCGAGCGTCTCGTACGGGATGCGCGCCCAGTCAGCAGTCATCGCATCGTCGCTGGTCACGGCCCGGATGACGATCGGGTGGCCGTAGGTGCGTTCGTCGCCCATCACGCCCACCGACCGGACGTCGGCGAGCAACGCGGCATAGCTCTGCCAGATCTCGCGTTCGAGGCCGGCGTTGCGCAGTTCCTCGCGCACGATCGCATCGGCCTCCTGCAGCAGTGCGACGCGTTCGGGCGTCACTTCACCGATGATCCGCACGCCAAGCCCGGGCCCGGGAAACGGCTGACGCCACACCATCTCGTCGGGAAGGCCGAGTTCGGTGCCGAGGGCGCGCACCTCGTCTTTGAACAGATCGCGCAGCGGCTCGATCAGTTCGAGGTCCATGTCGTCGGGAAGACCGCCGACGTTGTGGTGACTCTTGATCACCGCAGCAGTGCCATCGGCACCGCCCGATTCGATGAGGTCGGGGTAGAGCGTGCCTTGGACCAGGAACTTTGCTTCGCTCAGTCCGCCGGTGTGCTTTTCGAAGACCCGGATGAATCGCTCACCGATCGCCTTGCGCTTCGCTTCGGGCTCGGTCAGCCCGGCCAGGGCAGCGAAGAACGATGCGCCTTCGTCGGCATGGATCAACTCGATGCCAAGGTTGCGCCGGAACGTCTCGACGACCTGTTCGCTTTCGTTCTTGCGCATCAGGCCGGTGTCGACATAGATGCAGGTCAGCTGGTTGCCGATCGCCTTGTGCACCAGCGCAGCCGCAACCGATGAGTCGACGCCCCCGGACAGCCCACAGATGACCCGGGCGTCACCGACCCGGGCACGGATGAGGGCGACCTGTTCGTCGATCACCGAGGCCATCTTCCAGTCATTGGCGATCCCGGCCCGTTCGTGCAGGAACCGAGCCAGGGCACCCATGCCGAACGGCGAGTGCTTGACCTCGGGATGGAACTGCACACCGTAGATCTTGCGGACGTCGTCTTCGAGGACGGCAACCGGAGCGCCAGGCGACGACGCCGTAACGACGAAGCCGTCGGGTGCTGCGGTGATGCCGTCGAAGTGACTCATCCAGCATTCGTGCACCGTCGGCGCGTCGTCGGGGAAGATCAGCGAGTCTCCCGATCGTTCGATCTTGGTTCGACCGTACTCGCCGCTCATGCCGCGGCCGACGGTTCCCCCGAGTTGCTGCGCGATCAACTGCGCGCCGTAGCAGATCCCGAGAATCGGGACCCCGAGCTCGTAGATGGCCGGGTCGAGTGACGGGGCTCCGTCGACGTGCACGCTCTTGGGCCCGCCGGACAAGATGATCGCCGCCGGGTTGCGCGCCGCCATCTCGGCGGCGCTCAGGCGGTGACCGACGATTTCGGAGAACACATCGAGCTCGCGGACTCGACGAGCAATCAACTGCGCGTATTGCGCCCCGAAGTCGACGACGAGAACCGTGGCCCGATGGACGGTGTCATGAGGTGATCGCTGCGCTTGACTCAAGATCGTGAATCGTATCCTCTGGCTGCTCATCGCTCTGCTGACGCTTGCGCCGACAGCGACCACCACGGCGGCATCGACGGCTGCATCGACGGCGGTCGCAGCGCCCGACGAGTCGGTTCCACCGACCACGACCGTCGACACCCGCCCGCCGATCACCGCCAACGAATTCTTGCCGGAAGACCGTGACGTCACATCGTGCATCGGCGCACTCGAACGCCCGGGCTGCGGCAGCGAGAGCCGGGGTGGCTGGCGCCAAACGCTGATTTTGGTGGCCATCGTCGTCGGCTTGGCTGTCGTCTTCGGCAACATCGCCCGAGGTGTCCGCCGCAACCAACGCGCCCGGAGCTGATGTCCATGACCCCCGAAGAGTTCCGTCGACACGGTCACGCCATGATCGACTGGATTGCCGACTATGTCGAGAGCGCCGGGGATCGGCCCGTGTTCCCGCGCGATTCTTCGGCCGGCGACCTCGTACCGGGCACCGTCCGGGCACGACTTCCCGAGCACCCGCCAGCGACCCCCGAGTCTTTCGACGCGGTGATGGCCGACCTGGAACAGATCATCGTGCCCGGGCTGACGCAGTGGCAGCACCCCGACTTCTACGCGTGGTTTCCGTCGAATGTCACCTATGCCTCGATGCTGGGCGAGCTGATGGCCGCCGGGCTCGGCGTGAACGCCATGGCCTGGGTGACATCGCCGGCCGCCACCGAACTCGAAACGCTCATGCTCGACTGGATGCAGGAACTGCTCGACCTGCCGGAGCGGTACCGCTCGACGAGTGCCTCTGGCGGCGGCGTCATCCAGGGAACGGCCAGCGAGTCGACGCTCGTCGCGATGCTCGCGGCACGGTGGCGGGCCACCGGCGGCGCGGTCAATGCCACCGGCGACACCACTCGCCTCGTCGGATATACCACGGCGCACGCCCATTCGAGCATCGAAAAGGGTTCCGCATCGCCGGCATCGGCACGGACAACATGCGCGTCGTGCCCCACGACGAGCACTTCGCGATGCGGCCGGATGCACTGGCCGAACTGATCGCCGCAGACGTCGCGTCCGGGCTGACGCCGTTCTTCGTCGTCACCTCGCACGGCACGACGTCGTCGATGGCGTTCGATCCGACCCCGGCCATTGCTGCCATTGCTCACCGCCACGACATGTGGGTCCATGTCGATGCGGCGATGTCGGGTATTGCGGCGCTCTCACCCGAGCATCGTTGGGTGAACATCGGGCTCGACGTGGCCGACTCGTACACGACCAATCCGCACAAGTGGATGGGGATCAACTTCGACTGCAACCTGTTCTGGACTGCTGACCGCTCGGCGCTGATCGGTGCGCTCAGCATCTTGCCGCCCTATCTGGCATCGGCCGCCGCGCAATCAGGCGCCGCCATCGACTACCGCGACTGGGGGATCCCGCTGGGTCGACGCTTCCGGGCGCTCAAGCTGTGGTTCTCCTTGCGCACCGACGGCGTCGGGCCGGTGCAGGAGATGATCGCCACGCACGTGGCACTCACCCAGGAACTCGCCGCGCTCGTCGCTGCCGACGAACGGTTCGAGATCTTGGCGCCGCACCCGCTGAACTTGCTGTGCATCGCGGTCCGCGGCGAGTCCACGAGCGCCGCCGACCAGGCCACCGACGCCCTGATCGAGCGGGCCAACGCCGGCGGCATCGGGCTCTTCACCCGAACCGTGCTCGACGGCAGGTCGGCAATGCGCATCTCGATCGGCGCGCGAGCGACCGATCGGGCCCGCGTGCTGGCGATGTGGGACCGTCTGGCCCGACTGGTCTGACCGTCAACGGAGTGTGAGCAGGTCGAACAACATGCGCGCCGTCGCGCCCCACACCGTTTCGTCGTCGAGTTCGAAGAAATGCAGCGGCCGATCGAGCGGCACGTTGCCCCATCGTTCGAGCCGGTACGTGCCCGGCCTGGTCAGCTCGGCGATGGGCGTCCACATCACCCGGTCGGCCTCCATCGTCTGAGGTGCCAGGGGCGGTCGCTCGTGCGGTCCGACGTCGAGGTGGGCGACCACGGGCACGATGTAGCTCTTCGACACGATCGTGTTCAGGTGCTCGAGTTCGCCGACGACGGTGGGCAACGTCGGGTCGAGCCCCACTTCCTCGTGGGCTTCGCGCAGGGCCGTGTCGATGGCTGATTCACCGTGGTCGACGCGCCCGCCGGGAAAGCTGATCTCGCCTTTGTGGTTCGTCATGCTCATCGAACGGCGGGTGAGCAACACCTCGGCACCGGCCGGGCCATCGGCGAGCAGCAGCAGGACCGCGGAGAGCTTGGCGTCGGGAAACGCGGGGAGCAGCGGCGCCGACTCGCCGGGGACGCGCGCGATCAGGTCGTCGACCGACCATCGATCGTCGGGCCGCCACGGTGTGTCGAAGTGCTCGGTGTAGGCGGCAGGCCGAGGAATCACCTGCGTACCGCCGGGACGGCGTTGCACCAGTCAGGCCGAGGGGGCCCAGCCCTGCTCGACCAACTGGGCGAGGACGCGGGGCAGGCCGGCAGTCTTCATGTTCGCCAGCACCCGGCCGGGGGCCTGCTCGCCCGCTTCGAATTCTTCCCAGGCGGCGATGATCTTCGCGAGATCCGGAGCTGGTTGATCGAAAGCCATGGGGCAATCCTACGACTGGTCCTTCAGTTTCTTGCTGAGTCGCTTGGCTGCGTTGACCCCGTCGCCGACAGCGCGGCCGGCCTTCTTGCCGATCTCTTCGGCCTGAGGGCGGGCGAGTCGCTCGCGCAGTTCGTCTTTCGCGGCTCGCTTGGCCTGCTTGCGGTCGGCTTTCTCGGTGAAATCGGAGTTGAGCCAGATGAAGAACATGACGAATGCAACGGCGCCCAAGAGCAACCGGCCGGTGCTGTCGACGTCGACGATCGGTTGAAACGCAGCAGCGACGAGCAGCACCATCACGACGACATCGAGCCAGCGGTGGACGGTTCGCCCGACCAACGGGTAGGCCGACGCCGGTCCCCGCGCGATGGAGGCGTTGAAGATGACGAGGGCGCCCATGGCTGCGGGAACCACCGGTTCGGGCGCCTGGAACGCAGCACCGACGAGCACGATCCCGATCAGATACTCGACGACCTGATGCATCCAGAACGGACGCTGAGCCCCCTCGATCACCGGCATGACGTGCAGGGTATTCGAGTGACCGGAAAACGACGCAGCCCCGGAACCGCACGAGGCGGATCCGGGGCTGCAGATCGGGGCGGAGAGGCAGGGCCTCCCCGCAGGGCTCACATCATGCCGCCCATGCCACCCATGCCACCCATGCCACCGCCGGCGCCCTCGGGCTCCGGAGCGTCGGCAACGAGGCACTCGGTGGTGAGGACCATGGCCGCGATCGAGGCTGCGTTCTGCAGACCCGCACGGGTGACCTTGGCCGGGTCGATGATGCCTGCTGCGAGCAGGTCCATCATTTCGCCGGTTGCGGCGTTCATGCCCATCGAACCTTCGGCTGCTTCGATTTCGCGGACGACGACGGAACCTTCGAGGCCGGCGTTGTTCGCAATGTTCTTGGCCGGGGCAACGAGTGCTTCCCAGACCGTCTTGGCGCCGGTCTTCTCATCGCCCTCGAGCGAATCGACGACGACCTGAACGGCCTTGCGGGCACGGATGAGGGCGGTGCCGCCACCGGCGACCACACCTTCTTCGATGGCTGCACGGACCGAGGACACCGCGTCTTCGATGCGGTGCTTCTTTTCCTTCAGCTCGACTTCGGTGGCAGCACCAACCTTGATGAGGGCGACGCCGCCGGCGAGCTTGGCGAGGCGCTCCTGGAGCTTCTCACGGTCCCAATCCGAATCGGTGTTCTCGATCTCGGCCTTGATCTGGTTGACGCGACCTTCGATGTCCTTGGACTCGCCGCCGCCATCGACGATGGTCGTGTTGTCCTTGGTGATGACGACGCGCTTGGCCGTGCCGAGCAGGTCGAGGGTGACGTTCTCGAGCTTGAGGCCGACCTCTTCGCTGATGACCTGACCGCCGGTGAGGACAGCCATGTCCTGCAGCATCGCCTTCCGGCGATCGCCGAAGCCCGGAGCCTTGACGCCTGCTGCGTTGAAGGTGCCGCGGATCTTGTTCACCACGAGGGTGGCCAGTGCTTCGCCGTCGATGTCTTCGGCGATGATGAGCAGCGGCTTGCCGGTCTGCATCACGGCTTCGAGGGTCGGCAGCATGGCCTGGACCGTCGAGATCTTGGCGCTGTTGAGGAGCACGTAGCAGTCGTCGAGGACGACTTCCTGGCGCTCGGCGTCGGTGACGAAGTACGGCGACAGGTAGCCCTTGTCGAACTGCATGCCTTCGGTGAAGTCGAGTTCGGTGCCGAACGTGTTCGACTCCTCGACCGTGACCACGCCGTCCTTGCCGACCTTGTCGATCGCGTCGGCGATGACCTGGCCGATCGAGGCATCGGCGGCCGAGATGGTGGCAACCGAAGCGATGTCCTTCTTGTCGTCGACGTCCTTGGCCTGATCGGCGATCGACTGGACCGCGGCCGCGACTGCGGCCTCGATGCCCTTCTTGATCGACATCGGGTTGGCGCCTGCTGCGACGTTGCGCATGCCGGCCTGCACCATTGCCTGGGCGAGCACGGTGGCCGTGGTGGTGCCGTCACCGGCGATGTCGTCGGTCTTGGTGGCGACTTCCTTCACGAGCTGGGCGCCCATGTTCTCGAACACGTCGTCGAGCTCGATTTCCTTTGCGATCGACACACCGTCGTTGGTGATGGTCGGCGCGCCGAATTTCTTGTCGAGCACGACGTTGCGGCCCTTCGGGCCGATCGTCACCTTGACGGCGTCGGCGAGCTTGTTGACGCCTGCTTCGAGTGCGCGGCGCGCCTCGTCGTTGAATTTCAGAATCTTTGCCATGTTGGGGTTACTTCTCTCTCGTTAGTTCTCAGTCAGATCTTCTGGGTCAGCCGACGATGGCGAGCACGTCGCGGCTGTTGAGCACGAGCAGGTCTTCGCCGCCCGAGGAAACCTCGGTGCCGCCGTACTTGCTGTAGAGAACGACATCGCCGACACTGATGCCGATTTCGATCAGTTCGCCGGTTGCGTCGGAGCGCTTGCCTGGGCCCACGGCGAGCACTTCGCCCTGCTGGGGCTTTTCCTTGGCGGTGTCGGGGATGACGAGACCGGAAGCGGTCTGGGTCTCGGGCTCGTTCGGACGGACCACGATGCGGTCGTCCAGCGGCTTCAGGTTCATGGTGTTGGCCTCCATTGGCACGGTCACATGGTGTTTGCGGATGTTGTGCGCACCGAGGCGATTAGCACTCGCCCGTTGCGACTGCCAATCCTAAGCAGGAGCGCCACCATTCGCAACCGGCGGGCGCGACTGCTGACCCGAAGTTCGCGCCACGTTCACCATCGCCAGCGTTTCGGCCAACGGGAGACCAACGACGTTGGTGACGCTGCCGTTGACGCTGCTCACGAACGCTGCGCCGCGTTCCTGGATGGCGTAAGAGCCCGCCTTGTCCATCGGCTCACCGGTCGACACGTACCAGTCGATCTGCGCGTCGGTCAATTCGATGAACGTCACCGCGGTCGTGACGACTTGCGTGGCGGCGCCCCCCGGACCGAGCACGGTCACTCCGGTGTGCGTGTGATGCGTCCGGCCGCTCAGCGCACGCAGCATCCGTCGCGCGTCGGCGGCATCCCGTGGCTTTTCGAGGATCCGACCGTCGAGTTCGACGGTGGTGTCCGCGGCGATCACGATCTCGTCGGCCCGGGCGACGTTTGCCACGTGGGCCGCCTTGGCCACCGACAGCCGAGCCACGTAGGCGGTGGGTGCTTCGCCCGCGTGCGGCGTTTCGTCGATGTCGGGGCGACGCACGTCGACGTCGAGGCCGGCCCCGGCCAGCAGCATCAGGCGGCGCGGCGAACCCGACGCCAAGACGACCCGCCCGGCAGTTCGGCCAGCGTTGTGGCCGGCGTCGTGGCCGGCGTCGTGGATGGTGGCGGTCAGGTCCATGTGCTCAGCCGCCGGACAGGGCCATCACGTCCCCGTCGTCGGGAATCGTGATGTCGGTGTCGAGGACTTCGCGCGCGCCCGGCGTCGAGCCAGCCCGCCGGCACCGCAACCTTGATCGGGCCGTTGGTGTGGCCACGCTTGATGCGTTCCCCACCTTCGACGATCTCGGCGCTCGGGTCGAGGAGGGCGATGATGTCGTCGAGTTCGGCCAACGAGCTGTTGGTCGAGAAGCGGCGCCGCGCCTCGGGGCCGACCGGGTAGCCGCTGACGTACCAGTTGGCATGCTTGCGGAAGTCCCGCATGGCGTGGTCTTCACCCATGTGCGCGGCGAGCAGTTGCGCATGCTCAGCCATCACCGTGCACACCTCGCCGAGGGTCCGACTCGGGCGGACGGGCCGACCTGACAGCGCATCGACCAGATCGCCGAAGAGCCACGGCCTCCCGAGGCACCCGCGACCGATCACCACACCGTCGCATCCGGTCTCGTCCATCATGCGGACGGCATCGTGGGCTTCCCAGATGTCACCGTTGCCGAGCACCGGGATCGACCCGACGGCCTGCTTCAACTCGGCAATGGCCTCCCAGCGAGCCTCGCCCGAGTAGTGCTGCTGCACGGTGCGGGCATGGAGCGCGATCGACGCTGCGCCTTCCTCGGCACAGATCAGCCCGGTCCGGACGTGCATCAGCCAGTCGTCGAAGAGGCCCATCCGGAACTTCGTGGTCACCGGCACGCCATACGGCGCGGCGCTCGTGACCGCGGCGCGCACGATCGAGCGGAGCAACTCGGGCCGGGCCGGTACCGCTGCACCACCGCCCTGCCGCGTCACCTTGGCCGCCGGACACCCGAAGTTGATGTCGATGTGATCGACCCGGCCCGCATCGCAGAGGATGTGGACCGCCCGGCCCATGATCTCGGGGTCGGACCCGTAGAGCTGCTGACTGCGCGGCTGTTCGTCGGGTCCGAAGCTGATCATGCGGTCGGTCTTGGCGTTCTGGTGGACGACCGGGGTGGCCATCGCCATCTCGTTGACGTACACCAGCCCCGGCGCGAACTTCCGACACATCGCGCGGAACGGCGCATTGGTCACGCCCGCCATCGGGGCGAGGACCACCGGTGCCGACAGCTCATGGGTTCCGATTGCGAAGGTCACGGGTGGACAACGGTAGCGGCACCTCTGTCAGCTCGGCGATCACGAACACTCAGGCGGCGCCAGTTGATCGATCGCCACCGCCGTGACGCCGAGATCGCCGACGGAACCGCCACGTAACGTCCGCGGCGCACGCGCTGGCACCACCCCCGACGTTCGAGCGAGCGCAGGGTGTCCGACACCCGTCGACGAGGCGACACCTTCTGACGTCCCTCCAGCTCGATACCGTGCACGTTGCGCAACCGGGCCACGACGTCGTCGGAACTGAGCTCACGCTCGGCGGCGAGCAACACCGCCACGATGGCGCGCCGAATGTCGAGATCGCGAACGAAGGACGGGATGGTGAGTGGGTCTGCTTCCATACTCCGACAGTGGGCGCGCAGTCCCCGGTTGCGGAACGGTCGGGCAGACCGATGCACCGCGATGCAGCACATCGTTCACCTCTGCCCGATTTTCACTGCCTGACGGCAGCACGTCGACGTCGGTCCCGAGAGAAAATCGGGCAGAGGTGAACTGCTCGTCCGATTGGCCTGCCGACCGGCGCCCACCGGATCGACCTGTCGAGATCAGTCGATGAAGGGCAACCTGAGGTTGGGGGTCGCGCCGACCGACAGCGACGTCGGACCGTCGGACCGAAGTCGGTGCCACCCCGCCGCCGCGATCATCGCGGCGTTGTCGGTGCACATCGCCCGACTCGGCAGGAACCCCTGAATGCCGTCCTTGGCGCAGCCTTCGAGGATCTCCTCGCGGAGCAACGAGTTGGCGGCCACACCGCCGCCGAGCACGATGCTCGTCGCACCCGTGGCCTTCGCGGCCGCTCGGGCCTTCGCGACGAGCACATCGACGACTGCCGCTTGGAACGACGCCGCGACGTCGGCCGAACTCACGTCGGGGTGCTTGCGGACGTAGTTCAGCACCGACGTCTTGAGGCCGCTGAAGGAGAAGTTGTAGCTGTCGTCCATCAACGCCCGCGGAAACCTGATCGCATCGGGGTCCCCGAGCAACGCGGCATCGTCGATCGCCGGCCCGCCCGGGTAGCCCAGATCGAGGAATCGTGCGACTTTGTCGAACGCTTCGCCAGCCGCATCATCGATCGTCTGGCCGAGCAGGCGATAGCGCCCATGATCCTGCATCTCGACCAGCATCGTGTGGCCACCCGACACCAGCAGCACGACCAGGGGGAATTCGAGCGTCGGATCTTCGAGCGACGCGGCGTAGAGGTGCGCCTCCATGTGATTGACACCGATGAACGGAACGTCCCACGCCAAGGCCAGCGCCTTGGCCGCCGAGACCCCGACCAGCAAGGCCCCGATCAGCCCCGGGCCCACCGTGCAGGCAACTGCGTCGATCCGCGCATCATCGACGCCTGCCTCGACGATGGCCCGCGCGATCACCGGGTTGAGCATGTCGAGGTGGGCGCGGGAGGCGATCTCCGGGACGACGCCGCCGAACTCGGCGTGCAGGTCGACTTGGGTCGACACGACGCTCGACACGACGTCGTACCCACCCATGACCAACGCGGCAGCGGTCTCGTCGCAACTCGTTTCGATACCCAGGATCAGTGTGGTGTCGTCAGCCACGGGCTGTCTCCCGGATGGTGTTGAGGCGGCGGCGGTAGTCATCGCCTTGGATGTCGTGGCACCACATGACGATGGCGTCTTCGACGTTGTCGTAGTACTTCTGGCGAACGCCGACCGACTCGAAACCGAACGCCTCGTAGAGCCGTTGCGCGCCGACGCTCGTGAATCGCACTTCGAGGGTCCACGCAGCACTTCCCCGTTCGATCGCGACGTCGGCCAGATGCAACATCAGCGACCGGGCGATTCCCTGCCGCTGAGCGGCCGGGGCAACCGCCACGTTGGTCACATGGGCTTCGTCGACGGCGAACCACACGCCCGCGTAGCCGACGATCTCACCGTCGCGGCGCGCCACGACGTAGTGCCGCGTTCCCGATCGCATCTGTTCGATCTCGCTGGCGAACACGTTCGCCGACCAACCGACTGGATACGCGACGGCCTCGATGTCCATGATGCCGTGGCGGATGTCGCGCTTGCGCATCGGCGTGATCGTCATGCCCTGCCGATGTTCGCGGCCCAACAGTCGCTCGAGCACGCTCATGCGCGCGCCGCCCGGATCGACCAGTTGATCTTCGCATCGGGTGCCCGGAGATACACCGGCTCGATCTCGCGCGGGTTGACCCACTCCTCGCGGAGCGCCCGTGCGTGCGCCAGTTGCACCAACGGTGCCGCCGACGGATGGGCGTCGTCACCGATCTCGCAGTGGAATCCGTCCAGGATCTCGTCGCGATAGCGCTGCGCGCCGTCGCCGACGAGCAGGACGTCCTGACTGCGCGCCATCAGATCGGCCACCAGGTCTTCGACCGGCCCGACCGATGGCCCGGCCACCTGCTGGATACCGCCGGGCACCTGCCGGTACATCGCGTAGAACACTTCGCCCTTGCGCGCATCGATCACCGGCACGATGACGCGGTCGGTATGCCGACAGGGGAACGCCAACAGGTCGAGCGAGGTGATTCCGATCATCGGCACGCGCAGCGCTTGCGCGATCGCTTTCGCCGACGCCAGGCCGACCCGCATGCCGGTGAACAAGCCCGGACCCACATCGACGGCGACCACGCTGATCTCGTCGAGTGCGATCCCTGATTGCCGGCAGACGAAGTCGATGGCCGGGACCAGCGTCTCGGCGTGGCGCCGTCCCTTGGTGACCTCGAAGAGTCCAATGACTCCCTCGTGCCCGCCAATCGACACGCTCACCCGCTCGGTCGCCGTTTCGATGCCCAGGATCAGCATGCGAACGCCGACAATCGACTGCGGAGGTTGTCCCAGCGTGCCGCCCAACTCGCCCCGCTGCCGGCCACCTCGATGAGCCGGGCCCGGTCGAGATCCAACTCGTCGGCCCCGTCGTCGGGATCCTGATCGAGGTGGACGGTGAGATGCTCACCGAAGGCGCCGTCGACGATGTCGCCCCATTCGACCAGAACCAGGCCGCCGAATTCGGCCAACTCACCGAGCGCGAGATCGGCGACTTCCGACGTTCGATCGAGTCGGTAGAGATCGGCGTGATGCAACGTGCGCACACCTCGCGTCGGCACCGGAAGCTCGTAGCTGTGGACCAGGGTGAAGGTCGGTGACGTGATGGGTTCGTCGATGCCGAGGGCGCCGCCGAATCCCTGCGCGAACGCCGTCTTGCCGGCGCCCATCTCCCCGGCGAGCAGGATGATGTCGCCGGCGCGCGCCGTCGACGCGATCGCCGCGGCGACGGCGCGGGTGTCGGCCACCGACGAAGCTCGAAGGCGCAGCATCAGCCGTCGATGCTCCGCCGAGGAAACCGCGGGACCCGCGCGGACACGCCACACACGATCTCGTAGCCGATCGTGTCGAGTCGGTCGGCCCAATCCTCCGCCCGGATCGTCTGCACGCCGTCGGGCCCGTCCTGCGAGCCGAGCAACACCACGTCGTCACCGATACTCACCTCGTCGTCGCCGCAGTCGACCATGAGCTGGTCCATCGTGACGCGTCCCACGATCGGGCGGCGTCGGCCGCCGATCAACACCTCGCCGCCGGTGGCCGACAACCGTCGGGGCACGCCGTCGGCGTAGCCGATCGGAATGGTTGCGACGGTGGCGTCACGCTCGAACTTGTGCACCCGCCCGTACGAGATACGGCTGCCGGCGCGCGCCATCTTGACGTACGACACGCGCGCCCGCAGCTGCATCGCCGGTCGCAGGCCGGCGCACAGATCATCGACGCCGTGGCCGGGTGAAATGCCGTACATCGCGATGCCGATCCGCACCATCGACCGGCGGGTGGCCGGGTGCGCGAGCGCACCAGCGGAGTTGGCGAGATGGACGAGTGGCACCGCCCCGACCCGCTCGATCACGTGCTCGACGGCCTCATCGAACCGTTGGACCTGGCGAGCGGTGAAGTCGTCCGATGGGTCGTCGGCGACGGCGAGGTGGCTGTACACGCCGGCCAACCGCACGGCTGGCGCCCGCTCGGCGATCGACTGGGCGATGGCGGCAGCGGCGTGAGGGTGAGCGCCGACCCGCTGCATCCCGGTGTCGATCTTCAGGTGCACCGGCAACCCGGTCGGCGCGGCGGCAACGAGCGCGTCGAGGAACTGGCGGGTGTACACCGTGGGCGTGAGGCGATGCTGCACGATGTGCCCGGCCACTTCCGGGGGTTGCTCGCTGAGGATCAGAATCGGCGCGTCGATGCCGGCGCGACGCAGCTCGAGACCCTCGGCCACCAGCGCCACGCACAGCCCTTCGGCACCGCCATCCATCGCTGCGCGAGCCACGTCGACGGCCCCATGGCCGTACCCGTCGGCCTTGACGACTGCCCACACCGCGGCTGGCCCGACCATCTGGCGAATGTGGGCGATGTTGTGACGGATCGCGTCCAGATCGATCTCGACCCAGGCCCAGCGTGTGTCGCTCATCGCGCGATCACTTTCATCCCGATGAGAGTACGCCAGCGAGGGCGTTTGGCAACGCGCCGACGAGGTCGCCGGCGAGAAGGCCGAGCGGAGGCAGTGTCCGGCCCGCTGCGGCGTGCAGAAACGCTCCACCGGCCGCAGCCCACAGCGGGTCGAGGCCGGCGGCGAGCGCCGTCGCGATGATGCCGGTAAGTACATCACCGGCACCGGCTGTGGCGAGGCGTTCATCACCATGGTTCACCACCAACACTCGGCCATCGGGGCCTGCGACCACGGTCGCGCGGCCCTTGAGGAGCACCGTGCAGTCGAGTTCGGCCGCCAGTTGCCGTGTCGCTGCGATCCGATCGGTACCGGGCACTGCCCCGGACAACTCGCGGAACTCGCCGTCGTGCGGTGTCAGCACCGATGCGGCGCGTCGACGCGCGAGCACTGCAGCGGGTCCTCCGGGTGCGTGCGCGAGTGCGAACAATCCATCGGCGTCGATGACGACGGGCAGGTCGGCCTGCTCGATGAGGGAGCGGGTGGACGCGAGGTCGTCGGCGGTCCGGCCGATTCCCGGCCCGACCGCCAACGCCGCGAAGCGGTCGAGGTCGGCCAGCACCGCGTCGGCCCACCCACTTCCCGCCTCCGTCTGCTGGATGGTCTGCTGGATGATCTCGGGTCGGCACACGGCAACCGCGTCGATCGCCGACAACTTCACCAGCCCTGCTCCGGAACGCGCCGCTGCTTCGGCACACAACGTCGCGGCGCCCGTCATCCCGGCGCTTCCAGCGACGACCCGGACCGCCCCGTTCCACTTGTGCGCATCGGCCCGACGGCGCGGCCACCGCGCGACGAGATCGTCTCGATCGACGACGTGGATCGACGCAGCCGACACGTCGAGCCCGATGTCAGCCACCTCGACCCGACCCGCAAGATCAACGCCGACACCGAACAGGTGGCCGGGTTTGAGGGCTTGGAACGTGATCGTCCGATCGGCTCGGAGCACGCCGGCTCCGGCGGTTCCGTCGCGGGCATCGACGCCGCTCGGGATGTCGACGGCGAGTACCTGCGCCGCGCCGACGTCAGGCGAGGTCCAGGCACCCCGGAACCCGGTCCCGAATGCGGCGTCGATCACCAGGTCGGACGGTCGCAGCCGAACGGGCACGTCGGCCGCGTCGATCACCTCGACGTGGACGCCTCTGTGGCGCAACACCTCGGCAGCAACGCGCCCATCGTTGCCGTTGTTGCCCGAGCCGACGATCACCCGAACGACGCGACCGTACGATCCGCCCAGCATGTCGAGCGCCGTGCGGGCCACGGCGCGCCCCGCTCGTTGGATCAACTCCTCGATCGGTTCGGGCGCCCCCGCGTCGACCGCCGCCATCTCGTCGGGGGTGAGGACCGGGATCATGCAGCGACGGCGCGGGCGACTGCGCGATCAGGCCGTCAGCGTCTCGCGCAATTCGCGCTTGAGGAACTTGCCGTTGGCATTGCGCGGCAATGGTTCGCCGAGCATCCAGATTCGCTCGGGGATCTTGAACTTGGCGAGGGAGGTACCGAGGAACTCGCGGAGTTCGTCGTCGGTGATCGAGGTTCCCGGCGCCACCACGATGGCCGCCCCGACGATCTCGCCGAGCCGGTCGTCGGGCACCCCGAAGACCGCTGCCTCGGCCACCGCGGGGTGTTTGTAGATCGCCGTCTCGACTTCACTGCAGTAGATGTTCTCGCCACCGCGCAGCACCATGTCCTTGGCCCGGTCGACGATGAACACGTAGCCGTCGGTGTCGATGGTGGCGATGTCACCGGTCCGGAACCATCCGTCTTGAATGGCTTCAGCGGTTGCCTCGGGCCGGTTGAGGTAGCCCTTGATCACGACCGATCCGCGGACGCAGAGCTCACCGACGCCGCTGTTCGGCACGTCGTTGCCGGCTTCGTCGATCAGCTTGCCATCGAGCGTCGGGACGATCCGGCCACAGGACGCCGGTTTCGCGAGATACAGCACGCCCGAGTTGGCGGTGACGATGCCGTGCGTCTCAGTCAGGCCGTAGCCGGTGCTCGGCGCCGTGCCCTGCTGCGAGTTGGCGATCTTTTCGACGAGATCGGGCTGCAACGGCGCGCCGCCACCGCCGAGGCCGACCAGCGTCGACGTGTCACGTGCGGCCCAGTCCGGGTGCATCAACATCTCGCGGCTCATCGTGGGGACCCCGGAGAAGTTCGTAACGCCTTCGCGCTCGATCAGTTCGAGTGCCCGCGCGGCGTCCCACTTGTAGGTCAGGACCAGCTTCGAGCCCGAGATGGTCGCCGGATGCAGCAGGCAGTTGTTGGCGGTGACGTGGAAGAGCGGCGTCGGCGCCATGAACACGTTCTGCTTGTTCGGATCCGCCGGCGGCGGTGCCGCGGCACCGGACTTCACCGCCACCTTGGCGGCGGCTGCGCCGGCAACGGCAGTCATGAACGCCAGATTCAGCAGGTTGTGCACCGACCCTCGATGCGTGAGCTGCGCCCCCTTCGGGAAGCCGGTGGTGCCCGACGTGTAGAAGATGCAGGCGTCGTCGTCGGGGTCGATGTCGGCGGCGGGTAGCCCCGCTGGTGCTGCGGACGCAACGATGACGTCGTTCCAGTGATCGGCGCCGTCGGGCAGTGCGCCATCGGTCCGCACCGCAACGAGGTGCAGGGGGCTGCTCTCGCGCAGCTTCGCCAGCAGCGGGACGAGACGCTCGACCCGCTCGCTGTCGGCGACGATCACCTTCGGCTTCGAGTCGGCCAGGCCGTACTCCATCTCGTCGGTGGTCCACCAGGCATTCATGCCCACGCAGGCCGCACCGAGCGACACGATCGCCCAGTAGCCGTAGACCCACTCGGGATAGTTGCGCATCGCCAGCGCGACTCGATCGCCAGCGCCGACGCCGTGCACATCGCGGAGGTAGTGGGCAAGCGCCCGGATGTTCGCATCGGCTTCGGCGTAGGTGACGCGCTCGTCTTCGAAGACGATGTAGTCACGGTCGCCGTACCCGGCTGCCAGTTCCCACACGAAACGCATCGATGGCGGCGCCGATTCGTACACGCGCATCGGTACGCCCCGAACGTCGATCTGCTTCATCGCGAACTGTGCGCCCGGCGCAGTCAGTTCCTCCCAGGATTCTTGAAACTCGTCGAGCATGGTGGAGATTGTCGCACCCGACCACCTGCCAGGCCAATTGCCCACCGATTGCCTCTGATTGCCGGGCTCACTCACACACGACGTACGCGGCCGCCACGAGATCGCTGTGCGTCAACGACAGATGCCAGACGCGTCACCCCGGCCGCACTAGCCAGTTCGGCGGCCCGGCCGGCGAAAGCGAGGCTCGGCACGCCCGACGACGCACGTTCGACCCAGACGTCATGAAACCCGAAGGCTCCGAGGCCCAATCCGAGCGACTTCATCACGGCCTCGCGGGCCGCGAATCGGGCGGCGAGCGACGGCACCGGGTCGGCTTGCGGCGCCACGTATTCGAGCTCGACTTGAGTGAAGAGTCTGGCTCGCATCGACGGCGTGCGCTGGAGTGCGGTGCGGAAGCGGTCGATGTCGACGACGTCGATGCCGATGCCGATCATCAGTGTTTCCAGTGATCAGCGGTTTCCGAGATCGGGCCGATCAGCAATTGCTCCACCGAGAGTTCGCCGAGCAATGCGTCGTCGAACGAGCCTTCGGTCTCCATGACCCAGTCGACCAGCCGGTCGTACCGACGGTCGTAGCCCTGCAGCACCGAACGCATGACGTCGGCGGGCAGATGGTCGTGGAAGGCGACGTGCAGGAGCGTGATGCCGATGGTTTGTCCGGCCTTCATCTCGGGGACGAACACGAGTGTGCGGCCATCGCTGCGACCCTTGCCGACGAGGATCTCGCCCTCGGACGCCACCCGGTGCTTCGTGCCCCGCAGGACGGTGTTGCCGTCGACACGGCTCGTCAGGTCACGCGAGATTCCGCCGCGGTCGACGATCGAGATGGTGTCGCCGTCGATGCCGTAGCGCGTGTAGCCGTGCACGCCGTCGACGGCCGGGTCGAGGTGGGCCAGCACCTTCAGTGTGCGGTAGCTCAGCACGTCGCGCCCGGCACCAGCGGCGAGCACGGCCTGCACGAGCGCCCGATCGATGATGCCTTCGTCGCTGCGGGAGATGCCCACCGTCACGGTCTTCGCCTGATGCTTGATCGTGTCGACGGGCCGCGTCAGCTGCTCGATGGCCTTGGTCAGCGTTGCGACGAAGTCATCGATGAGCGCCACGGGCGAGCCGACCTTGCCGGAGACGAACTGGTAGGCGTGCACCGGTCGATCGGAGAGGACGTGGCCGAACATGGACGACAGCGAGACCGCGGTCGACGCCTCGAGGTGTCCGTCGTAGCGGCCAGACCGCACTCCGTCGAAGAACGACGACGCGTGCGGTGGCATGGCCGTGGCGATCCGCGCGAGCGCCTCGTCGGCGGTCAGGTCGAGCCCCGCAAGCTGCTCGACCACTTCGCGCGCCTCACGCAGCGGCAGTGCGGAGGCGTCGATGGCGAGCGCGGCTTCGTATCCGAAGAGGTGCCCGACCATCGCCGAGAGGATGAACCCGAGCGCCGGATCGACTGACGGAACCCCGATCGTGGCGTCGGCGTGATAGCGGGTTTCGCCATCGTTGGCGATGACGATCGGAGTCGCCTTGTGCGCCTTGAAGATCGCCACCTCCTTCGCCACGTCGTCGGCAGTCGAACCCACGAGGCCGGCCGCGCACACCAGGATCAGCGGCTCCGACGAGAGATCGATGTGCTTCTTGTCCTCGGTCGAGTCGCACGCCATCGACTTGTAACACAGCTCGCTGAGCTTGATCCGTACCTCTTCGGCCGCCACCTTGTTGGGGCCGTTGCCGACGACGGCCCAATACCGCTTGGACGGTGCGAGGCGACGGGCTGCCTCCGCGATCACGTCGCGGCGCGTCAACACCTCGCGCATCGCATCGGGCAGCGCACGGAGGGAATGCAACAGCTGGGACCGTCGCTTGGCCGAGCCCAGGTCGGCTGCTTCGGCGATCGCGGACGAGAGCAGCGCGCCGGCTGCGACCTGCGCGTAGAACGCCTTGGTACTGGCCACCGACATCTCGATGTCGCGCCCGTCGGAGGTGTACATCACGCCGTCGGCCTTGTCGGTCAGGTCGCTGCCGCGCCGGTTGACGATCCCGATCACCGCAGCGCCTCGACTCCGGATCAGGTCGACGGTGCGGTTGGTGTCGGTCGTGGTGCCTGACTGGCTGACCGCGATCGCCAGTGTGTCGCTCATGTCGAGCCGCATGTTGAAGCCGGAGAGTTCGGTGGCGGTGATCGCCATGACGTCGAGCGACGAACCGGTGAGTTCGTCGAGAATGGCCGCCGTGCTCTGCCCCGCCACCGCGGCCGTGCCCTGACCGATGACGCGGACACGGGTGATGGTTCCGGCTGCGAGACGCGCCGCGATCGATGCCGGCAGCGCACGTTCCCCGACCACGGCGCGCACGTCGCCGGTGACGCTGCCTTCGACGCCGACGATCTTCCCGCGCAGCGTCTTGGCGAAGCTGTTCGGCGACTCCGAGATCTCCTTCAACAAGAAGTGCGGCGCGTCGCCGCGATCGATGTCGCGCGTCGTGACCTCGGCGACGGTGACGTCGGCCTCGGAGACCGGCAGCTCCCTGCCGTCGTACGCCAGACGGACGATGGTCTCGAGGTCACCCGCCGACGCTCCGTCGAGGACCACGATCTCGCCGCCCTGTTCGCCGTCCATCCGGACGTATCGATCGGTTTCCTCGACCACCCCGTACGGCTCGCTGGCCACCACGTAGCAGTCGTCACCCAGCCCGATGTAGAGACCCTGCCCGCTTCCACTCAGCGCGAGGAACAAGATGGACGGTGCGGCGGCAGTTGCGACGCCGATCGCGATCGAACCTTCGAATGCCGACACGGTGCGGCGGAACGCTTCGACGGGAGCAACGCCGTCGGCGAGGTGCCGCGACATCAGGGTGGGGATGACCTTGGCGTCAGTCGTGATCGGAGTGGGGATGCGCAGGCCGTGCTCGATGCGCAGGTCACCGTGGTTGTCGACATCACCGTTCAGCGCGGCCACCACGTACGGCGCGGCGGGAGCGCCTGCGGGCTGCTCCATCTCGATCGAGTTGAGCGGATGGGTGTTGGGTTCAGAGATGATCCCGACGCTCGCCCACCGCGTGTGGCCGAGGAGGGCGACGCGCGCCTGCGGTGACTGCAGAGCGCGTCGCAGCAGCGCATCGGAGCGCAGCGCAGCGCGCAACGCGGCCGTGTTGTCGCCCAGTTCGCCGACCTCGGCGGCGGCCTTGTACACGAACGACAGCGAGTCGCCCGCGCCTTCGACGGACCCCGATTGGAACAGCGGATCGCTCCCGCGCTCGGCCAACAACCTGGCGAGCGCATCGTCGGCGATGTCATGGCCCCAGAGGTAGAGATGAACTCCGGCCGAGTCGCGTCCACGGACTTCGAGGCGGTCGATCGCGGAAAAGGCCTGCTGGACCACGAGGTAGCCCGCGAGCGAGGACGTCGAGGCCTCGGGGCCGGCCAGCGCTTCGACTTCACGCACCGTGCGGAGTCGATCGTGGGCGATCGTCCACACCGAGTCCTTGAGCGTGATCAGGTCGGCATTGGCCCGCTCGAGCGCATCGGCGTCGAGGCCGGTGCCGTTCGCATCGAGGTCGGCCTCGACCTGACCGACGAAGGCGTCGAGCTGATCGAGCCGACTGATGATCGAGGCCACGAGGTCGACGTGACCGGCCAGTGCCAACACGCCCGGCAGCCCCTTCAACAGCTGGTCGACGGACGACGCCTCACGGGCAACGGCGAGGACATCGGGTCGCGCCGCGAGCGCCGCGTCGAGGCCGGCGAGGATCTGCTCCGCCGTCGGTGTCTCCCGGGTGGGTGGCCGACTGACGATGCCAACGATGCCGCACATAGAGCGTCGAGGCTACCGACTGACACCGCGAGCCAAGGTTCATGTCGCGTCGGGAGACTGCACTGGTCGGCGGCGCCCTTAAGCGAATCGGGCGCGGGCGGCGGCGGCGAGTTGCTCGGCGACCGACTGCGCCTGCTGCGCCGTTGCTGCTTCGACCATCACGCGGACCAGGGGCTCGGTGCCACTGGCCCGCACGAGCACGCGCCCGGTCGCACCGAGTGCAGCTTCGGCAGCAGCGATCTCGGGGGCCAGGCGCGCAGCTGCATCGGGCGCGCGCTCCCCCACCCGTACGTTGACGAGGACCTGCGGCAACGACGTCATCGCGTCGGCGGCGAGGTCAGCCAGTCGTCGGCCCGACCGTTGAACGATGTCGATCAGGGCCACGGCGGTCAGGAGGCCGTCGCCGGTCGTCGTGTGATCGGCGAAGATGACATGGCCGCTCTGCTCACCGCCCAGCGAGTACCGGCCCGCTCCCAACGCCTCGAGCACGTACCGGTCACCGACACCGGTCTCGACGACGTGGATGCCCGCTGCGTCCATCGCCAGACGAAAGCCGAGATTCGTCATCACCGTCACCACCACGGTGTCGGCTGCGAGTTGCCCTCGATCGCGCAGGTCGACGGCACAGATCGCGATGATGTGATCACCGTCGACGATCGCGCCGTTGTGATCGACCGCGATCAGGCGGTCGGCGTCACCGTCGAGGGCCACACCCAGGTCGGCGCCGTGAGCAACCACGGCGGCCGCCACGAACTCCGGCGAGGTTGCACCGCACCCGTCGTTGATGTTGCGGCCGTCGGGCGCATCGGCGATCACGATCACGTCGGCACCTGCGGCGCGCAGGACTTCGGGCGCGATCGCGAACCCCGCACCGTGGGCCGTGTCGAGCACCACGCGGACGCCGCGGAGGTCGCGATCGGCAAGCAGACCGAGCACGTGTTCGGCATACGGTCCCGACTCGACACCGGTACCGATCCGGCCGGGTGACCTCGTCGGCGTCGTCAGTGCGTCGAGCGCGGCTTCGATCGCCGACTCGACGTGGTCGGCGAGCTTGGTCCCACCGGGGGCGAACAGCTTGATGCCGTTGTCACCGAACGGATTGTGCGACGCCGACACGACAGCCCCCATCACCCCGCGGCGTTGGGCTTCGAAGGCGACCATCGGCGTCGTTGCGGTGCCGAGGTCGATCACGTCGACGCCCTCGGCGGCGAACCCCGCAGCCAGGGCGGCTCGGAGCATCGGCGTCGATTCGCGGGTGTCACCACCGAGCACGACCGTGTCGATCCGAACCGTGTCGAGTCCGAGCCGTGTCAGTCCGAGCCGTGTCAGTCCGAGCGCGGACCGAGCCGCCGGCGGGCTCCAGACGCGAAAGAACCTGGGCCGCAGCGCGACCCAGGTTCAATGCGAATTCGGCGGTCAGTTCGGTGTTCGCGGCGCCTCTGACGCCATCGGTGCCGAACTTCATGCTCGAAGGAGGTGCCGAGCAATCAGCGCTTGGTGAACTGCGGAGCCTTGCGGGCCTTCTTGAGGCCGTACTTCTTCGATTCCTTCTTGCGCGAGTCACGCGTGAGTAGACCGGCGCGCTTGAGCGTCGGACGGCTCTCGGGATCGAGTTCGAGCAGCGAGCGGGCGATGGCCATGCGCAGCGCACCGGCCTGGCCGCTGATGCCGCCACCGTGGATGCTGGCCGTGACGTCGTAGTTCTCGGTGGTCTCGGTGACCGTGAGCGCCTCGGTGACGAGCATGCGCGACGTGGCGGTCGGGAAGTAGACCTCGAGCGTCTTGCCGTTGATCAGGAACTGACCGGTGCCGGGGCGGAGCGAGGCGCGGGCGACGGAGCGCTTGCGGCGGCCGGTGGTCTGGGTGAGCGGTGCTGTTGCCATTGTTCTGTGTCCTGTTCTCAGCGACGCTTCGCGCCAGCGATTTCGAATGCCGTGGGCGATTGCGACCCGTGCGGATGGTTGGGGCCGGCGTACACCTTGAGCTTGGTGAGCTGCTGGCGACCAAGGGGACCCTTGGGGAGCATGCCGCGGACCGAGCGGCGCACGGCGTCGGCAGGCTTGCGGGCATGGAAGTGGGCGAACGATTCGCTCTTGATCCCGCCCGGATAGCCGGAGTGGGTGTAGATCATCTGACGATCGACCTTGTCGGAGGTCATGATGACCTTGTCGGCGTTGATGATGATCACATGATCGCCGGTGTCGATGTGCGGAGCGAAGATCGGCTTGTGCTTCCCGCGCAGGAGCCGGGCGACTTCGGTGGACATGCGCCCGAGGACCATGCCCTCTGCGTCGACAACGTGCCAGGCACGGGTGATTTCGCTTGCTTTGGGTGAATAGGTGGCCATGGCCGAACCTTCTCGTCTCGTGGTGCTCGTCGCCGAGCGTGGATTCCGACTGTCGGTCGATTGCTCGACCCGGCAGCATCCAAGGACAGGACTCACACGTTGCACGCGCCGACCTGCTCCAGGGAACCGGGCAATGATACGGCGTGCATCAGGGCACTCCAACGCGTCGACCGGACAGTTGCACCGGCTTCTTCGCTACCGGTGACGTCTGAGCGGCTAACGCGTGGACTGACGGCGATGGTGTTGGATCCGACGATGCGCACTTCTCGGACCCGAATCGTCACGCTCACCTCCCTGGTCGCCTTCGCCACCGCACTCATCGCGGCCACGGTGGTGACCTCGACCACCACCCTCGCCCTGCCCGGCCCCTCCGAATCGACCATCGTCACCGTCGAACCCACCCGCGCCCTCGACACCCGCATCAACGTCGGCCTCACCGGCAACTTCACCAGCAACACCCCCCGCAAACTCACCGTCACCGGCCCCATCACCACCAGCGACGAAACCACCGGCACCACCCCCACCAAAACCGTCATCCCCCCCGGCGCCACCGGCGTCATCATGAACGTCACCAGCTACAACCCCACCGGCGCCGGCTGGATCGCCATCCGCCCCGGCGACGCCACCGGCCAACCCGCCACCAGCAACCTCAACGTCACCCCCGGACAAATCGTCCCCAACGCCGTCACCGTCTCCATCCCCACCACCGGACCCAACGCCGGACACATCGACATCACCTACGGCGCGGCGCCCAACAACACCACCGGCGTCATCATCGACATCATCGGCTACACCACCTCCACCGGCCTCGCCGACCTCGTCGCCCGCGTCCAAACCCTCGAAACCAATGGCACCAGCGGCCCGGCCGGGCCGACCGGACCCACCGGACCGCGGGGCCCCGCCGGCCCGGCCGGAGCCGACGGGAGCGACCTGTACGCCCGGACCGTGATCGTCAAGAACGACGGCACCGCCACATCGAACGGCATCGACCTCCTCGCCGCGATCGCGGCCGCGCCCATCCCCACCGCCGCAGCGCCCTTCGTCATCGAACTCGAAGCCGGCCCGTACGACGTCGGTAGTTCGACCGTCACCCTGCCCAACTACATGTCACTGCGAGGTGCCGGCACGGCATCCACCACCCTCAAGGGCCAAGCCATCAAGGTGGTCGCCGCCCGCGGGCACACCACCATCAGCGACCTCACCATCGAAAGCTCCACCTCCGTTGCAGAGGCCGAAGTCGTCGAGCTCGGCATCTCTGCAGCCGACACCGACTTCATCGTCCACGACGCTCGTGTCATCGCCACCTCGAGTTCCAACGACCTGACCGACGGCATCGACGCCCGCGGGACCGGAATCACCATCTCGAACACGTGGGTCAACGCCCGCCGCGGCGCACTCAAAGTGGCCTCGGGCACCACCGTCGAGGTCGTGTCGTCAATCCTCGTCAGCGAAGATGCTGCGCTCCTCACCCTCTCCGGCGGGAGCACCGTCGACATCATCGGGTCCCATCTCGAATCCACGAGCTCATCCGTCGCCGACGAAGTGCTGCGGGTCCAAACGAGTGGCCACACGGTGCGCATCAGCAACTCGACACTGGTCGCCACCGCCGCCCCGTCGATCTCATTCACCGGTACAGACCAGGCCCTCAGCATCTTCAACAGCCACATCGACACGCCAGCCCCGATCGTCAACACCGCCACCACCAGCACCCTGACCTGTTCGGCGCTCAGCACCCCCACCGCCTTCTTCGCCACCGGCTGCGTCTGACCAACCCGGCAACCGACGCACCGCGCCGCCATCGAAGCGCCACTCGCGCCCGGATTGTCCGCAGATCGGCACCTCGGAGCACTAGTTTGACGACGTCATGGCCTCGAAGGATGCTCAAGATTCTTCTCAAGAACCTGGTCCCGCGCGCCGATACGACCACGTGGCACCGCTGGCTACCCCCATGCCCATACCGTCGATCGATGGTCTCGGCGATCCGGTCATCGCCATCGACGCCAGGGGCATCTTGCGCTACGGGAACGAGCGGGCGATCGAAGTGCTCGGGTGGGACACCAACATCCTCGGCGAATCCGTGCTCGATCTCGTCCATCCCGACGACTTGAACCTGGTCGCGTCGTCGATGACGACGATCACCGACAAGTCGTACGGCCAGCTCCTGCGCATCCGGGCCCGCCACGGCCGAGGCACCTGGGTCCACCTCGAGTTACGCGGCTCGATGCAGACCATCGACGACGAGTCACTGATCGTCCTCGTCGCCCGCGACACCACCGATCGACACCGGCTCGACTTCGATCAGGGCGACGTCGGCGTGCTTCGTTCGGTGATGAACAACATGCACGGGATGGTGGCCCTGATGACCGAAGACGGCCGGGTCCGGTCGATCAACGGTGCCGTCACTCGACTCTTGGGTCACGACCCGGAACTGATCCGGAACCAGTCGTTCCTCGGATACCTGCACCCCGACGACCGTGAGCAGGTCCTCGAAGCCGTGCAGGCACTCGCTCCGACATCGACGGTCAATTTCGATGCTCGCCTGCGCGCCTCGAACGGCACGCACTTCGTCTGCGAGTTCACGGTCAACAACCTGCTCGATGACCCGGTCGTGCGCAGCTACATCGTCAGCGCCCAGATCGCGACCTCACTGATCGACGCCCGCAATCGCGTCGACTTCCTCGCCGACCATGACAACCGCACCGGCCTACTCAATCGCGACGGCTTCATGCGGGCCGCTCACGAACTCCTCGCCGACGGCGGCGGGCTCGGCCTGATGATCATCGACATCGTGCATTTCCGCTCGATCAACGAGCTCTACGGCGAACCGGTCGGCGATGCGGTGCTCACTGCGGTCGCCGAGCGGATCGATCAGATCCGCTGGCCGGATCTGATCACCGCGCGCTTCGGCGGTGACGAATTCGTGATGGCCGTCAGGTCGTCGAACGACGCGGCGATCGAGATGCTGCGCGAACGCATTCGTCGTGATGTGGCCCAGTCGATCGCAGTCAACAACCACGAGGTCAACTTCGCCATTCGCACCGCGACTGCGTTCGAGGCACAGCCCCAAGGTCTCGACTCGCTCCTGGTCAGCGCATCGAACGAGCTGATGTCGATCAAGCGGCACGCCGACCCCGAATCGGGCGGGATCTCCTTCGACGCGATCAACGAACGGCGAGCCCAACTCGACCAACTCCGCGCCGCACTCGCCAACGGCGAGATTCAGCCGTTCTTCCAGCCGATCGTCGATGTCAACGGACAGATCAAGGCCGTCGAGGCGCTGGTCCGTTGGATCCACCCGGTGCGCGGCGTCCTCGGCGTCGGCGAGATCCTGCCGCTCGCCCAGATGGCGGGCCTCGCCGAAGCGGTCGACGAGCGGGTCCTCGACATGGCGTTGCAGTTCGCGACGCGCCTTGCGGCGGCCGGCCACGGCGACGTCGAGGTGCACGTCAACGTCGACCCGAAGGTGATCGCGCTGCCGTCATTCGGCCATTCGTTCCTCGATCGCTGCCACCACGCCGGCGCCAACCCTGGCCAGATGGTCGTCGAGATCACCGAGACCGACCTGCTCGCGCCGGGCGCCATCTCGTTGGCGAACATGGACAAGCTGCGACGCGCCGGCACCCACGTGTCGATCGACGATTTCGGGACCGGCTACTCGAGTCTCGCCCATCTGCTCGAACTCCCGGTCGACGGCGTCAAGATCGATCGTCGATTCGTGGCGGGCATCGACATCGACCCGGCGGCCACCAACCTCACGACGGCAATCCTCGGTCTGAGTGACAGCCTCAACCTCACCTGCGTTGCCGAGGGTGTCGAACAGCCGTATCAGCGTGACCGGCTCGCCGAACGTGGCTGCACGCTGTTCCAAGGCTGGCTCTTCGCTCCGGCGACCCACGCCGACGAGGTCATGGCCATGCTGCCCCGCATCACCCCCACCATCGACGACACCGCCCCCCGGCCCATCCCCGTCACCTGACCGCGGATTGCGGACCTTCGACGTCGCGCCCGAAGCTGCCGAGATCGACGATGCGGCCCGGCCTCACTGATTCCAGCGGGTGCCCGAGTACGAGATGTGCCACAGCGTGAGGCCCGTCGGCGGCGCCACCTGGCCGGCCGCATTGCGATCGTGGGCAGCGAGGATCAACGGCAAGCGATCGGGGTCGATCCGGCCCAAGCCGACGTCGACGAGCGTGCCGACGATGCTGCGCACCATCTGGTGGCAGAACGACGACGCCGTGACCTCGAAGCGCAACAGCGGCGAGTCATCGACCTGTGTCCACCCGCCGGCTTGGACGACCCGCGACATGCTCGGCTCGTCGTAGCCCGGGCCCGGCTTCGGCCTGCGGCAGAACGACGAGAAGTCATGGTCGCCGATCAGGTGCGCTGCGGCCCGGTTCATCGCATCGACGGCGAGGCTCGGCCCGACGTGCCAGACGCGGCGGGCAACCAGTGGATTCGGTGATCGGTCATTCCAAACGTCGTACCGGTACGTGCGCGCGGTCGCCGAGAACCTGGCACTGAACTCGTCATCGACCCACGCAAGCTCACGCACGGCCACCTCGGGTCGCAGGAGCTGATTGACGCTCGACGTCAAGCGATACAGGTCGGTGTCGGCCGGAACCGATCCGTTGACCACCTGCCCCCAGGCGTGGACGCCGGCATCGGTCCGGCCGCCCAGCACCAGTTCGACCGGCCGGCGCACGATCCGCTCGATGGCCGTGCGCAGTTCACCCTCGACCGTCCGGACGCCTTCGCTCTCGGCCGCGCCGCGAAAGTCGGTGCCGTCGTACGCGACAAGGAGCCTCACGTTCCGAAGCTGCTGCTCCGCCACGATCGGCTCCTTGCTGATGGGATTGCTGGTGTGATTCGGTGCTGTCAGAACTCAGACGAGTTCGATGCGAGCCATCTCGGCGTTGTCGCCGTGACGCGTCCCCATCTTCAAGATGCGGGTGTAGCCGCCCGGGCGCTCCATGTAGCGGGGAGCGACGTCGTGCACGAGCTTGTACGTCATTTCACGATCGCCGAGGAAGGCCTGGATCTGACGGATCCGGTGCACCTGCATCGGGCCGGCTTCCTGGGCCTTCTTGGCCTTCGTGATCAGCTTCTCGGCGATGGGACGAAGGTGCTTGGCCTTGGCCTCGGACGTGGTGATCGCCTCGGCGGCAAACAGCGACGCGGCGAGGTTGGCCATCATCAGGCGCTGATGCGCAGCAGAGCTACCGAAGCGGCGTGAACGGCGGGGTGTGGGCATGACATCTCTCTTTTTCTATGCGTTCCAGAGCCACGCGAGCCCGGTGTGCCTTCAGGGCCACGCAGGCCCGGTGTGCGCTCCGGGGCCCCGTGCAGGCCCTTTCGGTTTCGTCTGTGTGGTCAGTTCGACTCGGTGCGATCAGCCGCGCAGCGTGAGGCCACGCTCGTCGAGCTTGGCTTTCACTTCGTCGAGGCTCTTCTGGCCGAAGTTGGTGATGTTGAGCAGGTCGTCTTCGGTCTTGGTGAGCAGCTCGCCAACCGTGTTGACCTGGGCCCGCTTGAGGCAGTTGTTCGGGCGCTCGGACAGATCGAGGTCCTCGATCGGGAGGTCGAGATCAGGCGAGCTCACCGTTGCATCGACCACATCGCCGAGTTCGAGGCCCTGGGGCTCGTCGGCCATCGACGCCACGAGTTCGGTCAGCTTGCTGAGCGTGGCGCCCGCCGAAGCGAGCGCGTCGCCGGGGCTGATCGAGCCATCGGTGTCGATCTCCATGACGAGGCGGTCGTAGTTGGTGGCCTGCTCGACGCGGGTCGGCTCGACCGTGAACGAGACGCGGCGCACCGGGCTGAAGATGGCGTCGATCGGGATGATTCCGATCGTGCGATTGTCGTCCTCGCGGTTGCTCGAGATGTAGCCGCGACCCTGTTCGACGGTGAGATCGATCGACAACCGGCCTTTGCTGTTGAGGGTGGCGATGTGGAGGTCCTTGTTGAGGACTTCGACGTCGGCAGGGCACTCGATGTCGCCCGCGGTGACGCTGGCGGCGCCGCGCACGTCGAGACGCATCGTCACGGCCACGTCGGAGACCGAAGTGACGACGATGTCTTTCAGGTTCAAGATGATGTCGGTCACGTCTTCGGCGACGCCGGCGATCGTGTCGAACTCGTGCAGTGCCTCATCGAAGCGGGCCGCGGTGATGGCGGCGCCGGGAATCGACGAGAGCAGGGTGCGACGCAGGGAGTTACCGAGCGTGTGACCGAAGCCGGGTTCGAGTGGGCCGATGGCGAACCGCTGACGGTTGTTCGACTCTTCGCCGATGGCTTCGATGGAGGGGCGCTGCATGACGAGCATTTGTGCCGGGGCCTTTCAACTGCAGTGTTCGAGAAAATGACAAGACTTCGTTGCCGGCTGGCCGGCAGTGAGCTGGGACGAGAACGACGGGGACTACTTGGAGTAGAGCTCGACGATGAGCGACTCGCGCACCGGGACGTCGATGTGCTCGCGTTCGGGGAGCGAGCGCACGGTGACCTGCTTGCCGCTGTCACCGGCTTCGAGCCAGCCGGGGACGCTGCGATCGAGCGTGTCGCGGTTGTGCTGGACGACGATCATCTTTTCGGCCTTGGCCGACAGTGAGATGACCTGCCCGCGCTTGGCCCGGAAGCTCGGGATATCGACACGCTTGCCGTCGACACTGATCAGGCCGTGGTTGACGAACTGGCGTGCCTGCGGGCGGGTCGAGGCCCACCCGGCGCGGTAGACGATGTTGTCCAGGCGACGCTCGAGGAGTTGCAGCAGAATCTCACCCGTCGGGCCCTGCAGTTGGTTGGCTTCCTCGTAGGTCTTCTTGAACTGGCGTTCGAGCACGCCGTAGATGTATTTCGCCTTCTGCTTCTCCTGCATCTGGGCGAGATATTCCGACGCATTGCCCCGACGACGCGTGCGGCCATGCTGGCCGGGCGGGAAGGGACGACGCTCGAGGGCGGTGCGACCTTTTTCGTTTTCGAAGATGTTGACGCTCAGGCGGCGCGAGATGCGCACCTTGGGTCCGGTGTAACGAGCCATTGTTCAGTGATCTCTCTAACTCAGCCGCGCCGACGCTTGGGCATGCGGCAGCCGTTGTGGGGAACGGGGGTGACATCTTTGATCGAGATGACCTCGATGCCGGTTTGCTGGATGGAGCGCACCGCGGTGTCGCGACCCGAGCCCGGGCCCTTGACCTGGATCTCGGCGCGGCGTAGGCCGTGCTCCTGGGCGGCGCGGGCGGCCTTCTCCGCGGCCAACTGCGCAGCGAAGGGCGTGCTCTTGCGGCTGCCCTTGAAGCCGACGGCTCCGGACGACGCCCAGGCAATCACATTGCCCTGCGGGTCGGTGATCGAGACGATCGTGTTGTTGAACGTGCTCTTGATGTGCACGACGCCGGTGGTGACGTTCTTGCGGTCGCGCTTGCGAGGGCGACGGGCGGCGGGTTGCTTGGCCATTACTTGCGAACTGCCTTCTTCTTGTTGGCCACCGTACGCTTCGGGCCCTTGCGGGTCCGTGCGTTCGTGTGGGTGCGCTGGCCACGGACGGGCAGCCCCTTGCGGTGACGGACGCCTTGCAGGCAGCCGATCTCGATCTTGCGCTTGATGTCGCCCTGCACGTCGCGGCGCAGGTCGCCTTCGATCTTGAGGTTCTGATCGATGTAGGAGCGGATCTGGTTGACCTCGTCCTCGGTCAGGTTGGACACCTTGGTGTTCGGGTCCAAGTTGAGTTCAGCGCACATCTTCTGGCTGGTCGGGAGACCGATGCCGAAGATGTAGGTGAGCGAGATCTCCAACCGCTTCTCGCGGGGGATGTCGACGCCTGCAATACGTGCCATGTTCGTTACTACCGTGCTCTCTCGTTCAGCCTTGACGCTGCTTGTGACGGGGGTTGATACAGATCACCATGATGCGACGATGGCGACGGATCACCTTGCAGTTGTCGCACATCGGCTTGACGCTGGGTCGTACTTTCATGGGTTCTCTCTACTTGAACTGTTCTACTTGTACCGATACGTGATACGGCCTCGGGTGAGGTCGTAGGGGGTGAGTTCCACCTGCACTTTGTCGCCGGGAAGGATGCGGATGTAGTGCATCCGCATCTTGCCGGAGATGTGCGCCAACACCTGATGGTCATTTTCGAGCTTGACCTTGAACATGGCGTTCGGAAGGGATTCGAGGATCACGCCCTCGAGCACGATCGCATCTTCCTTTGGCTTTGGCAGGGGCTTCTCCTTCCACGCTGGGGTGGACTCGATCAGGTGGACTGTGCCGCGGCAGGCGTACGCGCATGCTCGCGCGGCCTGTTCCCAGACCGGCATGCCATGCTAGCGGGGCATTTCGCGAACCCCAGCGCGAAATCCGCGGACTTTCCTGTGACCTGTGATAGAGCCGGCCCGGACCTTGTGGCGTCAGGGCTGTCGCATCGGGGCCAGGCACCTTCGCGACAGATTTGTCGCGTTGGGGCCAGGCACCTTCGCGACAGATTTGTCGCGTTGGGGCCAGGCACCTTCGCGACAGATTTGTCGCGGTGGGGCCAGGTCCCGACGGACGATTCAGTCGACGGGGCGGAAGATCGTGCCGCGGAGCAGGCCGGTGACGGCATCAATCGCCCGACGATGCTGCTCGGGCGACAACCCCACCGTCTCGGTGATCCCGATCAACACGGTGCGAACGAACTCGACCATCGCCGGCTTATCCGCGGCATCGATCTCGCCGGTGGCGAGGCCCGCGTCGACGATGTCGACGAAGAACTGCTCGCGGGCGTCGGCGTAGCGGGATAACCGGTCCGCCACATCGCCATGTCGCCGCGTGTCGGTCCGGACCGCGCCGACGAATGCGGCAAGCGTCGGGTCCTCGACGCCCATGCGATGTGACGCTTCGAGCACTGCCGTCAACTTTCCCAGAAACGTCTCAGAACTCTGTACCGCGTGTTGAAAGCGAGCGTAGATCGTGCGCTGCATGTCTCGGTCGACTTCGGCATACAGGTCGAGTTTGGACTCGACGTAGTGGTACAACGCGCCCGTGGTGATCCCCGCCGCAGAAGCCACGTCCTTGTTGGTCACCGCTCCGTAGCCGCGCTCGGCGAACAATGCCCGAGCGGCTTCGAGGATCGCCTTGCGTGTGTCGGCCGAATCCGATGCCGGCGGCCGACCTCGCCGGCGACCCGCTGGTGGCGTGGAGTGATCGATCTGTTCCATCGCAACCATGCCACGAGTATGACGGAGGATCGGCCCGATCAACGGAGCGGAGCCCGCCACGGCGTCGGCGCGCCTCCGGTGTCTGACAGCAGGCGTGATCAGTCAGGGCGGGTGCAGCGGCCGGGATGGGCCGTGCACCAAGGGGTCTCACCCGGCAGGCGATACCGGTTGGCAGCGACGGCGGCATAAACCCGATCGAGAAGCCACGGCACACCGGGAATCTTCCACGGCAACATCGGCCAACCGGCGTCACGACCCACGGCGAGCCCCAGTGCCACTGCGCGGGCGCCGCCGATCTGCAAACCGCTGTCGATGACGGTCCAAACTGCGCTGGCGGTTTGTTCAGCGGTCAACCCCGTCCTTGCACCGACCCCGCGTTCCTGCGAGGCGACGATCTCGAGGCGCTCGTCGTCGGTCAGGCGCCGGATCCACCGGACGCTGCGTGTACAGAAGCCTCAATTGCCGTCGAAAACCAGCGTGGCGTGGTCTGGCGTGCGCAGAGGAAGTTCACCGAAGTCCATTGTCCCAGTCTGCCAGCGTTTCGCCGTGCGGGCTGGTGTCGCGAATGACCTGGCCCCAACGCGACAAATCTGTCGCGAAATGACCTGGCCCCAACGCGACAGATCTGTCGCGAAATGACCTGGCCCTGACGCGACGTGGGTGGCGGGATCAGATGCGGTTGGCTTCGACGGCTTTGACCATGCGGTCAAAAACGGCGTCGGGGTGTCCGATGCCGTTGATGACGACGAGTCGGTTCTGGTCGCCATAGTGCTTGACCAAGGGGAAGGTCTGCTCTTCGTACAGATCGAGCCGGCGGTTGACCGACTCGGGCGTGTCGTCTTCGCGCTGCATGACGTCGCCGCCGCACACGTCGCAGATCCACGGGCTGGGATCTTTGCCGGTGGCGGTGTAGTTCGTACCGCAGTCACGGCACACGCGGCGCGCCGAGATCCGTTCGAGCACGATCTCGCGCGGCACATTCAGGTCGAGCACCACGTCGATTGGGCGACGCTGCTCGTCGGCGATGGCATCGAGCTCGATCGCCTGGTCGATGGTCCGCGGGAAACCGTCGAGGATGTAGCCGCGCTGACTGGCATCAGGGGCATTGAGCCGCTCGCGCACGATGCCGATCATGATGTCGTCACCGACCAAGCCGCCGGAATCCATCACTTCTTTGGCCATGAGGCCGAGCTCGGTCTCCTCGCGGACCGCCGCGCGCAACATGTCGCCGGTAGAGATGTGCGGGACGACGAAATGACGCGACAGACGCACGCACTGCGTGCCCTTGCCCGCCCCCTGGCGACCGAGAATGATGAGGCGAGCGCCCGGAATCATCAGGGCGCCCTTACTTCAAGAAGCCCTCGTAGTTGCGCAGCGTCAGCTGGCTGTCGATCTGGCGCATCAGTTCGAGCGCGACACCGACGGAGATGAGCACACTGGTGCCCGCGAACCCGAACGAGTTGACGTCGGCAGCGATGAGGAGCAGGTACGGCAGGATGGCGATGATCGCCACGAACACCGCGCCGGGCAGGGTGATGCGGTTGACGGCCTTGCCGAGATACCGCTCGGTCTGGGGGCCGGGGCGAACGCCGGGGATGAAGCCGCCTTGCTTGCGGAGCTGATCGGCCTGGCGAATCGGATCGAACGCGATCGAGTTGTAGAAGTAGGCGAAGGCGATGATCATCAGGGCGAGGATCGTGATGTACACGACGTTCTGAGGGTTGACGATGTACTCGTCGACGAAGCTCTGGATCGATGCCCGCCATCCGCCTTCGCCACTCCCGCCGAGCACGTTCGACATGATGACCGGGAGGAGCAGGATCGACGAGGCGAAGATGATCGGGATGACGCCGGCCTGATTGACCTTCAGCGGGATGTAGGTGTTCTGACCACCCATCATGCGACGGCCGACGACGCGCTTGGCGAACTGCACCGGGATGCGCCGCTGACCCAGTTCGACGAACACCACCGCCACGATGATCCCCAGCGTCAGCAGCACCATCGCCACGAACCAGAACCACTTGTTGAGCGTGAGGATGCCCCAGAACCCGCCGGGCAACGAGGCGACGACCGAGGCGAAGATGACCATCGACATGCCGTTGCCGATGCCGCGCTGGGAGATGAGCTCACCGAGCCACATCAACACTGCGGTGCCGGCGACGAGGGTCGGAATGATCAGATAGCCGCGCGGCCACACGCCGTCGGGCAGCAGCGGCACCGTCGGTGCAGCGCTCGCTGCCGAGAAGAACGCCGTGCCCCGACCCGTGCCGAAGATGAACACGAGGCCGGTGGCCTGCAGCGTGGCCAGCGCCACCGTGACGTAGCGGGTGTACTGGGTGATCTTGCGCTGGCCGACCGCGCCCTCTTGCTGCAGTTCTTCGAGCTTGGGGATGACCACCCCGAGCACCTGCATGATGATCGACGCGGTGATGTACGGCATGATGCCGAGCGCAAAGATCGAGAACGACTCGAATGCCCCGCCCGAGAACAGGTTGAGGAAGCCGAGCGCGCCCTGCTGGCTCGCAGACTCACGAAGCTGCTCGATGGCGATGCCGTCGACGCCGGGAACCCGGATGGCCACACCGAGGCGGTACACGATGACCATCGCCACGACGAAGAGGAGCTTGTTGCGAAGATCCGAGATCTTGAGAATGTTCGCGAGATTCGAAATCAAAGGAAGCAGCTCCTGCGTCGGGGTGTGCAGCGGTACGTGGTCGGAACGGCCGGCGACCGCAGACCGTACCAGCGTGAGCGGGCGCTCATGCAGGCACGACCGGCCGTCGGCGCAGACGGGTGATCAGCGGTTGGCGAACTGGTTGCCCTGCACCGCAGGACGACCGGCTTTGCCCTCTTCCTTGAACGGAAGCGTGACGAGGGTGACCGAGCCGCCAGCGGCTTCGATCGCCGACACGGCGGCAGCGGAGGCGCCGTGGGCGTGCACATTCACCTTGGCCGTGATCTCGCCACGGGCGAGAATCTTGGCGAAGTCGCCCTTGGTCAACAGCCCACTCGCGACCAGGTCCTCGAGCGAGATGTCGGACTGACCCAGCTTCTCGGCGAGGTCGTTGAGCGCGTGCAGGTTGATTGCCTGATACTCGACGCGGAACGGGTTGTTGAACCCGCTCAGCTTCGGCACACGCTGCTTGAGCGGCGTCTGGCCACCTTCGAAGCCACGGGCCACGTTGTTGCGCGCCCGCTGGCCCTTGGAACCGCGGCCGGCAGTCTTGCCGCCCTTGCCGCCCGTACCGCGGGCCTTGCGCTTGGCGTTCTTGGTCGACCCGGGTGCGGGTGCGAGGTCATGAACCTTCATGATCAGCTCTCTTCCGTCGCTGCTTCGGTGACTTCGATGAGGTGCGGCACCCGGGCGATCATGCCGCGGATCTCGGGCCGATCAGGAAGGGTGTTGGTGTTGCCGATTCGGCCGAGGCCCAAGGCACGCAGGGTGCCCCGGTGCTTGGGCTTGGTGCCGATGCCCGACTTGATCTGCTTGACGTGGATCGAGCTCATGATGCGACTCCAGAGTCGGCGGTAGCTGTTGCCGCGGCCGGCTTCTTGTTGCGCTCGTTGTACGCGTCGAGCAGACCCTTGGGGATGCACTCCTCGGGCGTGAGGCCACGACGCGCCGCGATCTGATCGGGGCGTTGCAACGACTTGAGGCCGTTGATCGTGGCGCGGGCGACGTTGATGTGATTAGCCGAGCCGAGCGACTTCGACAGCACGTCGTGCACGCCGGCTTCTTCGAGGATGACGCGGGCGGCACCACCGGCGATGACGCCGGTACCTGCCGCCGCGGGCTTCATCAAGACTCGACCACCGTTGGCCTGACCAATGACGGGGTGGATGATCGTGCTGCCGGCCATCGGGACCTCGAAGAGGTTGCGGCGGGCTTCTTCGGTGCCCTTCTGGATGGCCAGGGGAACTTCCTTGGCCTTGCCGTAGCCGAGGCCGACCTTGCCGTTGCCGTCGCCGATCACCACGAGTGCGGTGAAGGAAAAGCGGCGGCCACCCTTGACGACCTTGGACACGCGGTTGATCGTGATGACCCGCGACTCGCGCAGCCCATCGGGATCTTCCCGCCGCACTTCGCTGCGACCATCGCGGCTGTCACGGTTGCTGTTTCCAAATGCCATCAGAACTCCAGTCCTGCTTCACGAGCGGCGGTTGCGACGGCTGCGATGCGGCCGTGGAAGGCGAATCCGCCTCGGTCGAACACGACCTTGTCGATACCGGCGGCCTTGGCGCGCTCACCGATGAGCTCACCGACCTTGGCGGCGGCTTCGACGCTCGAACCGGTACCTGCAGAGCGCAGGACGGCTTCGGTCGTGGAGGCTGCGGCCAGGGTGACACCGGCATCGTCGTCGATGACCTGCACCGACACATGCTTGTTGGAACGGAACACGGCCAAACGGGGACGTGCGGCCGTGCCGTGGATCTTCTTGCGAACTCGGCGGTGGCGCCGGATTCGACCATTGCGGCGGGCTGCTGCGATCTTCGTCATGAGTTGCTTCTTTCCGACTACTTCTTGCCGGCTTTGCCGGCCTTGCGCAGGACTCGTTCGCCGAGGTATCGCACGCCCTTGCCCTTGTAGGGCTCGGGCTTACGGATGCTGCGAATATCGGCGGCCACCTGGCCGACGACTTCTTTGTCGATACCCGACACGATGACCTGCGTCTGCACCGGGATCTCGAACGAGATGCCCTCCGGTGCCTTCACGTCGACGGTGTGGCTGAAACCGAGGTTCAGCCGGATGTCGTTGCCGAGCGCCTCGGCGCGGTAACCGACGCCGACGATCTGGAGTTCTTTCTTGAACCCCTCGGTGACGCCGATGACCATGTTGTTCACCAGGCTGCGGGTCAGCCCGTGCATGGCCTTGGTCTTGTTCTCTTCGTTCGGGCGCTCGCAGGTGAGCGTGTCGCCCTCCTGGGAAATGGTGATCGACCCAGGAATGACACGCTCGAGCGTGCCCTTCGGGCCGGTGACCGTGATGCGGCCGGCGGCGACGGTGACGTCGACTCCTGCCGGAACGGTGATGGGTGCTTTGCCGATGCGGGACATGTGGTTGCTCTACTTTCCCTGATTACCAGACGTAACAGAGGACTTCGCCGCCGACCTTGCGCTTGCGCGCTTCACGGTCGGTCATGAGCCCCTGGCTGGTGGACAGGACAGCGACACCCAGGCCACCGAGCACGCGAGGTACGTCGGTGGAGCTGCGGTACACGCGCAGACCGGGGGTCGAGATGCGGCGGAGGCCCATGATCGTGCGATCACGGTCGTCGCTGTACTTCATCATGATGGTGAGCGTCTCACCGACGCCACGCGCCGACGGCGCGGTCGTGTAGTCGGTGATGTAGCCCTCGTTCTTGAGGACTTCGGCGAGGGCCACCTTCTGCTTCGACGACGGCATGGGAACCTCGTCGTGCTTCGCGGTGTTGGCGTTCCGAACACGCGTGAGCATGTCGGCAATGGGATCTGTCAGCATTTTCTAACTCCTCAGCAGCTCGGCCGTTACCAAGAGCTCTTGGTCAAGCCCGGGATCTCACCGGCGTGTGCGAGCTCGCGCAGACACACCCGGCAGAGGCCGAACTTGCGGTAGACGGAACGGGCACGACCGCAGCGCTTGCAGCGGGTATAGGCGCGAACCTTGAACTTTGGCTTCGCGTTTGCCTTGTTGATCAGTGCTTTCTTGGCCATGATCTAACTCACTTACTCCTCTTGCCGCCGTACGCGGGGCCCTTGCGACGCTTCTTGCGTGGTTCGTTGTCGGCGTCGGCGCCCTTTTTGAAGGGGAAGCCATACGCCTCGAGCAGCGCCTTGCCGGCGTCGTTGCTCTTGGCGGTCGTGACGATGGTGATGTCCATGCCCCGAGGATGGTCGGCCTTGTCCGGGTCGATCTCGGCGAACATGGTTTGTTCGTTGAGGCCGAAGGTGTAGTTGCCGTTGCCGTCCCAGCTGTGGGCCGGCAGGCCGCGGAAGTCGCGGATCCGGGGAATCGCCACGGCGATCAGGCGGTCGAGGAACTCCCACATGCGGTCGCCGCGGAGCGTGACCTTGGTGCCGATGGCCTGGCCTTCGCGCAACTTGAAGTTGGCGATCGACTTGGTGGCCTTGGTGATGACCGGCTTCTGACCGGCAATGACGGTCAGGTCGGCAACGGCGGCTTCGATCAACGACGGCTGGCCGGCGGCGCGGCCGACGCCCATGTTGATGACGATCTTTTCGAGCCGGGGGATGTCCATCACGTTCGCGATGCCGAGCTGCTCTTTGAGTGCTGCGGCGATCTCGTCGTTGTACCGCGCCTTGAGGCGGGGCATGGTTGCGGTGTCAGCCATCAGATTTCGTCTCCACTCGGACGAGCGATACGCACCTTGGTGCCGTCGTCGTTGACCTTGTAGCCGACCCGGACGGTCTTGCCCTTGTGGACGAGCATCACGTTGGATGCGTCGAACGGCATGTCCTTGTCGATGATGCCGCCCTGTTCGTTGGCGCGGCTCGGCTTGCTGTGCTTGGACGCGGTGTTGACGCCGTGCACGATGACCTTGTTCGCCTTCGGGAAGACGCGATCGATTTCGCCCTGCTTGCCCTTGTCTTTACCGGTGATCACCTCGACGGTGTCACCCTTGCGAAGCTTCATCACAACACCTCTTTCAGCGCGGCCATGTTCGTTGCAGACTTCCGGTGCGCCATCACAAAACCTCCGGTGCGAGTGAGACGATGCGCATGAACTTGCGGTCGCGCAGCTCGCGACCGACGGGGCCGAAGATGCGCGTGCCGCGCGGCGTCATGTCGTCTTTGATGAGCACGGCAGCGTTCTCGTCGAAGCGGATGTAGCTGCCGTCGGGACGACGCTTTTCCTTCTTGGTACGAACGACGACGCACTTGACGACTTCGCCCTTCTTCACCGCGGCACCGGGCGTCGCGTCCTTGACCGTGGCGACAAAAACGTCACCGATCGAGGCGTACCGCCGGCGGGTGCCACCGAGGACCTTGATGCAGAGCACTTCTTTGGCTCCGCTGTTGTCTGCGACCCGAAGTCGCGATTCCTGTTGGATCATGTCGCGCTACTTTCGAATCACTTGGCTCGCTCGAGCACGTCGGTGACGCGCCAGCGCTTCTTCTTGCTGAGGGCCCGGGTCTCCATCACACGGACCTTGTCGCCGATGTTGACGTCGTTGGTCTCGTCGTGGGCGTACAACTTGGTGGTCTGCAGGATCATCTTGTTGTACTTGGCATGCGGAACGCGAGTGACGACGGCCACGACAGCGGTCTTGTCCATCTTGTTCGACACCACGGTGCCTTCGCGGACCTTGCGGGCGCTGCGGTCGGGAGTTGCTGTTTCTTCGCTCATGCTCACTGTCCTGCCTCGGCGGCAGCGATTTCCTTGCTGCGGATGAGGGTGTTGATGCGGGCGATCTGCTTGCGAACCTTGCCGATTTCGGCGGTGTTCTCGAGCTGACCGGTTGCGTTGCGGAAGCGCAGGTTCAGTGCTTCCTGCTTGGAGGCCGTGAGTTCTTCGATGAGCTCGCCCATCGACAACTCGGCCAGGTCGGTCTTCTTGCCAGCCATCAGATCGGCTCCTCACGCGTGATGATCTTTGCCTTGATCGGCAGCTTCTGGATCGCCTTGTTCAGGGCGACCTTGGCCTGCGCCTCGTCGGGGAAAGACAGCTCGAACATCGTGCGGCCGGGCTTGACGACGGCCACCCAGAACTCGGGGTTGCCCTTGCCCGAACCCATGCGGGTTTCGGCCGGCTTCTTGGTGACGGGCTTGTCCGGGAAGATGTTGATCCAGACCTTGCCGCCACGCTTGATCGAGCGGGTCATGGCAATACGGGCGGCCTCGATCTGACGGGCGGTGATCCAGCCCGGCTCGAGCGCCTGGATGCCGTACTCGCCGAAGTGCAAGCCCGACCCACCCTTGGTCAGACCTTTGGTCCGACCTCGGTGGTGCTTGCGATGGGCGACCTTGCGGGGCATCAACATGATGCAGCTCCCTTTCTTGCACTCAATGCAGTCATGGCGTCAGTCCGTCCCACGGAAGTGCGGCGTCTCGTGCGTTTCGCCGGCGGCGGTGCGCTTGGCGATGGCTTCTTCTTCGTCGAGCAACTTCTCGAGTTCCGGATCGGCTTCGCGGACCAGGGGCTGGGCCTCGGCGGGCACGTCAGCCGTGCTGGCCTTCGGGCCACCGGAGCTGACGACCCGGCGGGGCAACGGTGCTGCGCCCGAGGTCTCGCCGACCGCCATCGCTGCTTCGCGGGCGATCTTGTCGTCGGTGATCGACTTGTACGGGAGGATGTCGCCCTTGTAGATCCACACCTTGACGCCGACCCGGCCGGAAGAGGTCTTGGCTTCTCGCATGCCGTAGTCGATGTCGGCGCGCAGGGTGTGCAACGGCACACGACCCTCGCGATACCACTCGGTGCGGCTCATCTCGGCGCCGCCGAGGCGACCCGAACACTGCACCCGGATGCCGAGGGCACCGGCGCGCTGGGCGTTCTGCACGGCGCGCTTCATCGCCCGCCGGAAGGCGATGCGGTTGACCAGCTGATCGGCCACACCCTGGGCGATGAGCGCGGCGTCGAGTTCGGGGTTCTTGATCTCGACGATGTTCAGCTGGATCTTGGCGTTGCCGGTGATCTTGGTGATCATCTGCCGCAGCTCGTCGGCCTGGGCCCCACGACGACCGATCACGATGCCCGGGCGGGCGGTGTGGACGTCGACGCGCAGCTTGTCACGTGTGCGCTCGATTTCGATCCGGCTGATCGCCGCCGACTCGAGCACCGTCATGATCTCCTGGCGGATGGTCCAGTCTTCGGTGAGGTACTGCTTGTAGTCACGCTCACTGAACCAACGCGACTTCCAGTCGGTGGTCACTCCCAGACGGAAGCCGTACGGATTGATCTTCTGACCCATCAGTTCTCCTCCGCCTCGTCAGCGGCTGTCTCGGTTGCATCAACGGCAGCATCAACGGCGTCGTCGGCATCGGCCGCTTCTGCGTCTTCGCCTCCGTCTGCTGCTTCGGCTTCTGCTCTTCTTCGGCTTCGCTGCTTCGGCTTTGTCGGCGCCGGGCTTGCTGAAGCCGGCGGCTTCGGCTGCTTCGGCTGAGGCGAACCACACTTCGGCCTTGGTCGCCGCGTAGTACCGCGTGTCCGGCTCGTGATACAGCATCGACTGAGCGTTGCCCTTGATCGGGAACCCGTCGGGCATCTCGCCGTCGTCGAGCGGCGCGTGCGAACCCTCGCCGTGCGGCGATGGATCGACGGCATTGACGGCGCCGTCGGTATCGGCATCGCCAGTTGCGTACTCGGCCGTAGCTGTCTCAGTAGCGGTGTCGGTGGCGGTGTCGGCACCCTGCTTGCGGCTGCGGGCGACACGGTCACGGCGGCTCGTCGGTGCCGGACGGCCCCGACCCACACCTTGACGCTCGGCGCGAGCCGAGATGACCGCGATGCGATCGTCGCTCATGCGGGCCACGATGATCGTGACGTGGCAGGTGCGCTTGTTGATGCGTGATGCACGACCCCGAGCACGCGGCTTGAAGCGCTTGAGGGTCGGACCCTCGTCGGCGAAGCAGGCAATGACGTAGAGCTCGTCGGCCTCTTGGTTGTCGTTGTTGACCGCGTTGGCGACGGCCGACGCGAGCAGCTTGCGGACCGGAATCGCCGTGTGGCGCTCGGTGAGCTGCAGGATCTGGTCAGCCGACTTGACGTCGAGGCCACGAATCAGATCGAGCACCGCCCGGATCTTGGAGGCTGAGGTGCGGACGTACTTGGCGGTGGCCTTCGTGCCGGAACGCTCGCCGGCAACGTAGGACTTCTCGTTGAGCTTGGGGCCGGTCATCAGCGACGTGCTCCTCGTTCTTGACCCGCGTGGAACTTGAAGGTGCGGGTGGGGCTGAATTCGCCGAGCTTGTGACCGACCATCGACTCGGTGACGTACACCGGGACGTGCTTGCGTCCGTCGTGGACGGCGAGCGTGTGGCCGACCATGTCGGGGATGATGGTCGAGCGACGGCTCCAGGTCTTGATGACCTTGCGCTCGCCGGCTTCGTTCTGGGCATCGATCTTCTTGAGCAGGTGCTCGTCGACGAAGGGGCCCTTTTTGAGACTGCGTGTCATGAGTGTGGTTCTCGCTAACTCTGGCTGTGCTGTGGGGCAGCCGCGGTCAGCGACGGCCACGTCCTGAACGACGACGACGGATGATGAGGTCCTGGGAGGCCTTGTTCTTGTCGCGGGTGCGGCTCTCGGGCTTGCCCCAAGGCGACACGGCCGGACGACCACCGGAGGTGCGGCCTTCGCCACCGCCGAGGGGGTGGTCGACCGGGTTCATCGCCACACCACGGGTCTGGGGCTTGACGCCCTTCCAACGGTTGCGTCCGGCTTTGCCGATCTTGATCAGCTCGTGCTCGGAGTTGCCGACTTCGCCGACGGTTGCGCGGCAGTCGATGAGCACGCGGCGCATCTCGGTGGACGGCATACGCAGCGTGGCGTAGTCGCCGTCCTTGGCGATGAGCTGGACGGCGATCCCGGCCGAACGACCGATCTTGCCGCCCTGACCCGGGCGCAACTCGACGTTGTGCACGGTGGTGCCGACGGGGATGAAGCGCAGCGGCAGGGCGTTGCCCGGCTTGATGTCGGAGCCCTGGCCGGACTCCACGTGATCGCCCACGCTGAGCCCACGAGGCGCCAGGATGTAGGCCTTTTCGCCGTCGGAGTAGTGGAGCAGCGCGATGCGGCAGGTGCGGTTGGGGTCGTACTCGATGGCAGCGACCTTGGCCGTGATGCCGTCTTTGACGCGCTTGAAGTCGACCATGCGGTACTGCTGCTTGTGGCCGCCGCCACGATGCCGGGCGGTCTTGCGGCCATAGCTATTGCGACCACCGGTGCGGGCCTTCGGAGCGAGCAGCGTCTTTTCCGGCGTCGTCTTGGTGACGTCGCTGAAGTCGGAGCTCGTCTGGAAGCGACGGCCGGGTGATGTGGGCTTGCGTGAACGGATTGCCATGATTCTCTACGTCTCTCTCTGCCTCGTCGCCGAATCAGTTCTCGAACAGCGGGATCTCGCCGGCTGCCAAGGTGACGATGGCCCGCTTCTGGCTGGGCTTTTGACCGACTCGGTTCGTGCCGCGGGTGCGCTTGCGCTTGCCCTGGCGATTGAGGGTGTTGACCTTGAGCACTTCGACGCCCCAGATGCTCTCGACCGCATCGCGGATCTCGGGCTTGGAGGCCGACTTGTGCACGTGGAAGGTGTACACACCGGATTCGATGAGCGCGTAGCTCTTTTCGCTCACGATCGGAGCGATGATGATGTCGCGAGGGTCCTTCATGATCAGGCCTCCTCTTCTTTCTCGAGCTGCGAGGCCGGGCGGCTGAAGCCGGCGGCCTGCGCGGCATCTTCGGTGGCGAACCAGACCTCGGCGACCGTGCGGCCATAGAACGCCGTGTCGGGGAGGTGATAGAGCATCGAGTCGGCGTTGCCCTTGATCGGGAAGCCGTCGGGCATCTCGTCGCCCTCGATCGGGCCGTGGCTGCCCTCGCCGTACGGCGCTGCGTCGACCACGTTGGCGAGGCCGTCGTCATCGGCGTCGCCGGTGGCGACGACGGCAGCCTCGACTTCGGCTGCTGCGACCGACTGCTCGACCTTGGCGGCAGCCGAGGGGCCTTCGTTGGTCGGCACGACGTCTTTGCTGAAGACGATCCAGTCGTTGCACAACACGTCGTAGGTGTTGAGTTCGCCGGGGCTGATGACCTGCACGTGGGGCAGATTGCGGAAGCTCAGCGCAGCATTCGCATCGTCACGACCGACGACCATGAGCACGGTGCCGGAGATGTCGAGGGCCGTGAGGAACGCCTTGGCGTCCTTGGTCTTGGGGGTGTCGAAGCCGTAGCTGTCGACGACGATGACCTTGCCTTCGGTGGCCCGATCGGACAGGGCCGAGCGGAGCGCCGCCTTGATCATCTTCTTCGGCGTCTTCTGCGTGTACTTGCGGGGCTTGGGGGCCAGGGCCACACCACCACCCGAGAAGTGCGGGGCGCGGATCGAGCCCTGGCGGGCGTTGCCGGTGCCCTTCTGCGCATAGGGCTTACGACCGCCACCGCGGACTTCGGCGCGGGTCTTGGCGCTCTGGGTACCGGCCCGCCGAGCGGCGAGCTGCGCCGTGACGACCTGGTGCATCAGCGGCACGTTTGGCGAGATGCCGAAGATCGCATCGTCGAGATCGATCTTGCCGGCGTCTTTGCCCGCGGCGTTCTTGAGAGTCAGTGTTGCCATGTCAGGAAGCCTTTCCAGCGAGCTTGACGGCGTTGCGGACGATGACGACGCCGCCTGCTGGGCCGGGAACCGAGCCCTTGATCAGCAGAATGTTGCGCTCGACATCGCTCTGGACGACTTCGAGATTCTGCGTGGTGACCTGCTGATGACCCATGTGGCCGGCCATCTTCATGCCCTTGAACACCCGGGCCGGGAAGGCACACTGGCCGATGGCGCCGGGCTTGCGGTGGTTCTTGTGGGCGCCGTGCGAGGCCGGTGCACCCTTGAAGTTGTGCCGCTTCATGGTGCCCGCGAAGCCCTTGCCGCGGCTGACCGCCGTGACATCGACCTTGGTGCCGGCGGCAATCTGGTCGACCGTGACTTCCTGGCCGACTTCGAAGCCGTCGACGGAGTCGAGGCGAAGTTCGACGAGGCGCTTGCCTGGCTCGACGCCGGCCTTTTCGAAGTGACCGGCCTGCGGCTTGTTCAGCTTGCTGGCCTTCTTCGAGCCGTAGGTCACCTGCAGGGCGGTGTAGCCGTCGCGTTCGGTGGTCTTGATCTGCACGATGCGCATGGGTTCGACACGAAGCATCGTGACGGGAACGACTTTGTCGTCCACCCACGTCTGCGTCATGCCGACCTTTTCGCCGACGATCGCTTGTTGTGCCATTTCCGGCAGCCTTTCCGTTGTCCAAGCCCCACGACCGGTGTCGGGGGCTCTCCACGCAAATGCTCCGGACACCAATCTGACCTGCCGGGGCAGGAGCAGCAAGGTGCACGGAGCACGATTCTCTGGTTCGCTGAGCGGTTCCGGCTCCCAACGACGGGGAAGGCCTACTCAGACATCGATTCTCTGTGACCCGGGATTCCTCCCGGAGCAGCCATGCAATGCTAGGACCCGCCTCGACGCGATCCAACACGCGTGTTGCGCGCAGGTGCGGCCCACCCCGTGACTCGCGCCACGCCGCCCATGGGGTGGGCGCCCGATGAGGATCTGTGTCCGCACCGCCCAGCAATCAGCGGCGGGACGGACAGAGAACCACCACCACCGCGTCAGGAACCCGCGGCGATCAACTGATCGACGGGCGCGAAGTCGTCGGTGATGATCGTGGCCCCGTCGATGTAGGCCTCGATGTCGCCCACCCCGGCGCCTACCCCGTGCGCCCAGCACGTCGCCGGGGTCACCGGCGTCGCGCCGGAGTCGATCGAACTCCGCGGCGTCGAGCGGCGTGTCGCTGGCGATGACCACTGCATTGCCGCGTTGGCCAGCGATCATGGCTTCGCCGCGCACCACCACGACATGGTCGAACACCTGGGCCAACGTGGCCGCCTCGGCGGCGAGGAACTTCTGTGCCGGCCCGTCGATGATGTTCGCCGCATACACCCCGCCGGGCCGCAGCACCCGGTCGACCTCGGCCAAGAACTCGCGGGTGGCGAGGTGGAACGGCACGGATCGACTCCCGAACGCGTCGCCGATCACGATGTCGGCGGCATCATCGGGCACCGCGTCGAGCGCGAGCCGGGCGTCGCCGACGACGATCTCGATCGGCTCAGGGGTGTCACGATCGAGCCCCATCTGGGATTCGACGACCTCGATCAGGTCGCCATCGATCTCGAAGACGGTCTGATTCGTCCCGGGGCGAGTGGCCCGGACGTACCGGGGAATCGTCAGCGCGCCGCCACCCAGATACACGATGTCGTTCGACGCCGGGGCCGACTCGATGGCGTCAACCAGCCGACGGACGTACCAGAAGGCCAGCAGCGTCGGATCGTCGGTGTCGACGTAGCTGTGTCGCAGGTCGTCGAGAACGAGCACCTTGCGGGTTGGGTCGTCGTCTTCTTCCCGCACCGAGAGGCAGTAGTAGCTGGTCTGGGTGGCACACGGTGAATCGACTGCCACGACGCCGAGCATCGACATCGCGGCGAGCCCCCCGATCCCCAGCAACTCGGTGGCCTGCGCACCCGGCGACGCCGTCGCCGACCCGGCGAAGAACGCCAGCGCCGCCCCAGCTGCGATCAACATCACGCCCGTGGTGACGATGAGTGTCGAGACCGCAGCCGACGCAACGAGAACGAATCCGGTGAAGAACGTGCCGAAGATCGCGCCGGCCGTGCTCCACGCCGACAGCCGTCCGACCGTGCTGCCGGTCGCTCCGAGGTCGCGCAGCTGCAGCTTGATCACCGCCGGGGGCACTGCACTGAGCACAGTGGCCGCCGGGAGGAAACCGAAGGCGCTGAGGATGAGGATCATCGGGCCGCCGCCACCGGCACTCCCACCACCGATCACGCGGACGACAGGAATCGTGGTGATCGCGAGCGCGCCGCCGAGCATCAGCAGCACCGGGAGGAGCCGGCGAGGGTCGACCCGATCGGCGAGAGCACCGCCGGCCCACGCCCCCACCGCGATCCCTGCAAGGATGGTGCCGATGATGCCCGTGTAGGTGTCGAGGCTGACACCGACATACGGCGCGAGCAGCCGCCCGGCGAGAATCTCGAGAACGAGCACCGCAGCCGAGGTTCCGGCCACGAGCGCGATCGCCAGCCACCCCGGTAGGGCGCTTGCTGCCACCGGCGCCGGGGTCCCGGCCGATCCTGCCGTTGCCGCCTTCCCTGCTGGCAATGCCGTCGTTGCTCGGCTCAACGTGGTCTCACCGGGTTCGCTCACGCCAGCCAGCGTAGGGGCCGAGTCGGCGGGGTCGCCTGCCCGAGGTCGTCTGGCCGGCAAGCCGGAGGAGGTATTCGAGCGGACCGTGGTTGAGCTTCATCGTCCACACCAGTGCGAATGCCGCAGCTGCCAGCCATCCGCCGAGCGTGAGTGCCAAGCCTTCGGTCGGACTGAATCCGTAGGGCCAGTCCTGCATCGGCCAGCGAAACAGCGCGAGGTGGAAGACGTACGCAGTCAGCGCCATCTGGCCGAGTGCGACAAACGGCATCGTCAGTCGGCGCGCCCGGTCGGCAATCACCAGCGATATCCCGATGACGAACACCGAGAGTCCCGAGGCACCGAGCATCCAGGCCGGCATGTTGGAGTGGCCGTTCTCGTTCAGCAGATCCCAACCATCCGGGTCAGACGCAGCTGCAACGGCGGCATTGGCGCCCAGCCCGTCCAACGCGGCGGTCAGCTCCGCAGGGCTGATTTCGTACTGCTTGGCGATGAGGCCGATGGTCGCCTCCCGCGTCGTGCCGAGTTGCGCAGCTTGCTCGTCAACCAAGTCGTTGGGGTCGATGCCAGCTTGCTCGGCGGTCACCAAGAGCTCCTCGGCGGCGTTGAGCCCGGCGGTCGTCCGCTGATCCTCGGTCGCAAAGCCGACGCCGTAGCCGGCGAGCGCAACCAGCGCGCCGGCTGCGATGAGCCGGAGCCGCAGCTTCGTCGAGGCGAGATCTTGACGGGTGATCCACATCCCGAGCAGGACGAAGGCGAAGCTCGGGAACACCGGGTAGACGCCGTTGAAAAACATGCTCGACAGCAGTTCCAGAGGGTGCGCGAGGTGGAACAGGGCACCGAAGTTCTCGCTGCTTCCACTGCGTAGATCGCTGACGTTCGGAAGATGCTCGTTGAGGAACATGGTGGTCAGCGCTCCGACGCCGATGAACCCGAGCGCCGAGGGCAGGAGCCACTTGGTTGCCATTCTGCGGAACGGAATCGCCAGCAGGAAGTACGCCGCGTAGGACTGCAAGATCACCGCGATCGGCACGGCGATCTCGAAGTACAAGCCAACGACGAGCAACAGCGCGCTCCGGCCGACCATCTCCCGCCACGGGTGCTTCGAACGCAGCAGCAAGAAGGTCAGGCCGCAGCCGCTCAAGGTGACGAACAGCGGCATCGCTCGACCATTGGTGAAGTGAGCCACCTGCGCTTGCCAGCCATCGGTGTTCCCGACAGCGGACGTACCGAAGTGGGCATACAGCATGCCCAGCAACGCGACCGAGCGAGCAAGGTCCAGCCCGGTGATCCGTCGCCTGCGCGCCGCCAGCTGCGGATCGACCTCCACCTGTTCGGTCGACGGGTCGATGTGGTCGAGGTCGATGGCGTTCGTCATGAACGCGAAGGTACGGACGAGGAGCGCCGAGGTCGACCACCGCAGGTGTGGTGATGGGTCAACCCCGAGGTGGACCGTGCACCGCACTCGGTACCACTCTCCGCCATGCTGGTCAGGCGATGAACGGCTCGATCAACCCTCACCTGGCAATCGTGGCCCGCATGCCGCGCCACGGTCTGATCGGCGCCGAGTGCGCCCGTCTGACCGGCGGTCGACCTGACGACGACGGGGTGGCGACCTGCGCGTCGGTCGAACGCATCGACCGTGCCGCGTTCGTCCACCACGGGCTCCGGGTGATCACCGCCGGCCCGACGTTCGTCGCACTGATCGACGCCGTGGCCGAGTGCGCCCGGTCGGGTCTCGACGCCGACCGGTTCCGGATCGACGTCCACGACCCGGCCGATCGGTCGGAGTCGACCAGTTCCCAACTTGCCGTTTCGCTCGCCGACGTCATTCCGTACTACCCCGACCTCGGCAATCCACGCCACCACTTCATGGCAGTCGCGCGTGCTGACGGCTGGGTCTTCGGGGAGGTCGTGCGGTCCTCAGATGCCGGCTACCGCCGCCACGACGACAAGCCGTGGACGACGTCGTCGTCGCTCGACTCGCGCTTTGCGCGTGCTCTCGTCAACCTCGTTCCCGACGCCCGCTCGATTCTCGATCCGTGTTGCGGGGCCGGGTCGATCGTGCTCGAGGCAGCCTCGCTCGGCGTCGTCGCGCACGCAGCTGACTGGAAGCCGGCGATGGTCGGGATGACCCGCGCCAACCTCGAACGCTACGGATACGACGCTTCAGTCGCCCTCGCCGACTCGCGTCAGCTCGAGCAGCAGGTCGATGCCGTGGTGACCGATCTGCCATACGGCCACGCGCTCGACAGCGACGACACGGTGACGCGGGCGATCATCGAGCAAGCGGCGAGGCTCGCACCTCGCGGCGTGTTCGTCGCTCCGCACGACATCTCGACGTGGCTCGACGCAGCCGGCTACATCGACATCGAGGTCTCGACCGTGATGAAGCGCAAGGGCTTCACCCGCTGGGTGCACGAGGCTCGAAGTTCGCACGCGAGTTGAAGCGCCCACCGAGGCGTCACGGGAAGCGAGCGGCGATCCAGTCGGCGACGTGCTGCATCGCTTCGGGGCGATCGCCTTCGAGGTAGTGCAACGCTCCCGGCATCTCGATGTAGGTCACGTCGTCGGCACCGGCTGCGGCGACGATCTCCTGGGCCTGCCACACCCGGATCTCGGTGTCGGCGGTCGGGTGGATGAGCAGCGTCGGCACCGTGACCTGCGGCATCGTGTCGGCCAGCTTGGCACTGCTCGACAAACCCGACCACGTACTCAGCCAGCCCCGGGCAGTCATCGTGCGGGCCAGCCCGCCGCGCCCGTAGTTGGCGTCGAACGGATCGGGGAAGGCGAACAACGACCCCATCGCCCGGTCATCAGGGTCGATCGACAGGTCGAGGTAGGCCGGGTCGGCGAGCGTGCGGTAGATCGTGAGGTACTTGGTGAACACCGCGCGGCGCCGCAGCTCGCGGTAGACCATCGGATCATCGGCAGCGACGGTCGCCTTCAGCTCGGGCCCGACCGCTGCCGCGTCCGCGATCGATTCCTTGGCCACGGCGTCGATGCGGGCCACACGTGCGACCTGTGCGGCGCGGTATCGGGCGACCCACGCCGGGTCGTAGCTACTCGGTTCGGGCCAGGGCCGCCACCCGTTGTCGGGGTGGTACATGTCGAGTTCGGGGTCCGTCGCGAACGGGTCGGCTTCGTCGACGACGGCCGGATCGATGACCTGGAGCATGAACACCCCCTCGCCCGGATGGGCGGCCATCCCGACCCAGCCGTCGCCGACGCCCGCTTCGGCGTTGGCCATCGCCATCAGCGACCCGCCGCCGGAGTTGCCGAGCAGCACGACCGCTTCGGCCCCGCGCCGAATCATCTCGTCGTGGGCGGTGGCGACGTCGGTGATGCACGCTTCATGCAGGCAGTCGGTGTCGTTGTTCATGTAGCGAGTCCCGAACCCCAGGACCGCGTACCCCGCTGCAGCGAGCAGCGGACAGGCGTAGTGGACGCTGAAGTCACCCCGCGGGTGGCTGAGGATCACCGCCGTCTTCCACGGCGTGCCGATCGGCGGCGTCCACAACACGCCGCGCACGAGCGCTCCGTCGGGCGACACCAGGCGGACCGCTTCGCGCCTGACGTCGACGCCGGGGTCGTCGTCGGGCAGCGGCCAGAACCCGAGCCCGTACGGCCGGGATGCTCCGAGGAACGGATCGGTGGTGGCCATCCGCACAGCGTATGACTCGACCGTGATGCGGGCCGATTCGCCCAGCTCGGATCGGTCGGTCCCCGGCCTGTTCGCCGGCGCCCGCCGGTCAGGTCTCCGGGCGGGCAGTCAGCTCGACCGTGAGGTCGATGCGTTCGTCGTCGCGGACGATGGTAACCGTGACGGTGTCGCCGGCCTGACGATCACGGATGGCAGCGATGAGGCCGGCGGACCCATCGGTGGTCGCGCCGTCGACAGCGACGATGAGGTCGCCGGTTTCCACGCCTGCTGCCGCAGCGGGGGTCTCGACCTCCACGCCGGTGACGATGACCCCCTGGCCGCCGTCGCGACGGTCTTCCAAGTCGACGCCGAAAAACGCCTCTGTGCGGGGTGTCCCGGCGGCCTGGGCCCGCAACGCCTCGATGATCGGCAAGGCCTCGCTGACCGAAATGGCAAAGCCGACATTGGTGGCTGCGGTCGTGGCGGTGTCGCGGGCCACTGCGGTGTTGATGCCGACGACCTCGCCGGCGGCATTGACCAGCGGCCCGCCGGAATTTCCAGAGGAGATGGAAGCGTCGGTTTGGATCAGTCCGTCGAGGAAGACGTCGCCCTGACCGATGCTGCGATTGAGCGCCGAGACGATGCCGAGCGTCACGGAGGGTTCACCATCGAGCCCGAGGGCGAACCCGATGGCGATGACCTCGTCGCCGATGCGAATGCTGCCCGGATCAGCAAAGGTGACGGGTGCGAACTCGTCGCCGTTCATCCTGAGCAGCGCGAGATCGTTGCCCCGGTCGGCGGCGAGCAGGCTGACACGGCGCGGCTCGGTTTCGCCTGCGAGGCGAACCCGGATCTCGGACGCGTTCTCGACCACATGCGCGTTGGTGAGGATCTCGCCCGCGCTCGAAATGATCATTCCGGTCCCCAGCGATGTTCCGCCATTCACGTCGGCGCTGATCGTGACGACGGACGGGGCCACGAACTCGGCCACACCCGACACATCGAGGCGGGTCTCGATGACATCGCGTGGATCGGCGACGACGAGCTGCTCGTCAGATCCTCGACTCGGCGGCTTGTCCAGCCAACCCGCGAGTTCGTTGCCGAGCAGTGCACCCGTGAGGCCGGCGACCCACGCCACCACACCGACGAGAGCGACGAAGAGCAGGGCTCGTCGGGGGCGCCGGCGCGCCGGTGGAGCAGGCGGCAACGGGGCCGAACCCGGTGCCGGCGGCGGCAGCACCATCGAGATGACGGGCGAGATGACGGGCGAGATGACGGGCAACAAGACCGGCGGCGTGACCGGCGGCGTGGTCGATGACTCGGTTGGCGGCGTTGATGCCATGATTGCTGTCTATCGGCCTCTCCGGTGACGAGCTGAAGCCGGCGCGCAGGTTTCCACGTGTTTCACAACTCACGCACAGCGCACATCGAAGGTGATCGGCCCCGGTTGGTCGATCGGGAAGGCCACGCCGTTGAAATCGGTGATCGAGCCACTTCCGCGGAGGCGCGTGCCCTCGACGGTGAAGGTGACGTCCTCCCCCGAGGTGACGCCGGCCGAGTCGATCTTCTCCAGATAGAAGTCCGGGACATCCGCGGCGCCGGCGGTGGCCGATTCTGGCTCGACGGCGATGACGAACTGGGTGTCGTCACGGCCGTCGGCATCGAAGTCGAACTGTTCGAGGTAGACCCCGGCCTCGAAAGTCGACGAGTCGGCCGACGTGCCCGTCCCTTCGACTTCGATCGAGGTCGGGCTGATCGAACAGCTGCTCGTGGCGAAGACGAACTCTTGGTCACCGATGACGATCACGCCCTGGTTCGGCCCGGCTTGCTTCGACGCCGGGCCAGCAGCGGTAGTGGTTCCGCTGCCGCCGGTGGCAACCGTGCCGGCCGATCCACCGCCAGCATCAGTCGCTGTCGACTCGCCGTCGGTTGTCGTCTCGTCGTCGAGCGAGCCATCCGTGCCGTCCGTGCCGTCCGTGGCACCGTCGTCCGACCCGCCAGTGGTCGCGGTGTCGCCGGCCGTGGTGTCGCCGACGAAATCACCGCTGCCCCCGACGGATTCGGTCGTGACCGGCGCGTCGCGGTCATCGTCGCCAACATCGCCATCGTCGCCATCGGTGCGTTCGAACAGTCCGTCGGCGAGATCGATGGTGGTCGGCGCGACGGTGTCGACCGAGTCGACGGGATCGGTCCCCGCAGATCCACCGCAGGCGCCCGACACCACCAGCACGACAAGGCAAGGAGCGAGGCGCATCTTGGTCACGTCCCCACCGTACGGACTCGATAGCGCTGTTGCAGGTCGCGACATCCGAAGCCGGGGCACCCGCAGCGACGAGACGGGCCAGGAGTCGGGACGCGACGGAGGCGGGCCGCGTGGCCCGCCTCCGTCAGTGATCCGGATTCAGATCTGGCTGAGATCAGCCGTTCTGGATCTTGATTTCGATGTCGACACCGGCCGGCAACTCGATGCGCTGCAGGCTGTCGATCGTCTTCGCGTTGGGGCCGACGATGTCGATGAGACGCTTGTGGACCCGCATCTCGAAGTGCTCGCGGGAGTCCTTGTCGACGTGCGGCCCACGAATCACCGTGTAGCGGTGCTTGTCGGTCGGCAACGGGATCGGGCCACGGACGGTGGCGTCGGTTCGGGTGACGGTTTCGACGATCTTCTTCGTCGACTGGTCGATGATCTCGTGGTCGAATGCCTTGAGACGGATGCGAATGCTCTGTGCCATGGTCTTCAGCTCACTTCAAGATCTTGACGACGCGGCCGGCGCCCACGGTACGACCACCCTCACGGATCGCGAACCGCAAACCCTCATCCATCGCGATCGGCTTCCCCAACGTGACCGTCATCTCGACATTGTCACCCGGCATCACCATCTCCGTACCCGACGGCAACTCAATCGTCCCCGTCACATCAGTCGTCCGGAAAAAGAACTGCGGCCGATAATTGTTGAAGAACGGCTTATGACGACCACCCTCATCCTTGTTCAACACATACACCTGACCCTCAAAATCAGTGTGCGGCGTAATCGAACCAGGCTTACACAACACCTGACCACGCTCAACATCATCCTTACCAGTACCACGCAACAACGCCCCAATATTGTCACCAGCCTGACCCTGATCCAACAACTTCCGGAACATCTCCACACCAGTACACGTCGTCTTCTGCGTATCACGCAAACCGACAATCTCAATCTCATCACCGGTGTTCACAATGCCCTGCTCCACCTTGCCCGTCACCACCGTGCCACGACCCGTGATCGTGAACACATCCTCAATCGGCATCAAGAACGGCTTATCCAACTCACGCACCGGCTCAGGAATCGACGCATCACACGCCGCCATCAACTCCATGATCTTTTCCTGCGCAGCCTCATCACCCTCCAAGGCCTTCAACGCCGACACATGCACCACCGGCGCATCATCACCCGGGAACTCATACTCGTTCAACAACTCCCGCACCTCGAGCTCCACCAACTCGAGCAACTCCTCATCATCAACCATGTCCGACTTGTTCAACGCCACAACAATGTACGGAACACCCACCTGACGAGCCAACAACACATGCTCCCGCGTCTGCGGCATCGGACCATCCGTCGCCGCAACCACCAAAATCGCGCCATCAACCTGCGCCGCACCCGTAATCATGTTCTTAATATAATCCGCATGACCCGGCATATCGATATGCGCATAATGACGATTCTCCGTCGAATACTCGATATGAGAAATCGAAATCGTGATACCACGCGCCTTCTCCTCCGGCGCCTTATCAATACCATCAAAATCAGTGAACTCAGCCAACCCACGCATCGACAACGTCTTCGAAATCGCAGCCGTCAACGTCGTCTTACCATGGTCAATATGACCCATCGTACCAATATTCACGTGCGGCTTCGTCCGCTCAAATTTTGCCTTGCTCATTGCAGTAACTCTTCTCTTAGTGTCGGTGGTTGTGGATTTTCAAGGAACTGGATGGGCTCGCTCGGGCTATTCGCCGCGAACTCGCTTGATGATGTCTTCTGCAATGGTCGCGGGCACCTGCTGGTACTCCTCGAACTGCATCGTGTACGTGGCCCGCCCCTGGGTGCGTGACCGGAGATCGGTACTGTACCCGAACATCTCCGACAGCGGCACCGTGGCGTTGACCACTTGGGTGTTGCCGCGAGCTTCCATCTGGCCGATACGACCACGCCGGCTGCTGAGGTCGCCCATGACGTCGCCCATGTAATCCTCGGGGGTGACGACTTCGACCTTCATGATCGGCTCCATCAGCACTGGCTTGGCCATCTCGGCGGCCTTGCGGAACGCCTGCTGACCAGCGATCTTGAACGCCATTTCGGACGAGTCGACGTCGTGCGCCGAACCGTCGACCAGCGCAACGCGCACATCGACGGTGGTGTAGCCGGCGAGGACGCCGTTGGCCATCGCCGCCTCGAGCCCTTGGGCCGTCGGGTTGATGTATTCGCGCGGGATCTTGCCGCCGGTGATCTTGTCTTCGAAGACGAATCCGCCGCCGGGGTTGGGCTCCATGTCGATCTTGACCACGGCGTACTGGCCGGTACCGCCGGACTGCTTGATGTGGCGATACTCGACGTTCTTGACTTCCTTGGTGATCGTCTCGCGGTAGGCGACCTGCGGCTTGCCCACCGTGGCCTCGACGCTGAACTCGCGCTGCATCCGATCGACGAGCACTTCGAGGTGCAGTTCGCCCATGCCGGAGATGACGGTTTGGCCGGTCTCTTCGTCGGACCGGATGCGGAAGGTCGGGTCTTCGTCGGACAGCGACTTGAGCGCCTTGCCCAACTTCTCCTGGTCGGACTTGGTCTTCGGCTCGATGGCGACGTGGATGACCGGTTCGGGGAACTCCATCCGTTCGAGCACGATCGGATGGTTGCGATCACACAACGTGTCGCCGGTGGTGGTGTTCTTGAAGCCGAGGCCGGCAACGATGTCACCGGCCATCGCAACGTCGAGGTCTTCGCGCTGGTTGGCGTGCATCAACAGGATGCGACCCAACCGCTCGCGGTCTTCCTTCACCGAGTTGTAGACCTCTTCGCCCTTGCTGATCTCGCCCGAGTACACCCGGAAGTAGGTGAGCTTGCCGAACGGGTCGGCGACGATCTTGAACGCGAGCGCAGCGAACGGTTCGTTGATGTCGGCCTTGCGGTAGAGGTCTTCGTCGTCTTTGAGGTTGCGGCCGTGCGCCGGCGGGATGTCCATCGGGCTCGGCAGGAAGTCGATGACGGCATCGAGCATCGGTTGGACGCCCTTGTTCTTGAATGCCGAACCGCACAGGATCGGCACGAAGTCGAACGCCAGGGTTCCCTTGCGGATGGCGGCCTTGATCTGCTCTTCGGAGATCTCTTCGCCGCCCAGGTAGGCGTCCATCAGCGCTTCGTCCTGCGTCGCGATGGTCTCCATCATCTGCTCGCGGTACTCATTGGCCTGATCGATCATGTCGGCGGGGATGTCGGTCTCGTCCCACGTGGCGCCGAGTTCTTCGTTGTCCCAGATGAGCGCCTTCATCTTGACGAGGTCGACCAGGCCGGCATAGGCCTTGACTGCCTCGGCGCCACCTGCGCCGATCGGCAGTTGGATGACGAGCGGGTTGGCCTGCAACCGGTCGATCACCATCTGCACCGTGCGGTAGAAGTCGGCGCCGATGCGGTCCATCTTGTTGATGAAGCACATGCGCGGCACCTTGTAGGTGTTGGCCTGGCGCCACACGGTTTCGGTCTGCGGCTCGACACCGGCAACCGAGTCGAACACGGTGACCGCGCCGTCGAGCACGCGCAGCGATCGCTCGACTTCGATCGTGAAGTCGACGTGGCCGGGAGTGTCGATGATGTTGATCCGGTGTTCCTTCCACACGCACGTGGTGGCAGCGGAGGTGATCGTGATGCCGCGCTCCTGCTCCTGGGCCATGTGGTCCATCGTCGCCGCGCCGTCGTGGACTTCGCCGATCTTGTAGCTCTTGCCGGTGTAGTAGAGGATGCGCTCGGTCGTGGTGGTCTTACCGGCATCGATGTGCGCCATGATCCCGATGTTCCGGGTGCGCTCCAGGGGAAACTCTCGCTTGGCCATCTTCTACTTCACTTCCATCTCAAGGGGCGTCGTCACGCAGCGCGCCGGGTGATCCGGAGCTGCGTCTTCGGGGGGTTTGCCGCTTGTGCATGCGCGCACAAGCCGGAGCAGTGTATCGCTCAGATCCACCACGCAACCCGGCCCCATCCAGATTGCGATTCTGCCCCGTCACCCCAAATCCGGCCCCGTTCCATGTGAGCACAAGGTCCGTCCGACGCCGCATGTGCTCACACGAAAACCCGGGCCCCGTTCCATGTGAGCACAAGGTCCGTCCGACGCCGCATGTGCTCACACGGAAACGTGGGGCGACGGTCGGTGGGGGCTCGAACGCGTCGCCGGTCAGGACGTGACGGCAGTTGCCACGACGTGGAGGATCTGGTCGGTGTCGGCGCCGCCCTTGTCGGCCACGACGATCGTCGCGCCGCCGACTGTCATGGCGGTGCGATCGACCACCAGCGTGGTGCCGTCGAGCATGATCAGCTCGGTGCGCTGGAACAACTCGAGTGAGCCGAGTCGACCTTCGGTGGTGACGTGGCGGCGCAGGAATCGACGAACGGCTTCCGGTTCGGTCGGCAGGCTGCCCGAGATCGCCGTGAGGGCATCATTGCTCGGTGCCAGGAGGGTGTACGGGTCGGTCAGCGCGTTGAGTTCGGCGTAGAACCCGACGCTGGACATGAGCGCGTCGAGCTTGGCGAGCCCTGAACTGGCCTGGATGATCTCACCGATCGTGGATGTGGAACTCGGCACCACCACCGAGGGGAGCGGCGGCACCGTTGTGGTGGTCGTCGTGCTGGTCGTCGTGGTGGTGGTCGTCGTCGTGGTGGTGTCGTGGTGGTGGTCGACGTCGTGGCGGGGACGGTGGTGGTCGTGGTCGTGGTCGGCCCAACGGTGGTGGTCGGTTCGATCGTCGTGTCGACATTCGTGGTGGTCGAAGACTCCGCCACGAGTGCGGGGTCGGTGGTGGTACTGGCGTCGAGATTCGAACCGAACTGGCCCTCGAACGTGGTGGTCGACCCGTCGGACACGACCACGTCGGAGTCATCACCCGAGTCGCCAGCGAGGAACCAGATCAAGCCGGCGACGATCACCAAAGTCGCCAGCCCGAGGCCGATGCCCACCCCTCGGCGCCCGTCCGGTCGGCGGTACCACGGAACCCGTTCGGCGACGACGAACCGCGGTTGGGTGGCACCGGCCGCGGCTGCGCTCATGGTCGTGGGTGCCAAGTTCGTCGGTGGCACGCTCGTCGGTGGCAGGGTCAGCGGTGGCACGACCGGGATCACCGGGATTACCGGCATCACCGCCGTGCCCTCCGGCGCCCCACCCGTGGCGGCGGGAGGTGGTGGCGGGAGGTGTGATGGGAGGTGCGCCAGGCATCGGGATGCCGGACACCGGTGTCACATCGGGGACGTTCGGAATCGACGAGCTGGGTGGCCCGAGCGAACCTCCGCTGGCCGGCGGCAGTGACTGGCCCGGTGTCGGAGCGGGCGGAACATCATCGCCGGCTTGATCGTTCTGGCCGTCGACGCGCCCCGTTTCGTCCGGCTTCGACCAAGAGGAATCGCTCACCCCGCCAGTTTGGCGCTCACCGCACGCACGGTGGGCGATGTCCCGACATTCTTCGTGCGGAAGCGTTCCCGCGCGACGCAGTCGCCTCCCTCGCCGTCACCCACCTACCGGCACGCATCGACGAAGGAATCGAACAATCGCTGTTGCAGGGAGTCGTCGGACGCAGTGTCCTCCGGATGCCACTGCACGCCGACGAGCCAGCGGCCGGGCATTTCCATTGCTTCGATCATGCCGTCCTCGGCATACCCGACGATGTCGAGGTTGGCACCGACCTGGCCGACCGCTTGGTGATGGACGGAATGTCCGACCGGCGCCGTCGACCCCATCGCCCGCGCCGTTTGCGATCCACCGTCGAGTTGCACCTCGTGCATGGTGAACCGGTGCCGTTCGGCTTCCGCGTCGCCGATGTGTTGGACGAGCGTGCCGCCCAATGCAACGTTCAGCACCTGATGTCCGCGACAGATCGCAAGCAACGGAAGATCGAGATTGACCGCGGCGGACGCCACCGCCAAGTCGAGTTCGTCATGCGCATCGTTCACCCCGTAGACCGTCGAGTGCACGTCGTCGGACGTGTACCGGTTCGGATTGAGATCGGGGCCACCGGGAAGACAGACTCCGTCGAATCGGGCCAACAGCAGTTCGAGGTCGGCGATCGTGTCACCCAACGGCGGAACGGCAACCGGGTAGCCGCCCGCACGGACGATCGCCTGAAGGTAGGTCAGCCCCACGGCATGAGCGGCGACACGCCACGAGTCGGCGGTTTCGGTGTGTCGCATCGGAAGCGCGATCAACGGACGCACCGAGGCAGGATACCGGCGCGGGCAGGCCAGAATTTGAGATGCTGCACCCGAACCGATCTACCGAACCTGGCTGGAGGGCCATCTCATGGGAACGCACGCCGTGCTCGATCCGTGTACCGCCGAGACGATTGCGAGCTTCGAACTCGCGACGGCCGACGAGGTTGATGCCGCCGTCGCTGCGGCGAAGCAGGCCTCGGCGGCCTGGGCTGGAACCAGCACCCAGGACCGAGCCCGAGCGCTGCGGCGATTCGCCGACACCGTCGGCGTGCACGCGGAAGAACTCGCTCTGCTCGAAGCTCGCAACGTCGGCAAACCGATCGACGGCGCGCGCTGGGAGGCCGAAGCGGTCGCCGAAGTGCTGCACTACTACGCCGGCGCAGTCGACAAGCACACCGGGACGACGCTGCCCTGGGGGGCCGGGCTGGCGCTCACACTGCGCGAACCACTCGGCGTCGTCGGGTTGATCACTCCTTGGAATTTCCCGATGATGATCGCCGCATGGAAGCTCGGCCCGGCATTGGCAGCCGGCAACACTGTGGTGCTCAAGCCGAGCGAACTCACCCCACTGACCACCGTGCGACTCGGGGAACTCGCGCTCGAAAGCGGGATCCCGGATGGTGTCGTCAACGTCGTCGTCGGCGATGGCGCGGTCGCCGGGCAGCGCCTTGTCGATCATCCCGACGTCGCCAAGATCGGTTTCACCGGATCGACCGAGACGGGCAAACGCATCATGCGTTCTGCTGCCGACACGCTGACGAGAGTCACACTGGAACTCGGCGGCAAGAGTGCCAATGTCGTGTTCGCCGATGCCGATCTCGAAGCTGCCGCGCAGGGGGTGCCCGGCTCGGTGTTCGACAATGCCGGCCAGGATTGCTGCGCTCGAAGCCGAATCCTCGTCGAACGCTCGGTGCATGATCGGTTCGTCGAGTTGGTGATCGAGTCGAGTCGCTCCGTCAAGGTCGGTACACCGTTCGAGGACGGCGTGTTCATGGGTCCGCTCATCTCGGCTGCGCATCACGCGAAGGTGACGTCGTTCGAGGGTGAGGGCGATGTCGCATTCCGCGGCGACGCTCCGAGCGGTCCGGGGTTCTGGTATCCGCCGACCGTGATCACCGGCGTCGATGAGCACGCTCGAATCTCCAACGAGGAAGTCTTCGGCCCTGTGGTCGTCGTGATCCCCTTCGATGACGAAGCGGACGCCGCGCGGCTTGCCAATAACACGATCTACGGACTCTCTGGATCGATCTGGACCCGTGATGCAGGTCGGGCACTCCGCATGGCCCGCGCCGTCCAGAGCGGCACGATGAGCGTCAACTCGAACTCGTCGGTTCGCTACGCCACACCATTCGGCGGCTACAAGCACAGCGGCATCGGACGCGACCTGTCGATGGACGCACTCAGCCACTACAGCGAGACGAAGACCGTCTATTTCGCCTGACGTCGGCGTCGGTTCTGCGTGATCGAACCGCTATGACATCATGACGCCTTCGGCGCGTCGCGTCGATTCCGAGGGTGATGATCAGGAGGATTCGATGACGCAGGCGCGACTTGCAGGCAAGGTTGCTTTGATCACCGGTGCGGCGAATGGGCTCGGTCGTGTCGCCGCCGAACTTTTCGCCGGTCACGGTGCCCGCGTCGTGATCGCTGATGTCGCCGACGGAGGCGACGCGGTCGCAGCGATCACCGACGCCGGCGGCGAGGCCGCATACGTGCCCTGCGACGTCACCGATGATGATTCGGTTGCCGCCGCAGTGCGGTTCGCCGTCGAGACCTTCGGCGGCCTGCACGTGCTGTACAACAACGCGGGCGTGTCTCCGGGCGACGACGACAACCCGGTGAATACGACCGATGCCACGTGGGAGTTCACGCTCGACGTGAACGTGACCGGCGTCGCCCGTTGCTGTCGCCACGGCATCCCGGCGATGCTCGCATCAGGTGGCGGGAGCATCATCAACGTCGCATCCTTCGTCGCGCATGTCGGCGCCGCCACTCCGCAGATCGCGTACACGGCATCGAAGGGCGCCGTACTGTCGATGACTCGCGAGATGGCCTGCATCTATGCCCGCCAAGGAATCCGCGTCAACGCGTTGTGCCCCGGGCCGGTGCTGACGCCCCTGCTCGCCAAGTTCCTCTCCGACGATGCTCGACGTCAACGGCGACTCGTGCACATCCCGATGGGTCGCTTCGGCGAAGCGATCGAAATCGCCAACGGCGCGCTGTTCCTCGCCAGCGACGAGTCGTCGTTCATGACCGGCCAATCGCTCCTGATCGACGGTGGCATCACGGCTGCCTACACCACACCGGAGTAACCGATGTCCACCAATCGCCACGTTCCTCACGATCAACTCGTCGCCGATATTGCGTCGGGGGAGATCGACACGGTGCTCGCCGTGTTCGCTGATCACCAGGGTCGGCTCGTCGGCAAACGCACCGATGCGGCGTTCTATCTCGACACGGTGATGGACGAGGGCACCGAGAACTGCGACTACCTGATCGCCTGCGACCTCGACAACCAGCCGATCGCCGGTTTCAGGTCGACGAGCTACGAACAGGGCTACGGCGACATGCGGGGTGTCGTCGACAAGGCCACCGTGCGGTACATCCCGTGGCTCGACAGGACGGCGCTGGTCATCTGTGATCTGGTCGACGTCGACACCGGGGCGCCGATCGAGGAGTCGCCGCGCCGGATCCTGCAGAAGCAGGTCGAGATCGCCAACCAGATGGGCTACCGGCCGATGCTCGGCTCCGAGATCGAGTTCTTCCTCTTCAAGGAGGACTACGACACCGCCCACGCCGACGGTCACCGGGCGCTCACCCCGAACTCGCCCTATCTGGAGGACTACCACATGCTCCAGACCACGAAGGAGGAAGACATTCTCGGCAAGATCCGGCGCGGGTTGCGCGACGCCGGGATGCCGGTCGAGTTCTCGAAAGGCGAGGCAGGCAAGGGGCAGCACGAGCTCAACCTGACCTACCAGGAAGCCGTCGAGATGGCCGACATCAATCAGGTCTTCAAGAACGCCGTCAAGGAGATCGCGGCGCTCAACGGAAAGTCGGCGACGTTCATGGCCAAGCCGCATTTCGACGACGCCGGCTCGAGTTGCCACATCCACTCGTCGCTGTGGACGCTCGACGGATCGATCAGCCTGATGGCGGATCACGACGGAGCCCACCACATGAGCGACACGTTCCGCTGGTACCTCGGCGGCCTGATCGCCACGGCCCGCGAGTTCTCGTTGCTGTTCGCTCCGACGATCAACAGCTACAAGCGTTTCCTCCCCGGCAGTTGGGCACCGACCGGGATCGGGTGGGCGACCGACAACCGCACGCTCGGTTTCGCGTCGTCGGCCACGGCCAGGAATGCGCGTCGAGAACCGCGTGCCCGGCGCCGATGCGAACACCTACCACGCCTTTGCGGCCACGTTGGCCGGCGGCCTGTACGGAATCCGCAATCAGATCGAGCCGCCCGCTGCCTTCATCGGCAACGGCTACACGGCCACCGATCTGGCCCGGATCCCCGGCACGTTCGTCGAGGCGCTCGAACTCTGGCGGACCAGTTCGCTCGCCAAGGAGTGCTTCGGTGACGACGTTCATCACCACGTCGTGAACTTCGCCGACAACGAGTGGGCGGCGTTCAATCAGACCGTCACCGATTGGGAACGGATGCGGTACTTCGAGCGGATCTGAACGGCGAGTCGACGCTGTTCGAGCGACCTCTGCGAACCTGCTACACATTCCGTCGGGCTTACCGTGCCCGGCGATTCAGCAACTCCACACCAGACCTTGGGGGTAACCGGTGTCACAGGACGTTCGATCAGACCTTGACGATTTGCATGAGCTGGGTTACGCCCAGGAACTGAAACGTGGCCTCGGCTGGTTCAGCAACTTTGCGATCAGCTTCTCGATCATCTCGATCCTGGCCGGTGGTCTCACGACCTACTGGCTCGGCATGGTCACGGGCGGCCCGCTGGTGATCACGCTCGGTTGGATCATCGTCGGCTTCTTCTCGCTGCTGGTCGGGATGGCGATGGGCGAAATCTGCTCGGCGTACCCCACTGCAGGCGGTCTGTATTTCTGGTCGGCGAAACTCGCCGGGGAGAAACGCAACGGCGCGAAGTGGGCGTGGTTCACCGGCTGGTTCAATCTGTTCGGCCAGATCGGCGTGATCGCATCGGTCGACTACGCGTTGGCGATCTTCATCGGGTACTTCATCCGCATGTTCAACGCCGACTTCCAGCTCACGGCGTGGAAGATCTACGGCCTCTTCTTGCTTGTCCTGATCGCCCACGGCGCGCTCAACACCTTCGGCGTCAACGTCGTCAGGGTCTTGGGCGACGTGAGCGTCTGGTGGCATGTCGCCGGTGTCGTGATCATCTTCATCGCGCTGATGACGTCGGGGGGCGACGGGACGATCGGCATGGAAGGGCTCTTCGACAAGCAGGCCGGCGAATTGGCCGGATGGGCGGGGAAGGGGTTCGTCCAGATCTACATGTTCGGTCTCGGGCTCTTGCTGGCGCAGTACACGATTACCGGTTTCGATGCCTCGGCCCATGTGAGCGAGGAGACGGTCGGTGCTCGCACGGAGGCGCCCAAGGCCATCGTTCGTTCGATCTACGTGTCGGCGATTGCTGCGTTCTTCCTCAACATGTCGATGACTCAGGCGTTGCCGAAGGACCCCGATGCGTATGCCGGGATCGCCTACGGCGGCGAGGGGGACGCCTTTCTCGTCAACGCTGCTCCGCGGTTGTTCGACTCGGCGCTCGGCTCGGGTATGGCCAAGATGCTCGTCCTGATCGCGATCGTCGCTCAGTTCTTCTGCGGGATGGCGTCGGTGACGGCGAACAGCCGCATGATCTACGCCTTCAGTCGCGACGGTGCCCTGCCCGGCTCGCGACTGTGGCATCGCATCAACCCGAAGACCCGAACGCCGACCAACTCGATCTGGCTCGGTGTCGGCCTCTCGGCAGTGGTCGGACTGCTCTCGATCTATCAGAAGGGCGGCTTCTCGACCGCCTTCTTCGCGATGACCGGAATCTGTGTGATCGGGTTGTACATCTCGTACGGAATCCCGATCTACCTCCGGTTGACGAACCCCGACTTCCCGACCGGACCGTGGAACTTGAAGGGCAAGCACAAGCTGGTCGGGTGGACGGCGCTGACCTGGATCGCACTGATCACCGTCTTGTTCTTTGCGCCGGTCTTCCGGCCGTTCTGGCCGGTCTTCGGCAAGACCGACGAGACCTTCCATCAGAACAACTTCAACTTCACCGGGCCGTTGATCATCGGTTCGGCGCTCGCATTCTGGGCGTACTGGAGCCTGTCGGGGAAGAAGTGGTTCGTGGGGCCGAAGGTGCAGGGAACGAAGGAGGAGCTGTTGGAGATCGAGCGAGAGCTCGACTCCCTCGGCTGACTCACAGCGCGCCGTCAGGGGCGGGTCGACCGCGTCGTCGACCGCCACACCTCGGCGGCGAGGCGGCGCGTGCCTCGACCCACGATGCACACCGTCGTCGCCGGATGATGAACTACACGTCGCAACAACGTGGTCGGGCGACCCGCTCCGACGAATGGGTGGCGAAGTTGGCCCAGCACGGTCAATGGCATGGGCGCATCGATGCCGTACACCTGCGGTCGGCGATGCGGCGGCATGAAGTAGGTGCCGAACACCGTGTCCCACAGCGGCAGGAAGATCGAGTAGTTCGAGTTGTGCGCGTCGCGCTCGTTGGAATGGTGCCAGTGGTGGAATTCGGGCGTGATCACGACGCGATGCAGCGCAGCCCAGCGCCATCGCACATTGGCATGGACAAAGAGCCCGCTCAGGACTTGCACGATCGCCAACACGCCGGTGAAGGCGGGGTCGAACCCTGCGGCGACCAGAAAGAGGAACGGCGCCGCAACGAGTGCACCGTCGAACGGATGGTTGCGGAAGCCACTGACCCAGTCGAGGTGCTCGGTCGAATGGTGCACCGAATGGAAGCGCCAGAGCAGCGGCACCTCGTGCGACCAGCGGTGCACCCAGTAGCTCGCCAGGTCGAACAGCGCGATGCCGACGAAGGGCACGATGGCAGCTGGGATCAAGGCGACCAACGGGCGCAACAGCAGGCCCGGAAGCCACGCGAAGCTCAGCACACCGATCACGATCGCCACGGCGACCCCCGCCACACCGAGCAGGGGTGCAGCGAGCGCATGGGTGATGTCGACGCCGAGCCCCGGGCGTCGGATCCGTTGATCTCGGTGGCGCGGAAACATCTTTTCGAACGGCACGACGAGCACGAACAACACGGGCAACAACACCAGGCCTGATCGATCGACCATGAACGATCCACCGATCAGGCCGAGCGCCACGATGCGCGCCACGATGCGGTGCCGACGTTCGACCGGCGCCCTCGGTGGGCTCGCTCGCTCGACGAACGCATCGCCGGGGGCGGCGCGTGGAGTGGTGGGCGGTGGCCACGAGGTCAGTGCGGTGCTCATGGCCTCTTTGTCGATGCCGAGACGTCAATCGGTTCATCCGTCGACATCACGGCCACCCACACGGCGAGGCAATGAACCATCGGCGGCGCTCGACACGACAGGATGGTGATGATGAACACGCTGTCGGACGATCGCGCCCTGCTCGCGCGCATCGCCGACGGCGACCGAGATGCGCTGGCCGCGTTGTACGGGCGCCATGCCGGATGGCTGACGGCACGTTTGCAGTCGCGCTGCGGTGACCCCGATCTTGCCGACATCGCCACCCAGGACACGTTCCTCGCGGCGTGGAAGTCGGCCGGAACGTATCGCGGCGACGGTGACGTCGGTGCGTGGTTGTGGGGCATCGGCATCCGTCGGCTCATCGACGTCCTGCGCAAACGGCGCGCGATCCCGGTCGACCCGGCACGGTTGGCCACGCGCGACTCGAACACGGCGGGTTCACCGTCATTGGAGGACCTCGCGGTGGGAGGCACCCACGGCGAACTCGATGCTGCGATGCGCGCGTTGCCGGGCGACCTTCGGGCCGTGCTCATCGCCACGGCGATCGACGGCTTGTCGACCAAGGAGGCGGCGCGCCTGCTCGGAGTGCCGCAGGGAACCGTGAAGACGCGCCTGATGCGGGCGCGTCGCCAGATGCAGGAGGCGCTCGCATGACCGACCACTTCGCCATATCGGGCCCGGGAGATCCCACCGGAGATGGCACGACGGGCGTCGACCCGATGCGGCTCGATGCGAACTGGCGGGCCATCGAGATCGAACTCGACGCGCCGCGGCCGTCGCGGATCGAGCGATTGCTGCGCACACTGCCGCGTGCCGTCGACCGCGACCCGACTCGTCGTCGCCACCCCGGCACTCCGCCGAGCCTGGTACCTCGCCGTCGCGGGTGCAGTGCTGATCGCCCTCACGGCGGCAGATCCGGACGCGCCACGTCAGAGCGTGCTGCTGTTCCTGCTCGTCGCTCCGCTCGTCGGCATGCTGGGAGTGGCGATGGCGTACGGTCCGCACGCCGACCCTGCTCACGAGCTGCAACTGGCCACGCCGATGCGCGGGCTGCGCGTGGTGGCCGTGCGCACCGTGGTGGTGATGGTCACCTCCGCCGTCGTCATCACAGGATGCACGCTGTTGAACCGCGTCACCCGCCCGTTCGCCATCGCGTGGTGGCTTCCTGCCATCGCCGTCGCCGCGACCGCGTTGGCCGTCATGACCGTTCTGCCGCCGCGTCGGGCAGCCACGCTTGTCGGCGTGCTCTGGTGCGGACTCGTGGTGATCAGCCAGGTCGGCGACGATCCGCTGGTCGCCTTCACCCTCGTCGGGCAGGTCCTGGCGATCGGCGTGGCAATCGTGGCGAGTGTCGTCGTGGTGCGGCGAGGCAGTGCGTTCGACCGACTGGTCGCGGTCCGATGAAACCCGCCGCGGTCGACGTCCGCGGGCTCGTGCACCGATTCGGCTCGCGCCGCGTGCTGGACGGCGTCGATCTGGTTGCCCGCGGCGGGATCATCACGCTGCTCGGCGCGAATGGCGCCGGCAAGACCACCCTCCTGCGGTGCCTGGCGACCGTGCTTGCTCCGGACGCAGGCGCGATCCGCGTCGATGGACTCGACCCGAACAACGAAAACGAGCGGATCGAGATCCGTCGACGACTCGGATACCTTCCGCAGCAGGTCGGCTTCAGCCGGTCGGCCACGGTGTTCGACGCGCTCGACTACGTCGGAGTCCTCAAGGAGATGCACGACGACCGACGACGCCGCCGACTCGTCGTCGAGACGCTCGATCGCGTCGGGCTGCGCGACCGCCTCGGTGATGATCTCACGACGCTCTCCGGCGGGATGCAGCGACGGTTGGGCCTGGCCCATGCACTGCTCGGTACGCCGAGCCTGCTCATCCTGGACGAGCCGTCGGCGGGCCTCGACCCGGACGAACGCCAGCGCTTCCGGGCCCTAATCGCCGATCGCCGATCGACGGCCACGATCATCGTGTCGACACACCTGACCGACGAAGCTGCCCTCGGCGACACGGTCGTGGTGTTGCATGCCGGGCGCATCGTGTTCGTCGGGACCCCTCAAGATCTCGCCGGTCGCGCCGCGGGTCGAGCCTGGCTTGCGACGTCGCTTCCCCCACCGGGCGTGCGTGCGTCGTGGCGTCAGGCCGACGGTCGCCACCGCTGTCTCGGCACACCGCCACCGGGCGCCGACCTCGTCGCTCCGACCATCGAGGACGGCTATCTCGTCATCACGACCTGACGCACTCGTCGTGACGGCCGCACGCGTCGTGTCAGACGCGCCCGTCGATGTAGTCGTGGAGCTGGCTGTTCTCGCTCTCGAGCTCGACGAGGCGGTACTTGACGACGTCGCCGATGCTGATGATGCCGGCGATCGATCCGTCGGATTCGAGGACCGGGAGGTGGCGGATCCTGCGGTCGGTCATCATGCCCATCAACTTGTCGATGGTGTCGGCAGGTTGGCAGGTGATGACGTTGCCCGACATCGCGGACTCGACCGTGAGATGCAGCGTGTCGTCGCCGTGTGCGGCGATCGAGCGAACCACGTCACGTTCGGACAAGATGCCGTCGAGGCTGGCCCCGTCGGCGCTGACCACCAAGGCACCGATGCCATGATCGCGCAGTGACGCGACCGCTTGGCTGAGCGTGGCGTCGGCCGTGATCATCGCAACGGCGTTTCCCTTGGCTGCCAAGATCGATTGGACGTTCATCGAGATCCCCTTTCATCGTGCCCCCGGCCAGAAGCTAGTTCACTCGTGAACCCTGAGCCCGAAAACCAGATGGTCGGGTCGAAAACGAACGACGCCCCGGACCGAGGTCCGGGGCGTCGATCACACTCGATTGATGTTCACCAACGGTAGTGAGCGAACGCCTTGTTCGATTCGGCCATCTTCTGGATGTCGTCGCGACGCTTCATCGCCGCACCGAGACCGGTGGAGGCATCCATCAGCTCATTGGCGAGGCACTGGGCCATCGTCTTTTCGCGACGGGCACGGCTGTAGTCGACGAGCCAGCGGATAGCGAGCGTGGTCGCCCGGCGGGGACGCACTTCGACCGGCACCTGATAGGTGGCGCCACCGACGCGGCGGCTGCGCACTTCGAGCGGCGGCTTGAGGTTGTCGATCGCCCGCTTGACGGTGTCGATGGCCAGTTCGTCGCCTTCGAGACGACCCTGGATGATCTCCATTGCGTCATAGACGATCTTCTCGGCGATGGTGCGCTTGCCGTGGAGCATGACCTTGTTGATCAGCTGCGTGACGACGACGCTCTTGTAGATGGGATCCGCGACGAGTTCGCGGCGTGGTGCAGGACCTTTACGAGGCATGACTCAGCTCACTTGGCTTTCTTGGCGCCGTAGCGAGAGCGAGCCTGCTTGCGGTTCTTGACGCCGACGGCGTCGAGCGCACCGCGGATGATCTTGTAGCGGACACCCGGAAGGTCACGCACACGACCGCCGCGGACGAGCACGATCGAGTGCTCCTGCAGGTTGTGGCCCTCACCGGGGATGTAGGCCGTGACCTCGACGCCGGAGTTCAGGCGAACACGAGCGACCTTGCGCAGTGCCGAGTTCGGCTTCTTCGGGGTGGTGGTGTACACCCGGGTGCAGACGCCGCGACGCTGCGGGGAGCCCTTGAGCGCCGGCGTCTTCGACTTGGTGACCTTGGAAGTTCGACCTTGACGGACGAGCTGCTGAATTGTTGGCACGAATGAAACCTCGTTCGTCTGGTCGTGCTGCGGACGCGGTGGGCGACGCGGCATGTGATGGGTTGGTCGGCTCCGCTGACGCGGTCGACCGCCGTACATCGACTGCCAGGTGACAGTCGATGAGAGGACCATTCAAGGTTAGAGGCGTCTCCCCGATCGCGCAACGCACAAACGACGCCAGACGAAATCTGACGGCGACCGAATGTGTAAAGTATACATAGAGTGTAAAGAAGTGTAAAGGAGGAGGGCGAGAGTGAATCCTGTGAACCCATTTCATCCGTCGTTCGGCGTGTCGCCCCCAGTGCTCGTGGGCCGCGATCGTGTGCTGGAAGATATCGCGTTCGGCTTGGACGAAGGCCCCGGCGCACTGGAACGTGCCAGTCTGTTGATCGGTCCACGGGGGATCGGCAAGACGGTGTTGCTGAACGAGGTCCGGTCGTTGGCCCGTGAGCGTGGTTGGGTCGTCATCGCGGAGACGGCGACCCCTGGCCTGTTGGGTCGTCTGACGACCGAGGCATTGCCGCGCGCATTGTTGGAGGTGGACCCGTCGGCAAAGGGGTGGCGGGTCACCGGCGGCTCTGCCGTCGGCTTCGGCGCGAACTGGGAGGCGACGTCGCGCTACGAGTACGAGCCAGGTCTGCGGTCCTTGTGGCATGACCTGTGTACGGCCCTCGAACGGGTGGATCGTGGCGGAGTGATGATCACCATCGACGAGGTCCACGGCGACGCTGCCGGAGCTGTTCGCAACGACTTGCGTCAGCTCGGTGCGACCTTTCAGCACCTCCGGTCCGACAATCTCAACGTCGCTTTCGCTGCCGCCGGTTTGCCGAGTGCAATCGAAGACGTGCTCAACGATGGCGTGTTGACGTTCTTGCGGCGCGGGGCACGCTTTGAACTCGACCTGATCGAACCCAACGACGTCGGATACGCGTTGGAGACACCGTTGATGAACGGTGGGCGCAGCATCGACGCCGACGCGTTGGACCGCGCCGTTGACGCGTGCGATGGATATCCGTTCATGATTCAGTTGATCGGATCGCAGATGTGGCGGCTCACCAATGACGGTGGTCATGTCGACACGACGGTTGCAGGCGCAGCGATCCGGCGTGCGTTCCCGATGATGGCCCAGTTGGTGTTCCAACCGGTGCTGGCCGACCTGAGCGCTCGTGACATCGACTTCTTGGTGGCGATGACCCTCGATGACGGTCCGACGAAGATTGCCGATGTCCAGCAACGTCTCGGGGTCGATCGGAACTATGCGAACCAGTATCGGTCGCGGTTGATCGCGGCGGAGATCGTTCGACCGTTCGGTCACGGTCGGATCGAGTTCGTCATGCCGTACCTGCGGGACTATCTGCGCAGTGATCTTGGTCGGCGGCAAACCGTCGTCGAGACGTCGGCGGCGCGCGACATCTTGGAGAGATGGTCCCAGCCAGAGCGCTCGGGCCCCGAGTGAGCAATGGCAATGACCGTCAATGGCCCCTCGGCCGAACGGCCGAACGGGCGGGCGGCATCGCCGTTCTGAGCGCCAACAATGCTGCCTGGCGCACTCAGGCACCTGTCAGAACAGGACCCAGTCGGTTTGAACCAGGCGCTCGCCCCCGCCGCCGAGGACGACGAGCCGGACCGGACCGGGGGCGACTTGGTCGAAGGTGAATCGGCCGAGACGGTCGCTCCGGGCTGACACGACGTCGTCGCCGGCGACCAGCTCGATCGAGGTCTCCTGCGGCGGAATGAGTTGACCGACGAGTCGGCGGGCGCCGTTCTCGATCAGCATCACTTCGATCTCCACACCCGGGGCTTGGAAGGTCAGTTGCCGATTCGTGTCCGAACTGCGCACGCCGGCCAGTTCGTGGGCCGAATCGAACACGATCTGGGCCAGCTCGGTGTCGATGTTGCGCCACGTGAACGCCGCACGGGCGCCCACCATCACATGGTCGGGGACGGGGTCGGTGGCACTGATCGCCTGACCGAGCAACGCCAAGAGCTCGTCGTCGGACATCACATCGTCGACAAACACAGTGTCAGGCATCAGCTCGTCGGGCGCGGGGTCCGCCGTGTTGCCGATGATGCTCCGAATCGAGGGGTCGTGGTTCATTCCGCCTGGTCCTTTCGTGCGCGTGTGTTCCCCCGGTCGTCCAGACCAGAGGGGAGCAACTTGCGGAGTTTCTTGAGACTTCGATCCCGGCTCGGCCCGATGCTGCCGATCGATCGGCCGAGCATGTCGGCGATCGTGGCGTAGTCGAGCACCGGCACGGCGCAGAGGAGGCGGAGCAACTCCTGATCCTTCTCGGGAAGTTTGCGGAACGCCTGCAGAACGTGCACCAGCGTGTCGGAATCGGTCACCAGTTCGTCGAGGCCCGACACGCTGAGGTCGGTCCGTTCCGGGAGGTCGCCGACTGCGAGGTCGCGGCTCTGCTTCTTGAGTACCCGCAACGCCTCATTGCGCGTGGTCGTGGCGAGCCACGCCGCGAGCCGGTCGGGCTCACGGATCCGGTCGGCATATTCGGCGAGGCGCAGCCACACCGTTTGCACCACGTCGTCGGTGAGCGCGCCCAGACGATAGCCACGAGCGATCGACCACACGAGTCCACCGAATCGACCGACGAGTTCGTCCCATGCCCGCTGGTCGCCCTCGATGACTCGTCGGAGCAGCTCTCCGACGTCCATGACCTGCGACTGTACGTTGCCGTCGATCTCACGCGTTGCACTGGATGTCACGGTGTACAAGAGCGCGCCACCCCGCCCGTGATACCAGCGATGTCAGAAATCTTTCAGGGCTGACACTGCGTGTCGCCCGGGGCCTTGTCCACCGGCCGGCCCAGCGCCGTCGCTGCGGCGGCCGCAGGTGCGGCGAACGATGTCCCCGACCAGCGCACGAACGGCCCGGCCGCTTGGCCCGGAGCGACGCCTTCGACATCGACACCGAGGGCGACCACGTCGCTGTTGTTCGAGAAGTTCGCGCGGGTTCCGCTGGTGTCGACGGCTCCGACGCCGATCACGTCATCGAATCCGGCAGGAAGGAAGGTGCAGTCCTTCCGACCGTCGTTCCCCGCTGCGGCGACGATCGGGCCACCCAGACCGGAGTCGTTCCAGAGGTCGACGGCGCGGCGGATCCCCTGCGCATCGGTGTCGCTGCACGCGTAGGTGCCGGCACTCAGGTTGAGCACGTACTCGGCCTCTCCCGCCTTGACGCCGTTGACGACGCGCGCCATGGCATACAGCAACTGGAGCTCGTCGCTGAGCACGTCGGTGAAGTCGGTGCTCGTGCCGTGGTCCATCATCGCGGACGTCGTCGGGCGGAGGCTGACGACGGTCACGTCGGCGGCGACAGCCTGCAGGATGACGCTGGCGACGAACATCCCGTGGCCCGCGAGCTGCGGCGCCAGACCGGCCGGTTCGTCATCGAGGCCGACGGTCAGCGGAGACACCCGACTCTTCAGCGGCTCGATCTCGGCCTCGACGTACCCTGTGTCGATCACGATGATGCGCTTGTCCGTTTCGTCGGTCGAAAATGCATCGGCGCCCATCTCTGACCCCAGGGGCTGGGCCGGAAGTGCTGGCGCGAACCGCCAGTGCCCGACGAAGCCGACCGCATGCACGGGACTCGCGACGTCGGGTTCTTCGGCGGAATTCTTGAATTCCGCGTTGATTTCGCGGATCGCGGCACTCGGCTCGTCACTCCGGAACACGGCCACCGAATTCAACATCGTGTTCAGGTTCTGCTCCACGTTGTCGTCGCCTTCCAGCCCCAGGAACCGCGCCAGCTGGCCGGGCTCCACCCGTTCGGAAGCGCCGATCCCCGCGCCGGCCACCGCTTCGGCGAACTGGAGATCGACGAAGAGGAGTTCGTCGTGGGTGATGCACTCGTCCCCCGAGCCCAGGTCGAGATCGTCCGACGTCGGCACGCTGACCTCGGTCGTGTCGACGGTGTCGCGCGGATCGTCACTGCCGGTGCAGGCGGCGAGGGCCAGAGCGGCCGCGATGACCAATGGGGCGGAGCGTCGAATCATGTTGGAACCTCTTCCTCGAACTGTCGTTCAACAGTAGTTTCAGATCGCACCAGTGTCTCCCGAATACATTTTCTCCAGATGGTGCCGACAGTGAGCTGCGATGACTGAAGCACATCCTCAAGCGGGGGCACGCGCCGAAGCCGAGGAACTGATCAAACGGATCGGCGACGATCCGCGGGCCGTCGCAGAGCGATGCAACGAGTTGCTCGCCACCGCCCTCGCCCCCGTTGCCCGCTCGGCGGTGTTGCGCGCCGCCGGCCTGGCCGCCCGCGATGCCTCGTCGATCGACCACTCGATCGAGCTGCTCGAAGAGGCACTCGAGGCCGGAATCGAAGCGGGCGACGCCCAGCTCACGGCGGAGGCCACCCTCAGTCTGGCCGGATCGTTCGCTCTGAGTGGCCGGCTCGACGCCGCGCTCGATCGGCTCGGCGAGGCACCGGTCGACATCGATCCGCAGCTCACCGCCCGATGGTCGTTCCAGCGGGCCACCATTCTCGGGCGAATGGGCCGCTCGCACGAGTCGCTCGCGGAGTTCGATCGCTCGATCGCTTTGCTGCATGCAACCGACGACAGCTTCTTCCTCGCGGCTGCGCACGGCAATCGCGGTCGACTTCTGCTTGAACTGGGCCGGCCCCGAGCCGCCGAACCCGAACTGCGCGCCGCCTATGCCGCGCACCGCCGCGACGGCGACCGTGTGGCCGCCGCATACGTGCTCAACAACCTGGGCGAGCTGGCACTGATCCAGGGTGACATCGTCGGAGCGCTCCGCACGCTCGGCGAAAGCCGTGACGAGCTCGAAGCACTGACGAACACCCCGTGGGAGCCCGAGACCGCCCGGTGCGTGGCGCTCATCGAGGCCGGACTCTTCGGAGAGGCCGAGGCGCTCGCCGGTCGGCTCGTCGAGTTGATGCGCGACGTGCACCTCGAACTGGACCGCGCCGAAGCGCTCTTGCTGCGCAGCCGAGCCCTGCTTGCGCTCGGAGAGCGCGACCAGGCCCGCCATGCAGCCGAGCAGGCCATGACATCGTTCGCCGATCAGCATCGAATCACGTGGCAGCTGCGCGCCGCCCTCACCCAGCTGCGGGCGTCCGACTGCACCACCGCAGCCGGGGCACTCGACCTGGCCCGACGGGCTGGCCACCTGGCGCTCGAACTGAGCGAGGCCGAGCGGCACGACGACGCGTTCGAGGCCCGAGCGCACGAGGTGATCCGACTCTGCGAGGGCGGAGCGGTCACGGCCGCCAGCGATCGACTCGCGGCGTTGCGCCGCGGCGCCAATCCCGATCGGATCGAACATCAGGTACTGCTCGCACGGACGCGGGCGATCGTCGCAGCGGCGTCCGGCAACCGTCGGGCCGCACTGCGGTCGATCCACCAGGCCGTGGTTGCCACGAGCCGGCACCGGATGTCGCTGGGCGGAACCGAACTGGCGCTTGCGGGGGCCAACCACGAGACCTCATTGCACCAACTCGCGGCCGACCTCGTCGTCGACGGGTCCACGAACTCGACGATCTTCCGCTATGTCGAACTGGGGCGCGCTGCGTCGTTGCGATCACCACCGGTGCGGCGCTCGGCGGACCCCGCCGTCGACGAGGCAATCGGCCGGGTCCGCGCGTTGTCGCGCACATTGGAGCGCTCAGACGGTCGTGATGCGCGCGCCGTGCAGCACGACCTGACCGGTGCAATGCGCACGTTGCGGCAACTCGAACGTGGTCGGCCCGGCCTCGACCGCCCCGTACACGCGCCGATCGCGCTGACGAGCATCCGCGCCACCCTGTCCGACGGCGACGTCATCGTCTCGATGTTCGCGGCGCTCGGTCGCCTCCGCGCCCAGGTCATCGACCATCGGAGCGCCCGCACAGTCGACCTCGGCGCGCTCACCGATTGGGCGACGGCGTTCGCCGAGGTGCGGACGTCGCTCGATCTCGCGGCGCACGGGTTCACGGTGTTGGATGACGAGATCGCCGCGCCGCTACGCGAGTTCGACGCCGCACTCGCCCGTGTGCTGCCCGACGTCGACCGGTGCGTAATCGTTCCGCCGCGCGAACTGATGGACGCGCACTGGTCGGCCCTCGGGGAGTTGCGGAGCCGCTCGTTCTCGCTCGCTCCGTCCGTCCACGTCTGGTACGACCGGCGCGATCAACTCCGGACCCCGAACTCGCTGTTCGCCGTTGCCGGGCCCGGTCTCGCCCACGCCCACGGCGAGGTCGCTCGCATCGGGGCGATGTACGAGTCACCCACGATGCTGACCGGCAACGCCGCCACCGCCGCCGGGGTGCTCCGCGGGGTTGCCGGCAGCGACGTCGCCCATCTGGCCTGTCATGGTCGACATCGCTCCGGCAACGCACTGATGTCGTCGCTCGAGGTCGATGACGGGCCGTTGCTGCTCGCCGAACTCCACGATGTTGCGGCGTTGGCACCGATCATCGTGCTGTCGGCGTGCCAGGGTGCCGATTTCGATGCCTTCGGCGGCGAAACCATGGGCCTCGTCCACACGCTGCTGCAGCACGGTGCCGTCGCGGTGATCGCCGGCTCAGGGGCGATTGCCGACACCGAGCACACCGTTGGTCTGATGGAGCGGTTCCACCACGGGCTGGTGTCAGGTCAGCGTCCGGCTGATGCGCTGCTGCACGCGCGGGCCGCGACACCGCTCGCCACCGCGGTGGCCTTCAACTGCTACGGCGTCGCCTGACGACGACCACCCGCGCCGCTCAGCCGCCGCGGGCGTAGAGAGTGCGGACCCCGCCGGCCAATGCGCCGTCGAAGCCGCTCGGGCGGAACGTCTCGGGGTTGATCAGCAACGGCGCCGCGACGCCGGCGAAGGTCGGCTGGTCGACTGCGGCGACCGTGATGGCGCCGACTCGGACGAACGCGGGGAGGAGCACGGCGCCGCGGCGCAAGCCACCCGATGCGTCGGTCACTGCGGTCATCCAGGGCGTGCCGTCGAGGAGCAGTTCGACGGTTGCGTTGGCCGGGAAGCCGACCCCGACCGCCGTGGTCACCTCACCGGGCCGCACGACCGCCGGGCTCATCGTCAGCGTGGGTTCGAACGTCGCCGCCAGCCGCAACGTGTTGGTCGCCGACACCGCTCCTGCGGCGACGGTCAGCGACGCGGCGTGGGTGCCGTCGACATCGACCAGCGCGCTGAGCGAGATTGCACAGGTTGCGCCCGGTGCCAGCGCCATCCCGCGGCACCCGTCGGAGACGATGACGAATCGGTCGGCGCCCGTGCCCCCGATCGACGTGGACGACACGGTCACCGCAGCGGTGCCCGTGTTCCGCACGGTCGCCGACCGCGGCGCCACCGGCGTTCCGACGAGCGTCGTGCCGAAGTCGATCACTTCCGGCTCGATGCGCAAGGCCCCGGCACCGGGATTGCCGATCGGGGGGGTGGTGCCGGGGACCGAACCGGTGCCGGTCAGGGCGATGTCGACGGCGCCGACACCCGCGGCGACCCGAACAGTCGCCCCGGTGGCGCCGGGCGAGGAAGGACGAAACCTGACACCCACCGCACATGTCGCCCCCGGCGCGAGGAATGCCCCGCTGCAGGTGTTGGTGACCACTTCGAACGGCGCGATCGCCACGCTCACGGCGGTGATCGCGACGCCGAAATCGGACACGTTGCGAATCGTGATCGAACGTGTCGCCGACACCGCTCCGACGCCAACGGCACCGAAGCCGACCGCGTTCGGATCGGCAGTCAGGCGGGCGATTCGCTCCCTTACCCACACGTCGACCGTCGGAGGATTCCCGGGCGGCGCCCGACGAGACGTTCGAACTCGCGGGAATCGAAGGCGACGACGCGGCCATCGGCCGACACGACACCGCCCGCACTCCGTACCGGGCGTCCGTCGACTCCGAATCCGGCGAGGTCTAGCGTGATCGGCCCGAGCAGGCCCGGGGGGCCCGCGGCCACGTAGACCGCGCGATCGTCCGGCGCAAAGCCCTGCGCAGCATCGGCTGCGCGAGGCACCATGGTCAGCGCCAGTTTCGACCCATCGGTGTTCATGTCGGCCTCGCCGACATTGCCGGCGAGGGCCACCCCCGCCGTCTCACTCACCAGCGTGGCCGACACGCCTGCGAGGTCGCGCACCACGACCTGTTGGCGCGATCCGAAATCGACGCCGACGCCGACCACGTCGATGCTGAACGTCGAGAACGCGACGAAGCGCCCGTCGCCAGAAATGCTCGAATCGAAACTGTCACCCATGCCCGGCGACCCGTCGGTGCGGGCGCTGACGATCTTCGTCGGTACCTCGGCACCGGGCTGCCACGAGGCAACCTGACGCGCACCGAACGCAGGCTGTGCCACGGCCCCCGGCACCACAGCGACCGCAGCCGGACCCAAGACGACGCTGGTCGGGACCGCGACGAGACCCGGGTTGCTGACGGTGTTCACGGTGACGTCGATCGTCGTGATCGACCCATCGTCGGAAATGTCGAGACCCGTCGGGACGATCACGCCGAGTCGCAGCTGATCGACGGGCGGTTCCGCTGCATCGAGGTTCTGTTGACGCCAGACGAGCGCCGCTCCTTCGCCGTCGAAGGTCGTGTATGCCACCGTGTCACCATCAGCGGCAATGGCGACGGCGCGCGGCGCGGGCGGAGGATCGGAGAAGTCGGATGCGAGTCGCTCGTTCAACTCTCCCGTGCAGTGATTCCATCGGTTCAGCACCCACGCCTCGCCGCTGCCGTCGAGGCCCGAGTTCGCCCAGTACCCGACGTGGCATCCGCCGCGGCTGAGGGACATGTCTCCGACGCCGAGCGGACCGTTGGCATCCGGCACCTGCTTCGCCTCACCGGTCACCCGGTCGGTGACATATCCCCGAGTCGGTTTGCTCGGATCGACGAGCTGCCACGCGACGTATCGACCATCGCCCGAGATGCCCATGACGGTCTCGTCGCGGACGCGGGCCCCGTCGATGACCGAGATCAGCTCGGCCGGTGGTGCGACCTGGGCGAGGGTCGCCGTCGGCGCCGTCACGCCGATGGCGAGGGCACCGATGACACCAGCCAGCGCGGTCGCGACAGTTCGACCAGTCAGGCGGGGACGCCAGAGACGACGGAGACGGCGGGAGCGATCCATGGCACTACTTCGCGAATCCGGCGAATGATGCGCTGATGTCGCAGCCCGCCGGGTCGACCGCGGTCGTGCAGGTGATCGTCATCGTCAGGCTCTGACCCTCGGGAAAGAGGTACGGAGCAACGAAGTGGCGATCCAGATCGCGGAAGTTCTCGAGTGCCGACACGAAGATGTCGTCGGCGCCGCGGCTGATCGTGACGAAGCCGGTGTCACCGCGAGGGTTCTGGATGATCATGTCGGTGAGCGAGAAGTCGCCGGGGACCGAACCGGTGAACGGCGCACTGTTGCCGGCGGCGACGCGGTCGCCGAGCTGGAAGTCGACGGGATTTCCGAACGGCGTCGAAAAGACTGCGTCCACCGGCGTCGCCGGCTCCTCTGCCCCCACCCCACCGTCCTCGACACCGGCGTCATCTGCGCCGGCGCCGTCTTCGCCCGCACCGTCCTGCGCTCCCCCACCGTCCTCTTCACCCGCACCGTCTTCACCAGCGGGTACATCGGCGAGCGCCGGCACCGTGGTCTCCACCGCCTCGACGCGTTCCTCCAGCGCCTGAATCGGGTCGGCAACGGCATCGCGCGCCGTCGATTCGACGGTCGGTTGGAGCAGCGTCTTCCAGAGGATCCACAGCACCACGATCGCCGCGATCGTCAGCAGCACTGCCTTGACGATCCACGGCGGAAGAATCGCCTGCTGCACGTACGTACCGGGGGCCATCACCGGTGCATGCACGTCGGCAGGGACGACTGTCGGCGCGGTCGGCGGCGCCAGGTCTGCCCCCGGCACCAGCGCATCGAACTCAGCGGCGAGCCCGTCGATCTTCGATGCGTCGATGGCGTTCGAGGCGAGCACCTGGAACTGGTGCGGAACCGGAGCGCCCTTCCAGACCTTCACCCGCGGCTTCACGCGGAGCTTGGTGAACACGGCGGTGCCGGGCTCGACGGTCACGACGTCCTTCGAGAACCGGTAGTCGCACGCGGCCTGCGGGTCCGAACCCGCGAGGGCCACATCGATCGGTTCGTTGCCACGATTGTCGATGGCCAGTTCGTAACGCGCCCCGAGCCGGCCGGTCACCGTCGTGGGATGGAGCTCGATCGATCGGTCGTCGAACGAACCGACATCGATCGCACCTTCCTCGACGATCGACCCCGTCGCATCCTCGCGACTCACCACTTTCAACGCGAACGGCGTCGGGCCCGGACGGACCGTCGGCGCGCGCGGCGGAGCGAAGATCACGGTGACGATCTGGTCGGCCCCCGGGAACAGCGACACCGTGCGCGGGATCGGTTCGATCCAATCGGCGGCGTCTCCGAGCGGTTCGATCGTGAACTCGTCGACGACGTCGCCGTTGTTCGCGATGCGCAGCTCGGTCGTGACCGAATCGCCCGGGGCGACGGAGAGTTGTGTGTTGATTAGTGAAGCAATGGCACCCATGGGTCGAACATACGAATCTGCTGCCGTCGCGAACAGCGGTTCGAGGGCAAACCCGGTTGCCCGTTCGTTCGACGTCACGTGCTCGTTGAGACACCGACACCCGCTCCCGCTCGACGGAGAAGGGCCGTCGCCGTCATGCAATCGCGCGTATCACGACAGGGGTGCTCCGGTCGTGTTCTTGGGCGACAACACCACACCGGGGCCGCTGCCCCATTTTGCAAGCGATGGTGCAACCCATTGCGAAAGGGAGATTCTCATGACCGATCGACTCGCTGTCTACGTCTACGGCGACGACCCCATCTCGAAGGCGGGTGTCGCCACCCAACTTCGTGGCCGCCCCGAGGTCTACGTGATCGAGGGCGAAGCCATCGATCACGCAGCCGTTGCGATCGTCGTCGCCGAGACGATCGACGAGGCATTGGTCCGAGTGATCCGCGGCATCCAACGCGGCGGTTGCCCACGCGTCGTCCTGGTGGTCTCGCGGCTCGACGACAACGACTTGATGTCGGCGATCGAAGCCGGCGCCTCGGGCGTGCTGCGGCGCAGCGAGTCCAGCCCCGAACGTCTCGCTGCAGCAGTGGTCGCAGCCACCAAGGGCGATGGGGCACTCGCTCCGGACCTCGTCGGTCGATTGCTGAACCAGGTGAAGCACCTGCAGCACGATGTGCTGTCGCCGCGCGGCATCGGGTCCGACGGCCTGAACGATCGCGAACGCAACGTGTTGCGGCTGCTCGCCGATGGCCACGCCACCCGCGAGATCGCACGCGAACTCGCCTACTCGGAACGCACGATCAAGAACATCATCCACGACGTGACGATGCGCCTCAACCTGCGCAACCGGTCTCATGCCGTGGCCTACGCAGTCAAGGCCGGAATCATCTGACCAGCCGGGTGACCAGCCGTGACCAGCCGTCACCGGCCTTCGCCGGTCGCGGGTGCGGGTGCGCCCGTTGTTTCGCGAACTCGGAACGCCGTCCACTTCCGCTGCATTGGATCGACCGCATCCTTCGCTGCGCTGGCTGCGGTCGCTGATCGGTGGGGGTGTTGGTGGTCGACACCGAGTTCCAGCGACCGGGCCGGCGGCGCGACATCGGTGCGCAGTGCCGGCCGGATCGGCACGACGACGGACAGTTCGAGCGCCGGACGGCAGGCGAATGACGGGCCGGAGTCGGCCGTCGTCACCACTGTCGTCACTGCCGCCGTCCGATCGATCGATGCGGGACGGCACTCGATCCATAGCTGATCGTCTCCCAGCTGATCGTCCCGCAGCTGATCGTTGAGGTCGGCGAGCCCGCCGCGCCGGTGCCTCTCGTCGAGCAGCAGGTCGAGCACGAAGGCCGTCAAGACCTCGCCCAACATCTCGTGCTCGGTGGCTGCGTCGGCGGCCCACGCCGTCACCAGATAGGTGACCGTCAGCCACCGCACCGGAGGCTGACGACCCACGACGAGCCCGTCGACGCCGCGCACATCGCGCCACTCCGAGGCTCGCCTCGCGAGGTCCTCGTCGAAGTGCGACAGCGAGCACAGCAGTGTCGGCTGTTGCGGTGCCTCGCTCCAGCCGGCCCCGCCCGGGCGTTCGAAACTGATCCGCTTCGGCACGTTCAACACTTCGGCCAGCAGCGCGGCGACGGACGCATCAAGGTCATGCAACATGTCCTCCACGCTGTCGTTCTGCGAGCACCCCGGACACCGATCGGCGGGCAGTTCAAGAGGCAGCCGTGTCCGCTGCCGCCTGCCTCAACGTGCAGCGCGCCCTGCCCACCTCGCCGACCCCTCACACCTACGCCTCGGGCCACGCGCCCCGCATCATCGACTCAACACTCGAAATCCAATACTCGAAATCCAACACTCGAAATCCAACACTCGAAATCCAAGAAGGAGTTGCGCATGCCGACCTATCTGTCACCCGGCGTCTACATGGAGGAGGTCTCCTCCGGTTCGAAACCGATCGAAGGCGTCGGCACCGCCGTTGCGGCATTCGTCGGGTTCGCCGAGAAGGGGCCGGTCCAGACACCGACCCTCGTCACCAACTGGACGCAGTTCACGCACACGTTCGGTGACTTCGTCGACGGCTCGTACCTGGCTCACGCCGTCTACGGCTACTTCCTCAACGGCGGCGGCGGTGCGTACATCGTGCGGATCGGTGCCGATGATCCTGCCGACTCGGCGAACGGGAACGGTCAACCGGCGCTCCCCGTTGCCACCGCTCAGCTGACGGCCGAAGCCGGCGACAAGCCCGCGCTGGTGGTGACCTCGATCGAGGCCGGCCCCGCCGGCGACCAGCTGAGCGTCGACATCGCGCCGGCCTCGGAACCCGGCGAGGACAACGACCAGTTCAAGCTGATCGTCAAGCGCGCCGACAAGCCGGTTGAGACCTTCGACAACCTGACCCACAAGAAGGGTCCGAACAACGTCGTCACCAAGGTGAAGACCGAGTCGAAGCTGATCGAGATCACCGAGGTCCGGGGAGCGGCCAACCTCGTCCTGGACAAGGGCGTGACCGTGACGCTGAGCGGGGGCGTCGCAACCACCGAGGTCGCGACCATCGGTCCTGCCGACTACGTCGGCAACTCGGCCGACCGCACCGGCTTCGGTGGCCTCGAAGCCGTCGACGAAGTGACGATGCTGGCCGTGCCCGACCTGACCGCCGCCTACGAGCGCGGGATGATCGACGACGAAGGGTTCAAGGCCGTGCAGTTGGCCATGATCGCCCACTGCGAGCTGATGTCGGACAGGGTCGCAATCCTCGATCCGCCGCCGGGTCGGAACGCTCAAGCCATCAAGGACTGGCGGACCAACGAAGCGGGCTACGACTCCAAGTACGCCACCCTCTACTGGCCGCGCCTGAAGGTGATGGACCCGGTGCAGGGCAAGGCGATCTTCGTACCGCCGTCGGGTCACATCGCCGGCGTCTGGGCGCGCAACGACGACACCCGCGGCGTGCACAAGGCACCGGCCAACGAGGTCATCCGGGGGGCGTTGTCGCTCGAACTCAACATCACCAAGATCGAGCACGACCAGCTCAACCCGATCGCGGTGAACTGCATCCGGTCATTCCCCGGCCAGGGGATTCGGGTGTGGGGTGCACGCACGTTGTCGAGCGATCCGGAGTGGCGCTACCTCAACGTGCGGCGACTCTTCAACTACGTCGAGGAATCGATTCTGCTCGGTACGAGTTGGGTGGTGTTCGAGCCGAACGACCCGAAGCTCTGGGATTCGGTTCGGCGCACCGTCAACATGTTCCTCCGGCGCACCTGGCGCGAGGGCGCGTTGTTCGGCAAGACGCCCGCCGAGGCGTTCTTCGTCAAGTGCGACGCCGAGAACAACCCGCCGGAGAATCGCGACGCCGGGATCCTGACGGTCGAGATCGGCATCGCGCCGGTGAAGCCGGCCGAGTTCGTCGTGTTCCGCATCAGCCAGTTCTCCGGCGGCGCCGGACTCGACGAATGACATCCACCCGGATCTTCTGCACCAACGAAAGAAAGTGAGACACCATGTCCACCACCCAAGCCATTACCGCAGCTCGGTTCTCGATCACCGTCGACGGGTATGAGATCGCGTCGTTCTCGGAACTGTCCGGCATCCGGACCGAGTTGAAGACGACCGAATTCGTCGAATCGGGCGACAACGGCCTCATCCAGATGCACATTCCCGCGAGCCCCGTGCTTGCTTCCGTCGTCCTCAAACGGGCCCAGACGGCCGACCCCCAGATGTGGGCGTGGCACGAGGCCGCCCGCTTCGGCGAGATGGCCGCCGCGCGCAAGAGTTGCTCGCTCGTCATGTTCGACGCGGCCAACGAGCCGGTCGCCCGGTATCACCTCTTCAACGCGTGGCCCTCGAAGATCGAACTCGGAACACTCCGCGCCGGTTCGGGCGACGTGCTCACCGAGACGATCACGATCGTCTGTGATCATCTGCAACGGGCGGCGCTATGAGTCTCGCAACTGCAACGCCCGGCACGGCCACGCCGGAGCCGTCGGTCGGCGAACCGACCTTGCCGTCGACGCAGCCGACCGAATCGGGCTCAGGTTTCGTGTCGACCTTTCGGTTCACGCTCCCGCGGGGGTTCGTCGACCGCGAGGGCGTCGTGCACCGCGAGGGCACGATGCGCCTCGCCACCGCCGGCGACGAGATCTGGACGCAGAACGATCCGATGGTGCGCGAGAACTCGGCGTATCTGTCGGTGTTGTTGCTCGCCCGGACCGTCGTAACTCTGGGGGAGCTGCGCGAGGTCGATGCCCGCGTCGTCGAAGGTCTCTGGGCGTCGGACCTCGCGTTCCTCCAAGACATGTACCGACGGATCAACACTGCAGGCCACACCGACGTCGAAGTCGCTTGCCCAACATGTGACCACGTCTTCATCATCGACGTCACCGGAGGTGACCCGGCGGGGGGATGACGACGTACGCGACCGACCGTCTCTGGGAGGAGGTCGCGTACGTCGCTTACTACCTCCACTGGTCACTCGCCGACATCATGGCCCTGCCCCACACGGTTCGGGCCAGGATGATCGCCGAGGTCGGCAAGATCAACGACATCGTGTCGAGGAGCTGAGCCATGTCCGAGCCAGTTCCGCCGAGACGAACCGTGCGTCCTCGCACGGCATGGCGCCACCAGCGCGCACTCACCACGACGATCACGACGCCCGAGACGATTTCGTCGTTGCGTCCCGCCGTCGCGGCCATCGACCCGACCCAACCGTTCCTCGCCCGGTTCACGCCCCGAGCGACGGCCGCGGGCGCACCGCGCGGCACCATCCACCACGCCGGCCCGTCGGTCGACGTCACCACCGAGATCAACGCGGACAGCGACCATCTCGCCCATCTCGCCCATCTCGACCCTCTCGACCGCGTCGACCCGGGCGAGCCGGCACGTGCCCGGCGGGTCCCGGCCTTCGACCGGCCATCGCTCCCTGATCTCGTCGACACCACGTCGACGATCCGCCCGATCCAGCCCCCGGAGCCGGCTCCTCGAACGCGGCCCCGCGACACGCCCGTGACTCGAACGACATCGCCCAGTTCGTCAGAACGCAGCGCAGAACGCAACGGGGCCGACGCCGCACCGCCGATGGCGCCCAACCATCGCCGCACGCATCACGCCGACGGGCCGACCCGCCCAGGCCTCGGACAACCGCGCACGGCGCACGGCGACGATCCGGCGAGTGGTCCAGCGAGTGGTCCAGCGAGTGGTCCAGGAGTCGACTCCCCCACCGTCGGATCGAATCGGGTGGCGCCACCACCTGACATCAGGCGCTCGGTCGCCGAAGGTCTCGGCGTGGCGCTCGACGACGTCGTGCTGGAGCGAGGCCCGACGGCGCGGCTCGCGGCCGCCGCCCTCGACGCCGCGGCGTTCGCCGCCGACGGCAACCGAATCGTGTTGCCCGACGATCTCGGCCCGATCGACCATCCCGACGTGCGGGGAGTGATCGCCCACGAACTCAGCCACATCGCCCAGCAGCGGCGACTCGGCGCCCACCTCCCCGACGAGGCGAGCCCCGGCGGACGCCTCCTCGAGGCGCAGGCCCGCGCCGCTGAGCAGTCGGCGCGCGGCGATCTCGGGGCGCCACCGATTGCCGCCCATCTCCGAGCCCATGACGAGCTCTCCGGCTCGGCCGCGCGGTCGGATTGGATCGCTGGCGATCTGGCTGGCGGCCCTCCGGCGGCGACGTTCGGGCACGCCGGCGTACAACGTCTCCCCACCGGATCGCGTACACCCGACTACGGATGGCAACGCCAGTACGTGATCGAACACGGCGGCGACGGCATCGGCGACCTCCGCGACATGTTCCGCCTCGAAGAAGGCGACCCTGCTGCCGAACTCGAATCGCACCATCTCGATCAGCTGATCCGCTTCCGGGCCACCAAGCGCGCCGACTACGTCCGGACCGGCGGTGGGCACGCCGAAGCCGATGCCCGGGCGGCATTTCGGCAGCTGCCGACCCACCCGGTCGAAACGCCAGCGACACCCGAACTCTCCGCCGAACTGGTCCAGGCCAAGGCCGAACTCGACGCACTCCGCACCCGCGTTGCGCACGACGAACGCCAAACGCAACTGCAGCACGAAGCGGTCGACCAGATCGACACGCACTTCCCGTTGCGCAACTTCGCCGCCGACACCGGCGCCCGGTATGCGGCACAGAGTCCGCAACGCGACCAGTGGCAGCAGCGCATCGGGGAGATCGAGTCGACCCACCCGACACTCGTTCATCGGGCGTCGCCGGCGCGCGATGCCACTCCGCCGACGGTGACGTCGGCGGCCGGCGCATCGCTCGCCACTCCGCCCCAACTCAGTGCAGCGCCAGCATCCAGCGCATCACCATCACCATCACCGGCCGCCGCCACGGCATCGGCATCGGCATCGGGATCGGGCGCCGGGACGCCAGCGAGCACGGCGCCGGACATCTCGTGGCAGGCCGGCGTGTTCTCCCCCGCAGCGGAGGGTCTGTCGTGGGACTCGCTCGGCAGCATGTTTCGACTCACCGAGCCGACGCCGGAGGAACGCGAACGCGACGCGCGCAACCAGGAGGCGGGGCACCTTCCCGAGCTGATCGCGTCGCGCAACCAGTTGCTCACCAGCAAGGTCGGCGACCAGGTCGAACTGATTCGTCGCGAAGTCTTCCGCAGGGCGCCGCGCGCCGACTCGGCCGGCGCTCCGGCCGACACGCCGAGCGACGACGAGCTACTCCGCCGGATCACCACCGCAGAATGGCAGGCGATCATCAACGCCGTCGAGAACGAACGGCCGTTGGCCTTCGCGCTCGATCCGCGCAATGCCGTCCTCGAGACCGCCGACAGGAAGTACAAGGACGCGGTCATCGCTGCGCCCACGGCGCGCCGCCCCGACGGCGAGGTGGACGCGTCCGCCCCCGCCGCAACGGGCGCACCCGCAGCCGGAACCACCGGTGGGTCGGCGTCGCCCGCGGTTACTGCGCCGGCTCCGACAGCGTCCGTCGAGCCGGCCCTCGGCCCACCATCGGACCCGGCCGCTTCGTTCGGTGGCGGCACCGGGGCCACCCCGTCCCTCGGGGCCACCGCAGCTGCGGCCGTCACCGGAACTGCGACACTCACCGGGCATCGCGCGGGAGCCGCCGACGCCGAGGACATCGACGCCGAACTGCTCGAATTCTCCCCGCAGGTGCTCAACCGACTCGTCAACGAGATCTATCCGCGCCTGCGCTCGCGCCTGCGGACCGAACTGCTCGTCGACCGCGAACGCAGCGGCCGCTTGGCCGACACACGATGAGTGTCATGAGTTTCATGAGTGTCACGACGGCCGCGCCCGGCGCAGCCGCTCGTTCGCAGGGCCGCTCGCCGACACCAAAACGCGCGTATTCACAACCTCCGACCGACCTCTAGAACAACGAAAGGAACAGACGACATGTCACTTGCCAACGACGGGGCCGTCGGCCTCTCCAACCGCTTCAAGGTCAGGGTGACTCCTGGCGACATCGACCTCGGATACTGGGCCAAGATCGACGGATTGAAGGTGACCTGGGAAATGCCCGATCACCGCACCGGCGACGGCGGCAACAGCCGGTTCTATGCCGCCGGGTACACGAAGTACCCCGACGTGAAGCTCACCCGCTCGGCCAATCCGACCGACTCGAAGAAGGTCCAGGAGTGGCTCGCTTCGAGCTCGATGGACCACGCCGTCGGCGAGGTCGTGATCGAGCTGTGGGGGCCGAAGAACGATTCGCCCATCCTCGTGTGGGAATGCAAGGAGTCGATGCCGATCGAGTGGTCGATTGCGGCCTTCGACGCGAGCTCCAGCAACATCGCCCTCGAGACGCTGATCTTCACGCACAACGGCTTCCTCAAAGACGACTTCAAGATCGACTGAGCAGCGCCATGGCCAGCAACGACCACGGACTGACGAACCGCTTCAAGGTGGTGATCGACGGCATGGACCTCGGCGGCTGGTCCGGCTGCCAGGGCCTCGGGGTCACCTTCAACCCCGTGGCCTACGAAGCCGGCGGTGACTACCAGTACGTCCACTATCTCGCCGGTCAGGTGAAGTACGGCAACGTCAAGTTCACGCGGGCGATGGCGGCCACCACCTCGAAGCAGGTGCTGGGCTGGTTGCGGGCCCGAGCGAGCGAATACGGCGATGCCGGCGGAGGGTTGGCGTATTCCGACCACACCGCGCAGATCAGCCTGCACAACGCGGCAAACGAAGAAGTCATGAGGTGGGAGTTGCGCGGCGCCCACCCCGCGTCGTGGTCGGGCCCCACCTTCGATGCGCACACGTCGAGCGTCGCCACCGAGACCCTCGAAGTCGTGCACGAAGGATTTCTGTGATGAACGGAGTGCTCTGATGACCGTCACCGTCGAAGACGTCGCCATCGACGCGGGCGTCAACGCCAAGATCGTGCCGCTGATGCCGCCGGGCCTCCCGGTGGTGTTCAGCTTCAACCCGGCCACGATGACGATGACGCGGACCGCACTCGTCACCGAACGCAGCAACACCAGCCCCCAGAGCGGCACCCCCGGCGGCAGCAGCGGCACTCAGGCGCGCGGCGCAAGCCCGCGCACACTGTCGTTCGTGGCCATGTTGGAAGGCCCCCAGACCCACACGTTCGCCCAGCAACTGCTCGAACTCCTCACACCGAGCGGCGGGCTCGTCGGCTCGATCATGGCGTTGGCCGGCGTCAACCTCGCCCAACGCTTGCCCCTGGTCCTCTTCGAATGGGGTCCGCTGACGTTGTTGGCCTGCGTCACGACCTGCTCGGTCACCTACAAGCGATTCCATGTATCGGGCCTGCCGCTGCGGGCCGAAGTCACGATCAAGCTCACCGAGCAGAAGTCGTTCTTCAGCCTGCTGCTGACCAATCCGACATCGGGCGGCCTGCCCGGGCGGGAACAACGCATGATCAGTGCCGGCGACAACCTCCAGCAGCTCGCGCTCGACCACTACGGGCGACCCGATCGCTGGCGCGAGATCGCCGAGATCAACGGCATCGACGATCCGTTCCGTCTGCAGCCGGGCGAAACGGTGTATCTCCCGTCGCCCGATGAATCGCGTCGGCCCGCCTCAGCATCGGCGGTGTCACGATGATCCCGCCGACTCCGGGCGATCATGCGGCGACCGTTCGCGCCGTCATCGGGGTCGGGCCGCTTGGGGCGCCGCTGAGTCCCACGGTCGAGCCGATGATCGAGCGGGTAGTCGTCGATCAGCACCTGCTGCTCCCCGACATGTTCGAGATCACGTTCCAAGAAGACGGCACCGTGCTTGCGTCGTCGATGATCTCGATCGGTTCCGAGGTCACGATTTCCGGTGGCGCGGCCGACAGCGTCAGCGCGTCCACGCTCATCGTCGGCGAAGTCACCTCGATCGAAGGCGACTTCGACGACAACCTGCGGCGCACGATCGTGCGCGGCTACGACACGTCGCATCGCCTGCAACGCGCGAAGCGCACGCGGACCTTCACCGAGGTCACCGACGCCGACGTGGTTCGCCGCGTCGCCTCCGAGGCCCAACTCGACATCGGCACGCTCGACGACCCGGGTGTCACCCATCCCTACCTCGCCCAGGTCAATCAGACCGACTGGGAGTTCCTGCAAAGCCGAGCGCACGAGATCGGCTACGAACTGCGCGTCGCGGCAGGTCGAGTCGAGTTCCGCGCCGCATCGGGTTCGCCCGCTGGCGGCGGTGGGCTCGCCGGCGCGGCAGCGGGTGCAGCAGCCGGTGCGGCCGGTCTGGGTTCGGCCGTGCTCGAGTTCGGCGGCAACCTGTTGTGGTTCAAGCCGCGGTTGTCGGCGGCCAACCTCGTCCCCGAGGTCGAGGTGCGGGTGTGGGATCCAGCCACCGGCGAGGTCGTCGTCTCGACCTGCGACAGCACCACCGGCACCGCCACCATCGCCCAAACCGCAGCCGACGTTGCCGGGGCGTTCGACGGACCCTTTGCCGGCCTCCCCTTCAGCCCGCCGGCGATTCCGCTCCTCCCCGACCTCGGCCCGAGCAACAGCGACCGCGCGATCGTCGCGGTCGATCGGCCGGCGGCGACCGGTTCGAACACGTCGGCGGTGGCCGATGCCCTCGCCCGCGGCCTCTCCGAACACCACGCCTCCACGTTCGCCGAAGCCGAGGGGTACGCCCGCGGCATGCCCTCGATCACCGCCGGCGAAAAGGTGACGATCTCGTCGGTTCCCGAGGAATTCGCCGGCGACTGGATCGTCACGCAGGCCCGCCACACCTTCGACGACAGCGAATCGGGCTACCACACCCACTTCACGGTGAGCGGCCGGCACGATCGTTCGCTGCTCGGCCTCGCGTCAGGTGGCACGCCACACACGGCGCCTCGACTCGACGGCTTCGTCGTCGGGATCGTGACGAACAACAACGACCCCGACACGTACGCGCGGGTCAAACTCTCGTTCCCGTGGTTGTCCCCGCGTTCGAGTCCGACTGGGCCCGCGTCGTCAACGTCGGTGCCGGCAAGAAGTGGGGCGCGTTCTACATCCCCGAGGTCGGCGACGAGGTTCTCGTCGGATTCGAGTTCGGTGACGTCCGCCGGCCGTACGTGGTCGGCGGCCTATACAACGGCGCGTCCGAACATCCCCTGTTGGCCGACGCCGTCAAGACCCAGGGCATGTCAGCCCAGGTGGTCAAGCACGGCATCGTGTCGCGACTCGGCAACAAGCTCGTCTTCGACGACGACGAACCAGCGCCCGACTCGCCCCCGCCGTCGGTCACCGCGTCGTCGATTCTGCTCGCCGATGCCGACGAAAAGGTCAAGGTGCTGATCGACAAGAAGAACGGTGAGATCCGCATCATCTGCGACTCGACCACGCCTCCGGGCAAGATCGTGATCGAGCAGAAGGGCACGGGCGGGAGCATCGAGGTCACGTCGGCCGGCGACATCACCGTCGAGGCGGGCGGCCCCGGGAAGCTCTCGATGAAGGGGGGCGCCGGCGTCGTCATCGAATCAGGGGCGAACAAGATCGAGCTCGGCCCGAACGGTGTCGCGATCACGGGCTCGCCGACGGTGTCGCTGAACTGACCCGCGCACCGGCACGGCAGTACGCCCATCAGCAGTACGGCCATCACCAGAACGACACGAGAAGAAGGATCGACATGCAAGCAGATTTCGTCGGAGCGGGGTGGGCGTTCCCCATCCGACTCGACCAGAACGGCGGCATCGCACTCGTTCGACGCGAACGCGAACTCGAAGAGGCGATGCACATCATCTTGTCGACGTATCCGGGTGAACGTCCGATGCGTCCCGAGTTCGGCTGCAAACTGCGCGACTACGTCTTCCAGAGCATCGACGCGTCGATGATGTCGCGGCTGGGTCACGAAGTGGAGAGCGCACTGATCCGGTGGGAGCCACGCGTCGACGTCGCGGAGGTTCGCATCTCGCGCGACGCCGACCGGCAGAACGCCCTGGAAATCGACATCGCCTACGCGGTCAAACGCACGAACGACCGGCGCAACCTCGTCTTTCCCTTCTACACGATCCCCGACGACGGAAGTGAGTACTGATGGCCATCCCCGCACCCGATCTCGACGATCGGCGGTTCCAGGAACTCGTCGACGATGCGAAGCGATTCGTGATGCAGCGCTGCCCCGAGTGGACCGATCACAACGTGTCCGATCCTGGCGTCACCCTCATCGAAACCTTCGCCCACATGACCGACACGCTGCTCTACCGCTTGAACCGCGTGCCGGATCGGCTCTACATCAAGTTCCTCGAACTGATGGGCCTCCAACTGTTCCCCGCGACATCGGCACGCACCGACGTCACGTTCTGGTTGTCGGGCCCCGCCACGTCGCCCCTGACGGTTGCCCAGAACACGCGCGTCGCGACGCGTCGAACCGATGTCGATGATGCACTGGTGTTCTCGACGGTCGCCCCGCTCGGCATCGTGCCGGTGCGGCTCGATCGGGTGATGACGCGTCGCGTCGAACGCCGACTCGACGACCCGAGCGACGACGCCGTGCACGCCATCCTCATCGAAGACCACACCGACACGCTCCGGCTCGAACGATCATTCGCGGCGTTCGACGCAACACCTCGCACCGGCGACGAGCTGCTCTTCGGGCTCGATGCTGCCGCACCCAACAACTGCATCCGCCTCGACGTGCGGTGCACGATCGAGGGGGTGGGCGTCGACCCCGACGACCCACCCCTGCACTGGGATGCATGGAACGGCACGCAGTGGCAGCGGTGCCAGACCGGGACCGACACCACGGGCGGGCTGAACCGCAACGGATACGTCGACGTGCACCTTCCGCCCGACCACGCCATCGGGGTGATCGACGGGGCGCGCGGCGGTTGGATTCGAGCAGTCGTCTGCCCGCCCGAAGCGGGGCTGGCGCAGTACACGTCGCCGCCACGCATCCAGGGCGCTGTCGCGTCCAGTGTCGGCGGTTCGATCGGGGTGATCCACGCCGAACTGGTCGAACGCGAATTGCTCGGCAAGTCCGAAGGGGTGCCCGGTCAGCAGTTCTCGCTCCACCGGCATCCGGTGGTCTCGGGCGGCCCGGAGCGGCGCCTCGTCGTGAGCACCGACGATGGCTGGGAGCGGTGGTCCGAAGTCGATCACTTCGCCGACAGTCGGGCCGGCGATCGGCACTATCTGTTTGACGAGGTCAGCGGTGTCGTCCACTTCGGCCCCGCAGTCCGCAACGCCGACGGCGCATTGATGCAGTACGGCGCGATTCCCCCCAAGGACGCCTTCGTCCAAATGGAGGCCTACGCCACCGGGGGCGGCCGGCGCGGCAACGTGAGCGCCGGTGCCATCGCGACCATGCGGTCGAGCATCCCGTTCGTCGCTGCTGTCGAGAACCGGCATCCGGCGAGCGGCGGCGTCGACCCCGAGACGCTCGACAGCGCCAAGCAGCGGGGGCCGATCCTGCTCAGGACGCGCGGGCGCGCGGTGACTGCCGAGGACTTCGAGGCGCTCACCCGCGAGGCCGCGCCCGAAATCGCGCGCGTGCGCTGCGTGCCGGTGTCCGATCCGGCCGACGCCGGTGCGGTCACCGTGCTCGTCGTGCCGGCCGTTTCGCCGACCTCGACCGGTTCACGCTTCGAAGACCTCGTCCCGTCACAGGAGACGCTCGAACGCATCTCGGCCGCCCTCGATCGCGCCCGCATCGTCGGGACGCGTGTCCTCATCGAACCACCGAGCTACCAGGCCGTGACCGTGGTGGCCGAGTTGACGGCCCAACCGCGCGCCAACCCGACCCGCATCCGCGACGAGGCGATCGCGCGGCTCCACCGTTATTTCGACCCGCTCACCGGCGGCCCGAACGGCGACGGTTGGCCGTGGGGCAGGCCGGTGCAGGCCGGCGAGGCCTACCTGGCGCTCGCCGGCATCGAAGGTGTCGAGATCGTGCAGCAGCTTCGTCTCTTCGGCGCCAACCCGATCACCGGCGAGCGAGGTGCGGCGACCGATCGGCTCGACCTCGGGCCGAACAGCCTCGTGTTCTCGTTCGAGCACCAGATCCGCGTCGGTGAACCCTGATGCGCCGGGCCTACGGCGATGTCCTGCCGGCGGTCGGGATCATCGACCTGCTTCCTGCGGTCTTCCAGGACGACCACTTCACGCGCCAGTTCGTCGCGGGGTTCGACGACGTGCTCGCACCGATCTTCAGCACGATCGACAACCGCGCCGCCTACGTCGACCCGGCCCTCACGCCCGACGACTTCCTGCCCTGGTTGGCAGGCTGGGTCGGGATCACCCTCGCTGAAGACTGGAGCATCGAGCGGCAGCGGTCGCTGGTGGCCAACGCCGTGCACCTCTATCACGTGCGCGGCACCCTCGACGGGCTCCGCGCCGAGTTGCACCTGTACACCGGTGGTGACATCTCGATCACCGAGTCCGGCGGCTGTGCCTGGTCGCAGCGACCGGGAACCGGCACGCTCCCGGGCGAACCGATGCCGCGTGTCGCGATTCGGATCTCGGTCGACGAACCCGAGCGGCTCCGCCTGTCCACGGTCGCGGGCATCGTGAACGCCGCCAAGCCGGCCCATGTGGCCCACTCGATCGACATCACTCGACGAACGACTGCCGCCGGGACCCCGGCTGCGACGCCGCCGCCGACACCAGCACCCACGACCACCACCACCACGACCACGACCACGACGAAAGGAGTCGCGAGCTCATGATCCTGTGTACCGCCTGCGGATTCAACAATGCCGACAACGACGCGTTCTGCGGAAAGTGCGGTGGCTTCCTCGAATGGTCGGGCCAACGCGATTCTGCCCCCGATCTCGCCGACGAACCAGACGACGACGAATTCCCCCAACCCAAGCGAACGCTGTATCAACGCATCAGCGGTCTGGTCTACGCCGACGTGGCGTTGGCCCGGGCCGTGCGTCCCCCCACCGAAACCGACCCAGCGGACGCCTCGACACCGACCCGCCCCGGCCCGCCCGGTTCGTCCGGTCCGCCACCGGTCGGCCGACCACCGACACCGGGCGGGCCGCCACCCTCACCCGGACGACCGCCCTCACCCGGCGGACCCCCACCATCGGGCGGACCACCACCATCGGGCGGACCCCCACCATCGGGCGGACCACCACCACCATCGGGCGGACCCCCACCCCATCGGGCGGACCACCCCCACCATCGGGCGGACCCCCACCGTCGGGCGGACCACCCCCACCACGGCGGACCACCCCCACCATCGGGCGGACCCCCACCGTCGGGCGGACCACCCCCAACACCCGGCGGACCGCCCCCGTCAGGCGGACCACCACCGTCCGGCGGACCCCCACCGGCACCCGGCGGGGCGCCGCCGACGCGCCCGCAGCCCGATGTCGTGGCCGCACTCGTTGCGAGCGCCACGTCCGCTGCCGGCACAGCTCCGGCACTGCCACCCGTTCCTCTCGGGCCGCGCGCCCCTCGAACCGAGCAAGACTCGCGCGAGGCAATGTCGGCCCCCGTCACCGCCGAGACGGGCGAGGTCAAACCCGACCTCACCGCCGAACGACGGCGACCCAAGGTGGTCCGCCAAGCACCGACACGAACGCTGCGCAGCGGCGACCTGGTGTGCGGCGACTGCGGCGAAGCCAACGATCCGACGCGCCGATTCTGCAGTCGCTGCGGCAGCTCACTTGCCGACGCCGTGGCGCACCACGTCGCCTGGTGGCGTCGCCTCGTTCCCTACGCGCCGACGCGGCAAGCTGTCGGCTGGGGCCCGCCCGTGGCGCGACGACGCAGCGAGCAAGAAGCGGCGGAGAAAGCGCTCGAACGGGCCGGCGAAGGTGGTCATCGTGCTCCGCCGTGGCGTCGGCGTCGTGCTCCTCCTCTTCGGGTTGACGTACGGCTTCTACGAACCGTTCCGGACCTGGGTCGACACCACGCGGAGCGACGCCAAGGATCGGGTGATGACAGCGATCAGGCCCGAATTCGAGCCAGTCACCGTCGGCCCCGGCACGACGTCGAATGTGCAGCCCGAACTCGACGGAGCACACCCGGCGCGCGCCGCAACCGATGGCTTCAAGAACACCCACTGGCTGGCGCCACCGCCGACGGCCGAATTGCGCCCGACGCTCGACCTCACCCTGACCGGCACCGTCGACCTCGCCAAGATCATCGTGCACAGCGGAGCAAGCGACGACTTCCAAGGCACCCATCGACCCAAGACGTTGCTGTTCATCTACGACAACGGTGAGCAGCACGAAGTCACCCTGGCGAACTCGCCCGACCCGCAAGAGATCGATCTCGAGCACGGCGATGGCGTGCAGCGCTTGAAGGTGGTCGTCTCGTCGATCTATGAGTCGATCGACGGCGACACCGTGGCGCTCAGCGAGATCGAGTTCTTCGCCCGCGGCTGACGACCTCCCACGATGTCGCGACCCAGCAGCGACTTCCGACCCCGCACACCGAAACCCTGACCCTCGGTTGATCGAGGTTGATCGCATCGATCGTCCTCGTGCCCCTTTGGGCGCCCGTTCGGCGGCACCATCGCCTCTCGATTGCAAGGCGGCATCTCCGTACCTTCGAATCATGGATGGCGAGTGGCGTCATCCGTTGAACAAGGAGACTGAAATGAATGATCCCGAACTCCCCGCGGAGTGGATCGCCGACGGTTGGACGCCAGAAACGGCGGCCAAGGTCGACGAGAAGAAGTCGGCCGGATGGGGCGACGTCAGTGCTGACGGCACTGCGGCCAACCCCTCCGACGTGGAAGGGCAGTCCTGATGGGCGACATCGCCGACATCGTCACTGCCGGCACCGCGCTCGCCACGGTGCTCGATTCCAACGTGGCGCGAGCCATGCCGAACCATGCCCATGCCATCCCCCGGGACACCGACACCGAACAGTTGCGCGGCTGGCGGGGACCACGCCAGGTGGGATACCGGTATCACACGACGTCGCCCTGCTCCCGGGCGGGGGTCTGCTCGGACAACGTCTTCGACATCGTGGTCGCATGGCAGTACTTCGCCAGCAAGGACGGCCTGGGTCTGTTCGTCAAAGATGCCCATGTCTATGTCGAGGTGCACAGCGTCGGCCTCGGCGGTTCGTTCAGCGTCACCGCGAAGTTCAACGACATCGCAGGGTGGGACGGCGACCAGCGCAGTCCGGTCGCGATCATGGGCGGCGAGTGCGACATCTTCCACGAACACTTCGGGATGACCGAAGACAGCGATCATCTCCACTTCGAGATCCGCGGCGACGGCGCCGGTCGGATCTGGACCTGAGCCGACCTGGCGTGAGCAGCCAGCCCGTGAGGGTAGGTGCGCCTCCCAGGCGCACCTACCCTCACGAGATCGGTCGACGCATGATCGGGGCGGGGCGCGTGAGGCCCGATGGCCGTTCGAGACAGCGGACTTGCCCGAATGGACGCCCCGACCGCGCTGGTGACGATCCGGGGTCCGATCGAAGATGAAGACCCCGGGAACATCCCGTCCCCGGTCACGACACAGGAGCACAACACATGGGAGCAGCAGGAGCAGCTGGAGCAGCCGCCGCGGCAGGCGGAGGGAAGAGTCCGGTCGCGTTCGAGGCCAAACTCGATCTGACCGACGCGTACAACCGAGTCGTCGACTCGTGGTTCAACGTCTTCACGGGAACGAGTTCGACCCCGATGACGCAGTACGCGTGTGCCTATCCGGGCGAATTCACCGAAAGTGAGATCCGCGACATCGCGCAGTACACCCGGGCCGAAGACCAGCACCTGCGATGGAACATGATCATGGACACGAACTGGCCATGGGACGAGGCCTCCTACAACCTCAAGGTCGACTGGGAAGGGCGCTACTACGAGTCGAGTGCCGGGTACGGCTACTACTTCATCGAGAACGCCGTGGCCTGGGTCGATTGGGGCGAGACCGGTTACGGCTGGAAGCTCAACGTCGACGTGCAGTTCGGTAAACCGAACTTCTACAACGGCATCGCCAACATGATCGTCGACTTCCACGTGAAGGAGAGCGACGGCGGCGGCGACATCCACCGCGACACGCATCGTCGATGGCGGATCTACGCCGACGGAACCCGCCAGAGGATCTGAGCGTTTCATCACACGGGTTCGACTCCGCCGTCGCGACCACCGGCTCCGGGCCGGGCGGGTCACGACGGCGGAGTCGCGTCCGGGTACCCGTCGCGGCCGGGCGCCGGCCGAGATGTCATTCAGGCGGTTTGCGTGCTCGTCTGACCGGGGTTGCTGATCGTGATCACGCCGCCCCACTGGCAGGTGCAGGTGCACGAGTTCGTGAGGCCGGGCTGCTTGCCCACCGTCACCGACGCCGAGCCCGGCGACCACGGCGTCGAGGTCACCGGAATGCACGGCTGTGGCGTCAGCGTTCCCATCGCGGCTGACGTGGCAGCCGCAACCTGCGGGTTGGACGGCGTGTTGCACATCCCGAACGGGGCGATGTTCGCCATGGGCTTGTGGTCCATGATCGTTCCGGCGAGCTGACCGCCGACCTTGACCGGCGGGCCGGTCGGGATGACGGTGAGGGTGCCCGGAGCAGCACCGAAGCTGCACGCCAACTGCGCGCCGTTGACCACGTGAATGCCCATGGCATGAACGTACGTCCGCGCACCACCGACCAGCAGTTCGTCAGTGCACCCAAACAGCGCTTCCCGGCTGCCCAAACGGGCACTGCGCCGATCACCTCTGGTGTCAGACACCAGAGGTGATCGGGCGGGTGATCGATCAGCCGATCGGTTCGGTGACCTTGTTGGAGTCGTACGAACCGTGCAGGTTCGCCAGGAACGCCGCAGGATCCTCGACGCCATCGTCGCTCGAGTAGAACGTCATCGGCTCGTAGTCGGGAGCATCGATTCCGAACTCGCGGTACTTCTCCATGCCGGTGCCGGCGGGGATCAGCTTGCCGAGGATGATGTTCTCCTTGAGGCCGATCAGGTGATCGGCGCGACCGTCGATGGCGGCCTCGGTGAGCACCCGGGTGGTCTCTTGGAACGACGCTGCCGACAACCACGACTCGGTGGCCAACGACGCCTTGGTGATGCCCATCAACTCGGGACGGCCCTCGGCGGGACGAGCCGAGTCTTCGACCATCCGACGGTTGGTGTCGCGGAAGCGCTTCGAGTCGACACGCTCACCCGGCAGGAAGCCGGAGTCACCCGGCTCTTGCACGCCGATCCGGCGCGTCATCTGACGCACGATCAACTCGATGTGCTTGTCGTGGATCGACACGCCCTGGTCGCGGTACACGCGCTGGACTTCTTCCACCAAGTAGAGCTGGGTCTCACGGATGCCCTTGATCTCCATGATCTCCTTCGGGTCGAAGGGTCCATCGACGAGCGGATCGCCGGCGCGGACCTGCTGACCGTCGGTGACAATCGGACGAGCACCGAGTGGGAGCACTACTTCGTGCTCTTCGCCAGCGTCGTCGACGACGACGACCGGGATGCCCTTGCCCTCGTCCTCCCGCAGGTGCAGCGTGCCGGAAGCCCGCGCCAGACGTGCCGAGCCCTTCGGGGTACGAGCCTCGAACAACTCCACGACGCGTGGCAGACCGCCGGCGATGTCCTTGCCGGCCACACCACCGGTGTGGAAGGTCCGCATGGTGAGCTGCGTGCCGGGCTCGCCGATCGACTGTGCAGCGATGACGCCGACGGCCTCGCCGAGTTCGATCATCTTGCCCGTGGCGAGTGAACGGCCGTAGCACATCGCACACACACCGAGTTCGGCGTCGCACGTGAGCACCGACCGCACCCGAATGCGGGTGATGTCCTTGTCCAGACGGAGTGCTTCCATCTCCTCGTCGCCGACGATGGTGTTGCGCGGCAGCACCGTGCGGCCGTCTTCCATCGCCGCGGCGAGCGGCGTGTCTTGCAGGAGCGCACGGCCGTAGAGCTTGGTCTCGATGTAGGACCGAGTGTTGGCCGTGTCAGGCGTGACGTTCTCGATCCAGACGCCGAGCGTGGAGCCACAATCGTCCTCGCGGACGATCAACTCCTGAGCGACGTCGACCAGACGACGCGTCAGATAGCCCGAGTCGGCAGTACGCAAGGCGGTGTCGACGAGGCCCTTGCGGGCGCCCGGCGTGGCGATGAAGTACTCGAGTGTCTCGAGACCTTCACGGAAGTTCGACTTGATCGGGCGGGGGATCATGTCACCGCGAGGGTTGGCAACCAGGCCGCGCATGCCAGCGATCTGACGCATCTGCGTCATGTTGCCGCGAGCACCCGAGCCGACCATCATGTCGATCGGGTTGAACTGCGCTTCTTTGAACTCGCGCTCCATCTCGGCCTGCACCTCGGCGGTCGCGTCGGTCCAGATGCGCACTTCTTGCTGACGGCGCTCGCCGTCGGTGATGATGCCGCGACGGAACTGGGTTTCGACCTTGTCGGCCTGCAACTCGTACTCCTCCATCATGGCCTTCTTGGCCTTCGGAGTCCGCACGTCGTCGATCGACACCGTGATGCCCGACTGAGTGGCGAAGCGGTAGCAGAGGTCCTTGATGTTGTCGAGGGCCCGGGCCACTTCAGCCTTGGAGTAGTTGTCGGAGAGATGCTCGACGATGACGCCCATCTCCTTCTTGGTGACCAGGTAGTCGATGTGACCGAACATGTCGGTGTAGCTCTCCTGCTGCACTTCGCCGTTCGCGTCGACCTTGCGCTGGGGCAGGGCCTCTTCGAACAGCACGCGACCAGCAGTGGTCTGGAACTCTTCTTCGCCCGGCTTGCGCATCTTGATCAGCGCGTGCAGATCGAGCGCCTTTTCGTCGTAGGCGCGCAGCACCTCCCACAGGTGGCGGAACACGCGACCCTCGCCGCTCGCGCCCTCGATCGGCTCGGTGAGGTAGTACCCACCGATGATGAGGTCCTGCGACGGGGTCACGATCGGGCGGCCCGATGCCGGCGACAAGATGTTGTTGGCGCTGAGCATCAGCACCCGCGCCTCGGCGCGCGCCTCGGCCGACAGCGGCACGTGAATGGCCATCTGGTCACCGTCGAAGTCAGCGTTGAACGCCGTGCAGACGAGCGGATGGATCTGCAGGGCCTTGCCTTCGACGAGCACGGGTTCGAAAGCCTGGATGCCGAGACGGTGCAACGTGGGCGCCCGGTTGAGCATCACAGGATGCTCGCGGATGACGTCTTCGAGCACGTCCCACACCTGCGGGCGACGACGCTCGACCATGCGCTTGGCGGTCTTGATGTTCTGCGCGAGTTCGAGGTCGACCAAGCGCTTCATGACGAACGGCTTGAACAGTTCGAGCGCCATCAGCTTCGGCAGGCCGCACTGGTGCAGACGCAGCGTCGGGCCAGCCACGATGACCGAACGACCCGAGTAGTCGACGCGCTTGCCGAGCAGGTTCTGGCGGAATCGACCCTGCTTGCCCTTCAGCATGTCGGACAGCGACTTGAGCGGGCGGTTGCCCGGGCCGGTGACCGGCCGCCCACGACGACCGTTGTCGAAGAGCGCGTCGACAGCTTCTTGGAGCATGCGCTTTTCGTTGTTGACGATGATCTCGGGTGCACCGAGGTTGAGCAGGCGCTCGAGTCGGTTGTTGCGGTTGATCACGCGCCGGTACAAGTCGTTGAGGTCGGACGTGGCGAAACGGCCACCGTCGAGCTGCACCATCGGTCGCAGTTCCGGCGGAATCACCGGGACGACATCGAGGATCATCGCCATCGGGTCGTTCTCGCGGCGACCGTTCTCGTCACGCCGGTTGAACGACGCGACGATCTTCAGCCGCTTGATCGCCTTCTGCTTGCGCTGGGCGCTCAGCGGCTTGCGGCCCGAGTCGCTGACGTCGATCGCCTCGCGCAGCTTCACTTCTTCTTCGTCGAAGTCGATGCGGTTGATCAACGACTTGATCGCCTCGGCGCCGGTGCCACCTTCGAAGTACTCGCCGTACTTGTCGCGCATCTCGCGCCACAGCATCTCGTCTTCGATGATCTTGCGGCTGTGCAGGCTCTTGAACTCGTCCCAGGTACGAGCGACGAGATCGAGTTCGATCGTGTAGCGCTCGCGGATGGATTCGACTTCCTTGTCGCCTTCCTTCTGCAGCTTCTTCAGGTCGGCCGGCTTGGCGCCTTCCTTCTCGGCGGCAGCAACGGACTCTTCGAGTTCCTTGAAGCGCCGATCGATGGCGATCTCGAGTTCTTTGTTGATCGCGTCGACCTCTTCGAGGTACTCGGCTTCGAGGTTGCTCAGCGCCTCATGGCGACCGTCTTCGTCGACCCAGCTGACGAGGTGCGCCGCGAAGTAGATGACCTTCTCGAGCTGCTTGGCCTTGAGCTCTTCCTTCGGCTCGATGCCGGCGAGGAGATAGGCGAGCCACGACCGGGTTCCACGGAGATACCAGATGTGGACCGCAGGCGCGGCCAACTCGATGTGACCCATGCGATCGCGCCGGACCTTGGAGCGGGTCACCTCGACGCCACAGCGCTCGCAGATGATGCCCTTGAAGCGAACGCGCTTGTACTTGCCGCAGTAGCACTCCCAATCGCGAGTCGGTCCGAAGATCTTCTCGCAGAACAGGCCGTCCTTTTCCGGACGCAGCGTGCGGTAGTTGATCGTTTCCGGCTTCTTGACTTCGCCGTGGCTCCAGTTGCGAATCTGGTCTGCCTCGGCGAGCCCGATCTTCAGTTGGTCGAACATGTTGACGTCGAGCATGTGGTTCCCTTTGTTGGTTGCTCTGGGTGTTCGGGTTCATCGTCCGATCACGTCTGGTGTCTGACACCAGACGTGATCGCACGGAGATGTGGATCGCGTCAGCGGAACATCACCTCTGGTGTCTGACACCAGAGGTGATGGTCAGCGGAAGTTGCCGGCGCGTTCTGCCTTTTCGCGTTCGCGGCGGGCGTCGTCTTCGTCGGTGCCGCGCTCGGGACGGGAGATGTCGATGCCGAGTTCTTCGGCGGCACGGAACACCTCGTCGTCGAGATCGCGGATTTCGATCTCCTGGCCGTCCTCGGTCAGCACCTCGACGTTGATGCAGAGCGCCTGCATCTCCTTCATCAGCACCTTGAACGACTCGGGCACGCCCGGCTCGGGGATGTTGTCACCCTTGACGATCGACTCGTACACACGGACACGGCCGAGCACGTCGTCGGACTTGATGGTGAGCAGTTCCTGCAAGCAGTACGCCGCGCCGTAGGCCTCGAGGGCCCACACTTCCATCTCACCGAAGCGCTGGCCGCCGAACTGGGCCTTACCACCGAGCGGCTGCTGGGTGATCATCGAGTACGGGCCGGTCGAGCGGGCATGGATCTTGTCGTCGACCAGGTGGGCCAGCTTCAAGATGTACATGTAGCCGCACGTGATGTCGTTGTCGTACGGCTCACCCGTGCGTCCGTTGAACAAGGTCATCTTGCCGTTCGTGCCGACCAGGCGGTTGCCGTTGGCCGACTCGACGTTGAGGTTCTCGAGGATGTTCTGGATGACCGGGTGTTTGCCGGCCTTGTCCTCTTCGTCCCACTTGGCGCCGTCGAACACCGGTGTGGCCACGAACGTGGCCGGCTTGGTGTTCGGACGCGTCTTGGTTTCGGTGCCCCGGATCGGGTCGTCGCCGATCTGCGTTCCGTCGGGGTTGGTCCAGCCCCAGCGAGCGCAGTAGCCGAGGTGCGCTTCGAGCACCTGACCCACGTTCATGCGCGACGGCACGCCGAGCGGATTCAAGATGATGTCGACGGGCTGGCCGTCGGCGTTGTACGGCATGTCTTCGATCGGAAGGATCTTGGAGATGACGCCCTTGTTGCCGTGGCGGCCAGCGAGCTTGTCGCCGACGCTGATCTTGCGCTTCTGGGCCACGTAGACGCGCACCAGTTGGTTGACGCCCGGGGGGAGTTCGTCGCCGTCGTCACGGTTGAACACCTTGACGTCGATGACCTTGCCGACCTCACCGTGGGGCACCTTGAGGCTGGTGTCGCGCACCTCGCGGGCCTTCTCGCCGAAGATCGCGCGCAGCAGGCGCTCTTCGGGGGTCAGCTCGGTTTCGCCCTTCGGGGTGACCTTGCCGACGAGCACATCGCCCGGGCCGACTTCGGCGCCGACGCGAATGATTCCGCGGTCGTCGAGGTCGGCGAGGATGTCGTCGCTGAGGTTCGGGATGTCACGGCTGATCTCTTCGGGGCCGAGCTTGGTGTCACGAGCATCGACTTCGTGCTCCTTGATGTGGATCGACGTGAGCACGTCGTCCTTCACCAGTCGCTCGGACAAGATGATCGCGTCCTCGAAGTTGTAGCCCTCCCACGGCATGAACGCCACGAGCAGGTTCTTGCCGAGCGCGAGTTCGCCATGATCGGTCGATGGGCCGTCCGCGAGGATCGAGCCCAACGTGACCTTGTCGCCTTCGTTGACTCGGACGCGCTGGTTGATGCAGGTGTCCTGGTTCGAACGACGGAACTTGGCCAGGCGGTACACCTTCTTGCCGAGCGTCTTGTACTGCACGGTGATCGAGTCGCCCGACACGTCGGTGACATCGCCGTCGTCCTCGGCCTGGATCAGGTCGGCTGCGTCGCGCGCCGCACGGTTCTCGATGCCGGTGCCGATGTACGGCGCTTCTGCCCGCAGCAACGGCACGGCCTGACGCTGCATGTTCGCACCCATCAGGGCGCGGTTGGCATCGTCGTGCTCGAGGAACGGAATCAGCGCGGTGGCGACCGAGACGATCTGCTTCGGGCTGACGTCGATGAAGTCGACCTCGGCCGGCGGCACGTACCCGATGTCGGTGGTGGCACCGAAGAAGCTCTCGGCTTCGAGCATCTTGCGCAGATCCTCGAGGCTCGCCGACTGCGGCGAACGGCGCACGAGCACGCGTGCGTCGGCCAAGGAACCATCGTCCTTGAGCGGCGTGTTGGCCTGGGCGACGACGTAGTTCTCTTCTTCGTCGGCAGCCATGTAGACGATCTCGCCGGTGACCTTGCCGTTCTTCACCTGACGGTACGGCGACTCGATGAAGCCGAACTCATTGACCCGGGCGTAGCACGACAGACCGCCGATCAGGCCGATGTTGGGGCCTTCGGGCGTTTCGATCGGGCACATCCGGCCGTAGTGGCTGAAGTGGACGTCGCGGACTTCGAAGCCTGCTCGCTCACGGGACAGACCGCCCGGGCCGAGCGCCGACAGGCGGCGACGGTGGGTGAGACCCGACAGCGGGTTGACCTGGTCCATGAACTGCGAGAGCTGGGAGGTTCCGAAGAACTCCTTGATCGCAGCAACCACGGGACGGATGTTGATCAGGGTCTGCGGCGTGATTGCTTCGACGTCCTGGGTGGTCATGCGTTCCCGCACGACCCGCTCCATACGGCTGAGGCCGATGCGCACCTGATTCTGGATCAGCTCGCCGACGCTGCGGATGCGACGGTTGGCGAAATGGTCCTGGTCGTCGAGGCGGTAGCCCGGCTCCTGCTTGACGAGGTGCAGCATGTACGAGATCGCGGCGAGCACCTCGCAGCGGCTGAGCACGTTCTGACCTTCTTCGGGATAGTCGAGCAGCGGCTCGCCCTCGGCGTTGACCGCGCCTTCGAGGCCGAACAGTGCGCCGAGCTGACTGATCTCGTCACCCAACTTGCGGTTGATCTTGTACCGGCCCACGCGGCTGAGGTCGTAACGACGGCTCTCGAAGAACGCGTTGCGGAAGTACGCCTTGGCCGACTCGACCGTGGGCGGCTCACCCGGGCGGGCCCGCTTGTAGATCTCGACGAGTGCCTCGTCCTGGGTCGGCGCGATGTCGCGCTCTTTGTCCCACTGGCCTTCGAGGAAGTCGAAGTGCGACACGAATCGATCGAGGAAGCCGGGGGCGTTCTCCTCGTCGTAGCCGAGCGCGCGCAGCATCGTGAAGATGCCGAGACGACGCTTCCGGGCGACGCGGGTGCCTGCGGTGACGTCCTTGCCGGGCTTGTGCTCGACGTCGAACTCCATCCACTCCCCGCGGTACGGGTGGATCGTGCCCTTGACGAGCTGGTGCTTGGTGAGGTTGCGGAGACGGAAACGCTCGCCGGGCTCGAAGATGACGCCGGGGCTGCGGACGAGCTGGCTGACGACCACGCGCTCGGTGCCGTTGACGATGAAGGTGCCCTTTTCGGTCATGATCGGGAAGTCGCCCATGAAGACGGTCTGTTCCTTGATCTCACCGGTGTTGCGGTTCATGAACCGGGCGCGCACGAACACGGGCGCGCTGTAGGTCATGTCCTTTTCCTTGCATTCCTCCACCGTGAACTTCGGCGGCGGGCGCAGATCCTCGTCGAACGGATCGAATTCGAGCTCGAGTTGGAGGGATTCGGAGAAGTCCTTGATCGGGCTGATGTCGCGGAACGTGTTCGCGAGACCTTCGTCGAGGAACCACTGGAAGCTCTCTCGCTGGACGGCAATCAGGTCGGGGAGCTCGAGCGGCTCCTTCAGGTTGCCGAACGAATAACGTTCACGAGACACGGGACGAGTCGCCACGATCACTCTCCAAAGAGTTGATGTTGAATGTTGCCAGGCAGCAGGGCGCGCTGAACCACACCAGTGAGAAGGTGGGGGGACAGGAGACGCACGGCAGCGTGCCACACTACCTGCGCCGGGCAAGGAACGTCAACCGCGGGCAGCGTGAATCAGGCCGCGGGGTCACTTTCGTCTGCATCACCCGGCCCAACGATCCGTCGGATGAATTGCGGGACAACGTAAAGAACATCGCCCGAGAAGTCAAGGATCCGGCCGATTTCTCCATGAAATCGGAACGTGAGCAGGGAGTTCGTCGTCTCGTCGTCCGGCTTCGCCGGCTGGCGGGACTATGCGCCGAGGATGTTCTCGAGGAAGAACTGGATGCGTCGGTTGACGCGCCGTCCGTCCTGGGTGGCGTTGTCGGCGATCGGTTCGGTTTCGCCGCGTCCGACGGCGGCCAGTCGCGCGGGGTCGATCCCGCGGTCGACGAACCACTGCTTCACGGCGTCAGCCCGAGCCTGCGACAGCTCCAGGTTGCCTTCGGCGGTTCCGAGTGAATCGGTGTGACCGACGATCGTGATCGTCATCGACGGCCGAATGTTCATCAACGCCAAGCCCTGATTCAACAGCCCCTCGGACGACTCCTGAATGAACGCGCTGTTGGAGGCAAAGGTGATCGTGTCCTCGACGGTGATGTTGCCGAGGTTCGGGTCGCCTGCACCCGGCGCGACGACATACTCGTTGAACACGTTCTGCGGCCCGAGGATCTCCGCGGCCAACGACTCGATGGCCGCTCCGGCTTCGGCGGTGGGAACTGCTCCGGTGAGATAGATCTGCCCACCGCGGACGACCGCCTTGGATTCGGCGAGGTTCGGGTCCGTCGGCGTGCTGGCGGGAACGGCTGCGACAGGGGCGATCGTGGTCGGCGGTGTCGTCTCGACGGGCAACGCCGTCGTCGAGGTCGCGGGTGCCGTGGTCGAAGGTGCGGTGGTGGGTGCGACGGTCGTGGCGCGGGCCACGGTTGTTGCAGGTGCCCGCGTGGTCACCGGCTCAGGCGGCGTTGCCTGTACCGCGAGCGTGGTGGCCGTCACGACGGTCGTGGGTTCCGCGATGGGCTCACGCAAGGCGAGGCTCGTCGTCACCGCGGCATCGGCGGCTGGCGCCGCGCCGTCGTTTCCGCCGAACGTGGCGAGTCCTCCAATCACGGCGACGCCGACGAAGATCACCGCGCCGATCGCAGCGAGCGCCAGAGTGACCGGGCTCGCTCCCTCCGGAGCACCTGCTTCGGCTGCTGCAAGGGGCGGCAACGCAGCCGGACTCACGGCCGAGTGTGGTGTCACTCCCGCGGGCGGCGGTGGGGGCGGCGGAGGCGGGGGCGGTGTTGGCGTGGAAGTTGTCATGGTGTGGGTGCTGGTCCGTTGTGCTGGTTGCGTGCCGGGGGTCGGAGTTCCGACAGTTCTGCCTGACTTTCGGCAGAAGTTGACGACAACTTGAGTGGGAGCCGAACGCGCCAGAGCCCGGTACATCCACACGTGGTGGACGTACCGGGCTCTGGTGCAGTCAGAACATGATCAGCAACGCATCGCGCTGCCGTTGTTCACTTGATCTGGACGTCGGCGCCGACTTCGTCGAGCTTGGCCTTGGCTGCTTCGGCATCGGCCTTGCTGACCTTCTCCAGCAGTGCCTTCGGGGCGCCATCGACCATGTCCTTGGCGTCCTTGAGACCGACCCCGAGGAGGTCCTTGACGACCTTGACGACCTGGATCTTCTGGGCGCCAGCGCTGTTGAGGATCACGTCGTACTCGCTCTGTTCGTCGCCGCCGCCGGCAGCGTCGCCGCCGCCCGCAGGGGCCGCAGCCGCCACTGCCATCGGGGCAGCAGCGCTCACGTCGAACTTCTCTTCGAAGGCGTCGAGGAGCTCTTTGAGCTCCAGGACGGTCATGGCGGAAATTGCGTCGAGGATTTCATCCTGTGACATGGTGTTCTCTCTTTCGTCTTCAGTTGCAGTGCGGGGCGCTGAACGCCCCAGGAATGGGGGTGTTCAGGCGTCCGCGCCTTGCTTCTCGATGAGCGCGTTGAGCCCATACGCGAACTTGTTCGGCAGGGCCTGGAGCAGACGTGCGGTCTTGACCAGTGGCGCTTTGAAACCGCCGGCCAGCATGGCCAACAGTTGTTCGCGCGACGGCAGGCTCGCCAGTGCTTTGACATCGTCGGCGGACATCGGCGTGTCGCCGAGCATTCCGCCCTTGATGACGAGCAGCGGATTGAGCTTGGACGCGTCGAGCAGCGCCTTGGCGGCGCCGACCAGATCATCGCTGGCGAACGTGAGTGCCGTCGGGCCGGTCAAGTGTTCGTTGAGACCATCGAGCCCAGCGCTGGTCGCGGCGAGCCGGGCCAGGGTGTTCTTGTAGACCTTGTGCTCAGCGCCAACAGCGCGCAGCGGTGCTCGGAGGTTGGCCATTTGGCTCACCTTCAGACCGCGATACTCGGTGACGAACACCGCCTTTGCTGCTGTGAGCTTGGCGGCGATCTCTTCGACCGTGGCGACCTTTTCGGGCCGCGGTGCATTTGCTTCTGTCATGTGTGCATACCTCCTCTCGCATCAACTCGGGGTGCTCGCTTGTTCAGCGAACACCGCACGAGGAGCGAAAGGCTCCGTGTGGCATGCACCTCGGCTGGCGTCTCCGCCGCGATGTGCGGGGGAGGCATTACCCGGTTTCCCGGACCAACGGTCTCTGGCGAGCGACCTATGAATAACAACCGCATCGTACGGACAGACGGCCCCGCTTCCACAGAACCCGCCGATCTCACCCGATCTCACCCGGTCCGCCCCGATCCCCGCGCCCCATTCATCCCGAAAAATGCCGGAAAATGTGCGGCAGGCGCATCGCATCTACCATTTTTCGGCAGATTTGGGGCGCACCACCCATTCATCCCGAAAAATGCCGGAAAATGTGCGGCAGGCGCATCGCATCTACCATTTTTCGGCAGATTTGGGGCGTACTACCGCAGGTCGGGTGAGCCGGTGTGGCCCGATCGCTGCCGACTATTCGGCGGTGGGCTTGAGGCGCTGCGGGTCGACCTTGATGCCCGGACCCATGGTCGATGACACCGTGATCTTCTGCATGTAGCGACCCTTGGCCGACGCCGGCTTGGCCCGCTGCACCTCGTCGATGACGGCGAAGAGGTTGTTGGCGAGGGCCTCGGGGCTGAAACTGGCCTTGCCGACGGTGAGCTGCACGTTGCCGTAGCGGTCGGTGCGGTACTCGACCTTGCCGCCCTTGAACTCGGCGACGGCCTTGCCGACATCGGGCGTCACCGTTCCCGTCTTCGGGTTCGGCATCAGGCCGCGCGGGCCGAGCGAGCGACCGAGCCGGCCGACGAGCGGCATCATGTCGGGCGAGGCGATGACCAGATCGAAGTCCATCATGCCGGCCTCGACCTGTTCGAAGAGGTCGTCGGCGCCCACGATGTCAGCGCCTGCCTCGCGCGCGGCATCAGCGGCCGCGCCGGTGGCGAAAACGGCCACGCGAACGTCTTTGCCCGTGCCTTCGGGCAACGCGACGGTGCCACGCACCATCTGGTCGGCCTTGCGCGGGTCGATGCCGAGCCGGAACGAGACGTCGATCGACTCGTCGAACTTGGCCGGTGCGGTTTCCTTGGCGAGACGCACGGCCTCAGCCGGGGTGTACAGCATCTCCCGGTCGAACTTCTTCGCTGCGTCGATGTACTTCTTGCCTGACATTGTTGTCTCCCTCAAGGGTAAGTCCGCCAGCCGAGGTCGTGCTGGTCGAAACTGTGGTGGAACGTTGGTTGTGTGAATTCGGTGGCAGCCAAGATGACTGTCGACGGACGACGTGTCGGCCGTTCGGGCGCCAGCCCGAAAGAAGGATCATGCTCGACGAAGTCGAGTGAGGCGACGCCAGTCGCCCCGGCAGCGTCAGCTGACGGTGATCCCCATCGACCGCGCCGTACCACGAACCTGCAGCTTCGCTGCTTCCATGTCGTTGGCGTTCAGGTCGGGCATCTTGATCGCGGCGATCTCTTCGACCTGCGCTTCGGTGATGTTGCCGGCCACTTCGGAACCCGGGTTCTTGGCCGCCCGCTGCAGGCCGGCCTTCTCGCGGATCAGCGTCGAGGTCGGCGGCGTCTTCAGGACGAAGCTGAACGTGCGGTCTTCGTAGATCGTGATCTCGGTCGGCACCACGGTGCCGGCCTGCGCTTCGGTCTGGGCGTTGTACGCCTTGACGAAGTCCATGATCGCGATGCCGTGTGGGCCGAGCGCGGTGCCGACCGGCGGCGCAGGGCTGGCCTTGCCGGCCTCGATCTGGATCTTGACGACGGTGATGATTCTTTTCTTTGCCATGAGGCTGCTTCTTCCGTGTTTCTGTTCAGCGATTGATGAAGTTGACCAGCGGGACGCCGATCAGGGCGTGCCGCGTTGCTACAGCTTCGCGACTTGACTGAAGTCCATCTCGACCAAGGTCTCCCGACCGAAGATGTTGACGAGGACCTTGAGTTTGAGGTGATCAGCGTTGATCTCGGCGATCTCGCCGGTGAAGTCGGCGAACGGGCCTTCCTTCACGCGCACGCTTTCGCCCTCTTCGTAGTCGAGCTTGGCCTTGCGTCGTGGCGAATCGGCCGCCGCCTGGGTCTTGGGTGACAGGAAGGTCTTGACCTCACGACGCGAGAGCGGCGTCGGCTTCTGGCCCTTGACGGCCTGCCCGACGAAGCCGGTGATTCCCGGCGTGTTGCGGACGCAGTACCAGGACTCGTCGTCCATTTCGCACCGCACGAGGAGATAGCCCGGGAAGACCTTCTTCATGACGGTCTGCTTCTTGCCGTTCTTGAACTCGTCGACTTCTTCCATGGGGATGACGATCTCGTAGATCTTGTCTTCCATGTCCATCGACTGGATCCGTGCGTTCAGATTCGCGGTGACCTTCTTTTCGTAGCCCGATTGGGTGTGCACGACGAACCACTTGCCGGGGCGAAGGTTCGGATCGTCCGACGGCTCGGCCTCGGCCGCAGGCACATCGGTCCCTTCTGCCGCCGCATCGCTATCGCCCTCGTCGTGCGTCAACCGCTCCGTCTCGGCCGCGTCGTCACCCGCGTCGAGGCCGTCGAGCTGGGCGTCATCGGCGTCTGCCTCGTCGAGCTGACCATCGTCGAGCTGTGCTTCATCGACCGAGTCATCGGCGGCGGGCAGATCGGAGTCGGCAAACACATCGGCATCGCCGATCGGCAACAGATCGACCAACTCGCCGGTGCCGGTGCCAGGTTCGTCGGCCGGCGCGTCGGCGCTGACGTCGGAGGCATCGCCGGTAGCGATGGCCGCGTCGCCGGCGAGTCGATCGACGGCGTCTTCGAGCGCCGCGGTGTGCGTGTCGGCTGCGCCGAGAGTCGCGGACAACTGGGAGTCGAGCGCGTCGAGCGCATCGGTCGAGCCCGAGTGGCCGAGATCGGCATCGATCTCGTCGGCTGGGGTGTTGGCGTCTGTCATTTCGTCACTCACGATGCTCGGTAGAACCATTCGGACAACTGGCCGAAGAGGTAGTCGAAACCGCCAACGAGGGCCGTGTAGAACACGACGGTGATGACGACCACGATGGAGTAGCGGGTGACCTCGGGGCGCTTCGGCCACGCGACCTTGCGCATCTCCTCACGGACTTCCTTGAGATACTGGCGCGGTCCGACGCGGTCTTGCTGGCGCTTCTGAGGCCGCGGGGCACGCGCAACTTTGCCCTCCTCGTCGAGGGCGCCCATCTTGCGAAGCTGACGCTTCTGCTCGCGGTTCAGATCATCCAATGACACGTTGTTGCTGCGTTCTCTCGTGTTCGGCTGGTGTTCGGCGGAATGGTTCCGGACCCGCACGCCGGTCGGCGCACGGATGGTGGGCAGGGCAGGAGGGACTCGAACCCCCGACCGTCGGTTTTGGAGACCGATGCTCTACCAGCTGAGCTACTGCCCTTGGAGGGGAACGCCAGGGTACCAGCGCTTCCCGCAAGGGCGAGTGCGCCGACCATCCCGAGCTCTTGCTCGGGAGAGACGTTGCGCTCGCTGCCTCACCTCCTGCTGCTCAGCGCGTCTCCTTGTGGACCGTGTGGGTCCGCTGACGTGAGCAGTACTTCTTCATCTCGAGCCGTTCGCGGTCGTTGACCTTGGACTTCATCGTGATGTAGTTGCGTTCTTTGCACTCGGTGCACTCGAGGGTCACTTTGACCCGCTTGTCGTTCTTGGCCATGGCTCGGCCCTTTCACTGTTGGTGTTCATGGTGACAACACGACGGCCGGCCTGGGCGAACCCGGGCCGGCCGTGGTCGTCAGAATTTGACTACTTGAGGATCTTGACGACGCGGCCGGCGCCCACGGTACGACCACCCTCACGGATCGCGAACCGCAAACCCTCATCCATCGCGATCGGCTTCCCCAACGTGACCGTCATCTCGACATTGTCACCCGGCATCACCATCTCCGTACCCGACGGCAACTCAATCGTCCCCGTCACATCAGTCGTCCGGAAAAAGAACTGCGGCCGATAATTGTTGAAGAACGGCTTATGACGACCACCCTCATCCTTGTTCAACACATACACCTGACCCTCAAAATCAGTGTGCGGCGTAATCGAACCAGGCTTACACAACACCTGACCACGCTCAACATCATCCTTACCAGTACCCCGCAACAACGCCCCAATATTGTCACCAGCCTGACCCTGATCCAACAACTTCCGGAACATCTCCACACCAGTACACGTCGTCTTCTGCGTATCACGCAAACCGACAATCTCAATCTCATCACCAGTGTTCACAATGCCCTGCTCCACCTTGCCCGTCACCACCGTGCCACGACCCGTGATCGTGAACACATCCTCAATCGGCATCAAGAACGGCTTATCCAACTCACGCACCGGCTCAGGAATCGACGCATCACACGCCGCCATCAACTCCATGATCTTTTCCTGCGCAGCCTCATCACCCTCCAAGGCCTTCAACGCCGACACATGCACCACCGGCGCATCATCACCCGGGAACTCATACTCGTTCAACAACTCCCGCACCTCGAGCTCCACCAACTCGAGCAACTCCTCATCATCAACCATGTCCGACTTGTTCAACGCCACAACAATGTACGGAACACCCACCTGACGAGCCAACAACACATGCTCCCGCGTCTGCGGCATCGGACCATCCGTCGCCGCAACCACCAAAATCGCGCCATCAACCTGCGCCGCACCCGTAATCATGTTCTTAATATAATCCGCATGACCCGGCATATCGATATGCGCATAATGACGATTCTCCGTCGAATACTCGATATGAGAAATCGAAATCGTGATACCACGCGCCTTCTCCTCCGGCGCCTTATCAATACCATCAAAATCAGTGAACTCAGCCAACCCACGCATCGACAACGTCTTCGAAATCGCAGCCGTCAACGTCGTCTTACCATGGTCAATATGACCCATCGTACCAATATTCACGTGCGGCTTCGTCCGCTCAAATTTTGCCTTGCTCATGTGTGCTTCCTCTACTCCTGAGGGTGTTGCTGGGGATTGATGACTGGTAGCGGCGCTCGGACTTGAACCGAGGACCTTCCGATTATGAGCCGGATGCTCTGACCAACTGAGCTACGCCGCCATGTTCCCGGTGTCCCGGGCGGTTGTTGCTGTTTGGCACGCGAACGGGTGACCCCGACCACTTGGTCGAGCCCTCTGTGAGAATCGAACTCACGACACCAGCCTTACCATGGCTGTGCTCTACCGACTGAGCTAAGAGGGCGTCACGAGTGACCAGAATTTTCAGGTTTCCGGGCACCCTTCGGGAACGGCCTGTGGCCGCAACCGACGCACGAGTGTATCGGCCGCGCTTGCAAGACCACCCTGTGTTGGCGCGCGTTCTTTGTGCTGCCAGACGAGTCCGGGTGAGCCGAGCCGAGCGAAGTACCGTACGGGATCATGGGCGCAGCGAACCCGAGCGGGACGAGACCCGACGTGACGATCAGACTCGCCAACCGGGCCGACGCCGAGGCGATCCTGGCTATTTACAACCACGAGGTCGAAAACCACACCAGCACCTTCGACATCGTGCCGCGCACCCTCGAAGCCCAGCGCATCTGGTTGGCCGAGCGATCCGGAGCCTTCGCGGCCGTGGTGGCCACGATGCCGACCCGCCACGCCGATGCGACCGTGGTCGGGTTCGCTTCACTGTCGCCGTACAAGGAGCGAGCGGCGTACCGCACCACCGTCGAGAACTCGGTGTACGTTGCGCGCCAGCACGGCGGGCTGGGGATCGGACGCCAGTTGATGGACCACCTGATCGAGGTTGCCCGCGACAGCGGTTTCCACTCGATGATCGCCCGCATCGAGGCGGGCTCCGGGGCGTCGCGAGCGCTCCACAGCGCCTGCGGATTCGAACTCGTCGGGGTGGAGACCGAAGTCGGTCGCAAGTTCAACCGATGGCTGAGCACGGCGGTGATGCAACTGATGCTCTGATCTCGCCAGGGCCCCGAGCGGGTTGTCCGGGCAGGCGCAGAAGTCAGCGACGATCTGGAGCCGATCAGCCAGGACGCTGAGCGACGAGGAAACTGATGTCGCCGGCGAACTGGTCGTCGACTTCGACCTGCAGGTCGTACTCGCCCGGCTCGGGGAACGACACCGCAGCGAGTGGCACCACAATGGGCACCTGGCGGCCCTCGCCGGGCTGCAGGCCGATGGGCGGCGCCGTCTCGTGCAGCGCCACCTTGACCGTGGCAGTGAGCGTGGCGGTCCGGGCCGACTTCACCTTCATCACCATCTCGTGGGCCGTACCGGCTTCGTGAGGAGGCAGCCAAACCAGAGTGGCGACGTGACACGCGAACTTCGCCGGAAACGCCGGCGCGACCAGCCGGGTCAACCCACCGGACTGCACGAAGAGCAACCCTTCGCGGATCTGCGCGAAGTCACACAGGATCAACGACTTCAGTTCGGCGGCCATGCCCGCAACGGTAGCCACGCCATCTGACGGCCGCTCACCGCCAACAGAACCCACGCCAGAGGCGAGACACCGAGGCACGGCATCGGCCAGCCAAGAACGACGAAAGCCCGCCAGCCGAAGCTGACGGGCTCTCGATTGCGTGGGCCGAGAAGGATTTGAACCTTCGAAGGCAATGCCGGCAGATTTACAGTCTGCTCCCTTTGGCCGCTCGGGCACCGACCCATGCTGGTGCGCCGGTGCATCGTATCCAACTGGTCTGAAAACGAACACCCGGTAATCTCTCGGCATGGGAAGTTTTGATGTCGTGTCCGAAGTCGATCACCAAGAAGTCAAGAACGCCGTCGACCAGGCACAGCGCGAGGTCGCGCAGCGGTTCGACTTCAAGAACACCAACTCCAGCATCGAGCCGAACGACACCGTCATCACCATGGCCACGGTCAGCCGGGACCGGTTGGACGCGCTGCGCATCGTGCTCGAAGAGAAGCTCGTGAAGCGCGGCGTGTCGCTGAAGGGCGTCGACTACGGCGATGTCCAAGAAGCCGCCGGAGGCACGGTTCGCCAAGTGATGACCATCTCGTCGGGAATCTCGTCCGACAAGGCCAAACTGATCAACAAGGCGATCAAGGAGAAGGGCCCGAAGGGCGTGACCAGCTCGAATCAGGGCGACTCGATCCGTGTCCAGAGCAAGAAGCGAGACGACCTGCAAGCGGTCATCGCCGTGCTGAAAGCGGAAGACCTCGGTATCCCGCTGCAGTTCAACAACTTTCGCGACTGATCGCCAGCCGACGAGGCAGGCTCACCCGCCGGGCGTTGCTTGCCCGGCGACGACACTGCGGGCCTGTCCCGCGACTTCGGCGAACGGCGAATCGAAGGCCAGGTCGAGCAGCGCGAACCCGACCTCGGAGTTGCGGACGTCGGCAATGGCCGCGGCACGGTCCGCGGTTGCCCCGTCGACCACCGGGATGGCGATGACGGCTGCCAATTCGACCGCCCGAAGTCGGGCGATCTCACGACCGATGCCGAAGCGGGCCCCGCTCTCGAAGCCGACCCCGGGGTCACAGCTGCGCAGCTGCATCGTGCCGTTGCCGAGCGTGCTGAATGTGGCGTTCATCTCGCCGGGCGCGTTGTCCGCCCACTGCGTGAGGACATCGGCCACGCTCTCGGTCCCGGCCACATCGGTACCGCTGAACGTGGCGTACGTGCACTGGACTCCGGCACTGTCGGCGGTGGCGAGCGAAGCCTGCACGAGCGCGTTGCTGGCGCCGTAGGCGGTCCGGGTGTCGGTGTAGCTGGCAAACACGAGATACCAGAACGTACGGTCCGTCAGTTGTTGCGAGGTGACGATGGTGTCGCCGCTGGCCAACTCGGGCTCGGTCGACGTCTGCAAGGTCGACGCAACTCGCAGGGAGTCGAAGTCGGCGGGATCATCGGTGTTCAGTTCGGCGAAGGTGAGCGGTGCATTCACTCGATACTCGAGCACTGGCGGCAGGAAGGTGGCCACACCGATGTCGCGAGCCGACACGTCAGCGGCCCCGAAGCTCGTTGCGGCAGCCGCAGTCCGGCTCGATGCGGTGACCGACGCTCGAATGAGTGCGGGAGAGTCGAGCAGCGTGTCGTCGATCGTCGACGACCAGCCGCGTTCCTGATCGATTGCTGCCGCGGCCATTGCTTCGGCGATCGCAGCATCGAGCATCGGCGCCGGCACGGCGTCATTCGCGATGACGTCACCCGTGTCTGGCGCATAGTACGCCCCGGTCCAGTTCTCGATCAGCTTGCCCAGCAGCGGTGCGTCCACAGCACCGCTGACGAGACCCAGCGAGCGCCACGTCGGCAGCTCGTCCTCCCACGGGCCGACCACGTGCTCGGTCATCGAGGTGGCGAACGCATCGGCGGCGCGCCGTTGAACGACGAGGGGGTCAGCGATATCGGCGCCGCGGGCTGCTTCGATTGCCTCGCCGTACGGCCGCGCGGTGTCATCCCACGCGTCGGGGAACAAATACGGCCGCCCAAAGATGATCGCGCCGACGATGAGTCCGACGAGGACGAGCAGCGTGAAGAACAGGGCGATACCGCCGGTTCCGGACCGTCCCTTGGACGCCTTTGCGGATTTGAGCGCCTGTTTCTGATTGTGCTGCTTGAGTTTCGCGTCGCGCTTGCGGTCCTTGCGGCTGACCGGTGCCGGCTCGACCTGCTTCTGGCGTGCCGCTGCAGGAGCGATCTGGGGCTTCACCGCTTGGTTCGGTTGATGGTTCGGCACGCTGACGACCGAGACGTCGGTGACCGGGCGCGCACCCGCGTCGAGGCCCGCGACCGATGGCGGTGCGATCTGGCCGGCCAAGACCCCGGGGATCACGGTGGTCGGCGTCGCGTCGCTCGGGACAGCGTCGTCGGGGAGACCGGCAACTGCGGCAGGCGGGCGGACCCGTTCGGCTCGCTGTGCTTCGGGCTCCGGCGCAGAACCAGATCCTGGTCGGGCCCGCTCCGGTGAGGCGGCGGACGCTGACGCGGCTGCTGGAGCAGATGGAGGAGCAGATGCAGCAGCGGGAGCAGTTGATGTGGCGGCAGCTGCGCGGACGGCCGGAACCTGACCGCTCGGCGTCACCGCAGGAAGGTCGAGCGGTGCAATCGTCAGTTCGAAGACGTCGGCTGACGCCACATCGGCGACCGCGGCAAGACCGGCCGGCGTCACGGGCTGGGTGTCAGGCCCGGTCGACGATGGCGTTGCCGACGGCGTGTCATCGAGTCGAAGCGGGGGCATCTCCAGCGACGCAAGATCGGACGCATCCGGGATCGGGGCAGCGACGGGACGGGCCGCGTGGGGCGTGCTGGGTGCACTGGGCGTGCTGGGTGAAAGGTCGAGTGGGGGCATCTCGAGGTGTACGTCGCCGAGCACATCGGCGCGCTCGGCAGGGGCCGGGCGACGGGCAGCTCCATCGCCGATGGGAGGCAGTGGATCGAGTGACAACGGGTCGAGCGAAAGCGGCGCGATGACCAGTTCGATGTCGTCCTGTACGGGGGACGAGCCCGTCGACACCGCCGCCACATCCGACCGCACGACCGGTGCAGAGACGGGGGCAGGGGCCGGCGATGCGGACATCGCGGCTGGGGCAGGCGCCCGGTTCACGGGGGCGGGAGCGGCGTTCGAATCGGTGTCGGTGGTGTCCACGACGGACTCCCATGACAGCACAGAACGATCGGTGTCCTGATCTGGCTGCGGGCTCATGTGACGTCATCGGCACATCTGGCGACGACTTGAGAGTTCCCTGACGATTCCGCTCCGAGGCGGGCCGACGCGAACCCGAGGCTCAGTCGTCGGCCGACTCCGCAGCCCTCGCCCGGAGTTCGTCGACGATCGAGGAATCGGCAAGCGTGGTCGTGTCGCCGATGTTGCGCCCTTCGGCAACGTCGCGGAGCAACCGGCGCATGATCTTGCCAGACCGGGTCTTGGGCAGGTCGGCCGTGATGTAGATCTGCTTGGGTTTGGCGATCGCCCCGATTTCGGTGGCCACGTGGTCACGCAACACCTGCTCGTCGACGTCTTCGCCACTCCGCAAGATGACGTACGCGATCACTGCCTGCCCGGTCGTCGGGTCGTTCGCCCCGACCACAGCCGCCTCGGCCACCGCGGGATGCGACACCAGCGCCGACTCGACCTCGGTGGTCGAGATGCGGTGCCCGGAAACGTTCATCACGTCGTCGACGCGGCCAAGCAGCCACAGATACCCGTCGGCGTCGAGCTTGGCGCCGTCTCCGGCGAAGTAACGGCCATCGAAGCGCGACCAATAGGTCTCCTGATAGCGATCGGGATCACCCCAGATGCCACGCAACATGCCGGGCCACGGCCGAGTCAGCGTGAGGTATCCGCCGCCGACCGAGACGGTGTTCGCATCGTCGTCGACCAACTCTGCCGACACACCCGGCAACGGGAACGTGGCCGACCCCGGCTTGGTGGTGGTGGCGCCGGGGAGCGGGCTGATCATGATGCCGCCCGTCTCGGTCTGCCACCAGGTGTCGACGATCGGACAGCGTCCGCCGCCGATGTGTTCCTGGTACCACATCCACGCCTCGGGGTTGATCGGCTCACCAACGGACCCGAGCAGGCGGAGCGACGACAGGTCGTGCTTGGCCGGTTCGGCAGCACCCCACTTCATGAAGGTCCGAATCGCAGTGGGTGCGGTGTAGAAGATCGTGACGCCGTACTTCTCGATCAGCTCCCAGAAGCGGTCGTTGCCCGGATAGTTCGGCACGCCTTCGTACATCACCTGCGTGCACCCGTTGCTCAGCGGGCCGTACACGATGTAGCTGTGTCCGGTGATCCACCCGACGTCGGCGGTGCACCAGAACACGTCGGTTTCGGGCCGCAGGTCGAACACGTACTTGTGGGTGTAGGTGACATGGGTGAGGTAGCCACCCGTGGTGTGCATGATGCCCTTGGGCTTGCCGGTGGTTCCCGACGTGTAGAGCAAGAAGAGCAGGTGTTCGGCGTCCATCGGCTCGGCCGGGCAGTCGGTCGAGGCGCCGCGCATCAGCTCGTGATACCAGTGGTCGCGTCCGTCGAGCATCGCAACGTCGTTGCCGCCCCGTTTGACCACGACGACGTGTTCGATCGTCGGCGCCGACGCGCAGGCCTCGTCGGCGGCCGGCTTGAGCGGGAACACCTCGCCGCGCCGGTAACCACCGTCGGCCGTGATGAGCACCTTGGCCTGAGCGTCGTTGATCCGGTCACTCAGCGACTGACTGGAAAAGCCACCGAACACGACGCTGTGCGCGGCGCCGATGCGGGCGCAGGCGAGCATGGCCACGACGGCCTCGGGGATCATCGGAAGGTAGATGTTGACGCGATCACCCTTGTCGACGCCGAGGTTCTTCAAGACGTTGGCGAACTGCGACACCTCGTCGAGCAGCGTCTGATAGGTGATGGCGCGAGTGTCACCGGGTTCACCCTCCCAATGAATTGCGATCTTGCCGCCCCGGCCTGCATGCACATGTCGGTCGAGGCAGTTGTGGGCGACGTTGAGCGTGCCACCCTCGAACCACTTCGAGTACGGCAACTGCCAGTCGAGAACCGTGTCCCATGGCTCGAACCATTCGACGAGTTCGCCGGCCTGGCGGGCCCAGAATGCCTCGTCGTCCTCGTTCGCCTCGTCGTAGAGGGCGTTGTCGACGACGAGGGCATCACGCTTGAAGGCATCGGACGGCGGAAACGTGCGGTTCTCCGAAGCGAGTGCGTCGATGGTGTCGTGCTGGTCGTCGCTCATCTCGTCGATGGTAGATCAGACGTCACGGCCCGATCCCACGCCAGCGCGGCGCCCGCGTCCCGGCGGGCGATCATCGCCGGCCACAACAGAAAGGGTGGCGACTCGCTGCCGATCAACCCTGCCGCGACGCGTCCGCACGCCACTCGGCAACGAGGAATCCGCCGAGCCCTGCGGGGTCGAGCAACGCTTCGGCCTCACTCACGCGGCTGCGCATCTTCATCGCCTCGAGCCCTGGCCGCGGCAGCCTGCTCCTCCCAGCACCGCTTGCCCTCGGCAACCAGGTCGTCGATCCCCCAGAGCTGGAGGAACTGGGCCTGGGTGCGAACCGCATCGGCCGGTGGCAGCTGATCGAACGGCACGTCGGTCGTGATGTCTTGGGAGCCCGGCGCGGCGAGATAGTGGTCGCCGCGAGCGTTGCCGCGATACGTGCGCAGCCAGTCGCGCCAGGGGCGCCGCGCCAATTCGGCGGTCGCCGCGACGCCGTAGTCGAAGACGAGCAGCGAACCCGTGCGGATCTGCGCGCGGGCCCGCTCGACGAACCCCGAGGCGTGCTCGACGAGAGGCACCCGCGCGCCGTGGGGGGCCGCCACCAGGAGCTGAGGCGGGATCGGGTCGAACGGCGCCGACAGCAGTTCGGTGCGCTGCCCGGCGGCGTCGGTCGCGACGTAGGCCTCCCGCCATCCATTGTCGAATACAGCGAGCCGGAACGGAAGATTGTCGAGCAATTCGTTGGCGATGATCACGCCGTCGATTGGCTCGTTCGGCATCCCTGACTGCGATGCGATGCCATCGGGGTGCCGGGCGCGCTGGGGAGCCGAGATCTCGACGGCGACGTAGCGCAGCGCCGCAGCACAGTCAGGTCGGGCGGCCATGACCGATCGGGCCAAGGTGCCCGGGCCGGCGCCGGCATCGACGACGGTGAACACCTCGGGTGTGCCGATCCGGCGCCATTCGGCATCGAGGTAACGAGCGAGGACGGCGCCGAACAACGGGCCGACTTCGGGCGAGGTGAGGAAGTCGCCGCGCCGACCTGCGTGACCGCCATCAGGCCGCGTGTAGAAACCCTCGTCGCCGTACAAGGCCGCGCGCATGAATTCCTCGAATGGAACCGGCCCGGCATTCACCTGACCATTCTCTCGGCCTCACCCGACTTCCCCCACCCCGATTCCCACTCCGATTCCCCATCGCCCACCGCCTCGACCGCCCAGCCCAGCCCGCCCAGCCCAGCGCAGCCATCTCGTGATCTTGGTGCGCCTGGTTGGTGCTCGCCTGGCTGGTGCATCTACCTCACGAGTTCGGTCGCCGCGTCCCAACCGAGGTCAGCGCGGTCCATCGGCCGGCGGGGTGAGGCAAGCTGGTGCGGTGGCAGGCGCGACCATCAACGAAACGAACGCATTGACCCCAGACCGCGTGGCATTCAGGCCACGCGTCGGAGTGATCGCGATCGCGCTGCTCCTTGCCGGGTGCAACGCCGACCCCGCTGATCAGATCGCCGTGCCCGGAGCCCCACCCGGTGGAGACACCCGTGCCCCGATCAGCGCGCCGACACCCACATCGACCGCCACACCGACCTCCAACTCGACATCCACTTCGACATCCACCTCGACCGCCAACTCGACGAACGGATCCGCTCCCGCGACGACTCGCCCGCCAACGCCGGCTTCGACGGCCCCTGCCACGCCGACGACCGCTGGCACGACACAGCCCGCCACGACGACTCTCGGACAGACCACCACCATTGCGCCGACGACAACGCAACTGGTGTACTCCCCTGAGCCGGCGGAAGGCGCCTTGCGCGTCGGCGTCGAGGGACCTCGATCACTGCAGGTCCAGCAGAACTTGATCGCGCTCGGCATCCTGCCCGCCACCGCCGCCGACTCAAAGTACGGGCCCGGCACCGCGGCTGGCGTCCGACGCTTTCAGGAGTCGCGCAGCCTCGTGGTCGACGGCGTCGCTGGGCCCGCCACCCTCTCCGCCCTCGCGGCCGCAGTCACCGAACTGACCGCGCCCGCCACCACCGGCTGAACAGCCAGACCATCCCCCACCTCCGCGAAATCCCTCGTCATCCATCCCGGGCATCCATCCCGAAAAATGTGCAGAAAGATGCGCCTGGCGCAGCTTTTCCCGCATATTTCGGGAGAGGGCGGGCGCGGGAAAGGCCGGGCGCGGGAGAGGGCGGGCGCGGGAGAGGCCGGGCGGGGGAGAGGCCGGATTAGGGGAGGACGGCGCCGGTCAGGTCCTGCAACTCGCCGAAGCCGGCGACGAGTCGCGGGTACACGCCCACCGCCAGCGTCCCGACGACGGTCAGCGCGAGGGCGGCCATGATCGGGCTCGGCGTGACGATCGGCGTCGTGTCGCCGTCGGGCGCCTCGTCCATCCAGACGGTCCGGAGCACCTTCATGTAGTACGCCGCCGAGATCACGGTGTTCACTGCCGCGATCGACGCGAGCACGTAGGCGGCGTTGTTCTCGGCGTCGAGCACTGCCTTGAAGGCGTTGAACTTGGCGAACCAGCCGCCGAGCGGGGGGATGCCGGCGAGCGATGCGAAGAAGATCGTGGTGAGCACGGCGAGGCCCGGCGCATAGCCGAACAAGCCGCCGAAGCTGGAGATCTCTCCGCTGCGAGTCTTGCGACTGACCGCGATGACGATCGCGAAGGCGCCGAGGTTCATGAAGCCGTAGACGAGGAGATACACGACGACGGCGTTCAACGCCGAGCCGGCGGCATTGGCCTCACCGGCGAAGGCGAGCGGCATGAGGATGAAGCCGCCCTGGCTGACCGAGGAGTACGCCAGCATGCGCACGATGTTGGTCTGGCGCAGTGCGAGCACGTTGCCGATGGTCATCGTGAGCGCCGCGAGGACCCAGATGAAGGGCTGGTACACGCTCGATGCGTTCGGGAACGCGAGGTACACGATCGTGACGAGCGCAACGAAGCCGGCAGCCTTCGACGCCACCGACAGGAACGCCGTGACCGGCGTCGGCGCACCCTCGTAGGTGTCGGGCGCCCACGTGTGGAACGGCACGGCGGAGATCTTGAAGGCAAAGCCGCAGATGATGAACACGACACCGACCACTTCGAGGCCGTTGAGTTGGCCGTCGGTCAACGATGCGCCGATATCGGTCAGCAGCGTCGAGTTGGTTGCCCCGAACAGGAGACTCATGCCGTACAGCATGATGGCCGAGGCGAACACACCGAGGAGGTAGTACTTGACGCCTGCCTCGTTCGACTTGACGTTGCGCTTGTTCCACGCCGCCATCATGTAGGCCGGGATCGACAGCAGTTCGAGCGCGACGAAGATGCTGATCAGGTCGCGCGCCGAGGTCATCATGACCATGCCGAGCACTGAGCACAGCATCAGGACGTAGAACTCTCCCTGGTAATAGCTGCCCTCTTCCAGTTCGGTCTGACTCATCAGGATGACGACGTAGGCGACGAGGAGGAAGAACGCCTTCATGATCAACGCGTACTCGTCGATCACGTATCGCCCGTCGAACAGCGAACGGGAATCGTCGCCGATCACGAACAGCGTGACGACGGGGATGAGTGCGCCGAGCATGACGAAGCCGGTGAGCGTCGCCAACATCCACTTCTTCGCGTCGGCGATGTTGAGATCGATCAACAGCACGACGTTGATGCCGATGACGAGCACGAGTTCGGGCGCGATGGCATGCCAATCGATCGTCGGAGCAATCCACTCCGAAGTCTGGGCCAGCAGGGAGGCGAGCATCAGCCCAGCGACTTCCCGAGGGTGTCCACCATGGCCTGCACGGCCGGGTCCATCACCTTGAACATCAGCTGCGGGTAGACGCCGAACACGACGATCGCCACGAGGAACGGCGTCCACGCAATCCACTCGGTGAGCTGCACGTCACGGATCTCCTCGTGATCGTCATGGGCGTCGACATCGGCGTTGGCGGCCGAACTCAGCGAATGAGCGACGGCATGGCCATGGCCTGCATCGTGACCCGCACCGTGACCGGCATTGATCTCGGCCGTCGAGTGCCCACGGAACTCCTCGCCCGGCTCACCGAACGCCGTGCGCTGATACAGCCAGAGGAGGTAGGCCGCGGCGAGCACGGTACCGATCGCAGCGATGACCATGAGCGTGCGATACAACGGCTCACTCAAGCCGAAATTGGGGTTGTACGCCGACAGGATCGCGGGGAACTCGCCCCAGAACCCGGCAAGACCCGGCAGGCCGAGCGAGGCCATGGCGGAGAAGCCGAGAATCCAGCCGAGCTTCGGCATCTGGATGAGCATGCCCGAGAGCCGCTTGATCTCGAGCGTGTGGTAGCGGTGCTTGACGGAGCCGGCGACGAAGAAGAGCATGCCGGTGATCAGTCCGTGAGCGACCATGCCGAACAGTGCGGCGTTGATGCCGAACGTGGTCAGCGTGGAGATGCCGAGCATCACGAAGCCCATGTGGGCGACCGACGAAAAGGCGATCAGACGCTTCATGTCGGTTTGCGCCAGACAGCCGAGCGATCCGTAGATGATGCCGATCACGGCAAGGATGCCGATGACCGGCGCCCACTCGACCGCACCCTGCGGCAGCATCGGAATGGCGATGCGGACGAAGCCGTAGGTCCCGAGCTTCAGCAGGATCGCTGCGAGGATGACCGAGCCCTGCGTCGGGGCTTGCGTGTGCGCGTCGGGCAGCCAGGTGTGGAAGGGGAACATCGGCACCTTGACGGCGAACCCGATGAACATGCCGGCAAAGATCCAGACCTGCACGTCGTGGTCGACGCCGGCACCCATCTCGATCAGGTACGCGAAGCCGAAGCTCTCGGCGCCGGTCTGGAAGAACAGGGCGAGGAAGGCCACGAGCATGAACGCCGAGCCGAACATCGTGTACAGGAAGAACTTGAGCGAGGCGTACTGGCGCTGCTCGCCGCCCCACACACCGATCATGAAGTACATCGGCAGCAGCACGACTTCGAAGAAGACGAAGAACAAGATGAGGTCCTGCGCGATGAACGTGCCGGCCATGCCGGTCTGCAGCACGAGCATCAGGATGTAGAACGCCTTCGGATTGCCGGCGTCGGGCATGTTGTCCCACGTGTAGATCATCACGAGGAACGTGACGCACATCGACAGGAAGTACAGCGGCAGGCTGATGCCGTCGAGACCGATCGTGTAACCCGACTTGATCACCGGGATCCATTCGGCGTCGACGGCGAATTGCAGCGTCGCGCTGTTGCTGTAGTCGAACAGCACGAGGGTGAGGATGCCGACTGCAAGCGTTGCGCCCGCGGTGATGATGCCGATGCTCTTGATGCCCGACTCGTCGTCGCTCGGCCAGAACATCATCACGAGCACGCCGACGAGCGGCAAGAAGGTGCCCAGCGTCAGGATGAAGTTGTTGTCAAAATCCATGGATCTGTTGTTCTTTCAGCTCACGTTGAGGATGACGAGGACGATGGCACCGACGGCTGCTGCGCCGAAGAGCAATGCGCCGTATTGATTGACCTTGCCGGACTGCATCGGCTGCAGGCTGCGGCCGGTTCCAGAGGCGGCTGCGCCCGAACCGTTGACGGCACCGTCGACGATCTTCTGATCGATGTTGTTGTAGACCCAGTTGCCGACCTGCTTGCCACCGGAACCCACGCCGTTGACTGCACCGTCGATGATGTTCTGGTTGACCCAGTACGCCGCCTTGGCGAGCGGGTGGGCGACGAAACGGACGAGCACGTTCTGGTAGAGGACGTCGAGGTAGTACTTGTTCTTGAGGAACAGATACCCCCCGCGAGCGAGGCGCGACCGCTGTGTCAAGCCGACGAGGCGGGGGTCGCGGCGCTTGTAGTAGGCCAGGCAGAACCCGATCGCCGCTGCATAGCCACCGGCGACGACGGCGAGCGACAGGAGAATCTTGCTCAACTCGGGCTCGGCATGGTTGACCTTCGGGAAGAAGCACGCGGTACCGGGTTCCGGCAGGGTGCGGCCGCAACCGGTCGTGTACCCGCCCTCGGAATGGCCGCCCTCAGCTTCGCCCTCGCCAGATTCACCTTCGTCGTCGGCGGCCGGGACGAGCAGTTGCACGCTCTCGCCGGCATGCCCGGCGGCCTGGTCGAGCGAGACGGGTTCGGGGCGCGGTTCGACGTACTTCTTGACCAACTCGACGCCCTCGCCGAGGTTGATCCCGAGGGACCCATTGGCCAGCGGCGTCGGATTCGCGAACCCGGAGGTCAGGGCGAGGACAGCGAGGATCAGGATCGGGACGATGATCAGTTTGCCCGATTCGTGCGGACCGTGATCCCCGTGATCGTCGTGATCGCCGTGATCGTCGTGACCGTGATCGTGGTCGCCGTGATCGTGGTCGGCGTGATCGACGTGGGCGGCTGCGCTCAGCGACTTCGGCGAGGCGCCGACGAGTTGATCGGCCCGGAACATCTCCTCGCGGAACTCGGTCGCGTACACCGCATGGCCGCCGTCGTCGTGATGCTCGCCGGAAGCAGCGCCGCGCGGGTCACCGAAGAAGGTGAGGTAGGTCGCACGGGTCATGTACATCGCCGTGAGCGCCGCACCGCCGAGCCCGACCCAGAACAGGAACGTGTAGCCGTTGTTGCCGACGTTGTCGATGATCTCGTCTTTGGACCAGAAGCCGGCGAACGGAATCACCCCGGTCAACGCGAGCGTCGACGCGCACCAGGCGCCGAACGTGAGTGGCATGAACTTGCGCAGACCGCCCATGTCCTTCTTCATGTCGAACGAGTGGTGCGACCCGGAATGGCTGATCGAGCCGGCGCAGAGGAACAGGCAGCACTTGAAGAAGGCGTGCGTGAACACGTGGAAGACGGCGGGCAGCCAGGCGCCCGTGCCGAGGCCGAGCATCATGTACCCGAGCTGGCTGACGGTCGAGTAGGCGAGCACCTTCTTGATGTCGTCCTGCACGAAGGCAAGGAGCGCCGCGATGATGATCGTGATGCCACCGATGATGGCCACGAAGCTCAGCCCACCGTTGGCGATGTTGAACCCCTCCCAGAACACCGGGTAGACCCGCGCAACGAGGAACACACCGGCCACGACCATCGTCGATGAGTGCAGCAGCGACGACACCGGCGTCGGCCCGGCCATCGCGTCGGGCAACCACGTGTGCAGCGGGAACTGGCCCGACTTGCCGATGCACGCGATGAACAACGCAGTGGCCGCCATGATCAGCGTCCAATTCGAACCCTCGCCCGACAGCGCCCACGCCTGAATCGCGCGGATGTCGAACCCGTTCGAGTCGAGATTGGCGACGGCGTAGTCGTTGGCGCCGAAGAACAGGATCGCCGTGCCGACGAGCAGGCCGACGTCGCCGACGCGCACCGTGAAGAACGCCTTCAGCGCCGAATGGCTGTTGTACGCGTCTTCCCACCAGTGCCCGATGAGCAAGAACGAGCACAGGCCCATGATCTCCCAGCCCAAGATGAGCTGCACCATGTTCGACGCCATCACCATCACCAGCATCCCGCTGGAGAACAGCGTGATGGCCGCAAAGAAGTGCGTGTAGCGACGGTCGCCGCGCACGTAGTCGAGGCTGAAGATCTGCACGAGCAGCGAGATGAACGCGACCAGCCAGAGGATGAGGACGGCGAGCCCGTCGATGTGCGAGCCGAGCCCGAACTCGAGGCCCGAGTTCTGCCACCACACCCATTGCTTGACGACCGGGGCAATGAACGGTTCGACCTCTCCGCCCTCGGCCGCCCGCAGGACGCCACGCACGCCACCCGACAGTGCACCGAGCGCTTCGTCGCCGCCGTGCGCAGCGGAATCGGTGCGTTGGATCCATTGAATGCCGGCGCCGGTGGCAAGCACGAGCGATGTCGCCATCGACGCGAGACCGATTTCGGAGCCCTTCATCGGCAGGCGCTTGCCGAACCCGATGATCAACGCGAAGCCGATGGCGGGGATGAGCGCGATGAGCCAGGCGTTCTCGAGGAACCAGCCCGAGGTCAGCGCGAGCGCCTGATGGGTTTCTTCTGCGGCGAGCACGTCAGCCCTTCATTTCCGAGAGTTCGTCGAGGGCGATCGACTTGCGGTTGCGGTAGATCATGAGGACCATCGCCAGGCCGACGCCGACTTCGGCGGCCGCGATGGCGATGACGAACAGCGCGAACACCTGGCCATCGATGTTGCTGTTCATGAGGGCGAACGCGATCAGGTTGAGGTTGACTGCGTTCAGGATCAGCTCGATCGACATCAGCACCAACACGGCATTGCGGCGAGCGATGACGCCGAACACGCCGATGCAGAACAGCACCGCTGCAAGCAGCAAGAAATTGATGGCCAGCATGAGTCGGCGCCTCAGTCTTTCCGGGCCAAAACGATGGCGCCGATGGCAGCCGCGAGCAGGACGAACGACACCGCCAGGAACGGCACGAGGTACGGCGACAGGATCTGATCGGACAGGCCGACGGTCGGCGCGGGCGTCCGTTCGCCGATCACGTCGTCGCCGTAGGCATCGATGATCACGTAGCCGAGCAGGCCGAACAACACGACGCTGACCGGGATGCCGAGCTGCCAACCCTTGTTGTTCAAGCCGTCCTCCGCGCCGATCTGGGCGCGGGTGAGCATGATGCCGAACAGGAAGAGGACCATCACCGCGCCGATGTAGACCATCACCTGCGAGACGGCCACGAACTCGGCGGCAGCGAGGATGTACTGCGCCGCGACGCCTGCCAGCACGAGCACGAGGTACAGCGCGGCATGCACGACATTCTTGGTCGTGACGACACTGAACGCGGCAAAGATCATCACGGTCGCGATGATGCCGAAGCCGATGTTCTGGGCAACGTTGACCGAACCGTCGAGGTCGGCCTGGGCGAGCAGGGTCGACAACATCTACTTGCCGGCTCCCGCTTCGAGTTCGGGCGCCTCGGGCACGGTTTCCATCCACTCGCCGAGCTTTTCCTTGTTGTGCAACAGGTCGGCGATCTTCGGCTCGGAGTACTCGTACTCGGGGCTCCAGAACAATGCGTCGAACGGGCAGACCTCGACGCAGATCCCGCAGTACATGCAGAGCGCGTAGTCGATGTCGAACCGGTCGAGATGATTGACCTGACGCGGGTTGCCCCCGGCGCGGCGCGGAGGAGCGAGTTGCTTATGGCCCTCGATGTAGATGCACCAGTCGGGGCAACTGCGCGAACACAGCATGCACGCCGTGCAGTTGCCCTCGTGGAGCGCAATGACACCGCGGGCCCGGATCGGCGGAGCTTCCTTCTCGTGCGGATATTGCACGGTGTCGGCGCCGTTCTTCAGCGTCTTGCCGAGAATGCCGGCGGTGACGCCGAGCCCTTTGAGCAGTCCGGGAATCTTGGGCATCAGAACGCCACCTTCAGGATTGCGGTCACCGCAGTGTTGGCGAGAGCGAGGGGAATCAGCACTTTCCAGGCAAAGGTCTGAAGCTGATCCTCACGGAAACGCGGATAGCTGAAGCGCACCCACATGATGACGCCGACGAGGACGAACATCTTGGTGAACATGATCAGCGGGCCGACGAAGTTCATCCACCAGGCGACATCGGCGATGCCGTCCCAGCCGAACCATTCGAACGGGACGCCCCAACCGCCGAGGAACAGCGCCGCCGCGATGAAACTGAACACGCCGGCAGTGGCGAATTCGGCGATGAAGAAGATGAGGAACCGGAAGCCCGAGTACTCGGTCATGTAGCCCGACACCAATTCGGACTCGGCGATCGGCATGTCGAAGGGGGCCTGGGTCAGCTCGGCCTGCACGGCGATCATGAAGATCATGAAGCCGAGGAACTGGGTGAGGATGAACGGGTTGCCGAACCAGCCGATGCCGAAGATCTCACCGGTGTTCTGCACCTCGATGATCCGGTTCAGGTTCATCGAGCCGGCCTGGATGACCACGCCGAGCGTGGCGAGCACCATCGGGAGTTCGTAGGCGATGAGCTGACCACCGGCACGCAGGCCGCCGAGGAGGGAGTACTTGTTGGCGCTCGACCAGCCGGCGATGAGAATGCCGAGCACGCTCACCGAGCCGACCGCGAGCGCGTAGAAGATGCCCGTCTCGAAGTCGGTGAAGAACGCTTGCGGCCCGAACGGCACCACCACGATCAGCAAGAAGGTCGACAGCAGCACGATCAGCGGCGCCATGCGGTAGATCCGCAGGTCGGCGTTGTCGGGCGCCAGATCTTCCTTCTGCATCCACTTGCCGACTTCGGCCAGCAGCTGCATCGAGCCGTACGGCCCCGCTTCCATCGGGCCGAGTCGGCTCTGCATGAACGACATCATCTTGAACAAGAAGAGGTACACGATGCCGCCCGCCGGCAGCAGCACGGCGACGAGGCCACCGACGACGCGCAGCAGCGACATGGCCCAGTACGGCAGATTGAGGTCCGGATACCAGTCCGGAAATTCAGCAGCGAGCAGCGCGAACATCAGCGATCGATGTCTCCGAGAATGAAGTAGAGCGAGGCGAGAATCGTGATGACGTCAGGGACGTACACGCCTTTGAGCGCCCACGGGACGATCGAGATGTTGTTGAAGCTCGCCGACCGGATCTTGACTCGGAACGGTCCGAGGCCGCCTTTGCTGACCACGTAGTAGCCCATCTCGCCGAGTGGGTTCTCGGTGCTCACCCATGCTTCGCCTTCGGGGACCTTGATGATCCGCGGCACCTTGGTCATCACCGGTCCGGGCGGAATCTGATCGAGGAGCTGAGCGACGATCTTGCACGATTCACGCGTCTCTTGGAGCCGGATCCAGCAGCGGGCCCACGAGTCGCCGTCGGGGTGGGTCCACACCTTCCAGTCGGCGAGGCCGTAGCTGAGCGGGAGGTCCTGGTCGCGCCGCAGATCCCAGTCGATGCCCGACGCACGGGCGTTGGCACCAGACAGGCCGTAGTCCTTGGCGATGTCGGCCGGGATGATGCCGATGCCCCGCATGCGGCTTTGGAAGATCTCGTTGCCGAACAGCAGGTCGTCGATCGTGTCGCAGAACTGTTCGAGCTTCTTGACCGCGCCGCGGGTCTCGTCGATCCAGCCCTTGGGCAGGTCGTCCTTGAGGCCACCGATGCGGTCGAAGTTGGGGTGGAACCGGCCGCCGGTCGCACCTTCGATCAGGTTGAGGATGTACTCCCGATCACGGAACGCGAGGAACACCGGGGTGATCGCGCCCATCTGCACCCCGAGATCACCGAGGAACAGCGAGACATTGGCGATGCGCGACAACTCGAAGAGGATCGTGCGGATGACCTGCGCCCGTGGCGGCGCTTCGATCTCCATCAACTTCTCGGCGGCGAGGATGAACGGCACCTCGTTGGCGAAGCTGCCGAGCCAGTCGATGCGGTTGACGAGGGTGGTGACCTGCGGAAACGTGCGGACCTCGGTCAGCTTTTCATAGCCGCGGTGCATGTACCCGGCCACCGGCTCGGCCCACACGACCTGCTCGCCGTCGAGACGACAGATGATGCGCAACGTGCCGTGCGTCGCTGGGTGCTGCGGGCCGATGTTGAGGGTCATGCCCTCGGTCTCGAGTTCGACGTTCAAGCGCGCATCGGCGGCCTGGCTCGCGATATACGACAGCTGTTGGCGGTCGGTGAGGGTCATGTGGTTTCTCCCTCGAAGATCATCACCTCTGGTGTCTGACACCAGCGGTAATGGGGGGCCGGAACGCAGGTCATGCGTCGCTCGCTTCGTCGGCGGGGGTGGCTTGTTCGGCGGGCGCTGTTTCGTCGTCGGCCTGCGCCGGCATCGGCTCGACGTCGACGATGCCCGGCCACGGCTTGACCATGCGCGCCAGCAACGGGAAGTCCTTGCGGAGCGGATAGCCCTCGAAATCGCCCGGCAGGTACATGTTGCGCAGGTCGGGGTGACCGTTGAAGCCGATGCCGAACATCTCGTGACACTCTCGTTCGTGCCAGTTGGCTCCGGCGAACAGGCTGCTCCACGAGTCCATCACCAGGTTGTCGTCGGGCACGTCGGCCTTGATCGTGACACCGACGTGACGGTTCAGGTCGGTGAGGCGAGCAAAGACCTGCATCCGCGTATCGCCACCGGTGTAGCCCTGCACGATGGTCGGGTCGATCGCCTTCGTCTCACCAGCGGGATCTTCTTCGCCGTTGCCGTAGGGCGACGGCATCCAGTCGATCGCCGACAGGAAACAGAAGTACGTGAAGCCGGCGGCTTTCAGTGCCTCGCCCGTCGCCCGCCAACCGTCGGTGGTGACGCGGATCCAGAGGTCGTCGTTGGGCGTGATCTTGGTGTCGACGATCACGTCGCCGGCACGTCGACGCAGATCGTCGATGATGCCCTCGCGCAGGCCATCGCCGGGCAGCGCCGCCACCGGCGTGTCGGCGGCGGGAGCGGGAGCGTCGTCACTCAATGCGGCCACCGCCCACGACGATCGGCTCGGGCCGCTCGACATTCGCGGTCGCCAACTGCTCCGCAGAGACGTCATGGGTCGCGCTGAGCAGTTCACCGTCACGGTCGACTTCGCCGGCCGCAACCGCACGAGTGCGCTGCAAGGTGGTGAACTCGTCGCCACGCCACTTCGCCGCCATGTCTTCGTTCTTGATCCGCTGTTGCAGCAGGACCACTCCTTCGAGGAGTGCTTCGGGCCGCGGCGGGCAGCCGGGAACGTAGACGTCGATCGGGATGATCTGGTCGACGCCCTTGGTGACCGAATAGCTGTCCCAATACGGGCCGCCGCAGTTCGCGCACGAACCCATCGAGATGGCGTACTTCGGTTCGGGCATCTGCTCCCACAGACGCTTCACCGCAGGGGCCATTTTGTCGGTGACGGTGCCCGACACGCACACGAAGTCGGCCTGGCGGGGGCTGGCCGGCAGCGGGATGACGCCGAGGCGCATCACGTCATACGCGCGGCGAACCGAACGCCGCGCCCATCTCGATTGCGCAGCAGGCCAAACCCCACTGATACACCCAGAGGGAGTAGGAGCGGCTCATGTTGAACAGCTTGGTGAGCGGAGCCGGAAGGCGACCCTTGTCGACGAGACCCATGTCAGACCGTCTTTCTCGAAATGCACGACGTGCTCAGACCCATCGCAGGAGCCCTCGCTTCCACGCGTAGACCAAACCGTCGAGCAGGAGCACGATGAAGATCAGCATCGCGACGAGGCCGAACGTGCCGTACCGCTCGATCGACGCAGCCCAGGGGAAGAGGAAGACGGCTTCGACGTCGAAGATGACGAAGAGCAGGGCGAACACGTAGTACCGGATCTGACTCTGCGACCAGCCCATCCCGACGGGATCGACACCGGATTCGTAGGCGATCGACTTCTCCCGGTTCGGCTTCGACGGGCGAATCAGTGCAGCAAGGCCGAGCAGGAGCCCACCGATCGCAAGGGCTGCGACGCTGAACCAGACGACGTTGAGGTAATCGCGAAGGAAGACCGACATGCGGCCCCGAAGATATCAGGGCTTGTGAATCCCTTCCCAACCTCGCGGGCGACTATTCCCGTCATGGGTCACGTTGCGGGCCACGTCGCGGGTCACGCCGCCTCAACGAGATTCGGCTGCGATGCGTTTCTTGCTCGCTGCCCAGGAGCAGATCGGGCAGCCGGTGAGATCGTGGTGTTTGGCCGGGCAGTGTTCGCGCCCGAAGTAGATGAACTGGAGGTGGCGCCGATCCCACGTGTCTTGCGGAAACACCGCCTTCAGATCGCGCTCGGTCTGCTCGACGTTCTTGCCGTCGCTCAGGCCCCATCGGGCGGCGAGTCGGTGGATGTGGGTGTCGACCGGGAACGCGGGAATCCCGAATGCGCCGGCCATGACCACACCCGCCGTCTTGTGGCCGACGCCGGCGAGTCCCTCGAGGAACTCCCAATCGGGGATGATCTCACCGCCGGCAGCCACGATCTGATGGGCCATCGTTGACAGGTTGCGCGCCTTGGTCGGCGCGAGACCGACCTGTTTGATGAACCCCAGGATCTCCTCGGGCGACAGGCGCGCCATCTCCTCGGGTGTGGACGCCACATCGAACAACGCCGGAGTCACCTCGTTGACCTTCTTGTCGGTGGTCTGCGCCGACAGTGCCACGGCGACCAACATCGTGTACGGATTGCGATGGTCGAGCGGCACCGCAGGGTGCGGGTAGAGGTCGTCGAGCATCTCGCCGATCCGATCAGCCTTGTCCTGTCGTTTCATCCTGGCCGAACCTACCCCGTGCCCCCTCCCCAACCCGCCCCGCCCAACCCACCCCAACGTTTGCGTCGCGTTCTGCGTCCACCCGGCCGTACGCAGAACGCGACGCAAACGAAGGATGAGCGATCAGTGGACGGTAAAACGACTGGACAGGCGGCGTGCCGCCTCGACGATGAGCGCTTCGACCCGCTCCTTGTCGCCGGCCGCGGGGAACCGGAAGGTCGGGGCGTTGACGTACAGCGCTCCCTCGAAATGACCGCTCGCCCCACGGAACGGAACGTCGACGGCGGTGATGCCCTCACCGAGATCGTCGACCGACCACACCAGGCCGTCGGCGACGATCTGGTCGAGGCGTGCCCGCAGTCCCGCGACGTCGGTGATCGTGCGCGTGTTGACCCGTTCGAGCGGTTGGGCGAGATAGCTCTCGATCTCGTCGGAGGGCAGGTGGGCGAGCAGCGCAAGGCCCGCCGGCACCGCATGCATCGGTGCATAGAAGCCGGTGCGATTCTGGACGTGGACTGCGGCCGCGACCTGGTCGACGTTGTCGACCCAATACACGTTGCGTCCCGAACGGACGACGAAGCCCGCCGACTCCCCTGTCGCCTCGCTCAGTTCGATCAGGAACGGGCGGACCACTGCGGCCATGTTGGCGTCGTTGTTGGCAGCGTCAGCGAGCGCGGCCAGCCCGGCGCCCAACTCGTAGTCGGCGCCGACCGATCGCTGGGCGACGGCGCCCTCCGCTTCCAGTGCCGAAAGCAGCCGCGAGACCGTCGATTTCGGCAGTCCGACCCGCTCGGCGATGTCGGTGACGCCGGCCGGGCCGAGGGACAATTCGCGCAGCACGGTGAATGCTCGCTCGATCGATTGCACTCCGGCCATACCCAGGTTGTAGCACTTCCGACGCCGCTCAGCCTTCGCCGTCGGCCCGAATGAGCCGCCGCCCGCCGACAAAAGGCCGCCGCCATCATTGCAGGGGGCGACGCTGGTCGTTAGCCTCTCGGTAACGCTCGTCCCAGAGGGGTCTGGCGTACTGTTTCACCATACGGTACTGTTCCACATTGCGGAACGCACGGCTTCGGAGCTCCGGTTCCGCCCACTCTCTGGAGACAACGACATGAGCGATGACACCGACGCAGCAACCGCTGCCGATTCTGGTGACGATGCGGGAGAGATCGACCTCGCGCTGTTGAGCGACGAAGACCTCACCGCCCAGATGCACGACGATCTGTACGACGGCATGAAAGACGAGATCGCCGAAGGAACGGTCATTCTCCTCGACCGTGGCTGGGCGCCCGACCGCGTCCTCAACGAAGCGCTCGTCGAAGGCATGCGCATCGTCGGCATCGACTTCCGTGACGGCATCCTCTTCGTGCCTGAGGTGCTCCTCGCCGCCAACGCAATGAAGGCCGGCATGTCGATCTTGCGTCCGCTCCTCGCCGAGACCGGCGCCGAGTCGGTCGGCACGGTCGTGATCGGCACCGTCAAGGGCGACATCCACGACATCGGCAAGAACCTGGTCGCGATGATGCTCGAAGGCGCCGGATTCGAAGTGATCGACCTGGGCATCAACACCGACGTCGACCAATTCATCGCTGCGATCGACGAGCACAAGCCGGACATCTTGGGGATGTCGGCACTGCTGACCACCACCATGCCGTACATGAAGGTGGTCATCGACACCCTCACCGAGATGGGTCGCCGCGACGAACAGATCATTCTCGTCGGCGGCGCTCCGCTCAACGAAGAGTTCGGCGCGGCGATCGGCGCCGACGCGTATTGCCGTGACGCGGCCGTCGCTGCCGAACAGGCCAAGTCGCTGGTGCAGGCTCGTCGCGGCAACCCCGAGCCGGCCGGCCCGTCCGTCCGCGCCGGATGACCACGCCGCGCGTCCTGGTCATCGCCTGCGGCGCGCTCGCTCGCGAACTCCTCGCGATCACCGAGCTGAACGGCCTCGGCAACATCACCGTCGAGTGCTTGCCCGCCTCGCTGCACAATCGCCCGAGCGAGATCCCCGAACTCGTCCGCGCGCGGATCCGTCGCGCCCGCGGGCAGTCCATGCCGAGTACCGACAACCGAGCAATCACGCCGACCGACGATCACCTCGTCGACGTGGGAACTGCGGCTGCCGATGGTGCAGTTCGACGAGATCCTGATCGGCTACGCCGACTGCGGGACCGGCGGATTGCTCGAGCGGGTCTGTACAGAAGAAGGCGTCGAGATGCTCGCCGGAGCTCACTGCTATCAGTTCTTCGCCACGCATCAACGATTCGACGAACTGCAAGACCATGCGCTCGGGAGCTTCTATCTGACCGATTTCTTGGCCCGGAACTGGGAGCGCCTCATCTGGGAGGGCATGGGGATCGCGCAGCACCCCGAACTGCGCGACATGTACTTCGGCAACTACACGCGATGTGTCTACCTCGAGCAAGCCGACGATCCGAGAGCCCGTGCGGCTGCAACCGACTGCGCCGAGCGCCTCGGCCTCGAACTCCACATCGAACACACCGGCTACGGCGAACTCGAAACGACCGTGGTCGAATTCACCCGAAAGGCGACGACTCGATGAGCGACACACCTGACACACATGACGCACCAGACGCCGACGGCGACGACAGCGATGCCGCATCTGGGGTCGGCGACGAGTTCGACCAGGGCGACATGCGCGAACGGCAGTCGGGGCGGCGCGCCAACCGGCGGCGTAGCGGCGGCCCGTCGGTCAGCACCATCTATTGGCGCGACATCCCAGCCCAGCTCACCGCTCGAAACGCCGCGGAACACAGCAAAGTGCTGCTCCACGCCCGGTTCCAGCACGCCATCGATCGCGCCGCTGGTGTCGCCGGGCTCACGAAGACCGATGACTACGTCCGCGAGTGGCGAACCGTCGCCGCCCCGCTCGGCGAGGGTGACGTCAACGCCCAACTCGACCAGCTCTGCGCCGACATCGAAGCGCAGTTTCCGAAGGACCGACTCGAAGCGATCGTCGCGAACGGCGGCCTCGACTCCGGCCCGATCACCCCTGCCGCCCGCTGACCTGCCGCCACCCCTCGTCCCCGCCTCCCTGACTTCTCTCCACCACCCTCACACCTCCCTGTCTCCGAACTCTCCCTCCACCACCTGAACACAGAATCGATCGACTCATGACCGAGACCATCATCAGCTCCAACACGCGAGAAGTCGTGATCGGCTTCAACCGTCCATTCGTCATGATCGGCGAGCGAATCAACCCGACCGGCCGCAAGCTGCTCGCCGCCGAGATGAAAGAGGGCAACTTCGATCGGGTCATCGCCGATGCCCTCGAACAGGTTGCCGCCGGAGCGCACATGCTCGATGTCAATGCGGGGATTCCCCTGGCCGACGAGCCTGCACTGCTCGCGCGGGCAATTCAGCTCGTCCAGTCGGTCACCGACGTACCGTTGTCGATCGACTCCTCGATCGTCGAGGCACTCGAGGCGGGGTGCGCTGTGTATCAGGGCAAGCCGCTCATCAACTCGGTCACGGGCGAAGACGAGCAGATGGAGCGGGTGCTGCCGCTCGTCAAGAAGTACGGCGCAGCGGTCGTGGCGATCTCGAACGACGAAACCGGCATCTCGGAGGATCCCGACGTCCGTTTCGAAGTTGCACGCAAAATCGTCAACCGTGCCGCCGACTATGGCATCCCCTCGTCGGATGTGATCGTCGACCCCTTGGTGATGCCGATCGGGGCGCTGGGCCAGGCCGGCCAGCAAGTGTTCAAACTTCTGCGCCGCCTGCAGACCGAACTCAAGGTCAATACCACCTGTGGCGCGTCCAACGTGAGCTTCGGGCTGCCCGAGCGGCACGCGATCACGGGAACGTTTCTCGCGATGGCGATCTCGAACGGCATGACCTCGGCGATCATGAGCCCACTGCACGACGAAGTGAAGAAGGCAGTGAAGGCAGCCGACGTGTTGGCCGGCCACGACCAGGATTGCGGCAGCTGGATCGCCACCTACCGCGAGGGCGGCGGCCAGGCCGCTGGTGACGCAGCCGGTGGCGCCCCGCGTCGCCGCGGCGGTCGGCGCGCCCGCGTGGAAGGCTGACCCGATGCCGGTTCCACCCTCCCGCGCGCGATGGTGCGCGCATGTCGAGGTAACGACGTGACAACCCATCGCGTGGTGTTCGCTCCATCGGGTTTGTCGACGAGCGTCGACGAGGGCACCACCGTGCTGGACGCCGCGCGTCAGGCCGGCGCCGATCTCGATTCGACCTGCGGCGGGCGTGGCCTGTGCGGCCGTTGCCAGGTTGCGCCGAGCATCGGTTCGTTCTCGAAATGGCAGGTCGAGTCAACGCTGGCATCGCTGACAGGCTGGGCGTCGACCGAGGCCGAATACGCCGGCCGCCGCCCGATCCTCGACGGTCAGCGGCTCGGCTGCGCGGCCCGGGTCTGTGGCGACGTGGTCGTCGAGATCCCTGCCGCGAGTCAGGTGCACAAACAGGTCGTCCGCAAGTCGGTTGATGTCGGCGACATCGAATCGACCCGCTGGTTCGGCTGCACTACATCGAGTTGCCGACAGCCGAACTCGGTGTCGAACTGGGTGGGCTCGCCGAGCAGATCGGCGCGGCATTGCTCGCCGACTTCGACGTCACGATCGAGAGCATCGACGCTCATGTCCTCCCGCTGATCGCCGGCGCTGCCAAGCGCGGCAGCAACGCGATCACGGTCGCCGTGCGCAACGGGTGCAATGTGGCCGCGGTGTACCCCGGCTATGTCGACCGCGCCTTCGGCGTGGCCATCGACGTCGGTTCGACCACCGTCGCCGGCCACCTCGTCGACCTCGCCAGCGGCGAGATCGTGGCGACGAACGGGGTGATGAACCCGCAAATCAGGTTCGGCGACGACCTGATGTCGCGCGTGTCGTACGTGATGATGAACCCCGGCGGCGAGGTCGAGTTGACGCGATCGATTCGCGCCGCGCTCGACACGATGGTCGGCGAACTCGTGGCCGCTGCGGCCGATTCGCTGGACACGCTGGACACGCTGGATCGCTCGTCGATCCTCGACATGACGATCGTCGGCAACCCGATCATGCATCACGTGATTCTCGGCATCGACCCCACGCCGCTCGGCCAGGCCCCGTTCTTGCTGGCGACCGACAGCGCGGTGACCATTCGGACAACCGACCTCGACATCGATGCACCCTTTTCGTCGACCTACTTCCTGCCGTGCATCGCGGGGCACGTCGGCGCCGATACGGCCGGTGCGATCCTCGCCGAGGGCCCGCACCGCTCCGTCGACGTGCAGCTACTCGTCGACGTGGGCACCAACGCCGAGATCGTCTTCGGTAACCGCGAACACGTCCTCGCGGCATCGTCGCCCACCGGGCCGGCGTTCGAAGGTGCCCAGATCTCCGCCGGCATGCGCGCAACGGCAGGCGCGATCGAACGTGTCCGCATCGACCGCGACACGCTCGAACCGCGAGTCAAAGTCATCGGATCCGATCTGTGGTCCGATGACCCAGCTTTCGAGATCGAAACGAAGGCGCTCGACATCGCAGGCATTTGCGGTTCGGGGATCATCGAAGTGATGGGCGAGTTGTACCTCGCCGGCCTGCTCGACGTCGACGGCACGATGCGCTCCGACGGTCCGGAGAAGTCCGACCGCGTGTTCGCCAACGGCAGAACGTTCTCGTACCGGCTGTTCGGCGACTCAGCCGACCCGGCGGAGAACATCAACGTGACCCAGGACGACGTCCGTGCGATCCAGTTGGCGAAGGCCGCACTGCGCGCCGGCATCGACCTGTTGTGCGAACACGCCGGCAAGACCGACCCCAACACGATCACGTCGGTTCGCCTGGCCGGCGCGTTCGGGGCGCACATCGACCCGCTCTACGCCAAGGTGCTCGGCCTCGTGCCCGACGTGCCGGTGGCACGCGTCGCCTCAGTCGGCAACGCCGCGGGTGCCGGCGCCGTGCGGGCGCTCGTTTCCGGCGCGCAACGCGCCGAGATCGAAGCCGCCGTGCGGCAGGTCGAGAAGATCGAGACAGCCACCGAGCCGCGGTTCCAGGAACTGTTCGTCAACGCGATGGGCTTCCCCCACACCACCGATCCGACGCCGAATCTCGCCGCCGAGATCGCCTTGCCGGTTCCCCAGCCGAAGCTCGATGCCGTCGGCGGCCGCCAACGAACCGGCCGCCGGCTCCGCCCATCCTGACCACCCCACGCCCGACCCACCCACGCCCGACCCACCAGCGCCCGACCCACCCGCGCCGTCACCACCCGCGCCCACCCGGCTCTGCCCGAAAATGTGGGCCCATGTGCGCCCACCGCACACTTTCCCGCACATTTCGGCGACCCGGCAGGTGCGTGCCGAAATGTGTGGACTCAGTTGCGTCAAGCGCATATGAGCCCACATTTTTCGGGAGACGGCGGATCGCTGGGAAGATGCGGGGGCGGGGTGAGATGGCGGGGTGAGATGGCGGGGTGAGATGGCGGGGGGTGAGATGGCGGGGTGAGTTCTGACGGGGGTCGGGTGTTCTGTATGATGGAACGGTTCCGCATCGTGGGACTTGGTGGCAGGATGGCGCGACAACGTGGTGATCGGGGAATGCAATGAGTGAAGAGCGCCACGGACGCCGAACTGGCGGGCGCGCGGGTCGTGCCGCCAGCCGAGCGTCGACCGCTCAGCCCATCCCGGCGTACCTGGAGCGCCAGATTCGCCCCTACGAACTCGTCTCCGACGAGCACCTCGAACTGATCGAGCACAACGCCGACACGATTCTCGAGCAGGTCGGCATCGAGTTCCGGAACTATCCGCGAGCACTCGACATGTGGAAGGACGCCGGCGCCGACGTGAGCGGCGAACGCGTCCGCTTCCCGCGCGGACTCTGCCGCAAGCTCGTGCAAGCCAGCGCACCACGCCAATACACCCAGCATGCGCGCAATCCGGCGCGCAACGTCGAGATCGGCGGCAACAACACCGTCTTCGCCCCGAACTACGGCTCACCGTTCGTCTATGACCAGGACCACGGCCGGCGGTACGCGACCATCGTCGACTTCCAGAACATCGTGAAGCTGGCCTACCAGTCGCCCCACCTCCACCACTCGGGGGGCACCGTGTGCGAGCCGGTCGACATCCCGGTCAACAAGCGTCACCTCGACATGGTGTACGCCCACCTGAAATTCAGCGACAAGGCGTTCATGGGGTCGGTCACCGCCGGCGAGCGCGCCGCCGATTCGATCGAACTGGCCCGCATCGGCTTCGGCGGCGACCTGCGCGACGAGACCGGTGTCGAGCGCACTGTGATGTCATCGTTGATCAATGCATCGTCGCCGCTGGTGTGGGACGACACGATGCTCGCCGCCGCCGAAACCTACGCCGCAGCAAACCAGGCGTGCGTGATCTCGCCCTTCATCCTCGCCGGAGCGATGGCTCCGACCACCTCGGCCGGCGTCGCTGCCCAAACCCTCGCCGAAGCGCTGGCCGGTATGGCGTTCTGCCAACTCGTCCGGCCCGGCGCACCGGTGGTCTTCGGGTCGTTCGCGTCGTCGATGTCGATGGCGACCGGCGCACCGACCTTCGGCACACCTGAACCCGCACTCGTGCTGTACACCGTCGGCGCCCTGGCACGTCGACTCGGTGTGCCATTCCGGTCGGGCGGTTCGCTCACGGCGTCGAAGCTGCCCGACGCCCAAGCCGCGTACGAATCGGCGTCGACCTTGTTGCCGACCGTGATGGGCGGCGTGAACTTCGTGCTGCACGCAGCCGGCTGGATGGAGGGCGGTCTCGCCGTCGGGTACGAGAAGTTCATGATGGACGCCGACCAGCTCGGGATGATGATGACCTTCGGCCGGGGGCTCGACATGTCGCCCAACGGCCAAGCGATCGACCAACTCTGCGAACACACGCCCGGTGAGCATTTCCTCGGCACCGCCCACACGCTGGCCAATTTCGAAACGGCGTTCTACCGCTCGACGCTCGCCGACAACTCGAGCTACGAGCAGTGGCTCGAAGACGGCGCCACCACGACCGCCGACCGGGCCAACGCGGCCTGGAAGGAGTCGCTGGCAAGCTACGAGCCACCACCGCTCGATGAAGCCATCGATGCCGAGTTGCTCGACTACATCGGTCGACGCAAGGCCGAGATGCCCGACGCGATCGGCTGAACCGACCGATCGCTGCGACGGGGCCCAGCCGGCGTGACTACGGTGCAGCCATGGCAGCAACCAACGACATCGTGATGCTCGACAACGGTCCCCTGATCGAGATCGACGAACTCGAAGACGCGCTCGGCTGGACGCTCAAGCCCGAGGGGCTGTGCAAAGGCGACGTCTGCGTCATCGTGCCCGACCGGGCTGCGCTGATGGATGGTGAACGCATCGACGTCATCGCCGTCGCCGCGCTGCTCGATCGCCCCGCGACGAACGACGCCGACTCGGGCCTCGTTGCCATCGGCGCGCCGCGCGAGCGTCGACGGGCCGCGGTCAACGACATGAAGGCACCCGACTTCGTGTTGCCCGACATCAACGGGCTGCCGATGAACTTCTCCGATCACCGCAGCAAGAAGCGCTTGCTCGTGGCGTTCTCGTCGTGGTGAGGGTGCATTCTCGATCTGCCAGGTTGGCAGGCACTCCAAGACGAACTCGCCGAATACAACTTCCAGGTGATCGCGGTCGCCGTCGATGAAGATGTCGACAAGGTGCGCGCGGCGTGCGACGGCATCACCTATCCCGTCCTGATCGATGCCGACCACGTCGTCACCGAGCTCTACGCGATCTCCAACGTGCCGACGGTGCTGATGATCGACGAGGACGACAACATCGTCCAACCCAACTGGAGCGCCTATGCCAGCGATACGTTCCGGGAAATCACGGGCGTCGACTCCGAGGCACAGAAGGACCACATTCGGGCGTGGGCCAGGAACGGGACACTGCGCATGTCTGTCGAGGACGCCAAGGGCGTCGTCGGCGATCTGTCCGCCGATGAAGAAGAAGCCCGATTGGTTTTTCGCATCGCAGCCAAGCTTCGCCGCGTTGGTGACACCGTCGGAGCGGAGCGCAATTTCGAGCGGGCCAACGCACTGGCGCCCTACGACTGGACCGTGCGCCGCGCGTCGCAACCACTGCGCGGCGTCGATCCGTTCGGCGAGGCATTCATGGAGATCTACACCGAGTTCAACGCAGCCGGCCGGCCCTACCACGGCGTCACCGGACACTGAATCGTGGCCGAGACCTTTCATCTCGGGCTCGATGCGGCCGACGTGCGCGGCGCCAGGTTGGCGATCATTCCCGGCGATCCGGAGCGGGTCGCCCGGATCGCTGCGCTGCTCGACGAACCGGCCCCGCTGGCGGCCCATCGTGAATTCACCTCGTGGATCGGATTCCTCGACGGCGCACCGGTCGTGGTCTGTTCGACCGGCATCGGTGGCCCGTCGACGTCGATTGCCGTCGAGGAACTCGCCCAGCTCGGGGTCCGGACATTCCTCCGGGTCGGCACCACTGGTGGCATTCAACCCGGGGTCGATCCCGGCGACGTCATCGTCACCACCGGCGCGGTACGCCTCGACGGCGCGAGCCTCCACTTCGCTCCGATGGAGTTTCCAGCCGTCGCCGACTTCGACTGCGTCACCGCGCTCGTCGCTGCGGCGCGGGCATCCGGCGCGCGGGTGCACATCGGAATCACCGCATCGAGCGACACCTTCTACCCGGGCCAGGAGCGCTACGACACGACCACCGGACGCGTCGTCAGCCGATTCCGTGGCTCACTCGACGAGTGGCAGGCAATGGGCGTACTGAACTACGAGATGGAGTCGGCCACGCTCTTCACGATGTGTGCCTCATCCGGCTGGCGGGCGGGATGCGTCGCCGGGGTGCTCGTGAACCGCACGCAGCAGGAAACTCCCGACGCCGCGGTGATCGCAGCAGCGGAGTCAGGAGTCGTGGAGATCGTGGTGGCGGCCGCGCGCAAGCTGCTCTGACCCTGACGTCGGGCCACCCGGCTCAGGTGTGTTCGTTGGCCGCGATGAATGCTCGGTAGACGTCGACGAGCGACTGCTTCTGCGAATCGGTGAGCGCATCGTCGGTGAGAATCGCCGACTCGGTGGTGACCGCAACTGCTGCGCCGACGCGGTCGCGGCCGAGGAAGTGGAGCAGCCTGTCGGCAGGCACGTTGAGCGCTGCCGACAGCCCGTTGACGACCCGCACCGATGGTTCGTGCAGGCCGCGCTCGAGTTGGCTGAGGTAGGCGTCGGACAGGTCGGCCAACTTGGCCAGTTCTCGTTGGCTGAGTTTGGCGAGCGAGCGTTGCCGCCGGATGAAGTCACCGAGCGCTGCGACCCCGAACGGCTTGTCGGAACTGTCGTCGGTGTCGGCGTGGTTTGAACTCATCGAGGTGATCCTGTCACGTGAATTGAAAACGCGAAACGACCACGTGGTGGTGGGCACCGCGTGGTCGTCTCGGTGTCGGCGCAGCAGCCCCCGCAGGAGCACCCGCGCAGACGGTCACTTCGTGGCGGCTGCGGCGCGGGCAGGTGCCTTCTTGGCGACGGGCTTCTTGGCAGCAGCCTTGCGCGCCGGTGCCTTCGTGGCGACGGGCTTGACGGCGGGCTTGGCGGCGGGCTTGACCGCGGGGAGCATCGCAGCGACGCGCTCGTTGAAGTCGCGATTCATTTCCGCGAGACGCTCGACCACGTCGAGGTAGCGCTTGCCGGCTTCGGCGGCGGTCGGCATGTTGAATCGGTCGGCCATCGGCACGTCGAAGGGCAGTTCGAAGCTCGGGGCCCGGTCAGCGATGCGATCGGTGGCTGTGACGGCGAAGTCGACGACCTTGCGGTTCGTGTCGACGATGACATCGAGCATGCGGTCGTTGGTCTCGACGAATGTCTTGTTGACGGCCGTGACGGTCTGAGTGGCCGTCTTGACCTGATCGTTGAACTTCTCGGCGAGGTTGGTGAGGTTGGTGCGCATGGAATGCTCCTGTGTGATTCGGGGGGTTGGGGTGTGTTTGGGGTGTGTTTGGGGGGAACTCGAACGGATTCGGCGAATGCTTGATCTGTTGTTGCACTGCGTACTATAACACGCATTCGATGAAATGCAAGGGCGCTGCGAGAAATACTTCGCACCGGTTGAGGTGGCGACTCTGCGGGGGCGTGCGCCGTAGCGTTCTCGAACATGACCGAGATCACGCTGCTCGACGGTGGCATGGGGAAAGAACTCCGCCGGATCGGTGCACCGTTTCGCCAACCGGAATGGTCGGCGCTCGCATTGCTGGAGGCACCCGACTTCGTCGTGCAAGCCCACACCAACTTCATCGACGCCGGTGCCCAGGTCATCATCACCAACAATTACGCCGTGGTCCCGTACCACCTCGGCGACCAGACGATCGCCGACCGCGGTGCCGACCTGGTGGCACTGGCGGGGCGGCTGGCACGCCAGGCTGCCGACGCTTCCGTCCACGACGTCGTCGTTGCCGGATCGTTGCCACCGTTGTTCGGTTCCTACGAACCCGAGCGCTTCGACGCGGGGCGAGCGCCGGCGCTCTATCTGATGATCGTCGAAGCACTCGATCCGTTCGTCGACCTCTGGATCGCCGAGACACTCAGCCGGGTCGACGAGTTCGACGCCGCGGCGGCGGCCGTGCGGGCGCATGGGTCAGGCCAGCGGTTGTGGGCGTCGTTCTCACTCCCCGACGAGTTCGACGGGCACGTGGCGCTGCGCTCCGGCGACACGATCGACGACATCGTCGCCGCGACGGCACGCCATGCTGATCTCACCGATGCAGTGCTCTTCAACTGTTCGTTGCCCGAACAGATCACACCCGCCCTCGCGCAACTCCGCAGGCAGCTCGACGAGGCCGGCATCGACGTCCGCACCGGCGGATACGCCAACGGCTTTCCGCCGACGGTGCGCAGCGACACGTATGCCGCCAACTCGGCGATTCTCGAACGACGCGACGATCTGGACGCAGCCGACTATGCCGACATGGTCGCCGAGTGGGTGACCGGCGGTGCCACGATCATCGGCGGCTGCTGCGACATGTACCCCGAGCACATCGCCGAACTCTCCCGCCGCTTCGGCTGAACGCCTCCGCCGAACCCCCAAGCCGATGCGGCCACCCGCGTGCGGCCGGTCAGAGCCTGGCTACCACTTTGCCGTGGGTCTTGCGATCGGCGAGATCCTGGAGGGCTTGCGCCGCCTGATCGAACGGGTACGGCGGATAGAGCGGCGGGTCGATGGTGCCCGCGGCGGCCATGGCGAGCAGCGTGGTCATCTGCTCGCGCAAGGAATCGGGGAATCGCTGGAGCGAGGCACCCCAGTGCACGCCGACCACCGAGTAGCTCTTGAGCAACGCGTGGTTGGTCTTGTATTCCGGGATGCCTGCGACGAAGCCGATCACGAGCAGCCGACCGTCCCAACCCATGCACCGGCGAACCTGGTGGAAGGTGTCGCCGCCGACCGGATCGTAGGCGACATCGACCCCGCCATTGCTCGCCTCGCGCACTGCGTCGACCCAGTCGGGTGTCGCTTGATGATCGATGACCACGTCGGCACCGACATCACGCAACACCCCGACCTTGGTGGCGCCGCCGGCGACGGCGATCGTGGTGGCGCCCATCGCCTTGGCCAACTGGATCGCCGCCGTACCGGTTCCGCCAGCAGCGCCGGTGATGAGGACCGTCTCACCGGATTGCAACTTCGCCCGATCGCGCAGCGCATACAACGTCGTGCAGTAGTTGATCGGAATGGCCGCCGCGGTCTCGGCCGAGACACCGGCCGGCACGGGAAAGACGGCGTCAGCGGAATGGATGACCTGTTCGGCCAGCCCACCGCTGCCGAGGTAGACGACTCGTTGGCCGACCTCGACACCGGTGACGCCCTCGCCGAGCATCGCGACCGTTCCACATGACTCGCCGCCAGGGGTGTGGCCGGGGAACGACTTCACCTGATACATGCCGCGACACGACAGGACGTCGGGGAATGCCAGGCCCACCGCCTCCTGGTCGATGAGCACCTCGCCAGGGCCGGGCGTCGGCGCCGGCTCGTCGACCAGTTCGAGTTGGTCGATCGGATCACCGTGCTGCTTGAGTCTCCACACCTTCATGGTGCGAACCTACTGCGCCCGCTCCATCGCCATCGCAGGCTCGAGCCGTGAGGTGCCGCTCCATGCGGCCAGATCGGTCTCGACTCAGGCCGCAGTTGAACGCATCGACCAGGTGGTCGACCCGGTCAGCAGCTCGCACATCGACCACCAGTGCCGCCGATCGTCGAAGATCACCGCATCGACCAGCCTGATTCCGGCCACCTCGAGTTGGCGCTGCAGTCGCAGGAACTGCTCGACGTCAGCCTCGCCAGGCGGCTCACAACCGCCCCAGTTCACCGTCGGGCGTTCGTCGACGATGACCCAGACCGGTGAGCACGTACGACCGGGGCGCCCTGCGATGAACGCCTCGATCAGGCGACGCGGGTTGGCTGCCCAATCGGCCAGTGAATCCATCATCGTTGGGCGCGTGCCACACGTGAAGTGGCCGTGTCGGTCGAGATGCCAACTCTCGGTTCGCTGCTGACCGGTGAGAACTCCACCCATTTCGGCGAACCGCACGACATCGTCGGCACAGAGAAAGGGGCGCTCGCCGATGTCGGGGATGATGTCGGGTTGGGTGAGCGACGTGCCGAAAGGAACGTCGAGGACGTGACGCATGGGAACCTCCCAATGCTGGAGCAGTGATGGGTGGGTCGCGGAGCGACGAGCCGGTCGCTGGGCGACCGTGAGATCACTCTGCCACGGCACTGTTACCGAGTTGGCAGCTCGTCGGTTCAGTAACTCGCGCCGAGGCCGGCCCTGGCGTCGGTCTGGATGCCATAGGGCGGTATCGGGTACCGCAGCCCGTTGCGGGCGAGGGCTTCCATCCCGTCGATGGCCGTGACAAGCTGCGGTCCCGTCAGCGCCATCAGCATCTCGTCGTCCTGCACGCCCCCGTACCGGCGCTCGGCGTAACACGGAATCGACAGGCTCGGCTCGCCGGTCGACAGCGCCCGCCCCCACGAATCCGCACACGACGACTCACCGACGCAACCCCATTCGAGCTTCTGGTACCCCGACCATTGGAGGCCGTTGATCAGGATGATCATTTGACCCGGCGTCGCGTAGACCATGCAGATGTCGGGCGGATCGAGGCGCCCGGTACTCAATGGCGACACCGCCATGGCCTGGTAGGTGCCGACTGGGACGATGGTCATCGCTGCCTGGTGGGCAGCAGAGTCCGCGAGGGTCTCGAACCATACGCCGGCCATGTGCTTGCCCGAATACCACTCGTCGTCCTGCGCGCCGAGCCCGAGCACCGCCTGGCACTGCGCGCCGACGAGGTCGGCTGCGGTGATGCCGACGGTCCAGTTGAGGCGCGCCGCCATCGACACGATCTGGTCGGCGGTGTGGATGTCCTTCGGTCGGCGGATCTTCTCGACCGCTTCCATCTCCTCGACCGTCGCGAACATCTTCATGCCGATCGGCGTGGTCCTGATCCGGAGCACTTTGTCGAGGCGGGAAAGGGTGGACGGCCAGTCGATCGCATTCCGGTCGCCCGTGCGGACATGGACTCGCTGTTCGGTCGACCCCGGGGTCGTGTCGGTCATGATGCTGCCTCCAGTCGGTCGATCGCAGCGACGATGCGATCGATGGTCTCATCGAGAATCTCGGCCGACGTAGCAAAGTTGAGGCGGGCCCGTCCGGTCCCGCCCGTTCCGTACTTCGGCCCACTCGACAGGGCGACGCCGGCATGTTCGAGCAGAGAGGCCGCCGGGTCGTCGCCCAGCGCACCATCGGCCACCCGGCTGAAGTCGAGCCAGGCGAGATAGGTGGCCTGCGGCAGATCGAAGCCGACGGTCGGCGCATGTTCACGCAGGCGCGCCGCGAGCTGCGCGCGACGCGCCGTGATCGTTCGGCGCGCGGCGAGCATCCAGTCGTCGCACTCGTTCCAGGCAGTGATCGTGCCCGTGACCCCGAGTGTGCTCGGCGAGCCGTTCTGGTGATGTGCCATCGCTTCGAGCGCGGCGAGGAGCGGCGCGTGGTCGATGTGCGCAACAGCGGTTCGGAGCCCGGCGAGGTTGAAGGTCTTGCTGGCCGATCCGATCGTGATCAACCGACCCTTGAATCGCTCGTCGCTCAGTGCGAGTGGACGGTGCTCGGCGCCAGGATGGAGCAGGTCACCCCAGATCTCGTCGCTGATCACGACCAGATCGTGGCGTTCGGCGACGTCGGCGACGGCTGCGATTTCGTCGGTGTCGAACACTCGGCCGGTCGGATTGTGCGGATTGCAGAACAAGATCACCTTGGTCGTTGCGTCGATGACCGCTTCGAGACGCTCCGGGTCGATCCGCCAGCCATCGCGTTCGAGCGGGCAGTCGACTTGCCGGCGACCGCTGTCCGCGATGGCCTCGAGGAACGGGTTGTAGATCGGGCTGAACACGACGATGCCGTCGCCGGGGCGGGTCGTGTTCCACAGGGCGACTTCGAGCGCGTGCAGCGCACTGGTGAACGGACGGATCAGCGCTTCGTCGGGTCGCCAACCGTGCCACCGCTCCTGCCATCGGGCGTAGACCGGTGCGAGTTCGAACGCGAACGGCCCGTAGCCGAGGTCACCCCGGTCGAGATGCCCGCGCAGTGCGTCGAGCACGGGTTGCGGGGGGTCGAAATCCATGTCGGCGACGAACGACGGGATGATCTCGGCGCCGTACTTCGCCCACTTCACGCCATGCCGCGCTCGCGCCCGCTCGAGGGACACGGTGAGCAGGTCGTCGGCGGGTGCGCCCATGGCCGCACGGTAGTGCTCGCCCGATCCCAACGGATCAGCGTGGTATCGAACAGGCGGCGCGGCGGTCCGTCGTCGCACCGCGACAGTCGATACTCTGCGCCGGTGACACCGAAGCTGATCGCGCTCGATCTCGACGGGACGTTGCTGGCCGAGCGCGGCCGGCTGTCCGCACGCAATGCCGCCGCCGTGCGCGCCACGGCCGCGGCCGGGCATCACGTCGTCATCGCCACGGGGCGGCCCCTCCACATGGTGGTCGACCTCGCCGACGAACTCGGCACCGCCGTGTCTCACGTCGTCGGCACAAACGGTTCGATGATCGGCACGTTTCCCGATTGCGCGCTGATCAGGCTCATGGGATTCGCCTTCGCCGCCGCGGTCGATGCCGTCGACACGATGCGGTCGAGGCTCCCTGGCGTCAGGTTCGCGATGGCGACTGATGCGGGGTTCGCGCATGAGGTGGGGTTTGCCGAACGGATGCCGGCCGCCGTCGACGGTGATCCGGTCGACGACGTCCTTGCCATCGGCGGCACCGAGGTCCACAAGCTCTTTGCGTTCCACGATGCGATGTCGATCGACGCGTTGCTCCGCGCCGTACCGGAATCGCTCCCGCCGGGGCTGACCGCGAATCACATGGGCGCCTCGGCCATCGACATCGGGCCCGCCGAGGTCGACAAGTGCGCTGGGTTGCGTTGGGTGTGCGAGCTCCTCGGTGTCGACGCCGTCGACGTGATCGCATTCGGCGACGAGTGGAACGACATCACGATGCTCCGGTGGGCCGGCCGAGGCATCGCGATGGCGAACGCTGACGAGCGGGTTCGGGCCGCAGCCGACGAGATCACCCTCGCCAACGTCGACGACGGTGTTGCCGCAGTGCTCGAAGCGCTGATCGGCTGATCAACCCGGGCGAATCGGGTTCTTGTACGTATCGAGGTAGGTGATCGCGGCGACGTCGTCGCGCTTGGCGGGCTGGAAGTCGGTCCCCAAGGTGTAGGCGACGGGGATCAGCCCGGCCTGGGTCATGTGCGCGGGAATGCCGAGGAGGTCGGCGGCTTCCTGCTCCTTGCCCAGATGCAGGGTGGTGAGGCAGCTGCCGAGACCACGGCTGCGCAACGCGAGTTGGAAGCTCCACATCGCCGGCATGATCGAGCCCATCAGCCCTGCTGCGGCATTGGCGCTGTTGTCGGGCAGCCGTCCGATGATCAGCGGGATCACGAGCACCGGCACTTCGCCGAGCTTCTGCGCCAGGAAGTTGGCCGAATCGATGACGCGGCCCTGCTGGGTCTCGGTGTCGGCACCCGCGGCGGCTGCGGCGAGGTACTCGCCTCCGGCTTGGCGATACAGCTCAGCGAGTGCCTCTTTCTTCTCGGCGTCGCGGATGACCATCCATCGCCAACCCTGCTGGTTGGAACCGGTCGGTGCCTGCACGGCGAGTTGGAGGCATTCGAGCAGCACGTCGTCGGGAACCTCCCGGTCGAAGTCGAGCCGCTTGCGGACGGCGCGGGTCGTGGCGAGCAGTGCGTCGGTCTGGGCAAGGTCGAAGTCCATGTCGGCATCTTGGCGGATCGCAGTCGATCGCACGAAGCCAGCGTTCCGCGTGAGCACATGGTTCGCCCGACGGCGTGTGCTCACACGTTGTGTCGGTCTGGGTTCGCCGTGTCGATGAGCGAGCGCATCCGTGCGACGAGATCGTCCAGGTCGTCGGCGTCGTGCGGGCTCCAGTCCTCGGTGTCAAGGACGATGGCCTGATCGGATTGAGCCAGCAGGCGCTGCTGCCACGCATCGAAGTGGCGGCACAGGTCACGCAGGTGATCGATACCGAGCGGGGCTTCGGCGGATCGATTGCGCCGCCGCACCCGTTCGAGCAGCGTCTCAGGTTCGGCGCGCAAGAGCACCATGGCCAGCGGCCGCTCCAGACGATCGACTGCCGAATCCATCTCGTCGAGCACGAGCGAACGGTGATCGGGTCGAACGAGGAACTCCGAGAACGGCCCGTTGCGCATGATCGTGAAGTCACTCACACCGACTGGATCTGCGTCCGGGTCCGGGTCCGGGTCTGCGTCCGGGTCCGGGTCGGCACGGACACCGGTGGACCACGATTCGAGGATCTCCGTCCGGAGGCGGAGGAAGTCGAGCTCGATCGCCAGCGCAGTCTCGTCGCTGTCATTGCCGGCGTGATGGTCGGCATGATGGTCAGCGTAGTAGTCGGCGAGGAGTGGACTGGCCGACACCGGATCGAGGATCGCCGGCATCCCCAGAGCGGCGGCGAGCAGCCGGGCCGTGGTCGACTTTCCCACCCCGGTCGGTCCGTCGATCGCGATGTACGCCACCCCCCGACTGTACGTGGGCTGGCCGTACCCTCGGCAGCGCGCGCTCACCGACAAGGCGCCACCACTTCTGTGTGAGCACAAGCTCCGTCGGACGACGCTTGTGCTCACTGGGAACGCGGCACAACCTTCTGTGTGAGCACATGGTCCGTCGGACGACGCTTGCGCTCACAGGGAACGCAAGCACCACCTTCCGTGTGAGCACATGGTCCGTCGGACGACGCTTGCGCTCACAGGGAACGCAAGCACCACCTTCTATGTGAGCACATGGTCCGTCGGACGACGCTTGCGCTCACTGGGAACGCGGCACCACCGTCCTTCGTGTGGGCGGCCGAACAACCAGGCATGATGGTGAGGTGATCCCTGCGCTGTCCATACTCGACCTGGCGATCATCGGCGCGGGCGAGACTGCGGCCGATGCGTTTCGGACGAGCGTCGAGATCGCCCAGCGCGCCGAGCGGCGCGGGTATCAGCGGATCTGGTACGCCGAGCACCACAACATGGCGTCGATCGCGTCGTCGGCGACGAGCGTGCTGATCGCCCATGTTGCGGCGCACACCTCGACGATCCGACTCGGCGCGGGTGGGATCATGCTGCCGAACCATTCGCCGCTTGCCATCGCCGAACAGTTCGGCACGCTCGCCACGCTGCATCCGGGACGAATCGATCTCGGCCTCGGTCGCGCACCTGGCAGCGACCAGCCCACGATGCGCGCCATGCGCGTCGATGTGCGCGCGTCGGATCGGTTCCCCGACGACATCCGTGAGTTGCAGGGGTACCTCGGCGACGAGTCGATCGTGCCAGGCGTGGTGGCCGTACCGGGCGCCGGGACCCACGTCCCGGTCTACATCCTCGGATCGTCGCTGTTCGGGGCCCGCCTCGCCGCGGCCTTCGGGCTTCCCTACGCCTTTGCGTCGCACTTCGCACCGACGCACCTGCTCGATGCCGTGGCGACGTACCGCACCGAGTTCCAGCCATCGGCACAACTCGAGGCGCCGTACGTGGTGGCCGGGGTCAATGTGATCGCTGCCGAATCCGAAGACGACGCCGAGCGCCAGCGAGTCGAGGTGAGCCGGCGCAGAATCGCCCGCTTCGTCACTCCCCACCGTGCGCTGACCGACGCCGAAGCCGATCAACTGCTCGCCTCGCCCCAGGGCCAACAGATCGCCCAGATGATGCACTTCACCGCCGCGGGCACCCTTGAAATGGTGCAGCGATACCTCACCAACTTTGCCGCGGCCGCGGGCGTCGATGAACTGATGACGGTCCACCCGTCCCCCACGATCGAGCAACGCCTCCGCTCGATCGACCTCCTCGCCGACGCCCACGACGCCGTCGCCGCCTGACGGTTGCGGAGCAGCGGCGCCGCGCCGCCGCGCCAGCGCCGAAGGTCAGACGCAGCGCCAAGGTCCAGACGCAGCGAAGGGTCAGAGCGAGAGGCAGGTCAGAGGCAGCGACAGGGTCAGAGCGAGAGGCGGATCGGCGAGGGCACCGTGCAGCTCACGACGCTGTTCCCGGATCGAGCAGCACGCGCGCCAACTCCACTCGGTTGGTCGCACCCAACTTGCGATACGCCGAGGAGACATGGCTTTCGACCGTTCGCCGGGAGACGAACAACTGCTCGGCGATCTGCGAGTTCGTCAGCCCTTGGGCAACCCGTTCAACGACCTGTCGTTCCGACTTGGACAGACGTCCCGTGCCACGGCGAACAACCGGAGTCACGACCGCCGCGGCGCCGCCCAAACGCTCGAGGAGACCCAACGCACCGACGGCCCCGACCTCGACGTCGAGCCGGGCGCTCAGCTCACGGATTGACGCAGCCATCGCCGCGGGCCCCCCGGCCGAACCTCGGCGTACGGCCTCGACGCGGAGTTCGAGCGCTCGGAGTGAACGACCGGCCGTGTCGTTCTCGTCGGCAAGCTGGGCCAACGCCACCGCATCGCCGGCGACGAGCGCGGTCACTTCGTCGGCGTCGAGTCGCCACAACCGATGGCCGGTGACTGCGGCTGCCGTCGACGTTGCTGCAACCATCCGCTGCGCGACATCGGCCTGCCCCGAGCGGACGGCGAGCCGCGTGATCGTGAACGCCAGTTCCTGGCGCGGCGAATCGATTCCGAACGCCTCGAATGCCTCCCAGATCTCCAACAGCTCGGCCGACCCCGAAATCAGGTCACCGTCGAGTTCGGCCAACTGGGCACGGGCGATGGCCAGGTGGTCCCAGCCGAGCTGAGCCTGCCCCGGGAGCATGAGGGCGAGTGCTGCGGTGATGTGCTCACGCGTCCGGTCCCGGTCGCCTCGAACCACCGCGACCCGGGCCAGAAATGCCCGGCACCACAGCGCAGCCCCGAAGGAATCTTCGATGCCCGACGCCAATGCCGCGGTGGCCGCAGCCTCGACGTCGTCGAGTTCGCCGCGAATCAGCGCCCCGAGTGCGTCGAGCGCATCGTAGGCGGGCACCATCCAGAGGTACCCGGCCCGTTGCGAACGAGCCCGCCCGATGCCGTTGAGCCGACGAGCATGATCGAAGTTGCCCATCAACGTCCGGACGAGCGACGCCGAGAACCACGGCTGATACAACGCGGCGTCGATCGCCTCGGCCAGATCACTCAGCGACTCGAGGCGCTCTGCCAAACGCTCGGCTTCGTCGAGGTCATGCTGATACAAGGCAACCAAGCAACCCACCATCTCCGCTGCGATCACCGTGACCACATCGCCGAGACGGTCACCGTCGAGCGATCCGGCCCGCGCCACGCGACCCGCCGTGGCGAAGTCGGCGGCCAAGAGGTAGCCGAACGACGACTCGGCCGACATGCGGGCGCGGCGATACTCATCGGGCGCCAGCTCGGCGGCTCGTCGGAGTTCGGCGGCGGTTTCGAGCGGGAGCGCTTGCTGAAACTTGACCATCGCCAGGTCTCGCCGCAGTTGGATCTCCTCTTCGATCGTCGCGTCGCGCAGAAGATGCCGGGCGATCGCCTCGGACTCCGTGGCCCGACCCACATTGGCGAGGGCCCGAGCCTTCGTCATCGAGGTCACCCGATTCGGTTCCGGCGTCATCGCCGTTGCTCGCTCGATGAGGTCCAACGCTCCCCCGGAGTCGAACTGCACCAGTGCCGTCGCCGCACGGACAAGCCAGTCTGCAGCTTGCGAACCCTGTGTCCCCGCATTGATCAGGTGGTCGACGACGCGGAGCGGGTGCTCGCCACGATCCATCAGCAGCCGGCCGTAGTTGGCGTGGAGCGACCGACGCGACGGCGTGTCGAGGAGCTCGGCCGCGGCGAGTCGGTAGTGCTCGTGGCGGAAGCGGTAGACATCGCGGGCCACGAGTAGGCCACCGGTGACGAGCCGATCGACGACGCCGAGCACGTCGACGAGACCGACACCGAGGACCTGTGCCACGTCGGAGGGCGCGAACGACGAGCCGGCCAACGCCATGGCCGCGATGACAAGACGATCCGGACCCGCCACGGATCGAACCCGATCACCCACGGCAGTCGGCACCTCGCTCACCATCCGCGCCGCGACGTCACCGGCAATGTCGGCCGTGTCGCCGACCGCGACGTCCTCAGGCGCGAGAGCTTCGAGCAGCGCCGTCACGACGAGCGGTGATCCGCCGGCAGCTGCGAGCAACGCGGTCAGGTTCGCTCCGGGGCCGACTCCGAAGCGGCTCCGACAGAGCACAGCCACGTCGTCGTCGGCCAACGAATCGAGTTCGACGCGGGTGATCACGCTCTGTTCGTGAGTGAGGAAGTCGTGGAGCGCCGATCCGACCACCGCGGGCCGTCCTGCACTGATCACCCGAACGGGAATCGGGTCGAGTCGAGCCAGCGCGGTGAGCCACAGCATCGAGCCGCCGTCGGCGAGATGGATGTCGTCGATCATCCAGACGACGCGTTGCGCATCGGCGAGCGCCTCGGCGCGAGCGATGAGGAGTTCGACCGCCAGCGCATCGGTGACGTTGCCGACACCGGCTTCGAGAAAGGATCGCGGACCCTCCGGCGCCAGCCCGAGGTCAGATGGCGCCATACCGAGTAGTTCGAACGCCAGCGAGAACGGAGCGACCGTGCCGCCCGTCAGGGTGATGCGGTCGAGTCGGTCGATCGCCACGTCCGCCTCGATGTCAGCGGCGACATGATCGAGGAGGTAGGTCTTGCCGGAACCCGCCGCAGCCTCGACGTGGACGAGGCGGCCGGAGGCGCCGGTGAGGGCGGCAAGAACGGTGGCGCGGGTGCGTTCACGACCGACGAGCGGCCATTGACGCGTCGGCCCGGACGTCTCCACGACGTCAACGTAGTCAGCCGAGCTCAAGGCCAGCGATATCGGTACCACGTAGAGTCAGTGCTGCGACCGGAAACCCGGTCAGTTGAGCATCCGATACGGCGGTTCAGCCCGGCGCAGGCAAGCCAGGTCCCGACAGGCCTTGACCATCAGCGACGGAGGTCTCCTCGATCGCCATTCGGAGCGCTTCAAGCTCGGTGACGAGACCGTTGACGTCGTTGCGCAACAGGTCACTATCGCCCGCGCCCACACTGACCTCGATCGCTCGGGCGACCAGTTCGTCAAATCGCGCATCGAGCACGCGCAGCCGATCGCGAGCCCGCTCGACCGTCGAATCGAGACGACGCGCCGCCTCGATCTGGGATTGCAGGGCCTCGATGATGCTCGTTTCCGACTCGGTCGGAACCCGATCAGTGCCGATCCCTGCCCGCACGCTGGCGAGTTCCTTCTCGGCCGATGCCGTGCTCAGCGCCTGCAGCGCCTGGGTGATGTCGTGACCGCGTTTGGCGATCTTCCACGACTCGTCGATGCCCTCGTCGAGGCGCTCATCCATGGCCGCGAGTCGATCTCGCGTCGGACCCTTCGCCATACCCGAAACGACAGTGTCGAACCGCTTCTTCGACACCTGCGCTTCGACCACGTACGTGCGCCACGGCTCGCTCAACGCGAACGGCTCGACCCTGGCCTGCGTGGCACCGCGTGGCACCGCCGCCAGCACCTGAGCGCCCCACCCTGCGACGCCGGCAACGGCTGCCACGACGATTGGTGCGCCGAGCAGAATCCCTCCTGCGGCGCCGACGCCGAACAGCACCATGCCGAGCGGCGAGAGAATCGCCCGCGCCACCGGCGGTGTGAGGAAACGATCGCGGAACCTCAACGCCATCAGAATCGGGCCATCACGAATTGGACCATCATGAACCGGGCCATCAGAAGTTGGAGATGACCGCAGTGAACACCTGATTGATGGTCGACGGGTTCGATGCGTCGTAGTGCGCCGCCGAGGTTGCCTGGGCAATCGCCTTCAGCGTGGCCACATCGGCCCCGTCGCCATAGGAGATGGTGAACATCCGAACCGGGCGCGACGTAGCGCCTTCGCTCCCCGACTGCAAGGTGTTGATCAGCGAGGTGAACTGTTGATCGTCATCGTCGAACACACCGTCGTCGTTCACGCCGTCGGTGAGGAACACCACGGCATTGATCTTGGTCGGGTCATAGGTCGCCAGCATCGCCTCGTACGACTTCTCGGTCACGTCGTACAGCGGGGTGCCGTTCTGCGGGAACTGCGCGGCGATTTCCTGCTCGAGCTCGGCGCGTTGCTGACCGATCGGGGCAACGGGAACCAGCTCGCGATAGTTCGGATCGTCGCCACCCAACAGATCGGTGCTGAACACCCACAGCCCGACCTCGTCGGTGTCCTTGAACTGACCGAGCGCCTCGATCGCGGCTTGCTGCGCGAGGTCGAGCTTCGTCTTGCCGGGTGTTGCCCCGTCGCCCATCGAGCCCGACACGTCAAGCACCAAGAGCACGCGGGCCTCCTTGCGTTGGTCGGCCCACGAATCGAGAATCTGCACCACCACCTCCGGCGCGGGCACTTCGAGTTCGGCGCGCGGTTGGGTTGGATCGACACCGTTGGCAAGGCTCACCGGGTCGGCCAGCGCAACGCTCGGGTTGTTCGGACGGAAGCCGAACGCGAGCACCTTGGCCTGGTTCTCGGGTCGCTGCACGTACTCGCCGAACACGGCCGCTGCGGCTTTCTGCTCGGGGCTCACCCAGTCGGTGTCGAGAATGATGAACGGGTTGTCGGAGTAGAGCGTCCCCTCCTCCGGGTAGATCGCCACGAGCGGGACCCGCGGCACCCGCGGGGTTTCACCGGGCGACAGTTCGCCATCGGGATTGCCGAGGTTGTAGTCGATGACGCTCTTCTCCTCGACTGCGACAGCCGACGCATAAGTGAGCGACGTGCCGCGGGCATCGGTGGCGAACCAGTTGTTGAGGAACGTCATCGTGATGTCGCCGTAGTGCACGACGGCCGACTCGACGTTGGTCGCGTACTCGATCACCTCGGGCCGGCGAAGATCTTCGGTCGTCAGCCCCGACGACTTGCCGGTCGCCGCGTAGTACTCGGCGATGGTGAAGTTGAGGCCGCTCGTCGAGTAGTTCGGGTTCGTCTTGCCGAGCCGGAACGGACCCCACTCGGGATGCCCGACCGACGCCCACCCCTCCGGATCGTTGGCCAGCTCCAAGATGTCGGCGAACCCGATCGGTTCGTCCGGGTGGCCGAGCGCCTCCGCCATCGGCTGGGGCATCGCGAGCACGAGCGGCGTGAGCATGAACGGGGTGCCGGGCGGAGCGAGCTCGCGACCGGCGCGTTCGTTGACCACGCCGGCCCAACCCGACGCAGCGGGAGACCAGATGACCGGTGGCTCACCGTTGAGCTCTGGTTCGGGCCAACCGGCCACGATCAGGTTGGCTGCGGTGCCCGACGCCTTGCGGGCGGGGCGCACGAAGATGCAGCCGGCATCGGTCTTGGCGTCGTCGCTGTCGTTGAACTCGTTGGCGAGTTCGGTCAGCAGCGCGATCTTCTCGCTGCTCACCGCCATGTCGACCGTGGTGCAGTTGCCCGGGTCGCCGGTGAGCGGGTCACCACCCGAATCGTCGCCACCGGAGCCGGCGCACGCAGCCCCGACGGCCATCAGGCCGACGAGCGTGAGGGTCAGTTTGCGATTCATTGCAGATCCTCCCAGGTTCTTCGGATCAAGAGCATGTCATCTGCCGACACACTCGTCGTCGCTGTCGCTGATGTTTCCCAACCTGCTGCGACGAATGCGGCACGCAGGTCGGCGACGAAACCGCCCGGCAGTGATGTGCCGGCCGGGACCGCCGCGACGACCTCGACGCTGACGGCCGGTGCCACCGGGACGAGTGTGAACCGCGGGTCGTTCGGGTCGGCCAGTTCGGCCGCAGCTCCGACGGCGACGTCGAATGCGCTCGACCGGGTTTGGATCACGCTCACCGCTGTCGAACCGGCCACCGTGTTCGGATTGGTCGCCCGCCGGAGGCCACGTGACCAGGTCAACAATGCCGGGTCGCTCGGAGCGATCCCGGATCCATCGAAGAATCCGAGCACGGCGCTGGCGACACCGAGTTGGCCCAGCGCCGAGTCGGGATGCGGTGCGAACGCCGGTCGAACGGTGCCCGAGGCGGCATCCGGATCGAGGTCAGACCATGCGGCACCTGCGGCGTCGCCGAGACACCGCCAGTCGACCGGTTGGCCACAACCGATCGCCAGCGATTCGGCTCGCTCGTTGGCCACGACGAGCACGAGGGGTGATGAGGCGATCGACTCCACGGTCGTTGCGGCTGGTTGCCGGCGGTTCTGCGTTCTCAATCGGTCGACCATCTCGGGAAACGGCCGCATCGTGATCCAGATCTCGCCTGCGGCCTCCGGGGATGCTCCCCGGGCCTCGAGGGTCGTGTTCGCCGACTCGAATCGCAACGTCACGTCGCCGTTGGCTGCGAGTACGTCCATACAGAACTTCTTCAATTCGTCGATGCACACGACGGTCACCCGGCGCGAGGACGTTCCGGCCGTCGCGTCGTCGTCGATCACGCGAGTCCGCACCAGCCACGCAACGGCAATCAGCAGCACGGCGAGCGCAAAAGCTCCGACTTGACGACCTCTCATCGGGGCCCGCCCGGTCGCCCCGCACGGGCCGACGGGGCCCGCCTCGCCGTCGCTCGATCTGACATGTCCGACCACCGTAGTGCTGCGCCGTCAGCCATCCGCCATCGATGCCGCCCCCCGGACATGGCGCCCTCTACGATGTCGGCAATGTTCATGACGCACGAGTTCGGCGCGGCCGACGCCCTCGTGACCTGGATCGATGTGATCGATCCGCTCGACGTCGAACTCGAACAACTCGCCGAGAGTTACGAACTCGGACCGCACGCCTTCGACGAGACGCGCCGGCGCGCCGCCCGCCCAACGATGCAGCGATTCGACGACCACGTCTACATCGTTGCGTTTTCTGGCGAACTGGCCGAGATCGACACCTATCTCGGACCGTCGTGGCTGATCACCGTCCGACACCACGACCCGGCCGGTCGCGAATGGGAACCGGCAACTGCCATCGAGCGTTTCAAGCGCCGCAACGGTCGGGTCATGACATCGGGTTTGCTCGTCGCGACGCTCTTCGACGAATTGATCGACGGCTACTTCGACGCAACCGATCTCCTCGAAGATCGCATCGAGGAGATCGAGGATCGAATCTTCGACGACACCCCGCAGACCGAGCGAGTCGTCCAGCAAGACTTGTTCGGCATTCGACGCGAACTCATCGAACTGCGCCGAGCCGTCGTGCCACTGCGCGAAGTGATCGCCTCGATCCTGCGCCACGAAGTGCCCTGGATCGACGATGACGGGATCATCGTGTTTCGCGATGCCTTCGACAAGCTGTTGCGCGTGATCGATCTGATCGACGGCCACCGCGAACTGGTCGGCAACGCCGTCGAGGCCCATCTCGCTGTCATCAGCAACCAGATGAACCAGGTGATGAAGAAGCTCACGGCATGGGGTTCGATCGCGTTCGCCGCCACGCTGATCGCCGGGATCTACGGCATGAACTTCACGACGATGCCCGAACTCGACTGGCGTCTCGGCTACCCGTTTGCACTGGGAATCATGTGTGCGATCAGTGCCGGGCTGTTCTACGTCTTCCGCAAGCGCGACTGGCTCTGAACGGCGCTCAGCTGGCTTCGATCGCCGGCAGCACCTCGAACAGATCGCCGATCACGGCATAGTCGGCTTTGACGACCATATTCGCCGCGGGGTCGATGTTGATGGCGAGGATCTTCTTCGCTGCCTTCGCCCCGACCCAGTGTTGGATGGCGCCGCTGATTCCGCAGGCGATGTAGAGCTGCGGGGCGATGCGCGTGCCGGTTTGGCCGACCTGATCGCTGTGCGGGCGCCAGCCGTTGTTGGTGACCGCGCGGCTACAACCGACGACACCGCCGAGCTTCGCAGCCAGGGCTTCGAGTACCGCAAAGCCCTCGGCGGAACCGACGCCGCGACCTCCGCCGATGACGATCGGTGCCGTCGCCAAGGTCAATCCGTCGGACATGACGACGCGATCGACGACCATCGTGCGCGTGGCCGACTCGGGCAACTCGACCGCGAGCGTCTCCACGATTGCCGTCGCGCCCGGTGAGACCTCGTCGGCTTCGACGGCGTGATGTGCCACCGACACGATCGGCAGACGCGACGTGAGGCGTGCCTCCTCGTTCAGCGAACCGCCCCATTGCACCCGCGTCATCTCCCACTCATCGGCGGTCTTCACCTCGGTGCAATTCGCGACGAAGGGAAGATCGAGTTCCGCCGCAGCGTGGGCCAGCACCTCATTGCCGCGATCGGTCCCGCACGCGACGATGCCGTGCGGCGCCAATGCGTTCGCCGCAGCAGCAACCACGGCACCCCACGCCTCCGGGCTGTAGTCGATGACTTCCTCGATCAACGCGTGGTGGAACACGGCCGCTCCATGTGCTGCGCAGACACCGGCGAGACCGACGGCCTGCGCGCCGATCCCGAGCGCTGCGACGCTCACCCCGAGTTGATCGGCGATGCCCCGAGCGAACGCGATCGCTTCGAGCGTGGCCTCGGCCAGCACACCCCGGTCGTGTTCGACCACCACGAGCACGCTCATCGCGCGCCTCCGTCTCGCGCGCCGAGCCGTGAACTCGTGAGGTCGGTGCACGCGAGTGGCGCAGGTATCGCACGAGATCGCATGCCGCCCGTCATGACCACAACCCCAATTCCTTGAGCAGTTCCACCACTGCGGGTGCCGCCGCGGCACCCTCACCGAGGATGATCGTTTCGGACACCGCTTCTTCCGGTCGACTCAATCGCACCAGGGTCTGCCCACCAGCTGCCGCATCCGAACCGCTCACGGCGACGGCGAGCTTCTTCGACGCGAGACGTCCGCGCATCGTCGGGTACCGCGGCCACGTGATGCCCTCCTTGACACCGATTGCACATGGCATCGGGAGCCGGTACACCTCCATGCCCGAGTCGATCTCGCGGTGCGCTTCGAGCGTAGCGCCCGCTCCACCGACCCCCGGCTCGACCGACACACCCTTGATCGCGTTGACCATCGGCCGGTCGAGCGCACGGGCCACGCGGATGCCGACCTGGAACCCGCCGGTGTCGGCGGACTCGTTGCCGAAGATGATCACGTCGAACGTGCCGTCCGTCGCCTCGATCGAACGAATCGCATCGGTGAGCGCCGTCGCCGTGCGCTGCGGGTCCCAGCCCATCGTCCCGACGTCGATGAGCGATGCCTTCGTGACCCCGATCGACGCTGCCCACCGGCACTGTTCGTCGGCGTCGGCCACGCCGAGGGTCAACACGTGCGACTCCCCGCCGTGCGCGTCGACCAACTGCACGGCGAGTTCGAGCGCACACTCCTCGTGCGGGCTCATCGTGTGCCCGAGGTTGGTCGCATCGACGGCCTGGCCGTCGTCGGTGATGTTGATTTTCGCGCCGGGTGCCGGCACCCGCTTCACGCACACCAGCACCCGCATCACCCGCCCCCCACTCCCCGGCCACCCCAGGTTTTCGTGAGGTTGCTGCAGGCAGTGCCTGCAGCAACCTCACGAAAACGGAAAGAGGTGGGGCCGGTGGGGCCGGTGGGGTGCGGGGTGGGGTGCGGGGTCGACATGGGTCAGCCCTTGAGGCGGGAGTCGGTGGGGTCGAACGGGCCGTCGGTGCCGACGACCGTCACGGGGAAGTACTCGTTCATGTACATCGTCTGCAGCTTGGTGCCCGGCACGGCGAGCTCGCGGGGCAGGTACGCCATCAAGATGACCTTGCCGACCGAGGGGCCGTACCCGGCCGTCGTCACTCGCGAGACGCGGCGGTGCGAGTCGAAGATCGCATTGCCGTCGAGATCGCAGATCGGCTCGTTACCGCCCTGCATCCACCGGACCCGACCTTGCGCGTCACGTTGATCATCGACGGTCAGCGTGCACATCAACACCTCGGGCTCGCCGGCCGCACGTGCGGCGACGTACGCGTCCTTGCCGATGAAGTCGGCTGCCTTCACCTTCGCCCGGGCGAGGCCGGCTTCCAGCGGGTTGTATTCGCTCTCGAGCTCGGCGCCCTGCAGTCGGTAGCCCTTCTCGATGCGACCCGACGTTCCGTACACGCCACCGCCGGTCGGGCGCAGCCCGTGGTCGGCACCGGCAACCATGAGTGCGTCCCACAGCGCCGGGGCGTCGTCCCACTTGACGTAGATCTCCCAGCCGGTGTCGCCGACGTAGGAGATGCGGAACAGCGTTGCGGGAATGTCGACGGTCGCCCCGGAGGAATCAGGACAGCGCAGCGTGACCTCGACGAGTGATCCGTACGGCGAGCCCTCGTGCGACAGGTCGGCGGCGGTGAGCCGCGCGAGCACGGCCGGAGCCTGCGGGCCCCACAGGCCGAGCGTCGACACCTCGAGCGTGCGATCGGTGACCGTCACCGAGCCATCCTTCGGCATGTACTTGCGCATCCACGCGAGGTCCCGACCGCCGTCGAACACGCCGGTGACCACGGTGACCACATCGTCGGCCACGCGATGCATGGTGAGGTCGGAGTGGAAACCACCGTCAGGCGTCAGCCACGGCGTGTAGGTCGCTCGGCCGACGGGGCCGATCTTGTTGACGCAGAGGAAGTCGGCGAACTCGACGGCACCGGGCCCGGAGATTTCGAATTCGTGGAACGCTGAGAGGTCGACGAGACCACAGTTCTCCCGCATGTTGAGGTGCTCGCCAACCGTGATCGGGCTCCACCACCGATTGTCCCATTCGACGTCGCGTGCTTCGACGCCATAGCGCTCGACGAGGTCGGCGTTCGAGCCGTACCACTGCGGGCGCTCCCACGTACGAGCCTGGAAGAAGAAGGCGTCGAGGGACTGCTGACGCGAGAACAGCGGGGAGACCTGCAGGTTGCGACGGTTCGCCCACTGCTCGGCGGGGTGCACGATGCCGTAGGTCTTGTTGAAGTGCTCAGAGGCGCGCGACCAGATGTGTTCGTCGTTGCGTTCCTGTTCGTAGAAGCGGGCGATGTCGGCGCCGTGCGCGTCGATGACGCGTGGGTAGCCGTACGTCATCCATTCGGCGACGACCTGCGCCATGCCCGGGCCTTCTTTCACCCACACCGCCGCAGCCGACCACAGGTTGCGCACTTCGGTGGTCTCACCGAGGCACGGCATCGCGTCGGGTGTGAGCGAGAGCAGGCCATTGATCGCGTACTTGATCTCGGCGTCGCCGAGCATGTCCATCAACTCGATCGCTTCTTCCATCTGTTGGTCGAAGTCGTCCGCGGTGAACGGCATTTCTGTCGGGCTGAGCGCCGCTTCTTCGTTCGAGGGGATCTCGTCGGGGTGATGCAGGATCGGGCGGTGGGCGTAGGAGCCCACTTCCATCGAGCCCGACGACTGACGCTCGTAGCAGAAGGTGTCCATGTCGCGCACGATCGGATAGCTGATCTCGCTCTGTGTCTCGGCGAGCACGTCGATCGGGCCGACGTCGGCCATCTGGTGCACGGCCGGCACGAGCGGGATGGTGGCGCCAGCCATGTTGGCGATGCGGTTCGACCAGACGCCACAGGCGATGACGACGTACTCGGCTTCGATCCGTCCCTTGTCGGTGACGACGGCGGTGACCCTCTGCAGACCGGTGGCCGGCTCGTCCTCGGTCTCGATGTCGAGCACCTCGGTGTTGGCGAACACCTTGAGACCGGTCTTTTCGATCGCTTCGTTGCGGAAGAGCGTGCCGGTGTCGAGTGAGTCGACGACCGACACGGTCGGGCAGTGGAATCCGCCGAGGATCACGTCTTCGTTGATGAACGGAACGAGTGCCTTGACACCTTCGGGCGTCAGCAATTCGGCCTCGACACCCCACGCTTTGGCCGACGTCATGCGGCGCTGGAACTCGTTCATCCGCTCCTGGGTACGCGCGACCTCGATGCCGCCCGAGTCGACGCTGCGCTGGGCGTCGCGGTACTGGTTGGCGCTCTGCACACCGAGCAGCGCCATTTCCTTGTTGTGGTCGACCGGGAAGATGAAGTTGGATGCGTGGCCGGTCGAGCCGCCGGGGTTCGGGAGCGGCCCCTTGTCGAGCAACACCATGTCGGTCCAGCCGAGGCGGGCGAGGTGTCCGACGAGGCAGTTGCCGACGATGCCTGCGCCGATCACGACGACCTTGGCCGTCGTGGGAACTTCTTGGTTGCTCATGGCGCTCTCACTTCTTCGATCTGGACGGTGGCGTCATCACGTCTGGTGTCTGACACCAGACGTGATTGACAGTGGTGATATATCAGCAGAGTATGTGCGGCATGTCAAACGACGCAACGGTGCCGCTCTCACTCGCGGAGCGGGCGTACGACGAAATCCGTCGAATGATCATCAGGCTCGACCTCGCTCCCGGCGACGTCGTGCGCGAAGCCGACCTGCAGGTTGCGCTCGACATGAGCCGCACGCCGATTCGCGAAGCACTCCAACGCCTCGCCCGTGACCACTTCGTCACCGTCATCCCCCGCCGCGGCATGTTCGTCAGCGCCATCGATGTGGAGGAACTCTCGACGCTGTACGAGACCCGAGCGATCTTGGAGCCGTATGCGGCCCGACTGGCCACCACGCGCGGTGCGCCCCGCGACTGGGACGAGATGGCCGAGGTGCTCGCCGCAACACGACGCCCTGGAACAGCGCCTGCCGAACTGCTCCAGCTCGACCGCCGATGCCACGAAATCATCTGGCGTGCCGCCGGCAATCGGTTTCTCACCAACACCCTCGATGCCCTGTACGCCCAGAGCGACCGCCTCTGGCACATGTACCTCGCGGACGTTCACGACATGGGCCACGCCGTCGACGAGCACGCCGCCATCCACGCGGCACTTCGCAGCGGCGACGCTGAACGAGTCGGCAATCTCGTCGAAGCGCACGTCAACAGTTTCGACGCGCAGGTTCGGGCTGCCGTGACTGCCCGGCTGACTGCCCTGTTGGACTAACGATCGACCGCCGCACCCCGGCTATCGTCGGCGATGCGGGCGGCGAATGACGCTGCCTGAGACAGTTCCTCGGGAGGGATCATGAAGCGAATCGGGCTCATCGTCGGGTTGCTGGCAGCGGTTGTACTCGTTCCCAGTTCGACGGCGCAGGCGGGTGAGTCAGCGCCCGAACTGCAGATCGAGTACATCTTCGTCGGCGGCATCGACCCGACTGCGGCAGCAAATGCGTTCACGCCGGAGCTCTTCGAGGGTTCGGGGACCGACGTCTCGTCGCTCTGCTCGAAGGGCGCGGTGAGCCCGTCGTTCGATGCAGCGTCGGTCACGTCATCGTGCACCAACATCACGCCGGACACCTATGTCGTCGGCGGAACGAACCTCGGCACCTACACCGTCGCCGCAGTGACGTGCACGACCAGCGAACTGCAGGAGCAGTTCACCGACCCCGACGCGACCTTCACGTGGAGCGCAGCGACCTTCGCCGGTGACTGTTTCGTCACCCTCGTGTCGCCCACCGTGAACATCGACGTGCTGGTGAACAACACTGCCGGTGGCACGGCCACGCCCAGCAACTTCACGGTCGAGGCGTACGCCACCGACGGCGGGGCCGTCGTCGGCACGGGCACCGATCCGGCGGCCACAACCTGCAGTTCGTCGACGACCGACGGCACCGCCTGTGCGCGCCTTGCGCTCGCTCCGGGGTCCTACATTCTCGGCATCACCCCCCGGCCGGGCTACGTACCGAGCGGCGTCAACTGCGTTCCGGTCGAGTTGCCCGATGAGCAACTCCCCGCTGCTGGCGCATCGTTCGTCCACAGCGCCGAGGGCGGCGACACCTACTGCACGATCACGATGACGTACACCACCCAAACCGTGTCGGCCGACATCGTGGTGGTCAACGACAACGGTGGTACCGCAGCAGGTTCGGCCTTCACGATCGAGGTGTACGACGCGACGAACACCCTCGTCGACTCCGGCATCGACCCTGCGCCGGGCACCGGCAATGCATCGTTCGTGTCGAGGCCGCTCCCGGTCGGCACGTACTCGCTCGGTGTCGCCGGCCCGACGGGTTACACCTACACCGTTGTCGTCACGGCCATCGATCAGTCCACCGACTCCGAACGCTTCACCGACCCGAGCGCAGCCTTCACCCTCGGCGCAACGCGGGCAGCAGCAGCGGTGATCACGGCGAACGACCCGCCGCCAGCACCCACCACCACCGCTGCTCCACCCGCGACGACGGCGGCCCCGACCGGGGTCCTGCCGGCCACCGGAACCGCATCGTCGACCCTGTTGCTGTGGGCACTGGCCGCCTTGGTTCTCGGCGCCGGCACGGTGCTCGTCACCCGCCGCGCCTGACGCTCCCCCGCCTCCGAAACCCACGCCTCCGAAACCCACGCTTTCGTGAGGTTGCTGCAGGCAGTGCCTGCAGCAACCTCACGAAAACCGGATGGGGGTGGTGGTCGGGGAGTTGGGGTGGGGGGTGCGAGACTGGGGAGATGTCCGGGCTCGAGTTCACCACCGATCACTGGTATGTCGATGACCTTCCGGGCGACCCCGATGACCGCAACGTTCGCCGCCAGGTGACCGGCGCGGCCTGGACGCGCACCGACCCGACGCCGACGGCGCATCCCCAGCTCATCGCCCACTCACCTGACGTCGCCGCGGGTCTCGGTCTCGACGAAGCGACCATCCGGAGCCCTGCGTTCACCCATGCCTTCAGCGGCAACCACGTGCCCGGCGGCATGGTTCCCTACGCCATGAACTACGGCGGCCACCAGTTCGGCAACTGGGCCGGCCAACTCGGTGACGGCCGTGCCATCGCGCTCGGAGAGATCACGTCGCCCACCGACGCTCTCGGCGGCACCCACCACGTCCTCCAACTCAAGGGGGCCGGGCCCACGCCATACTCCCGCGGTGCCGACGGTCGTGCCGTCCTGCGCAGTTCGATTCGCGAGTTCCTGTGCAGCGAGGCAATGCATCACCTCGGCGTGCCGACCACACGCGCCCTCAGCCTCACGCTGACGGGCGACGAGGTCGTGCGCGACGTGCTGTACGACGGCCACCCTGCCCCCGAGCCGGGCGCCGTGGTGTGCCGAGTCGCACCGAGCTTCATCCGGTTCGGCCACTTCGAGCTGCCGGCGTCGCGCGGCGAATCCGATGTGCTGCGCTCGCTCGTCGAGCACACCATCCGCCGCCACTTCCCCCACCTCATGCCGACAGAACCATCGGGGCTCAACTCGGACGATCCGCTGCAGTCCGAGGTGCTGGTGGCGTGGTTTCGCGAGGTGATGGAGCGCACGACCGACCTGATGGTCGACTGGATGCGGGTGGGATTCGTCCACGGCGTGATGAACACCGACAACCTGTCGATCCTCGGCCTCACGATCGACTACGGCCCGTACGGCTGGCTCGAGAACTTCGACCCGGGGTGGACGCCGAACACCACCGATGCAGGCGGACGTCGCTACCGCTACGGCAATCAACCCCAGATCGGGCAGTGGAATCTCAGTCGATTGGGAGGCGCCTTGTCGTCGCTCGTCGACGACGTCGCTCCGCTCCAAGCCATCGTCGACGACTACTCGACTCGCTTCAGCGAGGGATGGGACACTGCACTCGCCGCCAAGCTCGGCCTCGCCGACGAACGCTTCGACGTCGACGCGCGCCGCAGCCTCGCCAACGAGTTGCTCGACATCTTCCCGCTCGCCGAGACCGACATGACGATCTGGTTCCGCGCGCTCGGCGACATCGACGTGTGCGAGGTCGACTCCGCAGAGGCCGACGAGACGCTTGTGGCGCCACTGATCGGCGCGTACTACCTGCCCGCCGAACTCACGGGCAGCATCTTGGGCCGCACCGCGGACTGGTTGCGGCGGTACGTCACGTTGTCGACGAGCATCGACCGACCGCACCTTGATCGACGCACCGCAATGCACGCCGTCAACCCGAAATACGTCCTGCGGAATTACCTCGCCCAACTCGCCATCGACCAGGCTGAGTCGGGTTCGTACGACATGATCGGCGACCTGCTCGACCTCCTGCGCCGGCCGTACGACGAACAGCCCGGGCGCGAGGAGTTCGCCGCGCGCCGACCCGACTGGGCGCGCGAACGCGTGGGGTGCTCGATGCTGTCCTGCTCGTCGTGACCGATGGAACGCATCGGCAGAAGACAGGAATCGCCAGCCCCCGGGATGTCGCAGCGGTGATGCTGTGCGAAGGACGGTGGAGCTTCCGCAGCGCGGAACTGCCGCATGTCGGCCGCCGTCCAACATTTATGTCGCACCGCTTGCCTCGCACCGTCGGCGTTGTCGGGGTCGCGATCACCTCGGTCATCGCGTTCGGCTCGTGCTCGAACGACGACGCCACCACCCTGTCGAATGAGCCAGTCGAGACGGCGAACACTGCCCCAACCGGTACGGAGTCGCCGACCCCGACCCCAACCCCGAGCACGGCCCCGAGCACGACCCCGACGACGGAGCTGCCGGATCCAGTGGCCATTCTGGGCGTGTACGACGCCGTCGAGTTCTACCCGGCCTGCGGCAACGAGCGTTTGGATCATCTCGATCAGACCTGGTTTCAGATCGCGTTCGTCGGCTTCGATCCAATCGTCCCAGAACTTCAAGATGAGGTGAATGCGGTACTTGCAGTGGAACGCGAGGAGCCACCGGTTCCGGCGATGCAGGGCGTGGCCCGTGTCGCCGCGCCCGGACCCGGCGATGACACGGGAACCCTGGTCATCTGGGCCGATGGAGTTGCTCGATGGGTGTCCGCCAGCGGCGACCTCGACGTGTGGATGATCGATGACGAGGTCCCCTATCTGTGGGTGTGCTGACGCAGCAGGCGTGACCGCCCGAGGCCGCGTTCGTGTGCGTCGAGGCGCGGGCCAAATCGAACGACCGGTCGAAACGTGACAGGAGTCGCCCGAATTCTTTGAGCGCGGCCCCAGGTCCGCATCACCCCTGGAACGTTACGGTTTCGTTACGAAAACGCCCGATGTCTGGTGCGTGAACTCACCGGGGGGTGGCTTGCATCGGGTCGCCCGGCGCGTGAGAGTGCCCGACATGGCCACAACCTACGAAATCCCATCGGGCGGCCAAGACCTCGCCAGCACCACATCGAACGAAGCCTCCAGCGGACCCTCCAGCGAGCAGGTCAATCCCCGCCGCCACGCGCTCGTTACCGCACGCCGACGGTCGTCGAAACGCACCTCGTTCACAGCGCCCGCGCTCGTCGTCAGCGTCTGCGGACTCGCCCTCCTCACGACGCTCCGCCACGGGTGGGCGGGCACCGACGATGGCGCCGGCGTCGTCCCCCTCATCGCCATTGCCGGCATCGCACTCGCTGCGGTCCGGTGGCACCCCGACCTCGCCGAGCCACCGGCACGTAGCGTGTCGAACCGATTCGGCATCTCGGTGTGCGTCGCTGCTGCCGCGCTCATGGTTGCGATCTGGCTCGTCGGCCTGCCCGAGTCGTGGCTCGGCCCAATCATCACGCTGGCCATCATCGGCAGCTACTTGTCGACGTGGGGATACCGTGCCTTGGCGCTGCTTCGATCGATGACGCTGATGAGCCTGCTCACGTGGCGACCGATCGCCGAGGCCCTGCACGACATCGTCCGCTCCACCCTCGATCAGCCGTCGGAACTGATCTACCAACGACTCGGTCGCATCGCGCTGTTCGGAGTCGACGACGAACCGTGGCGGCTCCTCACCGCGTCGCTGCATCGCGGGTCGGTCGTGACGATCGCCACGGTTGCGCTGGCGATCGCAGCGAGTCGGATGAGGCTCTCACCGCGCACCGTGATCGACCTCGTCGTGACCGTCGCCGCAGCGATCATCGTGCACCACGTCGTCGTGTTGGCCAGCCCGATCGACGACTACGACCCCGCTGACGTGACGCAGGTGGCGACGAATCCGACACTCGAGATCGGCATCTCGATCGTGGCGGTCGCGATCCTCGCGGTCATCCGGGCCCGCCGTGAACGCGCCGAACGAGTGAGTACCCGTGCATCCGTGCCCCACGGCGCTCTGGCCACCGCGTCGACCACCGCCGCAACGCCGGGACCCAAACCTGTATCCCCCGCAGCAGATCGCGACCCGGTGATCTTCGAGCCGGCGCGACGCCGCCCGCACCCGGCAGTCACCGCCATGCTGCTCGCCGGCGTCGCGCCGCTCGCCGCATCCGCCTGCGGCTGGTGAATCCTGCGCTCCGCGCCGCTTTCGCTTCGTCCCACCGACCTCGCCGCCCATCGCTCGACAACCCCCCGCTCGTCACCCCGCTCGTCGGTCGACCACCCCCTCGTCGTTCGACGACACCCCGCTCAGACCCGGAGTTCTCCATGACCCTGCTTTCGTCATCCCTGACACCCTTCGACCCCCGCGCGCAGAGAACTGCGATCTCGGCGGTGACCGCCGACGGCACCGACATCGCCGTCATCACGCCCCCGACCGACGACGAGATCTGGTCGTACGTTTCCGGTGACGGCAAGCGCTTCCTGCAGTTCTCAGCGTTCTCCCGGATCTGCCTCGGCGGCGCCCTCGTCTTCCTCGCGTTGCGTGGCAACTGGCTGCTTCTCCTGCTGCCCTTCGGGGTCGGCATCGTGCTCGGCGGGTTGATCAACATGTTGTGGTCGACCCAGATCCCGCCGTTCGACCGCGCCCGCCACCTTGCTGCACGCGACCGTGGGCCGCGCCTGCCGTACAGCGTCGACGTCTTCGTGTGCACCTGCGGCGAAGACCCCGCGGTCGTCGAGAACACGATCATCCACGCCGTCGCGATGGAGCACCCCGGTGAGTTGAACGTGTACGTCCTCGACGACCGCGATTCACCTCAGATCCGCGCCGCAGCAGAGATGTGGGGAGCCAACTACGTCGTCCGACCGAATCGTGGCTGGATGAAGAAGGCCGGCAACCTGCACCACGGCTACGGGTCGACCAACGGTGACATGGTCCTCGTCCTCGATGCCGACTTCGCTGTGCGACCCGACTTCCTCACGCACACGCTCCCCTACTTCGACGACGAAGAACTCGGCATCCTCCAGACACCACAGTTCTTTCGCACGGCCAGCGACAACTGGGTCGAGCGCGGCGCCGCGGCGCAGCAGGAACAGTTCTACCGAGTCGGACTCCGGGCCCGCGACAAGCACGGCGGCGCAATCTGCGTCGGCACGAATGCGGTCTACCGGCGATCCGCACTCGACGAGCGCGGCGGCATGGCCCTGCTCGAACACTCCGAAGACATTTTCACCGGCATGAAGGTGATCGACGCGGGCTACCGCGTCGACTACCTGCCGCTGCCCCTTGCCTCGGGCTCGACACCCGACAACACGGCCGCACTCGCATCCCAGCAGTACCGCTGGGCACGGGGCAACTTCGCGCTCGCCGGCACGCCGCTGTTCAAGCGAATGAAACTCAGCCCGATGCAGCGCCTCGGCCTGTGGGACGGCTGGATCTTCTACGTCACCAGCGCGATGAGCCCCCTCGTCGCGCTGTTCGTGCCGATCATCGCGCTCGCCGAAGCGCCGTCTGCCATCACGCTCGCACCCACCGCGATGATCCTGCCCGCGCTGTTCACCGAGTTCTACCTGCAGCCCAAGTGGCTCCACCTTCCCGACGGACGCGCCTCGCGGCGGGTCGGGCTGATCTCGCAGGTCGCGCACCTCTATGCCTTGCGCGACCATCTCACCGATCGCGATCAGGAATGGATCCCGACCGGCGGAAAGCGGCCCGCCGGCGACAAGCAGGGCACCGACCGGATCCCCGACCAGATCGCCACTGCCGCGGTGTGGGGCTTTGCGGTCACGATGGTGCTGCTCGGTGTCCGCGTCGCCACTGGGTGGCCGTTGCTCGACCTCGCTCCGGTCGGCTTGCTCTGTGCCATCGCCCTGCCTGCCGCGCTCGGCACCACGGCAGCCGCGAAAATCGAGGAGACCCCGGTCGAGACGTCGGCCCCGTCGATCGACGACGGCCGCGACGCCTTCCTCGACGTCGTGCGCGCGGTCTCGATCCTCCGGGTCATGTTCTGGCACGCCCTCGGCTTCTGGTGGATCTCTTGGACGTTCGCCGCGATGCCCGCCGTGTTCTACGTGTCAGGCGCTGTGCTCGCAAAGAGCATGCGGCGCTCGACGACGTGGACCGTCGTGCGCGGGCGTCTCCGTCGCCTCGTGCCGCCGTATCTTGCGTTCGTTTCGATCGCGTTCGCCGCGGTCTACGTCGCCCGACCCGGGGTGATCCGCGACTCCGCCCTCGACGTGTTGTCGTGGTTCATTCCCTACCGCGCCCCCGCGCCACTGGCGTGGGAGGACGGGTGGCTGTCGACTCCGCTCTGGTTCCTGCGGGCGCTGGTGATCGTCCTGCTGATCACGCCGATCGTCCGGCCGATCGGCCGCCACCTGCCCGGCTGGTTGACCCTGCCCGTCTGGCTCGGGTCGCTCGTCGTACTCGACTGGTGGGTCGATCAGCAGACCACGGAACTCGCCCAGGCCATCGTGCGCGGCGTGGCCGACATCATCTGCTTCGGCGGGTTCTTCGCCCTCGGGATGAGCGCGCATCAGCTGCGGTACCGGCTGTCTCGACGAGTCCGCCTCCTCACCGCAGGCGTGCTCGCCGTCGCTGCCGTGGCCGTTGCGATGTTGCACCCGCCGACCGACATGGTCGTCAACAACTCGTTCCTCCTCTCCGGTCTCGTGGGATTGGCGTGGCTGATGGCCATGCTGGCGATCGAAGACCATCTCCGACATCTGGGTGAGATCCCTGCGATCCGAGCCTTCGTCGGTTGGATCACGAACGGCGCGATGTCGATCTACCTCTGGCACACCCTTGCGCTCGTTCTCGCGTACTACGTCGTCGGTGCCCCGCGTTCGCTCGGTGATCATGTCGTCCTCATCGGCGTGTTCGCGGTGCTGCTCACGCTCATCGTGGCCGCGGTCCGACCGCTCGAATCCCTCGGCCTTTCCCGGGGCTCGCGCCGGCCGCCGATCCATCACCTGCGCGTTGCCGCGTTGGCGGTGGCGATCGGCCTCCTCGCCGGTCAGGCGACGCTGTTTCCCACGTTCACCGAGGCCGTCGGTCCGCCCACCCCGTCGGGTCGTCCTCCGGTCGCCGGGAGCGACAACTCGGGCGGCCAAGACGCCGAGCCGACCGCAGCCGAGCTGGAGGCAATGGCCCGCTCGGGCGAGGCTTGGCTGGTCGGTCACGACACCGATGCGGCGGCCGTCGTCGAAATCGGCGCAGCAACCGACGACCGGCCGGTGCTGGTCAGACTCGGTGACGACGAGGCCCTCGATCCGGCAGTGCCGTTCGAAGCGTTGAGTCTGACCAAGACGATGGTCGGTGCTGTCGCGCTTCAACTCGTCGACGAAGGCGTGCTTACCCTCGACGGGAGGCTCCCTGACGTCGACGGCGTGTCGCCCGAGATCACCGATCAGCTCACCTTGCGGAGGTTGCTCAGCCATGCCACAGGGCTCGCCGATTACCGCTACGGCGAGGGCTACCGCGAGGACATGATCCTGACGCCGGCCGATGCTGTGAACATCGGCGCCACCGGTGCCGACCTCGATGTGACCGAGTCGAGCTATGCGTCACCGAATTTCCTGCTCGCCGGTCTCGTCGTCGAACAGGTCACCCGCGCACCGTTGAGTGAGGTGCTCGCGGAGCGTCTGTTCGTTCCGCTTGGTCTCGACGACACCGAGTTGGTCAACAACTCCCGCGAGGGCTTCGTCGGGCACGGATCGGGCGGGGTCGTGTCGACGCTCGAAGATCTCGCGCGCTGGTACGACGCACTGATGCGCGAACGCGTGGTGCTGTCGCCCGAGATGCTCGACGAGATGCTGTGGGGTGGCATCGTCTACCAGCCGAACGCCGGCCTCGGAAGCTGGCGACACTGTCCGTGCGACCCGCCGTCGGCCGCCGATCCCGAACCGTTCCTCTACGCCTTCCACGACGGCGGAGACGCACGGGTGGTCTACGTCCCGTCGCGCGACACGGTGCTGGCGATGCGATTCTCGAAGCCGTTGTATGACGAAGACCAGATCATCGGCGACATCGACGACTTCGTGTTCGCCGTGGCCGATCGACGCGATTCCTGACCCAGATCCCCCCCCCAGTTTTCGTGAGGTTGCTGCAGGCAGTGACTGCAGCAACCTCACGAAAGCTGGGTGGGTTCGCCGGCCGGATCTGCGTCCGGAGGTGTGCCACACTCGATGCATGACCGACAACGGCAGCGACAACGAGCCAGACCTCTGGGCAAACACCGTGAGCCAACCCTCGGTGCCCCCGTCGATCCCGTCATCGGCGAGCGATCCAACCGTGGCCATCCCGACCGGCCAGACCGGCCCGACCGACCCGACCATGATGCAACCGACCGGGATGCAGCCAACCGGACCCGGGGGGTCAGACCCGACCATGGTGCAGCCCGTCACGCCAGGGCCGCTCAACACGCCCGGCTCGCCGACGGGGATCGTCACCGGCCCGGGCATGCCACCCAGCCGCCAGCCGCCGTCACCGCCAATGGGTGGCGGCCCCGGTGGGGGTCCCGGTGGCCCGAACGGGCCCGAACGACCGGCATGGGCGTTGCCCGCCGCGATCGGTGTGGCCGTCGCCGTGCTCGCAGGGGGCCTCATCTTCCTGCTCACTCGCGACGGTGGCGACGACTCGATCTCGACCGACGTCTCCAGCACGAGTTCGATTGCGACCGACACAACCACCATTGCGCCCGAGACCACGATCGTCGGGGAGACCACGATCGCGCCCGAGACCACCGTCGCCCCCGAGACCACCGTGGCGCCCGAGACAACGGTCGCACCCGACACCACCGCTGCTCCGACCACCGCAGCGCCCACGACTGCGGCACCCACGACCGTGGCACCGGGCGGCATCACGCCAGCTTCGCCCGGCACGGCGCTCATCGCCGACCAGTCCTACCCCATTGCTTCGGCGTGCGTCGTCAACTCGGCGCCCGGCCTGCAATACACGAACTATCTGATCGATGACGGCGACCCTGGCACCATCGTCGGGCAGGGCATCGACGAGGGCAACATCTTCGGCGTCTACGCCCAGATGGGTAGTGCGATCGACACGAGCGACTACGTCGACTTCGGCGACGACGGCTTCGGCATGCTCGGCATTCAGGGCGACGGATCGTTCGACATCGCCGTCAACCCCGGCAACGTCCCCGTGGTCGGCTGCGAGACGATCGGCACGGTTCGCCTCAGCGATCCGGCGACGCCCGAGACGGGCTACACCCACGGGATCGTCGACCTCTGCACCAGCACCGACCCCTTCACGATGGTCGGCTACGTCTCCGAGGGCGGCCGGGTACAAGTGACCGACAATGGCGACGGCACGGCCCAAGTCGCGTTCGATTCGACCAATCTGTTCGACGCCACCGACCCTGACGCCACGTTCGACGACGGCGGCAGTCGCGTTCAGGTCGACGGTGTCGTGACCGGTTCGACCATCGAGGACGACACGACACAGGCCATCAGCATCGAGTTCACGGGCGGGTCAGTGCGCAGCTGTGGAGAGTTCGAGTTCAGCTGATCCGACACGGGCAAGGTGGTGCCCGGCACCCGTTGGCCTCACACGTCGACCGGCTCGGGCTCGCCGTGATGAGGCACATCAGCAGCAGCGGCCAAGGTGTCGGTGAGCCACTCGATCCGCTCCCGCATCAGGTCGAGGCCCGGTGACGGTGCGACGATGGCGACGCCCGACTTCGGGCGCCCGAAGACCATGTGCCGCGGGTCGCCCGGATCGTACGCCGGCCAGGTCTCGCGTCCTGGCGAGTCGGGCACGCCGGTGGCGGCGAACGCGAACCACCGGTCGCCCATGTCGCGAATCGTCAGGTGGGCGTCGTCGGCTTGCGGAACCAGCGGGAAGCGGGTATCGAACACATAGAAGATCTCGGCGGCATGGAACGCGCCCGCAGTTTGCTTCTTCGACGGCGGCGTCGCCGTGAAGTAGTAGCGGTACACCGGATGACCGCCCGCGGCATGTTGGCGAGCGGCATGGTCGACATGCACGCCGAACATGTGGTCACCGCCGTGCCGGGCCACCGCTGTGCGATCCAGGGTGGCCAATCCCGGGTAGGCCGCCATCAAGCGGTCGACGTGGCCACTCGACGGATACGACATGGCGAAGGCAGCCCACGCATCGGCGACCGACACCGGCGTGATGGGGTGGCCGACCTTGGAGTCGGTGTGATCGCGGTAGAACTCGCCGCCCGACGGATGCATGAAGTCGGCGAACAGGGTCGCTTCGTCACTGTTGTAGCCGATCATCAACGGGACCGACGCCTGTTGCTGCGCGCTGAACGCCGACATCGGGGCCGTCGGCAGGATCACGCCGTCGACAGCCGGATAGAAGTGCCGGCCGAGGCGCGGGTGCTGTTGATAATGCATCGTCAGTTCCTCGGGCGTCATCGAACGCAGCCGTTCGACCTGGCCGTCGGCTGAGCCGACGACGGCGTTGGCGAAGTCGACGCCGGCGTCCTCGGCCGCAAGGAAATCGAGCGCGGGACGACGGAGGTGGAGCCACCGCCCGCTGTCGCTCGGGCTCTGCGCGATCGCTCGGTGGAACAGCCCGCGCGCCCGGGGCGACGTCATCAGGTTGAGGACGGCCTCCCCGCCCGCCGACTCACCGAAAATCGTCACGTTGTCCGGGTCACCGCCGAACGCAGAGATGTTGTCGCGGACCCACGCGAGTGCCGCGATCTGATCGAGCAACCCATAGTTGCCCGACACGCCGTCGGGCGACTCGGCGGCGAGCTCGGGATGGGCGAGGAACCCGAACATGCCGAGCCGGTAGTTGAACGTGACCAGCACAGCCCCCCGTTCGGGCAGGGCATCGCTGTTGTAATGCGGTTCGGTGCCGCTGCCGTCGGTGTGGTCGCCGCCGTGGATCCAGACCATGACCGGCAGCTTGCGGCCGAGGCGCAGAGCGTGCGCCGGCGCCCGAACGTTGAGCTGCAGGCAGTCTTCGCTCTGTTTCACCTTGGCCAGTTTGATTGCGCTACGCAGCGCCTTCTTGCGGGCTGCGCCCAGACCGAGGCCGACGATCAGGGAGTCGAAGAAGAGCTCGAAGCCGGCGGCGCGTTGGTAGGCATACGGACCGAACTTGGTGCAGTCGCGCGTGCCGCGCCATGCCTCGACCGGCGCAGGCTGCTGCCAACGGCGGACGCCGACGGGCGGGGCCGCATAGGGGATGTTGCGAAAGTGCGCCATCCGTCCGCCCGTGCCGAGGGAACCCTTGACCTTGCCGGAAGCGATGGAGGCGGTGACCGTCTTGAAAGCCATGCGCCAGTCTCGCGCATCACCCACACCATCGGTGTTGGCGCGCCTGAATCGGCGTCGCGGACGCAGCCCTCACGCCACGACACACAGCTGAATGCGGCGGGTCAGACGCAGTAACACGTGTCGTCGCCGGCGGAGCTTCCCCAACCGAAGGGGTCGTAGTCGGGACCCGAGTACCCGTCGTTGTTCGGCGCGTCTGGATGATGATCGCCGGGAGGAGCGTTACCGGCGGGGTTCCCGGAGTTGCCGGAGTTGCCAGGGTTACCCGGCCCGCCCGCAGACTCGCTTGGCGAATCCGAGTAGTCGCCCGCGCCCGCCGGACCACCCGTATTGCCGGTGCCACCCGAGCCACCCGAGCCACCCGAGCCACCCGAGCCACCGGAATTGCCGGAGCCACCCGAGCCACCCGAGTTCCCCGAGCCACCCGAACCGCCGGAGCCACCCGAGTTCCCCGAGCCACCCGAACCGCCCGAGTTGCCCGAGTTCCCCGAGCCACCCGAACCGCCGGAGCCACCCGAATTGCCCGAGCCACCCGAACCGCCCGAGTTCCCCGAGCCACCCGAACCGCCCGAGTTGCCCGAGTTGCCCGAATTGCCCGAGCCACCCGAACCGCCGGAGCCACCCGAATTGCCCGAGCCACCCGAACCGCCGGAGCCACCCGAGTTCCCCGAGCCACCCGAACCGCCGGAACCGCCCGAGTTCCCGGAGCCACCCGAACCGCCGGAGCCACCCGAGCTACCGGCACTTCCCGGATTACCCGGACCACCCGCCGACTCACTCGGCGAATCCGGATGATGATCACCAGGAGTGGCGTTCCCAGCAGGGTTTCCCGGGTTCCCCGGATTACCCGGACCACCCGCCGACTCACTCGGCGAATCCGGATGATGATCACCAGGAGTGGCGTTCCCAGCAGGGTTCCCCGAATTCCCCGGATTACCCGGACCACCCGCCGACTCACTCGGCGAATCCGGATGATGATCACCAGGAGTGGCGTTCCCAGCAGGGTTCCCCGAGTTCCCCGGATTACCCGGACCACCCGCCGACTCACTCGGCGAATCCGGATGATGATCACCAGCACCCGACTGACCACCAGACGGTGAGCCCGAATCACCGGGCGTGTTCGGAGTCGCCGGCGACCCGCCGCTCATCCCCGGCTCGTCGGACGAATCATCCGATCCCGAATCACTGTCAGCAGGACTGCCGCCACCGCTGCTGGGCCCGTCGTCGTCGGACCCACCATCTCCGTGGTCATCGGACCACGTTGTCGCATCGTCGGGCTCCGGAGCGCCAGTATCGGTGTCGTCGTCGATGTCGTCGTCGGTGTCGTCGTCATCATCGACATCGTCATCGTCGGGCCGAACGACCTCGTCGGGTTGCGACGCACTGTCGTCACCTTCGTCGTCGTTCCCGTCGTCTTCTCCGAGGTCCTGAGGATCGTTCTCACTCCCTGCCTCACCGTCAGTGTCGCCGGTTCCCGGGCCGTCAGCAGCCGGCACCCCGGGCGCATCCGACGGCTCCGCCGATGCGTCCGATGGCTCGACATCCCCCGGCGTCGGTGCATCACCCGATTGATCGACCGGACTGGTCGGCTCATCGGCGGACCCGTCATCAGGGGCGCTCTCCGTCGGCGGCGCAACCGGGCGGGCGGCGCAGCCGGTCGGGCGGCGCAGCCGGGTCGGGCGGCGCAGCCGGGTCGGGCGGCGCAGCCGGGGCAGCGGGAAGTACCAGGACCGGCGTCGAGTTCTGGTCGCCGGTGGCGGGCCCGTCCACAGCACCGTCCCCGACGCCGTCGCTGGGATCGAAGGAGATGTCCTGTGGCCCGGGATTCGCACCGTCCGTCGCGCCGCCCGGATCGGTCCGCGGAGTCACGTCGATCGGCGGAACAGGCCCAGGAGGTGGTGCCGGCGTGTCGTTCATCCCATCCCACAACGATGGTTCCGGGTCCGCAGGGCGCGGCGCGTTCCGAAGATCGACGGCGTGATCGTCGAGGTCGAGCGACGCGTCCGGTTCAGGCGCATTCAGACCCATGCCCGCAGCCAGCGCGTCGGCGATCACCCGACCGAGCGCCTCGGCTCCGGCGATGTTGGGGTGCAGCCGTTCTTGATCGCCGTGCTCGCCGTTTTCGCGATTCTCCTGTTCCCAGATGCCGTGGATCATGGGATCGTCGCTGTAGAGCTCGCCACCAGCCATCGCTCCTGCGACGTCGGCCACGACAGCATCGCAGCCGCATCGATTGGCTGCTTCGGCAATCTTGGCGTTCACGTTGTTCGCGAACTGCTCGATCGCTTCCATCTCGGCTTGGTTGAAACCGGGTCCCCAATCAGGCTCGAGGGCCGGATCAACGGCGACAGGGTAGTTGACGACGGCCATGGCGGCGTCTGGATGCTTCTCGCGAACCTGCTGGTACGCAGCAACGAGGCGCGACGTCAGGTTGGAAGCGACGGTCTCCGCGACACCGTCGCCGTTGGTGTCGATCTGGATGTTCCCGTCGGCGTCGACTCGGCCAGCTCTGATCTCGGCGACCTCGCGGGCGAGGTCTTCATCGGAGATGTCGCCGAGGATGCCGTTGGCGTCCAAACCTTCCGCTGCCAAGAACTCCGCCATCTGCTGGGCATCCATCGCCCGACTGCCAGCGGTGCCCATGACGTTGGCGAACTCCGCGTCGTTGCCACCGAGGCCGACGACCACGCCGTCGAGATCTGCCGGCATCTGTTCGAGTTGGGGGCTGTTTCGAAAGCCGTCTTCGGGTTCATCGGCATCTTCGATCTGCGGTGCGCCGAGATTGAGCGAGGTGGCGCCCGACGACGCAGCAAAGGGCATCGTGATCTGCAGGCCGGGGTTGGCCTGTTCGAGCAGCGAACCGGCAATGGCCGATGGTGCTCGCGTCGACTGGTGACGCGAGTCCTGAGGGTCGAGGTACTCCGCTTGTCCAGCCGCGTCGTCGGCGCCCTCGCCTGCGGTGTACGAGTCGCCGTAGACCCCGATCGTCAGACTTTGTGGCTGGACGGCGGGCGAGTCGGTCGCCGGTTCGTCAGCGTCTTGCGCTGCGGCACTCTGCGCCGGCAGCACAGAGAGCGCAGCGAGCGCGGTGACCACGGCAGCCGCCTGCTTGATGGCCAGCGGCCAGTTGCGGCGATTTCGACCGGGCGGACGAGGCGTGAAGTGCCGATACGGAACTGCCCAGCCTTCGTCGTCGATGACGAAGTAGTCGGCGTCGGGAAAGTTCGGTCCGATCGACGATTCAGCCATGTGCACGCTCCATGTGTCTTCGCCCAGCCAGAACAGTAGACGATCCGCTCAGGTCGCGCCCGATTGAGAGGATCGCCGCGATCGAAGCCCCGATCTGCGACAATCGATACCTGTCGACATGACGGTCGACATGACGGTCGACACACCTCGCTGTGTTCTGTATAGTGGAACCGTTCCACCATGCGGAACACGCAGCGGACGATTCGCGACCTGCCCGGACAGAACGGACTCGATCAAACACATGGGATTCCCCTCCGACCTCGCCATCGCGAGGACAGCCACGCTGAAGCCACTCGGCGACATCGCCGGTGCATCGGGCATCCCGCTCGAGTGCCTTGAGCCCTACGGTCGGGGCGCAGCGAAGATCGGTCTCGATGCGATCGAGAAGATGGCCGACCGGCCAAAGGCCAAGTACGTCGTCGTCTCGGCGATCACACCGACGCCGCTCGGCGAGGGCAAGACGACCACCACCGTCGGTCTCGGCCAAGGGTTCAGCCACATCGGGAAGTTGGGCGTGATCGCCATCCGCCAACCGTCGATGGGTCCGACGTTCGGCATCAAAGGTGGCGCAGCCGGCGGTGGCTACAGCCAGGTCGTGCCGATGGAACTGCTCAACCTGCACCTGACCGGCGACATGCACGCCGTCACTGCTGCGCACAACATGTGTTCCGCCGCACTCGACGCACACCTCTACCACGGCAACGAGTCCGGCCTCGACATGCACAACATCACGTGGCGGCGGGTGATCGACGTGAACGATCGGTCGTTGCGCAACTGCGTGATCGGCCTCGGTGGTCGCCTCGACGGCATCCCCCGCGAAACCGGCTTCGACATCACCGCCGCGTCGGAAGTGATGGCGACGCTTGCGTTGTGCAGCTCGCTCCAAGACCTGCGCGCCCGTCTCGGCCGCATCGTCGTCGGGTACACCACGTCGGGGACGCCTGTGACCGCCGAAGATCTGAAGGTTGCCGGCTCGATGGCCGTCATCTTGATGGAGGCGATCAAACCCAATCTGATGCAGACACTCGAAAACACCCCGGCACTGGTGCACACCGGGCCGTTTGGCAACATCGCCACCGGCAACAGCTCGATCGTCGCCGACCGCATCGGCATCCACATGGGCGACTACCTGATCACCGAGGCGGGCTTCGGTGCCGACATGGGCGCTGAACGCTTCTTCAACATCAAGTGCCGGGCATCGGGCCTCGCACCCGACGCCGCCGTACTCGTTGCGACGGTCCGCGGGCTCAAGGCGCACTCGGGCAATCACAAGATCGTGGCCGGCAAACCGCTGCCCGACGATCTGCTCAAAGAGAATCCCGACGAAGTGCACCAGGGTGGCGACAACCTGCGCAAGCAACTCGAGAACATGCGCATCCACGGCTGTACGCCGGTCGTCGCGATCAACGTGTTCCCTGGCGACCACGACGGCGACATCAACGCCATCCGAGAGATCGCCGCCGAGTTCGACGCTCGATCAGCGGTGTCGACGCACTTCACCGAAGGCGGCGCCGGCGCCACCGAATTGGCCCACGCCGTGGCCGAGGCTGCCGAGGAGGAATCGCACTTCCAAGTGCTCTACCCCGACGAGATGAGTCTGCGCGACAAGATCACGACCGTGGCCACCAGGGTCTACGGCGCCGACGGTGCGGAGTTCTCCGCGCAGGCCAACAAGCAGATCGACAACTACGAGGCCAACGGGTTCGGCAACCTCCCGGTGTGCATCGCGAAGTCGCATCTGTCGTTGAGCCATGATCCGTCGCTCAAGGGTGCTCCCACGGGGTGGACCCTGCCCGTGCGCGAGGTCCGCGCGTCGGTCGGTGCCGGCTTCGTCTACCCGATTTGCGGCGACATGCGCACGATGCCCGGCCTCGGCCAAACCCCCGCCCTCCAGCAGATCGACATCGACGCCGATGGCAACATCGTCGGCCTCAGTTGAGCAATCACCTCTGGTGTCAGACACCAGAGGTGATCGGGTGCGGCGCGGGTTGCGGCGGACGCTGCTCGAACCCGGACCGTCGCGGCTCCGACGGCTGATCGAGCACGCCAGCGTCGAGCTGATTCCGATGAACAGTCTCGAACGCGCAGCGGGCGAACTGCGGTCGCACGCTGATGTGTCGATGACCTGTTCTCCTGCCAAGTCGATCGAGGCCACGCTCGACGCCACCGCCACCCTGATCGCGGCAGGCCACAACGTGACCCCGCACCTGGCGGCACGCATGGTGCAGTCGGCTGATCACCTCGCCGAGATCCACGGCCGTCTGGTCGAGATCGGCGTGCGCGAGATCTTCGTCGTCGCGGGTGACGCCGACCCGCCGGGCTGCTTCTTCGACGCCATCGAGTTCATCGACGCCCTACTGACACTCGACGACGCCAATGGAATTGAGCACCGCCAGATCGACCACATCGGATACACCTCGTATCCCGACAGCCATCCGCTGATCAGCGCCGATGCGCTCCACGACGCGCTCCATCGGAAGCAGCAGATGATCCTGAGCTCCGGCCGGACCGCCCACGTGACCACGCAGATGTGCTTCTCGGCCGATCAGATCCGCTCCTGGTTGCGGCGCGAGCGCGCCGCGGGTCTCACCGTGCCCGTCCACCTCGGCATTCCCGGCGTGATCGACAAGACCAAGCTGATGACCATGGGCGTCCGCCTCGGAGTCGGCACCTCGCTGCGCTACCTGTCCAAGAACCGCAAAGCGCTCGGCAAGATGATGACGCAACGTTCGTTCGAGCCCGATCAGCTGCTGCGGCCGCTGGCGGGCGACGTGGCTGCACTCGGCATCGAGGGCATCCACCTCTACACCTTCAACCAGGTCGCTGCCACCGAGGCCTGGCGCACCGCAACCCTGGGCTGACCCTCCAGCCCACCCCTCAGCCCACCCCTCCGGCCCACCCAACAGCCCACCCCTCCGGCAGCACGGTCGGGCCTCCGGTTCGTGTGAGCACATGGTGCGTCGGACAGCGCTTGTGCTCACACAGAAGATGGCGCCCCGGGTTCATGTGAGCACATGCTGCGTCGGACAGCGCTTGCGCTCACACAGAAGATGGCGCCCCGGTTCATGTGAGCACATGGTGCGTCGGACAGCGCTTGCGCTCACACAGAAGATGGCGCCCCGGTTCATGTGAGCACATGGTGCGTCGGACAGCGCTTGCGCTCACACAGAAGATGGCGCCCCGGTTCGTGTAAGCACATGGTGCGTCGGACGGCGCTTGCGCTCACACGAAAGATGGCGCTCCCGGCCGGCGGCGTCAGAGGGGTTTGCCGCGACGGAGGGCGGCGCGCGACGCGTTCAGCGGCCGCGCCGCCAGCCTGATCGCCAACTCGGTCGAGCGGGCCGGCAGCGAGACGAAGCGGCCCTGGCGTTCCATCGGGAGGCCGTCGACCGCGATGATGCGGTAGCCGACGTAGGCCACGATGATGCCGTGGGTCACGACCATTGCCCAGAAGAACGCTCCGGATCCGACCGAACCCATGAACGACGAGGCAATCACCGGGCCGATCACCGCGCCCGCGCCGTTGATCCGCAGGAGCGAGCTGCTCGCGCCGATCGCCTTGCCGGGTGCCGACCAGTCGAGGGTGTACGACAGCAGCAGCGAGTAGAGCGGAAACGTCATGCCGCCCAGCAGGAACATGCCCACCAGCACAAGCGAGCTGTCGGTGGGGAGCATGGCCATCACCGCGCACACCACGGCGGCCACCAATGCAACGACGAAGATCACACCGCGCCGCGGGACGCGATCCGAGATGAGGCCGATCGGCCACTGCAGCACCAGCGACCCGATCGTCGGCAGCACGAGGAACATGGCCAGCCGGCGCGGCTCGAAGTCGACGGCGCCCGCATAGACCGCGCCGAGCCCGAACAGCACGCCGTGCGACATGCCGGTGAAGAACATGCCCACGAGCCCGGTCGGAACGGTGGCCAACAGCTCGCGCAGGCCGAGCCGGTCGGCAGCGCGTACGGGCGGCGCTTCCGTCGTCGCCGCGAGAGTGACCGGCACGACGGCGAGCGAGACGAGTACCGACGCGACGATGAAGAGCGTGAAACCCGACGTGTCGACAAAGGCGATGATCATCTGCCCGATCGCCAATCCGCCCATCGACACGACCATGTAGAAGGCCAGCGTTCGGCCGCGGGTCTGCGGCGTCGACGCGTCGTTGAGCCATGACTCGACGACGACGTAGAGGCCGGCCATGCAGAAGCCGAACACCATCCGCATCAGCGCCCACGTGATCGGCACCACCGAGATGGAGTGGATGAGCACCGCGCCGGAGGCCAATGACGCCAGGCCAGCGAACACACGGATGTGCCCGACGGTGGCCAGCATGCGCGAGATGACCGGCGGCCCGAGCAGAAACCCTGCGAAGTAGCACGACATCACGTAGCCACTCGTCCGCACACCGAACCCCTCGTCGACCACGCGAACGCCGAGCACGGCGAGGTTGAGGCCGTTGCCGACCATCAGCATGCCGAACCCGAGAAACAGCGCCCACAACGCCAGGCCGCCGCGGACGACAGGGTGAGGGCCACCCGACGCATGTGCGTCCGCCCCGATCACGGAGGTCACGCCGTCGATGTCGGCGGCGCTCATCGGCGGAAGGGTGTCGGCCAGGACCCGAACGCTACTGCGTCTGCTTCCATCGACGCCGACATCGGCATCGGCATCGGCATCGAGCCGAACACGGCGACGGCACCATCACGTCTGGTGTCTGACACCAGACGTGATTGGTTCACGGGCGTGGGGGGCGGCCGCGGAGTGCGTCGAGCTGGCGACGGTCGCGTTTGGTCGGGCGACCGGCACCGCGGTCGCGCTCGAACACCGGAGGTGACGCCAGGCGCTCCGGGGGCGGCGGGCTGTGATCCTCGTAGCACTCGATCGCAAGGGCCGCGCCGACGCGCTTGGAGATGAGCTGCGTGACCACGACGACCCGCTCGACCTGGTGGACACGCGCTTCGACGCGATCGCCGACGAGCACGTTCGACGAGGGTTTAGCCGTCTTGGCGTTGATCGTGACGTGTCCCGATCGGCACAGGTCGGCAGCATCGGCGCGCGTCTTGGTGATGCGTGCCGACCACAGCCATCGGTCGATCCGGACGGTCATCGCATCGCTCCGATCACGCGTGGTCGATGCATCACGAGTCGCTCAGTGCCTGATGCGTCGACCACGCATGTTCCAGCTGGTCGAGGCGCGGTCGTGGCCGTCGTTCGACGAGCCACCGCAGCTTCGACGACGAACAGGTTGAGGAGCGCGAGCGTGCCGACGTGACTGTCGAACGGTCCGGCCGATGACGTGTCGACCACGAAGGAGTGCGCAGCCGCTGCCGCGAGCGGCGAGAGCACGCTGTCGCTCAAGGCGACGATGGTGAAGCCTCGACTGGTCGCTACGTCGAGCGCCTCGACGAGCCACCGGTCGTAGCGCCGCAGATCGATGGCGACGATCACCGCGTCGGCGCCGGTCAGCGACAGACCCTGCAGGACGTCGATCTGGTTGCCGCCGACGATCGCGACATCGGATCGCAGTTGGTACAGATCGTGCACGAACTGGGTCGCCACGCCGAGCGACGCCGAGCCCGACAGGACGCGGACGGGACGGCGGTCGTCGGTGAGCAGTGTGACGACCGCAGCGAGTTGCGCGGCCTCGACCCCACCGAGGGTGCCGGCGACGTTGGCTTCCTCGGCGACGGTGTGGCGGCCGACGAGGTCGTCATCAGCGAGCTGCCGGATGCGTTCGGCGGCGGGTCGGAGCTGACTGGACAACTCGTTCTGGACAGTCCGCTGCAGGTCGACGAACCCGGCGTAGCCGAGTTTGGTGGCAAGGCGCACCACGGTCGCCGTGCCCGCTCCGGCCGCCGACGCGACGTCGGCAACGGTGCCGAACGCGACGGTCTGCGGGCTGGACAGCAGCACGTCGGCGATGCGGCGCTCGGTGGCGGTCAACGCATCGCCACTCGATTGCAAACGTTGTGCGACCGTCACGTCCTGCACGGTAGTCCGTCCGCCCGAGACGGAGGTCTCGACTCCGCCGGTGTCCGTTCTCCCAGGGACGGTCACCGCGCCCGTGTGTCATCAGCTCGGCAACGATGCTCCAACGATGCTCCAACGATGCTCCAACGATGCTCCGACGATGCTCCGACGATGCCCCTCGTTGACGCCCTTCGTTTCAGTTTGATAGGATAGTGAAATGATTGTTTCACTCTCGGCCCTCGACTGGACTGGTTCGGCGATGTCGACTGCCCTGCCCGCGATCGGCGCGGTCGGCTCGGCGCACATGGCCGTCGACACCGAGGAACTCGTCGGCGCCGCGGGCCGCTTTGCGGCAACGCTGCCACCGGCCGTCGACGCCGCGCTGCTCGACTTCGCCGATCACTCGAACCGGGCCGGAGCACTGCTGCTCACCGACTGCGCGCTCGGCGAACTCCCGCCCACCCCGGCCGCCCCCGACGCACCGACCGCGAAGGATCTCACCAGCGAACTGACGTTGCTGGCCGTTGCCCGGCGCCTCGGCCAACCGGTCGGCTACGTGCCCGAGCATGGTGGCCGCATCGTGCAGAACCTCGTGCCGACCGAGGCCGCAGCCGACCTGCAGATGTCGACGTCGTCCCGTTCGAATCTGATGTTCCACACCGAAACCGCGTTCCACCCCCACCGACCCCGCTACCTCGCGCTGCTGTGCCTGCGCGGCAACCCCGAAGCTCACACGACGATGGCCTCGATCTTCGACATCATCGATGAACTCCCCGATCAGGTCCGCGAGCGGACGATCGCGGTGATGTTCGAACCGCGCTTTCGCACCTCGGTCGATGCGAGCTTCCTCGACGGGCGTGTCGACCAACTCGGCGAACCGCATGCGCTGCTCACCGGCACGCTCGACGAGCCGACCTTCGTCTTCGATGCCGATCTCACCGTCGGTGTCGACGTCGAAGCAGAACGCGTGGTGCACGCACTGCACGCCGCAATCGAAGCGGCAACGACCTCGGTCGTCCTGGCCCCCGGCGACCTGCTGGTGATCGACAACAACCGCGCCGTTCACGGACGCTCGCCCTTCACCGCGCGCTTCGACGGCACCGACCGGTGGCTGCAGCGAGCGTTCGTCGTCAGCGATCTGGCCCCCAGTGCGGCCGACCGTCGAGGTCGCGTCATCGTCACCGAATTCGGCTCGGCGCCCGCCACCGTTTGACCGCTCCGTCGAGCAGGCGCGTTCCGCCGTCTGACTGGCCAAACTACCTACTGGTCGGTAGGCTGGATCTCGTGAACGAGCAGGAAATCCTCCACGCCATCACTCCCGACGTCGAGCGGCTGCTCGAACGGCATCTGGAGACCACCAAAGAGTGGTTCCCCCACGAATACGTGCCCTACAGCCGCGGCCGCGACCACATGGAAGGTCACGTCTGGAGCCCCGAGGACGCAGACCTCGCCGGGGCGCAACTCACGCCCGAGGTGCGCAGCGCGTTGCTCGTCAACCTGCTCACCGAAGACAACCTGCCCTACTACTTCCGCTCGGTCGAGCGGATGTTCGGCAAGGACGGGGCATGGGGCACGTGGGCGCGCCGCTGGACTGCCGAGGAGGGCCGTCACTCGATGGCCATCTACGGCTACCTCATGGTGACGCGGGCCATCGATCCGGTCGAACTCGAACGGTCCCGCATGGTGCAGGTGAGCAAGGGGGAGACGCCCGATCCCGCAACCCACGAAGGTTTCATCTATCTCGCGCTGCAAGAGCTGGCGACCCGGATCTCCCACCGCAACACAGGTGCCCAAATCGGCGACCCGGTCGGCTACGAGGTGATGAAGCGCGTGGGCAGCGATGAGAACCTGCACCAACTGTTCTACCGCGACCTCGCCACCGCGGCGATCAAGGCCGACCCGAACACGATGATGATCGCGATGGAAAACCAGGTGCGCCACTTCGCGATGCCGGGCACGGGCATCCCCGACTTCGAGCGGCACGCCAAGGCCATCGCGAAGGCCGGGATCTACGACCTCCAGATCCACCACGACCAGATCCTCGCGCCGGTCGTGTTGCGCCAATGGGACGCCGCCAACATCGCGGGGCTCTCCGGCGAGGGCGCGCAAGCGCAGGAGCGGCTGATGAAGCGGATGGCCACGAGCGAACGAGTCGCCAGGCGATACGCCGAGAAGCGTGCCGCGGAGATGCAGCCCGCCTGATCACATGAGCGCGGCGGGCCAGACACCGACGCTCACCGCAGCAAACAGCACGATCCAGGCCGCTTCCACGCGCTCGTCGTGACGCAATGCAGCGTTGAGCCACAGGACTGCGGGGAAGCGGACCGAGACGGCTCGGCGACCCTCGACCTCCATGCTCAGCGCACCCACGACACCTCGCGCGCGGAATCGCGCCACGGCTGGAAGCGGGAAGGTGCTGCGATCAGGACGCTCCGAGAACACGATGGCGCGGTCGGCGCGCCGGGGGCCGTCGGTCGGTTGGTGGAGCACGCCGACCACCTCGGAGCCGAGCAACACGTCGATGCCGTGCCGCAGGAGCGCCCGGAGCGTCGGGCCGTCGAGCAGCGAGTTCGCCGCGATCGTGATCGCCAGCCCGTCGGTGTTCACCGCCTCGATTCGGTCGGCGAGACGGTGGACGGTGATCGGCCCGCCCGGTGCCCGGGGATACACGACCAGTTCACGACGTACGTAGTGTTCGACCGGCCGGAGCAGTGCCACCCTGCTACCGACTCTGCTCGCCGACGAGCGTGCAGCGGCTGGCAATCGGCTCGTTCCTTGCCGGCGACCACGCAGCCGATGCGCTCCATCAGGTCGAACGGGTCGACGGGCACCAGGGTCACCGCGGTGTCACGCGCGGGAGGTGCGTCGGGCACGTCGGCATCGTGCTCGACGATCCACGATCCGGCATGGGTGGTCTGCGCGACGGTGATCGCGGCGTCGACGGGGTCGCCGCGCCAACCCGCACTGAGTCGCCACGACCGTTCGAGTGACGTCAACGCAGCTGCGGCAGCACCGACGCCGGGCGCCATCGGCGGGTCCGAACGCGATTCGTCCGATGCCCGTTCGGCCGCGGCGAGAGCGTCGTCGATGTCGCCGGCAGTCGTCGAGATCGGCGCCCGTTCATCGTCGACCTGGCCGACCGGAATCCGTATCCCAAGGGCGTGTTCGAGCATCGCCGGGAGAACGGCGACCGTGGAGAGGGTGATGGTCAGCCAGCCGTCGGTCGTCACGTCGGTGAACGTGACGTTCCCGGCACCGTCGTATGACACGCTGGTGACCGCGAGGTGGCGGCCATCGAAGCGTTCGAGAACGATGTCGCGCATCCCTCGCCTCACCACGGCGACGACAGCGGAGACGATCGGGTGCAGCCGCGGCGCGCCGTGCGCGTTGTCGATCACGACACCGGCGTCGACCCAGGCTCTGGGCCACGGATCGAGCTGCGCGTCGTCATGTTCGGCAAGTGCTCGGAGATCTTCGGGGGAGACGACGAGGAGTGATCGGTTGGCGTCGAAGTGCATCAGAACCACGCTCCGTCCGGCCCGCTGCGCCGCTGGGCGCGTCGCATCCATTCGCCGAACGTCTGGTCGATCATGTCGGTCGCTGCGGTGCGCGCTCCGGTGACGACACCATCGACGGTGTCGCTCACGGCAGTGCCAACGGTGTCGGCGACGTCGACGATCTCGTCCCAGTGGTCGACCACTTCGGCGCCGGCCCAGACGACCCCCGTGACGATCGCGGCGCCGGCGGTCACGGGGTTCGGTGCGATCAGGAAGGCGGTGGTCGATGCGCTGAAGGCAGTGCTGGCGACGTCGGCCACATACCCTGCGCCGCGGCGCTCGTAGGCCGCGATCGGATTGCCCTGCTGGACCAGGTCGTAGGCGCCAATGCCGGTTGACGCAATTCCCCCGACGATGCCGGCGCCCCGGAACCAGGGCGTTGCTCTGGCGGGCGTCGACAGCCAGGTGCCGGCCGCTGCGGTCGCTTCGAATCGCCCGAGTTGCCGAGCTGTCCAGCCGGCGATGCTGCCGGTGTTCCAGGTCGGAAACTTGTTGGGGTCGAAACCCGAGTGCACGTAGGTTCCGATCCGCCCGATCCGCATCAGGGCGGCGGCGATCTTGCCAAGTGGAAGGTGTTCGTCGTTCGGCCCGCCGTTCCACAGGCTGAGGAGGTCGCCGAGGAGATAGTCGATGACTTCGTCGATCGAACGGTTCCCGGTGACGCCGGTGCGCGCATCGTTCGAAGGTGCGGCCTGGTTGGTGTTCGCAGTCAATGCACGGCCGGCGGTTGCGATCTGGTCGATGTTCGGTCGGAGCAGCGCAGCGGCTTGATCGCCCGCATCGAGCAAGCCGCGCACGGCCGCGACCTGCTGCCAGACGGCATCGCGGCGCAGCGCTTCCGCACCAGGGTCGGTGACGCGGACGAGGCGCAGTTCGGTGTCGGCGCCGCGGGCGTACCACTGGCTCGTCGACGCAACCGCCGCAGCGAGTGCCCGAACGGGCTCGACGCAGGCCGAGGTCGCACGGTGCGCCGCGTCGATGTGACTCCACCGCTCGCTCAGGTGCTCCCGGAAGGCGTCGGCGGCCGGGCCCACCCATGTGGCGCCGGCATGGGAGTGCGTCGACCGCAGCAGTTGCGTCGCGGTGCCGAGGCCCGCGGCAACGGACGCAAGCTGTTGTGCGAACTGGGCAATCGCCGCGGCATCACCATTGCTCGGATAGGTCACCGATCCGCGCGGCATCCACGCCGATGGACCGGGCGCACCGGGTGACGGAGCGCTGCCGGGCGGTCGGAGAGTGGTGGTCGGCACGCCTGTCATCGTCGACGTCCACCGCGGTCGGCGCCATCGGGAGAACTACCCGTTCGCCGACTGCGACGCTGAGCAGGCTGATCAGCCGGAGATCGGCCTGGAAATCGGCCTGGAAATCGGCTTGGTGTACACCGCGTCGTACTTGCGGACCGCGAAGCCGAGGCGGGTGTACACGTGAAGCGCACCGCCCGGGTTGTTGGTGTCCACACCGAGCATCGCCTCGGTCATCCCGCGGTCCCGCAGTTCGTGCAGGCTCATCGCCAGTAGTGCGCTCGCGATGCCCCGGTTGCGCCAGTCGCGATGGGTCGAGATGTACTCGGCGTAGCCGCGCAAGTAGCCCCGCTCCTCGTTCTCCTCGTGATTGATGAACGACTTCACCTGACCGACCACCTGATCGCCGGCCCACGCGACCTTCCACAGCGAGATGTCGCTGAGAATCGGGTCCTCGACGTGCTCGTCGATGTCATCGTCGGTCGCCTCCTTGAAGTCCCATTCACCACGGAACGCCTCCCAGTGCTCCTCCCAGATCGAGCGCACCTGGTCGGGCGTGACCGGTCGCACCTCCACGCCGTCGGGCAGCGCCAGGTCAGCAGGGTCGGCGATGTCGTCGAGGTGAGGGCGCAGCAGGCTCGCGCCCCACTCGGTCGCGGCGTACCCGTGCGACTCCAGCCATGCGGCTTCGCCGACGGGCGCCTCGCCCGGGCCGGGATGGAGGGAGTAGGCGCGGTACCGAGCGCTCGGAGCAGCGCCCGCACGCGCCGCCATGTGCTGCTCCATGCCGGGGACGATCGCGTCGAACAGTGCGTGCGTCAGATACGCCGGGCGGATCGGGGCGAAGACGATGCAGTCGCGTGCTCCGGTCTCGGCATCTTCGTGCGAGGCTCGGGCGTAGCCGACCGGGTCGCCGTTGTCGGTTTCGAACACTGCGATGTCGAGGCCGGGGTCGCAGTCGGTGAGGTGCGAGTACGAGTTGCGCATCTGCTCGAGCGTCGGAAACTCGTCGTCGCGGTGGATGGCGCGGTAGGCGCGCAACGACTCGAGCATGTCCGCCAAGTCGTCGGCGCCGCGGTACGGGCGCGCCACGATCCCGGGCGGCAGATCGAAGGAATCGGCGAGATGCATGCCGCGAACGTACGCGGGTGCGCGATCGAAACGCTCGTGGGTTTCCGGCATCGCACCGCCGTCGCAGAGGTTTCGAAGGCGTTTCGCGCCCGTTGCTTGTCTGCGCTGGCCGAGATGAGGACGATGACTTCGTCAGTCCCCTACCTCCACAGGAGCAACCATGAGCCATCTCACGAGCGACACCGCGACGACGTCGCCAACGCAACCATCCGGACGGTCACGACCCGGCCGGCATCGTCGGCGACGATCGATCGGGCTCGGCGCGCTGTGCGTCGTCGGCATGCTCGCCGGCGGCTCGCAGGTCGATGCGGCGCGGCCGCGGCCCCGCCCGCTGCCCACGCCGGCCGCGCCGGTCATCGCCGACATCGTGGTGGATGACGCCACGACATTCACGTTCCGGGTGACCAACCCGTTCGAGTCAGGCGTCGAGACCATCGTCCGCACCGTCACGGGTCCGTGCCGGCCCGACCAGATCTTCGCCTGCGGCCCGAGTGGTTCCGTCGGCGTGACCGGTGACGGTCGTGTCACCGGCCTCCAACCCGAGAGCACCTACACGGTGTCGGTCGAGCGGGTTCGTTTCTACGACACGAACACGAACCGCGCCGTGTCACTCCGATCCGCCCCGACGACGTTCACGGTGACGACCCTCCCGCTGGCACAGGTTCGGCCATCGGCACCTGTGATCACCGCGACAGCACCGATCGTGCTGTCCGGGCGGAACTATGTCGGGCTGAGCTGGGCACCGTCGACCGACAACACCACCGGAACAACCGGTCTGCAGTACACCTATCGGATCGCCGAAGATCCGTTGGGGCAGGACGTACCGACGTGCAGCCAGTACTGCTTCGGGACAACCGGAACACGGCTGTTGGCGCCTGCCGCGGGCACGTCGATCAGTGTGACCGTCACGGCAATCGACGCCAACGGCAACCGATCGTTGCCGAGCAACACCGTCGTCTTCACCGGCTGATCCAGACGGCTCCGAATTGCGCCAGCCAGCGCCACCTTGCGGGCGCGGTTCGGAGCCGGTCAGCGGCTGTCGAGGAACGTGAGGACGGCGAGCACGCGGCGATGGGCGTGCTCGACCTGAGGCAGCTGGAGTTTGATGAATACGTTCGAGATGTGCTTCTCGACGGCGCCGAGTGACACGACCAACTGCTCGGCGATTCCGGCGTTCGACAGCCCTTCCGCCATCAGCCCGAGTACGTCGCGTTCGCGCGGTGTGAGCCGTTCGAGTTCAGGCGTCCGCTTGGTCCGGCCGAGCAGTTGACGGACCACCTCGGCGTCGATTGCACTCCCCCCGGCGGCAACGCGACGGACCGCGCCGATGAAGTCGCCGACGTCGACCACCCGGTCCTTGAGCAGGTAGCCGACCCCCGCGGTGTCGCCGCTGAGCAGTTCGGTGGCGTAGCGCTCTTCCACGTACTGCGACAACACGAGCACCGCCACCTCGGGGTGTGCGGCACGGATCGCCAGGGCTGCACGGATGCCTTCGTCGGTGTGCGTCGGCGGCATCCGCACGTCGATCAGTGCGAGGTCGGGGCGATGTTCGGCCACGGCAGCCACGAGCGCATCACCGTCGCCGACTGCCGCGACCACAACGATGCCCGCGTCGCCGAGCAGCCGCACGACGCCGTCACGCAACAGCACCGAGTCGTCGGCCACGACCGCCCGCAAGGCCGGCGTTGACCCCGAAGTGGCGTCGATGCCCATCCGCGATGCCGTCCGTCATCATCGCCCGCCCGTCGTTGCGTTCACCACGACCTCCATCGATCAGCTACCTCCATCGATCAAGGTCGTCGGCCGCTCGATGGGCAGGACCGCCACCAGCGTGGTCGGCCCTCCTGCCGGCGAGTCCAGCCGGAACACACCGTCGACGCCTTCGACCCGAGCGCGCATGCCGGCGAGGCCGCTCCCCCGCCCGATGTCGGCGCCCCCTCGCCCATCGTCGCGCACCGTGAGCCGGACCGCCCCTCGACCATCGGCGAACCGGTCGTCGTCGAGCCGGATCGAGGCAATCCGGGCGTGCGCATGCTTGAGCACGTTCGCCACCGCTTCGTTGGCGATGTAGTACGCCGTCGCCGCGATGTCCTCCGGCAACCCGATCACCGTGGTGATGTCGATCGCAATCGGGATCGGCGAGTTCGCAACCACCGCCGACAACGCCGCATCGAGACCTCGATCCTCGAGCACCGCAGGATGGAGCCCGCGGCCGATCAGGCGCAGTTCGCCAATCGACCCCCGCACCTTGTCGCGGGCATCGGCGAGCAATTGCCGCAGCGCTCTCCGGGTCGGAATCGAGACGGGCACTTGCACGGCCGATGTCGATGCCGAGGGCAACGAGTTGTTGCTGCACGCCGTCGTGCAGGTTGCGTTCGATCCGACGCCGCTCGTCCGCAACGGCATCGAGGATCTGCTGCCGCTGCCCCGACAGTTCGGTGACCCGTTCGCGCAGCTCGGCGGTGTCGGTCGGGCCGAGGAGCGAGGCGGTGAAGGATCGGGCGAGCCAGACCACACCGTTCGAGGCGCGTGGTGCCAGGCCCGCCAACGCCACCGCGATCACGAGTCGGACCAGCGCACCCCCGCCGAACACGACGTCGACCACGTTCGCGACGAGGAAACCCCAAGGCAGCGCTGCCAACGTGAAGAACAAGGGACCGGTGACACCGAAGAGGACAAAGAACAGCACCTGACGCCACCGCACGGCGTCGCGCAGACGCGCCATGATCGATTCGACCAACCCGGTTCTCTGCCCTGCGAGCTGCGGTGCCGGGATCACCTCGCCGACCCACCCTGCGCGGCGGCGTTCGACGCCAGCCAGCGCGGACACCGTCGCGAATCCCGGCACGACGAGCAGCACCCCGAAGACGGCGAACGACAAGCCGAAGACGATCGCCACGACGGACACGACGATCGCGAACGTCAGCACGCCCCACAGCACACCGACGAAGAGCCACCCGAGTCCGATCCACGTCCGAGCATCGACGAATGGCCCGTACCACCATTCGATTCCCGAACGGAGGGAATCGAATGCCAGGCCGGCGTCGCCGGGACGACGGTCGGGGCGCGCCGCCCGGCCGCGCTGGTCGGGGCCCGGCCGGTGCAGTGGTGCTGGCGGCACTGGCGTGCCGGTCGGCGCGCCCCACGAACCGTCACCGTGCGCCGCTCCGTCGCGCCGTGCGCCCGATGCTGCCGAGGCGTCAGCGTTGCCAGTCACGGAACCATTCTCTCATGCGCACGCCGATCGGCCGGGTGGCCATCGACTTCAACGACGAACCGAGCACGACGGCGGCGGTGAGCACGGACGACGCTGCGACGGCCAACGCGTTCCGAACTCGTGCCGACGACACCACACCGGCCGGCGCCACCGCATTCAAGACTGGTGCCGACGACACCGCACCGGCGGGCGACACCGCCCCGGCCGGCCGCACGGCACCAGTGGGCGACGCCGCGCCAGCGGGCGGCACAGCACCAGCGGGCCGCACGGCACCAGCGGGCGGCACGACACCAGCGGGGATCACGCCGCACCCCGCAACGACACCGCGACGGCGTCGCGTGTCACGCGCCGCACCATGAGCATGCCGAGCAGGAGCGATCCGAGCAGCACGACAGCCGCGGCGATCGGGATCGCACCGGTGGCGAAGGTGAAGCCGATCTCGACGGCGTTCGATGCTTCGAACGACTCCATGATCGCTGCCGCGCCGAACCATCCGACGACCAGGCCCACCGCAACGCCCCCGACCGCCAGCGGCAACAACTCGGCAACCACGACTCGCAAGACGTGCCGTCGCCGCCCGCCGAGGGCCCGCAGTGCCGCGAACTGATGGCGCCGTTCGTACACGCCGACGGCCAGACCCGAGGCGACGGCGAGCCCGGCAACAGCGACGACGATGGCGCCGATGGCCGTGAAGATCAAGAGGATTGCGTCGGTCCCCGACGTGTCGTTGCTGATGTCGGCCAGCCGCTCGACGGTGAGCGGACCCGACAGGAAGGCCGGTGGTTCGGAGTCGAGCGACATCACGACGTTGCCCATCCCGGGCCGGTTCATGGCAACGGCGAGCGACTCGGTGTCGACGAACACCCTCCGATCGCGGTCCGGGTGCAGGCCAACGACGGTGAAGGTCTGCACACCCGATGCGATGTCCACCTCGATCTCGTCGCCGACGCCCACGCCGATGCGCTCGGCGAACCCGGTCGAGATCGCCGCTTCGCCCGGACCCGCGAACCACCTGCCTTCGTTCATCGTCCGGTCGATCATCCGTGTATCGGGCGCAAAGCCCAGCACGTCGATCTCCCACCCGGCGACCTCGCCCGAGACGTCGCTGCCCACCTCTGTCCGCGGGTCCTCTGCGGCGAGCGAGGTCTCGATGTCGAGCCCGGGACCGGGCACGAATGCACGCGAGCCCCACTGCATGGGGGCGGTCAACGCCGTGTTGTAGTCAGTGACCGTGGTGGCCAGCGAGGCAATGACGAGCAGGGCGGCCACGGCCGCAGTGATCTGGGCGAAGACGGCCGCCGAGCGCGCCCGCTGGTGCACACCGTTGCGCAGCGCCGTGCGGTCGAGCAGCGACCCGACCGCGACGCGGGCGACGATCCGTTCTGACATGCGGCGTCCAAACGGCGACCCCTCACGGTCGCGCAGCGCCTCGGCGAGCGGACGGTTCGTGACGCGCCGTGCGGCTCGCGCAGCCACGAGGCGGGCCCCGACGAGGGCGAACAGCGCACTGCCGACCAGCACGGGTACCGACACGGCGAAGCCCGGCGTGAGGCCGAGGAACTCCTCGAGGATCATGCGCGCAATGAAGTTGGAGATGGCGATGCCGATCGGCAGCCCCAGGGCCACGGCCGCCAGTGCGATGCCGAGCGCCAGACGGCGGAGCCGGCGGCGCATCTCGCGGTTCGGGGCGCCGAGTGCCCGCATCACGGCCACCTCGCGCGTCCGCTCCATGATCAGGGTGTTGACGGTCGACGCAAGCAGCACCAGCGCAACGAGGCCGGCGACGATGCCGAGCAGCCCGACGAGCGAGCTGACCTGATCGATGTCGGCTTCGATCGGATGTCGACCGTCGGGAATCGTGAGGGGCAATGAGGTCGTCGTCACGCCCTCGGCAGCCAACGCAACACGAAGATCGCGTGAGGTTGCGCGTAATGCGTCGGCCCGCAGGTCGGCAGTTCCGACGACGACGCGATTGGCGCCATCGAGACTGGTGAGTGCCGCTGCGGTGTCGAGTGTGGCGAAGATGACATCGTTCTCGTTCCAGAACGCCGTGCCGCCGATGCCGACGACCGTGGCCGTCATCGTGTTGCCGGCCGGTGCGCTGCGGGTGGCATTGGGTTCGACATCGGTCAGTTCGATCTCGTCACCCAACTGCGCCACACCTGCGGTGACCAGAACCTCGCCCATGCGGTCGGGAAGGCGGCCTTCGTCGGCGCGCACGACGTCGAGTTGCTGACGACCCATGTCGACACCGAGCACCTCGATGGTGCCAGCGGCGTCGGTGTTTGTCGTGGTGGCTGCATCGGCTGTGTCGGCTGCGTCGGCTGCGTCGGCTGCGTCGGCTGCGTCGGCTGCGTCGAAGGTGACGTTCGCGTTGAGCGGTCGTCACGTTGAATTCGACCGTGGTGCGGATCTGCGGCTCGGCCCGCGCGACGTTGGGAACATCGCCGATGAGCGCCGCGATGTCCAGGGTTCCGGTGTCGTCGACGGTGACGATCACCTGCGGAATCCCATCTCGGTCGGCAGCGGCACGGAGCGAACCAGCCGACACTGCCGGCACGGCGAGCACGCCGATCGCCCCGACGGCGAGGGCCAACGCCAACACGCTGGTGATGATGCGGACCGGCGCGCGGCCGATCTCGCGCAACATGCGGCGGATCATCGCCCCACCCCTGCGCCGCTGGCGGAGGTCACTGCATCGAGCATCGACACGTCGACACCCGCCGCGGTATGGCCCGAGATCCGGCCGTCAAGCATCTCGATCCGTCGGTCGGCACGCCGGGCGAGATCACGATCGTGCGTGATGAACACCACCGTGGTGCCCGACTGGGCCAGGCCCGCGAGCAGATCGAACACGACGTGGCCCGACGCTTGGTCGAGGCTGCCCGGTCGGCTCGTCGGCCATGATCAGGCGCGGGCGGGTGACGATGGCCCGGGCGATCGCCACGCGTTGCTGTTCGCCGCCACTCAGTTGCGTGGGAAGTCGTCGCAGCTTCGCGCCGAGTCCCACTGACGCCAGCGCATCGCGACTGCGCTCGCGGCGCTCGCGGCGGTGCACGTTCCGATCCGCCAGCCGTACCGCCAGTTCGACGTTCTCCTCAGCCGACAGCGTGGGGAGGAGATGGAAGTCCTGGAAGACGATGCCGACGGTGCGGCCGCGCCAGCGAGCCAGCCGATCGTTGGAGAGCGAGTCGATGCGGGTGCCGTCGACGACGAGCGACCCGGACGTCGGAGAGTCGATTCCTGCGATCAGCGCCCCGAGCGTCGACTTGCCACTGCCTGAGGGTCCGACGACGGAGACGAGTTCGCCTGACCCGATGTTGAGGTCGACCCGATCCACACCGAGTTGGGCGTTGCTGCCCCGCCCCCATTGACGAGTGACGTCGTGCGCCTGCACGAGCGGCACGAGCAGGTGACGTTCGGCCGATGCATGATGCACCCCGGACCGTGGCGATGGCGCCGTCCACGTCGGCACCGCGCCCGTGTCGGTTGTGCCCGTGTTGGCCGTGCCCGTAGCCGGTTGTGCCCGTGCCGGTTGTGCCCGTGCCGTGTGGCCGTGCCCGTGCCGGTTGTGCTCGTGCCGGTTGTGCTCGTGCCGGTTGTGCTCGTTGAGCCGAGAGTGCCGGTCGGGTCTGTCGTGTCGCCCCTGCCGTGTCCCTGTGGAGGGGAGTCGACGAGGGGCGAGACGTGCGCGCTGAGTTCCATGGCTCGATGCTGCGCAGGATCTCGGCCGCGTGGCGATCCGGTGGGCAGGCGAATCGAGGGTGGGGAAAACCCCACCTCTCCGGCACGATGACGGCATGGCGCGTCTGTTTCTTGCGGTCTGGCCCCCCGAGGAGGTGGTCGAAGAGCTGCGCGCGCTGCCCCGCAAAGACCAGCGCGGGGTGCGGTTCATCCCGCCGGAAAGCTGGCATGCAACGCTGCGATTCCTGGGCGATGCCGACCCCGACCGAGTCGCCGAGGCGATGCAGCAGGCTGCCCAGCAGTCGGCGCTGCCCGCCGCGACTGGCCCGTGTGGGCCCAGCGATCGACATGCTCGGCACCCACTCGGTGATCGCTCCGATTTCCGGCCTCGACGGGCTCGCACTGGCAGTACTCGACGCGACCGACGGGCTCGGCACCCTGGCTCCTCGGTCGACCTACACCGGGCACATCACGATTGCCCGGGTCAGACGCGGCGCCATCGTCCGCAAGGTCGTCGGCATGCTCTGCCAGGCCGAGTTCGAGGTCACCGAGGTCGCTCTCGTCGAAAGTCAGCTCCACCCCACCGGCTCGGTCTACACCACCCTCGCCACCTGGCCCCTCCCCACCTGACACCGCCCGCCACCACCACCACCACACCAACCACACCAACCACCCCACCCCCACCAACCACCGCCACCCAACCGAAAATGTGCGCCCAGATGCACCAGGCGCACAGAATCCTCCACATTTCGGGAACGATCGCCACCTCACCGCAGCCCTCTCCCGAAAAATGTGGCCCCAGGTGCGTTCGGCGCACATTCTCCTGCATTTTTCAAGAGTTGAGAGGGTGAAATGTTGTGGCATCGGAGCTGCGGATGAGGCCATGCTGGGGCGATGGCTGACGCGAACGGCATGCAGAACCGGGTGCTCCCGACACGCGTCGACACACCTCGGCTGGTTCTTCGTCGGTGGGGCCACGACGAAGCAGCCGTGCTGGCAGCAGCGATCACCACGAGTCTCGAACACCTCCGGCCGTGGATGCCGTGGATCAAAGCCGAGCCGCTCACGCTGGCCGAGCGGGTGCAGTTGATCGAAGGATGGACGCGCGACTGGGAAGACGGCGGCGATGCCGTCTACGGCGTGTTCCTCGACGGTGAAGTGATCGGCGGCACCGGGTTCCATCGGCGAAACGGGCCCGGCACGCTCGAAATCGGGTACTGGGTCCACGCCGACCACGTCCGCCACGGCTACGCCACCGAGCTCACCGCCGCGCTGACCACAACAGCATTCGACATCGCCGGCATCGACATCGTGCACTGTCACACCGACGAAGCCAACGAGGCAAGCGCCGGCGTACCGGCGAAGCTCGGGTTCAGCCGGTCGCGGATCGACGAACGCCCACCCGAAGCGCCCGGCGAATCCGGCCGCCTGATCATCTGGACGATGACCCCCGCCGTGTGGGCGACCCGCGCCACGCCCTGAGACCCCGACGCTTCGTGTCAGCACAAGCTGCGTCGGACAGACCATGTGCTCACAGGGAACTCGGGCCGACGCTTCGCGTCAGCACAAGCTGCGTCGGACAGACCATGTGCTCACACGGAACTCGGGCCGACGCTTCGCGTCAGCACAAGCTGCGTCGGACAGACCATGTGCTCACACGAAACTGGGGCCGACGATTCGCTTCGGGCCGACGCTTCGTGTCAGCACAAGCTGCGTCGGACAGACGATGTGCTCACACGGAACTGGGGCCGACGCTTCGTGTCAGCACAAGCTGCGTCGGACGGACCATGTGCTCACACGAAGGCCGGGCAGCTCTCGGAGTGACGGAGCTTTCGGGGTGAGGCGTGGTCAGGGCCAGGGGGTGCCGAAGGTGTTGCGGTAGGCGAGTTGGGCGGGGGGCTGGCGGGTGATCGGGCCATGGCCGGCGCCGACCGGGTAGCCGATGGGCACGAGCGCGGCGGTCGCCCACGAGTCGGGAATGCCGAGCAACGTCTTCACGTCGCCCTCCCGCAGGCAGTGCAACGTGGTCAAGGTGCAGCCGAGGCCTTCGGCGACGCAGGCCAGCATCGCGTTCTGCACCGCCGGGTAGATCGACCCGCCGCCGACCACGCTCACCCGGTCGAGCTTGGCGTCGGTGATCGCCATCATCGCCGGGTTGGCACAGAACACGAGGATGGCCGGCGCCTCGTGGAGATGTTCTGCGAGATGGTCACCGGCGGCCGCGACTCGCTGCCACGGCGCGAGCTGTTCGGGCGGGAGACCCGCCATCATCTTCATGAATCCGGCGGAGTACTTCGCCCACTCGGGCGCGTAGATCGCCTGCAGGCCGGCCTTGATGTCGGGGTCGGTCGCCACCACCACGCGCCACGGTTGCGTATTGCCACCCGTCGGAGCCCAGCACGCGGCCTGGAGCACCCGTTCGAGCACATCGTCGGGAATCGGGTCGGTCCGCAGCTTGCGCACGGCGCGCAGTGTGCTCATCGCTTCGTAGAGGTCGGCCATCGCTGCATCCTGCCGCGTCGGCACTCGGCGGCGGCGAGTCCGCGACCTGCCCCCGATACATGGATGCCGAATCGTCGGCCAGACGAGACGGCCCGAACAAACTACGGTGGATCGATGCCCCGCACCGTCGATCCGGTCGTCGCTCTGGGAACGATGGCATCGGTGCCCCAACCGACGCTTGCGGTCGACGACGAGCTGACCCTTCGTCCGTTTCGTCGGCGCGACGCGCCTGACGTGGTGGCGGCGTTCGACGATCCGGCGATCCAACGCTGGCACAGTTACCGCGTCGACTCGCTCACCGAGGCGTATGAGTGGATCGGGCGCAGCCACCTCTCCTGGCTCCGCGAGCAAGGAGCGCATTGGGCCGATCGTCGGGCCCGACGACCGCCTCACCGGGCGCGTGGCCATGTACACCGACCTCGCGCGCGGCACCGGCGAAGTTGCGTATTGGGTGCTCCCCCATGCCCGCCGCCGCCGGGTTGCATCGCGCTCCCTCGCTGCCGTGACCGAATGGGCACATGGGTGGCTCGGGCTCGGTCGCATTCTCCTCCAACACTCCGTCGACAACGCAGCCTCCTGTGCAGTGGCGACCCGGCTCGGCTACGAACTCGAAGGTGTGGCCCGCGCCGCCGACCTCCACACCGACGGCTGGCACGACATGCACCAGCACCGTCACCTCGCCGACAGCTGACCATGATCTCGGTCCCGGGCATCGTGCGGCGCAAGGCCGAGGTCGCCGGTGCCGATGCGTGGTTGGCCGACATCGACCACTTGGTCGACCAAGCCGCAACGCGTTGGGACCTCGACGTCGGCGACGTGCTCGACGGTGGGACCGAGGCCCTCGTGCTCGGCGTGACGATCCGCGAGACCAGACGACCCGCCGTGCTCAAAGCATGCATCCCCCGGCCCGGCGACCACGGGTCGCGGGAGATCGCAACCCTCCGACATGGCGCGGGTCGAGGGTGCGCCGAGTTGCTGCATGCCGACGAAGCCAGCCGGTGTCTTCGTCGTCGAACGACTCGGTCCGTCACTCGACGCGCTCGCACTGCCGATCGACGTCCGCCACGAGATCATGTGTGCAGCCGCCGCTGCGATGTGGACACCGTTGACTGCGCAGGAGGCTCAGCCGTTCATGACCGGCGCAGCCAAGGGTCGGTGGCTCGCCGACTTCATCGTCGACGCCTGGGAACGACTCGGCCATCCGTGCAACGAGGCCGCCATCGCATCAGCCCTCGACTGCGCCGAGCGTCGGGTCGCCGCCCATTCCGACGAGCGCTCGGTCTTGGTCCACGGCGATGTCCATCAGTGGAACACGCTCGCCACGCTCGACGGCACGGGCTTCAAGTTGATCGACCCCGACGGGATGTACGCCGAGCCCGAGTACGACCTGGGAATCATCATGCGCGAAGACCCCGTCGAACTGCTGAACGAACTCCGGACCGATCCGCGGCAGCGCTCGAGGCGGCTCGCCGCGCTGACTGGCTGCGATGAGAACGCGATCTGGGAATGGGGTGTCGTCGAACGGGTGTCGACGGGACTGCTGTGTACCGAGATCGGCCTCGACGACGTCGGTCGGGACATGCTCCACGTCGCCGAGGTCGTCGCCTCGCTGCGCTGACCCGCGATCAACCCGACAGCGCGCCACCCATCCGTTGGCAGGGCGCTCGACTCTCCTCCACCGTCTCCCCTGGTTCCGGATCAGGTCGACAACGGGAGTACCCGGGGGTGCGGCGACATCACAGCTGCATGACGGGAGCACCGACGGGCACCCGATTCTCCTCGACGATGCGCCCGCGCTCTGGCTCGGCCGGGGCCTTCTTGGCGCGACCTCGTCGACGGCGCCGATTGATCAACCGGATCAGGATGTACACCAGGTCGGCGACGAGGAACACGATGAAGAGCAGCAGCAGCCCGGGGAGGTGCGACGTGGTGTCGGTGGCAGCGATCGTCGGATTCGCGCTGGCGACGGCGACTCGCCACGCCGCATTGCCGTACACCGGCGCCGGCAGATCGACTTGGATCACCTGCTCCCAGGTGCCGTTCGCCTCGATCAAGCCGGGCTGCGGAAATTCGAGTTGGGCGCGCACATCCTCGACGTCGCGCCCGACCGCTCCGTCGACCGAGACGCGCTCGACGGGACGCGGCGAACGATTTCGAATGGTCAGTCTCACGTCATAGGTGGTGGCCCCGCCAAGACTCGACCGCGCCCACGGCATGAGTCCGACCGCACGCGGCTCGGCGACCAACTCGACCGACAACGGCTGCGCGATGACCGAGCCGACGACGAGTTCGGCGATCGGGTGATCGAGCAACACGATGTCGGCAATGGCCACCTCGTCGTTGTTCGGACTGGCGACGCGAATGACACACGGGCACGCGGTCGGTGGCGTGTTGATGATGAACGAGATGTCGGTCACGCTGGTGCGATCGGTCTCGACGGCTTCGGCGCCCGCAACATTGCAGTCACTCGACCCACGCAGACCCTGATTGCCGCAGATCGTTGTCGTGACCGAGATGGAGCTGAACCCGGCGATGGCGACGCGGATCGACTCGCCCACTCTGACTTCGGTTCGATCGAGGTCGACCGTGGGAGCTGAGAACGTTGGGGCGTTGGCGCCGTCGTCCGGTGCGGGTGCGGGTGCGGTGCCGGTGCGCCGGCCTGCGCGACCGAGCGACGGAACGACGCACCCGAGCACCGCGATCAGTACCCCCGCAACGGCGACGATGCGCGACCGGCGCCGACCATCCGACTCGGAGGGTTCGCAGCTCGACGTCTTCGCCATCATGCTGGTTGGTGTTCGGGTTCGAACTCGACGACGTCGACGCCTACGCGCTGCGCTGCACGTTGACGACGCTTGAACCTGCGGCGGGTGAACCAGGCCAAGCCGAGCACCGCCATCAGCAGCAGCACCGTCACGGGCAGCGCCAACGAGATACTGCTGCTGGTGCCGGCGCCACCCGTCGGCGCATCACCGCCGGAGGCTTGGATCGACACCTCCGTGAATGCCAGCAACATCGCCGGGACACCATCGAGGTCGGCTGCGATGTCGATGCCCTGCCCCGGGAGCAGCTCCGGGAACTCGATTGCCTCGGACGCTTGCTTGCCGATGCCGAACGGCCCGGCGACCGATACGGAGTGCGTGCCACCGAGCCGGACGTTGCCACGATTCTGGATCCGGTAGGTGACCTTGGCCGTGCCGCTCAATGGATTGGCCGTCGCACCGTAGGACGTCGAGAGATCCTCCACCGCGAGCTCGGCCCGAATCGGCCCGTCGACGCGCAGGTACAAGCGGGTGCTCGTGCGACGGTCGATCTCGAGGAACGAGCCATCGGCAGTTTCGCCGAGTGTCGGGCTCGAGGCGACCACCGCGCCGACGTGGTCGCCGGGGGTCGCATCGTCAGGAATGGTCACGGTGAACGGAATGGTTGCCGCCATCCCCGGGTCGACGGTGACCGTTTCTTGGGCCAGCTGGATCCAGGATCCGACATCGGTCGGTTCCTCGTCGGCGCCCAACAGGCTGAAGGCGCCTGCTTCGTCGTTCTGCGCATCGGTGCCGTACAGCCCGAAGTTCAGCGTGTTGTTGCCGAGGTTGAAGACGGTGATCGCATCTTCGATCACGCTCCCGCCGTCGCCGGTGTAGGAGAACTCGGGCCGGTTGGAGATGCTGTTGGGATCGTTTGCCCCGGCGGGGGTGATGGCGAACCGCTCGACGATCTGGACGTCGGGACTCGGAATGGGCGCTCCGCCGTCGATCGGGTCCTGTCCGCCCGGAAGTCCGAACGGGTCGTCGGGATCGATCGGGGCCGGTGTCTCGACCGGCGTCTCGACCGGAGCCTCTTCGTCGGGTGTCGCCGAAACGGGCGAGGCCGGCGAGGCAACGAAGGCGGCGAGCACGAGGGCGAGTGCAGCGGTGGAGACCAGGGGCGTACGGCGGTGAAGTCGGATCATGTCCTTCAAGGATTTCGGTGGGTGTCGCGGGCGGGTGGCGGGGCGGGTGACGGGCGGGTGGGTGGCGGGTGGCGGGCGGGTGGGTGATGGGTGTGCGGCGGGAAACGACGTGAGCGGTGCGGGACGGTGACCGAAGTCGCCTTCCCGCACCGCTGTCACGCGTTGCTGAGTTTCAATTCGTGTTCAGGTTCCTGACAAGCAGGAACTGGGCCATCAGGAGAGCGTGATCTCCAGGGTGCCCATGTAGGTACCGGCGTTGTTGGAGACCGGGATGAGCACGTTCACCCGTGCATCCAGGACTGCCACACCGAGGCCTGCGCCGGCCGCAGCCGTTGCCCAGACCTGACCGTTGCTCAGGCCGCCAGCGCTGCCCGGCAGCGTTGCCGTGCCCGCAGTGGCGATCTGGTCGTAGCCGCCGGGAGCGGCGGGATCGGTGGTGGCCGACACGACCGGGTTGAATCCGACGAGGTCACCGCTGAAGGTGTCGCCGTCTTCTTCGACCAGGCTCGGGATCGCCGCGTTGACCGTCCAGCCAGCGTCCACGTCACGGGTGTCGACGAGGGTGACCTCGTCGAGTGCGCCCGTGGCGGAGTAGTACTGACCGGCGAGGGCGCCCGTGGTGACGAGCTGTGCGGCGCCGAGGTCGACGATGCACTTGGTCGGGTAGGTGGCCGGGCTGGCGAACGGGTAGTTACCGAACTGTGGGTCGGCCTGGACGCCGGGAGCGACCAGATCGATGTCGGGGGACGTACCAGTCTGGTCAGCCGAGGCCGCAATGGCGGTGGTCGCCGGGAAGCCCGGGAACGCATCGACCGCTGTCGTCGCCGGCAGTGCATTGTTCACACCGCAGCGCTGCGTGAGGATGAGGGCACCCTCGGGACGCTCGACCATGATCATCTGCTGGAGGACCTGGGCGCTGGAGACCGTGCGGAGCACGTTCGAAGGCGACCGGGGTTTCGCCGGTGGCGTTGCTCGTGGTCGGGAGCAGCGTGAACGAGTACTCGGCTCCTGCAGTCAGACCCGACACCGAGAACGTCGACACGAGGCCGACGGTGAAGGGCGAACCGCCAACCGGAGCACCCGCGCCGGTCGGGGCGACCGTGAGCGTGTAGCCGGTCAGCGTGGCGCTGGTCGGAGCGGTCCAGTTCAGGTTGATCTGGCCGGCAACGGCACCCGAGGTGGCGGTCAGGCCGGAGACCTGCAACACCGTATTCGGGACCACTGCGACCGGCGGAGCCGACGGCGCCGAGGTGCCACCGGCGTTGGTGGCGGTCACCGTGATGTTGTAGCTCGTGCCGTTCGTCAGGCCCGGAACCGTGATCGGCGAAGCCGCTCCGGTTGCGGTGATGGCGGGGCCGACTGCCGGTGTGGCGGTGACGGTGAAGCTGGAGCCGGCTCCCGTGAAGGCAACCGAAGCCGAACCGTTGCCCGGTGTCGCAACGACGGCCGTGGGAGCGGCCGGAGCAGCAACCGTCAGCGGGCTGTAGCCCGTTGCGGTGATCGTGATCGGCGTGAACCACGAATCGGTGACCACACCGGCGAGGGTGCAGACATAGCCGATGTTGTAGTCGCCGGGGGGCACTGCGCCACCGAAGATGCTGAAGTCGAAGTTGCTGAAGCCGCCGAGCTGACCCGACGTCGCAGCCACCGTCTCCTGGGAGTACGGATTGCCGAACTGGTCGAACATGTTCGAGGCGAAGCCCGTCGCATTGGTCGGGCCGCTGCCATCGAAGATGTAGGTGTTGGGGTCATCGGCGAATGGGCCGATGAACGATTCAGCACGGTAGCCGTTGGTGGCCGAGTCGCCGGAGCAGAACGCCGGTTGCGGGTTCGGCAGGATCGACACGAGGCCGAGCGGGCCCGAGGCCGGTGAAATGGCCGCAGTTCCATCAGTGGGGGTGCCTGCAGCGTTCGCAACGCTGGAGGTGGTGAACGCAAGGCCGCCGGTGATCACAGCGAGAGCTGCGGCGCCGGCGACGGCGCGCTTGGAAGTGGTACGCATGAGTGGAGTCCTTTTGATTGTGTGAGTTGTGGAATTCGTCGGGTGTGATCGGGTGGTAGCTCAGAGCTGGCCGCTCTTGTAGCCGGCCTTCAAGGTGGTGCTGCCGCAGTTCGGGGCGACCAGGAAGCCGAGCAACCCGATGGTTGCCGTCTGGTTGCAGATCGTGGCGGTGTTGCCGGCGCCCGGGTCGGTGTCCTTGAAGATCGACTTGAAGTCGAGGTTGCCGAAGGCCGAATCGATGCGTGCCGTGGGCACCACGTTGTAGACCGTGCGGCCGAACGTCGCGTTGTTGTAGAACGCGCCGACCGGAGCCAGGTTCGGAGCGGTACCCGTCACGGGCGACCCGAGGTTGTTGCCTGCACCGTCGTTGCTGATGCTGCCCATGAGCACGCCGGCCGGCGGGGTCGGCTGGGCGACTCCGTTCGACTTGGCGACGATACGCACCGGCCGAGAAGCCGATGATCACCTGGGTGCCCGGAACCGCAGCGTTCGCGGCATCGCCGGCTGCCTTGAAGTTGACGCCGTCGTTCTCCTGCGAGCGGACACCGCGTGAGTGTGGTGCACTCGAGCGTGGCGGCGTCTTCTTGAGCTGCTGTCGCCGTCGTCACCGTGTTCCAGAAGGCGTAGGTGCCCGAACCGGTCTGGATGCCGCACGGCAGGATGCGGACGCCGTCGATCGTCTGGGCACCCGAACCGGTGAACAGCGAGGTGAGCTGCGCCGGGTGAGCGTGTTGACGACGGTCCCGCCATCGGCGCGGTAGTACGCGAAGCTCAGCGCGTCGCGGGCGATCGGGACGTAGGTGAGTTGCGTACCGGCGGCGATTTCACCCGAGGTCGGACCCGCCGATGAGCGAGCGAAGTCGACCAGGCCGGCGATGTTCTTGGGGCCGCCGCAGGCCGCTGTGCCGTAGCCCGTGGCATCGAGCGAGCGGCTCAACGCACGGGTGCCCTGGCTCGAGCCGTTCGGGCGGTTGAAGTTCGGGGCGCCGGTCTTGGTGGTGATGCAGTCCTGCGCTCCACCCGCCGGAGGCGTGGCGTCGAACGAGATGATTTGGCGTTGGCCCGTACCCGCCGAGCTCTGCACTGGGGTGAAGTTGGCGCCGTTGAGGTGACCGGACAGGGCGTTGAGCACGTCCTGCGTCGTGTCGGATCCGGTACCGATGAATGCGGAGAATTGCTTCGGGTCAGCGCTCGCGCTGAGGGTCATCGTCGACGCAACAGCGCCGGTGACGGAGAGTGCTGCGGCAGTGCCGACAGCAAACTTCTTGAGGTTGATCTTCATATGTGTACCTTGCGGTCCCTTCAAGTGGTGGAGACCCGGTGACGTTCGCCCGAGCCAGGCGTCACCATGACAGGCGCAATTGACGCCCAGCCGACGCTTAGATGAACAACACACGGCATCAAGAAGTGTTCATCCAGATGCCGTGTTGCCGTCACCCGAATCGACCGTTCACGTAGTCGTCGGTGCGCTGATCCTGCGGCGAATCGAACATCGCCGCAGTGGCGCCGTACTCGACGATGACACCCGGGGTGCCGTGTTCGGCGAGGAAGAACGCGCACTGGTTCGACACGCGCGCGGCCTGCTGCATGTTGTGGGTCACGATCACGATGGTCAGTTCGTGGACCAATTCGGTGATCGTCTCCTCGATGCGTCGCGTCGAGGTGGGGTCGAGCGCCGAGCACGGTTCGTCCATCAGCAGTACCCGCGGCCGGATGGCCAGCGCCCGAGCGATGCACAGCCGCTGCTGCTGGCCGCCCGAGAGCCCACCACCCGGTTGGCGCAGGCGATCCTTCACCTCGTTCCACAGCCCCGCCTTGGTCAGGCACGATTCCACGAGAGCATCCTTCTCCGCGGCCGACGCCTTGGCCCCGGTGAGTTTGAGGCTGGCCACGGTGTTGTCGTAGATCGACATCGCCGGGAACGGATTCGGTTTCTGGAAGACCATGCCGATCTCGCGTCGGGCATCGGTCAGCTTGCGCTTGGCGTCGTATACGTCGGTGCCATCGAGGACTACTTCGCCCGCCATCTGAGCCGACGGGATCATCTCGTGCATGCGATTGAGAATCCTGAGGAACGTCGACTTCCCGCAGCCTGACGGCCCGATCAGCGCCGTCACCTGGCCGGCCGGCATGTCGAGTGACACCCGGTCGAGCACCTGGTGTGTCCCGAACCACGCCGAGATGTCGCGTGCGTCGAGCCCGGCGAGCGAGTCCGATGCCGACGACCTCACACCACCGGAAACGAAGGAACTGGAGACGACGGGCGCGGAGACGACGGGCGCCGAGACGACAGAGGTGGTCGCGAACGCGCCGTTGAGCGCCGTCGCCGCGGGCTGACCGACGGGTGTCGGGGAGTAGGGCGGGGGCGGTGGGACAGGACGGGCAACGGGTGCGGGTACAGGTGCGGGGATCACCGGGAGTTCGGTGGTCGGCAAACTGGCGATGGTGTGGTGCCGCAGGCTGTCGAAGGCCCGCCGGAACTCGACGACTCGATCCGCCGGAATCATCACCCCGAAGTCGGCGATGCCTTCGACCGCGATGATGCTCCACAGCTCACGACTGCTGTGGACCACGTCGACGATCTCGTCGATCAGCCACGACCATCCGAAGTCGCCTTCGGCCGCCGTCACCTCGGTGGCGGTCACCGTGATCGTTGCCGGATGGAGCGTGGTCACCAGTGCGTCGTCGGCATGAGCGTCGGCGCTGAGCAGTTGGACCACGGCTCCACCGGCGAACACCACCGGGAGGGCGTGGGGCGACCGCGCTGCGCCGTTCAGCGCAGCGCCCGCGGCTCCGCCGGGTGCATGTCCAGGTTGGGTCGGCAACGTGCTCTCGAAAGACACAGCATCTCCTCGTTCGGGGGTCATCGGGAAATCACATCAAGTTGGGCAACAACTGCATCAGCTCGCCCGAGGCGCCCAACCCGACGAGCAGCATCGGCGGGAGAAACACCAGCCACGCGTGGGCTTTGGAGTGCCGCGCCCAGGCCCAGACGACTCCGACAGCGAGCCCGGCCAGCGCGAACATCCAGATCGCCAGCCGCCACAGGCGAGCGGTATCGCCGGCGAGCAACCGTTCCGCCGGGGGAAGTTCGGTGAACGCGATCTCGCGCGGCGCCCCACCGACGGCGATGCCGCGCAGGGTGGCGTCGACGCGCAGTACGCCGTCGGGGAGGAAACGGGTGCCGGTCGCGGTGATCAGCGTGAGGCGCGAGGCGTTGGCGCCGAGGGGTGCCGGAACCGGGTCGCCAGGCAGGCGCGACCCGGTGACGTTGTAGAGGAAGGTTCCCTGGCCAGTTGTCACCCTGATCAGATCGCCCGGTTGCAGCTTCGAGATGTCGGCGAACGGCGCTCCGTAGGTGCCCCGTCGCCCCAACAGCACGCTCACCCCGACCTGGCCCGGCAGTGGGGTGTCCCGACGGTGGCCAGGCCCGACCGTCAGCGCATTCGACGTCGTCCCTTCGACCACGACCTCATCGACCCCGATCGCCGGGATGTTGATCTGGGCAACGGGCGTGCCGATCTGCAGCGGTTCGCCGGTCACGCTGTCGGTCGGACCGATGGCAACAGTGCCCGTGGCCAACTGCGCACGGAACTCCTGGAACGCCTGCCGGTTGGCCGAGGCCTGAAGCACCGGGGTGACGAAGAGGACGAACACGAAGAACGAACCGGCGAGCGCGGCGATGGTGATGGCGATGGCCCGCGCCGTTTGCATCCCGGCGCCGAGCGGCGGGATGACCACCGGCTCGACGAAGGCTCGGCTGGCGTACTCGTGGGCCGACACGACCACGTACTCGGGACGATCGTCGAGCCGATCGTCGACGAGCAGGGCGGTGTTCGCCTCGACGAAGTTCATCGGTTCCGCCTCATCGGCGCTGCGGCGGCAGCACCTTGGGCGTCCGACCGGCCAAGAGCGCCACGCGGCCGAGGATCAAGGTGAGCGCGGCCCACATCACGATCCACCAGGTCGAGAAGCCGGTGCGCGGGAGCGCGCGGCCGCTCGGGTTCGTGGTGGTTCCCCCGCCGGCGCCCGCAACCGCAGTGGGCTGCGACGTGGTCACCCCGGTCGCCGCAACTGTCGAGGTCGTCGTGGCGCCACGGGCGACGGTGGTCGATGTCGCGCCGCCGCCACCGGCGACCGTCGTCACCGTGGTGGTCGAGGTGCCGGGCACCGTGCTGGTCGGCGCAGTGGTCGTGGTCGTGCCCGTGTCGGGTGCGGCCACCGTGAAGGAAATTCCGGCTCGGGCTTCGGCGTCGTTGTGCACGATGGTCAACCGGGCGGTCCAGAACCGGTCGAGTTCGGCACCGACAGTGCACATGTAGCCGAGGGTGTAGTCCCCTGCGGGCAGCACGCTCCGCGCTTCGACGGTGCCCGCAGCGGTGAGCGCCGCGAGGCTGAAGACGACCGAGTCGTCCACCTGTCCCGTGACAGCCGCCACCGTCCGCTGCACGACCGGCGAACCTCCGGCGGAATCGAAGAGGGGCTGGCGAAACGCAGCCCCGGTGCCTGGACCCGTCGGGCCGTCCGCGTCGAAGGTCAGCGTCGCCGGATCGATCGAGGCAGGAACCATGAATGTCTGGGCCCGGTAACCGTTCGTCGCCGAGTCACCGGTGCACCCGGCGCTACCCGGGAGATCAAGGAGGAACGGCGTATCGCTCAGACCGCTGGCGAGGGCGCGAGCATCGGTTCCCGAAATCGTTGCGTTGCCGGCGAGCACGGGAGCAGCTTGGACCTGACCGCCGCCGACGCCGGCCAGGCTCAGCGTGGCGTGGGCGAGTAGCGCCATCGATGCCGCGCAACCGGCGCGCGACCAGAGGGCGACCCTGCAGCGTATCGAGGGGGACGACGTCGTCATGAGAGTTCCTTGTGGGGGGAGGGTTGGCGCATACGCCAACTGATGATTCCGGTGGCGACGAACACCAGCACGGAGATGGCGAGAACAACCTTGGGGAACACGTTCGAGTCAGTCGGCGCCGTTGCCACCCGCGCCGCCGACGGAGCATCGACGACGGTCCAGCGCATCTGGCCCGGCTCGTCGTCGGGGTCGCTCACCACGTCGATCTGCAGGTCCCAATAGATCCCCAACTCACGGAAGTAGGTACACGCAAGGCCCATCGTGAACCGACCGTCAGGCAGGATGCCGGGCGGGAACACACGCGAAGCTCATCGGCCGAATCGTCGGGAATCGTGCCGGCTTCCCCGGCACCGTGTTCGGTGCAGTGAGTTCGTCGACGAACGGCGAGGTGTCGGCCCCGTACAGCGACCAGTTGCCCTCGCCCTCCGGATCGTTGCTGGCGAACTGCAGATCGAGCGGGTCGACCTCTGCCGGCACGAGGAAGCTCTGGATCCGCCAGTCGTCGTTCGCGCTGTCGCCTGGGCACATTGCATCGTCAGGAGGCTCGATCGTGAAGACGGTCGAGCTGACGCCACCGGCCAGTTCGACGTCCGGGTTGTCGAACTCGAACAGGCGGAGCGATCCGCCGTCGACCGGGTTCTCGACGGTCCCTCCGGGAGAGGCCTGGACGATCCCGCCGAGCGCGATGATGCCAATGACGGCAGCGACGCTGATGATCCGTGCGCCGATCGAGCGCCCTCGGCGCATGGCGGAACGGTGCCGCGTCATGCCGTCGCCGTCCCCGTCATCGTCCCCGCAACCGTCCCGGGCATCGTGGCGGGCAATCGGCGCGGGCGCTTGGTGATCTCGTAGGCGACGAGGACGCCGAGGGTCGCGATGAAGCCGGCGATGGGGAACGCGAGCTTGTTCACGCCGGTGCCGAGGTCGGGGGTGAGGGCCGTCGGCGTTCCCAGGGCGGAGGTTGCAACGACTGGTCCGGGCGGAGCCGCCGTTGCCGCCTCATCGCCCGACGCCCCATCGCCCACCGCCGCACCATCAGCTGCGGGGGTCGGAGTCAGGCTCGGAGTGATCGGCGTCACCGACGACGACCCGCTGGTCGTTCCCGAGTTCGATGGGGCAGTCGACGAATTGGAATTCGTCGTCGAGCCGAACACTCCCGGCAGCGAACTCGAACCGGTCGCCGTGGGCGTGACGACGTTGGCGCCCGGCGGGGTACTGGTAGGAGTGGTCGGGTCGACCGGCAGCGCCGGGGCGGGCTGCGGTTGCAGGGTGGCCATGATCAGCGCGCCGAGCGCTGCTTCGGCCCGCATGGCTTCGGTGAGCGGGACGTAGCCGGGCGGGAGGTTCCCCCGCTCGAGGCCCGACGTCTGGCCGTCTTCGGCAACGAAGGCGAGGAAGCCGGCGTAGTCGGCCCGCTCCTCGGCGGTGAGGCCGAGCGGTGCGTAGGCCGCATAGGTGAGCATGGTCAACGGGTACGCCGCAGGAGCAGCTGCAGCGTGGTTGGGTTGCAAGATGCCGGTGCCGTCGCGAGCGGTCATCGCCCCAACGCCCGCCGTCATCGAAGCCGCGTTCGGCGCGATGAAGGTGCGGCCGTCACCGTTGTCCCCCGCACGACTCAACCGCGCCTGCTGCAGGCCGAACTTGGTCGCCGACGGAACATCGGTGAGCGACAACACCGCACGGACGCCAGGATTCTGCGGGTCGTCGGCCCTCCAGGCCTTGTTGTTTTCTCGAAGCGAACGGGTCGATCACGATCTTCGCTCCATCGAACGCAACACGGGCGATGCGCGCCGCGTCGCCGTAGCTGCGGGCGTACGGATTCCAGTCTTGAAAGCACAGCGGGGGCGGAACGATCTCCTTGGCGGTGACGAACGACGGCGCCTGATAGCAGTAGGGGTCGGCTTTGGAGAAGAGGTTCGGAGGCGTCGATGCGAAGGCCACCGAGCCCGGGTTGGTCGCCGCATTGGTCGAGTACCAGGGGTTGACCCGCATGCCCCACTCGTCGGGCGCACCAGCCAGCCACGCTGCCGCTTCGGGGTCGGCCAAAATCCACTCCCACACCGACACCGCGGCATCGGAGTTACCCGACGGCAGGCTCAAGCCGCTGAAGGCACGTCCGCGCCGAGCCGTAGAACTCGAACTCGGGGTTGAACCGGATGAAGTCCTGATCGTTGGCGAGTGTGTTCGGATTGTCGTCGAGCCACGCATAGCCCTCGGGACGTTGGTTGGCCGGGATCTGACCGCCGTACGACTGCGTGAGGAGCTTGGCGACGAGGCGCGGCGTCAAATTCAGTTCGCCGAGACGGGTCGCGCTGAGTTCGAGCGCTTCGGGCGGCGCACTGCCGCGGGCGTTGCGCTCGTAGGTGAAGGCAATGGTCAGACCCGAGATGGTCAAGGGGCTGTAGATGATCGGGTTGGCCGGGTCGATCACGCTCGAGTCGGCGTAGGGCCGCGACACGGCGATCATGCCGGTACTCCCCCGCGCCAACTGCTGCCGGGCGACGTCGTCGGCGACCGAGGCATAGGTGAACGGTGGCAGCCCCTGGGCCTGGCAGAGTTCCGGCTGCCAGGACGAAATCGCACCGATTCCGAGGTCGGCTCCCGAGATCCGACGGGCCGCGTCGTTGATCGAGCAGGGCGATTCGAGCGAGATGAACTCGAGCGGGATGGCGACCCGATTCGCCCATGCCGCCGGGGAGAGCGGGGAGGTGGAGGTGCCGACACCGGTCCGCTCGGTGAACACGGTTCCGACGTTCTCGACGTCGTTCAGGCCGCGCGGAACGACCACCAGCCAACACTGCGGTTCCTTCGTTCCCCCGCCGGCCACCGGCTGAACCGGCAGCCCGCACCCGAGGCCCGAGTTCTCCAGAGCGGTGTGCACCTCGAACAACTCGGCACCGGTGCCGTCGTCGAAGGTGCGCGAGGCGACGATCTCGTTGGTCGTGACCGAGTTGAAATACGAGTTGATCCACGGCGAGCACGACGATGCCTCGGGGTTGCAGTCGTAGTCGTAGTGCCCACCCACCGCCGCCCGACCGTCGGCCGGGACGAACGAACGCCACACCCGCCCGGCACGATCTTCGACGCCGATAGTCGGATCGAAACTCGGATCGGTCGACCGCGAAATCACCCGCGTTCGCGCATCCCCTTCGGGGGCAAATGGGCCGTCACCCCGCACGGCGCCGAACACGCAGTTCTCCGGTGCCGGGCCCGGGTTCTCGGGAACCGTGCCGTCGTCGTCGCCCCAGCACTGCATGACCTGCACGAAGTTCGACGCGAAGTTGGTCTGGCTGGCCAGCGTCGGGGTGGCTCCCGTCCAGGTGACCGACACTGCCTGGTTGGTGAGGTTCTCGGTCTGGTTGACCGTCACCTTCAGTGTCGCGAATGCGCCTCGTCCACTCACGGTGATCGCCGACTCGGTCGGCGGAATCGATGTGTCGACACCTTGGCTTCCCGGCACTGCATCGGCCGCGGTCGCCATCGAGGTCAGCGCAACCGAGCCGAGCGCGGCGAGCATGACGAGGCGGCGCCAGCGCTGGCTCATGCCGGTTCCAATCGCTTCGTCACGATGCTGCGCCAGTAGAGCGCAGGCCCGATCACCAGAGCGAGCGTGGCGATGATCACGAGCAGCGTGAAGAGCAACGTCGTTGCCTTGTTCCCCTCGGGCAGCACGGCGGTCTGCACCGGGCCGGGTGTCTGCGGGCTGCCGGCACTCTGCTGGGCTGCCTGATCTTGTTCGACGAATCCTTGGTCGACGGTGACGCACTGGCCGGTCTCGGGGTCACACGTCTGGCCGGCACCGCCTCCGAGCGACAGGTCGGTCGACGAGCCGGCGGTCGTCGTGCCTGCGGCGCCCGTCGTCGTCGACGCCGCGGTTCCCGTGGTCGTCGATGAGGCAGTTCCCGTCGTGCCCGTCGCTCCGCCGGTCGTTGCTCCGCCCGTCGTTGCGCCGCCGGTGGTTGCGCCGCCGGTGGTTGCTCCGCCTGTCGCTCCTCCGGTCGTGGTTGCTCCGCCAGCTGCGCCTCCGCCCGTCGTTGCTCCGCCCGTCGTGCCCCCGCCGTTCGAGCCGCCCGTTGCGACGGGCTGGATCACGTCGGTCGGCGTCGGCAACCCGGCGGTGCCGTCGGCGCACTGCAACTGGCCGATCTGGTCGCACGCCTGCGGCTGCGGTGCGTTGGCCGCCAAGACGTTGGTGCCGTCAGCGGCGAACGTCGGGTTGTCACAGTCCTGGATGTTGATGTTCTGCACTTCGACGCCGGGGATCTTGCGGATCTGGTCGAAGCTCGCCTCGACCAAGTTGATCGGCAGGGGCGAGTAGCCGAGCGACGCCGACTGCTGCTGGGCCTGACACATCGCGTAGTAGGCGAATGCGCCGAGCGTCCGACCCTTCGCGGTGTTGAACTGGCCGATCTCCTTGGTCGGCAGGATGAAGTACGAGTACGACGACAGCTGGTAGTTGCGGGGGTCGGTGTCGGCGTAGACGCCGTCGAGTTGCTGGGTCAGGTACACCGCCGGATTCGATTGGTCGGTGTTGATCCGCGCCTGCAGCAGCGACACCGCCACGTTCTCGGGCGTCGGCTCGGTGTAGTACCCAGCGGCGTTCAGCACCTTCGCGACCGGGAATCCGGCGTTGAGCGCATAGGAGTAGTTCACATACCCGATCGCGCCTTCGGCGAAGCCCTGTTGGACGTAGCCGGCCACGCCGAGATCGCCCGCTTGGGCGATCATGCTGGGGATCGTCGGGTAGAACGACGTCTGTCCGCACGCCGGGGCGCGGCCTGACTTCTCGCAGTACGCCTGCCAGATTCCTCCGTGCTGCTTGATCATCCATTCGGTGAACTGGGCGGTCGAACCCGAGCCGTCGGAGCGAACGACGGGCACGATCGGCCGGCCGGGCAACACCAGGCCGGGATTGTCGGCGGCGATCGCCGGGTCGTTCCACGTCGTGATCACACCGGTGAAGATCTTCGAGACGTTCTCGCCCGAAAGTCGCAGGTTCGACACCTGCTTGCCGTTGATCTTCAGGTTGTACATGAACGAGGTTCCGCCGGCGGTCACCGGGATGTAGGCGTAGCTGTCGGGGGCCGGGTTCTCGGGCGCCGACCCGTCCTCCGGGTTGAACTGGAAGGGGATGTCGGACGCCGCGAAGTCGACGGTGCCGTTCAACCAGTTCTTGCGGCCCGCGGTCGAACCCGTCGACGCATAGTCGACCGTGATCCCGAACTGCTTGACGTTGACGCGCATGGCGTCGATGGCATTCGCCGACCACGACGACCCCTCGCCCGAGATGCGCTGGTACCCCTCCTGTGCCTCGACCGGAGCCGCCGACGGTGCGAGCGACGGTGCGACCGACGCGACGAGTGCGCCGATCAGGACCAGGAGCCGGGTGGCGCGGCCGCGGGCTCGCCTGGTGCGATGACTCATGATGCATCTCCCGTGTTCGTCGTCGCAGCGAAGTCGCCGGACGTAGTGGGCGCGCCGATCGCGCGGGCTTCGAACCGGGCGACGTCGCGGGCGGACTTGGCGGTGGCGCGGCGGCGCTGCGACTTCGACAGTTGGCCGGCCGGCTTCCCGCCGATCAGGCGGGCGATGCTGAACAGAATCAGAACGGCCACCATCAGCACACAGGCCGAGGCGAAGCCGCGCGCCACGAGGTTCGGCACCCCCGATGCGACGAAGGTGAACGTCGTCAGGGGCAGTGAGTTCATCGGGCTGTCGAACGGGTTGATGTTCCAGGCCTTCGCATTGCCCGCCACGAGAAGCACCGGAGCCGTTTCGCCGATCCCGCGCGCCACGCCCAAGATCACCGATGTCGCAAGACCCGACTTCGCGGTGGGGAGCACCACATGCCACACGACGCGCCAACGCGGCGCGCCAAGCGCCTGGGCCGCCTCGCGAAGATTTCCCGGCACGAGCCGGAGCACGACGTCGGCGGACCGCACGATGATCGGCAACATCATCAGGCTGATCGCCAACGCCGACGCGAAGCCCGACTTGGGATAGCCGAGGAGGAGAATCCACGTGGCAAAAATGAACAGGCCGGCAACCACCGACGGCAACGCGGTCATCGCCGTGACCACCGACCGCACGAGTTCGCTGAGCTTGCCGGTGCTCTCGGTGAGGTACACCGCGCAGACAATCGACATCGGCACCGTGATGATCAGGGCGATACTCATCACGATGAGCGACCCGACGATGGCATGAGACACGCCGCCGATTTCGAGGCCCTCCTGCGGCCCGGCGAGACTCATGTCTTCGGTGAACAGGTTCCAGCGGAAGAATGCGCGGAATCCCTCCTTGGCCGTGAAGACCACCACCGAGCAGAGCGCGCCGACCGCCAGGATTCCTGCTCCGGCCATGAGCGCACCCATCAACTTGTCGATCACGGCAACTCGGTCGTTGTCGAGCGACACGAGCAGGCCGTAGATCACCAGGAATGCAACGAAGAACACCATGACGAACCCGGTCTTGCCCGACCATGCGGTGAGACGACCAAACAGCAGCAGCGCGATGCTGAGCGCGCTGGCGACCGAGCCGATCAGCGCGAAGAAATCGTTGGGCGACACGCCACCGACCTTGCGCGGCGCCGGCACTGATGCTCCCTCGGCTCGCGCGGGTGGCAGGACATGTGCCGAATCCGCTGGGAGCCGGTGCCGACGCCGGGTCCGCCCAGGTCGACTCGTCCGCCGGTGCGGGTTCGTACGAGAGCAACGTCGAACTCATGCCTCGCTGCTTGCTCCGGAACGGGACCGGGCAATGAAGCCCGACGCGATGAAGTTGACCACGAGCGTGATGCCGAAGAGGGCCAGGCCCGCTGCCATGAGTGCCGAGAGGCTGAAGTCCTGGGCCTCGGGCTGACGCAGTGCGATGTGCGCCGCGATCGAGTTGGTCCCGTTCTCGAGCACGTTGAACGTGCTGTCGAACCGCGGGTTCATGATCAGCAGGATCGCGATCGTCTCGCCGAGCGCCCGCCCGAGGCCGAGCATCGTTCCGCCGATGATCCCGCCTCTCCCGAAGGGCAGCGCCACGGCGCGGATCATGCCCCACCGCGTCGAGCCGAGGGCATAGGCGCCTTCACGCTCACCCGACGGCACCTGCGAGAACACTTCGCGCATCACGGTGGCCTGGATGGGGATCACCATCATCGCGACGACCGTGCCGGCGATCAACGACGAAGACGAGTAGACCGTGGTCGACGCGACCGGGTTGCTCGGATCAGCGCCCGAGACATCGAAGATCGGCAGCCAACCGAACCACGCGTTGATGAACCGGGACACGTAGACCTGCTGATCCTGGAGCCATTTGAGTCCCCACAATCCGTAGACGACGCTCGGCACCGCTGCCATGAGGTCGACGATGGCGATGAGAATTCCCTTGATGCGGACGGGGGCGATCTCGGTGATGAACAACGACGCGCCGAGCGAGATCGGCAACGCGATGGCCACGGCGATGAGGGCGATCACGACGGTGAAGAAGAGCAGCGCGGCGATGCCGAACGTGCCCGACTCGGGCTGCCACTCCTGGGTTGTGAAGAACCCGAGCTTGGCCACCCGGAGCGCGTCGGTGGACTGGATGGCGAGGAAGAATCCGACGGCGCCCATCAAGACGAGCACCAGAACACCGGTCGAGCCGGTGCCGAGGCGGAAGATGCGGTCTGACCGTGACGGTGTCGACACGAGTTGGCGCGGCGACGCCTCGATCGACGGCGCGTCGTCGAGTTCGTGCGGGAGGAACGTCTGGGGCTCGTCGATCCGCGAGTCGGTCAGGAGCGTCATGTCAGAGCATCCACGCGGCGAGCACGGCCAGCACGATGACGAGCGCGATGATCGACAACAGCACGTCGACGTGGCGCGCCGTTTGCCAGAACGAGGGCTTCACGGCAGGAGCCGAGTGCATCATGCCCGGGGTCATCACCGGCTGCGGACGTTGGGCGATGATCGGAGCGAGCGCCCGCGCCAGCGCCTCGGCGAAGGCATCGGCGTCGAAGCCTGCGCCGTCGTGCCCGCCGGCTTGGCGTGGGGCCACCGACAGCGGCTCGCTGGCGACGACAATCGGCATCACCGTCGTGTGATCGACCGCCGACGGCCAATTGGTTGGGGCGGCTGATACGTCGCGTGCCGGAGCGACGACCGGCGTCACCGTCGTGTGACCGATCGCTGACGGCCAATTGGTTGGGGCGGCTGACACGTCGGGTGCCGGAGCGGAGATCGCTGCCGGCGCATCGTCGGATGCCGTCGCGCCGGACGCCCTCGGCGCGACATGCGGCGCCGCTGGTGCGGAAAGGTGGGCGGGCAGGGGGACGTGCGCGGGCACGGGCGCCGTCGTCGACGGGTCGTGGAGCGACGACGCCTCCTCACCGAAGGGCGCCCAGGGGGAGGGCATCGCCAGGGGCGGAGGAGGCGACGTCGAATGGCACGATCAGCGGCGGCACCGGCTCGGCGACGCCTGCATCGACGGGGGTAGGGCTGGGGTCGGGGCTCGCCCACTGCCGCAGCCGCCGGGGCCGGCGTGGCCTCGACGACGGGCTTGAGCGCAACGTCAGGCTCGATCACTGGCGAGGGGGCCGGAGCGGCCGTCGACGAGGGAGCCGCCACTGATGGCGCCGGGTCGTCGGCACTGGCCGACCGACGGGCGGCCTCGATTGTGGCGAACGACTCGTCGCGTGCGGCGGCCAGCTCGCGCAGCTGGATGGCCCGTCGTTCGGTGAGCATCCGACCGAGTCGAGCCCGCAACTCGGCCAGTGGCTTGCGGGTGTCGGCGGTGGTCTCGACGGCGGCCAGTTCGGCTTCGATCACCGCGAGGTCGCGGAGCGTTCGACGGAGTCGCATCGTCAGCATTGCTGCCTCGGCCCGCGACGGCATCGCTGACAGCGTCTCGGTCCTGCTCGATTCGAACAGGTTCCCCGAATCGGGACGACTCTCCACCATCATGACGACTCGGATCTGGCGATGCGGGCGACCGCGGCCGCGGTGTCGATCCGCAGTGCGTCGAGAGCGGCTTGGTGCTCGAGATCCATGTCGCTGATGACGGCACGAACTCGACTCAGCTCGGCGGCGAGTGTCGCGTTGAGCTCGGTACGACGATCGTCAGCGCGCCGGCGAGCTGCTGCGAGCCGCTCCTCGGCGGCCCGGATTTCTTCGCGCAACCGGGCCACGTCCATGTCGATTTCCATGTCGACATCGATGGCCACGCCGTTTGTCGATGACAGAGCGTCGTGCACGCCCTGACCATACGGATGCAGGGTTTCACCGAACTGAACCCCAGATGAACACCTGAGGCGCGCTCCCTCGGAGGCAACAAGCGCAGCGGCAGTCAGGTCGATCACCGGATCACCTGAGCAGCGCGCCGAGCACGCCGGCGCCGACAGTGACGACCGAGCCGACGCCCGCCCACCGTGGCGATCGGCGGCGGCGTGTCCTCGGGGGGGCGACGGTGGTCGTGTTCCAGAACTTCTCGAACGGATCGACGCCCGGCGTCACCGGCACGGGTCTGATCGGAGTGAGTACGTTCGCCAGCTCCTCGGGCTGCGCATCGTCCGATGTCATCGGCGGGCCGAGCGACTCGATCAATCCGTCGAGCGTCGAGTACAGCGTGTCCTGAGTCGACGACTCGAGGAGCGTGACGACGAACGGCGACAGTGCCGAGCGGGCGCGCCGCGCCGCTGATTCGCTGATTGCGTTCGCCGACCTTCCGCCTGCGTCGTCGCCTGTCGTCGGTCCGGCGGCCGGGACTTCGAGGGCGGCCGCGCCGACTTCGTAGTCGTGGTCGTGGTCGTGGTCGTGGTCGTCGGCATCGCTGCGATCGACCAGGTTCATCGCCCGCGGCCGGTCGACATCCTCGTCGGCGGGCGCTCCGGCTTCCACTGCTGCCGGCAGAGGTGTCGGTGTGGTCGCGTCGGAGAGTGATCCAGTGGCGTCGTAGGCGGTCGCCACCGACTCCGGTTCAGCTGCGGCGGCTGAGTCTCCGCCGAGTCCGCCGACCACCTCGCAACGGTCATCAGCCTCGTCATCCCACTGGCGTCCGGTCGAAGCCTGCGCAGTCTCGGCCACGACGACCACCCGCTGCTCGCGCTGATCTGGCGCATCGATCCCCGCAAGCCGTGACGCCATCGTCGTTCGTGCGGTCGCATGCGACACCTCGGTGGTGCCGTGCCCGATCGCCGCAGCCCACCATTCGTCGAGCAGCTTGGAGAGACCGGCGCGCTGCTGCTCGAACAAGGGGTCCGCAACCGGTGCACGCGGCGGGATTGCGGCGGAGTCGACCTGGCCGTCCAGCAACGTCAGCGTCGCTTCCACGTCGGCACGCCTGCGCAGGAGTGCACGCTGAGCGTCGAGGAACCGTTGGCTGAGATGGACATGTTCGCCTGCCGCGCGACGCATCTCGTCCGAGACGCCGCCGAGTTCGACCGCAGCCTGACCGACCGCCCGCAGGAAGCGGGCCTGTTCGTCGGCGAGAATGCACAAGAACTTCTCCACCGAGCGAGGCGATTCCGGCATCTGGATGCCGATCCCGCCCGAGCTCGCTGGTGTCATCGCGTTCGGGTCCCTCATCGGCGCTGAACGTACGCACGCCACCTGGCGAGTGGGTGAACAGCACGTGTCTGCCGAGTGGCGCCGACGAAAACAATCGCCCGCTCCGGCAGGGCGGGATCGACCCCTTGCCCGAGCCCGCACGGTGGGCACTCGGACGGCCACGGCCCGCAGCCATCAGCGGGGTCGGGAACTCTGTGACAGTGGTTCGGTATGGTCATGTGTACCGACTCCCCCGGTTTCGTTTCACTTCGAGAACGGGAGAACCCGAATGCCCCACTCCGACGCCGCAACCGCCTTCCACGCGGTCTCCTCGGCGCACGTCGCAACCATGAACCGCGACGAACTCACGGCCCACCTCACCCACCTGCGCATCCTTCGGTCCTTCGCCGACGCCGCCGAAATCACCGCCAACCGACGCGCCCACCAACTCGCCACTGAAGGCCACGCCGCCAGCGCCGAAACCGCCCACATCCGCACCGGACAACACTCCGAACGCGACGCCCGCGCCATCACCGAACGCGCCGCCGTCTGCGATCACCTGCCCGGCTTCGAAACCGCCCTCGCCACCGGCGTCGTGTCAACCGGCCACCTCGACGCCCTCGCCCGCGCCATCCGTCGCCTCGACGACACCGGCCGAGCGCACCTCACCGCAACCGCCGCCCACTACCTCGACCAAGCCACCCGATCCAGCGTCGACGCCTTCGAACGCGCCATGCGCAACGAAACCAGCGCCATCAACGCCGCCACCGCCGGCACCACCGCCGAGGAAGAACTCGCCGCCCAACGACGCCGATCCACCATCAAACGCTGGACCGACCAGCACACCGGCATGCACCACACCCACCTCGAACTCGACCCACTCCGCGACACCGAGATGTGGACCGCGATCAACGCCCAACTCGCCACCGACCGAACCATCGACGCCAACACCAACACTCCCTGGTCCGAACTCCGGGTCCAAGCCGTCATCAACGCCGTCACCTCAACAGGCAGTAGCAACGAACGCCGACCCGAAATCAACATCCTCATCGACTACCCCACCCTCACCGGACTCGCCACCGAACACGGACTCTGCGAAACCATCGACGGAACCCCACTCCCTGCCGAAACAGTCCGCCGCCTGTGCTGCGATGCCCACGTGTTCCCCACCATCCTCGGCGGCCACGGCGACGTCCTCGACACCGGACGCACCCAACGCACCGCCACCCCACCCCAGCGCCGAGCACTCGCCGCAATGCACCGCACGTGCGCCCACCCCGACTGCACCGTCACCTTCGACAACACCCGCATCCACCACATCGCCCACTGGACCCAACACCACGGCCCCACCAACCTCGACAACCTTCTCCCCCTCTGCGAGCGGCACCACCACGATGTCCACGAAGGCGGATGGACACTCACGATGACCCCCGACCGCGACGCCACCTGGACCCGACCCGACCACACCACCCACCACACGGGCACCACCATCGACCGCACCACCCGAGCCACTCCGACACCCCGGCCAGCTCTCGCGCCCTGACAATGCGGGTCGGGTTCACGCCCGCCACCCGGACAAGGCCCAACCGGATCCGATGGCAACCGGGGCCATGGCCGCGCATGATGACGCCGACGCAACGATGCACGCCGTTACCGGCCGCACGTGACCGTTCGCACGCGACCGAACTGCAAGTGCAGCCGTTCGACAGAACCCAGCACGAACCCCACGCGGGGCTCCGACGCGTGCCAGGACACGGTGCCAACCAAGGAACCAACCGAATGCGATCGGTCGGTCGCCTCTGCGGCGAGCAAAGCACCTGCTCCTGTCCGGCTCGACGATCCATGTCCGATGCGAGTCTCGGGCAGGCGTTGCAGGCTCCGGGCACCGATGTCGGACGCAGGCCCTCCGGCTCGGATCTCTCGGGCACAGATGTCGGACTCAGGCGTCGGACTCAGGCGTCGGACTCAGGCCCTCTGGCTCGGATCTCTCGGGCTCAGGCTCTCGGGCTCGGATCTGTCGGACTCAGATGTCGGGCTCAGACTCACAGGCTCCGGGGTCACCGAGGACTCTCGGCTCCATGGGCTCAGAGTTCAGAACGCAGCACGATCGACGCGACGTCGGCAAGGGTGGTCGCGACGTGATCGATGCGCAGTGCCGCCGGGGCTCGACGTCGGCCCGGGTTGAACCAGCAGGTGGCACAACCGGCTGCCGCGCCACCGGCGATGTCAGAGGTGAGGCTGTCACCGACGACCAGCACGGTGGCCGGGTCGGGGTTGCCGAGCGCAGCGAGCGCCACGTCGAAGAACGCCCGACTGGGCTTGGCGTGGCCGATCTCACTCGACACCGTGACGGAGGCAAAGTAGCGATCGAGCCCGAACTGGCTGAGCCGCGGCCGCTGCACCTCCGAGTACCCGTTGGTCACCAGGCCCATCGCCACGCGTCCATGGAGTTCATCGAGGAGTTCGACTGCGCCCGGCAACAGGTCGCCCGACCGCCCGAGCCACGACAGATATCTCGGTGCCAACACGGCGGGATCGAGGTCGAGGTCGGTGTGCTCGACCAACAGTCGGAATCGTTCGTCGTTGAGCGTGTCGAGGGTGAGTTCACCCGCTTCGAGCGCACGCCACAGGGGGTCGGCGAGCTGTTTGAACCGCGAGAGATAGTTGTCGGCGTTCGCCACGCCGTGTTCGGCCAACAGCCCAGGCAACGCGGCGGACTGGGCGGATCCGAAGTCGGACAGGGTGTCGTCGAGGTCGAACAACACCACGGGATACCGAACAGCGTTGCCGTCTCCTGGGCCCCGCCGTTCGAGTTGTTCTTCACCGTCACTGCGCACCCTGGCAAGCTAGCCAGATGCGACAGCAGCACCTGGGGACCCTGAGTTCGAGCGAACTCCGTCAGGCAACAAATCGAGTGATCGAACTCGAAATCTCGCCGGCCCCCACGTCCCCACCAAGGCGATGAGTCTCGGGGCGTACCGCGCGCCCGCAAACTCATCGCACTGCCTCGACCACCTCGCCGACCCGAACCGGCGGCATGGGATACCACCCAGGCGATGAGTCTCGGGGCGTACCGCGCGCCCGCAGGCTCATCGCACTGCCTCGACCACCTCGCCGACCCCAACCGGCGGCCCCCACGTCCCCACCAGGGCGATGAGTCTCGGGGCGTACCGCGCGCCCGCAAACTCATCGCAACACCCGACCAGCTCCACGACCCCGACCCCGAACCGGCGGCACCGGGATACCACCCAGGCGATGAGTCTCGGGGCGTACCGCGCGCCCGCAGACTCATCGCGCTGCCGGCTACCTCCAGACCTGCGGGCCCGGGCCCCGGCCTAGACCCGACGGGACGGGTCAGCGGGCGATGGCGGAGACGGTTTCGGCGGCGTCGAGCAACCAGCCCGGGAACACGCCGACGAACAACGTGAACACCGCAGCCACGCCGATCGCCAGGCCCGACGACAGACCGATCGAGATGCCCGTGCCCGCCGAGTCGGATTCGACGGCACCGTCGGCCGGGTCGGCCAGCCACATGTTGACCATGATCCGCAGATAGAGGAACGCCGCGACGACCGCCGCGACCATGGCGATCACGGCGATCGCGTAACTCTCGACTTCGACCGCGGCTTGGATGACACCGAACTTGGCGATGAAGCCGGACGTGAACGGCACACCGGCCTGCGCGAGCAGAAACACGGTGAACGCCAACGCCAGCAGTGGCCGCCGGCGGGCGAGGCCCTTGAACGTGTCGAGCGATGCATCGCCGTCATTGCTGCCCGACGCAAGCGACACCACGGTCACCACGCCGAACGAACCGATCACCAACACCGAGTACAGCAACAGGTACAGCGCAACCGACGACATACCGTCGCCCGGTAAGGCCTCACCGGCGGTGTGACCCGCCGCTTCGACACCGACCAGCAGAAAGCCCGCATGGCTGACCGAGGAGTAGGCGAGCATCCGCTTCACGTTGGTCTGCACCACCGCGAGGAACGATCCGATCACCAGCGACAAGACAGCCAGCACCCAGATGGCCGGGCGCCAGTCGTCACGGTAAAACGGCAACGCAGTGACCAACACCCGCAGCATCGCCGCGAACGCAGCCGCCTTACCGACCGATGCCATGAACGCGGTGACCGGCGATGGCGCACCCTGGTAGACGTCGGGCGTCCACACGTGGAAGGGGGCTGCCGCGACTTTGAAGCCGAGGCCGACGATGAGCAACGCCAGGCCGGCCAAGGCCAGCGCATTCGGGTTGTCGAGGTCGACACCACTCTGGAACGTCGCCACCATTTCGCTGATGTTCGTCGTTCCTGCAGCGCCGTACAGCAGCGCGATGCCGTAGAGGAAGAAGGCCGATGCGAAACCACCGAGAACGAAGTACTTGATGCCCGACTCAGCCGAGGCCAGCGATCGACGGTTGGATGCGGCGAGTACGTACAGCGCCAACGACAGCGTCTCGAGGCCGAGGAACAGCACGATCAGATCGTTGGCCGACGCCATGACGATGCCGCCGATCGCCGCGACCAGATAGAGCGCATAGATCTCGGGGCCATCATTCGGGGTGCCGCGCAGGAACTGATCGGTGAGGAGCGAGACGAGCAGTGCTCCGACGCAGATCGTGATCGTCAGGAACATCGCGAGGGTGTCGAAGGCGATCGCGCCGCCGACCAACGTGCGGGTGCCGTTGTCGGTGATGTCGTCCCACTGGACCATGGCCAGCGCGCCGGCAGTACCTGCGGTCGCCGCCGACGCCAAGGCGTACAGGCCCTTGGGCCACGTGGGCGTCAACGCACCCGCCACCATCATGGTGAGGGCGCCGACGAGCAGTGCCAGCATCGGCGACAACGCGAACCAGCCCACCTCGGGCCCGACGAACGCCTGACTCGGCAAGCTCTGGGCCAGCGGCGACGAGAACTCAGCGATCATCATTCGCCCTCCTCCCCCTCGGTACCCACAGTGCTGTCGACGTTCGTTCCATCGACCTCTTCGCCATCGGTGCCTTCATTGCCGTCGATGCCTTCGCTCTCGGTGTCGCTGCCCGAGGTCGCTCCGGCTTCGCCGGTGTCACAACCCTCACCTTCGGCGCCGTGAGCTGCATCGGCCGACTCGACGTCGGCGCCCGCTTCTCCACCTTCGGCTTCGGCTTCGCCAGTTTCCACCGCACCACCTTCAGCGCCACCTTCAGCTTCGGCTTCGTCACCGACTGCCTCGTGTTCGACCTCGAACGTGCCGCACTGACTGCCGTACTCGGGGATGTCGAAGTCACTGCGTTCAGCGACGTGGGCGACCAAGGCATCGACGCTGGGCTCGATGCGGTCGAGCAACGGCTTCGGGTACACGCCGGTGAAGACGATCGCGGCGATGAACGGCACGAGCACCATGGCTTCCTTGGCCCGCAATTCGGGGAACGTGGCATTGGCTTCATCGGGCTCGCCGTGGAACACCCGCTGGTACGCCCACAGGAGATACAACGCGGCCAGGATCACGCCGACAGTCGCAACGACGGTCCACCACCGAGCGGTCTGGAACGAGCCGAGCAGGATCAGGTACTCACCGACGAACCCGTTCAGACCGGGGACACCGATCGACGACAACATCACGATCATGAACCCCGCGGCGAAGATCGGCGCTACCTGCTGGATGCCCCGGAGTTCGGCGATCTGGCGGGTCTTGCGCCGCTCGTAGATCATGCCGACCAGCAGGAAGAGCGCGCCCGTCGACACGCCGTGGTTGACCATCTGCAGCACCGAACCCGAGATGGCCTGCGAGGTGAAGGCGAACGTGCCGAGGATGATGAACCCGAGGTGGGCGACCGACGAGTACGCCACCAGCCGCTTGAGGTCCTTTTGCATCGTCGCCGCGATGGCGCCGTAGATGATGCCGATCACCGCCAGCGTCAGCCAGAGCGAACGGCTCCACACTGCGGCCTCGGGGAACAGATAGAGCCCGAACCGCAAGAACCCGTACGTGCCGAGCTTGAGCATGACGCCCGCCAACACCACCGAGCCGGCGGTCGGCGCTTGCGTGTGCGCATCGGGCAGCCAGGTGTGCAGCGGGAAGATCGGGACCTTGACGGCGAAGGCGATCGCGAACGCGAAGAAGAGCCAGCGACCGGTGTTCGCCGCGAAGTCGGCGTTCTCGGCGATCTCGACGAGATCGAAGCTGAGCCGGCCGATGTCGTCTTTGGCGAGCATCGCCGTGGCGATGAGCCCGACGAGCATGAACGCCGAACCGAACATCGTGTAGAGGAAGAACTTGGTCGCCGCGTAGACCCGGTTCTCGTACCCCCACCCGCCGATCAGGAAGTACATCGGGACGAGCACGATCTCGAAGAAGATGAAGAACAAGAAGAGATCGAGCGACAGGAACGACCCCATCACCCCGGCTTCGAGCATCAGCAGCCAGGCCAGATACGGCTTGTCACCCTGCCCCTCGCGATGGTGCGGGTCGATGCCGACGATCGCCAACGGAAACAGCACGCCGGTGAGCACGACGAGGAACAGCGAGATGCCGTCGACCCCGAGGTGATACGAGATGCCCCACTGTTCGATCCAGGTGTGCTGCGACGTGAACTGGAAGCCACCGCCCGGAGTCGACGCTGCACCACCCATTTCGAAGGAGGCGAGCAACCAGATGCTCATCGCGGCCGTGCCGATCGAGGCGAGCAACGCCAGCAGCCTGGTGATCTCCGGCCGACGCTTCGAGCTGACCGCCACGGCCACCGCACCCACCATCGGCACCAGGATCAACATCGTGAGGATCGGGAACGGCGCCGAGCCGCCGGGCGTTTCTTCCGCGGCGAGCAGCCCCGATTCGAGGAGCACGTTCATCACAGGATTCCCCGAATCACCACGAACCAGCCGAGGAGCAAGACGACACCGATACCGATCACGCCGGCATATTGCCGCACGTAACCGGTTTGACCCTTGCGCACTTGACCCGAGGCTTCACGCACCAGCGTCGCCACCCCGTTGACCGCTCCGTCGACCACGGTGCCGTCGAAGTCGGCCACACCCTGGAAGCCCTTGCGGCCCGGGTTCCCCATGAACCAGCTGATCATGCTGTCGTAGTGCCAACCCGCGGCGAAGAACTCCGGCTCGATCGGCTTGGCGAGCTTGCGCTGGTACACCGCATATGCGCCGATGATGCCGACGATCGAACAGGCCACCGCGATCGCGATCAGGACGACCTTGTTGTCGTCGGCCCAGGTGCCCCCGATGATCGCTTCGCCGATGCCGCGCGACTCGGGGCCCTCGCCGAACTCGACGAGCGGATGCAACCAGTCGAGCAGCTTGTGCTGCGCGCTCTTCGGGATGATGCCGAGCGACGGCAGCTGGATGATGCCGCCCACGATCGACAGCCCGGCGAGGATCACCAGCGGCAGCAGCATGGTGGGCGGTGACTCGTGCGGCTTGAACTCGCCGTGCGCGCCGTGCGTCTCGTGACCGTCACCAGCATGACCACCAGCATGACCACCAGCGGCGTCATCACCAGCATCACTGCCATGGGAGTCATCGAGGTGCGCGGCTTCTGCAGCGTTGGCCAAGCTGCCCCACTTCTGTTCGCCGAAGAAGGTCATCACGACCTGGCGCGTCATGTAGAACGCCGTGAGAATCGCGGTGACGATGCCGAGCACATAGAGGATCGGGCTTTCGGCAAGAGCGAACAGCAGAATCTCGTCCTTCGACCAGAACCCGGCGAACGGCGGTACGCCGGCAATCGCCAGCCAGCCGATGATGAACGTCGATGCCGTGATCGGCATGAACTTGAAGAGCTTGCCCATCTTGCGCATGTCTTGCTCGTCGTGCATCCCGTGGATGACCGAGCCCGAACCGAGGAACAGCAGCGCCTTGAAGAACGCGTGCGTGACCATGTGGAAGATCGCCGCGACATACGCGCCGGTGCCGACCGCGAGGAACATGTAACCCAGCTGCGACACGGTCGAATAGGCCAACACCTTCTTGATGTCGTTCTGGGTGAGTGCGATCGTCGCGGCGAACAGCGCCGTGATGGCGCCGACGTAGGCAATCACCATCGGCACCCAGTCGGCCGATGCGCCGAGCACCGGGTTGATCCGCACCATGAGGAACACGCCGGCCGTCACCATCGTGGCGGCATGGATGAGCGCCGAGACCGGAGTGGGGCCCGCCATTGCGTCGGGCAGCCAGATGTAGAGGGGCAGCTGGGCCGACTTGCCGACCGCTCCGAGGAACAGCAGCGCCGCGATGCCCGTGGCCGTTGCCTCGGTCAACGTCCCGGCGAGGGCGCTCTGGTTGAGCACGCCGTAGTCGATCGAGCCGACCGCGCCGAAGGCGAGGAACATGGCCAGCATCACACCGAAGTCACCCACCCGGTTGGTGACGAAGGCCTTCTTGCCAGCCGTGGCATTCGCGTCCTTGGTGTGCCAGAACGAGATGAGGAAGTACGAGCACGTGCCGACGCCTTCCCAGCCGAGGAACGTGACGAGCAGGTTCGAGCCCAGCACGAGCAACGTCATCGACAGCACGAACAGGTTGAGGTAGAGGAAGAACTTCGAGAACTTCGGATCGCCGTGCATGTAGCCGACCGAATACAGATGGATCAGCGCGCCGATCCCGGTGACGAACAGCAGCATCGTCGAGCTGAGCGGGTCGACGAGGAACGCCATGTCGATCTGCAGGTCGCCGACGGGAACCCACGAAAAGATGGTGACGACCTCGGAGCGGGCCTCGGAGTCGCGCGACAACAGGTCGAAGAAGATCGCGACCGCCGACGCAAACGACAGCACGACCATCATGGTCGCCAGGTGACCGGCTTTCGGTTCGCCCAGTTTGCGGCCGCCGACCAGGATCGTCAGGAAGCCGACCAGCGGGAAGAGTGGTACCAACCACACGAGATCAATCATCAGAGGTTCCCTGCTCAGCCCTTCAGTTCCGCAAGATCGTCAGCGGTGGCGCCCGGCTTGCGGCGCAAGATCGACACGATGATGCCGAGGCCCACCACCACTTCGGCAGCCGCGACGACCATCACGAAGAACACCGCCGTTTGGCCGTTGATGTCGCCGAGCTTGGTGGCGAGTGCGACGAAGGTGAGGTTGGCGGCATTGAGCATCAACTCGATGCACATGAACATCACCAACGGGTTGCGCCGGATCAGCAGGCCGAACGCGCCGATGCTGAACAACATCGCCGCGAGGACCAGGTACCACGACGGCTCGATCGCCGCGATCATGCCGAACCACCTGGTTCGTTGTCGGCGAGGTGCTGCTTGGGCCACTTGCGGGTGAGGATCACGGTGCCGGCCACTGCCACGACGAGCAGCACCGACGTCAGTTCGAACGCGAAGATGTGGTCGCCGTACAGGTTCTCGGCCAGTTGGCGAATGTTGCTGTCGTTGTCGCCGGTCTGCGTGGCAACATCGATGCCTGCCCCCTGAGCCCCGGGCAGCACGGTGCTGGTGTCGGCCTTGACGATGGCCGCGGTGATCAACGAGACCAGGCCGAGGCCCATCACCGCGGCGAGCGGACGCTGCACCTTGATCGGTTCGATCGACAGGTCCATGGCGTTGTCGACGCCGAGCAACATGATGACGAAGAGGAACAGCACCACGATGGCTCCGGCATAGACGATCACCTGGACCGCGGCGAGGAAGTGGGCTTCTTGGGCAACGAACTGCACGGCGATCCCGAACAGGGTCATCACGAGGCCGAGCGCCGCATGCACCGGATTCCGCAGTGTGATGACACCGATGGCGCCACCCAGCACCATGGCCGCGGCGGCGAAGAAGACGAGATATTCGAGGAAGGTGGTGTTCATGTTGTCAGCGCTTCACCGTTCGAGTTCCAGACAACTTGACCGGACGCGCAGATGCGTCCCGTTCGGTTTGCTTGGGCTCAGGAGCACGCAGACCGTAACCGAGTTCGTTGCTCCAGCCCACCTCCCCTTCGAAGGTCGCATCACCCGACGGCGAGGTGGCGCGCATCCAGCCCGAGGTCTGGTCGTCTTCGCCGTCGCGCCAGTCCTCCCACGGCAGGCGACGCGCCTTGCCCTCGTCGTCGACGACGAGTTCGGCCTTGGTGTAGATCGCGTCCTGACGATTGGTGAACGAGAATTCGAACATCTTCGACTCGGTGATCGCCTCGGTGGGGCATGCCTCGACGCACAGATCGCAATGGATGCATCGCAGGTAGTTGATCTCATAGATCCAGCCGAACCGTTCGCCGGGCGACGTGGGGTTGGTCGGGTCGTTGTCGGCGCCGCGGACGTGGATGCACTTGGCCGGGCACACGCCCGCGCACAACTCACACCCGATGCACTTCTCCATGCCGTCTTCGTACCGGTTGAGCACGTGCCGCCCGTGCAGTCGCTCGGGCTTGGGAATCTTGGCGTCGCCCTGCGAGTCGGGCGACATGTCGCCCTTCTTGCGCGCGCGTCGACCACCCGAGTACTGCGTCGTCACCCGCTTGCCACCGAGCGCAACGTGTTGGCGGAGCGGAATCAGAAAACCTTCGAAGTACCCCATCAGTTGGCACCCTTCTGCTGGGCCGGGCCGGGGCCGGACGGCAAGGGGCTCAACGCACCCGACGCCTGACGGTTCCTCCGGCTGACGTTGAGCGCGGCGACGAACAATCCGATCGCTGCGGCCGCGACGACGAACGAGATCCCGACCACCCGCAGACTCGCGATGCGGTCGCCGTTGGCGAACTCCCGCAGTGCGGCAAGCAGCAGGAACCAACCGAGCGAGATCGGGATGAGCACCTTCCAGCCGAGGTCCATCAACTGGTCGTACCGCAGGCGGGGCAGCGTGGCGCGGAACCACACGAACATGTACAGGAACAGCAGCAGCTTGGCGACGAACCAGATCGTGCCTTCGATGTAGCCCGGGATCACCGGGATGTCGAACAACCCCTGCGGCCCGCCGAGGAACAGCGTGACCATGACGCCCGACATCGTGATGACGTTCATGAATTCGGCGAGGAAGAACAGGGCGAACCTGATCGAGGAGTATTCGGTGTTGAAGCCGCCCACCAATTCCTGTTCGGCCTCGACGAGGTCGAACGGGGGTCGGTTGAGTTCGGCGGTCGCGGCAACGACGAACACGAAGAACGGCAGCAGACCGGTGGTGATGATGTTCCAGTCGACGAAGCGGTCCTGGGTCTGCACGATGCCGGCGGTACTGAGCGTGCGCGACGACAACAACACCGCGGCAAGGCTGAGCCCGAGCGCCGCTTCGTAGGAGATCATCTGCGCCGACGCACGAACGGCGCCGAGCAACGGGTACTTCGAGCCGGATGCCCAGCCGGCGAGGACGATGCCGTACACCGCGATCGAGCTGAGGGCGAGCACCAGGAGGATGCCGACGGGCGGGTCGGCCAACTGCACTCGGGTGACCTGACCGAAGATCTTGATCGAGCCGTCCTTGCCGTCGGCGAAGTCACCACCGAGGGGAATGACCGCCCACACGAGGAAGGCCGGGACGAACGCGAAGAACGGAGCGAGGCGGAACACGACGCGATCGGCGCGGTTCGGGAGCAGGTCTTCTTTGAAGAAGAGCTTGATGCCGTCGGCCAGAGTCTGGAGCAGACCAAACGGACCCGCCTTGTTCGGACCGATGCGGTTCTGCATGCCCGAGACGACCTTGCGTTCGAACCAGACCATCAACATCGTGCCGACCAGGCCGAGCACGAAGATGATCAGCACCTTGGCGAGAATGATGAACAGCGGTGTCCACAGCAAGCCGCCCTCGGTGACGGGGTCGATCGCGAGCAGTCCGTGGGCCAGCAGGTCGCCGGTCGAGGAACTCGGCAGCGAACCGGTCAGAGAGTTCGTCAGGAAGCTGTTCAGCATCAGATTCGTTCGATTCGGACGTCGGTGGTGGTGGCAGCAGCGTCGATGATGTCTTCGATACTGCCAGCTCCGGACTGGTTGAACGGTGCCCACACCACGCCGCGCGGCACATTGGGGCTCGCCATCACCGGCAGGACCGCCGTGGCCTTGGCGCTGATGAGCTTGACGTCGGCGCCCGCAGTGACGCCGATCCCCGCGAGATCGAGCGGATGCACATACGCCCCGGCCCCGGGCGCGAGCTTCGCCAGCGAGTGCGACATCGCCGTGCCGACCGCGCGGTCGTACAGCTTGCGGCTGACCACGAGGCGATAGTCGTAGCTGTTGCGGCCGGCCACGGCGACCGTCACCGCGGGCAACGCGGCGGCGGGCTGGGCCGACATCACGCCATCAGGCGATGCCGCGAGTGCGGCTCGCGTGACGGCCGGAAACAGGGGGGCGGTCGCCGCGATCGCGTCGGTCACGTCGTCGACGGTCGCCACGTCGGCCAGGGGATGATCGCCGGCGAACGACCGCTCCCCGATCGACATGCCCAGCTCGACCGCGATCATCCAGTCGGGGCGAGACGTGCCGGTTGCCGTGACCTTCTGCGCCAGCGTGGTGACCCGACCCTCGAGGTTGGTCGTGGTGCCCGACTTCTCGCCGTAGGCCGCAGCAGCGAGCACCACGTCGGCCAGTTTCGTCGACTCGGACGGATGCGTGTCGACCGAGATGATCCGTCGCGCGCCGGCGAGCGCACGGCGTGCCAGGTCGGTGTCAGGGCAGTCGTTGAGCGGGTCGGCACCGACGAGGATCAGGAGTTCGAGCTTGCCGCTCGCGGCGGCGCGCAGCGCAGCGAGCGCATCGCCGTCGGGGCTCGTGGGAGCGAGGCCGAGTGAGAGCGCGCCGACCACGTTGCCGCGGCGCAGCGCCGGCAGCACCTTGGCAGCGGGCACGGCATTGAGCAGTTGCTGCAGCGCAGCCACCGTGGCATCGGCCGACTCGGCGAGGTTCGGTCGGCCGGCGACGATCACGACCTTGCCGCTGGCCAACTGTGCCGCGATGTCGGGATCGGCCACCGCCGCCTTCACGGCGTCGTGTTGGGTGCCGGGTTCGTGGCGAATCGCCTTCCACGCGTAGCGCGACATTCCGGTGTCGATGGCGGAGAACTCGATGATCTTGCTGCGTCCCCGCTCGGCGGCGTCGCGCAGACGGAGGTAGAGGACCGGGAGCTCTTCTTTCAGGTCGGGGCCGAGCAGCACGATGGTGGCTGCATTCGCCGCATCGTCGATCGTCGCCCGCTTGAGGCCGAGCACCTCGATCGGCAGGCCGTCACCGAGTTGCGCATCGCGGTAGCCGACGTCGATCGCGTCAGCGAGTTGACCCCATGCGAAGGCGTCTTCGTTCGAGCCGCGCGCGCCACCCAAGATGGCGATGCTCTCGGGACCGCCGGCGCTCAATGCGTCGTTGATCAGCCCGATCGCCGACGACATCGCGCCGCTCCACCGGGTCTCGATCAGACCTGCGTCGGTCCGGACCATCGGGTCGGCGAGACGATGATCGGAGTTGACCGCCTCGAAGTTGAAGCGACCGCGATCGCAGAGCCAGCCGTGGTTGACCGGATCGGAGTCGACACCCTGGTACCGGAGCAACTCGTCGCGACTCGACTGGACGATCGTTCGACAACCGACCGAACAGGTGGTGCACGTCGACTCGGCCTGGTCGAGGTCCCACGGGCGCGCCTTGAAGCGGTAGGGCTCAGCGGTGAGTGCGCCGACCGGGCAGATCTGCACCGTGTTGCCCGAGAAGTACGAGGCGAAGGGCTCGTCGGGGAAGGTCATCACCTGGGTGTTGTTGCCGCGCTGGGTGAAGTGGATGAGTTTGTCGCCAGCCACCTCGTCGGCGAACCGGGTGCACCGGTCGCACAAGATGCAGCGCTCGCGATCGAGCAGCACGAGGTCGCTGATCGGGATCGGCTTTTCGTAGTGGCGCTTTTCTTCGACGTACCGACTCTCGCCCGGACCAACCGCGTACGACTGGTCTTGCAGCGGACACTCTCCACCCTTGTCGCACACCGGACAGTCGAGCGGATGATTGGCGAGGAGCAGTTCGATCATGCCCTCCTGGGCCCGCTTGGCCGTCGGTGACTCGGTCTCGACCAACATGCCGGGCGACACGGTGATCATGCAGCTCGGCTGGAGTTGCATGCCGCGGCCGGTGTCGATCTCGACGAGGCACTGCCGACACATGCCGACCGAGCTCATCCGCGGGTGGTAGCAGAAGTGCGGGACGGCGACGCCGTGCCGCTCGGCAGCAGCGATGACGAGTTCACCCTGGCGCGCCTCGATCGCCACGCCGTTGAGGGTGACCGGGACGACGTTCGGATCAGGCTCGGGTTCGACGAGGACGTCAGTGCCCGGCCCAGCCTGTTCGGTGTGGGCTCCGTCGTCGTCGACGGCGTCGGTGGGCGTTGTCTCGTCGCTCATGCGTCTGCTCCGCTGGTGGCCAGCCGGGTGTCGAGTTCAGTATCGAGTTCACGATCGAGTTGCGCATCGAGCGCAGTGACGGGAATCGAGATGCGGCGCGGCACCTTGGTGACTCGGGCGTCGAACTCCTCGGGGAACAGGGTGAGCGCCGAGTGCAACGGCGCCCACGCCGAGGGGCCGACGAAGCAGATCGTCGTCATCTTGTACGGGAACGGCACCGCTTCGAGGCCCAGCCGCTTGCTCGCTGCGTGCGGCATCTCACCTGGGCAGATCGTCTGGCCGACTTCACGCATCTGTTCGAGGTCGGCGTCGGTTCCGTGACCGGCGATGACTCGTTCGAGCATCCGCATCAACCACGTGCCGCCCTCCCGGCATGGTGTGCACTTCCCGCACGATTCGTGGGCGTAGAACTTGGTGAGGGTGTACGCGGCATGAGGAATGTCGGTCGTGGAGTCCATCACGATGATCGCGCCGGAGCCCAACATCGACCCGGCCGCGCCCGCCTCTTTCCCCTCGAACGGGATGTCGAGTTGATCGGCAACGAACCACGGGGCCGAACCGCCACCCGGAACGAACGCCTTCAACTCGTTGTCGTCGCGGATGCCCTGGCTGAATTCTTCGCCGTAGATGATGTCGCGGAACGTCGTCGAGCCGTTGATGATCTCATAGACGCCCGGCCGCTTGACGTGGCCCGACACGGCGACCATCCGGGTGCCCGGTGACGTCGGCGTGCCGATCGCGGTGTAGGCAGCCGAACCGTTGAGCGCAACGAACGGAAGGTTGGCGAGCGTCTCGACGTTGTTGACGATCGTCGGCTTGCCATACAGCCCGACCGCAGCCGGGAAGAACGGCGGCTTGAGCCGAGGCATGCCGCGCTCGCCTTCGAGCGACTCGATCAACGCCGTCTCTTCGCCGACGACATACGCGCCAGCACCCCAGTGCAAGACGATGTCGACACTGAAGTCGGTCCCCAAGATGTTCTTGCCGACGTACCCGGCGGCATAGGCCTCGTTGAGGGCGGTGGCGATCCGCTCTTGGGCAAGCGCCATCTCCCCGCGCACGTAGAGGAAGCACTGCGACAGCCCCGCCGCATAGCACGCAATCAGGCAACCCTCGATCAGTTGGTGCGGGTCGCGCTCCATCAGGAGCCGGTCCTTGTACGTGCCCGGCTCGGACTCGTCGCCGTTGACGACCAGATATCGGGGCCACACGCCCTGGGGCGTGAAGCCCCACTTGATGCCGGCCGGGAAGCCGGCGCCGCCGCGGCCGAGCACGGTGGAGTTCCGCACCTCGTCGTGCATGGCTTGCGGGGTCATCGCCAGGCACTTCTTGAGGCCCTCGTAGCCGTTGGTGGCAACGAACCGTTCCATCGTGTAGCTGTCGTCGAACTCGAAGCGCGACGTGACGACCTTGGGTCGGTCGCCGATGTAGAAGCCGGGGATGTAGTCGTGGGTGACTGCCGTGTCGGTCATGCTCACTTGGCTCCTTCGTTGGCGGGCTCGGCCACGGGAATCCACGCGGGTCCGCTGGTGACGTCGTCGGGGTGCACTGCGCCGACGCCCTTGTCGTGCGGAATGTGTTGACGCTTCAGACCCAGCGTGCCGTGGGGCGGGATCTCGGCATCGAGGTTCCCGCTGCGCAAGTCGTCGACGAGACGATCGAAATCGGCGGGGGTGACCCGGTAGCGGTGGCGGTAGTTGACCTGCAGGCACGGCGCCTCGGTGCAAGCCGCCTGACACTCGGCCGGCTCGAGGGTGATCAGGCCGTCCGCGGTGGTGCCGCCCGCCTTCACGTCGAGCGTCGCTTCGGCATGGTGCAACAATTCGCCCGCTCCGAGCAAGGCACACGACAGCGTGGTGCACACGTTGATCACGTACTTGCCGACCGGTTCGAACTTGAACATCTCGTAGAACGAGGCCGTGCCGAGCACTTCGGCCGGGGTGACGTCGATCAGCTCCGCGATGTGCTTCATCGCCTCCTCGGTCACGTAGCCGTTCTGCTCTTGGCTGAGATGAACGAGTGGAATCAAGGCGGACTTCTGCTTCGGATAGTGGCCGATGATCTCCTTGGCCAGCAGCACGTTGTGATCGGACAGACGGCTCATCAGCTGTCTCCTGCTTCGTCAGCGATGAACGTGAACGTGTCGAGGAACGCCGCGAACTCGGCGGCCTGCCCGGTGAACCCGAGGGCGAACGACTGGTACAGCCGCGGCGCGTCGTAGTACACGAGTGCGTTGCCGGTTCCGGCTTGATCGCCGGTGCCGACGTCGAAGGTGAACAACATCCCGGGGATGCCGTTGGTCTCGACGAACTCGGAATCGACGAGGGTCCCGCCGACGTTGGCGACCGCACCGTCGCGGGCCCCGGTCAGGACGACCTGCGGATCGCTGTCGGTCGTACCCTCGGGATAGTCGAACACGGAGGTGAAGTATGCCGCGTCGGTCCCGTCCTCGTAGATGAACGCCTCGGCCTCGACCTGGCCGGTTGGCAACGGGATCGGCAGTGGCGTCGCCGTGGGTTCGCCGGGGAACGTGATCGTGTAATCACCGGTCGATCCGGTGAACACGAATCCTTCGGTATCGGCGTCGATATCGGAATCGGTGGCCGTGTCCGTCGGGACGACGTCGGTCGCGGTCGTCTCGGTGGTGTCGTCGCCGGGCTCCGTCGTGACGACTGCATCGGGCTCGGTTGTCGCGGGTTCGGTCGTCGGCGGGTCGGTGGCGATCGTCGACTCGTCGGTGTCGACCGTCGATGTGACCTCGCCGTCGACGCCTTCGCGCACCCCGGAGACGTCGTCGGTGGTCGAGCACGCCGCGCTCGTCAGCGCCAGTGCGACGAGCGCGACAGCACCCGGCAAGGTCGATCGACGCTTCATCGGTCGACTCCGCCGAGGACCGGGTCGACCGAGGAGATGATCGCCACGGCGTCAGCCACGAGTCCGCCGCGCATCATGTGCGGCAGGCACTGGATGTTGACGAACGACGAGTCGCGCATGTGCATCCGGTACGGGTTGGGCCCGCCGTCGGACGCGATGTAGCAGCCGAGTTCGCCGCGCGGACTTTCGAGCGCCACGTACACCTCACCCTCGGGCACCTTGAAGCCCTCGGTGAAGATCTTGAAGTGATGGATCAACGCCTCCATCGACTCGTCGATGCGGGCCCTCGGCGGCGGCGTGACCTTCTTGTTCTGGATGCGGTAGTCACCCTCGGGAATCCGGTCGACGATCTGGCGCACCAGCTCCATCGATTCGCGGATCTCCGCCAGGCGGATCGCATATCGGTCGAAGGCGTCGCCGTAGGAACCGACGACGACGTCGAACTCCAACTCGTCGTAGTGCAGGTACGGCTGATCGCGACGCAGGTCCCATTCGACGCCGGTCGAGCGCAGGATCGGGCCGGTGGCACCCAGTGCGAGGGCTTCGCTCGGCGTGATCACGCCCACACCCTGCAGGCGCTCGCGCCAAATCGGCTGACCGGTCATCAACACGTCGTACTCGTCGAGGCGCGGGGGGAGCAGATCGAGAATGCGCAGCACGCCATCACGCCATCCCGCGGGCAGGTCAGCAGCCAGGCCGCCCGGCCGGATGTAGTTGTGATTCATCCGCAACCCGGTGACCTCTTGGAAGAACCGGAGCACCTCTTCGCGCTCGCGCCACCCGTAGATCATCATCGAGACCGCGCCGAGGTCCATGCCGTTGGTCGCCATGAACAGCAGGTGGCTGCTCATCCGGTTGAGCTCACTGAGCAGCATCCGAATCCACACCGCTCGTTCGGGAATGTCACCGTCGATGCCGAGCAGCTGCTCGGTTGCCATCGAGAACACGAGCTCGTTGTTGAGCGGGCTCAGGTAGTCCATGCGGGTGACGTTGGTGCCGCCTTGCATGTAGGTGAGCTGCTCGCCGGTCTTTTCCATGCCGGTGTGCAGGTACCCGATGATCGGCTTGCAGCGCAGCACCGTTTCACCCTGGAGTTCGAGCATCAGTCGCAGCACCCCGTGCGTCGACGGGTGCTGGGGCCCCATGTTGATGATCATCGTCTGATCTTCTTCGGGGTCGTCGGGCAACTCGCCGAGGTTCGCGGCGTCGGCTTCGCTCATCCGCAACACCGCTCCGACCTCGCGCATCAACTCGCGCGCCGTGGTCTGGCTCCGCGGTTTGAGGGTTTGGGCTCCTTCGTCGGTGCCGGCGACGAACAGGTGGTAGTTCGTGCCGGGGTCGGGCGAGTCGACCGCGAGGTCGATCCCTGCCGCGGCGACTTCGGCGCCGGTCAATGTCGTGGGGGTCAGTTCGTCGATGGTCATCAGGAGTTGGCTCCCTTGAACTGGACCGGGATGCGGCCCATTTCGTAGTCCTTGCGCAACGGGTGGCCCTCCCAGTCCTCGGGCATGAGGATGCGGGTGAGGTCGGGATGGTCGGTGAACTCGATCCCGAACATGTCGAAGCACTCGCGTTCCATGGCTTCGGTGCCGGGGTACAGGTCGAACAGCGATGCCACGACCGGGTTTGCCTCGGGCACCTGCACCCGCAACCGGGTCCGGCGGCGGTTGGCCAGATCGAGCAGGTTGACGACCACTTCGAAACGTTCGGCTTGCACGCCTGCCGGCAACGCCCGGTGCATGAACTCGAGGTAGTCGACTCCGCACAGGTCGACGCACATCGTGTAGCCCTCGTCGTCGAGTGCCTTGACCACGTCGAGGTACTGCGCTGCGGTGGCGTGAATCACTTCCTGGCCGTGAGAGTCGGTGACCGGGCAGCCGTGGATCATCGGTGCAGCTGTCGCAATGGTTCCTGGCTCCGACGCGACGTCGGCGTCGGTTGTGGTCGCGTCGCTCATCGGCTGACTCCGAGCAGCACCGGCGTCGAGCCACCCTCGATGTGGTCGACGTGCACGTTGGCACCGGCTCCCGTCTCGGACCGGCGCTTCATGATCTCGTTGGTTTCGATGAGGCCGTGCAGCGTCTCGATCGCATGAATCAGCGTCTCGGGGGTGGGCGGGCAGCCCGGCGCATACACGTCGACGGGCACGATCTGGTCGACACCCTGCACGATGGCGTAGTTGTTGAACATGCCACCCGAACTGGCGCAGACGCCCATCGAGATGACCCACTTGGGTTCCATCATCTGGTCATAGACCTGGCGCAGCACGGGGGCCATCTTCTGGCTCACGCGTCCGGCGACGATCATGATGTCGGCCTGCCGCGGCGACGCGCGGAACACTTCCATGCCGAAACGGGAGATGTCGTAGTGCGCTGCACCGGTGGCCATCATCTCGATCGCGCAACAGGCGAGGCCGAACGAGGCCGGCCACGACGACCGTGACCGCGACCAGTTCACCAGGTCTTCGATCTTGCCGGTGATGACGTTGTGAGCGATCCCGCCGAGACCGTCGTCGAGCACATCGTTGACGATGCCCATGTTGTGACTCCTCTGGAGAATCGAATGCTGGAGTATGGCCGGAGGCTGTCCGGCTCAGATTGGTCGGTCAGCTATGCAGCTTCGCTGCCGGAGTCGCCTCCGGCAGGCAGACGACCCTCGGTACCGACGCGGCGAATCGTCGACGCGGCCGTGCGTTCGGGCGACACCATCGCGGCGTCGACTTCGAGATTGCGGGACCGTTGCAGCGGCCCCCAGTCGAGGCCGCCACGAGCGACTTCATAGACGAACGTGAGGAAGAAGATCACCGAGAACGCGAGAATCGCCCAGAAGCCGTAGAACCCGAGAGTGTCGCGCGCCACGGCGTACGGGTAGACGAAGATGATTTCGATGTCGAACATGATGAACAACATCGCCACGACGTAGAAGCTGACCGGGAAGCGTTCGGGCGGTTGGCGCGACGGAACGATGCCGCACTCGTACGGCGCTTCTTTGGCCGTCGACGGACGACGCGGCGCCAACAGACGCGACGCCGAGAAGCTCAGCCCGCCGAAGATGATCGCCAGGATCATCAAGACGATGACGGGCAGGTACTGCGCCATGGGTCAGGCCGTCGCGACCGTGGTCGAGAGATTCTGCTTCAGGATTCGCTCGCGGCGGTGCAGCAGATAGCACAGCGCCAAGAACACGGCACCCCCGCCGATGGTGAGCACGACGGCCGGCTGACGCTTGGCGCCGAGGTCGCGCACCATGTACACGTACTGCTTTTGCGCTTGCTCGTCGATCTCGGCGGCTGCGGGCGCGCGGCCGGGTTCGGTGCGCACCGGCACGAGGGGCGACATCTCGACCACGGTGTAGTGCGGCTTGTGGAGGAAGGCAAAGAAGTCGAGCGAGTCGTTCTCGAGGCCCGGGAGTGCACCCGCCTTGATCAGCGGGAAGCGTTCGCCACCGACGTCGAACACTTCGGTCACTTCGTATTGGCCTGCGACCAGCGCACCGTCGGTTTCGATGAACTCACTCGCCGCCGCTTGCGCCTGACCGTAGGCGGGGTTGTCGGTGCCGATCTTGACGTACCCCTCGCTCAGGAACTGCGCCTCGACGAGACTGTGCAGCTCGGACACGTCGGCGTCTTCGTACCCCTCGGGCAGCGTCGCCAACGCCCCGGCCGACCGCAATGCCGGCACGTCTTGGATGATGGTCTGGCCGGGCACGGCAGCCCACGACGGCTCGGGGCCCTTGAGGCCGATGCCGTAGATCCACCACGTCATTCCCATCAACATCATCCAGCCCGCCAAGGCGGTCAGGGTGACGAGGAACGCCAGGCGCGAGCCCATGTTCGTCGCCAGGATCATGTAGATGCTGCCCATCAGGACGACGACACCCATGATCACCGTGAGGAGACCGCGGAGTTCGGGCTCCCATCCAATTGCCAACAGTGACATCTTGCTCACAAACTCCGTACGTAGTCGACGACGGCTTCGATCTGCTCATCGGTGAGCACTGCTCCGAAGCCTGGCATACGGCCGCTGCCTTGACCTTGATTCCCGTAGACCTTGCCGAACTCGGAGCCGTTCTTCAAGAACGCGATCATGTCGTCCTTGTTGTTGAAGTGGCTGTTGGTGGCACCGCCGGTGAGGTTCCAGCCGTAGGCGCCCTGCCCGGTCTCGCCGGGGTCGCCGAAGCTCCAGCCCTGGGTGTGACAGCGCGCGCAGCTGTACGCGCCGCTGCCCAGTTCGAGGTTGAAGATCGCCTCACCCACGCTGCCCGCCTCGCCCGAGTCGATGGCGGCGTCGATCGACTTCTGGATGTCTTCCTGGATCGTCGCCGGAACGTTGCCGCTCGGGCACAGTTCCTGACCGTAGAAGTCGGCACCTTCGACCTCGCCGGGCCCGCAATCTTCGCGCGGCAACTGAATCGACTTCAGGTACTCGATCACGTTGTCGATCTGCTGGGTGTTCATCGGGCCACCACCGACGAGCCCCCAGGGCGACATCGGTGAGAACGGACGGCCGTAGTTCAAGATGAACTCGACCTCCGACTCGTCGAAGCGGTAGAGCACCGTGTTGAGCGCCGGAGCCTTCCAGTTCACTGCCGAGATCTCGCCGGTGAGCTTGTCGGTGACCGTGAACGGAGCTTCGCCACCCACGGCCCCCATGCCGCCGTGGCAGCCCGCGCAGTTGAAGCCACCTTCGGCAGTGGGAGCAAAGAGCTGGGAGCCCCAGCTCGCGTAGCGGTTGTTCCACCCGAGCGCCGCGCCCTCTTGGCGACCGGGTTCGAGAATCCACGCCACCGGCAGACCGATCACGATGAGCACGAGCAACAGCACGCCGTACAACTGAACGCGCTCGAGGCGTGAACCTTCGAGCGTTTCGTCGTCGTAGTACTCCTTGCGGTTCGCCGCGAGCTCGATTTCCGAGCCCACTTCTTTGCGGCCCGCCACGACGTTGAAGATGCCGTAGACGACCCACCCGAGGGCGATGATCACCACGGCGACCACGGCGATGTTCGACGTGGTCGACCCGATCACCACCGACGACGGCAGCGCAGCGGAGAGAACAGCTGGCATCAGTGCTCGCCCCCGCCCGTGCAGTGCGGGCCTTCGGCTTCCTGACCGGTCGTGTTCGTTCCGATCGCCGGGCCCGGCACCTTGATGCCGGTGTTGATCGAGACGTCACCAGTCGGGGAGATGATCGCAGGGTGACGGTCCATGCCGCGTGGGGCGGGGCCGCCCTTCTTCTCACCGACGCGGTTGTACTGCGAACCATGACATTGGCACTCGAACCACTGGCTGGTCTTGCACTCGGGCACGCGGCAGCCGAGGTGCGGGCACTTCTGGCTCAAGACGACGATGCCGTTGCGCATGCCGTCGAGCAGATTTTCTTGATAGACGGTTTCAGCGGCCGGAACTGCCTCGGCGGGGTAGGCCGTGATCCACGACTTGGCTTCGGGCACGTAGAAGAACCCACCACCCTGCTTGATGCCGTCCTTGATCGCGGCGAGCTTGCCCACGGCAACGGTTCCGCCGAACCCGCCGGTACCCGAGGGCCACAGGAACCCGACGAACGAGGCTGCGGCGAAACCGGCGATGCCGGTTCCCATCAAGGTGACGGTGGCGCGGTTGAAGAACTGCCGACGAGACACTCCGATCGCTTCGGGATCCGGCGGCGTCCACGGCATCAAGGCGTTGTCGCCGGCCCCGATCGACACCAGTTCGCTGCTCGGGGTACGCGCGGCCTGACCTTCTGCTTCGGCGTCGGCCGCCGAGCGGGTGACCGCTTCCTCGACGGCGACGCCGCCCTGCTTCTTGGCCTCGACTCGACGGCTCTGGTCACGCTTGACGGCTTCGCTGGACAGCGCACCCGCGCCACGCACGTCGGAACGGCGCGCCAGGGTGAAGAACGAAATCGCGCCAAGCACGACGACGACGCCAAGGGCCAGGGCGATGACTGCTGCGGTACTCATGGGGGGTACTCCTTTGCTGTCTCTCTACTACTTCTACTTCTGAGTTCGTCTCAACGGGCCGTTTGGATGGCTCAGAGCTCGAAGAACAGGCCGTCGACCCAGGGCAGCACGAAGTTGAAGCCGGGGCCACGGAAGAACGAACCGATCATGACGAGCACCGCCCAGAACATCAGGTGCACGGTCATCACCGAGATGATGAATTTGCGATCCTCGGGCTTGTTCGACGGATTGCGGTCGAGGTACGGGGTGAGAACCAAGAAGATCAGGCCGACGCCCGGCAGGGTGACGCCCGCCACCATCGGGTGGAACATCGTGAGGAGTTCCTGCAGGCCGAGGAAGTACCAGGGCGCCTTCGACGGGTTCGGCGTGGCGTTGGTGTTCGCGAGCTGCAGCAGTGGTGCGTTGACGAAGATCGAGAAGAAGAAGGTGAACGCGGTGCAGGCAAGGGCGGCCACGAACTCGGCTGCGAGCAGGTGGGGCCAGGTGTGGACCTTGTCGACCGGTGTCGCCTTGACGTCTTGGATCGACCCGGACTTCACCACGGTCAGCAGGCGCTGGGTGTGTCCACCCGGGCCGGCCCCGACGGGAACGCCGCCGCCAGCGGGCATGGCAGCCACGACGGCGCCGACCTTTTCGGCCACGGCCACGCCGCCACCGGTGGAGGCCGCCGGCTCGTCTCCAGCCTTGGTGGCCTTGGCGGCCTGGCTCCGCTTGAGGAGTGCTTCGGGAATGCGCGAGTCGCCCGCGGGCGCGGCGGCAGCGGCAGGCTGTTCGGCTGCGGCTTCGGTCGCCGACTTGTCACGGGCAGCTTGCGCCCGCTTGAGCAGGTGTTCGGGGATCTCGGTCATGAGCTCACCTGTGCCATTTCTCGAATCAGCTTCTCGGTCATTCGTCGGGTACTTTCGATTTCAGGTCTTCTGCAGTGCGGTCGTTCGGCTCGTCCTCACCCTAGAGGGGACCCGAAATACCGCCGTCCTTACGCACTCGCCAGAAGTGGATCGCCATGAAGATGACGATCACGAACGGCAGGAACAACACGTGCAGCACGTACCAGCGCAAGAGCGTTTCGGAGCCGATCTCGGCGCCACCGAGCAGAACGAATCTGACCTCTTCGCCGAACACCGGCGTGTAGCCCATCATGTTCGTGCCCACCGTGACCGCCCACAGCGCCAGTTGATCCCACGGCAGCAGGTAGCCGGTGAACGACAGCAGCAGCGTCAGGGTCAGCAAGATCACGCCGATCACCCAGTTGAACTCGCGCGGTGGCTTGTAGGCGCCGTGGTAGAAGACGCGGGCCATGTGCAAGAAGACGGCGAGCACCATCAGGTGCGCACCCCAGCGGTGCATGTTTCTGACCAGGAGACCAAACGTGACCGAGGTCTGGAGGTTCTGGATGTCGTTCCAGGCTGCGGTGGCCTCGGGACGGTAGAAGAACATCAAGAAGATGCCGGTGACGGTGAGCAGGATGAACAGGAAGAAGCTCAACCCGCCGAGGCAGAGCGTGTAGCTGACCTTGACCGCATGACGCTTCACCTTCACCGGGTGCAAGTGGTAGAGCACCGAGTTCATGATCACGTACGAGCGGTTGCGCGGGCTGTCGGTGTAGCCCTTGCGGAAGATCGACCCCGGGCGGAAGATCGAACTCCACGCCTGGCTGCCCTGCGTGGCGTCGACCGCCTGGGTGACGCGATCCTTGATCGTGGGCCGGGGCTTGTCGTCGATGGTCTTGGACATGGATTCTCTCTCAGAGCCTCATGCCATAGCCGTAGCCATGGTTGTTGGTGCGCATGTGGAAATCGCCGGCGACGGTTGCAGCGCCGACCTTGCCGAGGATGATGACCCCGGTCGGGCATCGATCGACACACAGCGCACACCGGGTGCAGATGTCGTCGTCGATGATGAACATGAAGGCGTCGGACGGATCGGTCCCCGGCTGCTCGGTGCCGATCGCCTCGTCGACGGCCGACGTGTTGACCATGTGGATGCATTTCCACGGGCAGATGTCGACGCACCCTTCGCAGGCAATGCACTCGGTCTGGTCGATGTGGATGAACTGCTTCGGCTTGACGGCCTTGCTGAGGTAGTCGGCGTCGACTTCCACCAATGAGTAGTCATCGGTGAATGGCATCATCGGTGGATTGGCGTCGGTCTTGGCCATGGCTACGCCTTTTTGACCAGTGGGCGACCGTAGGTGGACACGGGCAGTGCCTTCGCGTCGGTCTGCTTGCCGCGGTTCTGCCACCAGACCGCCAGGAAGATGTGGAGACCGAAGAAGACGGCATGGATGAGCACCACGACGATGTCGCGGAGCGCTTCGTACTGCAGCGTGATCGGGTTCCATCCGCCGAGCGACTGTGGCTTCAGGATCGAGCCCGGGCCGAGGAGCAGCTTGTCCTTGCTCCAGCCGAGGTTCTTGTCGGCGTGGTCGATCCACTGGTGGGGAACGATGCCGTACGCCAAGAAGAGCACGCCAAAGACGTAGGTGCTGCCGAGCATGGCCTCGCCCCATGTGAAACCCTTGTCCTTCGCACGGCGCTGCCCATAGGGGATCGCTGCCAATGACAGGATGAGCGTTGCTGCGAATGACACGATGAACGCCTGGTTGACGCCGGGCCATTCGAAGACATCGAGAGCGATCATCGTAGGAGAGGGTTCCGTTTCCGTGTCGGGATCGAGTTCGGTGCAAGGTGTCGACGCGAGACCGCATCGATCGTGATTTCACTCACGAACCCTAGTCGTCCGTCAGCGTAGAGCGAAGTCTGGCACGCAAGTGTGACGCGCGCGCCAGGTTGTGCGAAAGTGCACGAGCATCGGAGTCGGCGCCTCTGGCAGCACTGCCGGGCAGCACTGCCGACCACGCTCCACACCGCTGCAGACGTCACATGCGCAACCGACAATCCTGTGCCGATGGATTCACGCGACGGCAGCATCTGCATCTATCCTCTGCCCAGTGACTGAGATCCCCGAACATCTCTTGAAGCGGTCGCGCGAGCGCCGCTCCGCAATCGGCCAGGGTGGCGACGACGCCCCCGCCTCCGATGCGCCGGCCACCGCCGTCGAGAAGTCCGCAACTGCCACACCCGCCGCCGCTCCACCTCCGCCGAGCGGCCCCGCAGGACGCACAGCAGCGGTTGCGCCGGCCAGCGCCAAGCCGGCGAAGCCTGATCCGCACTATGTCGTCGCGGCCAAGCAACGCCGCAAGGTCCCGTACTGGGCGATGGCGACGCTGTCGCTGATGCCGGTGTGGGGATTCATCTACGTGCGTGCGCTCACCGACGGGGGCGAAGTAGCCGCCGGTCCACTCGGTGAAGGCGCCGAGATCTACGGCAACTGTGCGAGTTGCCATGGCGCAGCAGGTGGCGGTGGCGTCGGTTACCCATTCGCCGAGGGCGAGGTGCTCAAGACCTTCCCGAACATCGAAGATCAGATTCGGTACGTCTACTACGGCACCGAGCAGTACAACCTTGCCGGCGTCGAGATCTACGGCAACCCCGAGCGCGAGGGTGGCCCGCACGTTGCTGGCGTCAAGGGCGTGATGCCGGGCTTCGGGTCGCAGCTCACGCAGGAAGAGATCGTCGCCGTCATCTGCCACGAGCGGTACACGCTCGCCGGTGCCGACCCGACGAGCGAAGAGTATGCAGCCGAGTTCGCCGCGTGGTGCTCGGGCGAGGCGCCCGTGTTCGAAGAGATCGCAACCGGCGCGATCGACCTGACCACCGCCGACGAGATCGAACCGTTCGACATCGAGGGCGAGGCGTTCTTCGTGTCGCCGATCGGCCCCGAACCGATCCCAGGGACGGTCGCCGGTGGCGCCATCGGCCCCGCCGACCAGCCCATCTCCGAGGGCGGCAACTCCGTCGACGACTCCGGCGAGTAATCGTCGGCGAGTGATCGGGTCGCTGGGCCCTCTCACGGATCCGGGTCGCTGATCCGGTCGCTGCGGCGACACGCTGCAACACGGTCGGCTTCAGGCAGACTCGATCCATGTCCGCACGCCCCGGGTCGGTGACCACCGACGTTCTCGTCATCGGCGGCGGGCCCGCAGGGTCGTCGGTTGCGATGCGCCTCGCCCGGTCGGGTCACGATGTGACGCTGGTCGAAAAGCGCCCCGAGGGTCGGCACAAGTCATGCGGTGACCTGCTGTCGCCGCGAGCTGTCGGCGAACTCGACCGCCTCGGGGTCGATCCCGTCGCCTTCGGTGGCCATTCGATCCGCGGCGTCCGCATGGTCCACGGTCAGGCCCGGGCCGAGACTCCGTGGCCCGCCCACCCCGACGTTCCCGACCACGGCGATCGCGGTCCGCCGCGACCTGCTCGACGACGGGTTGCGTAACGCGGCCGCTGCTGCAGGCGCGACCGTGCTCATGGGCCACGAGGCGACCACGCCCCTCGCCGACCGCGGGTTCGTGCGCGGCGCCACCATGGCGTGTGCCGACGGCGGAACGCGCGATGTCGAGGCCCGCTTCGTCGTCGTCGCCGACGGAGCGAGCAGTCGCTTCGGGCGCGTGCTCGGTACGAGCCGGGAGCGCAACTGGCCGTACGTCATCGCCGCGCGGACGTATTTCGCTTCGCCGCGCCATGACGACGCATGGGTCGAGGCCAGCATCGGCCTGCCGGATCGGCATGGCAATCCGGTCGCCGGCTACGGGTGGGTGACGCCGATGGGCGACGGCAACGTCAACGTCGGCGTCGGCGTGCTGTCGAGCTATCGGGACATCAAGGGCCTCAACACCCTGAAGTTGCTCATCGCATTCTCCGACCGCATCGCGGCCGACTGGGACCTCGATGCGACGCAGCCGCTCAAGGCACCGACCCGCCTGCGCCTGCCGATCGGCGGCTCGGTCGGCCCGAAGATGGGTCCGACGTTCCTCGTCGTCGGCGATGCCGCAGGTGCGGCCAATCCGTTCAGCGGTGACGGCATCGACGCCGCGCTGATGGGCGGCCGCCTCGCCGCCGACGTGCTGCACGAGGCGCTGACCACGGGCAACTCGACCACCCTGCAGCGCTATCCGGTGCTCATCGCCGAGCAGCTCGAGCGGTACCGCAAGGTCGGCCGACTCTCGGCCCGCTTCCTCGGACGACCGGCCATCCTCAAGCCGGCGCTCCGGTTGGCGGCCCGCAGCGACGCCACCATGGGCGCCGTGCTGCGGATCGCCACCAACGAGCTCCGCGACGACCAGTCATCCGGCGGCGCAGAGCGCGCCTACCGCCTCGCCGAACTCGTCTCGAAGTTCGCCCCCAGCTGGTAGCCGACTCACCCACGCCCCAACTCCCGCCTCCCCGGCTCCGACCCTCGCTTCGTGTGAGCACAAGCACCGTCGGACGCACCATGCGCTCACACGGAACCGACCGCAAACCTTCGTGTAAGCACAAGCACCGTCGGACGCACCATGTGCTCACAGAACCGGCCGCAAACCTTCGTGTAAGCACAAGCGTCGTCGGACCCACGATGTGCTGACACGAACCCTGGCCGCAAACCTTCGTGTGAGCACAAGCGTCGTCGGACCCACGATGTGCTGACACGAAGCGGGGGGACCGCGCTGGCCGCCGCCCGCCGTGTCTCTGGCCGAACTCTGTGACAGTGCGTTGGGATGATGGTGTCGTGACCAATTTCAATCGACGCTTGGCGTCGATCGCGAACGGTCAGCTGGGAATCGTGTCGCGCGGCCAAGCCCGGGCGATCGGCGGTTCGAATGACCAGCTTCGACGCCGAGTCCAGAGCGGCATCCTCCACCAAATCGGACCGAACACCTACCGCCTGCCCGGTGCGCCACCGGCCGCTCGCGCCGACCTTCGTGCGCTTCTTCTCGATGTCGGCGGCGAGGCCTGGGCATCGGGACCAGCCGCAGCTGCGCTCCACGGATTCGACGGCTTCACCTTGCGCGCGCCGTTCGACGTCACGATCCTGCGCGGTCGCAACGTCAGCCGAGTCGGCCATCGTGTCCACACCACGACGCGGCTCGACCTGATCGATCGGGCCTTCGTCGACGACCTCGCAACGCTCGGCCCGGTGCGCACGTTGGTCGACCTGGCGCGCACGTGCACCGTCGAGCAACTTGTCGCTGCGGTCGACTCCGGATTGCGCGACGGCAAGTACAACGAATCGCTCCTCCACCGACGCGTCATCGCGAACGCCGGCAAGGGCAGAGCGGGCATTCCGAAGCTGCTCGACGCGATCCACACCCTCGACTTCGGCCGGGGCGGCCACAGTTGGCTCGAGCGCGAATTCCTGCGACTGGTTGCCGACGCCGGGCTCCCGCGGCCCGCAACCCAACAGGTGCTGACGCGAGCGCAGGACCGTGTCGTGCGCGTCGATTTCCGTTTCCCCGGCACCAATGTCGTGGTCGAGGTGCTCGGCCTGCGCTATCACCGGACCACCGAGCAAATCGCCCGCGACGCCGCCCGGATGAATGCACTCGTCGCCGACGGGTTCCGGGTGTACCAGTTCACCTATGCGACCGTGGTCGACGACAGCGAGCGCATGCTGACCGAGATCCTCCTCGCACTGGCCCGCTGAAGCATCGCCGGCCCGGCGCTTCAGGTGAGCACAAGCGTCGACCGATGCAGCATGCGCTCACACGGAACGCGCCGCCAACCTTCATGTCAGCACAAGCGTCGACCGATGCAGCATGCGCTCACACGGAACGCGCCGCCAACCTTCATGTCAGCACAAGCGTCGACCGATGCAGCATGCGCTCACACGGAACGCCGACTCAAACCAACGCTTCGTGTGAGCACAAGTGCCGTCGGACGCAGCTCGTGCTCACACGAAAGTTGGCGCAATCGTTCGTGTGAGCACAAGCGTTGACCGATGCAGCTTGTGCTCACACGGACAGCCCCGCCCGGCACGACGCGCGGCGGGTCAGGCGTGGACGGCGGCGGAATCGAGCAGGACGCGTGAGGCGGTGCGGAGTGCGTCGGTGGCCGCCGAGTCGGGGAAACCAGCGCAGGCATCTTCGGCGCGCTGCACGTACTCGCGGGCGGTGACCATGGCCGACGCAACGCCTTCATTCGACCGGACGATGGCGAGCGCCTTGCGCTGTTGGGCATCGTCGAGCGGGGAGCCGAGCAGGTCGGCCAACTCGTCGGCAGCTGCGCCGCTCGACGCGAGCGTACGCAGCACGGGAAGGGTGTACACGCCCTCGACCATGTCGTGGCCCGCCGGCTTACCGAGTTGCTCGTCGGTCGACGTGACATCGAGAATGTCGTCGACGATCTGGAACACCATCCCGTACGCATTGCCGAACTCGGTCAGCGCATCGATGACGGAACGATCGTGGTCGGCCACGATGCCACCGATCCGAGCCGCCGTTCCATACAGCGATGCGGTCTTGCCGTGAATCGACGCAAAGTACGACGCTTCGGGCCGGGCGATGTCATAGGTGTGGCGAAGCTCTTCGATCTGGCCTTCGCAGAGCCAGCCGATCGTCCGTGCGAGCAACCCGGCCACTTCGGTGCCGAGCGAGGCAGCGATCTCGGAGGCCCGCGCCAGCAGGAAATCACCCGCGAGGATCGCTTGCAGGTTGCCCCACTTCGCGTTGACGGTTTCGACGCCCCGTCGGGTGTCGGCTTCATCCATCACATCATCGTGGTAGAGCGAACCGAGATGGACGAGTTCACACGACACCCCGCCGCGCACTGCGTCGTCCGATGCCGCTGCGCCGTTGACCTGCGCGGCGGCGACCGCAAGCACGGGGCGAAGCCGTTTGCCTCCCGCAACGATCAGGTGCGACGCGATTTCGTTGAGGTACGAATCAGGCGTTCGCACCGATTCGTGCATCGCCGCCTCGATCCGTTCCCGGTCGACGTCCATGGCCGGCAGCGCGAACAGCGGCGACGTGACGTTTTGCGGCTCGGACACGCTCGGCAGGCTACCGAGCGCGCGTGGCCGCGACGATTCGTGCCACGTCAACACCCGCGTTCGTGGCCACGAAGGAGCCGGAGGCCGCAGTTGCTGGCCACGACGAGTACTTCGACGTCGGTGGGTTGACGGAGCGGAGCCGCTGTCGGGCCTACGTGCCGATGATGCCGCCGTCGACCTTGCGAATCACGACCGTCGCCGGTCGCGGGCGTCCCCCGAAAGGCCACGTACTCACCGCGGTCGGGTTCGCGGGGCTCGGCGGGCCCCCGGCGACGCCGTTCCAGAACGTGGTCGACTCACCGGGGTGCTGCACGTTGACGAACATCGTGCGTTGATCCGGGGTGGTGATCACGCCGGTCATCTCGCACCCGCGAGGCCCGGTGAGGAAGCGGCGGATCTCGCCGGTGTCGGGGTCGGCCGCAAGGATGCCGTTGTTGCCGATGCGGTCGTACCCGCGGCTGGCGAGTTGCTGGGACGAGTTCGAGATGTCGGTCTCGATCCACACGCGCCGATCGGGGTCGACCCAGATGCCGTCAGGCGAACCGAGCAGCGGCTGGTCGGTGGGCACCGTCGGGTCGTACTGCGGGTCTCCGGCCAGCACGAAGACATCCCACTCGAAGGTGGCCTTGATGTGGTCGCCGTGATCGTGGCGAAAGCGGACGACTTGCCCGTACGGGTCGGGGTCGCGGAACCCGTTCGTCGCGTTCGAGTTGCCGGTGCCGTTGGTCAAGGTCACGTACACGTCGCCGGTGTGCTCATCGACCGAGACCCACTCGGGCCGATGCAGTCGAGTTGCACCGACGGCATCGGCCGCCATCCGCGTGCGGATGAGGACGTCGGCCTGATCGACCCAACCCGCCGCCGTCGTGAGCGGGCCGACGCCGTGGGCGAGGGGGAGCCACGAACCGGACCCGTCGTCGTTGAACTGCGCGACGTACAGCGTGCCGTGGTCCAGCGGGCTGCGGTGGCGGGCGATGTGGCGTCGCCACGACCGATCGCCGACGAACTTGTACAGGTAGTCGCCGTTCTCGTCGTCACCCGTGTAGACGACGACGCGGCCACGCGATTCGGTGACCGTGGCACCCTCGTGCTTGACGCGTCCGAGCGCTGTTCGCTTGGTCGGCGTCGACTGCGGATCATTCGGATCGATCTCGCAGACCCAGCCGAATCGGTTGAGCTCGTTGCGATTGACGGCGAGGTCGAACCGAGCCTCGGCGATGTGCCAGTTGTAGCCGAACCCGACGCGGGTGACGCCGTACCGGGCTTCGAGCGCGGTCGGTGCCCACGCCGGATCGGCAGTACCGAAGTAGCCGTTGAAGTTCTCCTCGCCGGTCAGGTACGTACCCCACGGCGTATATCCCATCGAACAGTTGTTGATCGTGCCCAAGGGTTCGGGCACAACCGTCGATTGCAACATCGGGTGGTCGGCGCCGACCGGACCCGAAAACGCCACCGGTGTCGCCGCGGTGATCCGTCGATTGCGGCGCCCCCCGACCTTGTGCGCCCACGTACCGTCGGGTTGGCGGCCGACTTCGACGACGGTGACGCCGTGGGCCGCGAGCTGCCTTGGCGACTTTCTCGCGCCCGACGTCGTCGGGCGTGATCGCGGAGCCGAGCGCCGCACTGTAGATCTGGTTGGCGTCGGTGTATTCGTGGTTGAGCACGAGCATGCCGCGTTCGGAGCCACGCCGACGATCGGGGAAGTAGTGCATGCCGTCGTGGTTGAACCCGACCTGACGTTCCTGATCGGCGGCGGTGTTCGACGCGTCCTCGGCGAAGGCCGGAGCGTCGGCGAAGAGCGGCGTGCCCCAGGGGATGAGCACGTCCCAGACGTAGCCGTCCGGAACGACGATGGTGTCTGCGTCAGTGGTCGGTACCTCGGCGAAACCGAGCCGCGGGCGCGGGTGGTGACCGTAGTGATCATCGTGGTCATCATCGTCGTGGTCACCGTCGTCGCGGGCGAGCGTGACGCCGCTGCTCCACGCGCTCGACCCGACGAATCCTGCGAACGATGCCGCGGCGGCACCGACGAGTCAGTTGTCGCCGGTCGAGCCGGATCTGGATCAGGTCGCTCAGCGACGGGTTGGCGGTGGGATTCGACCCTTCCGGGCGTTCATCGATCATGGGATTCCCCTCCAGATTTCGTGGTTGCAAAGTTGTGGTTGCTGTGCCCGCCACATTCCTCGCAGAGATTCGCCCACCGAGCCTGCAAGCACCAACCCTAGACGCGCGACGAAGGGGCCGTGAACGGAGAGGGTTCCTCGCGATCACCACCAGCCGCGCGGCGTTGCGTGCGGGGTCGTCTCGGATCGCCGTGTCGCGAACTCGGACCGACGACGCGATCGTCGACCGCTCGAGTCCTCAGCCGAGCTGGGAGAGCCAGGACGTGACGCGCTTCTTGTTGACTCCGAGGTCGCTCTGGCCGAGGCGTGAACGCGAGAACACGGCGAGGGTGCTCGTGGCGGCGTCGATCTCGATGAAGCGGACCGAGATGTAGTCGGGGAAGCCGAACAACTTCGAGCTCTGTACGTAGGTGACGAAGCCGCCCTCTGGCGACCCGCCGACCACGTCGACGTTGCCGCTCGCGCGAGCGACGCGATCGAACGCCGTCGCCAGGGCTGCGACCGGCATCGGAAAAGTCGGGGACACCGCGTCGGCATCGGTCGTCGCGCCGGCGGGCGCGACGCGGTACGAGTTCGGCGTCGATGGCGTCGGCGCAGTGAGTGGGTCGACGTGCCACACACCCGCATCGTGATCGAGCCGCCGGATCACGACGGCGGAAACGACAACGAGCGCAACGAGCACTCCGACGGCGATCAACAGCATGCGCATCCCCCGATCATGCCCGACGCGTCCCCATGTCGCCGCACGGCGACCATCCACCCGCCACCGATCTCCGTCCGCACAGCCCAGCAATCCGCTGCTGGGCGGACAGAGAACCCGGCATCGCCAACCGGTCGCGTGCAGGCCCCGGCGATAGATATTCCCCGAACTTGACGAAAACGTGTCACGGCGCACGGTCCGTCGTTGTGACAGGCCCCCGGTAGGGTTGACGCACAGGTTCCGAGCGCTGTTCGCAACTCGCAGGCGGCGCTCACTGAGGGGCCCCTGAACGAAAGGGCAGCAGATGTTCGAACGATTTACCGACCGAGCCCGACGCGTCGTCGTGCTCGCTCAAGAAGAAGCCCGGCTGCTCAACCACAGCTACATCGGCACCGAGCACATCCTGCTCGGCCTCATCCACGAAGGCGAGGGCGTCGCAGCCAAAGCCCTCGAGTCGCTCGGCATCTCGCTCGAAGCGGTCCGCAGTCAGGTCGAAGAGATCATCGGCCAGGGCGGTTCGTCGCCGTCGGGCCACATCCCCTTCACGCCGCGAGCCAAGAAGGTGCTCGAACTGTCGCTGCGCGAAGCGCTCCAACTCGGCCACAACTACATCGGCACCGAACACATCCTCCTCGGACTGATCCGCGAGGGCGAGGGCGTGGCCGCACAGGTGCTCGTCAAGCTCGGCGCCGACCTCAGCCGCGTCCGCCAGCAGGTCATCCAACTGCTATCCGGCTATCAGGGTCCGTCGGGCTCGACCGGGAGCAGCTCGGGTCGCAGCGAAGGTGGCACGCCAGCCTCCGCCGGTGTCGGCAGCAAGGGCGGCGACGACGAAAAGGGCGGCAACTCCCAGATCCTCGATCAGTTCGGCCGCAACCTCACCGAGGCCGCGCGCAACGGCGAACTCGACCCCGTGATCGGGCGCTCGAAGGAACTCGAGCGCACCATGCAGATCCTCAGCCGCCGCACCAAGAACAACCCGGTCCTCATCGGTGAACCCGGCGTCGGCAAGACCGCGATCGTCGAGGGCCTCGCCCAGAAGATCGTCAACAACGACGTTCCCGACACGCTCACCAACAAGCAGCTGTACACGCTCGACCTCGGCTCGCTCGTGGCCGGCTCGCGTTACCGCGGCGACTTCGAAGAGCGGCTGAAGAAGGTGCTCAAGGAGATCAAGAGTCGCGGCGACATCTTGCTGTTCATCGACGAGATCCACACCCTCGTCGGTGCCGGCGCCGCCGAAGGTGCCATCGACGCCGCGTCGATCCTCAAGCCGATGCTCGCCCGCGGCGAACTCCAGACCATCGGTGCCACCACGACCGACGAGTACCGCAAGCACGTCGAGAAAGACGCTGCCCTCGAGCGACGGTTCCAACCCGTCAAGGTCGAAGAGCCGACACTGGCGCACACGATCGAGATTCTCAAGGGCATCCGCGATCAGTACGAGTCGCACCATCGTGTCACGATCACCGACCAGGCCCTCGTCGCTGCGGCCAATCTCGCCGACCGCTACATCAGCGACCGGTTCCTCCCCGACAAGGCGATCGACCTCATCGACGAGGCGGGCTCGCGTCTGCGCATCAAGCGCATGGCCACGCCGCCCGATCTGCGCGAGGTCGAGCAGAAGCTGAACGAGGTGCAGGAAGCCAAGAAGCGCGCCGTCGAGGAGCAACAGTTCGAAGAGGCTGGGCGCCTGCGCGACGAAGAGAAGAAGCTGCTCGAAGAGAAGGCGGCCAAGGAAACCGAAGTGAAGGCCTCTGGCGTCGACCTGTTCGACGAAGTCGACGAAGAAGCCGTCGCCGAAGTGCTCTCGCTGTGGACCGGCATTCCCGTCTACAAGTTGACCGAAGAAGAGACCGAGCGTCTCTTGCGGATGGAAGACGAGTTGCACAAGCGGATCATCGGCCAGGAGAGCGCTGTGGCTGCCGTGTCGCAGTCGATCCGACGCACCCGCGCCGGGCTCAAAGATCCGAAGCGTCCGTCGGGCTCGTTCATCTTCCTCGGCCCGACCGGTGTCGGCAAGACCGAACTCGCCAAGGCGCTCACCGAGTTCCTGTTCGGCGACGACCAGGCACTGATCACGCTCGACATGTCCGAGTACATGGAGAAGCACACGGTCAGCCGTCTCGTCGGTTCGCCTCCCGGATATGTCGGCTACGAAGAGGGCGGCCAGCTCACCGAAGCGGTGCGTCGCAAGCCGTTCTCGGTGGTCTTGTTCGACGAGATCGAAAAGGCTCACCCCGACGTGTTCAACACGCTCCTGCAGATCTTGGAAGAGGGCCGTCTCACCGACAGCCAGGGCCGTTCGGTCGACTTCCGCAACACCGTGTTGATCATGACGTCGAACCTCGGCACGCAAGACCTGCGCAAGGCGAACCTCGGCTTCACGACCGACGATTCCGCGATGAGCTACGAGCGGATGAAGGAAAAGGTCAACGACTCGCTCAAGAACCACTTCCGTCCCGAGTTCCTCAACCGCATCGACGAGACCATCGTGTTCCACGAACTCGCCCGTGACGAGGTGCTCCAGATGGTCGATCTGCAATTGGTGCGGCTCACCGGTCAGCTCGAAGGTCAGGGTCTGGGCATCGAGGTCAAGCAGGCGGCGAAGGAGTTGCTCGCCGAAGTGGGCTACGACCCGCAGCTCGGCGGCCGTCCTCTGCGGCGCGCGATTCAACGCCACATCGAAGATGCGCTCTCGGAGAAACTGCTCTACAAGGAGTTCAAGGCGGGCGAGATCATCGTCGTCGACGCCGAGGACGATCCCGATCGTGGGCCCGGCAAGAAGAAGTTCGTGTTCACTGCGGTCGAAGGCTTCGTGCCTCCGGCGTCGGTCGAACTCGAGATGACCACGACCGAGAAGCCGGCTCCGCCGACGGTCGAGACCGAACTGCCCCCGCCCGAAATCGTCGAGCAGTAGTCGAGCAGCCGAGCAAGAGTCGTCGGGCGATCGTCAGATCGGTCGGGGCTCGAACGCCATCCGAACGCATGAGGGAGCTGCGCCGTCACGGTGCGGCTCCCTCGTGGGATCGGTACGGCGCGGCGGGAGATGGTTTCGGTTCATTGCCGCAGCAGCCGCGGTTCAGCCCGTCATAATGGCGTCACCATGAATCGGGTGATCAGGCGGCTCGTCGCTCTTGTTGCATGCGCTGTCGCACTCACGGCGTGTCAGGTCGATGTGACCGTCGATGTCGTCGTCGACGCGGACGGCACCGGGTTGATCACGGTGGTCGTGGTGGCTGATGCCGAGGTGGTGGCTGCCGTGCCCACCCTTGCCGAGGATCTCGTGCTCGACGATGCCATCGTCGCCGGCTGGTCGATCGACGGACCCAACGCCACCGAAGATGGTGGTCTCACCCTGCAGATGTCGCACGAATTCGCCAGCCAGGGCGAGGCGACCAATCTGCTGCAAAGCCTCGGCCCGCCGTTCGCTCAGATGGAACTCGCCCGGAGCACCACCGGCGACATCACGACCAACCAGCTCAGTGGCCGACTCGTCCTCTCCGGGTTCGATGCGTTCGCCGACGCCGACCTCGTCAGCGCCGTCGGCGGCCAACCCTTCGCCGAACAGATCGCGGCCAGTGGCGCAACGCCGGCCGACGCATTCGATGTGACGTTCCGGGCGCTGCTCCCGGGGGTGATCGTGGGCGAGGAGACCAACACCGACGCCGATGAGGCCGGCGTCCTCACCTGGGAACTCCCGAGCGACAGCACCCCGGCGCTGATCCTCGCCCAGTCGACGCAGCAACCTGGCGAAGGCCAGAAGTGGGCCCGCCCGCTCTCTATTGCGGCACTCATCGCCCTCGTGGCCTGGGTTGCGTTCATGACCGTCTTCATCGGCTACGTCACCGTCGCTCGTTTCCGCCGGGCCCGGGCCTACAAGCACCGCCATCTCGGTCGGCCCTGATCCCCACCCCGATCGCTCGGTCCGAGTCTCAGCTGCTCGTACCAGCCAACAGACGTCGACCGAACTCGGTGGCATCGGCAGCTGTCGCGTTGGGGCCTGGCCCTCTCGCGACACTTTTGTCGCGTTGGGGCCTGGCCCTATCGCGACACTTTTGTCGTGTTGGGGCCTGGCCCTCTCGCGACACTTGGCCGTCTCGGCGGATCTCTGTGAGTGCTCGTCTCTAGGGTGACGGTCATGGCGAAATTGAAACTGGTGTACGCATGCAGTGAGTGCGGCACGGCGTACCCGAAGTGGTCGGGGCAGTGCGGGAGCTGCGGCGACTGGAACACCTTGACCGAAGAGGTCGAACGTGTGGGCGACGACCTCGTCGCGCCACCGCCGCCCACCAATCGCCCGGGCCCGACCTTGATCGGCGACGTCGGCACCGAAGCCGGGCGTCCCACGTCGACGCAGATCCCCGAACTCGACCGCGTGCTCGGCGGCGGCATCGTGCCCGGCGCGGTCACGCTCCTCGGCGGCGAGCCCGGCATCGGCAAGAGCACACTGCTCCTGCAATTGCTCGCGGCATGGGACGGCCCGACGCTCTACGTCAGTGCCGAGGAGAGTGCCCAACAGGTCCGGCTCCGCGCCGAACGGCTCGACGCCGTGCGCCCCCAGCTCTGGTTGCACGCCGAAACCTCGCTGCCCCACATCCTCGAGTCGATCGACGAAACCAAGCCCGAGCTGGTCGTGATCGACTCGATCCAAACCGTGTTCGACCCGAGCCTGGGGTCGCTGCCCGGCAGCGTCAGCCAGGTGCGGGGCTGTGCCCAGCGGTTGGTCAACCTCGCCAAAGAGCGTGACGTGGCAATCGTTCTGGTCGGTCACGTCACCAAAGACGGGGGCCTGGCCGGCCCGCGCGTCCTCGAACACGTCGTCGACACCGTGCTGCAGTTCGAAGGCGACAAGCACCATGCGCTCCGGCTCCTGCGGGCCTCGAAGCACCGGTTCGGGCCCACCAACGAACTCGGCCTCTTCGAGATGGCCGGCCTCGGACTCATCGGCGTTCCCGATCCATCGACGATGTTTCTCTCCGACCGTCGCACGGGCATCCCCGGTTCCGCCGTCGTCCCCACGATGGAAGGGCAACGGCCGATCGTCGTCGAGGTCCAGGCACTCACGTCGCAGGGCGTTCCCGGCGTACCGTCGAGGCGCAGCGCACTCGGGCTCGACGGTGCCCGGTTGTCGATGCTGATGGCGGTCCTCGGGCGGCGCGCCCGCCTGCCGGTCGGCGAGCACGACGTGTACGCGTCGACGGCGGGCGGCGTCAAGCTGGTCGAGCCGGGGCTCGACCTCGGCGTGTGCCTCGCGGTGGTCAGCGCACTCCGCAACCGGCCCATGCCCGCCGACGTCGCCGTGTTCGGCGAAGTCGGCTTGGGTGGCGAACTGCGCCAGGTCGGCCAAGCGGCACGGCGACTCACCGAGGCGGCCCGGCTCGGGTTCTCGCGGGTGGTGGTACCGGCCAACTCTCCCGACGGCGGCGGCGACGTTCGAGTGCTCCGCGCCAAGACGCTGAGCGACGCGATCGCCGCGGTCGGCCTGAACGGCGAAGGCCCCTGAGCCAACCACCTCCGCAAGACACCGCCGCCATCACCTACAATCACCCCGGTGGAGTACCGGTATCGGGGAGCGAACGAGAAGATGCGCAGCGCGCTCGCTCGTGTCGCGCCCGGTACACCGCTGCGTGACGGCATCGATCGCGTCGTGCGCGCCAAGGCCGGCGCACTGCTCGTCTTGAGCGACGAGCCCGACGTGCTCTCGATCTGTTCCGGCGGCTTCCTCGTCGACGCTCCCTACAGCCCGCAGCGACTCTCCGAGCTGGCCAAGATGGACGGAGCGATCATCATCTCCTCCGAGGGTGGCCGCATCGCCCGGGCCAACGTGCACCTGGTTCCCGACCCGACCGTGCCCACGACCGAAACGGGCACCCGTCACCGCACCGCCGAGCGAGTCGCTCGCTCACTCGACGTTCCGGTCGTGTCGGCGAGCGAGGAAATGGGCGTGATCAACGTCTATGCGGGCGGGAGCAAGCGTCAACTGCAAGAAGTCGGTCACCTCCTCGAACGAGCCAACCAGGCCTTGCAGACCCTCGAGCGGTACAAGACGAAGCTCGATGACGCGATCGGCAACCTCACGGCGGTCGAAGTGGAAGACGTCGCCACACTGCGCGACGTGGTTGCCGTCGTGCAGCGGGGCGAGATGGTGCATCGAGTGGCCGAGGAGATCGAGACGATGATCATCGAACTCGGCTTCGACGCCCGGCTGCTGCGTCTGCAACTCGACGAGCTGTACGGCGAGATCGATGACGAACTCGACCTCGTCGTCATCGACTATCTCCCTGCCGGGGGCGCTCCGGAGGACATTCTGCGCGAGATGTCCAAGCTCTCCGACGATGACGTACTCGACCTGCGGGTGGCGTCGGGTGTGCTCGGACGCGACGGAGACAACGACGACCTCGGCCAAGAAGTCGCTCCCCGAGGCTTGCGTTTCCTCCGACGCGTCAAACGGCTGGCGCCCGAGATCGCCCTGGCACTCGCCGATCACTTCGGCGGGCTCGCCAAGATCCAGCGGGCGACGCTCGACGACCTCATGTCGGTCGAGGGTGTCGACGAGTCGACGGCGCGGGCGATCCGCGAAACCATGACCCGCCTGACCGAGTCGACCATTCTCGATCAGTACTGAGGCTCACCGATCAGCATCGCGGTGACCCTCACTGCTCGACGGTCGGCAGAATCGCGTCCCACACGGCGTCGTCTTCGAAACCGAGCGCCCACAGCGAGACGCCGTTCAGCTGATACTCCCTGGCGAGATCCATCCGCAGGCGCACACCATCGCCGTCGACGAAGTGCACTCGACGGGTCTGAACGCACGTGGTGGTTCCGTCGGTGACCTCGAGGGCGTAGTCGAAGGTGTACTCACCGGTCTCGGGCACGAAGACGGGCACCGCCCCGCGGAGTGCCACCAACTCGTCGACCGTCCGGGCGGTCACCGACGTGCGACCCTGCAGTTCGGCCGTCGGACACACGCCGTTCTCGCCAGCCGGCCAATTCCGGCCGTACGCCGGCAGACCCAAGACCAGTTTGTCGGGGTCACCGGTGGCCGCGATCGCACCCTTGATCGAGCGTTCGACGAATTCGAGCGGCGCAATCGGGCCGGCCTCCCCGACGGAGAAGTCGTACGCCATGATCCTGATGCGGTCGACATGCGGAGCGATGGCGCCGTAGTCGTACACCCAGAAGCCGCTGTCGGGTGTCTGCCCTGCGTCGTACACCGGGGGGATGCTCACCGTCAGCGTGCGTCCGTCGGCGTGCAGTGCTGCGCCGAGTTCGGTGATGAACGCGACCCAGTTCGGACGCGTCGCAGCCCACGACTCGCGCCCATCGGCGAAAGCGAACTGTTCGTAGTCGATGTCGATGCCGGCCACGTCGCCAGCCGCGGCGAACGCCCGGATCGCCTCGACGTGGCGGGTGCGCGTCGTCGGATCGGCGATGATCGCCGCCATCGCTCCCGCCGGCATCGCGTCGATGATCGACGGCACCACATTGATCCCGGCATCCGTGGCGATTTCGATGAACTCGTCGACGCCTTCGTCGAGCGCATTCGGATCGATCGACACGGTGTCGACGCCCGTGGCATTGAACCAGAACGGCGACACGTCACGCAGCGACCCGGCCCGCCCGGCGAATTCGGGCAATGCGTCGTCGAGCGCCCAGTACGGCGCCCAGGCATCGAGGGCGATGTCGGGTTTCGGCGTCGGCGGGCCGTCGGATCGCGTGGCGAGGAATCCCCCGCCTGCGCCGACGACGAGCAGCGTTCCGACGAGCGCGCCGAGCACGGCTCGACGCACGGTGGCGGGTTCGTCGTGCGTCTCGATACCGGCGACGGGCGTGTCGTCGTGGTCGGTCACCGTTCTGACCCTGTCGCGTGCCGCTCAGCGCGACGGCTGCGGGTGAATTCGGGCATGGCTGGGCACGAGGGCGCGCAGGTCAGCGATCGTGAGACCGGTGAGCGTCGGCGCAATGGTGAGGTTCGGCGCTGGATCGAGGGTGACCACATGAGGGACCCCCAGCGTGGCACACCCCGCCGCCAACGCCGAGGCAACCCCCGTACGCGAGTCTTCGATCGCCACGCAGGCCGACGGGTCGACACCCAACGCCCGGGCAGCCGCGAGATACGGCTCGGGATGGGGCTTGCCCGTGCTCACCTCGTCGCCGGTGATCGTCACCGCGAACGACCCCGCCGGCGCCGACACCAGCACGGCATCGGCGAAGCGGCGCCACGACATCGTCACCAGGGCACACGGGACCCCGGCGTCACGGCACGCCGTGAGCAACTCCCTTGCACCCGGGCGCCACGGCAAGTCAAGGTGCACTCGTTCGATCACGCCGTCCATCAGACGATCGACGAGTTCGACCGGTTCGAGGTCGACTCCCGCCTCGCGGAAGACCGCTGCCGAGTCGTACAGATCCGAACCGATCAGGGCGGCTGCCTGCGCGTCACTCCACGAGCCGCCGAACTCCTCGACGAGCAGGCGTTCGCATTCGATCCAGTACGGCTCGGTGTCGACCAAGGTGCCGTCCATGTCCCACAACACCGCTGCCAGCTCTGTCACGGGCGACAGGGTAGGACGCCGTCCCGGCAGCCACGACGTCACCGTCGTGCGTCACCTGCAAAGACCGTGATCTTGTCCTCGCCGATCGTGGCGCGACGCTCGGGATCGTCGATGCCCTGGCCTCGACCCGGAGCCAGGCACAGCACGCCGAGCTTGCCCTCGGCCTCGTTGTGATGCACCGCGAGCGCGGCCTCGCCGACCTGGTCGAGCGGGTAGGTGGCGGTGAGGAGCGGCTGGATCTTGCCGTCGCACAACAGCTTGTTGGCCGCCCACGACTCGGCGTAGTTCGCGAAGTGCGACGAGACCAACTTCTTCAGCTTCATCCAGAAATGACGGTTGTCGAACTCGACCATGTAGCCCGACGTTGCGGCGCACGTGACGATCGTGCCGCCCCGCTTGGCGGCGAAGACCGACGCGCCCATCGTCGAACGGCCCGGATGTTCGAACACGATGTCGACGTCTTCGCCGTTGTTCAACGCCCGGATGTCCTTGCCGAAGCGTCGCCACTCCGACTCGTCTTGCGTGTGCTCGTCTGACCAGAACCGGTAGTTCGCGGCGTTGCGATCGATCACGGCTGCGCAGCCCATGCGGTTGAGAATCTCGGCCCGCTCGGGCGACGACACGACGCCGATCGGCGTGCCACCGCCGTTGAGCACGTACTGCACGGCATAGCCGCCGATGCCCCCGGTGGCGCCCCAGATGAGCACGCTGTCGCCCTGCTTCATCCGGGCGCCGTTGTCGCCCACGAGCATGCGGTACGAGGTTGCACTGCACAGCCCGTTCACCGCCGACTCCTCCCACGAGAGATGCGTCGGCTTGGGCATCAGCTGATTCGCCTTGACCACCGACAGATCGGCGAGAGCTCCAAAGTTCGTCTCGAATCCCCAGATCTTCTGGTTCGAGGCGAGCATCGAATCGTTGTGCGCGCTCGCATCCTGGTCGTCGACGTAATTGCAGTGCACCGTGACCCGATCGCCCGGCTTCCAGTTGCGGACTGCGGCGCCGACGCGCAGCACCACCCCAGACGCATCGGAGCCGACGATGTGCTCATCGCGGGCGTGGCGCGCGCCGTACTCGCTTTCGCGGCCGAGTCGGTCGAGGAACCCAAAGGTCGGCAACGGCTCGAAGATCGAGGTCCACACCGTGTTGAAGTTGATGCTCGACGCCATCACGGCGATGTACACCTCGTCGGGAGCGAGGTCGGGTGTGGCCACCTCGTCGACGTGGAGCGATTCCCGCGGGTCCTTGTCCCATGAGTTGAGCCCTTCGAACATCGCGACTTCGTCACGCTTGACGAATGCCGCCCGGTAGCTCTCCGGAATCGGCAGATCGGCGATGTCGTTGCCGCTGGCGCCTGAGGTGATCGCGTCGAGAATCTGATCCATCTGACCCATGTCGTTCGAGGTTACTGATGGGTAACCAGGCCGTCCAAGGCGACGTGTTCGATTTTGTTGACACGTTGTTTCCCGCTCGTACGACTCGGCTACCGTTGGGCCATGGCTGCACAAACGAACTCCGTCATCATCGCCGGTGCGCGCACCCCGATCGGGAAGATGAGCGGGGCGTTGGCGTCGTTCTCGGCTGCTGACCTCGGCGGATTTGCGATCGCTGCCGCACTGCAACGTGCCGGCGTCGCACCCGAAGAGGTCGACCACGTACTCATGGGTCAGGTACTCATGGCGGGGCAGGGGCAGGTGCCCAGCCGGCAGGCTGCCGTCAAGGCGGGCATTCCGATGAGCGTGCCGTCGGTCAACGTCAACAAGGTCTGCCTGTCGGGGTTGAACACCGTGTACCTCGCCAACCAGATGATCGCCGCCGGCGAGGCCGACATCGTCGTGGCGGGTGGCATGGAGTCGATGACCAATGCGCCGTATCTAGCCGATGGCGCCCGGGGAGGCTTCCGGTACGGCAACACCGAACTGCGCGACGCGATCATCGCCGATGGGTTGTGGTGCGCCTTCGACGCGTGCCTGATGGGGCTCGGTACCGACCGCTACACCGCGGGCAGCATTTCGCGCGAGGAGCAGGACGAGTTTGCTGCCCGGTCAAACGAGCTCGCCGCCGCCGCGATCAAGGACGGCAAGCTGGCCGAGGAGATCGTTCCCGTGTCGGTTCCGCAGCGCAAGGGCGACCCGATGCTGGTCGAACACGACGAGGGTGTTCGGCCTGGCACGACCGTCGAGTCCCTCGCGACGATGCGTCCCGCCTTCGACAAGGACGGCACCATCACGGCGGCCAACGCATCGCAGTTGTCCGACGGCGGTAGTGCGCTGGTGCTGATGAGCAAGGCCGAGGCGGAGCGTCGCGGCATCGATCCGCTGGGCGAGTTCGTGTCCTACGGCATGGTCGCCGGCCCCGACAACGCCTCGCTCTTGCATCAGCCGAGCCGGGCGGTCATGAAGGCCGCCGAGCGCGCCGGCATCGATCACCACGATCTCGACCTGTTCGAACTCAACGAGGCATTCGCCGCCGTGGGGATCGCGTCGACGGCTGAACTCGGCGTCGACCCGGACCGGGTCAACGTCAACGGCGGCGCGATCGCGCTCGGCCACCCGATCGGAATGAGCGGTAACCGCTTGGCGCTCACGCTGCTCCATGAGCTCAAGCGTCGCGGCGGGGGCACCGGAGCGGTGGCCCTGTGCGGCGGCGGCGGCCAAGGTGACGCCGCCATTCTGCGCACCCTCTGACGTCACCTGTCCCGATCGCCGCCTCGTCGATCGGGTTGGTCCAGAAAACGCACGATCGATCAGATTGCCGAGTGGATTCGGCCTCACAGGCGATCTCTGGCCAGATGTATGCACGATCGTGCGTATCTTTGCCCACAGCTCCGCAGTTGCTCGTGTAGACTCAGGAATATGCTCGATCATGCAGATCTCGGTGTGGCCGAAGCCGTGCGTGCGCGACGAAAGCAACTCGGTCTCCGCCAGCAAGACCTCGCCGAACTCGCCGGGGTGGCCACACGTTCGGTGCACGCACTCGAGACCGGCAAGCGCACCGTCCGCCTCGACGTGATCGAAGCAGTCGCCGATGTTCTCGGATTGTCCCTGCGACTCCTCCCCACCGAGCGGAACGACGATGCCCGCCAGCCGTGAGCCCAGCGACGCGATCCGGCTCGATCGGCTCGACGTCTACAAGGCCGGCGAACGAGCCGCCGAACTGGTGCGATTCGAGACCCACGTCGAGTTCCGCTACGGGTCGGAGTACACCGAACGGCGCAGGCCCGCGGTCGCCTTGTCGCTGCCGCTCGACGTCGGCGTGGTGACCACCGCAGGACGGGCGGTGCCGCCCTTCTTCGCCGGACTGCTCCCCGAGGGTCGACGGCTCACTGCGTTGCGCACCGCCGTGAAGACCTCAGCCGACGACGATTTCTCGATGCTCGCAGTGGTGGGTGATGACGCGACCGGCGACGTACAGGTCGTTCCGGCAGGGGAAACTCCCACGCCCCCCACATCGATGCCGGACCCCACTGGCAGGACGTTCGATCCGGCCACCACGTCGTTCCGCGAGATCTTCGCTGCAGCCACGGGCACCGACCTCGATCGAAGTGGCATCGCCGGCGTCCAAGACAAGGTGTCGGGCCGAATGATCAGTCTGCCGGTCCAACTCGGTGGCGCTGACACGATCGTGAAGCTCAATCCGCCCGAGTTCCCCCATCTCGTCGAGAACGAAGCGTTCTTCTTGTCGATGGCTCACGATTGCAACATCCCCACCACCCGTTGGTCGATCGTGAAGGACCGCGACGACATCAGCGGACTGGTCGTGAGGCGCTTTGATCGGGCCGTGGATGCAACCGGCAACAGTCGACGGATCGCCTGCGAGGACGGGTGTCAGGTCCTCGGCCGCTACCCCGCCGACAAGTACACGCTCGGTACCGACGAGTTGTTCGCAGGAGTCGCACGGGAATGTCGGGCTCGTCCGGTCGCCCTTCGAGCGCTGATGCAGCAGTTGGCCTTCGCCATCATCACGGGCAACGGTGACCTCCACGCCAAGAACGTCTCCGTCCTGCAGTCGGAGACGGAATGGATGCTGGCACCGGCCTACGACCTCCCATCCACGGTGCTCTATGAGGACCGATCACTCGCCCTGGCGATCGAATCGACTCGGTCGTGGCAGGTCTCGCGCAAGCGGTTCGTCGCCCTGGGAGAACAACTCGGGCTGCGGCCGAAGGCCACTGCCACGATGCTGGACGACCTCGTCGAGCGCGTCGATCCGTGGCTTGGTCGCCTCGATGAACTCCCCTTCGACACCAACCAGATCCGCCGCCTCCGGCGGCATATGAGCGCAGCGCTGCGTCTGTTGCGATCCAGCGACCGTTGAGCGAACGGCATTCGACCGGCGGATTTCTTGGCTGGTCGGTCGAAACGGCTGTCAGTGCTACTGCCCGTGCACGGCATTCTGGCCACGACGAGCGTCAGGCGGACTCACTGCAACGCGGAAGGTGAAGATTTTCGGAGTAGGGCGCGCCTACTGACGCTGCCGCTGACTTATGTGTCGAAACGTTGACAACCAGAGTGGATCTTCGTAATGTAATCGCAACATCAAGAACGCACGGGCGGCTCACAGCAACCTGTTCCGTACGGCACTCCCTCCTTTCCGGCACCCGTCGGATTCACCTGGGAAGCGGTACGAGACAGATTGCGTCGCCCGACACAATCTGGGGCATCGTTGACGTGAGTCGGCCCGTCCGCCCGCTACCGGCTCGTCGAGACGGTGTCCCAGAACCCCCCTCCCCCAACCGGCACCCCCAAGCATCACCACGAAGACCACAGCACAGAGTCGACGATCCAGCGCCCACCGCATCGAGCGGAACCGGCAGCAGGATCCGCAGTCTGAGGCACCAGCGCTCCGAATCGGCCCGTCCGCCCGCTACCGATTCGAGGTGCTGGTGCCTCAGTGTTTTTCGGCCCGGCCCACGGTCGCAGGAACTCCGCACCACCGACGAGTGCAGCCTGTGCAGGATTGCTGACCGCGCGTTAACGAGATGGCGAGTCGTCGACCGCCCGCCGGCCTTCGAGCGCCCGGCCGAGGGTGAGTTCGTCGGCGTATTCGAGGTCACCACCCACCGGCAGACCGCTGGCGATCCGGGTGACGTTCAAGCCGAGCGGCTTGAGGAGGCGGCCGAGATACATCGCGGTCACTTCGCCCTCGGTGTTCGGGTTCGTGCACAGGATCACCTCGGTGATCTCTTCGGGCTCGAGTCGAGCGACGAGTTCACGGATCTTCAGCTGCTCGGGACCGATGCCCTCGAGCGGCGACATCGCGCCCAGGAGCACGTGGTAGCGCCCGCGGAACTCGCCGGTCTTTTCGATGGCCACCACGTCGCGGGATTCTTCGACGACACACAGCACGTGGGTGTCGCGGCCGTCGTCGTTGCAGATCGGACACAGCACGTCGTCGGCGACGTTGAAGCACCGTTCGCAGAATCTGACCCGGGCCTTGGCGTCGGTGATCGCATGGGCGAGCCGAGCCACGTCGTCAGCCGGCACCTTGAGGAGATGGAACGCGATTCGCTGCGCCGATTTGGGACCGATGCCCGGCAGACGCCCGAACTCGTCGATCAGGGTCTGGACGGGCGCGGTGTAGTTCGATGCCATCGATTCGACTCCCTCAGTACGTTTCGATCACGAGTTCGGAGCCCGGAAATGCTGCGGCGAGCCGATCGATCGGCGTCTTCACGGCCTCCGGGGGCGCGTCGACGAGGTCGGTGAGATCGACTTCGTGATCCTCGGGCAGGGCATCGAGATCAGCTGGGCCGATCACCGGGGCGCCGTGCTCGTCGAGGGATCTTCCCTCGGCAGTCGCCTCGGCGAGCTTGCGTTCTGCGGCCCGACGAGGTGATTCCATGGCCGGCGCCGGATCGATGCGATCGAGGCCATCGTCGTCAGCAGTGTCTGCGGTGTAGTCGGCACGAGGGTCAGCTGCAGGATGATCGGGGTCGAGTGGACCGTCATCGGAAATCGAGCGAAGGGTCGCTCCGTCTGGCGCAGTTGCCGGCGCGGCAGCCGGCGAGATGTCTGCAGCGGGGTCGGAACCGCTCCCTGGTCGGACAGACCCCCGGTCCGGCACGGGCGACAGCGCACCGCCGTCGGGGCGATCGCCATCGCCACCCGACAGCACCAGTTCGAGAGTGACCGTGGTCCCGACCGCCGAACTCAAGGCCTGCTCGACGACTGACCGATGCTGCTCGCACTTGTCGCGGTGCACGGGGTTGGGCAGCGACAACGTGAGCACCGATGCGGTGTGCGCGACATAGCTTGCCGGCGAGAACACCGCCCGGGCCATGCCGCGCAAGCCGGGCTTGACCGTGTCGTCCCACATCGCCTGGGTCATTGCCGACGACGCCGCTCGCGGCTCGCCAGACGTCGCTGCCACACGGTCCTGAGGTTCGTCGCGCCGATCGGCGGGTGGCTGGCCAGCGAGTGGCTGGGCAGCGGGCGCCGCAGGTTCGGGCGACGGTGTCGCCCGGCTTGCCGAGTCACCCAGCGGAACCGGCGCACGTCGTTGCACGCGGCCACCCAGGGTTGCGCGGCCCGGGCCGGGATCAGCCGGTGCCTCGACGATGTCCGGCGACTGCGGGGTCGCCGCCGCGGAGCTGCTGCTGCTGCTGGAGCCGGCGGTGGCACGGCCCGATGGGGCGGCGGAAACGGCGGCGGCGAGCTGTTGTTCGAGCTTGGCGACGCGGGCAGCGAGGGCACTGACCGCAGCTCCGGCGTCGCCCGACGCGGCACTGTCGGAGGTGAGCTTGACGATGGCGACATCGAGCAGGACGCGCGGGTCGGGCGCGTGACGCATCTCGGTGAGCGCTTCGCCCAGGTGCTCGATCCCGCGGACGAGCCCCGCCGCACCGAGTCGCTGCGCCTGCTCGGCCAGCTCACCGATGCGAGCGGACGGCAGTTGGACGAGATCGGGTGCCATGATCGCCAGGAAGCCGTTCCGGAGGTGGCCGACCAGTTCCTCGGTCAGCGTGCGGGGGTCGCGCCCGAGACCGATGGCGCCTGCCGCCATCGTGAGGGCACGACCCGGGTCGCGTTCGATCATCGCCTCGACGAATTCGGCGACGGGCACGGTTTCCGCGCCCTCGCCGCCGGTGTTGGCGACCAATTCGAGCGCGGACAGCGTGTCGCGCGCCGAGCCGCCGCCCTGGGCGAGCACCTGCTCGAAGGCCGCGTCGGAGACGACGAGGCCGGCATCTTCGGCCACCCAGCGCACGTGCTGAGCCAGAGTGTCGGCGGGGAGCAGATGGAATTGCAGATGCTGGGTGCGACTCCGAATCGTGTCGGACATCTTCTGCGGGTCGGTCGTGGCGAGCACGAAGACGACATGGGGTGGCGGCTCCTCCAGCGTCTTGAGCAACGCGGCTTCGGCCGGCTTGGTGAGCATGTGGACCTCGTCGAGGATGTACACCTTGTGTCGGCCCGGCGTGCCGAGCGATGCCTTGTCGATGAGATCACGCATCGAATCGACGCCGTTGTTGCTCGCCGCGTCGAGCTCGTGCACGTCGTAGCTCGTGCCGCGCTCGACCGACATGCACGACTCGCACTCACAACACGGCTCACCGTCGTGCGTATTCGTGCAGTTGAGGACCTTGGCCAGAATGCGCGCCGAGGTGGTCTTGCCGGTGCCGCGTGGCCCCGAGAACAGGTAGGCCTGACCCTCGCGACCCTCGGCAACGGCGTTCCGCAGGGCCTTGACGACATGGTCCTGACCCCTGATCTCGCTGAAGCGTCGGGGCCGATAGCGGCGGTACAGCGACTGAGTGGCCATTGCGGTCACGATAGAGGCTCGCAGCGGCGCCGCCATCGCCACCTCCATCGCCACCTCGATCCCACCCGATCCCACCTCGATCCCGCCCCGATCCCGCCCCGATCCCGCCGCGCCCATTGGTCCGCGGTCCGGGTGCCCGGTCCTGCTGCCCGGTGCGGTCGTACAGTGAGGCCGATGCCAACTCCCGGTCGACACCAGCGCTCGCCTCGGCAGCCGTTCCACCGGATGGCAACGGCGGCAGTTCTGCTGATGCCGGTGGTGGGCGCACTGCTGAGCAGCTGTTCGAGCGAAGCCGCGCCGGCTGCTGACCCTGCGGCCTACCGCGCCGAGCTCACTGCGATCTGCGCGATCAGTGCGACCGAGCGAGACGCGCTCGTCGAACCCGCCGACGATCTGGGTGTCGGCGACTTCGCCCGGAGCGTGGCCGACCTGCTGGGTCGGGAGGCCGAGGCCGCGCGGGCCTTGCGGCCTCCGGACGACCTCGACGCCGACCACCGCTCGTTCGTCCAGAACACGGCGGATCAGGCAGCGCGTTGGACTGCGCTCGCCGATGCGCCGGCCACCGACCCCGAGCTGTTCGGTCAGATCCAGACCGACATCTTGGAACTCACCCTCGGTCGCGACGATCTGTCGACCGCGATGGACGTGCCGGGTTGTCGCGTGGCCGGCGGCTGATGCGGCCGCCGTCTGCGCTGATCGCCGAGATGGCCGCTTCATCACGCTGTGCGCTGGCCTCACACCCTTCGCAGCGGGCTGGCACTAACCTCGTCACACTGTGAACGAGCGCACACCTGTTCTCCCGGTCGGTCGACGTCGGCACGACGCATCGCAGCTCGGCGTGCGCCTGCGCGGCGTCACGTCACCCGGCGGTTCGGTCACCCGATCGGGAGCCGCCACCGCTCGGCTGGCGGTTGCCGCGATCCTGCTCGCAGTCCTGGCCGCGCTCGGCCTGAGCCCCGGAACTGCGCTCGCCGAAAACGCGATCACGACGTCCGAACCGGCCGACGGCGCAACACTCGGGGTCTCGCCGACTCAGCTCGTGTTCAACTTCACCGAGGAAATCGGCGAACAGCGGCTCGTCAACATCGAGTGCAATACCGAGCCGTACAGCCTCCCGCCCCCCACCTTGAGCGGCAACGCGCGGATCATGACGGTCGAGGTTCCCGCACCGGGCCTCCCGAAGGGCGTCTGCGTCGCCACATGGCGCGTCAGTGACACCGATGGGGAACCGAACGGCAACGGGCAGATCACCTTCTCGATCGACGCCGCGCCGACGTCGACGACGGTCGCTGCCACCGATGCGACCACCGACGGTGCCACGACATCGGTGGTCGCGGGGACGACCACCACCGACGGAACGGCGTTGGCCGCGGAATCGACCGCTGCGCCGACCGCGGCCGCGATCACCGACCTCGGCCAGGTCGAGACCGGTGCTGGCCCGTTGTGGCTGGGGCGCGTCCTGTCGACGCTCGGCATCGCGGCGGTCTTCGGCGGCCTCATCGTCATCGCTGCTGCCTGGCCCGAAGGCGTCGAGTATCTGATCACCGTCAGGTTCCTCCGAGCGGCCTGGGTCCTCGCCCTCGTCGGCACCTTGCTCTTCACCGCGGCTGCGGCCGCGGCGGTGTCGGGTTCGTCACTCGGCAGCGGATTCAGCCCGGGTGCGTGGATCGACCTCCTCGACGCCGGCTGGTCGGGTCGCGCCGCGTTGCTCCGCCTCATCTTCGTCATCGCGTCGGCCTGGGCTGCCTTCCGACCCGACCGCGTCATCGACCCCGTCACGCAGATGGCTGCACTCGGCATCCCGGCGCTGGCGGTGGCCATGATCGGTGTCGGCCGGGCCGACGGTTCGCTCGCCCTGCTCGGCGTCCTGCTCGGAATCGCTCATGCTCTGGCGATGGCCGTCTGGGTCGGCGGCGTGATCCTGCTCGCCCGCGTCGTGCTGTCCGGTCCCGGCGAAGAGGATCTGGTGCACGCCGTGCGCGGCTTCGCGCGCATCTCCGTCCTCGCAATCGTGGTCACCGTGGTCACCGGTCTGGCCCAGATGTTCCGACTCGATGGCGGAAGCCTGTTCGACAACGGCCATGGGCGTGTCGTGGTGCTCAAGGTGATCCTGGTCGCCGCCATGGTGTTCGTCGGCCTGTCCGCGCGCCAGTTCGCGCAGCAGCGTCTGGCGCGCGCACACGAGATGACCGTGCCGATGGCCGACCGCCTCCGCCGAGCCTTCGGGACCGAAGCCGCGTTCGGCTTGGTCACCTTGCTGGCCAGTTCGTGGTTGCTCGCACTCACCCCGGTCAACGTCGAACGCGGCCCCCAGATCGACTATCAGATCGAACGACAGGTCCAGGTTGCCAACGGCGAGACCATCGTGCTCGACGTCACCGTCAAGCTCACCACCGATCGGGTCGGTCTGAACGGACTCGAAGTTCGTGTCGACGAACCGGCCGAGGGCATCACGGGCCTCGAAGTCGTGTTGACGCCGCCGGTCAACGCACTCGGCGGCGCGATCGTCCAGACGATTCCGTTGACCGGTCCGGGCCGTGCGGTGCGCAGCGCGGCGGCGGGCCTCCCCATCGACACGCCCGGCGACTGGCAGTTGCAGGTCAACGCCAACACCGCAGCCGGCCTGGTCCGCAGCGATCCGATCACCATCGCGATCGCCGACGCCGACGGCGCGGCGCCGACGACATCGATCACCATTCCCGAGCCGATCCTCGTCGTCATCGACACCACGACCACCGTGCCCGCCTGAACCGCTGCACCGCTCGCGCCACGCAATGCTGGCGCCCGCAATGCTGATGGTCAGCGGCTGTGGCGCAGGAAGTCGTGGAAGTCGACCGGGGTCGCCACGTCGAGCTGGTCGTACCGGCAAGCATCGGGCGTCTGATCCGGTCGCCACCGGACGAACGAGACGCCGTGGCGAAATCGTCCTCCCTCGAGCTGGCCGAACGTGACCTCGGCAACCAGGCCCATCGCGATCGGCACGAACGACAGGTCCTTGCCGGCATTCCAGCGACTTCCGCCCTGCGTCGACACCGTTGCGTCTCCGTCGGCGCGCTGGTCGTCGTGCCATTCGGCCCAGTGCTGCCACGGATGGTCGATCAGCGCGTCGCGCAACCGTGGTTCGAGTTCGGCGAGGAGTTCGGCGCGACGAGTGACAGAGAACGCTGCCGCCACGCCGACCGAGTGCAGGTCTCCGGCTGCATCGAACAGGCCGAGCAGCAGTGAACCCACACCGTTGCCGTCCTTGTGGATGCGATAGCCGGGCACCGCACACAACGCCGTGCGCTGGTGCTTCACCTTGATCAATGCCCGTTTGCCCGGCTCGTAGGTTCCGTCGAGCGGCTTGGCGATGATGCCATCGAGGCCGGCACCCTCGAAGCGACCGAACCACTCGTCGGCCACGGCGCGCTCGGTACTGGCCGGCGTCACGTGCACGACTTCGTTCGGCGCCAGCGCTGCCACGAGCAGTTCGCGCCTGAGCCGCATCGGCTCATCGAGCAGCGACCGGTCGCCGTCGGCCAGCAGATCGAACGCGACGAACGAGGCCGGTGTGTCGCGGGCGAGCCGCTCGATCCGCGACGCCGCCGGATGAATGCGTTGCAACAGCGCATCGAAGTCGAGACCATTGCCCGACCCGTCGGCCACGACGATCTCGCCGTCGATGATGCATCGGTCGGGAATGGCGGCGCGCAATGGTGCGAGCAACTCTGGAAAATATCGCGAGAGCGGCTTCAGGTTGCGACTGATCAGTTCGATCCGGTCACCGTCGCGGAACACCACGCAGCGGAAACCGTCCCACTTCGGTTCGAAGAGCCAGCCGTCGCCATCGGGAATCTGGCGCGCCAGCTTGGCCAACATCGGCTGCAGTGGTGGCTGCAACGGCAGGCCGAACGGGACATCGACCACAGGAGAACCGCTCATGCGAACAGTCTTGCGCGTCGGGCCGCCGCGCTAGGTTTCGGTTCGTGACGATGCACGACAAGTTGGAAGAACTGGCCACGCGGCGCGAGGAGGCGCACAACGCCGGATCCCAGCGATCGATCGACCGTCAACACGAGAAGGGCAAGATGCTCGCGCGCGAGCGCATCGACTACTTCCTCGATGACGGGTCGTTCCACGAACTCGACCTGCTCGCCCGCCACCGCGCCCAGGCATCGGGCCTCGAGGAGCGGCCCTACACCGATGGCGTCGTCACCGGCTGGGGCACGGTCGACGGGCGCAAGGTGTTCGTGTTCAGCCAGGACTTCACGGTGTTCGGCGGCGCGCTGGGCGAAGTGTTCGCCGAAAAGATCCACAAGTTGATGGACCTGTCGCTGAAGGTCGGCGCTCCGCTCATCGGCCTCAACGATGGTGCTGGCGCCCGGATCCAAGAGGGCGTCGTCAGCCTCGCCAGCTACGGCGGCATCTTTCACCGCAACGTGCTCGCGTCGGGCGTCGTACCTCAGATCTCGGTCATCCTCGGCCCGTGCGCCGGTGGGGCGGTGTACTCGCCGGCGATGACCGACTTCATCTTCATGGTCCGCGGCTCGAGCCACATGTTCATCACCGGCCCCGACGTCGTCAAGACCGTCACCGGAGAAGACGTCACCCTGGAAGAACTCGGCGGAGCGATGAGCCACGCCAGCAAGTCAGGCGTCGCCACCTTCGTTGCCGACGACGAGAAGTCGTGTCTCGACGACGTCCGATTCCTCCTGTCGTTCCTTCCGGCCAACAACCTCGAAGAGCCACCCGTTGCCGAATGCACGGACGACCCCGACCGCGACTGCCCGGAACTACGCGACATCCTGCCCGCCAGCCCGAACCTGCCCTACGACATGATCGAGGTCGTCAAGACCTGCGTCGACGACGGCGAGTTCTTCGAGTACTTCCCGTATTTCGCGAAGTCGATCATCTGCGGTTTCGCGCGGATCGACGGCAAGCCTGTCGGCGTGGTGGGCAACCAGCCCAAGGTTCTCGCCGGCGTGCTCGACATCGAGTCGGCCGAGAAGGCCGCCCGGTTCGTGCGGACCTGCGATGCGTTCAACATCCCCCTGATCACCTTCGTCGACGTCCCCGGGTTCCTCCCCGGCGTCGACCAGGAGTACGGCGGCATCATCCGACACGGCGCCAAGCTGCTCTACGCCTACTGCGAGGCCACGGTGCCGCGCATCTCGATCATCACCCGCAAGGCCTATGGCGGCGCGTACGTCGTGATGGACTCCAAGTCGATCGGATCCGACCTCGCCTTCGCCTGGCCGACCGCCGAACTGGCCGTGATGGGGCCGCAGGGCGCCGTCGAGATCGTGTACCGCCGCGAACTGCAGCAGGCTGCCGACCCGGTGGCGAGGCGGGCCGAACTCGTGGCCGAGTACACCGAGAAGTACGCCAACCCATACGCGGCAGCCGAGCGCGGTTATGTCGATGACGTGATCGACCCGGCCGACACGCGCCGCAAGCTGGTCGCCGGACTCCGGATGTTGTCGACCAAGCGCGAAGAACTGCCGAGGCGCAAGCACGGCAACGTCCCGCTGTGAGACGCTCCCCGTCATGAGTTCCCCGGCGCCGCCACCGCCACCGCCAACGGCACCACCACCGCCACCAACGGCGACGTCGCAGACCGACGCCCCAACCCCCGCCGCCGCCTGCGTCCGTTCCGCCGCCACCACCACCACACTCGTCGGTTCACCACCACCACCACCACCACCGCACTCGTCGGTTCCACCACCACCGTCCCCTGCATCAGTGGGGCCACCTCCGCCAATTGGTGCGGCGTCGCCACCGCCCCACCGCCACCACCACCGCCACCATCCGCCACCGCCCCCGCCGCCGCCGGGCGCCATGGTCCGGCCCGCACCCACCGTGTTGCCGGCGATGCCCTCACCGCCCCCCATCGTCGCTCCCGTCGAGGCGCCCTCGCCCGGAACCACACCTCCGCCGGAGGTTCCGCTCTCACCATCAGCGGATTCAACCGGCCGTCCGACAGCGGCGGCGGACGCGGCGAACCTCGGCGAACACCTCGGAGCCAGTTCCGCCATCCCCCTCGGCCACTCCATCGCAACGGACCACCTCGCACGATCTGAGCGACCTGCTGGGTCAACTCGGCGACGACGCGAACAGTTTCGCGCCCGAAGTCGGCAGCCGGCTCACCGACCCGCGCGATCTCGAACGGCCCGGCGACGCCGCCGCGGTCGTGGTCGAGTCGACTGGTGCCATCAACTTCCGTCCCGAATTCGCATCCTTCGCGGCGCGCGCCGGCGGATGGGCGATCGACACCGTCATCACCACCGCTGCCGTGTTGCCGGGCGTCCTGCTGTTCGGCGCCGGCAGTGGCATCGTGCGGTTGCTGGCGGTCGCTCTCGGCATCGTCGGCGCCGGTCTCGTCGCCTGGTCGTACACGGCCTCGATCGCGGCGTCCGGTCAATGGGTCGGCAACCGCGTCACCTCGACCAAGGTCGTTCATGTGTCGAGTGGCGAGTTGCTCGACCGTCCTCACGCCTTCACCCGGTTCGTGTTGCGCGCCGCGATCTCACCGATTCTGTTCGGAGGATTCATCGTGGCGCTCACCAACACGTCGCGGCGCACGTTCCACGACCTCGGCGCCGACAGCATCGTGACCCGCCCGACGCGGGCGACCTGGTCGATCGACGACGCCGCCGCATAGGGTGCGCCCATGAACATCGCGATCGAACTGGACGGGCCGGTGGCACCTACCGACGACGAGGTGGTCGCCATCATGGCCGCGGTCGAGGTGCTGTGGCCCCGCGCCGCCACCCTCGGGCCGGTGACAACGCCGCGCAACACCGCATGGCGCTTCAGCAGCCGGTCGTGGTCTCGCCCTCTTCCGGTGCGCCGCCTGCGCCCCTGGCGCTGATCGCCGTCGACGGCCGGGCCAGCCACGACCTGACAGGATGACGAAATGAATCAGCCGATGGACCCGACGTTCGGGACACCGCCCCGACCGCCATCACCACCTCCACCGCCGCCGCCATACGGCGCAGCACCCTTGCCCCCGTCGCCGTCGTACGGCACACCGCCGCCTCCCGGCTATCAGGCGTACAACCCGGCTCCGCTGGGCGGGCTGCGACGCGCCGGATTCGGTTCGCGGCTCGGCGCCTGGTTGCTCGACTATCTGCTCTACGGCCTGCTCGGCGCAGCGCTCGCCGCTCCAGGCATCGTGCTGCTGTTCAGCGCATTCAGCGACTGCGTGACCGTCGCAGACGAACTGGTCTGCCCACCCGGTGAACCCAGTGGCGGCAACGTCGCACTCGGCATTGCGCTCATCTTCGCTGCGCTCGTCGCCGTCTTCGTGCTCTACGTCCGGGCCCTCGGCAAGACCGGCCAGACCTGGGGCCGCAAGCTCGCGGGCATCAAGGTCGTCGGCGACATGACCGGGCAACCCATCGGGGTGGGCAAGGCCATCGGTCGCCAACTCTTTGCCTCGTTCATCTCGGGCCAGGTCTTGTACCTCGGCTTTCTGTGGATGCTGTGGGACGACAACAATCAGACGTGGCACGACAAGGTCGTCGGATCGATCGTCGTCGACTCCTGACCCGGGCACCACGACCACGCTGCCCCGGGCACTGCTCGCAACACCGCCCACCCACTCATCGCGATGAGTCTGGAGGTGGCCACCTCGCCGCCAAACTCATCGCTCGGGGTTGACTCTCGCTCGAGCGGGTTGCGCTGTCATTCCGAGATTTCTTTGCAGGTCGTGAACCAATTGCGACAGGTCGACGTAGTGATCACCGACCGCCCGAGCCAACCCGGCTGCAGAGAAAGCAGAAACACATGAACGTCACCACCAACAACTCCACGATCTCGACGAACCACCCGGGGTTGACACCCGCGACCGCGTCCCCGATGTCGCCCTCAGGCCGCACCGTGGCGGCCCGTCTCGTCGCGGCAATCGCTGCGGGCAGCCTGATCTTGGCGTCGTGCGGCGACTCGGACGACACGCCCGCATCCGAACCGGCTCCCGTCAGCGAACCTGGCGCCGACACCGCTGGCGACGAACCCGCAGGCGGTGACACGGCCGCGTCGGTGTCGACCGGCTCCACCTCGCTCGGCGATGCGCTCGTCGACGGGTCCGGGCTCACGCTCTACGGTTTCACCAACGATGTCGACGGGATTCCGACGTGTTCGGATGGTTGCGCACAAGCCTGGCCGCCGGTGATCGTCGCCGACGGCCAAGTCCCGGCCGGACTCGATGCGGCGGTCTTTTCCGTCGTCGCCCGTGACGACGGCAGCATGCAACTCGTGGCCGGTCAGTGGCCGCTCTACACCTTCGCCGGAGACGCTGCCCCGGGCGATGTCAACGGCCAGGAGTCGGGCGGTGTCTGGTTCGTCGCAGCACCCGACGGCAGCCTGATCGGTGTCGCTGCAGGCGCTGCCACGCCGAACATCGACAGCGCTGGCGAAGGATACTGAGACTCACCAGCCCCGTCGCGATGAGTCTCGCGGCGACCGCCCCGCCCCCAGACTCATCGCCTGGTCGCGCCGGTCAGATCGTACGGTCAGATTGCGAGGAGGCCGACGGCGCAGAGCGCGAGGCCGAGGCCGACCATCTGTTGGCGACGGATACGTTCCTTCGAGATGACCCGCGCGAGCACGACGGTCACGACCGGATAGAGCGCGGCGAGCACCGCGCCCACGCTCAAGAGGCCGACACGAGTCGACAACACGAAGAAGATCGCGGCGCCGGCATCGAGTAGGCCGGCGAGCACGACGGCCAACCGCGACCCACGGGCGGGGAGCAGCGCCGTGCGGCTGGCCAGCGCGATCAGCGTGAACATCACCACCGACACACCCCGGGCAGTCACCAGCGGCCAGTGACCGGCGGTCTCGCTCGCCCGATAGATGAAGACGAAGAACAAGCCGAAGCCGAGCCCGGAGAGCATTGCTTCGGTCACTCCCGGCTGGCGGACGATGGCGCGCCACGACAACACCGGCGTACCGGCCTGCGCCGTGTCGGCCTGCGCCATATCGGCCTGCGCCGTATCAGCCTGCCCTGGGCCGACCAGCCCTGAGCCGGTCGGACCCGATGCCGTCACCCGTCGGCGGCCCAGCTCGGAGAAGTCGAACAGCTGCTTGACGTTGTTCAGGGCGAACGCCGCGAGCCCGATGATCACCAGCGCAAAGACGAGTTGGGCGGCGATCGCCCCGGAGTACTTCGCCCCTTGCAGCAGTTGATCGATCGGCCGGGCGGCAATTGCCGACGCCGACAGGATCGCCGTGGCAACGAGCGCGAGCACCGCCTCACGAACCGTTCGCAGCGACATCCGCAACTCGCCGTTGTGCACACCGAAGCGGGGCCGCGGTGGCGCCGGCACATCCGAATGCGTCATCTCGACTGCAGGCGGAGCGAGGGGAGCGAGAAGTGCACCGGGAGCGAGTAGTGCACCAGGAGCGAGAAGTGCACCGGGAGCGAGAGGTGCGTCGAGGGCATGAGCGATGCGAGGCGCGGGGAAGGTCTGCACGGGCGCGCCAGGTCCGGGCAACCCGAACTCAGCGCCCCCGGGCTGTGCGGCGAGCGGCAAGCCGACGGGTGCAGGAAGTTCGAACTCGGCTGCCCATCCGGCGGGCACGACGAGCGGCTCCTCGATCGGTGCGTCGTTCGTCGAACGGTCGCCGCCGGTGAGGGAGACCAACACGATCGCCACCAACGCCATGGCGATGCCGACGATGCCGAACACCGTGACCGGATCGCCCGTGATGATGCCGAAGAGCACCGGGATCGAGGCGGCACCCGTGGCGGTGATCGGTGCGACGACCGCCATCGAACCCTTGCCCAATCCTTGGAACAGCAGCATCGCCCCCGCCCCTCCGGCGACGCCGGCGGCGAGACCCCACGCAATGTCGATCGGGGTCGGCGAGCCGTCGATGCTGAAGCCTCCCGGCCCGAAACGAACTGCGACGAACAACAGCGTGATGACCGAGGCGAGGTGCGTGAGGATGACCACGGCGGTGGCCGACGACTTGCGACTGGCAGAGCCAGCGGCGAAGTCGGACGATCCCCAGCCAATGGCGGCGGCGAGTGCGAAGAGTGCAGACATGTGACGGTTCAGATCGGGCGGATCGAACGGTGAGGCGGGCCGCAGCCTGCCTCACCGCCGCTCACACGTTCTCCAGCAGCGCGCTGGTCTCCTTCTTGGTTCGGGTCGGGCGAGCCGGCACGGTCGAGGCGACCACGCGTTCGCCGCTCGTGCGAGCGGTGGCGTTGAGCGCAACCCCGTTCGGGGCGTGATCGGGAATGGGCTTCGGTACTGGCTTGCTGGTCGCCCTCGATGACGCCACGAGTTGCATCCGCCCCTCGTTGTGGTTCGAGGTGAGGATCTTCTCGGCGGCGACACCGGCCATCCAGTCGAGGCTGCTGAAGCGGGCATCGACCACGGCGCGTTCGAGCACGGCGGATTCGATGATCCGACCCGGCGAGTAGCGATGGAATTTGCTACTGAAATGACCGTCGAAGACCCGATAGGCGTCGTCGTCGATGATGCCGACCACGAAGCCGGCGATCTCGTCGTCGATCAGCATGGTCGACACCTCGATCTGACCGGTGGCGCCGTGGGCAAGCACCAGGCGCTTCCACAATTCGTTCACCTTCGGGTCGTCGAGGTCGCTGTCCCGTCCGGTGTCGTGGTCGCGGTCGACATGGATCCGTTCGATCTTCGGCAGCACCTCCATGATCTCGAATTCGGTGCGGGCGATCTTCATCTCGACCTTGTGGCCGTCGGTCTCGAGTCGGTTCCAGGCCTTCTTGATCTGGCGTCGCATGTTGCGCGACAGGAAGTCGGTCGGGTCGGGATCGTCACCGAACATGACCTGGGGCACCCAGAGGTCGGGTGTCATCTCTGCGTTGGGCAACTGCTGCGCGAGCAGCTTGGTGACCGGGTCGCCTTCGGGCAGTTGCTGGAAGTGCAGCGTCCATCTGCCCATCTCGTTGAGACGGTCCTTGATGCCCTTGGTCAGCAACTTGGACGCCCGCTCGGAGCGGGAGGCGAAACGGGTGCACGCCACGGTTCCATGGCCCATCGCAACAACATCGCAGCCGTCGCGCCCATTGCTGTTGTAGGCGAGCAGCGCAGCAGCTTCGACGCGGCCGGTGGAGCGTTCCCGCACCACCACCGTCATCGGAGTCCATTCGTCGTACACGCTGGCCCATGTCTCCATCCAGCGGGTGCGGGCCATCACGGGGACGCCCATCTCCACATGGAGGCTGCCCAATTGAGCGACGATGTTCTGCATCGCCGTGAGACCTTCGAGCACGTCGACGTCGAGCGGTGCGTGGCGACGGGCCTTGGCCGACTTGGCGGCGGCGCTGAGTTTTTCGTCGATGGCACTCGCCGACATCGGACGAGAGAACAGGTAGCCCTGACCGTAGGTGCAGGTCAGGCCGTTGAGCTGATTCTTCTGATCCTCGGTTTCGATGCCTTCGGCCACGGTGGCCACATCGAGGCTGTGGGCGAGGTCGATCACCGCTTTGACGAGTGCGACCGAGGTGGCCGAGGTCTCCATTTCGGCGACGAACGATTTGTCGATCTTGATCGTGTCGACCGGGAAGCGGCGCAGGTACGACAGCGACGAATAGCCGGTGCCGAAGTCGTCGATCGCGATCTTCACCTTCATTGCCTTGAGCTGGTCGAGCGCCCGTGAGCCACGATCGGTTTCTTCGATCAGCATCGACTCGGTGATCTCGAGCGTGAGCGCCTGCGGCTCGAGACCGGATTCCGACAGGGCGTCGGCAACATCTTCGAGCAGCTTCGGATCGTGGAGTTGACGCACCGACAGGTTGACGGCAATGCCCTTCGGCGCCGTCTCGGGGTATTCCTTGCGCCAGCGCATCACCTGATTGCAGGCTTCGCGCAGCACCCACCGCCCGATCGGGACGATCTGGCCGGTCTGCTCGGCGAGCATGATGAATCGATCGGGCATCACATAGCCCCGAGTCGGGTGGTTCCAGCGGATGAGCGCTTCGACGCTGCGCACCTTCTCGGTGGCGAAGTCGACGATCGGCTGGTAGTTCAACTCGAACTGCCCGCGTTCCAGGGCAACCTGGAGGTCGGTCTTGAGGTCGAGTCGCTCGATTGCTTCGAGGTGCATGCCCTGCTCGAAGAACTCGAAGCGACCCTTGCCCTTGCTCTTGGCGCGATACATCGCCACGTCGGCGGCACGCAGAATCGTTTCGGCGCGCTCGATGTTCGCCCGACGCTCGACGGCAATGCCGACCGACGCCGAGATCATGATTTCGCGGTCGTCGATCAACACCGGTGTCTCGAGGCTGTCTTGGACCCGCTGCGCCACGGCGACGGCATCCTGTCGATCGACGGCACTTTCGAGCAGTACGGCAAACTCGTCGCCGGACAGGCGAGCGACGACGTCGTTGTCCCGCACGCAGTCTTCGAGGCGGGCAGCCACCGCGACCAGCAGTTCGTCGCCGACGTGGTGGCCGAGGCTGTCGTTGATGAACTTGAAATCGTCGAGGTCGACGAACAGCACCGAGACGACACCGTCTTTGCGCTGGTTGACGAAGTTCTCGACCCGTTCACCGAAGAGCACGCGGTTCGCGAGGCCGGTCAAGGAGTCGTGGTGCGCGTCGTAGCGGGCCTGCTTTTCCTTGCTCTGCACGATCGTCATCAGGCCCATCAGCCGGACGAGCACGAGGCTGAACATGATCAGCGATGCGCTCGTCGTCAAGAGCTTGTCGAAGGGCTCGCCCCACACGAGGTCGATGACCGGCACCGCGAACACGACGAGGAACAAGATGCCGAGGCGAGGCTTGGTGATCGCCGAGAGCGAGTTGTCGCGGGCGTCGATCCGATCGCCCATCGAGGGGTGCAATGCACCCGCCGCCATGAGCACGTAGAACGCAATCCACAACGGGTCGGGCCAGCCGCCGGTTTCATAGGAGCCGGCCGTGTTCATGATGCCGTAGATCATGTCGGCCGAGGCCAGGCTGATCAGACCGCAGGTCATCAGCGCGAAGGCGGGTTGACGCAAGTGCACTGCGGCCATGAGTCGAGCCGCCACCGAGATGAGGAGGACGTCCATCACCGGGTAGGAGATCGAAATGATGCGCTCCATGAACGTGACGTCGGGGTTGGTGATGTAGGTGTCCATCACGAGGATGCCGAGCACGGCGAAGGTGGCGACGGCGACCAGGGCTGCGTCGATGAGCCCCGCGATGTCACGCCCGGGCGAAACGCTCCGCAACAGGCTCAGCAGGCCGAGGCACATGATCGGATACATGCCGAGGTAGAACGCATCGGCGACCGAGGGGTACGGCGGCTGGTCGTGGATCAGTTCGAGCACGTAGTACACGATGTCGGCGGTGAGGAAGGTGGCCATCGCGCCGGCGATCAAGTACCACGCCTTCCGATTCTCGGGCTGGTTCTTCCGAATGGCGTACAGCGTTGCGATCACGGCGCTGAGGCCGATTCCGTTGTACAGCACGAGCCTCGACAGACTGGTCGTCTCGACTAGGAAGTAGATCGCTGCAAACGTCGTCGCCAGGACGATGTACAGCTTCCAGAGATTCGCTCGCATACACAGCATTTCGGAGCGCGCCGCGGCTTTCTTGAGAAGAAGCTGTCAGTCACACGGACGCAACTGCCTCATTCTCACCGTTCGTCGCCATTCGAGGCGCTCGCCAACCGCGATGCGTGACGGCACGGCGCGGTCTTGAAGATCACTTGAGAGCGGCATACCGTGCGCCGTCATGACGACTGCTCGACGCACGACGAATCCGACCGGGCCCGACCGATCCGCCATGCCACGTCGGACACCCCGTGCCGCTCTCGGTGTTCTGGCGTTGGTGGTGGCGTTGGTGGTGGTGGTGGCGGCGGCGGCGTGCGGGTCGGCTGATCCGCCTCGGGAGATCTCCCAGACCGTCCAGTTCACGGCCACCGAGTACGCCTTCCGCGCTGATGCGTCCACCACGATCAGCGCCGGGGAGTTCGTGCGCGTCGAACTCGTGAACGAGGGCACGCTCGTCCACGAGATGCAGGTGCTCGACGGGCGAGGGAGGTTGATCGATCGGGTCGATCGACTCCCACCCGGAGCGTCGGGCAGTGTCGACATCGAGTTCGAGCAACCCGGCGTCTACCAGCTCATCTGCGACATCGACGACCACCTCAGCCGCGGTCAGCGCGCCAGCTTCACCGTCGACCCCTGACGGCCCGACATCACCGGGCGAACGGATCACTGACGACTGATCACCTGGCGATGAGGCCCACCGGATGCTCGCCGGCGTCGAGCGCGGCGATGCTTGCTGCGATCACCGTCGCCGCCGTCACCGCATCGGAACGACCTGCGACGTGCGGGGTCACGGTCACCTTCGGGTGCTGCCAGAGCGGCGAGTCTGCGGGGAGCGGCTCGACATCGAACACGTCGAGCACCGCTGCGCGCAGCTCGCCGTCGAGTGCCTCCAGCAGCGCCGCGGTATCGACGGTGGCGCCGCGGCCGACGTTGATCAGCACCCCCGTTCCGAGCGCGGCGAGTTCGGCGGCACCGATCACGCCTCGGTTCGTGTCGGTGAGCGGGACGAGATCGACGACCAGGTCGCACTGACCGAAGAATTGCTCGATGGGTCGGTCGTGATTCGAACGCGACCAACCGATCGTGGCGAACCCGTGGCGGGCACAGGTGTCGATGACGGCGGAGCCGATCGCACCCGCGCCGAACACGCCCACCGTGAAGTCGCGCGCGAACACCGGCGCCAACTCGCCGCGCCACGTCGAGGAGCGCTGCAACGTGGCGAACCGATCGAAGTTGCGTTGGAAGTGGATGACCCAGCCGAGCACGTACAGCGCGATGTCATCGGCCATCGCCGGGTCGACGAGCCGGATGATCGGCACATCGGGCATCGCCGCGAGGTCGAGATGGTCGTAGCCCGCACCCATGAGGAACACCGCTTCGAGGTTCGGCAAGGCGTGCAGCCGAGCTGCGGGGAGCCGCCACATCGCCACGTGGGTGACCGCTACCGGGTCGACGTCGGTGTCGTCGGCGTGGCGCACGTCGAGGCCCGGAAGTGCTGCGGCGAGGTGACCGCGCCACGTCCCGTCATCGACTCCTTCGACCAGCATGGTGCGCATCTGCCGAGTATGGCTCACCCACCGCTCGGCTGCGACGGTCCCCGCAGTCCCCCGCCCCGCCCGTGCTGGCAACGGCCGGGATTCGTCATCGATCACGTCGCGTGGCGCGGTCAATTCAGGGCAGGCGCGGTCGGAATTCAGGGCAGCGAAATCACCGTGAGCTGCGTCGGTGCGGCGAACTCGGCCATCGGCAGCGGGGTGATGTCGCGGCGACGCCCGACGACCTGCACGAGGTGGAGCCGGTCGTCGGTCGTGGCGACGATGCCCTTGGCCCGCATGACCGTTCCGGCCGTGCCGCCGATGATGCGATCGAGTTCGTCATCGATGTCGGCAACCGTGACGCACGGACCGACCGGTTCGGTGCTGACCGTGTGGGCGTCGAACAGCGACGGCGTTGCGGTGGCACCGACGCCGTCGGGTCGCCGACCGCCGAGCGCCAGGAACCGGCCGATGGAGGGGTCGCCGGCCCCCGCCACGAAGATCGGGGTCGTCGGAGCCAGCGCCGCGAGGTGCGTGTCGACTGCGTCACGATCGGCTGCGTCGATCAGATCCGTCTTGGTCAGCACGATGAGGTCGGCCATACCGATCTGGGCATCGATCACTGCATCGACGCCGGCCGGTACGGCGCGGTCCGGCAGGCCGCGAGTGGCCACCTGGTCGGCGGCGACCACGACCACCACGCCATCGAGGACGAAGCCGGCCGAGTTGCCCCAGGGCGTCACGCGGTCGGGGTCGGCGACTCCACTCAATTCGACGACGACATGATCGGGTGGGGTGTCTCGCGCCCGGAGCTGGTCGAAGGCTGCTCCGAATCCGTCGATCAGGCTGCAGCACACGCATCCGTCGGTCAGCTCGATCGTGTCGCCGTGGCGGCGCGCGATCAACGCCGCGTCGATGTTGATCTCGCCGACGTCGTTGACGAGGACGGCGATCGGCCGGTCGGTGATGGCAAGAAGTTCGTTGATCGCCGAGGTCTTGCCGGCGCCGAGATAGCCGGCGACGAAGGTGATCGGGACGCGTCGACCGTCCCAGGGAAGGAACTCGGGTTCCTGATACGCCATTGCTCTCGCAGGGTAGTGACGCGCCTTCGTGTTGCGCGTCGATGGGGCAACGGCCGGCATCCTGGCGCACCAGGCGCCGCGCGATCCGGCCCGGGCGGGCGACGCCTGACGACGACGGGGGACGCCCGACGACGATCATGCCTGGTCAGGGGCCATCCGCGAACCCTGTGACACCCAATCCCTACCGTGGGCACCATGTTGATCGTCGTTCTCCTCCTCGGCCTCGTGTTGGCCGGGTGCGCCGCCGCTGCGGCCTATTTCTTCGCGCTTCGCCGTGCCGAGCAGCAGGCCGCAGCCCACCTTGCGTCCCAGCTCGAAGCCCAGTCGCTGAGCAATGCGTCGTTGCAGACGTCGATCGACGGCGCGGTCCAGAGCGCAGTCTCGGCCGCTCGCGAACAGGCCGTTGCCGAACGCGATGCGGCAGTCGCGGCGGCTCTGCAACAGAGCGCTGTCCTTCAACGCGAGCAGCTCGGCGCGGCAGCCACGCAGGTGCAACAGCACGCCAGCGCCGATCTGGCGTCCAAGAAAGACGTCATCGACAGCCGGCTCGATCAGGTTCACGGCGAAATGCGGGTCGAGCTGAGCAAGCTCACCGACATGGTCAATGCGCTGGGCCGGGCCAATGCCGAGAAGTTCGGTCAGGTCGAAACGTCGCTCAAGGCCCATGCCGACGTCGCAGCTGCCGTCGCCGAGTCGGCGCAGGCCCTGCGGACCGCCATCGCCAACCCGCAGGCGCGCGGGCAGTGGGGCGAGCGCATGGCCGAAGACGTGCTCCGCATGGCCGGCTTCGTCGAGAACACCAACTACAACAAGCAAACGCAAATCGGTGGGTCGACCGGTCGACCCGACTACACGTTCCACATGCCCAAGGGCCACGCGCTGTACATGGACGTGAAGTTTCCGATGGCCTCCTATCTGCGCTATCTCGAAGCCGGCACCGACGCGGAACGCGACACGCACCTCAAGAACTTCCTGCGCGACGTGCGGATGCGCGTCAAAGAGTTGGCCAGGCGCGACTACGGCAACACCGGCGACCAGCAGGCAGTCGATTCGGTGCTGCTGTTCATCCCGAACGAGCAGCTCACCAGCTTCATCCACGAGCACGATCCGACCTTGCTCGACGACGCGATGAAGCAGCAGATCGTGATGTGCTCGCCGCTCACCTTGTTCGCGTTCCTCGGCGTCATTCGCCAGGCCTTCGACAACTTCATGATCGAACAGACCAGCGATCAGATCCTGCAACTCATCGGATCCTTCGGTACGCAGTGGACCAAGTACGCCGAACAGGTCGACAAGGTGAAGAAGCGCTTCGAAGGAGTCGAAAGGGAGTTCGAACTGCTCGCCGGGACCCGTCGTCGGGCATTGGAACGACCATTGCGCGAACTCGACGGGATTCGTCGCGACCGCAATCTCCCCGTCGACGGAGAGCTCTTCGCGCTGCCCCGCGACCTCGACGATGACGAAACACCTCCCGGTGGCGCCCTGCACCGGCTCGGCGCCTGACGCCCACACGCACATGACGCTTCGCCCCCACGCACTTGACGCTTCGCTGGGCGGAGCCTGATTGAATCGAGCCTTGTGAGTCAGCCCGCGTTCGACTTCGGCGACGAGATCCCCGAAGAGTTCACCGACCCCACCTACACCGTCGGTGAGCTCGCCGAGGTCATCAACGATCACCTTCGGCGCGGATTCCGTGACGGCATCTGGGTGCGCGGCGAGATCAGCGGCCTGCGCAACAGTGGTGCGCACACCTATTTCGACCTCGTCGAAGACGCTGACCACGGCAAGGCCGTCATCAGTGTTCAGCTGTTCGCTCCGACCAAGGCGCGGATCGCTCCGATGCTCCGCAAGTTCCGGCTCGAGCTGCGCAACGGGATGAACGTGCGGATTCACGGCCACCTCGACTTCTGGGCGCAAGCCGGGCGACTCGGCTTCAAGATGGCCAGCCTCGACCCGAAGTACACGCTCGGCGACATCGCCCAATCACGCGACGAGGTCATCCGTCGATTGGTCGCCGAGGGGCTCCTCGATACCAACAAGCGTCGGCCGATGTCGCCGGTGCCACTGCGCGTCGGTGTCGTCGCCAGCGTCGGCACCGCGGCATGGCACGACTTCCACGACGAGCTTCAACGCAGCGGCTTCGGGTTCCGCCTGACCGTTGCGAATGTACGCGTCCAGGGCGATCTCGCCGAGAACATGGTCACCGCAGCCATCGGCCGCCTCGCGATGCGTCACGATCTCGACACGATCGTGGTCATCCGCGGCGGAGGCGCGCGCAACGAGCTGGCGGTCTTCGACGCCGAGAAAATCGCGCGGATGATCGCGGCGTCACCCATTCCGGTGTTGACCGGCCTCGGCCACGAGGTCGACCGCAGCGTGGCCGACGACGTTGCGCATACGGCCCTGAAAACACCGACTGCGTGCGCCGGTGAGCTGATCGGCCGAGTCGCCGCATACGCCGCCGAGGTCGAACAGTCCTTCGCGGCGATCGTGCAACACAGCTCGATCGCGGTCACCGACGCGACGAACACCTTGTCCGAGGTCGGTCATCGGATCGCCCGCCGCACCCACGCCGCGGTCGAGCGGGCCGATGAGCGGCTGGCGATGCGCGTCGATCGCCTGGCGCGGAGCGGGCCGGCGGTGGTGGAACGCGCCGCCGGGCAGCTCGACCGCATCGCGACGCGTGTCGCCGAACGGCCGTCCGATGTGCTCGGGCGGGCCGGCCAACGCCTCGATGTCCTGGCCGCCCGTGTCGGCAGCGTCGACCCTGCGGTACAGATCGCTCGGGGCTGGACCATCACCCGCACTGCGGCCGGCGCCATCGTGCGCTCGATCGCCGACGTCACCGTCGACGACGTGCTCACCACCACCCTCGCCGACGGCACCGTCACCAGCACCGTCACCAGCACCAGCACCAGCACCAGCACCGGCACCGGCACCGGCACCGGCACATGACCACTCTGATCACCATCTCTCGACGGGACACACGATGACCGATTCCGCCCAGTCCGCCTCCTCCACTCCGGGCTACGCCGCGGCGCTGAGCGAACTCGACACGATCTTGCGCGAGTTGGAGGGTTCCGACGTCGATGTCGATCATTTGGCCGAACGCGTGGCTCGCGCGGCTGAGCTCATCGCGCTCTGCCGCGAGAAGATCTCCAACGCCCAGGTGAAGATCCAAGAAGTCACCGCCGACCTCGACGGTTGACCAGGCCGTCATCGTTCGACATCTCGCGGACGACACAGCACCCCGGTCGTCACCAGCAGTACCCTCCACGATCATGTCGACGGCCCCCGCCTCGCTCAACCGGCTCGCCGATCGGGTGACTTCACGCCTCGACGAGTTCCTCGCTGCCGAGCGCAGTCGGTGGGCAGGCTTCGATGCCGAGTTGGCCCACCCCCTCGACGAGATCCGGCGGCTCGTGCTCGCTGGCGGCAAGCGCCTGCGGCCAGCCTTTTGTCATTGGGGCTATGTCGGCGCGGGTGGTGGCGACGACGACCAGATCGACATCGACGCCGGTGCGGCGTTCGAGCTGATGCATGCATTTGCGCTTTTCCACGACGATGTGATGGACGATGCGAGTTCCCGGCGCGGGCAGCCGACCACCCACACGGTGTCGGCCGATCAGCACGCGTCGATGGGATGGGCCGGCGAATCACGTCGCTTCGGTGAAGGTGTCGCCATTCTCGTCGGTGACCTCGCCTTCGTCTACGCCGATCAGTTGCTCGAAGAGGCGTCGCCCGCGGCGTCGAAGATCTGGAACGAACTGCGCATCGAACTCAACATCGGCCAGTACCTCGACATCCTCGGCGGCGTCAGCCGGACCCGCGATCTGGTGCGCGCCGAGCGCATTTGTCGGTACAAGTCGGGCAAGTACACGATCGAACGCCCACTTCACCTCGGTGCCGTTCTCGCCGCACCTGAACGCGCCGACGAACTGCTGCCGCATCTCAGCAACTATGGCCTTCCGCTCGGCGATGCGTTCCAGATGCGCGACGACGTGATGGGCGCCTTCGGCGACGAGTCCGTCACCGGCAAGCCCGTTGGGGGCGACCTCATCGAAGGCAAGCCCACACCGTTGTTGGCGCGAGCGACGCAGCGCGCGACCGCCGCGCAGCGCGCCGTGCTCGAACTCGTCGGCGACCCGCACCTCGACGCTGACACCATCGCCCGGATCCAGCAGGTCATCGTCGACACAGGTGGACTCGACGAACTCGAAACCCACATCACCGCACTCACCGAGTCGGCAGTCACATCGCTCGACGCAGCGCCGATCACCGAGGTCGCCAAGACTGAGCTGATCGAACTGGCCGAGTTCGTCAGTCAACGCATCGTCTGACGCTCACCCCGAGACCAGACACGCAGACCGGACATTCAGACCGGACATTCAGAATGGAAACAACGTGAACGTCGTCGTCATCGGAGCCGGGCTGGGTGGGCTGTCCGCCGCAGCCCACCTCAGCAAAGCAGGTCACACGGTCACCATCGTCGAACGCGAGGCGATTCCCGGCGGTCGAGCGGGCATGGTGATCCGCGACGGCTTCCGGCTCGACAACGGTCCGACCGTGCTCACCATGCCCGATCTCCTCGAAGAAGCCTTCCAGGCAGCCGGCGCCAACATGGCCGATCACCTCACCATCAAGCCGGTCGACCCGATGTATCGAGCGTGCTACGCCGACGGCTCGACGCTGCACGTCCGCCATGGCCGAGCTGCGATGACCGAGGAGATCGCGCGCTTCGCAGGCGACAAGGAGGCCGCAGCATTCGGCGACTTCGCCGACTGGCTGAAACAGCTCTACACCGCCGAGATGCGCTCGTACATCGACACCAATCTCAACTCGCCCCTCGACCTCGTCAAGCCATGGCGCGACGGGCTCAAGATCCTGAAACTCGGCGGCTTCGGCAAGCTCGACAAGAAGGTGGCGTCGTTCTTCGCCGACGAACGACTGCAGCAGATCTTCAGCTTCCAGTCGATGTACGCCGGCCTCGCTCCCTACGAAGCGCTGGCGATCTATGCCGTGATCACCTACATGGACTCCGTCGAGGGGGTGTTCGTGCCCGAAGGCGGCATGCACATGATGGCGGTGGGTTTGGCCGAGGCAGTCGAACGGGCCGGGGTGACGATTCGCTACGAGTCGCCGGTCAACCAGATCGTTCGCTTCGCCGACGGTTCGGTGCGCGGTGTGCAGCTGGGTGAGCCGGGCGCGGAGGGCGGCGAGTTGCTGGCCGCCGACGCCGTGGTCTGCAACGCCGACCTTCCGGTCGCGTACCGCGAACTGCTCGATGGTGTCGACGTCCCGAAGAAGGCGCAGGACGGCAAGTACAGCCCGTCGTGTCTGCTGTGGGTGGCCGGCGTGAAGGGTGATCCTCCGCCGGGTGCAGCGCATCACAACATCCACTTCGGTGACGACTGGAACGGCTCGTTCAAGGCGTTGATCGACGACGGGGTGCGCATGCCCGACCCATCGATCCTCGTCACGCTGCACAGCCTGGACGACCCGACGCTTGCCCCCGCGGGCCACACGAACCTCTACGTGTTGGAGCCGACACCGAACCTGAGCGGCAAGATCGACTGGTCCCGCGAGCGCGACACGATCGTCGCGTCGCTGCAGGCCAAGGTCGCCCAGCTCGGCTATCCGACCGAAGTGGTGACCGACGAGGTGTACGACCCCCAGGACTGGCGCGACATGGGCATGGAACAGGGCACGCCGTTCGCGCTGGCCCACACCTTCTTCCAAACGGGTCCGTTCCGCCCGAACAACGTCACCAAGCAGGTGCCCGGCCTCGTCTTCGTCGGGTCATCGACCCTGCCCGGTGTCGGTGTTCCGATGGTGCTCGTGTCGGGCAAGCTCGCCGCTGAGCGCGTCGGCCAGTACGCGGCCCGAAAGTAGTTTCCGGCCTACGCTCTGGGTCCCATGCGACTTCCGTTCCGCCGAACACCGCCGACGCCGACGACGCACCTGTTGCCGTCCGGCCCGGTCACCCTCGACGAGAGCTATGAGCTGTGCCGCCAGTTCAACAAGCGGCACGGCACCACGTATTACTGGTCGACCAAGGTGCTGCCGCGGGTCAAGCAACATCATGTCCATGCGCTGTACGCATTTGCGCGTTACGCCGACGACATCGTCGACGAGATCCCATCGCAGGGTGGTCGCGACGTTCCGACCGCAGTCAGAGCGTCGACCCTCGCCGACTTCGGGCAGCGCTTCTTCGACGACCTCGCCGCGGGCAAGTCCGACGACCCGGTACTCAAGGCCGTGGTGCACACGGTTCGAGCGTTCGACATCGACACGACGGCCTTCGAGCGCTTCCTTCGCTCGATGACGATGGACCTCACGATCGAGTCGTACGCGACCTGGGACGACTTGCTCGTCTACATGGACGGCTCGGCGGCGGTGATCGGCGAGATGATGTTGCCGATCCTCGAGCCGACCGACTACGCCGTTGCACTCCCCCACGCCCGCGACCTGGGCAATGCGTTCCAGCTCACCAACTTCTTGCGCGACATCGCCGAGGATCTCGATCGCGGTCGCCAATACATCCCGGTGGAAGACAGCCGGAGATTCGGCGTCGACCTCAGCGCTCGGACGGTGACGCCGGAATTCGTTGCCCTCATGCAGTTCGAGATCGAGCGATGCCGCGCGTTGTACCGATCGGCCGACGTGGGCATTTCGATGTTGCCCGATCGCTCGGCCAAGGCAATCCGCGCCGCGCACACGTTGTACGGCCGCATTCTCGACAAGATCGAAGCCCAGCACTACGACGTGTACACATCTCGGGCGAGCGTGTCGACCACTGAGAAGGCGGCCATGGTCGCCAAGCTCCTCCGATGACCGCACCCGGGCGCACCACGTTTCATGTGAGCACAAGCTTGGTCCGACGCACCATGTGCTCACACGAAGCGGGGCGCCACGTTTCATGTGAGCACAAGCTTGGTCCGACGCACCATGTGCTCACACGAAGCGGGGCAGGGCGTTTCGCGAGCACCACGTTTCATGTGAGCACAAGCTTCGTCCGACGCACCATGTGCTCACACAAAGCGGGGCGCCCGATTCCATGTGAGCACAAGCTTGGTCCGACGCACCATGTGCTCACACGAAGCGGAGCGGCGCAGTGGGTGGTAGTGGCGTGATGGGTGGTAGCGGCGTGATGGGGCGGGCCCGGGTCGTCGACGTCGCCGAGGTGGTGTCGGGTGTGGCGACGATCGCGGCGATGATTGCCACGCCGCTGCTCCCGCAGCGCGGCGTGGCGCGCAAGGTGCTGTCGTCGATTGTCGTCACCGGATTGTTCGCATCGACGGCGGCGAACGCGGCCCGGCGGTGGGGACCGGTACGCGCCGGCGCCGCGGCCGGCACCGTTGCAGTGGTCACCGCAGCCGTGGAGCGAATCGGTACCGCCACGGGCAGGCCGTTCGGCCGGTACGCCTACACCGAGGCACTTCGACCCCAGGTCGCCCACGTGCCGGCGATCGTGCCGCTCGCTTGGTTTGCGATGTCATTGCCGTCGCGTGAAGCCGCGCACGCGGCGCTCGGTAGCCGTTCCACGGCCGGGCGGCGCCTCGCGCTCGGATCCGCCGCGATGACAGCGTGGGATCTGTTTCTCGACCCGCAGATGGTCGGCGAGGGATATTGGGCCTGGGCGCGTTCGCGGCGTGTACCGCGGCATTCCGCTCAGCAACTACCTCGGCTGGTTCGTCACCGGCCTCGGGGTGATGGCGATGCTCGAAGCACTCCTGCCGGTCGGGCCCGACGACTCGGCGGCCGGCACCCACGCAGCCGACCCGCATCTGGTCGGCACCTACGCCTACATGGCCACGATGGAGACGGTCGGATTCGCCCGCTACTTCCGCGACCCGCTCGTCGCTGTCGTCGGTGGCGCAGCCATGATCCCGCTGGCGGCTACTGCGGTCGTGCGCAGGTTGGCGCAATGATCCCGCTGGCACCGACGGGGGTCGTGCGCAGGTTGGCGCGATGAGGGCCGTGGTCGTCGGAAGCGGAGTGGGTGGGCTGTGCACGGCCATCCGGCTCGCGGCGGCCGGCCACCACGTCACCGTGTGCGAGCGCAACGACGTCGCTGGCGGCAAGTTGGCCACCTTCGAACGCGACGGCTTCACGTTCGACATCGGGCCGTCGCTGCTCACGCTGCCGCACGTCTTCGACGAGGTGTTCCGGCTCGCCGGCACGGCGATCGAGGACGAACTCGACCTCATCCGACTCGACCCGCAGTTTCGCTACTTCTGGCGCGACGGAGCACACCTCGTCGTCCACGACGACAACGATGCGACGGCACAGTCGTTCGACACGTTTGCCCGAGCGGGTGCGGCGTGGCGCGAACTCGACGAGCGGGGCCGCCAGATCTGGGAGGTCTCCGAGCGCACGTTCTTCGTCGGGCCGATGTCGAACCCACTCGCCTTGCTCGGGCGGATGGAGTCGCCGCACGACCTGCGCACGATCGACGCGATGCGCACCCTGAGCGACGCCGCCCGGGCCACGTTCGACGAACCGAAGCTGCGGCAGTGGCTCGGGCGCTACGCCACCTACTCGGGCTCGTCCCCCCGACGCGCTCCCGCAACGTTGGCGTGCATCCCGCACATCGAGGCCGGGTACGGATGTTGGTATCCGCTGGGAGGCTTGGGAGCGCTCGCGGCTGCCCTGATCCGCATCTCCACCGACCTTGGCGTCGAGATCCGCACGTCGGCCGAGGTCGAGCGAATCGTCGACGACGGCCGCCGCGTCACCGGCATCACCCTCGTCGGTGGGGAGTCGATCGACGCCGACGTGGTCGTTGCCAACACCGACGCCGAGCATCTGTATGCCGACCTCCTGCCCGACCGCGCGGCGCTCAAACGGGTGCGCCGGGCCGACCGGTCGACCAGCGGCTTCGCACTCTGCATCGGCGTTTCCGGGCTCACGCCGCCCGTCCATGATGCGCCACTCGGACACCACAATGTGTTCTTCTCGAACGACTCGGCTCACGAGTTCCGCCAGATCGACGCCGGTCGACTCGCTGACGATCCGACGATCTATGTGTGCATCTCGTCGGTGACCGATTCGAGCCAGGCCCCGCCGGGCGACGAGAACTGGTTCGTGCTGGTCAACACGCCGCCTGGCGCTGACATCGACACCACGGCGTATCGCGATCTGGTGCTGCGGCGGCTCGCCGAGCACGGTGTCGATCTCGCCGGCCGGATGCGCTTCTCGGCCCGGCTCACACCGGCCGACATCGCCCGCTTCTACCGGTCACAGGGTGGAGCGATCTACGGGACCTCGTCGAACGGTCGCCGAGCCGCGTTCGCCCGGCCGGCCAATCGAGGTGCCCGCGACGGCCTGTACCTCGTCGGTGGGTCGAGCCACCCGGGCGGCGGCCTGCCGCTCGTTGCGACGAGCGCCCGCATCGTGGCCGAGATGATCGAGCACGACCGGCGATGATCAGCGCAGTGCGGCCGCTGGCGCTCCGGATCGGACGACTCGTTGCGCTGCTGGCGCGCATCGGCGCCGCGGGAGTCGCGCTCAGTCGACTGGTGAAGGCGGCGCGCACGGCGGCGCCGGTACGGCCGACGATCACCCCGCGACAGTCGATCACGGTGGTCATTCCCGCACGCGACGAGGACGCCCGAATCGGACCGGTGTTGGCCGCCATGGTCGGCGCGCCAGGTGTCCACGAGGTGATCGTGGTCGACGACCAATCGACCGACCGCACCGCCGCCGTTGCACGGGCAGCGGGCGCCACGGTCGTCGTCGGCGCGCCGTTGCCGACGAGGTGGGCCGGCAAGGCTTGGGCACTCCAGCAGGGCATCGCCGCGGCGTCGGGTGAATGGGTCGTGACGCTCGACGCCGACACGCGTCCCGACCTTCGCCTCCCCACCGCACTGGTCGGTCGGGCCGTCGGCGATCGCCTCGACCTCCTCACCGTGGGCGGCCGGTTCGACTGTCCCACGGCGGGCAGCCGCTGGCTCCATCCAGCGATGCTGACCACGCTCGTGTATCGCTTCGGTCCACCCGGCATCACCACGGCCCCCGGCCGAGCGATGGCGAACGGCCAGTGCATGGCGATGCCACGATCCGGCTTCCTCGCGGGGAGGGTTCTCACCGGTCCGCGGCGAGGTGGTGGAAGACATCGCGCTGGCGCGCCACATGGCGACCGAGGGTGCGCACGTCGCGTTCCTCGACGCAAGCGAGATGCTCGAGGTCAGGATGTTCGAGTCGCTCGGCGACACGTGGCGCGGATGGGGCCGCTCACTCGCTCTCCCCGGAGTCGAACCGGTCGGTCGCCAACTGTTCGACCTCGCCGTCGTCCTGCTCGCGCAGGCCCTTCCGCTGCCGCGGCTCCTCCTGCGCCGGGGCGACCTGCTCGACGTGGCGCTGCTCGCTGCCCGCTGCGGCACGCTGGCCGGAACCCGCTCGGCGTATTCCCGGGTCGACGCCGCCTACTGGCTCAGCCCGCTCGCCGACGTCCCTGCAGCGATCGCCATCGCCCGTGGCGTCATGCGGCGCGGCAAGCAGGTGTGGCGCGGGCGCATCTATTCCTGAAGGGCGAGCGCAGCGCGGCGTCGATCGGCCACGGCTGCCATGGCGAAGCGCATGCCGATGATCGTCATCAGCCCGCCGAGCGCAGCGGTTCGGTTGGGGCCATCGGTGACGATGTGCACGAAGGGAAGTGCCAGCATCCCGGCGCGGGCACCCCACGCGAACGATCGGGTCACGACGAACACGGCGAGCAGCAGCCCGACCGAAATCGCGACCGCCAGCGGAGCGACCACGGCGGCGCCGCCGACGAAGGTCAGGATGCTGCGTCCACCTGCGAAGCCGGCGAACATGGGGTAGGCGTGGCCGATCATTGCGGCAGCGGTGGCGACGTAGCCGATGCCCCACACCCCGTCGTCGGCGAGGACGACTCCGACGACGGCAGCGGCCGTACCCTTGGCGACGTCGCCCACGAACACCGGGATCGCGGCCTTCCTGCCCAGTGTCTCGCGGGCGTTCCAGAAGCCGGGGTTGCGATCACCGACCGTGCGCAGGTCGAGCGCGGCGCGCCGCCGGGCAACCAGGTTGGCGACGGGGATCGAACCGACGAGATAGCCGACGACGACGGAGATGAGCACGTCGCCAATCGTCGGTGCAAACGTGCTGATCGAGCTCATTGCTGACAGCATGGCCGACGCATGGCCCGCATTGCCTCGTTCCATCTGATTCGCGAGCGGCCGGGCCGCGCGATGCTCGCCATGGCCCGCCTCGGGCTCGATCGACCTCGGCTGCAACGCGTCGACGGGCTCGTCTTCTGGCGGCTCCTCGGCACCGGGTCGGGCAACGACACCGGGCCCGGCGCCGATCTCGGTCGCACGGCGCTGTTCGCCGTGTGGGCGAGCGAGGAGCATCTCGACCGCTTCCTCGCGTCGCACGCGATCGTTCGACGGTGGTCGCATGCGGCCGAGGTGTGGGGTGTGCGGCTGCGTCGGCTCGGCGGCCACGGAACGTGGAAGGGCATCGACCCCCTCGACGAGATGGAGCAGGGTGAACGCAGCGGTCGGGTGGCGATCATCACGCGGGCCGATGTCCGGCGGCGGGCATGGCGCGCGTTCGGCACGGCGGGTCGGGAGGTCGACGCCGAGTTGCACACCGCCGCCGGGTTGATCGATGTCGTCGGCATCGGCGAGGCACCGGTCGGTCGGCTCGCCACCTTCAGCCTGTGGACGTCGATGGATGCAGCGCGCGCGTACGCCTACGAGATGCCCCGTCATCAACGCGTGATCGACCAGACCCGCGACGGGCGACTGGTATGCCGAGGAGCTGTTCGCCCGGTTCGAGCCGTATGACTCGTCAGGAACGTGGGACGGGCGCGACCCACTGGCTGCGGGCGTTCCCGATACCTGAAGGTGGTGCACGAAATCGACCCGTGTCGACCAAACCCAGGCCCGATATCATCGCGTCGGTCTGGAAACAGGCGGGAATGGGTTGAACAGTTGCCCAGATAGCTCAGTTGGTAGAGCAACGCATTCGTAATGCGTAGGTCGTGGGTTCGATTCCCACTCTGGGCTCCACACCACTCTTGGCTCCACGAAGTAGCTGCTCGGTGCCTCCGTGCAGGGTCCGTCCGTCGGTTCCCTCCCCGCTCGAACCGCGGCAGCTACCCCGTGATGAAGGCCCTGATGGCGGCCAGGAACGCGTCGGGCTCGTCGGCTGCGATCGTGTGAGCGCTGTGTTCGAAGTGCACCCACGTCGTGTGTTCGGCCGGGAGCGCAGCGATCAACTCTTCGGTACTCGGTGGACCGCACACGGGATCGCGCGCGCCGCTCAGCACGAGCACGGGGCAGGTGACGTCGGCGAGACCTGCTCGATGATCCATCGTCCACATCTCATTCGCGAGGAAGTGCACGAACACGGCGTCGTTGGACATTGTGAGGGCATCGCTCGCGATCGGCTGACGGCCTGCCGTGTACAGCGGCCGGCACAGCTCTCGGAAGCGGGCACCGGAGCTCGCCGAGGGCGCCGACCAGAACGCCCGGGCAGCTTGAGCGGCCTCGTTTCCTCCGACCACTCTGAACCCCTCGACGATGGCATCGAGGCGAGCGTGAGCCATCGTCGCGTAGAAGATGACCTTGCTTGCATGGTCGGGGTGCCGGGCCAGATATCGCTGTGCGACGAATCCGCCGAAGGAGTTGCCGAGCACGATCGGACGGTCGATGCCGAGCACGTCGCAGAGGCGCACGACATCGTCGGCCCAGATGTCGAGCGTCCACTCGTCGGCGGTGCGCCAGTCGCTGCGCCCGTGGCCGCGATGGTCGTACACGACGAGTTGCGCGACGTCTCGCAGTGGCCCGAGCCCGAGCTTGGGTCCGACGTGATCGAGGCCAGGCCCACCGTGCATCGCGACAATCGTCGGGCGGTCTCGCATCCTCGAGCCGTCCTCGTCCGCAACGAGACCAAACCCATCGACGTCGACGAACAGCCTGACGCCGTCTCCGATGTTCACCCGCATGGGGCAACGCTAACGGCCGCACCCACGACCGATCCCGACGCGAAGTCGCAAATTCTGGTATGGATCCGACCGAGTATTTCGTGGAAGGAGAGATGAGCACGACAGAGTCGGTGACTGTGGACGAAGCAGAACCGATGCGCGGCGGGGACCCGCCGCAGCGACGGGGAGGCCGGATCGACGATGAGTTCACCGCCTTCTACCGTGCCGAACATGACGGTCAGGTTCGGCGGGCCGCACTGCTGGTGGGATCGGACGACGTCGCCAATGACATCGTTCACGATGCGTTGGTCGAGATTCTTCGCCGGTGGGACACGATTGCTCACCACGGCTCGTACTTGAACCGAGCCGTCCTCAACGGATGTCGAGATCGCGCGCGCAACGACAAGGTCGTTGCGGTTGCCCATCGCCGACTTGCCGCCGGTGCAACGGGCAGCACCGACGACGTGCTCTATGACGTGATCGCCCGCCTGCCCTTCAATCAGCGAGCCGCGGTGGTGATGCGCTTCTACGAACGCATGACCGAGCGAGAAACAGCCGAAGCGCTCGGCTGCAAACCCGGCTCTGTTGGACCCTGGATCAACCGAGCACTCACTGCGATGCGAAAGGAACTCTCATGATCGACCTGAACGAGGAACTCGGCCACGCTCTCGCGCGACGCGCCGAAACCGTCATGGTCCGAGATGATCTCGACGACGTTCTTGCGGGAGTCAACGTGATTCGATTCAGCGATCCGGACGCCAAGCCGAAGCGCCGCCCGCCAATGTTGCTGGTTGCTGCAGCCAGCGCACTCGTCGCGGGTACCGCCGGTCTCGTTTGGGTTCAGAACACTCGCTCCGAGCCAACATCGACAACGCAACAGCCGACGAGCTCACCCGCTGATCAGTCGCTTCCTGATCAATCGCTCCCCGCAGTCTCACCTCCAGCCGTGTCGCTGAGCGCCGTCGGGGAGATCGCCACCGACCAGTGGCTGTGGCCGACGGCGGTGCCCGGCGGGTTCGAGTTCCAGTTCGCAGATCGATACAACCACCCGACTGGAGATCTCCAGTGGATCAATTTCGGCACGACGGGCTCCCTGACTGGCCAGCTGAGCCTCTTGGTCGGCCCTGACGACCCATCGTCCGACGGGGGCAATCTCGTCGAGTTGGCAGGCCGCAACTGGACAGTCACGACCTCCCCCGGTCGAGCCAGAGGAACGGCGGCGATCGGAGATGGCTATCGTCAACGTGGGCGGACCGGTGAGCGAGACTGAGCTGCTCACCATCATCGATGGCCTAACCCTCGTCGCCGAAACCCAGCTTCCAGCGGCCCCGCTGATCTACCGCGACATCATGACCGATGTCGGCGAGTTCGATGTCAACGGCGAACAGGCCACGATGAGTGTCGACGAGTCGAACGGTTGGTACTGCACTGCAACCCGCACAGCCAGCGGGGGCGGCGGTGGCTGTGCCGCCTACTTCGACCCGACGATGACCATTTCCCGCTACCACGGCACCAGTGTCGAGTTCGTCGAGTCGACCTCGCAACTGCAGATGAGTACCCGCGGGATGGCCTCGACCGACGTTGGTCGAATCGATGTGGAGTTCATCAACGGAGTGACCTCATCGGTCGTTCCACAGAACACGAGCGATCGATTCCCCGACGTTCTGTTCTGGACAGTCGGAGCAATCGCCGCACTCGAACCTGGACAAGATCCTAATGCGGTCAACGAGGTCCTCGTCGAAATCAGGGCGTACAGCGCCGACGGAACACTGCTCGCGACCCACACGAGCAGCGACGACAGTATCGACCTGTAGTCCGTGTCAGAGGGTCACCCGAGCGAGATCGCCATTGGGCGTCAGACCGACGATCGCTTCCGGCCTCGGATGAGGCTGGGTCGCAGAAGGTGCGGCCCAAACTCATCGCTGCGGTGGGCGCGTCGGGTGCTGAGGTCACCGACCGCGTGTGCGCCGCCCTTGCCGCCAATCCATATCGAATCGGCCGAGACACCGACCGCGGCGAGGTCGAGCGCATCGTTCGTCGAGACTTCGTCGATGTCGAGCCGTGGCCCTTCGGAGCACTCCTTGACGCATGACGGACCGAACTGCGGCGACGTGCGTCGAGCGAAACGAGAATGTGCCGGGACCATCTGTACAAATTGTTGCTCACTGAGATGTACACTTCCGTCATGGACGTTGCGGTCACGGAGCTCAGAGCCAACCTCGGCCGGTGGATCGAGGCGGCACGCGAGGGAACCGACATCGTCATCACCGATCGAGGAACCCCCGTTGCCCGAATCGTCGCGCTCGACTCGACTCCGATCATCGATCGCCTGACCGCCCAGGGCGTCATCAGTCGACCGGCCCGATCGACTCGGCCGGTCGCGGGTGGTCGGCACCGGCCGACGCCGAAACGGCCGGTTGCTGACATCGTCAGTGAGCAGCGTCGCTGAACGTGGCCCTCGTCTATTTCGACTCGAGTGCTCTCGTCAAACTCGTGCTCAACGAGGTCGGCTCGGACATCGCCGCCACGTTGTGGAACGCGAGTGACGCAGCGCTGTCGAGTCGACTGGCCTATCCCGAAGTATGCGCAGCGCTCGCAGCGGCCGGCCGGAACCACGACTTGACCGGATCGGAAATGTCGTCGGCGCTGGCTGACTGGGAGTTGTTCTGGGCGTCAGTGCGCCCGGTCGAATTGTCAGCCGACGTCGAACGGGCTGCCGGGTCGCTTGCAGCGGCTCATCAGCTCCGCGGGGCCGACGCCGTGCATCTGGCCAGCGCACTCGCAGTCGGCACGGCAGATCTCACGGTCGCGGTCTGGGACAAGCGCCTTCACGCCGGTGCTGCAGCGGTTGGCCTTTCGGTGGCTCCGGCCACCCTCAGATGACATCAAACCGCGATTCGAGCGATACCGAGTCCTCGTCCGCGCATGCACGTGGCCGCGACGCGAGCTGGATGCGTCTGCAGGGGCTCGGCATCAATGTCTCACCGGTGATACATTGATGGCCATGGCTGAAGTGACGATTCGGGAGTTGCGCAACCACGGCGGTGAGGTCGTCGATCGCGTGGCCCGCGGGGAACACGTCACGGTGACGCGACGCGGCAAACAGGTCGCCGAACTTCGGCCCGTGCGCTCGAGCGCTGCGCCCATCGCCGAGCTGGTCCATCGGCGCGCCCACCTTCCTGTGCTCGACCCTGCTCAGCTTCGCCGCGATCTCGATTCCGTGATCGACGCATCACTGTGAGCAAGCCCGGCATTCTCGACACGAGCACGCTGATTCTTCTCGGACGAATCACCGCGCTCGATGCGCTGCCCGAAGCAGCCTTCATCACCGCAGTGACTCTGGCGGAGTTGTCGGCTGGCCCACTGGTGGCCACCACCGATGAAGACCGTGTCGCGCGTCAAGCGCATCTGCAGGCTGCGGAAGCAGACTTCGATCCTCTCCCGTTCGATACCGCTGCCGCGCGAGCCTTCGGCGGCGTTGCAGCGTCGTTGCGGCGCACCGGTCGCAAGGCATCAGCGCGGGCCTACGACGCAATGATCGCGGCGACCGCGATCGCCGCCGACCTTCCCGTGTACACCTGCAATCCGAGCGACTTCATCGGAATCGATGGGCTCGAGCTCGTCGAAGTACCCCATCCCGATCACATCTGACGACTCAGCACGGGCGAGAGAACCTCCACGCCCCAGTCCGACCCTCCGGAAGTCTGACGCCACTCCGCACGAGCTTGATCTGGCCACGAGGTTCGGCCCTTCCGCTCGAGTTGATCTCCCTCGTCAGTTCGCCGCACACAGTTGGGACCTTTCGCCCTAGCTGATCGCCCAGTCAACTCGTACGGTCGAAGGATGACTCCTGCGGTCGCGCGCAACCCGACCGATGCCCACCCGACGACGGCTGGGTGCCGCCCGATGCACGTCATGCTCGTCGGCACCTACCCGCCGACGGAGTGCGGCATCGCGACCCACACGGCGAACCTGCGCTGCGCCCTCGATGACGCGGGAATGCGCGGTCAGGTCATTCGGCTGCTCGACCCCGATGATGACGCCGGACCCCCAAGTGACGTGATCGCCGCGATCTGGCGCCGCGGACTGTCGTCGGGGCTCGACGACGCGGTGCTCGCGGCCAACTCGGCTGACGTCGTCATCGTGCAACACGAGTTCGGCATCTACCCGGGCCCGCAGGGCGAGGGAATCATCGAGTTCGTCAACCGCTGCCGGCGGCCGACACTCACGGTCCTCCACACGATCCTGTCCACTCCCACGGCCCGCCAGCGGAGCATCATCGATGCCCTCGCAGCACGTTCGAGCATGCTGATCGTGCACACCGAAGCGGCACGAGTTCGGTTGCTCGAAGCCCACCGCCTGGATGAGGCACAGGTCGCCGTGATCCCGCACGGGGCGTCACCCAATCTGATCGGCGAACACCTCGTCACCTCCATGGAGCCGCTGCTGATCACCTGGGGGCTCTTGGGTCCGGGCAAGGGCATCGAACACGGAATCGAAGCCGTGGCCCTACTGCGGGCGATTGGTCTCGACGTCCGCTATCTGGTGGCGGGCGAAACCCACCCCAACGTCCGCGCGCAGCAGGGAGAGCGCTATCGGGACGAGCTTCGCGCGCTCGCCGTTCGTCGCGGCGTCGACGATCTCGTCGACTTCGACAATCGCTACCGAGATTGGGACTCACTGCACACGATGGTGCGCAGCGCGTCGATCGTGCTCATTCCATACGATTCACGCGACCAGGTGACGTCGGGGGTGCTCGTCGAGGCGCTCGCTGCGGGCAAGCCGGTCGTGTCCACGGCGTTCCCCCACGCGGTCGAGTTGGAACCGACCGGGGCGGTTGCCGTGGTCGAACACGGCTCGCCGGCGCAAATGGCCCACGCCGTACAACGCATCCTCGTCGATCCTGCGGTCAGCGCCCGCATGGCGGCAGCAGCACGTGCCGAGGGACAGCGTTACAACTGGTCCGCCACGGGCCAACGCTTCCGGTCGCAGCTCCGCGCGATCGTCGGCGACGGGGAGTGCGACGGAGTCGAGGCCACCCTGAAATGCTCGTGACGCCATTCCCGATCGACGCTGGCGATCGTCTTCCTCGACCGACGCTCGCACCACTCCGCGCTCGGCTCGACCTCTTCGGCATCGTGGAGCACGCGCGAGGCAACGAACCGACAGCAGACTTCGGTCACTGCACCGACGACGCCGGGCGTGCGTTGGCGCTGGCGGTGCAGTTGGATGCTGATCCGGACGCGCACTTCGTCGCCGCGGCATGTCTGCGCCAACTCGATCGGACCTTGCAACCCGATGGCCACTTCGTCACGCGCATCGACGCGCATGGCCAGCCGACCGACGATCCGGCGAGTGATGACTCGACTGCACGTGCGTTGTGGGGCCTCGCGCTCGCATCGACGGACACGCAGCACGCTGCACAGTCGCGAGCAGCATCCTGGATCCTCGGCCGCGCCGCCCCGTTCGAATCGAGTCACCCACGGGCCGCCGCGCACGCCGTGCTGGCGGGAGCGGCGCTGCTCGCGTCTGACCCGTTGTCGCCTGCCGGGCGCCACCTCGTCGACGCCAACTTCGCCCGCATCCCACGAACACCCACGTCGGCGGACTGGCCATGGCCCGAACCGCGCCTCAGCTACGGCAACGCCCTGCTCGTCGAAGCATCGATCGCCGCCGGCCAACTGATGGCTGACGAGGAGGTCCTGGTCGACGCGATCGAACTCCTCGAGTGGTTGGTCGACCTCGAGTGGCACCCCGGCGGCCATTTCAGTTTCACGCCGGTCGCCGGACGCGGGCCCGGCGATGGCGCTGGATTCGACCAGCAACCGATCGAGGCATGGGCGCTTGCGACCGCCTGTCGGCGAGCGCTGGACGCCACCCGCAACCCCACCTGGTGCGACGCCATCGGATGGTCGGCAGCCTGGTTCACCGGTGCGAACGATGGCGGAGTCGCGCTGTGGGACCCGACGACCGGCGCGGCATACGACGGGTTGACCGCAACCGGGCCCAACCTCAATCAGGGCACCGAGTCGACGCTCGCATTCATCGGAACGATGCACGCCTATCGCGATGCAGTAGCCGAAACGCTCAGAGGGTGCCCGACCAAGCAGCGCGAGCAGATGAGCCACCGACGCCGTCGCCGCTCCGACATGTCGATCGGCTGCACCGTAGACCAGATAGATCGTGTCACCGTCGGCGTCGAGGTGTGCCCCCTGCACGAACACCACGTTGTCGACATCACCTTCGACCTCCCAGCTCAGCTCGGGCACCAGCAGCGCTTCGGGCAGCACGCAGATCGGCCGACCGGTGCGCTCGTCGAGCAGCGCCAGGTTCATCGTGTACGCCCCATCGGCGCGCCGTTCATGGAAGAACAGCAACAAGCCCTCCGACGTCCGCACGGGCGGCGCGCCCGCGCCGATGCCGAGTGCCCCGTTCGTCGGTCGAATGATGGTGTGCTGCTCCAGTTCGGCGAGGTGGCGGTCCCAGTAGTCGGGACCGGCGTTCCACAGGTGTTCGAGGTCGTCGAAGATCGCGACCTGCATGTCCGGATGAATGCGATGCAGGAACGCCACCCGCCCGTCGGCAAGGTTCCACAGCACTGCGTCCTTGTCCTGCACGCCGTCCGGGCCGAGCAGGGTCCCCGTGGCAGGGTCGAGATGAAATCGCTCACCGTCATGGGTCAGGTGATGCGCACCCACCCTCCATGGTTGCTTGTCGTCCGCGGGCAGGTTCGTGTACGTCATCACATGCCGATCACTTCCCTGACTCCTGACGACCTGCACCCGGGGGTCTTCGAAACAATCCACACCGAAGTCGCCGGCGCGAGCCAGGAGATAGGCGAACTCGTACTCGATTCCGTCGGCGGACTCGAACACCGCGATGTCGGACACGTAGTTGACGAACCGCGGACCGGGCCCGGAGTTGGCCCGGTAAGTGTCTCGAACGGCGCGCGCGAACAGATGGAACTGGCCATCGTGACGCAGCAGCCCCGCGTTGAAGATCGGCCCGTACCCCGGAATCGAGCCAGCGGGCACGACCGGCTTTGCCGCTGCACGAAGCACCGGCGAAGCCGCCGTGGGCCAGAGCGTCGAGATGTTGCTCACCGAAAAGTTATGGGTGTTCGATCGGTTCATCTCGCGGACCCTCCTCAACTCTGCGTCGTCTCTGCGTCGTCTCTGCGTTGTCTCTCTTGTCTCTCCTGACACTTCATCGGCAGGTCAGATCCGAAATGAAAGGAATGTGCAACATGAATCACGACGTGCACCCCCGCGAGCTGTTCCGCCGACACGACGGCAATCCGATCCTCAAAGCGTCGGACTTCCCCAAGATGGTCAACGCCGTGTTCAACGCAGGCGCGACCACGTTCGACAACGAGACGCTGCTCCTGGTGCGCGTCGAGATGCGCAATGGGCTCTCCCATCTCGCCGTCGCCACCTCACAAGACGGGCGCACGAACTGGGTCACCGACCCCGAACGAAAGATGGTCCCCGACCTCGACAGCTACGAGGAGCACTGGGGCATCGAAGATCCCCGCATCACCCGCATCGGGGACGAGTTCATGATCGTGTACACGGGCTACTCCGCGGGCGGACCCCTCGTCTGTCTCGCGACCACTCGCGACTTCCACACGTTCGAGCGTCGCGGCGTGCTGATGTCTCCCGACGACAAGGACGCGGCGTTGTTCCCGACGAGGTTCGATGACAGATACGCGCTCATCCATCGCCCGGCACCGGCCATGTCGAGTCTCGGCAGTCACGCCTGGCTGTCGTGGAGCCCTGACCTTCGGCACTGGGGTGACGCCAAGGTGCTGCTTGCCGCCCGCCGCGGCGGATGGTGGGACGCCAACAAGGTCGGGCTGGGCCCGCCACCGATGCTCACCGACGAGGGATGGCTCCTCTGCTACCACGGCGTCAAGGTCACGGCCTCGGGTTCGATCTACCGACTCGGGCTGGCCCTCCTCGATCGGGACCATCCCGACCGAGTTCTCATCAGAGGAAACGAATGGGTCTTCAGCCCGCACGCCACCTACGAACGGCTGGGCGACGTCCCCGATGTCGTGTTCCCGTGCGGTTGGATCCTGCGGGAGGACGGCGACACCATCGACATGTACTACGGTGCCGCCGACTCGACCGTGTGCCTCGCAACGGCCAGCCTGCTCGATCTCCTCGACCACCTGCACAGGCACGCCGCAGTCGACGAGTGATGCCGTGACGCTGGCGGCATCGTGGCTGCGGTCATGATTCGGTGGACCTGCGATATGCGGCCACGGCAGTGTTGATCGTCGGGAAGATCTGTTCGGCACCGATCAGGTCGGTCACCCCTGCCAGCGTCAGCATGTCGCTCACTCGCTGGTTGGCCCTCGCCAGACTCACCGTGATTCCCCACCCCTGCAACTCGCGAACGACGTCGATGAAATGGTCGATGGCGGTGGTGTCGATCGAACCGACGCCTTCCATGTCGAGCACCACGGTGGTCTCCTCGCCCGGATTCGCTTCCAACGCGGCGATCACCCGGTGGCGAAAGTACTCGCCATTGGCGAAGAACAGGGGCGCGTCGAACCGGTAGACGAGGAGCCCGGGGATCGACGACGCTCGTCGGTCGTGGAGGTCGATCCATCCATCGAGGCCCTCGCCGGCGCCGAGCACTGCGTCGTTCGGGCACGCCGCGCGGCCCAGCGCGAGGAGAACGGACAGGGCGACCGCGACGGCGACGCCGACCAGGATGTCGATGCCGACCACGGCCACACAGGTGACGGCTGCGAGCGCCGTTTCGGTGCGGCTGAGCGTGGCCAGCCGGCGGAAGCCGCGGATGTCGATGACGGCAATGGCGGCGGCGATGATGACCGCGGCCAGACCTGCCTGGGGGATCCGAGCGAGGAGGTCTCTGCCGAAGAAGAGGAAGGCGACGACCGCGACGAAGGTGACGAGACTCGACAGCTGCGACTTGCTGCCGAGCGTCGCCGGGACGACCGATCGCGATGCGCTGGAGGACATCGGGAACCCGCCCGCGACCGCGCCCGCGGCATTCATCGCGCCGAGCGCCAGCAGTTCCCGGTCGGCGTCGACCACATATCCCTGCCGAGCCGAGATGGATCGGGCGGTGAGAATGTTGTCCGTGAACGCAATCAACGCCACCCCGGCGGCGGCGGGGAGCAGCGATCGCACGTCACTCCAGGTGACATTCGGAATGTCGAACGCCGGGAAGGCCGCTTCGACTGTGCCGACGACATCCGCGTCGAGGTCGAACAGGGCCACGCCGGTCATCGACGCCGCAAGGCCGATGAGCGCGGCGGGCAACGTGGGCCGGCGCCATCGCAGGATCAGAATGATCGCGAGCGACGTGACGCCCACGCCGATCGTGACGGCATCGATCTGCCCGAGGCGGGTAGCGAACTGGGTAAGCCTGACGAATGGATTGTCAGCGTCGATGGCGATGCCCGTGAACGGTCGGATCTGGCTCGTGAGGAGCGTGATCCCGACGCCCGTGATGTATCCGACGAGCACCGGCTTCGAGAGCACCTCGGCAACGAAGCCCAGCCGAACGCATGCGCCGATCACGGCGATGACACCCACCAGGCCGGCGATCGTTGCCATGAGCGCGGCGTACCGGGCGGGGTCGCCATCTGCGATGGCTGCGGCAGCAGCCGCGGCGAGAATCGCTGTCCCCGGTTCGGGACCGACCCCTAGGTGGCGGCTCGTCCCGAGGATCACATAGATCGGCAGCGCGACGAGCACTGCTCGAAAGCCGGCCGACGGAGGCAGACCGCCGAGTTCGGCATACGCCATCGCCTGCGGAACCACCATGGCCGCGACCGTGAGTCCGGCCAGCGTGTCCGGTCGAACCCAACCCCGCTGGTACTCGCCGCGACGGACGAGTTGGATGAGAGTGCGCGACTCCACCGGCGGAGTCTCGCAGCTCGCTTCCGCCCCTGGAGTGTCGGTCACGCTGCCAGACCAACGAGGTGAGACGAGGAGAAGACTGCCGCGGGTCCAACCGCAGGCCGATGAGTTTGGGCTGCAGGCGGTCACGCCGGATCTCATCGTTGCGGTGCTGGCGTCGGATGGCGGAGTGAGCTGTGTTCGCGTTGCGATGAGTTTGCGGCGCAAGGGGTCACGCCGGAACTCATGGCAGTGGTGGACGTGGCGGGTGCTGAGATTTTCTTGGAGAAAGTCGTGGCCGTGGATGGCGCTGATTCGGTGCTGACGAGTCGTCTGGACGGGGCTGTTCGGGGTGGGCCGTCGCCTCCCGTTCGGGCCTCGATCGACGCTGACATGCGCGCCGATCGCGGTCTCGACAGCCGGTGATTGCACCCCACGATGACGCGGAGTCTGGGCGTATCGTCCCAGCTCAGCGGGTAGACAGGACCTCGTTCGAGCAGTACAATCGGACACATGTTCGCAGCCCTGATCGACGACCTCACCGGGTCATCGATCGACGAACTCGACACCGCCCTCGCCGCCGCGAAAGCCCGCCGCGATGCCGCCGATCTGGACATCGCGGCGATCACCGCGATCGTCGACGCGCGGCAACTGTTCCACGACGCCGGACACCATTCGACCAACGGGTACCTGAAGAGCCGGTTGAACTGCTCGCCCGCCGAAGCCCGCCGCATTCGCGGTCGGGCGCGACTGTGCAACCTGCACCCCGAAGTCGGTGACCTGTTGGGTGCCAGCCGGATCGGTGTCGGCCAACTCGACCTGCTCGCCGACGTTGCCCGACACCCCGTGGCGGGGGAACGGTTCGCTGAGTTCGCCTCGTTGCTGTGCGAGCAGGCAGAGCAACTCGACTACACCGACTTCGCTGTCGCGGTCGCCCACTTCAAGGCCATGGCTGACCCGGACGGGTCATTCAACGACCAAGCGTTCCATGAGGATCATCGCACCGCGTCGGTCAACGTGACTGGAGGCGCCGTCAACGTGCACGCCTCAGGTGGTGACCCGATCCGCGCGGTCGAAATGAAACAGGTCTTCGACCTGGCGTGCCAAGCCGAGTTCCAACGCGACTGCGCGGCACGCCGCGACCTGCACGGCGACGGACGCGCTCGCGCATCCACTGCGCGCGGAGTGCCGAGCATCGCGGGTTCGACGCCATGTACGAGATCTTCATGCACTACATCACCACCTCCGGTAGGCGGCACCCGGCCCGAACCGCTGGTCAACATCATCATCGACTCCACCACCGCCCTCGACGTCTTGGCCCGCCACGGACTCCTCGACCTCGACACCAGCCACGACGCTGACGCGACCGGACCCGTCGATCCGTCCCGACACCGATGCGCGACATCAACCGGTGTCGCGATCCACCCCGACGAAGCGTTGAAAGCGATGATCCGCGGCAGCATCCGCCGGGTGATCGTCGACGCGCATGACGTCGTGATCAACCTCGGGCGCACCCAACGCCTGTTCACCGGCAAAGCCCGCCATGCAGCACAGTTGCTGACGGTGCACTGCGGGTACCGGGGCTGCGACGTCCCCGCCCAATTCTGCGACATCGACCACATCAACGAATGGTCAGCACACGGTGGCGACACCAACCAAAACAACGCCCTCCCCCTCTGCGGCACGCACGACCGCTGGAAACACCGCCAACGACTCCGCGGGAAACGCGACCGGACCGGACGCATCCACCTCATCAAACCCGACGGCACCGTCATCAAACCCCTCGGCGCCCACGACCCCACCTGGGCCGAACGCGAACCCGAACCCGACTGGACCGAACCCGACCGCAACCAGACCGAGCCCAACCGGGCCGAATCAGATCGCGACCAGACTGACCGCACCTGGGCCGAACCCGATCGTGGCCACGCCGAACCCCACGGTGCCGAACCCGACCCGCTGCTCGAAGCCGACCTCACGGCGCAGCCCCGCTCGATCGCCGAACTCGACCCCGAGACCGAACCCGCGTTTCCCCCATCGTCCATGCCTGCACCTGAACGACGCACCATGACCTGGGCCGAATTCACCCGCAGCCTCCCCGCCACCCAGCCTCGCCGCTGCACACCGCCGTCACCCGACGCACTCGTCACCATCATCGGCTTCGGCGTCAGCTTCGGCTGACTCGGTGATTGCCCGAGTTGGCCCTCCAGTGGGCCGGATGATCTCGTTCGGTCTGTCGGGGATATCAACGGACGATCACTTCCGCCAGTAGCGTTCCGGGCGACCGCACCTTCGCAGGCAGCGCCGACCTCGGACCCGGCGCGATGACGGGGTCGGACGGCTCCACGCTCACGGATACCAGGGTCCGGTCAGTGGATGGCGGACATCGGCCGAACCGCTTCGATACAGCCGGTGCTGGGTGAAGTCGTTCATCATCACCTCGCCGACGAACAGTTCACCGATCTCAGCGCGCTGGTTCACGGCTGTGATCAGTGCGTCGAAGCCGCCCGATGTCGTCGCGACCGGCTCGGCGGTAAAGGAGACGGCTGCTACCTCGGCACTCGACGACTCGAAGACCAGCACGGTGTCGGCAAGGTTGTTGACCGCCAGCGTCGTCACATAGGTGGCAGCGCGCTCGTTCAAGATGGCGAGGAATTCGTCGATGTCGTTGGTCGCAAGTGGGCCCTCGACGGGAACCGACTCGTAGCTGTAGATGGCGCCGCCATCGTCGGCGGCGAAGATGTTGACGATCTCGACCCCGAAGATGCGGCTCCCGAGCCACCGGAAACCGCGAGCACCGTGCTCGTTGAGTTCGGCGACCACCTCATCGGCCGACAGCGACAACGAGGCGGCTCGCACCTCGTACCGGAGCACCCGTGGTTGCGTGGTATCACGCACGAACAGTTCGACCTGACCGTCACCGGGTAGATACGGGCCCTTGGCAAGAAAGCCGTCGGCTCCGAGAGCGTTCGCTGATTGGAGCCATGCTCCTGCATCCGGTGCCGCTTCGGCTGTCGCGTAGTCGAGTGTGCTGTCGAAGCGGGTTGCGGCGCGGACGAAGATGTTTCCGACCTCGCTGAACGACCCGGTCAGCAGCGGCCCGACGAAGGCGTACCCCTCGGCTCCGAGCCGGTCGAACTGCTCGATGCTCTGTGCCGTCGATGACAGGGACGGTTCGACCCGAAACATGGTCGGTTGCTCGGTCGGCGCCACCACGTCGTCGGTCACAGCCGGCTCGTCGTCGGACACGGAGGGCTGCTCCCCGTCCACGGGTGCAATCGTCGTCGTCGCACCGATGGACGGTGACTCCTTCGGAACCGTTGTCGCCACGGGCACAGCATCAGAACCGTTGACCACATCCGAGGTTGCTCCCTCGTTCGTCGGGCCTGTGGCGTCGGGCCCGGACGGACTCGACGTGCAGGCCTGGACGACCACGAGCAGTGCGAGAACCAACTTCTGTCGCGTCACGGTGCACGACCCTACCGAGCGCGGTCCGCCACCTCGCCGAGCTCCGTCGCGTGGGTCAGGCGAGATCGAACGTTCAGCGCCAGACGGGGAAGGCGTATCCCTCGCTGTCGCGATCAGCAGGCGTGAGCCGATCGATCGCACCACTCGACACGTCGATGAGGAACAGTTGCGACAACGGATGTTCATCGGTGAGCGCGGCGACGACGATTCGGCTGCCGTCGGGCGACCAGGCCGGCTCTCCGCTGGCGACGTTCATGTCGGCCGGGGTGAGCGATCGCGCTTCCCAACTTTCGGTGTCGAAGATATGGAGCTGTCCACCGATGATCGCGGCGAGCTGAGTCTCGTCAGGCGACCACGCCACTCCGAAGAAGCGGTCACCAGCCCCAGCGATGAACACCTCATTCTCGCCGAGTGGATCGATGGTCAAGAGCGCGTCGGCGCTGACTGCCAATCGACCGCTGGGCGACCAGGCGATCGACGACACCGCCTCCCTCCGAACGCAGCGATGACGAGTACCGGAAATCCATGTCGACCCGACGGTAGTCGGGAGAGGTACCTGGTACGGAATGAGCAGTGGTGCAAAGATGCCGACATGTCTCGAACCTTCGCGGTGATGGGGATCGCTGTGGCGGTTGGCCTGATGGCGTGTGGCGGCAGCAGCGACAGTAACGCCACGTCGATGAGTTCGGCGCCCACTTCGCCACCCACGTCGTCGGCCATTTCGTCGCCGAATACAGCTGTTGCTGATCCACCGAGGACGACGATTGCACTGGTCACCGACACCGCACCGCTCCCGGTGCCGGCCGACGTGGCTGCAGAGTCGGTGACGGCGGTGGTGTTCGCGTCGAGTGGTTTCGAAATCGGCGATGATCTGGTCGAGGCCAACGAGCTGGTGGAAGCGGACTTACTCGCCCAGGCGACCGCGCAGGCAGCTGCTCAGGCGACTGGGGCGAACGGGCCGCAAGGAATCCGTCGGCCTGCGCAGGGAGTCGCCTCCGGCGGAGGGATGTCCGCCGTCGGCGTGCTCGTCGACCTCGTCAGTCGACTGACCGCGCAGGCAGGCCAGCCGTACTCGTCGAGTTTCGACTCCACCACGAGCCCGTCGTCCGGCGGGACCCTGAAGATGGGCGCCAAGGTGAGCGGTGACGGACAGGGCTCGTCGACCACCGAGATCACCATCGAGACACAGGCGGAGACGGCCGACGGCCGAACTGCGACCCAGCGCATCAGCGGCTCCGTCACGGGCCCGGTCTGCCCGGACGAGTTCGGACTGCTCGATCTGGAAATGAGCGGGGAGATGGAGGTGACCGGAGAAGGCCCCGAACGGTCACGCCACACGTTCAAGGCGATCGTGGGAGCGACCTTCGACGACAACGGCGAAATGGCCGACATCGACATCGAGCTGAACGTCCAGTCCGACCGCACGGGGTCCGATGGCAGAGCAGCGTTCGTCGACGCCACCTACGGCACCGAGTTGACCAACCTGTTCGGCGTCGGCGCAACGACCGAGACGGTGCGAGACACACGGATCAACCGGACCTCTCAGGCCGTGGAGTCCGATCCCCAGCAAGCCGACCGCGACATGATCGACGACGGCCGCAGTGCTGCGCTCAAGTTCGTGATCACGACACTGGCGGGCCGCCGCTATGAAATCCAGAACAACAAGTGCGTCGTCGTCGTCGCTGAGGCCCCGGGAACCGTCGGCGCCAAGCAAGCGGTGCCGATCGAGGTGAAGACTCGTCACGTCATCGAAGGGGGCGAACTCGACAAGCGGGTCGAGGCCACACTCAGCGGACAGGGTTCGATCGATCCGGCATCACTGCCGAAGACCCCCGACACGATCACCTACACCGCCGGCGAGAAGGGCGGCGACGCTGGCACCATCTCGCTCGTGTCACGATCCCGGCGCGGCATCGGGAACACGACGCTCACGGTCAAGGTCGGCGACAAGTATCTGGTGGACGCACCGGCCGGGGTGCTCCGCCTCCAAGGGCCGGTGTGCTCGCTCGACGCACCGTTCACCCTGTCGGTCGTCGGGGAGATCAACGGGACGATCACCTTCACGCCGACGGGCCCCGGCGGTGGCACCTACGCCGGCAGCGCCGACCTCGGACGCGGCTCGATGACGTGGTCGGGCGGATACGCCCTCACGGGCCGCGACACCGAATCGCCGAGCGTCGACGCCGACGACGGAACGACCTCGCTCGTCGGGCCCATCACGCAGGAGGTGCCAGGTTTCTGGCAGGGCGGGCCCGACTTTCCCCTCGTCCCCGACGCAGCGGCGTGCCCCTGAGGCTCAGCCCCGCTGAGCCCGCGCCTCGCGGCTGAAGCCGAGTGTCGCTGCGCCGCCGAGCCAGACACCCGCGCCGATCACGAGGCCGGCGCCGACGAGCAGGAGCATCGCACCCACCGCATCGGACCACACGGCTTCGATCATCTCACCGAACAACGTGCTCGTCGTCCGGCCGATCACCCAACCGGCGACGAGCAATCCGGCCAGCCAGGCGCCGCAGACGATCGTGATCGCCGCACCGATCGAACGGAGCGACCGAGCAGGTTCGGGGTGGACTGCGATGGCGATCAACGCAAACGCGAACATCGCCAACAGGGCGATCGCCCGCGTGGTTTCGGCCACGCGGCGAAGCCCGAGGGCCGGAAGATCGTCGGGCACGACCGCGGGGAGCCCGGCCTGCGCAGCAACGCTGTCGAGCCCCACGCCACCGAGGCGGCCCTCGCCGACATCGAGCGAGCCGACATCGATACCCGCTTGCGCCGCCGCGTCGGTTGCCGCCTGCACGATCGCCGCGTCGACCGCGACGTTGCCGTCGGAGCGGTCGGCTGCGCTGACATCGGACTCGACAACTTGTCGGTGGGCGCTCATCAACGCAGTCGCGACCACCGACTGCACCCGCGCGTCGCTACTCGTCGCAATCGCGAGTTGGCCGGCGATCCCCGAGCCGGCCACCGGCTCGATCGCCTGCTGAACCGTCCGCTCGACGATGTCGGCGGTGAACCGCGATTCGGCGATCTGCGTGGCAGCGCGTTCCGCGCGTGTCGAGTCGAGGATCGACATCAGCGAGAGCTGCGAGGTGACGAGCGCGGCAAGAGCGAGGCTGAAACCAGTGACACACAGTGCCGCGACGGCGCGCAGCACTCCTCGACCGTCGGACATCACGCCATCGTTGCCGATCGACCCGCCCGCCGTGCAGCGCGTCCTCATCCGCGACGTCGAACGCGACACACCGAACCCACTGCGACGCGCTCGCAGTCGGCGCGTCAGACTGGCGGCAAACCGAACTTCGGATAGTCGTTCTCGACCATCGTGACGTACGTCCACACTCGGTACTGGTAATTGCTCACCCGCACGAGGAAGCCGCGCATGCCCGCGGGCCAGGCGCCGGTGAAGAGCACGGCGAACCAGGCGATCACCGCCACGACGGCTGCGCCGATGAAGTAGATCATCAGCACGATGTAGTGCGGAATGGCCAAGAACACGTTGAACGCCGCTGACCGCGGCACCGCCTCCGGTACCCCCGGCAGGTTCAACCGCACGGCCGGGTAGCTGTTGTTGTCGGCGGGGTCGGTGGTGAACTCGAACGGTGGATACGTCTCGGACCAACCGACGAGGAACCCGCTGGCACGGGCGTTGTACCGCTCGTACATCGCCAACACGCCATACAGACCCGGGTGCAGCTTGCCGGTGAAGATCAGCATCAGCCAGTAGATGAAGAAGACTGCCCGCGCCAGGATCTGCAGCCCGTAGAGGATGATGGCGTGCGGGATGTACAGCACCCAGTTGACGAGTGGCCGCCAGCGCTCGACCTCATACGGTGAATCGACGACCAAGTACGGCTGGTGACTGTTGCTGTTCACGTGGTTCACGACGGACCTCCTCCGTGGCGCGTCTGGCGCCAAGTCCAGGATCACGCAGAACCGCGTGCTGCGCCAGAGCACAAGGTCACGCGGGAGCACAAGGTCATCGGGTCTGCCGCAACGGGTTGACTTTTCCCGCGTTGCCGCAGAAGGTCGAGGCGATGGGCTTCACGGCGCGCCAGCAATGACGAACGCATGGCTGATCCTCGCAGCGACATTCGTGTCGTTGTTCATCTCGGCCGTCGCCGGGTACGGCGGCAGTCTCGTCCTCGTTCCGACCCTCGCGGCGATCATGGGTCCGCGCGAGGGCATCGCGTTTGCTGCGTTGTTGCTCGCGGGGAACAACGTCTGCAAAGTGGTTGCGTATCGCAAGACGCTCGCGTTGCGTCAGGGCTGGCCGCTGATTGCGGTGACCGCAGTGGGCGTGTCGGTCGGCGCCCGCCTGTTGGTTGCCTCGTCAGATCGGCTGATCGTGTGGACCATCGTCGCCGTCACGATCGCGACGCTCGTGGTCGAATTGGTGGCGGGTGAGACTGTGCTCCGGCACCGGCGTCACATGGCGGTCCCGGCCATGGCCGCCGCGTCGATGCTGTCGGGCGTGTCGGGGTCGTCCGGGCCATTGAAGGGGATCGCCATCCGTTCGCTCGGGCTGGCGCGGCTCGAACACGTGGGAGTTGCAGCCTCGGTGTCACTCGTTGCCGATGTTCTGAAGGTCGAGTTCTTCGCCTCAGCCGGACTGCTTGCCGATGTCGACGTGCGGACCGTGGCGCTTGCGCTGCCGATGATGCCGGTGAGCGCGTGGGTCGGACGCGAGGTCAACCGCCGAGTCGACGAATCTGCGTTCCGTTGGATCTTCTGGACAGTGGTGGGCGGCTACACGATGCGCATGGTGGGCGTCTGGTTCTGAGTTCGCAGCCGCCGCGCCGCGCCCCAAATCGTGCGTCGAACCACCGACGACGATGAGCGCCTGACCGCCGTTCGGCTCCCGATCGGTGAGTTGGGCACCAACATTCCCTGCGCCGATCGCTGTCCGTGTCGGTGCGCTCACCCTGGTCAGTCGATTGTTTGCCATGAATTCACGCCAAATGCGGCTTTATCGTGAACATCTGCGCTAGAACTGTAACGCAATCGCAACATTTGTCGGTTTCTCGTCACAATCGAGGACACCATTGTCAAGATTTCGGCAAGACCGCTCATGTCGCATCCGTCACAGTCGAAGACACCCAGTCCGCCAGACCGCGCCGCATCGCTGCCGGCGAGAACACAAAGTGAGGAATCACATGAACCGATCCATCGCCCTGATAGTTGCTATCGGGTCCATCGCCACCCTGTCCGTGTGGGGGGCGACCGCCACCAATGGCGCAGGACCCAACACCCAGTGCTGGGATGAGTACGACCTCGCTGGGACGCGGGTGTACCGCACGGTTGTCGCCAGCGACATCCTGCCGCAGGACTGCACGCCCGGCATCGGCTGCTACTACGGGTACCGCGTCGGCGACGGCGCGCGGAACCGCTGGTATGTGCCCCACGGCCTGAGCCCGAAAGTGGCCTGCCCCGTGGTCACCCCACCAACAACGGTGAGGCCCCCGGTCACGACCGTCGCACCCGCCCCCACCACGGTGGCGCCTCCCACCACGGTTGCACCCCCCACCACGGTCGCACCCCCCACCACGGTGGCGCCCCCCGCTCCGGCGCGCTTCGCGACATTGCCCGTTGGCGCCACGCTCCCGACAGACGCTCAGTGCGCGGCAGCGGTTCGACCGATGACCGAGAATCGTCCGGGCAACGCCACCGCCAACGCCACGGCCGGAACGCGGGCGAACGGTCGATACCCGCGGGTGACCGGCGCCTTCAAGGGGACGACTGACGAAATCATCCAATGGACCGCATGCAAGTGGGGCATCGACGAAGACACGGTGCGAGCCCAGATCATCGTCGAGTCGTACTGGGATCAAAATGCGCTGGGCGACTTCACGATGAACTCCGCCGCATGCGCCCCCACCTTCCCCATCGGGAACTACCCGCCCCGGTTCAACGGTGATCGCCAGCACAACAACGAGTGTCCCGAGTCGATCGGCCTCGGCCAGGTTCGTTGGACGTACCACAAGGAAGCGTTCGTCGACAACAACGCGATCCGATCAAGCGCCTACAACCTCGACTACACCTACGCCCACTGGCGCTCGTGTTACGAAGGTCAAATGGGCTGGCTGAACACTGTCGACGGCCGCGGCGACTACGCAGCGGGAGACGCGCAGGGCTGCCTCGGTGTCTGGTTCTCGGGACGGTGGTACACCGCTGCCGCCCAGACCTACATCGCAGCAGTGACCGAGCAGCGTGCCGCCAAGGTGTGGCTGCAAGCCTCGTTCCCGCCCGCAGCACCGAGGGCTGCGGTCAACCCGCCGCCGACGACCGTCGTAACAGCGACCACCGTTGCGCCGGTTCCGACAACGGTGGCACCGACCACGACCGCACCGAGGCCGACGACCACACCGCCCACCACCGTCGCACCGACGACGACCGCACCGCGGCCGACCACGACCCCACCCACGACCCCGCCGACGACGGCGGCGCCGACGACCACGACACCGCGGCCCGCCGGGTCGGCGTTCTTCGCCGATTTCACCGGCAACACCGGCCTCGACAAGTTCCGTACCGGCATCTATCTCCGCGACGACGTGCTGGTCACGCAGACGAGCTGGCATGGCGACCACGACATGAACTGCGGGGCACCGACGACGACTCGCGTCATCCACCGTGACGCGCCGTCGGAATCGTTCTTCATGTGCAAGGACCACATGATGACCTCGGTCGGCGACACCTCCGGCTATTCGGTCGCCTGGTTCTCACCGAAGCAAACCTTCAATGGCATCAAAGAAGTGTGCTGGTCGGTGAACCTCACCGATCTGGGTACTCGCCAGTGGTTCAAGGTCGCCGTTCTTTCCGTCAACGCTCCCGACGCGGTTTCAGAGGTCGGCGCGTCGAATCTCACAGGCATCGAAGGACCCGACCGAGCGGTCGCCTCATGGGGCGGCCCCGGCGGCGCCACCGGCAAGCTCCGGATCGGTGAACAGCGCATGGACTGGTTCGAGATGCGCGCAGGCGCCGACAAAGCCACGCGTTACCCGGCGTGCTTCCGGGACAACGGCAACGGCACGCTGACGTTCGAGATGACCGGCCCGAAGAATGGCGGCGCAGTCACCACCGAGTCGTTCACCACGAACGGGTCATTCCCCGCCGGCGAAGTCAAGGTCGTGTTCCAAGACCACGACTACACCTCGACGAAGAGCGACAACGGCGTCGGCGGGATGCCGATCGGGTTCACCTTCCACTGGGACAACATCTCGGTGCGCTGAGACCCACTGCGTCAGATCTGGGGCATCGCACCGGATCTGACGCAGCCCCCAGCATCCATCTGGGCAGCCGCTCCCGCGACGGGTTCGTGACGCGGCGGTGACGACCTACTCACGCTCGAGCGACATCGGGTCGCCGATCATCGGCCGCAATGATCGTGCGACCGATGATCGGCGAGTGGGAGGTACCGCGGATCGAGCGGATCCAGACCCTCGAGGCCCGCCGCCTGGCGCGCCTGTCGGTGCCGGGTCTCGCCGGAGATCTCCATCAGGACCTCGGGCGACACAGCCTCGTCGTCGAGATCTGCGGGTCACTCCACGGCGACACCGAACGCGACGACTTCCTGAACGCGGTGCGCGAGCCGTTCAAAGCTGGGGAGCCGGTGACCTTCGTGGCCGACATCACCACGGCGACCGAACTCGAACAGGTCCTGATCGAACACCTCGACCTGATCGAGGCGAACGACCACGCTGACTCCTTCCGCTACACGATCCAACTCCGTCAGTACGTCGAGCCACCCGAACCGCCGAGCCCGATCGACGACCTCGGCGCCGAACTCGGCCTCGAACTCGATGCACTCGCTGCCCTGGGCGACCTCGGACTCGAACTCCCGAATCTGCTCGGCGACATTCCGACCATCGGTGACCCGACACCCCCACTGCGCGCCGCACTCGATGACGTCGAAGCAGCGGTCGCACCCCTCACCGATCTGCTCGGTGAACTCGGGGCGGTGTTCTCCTGATGGCGCTGTCGAGTCTGATCGGCGCGCTCGCCGCGCAGATCGCCGACCACCTCACCGACCCGCCGACCGTCGGGACTGCGCCGGCGGTGGCCCCTGGAGACCTGCCCCACGTCTCTGTCTCGATCGAGGCTGCGACACCGGCGATGCGCAGTGTCGGACGGATTCCTGGACCCGTCGAAACCGGTGCGCTACGCGTCGAAGTCGACCTCGACCTCGCCGACGCCGTGCTGCACCTTCCCGGCGAGGACGTCCCCCTACTGTCGACCAACCGACGAACGCTGCAACTGCCCCACGGCTCGGTCGTGCGAGCCGACGGCGATGCAACGCCTCCGTTCGCCAACGGTGATCTGCTCGTGCGGGTCGGCGCCACGACGTTCAACCCGGTCCATGTCACTCCGACCGCCGGTCAGGTCGGCCTCGACATGGCGACCGGCGCACTGACCTTCGCCAATCCGCTGCCCGCCACCGGGACGATCGAACTCGGCTACTTCGTGGGTGCCTGGGAAGTGCGTGTCGAACGATTCGCCGCGACCGTCGTGCTCGACGTGTCAACGTCCGACCAAGCCGAACTCGACAGCCTCGTCGCGCTCGTCGAAGGTGCGCTGCATCCTCACGAGATCTCGGCGGGACGGGGAATTCGCCGAATCGAGCCCATCGGGTTGTCCGCCGCGTCCCGGATCGACGGCCTGCCTCCGGCAGCCCGACATCTGCAACTCCGCTACTCGATCGACTTCGAACTCGTGGAGCCGATCATCCCGACGAGTGGTGGGCCGATCCGGCTCATCGACGTCACCATCAATCCCTTCGGGGAGCACTTCACGATCACGGAGGCAACACAATCATGAGTGAATCCATCGCCGAGATGGTGATCCCCGGCACCTACATCGAAGTCCGATCCGAGGGACTGATCTCGGTCGGCAGCATCGCCACCGGTAACATCGGCATCGTCGGCACCGCCGCCAAGGGTCCCGTCGACACCGTCGTGCCGCTCGGAAGCCCCGCCGAAGCTTCTGACATCTTCGGACCACCCGACTCATTCGTCACACCGGCCGAGGCCAACGTCGCCCTCACGCTCGTCCGTGCGCTGAACCAGGTGTTCGCCGGAGGGGGGAGCACGATCTACGCGGTCCGAATCGCCGGCGGCGCGACGGCAACTGCGTCGGTCGTCATCCCGGCGTCGACCAATGAGGCGTTCAGGCTCTCGGCAAGCGAGGCCGGATCATGGGGCAACGACCTGACGGTGACGGTTGCCGACAACGGGGCGACGATCACGCCACGGTTCCGCCTCGCCGTGGGATATCGCAACCAACGCGAAGTCTTCGAAGGGAACAACGTCGGGCAACTCCGCACCGCACTGGCCGCAGCCCGGCTCGTCGTCGTGGCCGATCCGCCCGGCACGGCCGCAGGCGCCAGCGCCAACATGGTGGTCGGCGAGTTCGTCCTGACAGGAGGGCTGTCGGTCCCGAACGTCAATGCGTCCCACGTCATCGCGGGATTGGCCCTGCTCGAAGATCAACCCGTCAACATCGTGACCGTCGCCGGGCTCGGCGCGAACGTCGTCGGTGCGCCGCTGCTCGCCCATGTCGAACGGACGGAGAACGACGGCAAGGAACGGATCGCCGTCATCGGCGCGAGTGCGAGCGACCCGACCACGGTTCTCGCCGAGGTGGGAGCGCTCGGTGACGACCGGACCATCATGGTCGCGCCCGGCATCAAGGTCAGCGAACCCGACGTCACCAACCTCGTCACCCTTCCGCCGGCCTACACCGCCGCGCTCGTCGCGGGCCGGCTCGGTTCGATCGCTCCCCACATCAGCCTGACCAATCAGGTGCTGCCGATCGCCGAGCTGGCGCAGAACTACACGACGCCAGTCCACAAGAACCTGTTGTTGAACAACGTGATGGCGGTACGGCGACGTTTCGGACATCAGATCGTCCGCGGCATCACGACCGACGCCGGAGCGTTCAAACAGATCAGCGTGCGGCGCATCGTCGACTACGCCAAGGCCGGCGTGCGGCTCGGCTCGAACCCCTACATCGGCAAGCTCAACAACGTTCGGGTCCGGGCCGCACTCGAAGCAACCCTCAACGGGTTCCTGTCCCAAATGGTGCTCGACGAGATGCTCGTCAGTTACGACCTCGAAGTGAGTGCCACCCGAGCGCAGGAAATCGCCGGGGTCGCGGCAGTCACCATGACGCTGCGGCCCACATTCTCGATCGACTTCATCCGCGTCACCATGAACTTGGAGTGAGAGGAACTCAGCCATGCCGAACACGAACGTCTTCACCGGTCTCGACGGCGCCATCACCGTCGCTGTCGAGACCGGCGTCGCCGGCGACGCCGCAAAATCCGTCAACGACACCTATCAACTCACGCCGATCGGCCGCGCCACCGGCGTCACGGTCGACGTCACCTCGGCAATGCGTCCGTTCCACGAGATGGGCCAACGGTACGCAACCGAACTCCGCGAGGGCAACACCAACGTGCACGGCACGATCGGACGCGCCCACATCAACGGAGCTCTGCTCAAGCTGATGCTCGGCGAAGCCGGTGCGAGCGGGAGCCGCCCTGCGGGGTCGTTCATCAGCCCTGCGTTCAATCTCAGCCTGCGCATGGAAAACGCCGGCTTTCCCGGCAACTCCTCGACGGTCACCGTGTACGGCGTCAAGCTCGACTCGTGGTCGTTCAACATGCCCGAGGACGACTTCGTGATGGAGTCGGTGACGTACAAGGCGCTGTGGGTCAGCGCCAAGGACACCGGCGGGGGCTGAGTGAACCATGGCCCTTGCGATCGATGAACTGCTGCTCGGCGGGCGGGGGACCCACATCGTCGAGATCCCGGCAGAGGTACTCGTGCCCGGCGACCCCGGCCTTGACTCGGGCTCGGTCTCCGGCTCGGTCACGCTGCGTCCGCTCGTGCTCGCCGATGTCCAGCGCATCCAGAAGGCCGCGCGACACGACGAAGCGCTGACGACGGTGCTGATGGTGCAGCAGGCGCTGGTCGAGCCCGAGGTGTCGATCGACCAGGTCAATCGGATGCACTGCGGACTCATCGAGTTCCTCCTCGCCGAAGTGAACCGCATCAGCGGCCTCACGATGGGGCGAGAAGACATGGAGCACGTCGTGCGTGAGCCGATGGCCCGGGCTTGCTTCGAGTTGGCTCGTCGCTTCGGTTGGACCCCCGACGAGTGCGCTGCGCTGACGGTCGGCCAAGTGCTCGTGTACCTCGAAATGGCAGCCGCGTCCGACGGTCGCGCCGTGGCGGTGCCGGTGTCGTGACTGCGCTGCGGGGTCTTCGAGGAGCGACGGTGCTGCGCCGCGCCCGCCACTCACTAGCACCTTCTGGTCGACTCCTCGACACGACTCCCGGCGCTGGTTCGGGTGCCGGTTCCGCCGCGCTCGGCGTGCTGTGCTCCGACCGGCTGCGGGCGTTCGCCGCCGAGCCGGTGGGGCTCGCGGACGCCGCGCTCGCCGAGGTGCTCGGGACCACGCCGATCGGGTCGGACCACGGTGCGCTGCATGCTGATCGGCCCGCCCCCGCGCGAGGACTCGCCGCAGGATCAGCACGCTTCAGCCGGCCCGTCGAGCAGAATCCACGCATCGCGGCGGCGCAGCCGATTGCTGCGTCGCCGCCACGACCCACCTCGACGAACTCGGTACGTCCTTACGCCGCGGGCACCGCGGTGATCGCCGAATCGTCGATGACGGCGCCCCGGCGACCGGTGGCCGGCTCCGTTCCGGGACAGCCGATCGGTCGGAGCGCACCTCACGACGAGATGCACTGCGACGGGCCGGGGTGGACACACCTCGCCGCCATCGGCGCCGCCACAGTCGTGCGTGTTCCCGCAGTCGGGCCCGCGGTAGGGCCCGACAGCGCAGCGGTCGACAGCACGTTGGACCGGCCGTTCGCATTGCCGAATCGGCACGCCACTGCACCGGTGTCGCCACGCGCCGAGGCGATGGAACCCGACCTGCGCCGCGGTCCATCGAGTGGGCCCGAACCGACCTCGTCGCCGGACGCTGCTCCCGGCCGACCGGTGCTCGGACACCCCGGCTCTGCCTCCTCGCAACTGGCTCGCTTGGCGCGCATGTGGAACGACCCCACCCCGGACGAATCGTCAGCCGTCCGCACCGGCATCTCCCACGGCGAGCCCGACGCGCCCCGCTCCGAGCAGCAGATCGGGCTCGGCGCCGCCATCGACCGGACCCGGACACGGTCGGCAGCACACTCGGCATCACGATCGCCGGAAGCATCGACGATGGCCGGTCACGGACCGGGGTTCGACCCCTCCGCAGGACGGCTGCTCGGCGGCTTCGCGACGTCCGGGAGCGATGCCGAGTTCGGCACGGATGTCGACCGCGGACGGGCGCGCTTCGCTGCGCTCCTGGAAGAGGTTCTGCTGGCCGAAGCCCGAGCCGATGGTGTCGAGGTGCGGCCGTGAGCGTGTCTCGCCCGTCGGCGACCGTGACGATCGACGGCCACGACCTGTCGCTCGCCGAGTCCGCGTCAGCCACCCTGACGGTGTGCGCCACGACGACGGGCGCGCACGACCGGGCGGCACTGACGCTCGGCCCCGGCTCGCCTGCGATCGACATCGCGCCGGGCGCAGCCGTCGAGGTGTCGCTCGGCACCACGTCGGCTGTCGAGACGGTGTTCACCGGCACCGTGGCGCAGGTGGCCCACCAACCATGGGGTACCGAAGTGCAGATCCACGCCGCCACCGCTGCGTTGGATTCGGTTCGCGTCGGACGCGCCTACATGAGTCAGACGGTCGGCGACATCGTCCGCGATCTGGTCGGCGAAGCAGGGGTCGCGTCCGGCGAGGTCGACGCCGGACCGATGCTTCCGGTGTTCTACGTCGATGAGTCACGATCGGCGTGGCGACACTTGCGCAACCTCGCCCGCCTCACGGTCACCGAGCTCACGTCGGCCGCCGACGGGGCGCTCAACGCGCGGCCGGCCCGGTCGGGCCGCGCCGCGCACTCGTTGCGCGCCGGTGCCGAACTCCTGGCGTGGTCGGTCGGTGGCCAACGGGACCTGCCGAGCATGGCGACGGTCGGGCCGTTCTCCGCGTCGAGTGAACAGGGCGCTGCTGCCTGGTCGCTCGTGCACCACGACCCGGGCGGGTCAGGCACCCACCGGATCCATCCGACGCTGCGCGATCGAGATGCCGCGCAGCTCGTCGACCGAGCCACCGCGTCAGCACGCGAACGGGTCAGTCGTGACGGCTGGGCGGTCGCCGTCGGTGACGCCGGGATTCGCGCCGGTGACCTGATCGAACTCGATTCGGTCGAGCGAGCCGAGGCCACCTACCGAGTGATCACCGTGATTCATGACATCGATGTCGACGGTTTTCGAACCACGATGCGTCTCGAAGGGGCGAGCCTGTCGTGAGCCTCGTCATGCCAGTCCTTCGTTCGGTGGTCCGGGATGAACTCGCCGATGTCCGACCGTTGTCGCTGGCGATCGTCACCGATGTCGTCACTAACGCCGACGACTCCGGGGCCCACAACGTCGAGATCAACGCCCGGTTGCACGGCAGCGACCTGGAGCTGCAGAGCGTTCCGGTGATGGCTGGACGCATCGGCTTGTCGGCGGCCCCGCGCGAGGGAGACACCGCCGTGTTGGCGTTTCTCGGCGGCGAACTGACCGGAGCGATCGCGCTCGGCTTTCTGCATGACGATCAACGTCACCCACCGCAGGCCAACCCTGATGACGTCGTCTACGAAGTCCGCGACGACGGGTCCGAAGCACTGCGATTCGAACTCCGACTGGCGGGCGGCAACACGTTCACCGTCCAGGATTCGAAGCTCTCGATCACGATGGGCGGAACCACGGTCGTGGTCGATTCGGACGGGGCGGTGAGCATCGAGTCGGCAACCGACATCAACCTCACGGCGAGTGGCGACATCTCGATCGAGGCGGGTGGCAGCTTGAACATGAGCGCGGCGCTCAATGCGACGCTGAAGGCAGACGTGAACGCGACGGTCGAAGGCACCGCGGCGGCGAAGCTCAAGGGCGCAACCACGACGATCGCTGGGATCACCAGCTTCAGCGCGGGATGACGACGATGCCCGGATCGCCCGTTTCCGTCGGTTGCGCCGTCTTGCTCTCGCCCGGCGCTGCGGGCCCTCCGGATTCGGGCGTGATCGTGGCGGTCACGCAGACCACCCTGACCTCGGGCGGGCTCCCGATGGCCACGGCCGGTTCGATCTGCCAGATGGTCAACAGCGTGAGCGGCGTCCCCTACCCGTTGCCGATCGGATCGCTCGGCGTCTCGACGGGTGTCACCGTCGACGGTCAGGGCATCGTCCGCATGGGTGACCAGATTCCGTCGGGGCCCGGTGTGATGTTGATCCTGGGGCCGCCCGCAGCAGCCAACGTGTCCGATACGAGCGCACCATGACGCGTCGAACTGCTGCCGAGAACGACCGACGGCTGCGCCAACTCGGCACCGATCTCGCCCTCTTCTATCCGGGTCCCGCCGGGTGGTGGGAGGATGCCGACCTGCGCCCGGTGGTGGCCCGCGACGCACGCGGTCCGACCGACATCGACACGGTGCGCGGGGTCGACGCGGCCGACCAACTCCTCGTCAATCGGCTCAAGACGCGCCGGGGTGAGCTGGCCGCGCTCGGGCATCCCGAATACGGATCCCGCCATCACGAGCTGATCGGCCAACCGAACGTCGCTCGAACGCGAGCGTTGATCAAGTTGTACGTACTCGACGCGTTGCGCCACGAGCCGCGCATCGCCAAGGTGCTCGGGTGCGACGTGACCGCGGCGCACGAGCCACCCCGCGACGTCGTGCGGATCTCGATGCGGCTCATGATCATCGACGAACCCGATGTCCGCAACCTGGTCGTCCCGTTCTCGCTCGCCGTCGGCGCCGAGAGCGACATACCGGTCGACAGAGCGATCGACAGAGCGACAGGGAGCCCGAGATGACGTTCCGGGCCGAACCGTACGGCGTGTTCGTCGACGACATGGTCAGCGCGCTGACCGGTGGCATCACGCGCGAGATCTTCCGCTTTCTTCCCGAGAACGTCCCGTTCCGGCTCGGCCATGAAACCGACGTCATCGGCGACACGGTTCGCGTGCATGGATTGCTCCGCGACGAGCATCACCGCTTCGTGAACGGCACCGACTTTGACGTCACGGCCGGCGCCATCGTCTGGCGCGCATCGCCCGCCAGTGTTCCCGACGAGGGCAGCCGGTTCTATGCCAGCTACGAGCGGGTCGCCGACCCGCAGTCGCCTCCGCGCCTCACCGACCGCAACCCGGGCAGCGTGCTGCGGACGCTCGCCGAGAGCTTTGCCCGCGAGTACGCGGTGCTGTCGCGGCAGATGCAGCAGGTGTATGACGGGGCCTTCCTCGACACGGCCGAAGGACGCGATCTCGATCAGCTCGTCACGTTGCTCGGCCTCACTCGACGCACCGCCCTGTTCGCCGTCGGCGAAGTCGTGTTCTCGCGCAGCACACCTGCTCCCGGCGACATCAGCATCGAAGCCGGCACTGCGATCTCGACCTCGGACATCCCCGGCGTCACAGTGGTCACGACCGAGAACCGGACGTTGCGCACCGGAGCACTATCGGTGTCGGCACCGGTGACAGCGAGCGTCGCGGGTTCGCCAGGCATCTCGCCGCCGAACACCCTGACCGTCATCCATCGGCCGATCCTCGGTGTGAGCCGAGTCACGAATCCCGAGCCGACAGCCTTTCGCGGCGGAACCGAGACTGATGCGGCGCTGCGGCGCCGGGCGCGTCTGGCGCTGCAGACGTCTGGGCGCGCCACGACGAACGCGATCGTGGGCGCTCTGGCCACGGTCGAGGGAATCCGCGACTTCGACGTGCACGTCGTGGAAGATCACATCGGCTTTCCCGGGGTGGTCAAGCTGACCATCGCCGCCGAACTCGATGAAGCGCACACCCGGCAGGCGATCGAGCAGATCGAGCGGGCGCGGCCGGCCGGTGTTCGCATCTTGCACAACCTGGTCGCGCCGCCACCGCCCGAGAGCAGCCCCGGCACGGGCGGCGGCGCAGCTCCCGGGCCGCCACCGACGGCGGTGCCGGCCGACGGCGTGTTCTCCCCCGTTGCCGTCGTTGCCGCGGTGACACCGACGAGCGGCTCGTTGCGCGCCGACGAACGGGAGGCGCTCGTGCACGAAGTCGAACAGGTCGTCGAAGCCTTCGTCGACACGCGCGGGGTGGGCGAGCCGATCATCTACAACCAACTCGTCGCGGCGATCATGGCCGTCGCAGGCGTGCAGGACGTCACGCTCGATGTCACGCGGTTCGGCACCGCAGATGTGCTCGGTCGACAGAATCTCTTCCCCGAACCGCCGAACACCCGCCCTCGACTCGATCAGCAGGACGTGACGCTGCGCGGCGCTCCGATCGCCCTCGACGTCACCGTGACCGTCGAACGGAAGGGTCTGGCGGCGGCGGCGGACCGAGCGACGGCGTTGCACGACATCGAAGTGGCTCTGCAGTCGGTCCTCCCTGGCGTCTTGCCCCAGCTCAGCGATGGCATCTCGACGGCAAAGCTGATGGGCAAACTCCCCGCCACCGACACCTACGAGGTGGAGTCGGTGTCCTACGCCGCGGAGTTCGTCGACGAAGGTCTGCGGATCATCAAGCAGGATCTGGAGATCACGCCGGCATCGGACCAGGTGCCGTGGATTCGCACGATCACCGTGACCGAGAAGGACTCCTTCGGTGGCGACGGCTGATCTGGTTCTCTCCCGGTTCCCGCGGCACCTCGATGTCGACGGCCCCGGCAAAATCATCGGCGACGTCGTGTCCGCGCTGGCGAGCGGCACCGAAGCCGAACTGGTGCAGGTCGGTCAGGTCCGTCAGGCTCGACGGCTCGGTGAGCTCGACCAGCTCGCAGATCTGGCGCGGCTCGTTGCGCTCCACGGCGCCGGCCTGGGCATCCTCGACGCGCTCAACCGGCGCGTGCGTGCCATCGACCCACCGGTCGCCTATGACACCTGGCTCGATGTCGCCCGCTCGATGGCGGCCGACCTGTTTGCCCTGCATCGGGAGGAGAACGCCACGGTCGCCGGCGTACTCGGCGCAACCGCGGCGTATCTCGGCCTGACGATGGTCGAACTCGATCATGACCCCGAGGGGTACTGGCACCTTGCGCGGTGCCCGGACCGCCTCGTGCCGGGCTCGACCGAATCGCCCAACGAATGGCTGCTGGCGCTCGAAGAGAACCCGCCGCGGCTCGCCGATCTCGGCCCGTCACCGTTCGCCCACCGGGCTCGCTTCTCGGTGATGCGGCAAGGGTTCGACCAGGTTCCCGCGACCGTGATCGTGAAGGGACTAGAAGATCGCACCGTCCGCCCGATGATCGTCAACATCGACGACGGCGTTGGCGTCGCCGCGACGTTCGCCATCCCCGACGGCAGCGTGCTGCGCTTCGAGCGCGACGGTCGGGTCGAACTCGACGGCAGCAGCGTGGTCAAGAACTGCTACCTCTTTCGCGGCGCTGTGTTCGCTGACGGGGCATCGGAGCACCCGAAGAGTTTCGTGTTCGACGACGCGTCCGATCCTGTGTCCGACTCTGGCGACCCGGGCCAACCACGGCCCGTCGAGGATCGGCGGGCCGTGTTCGCCATCACCCAGCCCCTGCCCGACGCATTCGATCCTGCTCCGTCGTTCCCGCACGCCGACGGCCTGTTGCCGGCCGTCCAACTCGATCGCCGCGACACCCGGTTTGCCGTCTTCGTCGGCGCTGGAACCTTCGCGTCCGCAGTGGACGGAGTCGTCACCACTGCCGCGCCGCATCCAATTGCCGGCCACTTCGACCAGACCGTGTTCGAACCGGATCCGCCACCTGCCGGAGCACCGTCGATGCAGGTCGGCTTCGAATGGGACGAACGCGAGGCGTACGCCGTCAAGGTCTGGCTGCCCCTCGAGTTCCAGGATCTCGACGAGAGCAACGAAAGCCCGATCAACGAGGTGGTGCGAGGCCTGCTTGACCGGCATCGAGCGGCCGGCGTCCACGTCTATGTCGAACACGCCGACCCCCGCTGGACCCTCGGGACCGGGGTGGTCAGGGACCTCGACAGCGAAGCGGCCTTGGGCATCGCGGTCGCCGGAACCGAGGCGTGGGAAGACGACATCGAGCAACCCGGAGGGAATTCGTGATGACGGACAGAACGTGCGGTCGAACGACCGCCCCGACGCAAAGGAGCGTGACGAGATGGCACTCGTGAAACCGCCATTGGCCACCGAGGAGCCCGGCCGGCCGATCACCGCCCAAGGTTGGAACGCGATCGTCGACGCGCTGAGCATGTTGTACGACGCGGTCTTGGCAATCGGGAGCGGTGTGCTCACCGTCAGCATCCAGGCCGACGGGCAGCCAGTTGCGAACGCCTCGGTGATTGCCGAACCGGTGGGAGATGGTCAACCCGTCCGCGGGCTGCCGTTGTTCGGCACGCGCACCACCTACCTCGTCACCGGCGTCAACGACGGTGCCTGGAGGGTGCATGTCAGCGCACCTGGGTTCACCACGCAGATCCTCGACACGACCGTGCCGCAGGCGTCGGATCTCGTCGTCAACCTCGCCCGCTCCGGCAGCGTCGTTCCCGATCTCTTCGGGATCGGTCTCCAGGCGGGATTGAACACGCTCAGCGCCGCGAGCCTCGATGTCGACATCATCATCGATGCGCTCGGCAAGGAGATCTCCCGCACTCAGGTGCCGACCGAATATCAGAACTCGGCGGTGCTGATGCAACTCCCGGTCGCCGGCTCGGTGATCGATGCGGCCACCACTCGGCTGCGTCTCGTCGTCGCTGCGGCCGTGCGCGAAGAACCCATCGTGGCGCTGCCCAGCCTGCTCGGCCTCACCCAGAGCGAGGCAGGCGCAGCGTTGTCCGCCGTCGGGCTCCGACTCGGCAAGGTCACGATCAGATGAACGGTCACGATCAGATGAACGGTCACGATCAGATGAACCAGCAGAACCAGCAGCACCAGCAGAACCAGAACCAGCAGAAGGGCCGTCCGTCATGTCCAACATCGAAGACTTCTTCCTGAACGAAGGGGCGGGGATCCCGTTCCGTTCGGTGGCGGGAACCCCGTTCAGCCGGGCCTCCGCAGCGCCGATCTTCGTCGACGTCTCGGAGAACGTGACCAAGGCGAAGGTCACGCGCGGAGGGTTCGACATCGGCGAGATCGTGATCCGCCCGGATCTCCTCGACGACGTCCTCGTGACCCGCCCGATCGTGCGCACCAACGTCGTGAGTCAGTCGATTGCGGCGGGGACGGCGGTGGCGCGGGGCACCGCAATCGACATCGTGGTGACCCGTACCGACGACCTGCCGATCAGAGTCATCCCCGGCATTCACGAGGCATTCTTGGACCAGACCGTGCTCCAGGTCTTCACCCAGTTCGAGGACAACTCGACGGTCCGCGACATCATCCGGCGGCGCACCGACTTCACCCAACTGACCACCGCCGAGCAGACGCAATTCGCCGCCGCGCTCGAAACGACGGGCGTCACCGTCGGAACCGAACAGACCAATAACGGGGCAGCGGCGTTCGCGGCGATCCAAGCCGCATTCACCTTCCAGGGATGACGAGCAAGCCATGACGAGCAAGCCATGACGAGCAGGCCATGACCATCGACGCGCAGTTCGGAGTGACCCAGCAGGAACTCTTCGCGCTCGATCTGAACGCAACGACGCTGCTGTTCGGTCCGGGGATCTACGCGCTCATCCCTGCGTTGTTTCCGGCTGCCACGACGTCGGGTTCCGAGGTGGAGTCTGAACTCGCCGTGCCCGCGGGTGCGGTCGTCAGTCAGGCCGTCGTGCGCGTCACGGCATCGGCGCCGAAGCGGACCCCGATCAACGGTGTCGCCACGGTCAGGGCGTCGTCCGGCGATCCCGAGGCGCCATCGTCGTCGATGATCATCGACTTCGGGGTGATGCGCAACGTCTCGTCGCTCGAAGGCCCGGCAGCCATCTATCGCGTCGCGCCCTGGCTCGGGACGTCGTTCGACGAAGGGGGCTACCGCGAGGGCGGCGACTCGATCGACTTCCAGGAACTTCAGACCGAGCGGCTACTGGTCGAGTTCTCCGAGGTGGTCAGCGCGGCCGCTCTCGCAGCGATGCACATCACCACGTCGACGCCGCCTGCCGATCTCGATCTGCTCGTGGGCGGCACGCGGGCCTGGTTCCGACAGGGAGCAGTCCCCACCGACTTCACCGAGGAGGTCGACATCACCGCCGCCGTGCAAGCAGCCGTGTCGAGCGGGATCAGCCCGGTGCCGGTGCTCCTGAAGACGCGCGTTCCCGGCCATCTGGAACTGAACCCGGTGGGCCCCGTCCAGTTCCTGCGCACTCATGTCGTCCAGTTTCCGCAGGGCGCGACAACGGTCGCCGACGCCGCCGAGGAAGGGATCGTGGACATCGCGCTGCCGCTACCCGTTGACAGCGCGACATGGAAGATCCATCGCATCGTGAGCACGATCGTCGCCGAGGACCGCGGGCCCCATCGCGTGGTGCCACCCGTTGGCCCGACCGAACTCGTCGAGGCAGAACTGACGCTCGATGCCGACCGCCGACTCGTCGTGCGGCTCGCCACAGGGGCATGGGCTCCGTTCGCGTCCTTGGCAGCAGTACGCGTGCGTCTGACTCCCGGCGTGGGCGGCATCGGTGTCGTCGGCGGACTCCTCGGTGGATCGACCCTGGCGCCGGGCGAAGCGTTGCCGGGCGGCGAAATCACCGAGGTAGCCGTCGAGCCATCCGCAACGGCGAGATGGGTCACCCTGCCGTTCGCCAAGCCGATCGCGCTTCCCGTCACCGAACAACTCTGGTTGTCGATCGCCGCGACGCACGGCAAGGCGTTGCTCGGGCTGCGCGCCGTCGATCCAACCTCGACCCTGAACTCGACCGACGACGAACAGGGGATCGCATCCATTCGGCGGATCGCCCCGAATGGCATCGCCCGTCCGATGTCGGCCCCACTCGGACTCCGGACCGACGCACTCGCACTCCGGTTGATCGGAACCGCGCCCGACGGACAACCGATCGATCTGGTGTCGGTCGGGTTGGCGTCGCGACTTCCGGACTCGAGTGTCAGTGAGGTCAGCACCGTCGCCGAACCAGGCGACGGACCTGATCGGCACGTCCGTGCGCTGCTGACCCCTGGGCCGATCGCCAATCCACAGCTACGAGCCACGGTCACCGGACCGACGCGGTTGACCGTCGGCCCGGTCCTCGTGGCGTACCAGGAGTGAAAGGGAGCAAGCCATGACCGAAGCACCCCGCGCCCAATTCGTCGATGGCCTGCGCGTCACTGCGCTGCATCTCAACCATCTCCAGACGGCGGCGCTGCGGGCGGCGGGCGACCTGCGCGAGATCGTTGGCCTCGGCCGCATCGGCGTCGGTCTCCGCCTGATGCCGGGCGGAGCGTCGGCCACGATCACGCCGGGCATCGGCTTCACCCCCGGGGGCAGTGTCGTTCGCCTCGATGAGGATGCTCCGGTCGTCTTGCCCAGCGGCGACGGGTCGTTTCGGGTGTCGTTGCGCGCGTCGTCGCACGACCTCGAAGGCGCGCGCGTCGACGACCTCCCGACGATCATCTTCGACGACACGCTGATCGAGGTGGTCGACGCCTCCTCGCCGGTGAGCGGCGACCTCGACGTGCTCGCGCTGGGACAAATCGAGGTTGCTGCAGGCGTCGCGACGGTCACGCAAGACCCCCAGCTGTTCATGACGTCGACCAGCCATGGGCACTCGGGCGAGTTCGTTCAAGACACCCGAGGTCGCTGGCGATGGGACGGCACCGCACTTGCCGGCGGCAGTGGCGCCGGAAGCCCGGGTCCTGCGGGGCCAACAGGGCCCCCAGGCGAACCCGGACCAGCAGGAGAACCCGGAGCACCTGGGGAACCCGGACCAGCCGGAGAACCCGGACCAGCCGGAGAACCCGGAGCACCCGGGGAGCCCGGAGCACCAGGCGAAGCCGGACCTCCCGGGCCGCAAGGTGAAGCCGGGACGGCAGCCGACGTCGGGCCTCCAGGCGAGCCCGGACCTGCCGGACCACCCGGACCCGCGGGAGAACCTGGAGCACCAGGCGAAGCCGGACCCGCAGGCGAACCCGGACCCGCAGGAGCACCAGGCGCACCGGACAGCCGTGAACCCGGACCAGCAGGAGCACCAGGCGAACCGGGATCAGCCGGTGAACCCGGACCAGCCGGGGCACCAGGCGAGCCCGGACCCGCGGGAGAACCTGGACCAGCCGGAGCACCAGGCGAACCCGGACCAGCCGGCGAACCCGGACCAGCCGGAGCACCAGGGGACCCGGGGCCAGCAGGTGAACCCGGACCAGCCGGAGCACCAGGCGAACCGGGAGCAGCCGGCGAACCCGGACCAGCCGGCGAACCGGGAGCAGCCGGTGAACCCGGACCAGCCGGCGAACGAGGTGGAGCCGGAGACCCCGGGCCGGCTGGCGAACCCGGACCGCAGGGAGCTGTCGGACCGGTTGGTCCACCCGGAGCAAGCGGCGCGCTCGACATCGGCGTCCTCAAGGAACTGAACTGGGATCCGTTCGATGCATTGTCGATCGATCTGGCCGTGAACCTCGTCGAGAGCGGGTTGATCTTCACGTTCGACCGTCCGATCCTCGGCGAATTCGTCAAGCGCGCGACGCGGCAGGCCGTCGAGGTGTGGTTGCGGATCGGACAACCCGCCGACACCGTGCGGGCACTGCGGGGGTCAGCGTTCGCCGACGATACCCGCCTCACCTGGACGGCCGATCCCGACGATGCCGGGTTGATCAGGGAGTTCGCGAGCCAACTCGGCGGACGGATCGTCATCGACCTCAACTGCGACGTCGTTCTCGACGAGGCGGGCGAGCCGGTGTCGAGTTGTTGGACGTCGGTGTTTGCCAACCATCTGCCCCGACCGGGCGGCATCATGCGGACCTGGATCCAGATCCAGCAGGGGTGACGATGTGCCACTGACCGCGAATCTCAGCGCCAGCTTCACCGCCGGTGGCTTCGACCTCGGCGCCAGCTTCACCGGATTGACCGACATCGTCGCGTCCGTCGGATTGCCGACGCTCTCGTTCGCCGGCGACGCAGAAGGGCTCGACCTCAGCGGGCTCACCCTCGACGGCGTGCTCGATGCATTGATGTCCGTGGTGGACGACCTCGGCAACGTCAGCGGGGCACTCCCCGATCTCGATGCCGTCCTCGCCCCGCTGCATGCCGCGCTCGAACTGCTGGACATCGTCGGCTCCGGAGAATTCCCCGCGCTCGTTGCTTCGCTCGAAGCCGCAGTCGGTGCCGCCGGTCCCGGGTTGCCTGCGCTCTTCGATGCGGCAGGGCAACTCGGTCAGGTGCCCGCCGTCCGTTCCATCGTGGATCTGGTCGGTCCACTCGGCCTCGACCTTCGGGCACCCGGCGCACTCATCGGAGGCCCCGCCGGCGGGCTGATCTCGCTCGTGCAACTGCTCGGCGCGCTCCTCGGTGTCGACACCGCTTCCCGCGAGATCGAGGACCGCGCCCGGCTGGCGATCGACCTACTCCAGATCGGACGGATCAACGCGCTGGTCGCTTCGATCGGAACGGGGACCGGCGTCCGGCTCGCCCGCCTGCTCGATGGGATCGAACCTGACGACGTCGTGCTCGTGGACCTGGTGGCGCGCCCGATCGAGCTCTACGTCGCCGACGTCAATGAACTGCTGACGCTCCTCGTCCGCGGCTTGGCCTTCAGCGAGGCCACGCTCGTCGATGCAGACTTCGCCGAACTGGCGGTCGGCCTCGGCGTGGCCAGCGTCGCTCTGTCGTCGTCGGCGCTCGCCCCCGTCCACGAACTGGTCGCCACGCTCAGCGGCTGGGCCCAGCCCTTTCTCGACGTCGACATCCCCGTCCTCGGGATCGACGCCGTGTGGGGCGCGACCGCCACGCTCGCCTCCCAGATCGAAGCTGCCGTCGCGGCGGTGGCGCCGTCGGCGCTGCGCCAGGCCGTCGACCCGCTCCTCGATCCGATCCTGGCTCCGGTGCGGGCCGTCCGCTCCGCACTCGACGAGCTCGGTGCGCTGCTCGCCACCGTGCTCGACCCGGTCCGTCAGGCCCTCGACAGCATCGACCTCACGACGGTCACCGACACGATCCACTCGATCGTCGGACCGGTGAGCGACCTCGTCGACACCGTCGACGGTCTGATCGGTGGAGCGACCACCGAGGTGGAAGCACTCGTCGCAACCGTCGACGGCTTGCTCGACCCGGTGCGCGATGCGCTGACGACAGCCAAGGTTGCACTGGCCGAACCGTTCGACGCCGTCTCGTCCGTGCTCGACGGTCTGGCCCTCGACGAACTCAACGAACGCGCCACCGCGACGCTGACATCGGTCGCTGACGCGCTCGGCTCGGTGCCGATCCAGCCGGTCTTCGACGTGGCAACCGGCATCATCTCCACCGCGGCCGACGCGCTCGGTCTCGTCCCGAAGGCGCTCCTGCCCGACGACCTCAAGAGTGCCCTCGAAGCAGCCTGCGCACCGGTCGAGGCGCTGGACCTCGAACCGATTCGGACGGAGTTGCACACTCGGCTCGACGCCATCATCAGCAGCCTCGACACCACGGTGTTGACCACGCTGGAAGCCGGCTATGCGGAGGTTCGCGAGTTCATCGATTCGGTGAACCCCCGCCCCTTGCTCGAAGGATTGGAGAGCGAGGCGTTCGCGGCATTGACCGACGGGCTCGACCAACTCGACCCGTCCGTGGTCCTCGGCCCGGTCGTCGCCGCACTCGACACCGTGCGCGCCGCGCTCGACGCGATCGACCTCGTCGGCCTGCTCGCGCCGGCCGACGATGCGCTCGACAGCGTCGTTGCCGTGCTCGAGCAGGTCAGCCCTGCCCAGCTCCTCGCGCCGGTCGACGAGTTGCTGTCCGGCGTTCACGAGGAGGTGGAGTCGACCCTCGGATTGTCGACGTGGCTCGAACGACTCGACACGGTCGAGCTGGCGTTCACCGACTTCATCGAACGGCTCGATCCGGCGCCACCGTTCGCCGCAATGCGGTCCGGGTGGGGTGACCTGGTCGAGTCGATCCGCCCGCAACCGGGTGGCACCGGGCTCACCGCCGGGGTGATGGGAGCCGTGCTCGGCGGTTTGCCGTTCAAGACCAACCCGGGTGGCATCGGCGAAGTGATCGCCTGGATCCGCAGCGAGCGCGACGGAACAACCGTCGTTCATACCCGTCTCGCGTCGGCCGCGACGATGCTCGAATCGGCGCGCGATGCCGTCGGAGCGCTCGACATTCGAGCACTCACCGCAGAACTCGACAGCGGACATCGCGCCGTATCGGCCGCCGTCGCGGTCCATCCGGAGGGCAGTCTGCTGCGGGCCCGGCTCGACCCGTCGATCCTTGCTGCGTCGCCCACCGGATCACTTGCGGTGCTGTTGTCCAATGTCGAACGGGTGCAGACGGCATTCGCAACAGCAGCCGCCACGGCAACCGCAACGACCGCACCCGATCGCTCCGAGGTCACCCTCGTGGCATCGGGACTCGGGGTGTCGTTCGCGCCGCTCACGCCGGTGATCGACCACGCCCGTGCGTTGCTGTCTGCGATCGGAGCCGATTCCGCCACGCTCGATCCGCGGGTGGCGTTGGCGGATCTCCTCACGTCGGTCGGCCCCGACGCCGTGCTCGGCCCGATCGAGGCCGTTGCCTCATCGCTGATCATCCGCGTCGGCGAACTCTTCCGCGAGGGTGTCCTCGGTCCGTTCCGAGACGGGGTGACCGAGCTGCAGGACACCCTCGGAGCGCTCAACGTCGACCAACTGACCGGCGGAGTCGGCGCACTCCACCAGCAACTCATCGACAAGGTCGATTCGCTCCGCCCGTCGGTGGCACTCGCCGAACCGCTGGAACTCTTCGACGATGTCCGCTCCACGTTGGCGGCGTTCGATCCGTACGCACCTGTCCTTGCCGCGATCGATGCCTTGCAGGCCCTGATCGCAGGATTCGTCGACGAATTCACACCGACGGTCGTCCTTGCGCCTGTGCTGACCGTGTACGACCAGTTGGCGGCGCTGATCGGTGGATTCGATCTCGCGGCGATGCTCGAACCGATTCTGACGCGGTTGCGGGCGATCGGTGGCGACGTCGATCGGGGCATGGACGAGGTGATCGACGCCCTCGTCCGATTGCAGCAGGCGTGTGAGTCCGACGGCGGACCGATTCCCGGGCTCGATCTGTCGATCGCAGGGTCGGTCGACGTCGGAGGAGCGTTCGGATTGTGAGTTCGCTCATCCAACCTGCGGCCGTGGTGAGCCTCGCCAACTCCAGGCTGCGCGACGCGCGCGAGGCGCTGCAACGCAAGCTCGACGCCTTGACCGTGAACTCCCGGTCGGGTGGCGTCGGCTTGTCCGCGTTCGGGAACACCGAACGCCGCGTGCTCGGCCTCGTCCAGGTCGCGTCGGAGATCATGGGCGAGCACGATCCCGTCCCGCTCCCGGCAACGCACCCGCTCGCGCCCGGTCCGAGCAAGTTCGCCGTGCTCGGCAGCGCCGGGTTCGAGCTCCCTGGCTACAGCGACCTGTTCGCTCCGGGCGGGGTCTGGAAGTCCGACGTCATGCGTCGCGGCAACCGCGATCCCCATCGGTCCCGGGTCACCGTGCCAACGTCGAACTTCGCCAACGCGTTCGGGGCACTTGTGCGCAGTGAAGCGGATCCGATCAAGCGGCGCCACGGTGAGGCGATGACGTTCGGCCTGCTGAGCGCGATTGCGCACGGCGTCGTGATGGGCCCGGTGGCGCGCGGCGTGCAGGCTCGATCGTCGAACCGCGAGTGGAACCGACACGCACCACAGGCGTTTCTCGCATCGACCGACGCGCAGATTCTGGCGCGGCTGATCGGGACCCCCGATCCGAATGCGCTGTGGCACGCCTCATGGCCGACCTCGGCCGAGGCCGCAACGATGTGGGCGATGTACGTCGAGGCCATCGAAGCGACGTATCACCTTGGCGCCTTGCCGCCAGAAGCGAAGGGCTTCTCGCTCTTCGAGCAGGACTTCCCATCGGGCACCCCACTCGACGCCGCTCGAGTGAAGCTCGGCTACGAGCGGATGCTGTCCGAGCTGACGCCGTGGGGCTTCGGCGCCTGGTTCGGAGTCTTCACCCCGCTGTTCCTCGCGCCGTCGCTCGCCACGCTGATCGCCCGCGTCCTGCCGCATGCGAATCGGTTCAACACCCCCGACCCGCTGACCGATCGTTCGTTCTCCGAGCTGATCACCCTGGCAAACGGTCTCGGCGAGGTCACGCCGTTCATCTATTCGATGATCATGTGGTCGAACATCACCGACAACGCTGGGCCGTTCTGGAATTCGCTCGGCCTGTTCCTCGCCAGGCTCGGCCTCATCGTCGGTTGGCTCCCGACGATCGGCACCGAAACCGAAGATCCATCGCCGTTCGCCCGGTGGGCGATCACCGGCGGTCTCCTCGGCGCCGACGTGTACGCCATGATCCGCTCGATCACGGCGGCCGGCGGACGCCAGCCCGGCGCGTCCGTCGTCTTCGCCATGCAGGCGATCCCGGGGTTGACCTCGGTCGCCGCATTGGCCCAGGCCGCGATCATCAAGGGCATCGTGGCGGCTACTGGCGACGACGACGGCGACGCAGACGTCGCGTCGTGGGTCACGTGGGCCGTGACCACCGTCGGTCTGTGGCTCGGCGGAAGCCTCGGCATGGCGGCCAAGCTCCAAGGCACCAGTTGGATGTCGTGGTTTCGAACGACCCCGCATGACACGCTCGCCGATGCCCTCGGCCAGCTGGGCCGGCGCAGCGAGCCAACCGGCGTGGCGCACGTGTTCGACGACTCCACGTTGTGGCACACGTCGAACGTCGCTCCACCGACGCTGGGTGACATGCACTACCCGAGCGGCAGTCGTGCGCTGATCAAGATCTGGTGGACGGGCAGCGGCAACCTGGAGATCGCGCATGACGAGCACACGATCCGGGTCCGCAGGGATGCTGTCGATGCAGCCCCCATCATCATCGGCCCGGGAACGCGCACGGTGGCGTCGGTTCGGGACGCGCTGCGGGCACTGTTCCCGGGCGATCTGCACGCCGAGATCGCGGATGCCGACACCAGCGCCGACCCCGATCCGGACTACGACTTGCCCTGGCCCGCGACTCTGGCGGACCCTGGCGACGACGCCGGGTCGATGGCCCAGCACGACGTCGAGAAGGCCTCCTTCCGACCGGTCGGCACGAGCGAAGGACGCGCCTATCCGCTCAGGCACACGCCGCGCTCCACCTTGTCGAGCGGCTTCGGCCTGACGGGGCCGTCGAGTTCGCCGCTGCGGGGCGTGCGAGTGGTCCCACAGTCCGGTCTCGGCGACATCGACGACACGGCACTCGGCACCGCCGCGGACCTCGCGCTGCTGCTGTGCCTCGGCGCGTCGACTCGATTGCGCGACGTCACGCCCGCGCAGCCGCAGCCCGTTGCGCCCATCGGACAACCACCGGCCGCGGTCCCTGGTGCGCTGGGCACACTCGGTCCGGTCGACCAGGTGTTCAGAAACTGGAATCTCGACGAACGTCGCGTCAACGAATGGCGCGAGATCGTGACCGGCGGTGCGGCTCCCGAAGCGCCACGCGTCGGTGCACCACCGTTGCCCGGCGGCGCCAACGGTCGCGCGATCGCGCAGGCCATGGGGTGGGTACCGCTGTGGCGGGCCTGGTTGCGGGTGGCGAGCGACACCCTGGCTGACACCAGCGCCACCACGGTTGCCGCCTACACCGCCCCGATCACCGCGCACGACGGGCGCACCTTCCGACCCACCAACGCCGACCTGACCGACGGCATTCAGTTCCTGCTCGACCTTCCTGTCTGACCAACCTGCCAAACGACCCTGCTTGACGAACCGACGAGACGATGAGCGACGACCCACTCGATCCCGACCCGCCCGATCCCGACGACCCGCCCGATCCGGACGAACCATCCGAACCGGTCCCCACTCCCGCGAGCGTGCTCGAAACGAATCCGCTGCGGTTCGATGCTCCCCTCGACGTGAAGGCCCAGTTCTTCCGGGGCACCGGCGCAACCGTCGGTGCCAGCGTCAGCCGGGCCGGAGCCGCTGAGACGGCCGGCGCGGGCAACCGGCGGGCGATCCGCGGTCAGCACAACTGGGTGCCGATCGGGCCCCGCAATGTCGGCGGACGCGTGCGATGCATGGCAATCAGCGGGGCCAACGACGGCGTCATGTATGCCGGGCCGGCGTCGGGGGGCATCTTCAAGACGCTCGATGCCGGGGAGAGTTGGTTCCCGCTGTGGCACGACGAGCCGTCGCTGTCGATGGGCGCGATCGCGATCTCGCCGACTGCTCCGAACACGATCTGGGCGGCAACCGGCGAATCCTCAGCGGGCGGCGGCGAGACCATCCCGCCCAGTGGTGTGATGGTCAGCGTCGACCAAGGCGCCACCTGGACGGCGACGGCTGCGGCGTTGGCTGCGTTCGGCGAAGCCCGAATCGCTGCACTTGCTCCCGACCCGACCAACGCCGCGATCTGTTGGGCGGCGACGAACATCGGCGTGTTCCGCACGATCGACACCGGTGCGACCTGGCTGCACGTCGCGCAACACCAGGCGTACTCCGACGTCGTCATCATGACCATCGGTGCGAATACCTGGGTCTTCCTCGCGATGAGCGGTCCGCTGCCCGGCGCACCGGCCGCCACCCGACCCGTCATCGTGCGCATCCAGAATCCAGCCATTCCGGACCTGGCGCTCGGCGCGATCTTGCCCAGTCCTGCGCCATCACCGCCGGGCACGGCACCTCCGCCTCCGCTTCGACCACTGCGCGCCAACCTGTTCGAGATTCCCGCCGCGCCCGCAGGCCCATCCGCCGCGTCCACGTCACCACCTCAGGACGGCAAACTCGCCGCATTCCCGCGAGTCGGCGCAGTCGGTCCGTTCTTGTACGCCGCATGGGCGCGGGCGGATCGGAGTCTGTACCGCGTGTTCCGGCTGAGCAACCTCGACGCCACCGCCGGCGGCAACCCGAATCTCACCGCGAATCGATTGGCCAATCATCCGAACTTCGCCGGCGAGAGCCAGGGCGAATACAACCTGGCGATTGCAGTCAACCCGCTGAACGCCAACCACATCGCGTTTGGCATGCAGGAGATGTACGTCAACCGCAACGCGACAGCTGCCGCCGCGCAGGCTGCGCACTGGCGACAGGCTCAGAATCAATTCCTCTACGTGATCGACCGCGGGCATCACGCCGACCACCATCAGTTCATCTTCACGCCGCGCCCACCGGCCCCGTTCGACCAGGGCGTCGGCGTCGACGCAGTGTGGCTGTGGGATGCGAATGATGGCGGCATCTCGGTGAGCGGTGACTGGTTGGCCGCCACGCCGACCGCCCAGTACGTCGCGGGCGAGCAGTCGCTGCCGCTTCCCGTCGGCGTCCCGACGTGGCGCAAGCGCAGCCACGGGATCAGCGCATCGCAGATGTACGACCTGACACAGCACCCGCGGCTGCCGTCGGTACTCGGGTCGGGGTATCAGGACAACGGCACGTTCGTGTCGACCGGTGCGATGTCGTGGGATCTCATCTTCACCGCCGATGGCGGGTTCGTCGCATTCGACCCCGACGACCCATACCGGATCCTTGCGACCTACCAGGGCGGCGTGACCGAGGTCCGGTTTCCCGGCCGGATCCGCGGTCTCTCGCCGTTGCAACGCGACGGCGCCCAAACGGGGACCCGGCCGCGCGAACTCGACGACGGATTCCTCGGTGCCGATCGGCCGCTGTTCGTTGCCGAGACGGTGTTCCATCCGACGCGCCCGGGTCGCGTGTTCCACAGTCGCAAGAACCGTCTGTACGCCACGCGACCGACCACGGGCGATCGCTGGCATCCGCAGCCCCTGGGGTGCGGTGTCGAGATCATCCATCTCCCTGCCGTCGGCACCACAGCGGGAAGCATCGAGGTCCACGACACGCCTGCAGCCATCGAACTCGGGCTGCTGCCCCAACGCAACGAAATGACCCGTGCCGAGGATCGCACCCTCGGCGCGCGGGTGCGGACGCTCTTGGCCGAGCCGTTCACCATCGTCGGTGGAGGCGCACTGCAGTTCACCGTGCACAATGACTTCGCCGGTTCCGTACCGCTCGCGCAACCAGTTCCACTCGTCATCGGACCCGACCTCCCGGCCCAGGCCAGCGCGCGAGAACTGGCCGCCTACATCACCAAGAACGGTGGCGGCAACGTCGTCGCGTTCCCCGTGGTCTGGCCGCAGAGCCGGCTGGTGACGCTGTTCACCCGTCAGACCGGACAGGCCAACACGATCCAGCTCGGCGGATCTGCGATGGCGAAGTTCACTCGCAACACGGCGCGGGTGAGCACGGGTGCCGACGCCGCGGCAGCGTTCGGGACGAGCGCGTTGCCCGCGGTTGCGCACCTCGACGTCTTCGCGTTCTCGTTCACGACGTTCGGTGCGCGGGTCGACCTCCCGTTGCTCGACCTGAGCGGCACGACGTTGTCGGTCACCCGCAATGGCCGACCGCAGCGCGACATCGTCTTCGGCCCCAACAGGTTCGTCGGGGTCCAAGAACTGGCCCAGCTCCTCCGCGTCGCCCTCGCCACCGACAACGTGCTGGTGTCGACGAACGATGTCATCTTCGGCGTCCGGCTCACCGGAACAGGTGCGGGTGTGCGCGCCAACATCATCGGTACCGGTGCGACCGGATTGGCCAATCAACTCAGCGCTCCCGCACGATCGTTCACCATCATCGACGATGCCGACGCAACCACGATTGGTCATGGTTTCAACTTCACCCCGCCGCCACCGCCACCGCCACCCCCACCGCCGCCTCCGCCCGCCGCGCTGCAACTGCGCGTTCGTGAGGGCACGGCGGGAACGCAGACGGCCGCCCTGTCGATGACCACCGCAGCACTCGGCACGGCCGACATCTCCCACGTCACTCCCGTCGAGTTGGTGCACGCGCTGCGGACACAACTCGCCCGGCCGCCCGCCGCAGTCCGCGTCCGCTGCGACCTCGACCTCGCGCCCTCCCACGTCGGCACTTGGGACCCGAGTTCGGAAGGCAGCATCGCCGAGGTCGCGTTCGCACCGAGTGACCCGAACATCGTCTGGGCGGGCGACGGCGCGGGGCGGATGTATCGCTCGGACAACGGCGGCGAGGGTTGGGTCCAGGTGTCGCCGCTCCCGACGCTCGATCTGATCGGCGCGATCGATGCCATCGCCGTCGATCCGAGTGTCCCGACACACGTGTATGCCGGCGTCTATGCCGAAGGCTCCTTCGACCCGGCCCGAATCGCGGCGTTGCTGTTCGAGACCGTGGACGCGGGAGTGGTGTGGGCCCCGATCGGCGCAACGATCGTCGACGGAGCGGGCCGAATTCTCGGTATCAGAGCCATCGAGATCGATCCAGCCGACCCGCGCCACCTCTACGTCGGGACCGATCTCGGTGTCTGGTTCAGCGACGATGGCGGCGCGACGTGGAACGCGTTCAACGATGGGCTCCCCAATGCCCGGGTGACCGATCTCGCGTTCGAGCCGCGGCAACGGCTGCTGCGCGCCGGGATCTGGGGGCGGGGAGTGCACGAACGTCAGGTGGGCGACGCCCCGGTCAAGGACGTCCGCCTGCACATCCGCACGACCGGCCTCGATGACGGGTGGTCGCAACCCGTCCCCGGGCCCGACGTCGCGGCGACCGTACCCACCTCCCACGCGCTCGATCAGTCACCCGACATCAAGCTCACCCTGGCCAACCCCCAGCGCGGCGTCGTCCTCGACGGCGTCGAATTCGACGAAGACGTCCGTCACGAGGACGTTCGCGCCGGTCGGGCATTCGTCACCGTCCAGGTGAACAACCGAGGCGCGTTTTCCACGTCAACGGCGCGCATCGCACTGCTGTGGGCGCCGGCCGACGACGGCCCACCGTCCCTTCCCGCAACCCTGTGGGCCGCGTTGGCGGCGGGGCCACTCGCAGCGGCCGCGAGCTTCGACGGCTGGACCGTGATCGATGATCTCGTCACCGCATCGCACGGCGTCGGCCACGACATCGTGGCGCCGGGATATCCCCGCTCGATCGTGTTCGACACCGGGCCCGCGGCGTTCGCCACCGTGCACGACCATCGCCGTATCGGGTTGCTCGCGCTGGCGCGATGCACCGAGGATCCGCTCGGACAGGGCCCCGACAACGTGCTCGATCTGGTGCACACCGAAGCGAAGGCGGCCTACCGCGAATGCACCGTCGCCAACGCCGCCGATGACGACCACATCGTGCTGCGGGCGACGACGACAACCGGGTTCACCGTGGCCGCACCCGGCGGCGGGTTGACGAACGGCGCGAACGGTGGCGCCCCATTCGGCCTGCCCGCAGTCGCGGTGCCGACCACGCTCGTGCCATGTGCAACTGCCGGGCCGTACAACCTCACCGTGGCGCCCGCCTTCCGGCTCCGGACCACGCACGTCGTCACGGTGACCTTTGCCGCAACCGATCGCGCGATTCGGAATCTCGGAAGGGTGTTTGCCGACGAGGCGTCCGTGGTGATCAATCGCTCGCTCATCGATGCCGGCATTCCGGTGCGCACCGTCGCCGGTGCCTTCGCCGGCGGATTTCTCGACGCCGTGATCATCACGCCACTCGGCGGTGCCCGCATCATCATCGGACCCGGCAGCACCGCGGCCGGGCGGCTTCGGCTCCCCGTGGGCGTGACTCGAAGTGCAGCGTTGAACCAGACCCTCGCGACAACGACCGGGAGCCCGAATCCGTTCAACCTCGCCCCGACCGGGGCCGCCCCGCCGCTCGTGCTGAACCTCACCGTCACGGTCGACGCGCTCGTGCGGTTCGCTCCGACCCCGCCCGAGATCCCGACACCAGCGGCAGCAACGGCTCGTCAGGTCCGCGCGGCGATCAACAGGCAGTGTGCCGAACTCGGCATCCCTGTGGTCGCCGAACCGCGACGTTCGGGACTCTCGGTGCGCCGCACCCCCACCGAAGCAGCAGCGTCGCGCGTCGTCACCGGAGGCTTCGGCCTCGGCGATCTGGTCGTCGTGCCGGGCGCCGCCGTGGCTGCGGGTGCCGCGCGCGACGCACTGTTCGAGGTCGAGACGACCTTCGGACCCGATCAACTCGTCGCCTCGGCGACCAACCGCTTGTACCTGCGGTCGGCGAACAGCGGCAACACCGACGTGGCACTGGTTCGTCATCGGATCTTCCTCGTCACACTCGCTCCGTTCGGAGTTGCCAACGTCGGTGACACCGTCACCGAGGCCCGCCCCGCGTCTTCGGCCGGCGTCGCGATGCTGACGTGGGACGTCCCGGCCCTCGCTGCCGGGTCGCGGGCGTTCCTGCTCGCCATCGCCGACACCGCCACCGACCCCATCGACCCCGATCCGGCTGCGGCCGGCTCGATCACATCCGTCGAGGACGCCCATTCCTACTGTCTCAGGCATCTCAATGCTGCACTCCGCGAGTTCGTCATCGCGTAGTGCTACACGTGCGATGGGGCCAAGCCGACCATCGCTCGGAAGGCATCGGAGGGCTCGATGGCGAGCGCATCCCACAACAGATCGCGGTACAGGTGGAACTGGCGTCGGGCTTCGCTGATGTTGCCCTCGGCGAGGTGCGCGGCAACGAGCGCGCGCTGCGCGCTCTCGCGCAGCGGCTCGGCTTCGACCGCGGCGAGGCCGGCGTCGACTGCAGGGCCGGGGCGATCGGCAGCCGACAACGCTTTGCAGAGTGCTTCGAGGGCGTGAATCCGCAACTGGCGCAACCGCTCGCGTTCGAACATGATCCACTCCCCGTCCCAGCCCGGGAGCAGGTCGCCACAGAGACTCCCCGGATCTTCGTCGTTCGGATCGAGCGGTTCGTGCTCGCCGATCAGCCGCCGGGCCCGCACGACGACGTCGTCGAGATCGACATGGACGAGCGGCGACAACATCACGTAGTGCCCGCTCATCACCAGGGCGTCACCCACGGCCTGACGGGTTCGCCACAACGCACTGCGCAGGTTGGCGAACGAGCGATCCGTGGTGGTGTCCATCCACAACGTCGAGGCGACCGTGGACCGCAACTGTGGTTTGTGGCGCACTGCCAAGAACGCCAGCACACGCTCGACGGTGGCGGACACGAAAATCTGTTCACCGCCCGACCACACCTCGAAGCCGCTCATCACCGAGACCGACAGCGACGGGGCGGCCACCATCACATCGGCGGTGACGGCGGTGACGTCGGTGACGTCGGCGGTGACGTGAGCCTCAGCAGTCATGAGACGAACTCACCTGATCACAACGCACCGGGGCAGCACTCACCAGGACCGAACTCACCAGGAACGAACTCACATGGATAGCGGACCTGCGGAGACGTTCGGAAATACCTCGGACCCGACCCGACGACACGACACCGTGGACTCGTTGGTGATCCAGATCTCGTTGTGGATCGACGACGGCGGCATGCGGGCTCGGGTGACGAGCGATGCAACCGGGGCGTCGACCGTCCACGCCGCAGCGTCGGCCGACGAGATCCTCGGCATCGTCGACTTCGAGATCCGACGATGGACGCGCCACTTCGGCGTGATCATGCCCGCTACCAACCCACAAGACCCCTGACACGGACCCCTCCCAGTGATAGCTCGGTCCGCTCATGCACGGTGTGTGCATTCACTCGCCGTGCTCACGATGACACACGCAATCAGCCGAATCAACCGATTTTCGCAGCATCGAATCGTGCTCAGACCCCGGTCGTTCGGTGCGCAGCGCTGACCGCGGGCACTGTGCGGATCACTGTGCGGATCAACCTGCGATCTGCGACCAGGTGGCGATCGCGCTGTTGACGCTCGTCCAGTACCCGAAGGCCTCGTAATACCAGACGGCCCAATGCGCCTGCATGTTCAACGCCGAAGGCGGTCCGATCGGCAGATTGCCGTTGATCGGCGGGTCCGAGGCATTGCGGATGACGAGCCACTTCGGGCTCGATGCACCGCGTCGTTCGCCGACCAGGCCGAACACTGCGTCGCCCATCTCGACGCCGCAGCCGATCTGGTCCATCCCGTTCGTCGACGTTCCGAACTCGAAGAAGTCGGTGGTCAGCATCGGGAGGTTGCGCGCGAAGTCGACCCCGTCGATCTGAATGCTCGGCGTGTTGGCATGGCCCGCCAAATTTGGGCCGGGCCAGTCGTACATCGCCGTCGGCGGTCCGAAGTCAGGTTCGATCAAATGGTCGGCAAAGGCGCGCATCAGGTCGCGGGCGGTGCCGAGATGCTTGCGCTTGATCGTCGCCGTCGAGTGGTACTCGGTGTTGCTGTACGGCTCGTTGCGGAACTCCTGGGAGCAGCGGAACTTGGCCGAGCGCGTGATGATCACGTCGCCGAGTTCGGTGTGAGGAAGCGTCCCGCCCGCGGTTCCGACGGTGATCACCAACTTGGGTCGTACCTCGTCGTACATCTGCTCGATGAACCGCGCGACGGGCAGAGTGGCAGTACCTGCCCCGGTCTTCACGCCGTCTTGATTGAGGTGCAGCTCAGATTTGACGCAAAGGACCGATTTCGAGCCAATCGTGGTGGGATAGTACGAGCCGAGTCGGCCGACGTTCCGGGCGGGAGCACCGCTGCGTATTTCTGGCAAGTAGTCGTCGAAATGTCGCGAATAGCGGTACCAGCGAGTACGCGGGTTCACCCCCGGCGTGAGGGTGTCGGCCAGCGCCAGCATTTCGGCCGCGGTCCACGTGATCACCAGCACGTCGGCGCGCGGCAACGGATCGGTGACGTCCGGTTCGATGGCCAATTCGTGGGGCGTCGGAGACAGCCCCGGTGGCCAGTCGATCGCGAGTGCGGCACGACGCCTGGCTTCGGCCGCTCCACCATGGAGACGCGGTCCGAAGTCGTCGGCAGTCAGCCCATAGTCGAGAATCCGGCGCGCCAGATCTTCATCGACTCCGTCATTGATTCCCACGAACAACCCCCTCGACCGTTGGGCTCACCACCGTTCGGAGGTGGCCCCAGCTCCCCAAGAAACTCCTGGTTCACAGTAGACCAAAAGGTCTAGTATTCATAGAGGCATACGGAACTCTGGATACAGAGACCGCCGCACCAGCGTCGGCATCCGTGATGTGGGAGGGGACCATGAAACGTGCGCTGTGCGTGGGGATCAACGACTACCGAGGACGGCAGTCCGACCTGAACGGATGTGTCAACGACGCCCGTGAGTGGGCGGCACTGCTCGTCGAGCACTTCGGCTTCGAGCCGGCAAACGTGACGTTGCTGCTGGATTCCGAGGCGACCAAACGGCGCATCCTCAATCGACTCGATCGCCTCGTCGCCGGCGCGAAGAAAGGCGACGTCATCGTCTTCACGAACAGTTCTCACGGCACGTACGTCGCTGATGACAACGGTGACGAGACTCGATACGACGAGGCGCTGTGCCCGTACGACATGGACAAGCGCCTCATCATCGACGACGAGTTGCGCGAACGATTCGCCGCCCTGCCGACCGGTGTTCGGCTGACCGTCATCAGCGATTCGTGCTTCTCGGGATCGGTCACCCGAGCCGCCGGCCCGCCGACGCCGGACGATCGACGTCGCCGCTTCGTCAATCCGAGCGACATCGGTCGCCGCGAGATCGCCGGTATCCGTCGCAAGGCCGTTCCGCGCAGCATCGAGAAGTACCCCGAGAGCAAGATGCGCGAAGTGCTGGTCTCGGGTTGCCGCGACAATCAGTACTCCTACGACGCACGGTTCGGCGATACGTACCACGGAGCGATGACCCACTTCGCGCTGGAGATCATCCGTGCCGCCGACTACCGCATCACCTACGACGACCTGTGGGACCAGTTGGTGGTCCGGTTGGACGCGGAGGGCTTCGACCAGGAACCACAGGTCGAGGGCAAGGCGACCAACACCCGACGGCAACTCTTCACATGACCCGGTGACCCGATGATGCTGACCGGCGCACGGAGCGATCGGCACGCACCGGATCAGCCGCGCGATCGTGCAACTCCAGATCAGCCGGTACACGCGAGCGTTGCCGCGCTCGGGCGAACCACTCGAGTTCCTCGTCGCGATGCACGTCGAGGGCACTCCGGTCACGTGGCAACGCAACGCGACCCTGCCCCGCGCCGACGAACAGCGGCTCCTCACGGCGATCGATGGCCTGCGCCTCTGGAGCGCCGGGGTCGGCCTCACGCTGGGAACCGCCCAGGATGCGGCAGCCGCGATCGGTCAGACGCTGCGCGACGTGTTCCTCGGCGAGCAGGGCATCCAACTGCTCGACCGACTCGACCGCACCGCGCTCCTGATGATGGTCGACGAGACCATCATTCATCTGCCCTGGGAGATGATGGTCGACGCGGCCGATCGACCCATGGTGCTCGAACCGTTCGGCCGGGTCGTCACGACTCGGATCATGTCGGAGCCGGGGCGGGACCCCTCGACCGAGGACGCCACGATTCGCATTCTCGCGATCGAGAACCCGACCGATGATCTCGCCGGATCAGGGCGGCTGATCGACACGATCAATGCGTTGGGCGACACGCACGACGACCTCGAAGTCCAGGTCACCACCCTTGGCCGCAGCAAGGCAACCCGGCGCGGCGTCGTCACGGCGATCGACGGCCACGACTACGACATCATCCACTTCGCCGGGCACGGCGCATTCGACTCGGCTCGCCCCAGCGACGGTGCGTTGATGTTGGCAGATGGTTCGTTCACCGACGAAGAGGTGCTGCAGCTGACGTGGTCACGTCCGCCGTTCGTCGTGATCAACGGCAGCTGCGAGTCAGCACGCATGTCGTCCGGCAAGCGCATCGTGTCGAACCGCAAACGCAGCAACGGGCTCGCTGCGGCGTTCATGGGCCGCGGAGTCGAGGCATATCTCGGCCACTACTTCTTCGTCGACGATGCTGCCGCCGCCGAGTTCGGCGACCGCTTCTATGCCGCCCTGCTGAACGAACGCAATGTCGGCCAGGCCGTGCTCGACGCTCGCCGCGACGCAGTCGGTCGCTTTGGCGTCGATGGCGACCTCACCGGCCTCGGCGCCGTGTTCTTCGGCGATGCCGGCACCGCCGAACGACGAGACCTGGCCACGGCATCATGACGACGCCACGCCACGTCGCTCCGACGAACGATCCGGAGGCCGTCGATCAGGTCGGCTGCAGCAAGAACCGGACGGTGTCGAGTCGATACCGCAGCGGGGTCTCATCGGGTCCGGTCGGCGGTACCTCGCGCACACCCGTGCGGGCTTCGAGGATCAGGGCATCGAGCGCGGAATGCACGGCACCACGCGCGACGCGATGCGAACTGGCGAGGCTCGACAAGTCGCCGCGTCGGTCGGCGGTGAGCACCACCATCGACTCCCACCGAGCCGCATCAGCCCCATCCGCCCCATCCACCACATCGGCCCTATCCGGAACGTCGTCGGGCCAGAACAGCGATTCGCCGGCGGGACCCCACACGTCGAGCCGATCGTCCTCGGCCCCCGCGGCGCCCAACAGCGTGCCGCTCGGCGCGGCGTTGGTCAGCAACGACGACCGGCCCGACACGCCGATGTCGAAAATCCACACGAACAGGGTCTCGGTCGATGTATTCGTGACCGTCAAGAAGATCTTCGTCCCCGCGACGAGTCGTGCACCGCTCGGCGCCAGCACGTGGCGTTGTGCCGTGGCCCCGATTGTGGCGTCGGTGTTGGTCGTGGCCGCGGTGCCGAACTCGACGGTCACCACTGGTCCGAGGGCGCAGGCGCCTTCTCCGCCCGGGAGGTCGAGGAGCCGATGACCGACCCCGATCGCGTCGATGTCACCCACCAGGGTTCGCTGGCCTGCCTCGTCGTCGCCGTACGCGTCGACGCGCCATCGGCCACCCGACTCGTCGCACAGGTTCAACCCGTCGGGTGCGCGGGTCACGCGAATGGCTGCCTGGGCAGTGTCTGCGGTGACCGCCACCGATGCCTCGTCGGCCAACCGGTCGCGCAGCGCGTCGGCGCGTTCGCCCGCGAACTCGAGGGCGACCTGCACGCGCGGGACGGTCACGCTCGTGGGCACTGCAATGGCGATGCCACTCGCGATCTGTTCGCTGACGTCGACGCCGCCGGCGGCCGTGGTGAGCGCCGTGACGTCGAGGACGGCGCCACCACCGCTGCTGATCCGCTCGACGACGGCGGTACCGATCGTCTCGTCGAAGCCGGCCCGGACCAGGCGAAACTCGTCGCCGACGGCAATGCCGAGGACCGCCGCGGCCTCGACCGTGACCTGATCGTCGATGACCGTGAGCGCAAGTGCGTTGTGCTGCGCGAGTCGATCGGCGGAGAACACGAGTCGGTCGGATGGCCCCTCGACGTCAGGGCGCTGCTCCGGAACGAGCGCCCGCACACGGCGCCGGACCAGTTCGGCTGCCATGCCCCACGACACCGGGGCCGGCCCGAGGTCGTCCCACACCGAGACCAGCGCATCGGTCAACGCGCCGTGTCGGCCCCCGCGATCCGACGGGAACTCGAAGGCGGACTCTTCAGGCTGACACGCCACGACTCGGACGGCGTCGCGATTGGTCGCCAACCCGGCGACGACTGCGGCGCCAGACAGCTGCGCCGCGTGTTCGCGGATCCCCCGCATGCGGAAGCCCTTCGCCTCGGCATCGATCGACTTGCGCACCACCTCGGTGGAGCGAGCCATGAAGCCCGAGTGACAGCAGTCGAGGATCGTCGTGACGTTCGGGGGCGAACCGATCGTGACGAACGCGGCAGTGAGTCGCCGCTGGTACCCGGTCAATTCCTCCGCCAACACGCCGCGGAAGTCACCGACGTCGCTGTCATCCATGTCGGTCGGCACGATGAACTGGAAGTGCACCGGCAGGCCGGCGGCCTTGCGCTCGTCGAAGTCGGGCCGAACGACGCGCCCGCCGTGCCCCGAGTAATAGACGAAGACGACGTCGTCACCGCCGATCGTCGCGATCAAGCGCTCGAACCCATCGACGATCCCCGTGCGGCTTGCGTCACCGCCGATTCGGACATCGATGTCTCCGAAGTCCCGCGCCGTCAGTGCGTCGCGGATCAGCGCAACGTCGGCATGGCACCCCTTGAGCCCCGCGGTCTCGCTCCCGATCAACAACGCGCGTCGAGTCACCCTTCGATCCTCGCGCCGACCCGTCGAGTCCGCAAGCAACCGTCAAGCAAGCAACCGTCGAACCAACTGAACGTTCATGCAGGCCAACTGAACTTCCAAGCAGAAAGGTGCGCTCGATGAAACATCAACTCGACGATTTGGTCGTCGTTCTCCCGGGGGTCATGGGCAGCGAGCTGAGCGACGCAGGTGGCAACGCCGTGTGGAGCACCTCGCTGGGCTCGGTGGTCAAGGGATTGTTGACCCGGGGCAAGGCGATCAAGCGTCTGCAACTCCCGGACGGGATCGGCGACGGGGCTGCACCCGACGGCGTCACCGCGACCCGGCTCATGCGCGACATCCATGTGATTCCCGGCATCTGGTCGGTGTCGATCGGGTACGAGCAAATGGTGGCGTGGTTTCGGAGCACCTTCGATGTCGTCGAGCCGGGCGCCGGCGTCGCCAACTTCGTCCAGTTCCCCTACGACTGGCGGTTGTCGAACCGAGCGAGCGCACGGGCACTGCAACGCACCGTCGAGCCACTGCTCGAACAGCTCCGGACGCAACCCGGCAAGGCAGACGCACGGGTGGTGTTCGTCGGTCACTCGATGGGCGGTCTCGTGGCGCGGTACTACGTCGACGTGCTCGGCGGGCACGAGATCACGCGCAAGGTGATCACGCTCGGCACTCCCCATCGGGGTGCGCTCAACGCGCTGGTCAGCCTCGTCAACGGGGTGTCGAAGGGCTTCGGTCCACTCAAGGTCAACCTGACCGACCTCTCGCGCAGCTTGCCGTCGTTGTTCCAGCTCCTGCCCGAGTACGCCTGCGTCGAGACCCCATCGGGTCTCCGCAAGACCACCGAAATCGTCCTGCCCGAACTCGACACCGCGGCCGTTGCCGACGCGATGCGCTTCCACGAAGAACTCCGCATCGGTGCGCAGGCGCACGGCGCGAAGTACCACGCCCACCCGATCATCGCCCGGACCCAACCGACCGACACCACGGCGCGCATCGCCGACGGCCGCGTCACAGCCCTCCGAACGATCAGCGGTGTCGACGAGGGCGGCGATGCCACCGTGCCGCGACTGTCGGCGGTGCCGTACGGCGTCACACCGGACAGCCCGATCGTGCGATATGTGCAGGAGAAGCACGGCGCGCTCCCGGCCAACGATCCGGTGCTGGTCGAACTCGAGGGCATCCTCACCGCCAACGAGGTCATCGCCCGCGACACCGGCCCTGACATCGGGGTGATCTGCGACGACGTGAACTTCGCCGGCGAACCGATCGACGTGCAGATCGAAGCCGAGTCCGGGCTCGTCGTCGATGCCGTGTTGCACCGCGGCGACGGATCGATCGTCGCAACGGCGATCGCCGCCGATCGAGACGACAACAGCTATGCCGTCGGGTTCAGCGATGTCGCTCCGGGCTGCTACGTCATGGCCGTCGGTGTGCGCGGGTCGGCCGAACGCATCGCCAGCCCGCTCGCGGTGCTGCCACCCGTCGACGCCGAAGAAGCCGGGGCATGACATGAACGACCTGGTACTCATCGGCAAGATCCTCACGGTCGACCGCCAGCGACGCGTCATCGACGCCGGCGCGGTCTACATCCACGACGGAATCATCGATGCGGTGCAGCCGGTATCGATGCCGGCGCCTGCGGGGTACACGACGGCGCGGCGCGTGCGGACAGATGGGCTGATCACGCCCGGCCTGATCGACTTGCACAACCACTTGGCGTACAACACGCTGCCGCTGTGGATCGGGCGCGACCGGGCCTACGGCACGCGCTACCAGTGGCCCGGTGCGCCGACGTACCAGAGCGATGTCTCGAACCCGGCCCAAGCGCTCGGGATCGCCGCGCCGGCAGCAGCGCTCAGATTCGCCGAGGTGAAGGCCATCGTCGGTGGCGTGACAGCGATCCAGGGTTCGCCGCCCCTCACTCGGGCCTTCCCCGGGTGGATGGTACGCAACGTCGAAAAGGAGCAGTTCGGATCCGACCAACCGATCTTCCAATCCGTCCTGCCGGCAACGGGGGAACAGCTCGACCGGACCGCGCAACGTCTCGCCGAGAACCGGTCGTTCATCTACCACCTCGGCGAGGGCGTCGACCCGAAGTTGCGCAACGAGTTCACGCTCTTGAGCGACCATGCCTGTGTCGGCGACGGGTTGATCGGCATTCACTCGACCGCCCTCACCGCCGCAGACTTCGCGGCGTGGGCCAGCCGTGGCGGCGGGGCGATCGTGTGGTCACCGTTCTCCAACCTGTGGCTGTACGGCGGCACCACCGACGTGCTGGCAGCTCGGGCGGCGGGCATCCGCGTGTGCCTCGGGTCGGATTGGACGCCATCAGGGACGCGCAACGTCCTCGGCGAGTTGAAGATCGCAGCTGCGTGGAACGCGACCAACCTCGGCCGCGCACTGAGCGATGCCGATCTGGTGGAAATGACGACGGCCCATCCCGGCGACACCCTCGCGCGACCGTGGGGTATCCAGGTCGGGCGGCTCGAGCCGGGTGCTCTGGCCGACCTCGCGGTGTTCACCCAGGTCGACGACGACCCGTGGCGAACCGTGTTGCGGGCCACCGAACGCCACGTCCGACTCGTGGTCGTCGGCGGACGACCGGCCTACGGCAACGTCTCGCTGCTCGCCGCGGCAGGCGCCACGGATGTCGAGCCGATCACCGTGGCCGGGGTACGGCGCGGCATCGTGATGACGCTGCCCGACGAGTTGCTCCCCGCCGAGCCGGATCTGCAGAACCAGGCCAACAAGTCGTGGGCCCAAGGTCTGAAGGAGTTGGGCGCCGTGTGGGCCGACCCGGCAGGTGCGGTGCGCCGCGCCCGCTCCCAGCGCGCGGTCGGCGTCGATCCGTTCGAGTTCGTTCCCGACCTTCCGGCGAGCGGCGACGACGGCACGCGCGCGCTCGACGATGATGAACTCGAACAGCTCGTCATGCCGACCTTCGATCGCATCGGTCACGATGCCGCGTGGCGGGCCGATGTTCGTCGCCGCACCCCCGAGCACGCACCGCTGCTCGGCACCGCAATGGATCGATTCTGACGGTGTGATCCGAGCGGGGTGATGTGATGCCGACCTATCTCTACGACGACTTCCGGATCGATCTCTCGGTGCTCCCCGACGGGTCCCACGACGTGATCGCGCACTCGCCCGATGGCACGACACATCGATCGACCTTCGACGTGCAGCTGTCGATGACCGAACTCCAGTCGGCGGTCGTCCACATGGCCCGGTCGCGCAGCCGCGCGGCCGACCCCGGCAGCGTGCTGGCCCCGTCGAGAGAAGTTGCGCCGGCGATGGTCGCGTCCGCCGTCGACGGTGCTGCCACCGTTGACGCCGAGACGATCGGTACGGCCCTTGCCGAGGCCCTCTTCGCCGATGGTGTCGGTGACGCCTACGATCGAGCACGCCAGGCCAGCGCCCAGAACGAGCGGGGGCTGCGGCTGACGCTCGGCCTCATCGACGCCCCGGCGCTGCTGAGTCTCCCGTGGGAGTTTCTCTACCGCCGGCCACGATTCATCGCCAGCCAGCGACACACACCGTTGGTGCGCTGCCTCGACCAGGGCTCGCTCGCAGCCCCGCCGGCGATCACGAAGACCGTGCGGATCTTGGGCGTGATCTCGAGCCCGACCAACCTCACGCCACTCGACGTCGCCGCCGAACGCCAACACGTCGAGCGCGCCGTTGCGAAGATGGTCGAGGCCGGACGAGTGGAACTCGACTGGCTCGAACCGGCGACGCCGAGTCGGCTGCGCAAGCTGCTGCGTGACAACGACTACCACATCATCCACTACGTCGGTCACAGCAGTTTCACCGATGCGCACGAGGGTGCGGTCTTTCTCGAAGACGACACGGGCCACGCCGTTGCGGTCGACAACACGATGCTGGCCAACATGCTGTCGGACCAGCCCAACCTGCGCCTCGTCGTGCTCAACTCGTGTGAGGGGGCGCGCACGACCATCAGCGACCCGTATGCCGGTGTGGCGACGACGCTGATCCAACTCGGCGTGCCGGCCGTCGTCGCGATGCAGTTCGAGATCACCGACAGGGCAGCCATCCTCTTCGCGGACGAGTTGTACACCAACCTGATCGGCCGCCAAGACCCGATCGATGCTGCTGTCGCCGAGGCGCGCAAGGCGATCTACGTCGAGATCGACCGAGTCGAATGGGCGACGCCCGTCCTGTTCGTCCGCGACCCGGACGTGCAACTGTTCGACTTCAAGCTGCCGACCATCGCGCTGCCACCGCCACCGCCCCCTGACCTCAGTGGTGAACAACCCGCCGTCGAGGCCATCGAACCGACGGTGGTCCAGCCCGTCGAACCGGGGCCGACTGTCGTCGAGGCCGATCGCGCCGACACCATCACCGACACCATCACCGACACCATCACCGACACCATCACCGACATCCCGACCGCCACGACGACTACGGCGTCGCTGCTGGCAACGCCTGAACGGGCGGCGTCGAAGTCGTTCACGCGCACGATCGTCGCCGCTGGCGTGGGCGCGGCATTGACCCTCGGCGTCGGCGCCTGGGTGTTGTCCCGCAACGACCCGCAGTCCAACGAGTTGCCATCGGCCACCGACCCACCCGCCGTCAGTACGCAAGAGCAGGCACCGATCACGGGAGCGCCTGAGGTGACAACGCCAGAGATCGCGCCGCCCACGATCAGCGACGACGATCGGGCGACGCCGCGCCCCCACACCGGTGTGTTGAGCGTGGAGATTCTCGAGCCCGACGGTGAGACGCATCTCTACCCCATCGACCTCGCGACGAATCAGGTCGGCAACCTCACCGACAAGTCGGGCGCGACCGACACGCAAGGTGCGTGGGGTCCGTCAACGAATCGGGTGGCGTTCACCCGGCAGCACCCTGCAAACGGGAATGGCACGGGAATCTTCTACGTCGTGGCGGGCGACTTCGGCGGTGACAAAGGCAAACAGGTCGCCCCGCTCGTTCCGCGAGTCGCAGGGCAGGCCGACCATTTCCCGGCGTGGACCGCGGATGCACGCCTGTATTACATGCGCACCGCCTGCCGTCCCTCGCCAGATTGCGTCGAGACATTGCGCCGTGCGACGTTCACGGCGGCGATCGACAGCGGCGGATTCCTCGACGCGCTCGAACCTGCCGGTGACGAGGAGATCGACACGTTCGTCGGCGTCGAGTCAGTCGCTGCTGATCCGAGTGATGCCGACCGGATCGCCGTCGTCGACGCCGACGGGCTCTGGTTGGTCCGCGCGTCAGAAGGAGCCGAACTGCTCGACGACGCGGCCTCGGCGACCTCGCTCGCGTTCACTCGCGACGGACAGTTCATCATCGGGATCGAGGACACTCCCCCGGGACAGACGGTGACCGTCGTTTCTCCCGACGGCGAGATCGCGCAGAACTGGACGATCGACCAAGCAGCCTCGGCTCCGCAGCGGTACATCTCCCTCACCGCCACCGACAGCGACCGAGGAATCCTGCTGTTGTCGCTTCCGCGCGACGGCGGGAACGCGGCCACGTTGACGACCATCACCATCGACGATGACGGCTCGTTCACCATCGACGAAGTCACCCCGAATCCGGTGATCGGCGACCTCGGAATCGCCCAGGCCATCGCCCTCTGACAGTGACAACGCGACGGCGGCACAGGCGCAGGACCTCACACGATCGGCAGGGCACAGATCATGGAACCAGCTCATCGAACGGGAGACGCAGATGGACCGCGGTGACGCGGGCGGGGCCGGCGAGGCACCGCCGTCAGCGGTTGCAGTTCGCTTTCGGAACGACCGTTGGCGACAGGAGGGCGTGCCCGAGTGGACCACGGCGGAGGTCGACGACGACCTTGCGTCACTGTTCGCGTCCGCTCGGTGCTGGGCTGCTGCTGCCGATCGTGCTGACAGTCGCGAGCTGACCTTTTCGGCGATGCTCGCGGCGATGGTCGCTCATGACCTGCCGCTGTGCCGATGGTTGCAGCGATACTTCGACACCCTCGGTGTGCCCAGCGCGGACATCACAGGCGGTCGGGCGTATCCGGCAGCCCAGTTGTACGTCGACCGTCCCGGCGAGCAGGGATACCTGTCCACGACGGTGTCGTTCCGAACGGCATTCGCGCAGGCCGGCGCTGTGCGTGAGCTCGCGTCACCGGGCCAGCCGATCGCTGTTCGCCATTTCATGGCCGCGTACGCCGTGTGCCGCGACTACCACCTGAAGGACTTCCGCAGATACCGGATCGACCGGCGGGAGTGGTGCCTGCGGATCGCGGAGGAACTGAGCGAGCGGTTCCCGAGCGAGCGGGCGGGATGGACGTCGTATGCGCAGCTGGCGCCACCCCTGCTGCCACTGGCGTTCGACAATGACACGCCCGACGGCCCGGACCATCTCCACCTCAAACGCGAGGTCGAGGCGTTCGCCCGTCTCATTGCCGCTCGATCGACGTCGACGCCGTTGTCGATCGGTGTGTTCGGTGCATGGGGATCGGGCAAGAGCTTTTTCATGCGGCGAACTCGCGAGCAGGTGGCGCTGATCGCGCAGCGGGCGGTCGCCGACGGCCCGCGCTCGGCACATCACGGCCGGATCGCGCAGGTCGAGTTCAATGCCTGGCACTACAGCGAGAAAGAGCTCCTCGCCTCGCTGGTCGATCACGTGTTCCGCAATCTGCGGATCGATCCGCGGGACGAAGATGACGAAACGCTTCGCCGCCGAGGCGCAGAGTTGTTGGGGCTGCTCGACGTCGCACGTCGCAAGCTCGGATCGGCGGAGGCAGAAGCGATCGCTGCAGTGGCCCGGCTGAATGCAGCCGAAGCAGAACTCGCGCTGGCGCAGCAGTCGCTCCCGGAGCGCGTCGGCCGAGCGAACCGGACGCTGGCGACCGCCGAGTACGAAGAGAGTGAGGCGGTGCGCCGGCTTGCGCAGGCACGCTCGGCACGTGACAGCGCAGTGGGGCGAGCGAGCGTCGCAGCCGACGCGACGACGTTGCTCGGCGCGGTCGCAGGCGAGCCGACGGGCGCAGCCTTCGCCGAGGCATCCGAGCGCGCTCGTGGCCCTCGCCGAACAAGCGCGGACCACCCGATCGCACGTGGCGACCGATGCTGATCGGGGCGGCATTGCTCGGCGCCACGATCGTGTTTGCACTGCTCGCCGGAACCGAGGTCTGGGCCCGACTACTGGCAGGGGCGGGTGCGGTCGCCGCGTTCGCGACGATGGCCGGGCAGCTGGCTGGTCAAGATCAACGAACTGTCGACCCGAGGCGAGCGCTTCCTCGCCGAGCGGCGACGGGCCATCGAGACGGCCCGCGCCCGGGCATCGGCTCGACACGACGACGAGATAGCGGCACTCGAGGAGGTTGCGCTCGCCAAGCACGCAGACGCAGCCGCCGCACGCGAGCGCCTCGATGCAGCCGCGCAATCGACCGAGACGGTCGCGATGTTGGAGGCGAGCCGCGAACAACTCGCCGCGGCGCGCCGGGCCCACGTCGCAGCTCAGCACGACGTCGACGGCCTGCAGGCAGCCCACGATGGGAACACGATCGACGGCCTGCTCCGCGAGTTCCTCGACAACCGCGACGACACAAACGACTATCGCGCCCGCCTCGGAGTGTTCAGCCAGGTCCGCAACGATTTCGAGCGTCTCTCCGACCTCATCGCCAAGGCGACCGACGGCTACCACGAGCATGACCAACCGGCGCCTGCACTGAGCAGGATCGTGCTGTACATCGACGACCTCGACAGATGCCCGGAGGACAAGGTGGTCGAGGTGCTGCGTGCAGTGCACCTGCTGCTGGCGTTTCCACTGTTCGTCTGCGTGGTCGCTGTCGATCCGCGCTGGCTCACCACGTGCCTCGCCCACGCCCCGGGCGTCGCGTCCACATCGACGAAGCTCGACTCCGAGTTCGGCAAGCCGGCCACCGCGACCGACTACATCGAGAAGATCTTCCAGGTGCCGATCTGGCTCCGCCCCGTCCCGCTCGACCAACGGGCCGCCCTGGTGGCGTCGTGGCTCGACGACCCGGACGCCATCGTCAGCACGGAACAACCGCCGATGACCAAGGCTGAGCTCGACTTCCTGACCGAGCTGGCGCCATGGCTCGACGGCAACCCGCGCACACTCAAGCGGTTGGCGAACACCTATCGCCTCGTCAAGACAGCGATGACCGATGTCGAGTTCCGGACGTTCGCGACCGGCGAACCAGCCGAAGACATGCCGGACTCGTTCGAACGCCCGTATCGCGTTTGCCTGGCCCAGCTCGCGGTGCTCAACGCCGATCGCGATCGCGCCATCGCCATGATCAACTGCCTCGAAGCGGAACGTTCGGCAACCACCGTCGGTGCGTGGCTCGAGGTGCTTGCAGATCAGGACCCTGAACTGGCGGCGTACTTCCGCGCGACGCTCGACCCCGTCGACGAACTGACCCTCGCCACGTTTCGTCGCTGGCTCGACCGGACTCGCCGGTACTCGTTCTACCTCTGAGTCTGTGGCAGCCTCGATGTTGGCGAGCGTGGCGAGCGCGGCGATCTGATGACGCTCCCACGCGATCGTGTGGCCTTCCGGATCGTGTTCGTCATCGGTCGCGACGCCGCTCGTCGCCTCCACGACGACCTCGAAAACGGCACGCTCGCCTCGCAATGCCGACCGGGGCAAGTACCCGATCCTGACCCGACGAACGGGATCGTCAGGCGCGTAGCGCCTTGACCAGGTCGGTGAAGTCGTCGACCAGCAGCGCCATATCGGCATCGGTGTGGGCCAACGAGACCAACCATTGCTCGTCGAGCCCGGGCGGGGTGAGCACGTTGCGGTTGACGCCCCACAACCAGGAGAGTTCGGCGATTGCGAAGTCGGTGGCCTTGTAGTCGCGATAGTTGCGCACCGGGGTCGGCGACCAGGTCACGCACCCCTTCACACCCAGCCCGACGGTGTGGGCGGGCAGCTCGTACTCGGCGATGACCGCGTCGATCGCGTCCATCGCCCGGGCGTTGATCGCCTCGGCGGCGGCGAGCGCCTCCGGTGTGCAGATCTCGTCGACCGCAGCGGCCGCGGCCATCACCAGCGGGTTGCCGTTGTAGGTCCCGAAGTGTGCCATCCGTCCGTCGACCACGACCTCCATCACCTCGCGTTTGCCACCGAACGCGGCCAGCGGCAGGCCACCACCGATGCTCTTCGCCAGCGTGATCAGGTCGGGCTGCACGCCCACACGCTGCGCGGCACCGGCCGGGCCAGCGGTGAGACCGGTCTTCACCTCGTCGAACACGAGCACCACGCCGTACTGGTCGCACAACGCGCGCACGCCGGCGAGGTAGCCCTCGTCCGGCAGGACGATCGCCAGGTTCTCGATCACCGGCTCGACCACCATCGCCGCGACGTCGCGACCGTGCTCGGCGAGGACCCGCTCGAGCATCGGCAGATCGTTGTAGGCAACAACGTGCACGGTGCCCGCCTCGACGTCGAACGGGACTGCCCCCACCGGTGCGTCAGCCGGGCCGATGTCGGCGAGCGCTGGCTTCACCGACACCTGCAACGGGTCGTAGCCGCCGTGATAGCCACCCTCGATCTTCACGATCGCCTTGCGTTCGGTGAACGCCCGCGCCGCGCGGATCGCATACATCAACGATTCGGTGCCCGAGTTCGTAAAGCGGATCATGTCCAGACCGAAACGTCGGCAGAACCGCTCGCTCACGTCAGTCGCCTGCGGGCTCGGAGTGACGAACAACGTACCGACCTCGTTGAGCGCCCGGGTCACGTACTCGACGACAACCGGGTTGAGGTGGCCGACGAGCATGGCGCCAAAACCCATCGACAGGTCGAGCATGCGCCGACCGTCAACGTCGGTGAGCCAGGCACCTTCGGCGGACTGAATCGAGATGGGATACGGGTCCCAGAACTGGAACGACGAGGTGACCCCGAGTGGCAACGTGCGGCGGGCGCGAGCGTTGTGCTCGCCCGAACCGCTGGTGGACAGCGTGAAACGCTCCCACTCCGCTGCGGCCAGCGGCGCCACCCGTTCGCGGTCCAGCGGGCGAAAACTCGCCGGCAGCTGGCGGTGCGCCACCGGGTCGTGCGCCGGCCAGGTCGGAGAGTTGGTGAGCGTTGCAGTCATTTGTTGCCTCCAGCGGGAGTCGTGGTGAGTCCGACCCGGAATCGACTCGAGCGCGGCCGATCAGCTGCGCGAAGCCCCAGGATACCTTCGCAGCCGACTGTCACGCCCGGTGCAGGGCCGACGCCATGTTGTCCTTCCGTCCCGACGGCAACGAGCCACGTTGCGTCGCTGGCTCGACCGGACTCGCCGGCACCCGTTCTACCTCTGAGCCAGTCATGCCACCGCCCAGGGCGACGGCCACGATGTATCGCGTACGGTTCACCTGGCACAGTCGACGCACGTCGCCGTCGCCGGCAGTGCGTCGAGGCGTTCCGCGCCGATCTCGCGACCACACGTCGTGCAGGTCCCGTACTGCCCGTCGTCGAGGCGTTGCTCGGCGGCCTCGATGTCGGCGAGCGTGGTGCTCGCTTCGGCGATGAGCGCGGCGATCTGCTGACGCTCCCACGCGATCGTGTGGCCTTCCGGATCGTGTTCGTCATCGGTGGCGACGTCGCTTGCGGCCTCGACGATGACCTCGAAACTGCTGACGAGACCCGCTGCCCGCCGCACCGTCGATGCGCGCAGTTCGTGCAGACGGGAGCGGGGATCACTCGATCCGGTCGGTGGTGTCATGGCGTGCAAGACGTGCGGGGTGACGTGCAGGGTGACGTCAGTCCGCAGCGGTCGCCTCGATCTCGAACATGAGGGTCGGCAGGGCGAGCCGACTGACGCCGAGCAAGGTCATCGGCGGCGCAGCATTGATCGGGCCGAATCGGGCGCCGAGCACGTCGAAGTGCTGCATCGCGGCATCGACGTCGGTGGTGTACACGGCCAGGCGAGTGACGTTCGCCAGGCTCATGTCGGCGGCGCTCAGCACTGCTTCGAGGTTGTCGAGGGCGAGCGTGATCTGGCTCCGCATGTCGTCGGGATGCTGGGGGTTGCCGTCGGCATCGACCGAGGTCTGGCCCGCACAGACCAGTTGCCGGTTGATTCCTTGGAGAACTTCGGCCTGGTTGTAGCCGAAGTTCAATGACCACGACCACGGATTGATCGGCGTCCGCTGCACAGGGGCTGCGTCGGTTGCCGGGACGGTGGACCGGGCGGTGGATGGGATGGTCGATGGGGAGGTTGATGTGCTCATGGTGGTCACCGTAGAGAGCCCCGCCGACAACCCCCTGTCGGTGTTTCGGAGAAAGTTCAGACGATCGCTTCCGTCGCCTGGGCGCAGGTATCCGGGGCGCGGAGCCGCCGAACCTCCACTCGAGTCGTCAGCTGGCAGGTCAAACGTCGCGAGTGGTGAGGAGGTAGCCGGCGAGTCCGAGCAGCACGGCGAACCAGACCACAAGCGTGATTGATGCCTGGGTGTTCGAGAGCAGAGCGGTGTCGAAAAGCCCGCCGGCACTGCCTCCAGCCCGAGATGTGAGCGTTTCGAGCGCCCTTGCGAAGGTGAACTTTCCGACCCTTGGAATCAACCCGAGCAGCGGGTCGAGGATGAGAACCAGGGCGAGCGTCGAAACCATCGCCAGCGCGTCGCTGCGCAAGATGACCGACAGCGCAAACGCGGCTGCGGCTGCACCCATGGCGAACAGTGCTCCAGGGAGAAGTTGCCGTCCGCTCCAGGCCACCGTGTAGTCGTTCGCTTCCCCGACGAGCCGGGCGACCGACCAGCCCCCGACAGCCACGATGGCCAAGGCTCCGAAGAGCGCCGTTGATCCCGCCGCCGCCTTGGCCCCCATCGTTCGGAGACGCCTCGGCTCGGCGAGAAACGCCCGATTCACGGTGCCTTGGCGGTATTCGACACCGAGGATCCAGCTCCCAAACGCTACAGCGGCAACCGATGGGAGAATCTCGTACACGTGCCGGAACGTCGTGGCGTACGCCGACGGTGTCTCCGGTGTGTAGAACAACATCGCAAGCGACGGCCCGACAACCCCGAGCAGGGTGACGCCCAGGCATGACTTTGGCAACCGATGGGTGAGAATCTTGAAGAGTTCAGCGCGCAACATGTCGGCTCCGGTTCTGGGTGGATGTGTCCGTTGTCATCAGCAGGAACGCCTCTTCGAGAGTCGCGACGTTGTGCCTCACCTCGATGGCATGCACGCCGCTTTCCATCAGCGCCCGGTTGAGGTCTCTGCCCGTGTAGTGGTCCGGCGCCAGCGCGTGAATGCACGGCGCGTCCAACTCGAACGTGACGCCGCGTTGCGCCAGGCATGTGGAGGCTGTCGCGAAGTCGCCAGGGTCGAGCCGGATCGAGAAGCGGTTGCTCGGACACTTGCTCAAGATTTCATCGATCGTTCCGGTTGCCACCAGTCCTCCCTGATTCAGAACGAGGAGCCGGTCGCATACTTGCTGAGTCTCGGCAAGCTGATGGGACGACACGATCACGCTTGTTCCCTCCCGAGCGAGACGTCGAAGAAGTTGACGGATCTCGACAATTCCCGCCGGATCAAGTCCATTGGCCGGTTCATCCAGGATTACCAGTTCCGGGCGCGCTACGAGCGCTACCGCGATACCGAGTCGCTGTTTCATGCCGAGCGAAAGTGTGCGCGCCCGGTCGTCGGCGCGATCGGCCAGATCAACCATCTCGAGCACTTCGGTCAGTCGGGCTCGGTCGACGACCACTCGCATCGAGCGGGCTTGCAGGTCAAGGTTCTGGCGAACCGTGAGCTCCAGGTAGAGCGATGGCGACTCGATGAGTGCGCCGACACGACGGAGCACATCGACCAACCCCCGATGGTCGGTGCGACAGCCCAGGAGTTCGGCACTGCCCGACGTCGGACGGATCAGCCCGACCAGCATCTTCAGCAGCGTCGTCTTGCCGGCACCATTCGGACCGAGCACCCCAATCACTTGTCCGGCCGGTAGTTCGAAGGTCATCGAGTCAATGCGAGTGCGTGCTCCGTAGCGTTTGATGAGGGCTTCGACCCGGACCACCGCCACCGAAGTCACTTCTCTACCGTTGGCATCACGTACACCTGGATGGCATAGCCATCAACATCACGAATGAAGGCAGTCGGCGCCCCGTACACCGCGCCTTCGCTGACGATGACGCCACCTGCCCTGGCGACCTGGGCCAGCACGGTCCGAAACGCCTCGGCATCGGCGACGCAGACGCCAAAGTGGTCAACCCCGCCCGAGTCACCGATCCGCGTATCCGTTCGCCCGTCAACCTCACTCGGCAGTGCGGCTGCGCTCAGTGTCAGCAGGTCGTCGCCACCGATGGTTTGGAGGAACACCATTGCATCGTCGTGAACTCGGTGGCCGACTCGAAAGTCGAACGCCGACTCGTAAAAGGCGACGGCCGACGCGACATTCGCAACCTTGAGATGCACATGGCGCAGCCCAACGACGGCAGTCTGGACAGTGCGGGAGGGTCGTGGTTCCATGGGACCATGGAAGCACCTCAACCATGGTTCAGGTCAAGTGGTATCCTGCGGAAATCGAAACACACCATGGGACCATCGACATCGGCGACGTCATCGCCCGAACCGGACTACCCGCGTCGACCCTCCACCTGTGGGAGCGCCGTGGGCTCATCCATGCCGTGGGGCGCAACGGTTTGCGTCGGCAGTACACCGCAGACATTTTCGAGCGACTCGCCTTCATCGTGCTGTGTCAGCGAGGACGGTTCACGCTCAATACCATCGTTGAACTCATCACAGATATCGAACAAGGCACCAAGGCTCGCCTGCACACGCAGTTCGACGCGCTGATGCTGCAACGCGACCAACTCGACGCGGCCATCGAAGGCATCCAGCATGCCATCCTCTGCCCCGAGCCGCTCCCGTATGAATGTTCGGCCTTCAAGGCCAAGCTGGCAACGACGTTTGATTCATTCCAGGCACTGCCGATCTCCGAGTGATCTTTCGACGGCGAGGAACCGCCCTGCAACTCCTTTCGCAGCGATCATTCGTCACGATCACCAACCGACGTCCAACGTGGCCCGGGGAGAAAGTTCAGGCATCGTCCAGAATCGATCGGCCCGGAACGACGGGAAAGTAGGTGCCGATGTCGACACCGCGATCAGGCGCGATTTCGTCGTGCAGCACCGCACCGCGAACCCGATCGATCCGGAATGATCGAGGCGCATCGCGGAGACGACACCAACCCCAGAGATACCAGTTGGGCGCATCACCCACGATCGCCAGTGGCTCGACCGTGCGGCCGGTCACCGTGCCGTTGCTCGCCACATAGTCGAGCGTCACGACTCGACCTTCCACGATGGCGTGCTCCACGGCCACCGGTGGCCGGGATCGAGTGAACCCCTTGTCGTCGAAGAGATGGATGCGTTGCGCCAATGCCCGCGCTCCTTCTGCGTCGACATCGCGGAGCACCGCGAGGATCTTGCGGAGCGCCGAACGACCCGATGCGGTGAACGGCGTGGCCCCCTTCGTCGCGAGTGCCGTCGCGATCGCGGCGACCTCGCCGGGCGTGAAGTTGAGCGGCGGCAACGTGTGGGTGGTGTCGAGCGCGTAGCCGCCCCGCCGCCCGGGCGTGGCGTAAATCGGGACGCCGGACTGTTGGAGCGCCGAGAGGTCCCGCTCGATCGTGCGTGTCGACACCTCGAACCGATCGGCCAGCGCTGTTGCCGAGGTCCAGTCAGGCGCGCGGCCGCGCAACTCCTCGACGATCGCATAGAGCCGATCGGTGCGATTCATGGACGAGACGGTATCGAGGTTGTGATTTGCTTGGCGGGCCGTATCATCTCGACCACTGAAGGGGAGTACCCCGAGAGGCCCGTCGTCATCACGCTCGAAAGAGCCGGCGCGGCCAGCTCGTTGATCGAGCGGGAAGACCTTCAGCGAACGTTCACTCGTACGCTGAAAGGACCCACCTCGTGTTCAGAAACATCCCATCGACCGTCGCGCTGCAGTGCACCGGTTCGACCAACCGGAGCATCGAGAACGCAGCGGTGCGCGCATGAGCGCTCACGTCGACACCGATCGGCCCTCTGCCACCAACTCGACGACCGCATGGCATCGGCTGGACAGTGCCGCAGTACTCGACGTGCTCGGCGTCACCCGCAGCGGGCTCGATGCGCACATCGCCGGGGAACGGTTGGTCGAGCACGGCCCCAACGAATTGATCGACAAGGGTTCGATCAACCCGTGGCGGCTCGTGTGGCAACAGGTCTCTGCCGTGATGGTGCTGATCCTGATCGGCGCCGCGCTTCTGTCGCTCCTCCTCGGAAAATACCTCGAGGCCGGCGCGATCGGCGCGATCGTCGTGCTGTTCACGCTGCTCGGATTCTTCCAGGAGTATCGAGCCGAGCAGGCCATCGCCGCACTGCGCAAGATGGCGGTGCCGATCGTGAGGGTCGTGCGGGGTGGCCGCACCGTCGAGGTCGCGGCAGCAGATCTCGTGCCCGGCGACATCGTCGTGTTGGACGCGGGCACGATCGTGCCGGCCGATGTGCGGTTGATCGAGGCGGCCAACTTGCGCGTGGAGGAGGCCACGCTCACCGGCGAGTCCGAGCCGACCGACAAGCAGGTCGAGCCCGTCGATCAGGACAACGTGGCGTTGGGCGATCGGCGCTGTCTGGCCTACAGCGGCACGCAGGTGACGGCCGGCCGCGGCGTGGGCGTCGTGGTGGAGACGGGGATGCACACCGAACTCGGCCGTATCGCCACCCTCTTGCAAGACGTCGAATCGGACGACACGCCGCTGCAGGAACGACTCGACCGGGTGGGCAAGCAGTTGGCGTTGGTCGGGTTGGTCGTCGCTGGCCTGGTCGTGGTGATGGGCGCGCTCGGCGGGGAATCCGCGTCGGATCTCGTGTTGACCGCGATCAGCGTCGCCGTTGCGGTGATCCCCGAAGGGCTGCCGGCGGTCGTGACGTTCACCCTGGCGATTGGTTCGCAACGCATGCTGCGCCGCCAGGCGTTGATTCGCAAGCTGCCTGCCGTCGAGACGCTCGGCTCGGTCACGGTGATCTGTTCGGACAAGACGGGCACCCTGACGCAGAACAAGATGACGGTCACGATGCTCGATGTGGCCGACCACGCGGTGGCGATCGAACCCGGGATGCCGCTCGACCCGGCGAGCTCGCCGGTTGCAGTTCAGCTGATGCTCGGCGCGATGGTGCTGTGCAACGATGCCCAGGCCGACCGAGACGACGACGGCGCGCTGGTGTTGCTCGGCGACCCCACCGAAACGGCACTCCTCCAACTCGCCGACGACGCCAGGGTCGACCTCACCGCACTCCGCAGCACCGTGGTCCGGGTCGGTGAGAACCCGTTCGACTCGGGTCGCAAACGGATGAGCACGGTGCACGGCCCCCTCGGCAACATTTCTCCGCTCTTGGCGGCGCTGCCCCAAGATCGACCGGTGTCGTTCGTGAAGGGCGCGATCGACGGTCTGGTCGAACACGCCACCGAGGTCTGGTCGGCCGACGGGCCCGTCGAGTTGGATGACGCCTGGCGACGACGACTGCTCGATGCCAACGACCGTCTTGCGGCGAACGGAAGACGGGTGCTCGGCATTGCGTATCGCGTCCACGAGACACTCGAATCGCCAGACCCTGGGCTCGCAGAAGAGGCAGAAGAACGGTTGGTCGTCGTGGGTCTGGTCGGCATCATCGACCCGCCGCGCACCGAGGTGCGCGACGCAGTCGCCGTGTGTCGGGCGGCGGGGATCCGGCCCGTAATGATCACCGGAGACCACCCCTTGACCGCGAAGGCGATCGCCACCGAACTCGGTATCGCCACCGACGACCGGGTGCTGACCGGCAGCGAGCTCGAACGCTTGACCGATGCCGAGTTCGACGCGGCTGCCGCGAGCGTGTCGGTGTTCGCTCGCGTGTCGCCCGAACACAAGCTCCGCATCGTCGGCTCCCTCCAGCAGCAGGGTCACGTCGTGGCCATGACCGGCGACGGCGTCAACGATGCGCCCGCGTTGAAGCGGGCCGACATCGGCGTGGCGATGGGCATCACCGGCACCGACGTGTCCAAGGAAGCGTCGGACATGGTGCTCCGTGACGACAACTTCGCGACCATCGTCGCCGCGGTCGAGGAAGGTCGGGTCATCTACGACAACTTGCGCCGATTCGTCAGCTTCGCCGTCGCCGGGAACCTCGGGAAGATCATCGTCATGCTCGGTTGGCCGGTTCCCTACCTCCTCGCCGGCGGCGAGATCGAGGCCGCTGTTGCGCTGCTGCCGCTGCAGTTGCTGTGGTTGAACCTGATGACCGACGGTTTGCTCGGATTGTCGATGGGTGTCGAGCGGGCCGAACCGGGCGTGATGCGGCGCGGCCCGCACCGACCTGGCGAGAGTCTGTGGGCAGGCGGGCTGGGCCGACGCACGATCTGGATCGGCGGTTTGATCGGCACCGTGTCGCTCGGAATCGGGTTCGCCTACAAAGAGACCGACCAGGTCGAGTGGCAGACGATGATCTTCACATCCCTCGCCTTCATGCAGGTCGCCCAGGCAATCGGAACCCGTTCGAACACCGAGTCGTTGCGCTCGATCGGTCTGGGAACCAACCCCGTGATGCTGGCGATTGCCGGGTTCGTCGTCGCGTTGCAGTTCGCCGCGATCTACACACCGCTCCGGGAGTTCCTCGACCTCGACACGCTCGGTGTGGCCGACCTCGCCGTCTGCGCAACTGCTGCGATCGTGCTACTCGCCGTGCTCGAAGCCAGCAAGGCGCTGGGCCGTCGGAGGACGACGCCATTGTCCGTGTCAACCCAACTGCTCGCCCCATCAACCTCGGAGGATGCACCATGAAATGTCCCGCCTGCCCCGACGACACCCTCGTCATGACCGAACGATCCGGCATCGAGATCGACTACTGCCCGGCATGCCGCGGCGTGTGGTTGGACCGAGGAGAACTCGACAAGATCATCGATCGATCGGTCGCGCCGACGTCACCTGCGCCGGCACAATCGATGGGCACCGTTCCCGACCGGTCGAGCGACAATCGGCCGCGCCACGACGATCGCAGCAGCCGACCGAGTTTCGATGATCGCAGTGACCGATTCGAAGACAGCCGACGCCACGATCGAGACGACGACCGCTTCAATGACCGCTTTGATGGCGACGAGCGAGGCGGTCGCCGGCCAAAGCGCCGCCGAGAGTCACTCCTCGGGGAACTCTTCGACTTCTGACCCATGGTGCTGCGCCGCAAACCGCGACCGAAAGAACCGACCACTCCGCGACCTGCGTGGCGAGATCGGTTCGACGAGGCGGTGACGATGATCCGCTCGCGTCCCCAACCCGGATGGATCGACGATCGCCTCGATGACCTTGCGGCTGCGCTCACTGCGGCCCACATCGACATCGAGAACCTGTCGAAGTCGATCGATCAACTCGACCCGACCGAAACCGCAGCGCAGCTCAGCTCAAACAGGAACTCCGCGCCGCCGAGCACCGGTTGCCGACAGCACACGACGCTGACGGCAACCGACGAATCGAGTCGTTGCGTCGGCGATACGACACGGTGCACGACATGATGAATCAACGCCTCGAAATCGCGCAACGAGTCGCGGACTCGATTGCTGATCTGGAGTTGCTCGCCGTCGAGTCGATGCGCACCGATGGAGCGATCTCGACGGAGCGATACGGTGTCGACGATCACCTCGAACGCCTCGAGATCGACCTGGCCGCACTCCGCAGCGCCCGCGAGGACGTTGATTCATGGTGACCGGCAACACAGGCCGCGTGGGGCATCGACGATGAACTGCCCGCTGTGCCTTGACAGTGTTCTCGACGTCACCTTCCACGCCGGTATCGAACTCGACATCTGCCCGAGGTGTCGGGGCGTGTGGCTCGATCGGGGTGAACTCGACCGAATCGCCGCCGACGCGACCTCAAACTCGCCCCGCTCGCGATCGGACTCGGAACGAACTCGGTCGGCGAGCATCGACCAAATCGATCGGACTGCCGGCGACGACGAGCTCCGCGGCCGACGGCCGGGTGACGCCCAGGGCAAGCGACGCAAGAAGTCCCTCGCCAGTCGGCTCGGCGACGTGTTCGAAGAGATCATCGATCTGTGAGCGTCGTCGCTCGAAACCTGATGTATCTGAGCGGCCGTTCGGGGATCGTCAGAGGTATGCCTTCGCTCGGACATGTCCACGTCGCTCGGGTTCTTGCACCGGAACACCAGCACTCCTCGCAGCACTCCTCCCGGCAACCTTTGCGGCGGGACCGGTCGACTCCCCGTCTTCGGTCGCTGCTCCCGCAACTTCGGCGACGAACGATGTCCACCGCCGGTCGCCGTCCGACCGCTGTTCAACTCCACCAAGAGGCACGGCCCGAACTGATTCGCTGACGCCACGCGTGCTGATTCGCTGACGCGATGCGGGGCCGAAAAACCAGAAGACCGCGCCCGAGGGCGCGGTCTCTGCGATCTGTCTCAGACAGTGCCGATCAGGTCCAACGAACTCCACGCTTGCGCATTTGACTTCCCCTTTCGTTCCGAACAACCGAAGTTCTGGAACCTATCAAGCTCTCAAGAGCTCGTAAACGCCAGATCAACAATTTGTCAAGGGGTTCAGCCAGGACGTTGCCAATTCATTGGTCGAATCAGGCGCGGGACGCGAATCGTTGTGCCACGATGCCCACCGTGCTCACCCGACTGACCGCCCTGGCGACGCCCCTTCGCCAACGCGAGGTCAAGGTGCTGTTCGAGCGCGCAGCTCATTTCGGGGCTGGGAGACTGGGCCGGGCGGCTCGCTCTTGCAGTGCTCGTTTTCGACCGGTCGCAGTCCGCATGGTGGGCCGCCGCGATCACCGTCGTCTCCCTGCTGCCGTGGCTCGGCCCTGGCCAGGTGCTGGCCACCTTCGCTGATCGATTCGGACGCGTCCGGGTGATGATCGTCGCCGACCTCGTGCGGGCGGCCCTCTTCGCACTCATGCTGGTCCGCCAGCCGGTGTGGACACTGCTCCTGCTCGCCTTCCTCGCCGGGCTCTGCGTGCCCCCGTTCGTCGGCGCGCGCGCCTCGGCCATGGTCGAAGTCGTCGATCCCGACCGCTACGGCGCATCGCTGGCGCTCAGCGGCGTGCTGTCCCAGGTCGAGATCCTCGCCGGTTACGCCGTCGGTGGATTTCTCATCGCTGCGCTCGGCGCAACCACGGCACTGGCGATCAATGCCGCGACGTTCGTCGCGTCGGCACTGCTGCTCACCGCGCTGTCGTCCACGGCGGCTGCGTCGGCGAACCATCGCACTCCCGTTGGCTGGGCCGGGGTGAAGGCCGGTACGAACGTCTGGCGCGAGGACCCGATTTGTCGGCGCGCGTTGCTGCTCTTCGTCGGCGTGTCGATGTTCATGATCCTGCCGGAGGCGTTGGTGGTCCCCCTCGCCGCCGACCTCGATCTGGCCGACCGGTATGTCGGCGTGTTCGCGGCGCTGATCGCCATCGGCTCGATCGCCGGCATGGTCACCATTCCCACCGCCACCGACCATCTCCATCTGTTGCGCTCGACCGCTCTCCGCGGCGCCGGCCTGTCGGCCGTTTCGGCGGCGCTGTTCGTCACCGGCACCGTCCCGCTCGTCGCCGGTCTCGCCTTTGTCGTCTCGGGCGCGGTCGACGCCATCGGTGTTCCGACGAATCAGGTCGTCGGCGAACGGTTGCCCGCAGCAGGTCGATCAGCCGCGATGGCCGTCGCCGGTGGCGCGCAGTACGGCGCACAAGTGGTCACGATCGCGATCGCCGGCGTCATTGCGACGATCACCTCGGCGCGCGTCCCGCTCACCGCGGGGATGGTGTTCGCCACGGGCGTGTGCCTGTGGGCGGCCCTCCGACCCGTTCGAGACGGCGCACCCCGCGATCTCGGCTCGTCGACGTAGCGCCGTTTCGCCGAACCGCTGGTGGGGCACGCACGACGCCGTCAGAGCCCGAGCACGACGGGGAGCCACTCCTCGAGTCGCTCGACGATCACGTCATCGCTCCGAGCGAGCAGATGCCCATCACCCGGGAGCAGGTGCACGTCGCCGTAGCCCGCAATGGACTGCACCATCAGCGTTGCCTCGGCGGGGATGATCTCGTCCCGCTCGCCATGGAACAGCAGCAACGGACGCCCGCCCAGCGCGGCGGCCACCTCGCATCCGGCCGACTGGGTGGCAAACGTGACGACGCCCGCAACCGAGCCGGTCATCACCACAGCCGCCCGGACTGCGACGGCGCCGCCGAAACTGTGGCCCATCACCACGACTCGATCGGCTCCTGCGTCGCGCGCCCACTCCACGCCGCAGGCCACGTCATGGGCGCACAGGTCAAGATTGTTCGGCTCGCGGTAGCCGACCCGTAACACCCGAACCCCGCGGGCTGACCACGCGTCACCGAGGCGTTGGTACAGGCCATGCCCAGGACCGAGCAAGCCACCCATCGCGCCGCCGCACAGGACGAGCGCGGCCGGCCGGGCGACGATCGGCGCAACCGGTTCGTGCCACAGCAGGCTGAGCAACCCGCGGGTGGTGTACACCTCGCGATGGCGCAGTGACGCGGTGATCGACGCCTCGGCCGTGGCAAGCGCCCGCAGTGCTTCGAGGGCGGTCGGGTTCGTCGGGTCACCAGCATCGGACACGCTCGCGAGTGTCGCACGGACCGGCGGTCGGCGCGAACTGCCGTCGCCCGTCGTCTCGCCGATCGAGCACTGAGTCGTCAATGTGTCCTCCGTCACGTCAGCCCGCTGACCCAACCGCTACGGTCGATTTCGCCATGACCGTGTCCGCCGACACCCCGACCGACGCACCGACGTTCGACTTCAACAACCCGGTCGATCTCGACCACGCGGTCCGGATCGGCATGGCCTGGATCGAGCTCCGTCGAGGGGCCGGGTCGGCCCGGTTGCGCGACTATTTCTTCGGACGCCACCAGCCGCTCGAGCAGGGTCAGATGGATGCCCTCGACCTCCTGATGCGGCGCGACCGGACGATGAAAGGGCTGGCCGAACGTCTGCGTATCGATCCATCAACGGCAACACGCGCCGTGCAACGCATCGTCAAAGACGGCTTGGCGGAGCGGTATCCGTCACCCGACGACGGGCGCGTCGTCATGGTGAAAGTCACGTCTGAAGGACGCCGCCGCCACGCCGCAGTCGCCCGTCGCAGAGGCATCGCCATGGAACGCATCATCGGGTCATTCGACCCCGCCGAGCGGGCCGCCCTCGCTGATCTCCTCGAACGCCTGACCACCGCCATCGACGACGTCGTCACCGAACTCGCCGCCGAAGACGACTCGACGCCGTTCTGACGGCGTGCCGACGACACGTTTGACGACACGTTTGACGACACGCTGCATGGCGCGTTGCCTGGCGCGTTGCGAACACACGGCGACGACACTCCCCCGGCGTGGCGCGCCCATCAGCGCTCGGCCGAACCGTGCGGGAACGATCCGGTAAGGTCCGCACCGATGGCTGACCAGGCGATGTTCGCGGAACAAGCAATGCAATATGCACCACAGCTGTACTCCGCGGCGATGCGCATGACCCGCAACCGAGCCGACGCCGAAGACCTCGTGCAAGAGACCTATCTCAAGGGGTTTCGAAGCTTTCACACCTTCACTGCCGGCACCAATCTGCGGGCGTGGCTGTTTCGCATTCTGACCAACACGTACATCAACAAGTACCGAGCCAAGCAACGGCGGCCCGAGGAATCCGACCTCGGCGAGATCGAGGACCTGTATCTCTACAAGCGCCTCAGCACCTTCGACGATGCGTCGATCGGCCGATCGGCCGAGGAATCGCTGATGGAGATGCTCCCCGATGACGAGGTCAAGCAAGCCCTCGAAGATCTCCCCGACAACTTCCGCCTGCCGGTCATCCTCGCCGACGTCGAAGGATTTGCGTACAAAGAAATCGCCGAGATGCTCGACATCCCGATCGGCACGGTGATGTCGCGCCTCCATCGGGGAAGAAAGGCGATGCAGAAAGCGTTGCACGGCTATGCCCTCGAACGTGGACTGGTCGCACCCGAATCCCCAGCCGCAGTGGCACCAGGGCAGGAGAAGAACTGATGGATGCATGTGACACCCCCGATTGCAACGCCACCCTCAAAGAACTCGACCTGTTCCTCGATGCGGAGCTGTCCGATGCGGCGCGCGAGGCGATCCGTCACCATCTCGACAGTTGCCCCGACTGCCTCAGTGCCTTCGATTTCCATGCCGAGTTGAAGCAGGTCATCCACAAGAAGTGTCAGGAAAATGAGATGCCGGCCGACTTGTTGTCGCGCATCGAGAAGTGTTTCGACACCGACTTCGACGGAGACGGCGTCATCGGTTGACCGGGGTCGCCGATCGCTGATCGGGGTCGCTGATCGGGGTCGCGGTCAGCTGAGTCGGGTACGGCGTCGCGTCGAACGCTGGACGAGCCAGCCCGCGACGGCGAACAGCGCCGCGAGGGCCAAGGTCCAGACGATCGTCGAGCCGGTCCTGGGAAGTTCCGACGGGGTACCCACGCCGAAGTCGATCGTGGTCACGTCTTGCCCCGGACCAACGGTCACCGTCGTTGTTCCGTCGGGGCGACCATCGGGGTCGACCCTGACGATCACGCCCGGAGGCAGCGAATTCGTGTCCACGCGCACCACGTAGGTACCTGGCGCCAGGTTGTCGACGACGTAGATCCCGTCGGCACCCGTGACCACGGTGACGACCGTGCCGTTGGGGCCGGTGACGGTGATGGTCACGCCGGGCACCCCGGGCTCGCCCGGGTCCCGCACGCCGTTGCCGTTGGTGTCGGAATAGACGGTGTCCCCGATCGAGCCGGCGGGCACGAAGCCGTTGTTCGCCACGCCCTCCCCACCAGCGGGAACGACCGTCGAGACGTCGATCGGCGTGCTCGGCACCAGCCCGGCCGGCACCGAGGATGCAACGACGGTCGTGACATAGTCACCCGGCGGGACCGTGGGGAGTGACCACGAACCATCGGGATTGGTCGTCGTCGTGATGAGCACCGGGCCGTCAGGGCCAGCGAACACGACCTCGATGATGACCCCACCGATACCGGGTTCGCCCGGATCCTGGATTCCATCACCGTCTGTGTCCTGATAGACGATTCCGCGCAGGGTGGCATCGCCGATGACGGCAAAGTCGACGTCGCGCTTGTCTTCGTCCGCAGCGAGCGTGACGGTCGTGAGCCGCGCATCTCCGTCATCCAGATCCGAACCGGGAACCAGTCCGGGTCCGAGGTCGGCGACGTCGTACGACACGCTCGTCAGGCCCGCCGGCAACCGATCGACGAGGTACACCCCGTTCGCATCGGTGTCGACCGTGACGATGATGTCGTCGGGCGTTCCGAGGACGCCGTCGGCACCGGCCGACCTCACCGTCACCGTGACGCCCGCAAGACCCGGCTCGTTGGCGCCCTGGACGCCGTTGCCGTCGACATCGAGGAAGATCGTGTCGCCGATGCTGGCGTTGCCGACGAAGGCAAAGTCCTGCGCGAGGTCGGCCTCACCGGGGTCGAGGGTGACCGAGCGCGGTTCCGTCGACGGGCCCCTGTGGGTCGGTCGACAGCGCCAGCCCTGAGACCGGGTTGACGATGTCCACCCGGAAGGCCCCGGCCGGCAGGTTCTCGAAAAGGTAGATGCCGTTGGGGCCGGTGGTCTGCACCGGGGAGACCACGTCGTCGGGCGTACCGAAGAGTCCATCGGGACCGGCGAACGTCAGGGTGACCTGCACCCCGGCGATCCCGGGTTCGTTGGCGTCTTTTGTTCCGTCGCCGTCGAGGTCGAGCCAGATCGTGTCACCGATCGACCCGGTACCCGCGTAGCCGAAGTCCTGATCGAGATCGGCGACCGGCTCCGGGTCACCGACGCCGAGACCAGTCGATCACCGACGTCCCGTTCGGGTTGACCGTCAGGTCGTCGCCGTCGAAGGTGTTGGTGTCGAGCCCGGCCGGCAGACCGTCGGTCACGGTGACCGAGTAGCTCCCGTCCGGCAGACCGTCGAATTCGTATCCACCTGCGGCATCGGTGACGCGGACCGGGTAGGTCACGTCATCACCGCCGCCGGCGACACCATTCAGACCGAACCACACCAGGGTCACGTCGACGTTCGGGAGCCCCGGATCGGTTGCGTCGTCGACACCATTGGCGTCCTGATCCCAGAACACCATGTCGCCGATGCTGTTGATGCCCCGATAGCCGAAGTCCTGGTCGAGGCGGTCGACGCCTCCGGCGATCGTGACGACGTTCGTCGAATCGCCGACACCCGGCCCCGTCGGATCGCCGGTGTTGGTCGACACATTCACGATCCCGCCGACGACCTCGACGGTGAAGTTGCCATCGGGCAGGTTGTCGAACAGGTAGCTCCCGTTCGCACCCGTCGTCGTCGTGTACGTCTGCGGACCGCCCGGAGCGTCGTTCCACGTCAACTCGACGACCTGGCCCACGATTCCGGGCTCACCGGGGTCCTGGGTCCCCGAACCATCGAGATCGAGATAGATCGTGTCGCCGATCGCAGCCGAACCGTTGTAGCCGAAGTCCTGGCTGATATTGCTTTCGCCTTGGGCCAAGGCCTCGGCGCTCGTGTTCCCGAGACCGTTCGCAACCTGGTCACCATCGAACGTCGCGGTGAGACCTGCCGGCAGGGTGGAGGTGACCACGTTGATGTCGTAGTCGCCCGGCGGCAGGTTCGAGAAGAGATATTGGCCGGCCGCGTTGGTCGTCGTCGTGTAGGTCTGCGGTCCGGTCGGACTGTCCCACACGAGTTGCACCGTGACCCCGACGAGGGGGTACTCGTCGGCGTCGAACACGCCGTCGCCGTCGCGGTCGAACCAGATCGTGTCACCGATCGAACCGCTTCCGCTGTAGCCGAAGTCGACATCGATGACGTCGGCTCCTGCAGTCAAGCTGACCCGCGTCGAGCCGTCGGGCGTGGCGAGCATTCCGTCGCGGTCATACGTCGGCGTGAGGCCGCTCGGCAGCGTGGTCTCGTCGACCTCGACGAGGAATTCGCCGTCGGGCAAATTCGGGAACAGGTACTGACCGGTTGCGTTGGTGGTCGTGGTCAGCACGATGTCGTCGCCGCCGCCGGCGACTCCGTCGGGGCCGTACCACGTGAGGGTCACGGCAACGCCCGCGAGGCCGGTTTCGCCGGCGTCGAGGACACCGTCTTCATTGCTGTCGAACCAGATGCGGTCGCCGATCGAGCCGTTGCCGGTGTAGCTGAAGTCCTGCAGCAGGTTCTGGGTCGCCAGCGTCACGTTCGATGCACCGTCGCTCGGCGAGCCCGACGAATCGAAGGTCTGGGTCAGGCCGGCGGCGATTCCGTCCGTGATCGCGACTCGGTAGTTGCCGTCCGGGACGTTCACGAACAGGTAGTCACCGGTGCTCGAGGTCGTCGTGACGAACACCTCGTCGTCGGCGCCGCCGAGCACGCCGTCCGGACCGAAGTAGGTGGCAGTGACCTGCACGCCGACGATGCCGGGCTCGGTGCCGTCATCGACACCGCCACTGTTGTCGACATCGAACCAGACTCGGTCACCGAGCGTCGACGCCGCGTAGTAGCCGAAGTCCTGATCGAGGTCGTCCGGCTCGGCAATCGTCAGCGTGACGCTGCTGACGCTGTTGCCGGGGCCGGCGACGTCGGGGTCATAGGTGTTCCTCACGTTCGCCGGGATGCCTCCGGTCACTTCCACTTCGAAGGCACCCGGCGGAAGATTCTCGAAGCGGTAGCTGCCGTCAGCTGCGGTCGTGGTCATCACCACCGTGTCGTCGCCACCACCGGCCACCCCATCGGGGCCGAACGAGGTCAGCTGCACCATCACGCCGCCGAGGCCTGGCTCACCTGCGTCCTGGACGCCGTCGTCGCTCTGGTCGAGCCAGATGAAGTCACCGATGGTGCCGAGTCCGGCATAGCCGAAGTTCTGGTCGACGTTGTCCTCGCCGACGGCGAGCGTGAGCGAGTTGGCGCTGTCCAACCCGGCACCCGGCTCGGACACGTTGACGTAGCCCGCCGGCACATCGGTCACGACGACCGAGTACTCGCCCGGCGGAAGGTTCTCGACGAGGTACTCGCCGTTCGCATCGGTCGTGGCCACGTAGACGAGGTTGTCGGCAGGCGTCGACAGGTCACCGTCGGGGCCGCCCCAGGTGACGGTGACTGTCGCATCGGCGATGCCCGCCTCGTTGGCGTCGACGACACCGTCGAGGTTCTGATCGAACCAGACGGTCTGGGCGATCGAGCCGTTGCCCGTGTACCCGAAGTCGACGTCGGTTTTGTCCTCGTCCTCCCCGAGCGTCGCCGCCGAACTGCCATTGGGTGTCGACGTCCCCCCGTCGAGGTCGTAGCTCGGCACCAGGCCGGTGATGAAATCGGCATCGGTTTCGTCGACGTCGACGACGTATTGGCCGCCGGGAAGATCTTCGACGAGGTACTTGCCGTCGAGCCCTGTCACGGCGCTGAACACTTCGTCGTCGGCGGTGCCGAGCGTGTTGTCGGCCCCCAGATACGTGACCGTCACGTCGACGTTCGCCAACACCGGTTCGGTGGGCTGCTGTATCCCGTCGTTGTTCACGTCGAACCAGACATCGTCGCCGATCGAGGCGAGGTCGAGTTCGATCGTCACCGTGTCGGCGACGACGTTGTCGTAGTCGCGATAATCCCGGCCCGGGTTGGCGAGTCGAACGGCAACCGGCGCGGCGAAGTACGACGGAACATCGGCAGTGTTGGACTGCTCGGGCCCGGCCGCGACCTCATCGGCAGAGTCGTAGCCGGCGGGCACGGTGAGGGTGTAGGTGATCGTCGCGGTGCCACCGACGGCGATCGGCCCGTCGATGACCCAGGCGAGGCCACCGGCCGGGACGGCGTCGGTGTTGGTTGCAACTCCGGCTGCCGTGGTGTCGGCGAAGGCCCACGTTGTGTTGGTGGCGAGATCGCTCACGCTCACGTCGTAGGCGGGTGCCGTCCCGGTGTTGGTGATGGTCAGGGAGTAGGCGAGCACATCACCTGGCTTGGCGCGGCGAGTGTCGGTGTCGCCCACTTGACCGGTGACGTCCTTGTCGATGACGAGCAACGGCTCGACCGTACCGACCGAGTCGCTCGCCACGGGCGACGACGAGGTGAAGTCGCCGGGCGCGGGCACGGTGGCCGGCGCCGTCGGGATCGTGTCGACCGCGTTCCAGTAGAGCGTCGCACCGTTGGTGAGCGTGGCCCCAGAATCGGCCGCTGCGGTATCGGAGACGAAGCCGACGTAGGTGATGGTCACCACCCGATCAGCGACGGCGGCCGTACCGAGGTCGTCGAAGAAGAACGCGATGTCGTCCCCGTCGGCGGGCGCCGCGGCGGGAATCACGGTCACGTCGGCGACGGTGATGTCGGGTGAACACGCTCCGCCCGCCTGGTCGCACGCGATCGAGGTCAACGACTCATAGGTGATCCCTGCCGGGATGCCATCGATCACGGTCACGTCGTACGCAACGACGCCGCCGGGAATCGTGACGTCGACGGTGTAGGTGACGGATGCACCGATGGTTGCCGTCGCGGGGTCGGCCGCCTTGGCGACAGCGAGGGCGGGGACGCCAAGGGTGCTGTCGGCCGGGTCGGTGTACCCGTCGCCCACTGCGTCCCCATGTGGCGATGCCGAGGTGCGTTCCCCGGCAACGACGCCGGGCAGCGAGGTGGTGTCGGCATCGGCGGTGTTCTGCAGTTGACTGCCGGCGATGAGTGGGTCGGCCGTGATCACGTCATAGGTGAGTGCGACGGACGCGCCGGGATCGATGGTCGCGATGGTCCATGTGATGGTCGACGGGTCGCTCGCGGTGGCACCGGGGGCGAAGATGCCGCCGTTCGAGATCGAACCGACCTGGACCGCCAGCTCGGGTGGCACCGTGTCGACGACCACGGTGTCGTACGCCGACGAGACGGCCGTGCCGGCCACGTTGCGCACAGTGACGGTGTAGGTGACGGTCTGGCCTGCGCCGACCTGGCCGCCTGCGATGCTGTTCGACTTGTCGAGTGCGATGTTCGGCTCGACGATCTGGGTTGCCACGCTGGCGTTGACGTTGCGGCCGACACCGCCGGCGTTCTCGAAGTCGAAGTCGACCCGGTTGTCGACGGAGGTCGTTCGGACATTGGAGGCGACGTCGGTGACAACGGCGTCGAAGGTCATCCGGATCGCCTGGTCCGGGCCGTTGGCGACGGAGTATGGCGTGGGGAACGTCACCGCGACGGCGTTGCCCGTGGTGCTGATCGCGAAGTTGCTCGACGCAGGCAGCGCGGGTGCAACGGGGACCGCCGCTCCGTTGCGCGTGACGACGACGGAGGACTCGACGAGGTCGTGTTCGGCGTCGAGCGCGTCGCCGAGCACGGCGTTGTAGAAACTCGTCCCACCGGGAAGCGTCAGGTCGATCGTGTAGCTCACCGTTTCGCCCACCGTTGCCTCGTTGGCAGCTGCGTTGCCCGACCCCGTCAGTGACGTGGTTCTGGTCTTGGCGATCGTCGGCAGGTTGGTCACCACGTTCGAGGTGTCGATGGCGGGGTCGGTGTTCGGCGTCAGGGTGGGGTCGATGTTGCTGCTGGGTATGTAGATGAACGGCGTACCGGAGTTGGTGGCACCGGTGTACTGGCGGACACCGGCCGTGTTGGTCAGCGTTGCGCCGGCCGAGATACCCGAAGGGACCGTGACGCGGTAGGTGAGGTTGATCGTCGATCCGCCGGCGACGGTGATGTTGTCGCTCGGGTCCCACTGGATCCAACCGTTCGCCGCATCGCAGGCGCCACCGTTGCTGATGCTTCCGGGCACGACATCGGAGCAGGTGACATCGGCGGGGAGGACATCTCGGACCGAGGTGTTGGTGGCAGTTTCGGTCCCGGAGTTCGCCACGGCCACCTGATAGGTGACGACATCGCCTTCCTGCACGATCACGCCATCAGCAGGTGCGCCGGCGACGGCGCTGCCGTTGAGCTGGGTGACGCCCTTGGTCAGCCCGAGGACCGCTTCGCGCAATTCGGCGAGCGCCGCGTCACGCAGCTGGAACACGCCTCCGGAGACGTTGCTGTAGCGCAGCTTCATCAGGTTGTCGGCAATGTCGTTGCTGACGAACAGGGTCGGATCACTGATGACGGTCTGGACGATCACTTCGAACCGGCTGCCGCCGCGATCGACATCGGACAGGTCCCATCGCAGGCGCGGTGCAACCGCTTCGAAGACGATGCCGGGCGTCGAAATCGTGTTCGCGGGGCCGTACGCGAAGCTCTCGTAGGCGAAACCATCGGGCAGGAAGTCGTCGACGATCGGGTCGATCGTGTCGAGTTCCGGAGGGAACTCGACGGTGAGCCGGAAGCAGACGCGGTCACCGGGGCGGTAGTACGAGGCGAACTCAGGGTCGAAGGTGACCCCTGCTCCGTTTCCGCAGTTCAACGGCGACGGCCCGGGAAGCCCGACGTCTTTCGAGATGACGGGGCCGGGGGATGTCTGCGTCGCCACCGACTCGTCGACGAGTGTGACGACCGTCGGATTCGTCGGATCGAGGGGGTCGGTGATGATGCTGACGTCGGCGGCGAGGTCAGTGGTGTTGGCCACGCTGTCGTTGGAAGCCACGGGCTCGCCTGGCGAGCCGTCGCCGTTGCGGTAGGCCTCGCGCACGTCGGTGTTGATGACGATGGTCGCGACGCCGTTGGGTGCGCTGAAGGCGGGGAGGGTCCAGGTGTAGGTGATGGTGCCATCGGCGTTCAGCACCGGCGGAATCAGCGGGTCTGAAGCGGGGGTGGCGCTGACGAAATCGAGGATCGCGGGGATGTCGTCGGTGACCGTGATCGGGCCGGTCGCGGTGGCGTATTCACTGGTCTCGATCGTGAGGGTGTACACGGGCGTCGACGTCTGATCGAACTCCGGGACGTCGACGGTCTTGTGGATCGAGATGTCTTCGATCGTGGCCATGTCGATGTCGGAGTCGGTGGTCGGGCTCGCGTTGGTGTGATACGTGCCGCTTGCCTCGGCGTAGTTGCGGAGTTCGGTCTCACCCAGCGTTTCCGTCGTCAGGCTTCCCGTGTTGTTGTCGAGGTTCGCCGTCGGATCAGCGAGGGTGGCCTGCACGTTCGCGCGCAGCGGGATGGCCGTGATGTAGTCGATGCTGAAGAACCCGTTGGCTGCGAGGTCGGCGCTCCCCAGTGCGGCAGTGAGTGACGCGGCATTCCACTCGACACGCGTGTAGACACCCGACGGCATCGGGCCGGTGGCGCCGTCCGGGTCGGTGGTGACGGTGGTGACCGACGACGCGGTCGGGCACGGGTTCGTCGTCACCGCTCCGTTCGGGATCGGGCCGGACCCCGTGTACTCCTCGCCGACCGTCGAGTTGTCGACGATCGGGTTGCAGCCCAGGAACTCGAGCTGGGCCGGGAGGTAGTCGACCAGGGTGAAGCCGTTCGTCGCATTGATCGCGTTGTTGTCGACTCGAAGCGTGTACACCGTCTGCTGGGTGTGGACGCCGCGCAGGAGTTCGTCTTCGGCAGTACCGCCGGTCTTGGTGAGTTCGAAGGGGATCAGCTCCGTCGTTGCCGTGGCACCGTCGTTGCCGGTGAACGTGCCGGGCAGTGCCCCACCCAGGTCGTTCGATTTCGGAACCGTCCGGGGATCGGAGTGGGTGAAGGCACGCGCCGAGTTCGAGACGGTCTCGCCGGCCGCGAAGACCGCCGAGTCGATGGCCATCGAGTAGCCGAGCCGCACCGTCGTGCCGGTCAAGATGTCGGCGACGTTGTTCCAGACCAGCAGCGTCCTCCCGTTACCGAGCACCGTGATCGAGGTGGGCTCAGGGGACCCGGACCCCGCGACGTAGCTTGCCCCCACCGGCAAGGTGTCGGTGAACAAGGTGTTGAACCCGTCGGGGCCAGCGGGGTTCGTGACGACGAGGGACACCGGGATGTCGAGGCCGTACAGGATTTCCGACGGCATCTCTTTCGCGAGTTCGATGTCAGGCGACCCGGCCGCCCGGGCGATACCGGCCGGGCCGAAACCGGCTGCCGCAGGAGCGACGATGAGTCCGCACAGGAGGCCCAAGGTGAGCAACGTCCGTTGAATTCGCATGACAGATGACCGTCTTTCGCGTTCGGAATGGCGGGGATGTGGGGGGATATGGGGGGTCCGCTCACCGCAAAGTAATTGGCGAGACACCCGCACTAGGCGGATGCTCGCCACGGATATCTTACGCAAACTACAAGGAGTGGTTTCAAGCTGGACGCACAGTGTGGAGAAAAGTCGCAAGAACCCTGCGAGATGGTCGAGCAGGCGACTGCGGCAACTGATTCGGCCCGAAAGTTCGGCGTCGCGGTCGAAAGACGTGGTGACTGCACGGCGCTCGCTAACCTCTCGGCATGCTCGCAGCCGAGATCTGGCATTGGTGGATTGGTGTCGCCTTGACCGGCGCTGGAGTGTTGCTCGGCGTCGGCCTGATCGGCGGCTACCTCAAGGCCGTGTCGTCGAAGAAGTACCCGGGCGGCAAGCGCCGCCGCAACAGCGACCTCTGAACCTCATCGCCTCGTGAGCACCGAGCCGGCAGCCAACGTGGCGGCGTCGGTCGATGGTGCCGTCTCGCACCTGCTGCCCCGGTGCACGTTCGCGCCGCCCGGTACGGCCGTTGTCTGCGCCATGTCGGGCGGTGCCGACTCGACCGCGCTGGTGGCACTGGCCGTCGCAGCCGACCTCGTCGTCAACGCCGTGCACGTCGACCACGGACTCCGCCCCACCTCGGCTGACGACGCCGATCTCGCCGCAACGACAGCAGCCCACTTCAATGTCCCGTTTCGCTCGGTTCGAGTTGATCTTGGCGACGGTCCGAACCTCGAAGCGCGGGCCCGACGGGCTCGGCACACCGCCATCGGTGTCGGCGCACTGACCGGCCACACCGCCGACGATCAAGCCGAAACGCTCCTGCTCAGCCTCCTGCGCGGCGCCGGCGCAGCAGGCCTCGGCGCCATGCAACCAGGCCCGACGAAACCGATCCTCGCAATCCGGCGGAACGAGACCCGAGCGCTCTGCGCCGTTCTCGGATTGGTCGTGGCGGACGACCCGACCAACACCGACCGACGCTTTCGACGGAATCGCCTGCGACTCGACGTCATCCCGTTGCTCGACGACGTCGCCCAGCGCGACGTCGTCCCCCTCCTCGCGCGAACGAGCGGCCTGCTCCGCGACGACGATGAGCTCCTCGCCGAACTCGCGTCGGCGCTCGACCCCACCGACGCCCGTGCGCTCGCCGCCGCGCCGCTGCCGCTGGCGCGTCGTGCCGTGCGGCAGTGGATCATCGAGTCGACCAACACGGTCGACCGTCACCCACCGAACGCCGCAACGGTGGAACGCGTCCTCGCCGTGGCCCGCGGCGACGCCGTGGGATGCGATGTTGCCGGAGGCTGGCGGGTCGAGCGTTCACGCCAGGAGTTGCGGCTTTTCTCCCGCGCACCGACCAGCCGGTAGCCTCGTCCCTTGGTATGAGCACGGTTGCACGATCTTTCCCCCTCTTTTGCGCCCTTTCCCTCCAAGGCGCACACTGATGCCGCCCCGTCTGCGCGGCAAGTGGGCGTTGGGCATCACCCCGCGCAACTTCACGTGGATCCTCAAGGACAAACTCGCCATCTGCGAGCGGCCGGGCGGCGTGGGCGACAGCCATCGGCGGGTCCGCCGGCAAGAGGAGATCATCTGGCTGCGAGAGAACGGCTTCGGCTGCGTGATCTCGATCATCTCCGCGCCGAGCAACCTCCACAACTACGACGAACTCCAGTTGCCGTACCGCCACCGCGCGTTCAACCAGGAAAATCTCGACGCCTACCTCAAGCGTCTCTACACCGAGTTGCACGAACTCCTCAATCGCAACGTCAAGGTGTTGGTCCACGCCGAAGAGGTCAGCGACCGCATCGTCGGCGTGATGGGCGGATACATCCGCTGGTCAGGCCTGATCGAAGAGCCGACCCAGGCAATCCAGGTCACCGAACGACTGTCGGGCCGTCAACTCGACCCGTTCGCTCGTGAGGTCATCATGAACGCCCACAAGTTGCGCTGAAGCGGCGCACCGGGTCGCGCCGCCGAGCCTCACCCACCAACTCTCAGCCCACCGTGGTGGTGGTGGTCTCGAGGTTGTCGATCACCACGATCCCAGCGGGGATCTCGATGGTCTGACCCGCCTGGATCGCATCCGGATCGGCGATGTTGTTGAGTTCGATGATCGACTGGACGGTGACACCGGTGGCCGCGGCGATGGCGGCCAGGCTGTCGCCTGATTTGATCGTGTAGAACTGGCGCACCCCAGCGGGCAGAGTGGTCCCGGGGATCGTGGTGGTCGATGTCGTCGTGCGAATCGGCGGCAGCGGTTCGTTCGACGCCGTGTCGGTCGTGCCGCACGCGGCGACCACGAGCGCGAACAGCACGGGCAGCCCTGCCACCGCGGCCCCCACCAGACGAGGACGGCCGGTATCGCCCCGGGGTGGTGAGCGCCGATCGATACCCGTCATGGCGCCCATGATAGGCAGCGGCGCGTCGGCCCGGTCCGATCGCGGCCCGATCCCGGCGGGAGGTACCGGCGGGAGGTACCGGAGGCGTCACGTCGCGCCCGACTCGGATCGATTCGAATCCTCGCCCACCGCCACCACGACGTACCCTCGGAATCGTGAATCCGACCGCCGACACGAGTGCCGATCCGTCTGTCGATCCAACGGTCGATCCGTCTGTCGATCAGACGGTCGACTTTCCGGGCGCCGAGCGACCTGCCCGGCAGTACGACATCGACGCAGACGGCGTGCGCATTGCGGTGCACGAGTGGGGCGACGCCGACGCTCCGCCGCTCCTCGCCGTGCACGGCGGGTTCGACTTCGCCCGCACCTATGACCTGTTCGCCCCGCGGTTGGCCGCCGGTGGGTGGCGCGTCGTCGCCTGGGATCAGCGCGGCCACGGCGACTCCGAGCACGCCGAGCTGTATTCCTGGGACGCCGACATGCGCGACGCGCTGGCCGTGTTCGACCACGTCAAGCCCGGCGCGCCACTTCCCGTCGTCGGCCACTCGAAAGGCGGCGCGCTGATGACCCAACTCGCCGACGCCCAACCGTTCCGCTTCACCCACCTCGTGAACATGGACGGCATTCCGTACAAGCGCAACATCCCTGACATCGCCGAGCACGAGCGCACCAAGATGATGGCCAGTGACATTTCGAGTTGGCTCGACCACCGCCGCAGCACGGCCAGCCTCCAGCGCAAGCCGGGCACGATCGATGAACTGGCGAGGCGTCGCGGACGAATGAACCCGCGACTCGATATCGCCTGGTTGCGGCGGCTGGTGACGACCGGTGGTTTCGAATCCGCCGATGGCTGGCGCTGGAAGATCGACCCGTCGATGCGCTTCGGCGGATTCGGACCGTGGCGGCCCGAGTGGACACTGATGCGTCTTCCCGGGCTCCCCATTCCGTTCCTCGGCATCCTCGGTGCCGAGATGGAAGAGATGGGATGGGGAACGCCGCCGAAGAAGGTGCTGCCCTACATGCCGATGAACGGGCGGTGCGAAGTGCTCGACGACGTCGGACACTTCGTCCACATCGAGCAACCCCAACGCGTTGCCGACCTCGTGCTCGACTTCCTCGGAGCACCGCGATGAGCGGAGCGGGCGTGATCACCCTGCGCCACAACAAGGTCGACCTGGCGCTCCATCAGCTGCGCGATGCAACCGATCCGGCGACGCGTCCGCTGCTGCTGTTGCACGGGCTCGGCGACCGAACGCCGGAGTCGACGCCCGCCTGGGCGAGCAGTTGGACTGGCGCCATCACGGGCCTCGACTTCACCGGGCACGGTGCGTCGACGATCCCGCGCGGCGGCGGCTACACGGCCGAACTCCTGCTCGGCGATGCCGATGCGGCACTCGCTGCGCTCATCCCCCAGAGCCCCGACGGCAAGATCACCGTGCTCGGACGCGGGCTCGGCGCCTACATCGCACTGCAACTCGCAGGCGCTCGCGCCGAGTCGGTGCACGGCGCGATCATGCTCGACGGACCTGGCTTGGCCGGCGGGCCGACGGGGCCGACGTCACAGAGCTTCTTCTCGCTCCCGACGTCGACCAGCACCCCCGATCCGTACGCCCTGGTCGAGTTGGGTCGCGACCTTCGCCCACCCGACTACGTTCGCTCGTTCGTCCAGTTGGCCACCGCCGGTTCCGACCTCGACGAGCCGATTGCGGTGTGCGCGGTGTTCCGACCCGACTGGCTGAGCGAGGTCGCCGGGGAGCGCGGCGTCATGGACGTCTCGTTGGCCGAAGCACTGGCCGCCTTCACCTGAACTCTGCTGGTTCCGGGCCGAAGCAGCAAGAACAGGTCAGAACACAGCCTCCGGCCATCTTCGCGGTTAGCGTTCGATCCATGCCGTCAGGTGCAACCGTGCTGATTGGGTTCGCGGCCTTCGGGGCGATGGAACCGATCACGGCAGCGACGCACCGCTGGGTGATGCACGGCCTGGGCGAGTTCTTGCATCGGAGCCATCACCGTCCTGGTGCGAAGCGTTTTGAGGCCAACGACTGGTATCCGGTGCTGTTCGCAGCCGTGGTCAATGTTGGTTTCTTCGCCGGTTTCAACTGGGACGGATATGGCGCCCTCGTGCCGGTCGGGGTCGGCGTCACGGGCTACGGCGCGGCGTATGCGCTGGTTCACGACGTCTACATCCACGGGCGATTGGGCTGGTTCTCGGGCCGTCGCATCGGAGCGTTCGAGCGGCTCGCCGCCGCCCACCGGATTCACCACCTCTACAACGCCGCTCCCTACGGCATGCTGGCTCCGGTCGTCCCGCACGCGTTGCGCGCCCGTGCCGCGCGCACCGAACGCAACCCGCTCGTCAACGTGAGCTGACCGGCGCCCGGGTCATTTGCGCGTCGCTCTCGGTTCGCAGACCGAGCGACTCGACACTGGCCGTCGTTGGATTGCGTTTCACCTGGTCACAGGGTTGGCGGAACTCTGTGACAGTGCGTCGGTACTGTCGCTTGTATGGACGTTGCAGCGGTTGCCGAGCGGGCGAAACGGGTCGCCGCGGTACGCGCCGACGCCACTGCGCAGCCTCCTGCGATCCGCGCCGGCGTTGATCGCGACGCGTGAGCTGCGGGGGTGGGCCGACGCGCAAGAAGCCGCGCTGATCCTGCAACTCGGCACCATCGAATCGTTCTGCGAACCCATCATCGCCGACGCCACCAAATGCTCGCTCGGCCAAGCCACCAAAACCCGCGACCGCGCCGCGACGCTGGGCGCGGCACCGAACCTGGCGGATGCGTTGGCCGACGGCGCGATCACCGCCGGGCACATCGACGCCGTCACCCGCGGTTCCAAACAGTTGGACCCCGACCAACGCAACGCACTGTTCGACCTGCGCGAACGACCTCGCTGCAGTCGCCGCAGCAGGCACCGTCGATGAATTCCGGCGTCGACTCCAACTCGAAATCAAACGCCTCCAGACCGGTGACGGTCTCGATCGTCTCCAACGCCAACAAGCCAACGTCCGGCTCTCCACCTGGACCGACGCCGACGGCATGTGGAACCTGCGCGGCACCTTCGACCCGCTCACCGGCGTGCAACTCGCATCCGCGCTGGAACGCACCATCAACACCCTGTTCGCCGAAACAATCCCCGAGCACTGCCCGACCGACCCGATCGAGAAACAGAAATTCTTGGCCGGCCACGCCCTCACCCAACTCATCAACGGCACCGCACGGGCAGGCCGTACCGGCGGCGCAAGCGGAACAGGCGGAACAGGCCGTGCTGGCAGCGCGGCAGCGCGGCGGACAGGCCGTACTGGCCGACCCGAATATGTCGTCGTCATCGACGCCGACGCAACCGGCGCACCCGGCCCCCACGCCGAATGGCCCATCCCCGTCGACATACCAGCACGCGTCCTGGCTGAACTCGCCGCCCACGGCGATGTCGATGTCGTGGGCGTGGTCGTCCGCAACGGCGTCGTGCTGCACGCCCCCGGCGAAATCAACCTCGGCCGCACCACACGACTCGCCAACCGCCACCAACGCCGTGCGCTACGCGGCCTCTACACCGGCTGCGCGATCCCCGACTGCACCGTCCACTACGACCGCTGCAAACTCCACCACATCACCTGGTGGCGCCACGGCGGCCACACCAACCTCGACAACCTCCTCCCCCTCTGCACCCGACACCACGCGAACATCCACAACGACAACTGGACCATCACCCTCGGCACCCACCGCGAACTCACCATCACCCTCCCCAACGGCACCATCCACAACACCGGACCACCCAAACGCCACGCCGCCTGAGCGCGGCACACCGACAATTCGGTGGCACGAACTCACGAACTCGAGAACTCACGCACCGAGAACTCAGAGTTCGAGAGCTCACGAGCGGCAAGACATCGAAGCGAGGCGCGGCCCCATGGGTCCGCCTTCAGCTGCTCGGTGTCGCGAGTGCAGACGTCGCGATCGGTCGCCATGGAACAGGTCGCGCGCAGCACGCCCGATCCATCGACGAGGACACGATCGGTGGCGCGGCCGGTTGCCGAAGTCGCGAAGCCAGGTCACGCACGATCGTTGGCGCGGCCGGTTGCCGAAGTCGCGAAGCCAGGTCACGCACGATCGTTGGCGCGGCCGGTTGCCGAAGTCGCGAAGCCAGGTCACGCACGATCGGGGCAGCAGGTTGCCGGTCGACGCAGCGCGAAGCAGCGTCACGCCGTCGAACTGGTCCGAATTGGTCCGAACTGGTCCGAACGAGCTCAGTGGTCTGCTTCAGAAGACGAAGAGTCCGGCGGTTCCCGGGCCGGTGTGGGCGCCGACCGATGGGCCGATCGTGTAGTGGACCGGAGGTTCGGCGAGCACGCCTGACTGTTCGAGTGCCACGCTCAGTGCTGCGCTGACGATCGCGCTCGCCGGATCCGAGGTGCCGACGGCGACGCGCACACCGTCGGCCGACGACGGCGACCAGCCGAGTGCGTACTCGGTCATGGCCCGAACTGCGGCCTCGATCGTCGTGACCGTGTCGAGGACCGCAATCACGCCGCCGCTCAGAGCCAGCACCGGAATCCCACCTGCCGCGGCCGCAGCCACCCCGGCTCCGGTCGCACGACCGGATCGCTCGGTGAGTTGCGGAACACCGACGATGAACGACGAGCCGAGTCGTGCCGAACGTTGACGGGCGACCTCGGCGGCCTCGCCGATCTCGGCACCTGCCGCGATGGCCTCAGCGGCGGCCCATGCACAGCACGAGATCCCGAAGCTCGCCGTACCCGAATCGACGACCACGACGGGGACGTCGACGTGAGAGCTGGCGACACGAGCCGAGTTGACCGTCCCACTCATTGATTCGGCGATGTGGATCGACAAGATCTCGGTGGCGCCGCCCGCAACCAATGCGCGATACGCCTCGACGAACCGGCCCGGAGACGGCTGACTGGTCGACACCTGCGGCGCCTCCCCATCGGCCCACGCCGCATAGAACTCGTCGACGCTCAGGTCGACGCCCTCTCGGTGATCGACCCCGTTCACCGTGACGGTCAACGGGACCACGACGATGCCATACCGTTCCACGAGTTCGGGCGGCAGCTGACTGTTCGAGTCGACGCAGAGTCCGATCACTCCGTTGCTCCGTGCTCGTCAGTTGCGGGCGCAGACCGTGCCGGCGCAGCGCGTGTGGCAGCTACTGGCGCAGATGGTTCGGCAGATGGTTCGGCAGATGGTGCCAGATGGTGCCGCGAACCGTGCCGCAGCTGCTGGCGCAGACCGTTGCGGCGATGGTTGCCGAGACAGTTGCGCAGACGGTGACGCAGACCGTGCCGCACGTGCCGGCGCAGACGATTGCGCGGATGGTGACGCAGACCGTGCCGCAGGTGCCGGCGCAGACGATTGCGCAGACGGTGCCGTAGGTGCCGGCGCGGACGCGTGCCCAGACGGTGACGCGGACGGTGACGCGGAGGTTTGCGCAGACGGTGATGCAGACGGAGGTGGGGATCCGGCGAGGAATCGTTGGGCGATGATGGCGCTCGTCGTGGCCGCCGCCAACGGCAACAGTGCCGAGGGTTTCGGCCCCCAGAGGTTGCGCCACCCCTTGGCCCACCACACAAGGCCGCCGAGGACCCAGCAGGCACTCGATGCGAGCGTGGCCGCAAAGGCGCGCTGCTTCCACCTCGGGTTCGATGCCGTGATGGCGGCGACTGCGACGTCGATCGGGAAGTACGCCGGAAAGGTGGCCAGGCACTGCCCGACGCTGGCCGCGACGCCCTTGCCGCCACCGCGCAAACCCGTCCACACCGGATAGCAGTGCCCCGTCACCGACGCGGTCCCGGCAAGATGCGCGCCGCCCGGGCCCGCAACCAGTGCGCCGACACCACAGGCCAGCGCGCCTTTGGCGATGTCTCCCACCATGATCGCCATGCCCGCCCGCGGTCCGAGCACATTGAGGGCATTGGCCGCTCCCGGATTCCCGGTGCCGGCTGTTCGCAGATCGACCGCACCTCCGCTCGCTCGACGTGCCACGAGGTCAGCGGTCGGGAAGGTGCCGATCAGATACCCGGCACCGACGGCGGCGGCGAGACGTTTCACGCTGGTGCCGCTTCCCGTGCCGATTCCGTTACCGATTCCCGTGCCGATCCCAGCATCGCCAACATGTCGAGGGAGCGTAGACCCCGCGCACGTTGGCACCCACGCAGCGAGTTCTTCGCGACAACGCGCGTGGAACGACGGAGCCCCCCTGCTAGATTCTCGTTGCTCTCAACGAGTCGAGTTCACTCGCCTCAACGATCAGGCCCCCATCGTCTAGTGGCCTAGGACACCACCCTTTCAAGGTGGCGGCACGGGTTCGAATCCCGTTGGGGGTGCAGAAGACCTTCGGGTTTTCGCAGCGGTGGCGCTGACATGCCACTGTTGAACACATAGCAATACTGGTCCCGTGGTGAAGTCAGGAGTTCACGCCGGCCTGTCAAGCCGGAGGTCGCGGGTTCAAATCCCGTCGGGACCGCCAACAGGGGCCACCGAGCACATCTGTGCGAGGTGGCTTTTGTGATTGCAACACGACATTCGGCCACGATTGTCACCATGGTTTCGTAGCTCAGTTGGCAGAGCGCCCGCCTGAAAAGTGGGAGGTCACCGGATCGACGCCGGTCGAAACCACTGTCCCATCCCCAACTGGGGATCGACCGTTGACCCCGCCGTTGTTACCTCGGCCGTTGTACCCTGCCGCGTTCACCTCGGCCCCTGTTGACTCGGCCGCCGTTCACTCGCCCGTTGTCGACCCGCGGAGTTCACTGGCACTGCTGCTCAGTCGACGGCCATTCCCGACGGGGCGACGACGGGACCCTGGGAGGCTGCGGCAAGGTTGCGGTACCAACCCGAGCGGCTGGCCCACCAGGTTGCGGCGAGGCCCATCACCCCGGCCAAGGTGAAGATCAGCGCCAGGCCCCGTTCGCTGCCCACCCCGAACCAGCCGCCGATGAGGTCGACGCCAGCCCCATCGGTCATGAACGGGATGAACACGAATTGGGCGAGTGGGCCGATCATGAATGACGTGAGCGGCGAGGCTGCATTCTCGACGGTTTGCGCGAAGCCGAACACGCGGCCCTGGTGATCGAAGGGCACCACCTGCTGCAACACGGTCTGCTCGGCTGCTTCGATCGCTGGCATCAGGCTCATCCAGGCCAGCATGCCGACGGCCAACATCACGATCGACGACTGCAACGGGAACACGATGCAAATCGCCCAGTTCACGGCGTTGCCGATGAGGATGACACGCAGCGGGTGTCGGCCGAGGCCGCGGCGGGCGACCACGACCCCGCCGCCGATGAACCCGAGGCTGACCACAGCCCACAGCATCCCCCACGCCTCGACCGAGACGAGGGACAGCCCGTACGCATCCATCAGCGACATGAAGACGCCGCCCAGCAGGTTGTTGAACGCGGCGAACCCGATCAGCCCGAGCAGGCCCGGCGTCACGCGAATGGCCGCGAGCGCCCCGCGGAAGTCGAACGCCGAACTGGGCGCGTGATCGTCGTGCACGATCACGTTCTCCGGAACCCGGATGGTGAGGAGGTGCCCGAGGCCCAGCGTGGTGGCGGCAACGGCGAACGCCAGGGCCCACCCCATACCGAGCTGACCCACCGCCAGGCCGCTGAGCACCGACGTCACGACGATCGACAGACCCGTGACGGCGCCGACCATCCCGTTGGCGCGATCACGTTGGTCCGCGGGCACGAGCAGCGTGACCGAGGTGGCCAATGCGATCGAACGCAGATTGCCGGCGACCGCTCCTGCGAGCACGAGCGTGACCAGGATCCAGAACTGAATGCCGTCGAGCCGGAGCAGATCGTCGCGGTCGATGAGCACGTACTGGATTGCGGCCAACCCGTACAGCCCACACGAGGCCACCGACGCAACGACCATCGAGGTGTGCTTGCGGTGTCGATCGACGAACGTGCCGAAGAACACGCCGAACAGCGCCGAGAAGACGGCAAAGGCGCCGCCGATGATCGATGTGGCGAGCACCGACTTCGTCTCGAGGTACACCCAGAACGTGAGCGCGAACCACAAGAACATGCTCATCACTCCGGCGACGAGCGTGTTCGCCAGCAGTCGATGAAAGACCGTCACGGGGCCAGTATGTCGACCTCGCGTTCGCAGCAACGATCGGATATCGGTCGGATATCGATCGGAGTCCCCGACCGCGCACGCGACCTGCAGCCCTCGAACGTCGCGGCAATCAGGCTTGGGGAGTGGAGGCCACGTGGCGGGTCAGGAAGGTGATCGCTTCGCCCGGCCGCAGTGCGGGTGATGTGAGGTAGCCCTGATACATCTCACAACCGGCGCCAGCCAGGAACGCGAGTTGATCGGCGGTCTCGACGCCCTCGGCGACCGTTCGCATCCCGAGCCCTCGGGCCAGCCCGAGCACGGCACGCACCAGTTCGGTGCTGGCCCGATCGTGCGGAAGACCGTCGATGAAACGCTTGTCGATCTTGAGTTCCGTTGCGCGCAGGTCCAGCAAGTGACTGAGGCTCGAATAGCCCGTGCCGAAGTCGTCGATGGCCAGACCGAATCCCATCGACTCCAGCAGCTGAAGATTGCCCAACAGGTCGCCCTCGATGCGGGTGACCTCTTGTTCGGTGATTTCGATCGTGATCGCCGCCGGATTCACCGAGTAGGTGGCGAGACAGTGCTGGAAGAATCGCGGCGTTTCGGAGCGGCGGGCTTCGCTCGCTGTGAGGTTCACGTGGACGGACGCCGCGCCATGATGGCCGCGCAACGTCAGCTCAGCAACGAACTGAAAGCTCGCCTCGATCACGCGGGTGGTCAGCTCGGTCATGATCCCACCCACCTCGGCGACGCCCAGGAACTGCAACGGCGGCACGAGACCACGCACCGGGTGTTCCCAGCGGACGAGCGCCTCCCAGCCCTCGACTCGACTTCCGTCGCACGCCACGATCGGCTGGAACCAGGGAGTCACTTCGCCGGCGGCGAGACCGGCGTGCAACTCGCTCAACATCTCTCGCCGCTCGTGAATCGCACCATCGGCGACGGTCAGGGTCGGTGAACGCTGCGAACGCTCCTCGCGCACCAGCGAAGACGCGCCGACGACGAGCTGTTCGAACTTGGCCGGATCGCCCACCTTCGCGGCCGTCGACATCCGAATCGGCATCGAGCGCCCGTCGAGCACGAAGGGCTCGAACATGCAGCGCTCGAGCACATCGCGGAGGTGAGAACCGTCGCTGCCGGCGTCGACCTGCGCGGCGATCGCGAACTCGTCGCCGGACAGGCGACACAGCGCAGCACCGGGTTCGGCCACGTCCTCGAGCCGACGCGCGATCAACGCGAGCACCGCATCGCCTTGCTCGATTCCGAACAGCTCGTTGATCGCGCTGAGTCGTTGGACGTTGCCGACCGCCACGGCAAGACGTCGGCCACGATGAAGAGGCCGGACCAGCTCGCGCGCCGCGGCGGCAAGTCCGTCTCGATTCAAGAGCCGAGTGAGTGGATCCTGGTACTCCAGCACCTGCGTCAACCGGTCGACGAGTTGGCGGTTCTCGAGGTCGGACACGATCAGGGCCGTGAGTGTCTGACGGAACGCTTGATGCAGCCACAGTGCAGCAGCGAAGTACAGCAACAACAGCACTGCGAAGGCGTTGCCCGGTGTCGCGTCGATGAGGGCGCCGAACGACGTCGCGACGAAAGCGCCCGAGAGCATCGCGGTGAAGAAGAGTCGGGAACTCGCAGTGACCACGGCCGTGAGGCCGACCATCGCCAGCAACACGACGAAGCCGACCCAGACGTCCGAGCCGGAACCGTACCGACCAGCCACGACCGGGAGGGAACCCCAGATGGCGCCGTACGTGAGGTAATAGCTTGCGTTCAGCTGCCGGTACCAGCGGGGCAACTGGCCCCGTTGGAGGCTCACGCCGTCGGCGCGGTTGCACACCGCGGCGCGCACATTGTTCGCCAGAGCAACACCACCCCAGTAGAAGACGGCATTCGTCTCCAACTGCCCCGCAAAGTAGGCGACGACTGCGATCGTCGCAGCCAGGTGAGGCAGATGAGATCGACCCAACTGGGCCGCGGTGTTGCGCGCCAAGCGCCAGCGCGACGGCTGACGAACGGTCTGATCCGACCTCACTTGTACTCGTACTCGCACGCACCAGGTCAGCACTCATCGCGTCGTCCTGGGCGATCGAGCGCAACGCATGATGGAACATCGGTTGATCGGCGCTCGCTCTTGAGGCATTTGGCAGCCTTCGGTCAGATTCACGAACGATGGTCCACCGGCGTGAACTCCTGCGTCGCACTGAACTGTCGGCAGGCTACCAAGCGCTCAGCTACTGAAGGTCTGCAGTTGGCCACCCGAGTCGGCGAGTTGCCGCAACAGCGTGCTGAGTTCCCAGTGCCGGCCGCCGAGCGACGGCGCTGTATCCCTCGATCTTGTCGACGATCTCGGCGAGACCCGACGCTGTCGGCCCAGTGCATCGGGCCGCCGCGGTAGAGCGGCCAGCCGTAGCCGTTGACCCACACCACGTCGATGTCGCTGCCGCGGATGGCGATCCCCTCCTCGAGGATCTTCGCGCCCTCGTTGACCATCGGGTACAGCAGCCGTTCGAGCACCTCCTGGTCGGACACCTCGCGCTGCTCGATGACCCTTGCCGATCGCGAAGTCCTTGATCAGTTGTTCGACCTCGGGATCGGGCGTGGCGGCGCGGGTGTCGGGGTCGTACGTGTAGTAGCCGCGACCGTTCTTCTGGCCCCGGCGACCGTTCTCGCACAGCACCTCACGGATGGTCGACGACGACGACGTCTCCTCCTTCCAGCCGATGTCGAGGCCGGCGAGGTCGCTCATCGAGAACGGGCCCATCGGGAATCCGAAGTCGTACAGCACCGTGTCGACCTGGGCCGGCGTGGCGCCTTCGAGGATCATGCGTTCCGGCCTCGGCGCCGCGCATGAACAGCATTCGGTTGCCGACGAAGCCCGGGCACACGCCGACCATCACGGCGACCTTGCCGATCTTCTTGCCGATCGCCATCGTGGTCGCGACGACCGTGTCGGACGACTTGGCTCCGCGCACGTTCTCGAGCAGCTTCATCACGTTGGCCGGGCTGAAGAAGTGCATGCCGATCACGCTCTCGGGCCGGCTCGTGACCGCCGCGATCTCGTTCACGTCGAGCGCGGAGGTGTTCGACGCGAGCAACGCACCGGGCTTGCAGATCTGGTCGAGCTCGCGGAAGATCGACTTCTTCAGCTCCATGTCTTCGAAGACCGCCTCGATCACGATGTCGCAGTCGGCGAAGTCGGCCTTGTCGGTCGAGCCGGTGATCAACGCCATCCGCTCCTCGACCTGCTCCGGCGTGGTCGAGCGTGAACGCTCGTAGTTCTTGCGGACCACGCCGAGGCCGCGGTCGAGCGCCTCCTGGTCGCGCTCGACGATCGTGACCGGGATGCCGACGTTGACGAAGTTCATCGCGATGCCGCCGCCCATCGTGCCGGCGCCGAGCACCCCGACCTTCTGGATGTCGATGAGCGGCGTGTCCGCGGCGATGTCGGGAATCTTGTTCGCCGCACGCTCGGCGAAGAAGGCGTAGCGCTGCGCGGCCGACTGCGGGCCGGTCATCAATTCCATGAACAGCTTGCCTTCGACCTTGAGCCCCTCGTCGAACGGCAGATTGGCGGCGGCTTCGATGCAGTGGATGTTGTACTCGGGCGCGAGGAAGCCGCGGGACTTCCGGGCGATGCTCGCCCGGAAGTCGGCGAAGAGCTCGCTCGTTGCCCTTGGCCTCGGCGACCTTGTCGTTGCGGTCGCGGACGCGCACGAGCGGGAGGTTCTCGTCGACGGCTCGGTTGGCGAACGCAATCGCCGCGACGCGCAGTTCGTCGAGCCCGCCGTCGACGATGTCGTCGACCAGGCCGCCGTCGAGCGCCTCTGCGCTGCTGATGTGGCGGCCGGTCGTCATCATCTCCAGCGCCTTCGGTACGCCGACGAGACGCGGGAGGCGCTGCGTGCCGCCGGCTCCCGGGAGCAGCCCGAGGTTGACTTCGGGAAGACCGAACTTGGCTGACGCCACGCTCACCCGATAGTGCGCGCAGAGGGCGACTTCGAGCCCGCCGCCGAGCGCCGTGCCGTGAATCGCGGCGATGACGGGGATGGGAGCGTCTTCCATGGCCGCCTGGACTTCGTGCAGGCCCGCCGCCTGCGGCACGTTGCCGCCGAACTCGCTGATGTCGGCGCCGGCGATGAACGTCCGGCCGTCGCAGATCACCACGATCGCCTTCGCACCGTCTTCGACGGCCTGGGTCATGCCGTCGAACAGGCCCTGGCGCACGTGCCAGCTGAGGGCGTTGACCGGCGGGTTGTTGACGATGACGAGCGCAACACCGTCGTGCATTTCGAGACGGACGGATTGGGAGAGTTCGGTCATGTCGACAGTCAACCAAACCCGACCGTCTGACTTCGCATGGCACAGTTCGCCCGTTGGATTTTACATGTGACCATCGAGTCACCTATCATCACTCCGATGGATGTGGTGTTCAAGGCGCTCGCCGACGAGGGTCGACGCACGCTCCTGGACGCCCTGCGCAGTCATGACGGCCAGACGCTCGGCAGCTTGTGCCGGGTGCTGCCCGACATGACCCGCTTCGGCGTCATGAAGCACATGAGGGTGCTCGAAGAGGCGCACCTGGTCATCACCGAGAAGCGCGGCCGCGAGAAGTTCCATTTCCTCAACCCCGTCCCCATCCGCGAGATCCACGACCGCTGGATCTCGCGATACGCCGAACCACTCGTGGTCAGCCTGATCGCGCTGCGCGACGCAGTCGAGTCCGAGTCGGCTTGAGCCACCCCGATGAGGGGAGGAGGAGCACCCGTCATGACAGCGACCGCCCACATCTCTGAGATCTTCATCAACGCAACCCGGCACCGGGTCTGGGATGCACTGCTGAAAGAGGAGTTCACGTCGCGCTACTTCCACGGCTCCCGGTTCGAGTCGACCTTCGAACCGGGGGCTCCCTTCCTCCGTCGAATCGTGGCCACCGACGCACTCGCCTCCGACGGGGTGATCGAGGAGTTCGACCCACCCAACCGTCTGGTGATGACCTGGCGCGTGCTCCACGACGACGAGATGGCTGCCGAGCCGGCCAGCCGAGTGGAGTGGACGCTCGTCGATGCGAACGCTGACGGCAGCGTCACGCGCGTGACGCTCCGCCATGGAGATCTTTCCGGCAGCCCGAAGACCTGGCTGCACGTCAAGCTCGGGTGGGTGGCGATCCTCGACGGGCTCAAGACCCTGCTCGAGACCGGAGAACCGATGCCCGCGGTGATTGACCAGATCGCCGACGTGCCCGACGTCGAGGGCCACTGGCATCGCAGCCAGGCCATCACCGCCAACAACTCGGTGTGGGAACTGCTCGACAAGAGCGAGCTCACGCCCGACGAGGGCGACGAACTCCTCGCGCGGGCGTATGCGTCGGCGTACCACTGGGCGAGGGCAGCGCAGCGTGGTCCGATCAACGCAGCTCGCTCCGCGTACGTGATCGCCAAGGCGCACACGGTGCTCGGTCACGCCGACATGGCGCTGCGCTGGACCGACCGCTACTCAGCCCTGCTCGCCCAGGCCGGCGACGACGCGGCCGACTTCGACCACGCCTACGGGCACGAGAGCCGCGCCCGTGCTCTCGCCTGCGCCGGCCGGCTCGCGGACGCCGCCGCGGAACGCGCGCACGCGTTGGCGTTCCCCATCGCTGACGACGAGGACCGCAAGATCGTCGAGGCCGACCTGGCGGCCGGCCCCTGGTTCGGTCTCTCCTGACACGGGTTGCCAGGTTTGGCCGGCCGAGATGTCAAGCCAGCAGGTGGCCGCGCGGGTGTCGCGGTTGCGGGATCGCGATGCGGATTCGTACCGTTGCCGATGTCGGCGTCTGCGCACTGTTCGGGCTCAATGCAATGCAGGCGCAAGGTGGTCGAGTGCATCGGTCACCGAACCTGCGCGCGCGATCTCGGTCCACATCGGATCGCCGGGGAGTGCGTCGATCACAGCGGCAAGTCGGGGGTGGTGCCGCCGGGCCAGTTGTTCGGCAGTGCGCCCGGGAAGGTGGCGCAGGTTGTAGTGCATCGGGAGCAACCGCGCAAAGGCGCCGAACGGTGCCGGCAGCGGCCCGGCCGACGCCGGCTGCCGTGCCGCAGTCACCGGGTGGTGTGCCCACAACCCGTCCATGCCGCTGAAGAACTCGTCGGCGGCCGCGAAGTCGACGTGCGCGACCTTGAGCTGCATGGCCGTGGCGGCACACATCAGGCACGGTTCGAGGGTGGTGTACAGGTGCAGGCCTGCGGCGTTGAACCGATCGAGCGCGGCAAAGGCGTTCATCTCGGCGTGCGCGGTCATGTTGCCCGAGATCACGCCGGGCAGACGATGCCCTTGGCCGACGCGGTTCCGGCCGACGCTCACCACACCTTCGGTCTCCGGGTCGACCAAGACCGCGCCGACCCCGAAGTCACCAGCTTGGAACGAGGCCCACGCCTCGTCGAAGGCCAGCCGCCACGGCAGTGCGAGCCGGTCGAATTCAGCCACGGCGCCAGTCAATCACATCGTCGCCGGGACACTGATCCCGACCGCGCTCGCGTGACGTCGGCCAGCCGGTGACAGCAGAACGCTGGCGCCGACCGATCAGCCGCCGCGCTGGATCGCGATCGCTGTGTCGATGGTCGCCTGGTCGATGCCGCAGTCGAGTGCGGCTTGGGTGATCGGTTCGACTGCTGCCGGCTCAGCCGTTGCCGCACCCAGTGCCAACAACTCCTCATCGGTGACGCGCGAGGCAAGTGTCTCGATGGCGCAATTCGCAGCGTTTGGTTCGACGCCCACTCGTTCGCCGGTGAGGAGGTCGAAGAGCACCCCGCCGACGACCGATGCGGGACGATCGGTACCGAACGTCGACGGATCGATCAGCGGACCTTCGGGCTCGGGCTCGGGCTCCGCACCGGCGACCGTGGTCGTCGGTTCCGGCGCGATCGTGGTCGTGGAGGTCGTCGTCGTGGTCGTCGTGGTCGGGAGCGCGGTGGCCGCGTAGGCCACCTCGGTCGACTCACCCGACGACGTATCGGCGGTTGCGTACACCGCAATTGCTCCAGCGACCAACGCCATGATGCCAGCGATCGCAACGGGCGTTTGACCGCCCGGCAGCTTCGCGGCCAACCGCACCGATGCCTTTCGATCAGACCCCTGCTCTTGCGTGCCCAGCCAACCCTTCTCGTCGACCCAGACCGACAGCGGCGGCATCACGACGAGCGCCGCGAGTACAGCGATCGCGATGTTCAGGGTGACGATGATGCCGAAGTCGCGGAGGAGCGGAAGCGGCGACACGATGAGCACGGCGAATCCGCCGGTCGTCGTCAACGCCGACGTGAAGAAGGCCCGGCCGGTGCGACTTGCGGCAGTGTCGGTGGCCGCGCGCGGCTCGAGATTGCGCTGCCGCTCCTCGAGGTATCGCCCCAGAATCAACACCGAGAACTCCGCACATGACGCGATCACCAACGGCCCGCCCACTGTGGTGAGCGGGCTCAGTTCGAAGCCGAGAACGTCGACGATCAGCGACGACACGCCGACCGCAAGCAGCACCGGAACGAGAGCCAGGACGGCCCGACTCAAGCTGCGCAGACGCGCCACAAGGTACAGGGCCGACAATGCCAAGGCCAGATACGTGAGGTTCGCCCGGTTCGCTGACAGGTTTTCGAGCAGGCCGATACCGACGGTCGCCAAGCCCGCCGGCGTGGCCCGGACGGCGGCCTGCCCGGCGGGGAGGTCGGCAAGCAGGATGCTGTCCGCAGGGAGGTCGAGAGCGGCGATGCGAGCATCGAGATCGGCGCGCAGTTCGCCCACGAGGATGGCTCGTTCGTCGAGGCTGCCCGGCGCCAACCGCAGGTTGACCTGGGTCGCCGTTCCATCGTCGCTGACCAGCAACTTGGCGATGTCCGGAGCAACAGCGGCGGCAGCGGCAGCAGCAGCCTCGACGTCACCGCTGGTCGGCGCGATGACCGTGGCGCCTTCGACCCTGATGATCTTGCTCATCGTGGTGACGAAACTCGAGGACGACACGACTGCGCCGTCGGGGCGGCTCTCGGCTTCGACGGTGAAGTCGTGGATCAGATTGACGACGGCAGGGTCGTACACGTTGTTGGCCTGAACGAGGATGCCGAGCGTGGTGCCGAACCCGGTGTCGTCCTCCAGCTTGACGATGTCGGCCACGGTCTGACTGCCCTGGTCGATCCACTTCACCGGATCGGATTGGATCTTCGTACCGCCCTCGACCAACACTCCGCCGAGGAACAGTGCGAACGACACGATCACCAACGGAAGGCCGACCTTGGTCGGCAGCCCTCCCAACTTGACGACGATCTTCTCGACGTAGGAGACGGGTCGATGCTCGGTCGGCTTCGTGTACTCGCGAATGCCGAGCGCCGCGGCCGGCACGACGATCCCCACTGCAACGAGGACGAGAACACCGACTCCGAGGAGCACGCCGAAATCGCGGATCATCGGGACCTTCGAGATGCGCAGCGCAACGAACGCAACAACGCCGGTAATCGCCGAAGCGATCAACGGCGGAGCAACATTGGCGAGCGTCTCCGCAATCGGATGCTCGTCATGGTCGAGCACGACCTCCTCTTCGACTCGATTGTGAACTTGAATGGCGAAGTCGATGCCGAGACCGATCAGGATCGGCAGGCCGGCGATGGTGACGAGCGACAAATCGATACCGATCAGGCCGAGGAGCGAGAACGACCAGACCACACCGATCAGCACGGCGAGCAGCGGCAACATCCGCCAGCGAACCTTGAAGATGACAAAGAGGATGATGGCCATGACGACCAGTGCACTGAGCCCCAGGGTGAGCATGCCGCCCTTCAGGTAGTCGTTGATCTCGCCGAGGTAGACCGGCGAGCCCGTCACCGTGACGTCGAACCCGTCCAGGCGAAGACCGTCGAGCGCATCGATCACTTTCTGGGTGCCGGCCGACTGTTCGTCGAGCGTTGCATTCCCGCTGAGCACGATGCCGCCGACAGCGGTTGCGTTGACCGGGCCGCCCTCGACGTTCGGGAAGGTCGATTCGAGTGAGAGTCGAATCCGGCGGTCGTCGTCGGTCGGCGCGACGAGCGTGCCGTCGTCGACGGTGAAGCCCTCGTTGCCGTACACCAGCAACTCGACCCAGGCGGGGTTGTCGAGGTTCTGTTCACCCGCTGCGCCGCGGCGAGCCAGCGACACCGCGATGTCGGCATTCCGTGCGTCGGCGCCCGCCTCGTCGCGGCCTGCCGCCGCGAGGAGCGCAGTCGACCCCACCGTCGACGTGACCGGCTCGGAGGTGACGAGTTCGGAGCTGTACGTCAGCGAGGTCAGCGGCGTGACGACCGAGTAGACCTCGTCGATCGCGGCAAGTTCGTCGTTCAAGGAACGCAGCGCAGCGAGGTTGTCCCCCTTGAGCAAGTCGCTGACGTCGACGTCGGCTCCCTCCTGCGCGGTGAACAACAGGATCACCGTCTCGCCGCCGAAATTGTTCTGGAACTCGACGTTGTCGATCGCGATCTGAGAATCCGGGTTGAGGTAGCTGTCCTGGCCCGTTGCGAACTCGATTCTGGCCGCGCCGATCCCGAGCACGCCCGTGACCACGATGACGACAGCGAGCACCGCCTTCCACTGCTTGCCGAGTTGTACGCCGGCATTGCGCCAGAACTGTTCCATGTCGATTCCCCCTCAGGACGTTGGACTCGATCGTAGGGCTCCTGCTCGGCCACGCGAAGCCCACCTCTGAATCCGTTCGACATGTCAAAGTGTGGCGGTGGATGCGTGGATCGATGAGCTCGCGGGGGTGGTGGGTCGCAGTCATCTCCTCGTCGACGCCGACCTGCGCGCCGGATACGAGACCGACTGGACAGGGCGCTACGTCGGCCTGGCCACCGCCGTCGTCCGACCTGCCGATACCGCCGACGTCAGCAGGGTGCTCCGGATCTGCCACCGCGAGGGCGTCGCCGTCATTGCCCAGGGCGGCAACACCGGCTTGGTCGGCGGCGGAGTTCCGCGGTCGGCCCAGCGCGACCAACCCGTGATCGTGCTGTCGCTGCAGCGACTGCAACAGCTCGGTCCGGTCGACGCCGCAGCGATGCAGGTCACCGTCGGCGCCGGGGTCACGCTCGCTGCCTGGCGGGCCCACGCGCGTACCGCCGGGCTCGACACGCCGGTCGACTTCGCCGCCCGCGACAGTGCGACCATCGGCGGCGCGATCGCGACGAACGCCGGTGGCTCTCGGGTGCTGCGATTCGGCACCATGCGTCGGCAGGTGATCGGCGTCGAAGCCGTGTGCTCCGACGGCTCGATCATCGGTTCACTGAGCGGACTCCCGAAGGAAGCCGCGGGGCTGCACTGGCCATCGTTGCTCTCGGGTTCGGAGGGCACCCTCGCGGTGATCACCGCGGCTCGATTGCAGCTGGTGCCGTGGTTTCGGAACACGACCACCGCGCTCGTTGCCGTCGAGTCCCTCGACGCCGCGACCCGACTCCTGGCCGAACTCCGGCGCGCAGTTCCGTCGCTCGATGCAGTCGAACTCATCGGGCCCGCGGCGCTCACCCTCGTGAGCACACATCTCCGAGAGTTGCCGCCCGCCACCGGCACGCCGCCGGGGGTGCACCTGATGATCGATTGTGCTGCGCACGTCGACCCGACCGACGATCTCAGCGCAGTGCTCGATCGGGCCGAAGGTGTCCTCGACACTGCGCTCGCCACCGAGTCGGCGCCGCGCGCCCGCCTGGTCGCCTTTCGGGATCGCATCACCGAGGCGATCGCCACTGCGTCGACGAAGATCGGCACGCCGACGTTCAAGCTCGACGTGGCAGTGCCCCTCGACGCGCTCCAGCGCCTCGTCGACGTCGCCCAGCACGCGGCCGACGCGGACCGCTGCGAACTCGTCTTCTTCGGGCATCTCGCCGAAGGCAATCTGCACCTCAACTACCTCGGTGCGCACGACAGCGAACGCATCGCCGACACCGTGCTGACTGCCGTCGCCAAGATGGGCGGGACCATCTCGGCCGAACACGGCATCGGTGTTGGCAAGGCGCGGTGGCTCCACCTGATCCGCACGCCGACCGAGCTCGCCGCGCAGGCCGCCGTCCGTGCTGCCCTCGATCCCGCGCATCTCCTCAATCCGGGTGCGCTCGAACATCCCGAGGCGCCTGAACCCTGAGCCCGAACGGTGAGCCCGGCGGTGAGCCCGAACGGTGAGCCCGAACGGTGAGCCCGAATCGAGCGCCGTCAGGTACCGAAACCGAAGCCGAGGTCGGGCGCGGTGAGCAGCGGGCGATAGTCGATGCCACGCGCCTCGGCCATCGCAGCACAGGTGCCACCCCGATCGACGATGACGGTCATGAACAATGGATGCGCTCCGAAGGTCTCGATCTGCTCGGCGGCTTCGATCAACGAAGTCCCTCGCGTGGTCGTGTCCTCGGTGACCAACACCCGATCGCCCGGCTGCAACGCTCCGGCGATTCGCCCAGTGATGCCACCGGCTTTGGGTTCCTTACGGACACTGAAACTCCGCAAATCGTGGCCGCGGGTTGCGGCCACTGCCTGCACTCCGTACGCCACCGGATCGCCGCCCATTGTCAGCCCGCCGATGGCGTCGATGCGATTGAATTCGTCACCGAATACCTCGATGATCGCATCGGTGACGGCGATGATTCCATCGGCGCGGCAGGCGGTCTGTTTGGTGTCGAGGAACCATGAGCTGATGGCCCCCGACTTCAGCGTGAAGGTCCCTGTCTTCACCGAGTGGTCGAGGACATGGCGACGCAAGCGGTCGAGAGTCGGCGAAAGTTCAGGCAGTTCGGCGTCGCTCATCGATCGTGCAACTTAGCCAATCGGGCCGTCCTCAGCGGGCTGCGCACCGGCGGCGTTCGGCCGGGTGGCGTGGCGGTCACGCACGAGCACCTCTTGGGCCACGGTCGCCACGTGCAACCCGTCGGCGGCGAACACGTGCCCGATCGACAACCCGCGACCGCCGATGAAGTGATGGCACGTGAAGTCGTACAGGTGCCACCGATCGGCTCGTAGGCGGCGATGAAACCAGATCGTGTGGTCGAGGCTGGCGCCGAAGAACCGCTGTTCTTCAGCGGTCGCAGCCACCGGGTGGGCGCGAAACACCGAATCAGTCGGCAGATCGTCGGAGAGATACGCCAGCCATGCGCGATGCAGCAGCTGAGCAGCCGGATCGGCAGGGTCGCCGAGATCGTCATTCACCTTCATCCACGCCACCGCTCGTCCTGTGCCGTCCCTGCTCTCGGACCGGTCGCCGCCGACTGCGTCGGGAGGAACGTACGCCCGGTCGAAGACGTCGGTCCACGAACTCGGTTCGAGCTGTTCGGCGCCAGGAACGGCCGGCATCGAGATGGTCTGCACCTCGGCCGCGGCCTCGGGTCGCTGGAACGAACTCTCGGCATTGAGGATCGCCCCGATCGCCTGGCGGGCGACGACGCGCCGAGTCACGAAGCTCTGTCCGTTCCGGATGCGGTCGACCTCATAGCGAACCGGCTCGCTGGCATCACCCTTTCGGATGAAGTACGCGCGAATCGAATGTGGTTCAAATGCCGGATCGACCGCCAATGACGCTGCGCGTAGTGCCTGTGCCACGATCTGTCCACCATAGAGACCGCCCCACGGGTATTGCGGGCCCGTTCCGACGAAGACATCGGCGCCGTGGGCAGAGAGTTCGAACATACTGAGCAAAACCATTGCACAATTCGGCAAAGTCCTTAGTATTCAAGAATGGCAAACAAACGAGGCCCCAAGACACCAATGAGCGACAGTCACAAAGCTGCGCTTGCCAAGGGACGCGCCGAGGGTCGAATCATCCGTGACTATCTCGAAGGACTGCGGGCGACCAAGCCCAAGCGCGGCCGGAAGCGCACGCAGCACACCATCGCGGCTCGACTCGAACAACTCGAGAACGATCTCGCCTTTGCGAGTCCGCTCGACGAGTTGTTGCTCATTCAAGAGCGCCGCGATCTGCGCGCTGAACTCGAGACGATGTCGAACACGATCGACATGGCCGCGCTCGAGGCCGCCTTCGTCAGCGTGGCCAAGAGCTACAGCCAGAGCAAGAAGATCTCGTACCAGTCGTGGCGCGACGTCGGTGTCGACGCCACCGTGCTCAAACGAGCCGAGATCGCCCGCGGCGACTGACCCCACTCGGTCACACAGCGATGAGTTCCGGCCGCACCCCCTGCAGCTCGAACTCATCGCTGCGCCGAACCGCCCCGTTGCGATGAGTTCCGGCCGCACCCCCTGCGGCTCGAACTCATCGCTGTGTTAGATCGTGATGGCGTCGAGTTGGTCGAAGACTCGGCCGAGGTTCGACAGTGAGCGCCGCAGGTCGAACGCCGCATCGAGCACGGCGTTGTCGACGTCGTCGTCGGCTTCGAGCAACGACCGAAAGTCGGTGCCTTCGTCCCACGCCCGCATCGCATTGCGCTGGACGATCCGATAGGCCTCGTCGCGCGTCTTGCCGCCCTGCACCAGCGACAACAGCACCGGTTGGCTGAAGACGAGGCCGTAGCTGGCGTCGAGGTTGGCCTGCATCCGTTCCGGCATCACGACGAGCCCGTCGAGCAATCGCTTGAGCCGGCGCATCATGTAGTGCGCCAGCTGCGACGAGTCGGGCAGGATCACCCGCTCGACGGAACTGTGCGAGATGTCGCGCTCGTGCCAGAGCGCGATGTCTTGGAGCCCGGCGAGCAGGTTCGAACGGACGACCCGAGCCAGCCCTGAGATCGTCTCGGCCGAGATCGGATTGCGCTTGTGCGGCATCGCCGACGAGCCCTTCTGACCCGGCTTGAACCCCTCCTGCACCTCGCGCACCTCGGTGCGTTGCAGGTGGCGTAACTCGACGGCCATCAGCTCGCACGTGGCAGCCACCGACGAGCAGGCGTACAGGAATTCGGCATGACGATCGCGGGCGACGACTTGCGTCGCCGGGACCGGGACGAGCCCGAGTGCGTCGCCGACGAACTGTTCGACCTCGGGTGGGATGTTCGAGTACGTGCCGACCGCACCGCTCAGCTTCATCACCGCCACGGTGTCGCGCGCAGTGCGCAGACGCGTCCGGTCCCGCTCGACCTGCAAAGCCCACAGTGCGACCTTGGCACCGAACGTCGTCGGTTCGGCATGGATGCCATGCGTCCGCCCGATCATCACCGTGTCGCGATGCTGACGCGCCAGCGCAACGAGTGTCGCGAGCAGCTCGGTCGACGCCTCGATCAGCAAGTCGGCGGCGTCACGCATCGCCCAGCACAGCGCCGTGTCACCGACATCTGACGAGGTGAGCCCGTAGTGGATCCACGAACCGGCCGGGTCGTCGATCGCATCCTGGGTCACGTCGACGAACGCCGCGACGTCGTGATCGGTGATCGCCTCGCGCGCCAGGATCTGCTGGAGGAATGCATCGTCGGCAACGGGTGCTTTGCGACGGCAGATCACGGCCGCTTCGTGCGGCACGACGCCCGCGGCGGCATGACCCTCGGTGGCGAGCAACTCCACTTCGAGCCATCGGGCGAACTTCGCCGTGTCGGACCACACCGCGTCCATCTCGGGTGTCGAATAGCGCGGGATCACTGAGGGTTCCAGATGAGATAGTCATCGCGTTCGGCGCCGACGCCCACGACGTTCACGGGGATGCCGACCTCGCGCTCGACAACTTCGATGAATCGCTTCGCCTCGGCGGGCAGCTCACCCGACTCGCGCATCGCGCTGATCGTCGTCCTCCAACCCGGCAGCTCTTCGTAGACCGGCACGATGCGTTCGAGCACGTCGTACTGATCGGGATAGTTGGTCACCGGCTCGCCATCGAGGATGTAGCCGGTGCAGATCTTGACCGTGTCGAAGCCGTCGAGGATGTCGAGCTTGGTGAGCGACAACTCGGTGAGGGAATTGAGTCGGACGGCGTGGCGGAGCATCACGCAATCGAGCCACCCGCAGCGGCGGGGCCGACCGGTGACCGTACCGAACTCCTTGCCGACCTCGCCGAGCATCTTGCCGTCGTCGTCGAGCAACTCGGTGACGAACGGGCCTGCGCCGACGCGCGTGGTGTAGGCCTTGGTGATGCCCACGATGCGGGTGATGTCGCGCGGTCCGAGGCCGGAGCCGACACACGCCCCGCCTGCGGTCGGATTGGAGGACGTGACGTACGGATAGGTCCCGTGGTCGAGGTCGAGGAAGGTCGCCTGGGCACCTTCGAGGAGCACGTGCTGTCCGGCCGCAAGGGCATCGTGGAGCAGCGGGATCGTGTCGGTGACATACGGGGCGAGGCGTGCGCCGTACGCCGCGAACGTCGCGACCACCTCGTCGACATCGAGCGCCTCGCCGCCCGCCTCGGCGATCAACTTGTTCTCGGCGAGGGCACGTTCACGGATGAGCGTGGCGAACCGTTCCGGGTCGCGCGCGTCGCCGGCGCGGATGCCGACACGACGGGCCTTGTCGGCGTACGCCGGACCGATGCCCTTGAGCGTGGTGCCGATCTTGTCGTCTCCCCGCATCGCCTCGGCGATGGCGTCGTGCGCCTGGTGCCACGGGAAGATGAGGTGGGCCCGGCTCGACACCTTCAGTTCGGCGCAGCTGTTCCCCCGCGACTCGAGCATGTCGATCTCCTTGAACAACGTCGGGAGGTCGACCACGACACCGTTCGCGATCACGGGGATCACGTGCGGGTACAGGATGCCCGACGGGATCAACTGGAGGGCGTACCGCTCACCGTCGACGACCACGGTGTGGCCAGCGTTGTGGCCGCCCTGGTAGCGCGCCACGAAGGCATGCTCTTTGGACAGGAGGTCGATGACCTTGGCTTTGCCTTCGTCGCCCCATTGGGCTCCGACAACGACGGTGACTGGCATGACGCTCCTCGGCCCGGTTCACCGGGCAGGACGATTGATGGAACGTGATGTGACACTACTGGCCGACTGCGCGTCGCTCGCGTTCCGATCGGTCGCCGGCCCGTGCTTTTCGTCAACGACACCCATCACCCCGCACTACCCTGCCCGCGGCAGCACTGCCCCGGCACTGCCCGCCAGCGCTGCCGCACCGCGGGATCACCTCTGGTGTCTGACACCAGGGGTGATGGTGGCCGCTACCGTGGTCGGGGTGAGCGTGCTGCGGCGTCAGGTCTGGAACGAGATGGGCGAGGACGCTCGCGCCGAGCTGATGCATCGCGGCCTCGACGACATCTTCGACAGCGAGCTGCGTGAGTCGATCGGTGAGCTGCTCGACGACGTGCGCCGACGCGGCGACATCGCGGTCTGCGATGCGCTGGCCAAGTTCGACAAGATCGACATCACCCCTGATCGACTGCGCGTGAGCGAGGAGGAGTTCGCCATGGCAGTGGTGTCGGCCGACGTCGACGCCGCGATCGACGACGCCATCGCCCATCTCCGCACCTTCAACGAGACGCAGATGCTGCAGGCCCAGGACTGGAGCGTCGAGAGCGAGCCCGGCCTGTTCGTCGGCGAGAAGATCACGCCGATCAGTTCCGCAGGATTGTTCACGCCGTCGGGCAAGGCCAGCTACCCGAGCGTGGCGTACCAACTGGCCGTGCCGGCAGTAGTGGCCGGCGTGCCGCGACTCACGCTCGTCGTCCCGCCCGTCCCCGGTGGCCGGGGCGAGATCGACCCGGCGGTGCTCGTCGTCTGTCGCAAACTTGGCATCGGCAACGTCTTTCGCGTCAACGGGCCCGCCGGGATCGCGGCCCTCGGCTTCGGTACCGAGTCGATCGAAAGCGTCGCCAAGATCGTCGGGCCCGGCTCGCCGGCGGTCACGATCGCCCAGGTCGAGATGCAGCGGTTCGGCACCTCGACCATGATGCTGCTCGGGCCGACCGAGAGCCTCGTCATCGCCGACGATTCCGCCGACCCGGTTCGGCTTGCCGCCGACCTGCTGATCGAAGCCGAACACGGCACCGACAGCTCGGTGGTGCTCCTCACCACGTCGGCCGCACTGGCCGATGCGACCGATCTCGAACTCGACCGACAGATCGCTCAACTGCCCGAGATCCGCGCCACCGCCGCGCGGGCCTCGCTCGGCCCCAACGGCGGCTGCGTCCTCGTCGACGATCTGGCCACCGCCGTGTCGGTCGCCAATCAGTACGCACCCGAGCATCTCCAGGTGGCCGTCGCCGACCACGAGGTCGAGATCGTCGTCGGCGGATTGATCAACGCCGGCGAGATCCTCATCGGCCAACACACCCCGTTCAGCGCCGCGAACTTCGTGCTCGGCTGTCCGGCCTCGCTGCCGACGAGTGGCTTCGCCCACGTGTCGTCGGGCATCACCGCCGACACGTTCCTCAAGCGCACCGCGGTGGCGCGCGCCGATGCCGGGTCGATCCGGCGCATGGCCCCGAGCGTGATCGCTCTCGCCGAGCACGAGGGCTTCCCTGCGCACGCCAACGCCCTGCGTCTCCGAACGACGCGCACTGCAACGGGGCACGCGGCGGCGCGCGCGATGTCCTGCAACGACCGGCGGCGGACTGGCGAACCGCGACGACTCACTGCGCACTGCAACGACGGGCGGCGACGGGACTGACCCCACGTGCGGTATCCGTGCTCACCTCGGACTCGTTGCGTACGCTCGGGTGGCCATGACCACCGTGCTGCTCGTCGAGGACGATGAACGCATCAGCGAACCGCTGATCCGCGTCCTGCGCGCCGAAGGATTCGAGGTCGTGCACGTTGCCGCGGGTCAACCGGCACTCGTTGCCGTGGCGACGGCCCGGCCCGATCTCGTCTTGCTCGACCTCACGCTGCCCGACATCGACGGCCTCGACGTGTGCCGCAAGCTCCGTGCCGACCACCCCGATCTTCCGGTCATCATGCTCACGGCCCGGGCCGAAGAGATGGACGTGATCGTCGGCCTCAACGCCGGGGCCGACGACTATGTGGCCAAGCCCTTCCGTCTCGCCGAACTCGTTGCTCGGATTCGCGCCCGTCTGCGGATCAGCGAGAGCACCGCCGGGTCAATGGCCGCGCCGACGACGCTGACCGGTGCGGGCATCGAACTCGACCTCCGGGCCCGCCGCTGCCGCGTGGCCGACCCTGCCGGCGCCGGTGGAACCACCGAGATCGAGCTCACGTCGAAGGAGTTCGACCTGCTGGCGATGCTGATGCAACAGCCCGGCGTCACCCTGACGCGAGACTGCGATCATGAACACCGTGTGGGACGAGAACTGGTGGGGGTCGACCCGCACCCTCGACACGCACACCTCGACCCTGCGCCGCAAGATCAACGACATCACCGACCCGCCGTCGAAGATCGTCACCGTCAGAGGTGTCGGATTCCGCTTCGAACCGTGACCGGCCACTGCGGTAGCGACTGATGCGGCGTCGACTCGTGCTGTCGACGGTGCTCGTCGTCACCATCGTGCTCGTCCTACTCACCGTGCCCGTCGCACTGATCCTGCGGAACGCGGCCAACGCGGAACTCGAAGCCCGCACCGATCAGGCTGCCGCCGCAGTGGAATCGCTCGTGCGCGCCGACCTGGCGGCAGGGCAGATCCCTGATCTGGCTGTCACCGATGGCATCGTGAGCACCGGCGACGGAGTCCGCGTCCTCGACCTCGATCGGAAAGTGATCGCCGAACGCAACGTCAGCGACATCAGCTCGCCCTTTCGGTCGTCGGTGAGCGGACCAAACGACACCACGGTGCAGGTCGTCACGAGTCGCTCCGCGGTCGACCAACGCCTCGTCAACCAGGTGGTCCGACTGGCCGTCGTGGGCCTGTTCGCGATCTTCGGTGCGGCGCTCCTGGCATTCGTCCAAGCCCGGCAACTCGCCCGACCACTCGAACGGCTGGCGCGCGCCGCGACGCGTCTCGGCGACGGCGACTTCACGGCGACGGCACCGACCAGTTCGGGAATCACCGAGATCGACAGCATCGCTCGCGCCATCCGGCTGAGCGCCAACCGCGTCGAACGCATGCTCGAATCCGAACGGGGGTTCACCGCCGATGCCACGCACCAGTTGCGGACCGGCCTCACCGGCTTGGCGATGCGTCTCGAACTCCTCGAACGGCACCCGGATCCTGACGTCGCCGTCGAAGCGGGCACCACGCTCACCCAGGTCCACGACCTCAACACCACCCTCGACGAGTTGCTGCGCGTCGCCCGCAAGGGCACCACGGGTGAGCGCACCGAGGTCGACCTCGTCGCGCTCGTCGATCATCACGTTGCCGATTGGCAACCACTGTTCACGAAGAAGAGGCGCCAGATCGTCGTGACGACAGGCCGGGTCGAGCCCGTCGTCGGCACACCGGGCCTGGTCGGCCAGATTCTCAACATCCTCATCGAGAACAGCCTGCAGCACGGGCGGGGAACCGTCGCGGTGCTGGTCAACGGCACGAGCGTCCTCATCGAAGACGAAGGTCAGGGCATCGACGAAGCCGCTGCGGCCACGTTGTTCGACCGGCAGTCCGACCACCAGGCCGCCCATGGCCGCGGGTTGCCGCTGGCGCGCCGACTGGCTGAGGCCGATGGCGGTCGCCTCGAATTGACCCACCGCACCCCGGCCACGTTCACGCTGTCGATGCTGCCTGCCCGCCGCTGAAGGGCGCCGAGCGTCACGCACCTTCGCTGTCGGTGACGATTCGCGCCAGCACGTTGTTCAGGCACTCGACCGCGGCCCGAAAAGCAGGAAACCCCGGGGCGCAGGCCCCGGGGTTTCCAACGGAAGGAATGACCACATTCTGTCACAGCAAACGTCTGCTGTGTGTCAAGACTCGGTCAAGAAGCCCGCGTCCGACTCAAGTCAGCCGGCTCCGACGCCGACGACGAGGCTCCCCGTGCCTCCGGCACCGTCGTCGACCCCTGGGCCGACGACGATCGAGTCGCCTTCGGCCACCGTGCCGTCGAGGATCAACAGCGCCGCCGGGTCGGCGATCTCGCGCTGGATGATCCGCTTGAGCGGACGGGCACCGAACGCCGGGTCGTACCCCTCACGTGCCAGCTGCTCCATCGCGGCGTCCGAGACGTCGAGCACGATTCGCTTGGCAGTGAGGCGCTGCCGGAGCCGTTCGAGTTGCACGTCGACGATCTGGCGCAGGTCGGCTTCACTCAGCGAGCGGAACCTGATGATGTCGTCGACCCGATTGACGAACTCGGGTTTGAAGAAGTCGAGCGGGTCGCCGGGCAGGTTGCTCGTCATGATCAACACCACGTTGGTGAAGTCGACCGTGCGTCCCTGACCGTCGGTCAGCCGACCGTCGTCGAGCACCTGCAGGAGCGTGTTGAACACGTCGGGATGCGCCTTTTCGATCTCGTCGAGCAGGACGACCGAGTACGGCCGACGCCGCACTGCTTCGGTGAGCTGCCCGCCTTCGTCGTAGCCGACGTAGCCCGGAGGCGCGCCGATCAGCCGCGACACCGAGAACTTCTCCATGTATTCGCCCATGTCGATGCGGACCATCGACTTCTCGTCGTCGAACAGGAACTCGGCGAGCGCACGGGCGAGTTCGGTCTTGCCGACACCGGTCGGGCCGAGGAACATGAACGAGCCGATCGGACGATTGGGATCGCTCAAACCCGCCCGGCTGCGGCGGATGGCGTTGGCCACTTTGTTGACGGCGTTGTCCTGCCCGATGACCCGATTCGACAGCAACCCTTCGAGGTGGACGAGCTTGTGCGTCTCGGATTCCATCAGGCGACTCATCGGAATGCCCGTGGCGCGGCCGACGACCTCGGCGATGTCTTCGGCGTCGACTTCTTCCTTGAGCATGGCCTTGGTCTCTTGCAACTCGTCGAGGTGGGCGGTGGCATCGGCGATGCGCCGCTCGAGTTCGGGAATGCGGCCGTACCGGATCTCGGCGGCAAGTTCGAGGTCGGACTCGCGCTCGATCTGCGTGCGCAGGCCCTCCAACTCCTCTTTCAGCGATCGGATCGCGCCGATCGCCTGCTTTTCCTGCTCCCAGTGCGCCCGCATTTCCGCGGCTGAGGCATTCAGCTGAGCGAGTTCTTCGTGGAGCACATCGAGGCGCTCGGCCGAGGCGTTGTCGCTCTCCTTTTCGAGCGCGACCTGTTCGATCTCCAGCTGGAAGATCCGCCGTTGCACCACGTCGATTTCGGTGGGCAGCGAGTCGATCTCGATCCGCAACTTCGAGGCCGCCTCGTCGACGAGGTCGATCGCCTTGTCGGGCAGGAAGCGGGCCGTGATGTAGCGATCGGACAGCACTGCGGCACTGATCAGGGCCGAGTCTTGGATGCGCACACCATGGTGCACTTCGTAGCGCTCTTTCAGCCCGCGGAAGATGCCGATCGTGTCCTCGACCGACGGCTCGCCGACGTAGACCTGCTGAAAGCGGCGCTCGAGGGCAGGGTCCTTCTCGACGTACTTGCGGTACTCGTCGAGGGTGGTCGCACCGATCATCCGCAGTTCGCCGCGCGCGAGCATCGGCTTGATCATGTTGCCGGCGTCCATTGCGCCCTCGGCGCCACCCGCCCCAACGATCGTGTGCAACTCGTCGACGAAGGTGATCACTTGGCCTTCGGCGTCGGTGATCTCCTTGAGTACCGCCTTCAATCGCTCTTCGAACTCGCCGCGATACTTCGCGCCGGCGAGCATCGAGCCGATGTCGAGCGAGATCAGTCGCTTGTTCTTCAGCCCTTCGGGAACGTCACCGTCGGCGATGCGTGCGGCCAGGCCTTCGACGATGGCCGTCTTGCCGACGCCCGGCTCGCCGATCAGCACAGGGTTGTTCTTCGTGCGCCGCGACAACACCTGGATCGTGCGGCGGATCTCGTCGTCGCGGCCGATGACCGGGTCGATCTTGCCGTCGCGGGCGCGGGCAGTGAGGTCTTGGCCGTACTTCTCGAGCGCGCCGAACTTCTCCTCGGGGTTCTGATCGACGATGCGATGCGAGCCGCGCACGTCTTTCAGGGCCATCAGCAGTTCTTCGGAACCGACGTCGAGCCGATCGTTCATCGCCAGCAGTAGGTGCTCGACCGACAAGAAGTCGTCGCCGAGATCCTTCTGATAGCGCTGCGCGTTGTCGACCTTGTTGGTGAGCTCCTTGCTCATCCGCGGCTCGTCGCCGCCATGGGCCTGGGGCAGCGAACGGACGCGTTCGTCGGCCTTGTTGCGCACCATCAACGGTGCCTGCCCGAGCTTGGCGAGCACTGCGGGCACGATCGTGCCCTCTTGGCGCACCATGGCGCCGAGCACGTGATCGGGCGTCAGTTCGGGGTTCGCCAGGTCCTTGGCCTGGTCGATCGCCGCGGCGAACGCTTCCTGGGTCTTGATCGTCCACTTCTTCGGGTCAAAGGCCATGTCCGGCTCCTCGCTGCTCTCACGCTCAACTGATAGTTCTACTTATCAAGTTTCTTGAGTGTATGTTGTATCAAGTTCTGGTTAACGGCCGCTGATGGTCGATGACTCGCATCAAGCGGGCTGCCAGTGTCGAGCTGCGCAAGTGCTTCGACGATTCAGTCGGACATCCGCGGGCCTTTATCCGTCGCAGCTCCGGGCATTGCCTCGAGCGCATCGGCGAGCGCTGGCATGCGCCAGGTCGACACGGCGACGTCCAGCGGCGTCACGTGGGTGCGGATCGTGAACAGAACGCAACCGTCCGCGGGAGATCGCCGCAGCGTTTCGCGTTCGACACGAAGAACGAGATCCCCGGACCGGGTTCGACCGGCCGCGGCAGCGCCGTGCCATCAATCGGCGTGTAACAGTTCGGGGTGTCGAGAATGCCCCAGCCGAGTCGCCAGATAGCTCGCTGCGGACGCAGTCGATCGAAGAATCGGTCGATCGGATGCTTCCAGTTGATCGTTCAGACAGGCAACGGGCGCATGCACTTCGGCCATCGTGAGGCCCATCTTCGAGCGCAGATCCCAACGATTCGGAAAGCACACCGAGCCGCCGCCAAAGATCAACCTTTCCGTTGGGCCCCGGCCGTTCGACCATCACGATTAGGTCCTCGGGAACGAGGCGAGCCGCTGCGTCGAGCGGATGGAGGTCGTGATCGAGATGATGCGACCGATCGGGATGATGGCGCCCGATGTGCGTCCGCGACGCTCTCGGCGATCTCGGTCGATTCCGGCTCGATCTCGTCGATGACAGCGAACACGGTGTCGGGATGGCCGGTGTTGAACTCGACGCTTCTCGTCAACACGGCCTCAGCGTCGGAGCCCCATTCGATCCACTCGGCGAGATCGAGCGGTCGCACTCCCAACCGCCAGCGGAACTCCGTGTCGGCCGGGCCCTCCATGAACGGCAGATGCAGCCCCATCACGATGCCCCGGCGCTGTTCGACACGACGCCACACTATGCACGACGCCGTTCGATCACACGCTGCGCTGCGCGGACCTCGTTCGTGCAACAACGCATCGAAACCGAAGCCGTCGAGCGCGAAAGCCACCGGCGAGCACAACCATCCACCGTCGTCCAACAAGCGCGAACGCTCCGGAGTCGTCGCTCGTTTGCGGGCACACCAGATGTGACCTCGGGCGCCCCGTGGACCGGCGAGATGATTCGGATTCGCGGTTCATTCTGCACCAGCGTTGAGCCGATAGACCTTGCATCATGGAAACCACACCGTCGCTGCCACCCCCCGCAGTGAGCCCTCCACCTGCGCCGAAGGGTCGAGGCAAATCAAACGCAAAGCGCCCGTGGTTCTGGTTGATCGGCGCAGTGGGGGTCAGCTGGCGATTGTTTCGCGAAGTGATCTTTCGCAACTTCGGCGTGGTCGCATCTCTGGGCGTGGCGGCGGTCGCTCTGGTGGCTGTTGTGTCGTGGCGAATGGTGGTTGCTCGGCGAGCCAAGGCCAATGGCGGCGTCGAATCAACGCCTGAACAGATCCGTGACCAGATCACCAATGCCGGCGCCGGTCAGGTGGCGTTCGAGGAAGATGGATCGCTCTTTGGTGCCTCCTTGCTGGTCGTCAACCAAAGGTCGAAACTGGTCGAAGTCAATACCGAGTACCAGCTCTATGGCAGCAGCGGCCAGGTACTCGGTGCCGTTCACCAAATCGGCCAGTCCAAGTTCAAGAAAGCCATCCGCGTGGTGACCGCAGTCGACCAGTTGCTGACACACCACTTCGATGTGGTCGATGCCGATGGCGCCGTCATCATGCGCATCACGCGACCGCGCAAGTTCTTTCGCACGACCGTCAACGTGTTCGATGGACACGACCGGTTCATCGGATCGATTCGCCAGCAGAACGTTTTCGGCAAGATCCAATTCGCGTTACAGGGCCCTTCAGGGGACCTGCTCGGTTGGTTGAAGGCGGAAAACTGGCGGGCGTGGGACTTTGCCATCGAACAGCCCTCAGGCGTCGAAGTAGCCCGCGTCACCAAGAGCTGGGAAGGATGGGTCCGCACCTTTGCCACCAAAGCCGATCAGTACGTGGTTCGAGTGCATCACCGCATGGGTGACCCGCTGCGCATGCTGGTGTTCGCCACTGCGCTGTCGGTCGACCTGGCCTTGAAGCAAGACCCCCGCGGTTTCGGCTGACCGATCCGCGCCCGCGCCACATCGAGCGGGGCACGGTCAGCGACCGCGCTGGACTCGGCGCCCACAGCGACGGACCCGACAACCCCACCCCGCCACCCGACCCGGTTCGCATGGAAATCGGCGAAGGAAGTCTGCGACACCCCATCGGTATCGTGAACAGAATGTCGCGCCACCGCCCACCCCACGTTCCCCAGGGAACGTGGCGATCGGGGGCGTTGCACGTGTGGGGCTGGAACGGGCTCGACACCGCATCGATGGCGTGGCTCTATTCGGGCTTCCGCAAGATCGGCGAGGACGGCCGCCGGACCGGTTGGCACGACTCCCCCATTTCCTACGGGGCGATCGGCCGCATCACCATCGACGTGCCCGGCCACCCCACGATGCACGCCTCGTCCGTGCAACTCGACGCCATCGGCACCGCCGTGTGGCTGAGCGAACTCCCCGATGCCGAGTTCCTCAGCGACTCGTTGCGGTGGTTCGCATGCGTCGCCGAACTCGCCCGGCGCACCGTGGCGTCGAACCGGATCGTCCCGTCGATCGACACCGAGGGCCCGTTCACCGTCGGGCGGTGGAAGCCCGTCACCGACGACCAGATCGACGATGCGCTCGTCGCGCTCGACGCGTCGATGCCCGCCATCTGTGTCGCCGGATCCGGGGTCCGCGCGGCGAAGATCTACGAGCAACTCGTCGACGGCATCGCCCGATCGTTCCTCCACCAGTCGGGTTGGAAGCCCGAGCTCGGTCGACAACGCAAGCCGCACTTCCAGGCAATGCGGGCCCTGTTCGGCGCATTGTCGAAACCCGATCACGTGATGCGCGGCAGCACCGACGAGTACGACATCGCCGTGGCGCACCTGCGCGACGACCTCGACCGGCACCGGCGCCGCCTCAACGGCGAACCTGTCCTGGTCCCTCGCCTGCGCCTCCTCATCGCCGACGATCCCCTCGACCCGTGGATCGTGCGCCTCGAACTCGTCGACGACACCGATGCCGCACGCTGGTGTTCGGCGAACGACGTCTGGGAACGCAACCAGGTCGCCATCGATGTCGCGCGCGGCGAAGAGCACCTCGATCTGCTCGGCGAACTGATCAGCGACCTCGTCACGCGCGTCGTCGCCATTCCGGGGCTCGGCGATCTGGCCGCCGAGCACGAGCCGACGGGAGTGGAACTCGAACTCGACGTGGCCGAAGACTTCATCGACATCGCGCCGGCCGAACTCGACAAGCTCGGCATCGAGCTGATCGGCCCCGAACGCCTGGTGCGTTCACGCGTCAACGTGTCGGGCGAAGCAACGCCGACGCCGCCGGACGACCGCAAGAAGCAGTTCGGCAAAGAGGCCCTGGTCGAATGGAAGCTGGTCATCGGCGACGAGGAGATCTCCGACGCCGAACTCGCCCGCGCCGAGGAGGCGGGCGCCACGCTGCTCCACACCGGCCACCGGTGGGTCCGCATCGACGCCGACGAACTGCGCCGGAAGCGGGAGCGACTCACCGATCTCAAGGCGAAGCACAGCACGGTCACGCCGCTCGAACTGATGCGGCTGGCCAACGACGACGACAGCACGGAAGACAATCCGTTGATCTTCGTGCACGATCAGGTGGCCGACGATCCGTACGACGCGGCCGGTATCGCCGCCCGCGATCGAGTCGCCACCGACTGGGTGCGTGACCTGCTCGCCGGCCTGCCCGACGAGCAACTCGAAGAGACGCACGAGTCGTCTGAGTTCCACGGCGAGTTGCGCCACTACCAACGGCGCGGCCTCTCGTGGCTGCAGTTCCTCGCCAAGCTCGGCCTGGGCGGCGTGCTCGCCGACGACATGGGCCTCGGCAAAACTGCCACCACGCTGGCCCACCTGCTCGAACGGCCCGGGCCGCACCTCGTGATCTGCCCGCTCAGCGTCGTGCGCAACTGGCGCACCGAGAGCGAGCGCTTCACCCCCAAGCTCGATGTCACCGTGCATCACGGCGCGACCCGCAGCAAGAACGTCGGCGCATCCGTCGGTGAGTCCGGCGCGAACGGTCTCGACGACGCGGGTGAACTGTTCGCCACCGATCCCGAACGTCAACTCGTCATCACCACCTACGGCCTGCTCCCGCGCGACCTCGAACACCTCGGCGCGATCAAGTGGTCGACCGTCGTGCTCGACGAGGCGCAGATGGTGAAGAACCCGAACACGAAGGCCGCCAAGGCGGTGCGGGCGCTCACTGCCGACCAAAAGCTGGCCCTCACCGGCACGCCGGTCGAGAACCGGCTGAGTGAGCTGTGGGCGATTCTCGATGCCGTCAACCCGGGTCTGCTCGGCAGCCTCACCAAGTTCCGCGACAGGTTCGGCACGCCGATCGAGCGGTATCACGATGCCGATGCCGCAGCCCGTCTGCGGCGGACGACCCAGCCGTTCATCCTGCGCCGAACCAAGGCCGACAAGCGGTTGTTGCCTGACTTGCCCGACAAGATCGAGCAGATCGCGTACGCCAAACTGACCAAAGAGCAGGCGACGCTCTACCAGAAGGTCGTCGACCAATTGCTCCACGACGCCGAGCAGGAGAGCGGGATGCGGCGCCGGGGTCTAGTGCTGGCGGCGCTGATGCGGCTCAAGCAGGTGTGCAATCACCCCGCGCACGCGCTCAAAGACGGGTCGCGTCTTGCCGGGCGGTCGGGCAAGCTGACCCGATTCGACGAGCTGGTCACCGACTTGCTCGATCAGGGTGAGCGGGCGTTGGTCTTCACTCAGTTCCGTGAGATGGGTGACCTTCTGCAGCGGCACGTGGCCGAGCAGTTCCTGTTCGATCCACCGTTTCTGCATGGCGGGGTCACCCGTGCCAAACGCGACCTCATGGTCGACCGCTTCCAAGACGGGAGTGGCCCGCCGCTGCTGCTCGTCTCGCTCAAGGCGGGCGGTACCGGGCTCAACCTCACCGCCGCGAGTCAGGTGATCCACTACGACCGCTGGTGGAACCCGGCGGTCGAAGACCAGGCGACCGACCGCGCGTGGCGCCTCGGGCAGCAGCGGACGGTGAACGTGCACAAGCTCGTGTGCGAGGGCACCGTCGAAGAACGCATCGGTCAGGTGATCGACGACAAACGCAAGTTGGCCGACGCCGTGGTCGGCACGAGTGAAGCCTGGCTGAGCGAACTGTCGACCGCTGACCTGCGCGACCTCGTCGTCCTGGAGACCGACCAGTGAGCCGCCCTCTCGCCAGCCCGCCGCATCACGTTTGGTGTCAGACACCAGAGGTAATCCGCCACCCGCATCACGTTTGGTGTCTGACACCGGAGGTGATGGGATGAGCCGGCCGCGCAAGCCGTTCGGGACCACCCAGCCGGGGCGGTTGCCGGCGACGATGATGAAGGTGCTCGCGGCGGAGATGAGCGACCCGGCCCGGCATCGGCGGGGCAAGCAGTACGCGAGCGACGGTTCGGTGCTCGACATCATCATCGAGCAGGGCATGGTCACCTGCGAGATCCAGGGGTCGCGGTCGATGCCGTACGTCGCCTCCATCGCCGTCACTCGAGGCAGCGGGATGCCGTTGCGCCGCGACCTCACCTGCGCGTGCAGTTGCCCCGACGACGACAACTGGGACGGCCATGCCTGCAAGCACGTGGTTGCCGCGCTGTACACGTTGAGCAACGAGTTCCTGATCGAACCCGAACTCCTCGACGTCTGGCGGGGCCAACAGACCGGCCGGCGAGACGGTGCCGGCGACAACGAGTACGGCGGCGACAACCTCCGCGGCAGCGACGACCGAGATCACGACACCGACGTCGACCCGTCCGCCGGCCGTCGCGGTCAGCTCCACCACGATTCAGACGATGGTGACGACAGCGAATTCACGCCGTCGCGCGGCACCCGGCGGCACCTGTCACTGGTCAGAGACGATGACGCCGACGATCGCCCGCCGCGCGAGCGGGTCGAACGCATCGTCGTCGACCCGTTGCTCGCGGTGCTGAGCATGCAGCCGGGATCGGCGTTACCCGAGATCCCGGTATTGGACCGCGCCGACCTGCGCCCGCCGAAAGATCGCGACCTCGCCACAGTCCTGCGCGACGCCCTCCAGCACGTCCGCGTCGAGTGGGACTGACCTGCGGCAGACAAACGATCAACGATTCGCCCCACAGCATGTCGAAGGTGATGCCGAACGGGTTGACGAAGCCGTTGGCCTGACCGAGGCTGTCTTACGTGGCGCTACTGATCACACGGACCTTGTCGCCACGTTCACCAGCGAACTGCTCGGCAGGCCCGACACCACGACGAGCATGCGCCCGCAGATTCGACAGGTTTGGTGTGGGGCGTTCGTTCGGTTCAGCGAACGTTTCGAATCAGGTGCAGATCGCCCCGTCGATGGAGACCGTCCCGTCGGCTGCGAGTTCGTACAGCTTCGAGACCTCTTTCAGAATGCCCGCTTCGACGAGCGTTCGTTCGTAGCGATCCTCGTCGGCAGCCGGACCCGTGGCCGGGATTGCGTCGACCTGGCGTTCACCAAGGTAGACATCGGCGGCTTGAGTGACCACCCGCGAATCGGTGCGGCACGACGCCACCTCGCCGCGATCCTGGATGCCGCGCACCGCAAACACGGTGACCGTCGCCAGGATTCCGATGATCACGATGGCAACCAAGATCTCGACGAGCGTGAAGCCGCGGTCGCAGCGTTGGTGATGCGAACTCGGGTCTACTGATTCCATGTCGAACTATCGGCCAAAACAATGGAATGCTTGAGAAGAAATTGACGCAGCACCGAGCCGAAACGCAAAGAAGACCCCGCCCGAAGGCGGGGTCTTCTTCAGGTGTTCAGTGTTGCTTGATCGTCAGATCAGAAGCCGCCGCACTTGCCGGCGTCCAGGCTGTAGAAGCCCACGTTGGTCTGGCCCGCACCAGCAGCGACAGCTGCACGGTCGGCGTTGACACCGGTGCCGCCAGCGACGCCGTCCTGGCCGAGGCCGGCCGGAATGGCCTGGGTCTTGGCGACGAACAACCAGTTTGTAGCGTTCGGGAGGTCCTTGAGGTAGGTCGGCACCAGGTCGGTGACGGCCAATGCGTCGGTCTGGGTGTTGGCGTAGTACGCCTCGACCGCCGTGTCGAGGGTACGAGCCTCGACGCCGCAGGCGTTGTCCTGGCCCTTGTCGGTGATGCCACGAACGGCGAACACCGTCACGGTGGCGAGAATGCCGAGAATGACGATGACGATGAGGAGTTCGACGAGGGTGAAGCCCTTGTCCTGATTCTTTTCCATTGTTTTGCGTTCCTTCCGCTTTTGATGGAGATTGTTGGTTTGGAAGCACCCCGTGAGTTCCATCTCCCGTAGCGCAACTTGTTCTTCGGCGAACTGTCCGAATCCTTGAGCAGAAATCCCAAGAAGTTTTCGAACACGCCAACACCTCAGCCGTCGTGCGTCGACCAGCAGAGGACGATCGGACGACCGCTCAAGCCGTGGCGTCGCCGCGCCGATACGTCTTCAAGCGCACGCAGCGGGCGAGCGCATCACTTCAACGCTCAGGGATCTCACTTCATGTTCGGAAAGACCAAAGACGTCATCGATGACGAGTACGCCGGAATCTTCGGCGACGAGGAGGCGGCTGACACCGACGCCCAACTCGACCAGCTGCGCGACCGCGTTCAGCACGTCGAGAGTCAGATGCACAGCCAGTTCACGTCGATGGCGGCATATGCCCAAATCGCCCAGGAGCAGGTCGAGCTTGCCCGCGCCGAGTCGCGCGCCGAGGCCGAACGGACCGAAGGTCGACTCACCCAGTTGATCGAACGGGAACGCGCCGAACGGCTCGGCATGCCGATGCCGGGCGTTCCCGTCAGCATCCCCACCCACGTCGACTCACGGCTCGATGCACTCGATGCCGCGGTCGAGTTGATGAAGGTCGGCATTTCTGACTGTCTCTCGCGTCAGAAGGCGTTGGCCGATGCGATCACCGCGCTGTTCCAACCGGCTGACTCGAGTCGCACGTCGACCCTGCCGCCGCCGAACATCGACGGCCCGATCGGCGACCTCGCCCTCGGCTGAAACGCCCCCACGGCTCGCCCGCTGCGAGCAACGACGAAGGCCCCGCACCGCGTGCGGGGCCTTCGTCGTTTTCGAGCAGATCACCTCCGGAATCGACCTGCCCGATCGAGCAGACGACGATCAGTGCGTTGGCAGGCAGAACACGACTCGAGAGCGACGCCCTCCGGACCGACGAGCCAGTATCCCGACGGCAGGATCCGACTCGGCAGGATCCGACTCGGCAGTATCCCGACGGCAGTATCCCGACGGCAGTATCCCGACGGCAGTATCCCGACGGCAGTATCCGACACGACAGTGTCCGACTCGGCAGGGTCCGACTCGGCAGTGTCCGACAAAGCAGGATCCGCCGAGAGTGTCGACGGTGCAGGGCCGTCGGGGTCACGCGAGCAGCGGGCTCGGCGGAGTCAGGCGACTCCACTGGCCACGGCGGGTTCCCGCAGGATCAGCGGACGAGTTCCATCCGCATGCCCTCGGAATCCCAGAAGGGGTCGAGGGGCATGCGGGAGATCGCTCGACCTGATCCGCGACGGGCAGTCCACAGCATCGCCGCGGCCTGCCATCATGTGCACCGGCGCAGCGCCCGGAGGCGGCACCCTGGTGATCACACCTTCGACGCCAGGTAACTGCATCCGGATCAACTCATATCGTTCGAGCCGACCATCCTCGTGATAGGGCGACGTCGTGAACGGAATGTCGCCGTTCATTGCGGTGAACGACACGTCCGGGTTGCGCCGAGAACCAACTCCGGGCGTGGAACGGTTGAATCTCCCGCTCCGCCTCGCGCAGCCAGCGCAGATCGACGACGGTCGTGTCGGGTCATCCACGGTTCCATCTCCATCGTCTCGGCCGGGCTCGTTACGCGGAGCGCCGCACGGCTGGGCACGCCGTTGATGCCCACACTGCGGGGCCACCCGACGTACTCGACGTGCCTCCAGCTCGCACGGCCGGAATCGGCCGTTCGGCGTCTCGTTCAGTCCAATCGGAACGTTGATCGCGGCCGCAGTCGAACTTCGGTCGATAGTCCGAGCACGTCGAAGAGCCGCTGGACGACGAACGCGTCCTCGCACGACACCGTGATCCCGGCGAGCCGCGCCGGGAGCACGAGCCAGCCCCCAGGGCACGCGGTGACACCAGCGAGATTCTTATACGGAAGTTGCTTGACGACCATGATTCGACTCGGTCTCGGCCGATCAGGCCGAGTCAACGTGCCTTCGCTGGTGAACGTGCCAGATCCGGACGACCCGGACTGCCCGGTCGACAGGGTGGCCTGGGCCTGCAGTTGGGCACGAGCGGTAGCGAGCTGAGCTTGCACTTCCTTCGGGTACTGGCTCGACTCGGTGGCAGTCTCCATCGCGATCAAGCCGGCCGCGACGAGGCGGGCGAGGTCCATCTCGATGGTCTGCATGCCTTGCTCGCCACCGGTGGCGATCATGTTGCGCATCTGGCGCGACTTGCCTTCGCGGACGAGGTTGCGAATCGCCTCGTTGGCGATCATATCTCGTAGCCGGCGACACGTCCGCCGCCGATGGCGGGCAGCAATCGCTGCGAGATCACGCCTTGAAGCGCGCCGGCGAACATGATCTGGATCTGGTCGCGGCGCTCGGCCGGGAACACGTCGATGATGCGGTCGAGCGCCTGGGCGGCATCATTCGTGTGCAGCGTGGCGAACACGAGGTGACCGGTCTCGGCAAGGGAGAGCGAAATCTCCATCGACTCGAGGTCGCGCATCTCGCCGAGCAGGACCACGTCCGGGTCCTCGCGCAGGGCACTCTTCAGACCTGACTGGAACGTCTCGACGTCGGTGCCGACCTCGCGCTGGTTGATCATCGCCATCTTGTGGTGATGCAGATACTCGACCGGGTCTTCGATGGTGAGGATGTGGAGCGGTCGGGTCTCGTTGATCCGGTCGATCATCGCCGCCAGGGTCGTCGATTTGCCTGAGCCGGTCGGGCCCACGACGAGCACGATGCCGTAGGGCTTGTTGAGCAGCGTGGTGCACGCCGAAGGCGCACCGAGTTCTTCGAGTGTGCGCACGCGGAACGGCACGACACGCAGGGCCAGCGCACAGCGAACCGCGTTGGCTGAAGGCGTTCGCTCGAAAGCGACCGAGACCGGCGACGCCGAACGAGAAGTCGACCTGCTTCGCCTCGTGAGAGTTCGGTCTTCTGACGCTCGTCGAGGAACGAGAAGATCATTCGGTCGATCTCCTCGGTCGTGAGCACGGGAACGTTCTCGAACGCGACGAGTGAGCCATCGCGGCGCACTGTGGCTGGCCGGCCGACCGTGAGGTGGAGGTCGGACGAGCCTGAATTGACCGTTGCCTGGAGCAACGAGACGAGCATCGGATCTGTTTCGGACATGGTTCGCTATTCTCCCGCTCGGGCCATCACTGGCCGTCCTGGTCTGATCTGGTTCGTCGACAAGGGTGGCTGGAGGTGTACATGAGTCTTGGATAGTTCTTATTGCTGATCGTCGCGCTCATGGGCTTGCTCATCGGGTCGTTTCTGACCGTGGTCGCTGAACGCGTTCCGCAGGGCGGCTCGGTGGTGGCACCGCCGAGTCGATGTGGAAACTGCGGTCTGCGGTTGGGCCCGCTCGACCTCTTCCCGGTGGTGAGCTGGCTGGCCCTGCGCGGTAAGTGCCGCCAATGCAAGGCATCGATCGGCATCGAGCCATTGGTCCTGGAACTGTCGACCGCAGCGTTGTTCTTGATCTTCGCAGTGAAGTTTCGGGACGACGCCGTGCTGCCAGCGTTCTGCATCCTGGCTGCGACCTTGGTCGTGCAGACCTGGATCGACCTGCAAACCAAGCGACTGCCACGCGAAATCACGTTCTGGGGCGGCGGTCTCGGCGCCGTGGCGTTGATCGTCGCCGCCTTGATTCGCGACGAACCAGAACGAATTTGGATGGCCGGACTCGGTGCGGCGATCGCTCTTGCTCTGATGGCCGGCATCTACTGTGCGCGCAAAGTACTACGGCGCGCATGGGCTGGGGTTCGCGACGTGATCCTCGCCCCTATGCTCGGGCTGTTCCTTGGCTGGCTGAACCCGGGAATCGTCGCACCGGGACTGTTCTTCGGCTTCATTGCCGGCGCCATCGTCGGCGTCGCGTGATGGCCGGAAACCGAGCCGGCCGCCGCAGCGAAGTCCCGTTCGGACCATTCCTGGCCTTGGGCACCGTCGTAGCGGTTTTCGTCGGACAACATTTCGTCGACCTCGTCATGGCGCGTTGACCCGGCGACCGGGTCAGGCCTCTGCCTTGACGCCATTGAGCACGCCGTACATTGCCGACACGAGCGCGATGGCCACGAAGCCGACGATCGATGCCGACGAAGACGATCATCAACGGTTCGAACATGGTGGTGAACTTCTTGATCCGGCTGTCGAGCTCGCGGTCGAAGTAGATAGCTGGCCACTTGAGTTGTTCGTCGAGCGTGCCGGTCTCTTCGCCGACCTTGAACATCTGCTTGGCGGCACCGGGAAAGAACTCGGTGTCGATCAAGGGTTGCGAGAAGCCCTTGCCTTCGAGCATCGCAGCTCGGGCAACTTCGAGCCGCTCGCGGTAGACGATGTTGCTCGTCGAGTCGGTCGTGGTCTTCAGGCCCTCGGGCAATGGGACACCGGCTTTGACCATCGCCGCCAAGATGCGGCAGAACCGCTCGAGAATCGCGTAGTCGACGATGCCCGAGATGATCGGGATCTTGAGCGACGAGTCGATCTTTCACGTCCTTGCCCTTCTCGGTCTTGAACAGGAACACGAAGATACCGATGACCAACATGAAGCTTCCGATGGTGACGAACCACAGATCGCCGAAGAACCGGGCGAAGAACAGCATCATGCGGGTCGGGAGAGGCAACTCGGCGTCCAGTTCCTCGAACAGCGGCTTGAACTGCGGCAGCACGTATCCGGCGAGGATGATGACAGTGATGAACGCGAGCACCATGACCACCATGGGGTACGACAGCGCGGACACCACCTTGGAACGGGTGTCGATTTCGCGCTCGAGGTAGCCCGCGAGGCTCTCGAGCGCATTGTCGAGGCTGACCCGTCAACTCCGCCGACTGGAGAATACCGACGTAGTAGTCGGGGAATGCCTCCGGGTGATTTGCGGCGGTCGCCGACAGCAAGCCGCCGTTGCGCAGGTCGTCGATCATCGCACCGAGAGCGCGCCGGAGGGCGATGTCCTCGGTTTCGTCACCGATGGTGACGAGTGCGTCGGTGAGCGGAATGCCCGCCTTGACGAAGACGGCGAGCTGACGCGTGAAGTGCATCAGCTCCTTCTTCTTGACCTTCTCGGCGGTGAGCTCGAAGTCGAGCATGCCACGGCGTTCCTCGATCTTGGTCGGGAACAGGTTCTGGTCGACGAGGATCGAGCGCGCAGCACCGATCGTCTCGGCCTTGGTCACCCCTTCGACGGGGGCGCCCTGTGCATCAATTGCGGCGTAAGCGAACTTTGGCATGTCAGTCTCTCTGCAGATGGTTCATGGCTCGATCAGTGCGCGAACAGGGTTCGCACGACTTCTTGGATGGTGGTGACATCGTCTTCGACGTTCTGCATTGCTTCTCGGAGCATTGTTCGCATTCCTTGAGCAACTGCCAGACGGCGAAGTTCTTCGGTGGTGGCCCAGCCGACGATCAGACGTCGGATCTCGGGGGTGATCTTGAGGAGTTCGTAGATGCCGACGCGGTCGCGGTAGCCGGTGTTCGAGCAGTAGGTGCAGCCGGCGCCGTGGTAGAAGGTCGTCTTCTCGCTGCCGCCCGAGTGCTGACGGAACACCGCCAGCTCATCGGCGCCGGGTTGGTACGGCTCACGACAGTTGTCGCACATCTTGCGCAGCAGTCGCTGACTGACCACGCCGACGATCGATGACGCAACGAGGAACGCCTCGATGCCCATGTCGAGCAGGCGGTGCAGGGCCGCAACGGCGTCGGTGCCGTGCAGCGACGACAACACGAAGTGACCGGTGAGTGCCGACTGGATCGCGATGCGCGCGGTGTCGGCGTCGCGGATCTCGCCGACGAGGATGACGTCGGGGTCCTGTCGCAGCAGGGCCTTGAGTGCCGTGGCGAAGGTGAGGCCGGCCTTGGGGTTGGTCTGCACCTGGTTGATACCGGGGAACACGTACTCGACGGGGTCTTCGACCGTGGTGACGTTCTTGCCGGTGTCGTTGATCTCGAGCAGCGTCGCATAGAGCGTCGTGGTCTTGCCGGCGCCGGTCGGGCCGGCACAGATGACCATGCCGAACGGTGCGTGGACGAGCTTGGCGTATTCCTTGTAGGTCTCTTTCGGCATGCCGAGTTCGGACAGACCGACCATCGACTTCGACTTGTCGAGCAGACGCATGACGATCTTCTCGCCGAACACGGTGGCGACCGAAGCAACACGGACGTCGATCTCGCGACCGTCGACCTTGGTGGAGAACTGGCCGTCCTGCGGTGCACGCTTCTCGACGATGTTCATCTCCGACATGATCTTGAGTCGCGAGATCAGCGGGTTGTGCGCCGAGAGCGGCAGGCTGAACGCCTCGATCAGGTGACCGTCGACGCGGAACCGGATGCGCAACCGATCGTTGAGCGGTTCGATGTGGATGTCAGAGGTACGGTCGCGTAGCGCCTGGCTGACGATGCGGGCCACCAACTGCACCACGGGTGCCTGGTCGTCGAGGCTGACCTGGGAAATCGTTTCGGCTTCGAGCCGCTGGGCGTCTTCGGTGTTGAAGTTGCCGAGGATCTGATCGAGGTCGGCGGTCGACCGATACATCTGCTCGATCATCGCGGTGACCGTCTTGTAGTCGGACGCCTTCCACACGAAGCGCTGACCGGTGGCGGTCTCGACGAGTTGACGGCGGGCCGGCGACGGGTCAGCGGCGTACAGGACGATCTGACCGTTCTCTTCGGCCACGGGCATCACCTTGTGCGCCCGCACCACTCGTTCGTCGACCTTGACGATCAGTTCTTCGTCGATCTCACCGGGATTGCTGTCGCCGAGGGGAACTTGGCACGCCGCGCCGATCGCGTTGGACAGGTCGGCCCGGCCGACACCGTGCTTGGTCAGCAGCGAGTTGGAAAACACGAGCAGGTCGCCGTTCGCCTCTTGCAGGGCGCTGGCGAGTTGTTCGGCAACGAGCTTTCCCGCTTGCACGAGTGCCTGGCCGGTGGCCATGCACTCCTCAGCCGACTCGCCCACCGTGGTGCCGTTGCCGCCCGGCGCGTCGGCCAGCGCAACGCCGCCCTGAGGACCGTCTTCGTTCTTTGGTTTGCGGAGAGCCATGTCGTTCCTCAGTCAGCGTTCAATGGGGCGAGAATCAAGAGTTGGTGGGCGGCGCGAACGACGCCATCGAGTCAGCGGCGTGTGGCGAATTGGCGGGTGCCAGCGGGTCGGTCAGCGGTGCCATCGAGAACTCGGCATCGAAGCCCCGGTCACCGTCGGCGCTGATCGCGCCGGTCGGCACGCTGCTCGACATCGCATGGCCGTTCGAGTTGCCATTCAGATTGTTCAGGTTGCCGTTCTTGAGGTCGTTGACTCGAACGAACTGAGCGGGGTCGAGTGCGATGAGCGCTCGCTCGACCTCTTCGAGCCGCTCGAGCTGGACAGCGGTCTCGGTGTCGATCGCCTGGTCCTGCATCATCGTTTCGAGTTCGGTCAACCGGATTGCGTTCTTGTCCATGGCATCACCCATGGTCTGCTTGAAGCGGTCCATTTCGATGCGCACGAGTTCGGCTTCGCCGGCGATGCCGCGGACCCGTTCCTTCATCTCGTCGAGCGCCTCGGCGTCGACGTCCTTGAGGCTCTGCTCCATCGTCGCGATCTGTTGGGCGGTTGCGTCGAACCGTCCGTTGACCTCGGCGAAGCGATCGTTGAGCATCACGATGCCCTCGTCGAGACCGACGCTGACCCGGCCGACGTAGGCGTCGATCTCGGCAATGCGGGTACCGACGTCGTCGTTGATGCGTGCTTCGGCAGTGGAGATCTTGTCGATCATCCGCGACTCGGCCTCGTCGACGCGTTGGCCGACGATGTTCGACACCTCGGACTGTTGACGGGCGGCCTGCGCCGAGACCTCGTCGAGACGAGCGGCGAGTCCGCCCATGCGGGTCTCGACGTCGTTGGCCACACCCGCGGCGAGTTGTTCGATCCGACCGTCGATGTTGCCGGTGACCGAGTTGATGTGGGTCACCATCCGCGCGGCTTGGTCGTCGAACTTGCGGATGCTCTTGTCGAGCGACACGACATCGCCTTCGACCTTGGCCTGACGGTGTTCGAGTTCACGCAGGAAGGGACGAGTTGCCGACTCGACCGTGGCGACCAGACCGGTGTTCGCCTCGTCGACGACTCGGTCGAGGCGAACGTTCAGTTCTTCGTGTCGACGTTTGGTGCTCGCGCCGAACTCGGCGAGCCGTTCCTCGAGCACCCGTTGGAGCTCGGCCTGGAAGCCGGCGTTGGACTGATGCGACCGTTCGAGACCGGAGGCCAACGCGCGAACTTGATCGTCGGATTGGGCGCGGGCGCTGCGCTCGGTGGCGATCTCGTCGCGCAGTGCCTGCACTGCGCTGCGGACCTGTTCGCTGTACTGGGTCAGCTGTTGCTGCACCGCAGCAACGATCTGCTGCTTCATGGTGGTGAGCTCGTCGGTCATTGCTGCCTCCTTCTGGTTCGTGTGGCGGATAGCGGGTCTTCGAATGCGGGGTCGGTCACGATGACCTCGATAGATGTATCGACCGAAGAACGGCACATCTTGAGGATTTACTGAGAGTCGTCGCCTCCCCCTCGAAATGGTCGCTGAGCTGGGCAAACACGGCCGCAACGGACCCCTGCGAACGCGTCGGCCGCGTCCCAAGTGGGTGGCGAGCCACGCAAACGGCCCGAACCACTTGGGCAGAACTTGACGTGCACCTGCACTGCGTCTGACGGACGGGGCGCACCGGACGCTCCCGTAAGCTCGCGACCATGCGCGTGCATCTGGTCGACGGAACATACGAACTCTTCCGGCAGCACTTCGGTGCCGCGTCTCGGCACTCCGACAGTCATCCGCACGCCGCCGCGGCAGGTGTGGTTTCCTCGACCCTGGCCTTGATCGAGGACGGTGCCACGCACATCGGTGTCGCGTCCGACCACGTGATCGAGAGCTTTCGCAACGACTTGTATGCGGGTTACAAGACCAGTGAGGGCATGGATCCGGCCATCACCGCGCAGATCCCCGTGATGGAACATGCCCTCGTTGCAGCCGGCTTCGTCGTGTGGCCGATGGTCGAATTCGAAGCCGACGATGCGCTCGGTGCCGCAGCCAGGGTCGCCGGCCACGACGAACGCGTCGAGCAGGTGTTGATCGTCACTGCCGACAAGGACCTCGGCCAGTGCGTTCAGGGCGACCGGATCGTCCAGTTCGATCGACGCAAGCGGGAGATCATCGACGAAGCCGGCGTGGCCGAGAAGTTCGGCGTGGGTCCCGCCTCGATCCCCGACTATCTCGGGCTGGTGGGCGACACCGCCGACGGCTTCCCCGGATTGCCCGGATGGGGGGCCAAGAGTGCCAGCGCTGTGCTCGCTCGATACGGCCACCTCGAGAACATCCCGGCCGCGGCAGGGCAGTGGGACGTACCGGGCCTGCGCGGCGCAGCGAAGCTGTCCGCGACGCTGCAGGCTCACTTCGACGACGCCGTGCTGTTCCGACAGATCGCGACGATCGACTACGACGTCGAGGTCGGCGGTGTCGACGATTGGAAGTGGAGCGGGCCAACCGCGGAATTCGCGGCCGTCTGCTCGGAACTCGACAACCCCGAGTTGCTGCGGTACGCCCACCGCCTCGCCAACCGTTCGTGATGGAAGAAGCGGGGCCGCGGACCTCGCCGACTGAGGTGATGACCAGGCGGTCTGCGGCACACAGCCGATGCCGATGAAGGCTGCTACCTTCCGGTCCTGACCTGGTTCACGGGCGTCCGTTGCACAGGACCCGGTCACCACCTCACTCGGCGAGATCGCCGTGCCGTAATGCTAGCCCGTCGGGATATCCTTCCGACAGGCGGGCTCGACGAGTTCGTCCACCCAGGAGGGGTGCGAGAGCGGCCGAATCGGCACGCTTGGAAAGCGTGTGAAGGGCAACCTTCCGAGGGTTCGAATCCCTCTCCCTCCGCCATGCCCGCTTCGTTCGGCGAGACCGGTGCCCCAACCGCTGGCGCGTCGAGCGTGTCGCATGTTTCGGACGCCGCCTGGATGCAACTCGCGATCGAGCAGGCCGAGGGAGCGGTTGCGCACGACGATGTCCCCGTCGGTGCCGTTGTGGTCCATCGCGGGGAGGTCGTCGCGGCGCGGTGCAACGAGCGCGAGCTGCACGCCGACCCGGTCGCGCACGCCGAGATCCTCGCTCTACGCGATGCGGCGCGACATCTCGGTTCGTGGCGCCTGCACGACTGCACGTTGTACGTGACGCTCGAACCGTGCGCGATGTGCGCCGGCGCAATGGTCAACGCTCGGCTCGACCGCGTCGTCTACGGCGCCACCGACCCGAAGGCCGGCGCGGCCGACAGCCATTTTCAGCTGTTGGACGGCGCCATCTTGAATCACCGTGTCGACGTCGTCGCGGGTGTCGAAGCAGAACGCTGTGGCGAGTTGCTGCGCCAGTTCTTCCGGGCCCGTCGCACGTGAGGTCCGGCCCGGTCCGGATCGGACGATGCGACGCTGCAGGTCGAGTCGGACGCGCTACTTGCGGCGCAGGCTGCTGATCAAACGCGACAACGCGCCGGTCCGATCTTCGTGCTCGGTCGGTGCCTCGTCGACGAACACCACCGACGCCACACCCGCTGCCGGCCCGGCGATCGGTGTCGGCTGAGCGGCGGCTCGGGCGTACACCGCTTCGGCGCTGTCGTTCATCGTCGGCGCAGCGAACCCGCCCCGCCCTGACGTCGTCGCGCTGGTCGACTCCGCCAAAGCTCGCACACGTTCGTCGGTTCCGCCAGCCGTCGAGACCGCATCGGACGCGGCACTCGAAACGGGGAGCGCGGCTTCGAGCGCAGAGATCGCGGGCTTGACGGCCACCGCCGGCGCTTCGACCGCGACCGGCGCAGTGACAGTTGTGGCAACAGGCGCGACGGCGAGGCCGGTCGGGCTGGGACGCGGGTCGAACGACGCATCGGAGGCGCGGCGCGGTTCAGCGGCCAACGGGTCGACCACGTCGAAGTGCAGGGGTCGGGTCGGCTCGAATGACGGCAGGTCGCCCACGGCAACAGCCGGGAGCCGAGCTGGCGCAGCCGAGGCCGCTTCGATCGCTTCGAGCGCTCGCCGCACGGCATCGACGACCTCTTCGGGCTGATGGTCGGCCGGCAGATGATTGGCTGTGACCGCCAGTTTCGGCATTTCGAAGGTCAGGTTCGGCACATCAGCGACCGGAGCAGGAGTCGGTGCAGGAGTCGGTGCGGGGGGTGGCGCAGCCACAGGCGGTTCGATTTCGTCGAGCGGAACGATCGGCGTTCCCCGCACCGCGATTTCCCCGGCGTGATCGGCGGCGTGATCAGTGAGATCGTCGGCAGCAGCAGGCGCTGGGAGTTCGGTCGACGCAGCGGTTGCGGCCGGTGCGACGGCGGTTTCGGGCCGGGGAGCGGCGAAGGGAACTGCTGCGCGGAGGTCCGGCGCCACGGTCGGCGGCAATTCGGCAGCGAGGGGGGCGGCGGCGAGCAGCGGGGAGTCGCCGGCAACGCCGATCAACGACTGCTCACTTCCGTCAGGCCAGACGATCTGGAAGTCGTCGGCTGATCCGGCGTCGTCGATCGGCGCTCGGACGAGCGCGGTCGGAAGCTCAGGTGCCGGCGCAGGCAGCGCCACGTCGATCGGCGCGATGTCCGGCGCGATGTCCGGCGCGGTGTCCGGCGCGGACGGGGCGAGGGCGATCACGGTTGGGGCAACCGGTTCGCCGACATCGGCCGGTTGCCGGGCGGGCGCCACGTCGTGAGCAATGTCGTGAGCAACATCGTGGCAACGTCGTGAGCATCGACCTCGTCGAGGAGCGACTGGAGGATCGCGACGTCGAGCGAGTGCAACGGCGCCGGGGCCGGCTGTTGCTGCTGCTGCTGGGGTTGGAGGGCGTCGTGCGTCGGCTGGGCGAACTCGATATGGACTCGATCGTCGGACCCACCCGAGAGGGCCGGAAGGTCAGACGTGACCGAGCTGTCGATCTGCGCCACGCGTCCGACTGGTGTGAGCTGCGCGGGGGGTCGCTCGTTCGCCGAGTTGGGCGCGACGAACCAGCGGTGGATGCCCGAAGCGTGGTGGCGATAGGCGGTCAGGGAGAAGCCGCTCGTCGTGCTGTTCGCGAGTTCGGTCATCATGTCGTCGGTGGCGAGTTCCAGCAGAACCATCACCGAATCGCGGTCGATCGACGGATCACGATCGAAGAGCCGACCCAGATTTTCGATGTTGCCCACCCGGATGACGCCGCGTTCGATCTGCGCCGGTTCGACGACGCCTGCCGCGACGAGCCGCTCGCACAGCGTCGGATCGCCGGCTCGGGTCGCGTGATACGCGTGGCCGCCGTCGAAGTAGACCGTCATTTCGGGCTGTGTCCGGAACACGATCTCACCCGTGAATTGGTGGGCCCGAGCGGTGTCGAGAACGCGCCATCCCGGTTGGGCTCCGGCCGCGGCCAGAGTCATGAGCGGGGCCACCGACATGTCGGAACTTGCTGAGCGGTCGATCTGTGAGGACATGTCAGGACACCCCGGCCCCGCTCGAGGTGAGCGTATTGGTTTCGATGTGTGAGAGCAGCGCAATCAGGATCTCGATCACGACGTCTCGCCCGGAGTCGGGATCGTTGAGCTGGCACGGCACGACCGGCTGATCGTCGGAAGCGCCGAGGGAGCGGGCGATCTGCCGTGCGACGTCGGCATCGTCGCAGCGATTGACGGCGATGACTGCCGGGACCTGCAGGTCGGCCAGCAGCGAGCGGAGCTCGACGCCCGCCGGCGCGTGCGTTGCGGGCGCCTGGGCGTCGAGGACGAAGGCGACGATGTCGACGTCGCCCTTGAGGATGTTCGTCATGAAGCGGAAGCGCGGTTGGCCCGGGGTGCCGAACAGCAGGAGTCGGACGTCGTCGTCGTCGATCGCGTAGGTACCGAAATCCATGGCCACCGTCGTGTGCGCCTTGACGGCAGCCTCATCGCCGCTCGTGACGACATCGGTCGAGATGACCTGCGTTTGCGAGACGGACTGGATCAACGAGGTCTTGCCGGCGGCGTACGGACCGGTGACGAGAATCTTGAAGGTGTGATCAGGCATCACTGATCGCCCGCGAGCCAGTGCGCTTTGGCCTGGACGAACTGGCGCATCGATTGTTGGTCGACCCGGCGGGTCGTGAGCAGGGCGAGGACGCGCATCGAGCCGAGGGGCCAGAGGAGCAGGAGACCGCCATCGTGGTCGATCACGAGCTGGCGCAACTCGGTGCCGCCGCCCATCGCGGCGAGTTGATGGGCGAGACCCATTCCTGCGGCGAGGATGGCCGCGTGAGCTGCGGAGTTCGGCATACCGGAGCTACGCGCCACGGCGAACCCGTCGACCGAGGCCAGCAACGCGCCATTGACGCCGTCGACCGACGCAATCAATTCGTCGAGGACGAGGGCGAGGGGAGGAGTCGTCGCAGAGGACGTCGGTGCCTCGGCCGCAACAGCGGGCGGAGGGGCCAGCGGCGTACTGTTGGTCGGCGTCGCACCGCCTGCAGCCGGAGCCACCGGAACCATCGGAATGCGCTGATCCATCTGGGCAACACCCCCTCTGTTCCTCGTCTTGACCGATTCCATACGGTGATATCGGCACGAACCAGCCCCAGCTTGAACAAGATCGCGGCTTTCCCGCCGAAACGGTCGACGTCCGGGAGGCGAAATTCACGCTAGCCTCGTCAACGGAAGGCTGCCAGAGCGGACGAATGGGACGGCCTCGAAAGCCGTTGAAGTCTTTCAGGCTTCCGTGGGTTCGAATCCCACGCCTTCCGCCAGTACGTCCACGGGCGTCCATGGAGATCCACGAAGAGCCTGCTGAGCAGGGGAAACGTGAATCGAGATCCATGGACGCCCGTCGTCGTTTTCGGTGCGTTACTCTCAGGGTTACTCTCAACGAGGGGTTTGAGAGTAACCAGGGAGGCCTGAGCCATGCCGAAAGCACCACGAGGCAAACGAGTACCCGGCGCTGCTGGTGAATCGTTCGTCGTCGTCAACAAGGCGCCCAACGGCGAAGCCGAGCCGTACTTCGACCGGACCCGTCAGGTGTGGGTCGCCCCGTGGCGCAAACCGGACGGCAAGGTCGGACGCCCGACTGGCAAGACGAGGGCGCTCGCCGTGGCTTCTCGTGACCGTCATGTCGCCAAGTCCGCGCACGAGGCGCAGTTCGGTGAACTGGCCGACGGTTTCAGCGATCACACGACGGTCGGCGAACTGTCCGCCTGGTGGTTGGAGCACGTCGCACGACATCGGGTGCGGCCGACGTCGCTCGCCACGTATCGCAAGCACGCGTCGGTGATCGCCGACAAACTCGGAGCGGTGCCGGTCTTCGACCTACGGGCCGAGCAGGTGACGACCTTTGTCTCGGAACTGCTCGATGAGGGTTCCGCATCACGGGCGAAGAACGTCAGGACGCTGCTGGTTCAGATCCTCGAGCAGGGTGTCGAGTTCGGGTTGGCCACGCAGAACGTCGCACGCAAGGTGAAAGCTCCGAAGGCTGCACCGAAGCAACGACGCACGATCACCCCTGCTCAGACGCAGCAACTCATCGCCGAGTGCGACCCTCGATTCGCTGCGGCAGCCGCGCTCTGCTTCGTGCAGGGTTGGCGGATCAGCGAAGCACTCGGCCTGGCTTGGCAGGACCTCGACCTCGACGAGGGCTCCGTCCTCGTGCGTCGGGGCTCGACCTACGCCGATCGTGTTGGCATGGTGCTCGGCCCGACGAAGACACGAGGTGCCACGGGCATCCAGATGCTCGGGCGAACCGTCGTGTCGCTGCTCCGGGCCCGACACGATCTCCACGAAGCAGATCGTGCGGCGTATCCGGGCCCGTGGTCGACGGTCGAATACGACGGCGAGCAACTCGACCTCGTGTTCACGACCGCGGACGGGACGCCGACGCTGCGCCAACACGTCGACCGAGCGATCCGCAAGGCAGCCGAGCGAGCCGACATCGAGTCCGCCGGCCTCGGCACCCATGCCGGCCGGCGCTCGGTCGTGACGAACCTGTTCGCGTCCGGGCTCGCTCGACCTGGAAGACGTTGCCCGCTTCGTCGGCCACAACGACGTCGCTACGACCCGCGGCTACGTCCAACATGAAGGCGACCGGCCGAGCCAGGTCAGCGAACGCGCCCTCGAACTCCTCGACCCACAGAGCGTCGACCAGAACCTGACCGGCGACTGAGCGCGTCGTGCGCTCCCGCCATCTCCGCCTTCAAGACACCAGGACGAGGCCGAGTCGCCGACCTCCGCATCACCTACGCCGACGGGGATATCGGGTGCGCTGCTTGGGGGCGTGGCGTCATCGGGCGCGGGCGCGGACTCGGGCGGATCATCTGTGTTCAAATGCACCGATGAAAGTGATCGGGCATCGGGGTGCGCCGACGGTGGCGCCGGAAAACACGATGGCCTCGTTCCACCGGGCCAAGGAACTCGGAGCGCACGGAATCGAGTTCGACGTCCAACAGTGCATCGACGGCGCACTCGTCGTCCTCCACGACTTCACTCTTGACCGAACCACGAACGGATCCGGCCTCCTTGCGACATCGTCCTTCGACGAAATCAGCACGCTCGACGCTGGCAGCTGGTTCTCGCCCGACTTCGCTGGCCAACGAATCCCGCGCCTCGGTGAGGTCCTCGGTCTCTCCGACGTGGAGTTCGAGCTCGAACTGAAGGGCTACGGCCGGGGCTTCCTCGACGATGTCGTGGCCGAGGTGGTCGACCGTGACGTGTTGGACCGCGTCGAGTTCACATCGTCCAACGTTGCGCTGCTGGCCATCCTGAAGTCCGAGCTCCCTGCCGCGACGGTCGGGTTCTTCTCGCAACCCCGTCCTCCCTTTCTCACTGATGAAGCCTTCGAGCACTACATCGTCGGCGTTGCCAAGACGGCACCGTTCGACGTCGCACACGTGCGCGCCGCGAACATCACCACGACGATCGTCACTCGGCTCCACGACCTCGGCTTTAGAGTGCATGCCAACGACGCCATGAGTCATGCTGACGTGCAACGGGCCATCGACGTCGGCGCCGATCGCTGCTCCACAAACGACATCAAACTCGCGATGGCTGCCACGGACCAACCGACAATCTGAGTCGTCTTCCCACCTGGATCACAGGGCGCTCGGCTTGGATTGATACGGACGTGATCGACAAGCACGACTGCTACGCCGTCGCTCGCGTCGATCAGGTGCATGATCTGCCCTTACGGCGGTGATCGGGAGAACCCGATCCAGCCAGCCAGATCGATCACCGGCGTAAGGGCCGAATTCGGTCACGGGCGAGGTCGGCGAATGCGACCCTACGTGCGGCGATAGGTGGTGTTGGGAACGTGGTCTTCGATTTCCAACACCGCCGTGAAGAATCGGGTCGTGGAAAGTTCGCCTTGGGTGTCGGCGACCCGCAAACCACCGACAAATGCTGTCTGAGCCAACCCGGCAAATGTCACGTTGGGTCAGAAACACCTCAGTTCGAGACCGACCCTGACAGCACAACTTGGACGCCAACGAGCGGCGCGAGATTGGTGTTGCCGCACGAGACTCCCGGGATGAAGCCCCACTGATACTCACCAACAGGCAAGTCGGGGAGGCGGACAGTCCATTCACTGACGCCAGGCGGGTAGGCGACATACCCGACGGCTTCTCCAATGTCGTCGGGCATTGGCGCCCAGGTTCCGGACGCAGCGCCGTAGCCCGACGTGGACTCCATCCAGATCCGAGACTCACCAAGGCTGACCATGACGTCGCTTCCACATTCCGCCTCTCCGGTATTCGTCACGCGGACCGTCCCGCTCACAGCAGCCGAGCAGTCCTCCGCAGGCACGATGTCGATGACCAGCTGACCGGTGGTGTGAGTGGACTCTTCACCAACACACGACCACGTGGCCGTTGCGGGAACCGCGTCAGGACCTGGAAGGCTTGCAGGTGTGGTCGCTGGGCTCGTCAAGGAGGGTGAAGGAGCGGTTGACCAAGGCGAGGAGAGAGCAACGTGGTCACCTCCCGAGTCAACGGACGAGCAGGCAGTGACGGCAATCAATGCGGCCAGGACCGCCGAGGTTGAACGAAACGCCATACACATCTGACGCCAATGAGGCCGCTGAGGTTCCCCTCGGCCCGAAGTTCTTGAGACGGCGAGGGGGGACACGGAGCCGTCGGTCGACGTGACCACGATCTGCCTAACCACCTGGAGTAGCCCTGCTCGGCGGCGAACGGGCAGACTGGTGCCGGTGGAGTAACCCGGTTGGCCAGTCCTTCAATGAGCTTCGCAGGCCGGCTCGATCGCCGCAGATCCCTCGCAAGGATTCCGGGCAGCTGTGGGGGCCGAGATCACGCGCAGCTGCAACCTCTGATTTCCCCTGCTCAGCCATAGCGGCCGAGCAACGCTCCTCGGGATCATCTCGTGTCAGACTTGAGGCCGCACTGTTGCGCATGATCCGGCCGGACGGATGTGACTATGGGCGCAGAAGTGGAGCGGCTGGCTCCTCGCCATGGTGCGTCGGCCGACGCACCTACGGCAGGTCGATGATGGCGGCGGATCGTCTGTCGGACCTGCGTCAACGGCAACTGCTTGGTCTTGTCGAGCGTGCGAACCGCCGGTGTCGGTGCGAGGCGACCAGCTCAGCTCGCGCCGGGCGTGGCGGGTGGCGTGGTGGAGTAGCGATACTTGGGGATTGTCGTCCGCCGGTCCACGCTCCGTGCTTGGATCCACCAGCAGGCCGTCCCGACGAGAAGCAGGGCGCCGGTGGCGATGAGAGGGATCGACCATGAACCTGCTTCTCTGATGATCCGTTGGGTTTCAATCGAGTGTTGTTCGCAGAACTCCACCACCATGCCGGTGCCGGGACGACATGTTCGCTCACCCATCGTGTAAGACGACGAAGTCGCTGCTCCGATCGCGACACCAGCGATCAGCGGGATTGACGCGACACTCATCAACAGGATTCGCCCGCGGAGTTGGTGAACCCGGAACTGCAGTGTGGCCACGACGGCATTCTGCTGGCGAGTGTTCGCTGCGACCTCCATTGCAGCCACGCCGCACCCGCAGTGATCACCGTTGTTGCGAGCACGAGTGCGAGCGCAGCGTCCCACCGCGACGATGACACGAATCGTTGTGTCTCGATGCAGAGCTCGAGATCTGTCTGCTCGGGCGAGGGTGCGCACGTACGCACGACCTCTCGGGGGATCAAGAACGCCGACGCCAACAAGGCCATCGATGCTGCGACGTACGGCGCGATTGCGAGCGACCTCGGCCGACCATCTTGGGCTTGGCTGGACGTTGCGCGTCCTGCTGCCAACACATCAGACCTATCGGCAACGAGCCCTCCGTGCTTGAACCTGCGTCCAACGGAGCCCGCCACTACCCTGGCCGACGAGGGCCTTGCACGCGTCGGAGCGCCTGCGAAAGTGCAGCGCTCGACTTGGGTAGATACCGAGTGGCCCGGATCATCGGTGGACCGTGGTTCTGTGGCACATTATCGAGCAGGTTTCGACGTTCGGTCCGGGGCCGGACGCCTACCTGGGGGCCAGGTGCTTGGTGCGCCCCGGCTTGCCGTCTGGCCCGTTGCTGTCTGGAGCGCTTCGACTCAGTTGTCGCCGATGACGAGTGCGGCGGTGACTCCGTCGGGGATCGGTTCGGTGATGAGACTTGGGTTCCAGGTATCGAATCCGCCGACGGCGGCGAGTTCTGCGATGGCAAAGGTCCACGGTGTGGACTGCCCGATCGGCATCAACATTGTTTCTTCGACTGGTTTTGCGGCCGTCACGATTCCGGCGACATCGTCACATGCCGCTCGCAGGTCTTGGGCCTGTTCGTCCGCTGCGCGTTGGTTGTGGTCGTTGGTGGTGGCGTCGATGATCAGCAGTCGCCCGATCCCAGGGGTGAACAGTGGTGTATCGGTCTCTTGCCACGGGGCGCCTGCGAGGTCGGTGCCGACCACGATGATGATGTCTGCGCTGTCGACCATCTCCTGGGTGACTGCCGGTGTCGGCTGGCCTGACAACGACTCCGTGCGGCCAATTGGGACTGCGTTCATGATGGCGTTGGGGGCCATCAAGTACGACAACGCGGCCACGGTCTGTCGGCGCGGTAAATACATGATGCTTCCTCGATGATTGATCTCTTCGGTGCGTCGATGCGATCGGCACACCGTAGCCGTCCCAGACAGCGAGCTCGTGCTGCAGCGATCGCGTCGAGTCCGGCGTCGGTTCCTTGCCGGCACGAGTATGCGACCGTCGGGCCGGAGCGCTTCTGCGAGTTCGTCGCTGACAGAGGTGACGATCGTGGTGGTGCTCACTTCGGGGATCGTGGCGGTTGAGGTCCCGGATCGCTTTGCTGGTCGGCGGCCGTGGAGATCGGTTCGTTGGCGGAGGTCTGTTCGATGATTTGGTTGAGAAGTTCGTCGAGTGCGGTGAGGTGTGTGTCGCTGAGATCGGTGTGGCGATGTGGTAGTCGGTGCCCTCGACAACGTCGATGCAACGCCGATGTCGTCGTACAGATGGAAGAGGGCTGAGGCCTGTCAGGGGTGCCGTCGAGGGCGGAGCCGTCGACGTTGGGTGGCCACATCCCTTGGATGACGGTGAGTTCGGTGGTCGAGGGTCCACCGATCATGGGGCTGAGGTTGATGTCGCGTAGCACCCCGTGGGCCTGTTCGCCACCGAAGGGCCTTCCTTGCCGCGAGTCATTGATGATTTGAGCGACGCCGGCGCCGTAGGAGCCGGTCCCGGGCTCGACCGAAGGCGGGCGTACGATCTCGCCGTAACCCGGTGGCAAGCTTCCAGGCAACCACTTTGTCGGTAGCCTGCCGGTGTCGTGGTTTTCGAACCTGTTTCGCATGTGTCGCGATCCGCATCGAGCACACCTCCGTTCGCGGAGCCGCCCCCGCCGATGGGGCGCAGCCCGCACCGGATGATGACCGGCGTTGGTCCGTTGAATCGACGGCGGCTGCGACTCGATGGACTCGCTATAGTCGTCGCTGAGGTTGCAGCCTCGTGGTGTCCTTCATGCCTGCCCGCTGACGGCTGATGGTTCCGTTCTCTACGACCTGGTGTTTCCATTGCCGATCCCTTTCAAACCGCCGACCTCAGCTGTCGAATGGGTTGGCACGCACCTGGTCCACCCCCCGGGCCGCACGGCGGATCGCTGCGAGAACTGTTGGCGTTTCCAGTTCGTCGAGTTCAGTCGTCGCCCGATCGGTGGGTGTTGGCTGTTGTACCGGGGCAGGATCGGCCTCTTGACGGCTGGCGCGCGCCGCCCGTTCCCGAACACGGCCGACCAGTCATTCGAAAGACGAGCAACGTCAGCCGGTTCGAGGCTCGATCGGTCAGTCCAGCTCGCCTCGGGATCGAAGCCACCCGAACCTACGGAACAAGCCGCATCGACGATGTGATCGAGCCGACACGTAGAACGGTGCACGCACAAATCATCATCCTCCCGGTTCTCACTAGTCTTCATGGCATTTCCTTTCGAAGGGTGTCGCAACGCTTGAGCGTGTCGAGACTTCACCGTTCCTGGCCGACATTCGAGGGCGTCGGCGATCTCGGATTCGGACAGCCCGAGCCAATATCGCAGGACGACTACCGCGTGCTGGTCGTGAGGCAGACGACGCAAGCTGGCATCGAGGCAGCGTTCCCACTCGGTCAGCAACGTCGCATCCGGACCGTGCTGGACCATACGAAGCACGGCTCGGCGCTGCCTGGTGTCCCACGTTCGGCACAGATTGACCGTCGTTGTCCTCAACAGTGCGGCCGGGTTGTCGATCGGCCGCTGTGGGGTCTCTGCGTACCGGTAGACCTTCACGAACGCATCCTGGGCGACGTCTTCCGCAGCGTGCCATTCACCGGTTTGCAAGCGACCAGACGACCGTCGACGTGTACCGCTCCTCGTAGAAGCGTTGGAATCGAGCGTCCACGCCCTCGACAGACTCGGCGCTGTCGCTGAGATCGGTGAGCGGGTTCACACCTACAACGACCTCACCAACACCACTCTGGTTCCATCACGATTCCAGCAGACCACAAACCGGCCGACGCCACGGACATGTCGCCAGCGTGACAGCCGAGACCTCCGCCCACCCACCCAGCACGCCTGGTGGACTCGACCTCGCGGACGCCACTCACAACCCGCGACCCAACCGGGGCCAAGGGTGGTCCCCGGCCGGGTAAGTGCAGTGCTCGGCTTGGGCCGCACTCAGTCACCCAAGGTCGGCCTTCGAGCGGGATAGTGCGTGCGGAAGTGTGCGGTTCAGTCGGACCGCTTCCGACTGAACCTCTATCCGACGTGACGAGTGGTTCGGTGGCTGGCGTTCCGGACTGTTGAGGTTGGTAGTCGTTGCAGAAGTAGTCCTCCTGCACGAGAAGGCCGCCACCGCTGGGTGCGTCGCTCGCTGTAGCGACGACGACGTTCGACCCGTCCACTTGAGGGCACCTCGTTGTCTGCAAGCCCGATGATCTCGCCGCCGTAGAGGTCTTCGTAGTAGCCGAGCCGATCCGCCAACGCTTCGGCAGCGGTGGCGAAGCCCGGTCCGATGAGGTCGTAGTTGCCGGTCCCGCTGCCGTCGCCCGAGCACTCCAATGCAGGGTGCGCGGGAGGAGTACTCCATCTCCGCTCCCGGCACAGGCTGCCACGGACGCCGTAGCGACGAGGGCGACGGCGAGACGAGCGCGTCGCTTCGTAGTCGTTGGACGGTCCGCCACGCTGAAATGTTTCCACGTTCCACGAGACGCCACCAACAGTCGGAGTGACCTGGTGATCATGTCGCAACGCCCGGGTTTGTGCAGTGTGCGGCTGGGGCCGAAGCGTGAGGTCATGCAGAGCGGAAGTCGGGTGATGGTGTTCCCATTACGGGCGGTTCGCATACACCGGCATGCGACCGAAATGCTGCGTGAAGCGCCCTCCTGGCGACAACGTGCGTGCTGGTATCGAGCGTTTGCGAGCGGGTCGAGGCCCATCTCCCTGTGTGCGCGGTGGAGGCGGAGCGAGTTGACTGGTCTGGTGAGCAGGTCGCGCTCAGGTCGATTGTGATGAAGCCGAGGCTGAGTGGCTTGGTGGCGTTCACTCTGAAGGCGCAGTGACAGGCTTTGATGCGAGCGGCTGGGAAGCGAGCACCTGGATTGCGCATGCGATCTACGGACTGCCGGGCGTGTCGAGGGATTACCCCATGACGAAGCTCATCGAGCGGCGCTGGCGGCGGGGCCGTCAAGCCTCTCGTTGTAGGAGATGATGGATCTGCACCATCGTCGTGGTCACGGTGGCGGCCTGGGGTTTGCCCAGCGGCCCGCACCAGCGTGGCAACGGTTGCGATGGTCGCAGTTGTCCCGACGCCTCGAACTCGGTGCGCAGAGGCACGAGTACCCTCCTTGTCATCGTTGGTTTCCGTACTCGAGTTGGCCAGCGTCGATCGAGCCTCCAACTGAGGGGTCACTCGACGAGACGACCTTGGACGATGTCTCCTCATCTCCTGGCCGCACCGTCGCCGCGACTGCGTTGCGTTCTACGGCCTTCTTGGGCGCGGAATGCGAGACGATTCCCCTGCTGTGTTTCGTGGTCCGATCAGCAGAGTTCGCGACTTGATCGATGACTCGGCGGGCCGTATCGGATCGCGGAGCAACGTGTGGTCCATCGATCGCTCGTGCTTCGTTTGGCCCGACTGAATCTGGGCCACCAAAGTCAGTGGACAACTGGGCCTGACGAACGATCCGTTCCGACCCCGAAATCGAATCGATCGAATGGTCCCGACCGGATCCGAATCGCCTGAAGAGAGTCCTGGACCGAACCGCTCCCGACGCCTCGATGCGACCTGGCGGTCGAGTCCACAAGGTGGAGATCGCCGTAGCCAATGCTGGTCTGCTCCTGAACAGCACTACCGTCGGCGATCGGTTCGTCGAACCCACGCAATAATCACCGGCCTATTCTCTTGCCCTCGCGCCGCAATCCCGGCGTTACGAGCGAGCCGATCGCCCGGTATCGCACGCTCGTAGTACCGGTCCAGTGTCGGTGTACTCAGGCGGTCTTGGTTCCTGCTCGAGTTCGTGGTCGACCGCGCGGCGGATCCAGGCTGAAACGGATCGGTCGTCGGCGTCGGCTGCGTCGCGGATCTTCGCCAGGGTCTCTGGCGGGAACCTGACGGGGACGAGCTCGGACAGTTTCGAGTTGCGCCGCCGGGCCGGTCCTTGGGGTGTCTGGTTGTCGGGGTCGGCGTAGAAGTCGTGTTCTTCTTGTCGGGTCATCTTCTTGGTGGTCATCGATCCTCCTTGTATCGGTCAGCGAGATGCTTGGCGGCGAGGTAGCAGCCGATCGGACGGCATCTGGTCGGGTCGTCGTGGTCGGACGGGGCGAGCGGCACCATCAACACCTCACCGGCGATCTCGGCGACCATCAGCCAGTGCGCTGGTGGTTTGGCCGGGTAGAACAGCGGGTCGGAGTTCCAGATCTCGTAGATGTCGTCGATGCCGTAGGGGTCGTGTTTGAACAGGTGGGCGGCTTGTCGGTCGATCTCGAATGGGTCGGTGTCGTCCAACCGGTCGAGATCCAACAGCTCCCCCACACCTGCCATTGTATTACAACCGGATACGAATGTGGAGAGTTGATCTCGACCGTTCAGCCTGGACGGGTTGCTCCGGCGATGAACGTCGACACGATGTAGGTGGCGTGCCGGTCGAGGCTGCCCCGGGCACGGTCGTAGCGCATCGTCGTTCGCGGGTCGGCATGTGACTGCGGCTTCTTGGACGTCGCGCAGCGGGACACCAGCATCGAGGGCCGCGGTGATGAACGAATGCCGGAGGCTGTGCGGCGAGATGCGCTTGTTGATCCCGGCGCGCTTCACCAACCGCTTGACCATCCGATCCGCGCAGTAGCGGTCCATCCGCCCGCCCTCGACGCCGAGAAAGATCGGCCCCATCGTCCGTTCACCGATGTACAGATCCAATGCCCGCCCGGTGCGTGGCGCGAGCGGGATGGTGACGTGCTTGCCGCCCTTGCGCACGATCGCCAAGCGTGCGATGCCCGCGCTCGGTCGACAAGTCGTCGATGTCAGCGTTCAACGCTTCGGAGATCCGCAGCCCGTTCAACGCGAGCAGGGTGATCAGCGCACCGTCGCGGAGATCGCCGAGGCCGGCCTGGACGAGCAGGGCGCCGAGTTCGTTGCGGTCCAGGCCGAGGGTGCGTGATTCGTCGTGGACCTTCGGACGGCGAACGTTGAGTGCCGGGTTCTTGTCGAGGATGTCTTCGGTCTGGCAGTACTTGTAGAACGACGACAACGTCGACAACCGCCGCCCGATCGTCGACGCCATCCGACCTTCTTGTTCCATCCACCGGGCGAACGTCTCGAGATGAGGTCGCTTCACGTTCAACAGATTGATGCCGTGGTCGTGGCACCAGCCCGCGAAGATCCGCAGATCCGTCGCGTAGCTCCGACGGGTCGGATCGGTGTAGCCGGCGATGAACGCCGCAACGGCGACCCGTTCGGTGATGATCACCGGGTCGTCGTAGCGGACGACCTCGGCGGTGTGGACATTGGTGGTTTCGGTGTCGGCCATGGTGGCCTCCTTGGGTGACCCAGCCTCCCGAGGAGACGGGACCATCCACGCTCGCGCCAATCCGAAACGCCGCTGCCGCCGGGATTATCGGGTGCCACGAGTTGGGCCGAACTCGGGTGGCTCGCTGGCCTTCGTTCTCGTGATTCTGCGGGTCGTTATGTGGTGGGTGGGGCGTCGGAGCGGAATGCGAGCAGTGCGTGCCGGAGGTACCTGAGTTGTTGGTCCTCGGACTCGGGAGGGTCCCCGACGTCGAGGCAGGAGAGTCCCCCTGCAGCTGCTGCCGTCCGAGAGATCAGAGAAGAACTCGGACGTCGCGGCAGGACGCCTCATCGGCGTTGACTATCGCCCGACGACCCCCGGCGGACACGGGAGGTCCTTCGGTTCGCGTTTCGATGGCGGCACGCTCACCCCGGCCCAAATCGAACACATCGTGCTACCCCCCGACGAGATCCGTGAATGGAAGTACGTGGGCACCGACGAGCTGGACGGCTACGTGATTCCGGTCTTGGCGAACCGCCTCAGGAACATGCTCGCCGGTCACGTCTACCTCGAGGAGGGCCGACCCGCGGAGTGACACCCTGAGTGTCGGCTACCTGACCCGGTCGTGACTTCCAAGCCCAACAGTCGGGCTGACACGCAATCCGGTCGGCCGCTGATTGGTCCGGAGTGTCGGCGCCCCAGTCGGCGTTGAAGCATCTGGCTGCGGTCATACTTGACCTGTGGAGATCCGAGAAGTGTCGCCGGCGAAGCGGCCGAGTTGGTGGCGTTGTTCGCAGCCGTGCTCCCTGGATCGCCGACGACACACGTTGATCGACTCGACGAGCCTGAGGCGTTCCTGCGGGATTCGCACTCCTTCGCGCTCGGCGCCTATGTGAACGAGGTTCCGGTCGGGCTCGCGTGGGGTGTGCAGATGCGTTCGCCCAGCGGGCGGCGCAGACCTACCTCCACGAGCTCGATGTCCACGAGGACTGGCGGCAACAGGGTGTCGGCTCTCCTCTTGTCCCCGGGCGTTGAACCTCGCTCGCGTTCGCGGCTCGATCGAAGTTCTGCTTATCGACGGGCGGGCACAACGAGGCGGCGCAGGCGTTCTACGAATCGCTCGGAGGAAACCGCAAGCCGCTCGGTGATCGTGAACTTCTGGTGGGACCTGGTTTGAACATGGGCGCCCAGACGTTGACGCTTGCCCTCGACGTCGACGGCGTGCTGCTCGACCAGGACCGCATCGGTGACGGCCACTGGACGAACAAACTCACCACCCAGTTCGGCATCGCACGTGCCCAGCTCCGCGAGTCGTTCTTCATGCGGAGCTGGGACGATGTCGTCAACGGTCGACGCAGCGTCGAAGACGGCCTCGGCGAAGCACTCGCACGAATTGGTACGACCGTGGACGTCGAATCGGTGTTGTCGTGTTGGTTCGATGCCGACTACGCACCGATCGAGGAGACGTTCGACCTTGCGCGACGCGCAGCTGCAGCTGGGTGTCGAGTCGTGCTGGCAACCAATCAGGAGCACCGACGGGTCGCCTACCTGAATCGACGAATCGGAGCGGCAATTCCGCTCGAACAGGTCATCTACTCCGCCGACGTCGGCTGCCAGAAGCACGATCCCAGGTTCTTCGAGAGGGCATCAGACCGCCTGGGTCTGAACCATGACGAACGCACGAGCGTGGTCTTCGTCGACGACGTCATACACAACGTCGAGGTGGCTCGATCAGCCGGCTGGCGAGCAGTACATGCGTCAGCTGATCAACCCTGGCACCGCGAGGTCGCCGAGCTGCTGGGCCTACCGCAGTAGTCATCACCTCAGCCAGGCCTTCAATTCGCTCGCGTCGTCCTGTAGTCGAAGTCGTTCATCTCGACGTTCCCGAGTCGAGCATTCCGCCCGGTTCTGGCGTTGCGGTCAGCTCGCTTCGAGAATCCTCGGATGTGCGAGGTCGTTGTTGTCGACGACGACTGTCGCTCGGCTCACCGGTGCGACGTCGCCGACGTAGCGGTCCCAACCGTGTCGGTCGCGCGGCCAACGGGCGGTGTCGAGTCGGTGATCGAGTTCGACGGCGCGTTGCGACACGTCGTCGGGTAGGTCCGTCAGCAGGTACTGCAGCCATTCCGTGTCCCGTCGTTCGTCGGCGTCGAGATAGACCGAGACGTCCCATGCTGCGGCGAACTCCGGGCGATGCAGGAAGAGACCGTCGAACACGAGAACTGCGTTCGTGGCGACGTCCGCGATCTCCTCGTGTGCGGTGTCGGTCGGTTCGTCGAACGCTGCGATGAGGACGTGGTCGGCGGCCTTGCGGAACGGGATCAGTAGCTCGTTAGAGATGCGATCGAGATTGTGTGAATCGAGGTAATAGCCGTCGGCCGAGGTCGTCTCGCGCGCGAGTCGCTCCTCGCGGGCGATGGAACGAATCAGTTGTCGATCGGATCGCGACCCGTCCTCGCTGGACGAGATGGGCTGCCAACTCGTCCGCGAAGGTGGACTTGCCCGACCCCGATCGGCCGTCGATGCCGACCAGCGCACGAGCGCGATCGACGCTGCACACTCGATCAGCGACGACGCTCAGCACGGCGTCTCGATCGAACGTCCGAATGGGAGACGGGTGTCCGTCGAGCCCTGCTGGCATGCGGCTCAGTCTGGTAGATCGGCACCACCGCCGAACACGATCCGGTGAGCCGAACGGGCAGGAGACCGACGAGCCAGGCGTCGGGCATCTCAAGGTCTTCCCAGAAGCCGACCGCGTCGAGACCAGGGATCTGTTGGCTGAGCCATGCCGACATGACGGTTCCGTGCGAAACCACCACTCCGCGGTCGCCCAGTTCGGTGATCGCGGAATCGAACCTGGCCGCAGCATCGCCGAGCGGCTCCCATCCGGACACCGCCCGCACGGCGCGACACTATCGCTCCGCAATCGAAGCCCATAGCGGCAGCAGGCCACGCTCGCGGAGCAGCCGCGCACACGTTGAGATGGCGATCCGAGAACTCGACCCCGGTGAAGGTGACCAGCTGGTGACGCTGTTCGCCGCGGTACTTCCCGGCTCTGCAACAGCCTTGGTCGACAACGTCGAGGAACCCGAGGCGTGTAGGGCAAGATCAGCGCATGGAGCAACACGGCGGTGAGGCTGTCCGCCGTGCAAAGCAACTGACGGCGATGGCGAGCTGGCATCCGCGCTGCTATCGGCGAGCAGTGGCTTACGTGACCGATCCCAGCGGCCGGCTACTGGTCTTCGAGCATGTCGATGTCGACGCCGGAACGCAGATGCCCGGCGGAGGCATCCACGAAGGGGAGTCCGCTGAGGATGCGGTTCTGCGGGAGCTTGCCGAGGAGTCGGAGTCGACACTGCCGTGCTCGTTCGCAAGCTCGGGGAGGCATGGGGACGATCGGATCCCGGAAACGTGCCGGCCGGATTCGAGGAACACGTCCAGCACACGTTCCACCTCAGGCTGGATCGCCTTCCCACCGACGACGAATGGGAGTGGCAGGAGAAGTCCGGCGTCGAGGTCGTCGAGCATCGCTTCGCCTTCCGCTGGGCAACACTCGAGAGGGCGGCAGCGAGCCTCTGGCCACACCAGGCCATGTGGATCGAATCAGTCCGCACCTCACTGCGTCACCCCTAACGGACTCACAGTCGCCGAAAGTGCCATGTCAACTCGAGCTGGAGACTGCGATCGATGAACGAGACCACTTGCCGGTGACATCACCTTCGTAATCGCCATCCATGACCTACATGGTGTGGGTAGTCGCTCGAGCGTCCGCCGGCCACACCTCGATCACCGAGCCATTGGCAATGACCGTTCGAGCGCATCCTGCGGATCGAGCCGCAGCAGCATTCGTAACAACATGCGGCCGATCATCTCATGTGTCACGAGCACAGGCGAGCTGGCACCCGTCGCCGCCACTGCGTCGAGCGCCGCTGCGGCACGCACATTCGCGTCCGCGTAGCTCTCACCATCGGGGAACGACCAGCTGTACCTCGACTCGGCACGCCGAGCGAGCTCACCGGGATGACGCGGCTCGATCTCCTCGTTGGTGAAGCCGGCGAACGCACCGTGGTCGATCTCGGCGAGATCGCTGATGACTACGACTGGCAGCGACAGCCGTGAAGCCACAACGTCGGCCGTCACTCGGGCACGCCCCAACGGACTGCTGAACACCGAGTCCGCACCGAGCGACGCGAGAGCGCGGCCACACTCTCGGCGTGTCGCCATCCATCGGCCGTGAGTGGAGAGTCCAGCTGTCCCTGGCGACGCCCCATCCGATTCCACTCAGTCTCACCATGGCGAACGACCAAGAAGCGACCGACAGCAAACCCCACCGGACCAGTCTCCCAACCGGCCACCCCATCTGCGGGATCGATTGCCGATGTGGGCGGGACCATGCGAGCGGCACCTCCGAAGGTTCGGCAGAGCACGTCCATCCGAGCGATAATCCCAGTCCGAAACGCTCGGCACCGCGCCGCACCGCCGGCGAAGTGTTTGGCCTCGACCACCCGGTTGGCTGACGCATAGTCTTGCGTCGGAGAACAGCGGCGACCATCAGTCGTCGACGCGGTTCGATCGGTGGTATGGACCGACACCGGCTCCTGATGGAAAACGTGAACGGAACCTGGGGCTTGACGGAGTCACCTGCTCATGCCTGCGGTGCGGCGTCGGTTTCGCAGCGCTGCCTGCCGCTGTTCTGCTGGTGTCGACGCGACCTCGGCCTGAGCCGATCGGCTGTCGGCGACCTCGTTCCGGAGGTGTCGGCGCCGGGCGAGCGCTGCGGTTGTGGCGCCCTGGCGTTGTAGCGCGGCGGCCAACGAGTCCATCGGTGACCATTCGGCCGGTGCGGTGTTCGGTCCGTGATGTTCGTTGTCGAACGAAGGCGGGCGCACATGAATGTGGTTGGCGGTCCGGCCGCGGGTCACTCCAACGTAGAGCTGTTTGGCGTCGGTGTGCTCGGACACGATCAGGTGTGCTTCGTCGACCGTCGCACCCTGGGCTCGGTGGATCGTGGATGCGTAGTCGACAGTCACGTTGCCGGCCTCGATGTACTCGGCCGGGAGCGATTGACGGTCGCGGGTGTCTCGGTGTTCGAGGTGCAACTTGTCTCTCGGGCCGGCGATCACGGTCCACCGATCGCCGTTGCGCACCCACTGCTCGTCGTCGGGTCCGTGGGTGAGGCGGCGGTCGTTGGCTCGGGTCACGACCGGCTGACCGACATAGAAGCGCTGGCCTCCGATCTCGATCCCGTCGTTCGGGTCGAGCAAGCCCGCAGCAAGGAGCCGATCGGTCGTGATCGCGTTGACGTGCTCGACCACCCGGTTGGTGGACGCCATCACGAGCACGTCGCGACCCTCGACGGTGCCGGCGAACGCGGCACCGACGGCGGCGGCGACCGCAGCCTCTTCGTCGGCATGCCCGTGAATGCGGCCGTGGCGTTCGTATTCTTCGACTGCAGCTTGATCGCCGTTGCGGATCAGGTGTGATGCGTCGGCTTCCCATTGGTGGTCGAAGCGGTGGAGTGTGTCGAGTCCGGCGGTGACCACGTCGGGGTACTCGACGAGTTCGGCGAACATGCCGCCTGCGTCGACCGCGTCGAGCTGTCGGTGATCACCGACGAGGATCGTTCGCCAGTGGTTGCGCTGCGCAATCTGGGCGTAGGTGTGGAGGAGTCGAGTGTCGACCATTCCGGCTTCGTCGATGATCACCACCGAGCCGGCTGGGAACGCCCATTGCGAGTCCGGCGGCTGGCGTCGTTCGGCCCATTTCGTGTGGTGTTCGTAGACGAGCTTGTGGAGCGTGTCCGCTGCCGTGCCGGCGCCGTCGGCGAGCTGCTGCGCGGATGACGCCGATGGCCCGACCCCGAAGACTTGCGACCCCGGAGTGTCGCCATGAGTCCACCGCAGCCGCAAGCATCCGGGTCTTTCCGGCGCCGGCCGGACCGACCACTGCCACGACCGGACGAGTCGTCCCGAGCATCGTGGTGACCGCATCGGCTTGGCCTTGGTCGAGACCCATCAGCATCTCGGGCTCGGGATCATGACGCTGGTGGCGTGCCATCGCCGGAACCGTCGCCCACCCGACCAGTTCGACCTCCCGTCGGAGATGACTGGCTGTTGTATACCGCACCGCAGACGGCGCCAACCCGACCGGGCGCCCATCGGATGCTCGAACCGTGTCGCCCGGCTCGTTCTCCGGGCAGAGAGTCGACCACAGCGGCCGATGCCACTGCTTCGGCCCGGACCTGTTCGATCGTGTCCGCGATCGTGGCGGGGTCGGGGCCGGTCGTGCGCATCGCGATCTGCTCGATCAGCTGTGACTCGGACCATTCCGCATGTCGTGTCCCCACCGCTTCCAACACGTCACCGACGGTTGGGCTCACGATCACCGCAGGTGAGACCGCCTTTCCGCGCACACGATCAATCATCTGATCGACGTCGACAAGACGGTTCGCACGATCCCGCCACCCTTCCCGCAGCGTCGAGGTCGGCAGGCCGGCTTCGTCGGGTTTGGCAGATCGTGTCGCCAGCGTGATCGTCTTGTGCGCCTTGCCGACCTCGGCCGATGTCGGGTGGCGGCCCTCACGGGCGACGAACCCCGCCGTCCACCGGCCGAGTTCGTTCTCGATGTCGACACCGCGCGTCGAGAACTCATCGAGCACCGCCTGGTCGACGCCGACGATGTCGGCCTGCCCGTTCGCGTCGACCTCACCGAACTCCACACCCAACAACACCCGCAACCCCGCCCGCAAGAACGTCTGGATACTCCACCCCGGCAGCCTTCGCGTTCCGATACAAACCTCGAGCATCAATGGTGCGCCACTGCCCGTCCGACTCTGGTGCGCACCGCGTTCGAGATCAACACGTGATCGTGCAGCTGTGGATCCAACGCCCGGCTCGTGCGATGCCGATACCGCACACCCAACACCCCATTGGCATCCACCACCGCAGCACCGGCGTGACCCGTTCGGGTGTACGCGATCCGAGGCGACACCGAGACGATCGCCTGCTCCACCGCAGCCGTGTGCGCCGCCTCCACCGCGGCCACAACATCAGATCACCGAGGGCGTACAGCACGCTCACCGACTTCGGCGCCGAGAACGTCAAATCGAACGCCGTCACCGACCGCTCCGACACCGTCGTCTTTCCGAGCCGGGTGCCATCGGGTGCGCACTTCGCCTCGAGCAACATCCCGGCGTCAACGGCAGTCGCCAGACTGCCGGCGACAGCACCCACCAAATCGCAGTGACCAACCCAGACACCCGGCTCATCGCCGTCACCCGCGTAGTAGTCCTCCACACCGGCGACCACCGTCGACTGGTAATAGCCGGCGTTGCCCGGGCCGACCTTGCCGACCGTCAACATGACACGACCCCGGCACGACCACCTCGGTGCAAATGTCTGAACCCACTTCCAACACCCGGCCCGACACGAGCCGGCACCACCGGAAAGCGGGCCGGGCCAACCCGAAGCAAGGCCCCGACCCACGACGGCCAGACATGGCCGCCGAGCGAAACGGCCGCCCACCCGCGACAACGGAGCCGAACGAGGGAACCGGCCGCCCGACGCGGGGCGAACCGACAGGAAGGCGGGGCAGAGCGACGACGGCCGCAACGAGCGGCGCAGACACACAGAGGCACCGAATGCCCTCGCGCCTTCTGCTCATCGTCGTCACCTCCACTCGTCGAACGACGGCGGCGCGCCTGGTCAAAGCGGGGCCGTCAACGAGGTAAAGGCGGCAGCGCCCAGAGAGCGGGACATTCAGCCGCCATCCTCAGCCGATGACGACTAAGATGCTGCGTACCTCGCATCAGGAGCTAGCTATGCAACCAACTCGGAGCCGTCTCAACGTCGCCTCACGGCTGGCCGCCGTCACCGAAGCCCAAGCGGGCTACTTCACCCGTGCTCAGGCGGCCGAGAACGGTGTGGCTGACTTCGAACTCGAACGCGCAACTGACTACGAGCAGATCGAGCGGCTCGACGTCGGCGTCTACCGCCTCGTGGGAGCACCAGCAGATCCGTTCGAAGATCTTCGAGTGGCGTGGCTTCGCCTCACGCCCGCCGTGCCACCGATCGACCGGATCATGCGACCGAAGCTGTGGGTGTCGCACCGCTCCGCGGCGATCGTGCACGGGTTCGGTGACTTCATTGCCGATCGGCCCGAGTTCACCGCGACGAAGCGACTCCAGGCACGGACCGACTTTCGTCTCACTGTTCGTCACGACGGCCTCGAACGAACCGACTGGGTCATACGGGAGGGATTCGCCGTCACCTCCGTCGCTCGCACGTTCAAGGACCTGGTTGCCGACGCGGTCGACGGGGGCCACCTCGGACGGTTCGCTCAAGACGCACTCACCGGCGGAGCAGCGCACGAAGATCTCGCCGACACCGTCGATGACCTCGACGCGCTGCTCGCCATGGCGGACAAGTGAGCGGCTCGCTTCCCTACAACACCGCTGCGGCGTTCGACGCTGCGATCAAGGCCCACGTTGCAGAGGTGGCGGACGCGTCGTCGTACACCGTCGGCGAGCTTCGTCGACAGTTCGGCTATGACCGCTTGCTCAGCCGCCTCTTCTCATCCCACGCCGATCGGTGGGTGCTCAAAGGTGGAACCGGAATGCTCGCCAGGCTCCCGAACCAGGCTCGGCACACACAGGACATCGATCTCTTCTTCCAGGGTGAAATCACCGTCGCGTCCAATGACCTGATCGCGGCGGCTGCAATCGACCTCGGCGACTTCTTCTCGTTCGACATCGAGCCCCGTTCCGCCCTCGCCGGCGCGAGCACTGGGCATCGGTTCGCCGTCACCGCCTACATCGGTGCCCGACAGTTCACCCAATTCGGGATCGATGTCGTGGTCGCAAGCAACATGACCGGGGCACCCGAATCAATGCAGCACCTGTCGCCGATTCCCATCGCCGGCCTCACGACCGCTGTGTATCGCGTCTATCCGATCGTGGACCACATTGCCGACAAGCACGCGGCCATGCTCGACACCTACAACAACGATCAGCCCTCGACCCGCTTCCGAGACTTGGTCGACCTCGTCCTGATCGCAACGACTCAACGGCCGCGCGCCACCGATCTCAGTGCTGCCCTCAGCAGCGAGTACGCACACCGGCACGTGGCCGCGCCCGCCGAGGTGACGTTGCCATCGGACGCCTGGCGCGACGGTTACGCCAAGACGGCGGCGGGAATCCCTGGCATCCAGCACCGGACAGCCGAAGCTGGACTGGCCGTGGTCAAGAGGATGCTCGACCCCGTCCTCGCCAACCTGGCAGTCGGCGTCTGGGATCCCGAGACGCTGGTATGGAGAGACGAGTGACGCGAACTTTCCACACCTGAACGGAACCGCGCACGACGCTGAGCACGATCGTGTGAACCATCGTGTCCGCCGTCGTGCCCATCCATCGCCGTGCTCCGATGTCCCGAATCGTCCGCCCACTCGCCTTTACATCGACATGACCGCAACGACTACATCCGCACTGCAGGACGACGACGCCACTGCGCCTGCCCTCCTCGTCACCATCCGGCAAGCGTCGACGATGCTGTCGATCAGCCGCTCGTCGATCTACCTCCTCATCGAAAGCGGTCAGCTCATCTCGATCCACATCGGCCGCAGCGTGCGCCTGCCCGTCGACCAGCTCGAACAATTCATCGCCGATCGACTGACGGCCGCCCAGGCCTGACGCAGTATCTCGATTGCGTCCACCGCAGCGAAACTCGACACCACCGGGCGACCCGGCGGAAATAGTGTGACGAGATGGGCTCGCTCGACCGGACCACGACCGACGGCCGATCCGTTGCGCCAGCGACGGCGACGGCGGGGCGCATGCTCGGCGCATCGGATCGGCAGGTCAACTCCGCTCTTCCCCGTGTCGGCGCCGTTGAGCACCTCGGCGCGCGCTCCTTGCGGATCACATTCTCCGATGGCCTCGTGCGCGAACTCGACTTCTCCGCCGCCTTGCCGGGAGTGCTCGTCACGATCGACGACGACGAGACCTTCGCTGCGGTCACGGTCGACCCGCTTGCCGGAACCGTCGCCTGGCCGAACGGTGTCGACCTCGATCCTGACGTGCTGCACGGAGACCACGAGGCGCCCGCCGCGATGCAACCGAGCCTGCTGCGCGAGTACCGGCTGCAGCAAACCGGCTGACCGCCAACCTCGGATTTCGGCTCGCCGGTTAGTCTCAGGGTTACTCTCAAATTTGCCCGATTCTGGCCACTGCAAGTCACTGACCAGGACATTCGCACGATCGGTCGGAATCCCACGCCTTCCGCCAGTACGTCCACGGGCGTCCATGGAGATCCACGAAAACCCTGCTGAGCAGGAGAAACGTGAATCGAGATCCATGGACGCCCGTCGTCGTTTTCGGGGCCTCGCAGCACTACCGCCAGGCGGGAGCCGTCTGTCGATCTGACGATCGCCGTCAGGAAGATCTTGAGTGGCAACTGCCGCAGCGTTGGAGCATGATTCAGCCGTGGGCGATTCGGGCCAGCGAGAATCAGCCTGGCAGCAGCGCTACGAAGCGTCGTTGCTTGACGCAGAACGACAGCGTGCGGCCACGGGCGGTTCGGACTCTGTGTTGCTCACGATCAACGTCGCAGTCCGGCTCGCCGTCGTGGCGGTGAGCGCCATTGCGGCATTGATCGCGACCGGCAACGTTTGGCTCGTGAGCATCGGAGGTGTCGCTTCGGTGTTCACCGCGCTCGGGATCGTCGGGCTGCTCATCGAACGAGTTCGCCACCAGCCACGCCAATCCCGTTCAGGCAAATGACCTGCTTCAGTGGCAGGCTGCCCCGCACGCGACCTCACGCCTTCACCGGAGGCCTGCACTCGACGGCGGCTGTTCGCGGAGCCTCTCAGATGTGCTGGCTGAGCGAAGTCGGCTGAATCGTCGATCCCACATTCCGGATTCCTCGAAGGTCACCATCCACATCGCCTGACCGTCGATCAGGGCTCAGCACGATCGCCGACGGAATCGCCGGCGAGTCTGCCGATTCACGTCTCGTCGTTGAGTCGTTGGCGCAGCTCTCGCTTGAGGACCTTGCCGTAATTGTTGGTCGGCAGGCTCTCGACGAAGCGGTACTCCTTTGGCCGCTTGTAGCGCGCGATGTGGTCGAGGCAGAGCTGATCGAGTTCCTCGACGGTCGGGGCGGTCTCGGGATCGGCGGCCACCACGAAGGCGACGACGGATTCACCCCATTCCGGGTCGGGTCGCCCGACGACGGACACAGCGACGAGGCCGACGTGGCGGAGCAGCGTCTCTTCGACCTCGCGCGGGTAGATGTTCATGCCACCGCTGATGATCAGATCCTTCGAACGATCGCGCAGGGTGAGGTAGCCGTCGGCATCGAAGCTGCCGACGTCGCCGGTGTGCAACCAGCCGTCGCGGATCGTGTCGGCGGTTGCATCGGGTTGCTCCCAGTAGCCCGCCATGACGACGTCTCCGCGCACGACGATCTCGCCGATCTCACCGATCGGCAGGGAGGCCCCGTCGTCGTCGACCACCCGCACCTCGACATCGGTACGCGCCACGCCCACGCTCTGCAGACGCTCGCTGCAGCGCGGGTGACCGCGGTCGGCGTGGTCGGCCTTCGACAAGGCAGTGATGGTCATCGGCGTCTCGCCTTGCCCGTAGATCTGGGCGAGGCGCGGCCCGAACACTTCGAGCGCCTCGTCGAGATCGGACAGGTACATCGGCGCGCCGCCGTAGATGATCGTCTTCAGGCCGGTGAGATCGGCGGCGAGGATGGCCGGGTCGGCGGTGAGTCGCTTGATCATCGTCGGCGCAGCGAAGAACGACACCCCCGACCACCGTCGCAGCACTGCGGCGATCTCGTCGCCGTCGACACCACCCGATGGCGGGATCACGCTGACTGCTCCGCGGGCCACGTGCGGCAATCCGTAGAGGCCCGAGCCGTGCGAGATCGGCGCAGCATGCAGCACTGCGTCGTCAGGTCCGATCGGATCGATGTCGGCGAAGTAACTGAGCGACATCATGAGCAGGTTGCGGTGCGAGAGCGTCGCTCCCTTCGGGCGCCCGGTCGTTCCGCTCGTGTAAAACAACCACGCCGGGTCGATCGGCCGCCGGTCGACGAGCGCGATCGGAGCTGCGGCGACCAACTCGGCCCACTCCTGGCTTGTTGTCTCGCCTGATGTGTCGCTGTCGGACACGACCACACTGGCGCGGAGCGTCGCGTTGGAGCCGAGGAGTGACGCAGCGTCGTCGGCGTGGTCGTGGTCGACGATGATCACGCTCGACCCGCTTTGCTCGATGATGAAGCCGATCTCGTCTCGGTGCAGCCGTGCGTTGATGGGTACTGCGACCAGCCCCGCGTGCCAGATCGCGAACAGCGCCTCGAGATACTCCGGCCGATTTCGCATCACGATGGCGACTCGATCACCCGACTGCAGGACGCATCGATCGCGTAACCCTCCCGCAATCGCAGCCGTCCGCGCGGCGAGGGTCGCCCAGTCGGCGTGAACGGCAGTGCCAACGGCAAGTGCCGGGCGGTCGGGCCATCGTCGCCCGTTGCGTTCGACCCAGCTGGCCAGGTTCACGAGCCCACCCCCGACGCTCGTACGATCGGATGACCGGCGGCGATCACAGACGAGCGAGCTCGCCGGTCGATGTCGATCTTCGTCGTTGTCATCAGATGAACCTTTCCTCCCAACAATCGCACGCCCGCCTCGCGGTCCACGAACACGGCGTCTTGGCGACGCTGCACGCCACGCGTGGACCCGACCTCGTTCCCGTCGTCTACACCATGGTCGACGGCCACGTCGGCGTGCCCATCGACCTTGTCAAGCCAAAGGTGTCGACACGCCTCCAACGCGAACGCAACCTCGACGCCGACCCCAGAGCGACGTTGCTGATCGAGCGCTGGGACCGCGACGACTGGTCGGCGCTGTGGTGGGTGCGAGCCCGGCTGCACTGGCTCGGCGCCGGCACTTCCCAGTCAGATCCTGTGCCGGAGCTCGCGGCGCGCATGGCTGACCGTTTGGCTGAACGCCATGTGCAGTACCGCGAGCTCCCGTTCGCCCGCGTGCTCGTGTTCCGCATCGACGAGGTGACCGGCTGGACGGGTGCGGCCTGATCGATCAGGCGGCGTTGACGGCGGGCAAGATCTCGTCGTTGAGCACCCGCAGATCTTCGAGCGTCTTCGCGGTCGGGACATCGGCGAACGGGGGCCAGATGAGCGGCATCGTCAGACCGGCCTGCTTGAGGCCGATCAGGTTCCCGGTGACCTGCTCTTGGGTACCGACGAGAATGTTGCTCACCTTGCCGTTGTCGGCCTGGTCGGTCGGCTCGTCGGTGATGGCGAACCAGTACATGCTGCACAGATCGAGAGTGTCGAGGGCTTCGGGCTTGTCGAGCTTGGCGAGCTCTTCCTGGATCGGACCGCGCCACTCGGCGAGTTCCCGCGCCGTGTCCTGGATGCCGATCCACCCGGCCAGGTCGTACTTCGCGATCCGGTTCGCGGACCGCTTCGGGTCACGCAAGCCACTGAAATAGATCGGTGGATGCGGATCCTGGAGCGGCTTGTGGCCGAACCCGCACGACTCGAAGTCGGCGAACTCACCGTGGTACTCGAACAACTCGTTCGTCCAGATGCCCTGGCAGATCTCGATCGTCTCGCGGACGTGGGCGTGGCGCTTCGGGAAGATGTGGGTCGCGCTGGCGGCGGCGAACTCCTCGGGCATCCAACCCGCGCCGAGACCGACGTTCACGCGGCCGCCCGACAGGTGGTCGACGGTGGCGATCTCGGCGGCGAACACTCCGGGCGAACGGTACGGCGTGTCGGTGATGCTCATCCCGATCCGACACTTCGTCGTCTTGGCCGCCAGCCACGGAATGAGCGGCCACCCCTGGAACCACTTGCCTCGCGCGGTCACGGGCAGCTGCGTCGGGAACTCCTTCATCATGCCGAACGGGAACTGCAACTCGCCCCGGTCGGAGGCCTCGGGCACGACGATGCGGTCGAGTGTCCAGATCGAGTCGAACTCGAGTTCCTCGGCCACCATGGTGAGGTCTTCGAGTTCCTGCACCGTGATGTGGTCCCGGAAGTTCGGCAGGTACAGCGCAAGTTTCATGTCGGTCATGTGGGTTCCCCTCATTCGCATCCGAGCCCCCATGACTCGGAGAGTGCGACCCCCCAGGCCGCATGGTCGACCGTAGAGACCGTGACTCGGTCGTTGCACAACGCCATCTCAACAGTTGATCAACGACCCGGCGCGGACACCGTCGCTGCCGAACCGGCGGGCGCCCACGGGATACTCTCGGGTCGTGGACGCGCAACGGCGAGACGGCCCACGGCGAATCCTGGTCGTGGACGACGACGAAGGTGTGCGCACCGGCGTCACGTGGGCGCTCGAGGCCGATGGCTTCTCGGTCGAGGCCGTGCAGGACGGGGTGCACGCCCTCGCCGTGATCGAGTCGTCGCCACCGTCTCTTGTCGTGCTCGACCTGTCGCTGCCGGGCATCGGTGGACTCGACATCCTCCGTCAGGTGCGCCAGCGCGAGGAGCGCGGCGACAGCTTCCGCTTGCCGATCATCGTGCTGTCGGGTCGCGACGGCGAGGCGGACCGGATTGTCGGTCTCGATCTCGGTGCCGACGACTACCTCGTCAAGCCGTTCTCGCCCGGTGAGCTCGCCGCCCGAGCCCGATCGGTGCTGCGACGAAGCAGCGACTACGGCGGCCGCCGGTCGACGCCGTTCGTTCCGCTCGGCGTCGGCGTGGAGATCGACACCGAGGCGCGCGACGCGTGGGTGGACGGTGAGCCGGTTGACCTCGCGGCCAAGGAGTTCGAGTTGCTCACCTACTTCGTCGACCATCCGCGACGGGCCTGCACGCGCGACGAGTTGCTGTCGGCGGTCTGGTCGAGCAGCGAGGGGTGGCAGACGCCGGCAACGGTCACCGAGCACGTCTATCGCCTGCGTCAGAAGGTTGAGGACGATCCCGGTCGACCTCGTCGGTTGCGGACGGTGCGAGCGATCGGGTACCGATGGGAGGGATAGCCGTACTCTCAGGTGACGAGGCCACGGCGGTGCTCGATCGACAGACCTCGGTGATGGAGCAACTCGCCGTCGGCGCGCCGCTCACTGCGGTCCTCGAGAGCATCGTCGTCGCGCTCGAGGAACTCATTTCGGAAAGCCGCTGTTCGGTGCTGTTGCTCGATGCCGACGGAGTGCTCCGGCATGGCGCCGCGCCGACGCTGCCCCGGGCGTATTCCGAAGCGATCGACGGCCTGCAGCCCGGGCCGCTCGCCGGCTCGTGCGGGACTGCAGTGCATCTCGGCACGCCGATCGTCGCGGTCGACGTGGCGACCGATCCGCGTTGGGAGCAGTTCCGCGAGCTCGCCGTGACGCACGACATCGGCGCGTGTTGGTCGAGCCCGATCCGGTCGCACGCGCAGATCGTCGGGACGTTCGCCGTCTATGACCATCGGCCCCACGAACCCGACGAGCGCGAGCGCGAACTCGTGCGCCGGTTCACCCACCTCGCTTCGATCGCCGTCGCGCACCACGGCGTCGCGCGCGAGCGCGAGGCGCGCCATGTTGCGGACATGGCCCGGCTCTCGGCCGAGCGGGCCAATCATGCGAAGTCACAGTTCGTCACCGTCGCTGAGCCATGAGCTCCGCACCCCGCTCCAGTCGATCACCGGCTTCACCGAGAGCCTCACGACCCTCGACCTCTCACCCGACCGCCGGCAACGGGCGCTCGCCGGCATCTCGAACGCCGCTGCACACATCCTCGCCATCGTCGACGACGTCCTCGATCTGGCGCGGGTCGAGGCGGGGGCGATGCCGATCGCGCTCGAACCCATCGACGCCGCAGCGGTCGCTGCGGCGACGGTCGAGCTCCTGCAGCCGCTCAGCTCAGCGCGGGGAATCATCGTCGAGTGCGACGGACCCTCTGCAGTCGTGATCGCCGACCGGCGTCGCCTGCAGCAGGTGCTGTTGAACCTCGTGTCGAACGCGCTCCGGTTCTCTCCCACTGGCACCGTCGTGTCGGTCCGGACCGAGGTGACCAGCGGCCGCGTCGCCGGCCTCGCTCGGATCCACGTGACCGACCAGGGACCCGGCATCTCGGAGGATCTCCTCGCCCGATTGTTCGTGCCGTTCGACCGTCTCGGCGCCGACGCTGGCCGCGAAGGTGGAGCGGGTTTGGGCCTCGTGCTCGCCAGGCGATTGACCGAGGCAATGGGTGGGTCGCTCGACCTCGCCAGCACCGTCGGCGTCGGGACGCACGTCACGATCGCGCTCGAAACACCAGCGTGATGCAGGAGCGATGACGACGCAGTTGAGCAGCCGAGAAGTCAATCAAGACACCGGCGGCGCCGGAAGGCTGCTGAGTACGGCCCGGTCTACATCACCGACCGGGGCCGACCGGCACACGTGCCCTTGGCCTTCGAGGCGTATGCGGAACTCATCGGACCACACCGCGGACTCGACCTGCTCGCCGAACCGACAGGAGTTGCGGACATCGCGTTCGTGCCGCCGAAGAGTCCCGACGTGGCCAAGTCGGCAGCTTTCGAGTGATGTTCGTACTGGACACGAACATCGTGTCCGAACTCCGCAAGGTGCGCAGCGGAAAGGCGGACCCTGGGGTCGCCTCGCGGGCCAAGCGGGTCCCGTCGACCGAGCTGTTCATCTCAGGAATCACCATCCACGAACTCGGGCACGGGGTGTTGCTCAGGGAGCGTTCCGATCCGGCGCAGGGAGCACTGCTCCGTCGATGGCTCGACCAAAGCGTGGCCGCTGCGTTCAAGAGTCGAGTGCTCCCAGTGGACGAGCGAGTTGCGCGTGGCGCCGCTGCCTTGCACGCACCAGATCCCGCTCCGTTTCGCGATGCTCTCATCGGCGCAACTGCCTTGGTTCACATCCTGACCGGTGTCACTCGCGGCCTCAGGGACTTCCATTGCTTCGACGACCTCGACGTCATCAATCCATGAAGTTGACAGAGGTGTCCCAAACAGAGCGCGACTCGACATCGCTCACGTCGCAGTGACGTTCGAACGATGCGATCACGTCGAAGGACCGTTTTTCACCGCACGAAGTCCGCCTTGGAGGTCGGCGGTCAACTGGTGCCGGGCCACTGCTCCAGTTATCACGAAGGCCGCAGCTCGAATCACATCTCCTTCTCTGCGATCCTGGAGACGGCTGTCTGGGGCGCCGAGTTGGCCACAGCGCTTGCGGGGGGCAGCAAGCGTGGGCAGCTCCGCGCACAAGGCTGGACGTCATCGAGGACTGACAGCGGGGTCGCCAAGCATGCGGCCCGTCCCGACCCATCTGGTGGAGGACCGTCTTCGCCTTTCGACCCGTCGGCCGTGTTCGGTATCTATGCACGGTGTGTATAGTTGAGGCATGTGACGGGTCACGTGCTCATGGATCTCTTGGCAGCCGGCGATCGTCATGGATACGACCTGAAGAAGGACCACGACGAACGCTTCGCAGGTGCCCGACCGCTTGCGTTCGGCCAGGTGTACGCGACTCTCGAACGACTCAAGACGAAGGGACACATCGACGCGGTGGAGGTCGAACGAGTCGACGGACCTGACCGCATCGTGTATCGGCTCACTGAGACGGGCAGGGCGGATCTCGCAGCGTGGCTCAGCGAGGTCGAGCCGCCCGCACCGTTCGTCGCAAACCCGCTGGCAACGAAGGCCACAGTCGCGTTCCTGGTCGGCGACGCAGCTCAAGCGTCCGACTACCTGCGGAATCAACGCAAGGCCCACCTCGCCCGTATGCGCGAGTACACGCGAGTAAAGACCGACCCGTCGACGCCGATGCCCGATGTACTCGCCGCCGACTATGCGATCGCGCACCTCGATGCCGACCTGCGATGGCTCGACACCGCGCTCAATCGGATCACTGCACTGAGCCACCCACCAAAGAAGGCGAGCGACGATTTCTCATGAACCCTCACGCACCACTCCCGTCGGCCCACCCCGTCGGCTCCGCCCCGGATCTTGATCGACCGATGCTGATCGCGCGGTCGATCGTCTACTCCTACGGCAACACAGCAGCGCTGCGTGGAGTGTCCATCAATGTCGGAGCCGGCGAGATCCTCGCCATCACCGGTCCGTCTGGCTCCGGCAAGTCGACGCTGATGCTCTGCCTGGCCGGGGTGCTGCGACCAGACGCCGGTGACGTCCGCTTCGGAGAGCGCCTCATTTCGAACGCGAGCGAATCCGAACGCTCGAGACTTCGCCGTTCAGAGTTCGGGATCCTGTTCCAGTTCGGACACCTCGTTCCTGAGCTGACGGTCGCCGAGAACGTCGCGCTCCCTTTGCTTCTCTCCGGCCTGAAACGCAATGCCGCAATCACCGCCGCGACCAACTGGCTCGACAGGTTCGGCATCGCCGATCACGCCGCCTCGCGCCCCACCGAAATGTCGGGTGGCCAGCAGCAACGAGCGGCGGCCGCCCGTGCAATGGTGACCGAACCCTTGGTGCTGTTCGCCGACGAGCCGACGGGGGCGCTCGACGCGCTCGCAGGCGAGCAGGTGATGTCACAGATCGTGCGGGTCGCGAGGGACTCAGCAACGAGCGTCGTCGTCATCACCCACAACGCTACGGTCGCCGCCTACGGCGACCGAGAAGTCGTCGTGCGCGACGGCATGATCGACTGCGCTCACCAGGACGGAATCGGATCATGACGAACGGATCAGCACGTCGGTCGAACCTGCTTCGCCTCGCAGTCGCAGGGGGTCGTTCCGATCGGCTCCGAATCACCTTGACGGCCTTCGGGTCGGCGGCGACGACGCTCCTTCTCCTCACGGCGGCGTCGGTCGTCTTCATTTCCGCCAGCGATGGCCCCTACCGGCTCGATGTGCTCGACCAACCAGGACTTCGGCCCGGCGTGATCATCGCCCTGCTGCTCTTGTGCGTGCCGCTCGTCATCTTCATGGGCCTCTGTACCCGAGTCGGTGCGCCGGCGCGTGACCGCCGGCTTGCGATGTTCAGGATGGCCGGAGCCACCCCCACGGACGCAACGCGCATCGCAGCACTCGAGACTGGTCTCGCGGCGATGATCGGATCGCTGGTAGGGATCGCAGCGTTTGTGGTGGGTCGGATGCTGCTCGACCGCACCACCGCAAGTCGATTCACGGTGACCATGGCGGATGGAAACAGACGAATCGAAACCGGACTGGGGAGGCTCTTTCCCACCGACGTCGACACACCGTTCCCCGTCATCGTGGGCGTCGCTGCCGCGGTGACGATCGGAGCGACCATTGCCAGCGCTGCCGCGCTGCGACACGTGCGCATCAGTCCGTTTGGTCTGACGCGCAAGCCCCCGACCCACCCACCGACGAAGACCGCAGCCGTGCTGTTCGTGACGGGCTCGGTCGGCTTGGTCGTTCTCGGTGCCGTCAGCAGTGCCTGGACCGCAAGCCTTCCGACGCTCGTCGCGATCGCGTTCGCGCTCTTCTGGATGTGCGTCATCGGCCTCCTCATGGGCAGCGCATCGCTCTCCGTCAACGTGGGGAAACTCGTTGCACCGCGGACCTCGCGCCCGGACGTCTTGATCGCCAGCCGGCGGATGATCGACGCGCCATTCACTGCCAGCCGATCTTCGGCGTCCGTCCTGCTCGCGGTACTCATCGGGGCTGCGATTCTCGGCACCCGAGCGACCTTCCTGGCAGCGCAAGATCCGGCCGACACCTTCTACGCCGACACCTTTGATCTTCTCAACATCGTGCTGGGCGCCGCAATCGTGCTGTCCGCAGCCAACTTGCTGATCACCACGTCCGAAGCGATCGTCGCACGTCGCCGCACCCTCGCCGCCCTCGTTGCGAGCGGCACGCCACGCACCGTTCTCGCCCGGTCCGCGATCATGGAGTCGCTCGTGCCACTCATCCCTTCGGTGGTGCTTGCCTCAGCCGCCGGAGTCCTCGCATCGCGCAGCTTCTTCGGAACAAGGGTCGAACGGTTGACGACCTTCGAGACCAACGGCAGCAACGAGTTCATCACGGTCGAGGTCTCCGTCCCGTGGACCCAACTGTTCCTGCTGGGCGGAGGTGCGATCACCGTCAGCCTGTTCGCCACGATGATCTCGCTCGTCACTCTCGTCCAGAGCACACACCCCTCCGAGATCAGAACCGCTGCCTGATCCGACACTCATCGCCAAGTTCGGCGTCGCGTTCTCACGCAGGGCTATCCGACCTGGCCCCATCGCGACAAAAGTGTCGCGTTGGTGCCTGGCCCCGACGCGACAGTGGGTGCTCAGACGACGATGGGGGTGACTCGCGTGCCGGCGCGCTGGTGGGTTGCCGTTGCGGTGAGCACGGTGCCCGGGGCGCAGCGGACGACCCATGACGCGAGGGCCCGTTCGGGAGAACCACCGTCACCCTGATTGAAGCGGGCGGACATCGCGCCGCCGAGTTGGCCGAGGTGCTGGCGCGCCGGGCTGCCGACGATCTCGATCTCGTCGCCGGTCAACTCGACCGAAATCGGCCGCACCAGCCCGTCCTTCTTCGCCCGCTCGGTCACGTACGTCGGCAGCCATCCGGTATTGGCGACGCCGACGCTGACCTTCCACGCATCTCGCCCCGACTCGTCACGCCCCAGCGACTCGACCGCCGAATGCCTGATCTCGATGCATGGCGCCGCCAGTGCCTGGAACACGGCGAAGTCGGCATGTCGATCGACCTCGTCGCGCAGCAGATGCAACGGCGGGTTGGTCCACGAGTACAGCTCGTTCCAGCCACCCAGTTCGACTCGGCCGAGTTGCGGGTGGTCGAACTCGTACCAGTCGACGAAGCCCGCCGTCTCCGGCCCGGCCGGCTGCGCGTCGAGCCAATGCAGCACGGCGAGGGCCTGGTCGTCGGTCGGGCCGATGTACCACACCTTGGTCGACACCTTCTCGCCGGTGGCAGCGTGCACCACGTCCCAGAATTCGGTCGTCCATCCGTAGATGCCGAGGTGCTCGTAGGCCCAGTCGTCGGACGCGCCACTCATCGTCTCACTCGGGTCCCACGTGAAGTCCTCGTACACCGAGTGGCCGGGATAGCCAGTCAGCGCGGTGCCCCGTTCGGCGAGCTGCTTCCACACCCACACGTCGTTCGGCGGCAGGGTCGAGTCGGCAGCCGTCGATGACGGTCGGAGCAGCACGCCGCCGCTCGTGTGGAACGCATTGAAGCCGCAGATGTTCGGGCGAGCCACGATGGCGCGAACCAGCGCGTCGATCTCGGGTTCCGACAGCGGGTGGTCCCCCGCTCCTGGCACCCTCGGCCCCCAGCCCGCGGGAAAGTTGCGGTTCATGTCGAGCCCCTCCGGTGGCGGCGGCTTGGCTGCGGTGAAGCCGTCGAAGTCGGCGATGGTCCCCTCGCCGAACACGCGGTATCGCGCCGTTCCGGCGCGCGGTCCGTCGGGCGGGATCGGGATCAGGAGTCGAGCATCGTCCGGGTGCGGCATCCACTGACCGGCGTCGTCGGCAATGCGCATCTGCAGAATTCGGCCGTCGCCGTCGACGTCGGCGGTGTGATGACCCGGCATCGATCGAGCATCGGCGAACGGCCACGGCCGAACGCTCGACCGGCGCAGACGCGGCACATCGGCGAGCGCCCATTCAGCGCCGTCGGGGTTGACGCGTGGCACCACATAGAAGGTGCGGGTCCGCAGCGCCCGAACGACCTGCTCGTCACCCGCGGCGAAGCCCTCGACCAGGCGCTGCAGCACACGACACGCGGCAACCGTCGCGGTGAGTTCGACGGCATGGATCGACGCGTCGATCCAGTGCGCCGGCTTGGTGTCGTGCGCCCCGGCCGAGGTGTCGGTGACCGTGACGAGCAGCAGATCGCGACCTTCGTACGACTGGCCGTACGTCTCGATCGACACCAGCGCCGGGTTCGCGTCGGCGAGCTGGTCGAGCCACTCGACCAGCTCGTCGTACCGCAGGAACCGGTCGAATTCGTACGGCAGGTTCATCGCCGCGACACTAGATGGCGTCGGCACCTTCTTCGCCGGTGCGGATGCGAACGATGCGGTCCACATCGGTGACCCAGATCTTGCCGTCACCGATCTTGCCGGTGGCCGCGGCCTGGACGATCGCATCGACGACCGTTTCAACGAGGTCGGTGGCGACGACAACACTGACCTCGACCTTGGGCACGAAGTCGATCTTGTACTCCGCACCTCGGTAGGTCTCGGTGTGGCCGCCCTGGCGGCCGAAGCCGCGCACCTCCGACACGGTGATGCCGGTGACACCAACCTCCTTCAGGGCATCTTTGACACTGTCGAGCCGGAACGGCTTGATGACTGCTGTGATGAGTTTCATGGTCTCTTCCTCTTCCTCTCGACGTCTCAGCGCTTCACGAATTCGGGGTAGGCGTCAACACCCATCTCCGGGAAGTCGAGGCCTTCGATCTCGTCCTGCTCGGCCGAGCGGATGCCGCCCTTGCCTCGGCTCTTCGAGATGACGTCCTGGAGTTTGAAGAACCCGTATGCAATGCCGAAGATGACCGTCCAGATCACCGCAAGGCCGACCACCTGGGCGCCCAGCTGGCCCCAGTCGCCCTTGATGATGCCCTCGATGCCCTCGCTGGGGCTGAGGTTCCACCCAGCGCCGTAACTGCCGTTGGAGAAGATGCCGACAGCGAGCACACCGAACGAGCCGCACACACCGTGCACCGAGATGGCGCCCACCGGATCGTCGAGCTTCAGCTTGCGTTCGACGAAGAACACCGACTCGATCACGAGCAGGCCGGCGATTGCTCCGATCACAGCTGCGGCCCACGGTGCGACGAAGGCACAGGGAGCGGTGATCGCAACCAACCCGCCGAGCATGCCGTTGGCCATCATGCCCGGATCGGGCTTGCCCGTACGGTGGGTGATCCAGAACATGGCGACGATCGCTCCGAAGGCTCCCGCGATGGCGGTGTTGGTGGCAACGACGGCGAACTGGACATCAGTTGCCGCGAAGGTCGATGCGGCATTGAAGCCGAACCAGCCGAACAGGAGAATGAACGTTCCGAGCATCGCCATCGGGATGTGATGTCCGGGAATGGCCCGAGGCGTACCGTCTGCTGAGAACTTGCCGATGCGGGGGCCGATGACGATTGCTCCGGCGAGCGCAGCGACACCGCCGACCGCGTGCACGACTCCCGAGCCGGCGAAGTCGACGTACCCCGCTCCGAGGCTCATCGTGTCCCAGATCTGTGACAGCCAGCCGCCTCCCCAGGTCCATGCGGCAAACAGCGGGTAGTAGATCGCACCGCAGAACAGGCCCCAGATCACGAAGCTTCCCCACTTCCAACGTTCCGCCATCGACCCCGTGGGGATCGTGGCGACGGTGTCCATGAAGGCAACCATGTAGAGGAAGAAGCCGACGAGCGCCGGGGTGATGTTCCCGGTGCTGAGCGCCCAACCGCCCTCCCAGAGGAACACGGTGCTGCCCGAACCGAGCAGCGGCCCGCCGACCGGTTTGCTGAGGCCGAACGACTCATAGCTGAACCCGCCGAATGCGAGCGGGAACCCGACGAGGAAGAACGCGATGAAGCCCAGCGAGAAGATGGCGAAGTTTGTGCTCACCACGTGGGCCGCATGCTTGGCTCGACAGAAGCCGGTTTCGACCAAGGCGAACCCGGCCTGCATGAAGATGACGAGGATGGCCCCGATCACCACCCACAACAGGTTGACGTTTTGGGCGAGGGTCTTGACCGGATCGGCGTCCTCCTGCGCAAATGCGAGCGTTGGGATGAGTCCCGCACCGGCGACGCCGGCGACGGTGGCAAAGATGATTCGACGTGCACGTTTGGGCACAGGTGTCCTCCAAAGAGAAAGGGTTGATGGGATCCGTTGGAGGCGCCGTTGCCGCCCAGCTTGCGGCCGCACGGTAAGCCGGTGCGATTTCGTGGTGGTCACCGGATTGTTTCGGTTGGATGAATCGTGCGGCGTCGGGCGTGCGGCGTGCGGTGTGCGGTGCGTCGTGCGGTGCGTCGTTTCGCCACGGCACGTCATTGGCCCGACGGTCGGTTCGTAGGCTGGCGCGCATGACGTTGTCGTTGGAGAAGCATCCGTCGTTCTCGGGTCGGCCGGGGCCGCTGCTCGTCGTGATCGCCGACGGCGTGGGCATCGCCGCTGCAGGACCGAGCAATGCGGTGACCGAAGCGAACACTCCGGCGCTCGACGCATTGGAGGCGGGCGAACTCTTCACCGAACTCGCCGCGCACGGCCAAGCGGTGGGCTTGCCGACCGATGACGACATGGGCAACAGCGAGGTCGGCCACAACGCGCTCGGCGCCGGACGCATCTTCGCCCAAGGGGCCGTGCTGGTGAAGAGCGCCATCGCGACCGGTGCGATCTTCGAAACACCGGTCTGGACGCAAGCCATCGCCCGCTGCACCGGAAGTGCTCGTGGCACGCTGCACTTTCTCGGACTGCACTCCGACGGCGGCGTGCACTCGACCACCGAGCATCTCTATGCGATGCTCCGCCGCGCCGCGGCCGAGGGAGTGACGAGCTGCGCGGTCCACATCTTGCACGACGGGCGCGATGTGCCCGCGCGCTCAGCCCTCGCCTACATCGCTCAGACCGAAGCTGTGCTCGCCGAGATCAACGCGGCAGTCACCGGTCGCTTCTTCCGCATTGCGTCGGGTGGCGGGCGGATGACGATCACGATGGATCGGTACGAGGCCGACTGGGACATGGTCGAGCGCGGCTACATGTGCCACGTGCACGGCGAAGGACCGGTGTTCTCCTCGGCCACCGAAGCGGTCGAGACGATGTACGCCGAGACCGACAAGGGCGACCAATACCTCGGCCGATTCGTGGTCGGTGATGTCTCGGGCGCGCCGGTCGGCCGGATCGTCGACGGCGACGCGGTGCTGCTGTTCAACTTTCGCGGCGATCGATCGATCGAGATCTCGCGCGCGTTCGAAGAGGACGACTTCGCCGTGTTCGATCGCACGAGCGCGAGCGGCGCGCCCCACCCCGACGTGTTCTTCGCCGGCATGCTCCAGTACGACGGTGACGCCCTGATTCCGAAGCAGTACCTCGTCGACCCCCCCGCCATCGATCGCACGATGGGCGAGTACCTCTGCGCCGAAGGTGTGCGCAGCTTCGCGATCAGCGAGACCCAGAAGTTCGGCCACGTCACCTACTTCTGGAACGGCAACCGGACCGGCTACATCGACGAGTCGCTCGAGACCTACATCGAGATCCCTTCCGACAACGTCGAGTTCGACACCACCCCCGCGATGAAGGTCCGCGAGATCACGGCGACGACGATCGATCTCCTCCGCTCGGGCGAGTACCGATTCGGTCGGCTCAACTTCCCGAGCGGCGACATGGTCGGCCACACCGGCCACCTGCACGCCACCGTCGAGGCCATGGAAGTGATCGACGAGTGCATGGCGCAGTTGATCGAGGTGATCGACGACCTCGGCGGCGTCCTCGTGTTCACCGCCGACCACGGCAACGCCGACATCATGTACACCGTCGACGATGCCGGCATCCGCCACCCGAAAACCAGTCACACGTTGAGCCCGGTGCCCTTCGCGATCCACGACCCGAACTACGACGGCGAATACCGCATGATCGCCGCCGCACCCAGCGCGAGCCACGGTTTGGCCAGCGTTGCCGCGACCGTGTTGAACCTGCTCGGCTTCCAAGCCCCACCGGACTATCTCCCCAGCCTGATCACCTTCTGATCATCATTGGAGCGCAGCTTCGGTGACACCGGGCACATCAGCGCGCGTCTAGGGTGATCGCCATGGCCAGCATGAAGTCGCAACTCGAGAGTCTGAAGAATGTTCCGCTGTTCAGCGGGTGCAGCAAGAAGGACCTCGAAAAGGTCGCCAAGGCAACTGACGAGATCACGATGACCGCCGGCACGCTCATCGTCGATCAGGGTCAGATGGGTCGCGAAGCCTTCGTGATCCTGAGCGGCGACGTCACGATCAAGCGGAACAACCGAAAGATCGCGACGTTGACGGTCGGCGACGTGGTCGGCGAACTCTCGCTGCTCGACCACGGCCCGCGCACTGCCTCGGCAATTTGTGAAACCGACTGCACGCTGCTCGTCATCGACCAGCGTCGCTTCCTCGGGGTACTCGACGACGTGCCGTCCATTTCCCACAAGTTGATGGGCGCCCTGGCTTCTCGCATTCGCGAGATGGACCGCACCTACCTCACCTGATCCGTCAGCCGACCGGTCACGTCCATCGACATTCGATCGCGACCGTCGTCTGCGATCATGGGTCGATGAACTTTCATCCGCTCCCGAGCGACTGGACTCCGCAGCGCCTGCTGGCGCAGCGACTCGCCACCCACGTGCTCGGCCAAGCCCGCCACCGTCACGACGGCCTGTTCGACCTCGTGCCATTGCCCGGCGGGTTCGGCACGCCGGCGGTCGGCCCCGAGCGCGAGCGGGTGCGTCTGGTCGGCGGGTCGATGTTCGTCGAGCGCGTCGTCGGCGATGACGTGCGCGACCTCACCGCCACGACCGACGTCTTCACCGTCGCAGGGAGCACGGTCCGCCAACTGTGCGCCGCGATCGGCTTCGAACCCGATCCCGACTTCTGGGTCGGCAACGACACCCCTGCGCTCGGAGACCCCGACGAGATGATCGTCCTCGACAGCGATACGCCGTCAGTGTTGGGTGAGTGGTATCTGCTCGGACAACGCGCCATCGAGGAGGCCGTGGCATCACTGCCGAATGCCGAGGCAACGGTTGGTCGGCTGTGGCCCGAACACTTCGATTTCGGGATCGACATCGCGGCAGCTCCCGGTGTGCGCTGCAACCTCGGGGCGGCGGCTGGTGACGGCTTTCTCGACGAGCCGTACCTCTACGTCGGACCGTGGGGGCCTGAGCGCCCTGGGCCTGCCGAATACTGGACCGCGCCGTTCGGGGCGACGCTCACCTTTGCCGAGTTGAACATCGTCGAGGAACCCCTCGGTCGAGCCGTCGAGTTCTTCCTCCACGGGCTCGCCCACCTTCGCAAGGACGCGTCGCTCCGGGCCCCGAACGAAACCTGAACCGGCCTCCGCCGAGCCGGAAATGATGCCGCCCGACCCTCGCGGGTAGATTCGAGGACGCATGAGTGCTGCCACTGACACCTCCGCTCCCGAATCGACCCCCAAGCGGTTCAAGCCGAACCAGCTCGCGCTGGTGCTGTTCACCTCGATCGGCCTGTTCACGCTGGTGTCGGGCATTCTGCCGCAGGTCACCAAGTGGGAGAACGACAACGCCGTACACCGCACCGTGTTCGTCAACATCCCGGGGCCGATCCAGATCGTGTTCTACACCGTGATTCCGGTGATGTTGATCTGGGTCGGGCTGATGTTCGCCAACCGGATGAAGAACTGGGAGCGCGGCGCGCCGTCGCAGCGACGCACCACCACGAAGAACGCGAAGCAACGCCTCACCGACTTCCGCGCCGGCGTGTACATGCAAACCCTGCTGCGCGACGCGGGCGCCGGCCTCATGCACTCGATGATCTACTTCGGGTTCCTCGTGCTGGTCGGGGTCACCACCGTGCTCGAGATCGACCACCAACTTCCCGAGCAACTGAAGTTCCTGCACGGCACCACCTACAAGGCGTACGCCTTCGTCGGCGATGCGGCCGGCCTCGTGTTCCTCGGCGGCATCGTGTGGGCGATCGTTCGACGCTACGTGCAGCGGCCCTACCGCATCCGCATCAAGAGCAAGCCCGAGCACGCCATCATCCTCGGCGTGTTCTTTGCGATCGGCGTCACCGGCTACATGGCCGAAGTCTTCCGCATCGCGCTCCAAAACCGCCCCGACTACGAGCAGTGGTCCTTCATCAGCTACCCGATCTCCGGCCTCGTCGACGGCTGGTCGGCGAGCACGTTGAGCACGTGGCACCAATGGTCGTGGATCGGCCACGTTGCCGCCTTCGTCGCCTTCCTTGCGATCCTGCCGCTCACGATGCTGCGCCACATGTTCACCTCGCCGATCAACATGTACCTGAAGGACAAGGACCGTCCGAAGGGCGCGATGCGACCGATGCCGAACCTGATGGAAACCGAACTCGAATCGTTCGGCGCATCGGTCGTCGAGGACTTCACGTGGAAGCAACTGCTCGATCTCGACGCCTGCACCATGTGCGGTCGGTGTACCTCGGTCTGCCCGGCGCACGCGACGGGCAAGTCGCTCGACCCGCGCGAGATCGTCCTCAAGGCGGGTGCCGTGATGGCCGCATCGGGCAGCCCCGCGGTGAGTGCCCCGCTCGGCGAGGACAAGGAGATCACGATCTCGGCAAACAACCTGTTCGAGCGGATCACCGCGGAAGAGATCTGGGCCTGCACCACCTGCAAGGCGTGTGACGAGATCTGCCCGGTCAACATCGAGATCACCGACAAGATCTTCGACATGCGGCGCTACCTGTCGCTGATGGAGTCGAACTTCCCGGCCGAACTCGGCAATGCCTATCGGGCGATGGAGAACCAGTTCAACCCGTGGGGCCTCAACCAGGGTGAGCGCGGCGACTGGGCCGACGGCATGGACGGCATCACCATCGTCGACCCGGGCGAGGCATTGCAGCACGAGTACCTCTATTGGGTGGGCTGCGCCGGTTCGTTCGACGACAAGAACAAGAAGGTCACCCAGTCGATGGCCAAGCTGCTGCGCCGGGCGGGTATCGACGTCGCCATCCTCGGGCCGTCGGAGATGTGCACCGGCGACTCGGCACGCCGGTCAGGCAACGAGTATCTGTTCCAGATGTTGGCCCAGCCGAACGTCGAGATGCTCAACCAGATGGGCGTCAAGAAGATCATCGCGCAGTGCCCGCACTGCCTCAACACGTTGAAGAACGAGTACCCGCAGCTCGGCGGCAACTACGAAGTCATCCATCACACGCAGTTGTTGGAGCAGCTCATCGAGTCGGGACAGCTCGACGTGAGCCAAGCCACCCTCGAAGAGCGCATCACCTACCACGACTCGTGCTATCTCGGCCGCCACAACGACGTCTACGTCGCGCCCCGCAAGGTCGTCGGCTCGATCAAGGGGATCGAAGTGGTCGAGATGTCCCTCAACGGAACCAAGGGCATGTGCTGCGGCGCCGGCGGCGCGCGCATGTGGATGGAAGAGAACACCGGTGTGAAGGTCAACGACGAGCGAGCGGCGCAGGCCATCTCCACCGGCGCCACCCGGGTGGCGACGGCGTGCCCCTTCTGCTACATCATGCTCGACGACGGAGTGAAGGGCGCTGGTTACGAAGAGGATCAGGTGAAGGTCGCGGACATCTCGATTCACCTGCTCGAAGCGATCGAAGCCGGCGAGGCCAAGTTCCATGCCGGCGACGCGCCGCTGGTCGACAGCGCATCGACCACCGGACCCGGCGACGGCCCCCTCGCGTCGGTCTGAACCGAACGGGCTGCGCCGCTTCGCGCCGCGGGTCCGTATCGTTGAACTCTTCTTCGAGGAGCAATGTGATGAATGCAGACGACACCGGCAGCTGGGCGCGGCCTGACCCGACCGAGCGAACCGAGCCTGCGTTCGTCGACATCATGCGGCTCACTCCCGCTGCGGCCGACACCGAACCTGATACCGCTGAGTCCGAGCATGCGTCGTCGTCACCGGCCGGAGAAGTGTCCGACGCCGAGTCGTCCGATGCCGAGTTGTCCGCTGCCGAACTGTCCGATGGCGACGTCATCGATCTCGACGATTCCGAGTCGTACGACGCCGAACTGGACGGCATTGACGATGCCGATCTCGAACCGGTCGATATCGACGACGTCGATGTCGACGCAGTCACCGACGATGACATCGCCGAAATCATGGCCGGGTTCCAGCAGCGCAACGACGTCGATGGCGAGCCCGCCGTCGACACCGGTCGCGATTCCGTCGTGGCCGTCGAGCCCGACGTTGCGGACGACGAGTCGGACAGCCAGAGCGAGGCGAAGCCGGTCATTGCGGCCGACGACGAAGACGACATCGAGCACGTCGACGCGACCGGCACAGACGATGCGACTGACGACATTGACGCCGCTGAGATCCAGGCGAGCGACATCGAAGTCGGTGCCGAGCATGGCGAGGCGACACAGCAGGCGCCAGCTCAGTCCCAAGCTGCGAAGGGCTTCGCGGCGCTCGGTCTGCGACCCGAGTTGCTCGAAGCTCTGAACGATCTCGGCTATGAAGAGCCCACTCCGATTCAGCGCGAGACGATTCCGCTCCTGCTCACCGGCGCCGATCTGCTCGGTCAGGCCGCCACCGGAACCGGCAAGACCGCGGCGTTCGCCCTCCCGGCGCTGAATGGCATCGAGCCGGGCTTCCCCGAGGCCCCCTCCGTCCTGGTGCTGGTCCCGACGCGCGAGCTCGCAGTGCAGGTCAGCGAGGCGATGTTCAACTACGGCCGCAAGCTCGGCGCCAAGGTCGTGCCGGTCTTCGGTGGTCAGCCGATCGGCCGGCAGCTCGGCGCACTCGATCGCGGAGCGCATGTTGTCGTGGCGACTCCCGGCCGGGCGATCGACCACATCGGTCGCGGATCACTGCGGCTCGACAAGATCAAGACCGTCATCCTCGACGAAGCCGACGAGATGCTCGACATGGGCTTCACCGACGACATCGAGTCGATCCTCGAAAGCACGCCCAGCGACCGCCAGACGGTGATGTTCTCGGCCACGATGCCACCGCGGATCAACTCGATCGCCAAGCGTCATCAGACCAACCCGGCCAAGATCAAAATCGGCAAGACCGAGGAGCGCGAGAGTCAGAAACTCATCACGCAGAAGGTCTATTACGTCCGCAAGTCCGACAAGCCGTATGCGCTCGGCCGCATTCTCGACATCGAGACCCCCGAAGCCGCGTTGGTGTTCTGCCGTACTCGGATGGATGTCGACCAGTTGACCGAAACGATGGGCTTGCGCGGCTATCGCGCCGAGGCGTTGCACGGCGGTATGGACCAGTCGCAGCGCGACCGGGTGATGGGTCGATTGCGTGACGGCACCGCCGAGTTGCTCGTCGCCACCGACGTCGCCGCCCGCGGGCTCGATGTCGATTTGCTGACGCACGTGATCAACTACGACGTACCGTCGGCGCCCGAGAGCTACGTGCACCGCATCGGCCGGGTCGGTCGGGCCGGACGTGAGGGGACGGCCATCACGCTCGCCGATCCGCGCGAGCGGCGCCAACTCGACAACGTCGAGCGCCTGACGAAGCAGACGATCGAAGTGGTCAAGGTACCGACGGTGGCCGACCTTCGAGCCCGCCAAGTCGAGCTGACCGTCAACTCGATTCGCGAGTCGCTGACGTCACTCGATCTCGAAGACTTCAACAAGGTGCTGCATGCACTCGCCGGCGAAGACAGCGATCGCAACATTGCCCTCGCTGCGATCAAGTTGGTGCACGAATCACGCGGAGCGGTGCTCGACGAACGTGAGATTCCCGATGCTTCGGTGCGCAACGAGCGAAACGACAAGTGGCAAGACAAGTGGCAGGACAAGCGTTCCGACGGGAAGGGCCGCCACCGCGATCGCGATGATCGCGGCGCCAAGCCGTCGTGGGACGACAAGAAGTCGAAGGGCAAGCCGAACTTCGATCGCGACGGCGACGTCGAACGCGGGAGCAAGAAGTTCGAGCGCGGCAATGCCGACACGGCCTTCGTGTTCATCAGCCTCGGCCGCAAGTCTGGCGTGCGGCCCGGCGATCTCGTCGGCGCCATCGCGAATGAGTCCGGGTTGACCGGCCGCGACATCGGCCCGATCCGCATCTCCGAGCAACACTCGGTCGTCGGTGTCCCGAAGGCTGATCTCGAACGCGTGATCAACGCGATGGATCGTGCGACGATGCGGGGCAAGCCCGTCAAGGCCCGCCACTACACCGACTGACCGCTACTCGAAGTTCTCGAAGTAGCGACTCGGCGTGGGTCCCTGCTGACCTTGATACTTGCTCCCGGTGGCGCCCTGACCGTAGGGCTTGTCGGCGGGGCTGGTCATCTCCATGAAGCTGATCTGGCCGATCTTCATGCCCGGGTAGAGCGTGATCGGCAGGCTGGCGACGTTGGCGAGTTCGAGGGTGATGTGCCCGTCGAAGCCGGCGTCGATGAACCCTGCGGTCGAGTGGATCATGAGGCCCAGCCGGCCCAGGCTCGACTTCCCTTCGACCCGACCGACCAGATCGTCCGGCACGCCCACCCGTTCGAGCGTCGAGCCGAGCACGAACTCACCCGGGTGCAGCATGAAGGCCTCGGTGTCGTGCCCATCCAGGCTCGCCGGCATCTCGATGAGTTCGGTGAGATCGCGCAGGTCGAGCTTCACGTCGATCACGCCTCGGGTGTGGTTGCGGAACACCCGAAACAGATTCGAGATCCGAACGTCGATCGACGACGGCTGGATCAGTGAGTCGTCGAGCGGGTCGATCACGATGCGGCCGGCGTCGAGCTGTTCACGAAGGGTGCGGTCGGACAGGATCACGGGCGCACGCTATCCGTCCGACGGAAAGGGACCGCGACAGCGACCCGTGCGCTCGCTACGTTCACGGCATGTACAACCCGCCCGCCAACCGGATCGACGAGACGGCGATGCTGCACGACCTGATCGAACGGGCAGCTTTCGGCCACGTTGTTTCACGCGGGCCCGGCGCCGATCACACCGACTCTGCTCATGCCGGTGCGTTCGCCGCGACGGGGCTGCCGCTGCTCCTCGATCGGGCGACCGGCCCGCTCGGAACGCTGCGCGGTCACTTCGCACGGGCCAACCAGCAATGGAAATGGCTCGATGGGGCGGACGTGATGGTGGTCATGCCGTTGGCCGATGGGTACGTGTCACCGGCCTGGTATCCGTCGAAGGCCGACGACGGACGGGTCGTGCCGACATGGAACTACGAGGTCATTCACGTGCATGGCATCGCGCACATTCACGATGATGCCGGTTGGCTGCTCGGCCTCGTGTCCGCGTTGACCGATCGGCACGAAGCGTCACGAGTCGACGACGCACCGGTGTGGCAGGTCAGCGACGCACCTGACGAGTTCATCGCGCGACAGATCCGGGCCATCGTCGGTGTCGAGATCGAGATCACACACCTCGATGGCAAACGCAAGCTCAGTCAGAATCGCAGCGACGCCGACCGCATCGGCGTCATCGCCGGACACGAGGCGACCGGCACACCCGCATCGGCCGCGCTCGCCCAGGCGATGCGCAGCACCAGCGGATGGTCCACCGACGTCACCTCCTGAGGTGTCCGTCATCCGCGCCTGCAGCTTCCGTCGTCAAGAGCCTCCGGGAGGGTTTCGATGAGTCTTCGGCCAGGGACCAACCGTCGGCGAGTCGAGTCGGAGCGCTTCGGCGACGTCACCTCCGACGGCGCGTTCGGCTCGCACGACCTCGCCGCCGGGCGTACGTGCGAACCGATCTTCGATCACGTCAGGAGTTGCGGGCGAGGAGCGCGCGTCTGCTTCGGACGTCCTCGATGTCGATGTAACACCCGACGAGGTGGCGGCGTCCACTGGCGCCGAGGGCAAATCCCGTGCGGCCGTGCAGGAGGCGGTGGTTGAGGAAGATGACGAGGTCGCCGGGCATCAAGGCGATCCGGATCTCCTTGGCGGGGTCGTCGACTGCGGCGGTCCACGTCCGCAGCGCTCGATACAACGCAGGCGTGTCGGCGGCGCAGACGAACGGCACTCCGACAAGGTCAGGAGCCCAACGGATCTGGTGATACGTGCCGTCGGGGTTGAGGCCGATGATGGTGGCCCGGCCGTGAAGTTCGACCATGTCGCGGACGTAGGGGTAGGTGAACTCGACTGCGGTGAGGAGTCGCCACGCCTCGGGGTCGATGTGGCGGATCGACTCCGCAACCGCGTACCCGTCGACAAGCGTGGTGACGCCACCGGCGACATCGGCAACGACCGAAAGGAGTAGTTGGACGCCGGGGGCAACATCGCGATATGGAAGATCGGTGTGCACGAGCAGGTGACGTTCGCTGTCGACCGCGCTCACCGGGTCGAGCTGGGCTTCGATCTCCCACGTGACGCCATAGTTGGTGGCGCGGATTTCGCCGATCAACGCAGCGACCGAGCGCAGGCCATGCAGGTCGGTGTCGACCTCGCGCACGAGGGCCACGCCTCGGTCAAGAACGGCTTCGAGGCACGCCTGCAACCGCCCTGGCGTATCGAGTTCGGATCGTGCGAAGGTCGGAACGGGAAGCCCCGACGAGCCGTCCCAGAGTTCGAGGTCGCCGGCGGGTCGGCCGGCTCGGCGCATGCCCCGCACGTGAGCGACGACGACGGCGGGGTCGAGCAGGCAGGTGTGGCCGTCTGAAGTCACGACCACGAGGTGTTGAGCGTCATGCTCGACCGAGACGATGGTGAGGTCCAACGGAATCCTCGTCGAGTCGAGCAGTCGCTCGTTGGTCGACGGCCGTCGGCAGTCCGGACAGGCACACGCGTCCCGCAGCCAGATGGCGTGAACGTCAAAGGGCTCACCGTCGACCGAAAGCGTGAGAACCGATTTGCTGAAGGTCGCGATGGTCAACGCCGCCATTGCCGCAACTGTATGAGAAGGACCCGCCAGGGATGGACACCACTCGATCCGACGGCGTTCATAACATGACGTCGTGCGGGGTTCAGTCGTGGAGTGACACGATGCGGCCGATCGATGGTGCGACCGCGCCGCTGTACACCTCGCGCCAGGTGGCGGCCGCGGCGTCGGTGCCGTGACTGTGTTCGACACTCAGCCAGGAACGTGATTCTTCGACGAACTCGTGCAGCGCTTCCGCCATGCGGTGCTGGAACGCCCCCACGTCGACGCCGTTGTTGCCCATGTCGGCGAGCGCTGTCGGGGCGAAGAACATCTGCGGGGCCGGGCCTGTGGTCGGCGCCGCGGGAGGCGCGTCGTGGTGAGTGCGACCGACGACCATCGAATACGTGATCCGTTCGCTGAGTGCCTCATGAAGGGCGTTCAGCGTCGGCCCACTGCCGGCAATGTCGACCACGACGGCACCGGCAGCGTCATCAGGGACACACGAATCGACGTCGTCGTAGGTGACCACGGAGTCGTAGAGGCCGAGGCCGGTCACGAAGTCGACGTTGGCCGAGGAGGTGGCCCCGACGAGATGAAGTCCACCGTGGCGAGCGGCACAGTCTGCGAACGCGATCGCCGTCTTCGACGACGCGGACAACACGACGGCGTGATCGGCTCCGAACCATCCGTTCGAGTCGAGGAAGCCGTCGACGAGATAGCCGGTCAGGAAGAGTCCGCGGACCAGTGCATGACAATCCTCGGCGGCGGCGATGTCCGCCGTCGGAGCGACGGCCCGCGAGGGATGGAGTGGATCGAGGTCAGTCCGTTCGAAGGTGCGATAGATCGGAGCGTGCGCGCTGCGGTGTGCGCCGTCGTCGCGCAGACCGGTGGGCGTGACGCCGACGGTCAGGTCGACGTACTGCGCCATGGGAAACCACCCGTAGTAGCGCGTGCCGACGTCGACCCCGCCGTGTGTCGACTCGACGACTTCGGCCCACCCCATCGCAGGGACACGCCCCCAGGTGGTGTCACCGGTTGGGTAGAAGCCCCAGTAGTCGAGCATGTCTCCGAACTCCGCGTAGGTGACGGTGTTCGCCGTGATCGAGAACCGCTCGACTTTGAGACGCACCGAGTCGGCGGCGAGGTCGCCCAGTTCGTCGTCGACGACGCGGGTATCGGTGATGCGAGTGCGATTGACTTCGAGAACGGTCGACTTCATTCCCCCGGCCTACTCGGTCGGCATACCAACGTGAGAGTCAGGCGGAACAACTCGCCAAGAGGCCACGCTGACAGAAGCCGCTAGACTTTTGCTTCTTCGCGGATGTAGTTCAATGGTAGAACATCAGCTTCCCAAGCTGAATACGCGGGTTCGATTCCCGTCATCCGCTC
>CAWFYU010000007.1:0-20629 GCA_963820085.1 Ilumatobacteraceae bacterium | reverse complement strand
CGGCCTCGGCGTCGGTGTATTGCTGTAAAAGCACGAATCACGTCGGGGTCGTCCATGTCGTACATGTAGCTGTACGCCTCGTGTGCCGGGTTGGCGACGATCGCCGGACGGAGGAACTCCTCCCAGACGCCGCGCACCCAGTCGCGAGTGCCCGCCTGCACGTGGTGCTCGATGATGACTCCGACGCTCATGCTCGAATCCTGTCACGTCCGTCGAGTGCGGTTCCGCCGTGCGAAGTTCGCAGCAGATCGTCGACGGTCGCCTTCACTGAGGTCTGCTGAGGTCGGCCGCGGCGGACGGGTCGTCGTCAACTCGGGGAAAGTATCGCCAGTTGCCTTCGGAGATGATGTCGACGACGCCGTCGACGACTCGGATGGCGGTGTCGTCATCGATCGCGTACGCCGGGCAGTCGATCGTGGCTGCCCATCTCTCAGCGTTGGCCATCGTGTTGCTCGCCACGTTCGGGTGGTCGAGATGGGGGTAGATGGCGAAGTCGACGACACCGAGGGCGTGATCGTCGCCGGACCTCGGCTGCCAGCCCATGAACGGTTTCCCGATCCGCGGGGTCATCACCATGCTCCCGCCGCTGAGACCGACCCACACGGTCTCGTCGAGCGACGGCAGCATGTCGGCCAGTCCGCTCTCGCGCATCCAATGGCACAGGTAGAGCGCGTCGCCACCTGCAGCGAGCAGCACGTCGGTCTCACGCACCAGCGGGACCCACCGGTCAGCGTCGATGCTCGGCAGTGCGGTCAACTCCAGGAGCCCCACCGACTTCCATCCCAACTGGGTCATCTGCAAGTCGTCGTGTCCGCTGACGAACTTCCACGGCATCACGCCCGGGCCGACCTGCGGATGCCCGTATTGCGCGGTGGGGATGCGCAGCGCCGAGCACTCGTCGATCGGTTTGCCCAACATGGCGACCAGCGCCTCGTGGATGCTCGGGTTGCTGACACCAGCCGAAGTGAGCAGTAGTCGCATGATTCCTCCAATCGTAGAGTGCTTGCGGAGTGCAACTGCAATTGATAGAGTACCTTGATCAGTCGCATCGTGCAATCACTTCTGCCATCACTTCTTGGGGAGGGAAACTGTGGAGAGAGCCCCACGGTCGGGCTGCCCGATCAACGCCACCATCGAGGTGCTCGGCGACCCCTGGGCGATGCTCGTACTGCGCGACATCATGTTCGGCAACCGCCGCCACTTCCGTGAACTGGTCGCCGGCTCCGAAGAAGGCATTGCCACCAACATCCTCGCCAGCCGCCTCAAGCAACTCGTCGCCGCCGGCCTGCTCACCCGCGACGATGCCCGGCGCGGGCAACGCGCCGCATACTCGCTCACCGAGGCTGCGATCCAAGTGCTGCCGATCATGGTCGCCCTCGGTAACTGGGGCCTCGCCCACCGCCGCGGTGAACGCAGGTTGCGAGTCCGCGCCGAACTGCTGCGCGATGGCGGCCCCGACCTCGTGCACGCGATGATCGACGAGCTACGCGAGATCCACCTCGGTATCCCGCGCCCCGACCGGAACGCGCCGCTCGCCAGCGACCAACTCCGCGCTGCCTACGAGGCAGCGCTGACCCACTGATCCCACAACATGCCCAGAACAGGAGGAGCCCTGGTGAGTGAACGACACACCACACTCGACCCGCGCTTCAGTGATCCCGGCACCGCACCGACCAGCTGGCGTGCCACTGTCGACGCGCTCGAATCGGCCCAGCTCGCGTGGATCACCACCGTCCGCGCCGATGGACGACCACACGTCACCCCGCTCGTTGCGATCTGGCACGACGGCGCGTACTACTTCGCGACGGGCCCGACCGAACAGAAAGCCGTCAACCTGCGCCACAGCACAGCGGTCGCGATCACGACAGGGTGCAACGACTGGGAGCACGGTCTCGACGTCGTTGTCGAAGGCAATGCCCGACGCATCACCGACCGCACCGTCCTCGAAGCTCTCGCCGTGGCGTGGGCCACGAAGTGGGACGGGCGCTGGCAGTACCGCGCCGACGCTGACGGCTTCCGTCACGACAATGGCGAGCACGGAATCGCCCACGTCTACGAGGTGCGGCCAACCAAGATCCTCGCCTTCGGCAAACAACCATTCACCCACACCCGTCACTTCCCCGAATAGCCATCTGCGACTGCCCGGTCGCACCAGAAAGGATCAAACACCATGCCTCAACTCCTGCGAGTACAGAACTTCTTGTTGTCGACGGACGGGTTCGGCGCGGGCGTTGGCCAAAGCCTGGAACGGCCCTTCGGACACGCCAACCCAGCCGACCTCGCCTCATGGGCCGGCGCCACCGCGAGCTGGCCGAACCGGACCGAGCCCGGCGGAACACGCGGCCTGGATGACTACTTCACGCGCGACTTCTCGAACAACATCGGCGCAGAAATCATGGGCCGCAACAAGTTCGGCCCATACCGCGGTCCGTGGGAGAACCTCGACTGGCAGGGCTGGTGGGGCGACACGCCGCCGTTCCACACACCGGTGTTCGTCCTCACCCACCACCCGCGGCCGAGCTTCACGCTCGCCGACACCACGTTCCACTTCATCGACGCAACACCCGCTGAGGCGCTCGAGCGCGCCAAGGACGCGGCCGACGGCAAAGACGTGCGACTCGGCGGGGGTGTCACGACCGTCAAGCAGTTCCTGACCGCGGGCCTCGTCGACACGCTGCATGTTGCGGTCGCACCCATCGAACTCCAGAGGGGCGAGCGACTCTGGGCGTCGCCCGACGAACTCGTCGATCAGTTCCACCTCGAAGTCGTGCCCAGCGCCTCCGGTATCACCCACCATGTGTTCTGGCGTCGGGCCTGACGTGGGCGGTCGACGTTCGGACCGGCCCATCAAGGCCGGCGGATCGACACCAGGAGCACTCGCGTGATGCCGTCGATGACGGACGCGTTGGCTGCGCACGTCGCGTCAGGCGAGGTGGCCGGACTGGTGGCGGTTGTTGCTCGGGGCGATGACGTCGAGTGGACCGTGCTCGGCGATCAGGCGATCGGCGGCCCACCGATGAGCGCGGACTCGTTGTTCCGGATCGCGTCAGCCGGCAAGCCGATCACTGCAGCCGCTGTCCTCGCGTTGGTCGCCGACGGTCGAATTCGACTCGACGATCCAATCGAAGACGTGCTCCCTGAACTGGCAGCCCCACCGGTGCTGCGATCGCTCACCGGGCCCATCGACGACACGGTCGCTTGCCGAACGCCGATCCGACTACGCGACCTGCTCCGTTCGACCAACGGGCACGGGTTCCCATCGGACTTCTCCGCTCCCGTCGTGGCACTGCTGACCGAGCAACTCCACCAAGGCTCACCCCTGCTGCAACGCATCCCGCCGCCCGACGAGTGGATGGCGGCCCTCGCCGGCGTTCCGCTCCTGCACCAGCCGGGCGAGGCATTCACCTACAACACCGCGTACGACATCCTCGGCGTCCTTGCAGCGCGCATCAGCGGTCAACCGTTCGCCGACTACGTCCGCGAACGGATCCTGCGACCGCTCGCCATGACCGACACCGGTTTCTCGTATCCCCACGAAGCGGCCGGTCGGGTGACCACGTCCTACCGCCCGGCCGACGACGGCACCCTCACCGTGGTCGATGCACCGGACGGCCAGTGGGCGAGCGAGCCGGTGTTCGCGTCCGGCGCCGGCGGGTACGTGTCGACCGCTGCGGACCTGTTGGCATTCCACCGGATGCTCCTCGCAGGTGGAGGTGACGTGCTACCCCGCCACCTTGTCGCAGCGATGATGGCCGACCAGCTGAACTCGGCGATCCGGGCCACCGACAGCGTGTTCCTCGACGGACAATCCTGGGGCTACGGCGGTGGTGTCGACATCGTCGTCCGCAGCCCTTGGAATGTCCTCGGCCGATACGGCTGGGTCGGCGGCACCGGAACGTCCGCATACAGCGTGCCCTCCGATGCCAGCACCGCGATCCTCCTCACCCAAACCGAACTCGGCGGCCCAACGGGTGCGGCCGTCCTCGAAACCTTCTGGACAGCCGCCGCCAAACAACTCGGACACATCGCCTGATCTCGGTCGTCCCGCGCTCAATGGCCCGCAGGTCGCGTGGCCTGGTTGCGGACGAAAGCGTTGACGCGTGCGGCTTGGCGGGCTTGGTGCTCGTCCGCCATGCGATCGCCGGCACACTCCGGGCGCTCGACGCCAACGCCGCCTTGTTCGTCATCGACTCGACCGGTGACCCGATTCGGGGTGGTCATCGGCTCAGGCGCGGCGCCGTCCTCGCTGCGACTGCTCGACGTCGTCACGCTTCGATGACACCTCCAAGACGCCGGTCGCGCCGCGATCGCGGCCCGCTTCACCGTCTACCGTGCTGTCGCGCAGCCAGTCCATCGCCCGGCTCGCCGTCGGCGACGTCATCAACCTCACCATCGACCAGGCAGAACGACTCGCTGCCGCCTACTTCGACACGATCGCCGAACGCTTCGCCGAAGACGAAGAGCCGCAGAGCAGCCGAGGTATTGACCAATTGGTCACAGGTCAGTGGACATTTTTTGTCGTGGATGTCCATGTCGCGCTGGCTGACCCCATTCGACGGGACCTGCTGCGCCGACTGGTGCTCGGGCCTGCCCGAGTGGTCGACCTCGCTGCATCACACGACGCGTCGCGGCCTGCGATCAGCCGCCATCTGCGCATCCTCAGCGACGCCGGGCTCGTCAACGCGGCCACCACCGGCCTCGACCGGCGATACTCGCTCGACGCGACCCAGCTGAACGATGTTCAACAGCTCCTCGACGAACTGACCGGCAGCCGACCGCTCATTGCCTCGCGACACCTCGACGCGCTCGACACGGAGAGCCACCGCGCCACGCGGGATCGGCGACAGAGCAACGACACCACGATCACCCGCACGGATCAGGAGCGATCAGCATGAAACCGACCGGCACCTACGACCCCGATGCGAACTGGATCGGTGATGGTCACCATGAACGCCGAAGCAGGCGAACCGACACCTGCCCGCTACGAGATCCAGGTGTACTGGCATGATGGAAGCCGGAGTGCGCTAACTGCGCGACCACCTCAGCAGATACCTCGACGCCGTCCGTGCTGGTGACGAGGTGACGGTAACGGTCACGTGCTTCGACACCTCGGCGCTCATTCCTCTCATCGTCGAGGAACCATCGACGCCTGTCTGCCAGCGGCTCTGGAACGAGGCCTCACGCGTCGCCAGCGTTCGACTTCTGTACGCGGAGGCGAGCGCTGCGTTGGCCAGGGCGCATCGAATGGCTCGCCTCACCACAACGCAACTTGACGCAGCGATCGCGGCGCTCGAAGACATCGTGGTTGAGCTCGACCATGTCGAGATCACTGACCAACTCGTTCGAACTGCCGGGGCGCTGGTGCGCACGCACGGGTTGCGCGGAGACGACGCTGTTCATCTCGGGGCGGGGTTGACCGTCTCCGACGATGACGTTGTGTTCGTCACGGGCGACTCGAACTTGGCTGCAGCGGCGCATGTCTTGGGGATCGCCGTTTCCAACACGAAGGCGTGAGGGCAGCGGCCAACATGCGCGGACGAACTCACGTCAACCCGTCGCGTCCGTGGGCGTGCATCGCTCGTCCGGCGGGAGACCGCGCTCCTCAACATCGTCGGCGACGCTCGTGAGTGTTTTCGGCTGCAGCCCGTGCGGCGCACACGTTCAAGATCTGCTTGCACCGCGTCGGAACGTGTGCTCTAATACTGAACTATATGGTTCAGTATTCCACGACACATCTCGACGCTTCGTTCGCCGCGCTGGCAGACGGCACTCGTCGCGGCGTGCTGGAACAGCTGGGACGCGCCGAGTCCTCGATCACGGACCTCGCCGAGAAGTTCGACATGACACTCACCGGTATGCGCAAGCACGTCGGCGTCCTCGAGGGCGCGGGGCTCGTCATCACCGAGAAGGTCGGCCGGGTGCGCAACTGCCGGATCGGCGCGCGCCGCCTCGACGAGGTGGCGACATGGATCGACACGTACCACCAGCTCTGGGACGCGCGCTTTCGCGAGCTGGACAACATCGTCGAAGAACTCAAACAGAAGGAGAAACGGGATGGACGCAAGCAGGAAAAGTGAGGCCGCGGCCCGCACGACCGTGGAACGGAGATCTGACCGCGAGCTCGTTGTGACCCGCTCGTTCGACGCGCCGGCGCGTCTGGTGTTCGAGGCCTGGTCGAATCCTGAGCTGTTCCAGCGCTGGTGGGTGCCGAAGTCGATGGGTATGACGCTGCACGCCTGCGAGATGGACGTGCGCACCGGGGGCACCTACCGGCTCAACTTCGGCGACGGCATGGACTTCTTCGGCCGATACCTCGAAGTCACGCCACCCTCACTCATCGTCTGGACGAATGAGGAAGACGGGGAGAACGGCTCGGTCACGACCGTGACGTTCGAGGAGCGCGACGGCCGGACGCTGCTCGTGATGAGTGAGCTGTATCCCTCGAAGGAAGCGCTCGACGCAGCGGGAACCGGTGCAGCGGATGCGACGCAGGAGACCTTCGGTCAACTGGACGAGCTGCTGCTCACGCTGCCCTGAAGATTGGGTGCGCCCGCCCGGATTCCACACAGGGAACAGGAGATTGCGACCCGAAAGCTTCCGGTCAGGGCGACATCATGAGTCCGTCGAGATAGGTGTCGAGCTGGCGGTGGGCGATCGTGCGCTCGTCTGCTGGATCGAGGCCGATGGCCAGGGGTCGGCAGAACCGGATGGTGGCGAGGGCGATGTCGGTCGCCGTGACACCGTCGTCGAGAGCGCAGTCGCGGCGTGACATGTCGACCAGCCGGTCGAGCATTTCTTGCGCGGCGTCTCGTTGGTCGGGCCAGTCCGTGGTGTCGAGCAGTGGATGAACGATGTTGACAACTCCGAGGCCGGTGTCGATGGTGGCGTGCATGTACCTGCGCAATGCCTCGCCACCGTTGGCCGACCCGGCGAAGGCGGCAGTTCCCGCATCGATTGTTCGATCGAGCACGTCCAGAACGACTGCGTGCAACAGCGTCGTTCGGTCGGGAAAGTGCCGGTACAGGGTTCCGCTGCCGACGCCGGCTCGGTGGGCGACTGCGTCTCGGGCCGGCTCGCCGCCGATCTCGAGGATCAGTTCGATCGCGGCGTCGAGGAGTCGGCGACGACTCCGTCGAGCGTCAGCTCGCATCGGGGGGATCTCTTGGAGCATCATTGATCACAAACGGAGTATAATCCTCCACTTACTCACATACAGGAGGTCGCGGTGAACAATTGGGACGACACCAGAGGAACGAAGTCGATCGCTGAAGCGATCGCCGAGTCGACCGATGCGGAATTCGTCGCAGTGACCTTCGAGCATTACCAGCACATCGAGGGGCCCTTCTTCCACGGGACGAAGACGCGATTCGAGGCCGGCGCCGAGCTCGTTCCGGGCCACCTCTCGAACTATCACGAGGGTCGTACGTCGAACCACGTGTACTTCGCCGCGCTGATCGAACCCGCTGTGTGGGCGGCTGAACTGGCGACGGCTCTCGCGCAGAGCGACGAGCAAGGTCGGGTCTATGTCGTTGAGCCCACCGGCCCGTTCGAAGACGACCCAAACGTCACCAACAAGAAGTTTCCCGGCAATGTGACCGGGTCGTATCGAACTCGCCACCCGATGCGCGTGGTCGACGAGCTACAGACCTGGCAAGCCCACAGCACCGAAGCACTCCAGGCGATGCTCGACACCATCGCTCACCTCCGCCAACAAGGACTCGACATCATCGAGGACGAGTAGGACCGAGACCGGGCGACGCATACCCTGCTCATCGCGCGCGGCGATCAGCCGGCGTTGTTGTCGTGCTGAAGTTGGCTGAGGTGACGATCGATGGCAGGGATGATGAACCGGCCGCGGGTTCGGGTGATGGCGGCGATACCGACACCGAGAGCGGCCCCGATGATGGTCCAGAACGGAAACGCGCTCAGCGGGATCTGTTTGGAGTCGACCGTCAGGCTGACATCGGCGGCTGTGCCCAGTGCCGCGATCAAGGTGGTGATGAGTGCTGCGGCGACGCCGGCGAGCAGCGCGTCGCGGAGCATGGCGATCGAGGGGCGCGTGGCGGACCGTGTCGTGGGTTCGATGTTGATGTTCATGCCGGCTCGTCTGTTGGATTCGGTTTCGCCGGCTGTGCGGGTTGCCGGGTGGCTTGGAGCCATCGATGCGCGAGGGCGACGAGGCGTGCTTCATCGTCGTCGGTCAGTGCGTCAGGGACGACGGTGGTGCCTCGGTCGCTGGTGGCCCAGGTGATGAGTTGATCGGGGTCGTCGAAGCTGAACGGGTCGTCCCGTTTTTGGACGCCGCGATGAAAGACGAGTTCGAATCGGTCTCGGGGTTGGAGCCGGAAGGTGACTCGGTCGTCGCCGTCGTGACCGAAGCTGGGCGCATTCCATTTGATCCGTTCGCCGAGTTCGGCATCGTCGGCGAGGAGCCCGGCGCGCACTCTTCGGATGTCATCGACCCGCGGGTGGTCGAGGTTGGTCAGGAACTCCTCGACGGTCGGCTGCTTGGCGCTCATTCGTTCTCCTTGATGCGTATCGTTACCAGGGCGTCGATGAGCCGCTCGATGAGTCCGTAGGGGATGGGCTGCTTGTAGAGGAACCGGACGGTGTCGATCTTGGTCCGGTACGGCGCGACGTCGGCTTCGAGATCGAGAGGCAGTGCGGGAATCGGGTAGAAGCCGATGTGGTGTTTCCAGGCACCGACGTACACCAGGTAGATGCCCTCGATCGTGAACACCGGCATCTGGTAGCGGATCGACTCGCGCACGCCGGGCGCGCTCGTCGCGATCAGTCGGCGGATCGCGTCGAGCACCTCGCGCGGTTGGTCGGGGAGCGCCGCCGCGTAGGCGTCGACGGTTGTCGGAGCCGGCATCGGGCTAGCCGATCTGGCCGAGGACGGCGTCGAGGCGTTCGTAGCCTTCGCGAACACCGTGTTCCATGCCGCTGGCGACGAACGCATCACGGTCGGCGAAGGAGTCGACGAGCGACGTCGCCGTCAGCCGGGTCCGGCCATCGCCGATGTCTTCGAGGACCAGCTTCTCGAGCGCGACACCGTCGGGCATGCCTTCGAACGTGAAGGTCTGGACGATCAATTCGTTCGGGCGGACCTCGTGGAAACATCCCCGGAACCCGTACTCCTGGCCGTCGATGACATGCACATAGCGGTAGGAACCGCCGTTGCGGCAGTCCCAGTGATCGATACGCATGTCGGTGCCGTGCGGTCCGTTCCACTGCGCCATCAGCCCTGCGTCGGTGTGGGCGAGAAACACCTTGGCGGGCGGTGCATCGAACTCGCGGACGATCCGGACCAATGGAACGTGAGGATCGACCACGATCTCGGTGTCGAAGGTGCGGGTCATGTCTGTTCTCCTGTCTGCAGGGTGGGCGGTGGCGGTGGCGGTGGGTCGGCCATGGTGGCGAGGACGGCATCGAGACGGCCGAAGCGGTCTTCGGCCTGGCGGCGGTATCGGTCGATCCATTTCGTCATCAGGTCGAACACCTCCGCTTCGAGATGGGCTGGGCGACGCTGTGCGTCCTTGGTGCGCGTCACCAGACCGGCGTCTTCGAGGACACGCAGGTGCTTCGATACGGCCTGCATCGACATGTCCAAGGGCTCGGCCAACTCGACCAGCGCAGCGTCGCCTTCACACAGTCTTGCGACCATTGTTCGACGGTTCGGGTCGGACAACGCGGCGAAGGCTTGCGATAACGAATCCCGGGCAACCACACGTCCTCCTTCTCAATTGATCAGTTGAGAACAACCTACGCTTCAACCCAGGATCATGTCAACCAGATGGTTGAGGAAGGTATCAGCGACCGATTCGAGTTCGCGAATCAATGATCCAGCTTGAGGAATCGATCGTGCGTCGGTATCCGAAAACGACCGAACCCGGCCGCATCGCCGAAGCGTTGCAGGCCGGGTTCGGAGTGACTGATTCAGGCTGAAGGATCAGGCAAGGTCGAAGCGATCGGCGTCCATCACTTTGGCGAATGCCGAAGCGAAGTCGTTGGCGAACTTCGCGCCGGCGTCATCGGCTGCGTAGACGTCGGCGATTGCACGCAGGATCGAGTTCGAACCGAAAACGAGGTCGTTGCGCGAACCGGTCCACTTGATGTCGCCGCCAGCGCGGGCCTTGCCTTCGAAGACATCTTCGACGCCCGCCGCGCCAGACCACACCGTGTTCTGGTCCATCAGGTTGACAAAGAAGTCGTTGCTCAGCGTGCCGACCCGCTCGGTGAGCACGCCGATGTTGTCGTTACTGACACCGAGCACACGAAGGCCACCGACAAGCACGGCCATTTCCGGAGCGCTCAGACCGAGCAGCTGTGCCCGGTCGACGAGCAGGTGCTCGGCCACATGGCTGACGCCCTTGCCGAGGAAGTTCCGGAAACCATCGTTCTTCGGCTCGAGCCATGCGAAGGACTCTTCGTCGGTCTGTTCGGCAGTGGCGTCACCACGTCCGGTGCTGACGTTGACGCTGACATCGTGACCGCCCGCCTTTGCTGCGGTCTCGACTGCAGCTGCGCCGCCGAGCACGATGAGGTCGGCCATCGACACGTCGATACCGACGCTCGACTGCACGCCTTCGAGGGCTGACAGCACACGGCGGAGTTGGTCGGGGCGGTTGACGGCCCACTCGTTCTGCGGCGCAAGGCGGATGCGGCCACCGTTGGCGCCACCGCGCCGGTCGCTTTGACGGTACGTGGATGCCGAGGCCCACGCCGTTTCGACGAGTTCGGTGATGCTGACGCCCGTGGCCATGATCGCGGTCTTGACCGTTGCGATGTCAGCATCGCTGAGCGCAGTGCCGTTCGGGACCGGGTCCATCCAGAGCAGCTCTTCGGCGGGAACCTCCGGGCCGAAGAAGCAAGCCTTCGGGCCCATGTCGCGGTGCAGGAGCTTGTACCAGGCACGAGCAAACGCGTCGTCGAGCTGTTCCGGGTTGTCGCGGAAGCGCTGCGAGATGGGGCCGTAGATCGGATCCATCTTCATGGCCATGTCGGCCGTGCTCATCATCGGCGCGTGCGTGATGCTCGGGTCATGAGCGTCGGGCACGGTGCCCGCAAGTGCCGGCGCAGTCCACTGCTTGTGGCCGGCCGGGCTCTCGGTGAGCACCCAGTCGTTGTCCATCAGTGTTTCGAGGTAGTTGTTGTCCCATTTCGTCGGTGTGGAGTTCCACGCGCCTTCGAACCCACTCGTGGTGGTGTGGATACCGAAACCTGAGCCGAAGCCGTTCTTCCAGCCGAGCAGCTGCTGCTCCATCGGCGCACCTTCGGGCTCGGCGCCCATGGAGGACTCCGGGCCGGCCCCGTGCATCTTGCCAAAGGCATGGCCGCCGACGACCAGCGCAACGGTCTCTTCGTCGTTCATCGCCATGCGGCCGAACGTCTCACGGATGTCGCGACCGGACCCGATGGGGTCGGGGTTGCCGTTCGGCCCTTCGGGGTTGACGTAGATCAGGCCCATCTGCACGGCGCCGAGTGGAGCTTCCAACTGGCGATCGCCGCTGTAGCGCTGATCGTCGAGCCACACGTTCTCGGGGCCCCAGTAGACGTCCTCCTCGGGAGCCCAGACGTCTTCACGGCCGCCAGCGAAACCGAAGGTCTTGAAGCCCATCGATTCGAGCGCGACGTTGCCGGTCAGCAGCATCAGGTCGGCCCAGGAGATCTTGCGGCCGTACTTCTTCTTGATCGGCTCGAGCAGAGCCCGGGCCTTGTCGAGGTTGCCGTTGTCGGGCCAGCTGTTGAGCGGGGCGAAACGTTGTTGACCGGAGCCGCCGCCACCGCGACCGTCGTGAGTGCGGTAGGTGCCAGCCGAATGCCATGCCATCCGGATGAAGAACGGGCCGTAGTGGCCGTAGTCAGCCGGCCACCACTCCTTTGAGTCGGTCATCAGGGCGGTCAGGTCGTCCTTGAGTGCGGCGTAATCGAGGGTTGCGAACTCGGCGGCATAGTCGAAGTCGTCGTCCATCGGGTTCGACTGCGACGAGCCCTGATCCAAGATGTTCAAGTTGAGTTGGTTCGGCCACCAGTGTTGGTTGGCCGAGCTGCCTGTTGCGGTGTGCGGGCTCTGCAGCACTGGGCACTTGGCCTCTGATGCGTCACTCATGATGTCTCCTCGGATCTTTGACGGGGTTGTTTGGTGGGATTGGTGGTGTGTCCTGAAAGCGACGCTCGACAAGTCGAGCAGCGTCCCCAGTAGATGACTTCGGCTTCGTCAACTTCGAATCCGTGATTGTCGTCCGCGGTGAGGCAGGGGACCTCACCGACGGCGCAGTCGACGTCGAACATGGTGCGACAGGTGCGACAGATGAGATGGTGGTGGTTGTCGCCGACGCGGTTCTCGTAGCGAGCTGCCGAACCAGCTGGTTGGATCCGCCGGATGAGGTTCTTGTCGACGAGGACGCTGAGCGAGTCGTAGACCGCCTGGCGAGAGATTGCCCCGAGCTGCGATCGGACCTCGTCGCCGAGTTCGTCGGCGGTGGAGTGTGGGCGGTCGGCGACGACTCGCAGGATTGCCAGCCGTTGAGCGGTCACCTGCACTCCGTGTTGGCGCAGGAGTTCTTTCGCCGTGTCGGACACGATTTCATCCAAGCACAAATTCTGGACTCTGTCAACAACTGTGATTCGGAACGAGCGCCTCCTCGGCCGACGACCGCGCACGAGAAGTCATGCAGAAGGCAACCACCATTGTCACCGGCGCGTCCGATCGACGACGCAAGTCGCCCCGATCTCACGGTCGGGTGCGGATCGACGACAACCGGGGAAGAAATCGCGGAGTCTCGGCTGCGTACGCGGCGTAGTCGGAGAACCGTTCGCCCAGTCGCTGTTCCTCCCACGCGGCCTTGGCATGGAAGAAGGTGATCGTTGCGCCGCCAACGATCACCTTCGCGACGTTCCCGGACCCGATCGACAAGGCGACCACGATCAGCAGGACCCCCGAGTAGATGGGATGGCGCACCAGGCGATACGGCCCCGTCGTGCGTAACTCGGCGCGATCGTTCGGGACAGGGGTTGCGGTGAGCGCACGCCCGAGGACCGCGGCGGCCATCACCGCGAGCGCGGTCCCGAGCCAGAACATCACGGTCGTTATGGTGTCCAGCCACGGCGGCACCGGAAAGTGGTCGGCAGACGGCATGACCACCACGACACTGATGAGGACGGCCTGAGCTGCGACGAACGCCCAGCCGATCGTCCTTTCGTTCACCTGAGATCCATCGCGCACGAGGCCCGATCGGGTTCGACTCGGCTCCCGGTGATCGCCGGGTCCGATGTCGAGCCGACACTCGGCCCGCCATCGCCAGCGTGCGGCTCCCGCAGCGAGTTGCTCGGATCGGAGTTCACGACCTCGATCGTACGGTCGCCGAGCGCGCCTCGACTCGGGCCGTCTGGTCGCAGTACCGCGACCGGGCGGGTCGAGCGCGAACGTGCCGATCGGGTACGGCGAGCGACATGCACCGAGGGGATCGCTCGTCAGTCGTCGTACGATTGACCCATGAGCGACAACCCTTTCCACGATTGGAATCAGCAAGTGATCGCCGAGTTCAGGGCCAACGGGGGCAAGGTCGCCCAGTTCGGCGATGCACCCGTGGTCATCCTCCACACCGTCGGTGCCAAGTCCGGAGCACTCCGCGAGATTCCGCTCGTCGCGCTTGTCGACGGCGACGATCTGACCGTCTTCGCATCGAAGGGCGGCGCGCCTTCCAACCCCGACTGGTATCACAACCTGAAGGCCACCCCGCAGATCACCGTCGAGTACGGCACCGAGTCGTTCGTCGCCGATGTCCTGGAACTTCCCGAAGACGAAGGGCAGGCCCGCCTGCGCAAACAAGCGGCGCTTCTTTCGAATTTCGGTGAGTACATCGAGTCAGCGGCACCACGGGTGATCCCTGCGTTCGCGATCAACCGCGTTCAGTCCTGACGCTGCCCCCGGATCGACGGGGCGCCACTGCGCAGCAATCGAGCGCGTTTTGCAACCGGATCATCGAGATGTGGTCACAGCCGTTGGCATTGGTGTTGGCTGTTGGCGCCGATGACATTGCCGAACCCGGTCGGGGCGGGTGTTCTCCTTGCACTGGAGGTTGCCGTTGATGGTGCTGTGGCACGTACCGTTGCACGACGAGCCGTCAGCGAGGTAGCTGCCGGGTACTTGAGGACCGAAACCTGGTCTATGAGCTGGTCTTATCCGGCTCGAAGTCTTGGAGCGGATGACGGGAATCGAACCCGCGTATTCAGCTTGGGAAGCGCTTCGCGGCTGAACGCATCGTCCCAGCGTGTGGGCTATTTGTCCTGGTGGGTGGTGGTTTTCGGGAACTCTGTTGTTGAGCGCTGTTACGCCGCATCGCACCCTGTTGAGCGTTGTTCTCGGCACGAATTAGGCACGCCGCTGGCATGTTCAGTCGGCGGTCATCGAGGCGATGAAAGCGTTCGCCCACGCAACAGCGTCGTCGACATCGGTGAGTACGTCGAGGCCGTCGGCTGCCTCGGCGTAGATCGTTGGCCAACTCGGATGCGAGACGACGACAGGTGGCCACGTGTGCGCGTTTCGGGCTCTGAAGAGTCGGGTCGCGATCTCTTCGAGGGCTGTCTTGTCGATTGGTTCCTCGTGCTCGAGGATCTGGAGGTCAACGAGATCGTGGGCACGGTCGTTGTCGCCGGTTCGTGGGTGTGCCGAGGTGCAGGCATGGAGCTTCTGTGCGATCTGATGCTCGACGGTGAGCAGTGGGATCGGTTGTGGCTCTGGGAGTCCGATCGATGCGAACAGTGTCACGATGTCGTGCGCGATTCGTAGTTCGTGCTGCTCGGTGCTGCCGATCTCGTCGTGTCCGAGTTCGAACGGAACGGTGAGCCAGTGCCGCCCGAGATAGAGGAGCCGGATCTTGAATGGTTGCATCACGTATTGCTTGGCGACACCCTCCGGCTCGGCGGGCGGGAGCTGTTCGAGCGTTCCGGTGAATCCGCCCCATCCAGCGTCGAGACGCCGGGCGAGTCCGTCGAGGTAGTCATCGAGGGTGAGATCGGTGTGGCGCGCCGCATCGAGATCGGTCGTGAAACGACTGGCGGCTTTCGCCGACGCGCACGCTCATCGCTGCTCCGCCCTTCATGACGCCTGACGGGAGCATCTGGCCGACCACGGTGTTCGCGACGGTGCGCTGAACGCGGCGGATCGGGCGCGCTGTCTGCCGGGCGAGGTTGTCGAGTCGGGTCGTGAGCGAGCGCAGGTTGGTTGGTGCTGTGTGCGGCTCGGTCATGATCGGCCTGATGTGATTTGGTCGAGAAGCGCAGCCAGTTGGTGGCGCGGAACCAGTCCGCGACGACCAGCCTCTCCGGTTGCCTCGACGAGTCGGTCGATCATGACGATGTCGCGGCAGTCGAGGAGCGCCCGTCGTACTGTCGTCGACGGGATTCCTTCGTACGAGGTGAGGTCGTCGGGCGCGACCTGCTCGCGAATCACCTCGATCGAGTCGGGGAGGGTCCGACGGACTCGGTGTGGTGAACCGACGCGGATCCGGCGTGGGTTGACGAGCGCGAGTCCGTGAAGTGCGAGGACTGCGTCGCGGGTGAGGTGAGCGTCTGGTCCACTGCGCAGCACAGCCTCCATGAACGTGTTGAACTCGGTGATGGGGATGTCGGAAAAGCGATACAGCCCGTAGCCCACATGATCGAGCCCACCGCGCTGTGCGATCTTGCGGAGTTCGATCGCCGGCACTCCGACAGTCGCCGCGTCTGTCGGAGTGACGTACCCATACTGATCGAGCGCCAGGTCGTGCAGAGCTCTGCGGTGCGTATCCGCCAGACCCGAGATCAACATGTCAACACCGTACCGCAATCAGTACGGTATTGACACCGCCCGTCGATCGGTGCGACCCCTGGCAGGCACCGTCGGCTGTCGGCGTCGAGCATTATTGAGCACCCGATTACCCGCATATTGAAGCTCGTAGGGATGTCAAGGGGTTTGTCGGGTCATTCTGTGGCCTGGCCCGCTGCGGCTGGGGAGGGGTGTCGGGGCGCGTTGATGTAGCGGTTGCCGGTGTTGTTGATGCGATGATTTTGGGCACGACAGGGAAGAGACACCCGCCGGGTTGGCGAGGTCACGCTCGTAGGAAGCCACGTCGCCGCAGGGGTCCGCCCACTGGGTCGGGTGGCAGATCAATTTGTGCACAACCACGTCGGGTGTGAGCCGGTTCAAGCGAGCCAGATCCCGACCCGTTCGAGGTTGCGGTCAGCCGATCGTGGAGGGCAGGTGCGGGTAGATCTCGCGTGCGACGTAGCGCTTCAAGATGCGTGCGATCTCGCCGATCGTCTTCCCGTCGGCGGTGCGTTTCGCGACGTAAGCCTTGGTGCGTTCATCGCTGGCCATGCGCACAATCACGATCCGGTAGAGCGCCGAGTTGGCTTGTCGGTTGCCGCCGCGGTTGAGGCGGTGGCGTTGGATCTTGCCCGACGATGCCGGGATCGGCGCAACGCCACAGAGATGCGCCCACGCAGCTTCGGATCTGATCCGGTGCGGGTTGTCACCGGCTGCGATCAGCAGCTTGGCTGCAACGTCGAAGCCGACGCCGTGAACTTCGAGCAGCGACGGTGCGACCTCGCGGATCAACGGGCGCATCGCCGCGTTGAGACGCATCTTCTGCTCGCGCAAGAACAGTGCGCGCCGGCCGAGTTCGCGCAACGTCGACAACGTCGTGTAGCGCACGACGTCAGGATCGGTGCGCCGCGGTTTGAGCGCTGCGGTGGTCCTGACCAGGGTGATTGGCGACAACCCGACGAACCGGGCGCGGATCTCATCGGGCGCGGTGAAGGTGACATGACGGATCTGAGAAACCACAGCGATCCACTCGTTCGCTGCCGAGCGACGCGCAACGGTCAGGACGCGGATGGCTTCGATATTGCCGGTCCGCGACTTCGGCACACCAGTAGCCGTCCCAGACAGCGCAGCTCGTGCAGCAGCGATCGCGTCGATGGCGTCGGTCTTGCCGGCACGATGCCGGGCCTGGCGATTGGGTCGGTCGACCTCGACAACGCGGATGCCCTTGCCGGTCAGATGTCGAGCGACGCCGGCGCCGTAGGAGCCGGTCCCCTCGACTCCGACCAGGATGATCTCGCCGAACCCGGCAAGCCAGGCAACCACTTGTCGGTAGCCGCCGGTGGTGGTGTCGAACGTTTCCACGCCGAGCACACCTCCGTTCGAATCGACGGCGGCTGCGACATGGAAGTCGAGGTGGGTGTCGATGCCGCCCGTGACGGTGATGGTTCTGTTCTCTACGATGGTCATTGCCATCCCTTTCAGTAGCTGTGAATGGGTTGGCACGCACCTGCCGGGACGGCGGCATCGCTGCGAGAACTGTTGGCGCAGTTCTCGAGTTCAGTCGTCGCCCGACCGGTGGGTGCCGTTCCCGAACACGGCCGACCAGTCATTCGAAAGACAGCAAAGCGTCAGCCGGTTCTCGAGTCAGACCAGGTCGGGAACGACCCCGAACCTACGTAACAAGCCCGATGGTGATCGAGCCGCACGTACATCCGGTGCACCCACAAACCATCATCCCTGCCGGTTCTCGCGCTGGTCAATGAGGCCTACGTGCCTGTCGATAGCGCGCGGGACCGGACGATCAGGCCCACCGTCGAAGCGCCGATCGGCGTTGCCCGGCCGAGGTGGTCAGGACCGTGATCTGGAGCGCGCGTTCTGCTCGGATCGCGTATCTCGGCGAGGGCGCGGAACGGCAGTTCGGCGCTACCCGCGCTGCGCGATGTGGGCTTGTAGCTGTTCGACGGTCGGACGGTATGACCGACGGCTCTTGATCCGGAGATCGGCAAGGTATGGAAGACCGGCGAGTGGCGTGAGGTCGTCGTCGATGATCTTGGTGCTGCCGTAGAGCCAGACCGCGTCGAGTTCGAGCAGCGGTGCGATGGGTGCGAGGGAGGCGATATCGCCACACTCGGCGATGTTCAAGAAGCGCAGCGCCCGGCTCGTCGCGAGGGGGATCAGGTCACTCAGTGATCGGCATGATTCAAGGTGCAATTCGCGCAGCGTCGTCGTCTCGCCGAGGGGTTCGAAGTCGTCGAGCGAGGTGGCGAGATAGATCCCGAGATGATCAAGCGCGGGCAGTCGCTCGACGCCACGCAGGGAGCGCAGTCGTGGGCGGTCCTTCATCCGAATCCGCCGCAAGCCGGTGTTGTGGCGCAGCGGCAAGAGGTCCTCGGCGGCGTAGTTACCGCTGTACAGCGATTCGAGCTGTGGCGCGTCGCCGACGCTTTCTTCGATCTGCTCCCACGACGCCGACACTTCGGTGACGCACGGGAACACGCCAAGGTCGATGACGGCGGGCCCGGACTCCACCGACAGGCACTCCAACGTGTTCGCCACTCGGCGCAGAGGTCCGAGGTCCTTGACCGTCCGAGCGAGAAGGCTCACCCGTGTCAGTGGCCAGTCCTCGATGAACGCGAGATCGGTGTCCTTGAAGCCCTTGGCGTAGTTGAGGTCCAACCCGTCGGCTCGTCCCGCCCGCAACGCGGCTGCTGCGTCGACACTCCAGGGTCCGGTGGCCACCAAGGTCGAACCTCGCTCCGACCTTTCGATTCGAAACGACGGACCTTCCTCGATGATGTCGGTCACGGCTGAACGGCCCGATCAGCAGCGGTCGACACCCGAGCAGAATGCCCGGTCGTCGCTCAAGATGCAAGCCCACCGTGCGGCGCAGAACGACGACGAGCGCATCACGGCAGGTATGCGTGGCCCGCGTCAATCATCGTCGCGAGGACGACCGCAGCAGTCCACTGTTCGCCAACACGGCCATGGTCAGAATCACAGAAGCGATGACCACCGTTGGCCATACGCCACCAACTGTGCAGTAGGGGTTGTTTTCGATCTGGCCAAAAGCGTCGGCGGCGGCGACGCCGCCCCCGAGGGTGCCGATCAGGATGTTCGTCACCGTCAGCACCCGATCGCTTCGATTGTGGAAGATGATGGCCAGCGTGATGGCGCCCAGCAGCCCCAGTAACAAGAACGCATCGATGAGGTTGCTGCGCCCTTCGTGCGCTCCGTAGCCGAACGGACCGTTGTCGCCGTTTGAGTACGCGCTGTCGCAGAGGTCCGAGTACAACAGGCCCGTCTGCACCGAAACGAAAAGTGCCGCGACCCAACACAGGTGGTTGGCCATCCAAGCCATGCGTGCGGCTCGGTCGCCACGACGAGTTGAAGCATCGAGGCCCTCACGCACTGGAGCCGACACCACACCTGATCGGTGTCGACCCGACCGGCGATGTCGTGGGTGTGCCGGCGGTGTTGATGACCGAGCTGCCGGGTCGGCCGGAGTGGGCGGCGGGTCAGCGGTGGATGCGGCAACTCGTCGACGTTCTCGTCGACGTCCACGAAATCGACCCCGGCGCAGCAGCGGGCGCGCGGCCGTTCGCGGTGTATGCGCAGTCGTCGTATGCGTTGCCGAAGTGGGCGACCAAGCCGGCGGTGTGGGAACGGGCGATCGAAATCTTCCACGGCCCGGTCCTCGACGACGACCGCACGTTCATTCACCGCGATTTCTATCCCGGCAACGTGTTGTGGCACCGGCGGACCGTGTCGGGTCTCGTGGACTGGGAAGCCGCCAGTGTCGGGCCGCGGTCGATGGACGTCGCTCACTGCCGGATCAACCTGCTCTACGACGGGCTCGACGCCGCCGACACCTTCACGCGGACCTGGGAGCCGCGCACCGGGCGCACGTTCGACCGGTGGGCCGACATCGCCACCATCGTCGGCCTCCTCGACTCCGAACGTCGCCCGCCCTCGGCCCACCGCAAACGGGACGACATCGAGACGATGCTGCAGCGCGCCGTCAACGAGATCGACGGCCCGTACACGAGCACAGAACGCTCACGTCCGCAAGCACATAACACGCGCCTCACCGGTGAGAACAGCGCCGAGAACCGGCGATCTGTGCTCCGAAGACCATCTCCGACGCGCCAATCAATGGGCACGCAGAACGTTCAGCTCTCGGCGGAGTCGACCCCGTCCCAGAACGGCACCTCGGCGGTCGGGTGACCGCTCGAGATCGTGCGACACGAAGCCGCGTCAGATGTTGGGATCTTGCAGGCTGGCTGGGATGTCTCGGCTCGTGTGGAGGAGACGCCAGACGTCGACCGAAGTTTCGCGTTCCAAGTAGAACAACAGGTACGGAAATCTGCCGACTGCCACGACCCGGAGGTCTGGAACAGCGAGCTCGTACGCGAACCGGAGCGATCCGAGCCGAGGATTTCGACCGATGCGTCGTGCTGCGGCTTCGACAGCGTCGACGAAGCGGATGGCTGTCGCGACGTCGGCTTCGGCGGTGTAGTAGCCGCTTGCCGATTCGAGATCGAACGTCGCGAGTTCTCGGAACTGGACTGGCTTCGCCGCCAAGAGTTCAGGCCTCTGTCGAGATGCGCTGTCGCAGTGCGTCGAAGTAGGCGGCGTCGGCAACAACACCGGGGCCGGAGTTTGCGCCTTCGAGTACGAGGTGGCGGAGGTGGCCTCGTTCGCGATCGCGTCGGATCAGATCGCGGACGTACTCGCTGGTCGACCCGTAGCCGTCGTGAGTGACCCGCTCATCAACGAAAATTTTCAGCTCGTCGGGCAGCGACACGTTCATCGTCGTCA
>CAWFYU010000006.1:0-1582504 GCA_963820085.1 Ilumatobacteraceae bacterium | reverse complement strand
CCGCTCCGACCTCGGGTGCGTCCCGCAGCGCGGCAACCAGCGGGTCGATCCAGCCCCGGTCCTCGACGACGATGTCGTCGTTGAGGAGCGTGATGTAGTCGGCGGCGGCAACCTGCACGGACTGCGCGGCGGCGTTGAACGCTGCGCCGTACCCCTCGTTGGCGGTGCGCAGCACGGTGACCGGGAACGCAGCCGAATTCCCCGCAGCCGATGAGTTGCTGTTGTCGACCACGACGATGCCGGTGGCGCCGCCCGCCCGGTGGAGTGCATCGAGACACGTCGTAAGACGCTCGCCCTCGCCCTGGTTGGTCACGACCACCACCACCGTCGATTCGGTGAGCGACGCGGCAGCGACTCGTCGGCGTCAGCGGGCATTGCCGCCTCGGCCGAGGGCGCGACCCAGCGTGGTCGACCACGAGTCGGGCCGAGTCGTGCTTGTGGCCGGCGTAGGTCGGCTCGTCGAGGGGCCACTTCGAGCCAGTCGAACCAGAGGGGCGACTGTTGCGGGTTGTAATACGGGTTGTTGCGCAGTTCGTGGGCCCAGCGCTGCTCGATGTACGCGGTCTCGGCGGGCAGCACCTTGCCGACACGTGTGCGGCTCTCGAAGTGGTACCAGAGTGAGTGCGGCGTCCAGACGATGCGGTGCCCGGCAGCGCGGGCACGCAGCGACAGGTCGACGTCGTTGTAGTCGAGCGGTAGCGCCTCGGGAAAGCCGCCGACGTCGTGGAAGATCGAGGTCGGCATCAACGCCACTGCCGCGGTCACCCCGCTGGATTCGCGCTCGACTGCGAGCGGTCGGAGGGGCCGTGGGCCCGGCGACGCGCCCGACCACCCGGTGCTCGCATGATGTGGGCCGTGGAGTACACGTGGCCGCCGTGCTGCACGGTGCCGTCGTCGAACAGCAGCTTCGCTCCGACCATCCCTACGCCGCCCGATCGTCCGCCGAGGCCTTCGGTCGGGCCACTCGCGATGCCGACGAGTGTCTCGATGCTGTCGGGCTCGATCAGTTCGGTGTCGTCGTTGAGGAAGAGGAGGAACTCACCCGTTGCCGCAGCTGCTCCCTCGTTCATCTTCGTGGAAAAGTTGAACACGCCGTGGTGTTCGACCAGAACGAGACGGTCGCCGACGAGATCACCGAGTGCCGTGATGACGGGCGGTGGTGTGTCGTCGTCGATGATCACGACGAATTCGAGGTCCGGGTAGGTGGATTGCTTGACGATGCTGCGGACCGCCTCGACGACGAAGCAGCGGGTGGTCCCCCAGACCTTGCCCGCCGAACCGCGCGTCGGGATCAGCACGCTCACGCGCGGGAGCGGTGTCCGCAGCGTGCGGCGGATGCGGTAGATGCCTTCGTGCTCGGTCGATTCGACTGCGGCGTCGAGCCCGATCCGGCGCAGTGCTCGGCGACCCGCTTGGCCCGCATCGAACGCCCACGGTTTGGCATCGACGCCGGCGGCCACGCTGGTCGGTGCCTGGCGCCAGTGGTAGAGGATCTCGGGAACGTGCACGATCCGTCGCGCCTGTTCGCCGAGCCGCAGCATCAGGTCATGGTCCTGGGCGCCGTCGAACCCTGTTCGGAAGCCGCCGATGTCGGCGACGAGCGAGCGCCTCGCCATGACGAAGTGCGTGATGTAGTTCTGGCTCCGCAGCCGCTCGGGCGACCACTGGGGCTTGAGGCAGGGCCCGATGTGTTCGCCGTTGCCGTCGAGAAAGTCGTGGTCGCTGTAGACGACGTCGATGTCGCCTGTGCCGGTGCCTCCGCTCGCACTCTGGGCGGCGGCCAGCATGCGGGCGATCGCATCGCCACGCAACACGTCGTCGTGATCGAGAAAGGCGACGAACGTACCCGTTGCCGCGTCGAGGCCATCGTTGGTGGCGGCGACGATGCCGCCCTGCGCCGGTCGGCGGATGACGGTGACATCGAGACGCTCGGCCGCGCGGGTGAGGATCTCGTCGATGCCGATGCGTGTCGAGCCGTCATCGACGATGACATGTTCGACCCGCTGACCGTGGCGGCGAGCGGTCTGGAACTCGACCGACTCGAGGCACGCGGTCAGATGGGCGGGGTCCGGGTCGAACACCGGCGTGATGACCGACACCGCCGGTGGGCGTCGTGGAATCGTCATCGGCGGAGCGCGGCAATTCGCCGCTGCGTCGGACGGACCACACGCCCCACGACGCGCCGGGTGCGCTGGATCGCGATGCGGTGCACCTTGCCGATGTTGTGGCGGGCCTGGCCCAGCGCGACGGTGAGCTCCATCACCTCGCCGCGCAGTTGGCCATTCGCCTGCTCCGCTGCCTGTACTGCCTGGCTGGCCCCGACCAGTTCGGTGCGGAGGTCGTCGTAGCTCTGTTCGAGCGGGCCGACCAGCCGCCGGAGACGGGCGTTCTCGGCAAGCAATGCCGCGACATCGACGTCGACGTCGACATCGCTCGCCGGCTCCGCTTCCTGCGCGTGGTTCATGGGATCGAGTGTACCGACGGGCCTCGACCGGCCCGGGTGTGCTCCCCGAGGCGTCGGGGACGAGCAGTACACTCGCCGCCGTGATCGCGCTCCCGAATCAGCGTCGAGCGATGATCGCACTCCTTGGCGCGATTGCGTCGATCGTCGTGCTCTGGGTGCTGGCGACACCGCCCTCGGCAGGACCCGACGAGCCGTCCCATGTGGTGCGCGCTGCGGCGCTCGTGCGAGGGCAGCTCGACGGCGCACCCGTTGACGGCTCACTCGTTGCCTTCGATCTGCCCGCTCACATCGCCTTTCCTGATCCGGGTTGTTTTGCCTTTCTCGAAGACGTCCCCGCGAGCTGCGCGACGAGCATCGACCGACCGAACGGATCGCGCCCGCTGCTGACGGCGGCGACCCACTACCCGGTCTGGGGGCATCTGGTTGCGGGCATCGGCTCGTTTCTGCCGGCCGAGTTCGCGGGTCCAGGAACACGGATGATCGACGCGATCATCCCGCTCGGCCTGCTCGGCTTGGCCCTGATCGCCGCCGCCCGACGCGGATGGTCGGTCGCCGGCGCCGTGCTGCTGTGCGCAACGCCTCCGGTGTGGTTCATCATCGCTGTCGTCAATCCGTCCCACTACGTCATCACGGGCGGCATCGCGGTCTGGATCGCCCTGTCAGGATTTCGGCGCCGCACAACCGGTCAGGTGATGGGCTCGCCGCTGACTCGACTCGATTCCCTGCTGCTTGGCGCGGGCTGGGCTGCCATGGTGCTCCCGCGTCGCGACGGCCTGCTCTATGCCTCGCTCGTGCTCGCTTTGGCGATCCTCATTTTCGGGATTCCGACGCGTGACGTCGCGCAGTTGCCGCGCTGGGTGCGGGCAACGATGGCGCTCGCCACCCTGGCGACCTTGGGGTGGGCGGCGGACAGTTCATCCGACTCGTCGCCGCTGCTGTTTGCATCGGTCTTGCTTCCCTTCGTCGCCGTCGGTACGCGCCGTCTCTGGCGCCGGTTCGCTCGACCACGGCAACGGGGCGCCCTGGTCGCCGGCCTGACCGCGGCCGCTGGTGTGGTGTCGTTCGCGGTGATGGCTCGACGGGCCAGCGGCTTCGACGCCACCGTGCTGCAGGCGGTGATCGGGCAGACCGGCATCGACCTCAACGAGGCGGTCGGTGTTGTCGGCTGGCTCGATACGGCCGTGCCGCAGACGATGGTGATGATCTGGCTGCTCGCACTCGGGCTCCTCGCCGCAGCAGCCGTTGTCGGACAGCGCCGAGCGCAGTTGGTCGGCGCCGGTGCGGTGCTCGCAGTTGCCATCGTCGTGTCGTGGGTCTTGACCATGAATCAGAACGACGCCGACGGAACGTACTGGCAGGGCCGCTACTACCTTCCGCTGCTGGTCGGTATTCCGATTGTGTTGGCGACGTCGCCCGTGCCGGCGCGCGTCGGTCGGCTCCTCGGGCGTCACGTCGGCGCAGTGGCCTTGATCGTGCTGACGGCTGCGTTGGCCAATGCGATGCGACGCTGGGCCGTCGGCGCGCGCGGCACGATGTACCCGTGGCGGTGGGACACCTACGACACTGCGCTGCCACCGATCGTGTTGCTCGTCGCCCATCTCGCTGCCGTGGCGGTGCTGTGGAGCGCCGTCGACCGACTCGCACCAGCCGTCGCCACCGACTCCGACGACTGGGGAGGTGGCGTCACTGCCGGCAACCCGGTTCGCCGTGCGGAGGGTGTGAACCTGCTTGGCTATCACCGTGCAGGGAGTGGGTTGGGCGAGGCCGTGCGGGCGATCGATGCCGCGTTGACCGCAGCCGGAGTCGAGATCTCGCGCTTCGACGTCTCGCTCACCGACAGTCCGTCCGTCGAAGCTGGGCACCTCTGCGCCGACGAAGTCGTGCCAGGCGACAACTCTGTTCCAGGTGACATGGTTCGGCGAACGACGATCGCCGTGGTCACGGCGCCCGAGCTTCCCGCGGCCTTGGCTGCGCGGCCCGAGCTACGCGATGTCGAACGGGTTGTCGGCTACTGGTTCTGGGAGGTGGCCACGGTGCCCGAGCATCATCGCGGCGGCATGGCGCTCGTCGACGAGATCTGGACACCGACGACCTTCGTCGCCGATGCGTATCGCGCGATGGACGGCGCGCCGCCCGTCGAGGTCCGCCCGCTGCCGATGATCGAACCCCTGGTCGACCCTGCCGTCGTGCAACGGTGGCGACGACGGCTTGCGCCGAGCGACGAATTCGTGTTCCTCGTCACGCTCGACCTCTTCAGCGTGGTCGAGCGGAAGAACCCGTTTGCAGCAATCGATGCGTTCGCCGCCGCCGAACTCGGGGCGACGGCACGACTCGTCATCAAGACGATCAACGGTGACCAGCGCCAGGGCAGCCTCGGGCGCATCGAGGAGTGCATTGCAGCATCGTCGGCGCGCGAGCAGATCGAGCTGATCGACGGTTTCGTCGACCGCGCCGACATGATCGGGATGATCGCGGCCGCCGACTGCCTGGTCTCGCTCCATCGAGGCGAGGGTCTCGGCTTGCATCTCGCCGAGGCGATGTGGTTGGGCACTCCGGTGATTGCGTCGAGATACTCGGGAAACCTCGACTTCATGGATGACACCAACTCGATCTTGGTCGACGTCGACCTGGTCGCGGTGACCAACGGTGAAGGGGGCTACCCCGATGGCATGCGCTGGGCCGAAGCCAACGTGCAGCAAGCCGCTGACGCGATGAGGCACCTCGTCGCTGATCTCGATCGTCGATCGGCCATCGCTGTTGCGGCGCGGATGGCAATGGAGACGCAGCCGAGTCTCGTCCAACTCGGACGACTCCTTGTCCCAACGGGTTCCATCGTGCGGCGCCTGGGGGTCGGCCGCTGAGGCGCTGCGGCCGAATAGTCTGACTCGCTCCATGCCGAACTTGCCGAAACAGCAGCTGAAGGCGGTCGCCCGGTCGACGGCGGCGCCACTGCGCAACTACTTCAACAATCACTTCGAGATGACGAAGGACGAGGTCCGCCGAGCCGTCGCTGATGCCGGCGTTGCGGCAGACGAACGAGCCCAGTCCGGCCGGCATCTCGCCGAGTTGTCGAACGTGGTCGCTGAGACGCAGCTCTACCAGTCTCGCCTGATCAGCGAGTTGCGACGCGAGATCGCGGCGTTGCGATCCGAGGTCGGTGCGATGGCGGCCACGTCGGCCGAGCTGGCTGCGGTGCTTGCCGCGATGACCTCGACCCCGGACGAACCGCAGTAGTGCGCCGGATGCGTGAACGCTGAGTCATGATCATCTTCGACATTCAGGCGGTACAGAGCGTCGCGCACGGTGAGCGCGGCATCGCTCGATACACCGGAGAACTGGCGCGTGCGATCCAGCGCAATCACCCCGACCTCGTCGACGTCTTCGCGTACAACGACGCCATGCCGTACACGGAGCGCCTCGACCGGCTCGGCATCGACGGCAAACTCCGGTCGTTCAGCGAGATTCGAGGTTGGCAGGCCGATCTCCTCCACGTGAATTCACCGTTCGAGCAACCCGCCATCGAAGTGCTGACCACCCCGGTCGCCGCCCGCAGCACCGTCGTCACGTGCTACGACCTCATTCCGTATCGGTTCTCGGACATCTATCTGCCTGACGCCGGTACGAAGGCCGGCTATCAGTCGCGGCTCGGCATGCTCGTCGCAGCCGACGCGATCGTCACCGACTCCGAGTCGGCTGCCGCCGACGTCGTCCGCATGCTCGGCGTCGATCCCCGCGTCGTGACCTCGATCGGCGCAGGAACCGCCGAACAGTTCCAGCCGCCCACCGACTCGCTCGCCGAACGGATGACAGAACTCAACATGGTCGCGCCGACACTGCTGCCCGGCTTCATCCTCGTACCGGCCGGGCCCGAGTGGCGCAAGAACCTCGATGGGGCGGTCGAGGCGTACAGCCGACTTCCATCTGAACTGCAGACGCGTCATCAACTGGTGATCGCCTCGAAGATCGCCGACGGTCAGCGCGCCAAGTTTCATGCCTACTGCTCCGAACTCGGTGTCGCCGATCGGGTGGTGGTCACGGGTTACGTTTCCGACGAGAACCTCGTGCGCCTGTATCAGTCGGCCGAACTCGTCATGTTCCCATCGTTCTACGAGGGGTTCGGCCTCCCGGTTCTCGAAGCTCGACGCTGCGGAGCGCGCGTCATCACGTCAAACGTGTCATCGCTTCCGGAAGTGATGCCGGAGCCGGCCGCACTGTTCAGCCCGTACGAGGTCGACGACATGGCCGAACGGCTCGTGTCGGCGTTGACCGATCTCGACGTCATGGCCCAGCTCGACGCTGCACCAGACCCTGGCTTCACGTGGGATCTGGCAGCCGACCGTCTGGCGGTGGTGTACCGAGAAGTCCTCGCTCGGAGCAGCCCGGGCCGAGTGCTGCCGAAGCGCCCACGCGTGGCCCTGGCGGCGCCGCTGCCCCTCGCGGACCCCGGCGCGGCCGAGCGAACGATGGCCCTGGTCGACCTGCTCGATGTCGATGTCGATGTCACCGTCTTCGTCCAGACCGAGGCGTCCCGACTCGCCGAGGACTGGCAGATCGACGTTCAGAATCTGCGGGTCTTGCCCGCGCACCATGCGGCAGGGGAATACGACGCGGTCGTCTACACCCTCGGCGACGAGGCAATCGAGAACGCCACGATGGCGGTGTCGGCAGTGGTTCCGGGACTGATCTCGGGATGGCCTGACACGGTGATCGACGACATCTCCGATGTCGGCGCTGCGCTGCGCTGCCGTGCACACGATGGCGGCCTCGACGGCGTCGAACCCGTCCCGGCCGACCTCGGCGCGATGGCAGCCACGATCAGAGCAGCGGTGTTCGCCCACATCGGCACGCCGTGTCACGAGGTCGGCAACGGCGGTTGACGCCAGAGCTCGTGCTTCCACAGCTCGGTGAACACTGCCCACTGCGGTGACACGTCGACGATGGCGTCGCGCGTGCCGACCGATTCGCCGCGGAGGTGGGTGACCGACACGCCGTCGTGGATCCGGATGCGGCCGCCGAGACGGCGCAGTCGGAAAGCAAAGTCGACGTCTTCGAAATACGCCGGATGAAATCGAGGATCGAACCCACCGACGCGCTCGTGGAGATCCGTGGTCATCAACCAACAGGCCGCGGAGGCGTAGTCGACTCGATCGGCCCCATCGGGGGCGGGTGCGGTGAACCCGTCGGGCCCCACCAGTTGGCCCGCCTCGTCGAGATTGCCATCGGCGTCGAGCAGCCGCGGTGCGATGACGTCGTGAGGATGGTCGGCGAGTTCGGCGATCATCGGGGGCAACCACGCATCGTGCACCATCAAATCGGGGTTGATCAGGCACACGACGCTGCTCCGCGCCGCACCGATGCCGAGTTCGTTGCCGCCGCCGAAGCCGAGGTTGCGGTCAGGGAGCGCGAGGCGGACGCCCGACGTGGTGAGCGCGAGATGGTGACCGGTGGCATGACCGTGGAGCGGGTGCAGGTTGTCGACGACGATGATCTCGGCTGCCATCTCTGCGGTGACGCAACTCGACACGAGTCGCTGCAGACTCTCGTCGATGACCGCGGCCGAGGTGCCGTAGGTGACATAGACGAACGAAACAATGGGTGCCGGTGCGGCCGCGACGACGACCCGCGGGGCTGGCGACGCGGTCCGCCGAAATGACACGGCGTCAGCTCGCTGTGCGCTCGGCACGGATCAGTGCGGCCTCGATCCGGCCGGTCAGCGCCCGCTCGCGTGCGGCGGCACTGGCCAGCGCGGCAACTGCATGTCGCTCGACCGCGTCGGCGCGGTCGCGAAGTTGGTCGGCCTCGACTTCGAGCGCGGCGACCTGACGCTGGAGCGCGGCGCTGTGCGTGGCCTCGGTCGGCGAGTACTCGGCAATCTGATCGCACAGTCGGTCGAACTCAACTCGTGTCGACTGCGCATCCTCGCTGCTGCCTCGGACGAGGGCGGCGAGCAGAGGGTCGGTCAACCCGTCGCCTGCGTGTTGCGCAACGATCAGCCGATCGGTGACGGTGATCGCTCCACCGAGGGCGTCGATCGCTCGATCGACGGTGGCGGTCGTGTCGGGACGATCGTCGTCGGTGAGAACGCCGAGGTGGATCAGCATGCGGCGCCGAGTGTCGACGGCCACGCGGTCGAGGGTCGCCGCGAACTCCGAGACGAGCGCGATTGGGTCATCGAACACGGTCGTGGCGATGACCGCCAGGCGCTCGTCGATGCCCGCTTCACGTCGAGCGGCCGAGTCGATCCGATGGTCGACGATGACGACGTCGGCTCCCATGGACCAGTTGGCGGCGACGGGGACCCATGCGGCCCGACCGCGCCAGAGCGCGAACATGGAGGTGGTCCGGAGGTCGAGGACGACGTCGCTGCGCCGTGCCGCGAAATGAGCCCGCGTCACTGTGGCGATGGCATCGCTCGCCCAGTCGGCGGGGTCGAGCGCGGACAGGATGCTGACATGGAGCGCCCGACCCGGCGTCGAGTCGCTCATGTCGGTCGCCGCGCATCGTCAAGCGGCCGGTCTTGCTTGTCTTTCTTCGCCGCCTTTTGGGCCTTCTTCCAGTCGCGGACTCGACCGAGCGATTCCTCGTCGACGATGTCGGCGACCGAGCGAGGCGTGTCGTCGCCGAACTTGCCGGCGGCCTCGCGCCACCCGTCGGGAGCGACGCCTTGGGTCTTGGCCAGAATCGCCACGAAGATCTTCGACTTCTCCTCGCCATAGCCGGGGAGTGTTTGCAGGCGACGAAGGAGTTCGTCGCCTGACTCGACGTCGGCCCAGATGTTTTCGGCATCGCCGCCGTACTGGTCGGTGAGTACCCCGCACACCTGGTGGATGCGTTTGCCCATCGAGCCCGGGAACCGGTGGATCGCGGGCTTCTCGCTACAGATGTGGACGAACGACGCCTCGTCCATCGCCGCGATTCTGATCGGGTCGAGGTGGCCGAGACGGCTGCGCAGCGTCGCTGGCCCCTTGAAGGCCCACTCCATCGGCACCTGCTGATCGAGGAGCATTCCCAGCAACAGCGCAGTGGCGTCGGTGTTCAGCAGGCGATCGGCATCCTCGTCACCTGTGATGTAGAGGGTTCCCTGCACACGAGAAACTTACCGGTTCGGCGCCATTGGCTGGTCCTCGCTCCGAATGCGCGCCATCATGGAGCGCATGGTCGTGAACCCGAGCCATCGCTACCGCACCACGGTCGACCCGTCGGCGACGAACAACCCGCATTCGTACGCGCTCGAATTGGTGGGCGGCGGTCACCGTGTGCTCGAGGTCGGCTGCTCGACCGGCCACGTGACGACACACCTCGTCGCAGCGGGCAACACGGTGGTGGGCGTCGAAATCGACGAGGCCGCCGCGGCCGAGGCGCGTCAGGTCATCGAGGTCGTGCACGTGGTCGACCTCGACGTCACGCCGCTGTCGACTGTCGAGCACGGCGAATTCGACGTGATCCTTCTCGGTGACGTGCTCGAACATGTGCGCAATCCACCGGCTGTCCTGGCCGACATCGTCACGCTCCTTTCACCGAACGGCCGCCTCGTGGTGTCGGTCCCCAACGCCGCTCATGTCGATATTCGGCTGATGCTCCTCGAGGGTCGGGTCGAGTATCAAGACGACGGGTTGCTCGACCGTACGCACCTCCGCTGGTTCACGAAGGCGTCGTTCCGGGAGCTGCTCGCTCAGTGCGGGTTCGTCGCCATCGATCTGCGGCGAGTGATCTTCCCGCTCGGTGGGAGCAACGTCCCCTTCGATCGCGATGCGCACAGCGCGGCCACGATCGACTTCGTGATGGCCGATCCGGACGCGTTGAGCTATCAGTACGTCGTCGAGTGCCGACGACGCTCGGATGTCGAAGCCGACGTCATCGACATGCTGGCGCCGATTGGGTTCGAGTGGCCGGATCACGCCTGCGAGGCCGCTGCCGCGGAACTGGCAACGCTGCGCGCACACACCGCCCGAGTGGAGGCGGAACTGGCTGCATGGGAGAACTCCAACGTTGCCAAGCTGACCAAACCGCTGCGCGCCCTGTCGGGCAAGCTCCGGCGGTCGCTCGCGGCCCGGCGCGGTGTCAGATGATGAACGGATCGACCGCGTCGGGGTCGATCTCGTAACGCCGGATGGCGTCTTCGACGACCGACGCCTCGACGGCGCCATCCCGGAAGAGGCCCGACAACACGGCGACCACGACGTGGCCGGTGTCGATCTCGAAGTGGCGGCGCAGCGCTTCACGTGTGTCGGAGCGTCCCATCCCGTCGGTGCCGAGCGGGATGAACGTCCGACCCGGGATGAACCGCAGGATCTGCTCGGGGACCGACGCCATGAAGTCCGAGACGGCAGTGATCGGCCCCTGAGCCTCGGCGAGCAGTTGGGTGACCCGTGGTGTGCGCTGCTCGGCGCTGGGATGCAACCGGTTGTGGCGTTCGGCCGCGAGAGCCTCCTCGCGCAGCGCCTTGTACGAGGTGGCCGACCACAGTTCGGCACCGACGCCGTAGTGCTCGGCGAGGTCGGCGACAGCCGCTCGGGCTGCGCCTTGCGCCGAGCCGGAGAACAGAATCGTGGCGCGCGTCGCGGCCCCGTCAGGGGCATCGGCCCACTTGTACAGACCCTCGAGAATCGCCTCGGCGATGCCTTCGCGGGCAGGCAGTTCGGGCATCTCGTAGTTCTCGTTGTAGAGCGTGATGTAGTAGAAGACATCGGTCTGGTCGGGCGTGCCGCCGCCGTACATCCGCTTGATGCCGGCGTCGACGATCGCACCGACTTCGTAGGCGAACGCCGGATCGTACGCCTGCACCGCAGGGACGGTCGACGCCAACACGAGGCTGTGGCCATCTTGGTGCTGGAGGCCCTCTCCCATCAACGTGGTTCGCCCGGCAGTAGCGCCCATCAGGAAGCCCCGCGCACGCATGTCGGCGGCCTGCCAGATGAGGTCGCCCACCCGTTGGAATCCGAACATCGAATAGAACGTGTAGAACGGGATCATCGGCACGCCCCGCGTGGCGTAGCTGGTGCCGGCGGCGATGAAGCTCGACATCGCTCCGGCCTCGGTGATGCCCTCTTCGAGGATCTGGCCCTTGGCCGACTCGGAGTAACTGAGCAGCAGGTCGTGGTCGACCGGTTCGTACTTCTGCCCTTGACTGGCGTAGATCCCGATCTCGCGGAACAGCGAGTCCATGCCGAACGTGCGCGCCTCGTCGGGGATGATCGGCACGATCCGGTTGCCGCAGTTCTCGTCGCGCGTCAGGCTGCGCAGCAGGCGGGTGAAGCCCATCGTGGTCGAGACTTCCTGTGCGCCCGACCCGCCCCACATCTCGGCAAAGGCCTTCGGGTCGGGCAGCGACAACGGCTTGCGGGTGTGGGTCGTCCGCTTCGGGATCGACCCGTCGAGGGCCTTGCGGCGCTCCATCATGTACTGGTACTCGATCGAGTCGGGGCCGAGCTTGATGTACGGCGGGTTCTTGTCGTCGACCAGTTCCTCGGGCACTTCGTCGTGCAGATGTAGCCGATCGCGCATGTCGAGCAACTGCTTCTTGGTCATCTTCTTGATCTGGTGCGTGGCATTGCGGCCCTCGAAGCCTTCGCCCAGCGTCCAGCCCTTGACCGTCTTGCACAAGATGACCGTGGGGCGCCCGGAACCGAGGTTCTCGGTGGCGGCCTTGTAGGCGGCGTACAGCTTGCGGTAGTCGTGGCCGCCTCGGGGAAGGTTGCGCAACTCGTCGTCGTCGAGGTGCGACACCATCTGGCGCAGTCGATCGTCGGGCCCGAAGAAGTGATCGCGGATGTACCCGCCGGTCTCGACGGCGTACCGCTGGAACTCACCGTCGACGGTCGTGTTCATCTTGTTGAGCAGCACGCCGTCTTTGTCTTGGGCGAGCAGCTCGTCCCACTTCGAGCCCCAGATGACCTTGATCACGTTCCAGCCTGCCCCACGGAACGTGGCTTCGAGTTCTTGGATGACCTTGCCGTTGCCGCGCACCGGCCCATCGAGACGCTGCAGGTTGCAGTTGACGACGAACACGAGGTTGTCGAGTTGCTCGCGCGACGCAAGCGAGATGGCGCCGAGCGTCTCGGGTTCGTCGCACTCGCCGTCGCCGAGGAATGCCCACACTCGGCTGCCCGACGTGTCGTCGATCTCGCGGTTGAGGAGGTAGCGGTTGTACCGAGCCTGATAGAGCGCAGTGAGCGAACCGAGACCCATCGACACCGTCGGGAACTCCCAGAAGTCGGGCATCAGCCGCGGGTGCGGATAGGAGCTGAGGCCGCGACCGCCGCGACCGAGTTCGCGACGGAAGTGGTCGAGATCGTCCTCGGTCAGGCGCCCTTCGAGGAAGGCGCGGGCGTACACGCCAGGGGCGGCGTGGCCCTGGAAGTAGACGTGGTCGCCGGGGGTGCCGTTGTCCTTGCCCTTGAAGAAGTGGTTGAACCCGATTTCGTACAGGGCCGCCGAACTGGCGAACGTGGAGAGGTGTCCGCCGATGCCGTCGGCGGCCTTGTTCGCCTTGACGACCATCGTCGCTGCGTTCCAGCGGATGAACGCCCGAATGCGTCGCTCGATGTGCTCATCACCCGGGAACCACGGCTCTTCGTCGCGCGGGATCGTGTTGACATAGGGCGTGGAGACCGTGGCGGGGAACGAAACTTGGCTGGCGCTCGCCCGCTCCATCAGCCGCGAGAGGAGATAGCGGGCGCGAGTCTTGCCGTGGGTGTCCACGACGGCGTCGAGACTGTCGAGCCATTCTTCGGTTTCGACCGGATCGATGTCGGGCAGTTGGTGAACGTGGCCGTCGAAAATCATACGCCGACCATTGTCGCAGGGTTACCGACGGGTACGCGCCGAGTGATCGAAAGTGTTCGCAGCTGTTGCGTGCCCAGCGTCTGGTGGGCGCTGCGGGCGGGCGCCCCTAGCGTTGGGTCGATGCAGCGACTCGAGATCTACACCGACGGCGCGTGCCAGGGAAACCCTGGGCCCGGGGGATGGGGCTGGGCCGTGGCACCCGAGGGTCAGCCGTGCGGTTCGGGCGGGGAGGCGCACACGACCAACCAGCGGATGGAGATCCACGCGGTGCTCGATGCGCTTCGGACCTACTCCACGGTGGCCGACGATCACGGGGCACCGTTGCCGATCGAGATCGTGTCCGACTCGACCTATGTCGTGAACTGTTTTCGGGACCACTGGTGGGTGAAGTGGGAACGCAACGGCTGGAAGAACGCGAAGAAGCAGCAGGTGGCCAACGACGACCTGTGGAAGCCGTTGATCGAGCTGGTGCAGGCTGGCGACGTGACGTTTCGGTGGGTGAAAGGGCACAGTGGAGATCGCATGAACGACCTGGTCGACGCCCTCGCCGTCGCTGCCGTGCCGCGCTGAGTGGTGTTCATGTCGCCGGGGGTGTCGAAAAACATGGGGTGATGACGCCGCTCGGGCGTTGTCCAACATTACGGTCCGGTGACATGCGTACCCGAACGTGGAGTCGACTGGTCACGGCACTCGCCGTTGCTCTTGGTGGCGTCGCGGTCGGCGCGCCGACATCGTTCAACCCGTCGACGCCGGCAGTCGATGCGGCGGCTGACGACATCGTCGCCATCGTGCTCGACGGCACCGGCAATGGCCACGGCCGCGGGCTCAGCCAGTGGGGTGCCTACGGCTACGCCGTCGATCACGGATGGGATTGGAACCAGATCCTCAACCACTACTACGGCGGCACCGAGCCTGGTTCGGTCCCTGCGGGTCAGCGCATTCGGGTCCGGCTCAGCGCCCTCGACGGATTGGGCACCGTCGGGCTCGTGTCGTACGGCTCGCCGATCACGTGGAACGGCATCTCCCGGGCCTCGATGTATGCCGCCGAAAGCACCACTGCGGGCACGTTCTACATCTTTGGTTCGGCCGATCGCAGCTGTCCTGGAGGAGGGTTCAGCCTGCTGGGCACCGAAGTCACCGGCGTCGGCAATCCGGTGTCGTTCACGATTGCCACGGGTAACACGTCGTCGATCACGCCCGACCAGGCGATCGGAGTCTGTGCTCCCGATGGGACGATCACCCACTATCGCGGCAGCATTGACGTGGTCGACACCACATCGGGCAACCGCGTGGTCAACGACGTGTTCGTCGAGGATTACCTGCGCGGGGTGTTGCCCAAGGAGATCTCGGCGCTCTGGGCCACCGCCGGCGGTGGCGCCGGCGCCAATGCCGTGCGCGCCCAAGCGGTGGCGGCTCGCTCGTACGGGCTCCAGCAGGCCCGGAGCTACCTCTACAACGACGGCGCCACCCGCTACGCCACCACCTGCGACACCACGTCGTGCCAGGTGTACGGCGGCGCCGCGCGGCGGTCGACGGCGACCGCGTCTGCGACGCCGGTCGAAAACCTTCTCACCGATGCCGCCGCAGTGGCCACCGCCAACGTCGTGCGCCGTTGGCCGGTCGGCCACCCCCGGGGCGGCCAGCTCGTCTCGACCGAGTTCTCCGCGTCCAACGGGCCGCGCACGGCCGGCGGCGAGTTCCCCGCCGTCGACGACATCGGCGACGACACGACCCCGAACCCCAATCATCGATGGACGCGGGTGATCGACGCCGACGAGATCGAGGCGCAGTACGGCCTCGGGCAACTCCGTGCGGCCGACATGGTCGACGCAGCGGCGAGTCAGTATCAGGTGTACGACGGCATCTGGTTCAACGACCTCGTGCTCACCGGCGTCGCCGACACCGAACGCATCCAAGCGTGGGACTTCCGGAACACGTTTGGTCTGCCGTCACCGGGTTTCACCGTACGCGTGATTCGGGAGAACACGACGGGCAAGTCCGTCGGGCTCATCGGCGACTCGGTGGGGGAGAGCATCGCGGGGGGTGGTGTCAACGAACTCAACCGGTTGATCGAAGGGACATTCGCCTCCGCCACGATCAGTACCGCGGTGAACCGATGCACCGCTCGTGCGGCGTGCGCCGGCACGAGCGGCGTCGAAGAGGCGTCGGCACTGCCGTTCGGCCTCGACCTGGTCGTGGTCGAGTTGGGCTACAACGACACGTCCTCCACGTTCGCTTCCGACATCAACGCGTTGATGGGCGCGCTCACGGCGCGCGGTGCGCGCCGTGTTGCTTGGGTCAACATGGCCGACATCCGGGCCACCGCGCAGGGTTCGACCTTCGGGCCGATGAATGCCCAACTCGCCGCGGCGCAGTCGAACTGGCCGACGCTGACCGTGCTCGACTGGAACGGTGCCAGTGCAACGCCTGAAGCCCGGGCCCGTTGGTTCGCCGACGGCGTCCACCTCACCGCCACCGGTCAGGCCGAGTTCGCGCTCTGGTTGCGGGCCCAAATGCTTGCGCTCGCGCCGAGCAACTATCTGGCGCCACCGAAGATGATCCGGATTCCGGTGGTCGGCCGCGCGGTCACGACGCCGGCAGGCGCGGAGGTCACCGTCCCGACGACGGCGACCGCAGTTGCGATCAACGTCACTGCCGTTGTGCCGGCGTCGCCCGGTCACATCACGGTGTGGCCCTGTGCAACCCCACGGCGCGAGACCTCGAACCTCAACTACTCCGGCGGCGACGTCGTTGCCAACAACGTCATTGCGTCGATCGACTCGGCGGGTGAGATCTGTTTGTGGTCCTTTGCCGGCACCGACGTCATCGTCGACGTCAACGGTTGGTTCGACGGTTCCGCTGCGGGCGATGCGCTCGTTTCGGTCAGCCCCGAGCGCATCGTCGACACCCGGCTCGGGATCGGCGCGGTGCAGCGACGTGTCACCGCTGCCGAGCCGTTGACGATCGACGTGCGCGCCCTGACCGCCAAACGTCCGGACGGCACGACGGCCACCGTGCCCAACGACGTCAGCAGCGTGGTTGTCAACGTCACTGCGGTCAACGCCACCGCACCGGGGCATCTCACGATCTGGCCCTGCGCGCTCGGTCGTCAAGAGACCTCGAACCTGAACTACCGCGCGGGGCGAACCTTCGCGAACGGAGTCGTCGCTGCCGTCGACGACACCGGCAAGCTCTGCGTTCATGCCGAGTCGCCCACCGATGTCGTCATCGATCTGCAAGGTTGGTTCGGTCCCAACAACCCGGTGTTCGCAGCAACCGACCCGAACCGAATCGTCGATACCCGGATCGGCCTGGGCGCCGCGCGGCAGCGAGTGTCGCCGGCCGCTCCGATCAGGATTCCGGTGCGCGGGATCTCGCTCGCAGCGAACGGCTCGACCGTTCAGGTGCCGGCATCGGCAACAGCTGCGGTCGTCAACGTCATCGCCGTCGCTCCCATTGGGCCTGGGCACCTGACGGTGTGGTCATGTGACGGCGCTGCGCCGGTGGCGTCGAATCTGAACTACCGCGCCGGCGAGGTGATCGCGAACGGGGTCATCGCTCCGATCGGCAGCGACGGGTCGATCTGTGTTTCCACTTTTGCCGCAGCCGACATCGTCGTCGACGTCAACGGCTGGCTTGCCGACGGCTTCGTTGCCGTCACCCCTGACCGGTTCGTCGACACTCGGATCGCTGTCGGCCCAGCGCCGGTCTGACCTTCCCGGTTGTGGACATGATCGAGGCGGGTCCCTGACGCTGGATTGCTCGTTGCCGGGCACCGCCGAATAGCTTCACCCGCATGGATATTTCTGGAGCAAGTGCAATCGTCACCGGCGGAGCGTCGGGTATCGGAGCGGCGTCGGCGCGGATGTTGGCCGCCCGCGGCGCCAAGGTCGTCATTGCCGACCTGAACGAGGAGGCGGGCAATGCACTCGCCGCGGAGATCGGCGGTGCCTTCGCCAAGGTCGACGTCACCAACACCGACGATCTGATCAACGCCGTCGAGATGGCCAAGTCGATGGGACCGGTGAGGGTGCTCGTCAACTCGGCGGGGATCGGCTGGGCCCAGCGCACCATTGGACGCGACGGCTCGCTCGATTCGGCGGCCAACCTCGATGCGTTCAAGAAGGTCGTCGCGATCAACCTGATCGGGTCTTTCGATGCCATTCGCATCGCAGCCACCGCAATGAGCACGACCGAGCCGCTCGAGCACGGTGAGCGCGGCGCCATCGTGAACATTGCCTCGGTTGCGGCGTTCGACGGCCAAATCGGTCAGGCCAGCTACTCCGCGTCGAAGGGCGGCGTCGTGGGGATGACGTTGCCGATTGCCCGCGACCTCTCGGCGTCGGGTATTCGTGTCAACACCGTTGCGCCGGGCCTCATCGACACGCCGATCTACGGCGAGGGCGAGGCCAGCGAGGCGTTCAAAGAGAACCTGCAGAAGGGTGTTCTGTTCCCGAAGCGACTCGGCGACCCCGATCAGCTGGCGTCGATGGTGATCGAGTGCATCACGAACAGCTACATGAACGCCGAGACCATCCGCGTCGACGGTGGCATCCGTATGCCGCCGAAGTAACGCATCGCGTCGGGGCCAGGTCACTTCGCGACAAAAATGTCGCGTCGGGGCCAGGTCATTTCGCGACACATGTGTCGCGTTGGTGCCTGGCCCCGATGTGACATGCGGGAACAGGACGCCGCGTCGACTGGTTGGCTCTTGCATGAAAGCTGTGCTGCATGGAACCGTTCTGGCCGATTCCGACGACACTGTCGTCATCGAGGGCAACCACTACTTCCCCCCAGATTCGGTGAACACCGAGTACTTCAGCCCGACCGACCGCACGACGGTCTGTCCCTGGAAGGGTGAGGCGAGCTACTACGACATCACCGTCGACGGTCGCACCGAGTCGAATGCGGCGTGGTACTACCCGCAGCCCAAGGACAAAGCTGCCGAGATCAAGAATCACGTCGCCTTCTACGGCGTCGTCACCGTCAGCTGAAACACGTTGTCGCGTCGGGGCCAGGTCATTTCGCGACAGATCTGTCGCGAAATGACCTGGCCCCAACGCGACACTTTTGTCGCGATGGTGCCTGGCCCTGATGTGACAGGTCAGGTGGTGTAGTCGGCGTTGAAGCGGACGTATTCGGCGCTCAGATCGCAGCCCCACACCGTGGCTGCGCCGTCGCCGAGGCCGAGACTGATGTGGATGATCACCTCGGCGCCGGACATGTAACTCGAGAGCGCCGCAAGACCTGCATCGTCGAGCTGACGCGGGTACACCTCGTCGATTCCGAATCTGATCACGACGTCGCGTTGATCGATCCGCCGATCATCGGCGTGCTCGGTGCACTTCCCGATCGCCATCGCGACGCGACCCCAGTTGGGGTCGCCGCCGTGGATCGCCGTCTTGACGAGCGGCGAATTGACAACTGCTTTCGCGACGCGCTTGGCCTGGTCGCCGTCGATCGCACCGTCGACCACCACCTCGATGAGGGAGTTGGCGCCTTCGCCGTCCCGCGCGATCTGCTTGGTGAGGTCGACGGCCACGTCGTACAGCGCGGACTCGAAACGCCCGAGGTCGACGGCCCCGGCAGCGCCCGAGGCCATGATGATCGACGAATCGCTCGTTGAGGTGTCGGTGTCGATGCTCACGCAATTGAACGTGCGGTCGACCACGCGCCTGAAGATCTTGTCGAGGTCGGGGCCGTCGATCGCAGCATCGGTGAACAGCAGCGAGATGTGCGTTGCCATGTCGGGTTCGATCATCCCGACGCCTTTCGCCATCCCGACGAGCCGCACCGTGCCGGTTGCAGTGGCAATGGTTGCCGACGCCAGTTTCGCAACGGTGTCGGTGGTCATCATGCCGCGGGCGGGGTGGTCGGCACCGGTGTCCGGAAGCGGGTGTGGAATCGCGGAGAGGCCAGCAACGACCCGATCGATCGGGTAGCGACGGCCGATGACGCCGGTCGAGGTCACCAGCACGTCCATGGCCGAACAGCCGATTCGGTCGGCGACCATGGCCGCAACCGTCTCAGCGTCGTCGATGCCGGCCTGACCGGTGGCGACGTTGGCGTTCTTCGACACGACCACGACTGCCTGGGAGGTGCCATCAGCGACGTGGCGTCGGCTGAGACTCACACTCGGCCCGGCGAATGCGCTCCGGGTAAAGACCGCGGCAGTCGGCACCGGTGCGTCCGCGGCGATCACGACAAAGTCATCGGTGTCGTCCTTGATCCCGAGGTTCGTCACGTACGACCGGAATCCGGCGGGGAGTTCGGTGGAGGCAGGCCCAGACATTGGCGCCGAGACTACTGGGCTCGACGCCTGCCGATCATGGAAGCGATCCAGGTACCGGGGCGGACCCGGGGCCGTCAGGCGACGCCGTCGACGTCGGCGGTTGCTGCAGCGGCGAGCCCGGTGCTGATCGCTGTGAAGATCGACGCCATGGCGGTGACCTGATCGGCGTCGAGGTAGTCGAAGAGGCGCCGCCGTACGCTGTCGACGTGATGGGGAGCCGTGCGCTCGAGCAGATCGCGACCCGAGTCGGTCAACGACGCCATCATGACCCGACGATCTGCTGGTGATCCGAGCCGTGCGACGAACCCGCCGGCGACGAGCCGGTCGAGTCGGCGCGTGAGTCCGCTCGGGGAAAGCTGGAGGATGTCGGCGAGGTCGCACATCCGCATCGAGGAGCCGTTGGCTTCAGAGAGGTACACGAGGACCTGATAGTCGCCGAGTGTCAAACCGTGAGTCGAGAGGTCGCGCTCGATCGCGTTGATCAGGTCGCCCTGCACTTCGATGTAGGCCCGCCACGCCGCCATCTCCTCGGCGGTCAACCAATTGGTCCGAGCATCGGTTTTCACATCCGCGACGTTATCGCCCGTGTTGCGTCAAACGCCCGAAGTTGGTCACGCACCGTGCTCGGTGAGTGCTTCGAGTGGTTGCGACGCCATGCTGCCTGGCGAAGCATCACGGGCGATCGAACGGGCCGCCGAGATGTTCGACGACGGCGTGGGCGCAGCGCCGACCGGAGTACAACGCCCCTTGGATCGAGGCGGTGTCACGGTGGTCGCCGCACACGAACCGTCCGTCGCCGAGCGCCACGGGTTGCTTCGGCGCGAACGGCGGCAGCTGTGCGGGCTGGCCGTGGGCGATGCGGTAGGTCTGGATGTGTTCCCATCGATCGACCTGCCCGCCCCACCACGATCGGAGTTGGTCGCGGGCGACGTCGGCGAGGTCGTCACCGGTGTGGCCGGGCATCGCCGCCACCACCAGGTGGCGCCCGGCCGGGGCGTACGTGGGCGCCACGTTGCTCATCACGGCGACATTGAGCACGGGGCCACGCCCGGTCCCGTCGAGCACGACGAGCTTGGCATCAGTCGGTGCCACCGGCGCGGCGAAGTAGACACAGCCCACCGATTTCGACGCCACCATCGGGAGGCCCAGCAGCGTTGCTGCTGCGGGACCTTCGGTCGCGATGACGACGGCATCGTGGTCGATCTGGTCGGCGTCGGACTCGTGACGCACGACGACAGATGTTGCCGTTGCAGCGGTGACTGCCGACCGGAGCTGGAGCACGTCGGCCCGGAGTTGTCCGGCGAGCTGATCGGGGATCGCCTGCATGCCGCCAGCAGGTACCGCCGAGTCGCCGTCGGCGAGCATTCTGAAGATGATGTCGAACATGCGGCGACTGTCGCGCAGCTTCGGATCGAGTTGAATGCCGCCCACCAACGGCGTGAAGAAGCGCTCGATGATCGTGTCGGAGAACCCGGCCGCCGAGAGCGCTTCGACCGTCGGCACGTCCTCGCCGTGGAGCAACTGGACGGGGTGCACGCTGCGCACCCGTCGGCGGAGTCCGGCGATGCGGAGCTTGTCGATCAGCGAGCCGATCGGCGCACTGACGGTGCTGAGCGCGGCCGTGGGCATCCGGAACGGGTCGGCCACGGTCGACCCTTTGCCGTTGCGCCACACGAGTGCGCCGGGGTCGAATGCCTGCAGGTCGAGGGCGGCCATGTCGAGTTGGCGATGCATCTCGGGATAGGCGGTGAGCGCGACTTGGAAGCCGCGGTCGAGCGTGAATCCGTCGACACGGTCGCTGCGCACCCTGCCGCCGACGCCGTCACTCGCCTCGTAGATGACGACGTCGATGCCGGCTCGCTGCAGTTCGACGGCGCACGCCAGGCCCGCGAGTCCTGCACCGACGACGGCGACGGTCACCGGGCGAGCAGCGCGCGCAGCGCCGGTTCGAGGTCGGGGTGCCGGAAGGTGAACGTTGTGCCGGCGAGCGCCGCGGGATGCACCTTTTGTCCGGTGAACAGCAGGTTCTCTGCGAGTTCGCTCCCGAGCAGCAACTTCGGACCGAATTTCGGGATGGGCAGAAATGTCGGACGCTTCAACACCTTGCCGAGAGTGTTCGCGAAGTCGGCCTGGGTGACCGGATTCGGCGCAGTGAGGTTGACCGGTCCACGCACGTCGCTCGTGAGCAGATACATGATGGCGGCGACCTCGTCGTCGATCGAGATCCAGCTCTGCCACTGCCGGCCGGATCCGATGGTGCCTCCCGCTCCGATCTTGAACAGGGGCAACTGCTTCTTGAGCGCCCCACCGTTCGCCGAGAGCACGATCCCGGTGCGCAACAACACGACCCGGATGCCGGCGGCCACTGCGGGCGCGGTGCACGCTTCCCAGGCCACGGTGAGGTCGGCGAGGAACCCGGTGCCTGCGGCCGATTGCTCGTCGAGGTCCTCGTCGCCGCGGGCCCCGTAGAAACCGATGGCCGAACCCGACAGGAGGACCTTCGGCCCATCAGTGCAGGCCGCGAGGGCCTCGGCGAGCAGCGCGGTGCCCTTGGTGCGGCTGTCGAGGAGGACGCGCTTGTACTCATCGGTCCAGCGCTTGTCGCCGATCCCGGCGCCGGCGAGATGCACGACGGCGTCGATGCCCTCGAGCTGAGCCGCCAGTTCGGTCGGGCCAGTGGAGTCGTCGTCCGGCGACCAGCTGATTTCTCCGGCTCGCGCTCCTCGGCGAACCACCGGGACCGGCACATGGCCGGCGGACCGAAGCTGGGCGATCAGAGCTGAACCGATGAGTCCGGAGGACCCGGTGATGGCAACGCGCATGGAATCGAGGGTACGGCTCATTGCGATCCCGGGCGACATCCACCGCCACATCTACCGTCACATGAACCGCCACATCTACCGCGATATCAGTGCCCACAGACACCGCGACAGGGTCGGCGACATCGCCGGGCGCAAGTCTCAAGGGTTGGTCAATGGACAGCACAGGCAGTGACCTGAGGGCTACGTTTCTCGTCATGGATGCGAATGATGCAGGCTCGTGGAATCCGCCCGGTTCGGGCCCGTCGTTGCCGCCGCCGCCCGCCGTCCCGCCCGCCGTGTTCCCTGCGGGGCCGCCCAGCGCATTCGGCGCTCCGGCCGGGCCGCCGATCGGGATCGTCGACGGCACACCGCAGCTCAGCTTCGACACACCTGATTCGTCGGGCCAGCGACGCAGCAAACTCGTCGTCGGTGGCGCGGTCGCCGGCGTCCTTGCGCTGGGAGCAGCCGGCGTGTTCGCCGTCGGACAGTTGCGTGGTGGCAACACCGGTGGAGCGTCGTCGCCCGAGGCGGTCGGCACCGAACTGATGGGCGCGCTCGAACAGGAAGACATGCTGGGGATGATCGATCTCCTGCTTCCTGGCGAGCGCGAGGTGTTTCGCGAGCCGCTGACCGACGTCGTGTCTGAGTTGGCTCGGCTCGACATCTTGAGCGACGATGCGTCGCTCGCCGACCTGGCGGGCCTCGACATCGAGATGTCGAACGAATTGACCGGTGTCGAGCCGACCAACGTGACCGACATTTCGAACATCACGATGTCGGCGTCGATCACTGCCTCGGTCGACGGTGATCAGCTGCCGATCGGTGAGTTCATCACCGAGGTCTCCGGCGAAGGATTCGACCCCAGCGACCTCGATCAACCGGCCACCACCGAAGACTTCGCGCTGCCGATGACGGTGGTCGAGCAGGACGGCCGCTGGTATCTGAGCCTCTTCCACACCGCCGCCGAAAGCCTGCGCGGTGAGTCGGGCGAACCGATTCCCGAGATCGGCCTGGTCCCCAGCGGTGGCGACTCACCAGAGAACGCAGTCGATGTGCTGCTCGACGGCGTCGAACAACTCGACATCGGCAAGGTCATTGCGAGCATCAATCCGAACGAGGCGGCCGCATTGCAGCGGTATGCGCCGATGTTCCTCGACGACATCGCACCCTTCGTCGACGATGTGCCTCTCGAGTGGCAGGTCACGCGCTCCGAATACGACGTCACCGGGAGTGGCTCGAAGCGATTCGTCGCGATCACGGCGCTGCGGATCGATGGCACCGCCGACGGGATCGAGTTCTCCGTCGACGTTGCCGGGAATTGTGCTGTGTTCGAAGCAGACGGAGAGCGGATCGACTCATGTGAGCTCGCCACCGGAGCCGGCGATGCCCAGACTGCGCTCGATGACCTCTTCGGTGGCTCGCTCGGTGGTTCGCTCGACACGGGCGATCTCACGGCGACGATCGAAGAGGTCCTGGCCGACTACGAACCACTGGGCATCACGGTGCAACAGGTCGACGGTCAGTGGTTCGTCAGCCCCCTCGGCAGTGGGTTCGACCAATTGCTTGCGCTCCTCCGAGCGCTCGATCGTGACGAGCTCGATCGGTTGGTCGATGTGTCCACCACATTCATCGAAGACTTCGGTGGCGAGTTCGGCGAGTTCGATGCACTGCCGTTTCCCGGTGAGTTCGTCGACGAAGAAGCAATCGAGGTGACCGACCCCGACCTGTTCGAAGACGATCCGTTCTCGGACCCGGAGACCGACGCGGAGACCGACGCCTTCGATGCCGAAGTGGAAGCCTCCGCCGCCTGCTACGAACTCGGTGTCATCGAACAGGTGACGGCGTGCCTTCAAACGGCAATCGACGCCGGAACGTTGCCCGAGTATTACCTCGGGGTGGAACTGCAGTTCCCCGAGTGTGGTCTCGCTGACTCGGTCGTGGGTAACACTTCGCTGTACGAAATGTCCGACGAGGAGTACACGGCGTTGATCGAAGCGAGCGCGGCGTGCTTCGGCGACCTCATCGCTCGCGGCGAGATCGACGAAACCGCAGTACCGCCCGAATACCTTCGACCCGAGTGCGGCGAGGGACGCAACCCGTGGAGCTTCGAGGTCGAAGACGATCTGTTCGATCGTTGGCTTGACTGCGTCTACGGCTGAGATATCTCCGGCTGGACGTGGAGCTGGCTGAACGATCGCCGGCCAAAATATGTCTGGCGACGTCGTCGGCCGGTGCCCCGGCGCCGATCAGGCTTCGGAGATGATCTGATCGAGCAGCGACTCGTCGAGGGCGCCCGCAACGGACTCGATCGAGCCGTCGACCTTCACGATTCGGAAGGCCGGTTGTGCCGGAACGTCGAACTGGTTGAACACCGTGGCGGCGTCATCACTGATCTGGGGGAACGAGAGGCTGTACTTATCGATGAAGCCCTGGAATGCGGCATCGTCGCCGGTCCATGCAACGCCGACGAAGTTGACCGAGTCACCGTATTTAGCTGCTGCCGCCTCGACCGAGGGGGCTTCTGCGTTGCAAATGCTTCAAGTAGGCGCCCAGAACCAGAACACGGTCGGCTTTCCGGCCAACGTCGTCGCGTCGAGTTCGCCGCCCCCGACGAGTGGAGCGCTGAACTGCAATGCCGCCGGCACCGCCTGGTCGGTGGGTGCTGCCCCGGCGTCGGGCGCTGCGGTGTCGGCTGCTGCGGGGGCCGCAGTGTCGCTTGCGGCATCGTCGGCGGAGCTGCTCCCGCACGCCGTCAGGAGCACGGTGGCTGCCGTCAGTGCGGCCAACGCAGCGTGGCGGTGTGTCGATCTCATGCGGCGACGGTAACCCACGGCATGCACCGGGTCAGCTCGATACAGGACGTTTCGAGAAGTTTCAGCTGCGGCTGCGGTGGTGGTCGCCGGTGATCACAGGCGCGACGAGACCGTCTGGCCGGGCGGCTCGGGCTACTCAGGGCAATAGCCTGACCGACGATGAAGACTCGGACCTTGCTGTTGCTTTCGGTCGGAACGGCGCTCATGATCCTGCTCGCCGGCGGGGTTTTTCTCCTGCAGGTCGCGGGCCAGGAATCGGCTACGGAGCCGGTTGCGATCGGCACGGCGACAACTGTCGGCGACGTCGAGGTGACTGTGCTCGCCGTCGAGGCGTCGGGCCCGACCCTACGCGTCGAGGTCGAAGTGGCAGGGATCGACGACGTCGATGGGATCGCCAGTTTCCGTCTCGTCACCGGCGACCAGCGGTTGGATCCGATTGCGGCGCCTGCTGCTGATCGGTGCGACCGGATCACGGTTGCGGCGCAGCAGTGCGCGATCGATTTCGACGTCAGCGCGACCAACGGCACCAGTCGTGTTCTCGTGCTTCGCCGGGGTGATGAACAGGCCACCTGGCGCCTGGACTGATTCGATTCGGGCGACCCGGATGATGGCCTGATGTCAGTTGCTGGTGTTCATTTTCGACACGGTGCTGGCGAAGAAGTTGGTGATCCAGATGCTGGTGCCGTCATAGGCCAACCCATTTGGACCGCTGCCGGCGGCATAGTCGGTGCGGGCGCCTGTGGCCGGGTTCATTTTCGAGACGGTGTTCGAGGCGAGGTTGGTGATCCAGATGCTGGTGCCGTCGTAGGCGACTGCGTTCGGACTGCTGCCGGTGGGGTACGTGGTGATGTTTGCGGTAGTGGTGTTGAACCTGTCCACGCTGTCTGAGGACAAGTTGGTGATCCAAATGTTGGATCCGTCGAAGGCGACCGCAATCGGGTCGAATCCGCCGCTGGAGTAGGTGCCAGTGGTGACACCGGTGGTGGCGTCGATAACGGACACAGTGCTCGAGTTGCGGTTCGCGATCCACATGCGGCCGCCGCCGAACGCCACCCCATACGGTCCGTCGTCCGTCGCGTACGTGGCGATGGTGGCGCCGGTGGCCGGGTTCATCTTGGTCACGTTGTCCGAGTCGAAGTTGGTGACCCAGATGCTGGTGCCGTCGTACGCGATTCCGGTCGGGTTGGCGCCGGTGGGGTAGGTGCCGATGGTTGCGCCGGTGGCCGGGTTGATCTTGGTGACGTTGTTCGAAACGCGGTTGGTGATCCAGATGCTGGTGCCGTCGTAGGCGATCCCGTTCGGGGTGGTGCCAGTGGGGTAGTCGGTGCGCGTACCGGTGGTGGGATTCATTCTCGACACGGTGTTCTGGTCGTAGTTGGTGATCCAGATGCTGGTGCCGTCGAAGGCAACGCCGCCCGGGCTGTCGCTGGTGGGGTAGTCGGTGCGGGCGCTCTTCCACCATTGGAGGAGAGCGATTTGCTGTTTGCTGATCTGGGGTTGGATCGGCCCGACCGTCCCTGCGGGTCCGGCCGGGCCGGTTGCTCCGGCCGGTCCGGTTGCTCCGGCGGGGCCTGCTGTTCCGGTCGCTCCGGTTGTTCCGGCTGCTCCGGCGGGGCCGGTGGGCCCTGCGGGGCCTGGCGATTCCTGTGGTTTCGAGGGTGGTGACGCGGTTGGTGAGGTCGATGAGTCCGGTGTTGGTGGTGTAGCCGACGATGTCGGCGACGATGTTCATGGTGGCTCCGGCGGTGGGGGTGCCGTAGTGGAGGTCGATGTTGCCGGTGGCGGGGAGGGCGACGGTGACGGCGTTGGGGATGACGTCGCCGGGGGTGAAGTTGAGGGCGGAGGTGGCGGGTGTGCCGGTGGCGGTGCCGGGTCGGATGGAGAGGAAGCCGGCGGCGGTGGGGGCGATGGCGGTGATGTTGAGTAAGACGCCGGTGGCGCCGGGGGGGACGACGATTTTGTTGGTGGTGGTTTGGGTGGCTTCGGTGTAGGTGGGGATGGTGCCGGTGATTTGGAGTTTGCGGGAGGTGTTGGCGGGTTGGGGTCCGGTGAGGCCGATGTTGGCGCGGGTGTCGAGGACGCGGGTGGGTTCGACGGTGACGATGGTTGATTCGGTGGGTCCGGGGAGGGCGAGGAGTTGTCCGGGTGTTGCGATGATTCCGGCGGTGATCGAGGCGGCGGTGAGTGCGGCGGCGGTGGCGAGCACGGTGGCGGTCCGGGCAGTGAGGCGGGTACAGCGGGTGCGGAGTGTCATCGGGCGATCCTGTTGATGGTGGTGCGGGGCTGGCCGACGGTTGCGATGCATCCGTCGTGACACGGTTGTGGCCGGCAATGTTCGAGGACTCTGGCGGGGGCGGCCACGTCAGTTACCGGTGTTCATTTTCGACACGGTGGCTGAGTTGTAGCTGGTGATCCAGACGCTGGTGCCGTCGTAGGCGATCCCGGACGGGCCGTTTCCGGTCGGGTAGGTGCCGATGGTGGCGCCGGTGGCGGGTTCGATTTTCGTGACGTTGTTCGAACTGCTGTTGGCGGTCCAGATGTTGGCGCCGTCGTAGGCGATCCCGTACGGGCCGTCTCCGGTGGGGTAGGTGCCGATGGTGGCGCCGGTGGCCGGGTTGATTTTCGTGACGGTGTCCGAACCAAAGTTGGCGGTCCAGATGTTGGTGCCGTCGAAGGCGACCGCCCGCGGGATCGATCCGGTGGGGTAGGTGCCGATGGTGGCGCCGGTGGCCGGGTTGATTTTCGTGATGGTGTTCGAGAAGTTGTTGGTGATCCAGATGTTGGTGCCGTCGTAGGCGATCGCGTCCGGGCCGTTTCCGGTGGGGTAGGTGCCGATGGTGGCGCCGGTGGTTGGGTTGATTTTCGTGACGGTGCTCGAAATGACGTTGGTGATCCAGATGTTGGTGCCGTCGTAGGCGACCTTGTACGGGTTGGCTCCGGCGGAGTAGCTGCCGATGGCAGCGCCGGTGGCCGGGTTGATTTTCGTGACGTAGCTCGCACCGAAGTTGGCGATCCAGATGTTGGTGCCGTCGTAGGCGATTCCGGTCGGGTTGGGTCCGGTGGGGTAGGTGCCGATGGTGGCGCCGGTGGTGGGGTTGATTTTCGTGACGTTGTTCGCGTCGAAGTTGGTGGTCCAGATGTTGGTGCCGTCGTAGGCGACTCCGAACGGGCTGTCGCCGGTGGGGTAGTCGGTGCGGGCACCTGGCCACCATTGGAGTTGGGCGATTTGTTGGGTGCTGATCTGGGGTTGGATCGGCCCGTCGATAGTTCCGGCAGGTCCTGCCGGACCAGTTGCTCCGGTTGCTCCGGCGGGACCGGTTGCTCCGGCGGGGCCTGCTGTTCCGGTCGCTCCGGTTGTTCCGGCGGGTCCGGTGGGGCCTGCGGGTCCGGTTGCTCCGGCGACGCCTGTGGTTTCGAGGGTGGTGACGCGGTTGGTGAGGTCGATGAGTCCGGTGTTGGTGGTGTAGCCGACGATGTCGGCGACGATGTTCATGGTGGCTCCCGCGGTGGGGGTGCCGTAGTGGAGGTCGATGTTGCCGGTGGCGGGGAGGGCGACGGTGACGGCGTTGGGGATGACGTCGCCGGGGGTGAAGTTGAGGGCGGAGGTGGCGGGTGTGCCGGTGGCGGTGCCGGGTCGGATCGAGAGGAAGCCGGCGGCGGTGGGGGCGATGGCGGTGATGTTGAGTAAGACGCCGGTGGCGCCGGGGGGGACGACGATTTTGTTGGTGGTGGTTTGGGTGGCTTCGGTGTAGGTGGGGATGGTGCCGGTGATTTGGAGTTTGCGGGAGGTGTTGGCGGGTTGGGGTCCGGTGAGGCCGATGTTGGCGCGGGTGTCGAGGACGCGGGTGGGTTCGACGGTGACGATGGTTGATTCGGTGGGTCCGGGGAGGGCGAGGAGTTGTCCGGGTGTTGCGATGATTCCGGCGGTGATCGAGGCGGCGGTGAGTGCGGCGGCGGTGGCGAGCACGGTGGCGGTCCGGGCAGTGAGTCGGGTACAGCGGGTGCGGACGGACATCGGCGGATTCTGTCAGATGGATGACATCGGCTCGGGCGAATTACCGCTCGAGGGCAACCGAGTGACCCTGCGGCCGTCGATCGGCACTGACGGTCGGCCCAGATGGCGCTACCGTGCTGGTCAATGAGTGATCAGTTTGACGTCATCGTGATCGGCGGGGGCCCGGGTGGCTACTCCGCTGCGTTGTATGGGGCATCGGCGGGCCTCAGTGTGGCCCTCGTCGAGATGGATGCCCTGGGGGGAACCTGCCTCAACCGGGGCTGCATCCCTGCTAAGGCGTTCCTCGAAACGGCTGCAGTCAAGCGCCATGTCGACCATGCCGCCGACTTCGGCATCGAGCCCGGAGGCGCAGCCACCGTCAACTTCGCCCGAACTCAAGAGCGCAAGCAGGGCATCGTGAACGGCCTCGTCGGCGGCATTGCAGCGATGTGCAAAGCCCGCAAGGTCGAGGTATTCAACGGCATCGGCTCGCTCGGCCCCGGCCGCACGGTCGGCATCGCGATGAACGACGGCTCCAAGCAGATCATCACCGGAACGAACGTCATCCTCGCCACGGGTTCGGTGCCCCGCCTCATCCCGGGTTTCGAGCGCGGCGGACCGATCATGACCAGCGACGAGGTGCTCGACCTCGACCACGTGCCCGCCCGCGTTGCCGTGATCGGTGGCGGTGCGATCGGTTGTGAGTTCGCCTCGACCTTCGCCGATCTCGGCGCCGAGGTCACGATTCTCGAAGGCCTCCCGAAGATCCTGCCGGGACTCGACAGCGACGTCGCCAAGGTCGTCGAGAAGTCGTTCAAGAAGAAGAACATCGCCCTGAAAACCGGGATCATGGTCAACGGCCATGAACCGACTGGCTCGGGTTCGACGGTCGTGCGGTTCGGCGACGGCGAATCGGTCGAGGTCGACGCGGTCATCGTGTCGGTCGGCAGGCGACCGCTGTCCGACCACCTGGGCCTCGACGGCACCGGAGTCGTCGTCGATCAGCGTGGCTTCGTCGAGGTCGACGAGTTCTGTGCCACGGGCGAGCCGGGCGTCTACGCCATCGGCGACCTGATCAACACCCCACAGCTGGCGCACGTCGGCTATGCCGAGGCGATTCTCGTCATCAAGCACCTGCTCGGTGAGTCGCCGATGCCGGTGATGTACGACCGGGTTCCGTGGGCGATCTACTGCCATCCCGAGGTCGCGTGGGCGGGCCCCGACGAGCAGCAGGCCAAAGATGCAGGGCACGACGTGGTCGTGGCCAAGCACCCGTTCAAGTTCAACAGCCGGGCCCAGATCGTCGGCGAGACCGAGGGTCTGGTGAAGGTCATCGCCAAGCGTCGTGCCGATGGCACCGCAGGCCAGGTGCTCGGCGTGCACATGGTCGGCCCGTGGGTGACCGAGCAGTTGTCGGGTGGCTATCTCGCCGTGAACTGGGAGGCGACCGTCGACGAGATCGCCGAGTTCATCCAGCCGCACCCGAGCCTGTCGGAGCTGTTCGGCGAGACGGTGCTCTCTCTCACCGGACGAAGCTTCAACGGGTGAACGTCCCGCTCGCTCGCCACCTGCAATCTTCGCATCGCCATCACCAGCGCACCCGTTCGATTCACCGTTCGATTCACCGTTTTCTATTCACCGTCTGATTCAATAAGGACTCAACATGGCAGACGTCATTCTTCCCCAACTCGGCGAAACCGTCACCGAGGGAACGATCACCCAGTGGTTCAAGAAGGTCGGTGACACCGTTGCCGAAGACGAGCCCTTGTTCGAGGTGTCGACCGACAAGGTCGACACCGAAGTGCCGTCGCCGGTGTCGGGCACGCTCATCGAGATTCGGGTGCCGGAAGGCGACACCGTCGACGTCGGCACCGTGATCGCCGTGGTCGGAGATTCGGCCGCCGAACCCGCAGCGGCAGCGCCCGCGGCTCCCGAACCCGCGCGGCCTGCGCCGGAACCCGCGCCTGCTCCGGAACCCGCGCCTGCTGCGGAGCCTGCCCCCGAACCTGCTGCGGCGCCTGCCCCCGCACCCGCACCTGCCCAGGCGACAGAGACTCCCGCTCCATCGGCCAACACCGCCGCACCGCCGCCGCCACCACCACCACGGCAGCTGCGGGGGACAATCGACTGCTGTCGCCCGTCGTGCGTCGTCTGGTCAATGAGAACGGTCTCGATCCCGACACGATCACGGGAACGGGCCCGGGCGGACGCATCACTCGCGACGACGTGCTCGATCACATCGATGCCCAAGGTGGTAGCGGTGCTGGCGCGGCAGCGCTCCCCGCGCCGGCCGCGGCCGCGCCAACTGCGGCTGCACCGGTACCCGAGGCAGCAGCGCCCGCACCAGCAGCTCCCGCACCGGCATCTGCAGCTCCGACGTCTACACCGGCACCGGCAGCGCCTGCTGCCAGCGCCGCACCCCGGTCGGCGCCGGCTGTTTCGGCGGGCGAGCGCGACTCGACGGTGCGGCTGTCGAAGATCCGCCAATTGACCGGCAATCACATGGTGATGAGCAAGTCGGTCAGTCCGCATGCCTTCAGCGTCGTCGAAGTCGATTTTGCGAACGTCGACATCGTGCGCAACAAGGTGAAGGGGGAGTGGAAGGCCCAGCACGGCTTCAGCCTCACCTACCTGCCGTTCATCTCTCGCGCCGTCATCGATGGGCTGCGCGAGTTCCCGCACCTCAACGCGAGCGTGGGCGAGACCGACCTCGTCATCCACAACTACATCGATCTCGGCATCGCCGTCGATCTCGACTACGAAGGCCTCCTTGCGCCGGTGATTCGTGACGCCGAAACCAAGCGGCTCGGAGCGATTGCGGTCGAGATCTCCGATCTCGCCAACCGTGCCCGTGATCGCAAGCTCAGCCCCGACGAGATCTCGGGCGGCACGTTCACGCTGTCGAACAACGGCTCGGCCGGTTCGGTGCTGACGATGCCGATCATCAACCAGCCGCAGGTCGGCATCATCTCCACCGATGCCATCGTTCGCAAGCCGGTCGTCACCACGGGCCCCGACGGGGGTGAGGCGATTGCGATCCATCCGGTCGGCAACCTTGCGATGAGCTGGGATCACCGTGCCTTCGACGGTGCCTATGCAGCAGGCTTCCTCAAGCGGGTCAAGGAGATTCTCGAGACCAAGGACTGGTCGACCGAGCTGTGATGCGTCGGCCGAACAACGGGTGATGACAGATCCGCTGCGCGTCAGGTGGCTGGGCACGGTGCCCTACCGCGAGGCGCTGGCGGTCCAGACCGCTCTGTTCGAGCACGGCGCGGGCCAGCACCTCCTGCTGCTCGAACACCCGCATGTGTTCACCCACGGACGCACGGCCGACCTCGCGCACAATCTGAGGTGTGAGCCGGCCGCGGTCGGTGCCGAACTGGTCGCAGCGAAGCGCGGCGGCGACATCACCTACCACGGCCCCGGGCAGTTGGTCGGCTACCCGATTCTGAACATCGACAACGCGCTCGGCGCCACTGCCCATGTGTGCGGCGTCGAAGGATTGATCATCGACGCGCTCTCCGAGTTGGGTGTTGCGAACGCCGGGCGCCTCGACGGGTACGCCGGAGTCTGGCTCGATGCCGGTACGGCCGCCGAACGCAAGATCTGCGCGATCGGCGTGCGGTTGAAGCGCGGCAGGACAATGCACGGCTTCGCTCTGAATGTGACGACCGACCTCACGTACATGCGGGAGCACATCGTGCCGTGCGGGATCGGTGACAAGCCGGTCACCTCGCTGGCCGAGGAAGGCCTCGCCGTGTCGATGGCCGATGTCGTCGACGTGGTCGCCCGCCTTGCAGCCGAGCGGTGGGCGTCGGGTGGAGATGGCCAGGGCCGGATCGAGCGTCAGGACGTGGCCTGGAAGCACGCCGCCGACGGTCGAGACTTGTCGGCGTTCTCGCGCGGCGACGGCCCCGGTGAGCAGATCAAACTCGTGTCGAGTCGAGCCGCAACGCGCCTCGCGGCGGCCGGCGTGACCGGCGGCTTGTCGATCGAGACCCGCAAGCCCGACTGGTTACGGCCGAAAGTCGAACTCGGGCCCGAGGTGATGGAGTTGAAGAAGACCATCCGCTCACTCGACCTCGTCACCGTGTGCGAGGACGCCGGCTGCCCGAACCTGTCCGACTGTTGGAGCGATGGCACCGCCACGTTCATGGTGCTGGGTGAGCGCTGCACGCGGGCGTGCGGATTCTGCCTGGTCGACACACAGCTGCCGCTGCCACCGGCAGCCGACGAGGCGCAGCGCGTGGCCGAGGCGATCGACCGGATGGCGCTCGACCATGCCGTGCTCACGATGGTGGCTCGTGACGATCTGCTCGACGGGGGGATGGCTCATGTCGCCGCGTGCGTCGATGCGATCCGTCTGCGCCGGCCCTCGACGCGTGTCGAGACGTTGATCTCCGATGCGAAGGGTGACGAGGCCGCGCTCGACCTGCTCTTTGCTGCACGGCCCGATGTCTTGAACCACAACGTCGAGACCGTGGCACGGCTGCAGCGGGCCGTGCGTCCGTCGGCGGGCTACGCCCGATCGCTCGGCGTGCTGGCACGGGCAAAGCAGGCCGGGCTGGTGACCAAGACCGGCTTCATGGCGGGGCTGGGGGAGACCGACGACGAGATCGTCGGGCTGCTCGCCGACCTGGCCGATCTCGGGGTCGACATCGTCACGATCGGCCAGTACCTGCGGCCCACGTCGCACCACCTCCCGATCGCCAGGTACGCCGAGCCCGCCGAGTTCGTCCGGTGGAAGCAGATTGGTGAGTCGTTCGGCATCGGCCACGTCGAAGCAAGCCCCCTCACCCGCAGCAGCTATCACGCCAAACACGCCGCTGCCGCAGTCGCCGTTCCGGTCGCGGTAGCGCTCGCGAGATGAGTTTGTCCCGCTCCTGACGATTCAGGTTGCGGGGTCGACTTGACGTCGCTCGCCGCACGTTGGCCGACGGGACTGACTTGGCGTACGACATCAGCGGGGTCGACTCAGCGCACGGTGAGCAGAGCGACTCGGTTGCGGATCGCCTCGACGATCATCCGGTCGTACTCGGGTGACGACGGGTCGTCGGGATCAGCCAAATCGGCGGTGGTGTCGCAGCCGTGATGGTCGTCACGGTCGTCGAGTCGAGGCGGCCGGCAACCGACGGGCAAGATGATCGTGCCGTCATCGCGCAAGGTGTAATTGCGGCCGTCGACACTGCGCACGACTCGGCGTTTGGTTCGATGCTTTTCCCGGTTGTGGCCGGAACAGCGCACGCCGGCGTTGGCCTGGTCGGTTCGACCCAGCTCGTACCACTCGATGGAATGATCGACCTGGCAGAGTTCGACGGGAAGGTCGCACCCGGGGTGCTCGCACCATGGCACCAACAACTTCGCGGCGTCCCGTGCCGCTCCGGTGAACACTCGATCGGCGCGACCCAGGTCGATGGGTCGGCGTTTCGCTCCGAGCACGACGCGGCGAATCGTTCCCGACAGTGCAGCCCGCAGTACATCGTGCGGTCGCAGGGCCACGCCGTTGGTGCTGACGCATCGTCGGTTGGCCAACGACGCGGGGTCACCGAGCAGGTCTGCGAGGACGTCGTTGTCGACGGGCAGGCCGGTGAACGGGTCGATCGATTCACCGTCGAAGCTGGTGGCTGCGCCCAAACCGGAGTGAGCGAGCGTCCACGACCAGGTCTGCTGATCGATCAGTATCGACACGAGTGGAGCGCTTGGCGCGATCGGTGCCGCCGGCGTCGAGGTGAGCGTTCGCGGCGCGGGCGATAGCGAGCAGCGCGTCGAACCTGCGCTTCCGCAGCGTGCGGAGCTCGCCGACGGCGACGTCGGTCCCGGTGGTGGCGTGCAGCTCGCGACGTGTGGCGAGATCGGCCTGGAACTCCCGTTCGACGAATCGATCGAAGATCGTCAGGAACTCTGCAGCCTCGAGGCGAGAACCGCCGGCCGCTCGGACGTGCAGTTCGCCGGCGACTTCGACGACATCGGCGGTGCGGGCCTCGATCGAGTGACGGTCGTCGTGGGTGCCGTCGGCGTCGGCGAAGTGGACGAAGCGGTCGACGGTGACGACGAACTCTCGGTAGGGGAGTTGCTCGGCGTGGTCGAGCAGGGTGGGCATGAACTCGGCGAGACGTTCTGCGACCCGCGGGTTGGCATGGGTGAGCGAGAGCTTTGCGACCTGCGCCGAACCGATTCGGCCGGAGACCCAGGCCGCACCGACTGCGCCGTGCGTGTCGACGAGCTTGGCTGCGCCCCGGAACCGTGCGACCTCGCTGCCTGACCAATTGAGGGTGGCCCGGAGGTAGCTCGCGATCGAACGGTGTCCGTCGACATGATGCAAGCCCCGTCGATCGGCGACAGCGACCGCACCCGCAAGTTCAGCTTCGATCTGCCGGCGCTGCAGTTCCAGCTCCCGAATTCGAGCATCGAGTTCGGTGTTTGCCAGCTCGTCGAGATCAGACCCGACGTACTCACCGGCGTGGACCGCGATCATCACGAAAGTATAGCGAACAAAAATTCGAGTCACAACCAAGAAAGGAAAACTTGTTCGACACAAACTCTCGCCGCAAAGTCGACGGGCGCCGGCCGACATGGCCGCCTGGAGCCGAGCGGCGGACTGACCGGGACGTTCGGTCAGCGGTCAGGGTTCGGGTTTCAGGGCGTGATGAAGTCGGCGACCACGGCGGCGTGGTCGCTGGGCCAGACCGGCTGGCCATCGACCTCGACCGGGCCCGTGGCGACGTTCCACGCCCGAGTCGGGTTGCCGACGGGTTTGGGTCGCGGCCACGACACGAGGAGATAGTCGAGGCGACGGTTCGGCCACGCACTGTTCGACGCATGTGGATTGTCGGCGCACCACGTGTGTCCGGGGCCGGTGCCCACCTGCTCCCACACGTCACTGAACACGATGCCGGGCACCCCGTCGCGGCGACCGGTGAGCAGCCGGACCTCGTCGGAGTCGGGTACGGCATTGAGGTCGGCGCCGACGATGAGGGGCAGGTCGGTCGCCGGTTCGCCGCGCCACTCGATGCCGAGTTCGAGCAGCCGCCGAACCTGGACCTGCCGGCTCGCTGATGCGTCGAACCGGTGGTCGAGGTGGGTCGAAGCAAACGGCCACGAACCCCACGGCGTATCGACCCGAGCTGCGACGATGCGGCGGTGACCGTCGGCGCCGGTGATGGTCGGCAGCGCAAGGTCGGCGATCCGTTCGAGAGGCCAACGCGACAGAATCGCATTGCCGAACGACTCGCCGTTCCACATCACCGGTTCAGTACGCGTGCCATGCAGGCCGAGCTCCGCGCCCAGTTCGGCTGCCACGTCAGCATGGGCATCGCTCCAGACTTCCTGTACGAGCAGGACATCAGGATCGGCTGTCCGAATCGTCTCCGCGATCGCCCTCATGCGCTCGTCGAACGAGCCGAACCGCCACCACAGATTCCAGGTCATCACGCGCAGCGTCATGTCGTCACCAGGCCCGGATCCATCACGGCATCATGACCCAGGCTCGGGTCGGTACTCTCACGCAGATGGCTGTTCGTGTTGTCCGGCGAACCGGGCGGACCGTCGATGGGTGAACGCTGGTCGGTCGAGCAGGTCGAGTCGGTGGCCCCGTCGGCCGCGGCCGTGTCGGCTGCACAGCCGCTGGCCACGCCTGTGCGGTGGGCCGGGCTGGGCGCCGACGAGCGTGCCGTCTGGGGTTCGTGTCGGGGGAGTGGAGCCGAGCCGTACGACACGATGGTCGACCACGTCGAGGTCGGCTTCGCATGCACGTGTCCGAGTCGAAAGTCGCCCTGCAAGCACGCACTGGCGTTGCTCTTGCTGTGGGTGCGCGGCCAGGTCGTCGACACCGCCGCGCCGCGCTCCGTCGAGGCCTGGCTGCAGCGCCGGTCAGCGCCGCGCTCGCCGCGGTCATCGATCGGGCCCCCCGACACGAGCGAACCGGCCGCCACGGATCCAGCCGCCGTCGAGCCTCCTGCAATCGAACCTGCGGCCACGGAACGGGCCGCCGCCGAACCAGTCGCCACCGAGCTGGCTGAGAGCGATCCTGCCGAGGAGGGAGCAGCCGCCTTGGGCCGCGGAGACAGGATCGACGATCTGGATCCCGGGCCGCCGGAGCCACTTCCCGAACCCGACCGTGATCAGTCCCGCGACGACCGGATCGCTCGGATGCATGCCGGCCTCACCGAGCTCGATCGGTGGCTCGACGACCGAATCCGGACGGGCTTGGCCGACCCATCACTGGCGCGATACGCCACCTGGGACGACCTGGCCGCTCGCCTCGTCGACGCGCAGGCCGGCAGCCTCGCCAACCGCATCCGGCGGCTGGCCGGGCTGGTCGGTGCATCGCCCGACTGGCACGACGACGTGCTCGCCGAACTCGGACTCTTGCACCTGCTGTCCCAGGCAGGTCGCCATCTCGGAACGCTGCCGAGCCCATTGGCCGACGCAGTCGCGACAGCGGTCGGGTGGCAGGTGAAGCAGGCCGATGTGCTCGACGGCGTTCCCGACACCGACGAATGGGTTGTCGCGGGGCGCAGCGACGTCCGTGAGGATCGCATCGAAGTGCGACGGCACTGGTTGCGGGGAGTGGCCACCGGGCGCTGGGCTCTCGTGCTGTCGTTCGCTGCCTACCAGCAGAGCCTCGACACGTCGCTGATCGTCGGCTCGTCACTGCGCGCCGACCTCCACCGCTACCCCGGCCCTGCCCTGCGGGCGCTCGTCGGGACCCGCTACGACGCCGCCACCCAGCCCGTCAATGCCAGACTCACCGCGCCGACCGCCGCTCCGCCGGCGCAGACCATTGCGTCAGCGTGCGACGAGTTGGGCTCGATGCTGGCCGCCGAGCCCTGGCTCGATCGCTTGGCCGTCACGGTGCACGCCCGGCTGGCGCGGTCGGGCCCAGCGTGGGCGCTCGCCGACGGCACGGGGAGCCTGCCGGTCCTTCACGTCGCCACGCATCGGAACTCTCGGGCGCTCGACGCCGGCATCGCCATGCTGCTGGCGGTCTCGGAGGGCCGGCCGGTCGACCTGACGGTGGAGTGGACGCCGCACGGCGTGGTGCCACTGTCGATCCACCTGCCCGATCGCACGATCGACGTCGGACCGCGCGCCGACAACTCCTTCGTGGGTGCGGCATGACCGAGCCGACCATCGATCAGCACTGGCGCGACCTGGTGACCGTCGCCCTCCTCGGCACCGACCGGCGTGACCCGCCGACCGCCCCGGGCCCCATTGCCGAGCTGGTCGCCGACACCGCTCGGCCGTCACCATCTGCACGCATGCTGGCTCAGGTCGCGGCGGCCACCGCAGTGCGGCGCGCCGGCGTGCTCCCCGGCCCGGTGCTCGACGAACTGGCAGCGGCAGAGGTCGATGAACGTCCGCCGTGTGTGCCGGCGGCGGTCGAAAGGTGGCATCACATCGTGACCTCGTGGCCGGTGCTCGAAGACGAGTGGGTGCTGACACTCATCGCACAGGGCTGGCGCGTCGCCCCCGAGTTGCTGCCCGCGATGCTGATGCGACATCGCTCCGACCCGGTGCGTCGTACCCGCGTCATGGTGGCGGCGGGCTCCACCGGCCGGTGGCTCGTCGGCCATCTCCCCGACCTCGCCGCTCGCCACCCGGCGGCGACCGTGACGCCCGAAGCGCTGAGCGAGTTACCCGAACTGCCGATTGCACCCGAGTTGGCCCAGATGCTCGACTGGCCGGGCGCCGAGAGCGGTCGCGTCGTGGCCCAGGCTCTCGACGACGGCGGACTGGGCCCATCGCACAAGTCCATGCTGGTCAACCTCGTCGCCCGAGTCCGGTTCGACGCGTTGGTCGACTTCGCCGATGTGGTGGCCGGCGTCGACGCACGCGGTCCGGGCTACGGGCTCGCATCGGTGCTGACAGATCTGGCCACCACACGCCACCGCATGCTCGACGAACTGTCGCGGTGAAGTCAGTCGGGACGATTCAGTCGGTGAGTTCGTCGTTGAGTTGGTTGACCAAAGCCCGCGGGGCAACGATGCGATAGCTCTCCTCGACGAACGCATGCAGCATCTGGGTTGCGGTGTCGTCGAGCCCCGTGATCGGAATCGAGACCCAACCGTCGTCGCCGAGGTCGTAGTGCATCTCGGTCGCCCCGGGCAGATTGATCGCCTGACAATGAGAGTCGGCGAGCTTGACGCTGATGCTCGGCGCGTCCTGGTTGCCGTAGAACGCGAAGATCTGCTTGCGGACCTTCGAGACTCGGCTGGCGTCCCAGGGCGTGTCGAAGCGAGCCTCGGGAAACGACAACGCAAAACTCTCGAGTTCGTCTTGGAGCTTCTTCGCTCCACGAGCACTGACGACAGCCATTCCCGAAGTCTCGCAGCGGAATGGGTAAACCGGGACAGCATCGTCGATGTTCCAACCCAACGCGATGAGTTTGCGGGCGCCCTGTCCGCCCCGAGGCTCATCGCGTGGCTGGACCGTGTGATGAGTTTGCGGGCGCGCTGTCCGCCGCGAGACTCATCGCATGGCTGGACTGCGCGGTGGGTAAGGTCGGCGCGGATGAGTGAGCGTGCAGGGGTTGGGCCGGACCCGATTCGTCCGGGCGATGTGTTGCGACCGCATGCGGAGCAACAGTTCGCGCACGAACTTGCTGCGCTCGCCAGCGCCGATGACCGGCCGCGTCCGCCGGGGTGGAACATGTCCCCGTGGGCGGTGGTGCGTTACCTGATGGGTGGTGTGCTCGACGATGGCACGGTGATCTCCCCGAAGTACGTCGGCCAGCAACGCCTGATCGAAATCGCCGTCGCCACGCTCGCCACCGATCGGGCGTTGCTTCTGCTCGGCGTCCCCGGCACCGCCAAGACCTGGGTGAGCGAGCATCTCGCCGCGGCCATCAGCGGTGATTCGACGCTGCTCGTCCAGGGCACCGCCGGCACCACCGAGGAAACGCTGCGCTACGGCTGGAACTACGCCCGCCTGCTCGCCGAAGGTCCTTCGGTGGCCGCCCTGGTGCCGGGGCCCGTGTATCGCGCGATGGTGCGCGGGGCGATCGTGCGCGTCGAAGAACTCACCCGCATGCCTGCCGAAGTCCAAGACGCACTCGTCACCGTCCTGTCCGAAAAGGTGCTGCCCGTTCCCGAACTCGACAGCGAAGTCGCCGCGATCAGCGGCTTCAACCTGATCGCCACCGCCAACGACCGCGACCGCGGCGTCAACGACCTGTCGAGCGCGCTGCGGCGGCGCTTCAACACCGTCGTCCTCCCGCTCCCCGCCACTGCAGACGAGGAGATCGCGATCGTGAGTCGACGCGTTGCGGAACTGGGCGTGGCCCTCGCACTACCCGAGGTGCCGGCCGCGGCCGACGAGATCCGCCGCGTCGTGACCATCTTCCGCGAGCTGCGCTCGGGTGTCACCGACGATCAGCGGACCAGCTTGAAGACGCCGACCGGCACCCTGTCGACCGCCGAAGCGATCTCGGTGGTCACCAACGGCATCGCCCTGGCCGCGCACTTCGGCGACGGGGCGCTGCGGGCGACCGACGTGGCGGGCGGGATCATGGGTGCCGTGGTCAGCGACCCGGTGCACGACCAAGTCGTCTGGCGCGAATACCTCGAAGGCGTCGTCAGCGAACGACCCGACTGGGCCGACTTCTACGCAGCGTGCCGCTCGCTCGATCCGTGACCGACTGCGCCGTTGAGCCGTCGACGGTCGACCGAACCGGTGTCGACCGAGCTGCCCTCGGCACGCCAGCGGTTCATCTGCTCGGCATCCGCCATCACGGGCCGGGTTCGGCCCGATCGGTGGTGGCTGCCCTCGACGACATCGAACCCGACATCGTCCTCGTCGAAGCGCCTGCGGACACTCAGCCGGCACTCGCCTGGATCGGTCAACCGGGGCTGGTTCCACCCGTTGCGCTGCTCGGCTACGTGGTCGCCGAACCATCACGGGCGATCTTCGCGCCGTTCGCGACCTTCAGCCCCGAATGGCATGCGGTTGCCTGGGCCAACGAACGCAACATCGAGGCGCGGGCGATCGACTTGCCCCTGGCTGTCACGTTCGCCGGTGCAACCGACGATCACGAATTGGTTGCCGACGCGGCGCCGCCCGATCCGCTGCGGGCCCTGGCCGCGGCCGCCGGCGACTCCGACCCGGAACGCTGGTGGGAAGACGTCATCGAACATCGAGGCGACGGAACTCCAGCGTTCGCAGCGGTTGCGCGACGCGATGGCGGCCGCCCGTCAGGGAACGCTCACCTCGGTCGGCGAGGAACGACGAGAAGCTCATATGCGTCGGGCGATCAGGGCGGCCCGCAACGACGGGTTCGTGTCGATCGTCGTCATCTGCGGTGCATGGCACGTGCCGGCGCTCGACGTCGACAGCGCCGCTCATTCGGTCAAGGCCGACGCGGCGACACTGCGCGGATTGCCGAAGGTCAAGGTCGCCGCCGCGTGGGTGCCATGGACGCACCGCCGACTCACGCAGGCGTCGGGGTATGGCGCCGGCGTCGAGAGCCCGGGCTGGTACCGCCACGTGTTCGATCATCCAGGCCCCGACGGCGTTGCCCGCTTCTTTGTCGAGGCCGCGCAACTCCTGCGCAGGCATGGCCTGGCGGCGTCGCCCGATCACCTGATCGCCGGGACCCGACTCGCCGACTCGCTCGCCGCGTTGCGGGGGCGGCCCCGTCCCGGACTGACCGAGGTGCTCGACGCGGCCGACTCGGTGATGGGCGGCGTCGGGCTGGTGCGGAACGAACTCGCCGTCGGCGACGCACTCGGATCGGTGCCCGAGTCGGCGCCGCAGGTGCCACTGGCGCGCGATCTCGCCAAGGCTCAAAAGGCGGCGCGGCTCAGGCCTGACTCGGTGACACGCACCGTCGAGGTCGACGTGCGGACGCCGACGGGGCTCCGCAAGTCGCATCTGCTGCACCGTCTGCTCGCCCTCGGGGTGCCCTGGGGCGTACCGGAGGAGGGTCGTGGCTCCTCGGGTACGTTCCGCGAGACCTGGCGAGTGGCGTGGGAACCCGAATTGTCGATCCGTCTCGTCGAGCGGTCGGGGTACGGCACGACCGTGGCCTCGGCCGCGACCGCTCGCCTCGTCGAACGAGCTGGTCAGGCCACCGGCTTGGCCGAGTTGATCGGTGTGCTCGAGGCGGCGCTCTTTGCTGATCTGCCCGACGCGGTTCGACCGAGTGTGGAATTGCTCGCTGATCGGGCGGCGACCGACCCCGATGTCGGCCAGTTGATGGATGCGACGATGCCGCTCGCCAACGCCCTGCGTTACGGCGACGTGCGGGGCACCGACGCCTCGTCGATGCGGGCGGTGTTCGACGGCATCATCGTGCGCATCCTCGCCGGCCTGGGCGTCGCCTGCCGCCAGCTCGACGACGATGCAGCTGCGGCGATGGTCGAGCGCCTCACCGGGGTCCAAGCTGCACTGGCCGTGCTGTCTCATCAGGCGCGCGACCGAGCGTTTCCGCACGTGTTGCAGCAGATCGCAACTGCCCGCAACGGCCACGGCCTGATTCAGGGGCGGGCGACGCGACTCCTCCACGACGGAGGAACGTGGGGGAGCGGAGATGTCGATCGGCGGCTGTCCCAAGCGCTCTCGCCGGGAACGCCACCGTCGACCGGTGCGGCGTTCATCGAGGGATTCCTCGCCGGATCGGGCACCGTGCTCGTGCACGACGCCGACCTGCTCGGTGTCGTCGACCGCTGGCTCGCGTCGCTCGCCCCGGCCGCCTTCGATGCAGTGTTCGTGTTGCTGCGGCGCACCTTCGGAGCGTTCGAGGCTGCCGAGCGCCGTCAGATCATGGCGTTGCTCGACGGGCGACAACGCGATCGCGACATCGGCTTTGGTCGCGACGTCGACGCCGAGCGCGCCGCCGCAGCGCTGCGCACCGTGCGATTCATGCTCGGCATCGCGCAACAGGTGCCCGAACGTGCGCATCACGGCGGGGTGGCGCGATGACCGAGTCGGCGTCGAGTACGCCGACAGTTCTGCCGCAGGTCTCTCCGGCCGAACGCTGGCGGCGGTGGCGCCTCGTGCTCGGGGCTGAATCCGGCGACGAGCCCGATGGCGCGCTGGCACAAGAGAGCGATGAGTCTGGCGGCGCGCGTGTCGACCCCAGGCTCATCGCTCCGGGTGGGGGACCGGGGAGTGATGAGGCTGCGGGTGGGCAGGTCGACCGCAGGCTCATCGGGGATGATGTGCGGATCGATGCTGCGTTGGCTGCGCTGTACGACCGGGACGACGGCGAGCGGGCCGGACGACGCGAACGGCGGGGGAGCGGGCAGCGAACCGGAGGGCTCGGGCGGTCCAAGCCCGGGGTCGTGCGCTGGCTGGGCGACATCCGGACCTACTTCCCGACGCCGGTGGTCCAGATCATGCAGCGCGATGCAGTCGAGCGGCTCGATCTCAAGCAATTGCTGCTCGAACCCGAACTGCTGCAGTCGATCGAACCCGACATCCACATGGTCACCTTGCTCGTCGAACTCAACAAGATGCTGCCCGACGAGACCCGGGCAACTGCTCGTCAGGTGATCGCCCGAGTGCTTGCCGACCTCGAATCACGGCTCGTCGACCAAACCCGTCAGGCGGTACGTGGTGCGCTGGCCCGATCGGCCAAGACCAGCCGGCCGCGTCCCGGCGACATCGACTGGGATCGCACGATCGCCGCCAATCTCAAACACTGGATTCCTGAGCACCGCACGCTGGTGCCGGAACAGCTCATCGGCCATGGCCGACGGCAGCGCAGCCTGGCGAAAGACGTGGTGATCGCGGTCGACCAGTCGGGGTCGATGGCCGACAGCGTGGTCTACGCGTCACTGTTCGCTGGGGTGCTCGCCCAACTCCCGGCGCTCCGCACCCGCTTCATCGCCTTCGACACCGCCGTGACCGACCTCACCGCGTTCCTCCACGACCCGGTCGAGGTGTTGTTCGGCGTGCAGCTCGGTGGGGGCACCGACATCGCCAATGCGCTCGGCTACTGCCAGCAACTGATCGAGCGGCCTCGCCACAGCGTCTTGGTGCTCGTGACCGACCTGTACGAAGGCGGCAACGCCGACCTGATGCAGCGGCGAATCGCCGACCTCGTGACCTCGGGCGTGCAGGTGATCGTGCTGCTGGCGCTCAGTGACGAAGGAGCACCCGCCCACGATCATGTCCAGGCCGCCGCGCTCACCGCACTCGGGGCAACGGTGATGGCCACGACACCCGATGAGTTTCCGCAGGTGCTCGCCGACGCCCTGGCGTGATCGGTACGGTCTGACCATGCGGCCGACGACTGCCCGGACTCGAGATGCCCGGCATCGTGCTGGCGCGATGAGCGCCGCGGCAATGCTGGCCGGTGTCGTTGCCCTGCTCGGTGCGTGCTCCGGCGACGATGGTGCGGCAGCCGATGACACTGCGCCGCCGACGGCGGTGTCGAGCACGGTCGCCACCGAGACGCGCCGCGTGCCCACGGTGCCACCGTCGACCGTGCCGGGTCAGACCGATGATGGAACCGACGGCCGAGTGATCAACGCATCACCCACGATCGTCGCGGCGGACCCTGCATCGGGTGCGCCGATCGACCCGCAGGTGCCGCCGACCACCGAACTGCTCGGTGACCCGCAGCCCCTGCCCGATACGACCAGCCCGCCGCCTCCTCCGACCGTCGAGGCGCCGCCCGCGGCGTGCGAACGGTTGCGCGCGCAAGGCGTCGACGGCATCGTTGCCGACGCCGTGACCGATGCCGTGGGCGGAGCGGTCACCGTTGATGCTGCGGCCGGAAACACGGCGGACACCGTGTGCCGTTACACCGCCGGATCGATCGTGGTCGAAGTCCACTTCGTCGCGCAGGCGGTGGTCCGCGACGACTGGTACCGACGCGCGGGCGTCGAACCGGTGGGGGAAGTGAACGGTGAAGCAGTGGGCGTCGGATCGTTCGCCCCACCGGGAGGGGCAGCGGGCGACGGCTACACGATCGCGCTCGTCGGCGGGCGTGACGGCGTGATCGTTGCCGTGCGCGGCACGAGCGATGCGCGGCGCGTTGCTGGTCAGGTCGCGATCTTTGCGGATCAGGCCGCCTGACCTGCGCGCCGGATGCCGCGCAGCCGACGTTTCGACACCTCAACGTGTAGCTTTGCCGCCGTATGGGTCAGCTGGTCGCCGTCACCGAAAAGCCGAGTTCCACGCCGGGCGTGGTGCGTTTCGAGATCAATCGGACGCTGTCCGGTCAGGGCCATGAGCGGTTCCGCTCGATTCTCGACGCCTACGGCAACACTCCGTCCGACGAGCTGGCTCGCCGCTTGTTCGGGACCGGACAGGTCGCGGGCGTCCACGTGTACGCCAACATCATCACGGTCGACCTCGAAAAGGGGTACGACTCGGCTGGACTTTCTGATCTGGTACGCGACCTGTACATGTATTGGAAGCCCGGTGTCGAGCCGCCGACGTTCGCCGATCTGCAGCCCGAGGATGCCCCCGATGGCGGCGCGGCTGGCGGCGCCGCTGGTGGTGGCGAAGGTGGCGGCGCGGCCGGAGATGCCCTGAGTGCGGTTGCCAAGCTGGTGCCGATGCACCTGCTCGAACGGGGTCGTGCGGCGCGGACGAAGTGGAACGCCAAGCAAGGCTGACCGTTCACGGTTGTCCAGCACGCGTTGTCCAGCACGCGTTGTCCAGCACGCGTTGTCCAGCACGGTGTCACCTCGGGGGGGAACGGGGCGTAACGTCGCTGCGATCGTGTTCTGCTGCTGATTTGCCTGTGTTTTCATGCCCGACGACGCCTTGACCCTCCATGAAGCTGCCGAGGAACTCGGCGTCCACTACATGACCGCGTACCGGTACGTTCGGTTGGGTTTGCTCGTCGCGAACAAGCGCAAAGGCGTGTGGAGCGTGCAGCGCTCGGCGATCGATGCGTTTCGCGCCGGGTCGGATCGATCACCGGTGACCGCTGGTCAGCGAGCACCATGGAGCGAACGGTTCGAAGTGCTGCTGGTGTCGGGTGATGCCCAAGGGGCGTGGGGCGTGGTCGACAAGGCGTTGGCGTCGGGGATGTCGCTCGACTCGGTGTATCTCGACGTGTTGACGCCGGCAATGGTCAGCATCGGCGAGCGCTGGAGTGCCGGCGAACTCGACATCGGGATCGAGCATCGGGCGAGCGGGATCGCGATGCGGATCATCGGTCAGATCGGGCCTCGCTTTGCCCGGCGCGGGAGGTCGCGCGGCCAGATCGTCTTGGCGTCACCCACTGGTGAGTTGCACGGCCTTCCGCTGGCGATGTTGAGTGATCTGCTGCGACTGGAAGGCTGGAGTGTGGCCGATCTGGGGCCGAACCTGCCCGCCGCGTCCCTGGTCCGCTTGCTGCAAGACACGCCTGATGCGGTGGCGATCGGGCTGTCCGCGTCGTCGATCGAGAGCCTGGCGGCGCTGGCCGAAATGTGTGCAACGGTTCGCCAGGCTGTACCTGATCTGCTGGTGGTGGTCGGTGGTGGAGCGATTCGGCATCGTGAGCATGCGCAGGCACTCGGGGCCCACGAGTGGGCGATGACCAGTGAGCAGATGAGTGATCTGATCGAGGCGCATCTTGCCGCCGGGGAGACGGAACTGCAGATTTCCGCCGAAGCCTGAGTCGTTCGCACCCGGGGTTTGTCGGAGCGAACATCTGTTCGATACAGTGGATGTCATGATGACTTCTGCTGTGCGGACCGAGACGCTGACCGAGGCGCTGACCGATGTGCTGACGGCACTCGGTGACCGGGTCGCTCCGGTGTCGATGGCACTCGAACGAACGCTGCCGCTCACCGTCGAATGTACCGAACTATTTGCCGAAGGTGGGCTGGTTCGAGGCAGAACGCTGTCGTGTGTGGGTCCGGCTGCCACCACGGTGGCGCTGCGCCTCGTCGCTGCAGCAATCGAGGCCGGAAGCTGGATGGCGATCATCGACGTGCCGACGTTGGGCCTCGACGCCGCGTGCGAGCTCGGTGTCGTTCTCGAGCGCGTCGTGTCGATCGGCACCGACGAGCCAGGCCAGTGGGCCGAGGTGGTCGCTGCTGCTGCTGACGGCTTCGATGTGGTGCTGACGTGTGTGCCTGACGAGGTTCGTCCGGCCACCTTGCGCAAGGTGGCCACCCGGCTCCAGCAGCGCGGTGTGGTGATGCTGGTCGTGGGCGACCCCGGCCCGTTGGTCTGCGACGGCGTCATCGAGACGGGGCGGCAGATGTGGAGGGGGATCGGCGCCGGCTGGGGGCACCTCGGGCAGCGGTCGTTCGACGTGGTGGCCACCGGCCGCCGGCTTCCCGGCCAACGACGCCGAACGATGGAGTTCCCGACCGTCGAGCCGGTCGAGCGGCGACTGGGCGAAGTGGTCGAGCCGGTCCTGCACGAACTCTCGCCGGCGAGTTAGCCATGACGGTGCGGATGGTCACGGTGTGGGTGCCGGATTGGCCGGTGGTCGCGGCCGGCTACGACGCCGGTCGGATGGCTGCGGTGATGTCGGCGAACAGGGTGATGGCGCGCACGCCTGCTGCTGCGGCAGAAGGCGTGGTGATCGGGCAACGTCGCCGGCAGACGCACCGTCGATGTCCTGACATCGAACTGATCGATCACGACCCGGCCCGCGATGCCCGCGAGTTCGAGCCGGTGGTGCGTGCGGTTGCCGCAGTGTCGCCGCGGCTCGACGTGATCGAGCCCGGCTGGGTGAGCATGGCTGCCCGGGGGCCGTCGAAGTACTTCGGGGGCGATGCCGCGATGGCGGCACACCTGCAGACGGTGGTCGGCGTCGAAGCGGGCCGGAGCATCGGGCTGGGCGTCGGGGAGCGGCGGAGCGGAGGGCGGGGCGAGTGGGATTGGGTGTCGGCGTGGCTGATGGGCGATTCGCGTCGAGCGTCGCGGCCCGGTTGGCGGTGCGCCGGGCCGAGCCGGTGATCGTCGAAGCCGGGGGGTCACCGGCATTCTGTGCGCCGTTGCCGATCGGTTGGTTGCAGACCCTCGGTGAATCCGATCCCGAGATGATCGATCTCTTCGTGCGGCTCGGATTGCGCCGCCTCGGTGATCTCGCAGCGCTCGATGTCGCCGACGTCCTCGGCCGTTTCGGGCATCCGGGCGTGCATGCGCATCGATTGGCATCCGGGGTCGACGTGCGCCCGCCGAGTACGACCGACCCGGCGCCGGAACGTCGGCTCGACCGGGTCCTCGACGATCCGGTGGCGCAGGCATCGGCGGTGGTGTTCGTGGCGAAGCAACTGGCCGACGAGTTGGCGCAGTCGCTCGGCTCGACCGGGCGGGTCTGCACACGGCTGGTCGTCGAACTCGAAACCGAGCACGGTGAACGGTCCGAGCGGTCGTGGTATCGGTCGGCGGGCCTGAATGCTGCAGCGATGGTCGAGCGGGTGCGGTGGCAACTCGATGCCTGGATCGACCTGCCACGGGGCAGTGCTCAAGAGATCACCGGTGGCATCGTGTTGATCAGGTTGAGCCCCGACGAAGTGCGCGCCGACATCGGCAGCCAGCTCGGGTTGTGGGGCGGTCAGTCAGCTGCTGACCGGCAGGCAGCGCGGACCATTGCCCGGTTGACTGCGTTGACCTCTGACGAGGCAGTGACGGTGCCGGTCTGGAACGGTGGCCGCCTACCGGCTGACCGGTATCGGTGGGTACCGGCGTCGAACGTCGATCTCGATCGGCGCGAGCGGGCGATCTCCCATGCCGGAACGGGCAGTGGCCCCCATGGCCCCTGGCCGGGTTGCCTGCCGTCGCCGTCGCCGGCCACGGTGCTCGCCGAGCCGCATCCGGCCGAGGTCGTCGACGAGACGGGAAAAATGGTCGAGGTGAGTGGCCGCGGTGCAGTGTCGGCGCCTCCGGCCCGATTTCGATTACTGACCGGTGACGACGACACGGGCTGGCGTCCTGGCCGCCTGCGCGACATCACTGCCTGGGCGGGCCCGTGGCCGATCGACGAACGATGGTGGGAGCCGAACAGCCATCGCCGGCTGGCCCGTTTCCAAGTGGTCGCAGCAGATGACGACGGCAACCAACGGGGCTACCTCGTCGTCGCCGAGCATCGCCGGTGGTGGGTCGCCGCGCTCTATGACTGACGTGACGGTGGCTGCCGTGATGGGTCAGGCGACGCCCATGGCGAGGGGGATCTCGATGGCATCGGTGACGTCGTTCGCCAGCCGGAAACCGACACCACGCACGGTGTGGATCACCTTCGTGCCGGGGGCGGCCTTGTCGAGCTTGCGGCGCAGATTCGACAGGTGCACGTCGACGACATGGCTGTCACCGACCCAGCGCGGGCCCCAGACGGAGTCGAGCAGTTCTTCGCGGGTGCACACCTCGGTCGGGCGACGGCAGAGTTGTTCGAGCAGGGAGAACTCGATGCGGGTGGTCTGCACTTCTTCGTCCTCGACGCGTGCTTCGCGTCGGCCGAGGTCGATCGTCGAGTGGACCGAGGATCAGCGACGACACCGGTGCGGTGTCGATGCGATGCTGCATCTGCCGCGGGCGTCGGAGCAAGGCATGACAGCGCGCAGCGAGCTCGTCGACGTGCACCGGGGTGGAGATCGCATCGTCGGCACCGGCCTGCAGGACTGCGGCGCGAATGCGGTGTTCGCCTTCGTCGGCGATGCACAGCAGGTACTGCTCGCAGGAATGTCGCAGCATCTCGAACAGCGGCCGACCTTCCGGCGATGTCAATCGTGCATCGACGAGCAGGACATCGGGGGAGAACGACTCGGCGAGCATCATGGCTGCTTCGGCGTCGGTCGGGGCGCTGACGCAGAATCCGGTGGCGCGGAGCCCGGCCACGGTGATGCGTCGCAGATCCGGATCCGAAACTGCGATCAGGATGCGAGGTGCGAGGTTGGTGTCTTGGTCCATGTTGTTCTTCCGCCAGAGATGTGGTCCGCCGACCGAATGGGAGGTGACTCGAATGAGCCGGTGGTCAGGTGTTCGCTGTCTGTGGTATCGGTTGGAAATGTCTGGAACTCAAGAAGAAATGGAAAATGAATCACACCGCTGTCATTTGCCGCTGCCATTTACCCTGCCATTTGCCCTGTCATGACCGCGGGTGGAACCGGCGATGACCAGGCCGAAGATGGTGCGATGGAGCACGACGTCGTGATTGATCGCATCCGTCGAGATGTTCGGGGGCGCGTCCCTGTCGACGAGCGCGAACGTCAGTCACTGCACGCGTTCATCGAGGCCTTCGACCGACTCGACGACCCGTTGTCCCAAGACCTCGACCCGGTCCACGTCACGGGTTCGGCGATCGTGGTCGGCCCCCGCGGGGTGATCTTGTTGAAGCACAAGCGGCTCGGATTCTGGCTGCAGCCCGGCGGCCACATCGACCCGGGTGAGACGCCGTGGGACGCAGCGTTGCGCGAGGCGCGCGAAGAGACCGGCCTCGATGTGCGGTTTGCGCCAGGCGCGCCCGGGGGGTTGCCCGATGCCGACGGTGTGCCACCCCTGATCCATGTCGACGTGCATGCCGGCGGGCGGGGCCACACCCACCTCGATGTGCGCTACCTGCTCGACGGTGGAAGCGCTGACCCGGATCCGCCGGTCGGCGAGAGCCAAGAGATCGGATGGTACGACTGGGATGCCGCCGTCGAGCGCGCCGACCCCGGCTTGGCAGGAATTCTGCGCCATCTCCAGGCTGCCGATTTGCAAATGTAGAACACATGTTCGATACTGGATGGGATGGGATTCAACAACCCGTCCTGGTCATGGAACGAACTCGAAGCAACCCTGTCGGATCGACCAGCGCGATCAGGACCAGCGCGATCAGGACCAGAACACGCCAACCGTGACGGCCGCGCGCCGGGAAGCCCGTCGTGGAATGCGGGCGGTGACGGCCCGGCGTGGAGTCGCAAACGTCAGCCGTTCGAGGCGCCGGCCGATCTCGTTGCACCGAGCAACGTTGCAAACGTTGCAGTGGTGCCGTATGCCGAACTGCACTGCCACTCCAACTTCTCGTTTCTCGACGGTGCCTCCCACCCCGAAGAACTGGCCACCGAAGCAGCCCGACTCGGCCTCGACGCACTGGCCATCACCGACCACAACGGGCTGTACGGCGTGGTGCGCTTCGCCGAGGCGGCCAGGGCAGTCGGATTGCCGACCGTGTTCGGCAGCGAGATCACGCTGACCGCCGGCCTTGACGGACATGACGGACATGACGGACAGGACGGGCAGGACGGGCAGGACGGCGGCCGATCCGGGAGCGTGGCGCGCTCCGAAGCCGACACGCGCCAACAGGTGTTCACCGGGATGGTGCCCGACGCGCATGCTCCTGATCCGGCCGGGACGCATCTCCTCGTGCTCGCCGACGGCGTCGATGGATACAGCCGGCTCTCGCGGGCGTTGAGCCTCGGGCACCTTGCCGGCGAAAAGGGTGCCCCGCAGTTCGCGTTCGACGATCTCGCCGCCGCGCTCGGGGGGCACGCCTGGGTCCTCACCGGATGCCGCAAGGGTGCGGTTCCCGCAGCGTTGTCCTCCGGCGGGCCGCGAGTGGCACGGCGCGAATTGCAACGGCTCGTCGAGGCGTTCGGGCGCGATCGAGTGCTGGTCGAACTGTGGGACCACGGTGATCCACTCGATTCGGCGCGCAACGACGCACTGTACGAACTGGCCACGCAGGAAGGTGTCGGATGCGTCGCCACGAACAACGTCCACTACGCCACCCCGGCCCAACGCAAACTGGCCACCGCACTCGCAGCCGTGCGGGCTCGGCGGAGCTTGGCCGACCTCGACCCTTGGTTGCCGGGTGCCTCGGGGGCCCATCTGCGTTCGGGTGCCGAGCAGCTGCGACGGTTCGCGCGCTACCCGGGGGTGGTCGAACGCGCTGGCGAGGTCGGCAGGTCCGCGGCATTCGACCTGGCTCTCGTGGCGCCGAAGCTTCCTCCGTTCCCGTGCCCGGTCGGCTCGACCGGGCAGCCGTTGACCGAAATGGAGTATCTCCGCGACGTCGTCGAGGCCGGCGGGCGCCGGCGGTACGGAGAGCGACCGTCAGCCGGTGCCAACGGATTCGTGGAAGACCTGTCGCTGCGGGCTCGGGCATGGCAAACCATCGACCGCGAACTGGCCCTGATCGACCAACTCGACTTCGCCGGCTACTTCCTCGTGGTCTGGGACCTCGTCGAGTTCTGCCGTCGCTCCGACATCTTCTGCCAGGGGCGCGGCAGCGCCGCCAACTCGGCGGTCTGCTACGCGATCGGGGTCACCGCGGCCGATGCCGTGTCGCTCGGGCTGCTGTTCGAACGGTTCCTGTCGCCCGAGCGAGACGGGCCACCCGACATCGACATCGACATCGAGAGTGATCGGCGCGAAGAGGTCATCCAGTACGTCTACGGGCGCTACGGGCGTCACCACACTGCGCAGGTCGCCAACGTCATCACCTACCGCGCCCGTTCGGCGGTGCGCGACATGGCCAAGGCGCTGGGGTACGAACCCGGCCAGCAAGACGCCTGGTCGAAGCAGGTCGACGGATGGGGCGGCGTGCAGGTCACGGCCGACCAGACCGATTGTTCGATCCCCCATGCCGTGCTCGACCTGGCGCTCGAAGTCGAAGACGCGCCACGGCACCTCGGCATCCACTCCGGGGGCATGGTCATCTGCGACCGGCCGGTGATCGAGGTGTGTCCTGTCGAGTGGGCGCGGATGGACAAGCGCTCGGTGTTGCAGTGGGACAAGGACGATTGCGCGGCGACCGGCCTCGTGAAATTCGATCTGCTCGGCCTCGGGATGCTCTCGGCGTTGCACTACGCAGTCGACCTCGTGCGTGAACATCGGGGGTACGAGATCGACATCGCCACGCTCCCGCAAGACGACGACGTCTACGCCATGTTGTGCCGGGCCGACACGGTCGGAGTGTTCCAGATCGAGTCGCGCGCGCAGATGGCAACGCTGCCGCGGCTCAAGCCGCGCCGGTTCTATGACCTCGTGGTCGAAGTGGCGCTCATCCGGCCCGGCCCGATCCAGGGCGGATCGGTGCACCCGTACATCCGGCGCCGCAACGGCAAAGAGCAGGTCACCTACCTGCACCCGCTGCTCGAGAACTCCCTCGGCAAGACCCTCGGCATCCCCCTGTTCCAAGAACAGCTGATGCAGATGGCGATCGACGTCGCCGGTTTCACGCCGGCCGAGTCCGACGAACTGCGTCAGGCCATGGGGTCGAAGCGGTCGGCTCGACGGATGGAGCAGCTCAAGGCGCGGCTGTATGCCGGCATGGCGACCAACGGGATCACCGGCGACATCGCCGACGAGTTGTACCTGAAGATGAAGGCGTTCGCGAACTACGGGTTTCCCGAGTCGCATTCGGTGAGTTTTGCCTATCTGGTCTATGCGTCGTCGTGGATCAAGTATCACGAGCCGGCCGCGTTCTGTGCTGCGCTGCTCAACGCGCAGCCGATGGGGTTCTGGTCGCCCCACACCCTGGTCCGCGACGCCCGCCGACACGGGGTGGCCGTGCGCACTCCCGACCTCAATGCCTCGTTGGCGGCGGCCACGTTGGAGCCGTGCCCGGCGACTGCGAACGAGGCGTCGGTCGGGGAGGTGGCGGTGCGCCTGGGAATCGGTTCGGTGCGTGGCGTCGGGTCGGAGTTGGCCGACCAGATCGAAGCGGAACGCCAGCAAGCAGGGTTGTTCACCGACACCGAAGACCTGGTGCGGCGGGTGCCGGCGCTGCAACTCCCGCAACTCGAGGCCATGGCCACGGCCGGGTTGTTCACCGAGTGCTTCGGCCTCGACCGCCGGGAAGCGATGTGGACCGTCGGCGCCACCGTGCAGTCACGGCCCGGGCGTTTGGCGGGCATCGTCACTGGCGAGACCGCACCGCGTCTGCCCGGGATGACGCCGGTCGAGGAGGCCGTTGCCGACCTGTGGGCCACGGGCGTGTCGCCCGACGGTCATCCCACGCAGTTCCTCCGGCGTGAGCTCGATGCGATCGGTGTGCTCACCTCGGCGCAACTCGGTGGCCCCGAACCGGGCTCGATGGTGCGCGTCGCCGGGGTGGTCACCCATCGTCAACGACCCCAAACGGCGCAGGGCGTCACGTTCCTCAACCTCGAAGACGAAACCGGGCTGATCAACGTCGTCGTGTCGAAGGGCTGCTGGCACCGCTTCCGCAAGGTGGCCCGGGAGGCCCCCGCGATGGTGATCCGGGGCCGCCTCGAACGGTCCGAAGGCGTGATCAACATCGTTGCCGAGCGCCTCGATCCGCTCCCCCTGCCCGGTAAGACGACGAGCCGCGATTTCCGCTGACCGACCGGTCAGCGGATCGGGTCGGGGTGCATGCCGAGGTGGAGGTCGGTGGTGTCACCGGGGTCGGGAACATACGGGTGGGCGAGTGCCACGGCTTCGTTCAGTTCAGTTCCGAGGCCGGGTTCGCGTGACGGTGTGACGTAGCCGTCGGCCCAGTCGATCGGCCGGGTGAGCAGGTCGGCGTGCAAGCCCGACCAGTCCTGGATGCCTTCGATGATCAGGAGGTTCGGCAGCGTTGCTGCGAGTTGGATGTTGGCGGCACCGAGGATCGGACCCGAGTACAGGTGCGGTGCGATCTGACAGCCGGCCGCCTCGGCGATCGCGGCGATCTTCTTCGCGGCCAAGATGCCACCGCAGCGACCCAGATTGGGCTGCCAGATCGCGGCTGCCTGGTGGCGGGCCAAGGCAAAGAACTCCGTGATGGTCGTCAATCGTTCGCCCGTGGCGACCGGAATCGTGGTCTGGCGCGCCACGCGGGCCATCTCGTCGGGTTGGTCGGGCGCCGTGGGCTCTTCGAACCACAACGGATCGAACTCTTCCAGCCGTCGCGCCAGGCGAATCGCGCCCGAAGCAGTGAACTGGCCGTGCGTGCCGAAAAGGAGATCGGCCCGATCGCCGACCGCTTCCCTGATCGCCCGGGTGATCGCCACCGAACGTTCGATGTCGTCGAGGCTCGGCTGGTGTCCGTCGAACGCCGTGTACGGCCCCGCCGGATCGAACTTCACCGCAGTGAATCCGCGTTCCACCTCGAACAGGGCTTGAGCGGCGGCTTGCGCTGGGTCGGAGTAGACGTCGGGACGGTCAGTGGTCGGGTAGAGGTAGGTGTACGTGCGCAGCCGGTCGTGGACGCGTCCGCCGAGCAGGTCGCTGATCGGGAGGCCGGCGTCTTTGCCGACGATGTCCCAGCACGCCATCTCGATGCCGCTCATGATTCCGACGAGCGTCGGGTCAGGGCGCAGCGAGTATCCACTCGAGTAGATCCGGCGCCACAGCAGTTCGATGCGGTGCGGGTCGGCGTCGATCACCAGTCGGTCGGCGATGTCGGTGACCATCGCGGCCACGGTGTGCGGGCCGACGGTGGCGACGTAGATCTCGCCGTAGCCGACCACGCCGGTGTCGGTGGTCAGCTTGACGACGATGAAGTAGCGGCCACCGAAGTGCGGGGGCGGGTTGCCGATGACGAAGGTGGTGCAGTCGACGATCTTCACGCTGACACATTCGCACAGCGCCACGATGTCACGGTGATCTCACGGTGATGTGCGGCGCCATCGAGACAGATCAGACGCCTGTCGGCACCGGTTCGCCCGGCACTCCGTCTCGAACGAATCGGGTCAGCAGTTCGGGAAGGGCCGCAGGCGCGAAGCCGACAGCACCGTCGACAGCGGTTCGCACGTGCCGACCCTGGGACTCGATCTCGTCGAGGCTCCACCAACGCATCTCGTGGACACGTTCGGCGCGCATCTGCTCCCAGCCGATGGCTGGCACGGGGTCGAATCGTTCGGTGCGCACGAGGTGAATCTGGTCGCGCTGGCCGTCGAACGAGCCGTCGACGAACGGGATGACGTGCTCGCGCGTCCAGATGTGGGGGCCGATGTCGGCGCCGGTGAGCCCGGTCTCCTCGATCAACTCGCGGTGCAGGGCGGTGAGGTGGTCTTCGCCCGGATCGATGCCGCCTCCGGGCAGTGCCCACACCTGCCGGGTCGGGAACTCGAATCGCACGAGCAGCACGTCGTGGGTCGGCGTGATCAACAGCGCCCGTACCGCCTGGCGAATCCGCAGTCCTGGCAGCCGTGATGATGATGATGATGCACCGTTCGGGGCGGGGTCAGTCACTGGGGGTGTCGCGCAAACCGTCGTTGAAGTCCTTGTACAGGCCATACATCGCCTTGCACTCTTCGCACACCGGCAACTGCTTCGGGTCGCGCGACGGCACCCAGGTGAAGCCGCACAGGGCCTCGATGGGAGTTCCCATGATGCGGGCTTCCAAGACGACAGCTTGCGCATTTTCGCCGCGCTTCACCTTGACGATGTGAGCAGCGCGCGGCTCGGCGGTCTCGGTCGTCTCCTCGGTCAGCAGATCGGTGTCACGCACCGGCATCGTTTCGAGATCGGTCATGAGATCAGTGAATCACATTGCGAGCGCAATGGGGTACGGTGACCGGTGTGTTGATCACCATCGTTGTGACCGTGGCCGCAGTGGTCGCTGCCGCGGGCGCAGTGATTGCCGGCGAGCGTCAGGCCGCCCGGAAGGTGTCGGTTCCGATCCCGGTTCGGGTCACCCCGCGCCGCGACTGATCGAACCGATCAGGTATCGGCCACGCCTCGCCGCTGACGCATGGCACACCGCCAGGGTGGGTCCGGGCAGCCGCCGGTCGAGCACACTGGACAGGTGGGGAGTCGATCAGTCGCGGCGCGTGGTCCGAGTGGGTCGTTCGCTTCGTTGCGCCTGCCCGACTTCAGGCGGCTCTGGTGGGCCGCGACGTTTTCGTTCGTGGCCGTGCAGATGCAGTTCCTGCTACGCGGCATTCTCGCGTGGGATCTGACGGGGCGCGACGGCGCCATTGGGTTGGTCTATCTCGTCTTCGGCGCCACGTTGCTCATCGCCACACCGCTCGGTGGAGTGGCTGCCGACCGGTTGCCGAAGCGGACCGTGATGTTGTGGAGTCAGGTCGCCCTCACCGTCGACGCGACCCTCATGGGAATCGTCGTGGTCACCGGCCACGTCGAGTTCTGGATGCTGGCCGCAGCCGGCGTGACCCAGGGCGCGGCGTTCGGCTTCTACGGCCCGGCCCGGGTTGCGTTCACGACCGAGCTGGTCGGCCGCGAGCAACTCGGCAATGCGATCACGTTGTCGCTGTTGAGCATGAACGGGTCACGCGTCATCGCGCCGTCGTTGGCGGGCGCGCTGGCCGGCATCGCCCTGTTCGGCGTCGGGGGCGCGTACCTGGTGGCCGGAGCGTTCTCGTTGCTGTCGTTCCTCGCCGTGCTCCGCCTGCCCAAGGTGGCGCCGCCGAGTGGGCTGGCGCCGGCGCGTCCGGTGGCCGAGATCGTCGATGGCATCCGCTATGTCTGGTCCCGGCGGCACCTGCGTCGGCTGCTCGTCAGTTCGTTCGTGGTGATCATGTTCGGCTTCAACTACGTCGTGTTCATCCCCGCCCTCGTCAAAGACACGTTCGAACTCGACAACGACAGTTGGGTCGGCCTGATCAGCTCGGCGGCGTCGATCGGTGCCGTCGTCGTCGGTCTCTGGCTCGCGGGGCGTGCCGACGAGCCCGGGCGATGGAAGGTGATGGTCATCACGGGGGCCGTCTTCGGAGCCGGCGTGACCGCCCTGGCGTTGTCGCCGTCGTATTGGCTGGCCATCGTCGTCGTCATCGTCATCGGCGGGGGAACCACCGGGTACCAGTCGTTGTCGAACGCGATCTCACTGAACCTGACCGAACCGTCTCATCAGGGTCGGGTGCAGTCGCTGCTGCAATTGAGTTTCGCCGGATTCGGCATCGCCGCCCTGCCCCTCGGTTTGCTCGCCGAGGCGATCGGGCGCCGTCAGGCCATGGCTGCGATGGGTGCCACGGCCACGCTGGCCCTCGTCGTGTACTGGCTGTTCGAACGGGGCGCCCAGCACGACATCGAGGCCGGCGTCCCGATTCCTGAGCTCGCAACGGCCGAGCCCGCACCCGTCGATGTCACCGCGCGAGCGCGGCCCGTTCTTCCGTGATGTTCGCTCGGGCCGCCACCTCCCAGTGGTCGCGGCCCGTTGCCGTTGCGTAGATCGACGCCCGTTCGAGGAACGACCGCAGCACCTGGCTGCGCCCCTCGGTCCACTCGGCGTCGTCGAGATGGCCGTACTCGGCGCGGACCGCAGTGACGTAGCGCCGATAGTCGGGGGGAGCGGCTCCGAGGATCGCCAGGTCGGCATCGAAGAGCACGGCGGTGTCGAGGTCGCCAGGATCGAGATGCGTTGCGGTTCCTTCGATCATGCGGGCGACGCGATCGATGCGTTCACCGTTCCAGCCCACTGCGGCGAGGTCGCGTCGGGCCAGGCGGGCACTAGCCCGCTCGTTCGCCCGATGTTGCGACTCGTAGATGGCGTCGTGATAGAGCGCTGCGGCAACGACGACGCCGAGGTCGGTGATCGCCTCGTGTGTCGCGAGGTCGCCAATGTGGCCAAGAACCGCCTCGACGTGTTCGATCCGGTGGTAGCGGCGCTGGCGCTCCCGGTGCCGGCTGACGAGCCGCTCGAACAGCGCCGTATCACTGCTGACGTGGGCGACCCAGGCAACTTCGACGACGCCGGGAACGTGCTCGGTGTCGCCGTCATCGACGACGATCCGCTTCCGACGGCGTTCGTTGCTCGGCGTGTTCGGTGAGTTCACCGCTGCAGTCTGGCAGGCTGACGCCCGTGACGATCCTGATCGACGAGGCACGGTGGTGGCACCGAGGGGAGAAATGGTGCCATCTGGTGAGTGACGAGACGTACGACGAACTGCACGAGTTCGCGGACGCGGTCGGGATTCCGCGCCGAGGATTTCAGGGCGACCACTACGACATTCCTGCTTCGTATCGCCCGCAGATGATCGCCGCCGGCGCGCAGGAAGTGGAAAGCCGGGAGCTGTTACGGCGACTGCGAGACGCCGGGCTGCGCTTGTCGCCGGCGCAGCGCCGCGCCCGCTCGACCACCACCACCACCACCCCACCACCACCGCCACCACCACCACCGCCACCACCACCGTGGCGGCCGAATGATCCGGCCGCCGTGAACGCGTCGGGTTGAGCGCACGCCCGTCACCAGGGCCATCGGGACGGCACACCGCACCACTCGCGCGGCAACGACACCGTGTGGCCGATGACGAACCATTCGACGAGTTCGAGGCCGGCGTCGTCGCACGCCTGGTCGGCCCGATGCCATCGGTCGAAGTCGTCGATGTCGAGTCGGCCGTCGGGGCGGATCGACGCCACGATGAGCGCGGCAACGCCGGGTTGCGTCTCTGCCGCGGCGGCCACCACATCGAGGACGACGAGCACGGCATCGGGATCGACCGTGTCGGTGACCGCAATGACGCCGAGTACGCCACGCTGGTCGTCCAATGCAATGACGAGGGTGTCGTCGTGGCCGCCTGACGAGGCGGCGAAAATCTGCAGGGCATCGTCGGGACAACCAATGACCGTGCGGCGTGCCGCCGGTGAACCATGAACGGGTCGACCGTGGGCAGGTCGGCGAGGGGTATGTGACATGGTGGCCTCCTGGGGCGGGTGCACAGGCCCAAGGGCCGGCGATGCTGGGTCGTGCTGGGTGGTGCAGGAGGGAGTCGGTCCGGCCCACCATAGGGAAGCGTTGTCACAGTGTTGGGTTGCGACCCGCGGGCTACGGTCGTCGTCATGAGCGACTTCACTCCCTCGACCGACGAGCTGATCGGGCACAACGCGGAATTCGCCGCCACCTTTGCCGATCACGACCTGCAGGTCGCGCCGTCGCGGCGGATGGCCGTCGTGGCCTGCATGGACTCCCGGATGGACATCTTCAAGTTGCTCGGTTTGGAAAACGGCGAGGCTCACATCATCCGCAACGCGGGTGGCGTTGTCACCGACGATGTGATCCGGTCGCTCTGCTTGAGCCAACGCAAGCTCGGCACCGTCGAGATCGTGCTCGTCCATCACACCAACTGCGGGCTGCAGTTGGTCAGCGAAGACGAGTTCAAGGCCGAACTCGAAGCCGAACTCGGTGTCAAACCGTGGTGGGCGCTCGAACCGTTCACCGACCCCTACGCCGATGTGCGCCAGTCGATGCATCGACTGCGACTCACCCCGTTCGTGATGCACAAGGAACACATCCGCGGCTTCGTCTACGACGTCACCTCGGGGGTGCTCGACGAGGTCGCGCTCGACTGAACTCGAAGCTGCACGGCCCGAACCCGAGCCCAAACCCAAACCGATGCGGCCGAGTCGCGCCCGTCGTCCTATCCTGAATCACATGGCTGATGTTCGGATCTATCACAACCAGCATTGAAACTCCTCGGTCAATGCCGTGCGCATTGCCGAAGAGCTCGGTGTCGACGTCGAGATCGTGAACTACATCAAAACCCCGCCGGATGCCGACGAGATCCGCAGCATCATCGCCAAGCTCGACGACCCGGCGACCGATCTGGTGCGACGTGACAGCATGTTCAAGAAGCTCGGCCTGACCGATGCCGACGTTGCCACCGACGACCAGATCGTCGACATGCTCGTCAAGCACAAGCAGTTGCTGCAGCGTCCGGTCGTCGTCACGGCCGACCGCGCGATCATCGGACGACCGAAAGAGCGCGTCGCTGAGCTCTTGAGCTGAGCTCCGGCGGGTTCGGGCCATGGCGGCGGAATCTTCACGCGGCCGGTGGGGCCTGCTCATTGCGACACTCGCCGCACAGCGTCGCAATCTCATCATCGGCACCCTGATCGGCCTGGGCTGGATGGCGGCCAAGGTGGCCGTGCCGAGACTGGTCGGCTTCGGCATCGACCGCGGGATCCAAGGCGAGGACAACGTCTGGATCTGGGCCGGCCTCGTGGCGCTGGCCGGCGTCCTCGCGGGTCTCTTCACGGCGCTCCGGCGGTTCTACGCGTTCCGCGAAGCGCGGTGGACCGAGACGAAGCTGCGCGAGCGCTTGTTCAGCCACATCATGTCGCTGCATGTCGGCTACCACGACCGATCCCAGACCGGGCAGTTGATGAGTCGATCGTCGAGTGACCTGCTGCAGATCCAGCAGTTCGTGGTGATGATTCCGATCACGGCGTCGAATCTGGCGATGATCGTGGTCGTCACGATCATCTTGTTCATCACGAACCCGTTCCTCGCGCTCGTGGCGCTGGCGCCGCTGCCGCTGGTGAACTGGGCCGGTCGTCGGTTCTCGCATTCGATCCATCCGGCCGTGCAAGCGGTGCAGGCCGAACAGGGAGAACTCGCCACCGTCGTCGAAGAGTCGATCGGCGGCATCCGCGTGGTCAAGGGCTTCGGTGCCGAGCAGGTCCAGGCTGACAAGCTCGAGCGCGAGGCCGACGACATCCGGCGGGTGTCGATCGAGGCGGCGCGGATCCGCGCGATGTACCTGCCGGCCATCGAGCTCTTGCCCCAGGTGGGCCTCATTGCGGTGCTCGGTGTTGGGGGAATGCAGGTGATCGATGGCGATCTCACGCTCGGCCAGCTGGTGCAGTTCAACTTCTACGTCGCGTTGCTCGTCGCCCCGTTGCGCATGCTGGGCATGACGATTGCGTGGGCGCAGCGCGCTGCGGCGGCGATCGAGCGCGTCACCGAGGTGCTCGACACGGTGCCGCTCGTGGCTGATCCGGCGCATCCGTCCGCGCTGCCCGCTCGCACTGATGCGAGCGCTGGGCTCGGTGCCGTCCGGTTCAGCGGTGTCGACTTCGGCTACGCCGCCGACCTGCCGGTCTTGCGTGGGTTCGACCTCGACCTCGCGGCCGGGCAGTCGATTGCGCTGGTCGGCGGGACCGGGTCGGGCAAGTCGACCGTCGCCCGGTTGCTCATCAGGTTCTACGACGTCGAGGCCGGCACGATCACCATCGACGGCGTCGATGTCCGTGATCTCACGCTCGGCGATCTGCGCCGCGCCGTCGGCATCGTCTTCGAGGACACCCTGCTGTTCCACGACTCGGTGAGCGGCGAACATTGCGTTCGCCCGCCCCGACGCCGATCGGGACACCGTGGTCGCCGCAGCCCGTCTGGCCGGGCGCCCACGACTTCATCAGCGACCTCCCCGACGGCTACGAAACCCGCCTCGGCGAGCGGGGGTACTCGCTGTCTGGTGGTCAGCGGCAGCGGATCGCGATCGCCCGTGCGATCCTCGCCGACCCGCGCATCTTGGTGCTCGACGATGCGACGTCGGCGGTCGACCCGTCGAAGGAGCACGAGATCCGGGCGGCGATGTCGACGGTGATGCACGGCCGGACCACGATCGTCATCGCCCATCGCCCGGGCACGATCGCCCTCGCTGATCGAGTTGCGCTGCTCGCCGACGGCCGAATCGTCGCTGTCGGAACCCACGACGACCTGCTGGCGACCGATCAGCGGTATCGCGACGTGCTCGCGGCGATGGACCGTCATGACGATGACCGCGACGATGACCGCCGGCGACGACGCTGCGGTGCCGACCACCGTCGGCTCGGATGAGACGAGCAGCTGATGTGGGGAATGACAGCCATCGACGACGACGATCGACTCGACGCCGACGCCGCCCGGCAGGTGATTCGCCGGGCCGCCCGGATGGCTGCGCCGTTTCGACGAACGATGCTCGGTGCACTTGCGTTCTCGACGATCACCACGCTCGGGTTGCTGCTCGGTCCGGTGATCGTCCGCTACGGCATCGATCGCGGTATCCGACGATTCGATGGTGATGTCGTCCGCAACGCGGTGGTGCTCTACATCGTGGTCGTCGTCGCCGCATACCTCGCCTCGCGGCAGCAATATGTGTTCATCAACCGGGCCGGAGAGGGTTTTCTTCGTCTGTTGCGGATCCGCGTGTTCGGCCACATCCAGAAGCAGTCATTGTCGTTCTTCGACCGCAACAAGTCAGGTGTGCTCGTCGCCCGCATGACGGCCGACATCGAGTCGATGGCCGAACTCGTGCAGTGGGGGTTACTGCAGTTCGTCGGTGCCGGCCTGCTGGTCACGCTGTCGTTCGGCCTGCTGCTCGTTCTGAGCTGGCAGCTGACCATCGTTGCCTTGCTCGTGTTTCCCGTGTTGGTCGTGGCGTCACGCAAGTTCCAACGTGACTCCAACGCGGCCTACCTCGATGTCCGTGAGCAGGTCGGCCAGAACCTTTCGACGCTGCAGGAGGGCGTGGCGGGCGTCCGCGTCATCCAGGCCTACGCGCGCGAACCCGAGCAGATCCGTCGCTTCGAGGCGTCGAACCGTGCGCTGTACCGGTCCCACATGCACAGCTTGCGGGTGTCGACGTGGTTCTTTGGCCTGGTCGAGGCTGCGGGCGTGATCGCCTCGGCCTTGGCGATCGGGATCGGCGGTTGGCTGGTCGATCACGAGGACGTCACGATCGGCACCGTGATCGCAGTGGTGCTGCTGTTGGCACAGCTGTTCGAACCGGTGCAGCAGTTGAGCCAGCTGTACAACACGGTCCAGTCGTCGGCTGCGTCGTTGAGCAAGCTGTTCGACATCTTGGACACCACACCCGACCTGCTCGACGGCGCGCAGATCCTGCCCGCAGTCGGAGCCGTGACCGTTGCCGGCGTCGGGTTCCGGTATCCGGACACCGCCGCGCCCGTGCTGGACGACGTGTCGATCACCGTGGCCGACGGTGAACGGCTGGCGGTGGTCGGCTCGACCGGGTCGGGCAAGTCGACACTCGCCAAGCTGATGGCCCGGCTCTACGACCCGACCACCGGCACGATCACGTTCGGCGGGGTCGACCTCCGTGATGCCACGCTCGCGTCGTTGCGTGAACGCGTCGTCGTGGTCCCCCAGGAGGGGTATCTGTTCGGCGGCACGCATTGCCGACAACGTGCGCGTCGCCCGTGCCGGCGCCACCGACGACGAGGTCCGGTCGGCGTTGGCCGCCATCGGTGCGCTCGAACGGTTCGCAGAGTTCGAAGACGGCATCCACACCGAGGTACGCGAGCGCGGGTCACGGTTGTCGGCAGGGGAGCGGCAGTTGGTGGCGCTCGCCCGAGCCGCGCTGGTCGATCCGGCCGTGCTCGTGCTCGACGAGGCGACGAGCAACCTCGACCCCGGCACCGAAGCAATCGTCGAGCACGCCCTCGAGTCGCTGATGCGCGGCCGGACCACGATCGTGGTGGCCCACCGACTCTCGACGATCCGTCGAGCCGACCGGATTGCCGTGATCGACGCCGGCCGTCTGGTCGAACTGGGCACCCATGACGAACTCCTCGCGCTCGGCGGCCGCTACAGCAGTCTCGCCGCCGCCTGGGCCAGCAGCCAGCCGACCTGATCGACCGGGTTTCCGACCTGACCCGACCAGCACCCCCAGGGCGGCGTGGGGGATTGCCCGGATGGTGCTGACCTGGGGTTTCTGGGTGAATGGGCTGCATGAACTCAGCCACCGACCAACATGCCCCTGCTGCCAACCCTGCTGCTCGCAACCCTGCTGTCCGTCGATCTCGCCAGCCTCGCCGGCGCCGCGAAGACCGATCGCAACCGTGCCGTCGACGCCTACCGGGCAGTGGCCATGCTCGCCGTGGCCTGCGGGCATTGGATCGTCATCGCCATCGGGACCGATGACGACGGCGAACTCGTGGCCCGCAACGCGCTCGAAGTGGCGCCGCAACTGTCGTGGCTCACCTGGATCTTCCAGGTCATGCCGCTGTTCTTCGTCGTCGGCGGCTTTGCGTCGGCGATGTCGCTCGATGCGCACTGGCGGCGCGACGGACGCGACCGCGACTGGGTGGTCGGTCGGCTCCGCCGGCTGGTGTCCCCCACGGTGGCGCTGGCCGCGACGTGGCTCGTGCTGCTCGGCGTCGGCACCGCGGCGGGTGCCGGTGGCATCGTGGCGGCCGGGGCGGTGGGCGCCGCGATCCCGTTGTGGTTCCTCGCCAACTACACGATCGACACGGCGTTCGCTCCCACGGTCTTTCGTGCGCTGCGGGCCAACCGGACACGAACGTTGACGAGCTTGCTCGGTGCGTTCGCCGTCATCGAAGCACTGCATCTCGCAGGCGTGCCCTTCGTCGAACATCTCAACTGGGTGCTGGGGTGGATGCTCTTCCAGGTGGGCGGGTTCATGTGGCGTGACGGAATGTTGCCGACCGGGCGGTTGATGCTGGCGTGGGCCGCTGGTCTGTGGGCCCTCGCTGTCGGACTCGTGGCGCTGGGGCCATGGCCGGTGACGATGATCCACGTGTCGGGCGTGCCGTTCTCCCCGACCCATCCGCCGTCGTTGGCACTCGTCGTCTTCGGTGCCGCATTCAGTGCCACGGCCATCGCCGCCGCTCCCGCCGTCACCGCATTACTCACCCGCAACCGTGGTCTGTGGCGGGCCGTCGTCGCGGGCAACGCCGTGGCGATGTCGGTCTATCTCTGGCACTTCACCGCGATGGTCGCCGCGAGTGCGGTGTTCTACGCCTTCGGATGGCTGCCGAGTGCGCCGATCGGGAGCGGGGCGTGGTGGGTCGAGAAGGCGCCGCTGGTCGTCGCCGCCTTCGTGCTGCTCATCCCGATTGTCAGCATCGTGTCGAAGATCGAGCGGCGTGCGCTGCTTGCACCGCAGGTGGCGTGGAACGGATCGGCGGCCTCGGTGATGGCGCTGGCGGCGGCCGTGTCGGCAGCGCTGAAATTCTGGTCGAGCGGCAACGTCGCCGGCGTCACGGCGGGCACCGTACTGCTGCTCGCCGCATGGAAAGTCCTCACGCGCCCGTCAACCCGTCCGTCGTTTGCGTGACGATTTTGGCTGCGATGCCAACCAGAAACATCACGCAAACGCAGGTGATCGGGCAGAATGACCGGATGCTCGATGCCAGTGAAGCCGTCACCAATGTCACCGTCACCGTCGCCAAGTCGGCGCCGAAGGGAGCCACTGCGGTTGCCTACGCAGTGGCGACCAAGGGAGCGGTGCCGCGTCAACTCGGCGTGAGCCGGGCGGGTCTCGACGCCAACGGCTTCGAGGGCAAGGTCGGCCAGATGCTCGGCGTGCCGCACGGCGACGGAGTGGCGTACGCCGTTGGCGTCGGCGACCCCGACTCGATCGACGTCGCCGGTGTGCGGAGCGCCGCTGCCAGCTTCGCTCGGGCTGCCGCCAAGCACCGGCATCTCGCGATCAACCTCGCCGACCTCGGCCACCTCGATGCGAAGATCGTCGGGCAGGCCGTTGCCGAAGGAGCGCTGCTCGGCTCCTACCGGTATGTCGGGCTGAAGAACGATACGACCAGTGCCGCCCAGCTCGCCGAACTCACCCTGGTCGTCGGCGACAAGCGGGTCAAGGCCGTGCAGCAGGGCGCCGAGCGCGGCGCCGTGGTGGCCGGGGCCGCAGCGCTCGCCCGCGAACTGGCCAACACTCCTCCCACGTACCTCAACGCGAAGGACCTTGCGGCAAAGGCGGTTGCCATCGGCGCAGCCACCGGCCTCGAGGTGGAGGTGTTCAACAAGGATCAGCTGAAGCAAATGGGCTGCGGCGGGATGATCGGCGTCAACCGCGGCTCGACCGAGCCGCCGCGCATGGTGAAATTGACCTATGCGCCGAAGAATCCGACGGCGCATCTCGCGATGGTCGGCAAGGGTGTGATGTACGACTCTGGTGGGATCAGCCTCAAGCCGAGCAACCCGAGCCATGTGGCGATGAAGATGGACATGTCGGGCGCCGCGGCGGTGCTGTCGGCGATGTCGGCGCTGAAGGCGTTGAAGTGCAAGGCCAAGGTCACGGCGTGGCTGATGTGCACCGACAACATGCCGTCCGGCAGCGCGCTGAAGCTCGGCGACGTGCTGACGATGCGTAACGGCAAGACCGTCGAGATCCACAACACCGACGCCGAAGGCCGCCTCGTGCTCGCCGACGGACTCTCGCTTGCGGCCGAAGAAGCACCCGATGGCATCGTCGACATCGCCACGCTCACCGGTTCGGCCATCGGCGCGCTCGGTACCGATGTGGCGTGTCTGCTCGGCACCAACCAGGACTTCGTCGAGCAGGTCAAGGCCCGCGCCGCCGATGTCGACGAGCCGGTGTGGCAGTTGCCGATGGAGACCAAGCGGTATCGCAAGCTGCTCAGCTCGGTCGTGGCCGACATGTGCAACATCGGTGGCCCCTACGGCGGCACGATCACCGCGTCGATCTTCCTCAGCGAGTTCGTCGGCGATGTTCCCTACGCTCATCTCGACATCGCCGGCCCGATGGAGATCGCGGCCGACGGTGGCATCTACGCCAAGGGTGCGAGCGGTTTCGGGACCCGCCTGCTGATCGATCTCGCCTGCAACTTCACCGCTCCCGCTCCGGGCCCGAGCAACACCGCCTGACATCGGCCTGAGTCCGCAGCCGCGGCATCGTCAATTCGTCGCCAAACGTGCCGCGTTGTCGGCCACTTGGGCAGCGACGGCCTGGGTGATGCCGAGCGCGCGGAGCTGCGACTCGACGACGACGGGTTCGTCGCCGACGTCGAGCATCGCCAGTGCAAGGCGATGCGCGCGGGTCAGATCGTCGAGCGAGACCACTGCCGATTGCCACTCGTCGTGCAGCTGCTGGACCTCGGCGGGCATCCGCCGCAGATGGCGGTATGCGATGGCCGGCACCCGTCGGCGCACGGCGAGGTTTCCGTCCGGAAGTTGATGGGCGAGGCCGAACATGACGCACCGCTGGAGCGCGTTGCTGAAGGCCGACGAGCGGCCGGCGCGATAGCTCAATCCCATTGCGGCGGCGGTCGTGGTGAGGTCGACTTCGAATCCGTCGGGGTGCGATTCCAAGCCGGCTGCGAAGCGGCGCAGCAGCCACGTGGCGGTGGGTCCGAGCACGCCGAGCCAGAAGGTTTCGACGTAGCTCGACCGGGGGTCGTGCCCGTGGTCGTCGACGACCGGGTCGATCCACGGGCGGACGACCACGATGTGTGGTACCAGTGCGTCGTGGGTCGAAGTCGGATGGTCGCCGGGCAGTCCGGAGGCAAGTTGGGTGGGCGAACCGATCGGATCGAGTGCTGAATCAAGTGACACGAGGGGACCTCCGCGAGTCGTGATGGTGCATCGCTCGGACACACGCTGAAGTTGGGAGGAAGCCGGTACTCCCACAGTGGGTCGCCACGTCGCCCCGAGGGAACGTCGTCGCTGAGAGTCGGTTTCGACTGCTGTTTGACGCGACCTCGTCAGGACTCAAACCACCCCAGCCGCTGTTGTCAGGGGCAGAACGTCGGCGTCTTGAACGCGTGCAGCAACGTCACCAGAACGCATAGGCTTTGGCCATGTCGATCTCGATCGAGCAACTCGCCACCCGGCTCACGACCGAAGCGGCGCGCCGCGGGATCACCACCGAAACACTCATTGACGAGCTCGCCGCCCGCCTCGATGATCCGTTGGAAGCATTCATTGGCTGCGCCGCGTCGGGTAGGACCGAACCGTTCGACATCCACCGCGAACGTGTTGACGCCGCCGACAAGAAGATCGCCCAAGGCATCTGACGGTCATCGGTGCTGCTGATCGACACCGGCATCTTCGTCGCCGTCGCTGACCGCGACGAACCCCACCACACCGCTTGCGCCAGCCTGCTGCGCACCCGCACCGATCTCGCGGTTACCGCCACTGTGATCCCCGAAGCTGCCTGGCTGATCGAAACCCGCCTCGGCCCTGCCGCCGAAGCCCGTTTCCTCACTCTGGTTACCAGCCCCCGGTTCGCGATCATCGACCCGATCGATATCGACTACCAGCGCGCCATCGAACTGATCGACACCTACACCGACCTCGGACTCGGGTTCGTTGACGCTTCGATCATCGCGATCGCCGAACGCCACAACGCAACCCAGATCGCCACGCTCAACCACCGCGACTTCGCAGTCGTCAGACCCGCCCACTGCGACGCCCTCGAACTCGTTCCCTGACGCAACACGACCCCCCAGCGGCGCCGCCGACAATCTGGATGGTCAGGCCAGCCGACGTCGGGCTGCGAGCCTTGCACCCGGGAACGCCCGTCGGCTCTTTCTTTCGCCGCGGTGATGGCTTATCGCGCTCACCGCCATAGTCGGCGAGCAGCCGACGTCCGTGGCCGCCAGCCGCGGGCCAGAAACACGCGTCAAGCGCGTTCCCGACCGTCCATATCGACAACGTCGGGCAACCAAGCAGCGAAACATCAGCAAGCGTCGGGTGCCGACGCGCCTCACAGCCGGGTTTCGTGGTGGGATCGTGTGTTGGCACAAACACGGCCGGAAGCAGGCTCGGAGCGGACGGAAGCGCGCCCTCCGTCATCGACCCGATTCTAAGGAGATCTATATTTCGTCGCATACATTCCTAGCATTGTGTAGAGTCGCGGGATGGATCCGCGTCGCAATCCGTATTCGCCGGGTGCCGGGCTGCGGCCGACCGAGCTGGCCGGGCGTGACGACGACATCGAGGCATTCGAAATCCTGATCGACCGGGCCGAAGCTGGGCGCCCGTCACGCAGCATCGTCTTCACTGGGCTGCGCGGCGTCGGCAAGACGGTTTTGCTCCAAGACCTGGCAGGTCGAGCCGACCAGCGCGGCTGGATCACCGCCCGTGTGGAGGCCGACCGCGGGAGCGGACCGACGTCGTTCACCGACGGCTTGTCCCGGTCGCTGGCGACATCACTCCGACGAGAACAGGGGCGAGAACGGGGTCGCGGAACCACCAGGGAGCGGCTGCGGGCTGCGCTGCGCACCGTGACATCGTTCTCGATGTCGTTCAACCCGGACGGCGCAGTGTCGCTGGGCTTCGATGTCGATCCGGCCAAAGGTCGCGCCGACAGCGGCTCGCTGTATGCCGACTTGACCGACCTCGCGCTCGACCTCGGCGACGCTGCGCTCGAACTCGATGTCGGCGTCGCGGTGTTCATCGACGAGATGCAAGACCTGACCGCGGAAGAACTCTCCGCGGTCTGTCGAGCATGTCACGAGACCGGGCAGCGGTCGTCGCCGTGGTTCGTCATCGGGTGCGGCTTGCCCAACCTGCCCGGTGCCCTGGCAACGGCGGAGTCGTATGCCGAGCGCCTGTTCGACTACCGCCTGATCGATCGCCTACCCGACGCCGCGGCGCGCTCGGCGCTCGTGAATCCGGCGCGGATCGAAGGCGTCGACTGGGATGCCGACGCTGCGACGCACGTCGTGGCGCAGTCGGCCGGCTACCCGTACTTCATCCAACAGTTCGGCCAATCCACCTGGAACGATGCCGCCGCATCACCGATCACGCACGCCGATGCGCAGCGCGGGGTCAAGGTCGGGTTCGAACGCCTCGACTCGGGCTTCTTCCGGGCCCGCTGGGACCGGGCGACGCCGAGCGAGCGGGCCTACCTTGCGGCGATGGCCGACGACGGCGACCGGCCGAGTTCGAGCGGCGAGGTGGCCCGACGCATCGGCAAGAAGCCGACGGCGCTCGGCCCGGCCCGCGCCAACCTGATCCACAAGGGAATCATCTACGCCCCCGAGCACGGCCAGATCGCATTCACCGTGCCGGGCATGTCGAAGTTCATCGAACGACGCCTCGCCACCGAGTGACACCTGAGCTGCCCTGTCCTCTGTGACTCGACAGCCGATCGGGCGGCGGATTCGGCACGCAGGGGCCACACTGTGTCGATGATCCGACGCGTCACCCCGGTTGCCCATGCCGTTGTCGCGGTTGCCGTCGCCGGGGTCGGTGCTCTCGCCGGCTTCGGCGTGATCGGCGCCGGCGACCAGGCACTGTTCCGACCCGAGCACTTCGACGCCAAGCAGGTCACGGTTCGACCGGAGGGCGCCGACGGCGTCCGCATCAGGGAAGTGGTCGACATCGACTTCGGGCTGTTCGAGCGTCGCGGTTACCAGCGTGAAATTCCCGACGATTTCGGCATCCCCACCGACGTGACGGCGTTCTCACCGGACGCCGTCGACGACGTCGCGGCCACGACCATCGGGAGCCGCACTCGGATCCGCATCGGTGACCCGAACGTCTTCGTCACCGGGCAGCACCGCTACGAACTCGAATACACCCTGCCCGACGCCGGCATCTCGAACGGTCAGCTCGCCGTCGACATCATCGGCACCGACGAGACCTTCACGACTGATCGCTTCGAAGTGGTGCTGTCCGGCTTCGAACTCGACGACCTGCGCTGCGACACCGGATCGTTCGGGCAGTTCGGGGGATGTGAGTTCGAGCAGGACGCCGACGGCAACTATGTCACGGTCATCGAGCCGCTGGAACCGGGAGAGGGGATCACCGTCGGTGGCACGATCATGGCAACCCGGGCGAGCGAGTTCGCCGTCGCTCCGGCGCTGTCGACGCGCAATCCCAATGGCTTTCGGCCCCTGGGACTGGCCGTGCTTCCCGTTGCCGCGCTTGCTGCGGGCGCTGTCTTCGTCGCCAGCCGCCGCTACGGCAGCAACGAGGTCCACGGCGCGGGTGGAGCAGCCGAGGCCGCCTACGGCGACCTCCCCGCGCCGCAGCCCGGTGACCGGGTGGCCGACGTTCCGACCTATCGGGTGCGTGACAGCAGGCTCGCCGATCTCGCGACGATTGAGTTCGTCCCACCACGCGGCATCGAGCCATGGCATGCATCGGCATTGCTCACCGAGCGGGTCGACGACGACACCGTGTCGGCATGGTTCTCCGAGATGATCGCCCGCAACGTCATCGTCGTCGCGGACGACGACACGTTGAGCCGGGGCCCGGCCGACGTCCGCCTCAACGCCGTGGATCGCGGGCACCTCGATCGGTTGTTCGGTACGAAGGACACCATCCAGCTCGGCACGTATGACGCCGGCTTCAGCAGCGCGTGGAACGATATTCGCACCGAACAGAAGCGCTTCCTGGGCGAATCCGGATGGTGGGTGCGGGGCGCTCCAGGGACCTCGCCGATCCGAATCGGGCGTCTCGCCAACGTGCTGTTCCCGTTGCTGTTCGTGATCCTGATCAGCGGCAGCGCGCTCGTCGTCGCTGGTCGGACTGCGCTCACTGCGATGTCGAACCCGCTCGTCGCCGTGATCTTCGCTGCGCTGGTGGTCGGATTCGTCGCATTCCTGGCCTACCGCTCGCTGCTCCCGTCTCGATCGGCGACCGGCTCGGCGTTGACACTCCGATCCGAATCGTTCCGGCGGTTTCTCGCCGCGAGCGAGGGTCGTCACGTCGACTGGGCGTGGGAGAACGACCTCGTCCGCGAGTACAGCGCCTGGGCCGTGGCGCTCGGCGCCGCCGATGCCTGGCGACGCGCCATCGAGTCGAGCAACATCCCCCATCCCGAGCAGCTGGTTCGCGGGCCGCTCTACCTCGCCATTGCCGCGAATTCGTTCCAGTCGGCGCGCATCGCGCCGAGTTCTTCCGGAAGCGGGGGAGGCAGCGGCGGGTTCGGTGGTGGCGGCGTCGGTGGCGGTGGCGGTGGCGGCAGCTCCGGGTCGTGGTAGCTCGGGGCGCGACACTGCGCGGTTGATGAACGCAGGGTGTGTCGAATCGGTCACGTCCGGTTGACGACGCTGGGTTGACCGCAGGCGGTACGTTCGACGCGATGGTCGAGGAAACGAATCCGAACTTCGCGCGCCGACGCTTGGCCGTCGGTGGGGCGGTCGTGCTCGCCGCGGGGGCCCTGATTGCCGCAGCCATCGGCCTCGGTGGCGGCGACGACGACGCGCTCGACGATTTCGGTGCCATCGACGTCGACGACCACCACGACGACATTGCCGCCGACGACCACGACCACGACCACCACGACAACGCTGCCGGCAACGACCACCTCGACGACCACGACCACGACCACCACGACCGTGCCCGTCCCGACCACGATTCTCGACAACGGCGTGCCGGTCTGGGAGCCCTATGTACCGTTCCCTCCGCTCGACGGCGTCGCGGCGCTCACCGGCGAGCCGGCCGGCGCTGATGTGACGAGCCGTCCGATCATCGCCGCAAAGATCGACAACAACCCGAACGCCCGCCCGCAGTGGGGCCTCGACGAAGCCGACGTGATCATCGAAGAAAACGTCGAAGGCGTCACGCGCTTCGTTGCGCTCTTCCACACTCGTCTTCCCGACCGCGTCGGCCCGGTGCGGTCGGCGCGCACCGGCGACCTCGACATTCTGGCGTCGATGAATCGGCCGATTCTCGCGTGGTCAGGTGGGAACCGAGGCGTTACCAGTTGGATCGAGTCTGCCGCGTTCTCGGGAGTCCTGGTCGACTTCACGGCGCAGAAGAACCCGTGCTACGAGCGCAACTCGAGTCGCAAGGCTCCCCACAACCTGCAGTTGGACCCGACGTGCGCTATCGGCAGCGCACCCACCGCAGGCCCGGCGCGTCAGCTGTGGGCGATCGACGCAGGCTGGATCGACCGCACCGCGCTGGGCGCCACCGTGACGCCCGCATTCAACGTGTCGATGGACGGCGTGTCCGTCGACTGGGCGTGGGACGAGGCGGCCGGCAAGTACTTCAGGTCGCAGAACGGTCGGCCGCATCTCGCCGCCTCGGGCGCCCAGATCGCGGTCGACAACGTGGTCGAGTTGTATGTGTTCCACGCTGCCTCACCAGTCGACGCTCGCTCGCCGAATCCGGTCACGGTCGGCCAGGGTGTGGCTGTCGTGCATCGCAACGGGGTGCGCATCCCGGCCACCTGGGCTCGCGCCAGCGCGTACGAGGCGTTCGCACTGATCGACGCGAACGGCGTGGCGATCGCGCTCGACACGGGGACCTCGTTCATCGAACTGGTCCGCGATCAACCCGCCTGATCAGCCGGCGACGATGGGCTCGAGCATGAGCTCGGGTTCGTTCTGTTCGATGCGTTGCAGCGCGTACTTGTTCTCGAACAGCGCGACCATGTCGCCGCTGAAGCGGGCGAGGATGCGCACGCCCGGCTTCGCCCGCAATATGTCGGCCGACGCCTTGTCGGTGATGCGAATGGCCTGATATGGCGCCGGTGAGATCTCGATCGGCGCGTTGAACTCGAATTCGAGTCGGTTGGCAAACACTTCGAACTGCAGTTGGCCCACGGCCGCGAGGACCGGCGAGGCGTCGCCCCAGTCCGGATCCTTCAGCACCTGCACGACGCCCTCTTCGTTGAGTTGATCGAGGCCCTTGCGGAACTGCTTGGACTTGCCGGTGTCGATCGGACGCGCCGTCGCGAACACCTCGGGAGCGAACGACGGGATCGGCGGGAACTTGACCGTTGGACCGGTCTCGTCGAACAGCGAATCGCCGATGTTCAAACCTGTCGCGTTGACGAGGCCGACCACGTCGCCGGGAAACGCCTCGTCGACCGTCGTACGCTCGGCGCCGAACACCGTCGACGCGTACTTGGTGGCGAACGGCTTGCCCGTGCGCTCACACGTCATGACCATCCCGCGCTCGAACTTGCCCGAACAGATCCGGGCGAAGGCGATGCGGTCGCGATGGTTCTTGTCCATGTTTGCTTGGACCTTGAAGACGAATGCCGACACCGGTGAGTCGAGGGGGCGAGGTTCGTCGTCGATGTCGAGTCGCGGGGTGGGGGGCGGTGCCAGGTCGACGATCGCGTCGAGGAGGTGGCGGACACCAAAGTTGGTGAGGGCCGACCCGGCGAACACCGGCGTCGATTGGCCGGCGAGGAACGAGGGCATGTCGACATCGGCTTCCATGGCGCTGAGCAGACCGGACTCCTCGGTCGCCTTGTCCCAGGCGGTGCCTTCCTCGACGGCCGCCCGTTCGGCTGGCACGTCTTCTTCGGGCGCGATCTGCGAACCACGGGCGGTGCGCGTGAACCGGGTGAAAATGCCCGTGCGACGGTCGATCACCCCGCGCAGGTCGCCGTGCGAACCAACGGGCCACGTCGCCGGTGTCGGGCGCAAACCGATCTGCTCTTCGATTTGATCGAGGAGTTCGAGCGGCTCCATGCCGGGACGGTCGAGCTTGTTGAGAAACGTGATCACCGGAAGGTCGCGCGACCGGCACACCTCGAAGAGCTTCAGTGTCTGCGGTTCGATGCCTTTCGCTGCGTCGAGCACCATCACGACGGCGTCGACAGCGGACAGCACGCGGTAGGTGTCTTCGGAGAAGTCGCGGTGGCCGGGGGTGTCGAGCAGGTTGAGTTCGTGGTCGCGGTACGGGAAGTTCAGCGCCGTCGAGGTGATCGAGATGCCGCGCTTCTGCTCCATGTCCATCCAATCGGACGTGGCCGAGCGGCGTCCTTCGTGCGCCTTCACGGCGCCTCCTGACGTGATCGCTCCGGCGTAGAGCAGGAACTTCTCGGTCAGCGTGGTCTTACCCGCGTCGGGGTGGCTGATGATCGCGAAGGTCCGTCGCCTGCTCGCCTCATTCACCACCTGGTCAGACACAGCGATCGACGCTACCGCCGTTGCAGCTGATGGGAGCCGTGACGTCGAACCGTCACGCCGAGGTGCGGAGCCAGTCGACCGGGCCGATGGCGAACTGTGGGGCGAGGGTCGGATCGAGGTGGGTGATGATGCCGACGAGCTCGTCATACGCCACCGACACGCAACCGCTCGTGGGGCGCGTCGCCCCGCCGGCGGTGTAGCTGTGTCGGTGGAGGAAGATCGCGGCTGCGTACGCCCGGTCGATCTCGGCGCGACTGTCGCCGGAGATCGGGTTCATGTTCGCGCCGATCACCGCCGCATGGGCGTAGACGTCTCCGAATCGGGAGAGCCATTCGTCGTCGGGGCCGATGCACCCCGGCCTGTTGACCAACTTGTTGTAGGCAGCGTCGCCCGGCGTCGCGCCCCAGCAATCCTGCGGCCGTACCGATCGATACCCGACGCCGGCGCGTACGCCCGGGTCGGGGCGGTTGCCGAACACGTTGACGACCTGCCCGTCCCACGCCATGGTCGCGCCGAGCGGGAACACGCCCGCCGGCGTGCTGCCGTCACCCGAACGTCGGTCGAGGAGCGGGCGGGTCCCGCTGCGGCCGAACCGGGCTGCGACTGTGCTCGTCTGGCAGTGCCAGTGACCCGTGCGGTCGCGAACAGCGATGAAGGCCGACCCGGAGGTATCGCCGAACTGGGCGGTCGACAGCACCACAAACTGTCGGCTCGCCGGATGCCGTGCGGCGAGCGCTTGCACGGTGGCGAGATCGCACACGGTCTGGTCGTTCCACTGCACGTCGCGCACCGCCGCGTCGACGGCCGTCACGGGCCCGTCGACAATGTCGGTCGGGAGGGCGATCGCCCAACCCGGAACGAGCACGACAGCCGCCGCGAGCGTTGCGACGAACCGAGAGATCACCCGTCGAGTATCGCAGAAGACTGGAACCGGGTGCCTTCGATCAGTCAGGATCGGGATGTGTCGTCTGAGCCTGCTCCCGCCGAACACCCCGAACACCGTGCACTGCCCGTCGGAACCGACGAGGCGCGCGATCTGATCGCCGGTGCGGAACGCATCGTCGTGTTGACCGGGGCGGGCATCTCGACCGACTCGGGCATTCCTGACTTCCGTGGTCCGAATGGCGTATGGACCAAGAATCCGGCAGCGGAGAAGGCGTCGAATCTGCAGAACTATCTCGCCGACCCCGAACTCCGCAAGGTCGCCTGGCAGCACCGGTTGACCACCCCGGCGTGGACAGCCGAACCCAATGCCGGCCATGCGGCGATCGTCGAACTCGAACGGCGCGACCAACTGCACGCTGTGGTCACCCAGAACATCGATGGATTGCACCAGAAGGCGGGCACCGACCCCGCCAAGGTGGTCGAGGTGCATGGGACGGTGTGGTTCACGCGGTGCTGGGACTGCCGTGATCAGCGGCCGATGGAGCAGAGCCTCGAGCGGGTGCGCGCCGGCGACGCCGACCCGGCCTGTCTCGCCTGCGGGGGGATCTTGAAGAGCGACACGATCAGCTTTGGGCAGGCCCTCGTCCCCGAAGTGATCGACCGGGCGCTGCGAGTGAGTGAGGAATGCGACGTGCTGCTCGCCGTCGGCTCGACGCTCAGCGTGTTTCCCGCTGCGAACTGCGTGCCCCGGGCCAGGGCGGCCGGGGCCCAGGTCGTCATCGTCAACGGCGGCGCAACGGCAATGGATCGGTATGCCCATCACCTGCTGGTCGGCCAGATCGGTGACGTCCTCCCCGAGTTGGTCGGTCGGTCGTCGAGCCGTTGACCGGGACGCCGGTCAGCGGGAGCGACGGCTGGCGAGCACGGCGCCACCGATCACCAGGGCGATGCCGGCGACGGCAATCGGGGCCACGGTGTCGTCGCGGAAGACGATCCCGAGAGTCAACGACACCACCGGAATGAGGTAGGTGATGAATGAGGCGCGCGTCGAGCCGACCCGTCCGACGAGGGTGCCCATGATGGCGAAGGCGATTCCGGTGCCGATGACCCCGAGCACGACGACCGCGACGAGCGGGCCGATCTCCCAACGCGCCTCGCCGATCTGCCAGAGCCCGTACGGGGTGGTCCACAGCGTCGCAAGTGTGAGCATGCGAGCCATGAGGGGGAGTGACCCGTACTTTTGCTGCAACGGAGCGGCAAGGTTGATCGCGAAGCCGTAGCAAACGGTGGCGGCGAGCACCGTGAACACGCCAGATGCTTGGCTTGCGCCATCGCCGATCGACGGGGCACTGATCAATGCGATCCCGACGAATCCGACGATCAGACCGATGAGCAGTGGGCCTCGGGCCCGTTGCCGGAGGAGTACCGCGGCAACAGTGGCCGCGAAGATCGGCGTGGCGCCGTTGAGGAGGCCGGTGATTGCGGAGTTGATGTGCTGCTCGGCGATCGGGAACAGCGTGAACGGGATCGCCACCCAGATGATCGACAGCAGGAGCAGTCGCAACCGATCTTCGGCATCGATGGTCACGTCGGTGACCGCACGCCCCACCCGAGTCGTGATCGAGCGGGGAAGCGCCCACAGCGCGGCTGCCCCCGAGCCGACGCGGATCAGCGTGATCAGGCCGGGTGGGAAGGCGTCGAGGCCGATGTCGATGAGGAGGAACGACGACCCCCAGATCGCGCCGACGGACACGAAGAGCGCCCAGTCCTGTGTCGTGAACACACCGTCGTTGGCCGCGGTCGATTGCTGGAAGAGGCGCTCTCGGGGCTCGTCGGTGGTCGTCACGCATTCACCGTAACGATCCGTTTGGGTTGTCCGCTCGCCGGTTTCGGACACCGAGCCAGGCGATTCCGCCGATCCGCCTGACGCCGACCTCAGTCGGTCAGTTGGTGCGCCAGACCGAGATGTGGGCGGCACTGTCACCGGTGAACTCCGCTCGGTGCCAATCGGCCCACCGTTCGACTCGGTGCATGTCGGCGAGTCGGGCCATGAGGTCGAGTTCGGAGGGCCACGTGAAACGGAACGGCGTCTCGCCGTAGCGCATCGTCGCGCTCTCACCGAGTCGGCTGGCTCCGGCATCGCCCGGGTTGGCGTTCGTGTCTGTTTCCGTCTCGGGCTCGACGTCGAAATGAAAGTGTCGTGATACGGCCTGCTGGGCAGCGAGATCGGTGTAGTGGTCGATGCCGACGTGGCGTTCGGTGCTGTCGAAGACGCTGGCCTGCGACCCCGGTGTCAACCGGCGGAGGTCGGGCACGTTCGACTCGATGACGAAGCACCCACCCGGTTCGAGGTGGCGGGCGGCATTGCGGAAACACGCAACCTGCGCCTCTTGGGTCATCAGATTGCCGATCGTGTTGAACACCAGGTAGACGAGGCCATATCGGCGGCCCATGTCGACGGTGGCCATGTCGCCGACCCGCGTGGCGATCGTTTCGTGGCCGGGCTTCTGACGGAGTTGGTCGATCATCGCTGCCGAGAAGTCGATTCCGTCGACATCGACCCCGGTCGCCTGGAGCGGGAGTGCAATGCGGCCGGTGCCGATGGCGAACTCCAGGGCGGGTCGACCGTCGGCGAGCGTGGCGAGCACGGCGACAGCGGGGCCAACAGCGTCGGCGCCGAACCGATCAGCGTGATCGGCGTCGTAGGTGCTCGCGGTCTGTGGACCAAAGTGATCAATCGGCATCGCGCCAGGCTGACACATGGAATATCACCGGGGCGGCAGAGGTTTCTGACCGGCAGACCACCGGGTCATCCCCATCCGGCCCGGACAAACCCGACCCAACAGGTCAACTATCAACGGTAGGCTTTTCATCATGGCAACGTTCCGCGATCTTCTCTCCGCTGCGAAGTCCGAAATCGACGAAGTCGACACCGATGGCGCCGCTGCCGCCATCGCCGACGGCGCCCTCGTCCTCGACGTCCGCGAACCCGACGAGTACGAAGAGGGCGCGTTGGCTGACGCCGTCCACATCCCGCGCGGCCATCTCGAAGCCCAGATCGAGGGCCGGATCGTCGACAAGGCTGCACCGATTGTGGTGTACTGCGCAGGTGGTGTCCGGTCGGCGTTCGCCGCCAAGACCCTCGGCGAACTCGGCTACGGCAACGTGGTCTCGATGGCCGGCGGCTTTGGGCGGTGGAAGGACGAGGGGCGTGATTGGACCAAGCCCGTCACGCTGACCCCCGAGCAGAACAACCGCTACAAGCGGCACCTGCTGCTGCCCGAAGTCGGTGTCGCCGGTCAAACCAAGCTGCTCGGGGCAAAGGTGCTGATGCTCGGTGCAGGCGGTTTGGGGTCCCCGGCCGCGTTGTATCTCGCCGCAGCCGGCGTTGGCACGATCGGCATCGTCGACATGGACGATGTCGACGCTTCCAACCTGCAGCGCCAGATCCTGCACAACATCGATCGCATCGGCGACCGCAAGGTCGATTCGGCGAAGAAGACCCTGACGATGCTCAATCCCGACGTCAATGTCGTCACGTACGACACCCGTCTCGATGCCTCGAACATCATGGAGATTCTCGAGGGGTACGACGTCGTGGTCGACGGCGCCGACAACTTCCCGAGCCGCTACCTCTTGAACGACGCCAGCGTCAAGCTGGGCATTCCGGTGGTCCACGGTTCGATCTTCCGCTTCGAAGGGATGGTCAGCGTGTTCCATCCAACAGAAGGCCCGACCTATCGCGACATGGTGCCCGAGCCGCCTCCGGCCGAGCTGGCGCCGAGCTGCGCCGAAGCCGGCGTGCTCGGCGTGCTGCCCGGCATCATCGGGTCGATCCAGGCACTCGAAACCATCAAGGTGATCCTCGGCCTCGGTGAGCCCCTGATCGGGCGCATCCTCACAGTCGACACCAGCGACATGGAGTTCCGCGTCTTCAACCTCAAGCCGAATCCCGACAATCAGGTCACCTATGCCAACCGTGACCGCATCGAGATCAAAGAACTCGACGGCCTCTGCGCCCCCGGCCTCAGCGCCGCTCACTGACCGCGATCACTGACCCGGCACGGCACGACGCCCGGCCCAGCAACTTCTCGGCCCCGCTCCGTCTCAGCATCTGATACGGAGCGGGGCCGAGAACGTTTGCGGGTTCCGCTTTCGGCCGGTCGGGACCCACTGCGCTGATGTGGGACTTCTCGAACTCGACCAACATGCACTCGAACGGCACGGCCTCGTCGTCAAGGAATCGAGCGGCGTTGCGCACGCGACGCTGGTACCGGATGATCCGTCGCGGCGACATCGATGTGCTCCATCCGGGCATCGCCCGTCTGGCGGGCACGCCGCACACCTACCGTCAACGCATTGCCGCAGCAGTCTGGTCGATGGGAGGTTCGGCGCTGGCCTCTCACCGCTCGGCCCTGCACCTTCACGGAGTACCGATCGATGACGATGACCTGCCGGTCGATGTGATCTTTCCCGCACGATCACGCAAGTTGCAGTTGGCCGGTGTGGTGACGCATCGCCCGACCGACGCGCAGCGCCTTGGTCCGCAACGACGCGACGGCATTCGATGCACGAACCTGCTCCGCACGCTCGTCGATCTCGGCGCCGTTGCTCCCGAACTCGTGCACGGCGCGCTCGGGCACGTGCTGTCGGCCCGAGCGGTGTCGTTGAGTGCCGTTGCGCACGTACTCGTCGATCACGGTCGCCCCGGACGCGCCGGGGTCGGTCCCTTGCGCCGCGCATTCGACGACTGGGCGATCGACGGCAAGCCTGCTGCCAGCGTGCTGGAGACAGCATTCCGGCGGTTGGTCGAGCGGTACGACCTCCCGCCATTCGACTTCCATGCTGTCCTCGAAGGGTGGGAAGTCGACTTCGTGCTGCGCGGAACGAATGTGATCATCGAATGCGACGGATGGACCACGCACGGGCTCGACCGGCGTCAGTTCGAACGCGATCGACGCCGCGACGACGACCTCGCTGCTGCGGGTTGGACGGTCCGCCGGTTCACGTATCGCGCGATCGTCGGTCAACCTGCCGACACAGCCCGCCGGATCCGTCGCGCCGTCGAACACTCTCGGCCCCGCTGAGTATCACCTGCTGAGACGGAGCGGGGCCGAGAACGAATCGGACGGGGTGCTCAGGTGAGGAATTCGGGCTCGCGGGCGACGAGTTCGTCCCAGAAGGGCTGGAACTGGAACCAGCCCGCGATGTCGCTGCCCTGCGACTTCCGGCCGTCGAGGCAGTACGCCTCGGGAATCTCGATCGGTGTTCCGGCCGCTTCGGCAACGAGTTGGCTCTGGCAGGCCCGTTCGAGAGCAATGAACCACCACACCGCGGCATCGACCGACCCACCGGTCGTGATCAGGCCGTGATTCTGATGGATCAGACACTTCCGCGAACCCAGCGCCTCGGCCATCTTCCGGCCGACCTCTGCGGAGAGCACCACGGCACCGCTGCCTTCGTTGCACAGTGCAACGTCGTTATAGAACATCGTCGAGTCCTGGGTGATCATCTTCAGCGGCTTGCCCAGCGTCGAGAAGGTCTTGCCGTACATCGAGTGCGAGTGAGCGGCGGCCATCACGTCGGGTCGCGCCTGATGGATTTGCCCGTGGATCGCAAACGCGGCTTGGTTGAGTGGGCCGTCACCTTCGACCACGTTGCCGGAATGGTCGACGCAGATCAGGTCGCTCACGGTCATCAGCTTGAAGTTCTTGCCGAACGGGTTGACCCAGAAGCGATCGGAGTGCTCGGGGTCGCGGACGGTGACGTGGCCGGCGACGCCCTCGGCGAGGTGCAGCCGACCCATCGTGCGCAGGCCGCAGGCGAGACGTTGCTTGCGCTTGAGTCGCTCGGCCTCCAGATCCTCGACCGGAGCGTTGGCCAGCGCTTCGAGTTCGGACAACTTCGAGTCGAGTGTGTTCGTCATGATGCCGACTGTACTCCGGCTGTCGAGCGCGTCGAGAGGCGACGTTCGGGCGACGGTCAGGCGGGATCGGTGCGCACCACTCGTTCGACCCGTTCGATCTCGTCGCGCTCCTGCACTGCGACGCCGACGAGCACCAGGGCGATCCCGGCGGCATCGAGCGCCGACGGACGCTGGTCGAGCGCGATCCAGCCGACCAACGACGCGGTGACCGGGAGGAGCGCCAAGAGCAGCGAGAAGCGCCGGATGGGGATGCGACGGAGCGTGAACTGGTCGATGCCGTACCCGATCGCGTTCGAGAAGATGCCGACGATCAGGCAGAGCGCAAGCAGGGTCGGCGAGACCCAGACCGGCCCGCTCCACGGGGCGCCGATCGGAGTGGTGACGAGCGCTCCGATGCACAGGCCGAGCCCCAACCCGGCAACACCCCGATCGACCTGGGCAACCTTGGAGCCGACGACGATGTAGCCAGCCCACAACGCCGAGGCGAGCAGGATGAAGAGCAGTCCGTCGAGGTTGTCGGCGACCTCGACTCCGCCGAGCACGACGACACCCACGACGGCAAACGCGAGTGCCAATCCGTTGCGGGCCGACCGGGTGGTCGCCGCGGCCACCGTGATCGGGCCGATGAACTCGATCGTCACGCCTTTGCCGAGGTCGATGCGATCGATGGCCAGGTAGAAGAACACGTTCATCAGCGCCGTGACCACCCCGAACAGCGCGACGCCGCGCAATTGGCGCCGGGTCCACCCCGATCGCCAGCCGCGCGAGACGGCGAGAAGGGCGACGCCCGCTCCGATGATGCGGAACCACGCCACCGTTTGTGGCTCGACCTCGTCGAACAGCAACACGGCGATCGCCGCGCCGACGTATTGCGCCAGCGCCGAGAGAACGAACAGTGCTTCTGGTTGTGTCGTGCTGAGCCACTGTGAGATCGGGCCGGCAGTCGACGGTCCGGAATTCGAGGGATCTGATGCTGCTGCGGGCGCGCCGTCGATCCCCTGGGACATGGCCGCAGCCTAGGAGCGGAGTCGTGCCACGATGTCGGGGTGAACCAGCCGATCAACCCCGCAATGATTGCTCCGCCCGCGGCGAACTATGTCCACGCCGTGGTGACGGAATCATCAGCCAGATGGCTGCACACGTCGGGCGTCGTGCCCGTTGCGCCGGACGGCTCGACGCCCGCCGATATCGGTGACCAGGCGCGAGTGGTGTGGGCGAACATCGGCGCCATGCTCGCCGCAGCAGACATGGCGGTGACCGACATCGTGTCGGTCACGACCTACGTCATTCCTGGTCAAGACCTGCAGCCAGTGATGGCGGCGCGAGACGAGGCGCTCGCCGAGCATCGGGCCGCGTCGACTCTGCTGGTGGTCGCTGAACTGGCTCGACCCCAATGGTTGGTCGAGGTGGCGGTTGTGGCGGCCCGCTGAGCCAGCCCGTCGAACGGCGCACCCGGCGCGCTGACCGCATCGATCAGGTCCGCTCGACACCGATCGGGTCGGGTGCGACCTCGTCTCGGACCTCTTCGATCAGGTCGATGAGGATCGCCATCACGGCGTCGGTGGCGCGTCGGACCGCGGCCTGGCTGGCCACCGATCCGTCGTCGACGACATCGGATCCGACGAGTGCGGACACGTCGATTGCTTCGCCGACGCGCGTGCGAACCCGGGGTCGGAGCACCACGTTGGCCAGCAGGCGGAGATCGGGTCGCCGGCTCGCCACCCGATGGGCGCCAACGATCGCCACCGGCACGATCGGCGCGCCGGTGCGCAACGCGAGGCGGACTGCCCCGGTGCGGGCCCGCTCTGGCCAGTGATCGCCGTGGCGGGTGATGCGGCCCTCGGGAAAGAGTCCGATCGCCTCGCCGGCCTCCAACGCAGCGACCGCGACGTCGAGTGCGTCGGCGGCGCGGTCGGTGCCACGGGCGACGGGGATGAACCCGACCTTGCGGGCAAGTGTGCCGACCACCGGGGCGCGGAACACGCCGGCCGTCGCCAGGAGCCGCAGGGTGCGGCCGAGCCGTCGACACACGATGGCCAAGACGAAACCGTCGGAGATGCTGGTGTGGTTGGCGATGACGATGATCGGCCCCGCGGGCAGGCGTTCGGCCACCCGCACCATGCCCCGACTGCGCTCGATCTGGACGCGGCTGACGAGCGCAAGGAGACCGCTGACGAGGCTCGCCAAGACGCCGTAGAGCACGAGGCCGGATCGGCCGGGGTGTCGCCAGGTCGAACTCACGGCACATCATTAGCACGGAACCGTCAGCGTCGATCGGGTCCGACCTGGCGACCCCGCATACGATCGAAGGATGAGTGATCTTCCGCTGACCGACTCCGGCATTCCGATCAAGAAGCTGTACGACGAGCGTGATCTCGCCGGTTGGGACGCAGCGTCACAGCTCGGCGCGCCGGGGGAGCCGCCGTACACGCGGGGGGTGTACGGCTCGATGTACACCGGACGCCTCTGGACCATGCGGCAGTACTCGGGATTCGGCAATGCCGAGGCGACCAACGAACGATTCAAGTTCCTGCTCAACGCCGGGCAGACCGGGTTGAGCTGCGCGTTCGACCTCCCGACGCAGATGGGCTACGACTCCGATCATGGTCGCGCCGAGGGCGAGGTCGGCAAGGTCGGCGTCGCCATCGACTCGATGGAGGACATGCGCCTTCTGCTCGCCGATCTGCCGCTCGACAAGGTGACGACCTCGATGACGATCAACTCGACGGCCGCGATTCTGCTGCTGATGTACGAGTTGGTTGCCGAGGAAAACGGCGTGCCGAGCGATCAGATCGGCGGCACGATTCAGAACGACCTGCTCAAGGAGTACATCGCCCGCGGCACCTACATCTATCCGCCGCGCCCGTCGATGCGTCTGATCACCGACATCTTCGGCTATTGCGCCGATCACATCCCGAACTGGAACACGATCTCGATCTCGGGCTACCACATCCGCGAAGCAGGCTCGACGGCGGTGCAGGAGATCGCCTTCACCCTGGCCAACGCGATCGCCTACGTGCAGGCCGCGGTTGACGCCGGGCTCGACGTCGACGACTTCGCGCCTCGGCTCAGCTTCTTCTGGAACGGACACAACAACTTCTTCGAGGAGATCGCGAAGTTCCGAGCCAGCCGCCGGATGTGGCACACGATCATGACCGAGCGATTCGACGCGCAGGACCCGAAGAGCAAGATGCTCCGGTTCCACACCCAGACCGGAGGGTCGACGCTGACCGCCCAGCAACCGATGAACAACATCATGCGCGTCACACTCCAGGCGCTCGCCGCAGTGATGGGCGGAACGCAGTCGCTGCACACCAATGGCTTCGATGAAGCCCTGAGCCTGCCGACCGAAGATGCGGCGCGGATGGCGCTGCGCACCCAGCAGGTCATCGGCTACGAGTCGGGCGTCGTCGACACCCCCGACCCGATGGCGGGCTCGTATCTCGTCGAATCGCTCACCGACGAAGTCGAGCGACTGGCCTGGGAGTACATCCGGACCATCGACGAAAAAGGTGGGGCCGTCGCGGCGATCGAGCAGGGCTACCAGATGGACGAGATCATGGATTCGGCCTACCGCTACACGAAGTCGATCGACGACAACGAGCGGATCATCGTCGGTGTCAACAAGTTCACGATGACCGACGAGGCCGAACCCGCAGTGTTTCCGATCGACCCGACGCTCGAGCCCGGGCAGATCGAGCGACTCAAGCGGTACAAGGCCAACCGTGATCCAGCAGCGGTCGAGTCGGCCCTCGCAACGGTCAAGGCCACCGCGCAAGGAAGCGACAATCTGCTGTACAGCATCAAAGATGCCCTCCGCGCCGACTGCACGCTCGGTGAGATCAGCGACAGCCTCCGCGCGATTTTCGGGACCTACACACCCTGACCACCCGAAATGTGCCGCCTCATGTGCGCTCAGCGCACATGGGCGCACATTTTTCGGGTCGTTTGTGCTCGGGCGGTCGGGGCGGGTCAGAGTTGGGCGGTGATAGCGGTGAGCAACTCGTCGTAGGTGTCGAGCGCAGGGAACTGGGGGAACTCGGCGATCACGTTGGCCGGCGCGTGGAAGAGAAAGCCGGCATCGGCCGCGGCGAGCATGCTGGTGTCGTTGTAGCTGTCGCCGGCGGCGATCACGCGGTAGTTCAGACCGTGGAATGCCTCGACCGACCGGCGCTTCTGATCTGGTTGGCGGAGGCGATAGCCGACGATCCGATCATCGGCAACCACGAGGCGATGGCAGAAGATGGCCGGCCATCCGAGCTGGCGCATGAACGGCCGGGCGAACTGCTCGAACGTGTCGCTCAGGATGATGAGTTGAGTCTGTCCGCGAACTGCATCGAGGAAGTCGCGAGCGCCGGGGAGCGGTTCGAGGCCGGAAATGACGTCGTCGATCAGCGACATCGTCAAGCCGTGCTCATCGAGCAGGTCGAGTCGATACCGCATCAACGCGTCGTAGTCGGGTTCGTCGCGCGTCGTGCGGGTCAATGCCTCGATGCCGGTTCGTTCGGCGACCGCGATCCAGATCTCGGGGATCAACACACCTTCGAGGTCGAGCGCAACCAGCGACTGCTGGGGCACACCGGGCGAATCGGTCGACGGGTCGGTGTCAGGCGTTGGCACGTCACGCATTCAATCAGGAGTCGATGCGCGAGACCGGGGTCCGCGGTCGCACGGGGGCAGCGCAGGTGCCGTCGGGCCAGCCCAGGTACAGCACGCCGACGAGCCGGTCCGCGGGGTCGAAGCCGCAGAGGTCGAGCACGCGCGCAGGACTCGTGAGGGCCGGAGTCGACCAGAAGCTCGCAAGACCCATCGCGGTCGCCCCGAGCAACAGGTTCTGGATGGCCGCAGCAACGGCGTCGCGGTTCTCGAGGTGCAGCATCTCGTTCGGATGAGGTGCGCACCCGACCACGAGCACACTGGGCGCCCGAAGGTACTTGCTGCGGGTCTTTTCCCGCTTCACGTCGTCACCGAGATCGGCCTCGACCATGTCGCGGACCATCGTCTCACCGAGTCGGGCCCGGCCGTCGCCGGTGAAGCTGGCGAAGCGCCACGGCCAGATCTTCTTGTGACTCGGCGCCCAGCCGGCGACCTCGCACAGATCGTCGATCAGCCCCGCATCGACCGGCCGCTCGCGATCGATCAGCAGCGAGGTGCGACGTGATCGGGCGAGTTCGGCGAACTGGTCGAACGTTGTCATCGCTCCATCATGGAACCCCGGCCATCTGGCCACAACTCGGCGACGCTGTTTCGGTCGACACGCTCAGTCGATGCGGCAGGCGAGGTCGGTCGACGGCGCGGTGTCGATCAGACGTGAGGTCCACGCGCCGTGGGGCCCGTCGTTGCTCATCACGTACGCATTGGCCCGGTCCGGGTCGCCGGCGACGGCGATGACGAACCTGTCGGGCGCCGTCACGATCGGCACGAGGCGATCAGGGTCGTCCGACTCGGCGAAGCAGGGTGGGACGTCACCAGCTGCGACCATGTCGACAAGGGTGCGCCGGCCAGCGGTCAGGTTGCTCCATTCTCCGATCAACTTCTCGAATCGCCATGCCGGCATCCGCGCCGCATCGAACAGTGCAGTCCGCACGTCGGCCTTCGTCCAACCGGCCCGGCCGAAGGTGCGCGCCAGGTTGGGGGAGAGGATGAGGAGCGGTCGATAGTGGCCGCGGCCGAGGCCGAACACGTGCGTCAGGTCCCACCCCGTGATGCGCACGAGTCCGTCGGCGAGGTACGGAACGATGTCGTCAGGCGTCGACCCGAACACGCTGCCGATGATCGCGCCGCTGTTCATGCGCGCCATGGTGACCACGTCGTCGTCGGCGCCGAACGAGTGGTCTTCGGCAACCGACGGCCAGCCAATCTCGGCCAGACACTGGCGATCTTCGGCGAGCACCATCTTCATGCTGTTGCCGAACGTTGCCTTGTCGTGTTGGTCGGCGGTGAACCCGAACACGTTGCGCAGATACAACCGCAACCATCGTCCGACTGTCGAGTTCGCCCGCGTTCCCTCGCGCAGCACTCCTTGCCCGCTGTTGAAGCCGAGTTCGCTGATCGACGGACCATCGACGATCATCAACGCGTCGGCGCCCGTCGTGTTCCCTGAGTGCTCGACGCCGTACTGATCGCCGGCGAGGATCTCGGCGGCTGCGAGGAGCACGGGGAGATGCTCGGGACGGCAACCCGCCATCACCGCGTTCACTGCCACCGACCACACGGTGATGTCGCGCCCCGACGGGCGGGCGACGCCGATGACGCGCCACGGATCGTGCCCGGACGGCGCGATGAATGACTCGACAGCGGACTGAGTCGGAGGGATGAACGGTAACCCGTCGCACCAGCCGCGATTGTCGAAGAATTCGAAGACGTCGCCGATCGATCCGGTGGCGACGATGTCGAGCGCCGATGGCTCGGCAGCCGGCATCGTCGCGTCAGTCGCTGGTACGGTGAGCCCGGCGACGATCTCGTCGACGGTCCGCTGCAGGAACGACTGGACCATCATCTCGTGCGACTGTGCGTCGACGTGACCAGCGAGGACGGCCAGGCGCATCGCATCGACGCCGAGCCCTCGGCCAGTGGCAACCGCCTGCCGTTCGAAGCCCTCGCACACCAACGACACGGTGGGAATTCCCGCCGATTCTGCTGCTACTGATGCCCGCATCACGGCGGGCGTGCAACTGCCTCAACAACCGTTGCCGGACACAACGGCATCGACGCGGTGCTCGGCCAGCACGTGCGGCAACGCCGCAATCACCGCTGCCTCGTCGCCGCCGTGCGTGTTGCCGAGCACCGTGTAGTCGATGATCTCGACGGTCGGAAAGCGACGGCGCAACTCGACGGCGAGAACAGGGAACAACTCGTCGCCCCGGAACAGGAAATCCCAAGCGAAGGCAATGCGGGCGCCGTCGAGCGTGTTGAGTCGGCGACGCCAGTGGGCGCCGCGTGGTCGCGTTCGGCGAGCACGGCCAGACCACGTCGTAGCGCGGTGCTGGCGGCGACTCAGAGCTGTTGTCCATCGGGACAGTGTGGTCGAGCAGGCGGGCACTGCGCTGGCGTTCTGAGCGATCCGATCACCGATTGCTAGTGTCGGATTGCGTGGATTCGATCGACCGAGCAATTATCGATCAACTTCGGCGGAATGGCCGGATGCAGAGCAACGACGTGGCCGCAGCGGTGGGGTTGAGCCCGTCGCCCTGCCTGCGACGCATTCGACGGCTCGAAGCCAGTGGTGTGATCACGGGCTACGCGGCACAGGTGAACCCGGCGGCAGTGGGCGAGGCCTTCGAACCGCTGGTCTGGGTCACCCTCGACGAGGTGACTCGGCCCTCGATGCTGGCGTTCGAAGAGGCGGTCCGGTCGGTCGGTCCGGTGACCGAAGCGTTGCGCATGATGGGCCAGCCGGACTATCTCTTGCGCATCGCGGTCGCCGATGCCGATGCCTTCGAAGCGCTGTACATCGATGTCCTGGCGACACTGCCCGGAGTGAAAACCTTGACGTCACAGCACGCCATGAAACGCATCAAACCGTAGACAAGGCGGAGGCGAGCGCTCGTCAGTCGTCGGTTGGCGCTTGACGCTTGGCGCGGCTGGGTTGCACGCGCGGGGCCTCGTTCGGCATCTTTGGATACACCGGCGGCCACGGCGCGTCCGGAATGCCGTCGGCCAGGTCGGCGGCGAACCGTTCGACGAGCGGAGCAATCGAGCAGGGCGCATCGTCCATCAACTCCCACGGGTCGCCGTGCGCGGCAAGTCGGTGGGGAACGGTATCGATGGTGCACGTCTCGGGATCGATCGTGTCGAGTTCGTCCCACCCGAACGGCGTCGAGACCTGGGCCCCGACCCGCGGCCGAACCCCCCATGCGCCGAACATGTTCTTGTGCGGAGCGTTCTGATTGAAGTCGATGAAGACCCGCTCGCCTCGCTCTTCCTTCCACCATTTGTCGGTGATCAGATCGGGGTGCCGGCGGGTCAGTTCGCGGGCCAGCGCGATCACCGCACCGCGTATCGCAAACGAGTCCCATCCAGGTTCGACGCGCACGTAGATGTGGATGCCCTTGCTGCCCGTGGTCTTGACGAAGCCGAGCATGCCGAGTTCGGCCAGGAGGTCGCGGACGTGCGCTGCGGACTCGCGCACCTGATCGAACCCGACGCCCGGAGACGGGTCGAGGTCGATGCGCATTTCGTCGGCCTCGTCAGGTTCGCTGGCACGGAATGGCCAGACGTGCAGTCCGAGCACGCCCTGGTTCGCAGCCCACAGTACGTGGGCCATGTCGGCGATGACCAACGCCCGCGACGGCGTACCGTTGATGGTCTCGACCATCGTCGTGTGCAGCCAGTCGGGAGCGGAGTCGGGGATGCGCTTCTGGAAGAACGACGTGCCGCGGACACCGTTCGGATAGCGCTCAAGGAGAACCGGGCGGTCCGACAGGGTCCGCATGATCGCATCGCCGACCGACACGTAGTATCGCGCCAGGTCGAGCTTGGTGCGCTCGGCCTGCTTCGGGCCGACCGCGGGAAACATCGGCTTGTTCGGATTGGTGATCGCCACGATGCGGCCGGCAACCTCGATCTCGACCGGGGAGCCGAACTCGTCAGGCTGGGTCATCAACGTCCTCCAGAGTCAGATCTGGGGGGAAGTTCGACGCCGAGTTCACGCATCGCTGCGGCGAACTTCTCGGCGGCATCGGCCGCCAGGCCGTGGCTGCCAGAGGATTCGAGCAGGGTGATGAGGGCTTGGTGCGCGTCGGTGTCGTACTGGTCGACGGCGAGAACCGACCGCAACGAACTGGCTGCAGCAATCAGTTGTCCCGCAGCGACCTGGCGTTCGGCGAGTGTCCGATAGAGCACGCAAATCGCGGTATTCGTGGCATCACGCATCGGGCTGGCCCAGTCGGCGTACGCATCTTCGGCGAACGCCGCGCCGGTGTGGTGCGCGCACAGTGCTCGGAGCTCGCTGGTCTGGACCGAGTCGGGTTCGGACGAAATGCGTTCGGCTGTCTGGAGGATGTTCTCGACGTCGATGTCGAAACGTTCGGCCTGGAGGCGAACCGTTCCGTCGCGGACGACCACGAACTCGTCGCGACCGAAGATGCGGTCGGGGTCGAGCGCTCGCCTGAGCCGCGACACCTCGACATCGAGGCGACCTGACCCGCCCGGGTCGTTCGGCCAGAGGAGGTCGGCGAGTTGCTCGCGATGCGCGGGGCGTCCGCGTCGAGCCACGAGAATTCGGAAGAGCAGACGCGACTTCCGCGATGGCCACTGGGCCGGGCCACCGGTCAGCAAGACGTCGAATCCGCCGCAGACGGTGACCGCGAGTCGACCGGTGGGGGCCGCTGACGACGCAAGCTCGACGGGAGACGAGGTCGTCAACGTCGGCGCGGCGGCTTCGGTGACGGCCTCGGTAGCGGCGGGGATCGCGAATTCGGCCGCCCGTTCGATGAAGTGCGCCAAGCCGAGCCGGTCAGCAGATCGTGTGGCTTCGCCAACGAGACGACTGATTTCGGCGTGGTCGCCGTTCGACTCGGACAACACCATGGCCAAGTCGAGCTGCGCTTCGATCAACCACGGACGCGCGCCGAGGCGCGCCGTCGTGTTGACCGCACTGCGGAGATGCTCGACCGCGGCGCCCCAGTCGCCCAGCGATCGAGCGAGCAAGCCGAGCGGCCGAGCAGCGGTACCCCAGAGCGAGGCGCCCATCCCGACGGGTACCACTCGGTCGGCGTAGGGGAGCAACTGCTCGCGCACCGCTGTTCGTTGTGCGTCGGTGCCGGCGATCGCGGTGGTTTCGGCAACGGCACACATCGTCAACAGCCAGTGCTGTCCGTCCTCGATTTGATCGAGGGGCGGCAGCATCGCCAGAGCTCCGCGCGCGGCGTCGAGCGAGCCGGCCTGTGCCCACATGAAGCCGAGCACGGCGGGCCAGAGCGGATCGTGGGGTCCTTCGGCCTGCAGGTCGAGATACAGCTGCTCGGTCTCGCCGAGCCGGTTCTGCATCCATCGGATCAGAGTGATCTGGCCGCCGTAAATGAAGATGCCGTCGGGATCACCCAACGTCAGCGTCACGGCAAAGCATTCTTCGGCGAGGGCCTCGGCATCGGCGATCGCGCCGCGTAGGAGGTGGCGTGTACAACGGAACCAGAGCGAGTGGCGGACCAGCGTCGCGTCGGCGAGTTCTTCGAGCGTGCGTTCCTGTGTGGCGAGTTCGGCGTCGAGCGCCCGGATGTCGCCGCGTTCGAGTAGGGCGCCGAGCAGCAGGAAGCGACCCTGGACGAGGAGGTCGGGGTGATTGTGTTCGTGGCCGATCGCCAGGATCTGATGCGCGCTCTCGATCCGCCGATTGAGTGTCGACGGGCCGAGCAGCGTGAGTTGATCGGCGATCATGGCGTGCCCGAGGGCGATTGGATCGCCTGCGGTGTCGGCGGCCTTCAACGCATCGATGGCAGAGACCCGTGCCGTCGTCGGGTCGATCGGCATCATCTTCATCGCCAGCATCGCCAGCAGGCGGGCGCGCATCGGATCGAGATCGTCGCGAAAATCGTCGAGGGACGCTTGGAGGCGGCGAACGATCTCGCTCGTGCGATCCCCGTAGAAGTCGTATTGGATTCCTCCTCCGAGTGTGGCACGCGCGACACGGCGGGAGTCGCCCAGCGCGATCGCTATCGAGCGGGCTGACTCGAACGACGTTGCCGAGAGATCACGATTCCCAGCTCGCCAGGTTGCATCCCCTAGCAGGACGAGGAGGTCGACACGACGAACGGCGAGCACGTCGGGCTCGAAATCGCCGTCGTTGCCGACATCGGTCAACAGGTCGAGCGCCTGATGGAGCAAGTTGATCGTCGACTCAGGAGCGAGCGCATCGAGGGCTCGTTGCGCACACTGTTCGACGATGTCGATCGCTTCGAGCAGAACTGTGGGCCCGCCGCGGAGCAGGTGGGTGGCGCGCGCGCTGAGATGATCGGGAGCGATCAGGAGTGCTGCGGCGCGGCGGTGCAGCGCTGAGCGGGCGGCATCGTCGATGTCGTCCGAACCTGCTTGCGCGACGAGCGCGTGGGCGACTTCGACGATAGCCGTCGACCTCGACGAGCAAACTGACCTTGCGCCCCTGGTCGACGGCGGCCCGCACATCGTTGCTCGTCATGTCGGTGATTTCGGCGAGCTGATCGACCGTCCAACGCGACCCGATGACACCGAGCGTCGCGATGACCCTGCGCGTGGCGGGTGACGTGGAACCGATGCGTTGACCGAGGATGTCGCCGAGCCGGACTCCCAGCTCACCCGGCGTCGTATGACCGTGGATGGCGTGCTGGACCAGCAGCGGGTTGCCGCCAGTGGCCGCGAGAATGTCGTCGACGGGCAGCGTGGTCGAGAATGCCGCAGTCACATCGTCCGCTGCAAGCCCGCCGAGTTCGATGACGATGCCGTCTTCGCCCAGCGCGGCAACTCGCTCGGCCTGCTCGTCGTCGAGTGCGTTGGACGTACGCAGCGTGGTGATGATCAGTACGGCAGACTCGCGGAGCCGACGACACAAGAAGCGGGTGAGGAGGAACGATGCGGCGTCGGCGAGGTGGATGTCATCGAGCACGAGCACGAGCGGCTCGACCAATGCTCGATCCTCGATCAGGGTTGCGGTTGCTTCGAACAGTTCGAGGCGGTCGCCCTCGGCCGGACCACCGAGGACGAGGCGAGCGAGGTCCGTCCCGCCGCGTGGCTCCCCGCGGAGGCGCCGGATGATCTGGACCCATGGCCAATACGGTGTGTCGCGGGCCTCTTCGGAGCACCGCCCCCAGAACACGGCGGTGCCGTTCGAATCGGGCGAGCGGGCGGCCTCGGCGACGAGTCGGGTCTTGCCGATGCCAGCGGGCCCGGTGATGGTGACCGACCATCCGCCCGAACGGACCGTGCGCGGTACCAGTCGTCCGACCACGTCGAGTTCGGTCCGGCGTCCAACGAAGATCTGTGCCGACGCGGTTCCTTCTGGGGTCGTCGATGCGCCGGTTTCCATCCGACGTCAAACGTAGCGAACCGATGCCACCCGTGCTGGGGTCGGCGCTCGGGTCGCTGCTCGTACGTACTGCTCCTGGGGGCTACTGGTGCGAATGCAATTCGCTGTTCAGCTCGCCCCAGCTCTTGTTGCGCGGCCGGGCGATGACCTGCCCGGTTTGGCCGTCGCGGAAGAAGAGGATTCCACTGATGCCGGAGATCTCGCGTGCCTTGACCACGCCGTCGGGAGTGAGCACCGGCGTCGCCGCCGTGACATAGAGACCGGCTTCGACGACGCAATCGTCGCCGAGGCTGATGCCGATGCCCGAGTTCGCGCCGAGCAGACAGCGTTCGCCGACGGAGATGACCTCGGTTCCGCCACCGGACAGGGTGCCCTGGATCGAGGCGCCACCGCCCACGTCGGACCCGTCACCGACCACGACCCCCGCCGAGATCCGTCCTTCGACCATGGACGTGCCGAGCGTGCCGCCGTTGAAGTTGCAGAATCCCTCGTGCATCACGGTCGTGCCGGCGGCGAGGTGGGCCCCGAGCCGGACGCGGTCGGCGTCGGCGATGCGGACGCCAGACGGGACGACGTAGTCGGTCATGCGCGGGAACTTGTCGAGGCCGTGCACGGTGAGGACGCCGCCACCGAGCTTGACCTTCAGGCGCACGTCGTCGAGTTCGCTCACCGCGACGGGTCCGAGGTTCGTCCAGGCCACGTTGTGGAGCGCGCCGAACGTGCCATCCATGTTCAACGAGCGGGGAACGGCCAAGCGATGCGACAGCAGGTGGAGCCGCAGATAGGCATCTTCGGGCGACGCGGGAGCTTCGTCGACGTCGACCGAGATCCGGACGGGACGGATCGTGACGTTGCGCACCTCGTCGCGGGTGTCACGCATCCCGAGCTTGGCTTCGATCGAGGCCCAATGCACCGAATCGCCACCGGCATCACTGCCGTACTCACCCCATCCGAGCCAGCGATACCACGTGTCGAGGGTGTTGCCGTCGGCGTCGATCGTTGCGAGGCCAGCGCCCCATGCCATGCGTGTCATCGTCAGGCTTCCTTTCCGGTCGGAGGGGTCGCAGTTCCAGAACCATCGACGGTATGCCTTTGGAGAGTGATGCCTTCGGGCCGCAGGGTCGGGAAGAGGATGACCTCTTTGATCGAGTCGACGCCGGCGAGCAGCATCGCGAGGCGGTCGATGCCGATGCCGAGGCCGCCGGTCGGGGGCATGCCGTACTCGAGCGCACGGATGTAGTCCTCGTCGACGGTCCCCGCCTCGTCGTCGCCGGCCTCCCTGGCGGCCTGTTCGTCTTCGAAACGGGCGCGCTGCTCGACGGGGTCGTTGAGTTCGGAGTACCCGTTCGCCAGTTCGCGACCGTCGACGAACAGTTCGAAGCGTTCGGTCAGGAATGGATCGTTGCGGTCGACGCGGGCCAGAGGGGAGATCTCCACCGGATGCCCGGTGACGAACGTCGGCCGCAGGATCGACGCCTCGGCGGTCGCCTCGAAGAGTTCTTCGATGATCTTGCCCGTTCCCCAGCGCGGTTCGACGAAGATGCCGTGGTCGGCAGCGACCTGGCGCGCCGCCTCGATCGGCATCGACGGATGCAGTTCGACGCCGGTTCCCTCGGAGGCATAATCGACCATGCGCTTGCGCGGCCACGGGTCGGCGAGGTCGACCGATTCGCCGCGGATCTCGACGACGGTGGTACCGAGTGCGTCGCGTGCGGCCGTGGTGATCAGTTCCTCGGTGATGTCCATCACGTCGTTCCAGTCACCGAATGCCTGATACAGCTCCATCATCGTGAACTCGGGGTTGTGGCGAGTCGAGACGCCCTCGTTGCGGAACGTCCGCGCGATCTCATAGACCCGCTCCATCCCTCCCACGATCAGCCGCTTGAGATACAGCTCGACGGCGACGCGCAGATACAGCTGCATGTCGAGGGCATTGTGATGGGTGGTGAACGGCCGCGCGTGTGCCCCGCCGACCTCAGGATGCAGGACCGGCGTCTCGACTTCGATGAAGCCGTGCGACGCCAGCGTCCGACGGAAGCTGGCGACGGTCTCGTGGCGTATCTCGAAATTGCGCCGGGCCTGCTCGTTGACGATCAGGTCGGCGTAGCGCTGGCGGAATCGGGTGTCGACGTCAGTGAGGCCGTGCCATTTGTCAGGCAGCGGTCGGATTGCCTTCGACAACAAATCGATGCGGTCGGTCTTGACCGACAGTTCGCCCTTCTTGGTCGTCATCGCGGTGCCGTGAACACCGACCCAGTCGCCGAGGTCGAGATCTTTGATCGCCGCGAAGGGGTCATCGCCCATCACCGCTTTGGAGATGAACAACTGGACATCGCCCGAACGATCCCGGATGGTTGCGAACACCAACTTTCCCGAATCACGCTTGAGCATGATGCGACCGGCGACCGAGACGGAGTCGTCGGTTTCGACGCCCGGTTCGAGCCCGCCCCAGGTCGATCGCAGCTCGGCGAGGGTGTGGCTTCGATCGAAGCGGTACGGGTACGGGTTGGCACCGAGGTCGCGCAGCGCCCCGACGTGACCGAGCCGGCGCGCCTTCTCGGCGACGAGTCCACTTCCGAGCGACTGATCGTCGGGCTGTTCGCCAAGAGTCGCCGGTGTCGCCTGCGCTCCGGTGGCTCCGGTGGTGGATTCGTTCTGCTCGCTCACGGTCCGCAGACCGTAGCGAAACTTCGCAGGGGTGCCACCATGTGTTCGTCGCCATTTCGTAACATGGGGCGATGCGTCGTCCTCTTGCCGTCGCGGTCGCCGTACTCGCCGTTGCCTCGTCCATTCCTGTCCTCGCGCTCGGTGGAGCCGTCGTCGACGGTCCCGTCACCGTGTCCCAGCCCGCTGTTCGAATCCCGGGTCCGTCGGGCCCCGACGTCGACGCGGTCACGATCTTCAATTCCGGCGCCCTGCGGACCGATGTCGCCGACCGGGCAATGGCCGCCAGCGTGGCTGCGGGGGGAACGGGTGCGATCGGCCGCTCGGCGAGCATCGGGAATGCAGCGGGTGCGTCGCGGCGGCGCCCTCGTGCAGCAGGCACCGTCGGGTTTTGCGTATCCGATGGGCACCACGATTCTGCCGACGCACGCCGTAGCGAATCTGATGGGCGGTGATGTGGCGGCACGGCTCACCTCGACCGACATCGTGATGGGCAAGCGCACCGCCGACCTGCGCGGAGCGACCGCCGGCGACGTCGTCGACCTGGTTGCGTCGAACGGCGCGGTGTTGCAGTTCACCGTTGCCTCAGTCGTGCCCGACGCGATCGTGGGAGGGACCGAACTCCTCTTGTCGATCGAGGCCGGCGACCGCCTCGGCATCACACAGCGAACAGCCGCATCGTGTTGTGGGGTTTCGGTTCGCAGGCCCAACTCGACGCCGAACTCGCCCGGCAGAATCTGATCAGCACGTCGATTCGCGTTCGTCGGAGTTGGGATCCGCCCGACCCCGACTCGACGATCGGTATGGTCGAAACCAAAGTTGCCCTTGGAGAGTTCGCCTACTCCGTGAACCCGTCGACCGGCGCAGTCACCGTCGACAGTGCGTGGAAGAACGCCAATATCTCCGCCGGCTCGATCGGGCAGTTGACGCTGCGGTCGGGTTGCCACGTCCTCGTGCGCCAGGCGCTCACCAACGCGATGAATGAAGTGATCGCGTCCGGTCTGGCGTCCACGATCAACTATGCCCACGCCAACACTGCGGGTGGTTGCTACGTCCCGCGGTTCTCGCGCGATGCCCGAGCAGCAGTACCGGTTTCCTGTCGCGTCACACCTGGGGCATGGCAATCGACACCAACACGATCGGTTCGTGTCAGGGATGCGCGCCGCCTGACATGGATTGTCGAACCGTGCGCATCTTCCGCCGACACGGCTTCGCCTGGGGTGGGAACTTCTTGACCCCCGACGGCATGCACTTTGAGTGGGTCGGCGAGCGGCGCGACATCGGGCTCTACCCGAGTCGGTTCTGCGGCAACACCACTGCGGCCCAACTGTCGGCGTTGGACGAAGAGACCGAGCGGGCGACCTTGTTTGCCGACGACGGCTTGTACGTCGGCGACCACTGAGCTCTCGACCCGTAGCCTGGTCGACGTGAGCAATCGATTCGTCATCCTCGGCGGCGGCCCCGCCGGCAACATGGCTGCCACCCACGCAGCACGCATGGGAGCCGAGGTCACCGTGGTCGAACGCGACGTCGTCGGCGGAGCCGCCCACCTGTGGGATTGCATCCCGTCCAAGACGATGATCGCCACCGGTGGCGCGATCAGCTTCTCCCATCGACTCGAAGGAATGGGCCTCGAGCGCAACGATGCCGAGGTCGACGTCGAGGGGCTCACCGAGCGAATCGAAAGCATCAAGAACCGGATGAGCGGCAACACGACCGAGATCCTGGAGAGTCAGGGCGTGCGGATCCTGCGCGGTGTCGGTCGCTTCACCGGGCCGCACACGATCGAGGTCGTCGGCCCGGCAGGCGGGGAGGTCGTCGAGTTCGATCGAGCGCTGGTGTCGACCGGCTCGCGTCCGCGCATTCCCGACTGGTGTCACCCCGACGGCGACCGGATCTTGACCACCCGCGACTGCTATCCGCCGAAGGTGTTTCCGGCCAGCGTGACCGTGGTCGGATCGGGTGTGACCGGCGTCGAGTTCGTGCACATGTTTTCGTCGTTCGGGGCCAAGGTCACCCTGGTCGTGAGTCGCCAACAGGTGCTCCCCGGCAAAGATCCCGAGGTCGCCGCGGTCCTCGAACAGGAGTTCATGCGGCGCGGCGTCAAGCTGGTCATGGGGGCACGCGCCGAGGCAATCGAGCGTTCCGCGGCGGGTGACAGCGTGATCGTGCGATGCGACGACGGTCGCGTCATCGAGTCATCGCATGCGGTCTTGGCGATCGGCTCGGTGCCGAACACCGACGACATCGGACTCGCTGCTGCAGGCGTCGACCTCAACGAATGGGGGTACATCGACATCAACCAGCATTGCGTCACCAACGTCGAGCACATCTACGCCGCTGGCGACATCAGCGGGAAGCTGCCCCTGTCGTCGGTCGCGTCGATCCAGGGTCGCAAGGTGGCCGAGCACGTGATGGGCATGCACACCCGCAACCATCGCCATCTCGACTACGACAAGGCTGCATCGGCCATCTTCACCGAGCCCGAGATCGCCGACGTCGGCCTGGCCGAGGCCGAAGCCTTCGCCTCCGGACGCAAGATCCGCGTCACCAAGGTCCCATTCTCGTCGACGGCGAAGGCGATGATCAACAGCGACACCCGGGGCTTCGTCAAGATCATCTCGGACCCGAACACGGGCGAGATCCTCGGTGGTTCGATCGTCGGTCGCCATGCTGCGGAACTCATCTCGGTGATCGCCGTGGCCGTCACGGCCAGCCTCACGGTGAGCGATCTCGTCGAGAGCATCCTCGTGCACCCGGCGCTCAGTGAAGCCCTCGCCGAGGCTGCCGAATAGCGACAGATCGAGGAGCGCTCCGGCGCCCCCGTCGAAAATGCATCATGTGGCTCGTCGCAGACGATTATCGTGCGATCCATGTCAATTACGGCGGACCTCAGTTCTTGTCGGAATCAGCGCGTTGATGATCGCCGCGTGCGGATCGGGCAGCACCCCGAGTGAGGGGGTATCGGACAGCACGGCAGCATCGACGTCGCTTGCGCCGGACGAAACCACCCCGAGCACGGAAACGACGGAGACGACGGAGGCACCGAACGGGAATCCAACCAGCTTCGACACGTTGCAACCGGCAATCGTCCAGATCGAAGCGATCGGAGCGATCCGCGATCCCGAGGTCGGCTTGGCTTCGGTCGGAGGTCGAGGCAGTGGATTCCTCATCAGTGACGATGGCCTGGTCGTCACCAACAACCACGTGGTCACCGGGGCGGCAACGCTCGAGGTGTTCGTCGGCGGAGACACGGACAAGAGCTACAACGCAACGGTGCTGGGCGTGTCGGAGTGCAATGACCTCGCCGTGATCCAACTCGTCACCGACGAACCCTTGCCGTATCTCAGTTGGTCTGTCGACCGAACCGACCGTTGGGCTCGAGGTGTACGCCGCGGGCTTCCCGCTCGGTGACCCGGAATACACCCTCACCCGGGGAATCGTCTCGAAGGCTCAGGGCCTCGGCGAGACGAGTTGGGCCTCGATCGACTACACGATGGAACACGACGCGGCGATTCAGCCCGGAAACTCCGGCGGGCCGCTCGTGGCGGCCGATGGGACCGTCGTCGGGATCAACTACGCCGGCGGTTCGCCGACCAACACCGAACAGTTCTTTGCGATCGACAGCACCCTGGCGCAAAAGGTCGTCGAGAAGTTGAAGGTGGGGGACTTCGAATCGCTCGGCATCAACGGGCAGATCGTCAACGACGAGGAGGCCGGGATCACCGGACTCTGGGTGCTCGGTGTTGCACCGGGTTCAGCGGCAGATGACGCCGGCATCGCCTCCGGTGACATCGTGACGAAGCTCAACGGATTGCCGATCGGCGAAGACGGCAGCATGGGCACCTACTGCGACGTCATCCGCACCTCGGGAGCGGGCAAGCCGATCGACGTCGAAGTGCTCCGGTTCGACACGTCCGAAGTTCTGGAAGGCCAGTTCTTCGGCGATGGTCCGATCGAACCGACGTTCTCCTTCGCCGAGGAGATCGAGGACGAGGTCGTCGTCGACGAAACCGACACGGAGCTCAGCCGGATACAGCGACTACCAGTCGTTCGTCGACGACTCCGGGTTGATCACGATCGATGTTCCCGTCGAGTGGGCCGATGTCAGTACTGCCAGGCTGGTACTCGACGATGGAAGCACTGCGCCGCAGATCATCGCCATCAACGTCGCAGGCCGACTTCAGCGCGACCTACTCGGTACCAGGCTCTGTTCTACTCCGTGCTCGGGCCAGTTCCCGATGTCGCTGCGGCCATCGAGGTCTTCGCTCCGGAACCCGGCGCTTGCTTGACCGACGGAGGCCTGACCGACTACGAGCGACTCCGTCTTCGCCGGTCAGTATCGGCTTGTGGTCCGACTGCGGCGATTCCGGGGCGAGTTGGGTGGTGCTCGTCGCCGTGCCGGCCGACGGCTCATACACCGCGGTGATCGGAGCGCAACTCGTCTCCGAGGCCGACCTGGAGGCGCTTGATCGGCCTTCGCCACGTTCAACGTCGTCAGCGAATAGTCCGTTGTCGCTGTGGTCGGTTCGTGCCGGCCACAGCGATTCGGTCGAATTTCCGACCAGTTCCGACGTGTCCTGAGATTGCGCCATCCGGGACCCGGCAGGACCCGAAGTCATACGCTGTCACGGTGGCGGTGAATCGGACTCGGCGAGCGCGGGCGCAGCGCAAGCGGAAGCGACGGATGGATCGTGTCGAGCACGACCTGACCGACGCCCAGTGGATGGCACTCAAGTCAGCGTGGCACGGCTGTGCGTACTGCGGTGTGGCGAGTGACTTGCTCCAGCGTGATTGCGTGCTTGCGCTGTCTCGCGGCGGCCGTTACACCCTCGACAACATCGTGCCGGCCTGCCGCTCGTGCAACGCGAGCAAATGCAACGCCGAAGTCACCGCTTGGATGCGCCGCAAGCGGCTGGACGAGCGGGCGTTTCTCACCCGTCACGCCAGCATTTCCCGAGCGCTGGTCGAACAGTTCACCCATGTCGGCGACGGTGCCGACGAGCCTGCGCCCGGTTGAATGACCCCGCTACTCGATGATGGCCAAGACGTCGCCGCCGCCGACCGTGTCGCCGGCGCCGACCTTGATCTCCTTGACGACCCCGGCCTTCTCGGCGTTGATCTGGTTCTCCATCTTCATCGCTTCGAGCACGACGATTCCGGCCCCGACTTCGACCGTGTCGCCCACGGCGACCAGCACTTTGACGATCGTGCCCTGCATCGGCGCTTCGACGCTGCCGGTGGCAACTCCGCCACCACCTCCACCGGATGCGGCGCGCTTCGGCTTCTTGGCCGCAGGCGCAACGACACCGATCGGTGACTCAGGTACCCACATGTTGACGTCGAAGCGCTTGCCGTTCACCTCGACTGTCGTCGACCGACGCACGAGCGGCGCGGCATCCTCATCGAGCTCCGGCCCATTCGACGCTCGCCTTTCCGCCGATGCCGGTGAGGTCGAGCGTGTTTTCGACCCACTTGGTCGAGTGCTTCATCGCGACGAAGTCGGGGTGCTTGAGAATCGCCAAATCGGCCGGAATGGTCGTGGCCACGCCCTCGACGACGAGTTCGTCGAGGGCCCGGATGGTGCGTGCAATGCAGACCTCGCGGGTGCGCCCCCAGACAACGAGCTTGCCGACGAGGTTGTCGTAGAACTGGCTGATCTCGTCGCCGGACAGGTAGCCGGAGTCGAAGCGGACGCCGAAACCGTCGGGGGGGACCAGCTTGCTGATCGGGCCGGGGGAGGGGAGGAACTTGCCGTCGGCAGGGTCCTCGGCGTTGATCCGGACCTCGATCGAGTGGCCGCGGCGCGACGCGTTGACCTCGTCCTGGGTCATGGGGAGTGCTTCGCCGGCAGCGACCCGGATCTGCCACTCGACGAGATCGATGTCGGTGATCATTTCACTGACGCAATGCTCGACCTGGAGGCGGGTGTTCATCTCGAGGAAGAAGAACGCTCCGTCTTGATAGATGAACTCGACCGTGCCCGCCCCGTAGTAGCCGACGGCCTGGGCCGCCTTCACGGCTGCCTCGCCCATTGCCGCTTCGATGCCGTCGCCGAGGTCGGGCGCAGGCGCCTCCTCGATCAGCTTCTGGTGGCGGCGCTGGGCGGAACAGTCGCGGCTCGAGATCCAAACACAATTGCCCTGCTTGTCGCCGACGAGTTGGATCTCGACGTGGCGGGGCCAGGTGAGATAGCGCTCGACGTAGACCTCGTCGCGGCCGAAGAACGCCAGGGCTTCCCGCTGGGCACTGGCGAAGGCGTCGTCGACCTCGTCGGCGTTGTTGACGACCTTCATCCCGCGCCCGCCACCGCCGAAGGCGGCTTTGATCACGGCCGGCCAACCATGGGTGTTGCCGAAGTCGCGGATCTCATCGGGACCCTGGGCGAACTCGGTGGTCCCCGGCACGATCGGTGCGCCGCCGCGGATCGCTGCTTGGCGGCTCGACACCTTGTCGCTCATCTCGTCCATTGCCGTCGCTGGTGGCCCGATGAACTCGACCCCCATCTCGGCGATCGCCCGGGCGAAGTCGGCGTTCTCGCTGAAGAACCCATAGCCAGGATGAACGGCATCGGCGCCGCTCTTTCGGATCGCGTCGAGCATGGCGGCGGTGTTGATGTAGCTCTCGGCCGCGGTCTGCCCGCCGAGCGCATAGGCCTCGTCGGCGAGGCGGACGTGCAACGAATCACGATCGAGCTCGGAGTACACCGCAACGGTGGCGATGCCCATCTCTTTTGCGGCCCGGATGACCCGGACGGCGATCTCGCCGCGGTTGGCAATCAGGATCTTCTTCAGCACGGATGCCAATGTAGGCGGCGTGACGGCTGAGCAGAGCATTTGGGTCGACGCCGAGTGGACCCGTCTCGAGGTCCCTGAAACGGGGAGTACCAACGCTGACCTCCTGCTGGCCGCCGAACGAGGCGACGTCACCGATCGCACGGTTCTGCGCACCGACCACCAGACGGCCGGCCGGGGCCGCCTCGATCGCCGTTGGGACGCGCCGCCTGGGACCAACCTGTTGGCCTCGGTCCATCTCGCCCGAGTCGGTGATCGGGCGGGCGAGGCCGTACAGCGGATCGGGGTGGCAATCGTGTCGGGAATCACGGCGATGGTCGGATCCGCTCGACCAGGGCTCGACACGGCACGGCACGGCTCGGACGTACCGCGATTGGGTCTGAAGTGGCCCAACGACGTGCTGTTGGACGGACGCAAACTGGCCGGGGTGCTGGCGCAACGCTCGACGACTGCGCCGGGCGTCGTGGTCGGATTCGGCGTCAACGTGGCGTGGTCGCCACCGACCGGCGCATGCGTCAGCGAACTGGTGAGCTGCTCGCCGGCCGAACTGCTCGACAGCATCCTGGCGGCGTTCGATCGACTCCCGCTCGGCCGGCACGAGTTCGCGGCCGAGTACCGTGCCGGGCTCCTCACGCTCGGCCAACTCGTCCGGGTCCAACTTCCGAGCGACGACGTGTTCGAAGGAACGGCGGTCGATCTCGACGCCGACGGACGACTCGTGGTGCAACCGGATCGGGGGAGGTCGCGCACGTTCGATGTCGGCGATGTCGTGCACGTCCGCCCCGGCAGCGGTCACTGAACTCGTTCGTCGAATCGACATCAACTGCGCGTGCAGTTGATGGGGGTGCCGCGCCGGTGCCCGCAGGTCGGGTTAGCGTTCGGGCGATGCAACAGCACCCAGGCGGCGGTCACTACATCGACGCCCCGAAGCGATCGAGGCGTCGGAGTTCTGCCCCTCTGGCGGTGCTGTTCGCCATCGTCACCGCCGTGGTCGGTGCCGCCGGGGTGATTCGGGCCGCCAACGACCGGACGGCGAACGTGCAACGCATCGAGGGCCTCGACGAGATCTTGGTCGCCGTCGACGGTCCCGCCGTGAACTACCTCCTCATCGGTTCCGACTCGCGCGAGGGTTCCGATCCGAATGCTCCGGATTTCGGTGGCATCGGCGACACCGGTGCCGTGCAGGGTCGTCGGAGCGACACCATCATGATCCTCCGGCAAGAAGAAGACGGCAATGGCGCGGCATTGATGAGCATCCCTCGCGACCTGCTCGTGACCATCGCTGGTTCGGGCAACCAAGATCGCATCAACTCGGCCTACAACGAGGGTGCCGACGTGCTGGCCGCCACGATCACCCAGGAGTTGGGCATCCCGATCAACCATGTCGTCGACATCGACTTCTTCGGGTTCAAGTCACTGGTCGATGCCGTGGGTGGGACGACGATCTGCTTCGAATTCGTCACCCGCGACACCAACTCGGGGCTTGCTCAGGAGCCTGGTTGCAACCTGCTCGATGGCGTGCAGGCCCTCGCCTACGCGCGCAGCCGCAACTACGAAGAGTTCCGCGACGGCGATTGGCGCAAGGATCCAACTGCCGATCTCGGTCGCATTACGCGCCAACAGGCGTTTATCTCGACGATCGTGAACGCCACGTTGAGCAAACTGCAATCCGACCCGTTCCTCGCGTCCCAGCTGATCGATGCCGTGAGCAGTTCGGTCCGCATCGATGCCGGGCTCGACCCGATCGCGGCGGCCGGAACGCTCCGCAAGGCCTTTTCGACCGGGCTGGTCACCTTCCAGCTCGACGTGCGCGGCGAGGACTTCAACGGCAAGTCGATTCTGCGCCTGAACGACTCATCGCAACCGGTCCTCGACTACTTCCGCGGCGTCGGTCCGCTGCCGGTTGCCACGGTCCCCGGTTGACGCCGTGAAGATTCTGATCACCGGGGCCGGCGGCCAACTCGGGGTCGAACTCGTCACCATGTGTACCCGACTGGGCGACGAGGTCGTCCCCGCCGACCGGAGCATGCTCGACATCACCGACGGGGCTGCCGTGGCGGCGCTGCTCCACGACACGCGTCCCGATGCGGTCATCAATGCCGCTGCCTACACCGCCGTCGACGCGTGCGAAACCAACGTCGAAATGGCGAGCAAGATCAACGGCGTCGCCGTCGGCACCCTCCGCGAGGCGTGTGCCTCCGCCGGAGCGCACCTCGTTCAGGTCAGTACCGACTACGTCTTCGACGGAACCAGCAACAGGGCGTACGTCGAATCCGACTCGACGAATCCGCAGTCGGTGTACGGCCAGACAAAGTTGGCCGGCGAGGTTGCCGCCGGGCTCGACGCGACGATCGTGCGTACCTCGTGGGTGTGCGGTGAGTACGGCAACAACATGGTCAAGCTCGTTCTGCGATTGGTCGCCGGTGGTGCTCCGCTGTCATTCGTCGACGATCAGCGCGGCTGCCCGACCTTCGCCGCCGACCTGGCCCCGGCATTGCGCACGCTCGCCCTCGAACGCCGTCCGGGGATCTTCCATCTCACCAACGCCGGACCGGTGACGTGGTTCGAGTTCGTCGGCGACATCGTCGAAGCAGCCGGTCACGATCGATCGCTGGTGTCGGCGATCTCGACTGCCGATCTCGACCCGCCTCGTCCGGCGCCGCGCCCGGCCAACAGCGTGCTCGACAACCTTGCCTGGCGAGCGTCCGGTCACGAACCTCTGCGGCACTTTCGCTACCCATTGGCCGAACTCGTCGCTCGTTTGCGCTGACCAATCGGACGCTCCCGGCCATCACCGCTGGTGTCAGACACCAGAGGTGATGAGTAGCGTCGCTCCGATGGGGCAGTGGCATGTGGTGGGGTCGGGCAAATGGGTCGGGACCGATGCGAGCGAGCAGTTCCCGATTTACACGCGGGGCAATGCCGGTGAGGTGTACCCCGAGGTCTATCGACCACTGAGCTTCTCGATCGCGCAGCAGGGCGGGGAGCGGGCGATGCGCAATGCAATGCTCGCCAGCGGACTGATCCGACCGGAGGAACTCGATGGATTGCCCTTGACGACCGCGGTCGGCAGCGGCGTGTTCGGGGGATACGCCTACCTCAACCTGAGTATCCAAAGGTTGGCGGCGGCCAGGGTCCCCGGGGGTTCGTGGAGCGACGCGGACAACTCGTTTCTCGGCGCCGGCGATCCGCCCCCACACGTGCCGACACCGTTCGAGAAGAATCGTCGGGCCTCGCTGGCCGGGTTGCGATACATATGGAAACTGTCGGGCGTCACCGAGCTGGCGCAGCTCGCCGTCGATCAGCGCAAGGTCGACGAGTTCCTCGCCCGACTTCCCGACCCGGCGACGGCTGGTGACCTCGAACTGCGGGGCTCCACGACCGACATCACCGAGTTGTTCATGCCGATGTTCGAGACCCACCTGACGGTGTCATTCGGCGCGGGCGCCCTCATGGCGGCGCTCATCCAGTTCTGTGAAAAGCAGTTCGACGACGCCGAGCTGGCCGTGCGCCTGGTTTCGGGGCTCGGCGACGTCGATTCCGCCGCGCCGTCGGTTGCGTTGTGGAGTCTCGGACGCATGGTTGCTGCATCTCCCGAGCTCACCGCCATTTTCGACGCCGGAGTGCCGGGCCTGTGGGAACGCCTGCTTGCCGACGATGGCGCAGCCGACTTCGTCGCGGACTTCCAGACGTTCCTCGCCGACTTCGGATCCCGCGGGCCGAACGAATGGGACACGGCGTTCGACACCTGGGAAACGGACCCCGCGATGGCGCTCACCTTCGTCGACCGGATGCGGCTGACCGATGCGTCCCACGCCCCGACTGCTCAGCAAGGTCGATTGGCGGACGAACGGAAGGTGCTCGAAGCCGATGCGCTCCGGCGGCTGAAGCGACCGTTGCGCCGCTTGTTTCTTCGGCTGGTGCGGTCGACGCGGCTGCACATGCAGAGCCGTGAGCGCACCAAGACCACGGTGGTCCGGGCCATCCATGGCGCACGTCTCCAGGCCCAAGAACTCGATCGACGGCTCGTGGCCCGGTCGGGGGGAGAACGCGGCGATCTCTGGTTTCTCGTGGAGGACGAACTCGATGCCTACGTGGCCGATCCGAGGTCGTTCGCGGCGACGATCGCCGAGCGGCGATCGCTCCACGCGGCCTTGGCCGAGCGGATCCCGCCGTTCTATTTCGAGGCGACCCAGCCGCCCCTCGACGAATGGGAGTTGCGCACCAACACTCTGCCCCAGGTGACGGTGGGCGAGGTCCTGTCGGGTCTCGCCGGATGCGCCGGAGTCGCCGTTGGTCGAGCGCGCGTCGTGCTCGATCCGACCGACCCGCGCGGGCTCGAGCCCGGTGACGTGTTGATCGCTCCGTTGACCGATCCGAGCTGGACCCCGCTGTTCGTTCCCGCTGAAGCCGTCGTGGTCGATGTCGGCGCCGTGATGAGCCATGCGATCATCGTCAGTCGCGAGCTGGGCATCCCGTGTGCCGTGTCGGTCACCGATGCCACGCGCCGGATTCCCGACGGAACACTCATCGAGGTCGATGGGGGTGCCGGCACGGTCCGCATCCTCGCGCTGCCGGCTGACACTTGATGGGCCTGACCCGAGACCAACTCGCGTCGTTCGTCGACGCCACCGTGCCCGACCTGCTCGGCGACGACCTGCGCCTGCTCTTCGTCGGGATCAACCCGGGCCTCTGGACCGCCGCGACCCAGACGCACTTCGCGCACCCGGGCAACCGCTTCTATCCCGCCCTCTTGGCCGCCGGTATCATCGAGCGCACGATCGATCGTGGCGTCGGGATGTCCGCCGACGACCGGACGTACTTCCTCGGTCGGGGGCTGGGCATCTCGAACTTGGCCCACCGCGCCACGGCGAAAGCGTCATCGCTCACGGCTGACGAGCTGCGCCGCGGCGGTGAACAGCTCCGAGCGCTCGTGCGATCACGCCGTCCACGCGTGGTCGCCATTGCCGGAATCACCGCCTATCGATCCGCGTTTCACGCAGCACACGCCGCAATGGGCGAGCAGCCCGAGGGCTTCGAAGGAGCGCGGTTGTGGGTGGTGCCGAACCCGAGTGGGCTCAATGCGCACGAAACCATCGAGAGTCTGGCTGCGGCGTACCGGGCGCCTGCGCTGGCAGCTGGCGTACTCGAATGACGATCGGCTGAATGACCGGCTGAATGACCGGCTGAATGACCGTGTGAGCGTCGACTCAGGCGTGCGGATCGCGCTCGGCGTCGGCCCGGTTGGCGAGATACCAGTCGATCGTCGCCCGCAGCCCCTCGTCGAACGCCATCGCAGGTTTCCAGCCCAAGACTGCGTTGGCGCGTGACCCGTCGACGCCACGCCGAGGTTGCCCGTCGGGCTGTGACGGATCCCATCGCAATTCGCCGGAAAACCCGACGAGTTCGGCAATGGTCTCGACCGTCTCTTTGATCGTGACCTCGCGGTCGGCGCCGAGGTTGATCGGCTCGAGTGGGCCATCGCCGAAGTCGACTTCGCCGGCGCGCACGATTGCCCGGGCTGCGTCGTCGACGTACAGGTACTCGCGCGATGCCGACCCGGTACCCCACACATCGACATGACTCGCACCCGTGTCGGCTGCCTCGACGCACTTCTTGATCAGGGCCGGAATCACGTGCGACACCGATGGGTGGAACTTGTCGCCCGGCCCGTACAGGTTCGTCGGAATCAGATAGGCAAACCGCTGGCCGTACTGCAACGCGTTGACCTGAGCATGAATGAGGTGCGCCTTCTTGGCGATGCCGTACGGGGCGTTGCTCTCTTCGGGGTAGCCGTTCCACAGCTCCGATTCGGCAAAGGGCACCGGGGTGAACTTCGGGTACGAACACACGGTGCCGACCAACACCGTCCGTTCGACGCCTCCATGTCGGGCGGCTTCGATGACGTGGGTGCCCATCAAGAGGTTGGCGAGATACAGCGGTGCCGGCTGAGCGAGGTTGTAGCCGATGCCACCGACCTGCGCGGCCAGGTGAAAGACATCGGACGGGCGGTGCTCGCTGATCAGCCGGGCGGCTTCGCCGGGCTCGGTCAGATCGAACTCGGAACTCCGCGGAGCAACGACCACGGCACCCCCGGCGGCGAGGAGAGCGACCACGCGACGCCCGAGGAAGCCGGCTCCACCGGTGACCACGACGCGCCGATTCGTCCAGTACGACGCCGTCAACTCTGCGTCCGGACGTGAGACGATCGGTCATGACGAGACATCGACCCGATGCTACTGGCCCCAGGAGCACCGTCGCCGGTGAGTAGCCCGTGCCTGCTTGTCATGCGATGATGCAACGGTGGGAGCCAGCAGCGCAGCACGCGACCCGGCACTGCGTGTCGCCTACACCCTCGAGCAGTGTTGGCACCCCTCGCCCGGCGGTACTGCCCGGGCGGCACTCAAGATCGCCGCCGCGCTCGTCGCGTTCGACGACATCGAGATCCATCAGGTTGCCGGACGGCATGCCCGGACGCCTCCTGCTGGCTTCACTCCGGCCGGCAAGGTGGCGATGCTCCCGCTCGCTCGTCCGTGGCTGTATGAAACGTGGACGCGTTGGAATTGGCCCAAGGTCGAATCGGTGATCGGTCCGATCGACGTGGCGCACGCCACCGGTCTGGTTCCGTGCGCCACGGATGCGCCGCTCGTGGTCACGCTCCACGATCTGGCCTTCGTCCACGATCCCGCCAAGTTCTCGGCGCACGGCGTCAAGGTGATGCTGCGCAGCCTGGACGTGATTGCCCGGCGGGCCGATCGAGTCGTCTGTCCGAGCCAGGCGACCATCGACGACTGCGTCGACGCAGGGCTCGACCCGGCCAAGCTCCGGCTGGTGCCGCTCGGCGCCGACGGTGTGCAGGCGACGCCGGCGGCGATCGAGAGAATCCGCCGGACGTACCAGCTGCCCGATGCCTTCGTGTTGTTCGTCGGGACGATCGAACCGCGCAAGAACCTGGCGCGACTCGCGGCGGCGATGGAACGGCGGACGAGCAACGAACTGCTCGTCGTCGCCGGCGCGCGGGGTTGGGGCGATCAACCGGTCACGGCGGGTGCCGAGCACGTTCGATTCTTGGGTCACGTTCCCGACGATGACCTCGGTGCGCTGTACGCCGCCGCGCGAGTGTTTGCGTATCCGAGTGAACGCGAGGGCTTTGGTCTGCCTGTCGCCGAGGCCATGGTGCAAGGCACCGCAGTGGTCACCAGCCGGGGTACGGCGACCGAGGAGGTCGCCGGGGGAGCAGCGGTGCTGGTCGATCCGCTGGACGTCGAATCGATCGCGGCCGGTCTTGACGAGGCGTTCGACTGCGCTCCGGAGTTAGCTGAACGCGGCATGCAGCGAGCGGGGGAGCTCACCTGGAAGGTTTCCGCCGAGCTGACTCGCGACGTCTATCGTGAGCTCGCCCGCGCTGGCGGCGGAGCGGCGGAACCATGACGGATCAACTCGAACAATCTGGCGGCCGGGTGGGCCGGGACCGGGGCGGACTCGCGGCGCCCCTGCTGCGATCCGAACCACCGACGGCGCACGGACGGCTGGCCGCAATCGACGTCGCCGTCAACCTGCTGTGGTGCGTGCCGGGCGACGTCGGTGGCTCGGAGGAGTATCTGGTCCGTCAGCTGCTCGGCTTGGCCGCACAGCAATCGGAGTTCTTGCCGACCCTGTACGTCGTGCCGTCCTTCGTTCGCGCTCGATCCTGACCTCGCCGATCTGTACCCGATGGTCGTCGCCGGCATCAGCGGCCACGAGCGGCCGCGGCGAGTCCTGGCCGAACACCTGTGGCTCCGGCGGCGAACGCGTCGCGCCGAGATCGTGCACCACGGTGGGGGAACGACACCGGCGGTGGGAGCCGAGCCGATCGTCCTGACGATTCACGATCTGCAACATCTCACCCACCCCGGGTATCTCTCTCGTCGCAAGCTCGCGTACCTCCGTCGGGTCATCCCGCGTTCGGTCGCCCGGGCATCGGTCGTCGCGACACCGACCGAGTGGGTGCGTTCGACGGTGATCGACGAATTCGGTGTCGACCCCGATCGGGTGATGGTGGTGCCCCACGGCATCGAAGCCGGGCTCGGCGACGGAGCACCGACCGAGTTCGAACTCCGGCGGGACTATGGCCTGGGTGGGGGTCGGGTCCTCGTGTTCCCGGCGATCACCCATCCGCACAAGGGACACGAGTTCCTGCTCGACGTGATGGCGCGCCATTGGGATGACCCGGAACTGCGGTTGGTTCTGTTGGGCGGGGCCGGCAGCGCCGATCGCCAGGTCGAAGCCAAGATCGCAGCACTCCGACTCGATCGCCGCGTCATCCGCACCGGCCGTGTTCCGGCGGCTCATCGCGATGGGTTCCTCGCGCTCGCCGAGGCACTGGTCTTCCCGAGCGAGTACGAAGGGTTCGGTGCGCCAGTGGTCGAGGCAATGGCGCTGGGCACGCCGGTCATCGCCGCCGACCAGCCGGCTGTGGCCGAGGTGATCGGCGACGCCGGCATCGTGCTGCCGCGTCAGATCGATGCCTGGGCCGATGCCCTCGACACCGTGGCCGACCGGCGCAAAGAGCTGGTTGCTGCGGGCCGGCGGCGTAGTGCCGACTTCACTGCGGTGCGTTCCGGCGCCGCGCTGGCGGCCGCGTATCGCCGCGCGCTGACATGACGGGTACGCCGTGACGGGACCGGCGGCCAAGCAGGCGAGCAGGCAGGCGAGCAAGCAGCGCAGGTGCGGTCGATCGTGGTCCTGTGTCCGCACTTCGCGCCCGACACCGCGCCGACCGGCACGGTGATGACTCGCATCGTCGAGGAACTGGTCGCACGCGGACACACCGTGCACGTGGTCACGTCGTTGCCGTGGTATCGACACCACGCCATCGAGCCGGGTTGGACGGGACGGTGGGTTCGAACCGAGCGCACCACCTGGGGGTCGGTCACGCGTGTCCATCCGTTTCCGGGTGACGACAAGTCGAACCTTCCTCGGCGAGCGGCAGGGTTCGTTGGCTACTCCGTCCTTGCCGGGGTGCAGGGATTGCGAGCCGGCGGGTGGCTCCAGCGCGCCGATGCCGTCATCGCGATGTCTCCACCCCTCACGCTCGGGCTCACCGGCTGGGTCGTGGCGAAACTGCGCCGATCTGCGCTCGTGTTCAACATCCAAGACGTGTTTCCCGATGCCGCGGTCGACACCGGTGCGATCACCAACCGCGGGGTCATCGGACTCGCCCGCGGGCTGGAACGACTCAGCTATCGGGTGGCCGATGCCGTGACCGTGCTGTCCGACGACCTCCGGGACAATGTCGCGGCGAAGATGTCGCCGGCGCGTCGCAACCGGGTGCACGTGATTCCGAACTTCGTCGACACCGCTGCAATCCGCCCCGGTGATCGGCTGACCCGCTACCGATCCGAGCTGGGTCTCGGCGATGGTCCTGTGGTCCTGTACGCCGGCAACGTCGGGTTCTCCCAATCGCTCGACCTGGTCCTCGCCGCGGCCCGCGAGTTGCCCGAGGTCACGTTCCTGATCAACGGTGACGGTGCAGCTCGCGGTGATCTCGAACGCCGGGCGGCAGGTCTGCCCAACGTCCGCTTCGCCGGATTCATCGAAGCGGATCGGCTCGCCGAACTGCTGGCGACCGGCGACATCCACGTCGTGCCGCTGCGGGCCGGCCTCGGCCGGGTGTCGGTGCCGTCGAAGACGTACTCGGTGCTGGCCGCCGCTCGCCCGGTCGTCGCCGCGATCGATCCGGGCACCGCCGTGCCCCAGATCCTCGCGTCGGCGGGAGCCGGGCTCGCGGTTCCTCCCGATGACCCGCAGGCGTTCATCGCAGCGCTGCGGACCCTGCTGAATGATCCGCAACGGTGCCTCGAGATGGGTCGAGCCGGACGTAGGTGGGTCGAGGCGAACGCATCGCCCGCGGCCGTGGGCGTCGCCTACGACCAATTGCTGACTGCACTCTGATCTGACTCTGGCCCGACTTTGGCCTGACTCGGAGGTCGCTCCAGGCCTCACGTGTGCCCTACTCGGATCGCCTGAACCCGCATCGGCGGTCCGTACCGCTAACCTCCGATCCTCGTGGCACCCTCCTCGTCATCCACCAAAAAAGCCGCCCGGCTCGCGGAGAAGGGCAAGGGCCAGAAGATTCGCTTCCAAGGCGGCACGCTCTTCCCGATGGTCGTCGCGCTCGTGCTCGTCCTCGGTCTTGCGCTCGTCGTCTACGCGCGTCAAAGTCGTCCAGCCGCCGATGCCTCCGATCCGCAGGTCGGCGACCATTGGCACCTGGCGTACGGTTTCAACATCTGCGGCGAATGGATTCAGGTCGCAGGCGACGCCGAAGAGCAAGACGCCGGCGGCGGGTTCCTCAACACCGACTTTGCCCGCACCGGCATCCACAGCCACGACGATGGTGTCGTCCACTGGCATCCGAACTCGCGTGCCGCGGTGGGTCGCCGAGCAACCTTCGACGTTTTCCTCGACGTCTACGACATCGAACTCGATGCCGACGGTCTGACGTTCCCCGACGACCAGCAGGCGCAACTGAACGCGGTGTTCGGCGACAAGTACGAAGACGGCGTGTTCGAGAGCGGCGAAACCACCTGCACGGTCGATGGCGAAGAAGTGCCGGGCGCCATCCAGGTCGTGGTCTGGGACAACTTCACCGACACCGACGATGGCACCACCTTCATCGCCGCGTTCGACAACATCCGCGTCGATCAAGACGCCATGGTGTTCACCGTGGCGTTCGTGCCCGACGGCACCGATGTCGAGATGCCGCCCTGGGCCAACGATCTGCCCACCCTCGGAGCGATCGACAGCGGTCAGCAACTTCCCGACGGCCAACTCTTCGGCGGGACGACCATCCCCGGCGAGGAGGTGCCGACGATCACCGCTGGTGACAACCAGACCGACGGCGGCGACGTGACCGGCGAGACGACTGCGGTCACGCCCGACACGTCTCCCGACACTGCTCCTGAAACGACACCCGAGACGGCGCCGGAGACGACGCCGGCGGTGACCACCGGTTGATGCGGGCCGTCGTTCTCGTCGGCGGATTCGGCACGCGGCTCCGACCGCTGACCGATCACACTCCCAAGCCGATGCTCCCCATCGGGCATCGGCCGATGATCGTCCGCCTGATCGATCGGCTGGCTCGGGGCGGCGTCACCGACGTCGTGCTCGCCCTCGGCTTCAAGCCCGAGCCGTTCTTCGCGGCCTTCCCCGACGGCAGATGCGGCGACGTGTCGGTTTCGTACGCCGTCGAACCCGAGCCGCTCGACACCGGCGGAGCCATCCGGTTCGCCGCCGATGCGGTCGGGATCGACGACACGTTCATCGTCGCGAACGGCGACGTGCTCACCGACCTCGACGTCGGCGCCCTCGTGGCTGCCCATCGTCGCCACCGGGCCGAGGCCACGCTGCACTTGATCGGTGTCGATGATCCGTCCGCATTCGGGGTCGTCGCACTCGGGGACGATCAGCGGATCACCGACTTCGTCGAGAAGCCCGAACCCGGAACCGAGCCGAGTAACCTGGTCAATGCGGGCACCTATGTCTTCGAGCCGTCGGTACTGGCCCGGATTCCCGCGGGTGAACGAGTGTCGATCGAACGTGCGACGTTCCCGCTCATCACCGCTGCCGGCGGTCTGTACGGCTTCGCCACCGATGACTACTGGATCGACGCCGGCCGACCCGAGTTGTATCGAGCGGCCAATCTCGACCTGCTCGGCGACGCCCGCGTCCACGATCGCTGCGACGCCGTGTCGTCGACCGCTGATGTCGATGCGACCGCGACCGTGATCAACAGCATCGTCGGAGAGCGTGTCACTGTGGGCGCCGGTGCGCGCGATCGTCGACAGCGTGCTGCTTCCCGGTGCGCGCGTCGGCGCCGAGGCAACGATCGAGGCATCGCTCGTCATGGGCGTGGTCGGTGTAGGCGCCCGCGTCGCTTCGTCGATGGTCGGCGCCGATGGTGATGTCCTCGACGGTGCGCTGCTCTCGTCCGGTGCCATTCCGCCGACAGACCGGACCTGACCGCGCCGCGATGCCGCTGTCGTGGTCGTGGTCGTGGTCGATCCCATCCTGATGTCTCGGACCGCGATCGCTAGCGTCGCGTCATGAACGTCGTGGTGGTCGGAGGAGCCGGTTTCATCGGCTCGCATCTGGTCGATCGGCTCCTCGCCGAAGATCACCAGGTCGACGTCATCGACGACCTGTCGACGGGGACGCTCGGCAATCTCGCCAACGCACGGAGCGTCGGCGGAGCGCTGAAGATCCATCATCTCGACGCTGCGTCATCCGAAGCTGCGTCGCTCGTGGGGATGCGTCGCCCCGATGTGGTGTACCACCTCGCCCTCTTCCCGCGGGGCGCTGTCGGCAACACCCAACTCGGTGAGGGCTTCGTGCGCGCGCTCGCCGTCATCGACGCTGCTCGGCAACACGGCGTCGGCAAGATCGTGGTGGCGATGCCGGCCACCGCATTGAACGGTCACCCGGCCGCGAACTCGTTGCCGGTGAAGGAGGCCGAGCCCGTTCCCCGGGGGGTCCGCGGCGTGGTGGCGCGCAGCGTGCTCGACCTACTCAGCGTCTACCGCGAACACGAGATGCTCGAGTTCGCCGCCTTGTCGCTCGCGTCGGTCTACGGCCCGCGCCAAGCAGCGAGCGGTGGCGTCGTGGCGGCATTCCGCGCAGCGATCGAAGCGGGTCATCCCGGAGAGTGTCATGGAGACGGTCGTCAAACCCGCGACTTCGTGTTCATCGACGACGTTGTCGATGCCCTCGTGCGGGCCGCTGACCGCAGTAGCGGCTTGCTGATCAACGTCGGAACCGGCCAGCAGACCTCGATTCGGGAACTGTGGAAGCTGATGAGTGGTGGGGCCCTGGGGGAGCCGGTCGTTCTGCCCGCGCGCCGCGACGAACTGCTCCGCTTCTCCGTGTCGTCGGTGCGGGCGCGCATTCACCTCGGCTGGTCCCCGTGGACCGATGTGGCCGAGGGCGTTGCCCGGCTGCGTTCACCCGACTGAAGCGGCGGCGAGAGTCACCTCGGCAAGTGTGCGCGCAATGTCCGGCGTCGACATCACCGAGGGGGTGACCACGCACGTCATGCCTTCGGCCTCGACCTCGTCGGCGAGGGCGGCGTCGATCGGGTCGATCACGAGCGTTGACGCAATCGGCGCGTACAGGCGTGCCACACCCACGACTGATGCCTCATGTCCGAGTTCGGTCAGCATCCGATCGGCCGGGCCCTTCAGGGCTGCGCCTCCGACGATGGGGGAGACGGCGACCACTGAGGAGCGCCGACTCGCCAACAGATCGTCGGTGTCGGCGAGCGAACGGATCGGACCGATCGACACGAGCGGATTCGACGGGGCAATCACGACGATGTCGGCGTCGGTCAGCGCACTGCGTGCCGCGTCACTGAGCGCGCCGTTACCGACGAACCGAACCGCGGTGACCGGCACGCTGTGCCGCAGGCGCACGAAGTAGTCCTGGAACGACACGTCGCCTTCGGTTGCGGTGGTGACGACGGTGGCGTGGGCCTCGTCGCTCATCGGGATCAGACGCAGGCCGAGATGCCACGCCGCGGCGATCTCGGCGGTGACCTGGGTCAGTGTTGCCCCCTCGTCGAGTCGGGCTGTCCGGTAGAAGTGGGTTGCGAGGTCTTGGTCGCCGAGGTTGAACCATTGGGCCGCCGCGCCGGATCCGATCGGGCGGACCGCGGCGTATCGGTCGAGCGCGCCCATGGCTGTCCACGTCTCGTCGCGGAGACCCCAGCCACGCTCCGGGTCGGTGGCATCGGCGAGGGTGTAGGTGATCGTGTCGAGGTCGGGTGAGATCGATAATCCGTGGAGCACGGTGTCGTCGCCGGTGTTCACGACCGCCGTCACCTGGCTGGCGTCGAGCACCGCCAGTAGACCGCGGAGGAATCGTGCCGCACCCACTCCACCCGACACCACGGTGACGGTCGGCGACTCGTGGGGAGGAGTGCGGGTGACGGGGATTGGCGTGGTCATGGTGCTCCGTTCGCATGGCGTTGATACAGATCGTTCAGCCGTCGGGCGGTTGCCGACCAGGAGAATCGATCGAGATTGCGCCGTGCCTGAGCGGCCAACCTGGAACGCACGACGTCGCTCGTGATGGCGAGATGCAGGTTGGCAGCAATGGCGTGCACATCGTCAGGTGCCGAATAGAGCGCCGCCGCGCCGCCAATCTCGGGAATCGACCCAGCAGTACTGGCAACGACGGGCAGGCCGACCTGCTGCGCTTCGAGCAGCGGAAAGCCGAATCCCTCGTCGAGCGACACGTAGGCCAGCGTCGCGGCAGACCGAAGGAGCTGACCTTTCACGCGGTCGTCCACGGCACCGAGCACGACCACCCGTGCCGCGGCGTGGGCGGGGAGTCGGGCAATCGCGGCAACGACGTTCGTCTGGTCGTTCCCGGGCGCACCAGCGATGACCAGGCGAACCGAGGAGTGTTCGGCGGCGAGACGGCCGAAGGCCGTCACGAGCGTGGGGACGTTCTTGCGTCGTTCGACGGTGCCGAGCGACAGCACGAACGGGTGGCCATCGTGCGCGTGCAAGACGCCGGGCCAGGAGGAGTCGCTCGACGGCTCTGCGGGCGGTCCGAGCAGCACAGTGGTCACCCGGTCGGTGTCGAGGAGAGCGATGACGCGAGCGGTCGTGGCATCGGAACAGGTGATGACATGTGCGCCGTCGTCAACCGATCGGCGCAGTACCGCCGCGGCGCGGCGGACGTCGCTGACCGCGTCGTCGGGATGGTCGAGGAACCAACAGTCATAGACCGAGACGAGCCGGGGACAGCGCGCCGGCGGCACCACGTAGTTCGTCCCGTGGACGACATCGGGACGGCCGAGCAGACGATCGACCGGCGGCGCCGCGTATTGCCACCACCGATGGGCGACTGCTGCGGGCAGCGGGAGCTTGCGCACGCCTGCCGCTGGCCTCGAGCGCAGGCTGAGGACATAGGGCACGAGATCGAGTGCGTCGACGTCGCCCAGCGCGTCGAACGTGCCCTGGACGGCTGCGCCGATTCCCGTGCGGTGCCCGTACAGCGCACCGACGTCGAAGGCGACCCTGATCATCTGATCATCCCGTTGTCTCGGTGCGGTCCGTGCCATCCGTGTCGCCATCCGTGTCGCCATCCAGGCCGCTGGCTCCATCGGTGCCGATCGTAGCGATCGCTCCGCCCGTCACGGTTGCCCGATAGCGTTGCGGCCACTATGCCACGCGCTTTCATCACCGGTATCACAGGTCAAGACGGTCATCATCTGGCCGAGTTCCTGCACGGTAAGGGGTATGACGTCTACGGCATGATCAAGGGTCAGAACAACCCGCGAGCGGCAAAACTGCAAGAGGAGATGCCGTTCGTCGAGTTGATCCCGGGCGACCTGGCCGACCTGCCATCGCTGGTTGCGGCGCTGCAGATCGCTCAGCCCGACGAGGTGTACAACCTGGGGGCCATCAGCTTCGTGGCGTTGTCGTTCACCCAATCCGAACTCACGGCGAACACCACCGGCCTCGGTGTGTTGCGCATGCTCGAAGCGATCCGCATGGTGGGCGGAGCACAGAACAATCCGATCCGCTTCTATCAGGCGTCGTCGTCGGAGATGTTCGGCAAGGTCCGCGAGACCCCGCAGACCGAACTGACTCCGTTCCACCCCCGCAGCCCCTACGGTTGCGCGAAGGTGTTTGGCCACGACATCGTCGTCAACTACCGCGAGTCGTATGACCTGCACGCTTCGTCGGGCATCTTGTTCAACCACGAGGGTCCCCGCCGCGGCATCGAGTTCGTCACGCGCAAGATCACCAACACCGCGGCACGGATCAAACTCGGCCTGCAGCACGAGCTGGTCATGGGCACCCTCGATGCGAAGCGTGATTGGGGGTACGCGGGCGATTACGTCAAGGCGATGTGGATGATGCTCCAGCAGGACGAGCCCGACGATTTCGTGATCTCGACCGGTGAAACGCACACGGTGCAGGAGTTCGTCGAGAAGTCCTTCGCGCATGCCGGTCTCGACGACTGGGAGCAATACGTGCGCCAAGACCCGAAGTTCTACCGTCCTGCCGAAGTCGACCTGCTGATCGGTGACTCGGCCAAGGCGAAGCGGGTGCTCGGCTGGGAACCCGAGGTCGGATTCGACGAACTCGTCAAGATGATGGTCGACCACGACCTCGCCTTCGAAGCCTCCAAAGCCGGGCGCTGAGGCGGGCCCGAACCGCCCGGAGCGAGGGCGCTCAGCTCTCGAACGGCATGTCGGTGATCGCGTCCATCAGCGAGTCCTGATCAGGTACGACGCCGGCGCGCAGCTGGTGGCGCAGTGCGACGGCGAAGCTGATCATGGCGGTGATCGACGAGGCGAGCAGCCCGATCTCGACGCGCCGGAAGACCTCGTCGCCACCGAGGAAGGTCGCAACGATGAATGCAGCGGCCCCGAGACTCCACCCGAGCGCCACGAGGGCGTGGCCCTTGAGGGCGATGACTGCCTGGGCAGTGGCCAACGCCACCATGTAGCACGCGCTCGAGAACGCCAGCAGGGCCAGGGTGCGGCCGGTGAGGTCGGCGTCGAAGACGAGTTCGAGTGCCCACGGACCGAGGAGGAAGGCGCCGCTGGTGCCGACGACACCGACCACGAACACGACGGCCATCAGCCGCTTGAGTCCGGCTCGGAATTCGTCGAGGGCGCCCTGTGCGGCAAGTCGGCTGAGCCGGGGCAGCAGCGCAGCCTGGACCGCCTGGAACAGGAACAACGGAATTCGGGCCAAGAGGACACCCTGGCCGAATTGGGTGACGGCGGTGTCTTGATCTTCAGCGGCGAGGAGTCCGACCGCGATGGGTCCGGCGTTCAGCAGCGACGCGGCGAAGACTGACCCGAGGAGCAGCCAACCGAGGTTCGGTGTGACCTCGCCCCAGCTGGCCGGTGGACCGTCGTCGGTGGCCAGGTTGCCGCGTCGATAGACATACACCACGGCGAACAACGGGGCGGCCGCGACGGCGAGCGCGTAGGCGCCGACTGCGGTGACGCCGACGAGTGCCAGTGCCACGCAGAGCAGAATGCGGATCACGCCGTCGGAACCCATGATGATCGCGTACGACCGGAATCGTCCGCTTCCCGAACACACGCCGCGGGCCAGGTGGGCTGGGCCGTACGCCGCGAACGCCAACGCAAGTGCGGCGACCATCGACCAGTTGCCCGCAAAGAGTTGCGACGCGATGAGCGGGCTGGTGATCGCGATCACTGTCACCACTGCGACGGTGAGCCCGATGCCGAGCTGGACCACCTTCTTGACGACGGGTCCGGTGCCTTGGCCGATGGCGCGCCGGTGGGCGAGCGCGCGGCCCAGTTCTTGCTCGAGTGGGAGGAAGAACCCGGGGGCCAGGGCGAAGGTTGCGAACCACAGCGCGGTGATCGGCGCGAATGCCTCGTCGCCACCGACGGCCTCGTTGCCGATCTTGAAGAAGGCATACGTGGCGATGCCGGCGATGAGCAACGCGATGCCGACAGGAATCGTTCCTTCCGGAACGGGCAGTCGGTCTCGTTGCGGGGTTCTGGGCGCGTCGGCGGCGTCGGCGGTGGTCATCGGTCAGTGGTCATCGGTCGGCGAGGTCAGCGCCGCAGTGCTCGTTCGATTTCGCGCCGTCGCACTTGCGCCCGCTGAAAGGTGAGCAACCCGAGCCCGACGCTGACGTAGGTCGCTTCTTTGGCGAGATCGGCGGCGCGTCTGGCCGCGGCCTCAGAAGTGTTGCGCGCCGCCCGGGCGACTGGCGTGAGGTCGAAGTGAGTCAGATCGACCGAGTGCCAAGACGTCATATGAGCAGGCTACCCGGCCGGGCTGCGTGCGTCGGGGCATGACCGCTGCACACGAGATCGCGCAGCTAGCCTCGCTCCATCGTGGAACCGGAAACTCAACAGGCACCTCCGGTCGTCGCGGTCGTCGTCGTCCATGAACCCGGCGAATGGTTCGATCAGACCCTCGACGCGCTGGCCGATCAGGACTATCCCAACCTGCGGTTTCTCTTCCTGGCGGCCGAGGTCGACGACGAGTTGCAGACGCGCATCAAGATGCGCCTCCCCAAGGCGTTCGTCCGCAGCGTCGGTGCGAATGCAGGGTTTGGCGCGACTGCGAACGAGGTGCTGCGCCTCGTCGAGGGCGACAAGGGCTTCTTCTTGTTCAGTCACGACGATGTGGCGCCCGACCCCGACGCGATTCGACTGCTCGTCGAAGAGATCTACCGATCGAACGCCGGCATGGTCGGGCCGAAGCTCGTCGAGTGGTCCGAGCCCGGCGTGCTGCAATCCGTGGGACTCGCCGTCGACCGGTTCGGCGAGGTCGACCTCGGTATCGACGCAGGCGAACTCGACCAAGAGCAGCATGACGGTGTGCGCGATGTGTTCGCGCTGTCGTCGGCGTTCCTCCTGGTACGCGCCGACCTGTTCCGGGAGCTCAACGGGTTCGATCCGGCGATCTCGTTCCACGGTGACGACCTCGAGTTGTGTTGGCGATTGCATCTGAACGGGGCGCGCGTGGTGGTGGTGCCAAATGCGCGTGTCCGTCATCGAGCGGCACTGGCCGAACGACGGCCCGACCTGCATCACGATGTGCTGCGCGCACGTCACCGCATGCGCACCGTCGCGGCGTTGACCGGCCCGACCCGCCTCCCGGGTCGATCGGTCGAGGTGGTGTTGCTCACGCTCGTCGAGTTGGTCGTCGGTATCTTCACCGGACGCTTCGGCGAGGCCTGGGCTTCGCTTCGGGCGCTCGTTGGTCTGGTCCCTCGGTCATGGTCGATTCTGGCGCGGCGGCGGGCGGTCAAGCCGCTGCGGCGTGTCCCCGAGCGTGAGGTGCTCGGGCTGCAGATCCGCGGGAGTGCCCGCCTGAGCGGCTTTGCGCGGTCGCGCGAGACGTCGACCTTCGTCGGCGCCGAGGCGAATGTGCGGCGCTGGAAGGACAGCACGACGGCTCCGGTGTTGGCCTGGGTGGCCGTACTGGCCGCCCTGCTCATGGGCAGCCGCGAGTTCATCTCGGGCGGTGTGCCCGCGGTCGGTGAATTCCTCCGATTCCCCGAGAGCCCCCGCGATCTGCTGTCGTCCTACACCTCGGCGTGGAACGCGAACGGCCTGGGCGCAACCTCGTCGAACCCGACCGGCTGGGCCACGCTGTCGGGCCTGTCGGTGGCCACGCTGTTCCGCATGGGCGCCTTGCACACCTGGTTCATCGTCGGGCTGGTCGTCGTCGGGCTCGTCGGCGTATGGAAGCTCGCCACCGTCTTTCCTTCGACGCGGGCGCGCATCGCTGCCCTGGTCGTCTACGCCGCGAGCCCGCTCGTGGTGGGCGCCATGTCGACCGGCCGGCTGACCGTGTTGGTCGCCTATGCCTCGTCGCCGTGGATCGTCCATACGATCCGGCGCGCCGTCGGGGTCGAAACGGCCGATCCGCGCAGCGCTGTGCTCGACCTCGCCGACGGCGTCGTGATGCTCTCGTGGCCTCAGCGGCTCAGGCGCACTGCTGCCGCGGCGATCGTGGTGGGACTCGCCGGGGCGTTCGCGCCGGTGATGGTGGTCGTCGCGTTCGTGATCGCAGTGGTGCTGACCGTGGCGACGTTGCTGGCGCTCGCTCCGTGGCGCACCGCGCTGTTGTACCTCGGCGTCGGTATCGCCTCGGTCGCCGGAGGCCTGCTGTTGAACTTCCCGTGGTTCACCACGTGGTCGTGGAATCAGCTCGTCGGTCCTCCGCCGCTCGGCGATCCAGGCATCGGGTTGGCCGATCTGGCCTCGTTCCAGATCGGCGTCGTCGACTTCGCCTACCTCGCTGCGGCGCTCTACCTTCCGGTCGTTGCCGCGGTGGCGCTCGCGCGTGCCTGGCGTTTGACCTGGGCGATTCGATCCGGGCTGCTCGTGGTCGTGTTCGGCGCGGCGGCGGTTTTCGCCGATCGGGGGGCGTTGCCGTTCCGCGGTCCGGAGGCCGGCGTCCTGCTCGCACCGGTTGCGGTGGGCCTGGCGATCTCGGCGGCCGCGGCGCTGGCGGCCTTCGACCTCGACGTTCGCGGAGGATCGTTCGGGTGGCGCCAACCGCTCGGCCTGTTGGCGACCGTGGCGGTGGTCGTCGGGATCTTCCCCGGCGTTGTCGCGCTCGCCGATGGCGGCTGGAAGACACCGAACACTCCACTCTCCCGGCTGATCGAGGCGCAGCTTCCCGACGATGCAGTCGATCGCGTGCTCGACGAGAGCAACGAGAACGGTCCGCTCATCGAGCCGGGCGTCGGTGGCTACAACGTGCTCTTCGTGGGCGATGCGCGCTTGCTTCCCGTTCCAGCTGTCGAGTACCGCGATGGTGTGTCGTTCGCCGTCGTCGGCAACGGCCCGTTCGACATCACCGACCGCTGGCCCGCACGATCGACGAGCGCCAACGACGTCATTGCTGCGGCGCTCGACGAAATCGCCCGTTCGTCGACGCTGCGGGCGGGTCGGCTGCTGTCCCCGCTCGGAATTCGGTTCATCGTCGTCCCCGAGTTCGACAATGTGGTGTCGACCACGACCGATCCGCTCCCACTTCCTGCTGGCCTGATCGAGGCGCTCGAAGACCAACTCGATCTCGCCGCGCTCACCGGGCTCCCGACGCTCGAGGTGTTCGAGAACTCCGCATGGATTCCGACGGTGAGTCAGTTGACCGGGCCGACCGCCGACGCCAGTCTCTCGGCCGGCGCCGGTGCCCTGGTGCGCGCCGACCTGAGTTCGGTTGCGCCGGCATTCCTCGGAGCCGACCACCTGACGCCGACAACCGATGACGTGGTGCCCGGCGTCATCCATCTCGCGGTGCCGTTCGATGACCACTGGTCGTTGGAGGTCGACGGGGTGTCCATCGAGCCGCGTCGCGCGTTCGGTGTTTCGACCGCGTTCGACGTCGAGCAGCCCGGGCGCGGCGTGCTCGAGTATCGGGGTCCGGGCTCTCGTTCGGTGCTCGTGCTCGTCCAAGTGGCCATCTGGTTGGCCGTCCTCTTCGCCGCGACTCGCGTCAGCATCCCGCTCGGGCGACGACGCGGCTCGCTCGCGACCGGCGAGACGCTGATCGCGTTCGATGACCTGACCAGTGGTCCGGCGTCGCCGATCGTCGACCCTGGGCTCGACCTGACCGAGAGCGTGGCTCGCCCGGCGGGGTTAGCAGCCCGCGATGAGCCCGACGATCACGACGAACCCGACGATCGTGATGCGGTCGACGATCACGATGGGGGCGACGAGCCCCACTCGGTCGGCGACTCTGAACTCGACGTGGACGGCTACGGGTTGCAGGAAGGTGATGATCGATGAACCGTCGTGCATTTCCCGCGCTCGTGGTGGTGCTGGCGGGCTTGATCGGCATCACCATCGCCGGTCGCAACACCGAAGTCCGTCCCGCCCCGGTCTTTTCGTCGCCGGCCGGCGCGTGGATGCCGTCGGTCAGTGACCTCGGTTCGTTGACGGGCAGTTGGTTCTGTCCGGGTGTGCCGGCCACCGGTGAACCTGGCGTGGGTGGTTCGGTGGTCATCTCGAACCGGGCGAGCGACGTCCTCGAAGGCCGGTTCACGGTGCTCAGCCCCGACAGCGAAGCCACCGAGCAGAGCTTCACCGTCGAGGCATGGTCGCAGAGCACGATCGATGTCGATGCCTTCGTCACCGCCGCCTTCGCCAGCGTCGTCGTCGAGATCGACGGAGGTCAAGGCTTCGTCGAACAGATCGCCACCCATCCGGCGGGCGACTCGGTTGCGGCGTGTGCCAACGAGACCTCGAGCGAATGGCACCTCGCCGACGGCTTCACCGCCGGAGGAAGCGTCGAGTCGCTCATCCTCACCAACCCGTATGACGATCTGGTGCTCACCGACCTGACGTTCTCGACCGAGGCCGGTTTCAGCGAGCCCAATGCGTTCAAGGGCTTCTCGGTTCCGCCCAGGTCGGTCAAGGTCATTCCGATCGCTGAACTCGGCAATCGTGACGAACCGATCATCGCGGCGAGCATTACGACGCGCAGCGGGCGTCTCGTCGTCGGGCGGGCCCAACACTTCACGGGTGCAGGTCGGCTCGGCTACGACGTCTCGCTGGCTGCACCGGCACTGGCCGAGCAGTGGTGGTTCACCGACGGCGAACGTGGTGAGGGCATCACCGAGACGTTCTCGATCTACAACCCCACCGACAACGACGTGTCGGTCACGCCGTTCTTCCTCGGCCTGCCGCTCGACTTCGACGGCGGAGGATTCGCCGCGGTCGATGTGCCGGCGCGACAGGTCGTCGTGTTCGAGCCGTTCGTCGGGGCAGCCGGGTCGAGCGATGAAGCGACGTCTGATCCCGAGTTCTTCACCGAGAGCATCCCCAACGGTCGCCATGCCGTCGTCTTCAGCACGCTCGCCGATCCGTCGGTCGTCATCGAGCGGGTATTGACTCGACCGGCCGGCGATTCCCTCGCCACGTCGGTGGTTCAGGGAGCACCGAATCGGTCCGATGCATTCGTGGCGACGAGATGGCACATCGGGATCGGGCCGTCCGCGCCGACCGAGGACGCGCTCGTCGTCTACAACGTCGATCAGGAGCAGGCGACCATCACGATCGAAGCAGTCGGTCCGGGGGGGCCGTCGGCCATTCCGAGCCTGACCGACATTCCGCTCGGCCCCGGCGAGGTGATCACGATCGATCTGACCGCGCCCGATGCGTTGGGTCAAGAACTCATCGTCAACGCGTCGAATCGGATCTTCGTCGAGCGCTCGCTCGGCCGCGGCGGTGATCTGGCCGGCCGGTCCGGGTCCTGGGCGCTGCCCGCTTCGGGCCGCTGAGCGCAATCGAATTCAACGAACACGCCTGAGTCGCAGACGCCTGCTGACGGCCTAACCTCGGCGGCGATGGAACGTCTCGTGATCGCCGGAGTGATCATCGTCGTGGTCGGGGTGGTCGCGCTGGTGAGTCGGCGACGACGGACCGCCGATGCGCCGACTCAGCGCGACTTCAACGTCCCGCAGCAACTCGATCGAGCCGACTTTGCTCGGCCCGATGCGCCGTGGCTGGTCACGGTCTTCAGTTCGGCGACGTGTGACGTGTGTGCAGGCGTCGCCGAACGGGCCGCCGTGCTCGAATCGGAGTCGGTCGCCGTGGTCGTGGTCGAGTACGGCAGCGCACGGGCCCTGCACGAGAAGTACAAGATCGACGCGGTTCCGACGCTGCTGGTGAGCGACGCCCAGGGCGTCACCCGCAAGCACTTCCTCGGCCCGGTGAACGCGACCGACCTGTGGGCTGCTGTCGCCGAGGCCCGCCAACCCGGCTCGGCGCCTGGCCATTGACAGCTCGGCGCCTGGCCATTGACGGCTCGGCGCCTGGCCATTGACAGCTCGGCGCCTGGCCGGTGATGGCTCAGCGGACGGCGGCGTTGTCCGGGAGACCCTGTTGGATCAAGCGGGCGACTTCGGGTCCGTCGATGGTTTCGTGTTCGAGGAGTGCTTCGGCGATCAATTCGAGGCCCTTGGCGTGCTTGCGGATGATCTCGGTCGCGCGTTGCTCCTGATCGGTGAGGATCCGAGCGATTTCCTCGTCGAGCAGCTTGGCGGTGTCGTCGGAGTACTCGCGACCTGACGACATGAGGTCGTCGCCGAGGAAGGTCGCTTGTTGGCTGCTCCACGCCTGCGGACCCACGCGATCGCTCATGCCCCATTCGCGGACCATGCGTCGCGCGATGCCGGTGGCCTGCTCGAGGTCGTTCGCGGCCCCCGAGTTGATGTGGCCGAAGATGATCATCTCGGCGACCCGACCGCCCATGGCCTTGCAGATCGTGTCCTCGAAGTATTCCTTGGAGTACGTATGACGCTCCTGGGGGAGCGACCACGTGACGCCGAGCGCCATCCCGCGCGGCAAGATGGTGACCTTGTGGAGCGGGTCGCCGTGGGGGAGAACGGTGGCGAGCAGGGCGTGACCGCCTTCGTGGAATGCCGTTGCCTTGCGTTCCTCGACGCTGAGGATCATCGACTCGCGACGGGCACCGAGCACCACGCGGTCACGCGCATTCTCGAAGTCGATGCGTTCGATCTGCTTGCTGTTGCGACGAACGGCAACGAGGGCTGCTTCGTTCACGAGGTTGGCGAGGTCGGCGCCGGACATGCCGGGCGTGGCCTGGGCCATCGTGTCCATGTCGACGTCGGGACCCATCTGCTTGTCACGACTGTGGACTTCGAGGATTGCCTTGCGCTCGGTGAATTCGGGCAGCGGGACGACGATCTGACGGTCGAATCGGCCCGGTCGCAGCAGGGCCGGGTCGAGAATGTCGGGGCGGTTGGTCGCGGCCAGGATGACGATGCCTTCGGAGGTCTCGAAACCGTCCATCTCGGCGAGCATCTGGTTGAGCGTCTGTTCGCGTTCGTCGTGCCCGCCACCGAGACCGGCGCCGCGCTTGCGCCCGATCGAGTCGATCTCGTCGATGAAGATGATTGCCTTGCCCATGCGGCGCGCCTGCTGGAAGAGGTCGCGGACGCGGCTCGCACCGACGCCGACGAACATCTCCATGAAGTCGGAGCCGGTGACGCTGAGGAAGCCGACTCCGGCCTCGCCGGCGACGGCCCTGGCGAACAAGGTCTTGCCGGTGCCGGGAGGGCCGACGAGCAGGATGCCCTTGGGTACTCGGGCACCGATTTCGTGGAACCGCTCGGGCATCCGCAAGAAGTCGACCACTTCGGTGATCTCCTGCTTGACCCCGGCGTAGCCAGCGATGTCGTCGAAGGTGGTCGAGGGTCGGCTGGCGTCGTAGGCCTTGGCCTTGCTCTTGCCGATCGACATGACCCCGCCCATCTGGCCCTGCGCGCGGCGTTGCATCCAGATGAAGAATCCGACGATGAGACCCAGCGGCAGCATGATCGACAGCAGGCCGAGGAGCCAGTTGCTGCTCGGTTGCACGAAGGTCACCTTGACGTCGTTGTCGCGCAGCAGGCTCAGGTCGCCTTCGAAAAGTCCGGCTTCGCCGCCTGCGGTGGTGTTGTACGGGTCTTCGTTCGTAAATTCGCCGCTCACCTTGCCGGTACCGCGGTTGACTTCGGCGGTGGCGATTTTGCCGTCTTCGACCTGGGTGAGGAACTCGGTGTAGTCGAGTGATTCGCCGTTGTCGCTCGGCCACAGCGACGGGAGCAGGATCGCCGCGGCGAGCACGCCGAGGATGACCCAGATGGTCCACTTGGGCCAACTGCCGGGACCCTTCGATGACGAACCGTCGGGCGAGAGGTCGCCCCCGGCGTTGTGGTTCGACTTCGCTGGGTTGGAGTCCTTCTGGCGTTGCTGCTGACCGCGGCCGCGGCCCGGGGGCGGCGGGGGCGGGGGAGGAGGCAGGTTGCTCATCGACTCATGATACGGCGGGTCGAGCGGCATGGCTGGTCGTGCTCGGATCGTGACCGATCGCACGGCAGACCGTGGGCGCGTCTCGGTCTGGCAGTCGCTTCGTTGACCGACCATCCACCACCGGACCCGCACGTCGTTCTAGCCTTTTCCGATGATCACTCGGGGAGCTGTTGGGGCACGCAAACTCACGAACCATTACACGGGTGAACACGTTCGCCCGGCCGCGGCGGTCGCGTCCGATCGTCAGTGCACGCGCACAGGGTGCTCGGAGCGTGCCGCAGTGACCCTGACCTATGACTACGGCCAGTCCCATGCGTGGCTCGACGTGCTCGCTCCCGAACGCGATCCGCACGCCTACGACATGTGTGCCCGGCATGCCGAACGGTTGTCGGTGCCGTCCGGATGGCACCTCGACGATCGCCGCAGCGCGCTGCGTCTCGCGGCGTACAGCGTCGCGTCGTAACTCGCGTCATAGTCCGCGTCCTCGGCGTTGGTGCTTGCGGTCGCCTGCTCGGCGGGTCCGGCCAGTAGCGTTTCGCCGATGACGGAATCGCCGAAGCCGTCGGTGCGGAGTGCGATCAGGCCGTCCCAATCGCTGTCGCCCATCGACGCAACCACTGCAGTGGTCGCGTTCGGCGCAACGCTGATCGCGGCCTGGGTCCTCTCGCTGGTGGCCTTGACGGTGTTCGGCGAAGACGGAGGGAGCGACACTCCGATCGGCGCGATCGCCGCCGTGTTGATCGTGTCGTGGTTTGCCTATGTGGCCGGGATGTGGATCGTCTCGGACCGATCGGGAAGCGCAGACCCCGTCGACGACTTCGGCATTCGCTTCGTACCTGTCGATCTGATCGGACTCGGGATCGGCGTCCTCGCCCAACTGGTCCTCGTGCGGCTGGTCTACGTTCCGCTCGAGGGACTCTGGCCCGCCACCTTCACCGATGAGGCGCTCAAACGAAATGCGGAGGGCCTCGTCGATCGTGCCGGCGGCGTCGGCATGGTCGCCCTGTTCGTGCTGGTGGTGCTCGGCGCACCGATCTTCGAGGAATTGTTCTACCGCGGGCTGCTGCAACGGTCGTTGCTCGCACGTTACAACGACGTGTTCGTCGTCGTCGGCGTGGCCGCGGTGTTCACCCTGGTCCACTTTCGCCCCGTCGAGTATCCGGGGCTGTTCGTCTTGGGATTGATCGTCGGGACGGCTGCGATGCTCACCGGTCGGCTCGGCATGTCGATCGCGATTCATGTCGGGTTCAACCTGGCGGGCCTCCTGCTCGTCATGTGAACATTGCCTGGGTGCCACGTGTGTGGCCTCCACCTTTGTCAGAATGGCGCGCCTGTATGAGTCCTCGTGCCCTCTCGCCGCATCCTGCATCCGATGTCTGACGATCTGACGACCGACGTCGAATCCGATCGGATGGGTTCCGGCCCGACCGACGCCCCGGACGCGTTCCTCCGTCACGCCGATGCGCTGCTCGGCACGATCAGTCGACGCGGATGTCGACGGCGAACTGGTCGTGGACGATGTGACCGCAGACGACCTCACCGCGGATCCGGTTCCGCCGGCGATGCTGCAGCGGGTCGGCCGACGCATCGTGCGTCGCCCGGTGGCGTGGTGGAATCGTGACTGGACCAACGAACGGGTGGCCCACGTACTGATCACGTCGGCGGCGCTCGTCACCACGACCGTCGTGATGATGCTGATCGTCCACTTCAATCCACTCTCGCCGAGCGGCGACCTGCTGCTCGACGACACGACGCCGACCGGTGGCGACATGGGAGCCCACGTGTGGGCGCCGGCGTTCCTGCGCGATCACTTGCTGCCCAACTTCCAACTGAGCGGGTGGAGCATGGATTGGTACGGCGGCCTCCCGCTGTACCGCTTCTACATGGTCATTCCGGCGCTGGCCATCGTCATCCTCGATGCCGTCCCGTTCATCCCCTACGGCGTGGCGTTCAAGATCGTCGCCGCCTCCGGGTTGCTCACGTTCCCGCTGGCGTGTTGGACCTTCGGGCGCCTCGCCAAGTTCCGTCATCCGATTCCCGAGTTGTTCGCCTTCGCCGGTTTGTGCTTCCTGCTCGACGAGAGCTTCGAGATCTACGGCGGCAACGTGAAGTCGACCATGGCCGGGGAGTATTCGTTCAGCATCGCGTTGACCCTGGCGATGTTCGGCTTCGGTCTGCTCGCCCACGGCCTGCGGACGGGTCGATTCCGGGTCTGGGCTGCCGTGGTGCTCTCGCTCGCGGCTGTGTCGCACGGCATCGTGTTGATCTTCGTCGCCGTCGGCGCCATCGTCATTTCGTTGGTGTGGCTCGACAGCAAGCGGGCGTGGTACGCCCTGAGTACTGGTGTCACCACGCTGCTCCTCTCCGCGTGGTGGGTCGGCCCGTTTCTGTTCGGGCACGAGTTCATGACCGACATGAAGTACGGGTTCCGGCCGAGTGGTGCCACCGACTCGTTCTGGGACATGTTCTTCCCGCTCACGACGGGCCTCGACATCCTCATCACCACGCTGGCGGTCGTCGGGTTCGGCGCCATGATCGTGCGCCGCAACCTCACCGGAACGGCGCTGGGCATCATCGCGATGCTGTTCGTCGTCGGCGTGTACATCACGCGTGACAGCCTCCCCGGCATCGGGTTGCTGTGGAACCCCCGCCTGCTGCCGTTCATCTACCTGCTGCGCTACATGCTGATGATGATCGGCGCGCTCGAGGTCATCACCTGGGCGTTCAACCTCGTGCGCCAAGAACTCGCCACCCGCGAGCTGAACGGCTTCGAAGGCGCTGCCGCGGCCGGAATGATCGGGCTCAGTTGCCTGACCGTGTTCGGGTTCATGTACGAACGGTTGCCGTTCGACGGCCGGGCCGTGGTCACCCCGGCGACCGACGACGCCGCCGCAACGACGGTGTACTCGTGGGGCCCCATCCACAAGACCGTCGACGGTGGACGCGCCGTCGCCGACGGCTGGACCCGATACAACTGGGGCGGCTACGAGGCGCGTACGCAGTACCCCGAGTACCACGCGGTGGTCACCGAAATGACCGAGATCGGCGAGACCACCGGGTGTGGGCGGGCGCTGTGGGAGAACAACGCCGACAACGGTCAGTACGGCACGACTATGGCATTGATGCTCCTGCCGCACTGGACCGACGGCTGCATCGGGTCGATGGAGGGCCTGTTCTTCGAAGCCTCGGGGACGACGCCGTACCACTTCATCACGGCGGCGGCAATGTCGGAGAGTTCGTCAAACCCGGTCCGCGAGTTGCGTTACACCAACAACGACGCCGAGGTCGGCGTCCAACACATGCTCGATCTCGGGGTGCGCTACCTGATGGTGCGGACCGATGCAGCCAAGGCCGAAGCGGCGGGGCACGACGGTCTGCGGTTCATCGTCACCTCGGCGCCATGGGACATCTACGAAGTGATGGGGTCGAACATCGTCGAGCCGCTCACGGTGCAGCCCGTCGTCGTCAACGAACGGACCGGCGACCAGCGTGAACGCAACCTCGAACTCGGGACGAGCTGGTTCCAGCGGCGCAGCGACTGGCCCGCGATTCCCGCCGATGACGGACCGGACGAGTGGCAACGGGTCGATGTCGAGATCGATCTCGACGCGCGGGTCGGTGAACCGGGGGATCGAAGCCGGAACGTCGACTACGTCCGACCGAGCCAAGTGATCGAGCCCGTTGCGCTCGATCCGATCACGGTCAGCGACGTGGTGATCGGCCAGCAGTCGGTCGACTTCAGTGTCGACCAGATCGGCGTGCCGGTCCTGGTCCGTGTCAGCTACTTCCCCAACTGGTCGGTCAGCGGCGCGGAGGGGCCGTACCGCGTGTCTCCGAACCATATGGTGGTGATCCCCACGAGCACCGACGTCCACATGGAGTACCGCAAGACCAGCCTCGACTGGTTCTTCTACGGGCTGACGTTGCTCGGGATCGGCGTGTGCTTCATCTGGCGGCGGCGTGGCGACCTGCAGTTCCAGGGTGAGGTTCCGTCGTGGGGATCAGCGCGCCCAGCGTCCGTCGACGGCAGCGCAGCGACCGGCGATGCAGGAACCAACTCCACGTCCAACTTCGGTACCAGCAGCACGGGTGACGTGGCCATCGTGCCCGATGTCTGGGCTCCGGCGCGGCCCGCTGATGACCTGATCGATCCGACCCCGATGTATCTCGACGAACCGATGCCCCGCCGACCGCCGTCGGACCTGATCATCGACACCCAGCCGAGCGATCTCGGAACCCCCAAACCTGACGCTCACGACATTTGACGCGAAGTGATCGGTAGCGTCGCGGCCGTCATGTCAGTCCTCGACCAGATCGTCAAGGCGTACGACATCCGTGGCACGGTGCCCGATCAACTCAACGTTGACGTCGCCCACGCCCTCGGAGTCGGCTTCGCCGTCCATGTCCGCCAAGCGAGTACGTCGGAGCGGGTCGTCATCGCCCGCGACATGCGGCCGTCCGGCCCGAAGTTCGTCGAGGCGTTCTCGCGAGGCGTGCTCGATCAGGGCCTCGACGTGATCGACATCGGACTCGGTTCGACCGACATGATGTACTACGCCTCGGGCACGATGGACGCGCCGGGTGCGATGTTCACGGCGTCGCATAATCCCGCCGGCTACAACGGCATCAAGTTGTGCATGGCGGGGGCTCGACCCGTGGGCGTCGAGACGGGGTTGCTCGACGTGAAGCGAGTGGCCAACGAGGTGCTCGAGGGCTCGCCTCCGAGGCTGGCGCTCCGAGCAGGCACGCGGACCGAGCAGAACGTGCTCGACGACTTCGCCGAGCACGTGCTCACCTTCGTCGACCTCGCCGACATCGGCCCGATGAAGGTGGTCGCCGACACGGCGAACGGGATGGGCGGACTCGTCGTACCTGCGGTGTTCGAGCGGCTGGCCCAGGTCGATCTCGAAGTGATGTACCCCGAACTCGACGGCACGTTCCCGAACCACCCGGCCGACCCGTTGCAACCCGCCAACCAGCGTGATCTCCGAGCGCGCGTCACAAGCGGCGGCTTCGACATCGGTTTGGCCTTCGATGGTGATGCCGATCGGGTGTTCGTCGTCGACGAACGAGGTGAGGGGATGAGCGGCTCGACCACGACGGCGCTGCTCGCCGTCGCCGCGCTGCGTCAGCACCCGGGTGCAACGATCCTGCACAATCTCATCTGCTCGCGCGCCGTTCCCGAAGTCGTGCGAGAACACGGGGGCGTCCCGATTCGCACCAAGGTCGGTCATTCGTTCATCAAGCAGGTCATGGCCGAAACCGGTGCCGTCTTCGGAGGCGAGCACTCGGCGCACTACTACTTCGCCCGCAACTACAACGCCGATAGCGGTTTGATCGCCTCGCTGGTCGTCATGGCCGAGGCCGGCCGTTCGGGCTCACCGCTGTCCATCGTCCGTCAGCCGTACGAGCGCTACTCGGCGAGCGGCGAGATCAACACCGAGGTCGATGATGCGTCCGCGGTCATCGATCGCGTCAGCGGCGAATTCGGTCAGTACCAGCAGGATTTCCTCGACGGGCTGACCGTCGACTGCGGTGATTGGTGGTTCAACCTGCGCCCGTCCAACACCGAACCGCTGCTGCGACTCAACCTCGAAGCAGCGACGCGCGACGACTGTGACCATCGGGTTGCCGAACTCCTGGTCTCGATCACCGCCTGAACGCAGGCCGAACGACGGGCCAATCACCGGTGGTGTCGCCTACGCTGACGCCATGTCGCTGTCACCTGCGTTGTTGGAGATCTTGGCGTGCCCGCAAGACAAGGGCCCGCTGTACTACCTCGAAGCGGAGGCGGTGTTGTACAACCCGCGCCTGATGCGGACCTATGAGATCCGTGACGACATCCCGGTGATGCTCATCGACGAGTCGACGACCGTTGCATCATCCGAGCACGATCGCTTGATGGCCATCGTCGCCGAGCGGGGGATCGACCCCACGTTCCGCGACACCGCCGACCAGCCCGACTGACCAGCCCGACTGACCGGCCTGATTGACCGGCGCAATCGACACGTGTTGTACCGAAAACAGCTCAAGTCGAGGCGCTGTGAGGACGATGAACTCGGCAGAGAAATTTCGTTTCGAGACACGGCGCGTGCCGCAGTGTTTCATGACAGATGGGTTACAGTTCATCAAATGAGTCAGAACACATGGTTCCGACGTGCCGCAGGGATCGTTCTCGCGTGCGCCACCATCGTCTCGGTCGCCCCACTCAGTGGCAGCGTTGCACCGGTCGTCTCCGCGCAAGCGGCTGACCCGGGTGGCGAGTTCCATCCGCTGACGCCGACGCGCATTCTCGACACTCGGCCCGTGTCGAGCATCAACGATGTGGCCCCGATCGGCGCCAAACGGCTTGTCAGCGACGCGACCAGGGATGCCTCGGCGACGTGGCATTTCAACCCGCTCGGCAAGGGTGGTCTGCCGACCAACGCCGCCGACGTGCTTGCGATCGTTGCCAACGTCACCGTCACCGAGCCGGGTAGTGCCGGCTGGGTCGCCGTGTACCCCCGCGGATTCGCCTTCGGCGGAGCGTCCGGAACCGAGCAGATCTCGTCGCTGGTCAACTTCACCCCGGGCATCTCGGTGCCGAACCTCGTGATCGTCGGCCTCGACGACAACGGTGATCTCACGATCAACGCCTCGGGCACGCCCGGCACGTCGTACCACCTCATCATCGACGTCGTCGGGTTCATCACCACGTCGCAGTACGCCGGTCCGAGCGTCGGCGCCCGCCTCGAAGTCGTCGACCCCGGTCGCGTGCTCGACACCCGCAAGACCTCCTCGATGGCCCCGGGCGAGAGCCGGACGCTCCAGATCCGTGGCGCCGACACGATTCTCGACGACAAGAGCTCCCCGATTCGTACCGACATCGTGCCGAACCGAGCAACGGTCAGTGCCGCGCTGGTCAACCTCACCCTCGTCAACAACGGCGCAGGTGCGCAAGGGACCTACATCTCGGCAACCCCTGACCGGATCGACCCGACCAAGTTCCACACGTCGAGTTCGAACGTGAACATCGGAGGCATCAAGGCCAACCTGGCCATCGTGCCGGTGGCCGCCGACGGCTCGATCCAGCTGTACAACCCGTTCGGTCGACTCGATCTCGTCGTCGACGTCCTGGGCTACTTCGAAAAGGGCATCCACACCAACGGCAACCGCGGTCGGATCGTCCCGCTCGAGGCACCGTTCCGGGCCTTCGACACCCGCGAGCCGGCCTTCGGCGACGCGCCGTTGCAACACGGCAGCCAAGAAGAGTGGAGTTTCAGCAACTTCGTCGAATCGGTGGTGCTCAACCCTGGGTCGAGCAATCAGCAGCAGGGCCCAGCCCAGCAGGGGTTGATCGGCAGCCTGGTGGCGATCAACCTGCAACCGCTGTACGAGTCGCATCGCGGCGGCCGGTACGCCTCCTGGCTCCGCCTCGCTCCGGCGAACGCCACTCCGGCCGAGATCTCGAACGTCAACTTCTTCCTCGGTGAAGTCGTGCCGAACATGTCGCTCGTGAAGTACGGCGCGAGCGGTGCCGACCCGCACGTGGTCCAGGCCTACAACGCCTACGGCAAGATCGACTACCTGCTCGACGTGTACGCGATCGTGCTCGACAACGAACCCGCCTGACGCCGCCGATTGCGGCCCCCAACTCAACCTCAGGTCGACCGGCCGCGCCCTCTGGGTTGCGGCCGGTAGGCTGTCCCGACCGAATCACCGGGCTGATTCGATCGGTGCCTGAAGGCCCCGGCCCGGTTCGCTCCATCAACGAACCGTTCCCCACCCTCAGGAGGGTCCCCCATGTCTGACACAGCCCTGTCCCGCCTCGCTGCGACCAAAGACTTCCGCGTCGCCGACCTCGGCCTTGCGCCGTTCGGTCGCAAGGAAATGCTGCTCGCCGAGCACGAGATGCCCGGCCTCATGGCGCTGCGCAAGGAGTTCGGCGAGTCCAAGCCGCTGGCCGGAGCCCGGATTTCGGGCTCGTTGCACATGACGATTCAGACCGCCGTGCTCATCGAGACGCTGACCACGCTCGGCGCCGAAGTGCGCTGGGCGAGTTGCAACATCTTTTCGACCCAGGATCACGCTGCGGCGGCCACCGTGATCGGCCCCCACGGCACCATCGACGACCCGCAGGGTGTCCCCGTGTTCGCGTGGAAGGGCGAAACGCTCGAAGAGTACTGGTGGTGCACCGAGCAGATGATGACGTGGCCCGACGGCCCGAATGGCGAGGTCTACGACGGCCCGAACATGATCCTCGACGACGGTGGCGATGCCACGATGCTCGTCCACAAGGGTGTCGAGTTCGAGAAGTCCGGCGAGGTCCCCGATCCGACGTCGGCCTCGAACCCCGAATTCGCGATCGTGCTCGGCCTGTTGCAGCGTTCGCTCAAGACCGAGCATGGCAAGTGGACGCGGATGGCCGCCGGTATCAAGGGTGTCACCGAGGAGACCACGACCGGTGTCCATCGTCTGTACAAGATGATGGAGAACGGCGAACTGCTCTTCCCGGCAATCAACGTCAACGACTCGGTCACCAAGTCCAAGTTCGACAACCTGTACGGCTGCCGCCACAGCCTGGTCGACTCGATCTCGCGCGCCACCGACGTGATGATCGGCGGCAAGACGGCACTCGTGCTCGGCTACGGCGATGTCGGCAAGGGTTGCGTGCAGTCCCTGCAAGGTCAGGGCGCCCGGGTGATCGTCACCGAGATCGACCCGATCAATGCGCTCCAGGCGGCGATGGAGGGTCTGCAGGTACTGCCCCTCGAAGACTGCATCGCGGACATCGACATCTTCGTCACCGCCTCGGGCAACTTCAACCTGATCTCGATCGACGCGATGAAGCAGATGAAGCACAACGCCATCGTGTGCAACATCGGCCACTTCGACAACGAAATCGACATGGCCGGCCTCGCCCGCTCGGGAGCGACGCGCGACGAACTCAAGCCCGGCACCGACGTGTGGCGTTTCGAGGACGGCAAGCAGATCATCATCCTCGCCGAGGGACGTCTCGTAAATCTCGGGTGTGCCACCGGCCACCCCAGCTTCGTGATGTCGTGCTCGTTCACCAACCAGGTGCTGGCGCAGATCGAACTCTTCGGGCGCACCGAGCAGTATCCGCTCGATGTGTACGTGCTGCCGAAGCATCTCGATGAAAAGGTGGCGCGGCTGCATCTCGATGCACTCGGCGTGAAGCTGACGCAGCTCACCGACGAGCAGGCCGCCTACCTCGACATCGATCCCAGCGGGCCGTTCAAGCCCACCAACTACCGCTACTGAGCCAGCCTGTCGGGCGGGCGCATCGCGAGGCGCGGGAGGAAGGTCTGCACCAGCGGCCCGATGCCGAACGCGAACACGGCGGTGCCGATGCCGATCGAACCGCCGAGCGCGACGCCGATCGCCAGCACGATCAGTTCGACGGACGTGCGCGCCACACGGATCGACACGGTCCGCCCGACGACGGGCCTCCGGGCGAGGCCGGTCATCAGGCCGTCGCGCGGCCCGGGGCCCAGCCCGGCGCCGATGTAGCAGCCCGAACCGACGGCCACCACGACGACACCGCCGACCAGCAGGGCTGCGCGGCCGACGAGTGAGTCGATGTCGGGGATCCGGGGGAGCGTGGCATCGACGACGACGCCGATCACGACGGCGTTGAGCAACGTGCCCAAGCCCGGTCGCTCGCGCAAGGGAATCCAGAGCAGCAACAGCGCCAGTCCGACGAGGATCACGATGGTGCCGACGGACGCGCCCGTGATGTCACTGAGCCCGGTGTGGAAGACGTCCCATGGTGCGGCACCCAGATCGGAGTCGATCAGCATCGAGATCCCCACGCCGAACAGCCCGAGCCCGATGAGGCAGCGCACGACCCGCTCGACCAATCGGTCTTGCGGGACCAGTGGGGTGCGCCCAGCCAGGGAGCCGGCGGTCGCGATGGGTCCGGTGTTCATCGAGTGCACCGTATCCCTCGAGCACGGATCAAGGGAGCACGGATCGAGGGAGCACAGATCAAGGGAGCACAGATCAAGGGAGCACGGATCAAGGGCGCATCGTCTCGATGGAGCGCGGTCGCCATCCATCTCTGTGACAGTGCTCGTGCATGATGTCGACATGAACGGAAACGACGACTTCACCATCGATTGCAAGACCTGTATCGGGGTCGGCACCACCGCCTGCAACGACTGTGTCGTGATGCATCTGCTGGCGAACGACGACGGCCCGATCGACTACGTCCCGGTCCAGCTGGCGATCGTCCCCCGGGTACCCGACGCCAACGAGGCGGCAATCGAGCTGTTCCTCCGGGCCGGGCTGCTCACCGACCCGGTGCAGTTCGTCCCCGTTGACGAGTTCGACCCGGCGCGAACCGCAGTGCGCAGCCGGGTGCGCACCTGATTGGTCATCCGTACGCTGGTCGAGTGCGCCTGCCCCAACCGGTCCCGTCGATCGAAGACGTCACCGCGCATCTCAATGACTGGGGAATCACGCACGTCGGGGTGTGCTCGGCTGACGTGCTGGTCGACACTCGCACCACGTTGCACGAACGCAAGGCGGCTGGCCTGCATGCCGGCATGGGTTTCACGTACCGCAACCCTGATCGTTCCACCGACCCGCGCCAGGCAGTCGCCGAGGCGCGCTCGATCATCGTGGCGGCACGCCCGTATCTCACCGAGGTCGATCCGCCGTGCCCGCCGGCCGAGGCGGGCCCCCACGCCCGGGTCGGCAGGTATGCCTGGGTCGATCACTACGCCCCGTTGCGCGCGGGTTTGCGTTCGGCTTCGAAGCTCATCCGTCGGTCGGGGCATCGTGCTGTGGCCTTCGCCGACGACAATTCGATCGTCGATCGGGCGGTTGCGCACCGAGCCGGCCTCGGGTGGTACGGCAAGAACGCCAACCTGCTGATTCCTGGCGCAGGGAGCTTCTTCGTTCTCGGGTCGATCATCACCACGGCCGACTACGAATGGAACGAGCGGGCTGCGCCGGACGGATGCGGGAGTTGCACCAAGTGTTTCGAGGGCTGCCCGACCGATGCCATCATCGCTCCTGGGGTGATCGACGGTCGTCGCTGCCTGAGCTGGGTGATGCAGCGCCCCGGCTCCATCCCGGTCGAGTTCCGCGAGGCGGTGCACGATCGCATCTACGGCTGCGACGATTGCCAGGACGTCTGCCCGATCTCGATCCGGCTCGGGTCACGCAACACGGTGCCGCTGGCGCCCGACGTCCAGGCCTGGGTCGACGCGCTCGAACTGCTCGTGCGTCCCGACGAGTGGATCGATGGCCGCTACGGCCGGTGGTACGTCGCCGATCGTGATTTCGACCTCGTTCGGCGCAATGCGCTGGTCGTGGTCGGCAACATCGGCGATCCGGCCGATGAACGCGTTGGGGCGACGGTCGAGCGCTACCGTCACCATCCGAACCCGGTGCTGGTCGAACACGCCGACTGGGCCGCCGACAGACTCCTCGCCCGGACATGAAACACCTGCTCGTCACCAACGACTTTCCGCCCAAGATCGGCGGCATCCAGTCGCTGCTCTGGGAATGGTGGCGCCGGCTCCCCAGTGACAAGTTCGCCGTGCTCACGAGCCCGTACGCCGGAACGGCCGAGTTCGACGCCGGCGAGCCCTACCGCATCGAACGGACCCGTGAACCGTTCCTGCTCCCGCATCCGTGGATGGTCAGGCAGATCGACGCCCTCGTCGACGACTTCGGCGCCGACTTCGTCGTCCTCGACCCGGCGGTACCGCTCGGTTTGGTCGGCCCGTCGTTGAAGGTGCCGTACGACCTCGTACTGCACGGCGCCGAAGTGACCATTCCGGGTCGATTGCCAGGGTCGAGGCAGGCGCTGGGGTACACATTGAAACGGGCCCGCACGATCATCGCCGCCGGCGGCTACCCGGCGGCCGAGGCCGAACGGGCAGCCGGTCAGGCCCTGCCGACCACCGTGGTGCCATGTGGTGTCGACCCCGACAAGTTCCGGCCCCTGTCGCCGGCCGAGCGCGCCGCAGCGCGCGAACAGCTCGGCCTGCCGGTCGACGCCGAACTCGTGGTCAGTGTGTCGCGGCTCGTGCCGCGCAAGGGCTTCGACACTGCGATCCGCGCAGTCGCCCGGCTCAAACACTCCCGACCCGACCTGTTGTTGGTCATTGCCGGCGGCGGACGCGAAGAGCAGCGTTTGCGACGTTTGGCCGATGAGCTTGCCGCGCCGGTTCGCTTCCTCGGGCGAGTACCCAACGCCGACCTTGCGCCGCTCTACGGATGCGGCGACATCTTCACGATGTTGTGCCGGAACCGTTGGGGCGGTCTCGAGCAGGAGGGCTTCGGGATCGTGTTCATCGAAGCGGCGTCGTGCGGCGTGCCCCAGATCGCGGGGGATTCCGGTGGGGCGGCCGAAGCCGTCGCCGACGGTGAAACGGGCATCGTCATCAGCGAACCCGAGAATGTCCAGATGGTGGCCGATGCAATCGCTCGACTGCTCGATGACGACGTCTTGCGCTCCTCGATGGCCGAGCGGTCGCGGGCCCGGGTGCTCGAAGAGTTCGCGTACGACGTACTCGCTCGCCGCCTGGGTGAGACGCTGGGCGTCGATGAGTGACCCGCAGACCGAGCCCGATTCGCTGGCAGACTGACACCGTGACCATCGGCGAACTCGATCGCACCCCGGCGCGCCGTTCGGCCGAGCGCGGCGGCATGATCGTCCGGGCAGCCGGGGCCGGCACGGTCGTGTTCGTGGCCACGGCCGTGTTTGCTGCCGCCGTCTTCACGACCTTTGCCCAGTGGGTCGGCGCCGGAGCGGCAATGACCCTGTTCGCCGTTGGCGTCTTCGCGTTCCTCTGGGGGTTCTGGCATGCGATCCAACGCAGTCGCGACGAAGAGGTGTCGGTCACCCAGCTGTACCTGCTGCTCGGCGACGCGACGCCGCCGTCGGTTCGCCGTCCGATGCTGCTGCTGCTTGCCACGCAGATCATCACCGCGTTCGCCACGACGTTCTGGCGGATCGATGGCCCCGATGGAACCCCGGGTTCATCGCTCGCCGTCGGTCTCCTCGTGCCGATGTTCGGCATCGGCATGAATGGCCTGTGGGCTGCCTATCACGGCGAATTCGGGCCTCGCCTCGACGCCGATGGGGCGCCGATGCGAGTCAGCGAGGACGATTCGCGACAACATGGCAGGACAACGACCGCTCCGATCGACCAGAATGAGGACCATGGCTGAGACAGCAACGGAGACCATCACCATCGAGGCGCCACTCGAGCGTGTCTGGGAGATCGCTGTCGACATCGCGAAGTACCCGGACTGGGCCCGCGACATCAAGAACGTGACCATTCACGCCACCGATGAACAGGGACGTCCGTCCGAAGTCGAGTTCCGGGCATCGGCACTCGGCCGCAGTACGCACTACACCCTGCAGTACGACTACTCGAACGCTCCAGCCGAACTCGGCTGGCGGATGCTGCGGGGCGACATCCAGCGCTCGATCGACGGCGTGTTCAAGTTCTCGCCGTCGGCAGCAGGAACCGAAGTGCAGTACGACCTGGCGATCGACCTGGTCGTTCCTCTCCCCGGGTTCGTCAAGCGCCGCGCCGAGGTGCGCATCCTCAACACCGTCCGCGAACTCAAGGTCCGCGCCGAAGCATGACCGCATCATGAACACAGCCGGTGCGTCGCCGGCGCGCCGCATCGGCATCGACGTCGGCGGCACCAAGGCGCTCGGCGTTGCGCTCGATTCCGACGGCAACGTCGTGGCCGAGAGTCTGCGGCCGACACCGCGTGGTCCCGACAGCCTCGGGCCGCTGATCGACGTCCTGGTCGAGTTGGCCGAGTCGTTGGGCTTCGAGGGAAGCCTCGGCGTCGGCGTCCCGGGCCTGGTCACGCGTGCGGGTGTCTTGCGCGCCGCACCAAACCTCGATGGCGTGGCCGACTTCGATGTGCGCGGACTCCTCACCAAGCGACTCGACGGCGTCATCGCCATCGACAACGATGCGACGTGTGCAACCGTGGCCGAGTGGCAACTTGGCGCGGCTGCCGGTACCGACAACATGATGCTCGTGACACTCGGCACGGGTATCGGTGGCGGCATCGTGGCCAACGGCGCCCTGCAACGAGGGCTCAACGGATTCGCCGGCGAGTTCGGGCACATGGTCGTTCACCCTGACGGTCCGCGCTGCCCGTGTGGCCGCCGCGGTTGCTGGGAGCGCTACGCGTCCGGTTCGGGCCTGGCGTTACTCGCCCGCGAGGCCGCCACGGGCCGACGCCTGGGCAACGTGGTGCGCCACGCCGGCGGCGATCCGCAGGCGGTGCGCGGCGAGCATGTCCAAGCCGCCGCGCGCGAAGGCGACCCCGAAGCACTGGCGGTGATCGACGACTTCGGTCGCTGGGTCGCGCTCGGCCTGTCGAATCTGACCAACGCCTTCGACCCCGAGATGTTCGTGCTCGGCGGCGGACTCGCCTCCGGTGCCGATCTCTACCTCGAACCGATCGTCCGCTGGTACGGCCAACTGTTGTATCAGCCGGAACTGCGTCCGATGCCTCGGGTCGAGTTCGCCCACTGGGGTCCGCTGGCGGGCGCCGTCGGTGCCGCCCTGCTGTCCTCGATGCCCGATCGCCGCGATCCACCCGCAACCTGACCGATCGTGCTGCCAAGATCGGCGCGACCGATCCCGCCGATACGGCGATCGTGTGACGGATGCAATGAGCACCTTTGCTAGGTGAGGTGAGTGGCTAGTTTCCCCTGATGGACTTTCGTCGGATCGAGAACTTGCCCCCGTACGTCTTTTCCATCATCAACGGGCTGAAGGTCGAGGCACGGCGCGCCGGCAACGACGTCGTCGACCTCGGTTTCGGCAATCCCGACATCCCATCGCCTGATGTGGCCGTTGCCAAACTGGCCGAGGCTGCGCAGAATCCGAAGAACCACCGCTATTCGCTGAGCCGTGGGCTCCCCAAGCTGCGCGAAGCAATCGCTGGTTACTACAAGAACAAGTGGGATGTCGACCTCGACCCCGAACTCGAGATCACCAACACGATTGGTTCCAAGGAGGGCTTCACCCACCTCATGTGGGTGCTGCTCGATCGGGGTGATGCCGCAATCGTTCCCAGCCCGAGCTATCCGATCCACATGTACGGCCCACTGTTCGCCGGCGCCGACCTGCGCCAGGTGCCGATGAAGTTCTTGTCCAACCCGAGTCAGCGGGAGAATTTTGCCGACGACTTCATGGACAGCCTCAACACGGCCTGGAACGTCGGTTGGCCCAAGCCGCGCGTGTTGGTGATCTCGTTCCCGCACAATCCGACGGGTGCCACGGTCGATCTGGCGTTCATGCAGCGTGTCGTCGACTTCTGCCGCGAGAAAGACATGGTCGTGGTCCACGATCATGCCTATGCCGACATCGGTTTCGACGGACACGAACCGCCGAGCATTCTGCAAGCCGAGGGAGCCAAGGAATGCGCCGTCGAGTTGTACTCGATGACCAAGAGCTTCTCGATGTCGGGCTGGCGAACGGCGTTCCTGCTGGGCAACGCCGAAGTGGTGCAGGCACTGGTGAAGATCAAGAGTTATCTCGACTATGGCATGTTCCAACCCGTGCAGATCGCGGCGACGGTGACGATCAACGAGGCCCCCGAGTTTCCCGATCAGATCCGCGAGATCTACGAGTCGCGCTGCGACACGCTGATCGACGGGCTCAGCCGGATCGGTTGGGACATCCCCAAGCCGGGTGGCACGATGTTCGTCTGGGCGCCGATTCCCGAGCCCTACGCCGACATGGGGTCGGTCGAGTTCTGTTCCCATCTCGTGCGCGAGGCCAACGTGGCGTTGTCGCCCGGCGTCGGCTTCGGCCCCGGCGGCGAGGGCTTCGCGCGATTTGCGCTCATCGAGAACGAACTGCGGATCAATCAGGCCATTCGCAACCTCAAGCGCTGTCTGCCGAAGCTCGGCTGAGCACCACGAAACGACATTGCAACGCGCACGACACCGACGGTGCGATTCGGGTCGCTACATTTCCGGCCATGATCACCGTCGTTGTGCGCGTCTGGATGCCCGATCGACCCGGTGCGCTCGGACAGGTGGCCAGCCGAATCGGAGCGGTGCGCGGCGACGTGCTGGCGATCGAGATCCTCGAGCAGGGCGCTGGTCGAGTCATCGACGAACTGACCGTCGCGCTCCATGACGCAAGCCTGATCCGACTCCTCACGGCCGAGATCGACGCGGTGGACGGAGTGTCCGTCGAGAACATTCGCCGAGTCGACATCGATCGGAGTGACCCGAACCTTGCCGCGCTCGCCGTCGGCGCGGCGATGGCGGAGTGCGCGCAAGACGACCGCCTCGATGTGTTCTGCACGGGTCTCCAACGGATCGTCGAAGCTGACTGGGTGGTGGCATTGCGTGCCGGCACCGCGGTGTCATCGTGGGGGGCCGCCCCGGAGTTGGCGTGGCTCGAGGCGTTTCTCGCCGGCAGCGGCCACCTCGACGAAGTCGACGACGCAGCGCCGAGCGACATGGCGTGGGCGCGTCTCGTGAGTTGCGGCATGGACGTCGCGGTGGGCCGGAGCGAACGCCCGATTCACGAGCGGGAGCGAGTGCGCGTGAGCCTGCTGGCCCGTTTGGCCGACGCATTGCTGTAGCGCCGGTCAGTGCTCCCAGTCGCGCGACCGCTCGACAGCACGCAGCCACTGCCCGTGTCGGGCGTCGGCGCCGGCGCGGTCGGGGTGTGGTGAGAACGCGGCGTCGAGCGACCATTGGGCGAGCACCTCGTCCGGGCTGGCCCAGACCCCCTCGGCCAGCCCGGCGAGAAACGCTGCACCCAATGCCGTGGTCTCTTGATCGAGCGGACGCAGAACGTCGACGCCGAGCTGATCGGCCTGGATCTGACAGAGGAAGTCCATCACCGACGCTCCGCCGTCGACGCGGAGTTCCTTGAGCGGCGTACCACTCGCGGCCACCATCGCATCGACCACGTCGCGGGTCTGGAACGCCATCGACTCGACGGTGGCCCTGGCGAGCTCGGCGCGTCCGGTCCCGCGCGTGATGCCGACGATCGTGCCGCGGGCATATGGGTCCCACCACGGCGAGCCGAGACCGGCGAGCGCGGGAACGAAGTAGACGCCGCCGGTGTCGTCGACCGACTCGGCGAGCGGGCCGACCTCGGCGGCGTCGTCGATGATGTGCAACCCGTCGCGCAGCCATTGAATCGCCGCGCCCGTGACGAAGATCGCGCCTTCCAGCGCATAGTGCGTGGTCCCGTCGGCCAGCGTCCACGCCACCGTGGTCAACATCCCGTCGGTTGGTGGTGGGCAGGTCGGGCCGACGTTGAGGAGCACGAACGAGCCGGTGCCGTAGGTGTTCTTTGCCATCCCGGGTTCGACGCACGCCTGACCGAACAACGCCGCCTGCTGATCGCCGGCGATGCCGCTGACGGGGATGTCGCCCGGAACTCCGCAGCGATCGGAGGTCATTCCGATTCGGCCGCTCGACGGCACGATCTCGGGCAGGCACTCGATCGGGACATTGAGGAGGGCGCACAATTCCGGGTCCCAGGTACGGGTGCGGATGTCACAGAGCATCGTGCGGCTCGCATTGGTGACGTCGGTGGCGAACACATTGCCGCCGGTGAGGTTCCAGATCAGCCAGGCGTCGATGGTGCCGAGGGCGAGCGAGTCGTCGACGGCGATCTCTCGTTCCCGCAGCAACCATTCGAACTTCGTGCCGGAGAAGTACGGGTCGAGGACCAGCCCTGTGCGTTCCCGGATGAGTGGGAGGTGGCCTGCCGCGTCGAGTTCGTCGCAGCGATGCGCAGTCCGGCGATCCTGCCAAACGATCGCCGTGCCGTACGGCACCCCGGTGGTGCGGTTCCAGGCCACGACGGTTTCGCGTTGATTGGTGATGCCGATCGCGGCGACGTGCTCGCGGCCGACTTCGGCGATCACCTCGGTCAGGGTGGCGACCACCGCATCCCAGATCTCGGTCGCATCGTGTTCGACCCACCCGGGTTGCGGGTAGTGCTGAGTGAACTCCCGATACGACGCGACGGTGGCGACGTTGTCGGTGAACACGGCCCGGCTGCGCACGCCCGTCGTTCCTGCATCGATGGCGATCACGCACTTGGTCACGCCGGCACAGTAGTCCGATCAACGAACAGCGATGAGTCTGGCGGCGCGCGGGGCGCCGCCAGACTCATCGCTTGATCAGCGACGGCGGTGCTTTTTCGAGGTCGGTCGGGTGCCACCACCGGCTGTTCGACTCGTCGGGGCAACGGCGCGGCGGGGCGCTCCACGAGTTGATGCGTTCGCTGACGTTGCAGTCGAGGTTCCCGGCGATGAGGCGGCTTGGGGAGTCCGCAGGTCCTTCAAGGTCTTGCGTTGATATCCGAACTTGGCCAGGATCCAGCCGAAGCCCAGGTACAACGGGCCACTGACGAGCACCCCGGCAACGGCGCCAATCGTGTTGCCGTCGGTGAAGACGACGAGAAAGACCACGGTCATGATCGCGGCATAGATCAGCCATTCGCGGACCAACCGCCGCCATGGAACGGGTCGAGTGATGTCCCAGGCCATGGCACAGTCTTATCGCCGGTCCGATCGTTTCCGAACACGGCGTGTTGCTCCGGACCCCGCCGCCTACGATCCCCGTGTGCGAATGGGGATCTTGACCGGTGGAGGTGACTGTCCGGGCCTCAACGCGGTGATCCGCGCCATCGTCCGGAAGGGCGAACGACACTACGGCGATGAACTGGTCGGCTTTCTCGACGCATGGGACGGTGTGATGGATCGGCGCACCATGCCGCTGTCGATCGAGTCGATGCGGGGGATGCTGCCGCGGGGCGGCACGGTCTTGGGGACTCGCCGCGGGAGTCCGTTCGACACCGCGGACGGCGTCGACAACGTGCAGCGAACCATGAGCGACCTCGGCCTCGACGGGTTGATCGTGATCGGCGGCAACGGCAGCCTGTCCGTGGCGTGCCGCCTGTACACCGAACACGGGATCCGGGTCATCGGTGTTCCCAAGACCATCGACAACGACATCGTGGGCACCGACGTGACGTTCGGTTTCAACACCGCCGTGCAGATCGCAACCGATGCCATCGACCGGCTGCACACCACCGCCGAGAGCCACGACCGGGTCATGGTCGTCGAGGTGATGGGACGTCACACCGGGTGGATCGCGACGTCAGCAGGCATTGCCGGTGGCGCCACTGCCGTGCTCATCCCCGAGATTCCCTTCGACATCGACGAGCTGTGCGCCCGGTTGAGTCGTCGCCACGATCGGGGGCGTTTCGCGTCGATCGTGGTCGTGGCCGAGGGCGCCGAGCCGATTCCCGGCACTCTCGAGATGGAAGAAAAGGTGCTCGATCGGTTTGGGCACGTCGTGCTCGGTGGGGTGGCGACGCGCATCGCCATCGCGATCGGCGAACGGACCGGCTTCGAGACGCGTGTGGTCCAACTCGGGCATGTACAGCGGGGCGGGACCCCGACGGCGTACGACCGAGTGCTCTCGACTCGGTTCGGTGTTGCGGCGATCGACGCCGCCCACGACGGGGCCTGGGGCCGCATGGCGGTGCTGCGCGGCGAGAAGATCGTCACCGAGGATCTCACCGTTGCGGTGGGCAAGACCCGCACCGTCGACATGGACCTGTACGAAGGTGTGGCCGAGCACTTCTTCGCGTAGGTGCGCCAGCCCTCGCCGGGTCAACTGTTGGCGGTCGGCACTGCGGGATAGGCCGGCTGAGATGATTCGACGAGACCGGGATAGTCGTAGATCGTGAGCCGACGGTCGGTGTTCTGCCCGTCGCCGAGTGGCCAGACCTGATTTTCGTCGTCGATCTGCAGCCGGAGATTCTCCACGCTCTCGATCTCGTTCGCCGTTGCGACGAGTTGAGCAACTGCGATGCGCAGCGCATCCGGGGTGAGTTCGTTGAAGACGTCGTTCACGCTGATCGTCAGCGTGCGGCCGGCTTGTCGGACGGTCTGGAGTTCGAGGCCGTCGGGGAGGACGGTGACCAGGCCGGCCTCGCGTTCGGAGTCGTTGGGTCCATCGATCAACGACTGGAAGATCGCTTCTGGATCGTTCGGCACGTCGCGCCGCACCGACCGAAGTCGCGACGCCTGGTCACCGGTGCCGGAGGCGAGCAGGAAGATGCGATTCGATCCGGCCGCGACATCGCCCGGAGCGACCACGCCGAACTGCCCGCGCTCGCGCTCGGGAATGGGTCGGGCGGCGTCGTCGACCTGAATCGAACAGGACGCAAGGCCGAGCGCGGCGACCACGATGAGCAGCGGTCGCATCAGACGCGTGGGCATCGATTGCGTGGGCATCAGTCGTCGAGCTCCGTGGCCATCAACTCGATCACGAACCGCGCACCGGACTCGCCGTCCGGTCGGTCTTCGACCCACACGCGTCCGCCGTGCATCTTGACGTGCTCATCGACGAGGGAGAGTCCGAGCCCGGCCCCTTCGCTCCCGGTCCGCCGCCCGGCGCCGCCTCCCCGGGCGAATCGTTCGAAGATCAGATCGCGTTCCTCGGCCGGAACACCGGGGCCGCGGTCGGCGACCACGATTTGGATGTGGGCCATTGGTTCGTTCTCCGGCTCGACCACATCGATCGAGATCTCCGGCTCACCGCCGCCGTAGGCGATGGCGTTGTCGATGAGGTTGGCCACGACGCGGGCGAGACGTCGTTTGTCGCCTCTGATGAGCGCCTGTTCTGACCGTTCCGAAACGTGGGGGATGAGCGTCGGTGCCGCACTCACGGCAACGGCCTGACGCACGAACTCGGCGGCCAGGAGTTCTTCCATGTGCAGCCGGATTGCGCCCGCATCGAAGCGGGAGATCTCGAGGAGGTCCTCGACGAGGCCTTGGAAGCGGATGACATCACTCGACAACAGGTCGAGTGCGGACTGCGCCCGTTCGGGCATGTCGTCGCGCCGCGCCTCCATCACCTCGACCGACGCCGAGAGCGTCATCAACGGGGAGCGCAATTCATGGCTGACGTCGGAGGCGAATCGGGCGTCGCGCTCGACTCGCCGCTGCAGGGCCTCGGCCATGTCGTTGAACGAATCGGTGAGCACACCGAGGTCGGGGTCACTCGTGGTTTCGAGTCGGGTGTCGAGTCGCCCGCCGGCAATCGCCGACGCAGCCTGCGCGGCGGTCGACAGCGGGCGGACAGCCCGACGCGCCGAGAAGATGCCGAGCAGCACGCCGAGCCCCGTGGAGATCGCGGAGGCCAAGATGAGGTTCAGGCGCACGCTTTCGAGCGTGTCGATCTGGTCGCTGAGACTGGTGAACTGAAAGTAGGCGCCGATGTCGGGCACCTCCCAGCCGACGAGGACGTGGAGCTCGTCGCCGACCCGCACGATCTGCTTCGACGGTTCGCCGCGTTCGAGCACCGCTTCGACGATGTCGGCGGGGAGCACCGAGTCGACATACGGCGGGACGCCACCGCTCCACTCGCCCTGGTAACGGATGAGAAAGCGTTGGACCCCGGTATTGGTCAGGGAGTCGGCTGCGGGCTGGGCGGTCTGCGGGTTCGAACTGAGGCTCTGCGCGACGCTCTGGGCGTTGCGCAACGATGTGCTCACCGCTGCCCGCTCGGCTTGACGGACCAGGTTGTTCTGGGTAAGCCCGTAGGTGGTGACAGCGAGGAAGACCGACAACGCGATGGACCCGAGGGTGATGGTCAGCAGAATTCGGCGCCGCAGGCCGAGCGCGTCGGGGCGGGACTTGCGGAGCAGGCGACGGAACCAGCCGCCCTCGCTCACGTTTGAAGCCGGTATCCGAGCCCGCGCACTGTGACGACGTGGCGCGGGTTCGCCGCGTCGGACTCGACCTTGGTGCGCAGGCGACGAATGTGCACATCGACGAGGCGACCGTCGCCGAAGTAGTCGTAGCCCCACACCTTGTCGAGCAGAGCTTCACGACTCAGGACCTTGCCGGGGCTTTCGGCGAGTTCGCACAGCAGGCGAAACTCGGTCTTGGTCAGATGGACCTCGACGCCGTCGCGCAGCACCTTGCCCTCGTCGGGAATCAATTCGAGGTCGCCAAAGACCAGCCGGGCATGGCCGGGTGCGCTCGGCCGAATGCGCCGGAGCAGCGCGCGAATGCGCGCCGACAGCTCTTTGGGCGCGAACGGCTTGGTGAGGTAGTCGTCGGCGCCGGCCTCGAGCCCGGCGACGATGTCGTGGGTGTCGTTGCGGGCGGTGACCATGACGACGGGGACGTCACTGGTGCGCCGCAACGTGCGGCAGAGTTCGAACCCGTCGATCCCCGGCAACATGATGTCGATCAAGACGACATCGGGCGTGGAACGATTGAACTTCTCGATCGCTTCCTCGCCGCTTTCGGCTTCGTCGACGATCCAGCCCTCGTCTTCGAGCGCGAGTTTGACGGCCGATCGGATTCGTTCGTCGTCTTCGACAGCGAGGATGCGTGTTCCCACGTCCCCATGATGGCGCAAATCGCCCCTGCTTGACGACCATGGTCGCCACCTGGACGAAAAATCAGTGCAGTTCGGTCGGGACGTCGTGCTGCGCGATCGCTGCGAGCAACTGCTGGTGCACTGCTGGCGCAGCGGCGACGACGCTGTGCTCGTCGGGGAGACCGCCATCGAACCCTGACACTTTTGCTCCCGCCTCGCTGGCGATCAGGAGGCCGGCGGCCATGTCCCAGGAGTTCAGGAACTCCTCGAAATAGGCGTCGAGTCGGCCACACGCGACATAGGCGAGGTCGATCGCGGCCGAGCCGTACCGGCGGATGTCGCGCACCTGGGGGAGCAGCGATCTGATCCGATCGGCCTGGTGGAGACGACGGTCCTGGAGGTAACTGAAGCCGGTGCCGACGAGACTCATCGCCAGCGCATCGGCGCCGCTCACAGCAATGGGAATGCCGTTGAGTGTCGCCCCACCGCCCCGATGGGCCGAGAACATCTCGTCGGTCACCGGAAGGTAGACGGCGCCCGCGAGGGCATCGGTGATCGGGCCGTCGGCGGCGACCGCGGCCACCGAGGTGCACCAGGCGGGCAGGTCGTAGAGGAAGTTGGCCGTGCCATCGATTGGATCGATGTGCCAGGCGATGCCGCTCGTGCCGCTGTCAGCAGCGCCTTCTTCGCCGATGATCGCGTCGTCGGCCCGAACGCGGCGGAGTTCGTTGACGATCGTCTGCCTCGGCGGCGCGATCGAACTCGGTGACCGGATCGGTGGCACTCGATTTCGTGTCGTGCGCGGGCGGTTGGCCCACCGGCAGGCTGCGCCGACCTGCGAGCGCTTCGATGCCGGCGGCGCGCGCCAAGGCCTCGGCCAGCATTCGCAGGCTGGCTGGATCAGCGGGGTGCATGGCCGGCCGCGGTTCGGTGTTCGACCTCGCGCCACTCGCCGAGCGCACGCATCACGAGCACGGCGACCACAGCCATGCCGCCGGCTGCGATGACAGCGCCGATCAGCAGACCCAACCCGAGCGGCACGGTGCAGTCGCCTTCGCATTGCAGCGAGATCAACGACGAGCCGATCAATGCGCCAGCCAACCCACTCAGACAGATCGCGACGAAGGCGCCGATGCGGACACCGACCGAGGGCAGCGCCGACAGCGGGCGACTCGACGTGTCGAGCCCACGGTCGATCGCCCGGCTCAGGGGTTGGTCGACTGGGTCGTCGGTCCCGTCGTCCCGCGCGTCATCTGTCGCGTCATTCATGCGGGTCGAGGGTATCGGCGGAACGATCCGCGAGACTGGCCCCGCATGAGTCCGCCGTCGACCCGCACGATCTTGCACGCCGACATGGACGCGTTCTTCGTCTCGGTCGAACTGCTGCGTCGTCCCGAACTTGTCGGGCAACCCGTGGTGGTCGGTGGGACCGGCAATCGAGGTGTGGTGGCGGCGGCGTCATACGAGGCGCGCCGATACGGCGTGCATTCGGCCTTGCCGTCCTCGATCGCTCGACGTCGTTGCCCCCATGCGGTCTTTCTCCCTGGTGATCATGAGCTGTATGGGGCCGTCGAGCGCGCAGGTGCGGGAGATCTTCGACCGCTTCACACCCATGGTCGAACCGCTCTCACTCGACGAGGCGTTTCTGGACGTCACCGGGTCCCGCCGGTTGTTCGGCACCGGAACCGAGATCGCGTGGCAGATCCGTCACGCCGTTCGTGACGAACTCGCCCTCGGGTGTTGCATCGGTGTGGCCTCGAACAAGTTCTTGGCCAAGCTCGCCTCGGTCGAGGCCAAGCCGATGGCCACTCCCGATCGTGTCGAACCGGGCCTCGGGGTGAAGGTGGTCGATCCAGGTCACGAGCAGGCGTTCCTCGATCCGCTCGCCGTCCAGCGACTGTGGGGTGTGGGTCCGGCGACGCTCGACAAGCTCCATCGGCTGGGAATCACGCGTGTCGCCGACCTCCGTCGAGTCGACCGGGCCGCCCTGGCGTCGGCGCTGGGCCCGCGCCAGGCCGAGCATCTGGTCGCCCTGTCGACCGGCGCCGACGAGCGGCCAGTCGAACCGGATCGCGAGGCCAAGTCGATCGGGCACGAAGAGACGTACGCGCATGACAAACACACCCGAGCCGAAGTCGATCGGGAGATCGTCCGGCTCGCCGATGCCGTGGCCCAACGGCTCCGCAACCATCAGGTGGGTGCGCGGACGATCACGCTCAAGGTGCGATTTGCCGGGTTCATCACGATCACACGGTCGGTCACCTCCGCGAGCGCGCTCGACCTCGCTCCCGACCTGCTCGCCGTGCTGCGGCCGGTGCTCGAGACGATCGATCCGACACCGGGGGTGCGATTGCTCGGCATCAGCGGCTCGAATCTCGCGGTGCCGTCCCGACAGCTCACCCTCGCCGATGCGCTCGACGGCGCGCCGGATTGGAGTGCTGCCACTGTGGCGCTCGACGAAATCCGCGAGCGCTTCGGGACCGAGGCGATCGGACCTGCGAGTGCACTCGACGGAAACCGGTTGAAGGTGGTCAAACGAGGTGCGCAACAGTGGGGTCCCGATGCGTCATGAGCCCAACGGCTCCGCCATCGCGGTTCGCGCGTATATCTTGACCCACGCGTTGAGGAATGCGCGAGAACGTGCGATGATTGACGGGTGCCGCTCTCCGAGAACGAACAGCGCATTCTTCGCCAGATCGAAGAGGAACTCCAACAGGACCCCACGTTTGCGCAGAAGGGGTATCGCGTGTCGCGGCGTCGCTCTGTCCTGCTCGGACTCGCGGTGATGCTCGGGTTGGCGATCACGATCGGCGGCTTGGCCATCGACTACCGCCTGGCCTTCGCCGGATTCGTCTTGGTGCTGGTCACGGCGATCTTGCTCGAATCCGAGCTCCGTCTCCTCGGACGTGACCGGCTGGGTCAGTTGCCGATCTCGGCATGGCTCAACGCAGGCGCCCGGCCAGACGCGGCGCGATCACGACGACGCCTGATCGTCGTCACCTCTCGTCACCTCTCATCACCGCTCATCACGCTGCATCGGCGGCGTGGATGGATCAGCGCAACTGGGTGAAGTAGCGCCGCACCCGAGCGGTGGGTGTGATCGAATCGTTCACGGCCCGCTCGATCTGCCGGTTCCACTGGCGGCATTCATCGAGCCGGGCAGCGCCTCGGTCGCTGTTGACAAAGCGGTTCGACGCAGTCGGTGCGAACGAGACCTCGGTCATCACCTCGGCAAGCGATCCGAATGGGCGAGCGATCACGGGGAAGGTGGCCGCCGCCGCGGCGGCATGTTCGATCGGCGTGACCGACGGCTTGGGACGAAGCCCCACTTCGCGCAGGTCATCGACCGATCGTTGCCAGAGAGTTGCAACCGTGCCGATCGGATCGTTCGGCATCCGTCGTCGCCGCACTCGGCGAATGAGCGCCGGGGCTGCGAGGGCCAACCCACCGACGGCGAACAGCGCCAACGCCCCGACCGGAACCGAACCGTCCGACTCGGGTACATCTCCACCCCCCGCTGGTGTCAGTGCAGGATCGATACCGTCGGGAAGCGCTGGCGCTCCACCTGGTGTGGTTGCGTTCGGGGCGGCAACCGTGGTGGGTGCCACCTGCTGGCCGGGCGCCGGTGTCGGCGCCGCATCTCCCGGAGCGGCGTCGGGGTCGATCCCGGTTGCGTCCTGTTCGGGGGCGACGTTGGTGTAGTTCTCGGCCCCCGGAGCGCCTCGCCCTGGCGTGGGTTCGAACGGCACCCAACCGAGCCCGTCGAACCACACCTCGGGCCAGGCGTGGGCGTTCTTGCCGAGCACCGAATAGCGCTCGCCGTTGAAGTTGCCGGACGTGAACCCGACGGCCACCCGCGAGGGGATCCCGAGGGTCCTCAGCATCGCGGCATAGGTGCCCGCGAACTGTTCGCAGTAGCCGACCCGATCGCGCAGGAAGCCTTCGATGGCGTTGCTGCTGTGCCCCGCCTGCACTTCGAGGCTGTAGGTGAACTCGGTCCTGAACCAGTTCTGGAGCGCCAGGGCAACGTCGTACGGGGTGGTCGCCCCGGCTGTGACGGCGCGGGCCAGGTCGCCGACCGAGGCAGGGAAATCGTCGGGGAGTTCGAGGTAGATCGGATCGCCGGCGTCGGTGCTGGTGGCACTTTGCAACGCGGTGACATCGAACCTGGGAGACGCCGAGACGATCTCGAACGTTTCGCCCGGGACGAGATCACCATCGGTCTTCAGCAGCGTCGAGGAGTCGGCGTTCCAGCGCAATCCGTCTTGGGGCGACGCCGCCTGGGGATCGGCCGCGGCGGGCACGAATTTCTCGCCCAACGCGGTGATCGTGATCTCCTGACTGAGTTGGACGGCGCCGTCGCGGGCCGCAGAGAGCTGGCCATCGACGCGCGAGAGAGCGCGCTCGGGAAGCCCCCACTGTTCGCCGTTGAATCGGGGGAGGGCCGAGAGTCGCCAGTACGACTCGAAGTCGGCGCGGACGGTGAACAACTCGGCGTTCGATCGATTCGTGAGACGCGACCGGATGTCGACGAGCGGACTCACGACGTTGGTGACGCTGCCCCCGTTGCCGCCCCGGGTCTCATAGATCGGCTCGTCGCCGGCGCCGGGCAGACTCGGACCGACGAGCGCTGCGGCAGCCGCGACGACAGCGGCCATCCCCAATGCCGCAGGCACCACCAGTCGGCTCGGCGAGCGACGGGCGCCGATCACGGCGTTGCGCTGGGGGCCGTGATGGAATCGCAGCGCCACGGTGGCAACGACCCCTGCGGCCACAAGCGCGGTGGTGAGCGCGATCCGGCTGCGGTCTGAGCCGAGGGCAGCGATGAAGACGAAAAGAACGCCGCCCGGAACGAGTGCTTCGGCGCGGGCGAACGCACGGAAGGCGAAGGTGTCGGCCAGCACGATGGTCAGCGCCATGCCGATTGCCGCCAGCACGTCCCATCCGCCGGCATAGATGACGGGTGCGACCGCCATCTGGAACTCCTCGCGTACCCGCTCGATCTCCTGTCGGAACACATCGAAGGTGTCGCCGGTGGGGAGCAACAGGGTCATCGAGTCGCGGTAGTGGACGAACGCGATCATCCAGACCATCACGGCGCACATCAGCACGATCGCGATGGCGCCGGGGATGCGGAGCCGGCGACCGACGAAACCTGTGCCGTGACCGACCACCGCGAGGACCACGAAGTTGTCGAAGAACTGCCAGCCGGAGAACACGCGGGCATATCCGGCTGCGACGGCGATCGAGAACGCCGTGAGTGCGATCGTGGCGATCAGTTCGGTCATCAACGCCGGATCATCCACGGCGGTGGCGGTCGCCGTCGGACGCTCTCGGTGGTCAGCGACTGGTCCGCGCCGACCGCCGTCGGGCGGCGGGGCCGGAGCCGAGGGTCGCGCGTCGGTCATCGTCACGCTGATACCTCGATCGTTCCGCTCGCTCTCGATGCGCCGGCGCCGTTGATGGCGCGCCACGAGTCGATGAACTCGGTGTCGCTGCGCGCCGCAACGCCGATCGTCGAACGCGCCCGCTCATCGGTGGTGACGCCGATCGTGGTGAGCGTCGGGTCGACGATGGCCTGCACGGCCCGCCACCCTGGGCTGCGGTGGGACCCGGTGACCAGGACGACCAGGCCGAGACCTTCGCCCGGATCGCGGTCGAGTCGGCCGAGAGGAGATGCGTCGGGGGTGATCCGAGCGAGCACCCGGAGGGTGTTGGCCGAGGTATCGGGGCCGCGGAGGTCGACGCCGCCGGCGGTGACGAAGCGCGTGGTGAGACCGGCGTGCTCGGAACTGTGCACCAGGCTGGCGGCCGCAGTGACGCCGCGCTCGAACCCGTCCGCGTCGAGATAGGACGCCGGATCGGCGTCGAAGACCACGGTGCAACGTCGAACGCCTTCGACGGTGTGCTCCCTCACGAGCAGGCCTTCGGAGCGCGCTGATGCCTTCCAGTCGATCGACCGCGGTTCGTCGCCATCGACGTAGGTGCGCAGGCCGTGAAACTCACCGGGCCCGAGTCGCCGTGCCTGCACGACGAGATGCCGACCAAGGTTCCCTTGGCCCAACACCGGCATGTCGAGCAGGTACGTCTTGGGCGCAACCGTCACCGCGTCGACGTCGGCGGCGAGGGTGACCGAGCGGGCAATGCCGAGCGGATCGCGAATCTCGACTTCGAGTGGTCCGAGTCGGACGATGCCGCGGACCGTCGTGGGGAGTTGATAGCCGGCCGACGACCGAGTGCCTGCCGCGAGCGGAGCGATCGACAGACGGGCCACGTGGTCGGTGACGTTCGATCGGCTGACTCGCTCGGCGAGTTCGAACCCGGGGGTTCGCAGGACACCGTGGTGCGCGAGCCGGAGGTCGACCCGGCCCGTGTCGCCGGCCACGAGCACGGTGGGGTGTACCCACCGATCGGCCGAAATTCGGGGACGCCGAACCCGCACATAGAGCAGCGCCGTCGCAACCGCTGCGATGAATGCCGCACCGATGACGAACAATTCGATGACGCCGAACACGCGCCCGACGACGATGGCGATGACCCCGGCGACGAGGCTGCTCCAACCCTGCCGAGTCAGCACGATGAGCGCCTCTGCGAAGCGCTCATCGGGCGACGGGGACCGCGACGGCTTCGAAGACTTCGCGCACGGCGTCGTCGGCGGACAGATGGGCGCCTCGATCGGTGCGCACCATGATCCGATGGGCGAGCGTCGAGATGCCAACGGCCTTGACATCGTCGGGAGTCGCATAGGCGCGCCCGCGCGCCGCGGCATGGGCGCGTGTGGCTGCGGCGAGTTGCAACGTGGCGCGGGGCGACAAACCGAGCTCGATGCCTGGGTGGCGGCGACTCGCCTCGGCGAGGTCGACGAGGTACGACTTCAACGCTCCGGCGATGTAGACCGTGCGGACGGCCTCGATCATGCCGTTGATCTCCTCGGCGGTCACGACCGGGCTCAGCGTCGACAGGATTCGGGCCGACCCCAGGTCGTCCAGCATCTGGATCTCGGCCGTGCGCCCGGGATAACCAATCGAAATGCGCAGCAGGAACCGGTCGAGTTGACTCTCGGGAAGCCGGTAGGTGCCTTCCTGGTCGACGGGGTTCTGCGTGGCGATGACCATGAACGGCGGTGCGAGCAAGCGGCTGACGCCGTCGACGGTCACTTGGCGCTCCTCCATGGCTTCGAGCAGCGCCGACTGAGTCTTGGGAGAGGCGCGGTTGATCTCGTCGGCCAGCACGATGTTGGCGAACAGCGGCCCGGCTTCGAACCGGAAGGTCTCGGTGGATCGCTGGTACACGCTCACCCCGACGAGGTCGGTGGGCAGGAGGTCAGGGGTGAACTGCACCCGCTTCCACTTGCAGTCGACCGATGCCGACAGCGCCTTCGCCAGGCTGGTCTTGCCGACCCCGGGAACGTCCTCGACGAGCAGGTGCCCCTCGGCGAGCATGCACATGATCGCCAGTTCGACTGCCTCGGTCTTGCCGTGGATCGCCTGCTCGATGTTCGCCGTGATCGCGTCGAACAGCGCGGCGAACCCCCGCGGAGCAATGTCGGCGGCGGCAGGCGCGCGCGCGGCGAAACCATTCGAGCCCGTCGGGGTTCCGTCTGCTTCAACGTCGATCGTCACGAACCCGAAGGGTAGATGCAAACGCTGGGCCGGGGTAGTCGGCGCTACGTTCATTCGCAATGAGTTTCTCGGACGCTGTCGATGCAGCACCCGGTCCCGGCACCGATGACGCGCAACTCGACCACGTTCTGGCCGTCACCGTCGAGCCGTCTCGCTTGGCGGCGGGATTGGTCGACGCATCGGGATCGGTTCTCCTGCGCGACCGTGTCACGACGCCGACGCGCGAAGTGTGGAGGACACTCGAACAACTCGTTCGTCGAGTCATCGCCGCATCCCCGGAAGGTCTCGGCCCACCGCGTGCGGTCGGTGTCAGCTGTACCGGACCGGTCGACGTACGTGCCGGGACCGTGTCACCGCCGCTCGTGCCGGCGTGGTCGAACTTCCCGCTGCGCGAGCACCTCGAGCGCCTGACCGGGCGGCCAGTCGAACTCGACAGCGCCGGCGGTGCGATCACCGAGGCCGAGCGTTGGCTCGGTGAGGCGGCGGGCGTGGCGAGCTATCTGACGATTCAAATCGACAGCACGGTCGAGTCCGGGTGCGTGATCGACGGGGTTCGCCTCTCGGGCTCACTCGGCAATGCCGGCGCCGTTGCCCACATCAACGTCGAGCCGGGTGGCAAGGAATGCCGTTGCGGTGCGTTGGGATGCCTCGAGGGATACGTTTCGTCGACGGCGCTCGAGGCCGAGTTGAACCGCCCGCTCGGACGCGCGACGTCGCCGATCATCGATCGCACCGGCATCATGCTGGGGCGGGCGGTGGCGTCGGCGTGCGCCATCCTCGACGTGACCACTGTGTTTCTCTCCGGCAACGTCATCGACGTGCTCGGCGATCCGATGCTCGACGCGATGCGCCGTGAGATGTCGACGCGTTCTCGCCTGCGGAACCTCGCTGCATTGCGCGTGATCGAACCCCACGAGCGCATTTCGCCCCTCGTTGCGGCGGCTGCTCTGGCGCTGTACGGAGAACCTGGCGGCTCGGCTACCGCGCGGTAACCGCCAAGCGTTACTGTCGCGAGCATGAATCCGACGTACACCGCAGACGCCGAGGCCTACCGCGAAAAGGTCCAGGCATTTCTCGCCGAGAAGCTTCCGTCGAACTGGCAGGGCATCGGCGCGCTCGAAGATGATGCCCTCACCGAGTTCGTCACCGAGTGGCGCCACACGTTGTACGAAGCCAATTACCTCGCACCCGGCTGGCCGGTCGAGTTCGGCGGCGCCGGGCTCTCGGCGACCGAGCAGGTCATTCTGGCCGAAGAGTTCGCCAAGTCCGGTGTGCCGACCGGCGGGCCGAACGATGCGTTCAGCATCCAGATGCTGGGCAACACGATTCTCGTCTGGGGGACCGACGAGCAGAAGGCGCACTACCTGCCACGTCTCCTCAAGGGGGACGACACCTGGTGTCAGGGCTACTCCGAGCCCGACGCCGGGTCCGACCTCGGCAACGTGGGTCTGCGGGCCGAACTCGACGGTGACGAATGGTTGCTGAACGGCCAGAAGATCTGGACCTCGGCGGGCCACCTCGCCGACCACATCTTCACGCTCGCCCGAACCGATCCGGACGCCCCCAAGCACAAGGGCATCTCCTTCCTGCTCGTGCCGATGGATCAGCCAGGCGTCGAGGTCCGCCCGATCAAGATGATCTCGGGTGACAGCGAGTTCAACGAAGTGTTCTACACCGACGCGCGGGTGCCGAAAGGCAACGTCATCGGTGGCGTCAACAACGGTTGGGCGGTGGCCATGTCGCTGCTCGGCTACGAACGGGGCGAGGCGGCTGCCACGCAACCCATCCGGTTCAAGGCGGAGTACGCACGAGTGCAGCGGCTGGCCGAGGAGTACGGGGTGGCTGGCGATCCGAAGATCCGGCAACGTCTGGCCTGGTGCTACTCGAGGTGCCAGATCATGGGTTTTCTCGGCCAACGCGTGCTCACCCAGTTCCTTGCCGGGCATCACCCGGGTCCGGACGCCGCCATCGGCAAACTGTTCTGGAGCGAGTACCACAAGGTGATCACCGAACTGGCGATGGACATCATGGGTGCCGACGCGCTCGTGTGGCAGGGTCGACGGCCGCCATCGTCGTTCGGCGCCGACGACGCCAACGCTCCCAACGATCCGTCGTCGTGGATCGGCACGTTCCTCAATGCCCGGGCCGGAACGATCTACGCCGGTTCGTCGCAGATCCAACGAAACATCATCGGCGAGATGATCCTGGGCCTGCCCAAAGAGCCCAAGCCGCCGACCCCAGGTGCTTGATTCGGTCGGTGAGTGAACGCCCGTGATCCGCTCATTGAGTGGTGTGCTCCGACGGCCGAGCCTGTGGAGCACGGCCGTGCGCCAGGCCCGCCGAACTGCGCCTTCGGGCTGGTGGAAACGGCGGCCCTTCCTCCCGGTTCCGTCCGGGGACTACCTCGCGTTCCGCCTGGTCACGCAATACGGGGATGCCACGCATCGACCCGAGCCCGGCGATGTGGTGAAATATCTCGAATGGTGTCGTCAATGGAACCGGGCCGAATAACCCCGCCCACCGCGGTTCGAGCGGCTCGCTAGGTTCTGGCCATGCACAGCGCGCTCGTTCTCAACGCCAGCTATGAGCCGCTGTCCGTCGTGTCGTCTCGCCGCGCGACGTGTCTCGTTCTGTCCGACAAGGCCGAAATGCTCGAAGGCAACGGGGTGATCCTCCACTCCGAGACCTTCGACATCGCCCAGCCGTCGGTGATCCGGCTGCGCTATATGGTCAAGGTGCCATACGTCCGGCGTTCCGCCATGTCTCGCCGCGCGATCTTTGCTCGCGACGAACATCGTTGCCAGTACTGCGGCGGGCACGCCGATTCGATCGACCATGTGTTTCCTCGCTCGCGTGGCGGCGGCCATGAATGGGAGAACGTGGCTGCTGCGTGCAAGCCGTGCAACCTCACCAAACGCGACCGGACTCCGGAGGAGGCGGGCATGAAGCTGGCCCGACCCTGTCGAGCGCCCCGCTCCACGTCGTGGGTGGTCGTGTCGGTCAGTTCGGTGCCCGACACCTGGCGGCCGTACCTGCCGATTGCCTCGTGAGGTTGGTCGAGTTCACCGAGTCGCCTCGTTCGTTCCACGCCCGCCAAATTCCCGAGGCGCCGACCACCGAGGTGTGGTGGAACCGGCTAACCGAGCCGGCGCTCGTGCTCGGGTCCACGCAGCGCGACGATGCCATCGTCGATGTCGATGCCTGCCGAGACGCCGGCATCGACAACGTTCGACGGCGCAGCGGCGGGGGAGCGGTGGTGCTGTTTCCCGGCGACGTGACCTGGTTTGACGTGATCGTCGCGACCGGGTCGCACCCCGGGCTCGGTGACGATGTGCACGCGCCGATGCTCTGGCTCGGCGAACGCCTCGTCGTTGCCCTGCAGCCCCACGTCGACGGTGAGCTCGTGGCGCGGGGGCCGGGTATGGTGCCTACCCGCTGGTCGTCGCTGCTGTGCTTCGACGGGTTGGGCCCCGGCGAGGTTCTGCTCGATGGGCGCAAACTCGTCGGGATCAGTCAGCGCCGGACGCGCGCCGCATCGCGCTTGCAGTGTTGCTGGTACTCCCGGTACGAGCCGGCCAGCCTGGTCGATCTGTTGGCTGCGGCGGTTCGACCTCCGCTCGACGAGTTGGCCCCGGTGGCCACCATCGCGACGACCGACGATCTGGTACGGCGCGTGCTCCAGTCGCTCCCCACCCCCTGACCACTCCGTTGCGATGAGTTTGGGCCTCAGGTGCTGCGGCTGGAACTCATCGCGTCGAATTGGTGGGGTCGGGCGCGTGGGGCGCGATGAGTTTGGGCCTCAGGTGCTGCGGCTGGAACTCATCGATCGGGTGTGCTGGGGGTCGGTTGGGGTGGACTGGGGAAGAAATGGGGGAAGATGGTTGACGATGGGGGAGAATGGGGGCATGATGGGGCGCGCTGGGGAGATCTCCCTCGTTCGCCAGCGGAAACAGGCCCGTCACGGGGGAGTACGGCAGGAATGAGACGCAACCGGTGTTTGTCGGGGTGCACGAGCGACAGCTCGACGAGCGAGGACGCGTGGCGCTGCCACCGACCTTTCGCCATCCCCTCGGCGACTTCTGTTACCTGTTCTCCGGTGAGGACGGATGCGTCAGCATCCGCAGCGTTGAGGCCTTTAAGGATGAAGCCGCCGACCTGATCGCCCGAGTCAAGCGGGGTGACGTCAGCCGCGATCGACAGCGCGCGTTCGCCGCATCGGCGAACGAGGCCACCATCGACAAACAGGGTCGCGTCACCCTCTCGCCGGAGTTGCGGGCCTATGCCGGCATTGCGCCGCAATCCGCCATCGTCGTCCTCGGCGACCTCGACCACATCGAGATCTGGGAGCCGGCGGCCTATGCCGTGCGCCGCGGGATCGGGACCGACGAACTGACGGGGGACGGATCATGAGCGCGGCCGAGGCCACCAACGATTTCGCCCACCGGCCGGTGATGCTCGCGGAGATCACCCAGCTGTTCGCTGATGTCCCGGCCGGCACGATCGTCGACGCCACGCTCGGCGGCGGGGGCCATACGGCGGCGATCCTCGAGGCGCACCCGCACCTCGATGTCCTCGGCATCGACCAGGACACCGATGCGCTGACCGCTGCGATCGAGCGTCTCAAGGACCAACGGCATCGGCTCCGGACCAGCCATCGTCGCTTCAACGAACTGCACGAAGCCCTCGACGACCACGGCATCACCGAGATCAGCGGCGCCTTGTTCGATCTCGGCGTGTCGTCACCGCAGCTCGATCGCGGTGACCGCGGCTTTTCCTATCGCCACGACGGGCCACTCGACATGCGGATGAACGCCGAGCAGCCGTGGTCGGCGTCCGACGTCGTCAACGGCTACGACGAACGCGATCTGACCCGCATCATCAAGCAGTACGGGGACGAGAAGTTCGCCAAGCGGATCGCCCGAGCCATCATCGCGGCGCGACCGATCGCGACCACGGCCGAACTCGCCGAAGCGGTGACGAACGCCATCCCGGCGCCGGCGCGGCGCAGCGGCGGTCATCCGGCCAAGCGCACCTTCCAGGCGATCCGCATCGAGGTGAACGGCGAGCTCGATGTGCTTCCCGGGGCACTCGACCAGGCCGTTGCGGCCACCGTGCCGGGTGGGCGGATCGCCGTGCTGTCGTATCACTCCGGCGAGGATCGCATCGTCAAGGAGCGGTTCGCAGTGGCGGCCGGAGCCTGTGATTGCCCCTACGACCTGCCCTGTGTCTGCGGCGCCATTCAGACCGTTCGTCTCGTTCGTGGCGTGCCGAAGCGGGCGTCCGAGGACGAGCGGATCTCGAACCGGCGAGCCGCTTCGGCGCGGCTGCGCGTCGTCGAGCGCATTGATGCCGTGCGGAAGTCCGACGGCTTGCCGGTGGGGACTCGCTGATGGCCGCGCCGTTGCGGAGCAACATCGCTCCGGCTCCCGCGCCTCGCGGGCGGGTCGAGCGACGCCCCGCGTTGGCGCTCACGCCGACGCGACGCGGTCGCTGGCCCGTGGTGCTGGGCGGCTTCTCGTTGCTCGTGGTCCTGGCGGGTCTGCTCGCTGCCGCGGTCTTCCACACGCAGCTCGCCGAGCGTCAGATTCGCATCGATTCGCTCGAACGTTCGGTCAACGACGAGCGCGAGCGATTCGACGAACTGCGGTATCGACGGGCCGAACTCCGTTCACCGGTTCGCCTGGCCGAAGCGGCCGGCGCGCTCGGCATGGTGCCCGGCGACACCGGATCGTTCGTCGAGCTGGATCCGTGGCTCCTCGCTCGGCAGATCGCCGCCGCCGGGGTAGTCGACGAGGGCGCCCGCGAGATGATCATCGACACTGATCCGCTCGAGCAGTTCAGCGACGTCAAACGCGTTTCAGCGGGTCAGCCCTAGGAGTACCGGAACACATGGCCACCCGCACCCATCGCACGACAACGACACCCGCCACCCGGCAACAGCCTGCGCGGCAACAGCCTGCGCGGCAACAGCCTGCGCGGCAACAGCCTGCGGGCAAACAGTCACGCCGCGCACCGCACACCGACCAAGCTCAGCAGGCGCACGCAAGTTCTGTTCGAACGCGTGCCACCGGAGCGGGCACGCATCGTGTCGCTGGTCGCTCGTCGTCGCAGACGCCGGTCCGCGGCACGGTTGCTTCGAAGCGACCGGGACCCCGTCGCCTGCCACCGGTGTCGACGCACGGATCGATCCACTCACCCCCTGGCCAGCGGCAGCTTCGCGACGTCCAACAGCGAGTTGCGCCGACTCGGTCGCGCCGGAGCGTTCGGGCGCCCAAGCCCGACCAGCGCGGTGCGCAACGCGGGGTCGGTTCACCCCAGCGTCGACTCCGCCTCGCCCTGCTCGTGATCGGTCTGGCCCTCGGCGGAATCATTGCCAGGGTCGGCTACCTCCAGACGAAGGAGGCCGACTCGTTGCGTTCGGCCGGAACCGATCAGTGGACCCGCTCGTACACGCTGCCCGCTCAGCGCGGCACGATGTTCGATCGGCATGGCAACGAACTGGCGATGTCGGTACCGGCGGCGTCCATCTCGATCAACCCGCGACTGATCGTCGACGGCACGGTCGTGATCAACGACCTGCGCACCGTGCTCGGGCTGTCCGACGACAAGGTCGCCGAGTTGGTGGCCGAGCTGAATCGCCCCGACAAGCGCGGGTTTGTGTACGTGGCCCGCCAGGTCGATGCCAACGTCGGTGAGTTCGTGCGCGAGTTGGGTCACGCGGGGGTGAACGTCGATGACGAGTCGCGCCGGGAGATGCCCGGCGGCGACACCGGTCGCAGCGTGCTCGGGCGCACCAACATCGACGGCGAGGGCATTGCGGGCCTCGAGCAGCAGTACGACGACGTGCTGACCGGCACGGGCGGAGAGATGACCCGCGAGGTCGACCCGAAGCAGCGCACGATCGCCGGATCGGAATCGATCACCCAGGCCCCGGTCGCCGGCGACGATCTCGTGCTCTCGCTTGATCGGTCGGTGCAGTTCTCGACCGAGCAGGTGCTGCTCGAGCGCCTGCAGGAGATCGGGGCCAAGGGTGGCACGGCGATTGCGATGGAGACATCGACGGGTGAGATTCTCGGGATGGCGTCGGTACGGCGCGACGACGAGACCGGTGAGTATCGCGTCACCAACGGCAACTTCGCCGCCGTCGATGCCTACGAACCCGGCTCGGTGGCCAAGGTCATCACCGTGGCCGGCGCGTTGGATGCGGGCGTGGTCACCCCGGAGACCGGATTCACCGTCCCGTGGCGCAAGCAGTACTACGACGATCTCTTGAAGGACAGCCACGAGCACGCCGACGAGTTCCTCACCGTGTCCGACATTCTCACCGAGTCGTCGAACATCGGCACGATCATGGTGCAGGAGCAGCTGGGGCGTTTCGAACACCACGAGTACATGCGGGCCTTCGGCCTCGGCGAAGCAACGGCGCTCGACTTCCCGGGCGAGTCGACCGGCATCTTGAAGGCGCCGGAGGACTTGTGGGGATCAGAACGGGTGACGGTCGCCTACGGCCAAGGGGTGTCGAGCACGTCGCTGCAGCTCGTCAGTGCGGTCAACGTGATCGCCAACGGCGGCGTCTATGTCGCCCCGACGCTGGTCAGGGCCACCGTCGGCCCCGACGGCGTCCAGACGCCCGCCCCCGAATCGGAGACCCGGCGCGTCGTGTCGGAACAGGCCGCGGCGCAGACCGCGGCGATGATGCAACGCGTCGTGTGTGAAGGCACCGCCAGCCGCGCCCAGGTCGAGGGAATCGCCGTCGCAGGAAAGACCGGCACTGCGTTCAAGGTGGCCGACAACGGCACCTACTTCAACGATCAAGGCGAGCGCATCTACTACGCCAGTTTCGTCGGGTTCTTCCCGGCCGACGACCCACAGGTCACGGTACTCGTGTCGATCGATGAGCCGCCGGCCGGAACCGGCGAGCGCTTCGGCGGCACCGCGGCAGCACCGGTATTTGCCGCGCTCGTCCCGACGCTCGTCCACGAACTCGGCATCCAGCCGAATCCGGGCAGCACGGGGTGCCCCGGGTGACCGACCGCACCGATCGCGTCGATCGCGTCGATCTCAATGCGATCGTCCAGTTGCTCCTGACACACGGCGTGGCAGTCGAGACCGTCGGCGATGTCGACGACGTCGCGGTCACGACGATCACGCACGATTCGCGTCAGGTGACGCCGGGAACGCTGTTCGCCTGCGTCGGCGGCGACCACGTCGACGGACATGACTTCGCCCAGGCGGCGGTCGACGCCGGCGCAGTGGCACTGTTGGTCGAACGGCGACTCAGCGCTCCCGGGCTCGCCGACGTCGCCCAGTTGGTCGTCGATGACACGCGCCGCCGACTTGGCCCTGTGAGCGCCCTCATCGCCGGCAACCCATCGGCTGCGTTGACCACGGTCGGCATCACGGGCACCAACGGCAAGACGACGGTGAGTTCGATGATCGCAACGATCTTCGAGGCGAATCGGTGGTCGACCGGGATCATCGGGACGTTGCACGGCCCCCGCACCACGCCCGAGGCGCCCGAGCTCCAGCGGGCGCTGGCCGGCTTCGTCGAGGGTGGGCGAGCGGCGGCGGTCCTCGAAGTGTCGTCGCATGCGCTTGCGCTGCACCGCATCGACGGGACGCGATTCGATGCTGTCGTGTTCACGAATCTCGGGCACGATCATCTCGACCTGCACGGCACGCCCGAGGAGTACTTCCGCGCGAAGGCGTCGCTCTTCACCTCGGACTTCGCACCGATCGCGTTGATCAATGCCGACGACGTTCACGGTCGACTCCTGATCGATGTCCTCGCCGGCAGCGAAACCGGAATGACGGTCGTGCCGTTCAGCACGTCGACGCTCGTCGACGTCCACGTCACGGCAACGACCATCAGCTTTGGCTGGCGGGGCCACTCGGTCGATGTCGCCATCGGCGGACAGTTCAACGTGTCGAACTCGCTGGCCGCGCTCGAAACTGCCGTTGCCCTCGGCATCGATCCGGCAGTGGCTGCGGGCGCACTCGGCGCGCTGGCGCCGATTCCCGGCCGCTTCGAGATCGTGCCGCTTGCCGACGGGACGCCGCCGCCGTTCTCGGTCGTGGTCGACTACGCCCACACCCCCGATGGCATCATCGAAGTGTTGGCCGCGGCGCGGTCCGCCGTTGCCGATGACGCTGCAGTGATCATCGTGTTCGGGTGCGGCGGCGACCGCGACCAGGCGAAGCGACCAGCGATGGGTGCGGCAGCGGCCGCCGGTGCCGATCGGCTCTTCATCACCTCGGACAACCCGCGTACGGAAGATCCGCTGACGATCATCAATGACATCATCGAGGGGGTGGCGGACCGCTACCGTGAACGGGCCACCGCGCAGCCCGATCGCCGCCTGGCGATCGGAGCTGCGCTCGAAGCGGCCCGCCCGGGTGACATCGTGGTCATCGCGGGCAAAGGCCATGAAACAACGCAGGATCTCGGCGCCAGCGTCGTGGCGTTCGACGACCGAGACGTCGCTCGATCGTTCCTGAACGCTCCACCCGCTGCCCCGACCGCTGCAGAAAGCACTGAACTTCCATGATTGCGCTCATGATCGCCACCGCAGTGTCGACATTCGTCTCACTGTTCGGCACCCGCTACCTGATCGTCTTCTTCCGCACCCGGGGTCAAGGTCAGCCGATCCTCGGCAAAGAGGACCGCGGGCCCGATCACCACATGCCCAAGCAGGGCACCCCCACGATGGGGGGGATCGCGATCGTCGGGGCAGCGTTCCTCGGATGGGTTGCCGCACACGTCCGCGACCTCGCGTTCTCGAACCAGACGATGATCGTGTGGGCCGGGGTGCTCTTTCTCGCCGCGATGGGATTTCTCGACGACTACATCAAGGTCCGCAAACACCACAACCGGGGCATCTTCTGGAAGCAGAAGAACTACATCACGATGTTGGCCAGCTTCATCATGGCCTGGGTATTGGTCGTGGGCACGGGGATCTCCGAGACCATTTCGGTGACGCGCCCCGATGTCGGCATCGAGGTGCCGACCATCGTCTGGGTGCTCTGGGCCGGCGCGATCATCTGGGCGACGACCAATGCCGTCAACGTCACCGACGGCCTCGACGGGCTGGCTGCCGGTTCGGCGCTGATGGGCTTCGGCGCGTTCGCGCTGATCGGCTATTGGCTGTTCCGCAATCCCGACGTCTACACCGGCGCGGTGAACCCACTCGACATGGGCGTGTTCGCCGCGGCGTTCGCCGGAGGCTGTCTCGGTTTCCTGTGGTGGAACGCTGCGCCGGCGCGCATCTTCATGGGTGACGTGGGCGCGCTGGCGATCGGTTCGGCGCTGGCCTTCCTCGCCCTCACGACGAACACGCATCTCCTGATCGTCCTCATCTGCGGCATCAACGTGATGGAGGCCGGATCGGTGGCGATCCAGATGGGTGTCTTCAAGGCATCGGGACGGACCAAGCGCCTCTTCCGGATGTCACCGATCCATCATCACTTCGAGTTGATCGGTTGGCCCGAGACGACGGTCATCATCCGCTTCTGGCTGCTCTCCGGGATCTCGATCGCGACCGCCATTGCCATCTTCATCGCCGACTTCACCAAAGTCGAAGGCGGGCTCTGAGTTCGATGTCGCTGCCTGTCGCGCTCGTCTACGGCCTGGCCGTCACCGGTGCCTCGACCGTGCGCGCCCTGTTGCGGCACGGCCACGAGGTCGTCGTCGCCGACGACGTCGTGACCCCACAACGGCGCGCGCTCGCGCACGAACTCGGCGTCGTGCTGGTCGATGCGACCGAACGATCCGCCGACGAACTCCTCGCGGGTTGTGGGCTGCTCTGCCCGGCTCCGGGTGTTCCCGAAGGCCATCGCATCATCGAGGGCGCACTGGCCCATGGTCTCGAAGTCGTTTCCGAGCTGGAACTGGCATACCGCTGGGAGCAGGAGCGTCCCGGTGGCCCGCGTCCGATCCTCGCGGTCACCGGGACCGACGGCAAGACCACGACGACGAAGCTCACCGTGCACCTCCTCGCCGCCGCTGGTATGCGGTCGATCGACGCCGGCAACACCGACACGCCCCTCGTCGACGCCATCGATGCGCGGGACGACGACGGCAACGAGTTGTACGACGCGTTCGTCGTCGAGTGCAGCAGCTTCCGCCTGGCCTGGACATCGACCTTTCGCGCCGACGCCGCAGCCTGGCTGAACCTGCAACCCGATCACCTGAACTGGCACCGATCGATGGACGCCTATGTCGCCGCCAAGGCCCAGATCTTTGCGCATCAGCGCCCGACCGACGTCGCCATCGGCTTCGGCGCCGACCCAGTCGTGATGGCCGAGGTCGCCGCGGCGCCCGGTCGCCACCGGAGCTTCGGCACGCCTGATGCCGACTATCGGCTCGACGAAGCGATGTTGGTCGGGCCAGACGGACCCATCGCACCGTGCAGCGCGCTCCGTCGCCGACTTCCTCACGACATCACCAACGCGCTCGCAGCTGCGGCACTTGTGCTCGAAGTCGGCCTCGCCGATACTGCGGCCGTCGCAGCCGGACTCGCCACCTTCGTCGGCCCGCCGCATCGACTCGAGCACCTCGCCACCGTCGACGATGTTGCCTGGTACAACGATTCGAAGGCAACGACGCCGCACGCCGCAGGCGCTGCGATCCGATCCTTTCAACGCATCGTGCTCATCGCCGGGGGCGCCGACAAGGGCGTCGACCTGTCGTCGATGGCCGACGAGCCGGAACGCTTTTCGGCGGTGATCGCGATCGGCACCACGGCGCGGACGATCGTCGACCTCTTCGTGTCGGCAGGGCTGCCCCATGATCGGGTGATCGATGTCGGCACCCTCGACGAGGCGGTGGCGACTGCGGCGGCCTGGGCTGCACCCGGCGAGACCGTGCTGCTGTCGCCCGGATGCGCCAGCCTCGACCAGTTCGCGAACTTCGAAGCGCGCGGGGATGCCTTTCGGCAACTCGTCGCGCGCCTGTCCGACTCACCGCAGGAGGTATCTGCATGACGTCCTCACTCACTGTCGCCGACCGTCGCCGCGCCATCCTCGAACGCCGGACGGCGACGTCGACAGCGCCTTCGACGTCGACAGCGACAGCGACGTCGAGCCCCGGGCGTCGCTCGATTCGACGATCCGGTTCGAACCTGCGTTCCGGCCGTTCGTCGCATCCCGCACCGGCGGTGCGCGACGGCCGTCGTCTCGTGCTGCGGCCGATCCGGCACGGCGAGCACGGCGAGCACGGCGAGCACGGCGCGCGTGCGCGCCGGTTTGGCCTGTCCGCGCCGTCGCTCACGATTGCCGGTCGGGCCGACCGGCAACGCAAACTCGGACCGCCGCCCGGCACCTTCTACGTGATCGCCGGCGTCGTTGCAGTGTTCGTCGTGTTGGGTCTCGTCATGGTGCTGTCGGCCTCGGCCGTCACCCAGGCCAACGTCGGCAACTCGCCGTATGCCGTGTTCACCAGACAGGCGATGTGGGCCGGGTTCGGTCTCGTTGGGATGATCGCCGCGACGCAGATCCCGTACAGCGTGTGGCGACCACTCACCATTCCCCTCGCCGTCGTCGGATCGGCGGCGATGGCCGCGCCATTCATCCCTGGCGTCGGGGTGACCATCAACGGCGCTCGATCGTGGGTCCGTGTCGCTGGCCTGTCGTTCCAGCCATCCGAACTCCTCAAGCTCGTGATGGTCGTGGTGGCCGCCGACTTCCTCACTCGCCGGACTCGGGAATTGGCGAACAGCCGGCGGACGCTGCTCCCCCTTGCAGCCCTGGCTGGCGTTGCCGCCGCAATGTGCCTGGTCCAGGGCGACCTCGGGTCGGCGATCGTCATTGGCGCCATCGTGCTGAGTGTGGCCTGGATTGCCGGCGTGCCCATCAAGCACCTCACCGGGCTGTCGCTCGTCGCCGTCATCGGCGCATTCGGCTTCGTCGTGTCGAGCCCCCGACGGCTCAGCCGGTTCACGGCGTTCCTCGACATCGAAGGGCACAAGGAGTTCGAGTCGTATCAGGTGTATCAAGGCATGGTCAGCATCGCCAACGGCGGGCTCTCCGGTTCGGGAATCGGTGGCAGCCGAACCAAGCTCGGTTACTTGCCGTACGCCCACAGCGATTTCATCTTCTCGATCATCGCTGACGAGCTGGGCATGATCGGCGCGGCGGCCGTGGTCGGCGGATTCGTCGTGCTGGTCGCGTTCGGAGTGCAGACCGCGCTGGCTGCGCCCGACCGATTCGGCATGTTGCTGGCAGGCGGCATCTCGACGTGGTTCGGCGTCCAAGCCATCGTGAACCTCGGCGGCGTGACCGGGCTGATGCCCGTGACCGGGCTGACCTTGCCGTTCTTCTCGGCCGGCGGCAGTTCGTTGTTCGTCAGCATGATCGCCGCGGGCCTGCTGCTCAGCGTGGCCCGTCGAGCCATTCGAACCTGATGTTCGCGGTGGTCACCGGCGGCGGCACCGCAGGGCATGTCTTGCCGGCATTGGCAGTCGCCGAAGCGTTGGTCGCCCGCGGTCACGATCCCGCCACCATCACCTACGTCGGATGTCCGCGCGGGATGGAGACGCGGCTGCTTCCCGGCACGGTCTTCCCCTATCGCCTGTACGACGTCGTGGGGCTGCAACGGAGCCTCAGCCGACGCAACCTCGGCTTCGTCCCGAAGCTCTTCGGCAGTACCCGCCGCGCGATCGCGGACCTGCGGGCGAATCGTCCCGCCGTCGTCGTGTCGGTCGGAGGATACGCCAGCATGCCATCGGTGTTCGCCGCGTGGCGATTGAAGATCCCGATCGTCGTGGTGTCGTACGACCGAACGCCGGGGCGCGCAAGTCGGCTGTCGGCAAAGCGGGCCGCGGCGTGCGCCGTGGCGTTCGAGAATTCCCCGCTCCCGCACGCCGAGGTCACGGGCGCCCCGGTCCGCCAAACGATTCTCGACGTCGATCGATCGGGCGGACGGGCCGCGGCTCGGGCCCTGCTGGGTGTGCCCGACGATCGATTCCTCGTCGCGATCATGGGCGGCTCCCAAGGCTCCGGCGTGTTGAACAGCGCGGTCGACGGGTACCTCCGCAGCCATCGTGACGACCGGACACTGGCGGTCAGGCAGGTGGCAGGGGAGCGGTTCGTCGACGGCATCGAGCGGATCGGAGACGCCGACGGCGCGCTCCATCAGGTCATTGGGTACGAGTCCGACATGGCGGCGGTGTACGCCGCGGCAGACCTGTTGATCGGTCGCGGCGGTGCGAGCACGGTCCACGAGGTCGCGGTCACCGGCACGCCGGCAGTCCTGATTCCCTGGCCCGATGCGGCCGATGATCACCAGACCGACAACGTGGGTTGGTTGAGCGAACGAGGCGCCGCGATCCTGCTTCCCGAAGCAGATCTCGATCGGTCCGACTGCGGCCTCGGCGCCACGATCGATCGCCTGCGCAGTCACCCGGACGAACTCGTCGCGCTCGGCGTCGCTGCCCACGATCGCGGCGATGTGCATCGATCGGGTGCATTGGCGGCGTTGATCGAGCGCGTCGCTCTAACCTGTCCTGCATCGTGTCCAGCACCGTGACATCACTCGGCGAACCGCCCCTCGACAACCCATTCGGCCGCTCTCCGTCGGCGTCGACGCCGGCATCACGGACCCCGCTAGCGCCGCTCGACCTCTCGATCCCACATCGCCTCCACGTCGTCGGAATCGGCGGGCCGGGCATGAGCGCGATCGGCATCGCCTTGGCCGAAATGGGTCACGACGTGTCGGGCAGTGACCTCCGCGAACATCCGGTGCTCGAACGGGTGCGGGCTGCCAGGGTGAATGTCCACGTCGGTCACGATCGCCGATACGTCCACGGCGTCGACGCAGTCACCGCTTCATCGGCGATTCCCGCGCACAACATCGAACTCGACGAGGCTCGGGCCGCAGGCATTACCGTGCTGCGACGGGCCGGGATGCTCGCCTCGATTTGTCCGCGCGCGAAGTCGCTCGCAGTTGCGGGAACCCACGGCAAGACCACGACCACTTCGATGCTCATGCTGATGTTGGCCGAGGCCCGCCTCCGGCCCAGCTTCATCGTCGGCGGTGATGTCACCGACGTCGGTACCGGGGCGCATTGGTCAGGCGGTGAATGGCTCGTCGTCGAAGCCGACGAAAGCGACGGGACGCACGTCGAATTGCCGTTGTTCGGCACGATCATCACCAACATCGAGACCGACCACCTCGATCACTTCGGGACGTTTCAGGGCATCGTCGACAGCTTCGACACCTACCTCGGTCAAATCGTCGGACCCAAGGTGGTCAGCGCCGATGATGCCGTCGCGTGCGAACTCGGCAGTCGCCATGGCGCACTCACCTTCGGCCTGAGCGAACAGGCTGACATCCGGGCCGTTGATCTGGAGGCGTCCGACGGCTCGTTCACCTTCGTCGTCGAGCGACGCACGGCATCCGGCGCCGATCGGCTCGGCACCATCCACCTGCCGATGCGGGGTGTCTACAACGTCCGCAACGCACTCGCGGCGATGACGCTGGCCATGGAGATCGGAGTCTCGTTCGCCGACGTCTCGGCGGCGCTCGCCAAATTCGGCGGCGTCGCGCGGCGGTTCGACATTCGCGGCGTCGACGCGGGAGCAACGTTCGTCGACGACTATGCCCATCTCCCGACCGAAATCGATGCGGTGCTGACCGGGGCGCGCGAGAGCGGAGACGGTTGGGGTCGCGTCATCGCCGTCTTCCAACCGAACCGATTCAATCGAATTTCGGAGATCTGGCGCGACTATGCCGACGCCTTCGGTCAGGCCGACCTCGTCGTATTGACCGACATCTATTCGTCGGGGACCACGCCGATTCCCGGAATCACCGGCAAGCTGATCGTCAATGCGGTCACCGAGGCGCACCCCGGGCTGCGCGTGGTCTGGTTGCCGCACCGGCGCGATCTGGTCGAGTTCGTCGCCGGTGAAGCGCGTTCCGGGGACGTCGTGATCTCGATGGGGTGCGGTGACATCGCATCGTTTCCGTCCGAAGTGCTCGATGCCCGTCGCAGCCGATGAGACCGTCGCAGCCGAGACGACGGGAATGAGACCGACCGAGGTGACGACCGGAATGGCTCACCAGCGCACCCACCGTGACGCCGTCGATCAGGTGTTGAGGGCGCTCGGACCGCTCGCCACGAGCGACGTGCCGATCGGACCGATGACGACGTATCGCGTCGGAGGTCATGCGGACGTCTTCGTCCGGCTCACTGCCCGCCACCAACTGGCCACGCTTGCCGCTGCGCTGCGCGCGTCGTCGCTTCCCGTGCTGGTCATCGGGCGAGGCTCGAATCTGCTCGTCGCCGACGAGGGCTTTCGGGGGGTAGCCGTCTCGCTCGCCGACCTCTCCGCCGACCTTTCCGCCGACATCTCCGCCGACATCTCCGCCGACGTCATCATCGACGCCGAGACGGCCACCGTCACCGCGGGAAGCGGCGTACTCCTCCCGGTACTTGCCCGGCGTACCGCTGCGGCGGCCCTCACCGGGTTCGAGTGGGCGGTGGGTGTCCCCGGTTCGGTCGGCGGGGCCGTGCGGATGAACGCGGGAGGCCACGGGTCTGACATGGCGGCGTCGCTGACCTCGATCACCATGGCTGACCTCGGAGCCAGCTCGGATCGTGACATCGTTCAGCAGGTGAGCGCCGACGAACTTGGCTTGGTCTTCCGGGGGAGTGGACTCGGCGCGCAGCACGTCGTCCTCGACGCCACGCTGCAACTCGGCCACGGTGACCGCACCGCTGCCGAACGGGAGATCAGTGAGATCGTTCAATGGCGACGAGCACATCAGCCCGGGGGGCAGAACGCTGGTTCGGTCTTCGTTAACCCGGTTCCTGGCGAGATCACCTGCGGCGCGCTGATCGACGCAGCCGGGTTGCGGGGTCACCGAATCGGGTCGGCCAGCGTGTCGGAGAAGCACGCGAACTTCATCCAAGCCGATGACGGCGGCACCGCGGCGGACGTGCGCGACCTGATGCGGTTCGTCCGCGACCGGGTCGAGGCGGTGTCGGGTTGGCGGTTGCGGAGCGAGATCCGCCTCGTCGGATTCCCGGACGAACTGTGATGCCGGACCAACTGATGCTGGACCGACCGATGCTGGACCGACCGATGCTGGACCGACGGATGGGCGCGCGCTGATGTTCGGTCGTCACTCGCCCCGCCCGCGTCCACCGGGAGAACCGACGTCTGGCGGCGGCAGGGTTCGGCCCGACGAGTCGGTGCTCGACGAACTCTCCCGCGCATTCAGCGACGACAATGCCGACCTGTTGGCCGACGACGATGCCGACGATGCCGACGACGACGATCGCGGTGATGACACGGCTCGGCAGGTCCCTGATCCGCTGAGCGAACCGCTCGAGTTGGCGATCGTGACGTCTGACGATGGGGATCCTTCGCCTTCGACGACGCCTCCGACGGCAGCGACGCGTCCCACCATCCGCATTGGGGACGACTTCGGTGAGGCCGTGGTCGACTCGGTCCCGGTCGGCGAAGCTCGGGGCCGGATCCGACTCGGTGGGCCGGGCGCGCCGGGCGATTCGGTCGGTACCGCCGTGGTGAGTGACCGAGCGGTGAGTGACCGAGCGGTGAGTGACCGAGCGGTTGGTGAGAGAGCGGTCGGTCGTTCGCGCGTCGGCAGCAGCCGATCGACGATCGCCATCGGCGGCAACGACGACGTGCCGGATGCGGTGTATCTCGACGACGGCTTCGATGGGGACGACTCGGGCACAGTGTTCATCGACGATGACGGCACCGGTGATGCGGTGGCCGTACGCGACGCCACCACGACGGGAATCGAGCCGAGAATCCGTCAACGCCGCATCGGGGTCCGCCGCGCGGCGAGTCGGAAGCGGATCAAATGGGTGCTCCTCGGCACCGCGGTGCTGCTCGGAGCGCTCGGGGTCCTGACCGTGCTCGGGTCGGGCTGGTTCGCGGTCGACGACATCGATGTGTCGGGCGCGGTCTACACCGACGAGAATCGACTCGCCCTCGTCGTCGACGATCTGATGGGGACTCCAGTGCTGCTGGTCGACACCGAGGCCGCCGAACAGGAACTCGAAGCGATTCCGTGGGTTGCCGACGCGCGTGTCAACGTGCGCTTTCCCGACTCGGCGACCATCGAGATCCGCGAACGGACCCCGGTGGCCACCATGATCGGCGCAGATGGTCGGTTCCGAGTGCTCGACGCCGAAGGGCGAGTGCTCGACGTGATCGACGGACAACCCGTTGCGTTCGTGCTGCTCGGCGGACCCGCGACCCTCGACCTCGCGGCTGGTGAGTTCGCTCCGGTCGGTCCGGCTTCGGCGGCGTCGCTCGTGACCAAACTGACCCCGACGATTCGCCCCCGCGTGATGTCGATCGAGGTCACCGACGACGGCTCGGATCTGGTGATGAACTTGACGCCCGTCGAGCCCGCCGATCAGAACGTGCCGATCCGGGTACGCTTCGGCTCCGCAATCGGCGACAGCGATCAGGTCGACAAGCTGGTGCGGCTCGAAAGGACGCTGGAGGACCTCGACGGCGACCCGGTTGCCGAGATCAACGTCTCGACCAACGAGGTCACGGCACTCTGATTGGCGCCGCCCACGTCCACAATCCCCATCAGATGCCGCCGAACCTGGCAGGATGACATCGCACAAATCGAAAGCACCATGATGAACTCACTAGCCACTCCAATGGGCACTCCAGATGAAGGGAACCGCTGATGGCCGGCGCTCCACAGAATTACCTCGCCGTGATCAAAGTCGTCGGTGTCGGCGGCGGCGGTGTCAACGCCGTCAACCGGATGATCGACGCCGGTCTGAAGGGCGTCGAGTTCATTGCGGTCAACACCGATGCCCAGGCGCTCCTGATGAGCGACGCCGACGTCAAACTCGACATCGGGCGTGACCTCACGCGGGGTCTCGGCGCCGGGAGTGACCCCGAGGTGGGCCGGGCGGCCGCCGAAGCGCACCGCGACGAGATCGAAGAGATGGTCAAGGGTGCCGACATGGTGTTCATCACCGCCGGCGAGGGTGGCGGCACTGGCACAGGCGCCGCTCCCGTCATCGCCGAGGTTGCGCGCGAAGCAGGGGCGCTCACCATCGGGGTCGTCACGCGCCCGTTCTCGTTCGAGGGCCGCAAGCGTGCGGTGCAGGCCGACAACGGTGTCGGCCGCCTCAAGGACAAGGTCGACACCTTGATCGTCATTCCGAACGACCGGCTGCTCACGGTTGCGAACGACAAGACCAGCGTGCTCAACGCGTTCAAGATGGCCGACGAAGTACTCCTGCAAGGCGTCTCCGGCATCACAAGCCTGATCACCACGCCCGGCTTGATCAACACCGACTTCGCCGACGTGAAGATGATCCTCTCGAATGCCGGCTCGGCCCTGATGGGCATCGGGCAGGCCAGCGGCGACGAGCGGGCGGTGTCGGCGGCAAAGGCGGCGATTTCGAGCCCGCTGCTCGAATCGGCGATCGATGGCGCCCGCGGCGTCCTGCTCAACATCACCGGGCCGTCCAGTATGGGCCTGTTCGAAATGAACGCCGCCGCCGAGATCATCCACGGTGTGGCCCACCAAGATGCCAACATCATCTTCGGCACGGTCATCGACGATGAAATGGGCGACGAAGTACGCGTCACCGTCATCGCCGCCGGCTTCGACCGCGTCGAAGGTCAGGGCAGCGGCACGGCCGGCTCGGCGGGTTCCCACGACCTCGGCCTCCGAAGCGCATCGCCGACGCGGATCACCGAACTGTTCGGCGACAACGGTGAATCCGATCCTCTCGACGACGGCGATGACGACGATTTCGACGTCCCTTCCTTCCTCAAGTAGGTGACGTTCCGACGGTTGCGATCGAGCCGTCGCCTCCGTCGTCCAGCATGATCGACGCCGCCGAACCCGATGACACAACCGACAACCCACCCGATGACGCGGTGGGGGCTCGACTCATCGCGCTCCGGCAGCGAATCGACGGAATCGAACGGGACTTCGATCACCCGATCGAGGTGATTCCCGTGACCAAGGGGTTCGACCACCGAGCCGTCGAGGCCGCGGCTCGCGCCGGCTGCCGGGTGATCGGCGAGAACTATGCACAGGATTTGCTGAGCAAGGCCGAGACGATTGCGCGACTCGGCCTCGGTGTGCAATTCATCGGGCGACTGCAATCGAACAAGGTGCGCCAACTGGTGGGCATCGTGACGCTGTGGGCGACGATCGATCGCGGTGCCCTCATCGACGAAGTGGCCAAGCGGGCTCCGCACGCACGGATCCTTGTCCAGGTCAATGCCACGGGCGAGGCGGACAAGGGCGGGTGCCGACCCGACGAGGTTGCGGGTGTGGTCGCCCGAGCGCGGCTGGCAGGTCTGGAGGTCGATGGGCTGATGACCGTTGGACCCACGGGCGAACCGCCCGCGGCGGCGCGGGTCCCGTTCACCACCGTTCGTCACTTGGTCGACGAGTTGCAGCTCCGAATCTGCTCGATGGGCATGTCGGACGACCTCGACGTGGCCGTCGAGTGCGGGTCGACGCAACTCCGGATCGGCTCGGCGCTGTTCGGGCCACGTCCCGCTCGCTACTGACTCGACACGGATCGCTCGACCTGGTCGCGGGTGGTGTGTCCCCATTCCGGGTGCGGTCGTGCTGTATCCTGCCCGCAAGCAGGAGGATTGCATGCCCATCTGGAAGAAGACCATGGACTACCTGGGTCTGGGTCCTGACGACACATACGACGACTACGACGATTACGACGAGCCGGAGCCGGCGCGTCAACGGTCGCCGCGTGACGACGCCCGTGGCTCGCGCGCCCGAGGGCCCGACCCCGAGCCCACGGTGCGGACCGTCGCACCGCGCCCGAGCTTCCCGTCGCGAGATTTCGACGCCTCGGCAGCATCGCGGCGTCCCCGCCCTGACGCCACGGCGGGTTTCAGCCGCGACGACTCGGGTGTGCAGGTCCGGCCCAACGAACAGCAGCAATCGCCGCAACAACCTGCACTGCGCAGCGTTTCCGGAGGATCCATGGAGCCCCATACCGTTCGCCCGCGTCGCTTCGACCAGGCCCAAGAAGTGGCCGACAAGTTCAAGGACGGTCAACCCGTCATCATGAACCTCGAAGGAACCGACCGCAGCATCGCGCGTCGACTCATCGACTTCGCGAGCGGAATCTGTTACGCCATGGACGGATCGATGGAAAAGGTTGCCACCGGCGTGTACCTGCTCAAGCCCGCACCGCAGCGCCAGCCGCGCTACGACGAATACGACGATTGAGGACTGCCATGGACATGAATCCCCAACGGGTCAGGACCGCGGAGTTCAGAACGGTCAAGAAGGGCCTCGACCCCACCGAGGTCCAGGCGTTTCTGAATGCAGTCGCCGATGAACTCGAGCGGGCCCAGAATCAGTCGACCGCCATGGAAGCGCGAGCGCGAGCGGCGGTCGCTCGGCTGCAAGAACTTTCCGATGGCGCGAGTTCGCAATCCGACGCGAGCGCCGAGATCCTGCGTCCCGCCGCCGCGGCCGTCGAGCAGGCGCCCGTCACCGCATCCGTCGATCAGTCTGAAACGATCAGTCGGACGCTGCTGCTTGCGCAGCGGACTGCTGACACCACGATCGCCGAGGCCCGGGCAGAAGCGGAACGACTGCGCGCCGAGGCCGAGGCCGAAGCGAGCCAACAGGTCGGTTCGTCGCGCGAGATCGCCGAGTCATTGCTCTCCGAAGCCCGCAACGAGGCCCGCAAGGTTGGCGAAGCGGAGCGCAAGTTGATGGAGGGTGAGGTCAACTCATTGCTCGCCCGTCGCGACTTCCTCGAGTCCGATGTCGATCATCTCGAGACCTTCCTCGTCGATCAGCGAACTCGGCTGCGCGATGCGGCCAATCAGATCGTCGAACTGACCGAACGTGTTCCTGGCGGCCTGGGCAGCGTGCGGCGCCCGCTGCTGTCGGCTTCCGACGACGGTGTCGCCGGAGCGCGGACTGACGGAGCCGGCGACGTCGGCGCTCGCGATTTCGGCGCAACACGGGATCTCGCCGACATCGATCGTCCCGATGCTTCCGGTACGGCGAGGGTGGAGATCGACAACGGCGACATTGGCGACGACGGTGACCTGTGGTTGCCCGATGCATCCGATGACCTCGGTCCGGTGATCGACGCCGACGGACCGGCCAATTCGTCGTTCTGAACGGCGCGAATCTGGTCCATCAGCGGGCTGGGACCGTCGATAGAGTCGCCCGGTGGCATACCCCGAGGTCGACCCGCAACCGAACTTTCCGCAGCTCGAACAGCGGATTCTCGAAGCGTGGGAAGCTGACGGCGCATTTCAAGCCTCGATCGACCAGCGTGACGCCGGCGAGAACGGCAACAACGAATTCGTCTTCTACGACGGACCGCCCTTCGCCAACGGCCTCCCTCACTACGGCCACCTCCTGACCGGCTTCGTCAAAGACGCCATCCCGCGCTACCAGACGATGCGCGGCCGGCGCGTCGAGCGTCGATTCGGCTGGGACTGCCACGGCCTGCCCGCTGAAGTCAAAGCCGAGCAAGAACTCGGGATCTCCGGCCATCCCGAGATCACCGCGTACGGGATCGACAAATTCAACGACGCGTGCCGCAACAGCGTGTTGCAGTACACCGACCATTGGCGCGGTTATGTCGGTCGTCAGGCGCGATGGGTCGACTTCGACAACGACTACAAGACGCTCGACCTCCCGTACATGGAGAGCGTGATGTGGGCGTTCAAGACGCTGTACGACAAGGGCCTGGTCTATGAGGGCTTTCGCGTGCTCGCCTACTGCTGGCGTTGCGAGACGCCGCTGTCGAACACCGAGACTCGGATGGACGACGTCTATCGCGACCGGCAAGACCCGGCGCTCACGGTGCAGTTCACGCTCGACACCGGCGAACACATGGTGGCCTGGACCACCACGCCGTGGACCCTGCCGTCGAACCTCGCGCTGGCCGTCGGACCCGACATCGAGTATGCGGTACTCGAACGCGACGGCGAGCGATTCATCATCGCCGATGCGCTCGTCGGGGCGCACGCCGCCGAGTTCGGCGGGGCCGAACGTGTGGCGACCCTGCAGGGCGCCGACCTTGTCGGCCGCAGGTATACGCCACTGTTCGACTACTTCACCGACACCGAGCTCCACGGAACCGAGCACGCGTGGCAGGTGCTGGCCGCCGACTTCGTATCGACCGACGACGGCACCGGCATTGTCCATCTCGCCCCGGGTTTCGGTGAAGACGACCAGATCGTGGCCAACGCGGCGGGCATCCCGACGTTGTGTCCGATGGACGAACACGGCTGCTTCACCGCGGAGATCAGCGACTACGTCGGCACCCACGTCTTCGACGCGAACAAGACGATCATCGCCGATCTCAAAGCCCGCGGTGTCGTGGTCCGCCATGCGACCTATGACCACTCCTATCCGCACTGCTGGCGTTGTGCGCAACCGCTGGTCTACCGGGCGATCTCGTCGTGGTTCGTCCAGGTCACCGCATTTCGTGACCGCATGGTCGAGCTCAACCAGCAGATCAACTGGCAGCCGTCCCACGTCAAGGAAGGCAGCTTCGGGAAGTGGATCGAGAACGCCCGGGACTGGGCGATCAGCCGCAACCGCTTCTGGGGATCACCCATTCCGGTGTGGCGGTCCGACAACCCTGACTTCCCGCGGCTCGATGTCTACGGATCGCTCGCCCAACTCCAGGCCGATTTCGGTGTCGAGGTGACCGACCTGCATCGGCCCCAGATCGATGATCTGGTGCGCCCCAATCCTGACGATCCGAGCGGCACGTCGATGATGCGTCGCGTTCCGGAGGTGCTCGACTGCTGGTTCGAGTCCGGTTCGATGCCGTTTGCTCAGGTGCACTATCCGTTCGAGAATCAGGAGTGGTTCGAGCACCACTATCCCGGCGATTTCATCGTCGAGTACATCGGTCAGACGCGCGGGTGGTTCTACACACTGCACGTCCTCGCCACCGCGCTGTTCGATCGGCCCGCCTTTGCGAACTGTGTCAGCCACGGAATCGTCTTGGGTGACGACGGTCAGAAGATGTCGAAGAGCCTCAACAACTATCCGGACCCGCGAGATGTTCGACGTGCATGGCGCCGACGCGATGCGCTGGCATCTGCTCAGCTCGGCGATCCTGCGCGGCAGCGACGGCATGGTCACCGAAACCGGAATGCGCGACACCGTCCGCCACGTCCTGCTTCCGCTGTGGAACTCGTGGTACTTCCTCACGCTGTATGCGAACGCGGCGGGGCATCAGGGCGTGCATCGCACAGACTCGCCGAACGTGCTCGACCAGTACGTCATGGCCAAGACCCGCGATCTCGTCGACGCCACGACGGCATCACTTGATGCCTACGACCTGTTCGGCGCGTGTCAACACGTTCGCGACCATCTGGACGTGCTCACGAACTGGTACATCCGGCGCAGCCGCAGTCGCTTCTGGGAAGGCGACCACGATGCCATCGACACCATGCATACCGTGCTCGCAGTGCTCGTCCGGATCACCGCTCCGCTGCTTCCGTTCATCTCCGAAGCCATCCATCACGGCATGAACGACGGCATGAACGACGATATGAACGACGGTGCGAACCAGGTGACGAACCCGTTCGCCACGGGTCCGCAGCAGCCGAGTGTGCACCTGCTCGACTGGCCAGCTGCGGACGAACTCCCCGCGAACGACGACTTGGTCGAATCGATGGACCTCGTCCGCGACGTCTGCTCGGCGACGTTGTCGATCCGCAAGGCACACCAGCGGCGGGTCCGCCTCCCGCTGAACTCGGTCACGGTGGCAACCGCTCAGGCCGATCGGCTCGCAGCATTCGTCGACGTGATCTCCGACGAGGTGAACGTGCGCTCCGTCGTGCTCACCACTGACGTCGCTGCGGTGGCTACCGAACAACTTCGACTCGTTCCGAAGACACTGGGCCCCCGGCTGGGGAGCAACGTGCAGACCGTGATCAAGGCGCACAAGGCTGGCGACTGGACCGCCGTCGACGGCATCATCACCGTGGGCGGCGTCGAGTTGCTCGACGGCGAGTACACGCTCGACCTCGTTGCGGCAGAAGCTGGCGGCGACGGGTTGGCGAGCGCAGGTCTGGCCCGCGCGGGCGGGGTCGTGGCACTCGACATCTCGGTGACCGACGAACTCGAGGTCGAGGGCCGGGCTCGCGACCTCGTCCGGTTGGTGCAACAGGCTCGGCGCGAGGCCGACCTCCATGTGTCGGACCGAATCACCCTCACGATCACGGCTGCGCAACCCTGGCTCGATGCAATCGAACGGCACGAGCAGCTCCTCGCTGCTGAGACACTGGCGACCGCGGTCGTCACCCATCTCGGTCCTGACGGTGGCGAGCCGGACATCGCTGTCGTCGCGTCGTGAGGGTGTACGTAATCGCACACCTGTTCCGCTAGAGTCCAGCGCTCAATCCGCCACAAGGAGCGCACATGGCCGCACCGAAGAAGTCGAAATCAGCTGCACAGAAGGCACCGGTCAAGAAGGCTGCTGCCAAGAAGGCTGTTGCCCAGAAGCAGCCGCCCCCACCGGCTGCCCCGAAGCCAACCGCCAAGCCAACCGCCAAGAAGGCCGCGGCGAAGGCATCGACTGCCACCCGCGAGGCGCCGAAGAAGACCGCAGCGGGCAGAGCCGCAGCCACCCCCGCAGCTCCGCGGCCGAGGCAAGCGGTCCCACCGAAGCCTGCGGTGAAGCCGAAGAAGAAGAGCAGCAGCCCGTTGTCGCCGCTGTTGAGCAACGAAGTGCCTGAGCAGGTCGAGGTTCCCAAGCCCCGCGGTACCAGCAAAGACGGCATTGCTTACACCAAGGACTTCGACGTCAAGTTCCTCAAGGTGCAGCGCGACGAACTGCTGGCGCGTCGAGCCCGCGAACTGGCCCGAGCCACGCGCCTCGAAGACGAAGCGACATCGTTGATCGAAGACGGTGAGATGGGTGATGTGCAGTTCGACGACGAGGGCGGCGAGGGCGACACGATGGTCGTCCAGCGCGACCTCGACCGGTTGTTGTCGGGTCAGGCCCGCCAGACCGTGGCCGACATCGACGAAGCACTTGCGCGCATCGAGGCTGGCACGTACGGGTACTCGGTGATGTCGGGCAAGCCCATCCCGCGGGAGCGCCTCGAAGCGATCCCCGAGACCACGGTGCTGGCCGTCGAGAAGGTGAGCGGCGCCGGATTCCGGTAGTCCGCACCGCGTCAGAACACCATGGCCACTTCCCGCGCTGCGTGGCAGGCGCCCGTCCTGCTCGCGGCGGCTGTGGTCGCCGCCGACCAGGCCACCAAGCACTGGGCGGTCACGGGTCTCGGCGACGATCGGGTGATCGACGTCGTCTGGACCTTGCGCTTCAACCTCGCGTTCAACAGCGGCATGGCGTTCAGCCGCGGCGCCGGTCTCGGCCCCCTGATCGCCGTCGTCGCCACGGTCGTCATCGTGTGGTTGCTGGTCTCGCTGCGCACCCCGGCGAGCCGGCTGTCGACGGTGGGCATGGGCCTGGTCATCGGTGGTGCGGCCGGCAACCTGGTCGACCGGCTGCTGCGCGGTGAGGCGTGGTTGCGCGGTGCAGTGGTCGACTTCATCGACTTTCAGTGGTTCCCGATTTTCAATCTCGCCGACATGGCCATCAACGTGGGGGCGGGAGCGTTGATCCTCAACGCCATCGTCACCAGTCGGCGAACATCGCCTGAAGGAGTCGCGGAATGATCGTCGATGAGGTACCTGCGGCCCTGGCCGGCCAACGCCTGGACCGAATCGTCGCCCTCATGGGCGACATCAGCCGCGCCGATGCGACAGCGGCGATCGCTGCGGGCGGGGTGGCCGTCGACTCGGTGCCGGCACGCTCGGGGAAAGTTCGACTCGATGAGGGCCAAGTCGTCTCGGTCGATCCGTCGATGTTTCCGCGCGTCGAGTTGCCCCAACCCGACGCGTCCGTCGAGTTCGCCATCGTTCATGAAGATGAGTACGTCATCGTCGTCGACAAGCCAGCGGGCCTCGTGGTCCATCCTGGCGCCGGCAACATGACCGCAACGTTGGCCAACGGACTGCTGGCCCGCTATCCCGACCTCGTCGGCGTCGGCGAACCGATGCGGCCCGGCATCGTCCATCGTCTCGACGCGGGCAGTTCTGGGCTGCTCGTCGTGGCCCGCACCAACGAGGCTGCCGAGCACCTGATCGGACAGTTCGCCGACCACACCTGTACCCGCCGCTACGAAGCGCTGGTGTGGGGCGTCCCCGATGCACCGCACGGCATCATCGACGCCCCGATCGGACGTGACCGCAGCGACCCGTTGAAGATGGCGGTCGTGGCGCACGGCAAATATGCCCGCACCGACTACCGGGTCATCGGCACCTACTCAGAGCCAGCAGTGGTCTCCCGCCTCGAATGCCGCCTCGAAACCGGCCGGACCCATCAGATTCGGGTCCACCTGGCATCGATCAACCACCCTTTGGTCGGCGACCCCGTGTACGGTCAGCGACGGCCCAACCTCGGGGTGCAACGCCCATTTCTGCACGCTGCCGAACTCGCCTTCAATCACCCGGGCACGAACGAACGGGTGACCTTCCACAGCCCGCTCGCCCCCGATCTGGCGGCCTGGCTCGACGCAGCAACTGCCTGATCGTCAATGCCGATGCAGCACCGGCCATGGCGATTTGCCGTTGGCGATGGCGGCGATGCTCGCAAGGGAGTATCCGTCGAGGTGGTCGCGCATATGCGCCCCGGCCTGATTCCAGATCTCGAGCAAGACGCACTGGCCTTCGTGATCGCAGGACCCATCCTGATGTGGCGCACCGAAGTCACCCACGGTGATCGGACCATCGACGGCCGAGACGATGTCGGACAACATGATGTCGGCCGGATCGCGCGCCAAGATGTAGCCCCCACCCACGCCTCGCTTCGAGCGGACGAGCCCGGCACCCTTCAGGGCGAGCAAAATCTGTTCGAGGTACGGCTGCGGCAGGGCCGTGCGTTCGGCGATGTCGCGCACCGAGGTCGGGCCGCCCTCGTCGCGGTGCAGGGCCAAGCTCAGGAGGGCTCGGCAGGCGTAGTCGCCGCGGGTCGAGATGCGCACGGCCACACCCTAACGATCCGCAGGACACGGGCGAACCATCCACGATCAGGCCGGAACAATCGACGGGTCGCCTCGTGGCGCAGGCCCGCTTCGTGGTGGACTTGTCCACTGTGACTTCGACAGGCGGCGGCGGGCCGATCATCCCGGACTACGCGGGCCCCAATGTCCGGGGCATCGTTCCCGCCCTGCTCGGCCCACGCACCTGGTCGGCCTCGACGCTGCCGGGTTGGATGCCGCACCCGGTTGGCGAGTCCGATCGCTGTGTGCTGTTCGTGCTCGACGGACTCGGTTGGGACCAATTCCAGGCGCACCGTGAACTCATGCCCACGCTGGCGGGGTGTGTCGGCCGATCGATTCACACCGTTGCGCCGACCACGACGGCGACGGCGCTGACCTCGATCACCACTGGGCTCACGCCGGGCGAACACGGCCTCGTCGGCTATCGGATGCTGCTCGGCGGCGACGTGCTCAACGTCCTTCGCTGGACCGTCGACGATCAGATCGTGCGCCGACAGAAGCCACCGCGCGAGGTGCAACCCTTCGATCCGTTCCTCGGCTACTCCGTCCCCGTGGTGTCGATGGCCGAACTCGAGAATTCCGCGTTCAGTGAAGCGCACCTCCGTGGTTCGACGGCGGCCGGGTGGCGGGCGTCATCGTCGATCGCCGTCGCAGCGGCGGAGTTGATCAACGCCGGGGAACGCTTCGTCTACTGCTACTACGGCGGCATCGACAAGATTGCGCACGAGCGCGGGTTCGGCCCGTACTACGAAGCCGAACTACGCGCCGCCGATCGACTCGTGGCCGATCTACTCGACGCGCTGCCGTCGGGGACCTCGCTGTTGGTGACGGCCGACCACGGCCAGGTCCATGTCGGCGACAACATCATCCGCCTGTCAGCGGACATGCTGCGCGGCGTCACATTGCAATCGGGCGAAGGCCGATTCCGATGGTTGCACGCTGCAGCCGGCGCGGTGACCGACGTCGCCCAGGCGGCCCTGGCCGAAGTGGGCGACAGCGCGTGGGTCGTCACTCAGGAACAGGTCATCGACGAAGCCTGGTTCGGGCCGATCGTTGCGCCGCCCGTGCGCGCCCGGCTCGGCGACGTCGCGCTCGTCGCGCGCGACGACGTCACCTTCCACGAAGACGCCGATTCAGGCATGTACCAACTGGTGTGCCGTCACGGCTCACTGACCTCGGCCGAGGTCAACGTCCCGCTGCTCGCGAGCCTGGTCTGATCTGGACAGTCTGAAGTGGACAGTCTGAAGTGGATGGCCGGAAGTGGACAGCCTGAAGTAGACAGCCGGGCGAGTACGGCATTCCTCCGGTAGAAAGAGCACCATGTCCGACTCCGCCCCTGACCCGTCCCCTGGCGCTGACACCGCACGTACCCCCGCAGGCGTCAGCCCAGACTCGACACCGGGCAATGTCGGACCGGCCGAAGTCGTGCGACCCGACGTGGTGCAGACGGCCGGCGCTCACGGAGACTTCGGCCAGACAGACAGGGGAGGCAGGACCGGTCGCAGGACAGGTGACGACTGAGGTGCCAGAGGAATCGGTGACGCAGCCTGCCAAGGTGATGCGCATCGGGTCGATGGTCAAGCAGTTGCTCGAAGAGGTCCGAACGTCCTCGCTCGACGAAGCGTCGCGCGAGCGGCTGGCCGAGGTGTATGAGCGTTCCGTCGTCGAGCTGTCCGACGCGCTCTCGCCCGACCTGCAAGAAGAGCTGCGGTCGCTGGCATTGCCGTTCGACCACGACGAGGTACCGAGCGAAGCCGAGTTGCGCGTCGCCAAGGCGCAGCTCGTGGGTTGGCTCGAAGGCCTGTTCCACGGCATCCAGGCGTCGATGATGGCCCAACAGGCCATGATGCAGGCGCAGATGGCCCAGCAACAGCAACGGGCCCTCGCGACCGGTCAGACCATTCCCGGCCAGACGCCTCAGCAGCCAGCCGACCGGCCCGGCACCTATCTCTGACCTGAACGGGCCGCTCCGCAGGGCCCGAGATGGGACGCCGAGCGCCTGACCAGGGCCATTGGCGCTCCGCGCAGCATCACTGCTACTTTTGAAATTCCGCCGTTGTAAGTTGCACCCAGAAGCCTGACAGAAACGCCGCATGGCCGACTCCTTCACCCACCTGCACGTCCACACCGAGTTCTCGATGCTCGACGGGGCGTCACGGCTCGACGAAATGGTGGCCAAGGCGGTCCAAGACGGCCAACCGGCGATCGGCATGACCGATCACGGCAACATGTACGGCACCCTCGACTTCTACAAAGAGTGCAATAGCCACGGCATCAAGCCGATCATCGGTACCGAGGCCTACATGGCTCACGACCATCGCAGTGAACGGCCATCGCGCCGGGGCAGAGTCGACGATTCCGGGGGTGAAACCGAGGGCGGCAAGAAGCTCTACTACCACCTGATCCTGCTCGCCGAGAACAACGTCGGGTACAAGAACCTCATCCAACTGTCGTCGTTGGCGTTCATGGAGGGCTACTACTACAAGCCCCGGATGGACTGGGAGCTGCTCGAGAAGTACTCCGAGGGTCTCATCGCCACCAGCGGATGTCTCGGTGGTCACGTCCTGCAGTCGCTGCTCAACGGTGACGACAAGGGCGCCTTGGACAAGGCCGGTCGCCTGCAAGACATCTTCGGTCGGGACAACTTCTTCATCGAAATCCAGGACCACGGAATCCCCGCGCAGCGCGAGACCAACCCCAAGCTGATCGAGATCGCGAAGAAGATCCGGGCCCCCCTCCTGGCCACCAACGACAGTCACTACACCCACCAGGACGACCATGAGAGCCACGACGCGCTGCTCTGCGTGCAGACCGGTGCACTGCTCAGCGACACGAAGCGATTCAAGTTCGAGGGGAGCGACCACTACCTCAAGACGGCCGCCGAGATGCGGTATCTCTTTCGCGAGATCCCGATCGCGTGCGATAACAGCCTCTGGATCGCAGAGCGTTCGAACGTCGAGATCGAGTTCGGCAAGCCGTTGCTGCCGGACTTTCCGTTGCCCCCCGGATTCGCCGACGACGAGGCGTATCTTCGCCACCTCACCCAGCAGGGCGCCGAGAAACGTTGGGGCGCGAACGTGCCGCCCGAAGCGGTCGAGCGCCTGGCATACGAGTTGCAGGTCATCTGCGACATGGGGTTCGCGGCCTACTTCTTGATCACCTGGGACCTGATCAAACATGCTCGCGACAACCACATTCGGGTGGGCCCCGGTCGAGGGTCGGCGGCCGGATGTGCGGTGGCATACTGCCTCTGGATCACCGACCTCGACCCGATCAAATACGACCTGCTGTTCGAACGGTTCCTCAATCCGAGCCGGATCTCGATGCCCGATATCGACATGGACTTCGAGACGCGGTACCGCGACGAGATGATCCGGTACGCCGCCGAGCGCTACGGACGTGACCATGTCGCGCAGATCATCACGTTCGGCACGATCAAGGCGCGCAACGCAGCGCGTGACGCGGCCCGAGTGCTCGGGTACCCGTACGCGGTGGGTGACAAGATCGCCAAGGCGATGCCGCCGTTGGTGATGGGTCGCGACACGCCGCTCAAGTACTGCTTCGAACTGCACCCAAAGTACGCCGACGGCTACAAGGCCGCAGCGGATCTCCGGGCGATGTACGACACCGACCCCGACATCAAGAAGGTGGTCGATGTCGCCAAGGGCCTCGAGGGGCTGAAGCGTTCCGACGGCATCCATGCCGCAGCCGTCGTGATCACCAAGGATCCGGTCACCGACTATGTCCCGATCCAACGCAAGCCCGAGTCCGGCGGCGACCCCGAGGCGGCCCCGGTCGTCACCCAGTTCGAAATGCACGGCGTCGAGTCACTCGGCCTGCTCAAGATGGACTTTCTCGGGTTGCGCAACCTCGACGTCATCTCCGACGCCGAGTTCATGATCCGCGAGCGCCACGACCCCGACTTCGACATCGAGCGCACGGCCCTCGACGACCCGAAGACGTACGCGTTGTTGTCGCGGGGCGACACGATCGGCATCTTCCAACTCGAATCGCCACCGATGCGCCAATTGCTCCGGGCGATGGAGCCGACGACCTTCCCCGACATCGCCGCCGTGCTCGCGCTGTACCGGCCGGGACCGATGTCGGTCAACATGCACTACGACTTCGCCGACCGCAAGAACGGACGCCAGGAGGTCAGCTACTTCCACGAGGACGCGGTCGAGGTGCTCGGCGACACGTACGGCCTGATGATCTATCAGGAGAGCGTGATGCGCGTCGCGCAGAAGTTCGCGGGATACTCGCTCGCCGAAGCCGACAACCTGCGCAAGGCCATGGGCAAGAAGAGTCGCGAGGTGATGGCCAAGGCCCGGCAGGCCTTCGAAGACGGGGTGATCGAGCAGGGCTACGGCGACGCGATGGGTCCGATGCTGTTCGACATCATCGAGAAGTTTGCCGACTACGCGTTCAACAAGAGCCACACCTTCGGCTACGGCCTGATCACCTACCAGACCGCGTACATGAAGGCGCACTACCCGGTCGAGTACCTGGCATCGCTGCTGACCAGTGTCAAGAGCAACCTCGACAAGGCTGCGCTCTATCTCGCCGACTGCCGATCGATGGGGATCAAGGTGTTGCCGCCCGACCTCAACCGATCTCTCCTCAACTTCGGTGCACTTTCGCCCAGTGAACTGCCGACCGGCGTCACGCTCTCGGTCGGGAGCCCAGGAGCGATCACATTCGGGTTGTCGGCGGTCCGCAACGTCGGTGAGGCCCTGGTCGAACAGTTGCTCACCGAGCGTGAGGCGAACGGCCAGTTCGCCGACTTCTACGACTTCGTCGAGCGCGTCCCCGAAGCGGTCCTGAACAAGCGCACGATCGAGTCGCTGATCAAGGGTGGCGGCTTCGACACGATGGGCCATCCGCGGCGCGGGTTGCTCACGGTGTTCGAGCACATCATCGACACCACGGTGAAGCGTCGCCGCGAGCGCGAGAAGGGTGTGATGAGCCTCTTCGGTGACTGGGACGCCGAGCCCGGTGGGGCGAACGCCGACGATCGGGCCGGCTTCGACGAGCGAACACCCATTCCTGATCTGCATTTCGACAAGGGCGATCAGCTCCGTTTCGAAAAGGAGATGCTCGGGCTCTACGTGTCCGACCACCCGCTGTTCGGTGTCGAAGCAGCGCTGCGCCGGCAGGTCGAGCATGCGCTGATCGACCTGCCGAACATGGAAGACGGTACGCCCGTCGTGGTCGGGGGAGTGATCACCAACCTGGCGCGCAAGTTCACCAAGAAGGGTGATCAGATGGCGGTCTTCCTCCTCGAAGACCTCGACGCGTCGATCGAGGTGACGATCTTCCCGCGCACTCTCGCCGAACAGGGCCACAAGCTCGAAGACGACCTGATCGTGTCGGTCAAAGGCCGACTCGACCGGCGCGACGAGTCGCGGTTCGGGCTGATCGGCCAAACCGTCACCGTGCTGCACGGTCTCGATGACGGACCTGCGATGCCGTTGCGGCTGCGCCTCCCGTCGACATCGCTCGACGAACTCAAGATCCAACGGCTCAAACGGATCCTGAAGGAACATCCGGGCGATTCGGTGGTGATGGTCGACATCGGCATGGGTCAGGTGTTGAAACTGGCCGACGAGTTCAGGGTCGACGTCGACCGGTCGGTGGGCGAGCTGCGGATGGCGTTCGGGCACGAAGCCGTCCTGCTCTGAGTAGAATGGAGACGATGGCTCTCGAAGTTTCGACAAATGACGCTTCTGCGCTGACGGACACCGACCTCGACGAACTCGCTTCGATGGAGGATGCGTTCAGCGCCGGTGCGCTCTCCAAGGCAAAAGAAGACTGGGTCCTCATCACCACCGCCAGGTTCGGTGATGCGCTGCACGGATACACCTTCGCCACGCTCGAACGCATCGGCGGGACGCCGTGCGTGCTGATCGGCCTGATGAGCGTCAAGCGCACCGCCAAGCGTGATCAGGTGTTGCGCGGCCTCATGAACGAGGCCTATCACCGGGCGTTGATGGCGTTCCCCGACGAAGACGTCGTGGTCGGCTGCCGGTTCATCAACGCCGACTCGGTCGTTGCCTTCAAGGATCTCGACGATCTGACCCCGCGCCCCGGCAACGATGCCGTCGGCGAAGAGCGGGCCTGGGGTCGCCGTTTGGCCAAACGGTTCGGGATCGAAGCGAAGTACGACGCGAAGTCATTCATCGCCAAGTCCGGTGCGCAAAACGGCTACCTCGACTTCGAGAGCGCCAAGCCCGACAAGGTCGATGCTGCCGTCGTCGCGCTGTTCGATGCGGTCCCGGTCAGCAAGGGTGGCGCGATGGTCGTGTACGGCTGGACCATGGCCGAAGACCTGCAAAAGCTCGGCAAGCGCTAGACCTGCCACCTTCTCGTGGCCGAGTTCGACGAGGTCGTCCGACGCCGCCGGATGACGCGTGCGTTCTCCACCGAATCCGTCGACCCGGCAACCCTCGATCACCTCGTCGACTTGGCATCGCGTGCGCCGAGCGCCGGCAAGACGCAAGGCTGGCATCTCGTCGTCCTCGAAGGTGAGCAGACCCGGAGATTCTGGGACATTTCGCTGCCGGCGTCGAAGCGGGCCGCGTTTCGTTGGACACACCTGCTCGATGCGCCGGTGATCGCGTTGCCGCTGGCTGATGCTGGCGCGTACACCGATCGATACGCAGAGCCGGACAAGGCGCGCACCGGGCTCGGCGTACGTGCCGACGCCTGGCCAGTTCCGTACTGGACGATCGACGCCTCCATGGCGGTGATGACGCTGTTACTCGGCGCGGAGGATCTCGGCCTCGGCGCCCTGTTCTTCGGGGTGTTTCACAACGAAGCGGAGCTCCGGGCCGAGTTGGCGATACCCGACGATCTCGAACTGCTCGGTGCCATTGCGCTCGGGTATCCGTTGCTCGATGAGTCTCCCGAGTCCGGCGACTCGCGTGGGCGGAGTTCGGCTCGGGCCCGGCGGTCTCCCGATCAGATCATTCATCGCAACGGCTGGTAGGCCGAGCCGCGCGCCACGGTCGGGGACCGAGGCCGCGGTGGTTCACGGGGTTCACGGGGTTTGCGGCGGTGGGACCGGCAGCGAGAGCGGTCGGCCGGTGAGGATCTCGGCGAATCCCTCGACCGTGTCCTGCGGGGCCTGACACGTGTGTTCGCGGCAGACGTAGACCTTGCCGGCATCTCGGCCTTCCCAGAGTGGCGAGTCGTACGGTTCGCCCCAGGCCAGCACGGTGTCGGGCCGCCAGATCGACTGCGCCATCCGGACGAGGTCGGGCCGGTCGCCGACGATGACGACCTCGGTGGTGCCGCGGCGACGGAGGTCGGCGGCAATCAGGGCGTTCGAATACATCCCGATGCCCTGGTCGACTTGCGTGTTGAGCAGGTGGAGGATCCGGTCGGCGTGATTCGCGTAGCGCTGTTCGCCGGTGAGGGCCGCCAATCGGTACAGGGCCTGAGCAGCCGTCGAGTTCGCCGACGGCATGGCACTGTCTTTGAGGTCCTTCTGGCGCACGAGCAACGCTTCGGCGTCATCGGCAGTGGTGTAGAGCCCGCCCTGCACGGGGTCCCAGAAGAAGTCGAGCATCGTGTCGGCGGTGTCGATCGCGGCGGTGATCCAACGCGCTTCGCCGGTGCACTCGGCCAGCCGGGTGAACGCGTCGACCAGCGCGGCATGGTCACCGGCGAGCGCGTCATGTCGCGCCTGAGGCTGCCCGTCGGCGTGCCAACTGCGATGCCACCGGCCGTCGGGCCGGCGCAGTTCACGCAGCAAGAACTCGCCGTTGCGGATCGCTGCCGCCTTCCACTCGGCGTTGTCGAACACAGCGGCCGCTTCGGCGAGCGTGGCGAGGAACAGGGCGTTCCACTCGGTGATCACCTTGTCGTCGAGTGCCGGGCGGGGTCGCTGCCGACGGGCTTGGGCCAGGCGGAAGGTGGCGAAGTCGAGTTCGCGCGTCCGGCGCAGCGCACCGCGCGCGTGCATCCGGTTCGGAATCGAGCGGCCGCCGGACTCGCCCCAGTTGCCCTCCTCGGTGATGCCGTACCACTCGAGCGTCGCATCGACGATCGCCGGCTGCACGTCGTGCAATGCGGCACGCACCTCGGTCGGGGTCCAGGTGGCGAAGAGCCCTTCGACGCCGTTGCCGTGTTCGTCGGGCGAGTCGGCGTCTTCGGCTGAATAGAAGCCGCCGTCGGGATGCTGGAGCGTCGACAGGACGTAGCCGATGGTTTCGCCGAGGACCTGCCTCCACTGCTGATCGCCGAGCACGATGAGCGCGTGCAGGTAGATCTTGCCGAGCAGGGCCTGGTCGGGGAGCATCTTTTCGAAGTGGGGGACGAGCCATTCGCGATCGACGGAGTAGCGGGCGAAGCCACCGCCGAGGTGGTCGTACATGCCGCCCGAGCACATGGCATCGAGCGTGGTGGTGATGATGTTCTTCGCTGCCTCGGCACCGTTGCTCATGTACGCCCGCAGCATCAGTTCGAGATTGAACGGCGACGGGAACTTGGGGGCCCTGCCGAAGCCGCCCCATTCGGGGTCGAAAGCCTTGCCGAGCCCTTGGACTGCGTTGTTCAATTGCTCGACACCCGGCAATTCGGCGCCCGCGACGAGGTCGGCGGACTTGGAGATCGCGGCGACCAACTGGTCGATGTTCTTGCGGACGTCGTCCTGGCGGAGGGTGAAGATCCCCTCGACACCGTTGATTGCGTCGAGCAGCTTGAGGAATGGTTCCTTCGGGAAGTACGTGCCGCCGTAGAACGGCTCGCCGTCGGGAGTCATGAACACCGTCATCGGCCATCCGCCACGGCCCGTCATTGCCTGCACGGCATCCATGTAGAGCGCATCGACGTCGGGGCGCTCCTCCCGGTCGACCTTGACGTTGACGAACAGTTCGTTCATCTTGGCGGCGACGTCGTGGTCTTCGAAGCATTCATGGGCCATGACGTGGCACCAGTGACACGCCGAGTAGCCGACCGACAGCAGGATGGGCACGTTGCGTTCTTTGGCCGCGGCGAAGGCGTCGGGCCCCCAGGCGTACCAGTCGACCGGGTTGTCGCGATGCTGGCGCAGGTAGGGCGAGGTCTCGTCGGCGAGCCGGTTCATCGCCGACAGGGTAACGGCGGGGCCGCGACGTAGGTCAGTGACGACGGGCGGGTACGGCGGTCGAACAACACCGCGTGAGCATTCCCAGGTCCGGGCAACGAACGAGGGTGGGAGCGGGCGGTCGGCCCGTTCTGTCGATTCGGTCGGAGAGTTCAGTCGGAGAGTTCGGTCAGATGAGTTCGGTCAGGCAGGGTTCGGTCAGGCAGGGTTCGGTCAGGCGGCTTGGTGGGTGGTGGTGTGTCGTTCGGCGAGGACGTCGGGGAGGCCGCGGCTGTGGAGGGTGCCGTCGGGGAGGTGCACGGTGAGTTGTCGGGTGCTCGCGTCGAGCTGCAATCGCCATCGGCCTTCGTGTGCTCGGTGATGGTGATAGGTGCACACCGGGACCAGGTTGGACAGGTCGGTGGGCCCGTCGTGGCGGTCCCATTCGCGGAGGTGATGGATCTCGGTCTTGTCGAAGCTTGTTTCGCAGCCGTCGACGGCACAGGTGCGGTACATGGCGCGCAGGGCACTGCGTTGAGCGGGCGTGGCATGGCGTTTGGCTCGCCCGACATCGAGCGGTCGACCCTCACCGTCGAGCACCACCGGGATGATGTCAGCCGTACAGGCGTGACGGCGTGCCGTCGCAACGGGGACCGGGGTGCCGTTGCTGTACTCACATGTCGAGTCGTTGTGGGTGCCCGCCTGGAGCGTCAGCAGGTCGATCAGCACGACCACTTCGGGCACCGTGTGGGCCGCTGCGCGGGTACTGGTGACCAGACCCATGAATGCTGCTGCGGCGACTTGGTCGTACCGTTGACCGACGAACTCGGTGGTATCGGTGCGCTTGCGCAGCGCAGTGACCTCGGCGTCGAGCTTGCGTGTGAACCGCTGATAGTCGTCGGGGTGCAGATCGGCGCGTATCCAGCCCATCCCGGTCGTGTCGTTGAGGCCGTGGCTGAGCGTCGCGAGGGACCGCTGGCGCTCAGACCGGTCGGTCGCCTCGTCATCGCTGCTGAGCGCCTCCACGCGCCGACGCAAATGGCGGGCGAACTGGCCGGGCGTGCACGCCGCGGCGTGAGCAGCCAGATCGTCGCCGGCACCAAATAGTACGGCGCGTTGCGTGTCGTCGAGTTTGCTCGCAGCGGCAGCGAGCGCATCGGCGTGCTCGTCAGAGATCCGGCCGGCGACGCGTTGCGTGCTCATGGCGGGCACCTGGCCGTACGTCTCCGCGCGCCGTTCGCTCTTCGCGGCTTCACGCTGCGAGGACCGGCCGGAGCGGGCGAGTACATCAACAGCCGGTGGTGCCTGCCCGGCTGCTTCGAGTTCGGCGAGCCGCCGGGTGATCGCAGCCTTGGTCACCGACACCCAACCATCAACCCGGTTGAGATCACGCAAGACAGCGGTGAGTTCGCCCACGCCAGCAGTCGCCGTGTCGACGGACTCGATCCGTTCGGCAAGCTGCCCCAAGCCCATGGAGAGAGGATACCGGAGTCGCGCTGTCTTGCCAACACCAGTACGAAAAATGCTAACAAATCGAACAAATAATCGTTCAATCCGCAGCGCCCCCGAGGATCGCGACGACTGGTTAGGGTTGGCAGCGTGAGCATCATCGGGTGGATCGTGGTCGGGCTCGTCGCCGGGGGACTGGCGCGGTGGATCGTCAAGGACGATCGCAGCGGGTGCATTTACACGATGATCGTCGGCGTGCTCGGTGCGCTGATCGGTGGTTGGCTGATGTCGACCATCGACAGCGACGGTGTCGATGAGTTCTCGCTGCGCAGCATCGGTGTTGCAGCGCTTGGCGCGGTGTTGCTGCTCCTCGTCCTCCAAGCGATCGCAGGCCGCGGCCCTCGATCCGTTCGACGGCGGTAGGCGCGCCTTTCGACGTCACGCTTGGCGCGCGGCCGTGCGGTTTCTGTCGACCGGCCCCCGGGAGGCGGCCGCGGGATTTGTCGATGGTGGCCGGGCGCGGTTCGTCGACGGCGATCTGGTCGGGCGCAACTACCGCCATGCCGGTGTCGGCGGAAACCGTCAGCGCTGGTGTCGAACGCGAACCGGTCAGCGCTGGTCGGTATCTCGCCAGCGCTGCACATCGGCATCGGTGATCGCCGGGCCATTGCCCCGCTCGATCACGGGCCATCCGTCGATCGTGACCACCCGACGGTCGATCGGGCGTCGGAACGGCACGAGCCGAATCGCATCGCCATCGATCTCGATCTCGAACTCGGCGTGATCACCAAGAGCAAGCCGATCGCGAACGTCCTTCGGGATCACCACCGCGCCCGCCCGATCGATGGATACCGGCATGGTTGCCACACTACAAAGTCCGTCCCGGGGTGAGGACTGGGACCGGAGTTTCGTCGAGTCCCTACACCGTCCTACACACCCGTGGAGTGGAAGCCGCCGTCGACGTGAACGATCTCGCCGGTGGTCTTCGGGAACCAGTCGGAGAGCAGGGCGACGACGGCGCGGGCCACCGGCTCGGAGTCGTTCACGTCCCAGCCGAGCGGCGCACGACCGTCCCAGACGTCTTCGAACTTCGCGAACCCCGGAATCGATTTCGCTGCCATCGTGCGGATCGGCCCGGCTGCCACGAGGTTGCAGCGAATACCCTGCGGCCCGAGTTCCTTCGCCAGATAGCGCGACAGGCTCTGCAACGCTGACTTGGCCACACCCATCCAGTTGTAGGCCGGCCACGTGACGGAATTGTCGAAGTCGAGTCCGACGATCGAACCGCCGCTGCCGTTGGGTGGCGTCATCAACGGAACGAACGCATCGGCCAGCGCCTTGAGCGAGTACGTCGACACGTGCATCGCCACCGCCACGTCGTCCCACGGTGCGTCCATGAAGTCGTCTCCCAGACACGATGCCGGCGCGTACCCGACGGCGTGCACGACACCGTCGACGCGTCCCCACCGCTCGGCAAGCTCGGCACGGACCGCCACCCCGTGCTCGGGCACGGTCACATCGAGTTCGAACACCTCGATCGCTGATCCGTCAGGGTTCGCCCCCAACTTGCGGGCCGTCCGCTCGGTGAGTCGCAGGGCTCGCCCCGCACCGGTCAGCACGATCGTCGCACCTTCTGCGAGCGCGATTTCCGCCACACCGAACGCCAACGACGCGTCGGTGAGGACGCCGGTGATCACGATGTTCTTTCCGTCGAGCAGACCCATGTCCGCAAGCTAGCCGCCCGCCGAGTCGCCATCCGCGCTACCACTCGGGCGCCACACGTCGAGGGCGTGAGATCGATGAAGATGTGACTCGCGTTGCGCATGCGTGGGAGCAGCGGTGCAATGTGCCACCCTGTCGCCATGCGAGGAGTGCAGTCACGGACGGGCCGAACGACGGGGGCCGGAATGAATCAGCAGCCGCTGGAGGTTGGGTCGTGACGATGCAACTCTTCGACACGGCGCGCCGCGCCATCGTGCCCTTCGAGCCCGCCGACAACGTGTTGATGTACACGTGCGGAATCACGCCGTATGACGCCACCCACCTCGGACACGCCGCGACCTTCGTTGCCTACGACATCCTGCAGCGCCGCCTCATCGACATCGGCCACACCGTGACGTGCGTCCGCAATGTCACCGATGTCGACGATCCGCTGTTCGAGAAAGCCCGCGAGCTCGGCGTCCACTACCTCGATCTGGCAGCAGCCGAAGAAGCACGGTTCGAACGCGACATGGTGGCGCTCAACGCACTGCCCGTCGCTTCGACCCCTCGCGCCTCGTCGGCGATTCCTGACATCCGAGGCTTCATCGGCATGGTGCTTGACCGTGGCTACGCGTACCAAGCCGGCGGTTCGGTGTACTTCGACGTGTCGAAGTTCGAGTCGTTCGGGTCGATGAGCGGATACACCGAGGCCGAGATGCTCGACTACGCCAAGCAGCGCGGCGGCAACGTCGACGACCCGAACAAGCGGTCACCGCTCGACTTCGTGCTCTGGCACCCGTCGGCCGCCGATGAACCCTCCTGGGACACGATGTGGGGTGCCGGCCGGCCCGGCTGGCACATCGAGTGCTCGGCCTTGGCACTGCGCGAACTCGGCACCACCATCGACCTGCATGGCGGCGGCAGCGACTTGATCTTCCCGCACCACGAATGCGAACGCGCGCAATCAGAAGCTGCGACCGGCGAACCGTTCGTCAAGCACTGGATGCACACCGCGATGATCTTCATGGACGGCGAAAAGATGTCGAAGAGCCTCGGCAACCTCGTGTTCGTCGACGCGCTCCGCGAGACCTATGACCCGCGCGCGATCCGACTGGCGATCATCGAACACAACTACCGCGTCGAATGGGAATGGGACGACGAGGTGATGCCGCGCAACGCCGCTCGCCTCGATGCCTGGCAGGCCACCGCCACCTCGAACCCTGCACTGCTCGACGAAGTCCGACGCTGCCTCGACGACGACCTCGACACGCCGGGCGCAGTGGCCGCGATCGATGCGGCCGCCGCCGCAGGCGAGGGTGTGCGCGACGCTGCGGCACTGCTCGGCGTCGCGTTGGACTGACTCGCCGACGGGCCGTCGGGACCAGTCACCCCGACTCGCCGCGCCACACTCGCGACCGCCAGACAAGCCGGCACGACGGGTGTTCGGTGGCACGCTTAACGTGAAGTTCATCCGGCTGTCTTTCGCCCAGCATCGAGGTGCCGTACGCTCCGCAACATGACCGACGGCCCGGGAGCGGGCACACTCCAGCGACGAGTGCGCAAGGTGGGCGCTCCGCTGGTCACGCGCCTGTGGGACATCGAGCTGAGTGGCTTCGATCGCCTGCCGATCGAGGGCCCCGCGATCTTGTGCCCGAACCACATCTCGTTCCTCGATTCGGCGTTCCTCACGTTCACGCTGCCGCGGAACATCTCCTTCGTCGGCAAGGCCGAGTACATGGATTCGTGGAAGACCAAGTTCCTGTTTCCGGCGATGGGCATGATCCCGATCGACCGGTCGGGCGGCGCCAAGAGCTCGGCGGCGCTCGATGCGGCCGAAGCCGTGCTCAAGCGCGGCGAGTTGTTCGGCATCTACCCCGAGGGCACGCGCAGCCGCAACGGAACACTCGGCAAGGGCCGTACCGGCGCGGCCCGACTCGCCATGACCGTGGGCTGTCCGATCTACCCGGTCGGCATCATCGGGACCGACGAGATCCAACCTCCTGATGCCAAGGCGCCAAAGCTGGGCAAGAAGGCCCAGATCAAGATCGGTCGGCCGATCAAGCCCGAGCGCTACCTCAACCGGGGACCCGAGCACCTGGCGTGGCGGTCGATGATCGACGAAGTGATGTTCGAGATTCGCGAGCTGACCGGCCAGGAGTATGTCAACCGATACCACGGCGACACTGCCGACTACGAGCCGACCGTCACGGCCCACGTTGCCCACACGACCGACACACCGACTCGGGGCGAGCCGTCACCGCCGACGAGTGCCGCCATCGAACGCGAGATGCTCGCCGCGTCGACCAACTGATCCGAAACCGTCTGCCGGTGCGCAGGCGCCCGCTTCTATCCTGGGCAACGCATGTCCAACATCACGATCTCGCTTCCCGACGGTTCGAGCCGAGAGCTGCCAGCCGGCTCCACGGCGCTCGACCTGGCAGCATCCATCGGTTCCGGCCTGCGCAAAGCAGCCGTGGCGGCGACCGTCGATGGCATCGACACCGACCTGACCGTGCCGCTGAGCGACGGCAGCGTCGTGGCGTTGATCACCCACGACACCGACGCGGGGCGCCATGTGCTGCGCCACTCGACCGCCCATGTCCTCGCCCAGGCGGTCACCCAGCTGTACCCCGGCGCCAAGTTCACGATCGGTCCGGCCATCGAGAACGGCTTCTACTACGACTTCGACCTGCCCGACGGCACGACCTTCAGCGACGACGATCTCGAACGAATCGAAGCCCGGATGAGAGACATCGTCCGGGAGAATCAACCGTTCGTCCGATCCGAGCACACGATGGCCGAAGCCAAGGAGCTGTTCGCCGACCAGCCGTACAAGGTCGAGATCATCGAACGCGTCGAAGCGGCCCAGCACGCAGGCGGATCGGCCGACACCGAAGACGCCGGCGAAGTGGCGGGCAACGGCATCATCAGCGCGTACCGCAACACCGACGACTTCATCGACATGTGTGTCGGCCCGCACGTGCCGAGCACCGGAAAACTCGGCTTCTTCACGCTGCAGCGCGTGTCGGGCGCCTATTGGCGGGGCAACGAGAAGGGCCCGATGCTGCAACGCGTCTACGGCACGGCCTGGGAGTCGAAGCAGGCGCTCGCCGAGCACCTCCATCAGCTCGAAGAGGCCCTCAAGCGCGATCATCGCAAGCTCGCCGTCGAACAAGATCTGCTCAGCTTTCCGAGCAAGCTCGGTGGCGGCCTCGCGGTGTGGCACCCGAAGGGAGCGATCATCCGCAAGCTGATGGAGGACTACAGCCGTCTGCGTCACGAACGCGGCGGCTATGACTTCGTTTACACCCCGCACCTCGCCAATGCGAACCTGTTCGAGACCTCGGGCCACCTCGACTTCTACGCGGACGGGATGTACCCGCCGATGGAGATGGACAACGGCACGTACTACCCGAAGCCGATGAACTGCCCGATGCACTGCCTGATCTTCGACAGTCGTCAGCGCAGCTACCGCGAACTGCCGTTGCGTCTTTTCGAGTTGGGTACGGTCTATCGATACGAGCGTGCCGGCACGCTCCACGGGTTGATGCGCATCCGCGGCTTCACGCAGGACGACAGCCACATCTACTGCACCCGTGAACAGTTGGCCGACGAGATCGGATCGCTGATCGACTTCGTGCTCTCGGTGTTCCGCGCCTTCGGGTTCGACGACTTCACGTTCAACCTGTCGACCAAGGACCCGAACAAGTACGTCGGCAGCGACGAACTGTGGGACGAAGCGACCGCAGCACTCAGGTCGGCGCTCGAGACGCACGGTCTCGTGTATCAGGTGAAAGAGGGCGACGCCGCCTTCTACGGCCCGAAGATCGACATCGATGTGCGCGACGCGATCGGTCGGTCATGGCAGCTGTCGACGATTCAGGCCGACTTCCAGTTGCCGGAGCGGTTCGACCTCGAATACGTCGGGGCCGACAACAACCGGCACCGGCCGATCATGCTGCACCGTGCGTTGATGGGTTCGATCGAGCGATTCTTCGGCGTCCTCGTCGAGCACTACGCGGGTGCCTTTCCCACGTGGCTCGCTCCGGTGCAGGTGCGGGTCCTGCCCGTTGCCACGCCGCACGAGGAGTACGCGCGAGGTCGTCGTCGACCGGTTGCGCGCCGCAGGCGCTCGGGTCGACATGGTGGCCGCCGACGACGGCCTGGGGAAGCGCATCCGGAACGGCAAGGTCGAAAAGCTTCCGTACGTGCTCGTCGTCGGCGACGACGACGTCGCAGCCCGCACCGTCGGGGTGAACGTACGCGCCGACATGCACGTCGACGGCAGCCCCGACGTCGAGCGGGACGTCTCCCTCGACGACTTCGTCGCCCGGTTCGAAGCCGAAGTCGCGAACGCCGAATCAGCCGCCCTCGACGCCTGATGCTCGAACGGATCTGGTCGGGGTGGCGGTCGACCTACGTCTCGGATGCGCCGTCTCGACTGTCCGGTTCGACCCCCGCCAGCTCACCGCTGAGCGGGACGACGAGCGGGACATCGGCCGAGGCGCCGAGCGTCTTCACGCAACTCCTCGAGTCGGGCGAACCCGATGACGCGACGCACATCGTCCACCGGGGCGAACTCGTCTTCGTCGTCGTCAACATCTTTCCGTACACCTCGGGCCATCAGCTCGTGCTGCCCTACCGAGAAGTCGCCGACCTCACCGATCTCACGCCAGCAGAAACGGCCGAGCTGTGGTCGACGGTCACCACCGCCGTCTCTGTCGTACGCAGCGCTTACGCGCCCGACGGCGTGAACGTCGGACTCAACATCGGTCGAGCTGCCGGCGGAACGGTGCCGACCCATTTGCACGTGCACGTCGTGCCGCGCTGGACCGGTGACTCGAACTTCTTGTCCGCCATCGCCAACACCCAGACTCTCCCCGAGGCGCTCGGAGCAACGACCGAACGACTGCGCGTCGCCTGGGCTGCGGCCGGACTGCCCGACTGGTGCGACGGCCGCAGCACCGTTCGAGCGCCCGTAGGCTGGCGGCGTGACGACCGACGATCAGATCGACGAACTCCCCGACGACTTGAACCCTGCTGGCTTCGTCGGCGCCTACCTCTTTCCCGACAACAGTCGGCGCCGGTGGCCCGGCGCGATGTACCTGGTACTCGCCGCTGCCACAGTGATCGTGTTCCTGGTGGCGCGCGACGCAGCGGTGGTCAATCGCGGCTGGCTCGTCGGTGCCGTCGTTCTCGCCGTGGTCGGTGTCGTGTCGATCACCTCGGGCTGGCGGATGACGGTCGACGAGAAGCAGGCCCTCGTTGCGGCGCAGGGGGCGGTCGGTTTCGGTGTCGGGCACGCCTCGGCGCAGCAGGTGTGGCGCGGGCTGCGGAGCCGTCCGACGTGGCGTGTGCTCTGCTACTCAGCCGAAGAGCCACCGGTGCAGCGAGGCCTCGTTCTGGTCGACGCCGTTGACGGCCGGATTCTCGAACACCTCATCGAAATCAACGACGAAAACGATCTCGGCTGACGACGCGGCATGCCCATGGTCCGCGGTTAACGTCGAGGCACCATGTTTGACGGCACCTTCCGAAAGCCGGTCGACAAGGCGGTCAAGCCGATCGGCGCCCTCTTGCGACGCACGAAACTGACCCCCGACCACCTCACCATCGTCGGGTTGCTCGTCGGCGTCGGCGCCGCAGTGGCCATCGGCTTCGGACGGTTGTGGCTGGGTCTGGGCCTCGTCATCCTCGCAGCACTTCCCGATCTCCTCGACGGCGCACTGGCCAAGGCGTCGGGAACCTCGAGTCAACGGGGCGCATTCTTCGACTCGACGGTCGATCGGGTCACCGACTCGTTGTTGCTCGGCGGCATCGGCTGGCACTTCGCCCTCACGGAAGATCCCCGCCTCGTGCTCCTCCCGTTCGCGGTGGCGTCGATCTCCTCGGTCATCAGTTACCAGCGGGCGAAGGCCGAATCGTTGGGAATCGAGGCCAAGGGTGGCTTGATGGAGCGTGCCGAACGGATCATCGCGATCTGCATCGGCCTCGCCTTCAACATCTTGTTGATCCCGATCCTCTGGGTGATGCTGGTGCTGACCACGATCACGGCGATCCAGCGTTTCGTCAAGGTGTGGAAGGCTGCGGCCGTTGCACCGGTCACGGCGGCGAAGATCGAGATGCGTCGCTCGCGTCGCCAGAGTCGACGGGTGGCCCGCACCGAGCGTCGCCGCACGCAGGTCCCGCGCCGCAAGCCGTGAACGCTCCTCGTGGCAACTCGCCCAGCGGCCCCATCGGCTTCGGCGATCTGTCCGATCAGCTCGCCGGGCAGTTCGCGACCAACACCTACAAGCTTGCTGCACTGACGGCGCGACTGTTGCCCGGCCCGCTCGCCGCGGGCCTCGCCATACCCGCTGGGGCGGGGGCCAACCTGGCAAATCCCGAACGACGGGCGATCATCGAGCGCCACCTGCAGCGCGTCGATCCGACGTTGCGGGGGCTGCGGCTGCGGCGCGCGGTCCAAGAGTCGTTCGATTCGTATGCGCGCTACTGGATCGAGAGCTTTCGCCTGCCGACGATGTCGAAGCGGGCCGTGGCGGCACCGTTCAAAGAAGACGGCTACCACCATCTCCTCACCGCGCTCGATGCCGGAAAAGGGGCGATCATCGCCTTGCCGCACCTCGGTGGATGGGAGTGGGCGGGACGCTGGATCGCCGATCGAGGACACCCGATCACGGTGATCGTCGAGCGGCTCGATCCGCCTGAACTCTTCGAATGGTTCGTCGATCTGCGCTCCAAACTCGGGATGACCGTCGTGCCCCTCGGGCCCGACGCCGGAACAGCGGTGATCACTGCGCTGAAGGCCAATCACGTGGTCTGTCTGCTCTCTGACCGTGACATTCAGGGGGGCGGACCGCAGGTCGAGTTCTTCGGCGAAACGACGACGTTGCCCGGGGGAGCAGCGACCGTCGCGCTGCGCACCGGCGCCCCGATCCTGCCGACCGGGGTCTACTTCACCGACCGGTTCGACGGGCATCTCGGATACGTCCGCCCGCCGCTGCGCGTGGAACGCCAGGCCAAACGCCTCCGCGACGACGTGCAGCGGATCACGCAAATGATCGCAGGCGAACTCGAAGTGCTGATTCGTCGAGCCCCGACGCAATGGCACCTGTTCCAACCGAACTGGCCAAGTGACCCTGGCTATGTCAATTCCGTCTCAACCTGACGTTCTGACTTGCCGAAAGACAGACATCGATACCGACGCTCCCCTTCGCTTGACGAGGCCCACGGTCGTGGTCCTCGCGGCCGCCGCGATCCTCGCGGCGGTCTATGTGGCGTTGCCGGCGTCCATCGGCGCCGAGGGCCTCCGGGCCATCGGTCCGATCCTTGCGGTGGGCAGCGTGCTGATGGGCGTGGCCAAGTTCCAACCTCAGCGGAGTGCCGGCTGGATGATGCTGGCCACTGGGTTCGCGCTGCAGACGGCGGCGACGTTGGTGTTCGCGAATCGACACTTCAACGGTGAGGACACGTTCCCGTCCGTCGCCGACCTGCTCCGTCTGATCGCCGCCCTGCTGATCGCCGGGGCCCTCGTCTTCATGAGCCGGGAGTCGGGTGGGGACGACGACGCCTTCGGGCCGATCGAGACGGCGATCGTGGCGATCGCTGTCGGGATCGGCGTGTGGTTGCTGGTCATCGAACCGTATGTGGCGGAACGGACACTCGCGTTCGGCGACAAGGTGTGGGCTACGGCGATCCCGCTGGTCGGCGCCTTCGCCGTTGCGGTGTCGTTCCGGATGGCGACGCAGAACAAGTTCCGGGTGCTCTCGCCGATCTTGGTCGCGGTGGGGCTCACGGTCAGCTTGCTCGCTGACACGTTGCACAGCGTGGCTCAACTCCGCGAACGATTCGGACCCGGCGGAATCGTGGCCGCGCTCTCGATCGTGGCGCCCATGATGATTGCCTCGGGCGCACTCGAGCCGACGATGGCCCATCGCAATCGTCCCGATTCCCAGGCTGCCGGGTTGGGCCGCATCGTCGGTTTGAGCGTGGCGGCCCTGACGCCCCTCACGGTGCTGTTTGCGCTGACGATCACCGATCTGGGGACTCGGACCACTCGGATCGTGGCCGCAGCCTGTGCCCTGGTCGTCGTCGGGCTCGCACTCACCCGGATGTGGGGTCTCGTGGCGACGGTCCGGTCGCTCACCGAACGGCGCGGTCAGGATCGCCTGGCCGCGATGGTCGAGCACTCCAGTGACGTCGTGATCCTGGTCGACGGCATCGGTGACATTCGCTACGCGAGTCCGGGCCTCTCGAGCACACTCGGTCATCGCGGGAGCGACTGGATCAGCCGACCGGTCATCGATCTCGTCGTCAACGACGATCGGGACACTGCAGAACAACAGCTGGCCGAACTGATCAGGCTGGGGCCGGGCGGCACGGTCAAGTTCGAGGCGAGCCTGGTTCGTGTCGATGGTCAGCGGCGGAGGATGGAAGCGACCATTGCCAACCTGATCGGCGGCGAAGCGGTTGACGGGATCGTGGCGACCTTTCGCGACGTCACCGAGCAGCGCGACCTCGAAACCCAATTGAGCCACCGGGCGTACCACGACGAGCTCACCGGTCTGGCGAATCGGGCGCTGTTCCTCGACCGCATGGATCACGCCCTGCGGATCGCCCGCGCCGACACCGACCCGGTGGTCGTGCTCTTCGTCGACCTCGACGACTTCAAGGCAGTCAACGACGCCCTGGGACACGCCGTCGGCGACCAGCTGCTCCGGCACATCGCCGACCGAATTCGTACGGTCGCCGGCTCGGGCGACACGCCGGCCCGTCTCGGCGGTGACGAGTTCGCCTTGCTGCTCGAAGACCGTGGCGGCGTCGACCGCGCCCTCGACGTGGCCGAGGGTCTGCTCGACCTGCTGCGCGAACCTGTATCGCTCGCCGGGTATGACCTGGCCGTCCTGGCCAGCGTCGGGGTCGCCGTGGCGACGCCGGGCATGACCACGTCGAGCCTGCTCCGCGACGCGGACATCGCGATGTACGAAGCCAAGCGGGCGGGCAAGGGCCAGATCAAGATCTTCGACCCGGCGATGCGGCTCTCGGCCACCAAGCATCTCGAGTTCCGCAGTGAGCTGGGCAATGCCATCGAGCAAAATCAGCTTCGCCTGGTCTTCCAGCCCCAGATCGATCTGCGCACCGGTGAGGTCCTCGGAGCCGAAGCGCTCGTGCGGTGGCGTCACCCCGAGCGCGGCGACATCTCGCCAGCGGACTTCATTCCGATCGCCGAGCGGTCGGGGTTGATCATGCCGATCGGCGCGTGGGTGCTCGACGAGGGAGTGCGCCACGCCACCGCCTGGCAGCGCAGTGGTCCGCGGGAGGTGAGCGTGAACGTGTCGGCGGTACAACTTCGAAACCCCGATTTCGTGACGCAGGTGCGCACCGCCCTGGACACCCACGGATTGCCACCCGAGCAGCTCACGCTCGAAGTCACCGAGACGGTGCTGGTCAGTGAAATCGAGGCCGCGTCGGGAGTCCTCGCCGACCTCCGGGCGATCGGCGTGCGGATCGCGATCGACGACTTCGGCACGGGGTACTGTTCGCTGTCGTACCTGCAACGCTTTCCCGTCGACATCGTGAAGATCGACAAACAGTTCATCGACGAACTCGGTGGAGACCGCAAACGGTCGAGTCTGGCGCGAATGATCCTGCAGCTCACGGCGAGCCTGGAAGTGATCAGTGTCGCGGAAGGGATCGAGCTTCCTGCCCAGCTCGCCGAGCTCCGCCGCATGGGCTGCGACATCGGGCAGGGGTACCTGCTCTCCAAGCCACTCGAGTCTGCAGTGATCCGGCAACGATTCGGGCTCGACCTTCCCGCACCGACGATGTCGGTCAGCTAGACATGGCCGAGTGAATCGACCGCTCCGGGTCGGGCTCGTCTGCCCGTACAGCCTGACCATCCCCGGCGGCGTGCAAATGCAGGTGCTCGGGCTCGCCCACGAACTCCGCGCCCGCGGGTACGAGGCGCGTGTACTCGGCCCGTGCGACGGGCCGCCACCCGAGAGCTTCGTCACCCCGCTCGGCAAGTCCCTGCCGCTCGCCGCAAACGGTTCGATCGCGCCGCTCGCGCCCGATCCGCCCGCAGCGCTCCGTACCATCCGGGTGCTGCAGGACGAGGCGTTCGACGTGCTCCACGTCCACGAACCGTTGGCGCCGGGACCCACCCTCACGACGATCCTCACCCGGCCGGCGCCGATCGTCGCGACCTTCCACGCCGCCGGGCAGTCGACGAGTTATCGCCTGTTCAAACGGGCCCTCGGTCAGATCATCAGGCGCATCGATCACAAAGTTGTTGTGTCGAAAGATGCACTCGCGCTCGCCCAATCACATCTCGGCGGCGACTACGAGGTGCTGTTCAACGGTGTCGACATCGGACGAATCCAGGCCATCGACCCGCTGCCCACGACGCGCCCGACGGTCTTCTTCTGTGGGCGCCACGAAGACCGCAAGGGCCTGCGGGTGTTGATCGACGCCTTCGACCAGATGCCGGCGGGTGTCGATCTGTGGATCGGCAGCGATGGGCCCGACACCGAGTTGCTGCAGCGGCGCACGGCCGGCGACGCACGGATCCACTGGCTCGGGCGGATCTCCGACGATGACAAGTTCGCGCGGTTGCGCGGGGCCGACGTGTTCTGCGCGCCGTCGCTCGGTGGCGAGTCCTTCGGCGTGGTGCTGATCGAAGCAATGGCTGCGGGCACCGCGGTGGTGGCCAGCGCCCTCGACGGCTATCGCAATGTGGCCACCGACGACGTCGATGCCGTACTGACCGACCCTGGATCGGTCGAACAACTCGCGGCCGCCCTGCGCCGGGTGCTCGACGATCAGGCACTCGCAGCACGACTCCGCGACGCTGGCTCGACTCGGGCGGAAGCCTTCGCGATGTCGGCCCTTGCCGACCGGTACATCGAGATCTACCAGGGGCTCGTCGCCGCGCACTGAGGGCGCACTGAGGACGACGCGGCGAGTCGGCGGACTCGCTGGCGGGATCAGCCACTGAGCCAGGCCAGCGCCGTACACTTGTCCCATGGTTGTTCTCTTCATCGTCATTGCCATCGTGGTCGTCGTTCTGGCGCTCGTGATCGGTGCCTACAACGGTTTGATTCGTCGCCGCAATCAGATCGAGAACGCATGGTCCCAGATCGACGTGCAGCTCAAGCGCCGCCTCGATCTCATCCCGAATCTCGTCGAAACGGTCAAGGGCTATGCGGCGCACGAGCGCGACACGCTCGAAGCCGTGATCAACGCGCGCAACGCCGCGATCCAGGCCCCGAACACTCCGGCCGGGCAGGCCGGCGCCAACAACATGCTCGAAGGCGCGCTCGGCAAGCTCTTCGCCCTCGGCGAGGCGTACCCCGATCTCAAGGCCAACCAGAACTTCTTGCAACTGCAGGAGGAGCTCACGGCCACCGAGGGCCGGGTCGCCTACTCGCGTCAGTTCTACAACGACAGCGTGCTCGACTACAACAACAAGCTCGAGCAGTTCCCCACGGTGTTCTTCGCCAAGGCGATGAAGTTCGACCGCCGCGAGTACTTCCAGGCCGAGGAGGCTGCGCGAACGACTCCGAGCGTCGAGTTCTGATCCATCTCGATGTTTGAACTGATCAGATCGAACAAGCGGAGAAGCGTCGCGCTCGTTGTCGGCTTCGTCCTCGTCGTGGTACTCGTCGGTGCCGCAATCGGCGTGGTCGTCGGCAACGGCATCGCGTTCACCCTCGGCGCGCTCGTGTTCAGCGGCGTCATGGCCTTCGCGTCCTACTGGAAGGCCGACAAGGTGGCCCTTGCGGTCAGCAGGGCCAAGCCGGCATCGCCGGTCGAGTACCAACGCCTGCACAATCTCGTCGAGGGCCTGTGCATCTCGGCCGGCTTACCGAAGCCCGGCGTGTACGTGATCGACGACCCGGCACCCAACGCGTTCGCCACGGGGAGAAACCCCGAACACGCCGCGATCGCGGTCACTACGGGGCTCCTCGAGAAGATGAACCGAGTCGAACTCGAAGGCGTCGTCGCGCACGAGTTGGGCCACATCAAGAACTACGACATCCTCGTGTCGACGCTCGCCGTCACGATGGTCGGCGCCATTGCGCTCCTCGCCGACGGCGCCATTCGACTCATGTGGTGGAACGGCGGCCGGGTGAATCGCAGCGGCGACCAGTCCAACGGGAACAACCCCCTCGCCTTCGTCGGGTTCGCCTTGCTGATCCTGGCGCCGATCATCGCCAAGTGCATGCAGGCCGCGATCTCGCGTCGGCGGGAAACTTTGGCCGACGTCACGGCGTGCCAGTTGACGAGATATCCGCCAGGGCTCATTTCGGCGCTCGAAAAATTGCAGCAAGACACGACGGTGACCCACAGCGCATCGACCGCTACGGCACACTTGTGGATCGAACAGCCCATGAGTGGTGTCGGCGATCGAGGCAAGCTCGGCGGCATCCACAAGATGTTCGACACACATCCGCCGCTCGACGAGCGCATTGCCCTGCTGAGAGAACTCTGATGACCCCCACCCCCACCCCCGCTACCTCTACCTCCTCCGCTACCTCCTCCGCTGCCGGCCATTTCGCCGTCCCACGCATCTCGGGTCGCGCCCGGCGCACGCTCGCGCTCGCCGCCCTCTCGACCGTGGCGATCGCGGCCTGTTCCGGCGGGAGCGACGAAGCCACCATCACGACCATCGCCGCGACCACCACCACCACGGCTGCCACCACGACCACGTCGACCGTTGCGAAGACGACGACCACCACGTCGGTCGCGCCGACCACCACGGTCGCCCCGGATGCGATCCGCCAGCCGCTCACGGGAAGCGTGCTGGCCACAAATGCCGACATCATCGACAGGGCTGCGCTCGCCGTGAAGATCGACAACCATCCCGATGCTCGGCGCAACCACAGCGGTCTCGCCGTGGCCGACATCGTGTTCGAAGAAAAGGTCGAAGGCTCGCTCAGCCGGTTCGCCGCGGTCTTCCACAGTCAGGACGCCGACCCGGTCGGGCCGATCCGATCGGGCCGCGAGCAAGACGTCGCCCTGCTCAGTTCGTACAACGCACCGCTGTTCGGGTGGAGCGGCGGCAACGGCGGAGTCACGGCGCTGATCCGCGCGTCGTTCCTCGTCGATGTCGGTGCGCCGAGCAATTCGGGCAGCTACTACCGCGGCCCCGGCGCCGCTCCGCACAACCTCTACAGCGATACTGCGTCGCTGTACGCACTCACACCCGAGGACCATCCGGGTCCGCCCGCCGCCCAGTTCTCCTATCTCGACGACGGCGAAGTGTTCGCCGGTGAGCCGGGTCGGAGCGTCTCGCTCGCCGTCGGCAGCGTTGACGTCGAGTGGACATGGAGCGACGAGGCGCAGCGCTACGAGCGCTCCCAGGAGGGCGCCGAGCACGTCGACAAGACCTACGGCCGGATCGGTGCCGACAACGTCGTCGTGCTGGGCGTCGACTATCGGCCGAGCTCGATCGACTCCAATGCGCCTGAGGCGATCACCCTCGGGACGGGCGCTGTCGCCGTGTTCAGCAACGGCGAATTCGTGACGGGCACGTGGGAACGTGAGCTCGCGATCTTCCCGTTCACCCTCACGCTCGACAACGGCGACGTGATCGAGTTGGCGCCAGGTCAAACCTGGATCGAACTCGTCGAGGTCGATGCCGCCGGCGACGCCCCCGAGTTCGTCGTCGCACTCTGACGCTGTTACCAACGACACCCTGATTCGGCCGTCCGATCTTGCAAACGATCAGGCTGGATGGGGCGAGGCGAAAGTAGTCTGGTCACATGAGCGCTGAGAGCACTGGAACGTTCCCCGTCAAGCGTGGGCTGGCCGAGATGATGAAGGGTGGCGTCATCATGGACGTCGTCAACCCCGAGCAGGCCAAGATCGCCGAAGACGCGGGTGCAGTGGCCGTGATGGCACTCGAGCGGGTGCCCGCCGACATTCGCAAAGACGGTGGCGTGGCGCGGATGAGCGACCCCGAGATGATCGACGGCATCCAAGCGGTGTGTTCGATCCCGGTCATGGCCAAGGCGCGGATCGGCCATTTCGTCGAAGCGCAGATCCTGCAGGCGCTCGGCGTCGACTTCGTCGACGAGTCAGAGGTGCTGACGCCGGCCGACGAGGCCCACCACATCGACAAGTTCGCGTTCGACGTACCCTTCGTGTGCGGCGCGACCAATCTCGGTGAGGCACTCCGTCGCATCTCCGAAGGTGCGGCGATGATCCGCTCGAAGGGTGAAGCCGGCACGGGCAACGTCGTCGAAGCCGTGCGCCACCTGCGTTCGATCATCGGTGACATCAAGCGCATCACCCAGGCCGATCACGCCGAATTGTTCGAGTGGGCCAAACGGCTCCAGGCGCCGCTGCCTCTGGTGCAGGAGATCGCCGAAACCGGCAAGCTCCCCGTTCCGCTGTTCTGTGCAGGCGGCCTCGCGACCCCGGCCGACGCCGCCCTGGCGATGCAACTCGGAGCCGAAGCGGTGTTCGTCGGCTCCGGCATCTTCAAGTCCGACGACCCGTCACCGCGCGCCAAGGCCATCGTCGAGGCGACCACGCATTTCCGTGACGCCGACATCCTGGCCAAGGTCAGCCGCGGGCTCGGAGCCCCGATGACCGGCATCGGCATGGATGAAGTCGCCGTCAAGTACGCCGAACGCGGTTGGTGACCACCGGCCCCGATCCCGTGATCGGCGTGCTGGCACTGCAAGGTGCCTTTGCTACCCATCAACAGCGGTTGCAGTCGCTCGGTGTCGAAGCGCGACTGGTCAAACAGCCGGCCGACCTCGACGGCATCGACGGCATCGTGCTCCCGGGCGGCGAGAGCACGACGATGTCGATGCTGCTCGACACCAGCGGTCTCCGACCGCCACTGTCCGACCTGCTCGCCACCGGGCTCCCGGTGTTCGGGACCTGTGCCGGGATGATCTTGTGCGCCACCGAGGTGCTCGACGGTCGACCTGACCAGCGCGGCTTCGACCTGATCGACATGACGGTCCGGCGCAACGGGTACGGGCGACAGCTCGACAGCTTCGAGACCGATCTCGACATTGCCGATCTCGACGCGCCATTCCATGCCGTGTTCATCCGGGCGCCGTTCGTCGAACGAGTCGGTCCGGACGTTGTCGTGCTCGCCGAGCACAACGGCATTCCTGTTCTGGTTCGGGCCGGACGATGTACCGTGGCAGCGTTCCATCCCGAACTCACCGACGACACTCGCCTTCACGAGTTGTTCATCTCGACTCTCTAGCAACATCGAGGAAGACCACATGTCCGGCCATTCCAAGTGGGCAACGATCAAGCACAAGAAGGGCGCCACCGACGCGAAGCGCGGCAAGCTCTTCAACAAGTTGGCTCGCCAGATCGAAGTCGCCGCCAAGACCGGGGGAGACCCCGACATGAACCCGACCCTGCGCACGGCGGTACAAAAGGCCAAAGCGGGCCAGATGACCAACGACGCCATCGATCGGGCGATCAAGCGGGGGACCGGCGACGCCGACGGCAAAGCGTACGAGAACATCATGTACGAGGGTTACGCGCCGGGCGGAGTGGCGCTGATGATCGATGTCCTCACCGACAACCGCAACCGGTCGGGCGCCGACATCCGGCAGATCTTCACCAAGCTCGGCGGCTCGATGGCCGAGCCCGGAGCCGTCGGCTGGCAGTTCGCACGTAAGGGCGTCATCATGGTCGATGGCGCAGCGGACGAAGACGAACTGATGCTGGCAGCCCTCGATGCAGGCGCCGACGACATGGTGCGCGTCGGCGACGCGTACCAGGTCACCTCCTCACCGTCGCCGGTCTATGACATCAAAACCGCCCTCGAGGGCAACGGATTCGTCGTCCACTCGGCCGACTCTCCGATGATGGCGGAAAATCTCGTGGCGGTGACCGATGCCAAAGACGCCAAGGCGATCTTGCGGATCATGGAAGCGCTTGAGGACAACGACGACGTCCAAGACGTGTTCTCGAACTTCGACATGACCGACGAGATGATGGAAGAGGCCGCCGGATGAGCGTCGGGATCGGTGATCAGGCCCCCGAGTTCGAGTTGGCCGGGACCGGCGGACGGACCTATTCACTGGCGGAATTCCGGGGCCAGCCGGTCGTGCTGGTCTTTTACCCCGGCGACGACACGCCGGTCTGCACCAAGCAGCTCAACAGCTACAACGAAGGCATCGAGCAGTTCGCCGACCTCGATGCGCAGGTGCTCGGCATTTCGGCCCAAGACGTGTCGAGTCACGAGACCTTCGCCGGGAAGCACGGCTTTTCGTTCCCGCTGCTCGCCGACACCGACAAGGTCGTGGCAGGAGAGTTCGGCACGCTGGGGCCGTTGGGTTTCCCGCGGCGGAGTGTCTTCATCGTCGATGGTTCGGGCACGATCCGCTACGCCCACCGCGCCATCGCCGGCCTGACGTACCGGCCGGTGAGCGAACTGGTCGAAGAACTCCGCAAACTCAACCACTGAGCATTCCACCCGCCCGCCCTGTCCACCCTGTCCACCCGTCTGCGGGAACCATCGACTACAGTACGAACCTGTGTTCGCCAACAGCGTCGACGCCACCTCCGGCGTCACCACCCGTGTCCTCGGGATCGACCCGGGCCTCACCCGTTGCGGGTACGCCGTGATCGACGGTCGGGGTGCCGGTTCGGCCACTGCGGTGTCGATGGGGGTCATCCGTACGCCATCGTCGGATCCGTTGCCGCATCGCCTCGCTGCGCTGCGCACCGAGTTCACGGAGCTGATCGCCGAGTTCAAGCCCGATGTCGTCGCTGTCGAGCAGGTGTTCTTCCAGACCAACGTGCGGACCGCGATGAGCGTCGGTCAGGCCAGTGGGCTGGCGCTGGCCGAGGCGGCGCTTGCGGGGTGCGAGGTCATCCAGTACACGCCGAACCAGGTCAAAGACGCCGTAGCGGGCTGGGGCGCGGCGAGCAAGGAGCAGGTGCAGAAGATGGTCCAAGCCCGGCTTCGGCTGACCTCGCTGCCCCAGCCTGCCGACGCCGCCGACGCAGCGGCGCTCGCGCTGTGTCACCTGGCGATGTCTCCGATCGGGCGGGCGATGCGACAGGCGGCGACACGATGATCGGTTCGCTGCGCGGCGAGGTCATCGAACGCAACATCGACGGCACCATCCTCCTCGACGTCGGCGGCGTCGGGTATCTCATCACGGTGTCGCATCGGGCGATTTCCGAACTGGAACCGGGCAGCACCGCGTTCCTGTTGATCCACCACTACATCCGCGAAGACGCCCAGACGCTGTTCGGGTTCACCTCCAAAGAAGACAAGGCGACCTTTCAGGTGTTGTTGGCGACCCACGGCGTCGGTCCGGCGTTGGCGATGTCGGTGCTCGCGACCCATCCGGCCGCGTCGCTGATCGACATCGTGGCGAGCAACGACATTGCCGCGCTGCAACTCGTCCCGAAGGTCGGCCGGAAAACGGCCGAGCGCTTGATCGTCGAGCTGAGGAATCGATTGTCGCTCGACATCTTGGATGGCGGCGGCGTGGGGCCCGGCGGGAACGGATCGAGCGTTGGCGACGTGCGCGAAGCGTTGGCCGGGCTCGGGTACGGCACCGACGAGATCCGCGACGTGCTGCGCGAACTGCCCGCCGACGCCGATTCGGCCACGCTCCTGCGCGACGCCCTGAAGAGTCTGAGTCGGGCGCGGGGCTGACGGCAATGCGCGACGAGTTCCTCGATCCGGGCGTCGGGCCCGAAGCGTCGGTCGGCGAGATCGAGATCGAGGAGGGGATTCGGCCCCGCGCCCTCGATGAGTTCGTCGGTCAGAAGGAGCTCAAAGAGCACCTGACCATCGTCATGGAGGCGGCGCGGCGCCGCGAACAGGCCGTCGATCACCTGTTGTTCGCCGGTCCGCCCGGCCTCGGCAAGACCACGCTGGCCGGCATCGTCGCCACCGAAATGGGGACGCAGTTGCACATCACGTCGGGCCCGGCGCTCGAACGAGCCGGCGACCTCGCGGCGATTCTCACCAAGCTCGAAGAGCACGACGTGTTGTTCATCGACGAAATCCACCGGCTGAGCCGGGCCGTCGAAGAGATCTTGTATCCGGCGATGGAGGATTTCCAGCTCGACATCGTCGTCGGCAAGGGTCCGGCGGCGTCGAGCATCAGGTTGACGATGCCGCCGTTCACGCTCGTCGGTGCCACGACCCGCACCGGCATGATCACCGGCCCGCTGCGCGACCGGTTCGGTCTCGTCGCTCGCCTCGACTACTACGACCACAACGAGTTGCAGTTGATCGTCGAGCGGGCGGCCGGCATCTTCGGCATCGCCATCGACACGCACGGCGCCTTCGAGATCGCCCGCCGATCGCGAGGGACGCCGCGCATCGCCAACCGCCTGCTCCGGCGGGTCCGCGATTTCGCCGAGGTGCGTGCCGACGGTGCGATCACCGCCGAGGTCGCCGAAGCGGGCCTCGCCGTGTTTGGGGTCGACAACCGCGGGCTCGACAAGGTCGACCGGGCGCTCCTCACTGCGCTCTGCGGCCAGTTCCACGGCGGGCCGGTCGGTCTGTCGACCTTGGCGATCAGCGTCGGCGAGCAGCCCGAAACCGTCGAGGACGTCTACGAACCCTTCCTGATCACCCAAGGAATGATCGCCCGCACGCCCCGCGGACGGGTGGCGCTCGGCGCGGCCTACGACCACGTCGGCATCACGGCGCCCGCCAGGGTGCAGAACGGGTCACTGTTCGATTAGCTGTCGCCGTGCACCTGTCCGACTTCGACTACGACCTGCCGGACGATCGCATTGCCCAGACACCGCTCGAACCGCGCGATGCGGCTCGGCTGTTGGTTGCGGGCGACCCGGTGCAGCATCGTCATGTACGCGACCTGCCCGAACTGCTCGAGCCGGGCGACCTGCTCGTGGTCAACGAAACCAAGGTGATCCCTGCCCGGCTCACGCTGCGGCGCACCACCGGTGGAGCAGCCGAGGTCCTCCTCCTCGAAGCGACCGATGCGGACCGCCGGACCTGGGAGGCCCTCGTGCGACCCGGCAAGAAACTCCGGGTCGGCGAGCACCTGTTCGCGGACGATGTCGCGCTGGTCAGAATGGGGGAGCGCACGTCGGCCGGCGACACGTTCTGGATCGACATCCTCGGTGACGGCGACCCGCTGCAATTGATCGAGACCTTCGGCGAGATGCCGCTCCCTCCGTACATCGGGACCCGGCTCGACGACCCCGATCGGTACCAGACCGTGTTCGCTGTCGAGCCGGCGAGTGCCGCCGCCCCGACAGCGGGCCTGCACTTCACGCCCGATCTGTTTGCCCGCCTCGCCGCCCGCGGCATCGGTCATGCGACGGTCGAACTCGTCGTCGGGCTCGACACCTTTCAGCCGATCAGTACCGACGATCCGCTGGACCACCCGATGCACACCGAGCGCTATCGGGTGCCCGCGGCGACGCTGGAGCGCTGTGCCGAGACCCGCGCCCGGGGTGGGCGCGTCGTCGCCGTCGGTACCACGGCGGTTCGAGCGCTCGAATCGGCAGCAGCGTCCGGCGACCTCGCGGGCCGTACCCGCCTGTTCATCCACCGTGGATTCCCGTTCCAGATGGTCGATGTGCTACTGACGAATTTCCATCTGCCGAAGACCACGCTGTTGATGATGATCGACGCCTTCGTCGGGCCTGTCTGGCGTGACCTGTACGCCGAGGCCCTCGCCGAGGAGTATCGGTTCTTGTCGTTCGGCGACGCGATGCTGCTCGAACGGGCCTGAGACAACCGAGACCGGTGGGGGAGCCGGTCGATAGCCTGCCGCCCGTGCACAGGGTCGAACTCGACGTCATCGCCACGGGTTCCGCCGGGTTCGGTGCCGCCCGCGCCGGCACGGCCACCACGGCTCGCGGTTCGTATCAAACGCCGTTGTTCATGCCGGTCGGCACACGTGGTGCCATCAAGTACCTCAGCGCCGACGACTACGCGGCCGTCGGAGCCGAAATCGTGCTCGGCAACACCTACCACCTGATGTTGCGACCGGGAGCCGACCTCGTCGAACGGTTCGGGGGACTCGGCAAGTTCTCCGGGTGGGACGGTCTGACGCTGACCGACTCCGGCGGCTTCCAGGTCTTTTCCCTCGATCCGAAGGTGGACGACGACGGAGTGACGTTCAAGAGCACGTATGACGGCTCGTTGCACCGTTTCACGCCCGAGATCGCGGTCGCAGTCCAGCAGCAGTTGGGGGCCGACATCCAGATGGTGCTCGATGTCTGTCCGCCGCTGCCCAGCCCGCCCGAGGTCATTCGCCGCGCCGTCGAACGGACCCATGCGTGGGCGCGCCGGGCGAAGGTGGCCCACGAGCGTTCTGATCAGGCGCTGTTCGGCATCGTGCAGGGCGGTGTGAGCACAGCGCTCCGGGCCGAGAGCGCGCAGCGTACGGTCGAGGTCGGGTTCGACGGTTACGGAATCGGAGGACTCTCGGTCGGCGAGTCGCGAGATGAGATGCTGCCCGCGCTTGCCGCGGCGATCGAACACCTGCCGACGGACCAGCCGCGCTACCTGATGGGAGTCGGCGACCCGGCGTCGCTGATCGAGGCGGTTGCGCTCGGCGTCGACCAGTTCGACTGCGTCATGCAGACTCGGCTCGGCCGACACGGCACGGCGCTCACGTCGACGGGCCGGTTCCAGGCCAAGGCTGCTCGTCACGCCGAACTGGACGAACCATTGGATGCGACGTGTCCCTGCTCGGTCTGTGCTCGGCACAGTCGCGGCTACATCCGCCATCTCTTGCAGGTGGGTGAGCCCACTGCGTCGCGGTTGCTGTCGATCCACAATGTGGCCTGGACCATCGATCTGATGCAGCGGATGCGGGCTGCGATCGTCGATGGCACCTTCGACGAGTTACGGCGTGATGTGCTCGATGTCTGGGCCTGATGCCCGGCGGGGAAGCGCTGGCCCCGGTAGAGTCCGACGCCGTTATGTCCTCCACGCTCGTGATGTCTCTCCTCGGTGCCGAAGACGGCAATTCCGGTGGCTCGATCCTGTCCTTCCTCTTCCTGCCGTTGATCCTGGCAGCGATGTACTTCCTGATGATCAGGCCGCAACGCAAGAAGATGCGCGAGCAGCAGGCGTTGCAACAGTCGATCGAAGTCGGCCAGGACGTGGTCACCACGTCGGGCATCTTCGGCACGATCACCGGTGAAGACGGGCCGCATCGGTTCTGGCTCGAGATCGATGACGATGTCCAGATTCGGATCGCGCGTGCGGCCATTCAGAACGTTGTCGACCCCGACGCCGATGCCGGTGCGACCGCCGCTGCTGCTGACGAGCCGACCGACGGCTCGACCAACTGATGAGGCGCCGTCTCTGGATTTCCCTCGTCGGCATCGTCGTCGTGGTCGTCGGCGCCCTCGTCGGCAACCTGGTCACCGACAATCAGCCCATTCTCGGGCTCGACCTGCAGGGCGGGCTCTCGGTGATCCTCGCGCCGGACGACGGAGCCACCGGTGACGACCTGATCGTCGTGCGCGACCTGGTCCGCTCGTCGCTCGAACGCAGCGGCATCGCCGAACCGGATGTGCGCGTGCAAGGCTCGAACATCGTCGTCGATCTTCCCGGTGTCCGGGACAAAGACGAAGCGCTGCGCAGCGTCAGCGTGTCCGGCATCGTCGAACTCCGCCCGGTGGTCAACTTCGCCGATTGCTCGACGTCGGTGACCGATCCAGTGCTGACCGAGGATGGCCGCGTGCTCAACGACGACGGCACGATCACCATCGGCGACGGCGGCACGGTCACCGATGGCACGGTCACCGATGTCCCGACGTCGGATGTCCCGACGTCGGATGTCCCAGAAATCGACGTGCCGGCGTCTGACGTGCCGACAACTGGTCCGGCAGTCGTGGAAGAGTCGCTCGGGGCGACCTGAGCCGTCCGGCCCGATCGGATTGCGACGCACGGGTCCCGAGCCTGTCGACAGCAGCGTCCCGGCCGACTCGATTCCGGCCGACTCGACACCGGCCGACTCGACGCCGGCCGACAGCCTGCCTGTTGATGCTGACGTCACGATCGACAGCCCTGTCGTCGACGGTGGCCTTCCCACGACGGTGTCGGCGACCGGCGCCCAGTTCCTCCCAACGCTGGACGGCAGCGCAGTGTGCGCGGGTCCGGCGCAGGCGAGCGGTGAAGTATTCGAACGTGACAGCGCATCAGTAGCCCTCGATCAGGTCGGCGGGTTCAGCGTCAACGTCGGACTACGCGGTGACGGCGAGGCGTCCTGGAACTCATTGGCGAACCAGTGCTTCAATCAACTGCCGACGTGCCCCTCGACGGGCATCGACAGCAACGGTTCGTCGCAGCCCGGCCAGATCGCCATCGTGCTCGACGGCGTGGTGCAGTCGGCGCCGGTGGTGAACACGCCCGCCTTCGACGGCTCGGTGTCGATCACGGGTGCGTTCTCCCAGGACGAAGCCGACCAACTGTCCGACGTCCTCAATCGCGGGGCCTTTCCGGTCCAGGTGACACCTCAGGAGACCCGCACCGTGTCGGCATCGGCGGGGAGCGATTCTCTGCGGGCGGCGATCATTGCAGGTCTGGTCGGCCTGCTCCTGGTGCTGATCTTCCTCGTCGTGTACTACCGGTTCCTCGCCCTCGTGATCATCGGTGGCCTCGCCGTCTGGGCGATGACCGTCTACAGCGCAGCGGCGTTCGTGTCAGGGGCGACCAACTATGCGCTCAGTCTCGCGGGTGTCACGGGCATCATCGTGGCGATCGGTGTCACTGTCGACAGTTACGTCGTGTTCTTCGAGCGGATGAAGGACGAGATTCGCAATGGACGAACTCTGCGCAATGCCGCACCGCGGAGCTTCACCAGCACCTGGCGAACGATTTGGTCCGCCGACCTCGTCTCGGTGATCGGCGCGTTGATCCTCTTCTCGTTGAGCGTCGGCTCGGTGCGCGGATTCGCGCTCTACCTCGGCATCACCACGCTGTGCGACCTCATCGTGTGCTATTTCTTCACCCGGCCCGCCGTGCTGCTCCTGGCGAGAAGCAAGTTCATGATCGGCAAACGCGCCTTCGGGCTGGAGGTGACGCCGTCATGAGTCGCGCCGATCTGATTGCGTCGACCGCACTGGGCCGCCTCTACCGTGGCCAGACCGCCGTCGACTTCTACGCCAAGCGGCGGATGAGCTTCATCGTCGCCGTGATCGTGGTCATCGTCACGGCGGTGGCGCTCCTCGCCAACGGCCTCAATCTCGGGCTCGACTTCGAAGGGGGTGACGCGTGGGACGTGCCGGCGAGTGAGACCTTCACCACCGACGACGCCGCGAGCGTGCTCGAGGAGAACGGTGTGTCGGGCGATGGGGCGCGCATCCAGCGCCGTTCCGGCGACTCGACCGACGTCATCACCATCCAGATCGAAGAGGTGTCACGCGAGGTCGCCGACGCACTGACGCAGGGCTTTGCCGATCGCGCCGGCGTCGAAGGGGAGGAGATCAACCGCTCCTTCACGAGTTCCACCTGGGGCGGCGAGATCACCGATAAGGCGGTTCGAGCGCTGGTGATCTTCTTGATCATCGTCTCGATCTTCATCTCGATCCGTTTCGAGTACCGGATGGCCCTCGCTGCGCTCGTCGCCATGATTCACGATGTGATCGTCGTCGTCGGCGTCTACGCCGTGTTCCGCTTCGAGGTGACGCCAGCGACCGTGATCGCCTTCTTGACCATCCTCGGCTATTCGCTGTACGACACGATCGTGGTCTTCGACCGGGTCCAGGAAAACGAAGGCAAGTACGCCGGTGTGCGGATGCCGTACGAGGACGTCGTCAACATCTCGATGAACCAGGTGTTGATGCGCTCGATCAACACCAGCTTGTCCTCCGTCCTCCCGGTGATCTCCCTCCTGCTCGTCGGCTCGGGCATTCTCGGGGCGGTGCAACTCCGCGAATTCGGTTTGGCACTCCTGATCGGCATGATCTCGGGCATCTACTCCTCGATCTTCATCGCCACGCCGTTGCTCGCCGGGTTGAAGTCGAATGTCGGGCGCAAGGCCCGTCGTGAACGGCTCACCGGTGACAACCTCCGGGCCGCCGTCGTCGGATCCGGTGTGACCGGGCGCGTCGTCATGGCGCCGAGTGCATCGCGCACGAGCCCGGGTGATCACGACGACTCGGTGCGAACTGCTGCGGTGCTCGCACCGGCCGACAAGCTGCTCTCCCACCCGCCTCGGCCGCGCAAGAAGAAGCGGCGCTGAACCTTCGACTCCTCGGGCGGTGCGGATAGCCTCAGCGCATGACAGCCGAACACGGGGCACTTCGCAGTTTCGTGCGCGACATTCACGACTATCCGGTCGACGGTGTCACATTTCGCGACATCACCCCGTTGCTCGGTGATTCCGCTGCGTTTGCTCGCGCCGTCAATGGCATCGTCGAGATGTTCGAAGGGGTGCCGGTCGATCGCGTCGTCGGCGTCGAGGCGCGTGGATTCATCTTCGGGGCAGCGGTCGCCTATCGGGCAGGTGCGGGCTTTGTGCCGGTCCGCAAGGCTGGCAAGCTGCCGTGGGCTGTGGTGCGCGAGGAGTACAGCCTCGAATACGGCAGCGACAAGCTCGAAATCCATCGCGATGCCATTCATCCGGGTGAGCGCATCTTGATCATCGACGATGTGCTGGCCACCGGCGGCACGGCCGCCGCCACGGCCAAGCTGGTGGAAACACTCGGGGGAGTCGTGGCCGGTCTCGGCTTTCTCATCGAGATCGATGACCTCGGCGGCCGAGTGTCGCTCGGTGACCGAAACGTGAAGACGCTGTTGCACTACTGATCATGGGGACGGTCGATCGAGTCCTGCCATGGCGACGAACGCCGAGTACTCCGACCGCGGCTGAACTCGGCCCGCTCCTCGCGGCCTACCGCAGCCGGCACCCCAAGGCTCCGACGACGACGATCAACCGGGCGTACCGCGTCGCTGCGGCAGCACACGGAACGCAGCGACGTAGTTCCGGCGAGAGCTACATCAACCATCCGCTGGCGGTGGCCCAGATCGTGGCCGACATCGGCCTCGATGAGGTGTCGGTGGTCGCCGCCCTGCTGCACGATGCCGTCGAAGACACCGAGATGACCGTCGCCGACGTCCAGCGCGATTTCGGTGACGATGTCGCGGCCATCGTCGATGGCGTCACCAAGCTCGAGCGCATTCGCTTCGATTCGCGCGAGGAGCAGCAGGCCGCGACGATGCGCAAGATGCTCGTGGCGATGGCCAAAGATCTGCGCGTCCTCGTCATCAAACTTGCCGACCGGCTGCACAACATGCGGACGATCGCGGCGATGCCGCTCGAGAAGCAGCAGCAGAAGGCGCAAGAAACGCTCGACATCTACGCGCCCCTCGCGCACCGTCTCGGCATGCAGGAGATGAAGCAGCAGCTCGAAGACCTGTCGTTTGCCGCCATGCACCCGAAGCGGTTTGCAGAACTCGACCATCTGGTCAGCAGCCGAACCCCCGAGCGAGACCTGTATCTCGCCAAGTCGGTGGCCGAGGTTCGCACCCGTCTCGCTGAACTGGGCATCGATGCCGAGGTCACGGGGCGGGGCAAGCACTTGTGGAGCATCTACGAAAAGATGGTCGTCAAGAGTCGCGAATTCGATGAGATCTTCGACCTCGTGGCCATTCGCGTCATCGTGCCGTCGATGAAAGACTGCTACGCCGCGCTCGGCTGCATCCACGGCCGCTGGCGTCCGATCGTCGGTCGGTTCAAGGATTACATCGCGATGCCCAAGTTCAACCTGTATCAGAGTCTGCACACCACCGTGATCGGTCCCGCTGGCAAGCCGATCGAGGTGCAGATCCGAACGGCGGAAATGCATCGCCGCGCCGAGTGGGGTGTTGCGGCGCACTGGGCCTACAAAGACGGCGCTGAGAGCACCAGAGACATCGACTGGCTCAATCGGATCATCGACTGGCAAGAAGAGGTGTCGGACCCGGCACAGTTCATGCAGAGCCTGAAGACCGACCTCGAGCAGGACGAAGTGTTCGTGTTCACGCCCAAGGGTCGGGTTGTGACGTTGCCGGTCGGTTCGACCACGGTCGATTTCGCCTACGCCGTGCACACCGAAGTCGGCCACGCGTGCATCGGGGCCAAGGTCAACGGGAGGCTGGTGCCGCTCGACCACACGGTGCAGAGCGGCGACAACATCGAGATCTTCACGTCGAAGGTCGAGACTGCTGGCCCGTCACAAGATTGGTTGGTCTTCGTCGCGTCACCGCGGGCACGGAACAAGATTCGCCAGTGGTTCAGTCGCGAACGCCGACTCGACACCATCGAAGCCGGCCGCGACGACCTGACCGACCGGCTGCGGCGCGAAGGATTGCCCGTCCAGCGGATCTGGAAGTCACCGCAACTCGAAGCGGTGATCAACGAACTCAGCTACGTCGATCTCGACGCGATGTTGCAGGCCATCGGCGAACATCACGTGTCGGCACAGAGCGTCGCCCAGAAGATTGCCCGAGGGTTTCGGACGGGTGAAGAGGACGAGCAGCTTCCGGCGACGGTCGGCACTCCCCGGCGGGAGCGGCGCGACGACGGCGGCACGACGGTGGGCGTGCACGTCGAGGGTCTCGACGACGTCATGGTGCGCCTCGCGAACTGTTGCACCCCGGTGCCCGGCGACGACATCATCGGGTTCGTCACCCGCGGTCGGGGCGTCAGTGTCCATCGCAGCGACTGCGCCAACGCCGTTTCGTTGATGGCCGAGCAGGCCACGCGTCTGATCGATGTCGAGTGGGACGGCGAAGGGCGGTCGAAGGCGACCTTCGTCGCCGGGGTCGAAGTCGTGGCCTTCGACCGTTCGCGACTGCTGATGGATGTCGCAGTGGCCCTGTCGGAACACAAGATCAACATCGTGTCGTCCCAGACCATCACCGGAACGGACCGCGTCGCCAAGATGCAGTTCCAGTTCGAACTCGTCGGGCTGAGTCAACTCGATTCGGTGCTGCGCACGATCAAGAACATCGACTCGGTGTACGACGCCTACCGCCTCAACCCCGGCAGCGCTCCCGGTGCACCGACGCTGCGGCCGAATGGGGTGGCTGCGACGGGCTAAACCGTCCCGCTGCGCTGGCTGGCGCAGCGATAGCCTGGCGACCCGTGTCAGCGTTCCAGACCAGCCCCGGTATGCGGGACATCCTGCCGCCCGAGAGCGGCCGCTGGCGCCGTTTCACGTCGATCTTTGCCTCCGTGGTCGAGGCCGCCGGCTACGAGCAGGTGATCCCACCGCTGCTCGAAGACCTCGGTGTCTTCACGCGAATCGGCGATGCGACCGACGTGGTCACGAAGGAGATGTACGACTTCGTCGACAAGGGCGATCGTCGCGTGGCGCTGCGGCCGGAGCAGACCGCCAGCGTGTGTCGCGCGTTTGCGCAGCACCGGCCGACGTTGCCCTGGAAGGTGTTTTACTCGGGGCCCAACTTCCGCTACGAGAAGCCGCAACGCGGTCGGTACCGGCAGTTCGATCAGGTCGGCATCGAGGTTCTCGGGGTCGATGACCCGATGCTCGATGTCGAGGTCATTGCGCTCGCCTGGGAGTTCTTCGAGCAACTCGGCCTGCGGCAAGTCCGCTTGATCGTCAACAGCCTCGGCGAACCCGCCGATCGGGCCCGCTACGTCGACGCGCTCCGTGAGCATTTCGCCGCAGCAGGCGATGCACTGAGCGAACAGAGCCGGATCACGCTGAGCACGAACCCGCTGCGGGTCCTCGATTCCAAGCGCGAGCCCGATCAGGCGCTCATCGCCTCGGCGCCGCAAATCGCCGACTTCTACGGTGTCGATGCGGCCCTGCACTTCGAGGCCGTGCAGACCGGGTTGCGGGTGCTCGGTATCCCGTTCGTCGTCGAACCCAAGCTGGTGCGCGGGCTCGACTACTACCAACGAACGATCTTCGAGTTTCAAGGCGGCACCCTCGAATCGGCGCAGAACGCGCTCGGTGGCGGGGGTCGCTACGACGGTCTGGTCGAGGCTCTCGGCGGCCCAGCCACACCCGGCATCGGCTTTGCGCTCGGCGTCGACCGCACGCTGATCGCCTGCGATGACGAAGGATGCTTTGCTGCCGACCCGCTTCGGCTCGATGTCTTCGTCGTCGATGTCGTCGGCGGCCTCGAAGCAGTCGCAATCACCGCCGAGCTGCGCGCTGCGGGTTTCTCCGCCGATCGGGGCTACGACAATCGCAGTATGAAGGCCCAGATGAAGCTCGCCAATCGCAGCGGGGCAGCGTTCGCGGTCATCGTTGGCGACGACGAACGAGCCGCCGGAAATGTCACCGTGCGGCCGATGCACGGCGGCGACCAGATCAGCGTGGCGCGCGACGACCTCGTCACGCACCTCCAGACCCACCCCGCCAACCCCGTCCAGACCCACCCCGCCAACGCCGTCCAGACCCACCCCGCCAACGCCGTCCAGACCCACCCCGCCAACCCCTCAACTCCCGAAAAATGGAGCTAGATGTGCGCTCAGCGCACATTTTGCGGCATTTTTCGGGTGAGATCCTGATGTGAAAGCACAAATGACATGACTGAACCGACTGATTTCTCCCGCCAGGCGACTTCGATGCGCACGCATCTGTGTGGGGCGCTTCGCGCGGCCGACGTCGGCAGCGTTGTCAGCGTGTGCGGTTGGGTCGGCCGGCGACGGGAACACGGCGAGCACCTTGCATTCGTCGACCTGCGCGATCACTCGGGGATCGTCCAGTGCGTCGTGAACGACGACGTCGACGTGCGCAGCGAATACGTGTTGCGCATCACGGGAACCGTGCGGGAGCGCCCCGAGGGCACGATCAACGACAACTTGCCGACCGGTGGCATCGAGATCGGTGACTGCGAGGTCGAGATCCTGCGCAGCGCGACCCCGCCCCCGTTTCCGATCGACGCCCGCGCCGATGACGTCGACGAGCACATCCGGCTCAAGCATCGCTACCTCGACCTGCGGCGCGAACGGATGCAGAAGAACCTGCGCATCCGCTCGAAGATCAACGCCGCGGTGCGCGATGCCATGGCCGCGCAGTTCTTCGTCGAAGTCGAGACACCGATGCTCGTTCCGTCGACACCCGAAGGTGCCCGCGAGTTCCTCGTGCCGTCGCGCAAAGAGCCCGGCTCGTTCTATGCGCTGCCGCAGTCACCGCAGCTCTTCAAGCAGTTGCTGATGGTCGCGGGTGTCGACCGCTACTACCAGATGGCACGTTGTCTGCGCGACGAAGACCTTCGCGCCGACCGGCAGTACGAGTTCATGCAGATGGACATGGAGATGAGCTTCGTCACCCAAGACGACGTGCTCGATGCGGTGAGCGAAGCGGTGCTCGCGGCTGCCGAGGCGGCGACAGGGGAGCGACCTGCGCCGATTGAACGAATGACCTGGCTCGAGGCGATGAACCGCTTCGGCATCGACAAGCCAGACCTGCGCTTCGGCATGGAGTTGCAGGAACTGACGCCCGTGTTTGCCGATACCGAGTTCAAGGCCTTCGCGGGTGCCGGTGCGATCAAGGGCATCAAGGTCGATGGGGGCGCTTCCGAGTACGGCCGCAACCAACTCGACAAGTTGACCGACAAGGCGAAATCGGCCGGAGCCAAAGGGCTGGTGTGGCTCAAGTGCACCGACGAGGGCTTCGACTCACCGGTGGCGAAGTTCCTCTCCGACGTCGAAGGCGCGGCGGTGAAAGGGGCGATGGGCGCAGCAACCGGCGACCTGATCCTGATCGTCGCGGACGACTGGGACACGACGTGCGAGGTGCTCGGCACGCTCCGCAACGAGATCGGCAGGCCGCCGGTCCATGAAGGTCCGTACCGCTACGTGTGGGTCGTCGAGTTCCCACTGTTCGTCGGGCGTGACAAGGAAACGGGGCAGCCCAAGTCGGGGCACCATCCGTTCACGATGCCGCACCCCGACGACATCGACAAGTTCGACTCGGACCCGATGTCGGTACGTTCGATCGCCTACGACCTCGTGTTGAACGGCTGGGAGTTGGGCTCCGGGTCGATCAGAATCCACGAACCGACGTTGCAGCGCAAGGTGTTCCAGGCGCTCGGCATCTCCGATGACGAAGCCGAGAAGAAGTTCGGATTCTTCCTCAACCCGTTCGAATATGGCGCGCCGCCGCACGGCGGCTTCGCCTTCGGTCTCGATCGACTGGTCGCCATCCTCGCCGGCGAGGAGAACATTCGCGAAGTCATTGCGTTCCCGAAGACACAGAGCGGTCAGGACCCGATGACCAACAGCCCGATCCCGGGCGACCCCAAGGCGATGGCCGAACTCGGTTTGAGGGTGCTGCCTCCGGTCACCTGAGCACTTCTCGAAAACTGCTGAGCGATCCTGCTGCGGGCGGGCCGGTGGCGGGTATTGCGCAGGGTTCGAGTCTTGTGGTGTGACGGTGCCGGGGAGCTGATTGCGGTGTGCGTCGATCGCGGCGGCGGTCCTGGCTCGGCCGCACGCCTGGCCGACGTCCGCCCAGCATCAGAGCGGGCGAGCGCATCATCCGCCGGGCCTGGTCGAACACCATCCCGCCAACGCCGTCGATCACCACGTCGCCACGACGCCGAACGGCGGGTACGAAGACCCAGCTCAGTGGAACACTCGTCCGCAGCGGCGCTCCAGTGTCGAGGCGCACGATGGCCGAATGCTCCGACAGCTCGCGACCTTTCTCGCTCGGCGTAGCGCCGCCGTACTCGTCATTGCCCTCCTTGCGGTTCCACTCCTTGCCGTTGCAGGGCACGGGGTTCGCGACCGCCTGTCGGTGGGTGGCTTCAGCGACCCGTCGGCCGAGTCGACCCTCGCCGGAGCCCGCCTCGAAGACGTGTTCGATGCAGCGCCGCCCAACTACGTACTTGTGGTCTCGTTCAACTCCGGTTCGATCACCGACCCTGCCAATGCCGCTACTGGACAGGCGCTGGTCGACGAAGTCGCAACCCGTCCCGGAGTGCTCGACGTGCTGTCGCCGTGGACACTCGGCCAGCTGCCGGAGGGTGTCGCCAATCCGCTCGAGTCGGCAACCGGCACCGTCGCTGCGATCGCCGTCCGGCTCGGGGGCGACGAGGACGACCAACGCATCGTCGCCGATGGGTTGGCGGACCTGATCGGTTCCACCGACTCCTACGACGTGATTGCGACCGGCTCCGCCGAAGTCAGCCGGCAGGCAGCGGAGCAGGCCGAACGTGACCTTCGCCGCAGTGAACTGATCGCCGTCCCGCTCACTCTCGTCGGGCTGCTCGTCGCCTTCCGCGGGTGGCGCGCTGCGTTGATCCCGCTCGCCGTCGCCCTGCTCGCAGTGCTCGGAACACTCGCCGTTCTACGGGTGCTCGCCTCGCTCACGACGGTGTCGGTGTTCGCGCTGAACCTCACCACCGGCCTCGGCCTGGGCCTGGCGGTCGACTACAGCCTGCTCCTCGTCGCACGGTTTCGTGAAGAACGGGCCGCGGGCCACGGGGTCGATGAGGCCGTCTCCCACACCGTTCAGGCAGCGGGACGCACGGTGCTGTTCAGCGCCGCCACCGTCGCGCTGTCGCTCCTTGCGCTCGTCGTCTTTCCGATCCCGTATGTCCGATCGTTCGCATTTGCGGGCGTTGCGGTAGTGGCGACCGCAGGGCTGGCGGCGGTGCTCGTCGTACCGGCACTGCTCACCTGCTTCGGGTCCCGACTCGGGCAGGACCGGCGTCGGCCCGACGCCGAGGGCTGGTGGGGTCGCCAGGCAGCGCGGGTCGTCCGTCGCCCCCTTGCGTGGTCACTTGCAGTCGTCGTCGTCCTCGTCGCAGTCGGCATGCCGTTCCTCGGGCTGAACGCCGGCCGAATCGACGAACGGGTGCTGCCGGAGACCAACGGGGCGAGAGCTGGGGCCGAACTCCTCCGTCGCGGATTCGAGATCGGCGAGTTCAACCCCATCTCGGTCAGCATCCCCTGGCTCGATGCGCGCGACCCGGTCGACGCGCAGGAACTCGGGGATCTCGTCGATTCCGTGTTGGCGCTGCCCGATGTGGCTCGCGTGGATTCGGCGTTCGGGTTCGCAACGTCCCGAGGGGTTGTGCCACCAACGGCGTACAACGACCGGTTCGTCGGTGGGCCTGAAGCCGGAACCTGGGTGAGTGTGGTGACCCTGCGCGATCCCAGCGACTCCCAGGCCGAAGTGCTCGTCCGATCGATCCGATCCCTCGACGACAGAATCGCGGTGTCGGGGACCACTGCGACAGTCGTCGACACCGTCGACTCGGTGACCGACCGCGTCCCGCTGACCCTCGCCTTGATTGCCGTCACCACACTCCTCCTGCTCTTTGCGATGACGGGAAGCATCGTCGTTCCGATCAAGGCCCTGCTGGTCAACCTGCTCAGCCTGACTGCGACGTTCGGCTCGCTGGTGTGGATCTTCCAGGACGGCCACCTCGCCGACCTGTTGAACGTTACGCCGAACGGTCGCCTCGACGTGTTCACGCCGATCCTGATGTTGTGCGTGGCGTTCGGCCTGTCGATGGACTACGAGGTGTTCCTTCTCGCTCGGATCAAGGAGAGCTACGACCTGACGGGCGACAACGCGACGTCGATCGTCGACGGGCTCGGCCACACCGGCCGTGTGGTGAGCGCTGCGGCCGGTCTGCTCGCGGTGGTGTTCGTTGCGATCGCGACGTCGGGAGTCATGACCGTGAAGATGTTTGGCTTCGGCCTGGCGGTCGCGATCCTCGTCGACGCGTTCCTGATCCGCGGCACGCTCGTACCGGCGATGATGCGTGTCGCCGGCGACACGAACTGGTGGGCTCCCCGACCGCTGCGCCGGCTCCACCTGCGATGGGGGCTGTGGGAGCCGCAGTTACCGCCCGCCGACGGCCTCGACGTGATCCGCAGCGGCTCCGACGTCGTGGTGCGACGGCTCGCTTCTTCGTCGTCGTTCGCCGGGTGCACGCCGAGCGACATACGCATCGTTGCTCGCCACGCGGTCCACGTTTCAGCGGTCGCCGGGACCCTCGTATCCCGGCGGTCCGAAGCCGGTGATGCGGTCGTCGTGCTGCTGCATGGCGAAGTCGCCGAGGTCATGACCGACTCGACTGGACTCATCGAGGTGACCAGCCACGGCAGGGTCTTCGGCCCCGGAGCGCTGCTCGTCACCCGGTGTGCAGGCGCGAACCGAAACCCAGCCTTGATCGCATTGACACGATGTGAGTTGGCCGTGTTCGATCGATCCCGATTCAGCGTGTTGCGTCGTGAGTTGCCGATCGACCCGGAATCCGGCAACTGCGGATCGAACGACCGGACGGAGCTGACCAATGCCGCTCTATGACCACCACGCCGAGACGGTCCCAGGTCAGAGCGCCATCATCTTCCGGCGCGCCGGACACGCGGACCGCGCCAAGACCCTCGACCTGTACGAATCGCTCTCCGCAGAGTCGCGCTACCACCGCTTCCACCAAGCGACCCCTGTCATCACCGCATCGTTGAGGCGCCACCTCACCGATTTCGACAGCGGCCCTGTCTGGCTGGCATTGATCGGCGGTCGTTGCATCGGCGAGGCGCGCCTGAGCCGCTCTGCGCACTGCGACGAAGCGCACCTTGCGCTCGCTGTCGCGGATGAGCTGCAGCGGACCGGAATCGGAACCGAACTCGTGCGTCGACTGCTTACTGCGTCGGTGCACGAAAGCGGCGTGCTCGCCGTGTCGGTGCTGCCGTCCAATTTCGGAGCCCGCCGGCTCGCCGCCCGCTTCGGCCTCCGCTTGATCCTCGCCTCGGGTGTGATGGACGCGGCCGTGGCACGCGCCGACCTCGACCGCCTGCTCCCGCGCCACTGACCGCTACAAGCGCCCAGCTGCGATGTCGTCGAGCCCCCGGCGCACCATCGATTCGAGTTCGCCGATCGTCACCGCAGTGCTCTCAGCCGAAGTTCGGTGGGCGAGGTCGACAACGTCGAGCATCGACAGGTACGGCGCCAGCGGCGACACGGTGAGCGTCGCCACTGCAACTTCGCCCGCACGGTGTCCGACCCGATGGAGCAGGGAACTCGCGTACGAGATCGGGATCAAACGGACGAACGACGGCTGCCCGGCCGCGGCATCGAGCTGCGCCAGCAAGCCTTCTGCGGCGAAGCGAGGATCGAGCCCGGCGAGGAGTCGGGCGGCGCTGCCGGGCAAGGTGAGCCGCGCCAGTGCCGGGACCCGGTCGATCTCCGCCATGGCCCGATGCACGAGCTGCACCGCACGCGCCGGATCGTCGGCGGCAAGGCCCCACCCTGCTCCGAGCAGACACGACACACGTGTGAGTGCGACGTCTGAGCGGTCTGCCACGTGCAGTGCGCGATCGAGCAACCGGTGGGGATCGGTGGTCGCGGCGGTGAGACTGAAGTGATCGAGCGTCGCGATGCCAAGGTGCATGTCGCGCGTGGTCGGTGCGAGCCGGTCGTCGTCGGCAGCACGCACGCAGATGTCGATCGCAGATGCGAAGTCGCCACGCCAGACGCTCGCAAGCCACTGCATCAGCGACCCCAACCCTGTCGGTTCGGACTCGTCGATCTGCTGGACTTCGTCGGCCCAGCGTGAAAGCTGATCGCCGTCGATGCCGCTTGCGACGGACACGCAAAGTGCACACAGCACCGACCGGCGCGCAGCGGGATCGTCGTCGCACAGACCGAGCAGCGGACGGATCACGTCAGCGAGGTCGTGGCGGCCGAGCAGAAAGAACTGTGTGGGAGGCCCACACAACCGGCGGGCCAAATCACTCGATCGGATGCGCGCCGCGAGCAGCGCGGCCTCCCGCCAGTTGTCCGCCTCGCGTTCTAGCCGGATCGAGTGCCACTCGACCTGGGCGGTGCACGGTTCGCTGACGGCAAGGTCGGTCAGCGATGCAACCCAATCCGCGTGAGCGAACGAAGCTGCGGCGAATTCGTTGCGTTCGCGAAGCCGTTCGAGTGCGAAGGTCCTCATCGTCTCGAGCATTCGATAGCGCAGGCCACGAGCGTGAGCATGAACCGCGAGCATGCTCTTGTTGACGAGCGAGAGCAGTGCTTCGATCGCCTCGTCGCAATCGAGGCCGATCGCCTGTGCCACGTGCACTACGGCATCGATCTCGAATCCGTTGGCGAAGACAGCCAGGCGTTCGAAGAGCTGCTGTTCGTCGGCGTCGAGGAGACGGTACGACCAGTCGATCGTGGTGCGCATCGTGCCGTGACGGTCAGCAGCGAGAGGCCGCCCACGTTGCAGAATGCTCAGGCAGTCATCGAGCGAGCGGATGATCGCCCGAGTACCGAGCGCGGCGACGCGGGATGCAGCGAGCTCGATCGCGAGCGGAAGGCCGTCCAGCTGCCGACAGATCTGCAGGGCGTCGCCGGGATCGATCATCCCGGCACGGAGGCCAGTCGATTCCGCTCGCTGGCTGAACAGCTCTGTTGCCGTTGTCTCGGGGTCGAGTGGTTGCACTGCAACGACCTGTTCCCCGTCGATGCCGAGCGCTTCGCGGCTTGTCGCGATCACGCGGAGCGCCGAGCTCTCGGAGAGCATCGAGTCGATGGCCAGTGCCGCAGCCTCGATGACGTGCTCGCAGTTGTCGATCACCAGCAGCGTCGGTTCGCTCCCGATCAGGGTGGCGAGCGTGGTGAGCGACGACGGGGTTCCTCCGGCGCCGAGCACTCGCGAGATGGCCGGCGCGACATCGGCTGATTCGGCAACGTCGGCCAGCTCAACGATGCGAACGCACTCGAACATCGACGTCATCATCGATGCGGCTTCGATCGCGAGGCGCGTCTTACCGACCCCGCCGACACCGGTGAGTGTGACGAGGCGGTGATGTCGGACGAGGTCGAGGACCGTCGAGATGTCGTCGCCCCGCCCGACGAGCTGCGTCCGAGGCGTGGGAAGGTTGCACGCTCCTTCGCTGACCCCGCGGAGCGGCGGGAATCGACGTTCGAGCGAGGCATGCACGACCTGCCAGACGTGCTCTGGTTCGGTCAGACCGCGAAGCCGATGGAGACCGAGGTCGTCGAGGCCGATCTTGGTCGGCCCGGTTCTGACGATCGAGGCGGTGACGTCCGAGAGCAGGACCTGCCCACCGTGACCGACGGCCATGATCCTTGCTCCGCGATTCACGGCTCGACCGCGAAAGTCGTCTCCGGCGCGCTCGACCTCACCGGTGTGCACTCCCATGCGGACACGAAGGCCCAGTTCGCTGAGTCGCTGTTGTGACTCGATGGCGGCGTGCACCGCGGCCTGTGCCGACGAAAACGCCGCGGCGACGCCGTCGCCCATCGTCGCGAAAACACGTCCACCGAACTCGCCCACCACGGTGTGGAGAGCGGCGAAGTGCTGCTCCACACGGGTGTGCATCGCGGGGTGATGCTCCCACTGTTGGGTCGACCCTTCGATGTCGGTGAAGACGAACGTGATCGTCGACTGAAGGCAGTCTGTGACAGCGGCGCGGCCCGTTCGTGCTATGGAATCGGCGGAAACAACGGTGGTGGTAGTGGACATCTGAGCATTCCTGGAGTGGTAACTGGCCCGACTATCACTGTCTCGTGGGGTTGCCCGAACGACATCGGTATCGAGTACCGAACGATCGCCCGACCGATACCCACTTCGCGTCACGCGTGTCGCTGTGTCGGATGGATGGTGCGACACTGGTGACGTGGCGCTTGCTTGGCCGTTGACCGCGAGAGGGGTCCTCTTCGAACGCCTCGGCCGCCTGTACGCGGACCCTGAAGCGGGCGGCGTCGTCCTCACCGGCCCGGCCGGAGTGGGCAAGACGCGGCTTGGAACCGAGTTGCTCGCGGCGGCAGGCGACCGCCCGACGGCACAGGTGATCGGCCACCCTGCGACGCAGTCGATTCCACTCGGCGCCATGGCCCACCTGCTGCCGGCCGACTTGACCACCGGAATCGGCGTCGGCGACGACGACCGGGCGACGTTGTTCCACCGGGCACGCCGACAACTCGCCATCGAAGCAGGGCAAGGCCGCACGTTGCTCGTCGTCGATGACGTCGACCAGTTGGACGAGATGTCGCTCGCCGTTCTGATGCCGTTCACGATCGATCGGCGGATCTTCCTCGTGGCGACGGTGCGGACGGGTCGCCCGCTGCCGACGGTGATCGCTTCGCTGCTGAAAGACGAGCACCTGCTGCTGGAGGCACTGCCGCCGCTCCGGCGCGACGAGATCATGACGCTGTTGCACCGGGTCCTCGATGGACCGCTCGACACCGACGCGGTCGAGCGGCTCGCCGCTGCATCGCAGGGCAACCTTCAGATCCTCAAGGAACTCGTCAACGTGTCGCTTGAACAGGGAAGCCTGCCGCGTGGTCGACGACCTGTGGTGCCTCGCCGACCTGCCGGCATCGGCGACGCTGGAGGAATTGGTGGCGTCGCAGATCGCCGACCTCGAACCCGTTCAGAGTCATGTGGTCGAGATGCTGGCCGTGGCCGGCCGGTTGGGGCTGGCCGACGCCGACGACATCGCCGGACCGGACGTTCTCCTCGAACTCGAACGGCGTGGACTGATTGTCGTCGAGGTCGACGACCGGCGTCGCCGCGTGATCGCAAGTCATCCGATCTACGGCGAGATGGTGCGCAGCCGGTTGAGTGTCCTCCGCGAGCGGGAACTGCTCCGTTCGTTGGCCGATCGGATCGAGGGGCATGGCGCGCGCCGGCGTGGCGACGTGATGCAACTCGCGCGATGGCGGCTCGATGCCGGCGGTGACATCTCGGGCGAAGCGCTCGTTGTTGCCGGGCGGTTGGCGATCTTGGGGCGCGATCCGACGCTGGCCGCTCGGTTCGCCGCAGTAGCCGCCGACCAGGGCCGCGAGCACGACGCGGCGTTGATCCAGATCGAGGCCGCTGTCCTGCGGGCCGATGCCGACGCGGCGGAGCGCATCGTCGCCACGATGTGGGACGACGCTGCGCTTCCCGACGGCCACCGCTCGCATCTCGCACGGCGGTTGGCGCGTCTGCGGTTTGCCCGTGGCGACCTCGACGGTGCGCTGGGGGTGCTGCGCGACGCCGAAGACCGCGTCACCGCCCGCGAGCCGACCGCCGCAGTTCGGGCCGAGCAGGCGCTGTTGCTCGCAAGCAATGGCCGGCCCGCTGCCGCGTTACGCCTGATCGCCGAAATCGGCGACGTCGACGACCTGAGGACGCGACTCGATTTGGCGAACGCACGCAGCATCGCATGTCTGACCACCGGTCGGATGTCGGAAGCGATCGCCGCCGCCCGGCGCGGAGCGCAGATGCACGAAGAGTTGCCTGACTGGTTGGGCCGAGGTGGTGCGGCGTCGCACGTGATCAACGAGGCGCACGCACTCGGCTACAGCGGCAGGTACGAAGAGGCACGCGCCTTGGCGACGGACGCACTCACTCGCGCCCGGGATTCGGGAGCAAGCGCTGCGGTGGTGTGGTTCGAAGTCGTGCTCGGCGAAATCGCTCGAGACTCGGGCCACGGACACGTCGCAGTGCTGCACTTCGGTGTCGCCACCGAACTCGCCGACCACGCCGGCCAGCAGGCTGCGCTGGTTTGGGCATGGGTCGGGGTTGCCCAGGGACACCTGTTGGTGGGTGAAGTCGACCAGGCCGCCCGTGCATTGGAGATGGCCGACTCGTGCACGAGCCCCGTCGCCACCTCCTGGTCGACACGGGAGCGAACGCGGGCCTGGCTGAAAGCGGCCCAGGGCGATCTCGCTGGCGCCCGCGCACTCCTCGCTGACTTGATCGCGGCCATCGAGGGCGAGGGGATGCTGAACTTCGAGGCCGGGGTCGTTCACGATCTGGTTCGATTCGGTGATTCCGCCGCTGCCATCGAGCGGCTCGTCGAGCTGTCGCACGTGGTTGAGGGGCCGTACATGCATGCGCTGGTGACGCACGCGCGTGCCGCTGTCGAACAGGACGTCGGCCTGTTCGATGCAGCGGTCGGTGAGTTCGAAGCAATGGAGTGCCTCGTCCTGGCTGCCGAGGCTGCAACAGAGGCAGCGGAGTTGCTCGCTCGGGCGGGTGATCGTCGCGGCGCTGCGGCGATGGGTCAGCGCGCCTTGCACTTCGTCGAACGCGCCGGCGGGGCGCGAACGCCGGGACTTTTGCGTGGGTCGGGCGTCGAGCCGCTCACCACCCGCGAGCGGGAGGTGGCGCTGCTCGCCGCCTCCGGCGCCAGCAGCAAACAGATCGCAGCACGCCTGATCGTGTCGAAACGTACCGTCGACTCCCACCTCGACCGCGTGTATCGCAAGCTCGGAGTCAGTGGGCGCGACCAGTTGGCCGAGGCCCTGACGACGTTCGACCCGGCGAGATTCGACTCGGGAGCGACCCGTTGAACTGGACGCGATCGACGGGCGTCGGCTCGGTACGGGTGCCTCGTCGAAGCGGTAGTCGGTACCGACGCTCGCCGCCACATCGTGTTGCAGAATCGGGGCGATGAACAGGGAGCAGATCGATCTCGTACGGCAGAGTTGGAGACGAGCCAGCACCGAACCGGACGTTCTGCAGGCGGCGATCCTCGATCGACTACCTGGGACACTGCGATTTCGGCTCGGCCGCGCCGGTTGGATCATCGAGGCGGTGACTCGGCTGGCCCCGACGCTCGATCGGCCTGCGACGTTCATCCCGTTGGCCGGCGATCTGCTCGCACTGCGTGTTCCGGTGACGATGGACGAGTTGGCTATCGAGCGCAAAGCACTGCTCGGAGCGCTCGACGACGTGGTCCCGTTGCCGATGAGCGTTGCCGAGCGCGCCGCCTGGGAGTTGGCCATCGGCCTTTTCGCCGAAATCGTGAGCTCGGTGTGTCTCGACCCGTTCGGAGCGCCCTCGACGAGCGGACAGGGCCAGGGATGACGGCCGCGTCCCTGTCGCCGGAGGTCTGCTTCATCGATCGGCTGAGTGAGGCCGATCGGAACTCGCTGCTGCTGCTCGGGCGGGTCCGGACGTATTCCGGACGCTCGATCGTGTTCTTCGAAGACGATGAATCGGGATCTGTCTTCGTCGTCCGGAGCGGACTCGTCAAGCTGTCGCTGGTGGTCGACGATCATGAGGTCGTGCTCGATCTGCTCGGCCCGGGCGACGTACTGGGCGAGATTTCGGCGATCGACGGCTTGGTCCGCGGCGCCACTGCGACGACCCTGATCGAGGTCGAGTTGTGCGTGATTCCTGCGACCGCGTTCATGGAGTTCGTGGCAGAACGACCGGCCGTGATGCTCGAACTTGTCCGGTCGATCGCAGGGCGATTGCGGAGTGCTTCGCGCCGACAGGTGGAGTCGGGTGCGCTCGACGCGACGGGCCGAGTGTGCCGACGCCTCGTCGAGATGGTGGAACGATTCGGACAGCCGGTCGGCAGCACGATCGTGATTGCCAGCCCGCTCACGCAGAACGATGTCGCCGCCTGGGCGGGGCTGTCACGCGAGGCGGTGGTCAAGGCGTTGCGCAGCATGCGGCGCGTCGGGTGGGTCACGACGAACCCTCGCTCGATCACCGTGCACGACGTGCGCGCGGTCCGCTCTCGCGCCGGCCTGGGCCCGCCGCCGCAACCGCACAGGTCGTCGGTGCCTGCAGAGCTCGGGTGCGGCCGCCCGTACCCCGGGGGATCGGGTTGGAACCGATCATCTAGAATGATCATGTGAGCGCAGGCGAGGAGCTGTTCCCCGATCGAAAGGCGGCGGCCGGCCGTCGGCGGCTGGCGATCGCGTTGGTCGTGATGACCGTGGCGTTGCTCCTCGTCGCAGTGACGCGATTTGCTGGCGGCGATGGCGAAGGTGACGGTGGTGGTGGTGGAGGTGATGGTGGTGGCGGAGATTCACTCCCGCTCGTCGATCTCACCGGCGCCGACGGGGCTGCGGTGTCGACGAGCACCATGATCGGAACCCCGCTGGTCATCAATTTCTGGTACAGCGCCTGCGCCCCGTGTGCCAACGAACTGCGTGATTTCGCCGCGGTCGACGCGCGATACGGCGAGGAGGTGCGCTTCGTCGGCGTGAATGCAATCGACTCGATCGACGAGATGGAGTCATTCGCCGGTGAGCGCGGCGTGACCTACACGTTGTTCCAGGATCGTCTCGCCGAGTTGCAGACCGAGCTGCGCCTCGCATCATTCCCCACGACCATCTTCGTCGACGCCGACGGCCGCATCGTCGAGCGGACCGGTGTACTCGACGAGTCGGCTCTGGCCGACGCAGTGGATCAACTGCTCGCCGTTGAAGTGGAGTGAACGACCCGAGCGCGCCGTCAACGATGCGCAGGGGTGCGGTGGCGTCGACGGTCTGACCAGCGAGCCCACCCCGGCGAGCCCGCGATCATCCAGAGCAACGCCAAACCGATGACCTCGGTGATGTGGGCGCTCTCGGCCAGCACCGTTCGCCCGCCGTCGACCACGTCGGCGACGGCGCTGATCGAGATCGTGGCGATCAGCGCCGCGGCGAACGGCAACAGTCCGTGCGAGCGATGCGGCTTCCACGCCACGTAGGCGAAGCCGATGGCCAGCGCGACGCCGAATGCGCCGACATGCCGGGCGAGATGTTCGTCGGCACCGGCGAGTCGACCGCCGACCAGGGCAACGACGTTCTGGGCGAACAGCACCACGGCAACCCACGCCATGGCGGGGCGCAGCCAGCCGCCTCGACCGAGCACGGCGGGGCGCGTCCGCTCGGAGATCGCTCCGACGAGGTTCGGGATCGGGTCGGCCGACCGGAAGCGCACCCGACGATCGAGTTCGGCGATCTGGGCAGCCAGAGTCGTGCACGCGCCGCATCCGTCGAGATGGGCATCGAGGGCAACGCGCTCGTCGAGGGTGGCCTCGCCGTCGGCCCGAGCCGACAACAGGTCGCCGGCATCCGAACAGGTCAGGGGTGGAGGATCGGTGAGCGCCATGTCACAACAGGTCGAAGGTCCCGACCGTTTGGTTCCCGTCTGGGCAGAATGGTTCCATGGATCGAGTCACGCAGCTGCTGCTCGACGCTCAGCGGGGCGACCGTCGCGCGTTCGAGCAGTTCATCGGCGAGACGCAGGCGGACGTGTGGCGGTTGTGCCGGTACCTCGGCGACGAACGCGACGCCGACGATCTCGCCCAAGAGACCTACGAACGGGCGATCCGATCGCTGCACCGGTACCGCTGCGAAGGTCCAGCGACGTCGTGGTTGCTCACGATTGCGCGGCGTGTCTGCGTCGATCACAGCCGCCGTCAACAGCGTCGGCGGCGACGCGACGGTCGCGCGATCAACGACGCAATTGCCGGTGGTGGATGCGGTGTGGCGATCCAGCCGGACGGGGCCGGGCAGGTCGTCCTGCAGGACATGGTCGACGCGCTCGACGACGACCGGAGGGCCGCCTTCGTCCTCACCCAGATCCTGGGCCTCCAGTACGCGGAGGCGGCAGAGATCCTGGGGTGTCCGATCGGCACGATCCGGTCTCGGGTTTCTCGCGCTCGCCTCGACCTCGTCGCCGCGAGCCGAGCAGACGATTTTCCGGCGACGGGAACCAACAGCGCCACCGGGACGACCTGAGAGTGGTGAGAACGACATCGATGTTCGGTCACGCCCTCGTCGTGGGCGCAGCGATCCTGCTCGGCGCGTGTGGTGGTTCCTCCGAGGGCACGTCGACGGCGATGTCCGGAGTCGTGCGCGAACCCGCCCCACAGGTCGATCTCGTTGCGCTCCCGTCGCTGAGCGATCCCGGAAGCACCGTTGAGTTCCGGGCTCGACCCGACGGTGTGCAGGTCGTGTACTTCGGCTTCACGAATTGCCCTGACGTGTGCCCGACCACGTTGGCCGATCTCACGATCGCACTCCGCAAGCTCGACCCAGCCCAGGCCGAACGGGTCGATGTCGTCATGGTCACCGTCGACCCCGCGCGCGACCTCGATGTGCTCGATACCTACGTGACCAGCTTCGTCGACGACGCAATCGCTGCCGGTACACCGGATGCCGACCTGGTGGCTGCCGCCGGCGAGCCGTTCGGAGCGAGCTGGGAGGTTCGCACGCTCGATGACGGTGCGGTCGAAGTCGATCACACGCCGTTCCTCTACGCAGTCGACGATCAGGGCAAGTTGTTGGTCAGCTGGCAATTCGGGCTGACCTCCGACGACATCAGTCGCGATCTGTCGATTCTCCTGGATCGGTACGATGCGTGACGTGATGAGGGCAAGCCGAACGGGCGTCGGGTCGATGGTCGCCGCCGTGGTGCTGTTCGGGCTGGCCTCGTGCAGTGGCGGAAGCGACGGTCGTTCAACGGTCGGCACAGCGGGCCTGCCTGCTCCCGACGGCAACCTCCCGGGTTTTGGGGTGGTGTTGAGCGCCGAGTCCGCCACCTACGAGTACACGATCCCGGTCGGTGCCGGCGAGGCGCTCGATGCAGGCGAACCGTTGACCATTCTGCCGCGCTCGCTCACCACCACGGTTGGCCAGACCATTCGGATCGTCAACGACGACGTTCGTGGGCACACCGTTGGACCCTGGTTCGTCGGGGCGCACGAGACGCTGCGTCAAGAGTTCACCACCCCGGGTTCGTACGAGGGGCTCTGCACCGTGCACCCGTCGGGTGAGTTCGTGCTGCAGGTGCTGGCCCGTTGAGGCGCTGGGGAGCCGGCGTCGGCACTGCTGTCGCCGTCGTCGTCCTCTCGATCCTCGGCCCGGCCGATGTCGCGTTCGCCGATCCGGCGGGCCCGACCGACTTTCGCAGCGAGATCCTCAGCGTCGAACCGCCGACGCCGACGATTGCGCTCGCCGTGCTCGGGGGTGATTCCTTCGTTCAGCTCACCGTCGAGGAGGGCACTGAGGTGGAAGTGATCGGGTATCGGGGCGAGCCCTACCTGTGGTTCCGGCCCGACGGAACCGTGCTGGAGAACCGCCGCTCACCGACGACCTACCTCAACGTCGATCGGTACGGAACCGAGTTTCCCGACACTGCCGACCCCGACGCCGACCCGGAGTGGCGTGAAGTCGGCGCTGGCGGGCGGTGGTCGTGGCATGACCATCGCGCCCACTTGATGCAATCGGTTCCGCCCTTTGGCACCGTGCCCGGCGACCGCATTCTCGAAAGCGTCGTGCCGTTGATCGTCGACGGCATCGAGGTCGACGTCACGGTCGTCAGCACGTGGGAACCCGAACCGTCGGACGTGCCGCTGTGGATCGGCGGTGCGATCGGCATGCTGTTGGCTGCGGCCGCCCTCGTCGTCGCAGTCCGCCATGGCCCGCTTGCCGCCGTCATGCTGGCACCGGCGGCTGTCGGTGCATTCGTCGGGTACTGGCAGTACAGCTCGCTGCCGGCCGAAACCGGACCGCAACTCACGTGGTGGGTGCTGCCCCTCGTTGCGGGAGTCGCGGCCGCCTGCGGGCTGGTGCCGTTCGTGCGCAGCGATCGAGTCATTGGACCGGCGCTGCTGCTCGTTGCTGGGGTGCTGCTCGTCGTGTGGGCGTGGATGCGCCGCTCCGGCTTGACTGCAGCGATCGTCCCGACGGGCGCACCGAACGGTCTCGATCGAGGAGCCACGCTGCTCGTGGTGATCGCGGGCGCCGGTGCTGTCGTGGCCGCGATCATGCAACTTGCAACAACGTGGTTGTCATCGGGAACCGATCGGACCCGCGAGGCGACCTGACAATCGTGCACAACAACCACAGCATCACGACCCCCCGTTCGTTCCGGTCAGCCACGTCCCTGTCAGTCAAGGCGACCCGTGGTCGACTCGCGGCAGCGGTCATCGTCGTGGGCCTCGCGCTAGCGGCCTGCGGTTCCGATGAGGCCGGGTCCACGTCGGCGCCGACTCCGAGCGCCGATGTTGCGGCCGCGGACGGAGCGATCAGCATCGCCGACCCGTGGTCGCGCCAGCCCGCCGAAGGCCAGACGCTTTCGGCCGTCTATGGCATGGTGACCAACGCGACTGACGAAGCCGTCACGGCGGTCGGAGCGACGACGGACGTCGCCGGGCGAGTCGAACTCCATCAGGTGACGATGAACGACGACAGGCAGATGTCGATGAGTGAAAAGGAAGGCGGTTACACGATCGGAGCGGGCGAGACCTTCGTGTTCGAGCCCGGCGGTCCGCACATCATGCTCTTCGACGTCGACGCTGCAACGTATCCGGACACGATCGACGTGACCCTCGAGTTCGACAACGGGGAGACCCTCGACTTCACGGCCGAAGTTCGGGCCATCGGCGCCGACGAGGCGACCGACATGAACGCAGAGATGGATACTGAAGAAGGCTGACGGGCCGCCGGGGCCTCGTCGATCGGGGCCCATCGGGTCGTCACAGCGTGCTCCGATAGCGTGCCGGTATGGCCGGCTCGACATCGACCTTTGCGCTCATCAACCACGCCCGACGCGTGGCGACGATGCGGGCGCTGCTTGCCTCGGGGGAGTTGGGCATCGATGCCCTCGTGGTCACCGACCTGACCGATGTCCGCTGGCTGACCGGCTTCACGGGCTCGAACGGATGGGTGGTCATGCGATCCGATCGATCGGTACTGGGGACCGACACCCGGTATGGAGAACGGGCCGCAGCCGAAACCGAGCGCAGCGGCGTCGAGATCGTTGCGCTCCAGAATCGTTCAGATCTGCATCGTGCCCTGGTCGACGCTGCGGGTCCGGGTGAGGTGGGGCTCGACGCGCGGTCGGTCACCCATGCCCAGTGGCGACAACTCGCCACCGATCTCACGCTCGCGTCGATCGACTCGCCGATCGCAATGGCGCGCGAAGTCAAAGACGACGCCGAGATCCAACGCATCGCTGCCGCGGCCGCCGCTGCCGACGCCGCGCTGGCCGAGGTCGAACCGTTGTTGTTCGCCACGATCGACGATCCGGTCACCGAGGCCGACATTCGTGACGAGCTCGAACATCGGATGCGTCGTCACGGCGCCGACGACCGGAGTTACGACACGATCGTCGCGGCGGGTCCTGAACACGCGGCTCGTCCGCACCACGAGGTCGGGCGACGCACGATCGTCGAAGGCGACACCGTGGTCATCGACGTCGGCGCGCTCGTCGACGGGTATCACTCAGACATGACCCGGTCGTACGTGATCGGCACGCCCAGTGCGCAGCAGCGGGAGATCTACGCCCTGGTGCAGGTTGCGCAGACCGCAGGACTCTTGGCATTGCGCAGCGGTGTCACCGCACAAGCCGTCGACAGCGCATGTCGCGACGTCTTCGTCGATGCTGGGTACGGCGACTGGTATCTGCATGGCACCGGCCACGGCGTCGGGCTCCAGATCCACGAATCTCCGTTCCACTCCCAGGCGTCGGACGAGGTCATCCAAGCCGGCAACGTCGTGACCATCGAACCGGGCCTCTATCGTGGTGGCTTCGGTGGCTTCCGCATCGAAGACCTGGTCGTGGTGACCACCGACGGACACCACGTCCTGACCCGCCATCCCAAGCAACCGTTCGCCTGTTGACGAACACGACGAAACCGAGAAATCCATGCCCCAGATCTCCGTGAACGACCTGAAGAACGGTGTCACCCTCGAACTCGACAACGGGCTGTTCCAGGTGGTCGAGTTCCAGCACGTGAAGCCCGGCAAGGGTGGCGCATTCGTTCGAACCAAGATTCGCAACGCGCGGACTGGCGCCGTGATCGACAAGACCTTCAATGCCGGCATCAAGGTCGAGCAGGCCATCGTCGACCGTCAGGACATGCAGTACCTGTACAGCGACGGCGACGAGTACGTCTTCATGAACACGAGTACCTACGACCAGATGCACATCGCCCGCCGGGCCCTCGGCGACGCCGCCGACTACTTGATCGAGCAGATGATCGCCCAGGTCGCGATGTACCAGGGCGAGATCATCGACGTCGAGATTCCGGCATCGGTCGAGCTCACGATCACCGTCACCGAGCCAGGTCTGCAGGGCGACCGTTCGAGCGGCGGGACCAAGCCCGCCACCCTCGAAACGGGCAAGGAGATCAAGGTGCCCTTGTTCGTCAACATCGGCGACAGAGTCAAGGTCGACACGCGCACCGGCGACTACATGGCTCGCGCCTGAGCGCCCTGAGATCCCTGTGGCTTCCTCGAATGCCAATATGGCGCGCCCGGACGAACGGTCCGATGCCGCGCGAACGGGCCCTGTACCTCTTGTACGAAGCGCATTCGAAGGCGATCAGCCCGAGCGATGCGCTGAGTCTCCAGGTGCTCCCGCCCGACGAACTCACCGTCGAACTCGTCGCCGGTGTCGAGGCACATGGCCCCGAACTCGACCAGGCGATTGCGGCCAAGGCCAAGGGGTGGGCGCTCGAACGGATGCCGGTCCTCGATCTCAACGTGCTCCGCATCGCAACATACGAACTACGCGCGCGACCTGACGTGCCGGTCGCCGTGATCCTCGACGAAGCAGTCAAGTTGGCCAAGCGATTCTCGACCGACGACAGCGGGAAGTTCGTCAACGGCGTCCTGGCGGCACTCGCCGGAGAACTCCGGCCGGACGCGCCGTTGCGCTGACGCCGACCGCAAAACTTGCGAGACTGACGCAATGACCGACCAGGCGACGCTCGATCGGGTCGATGACGCTCCAGACGGTCAGCCTGCAGACCCCGATCGTCGTCTCGATCGGCTGAACGTCTGGCTCCGGCAGCGCACGATTCCCCAGGTGCTCGTCGTTGGCCTGGTGCTGCTGTGGACTGCCTATTTCACGCAACGCAGTCTCGACATCCACCATGGGCTCGGTACCTCGTCGTACGACTCCGCGCTCTACGACCAGGGCATGTGGCTGCTGTCGCGCGGTGATGCGCCGTTCGTCACGCTCATGGGACGCAACCTCTTCGGTGATCACACGTCGTTCGTGTTGCTCCTGCTCGTCCCGTTCTACTGGGTGGCGCCAGGTGCGTGGATCATGTTCTTCTGGCAATCGGCAGTGATCGGCGCCGGTGCCCTCCCGGTGTTCCTCTACGGACGCAGCCGCCTGGGTTCGGAGTGGTTTGCGCTCGTCGCCGCAGCGACGTACCTCCTGCATCCCGGGGTCGGCTGGGCGAACCTCGAGAACTTTCATCCCGACTCGTTCCTCGGTGTCTTTGTCGGGATGGCGTTGTATGGCGCCCTCGAGCGGAAGTGGAAGCTCTACGCCGTGTTCGTCGTGCTGTCGCTGCTCGTCAAGGAAGACGTGTCGCTCGTGGTGGTGCCCTTGGGGGTCTTCGTCGCCATCCGGCGCGATCGGCGGATCGGTCTGATCACGGTCTTCGGGTCGCTGTGGTTCATGTTCACCGCGATGTACGTGGTCATGCGCGGCCTGATCGGCCAGCCGACCCTCAATGCGTGGCGGATCCCGTTCAGTCGGCCGGGTGACGGCACCGGCACTGCCGTGCGGCGCTTGATCGACACGACCGTCACGAATCCGACGCAGCTCGCCGACCACCTTCGGGCGGAGAACCGGCCGTGGTACCTGTGGCAGATGACCTCGCCGTTCGCCTGGCTCTTCTTGCGATTGCCCAGTGTGGCTGCGATCAGCGCACTGGTGTTGTTCACCAATGTGTTGAGCACTTTCTGGTATCAGTTCCAGGTGCAATACCACTATGCGCTCGTCGCTGTCCCGGCGCTGGCGATCGGCACGGTCCACGCGCTCGGAGCGATCCGCGGGCGCGTCGAAGTGTCGTCGGTCGACCTGTCGGTGCCGATGCGCAGCGTCGCAGTCGGGGCCATGGCGGTGTCGTCGTTGGTGACGGCCACGATGTGGTCGCCGATGCCGTGGGGGAGGACCGACCTGTACTACGGCGACCCGACCAACAGCTACGCCGAATCCATGCGCGAGTTGATCGCCGAGATCCCCGACGGGGCGAGCGTGTCGGCGCACCATCGGGTGACGCCGCACATCGCGTATCGCACCGAGGTGTATCAGTTCCCCAATCCGTTCCGACTGACGCTCTACGGTCCGGATCGGGACCTCGAAGGCATCCGGCTCGCCGATCGAGCCGACGGCGTCGAGTACGTGATGCTGCCGACGAGTGAGGCCGAGAACGTCGCCGACGACTTCGCCATCATCGCCCCGGCCTTCGTCGAGGTCGCTGCAAATCCGTACTGGGTGCTGTATCGCCGCGATCGCAGCGTTCCGCTTCCCGGCAACTGAGGCAAGGACCGCCGATCCGTCGGTACCTGTGTGATCGACCGAATCTCATCGCTGTGTTTTGACCGGCGCTGTGGGGCTGCTACCTTGCTCTTCCGACCCGTGAAGTGAGTCCCGTGAGGCTCAAACGGAAAGGACAACATGACGCAACCACCAACGGTGGGTAAGCAGGTTCTCGGACCTGACGACGTGCACCGGGCAATCACCCGGATGGCCCACGAGATCATCGAACGCAACCGAGGAACCGCCGGGGTCGCCCTCGTCGGCATCCAGACCGGCGGCGTCTGGGTCGCCGAGGCGCTGGCTGCCGAGATCTCCCGCATCGAGGCGAGCGACCCGATCGTCGTCGGATCGGTCGATGCCTCGCTCTACCGCGACGACATCGGGCTGCGGCCGGTGTCGCCCGGATCGGTCAGCGACCTCAGCTTCACTGTCGACGACATCACCGTGGTGCTCGTCGACGACGTGCTCTACACGGGCCGGACTGTGCGGGCCGCCCTCGATGCCATCGGCGACTACGGACGCCCACGGGCCGTGCAGTTGGCCGTCATCGTCGACCGCGGGCACCGCGAACTGCCGATTCGGCCCGATTTCGTCGGCAAGAACCTGCCGACGAGCGCCGACGAGCGCGTGAGCGCGACGATCGACGGGGTCGTGATCTCATGAGACGATCGCTGTTGTCGATCAGCGAACTCGGCGAAGCGGGGCTGCGCCGCCTCCTCGACCTGTCCGATCACATGGCCGAGGTCAACCGTCGCCCCAACCCGAAGGTGCCAGCGCTGCGCGGTAAGACCGTGTGCAACGTGTTCTTCGAAGACTCGACCCGAACACGGCTCAGTTTCGAAACCGCGGCCAAGCGGCTGTCGGCCGACACGATGAACTTCGCGGTCAGCCAATCGAGCCTGAACAAGGGCGAGAGCCTGCGCGACACGATCGAGACCATCGCCGCGATGGGTGTCGATGCCTTCGTCATCCGGCATCGCTCGAGCGGCGCACCCTGGCAACTGGGGGAGTGGACCAACGCCAGCGTGATCAACGCCGGCGACGGGTGGCATGCGCACCCCACTCAGGCGCTGCTCGACATGTACACCGTGCGGACCACGCTCAATCGTCCCGGCGGTTTCGACGGCCTCCGCGTGGCGATGGTCGGCGACATCAAGCACAGCCGCGTCGCCCGGAGTACGACGGCCGCGTTCAAGTTGCTCGGCGCCGACGTCACCTGGGTCTCGCCGCGGACGCTGCTCCCACCATCCCACGACGAACATGTCGCGTCGAACCTCGACGACGTGATCGACGACATCGACATCTTGTACCTGCTGCGGATGCAGAACGAGCGGATGAACGAGGCGTTGGTCCCGAATCTGCGTGAATACACCACGCGATTCGGGCTCACCCCGCAGCGTGCGGCCCGCCTCGGCCAGCATGTGCTCGTCATGCACCCCGGGCCGATGAACCGTGGCGTCGAGATCGCCGTCGACCCGAGCGAACTGCCGGGCAACGTCATCAACCAACAGGTCACCAACGGCATCAATGTGCGGATGGCCGTCCTCTTCGATCTGCTCGGCAGCGGTTCGGAGCATTCACTCGCAGGAAGTACAGAAGCATGAACATCGTCATCAGCAACGGTCGACTGATCGATCAGACCGGTGAACGCGTCGCCGACGTGCGGATCGTGGACGGGACCATCGTCGAGGTTGCCGCTCAGATCGCAACCGCCGACGCCAACGACGTCGTCGACGCCGCCGGGTTGGTGGTGAGCCCAGGGTTCGTCGACCTCCACGTTCATCTCCGCGAGCCAGGCCGAGAGGAAGCTGAAACCATCGAGACGGGCAGTCGGGGTGCGGCACTCGGTGGGTTCACGGCCATCGTGGCCATGCCGAACACCGACCCCACCCAGGACTCGGTCGGTGTCGTCCAGTTCGTCCGCCAGCAGGCCGAGCGGGCGGGGTTGTGCGACGTGTTTCCCGCCGGCTCGATCACCGTCGGCCGCAAGGGCCAACAACTGGCGCCGTTTGCGGAATTGGCCGCCGTCGGCGTGCGGCTCTTCACCGACGACGGCAACGGCGTGCAAGACCCGCAGTTGATGCGCCGGGCCTATGAGTACGCGAGCGACCTCGGGGTGACCATGGCCCAGCACTGCGAGGTCGAGTCCCTCACCGCCGGCGCGGTGATGCACGAGGGGTCGTGTTGTAGTCATCTCGGCTTGCCGGGCTGGCCGTCCCTCGCCGAGGAATTGATGGTGCACCGTGACATCGAACTGGTCCGTCTCACCGGCGCACCGGCGCATTTCCTGCACCTCTCCACCGCGGGGTCGGTGGCGCTCGTCAGGGCGGCGAAGGCCGACGGGTTGCCGATCACCGCCGAAGCGACACCGCATCACATCAGCCTCACCGACGAACGACTCACCTCCTACAGCGCGCTGTACAAGGTGAACCCGCCGCTGCGGACGATGGACGACATCGTCGCAGTTCGCGAGGGTCTCCGCGACGGCACGATCGACGCCATTGCGACCGATCATGCGCCGCATGTGGCTGAAAGCAAGGAGTTGCCGCTTGATCAGGCCCCGCCTGGGATGCTCGGGCTCGAGACCGCGCTCGGCGTCGCTCGTGCCCATCTCGACATGCCCCTCACCGATCTGGTGGCGGCGATGTCGTGGAAACCGGCTGCCATCGCCGGCATCGGCGATCGACACGGGCGCCCGATCGCGGCGGGGGAGCCCGCCAACCTCGTCGTGTTCGATCCGGACGAACGGTGGGAGGTCGTGCCGGCCCAGCTGGCCAGCAAGAGCCGGAACACGCCCTTCGTCGGCGTCGAGCTCCAGGGGCGCGTCAAGCACACGCTGTTGCATGGCGAGTTCGTGGTCCGTAACGGGCAGGCTCAGAAGTGATACTGCATGAATATCCAGTAGGATGCATGAACATGCACCTCGATCGAGCGTTCCACGGGAGTCGGACATGAGCACGTCACTGCTCGACGGCGCACTGGTCCTCGCTGATGGCAGCGTGTTCGAGGGTGAACTGATCGGGGCGGCAACTGCTCCCGGGGCGCCGGTCGCCACCGGGGAGGTGGTCTTCAACACCGTCCTCAGCGGCTACCAGGAGGTGATCACCGACCCGAGCTACGCCGGCCAGATCATCACCTTCACCTCACCGCACATCGGGAACTACGGCATCAACGCCACCGACTTCGAGTCGATCGGAACCTTTTGTCGGGGCATCATCGTGCGTGACCTCGCCCGCCGCCCGAGCAACCATCGCGCCCAGTCCGATCTCGGCACGATGCTGCACCAACACGGCGTCCCGGGAATCGCCGGGATCGACACGCGGCGTCTCACCCGCATCTTGCGCAACGTCGGGGCGTTGTCCGGAGCGTTCGGCGCCGCGAGCGAAGCCGAACTGCTCACCGCAGCACAGGCCGAGCCGGGCACCGACGGCATCGATCTCGTGCGAACCGTCACCACACCGACTGCGTACACGCTCGCGGCGATCGACCCGGAGAACCGGACGCAACTCGTCGCGATGGACTTCGGGATGAAGGCGAACATCGGCCGCAGCCTCGCCCGGCTGGGCCGTGTCGACGTCGTACCGGCCACTACATCGGCTGCCGACATTCTCGCTCGCAGCCCCCACGGCGTCTTCTTGAGCAATGGGCCAGGCGACCCGGCCATGGCGCCGGTCGCGGTCGACACGATCCGGGCACTGATCGGCCAGGTCCCGATCTTCGGCATCTGTCTCGGGCACCAACTGCTCGGCGCCGCCATCGGAGCGAGCACCGTCAAACTTCCCTTCGGTCACCATGGCGGTAACCACCCGGTCCAGAACCTCCTGACGGGACGGATCGAGATCACCAGTCAGAACCACAATTTCGCGGTCGACCCCGACTCCCTCAGCGGAAAGGCCGAAATGACTCACGTCAATTTGAACGATGGCGTGTGCGAGGGCTTGCAGGTCCTCGATGAACAGGCCTTCAGCGTGCAGCACCATCCCGAGGCGAACCCGGGGCCCCACGACGCCAACTACCTCTTCGGCCAGTTCGCCGACATGATCCGCAAGGCGGACGGCTGATGCCGCGGCGCAACGACATCGAGTCGATCCTCATCATCGGGTCGGGCCCGATCGTGATCGGACAAGCCTGCGAGTTCGACTATTCGGGCACGCAGGCCTGCCGCGTGCTGAAAGAGGAGGGCTATCGCGTCATTCTGGCGAACTCGAATCCCGCCACGATCATGACCGATCCCGACTTCGCCGATGCGACCTACATCGAGCCGCTCACCTGGGAGGTGCTGTCGGCGATCATCGACAAAGAGCAGCCCGATGCCGTGCTGCCGACGCTCGGCGGGCAGACCGGGCTGAACATCGCCATGGAACTCTTCGAGCGGGGCCTCATCGGGGTTCCCGGCAAGCCCGAGATGATCGGAGCAAATGCCGAGGCCATCGCCACCGCGGAGGACCGCGAGAAGTTCAAGGTCGCGATGACCGAGATCGGGCTCGAATCGTGCCGGTCGCGGGTCGCTCACTCGATGGACGCGGCGCGCGTGGCGATGGGCCAGATCGGTCTGCCGATCATGATCCGCCCCGCCTACATCCTCGGTGGTCGCGGTACCGGCATCGCCACCACCGTCGAGGAATTCGAACGCATGGCGGCGGCCGGCATCGAAGCCAGCCCGATCGGCGAGATCCTCGTCGAGGAGTCGATCGTCGGTTGGAAGGAATACGAACTCGAAGTCATGCGCGACTGCGCCGACAACTGCGTCATCATCTGCGGGATCGAGAATGTCGATCCGATGGGCGTACACACGGGCGACTCGATCACGGTGGCGCCGATCCAAACCCTGACCGATGTCGAGTATCAGCAGATGCGCGACGCTGCGATCGCTTGCATTCGGCGGGTCGGCGTCGAAACGGGCGGGTCGAACGTGCAGTTCGCCGTCAACCCGGTCGACGGTCGTCAGGTCGTCATCGAGATGAACCCGCGCGTCTCGCGGTCGTCGGCCCTGGCGTCGAAGGCAACCGGCTTCCCGATCGCCAAGATCGCGGCGAAGCTCGCCATCGGGTACACCCTCGACGAGATCCCGAACGACATCACCAAAACCGAAACATCGTCGACCCCGGCCTGCTTCGAGCCGGTGATCGACTACGTCGTCACCAAGATTCCGCGGTGGGCCTTCGAGAAGCTGCCCGGTGCGTCGGGTGTGCTCGGCACGCAGATGCAGGCGGTCGGCGAGGTCATGGCAATCGGCCGCACGTTCCCCGAAAGTCTGCAGAAGGCAATCCGATCACTCGAGCTGGGGCGCTACGGACTCAACTGTGACCCGGCCGAGGTCCACATCGCGTCGTGGTCCGACGACGAGGTGCTCGCGGCGTGTGCCGTCCCCACCCCTGACCGGATCTTGCAGGTCGGCGAAGCGTTGCGGCGCGGCATCTCGATCGAGACGGTCTTCGAGCACACTCTGATCGACCCGTGGTTCCTCGATCAGATGTCGATCATCGTCGAAGAGCGCAGTGCGCTCGCCGCCACCGGATTCACCGCGATGACGTCGCGAGCCTGGCGACGAGCCAAACGGCTCGGGTTCGCCGACGCGCAACTCGCCTACCTCTGGGGTGTCGCCGAGGATGCCGTGCGCGCGGCGCGCGAGGCTGCGGGCGTACTCCCGACCTACAAGACCGTCGACACGTGTGCTGCGGAGTTCGCCGCCGAGACGCCGTACCACTACTCGACCTACGAAGACGAGTGCGAGGTCCGCGACTCCGCCGCCCAGAAGGTCGTCATTCTCGGCTCGGGCCCGAATCGGATCGGGCAGGGCATCGAGTTCGACTACTGCTGTGTGCACGCGTCCTTTGCGTTACGCGAGGCGGGGTTCGAGACCATCATGATCAACTGCAATCCCGAAACCGTGTCGACCGACTACGACACGTCGGATCGGCTGTACTTCGAACCGCTCACGAAGGAAGACGTCCTCAACGTGATCGCGGTCGAGCGTCCGCACAAGGTCATCGTGTCGCTCGGCGGCCAGACCCCGCTCAAGCTCGCCGGTGAGATCCCCGCCGAACTCATTGCCGGGACGTCGTCCGATTCGATCGATGCTGCCGAGGATCGCGAACGATGGAACAAGATCTGCGACGAGTTGAAGATTCCCCAGCCGCCTGGAGGCACCGCGGCGACCCTCGACGACGCGCTGGCGATCACCGATGGCATCGGCTTTCCGGTGCTCGTCCGGCCGAGCTATGTACTCGGTGGTCGGGCGATGCAAATCGTCCACGACCGCGAGCACCTCGCCGAGGCGATGGCTGAACTCGCTGGCTTCGGCAGCCTGGGCAAAGAGGGTGGGCTGTCGGCCGAGCGCCCCGTCCTGATCGACCGGTTCCTCGCCGATGCCACCGAGGTCGACGTCGACGCCATCCGCGACCACACCGGCGAGGTGTTGATCGGTGGCGTGATGGAACATGTCGAAGAAGCTGGCGTGCACTCCGGCGATTCCGCCTGTGCCATCCCGCCGCAGACCTTGCCATCGTGGGTCGTTGCCGTCATCGAGGCGTATGCCGCGGCGATCGCCAAGCGGCTTGACGTGCGCGGGCTGATCAACGTCCAGTTCGCCGTGGCCGGCACGACCGTCTACGTGATCGAGGCCAACCCGCGCGCCAGCCGGACCGTCCCGTTCGTGGCCAAGGCGACGGGCGTCCCACTGGCCAAGGTGGCCACTCGGGTCATGCTCGGGGCCACGCTGGCCGAACTGCGCGCCGAAGGGTTGCTCCGCCCACCGGTCGGCGGCGGGCATCATGGCCCCGGCGGGGCCCGTCCCGGACCGCCGCCCTACGTTGCCGTGAAGGAAGCCGTGCTGCCGTTCGGTCGTTTCCCCGAGGTCGACCCGGCGCTCGGTCCGGAGATGCGTTCGACCGGCGAGGTGATGGGCATCGCCGACACCTTCGGCAAGGCGTTCTACAAGGCCGAGTTGGCCGCCGGAACGATCCTTCCCGAGGACGGCACCGTGTTCCTCTCGCTCGCCGACCCGGACAAACCTGCGGGACTCGTCGTCGCACAGCGCATGCAGGCGCTCGGACTCGGACTCGCCGCCACCGTCGGTACCGCCGACTACCTGGAACGATTCGATGTACGCGTCGATCGTGTGCTCAGCAAGGTGCAAGACGGTGACGGAGTGACCGCAGTCGATCTGATCGCGGCCGGCGAGATCAGCTTCGTGGTGAACACGCCGCGCGGCATGATCGGGCGCACCGACGGCGCCCACATCCGCAAGGCGGCGAGCCTCCACGGCGTGAGTTGCGTGACCACGGTCAACGCTGCATTGGCCGCCGCTGAGGGCCTTGCGGAGCGCAAGGGCGTGCTGCGTGACGTCCGCTCGCTGCAGGAGTATCACGGATCAGGCACGGCACCGTGATGGCTCAATCGTGATGGCCCCAGGGTGATGGCGGCATCGTGATGGACAGCCGCGTCACCATTGGTTCGGTCACGCTCGACGCACCGGTGATGATGGCGTCGGGGACCGCTGGGTACGGGGTCGAGATGGCGCCGTATGTCGATCTGTCCTCGATCGGTGCCATCGTCACGAAGTCGCTGGCTCCGTACGCCTGGCAGGGCAACCCGGCGCCGCGCGTCCATCCGACTCCGCAGGGGATGATGAATGCCGTCGGGCTCCAGGGTCCGGGCATCGCGTATTGGCTTGCGAATGTCCTGCCGCCATTGGTCGACACCGGGGCGACCATCGTCTGCAGCATCTGGGGTCGTTCCCTGGAGGACTATCAGCAGGCCGCCGACCTGCTTGCCGATGCGCCGCCCCAGGTGGTCGCCGTCGAAGTCAACCTGTCGTGCCCGAACCTCGAGGGTCGCGGCGCCATCTTTGCTCATGACATCGAGCTGTCCGCGGCGGTGATGGCTGCGACGGCCGGGTGCAATCGGCCGCGCTGGGCCAAGCTCAGCGCCAACACCGACAGAATCATCGACGTCGCCGCAGCAGTGCATGAGGCCGGGGCCGAAGCAGTCACGTGCGTGAACACTCTGCTCGGCCTGGCCTATGACCCGATCACGCTCGACCCCACGCTCGGCGCCGGCGGTGGCGGTTACTCGGGGCGGGCGATTCATCCTGTCGCAGTGCGCGCCGTCCACGACGTGCACGCGGCATTGCCGAATCTGCCCATCATCGGTGTCGGCGGCGTCGCATCGGGTTGGGACGCTGTCGAGATGTTCCTCGCCGGTGCCTCGGCGGTGCAGGTCGGAACAGCATCGTTCGCCAATCCGCGCGCGGCGATGAACGTCCAGGGCGAGCTGGTCGAGTGGGCGACGAAAAGGGGGATCGTCCGCATCGCCGATCTCGAGCGCGTTAGTGTGAGTTTCATGGCTACACCTCCACAATTGACCCCGGAGCAGCGGGCCGCAGCTCTCGTCAAAGCGGCCGAGGCTCGCGCCGCTCGTGCCGAGATCAAAGCTCGGCTGAAGATGGGTTCGATGTCGTTGCGCGAAGCCCTCGACTCCGACGACAACAACGTCGGCAAGTTGAAGGTGGTCTCGATGCTCGAATCGCTTCCCGGTGTCGGCAAGGTCAAGGCCCGCCGTCTCATGGACGACATCGGGATCGCAGACAACCGGCGCGTCCAGGGCTTGGGCGCCCAACAGCGCAAGGCGTTGCTCGACGAGCTCGGCTGACCTCCCTTGATCATCGTTGTGTCCGGCCCGGGTGGGGTCGGCAAGGGCACAATCGTCGATGCGGCGGTCAAGCGCGATCCGCGCCTGTGGCTGAGCCGCTCGTGGACCACTCGAGCGCAGCGACCGGGCGAGGCCGATGATGCCTACGTCTACGTCACAGCCGAAGAGTTCGAAAAGCAGATCGAAGCCGGCGGATTTCTCGAGTGGACCAACTTCCTCGGCAACTACTACGGGACACCCCTTCCGGACGAGGATGCCGGACAGGCCGACGGGCGGGACATCGTCCTCGAGATCGAGGTCGACGGCGCGCAGCAGGTGAAGCGCCTGCGGCCCGATGTGATGCTGATCTTCGTCCTCCCGCCGAGCAGGCAAGAGCAGGAACGTCGACTCAGAGGCCGCGGCGATGTCGACCACAAGGTGCTCGCCCGGCTCAAGAAGGCCGAAGAGGAAGAACCGATCGGTCGGGAACTGGCCGACCACGTCGTCGTCAACGACGACCTCGAAGCCACGATCACCGAGATGCTCAGCATCATTGATGCCGCTCGCTGATCGGACCCGATAGCATGGAGGGCCTTATGGCGCTTGATCACGACACGATGATTGATCCTCCGATCGAGACACTGCTCTCGAAGGTCGATTCGAAATTCTCCCTGGTCACGCTGTCCGCCCGTCGGGCGCGCAACATCAACTCGTATTTCAATCAGCTCGGCGAAGGCCTCGGCCACATGATTCCGCCGCAGGTCTCCTCGACGGCCCACAAGCCGCTGTCGATGGCGTTCGAAGAAATCGCGGCCGACAAGATCGTCTGGACCGAACCGCCTGCTCCGGTCGAAGACATCGTCCTCGACGACGAGGCCGACGTCGATGCTGGTGTCGATGCGGATTCCTCGGTCGAGGCGCAGGCCGACGCCGACACCGACGGCTGAGCCGGCATTTCCAGCGTTCGCGAGACGACGACGTCCATGACGGTCTCTGTGCTCGCCGGCAAGCGGATCGTCCTCGGCGTCACCGGCGGAATTGCGGCGTACAAGGCCATCGAGGTGTGCCGCCGCCTGGTCGATGCAGGTGCGCACGTGGTGCCGATCATGACCGCCGCCGCCCACCACTTCATTGGTTCGACCACGCTCAGCGCGTTGGCGTCCGAACCTGTCCAGACCGAACTCTGGAACAACGCCTCCACGCCCATCCCGCACACCAAGGTCGGACAGGGCGCCGACTTGATCATCGTGGCCCCGGCGACGGCGAAGGCGATCGCGGCCTACCGAATGGGATACAGCCACGACCTGCTCCAGAACACGCTGCTGGCGACGCGCGCACCGGTGATCGTCTGCCCGGCGATGCACACCGAAATGTGGGATCACCCGAGCGTGGTCGACAACGTGCTCACCCTGCGGGCGCGCGGCGTCCACATCGTCGAACCAGAATCGGGCCGTCTGGCAGGCGGCGACGTCGGCGCAGGTCGGTTGGCCGACCCGGCAACGATCGTTGCGGCTGCAGAACGAATCCTCGGGCCGGCCGACCTCGCCGGAGTACGGGTCGTCGTGTCCGCCGGCGGGACCCGGGAGCCGATCGATGCAGTCCGGGTCATCGCGAATCGCAGTTCCGGCAAACAGGGTTACGCCGTCGCCGCCGAAGCCGCGGCCCGGGGCGCCGAGGTCACGTTGGTGTCCACGGTCGAATTGCCCGTGCCCCCTGGTGTCCGCGTCGTTGCGGTCGAAACTGCCGCCCAGATGCAGGACGCGATGCAACAGGCAGCAACCGATCACGACGTGATCGTGATGTCGGCCGCTGTTGCCGATTTCCGTCCGGTTGCGGCAGCGTCGGGCAAGATCAAGAAGCACGACGGCGTGCCTGACATCGTGCTCGAATCCACGCCTGACATCCTCGCCGGTCTCGGCGCCACCAAGCGGTCTGACCAGGTCCTGGTCGGATTCGCCGCCGAGACCGACGATCTCGTGGCCAACGCCCAGGGCAAGCTCGACCGCAAGCGCCTCGATCTGATCGTCGCCAACGATGTCAGTGCGCCCGGGGTTGGCTTCGCTCACGATACAAATGCGGTTACGCTGCTGCGGCCCGGCGCGAAGCCTGTCGAGATCGACCTCGCTACCAAGCGAGATGTCGCTCGGGCCGTCATCGATGCAGTCGTCGCCGTACGCGCTGCACGTTGACTCATCACACGATCCAGACAACTGACAGGACACGACGAACACACCATGGCGAACTACACCTTCACCTCTGAAAGCGTTACCGAAGGTCATCCCGACAAGATGGCCGACCAGATCTCCGACGCGGTGCTCGACGCCATCCTCGCCGAGGATCCCAATGCACGCGTGGCGTGCGAAACGCTCGTGACCACTGGCCTGTGCGTCGTGGCCGGCGAGGTGAGCACATCGGCCTACGTCGAAATCCCGCGGATCGCTCGTGAGACGATCAACAGCATCGGCTACGACGATGCGGCCACCGGCTTCGACGGAAACACGTGCGGCGTCATGGTCACCCTCGACGAGCAGAGCCCTGACATCGCGCAGGGCGTCGACGCCAGCGAGGAGATGCGCAGCGGGGCGGCAGGCGAAGACCAGCTCAGCCTCCAGGGCGCAGGCGACCAGGGCATGATGTTCGGCTACGCCTGCAACGAAACCGATGCGCTGATGCCGTTGCCGATTCATACGGCGCACCGTCTGGCCGAGCGTCTCGCCGAGGTGCGCAAGAGCGGCCAGATTCCGTACCTGCGCCCCGACGGCAAGACTCAGGTCACGTTCGAATACGTCGACGGCGTGCCGGTGGCCCTCAAGGCGGTGCTCATCTCGACGCAGCATCAAGACGGCATCGACCGCGACACTGTCATCCGGCCCGACCTGATCGACCAGGTCATCCGTCCTGTCGTGCCCGAGCAGTTTGCCGACGACAACTACGAGATCTACATCAACCCGACGGGAAAGTTCGTCATTGGTGGCCCGCACGGTGACTGCGGCCTCACCGGTCGCAAGATCATCGTCGACACCTACGGGGGCATGGGCCGCCACGGTGGTGGGGCCTTCTCGGGCAAAGACCCGTCCAAGGTCGACCGGTCAGCGGCCTATGCGGGTCGGTGGGTCGCCAAGCACGTCGTTGCCTCGGGTGCGGCCGACCGCTGTGAAGTGCAGCTCGCCTACGCGATCGGGATGGCGCAGCCCATGAGCATCCTCGTCGAGACCTTCGGCACGGCCCAGGAAGATCCCGCGAAGATCGAGGCGGCTGTGCGGTCGGTGTTCGATCTGCGTCCCGGTGCGATCGTTCGTGACCTCGACCTCAAGCGGCCGATCTACAAGGCTTCTGCTGCGTATGGTCATTTCGGTCGCGACCAGTTCCCGTGGGAGCAGCTCGGCCGGCTCGACGAGTTCAAGGCCGCTGTCGGCGCCTGAGCATCGTTGATGGGCAGGGTCGCTCGGGTCCTGCCGAACGTCACGGGGCTCGACAAGAGCTTCGACTATCTCATCGCTGACGACCTGCCCCTCCCGGCGCGCTTCGGCGCGATTCGGGTCGGGACGGTCGTGCGCGTCGAACTCCACGGTCGGCGCATCGGAGGCTGGATTTCCGAAATCCTCGATGCCGCCGATGCCGCCGTCGACGTCAGCGCGCTGAAGCCGATCGCCAAAGTCACCGGTCATGGTCCCGAGCAGGCGCTGTTCGAGTTGGCCGAATGGGCGGTCGTGCGGTGGGCAGCCAGGCGGTCGAGGCCGTTCATCGTTGCGGCGTCACCACAAAGGGCGATCACCGCGCTGCCGGCCGAACGCCGCTCGCTGTCGTCTCGCCGGCTCGGACCTGCGTCACCGGCGACGTCCGAGCTCCTCGATGCAGGTGGCGGGATCTTGCGGCTGCCTCCACGTGCCGATGTCCTCCCCGCCGTCCGTGCGGCGATCGCGCACGGGCCGACCTTGGTCGTCGTGCCGACCACGCATGACGCAAGCCAGTACGCCGCAAGACTGCGTCGGGAAGGTGTCACGGTCGCGGTGGTGCCTGACGATTGGGCGGCAGCGATGGGCGGGGTCGACGTCGTCATCGGACCGCGTTCCGCAGCGTGGGCGCCGTGCCCCGGGATGGCCGCGGCGATGGTGATCGACGAACACGACGAGGCACTCCAAGAGGAGCGATCCCCGACGTGGCATGCCCGCGACGTGATCGTCGAAAGGTGTCGTCGGGCGGGTGTTCCGTCCGTGTTGATCTCGCCGGCGCCGACGTTGACAGCGATCGAGACGGCGTCGGGGTCAGGGGGCATCGTGCACCCGCCGTTCGTGCGGGAACGTGAAGGATGGCCGCACATCGTCGTTGTCGATCGCACGGATGAAGAGCCGTGGAAGAAGTCGCTCGTCACCTCGGCGTTGATCGAACGCATCCGGAACCCGGCGCTGACCGTGGTGTGCGTCAGCAACATCACCGGCCGGGCCCGGCTGATGGCGTGCCGGTCGTGTCAGTCGCTCACCCGGTGCGAGACCTGTGACGCAGCGGTGGGCCAGGCGAGCGACTACCGCCTGGTCTGTGCGCGGTGCACGACCGAACGGCCGGCGGTCTGTCAGGCGTGCGGCGCGTCGAAGTTTGCGAACCTCCGCCCCGGAGTGACCCGACTACGCGAAGAACTCGAAGGCGCCGCTGCCCGACCCGTCGTCGAAGTGAGTGCCGCCGATGCCGACCCGCCGCGCTCGGCCGGTGTCTACGTCGGCACCGAAGCGGTGCTCTATCGGGTTCTGAACGCCGATGTGGTGGCCTTCCTCGACTTCGACTCCGAGATGCTCGCCCCTCGCTTTCGAGCGGCCGAGCAGTCGATGTCGTTGATCATCCGGGCGGGCCGCCTGGCTCCCGAAGTCATCGTGCAGACATTCAGCCCCGACCACGACGTACTGCAGGCGGCTGCGTCGGGCAACCCTGACATCGTCGTGCGAAGTGAGCGTCGGCGCCGTTCGATGCTCGGATTCCCACCGTACGGCGCACTTGCTCGAGTGTCGGGCAATGGCGCAACCGAACTGGTATCCCAGCTCGGGTCCGACGTGCAGTACGGCGGCGACCCGGCGACCGGCTATGTGTTGCGGGCACCCGACTGGACGACGCTCGGCGTCGCGCTCAATCGGGCCGAACGACCCAAGGGCAGTCGCGTCCGCGTCGAGGTCGACCCACCGCGGCTCTGACGCGGCCGGTTTCGCCGCGTTCTCGGCCCCGCTCAGTATCGCCATCCGATACCGAGCGGGGCCGAGAACGTTCCAGACCGAGTCAGCGCTGCGGTCGGCCGACGGTCGGGCCGACGGCGAGCAATCGAAATCCAGCCTTCGAGGCAACTCGTTCGACGGGGAAGCCCTCGAACTTCAGCCAGGTCTGCAAGGAATCCGCCCCGAGATGCTTCTGCACGACGAGCGCCGCGTGCCCCTGCGGCGTGAGCAGCGTGAGCCATCGCTGGAGCAGTTCGCGCAGGGCTGCCTTGCCGATGCGGATGGGTGGGTTCGACCAGATCGTGTCGAAGCGGACGTCGCGCGGCACGTCGTGCGGAGCAGCGACGCGGAGATTCGTGATGCCGTTGCGTTCGGCATTACGGGCACAGAGTTCGCGGGCGCGGCTGTTGACGTCGACCGCCCAGACGACTGCCTCCGGCGAACGCCGGGCCATCGCCAACGCGATGGGACCGGCTCCGGCGCCGAGGTCGAGCACGTTGCCGGTGGAGGCGAGGGGCAGTTCGAAGCGAAGCAACAGACTCGTTCCTGAGTCGAGATGGCCGCGGCTGAACACACCTCGATCGGTTTCCATCACGAACGCGGTGTCGGGCAGCATCACGTCGATGATCGCCGGGTCCGACGGCACGCTCGGATCGTCGTCGAAGTAGTGACCGTTGGGATCTGTGTGCCGGTCCGCGTCGGTCGCGGTCGGTGTCGCGGTCGGAGTCGCCATGCGAGAGCATCAGCCGTAGCCTGGCAGGAATGTCGTACAAGATCCGGACATACGGCGACCCCGTGTTGAAGACCAAGGCCGCGGCGGTCGACAACATCGATGGCAAGGTCATTCGCCTCGTCGACGAGATGTTCGACACGCTCGTCGACTCGGGCAACGGTCTCGCGCTCGCGGCACCGCAAATCGGGGTGCAGAAACAGGTCGTGGTCTGGGATCTCGGCGACGAACCGCTGGCGATCATCAACCCCGAAGTCGTCGAGTCCGACGGCGAGTGGTTGTTCGACGAGGGGTGTCTGTCGATCCCGGGTCTCTACGTCGAGATGCTTCGCCCGAAGACGGTGCTCGTCCGTGGGGTCAGTCTCGACGGCGAGATCATCGAGATCGAGGCCGATGAGCTCGAAGCGCGGATGTTCCAGCACGAAATCGACCACCTGAACGGTGTGTTGATGTTCGACCGGCTGGAAGGCGATCAGCGCAAGGAAGCCATGCGCGAGTACCGCCGGATCGAAGAGCAGGCAGCCGCAGGTGTCCAGCCGCGTCAGCCGCTGCGCAAACGGTTGGGCTTGTCCTGAAGCTCGTCTACCTGGGAACGCCGGAGATGGCGGTGCCGCCGCTTCGCGCACTGCACGCTGCGGGCCACGACATCGTGCTGGTCGTGACGCGGGTCGACAAGAAGCGGGGGAGAGGCGGCGCGCTGTCGCCCAGCCCGGTCAAGGCCGCGGCCACCGCGCTCGGACTCACCGTGTCGCACGATCCCGACGACGTGCTGGCTGCAGTCGAGAGGAGCGGTGCCGATCTCGGCGTCGTCGTGGCATATGGGCGGCTGATCAAGAAGCACCTCCTCGATGTGCTGCCCATGATCAACGCCCACTTCTCGCTGTTGCCCCGCTGGCGCGGCGCCGCGCCGGTGGAACGAGCACTTCTTGCCGGCGACGACGAAACAGGCGTGTGCATCATGCGCCTCGAAGAGGGCCTCGATACCGGTGGTGTGCACGCCCGCGTCGTCGTGCCGATCGGCGCCGACACGACGGCGGCCGAACTCCGAGCACAGCTTGTCGACGTGGCCAGCACGCTCCTGGTCGACACGCTCGACTCGCCGATGGAGCAATGGATCGACCTGGCCGAACCCCAGGCCGGCGAGGCGACCTACGCCGCCAAGCTCAGCAAGGACGAGTTCGAGATCGACTGGGATCAGCCCGTCGAGCACATCCATCGACTGATCCGTGTCGGCGGGGCGTGGACCACGTTCCGCGGTAAGCGCTTGAAGGTCCTCGCCGCGGAACTCGTCGAGGGTCGGCTCGTTCCGACGTCGGTCCAGCCGGAGGGCAAGGGTGCCATGACCTTCGATGCTTGGCGCCACGGCACTCAGCCGACGAGCGACGAAGTCTTCGGTGGGCGATGAGCGACTGGCAGGCGCCGAGTGGGCCGGTGGTCGACGAGACCAAGCCGTTGAACCGCAAGCAGCGCCGCGCGGCGATGCAGAACAACGACTGGAACGACGACGGCCGCACTGATCCGCGGGGGCGCCCCTCGGCCCACCACGAATCGGCGCGGCGCGTGGCGCTCGACGTGCTCCATCGGATCGAACACGAAGGCGCCTACGCCAATTTGGTCCTCGGCCCGGCCCTCGCGGCGTCGAGTCTCTCCGATCAGGATCGGCGATTCGCGACCGAACTGGTCTACGGCTCGACCAGGATGCGCCGGGCGTGCGACGCGATCGTCGACCGGTTCGTCAGCCAGCCACCCGATGATGAGACACGATCGATTCTCCGACTCGGCGCGTATCAACTCGCGTACGCCGGTGTTCCGTCGCACGCCGCGGTGAGCGAAACCGTCGACCTCGCGCCCGGCAAGACACGCGGGTTCGTCAACGCCGTATTGCGGCGAGTCGCCGACGCCCCGATCGAGTCGATGACCTGGCCGTCCGAGGCATCGCGCCTCAGCTATCCGAACTGGCTTGCCGACCGGCTTCTCATCGAACTCGCCGACGAGGCGATACCCGCAATGGAACGGATGAACGAGGCCCCGTCAGTGACGCAGCGAGCCGATGGCTATGTGCAGGACGAGTCGTCGCAGTGGGTTGCCGCGGCCGTCCACGCGGTGGCGGGCGAGACCGTGCTCGATGTCTGCGCGGCACCAGGGGGCAAGGCAACAGCGCTGGCGCGCGACGGAGCATTCGTCGTCGGTGCCGACATGCGCCATCGACGCGTCGAACTCGTGCGCGAGAACGTCACCAGACTTGGTCTCGTCCTCCCGGTGGTCACCGCCGACGGCACCGCGCCGCCGTTCCGACCCGGAACCTTCGATGCGGTGTTGCTCGATGCGCCGTGTTCGGGTCTCGGTGCGCTCCGGCGTCGGGCCGATGCCCGATGGCGGATCGAGCCAGCCGACATCGGGGTCCTCGCCGACCTCCAACGTCGACTGTTGATCAACGCTGCGTCGCTCGTGCAGCCCGGTGGCCGCCTGATCTACAGCGTCTGCACCCTCACTGCCGAGGAGTCGATCGACCATCCGACCCCGCCCGGGTTCGACATCGACCCGACGCCGCCGTCGAGCGGATCGTGGCGCCCCTACGCGCACGGGTGGCGGGTGCTGCCCCACGATGCCGACACCGACGGCATGGTCCTGATTCGATACCGTCGACGACCATGAGCGACAAATTGCTGGCCAAGGTGCTCACCTGCAGCGATGGGGTGATTCACGGCACCCGCGAGGACCGCAGCGGCCAGGCGCTGGTCGACCATCTGCGCGCCGCGGGTTTCGACGTCGTCGAACACCAGGTCACCGCCGACGGGACCGAAAACGTCGCCGCAGCCCTGATCGAGTTGACCGCAGACTTTGCCGGCCTCGTCGTCTCCACCGGGGGAACGGGGTTCGCGCCACGGGACCAGACGCCGGAGGGCACTCGTGCGGTGATCGAGCGTGACGCACCCGGGCTGGCCGAAGCCATGCGGTTGTGTCACCCGCTCGGCCGACTCTCGCGAGGTGTGGCCGGCGTCCGAGGGCGGTCCATCATCGTCAACACGCCGGGCAGCCCGACGGGGTGCGTCGAACAACTCGACGCAATCCTCGACGTGCTGCCGCACGCGCTGCGGTTGCTGCACGACGCCGACAACTCACACTGACGGCCCCGCTGGCACACCGGTAGCCTCCGGGGCGTGCTTCGCGTCGTCTTGCCCAAGGGATCCCTCGAAAAAGCCACACTCGAACTCTTCGAGGCTGCCGACCTGCCGGTCATCCGCTCGTCGGCTGTCGACTATCAAGCGTCGATCGACGACCCGCGCATCGACTCGGTCCGCATCCTGCGGCCCCAGGAGATTCCGACCTACGTCGCAGAGGGGTTGTTCGACATCGGAATCACGGGCCGCGATTGGGTCGAAGAGACCGGCAGCGTCGTCCACAGCCTCGGCGAGTTGAAGTATTCCAAGAACACCTCGAAGCCGATCCAGATGGTGGTGGCTGTTGCTGGCGATTCGCCGGCCCAGTCGGCGCGGGACCTCCCGCACGGCGTCCGTGTGCAAACCGAGTATCTGGGGATCACGAAGCGCTTCTTCGAGTCGCAGGGGATCGAGGCGAATGTCCGCCTGTCATACGGCGCGACCGAGGCGAAGATTCCCGATATCGCCGACTGCGTGGTCGAGATCACCGAAACCGGGCGAGCGCTGCGCGGCGGCGGGGCTCAAGGTGATCGACACGATCCTGACCAGCTACACCGAGGTGGTCGCGAACCCGGCTGCCTTTGCCGACCCGGTCAAGCGCAAAGCGATGGAGCAGATCATGACGCTGCTGAACGGCGTCCTCGATGCTCGCGGGCGCGTGCTCCTCAAGCTCAATGTCGACGAAAGCCACCGCGATGCGGTCCTCGCCGTGCTCCCGTCGATGAAGTCGCCCACCGTGTCGCCGCTGTCCGACGGCGGATACGCCGTCGAATCGGTGATCGAGAAGCGCACGATCAACTTGGTGATCCCCGCACTCTGCGACGCCGGGGCCACCGACCTGGTCGAGATGCCGATCTCCAAGATCGTGCCGTGACCAGCACCCCGACAGGACAAGTGACCGGAACAGTCGTCGCCTTCGACGCGGCGGTCGGATGGGGAACCATCCTCACCACTGATGGCGCCGAACATGGCTTTCACTGCATCGAGATCGCTGACGGCAGTCGCTCGATTGCGGTGGGCGCAGCCGTGTCGTTCGATCTGCTTGCCAAGTTCGGTCGCTACGAGGCAGCCAACATCCGAGGGTGACGGTCGGACATGAGGATCCGAGCATGAGGATCCGAGCATGAACCCACCCGAACCGAGCGCGGAACGGCAACGACGGATCATCGAGGTCCTGATGTCGCTCGTCGAGGGCGAAGTCACCACGTACGGCGACGTAGCCGAGGTGGCCGGTTACCCGAAGATGTCCCGCCTCGTCGGTCGCATCGTGGGCCACTCCGACGCAGAGATCCCATGGTGGCGCGTCGTCAACTCGACGGGCCACCTGCGGTCGAGCAACCCCCGACTGCAGGCGGAGATCCTTGCCGAAGAAGATGTCGTGGTCCGCAATGGACGCGTCATCGACGCTCCGATCGGTCGGTTCGCCCGCAACGGGTGATCAGCCCGCGGCGGTGCCCTTGATCTGGACGAAGGCCAGGCGAATGTTGTTCAGCGCATCGCGCATCGTGGAAGCTTCTTCGCCGAGACGGTCGCCGAGGCCGTCGACGAGACACGCGACCGAATCGATCGCCAGAGCCGCCTGCACGAGGTCGGGAGGAGTGGCCGAGAGGTGAATCGCGGCCAGTTCGTAGAGCCCCATCACATGATTCGTGATCACGATCTCGGCGGGGACCTCGGCGATCCGAGCCCGGGTTTCCTCCATCGCCCGCTGAGCTGCATCCACGGCATCGAGCGTGTCACTGTCCAGTTCACGGTCCAGTTCGCTGTCCAGTTGGTCGTGCATTTCGTCCTTCTCACCAGGGGTGGGGGTTTCATCTGTCACCTGCGGTACCCTAGCGACCAACAATTGAGGCGAAGTGGGGGAAACCCCCACCTGGCCACCACTTCGTTGTCATCGACCTCACGGTCACCGACTTCGTGACCGTGCGTCCAGGTTTCGGCTGAGACCAGCCACGTGCACCGCTCCCCTGGGGGCGGTGTCGTTGTTGGCCGCTCCGTGACATTTCGCGTTGAGCGCCAACACATTCGACACATGGGGAGGCCCATTTGCACAGGAGAGCAGTCTCATAGCACCTCGAAACGAACAACGCGGCGAACAGCACCGCATCAACGACCGCATCCGATCACGCGAAGTCCGACTCATCGGACCCACGGGTGACCAACTCGGGATTAAAGCAGTTCCCGATGCCCTGCGGATGGCCAGAGGCTTTGATCTGGATCTCGTGGAAGTCGCACCCGGTGCGAATCCACCTGTTTGTCGGATCATGGACTACGGCAAGTTCAAGTACGAGGAAGGCCAGAAGGCCAAAGAGGCTCGAAAAAAATCAACCAACGTCACGGTGAAAGAAGTGAAGTACCGGCCGAAAATCGGCAAGGGTGACTTCGACACCAAGACGCGGAACGTCATCCGTTTCATCGACGAGGGACACAAGGTCAAGATCACGCTGCAGTTCCGTGGCCGTGAGATGGCCCACCCGGAACTCGGTTCGAAGATTCTCGATGACGTGCTTGAGGCAGTGGGAACGTCGGCCAAGGTCGATACCCAGGCCCGGTTCGAGGGCCGCAGCATGACCATGGTGCTGTCACCGGACAAACAAGCCCAAGAGGCAACCAAGAAGGCAGCGGCCGAGGCCGAGAAAGAAGCGCTGAACGCAGCTGCCGCCGACACCGACGCACCGACCGACACCGACGCACCCATCGCCATCGACACGCTCACCGACACCGAGGCAGCTGCCCCGGTCGATGACATCGTCGAGGCCGATGCTGTTGCCGACGTCGACGACGATGCCGAGGTCGACGCATCCGATCCGGCCACCGCCGAGTCGGACACGACGGAACACACGACGGAATGAGGAGCATTCGATGCCCAAGATGAAGACATCGAAGACCGCGGCGAAGCGGTTCAAGAAAACCGGTACCGGCAAGCTGCGGCACGAGCAGCAGAACAACCAGCACAAGTTCGAGTCGAAGAGTTCGTCGCGCAAGCATCGCCTCGATCTCGACGCCGACGTCCACAAGGGTGACGCGCGCAAGATCAAGCGGTTGCTCGCCGAGCGCTGAGCTGACACGACTGAAGCGAAGACTGAGACAGAGATTGAGAAGGTAGAGACATGGCACGAGTGAAACGTGGCGTCGCGTCGAAGAAGCGACACAAGAAGGTCCTGAAGCAGGCCCGGGGCTACTACGGCAACAAGAGCCGTTCGTTCCGGGCCGCGAACGAACAGGTGATGCGGTCGGGCAACTATGCCTTCCGCGACCGTCGCGCCCGCAAGGGCGAGATGCGTCGACTGTGGATCCAACGGATCAACGCGGGAACGCGTCAGCACGACATGAGCTACAGCCGGTTCATCGCCGGCCTGAGTGCCGCTGGCATCGAAGTCGATCGCAAGATCCTCGCCGATCTCGCCGTCACCGAGCCCGCTGCGTTCGCCAAGCTCGTCGAGAGCGCGAAAGCGGCACTCTGACCGAGTACAACTGAGGCGTATGCCTTCGTTGGACTTCAAGAACTCACGAGTACAAGAACTGCGGCGCCTCCTGGGGCGCCGCAGTTCGCGTTACGAAGCAGGACTCTTCGTCGTCGAAGGTCCGGTGCTGACCGCTGAAGCGGTCCGTGCCGGTCTGCGCGTCGAAGCCCAGTTCGTGCCGGAAGCAAGCAACGCCGAGATCGACGGGGCGGGATCGATTTTCGAACTGGCCCCGGGCGTGTTCGAACGCGTGGCCTCCACCAACGCACCGCAGCCGCCGTTGGCCATCGTGCGCATGCCTGATTCGGGTGACGTGCACGAGCGCCTGTGCGCGGCCGATCTGGTCGTCGCGCTCGATCGCGTGAGCGATCCGGGCAACCTCGGCACCATCCTGCGATCTGCGGAAGCGGCCGGCGCCGACTTGGTCGTGCTCACACCGGGTGGCGTCGACCCGTACAACTCCAAGGTCGTCCGGGCATCGGCCGGCGCCTTGTTCTACCTTCCCGTGGTCGTCGCCGAACTCGACGAACTGCGGACGGCGGGGCTGCGTTTGATCGGAACGAGTAGCCACGACGCCGATGGACGCAGCGTCGTGCCACACACGGCCATCGACTTCACTGGGAGGGTCGCCATCGTGATGGGCAACGAGGCCGCAGGCCTTCCCGACGAGTGGGACGATGCCGACGGCCCCATCGACGAGTGGGTCACGATTCCGCACCGCGGTCGCAGCGAATCGCTCAACGTCGCGATGGCGACGACCGTGCTGGTGTTCGAAGCGGCCCGCCAACGCGCGTCGAACTGATCCGACGATCGACGGCTCGGCACAGCTAACCTCCGGGGCGTGAAACTGCAGTCGCAGCGATTTCTGTTCCCCGGGTGACCGGGGACGTGCCCAGCGCTCAATCGCTCCTGCCCACGTCGTACCGCTCGTCCGGGGACCGACCTCCTGCCTGGACAACTCGCGCTGAACCATCGAAAGGATTGCCGTGATCATCGACATCACCGCTGTCAAGAACCTCGCACTCGCCGACATCGCAGCGGCGGCCACACTCGACCACATCACTGCCCTCACCACCCGTTACGCGGGCAAGAAGGGCGAACTTGCCGGCCTGAAGAAGCAGCTCGGCCAGCTCGAGTCGATCGACGACAAGAAAGCTGCTGGCGCGGCAGTGAACGACGCGATGGCGGCCGTCGACGCTGCGCTCGAGCAGCGTCGGGCGGAACTGTCGGCCGAAGCGCTCGCGGCGCGCGTCGCAGCCGAACGCCTCGACCTGACCGAGTACGTGGGCGCGGCCAGGCGCGGCCACGCCCATCTCGCCACCCAGGCCTGGGAGCGGCTCGAAGACGTCTTCATCGGTCTCGGGTTCCGTGTGGCCGAGGGCCCAGAAATCGAGACCGATTGGCACAACTTCGAGGCGCTCAACATGCCGCTCGGACACCCGGCGCGGGGCGAGTGGGACACCCTGTTCGTCGACCATGTCCCGCCCGGCGGACAACCGGGAACCACGGTGTTGCGGACCCATACGTCGCCGGTCCAGATTCGAACGATGCTGGCCGAGGAGCCCCCCATCTACATCGTTGCGCCGGGCCGGGTGTTTCGTCGCGACACACCTGACGCCACCCACATGCCGGTGTTCCACCAGATCGAGGGACTCGTCATCGACCGGAACATCACGATGGCCGACCTCGCCGGCACGATCGATGCCTTCACGAAGGCGTACTTCGGCCCGGGATTCAATTCACGGCTCCGGCCGAGCTACTTCCCGTTCACCGAGCCGTCGGCGGAGTTCGACATCCAACGCCCGGACGGGAGCTGGATCGAACTCGGCGGGTCGGGGATGGTGCACCCCAACGTGCTGCGTGCCGGCGGCCTCGATCCCGAGGAGTGGAGTGGATTCGCGTTCGGCTTCGGAATCGACCGAATGGCCATCATGCGGCACGGCGTGGCCGACATCCGTGAGATGTTCGCCGACGACATCCGCTTCGTCGAGCAATTCTGAGGGAGTGCAGTTCAGATGAAGATCTTGCTGTCGTGGCTCAACGAGTACGGCGACTTCGCCGATCCGACCGACCCTGACGCCGTCGCCCGCGTCGCTGAGGCGCTGACCTCGCTCGGCCTCGAAGTCGACTCAGTCGAGGTGATCGGTGGGACCGTTGCCGGTGTCGTCACCGCGCGCATCGTCCGGCTCGAATCGCATCCCGACGCGGCCAAGGTGCAGCGGGTCTACGTCACGACCGGCGATGACGAGCTCCACGTGTGGTGCGGTGCCGACAACATCTCGCCAGGCGACATCGTGCCGCTCGCCACGCTGGGGACGACGATGCCGAACGGGATGACGATCGAGCGGCGCGGCATCTTGGGCATCGACTCCGAAGGCATGCTGTGCAGCGCGACCGAACTCGGTCTTGGCGACGACCATTCCGGGATCCGCCTGCTCCCCGCCGACACCGCTCTCGGCGTGCCGTACGGCGATGCGCTCGGTCTGCGCCTCGACGTGCTGATCGACGCGGACGTCACCCGAAACCGTCCTGACTGCTGGGGCTACGTCGGCATCGCCCGAGACCTGGCCGCCAAGCTGGGCGTCGAGTTCCGCCCGCCGATGCCGTCGTTTGTGGTCACCGGCGACGCACACACCACACCGGTTGACATCGTTGCCGGTGACCGTTGCGCGCGATTCACCTCCACCGTCATGTCCGGTGTCTGCGTCTCGGCGTCGCCGGAATGGATGGCACACCGGCTCAGCGCGGCGGGGATGCGGCCGATCAACAACGTGGTCGACGTGAGCAATTACGTCATGCTCGAGCTGAATCAGCCGAACCATGCCTATGACCTCGCCACGTTGGGCGGCGGCGGATTCCGCATTCGCCTGGCCGTCGACGGAGAGCAATTGACCACCCTCGACGGAGAGGTCCGGACATTCTCCTGCGACGACCTGTTCATCTGCGATGCCGACGACGTGCCGATCGGCGTCGGCGGCGTGATGGGCGGGCTCGAGTCCGAGATCAGTGAGCACACGACGGTCGTCGCGCTCGAGATGGCCTGGTTCAGCATGGTCGGCATCGGCCAGACCGTGACTCGCACCAACCTGCGGTCCGAGGCGTCGGCGCGCTTCGAGCGTGGCGTCGACCCGCACGGGATGCCGCAGGCCGTGCACCGATTCGCCGAACTGCTGTCGGAAACCTGCCCTGACCTCGTCGTCCACGCCGGAGCGGCGGACGTGAGCAGCGCATTTCTCCCGCCCGTCGACCGATCCACCGAGGTACGCATCGGCGCGGTGAACCGCCTCCTCGGTACCGACTTCGTCGCCGATGATCTGGCGGCACTGCTCGACCCGATCGGCTACACCGTGTCGGGAACCGGTGACACGCGCTCGGTTGTCCTGCCCACGTGGCGACTCGACTCGACCGACGAAGTCGATGTCATCGAAGAAGTGGCGCGTCACCATGGCTATGACCGCATCGGCAAGACCGTGCCCAAGTCAGTGGTGCACGGCGGGCTCACGGTTCGCCAGCGACGGCGCAGGATGGTGCGCGAATTGCTTCTCGGCCTGGGGATCTCTGAAGCGATGCCGAATCCGTTCCTCGCTCCCGGCGCCCTGGCCAAGGCCGGTCTTCCGGCAGACGCGATCACGATCACCAATCCGCTGGTCGCCGAGGAAAGCGTCCTGAGGACCTCGCTTCGACCGGGGCTGTTGCACGCGATCGCGTTCAACGAATCACACCGTCGATCAGGGGTCCGGCTCTACGAGATCGGCCATGTTTATCCGCCCGGCGATGGGGAGCTTCCCGCCGAATACGAAGCGTTGACTGTCGTTCTTGCGGGCGACGAGGCGCCAGCGGCGATGGCGGTGTGGCGCGAGCTCACCGCTGCGCTCGGCGTCGGTGCGCGCATCGATCAAAGTCGCATCCCCGCGGGGATGCATCCGACGCGTGCTGCCACGCTGCAGGCCGGCAAAGACCCGCTCGGCGCCGTCGGCGAGATCGCACCCGAGGTGCTCGCCGCGTTCGGGGTCAACGAACGAGTCGCGATTCTCGACGTCGATCTCGACCAACTGCTGGAGCGCGAGCCCAAGCCGGCGCAATGGAAGCCGACCAGTCGATACCCATCGAGCGATCTCGATCTCGCCTTCGTGGTACCCGACGACACTCCGGCGGAGAAACTCGACAAGGCCATCCGCCAGGGCGCTGGCTCGCTGCTGGTCGACCTGACCCTGTTCGACGTCTACCGCGGCGCCGGCGTGGCGGCTGGGAGCCGTTCGCTGGCGTACCGCTTGCGTTTACAGGCCAGCGACCGCAGCCTCACCGACGCCGACATCGCCGCCGTGCGCGGCGGTGTCGAGGCCGCGACGTCAAAGCTGGGTGCGGAACTGCGAAGCTGAACGTCCATGGTGGCTCCAGGAGAAACCGACCTCGACAAGATGTTGGCGTCCCTGCGGGTCGATCGTCGGCCGGGGGTCTTCACCTACGTGGCGGTGCCCATCCCGACACCGGGTCTGCTCGCCGCGGCGCACGGCATGGTGACCGAAGGCGAACTCACCACGCTCGTCGTTCCGGTCGAGGCAGCGGTACGGGCGGGATTGCCGGTCGACATCGAACTGGCGTGGCTGACGCTGTCCGTGCAGTCGAGTCTGGAAGCGGTCGGCCTCACCGCGGCTTTCGCGACCACGTTGGCGGAGCACGACATCGCCTGCAATGTCTTGGCCGGCTACCACCATGACCATATCTTGGTGCCCGTCGCTCGGGCCCAGGATGCGATCGACGCACTCACCGCCCGCTGAGAGCGTCAGTTCAGACTGAGGTCGTCAGGCGCATTGGCCAACCAGGCGAGCCGACCGGGTTGGCGACGGAGCACGGCCCGCCACAGCTCGTCGGGCTCGCGGCTGAACACGTCGCCAGTTTCGGCATCGAGCACGAGCCATGCGCCGGCATCGATCTCCCCTTCGAGTTGACCTGGGCCCCAACCGGCGTAACCCCGGAACACTCTGACCTCGCGGACTGCCGCGGCAACGATCGCCGGATCGGCAGTGAGGTCGGCTGAGGCGATGTCGCCCACGATCTGCGTGAGCGCCTCATGTCGATCGATGTCGACGCGTCGTGGATCTTTGGTGGCCGCGAGGGCAATGAGCGCATTGGCCTCGACGGGGCCGCCGGAAAACACCGACGAGGGTGCCGACTGCAGGTCGATCCATCGATCGAGGGGTTCGTCGAGAGCTTCGTCGCTCGGCCGGTTGATCACGACGCCGACTGCGCCGTCGTCTTGATGTTCGAGCACGTAGATGACGGTTCGGTCGAAATTCGGGTCGTCGAGTGGCGGTGTCGCCAGCAACAGCCGACCCTTGGTGACAGGTACCAGTCCGAACACACCCCCAGTCTGCCCCGTCCGCGAGGCCGATGGGCCACATCTCTTCTCTCTTCGCCGTAGGGTTGCCTCCGCACACATCGCCTGGATGTCCGGTGTGTCGAAAGGAACATCCATGTCACGCAACGATCGCCGCGGGTTCACCCGGACTGTCGTCTTCGGCGGCCTGTTCGTCGCCGCTGCTCTCCTCGTCGGGGGCCTCCTCGGCGGCAAGCTGTTCGACCTGGAGATTCCCTTCACCCAGGAAACGAAGGATCATTCACCACCGTTGATTCTCAACGAGATCAGGGACCTCAGTGAGTTCCGGGCGAGCGAAGCCGATTTCGAGGTCATCATCGACAAGGAGACCGATGTTCGGTGGGTGCCAGGTTTCGTCGCCGGAGAGCGGGTCCAGTTCATCGCGGTCGGCTCGGTCGATGCAACCGTCGACTTCGGCGCGCTCGGTGCCGATGCGGTGATTTTCGACGAGGCAACCAATTCGGCCACGATCATCTTGCCGACGCCGCAAATGGGCGAGCCACGGATCGACCTCGACAACAGCGGTGTGATGAATCGCGATCGGGGCGTGCTCGACCGCATCGGGGGGCTGTTCGTCGACAACCCGACGGCCGAGATCGAACTGATCCAGGAGGCGGAGGACAAAATCGCCGTTGCCGCAGCCGAGACCGATCTTCTCAGCCAGGCGCAGGAGAACACGACAGCGATGCTGACCGGACTGATCGAGGCGCTCGGCGTGGATGACGTGCGCGTGATCTATGAGACTCCCGAGACGCCGTTGGGCTGAACCGGTCGTCCCGCGGATCGTTGCATGATCATGCAGTAGTCTGTATGATCATCCAATGACGAAGATCTCTGTCGGCATCATCGGTGCGTCCGGGTTCACCGGAGCCGAACTGCTACGGATCGCGGCGCAGCATCCCGACTTCGACGTCCGCATCGCGACGGGTGAATCGATGGCCGGCAGGCGCGCCGCCGACGTCTATCCGTCGTTGGCGTTGGCGTACCCCGACCTCGTCTTCGGAACGTTCGACCCAGCCGGTGTCGATGGCCTCGACCTGGTGTTCCTCGGCCTCCCGCACGAGGCGTCGATGGAGCTCGCACCGCAGCTCGCGGGCCGCGTCGGATGCATCGTCGACCTCTCTGCGGCCTACCGACTCCGCGACGTCTCGCACTACGTCGACTTCTATGGCTTCGAGCACACCCAACCGGCGATGCTCGCCGATGCGGTCTACGGCCTGCCCGAATTCCACCGGGCTGATCTCATCGGGGCGCAGTTGGTTGCCACGCCGGGCTGTCACGTCACCGCTGCGGCGCTGGCGCTCAAACCGCTGGTCGATGCTGGCCTCGTCGCGACCACCGGCATCACGGTGAACTCTCTCACCGGCATCACCGGAGCGGGCCGATCGGCAACCGAGGTCAACATGTTCACGAGCATCGATTCGAACGCCCGCGCCTACGGGCTGCTCACTCATCGGCACACCCCCGAGATCGAGCAGGAAGTCGGCGCACAGGTGCTGTTCACGCCGCACCACGTGCCGATGAATCGGGGCATCCTCGCCACGTGCACGGCCCCGGCAGCAGACGGAGCGTCGGTTGGTCTGGTGCTCGATGCGCTGAGAACGTTCTACGCCGACGAGCCATTCGTCGCAGTGATCGATTCGCCGCCGCAGACCAAGTCGGTGCTCGGCTCGAATGCGGCCCACGTCTCCGCCCGTTTCGACGAACGGACGGGCACGGTGCTCGCCATGTGTGCGATCGACAACCTGACCAAGGGCGCCTCCGGGGGTGCGGTGCAGGCCGCCAACGTCGCGCTCGGGCTGAACGAGACCCACGGCCTCGCCACGATCGGGGTCGCGCCGTGAGCGACATGTTGCGTGCCTCGACCCTGGTCGAGGCGCTGCCGTACATCCGGCGTTTCGCCGGCAAGACAATCGTGGTGAAGTACGGCGGCAATGCGCTCGCCGGGACCGATGGCCACGATCCCTTGACCCTGTTCGCCGAAGACATCGTGTTGATGCGACTCGTCGGCATGCGACCCGTCGTGGTGCACGGTGGCGGCCCGCAGATCTCGGAGATGATGGCCCGGCTCGGCAAGGCAACCACGTTCGTCAACGGATTACGCGTCACCGACGCCGAGACCGTCGACATCGCCCGGATGGTGCTCAAGGGCCAGGTCAACCCGCAGTTGGTCGCGGCGATCAATGTGCACGGCAACTACGCCGTCGGTCTCAGCGGTGTCGACGGCGGGCTGATCCGGGCCGCGGTCCGCGACCCCGAGCTCGGCTTCGTCGGCGACGTCACCGCGATCAACCCCGGCGTGATCAACGGCCTCCTCGACGATGAGTTCATCCCGGTCATTGCGACGATCGGGAGCGATGAGACCGGCCAGGCATACAACATCAATGCCGACACCGCCGCAGGAGCGATTGCCGTTGCGCTCGGCGCCGAGAAGTTGATCTATCTCACCGACATCGAAGGCTTGCGTCGCGACGTCGACGATTCCTCGTCTCTGATCCGACGCACCACGGCCGACGAACTCGACCGGCTGGTCACCGACGGCATCATCGCCGGCGGCATGATTCCCAAGATCGAGAGCTGCACGCACGCTGTCCGCCACGGTGTTCGCGGCGGGCACATCCTCGACGGACGGGTCGCGCACGTCTTGCTGCTCGAACTCTTCACCGATGCCGGGATCGGCACCATGATCGAAGCTCGTCAGAATGAAGCCAGCCCCACCACACCAGGAGCGATCACATGAGCCACGCCTTCGACACCGCGCCGATCGCCCCAGGTGAGTCGTGTCCGTTCATGCCGGTCTTCGGGGCTCCCGGAGTGATGTTCGAACGGGGACGTGGGACCGAGCTGTGGGACAGCAACGGCAAGCGCTATCTCGACTTTCTTGCCGGGATCGCCGTGACGTCGCTCGGGCACAGCCATCCGGCCATTGCGGCGGCGATCAGCGCGCAGGCAACGACCCTGCTCCACGTGTCGAACTTCTTTGCCAACCCGGTCGCCACCGAGGCAGCTATCAAGCTGAATCGTCTGCTCGCTGACGCGACCGGACAGGTGGGGCAGGTGTTCTTCACCAACTCGGGGGCCGAGTCGAACGAGTGCGCCATCAAGTTGGCCCGCAAACATGGTGGGCGTGGACGCCACACCGTGGTCAGCGCCCTCGGGAGCTTCCACGGACGCACGTTGGCCTCGCTCGCCGCCACCGGACAACCGACCAAGCACGAGCCGTTCGCCCCGATGCCCGATGGGTTCCGGCATGTCGCCTGGGGCGATCTCGATGCGATGCGCTCCGCCGTCGACGGCTCGGTCGCCGCGGTGTTGATCGAGCCCGTCCAGGGTGAAGGTGGTGTGAACCCGGCACCGAGTGAATACCTCCGGGGAATCAGGCAACTCTGCGATGAGACCGGTGCGCTGATGATGGTCGACGAGATCCAAACCGGCTTCGCCCGGACGGGAAAGTGGTTTGGGTTCGAACATTCCGGCGTCAGCCCTGACGTCGTCACGTTGGCCAAGGCCATGGGCAACGGCATGCCGATCGGCGCCTGTTGGGCGCGGCGCGACGTGGCGGCGGTGTTCCAGCCTGGAGACCACGGCAGCACGTACTCCGGCACGGCGATCGCCACCGCAGCAGTCAATGCGACGATCGACGAGATGATCCGCCTCGATGCACCGGCCATGGCTGCTGCCACCGGCGCCCGACTCGCCGCCGCACTGCTCGATCTCGATGGGGTCGTGGAGGTGCGCGGGTACGGACTCATGCTCGGCGTCGCGCTGGCCGATGGACTCGATGCTCGGGTCGCCTACGCCGACCTGCTCGACGCTGGCCTCATCGTGAACGCTGTGAACCCCTCCACCATCCGCCTCATTCCGCCGCTCAACATCAGCGCCGCAGAGGTCGACGAAGCAGTGGCCATGATCGGCGGGGCCCTCACCCGTCAACTCCGAGGTGCAGCATGACGATCGCGCGTCACCCCATTGCGCGTCACCTGATCGACGTCGCCGACTTCACGGCTGACGAGATCACGACGATGCTCGACCTCGCCGAAGCACCGATCGACGCGCTCGCGCGGCCACTCGCTGGTCTCGGTGCGGCGTTGATCTTCGAAAAGCCCTCGGCGCGGACACGTCACTCGATGGAGATGGCCGTCGTTCAGCTCGGCGGGCACCCGGTGTTCACGCGCGGCGAAGAGATCGGCTTCGACACGCGTGAACAGGTCGAGGACGTCGCTCGGATCATGGAAGGGTTTCACGCGCTCATTGCCGCCCGCGTGTACCACCACTCGACCGTCACCCGCTTGGCGAGCGTCTCCCAGGTGCCGGTGGTGAACATGTTGAGCGACCATTCGCACCCCTTGCAGGCCTTTGCCGACGCGCTCACGATGCGCCAGCAACTGGGTCGGCTCGACGGAAAAACGGTGGCCTATGTCGGTGACTACAACAACGTCGCCCGATCGTTGGGTGAGATCTCCGCTCGGCTCGGCATGCACGTTCGGCTCGCCTGTCCGGTGGGCTTCGAGGCCGACGACGCCGAAATCGAGCGCTTGGTGCTGCTCGGCGCAGCGTCGGTTGTCCAGGGCAATCGTCCGATCGAGATGGTCGTCGGAGCGGATGCCGTGCACACCGACACATGGATCTCGATGGGCGAGGAGGCCGACAAGGAGGCCAAGCGACAAAAGTTCGAAGGCTTCACCGTCGACGACGACATGATGGACGCGGCCGGGCCGGATGCGATCTTCATGCACTGCCTTCCGGCCTATCGCGGGTTCGAAGTCACCGCATCGGTCATCGACGGGCCGCGTTCGGTCGTCTTCGCGCAGGGTCACAACCGCATGCATGCCGCACGCGGCGCCCTGGCGTTCCTCGTCGGAGTGCGATCATGACCACCAAAGTGCAACGCCAAACGCTGATCGTCCGCCTCGTCGGCGAACATCAGGTCACCAGTCAGCCCGAGCTCATCGAGTTGCTCGCGGCCGAGGGAATCGATGCCACGCAGGCAACGGTGTCGCGCGACCTCGACGACATCGGCGCGGTGAAGGTCCGGGTGAGCGGAGGACACACGGTCTATGCCATCCCTGAATTCGCCCCTGATCGCCTCGCCCCCGTCGACCAGCTCCGGCGGGTGATGGGGGAGTGGGTGGCGGAGGTGGCCGTGTCGGGCAACATCGTGGTGCTCCGCACACCGCCCGGATGTGCGCACGTCGTGGCGTCGGCACTCGATCGCAGTCGTGTCGACGGACTGCTCGGAACCGTGGCCGGCGACGACACCCTGATGTGCATTTCGGCGAGTCCCGACGGCACCGACTTGTGCAACGACCTCAAGGACTTCGCCGGGCTCGACTGAGCCGCGGTGGAATGGAGACGACATGGACCTGGACGACGAACACGAATTCGCCCGCGACGCCGAATTGCCGGCGCAGGCCCGCACCCTGTGGCACGGCCGCTTCACCGGCGGGCCATCGGAGTCATTGCTCGCATACACGGTCAGCCTGCCCTACGACCAACGGATGTGGCGCGACGACATCGCCGGCTCGAAGGGCCACGTGAACGGGCTCGCTCGTGTCGGGCTCCTCACCGACGACGAACGAATCAGCATCCTGAGCGCGCTCGATCAGGTCGCCACCGAGATGGATGGAGGAGGGTTCGCGTTCCACGACAGCGACGAGGACATCCACACCGCGATCGAACGACGCGTCACCGAACTCGCGGGCCCTGCGGGCGGCAAACTTCACACCGCACGAAGCCGAAATGACCAGGTGGCGACGGCCTTGCGTCTCTGGTGCAAGCGCGAACTCAAGGATGTGGCGGTTCGACTCGTCGAGATGCAGGAAGCGCTGCTCGAACAGGCCCTCGAGGCGGGTGACGCGTACCTCCCCGGGTACACCCACCTCCAACGCGCTCAGCCGGTGCTGTTGTCCCACCATCTGATGGCCCACGGGTGGGCGCTCGGCCGCGACGTGAGCCGTTTGATCGACACCTTGCATCGGCTCGATGTGTCGCCACTCGGTGCCGGCGCCCTCGCCGGGTCGTCATTGCCCATCGATCCGGTGGGCACCGCTGCTGACCTTGGTTTCGCGAAGGCTTTCGACAACAGCCTCGACGCGGTCAGCGATCGAGACTTCGTGGCCGAAGCCGTGTTCGACTTGGCATTGATCGGTATTCATCTCTCGCGCATCGGCGAGGAGTGGGTGTTGTGGACGTCCGGCGAGTTCGGGTTCGCTCGCCTCGACGATGGCTATGCCACCGGTTCGTCGATGCTGCCGCAGAAGAAGAACCCCGACATCGCCGAACTCGCTCGGGGGAAGAGCGGCCGACTGATCGGCAACCTCACCGGCCTTCTCGCGACGCTGAAGGGTCTGCCGTTGGCGTACAACCGCGACCTGCAGGAAGACAAAGAACCGCTGTTCGATTCCGTCGAACAAGTCACGTTGGCCGTCGCTGCGCTCACCGGCATGATCGCGACCGCGACGTTCAACACCGACGTCATGGCGGCGGCCGCTGACGAAGAAACCATGGCGGCGACCGATCTCGCCGAGTTCTTGGTCCGCAACGGGATGCCATTCCGCGAGGCGCACGCCGTGATCGGGGCCCACGTGCAGGCGTGTCTCGCTGGGAAGGGTTCGTTGGCGGCGCTCGTCGCGGCCGATCCGCTGCTCGGCGCCGAAGGCGCTGCGCTCGTCGCACCCGGGGTCGGAGTCATCATGCGAACCTCGCGTGGCGCCGCCGGCCCGGCTGCGCGCGCCGAGCAGGTGGAGTCGTACCGCGCCATGCTGACGTCCGAAATGAAGCAGATCCACGCCCTTGCTGCCTTTGGCTGAATTCATGCGCGTCCCCGACTGCGCCGAACGACGCCCGCTCGAACGCCTGTGGTTCGAACGAGATGCGCCGCAGGTCGCACCGGAACTCTTGGGCAAGCTGCTCGTCGTCGACATCGATGGTGTCACGTGTTCGGGGCGCATCGTCGAGACCGAGGCGTACATGCCCGATGACCCGGCGAGTCACACGTTTCGTGGTCCGACTCGCCGCAACTCGGTGATGTTCGGCCCGGCCGGGCACCTCTACGTCTACCTGAGCTACGGCATGCACCAGTGCGCGAACGTGGTCACGGGTCGAATGGGCAGTGGCCAGGCCGTGCTGATTCGAGCCGTCGAGCCGGTCGACGGCGTTGACGTCATGCGCACTCGTCGGGGCGGCAGGCCAGATCGAGACCTCACGAATGGGCCGGGAAAGGTGTGTCAGGCGATGGGTATCGGCACGCAACACGATGGCATGGATGTCACGGCATTCGAGTCGGTGCAGTTGATCGATGATGGCGTTGCGCCGCCAGCTCCACCGATCGTGGGCCCGCGGATTGGCCTGAGCCGGGGCATCGACACGCCCTGGCGCTTCCGGAGCGTCAGCGTTCGGTGACCGAGGCCGCGGTCCGCGTGGGCGGAGTGCTGGTTGCGTAGCGTGGGTGGCGTGTTGATGAATCGGCCAGATGCCGACCCGATCTTCGAGTCCGGCCTGTCGAACAAATACGACATCGCACCGCAGTCCGCCGAGGCTGCGGCGGCGACCCTGTCGCGGCAGATGGGCCGCCTCGTCGAAGCGCTCGGCGGGGGGACGATGACGCCCGCGAACCTCGAGCACGTGGGCACGGTGACCGTGGCCGGCGGGGATCCGATCGACATTGCTGCTGTCGGCGACACCGGTGATCTTCGAACGACGTACGAGGCATTGCGGTGCGGGGACCTGTCCGTGTTCCGCATCAGTGGCAGGCACCTTCGCGGCACTTCGGTGCGAGGTCGCCATGAACGGCTCCTGGTGCAACGGGGCGGGGTGTCGGTGTGTGAGGTCATGGTCTCGACATCGCCTCGCGGACGGATCTTGGGAAATGATCCCGTCGAGGTCGATCAAGCTCACGTCCGGATGACGCCGGGTCTCGACACGGTGTTGGGCGGTCCGCTCACCGAGATCGTCGGAGCACTTCGCTTGCCGCCCAGCTCGGAACACGTGGCGGACGATCTGGAGGGCGTCAACCTCGGTGGTGGGAGACCCGTCGCTCTCGGCCCGACGCGATCGGCGATCGAGTGGACGTTACGTTCGACGGCTGCGCCAGTGGTGCAGGATCTGCTCCTCGGCTACGTCCAACGCTGTTTCACCGAATTCGCGCTCGGCCCCGTCCCGTCGCTCGTGACCTCGACGACGAGGACATGGAACTGCCTTGAGGGTGCCCAGTCGCCGGACTGTCCCTACTCCGACCTCACCCGCCGAGCTGGCAGCAGCGAGGACGGCCGTGTCCACATCAGTCTGTCGACGGTGCAGGCCCACTGGGCAGACGACGACATCGATCACGTGTCGGTCACGCTCGACATGCGCACCGCCATCGATCGCCTTCGGGTCGTCGCCACCGGGCAGAGTGGGAACGACGCGTGCACCACGCTTCGCTTGATCCGTCCCACGTCGGGTGCCGCTGTCGAGGCGCTGTGGCAACTCTTCGGCGGGTGTCTCGTCGTGCCGTGAGATGGACGGTGGTGTCAGTCCACCTCTGAGCGGACCAGGCCACCCGGTTACGTTCCCACCATGCAGAGTTTTGCGGGAAAGATCGCCGTCGTCACCGGGGGCGGTACTGGCATGGGGCGCGAACTCGTGGTGCAACTCGCCGCGGCCGGAGCGCATGTCTCCATGTGCGACCTGTCCGACGAGCGCATGCAGGAGACTGCCGCGCTTGCGCGCGTACCGCGGCTCCCGCGTCTGACATCCGGATTTCGACCCACCTGTGTGACGTCAGCGACGAAGCCGCCATGCTGGTGTTCCGGGACGAGGTGTTGACAGCTCACGACAGCGATCACATCAACCTGCTGTTCAACAATGCTGGCCTCAGCGGTGGCGGCAGTGTGGTCACCGACACGCGAGAGAGCTGGGATCGGTGCTTCGACGTCTGTTTCAACGGCGTTCGGTGGGGAGTGCTCGCGTTCTTGGACGCGCTCATCGCATCAGACGAGGGTCACATCGTCAACACGTCGAGCGTCAACGGATTCTGGGCTTCGATCGGGCCGGACCGCCCTCACACGGCGTACTCGGCGGCCAAGTTCGCCGTGAAGGGGTTCACCGAAGCGCTCATCACCGACATGGCGGTCAACGCCCCGCACGTGTTGGTCTCGGTCGTGATGCCGGGTCACATCGGCACCTCGATCGTGCAGAACTCGATGAACTTCGGCGCCCGCGAACTCACCGCCGTGGAGCGGGAGTTGATGACCATCGCCGATCAGATGTTCCACGACAATGCGCCGATGACGGCCGCAGATGCAGCGACGGTCATCCTGTCCGCGGTGCTGGCAGAGCGGTGGCGAATTCTGGTCGGCGACGACGCGGTGGCGCTCGATCGAGCGGTTCGCGCCGACCCCGAGAACGCGTACGCCGGTCAGATGAGCGAAATCCTGTTCAAGGAGTTGAACGAAGCGCGCGACCAACTCGATCTGTGATCGTGCGACCGCGCCCGGCGCGGCCGATGTCGACGATCAGCGGGCGTGGATCCAATACCCGTGCGGGTGTGATGTGGCGAGGTGCTCCACGGTCCGCGTGCCGCGACGCCAGCGAGCGAGCGATGTGACGGTGAGTTGTTCTTCGGTCGAGTCGACGTCCCAGGGGAGTTCGGGGGTGAGCTCCGGCGACTCGGCAAAGATCCACGTCAGGTCACGTTCGGTGCCGATCCGATCGAGTTCGGCGACATAGGCGGTGCGCTCGGGGCCGCTCAGGTAGTTGAGGACCCACGAGTTGGTGATCACCGGGTGTCCGTCGTCGGCGACCGACGCGACAACGGACGCGAGGTCTGCGGTCGCATCGCCCTGGACGAGTCGAGGTGGGTCGTCGACGGCGAGTGCAATGGCCGACCGCAGCCGGTGGAACCGATCGGGTTGGTCGGGCCAGACGCACGCTTCCAGCCAATGTGCCTGGTCGGGGTCGGTCACGTCGATCGGTGCGACGTCGAGTCCGACCCGGGCGCCAATCGACGGGAGTTCGCGTGGCAGCCCGATGTCGCCGCGAAACGAGGTGAACAACTCGACCGGTGAGTCGTCGCCGATGATGATCGGCTCGCGGACGGTCCCGGTCGGGTGCCGCTCGTCGGATTCGTAGCGGTATCGATACCGATCGAGTTGCAGCGTCAGGCCGCCGCTGCAGCCGACATCGACATGAGCGAGGGGTCCCATCTCGTCGGCCACACGGCCGAATGCTGGGAGAAACATCGCGCACCGCCCGACCTCGTTCGTCTGCGTACTCCGGGTGGCCAACAACGCCAGCAGCGCCGGCGCACGGTCGTTGGCAAAGTGTTTGAACGTCGTGGTGAGTTCAGGTTCTTCGGGCGACCGGGGCTCGGCGGTGAGATTCGGATACCACGCCGCCAGTGGGTGGTCCGGCGCCGCCAGAAGGAGGGAGTGGACGCATGCCAGCAACAGAACAGGGAGTCGTTGGTCCGGCGGTGCATGGAACAGCAAGCCTGACAGTGTGCGGTCGCGAGCGATACCGGCTGACAGCGATGCGTAGAGCGGAGCACGCGGGAACGCGGTGGCTGCGAATTCCCGAAACCGCCGTGCCAGTGCCTCGTGTTCCCATGGATCGCGCACACGGCGAGAGTAACGCTGTCACTATCGTGTGCCCGGTATGTCACTCGTCAACGGCGACCTGATCGCTGACCTCGAAGCCCGCAATCTGATCCACGATTCGACCGACCGCGATTTTCTCCGGGCGCAGGTGGGCGAGGGACCGACGGCGCTGTACTACGGCTGCGACCCCACCGCCGACAGCCTGCACGTCGGCAACCTGATCGGCCTCGTCGTTCTGCGCCGATTCCAGGACGCCGGGCACCGGGCCATTGCGCTGGCGGGCGGTGCAACCGGAATGGTCGGCGACCCGGGCGGTCGATCCGAGGAACGCAATCTGCTCGACGAGGAAACCTTGAGCCACAATGTGGCCAAGATCAAGGAGCAGCTGGGCCGGATCGTCGACCTGTCCGATTCGACCCGCGGGATACTCGTCGACAACCGTGACTGGACGCACTCGATCTCCGTGCTGGAATTCCTCCGCGACGTCGGCAAGCATGTCACCGTCAATCAGATGCTGGCTCGGGAGAGCATCAAGATGCGGATCAACTCCGAGCACGGGATCTCGTTCACCGAGTTCAGCTACATGCTGCTGCAGGCGAACGACTACCTGTGGTTACACGACAACCTGGGCTGCACGATCCAGGTCGGTGGCTCCGATCAGTGGGGCAACATCGTCTCGGGCGTCGACTTGATCCGCCGCAAGCGCCAAGCTCACGTGCACGCATTCTCGTGGCCGCTCGTCCTGGGGTCCGACGGGCAGAAGCTGGGCAAGTCGACCGGCGGGCGGGTGTGGCTCGATCCGACCAAGACGAGCCCGTATCAGTTTCGCCAGTACTGGATGCAGACTGCCGATGCCGATGTCGAGGCCCAACTCCTCACGTACTCGCTGCGCCCGGTCGACGAGATCCGAGCGCTGGTGCAGCACCATGGCGAGGCACCGCATGAACGACGCGGTCAGCGGGCCCTGGCCGACGACATGGTCACCCTCGTGCACGGTGCCGACGCGTCCGCCGCCGCATGCGAAGCAGCCGATCTCCTGTTCGCGAGCGACCCGACGGGTGCGTCGGAGGCAGCGCTGGCGATGCTGGCGCACGAGATCCCCTCGACCAGGATGCACGCCCACGAACTCGACGACTCGATCGCGGTGTTCGTCATGACCCAGTTGGCCTCGTCCAACGGTGACGCGCGTCGCACGCTGGCCCAACACGCGTTCTCCGCAAACGGGGTGCAGCTGGGCGAAAAGGACCAGCTCAGCGGGCAGAAACGGCTCTGCGGAAAGTACCTCCTGCTGCGGAAGGGCAAGAAGTCGCATCACCTCGTCGAAATAATTCCTTGAGACAGGTTGTGCGATCCCCTGGGGGCGTATAGCTTAGCTACTCGCTCCACGGAGGCAGTCGCCACCGGAAGAGCAAGGCACCAACGCCTGATCTCGACTCAAAGTCCAGGTCACGGTGCGTGCCACGCCACTTTGGCTCCTTGAAAACAGAAGAGAAGACAGAATGCCAGTGCGGGCAGATGTCGAACCACTTCGGTGGCGAGAACGTCTGCCCAGTCAATTCTGGTGTCACCGTCCCTGGTGGCACCACACACGGATACCGGCCTGTCGTCACGATCACCCCGCTTCGGCGACGGCATCAACACGATGGGCCACACAGCAAGGACGCAGCTGACTCGAGAGCCTTTCCCGGCTCGCTCCGACAACGAGCAATCGTTGAACGACGACACGTTGCGCTCTTCTGACAATCGCTCTGGCTCGAACGACCACTTCGGTGGAAGGTCGGGCTGGGCACATTTTTGTTGGAGAGTTTGATCCTGGCTCAGGATGAACGCTGGCGGCGTGCTTAACACATGCAAGTCGAACGAGGTCCATGGAGCTTGCTCCGGAAGATCTAGTGGCGAACGGGTGCGTAACACGTGAGGAACCTGCCCCGAACTCTGGGATAACAGTTGGAAACGACTGCTAATACCGGATGCCTTCACATGACCGCATGGTCGAGTGAAGAAAGATTTATCGGTTTGGGAGGGTCTCGCGGCCTATCAGCTAGTTGGAGGGGTAACGGCCCACCAAGGCATCGACGGGTAGCTGGTCTGAGAGGATGATCAGCCACACTGGAACTGAGACACGGTCCAGACTCCTACGGGAGGCAGCAGTGGGGAATCTTGCACAATGGGCGCAAGCCTGATGCAGCAACGCCGCGTGCGGGAAGAAGGCCCTAGGGTTGTAAACCGCTTTCAGTAGGGAAGAAAATGACGGTACCTACAGAAGAAGGTGCGGCCAACTACGTGCCAGCAGCCGCGGTGACACGTAGGCACCAAGCGTTATCCGGATTTATTGGGCGTAAAGAGCTCGTAGGCGGTTTGGTAAGTCGGGTGTGAAAACTCTGGGCTCAACCCAGAGACGCCACTCGATACTGCTATGACTAGAGTACGGTAGGGGAGCGGGGAATTCCTGGTGTAGCGGTGAAATGCGCAGATATCAGGAGGAACACCAGCGGCGAAGGCGCCGCTCTGGGCCGTAACTGACGCTGAGGAGCGAAAGCATGGGTAGCAAACAGGATTAGATACCCTGGTAGTCCATGCCGTAAACGTTGGGCACTAGGTGTGGGTCTCAACCAACGAGATCCGCGCCGTCGCTAACGCATTAAGTGCCCCGCCTGGGGAGTACGGTCGCAAGACTAAAACTCAAAGGAATTGACGGGGGCCCGCACAAGCAGCGGAGCGTGTTGCTTAATTCGATGCAACGCGAAGAACCTTACCTGGGTTTGACATGTAGGGAAAAGCTCTAGAGATAGGGTGTCCTTCGGGGCCTTACACAGGTGGTGCATGGCTGTCGTCAGCTCGTGTCGTGAGATGTTGGGTTAAGTCCCGCAACGAGCGCAACCCTTATCCTATGTTGCCAGCAAGTAAAGTTGGGGACTCGTAGGAGACTGCCGGGGTCAACTCGGAGGAAGGTGGGGATGACGTCAAGTCATCATGCCCCTTATGCCCAGGGCTGCAAACACGCTACAATGGCCGGTACAGAGGGCTGCAATCCCGCGAGGGTGAGCGAATCCCACAAAGCCGGTCTCAGTTCGGATTGGAGTCTGCAACTCGACTCCATGAAGCCGGAGTTGCTAGTAATCCTGGATCAGCACGCCAGGGTGAATACGTTCCCGGGCCTTGTACACACCGCCCGTCACACCACGAAAGTCGGCAACACCCGAAGCCGGTGGCCTAACCCGTAAGGGAGGGAGCCGTCGAAGGTGGGGTCGGTGATTGGGGTGAAGTCGTAACAAGGTAGCCGTACCGGAAGGTGCGGCTGGATCACCTCCTTTCTAAGGAGTGCTTCGTCTGCCGATGATCGACATTCGTCGATCCGGTAGCACGACACACCTGTTGGTGCACTGGTACGTCTGTCGCTGCGACGCAGCATCGGTTGAGGGATTCGGTCCCTCCTGGTGTCGCCGACCAACGTCAGGCATCGTCTTCTCTTCTGTTTTGAGGGAGTCTCTCCTTCATGCCGCACTGTCGAGCCGGGCTCGTGGTCATCCTTTCCGATGACACATCACGATCCGGGTTCCGGTGTCAGGTAGCACCTTGAGAACTGCAGAGCAAGCACGAGCATCTTCGAGCTGGCCGTCTTCGGACCGTCAGCTCAACATGATAGATAACTTGTTTTTCCAAGCTAATAAGAGCCAACGGTGGATGCCTTGGCGCCAAGAACCGATGAAGGACGTGAGTGACTGCGAAAAGCTCCGGGGAGCCGTCTACTAGGCACTGATCCGGAGATGTCCGAATGGGGAAACCCACCACTCGTTATGGAGTGTGTACCGCCGCCTGAACACATAGGGCGGTTGGAGGGAACCGGGGGAATTGAAACATCTCAGTACCCCGAGGAAAGGAAAGCAACCGCGACACCCTGAGTAGCGGCGAGCGAAATGGGTTGAGTCTAAACCGTGCCAGTGTCAAGCCTGAAGGCGTTGCTGGTGCGGGGTCGTGGGACCACGAGACGGGGCTTCAGATCCGTCACAGGTTACAAGTGCTACATAGGAGAACTGATCAGGAAAGTCAGGCCAGAGTGGGTAACAGCCCCGTATCCGAAATGTATGCACTACCTGCGTGTCATCCCAAGTAACGCCGGAACCGTGAAAGCCGGCGTGAATCTGTGGGGACCACCCCATAAGACTAAGTATTCCTTGGCGACCGATAGTGAACCAGTACCGTGAGGGAAAGGTGAAAAGTACCCCGGGAGGGGAGTGAAATAGTACCTGAAACCGTTGGTTTACAAACAGTCAGAGTGTCGTCACCTTCGGGTGGCCACGATGGCGTGCCTTTTGAAGAATGAGCCTGCGAGTTATGGTATGTGGCAAGGTTAACCAGTGATGGGGAGCCGGAGCGAAAGCGAGTCTGAATAGGGCGTAGAGTCGCATGCTGTAGACCCGAAGCCAAGTGATCTATCCATGGCCAGGTTGAAGCGGGGGTAAGACCCCGTGGAGGACCGAACCCACGTAGGTTAAAAACTGCAGGGATGAGCTGTGGATAGGGGTGAAAGGCTAATCAAACTTGGCAATAGCTGGTTCTCCTCGAAATGCATTTAGGTGCAGCGTCGTGCGTTCAGTCTCGGAGGTAGAGCACTGATTAGGTTAGGGGGCCCACAAGCTTACCGACCCTAGTCAAACTCCGAATGCCGAGACTCCAGAGCACGGCAGTGAGACCACGAGGGATGAGCTTCGTTGGTCGAAAGGGAAACAGCCCAGATCATCAGCTAAGGCCCCTAATTCTGTACTAAGTGGTAAACGATGTGGGATTGCATAGACAGCCAGGAGGTTGGCTTAGAAGCAGCCACCCTTGAAAGAGTGCGTAATAGCTCACTGGTCGAGTGATCCTGCGCGGACAATGTAACGGGGCTCAAGTACAGAGCCGAAGCTATGGGCTTCTGATTTATCAGGAGCGGTAGAGGAGCGTCGATAGGGCTGTGAAGCGGATTCGTAAGGGTTCGTGGAGCGCTATCGAGTGAGAATGCAGGCATGAGTAACGAGAGAGGGGTGAGAAACCCCTCCGCCGAAAGCCCAAGGGTTCCTGGGGAAGGCTAATCCCCCCAGGGTGAGTCGGGAGCTAAGGCGAGGCCGAAAGGCGTAGTCGATGCACAACTGGTTGATATTCCAGTACCTCCGTGCCCGCGCCAAGTCCAATAGTTGCAACGTTGGGGCTGTTCATCTCTATGGTGAGCGAACTTACTGAGCGGCTGGCGGATAGTTGACGGGGGACGCAGGAAGATAAGTGAACCCAGGCGATGGTAGTCCTGGGGTAAGCGTGTAGGCGGTTCCCGATGAGAGTTGGGGGCGTAACGCTGAGACGTGATGCCGAACGACATACTGTGAAGTCACTGATTCTATGCTGCCAAGAAAAGCCCAGCAATGAGCTGGCACGGAGCCCGTACCCCATACCGACACAGGTGGGCGGGTAGAGAATACTGAGGCGAGCGGGAGAACTATGGTTAAGGAACTCGGCAAATTACCTCCGTAACTTCGGAAGAAGGAGGACCTGCTTTGGTGACGAGATTTACTCTCCGAGCTGAGGCGGGTGGCACAGACCAGGGGGTAGCGACTGTTTACCAAAAACACAGCAGCGTGCGAAGCCGAAAGGCGCTGTATACGCTGTGACGCCTGCCCAATGCTTGAAGGTCACGGGGAACGGTTAGCTCTTCGGAGCGAAGCTGTGAACCTAAGCCCAAGTGAATGGCGGCCGTAACTATAACGGTCCTAAGGTAGCGAAATTCCTTGTCGGGTAAGTTCCGACCTGCACGAATGGCGTAACGACTTCCCCACTGTCTCAACCATAGACCCGGTGAAATTGAAGTACGAGTAAAGATGCTCGTTAGCTGCGGAAGGACGGAAAGACCCCGTGGACCTTTACTATAACTTGGTGTTGAGTTTTGAATTGCGTTGTGTAGGATAGGTGGGAGACTTGGAAGCATTGGCGCTAGCCAGTGTGGAGTCATTGTTGAAATACCACCCTGCGTACTTTGGAGCTCTAACCTCGGCCCGTTATCCGGGTCAGGGACAGCGCCAGGCGGGTAGTTTGACTGGGGCGGTCGCCTCCTAAAGAGTAACGGAGGCGCCCAAAGGTTCCCTCAGGCTGGTTGGCAATCAGCCGTCGAGTGCAATGACACAAGGGAGCTTGACTGCGAGACCTACAAGTCGAGCAGGTACGAAAGTAGGGCATAGTGACCCGGCCATCACGTGTGGAAGTGTGGTCGCTCAACGGATAAAAGGTACCCCGGGGATAACAGGCTAATCTTCCCCAAGAGTCCATATCGACGGGAAGGTTTGGCACCTCGATGTCGGCTCATCGCATCCTGGGGCTGAAGCAGGTCCCAAGGGTTGGGCTGTTCGCCCATTAAAGCGGTACGCGAGCTGGGTTCAGAACGTCGTGAGACAGTTCGGTCCCTATCCTCCGCAGCCGAAGCTATTTTGACAACTGCTATCCTTAGTACGAGAGGACCGGGATGGACGTAGCTCTAGTGTGACTGTTGTTTCGCCAGAAGCATCGCAGTTTTGCCACCTACGGAAGGGATAACCGCTGAAAGCATCTAAGTGGGAAACCCGGTTGAAGATGAGAATAGCCATGCGGTTAACGCAGTAAGGCCCGTGACGAGACCATCACGTTGATAGGCCGGAAGTGTAAGTACGGTAACGTACTCAGCTGACCGGTACTAATCGGCCGAGGGCTTGGTTAAACAGCTCGTGCTTGCTCTGGAGTCCTTAGGGAATACCCTAAGTTGACAATTGATTTGGGTGACCATAGCGACAGGGTCACACCCGTTCCCATCCCGAACACGGAAGTTAAGCCTGTCAGCGCCGATGGTACTTGGAGAGAGATCTCCTGGGAGAGTAGGACGTCGCCCGATTTCGAACGAGAAACGCACCACCCGGAGGTTTGCCGGTGGTGCGTTTCTTTCGTTTTCGGCCCCGATGGCCGGGCGCGGCTCTAGCATGGTCGGCCATGCCCGGTGACCGTTCCTCCAGTTCTTCGCGCCGCAACGACGGCGGGCGCCCAGGCGCTCGTCCTGGCGGGGGAGGCCGCTCGGGCCCGCGCCCAGCCGGCCGCGCGAGTCGCAGTGACGACCGTCCCGCCCGCGGCGGGCCGGGCGCAAGCCGCGGCGAGGGTGCAGGGGGTCCACGTTCGGCGAGCAACCGCAACGACCGGCGCGGCGGTGGGCGCGTCGGGCGTGACGATCGTTTCAAACAGGCCCGGCCGGCGTTGACCGAGGCCGATCGCCGTTCGATGGACGTCAAGCGCAAGCGTGGCCCGAAGCCTGAGGTCGATCCGGCTCTCGAGCGCGAGCGCGAGCGCGCCAAGATCGAGGCGCGGACGACCGAGCAGTGGATCGATGAGGGGTCGGTTCGAAACCCTGGTCGCGGGGCGACACAACGGAGCAACCCTGACGAGCGACCACCTCGCTCCGCCCCTCAGCTCGACCCCGAGGTCAGCGCTCAGTTGAACGATGCGCTCGGCGCACAGCGCGGAACTCGGCTGGCCGAGCGCCTCGCTCAAGCGAGTGAAGCACTCGATCGCGAGCGGTTCGACGAGGCGAAACGGATTGCCACCTCCATCGCGAAGGAAGCTCCGACGGTGGCTGCTGCCCACGAAGTCGCCGGGTTGTCGAATTACCGGCTCGGCCGATACAAGCAGGCCGCAGCGTCGTTGGAGATCGCCCACGATCTGCACGAGACGCAGGAAATACTCCCCGTGCTCGCCGATTGCTACCGCGCTCTCGAACGCTGGTCGTCAGTCGAGCGGGTCTGGCTGCTCATCCGCGAGTCGTCCCCGCGCCATGACATCTTGGCCGAAGGCCGGATTGTGGCCGCCGGCGCGCTCGCCGACCGAGGCGACCTGCCGGGCGCGATCGAACTGATGCTGCCAGCAACGAAGAACACGAAGTCGGTCAAGGACCACCATCTTCGCCAGTGGTATGTCCTGGCCGACCTGTACGACCGGATCAACGATCCGATCCGGGCGCGCCGTTGGTTCGCAACGATCGCCGAGCACGAGTCCGACTACTTCGACGTGCAGACTCGGTTGCGTCACATCGGTCGTTGACCCAGGCCGGTACGCTCGCCACCTTGGGGAGCATGCAGTTCAGAGCAGGAACGGTCGCCGTTGTCGCTGATTCCCGGGGCCGAGTGCTTGCATTTCAGCGCAGTGACCGACCGGGCCAATGGCAGCTGCCCCAGGGTGGTATCGACGTCGGCGAAACTCCCGTCGACGGCGCGTGGCGTGAGCTCGAAGAGGAGACGGGGCTCGGGCCGGAACACGTGCGACTGGTCGCGGAGTACCCCGACTGGACGGTGTACGAGTGGCCCGACGAGGCCAAGCGCGAACATCGGCTGGGGCAGGTTCAGCGCTGGTTCTTCTTCGAGATGTTCGACGACGCCGTCGAGCCGCAACCCGATGGCGACGAGTTCGACGACTGGCAGTGGGTCGAGATTCCCTGGCTGATCGATCAGGTGGTCGAATTCCGGCGGGACTCGTACCGACGGGTACTCGGTGAACGGACGTGAGCGATCTGTTCGCCGCGGCTGCCGAAGAGACCCGGCGCAAACGAGCGCCGTTGGCGGCACGTCTCCGACCGCGGACCATCGACGACGTCGTCGGTCAGGAGCATCTCGTCGGGCCCGGCCGACCGCTGCGTCGCCTCGTCGAAAGTGATCGGCTGAGCTCCGCGTTGCTGTGGGGGCCACCCGGCACGGGCAAGACGACGCTGGCATTGGCCGTGGCCGGTTCGACCGAGCGAGCGTTCGAGCAGTTGTCGGCCGTCACCGCCGGCGTGAAGGATGTTCGAGAAACCATCGAGCGCGCCCGGCAACGATTGGGAGAGCGCGGGCAGGGGACCATTCTCTTCCTCGACGAGATCCACCGGTTCTCGAAGTCGCAGCAGGATGCATTGCTCCCCGCGGTGGAGGACGGCACGATCACCTTGATCGGCGCCACCACCGAGAATCCGTTCTTCGAAGTCAATGCTCCGCTGCGTAGCCGTTCGACCCTGTTCCGTCTGGAGCCGCTCGACCGGCACGCCATCGAACTGCTCGTCGTCCGGGGCCTCGAAGCAGAAGCGACCACCGCTGACATCGACGCGATCGAATTGCTGGTCGACCGGGCCGGAGGAGATGGTCGCCAGGTGCTGACCTCGCTCGATGTGGCCTGCGCGTTGTCCGATTACACCCACGTCGAGTTGGCCCATGTCGAGGCCGCGTTGGGAACCGAGCGCGTTGCGGTACGGACGCGATGACCATTACGACGTCGTGAGTGCCTTCATCAAGTCGATGCGCGGGAGCGATCCTGACGCGGCGGTGTATTGGCTGGCGCGGATGCTCGAAGCCGGCGAGGATGCTCGATTCGTGGCTCGCCGCATGGTGATTTTCGCGAGCGAAGACATCGGGTTGGCCGACAGTCGGGGCCTCGAGATCGCCGTCGCCGCAGCACACGCACTCGAGCACGTCGGACTGCCCGAGGCCCAACTCAACCTGGCCCAGGCAGCGATCTATCTGGCGACTGCACCGAAGAGCAACCGGACGGCGTTGGCGATCTGGAACGCTCGCGCCGCGGTGCGCGACGGCGCGATCGGCGAAGTGCCACCGCACTTGCGTGATGGCCACTATCAGGGCGCAGCGACGCTCGGCCACGGCGTGGGCTACGAGTATCCTCATGACAGTCCGACCGGTTGGGTGGATCAGGACTACCTGCCCGAAGCTCAGCGAGGACGGTCCTGGTATGAGCCCAGCCGCCACGGTGACGAGATCGAGATCGCACGACGAATGGAAGCACGCATGATCGGACGTGAGCGCAACGAGGCGGCGACATGACCGCTGGTGACCTGGTCGTGGTGCTTGCTGCGTTTGTCCTCATCCTCGGCTTTGCGGCACTGATCGTGGTGTTGTTGCGCGTGCTCGAGACGCTCCGAGACCTCCGTCGGGAGGTCACCGATCTGCGTGCTGAAACCCGGCCGCTGCTGGTCGAACTGAAGGCCACCACCGACGAAGCGCGCCAGACCGTCGACGAAGCACGAAGCGATCTCGAACGGTTCGACAAGGTGCTCGGCTCGGCCGAGGCCATCGGTGATGCCGTCGGGGGCCGCGTCGCCCGCACAGCGTTCTCGTCGCCGGCGATCAAGGCGGCCGGGTTCGCGAAGGGCACGTCGCGCACATTGAGTCGACTGCGCGGCAGACCGGTGAGTCGATCTGCGGTAGGTCCGAGGTCGGCCGATGGCGCGCCAGCAACGAGCAACGTCATCGACGTCCGCAACCGAACGACCGAACGAAAGAAGCGGGCATGATGAAGCGCGTGACATGGTTCGCCGGCGGCGCAGCTGCGGGCATTGCCGGTGCTGGCTACCTCAAGCGAAAGGTCAAGGAGACGGCCGCGAATGTTGCGCCGGCCAACATGGCCCGATCTGCCGCGGCCAAAGCGCGCGCCAAGACACGCAATGTCGCCGACGCCGTACGCGAAGGCCGTGTCGTGATGCACCAGCACGAAGACGAACTGCGGGCCCGACGCGAGGGCCGGATCGAGTCGCTCGAAGATCATGTCGAGCCGGGTGATCAGGTGTTCGTCGACGGTCAGCCGGTCGACAGCGGAAGAGTCATCGTGATGCGTCAGCGAGGTCGCTGACCTCGTGAGTGTCGAGGTCGACGCTCCACACACGCCATCGCACGGCGTTGATCTCGACGCGGTCGCAGCAGCGCTCAGAAAACGGTTACGCGACGACCAGGTGCGGGATTCGGCGACCCTGAGGAATCTGTATCGGCATGATGCGTCGAACCTGACCGGTCGCGCCGGCGTGGTCTGCTTTCCCGAATCAACCGCCGACGTCCAGGCGTGCGTGCAAGTTGCCGCCGCACTCGGGGTGCCGTTCATGGCGCGCGGATCCGGAACGGGGCTCGCCGGCGGAGCCGTACCACCGCCTGACGCAATCGTCATCGCGACAACGAAGATGAACCGGATCCTCTCGGTCGACCCAGTCAATCGCCTGGCGTGGGTTGAGCCGGGCGTGCTCAACCTCGACCTCTCGAAGCAGATCGCTCACCTCGGCGTCCATTTCGCTCCTGATCCGAGTAGTCAACAGACCTGTTCGATCGGGGGCAATGTTGCGAACAACTCCGGTGGTCCGCACTGCCTGGCCGACGGCGTGACGAACGCCCACATCCATGGCATGGAGGTGGTGTTGCCCGACGGTTCGATCACGATCTTCGGGGGAGAGGAGCCCGAGCCCGACGGGCTCGACCTGCGGGGCGTCTTCGTCGGGAGCGAGGGCATGTTCGGCGTGGCGACCAAGATCTGCGTCCGACTCATGCAGAATCCACCGGACGTCGCAACGATGTTGATGGACTTCGCGTCCGTCGCCGAGGGCGCCAACCTCGTCAGCGACATCATCGCCGCCGGCATCGTTCCGGCCGCGGTCGAGATGATGGACCAGTTGTGCCTGGTGGCCGTGGAGGAGTTCATCCATGCGGGACTGCCGGTGCATCAAGCTGCCGCGTTGCTGATCGAAGTCGTCGGTCCCCCGGGGAGTGTCGCCGCCGACGTTGCTCGAATCTGCGATCTGGCGGCGGCGCGTGGCGTCGGGGACATCCGCGTCGCGGCCGACGACACCGAACGGGCACTCCTTTGGAAGGGTCGAAAATCGGCGTTCGGGGCGATTGCGAACATCATGCCGAACTACTACCTGCACGACACCGTGGTGCCGCGCCACAAGCTGGCCGCCGTACTCGAACAAATCTACGAAATCGTCGCGCGCCACGACCTGCGCGTGCTCAACGTCTTCCACGCCGGCGACGGCAACCTCCATCCACTCATTCTGTTCGACGGCTCGGTCGAAGGAGTCCTCGAGCGCGTGCATGCCGCGGGCACCGAGATCGTCCATGCCTCGGTCGACGCAGGCGGTGTCCTCAGCGGGGAACACGGCATCGGCCTCGAAAAGCGCGATCTGATGCCGCTGATGTTTTCCGCGACCGACCTCGCAGCACAAGCCGACCTGCGCCGAGCCTTCGACCCGCAGCTGATCTCGAACCCCGACAAGGTATTGCCGAATCCGGCGACCTGCGGCGAAATTCACAGTGCTCCTGACGGGGCATGGATCTGACTGTGACGGACCCCACCACCACGCACGTGGCCGCGCCTGATCTGACGATGGAGGAGTTCGCGGCACGGGTCGGTCGCGATGGCCCCGTCGCCGTGGTGGGTTGGTCGACCCGCGTGCCGGCGCCGACCGACGTGCGAATCGTCCGTGCGCCCGTCGGGATCGCATGGATCGAACCGGCCGAGATGACCCTGCGGTGCGGTGCCGGCACCCCGGTCAGCGACGTCGATGCGGCGTTGGCCGAGTACGGCCAGCAGGTCAACGTGCCGTCAGGGGGAACGATCGGTGGCGCGCTGGCGATGGGTCACAGCAGCATCCGCCGCCTCGGGTACGGAGCCCTGCGTGACGTACTGCTCCAAGCGCAGTACGTGAGCGCGGCGGGCGAGGTCGTGAAGGCGGGTGGACCCACGGTCAAGAACGTCAGCGGATTCGACCTGTGTCGACTCCTCGTCGGCTCGCGCGGCACGCTCGGATTCATCGGTGACGTGATCTTGCGCACCCGCCCGAGGTCGGTGTACGAGCAGTGGTTCACGTCGACCGGTGACCCGTGGACTCTGCTCACGGGTGTGTTCCGGCCGACATCGGTGCTCTGGAACGGCGAGCTCACCTGGGTACTGTTGGAGGGCGACGCAGGCGATGTGGCCGAGATGGCGGAACGGTTTGATCTAACTGCAGTCGATGCAGGGCCCGAACTGCCGACGGGTGGACGTTGGTCGATGCCCCCGTCCGAACTCACCTCACTGCGCGTGGCCCCGCCCGGTTCGTTCGTCGCCGAAGTCGGCGTCGGAATCGTGCATCACAGTCGACCCCGAACGGAGCGCACGAGTGATCCGGTCAGGGCCGAGTTGCACCGCCGCATCAAAGCGGAGTTCGACCCGACGGGCCGACTCAACGTTGGCGTCGACGTCCTCACGGTCGAGTGATCGTCGACCACATGCCCCGACCATTCGTCGACCGCCCGGTGACCGACCTCGCTGCTGCCGATCGAGTGGCCCGGCATGCCGCCGAGCACTGGGGGCTCGGGCGGCCATCGTTGCTGCGCATCGGCATGAATGCGATCTACCGGTCAGGCGATGTCGTGCTGCGCGTCAGTGCACCGAGTGCTCCGGCCGAGGCCTCGATCGAGTTGGCCGCGGCATTGCGGTCCCTCGACCTCGCCGTCCCCGCTCCGCGCCGAGACGATGTGGTTCGAGCTGATGGTCTGAGCGTCACCGCGTGGGAATTCCTCGAATCGACCGGCAATCCGATCGACTGGTCTGCGGTGGGTCGACACATCCGCCGGGTGCACGACATCAACATCGAAGATCTTCCGGGCGCGTATCCGCTGCCGAGTCCGACCGACCTTCCCTGGTGGGACTTCGCAAGTCTGCTCGACGAGGTTGGCGACCTGCTCGACCCGGCCGCTCGGGCCGGAATCGATGCAGCGATCGCGCGTTGGCCCGACTGGGCCGAACCAACGGGCTCGGTGGTGTGTCACGGCGACGTGCATCCCGGCAACATCGTGATGACTCGGGCTGGTCCCGTGGTCATCGACTGGGATCTGCTGTGCTTCGCTCCGCCCGGGTGGGACCACGCTCCGATGATGACGTGGCACTCCCGGTGGGGAGGTGATGCTTCCTGGTACGTCTCGTTCGCCGCCGGGTATGGCGCGTCGAAAGTCGGCGACGGTGCTGCGGAAGCGTTCGCCGAGCTGCGCCTGGTCGCCGCGACCCTGATGCGGCTGAAGGCGGGACAACGCAGCGATGCTGCCATGCCTGAAGCCCGACGTCGGCTCGCTTACTGGCGGGGCGAACCCGGCGCACCGATGTGGCAAGCGCAGTAGGGGGCGATTGACTTGCCCGGCATGGCGGTCGGAATCCACTCGCATCTGCGCATCGCGCAATCACCGACCGGGGTGGGACGCGGCGTCTTTGCGACACAACGCATCGAGATCGGTGAGGAAATCGAACGATGCCCGATGCTCATCGTGACCGCGGAGCGTGCCGAGGCGCTGACGATCGGAGCCGACGGCTATGTGTTCGGCTGGGGCACCGACGCGACAGCGTTGGCGCTCGGGTACGGCTCGCTCTACAACCACAGTTACGCGCCCAACGCCGACACGCTCGAAACACCCGATGAGTTGGTGATCACCGCATTGCGCGTCATCGAAGCGGACGACGAGATCTTCATCAACTACATGGGCACAGCGCAAGACGGCGTGTGGTTCGACGACGCAGTCAGCTGAATCGTCCGGTCAGCGGGGCTGGCAGGTGGGACAGTGGTAGCTGGTGCGGTGCTGGATGTCGAGCAGTTGGATCTCGCTGCCGCAACGCAGGCAGTGTTGACGCTTGTACGCGTAGGTCGCTTCACCGCGCTTGATTCGCTTCGGTCCGGGAGCGAGGTCGAGTTCGTCGCGACTCACCGTGACGATCCGGCCATCTTTCACGCCCTGGCGCAGCATGCCAGAGATGGTGGCCCACAGCGCGTCGAGGTCGGCGTCGTCGCAGTCGGCTCCGGGTCGGAGCGGGTGGATACCGCAGACGAAGAGTGCCTCGGCGCGAAAGACGTTGCCCACACCAGCGACGACCGATTGATCCATGATCAGATCGCCGATGCCGCGCCTGGACCGCTGGACCCGATCGAACATCTTCTGCTTGTTCTGCCGCAACTTGATGGGGTCGGGTCCGAGTCGGTCGAGGATGTGCCTGCGCACCGATGGATCGTCGATCGAGCATGCCGTCGGCCCGGCCAGATCGATCGCGACGGCGTCGGTGTGGAGCCGCATTCTGACCGCTCCGCGCGGCTCGGGGAGGTCGTCGTCGACCGACTTGGTGCGGTGGATGGTGAACTTGCCGAACAATCCGAGGTGGACGTGGCCGATCTCTCCGGTCGACCAGTGGTAGAAGAGATGCTTGCCGTGCGGCTCGATCTTCTCGAGCACGGCGCCGTCGACACGCTTCGCGTCGTCACTGAACCTGCCCTGCGGACTCGACACGCGAACCTTCCGGCCGACGAGCAGTGGGCCGTGGTCCTTGGCGATCTTGTGGATGGTGTGACCTTCTGGCACGGCAGGCACCGTACGGCGAGTGCAGCCCGTCGATCCACGTTTGCGCGACGAAATCGGCTGAGATGAGCGCCGAAATCGTCACGCAAACGGATTGTCGGGGTCGTGGGATCTACGCTGCACCGGTGCTCGACCTCGACCCCGACAAGCTGTCGACGTGTGTGTCGTGCGGTCTCTGCCTACCCCATTGTCCGACGTTTCGAGTGACGGGCGAGGAGGCGTACTCGCCGCGCGGTCGGATCGACGCGATGCGTGCGGTCGAGTCGGGACAGTTGCCGATCGATGCGGTCTTCGTCGACTTCATGGAGACGTGTGTGCAGTGTCGGGGATGCGAACCGGCATGCCCGAGTGGGGTGCAGTTCGGTGCATTGATGGAGGGAACGCGTGCCGCGCTTGCAGCAGACAAGACGATCACGCCATGGTGGCAGCGTCTCGGGTACCGAGCCCTCGACAAGCATCGGCTGCTGCTCGTCGGGTCCTCAGCCCTTGCGGTCGCCCAGCGGCTTCGACTCGTGCCGAAGCGCCTCGGCCTCGCGGCCTTGCCGATTCGTCGCCCGAAGCCCGTGGCGTCGACGGGAACCGATGTCTGGCTCTTCACGGGGTGTGTGATGGACGCCTGGCAGCGCACGACCCACCTGAATGCGGCGAAGCTGATCGCGGCAACCGGAGCGACCTATGCGGTGGCGCAATCGGGTGGCGGGTGTTGCGGAGCGCTCCATGTCCATGCCGGACTCACTGCCGAATCTCGACGGCTGGCAACGAGAGTGATGGCAGCGATGCCCGGTGACGCACCGATCGTGGTCGATTCGGCCGGGTGTGGTGCGGCGATGAAGGACTACGGCCATCTGTTGGGGACGGCGGACGCGGCACGGTTCGGTGCGCGCGTCGTCGACGTGAGCGAATATCTTGCAGCACGCCTCGATCGATTGCCCGCGGCAACGGGGGAGCGGTCGAAGGTGATCGTCCAGGACCCATGCCACCTTCGACACGTGCAGCGCATCGTCGACCCGGTGCGGGCGCTCCTCCGGCACGTGGCGGACGTGATCGAACTCGATGACGACGGCCTGTGTTGCGGAGCCGGCGGGGCCTACTCGGCCCTCCAGCCCGAGTTGGCCGGCCAGATCCGCGAACGCAAGGTTGCCGCGATCAGCCGGGCGCGGTCGAGCAGTTCTGCCCGTGTGCTCGCCAGCGCCAATCCCGGTTGCTCGATGCATCTGGCAGGCGTGCTCGCCGCCGATGACATCGCAGTGCAGCATCCTGTCGACATCGTGGCAGCGGCGCTCGGGCTCTGAGATGGCCGACTACGGATCGCTCGCGGCACGCCTCGAGTCGGTGGCGGCCGACATCGACGAGATCGCCTTCGACAGCCTGCGCGAGGCCGTTGCCGATGGCGAAGTCGAACGACCCGAGGACGACAAGAAGCTGATGCAGGCGCGCCGCGCCATCGAGAAGGCCATGATGATCCTGCGCCAGCTCGACGGCAGCGGACCAACCGACTGGTGACGTTGCGCCGCTCGGCGGGTGAAGGCAGAGTTACCGATCGGGAAGCGAGACGTACCTATATCGCGTCGTTGTCTAGGCACGTGAACCCGGCCACTTGCCGAGGCGATCGACAACTGCGCTGCCGACATCGACGCCGCGATCGGGTCGCTCCTGCGACGCCCGAAGGTCGGACGACTCCCCATCACTGTCTGCGCCGCGGGCCTGCCCGACACTCGGCTGAACTGGATCAACGCGGCATCGTCGCTCGAACGTCAACAGTTCACAACCTTGGGCAACCTCGACGGGGACGACACCGCCGCAGCTATCGAGATCCCCGTCCGAGACGCCGGCCGCACCATCGACGCCGACGCGCTTGACCTGCTCGTGAACGCAAGCAAAGGATGCCCATACGCCATCCAGCTCATGGCCGCAAAGACCTGGGACGAAGCAGGAGACGATCCGACCATCACCACCCGGCACGTCGCACCCGCGATCACGGCGAGCATCTCCCAACTCCGAGAACAGCTCTACGAGAGCCGCTACCGGCAAATGCCCGAAGGGATCCGCGACTACGTCCACGCGGCGGCGGCGCTGCAGGCTGAACACGGAACCATCAAGTCCAACGCCGTCGCGGAACGACTCGGCCTGACGACCCAGCAAGCCTCGACGTGCCGTGACGAGATCATCAGCACCTATCAAGTCCTCGCATCTCCGCGCCGCAATGAGCTGGAGTTCACGACGCCGGGCTTCGCAGAATGGCGGCGTCAGCAACACGCTGTGCCAGCTCGAACCGTCATCGACGCCGACGACACGATCGAGCAGCTCCTCGAACCACACCTCGAGCCAGACACGCTCGGCGATGGTGGACCGGACCTGTCGATCTGAATCGCGGGACCCGGAGAGCGGTGCGGCTTGACAATGCACCCTTCTGCCAGCCCACCGGGGGAGAAAGTGGTCACTTGACAGACTGGCGCATCTGTCAGGGCACGTAGAGCGGACCGCCGATCAATCCCAACGTTGAGTTACATCGGGCGGCGCCAGGACCAGTAGCCATCGGCTCGGACAGTCGCGCACGACGCTCCTCAGCCATCCCCGGCTCAGGATTCCGCGTCGATCCTCGTCGTCGCCCAACGTCAGCTGGCAACGGCCTGCGTCGTCGTCCCAACTCGGTCACCTCTACACCTCCGTGTGTTGACAGACGGTGTTTCGGGCTGTGCGACCTCGTGGACGGAGCCCCTCGGTCGTCGTGCTCCATATCGGCATCGCGTCGACGGCCCGGTCCCACGCGCTATCCGGCTTCACCAAATGCCGCTCCCTCACGTCTCGTCTGTGTTCCCGGTATTGCGTTGATCGCTTGAACCCAAGCCCATAATCCGGTCGCCACCGTCAAAGGCACGTCAGCGCTGATGTTGGCGTCTCGACATCGTCCGCTCGCGGGAGGCCCCGCAACACGCTGCCGAAGTCTGCGACGACAACGTCGTTGTTCACTCGGAGCGGAAACGGATAGATGTCGAGGCCGCGCGGAGCAACTCCGCTCCGGTACGTCCCGGTGATGTCGAACTGCGATCGGCAACATGCGCACTCGTACAGACGGGACTCGGCACAGAAGGCCACGGCACAGCCGTCTTCGGGGCACTTCTGACTGATCGCTACGAGGCCGTCGCCGGCCAGTTCTTCGGTCGATCCGGGGAGAACTGCGATCCACGCCCTGTGCTCCGGGAGGCGGTAGGCGCCACCCGCCTCACCCGCCCGCCGGCGGACTTCGCCGATGTCGCCGAGTGTCACGAGGTTCGCCTCGGGTTCACCGCTGCCGCACCCGGCCAGCATTGCGAGTGCAGCGCCGACGAACAGCGTGCGCCGATCGAACACCCGAGGCGAGCCGTGAGTGACGCGAAAGGTGGTCTGGACGTTACTCATGGAGTCGTTCTACTCGATGCTGCTGAGCGCGCTGTCTGTCAGGTTGGAGCCTTTTTGCGGAAAGAGGCGAACCGGATGAGGTTGTCGGTCGTATTGACGACCAGCGAACTGAAGTCCGATGATTCCATCGGCGTTCGTGCCTCAAGGAGGGCTGACAATGAAACTCATCAACGTGGTGGCTGGCGCTGTGATGGCGACCGCCGCAGTAGGCGCAACGGGAGCAGGGACTGCGTCGGCAGGATGCGCGATCACTCTCGAAGTGCACAATCGCAGCGACGTCGGCGTGACTGTCGACTGGGACCAGAGCGATGTGCGCATCGGCGGCGACATCCCATTCTGGAAACGACTCGGCTCGGGTGACACGTATGTCGCAGCGGGCGACACCGTTCGCGCCTCCTTCGTGGCCGACCTCGGCTGCGGCGTGATGCGACAGTATCGCCTTGACGTCAACGAAGGCGGCAGCTCGTGGTTCACCTACCACGGCTTGACCCACGACCTGACCCCTCACATCCACATCAACTGACGAGCAACACCACGACGGTCACTGCGTTGGTCGCCGTGAGGTGCATGGCCGAACGAGCACCACGCATCAGACCGCACATCGTCAGCACGGAGCTTCGGCGAACGGCCGCTACTCCGCGCAGTCGTCGTTGTCAGCGACGACAGCCGTGGTCAGATTCGTCATGTCCGCGAGCGACAAGACCTCACTGGAGAGAACGACCATGGTGTCGTGTTTGAACGCGGTGACGCTGACCATGGACAGTGTCGTTCCGAGAACGTAACGCCAGCCTGTATCGCATCCGTCGACACGTACCGAAGTGGGACGGTAGATCGGCGAGACGACCGCAGCCCAACGATCAAAACGCGCATCGTCGGTCCGAAACGAAAACACCCGGAGCTGTTCTCGTTGATCGGCGAGGTACGAGCATCCGACGTTGGTCCCGCGCTCCTTGCGATCCGTGAGCGTGACGATGTCGTTGACGGCAATGCTGGCCGGTTCGGCATCGATTGTCGTGTCGATGTCGGTCTGCTCGGTGAACTGCGATGCACTGATCAGTGCGCAGGGCCCGCTCGGGTCCACGACCGGTTCGATTGCAACGTCGCTCCAGGTCGGCTCTCGGCCCCAAACCTGCCAGCCGCCCCACCACGACCCGGCGCTGACGACGAGCAGTGTCGTGACGATGATGAATACGTCACGACGCCTGCCAACGAACCGAGAGGTTGCAGCGGTGTCGGCATTCATGTGTGTACAGACGAACCAATCGAGCGTGCGGTTCGGAAACTCCCACGACAGGTTCTCGAGGGTGGGTGGCCGATTGGGTCAGCCGACCAGTTCGAGACCACGCCGCCACAGTGGCGTTCGGAAGCACAGGCCGAGTTCCGGAGCGCGTCCTACAGCACGATCCGGTTGAGTTCACCGATCAATCGGATGATGTCGCCGTACCCGTGCTTGGTGAAGTGGAAGGCGATCCGTTCGAGGTCGAGTTTGTCGTTGTCGCGAACCTCGATCTTGTAGGGGTCGGCGCGGTGGATCTCGCCGTCGACGAGGAGATGGCCGTAGCGTTCGTTCAGGTCGGCGAGCACCGCATCGTCGGGAGCGCGCTTCATCCGCATCACCAGGTGATCGCCGACGAAGCGGATCGAGTCGTAGTTGGCGTAGAACTCGTCGATGATCCGACACGCCTCTTCGGTCGAGTCGGTGATGGTGTACAGCGCCGTGTCGTCAGCTGAGACGAGGCCACGCCGAACGAGTTGGTGCATCAGGCCGTCAACGGCTTCCCAGTACGGATCGCTCGGCTCGTCGAGCAGCACGATCGGAACCGGAACGCCTTTGCCGGTCTGAGTGAGGGTGAGCAACTCGAAGGTTTCATCGAGGGTGCCCACACCGCCCGGAAGGCAGACGAAGGCGTGCGACTCCTTGATCAACATTAGTTTGCGAGTGAAGAAGTACTTCATCGACACGTGCTTGACATCGTCGGCGATGATCGAGTTGGCACCCGACTCGAACGGCAGGCGGATCGAGACACCGATCGAGTTCTCGACGCCCGCACCTTCCATTGCGGCGAGCATGATGCCAGGGCCAGCGCCGGTCACGGTCATCCAGCCCCGATCGGCGAGGGTCGCCGCCACGTTCCGAGCCTGGATGTACAGCGGGTCGTCGGCCTGCGTCCGTGCCGAGCCGAACATCGCGACTTTGCGTTCGTGCTTGTATGGCTTGAACATCGCATATGCGTCGCGCATCTCGGCGAGGGCTGCCGTTGCGATCTTGAGGTCGAGCGTGTCAGGCTGATCAGTGATGAGTCCGAGTGCTTCGGAAACCAATTCGGTCGCAAGTCGAACAGATCCGGAAACTCCGAGTTCTTCGACGATTGCACGCGCACGAGCCTCGACGGATTCAGATACACCTGGGGTCATGGACCATCCACTCTACGGCTCCAAGAAGTTGGGCGCGGCGCTCGGACTGCTCGCGACAGCCGTCGGGTTGGCCGCAGCCGAACTGATCGTCGGGTTGGTTCGCGGCGCGTCATCGCCGGTCGTACCAGTCGGTCAGGAGTTCATCGACTGGACACCGAAGTCGCTGAAGGACTGGGCAATCGAACAGTTCGGCACCAACGACAAGGCCGTCCTCGTGGCTGGTGCGCTCATTGTCATCCTCGGCGTCGGTGCTGTCGTCGGCATCTTGATGATGCGCGGCGAACGCTCGGCGGCCTTCGCTCTGACCGGCGTGGTCGGCGTGGTCGGTGCGTGGGCCGTCCTGATCCGGCCCGACCCGACGTTCGCCAAGTTGCTGCCGACGATCGTCGGCGCCGTCGTGTCGATTGGCGTGCTCTGGTGGCTCGGTCCCAAGCCGTCGGCCGCCGACGAAGAGGGTCGCAGCGTGATGATGGGCGTCGACCGGCGCCAGTTCATCACTGGCGCCGTAACGGTCGGCTCGGCCGCGGCGGTGACGGGCGGGTTGGGTCGGGTGATGCAGCAGCGGTTCGAAGTGAACGAGGAACGCAACAACCTTGCGCTCCCCGCAGTCAACGAGCCGGTCACTGCAACGGCGGGTGAGTACGACGTCGGCGTGGCCGGTATCGAGTCGTTCGTGGTTCCGAACAACGCGTTCTACCGCATCGACACGGCGCTCGTGGTTCCCCAGGTGCGCATCGACTCGTGGAAACTGCGTATCGACGGCATGGTCGACACCCCGATCGAGCTGACCTTCGATGATCTGTTGGCGCGCCCGCAGATCGAGCGACACATCACGCTCTCGTGCGTCTCGAACCCCGTGGGCGGAGACCTCGTCGGCAACGCGGTCTGGCAAGGCGTGCTGCTCAAGGACATTCTCGACGAGGCCGGCGTGCAAGCCGGCGCCGAGCAGGTCGTCAGCCGATCGGTCGACGGCTGGACCTGCGGCAGCCCGCTCGAATCGATCATGGACGGGCGTGACGCGATGCTCGCGATCGCAATGAACGGTGAGCCGCTGCCGGCGCAACACGGCTATCCCGTGCGCATCGTCGTTCCCGGCCTGTTCGGCTACGTCTCGGCGACGAAATGGGTCACCGACATCAGGTTGACCCGGTGGGACGAGTTCGATGCCTATTGGATCCCGCGGGGGTGGTCCAAGCTCGGACCCGTCAAGACGATGGCCCGCATCGACACGCCCCGCACCGGATCAAAGCCGTCAGGAGAGGTCGTCGTCGGCGGTGTCGCCTGGGCGGTGCACCGGGGAGTATCGAAGGTGCAGATTCGCATCGATGAAGGCGAGTGGCGGGATGCCGAACTCGGCTCGGTTCCGTCGGCTGACACCTGGGTGCAATGGATGTACCGGCTCGACGATGCCGCACCCGGCAAGCACGTCATCGAAGCGAGGGCCTTCGACGGCTCCGACGAGCCGCAGCCGGAGGAGCCCGCAGCGGTGGCACCGAACGGTGCACAGGGATATCACCGGATCTCCGTCACCGTCGCCGGCTGACGTCCAGCGCGTCGCGGTCAGCTCTGCAGGTCGGACGCCTTGGCTGCGAGTGCTGCGATCAACTCGTCGAATGCCGTGATGAAGCTGGCGACGCCTTCGCGTTCGAGTTGATCGGCAACGTCGTCCATGTCGACGCCGACCCGGGGGAGTTCGGCCCACACGGCTTCGGCTTGATCGACGTCGGCATCGATTCGGCGGGCGACGGTCCCGTGGTCGATGAATGCGGCCATCGTTGCGTCGGGCAGGGTGTTGACGGTGTCGGGACCGATCAACTCATCGACGTACAGCACATCGGAGTACGCCGGATTCTTCGCGCCGGTCGACGCCCACAGCGGGCGTTGGACGCGTGCGCCGCGAGCGGCCAGCGCCTCCCACCGCGGACCGCTGAAGGTCGACGTGAACAGCTGGTAGGCAAGCTTGCCTTGAGCGACGGCGGCTTTGCCCCGCTGTGCGAGCGCTGCCTCGGTGCCGATCGCGTCGAGGCGCTTGTCGACCTCGACGTCGACCCGGCTGATGAAGAAACTGGCCACGCTGGCGACGCGCGACAGATCGGCGTCGGGGTCTTCGGCCAGCCGTTCGAGCCCGGCGATGTAGGCCTCCATCACGTCGGCGTACCGAGGCAGGCTGAAGATCAGCGTGACGTTGATGGAGCGACCCTCGGCGATCATCTGCTCGATCGGCGCAATTCCCTCGGCGGTGCCGGGGATCTTCACCATCAGGTTGCGTCGGCTGATGCCCTCGTGCAGGTCGCGGGCGGCAGCCTCGGTACCGGGGCCGTCGTGGGCGAGGTTCGGCGCCACTTCGACACTGACATAGCCGTCGACCCCATCGGAGTGGTCATAGACCTTCGAGAACACGTCGCACGCGCTGTGGATGTCGCGGATGACGAGCGCCCAGTAATCGCTGATGACGTTGTCGATACTGTTGCCTTCGGCGCCGGTGTTGTCGGCGATCAGTTCGTTGAACTGGTCGTCGTAGTCGGCGGACCCCTGAATCGCCTTCTGGAAGATCGACGGATTCGAGGTGAGACCCAAGACGCCGGATTCGCGCAACGCGACCAGCTTTCCCGAGGTCACGTAGTCCCGCTTCAAATTGTCGAGCCAGGCACTCTGGCCCTGCTCGGTGTACAGCTGCTTCAGACGATCGCTCATGGGGCTCCTGCGGTTCGATCAGTTGATGAGGGCGGCTGCGTGGGCAACCACGTTGTCGATGTTCATGCCGAGCTTGTCGAGGACAAGACTGCCCGGTGCGCTGGATCCGAAACGGTCGATGCCGACCGAATCGTCGGCGTACTTCGCCCACCCGAAGGTGACGCCCGCCTCGACCGACAGCACGGGAACGCCAGGGGGAAGGATGCGTTGCTTGAAGTCGGCGTCCTGGGCCTCGAAGCGGTCCCAACTCGGCATCGACACGACCTGTGCGGCGACTCCCTGCTCGGCGAGCCTCGCTGCTGCGTCGACGCAGAGCGACACCTCGCTGCCGGTGCCGATCAGAACGATCTGCGGGTCGCCGGCGGTACTGCGAACGATGCCGGCACCGGTGCAAACAGCTTCACCGTCGGTCGTGACGGTGATGTCCTGACGGCTGAGGACGATGACAGACGGGCCGTTGTGCGTCACGGCGTCGGCCCAGGCCATGATCGTCTCGTTCCCGTCGGCCGGCCGGATCACGTGGAGATCAGGGATGGCACGCAGCGACGCGAGTTGCTCGACCGGCTGATGGGTGGGGCCGTCTTCGCCCACGCCGACCGAATCATGGGTGAACACGAAGCACACCTTGACGCCGGTGAGGGCAGCGAGCCGGATCGGTGGGCGCATGTAGTCGGCGAACACGAAGAAGGTCGCGGTGACCGGGAGGATGCCGCCGTGCGCCGACAGGCCGACTGCGGCCGCGCCCATCGCGTGCTCGCGCACGCCGAAGTGCAGGTACTGGCCGCCAGGGTTGGCACTGCCGAACGGACTCGACTCGCCGAGAGCCACACCGTTGCTACCCTTGAGGTCGGCCGAACCGGTCATCAGGCCCGGCAGGTCGGCGAAGGTGGCATCGATCGCCTTTTGAATCGCCTTGCGGGTCGCCACCTTGTCGCCCTGGGCGTAGACGGGCAGCGCCGAGTTCCACCCGTCGAGACCCGTCTGGTTCCACGCTGCCTGCCAGTCAGCAGACTCGGTCACCGCTGCGGCACGGTGCTTCCACGCGCCGTTGGCAGCGGCGCCCCGTTCGCCCACATGTGCGCGGTATGCGGCCACGAGATCATCAGGGGCCCAGAACGGCTCGTTCGGAATACCCATCACTGCTTTGGTTCGGGCGACGTCGTCGGTACTGAACGGGTTGCCGTGCGCGTGGTTGGAGTCTTGGTGGTCGGGCGACGGATAGCCGATATGGGTGCGCAGCACGATGAGGGTCGGCTCGGGCGTCTCCTTGGCCGCGTTGAGCGCAGCTTCGAGTGCGTCGAGATCGTTGCTGATGTCTCCGACCTCCTGCACGTCCCAGCCGTACGCCCGGAAGCGGGCCGCAGTGTCGTCGTCGAAGGTGATGTCGGTGGCGCCGTCGATGGTAATCTTGTTGTCGTCGTAGATGCAGACGAGGTGGCCGAGACCGAGGTGGCCTGCCCACGAAGCGGCTTCGTGGCTGATGCCCTCCATGAGGCAACCGTCGCCGGCGATGACGAACGTGTGATGGTCGATGGCATCTGCTCCGAATCGAGCACGGAGATGGGCTTCGGCGATGGCCATGCCAATAGCGTTGCCAAAACCCTGCCCGAGCGGGCCGGTGGTCACCTCGACGCCAGCGGTGTGGCCGGCTTCGGGATGGCCCGGGGTCGCCGATTCCCACTGCCGAAACTGCTTCAAGTCCTCCAGGTCGAGGCCGTACCCGGTGAGGAAGAGCATCGCGTACTGCATGATCGAGACGTGGCCGTTGGAGAGCACGAAACGGTCGCGGTCCGGCCAGTCGGGGTCGGCCGGATCGTGCTTCATCACGCGGCTGTACAGCACGTGGGCCAGGGGAGCGAGCGCCATGCCCGTGCCCTGGTGGCCGCTGTTGGCGGCGAGCGGGCCGTCCATCGACATCCCGCGAACGAGGGAAACGGCGTCGGCATCTTGTTGGGAGGTCAGCGGCACCCCGGCGAGGCTAGTTGCCAGACCGCTGCGCGACTCAACGACCGCTGGCGACATCACCTGCCCTGCTGGTGCTCAGCAGGACGGTATCGACGACCGCCTCCGCGAATGGGTCACGCAGCGTCGACGGGTGGAAGCAGGGTGAACGGCACGAGGTGCCACGGGTTCTTATCGACGCGGCAATGGGCGAAGATCTGCTTGTAGCCGTCGAATTCGAGTTCGCCTTTGACGAGTCGGTAGGTGAACTTGCCCGGCTCGACGGTGAACGGGCTCACGTTGCGGGCGATCTGCTCGCTGTCCTCGTCGACGCCGTCGCGGAAGACCACTTCGAACACGCCGTTGCCCGACTCCTCGGGGCGGCAGAAGATCAGGGCGACCAGGTGGGGCGAAATGGTGAGCGGCGCCGGGGAAGGTGCCGCCATCGAGAACATTGCGCCGGTGAGGTCGATCCGTGTCGACGGGCCCGGCGCCTGGCGCATCTCGAAGTTCTCGACGAAGAGAGCGGAAACGATCTGCATGCCGGGAGGCTACCGACGAGATTTCCGTCGCTCACGTAGCCGGGGTGGGTACGTCGTCGTCGTGCTCACTCCGCGGCGTCCTCAGGTTCGATCGCGGCTCGAGCGAGGACGGTGTCGACCATGTAGTCGACGAACTCGTCGGGCTGTTCCCACAGGGGCCGGTGTCCTGATGTGTCGAGGACGACGACGTCTTTCGTGGGGGCGTCGATCAGCGGGTACCACTCGGCGAAGACGTCGGCCCGGCCGTCGGCCTCCTGCGCACCCTGGACGAAGTACATCGGCGTCTCGAATTCGGTCGCGGTCTGGCGGAAGTCGATGTTCTGGAGTTGGGGGTACAGGGTGCTGAACGTGTCCATGAACCCGCCGAGAAGGTGGACCTGGTCGATCAGGGTGTACTCCGACACGAGGAAGTTTTCGGAGAATCCGCCCTCACCTTCGGAGTTGGCGTCGTGGTCGTAGGGGTACACGTCGTGCTCGCTCGACAGCGCCGTCTCGTAGTCGAGCATCCGTTCATACGGCGGCGGGCCGATGGCGAGGAGGTCTTCGGCGAGACCGGTGTCGCCGGTCTGGCGCGCCCATACCAGTGTGTCGTCGTAGAAGATGGTGTCGGTCTCGAGTTGGCTCACCATCTGGCCGGTGCCGATGAACGCCGCGTACGACTCGGGGTGTTGCTGGACGGCAAGCACTCCGAGGGTGGAACCCCACGACTGGCCGAGCAGGTAGATGCGGTCCTGACCGAATCGGTCACGCATGAGGTCGGTCACCGCAGTCGTGTCGTTGACAGCGGAGTCGAGGGTGTAGGTGTCGGTCGGGTCGAGTTCGTCGTAGGACTTTCCGGTGCCGCGCTGATCCCAGGTGACGACCGTGAAGTGTTCTTCCAGCTCGGGAAGGTGGTTGCGCATCGCACCCATCTCGGATCCGCCGGGGCCGCCGGCGAGGAACAGCAGGATCGGGTTGTCGACACTGTGCCCGCGGATCATGATGTGCAGTTCGTGACCGTTCACGTCGACGGTGCCGAGCTCTGCGATCGAGCCGGGCACCGGGTCGCCGTTGGCGTCGACGATCGAGTCGGTGGTTGCCGGTCGTGCCAGGACCGCCGTGAACGCGACGAGCCCGACCGCAGCGAATGCGGCGACGCTACGCCGTGCCCGGCGCGCCCACCTGCGGCGGTTCGCCGACTCCGACGGCGGCTTGAGATGCCGGGCGATGCCGGCCCCCAGGACCGCACCGAAGGCCATCGGGGCCAGCGAGATGGCCGCGTGGAAGACGCGACCGACGACGAGCGCGAGGATCCCATAGGTGGTGAAAGCCGGTGCGTCAACAGTGGGACCGTCGGTACCGACCCGGGTCAGCTCGAACACTGCGGCGAACGTGAGGGGCCCGAGCAACAGCGCCCAGCGCGAGCGCATCACGAGCCCGCCGATGCTGCCGAGCAACAGGCTGATGACGATGGACCAGATCGCTTGGGCCGTGGTGAGGGGGGTCCGCGGCGTCCAACTCCCCGCGATCAGCCCCCATGACGCGGCGATGCCAGCGGCGGCGATGGCGCCGAAACGCGAGTTGCTCCAAACAGGCTCAAGCACGGCGCGGACGTGATCCGCCGTCCCATCGAGACGATGTCTCCAGCGCGTCGACCTGGTCGAGCGGTCGGGCTGCGCCAGGCGCTCGTCGTCACGGCGTAACGGGGTACGCAAGCCGCTGCCGGTGGCGCGGTGGTCGATGTCGGTGCTCATGATCGGTGCCTTCCCGGCCTCGGCGTCGCTGCCGATGCCCGCGATCAACTCTGAGCTGGTCATCGGCGCACGGGTAGGGGCGTTCGTCCCGACACACCGCGTTTCGGACGTTCGACCCTGTTCGTCCGCCGTCCACGAGTGCATCGTGAGAAGTACGGATCGGAAAAGGAGCAATCATGAAGTTCGGACGTGTCCTCCTGCTCATTGCCGGTTCGCTGATCGCGCTCGTCGGGTTCGGGCTCGTCGGGGCCGGTGTGAGCCTCGGCTGGGCAACCGCAACCCAGCGCGACGACGCAGGGTTCTTCACCACGTCGAATGAACGATTCGAGTCCGACGGCTATGCCATCACCTCCGACCGGATCGATCTCGGCGAACCGGGCCCGGACGACTGGTGGGCGGACCGCGAGCTGGCCACCGTGCGCGTGGCCGCCGACAACACCACGAACGGTGAACTCTTCGTCGGGATCGGATCCGAAGCCGACGTCGAGGCGTACCTCGCCGGGGTGCCGCACGACGAAATCACCGACGTCGAGTATCGACCGTTCGTTGCCGATTACCGACGCGAGAACCCCGGTGGCACCGCCGTTCCCACCCCGCCAGCGGATGCAGCCTTTTGGGTTGCCCAGACATCAGGTCTCGCCACGCAGACCGTCACCTGGAATCTCGAGCCCGGCGACTGGGCGATCGTCGTCATGAACGCCGACGGTTCGCCGACGGTCTCCGCCGACATCGAACTGGGCGGCCAACTCGACTACCTCGTTCCGCTCGCCATCGGACTCGGCGTCGGCGGCGGTGTTCTGCTTGCGATGGGCGCAGCCATGATCATTGGCGGCGTCGTCCGACGACGGACCGAACCCGACGCGAGCCTCGCCCGAACGCCGGCCGCGGGCGCGAGCCCCGCCTTCACCTCCAGCACGTCGCTGGGCACAACTCCGCTGCGCATCGAAGGGCACCTCGACCCGAACCTGAGTCGATGGCGGTGGCTCGTCAAATGGTTCCTCGCCATTCCGCACTTCGTCGTGTTGGTGTTCTTGTGGATCGCGTTCGTCGTCCTCACTGTCGTCGCATTCTTCGCGATTCTCCTCACCGGTCGCTACCCGCGAGGGATCTTCGAGTTCAACGTCGGTGTGTTGCGTTGGACGTGGAGGGTCAGCTACTACGCGACGAGTGTGCTGGGTACCGATCGCTACCCACCCTTCACGCTTGAGTCGACCGATTACCCCGCCCGCCTCGATGTCGTCTATCCCGAACGGCTTTCGCGGGGCCTCGTGCTGGTCAAGTCGTGGTTGCTGGCGATTCCGCACCTGCTCATCGTCGCCGTGTTCACCGCGACGTGGACCCTCGGCATCGACGACGAGCGCGGTGCGCGGTTCGTGCTGGGTGGTGGATTGCTGGGGATCCTCGTCACAATCGCAGCGATCGTGTTGATGTTCACCGGCCGCTACCCGAGCGGGCTGCACGACCTGATCATGGGCATCAACCGCTGGATCTATCGGGTGATCACGTACACGGCGCTGATGACCGACGAGTACCCACCGTTCCATCTCGATCAAGGCTCTTCAGAACCACACAAGACCGAGTTGCCGCCACCGACGACCGTGGTCCGACGACCCGCCTTGGTCGACCGGTGACAACAGCCAAACGCAAGGACAAGCGATGACTTCCACGAACGACTTCGACCAGGCTGCGACACAGCAGCGCGAACATCTCGGCGCACGCCATCGAGACGACCAGGCTTTGATTCGGTGCGCGACGCTCGCCGCATCGAGCCACAACACCCAACCCTGGCGATTTCGGATCGCGCCGGACGCGATCACGATCCTGCCCGACTTCACCCGGCGATGCGCAGTTGTCGATCCCGACGACGCTCACCTGTTCAAGAGCCTCGGATGCGCAGTCGAGAACCTCGTGCAGGCCGCCGCCGCACAGGGCCTCGCCACTGACGTGCGGGTTGATGCGGAACACGGCGCTGTTGCCGTCGGTCTGACTCCATCAGCCTCTGCGTCATCGACGGAGCTGTTCGGGGCGATCGGTACTCGTCAGTGCACGCGACTCGCCTTCGATTCCACCCCCGTTTCAACCGACGATCTGATCAAACTCGAACTGGCTGGCGGTGGTTCGGGCGTACATGCGGTGATGATCTCTTGCCCTGACACGATGGCGTCGATCGCTGAGCTGGTCGCTCGGGGGAACACCGTCCAACTCTCCGACCGCGGGTTCCGCCGCGAGTTGCTCGACTGGATCCGCTTTAACGGGGCTGCCGCACGGCGTCGTGGTGACGGACTTGCGGGCCGATGCTCCGGACAACCGTCGCTCCCGACGTGGCTCGGCCGACTCCTCGCACCGGCCGTCCTCCGGGCGCGCCAACAGGCCGAGCGAGACACGGCCAACATCGAGAGTTCGGCTGGGATCGTCGTGTTTGCCACCGATGGCGACGACCGCCGCGCATGGATCGAAGCTGGACGCTCGTTTCAACGCATGGCGTTGCAGGCCGCCGCGCTCGACATCCGGATCGCCTTCATCAATCAACCCATCGAAGTTCGAGAGCTGCGCGAACGCTTCGAGTCGCTCGTCGGCCTCGAGGGCGAACACGCGCAGCTCGCCGTCCGCTTCGGCCACGGTGGACTCGCCCCATACAGCCTGCGCCGACCTGTCGACGACGTGATCGATGCACCGGTCGGTGCCCGGCTTGTCCTGATCGGCGGCGCGGCTCATGGATCGCATTGAGCCGTTGCCGACAGCAGTCGATCTGTATTGGATTCCGCTGGGCGCAGGGTCGCCGATCGTGCAAGCCAGTGGCCGTCTGTTCGAGGCCATCTCGGCGAGGAGAAGTCGACGCTCGCGGTGTGACCTCTACCATGCCGCGCTCCAGGTGTCGGTGCCGCACGGCCGCTTCAGCATCGAGCAAGCCCCGGTGCCCGACGATGACGGCGAGTCCCGGGGCGTGGTAGCTGTCGGTCCGGTCGGCATTCGTGCCGCCGGACGCCTTCGGGTGTTTCGCTACGAGGTCCGGTGCTGGCGGAATGGCACCATTCCGGACCTTGCCGCCGCAGTGGAGAGCCCGGTGCGCCTGACCACCGACAACGCGATCGCGCTGCGCATTCTCGAGCGCTTGCCGAGCATTCCGACGCTGGTGTGGGGTCGCGACGAGGCGGGGACGGGGGAGATGTGGAACTCGAACTCGGTCATCGCCTGGATTCTCTCGCTCGGGGGCGTCGACATGGATCCGCTCCGCCCGCCCCGGAACGGCCGGGCACCAGGTTGGAGTGCCGGTCGGACCGTGGCGGCCGCGACCGAATCCGGGCGATGAGCCTGGCGGCGCACCGGCCACCCGGAGACTCATCGCGATGGGTCAGTCGAGGGAGAATCTGACGCGGCGGTTGCGGGTGCCCTTGTTCTCGATCTTGCCGATTCTGAACGCCCGCGATTGCGCCGTGTTGGAGAGGTGCGTTCCGCCGCATGCTTGCCGGTCGAGGCCCTCGACATCGATCAGCCGGAGTCGTCCGTCAGGGGTGGGTGGGGGAGCGACCGACAGCGATCGAACCAGACCCTCGGTGGTGGCGGCGTCGGAGGCGTCGACATAGATCGAGCTCACCGCCAGCCCCCGTGCAATCACCTCGTTGACCGGGCCAGCAAGCGCACGCAGTCGATCGTTGTCGATCTGGCTCAGGTCGAAGTCCATGCGCCCGGTGCCATCGCCGTTGATCTGTGCACCGGTGACGAGCGACCCGGCGAACTCGTCGTAGACGAAGGCGTTGAGTACGTGACTCATCGTGTGCAGCGACGCGACCCGGAGCCGATGGTCGGCATCGACGTCGACCTGTACGTCACCGGACAACTCCGCGGCATCGTCGTCCAGCACGTGCCACCACTTGTCGCCGGCGACCTCCACGTGCGTCACTGCAACCTGGCCGGAGCGATGGGTGATCGTGCCGACATCGCTCACCTGCCCGCCGCCGCCGGGATGGAAGGCCGATTGCGACAGCAGGACCGCGCCGGGCCGAGCATCGACGACGGTCGCGTCGTGATGGTAGAGGTCAGGCTGTTCGTGACAGAGGTAGATCGCCATGGATCGAATGTAGAACGCCGGCGTCAACCCCGCTGCGGCACCTTCACATGAATCGCAGCGGGATGCGCATCAGGACTCGGTAGGAGCCGGCGACGTCGACCGGGCCGAACGTGTTCGAATCGATCGTGTCGACCGCGGTGTTGTCTGACTCGACGATCATCGCGTTGCCGCTCACCGCGGCAACCCGCTTGACGAGCCAGAAGCCCGGTCGATGCGGATGTTCGAAGGTGCGAAGTTGCCCGACGCGTATCGTGCCGAACCCGATGGCGATGATCCCTTGGCCATCGACGAGCGTCGGCTCCATCGACCGATCGGCGACCACGAACCGGCGCGGCACGACCGACCGGATCAGGTGGATGAGGCGGCGGATCATCTGCTGTGTCGTGAATCGGGTGGATCGGTCGGGGTGCGAGTGGGTGTCGGTGTCGGTGTGATTTGTGGCGGCGGCATCTCGCCCCGACTCCCGGAGCAGTGTAGGTTTCGGCTCATCGACCCCCGGGCACACTCGAGGTGTTCCCAACATGATCAAGGAGACAACCATGTTCGCCAAGCTGTTCGCATCGGCCACCGTTGCCCACGCCCACTGCGACCTGTACTGCGGCGTGTACGACCCCGCGCAGGCCAAGATCGAAGCGCTGTCGGTCGTCAAGACCGCCCAGAAGTACGCCGAATCCGACGATGAGGTCTTCCGTGCCCGCTGCATCTCGATCAAGGAGGCCCGCGCCGAAGAGACCAAGCATCATCTGATGGTGTTGTGGGCCGACTTCTTCGCTCCGGCGCACTTCGAGGAGCACCCCAATCTGCACCAGCTGTTCTGGGACGCGATCCACCAGGCCGGCGAGGCCAAGAAGACGATGGATCCGGCCGCCGGGCAGAAGCTGGTCGACTACATCGATCAGATCGCCGAGATCTTCTGGAGCACCGAGAAGGCCAAGGGAATGGGCGTCTACCCGCCGTCCTGACCGGCCCTCTGCTGATCTTGAAGCCGCCGCGCCACTTCTGGTCGGCGGCTTCGTCAGTTTTCAGTCGGTTTTCTTCGGCGGTCGGTCCCATCCGGTGAGATAGCGTTCGCCCGACATGGCGGCTCCGACGATCAGCGATCGCATCACCGACGCAGCAACGACCGAGCGGTCGACGCGCGATCAGATCCTCGATGCCGCGCTCGTTTGTTTCGCGCAGGCGGGGTACAGCGGCACGTCGCTGAACGACATCGCTGCCGAAGTCGGTATCCGGCGGCCCAGCCTGCTGCACCACTTTCCGTCGAAGGAAGCGCTCTACGGAGAGGCGTTCGAGCGGCTCTTGAGCGACTGGTTCGCCCGCCTCGTCGGCGCAGTCGACGCACCTGCGTCGGGCTGGTCGAAGGTCGAAGGGGTGTTGCAGGCGGGCTTTAGCTTCTTTGCCGACAACCCCAATTACGTCATCTTGATGCGGCGCGAAGCGATCGACGGCGGAGCGCACCTGGGCATCGACCTCGCGGCCGTGCTGCGGCCGATGTTCGACCAGGCCGCCGACTACTTCCGGCGCGAGATGGCCGCCGGAACGTTTCGCGAACAGAACGCCGAACAACTCCTCCTCACCGGGTACGGCGCGCTGCTCAGCTACTTCTCCGATGCACCGTTCCTCGAAGGACTGCTCGACGAGAACCCGTTGTCACCCGCCGCGCTCGATCGTCGCAGCATCCACATCATCGAGTTCTTCCGCGCCGCACTCGTCCCGTCCTGACGAGCTTCGGCTCGCCGTAGCGGACCCCGCTCGTCGGTGAAAATCGGGCGGGGAGCCCCGTTCAACGGGAGCGGCGAAACTAGGTTGGCCGCTGATGGGCCACGACGCGACCGACTCGACCACACTTTCGGAACGAGCGAGCAAGGCGCTCCTCGCCGAGTTCGGCGTGCCGATCGCCGGTGAACGTTTCGTCTCGACGCCGCTCGCGGCAGTAGCTGCCGCAGCCGAACTCGGATATCCGGTCGTGGCGAAGCTGAACGGTGACGCCATCGCGCACAAGACCGAGCGCGGGCTCGTCAAACTCCGGCTCGGAGACGCCGCGGCGGTCGAGGCGGCAGCAACCGAATTGCTGGGGGCGGCGCTCCCCGGCGACGGCGAGGTCGACATTCTGATCGCTCCGATGATCACCGGCAACCGAGAACTCATCGCGGGCATGGTGCGCGATGCCCAGTTCGGCCCCACGGTGATGCTCGGGGTCGGTGGGATCCTGGCCGAGGCCGTGGCCGACGTGGTCTTTCGCCCCGCCCCGCTCGACGCGATCACCGCCCGGGAGATGATCGACGATCTGGCCACGCAGAAGTTGCTCGGCGAATTCCGCGGCGAAGCGGCGGTCGATCGCGACCAACTCGTTTCGGTGCTGGTCGGCCTCGGGACCTTGGCGTCGGAACGCCACGACGTGGCCAGTGTCGACATCAATCCGCTGATCGTCGATCCTTCCGGGAGAGTGGTCGCCGTTGACGGTCTCGTCGAGCTCGCCGCCCCGGCAACGAATCGCGCCGTCCTGCGCCCCCGACCCAGCGACGAGCAGTTCCAGGCCTTGTTCGAACCGCACGGCGTCGTGGTATCCGGCGCTTCGACGCACCCCGGAAAGTTCGGGTTCGTGTCGCTGCACAACATCCTCGCCAGCGGCTACGCCGGCGCCGTGTTCGGCACGAACCTCAAGGGCGAAGAAGTGCTCGGCATCCACACCGTCGCCGACATCGCCGAGATTCCCGACGGCTCCGCCGACCTGGTGTTCGTCTGCACGCCGGCCGCCGGCAACCCCGACCTGCTGCGCGCCTGTGCAGCCAAGGGCATCCGCGCGGCCTTCCTCACCTCGGCGGGGTACGGCGAATCCGACGAAGCAGGCCAGCGTGCCGAGGACGAACTCGTTGCCCTGGCTGATGAACTCGGGATTCTCCTCGCCGGACCGAACGGTCAGGGCGTGGTGAGTACTCCCGTCGACCTGTGTGCGCAGATCGTGGCACCCAACCCGCCGAAGGGGGGCATCGGGGTGGCGAGCCAGAGTGGCAACTTCGTGTCGACGTTCCTCAACATGTCACGAGCGTCCGGTGTCGGCATCAGCCGCGCGATATCAGCGGGGAATGCGGCGGCGGTCAGCGTGGCCGACTACCTCGACTGGTACGCCGACGACGCGGCGACCACTGTCGGTCTGGCCTACATCGAAGGGATCACCGACGGCGAAGGGCTGATCGCTCGACTCGCCGGTGCCGCGGAGCGCAAGCCGCTCGTGCTGGTCAAGGGCGGTGCAACCGAAGGCGGGGCGCAGGCTGCAGCGAGCCACACCGGAGCGCTCGCGGCGAACGACAAGATCTTCGACGGAGCGTGCCGGGCCATCGGCGTGTCGCGTGCCGACACGGTTGCCGAAGCCTTCGACGCGGCGGCGACCTTCGCCACCCAACCGCTCCCCGTCGGTCCGAACGTGATGGTGCTGACCACGGTGGGCGGGTGGGGCGTCGTCACCGCCGACGCAATCACCCGCGCCCGCGATCTCGTGCTGATGGACATTCCTGCCGACCTCGAAGCCGCCATCGACGGGTTGCTGCCGCCACGTTGGAGCAGGAACAACCCGATCGACTGCGCAGGTGGCGAAACTCGCGACACGGTGCCCGACGTGATGAAGCTGTGCGCCGAGCACCCTGACGTGCACTCGATCATCTACCTCGGGCTGGGGATCCAGTCGAACCAGGCGCGCATGATGCGCGAGGGCAAGTTCTTCCCCGATCATGGCCTCGAACGCATCGTGGCGTACCACGAGCGCCAGGACGCCCGGTTCGCCGAGGCTGCCCATGATCTCAGCGTGGCGACCGGCAAACCGATCCTGACCTGTACCGAACTCGCCATTGCCGACCCGGACAACGCGGGCCCGGCGACCGTGCGGGCGACCGGACGGCTCTGCTATTCGAGTGGGAGCCAGGCGGTTGCGGCACTCAGCCACCTCGTGCGCCGGCAGTCGTACCGAGCGGCCCGGGATCTGTGAATCGCCCGAATGATCGTCTGCGGCGGCTCGAACCAGACCGATCGCTGCCACGCCGACGGCCGCCCCGTCGCGCCGTCGGACCGATCCTCGTGCTGGTTGCCTTCGCCCTGATCCCGGCGATCGCGCTGTTCACGCTGTATCGCTGGGCCGGCTCCTCGGTCGAGGAGAACGAGCCAGCCCCGGTGACCACGGTGCTTGCGCCGACGTCGTTCGCCGATCCGCTGGCCACGCCGATGATGTCGATGCGCCGCGTTCCGGCGATCATCTCCCGCGAGTTGAACGTGGCCGACTTCGAAGCGACGCTTGCCCCGTTCCTCGGCACGATCAACGATCGGTCCTGTGTGGCGGTGTCGGTCGACGGTGTCCCTGTCGGCGCCCGCAATCCCGACGTCGCCGTGATTCCGGCGAGCAACGAGAAACTTGTCGTGGCCGCTGTGGCACTCGACGTCTTGGGTGCCACGACGACGCTCACGACCTCGGCCATCGCCGCTTCCGCTCCAGTGGGGGGAGTCATCGCTGGTGACCTGTACCTCGTCGGCGGCGGAGATCCGTTGCTGTCGTCCGACTGGTATCCGACGTCCAATCTCGAGCGATACGCAGTGGTGTCACCCACCTCCCTCGACGCACTCGCCGAGTCGGTGCGTGCTGCGGGCGTCACCTCGATCACCGGCAACGTCGTCGGTGACGGCTCGCGCTACGACGACGAGTTCTTCGCGCCGGGTTGGGGCGACGGCGTGGCCGGCCTCGAGGCCGGGCCGTACGACGCGTTGATGGCGAACGACAGCCGCGTGCTGGGCGAAGAGCAGCGGGCCGACGACCCGAACGCCGGCGCCGCCCGGGAGTTCGTCAGGTTGCTGAACGAACGCGGGGTGACCGTCGGGGGTTCAGCGACGAGCGGAGTCGCCGTCGCCGATGGTGCGACCATCGCATCGATCGACTCGGCGCCGATGTCGGCGATCGTCGGGGAGATGCTCGCCAACAGCGACAACAACACCGCCGAACTGCTCGTCAAGGAAATCGGCGTCGTCGGCGAGGGAGTCGGCACCCGTGAGGCAGGTGCGCGCGTCATGCTCGCCAAGCTGGCCGAGTGGGGCATCGACACCACGCCGATCGTGCTGTCGGACGGTTCCGGGCTCAGTCTCGAGAACCGCATCACCTGTTCAGCGCTGCTGGCGGTGCTGCAGCGCTTCACTCCTGACAGTGACTTCGGCACCGGTCTACCGATCGCCGGCCAAACCGGAACGCTGGTCGGCATCTTCACCGAGCACCCGATCGCCGGCCGGCTCACGGGCAAGACGGGAACACTCACCAACCCGCCGTTCAATGCCGACCCGCCCGGCGTCAAGGCGTTGTCCGGCTATGTGGCTGTCGACGGCGGTTCCGCTGTCGAGTACGCGCTGGTATTGAACGGCCCCACGATTGCCGACCAGAGCGAGTACCGCCCCGTGTGGGATGCCCTCGTCGACGTCCTCGCGACCTACCCGTCCGGTCCGACTCCGGCGCAGCTCGGACCACAATGACGGTCCGAATGACTCGCGCCGCCAGTTCGGTGATCCCGCCCGGTGGACACATTCGATGAGCATGCGGGTCGATGTGGTCGCATCGCCGGTCCGGTACCGGCGAATGCCACTGTTGCTGCTCGTGGGCATCGCGGTGCTGCCGTGTCTGGGCCTTCTCGCGCTCCACCGATGGCTCGATGGTGAAGCCGACCGCTACGACCAGACACGCAGTGCCGTTGCAGCCCTGTCGGCCGACACCGTCGATCGACCCGAGGTGTCACGCCGCGAAATCGAACGCGCCGAACGAGCTGCATCGCTGTCGACGTCGCTGTTCGATTTCCGCAGGATGCCTGCCGGCGTGTCGCGTTCGGCCAGCGTGAATCGACTGCGGGCTCAGGTCGCAACGGCGTTGCCGTTTCTGAACGGCACCTCCTGCGCTGCCTTCTCGGTCGACGGAGTCGACGTGGGAGCCGTGAATGACACGATCTCGCTCGTGCCAGCAAGCACGGTGAAGTTGATGGTCGGCGCCGTGGCCCTCGAGGTGCTCGGTAGTGAGTTCACGTTCGAGACCACCGTCCGGATTCCCCCGGTGGTGGACGGTGTCGTCGAGGGGGACATCTACCTCGTCGGTGGCGGCGACCCGCTGCTGACGGCCGACGACTATCCGATCGCGGACGATGCACTGCCGGCCTTTGCGACGACGTCGCTCGATGTCCTCGCCGATGCGCTGGTCGATGCCGGCGTGGAGCGGATCAACGGCACGGTGATCGGTGACGGCACCCGCTACGACGACGAGTTCGTCGTCGACAGTTGGGGCGAAGGAGTCGCCTTCGACGAGGCGGGTCCGTACGACGCACTGCTCGTCAACGATGCACGAGTCCGCGGTCGTTCCGGGGTGCAAGACGACCCGAACGTCGCGGCCGCGCGGGAGTTCGCGCGGCTGCTCGGTGACCGAGGCATTCGGGTCACCGACGGCTGGGGGAGCGGCGAGGCGTCGACCCTGACCACCGTGGTCGGCACGGTCACCTCGCAGCCGCTCGCCGAAGTCGTGCGCGAGATGTTGACCACGAGCGACAACAACACCGCGGAGATGCTGCTGAAGGAGATCGGGTTCGCCGACAGCGGTGACGGGTCCCGATTCGCCGGGTTGGTGGCCATCGATCGCGTGCTGCGGGCGCGCGGCGTCGCGCTCGATGGCGTGCGCCTCCTCGATGGCTCCGGCCTCACGCCGACGACGCAGATGACGTGTCGAGCGCTCCTTGATGTGCTGCAACAATCGCGTGGCACCGTGCTCGCCACCGGCTTGCCGATCGCCGGTCAGACGGGCACGCTCGCCACCGAGTTCGTCGACTCGTCGGTTGTCGGTCGATTGTTCGCGAAAACCGGCACGCTGGGCAATCCACCGAACGACGAGCCCCCGCTGGCTGCCAAGGCTCTCGCCGGCTACGTGGCGGGAGGCGACGGTGCCACGATCGAGTTCGTCCTCATGCTGAACGCCGACGAAATCAGCGACGAGGCATACCAACTGATCTGGGCGGTCGTCGCCGAACGCCTGGGCACCTACCCGGAGGGACCACCGATCACCGATCTCGGCCCCCGCTGAACTGGCGCGTCGGCCAGTGCCGACGTACGGTGCAGGGCATGGCCGTGATGCCGATGTTTCCGCTCGGCATGGTGCTGCTCCCGGGGGGCATCCTGCCGCTCCACGTGTTCGAACCGCGTTACCGCGAGATGATCGTCGCGTGTCTGCAGGACGACGGTGAACCCGAGTTCGGCCAAGCGTTGATCACCCACGGCTCCGAGGCCGGAGGCGGTGACGAACGGGCAATGGTCGGAACGGTGGCCCAGATGATCCAGGTCGAGGCGCTCGACGATGGGCGCTATGCCCTCGTCACGGTCGGTACCCGACGAATTCGCATCAATGCGTGGCTGCCCGATGACCCGTATCCGATCGCCGACGTCGACGACTGGCCCGACGAGGACCCCGACCCGGCCGGGCTCGCCGTGGCAGTCGCCGCGACGCATGCTCGCGTGTGCGCGGCATTGGCGTTGGCGGCCGAGATCGGCGATCTCACGGTCGACGTCACTGACGTGGCGATCTCCGATGACCCCCTCGTAGCGACCTATCATCTCGCGTCGCTGGCACCCATTGGGCCGGCGGACCGATTCCGGTTGCTCTCGGCGACCGGACCGATGGCACGCCTCGATCTGCTCGACGACGTGCTCGACGATGTCGAAGCGATGCTCAAGTTCCGTTTGAGCTGAACGCGGGTGTGACCTGATAGAAACGGTCGGGTGCCAGACAGCATCGACGCGACCACACCACCTCGAAAGCGGGACGACGCCTCGCTCGGCGAGGTCATCGAGTTCGTGAAGACCTACGCGAAGCAGGAGACCATCGGGCCGTTGAAGGGCGCCGGTTCCTGGCTGGCATTCGGCGCAGCCGGCGCACTGGCGCTCGGTTTCGGCCTGTTCATGATGCTGCTCGGAGTGCTCCGCCTCGTCCAGACCGAGTGGGACCGTTCTTCGACGGGTGCATTCTCCTGGGTGGCGTATCTGATCGCCCTCATCGTCACGGTCGTGCTGCTTGTTCTGACGATGCTGCGCATCAAGAAGTCGTACCTGAACAAAGAACCCCTCCCCAAGAAGAAGTCCTGAGAGAACACGGAGCCGTCCCCATGGCCAAGAAATCACCCATCGACACTCCCGCGAAGATCACGCCCGACGACCTCCGTCACAAGCTGCAGGGTCTGCAAGGTGACCTCCAGGGCAAGGTCGACGACAAGAAGACCACCATTGCCAGCATCGCCGCCGGTGGCGGCCTCGTCCTGATGATCCTCTTCTTCCTCCTCGGCAAACGGTCGGGCAAGAAGAAGAGCGCGATCGTCGAGATTCGCCGAGTCTGATGCCGCTGCTGCCACGCGCGCTGCGGCCCTCGGTAATCATTCGTCGCAAGGCGATCTGGTTGGGGTTGCTCGGCCCGAGCCGGATGTGGAAGGCGATTGCCGTGATCGTCTTTGGTCAGAGCACGATCAAGAAGTTCTTCGGCAAGAGCCCGGAGAAGATCTCGACGCAGCGGATCGGTTTCAACACCTTTGTCAATGTCATCAACGCCAAGCCGATGACGAAGCAGCAGCAGAAGGCCGCCGGGATCACCAAGGCCGACATCCGAGCCCAGGCCAGCAGCGATGTTGCGGCCGCGTGGGCCCGCAAGGCGGCAGCCCAGCCGCGCCGCAAGGTGGTCCGCCGCGCCAAGAACACCGCAGCGATTGCTGCCGCCGATCGTCGGGCCGCCAGCGGCAAGACTGCGCGTCCCGAATCACCTCGCGAATCACCCCGCGAATCACGTCGCGAGTTGCGGAAGTGACGTGATGACTGGCATCTTCGCCGCGGGCGAGAAGGCATTGCTGCTCGACAGCAAGAAGCGGCGCTACCTGATCGATCTCGCCGACGACGGGGAGTTCCACAGCCACAACGGCTTCGTTGCGCACAATCTGATCATCGGCAACGCCGAGGGCGTCTTCGTCAATTCCACCAAGGGTGCCGAGTACATCGTCATCCGGCCGACGCTCGAAGACTTCGTCGTCGAGATGCCCCGCGGTGCCCAGGTGATCTACCCCAAGGATCTCGGACCGATCTGCATGCTGGCCGACATCGGCCCGGGGGTCCGGGTGTTCGAGAGCGGGATCGGTTCTGGGGCGTTGTCGATGACGATGCTGCGTTACGGCGCCCACATCGTGGGCTACGAACTCCGCGAGGATTTTGCGAACCGGGCGAAGAAGAACGTGGTGAGCTTCCTCGGTGAGGCTGCACTCGAGCGTTACGACGTCCACATTCGCGACGGCTACGAAGGCATCGACCCCGAGCACGGGCCATTCGATCGGGTCGTGCTCGACATCCCCGAGCCATGGCAGGTGATTCCGCACGCCGAGCAGGTGCTCCGTGCCGGCGGCATCCTCCTCGCCTATACCCCGTCGATCATGCAGGCTGCGCAGGTGCGCGAAACCCTGCGCGGCAAGTGGATCGACGGCCGCACGATCGAGGTGCTCCACCGCGGCTGGCACATCGAAGGCCAAGCGGTACGACCCGACCATCGGATGGTCGCGCACACCGGTTTCCTCACCGTCGCCAGGTTTCTCGGCGTCAAGAAGTAGGTCGCGTCGGGCCGGGGTCGGCTGCGCGGCTCACTGCGCGGGGCGAACGAGGCGCAGCGCGACGCCGAGCCCGTCGAGCAGCGTCGTCGGCTCGGGCCAGGGCATGTTCGGGTTACCGCCGACGAGGTCGACGATGCCGTGGATCCAGGTGTGGGTCTGGATGGCGACGTCGAACGCGTTGCGGTCGTCGCCGTTCGCGTCGAGGACGGTGCTGACGAGGTCGACGAGGATGTCGAAGGCTTCTTCGGCTGCGGGAATCGGCTCGAGCCCCAGACCGATTTGCCCGTCGAGTTGCAGGTCGAGACTGTTCGCGAACAGCACGCGGTACTGGCCGCGGTGGTGCATCGCGAAGTCGATGTAGTTCAACCCCGTGTTCCGAAATGCGTCGTAGGGGTCGGCGGAACTGTCTTTGCCGGCTTGCATCGCATCGCGAAAGTTGACCCAACAGTATTCGACCGACTGGCGCAGCAGGTCGAGATGGTCGTCGAAGTGCCGGTACACCGCCGTCGGGGAGACGCCGGCCCGCCGCGCCACGGCCCGCAGTGAGATGCTGTCGATCGAGTCGTGGGACGCAATCAGTTCGGCTGCCGCATCGAGCAGATCCTGGCGCAACGTGTCGCCTGCGCCGCGCGCCGACCGCTGCCGGGGGGAGCCGACCGCCGTATCCATGTACACAACCGTACCTGCACGACTGTCAACCTTCGGTGATCTCCGGAACCTCAACCGTGGTCACCGTGTGAGCACAGACGGCATCCGGGTCGGGCAGGGGGATGAGCACCGTGTCGCCGGGAAACCCCAACTCGTTGCCGGATTCCCATCCGTTGATGGCGAGGAGGTCCTCGAGAGGAACGCAGAAATCGGTGGCGATCTTGATCAGGTAGTCGCCAGATTTGACCACATAGATCGTTGCGTCGGGCGGAGGTGGCTGATCGGGTTCGGTGCTGGGAGCGATGGCCTCGGTGATGGTCGTCGCGGGGTACATCGTGGTCGTGGTCGTCTCGCTCGCGCTTGCTGGGTAGTTGACGACGAGCGGGTCGTCGACGACGACGCAGGATCGGAAGTATCCCGAGTCCTCGATCGGCGGTGCGTACTCCGGCACCGTCGACGTCGCTTCGACGTCGATGCCGGTCGGGCCGATCGTCGTTTCCGGAATCGGCGCGATCGTGGTGGTCGTGGGGTAGAAGTCGGTCCACGTCGATCGATCGATCGCGCCTTCGCAGTACCAGATGGTGCCGTCGGCTCCGACGAGGTCGGCGGAAACCGTGGTCGTGGCGAATCGTTCGAGGCTGTCGGCGGGCGACGGTCCGTCGGCGGTCGACGCCGGATCAGCGCCACGGGCAGCCAAGGCTGCGACGCCGGTGATGCCGAGGGCAACGATGCCGACGGCAACAACGGCTGTGCGGCGGCGCATCCGTGACTGGCGGTCGGCGAGCACGCTGGCGAAGTCGGGCACGGTCGCCGGCGCGGCGTCGGCCCGAGCTGTGATCGCTCGACCAAGATCGGAATCGTCGAAGTCGTTCATGAAAGCTCCTGTCTCAGCGTGGTGATGGCTCGGTACAACCGTGACTTGACCGTGCCGACTGGCATCGCCAGCACAGTGGCGATCTCGGCATCGGTGAGTTGCTGCTCATACCGCAGCGCGACGAGGACGCGCTGGCTGGCCGGAAGACGGCGAATCGCATCGAAGGTGTGATCGAACGCGATCTCGGCATCGGCGAGTCGATCGACCGGCGTCCGTCGGACCACCAACCGTCGACGCAGCATCTTGCGCGCACCGTTGACCACGCTCGTGCGGAGATATGCCGCGGGCTGGTCGACGCGGTCGAAGCGCTTGTACAACCCGACGAACGCGTCCTGGACAACCTGCTCGGCATCTTCGGAGGTGTCGACCAGCACGTAGGCGAGTCGGACCATCGCCCGGTATCGGCTGCGGTACAGCTCGTCGAACGTCAGCGTCATCGGGTCGAACTCGCTTCGGGCCGAAGCCTGTCGATTGGTCGCGGTGAACGTCATGTCGTCAACAGAGATCCTCGACGGCGTCGATCGGTTCCGAAAAATGCACCGGCCCACGATCGCAGGGATCGTGGGCCGGTGTCGATGGCGAGCTCCCGCGGGAGCGTCAGGTACGTCGGATCAGGGTTCGATGTAGATGCACTCGCCGGGGCATTCCTCGGCGCTCTCGACAACTGCGTCGAGTTGGCTGTCGGGAAACTCGGCGAGCCCTTCGGCGCCTTCGGGGTTGCCCTTGGCCTTGGCAAAGATCTTGTCGCCTTCGACGACATAGGCCAGGCCGTCGTCGAGCAGCGTGAAGACGTCGGGTGCGATTTCCTCGCACAAACCGTCGCCGGTGCAGAGATCCTGATCGATCCAGACCTTCATGTCAGTTGTGGCTCCTTGTGGTCACCGATATCTCGGAGAGATGTAGTGAGGAAAGTTTACACGGCGATCGTCGTGTCAACGTGTCGCTGCGCCCCATGTGGGGAACGTCACGCGGTGTACATTCGGATCCCATGGCTGAACCCGACGGGCCCGACGCCGATGTTGCTGCAGAGGTGGCGGCGCTGAACGACGAGATCGCGCATCTCCGCGGCCGCCTGGCCGATGCGCCGCGGCGCGTGCGGTCGCTCGAAGAACGGCTGCTCGAGACAAAGGGCCAGCTGGCCCAGGCCGTGAATCAGAACGAAAAGCTGTCCTACACGCTGCGCGAGGCGCGCGAACACATTGCAACCCTGCGCGACGAGGTCGACAAGCTCAGCCAGCCACCGTCGGCGTACGGGGTCGTGGTCGGCAAGAACGACGACCGCACCGTCGACGTGCTTACCAGCGGGCGCAAGATGCGGGTGTCGCTGCATCCCGAGATCGATCACGAATTGCTCGATCGAGGGGCCGAGGTCGTGCTCAACGAGAGCTTCAACGTCGTCATGGCTCGGCACTCCGAGATCAGCGGCGAGGTCGTCACGGTCAAAGACGTGATGGACGACGGCATCCGCGTCCTCGTCGTGGGTCGCGCCGACGAAGAACGGGTGTGCGAACTCGCCGACGTGTTGCGCGGCACCCTGATTCGCAGCGGGGATCACCTTCGCCTCGACCCCCGTTCGAACCTGCTGCTCGAAAAGCTGCCCCGACCGGAAGTCGAAGACCTCCTGCTCGAAGAGGTCCCCGACATCGCCTACACCGACATCGGCGGCCTCGACGACCAGATCGAGCAGATCGCCGACGCCGTCGAACTGCCCTTCCTGCATCAGGATCTGTTCGCCGAACATCAGCTACCGGCACCCAAGGGCATTCTGCTGTACGGGCCGCCCGGATGTGGCAAGACGTTGATCGCCAAGGCGGTGGCCAACAGCTTGGCGAAGAAGGTCGCCGAGAAGGTCGGCGAAGGGAAAGGCCGTTCGTACTTCATCAACATCAAGGGCCCGGAACTGTTGAACAAGTACGTCGGCGAGACCGAGCGCCAGATCCGTCTCGTGTTCCAACGCGCGCGGGAAAAGAGCGACGAGGGCTGGCCGGTCATCGTATTCTTCGACGAGATGGACTCGATGTTCCGCACCCGCGGCACCGGTATCAGCTCCGACATGGAGTCGACGATCGTTCCCCAGCTGCTGGCCGAGATCGACGGCGTCGAGGGCCTCAAGAACGTCATCGTGATCGGTGCGACGAATCGCGAGGACCTGATCGACCCGGCCATCTTGCGACCCGGTCGCCTCGACGTGAAAATCAAGATCGAGCGGCCCAACGAAGTCGGGGCCCGCGCGATCTTCGCGCAGTACCTCACCGCCGAGATCCCACTCGATCCGTCCGAGTCGATCGATGCGATGCTCGATGCCACCGTCTCGGAGATGTACCGAGCCGACGATGCGAATCGATTCCTCGAAGTCACCTACCAGAACGGTGACAAGGAAGTGATGTACTACAAAGACTTCGCATCGGGCGCAATGATCGAGAACATCGTCCGGCGGGCCAAGAAGTTGGCGATCAAACGAGTGATCGACGGTGGGGCCAAAGGTGTGTCCACGCAAGACCTGCTCGACTCGATCAAGCAGGAGTTCAAAGAGCATCAAGATCTGCCGAACACCACGAACCCTGACGACTGGGCCAAGATCTCGGGCAAGAAGGGCGAACGGATCGTGTTCATCCGCACCTTGGTCGCCGAGAACGCTGCGGCCGACCAGGCAGGTGGACGGGCGATCGAACGGGTGCAGACCGGTCAGTACCTCTGAGCTGAACCCGGTGAGCCTGAACCCGGTGAGCTGAGCATCGGCTGAACCCGCGGGCGCTCGTCAGCCGGTACGGTCGGGCAATGGCAACGACTCGCACCAAGTTCGACATCGTCGTGTTCGGAGCCACCAGCTTCGTCGGCCAGATCCTGTGCCGATACCTCGTCGATCGCATCGGTACCGATGGTGAAGTGCGCTGGGCGATCGCTGGGCGCAACGCCGCCAAACTCGCTGACGTGGCCGCCGGCACGGGCGCCGATGTCGAGCGTCTGGTCGTCGATGCCGACGACGCCGACGCAATTGCCGCGATGTGCGCATCGACGCGGTCGGTGGTCTCGACGGTCGGCCCGTACGCGCTCTACGGCTCCAAACTCGTTGCCGCCGTTGCCGAAGCTGGGATCGACTACTGCGACCTGACCGGCGAGCCGCAGTGGATGCAGAAGATGATCGACCGATACCATGATCGAGCCGTCGAGACCGGCGCGCGCATCGTGCACGCGTGCGGATTCGACTCGGTGCCCTCCGACCTCGGCGTGCTGTTCACGCAGCAGCAGGCGATCGAACGACTCGGTGCGCCGTGTGTCTCGATCTCCATGGGCGTGCAGGCCATGAAGGGCGGCGCGAGCGGCGGCACCGTTGCGTCGATGATGAACATGATGGACGAGATGTCGGCCGACCCAGGCCTGCGCCAGGTGCTCGCCAACCCGTACGCCCTCGCGGCCGCCGGGGATCGGACGGGCTCTGCGCAGCCCAACGTCACGCTGCCCGAGTACGACGAGGGGCTCGATTCGTGGCTCGCACCGTTCGTGATGGCAGCCACGAACACGCGCATCGTGTTCCGTACCCACAGCCTGCTCGGACACCCGTGGGGCGCCGACTTCACCTACGGCGAGGCGATGATGATGGGCGACGGCATCATCGGTCGAACGAAGGCGCTGTCGATGAGCGCAGCGATGGGCGGATTCGTGGGTGCCGCAGCCGTTGGTCCGGTGCGCAAGCTGATGGGAAGGTTTCTGCCTGAGCCGGGGGAGGGGCCGAGCGTCGACAAGCAGGAGGCGGGCTTCTACGACATCCGATTTCATGGCACCACCGCGACGGGCGGCGAGATCACGACCAAGGTGACCGGCGATCGCGATCCCGGCTACGGATCGACCTCGAAGATCCTCGGCGAGGCGGCGCTCGCCCTGCTCGACTCTGATGCGGGTGGCGGTATCTGGACCCCGGCGACGGCGCTCGGCGCCCCCTACATCGACTCGCTCGTCGAACACGCCGGACTGACCTTCGACGTGCTCTGACGCTGGCCGAGCAGTCAGTGATCTGACTCGTCGGGTCGGCGATGGAGAGATATGTTCACGGGATGGCATTGCCGAAGGTCCTCGGGATCGAGACCGAGTACGGGATCATGGTGCGCGGCGGGGACAACAACCCCGTGTCGGCGTCCTCGCTGCTGATCAATGCCTACGTCGCCGCCCAGCGTGACGCGGCCCGCGTCGACTGGGACTTCGAAGACGAGCAGCCGGCGAACGACGCCCGCGGCTCGGTCATGGATGAGTCGTTGGCGCCCGAGGTCGAAACGACCCTGGTCAACGCGGTCCTCACCAACGGCGCGCGGTACTACGTCGACCATGCGCACCCGGAGATCTCGACGCCCGAAGTGACCACCGCACGCGAGGCCGTCGTCTGGGATCGCGCCGCCGACGAGATCGTGCGCGATTCGATGAACCATGCTCGCTCCGTGCTGCCCGACGGTGCCGAGATCATCATTCACAAGAACAACTCCGACGGTAAGGGCAACAGCTACGGCTGCCACGAGAACTACCTGCTCGCCCGCGAGTTGCCGTTTGGCCGGTTGGCGAGTCAGATCACGTCGCACTTCGTCACTCGCCAGATCTTCACCGGCGCCGGCAAGGTGGGCTGCGAATTGCCCGGCCGTCCACACGACGACATCGGCTATCAGCTCAGCCAGCGGGCCGACTTCTTCGAGGAGGAGATCGGGCTCGAGACCACGCTCAAACGTCCGATCGTCAACACTCGCGACGAGCCGCACGCCGACCCGCAGAAGTACCGCCGGCTCCATGTGATCGTCGGCGACGCCAACATGAGTGAGGTGGCCACCTATCTGAAGGTCGGCACCACTGCGATCATCTTGTCGATGATCGAAGACGACGAACTCGGCGACGATTGGCTGCTCGGCAATCCGGTGCCGGCGATCCGCCAGGTCAGCCACGATCCGAGCCTGCGCCAAACGATCATGCTGCGCAACGGCAGCCGGGCGACCGCCCTCGAGGTCCAGTGGGGCCTCTTCGAACGAGCCCAGAAATACGTCCAGGCACACGGCCTCGAATCGGTCGGTGCCGAGGTCGGCGCGGATGTGATGGCGAAATGGGAGCAGGTGCTGGCCGGCCTCGAACGTGACCCTGACTCGGTCGGGCACTGGGTCGATTGGGTGGCCAAGCGGCGCATCGTCGACGGATATGCGGCACGCCACGATCTGGCCCCCGGAGCAGCGCGTTTGAAGGCGATCGACCTGCAGTATCACGACATGCGCGCCGACAAGTGCCTTGCACTGCGCGCCGGTCTCGACACCCTCGTCGGCGTCGATGAGGCTCGGCGCGCGATGACCGCGCCGCCCGAAACGACGCGCGCCTATTTCCGCGGTCGGTGCCTGGCGAAGTTCCCCGGCGATGTGGTGGCCGCCAACTGGGATTCGCTCGTCTTCGACACCGGGCGCGACCCGCTGCGACGCGTCCCGATGATGGAGCCGCTGCGCGGCACCGTCGACCACGTTGGTACCTTGATCGACACCAGTACCACGGCGCGCGAACTGCTCGACCGGCTGGGCCAGTAGCGGCGACGTACCGAACAGATCACCGAAGAAGTCGAGGAGAGATCGATGGCAGAGCGCATCCAGAAATCGAAAACTGCACAGGACAAGACGGAGGAAGTCGACACAGCTGCTGACGCCGTGACCGTCACGGGCGAGAAGATCAAGGCCGACATCGACGACCTCCTCGACGAAATCGACGAGGTGCTCGAAACCAACGCAGAGGACTTCGTCAAGTCCTACGTCCAGAAGGGCGGTCAGTGACTCGTGGCCATGCCGTTCTTCACCCCGGGCAACGACCCGGGGTCGAGCTTTCCTGAACTGCTCCGCCGCATCGGTCTCGGCCCGGACATGACAGTTGCCGCAGTGGGCTCGCCGAGCCTGGCGTTGTCGATTCCGCACGCAACGACCTGCGTGGCGTTGAAATACGCCGACGGGGTCGTGATGGCCGGCGATCGACGGGCGACGTCCGGCAATTTGATCTCGCATCGCACCATGGAAAAGGTCGTGCAGGCCGACGAGTACAGCGCCGTCGCGATCGCCGGCGCGGCCGGACCAGCGATGGAAATGGTCAAGATGTTCCAGCTGCAACTCGAGCACTACGAAAAAGTCGAGGGCAATGCCCTCAGCCTCGAAGGCAAGGCCAATCAGCTGTCGGCCATGGTTCGCAGCAACCTGCCGGCGGCCATGCAGGGCATGGTCGTGGTCCCGATCTTCGCCGGCTACGACCTGCGCCGCGAGACCGGTCGACTGTGGGACTTCGACGCCACCGGCGGCCGTTACGAAGAGCGTGATTTCGTGTCCACTGGCTCGGGCAGCCTGCATGCCGGCACGGTGATCAAGGTGGGTTTCCGCAGCGACCTGAGTCGAGACGAGGCACTCCAACTCGCCTGCAAGTCGTTATGGGAGGCTGCTGATGCCGACAGCGCAACCGGTGGCCCCGACGTCCTGCGCGGGATCTATCCCGTCGTCGCGTCGATCGATGCCGGGGGATGGTTGCGGCTCGACGACGACGACCTCGCCGCGCGCTTCGAACTGATTCGCACCGAGGAGCGCAGCCGATGAGCCAACCGTTCTACGTCGCTCCCGAGCAGATGATGAAAGACCGCGCTGACTACGCGCGTAAGGGCATCGCGCGCGGTCGAGCACTCGTGTCTGTGCGTTACACCGACGGCCTGGTCATCGTGGCCGAAAATGCTTCTGACACGCTGCGCAAGGTCAGTGAGATCTACGACCGGATCGCCTTTGCCGGAGTCGGCAAGTACAACGAGTTCGATCAACTGCGGGTTGCCGGCGTGCGCGCCGCCGATTTGAAGGGCTTCCAGTACTCCCGCGACGACGTTGATGCGCGGAGCCTCGCCAACAGCTACGCCCAAATGCTCGGCAACATCTTCACCCACGAGATGAAGCCGATGGAGGTCGAGATCCTCGTCGCCGAAGTCGGCCTCGACAGCGCCGACGACCAGATGTTCCACATGCTCTACGACGGCACCGTGGTCGACGAACGCGACTTCGCGGCGATCGGCGGCGATGCCGAGGCGATCAAGCAGCGCTTGGCCGAGACGTGGACCGAGGGCCTCGACCGATCAGCAGCACTTCGACTCGGGCTCGACGCACTGAGTGGCCCCGACCGCAAGATCGACGTCGGTGATCTCGAAGTGGCCGAACTTTCGCGAGGAAACGGGCGGCGCTGTTTCAAGCGCATCGACGCGCCCGCCCTCACCGTCCTCCTCGCGTGACCCACCCATCCACGTTTGCGTGACGTTTTTGGCGCAACGGTTGGCCGAAATCGTCACGCAAACGTGGTCGGTGGGCGACGCTGGGTTAGGTTGCGGTGGTGGAGCGCAGGATCTACGGCCTCGAAAACGAGTACGGCGTCACCTGCACACTGCGCGGTCAGCGCCGGTTGAGCCCCGACGAAGTCGCCCGATATCTCTTCCGTCGGGTGGTGTCCTGGGGTCGCAGCTCGAACGTGTTCCTGCAGAACGGCGCGCGGCTGTATCTCGACGTCGGGTCGCATCCGGAATACGCCACGCCCGAGTGCGACTCCCTGTATGAGTGCGTCGTGCATGACAAGGCGGGGGAACGAATCCTCGAAGAACTCGTCGCATCGGCCGAGCAGCGGCTCGCCGAAGAATCGATCCGCGGCACGATCTACCTCTTCAAGAACAACACCGACTCGGCGGGGAACTCGTACGGATGTCACGAGAACTACTGCACGAGCCGCGACGACGACCTTGCGGCCTATGCCGAGGTGCTGATTCCGTTCTTCGTCAGTCGGCAGATCTATACCGGTGCGGGCAAGGTGCTGCAGACGGCGCGAGGGGCGACCTACTCGATTGCGCAGCGCGCCGAGCACATCTGGGAGGGCGTGTCGTCGGCCACGACGCGGAGCCGCCCGATCATCAACACCCGCGACGAACCGCACGCGGATGCCGAGAAGTATCGACGCCTGCACGTGATCGTGGGCGACTCGAACATGAGCGAGTACACGACGTTCGTCAAGATCGGTGCCGCGGCGTGCATGCTGCGGATGCTCGAGGACCCGAATGTGGTGCTGCGCGACATGACGCTCGAAAACCCGATCCGCGCCATCCGCGAGATCAGCCACGACATCACGTGTCGACGGACGGTGCGCCTGTCGAACGGCCGCGAAGTGAGCGCACTCGACATCCAACGGGAATACCTCGATCGGGCCCTGCGGTATGCCGACGGTCCAGGGTTTCCACCCCTCGAGCAAAAGGCGCTCGACATGTGGGAGCACTGCATCACGACGATCGAGGATGACCCGCTCAAACTCGATCGCGAGGTCGATTGGGTGATCAAGTACAACTTGATCGAGAAGTTCCGGGAGCGCCACGACCTGCCACTCGGTCATGCCCGCGTGCAGTTGCTCGACCTGCAGTACCACGATGTGTCGCGAACGCGTAGCCCGTTCTACAAGCTGCAAGATCGGGGCATGGTCGAGCGGATTTGCACCGATGCCGACATCACCACCGCCATCGACACGCCGCCCCAGACCACCCGTGCCCGGTTGCGGGGCGAGTTCGTCAAGCGGGCCAAAGAGCGCAAACGCGACTACACCGTCGACTGGGTGCACCTGAAACTCAACGACCAGGCGCAACGAACGGTGCTGTGCAAAGACCCGTTCAAGAGTCGCGACGAACGCGTCGAACGACTCATCGAAACGCTCTGACGCCAAACGATTGTCCGGGGCAGATACGGTTGGCCGCTCGTGACCATTCAAGACGACAGCCGAGCAGCCCCCCAGTCCGGTGGGTCGAGAGACAGTGGCCCGGCGGACCCCTGGTCGAACGATCCGGAAGCGTCGGCGGCCGATCGATCCATCGAGCACGGCACGGGCGAGGTTCCGCTCAACGCCCCGACGTCGAAGCGCGCCTCGGGGGCGCGAGCGTTCTTCGACTGGATGGTCGTGGTCACGGTGGCCCTGCTCGTGGCGTTCGTGGTGCGCGGGTTCGTGCTCGCCCACTTCGTCGTCGAAGGTCAATCGATGGCCACGACGCTCGACACCGGCGACCGGGTCTTCGTCAACAAGCTCTCATATCGGCTCCACGATCCCAATCGCGGTGACGTCGTCGTCCTCCACCAACTCACCGGCGCAACCGAACGCGACCTGATCAAACGGGTCATTGCGTTGCCGGGCGAGACGATCGAGATGACCGGTTGTGTGGTGCGGATCACCGAACCAGGGAGCGACACCGCCCAGATCCTCGACGAGCCGTATCTCGAAGAGGTCGATCGCACGCCCAGCGAGTGCGGCAGCGATGTGTCGGCGCAGGTCGTCCCTGCGAATCATGTGTTCGTCATGGGTGACAACCGAGGCGGTTCGCAGGACAGCCGCAATCTCGGCCCGATCAGTGAAGACGATCTGGTCGGGAGAGCGTTCGTCGTGTTCTGGCCCCGTGACCACTGGCAGTGGTTGTGAGATGACGCAGCCGGGCTCAGCGATTCACGGCAACTGACCGCCCACTTCGTGGCGGAAGACGTCCATCATGATGTCGGTGTGATCGCTGAACACTGCATCGAGCCCCATCCGGAACGCAGTTTGCAGCTGATGGTCGTACTGCATGTCCCAGCCGAATGCGACCAGGTCGAATCGGTGGAAGAGCGCAGCCAGCCCGCCGTTCCAGTCGGTGCGGTGCAGGTTGATGCCGTCGATGCCGTGGTGGGCCAGTGACGCCGCGCGCCGTTCCGGTCCCTCCCGGAGACGGTCGAGGCGGGTCGAGTTGAGGATCTTCACATCGGGCATCGCCGGCCGATAGTGCAGGCATCGATCGAAGTCGGGGTCGCACAACCAGGTCCGGCCCAGCATCGCCGGGTCGTGCGCCCGCACGACGTCGACGATCGCCTGCGCCGAGTCAGGGTCTTTCACATCGAGCGACAATTCGTAGCCGACACCGCAGGTTTCGAGCAGCTCGGCAAGGGTCGGGATGTGATCAGGGAGATCGGCGCGGACGATTTCGGAGATCGGCCGCTTGCGGATGCCGCGCTTGACGACGCCATCGTGATCGAGGACGGCCACGCCGTCAGCGGTCAGCCACACATCGCTCTCGAGCCCGGTGGCACCGAGCTTCAAGGCGAGCTGGAACGCCGCGATCGTGTTCTCCGGCGCGTGCGCCCGCGCCCCACGGTGGGCGAAGGTGATCGGCGGATCGAGACGGGAAGGGAGTCGCTGCTGCACTGCCCGAATGATGGCAGCCCCATAGACTCCCCACCGTGTTCAACCTCCAGGGCAGCGAGATCATCGTCATCTTGCTGCTGGCACTCGTCGTGCTCGGCCCGGAAAAATTGCCCGATGCCATCCGAAAATTCAGTCGCACCTACGGCGAACTGCGGAAGATGGGTGCCGGATTCCAGAGCGAACTGAAATCCGCGCTCGACGAGCCGATGCGGGAGATGCGCGAGACGGCAGATCTCGTCAAGCGCTCGGCCGATCCGAAGCGCATCTTCGAAGAGGCCGAGAACGAGGCGCATCTGCGCGCCGAAGCCGACGCCGCACGGCTCGCGGCCGGGCCCGATGTCCCGATCGACGCAACGGCGTACGACGTCTCCGATCCCGCTGCGTCGGCCGAGCCGGCACCGCTCACCGCCCCGCCCAGTGGTGCGGCGGCCGACCTGGCGCCACCGACACCGGGCGCGGTGTCCAGTCATCCGTCAACCGACGACGACGCTGAGGCGGCGGCGCCATGACCACCGACGAGCGTCCCGCCGAACGGGTCGAGGAAACTCAAACGCTGACCGAGCATCTCGGCGAATTGCGCACCCGCATCATCCGGTCGGCGCTCGCCGTGTTGATCGGCATGGTCGTGATCATCGCGTTCTACGACCAGGTGCTCGACTTCTTGAAGCAGCCCTACGTCGACCTGTGCCGCAGCAAAGATCCGGGCTTCTGCGACCCTGACATCTACATCACCAGCCCGACCGAAGGGCTCTCGACCCGGATCAGGGTCGGCATGTACGGCGGCATCATCGCCGCCCTTCCGGTCATCCTCTGGCAGGTCTGGCGATTCATCGTCCCGGCGCTGCACGCCAAGGAAAAGAAGTACGCGATCCCGTTCGTCTTGTCGTCGGTCGTGCTGTTCTGCGCCGGGGGCACGATGGCCTACATCACCGTCGGTCGGGCCCTCGACTTCCTGATCGGGTGGGCCGGCGAGGACGTCAACGAGATCTTCACCGTCGGCGAGCTACATCAGCCTGATCGGGTTGATGATCTTCGCCTTCGGCATCGGGTTCCTCCTGCCCGTCCTCATCGTGTTCCTGCAACTCGTCGGCGTGGCCAACCCGCGGTCGCTGCTCAAGGGATGGCGGTATGCGACGGTCGGTGTCTTCGTGCTGGCCGCGGTGATCACGCCGTCGGGTGACCCGGTCACATTGACGATGCTGGCGGGCCCGATGCTGGTCCTCTACTTCGTGGCCATCCTGATCGGGTGGCTCGTGCTGCGCAAGCGGCTCGAGACCAACTGAGCATGCGGGCCGACCGCGCCGCGCTGACCGCCCGGTATCCGTTCCCGTTCGACCGGTTCCAGCGCGAGGCGTTCGACGCACTCGACGATGGTCACCACGTGGTCGTCGCAGCGCCGACGGGCAGCGGCAAGACGGTCGTGGCCGAGTACGGCATCGACGCCACGATCCGCGACGGCAAGCGGGCGTTCTACACCGCCCCTGTCAAAGCCCTCTCCAATCAGAAGTATCGCGACCTCGTCGAAATGCACGGCGATCACCGGGTCGGCCTGCTCACCGGTGACAACTCGATCAACGGTGATGCCCCGATCGTCGTCATGACGACCGAAGTGCTGCGCAACATGATCTACGGACGCCCCGGTGCACTCGATGATCTCGGCCTCGTCGTGCTCGACGAAGTGCACTTCCTTCAAGACACCTACCGCGGTCCGGTGTGGGAAGAGGTGATGATCCACCTGCCCCACCATGTGCGCCTGGTCTGTCTCTCGGCCACGGTGAGCAATGTCGCCGAACTGGCCGAATGGATCACGACCGTACGCGGGCAGACCACGGCGGTGACCGAACTCCGGCGGCCGGTCGAGCTGTCGAACTTCTACCTCGCGAAGGATCGCGATGAACATCGGCTGCATCTGCTCCCGACCTTCGTCGGCGGCGCAGTCAACCGCGACGCGGTCCGCCTCGACGAGTCGGCAATCAGGCACATTCCGCAGTCGCGCCGCGGGAGTGATCGCGACGACCGCAGCCGATCAGGGAACACCAAGGGTGCTCATCGCCGGCGGCTCGTGCCGCCGGGCCGCGTCGAGACCCTCGAGTTGCTCGACGAACGCAAGATGCTGCCGGCGATCTTCTTCATCTTCAGCCGCAACCAATGTGACGAGGCGGCGAAGTCGTGCCTCGACAGCGGTGTCCACCTGACCAGCGAGGCCGAGCAGGCAGCGATCCGGGTCATCATCGACGCTCGCCTCGGAGGACTCGATCCGGCCGACCTCGCTGTGCTCGGGTACGACCAATTCGTCCGCCAACTCGAGGCCGGAGTCGCCGCCCACCACGCCGGCATGGTGCCGCCGATGAAAGAAGTCGTCGAGGCCTGCTTCATCGAGGGTCTCGTGAAGGTCGTCTTTGCCACCGAGACACTCGCCGTCGGGATCAACATGCCGGCGCGGTCGGTCGTGATCGAGAAACTCACCAAGTTCACCGGCGAGCATCACGAGCAACTCACGCCGGGGGAGTACACCCAGTTGACGGGGCGCGCCGGCCGCCGGGGGATCGACGACCAAGGCAGTGCCGTCGTGCTGTGGTCGCCGTGGATCAGGTTCGACGATGTCGCCAAACTGGCCGGCAGCTCCCAGTTCCATCTTCGTTCGGCGTTCAGGCCGACCTACAACATGGCCGCGAATCTGATCCGTACCTATGAGAGCGAGCGGGCCCACGACCTGTTGAACCTGTCGTTCGCCCAGTATCAGGCCGATCGCGACATCGTCCAGATGCAGGCCCGGCTCGAACGGCGTCGGCAGGTCCTGGCCGAACTTCGCGCCGAGGCAGCGAGTCCGTTCGGCGACATCGATGAGTATCGAGCACTGCGTGATGCCGAGCGCGATGCACGCCGGTTCCGTCATGACGAACGCGCCGACGAGATCGAAGATCGGCTGCGGCGACTCGCGCCGGGCGCCATCATCCATCTGCTGAAGGGCAAGCAACGCGGCCCGGTGGTGGTGATGACCTCGGCGAGCCGGAAGGACGGGGCTCATCTCCGGGTCGTCAACAAGGGCGGTGACGCGCTGCAGGTGACGGCTGATGACTTCGATGTGCCGCCCGACCTGCTCGGCACGATCAAGCTGCCGCCGAACTTCGCGCCGAATCGGAAGGACTTCCGCCAGGAGGTCGCGTATCGGCTGCGCAAGGCCAAGCTGGAGGCCCCGACCAGCACTGCCAGCCGGGGTCCGGGTGGGGCGGGGGCGAGTGCTGACCTGCATCCCGTCGCGCGTGACCCCGACCTCAAGCAGCGGCTCCAAGCAGCCGGTCAGGCTGCCCGCGTGCGGCGCGAAGTGGCCGAGATCGAGCAGCGAGTGAGCGGCAAGACCCACACGCTCGCTCGCGACTTCGACCGGATTCTCGGGGTGCTCGAGAACTTCGGCTACGCCGACGTCGAGCGGTGGGAGCTCACATCCGACGGCGAGATGTTGGCACGCATCTTTCACGAGTCCGATCTGCTCGTTGCCGAAGTGGTGCGGGCGGGGTTGCTCGACGGGCTCGGCCCCGCCGACGTCGCGGCACTGGTCTCGACGCTGGTGTACGAGCATCGCAGCCCGGAACCGCCGCCGCGGCCGTGGTTCAGTAGCGACGACATCCGTGCCCGGTGGCAGCGTCTTGCTGCGATCAGCGACGACCTCCAAGCGCAGGAGCGTGCGTGCGGAGTGTCCGAGCACCGTGGTCCCGACCCGACCTTTGCTGCGATCGCCTACGCCTGGGTCGCGGGCGAAGGGTTCGCCGAAGTTGTCGACACCGACGACCTGACCGGCGGTGACTTCGTCCGGACCACTCGGCAGTTGATCGATCTGCTGCGGCAACTGTCGATCGTCGCCCCGCACCGAGCGACGAGGCGCGCCGCCGGAGAAGCCGCCCAAGCGGCGTTTCGCGGCGTCGTCTCCGACAGCGCAACGCCGTCGATGGTCACCGGACCCGAATGACCATCGAAAAGGGGAAGCCGTGGGGATCGATCGTCGATCGTCCGGCCGGGCTGCGCGAGGCGCCCGATGACGCTGCCGTCACGGCGGCGCTGACCGATGGCACTGGCCTCCCTGTCGCCGTCGCCGGCGGTGACCTCCATCGGACGATCGGCGCACGCGATCCCCGCGGCGCGGCCCAACTGTTGGAGCTGCCGATCGATCTGCTGCAGGTGACCCTCGACGACCAGCCGGCCCGCTACGCCTGTGCCCATGTGCTCGTCCAGTCTCCGCTCTCCCGAGGCGGATGGTGGCGTGGCGACGTGGTGATGGTGATGAATGCCGAGTTCGTCGGGGAGTGGCACGTGGTCGCGCGAGGCCATCCGAACGACGGTCGGGCCGAAGTGTGCTCGTGGGGAGCGGACTTCGGGTTCCGTCCGCGCTGGGCGGCCCGCCGCCGGCTCCCGCGGAACGAGCATGTGCCGCACCCCCGCATCGTGACTGGATCGATTCGCACGCAGGTCTGGGAGTTCGGCCAGCCGATGCGAGTGAGCGTCGATGGCGCCGACGCCGGCCGAGCCCGACGCATCGCGGTCGTCGTCGAGCCCGACGCCGCCGTCGTCTACGCCTGAGACTCGCAACCGGTGCGGGAGCCGTCATGTCGCCGGACAAGAACAGGAATCGTCGCGTCGTCCCAGTTCAGCGGCAGCGTCGAATCCCGCTCGCCAGCGGTGTGCCGTCGTAGAGTAGTCAGCCGTGGCTGTCTACGTCCCAGAGTCCTTCACGCCGGACGAGGCCGACATTCTTCGTCGATACTTCACCAATCTCGATGGCCCGGTCTTCGCCCTGGTCAATCTCCCCGAGGTCGTGAAGGGCGCATTGTTCGCCCGGTACAGCCGAAGCCCGAAGTCCCTGCGGCGCCTCTTTCTCGATGAGTTCGTCGGCGACCTCGACGTGTCGGGCGATCTCTCCGTCGATGCAACGGTCGGTCTCGATCGTGCGGAGGAACTGTATGAACGGGTGTTCTTCGATTACGGCGACGATTCCGTTGCCCAGCTCGGCGGCGTTCACCTTGCCTGCGAGCAAGCCTCCAACATTCTGACCAAGGTGCTCGAGTGGGGCCGGCTGATGAGCTACCTCGAACAGAGCACGCGCTACATCGCGTACGACTCTCGACTCGGGGGGAGATATCGCTACTTCCGCGACCCCGCAGTGCTGGCCGGACCGCTCGGCACGCGCTACGTCGGCGATCTCGACCGGATCTTCGACACCTACAGCCACTGCGCCGAAGTCGTCACCGAACACGTTCGCAGCACCGTCGACAGGGGCGACAGCAGTGAGTTCGTCTATCGCAACGCGACCAAGGCCAAAGCCCTCGACGCTGTGCGGGGCATTCTTCCCGCCGCAGCAACGTCAAACGTGGGGATCTACGGCACCGGGCAGGCATTCGAGACGCTCTTGTTGCGCATGCGCGCGAGCGCATTGCCCGAGTCGCGCGACTACGCCGACTTGATGCTGCACGAGTTGCGCAAAGTCATCCCCAGCTTCTTGCGACGCGTCGACCTGCCCGATCGGGGCGGACGTTGGAGCGACTACCTGGCGACGACGCGCAACGACACGTCCGCATTGGTCAGCGATCTGTTCGGAGCGTCACCCGTCGACGTCGCCGCTGAAGTCGAACTCGTCGACTTCGATCCCGAGGCGGAAGACAAGATTCTTGCGGCGATCTGTTACTCCCATTCGTCGTTACCTGAGCATCAGTTGCTCGACAAGGTGCGCGCCCTCGGGATCGACGCCAAGGTGTCGCTGTTGCGGGCGTACGTGGGTGATCGCACCAATCGCCGGCACAAGCCCGGTCGGGCGTTCGAGCGCAGCTTCTATCGTTTCGACGTCTTGAGCGACTACGGCGCGTTTCGCGACATGCAACGTCATCGCATGCTGACCATCGAGTGGCAGCGGCTCACTCCGAACCACGGGTACACGCGACCCGAACTCGTCGAGGAGGCCGGCGTCGGCGCCCAGTTCGACGAGGCGATGCATCGTTCTGCCAGCTTGTACGACGCCCTCAACGGCGACTTTCATGAGCAAGCGCCCTACGCCGTGGCGATGGCGTATCGCATGCGCTACAACATGCAGTTCAATGCCCGCGAGGCCATGCACATGCTCGAGTTGCGGTCGTCGCCGCAGGGGCATCCGTCGTACCGACGGGTCGCGCTCGAAATGCATCGATTGATCGCGGCCAAGGCCGGCCATCACGCGCTCGCCGCCACCATGAGCCACATGACCACCGAAGCGCCGGAACTCGAACGCCTCGAAGCAGAGCGCCGCGCCGAGGCTCGCCGTGACGCTGCCGAGACCTGACCGTCATCTGTGACGTCTGTCACAAAGTTCCTTGCCGACCTCCCGACAGTGGCAAGCGTATGCTCCGGCCGCAATGGTCCTCGCATGAGGCGAGGCCTCCCGAACGACATCGAACGGCGACAAGGGCACCATGGCTGACGACGACATCAACGAAGAAGAAATCGACGAGATGGACGAGATCAACGAGATCGACGTCGACGAGGACGAGGATTCGATCGATGTGATCGATGTCGATGTCGACGATCTCGACGACGATGACGACGCAGTGGTCGACGTCGATGTCGACGACGACGACGTTGTGGTCGACGATGACGATGACGAGGTGGCCGAAAAGGAAGCTCCGCGCACCAAGCGCAAGCGTCGTGACGACGATGACGACGATGACGACGACGAGTTGCTCGACGACGACGTGGAAGAGGATCTCGACAAGATTCTCAAAGACCGTCTCGTTGCGACCGACGACGAAGACGACGACGAAGATGACGACGACGTCGAGCCAAAGGGTGACGGCGACGAGCGCCTCCAGCCCAAACAGCAGAACGAACAACTCTGCAGCTCGTGCTTCCTGCTCGTGAAGTCGTCCGCGCCGAATTGTCCGGTCGGCGACGACGATTGCCCGATCTTTTCCTGACGTCGATCCCGATGTCGTCTCCCGAGCCCACGCCCGTCGAACGGGCCATCGCGGCGGCGATCTACGTTCCGATCGGCATCGGGGCCGAGTTGGTCGATGTCGTGAAAAGCGCAACGCTGCCCGGCGGGTTTGATCGAGCGCGCCAGCACGTGACGTTCGCCCGGTTCATCGGCAAGATGGCGGTCGACCAGGGTGTGCGCGAACTCCGTCAACGGGTCGTGCCATCTGCCGTTGAACCCGAAACGTCGGCTGATGCTGTTGCAGCGGATCCCGTGAAGCCGGTTCCCATGGCAACAGCGCTGTCACCCGGAGCGCTGGCATTGCCCGATTACGACCAACTCCCGGCGGCGCACATCGTCGCCAAACTCGGCGGTCTCACCACGAACGAGATCGATGCGATCGAGACCTACGAACTCGCTCATCGGCATCGACGCACCGTGCTCGGCAAGATCAGCCAACTGCGAAACGACTGAGATGCCCGATCCGACCGTTCGTCGCGCCGACCGGCACGACGCCGACGACATCGCACAGTTGGAGTTGTTGGAGGTCGAGGCGCGTCACGCTTTGGTCGGGCAACGAGGGGGTGAGCGGTGGTTGATCGAACATCGCTTGATCGGAGCGACGTGGCCGGCAACGTGCGAGGCCGCCGACGTCTGGGTCGCTCACATCGACGCAGTCCTCGTCGGTTACCTCGTCGCCGAACTCGGGGTCGACCACATTGTTCGAGTCGACCAGGTATGGGTCACCCCCGAGGCGCGTGAACTCGGGTTCGGTGATGGACTTCTGGCCACCGCAATCGCCTCGGCCGTCGAACGCGGCGCCGTGGCCGTCGAAGGTCAGGCACTGCCCGGTGATCGGCACACCAAGAACCTGTACGAGCGTGCCGGGATCGTCGCTCGGCTGATCACGACGTACAAGCAGCTGACGTACAAGCAGCTGTAGTTCAGCGGCCCTGCCAGTTCGGTGCCCGCTTCTCGATGAAGGCGGCCAGGCCCTCCTTGAGGTCATCAGAGGCCATCACGGTGCGCATGGCATCGTTGGTCATCGACTTCAGCGTCGCATCGTCCTCGTACGCCGCGGCCAAGACGACCTTGCGGCTCTCCCACACAGCCATCGGTGCTGATTGGCTGATCTGGTCGGCCAGCTTCAACGCCTCGGCCAACGCCTCGCCCGGCGCAGTCAGGCGCGAAACCAGGCCGAGGTTGAAGGCTCGCTCGGCGGGAATGGGCTCGCCGGTGAGGATCGCCTCCATCGCGGCGGCCTGCCCGATGGCACGGGGGAGGCGGAAGAGTCCGCCGGCACCGGCGATCAGGTTGCGCTTCACCTCGGCGAGGCCGAAGGACGACTGCGTGCTCGCCACGACCAGATCGGCGGCCAACACGATCTCGCAGCCTCCGGCGGTCGCCAGACCGTCGACGGCGACGATCACCGGTTTACGGCGCTCCCGATAGACGAATCCGGCGAATCCGCCGCGTTCGGTGTTGAGGCTCGCACCCTCGCCGGAGTTGATGGCCTTGAGGTCGGCACCGGCGCAGAACACGGGCCGAACCTGACCCTCGGTGTTCGCGGTGATGATGCCGACCCACATGGCGTCGTCCGCCTCGAGTCGGTCGATCGCTGCTTCGAGACCTGCTGCGACGTCGCCGTTGACGGCATTGCGCGCGTCGGGGCGGTTCAAGGTGATGACCGCGATGCGACCGTTGGGTTCATAGGTGACGATGTCGGACATGGCCGATCACCATATTCGGCTGGTGCCCGTGGTGACCAACCGGTCGACGTTCAGCCGGCGGTCGAGCCGCCCGTGTCGTCTTCAGATGTCGGTGCGTCCGCCGGATCCTCCGCCGGACTTTCCGGGTCAGACGGAGCAGTTGCGGCTGCGTCGGCCGGGGGAGTGTCGTCGCTCGGAGTCTCGCCGGTCGGAGCTTCGGCCGGCGCTACGTCATCGGCTGGCGCGTCGGCTGTCACCTCGGCGGGCGCGTCGTCGTGCGGTTCCGGTTCCGGAGCAGGAGCTTCCGCGTCGGCTTCGACAGGCGCAGCCTCGTCGGCCGGAGCGTCGGGTGTCGCTTCGGCAGGAGCGTCGGTGACAGCCTCGGCGGCGGGAGTGACAACGTCGTCGGGTGCGGCGACTGCCTCGTCCGGTGCTGCGTCAACCTGAGGGTCGTCTGCCGCGGCCGCTTGTGCTGCCTCGGCCGCAACGGCGTCGGCTGCAGCCTGTTCGGCGGCCTCGGCGGCAGCTTGCTCTGCTTCTTGCTTCGCCTTCATCACGGTGGCGATGTCGCGCATGCCTTTGGGGCGGTCCTTCGGCGCCCGCGGGCCACCGCGATCGCTGCGCCCGCCGCGGTCGTCACGCCCACCGCGGTCGTCGCGTCCGCTGCGGTCGTCGCGCCCAGTCCGCTCGCCGCGAGGGGCACCGCGCTCGCTCCGGGGCTGATCGCCACCGTCGCGCTTGTCGTCACGCGCCTTCTTCTGGTCGGTACGGCTCGTGGGACGCAGCGGCTTCGGGCGCTTGGCATCCTTCGGCACCTCAACGCCGACGAGTGCGGCGATCTGGGGCAGGAGTGGGCCGAGCCGCAGCACGGTCTTCTTCAAATCGTCGGTGATCGTCGTCGGCGCGACGGTCGGGTTGATCAGGCTGCGGACCGGCGAGAACGCCGCCGCCTCGAGCACTGCTGACCAGCGATCGCCCGAATCGTCGGGCAGGAGGGATGCGGTGGCCGCCTCGCCGAGACGACGGGCGAGTTCGGGCGGGAACATCACGCCGGCCTTGGGAGGCTGCGACGACAACCGCAAGGCGCGAATGACCCGACCGACCGTAAGGGCGGCGTCGACGTCTTCGAGCCAGTGCGCCATCTCCTCGGTCTGCTTGGTGACGAGCGCCGCCTTCAGTTCCTCGGCAACAGCTCGCGTCGACTCGTCGCGAGCCACCATCGGGTCGTCACTGGACGCCACCACGCTGCGCAGATCCCGTAGGTCGAGATGCTGCAATTGGCGCTGGGCTGCTTCGGCCCGATCGAGCCAGTCGGCGACGCGCAACTTCGGCAGCATCTCCTCGGCCATCTTGGTGATGCTCGCCTCGGGCATCTCGGGCTTGCCTTCCGCCTTCAGCTTGGTGTTCTCTTCTTTCACCCGCGCCCGTACGGCGGGCATTCCCTGCAGCGCGAGTTCAGCGATCTGCCGCTGTTCCTCGGGAACCGACGCCAGCAGTTCCTGGGTGCGGGCCTTGCCGGGCCGGAGGCGCTTGGGCTTCGGCCGCTGGGGCACTTCGGGCGGCGCCTCGAAGCGGGGGCGCTTGGGGCCGTCGCTGCGATCGCGACTGCTGTCACGCGAGCGTGGCCGATCTCCGTCGCGGGCACCATCTCGCGCTCCATCTCGGTTGCGCGGTGCATCGCCGTCGCGTCCACGGGGGCGGTCGCCGTCGCGTCCGCGAGGGCGATCCCCGTCGCGTCCGCGGGGGCGGTCGCCGTCGCGTCCGCGTCCACGATCGTCGTCGCCGCGGCCGCGCCGGGCCTTGGTCTCGATGACGGCTTCAAAGGGCTTCTCGTCGGGGAGCAGTTCGAGCAGGTTGTCCCGATCGGACTTTTCGCGCCCCTTGACGACGGAGACGATTTCCATGCCATCGAGCATCTGTTCGGCTTCGACCTTCAACAAATCGCCGACCTGGATCCCAGGAGGCAGAATCGAAGCGTCGACCGTTCCCTTCGGCTTGAGGGCTCCGGCTTTGCGCCATGTCCAAGAACCGTCCGAGAGCGCGCTCGTCAGTTCGATGTCAATCCTGCGGGGCATAGACCGACCAACGTATCGGGTTCGGCGGACCGATCCGCGTTCAGAACTTCGCTCCGACGGGGGACGTAGCGCCGGCCGAGACCTATCGTGCGCCGATGCCCATCTATGCGCTCGGCGACCTCGAACCCACGATCAGTAGCGAAGCCTTCGTGCATCCCGACGCGGTCATCATCGGCGACGTCCGCATCGGTCCGCACTCATCGATCTGGCCGTGCGCGGTGTTGCGTGGTGACGGTGGGTACATCCAGATCGGGTCGGGCACATCGGTCCAAGACACCTCGGTGCTGCACACCACCCCGCTCTGGCCCACGATCGTTGGCGACGACTGCGTGCTCGGCCATGGCATTCACCTCGAAGGGTGCACGCTGGAAGATCTCGTGCTCGTCGGCAATCACGCCCAGGTGTTGCATCGGGCTGTGATTCGGTCGGGATCAGTTGTCGCGGCGAATTCGGTTGTGCTGCAGGACCTCGAGGTGCCCTCAGGGGCCATGGCCGTCGGGTCGCCGGCGCAGATCAAGCTCGATCGAGCACGGATCGAGGAGATCAAGCTGGCCGCCGCTTCCTACCGGGCGCGCATCGACGGTTACCGCAACGACTTGCGACGCCTCGACTGACCGTGAGCAACAAGACCTTGCACGTCACGGTTCCTGCGGCGGACGAAGAACTCGCCGCAGATCGCCTGTGGCAACTCGGCGTCGAAGCGGTCGGCATCGGAGCCGACGTCGACGGCCATGTCGAGCTGTGGACGTCGGTGGGCGGTGCCGACGAGGCGATCAGACGGGCTGTCGCGACCCTGGAGCCGCACTGGACCTGGCGGACCGCCGCGGTTGTGGCGCCGGATGAGACCTGGCGCGAACATGTCGGGCCGACGTGGTATCGGCCCCGCGATGTGGTCGTGCCGGCGTGGCAGGCCGCGGCGATCGATGTCGGCGCGGCGGAGCATGTGACGCTGATCGACCCGGCGAGCTCGTTCGGACTCGGTGATCACCCCACCACCCAGTTGAGTTTGCGTCTCCTGGCCGAGATCCTCGACACCGGTCAGGCCGACTCGTTGCTCGACGCCGGATGCGGGTCGGGCGTGCTCGGCATCCTCGCTGCGCAACGCGGCGTGTTGCGGGTCAGGGCAACCGACATCTCGGCCGGAGCAATCGAGGCGACGGTGGCAAACGCTGCCCTCAACAGAGTTGGCGATCGTGTCGAGGCCGACATGGCCACCCTCGACACCATTGTCGACGGGCCCTACGACATCGTCGTCGCCAACATCCTTGCGCCGGTGCTCGTTGCGTTGTCCACCGAACTCACGCGTCTGACCGCTGCCGAAGGCACGCTGATCATCAGTGGGGTGCTCGTCGACGGGTACCGCCACGTACTCGACGCCCTACTGCCGCTGCGGGTCGTCGAGACCGCCACCCTCGACGGGTGGGCTGCGGTCCGCCTGGAGTGGTGAAAAGCCCGCCGATCAGGGAGTTCGAGCGAGCAATCGTCGAGTTGCCGCGGCGTCGGGAATGGAAGGAATGGCGCCGGCTGCGGTCACCGCCAAGGCACCGGCGGTGACTGCCCAGACCACGGCGTCGCGCAGCGTCGCGCCGCTGGCGATGCGTGCCGCCAGCGATCCACAGAAGGTGTCGCCGGCGCCGGTGGTGTCGACGACATCGACGACGGGTGCAGCGATCGAATACCGGTCGCCCGACGCAGTCATGACGTCGACGCCGTTGGCGCCGCGGGTGACGATCACCGTGTCGACGCCCGCTCGGACGAGCTCGTCGACGCCCCCGAGCAAGGCGACTTCGTGTTCATTCGGGACGACGATGTCACTCGCCGCAAGCAGTCGCGCGGGGAGCTGAGCGGCCGGAGCAGGGTTGAGTACCGTCGTGGCGCCAACGTCGCGAGCGCTCTCGAATGCCTCGATCACCGCATCGACGGGGATTTCGAGTTGACCGAGCACGACGCGTGCTGCCGGTGGGGCTGGGCACCGGACCGCAGTATTGGCCCCGGGGATGACGACGATCGAGTTCTCACCGTGACTGTCGACGACGATGAACGCACGTCCGGTGGGCAGATCGCTTCGTGTCCGAACGTGCGCAATGTCGATCCCTTCGCCGCGGGCGACGGCCAGGAGCGACGCCCCTGCGGCATCGTCGCCGATTGCGCCGACGAATGCCGTCGAGGCGCCCGCACGCGCTGCAGCGACGGCTTGATTGAGCCCTTTCCCGCCCGGAAACTCAGATGCGGACCTGCCGATGACCGTTTCACCCGGTTTCGGATGCCGGTCGGCGGTGACGACGATGTCGAGGTTGGCGCTCCCGATGACGGTGACGTCGAACACCGGGCGCAGCGTAGGCGATGAGCAGGTATGCGGCTCAGCTGGCGGATCGAGCGCGGACGCCGATCGGTGCGATCAAGCGATACCCGGCGGCGTGGCGCTCGTCTTCGGATTCGCCACCCCAGAACCCGTACTCGTGTTGATCGCGGGCGAACTCCATGCACGCGACACGAACCGAACAGCTCAGACATACTTCCTTGGCTGCAGCTTCACGGCGCTCGCGGGCCTGCGGTCGTTCGGCCGCCGACGGGAAGAACAAGTGGGTCAGCCCCTTGCATGCCCCGGCGTGCATCCAGTCGCTTTCGGTTTCGATGCGGTCGTTGATGTCGATGACGGCCATGACGGCGCTCCCCAGAGTGCGATGCGATGTGACGGATTCCCCCAGCTCAGCACTGTGTTCTGTGCCGTGCGTCGCTTGACACTAAACCGAATCAACTGAGGAGTCAATTGTACTCGACAACCTTTTTGTCGGCGTTTCGATCCGCGCGCCGCTCAACCTTCGAGGAGCGCCGCCACACCGGCCGCAAATGACTTCACGTCGTCGATCGTGGTGTCCCATGCAGTCATCCACCGAACCTGATGGATGCTGGCATCCCAATCCCAGAAGAAGCACCACTCACGGAGCGGCTCGATCACATCGGGGCGGAGTCGGGGGAAGAGGCTGTTCACCTGGGGCGGTGGTCCGGCATCGAGGCCGTCGATCATCGACACCAACCGGTGGAGTTCGACGGCCATGGCATTGGCGTGTTGGGCGAGGCCGATCCACAAATCATCGGTCAGGGCGGCGTTGAACTGCGCGGCGAGGTACCGCATCTTCGACGGCAATTGGGTCACCTGCTTGCGGGTGTACTCCGAACCGATTGCCACGGTGGGGTCGAGGAACACCACCGCCTCGGCTCCGAGGAGACCGTTCTTGGTACCGCCGAAGCTGACGACGTCGACGCCCGCATCGATGGTGAACGATCGCAGCGCCTCGCGCGTGCCGCCCAGTGCGGCGGTGGCATTGGAGATGCGGGCGCCGTCGAGATGCACCAACATCCCCATCTCGTGGGCCCGGTCGCTCAACTGCCTGACTTCGTCAGGGGTGTAGATCGTGCCCAGTTCAGTGGCCTGCGTGATCGACACAATGCCCGGCTGCACGTGGTGCTGGACGCGTTGGAGGTGGGCCACGGTGCCGAGTAGGGCGGGCGTGAGTTTCGCGCCGGGGGAGGGGATTTCGATCAGCTTGGTGCCGAGGGCTCCGTTCGGGGGCCCCGGTCTCGTCGAGCGCAATGTGCGCCCAATCAGTGCACACGATCGCGTGGTGCGGCCCGGGAAGCGAACCCAGCATGTTGGCCAACGCCAAGATGTTCGCCCCGGTGCCGTTGAACGCAAGCCGAGTGACGACATCGGCATCGAACAGTTCGCTGAACGCCTGCTCGCAGCGCGCCGTGTGGCTGTCGCTGCCGTAAGCCAGCGCGTGCCCCTCATTGGCATCGATGATCGACTGCATGATCAACGGGTGCACGCCTGCGGCGTTGTCGCTGGCGAACGAGCGGCGGGGCGCTGCCGGAAGTGGGGTGGTCATGAGCGAAGTCTCTCAGACCGGGTCCGGTGAGGGGATGACGCAGATCGTGCACGGTCGACACCTAGAGTTTCGTCATGACGAAAAAGCCCGAAGGGCGAGAGCAGGGGAGCGCGGATGACGCCACACTGCGTTGCGGTTGGTGTCGCAGAGCGTTGCCCACCCAGACGGGACCGGGTCGGCCTAAGCGATTCTGCAGCCAGCGCTGTCGGCAATGGAACTGGGTGGCGCGTCAGCGGGCGCAAGAACTGCAGCTCACCGAGAACGAACTGATCATCGCCCGCGATGAACTCGACGCGCTGCACGACGATCTGTACGCATTGGCCTGCGCAGTGGACGACACGCAACGCGACTTGGCCGCCAGCGGCAAACGAACGACTCGGGAGCTCGAAGAGATGCTGCGCTGGCTGCTCGATGCGGCAACACCGTTGCGTGACCGGGAACTCTCCGCACCCAGTGCACCACCCCTCATTACGTCATGACGTAATCAACCTTCGATCGGTGATCGAGTGCAGACCGCTCGCTCCCGACGGATCGCCGATAATTGTCGTTATGTCAATTTGTCGTCACGCGATAGACATATGCTCTCGAAACTGTCAGAATGTCTTCTGCATCACCTCTTGTGCCCCCTGAACTGGTGGTTTTGATCGACGCAAGTGTTTGAGCCCCGACCTGAGGGCCGGCCGAGCGGAGTCATTCGGACCTCAATCTGTGGCTGAGGGTTGATGCGCAGTGCGGGTGGACCGATAGCTGATACATGCAGGGAGAAGGTCGTCCATGACATCCGAGGTGACCCATCACAGTCGACGTCCGTTCGGCGACATCAAGAAGCTGCTCGTGCGCAGCGCGTGTGGCGCGCTCGTCGCGAGCACGGCGTGGACGTCGGTCGGAGGAGTCACATTCGCGACGCCGGCTCCGGTGTCGTCACCTCTGCTCGCGCAGAGTCTCGTCGGCCTGCGCCAAGGATCGTCCGGCGACGAGGTGAAATCGGTGCAACGTGCGCTGATCGCGGCGGGTGTGCCGGTGCCGGGTGGCGCGGACGGCAAATTCGGTCCGGCGACACGCGTGGCGGTGCTCGACTTTCAGGCCCGCAAGGGACTCGCCCAGTCCGGCGAGATCGACGCAGCGACCGCCTCGGCACTGGGGTTGGCGTCCACCACTGGCAGCTCGGCCGCGGGCGGCGGAGCGGCGACACCGGCGGCGGTCAACGGCCTCCAGCAGGGAGCCGCTGGCGATGCCGTGAAGGAACTGCAGCAGAAGCTCATCGCCGCCGGCGTGTACCTGTCAGGTGGTGCAGATGGCCAGTTCGGGAAGGGCACCAAGACCGCGGTGTCGAACTATCAACGGTGGAACGGTCTGACGGTGTCCGGCGTCGTCGACGCGGAGACCGCTGCGAGGCTCGGGTTGTCAGGTGTGCCTGCCGCCCCCGCGACGCCGCCCCCGGTCACCCCGGTCGTGACTCCGGTCGTGACTCCTGCAGTCACCCCGGTGGCCGCGAACCCGTCGGTCGGTCTCGCGGTTGGAGCGCGTGGCGCTTTGGTCTCCAGTCTGCAGAAGGCCCTCATCGCTGCGGGCATTCAGGTTCCAGGTGGCGCTGACGGTGCGTTCGGCAATGCCACCAAGAAGGCGCTCGCCGCGTATCAGCAGGCCAACGGGCTGCCCGCAACGGGATCCGTCGATGCGGCGACTGCCGAGAAGTTGGGTCTCGGCACCACGCCGACACCTCCCCCGCCGGCCCCAGCGACGCCCCCACCGGTGACGTCGACGAATCCTTACGTCGGATTGGCGCCAGGTGCGCGGGGCGACCTCGTCAAGCAATTGCAGACCGCCCTGATCAGGACCGGCCTCGTCGTTCGCGGGGGTGCCGACGGCGTCTTCGGGAACGCCACCAAGTCGGCACTGATCTTGTTCCAGCGGGTCAACGGCCTGCCCGAGACCGGAGTCCTCGACGAGAAGAGTGCGGGCATTCTTGACCTCGGCACCGTCGCTCCCCCGGCTACTCCGCCAGCCGTCCCTGCCCCACAGCCGAACGGACTTGTGTCCACTCCCGATGGCTTTCCGAAGAAGGGTGAGTCGGGCGAACGCGTCCGAGTCATGCAACAGCTTCTGATCGACTTGAAGATCTCGGTCGGCGGAGGCGCGGACGGATCATTCGGCAACGCAACGGCGGCAGCGATCACCAAGTTCCAGCAGGCGAACGGCCTGACCGTGACCGGCACGATCACGCAGGAAACCGCGACCAAGATGGGCCTTCTGCCGTCCACCGCCACTCCCCCGCCCGCTGCGGGCAACGTGCAGCTGAAGCGATTTCCGATCCAAGGCCAGTGTTACTACGGCAACACGTGGCACGCCGCTCGGGGTAGCGGTCGGCTGCATGAAGGCGTCGACATCATCGCGGCGGAGGGCAAGCTCTTGTATGCCGTCGTCGACGGCACGATCACCAAGCAGTACTGGGACGCCCCTGGTGCGTTGGCCGGCAATGGCCTCCGTGTCGCTCAAGACGACGGCACGTACTTCACCTACCTGCACATGAGTGGCTTTGCGCCCGGGATCAAGGTCGGCACGAAGGTCACGGCGGGCGACGTGATCGGCTTCGTCGGCAACACCGGCAGCAGCGCAACAGCCCATCTCCACTTCGAGATCCATCCGGGCGGAGGTGCTGCAGTGAACCCGTACCCGTATGTGAAGGCGATCGACGATTGCGGCAACACGACGCCGCAGTACCAGTCATCGTTCGCCAGCTGACCGTCAGGTCGCCGCCTTGATGCGCTCGGCGCGCAACGCCGACCGGCGTAGCTTGCCGGCATCGTCGCGCAGCGGCGAATCGACGTATTCGACCGAGCGCGGCAACTTGTAGGTCGCCAACCGCTCGGCGAGGAACGCCAGCAGAACGTCCGCAGGGGCCTGGTTCTGGTCAGCCTGCACGATGGCATGGACATCGTTGCCGCGATCGTCGTTCGGCAACCCGATCACCGCGCACGAGTGCACGTCGGGGTGCTCGTTCAACGCAGCCTCGACCTCGGCGGGATAGATGTTCGCCCCACCACACAGAATCATGTCAGCGACCCGGTCACCGAGGTAGAGGTACCCGTCGGCGTCGAACCATCCCATGTCGCCGAGTGATTCCCACCCGTCGTCGAGTGTCTTGGCCTCGGCGCCGATGTAGGCATACGTCGGCGCGCCCCGCACGGATCGCATCCACACCTCTCCCTGTTGGCCCACCGGCAATTCCTGGCCACTTTCATCGCAGATCTTCATCTCGCCCGTCGTGACCTTGCCGACCGAGCCAGGATGCTCCAACCACTCGGTGCCGGTGATGGTGGTGACCGCTTGCGCCTCGGTGCCCGCGTACAGCTCGAAGATCCGCTCTGCTCCGAGCCAATCGATCCACGCCTGCTTGAGCCAGGCCGGACAGGGTTCGGCAAGATGCCACACGACACGCACCGACGACAGATCGAAGCCGAGTCGACTCGTGTCATCGAGGCGCAAGATCCGCTTCATCATCGTGGGAACCATGTACACGACATCGCAGCGATGTTCCTCGATCGACGCGAGCGTCGACTCGGCATCGAATCGTGGCAGGAGCACCACGTGGTTGCCGGCGAGCAACGCCTGGCAGGCCCAGACCGCGGGGCCGTTGTGGTAGAGCGGGCCCGGCATCATGAGTGCTCCGTCGGCCTGGAGCCCGAACGGCAGCGGTGCGTCGGTGTCGTAGATGGCGGGGTCGCCCGAGACGATCAGCTTCGGCCGTCCGGTGGACCCGCCCGAGGTCGGTGCCTTCCATGCGGGCGACGTGGCGTCGGGCAGCGGATCATCGGAGATCTCCGGGTTCGGACGGTGGCCGAGGGGAAGCGTGCCGGAGGTTGCCGGGAGCAGGTCGAGCGCCGCGTCTGGCGCTCCGATGACCACGGCCGAACCGGCAAGTTCGACGATCGCGGCCAACTCACGTGGTGGGAGCTTCGCCGACGTGGGTTGGGGCACTGCGCCGAGCATCCAGGTCGCGACGTACGCGACGAACCAGTCGACCGAGTTCGGGAGCGCCACGGTGACGAAGTCGCCGTGGCGAACTCCCATCTGCTGGAGTTCACGCGCCAGCCGAGTCGCGGCAGACTGCAACTCGTCGCGAGTCAGGCTGACTGCGCCGCACGTGACGGCCGCCCGCTTCGGGCTCTCGCCCGCCAGCGTTGCAAGGCGGGCAGGAAACGAGATCAGCGCCATAGAACTGAGTCTGGCCGATCGGTTCCATCCGATCTACGTTGGACGTCGATGTGGGATCGATCGACCGCCGAGCAGCGCGGCGGCGCGATGGTGGAGATACCGATGTTCGTGATCAGCGTGCAGGCCCCCGACATCGATGCCGTTGGGCCGCTGGCGTCGGTCGAGCCGGCGCTGCTCCCCCGCTCGGGGACGGGGGCCTGGCCGAACGGCGAGCGAGCGGTTCGGTTGGGGAATGCCGAAGAAATCCTGATCACGCTGCCAAGCAACCCATTCGCGGCAATGAAGGTGGCGCAGTTGGGCGAGGTGTTCGACCCGCCGATCAGCGGGTTCGTGGTCGATGTTGCCAGCCGCCGGGATGGCGACTTCGAGGTGTCATGGTCGGCCACGCTGCGAGCCCCGATCCGGCGGCGCAAGGTCAGCCTGCGGATCTATGCGTCGCCGTCGCTCAACGTGACCGTGATGACGATCGTGCCCCACGCGGCGCGCAAGATCTCGAGTCGGTCATTCGTGCGGGTGGGTCTGCGGTCGGCGCGCACTCTCGCGAGACGCATCGAACAAGGCGTTCCGCAGCTTGACGGGGAGAACGTCAGGCGGCGATTGCCGGCTCCGAGTCCGACGAGCGAGTCCGCCGCCTCTGGATGATCATCAGGATGGCGGTGAGTGCGATGAACGCAGGCGATCACGCCGGCGGCGCCCTGGGGATGGCGGCGGACAGTGCGGACCGACGCAGCAACGGTGCGAAGTCCCAGCCGCCGGCCCCGACGCACCACCATCGAGGCGGCCTCGCTCACTTCGGAGAAATCGGGGGTGACCTGCTCGATCGCCTGCCCGACTCGTTCGAAGGGGATGTTCCCGACCGCACTTGCGATGTCGCTGAACGACAGAGACGGGGTGTACGACGCGATGTTGTCCGCGATGTTTTCCATGGTGACGTGCTACCCGACTGAGCGCTGGTCAAACATGCTCCCGCCGGGGTTGTCGTGCGATCGAGGTGGACTGACTGTCCAGGTTGTACTGTTCGGTTGACAACTGAAACGCCGATCCACTCGATCGGGAGAGCCGGCCCCGAGCCGGCGCTGAAGGCGCAACCCACCCCGGCAATCGCTCAAGCACCCGGACCGTTCGAGTGAGGCACGCTGGAAAGTGGTCAGCCGACGACGCTGCGTCATTGCGTCGACGGAGGGCCCGCCCACGGGGATCAAAACTCTCAGGCACAAGTGACAGCGGGGGCCCACCACCACGATGTACGGAGCCGCCCCCATGTCCACTCCCCTCGCCGACCTGTTCGAACCCGACGAGTTCGTCCGTCGCCACATTGGCCCCTCAGGCGACGATGTCGCCCACATGCTCGACGCCCTCGGCGTCGACTCGATCGAGACCCTGCTCGACCAGACGCTGCCGGCGTCGATTCGCTCGGCCGAGCCGCTCGATCTGCCGGCGGCGGTGCCTGAATCGGTGGCGGTGCACAGGCTGCGGGCCATCGCCGGCAAGAACCAGCAGGTGACGAGCCTGATCGGGATGGGGTACACCGGCACGATCACTCCCCCAGTCATTGCCCGCAATGTGCTCGAGAACCCGGCCTGGTACACCGCGTACACGCCGTATCAGCCCGAGATCAGCCAGGGTCGGCTCGAAGCGATCCTGAACTTTCAGACGCTGGTCACCGAGTTGACCGGCCTCGATGTCGCCAATGCGTCCTTGCTCGACGAGGGCACGGCCGCGGCCGAGGCAATGACGATGGCTCGGCGGCAATCGAAGTCATCCTCGCAGCGCTTCTTCGTGCACGACGACACCCATCCCCAGACCATCGCCGTGTTGCGGACCCGGGCCGAGCCGGTGGGCGTTGATCTGGTCGTCGGCCCGGCGTCGATGCTCGACGATTTGCGAGTCGATGGTGGCGTCTTCGGCGCGCTTTTCAGCGCTCCCAGGGTCACACGGTCGCGTCGTTGATTGGTCCGACGAGATCGCGGCGGTGCATGCCATGGGTGGTGTCGTCGCGATGACCGACCGACCCGCTGGCCTGTGTGGTGATGAAGACGCCCGGGCAGATGGGTGCCGACATCGCGGTCGGCTCGGCTCAACGTTTCGGTGTCCCGATGGGCTTCGGTGGGCCGCACGCGGCATTTCTCGCCGCCCGGGAGTCATCGGCACGATCGATGCCCGGGCGGATCGTCGGCGTCAGCACCGACACCGCAGGCCGACCAGCCTTGCGGCTCGCGCTGCAAACCCGCGAGCAACACATTCGTCGCGAGAAGGCGACATCGAACATCTGCACCGCACAGGTGCTGCTCGCCAACATTGCGGGGTTGTATGCCGCATGGCACGGCCGCGACGGCTTGACTCGTATCGCCGAACGAGTGCAACGGCTCACGTCGATCGCCGCCGCCGGCTTGTGTGCCGGCGGCCATGAAGTCCTCAACGACACCTGGTTCGACACGATCTCGATCCGTTCACAGGACGTCGATGCCTCGATCGCCGCGGCTCTCGATGCCGGCTTCAATGTGCGTCGACTCAATGACGCTGCCCTTTCACTCACCTTCGACGAGACATCGACACTCGATGTCGTCACGAGAGTCGTGGTGGCCCTCGGCGGGCAACCCGTGATCGAGCCGGACAACGCGCCGGATGGTCTGCCTGCCGCCCTGCGCCGATCCGATGAGTTCCTCACCCAGTCGGTGTTCGCCCGCTACCACAGCGAGCACGAGATGCTGCGCTACCTGCGACGACTGAGCGATCGTGATCTCGCCCTCGACCGCACGATGATTCCGTTGGGTTCGTGCACGATGAAGCTCAACGCCACATCGGAAATGGTCCCGATCACGTGGCCCGAGTTCGCCGACATGCATCCGTTTGCGCCCGAGTCGCAAGCGGCTGGGTACATCGAGATGATCGACGACTTGGCGTCGCGGCTCGCGACGATCACCGGCTACGACGCCGTGAGCCTGCAGCCCAATGCGGGCAGTCAAGGCGAGTTTGCCGGCCTGCTGGCTATCCGTGCGTATCACCGCGATCGAGGTGACGAACAACGCACGGTCTGTCTGATCCCGTCGAGCGCGCACGGCACCAATGCGGCCAGTGCCGTGATGGCGGGCTTGGACGTGAAGGTCGTGGCCTGCGACGATCGGGGCAACGTCGACCTGGTCGATCTGCGCTCCCAACTCGCCGAGGTGGGCGACACGCTGGCGGGCATCATGATCACGTATCCGTCGACGCACGGTGTGTTCGAAGCCCAGGTCAGTGAGTTGTGCGTACTGGTTCACGATGCCGGCGGGCAGGTCTATGTCGACGGTGCCAACCTCAATGCGCTGGTCGGTCTCGCACGGCCCGGCAAGTTCGGTGCAGATGTGAGTCACCTCAACCTGCACAAGACCTTTTGCATCCCCCACGGCGGCGGCGGTCCGGGTGTCGGCCCGATCGGCGTGCGATCGCACCTCGCCCGGTTCCTGCCCGGCCACCCGCTCGACTCCTCCGCTCCGGTCGGGGCGGTGTCGGCGGCGCCCTTCGGTTCGGCAGGCATCTTGCCCATTCCGTGGATGTATCTCGAGATGATGGGAGGCGAAGGTCTGACGATGGCCACGAGCGTTGCCATCGTGGCCGCCAACTACATCGCCACCCGGCTCGACCCGTACTTTCCCGTGTTGTACCGCGGCGAACGTGGGCGCGTGGCACATGAGTGCATCATCGACGTGCGCGACATCACCAAGCTCACCGGTGTCACGGTCGATGACATCGCCAAGCGCTTGATGGACTACGGCTTCCACGCTCCGACGATGAGCTTCCCTGTCGCCGGCACGCTGATGATCGAGCCGACCGAGAGCGAAACGTTGCGGGAGATCGACCGCTTCTGCGCCGCGATGATCGCGATCAAGGGCGAGATCGACCAGGTTGCGAGCGGTGACTGGCCGGTCGATGAGAGCCCGCTACGACACGCACCCCACACCTCAGAAGAACTCCTCGGTGACTGGGACCGGCCCTACGCGCGTGAGGTCGGGGCGTTCCCCCTCGATTCGCTGCGGGTCTCGAAGTACTTCCCGCCGGTCTCTCGCATCGACGGGGCCTACGGCGATCGCAACCTGGTCTGCAGCTGCGAACCGCTCGAGGCCTACGCCACCTGATCACCGTCGCGATGAGTTCCGGTCGCACCTGCTGCGGCTGGAACTCATCGCTGCGGTGATCACACGATCCAGGCCAGTGTCAGAACCGTGCCCTGTGCAACGACGCAACGACAACGGAGTCGTTCGAGGGGAAGGTGATCGGCCCTGGGCCCATGCCCGACGACGGTGAACTCATCGATCTGAGCGGCGTTTGCAACTCGGACGAGCTGGAGGTCGTGGAAGTCGATCCAGCCCGGTTCGAACGACGCCATTGCCTTGTAGGCCGCCTCCTTGGCCGAGAACAACGCTGCGTCTGAGAGATCGAGTGTTCGATCTCGCTGCTCGCCCTGCGTTCGCACCAGATTGCTGAGATCTTCGGCGAAGGGAACGTCGAACTCGATGTCGACGCCGAGACCGAGACAACGAGTCGTCGGCGCGACGACCGCAACTGCCACGGCATCTCGGTGACTGATACTCCCGCATAAGCCTGACGGCCACGTCGGTGCACCGGTCGCGGAGCGAGGCACGAACTCAGATTCGGCTGAACCGGCAGCGCGCATTGCCTGGGTTGCAGCGTGACGACCGGCAACGAACATTTGCAATCGGGTTGCTCCCAACTGCAGCAGATACGCCCGCGTGTCGATGTCGGCGCAACGCGCCGCGGTCTCAGCGGCAGACAACGGAACTCCGGGCACGGCGACCGTCGCAGCATTCATCCAACCCTCAAGCGCACGCTCAAGCAGACCTTCGATCGGGAGGCGGTCCACGATGCGCAGCCTATTGGTGAAGCTGTGGCCTGCTCGATCGAACAGGGTCCGACCGAAGGCCGTCTTCGGCACGACGAGGTTCTAGTACCAATGGGCAATGGTGCTTCATCCATCGGATCCCTTTGGATGGTGCTATGTCCCTTCTCGACGTCACCCATGCCCAGGTCGCTGCCGATCAAGCCTTTGATCGAGAGTCTGCCGTCGCGAGCTACTGCCGGTCGTTTCCCGTCACCTTCGCCCGCGCGACCGGGTCGACCCTGATCGACACCGGAGGTCGGCATTACCTCGACTTCCTCGCTGGGTGTGCTGCGCTCAACTACGGCCACAACGATCCTGACATGGCCGAGGAACTGGTCGGCTACATCGCCGCCGGGGGAATTGCAAACGCACTCGACCTCCACACGAGCGCCAAGGAGGAGTTTCTCGCTGCCTTGATTACCCATATTCTCGAACCCCGGGGCCTCGACTACAAGGTTCAGTTCACCGGACCGACAGGAACCAATGCGATCGAGGCGGCATTGAAGCTCGCCCGGAAGGTCACGGGGCGCACCGACGTCATCGCCTTCACCAACGGCTTTCATGGCATGACCCTCGGTTCACTCGCCGCAACGGGCAACTGTCAGCACCGTGCCGGCGCCTCGATCCCGTTGACTGGCGTCAATCGTGCCGCATTCGACGGCTATTTCGGTGAGGCCATCGACACCGCCGATCTTCTCGCCACGATGCTCGACGATCCGTCCAGCGGCTTCGCGCCGCCTGCGGCGATCCTGATCGAAACCGTGCAAGGAGAAGGCGGACTCAACACGGCATCGGTTCAGTGGATGCAGCGCATCGCAGAAGTCGCGCGCACGAACGGCGCACTGCTCATCGTCGACGACATCCAAGCCGGCTGTGGCCGCACCGGATCGTTCTTCAGCTTCGAATCACTCGGGATCATCCCCGACATTGTCACGCTGTCCAAATCGTTGTCCGGGTTCGGTCTGCCGATGTCGATCGTCTTGATGCGACCCGAGCATGACCAGTGGAGACCAGCCGAACACAACGGCACCTTCCGGGGAAACAATCTCGCCTTCGTGACCGCTCGGGTTGCTCTCGAAAAGTTCTGGAGTGACCCCGACTTCGCTGGCGACGTGGCCCGCCGGAGCACGGTCGTCAGAGGCGCGCTCGAATCACTTGTTCCTCTGTTTCCGGGCGGCCGGGTCAAGGGACGCGGCATGTTCGTCGGCTTGGACACCGGCTCGGGTATCGCTGCGGGCGCGATCACCCAGCGCTGTTTCGAATCCGGACTGATCATTGAGACGTCGGGACCGCGCGATGAGGTGGTCAAGATCCTCGCTCCACTCACGACGCCAGACAACGAACTGGTCGAAGGGCTGAGCATCCTCGCCGACGCGTGTGCTCACGTCGTAGAGCGGATGACCTGGTGATCAGCGTCGTCACGGCGCCGAGCGCGAGAAATGGCCATCAGCCGACCTGGCAGATCGAACGAATCGGAACGGCCGATGTCCTTCGCTGTACCGAGGACATCGGGATTCAGTGGCACCCGGGCGAGCGTCTGCATGACCTCTTCGACGCAGTCTGCGCCGATCTCGGGCGGCGCAGCCGGCGGCACACTGCGTTCGACTACGACGGCCTGACCTTTTCATATGGCGATCTTCGTGATCGGTCGACTCGCCTCGCTCACCACTTCGCGGATGTATATGGCATCGGCCAGCACAGTCGGGTGGGGGTCCTCCTCGATCGCTCGTTTGACGCTCCCGCAACGGTGCTCGCCCTCTCACGCCTCGGTGCGGCCTACCTTCCGCTGGACGCAAGCTTTCCTCCGGAACGCGTCGCGTTCATGCTCGACGACACCGGTGTCAGCCATGTCGTGACGACCACTGATCTCGCCCACCATGTCGAATCGAGCAACCGGACGCAGATCCTGCTCGATCTCGATCGCGCAGCGGTCGATGCGCGAACCGCGAACGAGTTCACCGCACCAGTCGATGACACCGATCCCCTGGCCTACGTCATCTACACGTCGGGTTCGACTGGACGCCCGAAAGGAGTGCCGATCCGCCAATCGAGCTTGTGTAACTTCGTTCGTCTCGCCGTCGGCCGCTACGGGTATCAGCCTGATGATCGGGTGTACCAAGGGCTGACCATGGCGTTCGACTTCTCGATCGAGGAGCTCTGGGTCCCGCTTCTCGCTGGAGCCACCCTCGTCCCGGCGCCAACAGGATTTGCGCTCGTGGGCGACGATCTCACGGAGTTCTTGCGTCGTCGGGGCGTCACGGCCCTTGTCTGCGTGCCCACCGTGCTCGCCACGGTCAATCCGCACCTTCCTCAGCTACGACTGTTGCTCGTGTCGGGTGAGGCCTGCCCCGACGACCTCATCGCTCGTTGGTTGACTCCTCATCGGCGCGTCCTCAACGCCTACGGTCCCACCGAGACCACGGTCACTGCGACGTGGTCGGTTCTGGCCCCGGGCCGTGTCACGATCGGCGGCCCGCTTCCCACCTACAGCGTGGTGGTGCTGGATCCAGATGGAACCTCTGTACTCGCAGCAGGAGCGACCGGTGAGCTGGCCATTGGTGGCGTTGCACTCAGCGATGGCTACCTCAATCGGCCAGACCAGACCAACCGCGCGTTCGTCGCCGACGTGATCGGCCTCCCCGACAACCCCTCGGGTCGCCTTTACCGCACGGGCGACCTCGGTCGGATCAACCAGAACGCAGAGATCGAGTATCTCGGGCGCATCGACACCCAGATCAAGATCCGGGGATACCGCATCGAAGTCGACGAGATCGAAGCGGTGGCTAGAACGCACGCGACGGTCGCGAATGTGGTTGTCGACGTTCATCGGCCAGACGGCGGCGACGCAATGCTCGTCGCCTACCTCACCCCTGCGATCGCCGGTGGCCAGGTCGATGTCGATGGTGTCGACGCCGTGCTGCGCAAGGCGCTCCCAACGTACATGATTCCCGCATACTACGAGGTCCTCGCTGAGCTCCCGCTTCTATCGAGCACGAAGGTCGACCGCAGTTCTCTCCCGTCACCCCGGTCGCCTCGCCATGCGCTCAGGGGTGGCGTGTCGATGGTGTCACCTCGAACTCCGATGGAGGAGCGGCTCTCGGCTGTCCTGGTCGATGTCCTTGGGCTCACCGAGCTCTCCGTCGAAGCCGACTTCTTCGATCATCTCGGCGCAGACTCGTTGAGTATGGCGGCGTTCGTCACGGCCATTCGACAGCAGAACGTCGTGCGCCGGATTGCTCTCAAACAGATATACCAACATTCGACGATCGCAACGCTCGCCACCGAACTGGCGGCCAAGCCGACGCAGGATGACCAGGTGTTACCGTGCCTCCCGCAAGGCTCCCTCGTCGATCAGGTAGCCGAATTCGGTGCCCCTACTGCACTGCGCGTTCGATTGCCGGAGCACCGGGCGAGCCGATCCGCGCACATGATTGCAGGGTTGGCGCAGGTTGCAGCACAGATCATTTCGGCGTTTGCCGCCATGCTCGTTGTACTCGTGATCTATCAATGGGTTGATACCAGTCCGTCACTGCCGGTTTTCGCAGGTCGGGCCGTTCTCGGCGGAGCCGTGCTCTTCTTTGGTGGAGGTTTCGCGCTCATCGGAATCAAGTGGGTGTCGATTGGACGCTTCACCATCGAACCGATTCCCTTGTGGAGCATCCGTTACGTTCGATTCTGGATCGCCAGGCAAGCGATCAGGATCAACCCGTTCAACCTACTTGCGGGTACGCCGCTGTACAACAACTTCTTGCGCCTGTTGGGAATGAAAGTTGGGTCGAACACCACGATTCTGTCGTTACCCCCGACGTGTACCGACCTGGTGGTCGTCGGCAGTGACACCGTGGTTCGCCGTGATGTCGTGATGCCGGGATATCGCGCTCATGACGGCTGGTTGCGGCCAGGTTTGATCAAAATCGGTGACCGGGCTGTCGTCGCCGAAGGCGCGGTGATCGACATCGGGTCATCGGTTGGATCCGACGCCAAGCTCGGAGCTACGTCAGGTCTCCTCGAAGGGCAACATGTTCCCGACGGGTCGCGATGGCAGGGTTCGCCAGCCGTGCCGACGGAGAGCCTGATCGACAGCGTGCAACCGGTCACATTGCCGTGGCACGCCCGCACGCGTTACGGCGCCGCTCAACTGGTCGGGCTGTGTCTTGTGACGCTGCCCAGTGCGTTCCTGCCGAGCTACCTCCTTGCGCAGGCAGGTTGGACACTCGGTACCGCGGTTCCCGCGTCGGGTGCGGTCGGCGGCGTGATTGCGGTCGTGCTCGCGGCCGGTGTGGTCTACCTGGGATCGCTTGCTACGGCGGTGGCCGTCACGCTGGGCATTCCGCGAGTGCTCCACCGATTCGTCCGATCTGGTGAGGACCACCCCCTCTGGGGTGCCCAGTACCACCTCGCCCGGACGATCGAGCGCACCAGCAACAACCGGGTGCTCAACACGATCTTCGGTGACAGCTCGATGATTCTGTGCTGGCTGTCCGCAGTCGGCTACGACCTGCGTCAAACCACCCAGACCGGGACGAACTTTGGTGTCGATCAACGCCACGGAAATCCTTTTCTCGTGACCTTCGGCCAGGAGACTCTCGTCTCGGACGGCCTCCGTCTCATGAACCTCGAAGTATCTGCGACGTCCTTTCGAGCCGACTCCATCGAAATGCCGTCCGACACCTATCTCGGCAACAACGTCCACTTCCCGCCCGGGGCCCGCATTGGGGCGAACTGCCTGATCGCCACCAAGGCCGCTGTCCCGGTGGATGGACCTCTTCGCACCGATGTCGGCATCTTGGGGTCTCCAGCGTTCGAGATTCCGCGGACAGTCGTACGAGACCGACGCTTCGACCATCTGAAGGCGCCTGGTGTTCGGGAGGAGCGCCTTCGGGCCAAGCTCCGTTCGAACGTGGGCACCATGTTGTTGTACCTATTGCGATCCTGGATGTTGATGGCGGTCGCAATCGGGACCGCTGCCTGGTCGCTTGCTCTGACTGCTGGAGCGTCGACGTTGATCGTCGCTTGTGGTCTCGCGATCGCCCTCTCGGTGACGATCCTGGCTTCTGCACTCGTCTCGATTTTCGCCGAGCGGGCGGCAACTGGCTTCCGGGCCCTCGAACCTCTCTACTGCTCCCTGTATGACCCCCGGTTCTGGGCCCATGAACGGTTCTGGAAGCTGAACTACAACGCCTTTCTGACGGTCTTTGACGGCACCCCGCTGAAGCCGTTGTTTCTGCGCTTACAAGGGGCCAAGGTGGGTCGGATGGTGTTCGATGATGGAGTGGGGATCACCGAACCCAGTCTGGTCTCGATCGGCGACTACTCGATCTTGAACTTCGGCTCGACGTTGCAGGCTCACTCGTTGGAGGACGGAACCTTCAAGTCCGATCGCATCGCAATCAATGCCGCCTGCACACTCGACACCGGCGCGTTCGTTCACTACGGCGTCCGGTTGGAAGAAGGCGCCACCGTCGACGCCGATGCCTTCGTGATGAAAGGCAGCACGCTGTCGGCCGAGAGTCGATGGCAGGGCAATCCAGCGCGGGAGGTCGGAACGAACGCAGAGCCGGCGATGGGAGTCACGCGGGCAGTGGCCATTTCCGACGTCGATACCGAAATCGAAACCCTGTCAGGAGATAGAGGATGACCACCAGACTTGATGTGATCGCAATGCCGTCGGCCGACGAGTTCGTCGACCGCTACATCGCAAGGAATCAGCCGGTCGTCGTTCGGGGCCTCGACTACCGAGCGGAGGCATTCACGCCTGAGGGGCTACGTGGCGCCCTTGGCGACCTGACCGCGCTCGTGTACGGCGCCCTGTTCGATCTCGACGACATTCAAACGCTGGCCGACTATCTCGACGACTGGTTCGGCGACGACGTCGAGCTGCCGGGGCCTGGCGAGGCCGTGCCCTACGTTCGTTGGTATAACCAGTTGCGCGACGTCGCCTTCAACTGGGGTGATGAGGCCTTCGCTCGTCTTGCCCCGAGCTGGGTGGCTCCGACGTGCCTGCCGACCGATTACGTGGTGCCCGTCACGGCCGCTGGAGCGGGAAGCAATCCGGTGATCGATCCGTTTCCGTATCGCGGGATCCTGGTGGCCGCGGCCGGCGCTCGAACGCGACTTCATCGCGACCCGTTCGGCACCGACGCCGTGGTGTGCATGTTCCACGGGCGCAAGGAGGCGATTCTTTACCGCCCCGAACGTGCTGCCGAGTTGGCCATCACCGACGACACGTCCTCGTTCGGAGGCTTCATGGACGTCCGCCCCGATGGTGGCATGAACTGCTCGGTCGAACCTGACTGCCGTGGAATCCTCGAACCCGGCGACATGATTTTCATTCCGCACGGATGGCTTCATGATGTCGTCGTGCTCGACGATTCGGTCTCGGTGACGTGGAACTTCGTCCATGCGGCCGGCGCTGATGCGCTGACGAACTATCTCGCCGCCGAACCTGAACGTGATAGCGAGTTCGAGATTCTCCAGTACTTCCACCGCAAGTGTGGCATCACCGATGTCGGTCCAAGCGACATGGCTCGGGGGTTGGTACTCCGCCGGAGCGGAGAGGGACATCGGCAGTTGTGAGTGCCGGACGTGTGATGCCGCCCGTGATTCGTCGATCCTTTCCCGACTCAAGAATCGTCGGGCGCGTGCCGATAGCCTCGCGATGTCTACAGAGCAATCCGACCGGCACGCGCAGCGTAGCCTTGCGGCACAGGTAGTTGCGTCGAGCCTTGTCGCGATCATCGGATGTGTCATGGCGTTGGTGTTGACGTCATTGGAGAGCCGGGGAGCAGCGAGTCATCAGTTGACCCGAGACGCATTGCGCGTCGTTGATGTCGTCCGTCAGCTCGATGGGCTCGAGTGGCGTGCGGTCGCCGGCGAAGACATCGATCTGATCACGGCTGAGGTCGAGTTGGCGAAGAAGTCGCTCGACGAGTCCTTCGTGAACAGTGCTGATGAGTCGGGCCAGCTCATGAAAGAGTTCGTCGCGTACGCAGATGCCGTGGATGAAATGCTCGTCGCGCTCGGTCGGGGCGACGTCGCAGCGGCCAGCGAAATTGACGAGTTGCTCGTGGACCCACAGTTCGAGAAGGTGGTCGACCTGGCGACCTCGATCGCCGATCGTCGACAGGCTGCTGCGTCATCGACGGAGCGGACGGTTCGAGTCTTGACATGGTTGGTGACGACGGGCGCTGTCGTCATGTGCGCAATCCTGTTGTCGACGGTGGGTCGAGCACATGAACGTGCCCGTCGAGCAGCGGTCGATCGTCGATTTCGCTCATTGGTCGAGAGCTCGCGCGACGTGATCATGGTCGCTGACGACGACGGTGTCGAGTTCATGAGTCCGACGCTCGGACCACTCCGCCACTACTGCCCGGCAGGGACTCGGCGCGTGAGTCGCAACTTTCTGCCGCCATCAGCGCATGAGCTGTGGTGCGCAGCCGACGACCGGTTGCGCGACCTCGGCGGTCATCATCAATTGGAGCTGACCTTCGAGCGATCCGACGAAATGCCGGTCTACGTCGAGGCCGATGGCCACCTCCTCGACGGTGCCGGTGGTGAGCGGGTGTGGGTGTGGCGCGACATCACGGCTCGCAAGGCGCTCGAGTTGCAGCTCACGCATCAGGCGTTCCACGACTCGCTGACCGGAATCGCAAACCGATCGTTGTTCCGTGACCGCGTCGATCATGCGCTCGCCCGTTCTGTTCAGCCCGGAACGACCCCCGTCCATGTGCTGTTCTGCGACCTCGACAACTTCAAGGCCATCAACGACTCCGTTGGCCACAGTCACGGCGATCGGTTGCTCGAAGCAATCGCGATGCGGATCAGTGGGTGTGTGCGTCCAGGTGACACGGTGGCCCGACTCGGCGGCGACGAGTTCGCGATCCTGCTGGAAGATGCCGACGTCGGCATCGCTGAGGCGCTGGCCGAGCGGCTGCTGGGCGTGGTTTCGGCCGAGGTGGACATCGACGGCCGATGGGTGCATCCGTCGATCAGCATCGGCATTGCGACGGCGGGCGCGGGAACGACGATGGACGACCTCCTGCGCAACGCCGACATCGCCATGTACTCGGCCAAGCGCGGCGGCAAGGGCCGCGCTGCGGTGTTCGAACACCGGATGCATGCGGTAGCTACCGAGGGTTACGAGTTGCTGACCGACCTCAAACATGCGCTGGCCAACGGTGAGCTGGCCCTGCACTATCAGCCGACGATCGGACTCGATTCAGGACGCGTCGACGGGGTTGAGGCACTTCTTCGCTGGCAGCATCCGACTCGTGGGCTGATCCCTCCGGGCGTGTTCATCCCGATCGCCGAAGACACCGGGCTGATCCGCGAGATCGGGGACTGGGTCATCGCCGAGGCATGCCGGGCTGCAGCGGAACTCGGTGCGATGTGTCGGCAACCGTTGCTGATGAACGTCAATCTGTCACCCCAGCAGTTGCACGACCGTCGGATCGTCTCGACCGTGAGTTCAGCGCTGCAGGACGCAGGTCTCGATCCTGGGCGCCTGGTGCTGGAAGTCACCGAGGGTGTCTTGATCGACGATCCGATCGCCGTCAACAAGCTGCACGAGCTCCACGCGCTCGGCGTGCTGATCGCGATCGACGACTTCGGAACGGGCTATACATCGATCAGCTATCTCCAGGAGCTACCTGTTCAGATTCTCAAGATCGACCGGTCATTCGTGAGCGGCGATGCGCTTGCCCCGAGCGAACGCAGTGCGTTTCTCCACGCCATGATCGGGCTGGCCAAGAGCTTGCACATTCACTCGGTGGCCGAGGGCATCGAGGAGGCGGATCAACTCGACGAGCTACGCGCCCTTGGATGCGAGTCTGGTCAGGGCTTCCTGTGGGCCAAGGCCCAGCCGCTCGACGAGCTCCGCGCCGTGATCGCCGCCATCGAGTCGGCACACGCCGCCATCTGAACGTCGGCCGCCAGCGCATCGCCGCTGGAGACCGGCAGCGAAGTATGTTTGGGTGATGGCCGATGGTGACCCGATCTCGCAGATGTTCAACCTGTTTGCGGCGCCCTTGGCCGGAACGATCCATTCCTTCGAACAGTTCCGCAAGGGCGTCGACGAGTTCTTGCGCGGCGTCGAGAACTTCAATCGCACGATGGAGAACTTGAATGAGACGACCGAGCGGATCAATCGCCTCGTCGCCGACGTCGAAGAGCCGATCCGTGCCGCGATCCCGCAGGTGACGCGCGCCGTGAAGGCTGCTGACGAATTGATGCAGGTCGTCAGCGGCCCGGCCATGGCGGCAGCTCCCGGCCTCGAACGTCTGGCCAAGACGTTGACGACTCCGGCGTTCACGCAACTCCCCGACCAACTCGGCCAGTTCAGCGCGATTCTCGGTGACCTGCAGAACCGCCTGGGGCCCCTGACCCAACTCGCCGAATCAGCGGGCGGATTGTTCGGCGGCTTCCGCCTGCCGGGCATGTCGGGTTCGAAGCCGACAACGCCTCCTGCCCCCGTTGCTACGCCACCGTCGGCGCCGGCACGCAAGAAGGCGGCCGCAAAGAAGGCAGCAGCACGCAAGAAGTCTGCCGCCCGCAGCACGTGACCGGTGACCGACCGCGGGTGCTGGCCGGGTGGCTGATCAGACGAACGGGGTCGGTACGACGTGTCCGGCCAACCCGTTGCCGCGCACGTCGATGATGACGGCGTCACCCTCGGCGAGGCTGGGCGGCAAGAACGCCAGCGCGATGCCATGGCCGAGCACGGGTGAGAAGTTGCCGCTGGTGACCTCGCCGACGACGATGTCGTCGACCAAGACGCCGCAACCGGCGCGGGCTGGACGCCGACCCTCGGTGGCGATGCCGACCAGGCGGCGGGTGACGCCGGCGTCACGCTCGGCGAGCGCCGCGGCCTTGCCGATGAACGTTGTCTTGTCCCATGCCACGACCCATCCGAGTCCGGCCTGCAACGAGGTGATTCCGGCGCCCAATTCGTGTCCGTGGAGCGGCAGGCCGGCTTCGAGCCGCAGCGTGTCGCGCGCGCCGAGGCCGGCGGGCGTGATATCCGCCGCGAGCAACGCCTCCCACAACTCCCCCGCCGCATCTGTCGGTACGGCGATCTCGACGCCAGGTTCACCGGTGTAGCCGGTGCCGGCGACCGTGCAGTCGACGCCACGCCAGGAGGCGTGAGCGACTCGGAATCGCCCGGTCACCGCAGCCTCCGGAAACACCGTAGCGAGGCGATCTTTGGCCTGCGGGCCCTGCACGGCGATGACTGCCCGGCTGTGCGTGGTCTCGATACCGCCGAGGGCCGCCACGACGTCGTCGGTGTTCGAGGCATTGGGCATCACGTCGAAGACGTCGGGTTCACCGTCGCCACGCGGATGCCACCAGACGATGATGTCGTCGAGGACCGAGGCGTCTGCGGCGTCGAGCAGATGCGTGTATTGGGCGCGCCCCGGGCCGATTTTGGCGAGGTCGTTGGTCAACGCGGACTGCAGTCGGTCGAGTGCTCCGTCACCATCGATGCGGACCGATCCGAGATGTGACACGTCGAACATCGCGGCGTCTCGACGGCACGCCAGGTGCTCGGCGATCGTGCCGGACGGGTAGGCGATCGGCATCTCCCATCCGCCGAACTCGACGAGGTTGGCATCGAGCGCTTGGTGTTGCTCGACCAGCGCGGAGCGTTCGAGCGACACGCCGGTCAGCCGATCCGACGGTGTGGCTGCTCGTCGAGGATGCCGGCGGCGATGTCGGCCACGTCGGCTTCGAGTTCGTTCTTCACGCCGCTCATCGAGAACACCATGTTGAGCACGCCTTGCCCGTTCTTCAACACGTCGATCAACTGCCCGTCGTCGCACACCTGCACGCTCTCGCCCTCGATGACGAGATGGGCGGACGCGATGTCGGTGGTGACGTGCTGACGTAGATAGTCGAACACCTTGCGGACCTGTTCGAGCTTGATGCCTGCGTCGAGCAGCTTCTTGATCGTCTTCAGTTCGAGCAGATCGGTGTAGGAGTACCGGCGCCGGCTGCCGCTTCCGCTCGCATCGCTGAGCGACGGGCGGATGAGATCGGTGCGTGCCCAGTAGTCGAGTTGGCGATACGAAATGCCGACGACCGTGGCGGTTTGGGTACCGCTGTAGCCGAGTTGCTCGGCCAGCTTCTTGTCGATGTCGGACAGTGGTGTGCCGGCGATACGAGTCATGGGTTTGCCTCCGGTTCATTGGTCCCAACGGACGAACTGATCAAGTTGCGGCACCACAGAAACGTAGTTACAGCAATGTAGAGAGCAGACCTTACGATGCGTGGAGGTAACCGTCAACCCTTGATCGAGACTTTTGTCGCCGGCGCAGGGTGCGTCAGCTCTCGAAGTCCTCGGGATTCACCGTCTCGAGGAAGTCTTTGAAGTCGTCGAGGATCTCCGCGGCATCGACGTCGGGCTCGGCGGGGGCCTCGTGTGATTCGGCATCCATGAGTTCGTCGGTGGCAAAAATCGGTGCGTTGCAGCGCACGGCCAAGGCAACTGCATCGGACGGCCGGGCGGAGATGACCTTCGCTCCGCTTGCGCTCGCCACATGGATCTCGGCATGGAAGGTTCGCTCGCGCACTTCGGTGACCACGATCTTGTCGATCGATGCGTTTAACTCGCCGAGCGTGATGAGGAAGAGGTCGTGGGTGAGCGGCCTCGGCGGTTCGACGCCTTCCAGGGCGTAGTGGATCGCTGATGCCTCAGGAGTCCCGATGTAGATCGGCAGGAGGCGGTGCGTGCCGTCTTGCTCGCGGAGCAGCATCATCGGCGTATTGGCCGGAACCTCGACGCGGACACCGACGAGCTCGAGTGGGATCACCTTGACGATCGTACTCAGTCTTCGAAGTGGTGGCGCATCGTCGAGCGCATCAACGCTGATCGCAGTTGGCTCCCGAATTGCTCCATCTCGGAGAGTTGCTCGCGTGCTTGAGCACGTGCGGCAGGGTTGCGTTGACGGAGCAGCGGTTGAATCATCTGTTCGAACAGCCCCGCCTCGCGGTCCGCGGCAACCTTCCAGCCACGGAGGTGGCGTGCATCGAACCCGGCCGCGAGGAAGTGTTGGGAGATCGACGCGATCTTCGAGGGCATCTGGCCCGTACATCCCGCCTGAGCCTCGGATGCTGCTGACGACCCCGTACGACTCGAGGCTTTCGAGCGACTCGGACGAGATCGAAGCCATCGAGCACAGTTCGTCACGCGTGAGCACAACACCAGGGAGCAATGCCGGGCGGGTGACCTGCGGCGTCTGGGTCGAACTCGTGGCCGGAACGGCGTGCCCGATCGCGGTGGATCGTGGGTGGATGTCGTCGGTGGAATGGTCGCCTCGGTCGACGTTGCGGCCGGTGGTGCGTCGTCGGCAGATGTGGCGACATGGTCGGTTCGGGCGAAGAGCGCCTCCGCTCCGGTCGGCTGGCGGGGCGAAGCGATGATGTCAGCAGCGTTCGGCGTGTCGTCGGTGAAGACATTCCGGATGCCGCGGGGCCGGGGCACTTCGCTCGTCGGGTCGATCTCACCCGAGTCGAGCCGGTCCTTGATCACGCGCAGCGGCAGATAGTTCTCGCGCTGTTCGCGCAAGATGCAGCGCAACAGTTCGACGTCATCGTCGTAGAACTTGCGGTAACCCGATGGCGTGCGCTCGGGGTCGATCAGACCTTGGCTCTCCAGAAATCGGATCTTCGAGATCGTGATGTCCGAAAATTCCTCGAGGAGGAGTGCGAGCACTTCACCGATCGAGAGATGCGACATCGGCGCCGTCCTGACCGGCAGGTCAGCCATCGGTCCGCTCGAAGAAAACCAGACGGAACTTGCCGATCTGCAGTTCGTCTCCGTGATGGAGCAGCAGGCGTTCGATCCGTTCCTGGTTGACGTACGTTCCGTTGAGCGAACCGGCATCGCTTGCCACGTACCCGTCGGCAGTACGTTCGATCTCGGCATGACGTCGAGACACGGTGATGTCGTCGAGACTGATCTCACTGTCGGGATGCCGACCCAGGCGAGTCACGTTCTCGTCGAGTGGAAATCGCGCACCGGCCTGCGCTCCGGCCCGAACGATGAGAACACCGACCTCGGTCGGCAGTTCGCCGACGGGAATCACGAGATCGTCGTCGGATCCTGGCGCATCCTGCAAGGGGTCGATGGCCTTCAGCGTGATCGTGCGATCGCGCAGCGAGTCCAACGGTTCACCACAGCTCGAACAGAAGGTGCTCTCGGGCGGGTTGCGATGCCCGCACTGATTGCAGAAGACATACGAGCTCATGGTCAGCCTTCGGTGAGGGCCGTGTAGGCATCGGCGTCCATCAAGGCGTCGAGTTGCTCGGCATTCGACATCTCGATCGAGCAGATCCAACCTTCACCGTAAGGATCATTGTTGAGGAGTTCGGGCTGAGAGTCGAGTGCGGCGTTGACCGCCGTGATGGTTCCCGACACGGGCGCATAGATGTCGCTGACCGACTTCGTGCTCTCGACTTCGCTGAACGAGTCGCCGGCAGCGACGGTGGCACCCAACTCGGGAGCCTCGACGAAGACAACGTCGCCCAGGGCGTCTTGGGCGTATTCGGTGATGCCGATCGTGACGATGTTGCCGTCTTGGCGGATCCACTCGTGATCGGACGAGTAGCGAAGGTCAGCTGGAACGTTCATCAGGTGCCACCGTAGCGAGAATTACGGCTGAGTCGGAACCTGATCGGTCCGATCGGTGCGGCCTGCGGCCACACCGGCGCGCACGGCCGGGATGTAGCCGATGCCCGTCCAGTAGCTCAGCGCCAGGCCGGGAATGCCGAGCAGCCAGGCGAGCACGCCGAAGACGTCTGATTCGAACACGTCGGCATTGCCGAGCAGGAAGCTCGGCACCGCGCCCATCAGCAGGAATGTGGCGGTCTTGCCCCACCACGTTACGTCGAATCGTTCCATGCCGAAGAAGAGGGTGGCGATGGTCATCATCGCCCCGACCGCCAACTCGCGGAACAACACCGCAACGCCGAACCACAGCGGAATCGAATCGTCGATGATGATGGCCACGACCGAGACGAAGAAGAACAATCGGTCGACGGTCGGGTCGAAGATCTTGCCGAACTCGCTCACCTGGTTGAAACGGCGGGCGATGTAGCCATCGACCCAGTCGGTGCTCCCGAGTACGGCGAGCATCCAGGCCGCGCCCGCTCGGTTGTCGCGACTGAAGAGCAGCCACAGAAAAACAGGCAGACACAGCAGGCGCACCAGCGTGAACAGATTGGGAATGGTCCACAGATTGTCGAACAGCGAGCCCTCGCCGGTCGGTGCTGCAGGCTGCTCGGCGGAGGTCACGTTGAGATCGTACGCAGCGCATACGCTGGCGAAGGTATGAGCAGCGTCTTCTCCATGATCATCAACGGCGACATTCCGGGCACGTTCGTTCATCGCGACGACCGCTGCGTCGCGTTCATGTCGATCAACCCGATGGCCGCAGGCCACACATTGGTCGTACCGATCGCCGAAATCGATCACTGGGTCGACGCTGATCCCGAACTGGCGGCGCACCTGTTCGCAGTGGCCCATCGCATCGCGACGGCCCAAGCCCAAGCCTTCCAGTGCGAGAAGGTCGGGATGATCATTGCCGGCTACGAGGTTCCGCATGCGCACATCCACCTGGTGCCGACCAACGAGATGAGTGAGCTGTCGTTTGCCAACGCTGCCGCTCATGTCGGTCGGGATGACCTCGAATCATGGGCTGCGCGGATCATCGCCCACCTTGCGCCGGCGAGTTAGGCGCCGGCTGATGAGGCGGGCAGCGGCGTCACGAGGTCGGCGGAGTTGTTCCGGACGTTGTTGACGTCGGTCGATACAGGATGCATCTCCAAGACGCCGTCGTTCGCGGCGGTGAAGAGGTCGGCGAACGACTCGATGACATCACTCGTCGGGTCGAGCCACTCATCCCAGCGGTCGGCGGGTACGAGCACCGGCATGCGATCGTGCACCGCTGACATCAGTTCGTTGGCTGCGGTCGTGATCACGGTGGCACTGTGCAGCCAACGCTGATCGTGATCGGTGGGGTCTTTCCACGCCGACCACAACCCGGCAACGGCCATTGGCTGACCGTCGACGCGGTGGATGAACATGGGCTGCTTGCGCGACTTGCCCTTGGCGTCGACCGGCCCATCGGCCGCGCCGGCCTGCCATTCATAGAAGCCGTCCATCGGGATGATCAGCCGCTTCTTCTTGACGAGGCCACGAAAGGCCGGCTTCTCGGTCAAGGTTTCCGAGCGGGCGTTGATCATCTTGGCGCCGATCTTGCGTTCCTTGGCCCAACTCGGGATCAGCCCCCAGTGGAATGCCTGCACCGCCCGATTCGACTCGGCGCCAGACTCGGCGGGCCGCGCCACGACGCCGTAGATGTCCTGGGTGGGGGCCACATTGAAGTTCTCCCCCAGATTCTCGACGTCAACGACTGCGCCGAAGTAGCTGGCGATGGCATCCGGGTTGCTCGTCGAAACGAATCGGCCGCACACGGTCAGTCGGCTCGGGTGTGAACGGCGAAGGTGAGTGTCGCCATGACGTCGTCGACAGCGCCAGGGGTGAGTCGATACCAGATCCAGCGACCTCGCTTGTCGCCGTCGATCAGGCCGGCTTCGCTCAGGACCTTGAGGTGATGCGACACCGTGGGCTGAGACCTGCCGAGCGGCTCGACGAAGTCGCAGGCGCAGACCTCGCCACCACTCGATGACGCGATGATCGACAGCATGTGCAGACGCACGGGATCGCCGAGCGCGCTCAACCGGGCCGCCAGCCGCCGGGCCTGATGTGGGTCGAGTCGTGACGCGCCTCCCCCGCAGCAGGACGCAGCGGCGGCGGGGACAGCGAGGCGATCAGTCATGTGACACCGCCACGCTACCCACGATCACCGCCGGTGTCTGACACCAGATGTGATGGCGGGGAGTCGCAACGTGAGCAGCCAGGTGATGGCGAGGAAGACGGCCGAACCCCAGAGGGCGACCGGCAACCCTCCCCACAGGTAGAGCAGGCCGGACAGCAGCGTGCCGACGAAGCGGCCGACAGCGTTGGCCGAGTAGTAGAAGCCAACATCGGTGGCGACTGCATCGTCGTCGCTGTAGGCCAGGATCAGGTAAGAGTGCAACGACGAATTGACTGCGAAGGCCACGCCGAACACGACGAGGCCGCCGATGATCGTCGCCGTCACCACGACGTCGGCCGCCACCAGCGCAGCAATGGCCGTGGCCACGACCGCCAGCACGAGCGCCCAGCGGCGAGCGCCGGCGACGTCCGCATCGGGGCCCGACTCGCGCGTGCCGACCAGCCGCGGAGCAATCGACTGCACTCCCCCGTAGCCGATCACCCAGGCGGCCAGGAAGCCACCGATGGCTGAGTATGACCAGCCGAGTTGCTCGTCGAGGAAGACCGGCAGCGCCACGACGAACCAGATGTCGCGCGACGCGAAGAGGAACACGCGCGCTGCCGAGAGGCGATTGACCGACTCGGACTTCGACAGGATCGAACGGAGCGGCGACTTCTTCGCCGACTTGCCGATGTCTTCGTTGAGCATCGCCATGACGGCGGCGAGGGCCACGGCGACGACGCCGGCGAGGCACCAAAGCGCAGTGTCGTAGCCGACTGCGTCGAGCAGCGTGGCGCCGACGAAGAAGCCGACGCCTTTGAGCGCGTTCTTCGACCCGGTGAGCAACGCGACCATCTTGAACAGCGCGCCGTCGCCGACGACGAACTTGACCGCACTCTTCGAACTCATCTTGGTCAGGTCCTTGGCGACACCCGACAGAGCCTGCACCCCCATCACGAACACCACGGAGATCCACTCCGCCCAGCCGGGTTCCTGAAGCGTCAACGCCGCGAGTGCAGCGACTTGCAGCGCCAAACCCACGCGCAGGGTGAGACCGAGACCGGTCCGTGTGCCGACCCACCCTCCGATCAGGTTCGTGACGATCCCCATGAACTCATAGGCCAAGAACAGGAATGCGAGCGCAACCGGCGAATACCCCAGTTCGTGGAAGTGGAGGAGCACCAGCATGCGCAGCGCTCCGTCGGTGAGGGTGAATGCCCAGTAGCTGCCCGTGACGAGGGCGTAGTTCCGGGTGTTCATCACCCGGCAGGCAGCGACCACATAGCAGCCACTTTCGCGGCAAGATCGGCCATCCGAAACGCGTAGCCGTACTCGTTGTCGTACCAGACGAGCACCTTGACCATCCGGCCGTCGATCACCATGGTTGACGGGCCGTCGACGATGCCCGAGCGGGTGTCGTTGGTGTAGTCGGCCGACACCAACGGAAGCTCTTCGAAGCCAAGGATCCCGGCGAGATCGCCGACGGCCGCCGCGCGGAACAGGTCGTTGACCTCGTCGACGGTGACGTCGCGTCGCATCGTGAACACGGCGTCGGTGAGCGATGCGTTGAGCAGCGGCACGCGCACGGCGATGCCGTTGAGCTTGCCGGCCAGTTCCGGATAGATCATCGTGATCGCGGTGGCCGACCCCGTCGAGGTGGGGATGAGCGAATTGAGCGCGGATCGCGCTCGACGCAGGTCGCTGTGCGGAGCGTCGACGATCACCTGGGTATTGGTCACGTCGTGAATGGTGGTGATCGCACCTCGCTCGATGCCGATGTGTTCGTGCAGCACCTTGACGACGGGGGCGAGACAGTTGGTCGTGCACGACGCCGCGGTGATCACGCGGTGCACGCTCGGGTCGTAGAGGTCGTCGTTACACCCCATCACGATGTTCAGGACGCCGGCGGACTTCACCGGAGCGGCGACGATCACCTTGGAGACCCCGGCGTCGAGGTACGGCTGCAAGGTGTCGATGGTCTTGAACTTCCCGCTGCATTCGAGGACGATGTCGACGCCGAGATCGGCCCAGGGCACGGCGCCCGGCGCGGTGTAGGCGGAGAAGGTGACCTCGTTGCCGTCGATGGTCACCGATGTGTCGGTCGAGGTGACCGTCCCGGCGTAGCGCCCGTGCACGGTGTCGTACGTGAGGAGATGGGCGGCCGTTGGAGCATCAGCGTGGGGGTCGTTCACGTGGACGAGTCGCAACTGGTCATGGCCGGCAAGGCCGCGCACCACGAGCCGCCCGATCCGGCCGAAGCCGTTGATGCCGACGTGGATCGTCCTCGCTGCTGATGACATGTCAGACCGAAGTCAATCGTCCGTGAGCCGACGAGGACATGGACGCGGGGTGAACGGGATATGAACTCGATCGCGCCTATGCAATTGTGTAATGATGTAATTACCGCTAGGGTTCAAGCATGTCACAGACACACAGCTCAGCCATTCGTGCGTGGTTTTCCGGTCGTCTCCCTGCCGAGTGGATCGCAATAGCACCCGCGTCCGTCGTGGTCGATCGCGATGAGATCACCATCAAGATCGCGTTGGACACTCCTGAACTCGGCGACGAAGCATCCGAGGTCGACAAGTCCGAGGCGTTGGCAGGCCGCATGAGTGGCTGGCGAGAAGACACGCGCGAACGCCGGATGCAGATCGCTGCCCAAGCCGAGCATCGGTTCGAGCGCAAGGTTGCCTGGGCGGTCGTATGCGGCGATCGAACCGAGATCTTCAACAACATCGCGGCGCCCGTGATGACTCGCCTGCGGCAGCCTGAACGCTTGGTTCTCGACACGCTGGTCGAGGCAAACGTCGCGCGCTCGCGAGCCGACGCCGTTGCCTGGTGCGTCCGCCTCGTCGGTCGCAACGCTGAGGAATGGCTCGCCGACCTACGCACTGCGATGAGCAGCGTCGAAGACATCCGCGCAGCCGGCCCCGACATCGCAGAGAGCTGATCGGAGGTCTCACTCGCGGATTGGTTCTGCCGGCTGTCCAGCCGCGACGAGCATGTCCGTGAAGTCGTCAGCGGCGATCGGCATCGGGATGGAACGAACCGGGCCCGCCGACAACGACGAACGTCCTGGGCGGAGGAAATCTCCTCTGACCAGGACGTTCTACGGTCGGGCTGACAGGATTTGAACCTGCGACCCCTTGTCCCCCAGACAAGTGCGCTACCAAGCTGCGCTACAGCCCGTACCGGGGCCGAAGCCCCGTATGTGAGAGCCAGACTCTATCGAGCTGGGTGACCAACGCACGCTGAGGGTTCGGATTCTGCCCGGATGAACCGCGCTCAGACGAACAGTTGGACGACCCGGAACGACAGATACACCACGAGGGCGACGACCATCAGCTTGAAGTGCCAGGGCGCTTTCTCGTCATCGGCCCCGGCGTCGTGCGCATGGGGCTCGACGACCTGCTCGCCACACGTGGGGCACGTTCCGTCGGCCCGCATCGCGTTCGGCGTCCAATACTTCGCGCAGGGTTCACACCAGGGCATCGGCTCGACTCCCCCGGTCAGGACCGCTTGCGGACGCGCAGCTTGATCGGCGTCGAACCCATGTCGAGGTCTTCGCGAAGCCGCCGTTCGAGATAGCGCAGATAGGTCCGATCGAGTTCGCGGTTGACGAACAGGGTGAACGTGGGTGGATCGGTCGCCCCCTGCACGGCGTACAGCACCTTTGCTCCGCCCTGCGCCGGCTGCGCCTGCTGTGCGGCACCGATGATCTTGTTCACGCTCTTGGTCGGCACCCGCTTGTGATATTGCCGGATCGAGTCCTGCAGCAGCGGCTGGAGCTTGTGGACGTTCTTGCCGCTCAGCGCCGAGATCTTGATCACCGGTGCATCGCCGAGGAAGGCCAGCTTGCGTTTGACCTCCGACTGCACTTCGAGCCGCGCCTCGGCGCCGACCAGTTCCCACTTGTTGAGGACGATGATGATCGGGCAGCCCGATGCATCGACCCGTTCGGAGAGGCGTTGATCCTGGCCGGTGACGCCGATCGTGGCATCGATCACCAAGAGGGCGATGTCGGAATCGTCGATCGCCCGCAGCGCGCGCACCAGCGAGTAGTACTCGGCCGAATCGTCGATCTTGCCCCGCTTGCGCATGCCGGCGGTGTCGACGAAGACGATCGGGCCGTCGTCGGTTTCGACGAGTGTGTCGATCGCGTCGCGGGTCGTGCCGGCGAGGTCGTGCACGACGGCGCGATCGGTGCCGACGAGGTGATTGAACAGCGTGCTCTTGCCCACGTTCGGTCGGCCGACGATCGCGACACGCGGCGGCGGCGCACCGTCGAGGTCGATCAGCGACTCGATCTCGGCGAGTTGATCCTCGTCGTACGCCTGCTCTTCGTCGGGTTCGACCGCTCGTTCGGGGAAGAACGAGATGATCTTGTCGAGAAGGTCGCCGGCGCGACGCCCGTGCAGGGCACTGATCGGCATCGGGTCGCCGAGGCCGAGACCCATGTACTCCCAGATGTCGTTCTCGCGGCGCTGGTTGTCGGCCTTGTTCGCAACGACCAGCACGTCGGTACCCGTCCGCCGCACCCAGTTGGCGATGAGTTGATCGTCGTCGGTCAACGCCACCGACGCGTCGATGACGAACAGCACGACGTCGGCCTCCTGCACGGCCTGTTCAACCTGGCGCGAGACCTTCTCTTCGAGTGCGTCGCCGCCGGGCATCCAGCCGCCAGTGTCGACCACCAGGAATGGGACGTCGAGCCACTCGGCTTCGAGTTCCTTGCGGTCGCGGGTGATGCCGGGGCGGTCTTCGACGATGGCCTGCTGGCTACCGACGATCCGGTTGAACAACGTCGACTTGCCGACGTTCGGCCGACCGATGATCACCACGGTCGGCAGATCGGCCGACGGGTCGGCCGGCATCACCGCACCGAGATCGCTGATCGCATCAGGATCGAGATCGAGCGGATCGTCAGGCAGCCCGGACTGGTGTGCGGACTGGTGTGCGGACTGGTGTGCTGGACGGTCTGAGCTCATGGCGAGGGTGCTTTCGATTCGAGTGCGGCGCGCAAGGCAATGCCGTCGGTCGAGATGACCTCGACGGGGCGCGGAAGGTCGGAGATGGCGACGCCGTCGAGGAAACGGCCGTCGTCGGACAGGCAGACGTCGGGCAGCAGATAGCGGTGACCGATGGGTTCGGCTGCCAACACTGCGGCGACGTCCTCGCCGGTCATCAGCCCGGTGACCCCGGTGTTCCCACCGAAGAAGTGGTTGTGAACCGTGAGCACCCGCACGTCAGATCGGCCGAGCGTGGCGATGAGCGGGGCGATCACCGGTGCGCCGAGCGCTCCGGTCAGCACGCCGACCGGAGCCGAGCGCCGGGGCCGGAGCTGCACGTCGGTCGCGAATGCGGTGTCGGTGCCACTGGCCGATGCAGCACAACCCGACTGCCGCAATCCGGTGTAGGCCGCGGGGTTGGGCGGCGCGTCGACCGCAGCGAAGAACCCTCGTTGCACGCCGGTCGCCTCGACGGCTCTGCCGAAGAACTCGGCTTCGAAGGTTCGGGCCATGCCGATGCCGTCCTCGTGCATCGGGAAGCCGTCGTAGCGTTCAGCCTCGGGGAAGGGTCGCTCTGCCATCAGGTAGTACTCGTCGGCGGCGTAGACCATGCGCTTGCCGAGGGTCGTCTGGAAGACGTCCTGCCAGTCGGCAACGGTGTCGACGACCGACCGCGCTTCGGCGAGGGTGTGGAACCGCATGGCCGATTCGGTGTTGAACTTCGAGATTCCGAGTGGGACCACGGCAACCGAGTCGAGTTCGGGGTAGCGGTCGAGCACTCCCGCGAGGGTGTCGTCGAGCACGGCACCGTCGTTCACACCCGGGCAGACCACGACCTGGCCTTTCACGGCGATGCCGTGGTCGAGCAGGGCCCGGAGCCACCGCAGGCTCATCGCGCCGCGCGGATTCTTCAGCATCTGCGCTGCGGATGTCGGGGTCGGTGGCGTGGATGCTCACGTGCAGCGGCGACAACCGCTCGGTGATCACCCGTTCGAGGTCGGCCTCGGTGAACCGGGTCAGCGTGGTGAAGTTGCCGTACAGGAACGACAGGCGGTAGTCGTCGTCCTTCAGGTAGAGGCTGCGTCGCATGCCCTTGGGCAACTGGTAGATGAAGCAGAACTCGCAGTGGTTGTCGCAGGTGCGCACGCGGTCGAAGACTGCGCTCGACACTTCGATCCCCAACGGTGCACCGGCGAACTTTTCGATGGTGATCGACAACTCGAGGCCGCCCCGGCTCAATTCGAGTTCGACGTCGGCCTCATCGGTCGCCATCTGCCATTCGATGATGTCGCGGGGTACCTCGCCGTTGACGCGCACGATCTCGTCGCCGGGCTCGACTCCCCCGAGCGCGGCCGGCGACCCGGCGCGCGACGGCGACGACGATCGGTGCGAGACCGATGGTCGCAGTTCCGGATGACCCGGAGTCGGAGGGTGCGAGCGTTGACATGGGCCGAGCCAGGCTACCGCCGGCTCCAGCAGGTAGATTTCGAAGGGAATGAGCACCTCGTCGGAGCCGCTACCAGAGCCATCCGGCGTGCGGCCGGTCGCTGCCAGCAGAGTTGATCGGGTGCTCCTCGCCGAACCCCGGGGGTTCTGCGCAGGTGTCGAGATGGCGATCAAAGCCCTGGCGTGGATGGTTCGCACGTTCCCCGGCCCCGTGTACTGCTACCACGAGATCGTGCACAACCAGCTGGTGGTCGATCGTTTCAAGGAACAGGGCGTCGTGTTCGTCGACGACATCGACGACGTGCCCGTCGGGCAGCCCGATCATGCTGTCGGCGCACGGCTCGCCGCCCGCGGTGCGTCGAAGCAGCTCGTCGGCGCGGGTCGTACGTCGTCGACTCGGTGTGCCCGCTGGTCACCAAGGTGCACCACGAGGTGAAGGTGCGCGCCGGCAAGGGCTACCGCATCATCTACGTCGGCCACGAAGGTCACGAAGAAGCGGTCGGAACGATGGCGGTGGCGCCCGACGCGATCGATCGCGTCGAGTCGGTCGCCGAAGTCGACTGCGCTGGCCGACATCGAGCAACCGGTCGCCCTGCTCGCTCAGACCACGCTGTCGCACCGCGACTGGGAGGGCGTCGCCGTGGCCGTCAAGGAACGCTTCCCGGACGTCTGGACGCCCGGGCGCAGCGACCTGTGCTTCGCCACCACCAATCGCCAGATCGGCGTTGATGGAACTCGCCCACCGATGCGACGCGATCGTGGTGATCGGTTCGGCCAACTCGTCGAACACGCAGAGCGCTCGAACAACTCGCCCGCGAAGAAGGGTGCGAACGCGTCTTTCGGATCAACGCCGTCGACGAACTGCCCGACCGACCTGGCCGGCATCGTCGGTGTCACCGCCGGGGCGTCGGCCCCCGAGGAACTGGTCGAAGCAGTGGTCGAGTTCCTGGCCCCGATCAACGGCATCGAGTTCGTCAACGTCACCGACGAGGACGAGTACTTCCCGCCGCCGCGCAACATCCGCGATCTGCAGAACCTCGATCGAGATGGCCTCGACCGTCCTGCTCGGGGGCACGCTGCTCGACCGGCCCGGCATGGACGACCGCAGCCTCGGCGCCAGTGACGTGCTGGCCAGCCTCGCCCGATAGCCGCAGTTCAGTCGCCGCGTTCAGTTGCGGGGAACTTCGGACCAGGGAACGTCGCGGTCGACGCGGACATCGCCGGGAAGCCCGAGCACCCGTTCGCCGAGGATGTTCGCCATCACCTCGGTCGTGCCACCCTCGATCGTGTTCGCCCGGCTGCGCAGGAACGCCTTCTGCAGCGTGTCGGCGCCCATTGCGGTTTCGGGACGGATCATCTCGTAGCTGCCGTACAGCATCGCCTCGGCACCGAGCAGATCCATCACCTGGCTTAAATATCCTCTGGTTGAGCATCGGCCGCCGGCCATCTTGCCGATCGATCCTTCGGGGCCGGGGTCGCCCATCTTGCGGTTCTGGTTGGCGCGGATGTTCGTGAGCCGGAGCACTTCGGCGCGCGCACCACAGCCGCATGACCTCGTCGCGCGCGGCGGCAGTCCTGCGCCGACGCGGGCAGCTGCTTCCAGGCCTGGGTCAGCGCAGCGATCGTGCCCGAGCCGCGTTGCCGGCATCGCCGCCGCCGATCGACTGCGCGTTCGTTCATCAGCGTGGTGAGTGAGACGCGCCAACCGTCGCCAGGGCTGCCGAGCATCTCGCTTTCGTGGATGCGGGTGTCGGAGAAGAAGACCTCGTTGAACTCGGCCTCGCCGGTCATCTGCCGGAGGGGTCGGATCTCGACGGTCGGGTCATGCATGTCGACGACGAACGCGGTGAGACCGGCGTGCTTGACGGCTTGCGGATCGGTGCGCACAACGAGCAGACCCCACTTCGACAGATGGGCGAGAGTGGTCCAGACCTTCTGACCGTTGCAGATCCATTCGTCGCCGTCGCTGCACGCCGGTCGAGGACAGGCCGGCGAAGTCGGAGCCCGACCCGGGCTCGGAGAACAGCTGGCACCAGATCTCCTCGCCCGTGAACAGCGGCCGCAGGTAGCGCTGCTTCTGCGCCTCGCTCCCCCACGCGACGACGGTGGGGCCGGTCATCCCGTGCCCGATCGGGTTGCGATACATCGCGTTCGGACCGCCAGCGGCGAAGACCCGCTCGTTGATCAGCCGTCTGCAGCTTGGGGTTGAGGCCGAGACCGCCGTTGCCCTCGGGAAAGTGCACCCAGGCCAACCCGCGGTCGAACTGTTGGCCGAGGAACTCGGCCGGAGCGGTGTCCTTCGGCGGGAAGCTCTCGAGAAGTTCGGTGGTGAGGTCGATGACCCGCTGTTCGTCGGTTGTCAGGGTCGTCGAGGTCGTCGTGGTGTCCATCACGGTCATGGTGTCAACGTAGCCAGGCCGACGTCGACGAGGCCCAGTCGGGAGTGCAGCAAACAGCCGCTGACGCGGGTGCTGACGCGCCGTTGCCAAGCTGGCTTTCATCAGAGGGATGACGGACGGGGATGGTAGAGGGATGGTGACAAAGGGATGGTGACAGAGGGATGGTGACGGGGAACCAAATGGCCGGCGAGACGAACAACTTGTCGGCGAGCATGATGGTCGTGTTGATGCTGCTCCTGGCGGGGCTGGATCTCGCCGGAAGCGTCCTGGCCAAGGAGTGGAGCAACGGCCGTGGGGCGTGGCTCTTCCTCGGCGGCGCCGGATCGTTCTTGCTGTTGTTCGCAGTGTTCGCGCTCGGGTTGCGGTATGCGGAGCTGTCGACCGTCACGTTCGGTTGGATCGTGGCGCTCCAGGTTGCGATCCTCATGGTGGAGCGGTTCCGGTACGACGTGTCGCTCCCGGCCGGCAAGTGGGTCGCCATCGTCGGCATCGTCTGCCTGCAGGGGTACCTGATTCTTGCGCCCAACGGTGACTCCCCTGCTGACACGATTGATGCCGATCGACGGGAAACCATCTCCATCACTTCGTGACTCCTCGGTACGATCCATGGATGGCGACGGCTCGGCGCGCTCCGTTCCGACTTCGACCGCCCGAACCTCCGCGCGGGCTCGTCGATCGCGCCCGGCTCCTCGACGTGCTGCGGGGACGGTTCGACCGTCGACTGACCGTCGTCCGCGGTGGCGCCGGCTTCGGCAAGACGACCCTGTTGGCCCACGCGATGGCGGAAAACCTGCTCGACCCCTTCGGCACCGACGTGTGGCTGCAGGTGGGCGAACTCGATCGACGACGAGACCACCTGCTGGCCGGCCTGCACCACGCGGTGAGTGCCGTCTTTGGCGACGATGCCGAGTCGGGTGCGAGCGACGACGGCGACATCGGGGAGTTGATCGAGAAGCTCTGGGCGCTCGCCCCGGAGCCGATTGCGGTGTTCGTCGACGATGCCCACCTCCTCGATGGCACCGACGCCGCACCGATCCTCGCCGAGCTGTGCAGTCAACTCCCGGCCAACGTCCACCTGGTGATCGGGAGTCGGACCATGCCGGCCCTCCCCTTCCGCCAGCTCCAAGCTCGGGGAGACGGGGCAGAAATCGACGAGATGGCGTTGGCATTCACCAGTGACGAGCAGGACGAGTTCGCCCGATTGCGTCACTGCGAGGTCGCCACCGACGAGATCCCATCATGGCCGGCCCTCGCGGTGCTCATGACCAGTGTCGGACGAGCCGCCTCGATCGAGTACCTCTGGGAGGCCGTCCTCGGATCGCTTGATCCCGATCACCAGGCCGCACTGGCAACACTCGTTCGCTTCGGTCGGGTGGACGACGAGATCGTCGGGGCGGTGTGTGGGCCGGGAACGACGGCGGCCATGCTCCTCCACGGCCTGCCGCTCGTCGAAACCCGTGAGGGGTCGTTCCGCTTCCACGATCTCTGGCGCGATGCGCTCGCCGACTTGGCATCGGAGGACGACTGGAAGCGCGCGATGGTGGCGGGTGCCGAGGTGATGGTCGCGCGTGGTGAGATCCTGCGGGGGCGCGATGCCTGCAGACGGCCGGCGCCGACGACGAAGTGATCCGCCTGGCCCGAGACTTCGCAGTGGCTCCCCTTGCAGCCGGGCTCGATGCGTCGATCGCATCCGCCCTGATCGACTGCCTGCCTCCCCGCGAACGCACCGGGGCGTTGGCCCGATACCTCCAGGTGATCGCATCGACGATGCAGTCAGAAGATGCGCTGCATCAATTTCGCGAGGTTCAAGAGCGCGCCGGCGACGACATCGAGCTCGCCAGCCTCGCCCTCTGGCGCCAGACTCAGATGTTCGGCGACATCGATCCCCAGTATCGAACGGGAACGGGAGTTGATCGCCTGCTCGACGATGTGCAGCACATGGCTGAAGATGGCTGGCCGTTGGCCAGGTGCGCACAGGCGCTGATCAATTCTCACCGAGCGGAACAGCAGCGCGACGTGGCGGGCGCGCTCGCTGCGGTCGCCGACTTCGAAGTGGCGGCGGCGCCGGAAGTGACCAGGGTCTCCACTGCGTCGCGGTACATCGCCCTCGGCCATCCCGAACTGGTTTCGGTCACCTTGGACGAAGTGCTCGCAGAGGGGATCCGGGATCCGGTGCACGCCCAGGCGGTGTGGATGACCGGTTCGATCGATCCGACGCTTGCGTGGACCGTCACCCGCGACCTTCCGCGCGTCTATTCGCGCCGGGAACTCGATGTGGTCAATGTGCCGCTGCTTGGCGTCCTCACGTCGGTGGCGCTCGCCGCCGGCGAGCTGCGGGAGGCCCGAACACTGGCCGACGAGGCGCTCGTTCGGGCCCGCGCCTTGCAGCCCATTCCGGCGCTGTTCGCACGTGTCGCCGACGCCGTGGTCGTGTTGGCCACCGAGGGCGATGAGGCCGCACGCTCGCGGTTCGCCAGCATCGTCACCGACGTTCCCGTCGCGCCGTGGCCCGCCTGGGCGTACATGGGTGCCATCACCACCGTTCGGGCGCTCGTTCCCGACACCGAATGGCTCGACGACATCGACTTCGGACCATCCATCACCACTGCAGTTGCGGCGGGCCGGGCGATCGTCGAGTTACGCGCTGACGCTGACGCGACCGGTGCAGCGGCATTGCCCTGGCGATCGGTCGAGCTGCTGCGCGTCCACGTGCCGCCTTCGCTCCTCTGTGAGTTGGCGCTTGCCGCGAGCGACGTGCCTGCCGCCCGGGAATGCCTCGACTCGATCCCCGACGCTGCCCGCTGGGTCCGTCGACTGGTCGAACATCAGGTGCCTGCCGTACGGACCAGGGCCCGCGCCCTGACGTCAGGTGTTCCGCAGCGGCCACCGTACGACCTGACCATCACCACGCTCGGAGAATTCACGGTTCGGCGCAGCGATGGTGGGGCCGTGTCTGATCGTGTACGCGGCGGGCGGGTCGAGCAGTTGGTCGCCCGCTTGCTCGTCGAGCGGACGCCGCACCGCTCGGCCATTGCCGCCCGACTGTGGCCCGATCTCTCCGAGAAGCAGGCCGGGGCGAACCTGCGTGTCACGCTCGCGTCGCTGCTCGATGCCATCGAGCCCGACAGACCGACTGGCACCTCGTGGTTCGTGTCGACCCAGGACGGTCGACTCGAACTCCTCGACGACGGCGTCGACGTCGACCTGTGGACGTTCGAGAAACATGCCGCAGCAGCACGCGACGCAGAGCGAGCATCACGGCTGATGATCGCTCTCGATCACCACCGCGCAGTGGTCGACCTCTACACCGGGCCGCTTCTGCCCGATGTCGACGACGAAGACATCAATCATCTCCGACTGCGGCTGCAGACGCTGGCCTTCAATTCGGGCTGCCGCGTCGCCGAGTTGCTGCTCGCCCGAGGCGAACCGGAGGCGGCCCTCGGGGCGGCGTTGGCGGCTGCCCGGATCGATCCCCTCGCCGAACGGGCCCGGCGAGCCGAGATTCGAGCTCACCTGACCCTGGGGTCCCTGCTCGGGGCCAGGAGCACTGCGCGTCATCTGCGAGCACAGCTTGGCGCCGAGGGCTTGTCGCCCGAGCGGGAGACGTTGGTGCTGCTCGAACGGCTCTCGTCCTAACGATCGGTCAGGGGCGCCACCAGGCCGGCTCAGTTGAAGACCGCGTTGGCGCTCGTGAACTCGGCGGCTTCGAGCACCGCCAACTCGGCGACCTGTGCCCGAAGTTGCATCACGAGCGCAAAGCGAACCTCGTCGGATCTCCGCGCGAACACACCTTTGAGGTTGTTCAACATTCGGATCACGATCGCCCGATTCGGCGTCGGATCGAGATGGGATTCGGACCACGGCGCCTGACCCCGGGTGATCGTCTCGAAGAGGTCGCGCGCCCCTGCCCGATCAAGCCGGCGACCGCCATCGAAGGGGTCGTAGAAGGTTCCGTCGTCTTCGGGTGTTCGAACCAAGAAATGGGCCGGCATTCCGACTCCGACCAGGGTCACCCCGACTCGTCGGGCGACTTCGATCATGAGGACCGACAGGCTGATCGGGATGCCGGTGCGGGTGGCGATCACCCGGTCGAGACATGAGTTTCGCCAGTCGTAGTAGGCGTGGCGATTTCCGCTGAAACCCAGCTCATCGAAGAGATACCGGCTCACACCCGCGGCGGTGGGTGTCGGACACTCGGCGGCGATCAGGTCGAGCGCCGCCAACCACTCGATTTCGTCGAGCCCCGGCTGGAGGACCGCGGACATCACGAGCGACGCCTCGTCGAGGTCGAGCGAGGTCGCCTCCGGGCCGAGCATCCGTCCGAATCGGGCAACCGTCACGACGCTCGCTCCGCGCGGTCGATCGGGGTGCACCAGTTCACGTCGCCAAGGTATCGGCGACTACGTTGCCAACTCATGATCCCTGGCGTCCATCTCGAAGCACACGGCGACAAACCCGCCCTCATCATGGCCAACTCGGGCTTCACGCAGACGTACCGCGAACTCGATGCGGCGGCCAACCGTTTGAGCCGTCTCCTGCGTTCTGCCGGGCTCAATCCAGGCGACCACATCGCGATCTGCATGGAGAATCACGACCGCTACCTCGAAGTGATCTGGGGCTGCCACTACGCCGGGCTCGTCTACACCGCCACGTCGTCGCGCTTGCAGAGCGCCGAACTCGACTACATCATCAATGACTGCGGCGCGCGCGCCTACATCACGTCGAATTACAAGGCCGATCAGGCCGCCGAAGTGCTGCCGACCACGCCGAACGTCGAACTGCGTCTGATGCTCGACGGCACGATCGACGGCTACGAGTCCTACGAGGCCGCGGTGGCCGCACAATCGCCCGAACCGCTCGACGAGCAACGCATTGCCGGCATGGACATGCTGTATTCGTCGGGGACGACGGGCATGCCGAAGGGCATCACCCGTCCACTCCCCAACGAACCGCTCGAAACCTGGAACAACGGAGTTACTGGGCTCTGCCAGCTGCTCTTCGGAGTTGACGACACCAAGGTGTACCTCTCGCCCGCGCCCTTCTACCATGCCGCGCCGCTGCGATTCTGTATGGCTCAACATGCGCTCGGTGCAACGATCGTCGCGATGGAGAACTTCGATGCCGAGCGCTACTTGCAACTCGTCGACCAATACGACATCACCCACAGCCAGGTCGTTCCGACGATGTTCGTGCGCATGCTCAAGCTCGACGATGCCACCCGCGCGAAGTACGACGTGTCTTCGCTCCAGTACGTCATCCATGCCGCCGCTCCGTGTCCGATTCCGACGAAGAAGGCCATGATCGAGTGGTTCGGTCCGGTGATTCACGAGTACTACGCCGGCTCCGAGGGCAACGGCTTCGTCTACTGCAACTCCGACATGTGGCTCGCCCACGAGGGCACCGTCGGAACGCCGATCAACTGCACACTGCACATCTGCGACGACGCCGGCGAGGAGGTCGCCCAGGGCCAGTCGGGAACTGTTTTCTTCGACGGTGGCGCCGAGTTCGAATACCACAACGACCCGGAAAAGACGAAGAGCTCGCGCCATCTGAAGGGTTGGAGCACGCTCGGCGACGTGGGCTACGTCGACGCCGACGGGTTCTTGTACCTCACCGATCGCAAGGCGTACATGATCATCTCCGGTGGGGTGAACATCTACCCTCAGGAGGCCGAGAATGTCCTGGTCACCCACGACAAGGTGATCGACGTGGCCGTGTTCGGGATACCGAACGACGACTTTGGCGAGGAGGTCAAAGCCGTGGTGCAGCCACGGGTGATGCCAGCCAACGACGAAGAGGCACGGGCGTTGGCGGGTGAACTGATCCAGTTCTGCAAGAGTCAGATCTCCGACGTCAAGTGCCCGCGGTCGATCGACTTCCGCGAGGAACTCCCCCGTCACCCCACCGGCAAGCTGTACAAGCGCCTCCTCAAAGACGAGTACTGGGAAGCCGCAGGCCGGTCGATCTGAGTGGCCGGTCTTCATCGGCGCACCCCGCTCCACCCCTACCTCGTCAACGATGGCCCGATCGCGTTCGCGCACCGGGGCGGCAACGTCGTCGCCCCCGAGAACACGGTGGCGGCGTTCGAGCATGCGGTGTCGCTCGGCTACCGCTACCTCGAAACCGATGTCCACCGCAGCGCCGACGGCGTGCTCGTGGCCTTCCACGACGCCGACTTGCGGCGGACCTGTGGCATCGACGCCACCATCGTCGAGCTGACCTGGGATCAGATCGCCGATCTGCGCGTCGATGGGACCGAGCCGATCCCGCGTCTCATCGACCTGCTCGATCGGTGGCCTGACCACCGGTTCAACATCGACTGCAAATCCGACGCGGCGCTCGAACCGCTCGCCGAGCTGATCGAGACGCGGACGCTCCTCGATCAGGTCTGCATCGGATCGTTCAGCCTGAAGCGCCTCCGTGCGCTCCGCCGACGGCTCGGTACCGACCTGCTGACGTCGATGGCCCCCAGCGAGATCGGCAGTCTGCGGCTCACCGGCCGCCTCCCGGGCGGGCCGTCGCGCGCTGCGCAGGTCCCGATCGCCGCCGGTCGACTCACCGTGGTGACCGAACGGTTCGTCGCCAATGCCCAGCGCGCCGGCGCTCCCGTCCACGTGTGGACGATCAACGACCGGGCCGAGATGCACCGACTCTTCGACCTCGGCGTCGACGGCGTGATGACCGACGACGTGACGCTACTACGCGACGTGTGCGTCGAACGCGGCATCTGGCCGGCGTGACTGCGACAGCAGGTTCCACACCGACAGGACGACCAGCAACAGCCCACCGATCAACGACGTGAGCACACCCCAGTCGGTGCGGATCAGTCCGGCCTCGGGAGCGTTCGACACGCCGAGCGCCACGGCGCCGACGTACACGCCGCCGCCGACACCGAAACCTGCCGCCCAGACGTGTCGACGCGACCAGGCGGCCACCACGCTCGCCACGATGATCAACGGAGCCAGCGGCCACGGACGCACGGCCCACTCGAACAACCCACCGGAAGCGAAACCCAGCCGGTCGACGAGGTCCAACAGCTCGAAACTGGAGCGACGCGAGGCACCCGATCGCAGCCACGGGCCGAACATCCCAACGGCAGTGACGACGCCGGCAAGGGTCAACGCGCCGTTGCGCAGCGTGTCAGTCGGCGCCCTCCTCATCCCTCGACCGTAACCGCATAGGGTCGCCAAGATGACGCCCATGCAGCAGCGACAGAATCCGCCCCGAGCGACCGTGCGCTCGCCGCGCTACATGGTCGCAAGCGCCGATCACCTCGCAACATCGGCCGGGATCGAGATGTTCGCCCGGGGCGGCAACGCCGCCGACGCCGCGTTGGCGACCAACGCGGCGATCGCCGTGACCGGCCCGCACCTCTGTGGCATGGGCGGCGACTTGTTTGCGCTCGTTCACGTCGACGGTGAGGTGTTTGCGCTGAACGCATCCGGCCGCGCCGGTTCGGGGGCCGATCCCGAGGCGTTGCGGTCCGAGGGACTCCTCGACATGCCGTTCAGGCTCGACGTCCGCTCGGTCACCGTTCCGGGCTGTGTCGACGGATGGATGGCGCTGCACGAGCGCTTCGGGTCCCTGCCCCTCGACGTGATCCTGGCACCTGCGATGCGCTTCGCTGCACAGGGCGTTCCGGCCAGTCCGCTCCTCGCTGGCGTCGGTGCTCGCATCGACAGTGCCAGTCGCGCCCATCTCGCCGAGTTGCTCGATCAGGCCCATGAGACCGGCGCCCTGGTCAGGCGGCCCGGTGTGGCCCTGGCACTCGCCGGCATCGCAGCCGGTGGCCGTCACACCTTTTACGGCGGGGCGTTCGGCGAGGGTCTGATCGAACTCGGCAACGGCTTGTTCACGGCGGACGACCTCGGCACGACGCAGGCCGAGTGGGTCGAGCCGCTGAGCGCGTCGGCGTTCGGCGTCGACCTGCACACGGTCGGGCCGAGCACGCAGGGGTACCTGACTCTCGGCTCGGCTCGCCTCGTCGATCAGCTCGCGGCGTCGGGTGAACTGCCCGACGACCCCGACGACGGGCGCTGGGCGCACCTGCTGATCGAGGCATCGACCGCAGCCGGGTACGACCGACCTGACCGGCTGTACGAGCATGCCGACGGTGCAGCACTGGTCGCGGAGATCTCGGAACGAATCGACCAGGTCGATCGCGACTTCTGCAGCCGCCGGCCGGTTCCTGTTCGTGACGGTGACACGACCTACCTCTGCGCAATGGGTCGTGGCGGCGACGGGCTGATGATGGGTGTGTCGCTGATTCAATCGAACGCGTCCGGCCTGGGCAGCCACCTCGTCGAGCCGAACACCGGGATCAACCTGCACAACCGGGGAATCGGTTTCAGCCTGGTCGCCGGTCATCCCGCCGAGTTCGGCCCCGGACGAAGGCCGCCGCACACCCTGTCGGCGGCCGTGGCCACGCGTGGGCATGATCTCGTCGGCGTGTTCGGCACGATGGGTGGCGATGCTCAACCGCAGATCTTGCTGCAGGTCGCCACGCGGCTGTTCCATCATCACCACGCCCCGGCCACCGCGATCAACGCCGGACGGTGGGCGCTGAAGGGCCCCCAGACGGGCTTCGACACATGGACCGCGGCGGCGGGGCCGAGCGTCGCCGTCGAAGGGCAAGCGCCCGAGCAGTGGGCGACCGACCTGCGCGCACGAGGGCACGACGCACGGCTCGAACCGGCGTGGGATTCGGGATTCGGCCACGCCCATGCCATCGTCGTTGCACCGAATGGAACGCTGGCGGGCGCGGCAGACCCGCGGGCGATTATCGGCAGTTGTGCCGGCGGCTAGGCAACTTCAGTTGCGACGCACTATTGCCGATAGCAGATGTGTCATGAGTGCAGCGTCGACCCCCGGCTCCGGCTTGAACGCGCCACACCCGCAGTTCGCGCAGCGCGTCCTCGACCAGATGCCGTCCCCGTTGGTCGTCGTCGACGGGACGGCCAACGTGCTGTATGCCAATGCGGCGTTACTCGCACTCGTCGGTCGGCCGGGCCAGGATTCCGTCGGCGAGAACATTCTGGATGTGATCCACCCCGACGACGTGACGTGGCTGGCCGATGCGTTCGTCCAGTTGACCCAATCCAATGACCAGGACCTGTCCGGCGGGCTGCCGTCAATCCACGTTCGGGTGGTCTCACCCACCGGAGAAGTCATTCCGGTCGAGGTCACCGGTGCCCGAACAATCGATGACGAGATCGTCGGCGGCGTGATCTACGACGTGCGACCGGCCCGACAGCACGACCTGCTCACGCACCTTCTCGCTGGTGTTTCGTCGGGAGCCGACGTCGAGGACCTGCTGCGTCTCGTGACCCAACTGATCGCTATGCCGCCGCTCACCCTCGCGGCAGCAGTGCTCGAACGCATCGATCGGGAGTGGCGCATCGTCACCTCCACCTCCGATGATCTCGCCGCGGCGTTGCAGTCGACATCGCCGGCGTCGTTTGCCGAGGTCATGACCGAACCGCATCGTTGTGAGCCGAGCGAACTCGGAGAATCGGTCACCCGACGCCTTCGTTCCGCTGGGTACGAAGACACCTGGCGGCTGTCGGTCGTTGCCGAATCCGAGCGTCACAAGCCTGCCGGACGCTACGAGATCATCACCTGCAACACCATCCGAGAACAATTCTCGCCCGGGGTCACCGATCGGCTCAACCAGGCCCGGGAGTTGGCCCGGATCGTTCTGATGCGATCGCAGAACGACCGGCTGATGCGCCATGCCGCGACTCACGACGGGCTTACCGGCTTGTTGAACAGATCCGCCTTCCGCGCAGTGCTTGACGATGCCTTACAGCTCCGGCATGTCGGGCCGGAGTCGAAGAAGTCGGTCATCTTCCTCGATCTCGACGGGTTCAAGCCCGTCAATGATCGATACGGCCATGCGGTCGGCGACGAGGTCTTGCAGGTGGTTGCCGGCAGAGTTGTGGCAGCCGTTCGTTCGGGTGACTCGGCGGCGCGCATCGGGGGCGACGAATTCGCCGTCCTCCTCGGCGTCGGCGGGGAGGGCCCGGCGATGCAACGTGCGATTGCCGAGCGAATCGTTCACAACATCGCGGCCCCGATCGCCGTCGACGGCATCGACGCAACCGTGACGGTGACCGCAAGCGTCGGGCTCGCCGAAGTCAACCCGGGGGAAACCGTCGATGACGTACTCGGGCGCGCCGACCGACTGATGTACGAGGCGAAGCGATCGGGCGGCAGCCGACTGCACACCGAGTTGCGCACAGATTGACCGGGCACCAACCCAACGTGCTCAGGTGAGGAGAGGCCACACTTCTTCGGTGAACCGGGCCATCTGCTCGTCAGCCTTCTTGTAGCTGTCGCCGAGCAGATGAGGGAAGACCGTGAGGTACTCGAATCCGAGCAGGTCCTTGAGGAATTGGATCTCCGCGGCGACGTGCTCGGGTGGCCCGACGAGCATCGTCTTGTTTTCGATCGACTCATCGAGCGTGGGGATCAGCCCCGGCGCCGACGGTTTGCCGTCGGGGCCCATGTACCCGCGACTCCAGCCGTAGGGGCCGAGGAACTTCCAGAATTCATCGTGGCCCCCGAGTGCCGTGGCCCGAGCTTGCTCCATCGTGTCTTCGATGCGGTACGAGACCACGAGCATGCGCTTTTCGTGCTGCTGCAGTTCATGCCCGTCGTGCGAGGCGGCGTACTTCTCTCCGTAGATGTCCCAGAAGCGCTTGATGAAGCTGTAGTGCTGATTCCAGAACACGGCCCCGTGGTCGACGGTCGGCACGTAGTCGAGCGTGGGCGGTGACGTCACGGCCTGCCAGATCTCGTACGGGTAGATCGGCCGCGGGATCAAGGTGAGGTCTTGCACTGTTGCGCCTCGATCAGGAATCCCGGGAATCGGGATCTGGAAGTGCTTCCCCTGAAACTCGAATGTCTCCTGGCTGAGTGCCCGCCGGACGATCTCCATCGACTCTTCGAAGATCTCGCGGTTGAACTGGTCGTCGGCTGCTTGATCGGGGTTGTCTTGCGAGCCGATCGACACGCCCTTGTCGTTGAGGTGGAGCACCTCGCGCGGGACGGTGCCGCGTCCGACGCCGAGCATGGCTCGACCTCCGGACAGGTTGTGCAAGGTGGCGAAGTCCTCGGCGAGCCGCATCGGGTTCCACTGCGGCACCACGTTGAACATCGCGCCGAACCGCAGCGTCGTGGTTTGGGCCGCGATCCACGTCGAGATCAGCAACCCGTTCGGGATGACCTCGTAGCCCTCGTACTGAAAGTGGTGCTCGGTCGTCCAGAACGAATCGAATCCGAGCCGCTCGGCCTCCTTGGCGGAGTTGACGTAGTCGAGCGTCGCCTTCCAGCAGGCATCATTCGAGTAGCGACGGTCCATGGGGTTGGGCATGCCGGCGCCAGCGTCGTCCATTTCGACGCCCCCGAAGAAGAACGCACCCAGCTTGAGATCTTTTGCAGCGACCATGGCGTCTATGTTCGCACGAATGGGATCGACGCTGCTGCAACGAGCAACAACTGTGTTGGATGGTGTGACGCATGCGCACCACGACATCCGTATCGCCGACGGCGTGATCACCGCCATCGAATCGACCGGTCAGCTCATTCCCGCAGGCGCTGACGAACAGGTCGTCGACCTCGACGGGTATGTGCTGTTGCCGTCCGCGGTCGAGCCTCACGCTCACCTGGACAAGGCGTTTCTGTCAGAGCGCATCGAGAATCCGACGGGCGATCTGATGGGGGCGATCACCGCCATGCAGGCCCATCGCCATCTGCTCGGCGTCGACGAAACCATCGAGCGGGCCGAACGGGCTGCGCGGTTGATGGCGACGAACGGCTATCGGGCCGTTCGCTCGCATGCCGACACGACGACCGAGCACGGGTTACGGAGCGTCGAGGCGCTGGCCGAGGTGCGGCGTCGTGTTGCCGGTGTGATTGATGTCCAGATTGTGGCGCTGTGCGGATGGCCGGTGATGGGGCCCGCCGGTGCCGACCAACGCGCTCTCCTGCATGCCGCATTGCAAGCTGGTGCCGATCTCGTCGGCGGCTGTCCTCACCTCGAATCGCACACGGAACAAGGCGGTGACACCCGCGGTCCGACGGAGTTCTTCTTGCAGGTCGCCACCGACCACGGCGCCGACGTCGACCTGCACACCGACGAGACCCTCGATCCGGCCGTGCGCGGTCTTGCCGAACTCGCCGAACTCGTCAGCGCCGGCTTCGCCCACCGGGTGACGGCGAGTCACTGCGTCAGCCTCAGCATGCAACCCGATAACGACCAGCGCACGACGTCAGAGGCCGTGGCGGCCGCGGGCATCGGGGTCGTTGCGCTTCCCCACACCAACCTCTTCCTCCAAGGACGCGGGTACAGCCCGATGCCCCGCGGCCTCACTGCCGTGGCGGCACTCCGCTCTGCCGGTGTGGCCGTGGCGGCCGGCGCCGACAATCTGCAGGATCCGTTCAACCCGATGGGCCGAGCATGCCCGTTCGAAACAGCGGGGTTGATGGTGATGACCAGCCACCATCTGCCCGCAGAGGCTTGGGCTTCGGTGAGCAGTGTGGCAGCAGAGGTGACCGGCTTCGGCGTTCAGACACTGGCCGTCGGACAGCGGGCTGACCTGGTTGCGGCGCGCGCAGCCACGCTGCGCGAGGCAATCGCTTTCGGCCCGTCCGATCGCATCGTGTGGCGGAACGGTCAGCGTCTCGGCGATGGGCCTCCGATCTCCTGATCCACACGTCGCGAAACACCCTGATCAACGTTACGCCGCAGGTACTGGCGTGAGGAAGACTGACGCCGTGAGCAACGACGGACCCGCAGCTACTGACAACTTCGATGCGATCGTGGTCGGCGCCGGACACAACGGCCTCGTCACTGCGGCGTATCTCGCTCGTGCCGGGATGAGCACGCTGCTGCTCGAGGCGCGTGGTCAAGTGGGTGGCACGGCGGCGAGTGAGTCGTTTGCCGGGGCCTCGGTCAACATCTGCAACTGCGATCACCTCACATTTCGGACCACCCCGGTGATCGGCGAACTCGGGCTGGCCGACCATGGGTTGCGCTACATCGACGTCGAGCCCGCCCAGCACAACATGGCGTGGCAGGGCACGGCGACGTCAGCGAGCTGGTCGCACCATCACGATCTCGATGCAACTGCGGACTCTCTCGGTGTCTCGTTTCCGGGCGAGGTCGACCACTACCGGCGGTACGCGCGGGCGGCCGCGCCGGCGATCAGGATGATCTTCGAAGCGGCTGCCGAACCACCGACCCTGCAGGGGCTCACCAGGTTGGCCCTGCGCAAGCGACTGGCCGGCACGCCCACCCTCCTCAAGTGGTCGCGCCGCAGCGCCGCCGACGTGCTCCGCTCGTTTTTCGACGCCGATGCGGTCACGGGTCCGGGTGCGATGACCGGGCCGATGGTGTGGGGCATCTCGCCCGAGTTCGCCGGCTCGGGCCTCGGTGCGCTGACCCACGCCATGCGTCATGTCGGCACGGTCGGCCGCCCCGTCGGGGGCAGCGGCCAGGTCACCGAGACTCTGCTCGCCGCATTCGTGGCCGCCGGAGGAGTCGTGCGTCTCGGAAGCGCCGTTGCGTCGATCGACTGTGCCGGCGCTGGCGTGCGCGGCGTCGTCCTCGTCGATGGCACCGAGTTCAGTGCGCCGGTCGTCGTGTCGGCCTGCAATCCGCACGACACGTTCCTCAAGTGGTTGACCAATCCTCCGCCGGCTGCCGAGGCGCTGATCCGGCGGTGGAAGGAGATTCCCCATGCTGCTGGCTACGAGTCGAAAATCGACGCCGTGCTGACCACTCCTCCGGTGCTCAAGGACCACGATCGGCCGCTCGGCCCCACCACGGTGATCGCTCCCCCACTCGCCGACATCGACCGCGGCTACCACCTGATGCAGCGCGGGCAGATCCTCGACCGACCCGGCATGCTGGTCAACGTCCCGACGCTGCTCGACCCGACGCTTGCCCCCGAAGGTCGACACGTCTTGAGTCTGGAGGCGCTCTTCACGCCCTACGGGTTCCAAGGCACCGATGGGTCGGGATGGGCCGATCCCGACCTCCAAGGTGCCGAACCTCGGCGCTGGCTCGAGGCGTTCGCCGAACTGTGTGAACCGGGCTTTCTCGACTCGATCGTCGACTGGCGCGCGATGACGCCGGCGGTGTACGAGACCGACTTCCACCTCCCCGCCGGGCATGCGACGAGCTTCGCCGGCGGTCCGCTCGCTGCGTTCCGCAACCCCAACCCCGAGCTGACCAAGTACGAAACCGCCGTTGACGGCCTCTACCTCACTGGCGCCGCTACGTTCCCCGGCGCGGGTGTGTGGGGCGCGAGCGGTCGCAACTGCGCCACCGTCGTCCTCGCCCACCGCTCCTAACCCGCCCCGCCACCCCGCCCCGCACCCGAAGTCCCCCTGCCCCTCTCCCCCTCTGTCCGAAAAATGCGGCTCCAGTTGCGCCCAGCGCACCTCTTTCTCCATTTTTCGGGCGCCGCCGGCGGGCGATCCGAAATTTGGGGCCGCAGTTGCGCCCAGCGCACTTTTCCCTCCATTTTTCGGATGGGTTTCGGGCAGGGTCGGGTGGGGTGGGGTGGGGTGGGGTGAGTGTGGTGGCGGGTGGAATAGGGGGAACGGACGTACGGTTGGCATCAGCATGAGTAACACTGGATCGCTGAGTTTGGGCCGGTACCTCGGAATCCCGGTGCGTGCCCACTGGACGATGGCCTTCGTGGCGGCGTTCTTCGGGGCCAACCTGTCGGCTGTCCTCGGCGTTGCGGCTGGCATCGCCGCGACGCTCGGGTTGTTCGCTTCCATCCTGCTCCACGAGTTCGGTCACGCCCTCGTCGCTCGCCGCTACGGCGTCAACACCGAATCGATCGATCTCTGGGCGCTCGGAGGGGTCGCTCGGCTCGACCGCGAGTCGCCGACCCCGAAGGCCGACGGCTTGATCGCCGTTGCCGGTCCCGCCGTCAGCCTCGCCATCGGAGCGGTGGCGATCGGGGCGGCCCTTGTCTTCGAGTCGAGCGTGCTCGGCTGGATCGGCCTGGTCAACCTCGTGCTCGCGGTGTTCAACATGCTGCCGGGCGCTCCGCTCGACGGCGGCCGAGTACTCCGCGCCATCCGGTGGGCTCGGACGGGCAGCAAGTATCGGGCGATGCGTGACGCCGGCAATGCGGGGCGTGTGCTCGGCTGGAGCATGGGCATCATCGGCGTGGCCGTGATGTTCCGTGGTGGCTCCGGCGTCTTCCTCGCCGTGACAGGTGTGTTCATTGCGATGAGCGCACGGGCAGAGATCGCTGCTTCGTACATCGGTGAGCAACTCGAGGGCGTCAAGGTTCGTGACCTGACGTGGTTCGGCATCGCCCACGCCGGCAGCGACATGGACGCGTACTCGATGATCGACCAACGCGAGCGGCTCGGTAACGCTGGCGCCGTGGCGCTCGATGCCAACGACGACGGTCAGGTCGACGGGCTCGTGCTGGAAGACCAGCTCTGGGCGATCCCGGCCGAGCAGCGGGCGATGGTGATGCTGACGCAACTGATGACGCCGTTCAGCACGCTGGCCAAGGCTGGCCCCGACGACGAATTGTCGTCGGTCCTCCCCCGGCTCAACCCGGCCAACCCGATCGTCACCGTGTGGAGTGGCGACACGCTGCTCGGCATCGTGCCGGCAAAGCGGCTCGCCGAGCGGCTCCAACTTGCTCGACAGCGGGCGTTCAGCAGCTGACGATCAGCTGACGATCAGGCAACGATCAGCGTCGCTCAGGCGTCTTTGACGGACCAGGTGCGCTTGGCGACCGGGTCCTTGTCGCTCCACGGGAAGTTGATCCACTGGTCGGTGCGCTTCCAGACGTAGTCGCACTTCACCACCGAGTGGGACTTCTCATAGATGCACGCCGTGCGCACTTCTCCGACCTTGCCTTCGCAGAACTCCTCGACCGACCGCAGGGTGTGGCCCGTATCGGCGACGTCGTCGACGATCAGGATCTTGCCGTGCGAGAGATCGACGAAGTCGGGCGCGGGCGGAAGAATCCGAGGAACTTCGAGCCGCTCGTCGACGCCGGTGTAGAACTCGACGTTCATCGTGTACACGTTCTTGATCGACAAGGCGTAGCCGATGGCGCCGGCCGGCAGCAGGCCACCGCGGGCGATACCGAGGATCATGTCGGGCTCGTAGCCGTCGTCGGCGACCATTTGCGACAGCGTTCGTGTGGCTTCACCCAGCATGTCCCAGGTCATGATCTCGCGCTCGTCAGACATGGGACCGCAAGCTACACCGACGCAAACCAAACGATGACATCCCCCCGCTCAAGCGCCATGGCAGGCTGACTTCGCTCCAAGCCGAATGGAAGTCGCTCAGAGGCAGATGTCGGACGGCCGGACGGGGACACGGTCAAGTGGTGCGTCGTTTCCGGCTTGGCGGAGGGCATCGCGGATTGCGGCGACCACTGCGGGCGTCGATGAGATGCACGGCGGCTCGCCGACTCCTTTGGCGCCGAGCGGTGCGAGTGGATCGGGTTGCTCGATGAGGGTCGCGAGGACCGGTGGCATGTCGAGGAAGGTCGGCAGCAGGTAGTCGGTGAAGTTGCCGTTACGGATCACGCCGTCGATCTGGATGATTTCCTCCATCACCGCCAACCCGAGACCCTGCGCGATGCCACCTTCGATCTGGCCGATGACCGACAGCGGGTTGAGCGCTCGCCCGACGTCTTGGGCTGTCGCGATCTGGACGACCTTGACCAAACCGAGTTCTGGGTCGACATCGACGACGGCGCGGTGCGCCACGAAGGCGAACGCAGTGTGCGGGTTCCCCTGGCCGTTCTGGTCGAGTTCGGTCGTGGGCGGGTGGTGGTACTCGACGGTCTCGTCGAATTCCAGCCCGGCGCAGGCCTCGGCCATCGCCATCCGCCGGCCATTCGCGGGGTCAACGACGTCGGTGCCGTCGACGAGCAAGGCTGACGCGTCCCATCCGTGCGCCTGTGCGAGGTGGCCGAAGACAAGATCACGCACCGCCTTGCATGCGGCGTTCACTGCTCCCCCGCTCATCCACGTCTGGCGCGATGCCGAGGTGGAACCGGCCGAGCCGACTTGGGTGTCGATCGGATCGAGCACGACTCGATCGAGACCGAGCACGCTCCGCGCAATTTGTGGGGCGAGGGTGACGAACCCCTGGCCGACTTCGGCGGTGGCGAACTTGAGGTGCACCGTCGGGCCGTCAGGCCCATCGACGAGACGGCACCGGGCGGTCGAGTAGTCGTCGAACGCCTCGGAATACATCAGGTTCTTGATCGACACACCCCACCCGATGCCGCGCACGATGTCACCGGCGTCGGCCGTCCGGCCTGCTCCGCCTGGCAACTTCATCGCGTCGGTCGAACCGTCGGCGCGCAACGTTCCACCCACCGGCTCGTCGGGCAGCGGCAACGCATTGGTGGCGTGCAGGCATTCGGCGACGGGTGCCACGTTGAGCACCGGCTGCCCGGTGATCAACGTGTCGCCGGTGACCATTGCGTTGCGCAGCCTGATGTCGAAGGGGTCGACCCCGCAGGCGTCGGCCAGCTTGTCCATCTGCGTTTCGTAGGCAAAGCACGCCTGCACGGCACCGAAGCCCCGCATCGCACCGCAGGGCAGGTGGTTGGTGCGCACCGCCCACCCGTCGACGACCGCGTTCGGGCAGCGGTAGGGACCTTGGGCCAGCGTGATCGCGTTGACGAGCACCGCTGATGACGTGGACGCATAGGCGCCGCCGTCGAACACCATCTTCGACTCGATCTTGACGATCTCGCCGTCGGCTGTGGCGTGGTGGCGCATCCAGATCGAGGCGGGATGCCGATGCACGTGGCCGAGGAAACTTTCGCCTCGGCTGTAGGCCATGCGGACGGGCCGGCCGACGCGGAGCGCCAGCAGGCAGCAGTGCACCTGCAAGCTGATGTCTTCGCGTGCGCCGAACGCCCCACCTACGCCGCCGAGGACGAGTCGCACGTCGTCTGCGTCGAACCCGAGACAGGCTGCGATCTGGTGACGGTCCTCGTGGAGCCATTGGGTGGCAACGTGCAACTCGACGCCCTTGCCACCCGCGTCGGGAAGCGCCAGTGCCGCTTCGAGGCCGAGGAACGCCTGATCCTGCATGCCGATCTCGTAGGTGCCTTCGACGATGACGTCACCCGTGAGATCGGGGTTGCCGTGCACGATCCGTTGGTGCCGGATCACGTTGCCGTCAGGATGAATCGGATCGCGGGTGCCGGTGATTGCCTCGTCGGCGTCGAGGAGTGGTTCGAGTACTTCGTAGGTGACGATGATCGCTTCGAGGCCGCGGCGCGCGACCTCGGGGTCGTCGGCGGCGAGCGCGGCGACGGGTTCGCCGACGTAGCGCACGACGTCAGAGGCAAAGACGGGCTGATCCTGGGCGATGAGACCATAGGTCGCTTTGCCGGGTACGTCATCGGCGGTGATGACTGCTTGCACGCCGTCGATCTTCCACGCGGCTGACAGGTCGATCGACACGATGCGGGCGTACGGGTGCGGCGACCGCAGCGTTGCTCCGAACAGGCACCCGTCGGCGGAAATGTCGGAGGAGAACGCGTAGGTTCCCTGGGTCTTGTCGATGCCGTCGGGACGGGTCGGTGACGTGCCCAACGCTCCGTGGCGTGCTCCGGCTTGCTCAGCCGCGGTCGACTGCTCGATCAGGCTCACGCCGACACCGCACCTTCGTTGCCATGCCGTCGGGCGACAGCCACCCGTTGGACTGCGTCGATGATCCGCCCGTAGCCGGTACACCTGCAGACGTTGCCGGCCAATTCCTCGCGAATCTCGGTGTCGCCCGGATCAGGCGACCGTTCGAGGAGATCGTGCACCGCCATGATCAGGCCCGGCGTGCAGAAGCCACATTGCACTGCTCCGGCGTCGACGAAGGCCTGCTGCACGTCGCTCGGCGCACCGACTGGCGCGATGCCCTCGACGGTCGTGATCGCCTGGCCGGTCGCACTCGCGGCCATGACGAGGCACGAGCAGACCAACGCGTCGTCGACGAGGACGCTGCACGAGCCGCATTCGCCCTGCTCACAGGCACCTTTGGACCCCATCAGGCCGAGTCGGTCGCGCAACACGTCGAGCAGGTTCTCGCCGAGCCACGAGTCGCGAACCTCGCGCTCCTGTCCGTTGACGTGGAGGGTGAAGATCTCGTTCATGCCGCCCCCCGTCCAACGCCGTTGGCCGAGCCGGCCGCTCGGCGGACCATGCGTCGGGCGAGCACTCCGACGGCGTGGCGTCGATACTCGGCCGACGATCGGTGATCGGTGATCGGTCGACTGGTTGCGGACACGAGCGCACCGACACGGTCGAGCACGTCGGAGTCGACGTCGAGGGTCGACCAGTCGAGCGATTCGGCGAGCAGCGCCTCCGCGTCCGGACAGCGCAGAATCGTCGGACCCACCGAGCCGAGTGCGATGGCGACGCGCTCGTGAGTTCGGTCGAGCACGACGGCAACACTGGCGACAGCGATGACCATTGCGTTGCGCACGCCGACCTTGGCGTAGCCCTGCCACCCTGCCACCACCGGCATCGTGATCTCGGTGATCAATTCGCCGGGCCGTAGCGCAGTCCGCTTCACGCCGACCATGAAGTCGATGACCGGCAGGGTTCGAGTGCCACTCGCTGACGCCAGCGTGACCGTGGCGTCGAGCGCGACGAGGACTGGCAGGCCGTCACCGGCGGGAGACGAGGTACCGAGGTTGCCCCCGAGTGTGCCCGCATTGCGGATCTGCGGCGAACCGACGGTTCGGGCGGCGTCGGCGAGCGCCGGAACGAGCGAGGCGATTGGCTCGGCCAGCAGTTCGGTGTAGGTCACGCCGGCCCCGACCGTCAACGTGCCCGCGACCGGATCGTGGCGCCAGGAGCGCAGATCGGCAATGCGGTTGACCACCACGACCGAGCCACCTGGCCGGCGATGTCCCTCGTTGATCTCGACCATGGCATCGGTGCCGCCGGCGAGCACCAATGCCGCCGGGTCAGCGGCCAGCGCCGCAGTCGCTTCGTCGATCGTTCTCGGGTGCAGCACCGCCATGTGATGACTGTACAAAACGAGTCAGTCGATCACGATCTCATCGAGCCCTTCCTCGGGGGCCGGATACTGCGGATCGATCGCTTCGAGGTGGTGCCGCAGGATCCGCGCGATGCAGACGTTGCGGACCCACTTGTTGTCGGCCGGCACGACGTACCAGGGCGCGTCGGTCGTCGAGGTCTTCTCGAGTGCGTCGGTATAGGCCTCCATGAAATCGGGCCACAACACGCGATCTTCGAGATCGCCTGCCCTGAACTTCCAGTTCTTGTCGGGCCGTTCCAGCCGCTCTTCGAACCGCCGCTTCTGTTCATCGCGCGACACATGCAGGAAGACCTTGATGATCTCGGTTCCTTCGTCGGCGAGCATCTGTTCGAAGTTGACAATGTGCGCGTACCGCCGCTTCCACACCTTCTTGGGAGCCAAGCCCTTGACGCGGACCACGAGCACGTCTTCGTAATGCGAACGGTTGAAGACCCCGATCTGGCCGTCGGCTGGCGCGTGATGATGAATCCGCCAGAGAAAGTCGTGCGCCCGTTCTTCGTCGGTCGGCACGCCGAACGGGTTCACGTCGACGCCCGCCGGGTTGAGCCCGCTGAACACTGCTCGAATCGTGCTGTCCTTGCCCGAGGCGTCCATTGCCTGGAGTACGAAGAGAACCGAACGGGTACCGTCGGCGAACAGCCGCTTCTGCAGTTCGACAAGTGCGGTCATCTCGTCGGCGAACTCAGCGACGGCCCGCTCCTCGTCCCATCCGAACGTCTCGTCGGCGTTGCGCTTGTCGAGGCGTACGGACCCCTTTCCACCGGCGACACGCAGCGCGGCGAGGAGTTGCTTGTTCGACCCATGATCCAGTTTCATCTCGCCACTCTCGCGCACGGTGACCATTCTGGTGATTGCTCAGGTGATGAAAGGACAGTGCCGGCACCCGGACTCGCAGCAGTAGCCCCGGGCCTCGAGGAAATCGGCCGTGAACACGCTGAATCCGCTGACCGGGTCGATGTAGGTCGGAAGACCTGCGTCGAGGGCCGCGTCGTGTTGCTCGAGCACACGATCGCGCTGGCGATTCGACGGCGCGAGCCGCGAGGGTGCCGGAATGTGACGCCAATCGGCGCGGCGAGCTGGGCCGTCTTGGTTCACCTGGGCAGTGTGCCGGGTCGCGGTCGGGGCACAACGTTGCAATGTGGTTGCGTCGTACAAGTTTCTTGGGCCGCGTTGAAGTCGCCGCGCATCAACCGTCTAGTGTCCCGTTCGCGTGACGCCAGTCACGAGGACCTGAACACCGACTTGATCTCACGATCACGACACCTCCTGGGGGAAATCAATGACGCCACGATCGTCTCGAAGCGCCACGAAGTTGGGCATCGCTGCACTCATGAGCTTCTCGCTCGTCGCCGCGGCCTGCGGCGGCGGAAGCGACAGCGACAGCACGGGCGGTGACGAACCCGACGCCACCGAAGCACCCGGCGACACCGAGGCGCCTGACGACGAGGCAGCGCCCGACGACGAGGCAGCGCCCGACACCGAGCCCGTGAAAGCCGACACCGAAGACGTGGTCGTCGAAGAAGAAGAAGCCGGCCCGGTCCAGGGCGGAACCTTGCGCTACGGCCTCGAAGCCGACGTGAACGGCATCAACCCGACGTCGTCGTCGTTGTCGTCGCCAGGCCTGATGATGGGCAACGCCGTGTACGACACGCTCGCGGCCTACAACACCGATGGCATCGCGGTGCCGTACCTCGCCGAATCGATCACCCCGAACGAAACCTTCGACGTGTGGACGATCAAGCTGCGCGAAGGCATCCTCTTCCACGACGGCACGCCGCTCAACGCCGAAGCCGTCGTCGTCAACTTCGAGACGCAGCGCAACGACCCGTTGGTCGGCCTCGCCGTGAAGCCCTTCTACCCGGCCGAAGGGGCGACGACGATCATCGACGACCTGACGGTCCAGTTCAACCTGATCCCCGGTGAGGGCAACGCCTATCTCGCTGGTGCCCTGACCACTCAGCTCGGGATGGTCGCCTCGCCGACGTGGTTGGCAGCCGCGATCGCCGACCCGACGCTGAACCAGGCACCAGTCGGCACCGGTCCGTTCAAGTTCGACAGCCGCTCGGAGGACTCGGTGACTCGCTTCGTGCGCAACGACGACTGGTGGAATGGCGAGGTCTACCTCGACGCCATCGAGTTCGTCCCCGTGACCGACCCGGACACGATGACCGACTTGCTGTTCAACGGCGAACTCGACGCACTACAGACCACCAACCCGGCGTCGGTCGGCGACCTTCAAGACGACGAGGCAATCCAGAACATCATCGACGAGAACGGTGAGGAGAGCTTCGCGATGATCAACACGTCGGTCCCGCCGTTCGACGACATCCGGGCACGCGAAGCAATCGCCTGGGCCACGCCGCTGCAGAACTACCGCGACCTCGTCGGTCTCGGCATTGCGGCCCCAGCGGACCAGGGCTTCGTCCCGGACAGCAAGTACTACAACCCCGATGTGGTGCAGCAGGGCGACGACCCTGCGCGTGCCCTCGAGTTGGTTGCCGAGTACTGCGCCGAGAAGGGCAGCGACGTCAACACGGTGCTCGGTGAGTCGCCGACCTGCACCGATGGCAAGATCAACATCGAGCTGCAGTTCTCCGGCCCGGCCGTCATCCAGACCCGTATCGCCGAACTGCTCGACGAGGGCTGGAACAACGCCGGCTTCAACGTCACCTTCGACGAACTGCCCCAGGACGAGCACATCCTGCAGACGGCGATCGGCCAGTACAACATCAACACGTGGCGTCAGTTCGGTGCGACCGACCCGGCGCTCGACAACGTGTGGTTGCTGTGCCGCTCGATCGGCGGCATCTCGCTGAACTGGCCGAAATACTGCGACGAAGAGCGCGATGCGCTTCTGTTCGCCGCCCAGAAGGAAACCGACGAGGCCATACGCATCGGTCAGTACCAGCAGTTGCAGCAGATGGTGAACGATGCGTTCCTCTACATCTTCTTCCAGCACACCATCTGGGACAATGCCTTCGTCGAGAACGTCCGCGGGGTGTGTGACCGCACCAGTCCCGAAGGCGAGCCGTTGCTCTGTGCAATCGGTGGCCGGACCTGGTTCGACGAGGTGTACTTCGCCGGCTGACCGGCCCGAAGCTCCTCTGCCCGCCATCCACACAACGAGAGACACTGAGAAACCGATTCCATGAGATATTGGCTTCAACGGCTAGGAGCAGCGATCGTGCTGCTCCTAGCCGTCAGTGCGCTGACCTTCGGCGCCATGAACCTGCTGGGCGATCCGCTCTTCAACATCCTCGGACCCACCGCGTCGAGCACCGTGCCCGAAGACCTCGAGATCATCGAGGCGGCCAAGGCGGAGTACAACCTCGACGATCCGCTTCCCGTCCGCTATGTCAAGTGGGCCAGTGCATTCGTCACCGGTGACTTCGGGGTCCAGTTCAGCACCGATGGCCAGCCTCCCGTGAGCAACCTGATCAAGGAGCGTTTCCCGCGCACGTTGATGCTGTTGATCATCGCCCAGACCATGGCCGTGCTGATTGCGGTGCCGTGGGCGCTGTGGGCGGCCTCCAAGGCCGACAAGGCGGTCGACAAGGTCTCGACCGTCACGTCGTTCCTCTTCATCGCCATCCCCAACTTCGGGCTCGCGGTGATCTTGAAGTACTTCTTCTCGTTGAAGTTCTCGATCTTCCCGCTGATCTTCAACGCCTCCGACCCGTTCTGGACGCGCGTCTGGCAGATGATGCTTCCGGCGATGGCCTTGGCCTTGCCGGTTGCGTCGGTGTACCAACGCTTGTTGCGTACCGACCTGATCACCACGCTCCAGGAAGACTTCATCCTCACCGCGCGATCCAAGGGCGTGTCCAAGCGCAACGTGCTCTTCAAGCATGCGCTGCGGCCGTCGCTGTTCTCCTTCATCACGATCTTCGGGATCAACACCGGAGCGCTGCTCGGTGGCTCCCTCATCGTCGAGCAGATCTTCATCATCCCGGGCCTCGGCAGCGCGATCGTCGAAGCGATCCTCCGCGAGGACTTTCCGGTCGTGCTGGCGATCGTCATGATCGTCACCGCCGCGTTCGTGGTGATCAACATCGTGGTCGACCTCATCTATTCGATCATCGACCCGCGGGTGAGGGCGGCGTGAGCGACGCGCAGACCGTCGCCAGCACCGCCGACAGCGCAGCCGACGACACCGCAGCAGTTGCTCGTGCCAACGCCGACGGAGCCGCCTCGAAACGCCGCCTCGGGCTCGGCTTCTGGATCGCTGCGATCTGGCTGATCGTCGTGTTCTGCGCCGCGATCTTCGCCCCGTGGCTGCCATTCAAGGATCCCGATGCCAACTTCATCCAGCGCGGCGAACGCCCGCCGTACGCTCCCTCGGGAACACATCTGTTCGGCACCGACCAAGACGCGCGTGACATTCTCGGCCCGCACCGTCTTCGGGGCCCGCGTCTCACTCACCGTCGGCCTCGTCGCCATCGCAATGGGGATGGTGTTCGGCGGCGCGCTCGGCATTCTCGCCGGCTACTTCCGGGGCTGGTGGGATCGCGTCATCTCCTTCGTGTTCATCGTCTTTCTTTCGTTCCCCGCCCTCGTGCTCGCGATCCTGATCACGGCCCTGCTCGAACGGAGTCTGCGCACCATCTCGATCACGCTGGGCATCTTGGCCATCGCGCCGGTCGGTCGAGTCGCCCGCGCCACGACGATCTCCTTCGCCGATCGTGAGTTCGTCCTCGCCGCGCGCACGCTCGGCGCGAAGAACGGCCGGATCATCATCCGTGAGCTGCTGCCCAACGTCCTGATCCCGATGTCCGCGCTGGCCCTGCTCGGCATGGCCGTCGCGGTCGTCGCCGAAGGCGGCCTGGCGTTCCTCGGCCTCTCGGTCGAGAAGGGCCCCACCTGGGGCAAGGTCATCTTGACCGGCGCCGGCTCGCGTGATCTGCAAACGGCCTGGTGGATCGCGATCATCCCGATCATCGTGCTCTTCTTGACGGTGCTGGCGCTCAACTTCGCCGGCGACCGCATTCGCAGTTACTTCGATGTCAGGGAGACCGCACTGTGAGCCGCACCGACGATCCGAGCGTGCCGCTCCTCGAACTCGACGACCTCCGGACTCACTTCAAGACCGAACGCGGTCTCGTGCGTGCAGTCGACGGTGTCACGCTCAGCCTCAAGCGGGGCGAATCGCTCGGCGTGGTCGGCGAATCGGGCTCGGGAAAGACCGTGCTCAGCCGCTCGATCATGGGCCTGCTCCCGTCGACCGCGGTCAACAGCGGGTCGGTCAAGTTCGCCGGCCAGGAGATCCTCGGACTCGGCGCCAAGCAGATGCGGCACCTGTGGGGTGCCGAGATGTCGATGGTGTTCCAGAACCCGCTCAACTCGCTGAACCCGCTGATGAAGATCGGCAAGCAGATCACCGAGCCACTACGCCTCCACCTCGGCATGGACAAGACCACGGCCAAGGACACCGCCGTGCAGTTGCTGCGCGATGTGCGTATCCCCGAGGCCGAACGCCGGCTCAACCAGTACCCGCACGAACTGTCCGGCGGCATGCGTCAGCGCGTGATGATCGCGATTGCACTGGCCTGCGGACCGACGCTGCTGTTTGCCGACGAACCCACCACCGCCCTCGATGTCACCGTGCAGGCGCAGATCCTCGACCTGATCGGTGAACAGCGCCGCGACCGGAACATGTCGGTGATCCTCGTGACGCACGACCTCGGCGTCGTCGCCGGCCACACCGACCAGATCGCCGTGATGTACGGCGGCAAGCTCGTCGAGTACGCCCCGACCAAGACCCTGTTCGCCGACATGAAGATGCCGTACACGAAATCGCTGATGCGCAGTATCCCCAAGCTCTCCGATCCGAGCCACACGCGGCTCGCCACGATCCCCGGCCGTCCACCCGACCTGGTCAACCCGCCCCAGGGCTGCAACTTCGCGCCGCGTTGTCTGTACGCGCAACCCAAGTGCCACGTCGACGAGCCGCCGCTCACCCCGACCCACGATCCGGCTCATCGGTATGCCTGCTGGTACCCGGTCGGCAGCCCCGAGTTCGAGCGACGAGACGCCGAATTGCAGGCCACCGGCTACATGCCCGACGACATCGCGGCGGTCTCCTGATGGCCGGCACCGGGAAGGCTCATCTGCGCGACGGCGACAAGGTGCTCAGCGTCGAAGATCTCGTCGTCGAGTTCAAGGTCGGTCATGGCACCACGGTGAAGGCGGTGTCGGGTATCAGCTTCGACGTGCTCCGGGGCGAGACCCTCGGCATCGTCGGCGAATCCGGGTGCGGCAAGAGCACCACGGGCCGAGCGATCATGCAGATCCCGTCACCGACGTCAGGGTCGATCGTGTTCGAGGGCCAGGATCTCACCGGCCTCAGCAACAACGCCGTGCGCGAGGCGCGCACGCGGGTGCAGATGATCTTCCAGGATCCGGTGTCGTCGCTGAACCCGCGCCGATCGGTGCGCGACAGCGTGTTGGAGCCGCTCGAGATCTGGAAGCGCGGGACGAAGGCCGAGCGCGAGAAGTTGGTCGATGACATCCTCGAATCGGTTGGCATCGACCCCGCCCGTGCCGCAGAAAGCCGTCCCCACCAGTTCTCGGGTGGGCAGTGCCAGCGCATCTCCGTGGCCCGCGCCCTGGTGCTCGATCCGACCCTGATCATCTGTGACGAGCCGGTCTCGGCCCTCGACGTCAGTGTGCAAGCCCAGGTGCTCAACCTCTTGGAGGACCTGAAAGCGAAGTTCGGACTCACGCTCGTGTTCATTGCCCACGACCTCGCCGTCGTGAAGAACATCAGCGACCGGGTGGCGGTCATGTACCTCGGCAAGCTGTGCGAGGTCGCGTCCAGCGACGACCTCTATGCCCGGCCGGCGCACCCGTACACGAACGTGCTGCTCGACTCGATCCCCGAACCCGACCCCGAGGCCGATCACAGCGTCGGCAAGATCATCGGCGAACCGCCGTCGCCGGTCAATCCTCCGGCGGGCTGCCGATTCCACCCGCGTTGTGCGTATGCCACCGAGATCTGTTCGACCGAGGAGCCGGTTCTCCGGTCGATGGGCGCCGGGCACTTCGTTGCCTGCCATCACCCGGTCGAGACCCCCGTTGCCATCGGCTGAGCAGCCCCTGGCGACGCTCTCGGGGCTGCTACCTTCCACGCCATGACCCTGCTGTCCGTCTTCGACGCGCCGCCGCGTCGCGCCGACCTCAGCGGGACAGGGGTCGACATCGGTGCCACACTCGGCTGGTACCGCCATGGCGGAGGCGATCCGACCACCTGGCTGTCGAGCGTCGGGCGCGGGGCGCAGCAGGTAGGTCGATTCGTGCGGGCGACCCGCACCCCTGATGGTCCTGGCACGCTGGCCATCACCTGGCATGGCGATGCGGTATCGATCGACGCCTTCGGTCCCGGGGCCGCGTGGCTACGCCGACAGGCTCCGGCGATGATCGGAGCCGACGATGACATCGGCCACGGCCTGGAGTCGGCCAGCCATCCCGTGGTCGCTGCCTCCGCAGTCGCCAATCGCCGCCTGCGCTTTGGCGCCAGCGGCGACCTCTACCACGAACTGCTGCCCACGATCATCGAGCAACGGATCACGACCGGCGAAGCGCATCAGCAGTGGCAGCGCCTGTGCATCGAGTTGGGTGAAGCCGCGCCAGGGCCGTTCGCGCGATTGCTTCTGCCGCCCGATCCGTCGGTTCTGCAACGCCAACCCAGCTGGTGGTTCCACCCGCTCGGCATCGAACGCAAACGGGCCGAGCCACTCATCTCTGTCGCACGACACGCGTCGAAGATGTGGGGCTGGTCGGCAGCGGGGCCCCACGAGGCCAGTGCGAAGCTCCGCCTGATTCCCGGCATCGGACAGTGGACGGTCGGCTCGGTCCTCGGCCCTGCCCTCGGCGACAGCGACGCAGTCGCCGTCGGTGACTTCCATCTCAAGAACCTCGTGTCGTTCAACCTCGCCCGTGAACCGCGCGGCACCGACGAACGGATGCTCGAACTGCTTGCGCCGTACACCGGCCAGCGCGGTCGCGTCGTCCGGTTCCTGGCCCGCAGTGGAACCGCCGCACCGAAGTTCGGGCCCAAGCAACGCATCATGGCGATGCACACCTGGTGAGACCCCTCAAGATGCGCGACCGAGAACTCCACGACGCCACCGTCGCGCGTCGGGTCAGGCGCGTGGTCGAGCGCGAACGAACAGCGCTGGGTACCGATTTCAGTGAGCCGCCAGCACGGCGAATCCGCGACGACCTCCGCGATCCGAAGTTCGTCCGGGCCTCCATCGTCGGCCTCGTTGCCTATCTGGTCAGCCGACTCTGCATCATCGCAGGGGCAGGCGTCCGGGCGGCTCAACGAGTCGTCGACGTGCGCGAAGACATCGAGGCCGGCATCCTCACCGAAGCCGAACCGAGTGCCGGCTCGACGATCTCGAATGTCTTGACCTCGTGGGATGGGCGCTGGTACCTCGAGATCGTGCGCGGGGGGTATCCCGAGTCGATTCCTGCAAACATCACCTACGAACAACTCGAGGCGCGGGCGGCGTTCTTCCCGGTGTTTCCGTGGCTGGTGCGAGCTGTCGATGTGGTCCTGCCTGGTGGTGACACCCTGGCTGCGCTCTGCGTGAACTTCGTCCTGGGCGCCGTGTCGGTCCTGCTCGTGGGTCTGCTCGCCCGTCGACTCTTCTCCAACGCCGTCGCAGCTCGATCGATGACGCTGTACGCGGTCTTTCCGGGCAGCTTCGTGCTCTCGTTCGCGTACGCCGAGGCGACGTTCATCGTGCTCGCGGCGCTGTGTCTGCTGTTCCTCGTCGAAGAGCGCTGGCTGTTGGCCGGCATCGCCGCCGCCATCGGTACCGGAACGCGGCCCAACGGGGTCGCGCTGGTCGCCGCGTGCGTCGTCGCCGCGTTCCTCGCAATTCGTCGGCGACGCGACTGGATGTCGTTGTCGGCCGTCGCGCTGTCGCCACTCGGCTTCATCGGATTCCAGCTCTACGTCGACGCGCAGGTCGGCGAGCGCGGTGCTTGGTTTCGCGTCCAGCGTGAGGCGTGGTCGGAGGGCACCAGCTTCGGCGCCACCGCCGTCACGAACACATTCGGCTTTCTCACCAGCCCGCTCAGCTCCCCCGCCGACGCCCTCACCGCGCTGAGTCTGCTCGCGCTCGTCGGAATGCTGTGGTGCCTCTGGAAGCGTCATCTCCCGCTGCCGATCGTCGCGTTCTGTGCTGTGGTCATCGCGCTGATGCTGATTCCCGAAACGGTCACCGCACGGCCTCGCTTTCTGTTCACCGCCTTTCCGCTGTTCATCGCAGTCGGCGCATGGTGGCCCGAACCCGCCGACGACGACGATCATCACCGCGCCAGCTGGGATCGATCGGGCTGGGACTTCGTGCTCGTGCTCGGCGGCGCGGGGCTCGCAGCGTTGACGGGTCTGTACGGCGTCTTCGGGGCCATTCCGTGAATCTGCAGGCGGTTCATCGCTTGAGCCGTCGTGTCGACCTGATCGTTCTCGCCGTCCTCGCCTATGTTCCCGCGTTGCTCAGCTCGCCGGGCCGAATGCCGGCTGACACGAAGCTGTACCTATACACCGACCCGGGCGGGCTGATCGGGCGGGCGGCATCGACGTTCGAACCCGATCAGTTCGCCGGTTGGGTGCCGCACCAGCAGATCACCTACCTCTGGCCGAGTGGCCCCTGGTTCTGGCTGTTTGACGCGGTGTCGGTGCCCGACTGGATCGCGCACCGACTGTGGATCGGCACGATCATGTTCGTGGCCGGGGCCGGTGCCCGACACTGCGCCCGCCTGCTCGGCCACGGGGGTGCGGCTGCCCTCGCCGCAGCCGCGGTCTACCAACTCTCCCCCTACCTGCTCCCCTACATCTCCCGCACGTCGCTCCTGCTGCTGCCGTGGGCCGGCTTGGGGTGGATCGTCGCGGCGGCGGTTCGGGCAACCCGGCGCACGGCATTGGAAGCGGCAACGTCATCGTCGGTCATCGACCGCTGGCGCGAACCCGCGGTGATCGCGCTGATCGTGGCCACGGTTGGTTCGACCAACGCAACGGCGCTGGCCATGATCGTGCCGGCGCCGGTGCTGTGGATCGCGCTCGCCGCGGTGCAGCGGGACCTCGCAATCCGCCACATGTTGCGCGTCGTCGCCCGGGTGACTGTTGCCTGCCTGGCGGTGTCGCTGTGGTGGATGGCCATGCTGGTGGTGCAGGCTCGCGCCGGCGCTCCGGTGCTGCTCTACTCCGAGACGCTCGAAGACGTCAGCCGCAACTCGACGGGTCCCGAAGTGCTGCGCGGCCTGGGATATTGGTTGTTCTACGGCCGTGATGCTGTGACGGCAACGACCACGTCGTCGATCGACTATCTGGCGCGGTCGAGCGGGATCATCGTCAGCTTCGCCGTACCGATCGTCGGGCTGATCGGGCTGGGCTTCGGCCGCAGCCCTCATCGACGGTTCGCTGCACTGCTCACGTTCGTCGGCATGATGCTCGCCGTCGGTGTCCACCCGCTCGGCGCATCGTCGCCGTTGATGCAACTCCTCACGGGCGACAGCGAGACTGGTCTGGCGCTCGCCTTGCGCAGCAGCACGCGTGCCGTACCCGTCCTGGTCCTCGGCCTGGCCCTGGGCACCGCAGCCGCAGTCGACCGACTCCCTGCCGCGTGCCGTGGTGCCGAAGCTTCCGGGGTGGATGACGCTGCGGCGCATCGCGGGTGTCGCAGTCGTGGGACTGGCCGTGGTCAACATGCCATCGCTCTGGCAGGCCCAATTGGTCGACCCGGCCCTCGACCGGGATGCCGCATTGCCGGCCTCCTGGACCGATGCGGTGGCCGACCTCGACGCCTCGACGACCGGCCCTGGCGCCGACACGCGGGTCCTGCAACTTCCGGGTGCTGAGTTCGGTGCGTTCGACTGGGGGTACACGGTCGATCAGCCCTTGGTCTCCGCGACGGACCAGCCACTGGTGACCCGCGACCTTCTCCCACTTGGCTCGGCGCCGGCGATGGACCTGTTGTACGCGCTCGACGATCGAGTGCAGGCCGGAGTGCTCGAACCAGCAGCGGTGGCGCCGCTGGCGCGTCTGTTCGCCGTCGGCACGATCTGGGTCGCCAACGACCTCGACTCGCTGCGCTTCAGAACACCGCCGGCGGGAGCCCTCGATGCGGTGTTGGCCGAGACGGCGGGCCTCGGACCGCAACGTCGGTTCGGCGATGCCGGCGAGCCGGCGAGCGGTCAGGTCGATCTGTTCGGGCGCAAGGTCATCGATGCCGACACGCTGTCAAGCGTCGCCGCGGCCGTCGTCGGGGGTGACGCCAGGAGTCGCTCCCGTGTCGCTGTTCGCTGTCGAGGATCCGGCCGCGGTCATCAGGGTCAAGACCGACCGGGTGGTGCTGTCCGGCTCGGGTGACGGTGTGGTCGACGCGGCGGCCGCCGGTTTGATCGACGGGAGCGAGTTGATCGAGTACAGCAGCACACTCGACGACATCACCCCCGATGCACGAGTCATCGTGACGGATTCGAATCGCGATCGGGCCCGCCATTGGCGCTCGTCGCAGGATGTACTCGGGCAGACCGAACCGGGTGGGCCCGACACCGACGTGTTGGTCGACACTCCCGCCGATCAGCGTCTCGATCCGCTCGACACCGGCCAATGACCCGGCGGCCCAGACCATCGCGGTGCAGCGGGGCCCTGTCGCGGCAGTGGCGTCGGCCTACGGCGAACCGTTCGCGTATCGACCCGAGGACCGAGCCGTGATGGCGATCGACGGCGACATCTCGACGGCGTGGTCGGTCGGTGACCACGCCGACCCGGTTGGTGCCGTTCTCCGATTGACGCCTGAGAGCGCCGTCGACGAACTGGTCCTGCATCAGATCCCACCCGGCCCGGGAGGGCGAGCGATCGCCCAGATCAGCGTCGTCGCCGATGGCGACGAGCGGTTGGTCGACCTGGGCGCAGCATCGACCGACGGCAGCGGTCAGATCGTCGCTTTCGACCGTCCGGTCGTCGGCCCGATCGACATCGTCATCACGGCCGTCACCGCCAGCGAGGTGCTGAGCGTGATGGGCCTCGGCGGCGTCGGATTCGCCGAGATCGGCAGCGGTCTGGGCCCGACGGTCGAGTTCATGCGCCCGCCGATCGATGCGTTGGAGCAACTTCCGGTCGGTCATGGCCCGCTCGATGTCGTCTTCACGCGCGAACGCGTCGAGGCGACTTCGTTCTGGCGCGGCGATCCCGAACCGCTGCTGCGCCGCCTCCTGCCTCTGGTCGAGCCCGAGTCGTTCGCGGTGGCAGCCACCGTGCGGTTGGATCAGCGTGCAACCGACGCGGCACTTGTCGGGCTGCTGGGCGACCGAGGGTGCCGTCGCCAATCGTCGACTCCCCGGAATCGCCCATCGTGGAGCTGCGGCAGTCGACGGTGATCTCGCGACGTCGTGGCTGACCCCCATCGACGAAGCGGTCGGGGCGGTCCTCACGATCGCGACGGTGTCTGCGCCGATCCAGACGATCGAGCTGGTCCAGCCGGCGGGTGACTGGTCGCGCATCACCGAGGTCATCGTGTCCGGCCCGACCGGCGCCGCCACCGTGGCGGTCCCGCGGCCCGACGACGCCGGTCGCAGCCAACTCCTGCTCCCGGCCGGAATCGCCAGCATCGGGGCCTCCTTGTCGATCGAGATCTCCGCCATCGACGCTGTCGTCATGACCGAGCGTCGCTACGGCGACCCGATCACCCTGCCGGCCGGTATCGCCGAACTGACGGGCACGCCCGGCATCGACGCGAGCACGATCGACCCCGATCAGATCGTCTCGTCCGCCTGCACCGATGCCGCGCTCAACATCGATGGTGATTCGGTAGCGATCAGCTTCGAGACGACGCTCGGCGAGCTGGTTGCCGGCGCAGGGAATCGACGCAGTGGCCTGCACCGACCGCATCGACCTCGACGCCGGCGACCACACGATCGTGGGCGCCTTCACCGGCCGCCCGCTCACCGTCGACCGGGTGGTCCTGTCGAGCCCGGGCCAGGCCGATGCGCGCACCGATGCTTCAGACCCAACCGCCACCGTTGCCGCCATCGAGGTGCGTTCGACACACGCGTACGAGGTCGACGTCGACTGTCCGGCGGGTTGTTGGCTCGTGTTTGGGATGGGTCACAACACGGCCTGGGAGGCGAGTCGTGGTGGTGAGGAACTCGGCGAGCCGGTGATCGTCGACGGCGGCTTCAACGGGTGGAAGATCGCTCCGACGGCTGGCCCCGAACGCATCAGCATCGGGTGGACCGCCCAACGACCGGTGACCATTGGTCTGGCCGCATCGGCGGTGGCGGCGCTCGGCCTGCTCGGAGTGCTGTTCGCCACCCGCCGTCGCGTCGTAGCCGAAGCCGATGCCGTAGCCGAAGTCGTAGCCGAACACGGTGCCAACTTCTCGGCCGCGACCGGGCGACTCGACTCGGCGGCCGACACAACACAACCCGCCTCCACGCGTCCAGCAGTGGGGCGCGCAATCGCCGGTGCACTGGCGGCCGGTGCGGTCGTGGCCGTGTCGGTCGCACCGTTCTGGGGCATCGTCGTGGCCGTGATCTGTGCAGCAGAACTGGCACTGCGTCATCGAGGTCTGACGGTGCCGCTGCTCGCCCCGGCGGGGATCGCAGCTGCGGTGTACGTCGGGATCGCCGTGGCGCTCATCGAGCGGCGCGACGCACCGTTCCCGAACGCCGGGTGGACGGTGGCGTTCGATCACCTCCACGGACTCGCGCTCGCCGCCGTTGCGTTGGTGGCACTGTCGGCGCTGCTCCGCACCGAGGTCGACCGCCCATGAGCCGCAGACATATTCCGGCCCTCGACGGGATCCGCGGGCTCGCCGTGGTGGGCGTCGTGGCCCATCATCTCGGCGCGTTGCGCGGGGGCTACCTCGGCGTCGATGCCTTCTTCGTCCTCTCCGGGTTCTTGATCACGGGTCTACTCATCGACGAAGCCGATCAGTCGTCCGGCGTCGGCGCGCCGATCGCCCTCGGCGCGTTCTGGACGCGCCGGGCCAAGCGCCTGCTCCCGGCGCTCGGCGTGTTGCTGGCGACCGTCGTGATCGTCGAGCGATGGATCATCGATGGCGGCCAACGCGCCGTCGATCTGCGCGACGAGACGATCGCGGCGGCCGCGTACGTCTTCAATTGGCAACAGATTCACGTCGGCGTCGACTACTGGTCGTCGTTCGATGCGCTCTCTCCTCTGCGCCACATGTGGTCGTTGGCGATCGAGGAGCAGTTCTACGTCATCTGGCCACTGATCGTGCTGGCGACGTTGATCGTCGGTCGAAGGCGGGGGTGGCAGGGCACCACGAGCGTGGGCCTGGCCGCCGGATTCGGCGCACTGGCGTCGGTGGGATGGGGGCAGATCATCTTCGATCCGCTCGATTCCTTGCGCAACTATTACGGAACCGACGTCCGCGTGGCAGCGATCCTGTTCGGCGCGGTCGGAGCCATGGCCGTGCGTCGCCTCGACCACCTCGCTCCATCGACACGCCACCGGCTCGCGATCGCAGGTTGCGTCGTCACCGTGCCGATCGCGGCGGCGTGGATCGCACTCGACGGACAGTCGACCCTGCTGTATCGCGGGGGCCTCGTCGCCACCGGCCTGGCGACGGCCTTCGTGGTCGTTGCAGCGGTCCTCGCACCCGAGTCGGCACTGGCTCGTGTGTTGTCGCTGCGGCTGCTGCGATGGTTCGGCTCGATCAGCTACGGCCTGTACCTCTGGCACTGGCCCTTCATCGTGTGGTTGACGCCGGCCCGGATCGGTTTCGGCGGAGCGGGCCTGCTTGCGCTCCGGCTCGGGAGCGCCCTGGCCGCCACGCTGCTGTCGTACCATCTGATCGAGCAACCGATCCGCCGGGCCCGGTGGACCGGGGCGTTCACCTTCCGGTGGTCAGCGGCCGCGATCGGTGCGCTCGTCGTGCTCGCCGCCGCCGGTGTCTCGCCGGGCGACGACCCCCGCATCGAGGCAGGGACCCGCGACACCACTCCCATCCCGACTCTGGGCATCCACGACGACAGCTACTACCACCACCATCACGACGACCAGCGTCGCGCCGTCCGGTCCAGCAGACACCTCCGACGCGGGCACCGCGAGCACGCGTCCGACAACCACCACCAGCACGTCCAGCACGACCACGAGCACCACGATGCCGATGCCGCTGCTCGAACGGCTCCTCGTGGTCGGCGACTCGGGAGCGTTCTTCCTCGGCGAACCGCTGGTTGCCGCCGCCGACGGGGTCGTCGTGGTGCAGCGAGGTCAGGTCGGCTGTGGCTTGGTCACCGACGGCGGCGGGGTGCGCACCGGCGACGGCGGGTTCCTCGCCGACGCCGAGGATTGCGCCGATTTCCCCACCCGACTGCAGAGCGATGTCGACGCCTTCCAACCCACCCATGTGCTCTTCGTGTACAGCTGGCCCGGGATCGGCGACCGCGAGATCGACGGGACATTCGTCGACCCGTGTTCCCCGATCTATGCGGCCACGTTCGAGCAACGACTCGGCGAGGCCATCGCCATCGCCGGGTCGACCGGGGCCCGCGTCGTCGTGGCCGACACGCCCTACTTCGTGGCGCCGACAGGTGAACTCGCCGCTGTCGAGACCACCGACTGCCTGAACGTCAGCGTCCGCCGTGTCGTCGACGCCGTCGACGTGATCGATCTGGCGGAGTGGGTCTGCCCCGAGGGGCAATGCCGACTCAGCGTCGACGGCGAGCCGCTCCGGCCCGACGGTCTGCACTTCGAGGGCCGCGGCGGCGACGTCGCAGCCGAGTGGATCGTCAGTCAGTTGACGTCGGCTCCGCTGCCCGAGTAGCACACCATCGCATCGGTCACGGTGACGGGAGCAGTTCGAGGCGTGCCGGCACCGTCTTGTGCCACGGGGTTCCGGCGAAGCGGTCGCGGTGGAACGAACCGGTCAGCTCGTTGGGGGCCACGCCATCCGTGACTCGTTGGCCGCCTTCGAGGCGGTCTGTGCCGGTGCCGTTGGGAAGCGCGATGTGGCCGGGGTGCATCCCGTCGTCGATCGCGACCTCGATGGTCGCCTCGCCTCGTTCTGTCACGATCCGTACCCGGTCGCCATCGGTGACGCCGAGCTTCTCTGCATCGACGGTGGCGATGCGCAACGCATCCTGTCCCGCTCGCTTCCGCCAGGCCTCGTCGCGGAAGATCGTGTTCGCGGTGAACGAACGGCGCTCGCCGGCGGCGAGAAGGAACGGCCAATCGGCACTCGTCCCCGGCGGATCGCCGAGTTCGTCGAGTTCGGCGAGGAGTTCGGGCATCGCGAGCTGGATCAGGCCGTCGGGGGTGGAGAGTCGTCGCCACGTCATGTCCGGATCGTCGTCGGTGATCACGACGCCCGACGGGCTGTCGATGATCGCGTCGAAGAGTCGATCGGCCGCCTCCGGCCCCGTCCCGTAGCCGGCCCGCTCGACACCGTTCGGGTTGAGTTGCACGCAGCGTTGCGCGATCGCCCACAGCGCCGCCGCAGCATCGGCACCGTTCGGCAGCGTCGGTCCGAGCGTGCGGTACAGCAGAACCGGCGCCACCGGCCCGAGCGACGGCTTGGCCGCAAGTGCGGCGCCGAATGCTTCGGCGAACTCGGCGCGTCCCCGCTCGGCCGCTGCTCTCAGTGGCTCGATGTCGGCTGCGGTCACCATGCCGGCAGCCTCGATGATGCGGGCGTGGATCTCGGGTTCCCCGAGCGGCCCCTCGGGCGGCTCGACGACGGGATGGCGGAGGTGGAACACGTTCTGGGGGAACTCGAAGTTGAAGAACGTCGACTCGAATTTCTCGAACTGGGTCGTCGCCGGCAAGACGTAGTCGGCCTCACGCGCCGTCTCGGTCATGAACACGTCGATGACGACCACGAAGTCGAGCGCCCGGAGCGCCTCACGCATCCGAGCGCTGTCGGCAATCGAGTGCGCCGGGTTGCCGGACTCGACGATCATGGCCCGGTAACGGTCGGGGTGGTCGGTCAGAATCTCTTCGGGAATCACGTTGCACGGAACGAGTCCGCCGAAGATCCGCTCGCCGGCCACCGGGCTCCGCGGTGCGCGCTCGGGGTCGAGTTCGGCTGAGTAGGCCTTCACGAGCGGCACCATGGTGGACGGGATCTGTTGGCCGCCGTGGTTGGCGAAGTTCCCGGTCAGCGTCCAGACGAGCTTCTCGAGGTAGCTGACGAGCGTCGAGTGTCGGTTCATCTGCGTCCCGAGATCCTCGAACGCTGCGACGCTCGACGCTTTCGCCAGACGCCGCGTGGCGCGTCGGACGAGGTCTTCGTCGACGCCCGAGATCGCGCAGTACTCGGTGACGTCGATCGTTGCGAATCGCTCCTCGACGGCATCGAGGCCGGTCGCGTGCTCGGCCAGCCAGGCACCTGCGCCGAGGCGTTCCTGCACGATGATCGCGACCATCGCCGCGAGCAGCCACGCGTCGCGGCCGGGCGCGACCTGGAGATGGAACTCGGCCAGTTCGGCGGTTTCGCTGACGCGCGGGTCGATCACGACCATCGAGCGGTTCTCGTCGTTGGCGATCGCCTTCAGCGTGGTGCGGGCGTGCGGAATCCCGTGGCTCATCCAGGGGTTCTTGCCGACGAAGAACGCGACCTCGCAGGCGTCGAACTCGCCGCGGACAGCGTTGCCGAACATGACACCATTGACCCAGATCTCACCGCTCTTCTCCTGGCCGATGGCGCTACTGCGGAACCGGCCACCGAAGCCCTTGTGCAGTGCGCCTCCGTAGGCGCCGCACAGGTGGTTGCCCTGTCCGCCACCGCCGTAGTACACGATCTTGTCGCCGCCGTACGTGTCGCGGACCGCGCCGAGGCGCTCGGCGACCTCCCGCACGGCCGTGTCCCAATCGACCTCCTCGAAGGTGCCGTCGTCGCGTCGCCGGAGCGGGTTGAGCACCCGTTCGCCGCGCCCGTTCTGGTAGTGGCCGAGCCGCAGCGCCTTCTCGCAGGTGTAGCCCTTCGACGCCGGGTGCTCCTTGTCACCGCGGATGCGTTCGAACGTCTGGCCGTCGTCGCCGAGACGGATCTCGACGCCACAGTTGCACTCGCACAGGATGCAGGCGGATTTCTTCCAGGTCGGCTCGGCGGTCTGGTCGGCGGTGGTCTGGGTCTCGTCGATGGTCATTCGGGTGCACTTCCTGTTGATGGCTGGCGGTCAGTTGTTGATTCGGGAGTGGCGGCGATCTCGGCGCCGGCACCGTGGACGATGTCGATCAAGGTTTCGAGTTGGGCGACCTTCTGGTCGAACGATCCGTCGACACCGACGCGCAGCGTCGTGACACCACTTCGCTCGTAGTCGACCAACCGGGCGCGAATGACGTCAGGAGGGCCGACGAGATTGGTGCCGAGACCGATGTCGATGGGGACTCGTGCCGCAGCGCCGTCGCGATCCCCTGCCGCCCAGAGCCGCTGCACCTCGGCGACGTCGTCGCCGTAGCCCTGACGCGCGAAGGCGTCGTTGTAGAAGTTCTTGTTCGCCGAACCCATCGCTCCGAACGTGAACGCATAGCCATCGGCATGGCGACGTCCGGCCGACTCGATCGCCGCGGGGTCGTCGCTGGTGAACTCGAGTCCGACCGCGACCACACGGTCGACGTCGTCGAGCGAACGACCGGCGGAATGGGCGCCGTCGCGGATCGGGTCGAAGAACGCGTCGGCGGTGGCCGGGAAGAAGGAGTTCCCGATCCAACCGTTGGCGAGTTCACCGGTGAGTCGCAGGTTGGCCGGGCCGAGGGACGCGATGTAGATGGGGATCTCGGAGGTCTGGGCACGTGAGCGGATCGCCCGACCCGGACCGTCGCGGCAGCGGCAACTGGTAAACCGACCCGTCGTACGAGAGACGTTCGCCGGCCGCAATCATCCTGATGATCTCGATGGTTTCGCGCGTTCGTTGGACCGGACGATCGAACGGCACACCGTGCCATCCCTCCATCACCTGTGGCCCACTCGCACCGATGCCCAGCATCAAGCGACCGTCGGAAAGCACCTGAACCCCGAGCGCTGTCATCGCCAGCATCGCCGGTGTCCGTGCACCGAGTTGTGCGATCCCGGTCGCCAGACGCAACCGTTCGGTCACCGCAGCGATCGCTGCAAGCGGCGTGAACGCGTCGTACGCCCAGTATTCCGCAACCCACACCGAGTCGACGCCGATCCGCTCGGCCTCCCGCGCGAGATCGAGGAATCTCGGCATTGCCGGGTCGACCGAGAGCCCGATCCGCAGTGTCACGACGCAGCCCGTCCGTCGACCGACGCAGCTTCGGCCAACTCCGTGATGCCAGCGACCATGCGTTCCATGTTCACCCGATGTTCGACGAGCTGAGCATCGGATAGAGCACAGTCAGGTCGCCGGACAGTGCTGCTCGGACGTTGCGACTGATGTCGTCGGCGAGCACCTCGAAGTGGCCCGCTTCGAGTCCGTCCATCACCTGGGCGGCGACGTCGTCGGGCGACGATTTCGGTGCGTTGATCCCGGCGGTCATGTCGGTGTCCATGTAGCCCACATGCAGTGCGACGACCTGCGTCCCTTGCGCGTGGAGTTCCTGACGGATCGAGTTGGTCAGGGACCACGACGCCGCCTTCGCCGCGCAGTAGAGCGCGGTCGACGGCGAGCTGAACCACGCCAGCACCGACAAGACGTTGACCAGTGCTCCGCCGCCGTTGGCCCCGAGGATCGGAGCGAACGCGGAACTCATCGCGAGTGGTCCCAGCACGTTGGTGTCGAATTCGCGCTGCGCCATCTCCTGAGCGTTCTCGGCGAGGGCCAAGGTTCCGGTGCCGATGCCCGCGTTGTTGATGAGCAGGGTGACATCGCGGCATGTGGCCGCGGCGGCCGCGATGTCGTCCGGCGAGGTGATGTCGAGCCGAATCGGTTCGACGCCATCCATTGTCACTGAGTCGACGTCGCGAGCGCCGGCATACACCTTCGCCGCGCCGCGTTCGAGGAGGGCCGCGCACAGCGACGCCCCGAGGCCGCGATTCGCTCCCGTCACCAAGGCAACAGATCCTTCGACGTTCATGGCTCCTCGTTCCTCACGCTGCGAGTTCTTTGATGGAACCGATAGTAGCCCCGACGGTGGCGCCGAACAAGTCGTGCCGGGGTCGGGAGCGAGTGACCACTCCGGCCCTTCGGGTTTGCGGATGTCCGGACGCTGCCGATACTGTTCGTTCCATGATGGAATCAGATGGGAACGACGATCAGCAACGCGACCCGCATGGCGAGGTCCGCACCGAGGTCGTCGACGACCACATCCTGGTCATCACGGTCGACCGGGTCGAGAAGAAGAACGCATTCACGCCGAAGATCAGCAACGAACTCGAAGATGCGCTCACTCGCCTCGACGACGACCCCGACCTCTTCGTCGGGGTGCTGACCTTTGCCGGCGATCACACCACGGCCGGTCTCGAGATGCCGTTGTTCTTCACCGACGAGGCGAGAGCGGCGGCCGCCGAGCGCGCTGCGGCCCAGGCCGTGCAGCCGGTCGACCCGTTCAGCCTGGGGCGGCGATTGACGAAGCCGCGGATCACCGCAGTCCAGGGCATCACGTTCACCATCGGGATCGAGATCGCTCTCGCTGGAGACATCATCGTCGCGGCGTCGGATCTGCGGATGTGTCAGCTCGAACCCAAGCGCGGGCTGGCACCGCTGGGCGGCGCCACCGTCCGCTACGTGCAGCGGGCGGGTTGGGGCAACGCGATGTACCACCTCTTGCTGGCCGACGAGTTCGGCGCAGACGAGGCCTACCGGATCGGCCTCGTGCAGGAAGTCGTCGCACCCGGTGAGCAACGCGACCGGGCGATCGAACTCGCTCGGCAGATGCTGCAGTGCGCTCCGACCGCACTGCGTCACACGATCGCGAACGCTCGGGTCGCGCTCGACGAAGACGAGCCGGCGGCGATCGCTGCCATTGCGGCCATGGACAAGACCGTGCAGGCGACCGAGGACTTCCAGGAAGGTATCGCGTCGTTCCTCGAACGTCGTCCGGCGAAGTTCACGGGCCGCTGACCGGTCGACAACCAGATCCCGGTCCAGACTCCGGGTGACCAGGACTACAGGGAGAACGACGGGTCGAGTTCGGCGCGGTAGCCGGGGCCCTCGTGGGCGGTCACCTCGCGCACGTCGAGCGGGAGATCGCATTCGCTGCAGACAACCACAGCGTGCATGTCGTGATCACATGTCGTGTGGTGCAGCACCAGCGGACTGCCCTCGGGACCGACGAGCCAGCGTTCGCCCCACGCTGCCATCGCAGCCAGCACCGGGTACACCTCACGGCCCCGCTGCGTGAGGCGGTACTCGAAACGACGGGGATTGTCTTGGTATTCGACCCGGTGCATGATCTCCTCGTCGACGAGTTGGGTCAGGCGACGAGTCAAGATGTTGCGGCCGATGCCGAGTTCCCGCTGAAAATCGTCGAACCGGCGCGTTCCGAGACACGCCTGACGTACGAGCAGCAGGTTCCAGTGGTCGCCGAGCACCGCAGCACTGCGCGCAATGGTGCACGGCCATTCGGAGGTGTCGACGCGCTTCACGCCGACCAGCATAGAACGAACGGTTGCATGACGGCACTCATGTGCCGACCACCCGGGTGACAAGGGTGACGGATGCAGTGACCGTCAGGGAAACACCAGGGGAAGTTGACGCGGTCCGCGGACCTGTCCCGCTGCCCACGTCACTTCCGCATCGCCGAGGCGGAACGAGGGGATCCGAGCCAGCCACTCGTCGATCGCGACTCGAAGTTCCATGCGGGCCAGGTTGGACCCGGCACAGCGGTGGATCCCGGCCCCGAACGCGACGTGGCGGTTGAGCTCCCGATCGATCACGATCCGATCAGGATCTGGGAAGGCACTCGGGTCGCGGTTCGCCGCAGGGAAGTTGAGCAGCACCCGATCCCCCTCTTTCACAGGGCATCCGTGGAGTTCCGTGTCGCCGGTCGCGATGCGCGCCATCGTGACGGGCGAGTACGCCCGCAACATCTCTTCGATCGCATTGTCCAAGAGGTGTGGATCGCGGACGAGACGAGCCGTGTCGTCGGGATGGGTGGCGAGGTGCCAGAGCATCGACCCCAGCGCGGACCAGGTTGTGTCGAGCCCGGCGATCAGGATCAGTGCGATCGTCCCGACGATGAGATCGTCGGGGATCGGTTCTCCGTCGTGCTCGGTGCGGAGCATCTCGCTGATGAGGTCGGTTCCGTCCCCTCCGCGGCGAGCTTCCATCTGGGTGAGGAAGTACGTCACGCTCTCCACCTGCGCTTGGCTGCGGCGCGGTCCGTCGTCGGCGAATTCCAGCACGGCACGAACCCAGTCGATGAACGTGTCGGACATGTCCTCGGGGATGCCGAGGATCTTCGCCGTGACGCGGACGGGAATCTGCTTGGCGTAGGCATCGGCGGCGTCGACGCTTCCGGCATCGGCGAATCCGTCGAGCAGTTCACGACACAGCTGTCGCGTGTACGGCTCGTACGTGGCGACCTTGTCGTGGGAGAACCACGGCAGAATGACTCGCCGAGTCCACGTGTGGATCGGCGGGTCGGCCTGGATCGGCGGGAGCCCAGCCGGGAGCACGGTGGCCTCGGTGCCGTCAGGCGCGGGGATCACACTCACGTCGCGCGAGCTGAATCGTCCGGGGTCACGCGCGACCGTCGTCACATCGTCGTAGGTCGTCGTCATCCACGACCCGCCGTGGCGGTCGCTGTGGGCAACCGGACACTCCGCTCGCAGTTCCTCCCAGATCGGGTACGGATTCGATGCGTACTCGGGATCGAACAGGTCGTAATCCTGTGCCCAGTTCTTCTGATCAGTCATTGCTTTTCTCCCCATTGATGATGTGTGTGGTGCCGCAGAAGACGAGATTCACTCGCTGACCATCGTGACGACGATCTTTCCCTGTGTTCGCCCGCCGGCGACGCGTTCGATGGCGTCTTTGGTGGCCTCCAGCGGAAACACCTGTTCCACCACTGGACGAATCGTGCCGGCCTCGACCAACGAGGCGATTTCGGCGAGTTGCGCGCCGTCGGCTCGCATGAAGAGGAACGAGTAGTCGATGCCCAACTTCCTGGCCCGCCGACGGATCCTGGCGCTGGTCAATCGAATGACCAGCTTGACGAACCAAGGTGCGCCGATCCTGTCGGCGAACGCCGGGTCGGGCGGACCGGAGAGGGAGATTACCCTGCCTCCCGGCTTGACCACCCGCAACGACTTCTCGAGCGCCGTGGTGTCCTGGCTGTGAAGCACGACGTCGTAGTCGTCGAGGATCGTCTCGAAGTCCTGCGTTCTGTAGTCGACGACGACGTCGGCACCGAGACTCGAAACCAACTCCGCGTTGCGCGCACTCGTCGTGGTTGCGACTGTTGCTCCCAGGTGTTTCGCGAGTTGGATCGCAAACGTTCCGACGCCTCCCGAGCCAGCCTGGACGAAGACGCGGATGCCGGGCTGGACGTTGGCCCGCTCGACGAGTGCCTGCCAGGCGGTCAGTCCGACGAGGGGAATCGACGCCGCGTCTGCCATCGAGGTCGAGGGCGGCTTGAGCGCCAGATCCACCTCGTCGACGGCGATGAACTCGGCGAAGGTACCGATCGAGTCGTGCCGGGGCCGTGCGAACACCTCGTCGCCGATCGCAAATCGATCGGCATCCGGGCCCACCTCGGCCACGACACCGGCCAGGTCGTTGCCGAGCACCAGCGGAAGGTCGAACGGAAGGATCAGCTTGAACTCGCCGGAGCGGATCTTGGAGTCCAACACGTTCACGCCCGCCGCCTCGACGCGAACGAGCACTTGGCCTGCCGCCGGTACCGGGCGAGGTATCTCCGCGAGGTGACCACCGTCCTGCGGCTTGTACCGATCGATCAGGAACGCCTTCATCCCGACGTGGCCGCACCGATCGAGGCAAACAATTCCATGATGGAATGCACCGTAGACGACGGGTGCCGGGCTTGTCCAGCAGACTCGATTCGACGGGTGTCAGGCGACTCGCGCGGCGACTTCACCGAGCAGTTCGAAGCTGCGGATGCCGGCGATCCAGATCTCGGTCGGATGCGCAGGGAGCGGGGAGATCATCGCCGACTTGACGTCGAACGACGTGCCGGTCCCGGTCACGACCTCGCCGGCCAGCAGCTTGCGCACGATCGGGATCATCTCCTCGGACCGGGTGCCGCGGGTCCCCATCCGATAGCCGAATCCATCGAAGGCGTTCCGCGAACCTCCGCTCGCGAAGGTCACGACGACAGGAGTGTCGGCAACTCGCTCAGTGTCGCGATCTGCTCGGCGAGCAGGAGCGGATGATAGAACGGCGCCAGGAGCACCATTTCTCTTCGCCTGATTCATGCCAAGTGTCTGTGGTCCGGCAGGGAACAAGAACCGGAGTGACGTTCCGATCTTCATGGTCGTTGCTCCTTCAGTCGGTCGGTACAAGCATGGTGCTCGCCGTTGCGACGAGCTTCGAAGTGTTGCCGCGGTGGGCGTGGAGTTCGCCCGTGGTGAAGATCTGCTTACGTCCCATCTTCACCACCCGGCCGCAGGCGATGAACTCATCGCCCACTGCCGGTGCGAGGCAATTCACGGAGAACTGGGACGCCAACACGCCTCCGGCGGTCGAGGCGGCGGCGAACCCGCACGCAGTGTCCAGCAGCGCCGCAATCAAGCCGGCATGGAGGAAGTTCGCGTACTGGCCCATGTCGTCGTCGCGCCAAAGCATCCGCAGGTCGCACTCGTTGTCGACCACCCGCAGCACCTCGAAATCCGCCCATCGGTTGAACGACGCGCTTGCACTCAGGGATCGGAACCGTTCCGTGTGGTCGATGGCATGATCCATGTGCGTGGCGCTCCTCGCTCGGCGTTCCCTCCTCGTCGGAAATGACGAGACCTGCGTCCGTTGTATGATGGAATTGACCCTAGTCGAACTCCGACGGTCAGGAGCGTGCACCGACCCGTAGAAGTCGGTTGGTGGCCTTGACAGGAAACTTCGAACAGGTTTACCGTCGGTCGTGTGAAACAGGTCACGTACCTTGTGCTGGCGTGTGCGGTCAGCGTGATGGCACTTCCTACGATTGGAGGATCAAAGTCGGAGGCGGCGACCGAGGTTCCGGCCCTAACCTCGGAGTGTTTCTCTTGGGATTCCAGCCCAAGATATCGGTACTCTTTCGTGGGTGCGGGGTGGACGACTGGCCCGAGCGGATTAAGCGATTTGCGCTATGGAACTGGGACCCCTTTCAACGCTAGGGCCGCTATCCAGGGTTGGAACGAAGCGCTACACCATCGCGATGGCCGACCCGTCGGTGTCACCGAACAAAGTGGAGGCGTAGAGATTGAGTGGTCATCGACCATGGGAACCACCCAAGGACTTGCTTTGTGCTCAACGGCCAAACGGATTCGGCTGAACGTCAGCCTCAAAGTCAACTGGTCAAATGCCGAGTCAGCAGACTATTTCCGAGCCATTCTCCAGCACGAAACTGGCCACACCCTCCGACTGGCGCACTCTGGCGAGAGCATGGCTTTGGAGTCGGCCGACCCGCCAATAATGGCAACTTGCATGACTGGGACCAAGACTCGTCTGGCACGGATAAGGTCAGACGATCTTTCAGCGTTCAATATTCACCAGTCAGCCGGCATTCGCAACGCAATGTCGAATGGGGATTCGAGAAGGGTCTTTACGCTTGGGCGCCAATCAATGGTATGCAAGCGACCCACTTTACGTCGGGTGGTCGAACAGGTGGCGACTGGCTACGGGTACGTCGAACTCAGCTCTACTCGATCTACGACTCGGCCGTAATCGTTTCGGGCGATGCGCCTCAGAGTGTTAAAGCTTACGGATGGTTCAAGAGAGCCAACAGCGCACAGGGCGGGGCGCAGGCATCCAACTCTACTGGTCTGAGTACACCTATGAGGCTGTCTTCTCCCCACCTCTGCCGGGGCAGTCAGCCTGCGAAAACGAACCAGGTCGTTGGCCGAGCGGCCGGAACGAAAATCAGCTCCTCTCCGCCGGACCGCTCCAATACCGGGGAACGGGGAACGCAACAGCCGCCGAGGCAGCTGATTGGAAGTACATAGAGACGCCGACCTTTCAAGCAGATAGTAGATCCGGCTTGGCGCTGGTACGACTGGTCGGCAACCTAACGGATGGGGGCTCCTACGGGTACACGTACTTCGACGACATCACACTGAGGATTAATTGATGGGCGCTCCCACTGACGTCATCGAAGCGACAAGAAGTCGGCGCCTGCTGGTCAACATCGTCGCCGGCGCAGTGGTGATATCATCATGCGGCTCGCAGGCCGCCAGCGAGGTTTCGGACATATCTGCACTGTCGTCGATACCCGACGTAGGTCGGTCTGTGTCCGACGCCGACGGTTGCAGTGACTCTGCCCTGAAGGACCGTGCGGACTTCCCGAGAGACTCGAGTCACGACATCGCCCTCTCCACCTTTCTCGGCGATGTCGACCGCTGGGTAGAGCTCGACGTCGCTCCGCAACTCGGCGAACCATTCGCGAACGAGCCGTACTTCGTCTACCTCAAGGATCTCGCCCCCGTGGCTTCCTTCGATTCGGCGCAGGGTGCGAGTTCGCTGCGCTCGACTCACTCCGAAGCACGGCACCGTTGCGCGGTGAGGTCTTTGCAACCGATGTGGTGGCCGCTCGGCTTGCCGAACTGACGCTTGGCAAGGACGACCGGATTCTGTTGGCCACCGGATGGAGTGAGGGTTACCGGGCCGACTACGTCTACTACGGGTTCGCAGTCGACGGGTCGGGCAATGTGCGATATGTCGAGGACTGTGGCGAGGCGATGTCGAAACGAGTACTTGATCTTCATGGCAGCGCCAAGGTCGACGGCTTCAGGGGGAGCCCGCGAGACCTCTTGCTGTCGATTCCTCTGTCCGTCGCCGAGAAGTACGAGTTCGGTGCAGAAACAACACCGATCGAGCCTGACCTCAAACCGGAGACGATCGGTGCCGGCGATGTGCCCGCCGAGATCAAACTCGATCCGCACGGCCTCAAGGTGGACGCTCTCGTCTGCCTGATGCAGGGCGACGATGGCCTCTGCCTCGCCACGAGCGCTCAAGGCGGCGACAGCTATACCCATCCGCTGAATTTCGACAGCACCAGGGGGCCCGTCGAGATCTATGTCAGCACTGCAGACGGCACTCGCGAAACCGCCCGAAGCGCGACGACGATTCCGCTTCCGAGCCGATCCGAATCTGCAGTGTCGATAGAGATTGACGTGAGTGCCGACCTGAACCTCGCCGTGCGTGTCGGCCAGTAGACGGCTTGTTGGGGCGATCTGCGCCGCCGTGCTCGGCGGGGTGGGGTGTCGCAGCGGACCGCCGGACTCGTCCAACGAAGACCGGCCGCCCTCGAAAGTAAGCGCCACAACCTATCGATATCAACGCTCCACTCCCGACTGACATCGCTGCGTCCGTTGCGGAGTCGATCGTTGCGGCCGGTTCGCAGTGCCCGAAGTTCCTCGATCCCGGCCAACCGTTCTGGCTCGAAGGGCTCAGGGACCACGAGTTCCCGGACCTCAGATCAAGTTCCGAATTCGGCAGGGTGTTCGCCGAAGAGCGACCGCGATTCGAATGCGCCTACAGCACCGGGAGCGGCTGGATATACGTCACAGTTTCGGCGACGACGGCCGCCGTCGGGCTCACGTACGAAGTGAGTGACGTCGCTGACGGACGCCAGTCGCTCTGCGCAGCATGGCTCGCAACCGAGGGATGGCGATACACAGTCGTGATCGAACGTGAGGACCTGAACTGCGAACGCAGCAAACGCGTTCTCACCGACGCCGTACCGTCGCTGGTGCACTATCTCGCCGCGGAGGCCGACGTTTCCTCGTCGTCGGCACGGGACCAGTCGTCAGCAGACTGACCCACGCGATCGTGCTCTGGAACACCCGCTACGTCAACAGTGCCATCGAAACACTCACCGACAGCCACCAACGCCCTTCCGTTGCATGATGAAATGACCCGAGTCGAACTCCGACGGTCAGGGAACGCGCGTGGTCGGCTCGGGAGACCGAACGGTCGGCTGTCGCGCCGAGGAGCGGCGATGTCGGGCCCGGTCGGCACCAACTCGTACAGGAACTGATAGCCGAACAGCTGCGGGCGGAGCCGAACGAGGCCTCGATCGACGGACCTGACGAAGCCCAACTTGGCCGACACAACCGGCTGCGGCTGCTCGCTGCCGCGGTCCGCTACTTCGAGCGGAAGCCCAGTGGCATCTCGGCGGGCGATGGCGAAGCCGGCACGATCGATCAGTCGCTCGAAGCTGCGGCGCGTGAAGAACCGAACGTGCGTCGCGTCGAGAATCCCCCGGCGGTCGTAGTCGAAGAGCCCGAGACCGACCCGCGTCCGCGGGTACCAGTGCCCGAAGTTGGGCACCGAGGCGAGCAACGACCCCTCGGGTCCGATCCGCGCCCGAGCGGCCGCGAGCAGGGCCGCGGGGTCGCGGACATGTTCGATCACGTCGGCGCAGAGCACGACGTCGTACGACGACTCGAGTCCGTCAGGGAGACCGTTGTCGAGGTCGTGCTGAACGAAGACATCGAGGCGGTCGTCGACGCCGTCGATGCGTTCGACATCGACGCCGGTCACGTGATGGCCGAGCGCCCGGAGCCGATGCCCTAACGACCCGTCGGAACAACCGAGATCGAGGACCCGTGACCGGGGCCGATGGGACATCCAGCCGAGCAGGCGGCCATGCGACGAGTCGACGCTGGCCTTGATCTCGTACGGCTGCGACGCAAAGGTGAGCTCACCCGATCCGAACCCCATCTTGTGCAACCGATATCGGCTGACCAGTTTGGTCACGTCCCAGGCGTACTTGATGCCGTTGACGTGGCAGATCTCGTCGCCGTAGTAGGTGGGAATCGGCAACTCGGTGACGCGCGCCCCCGATTCGACCAACTGCACGATGATCTCGGTGTCGAAGTCGAAACCATCGGAGTTCCGCTCGAACGGGATGGCGCCGAGCGCCGCCACCGAATAGGCCCGGTAACCGCTGTGCCATTCGGTGAAGCTCGTGCCGGCCAAGGCATTCTGGTACGTGCTCAAGATGCGGTTGCCGTAGTACTTGTAGCGGGGCATGCCACCGGCGAGCGCCTGCCCCGGCTCCATGATGCGCGACCCGAACACGGCGTCGGCGTGGCCATCGAGCAACGGCTTGACGATCTCGGGCAGGAACTCCGGTGCGTACTGCCCGTCACCGTGCAACATCACGACGATGTCGAGCCCCGATTCGATCGCCCATCGGTACCCGGCCTTCTGGTTGCCGCCGTAGCCGAGGTTGACCGGCCGGCGGGTGATGGCGAGGGGAAGCCGGGCGGCGTTGACACTCCCACTCTGGCCGTAGCCGACGCCGACCTCGTAGGTCTTGTCTTGGCTGGCGTCGTCGCACACGTGGACCGCGGTGATCTGGTCGATGAAGTCGGCCGGGATCCGGTCGAGGGTTGCCGCCAGGTGGTCCTCGGCGTTGTAGGCGACCACCAGCACGCCGATCTTCATGACCGGCGAGCCTACCGACCCACCGTGTCGTCGATGAGGGACCTACACACCGGCATGGCGGCCGGGCGGTCGGCGGTGTCGCTCGCCACGCGATTGGTTGCGTCATCGATGACATCGGGCAGCCCGTCGATGTTGCGCCCAACCGTGAGGTCGAGGTCGGCGCCGACCGGGAGTTCGGTGAACAGCGCGAATCGACCGTCGAGGTACAACTCGAGTCGCCCGAGGATCGGGTCGGCGAACAGCTGCCAGGCGAGACGTTCTCCCGACCGCACCGCAAGGTCGGGGCCGCGCTGCCGGTCGTCGGGTGTCGCAGCCACCACGGTCATCAACCCGTTGCGTTCACCGACCTCGACGATCACCGTCAGTCCGGCGTCCGCTTGCTCGCCAGTTGTCACATGGACCAGCGGAATGGCCGCTGCAGCGTCGGCATCGATCACCACCGAGCCGTGGACTGCGCCATGCGCGGTTGACAGTTCGGCAAGTCGCCAGTGCGTCAATCGGCCCTCCGCCGGAGCGCCTCCATCGCTGATGTAGAGCGCGGCGCAGTCGCCGACCACCGCCACGTCGCCGAGCTTGCTGCTGGCCGGGAGATCGTCGACGCGGTTGATTTGGGCGAGGCGACCGTCGCCGAGCCACTCGTCGACGCGGCGCTGCGCGTCGATGTAGCCGGCGATGACATCGGGATGGGTCGAGGGCCCGTAGGCGCGTTGGTAGCTGTAGCCGAGGGCCAAGTTCGTGAGCGTGCCGACGGTGACGAGGATGACACAACCGCTCAGCGCGGCGGCGCGTCGGGGTGACCCGTCGCGTCCGACCCAGCGGGTGATGACGGGCAGGCCAGCGAGTGCCGCGACGACGAGGAGCGGCAGGAAGTCGCTCTGATAGCGATTGGCGAGGTAGCCGATGGCGAGCACGGCGACCGTGCCGAGCGAGCAGCCGACGATGATCGCGGCCAACGGGCGGTCGCGCCGACGGACCACAGCCCACCCGCCCACCAGCGCGAGCACGCACAGCAGGGGCATCGTCGTGGGCACACCGGACGACAGGTCGATCAAGTCGTAGACCGGAGATCCGATCGTGGTCGCCGGCCGACGGGGTTGAACGAAGGGAAACGTCCCGTCGACACCGACGAGGTCTGGTCGCAGATACGACATCAAATTCGTCGGCACGAACTTCACGTTGAACAAGCTGCCGCCGTTGGCCGCCAGCATCTCGCGTCGCTGCTCGCTCAGCAGCGTGTACCCCTGTTGATCGAAGGGAACTCCCAGCAGTCGTCGGAACTTCAGCCAGTTGACGACGCTGTAGACCCCGACCGGCATCACGATCGCGCTCGCCAGCAAGGCGAGTGTGCGGAGCGTCGGTCGGATGGGTGCCGTGACGACGGCGGTGACCGCAGCGAGCGCTAATGCGGCGAGCGCACCGCCGGCGACCGACGGGCGCGTCAGCAGCGCGAGCATGGCCAGCGTCGAAGCACCGATCATCAGTTGGTGTGCGGGCCAGCTGTTGAGGTCGTCGATCTCGCACCAGGCCAACAGTGCCGCGAGGCTGGCGAGGGTCAGCGCCACGCCCCACAGGATCGCCTCGTGGTACACCCAGGTGCGCGACGACGCATACAGCAAGCTGCTTCCGCCGACGATGGCGAACATCGTCAACCCGACCGCCAGCGACTCGAACCGCGACACGCCGGTGTCGCTGCTGGTGTCGAGGCTGGGGTCGCGGGCGACTGCAATGCGCTGACGCAGCCGCCAGCCGAGTCGCATGACCGCCACCAGCATGACGCCCAACGCGGCGAGCATCGACAGCGCGGCAAGCCGACCATCGAGGCCACGCGTGAACGCCACGACCGGCAGGCGCAACAGCGCCGGGACGGGGCCGAAGTACATGAAGTGCTGGTCGCCGCGAGCGAACGACTCGATCCCCAACACGCGCTGGTCCATCGCCAAGGTGCCGTCGAGAAGGGCCCGTGCCTGCACGTCGTAGAAGTCGCTCTGGCGGCCCCAACGCAAGAAGTCACCGGTTCCGGCGGTGAGCATCCAGACCTGGAGCAGGAGCCCAGCCAACCCTCCAGTAGCGGCGCTGCGATTCCATCTCGTTCGATCGACGTCGGTCGCCATGACGTCGGGGTCCATGACGTCGGGGTCCATGACGTCGGGGTCCTGCGGCCCAGCGCCTCGCCGCATCGTCTCCAGCCAGGCCATCGTGCATCGAGGGTAGCCAGAGGCCGGGATACAATCCCGGATCTTGTCACCCGAGCCCACCCTTCGACTTCCGTACGCCGCTGGGCTCGACGGACTCCGCGCGATCGCCGTGCTGGCCGTGCTCGGCTACCACCTCGACGTGGGCTGGATGCGCGGCGGCTTTCTCGGTGTCGACCTGTTCTTCGTGATCTCGGGGTATCTGATCACGCGGTTGCTGCTGGGCGAGCATGGTCAGACCGGGCGCCTCTCGCTCGGCAACTTCTGGATCCGCCGGTTCCGTCGGCTCGTTCCTCCCCTCGTGGTGGTCGTCGCCGCGAGCGTCGCCGCGACGCGCTCGGTGGGGAATGCCAGCACAGTGGCAGGCGATGCGGGGCGACTCGATTGCAGCTCTCGGATACGTCGCGAACTGGCGGTTCGTGATGAACGACACGAGCTACTTCGAGTCGTTGCTCGGCCCGAGCCCGCTCCGCCACATCTGGTCACTCGCCGTCGAGGAACAGTGGTACCTCTTCTGGCCGGTGGTGATGGCTGCAGCCGTCCCGTGGGCGGCGCGGCACCGACGCTTCGGCGTCACCGCCGGCCTCCTCGTCCTGGCAGCCGCTCTGTCTGCGCTGTGGATGTCGGTGCTGTACGACCCCGCGGACCTCAGCCGGGTCTACTACGGCACCGACACCCGCGCCCAGCAACTGCTGGTCGGCGCGGCCCTGGCGTGGTGGACCGTCGCGGCACCGACGCACCTGTCGGCCGAGCGTCTGCGGGCATGGCGGGTGCCGCTCAACGCCGTTGTCATCGGCTTCCTCGTCGCCGTGGCGCTGGTCGACGACGAGTCCGCGTGGCTCTACCACGGCGGGCTGCTCGGGCTGTCGTTCGGAGCAGCAGTGCTCGTCGTCGCAACGAGCGTGCCCGGCCGTCATGGTCCACTCGGTTGGCTCGGCGCTCCCCCGCTCGTGGCCGTCGGTCGACGCTCGTACAGCCTCTATCTCTGGCACTGGCCGGTCATCGTCTTCGTCGGTCCACCGATGGGCATCGACCTCGCCCGTCCAGCGCTCATCGCACTCCAGATCGTGGTGTCGTTCGCCCTGACCGAACTGACCTATCGATTCGTCGAGTCGCCCGTCCGATCCTCGACCCGCCCGCCGGTGCGAGTCGTCACCGGCTGGACCGTGGCCGCAGCCTTGACCGTCGTCGGCGCCACGACGACCCTCACCGCGGCCACATCGTCGGCGTCGGCCCTGCCCGACATCGAGGTCCTCCGACCGTCCTTCATTCCGCCCGTCGCCGCCGCGGCCCCGCGGGCACCGTCGACGTCGACCGCAAACTCGACCGCCAACTCCACCGCCAACTCCACCGCCAACTCCACCGTGACGTCCGACGAGCGCCGATCCGCCTCGATCGGCCCGGACCCTGCTGGCATGGGCGGTGCGAGTCAAGCAGCCGCTGCACCCACGCCGACCGAAAACCGGTTATTGCTGCTCGGTGACTCGACCGCACTCGTCCTCGCGATCGGCCGGCCTGACGATGTCCCGGCCGCTTGGACGGCCACCGGGCACGCGCGGCTGGGTTGTTCGATCACCGATGGCGAGACCGTCGATGCCGGTGACACCGAACCCACCGACCGGCGAGGCTCCCCCGACTGTGCGGAATGGGCCGACGACTGGTCGGAGCTGTCAGCACTCTTTCGGCCCACGGTGTCGGTAGTGATGATCGGCGCCTGGGAGATTCTCGATCACTTCCACGACGGCCGACGCTTGTCGTTCCCCGATGCGGAGTGGACCGCCCACGTCGAGCGAGCAGTTCGGCGCGCCGTCGACATGGCAACGGCTGGTGGCGGCGAGGTCGTGTTTCTCACGTTGCCGTGCATGGCTCAGAACAGCAACTCGCTGGTCAACGCCCAAGCCCGCAACGATCCGCAACGGGTGGCGGCGTTCAACGCGATCCTCGCCGACGTGGCGGCCACGTTGCCCAATGTGTCGACGTTGCCGCTCGACGAGTTGCTGTGCCCCGGAGGAACGCCGCTCGCCGAAGTCGACGGGGAAGCAGTGCGCTTTGACGGGGTGCATCTGACCGATGCGGGCACCGACCTCGTGTGGGCCTGGCTCGACGAGCAACTCGACGCCTACACGGTCCCGGTCAACTGACGACGCCTGGCTGTGCGGATCGCCTGGATCTGCGAGTCAGATCGACGGCTCCGATCGCCGCGGCGACCACGATCCCCACCTCGGCCGCGATGCGGAAGCGGGGAATGCCGTAGAGGGCTGCAATGGTGAGCACCGACATGATGACGAGCCCGATGATGGGCCATCGGGTCTGTCGGATCGGCCATCGAATCAGTCCGTAGATCGCCAGCGCGGCGAGGATCCAGAACTGCAGCACGCCGAGATGGCTCGCCAGGCGTTCGCGCCCTTCGCCCTGATTGAGCACGTTCATCGAGTCGACCTGCCAGACGCTGAACCCGCGTCCGAGCCGGGCGACGATGACCGACGGCAGGAGATCGACGTGGTTGCCGAGGTACTCGAAGGCCGCGTCGCGGTAGATCACGGACCGGACCGATTGGTCGGCGTCGACGGGCACCGGCACGTCGTAGGCGCACGAGAGATGCCAGAAACCCCGGCCGGGACCCTCGAAGGCCGCCGGGCAGTTGGTGCCGACGAGCGTGAGACCGTCTTGGGTCGACATCGTGACGGTTTCGTCGAATCGAATCTGATTGCGGATGATCCACGGGCTGACCATGACGATCGCGGCAAGCGCGGCCACGCCGAGGTGACCGGTGCGGCGGCGCCACGTGACATCGGGCGAGGCAGACGGGCCGGGGCGCAGCGCAATCGGTGCCACCACCAGCACCCCGAGGAGGAGCAGTTCTGCCCGGGCGAGACCTGCGAGACCGACCGCAAGCCCGAGGAGCGCAGCATCGCGCTGGGTTCGGCTGAGGTCGAACCGGTAGGCCGCGAACAGGACGGCCACCACACCGAGTGCTGCCGGTGTCTCGGCCATGATCAGGCCGTCGTTCATCCAGAGATTCGCGTACACCGCGGCGAAACCGGTGGCGACCAGACTCGTGACCCGGTCGCTCAGCCAACGCACGACCGCGCCGATGCCAGCAACCACCACGACGCCGTACATCGCCATGAGGAGGCGTTGGGCGACGAACGGCTCGGCATTGTCCCACGACACCGGGGCGACGGCGAGCGAAGTGAGCGGAGCGTGGTCGGCGGCGTAGGCGCCGGGCATGAACGGATCGGCAAAGCCCTGCCCGTTGGCGATCGTGACCGCCTGCGCCGAATAGTAGATCTGGTCACCCACCACCCCGTCGTCGACCTTGAACACGAGGACATACAGCACCCGCCACACTGCTGCGGCCGCCACGATGCCGGCGAACCAGCGTCGGTACTGCTGTTTCGTCATGACGACGGGTGGGGCACGTCAGCCCGGGCGGAACCGACGACCGACGGGCGAATACTTGACGATGCACCACACGGCCCGCACGCCATCGCGCCAGCCGATCTTCTTGCCGTCGTCGTAGGTTCGACCGTCGTACGAGATGCCGACCTCGTAGATCGGAACGCCGAGTTGGGCGAGCTTGGCGGTGACTTCGGGCTCGAAACCGAACCGGTCTTCTTCGATGTCGATCGACTGGATGACGTCGCGCCGAAACGCCTTGTAACAGGTCTCCATGTCGGTGAGGTTGAGATCGGTGAACATGTTCGACATCAACGTGAGCAGACGGTTGCCGATGCTGTGCCAGAAGTAGAGCACCCGGTGCGGCTCGCTCGACACGAACCGTGAGCCGTAGACGGCGCTGGCGCGGCCGGCGATCAGCGGCTCGAGCAACTTGGCGTACTCGGCGGGATCGTATTCGAGGTCGGCGTCCTGCACGATCACATAGTCGGCCGCCGCAGCTGCGAACCCCGTGCGCAGTGCGGCACCCTTGCCCTGGTTCACGTCGTGCAGGATCACCCGGACTCGATCGTTGTCGATTGTCCGCAGCAGGTCGCGGGTGCCGTCGGTCGAGCCGTCATCGACCAGCACCACTTCTTCGACGAACGGCGAGACGAGGACACGCTCGATGAGTTCCAGGACCGTGGCCCGCTCGTTGTAGCACGGCACGACCACACTCAGGCACCGCTCGATGTCGCTCGATCCGGCATCGGGGCGATCGCTCGCCGAGGGTGCGTGTGGGGTCATGGTGCCGCGAGGCTAGCGCCTGTACGTTGAGCGACGATGTGGCGGCGCCTGACGACGAATCCCGACGTCGGAGTGCCGGCATTGTTGGCTGCGTTGACGTTGCTGCCGATGATGGCGACCGCACCCGGCCAGGTCAGCGCCGACACGAAGAGCTACCTCACCCTCGACCCCGGACGCCTGTTGGCCCGGGCGCCATCGATGTGGGATCCATCGGTCGGCGCCGGCACCGTGCCCCACCAGAACATCGGCTACCTGTTCCCGCTGGGCCCGTACTACTGGTTCCTCGACGCTGTTGGTGTGCCCGATTGGATGGCCCAGCGGTTGCTCTGGGCACTGCTCGTGTTCGCCGCGTCATACGGCACCTATCGACTGTTGCGGTGGCTGGGGTGGGACGCTCCGGCAGCACTCGTGGCGGCGCTGTCGTACGGGTTCAGCCCGTACCTGCTCAGCTACCTCGCCCGGCTGTCGGCCATCCTGTTTCCCTGGGCCGCACTGCCCTGGATGATCCTCCTTGCGGCCCGCGCCGCGCGCGATCGGTCGTGGGCGCGCGCCGCTCAGTTCGCCCTCGTCGTGGCCCTTGTCGGCAGCGTCAACGCGACGGCACTGGTGTTCGCCGGGCTCGGCCCGGTGCTCTGGCTGATCGGCGACGCCGCGGCCCGACGGGTCAGCATCCGATCTGCGGCGGCTGCAGCCGCCCGGATCGGTGTCCTCACCGCCGGTGTGTCGGCGTGGTGGATGGCGGGGCTGCGGGTGCAAGGTACGTATGGCCTCCCCATCCTGCGGTACACCGAGAGTTACCGGACCGTGGCCTCGGCCAGCACCCCGCCGGAGATTCTGCGGGGACTCGGATACTGGTTCTTCTATGGCGGCGATCGCCTCGACCCGTGGGTCGGCCCGGCGCCCGCCTACCTCAACCAGCCCGCAGTCACCTTCGTCGGCTACCTGTTGGCCGGTGTCTCGGTGCTCGGGCTGCTCGTCCGCTTCCGTGGGCGGGCCTCGATGCTCGCCCTGTTCGTCGTCGGGCTCGTCGTCAGCGTCGGCGCCGCCCCGCTCGGCAGTTCGTCGATCTACGGTCGCTTCTTCGAGTACGTCGCGGGCGAGACCACCGCCGGTTCGGCATTGCGTTCGACGCCCCGCGCCGCTCCCCTCGTCCTGCTCGCACTCGCCTGCGGCCTGGGCGCCGGCTCTGCTGCGGCGGCCGGTTGGGTACAGCAGCGCCAGTGGGTCGGCGCGGCGCGTCGTGTCGCCAGGGTCGGCCGAGCCCTGCCGGCGCTGGCGGGGCTGCTCGTGTTGGTCAACCTTGCGCCCTGGTTCACCGGCCACGCCACATCTGACTCGCTCCTGCGGCCCGACACGTTGCCTGCGGCGACAACTGCGCTCGCCGATCACCTCAATGCTCCCGACAGCCCGGTCGGGCGGATCTATGCCATTCCCGGGGCGGACTTCGCGAGTGCCGCGCTGGGGCGGCACGGTCGACCCGGTGCTGCCCGGGCTGACCGACCGATCGGTGCTGTATCGGGAGTTGGTTCCGCAGGGCGGAGCCGGAACCGCCGACCTCTTGAACGCGTTCGAGCGACGGCTCTCCGAAGGTTGGTTCGAGCCCGAGACGCTGCCAGCAATCGCTCGACTGTTCGAAGTCGACACGATCGTCGTCCAGAACGACCTCGAACACGAGCGCTATCGACTTGCTCGACCCGGGCCGTTGTGGAGTGAGGTCGAGCGCGGTGCTCGGCACGCCCGATTTCGCCGGCCCACTCACGACCGATCAGCCGCTGATTCCGATGACCGACGAACTCGCACTTGCACGCGAGTCGGCCACCGAGTTCCCGGTCCTCGCAGCATTCGACACCGGTGGCGGCGCCGAGCTGCGGCTGGTCGATGCAACGTCACCGATGATCGTGGCCGGCAACGGGGACGGCATCGTCGACATCGCTGCCGCCGGACTCCTCGACCCCGACCGTCCGGTCTTGTATGCCGCCACGATCGACGACGGACCTGGCGGCGCGGCCGGCGGCGGCGACACCGATCCGTGGTGGGTGATCACCGACACGAATCGCAAGCAGGGTCGCCGGTGGTCGACGATCGGTTTCAACCTCGGCGCGCTCGAATCGACCGGTGCGTTGCAGACCGACGCCGACCCAAACGACAACGACCTCGACATCTTCGAGGGGAGCGACCTGGATGACCAGACCGTGGCCGTGCACCTCGGCGATGTCGGTGACGTGCGGGCCAGTTCGTACGGCAGTGACATCCTGTACACCGCCGAAGACGCCCCGAACTTCGCCGTCGACGGCGATCCGACCACAGCGTGGCGGGCAGGAATCGCCGAGGGCACGGCCGGGCTCAGCCTCTCGGTCGACCTGCGCACCCCCGAGTCGATCAGCGGTCTCGTCCTGCTCCAGCCGCAGGTCGGAGCGAACAACCGGTTCATCACCCGGGTCCGCATCACCGTCGGGGGTGCATCTTTCGAGGTCGACCTCGATGCGTCGTCGCGCGTCGTGCCGGGTCAGTCGATCGACCTCGCCGAGGTGGGCGTCGACGGCTCCGTCACCTCGCTCGACGTCGAGGTCGTGGCCGACAACGTCGGCGCCATTGCGTCGTTCGCTGGCCAGCCGGGCGTCGGCTTCGCCGAGGTGGGTCTCGTCCGCGTCGACGAGTCGGTCGTCGTCGATGATCGCGTCGTCAGGTTGCCGATCGCCGCAACGCTTGGCATCGCCGACGACGACCGTCTCACCTACGTGTTCACTCGCCAGCGCATCGACTCCGCCACCCCCAATCGGCAGGCGCCCGAACCGCAGCTGAACCGCCAGTTCGACGTGCCCGTCGGCCGATCGTTCGAGGTCAGCGGGGACGCCCGTGTGTCGGCAACTGCGAGCGACGAGGTGCTCAACGACCTGATCGAGCCCGGCGATGTCTCCGCAGTTGCATCGGCTCGGTTGCCCGGCAGCGTGGCGAGCCGGGGCGCGGCGGCCGTCGACGGCGACCCTGCCACGGCGTGGCAGACACCCTTCGACGCATCGATCGGCGCGGTGCTCGCCGTGTCGACGAATCAGCCGGTCGCGGCTGACCGCGATCACGTTGACGTGGCGCGATGACGCCGCGCACAACGTTCCCACCTCCCTGACGGTCGACACCGGGGCCGGACCCATCGCGGTCGCCGTGCCGCCGGCAACACCGGTCGACGGACACACGACGGCGACCATCGCGATCCCCCCGTTCGAATCCGAGCGGATCATGGTCACGATCGATGGCACCTCTGACAGGACGGTCCCCGAGTACTTCTCCGGCGCACCGCGCTCGCTGCCGATCGCGATCTCCGAGTTCACGATCGGCACCAGCACGGGCCCCAATACCGACACCGATTCGGCGGCTGCCGACCGCGCGTTCGACTCGGGTTGTCGCACCGATCTGGCCCGACTCGATGGCGAACCGTTCGGTCTGCGCGTGTTCGGCTCGTCGTCGGGTGTCCTCGACATCGAGACGTGCGGGGGTCCGGTCGAGGTTGGACCAGGGACCCATCGGCTCGACGTCGAGCCGGGGCGGCTGACCGGAATCGACCTCGACCGACTGGTGCTCGATGCTGCGTCGACGACGCCCACTTCCGCCACGGTGAGGACGACACCGAAGATCGTGCGGTCCGGATCGTCTACGGTCGACGCCACGCTGCCCGCGACCGCGGCGCCCGCGTGGCTCATCTTGCCCCAAAGCCTCAATCCGGGCTGGACCGCATCCATCGACGGCGTCGACCTCGGACCACCCTCGTTGATCAACGGCTACGCCAACGGATGGATCGTGCCGGCGGGGTCGGCTGGTCGTGCCGTCGAACTCAGGTGGACGCCGCAACGCTCGGTCAACGTCGGGCTCGCGATCTCGGCACTCTTCGCGTTGCTGATCCTCGCGCTGGTCGCGGTGGGACGACTTCGGCGACGCGCTGCGTCGGCAACTGCTCTCGACCCGGCACCGATCGGTTCCCCATTCCACGTCGGTGGCATCACCACGTCGGTTGGCCTGGTCGCCGCGTTGTTCCTGGTCGGCGGACTCAGCGCTGCGGTGTCGGCGGCAGCCGTCTCGGCGCTCGTGGTGCGTGCCGAACGGTCCGGCGCAGAGCGGGCGCTCCGGGTGGCGCGCCGCGGCGCGAGTGCTGCGGTGTTCTGTGCCGGCTGGGGCCTCGTCAGTGGCTTGATCATCGCCTTCGAACTGCGCTACGACTATGCCGACGGTCCCGATTGGCCGGGTCCGATTCAGCTGGACGAGCCCCGTCACCTGGTGCGCTGTTGCCGCGATCGTGGCCTTCGTCGTCCATGAGACGCGCCGTGGTGCGCACCACGTGGCGTCGCAGGGGCCGGCGAGTGAGACGGATAGTGTTCGGGCCTGATGCGTGCCCTGATCATCGTGCCGACCCACAACGAGGAGGCCAACATCACCGACCGTGCTCGACAGCATCCAGCTGCACGTGCCCGACACGGATGTGATCGTGATCGACGACGGGTCGACCGACGACACGCGAGCGATCGTCAAGCGACGATCGCCGACGGTCAACGTCTCGAATTGATCGAACGGGCGACAAGCGCGGGCTCGGCGATGCCTATCTGCATGCCTTCCGCCTGGCCCTCGACGAGGGCTACGACGCCGTCGTCGAGATCGATGCCGACATTCCCACGACCCGGCCGTACTCCCGACGATGCTCGCTGTCGCCGAGCGCGGGATCGACCTGGTCATCGGATCGCGGTACATCCCGGGTGGCTCCGTCATCGGCTGGCCGCGGCGACGCACGTGGCTGTCGCGCTGGGGCAACCGATACGCCGCGATCATGCTCGGCCTGGCGATCAACGACGCCACCGCCGGGTACCGCGTCTACCGCACCGACGCGCTGCGCGCGATCGGCCTCGACGGGATCCAGGCGGGCGGCTATGGGTTCCAGGTCGAGATGACCTACCGGACCGTCGGCATGGGGCTGAGTGTCGTCGAGATCCCGATTCAGTTCCGCGATCGGGTCGCCGGCACCTCGAAATGGATCGCGGCATCGTGGTCGAGGCGTTCAAGCTCGTCACCTACTGGGGGCTGGCCGACCTGTTCAGCATGCGTCGTCGCCGTCGCGCCTACCGCGCCGCAGCCGCTGCGCAGAGCACGTCGAGCTGACGGGTCGCGACTGCGGTCCACGACAGCCCGGCCGCGTGTTCGATCGCAGCGGTGCCCATTGCTGCGCGCCGCGCAGGGTCGGTGAGCAGGTCGGCCACCACGGCACCCAGGCCGCTGATGTCGGCCACGAGCATGCCGGTGACGCCATCGATTGCAGCGCCGCGGTGGCCGGCGATGTCGGTCGCGACACACGGGGTCCCGCAGGCTCCGCCCTCGGTCAACGACATGCCCCAACCTTCGGCGTGGGATGCACTGACCACGAGCCACGCCGACCGATAGGCCTGCAGCAGGTCGGCATCGCTGACGCGCCCAGCGAGGGTGACCCAACCGGCAGCATCGTGGTCGGCGATCCACCGCTCGACCACGTCTCGGTCAGGCCCGTCGCCAATCAGGCGGACGTGCAGGTCGGGCACCGCATGCCGCGCCTCGGCGAGCGCTTCGAGGGCGCGGCACTGTCGCTTCACCGGTGCGAGCCTGCCGACCACCACGACTTCGGCCCTCGGGTTGCGCTTCGACGAATCGGGCGTGAATCGCTCGTGCACCCCGGGTGGGATCACGGTCAGTTGTGATCGGCTGATGCCGATGCGTTCGATCTCGTCAGCCGACGACTCGGACAGCGTGGCGAACACACTGCCCCGATAGAACAGCGGTGCGAAGCGCGTTTCGACGAAGCGCCCGACGGCAGCGAGCGGGCGGGGCAGCACGTCGGCCCACATGTCGCGGTGGACGTGGTGCATCCACACCACGCGCCGACGGGGTGCCCAGAGCGGGCCGAACCAGGGCACGCCGTTCCAGATCTCGAGGGTCAAGGTCGAGCGCTGGCGCCTCCGCACGACCCGGCGAAGCAGCTGAACGGCGAACACTCTGAGGAAGACGTCGTAGCGTCCGCCGAGCTGCACGACCCGATAGCCGTTGCGTTCGAACGTGCGAGCGTGGCGCGTCGATGTGCGGTGCTCGATGTCGAGGCCCACGGCGGCCCACCGGGAGAAGATTTCATCGGCATGCAACTCCGAACCACCGGCCTCGGCATCGTCGAGGTCACGCCATGCGAAGCTCTCGATGCGGGTGATGCCGAGCGAGGTCAGCCGGTCGGCAGCTGCCCGGAGTGCGTCATCTGAGATGCCGTTCACCGGTCGAGCTTGCGCCAGACAACATCGGGGGCAAGGCGCAACAGGCCGAACACGCCCTGCAGTTTCGCGGGCGCCCACACGACGGCTTTGCGCTTGCGTAAACCTGCCACCGTCGCTGCCGCCACATCTTTGGCGTCGATCGTGAAGGGTGCATCGTCCATCCCCTCGGTCATCGACGTACGGACCATCCCCGGCCGAACGGTCATCACGCGCGCGCCGGTGCCGTGCAACGAGTGCCCGAGCCCGGTCATGAACGCATCGAGCCCCGCCTTGGTCGAGCCGTAGACGAAGTTCGACGCGCGCGTGCGCACCCCGGCGACGCTCGACAATGCCACGAGAACGCCGTGACCCTGGGCGCGGAGCCGGTCGGCCACAGCGAGACCCGAGCTGACCGCACCGGCGAAGTTGACGTCGACGAGCTGTGCTGCGGCCACGGGATCGGCGGCTGCCTCGGCGCCGAGTTGGCCGAAGGCCTGAATGACGATGTCGAGATCACCGACGTCGGCCGCGACAGCATCGACCCACGCCGCGTGGCCCGCGTGATCCGTGGCGTCGAAGGTCCGAGCAGTGACTTCGGCACCGCGCAGTTGACGTTCGAGGCTCTCGGTGTCGGCCTGCAGTGGGTCGCGGCAGCCGAGCACGACGGTTCGCAGCGTCGGCGAGTCGAGCGCGACGCACGATCGCCCTCGCGATGTCGCTGGTGCCACCGAGCACGACGATGGTCTGGGGTTGTTGGACGGCGTTGTTCATGAGGTTCCGTTCAGAGCAGATCGAGACGACGGGCCTGGTCACTCGCCCATCGACCGTGCGGGTCGACGGAGCGACGAACGGACTTCCATTCGTCGAGCCGGGGGTAGCCGGCGCGGATGACGGCGGGTGTGGTGTGGGCATCTTTGGCGAGGTAGTGGCGGCCGCCGGCGTCGATCACGAGCTGATCGATGGCGGCCAGGAACGGTCCGAGGCCGGGGACCCCGGCCGCGAGGTCGAACGTGAGCGTCCAGCCGGGCCGGGGGAAGCTGAGCATTCCGCCGCTCTCGGCGCCGAATCGCTTGAGCACGGAGATGACACTGGCGTTGCCGTTCGCGGACGACCTCGATCGACGATCGTCGCGCAAGGTGTCGACCGCCTCGAACGGGACGACGAACTGATACTGGAGGAAGCCTGCCGCTCCGTAGAACCGGTTCCAGTCGCCCACGCATGTCGAGCGGGTGAAAGAAGCTCGTCAGGGTCGGTCGTGCCGACATGGTGGCGGGGGGCCTTGCGAAACCACAGCTCGTTGAAGGCGCGCACCGCCAACCGATTCATCACGTTCGGCACCGGTGGCACCGAGGCGAGCGAGCCGGGGGTCGAAACCCAGCGGGTCGCGCAGCGCCTTGGGTGCGTGCTCGGCCAGGTCGTCGAGGGTGGCGTGGTCACCGCGTTCGAGAATCGCCCGACCGACCGTGCCAGTGCGGCTGCGGCTGGCGAGGTCGACCCAGGCCACCGAGTAGCGGTGGTCGGCGTCGCCGCTGCTCATCTCGACGATGAGTGCGTCGAGATGCGGGAGACGCTGCGTTTCGACGAGGCATCGGTTTGTTTCGATGCGCAACAGACCGAAGGTGGCGCGGGTGATGACGCCGGTGAGACCCATCCCGCCGACCGTCGCCCAGAACAGTTCGCTGTCGCTGGCGGGCCCGATCGTACGACTCGATCCATCGGCGAGAGTGAGGTCGAGTGAGGTGACGTGATGACCGAAGGTGAGGTCGGTGTGATGGCCCTTGCCGTGGACATCGCTGGCGATCGCCCCGCCGACGGTGATGAAGCGCGTTCCGGGCGTGACTGGCACGAAGAAGCCGTGGGGCACGATGCGTCGGAGTAACTCGTCGAAACTGACCCCGGCGTCGACCGTGGCCGTTCCCGCGGTCGTGTCGATCCAGACCGGATTCGCCGACGGTTGGAGGCGGATGACGGTGCCGCCGCCGTTCTGGGCCGGGTCGCCGTAGGCCCGACCCAGGCCGCGGGCGATGGCACCGCGGGTGCCGACGCCGATACCGCCCAGTTGGGCGGCGAGTTGGTCGGCGCGGACCGACTCGACCGTGGCCGAGCTGGCCGATGTCCTGCCCCAGCCAGTGAGCAACTCCTGGTCGCCCATCAGCAGATCAATACGGCCATTCCGGCGCAGTGCGACCCAACTTGGTCATGATCTTGCCGAGCCCGGCGGACAGCAACACCTTGAGCCCGACGTTCTTCACGAACCACGGAAGTTGGGCCAACTGCCGCGGCGGCGTTCCTGGCGCGGCTGGCCAACCCAGCTGACAGATCGGCGCGATAGATCGTCATCGACCGTGAGCGACCGACGTAACGAAACTTCGCACCGAAGGCGAGTTCGCGCAAGATCGCACCGGTGACGCCGATCGAGGAGAACGAGTCGTGGATCAACATGGTTCCGCCGTCCGCGACCCGGGCGCCCCAGGTCGCAATATCGGCGCGGGCGGGGGCATAACGGTGGGCGCCGTCGATGTAGAGGACGCTGATCTGGCCCGTGATGTCGCGGTGCGCGTCGTCGGAGAACATCCGCAGGTGGCGCACCCGATCGGCCACGCCGGCCGCAGCGAGATTCTGGTTGAACGTGGCGTGGTCGTCGTCGGCCGCGTCGGCGTAGCCATCGATCTCCTGCGGGCCACGATCGTTGCCCGCATGGGGGTCGATGGCGATGACCTGGATCGACGGGTCGGCGGCGAGCGCAAGGACGATGGTCGAACGACCCTGGAACGAGCCGATCTCGACGATCTGCCCGCCGTCGGGGCACCGCACGGCACTGTCGAAGAGCGTGGATGCCTGGCCGGGCGTCATCCAGCCGCCGACGCCCGCGACCTGCTGCATCACCTGCTCGAGGGTCGGGCGATCGGACGCGTCAGCTGCGGTGTTGCCGGAAGTAGTCATCGGGTCAGCCAGCGTAGACCGCGATGCCGTAGATGACGATCCACGTCAGTCCGAGGAGTTGGAGGACGCGGTCCTTGGCAAAGACCTCCTCCGGGGCTCCTCCCCCGCCCTGTTCGAGGACGAGCAGATACCGCAAGAGCGCGGTGAGCATCGGGACGATCGAGAGTTCGTAGAACGGAAAGTCGAAGCTCCCGATTTCGTCGACGCTCGCGCTGGTTTCGAAGGCCCAGACGCAGTAACTCAACAACGCCGACCCGCAGCTGACCGACAACACGATCCGCAAGTAGCCGATGGTGTACATGTCGAGCGTGGCGCGCGTTCCCGCTCCGACGCCGAGTTCGTTCAGTTCGGCGTACCGCTTTCCGGCCACGATGAACAACGACCCGAAGGTGGTGCACAACACGAACCAGCGCGACATCGGCACGTCCACCGCCACGGCGCCGGCGCCCGCCCGTAACACGAACCCTGACGCAACAGTGACGAGATCGACGACGGGAACCTGCTTCAATCCGAGGTTGTAGGCCAGATTCACGACGAGGTACACGCCCACCACCGCCACGGTCTGCCAGCGTCCCGTGAGCCCAGCCAAGCCGAGTGCGGCCAGGGGCAGCACCACGCCGACCGCTCTGGCGGCGCCGATGGGAACTGCGCCCGAGGCGATGGGCCGCAAGCGCTTCGTCGGGTGCTTGCGATCGGCCTGGACGTCGATCAGGTCGTTCCAGAAGTAGACCGCGGCAGCTGCGCAGCAGAAGGCGACGAACAGGACGACGGTGAGGACGAACTCCCGCCCCTGATTCAAGACGCCCGCCGCGCCGGGCGCGGCAAACACCAGCACGTTCTTCAGCCACTGCTTCGGGCGAGCGGTTCGCAACAGGCCCGACATCACCAGCGAGACGGTAGCTCCCCGCCGGTGCTCCAACGTGCGACCCCTCAATCGGTAAGCCAACTGGGCCGCTTGGCGCCGACGAACACGGCGGTGTCCGCATCGAGCAGCAGTTCACGGTCACCGGTCGAGTCGCCATATGCGGTCACGTGCACGCCGTGGCGCCCTCCCCCGTCGCGATGGCGCTCGTCGAGCCAGGAATGCAGTCGGCGGACCTTTTCGGGCCCGCGGCAGTTGGGGCCATCCAGCGCGCCGGTGTACCGCTGCCCGGGGCCGACGTCGAGTCGCGCCGCGAGCACGTCGGAGACGCCGAGCAGACCACCGAGCGGGCGGAGATAGACCTCGAACGACGCCGAGACGAGGACCACGGTGTCGCCCTGGTTCTGGTGCTCGCGGAGCTTGGCCAGCGTGTCCGAGCGCAGCCAGGTGTCGTGGACGAGCCGGGCGAACGCGGCAGCGTGGTCGTCGATGTCGGTCACTAGGCGGTCGGCGAATGCTGCCTGCGCCGCGCAGGCCTTCAGTGCATCTCGATCGCGGTGCACCAGCGCTGGCAGGGTGCGCCGGGCATCGCCGACCAGCCGCGTGGCGAGTCCGATCGTGCCGGCGACCTGGCGCAGGAACGGAACCACGCAGTCGCGTGTGGTCAGCGTTCCATCGACGTCGAAGGCCGCAATGCGCGGCCTGCTGTCGATCATTGGCGGCGGGCCGGGATGGCGTCGAGCGCGTCCCAGAACGTCGGCCAGCTCTTCGAGACCACGTCTGGATCATTGACCTCGATGCCGTCGACGACGAGGCCCAAGATCCCGAAGGCCATCGCGAGGCGATGATCGTGGTGGGTGTCGAGCCGGGCGCCGTGCAACATGTCGACGGGCGTGATCAGCAGCCCGTCGTGCTCGACGAGGACGTTGGCGCCGGTCTTGGAGAGTTCGGCGGCCAGGTCGCCGAGCCGGTCGCTCTCCTTGTCACGAATGAATCCGACTCCGGTGATCCGGGTCGGCGTCACCGCTTGGGTGGCGACGACCGCCATCGTGGGGACCAGGTCGGAGATGTCGGACATGTCGATGTCGATGCCGCGCAGCGGCGTGTCGCGTCGTCGCATCACGACGCTGTCGTCGACACTGACACTCGCGGTGCACCCCATCTCGACGAGCACGTCGACGAAGCGAGCGTCCCCCTGGAGTGCGTTCGAGCCGAGCCCGCGGATGCATACCGCACCCCCGGCGAGTGCAGCAGCAGCCAAGGGGTAACTCGCCGACGACGCGTCGGGTTCGACCCGATACGACGTGGCGACGTAGCCGCCCTCGCCGACGTGGATGCGGCGATCGGTGATGTCGACATCATCGGCACCGAAGGCCATCATCACGGCGCGGGTGATGTCGACGTACGGGCGCGACACCAGCGACGTCGACAACCCGAGGCGGAGGCCGCGGTGGATGTAGGGGGCGATCAGCATGAGTGCCGACACGTACTGGCTCGACACATTGCCGGGCATGACCACCGCGTCTGCGCCGCGCATCGGGCCCGAGACGGTGACCGGTAGATGGCCGGGCCGCTCGCCCGATTCGATCGAGGCGCCGAGGGCGCGCAACGAGTCGTGGAGCGGGCCCATGGGTCGGCTGCGCAGCGGTGGGTCGCCGTCGACCAGATACGGGCCTGGTCCGATGGCTGCCAAGGCCGTGATGAATCGTGAGGTCGTTCCTGCGAGGCGGGTCGGCAACGTGATCGGACCGGGCGCGAGTTCGCCGGCGCGACCGATCACCGCTCCGACCAGTTGACCGTGATGCTCGGAAATGCCGACCTCGATCCCGAGGCGTTCGAGACAGTCGAGCATGGCCGCGGTGTCGTCGCCGGGCGCGATGCCCGTGATCTCGCTGTCGCCGTCGGCAAGGGCGGCGCAGATGAGGGCGCGATTGGCGATGCTCTTGGACGGCGGGACGGCGACCTCGGCGATCACGGGTCCGTCGGCGCGTCGGATCCGGCGGGCCGCGGTCACGAGAGGGCCTGGACCGATGGCCGGAACCCGCGCGCGATCAGCCCGCCGCGGAAGACGTCGGACGCCGAGGCGTCGATCAGCACGACGGCGACACCGCGGTTGCTCTCCGCGACGTGGACGACTTCGAAGTTGGCGATGTTGACGCCGAGTTCGGCCGCGAGCGTGAACACTTCCGCAGCCGAACCCGCACGGTCGGGGATCGGGATGCGAACTTCGGCGAGATCCTCCGGACGCACCACCCGCGAGGGCAGGTTGGTGCGGGCGTCCCGGGCCGCTTGGAGTTTGGCGCGTAGCTCGTCGTGACGGTCGTGCTGCACCACGTCACGGATGTCGGTCAACCCGGCAATCAGCCCGTCGAGTGCGTCGACGATGGCGAGCTTGTTCTCGGCGCAGATGTCGATCCAGATGCCGGGTTGGCCGCTGGCGACTCGCGTCATGTCGCGGAAACCGCCGGCCGCGAGGCGGAGCAGCGCGGCGTGTTCCTCGGCGCGTGCGCTTGCCATCCCCATGAGGGTCGCCGCGGTGAGGTGCGGCACGTGGCTGACCACGGCCACGAGTTGGTCGTGACGCTCGGGGCTGAGGGCGACCACATCGGCACCCATCGACGCCACAATGCTGTTGACCTGGGCAAACGATGCGTCGTCGCTCACCTCGAGTGGTGTGAGTACCCACACGGCACTGTTGAACATGTCCGCCTGCGCGCCGTCGAGACCGTCGAACTCGCTTCCCGCCATCGGGTGGCCGCCGATGAAGCGCGAGTCGTCGTAGGCCGCGGCAGACCGGGCCCTTCACGCTGCCGACATCGGAGACGAGCCCGGTCGTTTCGGCCAGCGCGCGTTTCACCTGGTCGGCGATCGCCAAGACGGGAACGGCCACGAAGGTGATCTCGGCCGTCGGATCGAGACCCACCGCATCGATCACTTCACGCGCGAGGGCGGTATCGAGGGTCGGTTGACGCGTGTCGTCACCCGACACGTGCCACCCCTGCGCCTTCAACGCCAGCGCAATCGACCCGCCGATCAAGCCGAGGCCGATGACGTTGGCGCGGCGGGGGTCAGGACTCACGACGAAGGATCGTACTGGCGTCGGGTTTCGGCGACCGCCTCCGTCAACGATCGTCGCTCGGCCGCGGTGAGTTCCCTCCAGGCACCCGGCACCAGGGTGCGATCGGAAAGGGGGCCGATGCGCGTCCGGATCAACCTGGTGACCGGGTGGCCGACGGCGTCGCACATGCGCCGAACCTGCCGGTTGCGCCCTTCGTGGATCGTGATCCGCAGCAGTCCGGGCTCGGGTTGAGAGACACGGGCCGGAGCAGTCGGCCCGTCGTCGAGTTCGATTCCCTCGCGCAGCTGCCGGAGGTGACCCGGGGTCAGTGCTCCGCCGGACACCTCGGCGAGATACTCCTTGTCGACACCGTGCGACGGGTGGGCGATCCGGTTGGCAAGTTCGCCGTCGTTGGTGAGGAGCAGCAGGCCCTCGGTATCGGCGTCCAGCCGGCCGACGGCGAACACCCGCGGCTCGGTCGGCACCAACTCGACGACTGTTGGGCGACCGTGGGTGTCTTTGCTCGTCGTCACCACCCCGGCAGGTTTGTTGAGCAGGTAGTACACCAGGCCGGGGCGCACGCCGATCGGGGCGCCGTCGACCTCGACGAGGTCGTGCTCGGGATCGACGCGGCGGCCGAGCACGGCGACCTCGCCGTTGACGGTGACCCGGCCTTCGGCGATCAACTCTTCACAAACCCGCCGACTCCCCCAACCCGTCGTGGCGAGCACCTTTTGGAGCCGAAGGCCTTGGTGGAGTTGCGCATGCTGTTCGGCGAGCTGCTCCCACAGCGGCGGTTCGAACCCGTCGGACCCGGTCACGACGACAGGTCGTCGGTGTCGTCGATGGCTTCATCGGTGTCGTCGACGCCGGGACTGGCGTGCTGGACCGCGTGCGGCGCGACGTCGATCTCGGGGGTGACGCGCAGGCCGTGTTCCAGCAACTCGATCACATCGGCACCGGGGATGAACTCGGCGATCGACGGGAGATCGTCGAGCGATTCGATCCCGAGCTTCTCGAGGAATGTGGGCGTGGTGCCGAACAAGATCGCCTGCCCCGGCCCGGTGTCGCGGCCGATCTCGTCGATGTAGCCCCGCGCCTGCAACGTACGCAGCACTCCGTCGGGGTCGACGCCGCGGATCGCACCGACTTGGGCGCGCGAGATGGGTTGCTTGTAGGCCACGATCGCCAACGTTTCGAGCGCCGCGCCGGAGAGGCGGGCACGCTGGTCGTGCAGCAGGAATCGTTCGACGTAGGGGGTCAGGTCGGCCGCGGTCTGATAGCGCAGCCCGCCGGCGACCCGGACGAACTCGAACCCATTGCCCGCCGTGACGTAGGACGCGGCGATCTCGTCGCACCACGCCTCGACCAGCGACGTGGGCTGCTCGATCAGTTGGGCCAGCAGGTCGGTGGGCACCGGGTCGTGGGCGACGAGCACGATGGCCTCGATGGCACGCTGGTACGCCCGTACCTGGTCGCCGATCGGGACGAAGGTCGGTGCGGTGTCGTTCGGCGTGTCGCTCGGAGTTTCGTTCACGTCGTTCAGATCGGTCATGTCAGCCCTCGTAGGCGTCGATCAGGATGGACTGCGGATCGACGTCGGCGTCCATGGTCCAGACCACTTCGATATCGCCGAACCGCTCGGACTGCTCCAGCTCGATTGCTCCCTGTTTGAACAGTTCGAGGAGAGCGAGGAACCGCACGATCACCTCGATCCGGTCGGCGAACTCGCGCGGTCAGGCGACGGAATGAAATGGTGCCGACCCGGGGCAGTTCGTCGAGCAGTTCGGCGACGGCGTCGGCGACGGTGAACTTGATCGGATTGACGTGGAACAGATCGACAATGGGCTTGGGTCGCGGCGTGAGGGCCTTGATCGCGGCATTCTGGAACCGCTTGAGGCTGGTGCCCTCGAGCATGTCGGGCAGCACTGCGGAAAACCGCTCGTCCGGGCCGACGACACGCGGGAACGTCTTGTCGGCCTCGTCGGCCAGCCGGGCGAACACGCCGGCCACGTCTTTGAAGGTCTTTGCTTCCAGCAGGCGGGCGAGCAGCATGTCGCGCTCCTCCCAGAGCGCGAGTTCGTCGTCGAGATCGAGGTCATCGGTGTTCGGGAGGAGCCGGCGCGCCTTGAGATCGACCAGCGTGGCGGCGATCAGGAGAAAGCTGGTCGCCACGTCGAGGTCGAGTTCGGCCAACCGCTCGAGTTCGACGAGATAGGCATCGACGATGGTCGAGAGATTGATCTCGTAGATGTCGACTTGTTCTTTCAGGATCAGCTGGAGGAGCAGATCGAACGGCCCTTCATAGACCGGGGTTGCAACGTCGACCATCCGCCCAAACGATACAGAAGCGTCGCCGAGTCCAGCGGTATCGTCTCGGTGGTGACCGACACCACTGTCCCGCCGAACATCTCGACGACTCGGCCGCGGGTGCTGTCGTGTATCCAACCGACGGGCGACTTGCACCTCGGCAACTATCTCGGCGCGCTGCGCAACTGGGTCGACGGGCAGCACGTCGCTGATGCCTTCCACGGCGTCGTCGATCTCCATGCGCTGACGGTCACCGATCGGCCGGGCGTGGTCGGCCAGGCCACGGTCGAGGTGGCCGCCATGTTGTTCGCCGTCGGTCTCGACCCCGACGTGGCCACCGTGTTCGCCCAGAGCCACGTGCCCGAGCACAATCAACTCGGGTGGGTCATGGAGTGCACGATCAGCTTCGGTGAGTTGTCGCGCATGACCCAGTTCAAGGACAAGTCCGCCAAACGCGAGCACGATTTCGTCAGTGGTGGTCTCTTCACGTATCCGGCCCTTCAGGCGGCCGACATTCTGTTGTACGACACCAACCAGGTGCCTGTCGGCGAAGACCAGCGCCAGCACATCGAAATCACCCGTGACGCGGCCATCCGCTTCAATCACCGCTTCGGCGACACCTTCGTTGTTCCCGACGCCGTGACCCCGAAGGCCGGCGCTCGCGTGATGAGCCTTCAGGACCCGACGTCCAAGATGTCGAAGTCCGACGACTCCGGTGCGGGGTGCGTCTACCTGATCGACGATCCGGCCACGGTGATGAAGAAGTTCAAACGGGCCGTCACCGACTCGGACACGGCTACCGATGCGGTGCGCTTCGATCGCGAACACAAGCCCGGCGTCAGCAATCTGCTCGAAATCCACGCGGCGGTCACCGGCCGAACTCCGCAGGCGGTCGCCGACGACTACGAACAATACGGCGCGCTCAAAGTTGCGACCGGCGAGGCCGTTGTCGCCGTGCTCGATCCGATCCGCCTGCGCTACGACGAGTTGATGCGCGATCGGGGTGAACTCGCCCGCCTGCTCCGGGTCGGTGCCTTGCGGGCCCGGGAGGTCGCGGCGGCCACGGTGGCCCGGGCGTACACCAACATCGGCATGGTGCCGGTCTGACGTTGCCCAGATTGGACGACGTCGACCGTCGTGTCATCGCGCTCGCGGTCCCCGCGCTCGGAACGCTGGCGGCCGAGCCGCTGTATCGGCTGGTCGACACTGCCGTGGTCGGCCGGCTCGGCACCGATGAACTGGCCGGTCTCGCGATTGCCGTGTCGCTCCTGTCATTGGTGATCGCGAGCAGCAATTTCATCACCTATGGGACGACCGAACGGGTGGCCCGACGGCTCGGCGCAGGCCTGCCCACCGACGCGGCCAACGTCGGAGTTCAGGCGCTCTGGCTGGGGACGATCGTCGGCATCGTCGCCGCCCCGCTGCTGATCGTCGGCGCGCATCCGCTGGCCCGTGCGCTGGGCGCCGACGGAGCGGTGCTCGGGTTCGCTGTCGAGTACCTGCGTATTTCGGCGCTGAGCGTGCCGTTCGTCGTCGTCTCACTCGCTGCCCAAGGCATTCAGCGGGGCGGGTCCGACTTCCGGACGCCCCTGGTGATCCTCATCTGTTCGAACCTGGTCAACCTGGTGGTCGAGGTGGTGCTCGTGTTCGGCTTCGGCATGGGGATCGCCGGCGCGGCGTGGTCGACGGTGCTCGCTCAAGTCGGAGCCGGCGTCGCGTTCATGGTCGTGATTCGGCCGCGTGTGGCGGCGGCCACCGAGCGACGACCGAGTTGGTCGGAGATGGCGCCGCTTCTCACCGCCGGCAAGCACCTGTTGTTGCGGGTTGCCTCGATTCTTGCGGTGTTCACCGGCGCAACGGCGATTGCCGCCCGACTCGACGCGCCGACGTTGGCGGCGCATCAAGTCGTCGTCACGATGTTCCTCCTCCTGGCGCTCACCCTCGATGCACTCGCCGTGCCGGCTCAATCGCTCGTCGCCGAGGAACTGGGGCGGGTCGAACGGGGCGACGCCGGAGCCGACGCCATCGGACTGACTCGACGGGTCGTGCGGCTCTCGCTGTACTTCGCATTCGGCCTGGCGGTACTCGTCGCGGCGACCTCGCAGTTGCTGGCGCGGGCCTTCTCCGTCGACGACGCAGTGGTCAGTCGCGCGACGGTGGGCCTCCTGATCCTGGCCGTGATGCTGCTGCCCGGTGCGGTTGCCTTCGCCTATGACGGCATACTCATCGGCGCCGCCGACTATCGGTTCATCGGGCGAGCGTCGTTTGCGTACCTGCTGGCAGTGGCGCCGATCGCGGTCGTCGTTCTCATGACCGAGTCGCTTGGCATCGCAGGCATCTGGTGCGGACTGCTCGCCTGGATGATCTTGCGCGCCGTGGTGAATCATCGCCGAACGGGATTCCTCCTGGCCGGTGCGGGTCAGGCGTGATCCGACGCCTTGAGGGCCTCGTAGGCGGGTCCGCGACCGACGATCAACTCCACGGTGACGTCATCAGATCCGGCGTCGGCCGCCATCTGGGCGCCGATCTCCTCATGGTCGTGATAGGCCGCAAACCGCGTCGTGCGGGGCCCGACGATGGTGGCGACGACCCGACCGAAGGTGCCGAGTCGACACTCGATCTTGCCGACGTCGTGCAAGATCGCGCCGGCGATCTCGGCCCGAGTCGCATCCGGGCGCTCGTCGACGAAGCGTCGCGCGACCAGGGCGCTGTGGCGGCGATCTTGGTTGCCGAGGCGCACCCACAACGCTCGTTCGGCGGGAAGGAGGTGCTGGTCGACCCACACCTCGTGCTCGATCGGGGGCGGCGTGGGAGGCAGCGAAGTGAGAAAGCGGGCCGCGAGATGCCAGAGGCCGCGCGGGGTGAGCGACAACGACGACATCACTGCAGTGTGGCGCGGGGATGCGCCGAGCGGTACACGTCCCACAGCCGTTCCTGGCTCACCCGGGTGTAGATCTGCGTCGTCGAGATCGAGGCGTGGCCGAGCATCTCTTGCACCACGCGGAGATCGGCGCCGTGATCGAGGAGGTGCGTGGCGCAACTGTGGCGCAGGACGTGCGGCGAGAGATGGTCGGAGATCCCGGCCCGTTCGCCGTACTTCTTGACGATCAGCCAGGCGGCCTGACGGGTCAGCCGGCTGCCGCGGGTGTTGAGAAAGACGGCCTCGGCGTCGCCACGTCGCTGCCAGCGCAGCGGAATCAGGCGGGAGCGCCCACCGGTTCCGAACCATTCGTCCAATGCGTCGGCCGCCGCTGATCCGAAGGGCACGAGTCGCTCCTTCGCGCCCTTGCCGTACAGGCGGACCAGCTTGTCGTGCACGTTGATGTCGCCGATCGAGAGCCCCACCGCCTCGGAGATGCGGGCGCCGGTGGCGTAGAGCAATTCGAGCAGTGCTCGATCACGGACGTGCATCGGTTCGGTGCCGATGACGGCGTCGAGCAGGCTGGTCACCTGGGCCTCGTCGAGCGGCTTGGGGATGCCTGACGGGACCCGCACGCCTTCGAGTTCGGCGGCAGGGTCGTCGGGCCGTTCACCCTCGATCGACAGGTACCGATGCAACATCCTGATCGCGGCGAGTTGACGAGCGATCGTCGACGTGGCCGCGTCGCCGGCGCGCCGCTCCCCCACGAACGCGATCAATTCGGCGTGGGTCACCGTGGCCACGCTGGTCGACCGCGTGTCGAGCCAGGCGCAGTACGCGGTGAGGTCGCGCCGGTAGGCCGCCAGCGTGTTCGCCGATCGCCCCTTCTCGGCCACCATCCACGACAGGAACTCTTCGACGACGAGGGGCAGCTCGACGCGTGCCATCAGGTCATCGACGTGGCCGCATCGGCGCGACGCAGCCGTCGGTCGGCCATCAGGAGTGCCGTCACGGTCTTGGCGTCGCGGATCTCACCACTGTCGATCATGGCCAGCGCGTCGGCAAGGGGAAGGTGCAGGATCTGCATGTGCTCCTCCTCGGGGCCCTGACGATCGGTCGTGGTCGGAGAACAGTCGGTGGCGAGGTAGAGCGACGTGATCGAGTCGGTCATGCCCGGCGATGGATAGATCTCGCCGAGCAGATCGAGTTGCCCGGCCACGAGGCCTGCTTCCTCGATCAGTTCGCGGCGCGCCACCTCGGCGGTGTCTTCGCCGTCGATGTCGCGCATGCCCGCCGGGATCTCGATGACCACGGCCTCGTACGGTGGGCGGTACTGGGTGACCAGGACCACCGACGGGTTGCCCTCGGCATCGAACACGAGCGGAACGACGCCAACCGCACCGGGCGACCGCACGATGTCGCGGGTGAACGTCGAGCCGTCGGGCGCCTCGAAATCGGCGGTGACCACGTGCCAGATGAAGCCCTGGTGGACCACGGTCTCGCCGAGGCGGCGAAAAACGGCTGCGTCGTCCACAGCAGGCCGGCCGTCGCTCAGCGCAACGACGGTTCGGACGGCGCCGGAATGTCGGTGGCGGCGCCGACGTTGGTGGCCGAGCGTCGATCCAACGCTGCAGCGATCAGCTCACGGAACAGCGGGTGGGGGCGATCGGGGCGGCTCTTGAACTCGGGATGCGCTTGCGTGGCGACCCAGAACGGGTGCCCGGGCAACTCGATGAACTCGACCAGCTTGTTGTCGGGCGAGGTACCCGAGCACCACAGACCGTGCTCTTCGAGTTGGCTGCGGTACTGCTCGTTGAACTCGTATCGGTGGCGGTGCCGTTCGCTCACGACTGGCTCGCCGTAGGCCGCTGCAACCTGGGAACCGTTGGCCAGCACGGCGTAGTACGCGCCGAGACGCATCGTGCCGCCCTTGTCTTCGATGCCGCGTTGGTCGAGCATCAGGTCGATCACCGGGTTCTGCGTGGTCGGGTCGAACTCGGTGGAGTTGGCGTCGGTGAGCCCCACGACGTTCCGGGCGTAGTCGACGGTCATCGCCTGGAGTCCGAGGCAGATGCCCAGGCAGGGAACGAGTTCCTCGCGGGAGTAGCGCGCGGCGGCGATCTTGCCTTCGAAGCCGCGATAACCGAACCCACCGGGGATGACGATCCCGTCGAGATGGCTGAGCTGCCCGGCGGCGAGGAGCCCCTCGACGTTTTCGGATTGGATCCATTCGATCTGGACATCGGCGCCGTGATGGAACCCGGCGTGCTTCAGGCTCTCGACGACCGACAGGTAGGCGTCGGGAAGTTGGATGTACTTGCCGATCAGGCCGATCTTGACCGGAATGACCGCGGCCTCGACCTTCTTCACGAACTGCTGCCAGTAGGTGAGGTCGATCTCGCCGTCGAGCCGCAGCACTTCGCAAACGAAGTCGTCGAGGCCTTCGTCGTGGAGGATGAGCGGGAGTTCGTAGATGTTGTTCGCATCGGCCGCGTTGACGACTGCGCGCTCTTCGACGTCGCACATCGCGGAGATCTTGCGCTTGAGATCTTGTGACAGCGGTTCGTCGCTGCGGCACACGATCACGTCGGGCTGGATGCCGCGGCTGCGCAGTTCGGTGACCGAGTGCTGGGTCGGCTTGGTCTTCTGTTCGCCGGCCGGGCCGATGAACGGCACGAGCGTGACGTGGATGTAGCAGACGTTGTCGCGACCGACGATGTTGCGGAATTGCCTGATCGATTCGAGGAACGGCAGGATCTCGATGTCGCCAACGGTGCCGCCGACCTCGGTGATCACCACATCGACGTCGTTGCGGGCGACACGCTCGACCCGCCGCTTGATCTCGTCGGTGATGTGGGGGATGACCTGGACGGTCTTGCCGAGATAGTCGCCGCGCCGCTCGGCCGCGAGGACCGACTGGTAGATCGAACCGGTGGTCGCATTCGAGTTGCGCGAGAGGTTCTCGTCGATGAACCGCTCGTAGTGCCCGAGATCGAGGTCGGTCTCGCCACCATCGTCGGTGACGAACACCTCACCGTGTTCGAACGGGTTCATCGTGCCCGGATCGATGTTGATGTACGGATCGAGCTTCTGCATCGTGACTCGGTAGCCACGGTGCTTGAGGAGGCGGCCGAGCGAGGAAGCGGTCAGACCCTTGCCGAGGGAGCTGGCAACGCCTCCCGTCACGAAAATGTGCTTGGGCATTTCAGACCTCCGTCAGACAACAACACGACGGGAAATCACCATACCTCGTCGACCGCAGTGCGGTGGCCCATTTCGCAGCAAACTTCATCCGGGTAGTTCATGCCCGTCGTTCACGCGGTCTGGTGCAGCAGTTCGCGGGCATGGTCGCGGGCCGAATCGGTGGTCGAGCCGGACAGCATGCGCGCAATTTCGTCGACCCGTTCATCACCGTCGAGACGACGCGCCGAGGCGAAGGTCGCGCCTTTCTTGACCTTCTTCGACACGGCCACTTGGGTGTCGGCGACGGCGGCCACCTGGGCGAGGTGGGTCACGACGAGGACTTGGTGGTGACGGCCGAGAAGTGCCAACGCCTCACCGACCGCTTGCGCCGCCTCGCCGCCGATGCCCGCGTCGACCTCGTCGAAGACCAGCGTGTCGTGAACGCGTGTGCCTGCCGCCTCGGACAGGACCAAGCGCAGCGCCAGCATCGACCGGGCGAGTTCGCCGCCGGAGGCGACGCGGGTCAGGGGCAGCATCGGCGAACCGGGGTTAGCCGCGAGGAGGAACTGGACGCGGTCGCCCGGATGATCATCCGGGTGCTCCCCCACTTCGACCGCAACGGCCGCGTTCGGCATCGCGAGCGTGCGGAGACGTCGCTGCACCGCAGTAGCGAGGTCGGGTGCGGCGGCGCGTCGCGCCGCACCCACCACCGCCGCGGCGCGTCGTTCGTCCGTCAGGACGGCTTGGCGTTCGGCGTCGAGGGTCGCTGCGCGCTCGTCGAAGCGTTCGAGTTCGCGGAGGCGGTCGTCGGCCTCGGCGTGAAAGGTCATCACGGCAGCGAGGTCGGCGCCGTACTTGCGCTGGAGGTCCTTGAGTGCCTGGCGCCGCTCGCGCAGCTCGGCGAGCCGGTCAGGCGATTCGTCGATGCCGTCGGCGATGTCGCGCAGTTCGGCGACCAGGTCGTCGACTTCGGCGAGCACGTCGTGCAATCGGGCTGCGTGGTCGAGATAGGGCGTGCGACCGTCGATGGCGGCGAGGGCGCGCCCGAGAGCGTCACGGGCACCATCGTCATCGCCCAGTACGGCATGGGCGGCGGTGCCCGCTGCGCGATGCGCGACGGCGTCGGCGAGCACCGATTCCTCGGCATCGAGGTGGGCATCCTCGCTCGGGTCGACCACGTTGGCCGCATCGAGTTCGGCGACCTGGTAGCGGAGGAGGTCGATCTCGCGGGCGCGGGCGCGCTCGTCCCCGCCGAGCGTGGCGAGCGCCGCGTCGATCTCGGCGAGGCGGCCCCGTGCGGCTCGCAGCGGGGCGAGGTCGACCTGGCCGTACTCGTCGAGCGCGGCGCGTTGTGTCGACACCGACAGCAGATTCTGGTGCGCGTGCTGGCCGTGCAGGTCGACCGAGCCGGCCGCAGCTTCGGCCAGGAGGGACACCGTGGCCAGCCGACCATTGACGTAGGCCCGGGACCTGCCATCGGCGGGGATCACCCGGCTGAGGATGGTCTCGGTGCCGTCGGCGGCGACGAAGCGACCATCGACACGGGCCTCGCTCGCACCGAGGCGGACCACGGCGGAATCGGCGCGTCCGCCGACGAGCAACTCGATGGCCTCGACCAACATGGTCTTGCCGGCGCCGGTTTCACCGGTGAGTGCGGTCAGGCCCGGCCCGAGCATCAACTCGAGTCGTTCGATCACACCCAGGTTCTCGATCTGGAGTTCGGTCAGCACGTCAGTCAGTATTGCAACACGCACTCACAGAGTTGCGGCACCTGACGAACTTCTGTTCGATCGTTCAGGTCAGCGGTCGGCGAGACCGAACTTCGCCTTCAAGATCTGGTGGTAGCGGTATGTGCCGAAGCGGATGAAGTTCGCAGTGGCCGGTGACGGCACGCACCGCACGATGTCGCCGTCGTCGAGCGTGGCCACGGGTTGTCCGTCGATGGCGACTTCGGCACGGCGGTGGCCGGACACCTCGATCTCGACCACTTCGCTCGGATCGAGCACCAGCGATCGGTCGAACAGCATGTGCGGTGACACCGGGGTGAGCAGCACGGCGCGGTGGCGAGGCGAGATGATCGGGCCTCGCGCCGACAGCGAGTACGCCGTCGATCCGGTCGGCGTGGCGACGATCAACCCGTCGGCGGCGTAGTGGGTGAACGGCTCACCGTCGATCCGGGCGAGCAGCCGCACCGTGTGGCCCGACTGACTCTTTTCCACCACTGCTTCGTTCAGCGCCCGGCCGGCATGCACGCCATTGACCGACACGTCGAGCATCATCCGCTCGTCGAGATGCCACTCCCCCGTTGCCGGGCCGGCGAAGATCGCCGCCAGCGATGGTTCGAGGTCTGCGGTCTCGATTTCGGTCAGATATCCGAGCGACCCGAGATTCACTCCGAGGACGGGCACCGGTGCCCCGTCGAGGAGGCGAACCGAGCGCAACATGGTTCCGTCGCCGCCGAGGCTCAAGACGACGTCGGCGTCGGCAAGGGACCGATCGTCGGCGTGTTCTGCCAGGTCGAGGGCTGCGGCGTCGGCCCGCGGCATCCAGAACTCGCAGTCGTTGGCCGCACACCATCCAGCGGCGCGCACTGCATGATCGCGCGCCGTGGCGCGTTCGTGATGGGCAACCAGTGCGACGCCGCTCATCGATCGCTGCCTTCGGCGTGCGGCGCGAGGGCATGGATGAGGAACTCGACGTTGCCGTCGGCGCCGGTGATCGGTGATCGGGTCCAGCCGCGGATCGTTGCAGCCCGCACCGACGAAGGCGTCGGCGACCTCGGCTTGGACCCGCTCGTGGATCGCTGGATCGGTGATGATCCCGCGCCCCTTGCTGACTTCTGATCGACCGGCCTCGAACTGGGGTTTGACGAGCAACACCATGGAGGCCTCAGGTTGGCACACCGCCACGAGTGGGGGGATCACCAGCCTCAAGGAGATGAACGACAGGTCGCCGACGACGATGTCGACGGGCCCGCCGATGGCGTCGGTGGTGATATGGCGGATGTTGGTCCGCTCGAGGTTGATCACCCGGGCGTCGGCGCGCAACCGTTCATGGAGCTGGCCGTGACCGACGTCGACGGCGATGACTTCGGCGCGCACCCCGCTGGAGCAGGCAGTCGGTGAATCCCCCGGTGGAGGCGCCGGCGTCCAGGGCGCGCAGTCCAGCCACATCGAGACCGAAGTCGGCGAGGGCGCCGTGTAGCTTTTCGCCGCCACGACCGACGAAGCGAGCAGGCGGGCCCGACACGACGACGGCGTCGGCGGGCGACACCTGCCGCGAGGACTTGTCGGCGACCGATCCGTTGACGAGCACGCGGTTGGCGCCGATCAGATGTTGGGCCTCGGTCCGGCTCGTGGTCAACTCGCGACGGACGAGTTCGGCGTCGAGCCGCCGTCGAGGCGCCACGAACGCTCGCTCAACTCGAGCGGGCGGAACGCTTCGTGGCGACCTTGCGGACGCCCGAGGACCCGACCGCAGGCGCCTTCTTCGCAGGCGCCTTCTTTGCGACAGTCTTCGGTGCTGCGGCTTTCTTGGCCGGCGACTTCTTTGCTGCGGTTTTCTTGGCCGCAGCTTTCTTGGCAGGCGCCTTCTTGGCGGGCGCCTTCTTGGCAGTCGACTGCTGGGTCGGCGCTGACGATGCGGGCGCGGCCGTCTCGGCCGGCGAAGTTGCCGCGTGCTTGCGGGTGGCGTCGACGCGCTCGGCCAGGCGTTCGGCGAGTTCTTCGAACCGGTCTTCGAACTCGTCGAACCGTTCGGACAGTCGGCCGACCTGCTTGGCGACTTCGCGCTGGACGACCTGAGCAACCTTGTCCGACGTGTCCTTGCCGCGCGCGACCAGTTGATTCACGACCTTGTCGGCGTCGCGCTTGTGCACGTCGCCTGCAGCGACGAGTTGCGAGACGATCTTCTCGGCCTGCTTCTTGGTGACGTCGGTGAACTGCAACCCGGCGTCGATGAGCTTCTGAATGGGGGACGTCTTCATGCTTCGATCGTACTCGCCGATCCCGGCCGTGCGCCTCAACCGACGATCGCCGCGGCCAACGCCGCGAGGTCGGCGACGTCGAAGGCGATGGCCAACCCGCTCTCCAACTCGCGATCGGACTCGCCCTGCAGTTCACGGTCGGCGTCGGCACCGAGATCGACGATCACGTCCGGTGGAGTGACGCCCGAGCGGACCAGGGCGAAGTGGCATCGCAGGCGGGCGGCCATGAGGCCGTCGGTTTCGGGGCGATCGCCGACCATCACGGTGGTGGCCGGGTCGAAGCCGTTGCCGAGCATTTCGGCTATCGCTGCCGCCATCGGTGCGTTCGGCTTGCCGGCGAACATCGGCGTTGCCTCGCCCGCTGCGGCCACCGCGGCAACGAGTGCGCCGCCACCCGGGTCGAGTCCGTTCGGGGTGGGGAAGGTCGCATCGGAGTTGGTGCCGATCAGCCGAGCCCCGGCGTGCAAGGCGGCGGCCGCGGCTCGGAGGCGGGCGTAGTCGAAGTCGCGGTGCAATCCGACGACGACTGCATCGAATGGCTCGACGCCGGCGTCACGCACGTCGATGGTGCCGTCGTTGACCACCGGTACTGCGCCGCGCTGCTCAACAGCCTGCACGACCCCGGGCCCGCCGGTGACCAACACCCGCTCGCCCGGAGCGATGAGCAGCCCTGCCGCCGTTGCGGAACTGATGACATCACCCTCGGCGGGAATGCCCACTGCAGCAAGCGCCGCCTCTTGGTCTTCGATTCGGCTGCGCGAGTTGTTGGTCACGAACACGACGCGTCGCCCTGACGCGCGCAGGCGTGCGATTGCGTCCGCCGCCCCGGGAATCGGCTCATGGGCCAACCACACCACGCCATCGAGGTCACACAGCACGGTGCGGATCGCTGGGGCGGGGCGCACCGGCACCGGTTCGTCGGTCGGGACGGTCGGGACGGTCGGCGCGGTCACGTCTGCATCGTTGCACTCGGCGTCGCCGGCGCTGGCATGCTGGTGTGGTGCCCCGATTCACTCCGTTTCCCGCGCTCCGCTACTGCGATCGTCACCTCGACGACCTCATCGCACCGCCCTACGACGTGTTGTCGTCGACCGAGATCGACGCATTGAACGCGCAAGATCAATTCAACATCACCCACGTCGATGTGCCGCGCGACGCCGCCGGCCCCGGCCGGTACGACGCTGCGGGGCGAGTGCTGCGCGAGTGGATCGATGCGGGCGTGATGGAGTTCGACGATGCACCGACGTTCACGATCTACCGCATGCGGTTCGTCGACGCGACCGGTGCCGCGCGCGACCTGGCGGGCGTACTCGGCGGTCTCGAAGTGGTGGACGAGGGCGCGGGTGGCGTGCTCCCGCACGAGCGGGTGACCCCGAAAGCGTCGACCGATCGGCTCGACCTCACGCGGGCCACGCAGGCGAACATGTCCCCGGTGTGGGGATTGTCGCTGGCGTCCGGGTTGACCGACCTTCTCGCCGAGCCCGGGGAACATCTGTCGTCGGTCACCGTGGACGGCGTCGAGCACGTCGTCGAACGCGTGAGTGACCCCGACCGCATCGCCGCGATCGCCACGCTCATCGCCTCCGACGACGTACTGATCGCCGACGGCCATCATCGCTACGGGATCAGCCGCACCTACCGCGACGAGGTGCGCGCGGCGAGCGCCTCCGGGGAAGGGGAAGAGGCAGGGGATTCAGGTGCGTCGCCCGCCGAGGACACGCTGGCCTTCGTCAGCGAACTCGTGGCCGACCAGTTGAGCGTCGAAGCGATCCACCGGTTGTACACCGACATCGACATCGAGTCGCTGCGCGCCGCGCTCGCCGGCGCGTTCGATCTCTCCGACGCCGGCGCGCCCACTGCGGCGACGCTCGCCGAGATGGAGCGCGACGCCAAGCTGTGCCTGGTCGGCCCCGACGGGATGGGCCAGTGGCTCACGCCTCGGGCCGGTGCGTTCGATGACGTGCGCTCGCTCGACGGCGCGTGGCTCGAACATGTGCTGGCCGCTGTCGCCCATACGGTGAGTTACCAGCACGGCGTGTCCAACGTGGTCGACGCGGTGACCAGCGGCGCTGCCAATGCGGCCGTCCTGATTCGCCCGGTGAGCGTCGCTGAGATCGAGCGGACCGCCCGCGAAGGTGCCCTCATGCCTCCCAAATCGACGTTCTTCACCCCGAAGTTGCGCACCGGTCTCGTCATCCGCACCCTCGCCTGATCAGCGGTCGTGATCACTGCGAGTCACGACCGGGCTCGGGAGCGGATTCGAGGACGGCGGCTGCCGCGGCGAGGAGCGATCTGACGCTCTTGGTCCGCCGCACGGGTACACATCGCTCGACGACCAACTCGGTTCGGCTCTGGGTGAGCCCGCCGCTGCGGAAGAAGCGCCGCTCGATGCGGCCCAAGACGACCACGCCGTGACCTGGCAGGAGAAACGCATCGGCCGAGGGCAACGGATCGTGCCACGCAACGGGGACCGAAACGGACTGCTCACGACCGTCGCGCACCACTCGGGTCGAGAGGTCGAACTGGACCACCACCGACCCGCCGGGAAGATCCCGCCGGATCACGTCGTTCACGATCGTGCCGCCGACGATGGCCACGTTGAGGGCCACATTCGTGGCAGGTTTGGTGGCCGCGCCGATGGCCTGTTCGGCGGGCGATGTGGTGGCAACGCTCAAGGGACGGTTGCTGGTCATGGTGGGCTCCCACTGGGGTGTCGTCTCGTGTTCGGCAGTGGGGGAAGTCGGTTGCTTTCGACCATACGGAGGGGCACTCACAGAGTTGCGTGCGAACCAATCCGGAAACTCCCCGCGGATGGGAAGCCGCCGGCCGGTTCGGCGGGTTGGGTCACCGTGATGCACGCCGTGTCGCCCACGATCTCCCGCACCCGGGTGTGGTTGCAGCGCGCCCTCGTCGTGGCGGTTTGGATGACGGCGGTCGTCCTGTGGCGGCGGTATCAGGCGGCGAACGGTTTGACGGCGGCTGGCTCGGCGCAACGCTTCGTCGACGAGGTCGGCGCCGTGTGGTGGGGCGTGCTGGCCTATGTCGGCGTGTATCTGCTCCGGCCCGTCGTGCTCTTTCCCGCATCGCTGCTCACCGTGGTCGGCGGGGTGATCTTCGGCCCGGTGGTCGGCGTCATCGTCGTGATCGTCGCTGCCAACTCCTCCGCGATGATCGCCTATCTGATCGGTCGCCTGCTCGGCACCCCGCACGAGGGCCATCAGGATGACGCCGCGGGCGGCGGACCGCCGACCTTCCTCGCCCGCTGGGCAACGCGGATGCGCGAGAACAGCTTCGAGACCGTGCTGGTGATGCGATTTCTCTTTCTGCCCTACGACCTCGTCAACTACGGCGCAGGGGCGCTCCGCATCGGATGGATGCCGTTCCTTGCCGCCACCGCACTGGGCTCGCTACCGGGAACCGTCTCCTTCGTCCTGCTCGGCGCCTCGCTCGACCGGGTCGACCAGGGCCTCTCGGGCATCGATCCCGTGGCGCTCGCCGGCGGTGTCGTCATCTTCGTCGCCGGCCTCGTCGTCGCGCGTCAGCTGAAAGCCCGCCAGACTGCATCGGCATGATCGGACACGACCCCGAGCACATCTACAAAGCAGCGGTCATCGGCGCCGGCTCCGGGGGGTTGACGATGGCGATCGGCCTGTCGAACTTCGGTCATGACGTCGTTCTGATCGAGGCCGACAAGGTGGGCGGCGACTGCACCAACGTCGGCTGCATTCCGTCCAAGGCGTTGCTCCATGCCGCTGACTCGGCGATCGACGATCCGCTGGGTTGGGTGCGCGGGCGGCGCGATCATCTGGCGAACGAGGAAGCCGATCAGATGCGTGACCACGAACGCATCCATCTGGTTCGGGGTTGGGCTCGGCTGACGCCGAAGGCAGGCGATGCCCACGTCGTGGGGGTCACCGGGCTCGACGGCGACATCCATGCGGGCGTTGACGTGCGGGCCGAGCACGTGATCATCAGTTCGGGCTCGCAGCCGATCACGATTTCGATCGACGGTTTGCCTGCCGAGCGCACGCTCACCAACGAGAACATCTTCGACATGGAGTCGGTGCCCGCCACGATCGTGCTCGTCGGCGGTGGGGTCATCTCGCTCGAGATGGCGACGGCCTTTGTCGATCTCGGCGCTGCCGTGCACATCGTCGAACTCGCCGATCGATTGATCGGCACCGAAGATCCACTGGTCTCGACGACGATCCACGAAGCTCTGGTCGACCGTGGCGTGCACGTCCACACCGGTACCTCGATCGAGCGCTTCGACGACGCCACGCGCACCGCTCACCTCGGCAACGGCACCGCGATCAACGCGGTCGATCAGGTCATGATCGGCGTCGGCCGACGGCCTCGACTGGCCGACCTGGGTCTCGACGCGGCGGGCGTCGAGACCACCACGCGCGGCATCGTCGCCGACGACTGGGGCCGTACCTCGGTCGACGGGGTCTGGGCGGTGGGCGACGTCACCGGCAACACCGCCACGACGCACGGCGCCAACGCGATCGCCCGGCGCACGATCCGCGCGATCGCCCTCCCCCTGCCCAAGGTCGGATCGCCGCGGGCGCTGCCGAATGCGGTGTATAGCCGTCCCCAGATCGCCTCGGTCGGGTTGAGCATGACCGCCCTCGATGCCCTCCCCGCAGTCGGACGCGTCCGCTACGTGAAGCAACTGCGGGACATCGACCGCGGGTTCACCGACGATGTCGAGCACGGGTTCGTCGCCGTCGACGCCGAACGCTTCACCGGCCGCATTCTGCGGGCGGCGATCGTGGCGCCCGACGCGGCCGAGATGATCGGGATGTTCACGATCATGATCGACAACGGAATCGGCCTGCGCAAACTGTTCGGGTCGGTGCACCCCTACCCGGCGTACTCCCAGGCGGTCGGCTTCATCGCCGACGAGTTCGCCACCGAGACGTTTCGCCACCTGCCACGCGAATGGTGGGCCATGATCCGGGGCCGTGTCCTCGCGTCTTTCCGTCGGCGGCGCGGTCGCAGTGACTGAGCGCACGTCACTCGCCGGGCGTGTTCGTCTGATCGCCACCGATCTCGACGGCACCCTCTTCGGACCCGACCATCAGGTGTCAGCGCGCACCACCGCGGCCGTTCAGGCCGCCGTCGCCGCCGGTATCCACGTCGTCGCGGCGACTGGCCGGTCGACCACCTCGGCGATCCCCCGCCTGGCGCCTGTCGAAGTGATCGACACCGCGATCTGTTCGAACGGGTCACTCATCCACGATCTGGGGACCGCCACCACCACCGACCGGTTCCCGATCGACCCGACGATGGTCGAGCGACTGTTCGCCACGATCTCTGGGATCGACGATCGGTTTGCGTTCTCGTGGGAGACCGACCATGGCAACGGTTGGGACGAGGCCTTCGATGACATCGCCTTCATCCACGAGGACTTGGGCGACGAGCGCGGCGTCGACCGCCGGCCGCTCGCCACCGATCGGACGACCAAGATCATGGTGCGCCACCCTGACATCGCGCACGACGAACTCCGGGAATTCCTCGTGCCAAGGATCCACGATCCGCTGACCGTGTCGACCAGCGGTGTGCAGTTCGTCGAGATCACGGGCGCCGGGGTCGACAAGTCGAGCGCTGTCGCTCATCTCTGCGGGCGGTGGGGAGTCGAGCGCCACGAGGTGGTGGCCTTCGGCGACAACCACAACGACGCTGCGATGCTCGCCTGGGCGGGGCACGGCGTGGCGATGGGCAATGCCGCGCCGTCGGCCCGAGCGGTGGCCGACCAGGTGATCGGTACGAATGCCGACCACGCCGTCGCCCGCTGGATCGAACAACTCCTGAGCGGGAGCTGAGCGATACGAGAGTGGGAGCTGCGAGGATGGGTGGATGAGCGAAACACCCCCGACTGCCGCCGGCCCGCTGCGGTGGGGCATTGCCTCGACCGGCGGCATCGCCGGCCAGATGGTCCGGGCCCTCGCCACGCTGCCCGATGCGGCCGTCGTGGCAGTCGGGTCGCGTACGCAGGAGTCGGCCGATCGGTTCGCCGCCGAGTTCGACATCCCGCGCGCACACGCGTCGCACGCCGCACTCTGCGCCGACCCCGATGTCGACATCGTCTACGTCGCCTCACCGCACAGCGAGCACCACGCCATGACCATTGCGGCACTCGAAGCCGGTAAGCACGTCGTCTGCGAGAAGGCGTTTGCGCGCAACGCGCCCGAGGCTGCCGAGATGATCGCTGCCGCGCAGCGCAACCAGCGATTTCTGATGGAGGCGATGTGGGCGTGGTTCATCCCCGCAGTCGTCGCGATCAAGCAGCGGGTGGCGGCCGGCGACATCGGCGACGTGATCAGTGTCGACGCCGACTTCTGCCTCGACATCGCCGATCCCGATGGCCGTCATCGTCGTCCCGAATTGGCCGGCGGCGCTTTGCTCGACCTCGGCATCTACCCGTTGACATTTGCCTGTTTCGTGCTCGGCGAGTACCCCGATGAGGTCAAAGCGATCGGTCGGCTCACCCCCCTCGGTGTCGATGCAACGATCGGCGGTGTGGCGTCGTACCCGAGCGGTGCAATCAGTACCTTTCTGACCTCACTCGACGGGGTAAGCGGCCTCGGCGCACGGATCGTTGGCACCGGTGGCCGGATCGACGTCGACCCGCCGTTCTGGTTCACGTCGGCGTTCACCGTGCATCGAGCCGGCGCCGAGTCCGAGCGGGTGGAGATGCCGAACGACGGTCTCGCGCACGAGGCCGCCCATGCCATGGAACGCATCCGTGCCGGCCACCTCGACAGCGATGTCGTCACCTTCGATTCTACGATGCGCACCATGGCGCTCCTCGACGATGTGCGGGCTCAGGTCGGCGTGGTCTACCCGCACGAGTCGGTCTGATTCTCGATGATTCCTGGGTGATTCCTGGGTGATTCCGCGGTCTGTCAGAGTTCGGGCAGGACGATCGGGATCTCGATGACGTTCAGCCGAGATCCGTCCTCCGCCGAGTCCTCCCATATGATGACCGAGCCCGGGCCGGGTCGGTAGTCGGCTGGGAACTCCGTCAGGTCGACGACGATCTCGAAGGCGCCCCAGGTGCCGTTCCCCGCCAGTGCGGTGCCGAACCCCTCGGTCACGATGAGCCCGTCGCCGCCTCCCGTCGTGATCGCATACCTGACCGTCGCCTCGAAGGTGTTCGACTCGCCGCGAATGACGAGCGGGTTGGCAACGTCGGCGCCAGGGTACGGCTGCTCGATCAGAATGGCCGGCCGGACATTGGCGAAGTCGTCGCGGGTCAGTCCTTCGCCGACGACGAATCCGTGCGACAAGATCTGGTCCTGCGGCTCACCCTCGAGGTGAAACTTCACCCGGTCGATGCCGTCGAACTGGGTGACGGTGAACACCACCTGCGCCAGCCGGATCGTCTCGGCCAGCGAACCGCTCGATGTTTCGAACTCGGCCGACAGGTCGACCGTGGCGACCGGTCCGTCGACCGCGATCCCGAGCACCTTCGTTCCGGCCGGGATGCTGGTCGACATGCCGATCGACTCCTCGACGCCGTTCGGCCCATCGAACATCGCCTCCAGCGCGTGGCGCATCGGCGTATCGGTCGCCACCTGACGCCCGCCGGCACCGATCCGCTCCGGCGAGCCGACCGACGGGTTGAGCACGCTCCACCCCCAGTAGACGTCGACAAAGCTCGTCTCGACCGGCACGACGCTCGTCGGTGTCACCGTCGCCGTCACCTCGCCGTGGTGACCGTTGGTTCGAGCGTGGTCGCGGCGGCGACTGTCGTGGTCGGTCCTGTTGCCGTGTCGTCACTTCCGCCGCAGGCGGCCATCGACACGCCGAGACCGAGGGCGACCGCACCGACGAACGCGAACCAGTTGTGAAGAGACCGGACGGACATGTGGCGCCTCCTGCTCTCAGTGTCGATCAGGCCGGCTCACGCCACCAGGGTCGAATGTCAGTTACACAGTTTCAGTTACCGGTTGCGGTGTACGAGGCCTTGAACACGCCTTGGTGCAGCAACACGGTTGCGGCGTGGGCTCCGGATTCGACGTCGGTGAGGGTGGTTTCGGTCCACCACGACTCGACCCGGCGGGTTTGCCCGAGGCCAACGACCTGGTGCTCGAGGCGGTAGGGCCGACCGACGAAGACCGGGCCGTCGACGTAACGGACTTCGAGGTCGATGAACAGGCCAACCGACGGGCGCCTGATGGGCAGGTGCGGCCCCGCCTTGTGAGCGAGCACGCTGAGCATCTCGGTCGGCACGATGGGTGCTCCCCACGGACTCGCCCCGTCCGCCTCGTACCACGTCGACGGTTCGGTGATCAGATCGAGCTTCTGCTGCAGCGTGAACGGGTACAGCGCGCCGTTGTGTTCGTCGAACCCCATCGTCACCACCTGCGGCTCGCGACCCTGCAGCGTGTCCATGCCGATCGACAGTCGATCGATGATGTGGAGGTCGCCGGGGTCGCCGAGGCCCCGCTCGCGGCGCTCGTCGAGGTCGGTTCGATCGTCGGCACCGACGGTTGCGGTGCCGGACAACACCGGTGTGCCGTCGGCCTTCTCGGCGTGGATCGTCGCGCCCTGCGCCGTACGCGGGGTGAGCGCCGCCCGGACCTCTTCACCTTCGAACACCATGTTCAAGAAGTGCGCGCTGAGGCAGCCGTCTTCGAACCAGCGCTGCCCCCAGAGGCAGACCGCAAGTGGGTCGAACTGACTGAAGTGGGTTGGCCCCTCGATCGGCGCTCCCGCCAGGCCGAGTTGGTCGGCGGTCGCGGTGTCGTGGACGCTGGTCTGCCCGCCGATGTCCTGCTCGGCGAGCATCTGCGCCGGGGCTCGGAGCGGCCCGACCAGTGAGATCGGCGTGTCGAAAGCAGCAGCGTCGGCCATCAACCCATCGTTGCAGGTCAACGACCACCGAGTCGCGGTCGCGAACGCATGCCATCCCGCTCGGTCCGACGGTTCCGGACATAAGAGCTGAACCACAAACCCCATCGCTGCCAACCTTTCATCGTCGGCTATAACCAATAGATGCCCCCGACCATCCGACCAGCAATCCCCAACGACGTGGACGCCATCAAACGGATCGCGGTCGACACCAACATGTTCGATGCCGCCGAAGTTGGATTCTTTGACGACATGCTGGGCGGGTACTTCGACGGCTCGATGCACGACAACCACTGGCTCGTCACCGAAGACGCCGCCATCGTGATCGCGGCCGCCTATTACGCCCCCGAACCCTTTGCCGACCGGATGTGGAATCTCTACTTCATCGCTGTCGACCCGCGCAGGCACGGACAACACGTCGGAGGCACGCTCCTCAACAAAGTCGAACAGCGACTCCGCACCCGAACCACTAACGATGCGCGCGTCCTGATCATCGAAACATCCTCCACCGATCAATACGCCCGAACCCGCGAGTTTTACCGTGCCTACGGATACGACGAGGAAGCACGCATCCGCGAGTTCTACGGACCAGAAGACGACAAAGTCGTTTTCTGGAAATCGCTCGTCCCCTGATCAGACCACCGCACCCAGCGCCGGCGACTGCCGTGACGCACAGTTCCTGAACCACGGAACCAGAACGAGACCTCGACGACGATTGTCCCGTCCAGACCAGGAACACAAGCACCCTCAACGAGCGCCTCCCGTCGCCGCTGCAATCAACTTTGTGACACCTCATCTCTATGGTGGAACACATGACGTTGGTGGCCGTTCCCGTGATCGCAGTGGTTGGCGAATTCGACGCCACGCGTCCTGATGTCGAGGTCACGTCGTCGGGGCCGATCGAGTGGCGGGTGCTCGACGATGACCAGGCGCTACCGGTGGCCGAGATCGTCGAGGTGCTGCTCGAACGTGCGACGCGGGCGCTTGATGATCTGGCCGACATCGATCTCGGCCAGCTCGATGCCGACACCGCCGAGGCGTTCGTTATCGGCACCGAGCGGCTCCGTCGTACCGCGGAGGCGGCAACGATTCGGATCACTGGCCACGTCGATCGGGTCCAGCGGTTTCGTTCGGCGGGGTTCTTCACCACGACGGCGTATCTCAAGCATCGCTTGCAGCTTTCCGGTGCCGAGGCCTTTCAGCGGGTGCAGATGGCCCGCCAGGCCAGTGTGCTGGAACGGTGGGCGGCGGGGCACGCCGCGGGCGCGATCGGGCATGCCCAGTTCCGGTTGATGGCACGCATCGCCACGAATCCAAGGATTACGCCCGAGCAGTTGCAGGCGGGCTCGATCGAGCTGTGGTGTGATGCGCTCGATTGCAGTTTCGGCGAGTTCGAACGACGCGCCCGCATGTGGGAAGCCCTTGCTGACCCGGTCGGTGCGTTGGAGCGGGCCGAACGCGCGGTGCAACGTCGCTCGGTCCACGTGACGCCATTGTTGTCAGGCGGGTGGGGGCTCACTGGGCGGCTGGCTGATGTGGGCGGTGCCGAGTTCAACGAGATCTTTGCCCACTTCGTCGATATCGAGTGGCGCAACGACTGGAACGAAGCCACCGCACGACTCGGGTACGACCCCACCACCGTGCCGACCACGCGAGGGTCCGCGACGCCCGCGCCTGCTGCGACGGCGACGATCGGAGGGGTCGAGCCGACCGTTGGTGACCTGTGGCGCAGCGAGGAGCATCGACGATGCGATGCGCTCGTGGCGATGGCGCGGGCTGCTGCGGCCAATGGCTCGGGCGTTGCGGCCGAACCCACCGTCAACTTCATCATCGATCACGACACCGCTCGTTCCGTCATCGTCGACGAGCCCATCGACCCCGCCCGGTACCGCACCGTCATTTCACGCACGAGCACCGGGCACCCGATCCATCCCCGCCACATCGTCAATTGTGCGCTGTGGGCCCACGTCCGCCGGGTGGTCGTCGACGCGGCCAGCGTCGTGATCGACCTGGGTCGACGATCCCGGCTGTTCACCGGCCCAGCCCGACAAGCCGTCATGCTGCTCGAAACCGAATGTGCGTGGATCGGCTGCGATCGCCCAACCAATTGGTGCGACGCCGACCATTCGATTGGCTGGAAAGCACACGGCAACACCGTTCCCCGTAACGGCGGGCCGCTCTGCCGCGCCCACAACGTGGTCAAAGAACAGGGCTACCGGGTCGTCCGATCACCCGACGGCACCTGGCACACCTACAGCCCGAACGGCAACGAAATCCTCTGACCCAAAGCGGTCTGCCCAGCGCGGCGAGCCCACTCATCTGCTGCCCACTACCAATCGTTCGCTCTTGCGTTCACGGTTCGCGGCCACCGACGCCCGGACCCGACCCTGCTGCGACCAACGACGTCATCGCGTCGAGGTAGCGCAGCGTTGCCGCCCGCTGCAGGGCAGCGGCGATCGGCGGAACGAGTCGGGCGAGTGGATGCCGGGACTTCCAGACTGCGACGATGTCGAACTCGACGCGCCCATCGCCATGTTGTCTCACACGGAATCGTTCCTCACCCTGTTCGGGGTGGACCGGGAGGGTGCCATAGGTGAACGACCATGTCCCCGGCCCGTGGTCAATCGCCACGACGCGACACGCGACATCGATGTATCCAACCGGCAGCGGGGCGGCCATCGCCACGACCGACCCGACGGTCGGTTCGTCGGCCTCGACGACGAGCCCGGCGCGTCGGTGCACCTGCCATGTCACAAGCGCGCCCACTCCAGCAGTGAACACCGAGTCGCCCGCGCCGACGATCCGGCTCCATCGTCCGAGCCGATAGCCCGCGGGCGCCACATCACTGTCGGTCATGCCGATCGACTCGTAGGTCAGCCGCTCGTGCCGCAGGCTCTCGGCCAGCTCGTGGAGTTGGTCGGCACTCGGTCGACGCAGATGCAGAGCCATCGGTGCGATTGCTTCAGGCGAGCCAGGAACCGTTGCGCATGATGACCCGGCCGGTGGTTTCATCGAGACCATTCCACGACAGCGCGCGGTCAGGTGTGAACACGATCAGCACCCAGTCGCCCGGCTCGGTGGCCGGGTTCCAACCGACTCGGTCGACGAACGCGGCCAGCACTGCTGAGTCGACGGTGGCGAGTGGCTCGACCCGCGCCGATCCGTCGATCAACACCACATCGTCGGCATCGTCGAGTGACGCCCGAGCCCGCCCCGTTGCAACGACATTGCGCGCCGTCGCCGTGGCCGCTGGAGTGGCGACGTGAATTTCGGATCCGGTCCAACCCAACGAGAACGGAACGAGGTGCGGCACCGCGTCGAGCGATGCAGTGGCCAGCCACACGTTCGACTCCACCTCCAACCTGCGTTGGGCATCAGCCACCCGCTGTGCTGTCGATCGTGGCATCACTCGACCTGCGTCATCATCGAGCCAACTTCATCGAGCCAGCATTCGAGCCAGCACCGCACGAACGGGAGCTTCCTCGACTCCGGTGACGACGTCGATGCCGTTCGGCCCGTCGAGCACGAAGGTCAGACCCGAGCCGAGCGCCTTCTTGTCGCGGTACATCAACGCCATCAACTCGTCCGCATCGAGCCCAGGCGGCGGGTTGGTCATCAGGTCGTACTCACCCGCAACCACGGCTCGGTGCTGCTGCACCCGTTCGGCGTCGATCCGGCCCAGCTCGGCACCCAACTCGGCGGCGAAGATCAACCCGACGGCGACCGCTTCGCCGTGGGCCATGTCGTGTCCGGTCGCGATTTCGAGTGCGTGGGCGAACGTGTGGCCGTAGTTCAGTAGGGCCCGGCGCCCACCTTCGCGCTCATCGGATGCGACCACCTCGGCTTTGATCTCGATGCACCGGGCGATGCGCGCTTCGAGGTCCATCGAGAGCAGGTCGTCACCGGTGAGGAAGTGATACTTCGCCATCTCCCCCAGGCCGCACCGCATCTCGCGCGGTGGCAGCGTGTCGAGGAAGTCGAGGTCGCACAGCACACCTGAGGGTTGCCAGAACGCACCGACGAGATTCTTGCCTGCGGCCAGATTGACGCCGGTCTTGCCGCCGATTGCTGCATCGACCATGCCCAGCAGCGTGGTCGACACGTGCACGACGGGAACACCGCGATGCCATGTGGCTGCCGCAAACCCGGCCACGTCGGTGACCATGCCGCCGCCCACGCCCACGACTACGTCGTGGCGCGTCAGGCCCATGCGCGCAAAGCCCTCGACCAGCACTTCGATCGTGGCGAGCGACTTGGCCCGTTCGCCCTGGCCGATGACGAAGGTTTCGATGTCGATGCCGGGAAGGTCGACCTCGACCGGGAGGCCGGCCTGCGTCACCACTGCGGCCCGACTAGCGGTCGGCGGGATGAGCGTCGCCAACTCGCCGCTGACGCCGCGACCCACGACGACGTCGTAGCTGCGGTCACCGAGGGGAACGGTCAGCCGGTGCATCGCAACACCGCTCTTGCCACTTCCTGCACCGTGCGGTGGTCGACCGACACGATCGAATCGGCCACCTCGTGGTACAGCTCCTGACGATCTCGATGCATCGCGTGCAACACGGCTGCCGGATCGTCGTCGAGGAGTGGTCGGTGCGTCCCCTGCTTGACCCGGTCGACCAACACGTCGACGTCGGCGACCAACCACACCACATGGGCATTGCTTCCCGCCAGCGCAGCTCGATTCGCCTCGGCCAGCACGACGCCACCAGCCGCGGCAACGACCGACGGCTCGTCGGCGGCGAGGGCATCGAGCAGCGTTTCGGTTTCGAGCGCCCGAAATGAGGCCTCGCCATCGGTCGACCAGATCTCGCGCACTGTCCGACCGGTACGAGCCTCGATCAGTTCGTCCGAATCGAGCAGCGGTCGATCGAGCTGACGGGCCAGGACGCGACCCACCGACGACTTGCCGGCGCCCATCATCCCGACCAACACGAGATGCTTCGCACCACAGACCGTGCGCGGCGGGGTCGTCACGCGACAACCATCACGTGAGACTCGCTTGGAAGCCGCGGGCATTCCGGACGAACTCGTTCATCGAGTCGCCGCCGAACTTGCGCTGCGCCTCGGTTGCCAGGACGAGCGCGACCATGGTCTCGGCCACCACACCCATCGCCGGAACAGCGGTGACGTCGGTCCGCTCCTTGAACGACACCCCGGCCTCTTTGGTTGCAGTGTCGACCGTTTCGAGCGTCGGCTTGTTGAGTGTGGCCAGCGGCTTCATCGCAGCTCGCACCACGATCAACTCACCCGTGGTCATCCCGCCCTCGGTGCCGCCCGCCAGCGTGCTGCCGCGCCGGTACTCGCCCGCGTCGGCATCCCAGCTGATCGGGTCGTGCGCGGCACTCCCCCGCCGCCCAGCAACCTCGAATCCGTCGCCGATCTCGACGCCCTTCACCGCCTGGATGCTCATCACCGACTGCGCCAACGCCGCATCGATCTTGCGATCCCAGTGCACATGACTGCCGAGCCCGACCGGCACACCGAACGCCAGGACTTCGACGACACCGCCCAGGGAATCGCCGTCCTTGGCGGCGGCCTTGATCTCGCCGATCATTGCCTCGGACGCGGCAATGTCGAAACACCTCACCTGGTTCTCGTCGACGCGATCGAGATCAGCCGGTGTCGGTCGCGCCGCATCGGCGGCCACCCGCGTCGTGCCCATTTGGATCACGTGACTGATCACGTCGATGTCGAGGGCCCGCAACAGCTTCTTGGCCACCGCACCGGCGGCGACACGTGCCGCGGTCTCTCGGGCACTCGCCCGCTCGAGCACATCGCGGGCATCGGTGAAGCCGTACTTCTGCATCCCTGCCAGATCGGCATGACCGGGACGGACCTGCGTCAGCGGATCTTTGGTCGCGCCCGGCGCCGGACTCATCTCCTCGTGCCACTTGTCGCTGCGGAACCACTCGCTGTTCTTGATCTCGATCGCCACGGGCGAACCCAGCGTGCGTCCGTGCCGCACTCCACCGATCAGCGTCAGCTCGTCGGCTTCGAAACGCTGCCGCGGGCCGCGCCCGTAGCCGAGGCGACGCCGACCCATCTCGGCCTGGATTTCCTCGACCGTGATCTCGAGGCCGGCGGGCAGCCCTTCCATGATGACCACGAGGCCCTGGCCATGGCTTTCACCGGCGGTGAGGTAGCGAAGCATCGGGTCAGGCTATCTGGGCGCGTTTTGCCTGGTTGTCAGTTCGGCCAGCGCCGCCGATCGCATCACGACGGCGTCCGGGCGGTGACCCAACCACCGTTCCTGTTGGAGGACGGCCTGATGGACGAGCATGCCGAGCCCGTCGATCGTTCGGGCGCCGATCGCTGCGGCCGCGCGCATCCACGCCGTTTCGAGCGGGTGGTACACCAGGTCGACCACCACCTGGCCGGCGTGCAACAGCTCGACGGAACACGGCAGATCGTCGGCGCCGTCACCCGTTCCGACCATCCCGACGCCCATCCCCACACTGGTCGCATTGACGACGATGTCGGCGCGGCTCACGTCGCTGACGATGCCGACCGATGCCGCGCTCGTCAGCGACGCCGCCTGCTCCGCGCGTTCGCGGCTGCGGTTCATCACGGTGATGTCGCTGGCCCCCGCCCGACCGAGCGCATCGATGACCGAGCGCGCCGCTCCTCCTGCGCCGATCACGGCGATGCGCGCCCCCTCGACGCTCACGCCGTCGGCCGCGAGCGATGCAACGAAGCCCGCGCCGTCGGTGCTCGAACCCACCAGTTGATCGCCATCCCAGCTGACCGTGTTCACCGAGTCGAGTGCCTGCGCCGCCGGTTCGAGACGATCGACGAGGCGGGCGACGTCGGACTTGTGCGGCATGGTCACCGACAAGCCCGCCAGTCCGAGCACCCGCATGGCCGCAATCGCCTCGGCGGCTCGTCCGCCCGCGACGTCGAACGCGGTGTACACCCAGCCGACACCGGCCGCGTCGAACGCGGCCTGGTGAATCGCAGGCGACAGGCTGTGGGCGACCGGCGACCCGATGACGCCCGCGATCCTTGGGGCGCCGGGCATCATCCGCCGAATTCGATGCCGGCGTAGGTGGCGATGTTCGCTTCGTGCTGCTCGAACGTGGCGGAGAACGCGTGGCTGCCGTCTTCGGCGGCGAGCACGTAGAAGAAGTAGAAGCACTCTGACGGGTTGGGCAGATCAACGCAGATCGGGTCACCCGGGGACGGGTTCGGCGCCGGGTTCAGCGCAGCCTTGATCGACGCTCGGCCCGGATTGGCAATCGGCGTGGCCGGCAGACCCGCCCGCAGGTAGGTGTTCCACGGGCCGTCGATCTGGCGCAACTCGGCGAAGCTCAGGTTCGGGTCAAGGCCCAAACGGTCACGCTGGTAGAAGATCGTCGCATCGATGCCGAGCGGGAAGGGTTCGTCAGGATTGAAACGCGAGACCGCGAGCCGGTTGAGGATGACCCGCGAGATCTTGGCCCGGTCTTCGGGAACCGCAGCTTCGCGCTCGATCATCGAGGCGACGATCAGCACCTCGTAGGGCGTATAGCCGAGTTCAGCCGCCTTGGCTTCGAGGTCTTCCTGCTCGCCGACGCGTTCCATCAGCGCGACCATGCGGTCGACCAATTGCGCCGGTGACTCGGCATTCGACACCGAATACGTGTCGGGGAACAACAGCCCCTCGAGCGTTCCGGTCCCCGGCGGGAGCCACTTCGCGGTGACCCCCGGTGCGTTTGCGGCGGCAATGAAGTCGGCCTCGGTCATCCGCTCGACCACCGCATCGACCCGTCGACCCATCCGATCGATGGTGAAACCTTCGGGGAAGGTCACATTCGTGGTGGTCAATGCAGGCGGAGTGCGCAACCGGGCGAGCACGTTGCCCATGTGGTCATTCGGACGCAACTGATAGAAGCCAGGCGTGATCTCGAGGTCGTCGTTGCGTTCGACGTACTGCTCCCAGACCCGGGCGTCGGTGATGAATCCCTCGTCGAGCAGGAGTTGGGTCACATCGTCGAAGGTTGCTCCCACGGGAATCTCGACATTGACCAAGTCACCGGGGTCTCCCGCCGGGTTGATCTTGCCGAGGTACCACCAGCCGACTGCACCGGCGATGAGGATCACGACGATCACGACGACCATCAGGCTGTAAGCGACCCATTTCAATGGCCGCGTCTGACGTCGGAGCCGCTCGACCTGCCCGGTCCGATCGGTCGAGTCCCACGGATCGGTGGGCCAGTCCATCGCAGGACGATCGGTCGGATCGACCTGGGCTTCTGGCAACAGCGGATCGAGCTGGGTCACGACGATGTCCAGGTGTTGCGACGATGATCGAGCCAGGCCTGCAACATCACCGCTGCGGCCATCTTGTCGACGACCTTGCGTTGCTGCTGGCCGTTGAGGCCAGCCTCGCGCATGGCACGCTCGGCGGTCACGGTGGTGAAGCGTTCGTCGTACATCTCCACGGGCACGCCGACCACGGTAGCCAACTGTCGCGCCTCGATCGTGGCAGCCTGCGCGGCCGGTCCTGTTCCTCCGTCGAGCGACAGCGGCAGACCGACGACCACGACGTCGCACTCCTCGATCTTCACGAGCTTCGCGATTTCGGCGTGATCGTGACGGCGCGACTTCGACCGGTGGACGGTGGTCAACGCCGAGCCGATCGTGCCGGACAGGTCACTGACCGCGATGCCGATCCGCTTCGACCCGAGATCGACCCCGAGTGCACGCACTCCAGGAACGCGCGCGCTGCCAGCCATGGGACCCTCACCCGTCGTCACAGGACCTGCGGCACCGCCTCGGCGGCGATGCGCAACGCCTCGGGGATGCCCGACGGATCCTTGCCGCCGGCGGTGGCGATGTCGCCTTTGCCGCCGCCACCGCCACCGACTGCCCGGGCGGCGTCGGCGATCAGCAGTGAGGCCGGCTTGGGGTTGCCCGGCGCAACCGCGCCGACCAGCGACACGCCGCCGGTGTCGGTTTCGCCGACCAACACGACCACGCGGATTCCCGGTGTCTGGCGCACGGCGATCGCGAGTTCGCGCAAGTCGCCCGGTGTGAGGCCGTCGACCTGGGTCACGACGACGCCGTCGACGGCGATCTCGGCGAGTTCGGTCGCCCGTCCGGCTGCGAGTTGGGAGCGCAACGACTTGATCTCATCCTGCAGGTTCTTGACTTCGTCGAGCTTGCGCTGCACCCCACCGAGCAGATCGTCGGCCTGGGCGCCGACCATCTGGGCAACCTCGCTGATCAATCGCTCGTCGCGTTGCAGGAGGGCCACGCTGGCATCACCCGTGATGGCTTCGATCCGCCGCAGATTCGACCCGATCGATGATTCGCTGACGACCTTGACCGTGCCGATGTCGCCGGTGGCGCGCACGTGGGTGCCGCCACACAACTCGATCGTCGATCCGGCCTCGAGGACGCGCACGATGTCGCCGTACTTGTCGCCGAAGAACGCGATCGCGCCCAGCACCTCGGCCTCATCCTTCGTCGTCTCGAAGACGCGCGTCGCCATGTTGCCGAGGGTCTCGTGGTTCGCGATGTCTTCGATCTGCTTGATCTGAGCGGGTGTGACCGCGTCGTAGTGCGAGAAGTCGAAGCGCAAGCGATCGGGCCCGACCATGGAACCGGCTTGCTTGACATGGCCACCGAGCACGCGCCGCAGCGCTGCGTGCAACAGGTGCGTGGCGGTGTGGTTGCGTCGGATGGCATCACGCCGCAGTACGTCGATCGATGCCGTGCCGGTCTGGCCGGGGCTGATCGTCCCCTCGGTGATGCGGGCGTTGTGCCGCCGCAGGTTCGGAAGTGCAAACGTCGTGTCGAGCACCAGCGCCGAACCCGTGTCGGTGGTGATGGTTCCCGTGTCGCCGATTTGTCCGCCCGATTCGGCATAGAACGGCGTGCGGTCAACGAAGATGTCGACGGTCGGGTTGCCGTCGGCGTCAGCGGGGCCGTCGAGGATCGCCAGGACACGGCACTCGGCGAAGTCCTCGGTGTAGCCGACGAACTCGGTGACACCGAACTGGTCGAGCACCTCGCGATAGCCCTCGATGGCAGCGCCGTCGACACCGCCCTTCTGCGCGGCCTTGGCCCGGTCGCGCTGAGCAGCCATGTCGGCGTCGAAGCCCACGAGATCGACGTCGATGTTTCGTTCGCTGGCGATCTCCTGGGTGAGTTCGAGCGGGAATCCGTACGTGTCGTGCAGCAGGAACGCGGTGGAACCCGACAACTTCTCGGTGTTCTCGGTGAGCTCGCCGTCGAGGATCGCGAGACCGTTCTTCAAGGTGTGCCGAAAGCGCTCCTCTTCCTTGCCGATGACGTCGGTGATGAAGCTCATGTTCTTGGCAACATCGGGATACGCGGTGCCCATCACCGTTCCGGCCACCTCGACGAGTCGCGGCATGACCAGCGTGTCGGTGCCGAGCAGATAGGCAAAGCGCACCGCCCGCCGGATGATCCGGCGCAGCACGTAGCCCCGGGCCTCGTTCGACGGGAACACCCCATCATTGACGAGCATGGTGCTCGATCGGGCGTGTTCGGCGAGCACCCGGATCGCGAAGCTGGCGCGGTCGTCGTAGTTCCCGACGAGATACTTGTGGCCGGTGATCGACTGGGCCTCATCGATCAGCGGGAGCAACAGGTCGGTCTCCCACACCGAGTCGACGCCCTGCATCAACGCGAGAATGCGCTCGAGCCCGGCGCCGGTGTCGATCGACGGCGATGGGAGCGGCGTCCGCGTCCCGTCGGCCGTCTGGTTGAACTGCATGAACACCAGGTTCCAGAACTCCATGAACCGGTCGCCGGCCGGATCGCCGAGCGGTCCGCCCTCGGGTCCGAACGCAGGTCCGCGATCGATGTGGATCTCGCTGCACGGGCCACACGGGCCGGTGTCGCCCATCTGCCAGTAGTTGTCCTTGTCGCCGAGGCGTTGGATGCGGTCCATCGGGACGCCGACCTGCTCGTGCCAGATCTGCTCGGCCTCGTCGTCTGACTCGTGCACGGTGATCCAGAGCCGATCGCCGTCGAAGCCCCATCCGCCGCTCTCGCGGCTCCCGGTGACCAGTTCCCAACTCCACGGGATCGCCTCGGCCTTGAAGTAGTCGCCGAAGCTGAAATTGCCGAGCATCTCGAAGAACACGAGGTGGCGCTTCGTGCGTCCGACATCGTCGAGGTCGTTGTGCTTGCCACCCGCCCGAGCACACTTCTGCGAGGCAGTGGCCCGCTTGTAGGGCGGCTGCTCGTTGCCGACGAAATAGTCTTTGAACGGCACCATGCCGGCGACGTTGAACAACACCGTCGGGTCGTGCGGGATCAGGCTGGCCGACGGCACCACCGCGTGGCCCCGTGCGGCGAAGAAGCCGGTGAAGGAGTCGCGCAGTTGGTCAGCAGTCATCTGGCCTGGTGGGAAGCTCGTCATATCGCCTGTGAGCCTACTGTCGCGGCTCGACCGCAGCGCGGTAGCTTGCAGGGCCGTGAGCCGTGCCGAGTCGCAACCCATCGACGTGCACGAATGGATCAGTTTCGACGATCCCGGTGAGCATCGCACCTGGACATTCGACGCGACATTCCTTCGATCGAACTACTCGTGCATCTTCGGCTGCGGGTGCCAGGGCATCCTCGACCAACCGGCGCCGGAGTTGATGCAGGGGTGCTGTTCGTTCGGTGCGCACTTCGTCGACGACGCCGACGTAGAAAACGTCGTGGCGCACTTCAGCCGGGTCCGCCCCGAGCACATGCAGTTCCATGCCAAAGCGGCCAAAACGGGCAAGTCGGGAAAGACGGGGTATCTGCGGGCCGGCGAACCCGACGACGAGGGCAACCCGACGACGATGACCCGCCTCGTCGAACACGAGGGAACGTCGGCGTGCATCTTCTTGAACCGGCCGGGGTTCGCGGGCGGAGCGGGTTGCGCACTCCACATCGCAGCACAGAGTGCGGGCGAACGAATGCTGGACTGGAAACCTCAGGTGTGCTGGCAGGTGCCCCTCCGACTCGAACACTCCACCGACGAGTCAGGACATGTCACGTCTCGTCTGCGCGAGTGGAAGCGTCGCGATTGGGGCGCAGGTGGCGACGACTTCGGCTGGTGGTGCACCGCCGAGCCCGATGCCTTCGTCGGGAGTGAGCCGCTGTACCGGTCATCGCGCGACGAGATCGTCGAACTCGTCGGGGCGCCGATCTATGACCAGATGGTCGCCTTGCTGGAGCGGTCCGAGTGGATCCCCCTCCCGCACCCGGCGGTGAAGCGCTGAGACAGCTATTCGTCGGGATCGTCGTCGTCGAACTCGACGCCGTACTTGGCGGCCAGTTCGGCGTACTCGTCGTCACCCGAGGGGCCAGACGACTCTTTGCTGTCGGATGACCACTCGTCGCGGCCTCCGAGGCCGAGATCGAACGCTCCAGGTCCGGACTGCTTCAGTTTTCTCGCCTCTTCGAAACGGCGATGACGACCCTTCTTCACGACAGGGCTCCCACACTAGTAAGTTGACATTGAGCCATATGGTACCGCCGTGCCCTGGCATTTTGCGGGCACCCGCCACGTTGACCCCCGTATGATCGGTGCACCATGATGCACACGGTTGCCGTCCTGAACCAAAAGGGGGGTGTGGGAAAGACAACAGTCACACTCGGGCTCGCGTCGGCTGCCGCCGCTGCCGGGCGCCGCGTGCTGGTCATCGACCTCGACCCGCAGGGGTCCAGTTCGTGGGTACTGGGCGTCGATGCCGAGGCGTCAACCCCAACGGTGCTCGACGTGCTCGACAAGGCTCCAATCGGGCGGGCCATCGTCCGATCGGCATGGTCGGAACTCGTCGACGTGGTGCCCGCATCGAAGGATCTGCAGCACCTGGAGTTCGCCCGCGATGCCAAGGGCGCGCGACGCCTCCGCAAGGCGCTGAACAAGCATCTGCTCGACGAGTACGAAGCCGTGCTCATCGATTGCCCCCCATCGCTCGGCAACCTCACCACCAATGCTCTCGCCGCCGCGCGTCACGCCCTGGTCGTGGTCGAACCCTCGGCCCTCGGGCTCCGCGGCATCGGTGGAGTGGCCGACGCCATCGACGCCGTGTGGGACGACCACAACCCGGACCTCGAACTGTCCGGGGTGATCCTCAACCGTGTCCCCGCCGTCTCGTCGGAGGCCGAACGGCGGATCGCCGAACTGACCCGCATCGTCGGTGCATCGGCGATCTGGGCGCCGCCGATCCCCCAGCGCGTCGTCTTCAACCAGGCCGTCGGCGAACGCCGCCCGATCCACGCGTACGGCAGCCGAGCCGCCGAGCCGATCGAGGCCTTCGACCGACTCTGGTCACGGCTGCGCACCACGATGCACCGCACCGGTTGAACCGCTGCAAACAACTGGCCTCAATCGATCGCGATCAACCGGAGGCGACCCTGGTCGAAGGTGAGGCCGGCCTTGCCGTCGACGAGGTCGCGGATGCCGTCGCCGAGCATCGCAGCCCGCCACCCGTGGGCCAACTGCGCGTCGTCGTCACCGCGGAGAAAGGCCACGATGTCAGCCCGCGTGCCGAGGAGCGCCGTGTCGATCTTTTCGTCGTGCGCCAATTGGCTCAACCAGGCTGACACCAACGTCACCGCAGGCCGCAGGTTCCGATCGAGGTCGTCCGGCGACTTGGGTGCGGCAGGCGGCTCGTTGTTCTTCCCCGCCTGCACGGCCTGGAGGATCTCGTCGGCGATACCACCCCGAGTGTGCCGGTCGTCGATCCCCCGGGCCTGCGCCAACTCCTTCAGCGTGGACGGTCCGCGCTGGGACAGACCGAGAATCGCCAGATCGGGCAAGACTTGACGAACCGGGATGTCGACGCGCATCGCTCGCCGCTCGCGCCACGCCGCGAGCGACTGTGCCACTGCTCGGGCCCCGGGACGCAGCGAGCGGCTGTCTTTCAAGCGCAACCAGGCGTCGTCGGGGTTGGCTCCACTGACCGGACGGGTGCGGAGTTCCTCACAGGCGTCATCCGCCCACTCGGTCCGCCCCGCGGCAGCCAGCTTGGCGGTGAGCAGATCGTGCACTTCGAGCAGGTACTCGACGTCGATCGCGGCGTACTGACACTGGCTCTCGGTGAGCGGTCGATGCAGCCAGTCGGTCAGCCGGTCGCCCTTGGCCGGCGTGATGTTGATCTCGCCCTGCAGCAGCGCCACCAGCGAGGGCGTCCCGTAGCCGATGAAGCCGGCCGCGAGTTGCGTGTCGAACATCGCCCGGGGTACCGCACCGACGGCATGGGTCAACGCGTCGAGGTCCTGCTGGGCGGCATGGATCACACACAGCACATCGCTGTCGAACAACTGCTTCAGGCCGGAGATGTCGACCGCGAGCGGATCGATCAGAGCCAGTTCCTGAATGCCGTCGCGGCCATCGGGCGCCCACGCGACCTGCAGCAGCGCAAGTTTCGGGAAGTACGTTCGCTCACGGTGGAACTCGGTATCGAGGGCATAGCGCTCGACGACGAGGAGTTCGGCGAGGACATCGTCGAAATGCTCCTGCGTGCCGACCCACTGGTAATCGATCTCGCCAGGTGCAGTCGACGGCTTCGGACCCTTGTGTCCGCCAGCTGGACGGACCCCTGAGCGGGCCACCTCAGGCACCCGACGTGGCGACGAAGCCCGAATCGAGCCAGGCCATCATTCCGCCGGCGACGTTGACGACGTTCTTGCCGCGCTCGGCGGCGAACTCGCACGCGCGCATGCTTCGCCCACCGACCTTGCAGATCACGTAGGTCGGTTGATCGTCACCGTCGGCGCCGAAGGCATCAAGGTGATCGGGAACGGTGCCGAGGGCGACATGGCGGGCGAACGGAATGTGGCTCTCGCGCCACTCGTCGTCCTCGCGCACATCGACCAGTCGGATGCTGTCGGCCAATGCCACCAGTTCGTTGACCGTGATTTCAGGAATCGCCACGCCGCGACCCTACTGGGCCGGCGATGTCGAATTCGGTACATCGCCGGGCCGGTTGACGTTGAGGAGCGCTGTTGGCGCCACCGTGACCACGACGGAGTCGACGACGTCGAGCACGGCGAGCACCGCCCGCTCCCCCGCATCGAACTCGCGCTGCACCGTCTCCCGCGCGTCCGCATTCCACACCGCCAGAGTCGGCTCGATCCGATCGGTCCGGGCGACGACGGCGGCGGCGCTCGGCTGGGCGTTGACCTCGTCGATCAGTGCGGCGACCGTGGCGCCGTCGAGCATCGGCAGATCGCACGCTGCGACGACGACGTGACTGGCAGCTCGAAAGTGGTGGAGCGCCGTGAGAATCCCGCCGAGGGGACCCTCCCCCGGGTGCAGGTCGGCCACAACGGCCATCCCGAGCGGCTTCAGCTCGTCGACGTCTCCGCCGATCAACACGACGTCACGACAACCGCCGGCGCGCAACGCAGCGGCAACCCGACTGGCCATCGGCGCACCGTCGACGTCGACGATCGCCTTCGTGCGACCCATCCGGCTGCTCGCGCCTCCGGTGAGCACCGCTCCCACGACCAACACGGGCGGGTCAGCTCTCGGGAACTCCGGTCGGATCGAGCTGGAGCAGGAAGAGGTGGATCCGCTCGGCTTCGTCGTGCTCGCCGATGGCGGCGGCCATCGCACCGAGACCCCGCAGCGATCGCAGGAAGCCGTGGTTGGTGGGCTCGGCCCAGCGGACGTATCCGCTCCCTCTCCACCCGTTGGCACGAAGTGTGTCGAGGCCGCGGTGATACCCGACGCGGTACGCCGCATACCGCTCGATGGTGTCGCGTCCGAGATCACCGAGTTCGGCCCAACCCGCCAAGAAGCGCGGTGACGCCGCAACGACGGCGGCGATCGCGGCGCGCCGATTGGCCGCGGGGAGCGCGAGCGCATCGGCGAGGCGACGGGCGTCGGCGGGGTCGGGGGCGGGCAGCACGGTGGTCGGGAGACCCGACGACAGGTTGATCGGGTGGTCACTCATCGGTTCCGAGCGTACCGCTCACCCTCCATTAGGCTCGCCGTGTGTTCGCACTGTCGCTCGATGCCGCCAAGAACGCCGCGATCGCGGTGGTCGTCGTGTTCCTCGTGGGGTCCCTCGCTGCCGCGTGGATCATGAAGACGATCGTCCAGAAAGCCGCGACCGCCGGCGTGCTGCTGCTCCTCGCCTTCGCCGTGTACTCCCAGCGCACGTCGCTGCAAGACTGCGCCGACAAGGTCAAGGGCAATTTCGCCCGGGAGGGGACCAGCGTCACGGTGACCGACACCGATTGTTCGTTCTTCGGGACCACCGTCACCGTCAAGGACCCGCGCACCGAGTGACGGACCGCCCCATCCCGTTCGCCACGCTCGCTCGCCTCACCGCCGCCAAGGCCGTTGCCAATACTGCGCTGCGCTGGATCCCGCCGTTCCTCCCTACCCTCGAACGGGCCTTCGGCGTGTCGACGACGCAACTCACCACGGTTCTGGGCGTCGGCGAAGCGGCAGGCTTGTCGACAGCTCTCATGGGCAAGCGACTCGACCAGGGACACGAACGTCTCGTCATGATCGGCGGAATGTCGGCGGTGTCGGTGTCGGCGGTCATTGCGCTCGGCGGATCGATCTGGACCTTCGCGCTCTCCTTCGTCCTGCTCATCTTGGGTGTCGCGAACTTCACCGTCGGCGGGCACACCTGGATCAGCTCCCGGATCGACTTCCGCTGGCGCGCCCGTTCGATCGGACTCTTCGAGACGTCGTGGGCGTTTGCTCTTCTCGTCGGCGGCCCGATCATCGCCGTGCTGATCAACGTCTTCGGTTGGCGCGGGCCGTTCGTCTTTCTTGCTGTCGCCAGCGCACTTGCGGCCATCGGTGTCGCCGTTTCGCTGCCCTCGGCACCACGGTCCTCGACAACTGCAACCATGATGCCGGCGCGTCAGGCGCTGACGCGCAAGGCCTGGCTCGTCGTGATCGGATCGGCGACGATGGCCCCTGCGGGCCTTTCGATCTTCGTCATCTCGGGGAGTTGGCTCGACGATCGGTTCGGCGTGTCCACCGGCGGTCTCGGTCTGATCGTCATGGGGTTCGGCGCGATGGAGTTGGTGGCCAGCACCGGAACCGCAGCGTTTGCAGATCGCTTGGGAAAGATGCGCTCGACGCTCGGCGGGCTCGTGGTGCTCGTGGTCGGCCTCGTGGTCATCCTTGCGGCCGGCGACGCCCTGTGGCTCGGCGTCGCGGGCCTGCTGATCGTGCTCATCGGATTCGAATACGGTTTCGTCACGTCCCTGTCGCTCGTCAGCGAAGCGATGCCCGATGCGCGGGGATCGACCCTGGCGATCGGCAACGCCGTGGGCACCCTCACGCGTGGCTCGGGCACCATCGTGAGCGGAGCGCTGTACGGCGTCCACGGGATCAAGGGGTCGGTCGCGCTGTCAGCAGGCGCCGCGACGGTCGCCGCGGCGTGCTTGCTGCTCAGCCGACGTCAGCACTGAATCAACCTCGCAGCTCCCCGCCGACCCACCCGGTGAGCAGCATGGCCAACTCTGCGGCATGGGTATTCGGTGCGCCGTGGCCTGCTCCACCGAGCCGGGCGAACTCGGCACCGTCGATCATCGCGGCCAGCAACTGCATCCCACGCTGGTGGTGCGGTCGTCCGCGTTCTCCACAGATGGCGAGGGACGGGCAGCGGACGGCGGCCGCGTCCCACGGTGCGCTGCGTCGGAGATCGGCGAGTTCGGCCATCATCGCCGGACCTTCGGCGCGGCGACTCGCCCGGGTCGCTTCAGGCAAGGCGTTCCATCGCTCGTCGCCGATCAGTCGACGCATGAATGCCTCAGCCGCGACATCAGGGTCAGCGGCGGCGACTGCTGCGCCGCCCGCAGTGTTGCTCGGCCACCAGTCGAACCAGGACATCGGCGTTTCGTAGACCGCGACACGCTCGAATCGTGCGGGCTCACGAGCGGCGAGTGCCAGCACGATGTTTCCGCCGTAGCTGTGCCCGAATGCCAGCGAAACGGGTCGTCCGGCGGCGTGCCGATCGAGGACGCGCACCAGATCGTCGACCTGAGCGTCGATGCCGAACGGCGGGCCGACCTCGCCCGACCGCGCGTAGCCGCGTCGGTCGTAGCGGATCACCACAGCGTTCGCGGCGACGAGCTCCCGGGAAAGTCGGAGCATGCCCGCCGAGCGATCCATCGACCCGTGACACACGACAACGACCGGTCGGCTCTGGTCGTCCTCGTCGCCTGCAACGGCGGAGAAGACCTCAGTCGACATGCACGATGCGCATCACGTCCGAGGCTGCCCGCCCGACCCAGGCGCCATGCGAACGGCTGGCCAGATCGGGGCTGCCGGGAAGCTTGCCCGGAGCGCCCGCCAGCACGAGCACCGTCTCACCGTGATGGACGAGGCCGGCGTGGAGCGCAGTCTCGACGGCGAACCACACCATCTCGTCGGTCGACGCATAGGTTTCCACCTGGAGCGGGGTCACCCCCCAGGTCAGCGCAAGACTGCGGACCATCACGGCATCGGGCGACAATGCGATCATCGCCGCCTCGGGCCGGAATCGGGCCATCGCCCGCGCCGTGCGACCACTGTTGGTGCAACAGAGGATCGCTGTTGCCTTCGCATCGATCGCCGCACGCGACGCGGCATGGGTCAAGGCGGCTGTGACGCGATCGCCGTGCTCGATGTGCTCATGTCGACCATCGAGTTGCACCCGTCCGAGCCGTTCGGCCCACTGGCGATAGCTGGCCGCAGCTTCGGCTCGCTCGGCGATCTTGCCCATCGTGGTGACGACTGCGACCGGATCGCGTCCGATCGCAGTCTCGCCCGACAACATCACCGCGTCGGTTCCGTCGAACACCGCGTTGGCGACGTCGCTCACCTCGGCCCGCGTCGGGGCCGACGACGTGATCATCGATTCGAGCATCTGCGTGGCCGTGATGACCGGCGTCCCCACTTCGACGCAATGCCGGATGATGCGCTTCTGGAGATGCGGGACGTCTTCGATGGGGCAGTCGATCCCGAGGTCGCCCCGAGCAACCATCACCGCATCGGACACGAGCACGATGTCTTCGAGATTGGCGATCGACGAACTGGTCTCGATCTTGGCGACGAGACGCGACCGCGTACCCACCACGTCACGCACGCGCTGGACGTCGAGAGCTTGACGGACGAACGACACGGCGATGAATTCGACGCCCGCCGCTGCCATGTGTTCGGCGAGCACCAGATCTTCTTCCGTCGGTGTGGTCAGGCGAAGCTTGTCCGACGGCAGGTGCACGCCGGGTTGGCCGTTGGCCAGACCACCGGTTTCGACGCGCACGATGGCGAATTCGTCGCCGACCGACTGCACCGACATCGAAATCGCACCGTCACCGAGCATGACATGACCGCCGATGATGAGATCTTCGAGCAAGGTCTCGTACTGCACGTAGATGCACGTCGAGCCGCTGGCCTCGTCACCGGGGCGCAATTCGACGAGGCTGCCGACGACGAGCGGGGCACCACCCTCGGGGAATCGCCCTGACCGGATCTTCGGGCCAGGCAGGTCGGCGAGTACGGCGATCTCGCGCCCGACGGCCTCGGCGGCGGTGCGCACGGTCGACAGGCGCAACAAATGCTCGTCGATCGATCCATGACTCAGGTTCAGTCGCACGACGTCGACACCAGCGCGCATCAGGTCTTGGAGGCCGGTCAGGCTGTCGCTGGCTGGGCCGATGGTGGCCACGATCTTCGTCCGGCGTGTCATATCTGCTTGTCTATCGTGAATGGAGTTGTTGTTGGTCCGTCATGCCCTGCCGATTCGGCGCGAACTGGAGTCGGGAGCAGCCGACCCCGAACTGTCCGAGGCCGGCCACGCGCAGGCCGCCCACCTGGCCCGATACCTCGCGTCGGAGCATCTCGACGCCGTGTACGCGAGCACGATGAACCGAGCCCGTCAAACAGCAGAGCCGATCGTCGTCGACCGCGACGTCGACCTCGTCCTGAGCGACGGCATCACCGAGTACGACCGGTTCAGCTCCGAGTACATCCCGGTCGAGGAGCTGAAGGCGAGCAACGATCCGCGGTGGAAGGAGATGGTCGACGGCGTGTGGGACGGCGACGAGACCCAGGAGGAGTTCACCGCCCGCACCGTCGGCACCATCGAAGGCATCATCGCGGCGCACCGTGGTCACCGCGTGGCGGTCGTTTGCCACGGTGGCGTGATCAACGCCTACCTCACCACGATTCTTCGCCTCGACAACGAGTTCAGTCGCGGGTTCTTTTACCCCAACTACACCTCGATCCATCGCATCGCGGCGGCGTCGAGCGGAGAACGATCCGTCGTCACGATCAACGAAACCGGTCACCTCCGCAACTCCGGCCTGCCGATGGGTCTCTTCCAGCAGGGCTGACGGGACATGACCGACATCGCTGATCTCATCGCGTACCTCGACGCCTCGCCGTCACCGTGGCATGCCGTGGCATCGACCGTTGCGCGTCTCGATGGATTCACCGAGATGCGTGAAGTCGATGCTTGGTCCGCGCTCCCCGCCCACGGCTACGTGATCCGGGGCGGGGCGATCGTCGCCTGGAAACTGCCATCGAACAATGCGCGACCTGCCGCACCCGGTGCTGCGTTCCGTGTCGTCGGTGCCCATACCGATTCGCCGGGTCTGCGCGTCAAGCCGCGCCCGGACACGGGGAGTGTCGGGTGGAAGCAGCTCGGCGTCGAGGTCTACGGCGGCATCTTGAACAACAGTTGGCTCGATCGAGATCTCGGTGTCGCCGGTCAGATCGTCACGGCCGACGGCTCGACCCTCCTGGTCGATGTGCAGCGACCAATTGCCCGCGTCGCCCAACTCGCTGTCCATCTCGACCGGAATGTCAACGACGACGGACTCCGGCTCGACCGTCAAACGCATCTCACACCGGTCTGGGGCGTCGGCATCGGTGCCCCGGGTGAGTTCGCCCGATGGATCGCCGCTGAAGCCGGTCTCGACGCAGCTCCGGCGTGGTGGGACCTGTGCCTCTACGACACACAGGGCGCAGCCGTCATCGGGGCCGACTCCTCGCTGCTGGCGTCGGGCCGACTCGACAACCTCGTGTCGTGTTGGGCCGCGGTCTCGGCGCTCGCCGCTGCCGACCCCGTTGACCACATCGCGATGATCGTCCTGAACGACCACGAAGAGGTCGGTTCGAACAGTGCCACCGGAGCGGCCGGACCGCTGCTCGAATCGGTCATGGGCCAGATCGTCACCGACGATCTCCGTCGGGTGTTGGCCGCATCGATGTGCGTCTCGGCTGACAACGCCCACGCCGTGCATCCGAACTACGCCGACCGGCACGAACCGGGCCACCGCCCGATGGTCAACGCCGGGCCGGCGATCAAGGTCAACGCCAACCAGCGGTATGCGACGTCAGCGACCACCGCAGCGTTCTTCCAGCGAGCCTGCGACCAGGCCGGCGTGCCGTGGCAGGTGTTCGTTTCAGCAAACAACATGCCGTGTGGTTCGACGATCGGCCCCATCACCTCGACTCGACTCGGCATCGCCACGGTGGATGTCGGCGTGCCGCAGCTGTCGATGCACTCGGCGCGCGAACTGTGCGGCGTCGACGATCCCGGCTATCTCACCGATGCGTTGACGAGCTACTTCAGCTGAAGGTCTCAGGTCGAGCGCACGCTGTCGTACAGGCGCTGCAGCTCGGCGTGCAACTGCTCGGTGACATCGCCGAGGGCGTGCCGCGAAACCTTGCCATTGGCGCCGACTTCGGCGACGATCGGCGCGCCGATCACGACGCGCACCTTGCGCGGAAAGACGAACTTGGCCGAGCGCGGCATCACCCGATCGGACCCGCCGATGCCCACCGGGATGATCGGCACGCCAGCCCTGGCGGCCACGAATGCCGCACCGTCGAACAACGGTTGGACGATCGGGCCGTCCTTGCGCTCACCTTCCGGGAAGAGCACCAACGGCTCCCCACCCCGCAGCACCGCAATCGAACGTTGGAGAGCTTCCCGGTCGACGGTGCCGCGCGAGACGGGAAAGGCTCCGAGCGCCGAGACGAGTTTGCCGAAGGTGGCGTACTTCCACATCGTGTCCTTGCCCATGAATCGCAGGCGTCGGCGGGTCACGCAGGCAATGATCGGCGTGTCGACGTAGCTCCGGTGCACTGGTGCGAGCACGTAGGCGCCCGCCGTGGGGAGATGCTCCCTCCCGGTGATCGACATCCGCGTGTAGAGCTGGGTGAACGAGCAGATCATCGTGCGAATCACGGTGTACAGCACGAGTTCGGCCCGGCTCTGCCCGGCGAAGCCGGTCTCAATCGTTGCCATCGCAGCCATCCGTCGGCAGCAGGGCGAGCACGCGGTCGACCACGTCGCTGATCGACAGCCCAGTGGTATCGACCAACACCGCGCCGCCCGCCTCGATCAACGGGCTGTCGGCGCGCGACGAATCCTTGCGATCACGTTCGATGATCGACGACTCGACGTCGTCGATGTCTCCACCGATCTCGGCGACCCGACGCTCGGCCCGGACGCGTGGCGACGCCGTGACATAGAGCTTGAGGTCGGCGTCAGGAAAGACGACCGAGCCGATGTCGCGCCCTTCGACCACACCACCGCCGCGTGCCGCGACCCACTCGCGCTGGCGGCGCACCAACTCGGCGCGGACAGCGCTGTTCGCCGCGACGGCGCTCACGGCGGAGGTGACGGCGCGGCCGCGAATCTCGATACTGGCGTCGACGCCATCGACCGTGATCCCGTGTTCGCTGACCGCCATGTCGATCGCCGCAGCGACGCGTGCGACCGACTCGATGTCGCCAGGCTCCAGACCTCGGCGCAACACACCGAACGTGACCCCGCGGTACATCGCTCCGGTGTCGAGGTAATCCAAGCCGAGTCGATGGGCGACTGCCCGACCCACCGTGCTCTTGCCCGCACCTGCCGGACCGTCGATGGCGATGACGATGTTCGCGGTCACCAACTCACCCCGACGGGCCGACCTTCGTCGTACCCCGATGAACTTTGGACGCCGACCACGGCGCGTTCGTGGAACCCGGAGATCGAATCGGCACCGGCGTAGGTACAGGCCGAACGGAGGCCGGCCACGATTTGATCGATGATGTCTTCGACACCTGGTCGGTCGGCGTCGAGATACATCCGCGACGTGCTGATGCCCTCCTCGAAGAGTTCCTTGCGGGCTCGTTCGAAGGAACCTTCGGTGCGGGTTCGGTTCTTGACCGCCCGGTTCGACGCCATCCCGAAGCTCTCCTTGTACAGCCGGCCGTCGGGGTCGCGCAGCGTGTCGGCCGCCGACTCATAGGTCCCCGCAAGCCACGAACCAAACATCACGTTGGCTGCACCGCCGGCCAACGCGAGCGCCACGTCGCGCGGGAATCGCACGCCGCCATCGGCCCACACGTGCCGGCCGAGACGCGTGGCCTCGGCGGCGCATTCGACGACCGCCGAGAACTGCGGTCGCCCGACCCCGGTCATCATCCGCGTGGTGCACATCGCCCCCGGCCCCACACCCACCTTGATGATGTCGGCGCCGGCCTCGATCAGTTGGCGGGTGCCGACGTCGGTGACCACGTTGCCCGCCACGATCGTCGCATCAGGCAGCACCGAACGAACTGCTTGGACCGCGCGCAACGTGCGCGTTTGATGGCCGTGGGCGGTATCGATGACCAGCACGTCGGCTCCGAAGCCCGCCAGTTCGATCGCTCGTGCCGCGGGGTCTCCGTTGATGCCCACTGCGACGCCGACGAGGAGGCGGCCTGCGCGATCGACAGCGGGCCGGTAGATCGTCGAGCGCAAGGCGCCCTTGCGCGTGATCACGCCGACCAGTCGACCGGTACCGGTCGATTGGTCGACCACGGGAGCGACATGCAGGCGCATGTCTTCGAGTTGGTCGTAGGCCGTTGCCGGGTCGACGTCCGGAGCGACGATGTGGAGATTGCGACTCATCACGGCGTGCAGTTGCGTGAAACGGTCGACGCCGTCCTGATCGCGTTCGGTGAACACCCCCACCGGCTGGCCTTCGTCGACCACCACGACGGCACCGTGGGCCCGCTTGTGGATCAGACCGAGCGCGTCACCGATCGTTGCGTCGGGCGACAGGGTGATCGGGGTCTCGTAGAGCGGATGGCACTGCTTGACGTAGCCGATCACGCGGCCCACCACATCGACGGGGATGTCCTGCGGAAGGATCGCAATCCCGCCGCGGCGCGCCACGGTCTCGGCCATCCTCCTCCCGGCGACGGCGGTCATGTTCGAGACGACGAGGGGAATCGTCGTGCCGATGCCGTCGGGGGTCGTCAAATCGACGTCCATCCGGGACGGCACATCTGAAAGGCTCGGCACCATGAACACGTCGCTGTAGGTGAGGTCGTGTTCAGGTTGGTGAAGGAGGCGCATGGGACCAAGTTCTCGATTCGGACGCTTGTGTGAGCCGCTTCACGATAGGGCCTAGTGTTGTCGCTCCATGGGATCGGTCGCGTTGGTACACGGTTGGGGTGGCTCGTTCGCGAGCACCTGGCAGCGAAGCGGCTTCACCGCGCTGCTCCAAGACGGCGGGAAGGAGGTGGTCGGCATTGACTTGCTCGGCCACGGAACCGCCCCGAAGCCGCACGCAGCCGAGGCCTATGGCGACCTCACCGCTCGCATCTTCGACGCCATCGATGCCAGCTCTCCCGACGACCCGGTCGAAGCCGTTGGCTTCTCCCTCGGCGCACTGACCCTGTTGTCCGCCGCGATCGCGCGACCCGACCGGTTCAGTCGACTCGTGCTCGCCGGTATCGGTCAGAACGTCATCGACCGGGATCGCACCGGAGCCGAGCGGATCGTCGAGGGTCTCGAGCAGGTCATCGCGAGTGGTGAATCGACGCCGAGCGAACTGGCCGACATGGACCAGACCGCCCGACTCTTCGTGCAGTACGCACAGCAGCCGGGCAACGACATCGTCGCGCTGGCGGCGGTCATGCGACGCGCCCCGGCCGGCGACCTCGACGCGGCGCAGTGCGCTGTCATCACGTGTCCGGTGCTCGTCATCGTCGGCGACCAGGATTTCGTGCATCCCGGCGACGAACTCGCGTCATGGTTTCCCGACGGTCGGTGTGAGACGTTGCGTAACGTCGATCACTTCGCCACACCTGAGTCGTTCGGTTTCTTCGACGCCACCCTCGAGTTTCTCGACGCGATCTGAACGCGATCTGATTCGTGTCCCGCGTGCGCGATTCGTTGATCTCGACCGATGTCGAACTGGCGACGACTCTGCTCCGGGCCGGCGGGCTCGTTGCCATTCCGACCGAGACCGTCTACGGATTGGCCGCTGATGCCTCCAATACAGCTGCTGTCGAGCGCATCTACGAACTGAAGGGGCGGCCCCGCTCACATCCCCTCATCGTGCATCTCGCCGAGCCCGACGATCTCGACGCCTGGTCGACCGAACCATCGGACGCGGCGCGGCGGTTGGCCGCATTGGCCTGGCCCGGCCCGCTCACGCTGATCGTGGCGAAGTCGGATCTCGTGGTCGATGCCGTCACCGGCGGGCGCCCGACCGTGGGCCTCAGAGTGCCCGCTCATCCGATGACGCGTGCCCTGTTGCGCCACAGCCGCCTCGGCCTGGCGGCGCCGTCGGCCAACCGATTCGGCGGAGTGAGCCCGACCACCGCACAACATGTGCTCGACGACCTCGGCGACGTGCTCGACCCAAAGCGAGACCTGATCCTCGACGGAGGGCCGTGTGCAATCGGCCTGGAGAGCACCATCGTCGACACGACCACCGATCCGCACCAACTGCTGCGCTCGGGCCCGGTCACCGACGAACAGATCGGGCGCCTCGCCACAGCATCGGGCCCCGCTCGGGCGAGCGGCATGCTGGCGTCGCACTATGCGCCACGCTGCGCCGTTCGCCTCGTCGACGATGCCGATGACGCCATGGCCCTGCGCGCTGGCACGCCGGGCGCCCGCATCCTCGATGTCACTGATGATCTGGTCGAAGGAGCACGCACGCTGTACTCGGCGCTTCGCCGGGCCGACGACGACGGCGTGCGCGTGCTCATCGCCGTGCTCCCACCCGCAGTGGGCCTCGGGCTGGCGATCCGCGACCGCCTGATCAAGGCTGCGGCGCCACGACCGCGGTGAGGTCTGATTCCTGATGCCGAGTCAGGGCCAGTCGTAACGATTGAGCTGCTCGATCCACACGTCACGGACGCGTTCGATCACCGGAACCCGCTGCTCGGCGTACGGGGCGAGCATGATGCTGACCGTCGTCGCCCCGGCATCCGGCACGAGTTCAAGGCGACACCAACACTCTCCGGGCTGGTAGAGGTGCGCATCCAGACGGTAGGGAGGGTCGTCGTCGAGCACCTCGCCGATCCATCCGGTGACCACGAGCAGCGCCTCGAACGTCTCGACCGGAAGCGCTTCGACCGTGAACGATGGCATGTCGCGCGTCTGCCCCGTCGGCTCCTGTGTCGGCTCCTGTGTTGGCTGCTGTGTCGGCAGGTCGATGCTGCGTTGTGCGATCTCGTGGAGCGCCCGCCCGGCGGCTTCGTTGATCGAGCGCATCACATCTGCATCGCCCCCGGCGTCAGGATGGTGCCGCTTCGCAAGGTCTCGTCGGGCGCCGCGGACAGCCGCGGCCGACGCGTCGGCGGTGAGCCCGAGGACGGCAAACGGGTCGGTCATCGATCGCGCAGGTCGGCGTAGCGAGTCCGCAGTGCCGGATCCGTTGCGGTCGGTGCGACCAGCGTTCCGGCGCCCAATCCCCACCGCTGTTGGATCACGCGCATGCTCGACCTGCTCGAAGACTGCCGCGGCCTGCACCGCGGCCCCCGTGGCCACGGCCTCCGCTGCGTCGCTGACCGTCACCGGTCGATCGATCAGGTCGGCGAGCACCCGCTGCAGAGCGACCGATCGGGCGCCGCCACCGGTCAGCACGACTCGTCCGCCGAGGACAGCATGCACGCCGAGGGCATCGTGTGCATCGAGCAGCCCACACGCCACGCCGTCGACCGCCGCGCGGCGAGCTGGGCCCGACTGACATCGCTGCGAATTCCGGCGAGTACCCCGGCTGCGTCAGGACGGTTGGGCGTGCGCTCCCCATCGAAATAGGGCAGCAGGATCGGGCCGCCGAACTGTGCTTCGAACTGTGTATCGACGGGCGCGTCGAGGGCGAGGCGGTCGAAGTCGTCGTGAGTGACATCGAGCAGTCGGCGGATCGCCTCGAGCACCTTGGTCGCGTTCGAGGTGCAGACCAGCGGGAGGAATCTCCCGGTCGCATCAGCGAACCCGGCCACGGCGCCCGTCGCATCGGCAGTGGCCCGGTCGGCGACTGCGTACACCGTGCCCGACGTTCCGATCGAGATCACCTCGTCGCCCGGTCGGAGGCCGACACCGAGCGCTCCGGCCATGTTGTCGCCGGTGCCTGGCGCAACCACTGTGTCCTGCCCGCTGGATGCGGTTCGCCAGACTCCAGCCACGTCCATCGGGCCCAACACTTCGGGCACGATCGCCGACCAGTCACGGGTCGGGTCGACGAGGTCGAGCAGGTCCCATCGGTACTGGCCGGTGGTGGGCGACCAGTAGCCCGTTCCCGACGCGTCGCCCCGATCGGTCGTGAGCCGGGCCACGATCTCCTGTCCCGGTACGAGTGCGCCGCTGAGCCGGGCTGTGAGGTAGTCGTGCGGCAGGATCACCCGGGCGAGTCGACGCCAAGCGTCGGGACGCGTGCGCCGGAGCCAGGCCAACTTGGTGATCGTGAACGCTGCGACGGGCACACTGCCGACTGCTGCCGCCCATGCCGCCGGACCGCCCAGTTCCTCGATCAACCGGTCGGCGTCGGCAGCCGATTCGGTGTCATTCCAGAGCTTGCCCGGATGAACAGCGGTTCCCTGATCGTCGAGCGCGACCATTCCGTGCTGCTGGCCAGCCACGCTGATCGCGACCACCTGCGGTGTGCCGGCTGCGGCCCATGCCGCCTCGAAGGCCGCCCACCACGCGGCCGGGTCTTGCTCGCTCACGGGTGCGGCGACGGGAGGGTGGGCAGCGGTCCCCGACGCAACGATCTCCCCTGATGCCAGGTCACGAACCTCGACCTTGGTCGATTGCGTGGACGAGTCGACCCCGGCGATGAGCGGCATGTGGCGAATCTACCGAGCGGCAGAATCAGCGGCGGGCTGGTCGATCCATGTCGGCCGACGACCCCAGCGGTCGTCGAACACGATCTCGGCGAGCGGCTTGCGCTGCAACGGGCCGTGGCGACCGGCCGGCACGCCGAGCGTGATACACGCCGACAGTGCCACGGTGTCGGGAATGGCGAGCAGCTCACGCAGTGCTGCTTCGACACCCAGATGCCACATCGTCAGCGCTCCGCCGTAACCCAACGCACGGGCGGCGAGCAGCAGGTTCTGGCACGCCGGATAGACCGAGGCACCTTCGTAGGGAGTCGGCTCGCGATACCGGTCGAGGCAGACGAGGACGACGACGGGGACCGCCTCGAAGTGGTCGACGAAGTGCTGCATCGAATCGGCGAATCGACTCGGTCGATAGCCCCGGTCCGTTTCGGACCCCACTCGCTTGGCGTTCCACCCCGCCCGGAACGACTCCCCCAACAACTGCTTGGCGGCCACGGCGTTCGGACCGTCACGAAGCACGACGAACCGGAAGGGTTGGCGATTCGACCCGGATGGGGCGCGGCCGGCATGCCACAGGATCTGTTCGAGGTCGGCCTCCTCGACGGGGTCGGCGGTGTACCGCCTGATCGCCCGCGTCGTGGCCAATGCCTCGAGCAGCTCGATCGGGGCGCCGTGCCGGTCCCCGTGCTCCCCGTGCTCAACGTGCTCAGCGGCCACGGAACTCGGGTTCCCGCTTCTCCATGAACGCGGCGACGCCTTCGGCGAAGTCACCAGTCGAGAGGAGCGGGAGGAGTTGCAGGTAGACGTGGTGCACGTTCTGCTCGAAGGTCTCGGTCTCCGTGGCGCGCATCATGCGCTTGATCGCCCGTACCGCGAGTGGCGCATTGGCCGCGATCTCGGTGGCCAAGGCCGTGGTGGCCGCAGCGAGCTGGTCGGCCGGAACCACCTGGTTCACGATGCCGAGGTCGAGCGCTTCAGCGGCGCTGATGGTGCGACCGGTGAACGCGATCTCGGCAGCCTTGGCGTAGCCGACCATCCGCGGGAGCAGCCAGGTGCCACCGCTCTCGGGCAAGATGCCGCGCTTGGCGAATCCGGAATTGAGTTTGGCGCTGTCAGCGGCCACCCGAATGTCACACCCCAGTGCCAGGTCGAGTCCGTAACCGGCGGCCCCACCGTTCAACGCACAGATGGTCGGGGTGTCGATGTTGTGCAGGACCGTCGGCGGGGTGTTGCGCATGTCGATTTCACCGGGTGGCGCCGCGGCCAGACCCTCGGAGAGGCTGCCGAGCCCACCCTTCGGTCCGGCCATCTGCGCCCCGAGGTCGAGGCCGGCACAGAAGGCACGCCCGGCCCCGGTGATGACGATGACGCGGACGTCCCGATCACGATCGGCGTCGAGCAGTCGTTCGCTGATCTGGCGCAGCATCGTCGGCGAGATGGTGTTCATCCGCTCGGGTGCGTCGAGCGTGAGTCTGGCAATGTGATCGGCCACTTCGTAACGAACCTCGTCCAGCACCCCGGGAACGCTAGTGCGTGGCATTCGCGCGCCACGAGGCGTAACCTACGGGTCACCTAAAAGACCACGGGCATCCCGTCCGTGTCCAAACAGGGGGAGAATCCATCAACATGCAGAAATCACGTGTGACCCGCGTCGGTTCGTTGCTCGTTGGCCTGACCCTCGTTGCCGCAGCTTGCGGCAGCGACGAGGCTGCGACCACCACCGAGGCACCCGCCGAATCCGAGGCACCCGCCGAGACCGAGGCCCCCGTCGAGACCGACGCTCCGGCCGAGACCGAGGCCCCGGCCGAGACCGAAGCACCCGCTGAAACCGAAGCACCGGCCGAAACCGATGCACCGGCAGAAGGTGGCGAGGCCGACGGCATCCTGCGTCTGGGCGGCATCCTGCCCGAGACGGGCAACCTGGCGTTCCTCGGACCGCCCGAGTTCGCTGGTGTCGAAGCTGCCATCGCCGACGTGAACGCCGCTGGCGGCGTGCTCGGTGCCGACATCGAGTGGCTCCCGGGCGACTCGGGCGACAACGGTGAAGTGGCCAACGCCACGGTCGACCGCCTCCTCGCCGAGGACGTCGACGGCTTCATCGGTGCGGCCAGCTCCGGTGTGTCCCTGACCGTGATCGACAAGATCACCCAGGCCGGCAAGGTCCACTTCAGCCCGGCGAACACCTCGCCGACGCTCACCGACTACGACGACAACGGTCTGTACTTCCGTACCGCACCGTCCGACGTCGTGCAGGGTGCAGCACTCGCTGACGTCATGATCGCCGACGGCGCCGCCTCGGCCACCTTCCTCGTGCTCAACGATGCCTACGGCACCGGTCTGCTCGAGTTCACCAGTGGCCCGTTCGAAGCCCAGGGTGGCGTGGTCGACCTCGAAGAGATCTATGACCCGAAGGCCGAGAACTTCGACGACGTCGTGGCCAAGGCCGTCGACGCCGGTTCCGACGCCATCGTGATCATCGGTTTCGACGAGACCTCGAAGATCCTCACGGGTCTCATCGAGAGTGGCGCCGGCCCGGCCGACAAGCTGATCTACGGTGTCGACGGCAACATGGGCAACGCCCTCGCAGCCGCCTTCGACGACCCGACGGTCCTCGCTGGCATGCGCGGCACGCTCCCGGGCGTCGATGTGGACGGTCAGCTCACCGAGTTCCGTGACAAGCTGCTCGGCATCAACGCCGACCTCGTCGACTTCTCGTACTCCGCCGAGTCGTACGACGCCGTCGTCATCATGGCGCTTGCGGCAACTGTCGCCGGCACCGATGACGGTGTTGCCGTCGGCGCCGAGATCAACGACGTGACCCGCGGTGGCGAAAAGTGCACCAGCTACGAAGAGTGCTTGCCGCTCGCCGAAGCCGGTACCGACTTCGACTACGACGGTGTCTCCGGCCCGCTCGAGTTCCGTGACGAAGGCGAGCCCACCCAGGCTTCCATCCTCATCCTCGAATTCGATGCCGAAGGCAAGATCTTCGTCGACGGTTCGGTCCAGGGTTCGGTCGAGGTCTGATCAACTCAGACTTCTGCTGATCTTCTGATCAACAAGTAAAGAGCCCGGGGCCTCGGCCCCGGGCTCTTTCGCTTTTCAGTCCTTGGTGGTCTTTGACCAGGGTGCCGAGGTACAGCTCGATGACCTTGGGGTCGGTGAGCAGTTCCTTGCCGGTGCCGGTGTAGGCGTTTGAGCCCTGATCGAGCACGTAGCCACGGTCGCAGATCTGCAGGCAACGGCTGGCGTTCTGCTCGACCATCACGATCGACACGCCGGCCTTGTTGATCTGGTGGCACCGGATGAACACTTCGTCCTGGAGCGCCGGTGACAGACCTGCCGACGGCTCGTCGAGCAGCAGCACCGACGGGTCCATCATCAGTGCCCGACCCATGGCAAGCATCTGGCGCTCTCCGCCGGACAACGACCCGGCGCGCTGGTCGGAGCGCTCCATCAACCGAGGGAACATGTCGCCGATGACGCCGATGCGCTCCTTGTAGAGCGGCGGGTTGAGGAAGGTGCCCATTTCGAGGTTCTCGGTGACGGTGAGCGCTGGGAACACGTTGTTGTTCTGCGGCACGTAACCGATGCCGCGGCTGACCAGCTTGTTCGCCTTCCAGTTGGTGATGTCTTCGCCCCGATGGCGAACCTGGCCGTCGCGGATGTTGACAAGGCCGAACATCGACTTGACCAGCGTCGACTTGCCGGCACCGTTCGGGCCGATGATGCCGACCAGTTCGCCTTCCGCGAGTTCGAGCGAGCAGTGGTTCAAGATGTTGACGCCCGGGATGTACCCGGCGGTCAGGTTCTCGGCGACGAGCAGCGGCTCGGCGCGGGCGGCGGTGTCAGACATCGTCCATCCTCACAGTTCGGTGTCGAGGTCGAGTGCACTGTCGTGATGGGACCCGAGGTACGCGTCGACAACAGCCTTGTTCTGGCCGATCGAAGCCGGCGGCCCTTCGGCGATGATTCGTCCCTCGGCCATCACGATCACCCAATCCGAGATCTCCTGCACCATGTCCATGTCGTGCTCGACGAAGAGCACCGTCATGCCGGCATCGCGCAGGCCGGTGACGTGACCGAGGAGCGATTGGGTGAGCGCCGGGTTGACGCCCGCCATCGGCTCGTCGAGCATCACCATCTTCGGCTCGACCATCAGCGCGCGTGCCATTTCGAGCAGCTTGCGCTGACCTCCCGACATCGTGCCGGCGAACTCGTCGCGCATGTGCGCCAGCTTGAAGCGTTCGAGCAACGCGTCGGCGCGACCCTCGATTTCCTTCTCCTGGGCCCGCCAGGTGAACGGGAGCACCGAGCGCCACAGTGACTCGCCCTTCTGCCCGGTGGCACCCAACTTCATGTTCTCGATCACGGTCATCTTCGACAGCGCCTTGGTCAACTGGAACGTGCGCACCATGCCGTAGTTGGCGATCTTGTGCGCCGGCACCTTGTCGATGTTGCTGCCGTCGAACACGCGCGTCCCCTGGTCGGGGGTGTCGAAGTTGGTGAGCAGGTTGAAGAAGGTGGTTTTGCCGGCACCGTTGGGGCCGATCAGCGCGGTGATGACACCTCGCTGCACTTCGACGTGGTCGACATCGACCGCGGTGAGACCGCCGAAGCGGCGGACCACGTTGTCGGCGACGAGGATCGGGTCGGGCTTGCGGGCCCCCGGCTCCCATGGCACGTCGGCGAGTGCCGCGCGTGCGGCGATGGGGTCGACATCGGCCAACGCTTCGGAAGCGATGTCGGACATGTCGGCGCCTGCGAATTGGTCACCGGTCATCGAGTGCCATCTCTTCCTTGTTCCCGAAGATGCCCTGGGGCCGGAATGCGGCCAAAATCGCCAGGCCGAGGCCCATCAGCATGAATCGGACCTGACCGACCTGGGTACCGGTCGATGATCGATTCGCTGATCAATCCGGACGAGACGCTCTCCCGGAGGAACGTGTCGGAGAAGTTGAGCAGGCCGTACAGCAGCGAGGCACCGACGAGTGGGGCGAGCACCTTGCCGGCGCCGCCGAGGATCAACGCCACCCAGACGAAGAAGGTGACGTCGGTGATGAAGTTGTCGGGCTGGGCGGCCGAGAAGCCGACGGCGCGGATCATGCCCCCGAGGGCGCCGAAGATGCCACCGAGCATCAATGCCTGCATCTTGTACCAGTAGGCGTTCTTCCCGAGGCTGCGAACCGCGTCTTCGTCCTCGCGGATCGCCTTCAGGACTCGGCCCCAGGGGCTCCGGATCAACAACCAGCAGATCACCGTACCGACGGCCAAGATGGCCCAGCCGACGAGCACCAGGAACATCTGGTTGCCGATGAACAGATTGAAGAGATACCGACCACCCGGATCGAACGGGCTGAGATCGTAGAAGGTGTCGGTGAACCCGGTCAGGCCGTCCGACGAACCGGTCAACCAGTCGAATCGGGGCGAGCGTGCCACGATCCGGAAGATCTCGGCCACCGCGATCGTGACGATCGCCAGATAGTCGGATCGCAGCCGCAACGTCGGGATGCCCATGATGAGGGCCAGGATCAGCGGGAAGACGATGACGGCAAAGAACACGCCGACCCAGAACAGCGTTGCCTCACTGGCCGAGTCGCTCAACCGGGGCCCGATGGTGATGACCATCGTCGACAGCCCGTAGGCGCCGGCAGCCATGAACACGGCCTGACCGAAGTTGAGCAGGCCTGTGTAGCCGAAGTGCAAGTTGAGGCCGATGGCGGCGAGGGCGAAAACGATGAAGCTCTCGCCGATGAGCCCGCGGAACAGGCTCTCGATGATTGATCCCCAGTCCATGATGGTCCCCTTATCCGATTCGTTCCGCTCGTCCCAGGAGGCCCTGGGGCCGCACGAGGAGGATGACGATCAACGCCAGCAGTGCGCCGATGTTCTTCATATCGCTCGGGAATCAGCAGCGTCGACATCTGGATGAAGATGCCGGCGATCAAGCTGCCGAGCAGCGCGCCGTAGGCGGTGCCCAAGCCGCCCAGGGTGACGCCGGCGAACATCAGGAGCAACAGGCGGAATCCCATTTCCCAGTTGACGTTCTCGGTCAGCCCGAACAAGACGCCGCCGAGGCCCGCCAGGGCGCTGCCGACGATCCAGACGTATTTGATGACCTGCTCGACGTCGATGCCCGACGACTCGGCCAGGTCACGGTTGTCGGCCACGGCGCGCATGGCCTTGCCGACGCGGGTCTTGCGCAGGCCGGTCGCCACCCCGACGAGCACGACGACGCCGAACACCACGATGAAGATGTCTTTGCGGAGCATCGTGAACAGACCGAAGAATTCCACGCTTCTGCCGAGCCGGTAGTCACGGTAGAACCCGGCACGCCCACCGAACTGGTACAGGAAGATGTAGCGGAAGAAGATCGACAGACCGATCGAGACGACGAGCGCCGAGATCAGGCTGGCGCCCCGATTGCGCAACCGCTTCCAGACGAACTCGTTGAACAGCCCGCCGGCGATGCCGGTGACGATGACCGCGAGCACCGCCCCGAAGACCAATGACGTCATCCAACTGCCGAGGAAGTCGAACTGCCAGGTGACGTGGAAGACGAACGCCACCATCGCCCCGAGGGTGACCATTTCGCCGTGGGCGAAGTTGGTCAGCCCGGTCGTGCCGTAGATGAGCGACAGGCCGATGGCACACATCGCGATGATCATCCCGAGCTTGATGCCGTCGACGAACAATTGGATGGCGCGGACGTTGTTCGATGCTTCGACCGACCGCTCACCGAGCGGGAAGAGCGTGTTCTTGTTGGTGTTGGTCTGGACCTCGACGCCGGTGAGCGGGTTGCTGTCGGGGTTGCGCAGCTCGACGCCCTGCAAGGTGTCGACGTTCAACTCGACCGAGTAGATACCCGGCCCGGGGAGTTCGACGAGCCAGACACCTTCGGCATCGGTTGCGTCGGTGCCGACCTCGTTGCCGTCGGCGTCGAACACCGTGAACTCGACACCTTCGATGAAGACGTCTTCGCCGGCTTCGTCTTCGGTGCGCATGGTGCCACCGATTGTTTCGCCGTCGCTCTGGGCGACTGCGGGGCCGGCAACGGCCAAGGCCCCGATCAGCGTCGCGACGAACGAGAGCAGCACGGTCGACCAGGTCGAGCGCCAGCGCCGACCAGATCGTTGGTGGAAAGTTCGGAGAACGCGACCCGGGGGCCGTTCACCGTGAGACCTGATCAGCACGGACCGGGACTCTAGACGCGTGTGACGTCTGTCCGCGCAATCTTCCGTTCATCTTCGATCGGGAAGGGCCTGACCTGCGTCGACAGCACCAACCACAGCGTGATCACCCACAGCCCGGTGGCCAAAGCGATGTGGACGCCGACCAGGAGTTCGGGCACACCGTTGAAATATTGGGTGTAGCCGACGACGGCCTGGAGCATCCCGACGAAGATCCACGCCGACAGCACCGTGGGCACCGGTGAGCCCGGGCGCGAACGATCAGGCGACTTCGATCGCAGGCTGACCGCCAGCCCGAGGGCCAGCGCCAACGCCGCCAACACCGTTGCGCTGTGGACCCGCGCGACCGCGGATATGTCGAACCCGAACCGGCGCACGTCTTCGTCACCGGCGTGCGGGCCCGTGCCGGTGACGACCGTTCCGGTCATCAACGCGGCTGCCGTGAGCACGCTGAGGCCGATCGCGAGCCGCTGCGTGAGCGGCGACGTCGAGCCGATGATGATCCGCGGGGAAGAACGATGGATGGCGATCATTCCGAAGGCGATCGACACCATCGCCAGCAGGAAGTGGGACTGCACCAGCGTCGGGTGGAGGTCGCCGCGCACGGCGAGGCCCCCGACCACCCCGTTGGCGAGCACCGAGACGAGGACCCCGATGGCCGGCCACCGCAACCCCGGGCGCGCTTCGCCGCGCGTTCGGGTCAGCCGACAACGCGACGATCGCGAGCAACAGGGTCGGAATGCCGATGACGCCGCTCAGCAAGCGGTTGACCTGCTCGATCGCGGTGTGCCCGCTCGACACGTCGACGAACCGTTCGCTGTTGCAACTCGGCCAGTCGTCACAGCCGAGACCGCTGCCCGTCAGGCGCACCACGCCCCCGGCGACCGTGAGCAGGCAGACTCCGGCGGTGGTGATCAGTGCGAGTTGGCGATACCGGCCCACTGACATACACCGCAAGGCTACGACTAGCGTCGGTTGAGTGCTGAGTTCGTTCGACGACTTTCCCCTCCATCAGACGTCACATCCGGTCGCCCGGACCGCGGGCACCGACATCAACCACTACGACCGCTACTTCTTCAACGGCTACACCCGCGACACTCGGCTGTTCTTCGCGCTCGCCATGGGGCTGTATCCCAACCGTCATGTGGCCGACGCCCATTTCAGCGTGGTCGTCGATGGGCAGACCATCGACGCCGAACAGATCAACGTCCACGCCTCACGGCGGGCGCCACTCGATCGCGCCGAGGCCAACACTGTCGGCCCGATCCAGGTCGAGGTACTCGAGCCGCTCCACGCCTTGCGCATCACGGTCGACGCGCCGCAGCACGGCCTGCGCGCCGACCTCACGTTCGTGCGGCGGTCGGCGCCGATCGAAGAACCTCACTTCTTCAACCAGATCGGCCATCGCGTGCTGATGGACTCGACGCGGATGACCCAGTTCGGAGGATGGGAAGGTTGGATCGAAATCGACGGCGACGTGATCGACCTGGAACCGGGAGAGACCCTCGGCAGCCGCGACCGGTCGTGGGGCATCCGACCGGTCGGTGAACCCGCCGCAACGGGCGCCCCGGTGGCCGATCCACAGTTCTTCTGGTTGTGGGCGCCGCTCAATTTCACCACGTTCTCGACGCATTTCGACGTGAACGAACTGTTCGACGGCCAGCGCTGGCATGAGACCGGCTTCGTCGCCATGGCCAACACGTCCGACGGCGCCGAACCAGCCGAGGCGATGCGCGCCGTTGATTACCGCGTTGGCTGGCAACCGGGCACGCGCCGCGCCGAATGGTTCGAAATCGACCTGCTGCCCTGGCGCGGTGAGCCGTCGACGATTCGGCTCGAACCCCTCTTCGACTTCCACATGCTCGGGATCGGCTACGGGCATCCCGAGTGGCGCCACGGGGCCTGGAAAGGTGAACTCGTCGTCGGCGGCGATCGGTGGCCGCTCCCCGTCGAGGATCCGAATGCGCTGCACCACATCCACATCCAGACCATCGTGCACGCCACGACCGTCGGTGGCCTCGGTGAACACTCCGGGATCGGTGTGCTCGAACAACTCGCGATCGGCCGCCACGACCCGTCGGGCCTGACCGGCCTCAACGACGGATGGCCGGGCTGATCCGGGTCAGGTATGGCGGATGCTCATCCCACCGTCGACAGGGATGATCGCACCGTTCACGAAGCTCGACGCCGGTAGACAGAGGTTGAGTGTCATGTGGGCAACCTCTTCGGGGATGCCGTAGCGCCGCAGCGGAACGCGTCGGCGGGCATACGTTGCTTTGGCCTCCGCATCGATGCCGGCGGTCATCCCGGTGTCGATCGGGCCGGGACAGATGCAGTTGACCGTCACCCCCGAACGGCCGAGTTCGACCGCGAAGCTCTTGGTCAGCCCGACCACACCGGCCTTGGTGGCGGCGTATGCGGCGAGGCCAGCCGTGGTGACGATCGCCTCGGTCGACGCGATGTTGACGATGCGGCCCGAGCCCGACGCGACCAGCGACGCCAGTGCCAGACGGATCAGTCGGGCGTGCGCGGTGAGGTTGACGTCGAGCGTCTGAGCCCAGTTGGTCTCGAACTCGTGCTCGGGCTGGTGTGCCGAGTTGACGAGGGAGACGCCGGCGTTGTTGACGACGATGTCGATGCCACCGCCCCACGCCACGGTCAGTTCGACGAGACGCTTCAACTGATCGAGATCGGCGACATCGCATTCGACCCCGAGCGCTGCGTCCTGGCCGTGCGCGGCACGGATCTCATCGGTGACGATCGCGACCCGATCCGCCAGGTCGGCAACGACCACACGGGCGCCTTCGTCGGCGAGCAGGTGCGCTGTTGCCCGACCCATCCCACTTGCTGCGCCGGTGACGATGGCGACCTTGCCCGCAACCGAGCGCGACAGGTTTGACAGGCGTGTCATGGCCGAATCTCGTAGAACGCATTCATGCTGTGCCTGACCGTGACGAGCGGGCGAAACCGGGTGAATCCCGCCGCGGCGGACATCTCCCGCGCTTTGCTCTCGGGCAACCCGAGCGTGCCGAGCCCTTCCCCATCGGGCTCGGCGAGTGCCGATGACATGCACGACAGCACGCTGATGCCGTACATGAGGGCTGCCATCGGGTTCTGCTCGACGTTGGCCGTGAAGGTGTCGCGGCCCTTGATGTCGACGAGCAGCCAGGTGCCATCGTCGGCAATCGCCTCCCGGATCGTCGAGATCATGCGCGTCGGGTGCGCCATGTCGTGGATGCAGTCGAAGGTCGTGACGAAGTCGACCGAACGATCGGCGGGCAACGGCTCGCGGCGCGGGTCGACGAAGCGGGCGTTGCCCAGACCTTGCTCGACGCGACGACTCTCGGCGCGATCCAGCGCGTGCCGGGAGATGTCGTAGCCGACGAAGGTCGACTCCGGGAACGCCGCGGCCATCATCAGCACCGCCCCGCCGGCCCCACATCCGATGTCAGCGACCGTGATGCCCTGGTGCAGCCGCTCGACCACGCCGTCGAGGCTCGGCAAGACGGTGGGAATCAGGTGCGCCCGATTCCAAGGCTCGAAGCTGCGCTCGATCCCGACAGCACCCTCGTGACCGTGACTGTCGTAGTCGTGGCCGATGCCGGTCCGGAAACTCTCGGGCATCGCGTCGAGGGCGGCCATGGTCTGCGGGAACCGATGGAACATCCCGATTCCACTGGCGGGATGGTCGGGCGCCGCGAGCACCGCGACGCCCTCCGGCGACAAGCCGAAGCGCTCGCAGCCGGCTCCATCGGCCGCATCCGCGTCGACCTCGACGTCGAGCAGTTTGGCCGCAGCTTGGTTGTACGCCCACTCGCGCACCCATCGTTCGGACAGACCGGTCCGTGCCGCCAACTCTGTCGTGGTGATCGCCGCATCGGCGTCGGCCAACGCCGTGAACAGCCCGAGCTTGTCGCCGAGGTGGATCATGCCCGCCGTGACCGCCCCGCTGAGTTGGGAAAAGACGTTGAAGGCGAACATCTTCAGCTTGTCCGGGTCGGTTTCGATCGTCGCTGCGTCGCGCATGACGCGACCCTACGGATCAACGTGTCCGGTCAGCGAGTGCGAGATGTTCGGAGTTGCCGAGGGTGCTGAGCCCGAACGCATGCCCGTCGCCGAGTTCGAAGGTTTCGAGGCGGCTGATCGAGGTGTGGTTCAACTGGAAGCGTTCCCATTGCCAGGGAACTGGTTCGACGCCGAGCAGATGTCCGATCGTCATCGAGTTCGTTCCGGCGTGGGCCACGATCGCGATGCGCTGGTCAGGACGGTCGAGCTGCCAGACCGGCAGTGGGCCATCGCCGCGGACCGCACCGCGCTGCGCCATGAACCCATCGACGCCGACGCTGATGCGATCGGCGAATTCCCGCACCGATTCGCCACCTTCGAGGCCGGTCCATCGTTCGAGCGACGGCCGGGCCAACAGCTCACGATAGGCCTCCTGCGCGCGGGCGTAGGGGGTGCCGTGCCAGTTCGGATCGCCGATCTCGCGCAGCCATGGCTCGATCACTTCCTCCCGCTGCAGTGCGCCCAGCAGGGGCTCGGCGGTCTGGCGCGCCCGCAGGAGCGGCGACACCAACACCTCGTCGAAGGATTCGTTGCCGAGGACCTCGGCCATCCGCACGGCCTGATGGTGGCCCAGTTCGGTCAGCGGCGGGTTCTCGACGTTGAGATCGTCACGCATCCACTCGGGTTGACCGTGGCGGATGAGGACGATCTGCATGAGCCCGCAACCTACCGCCCGCCGCCGGTAGGTTGCGGCGCAATGAGCGCACCTGAAGACGACACCGCCGGTCGGAGCGGTGCGGGCTGGCACCCCGACCCGACCCGGCGCTTCGACCTGCGCTACCACAACGGCGTCGACTGGACTGCCGACGTGTCCAACGACGGTGACCGGTTCGTCGACCCGGCCGGCAGCCGACCGTCGGCGGTGACCACGCTCGGCGCCGGTGAAGTCGCCAATCCGATCGCGACGGCATCGATGGTGCTCGGGATCGTCGCGATCGGCATCGGATGGTTGCCGTTCGTCGTCGTGCTCGGCGCGATCGCAGCCATCTTGGCCGTGCTGTTTGGCATCATCGGGCGGCGTCGGGCTCGCGTCTTGGGCGTCGGTACCGGGTTTGCCACCACCGGCATCATCACCGGAGCGGTCGGCTTGCTCGCCTGCGTCGGCGGAGTGTTGTTCACGATCTCACTGACGCGAGCGATCGATCGATTCGACCAACCGAGCGCCCACGAGGTCGAAATCACGTCGTGCGTCCGCTCCGGTAGCGAGATCACTGCGACCGGCACGATCACCAACACGGGTGCCGAGACGGCCTCGTTCACCGTCCGCGTCTACTTCGTTCGTCCCGGTACCGACAACCCGCGGCGCCAAGGCAACGTGCTCATCGACGACCTGAGCGCCGACGCGACGGAGGAATTCGACCTCACCGTGAATGCCGCAGACCTCGACCTCGACTGCATCGTCGGCGCCGTGCGCGGCCCGCTCCCCTACGGCGTCGACCCCGGAACCTGAACCAGCACGGCCCTCAACTGACCGTCGTGGCCGACACCCATGCGTTGAAGAGCCCGGTGTACACGCCGCCCTGGTTCACCAGCTGGTCGTGGTGGCCGTCTTCGACCAGCCGGCCGTGTTCGAGCACCAGCACGCGATCGGCGCGAGCCGCTGTCGACAACCGATGCGCGATCGCGATCGTCGTGCGGGTCGATGCGAGTGCGTCGAGGGCCCGCGCGATGCGGACTTCGGTCAGGGCGTCGACGCTTGATGTCGCTTCGTCGAGGATCAGCACATCGGAATCGGCGAGCCCCGCCCGGAGGAGCGCGACGAGTTGTCGCTCGCCGGCGCTGAGCTGGCCGCCTCGTTCGCCGACGCGAGTGTCGAGCCCCTCGCTCAACGTGTCGATCCAGTCGCGCACGTTGAGATCGTCGACGATCCGTTCGACATCGGCGCGCGTGGCGTGGGCGTGCACGAACGCGATGTTGTAGGCCACGCTGTCGTCGAAGAGGAACGGCTCTTGCGCCACGACCACCAGGCGGGACCGCAGATCTTCCCGGGCGACGTCGACCAGCGGGACCCCGCCGAGGGTGATCGACCCGCTGGTCGGGTCGGCAAAGCGGGCGATCAGGCGACCGAGCGTGGTCTTGCCCGAACCGGTGGCGCCGACGAGCGCCACCTGCTGTCCGGCAGGAATGGCAATCGAGATGCCGTCGAGCACGAGCACTCCACCCGTCGCCTCGTCGTGAGCATTGTGAGCATCGAACTCGTCGGTCTCGCCGAGCCGCGCCGGGTAGGCGAAGTCGACGTGATGGAGTCCGATGTCGAGTCGTCCGGGCGGCAACGGGGTCGGGCGGACGGGGTCGGGCGGCATGATCGGCATGTCGAGCACCGCGAGCACCCGGTGCAGACCGGCCACCGCGGTCTGAGTCTGATCGATGATCTCGGTGAACTCGGCAATCGGTTCGAGAAAGCGATAGGTGAGGAAGACGAAGCTGACCAACGCTCCGGCAGTGAGACCATCGCCGGGCCCACGCCAGATCCCGGCGCCGATGACCGCACACACCGTGAAGACCGCGAAGATCTCGCCAGAGGGGAAGAGGAACGCGCCGTACAGCGCCGCCCTGATCTGATCACGAGCCTTGCGTTCGGTGGCCTCTTCCACCACCTCGGCCAGCATCGACCCGGCTCCGTACGCCCGAATCGTGGGGGCGCCCGACACCACCTCGGCAATCGCTCCGAGCATCGCACCGTTGCTCTCGCGCGCCATGCCGTGCGCCTTGACGAGGCGCTGCTGCACCGAACGCAGCACGAATGCCAGCGGGAGCGAGATGGCGAACGCGGTACATGCCAACAGCGGGTCGTACGCCAGCATTGCGCCGGCGACGATGATCATCACGGTGGTGCTGCGCATCCACGACATGCCACCCCACTGGAAGAACTGGGCGAGCGTCTCGATATCGGACGTGACGCGCGCGACCAGGCCACCCCGGCGTTCCTCGTTGTGGTCAGCCAGGCTGAGATGACTGATGTGGTTGATCAGTCGCAGACGCAGGTCGTACAACGCCCGCTCGCTGCGTTCACCGAGGCGGACCTGGGCCTGGCGCAGTGCCAGCGCCGCCACCGACACGGCGACCACGGCGACGACGGCGAGTTGCACCACCAAGCCGACCCGCACCTCGTCGCGCCCGACGATGCCCTTGTCGATGGCCTGTTGGATGAGGATCGGCACGACGATGCGGCCACCCGACCCGACGGTCGCCAGGGCGAACGTGGTTCCCAGGCCGTCGCGCAGGACCGGTGCCACATCCAGACCGCGCCTGATCGTGGCCAGGGCACCGTCGGGCGAGCCCGTTCCGAAGACGGTCACTGAGCGCCCTCCCGATCGGCTTCGAAGGCCTCGACGAGGTCGCGGTAGCCATCGTTGTTCGCGAGCAGCCAATCATGCGGGCCATGGCCGGTGACCGACCCCGCCGACAAGAAGATGACGTCGTCGGCCAACGCAATCGTCGACGGACGCGACGCGATCAGGAGCACCGTCGTCTCCCCGAGTGCCCGCCGCATGTTCTCGAGGACAATCGCCTCTGTCGTCGGATCGAGTGCTGACGTCGTGTCGTCGAGGATGAGCAGCGCAGGTTGCCGGACGAGCGCGCGGGCGAGGGCGACGCGTTGGCGTTGACCACCGCTGAGACTGACGCCGCGCTCGCCGACCACGGTGTCGAGTTGCGCCGGAAGGCTGCGCACGAAGTCGGCCGCCGCTGCGATGCGCAACGCCTCCCAGATGTCCGCATCGTCGAATCGACCACCGAACTCGACGTTGTCCCGCACCGTCCCGGCAAGGAGAAACGCCTCTTGGAACACGATCGAGCGGGCACCACCGGTGATCGCGATCTGCCCCGACGTCGGAGCGACGAGACCGGCGGCGAGATCGGCGAGCGTGGTCTTGCCCGAACCGGTTGGTCCGACCAACGCGGTGATCGACCCGGCGGGCAACGTGATCGAGACGTCGTCGAGGGCCAGGGTGTTATCGGCGTCGGCGTCGGCGTGACGGAACCGCACGCGATCGAATCGCACGCCGACGCCTGGCTCGGCGACGGTGATGCCGTGCTCGGGGTCGGGCTCGACCGGCTCGGACACCACCGCCTGGATTCGGGTCCACGCCGCCATCGAACGCGGCAGTTCCGACAGCGCGTAACCGATCAACCGCAGCGGCAGCACGAGCAACGTGAACAGGAAGATCACACTGCTGAACTCGCCGATCGTGACGTCGCCGCTGTTGACCCGCATCGCTCCGATCACGACGAGCACGATGTTGGTGAGCGTCGGAATCAGATCGAGCAGTGCCTCGAACCAACTGCGCATCCGGATGGCCGTGATCCGCGGCGTCAGCACCTGCTCAGCGAGTTCGGCGAGCCGTGCGGTCTCTCGGGCCTCGGCGCCGTACGCCTTGATCAGAGCGATGCCTTCGAAGCTCTCGTGGACGCCCGCCGAGAAGTCACCGAGGCGGTCCTGGGCCTCGGTGAAGTGCACCGCCACGGCGCCGTTCGTACACGACGTTGGTGACGAGGAGGAGCGGAAAGACCACGAGTGCGACCAGACCGAGGGGGATGTCGGTGAGAAACAGCCAGATCGTCGAGACGAAGATCATCACGACCGTGCTCGACGCGAACGGAATCGGGGCGATCACGCTCACGGCGGCTTCGGTGTCGATGCCCGCGCGGGCGACGAGATCGCCATCGGCGTGGCGCCGATGCCAGCCGAGCGGCTGCGCCACGAGCTTGCCGAGCACCTGGTTGGTCAGCGTTTGGGCGACCTGCCACATGCCCATCGACGCATAGGCACGGCGGAACACCACACCGACTGCACGGACGAGACCGATGCCGATGATCATCGAAAAACCCGTGACGACGGCGGCAGTCTCGACGTCGCCGTCTTCGAACCGGACCACGATCACGTTGTCGATCACCCAGCGGATCGCGAAGCTCGACGCGACTGTCGCCAGCGCGAAGACCGCCGCTCCGGAGAAAGCGATGACGAAAGGTCGCGGGTGAAGGGCGAACATCGACCTGATCAACAGCCAGTTGCGGCGGGCCCGCGACAACGCGATGGTGGACGTCGCATGAGGCACGCCGCGTTTCTACCAGCGGTACGGCGCCATAGTGTCGGGGATTGTGGTGACACACGACGATCAGATCATCGGCACCGAGCGGACACCTGGCCTGACGCCGTTTCGCGTGTTGTTTCCGATCGGGGCCATCCTGTTCGTTGCCTTCTGGGTGTGGGCCCTGTTCTTCGCCTCCAAAACTGCGGTGAACAAGGTCGAAGATCGGGCGTGGGCCGAGCGGGCCGAGACCATCTGCGCACCGGTTGAAGAGCGGCTACGCGAGTTCGAGCTGCTGGCCGACCCCGACCTCGATGTTCGCGCTGACCTCATCGTGCAGTCGACCGACGAGTTGGCGGCAATGCTCGACGACATCGCTGCGGTGAAACCCACCGATGCCAAGGGTCAGGCCATCGTTCCCCAATGGATCGCCGACTGGCGGACCCTCCTGCAGAATCGTTACGACTACGCCGACAAGCTGCGCGCCGGAAATGACGGTCCGTTCACCGAGACCGCGGTGAACAACGTGCCGATCTCGGAGCGGATCGAGAACTTTGCCGGCGACAACGAGATGCCGAGCTGCGCTCCTCCGCACGGTTCGGTGCTGTAGCCCCCTCAGCCCTCACAGCTGTTTGATCACCCTGGCCGGAACGCCTGCGGCCACGCAGTTGTCCGGCAAGTTTCCCGTCACCACGCTGTTCGCGCCGACCACGACGTGGCGGCCGATCGTTGCGCCGGGCAGCACCACGGTGCCATGGCCGAGCCAGGAGCCGTCACCGATCTTGACCGGCCGCTCGGGCATGACCTGCTGCGCGATCGGGATGTCGAGGTCGGCATACCCGTGGTTCTGGTCGGTGATGTACACGTGATGACCGGTCCAGACGTCATTGCCGATCTCGATCCGCAGGTGGCCGACGATTCCGCTTCCCTTGCCGATCAGGCAGCGGTCGCCGATCGAGATCACCGGGTCGGTGATCATCCGCTGCCCGGGCACCATCCCCGCGGACAGCGTGATCTGCGGACCGAACATCGTGCCGCTGCCAATGTGGATGTACTGCTCGTTGAACAACGTGTTCGGGGGAAAGCAGATCACACTGTTGGCGCCGAGCCGACCGAAGCGTTTGCCACGTCGCGTGTCGGGCCCGATCGCGCCGAGTTCGCGGATCGTGTCCCATCCGTGGTGCACCACCTCACCGGCGGCCCGCTTCGCGCCCGTCAGCAGCCGTTGCCGGAGCGTGTCGGGGACCGGGTCGCGTTCGAGCACCCCGAGACGCTATCGACTGTGACCGCATGCGTTCTGCGTACTGTGCACGCATGAGCGCGACGCCGGCCTGGCTGCCCTGGGGTTCGATCACCGACGTCGGCGGGATCACGGTCGGCCAGTTCCAACGGACCGGCCGCGGTTGGCAAACCGGCACGACGGTCGTGATCGCCGAAGGGGGCGCCACGCCCGGAGTCGACGTGCGCGGCGGCGGACCCGGCACGCGGGAGACCGATGCCCTCGACCCACAGAATCTGGTCCAGGAGATCCACGGCGTCTGCCTGACCGGCGGCAGCGCCTTCGGCCTCGCGGCGAGCCACGGCCTGATGGAGTGGCTTGAAGGACGCGGTCTGGGCTTCCCGATCGGCGGGTCCGCGGGCGTGCCCGGCTCTGTCCAAACGGTGGTGCCCGTCGTCCCCGCCGCGGTGATCTTCGATCTCGGCCGCGGTGGCGTCGTCGGCAACCGACCCGACGCATCGTTCGGGGCGCGGGCGGCGCGGAACGCACGGAGCAAGCAGTTCGCGTGGGGTTCGGTGGGAGGCGGTACCGGGGCCAGGGCCGGCGGCCTGCAAGGCGGAGTCGGTACGGCATCGACCGTGGTGCGGCTCGCGGACGGGATCGACGTCGTGGTCGGTGCACTCGCAGTGGTCAATGCGATCGGCTCGCTCATCGACCGATCGTCGGATCTTCCGTGGGAGACCGGCGGATTCGGACTCCGCGCACCGTCGGCTACCGACCGTCGTCAGCTCGCCGACGCTCTCGCCAGCGCTGGCACTGCCGCACTCAGCCTCAACACGACCATCGGCGTCGTCGCGACGAACGCGATGCTCGGCAAGGCGGAGGCGTCGAAGATGGCGTCGGTCGCCCACGATGGTCTGGCCCGGGCGGTGCGCCCGGCGCACTCGATGACCGACGGCGACACGATCTTCGGGCTGGCCACAGGTGGCCAACCGCTTCCACCCGGCGTTCGGCACACATCGCTCAATGCGATCTTGGCGGCCGCCGCCGACACCTTCGCTGCGGCCTGTACGCATGCCGTGCTCGCTGCCACGACGATCGGTCAGGTCCCGGCGTACCGGGATCTGTGCCCGTCGGTCTTCGTCTGACTCCCCCCGCCTGACTACCGTCGTCGCCGATGCTCGTCTTCACCACTCCTGCTGACATGCAGGCCTGGTCCGATGCCCAACGCACGGCCCACCGGCGAATCGGGTTCGTGCCGACGATGGGTGCGTTGCACAGCGGACACCTTGCACTCGTGGCCGACGCGGCGTCGCGATCCGACGTCGTGGTCGTGTCGATCTTCGTCAACCCGTTGCAGTTCAACGAGCCGGCCGACTTCGACGGATACCCCCGCCCGATCGACGACGACGTCGCGGCCTGCGCAAGCGCCGGCGTCGCTGCCGTCTACGCGCCGACGGCAGCCACGATGTACCCGCCTGAATTCCAGACTCGGGTCGTACCCGGCCCGCTCGGCGACGTGATGGAAGGGCCCCATCGCCCAGGTCACTTCGAGGGCGTCGTGACGGTGGTCGCGAAGCTGTTCGGGGCCGTTCGTCCCCACGTCGCCGTCTTCGGCCAGAAGGACTATCAGCAGCTCCGGATCATCACCCAGATGACCGCTGACCTCGACGTTGGCGTCGACATCGTGGGCCATCCGATCGTGCGCGACGCCGACGGTGTTGCGCAGTCGAGCCGCAACGTTCGACTGACTGCTGCTCAGCGCGCGGCCGCAGTGGCCGTGCCCCGGTCACTCGACGCCGCGGTCCGTGCCGCGCAGGTCGGTGGCGACGTCGACGAGGTACTCCGCGCCGTGCAGGCCGTCGTCGACGCCGAGCCAGCAGCCACCCCCGAGTACACGACGATCTTCGACGCACTGACGCTCGCCGAGGTGACCACGCTTGCAGGGGTCGAACCGGTCGCCGGGTCGATTCGCATCGCGACGGCGGTCTGGTTCGGCGATGTCAGGCTGATCGACAACCGCGACCTGTTCGAGAGCTGACGCGGTCAGCTTGCGTCCTGCAGCCGTTCGATCACGTTCGTCAACACGATCAGCAGCACGACGCCGTTGAAGATCGCATGGGCCACGACGGTCGGGCCGATGCGGCGGAGCAGATACGCCGCGCCGCCAAAGGCGACGCCGACGCCTGACAGCACCAGCACGAGACCGATGTTCCCAGCACCGCGCGCAGGGTCGACGTGGGCGACGCCGAAGAGGACGCCTTGCGCGAGGATCGTCGGGATCACCGGGAAGCGGCTCAGCAGCCCCCGCAACACCAGCCCGCGGAAGACGATTTCCTCGACGAACGGCGCGGCGATCACTGCGGTGATGACGATCGACACGACGTAGGTGCGGTCATCGGCCAACTGACCGATCGCGTCGGTGTTGTTCTCGAGCGGGATCCCTAACCCCAAAACGATGGCGCCCAGCAGGATCTGGACGCCGATGGCGGCGAGCCACACCACCGGACCCCACCCGAGGTCGGCGAACACGGGGCGCAGACCGACATCGTCGAAGAATCGGCCCGTTCCCCAGCGCCCCGACGCGTAGCGCACCCACGCCAAGGAGGGCCCGTAGCCGATCAGGCCGAGCAGCGTCACGTACACGATGACGGGCCACTCGTAGCCGACGAGCGCATCGAGGGCGTACTTCGACACGATCAGCGACACGGTCAACACGACCATCGCTCCGACCGCGACGGGGAGGGGAAGCGACGGATGCGCCAGCCGCGGCGGAGCGAAGCGCGGAGCGTCGGCACCTGCCGTGCTGGTCACCGGTGGGCCGGTCGGAGGAGGAAAGGCGGTCATGGCAACGACGACAGGGTACGCGCGCCCGAGGGTCTACGGTGAGCCAGGTGACTGATGAACAACGTCCTTACGGTGGTGGAACGAGCGACCCGGCGCTCAAGCGGGTGCGCACCCGGCACTTCAAGCGGGCCAAGGAGAACGGGATCAAGATCACGGGGCTCACCAGCTACGACTTCATGTCGGCGTCGATCTTCGACGAGGCCGGTGTCGACTTCTTACTCGTCGGTGATTCCGCAGCCAACACCGTCTTCGGCTACGACACCACGATTCCGGTCACGCTCGACGAACTGATTCCGCTGACCGCGGCCGTCGTGCGCGGTGCCAGCCGCGCGCTCGTCATCGGCGACATGCCGTTCGGCACGTACGAGAACGGTCGGCGCCAGGCCCTCGAAACGGCGATTCGATTCATGAAGGAGACCGGATGCCAGGCCGTCAAGCTCGAAGGCGGTGTCCGGAGTGCTCCGCAAATCCAGAAGATCGTTGACGCCGGCATCCCGGTGATGGCCCACATCGGCTTCACACCGCAGAGTGAACACGGGCTCGGCGGTCACATCATCCAGGGCCGCGGCGAGGGCGCCGAGCAGCTGCTCGCCGACGCGCATGCCGTGGAGGATGCGGGCGCCTTCGCCGTGGTGCTGGAAATGGTGCCCTCGGCCATTGCCGGCCAGGTCACCCAGGAGCTCTCGATTCCCACGATCTCGGTCGGGGCCGGGCCGCTGTGCGATGGCCAACTTCTGGTGTGGACCGATTGGGCCGGCTTCGGCTCGGGCCGCATCCCCCGCTTCGTCAAGCAGTATGCGAACCTCCGCGAAACGCTGCTCGAGGCGACCCGTACCTACCGCGCCGAAGTCGAGTCGGGCATCTACCCCGGGCCCGAGCACCAGTACGGCGAATAGCCGCTCAGCCCGGGAATTCGTCGGGCAGATCGGTGGCGAAGAGCCAGTCGTCGAAGAATTCGGTGAGGTCTCGCCCAGCTTCCTGCTCGGCACGTTCGATGAATGCCGCGGTCGTTTGCGATGTTCCGGCGTTCTCGGCAAGCCACCCTCGGAGCAGCGCGAAGAACGCGTCGTCGCCGAGTTCGAGGCGCAGTGCGTGCACGACCACTGCGCCGCCGTCGTACGACTCGAATCCGAAGAGATTGGCCACCGTCGGCGTGCCGGTTGCCTGCCTGCCGTTCTGGCGACCTGCCAGTGTGTCGGTTGCGACGTCGTCGAGCGGGGCCTCTCCGATCTCGTCGAGCCAGAGCCACTGGGCGTAGGTCGCGAAGCTCTCGTTGAGCCAGATGTCAGACCAGCTGGCCGGGCTGACCGTATTGCCGAACCACTGGTGGGCCAACTCGTGGGCGAGCAGCAGGTGCTGCAGGAAGCCGACCGTGCCCGAGGCGAAGTCGTCAGCCGAGAACAGTGATCGGCCCTGGGTCTCCATGGCCAACCCCGACGGACTGTCGATGAAGGCGAGCCCGTACTCGTTCAGCGGGTACGGCCCGAAGTACTGCTCGAAGAAGTCGAGCTGTGATTCGGTCTGGTCGAAGAACGCCTCGTAGGTGGCGGTGGTGCCAGCGGGCACGAGGTGGGTGATCGGGACCTCGCCGCCCGAGGCCAGTTGGACGGTGCCGCCGTCGACCAGTTCGTAGTCGCCGATCACGAGGTGCACGAGGTAGGTCGACATCGGATCGTCGCTCGCCCAGATCCATGCTGCGTCGCCCCCGCCGCGCTGGATCAGTGCACCGTTGGCCGAGACGGCCGCAGCGCCAGGCGCAGTGACCTCGAACCGCCACGTTGCCTTGTCGGACGGATGGTCGTTGCTCGGGAGCCATGTTCGTGCGCCGTCGGGCTCGTTGAGCACGTACGAGCCACCCTCGGTCGGAAACCAGCCGACAGGGAGCCCGACCGGCGATACCTGCCCGTCGGGCGCCGAGGAGTACGCCACCGTCACCGCGATCTCATCGGCACGGGTTGATGGCAGGTCGATGATCAACTCGTCGGCAGTTTGCTCGAAGGTCGCAGCAAGATCGTCGACGAGGACGCTGTCGACGTCGAAGCCCTGGGCGTCGAGGGCGAGTTGATCCAGGTTCGGTGCGACTGCAACTGTGGAGGCCGACATCGGCATCGAATGATCCACCGTCGACGTCAACGTCGAGCACCACGTCGTAGGCCAGCACGTCGACCCCCGGTGCTCCGAGTTCGGGAAACAGCGGGTCGTCGAGACCCGTGGCGAACTCGACCGGTTCGGCGGCCTCCGGCGGCGGCGGGGTCGAAACGGGTGCCCCACTGGTCGCCGGGATGTTCGCCGGGGTTGTCGCTGGGATGGTCGCTGGGATGGTCGCCGGCGGCTGCTCGGTGTCCGGTGCGATCTCGGTCGTGGTCACGATCGGTTCTGCTCGTTCGCTGCGCACGTCGGATACCTGTGCCGCGCACGAACCAATCGCCAACGTCGCCACCAGCGCCATTGCTGGAATGGGTGCCAGCCGCCATGCTCCGGGCCGAGCCGCTCGTTCCACGCCCGAACCGTATCGGTGGCAGCGGCCAGGGTGGCCGCGGTGCAACACGATCTGCGCCGCTTCAGAATGTCCGCCGGGCACGCTGCACGGTGTCAGTACGTTGGAGACCGTGGTGCGACCAGGCCAAGTCGACAAACGAGTGTTCACCGACGAACAGATCGAGCAGTTCGTCGATCGTGGCTACCTCCACCTCGAGTCGGCGATCCCTCTCGGCGTTGCTGCCCAGTGTCGAGTCCGGCTCTGGGCGGAGACGGGCTGTGATCCCGACGATGCAGGGACGTGGACCCGACCGGTTATCCGAATCGGGGGACTGACGGATGGACCATTTCAGGAGGCTGCAAGCACCGACCGGCTACACGCAGCATTTGACCAACTCGTGGGCCCACATCGGTGGCTGCCTCGTGTCGGGTTGGGGACGTTCCCGATTCGCTTCCCACACCCAGAGCCACCGGGAGACGACGGGTGGCACGTCGACGCCGGTTGGCATCGAGCAGAAGATGATCCCGAGTTCGACTGGTCGGCCTACGCTGACCTGCCGCTCGAGGGGTACCGCCTCAATCTTGCATCTCGAGGACGAGCATTGCTCATGCTCTTCTTGTTCTCCGACGTCGGGCCCAACGATGCGCCCACCCGCATCAGCGTAGGATCTCATCTCCTCATGCCAAGACACCTTGCACCTCACGGCGACGCAGGGACATCGACCGCCGATCTGCCATCGATCGACGACCTGCCCGTCGCGGAAGCGATCGGAAGCGCTGGCGATGTCTACCTCTGCCATCCGTTTCTGATTCACGCCGCTCAGTCGCATCGCGGAACCGAACCCAAGTTCATGGCTCAACCACCGCTGTGTCCCGTCGGCGGTCAACTGGATCTGGACGATCCTGTCGCGCGAGCCACGCCGATCGTCAGGGCTATCGTGCGTGGCCTCAGCGGCCGCCACCTTTGACTCCGTCCCGACGACGCTTCTACAATGCCGCACCAGCGAGGCGAACGTTGCGTGGCGTGGGGTTCACGAGCGAGGAGCGCATCGGAGGTCGACCATGACGAAATTTCGTTCCGGGCTTTCACGGTTGAAGCGGCTGACGCAGGGCGACAAGCCTCGCAGCGGTCCCGGTCCCAGCAGTGTGGCTCACTCTGATGCACATCACCGGGCTCGGGCCGAGGGTGAGTTCAGGAGAATCCGCGACTCTGCCGAGGGCGGGTTCAGCTAACCCGCCCTGGTTCAGGCCGCGGGTCAGCGGTGGGTGCGGTGATCGGTGATTGTGGCCCGATACCGGATGGTGTGGACGCTGTCGCCCGACAGAATCGCTCCCCGTCCGAGCATTCGACCGGCTTGCCAGTTCGACAGACCAAGTTCGGGCGCGTCGAGTGCGTACTGACCGTCGACCCAGCGCGTGAACCCGTTCCCGACGAACGGTGCGTCCACAGCAGCAAAGAAGTGGTCGTGTTCGGTGGGCGATTCACTGATCAGTGACGCGGCGAAGTGCGGGCTGTGGGCGTTGCACAGCGCGACGGCCGCATCGACATCGGCGACGACGACCAGCGTGACCTCGGGCGACTGCTCCCACTCCCATTCCACGGCAAGACCGGCTTCGTCGAGCAGCGAGGCAAATGGCTCGGTACTCGGACCGGTGGAGCGCTCGATCACGACGTGTCGGTCGAACAACTCGGCTGGCACGTACGACTCGGACCCCTCGACCACGTGGAGGCGCGGCGATGTCGAACGCGCCGAGGCGGCGGCGTCGAGCCCGGCCAGGAAGGCCGGAATCAGGTCGTCAGCTCGCCGAAGCGGGATCGCGCACACGTTGAGCGTGTTGCACACCTTGCGGTCGAGCGAGTGCGTGACCGCGGCCGTGAGCGTGGCCGGGTCGGCCTGTTCGCCAGCGACCATCCACGCCCCGCCCGTGCCGTGCAGGCTCACCGGAATCCCGGCCTGGGCCGCGACCGCGCCGAGTTGCGCGACTGCGGCGCCTGATCCGCGAGCCACGGCAAGCGCCAGCCGACGATCACTGAACAACGCATGACCGGCGCTGTGGGCGGCTGACTCGACGAGTTGCACCGCTCCGTCGGGGAGCCCCGCAGCGGCCAAAGCCGGCCGCAAGGCATGCTCGACGATTGCGACCGCGGTGCCGAGCGCATCTGATCCGATCCGGAAGACAACGGCATTACCGCTGCGCAGGACGCCGCAGGCATCGGCGAACACGTTCGGCCGCCCCTCGAAGACGAATCCGACGACGCCGAGTGGCGCCCGCCGCGCCTCGACGAACCAGCCGTCGTGTTCGACCGTCCGCACGACCTCGTCACGCCCGGCCGTCGCGGCGCACCACCCGCGCAGGCCGCGCACCATGTCGGCCCGCATGGTGTCGGTCAGTTCCAGGCGGGTGGTCGATCGGCCTCGACCGGCAGCCCGTTCGACGTCGGACGCATTCGCCCGGGCGATCGGGGCGAACACGGCATCGTCTGCGAGACGCGCCGCAAACTGCTCGAAGAAGTCCGAAATCGCCGCATCCGACACTGCGGCCAACGCAGTGAAGCCGTGGGTGGCAGCACTGACGGCGCCGTCGACAAGCGCGTGCTCGTGCGCGGGAATGTGGAGCAACGCACCGTCGGCCTGCACCACCACGAGGTGGTCGCCCGGCCGAAACGCGTCGGCGAGTTCGGGAGACACCGCGGTGACTTGGTCGCCGCCGTAGACGATGGCCTGCCCGGCCGCGAGTCCCGTGAGTTGCGTCATGGCGTACCCGCCGCGACACCAGTGAGGCCGGCGAGTTGCGGCAACTCGTCGAGGCGGATGGGCAGACCGGTCTCGAGCGAACGATGGGCGGCGAAACCAACGGCGGCCGACCACAGCCCGTCGACCACGGTCACGTCAGCCGGACGACCCGTCCGGATCGCCGCGGCGAAGTCGACGTGTTCGAGATAGCTCGCCCCGTGGTGCAGCCCCTGATGCTTGATGGTCGTGTCGATGACCGTTTCCTCGGTGATGACGTTGATCCCACTGACGGTGTCGTCAGTGCGCCGTCCGATGCGCACCACCGACTCGGTGTCGAGCGCTTCGACCTTGCCCCGGTCACCGACGACCACGATTTCGCGTTCGTTCTTGCTCGCCTCGGCGAACATGCACAGGTCGAGCATCCCGCGGCTGCCGTTGGCGAACTCGACGATCACGTAGGCGTTGTCCAAGATGTCGGCGTGCTCGCCGTCGTAGACCTCGTCGAGGTGGTTGACGTCCTGGCTGCCCGACGCCATCACCCGCACGGGCAAGCTGCCGGTCGCCTGGATCATCAGGTCGAAGAAGTGGCAGCACTTCTCGACCAGCGTGCCGCCGGTGTTCCGGTTGAACCGATTCCAGTTGTCGACCTTGACGAGGAACGGGAAGCGGTGCTCGCGAATGGCGACCATCCGGACCCGGCCGACCGTGCCTGCCTCGATCTCGGCCATCAGCCGTTGCAGCGGCGGCATGTAGCGGTATTCGAGACCCATCCAGATCACCTGCTCCGGCGGTCGTGTGGCGGCGAGGTCGACGATCGCCCGACAGTCGTCGAGGGTCGTGCACAAGGGCTTCTCGATCAAGAGGTGCAGGCCCGACTCGATCGCCGGAATCAAGATGTCGTGGTGGGTGAAGTTGGGTGAGGCGATGACCAGGGCGTCGCACAGACCCGAGGCGATCACGGCTTCGACACTGTCGAAGGTTGCCGGCGGTGCCGTCGGGCCAACGGCCTGACGCGCCCAGTCGAGCGATACGGGGTGCGGGTCGGCAACTGCGGTGACCACGCAGTTGTCGAGCGCCAGGATGTTCGAGATGTGCTCGACGCCCATCATCCCGGTCCCGACCACCCCGTATCTGATCGTTGCACTGCTGGCCTGCGGGCTCATACACCCCGCAGCGTACGCTGGCCGACGTGACCGAGAACGCCCACGCCGCTTCGAATGACCGTCTCTACTTTCGTCAACTGCTGTCGGGGCGCGACTTCGCCCACGGCGATCAGCTCGCGACGCAGATGGTCAACTTCGCGTATGCGATCGGTGACCGCGAGACCGGCGAGTGCGTGTTGGTCGACCCCGCCTACTCCCCCGGTGAACTCGTCGACGTCGTCGAGGCCGACGACATGACCGTGGTCGGCGTGCTCGCCACGCACTATCACGCCGACCACATCGGCGGGTCGATGATGGGCCTCGACATCGCGGGCATCACGTCGCTGCTCGACCGAGTCGACTGCCCGATCCACATTCAGGCCGCCGAAACCGAGTGGGTGCGCAAGACCACCCACATCAGCCCCGACCACCTCGTCGAGCACGCGTCGGGCGACATCGTCAGCGTCGGCGGCATCGACATCACGCTGTTGCACACACCCGGCCACACCCCCGGCAGCCAGTGCTTCCTCGTCGATGGCAAACTGGTGGCGGGCGACACCTTGTTCCTCGATGGCTGCGGCCGCACCGACCTCCCCGGCTCGAACGGCCAGCACATGATCGAGAGCCTCCGCCGACTCGCCCAAGTCCCCGGCGACACGATCCTGTACCCGGGTCATCAGTACTCGGTGGCACCGTCGGCCACGATGGAGCACGTGCTGCAGTACAACTACATCTTCCAGTCGATCTGACGACCGAGCGGGAGATCAGCAGTCGGATTTGGCGGGGATGACGATCTTCAGGCCGGGGTAGAACGCCGAATATCCGTCGGTGCCACTGTTGGCGGCGTCGAGTGCCTCGACGGTGACGTCGAACTTCGCGGCGACCTTTCCGAGGTAGTCACCTTCAACGATCTCGTAGGAGCCGGGTTCGCAGTTGGAACCCGAGTCGGGAATGGTCTCGCCGACCGGGGTCGCAGTGTCGGTGGTCGCATCGGTACCAGCATCGGTGGTCGCGCCGTCGGTGGCGACCGCACCAGGGTCGGGTGCCGCTGCCTGGACCGTGCCGCCCGGCGGGATGATGATCTCGGTGCCCGGGAAGGGAAACTCGTTCCCGGTGGCCCAGCCGTTGATGTTCAACAGGTCTTGCAACGGTACGCCGAACTGGTCGGCGACTTTGATCGCGTAGTCGCCGGACTGCACCTCGTAGGTCTGCGTGCCGGTTGCGGTGTCGCCCTCGCTGGGCAACGGGGCGACGGTCGTGGTCACCGGGTCCTTGACGATGTAGTTGGTTGCGTCGAGGTTGATCGTCGACTCGGTGGCTCCGCTGGCCGCCTCGCTGCCACAGCTGGCCAGCACCAACGCACCGACCACCACCGGCCACGACACGATGCCGAACCGGCCCCAACGACTGACCGCGCCGAACCTGGCGAATCTGTTCACACCCATCTGGCAAGCGTACGTCGTGGAATCAGGACAGGGGTGGCAGGTCACATGAGGGGCCGGTCGGTCGGCGCGATCGGTCGGGGCAGCGAGGTTTCACCCATGAGGTAGGCGTCGACGCCGGCTGCGGCAGCTCGACCTTCGGCGATCGCCCACACGATGAGGCTCTGCCCGCGGCCCATGTCGCCGGCCACGAACAGGCCGCGCTGATTGGTCATGTAGTTGTCGTCACGGGCGACGTTGCCGCGGGCGTCGTAGGCCACGTCGAGCCCGTCGAGCCACGAACCCTTCTCGGGTCCGACGAAGCCCATGGCCAGGAACACGAAGTCGGCCGGAATCTCCCGCTCAGAACCCGCGACCCGTTCGAACTTGCCGTCGACGAACTCGACGTCGTACAGCTGCAGGGCCCGCACGTGGCCGCTTCCGTCGTCGACGAATCGCTCGGTGTTGACGCTGTAGAGCCGCTCGCCACCCTCCTCGTGCGCGCTGGTGACCTTATAGACCATGGCGAACTGGGGCCAGGGGTTGCGGTCGCCGTCGCGCGTGTCCGCCGGGCGCGGCATGATCTCGAGCTGCGTGACCGACGCGGCACCCTGGCGGTGGGCTGTGCCCAGGCAGTCGGCGCCGGTGTCGCCACCGCCGATGATCACGACGTGCTTGCCCTGCACATCGATCGGCGACCGCTCCTGGTCGCCGAGCTGCACCCGGTTCGACTCGGGCAGGTATTCCATCGCCTGGTGGATGCCGGCCAGTTCGCGGCCCGGTGCCGGCAGGTCGCGCCAGGCGGTCGCACCGCACGCGAGCACCACGGCGTCGTGGCTGGCCCGCAGCACTTCGATGTCGACGTTCTCACCGACCACCGCATTGGTGCGGAACTCGGTCCCCTCGGCGATCATCTGGTCGAGCCGACGGTCGATGTGCCGCTTTTCCATCTTGAACTCGGGGATGCCATAGCGGAGCAGGCCGCCGATGCGGTCGGCCCGTTCGAGCACCACCACGTCGTGGCCGGCTCGGGTGAGCTGCTGTGCTGCGGCGAGACCCGCCGGGCCCGACCCGATCACCGCGATGCGCTTGCCGGTGCGCACCGAGGGAACCTGGGGGGTGACCCAGCCCTCGGCAAATGCTCGGTCGATGATCTCGACTTCGACCTGCTTGATCGCAACCGGGGCCTGGCTGATACCGAGCACGCAGGCCGATTCACAGGGCGCCGGACACAACCGTCCGGTGAACTCGGGAAAGTTGTTGGTGGCATGCAGCCGTTCGATCGCGTCCTGCCACTGGTTGCGGTAGACGAGGTCGTTCCAGTCGGGAATCAAGTTCCCCAGCGGGCACCCGTTGTTGCAGAACGGGATGCCGCAGTCCATACAGCGGCCCGCCTGCTGTGTGAGCACATCGGCGGCAAGGGGTTCATACACCTCGTTCCAGTCGCGCAGTCGGACAGGCACGGGACGGTGCTGGGGAGTCTGACGCTCCCATTCGAGAAATCCGGTCGGCTTGCCCATGTCAGGCCCTCGCTGCTTCCATGATGCGGTTGACGGTGGCGTCGGCGTCGAGGCCCTCGGCTTCGGACGCGGCGATGACGGTGAGCACCCGCCGGTAGTCGATCGGCATGACCTTGCGGAACTCGCTTACTCGCTCGGGCCACGCAGCAAGGAGTTCGGCAGCCCGCGTCGACCCGGTGAGGTCGCGGTGTCTGGTGACGGTTTCGTGGAGGAAGGCCCGGTCGCTGTCGTCGAGTTCGTCGAGCGTCACCATTTCGTAGTTGACCTTGCTGGCGAATTGTCCGTTCGGGTCGAGCACGTAGGCGATGCCGCCCGACATGCCAGCACCGAAGTTGCGGCCGGTCTCCCCGAGGATGACGACGCGACCTCCGGTCATGTATTCGCACGCATGGTCACCGACACCTTCGCTCACGGCGAGTGCGCCGGAGTTGCGCACACAGAACCGCTCGCCGACCTTGCCGCGCAGGAAGATCTCGCCACTCGTCGCGCCGTAACCGATCACGTTGCCGGCGATCACGTGGTCGTGGGCGGCGAACGCGGCCAGCGGATGCGGGTGGAGGATCAGCCGGCCTCCAGAGAGGCCCTTGCCGACGTAGTCGTTCGCGTCGCCGACGAGACGCATCTGGATTCCTGCCGGGACGAACGCCCCGAAGCTCTGGCCGGCCGATCCGGTGAGCGTGATGTCGATGGTTCCGTCGGGCAGCCCGGCGCCCTTCCACTGCTTGGTCACTTCGTGGCCGAGCATCGTGCCAACAGCGCGGTGCACGTTGCGAATCGGCATGTCGATCGACACGTGCTGGCCGGCGCTGATCGCCGGCTGCGCGAGACGGATGAAGTCCTGGTCGAGGGCCTGGTCGAGCCCGTGATCTTGAGCGACACTCTGAATCAGCGTCGAACCGTATGGGTTCTCCGGCACGGCGAGAATCGGGCTGATGTCGAGCCCGGCGGCCTTCCAGTGGTCGACCGCCACCCGCGTGTCGAGTGCTTCGACGTGGCCGATCATCTCAGCGAGGGTGGCGAAGCCGAGTTCGGCCATGATCTCGCGAACCTCCTCGGCGATGTATTCGAAGAAGTTGACGACGAATTCCGGCTTGCCCGTGAACCTGGCTCGCAGCTCGGGGTCTTGGGTGGCGACACCGACCGGGCAGGTGTCGAGGTGGCAGACGCGCGATCATGATGCAGCCCGACACGACGAGCGGCGCCGTCGCGAAACCGAACTCCTCTGCGCCCAAGAGCGCCGCGATGACCACGTCGCGTCCGGTCTTCAACTGCCCGTCGGCCTGCACGACGATGCGGTCCCGCAGGCCGTTGAGCATCAGCGTCTGCTGCGTCTCGGCCAGGCCCAGCTCCCAGGGCCCGCCGGCGTGCTTGAGCGACGTGAGCGGGCTCGCCCCGGTACCGCCGTCATGCCCGGAGATCAGCACCACATCGGCCTTGGCCTTGGAGACCCCGGCTGCAACGGTGCCCACGCCGGACTCGGCAACGAGTTTGACGTGCACCCGCGCCGCGGGGTTGGCGTTCTTCAGGTCGTGGATCAACTGCTTGAGATCTTCGATCGAATAGATGTCGTGATGCGGCGGCGGGCTGATCAGGCCGACGCCCGGCGTCGAATGCCGTGTCTTCGCGATCCACGGCCACACCTTGTGTCCCGGGAGCTGTCCCCCCTCACCGGGCTTGGCACCCTGGGCCATCTTGATCTGGAGATCGTCGGCGTTGGTGAGGTATTCGGAGGTGACGCCGAACCGGCCCGATGCGACCTGCTTGATCGCCGAACGCCGTTCGGGGTCGTACAACCGGTCGGCGTCCTCTCCGCCCTCACCGGTGTTCGACTTCGCGCCGATCTGGTTCATCGCGATCGCGAGCGTCTCGTGCGCCTCGGCACTGATCGAGCCGTAACTCATCGCTCCGGTGCTGAACCGCTTGACGATGGCGCTGACCGGCTCGACGTCGTCGATCGGGATCGCGGTGCGCCCTTGCTTGAACTCGAACAACCCGCGCAGTGTCATCAGCTTCTTCGACTGATCGTCGACCTTGCTGGTGTACTCCTTGAAGATGTCGTAGCGGCCGGCCCGCGTGGCGTGCTGCAACTTGAACACCGTTTCGGGGTTGAACAGGTGCTGTTCACCCTCGCGCCGCCACTGGTACTCGCCGCCGAGTTCGAGCTTGCGATGGGCGCGTTCTTCGGGCCGGTCGGGGTTGGCCATCTTGTGACGTGCCGCAACCTCGGCGGCGATCTCGTCGAGGCCGATCCCGCCGAGTTGGCTGACGGTTCCGGTGAAGTGGCGCTCGACCACGTCGTGGCCGAGCCCGATCGCTTCGAAGATCTGCGCGCCCGTGTACGACGCCACGGTCGACACACCCATCTTCGACATCACCTTCAAGACGCCCTTGTTGCACGCCTTGATGTAGTTCCGGATCGCCAGTTGCGGATCCATGTCGCCGAGACCGTGCATGCCTTCGGCAATGAGATCCTCGACCGATTCGAAGGCGAGGTAGGGGTTGATCGCTCCGGCCCCGTAGCCGATCAGCAGGGCCATGTGATGGACCTCGCGGGCGTCGCCTGCCTCGACCACGAGACCAACCATCGTGCGCTGCTTGGTCCGCACGAGGTGGTGATGCACTGCGGCGGTGAGCAGCAGTGACGGGATGGGCGCATCGACGGTGTCGGCGTTCCGGTCGGACAGCACGAGAATGCGAACGCCATCGTCGATCGCCTCCGATGCCTGCTGGCACACCCGATCGAGTGCAACACCGAGGCCGCGCCCGCCGTCGGCGACACGGAAGAGCCCGCTCAGCACTCTGGCCTGGAGGTCGGCATGGTTGCCGTCGTCGTTGACATGGATGATCTTGGCCAACTCGTCGTTGTCGATGATCGGATTCGGCAGGGCCAGTTGGCGGCAGCTGTCGGGGCCCGGTGCGAGCAGGTTCGCTTCGGGCCCGACGGTCGACGACACCGACGTCACGACTTCTTCCCGAATGGCATCGAGCGGCGGATTCGTCACTTGCGCGAACAGCTGCTTGAAATAGTCGAAGAGCAGCCGCGGGCGATCCGAGAGCACGGCCAACGGCGTGTCGGTACCCATCGAGCCCAGCGCCTCGTAGGCGCTGGCCGCCATCGGCGTGATGAGGATCTTCAGTTCTTCGTGCGTGTAGCCGAACATCTGCTGACGTCGCAGCACGCTGTCGTGGCTGAACACGACGTGTTGACGATCGGGCAGATCCTGCAGGTCGGTCATGCCCGCCGCAAGCCACTCACCGTAGGGCTGCGCGCCGGCCAGCTGGGTCTTGATCTCCTCGTCACCGATGATCCGACCCTCGGTCGTGTCGATCAGGAACATCTTGCCGGGTTGCAACCGCCCCTTGGCGACGATCTTGCTCGGCTCGATGTCGATCACGCCGACTTCCGACGCCATGACGACGAGGTCGTCGTCGGTCACCCAGTACCGACTGGGCCGCAACCCGTTGCGGTCGAGCACGGCCCCGATCAGTTCGCCGTCGGTGAAGGTGACCGACGCAGGTCCGTCCCACGGCTCCATCATCGCGGCATGGAAGCGGTAGAAGTCACGCTGCTGCTGCGACATCGTGGCGTCGTTCTCCCACGCCTCGGGGATCATCATCAACACGGCATGGTGGATCGGGTAGCCGCCGAGGTGGAGGAGTTCGAGCACCTCGTCGAAGCGAGCAGTGTCGGACGAGCCCGGCGTGCAGATCGGGAAGGCACGTTCGATGCCCGGCAGCAGGGGGCTGGAGAGCATTGCCTCGCGCGCCCGCATCCAGTTCTGGTTGCCCTGCACCGTGTTGATCTCGCCGTTGTGGGCAACGAACCGATACGGGTGGGCCAGCGGCCACGAGGGAAACGTGTTCGTGCTGAATCGGCTGTGCACCAGGAGGAGCGCCGATTCGATCCGGGGATCGAGCAGGTCGGGGAAGAACTCGCTCAGCTGGGGCGTGGTCAACATGCCCTTGTAGACGATGGTGCGAGACGACAGCGACGCGAAGTAGCTGGCGAGGTCACCGACGAGTTCACGTCGCGACGTCTTGCGGGCAACGAACGCCTTGCGGTCGAGATCGATGCCCGTGGCACCGCCGGGGTCGCTGACGAAGAGCTGCTTGAACGTCGGCATCGCGGCGCGTGCGGTCTTGCCGAGGCAGTCGGGGTAGATCGGTAGGTCTCGCCACCCGAGCACCTGGAGTCCGGCGTCGAGCACCGACGTCTCGATCTTGGCCATCGCTGCGGTGGCGCAGGCGTCGTCGGCGGGCAAGAAGGCGATGCCCGCGGCATAGGCGCCGGCGGCAGGAAGCTCGAAGTCGGTGACCGCGTGGAAGAACCGATCGGGAATCTGCAGCAGGATGCCGGCGCCGTCGCCCGAGTCGGCCTCTGCGCCCGTTGCGCCACGATGTTCGAGGTTCATCAACGCCCGCAGGCCGGTGACCACCAGGTCATTCGAGCGCTCGCCCTTGAGGTGGGCCACGAACGAGACACCGCACGAATCATGTTCGTGGCGGGGGTCGTACAGGCCAGTAGGGCCGGGGGGCTGCTGCATGGTCACATCCACGAGTCGGTGATCGGCTACGAGATGCCCGAGGCAACATTGGCTCAAGCGGGGCGCTCCAACTGGAGACGTGGCCAGTGTAGAGGCTCTCGTGTCGGCCGCGCTCGTTCGTTCGTTCGTGAACGTGGTGGCGCTGCTCCCCGGGTCAGCGCAGCACCCGGCGGAGCCGCGAGCTCGCGATGTCGACGGCGAACGCCAAGCCGATCAGCGCGAGGATCGTCGTCAACATCCGCGCCTCGTCGAACGCCGCCCGCTGCTGCTGGAGCAGCGCGCCGAGTCCACCCGCCCCGACGAGGCCGACGATCACCGTTTCGCGGATGGCCACCTCCCACCGGTACAGGCTGAACGCCACGAATCGCGGCGCAACCGTCGGCACCGTCCCGTAGACGAATGCCGCGCCGGCGGTCGCGCCGCCGTGGCGCAACACCTCGGCTGGCCGCTGATCGGCATTCTCGACGACCTCGGCGTCGAGGCGACCGAGCACCCCGAGCGTGTACAACCCGAGCGCAATACCGCCCGCCAGCGGCCCGGGATAGGTCAGGAACAGTACGAGCAGCGCCCAGAGCGGTGGCGGAACCGCACGGCAGAAGAGGAAGACACCGCGCGCAACACCGGCGCCGACGCGTGCGCCCCGACCACTGTCGCGGCGGTGCGGGCGTGCTGCCAAGAACGCGATCGGGACCGCGATTGCGGTCGCGATCACGATCGCGATGATCGACAGTTGCACGGTGTCGACCACACCTGCGACGAGGTCGCTCCAGCCGCCCTGCGGCAACTTCGGTGGCCACGCATCCGTCGCCACCCGCTGCAACTCCCGCCGCGTCTCGGCGTTCGCCAACCTCCACGGCTGGAGTTTCAAGTACCACGCTGAGCCTGCCGTCAACGCGACCGCGAACATGACCGATGCACGCAGCCTGCGCCGAGACGGTCGCCGGCGAAGGCTCGCCCCCCACCAGTCCGCCAGCGCCGACAATCCGATCAGGACGTAGATCAACGTCCACAACTCTGAATAGTTCAGTCCGTCTTCGCTCACCGCGATCTGAAATCCGATGCCTCCAGCGCCGATCATCCCGATGACGACGGACGAACGGATGGAACACTCGAGGCGGTAGAACCCGTACGACACGATTTCGGCGCCGATCACGGGACCGACACCGTAGAGCAATGCGGGGAGACGCCGCGCGCCAGCGTCACGCAGCGACCGATAGCCGGCGTCGGCGGCGTCATCGATCAACTCGGCGACCACTTTGGCCGTGATCGCACCGAACGGAATGCCGATCGCCAACACCGCAACCAGGGGGTCAGCGCCGAGCACCAGCAACAGGAACAGCGCCCAGATCGCTTCGTGGATACCGCGCGGAACCACGTTGACCAGCCGCGTGATGAACCAGCCGGCCCGCAACCGTCGTCGTCGTGCGTGCAACGGTCCGATTCGGCGAAGTCGGAGGTCCAGCCGATCACGCTCCCACAGCAGCTCCGATGAAATGACGCCCCCGATCAGGCCGATGGTCAGCGCAAACGCCGTGCCGACCAGCGCATAGGCCACGGTGGTCACCGCCGCATCGCCGACGAGTGTCAGGAAATCGCCGCTCAGCTCCGGCTTCCACATCGCCGAGACGAAGCGGTTGGCGACCGTCCACCCGCCGGTGTTGAGCACACGACCACGGCCCGGCCCGGCGTCCCAGAACGCCCAGAACACCGCGGCCGTGACGGCGAGGAGCCAGAACCGACGCGGGCGGGCGCCGCGTGCACCATCTCGATCAGCTCGATCGAGGTGCGTCGGTCGGTCGGACGCCTCAAGGGAGGCGAGATCGGCGAGGTCACGCTCGACGACGTCGGTCACGAATCCTCTGCCGCACTCAGGTCGTAGAGCGATGTGGCCAATGCGGCCGATCCGGATCGACGCAGGTCGTCGGCGGAGCGATCGAACACTATGTTCCCGGCGTGCAGCCCGATCACCCGATCGAAGTACTCGACAGCCAGTTCGAAGGCATGCAGGCTGACCACCAGCGTTCGTCCGGCCGAGACGTCCAGCAGCAAGCGCAACACCTCGTGGGCGCGCGCCGGATCGAGGCTGGCGATCGGTTCGTCCGCACAGACGATCGCGGGACGTTGTACGAGGAGGCGGGCAATGGCAACGCGTTGGCGTTCACCACCTGACAGCTCATCGGTCCGCCGCCACAACTTGTCGCCGATCCCGAGCGAATCGAGCGCTTGTTGGGTGTCGGCCAGATCGACCGGCCGAATCAACGAGCGGACGGCGGTTCTGGTCGACCAACGCCCGAGCCGGCCTGCAGAGACATTGTGCACGACGCGCAACGCGCCCGGAAGGTGCAGCGATTGATAGACGGTGCCGATCTGGGCCCGCAGGGCGCGCCGTTCGCCGGCCGACAGCTCGATCGGCCGTTGTCCCAACACCTCGACCGTGCCGACGGTCGGTGCAACCGACGCATTGGCCAGCGACAGCAAACTCGACTTGCCGGCGCCACTCGGTCCGACGAGCGCCACGCGTTCACCGGGGACGATGTCGAGCGTGATCGAGTCGAGGGCAACGGTGTTCCCGAAATGGAGTCCGGCCCCGCGCAGCCGGAGTGCCCAATGTGCGGACGTCATCACATCGGTGGCGAGTCAGTCGGTGATGAGCCCGAGCTTGCGCCCGATCTCTTCGATCTGGCCGTAGTTCGATGCGTCCGACTCGATGAAGCTTCCGGCGCTGAACAGTTCGAGGATCTCGGCACCGTTGGGGTCGGCGGCGTCGAGATCGAGTAGGGCCTGCTGGATTTCGGTGACGAAGTCAGCACCGAATCGTTCGGCGACGCTCGGCTGCACGACCCAGTGGTAGTCGTGGTACGTCGGCGTCTCGAACAACTTCACGACCTTGGTCTCGTCGAGTTCACCCGCGGCGACCCGCTTGTCCCACACGGCCTTGTTGAGTGCTCCCGCCTGGTAGGTGCCCGCCTCGACAAGATCGATCGTCTTGTCGTGTGAGCCGGAAAAGCCCGGCTCGCCGTCGAAGTCGTCGGGTGCGACACCGGCCTGATCGAGGAAGAACTGTGGCATCAGGCGGCCCGACGTCGACGATTCGCTCCCGAAGGTGAACCGCGTTCCTGCGAACTGGGCCAGGCCGGCCACGTCGCTGACCTCGCCGAGTCCCGCATTTACGTTGGCGATGAACACCGATCGGAATTCGGGGTCGATGTCGCGCTGGGCGATCACCACGGCGCCCGGGGTTTCGAGCTGAGCCTGAACGCCGGTGAGACCGCCGAACCACACGAGATCGAGGTCACCGGTCCGGAACTGGCCGACTGCGGCGGTGTACTCGGTGACGGGCACGTACTCGACCGGGACGCCCAACTCGGTCGAGAGGTAGTCGGAGACGAGGCCGTAGGTCCGGTTGAGCTTGTCGACGTCCTGGTCGGGGATCGCCCCGATCCGCAGCACCTCGTCAGAAGCCGGTTCGGTCGCTGGTTCGGTTGATGCTGGTTCGGTCGTGTTGGCGGACTCGACGGGCGCCTCACTCGACGGGTCCGAGTCGCTGCCACAGGCGGCGACGAGTAGGGCGCCGGCGAGGAGGACAACAGAGCAACGAGCCGCAACGGCGTGGGGGGTACGCATGGGCCAGAGTATGGAGCCTGTGTCGAGCGGCCGCTCGTCCGGCGCGTCAGTTCGTCGGCATATTTCTCAGACGTTCACGGGTTGTCGTCGGTCAGCTTTCGCCGAAAGACGGTGTGCAGGAAGCGCTGGCTGGCCGACCATGGCGTGAGGTGTTCGCGTTCGAATGACTCGATGAGTTCGAAGCGATTGCCGAACAGTTCGACCAGATCATCAAGGCTGTGCCGGGCGACGTCGAGTCCGCTGCACTGCAGTGGGCCGTCCGGGGCGAATCCGGACAACACCAGATGCCCTTCGCCGGCGATGGCCTCCGCGGCGCGCACGGCGTACCGAGCCTGCTGCGCCGGGTCGGTCAGAAAGTGAAAGGTCGCCCGGTCGTGCCACACCGCCACCTGTTCGTCGAGCACGAGATCGCACACATCGGAAACCATGCGCTGTACTGCGTCCGCTCGCTCGCCGAGGGCTTCGGCGAGGCGGTCGAGCGCGGCGCTCGAGATGTCGACCGCAATGATCGAGTCGTATCCGTGGTCGAGCAACTCGACGATCAGCTGGGAGCAACCCGCACCGATCACCACGACTCGGTCCGACGGCGCCGACACGCGGCGCACGATCGACAGTCAGGGTTCGGCCGTCGCCTGGAACCAACTGACATCGTCGGGATCCTTGGTCGACCAGACGTTTTCCCAGTGTTGAGCAACCTCTGACCCTGGCTTGGATGACGCCGACATGGATTCATGTTACGGGTCGCTGCCGGCCGTCGCCGGAGCAGCCGGCGAAGACCGAAGCGGCTCCGAATTGTTCACACCTCCGTTCGGCGGCTTAGCGAGCAGATCGTCCATCGACCTGCTATCCATGCCGCTATGTCGATCGATGCCGAGATGTCCCGCGATGTTCGGCCCCGCGTCGACCTCCTCGACGCGGACACCGCGCCGCTGCCCGTTCGCCAGTTCTTCGCCGACGGTGATCCCGGGCCCATCGTGGCCGCCCTCGCCAACGTGCCCGAGATGGTTGCGCCCACCCTGGGCTTCATCGGCGCTGCGCTCGGCGCCGGGTCCACCGGCGTCAGGGCGAAGGAATTCGCCATCCTGCGAACCTCGGCGCTCCAACAGTGCCAGTACTGCATCAACGCCCACACCACGGTCGCGCTCGATGTCGGCCTCACCACCGACGAGGTGCGCGCCTTGCGCGGCGAGGCCGAGATCGCAGCTGCCTTCCCCGACGCTGGTGACCGTGCGCTCATTGCCTGGATCGACGCCAATGCCGGTGCTCGCGGCCCGATCAGCGACGAGATCTACGACGCTGCTCGGGCCCACTTCGACGAGCACACCCTCGTCGAACTTTCGCTGACGATTGGCGCCACACTGCTCCTCAACCGGTTCGCCACCGGCTTCCAGCTCCCCACCTCACCCGAGGTCATGCTCCGTCTCACCACCGAAGGACTCCAATGAGTGCCCCGACTCTCGACGCTCCACTCACCACCGCAACCGGGCCGATCGCCGACGCGATCCGCAACGGCACGATGCCCGGACGGATCTGGGTGTACTCGAACTACCACTGCAACCTGGCGTGCGGGTACTGCCTGACCGAGTCGTCGCCCAAGTCCGAACGGCGCATGATCGACGAAGCAACGATGGTCGAGATCGCCCGGCAGGGTGCCGAACTCGGCTTCACCGGCCTCGGCGTGACCGGCGGCGAGACCTTCCTGTTGCCGTGGATGCCCACCGCAGTGCGGGCAATGGCCGAACACCTGCCGATCGTCGTGCTCACCAATGGGACCCTCTTCCACGGCGACCGCATCTCGAAAACCGACGGGATGGACCACGACAACATCGCCCTCCAGATCTCGCTCGACTCGCATCTTCCGGACATCAACGACATGGCCCGCGGACCAGACAATTTCGCCAAGGTCGTCGCCGCCGTGCCGCGTTTGATCGAACGCGGCATCACCGTGCGCATCGCAACCACGACTGGTGGCGATCTCGACGACCCGGCTCTCGATCCGCTCAAGGATCTGGTCGCGTCGCTCGGCGTTCCCGCCGATGATCACCTCATTCGACCCATCGTTCGACGCGGTCGCGCCGACGAACTGGAGATGGGACTGTCGGCACAAGCCAAAGACATTCCCAGCGAGCTGACGATTACTGCCGATGGTGCATTCTGGGGCAGCTTCGGCCCGACGGTGCGCAACGGACGCCTCGACACCGACCTCTTGCTCACCCGAACGATTCTCCCGCTCGAGGTGCCGGCGAAGGCGTTGCTCGGAGCCCTGCAGGGCATGCCCGCCGGCAACGACGCCGCGCTCGGCATTCGTTGAGCGTAGGAATCACCGCACTCAGTTGAGTGCACTCATCCCGCAACACCGCCCACGGAATCAGTCCGCCGGTTGGTCGACTCCGACGTCGGTCGAGGCAACTCGGCGCGCCAGCAGCATTCCGGCCAGCGCCAAGCCGCCCCAGAACGCAACGTTCGTGGCGGTGCTGATCACCTGGACGCCGTCGCCCTGGTCGCGGGCGTAGTCGAAGGTCTGCATGAAGAACACGGCGACCGCAATCACGGCAAAGCCGGCTGCGCCCACGTAGGCCGCGTACGCCTGGCGTGCGCCGACAATCAGGAGCGCAGCGAAGACCACGGTCAAGATGGCCCACAGTGGGTTGAAGAAGAGGAGCTTGAGTTCCCACCGTCGCACCAGGCCGTCGCCGTCGACGAACCCCGCATCGCTGCCGAGTAGTGCGACCTCGTCGCCGGCGAAGGAAACACCGCGCGCCACGAACAGGCCGAGCAGGCCGACGACTGCGCCGACGGCACCGGTGCCGATGAGGGACCGGCGAACTCTCGCGCCGTCTCCGGCGAGCACCCCGTCGAGGCCCGCGAACTTTCCGGCGTCCGCGGCGTACAGCAGGAGGTGGATGCCGATCATCAGGAAATACGCCCACGACCACTCGTCGGCGCGGTCGTAGTAGATGACCGACAGCAGGATCGGCACGGCGAACGTGACGCCGACCAGGGACACGATCTTGGTCTTGTAGCCGACGAGGAGCAGCAGTGCGAGCGCGGTTTCGGCGACGAGGGTGAACCATCCGAAGAAGGTGAAATTGGGCAGGATGATCTCTTCGGTGACCCACGTGAACGGCGCAAACGGGGAGTTGCGCAAGACCGACGCCGAGTACTTGTACAGGCCGCCACCGGTGTCTTCACCGAACTGCGGCGGCACCTTCCAGTGCAGGTTCGCCAGCCACATCAATGCGACCAGAATCCGGACGCCGCCGATGACCAGAGGTTGTGCTGTGCGGTCGAGGCGTTGTGTGATCTCGACGATCTTGTCGTACATGGCGCCGAGTATGACACCGCCAGTGCGTCACCGTTGACCGTTTCGTCGGCGTTTCGTTCTCGGCTCCGGCTCGTTCACCGGGGAAGCGACCGCTGGCGAGTCATCCCCATCGACTGTGGAACAGCGACGCCGCCACCGCAGCGAGATCTGAGCCGGGCAGGTCAGCGACGATGGGGGCGATGTCTTCGAACCGGTCGAGGTCGTGCACCGTGGGCAGGACGGTGACCCGCCGGCCGCACTCGTGCAGACGCGCCAGCTGCGCAGCGCCCGTGTGCGGTGTGCTCATCGGCACGCCTGCGAACACGGACGCGTCGACGACCGCCAGGCCGATTCCCCAGTACCCGCCGTCGTGGGTCATGCCGATCGCGTCGTCGCCGCGCCGCAGCGCATCGATCGCCGCGTCGAGGTACTGCCCTGCCGACGGCGTGTCCATGCCGATGATCACACCTGCGCCGAGGTCATCGAACGCATTGGCCAGTCGCTCCCCCAGCCCGTCGCCGCGTTGGCGCTCGACGGCGTACCCGGCGGGTATCCACGCGCCCGCGTCGCCGTCGATCAGGGCCACCATGCGGACGTCGCCGTGTCGAGCAGCCACCGCCGACACAGCATCGAAGGTGTCGCGCAGGCACGCTGCGGCGATCTGTGCGGCCTGCTCGTGATTCAGCGGCGGTACGAGGCGAGTCTTCACCCTGCCGGGGACGGGTTCCTTGGCAATGACGGTGAGGTGGAGCGCACTCACGAGATCTCGCGCAGGATGCGACCCATGTCTTGCACTGCCCGCACGGTGCCGCGAACCGTGCCGGTCACCTTCGAACGACCGGATCGTTCGGTGTACTCGACCGGGACGTTCCTGACGGTCAGGCCTGCCTGCACGGCGCGCAAGACCATTTCGAGGGGCCACCCCGATCGGCGGTCGGTCATGGCGAGATCGAGCAGGGTCTCGCGCCGGATGGCGCGCATCGGACCGAGATCATCGAGTCGCAGCCCGGTGCGTCGGCGCACTTCGACCGCGAGCACCTTGTTCGCGAATCGAGCGTGCGGCGGCCACGCGCCGCGGCGGGCGACTCGACTCCCGATCACGAGATCGGCCTCGCCGCGTTCGACGTAAGAGGCGACGTAGGGCAGCGCGAGAGGATCGAGCGACGCGTCACAGTCCATGAAGCAGACGATGTCGCTGGTCGCGGCCTGCACGCCTGCCCAGCACGCGGCGCCGAACCCCTGGCGCGCTTCGTGCACGACCAGGGCGCCGAGTTCACTCGCCAACGCCGCCGTGCGGTCGGTCGAACCGTTGTCGACGACGATCGGGCGGTAGCCGTCAGGGATCCTCGCCAGCACCCACGGCACCGCCGCGGCTTCGTTCAGCGCAGGAAGGATCACGTCGGGCACAGCCCGGAGGCTAGGGGTTCGCGCGAGACTGCCCACATGGCACACGATCAGCCCGCCCTTCAACCGCCGTTCAGACCGCCGTGGCAGCCGACGGAACCACCCTCGCCTGGAGCACGCGCGGTTCGGGTTCGCCCGTCCTGCTCGTGCATGGGATCACCGAGTCGGCGAGCTCGTTCGACCCGGTCACCGAACTGCTGGCCCGTAACCACCAGGTGGTCACCATGGACCTGCGCGGACACGGCGCGTCGGGCACGTCGGACCGCTACGACCTCGAGTCGATGACCGGTGACGTGTTCGCCGTGATCGAGGCGGCAGGTATCGAGGGTCCCCATCTCGTCGGCCACTCCCTCGGGGGCGCTGTCGTCTCGGCTGCTGGTGGCGTCGGCGCCTCGATCCCCGGTGGGATCGCCAGTGTGATCGACATCGATCAGTCGCTCCAGCTCCACGGATTCAAAGAACTGTTGGCGCCCGCCGAGCCACTCCTGCGTGATCCGCACGCCTACCAGACCGTCATCGACGCGATGTTCGAATCGATGCATGGCGACCTGCTCCCCGAGGCCGAACGTCGTCGGATCGGGGCGACCCGGCGGGCCGATCAGAACGTGATCCTCGGCGTGTGGGACGTGATCCTGACGCAACCGATCGACGAGATCAGCCAGGTGGTCGACATGGCGTTGGCCGGCTACGCCGGTCGGAACGTGCCGTATCTCGCCCTGTTCGGCATCGATCCCGGGCCCGACTACGGCGCATGGTTGACCGAGCGCATCGAAGGTGCGGTGATCGACGTGTGGACCGACCACGGTCATTACCCGCATCTCGTCGATCCCGAACGCTTCGTCGCCACGTGCGAGCGCTTCTGGGCCAACAGGTAGAGCGGACCAGACAGCGGACCAAGTAGAAGACACGCGTTGTGGCTGTAGCAGACATCTTGATCCGGGCGTTCACCGACGCCGGCGGCGACACCATGTTCGGTGTACCCGGCGGTGGACCGAACCTCGAACTCATCGGCGCCGCCGAGTCCGCCGGCGTTCGCTTCGTACTGAACCACGGCGAAACCGCCGGCGTCATCAGCGCGGCGACCTATGGACTGCTCTCGGGTCGCCCAGGCATGTCGATCGCCACCCGTGGGCCGGGCGTCGCCAGCGCAGTCAACGGAGCCGCACAGGCAACGCTCGATCGATTCCCGGTGCTCGTCGTCACCGACTGCGTCCCGACGGCGGACGCGGAGCGCGTCGCCCACCAACGAATCGACCAACGCGCGCTCATGGCGCCGGTCACGAAATGGAGCGGCCGGCTCGGTGACGATGCGCACGCCGGCACGGTGGCTGCTGCCGCCGTGCGATTGTGTACTTCGGCTCCGCTGGGAGCGGTGCACCTCGACTTCGATCCGGCAGCGACCAGCGACCGACCACCTGGCCCACCCGCACCGGCCGCAATCGATCCGCAAGCAGTCGTCGAGGCCACCCGCCTCCTTGCTGCGGCGCATCGCCCGGTGGCGATCGTCGGACTTGGCGCCATCCGTGAGGCGACGGCCGTGCGCGACGCCGTCGAGCGGATCGGGTGCCCGGTGCTCACCACGTACCAGGCCGCAGGCGTGCTGCCCGACGGCCACCGGCAACTCGCTGGCTTGTACACGAGCGGTGCCATCGAAGGCGACCTGTTGCGGCGCGCCGACCTGGTGATCGCGATCGGTCTCGACACCGTCGAGCCGATGCCTGCGCCGTGGAGATACGACGCGCCGCTGATCACCATCGACAGCGGTCCCCCACCGTCGACGTTCCTGCCCGCGACGGTTGCGCTGCGCGGCGACCTGACCCAGCTGCTGCTCGGGCTGACCGCGCGATCCAGCGAGTGGGAGGCCGACGCCGGCGCCGGCGTGCTGGCCGGAGTACGTGATCAGTTGGTGGCGACCTCGGCGGCGGGATTCGGCCCGATCGACCTCGCCTCCGCCGTCGCGCGGTGCACGCCCGACTCGGCCACGGCGACCGTCGATGCCGGCGCGGACTTTCTTGCGATCATGCCGTTCTGGCCGACCCCGGCGCCGTTGCGCCTCCTGATCTCCAACGGCTTGGCCACGATGGGTTTCGCCGTACCTGCGGCGATCGGCGCTGCGCTCGCCCGACCTGGTGCACCGGTGGTGTGCATGGTCGGCGATGGCGGGCTCGGCATGACGCTGGCCGAACTCGAGACGATCGCGCGACTCCAGCTACCGATCACCGTCGTCGTCTTCGATGACGCAACACTGAGCCTGATCGAAATCAAGCAGCAGCCGGGGCAGGGGGGTTCGATGGCGGTCCGCTACCGGCCGATCGACTTCGCCGCCGTCGCTGCGGCGATGGGTCTCGACGCCGTGGTCGCTACCTCGGTTGCCGATGTCGAACACGCGCTCGCCCGAGGGTGGGACCGACCGCGGCTGGTCGACGCGCGGATCGATCCGACCACGTACTCCGGACTCATCAAAGCCACCCGCGGCTGACTACATTCGTCGAGGGGCAAACAAAGAAGGGGAACGTCATGGGTATCAAGGTGGCATCGTTTCGAGATGTGTCAGATGGGCTGCAAGCCGGACAGTTTGCCGTCGGTGATCGCCGGCAGATCTCCTCACTGACCGACATCGATCCGATCTACAAGCAGTTGATGGACGATCCGGTCACCCAGATCCTGGGCATCGTCGGTCCCGGGGGGCGGGCCAACCTCACGCCGATGTGGTTCGACTACGACAACGACCAGGTCCTGGTCAACTGCGCTGCGCATCGCTCGAAGACCGGCTGGATCCGCAGCAATCCGCAGCTCACCAGCCTGCTGGTGAACCCGCAGAATCCGTACCACTGGATGAGCATCAAGCACACGGTGGCCGAGGAGATCAGCGAAGACGATCCCGAGCGCGGTGCAGCCGTCACCGCACAGCTCGACCGGGTCTGGACCAAGTACACCCAGCAGCCCGCACCGTATGGCCTGCGCGACCCTGAGATCAACGAACGGCGCGTGCTGTTCCGCTGCAACGTCGATCAAATCGCCACCTTCGGCAAGCCCTGACCACATGCGCGTGGCCGTCGTCGGAGGCTCGCTCGGTGGGCTGACCGCAGCCTGCCTCCTCGCCGACGACGGCCACGACGTGACCGTCTACGAACGATCGTCGACACGTCTCGAAGAGCGCGGGGCCGGGATCGGGCTGCTGCCGTCCACCGCGCGCTACCTCGTCGAGCGCGCCGGCGTCGACATCGCATCGATCAGCGTGCCCACCCGGTGGATTCGGACGTTGCACCGCGACGGCACCGTCGCCCATTCCCTCGAGCAGCCGTACCACTTCAGCTCATGGAATGTCATCTACCAACGGATGCTCGCGCGGCTCGACGAATCGCGCTACCGGCTCGGTTTCGAGATGGTCGGACTCGACGCGACACGGCCCCGGGTGACGTTCGCCAACGGCACCGTCGTCGAACCCGATCTGGCCGTCTGCTGCGACGGCGTCTCGTCGACGGCGCGGGCGGTACTGCTTGCCGACATCGCACCCGAGTACGCCGGCTACGTCGCCTGGCGTGGCGTCGTGCCGGAGTCGGAGTTGAGCGCGCCGACGCGCGCTGCATTGGACGATGCGATCACCTATTTCGTCTACGCCAACAGCCACGTGCTCGTGTACTCGATACCGGCAGGCGACGGATCGGTTGACCCCGGGCGACCGACTCGTGAACTTGGTGTGGTACCGCAACTGTCTCGTCGGCGCCGACCTCGATGACCTGCTCACCGATACCTCCGGCCTGCGTCGCGATGTGTCGGTGCCGCCGGGCGCGGTCGCTGCACACCACATCGCCGAGGCCCACGCGAGCGCCGCCGCTCACCTACCGCCACCGATCGCCGAGGTGATGGCCCGCATCGAGCATCCGTTCATCCAAGTGGTGTTCGATCTCGCCGTCGATCGCATGGCGTTCGCCCGCACGTGCCTGGTGGGCGACAGCGCCTTCGTCGTGCGCCCGCATGCTGCGGCCGGAACTGCCAAAGCCGCCGACGATGCATGGACGCTGCGCAACGCACTCATCGCTCACCCGAACGTGGGTGACGCCTTGCGGGCGTGGGAGCCCCGTCAACTGCAACTCGGCCGCTCGCTGCTCGATCGCACGAGACGGATCGGCCAACGCTCGCAGTTCGACAACGACTGGGCGCCGGGCGACCCCGAACTGATCTTCGGGCTGCACGCCCCAGGCAACTGATGAGCACCCGGGTTCGCATCGCGCGCGACATGGCAGCTGCAGCTGCACGGTTCCTCGACTCGCTGAATGATGAGCAGCGGGCGTCAGCACACTGGCCGTTCGACGACGACGAGCGGCGGCGGTGGTTCTACACGCCGACCGACCATGGCGGGCTGGCGCTGTCAGACATGCCATCGCCGCAACAGCGGCTGGCCTTCGGCTTGGTCGCCACGGGCCTGTCGACTGCCGGCTACGTGACCGCAGTGACGATCATCGGACTCGAGAACGTACTCGACCACCTCGAAGGGTTCTCCGCGTCGTGGAGCCGACCGCGCGGCCGCGACCCGCAGTTGTACTACGTGCGCATCTTCGGCGACCCGGGTTCCCCAACATGGGCATGGCGGTTCGCCGGGCATCACGTGTCACTGCACTTCACGATCGTCGACGGCGCGCTGGCGGGCACGACCCCGCTGTTCCTCGGCGCCGACCCGGCGTCCGCTCCCCTGCTCGGCCCGCACCCGTTGCGGCCGCTCGAAGGCGTCGAAGATCTCGCCCGCGAATTGGTGCGTTCGCTCGACGAACGACAACGTCACGTTGCGATCGTCACCCCGCGCGCACCGACCGACCTGATCGGGGCAAACCGATCGCAGTTGGCCGACGGCGATGGCCCGCTCCCCTTGCGCGAGGTGTGGCGGGGTCGGCTCCCGGACGAGTTCGACGCGCTCGCAGTACGGGTCCAGGACACCGCCGACGCTGCAGCGGGCTTGACGCCACACGATCTCGCTGCGCTGGCTTTTTCTGCGACTCCGAAGGGACTCGCCGCCCGATCGATGACGATTGACCAACGCAGCATGCTGGACACACTGCTGCGCAGGTACGTCGACCGCTTGCCCGACGAGTTGGCGGACGAGGAGGCGAGCAAGTTCACCGGGGATCATCTCGACGACGTCCATCTGCTGTGGGCGGGTGGTGTCGAACCGGGTCAATCGCACTATTACCGCATTCAGAGTTCGCTGCTGCTCGCCGAATACGACAACAGCGCCCGCGATGCCAATCACGTCCACACGGTGTGGCGCGACCCGCGGGGCGACTTCGCCGACGACGCTCTCGCTCGCCATCATGCGGCCGACGACGGCCACAACCACCGACACTGACGTGGGCTAGCGTCGGACGATGAACGATTCTGCTGGTCCGCCCCTTCCTGACGACCAGTGAGGGTTCTCGTCACCGGCGGTGCCGGCTTCATTGGTTCGTTCATCGTCGACGAATTGATCGAGTCAGGCCACGAGGTCGTGGTCGTCGACGATCTCGACCCCGCTGCCCACGACGGCCTGCCGGCCGGTCTCCATGCCGACGCGACCTACCACTGGGCTGACATCCGCGATCGATCCAACTTCGAACGCCCCGGTGTGCTCGACGACGTCGACGCGGTGTGCCACCAGGCGGCAAAGGTGGGGCTCGGCGTCGACTTCGCCGATGTCGAGGACTACGTCACGCGCAACGACGGCGGCACGGCGGTCCTCCTCCGAGCGCTCCACGAACGCAATTTCGCCGGACGCATCGTGCTTGCTTCGTCGATGGTGGTCTACGGCGAGGGTCGCTACCGCTGCGACGATCACGGCATCGTGCGGCCCGGGCCGCGAGCGACCGCGACCCTCGACGCCGGGAACTTCGAGCCGCCCTGCCCCGACTGCGGTGGCCCGCTCAGCGGCGAGTCCGTGCCCGAGGATCACTGGCTCGATCCGCGCAACGTGTACGCCGCCACGAAGCTGGCCCAGGAGCACCTGTGTAACGCCTACGTCCGCGAGCACCCCGGCTCATCGTGCACGGCGTTGCGCTACCACAACGTGTACGGGCCGCGGATGCCACGCGACACCCCGTACGCCGGTGTCGCCAGCATCTTCCGCAGTGCCTTCGAGCGCGGCGAAGCGCCGCAGGGTGTTCGAGGACGGCGGACAACTGCGCGACTTCATCCATGTCGCCGACATCGCGCATTGCAATGTCCTGGCGCTCACCAATGCCGAACCGGCGCATGGGGCGTTCAACGTCTGCACGGGCGTACCCAAGACCATCCTCGACATGGCCGAGGCGTTGCGGCCTGACGGTGGCCCCCACCCCGAAGTGGTCGGCGGCTACCGACTCGGCGACATCCGCCACGTCTTCGCGTCGCCAGAACGGGCACGGGTCGAACTCGGGTTCACGGCACAGGTGAGCTTCGCAGCGGGCATGCAGGAGTTCGCCCACGCACCACTCCGCGCATCGGTCGGCCCGCGGCCTGCCGAGTTGTGAATGAGGTGCGACAGGAGGGTCGGTGCGGTGCGAGAAGCAACTCGACGCAGCCTGTCATCAGACCGTGACGATCTCGAGGAGATCATCGAGGCCGACGAGGTCTGCTGGGTTGCGCGTGTACAAGCGGGCGTCGTGCGCGTGCGCCGTTGCAGCAATCAACAGGTCGAACGCACGCGACCGGGGTTTCCGTCCGGCATGAGCTACCGCCGCGGCAAGACGTCCGTAGCTCGCTGCAACGTCGTCGTCGATGGGAAGCGCATCAAAACTGCGTTGCAGCATCGTCAACCGTCGCAGCCGCTCTGCGCGGGTTGCGTCGTCAGCGGTCACCATGACACCGAAGTGCAGCTCGGCAAGTGAGGCGGCGCTGATCCCCAGTTCGCCGTCGAGGGTGGGGACGTCTGTCGCGATGAGCACGCTGGTATCGAGCAGCGCCCTCACGCTTCGTCCCACGGGTTCGTGATCGACTGATCGATGAGATCATGGTCTCGTTGCCAGTTCGCATCTGGTGGCCCGTGAAAGAGGTCGGCGATGGTGTCCCAGGTCTGCCACCGCTTCGGCGTCACCGGAACGATTCGAGCAGCGAGTCGCCCAGCGACGGTGATGTCGATGTGTTCGCCGCTCTCGACGCGGCGAATCAGTTCTGATGCGTCTTGACGAAGCTCACGGAGGCCAACGCTGTCCATGAGCCCAGTGTAGCACAAGTGCTACCTCTCCTTCGTGGGCCGGGAAGTCTTCGAACCCCAGCCGAGCGTTCTGCGACGGGCTCGGTCATGGATCTGATCGAGTCTGGTTTCCCTCACGCCGGACCGGCGACCAGCCGATAGGCAACCGTGGCGCAGCGTCAACTCTGGCTTGTCCTCGGACTCATGTGGACCGCGTTCCTCGCAGGTGCGGCGGCGGTCTATGTGTCGTTCGATCGCGAGCTTGCGCTGGTCTTCGCAACGATCCTGATCCTGAGTCCGGCGTGTTGTGTCGCCGGCGCCATGTTCCTCGTCACGGTTCACGAGACAGCGCATGCCGTGGTCGGTCGCCTCGTCGGCTTCGACGTCGTTGCCGTCGTGCTGGGGCGTGGGCGTTCGATCACCCGATTCCAGATCGGTTCGATAGCCGTCGACGTGCGCGTCCGGTTGGTTGGGGGCGCCACGATCTGCATGCCGAGCGACAAACGGCTGCGCTACGGCGCGTTCGTCGCCGCGGGCGTCGCCGCTGAAGCTCTGATCTCCGTCGGCTTGCTCGCCTGGCAGCCCGACTCGCTGGTCGGCCTCATCGTACGAACCACGCTTCTTGCCGTGGCGCTCCTCGACATCAGTTTCAACCTGCTACCGACATCAGTCGACATTGGAGCGCTCGGCGCGGTTCCCACCGATGGCGCTCAGTTGCTCGCATTGCTGCTCGGACGGCCCATCCCGTTGCCGACGATCGATCGAGCTTCGGTTCTGGAACTCGTCGCCGTTTCTCGTGCGGTCGACGCGAACGACTTCGACCGCGCCGTCGACCTCGCCCGCGCGTTGCACGAGTCCGACACTGATCGAGCGGAGTGGGCAGCGCACTACGGATGGACGCTGCTCGGTGCTCGACGATGGCGCGAGGGGTACGACCTACTCGCAGCGCTCGCAAACAAGCCAGAGGGCGACCCGCTGCTGGCGAACAATGCGGCATTTGCGGCGGTGATGTCGTTCAACGACGACCTACTCACTGACGCCGACCGGCTCTCGACGATCGCGTTCGCTCAGATGCCAACCGTTCCTGCGGTGTGCAATACGCGTGCCGCTGTGCTCATCGAACTCGGACGCCCGGCCGACGCACTGCCGCTGTTGAAGGTGGCGCTGCGTAGTCAGCTTCGGGCGCCCGACCGAGCCATCGTCCTCGGCTTCTCGGCAATTGCGCATCACGACCTCGGCGACGAACGCGCAGCGGCGAAACAGCGTCGAGCGATGGTTCACTTCGACGCGTCCTGCCCGCTCGATGACGAAGTCAAGCGTCGCCTGGCGCTTCCTCCCGGACAGGCGAGCCGCTCGGCATCGCCACAGTGGTCGGCGCCTACGGCGGGCACGGCCACGCACTGACCTCGGTCGGGTCCTGGTACGCCACCCGATCTCCGGATACCAGAGTCCGATCCACGTCGGCGCCATCTCGCCACCGCGGCGTGGTTCCAGCGACGTGTCGGCGACGCCGTCGAGATGGTGCTCACGGTCTCGGCCGGCCGGTGGGAGTCACCATTTCGACACCAGCGCGGCCTGCAGGGCAATGGCGCATCCGGCTTGCACGGCGATCCAACCGGCGGACATCACATTGGCCGGAACCGACACGCGCCTGACCTCAACTCGCCGCACGAGCGCCGCACCCGCAACCGCGAGCCACGGGTAGAACAACAGCCAGATCCGTTCGGTTTCGCCCTTGGACAGTTGCGACAGATTGGCGACCATCAGCGCCGCAAGTGCTCCTCCGGCCAGAATCCACAGGCGGCGATCGCGCAGCTTCGTCAGGCCGAACAAGGTCGCCGGGCCGACCGCGAAAAGCGCGATGACGAGGTTGGCGAAGATGAAGTAGTTCCAGATCCGGAACTGCGCGGTGCCGTCCCAGTATTCGGTGCGCGTGGCCTCGGCCCCGTCGAACCACCAGAACCCGGCGGCGAACCAGAGTGCCGTCACGAAGAGGGCCATCGTCACGGCGCCGACGACGGTCGCCGTGGTCCCCGCTCCGAGTCGGTGGGGTCCGTCGCTCCGGCTGCGGAACCACCATCCCGCCACCACGACGGCGAGCGGCAGCACGAGATAGATCGCGCCGCCGTAGGTCATGAACAACAGCGTGGCGAGCAGGAGGCCGCCCAGGGCACCCAGCCAGACTGCGCCGCGACCCGTGCGACGCACGCCGAGCGCAACGACCGCGACGCCCCATGCTCCGAGCGCGGCAAAGAAGGCGTCGGCCGAGGTCATCATCCAGATGGCGTATGGCGCCACCACGAGGAACGGCGCAACCCGTCGCACCCGTTCGTGTCCGGCCACGGCCCAGACCGCCACGAGCACCCCGACGGGGAGCAGCATCGTCGACGCAAGCGAGATCGCCATCACCGGCCACGGTCCTCCGAGACCGATTGCATCGAGGAACTTGAGCAGCACGATGTACCCGGGCGGATGGCCGCGAACATGGACGGTGTAGGCATCGATGTCGACGACGAAATTGCGGACGAAGTCGCCGGCAGGCGGAGCGATCGGCAGGTTGGCCAGGTACTCGGTGTCGTCCTCGACGCCGAACATCAGACCGTCTCGTCCGTCGGTCAGTGCCAGCAGTGTGGCGAACGCGCCGGCGGCGAGCCCGGTGAGCGCGGCGATGGAACGCAGCCGGGCGAGCGCAAACCAGCCGCGTCCGACCAGCCCGATGACCACCAGCGCGACGACCCCGGCGCCGACGAGTCCCCAGCCGAATCGCCAATCCCAACCGTCACGGAAATTGCGCCCGACGAGCGGCGCCGCGCCGAGGAAGATCTCGGGTGCCGTGCGTTGGAGATTGCGACCCCAATCGACCGCGACATAGAACGCGCTGGCCACGCCTGCGTACAGCGCCGCGACCAGGCAGCGTTGAATCCAGATGCGCACGGCCGACAGGATGCCAGCTGAGGCCGTTGACGCGTCCGTGTTTCGCAAACCGTCAGTCGACGAATGCGGGTATCCGATTCTCGAAGCTGGCGGTGACCGCCTCGATCTGGTTCGGCGAACCGATTTGCTCCTGGATGAACCGACGCTCCGCGGCGAACTGTTCGGCGGCTCCGTCGGTTGCCATGTTGTTGATCAACGCCTTGGCCCCACGGACTGCACCGGGGCTGACCGCGCAGATCTCGCGGGCCAGCGCCATCGCATCGTCGTAGGGGTTGTCGCTCAGGCGGGTCGCGAGCCCCAGGTCGAATGCCTCGCGTCCCGAGAAGATCCGGGCGGTGAAGGTCAGTTCCTTGGCGATGTCGGGGCGCACGAGTTTGCCGAGTTGGAACGTACCGGTCATGTCGGGCACCAGACCCCAATACGTTTCGCGCACCGACATCTTGGTGTCGGGGTGAACGATCCGGATGTCGGCGCCGAGTGCGACCTGGATGCCGCCGCCGAGAGCGTGTCCGTGGACGGCGGCGATCACCGGCACTGGCACCTCCTGCCAGACCCAACAGACCTGCTGACCGAGGTGCGTACTGCGACCTTCGACCATGCTCCCGGCGTTGACGGCACCGGATGTCTCGTCACCGGATTTCGGTTCACCGGCATCGGCCTGCCCCGCGATTGCCTGCATCGAGACCATGTCGAGGCCGGCGCAGAACGACTTGCCTTCGCCTGACAGGACGACGACGCGCACGCCCCGTTCGGTCTTGAGGCGCTCACCGGCTTCGGCGAGCGCAACGAACATGGCCGGGTCGAGCGCGTTGCGCTTGTCGGGGCGATTCATCTTGACGTCGGCGATGCCGCCGTCGATGGTGATGGTGACACGATCAGACATCGCGCACAGTCTCGCGCCCGACGCCTCACGACGACGAAATGATCTGGGGATCAAGTCATGCGGGGGATCTGCCGATGATCCGACATGGCCGACGTCGCCGCATTTCCCATACCCACGCTCCCCGCACCAGGCACAGCACCAGCGGCGCCGCTGACTGCACCGGCACTCGCGCCCGAGTTGACACCGCTCGCCGGACTCGCCGCACCCACCCAGCCGCTGTCCGCGCCGAGCCTGCCGACACTGTCGGCGCCGAGCCTGCCCACGCTGTCCGCGCCGAGCCTGCCCACGCTGTCCGCGCCGTCATCCCTTCCGGCGCTGCCCGGACTTCCGACGCAGCCGTCGCTCCCCTGCGCCGGCGATGCCGCCGTGGCCCCTGCTCCATCCGATCCGGCGTTCACGATGCCCGCTGCCCCGGTGGTCGAGGCTGCCCCACCCAAACGCGCGGGCCGTTCGCTGGGCGCTGTCCTGCCGATCATGCTGGTGGTGGGAGCTGCGGGCCTCGGGTTCGTCGGCTTCCGTTCGATGTCGGGCGGGTCAAGCGACTCGCCCGCGGCGGCACCGGTGGAACAGCCGGTCGCAACCTCGCCGCTCGTCGCTCCGATCATCGATGCCGAAACGGTCGTCGCCGACATCAATGACAATCCTGAGGTCGAGCAGGCCCTCGATGACCTCGACCTCGGGCCGCGCGGCGAACCGCCCGTCACCGAGGCTCCACGGGTCGTCGTCGCCGACGCCACAGTCGGCGCGGCGCTCACCGTGCACGCCGGCGACGTGATCGACGACGACCTCGTGTCGGTGCTCGGTGCGCCGTCGTTCAAGTACACCTACCAGCGCGGCACCACGCCGCAGCAAGCAGTGTGGGTCGATGTGACGACGGGACATCGCGAGTTCTTCGACGGAACCACCTACGTCCGAGTGGCCAGCGGAGCAACACATCGCACCGCCGATCCGGTCGGCGCGTGGATCGCCGACCCCGCCGCAGCACCTCTGGACGCCCTCGCCGGACTCGGTGGCATGATCACCTTCGACGACGTGCTGCCCGCAGGGATGCTCGATGCCGTCACGATCTCCACCGTCGTCGACGAACGGGGCTACGGCACCTACGCCTTCGTCGACACCGACTTGGCAGCCATCGACCCCGAGAGTCGCGCTGCATGGCTGGCGTTCTGGGGCTTCGATCCAGCGAGTGTCCCGGTTGCGGTCGACGGCTTCATCGACTTCGTTCCCGAAAGTCCCCGGTCGGGCGTGATCTTGGTGACATTTGCAGGAAGCTCGGAGGGGATCGTCACCAGCCTGACGATCGACGCACCGTCGATCGGCGAGCGGGTGAGCTACACCTTGGCCGGAGCGTCGATGGAACCGCTCACGATCGCCTCGCCGACCAACATTGCTGGCTGAAGCGGCTGGCTGAAGCGGCTGGCTGATCTACTTCCAGCGCACGAGATCGCGGTCGATTTCGCTGATCGAGCGACAGCCGGTCAACGCCATGGTCCGTTCGAGGCCCTCGCGGAAGAACCGCAACAGCTGATCGACGCCCGCTTCGCCTGCTGCGCCGAGCGCGTAGAGGTACGGCCGTCCGATCGAAACGGCGTCGGCACCGAGGGCGATCGCCTTGACGATGTCGGCGCCACGGCGGACTCCGCCGTCACAGATGATCGTGGCCGCCCCTTGCACCTCCTGGCGGACCGGTTCGACCAGTTCGATCGGCACGGGCGCATCGTCGAGTTGGCGCCCCCCGTGGTTGGAGAGGCCGAGTCCTTCGACACCGATCGCCACCGCCTGCTTGGCGTCGGCAACGGTCTGGATCCCCTTCAGCGCGATCGGCCCATCCCACACCGAGCGCAGCCAATCGATGTCGGCCCACGACAAGGCCTGATCGAACTGCGTGGCCACCTTCTCGGCCAATGCCACCGGCTTGGAACCGTCCGGAACCGAACTGTTGGCCAGATTGGCGAACATGATCGGGTCGTTGCGCAGGAAGTCCAACGTCCATGCGGGATGGATGGCGCCATCGATGAGCGTGCTCGGGCCGATCTTCGGCGGGAGGGCGAAACCGCGTCGCACATCGCGCTCACGTCGCCCGAGTACCGCGGTGTCGACGGTGAGCCAGAGCGCGGTGTAGCCAGCGTCGGCGGCCCGCTGGATGAGGTCTTTCACCAGCCCGCGGTCGCGCCATGTGTAGACCTGGAACCAGTTGTTCCCGGGGTTGACTGCGGCCACCTCTTCGATTGTGCGGGTCCCCATCGTCGACAACGAGTACGGCACGCCGGCGCGTCCTGCGGCACGGGCAACGGCGAGCTCGCCTTGGGAGTTTGCGATGCGCGTGTATCCGGTCGGCGAGAGGATGAGCGGCATGGCCAACGACTGTCCGAGCAGCGTCGTGGACGTGTCGAGGTCGCTCACGTCGCGCAGCACCCGCGGCTTCCATTCGAGCTGGGCGAAGCCCGCGGCGTTGCCCGCCAGCGTGCGTTCGTCCTCGGCCCCACCGTCGATGTAGTCGAACACGCCCCGCGGCAACCTGCGGCGCGCGATCCGGCGATAGTCGTCGACGGTGACGCACTGCCGGAGGCGCCGTTCCTCTGGCGAGAAGCTGAACCGTTGGAATTGCACGGTCTGGCGAAAGGTGTCGATCATCCCCATCGGCTTAGTCAACCAGTCGCAGACCCGAAGGGGTCATACTGGGCTCGGCCTGCGGCAAGTCGACGACGAACTCGGTGCGGTGCGCAGGGAAGAGATGTTCGCTCACGAGCACAGGCTCGCCCTGTCGATTGGTCGTCACTCGTTGGCACCGCAACAACGGCGAACCGACCTTGACGCCGAGGAGCGTCGCGTCGGCCGGCTCGGCGGAGTCGGCCCCGATGGTCTGGGTCGCCCCGCGAAGTTCGATGTCGAGCAACTCATAGAACGGGCGACGTTCGACATCAGCGCGGGAGAGGTTGGCGCCGAGATCGGCCGGACACCACACCGTCACGACCGCGAAGGGCTCGCCATCGGCCAGGTTCACCCGCTTCACGCGCAGTACCTGATCGACACCCAAGAGCTTGCGCACACGCACCGGCGCCCGTTCGAACGCGAACTCGCTGACCTTGCGTTCGCTGATCTTGCCGACGCCCTCGACGTGGGACTCGATGGTGCCGAGCGATTCGAGGCGTTGGCGAACGGGCTCGGTGGCGACGAACCAACCGAATCCCTGACGGGCTGCGATCAAGCCGTCGTCGCGCACGAGTTCGAGCGCCCGCCGCACCGTGACGCGTGATGCGCCGAACTCCTGGGACATCTCGGCTTCGGACGGCAGCAGCGATCCAGCGGGCGCGCTCTTGGCCCGTTGGCGCAGCTCGTCGGCGATCTCCTGATAGCGGATGCGTCTCACGCCTGGATCAGCTCGATTCGATTGCCGAACGGATCGAAAACATGGCACCGCAGCAGTCCCTCGATCTCGTCGTTCCAGGTGGCATCGAGCCCGCTGGAGGTAATGAAGCTGGCCAGATCAGACAGCGTGAATGCAGGGTGGGCCTTGCGCGCCGGGACGAACGGATCTTCGGCGCCGACATGGATGCGGACCGCGCCCGACTCGAACCACGCGCCGCCCCGGGCAGCCATGACCGGCGGCTTGGGGACTTCGACGAGTCCAAAGACGCCGACATAGAACTCGCGCGCCTCGTTCTCGGCGCCGACCGGGATCGCGATCTGGACGTGGTCGATCCCGACCCACTCTGGGACCGGTGAAGGTTCCAGCAACGGTGCGGGGATCTTTGCCGAACTCATGAACTTGTATTATAGTTGTCTACATGGCTTCTGTGAGTGCATCCACCCCCGTCGAACTCGTCGAGCGCGTCTACGCCGCCCTGCCGGGCAACGTCCAGATCGGTCGCGACCGGCTCGGCCGGCCACTGACGCTGACCGAGAAGATTCTGATCAACCACCTCGCCGACCCGGCCAACCAAGAACTCGAACGCGGCGACAGCTATGCCGATTTCCACCCTGATCGCGTCGCGATGCAAGACGCAACCGCCCAGATGGCGTTGCTGCAGTTCATGACCGCAGGGCTCCCCGAGGTCGCCGTCCCGTCGACCGTGCACTGCGACCATCTGATCCAGGCCAAGGTCGGTGCCAAAATCGACCTCGGCGTCGCCATCGACACCAATGCCGAGGTGTACGACTTCCTGCGGTCGGTCAGCGCCAACTACAACATCGGCTTCTGGGGTCCCGGCTCAGGCATCATCCACCAGGTTGTGCTCGAGAACTACGCCTTCCCGGGCGGCATGATGATCGGCACCGACAGCCACACCCCGAACGCCGGTGGTCTCGGCATGATCGCCATCGGCGTCGGTGGTGCCGACGCGGTCGACGTGATGACCGGCTTTGCCTGGAACGTCAAGTGGCCCAAGGTCATCGGCGTCAAGCTCACCGGCACCCTGTCTGACTGGTCGAGCCCGAAAGACGTGATCCTCGAAGTCGCCCGGCAGCTCACCGTCAAGGGCGGCACGGGCGCCATCGTCGAGTACTACGGCCCCGGCGCCGACTCGATCTCGGCGACCGGCAAGGCCACCATCTGCAACATGGGTGCCGAAATCGGTGCCACCACGTCGGTCTTCGGGTACGACGCCAACATGAGCGCCTACCTCAAGGCGACGGGCCGCGAGGCCCTGGCCGATGCCGCCGACAAGGTGGCCGAGCATCTCCGTCCCGACGACGGTGCCCTCTACGACTCGATCATCGAGATCGACCTCGACGCCCTGAAGCCGCTGATCAACGGCCCCCACACGCCCGACCTCGCCCACAAGGTCGGCGCCGGTGTCGGCGACGCGGCTCGGGCGAACGGGTGGCCACTCGTTCCGTCGGCCGCGCTCATCGGGTCGTGCACCAACTCGTCCTATGAGGACATCACCCGTGCGGCCTCGATCGCCCGCCAGGCCGCCGCCAAGGGCCTCACCGCAAAGATCGACCTGATGATCACGCCCGGCTCCGAGCAGACCCGCGCCACCATCGAGCGCGACGGCCTGCTGGCCGACCTCGAAGCGATCGGCGCCACGGTGCTGGCCAACGCCTGCGGCCCGTGCATCGGCCAGTGGAGCCGACCCGAGGCCGTGCTGAACGAAACCAACACGATCGTCACGTCGTTCAACCGCAACTTCCCCAAGCGCAACGACGGTTCGGCCAACACGCTCGCCTTCGTCACCTCACCCGACACGGTGATGGCCATTGCGCTGTCGGGGCGCCTCGACTTCGACCCGACCACCGACACGATCACCGCACCGGACGGCACCGAGGTGCGCCTCGATGCCCCGGTCGGCCAGATCCTGCCCGATGCCGGGTTCGACCCCGGCGAAGACACGTTCACGCCGCCGCCCGCCGACGGCGCTGGCGTGCCGATCGCGGTGAATCCGACGTCGGACCGGTTGCAGTTGCTCGAACCGTTCGAGCCGGTGGCACTCGATCGCTACCTCGACCTGCCGGTGCTCGTGAAGGCGCAGGGCAAGTTCACCACCGACCACATCTCGATGGCGGGCCCGTGGCTGAAGTACCGCGGACACCTCGAGAACATCTCGGGCAACCTGTACCTCGGGGCAGTCAACGCGTTCACCAAGCCGAACGGTGATGCCTATGAGGTCGGTTACGGCATCAATCAACTGACCGGGGAGACCCAGACCTTCCCCGACATCGCCAAGGCGTACCACGAGGCAAACCAGCCGTGGGTCGTGATCGGCGACGAGAACATGGGCGAGGGTTCAAGCCGTGAGCACGCCGCGATGGAACCCCGCTTCCGGATGGGCCTCGTCGCTATTGCGCGCAGCTTTGCCCGCATCCACGAGACCAACCTGAAGAAGCAGGGCATGGTGCCGCTGACCTTCGCCAACCCTGCCGACTACGACCAGATCGAGGAGGGCGATCGCATCAGCATCGTCGATCTCCCCCCGGTGCCGGGCGAAACGGTCACCTGTCAGATCGTCAAGCCCGACGGCACGACGATCGACTTCGAGTGCAACCACACATTCAGCCCCGAGCAGGTCGAGTGGTTCGAGGCCGGCTCGGCGCTCAACATCATCCGCCGCAAGTCGCAGCACTGAGCGGTCGGGGCAGGGCGATGGGGCATGATCGCGCGGTCGGCATCATTTGGTCGCTCTGCGTCGTCGTGCTCGTCGTTGCACTGATCGCCGGTCTCGTGCAGGTGATCGGCGAGCCCACTGCCGACATGGCCTACCGCTGGGTGATGGCGCTCTTCTTCCTGGGCGGTTCGTTGGCCTGGCTCACCGCCCACCACCAGGACGCGCTGCGTCGATTTTTCAAGCGCTGAGTGTCGCGAACGCCCTCACGGTGAAGGTCCCGCATCCCTCGATTTTCGGGGGAACAGCGGTGAAGGCGAACCCTGCGGCGGGGAGCTGATCGAGCCCGGTCAGGTGCTCGATGATCGGAATGTCGTTGCCGAGCAGTGTCGTGTGAACCGGACGTTCACCGCCTTCGGTGGCGTCGATGTTCAGCGAGTCGATGCCGACACAGGCCACCCCCGCGGCGACGAGTGCCACCGCTGCTGACTCGGTGAGGTGAGGGTGGCCAACGAAGTAGGCATCGGTGTTCCAGTGGCGCGAGTGGTCGGTGCGGATGAGTACCGCATGGCCCGCCCAGCCGCTCGGGTCGACATCGCCGAGGTTGTCCAGGTCGATCCGACGCTGCCCGACGCAATCGACGACCACTGCCGGAACGCCGGCAACGCGTTCGAGGGCCAGGCCGGTGAAGTCGTGGCCGTCGGCGAAGCGATGGAACGGTACATCGAGATACGTGCCCGTGTTGGTGCACATCGTCACGAGCCCGATCTGGAAGGTGATCCCCGGCCCATAGATCTCCTCGGCGGCCTCGCGCGACAGATGATCGGTGATGTGCGGTGCAGGAAGCCCGGGGTAGGTGACCATGCCGTCGGTGATGACGTGGCTCAGGTCGATGAGTCGGGACATGGCCAGATTGTGGACCACCAGCGGAGTCAGCGACAACCCGATTCCCGCCAGGCGCCGATGTGATCAGGCTCGACGACCGGCTTCGACGTCGTTGAGGTCGAGATGGTTGCGCATGTACTGGTTGGCTGCTTCGCTCTGCGGGATGTAGTCCCAGGCGGTGAACCGACCCTGCCGCACGGCGCGGTCGACGGTGGCTCGGGCCATCTGGTTGGCACGCACCTGCTGCTCGATCGCGTCGGGATCCCAGCGCTGCATGACCTCCGCCGTGAAGTCATCGACCATCTGACGGTGGTCGTCGTCGATGGCCAGGTTGACGAGTTCGCACGGATCGGTCGCGAGGTCGAACAGTTGCGGTGGGTCGGGGCGCGACCAGACGAACTTCAGCGTCCCGCGTCGGATCATGAAGATCGGGGCGATGGCGCCCTCGCCCAGATACTCCCCCACCACCGATCGGGCCGGGTCGGTCGGTTGGTCGAGCAGCGGCAGCAGGCTGCCACCGTCCATCACCGCCGGCGCCTCGATGCCGGCGATGGCGAGCAGTGTCGGGGCGATGTCGAGCAGGCTGGTGTGCGTTGCGTTCACCGCAGAGCGCACGGCCGGGAACCCGCACGATCAGCGGAATTCGACAGCTGTGCTCGAAGTAGTTCATCTTGTACCAGAGACCACGTTCGCCGAGCATGTCGCCGTGGTCGGCGGTGAAAACGACGGCGGTGTGGTCGGCCATTGCGTGGCGCTCGATCACGTCGAGCATCGCGCCGACATGGTGATCGACGTAGCTGATGTTGGCGAGGTACGCGTGGCGGGCCATGCGGATCTGGTCGTCGGAGATCGCGGTCACATCGGCGGCGATCACATGGCGCAGCCGTCGCGAATGAGGGTCGAGTTGGTCGTCAGGAATGACACCCGTCGTCGGCATCGGGATCGAGTCGTGGTCGTACAGGTCCCAGAACTGCTGACGGGCGACGTACGGATCGTGCGGATGGGTGAACGACGCGGTCATCATCCAGGGCCGGTTGTCGGAACTGCGCGCGAGGTCCCGCAGCTGGCGTACGGCGTGGTGGGCGACGTCGTCGTCGTAGTCGAGTTGGTTCGTCACGTCGGCGATGCCGGCGTGGACGACCGAATCCATGTTGTGGAACCACCAATCGAATCGACCATCGGGATCGGCCCAGTTCGGGGTCCAGCCGAAGTCGGCCGGGTAGATGTCGGTGGTCAGTCGTTCTTCGAACCCGTGCAGTTGATCGGGTCCGACGAAGTGCATCTTGCCGACCAGTGAGGTCTGGTACCCGGCCGCCCGCAGGTGATGGGCGAAGGTGGGAATGCTCGATGCGAATTCCGCAGCATTGTCGTAGGCCCCGATCTTGCTGTTGAGCTGGCCACTCATCATCGCGAACCGTGCCGGCGCGCACAGCGGGCTGTTGCTGTAGGCGCTGGTGAAGTTCACGCCCGCGGCGGCGAGGCGGTCGATGTTCGGCGTGATGGCCGGTCCGCCGTGGAACGACAGGAACGGCGCGGCCAACTGATCAGCCATGATCAGCAAGATGTTCGGCCGATCCGTCATCGCCGCGTGCCGTCGACGACGTCGCCTCGGTAGACGGCGGTGTGATCGGGCGGGAGCGGCGCGTTCCCGAGGATCAGATCGGCGGCCTTCTCCGCAATCATCATCGTCGGCGCGTACGTGTTGCCGTTGCTGACGTTCGGCATACACCCGGCGTCGACGACACGCAGCCCCTCGGTCCCCCACACCCTCATCGACTCGGGGTCGAGCACGGCCAACGGATCGCTCCGTGCGCCGATCTTGGTCGTACACGATGGGTGCAGCGCAGTTTCGGAATCCCTGGCGACCCACGCCATGATCTCCTCGTCGGTCTCGACTGCAGGTCCCGGCGAGATCTCACCGGCGTTGAACGGTTCGAACGCGGGTTGGGTGAGGATCGTGCGCGCCGTTCGCACCGCTTCGATCCATTCCCGACGGTCCTGTTCGGTCGACAGATAGTTGAATTGCACCGCCGGATGCCGACGTGGGTCGGTCGAGGTGATCTTGACGGTGCCCCGTGCGTCGGAATACATCGGTCCCACGTGTACCTGATATCCGTGCTCGATCTTGTCGCTGCCTCCATCAGGCCGACGCGGTGACGAACCGTCGTAGCGAATCGCGATCGGCAGGAAGTGGAACATCAGGTTCGGGTACGACTCGTTCGGGTTGCTCTTGACGAAGGCGCCCGCCTCGAAGTGATTCGAGGCTCCCGGCCCCCTTCGGAACAACCACTGCAACCCGATCCACGGCTTCTTCCAGTGCGCCAGGTGCGGCTGGATCGACACCGGCTGCTTCGACTCGTACTGGATGTAGACCTCGAGATGGTCCTGCAGGTTCTCGCCGACACCGGGAACGTGGGCCACGACCGGGATGCCAAGCGATTCGAGGTGTTCCCGATCCCCGACGCCGGAGAGTTGGAGGAGTTGAGGGCTATTGAAGGCTCCGCCGCACAGGATGATCTCGCGGCCATTGATCACCGTGGTGCTGCGTCCCTTGGCCACCTCGACGCCCGTCGCCCGGATGCCGTCGAAGATGCACCCGGTTGACGTGGGCCCGGGTCATCACGGTCAGGTTCGGACGGTCGAGGACCGGGTGCAGGTACGCCCGGGCCGCACTCAGTCGCCGGCCCCGCACCACGTTCTTGTCGAAGGCGGCGAAGCCCTCCTGGCGGTAGCCGTTGACATCGTCGGTGCGATTGAAACCGGCTTCGACCCCGGCGCGCAGCCAGGCGTCGAACAACGGATTCGCAGCGGGACCTCGCTCGAGTGCGAGCGGGCCGCCGGTGCCGCGCAGACCCGGGTGTTCGGCCTCGTCTCCGGCGAGGCAGTTCTCCATCCGCTTGAAGTACGGCAGGCAGTGCGCCCAATCCCACGACTCGAGGCCGGGAATCGCGCCCCACTTGTCGTAGTCCATCGGATTGCCCCGTTGGAAGATCATCCCGTTGATGCTGCTCGACCCGCCGAGGACCTTGCCGCGGGCGTGGTACACCTGGCGGCCGTTCATGAACGGTTCGGGCTCGGACTCGTACTTCCAGTCGTAGAACCGGCTCCCGATCGGAAACGCGAGCGCTGCGGGCATGTGGATGAAGACGTCCCACTTCCAGTCGCGCCGCCCGGCCTCGATGACGAGTACCTGGTTCGACGGATCGGCGCTCAGCCGGTTGGCCAACGCGCAGCCAGCGGATCCGCCGCCGACGATGATGAAGTCGTACACGCCGATCAGTCTGCCAGCCACCACCGTCGCCGATCACCACCGCCGCGCCAACGGGTACGATCATGCGATAGCGATCGGTTCGTACGCCGAGCAATCGGCTGTCTCGACACACACGAGGGACGTCCAGCATGACCACCGAAGCCAACACCGCGACTGCCGAAGCGTTCTATGACCAGATGTTCAATCAGTGTCAACCGCGAGGCAATCGAGCGATACGCCGGTGACACGTACATCCAACACAATCCGGGAGTCGCCGACGGCAAGGAGGCGTTCATCGACTACTTCGAGCGGATGGCCGAGGTGTACCCCGGTAAACGGGTCGAGTTCAAACGCCGCGTGGCCGAGGGCGATCTCGTGGTGCTGCACTGCTACCAGACCTGGCCCGACGACCACGACTACGCCGGGATCGACATCTTCCGCTTCGATCGCAACGGCAAGATCGTCGAGCACTGGGATGTTCTCCAGATCGTCCCGGAGACTGCCGCGAACGACAACGGAATGTTCTAGATCGAACACATCAGCGGCTGGCGAGGGGGACGCGGATCGTCACCACGGCACCGCCGGCGGCGCCGTTGGACGCCACCACTTCGCCTCCGTGGGCGTCGACGATCGCCTTCACGATCGTCAGACCGATGCCGGTTTCTCCGCGTTGATCCCCCCGCTGGTAGCGGTCGAAGACGGAATCGATGCGCGCCGGGTCGAATCCTGGCCCATTGTCGCTGACCTCGATCACGCCGTATCGATCGTCGACCCGGCTGGTCAGTTCGACCCGACTCGCTCGACGAACTGCGTTGCGGACGAGATTGTCCAGCGCTTGACGCATGAGTGCCATGTCGGCACCGACCACAACCGGGACGCCCGGCTCGGCGATGACTTCACCGTCGTCGGGGCGCACCGACGCAGCCACTTCCTCTGCCAACAGGTCGAGCCGCAGCGGGGCCAGACGCGGAATCGCCTGACCCGAATCGAAGCGCACGAGATCGAGGAGTTCGTTCACCCCGGTCGAGGCACGCTCGGCTGCCGACCGGATCTCCGACAGCGAGCGGACATACTCGGCGTTCGTCCGCTCCCGGCTCAAGGCTTGAGAACTCGACGCCATGATCACTGCGAGGGGCGTGCGCATCTCGTGTGCCGCGTCGGCGAGAAAGCCCTGCTGTCCGTCGACCATTCGCTTGGTCGGGCCGAGCGCAAGACCTGCACCGAGCCAACCGAGCCCGAAACCGACGGCGAGGAGCACGCCGGTCGACAGCAACGTTCGTCGGAGCAGCGCGGACTGTTCGTCATCGAGTCCATCGACCCAGCTCAATGTCACCAGCGACTCGCCGGGAACGATCGGATTGACGTACGCCCGGTACTCCTGCTCATCTTGGGAAAACGTGCGGAACTGGGGCCAATCGCCGACCTCTCGTCCCCACGTCAGCAGTGGTGGCTCGATGTCGGAGTCGGACAGCGGATTGACCCAACCCTCGGTGGCATTGACCTGCCAGGCCGGGAAGTCGATCGCCCCATCGTCGGCGCCGACCCACTGCCGCTGGATCACTTCCATCTGGGTGACGAGGCCATCTTCGAACTCGTCGTCGAGCGCAGCGGCCCGCTCGTTGTGCCACAACATGAGCGGCCCGATGGCGAGGCCCGACGCAACGAGCCCGAACAGCAATGCCAATCGCAGCCGGAGTCGACGGAGCTTCATGCCCCCGACTCTCTCACGCTTCGCCGCCGATTCGATAGCCGACCCCGCGCACTGTTTCGACGGGCGCCGGCGATCCGGGCAACTCGAGCTTGCGTCGCAGATTCGCGATGTGGACGTCGACGACGTTGGAGAGTCCGTCGTAGTTCGCGTCCCAGACCGCTTCGAGGAGTTCGCTGCGAACGACCACCTGGCCCGCACGGTCCATGAGATAGTGCAGCAGCGCGAATTCGCGCGCAGTGAGCGGCACTTGCACACCCGAGCGGCTCACGGAGTGGGCGGCAGGATCGAGCACGATGTCGCCGACTTCGAGGCGCGGGCTGCGCGCATCGTCGGGTCGACGCAGGAGCGCCCGGACCCGCGCCGACAGTTCGGGATGGTCGAACGGTTTGGTCAGGTAGTCGTCGGCGCCGGCATCGAGCCCGGTGACCTTGTCGCCCAGCGTGTCGCGGGCCGTGAGCAGCAAGACGCGTGTGGCGTCACCTCGCTCACGCATCTCGCGGCACAGTGTGAGTCCATTCCCATCGGGTAGGCCCAGATCGAGCACGACCAGATGGTACGGACTGATCACGACTGCCTCGCGTGCCGCAGCCAGCGTCCGTTCCCAGTCGACAGCGTGGCCGTCTTCGACCAGGCCGCGCTGGATCACCGGACCCAGGGCGACATCGTCCTCGACCAGCAGAATCCGCACGGCCCCATCGTCGCAGACGCGACATGAAGGACACGTGAAGTCGACCTTCATGTTCGATTCATCCGTGTTGTGCGCACATGATGCCCATGTCTGTTGCGACGACCGCCCACATTCTGCGCCGGCTCACCTTGGGCCCGACCCCGTCGGCGATCGAAGCGCTCGGCGAGCAATCGTCCGCCGATGTGATCACGGCTCTGCTGGGGGCCGGGCCGGTCGACGCCACACCACCCGTCCTCGATGAGGACACCGACTTCGACGCGGCAACCCGATGGTGGCTCTCGGTGATGCGGAACCCGAACAGCGGCCTCCATGAACGAATGGCTTGGTTCTGGCACGGGCATCTCACATCGTCGCTGGCGAAGTCGTCGCCACGACAGATGCTCGATCAGTTGGTGCTCCTCCGCACCCATGCACTCGGCAACTTCCGCACGCTGCTTCGCGCGATCACCCTCGACCCGGCCATGTTGCAGTGGCTTGACGGATCAGGCAGCGATGCGTCGGCCCCGAACGAGAACTATGCCCGCGAGCTGATGGAGCTCTTCGCGCTCGGACGCGATTCGGGCGCCTACACCGAGGCAGATGTCCGCAATGGCGCGAAGGCCCTCGCCGGGTACTGGGTCGACAACGACGATGAGCGAGGCGACGGGCCCGGATCGGTGCAGTTCGAGGTCGAGGGCTCGTTACGGCGGCCGGTCGACTTCCTCGGTGTCAGAGTCCGCACCGTCGACGACGTGATCGATGCGGTGTGCGACCATCCGGCCTGCGCCCGATTCATCGCTCGTCGCGTGCACCTCGCCCTGGTCGGACAGGAACCTGCCGAGGCTCGCCTTGTCGAACTTGCCGAAGTGTTCGGTTCGAACGATCTCGAAATCGGTCCACTCGTCGCGGCCATCGCGACGCATCCGAGCCTGCTCGACGCCCCGCCGCGTCCCCGGTCGGCGCTCGAATGGTTCTTGGCCTTCGAGCGTCTGTACGACGTGGAACTCGACCCGTGGATGCTCGAGTCGATGGGCCAGATGCCGCTCAGCCCGCCGAACGTCGCCGGGTGGCCGGGCAACGAGCGCTGGGTGTCGAGTGGCCAATTGCTGATCAAGGCCCAGACCTCGCTCGACATGGCGTGGGACACCGCGACGCTCGATTCGACCGATCCCGTTACCGACATCCTTGGCCGGGCAGCGTTGCAGGATGTCAGCCCGTCGACCCGTGCTGCACTCGACGAGATCCTTGCGACGACCGAAGGCCGGCGCGAGGTGTCGAGTCTGCTGCACGCCGCTGTCGCCATGAGCCCCGAGTTCTCCCAGGCCTGAAAGGACCGCCATCATGACTGCTCGAATCTCCCGCCGAGAACTGCTCGCCTGGCTCGCCGCCGGAACTGGCGCTGCCGCCACCGGCACCTCGGTATTCCTCGGCGGATCGTCCCCGTCGCCCTCAGCCAACCCGGCACCAACCGACACCTCTGCACGGCCTGGGGTGAAGCCATCGACGACATCTGTGACGAGCCCGCCGCCACCACGGACGACCGGCGCGGTCGATCGCATGCTCGTCGTGATCGAGATGCCGGGCGGCAACGACGGCTTGTCGATGGCCGTTCCGTACGGCCGGTCCACCTATTACGACCGCCGAGTCCAGACCGCGATCGCCCAGGCCGACGTGCTGCGGATCGACGACGAGGTCGGTCTCCATCCCAATTTGAATCGACTGCACGTGCGCGGCGTCTCACTGATCGAAGGTGTCGGGTCGACCGCTCCCGACGGCTCGCACTTCGAGATGCAGGCCCGATGGTGGGCAGGCTCCTCGCAGGCCGGCCCCGCGAGCACCGGGTGGGTCGGTCGGCTCGCCGACCTGTTCAACGCCGATTCGTCGAGCAATGGCGCGATTCCCGCCGCGGCGCTGTCGGTCGGCGCCGGGTCGCATCCGATCATTCGATCGGCAACCGGCTCGACGCTGTCGCTGCCGAGTGCCGATGCGGTGTGGGCAATGGCTGGCGCCGACCCTGAAGACACCTTCCGGAGCAACTACCAACGCGCGTTGCGCTCGTTCGCTGGTGGCAACTCCGCCCATGCCACCACCATGCGTTCGACACTCGACTTCGCCGAAGCTCTTGCTCTCCTCGACAACGAAACCGACACCGAGACGCTGGGATACGAAGGTGACGGCCTCGGCCAGTCGTTGCCGTTCACGGCGCAGGTGCTCGCCGGCGGTACCGGCGTACGCGTGCATGCACGTCTCGATGAGTGGCGACTTCGACACCCATGAGGGACACGCCTGGCGCCATCCCGAGTTGATGCGTGAACTCGACACCAATCTGGCTGCGTTCCACGACGACCTCGATCAGCGCGGGATCGGTGACTCGGTGATGGTCATGACGACGAGCGAGTTCGGCCGGACCCTGAGCGAGAACGCATCGGGCGGGCTCGATCACGGCACCGCCTCGACGGTGTTGCTGTCGGGTCCGGGCACCGGCGATCAGCTCGGCTGGCGGCACGGTGCGCTGCCGTCGTTGACCGACCTCGACGACAACAACGACGTCAAGGCAACGGTGCCGTTGGAGGAGTATCTCGGAGGCGTGGTCGAAGGATGGCTCGGCGTACCGGCGACGGAAGTCTTTGCCGCCTCGACGCCGATGACGTTCGACTTCCCGAGCGCTTGACCGGCGCATCACCTCCGGTGTCAGACACCAGAGGTGATGGGCGGTGCGGTGGCTTGGGTCAGTCGCGGTCGATGGCGGCGCGGACTTCGGCGATGTACTCCCCGACGCTGTCGGGCCCGCCCTCCATCAGCCGCCGAACGACCGAGGCGCCCTGGATGACGCCGTCGGCCACGCGGGTCGCCTCATACGCCTGCTCGGCGTTCGACACGCCCACGCCCACGAGCACCGGCTTGTCGGTGATGGCCTTCAACCGTGCGGCGAGGTCGGTTGCGGTGTCGGCCAGCGACGACCGCTCACCGGTCACGCCCAAGAGGCCGACGGAGTAGATGAAGCCACGCGCCCGCGCGGCCACTCGTGGCAAACGTTCGTCCGGGGCGGTCGGGGCCGCGAGCATGATCGCTTCGATCCCGTGCGCTTCCGCAGCACTGCACCACGGGTCGGATTCTTCGAGGGGGAGGTCGGGAAGAATCGCCGCCGAGATCCCCGCCCGCTGGAGGTTGGCCGCAAACCGCTCGGGGCCCGGGTGATGCACGAGGTTGTAGTACGTCATGACGGCAAGCGGAATCTGCACGTCGAGGCCCGGCACCTCGTCGAGGATCGATTGCGGCGTGACGCCGGCTTCGAGGGCGATCTGCGACGCCTGTTGGATGACCGGGCCATCCATCACCGGATCGGAGAACGGGATGCCAATTTCGACCGCGTCGGCACCGTTTGCGGCACAGGCCCGAATGGCGTCCTGCCAGCCGGGGTACCCGCCGGTGATGTACGGCACGAGCAACTTGCGGCCCGCCTCGCGCTTGGCTCGGAACTCGGACTCGAGCCGGCCGATCACGAAAGTTCGCCTCGCGCGGTCAGGATGTCCATCATCTGGGCAACGTCCTTGTCTCCTCGGCCCGAGAGGTTCATCAGCACGGTCTGACCCTGCATGTTCGGCGCTTCACGCGTGATCCAAGCAATGGCGTGGGCGCATTCGAGCGCCGGGATGATTCCTTCGGTTTCCGACAGCAGGCGGAACCCTGCGATGACTTCGTCGTCGGTGACGTTGGGATACTCGGCCCGCCCGATGTCGGCGAGGTACGAGTGCTCGGGACCGACGCCGGGGTAGTCGAGCCCGGCCGAGATCGACAGCGCCTCTTCGACCTGTCCGTACTCGTCTTGCATCAAGTTGCTGCGCATGCCGTGCACCACGCCCGGAACACCCTTGCCGATCGCTGCCCCTCCGGCCGGCTCGACACCGACGAGCCGTGTGCCTGGTTCGTCGACGAATCCGCTGAAAATGCCCATGGCGTTCGAGCCACCGCCGACGCACGCCACGACGACGTCGGGCATGGCCCCGGTCATTTCGCGAATCTGGACCCGCGCCTCGTCGCCGATGATCGACTGGAACTGGCGCACCATGTACGGATACGGGTGGGGCCCGACGACCGAGCCGAGGCAGAAGTGGGTGTCACCGACGTTGGCGACCCAATGGCGCATGGCCTCATTGACCGCGTCTTTCAACGTGCGGCTGCCGCTGTGGACCGACTCGACTTCCGAGCCGAGCAGCTTCATCCGGAACACGTTGAGCGCTTGGCGTTCCACGTCGACGGCACCCATGTACACCTTGCATTCGAGGCCCATCAACGCCGCTGCGGTGGCACTGGCCACGCCATGCTGGCCGGCACCGGTGTCGGCGACGATGCGCTTCTTGCCCATCCGCTTGGCCAGCAGGGTCTGGCCGATCACGTTGTTGATCTTGTGCGAGCCGGTGTGGTTGAGGTCTTCGCGTTTGAGGATGAGCCGGATGCCGAGTCGGCCCCCGAGGTTCTTGCACTCGGTCATGATCGAGGGCCGCCCCGAGTAGAGCCGGTGCACCTCGTCGAGTTCGGCACGGAACGACGGGTCGACCCACGCCTCGTCGAACGCAGCTTCGAGTTCTTGGCAGGCCGGCACGAGCGTTTCGGGAACGAACCGTCCGCCGAATTGACCGAACCGTCCGGTGCTGTCCGGCGGCGCCGACAGCGAAGTCGGCAGGGCGGTTGATGCCGTGGTTGATACGGAGCCGGCGTCGGCGGTCTCGGAAAGCGCGCTCATCGCTTTCGCAGGGTAACGAGTCACTCATTCAACGGTCAGATACTCGACCTGAATTCGTTCCAAGGTGTCGACGTCGACGTTCATCAGCCGCGCCACATCGACTTCTGAGAGCACATCGACGACGAGATCGGTCTCGGAACCGACGATCGACAAACCAGCGGCTTGCTTGACCTCGGCGACGGGAATCGAAGCGAGCACACGCCCTTCGGCCGAATCGGCGGCACCCAGGATGACCTCGATCGTGGTGTCGGTGCCAACGACGAAGAAGAGCGGAATGACCGACCCCATCGCGGGCGATGCAATCGCGCTGGAGACACCGGATTCGGTTCGGATTTTGATGACCTCGCGTCCCTCGAAGGTCACGTCGACGTAGGCGACGCGAACGTCGATCCGTTCCCGCACGTCAGATGGAACATCGACGGGATTCAGACTCCGGAAATCGGACGGAGCGTCGCGCCAAGCATCTTCGGCCTGCGCCACCTCGTCGTCGTCAGATGCGGGAGCGGTTACCCGCACGAATCGATCGGCCTCAGGTGTTCCGCGAACTGCGGCCCAACCAATGAGCAAATCGACACCGTCTGCGAACCCGAGCGAAGGTGCCTCGCTGTCGACACGAGCCCCCACGAGCGCCGAGCAGGCGCTCGCAGTGCGCGTCACTCCGTCGATATCACCCGCAACGACACCGAGCAACGGTTCGCCGTCGAGCGATGCGTAGCCCGAGACGTACACATCCGACATCGCCGCCAGCTCGCTCAGATCACGCCCGAAGCCCTGAAACGACCCGTCGGCAAGCTGGCTTGCCTCGATTTCGGTCAGTTGAACAATCGCGGCGGCCGTACTCGCAGCAGCGCTGGCTGGGTCGGCCGACACCACCCGCGGATTTTCGAGCGTAATGGTCCGACGGATCGACGCCGTCCCGGTGAAGGCGTCCTGCTCGACCATTCTTCGTTCACCGACGACGAGCCGATCGGCCCGAAGCACGAACTCGCCGCTGTTGACCCACTCCTCGACGCTCAGCGTGCATTCCGCCTCCGCCGAGAATTCGTCCGGCAGCCCATCGAGCAAGGAGTCGCCGCCGATCGGCACCGACGAAATGACGGTTGTGCCCGTCGCGTCAGATTCGAGGAACCCGACGTCGTCACTCGAACTCGGTTTGTCGCCGACGCCGCCGCAGCTCGTCAGCGCAAGGCCAGCGGTGATGAACAGTGTGCAACGAACACTCATCGAGGTTCCGGCTATTCGATGCCCCAGTCGTAGGGCAGGTTGTCGTCGCCTCGGTAGTGCTCGGGAGCGTGAGCCTTGGCGTTTTCGATGAATCGCTTCACGGCCAGGGCATCTTTGCGGCCAGGCGACTTCTCGACGCCGCTCGCCACGTCGACCCCCCACGGGCGGACCTCCTGCACGGCTGCGTCGACGTTGTCGGGCGTGAGGCCGCCCGCGAGGATCAACTTCATCGAATCGGGTGCATCGCCGGCGACCGACCAGTCGAAGACCTTGCCACTCCCGGGGCTCGGTGCGTCGAGCAGGATCATGTCGGTGCCGTAGGTGTCGGCCTTCGGCAGGTTCTCGTCGTCGGCCCCGAAGGCCTTGATCACCCAGCGGAAGTGTCCTGCGATCTCACGCGTTTGGGCGGGCGTTTCGCGACCGTGCAACTGCACTGCCTTCACCCCGGCCTTGTGCGCCAGCGCGATGACGCGCGCCGGAAGATCGTCACGGAACACGCCCACGGTGAGGATCTCGGGCGGGAGCCGGCGCGTGATGTCGTACACCTTCTGGGGTGCGACCTGGCGGGGCGACGGAGCAAAGATGAACCCGACCGCATCGGCTCCCATGGCGACCGACAGGAGCGCGTCGTCTTCGTTGGTGATGCCGCAGATCTTCACGAACATGAGGAGCCTCAACGTACCGTTCGCCGACCGGTCGCAGGGGGATCAGTACTGTGGTTTCATGACCCGAATCGACCGGCTCGACTTCGACGCGACGATCAACAAGGAGGAGTACGAGCGCCGGCTGGCCGCAGCTCAGCAGCGCTTTCTCGAACTGCGCCTCGAACTCGGCGGCCAGACCACCGGCGGGATGATCGGCCCCGGCGTGCTGATCGTGCTCGAAGGCTCAGATGCGGGCGGCAAGGGCGGCGCCATCAAGCGGCTGGTCGAGCCGCTCGACCCGCGTCACTACAGCGTGTACAGCTACGCGGCGCCGAGCGAGCGCGAACTGCGCCATCACTTCCTGTGGCGGTTTTGGGCCAAGGCGCCCGGCCGTGGCGGGATGTGCGTCTTTGATCGAAGCTGGTACGGGCGCGTCCTGGTCGAGCGCATCGAAGGGTTTGCAACCCGGAACGAATGGACCCGCGCCTACGACGAAATCGTTAACTTCGAGCGTGGACTCGTTGAGGAAGGCGTGATTCTCGTCAAGTTCTGGATGCACGTCAGCCCCGACGAACAACTCGCCCGTTTCGAGTCCCGGTCCAAGGATCCGCTCCGCAAGTGGAAGTTGACCGACGACGACTGGCGGAACCGCGACCGGCGCGCCGAGTACGACGCAGCGGCCGAGGAGATGTTCGAGCGCACCGATCATGCGTCGGCACCGTGGAACCTGGTCGCCGGGGATCAGAAACGGTGGGCGCGAGTCGCGGTGTTGGAGACGACGATCAAGCGTGTGGAGGACGGCCTCGCCCTCTGGCGCGAACGCAACCCGTAGACGTTCCTGTCAGCGCAGGACAGAACTGAGCAGGAGGCTGGTTTCGCTGTTGACCACGCCGTCGACGGCGCGGATCTGGCCCAGCACGCGGTCGAAGTCGCCCAACGAGATCGTGCGGATCTCGGCCACCAGATCCCACCCTCCATTGGTGGTGTGCAACGAATGAAGCTCGGGGAACCCGCGCAGTCGGCGGATCACGTCGTCAGTGGTCCGTCCTTCGACCTCGATCAGTGAGATCGCAGTGATCGAGCGCGGGTCGTGCTCCTCGCGGACGCGCACGGTGAAGCCCAGCACGGTGCCTGATTGCACCAGCCGGTCGAGACGACTGTTGACCGTTGCCCGCGTCACGCCGAGCCGGCGGGCCAACGTAGCGACCGGTTCGCGACCGTCGGTGCGCAATGCCGCCAGCAACCGTTGATCGAGATCATCGAGACCCTGCATGACCACAACGTATACTCCCGGGTCTCAATTCGCTCAACCCGTTAGACAGAACGCCTCGTTCTGTGGATTGTGCCTGCACATTGCTCAGTCGTACCCTTGAGACATGACCGAGACATCTGTTCGCTTCGTCGACGTGCCCCACATGGCGCGCTCGGATTGCCCAGTGCGGGGTCGAGCAGATCATCGACGGCATGATCACCTATTTGGAAGACGACTTCCGTCGTTGGCCGAGCTTCGACAAGACCGCCCGCGTCGCGAGTCACTCCGACATCGGCGTGATCGAGTTGATGCCGACCAGCGACGGCACCGAATACAGCTTCAAGTACGTCAACGGGCATCCCTCGAATCCGATGTCCGGCCTGCAGACCGTCACCGCGTTCGGCGTCCTCGCCGACGTCGCCACCGGGTACCCGACCTTCTGGTCGGAGATGACGCTGCTGACAGCCCTGCGCACCGCGGCCGCGTCGGCGATGGTCGCCAAGCACGTCGCCCGACCTGACTCGGCCGTACTCGCGCTCGTCGGGACCGGCACCCAGAGCGAGTTCCAGGCACTCGGCATGCGCGCTGCGCTCGGGATCAACACCTTGCGGATCTGGGACACCGATCCCGAAGCGATGGCCAAGTTCATCCGCAACGCCGAGCCCCTCGGGTTCGACGTCTACGTCGCGCGCGATGTCGTGGACGCCGTCGCCGGTGCTGACATCGTCACCACCTGCACCGCCGACAAGACCAACGCCACCATCCTCACCGCCGCGATGCTCGCCGTGATGGCGCCGGGCGTGCACATCAACGCGATCGGCGGCGACTGCCCGGGAAAGACCGAACTCGATCCGACCATCTTGCTCCGCGGTTCGGTGTTCGTCGAGTTCCCCGAACAGACGCTCATCGAAGGCGAGATCCAACAGATGCCCGCCGACTTTCCCGTCACCGAATTCTGGGAGGTGCTCTGCGGGCTGGCCCCCGGTCGGGTGGCGGCCACCCAGATCACCATCTTCGACTCGGTCGGTTTCGCCGTCGAAGACTTCTCCGCGCTGCGCTACCTCCGCGACGCCGTCGACGGCACCGACTACTACACGACGGTCGACCTGATCGCCGATCCGGTCGACCCGAAGAATCTCTTCGGTCTCGTCACCACTGCCGTGCCGGTGACCGTCTGACATGTCGATGCAAGCGCCCGGCGCAGTGGTACTGATCCGCCCTCGTCACTTCTCACCGAACCCGGACACCGCAGCCGACAACAGCTTCCAGTCGCACGATGATCGGCGCGACGCCGCCGCCATCGCTGCTGCGGCCTACGCCGAGGTCACCGCTGTTGCCGAGGCACTGACGGCCGCGGGCGTCGACGTCCATCTGTTCGATGACGACCACACGACGCGGCCCGACAGCGTCTTTCCCAACAATTGGTTCTCGACCCACGCAGGCGGCCACATCGCGATCTATCCGATGTACGCCCCCAGCCGCCGCACCGAACGCCGCAGCGATGTGATCGAGACGCTCAAACAGCGGTATCGGGTGCAGGACGTGATCGACTATTCGGGCCTCGAACCCGACGACGTCTTCCTCGAAGGAACCGGCGCGATGGTGCTCGATCACCTCACCCGGATCGCCTACACCGCGCGTTCGAACCGGGCCAACCCGATTGCCTTGGAACGCTTCTGCACGAACTTCGGTTACGAGCCGATGGCGTTCGACGCGTTCGACGAAGCAGGCGTGGCGGTGTACCACACGAACGTGATGATGTGCATCGGCACCGAGTTCGCGATGGTCGGCCTCGACATGATCCCTGACGTTCGACGGCGCAACGAGGTGGTCGACCGGCTGACGTCTCCGGGTCGGGCTGTCGTCGACCTCACCCACGCCCAGATCCGCGACTTCGCCGGGAACGCCATCGAACTCCAAGGCAGTGCCGGGCGGGTGCTCGCATTGTCGGCTCGGGCCCATGCCAGCCTCACCGCCGAACAGCGCGCGGTGATCGAACGCAGTTGCACGTTGCTGCCCCTCGACGTTGCGACCATCGAACTCGCCGGCGGAAGTGTCCGCTGCATGATTGCCGGCATCCATCTCGATGCTCGACCGGTGCAGCGGGAGCGGCCAGACTGAGCGAGTGAAGAACTTCTCGGGTCGTGTCGCAGCAATCACCGGAGCAGGCTCGGGCATCGGCCGGGCCCTCGCCATCGACCTCGCCGGGCGCGGCACACACCTCGCGCTCGCCGATCTGGATGGCATCGGCCTCGCCGAAACGGTGGGACGGTGCGAAGGGCTCGGCGTGAAGGTGACGGCGACCCAACTCGACGTCGCCGACCGTGATGCGATGTTCGCGTGGGCCGACAGTGCCGCCGACCAACACGGTGCGGTCCACCTGATCATCAACAACGCCGGAGTCAACCTGGCAGCGACTGCGGCCGGGCAGTCGATCGACGACTTCCGATGGGTGATGGACATCGACTTCTGGGGCGTCGTCCATGGCACGCAGGCGTTCCTCCCCCACCTCCGCGCTGCTGACTGCGGGCACGTCGTGAACATCTCGAGCGTGTTCGGACTCGTGAGCGTGCCCAGCCAGTCGGCCTACAACGCGGCCAAGTTCGCCGTACGAGGATTCACCGACGCGCTACGGATCGAACTCGAAATCGAGCGGTCCAACGTGTCGGTCACGACGATCCACCCCGGCGGGATCAAGACCAACATCGTCAACAGCGGCCGGGTCGACCCCGGGGTGGCGGCGATCGGCGTCGACGAGTCGGGCCTGCGGAACGACTTCGACAAGCTGGCGCGCAGCACTCCCGAGAAGGCGGCTCGCCAGATTCTCAAGGCGGTCGAACGGAACCGGCGCCGGGCGCTCATCGGCCCCGACGCAAAGGTGTTCGACATCGTCTCCCGGCTGCCCGCCGGCTTCTACCAGCGGGCACTCATCGCAGCAGGTCGCCGCGATGTCGCCGGTGGCCGGGCCGGAACAGCCGACTGATCGCTAGGCGATCGTCTGCGGGTAGTACGAACCGACCGCGCGCGACGACACTTCTGAGCGGAAGTCGGACGCGAACGGCCAGTCGTCTTCCTCGCCGACGAGCGGACCCTGGATGAACCGGCCGAAGTCGCCGCCGACGCGCTCGTTGCCGACCAGCGACCACGCTTGACGGCGATAGGTCCAGTTGTCGGGCTGCAACCGGTGACAGTCGTTGAAGTGACCGATCGCCGCATCACGCTCACCGGTCTGCCAGAGATGGTTGGCCAACTCGAAGTGCGCCGCACCCTCGGACATCGACGCATCGCGGGGCTGCGACGCCGCCACGACATCGGTCGGCGACATCACGAAGCGACTCTCGGCTCCGTTGGCCACCCAGTCGCGGATCGCATCGGGATACGACGACCGGTCTTGACCCGAACCGAGCACCGCCCACATCCCGGGCCCGTCCTCAGGCTCGGGTGGCGCACCGTGCGCCCGGCCGAGTTCGGGCATGCTCGACAGCATGTCGGATGGAAGTTCTTGGCGGCCGCCCGGCCAACCCGGCTCGGGCGGGCGGACGATCACGCCCGCCTCGTCGATCCAGATCACGTTCGGGATGTTGACCACGCCGAACAGTGCGTCGAGTTGGTGCGTCGGGTCGAGCAACGACGGATGCGTCGGGCGACCTGTCGGGTGAGCTGCTTCGATGTAGCGCCGCGATGCGTCAGGTCCGCTCAGTTCGAGCGACACCGTCACGACTTCGAGACCGGCTTCGTGGAGTTCGTCGCGGAGTGCCTGCCAACCTGGCAGGTCGAACGAGCATCCTCAATAGGGAGCCCACGAGACGATCACGACCTTCTGACCGCGCAACGACGACAACCTGAACTCGTTGCCGTCGAGATCATTGAGCACCAACTCGGGCGCCTGCGCAGTGACCAGTGCACGGTCCCCCAGAGATTCGGGCCCGATCGCCGACCACCCCGTCGCAGCATCGGTCACGATCGCCATGCCGAGCCGAGCGGCTGTCGCTGTCGCGTCGAAACCACTGCCGCCGAGCGGGACGCACACCTCGGCCTTGCAGGCACCTTCGGGCTTGATCTCCCAGCCGGTTCCAGCGCCGAATTCTTCAGCAGTCAGATCAAGGGTCGTGGTCAGCATGCGACAAACGTAGCGGCCGCGCCGTTTGACGGTCGCCCCGAACGGGTAGGTCCGAGCACATGACCGAATCGACAGACATCGAATACACCTCGACCCAGGCGCCCAACCAGCTGCCGCCGCAGAGCCATGTGGCCGACGACGGCTTCACGCAGGTCGTTACCGAAAGGCATGTGCGCACGCAGGTAGATGAGCCCAGCCGCGTCCCGGCCTTCATCGGCGGCTTCCTGACCGCGGCGGTTCTCGCGGCAATCGGCTTCGTCACCTTCCTGGCCGTCTCCGACTCCGACGATGACGGCAACCTGCAGATCGATGTCCCTGCCGTCGACGTGCAAATCGACGAGTGAAGAGTGGGCGTCAGCCGATCAATTCGGCCAGCGCCTGAACCGGGTCGATGCTGGTGATCAGCGTCTCGCCCACGAGCACGGCGTCGTAGCCGGCGGCTTCGAGCCGCCGGGCGTCGCCGGCTCCGCGTACCCCCGACTCGGCGACCTTGATCGCCGTGTCGGGAATCACTCCGCCCATGCGGATCGCCCGATCGTGGTCGACCTCGAACGTGACGAGATCACGCTGATTCACCCCGATCAGCGTCGCGTGCGCCTCAAGCGCGTGTTCCAGTTCGGCTTCGTCGTGAATCTCGACGAGCACGTCGAGGCCGATCTCGAATGCCAGCGCATGGAAGTCGACCAGTTCGACGACGTCGAGGGCCGCCGCAATCAGCAGCACGCAATCAGCGCCCATCAGTCGAGCGTCGATGACGTCGCGCAGGCTGACCGTGAAGTCCTTCCGGAGCACCGGCAGCGTGCATGCGGCGCGCGCCGCCTGCAAGTCCGCAACGGATCCGCCGAACCCATCGACGTCGGTCAGCACCGACAGACACGACGCACCGCCAGCGGCGTAGACGCGAGCCCAAACGGCGGGGTCGAGGCCGATGTTCAGGTCGCCTTTCGACGGCGAGCGTCGCTTGACTTCCGCGATCACGGCCAACTCCGCCCTGCCGACGAGCGAGGCTCGAAAGCCACGGGTGGCCGGCATCGCCATCGCCTCGTCGATCAGCGCGTCGATCGAGCGCGTGTCAGCAGCGGCCATCTCTCGATGACGGTCGAGGATCTTGTCGAGGTAGGTCGCGGCCATGACAACGGGGCCTCAGAAGCCCAGCTTGCCCGCCACAGTCGACAGCAGATCGTCGATCGGCACCCGGACCTGTTCGGTCGTGTCGCGGTCGCGCACGGTCACCGCGTTGTCCTCGAGCGACTCGAAGTCGACAGTGACGGCGAGCGGCGTGCCGATCTCGTCTTGACGGCGGTAGCGCTTACCGATGTTCTGCGTCTCGTCGTAGTCGACCATGTATCGATCGGCGAGCATCTTGCGGATCTCGTGGGCGAGCGGCGTCAGCGTGTCCTTCTTGCTGAGCGGCAGGACGGCGACCTTGTACGGGGCGAGCCGAGGGTGCAGCCGGAGCACGGTGCGGCTCTCGCCGTTCACCTCGTCTTCGTCGTACGCCGCCAGCAGGAAGGCTGCCATCGTCCGCGTTGCACCTGCGGCGGGCTCGATCACGAACGGCACATAGCGTTCGTTGGTCTGCGGGTCGAAGTAGTCGAGCTTCTCCCCCGACGCCGCGGCGTGTGCCTTGAGGTCGAAGTCGGTGCGCTTCGCGATGCCTTCGAGTTCGTCGAAGCCCCATGGAAACTTGAACTCGACGTCGGACGTGCCGGTGGAATAGTGCGACAGCTCGTCGGCCTCGTGGGGGCGCAGCGTCACCATGTCGGCCGGGATGCCGTGCTCGATGTACCAGTCGAGGCGGGCCTGGCACCAGTACTCGTACCACTGCTCGCTCTCGTCGGGATGGACGAAGAATTCCATTTCCATCTGCTCGAACTCCCGGGTGCGGAAGATCCAGTTCTGCGGCGTGATCTCGTTGCGGAAGCTCTTGCCGACCTGGGCGATGCCGAACGGCGGCTTCTTGCGGGACGTCTGGAGCACCGCCGCGAAGTTGGTGAACATGCCCTGTGCGGTTTCGGGCCGAAGATACGCATCGGCGCCCGCACCTTCGACCGGGCCCGCCTGAGTCTTGAACATCAGGTTGAACTCGCGCGCCTCGGTGAAGGTGTTCGTCTTCCCGCACTCGGGGCACGTGTCGGGGTCGTCGAGCTTGTCGAGGCGGAACCGGTTCTTGCAGTTGGTGCAGTCGACGAGGGGGTCGGAGAAGTTGCCGAGATGACCCGACGCCTCCCAGACCTGGGGCGGTCCGAGAATCGCGGCATCGATCAGCACGATGTCGTCGCGCTGTTGCACCATCGAACGGATCCAGGCTTCCTTGACGTTGCGCAGGAGCAACGAACCGAGAGGCCCGTAATCGTAGGTCGAGCGGAAGCCGCCGTAGATCTCGGCGGACTGGTAGACGAAGCCGCGTCGCTTGCAGAGAGAGACAATCTGGTCGAGATCCGTAGCCGGCATAGTCGGCGAGTCTACGGAGACGTTTCCCCCCAATTTCTCCCGTTTGCGTCGCGGTCTGTGTACGGCCGGCCGTACACAGACCGCGACGCAAACGTGGAGAGGGTGGGGGAGACGAGTCAGCTGAGGCGGGCGGCTTGGCGGACCAGATCGGCGAGCTCGTCGACGGCCGAGGTGCAGTACACCTCGGCGAGGCGGTCGGCTTCGTCGGCGAGATCGTTCATGTCGACGTCGTCGGCATACGGGTTCTCGCGCAGCTTCTCGGCGAGCGTGACGACGACCGTGGCGAGTTGGAAATCGTCGGGCGTATCGGCCCACCGACGCTCGATGTCACGCAGGTCGATGTCGTCGTCGATCTCGATCACTTCACCGCTGACGGGGTCCGCCCAGCGCAGATTGACGACGCCGAGTTCGGCACGGTCGTCGAGAGTCACGCCCCGCTCCAGTTCGATCTCATAGATCGCCGTGACCTGATGACCAGCGCCCAGTTCGCCCGCATCGACGTCGTCGTTGGCGAAGTCGCTGTCCCGCACGGCCCGGTTCTCGAAACCGATGAGCCGGTAGGCGGCCACGATCTCTTCGTCGAACTCGACCTGGATCTTGGCGTCCTTGGCCACCGTCAGCAACGTCGACGTCAACTCGTCGCGGAAGAGCCGTTCGGCCTCGTCAAGGGTGTCGACATACGCGTAGAACCCGTCGCCCTGATCGGCGAGCTGTTCCATCGTCACATCGTTGAAGTCGCCCATGCCGAATCCGACCGTGACCAGGTTGATTCCGCTGTCGGCGTCGTCGCTGATCATCGCCGCCAACGCATCAGGGTCGGTTTGGCCCGAGTTCGCCACACCGTCGGAGGCGAGGATCACCCGGTTGATTCCTTCGGGTCGGTAGGCCTCCCGCGCGAGGTCGTACCCTTCGCGGAGGCCCGCTTCGAGGTTGGTCGACCCGCCGGGGCCGAGGAGGCCGATCGCCTGGATGATCTCGAACTTCTCCGACACCGGTGTGGGGTTCAACACCACACCAGAGGCGTCGCTGTAGGTCACGATCGCAACGGTGTCGTCGTCGCCGAGTTGATCGACCAACATGATGAGCGATTCCTTCACCAACCCCAGTCGATCGGGGCGATCCATCGAGCCCGACGTGTCGATGACGAAGGTGAGTGCGGCAGGCCCGCGATCGGCGTCGTCGACGTTCTCAGCCTGCACACCCACCCTGATGAGGTGATTGCCGGTATCGAACGGCGACGGCCCTCCATCGACGCTGACGTCGAGCCCGGACCGGGGCGCCCGGTAGTCGTAGTCGAACGCGTTGACGTACTCCTCCGGACGGACCGACGCCCGCGGCGGCAGGCTGCCCTCTTCGAGGGCCCTGCGTCCGACGGTGAACGCCCCCGTATCGACGTCGAGGGCAAACGTCGACCGGGCGTCGCGTGCCGTCGGGATGAAGTCGCGGTAGCCGTAGTCCTCGAATCGACTGTCGGTGAACGACTCGTCGGGCTCGGCCGGCTCGGCATCGGGCGGATCTTCGTCGAACAGGCCGCCGTCGTCGGATTCCGCCGCATCGTCTCCCGGTGGTTCGGCGCGATCCGACAGTTGGTCTTCGGCATCGGCCGCAACATCATCGGTCGCCTCGGCTCCCTCTTCCGTCGCCGATTCGGCCGGAGCGTCGGTGGCCGATGGCGCAACGGTCGCCGCGGGCTCGTCGTTCGAGTCGTCGGCGAGGAACTCTTCGGCATCATCGTCGCGGGTTCCCGCGTCCTGCTGCGGCGATTCGGTTTCGGCAGGTGCTTCCTCGCCGCCGATCGCACCGTTGTCGACCCCATCGGTGTCGGACGCATCGTCGTCGTTCCCGCACGAGGCCAACACCAATCCGGTCAACACCACGGCGGCCACGAACCTGTTCACGCTGCTGCTGCTCATGCTGGTGTGACGATCGTCATGGCGCCATGGTTCCCGACCACACTCGAATCCCTGACATCGACACACAACTGCAAGGTCGGCACCGTCGGCCACGACACAGCGGCTCGGCGCTGCGGCGTTCAGTGCGCTTCGAACATCGCCACGGCCTTGAGGCGACGTTCGATGTGGAACTCGAGGGCCCGCGTCGCCATCGCCGACACCTCGTGGGTGACGGGAGACTCGGGCTGGGCGAGCGCATGGGCCAGCCTGCCGCCGAGGATGTCCCGGAGCAGGTCGAGTGCGCCGGCACTGATCGCATGGCCTGACCGACATGACCGGCACAGCACACCGCCCTCGTTCAGGTCGAACGCCACCAACTGGGTGTCGGCACCCGACTCACCGCAGCGCACGCACTCGTCGAGTTGGGGCCGCACCCCCTCGTTCGCGAGCAGCTTCCAGTAGAACGCCGGCACATTGATCGGCGACGGCTTGGCGCCGATCGTGCGCAACACCCCGACGAGCATGCGATACAGCTGGAGGTTCGGCTCCCGTTCGAGCGAGAGTTGATCGACGGCTTCGAGCACGGCCAATCCCTGCGACGCTCGGTCGAGTGACGACAGCATCGGTGCCAGTGGCTCGACCGACTCGGCCTGCGTGACGATGTCGAGTTCGCGACCCCGATAGAGCTGCACGGCGACGTGGCTCATCGGTTCGAGGCGCGCCCCGAACTTCGACCTCGTCTTGCGGACACCTTTGGCGACCGCGCGCACCTTGCCGTTGTCGCGGGTGTGCAACACGATGATCCGATCGGCCTCACGCAGCTTGTAGGTCCGCAAGACCACGCCGACGTCGCGATAGATCTCGCTCACGAACGGTCATTCATCGGTGTCGTCGAGACCGCCAAAACGGCGTTCGCGCTGTGCGAAGTCGGCAATGGCATCGACGAGATGATCGGCTGCCAGTTCGTCCCAGGTCAGCGGGACGAAGACCAGCTCTCCGTAGGCGAGCTCCCAGACGAGCGACGGTGGCAGACGATCAGCGGCACCGAGTACGAGAATCAAGTCGGGCTCGCAGTCGGCGGGCGCGTACAACGCTTCGGCAATGGTGGCTTCGTTCACCGGGTCGTCGGGATCGAGCCGACGCATGGCCGACGCGAAGCGTTCGCGCCCGTCGCCACACGGATCGATCATCACGTGGCAGTTGCCGATCCGACGCTCCCACCAATCTTGGTGGACAGCATCGTCGCCCGACTCGAACGCACGGAGTGTCAGGTACGACGCTCCGGCCTGGTCGACGATCGAGCCGAGCGTTGCGACCCGCTGTTCCCACCGCTGGTCGCCGAGGTCGTTCCACTCGGCGAGCGTTCCGCCGACGACCATGACGTGACGGAGGAACTGACGCGTCGAATCGGCCAACTCGGCAGCGCCCGGATCGGGGGCGGGCGTGGAGGCGACGTCGACAGCCACACGGTCATTCTTCCACGTCGACGCGGCGATGTGGCGGCTCGGCACCCGGTCAGGGCGATACTGTGCGTCACCGTGCCACCGACTGAAAAACATGATCTGCACGTCGCGTGCATCATGGACGGCAACGGTCGCTGGGCGGGCCGTCGAGGATTGCCGCGCACCGAGGGACACACCGAGGGAGAAGAAAACCTCGCTCGATTGGTGCGTGTCGCTGTCACGCGCGACATCGGGTGGCTCACCGTGTTCGGCTTCTCGACCGAGAACTGGCGGCGCCCCCGCCCCGAAGTACGCCACATCTTGGGCCTCCACGAGAAGTTGTTCGGCCGGGTCGCCGAACTGAACGAACTCAACGTGCGCATCCAGTGGATCGGCCGTCCGTTCGACTCCCGCGAAGCGCGAACCCCGAAATACGTGCAGCGCGCCATCCGCAAGGCGATCGCCGACACCGCGAACAACACCGGCATGACCTTGACGGTGGCCTTCGACTACGGCGGGCGCGCCGAGTTGGTGCGCGCCGTCGAACACGCCCGCGCCACCCCCGAGGGTGTCACCACCCGCACGATCGGCGAGCACCTCTACCTGCCCGACCTGCCGCCCGTCGACGTGGTCGTGCGGACCAGCGGAGAGCGGCGCGTCTCGAATTTCCTGCTGTGGCAGGCTGCCGGCGCCGCCATCCACTTCACCGAGACGGCGTGGCCCGACTTCGGCGAGACCGAACTCGACGAAGCGCTCGCTCTGCTCGGCTCCGATGCCTGACTCGACGGCCGAACCGGGTCGGGCACTCGCATCGCTCGCCACCGCGACCGCCGCGCTCGACAACTCCGAGGACCGTCCGGGCCAATTCGAGATGGCGAGGCTCGTCGAGCAGGCGATCGCCAGCGGCCGCCACCTCGTGGTCCAGGCGGGTACTGGAACGGGCAAGACCCTCGCCTACCTGGTCCCGGCGATCACCGGCGGCAAGCGCGTGGTCGTGGCCACCGCAACCAAGGCCTTGCAGGATCAGCTGGCCAACAAGGACCTGCCGTTTCTCGCCGAACACCTCGACGTCGCCTTCGACTTCGCCGTGCTCAAGGGTCGGAGCAACTACGTCTGCCTCCAGCGACTCAAGGAGATGAGCGGCGGCGCGCAGGGCCAACTCGAACTCGACACACTCGCCGTCGTCACCCAGGCCGAGATCAAGAAGATCGCGACGTGGGCGGGTGGCTCCCCCACCGGCGACCAGGCCGAACTCGACTGGTCGCCAACCGATGCCGCATGGCGCGCCGTCAGTGTCGGCAGCGACGAGTGTCCCGGAGCCGACCGGTGCCCGCTGGGCGATCCGTGCTTCGCCGAACAGGCCAAACGCAAGGCCGCGGCGGCCGACGTGATCGTCGTCAACACCTATCTTTACGGCTTGAACGTCGCGAGCGATGGAGCGATTCTGCCCGAGCACGACGTCGTCGTCTTCGACGAGGCGCACGTCTTGGAGGACACGATGAGCGACACGGTCGGCGTCGAGATCTCACCCGGTCGATTCACCGCACTGTCCGGCGTGATCGCCAAGATCATCTCCGACCCGAGCCTGACAGGAGGCATCGCCGAGATCGGCGCAGGGCTGCGCGACGTACTCGCCGACGAACTCGGCAAGCGCCTCACCGCTCCCCTGCCCGACGAACTCCAGGAACTGCTGACCGATGCGCGGCTGCGGCTCGGCGACGTCAACGACACCCTCATCGCCATCACGACCGACAACGAAGACGCCAAACAGCGCAAGCTTCGAGCCCAGACGATGACCGGGCGGTCGATCACCCAACTCGACATCGCGATCGAGGGTCGGGCAGGCCATGTCGCCTTCGTCTCGGGATCGCGTGAGTCGCCGCGCCTCGAGATCGCCCCGCTCGATGTCGGCCCGACGATGGCGTCTGGCGTGTGGTCGAAGCGGACGGCGATTCTGACGAGCGCGACGATCCCGTCGTCGCTCGCAGCGCGAGTCGGCATGGTGGCCGACGCTGTTGACATCGCCGACGTCGGAAGCCCGTTCGACTACGAGTCGAACGCTTTGCTGTACAACGCCATCCATCTCCCCAACCCCAACGATGCGACCTTTCGCGCCAAGGCGAACGACGAACTCGCGGCGCTGATCAACGCGGCCGGCGGCCGCACGCTCGCGCTGTTCACCAGCTACCGAGCGATGGACGAGGCAGCCGAGGAAATGAAGCGCCGACTCGACGTCCCGATCCTCACCCAACGCGACCTGCCCAAACCGGCCCTCGTGCAAGCGTTCACCGAGTCCGAGGAGACCTGCCTGTTCGCCACCGCAGGTCTGTTCCAAGGCGTCGACGTGCCCGGCAAAACCCTGTCGCTGGTGGTGATCGATCGCATTCCGTTCCCACGCCCGGACGACCCGCTGCTGTCGGCTCGGCGTGACCTGCTCGGCGCAGCAGCGTTCGGTCAGATCGACATCCCGCGGGCGTCGATGATGCTGGCACAGGCGTGTGGACGGCTGATCCGCACGGCGACCGACAAAGGCGTTGTGGCCGTGATGGATCCGCGTCTCGGCAAGGCCAGCTATCGCTGGGACATCGTGGGCGCGCTGCCACCGATGAAGCGCACGCGCCACCGGAGCGAAGTCGTCGAGTTCCTCGAGGCGATACGAGACGCCAAGCCTGCGTGATCAGCCGTAGTGGCGGCGCATCATGTCCGGGTAGCTGCGGGCGAAGTAGTTCCAGAGTTGCTCGCCGTACGTGTCGACCCGAGTCGGGCTCGCCATGTCACCGACGCCCGAGTCGGTCTGCTCCCGGGTCGCCATGTAGCCGGCGGTCCGGTGACGTTCGCTCCTGCGTACCGCATCGACGAAGCGTTGATCGAGGTCGATCGGGTCGAGCGGCGTATCGAGCGACGGGCCGTGGAAATACGCGGCCGACATCCGCGGCTCGGCGGTGATCACCCGGTGGGCGGTGGCCACCAGATAGTTGCCGGTCATTGCTTGCAGCATCTCACCGATGTTGAGGACGAGCGAATCCGGGACGACCGGCACGTCGATCCAGTCGCCGGTCGGGTCGAGTACCTGGAGGCCTGGCGTCGGCCCAGCCGCGAGGAGCGTGACGAATCCGGTGTCGTGGTGGGCGTTGACGCCCGCCGCACCGGCCGGTGTGGCCGGGTAGTTGATGAATTTGGTCAGTGACATCGACTCGTCGTCGAACGCCGCTCGAAAGTGACCTTCGTCGAGTCCCAGGCCGAGCGCGAAGAGCGCCAGGATGTCATCGGCAAGAGCGCCCAACCGCTCGAACCAGTCGAGCGTCAGCTCGCGTTGGCCAACAAGGATGTCGTCGGGCATCCACTGGTTCGGCCCGAGCAGCCGCCGATAGGCCGGGGTGACATCTGCGGCGAGCGCCGGCCGCTCGCTCCAGACGTCGATCTGCTCGCGGATGTCGGCCCGGTTGTTGGTGAACTCGGTGCCGACCGGCTCCCACCCGCGGAAGTGGCGCGACGTGCGCTTGTCGATGCGTTGCTTGTCTTCGGCGGGCAGGGCGAAGAACTCGGCCATCATCGCCCGAACCCGTTCGAGGTACCCGGCCGGCAACCCGTGGTTGACCAGCACGGCGAAGCCGATGTCGTGCGCCACAGCGGTCAATTCCGCGGCCAACTCCCGGCGCTCGGCACCGTTTCCCCGCGCCCGTCCCAGATCGAGTGTGGGGATGCGGTGCACCGGCTGATCTCGATTCAGGCGAGGGTGTTGACGTTGTTCAACTCGTGAAAGGCCTGTTCGAGACGCTCGACGAAGCTCACTTCGCCGGCCCGCAGCCACACCCGCGGGTCGTAGTGCTTCTTGTTCGGAGCATCGGCCCCCTCGGGGTTGCCGAGTTGGCCCTGCAGGTAGTCGTGCTTGTCGGCTTCGTAGCCGCGAACGCCGTCCCAGAACGCCCACTGGAGGTCGGTGTCGATGTTCATCTTGATCACCCCGTAGCTCAGGGCTTCTTCGATCTCGGCGGCGGTCGAACCCGAACCGCCGTGGAAGACGAAATTGACCGGCTTCGAGTCGGCGGTACCGAACTTCTCGGCGATGTGGACCTGCGCATCGCGGAAGATGGTCGGTGTCAGCTTCACGTTGCCCGGCTTGTAGACACCGTGCACGTTGCCGAAAGCCGCCGCAATCGTGAAGTTGGGGCTGACCTCCATCAGCCGCTCGTACGCGTACGCAACCTCTTCGGGCTTCGAATACAGGTCGGCAGGGTTGGCGTCGGAGTTGTCGACGCCGTCCTCCTCACCGCCGGTGATCCCCAATTCGATCTCGAGCGTCATCCCCATCGGCGCCATCCGCCGTAAGTAGTCGACACAGATGTCGATGTTCTCTTCCATCGGCTCTTCGGAGAGGTCGAGCATGTGCGAACTGAACAACGGCGCACCGGTGGCCGCGAAGTGTTGCTCACCGAGGTCGAGCAACCCGGAGATCCACGGCAGCTTCTTCTTCGGACAGTGATCGGTGTGAAGGATGACCCGCGCGTTGTACGCCTCGGCCATGGTTTGCACGTGCTTGGCACCCGCGACCGAGCCGAGGATCGACGCGCGGTCGCCGTCGACGGGGACGTTCTTGCCGCCGACGAACGCCGAACCACTCGTCGAGAACTGGATGATGACCGGGCTGTTCAACTTGCCCGCAGTCTCCATGACTGCGTTCATCGAATTCGTCCCGATGCAGTTGGCGGCCGGCAGCGCGAACTGGCGATCTTTGGCGAGGGCGAACACCTGGTTCACCGCCTCTCCGGTGAGAACACCTGCGGGGAAGTCGTTGCGTAGCTCGGTCACGTCCTCGATCGTAGGCGACGAGTACCTTCAACGCATGCCCCCTCTGGTCCACACCGTCGTCGCCGACGAGGTCGCGACCATCACGCTCGATTCGCAGCACAATCGCAACGCACTCTCGACGCAACTCGTCGCCGAACTCCATCGCGGCATCGACGATGCCGAACGCCTCGGTGCCCGCGCCATCGTGCTCCGCCACGAAGGCCCGGCATTCTGCGCGGGCGCCGATCTGAAGGAACGATCCGACACCCCCGCCGATTCGCGCCCCTTCGTCTCGGTGCTCGAACGGTTGATGGACACCGAGCGCCCGACCATTGCTGCCGTCGACGGAGCGGTGCGCGCCGGCGGGATCGGCCTGATGGCCGCCTGCGACCTCGTCGTCGTCAACGCGACCACCACGTTCGCGCTCACCGAGGTCCGCATCGGCGTCGCAGCCGCCATCATTTCGGTGCCGATTCTCCGCCGCGTGCCGCCCGGCAAGATTGCTGCTGCGATGTTGACCGGCGAGCAGTTCGACGCATCCGAAGCCCGCTCGATCGGCCTCGTCACCCATGTCAGCGATGACGTCGCAGCGACTGTCGCAGCCCTCGTCGACGGCATCAAGGCGGGGGCGCCGCGTGCGGTCCGCGAGACCAAGGCGTTGCTCGGCGCGGTGCCGGCGATGGGCCGCGACGATGCGTTCGCCGCGATGGCCGCGCTGTCCGACGAACTGTTCCAGGGACCCGACGCCAAGATCGGCATGCAGGCGTTCCGTGAGAAGCGTCTCCCCGGTTGGGGCAACGAGCGGATTTGAGCGACCTGTGAGCGACCTGTGAGCACTGCCGAGATGTCGACCGTCGAGATTGTCACCGGGCCCGACCAGGTCATCGTCGCCGACCACTGGGCCGGTGAGGGCACGCCGGTGATCCTCGCCCACGGCGGTGGGCAGACGCGCCACTCGTGGGGCGGAACGGCCGGCGTCCTCGCGGCGAACGGTCACCGCGTCGTGTCGATCGATCTGCGCGGTCATGGCGATTCGACCTGGGCGACCGATCGCGACTATTCGATGGGCGGGTACTGCAGCGACGCGTTGCGGGTCGCCGAGTGGATTCGCCACGACGACCCGACGGTCCGCATTGCATGGGTCGGCGCCTCGCTCGGCGGCATGACCGGGCTGCACGTGGTCGACGCCGCGCCTGCCTGGTTCTCGTCGCTGACCCTCGTCGACATCACCCCCCGGCCAGCGGCCAAGGGCGTGCATCGCATCCTCGAGTTCATGGCGGCCAAGGCTCATGAGGGGTTCGCCGACCTCGACGAAGCCGCCAACGCGATCGCCGCGTACCAACCGCACCGACCCCGACCGACCGACGTGTCCGGACTCGCGAAGAACCTGCGGTTGGGTCAAGACGGTCGGTGGCGCTGGCATTGGGACCCGGCGTTCCTCGACATGCGCGCGGGCCACAACTCCGAGCACGCCCGCGACCGCCATCATGACGAACTCGAACTGATGGCGCGCCGCATCACGATGCCGACCATGCTGATCCGCGGCCGCCTGTCGGACCTGGTCACCCAGGACGAGGTCGACGCCTTCCTCACCATGGTCCCCCACGCCCGCTACGTCGATGTGAAAGATGCCGCCCACATGATCGCCGGCGACAAGAACGACGTCTTCACCGATGCCGTCGTCGAGTTTCTCGACGGGTGAATCCCATGCCGAGGATTCGGGGATGCGAGAATGACCCGATGAACAGCGTGACCAGCCAAGACCTCCACGACCGCATCGTCGGACAGAACCTTCCGAAGCGCTTCCTCGCCAACGTGGATCGCAACGCCGATGTCGAGGTGCTCAACTGGAAGACCTCGACCGGCGAGTGGGCGTCGCTCACCCTCGCCGAGTTGGCCGATCAAACCGCCCGGCTCACCACCGCCCTGCAGGATCTGGGGGTGCGGCCGGGTGACAGGGTCGTGATGATGATCCGGAACCGGCCCGAGTTTCATGCGATCGATCTCGCCGTCCTCTTCTGCGGCGCGACGCCCGTCTCGATCTACAACTCATCTGCTCCTGATCAGATCCAATATCTGATCAACGACTGCGGCGCGACGGTGGCCATCCTCGAAGACGGCGGGTTCCTCGAACGATTCGAATCGGTGCGCGAGAAGATCCCCACGATCAAGCACACCGTGCTGATCGAAACCGCTGACGACGCCGTTCGCGACGACATCGTGCGGTACACCGACCTTGTTGCCTTCGAACCGGCCGATCTCGCTGCTGCCGCCGAGACAGCGACCCTCGACGACATCGCCACCATCATCTACACCTCGGGCACGACCGGGCCACCCAAGGGCGTCATGCTCAGCCACAGCAACGTGGTGTGGACCCTCGAATCGGTCGGCCAGTCGATGCGCGAACAGACGAACATCGCCGATTTCGCAGGCAAGCGCCACGTATCGTACTTGCCGATGGCCCATGTGATGGAGCGCCTCCTCGGCCACTATTACCTGGTCGACATGGCGACGCGCGTCTACTGCTGCCCAGAGACGTCGCAAATGCCGGCTGTCGTACGCGAGACCAAACCCAACGTGTTCATCGGGGTGCCCCGCGTCTGGGAGAAGATGTACGCCGGGGTCACCGCCGCACTCTCGGCCGACCCCACCAAGGAAGGCCAGTTCAACGACGGCGTGGCTGCTGCGATGCCGATCATGGCCAAGATGACGCGCGGCGAGGCCACCGACGACGAGATCGCCACCTGGAACTTCCTCGACGAAGTCGGCTTCAAGACCGTGCGGGGGCTGATCGGTCTCGACGAAGTGGAGATCGGCATCTCCGGGGCGGCACCGATTCCGGCCGAGATCCTCGAGTGGTTCCGGGCCATCGGCGTGCCGCTCAGCGAGGGGTACGGCATGAGCGAGACCACGGCGGTGTTGTCCTGGTCGGCCGCGGCGAAGCCGGGCTTCGTGGGGCGGGCTGCGACGGGCGTCGAGATGAAGATCGCCGAGGACGGCGAGGTCCTCGCTCGTGGCGGCAACATGTTCGCCGGGTATCTCGGGCTGCCCGACAAGACCGCCGAGACGATCGACGACGACGGCTGGGTGCATACCGGCGACATCGGCGTGATCGATGACGAGGGCTACCTCAAGATCGTCGACCGGAAGAAGGAGCTGATCATCACCGCCGGCGGCAAGAACATCAGCCCGGCCAATCTCGAAGCGGCGCTGAAGATGATTCCGCTCGTCGGCCAGGCCTGCGCCATCGGCGAGCAGAAGCCGTTCGTCGCCGCACTGGTGGTCCTCGACCCCGACGCGTCGGCAGCATGGGCGACCGAGCACGGCCTCGTCGGCGAAGCGGCGACGATGGCAGCACTGGCCGAGAACCCCGCAGTGATCGCCGAAGTCGAGGCCGGCGTGGCCGTGGCGATGGCGAACTTCAACGGCGCCGAGGCCGTCAAGAAGGTCAAGGTGCTCGGTGCCGAGTGGCTGCCCGACACCGAACTGCTCACGCCGACATCGAAGCTCAAGCGACGCGGCATCCTGACAACCTTCGCCGCCGACATCGAAGCGCTCTACGCCAAATAGTCGAGGCGAACTCGTCAGGCCGCTTCAATTGTTGAGCAGGCGGTAGCCGACGCCGCGAGCAGTCACGATGAGCTTCGGGTCGTCCGGGTGCACTTCGATTTTGACGCGCAGTCGCCGCACGTGCGCGTCGACGAGGCGCGAATCGCCGAGATACTCATAGCCCCAGACTCGTTCGAGGAGTTGATCGCGTGACAACACGGCGCCGGCGTGGTCGGCGAACTCGCACAGCAACCGGAACTCGGTCTTGGTCAGGCTCAGCTCTTCGCCGCCCTTGAGCACGATGCCCTGTTCGCGGCGCAGTTCGATGTCACCGAAGGTCGTCGCCGCCGGTTCGGTCGAAGCGCCCTGGAGATGGACCCGCCGAAGCAGTGCCCTGATGCGGGCCGCAAGTTCTTTGGGCACCACTGGTTTGGTGACGTAGTCGTCGGCGCCTGCTTCGAGGCCGGCCACCATGTCGACGGTGTCGGTCTGCGCCGTGATGATGATGATCGGCACGATGCTCTTCAGCCGCAGGGCCCGGCAGACCTCGAAGCCCGACAGGTCCGGAAGACGCAGATCGAGGAGCACCAAATCAGCGGGTGCGACGTCGAACGCCGCGAGACCGTCGAGACCATTGGCTGCCTGGCGAACCGAATAGCCCTCGTCTTCGAGTGCCAGCGAAAGTGCGAGGCGGATGGCGTCATCGTCTTCGATGAACAGCAGGGACTCCATGCGCTGCGAAGGCTACACGTCGTCGATCGATGCCTGTTCCTGAGCTGGTGAGGCCATGTTTCCGACGAAATCGTGCTTTGTTACAGAAATCGCACACATCCCGAATTGGTCTGTCACACGGGTGCCGCATATTAGTGACTGTTCACGCTGCCCCGGTGAGACACCTTCCTCCCCCTGGTGTCTCACCGGCAGCGTGTGAATCTGCCGCTCGTGCGGTTCTCGCCCGGTGATCCTGCAACACTCTCACCCTGTGGCTCGGCAACGCTCTCTCCGCCTGCGCACCCGCGTCACGCTGTTCTTTGCACTGATCGCACTCTTTGCCGGATCAATTCTGATCGGCGTCACCTACGGGTTCGCGCGGAGCAATCTGCTGTCGCGCGAGAATCAGGCCGCACGCGACCAGACCATCGCCAACGCCGTGCAGGTACGCGATCAGTTGAGCGACTTTCCCGACCAGATCGGCAGCTACTTCAGCTCGGCGCTCCGAACCGATGACGGCGGCTTCGCCAACCTGGTCGCCGCCGACGCTGGCACCCAGATCGCCGGCACCGACATCGGCGTCGAAATCGACGAGTACCCCCCGAGCCTGATCGCGGCGGTCCGCGACCGCCGCAATGCGCGCGGCTACGCCTCGATCAACGGGCAGCAGTATGTGGTCGTCGGGTTGTACATCGGCGCCCACGACGCCGGCTATCTCGAAGCGTTTCCGCTCGGCGACACCGAGCGGACCCTCCGTTCGATTCTCACCGCACTTGCGCTCGGTGGTCTCGGCGGTCTCGTCCTCGCCTCACTGTTCGGCTTCTCCACCAGCCGACGCCTGCTGCGACCGCTCAGCCGAGTCGCCGACGCAGCCGAGGAGATCGCTTCCGGTGGCCTCGACACCCGTCTCGACCAAGAGTCCGATCCCGACCTCGACCGACTCGCCGGCTCGTTCAACGACATGGCTGACGCTGTGCAGACCCGCATCGAGCGCGAGGCCCGGTTCGCGTCCGACGTCAGCCACGAACTGCGCTCGCCGATCACCGCCCTCACCGCAGCAGTGGAAGTCCTCGACGGCCGCCGCGAGGAAGTTCCGGAACGAACACGTCAGGCGCTCGATGTCGTGGTCGGCCAGGTGCGACGATTCGACAGCATGGTGATCGACCTCCTCGAACTCGCCCGGCTCGATGCCGGCGCCACTGACATGAACATCGAGCGCCTCGACATCGTCGACCTCACCGCGCGGATCGCAGCACGCTATGGAGCACCCGATGCACCCGTCACCGTCGCTCCGCGGACGCGCCGCGAGGTGTCGATCGACAAGGTTCGATACGAACGCATTCTCGGCAACCTCATCGAGAACGCGCGCAACCACGGTGGTGGCGCCGTGGCGGTCCACATCGAACCCGCAGCCGACAAGCGGATCCGCATCGCAGTGATCGACGACGGGCCCGGGGTGGCCCAGGGTGAGCGCGAGCGCATCTTCGAGAGATTCGCGCGCGGGAGCGCGGCCCGACATCGCATCGGTACCGGCCTCGGCCTCGCTCTCGTCGCCGAGCACAGCGCCGCAATGGGGGGTCGAGCATGGGTCGAAGATGGCAAGCTCGGCGGCGCCCGGTTCATCGTCGAACTCCCGATGGTGGTGGTGCCATGAGGCGCACCCGGCGAGCGGCGCTCGCTCTCCTCGTTGCGCCGACATTGGCGATGAGCGTCCTGTCGTGCGGTGTGCCGACCGGTGATTCGACCTTCGACGAGATCGATGGTGAAGTGCTCGGCGGGCTCAACGATCCGACGACCACCACGACCACCACGACGACAACGGTGCCCGAAATCCCCGCCACCGGATTCGCCACGACCACCACGGCTGCGACCACGACCGAGCCATCGGCACCACTGGCCACCGTGGCGATCTACTTCATCAGTCGCGGGTCACTCTCACCCGTCACCCGCGAGGTCGATCCGCTCTACGCCCTCAACGAACTCGTGGTGTTGCTCGAAGACGGCCCGCCCGACGACAGCGTGGGCCAACGGCTCGAGTCGTTCGTCGAACCGGGGCTCATCGTGGGCACACCGCGCACCGAAGGGGGCGTGATCACCGTGGAACTCGACGGCGTCGTCTTCGACAGCATCGTCCAACAACGCCAGGCAATCGCCCAGATCGTCGTCACCCTGCTCGAGAACACGCCGGCGGTGGGCCAGGTGTCGTTCACCATCGACGGCCAGATCATCCTGATTCCGGCCGACGGCGGGTCGCGCGAAGCGGCGTCGGTCGACGACTTCGCAACCTTGCGGGGCGGCCCTCGATCGTCGGCAGAGCCGCCTGTGGACGAGGTGCCGACCGCACCTGTGACCACGACGGCGACGGCGACGGCGACGGCGACCACGATCGTCGAATGACGGACTCCTCGGCGCGGATCAGTACCCGAGTCGTTGAACTCGCTCGGGTTTGCGCTGCCAGTCCTTGTCGACCTTGACCCGGAGTTCGAGGTACACCCCCTCGGGCATCTGCTTGCGAGCTAGCTCACCGACCTGCTTCAAGATGGCGCCGCCCTTGCCGATCACCATGCCCTTCTGACTGTCGCGCTCGACGAGGATGTCGACCCGGATCCGCGGCCACTCCCACTCGACCACCTGGGTGGCGATCGAGTACGGCAGCTCGTCGCGGGTCACCGCAAGCAACTGTTCGCGGACGAGTTCGGCAACCCATCGCTCCTCGGGCAGGTCGGAGATCTCGTCGTCGGGAAAGTACTGCGGCCCGATAGGCAGATTGCCGGCCAGATGGTCGACCAAGGCGCCGATTCCCTCGCCGGTCTTCGCCGAAACGGGGAAGTACTCGCTGGCGCCGAGTTGGCTGGCCGCTTGCAACATGGCCAGCACCTGGTGCGGCTTGGCGATGTCGGTCTTGTTGACGATCACTGTCGATGTCGCCATGTCGAGATGATCGGCAACCCACTTGTCGCCCTTGCCGAACTGCATCGTCGCATCGAGGACCAGACACGTTGCGTCGACGTCTTTGGTGCTGTCGATGGCGGTGGCGTTGACCCGCTCGCCGAGCGCAGTGACCGGCTTGTGTAGGCCCGGCGTATCGACGAAGACCAACTGGCTGTTCGGACGGGTCAGTACCCCCATGATGCGATGGCGGGTGGTCTGCGGTTTGTCGGACACGATGCTGATCTTGCGACCGCAAATCGCGTTGACCAGCGACGACTTGCCGACGTTCGGACGACCGACGAAGGTGACGAAACCCGACGTGTAGCCGTCGACCGCCACGGGTTGGTCGGAGCTGGTCGTTTCTTCGGGCACGGTGCCAGTCTGCCAACCTCAGAGCATGACGCGCATGATCAACGGCATCGAAGAAATGAAGACCCTCGTCGGGGAGCACCTCGGCTACTCGCCCTACACCGAGATCACCCAGGAACAGGTCCAGCAGTTCGCCGAGGCCACCGGCGACCATCAGTGGATCCACATCGATGTCGAACGGGCCACAGCCGGCCCGTTCGGCGGTCCGATCGCGCACGGCTACCTCACCTTGTCGCTCGGCCCGATGTTGTCACCGCAGATCTTCGGTGTCTCCGGCGTCGCCATGGGAGTCAACTACGGCGCCGGCAAGATCCGGTTCCCGTCCCCCGTTCCCGTCGGGGCGCATGTCCGACTCGGCGTGAAGCTCCTCGCCGTCGACGAGATCGAGGGCGGGGCCCAGGTCACCCAGGAGTTCGTGTTCGAATGCGAAGGCGCGGCCAAGCCGTCGTGCGTTGCCGAAGTGATCTTCCGCTACTACGTCTGAACCGTGATGTCCGACCCAGAGTTCGCGGCGGAGCTCCCTGCGCAGATTGCGCTCGCCGAGGTCCACGAGGCGATCGCGGCCACGCGACCCGATGAGCCGTGCCTCGTGTTCCGCGATCGCCGCTACAGCTGGGGCGAGATCACCGAACGGACGAGACGGCTGGCCAACGCACTGCTCGACCGTGGACTCGGATGTCATACCGAGCGCAGCGAACTCGCCGACCACGAGAGCGGCCAGGATCACATCGGCATCTACCTGCACAACGGCAACGAGTACCTCGAAACGATGCTCGGGGCGTTGAAAGCCCGTGTTGCTTCGTTCAATGTCAACTATCGCTACGTCGCCGAGGAACTGCGCTACCTGCTCGACGACGCGCAGGCCACGGCAATCGTCGTGCAAAGCCAGTTCGCTCCGGTGCTCGGCCCGATCTTGCCGGACCTGCCCCGCCTCCGCGTGATCTTGCAGGTTCCCGACGGATCGGGTCAGGGGCTGCTCCCGGGAGCCGTGTGGTACGAGGACGCGCTGGCGGCGGCGTCTCCCGAGCGGCCCCGCGTCGAGTGGAGCCCCGATGACCTCTACCTGCTGTACACCGGCGGGACGACCGGCATGCCCAAGGGCGTCATGTGGCGCAACGGCGACGCGATGGTCGAATGCTTCGGTGGGTCGAAGGTCGCCCGCACGGTCGAGGAGTTCGTGGCCGAGGCCAACACCGGGCTCCGGGCGCTTCTCGCACCGCCCTTCATGCACGGCGCCGGGCACTGGATGAGCTTTCGCACCTGGCTCGGCGGCGGGACGATCTTCGTGCAGTCCGTACCCGAACAACTCGACCCGATCGACATCTGGGGCCTGGTCGAGCGCGATCGGTTGAACTTCTTGCTGATCGTGGGCGACGCGTTCGCTCGCCCCCTGCTCGACGAACTCGACCACCCGACCCCAGGCCGCCCGTATGACCTCGACGCTCTCACCGTTCTCCTGTCGGGAGGCGCGGCGTTGTCCGCGGGACTCAAGGCCGAGTTCCTGCGCCATCTCCCCACGCTCATGATCGTCGACGGATTGGGCTCGTCGGAAGCCGGCGGCCAGGTCTCCCACGTCTCGGCGGGCGGCGATGCCTCGACCGGAACCTTCGAGCTGACCCCCGGCAATGTCGTGCTCTCACCCGACCTCGATGCGGTTCTGGCCCCGACCGACACCACGACTGGTTGGCTCGCCAAGTCCGGACGTCTGGCGCTGGGTTACCTCGGCGATGCCGCGAAGACCTCCCAGACCTACCCGACCGTTCAGGGCCGTCGCTACGCCGTACCAGGTGACCGGGCCCGCTTTGCCGATGACGACCCGAGCAGCCTGACCGTCGAACTCCACGGTCGCGATTCGGTCACGATCAACTCGGGAGGCGAGAAGATCTTCGCCGAAGAAGTCGAAGCCGCCGTCAAGGCGCACCCTGCGGTGTACGACTGCGTCGTCGCCGGACGCCCGAGCGAACGCTGGGGCAGCGAAGTCGTCGCCGTCGTGCGCATTCGGGCCGGCCACGAGGTCGACGACGCCGACCTGCTCGCCGAGGCAGCGCTCCACGTCGCTCGATACAAGCTGCCCAAAGCAATCGTGCGGGTCGACGAGATCGTTCGCTCACCGAGCGGCAAGGCTGACTACCGTTGGGCCACAGCCACGGTTGCCACCTGACTTGCGATGCGATGACGGCACAACCCTGACGACGTCGTTTTTCCCCACATCGAAACGCGCGCTTCATCTATGGTGACCGACGAACTGGCACCGACGGACTTCAAGGAACACGGAAAGGCGGGCCTGACATGGGTCTTCTGGACAAACTCAAAGGCGAACTCGTCGACATCATCGAGTGGATCGACGACTCGCGATCGACCCTCGCGTGGCGCTTCCCCCGATATCAGAACGAGATCAAGAACGGCGCCCAACTCATCGTCCGCGAGGGGCAAAAGGCAGTGTTCGTCTATCGCGGTGCCCTGGCCGACCAGTTCGAGCCGGGCCACTACGAACTCAAGAGCGAGAACCTGCCGATTCTGTCGACGCTGCAGGGTTGGAAGCACGGATTCGACAGTCCGTTCCGCAGCGAGGTCTACTTCATCAACACGCGCCCCGTCACCGATCTGCGCTGGGGTACGCCCCAGCCCGTCACGGTGCGCGACCCCGACTTCAAGATGGTCCAGATCCGCGCCAACGGTTTGTGCGTCGTCAAGATCGCCGATGTCGAGGTCTTCCTCCGAGAAGTGATCGGCACCGACTCCGCGGTCGAGGCCGACGAGATCGCCGAACTGCTCCGTCGAGTCATCTCGATGGCGTTCTCCGACATGGTGCTCGAAACCGGCCTCGGCGCGATCGACCTGCAGGGCCAACAGGTTGCCTTGTCCGCCAAGCTCGCCCAATTCGTGCAAGAACGAGTCGACGACGAGTTCGGTCTCGCCATTCCCGAGATGACGATGAACATCTCGCTGCCCGACGAGATCACCCAGGCGATGACGCGCGGTGTTGCGAAGGGCGTCGAGGCATCTGGCTTCGTCGAGAACGTCGACCTCGCCAAGTACCAGCAGGCCCAGGCCGCCGACGCCATGCTCGCCGCCGCTCAGAACGAGGGTGGCTCGGTCATGGGCGACATGATGCAGATGGGCATGGGCGCCATGATGGCGGGCCAGATGGCGCAGAACATGCCCGGCATGGGCGCCCCGGCCCAGCAGGCAACACCGCCACCATCACAACAGCCGCCGGCTGCGGCACCCGGCCCTCCGCCGCTGCCCGGACAGACGATGTATCACGTCGACCACGGCGGCCAGTCGGGCGGCCCGTACAACATGCAACAGATGCAGGCCGGCATCCAGAACGGGCAGGTCCTCGGCCAGACCCTGGTCTGGGCCCACGGCATGGCGTCATGGGCACCCGCCCAGTCGGTCCCCGAACTACAAGCCATGTTCGCCGCGCCCCCGCCGATGCCGCCCACCAACCCGACACCACCACCCGTGCCACCGCCCGTGCCACCCGCCGCGCCGCCTGCCACCGAGTGATGCCCCGGCCGTGAGCGATCAATCGACACCACCACCAACACCACCTCCGACACCACCACCACGCACCGACACCGCCCGAGTCCGACAGCGACTCACGGACGCCATCGTTGGCGTCGATGGCGATGAAGCATGCCACCGAGGCGAGCCGCACCTACCCCTGCGCGGCGTGCGGAGGTGAGTTGAAGTTCGACATCGCCACCCAGCTCCTGAAATGCCCGCACTGCGGAAACACGCACGAACTCATCGAGAACATCGGACAGGTGAGCGAGCGGGACTTGCGCGAAGCGATCAAACTCGTCCAGGTCGCCAAGCTGGCCCACACGCAGAACTTCGTTGGCACCGAGAAAGAGATCGTGTGTCAGAACTGCGGCGGGCACACCACCTTCTCGGGCTCGCTGACCGCAGAGAAATGCCCGTACTGCGCCACGCCGATCCAGCGCGATGATGTCCACGACGCCCCGGACCGACTGCCCGTCGATGGCGTCCTCCCCTTCTCGATCGACGACAAACAGGCCAAGGAACTGATCGAACAGTGGATCAGCAAGCGGTGGTTCGCTCCGACCGAGTTCAAGACGTATGGACGGACCGGTTCGTTCGCCAGCGTGTATACGGCGTACTTCACCTACGACGCTGACACGCACGCGAACTACCACGGCAGGCGAGGCGACGACTACACGGTCACCGTCGGCCACGGCGATGACCAGCGGACCGAGACACGAACCCGCTGGAGCAGCGTGTCCGGCCAGGTCAACAACAGCTTCGATGACATCACCGTGTTCGCCAACGAGGGCTTCGAGCGCAAGCGCATCGCCAAACTCGAACCGTGGCCCACCGCATCGTCCAAGCCGTACTCGGCCGAGTACGCAGCCGGACATTTGTGCCGCACCTACGACAACGACGTCGAGGAGTGCCTGCCCGAGGCAACCACGCAGATGGAGAATGCAATCCGCGACACGGTACGAAGCGACATCGGCGGCGACCACCAAGACATCCAGTCGCTGGACATCAACTGGTTGAAGATGACCTACAAGCACCTCCTGCTGCCGATCTGGCTGCTCACCGTCATCTACGAGAACAAGCCGTTCCAGGTGTACATCAACGGCGTCACGGGCGAAGTACACGGCGCTCGCCCGTACAGCAAGGTGAAGATCATCACGGCGATCGTCGTCGCCGTGCTCGTGATCGCGCTCATCGCCGTTGCGGTGACCGCGGGCGGCGGCGGCTAGTGCTCGTCTCGGTCATCCTGATCGCTGCCGTCGTCGCGATCGTCGGATTCGGCGTCGCCTTGACCGTCCGCTCGAAGCGGGAGTTCGACGCGGCCAACGAGGTCGTGCCGGGCATCTCGTCGTCGGCCCCTGCAGCGTGGGCCGGTGCGCACAGTCCCGAGGCCAAGCTCCATCGACGTCTCGGCGATGCCGTGCGGGCTGTGCATGACGACCCCCGGCTCGTCGAACTCGGCCTCGCGGCGCAGACCAAGCACGTCGAGTCGGTGGCGTTGGCGATCGACGAACGACTCGTCGCCGCAGCCGCCCTCCCGTCGCGCCAACGCGCCGCAGCGGTCGCTGCGTTCGAGCCGCAGGTGGTCGCCCTCGAAGACACCGTCGCCACGATGATCACCAGCACCACGGCAGCGGGCCAGTCCAAAGAGCTACTCGAACAGGTGGTCTCCGAAGCTGACATCACACTGCAGGCGCTGGCGCAGGCTCGCGCCGAAATCGAACAGATCGACACCCAGGCAGCCGGCGAGTTGCCGGTGCCCGACACCGACGCGCCGGGCACTGCAACGAGCTGAGGCCTGCCGTAGCCTGCACCGCGTGAACAGCACGCGGTCCTGGGATACCGAGCAACTTCCCGAAGGCGACGCGAAGGTCGCAGCCGTCCGCGACATGTTCGATGCCATCGCGCCCAAGTACGACCGGCTCAACCGGATTATCTCATTGCGACTCGACGTCCGGTGGCGCAAGCGTGCAGTGCGCGACCTAGCCCTTCCGGCGGGAAGCAGGGTGCTCGACCTGGCGAGCGGCACCGGCGACTTGTGCATCGATCTCGCCAACGCCGGGATGCTGCCTGTGTCGATGGATCTGAGCTTCGGGATGCTCTCGGCCGATCGTTCGGGGAGCCCGCGGGTGCAGACCGACATCCTGGCGCTCCCCGTTCCGGATCGAGCGGTCGACGGTGTCATGTGCGGCTTCGCGTTGCGCAACCTGCTCGATCTCCCCACGTTCTTTGACGAGTTGGGCCGGGTGGTCAGGCCCGGCGGACGCATTGCACTGCTCGACGTCAGCGTCCCGAAGAATCGGCTCGTGCGATGGGGCAACGGGATCTACTTCGGCAAGATCGTGCCCAAGATCGGTGCCGTGCTCAGCGACGGGCCGGCATACGCCTACCTGCCCAAGAGCGTCGCCTACCTCCCGACCCCAGAGGTCATGCTCGCCGCCCTCGCCCGGGCCGGCTTCACCGACGCCACCCATCAGCAACTGTCCGGCGGTCTCACCCAACTGATGGTCGGCACGCGGAGCTGATGCGCGCCGTCACCCGCCCGCTCGCCTCGGTGGTGGCCGACCTTCCCGATCTGAACGACGTCGCGGCGAACGATGGCTGTCTGTTCGTGCGCGACGGTGTCGGAGTCGCCGGGCGCGGCATCGCTCGATGGGTCGACATCGACGAGGCGGTCGACGTGCTCGCGTCGATCGATCACGAATCAACCGTCCCCGGCGTGACACCGATCGCGCTCGGCGCGGTTCCGTTCATTCCGGGTTCGCCCGGCCAGTTGATCATCCCTGCGGTGACCGTCGGCAAGCGCGCCGACGGCACGGCATGGGTGACCACGATCGACGGGGCGGACCCCGTCGCGGCGCTCACGCCGCCACCGGCCATGGCCCCGGCGGCAGCCAACTACACGCTCGGCGGCGCCATCCCGACCGACGTCTACCTCGATGCGGTGCGGGTGGCTCGCGACGCCGTTCGCTCGGGATCGTTGACCAAGGCCGTGATCGCTCGACCGATCATCGTCGCGTCCGATCGACCCATCGAGGTGCATGCCGTGCTCCATCGACTCAAGGCATCGTTCGGTTCGAGCTACCGCTACTCGATCGACGGCTTCATCGGAGCGTCGCCCGAACTGCTCGTCGAAGTCGACGGTCCGGTCGTGCGCTCGCACCCGCTCGCGGGCACGACACCGCGTACTGGCGACGTGGACAACGATCGGCGGCTCGCCGCGGAACTCCAAGCCAGCAGGAAGAATCAGATCGAGCACCGCATCGTGATCGACGTGGTACACGACACGCTGCTGCCGTGGGCGAGCTATCTCGACTGGGAACCCCAACCGTCGATCGTCACGGTGGCAAACGTGCAGCATCTGGGCACGAGGATGGAGGGCATGTTGAGCCAGCCCGGCCCCACCGTGCTCGAACTGGTCCGCGCGTTGTCACCCACGCCCGCCCTCGGCGGCCATCCCCGTACCGCAGCTCTCGAGCTGATCGAGCGCGTCGAGGGATTCGAGCGCGGACGATACGGTGGCGCCGTCGGCTGGGTCGACGCTGCCGGGAACGGCACGTGGGCGGTGGCGATCCGATGTGCCGAGTTGAGCCTTGACCGACGGAGCGCCCGCCTGGTCGCCGGCGGCGGCATCGTCGCCGACAGCGAGCCGCTCGCCGAACTCGCCGAGACCCAGGCGAAGTTCCAGGCAATGCTCAGCGCCATCGTCCGTCCGTAGACGGCTCGCGATCACTGTTCCCGTGCTGGGTGGCGTATCGCCGCCAACGCATCGGCAACCACGGCGTGGAACGCCGCGTGGACATCGACGTTGCGGCGTCGTGTCGATCGGATGCGGGCCACCCATGGCCCTGGCCGACCGAGTTGGGCACGCAGCTCGTCGGCGGTCTCGATGTCGTAGGAAGCCAACCCGTGGGCGCGGGCGAGCGCCCCGATGTCGGTCCCGTGCGGCGTGCCGAAAAGCTGTTCGAAACGGTCGTGATCGAGTTCGGTCGCCTGCGGCAGAAACGAAAAGATGCCGCCTCCGTCATTGTCGACGACGACGACGCGCAGATCGACACGGCGGTGGACCAGGCCCCAGAGCGCATTGCTGTCGTGCACGAAGGCGAGATCGCCGATGAGCACGGCGCCGCTCCCCCGGACCAGACACCGCCCCAACGCCGTGGACATGACGCCATCGATGCCATTCGCCCCCCGATTCGCATGGGCTGCAGCACGCCGTCCACCGAACCATTCGTGGTCGCGCACGGGCATCGACGAACTCACCGTGAGCGACGTCGTCAACGGCAGATGATCAGCGACGATCCGGGCAACCCCGGGTTCGGTGAGTTCGCCCCGTCGATCGAGATCGGCCAAGAGCGCCGTGACTGCCGCCGCCGCCGCGTCCTGCGCCGCGGCCCAATCAGCTGTCCAGATCGACTCGCGCTCGACTCCGGCGGCGAGGCGGATCACGTCGTCGATCGAGCACTGCGCCGTCACGTTCCGAGACGGATCGATGCGCCCTGGCCCACCCACCTGCACGAGCGTCGCGCCGCGTTCGGCGATTGCTCGATCGACCCACTGCGCAGTGGTCTTCGACGTCGACGGTCGGCCGATCCGCACGATCACGTCAGGCAACTGACGATCTGCGAACGCGGCATGGCGCAAGATCGACTCGGCATGCGTCACGACACCGTCCAGATGTCGCAGTCCGGAGATCGGGTCGGCGAGGATGGGCCAACCAGTCACGTGATGGAGGGACTCGACGGCCGTTTGGCCGACACCGCTTCGCCCGCCGACGAGGATGACGCCGCGGGCAGTCACGAGTGAAGGCGGTACCGGATCACTGCTCGACGCCACTGCGGCTTCGCCCGGTGGGTCGATCTCCGGAGGAAGCGGCTGGGCCTGACCGAGCAGTGGCTCGCGGAAGCCGAGATTGAGCTGCACCGGACCGGTGGTCGCGTGTTGCCACGTCTGTTGCGCCAGGCCGCGCCAGGTGCCCGATGCGTCGGACGTGGCGATCGCCGCATCGTGGAACCAGCGGACATGGGATCCGTACAGCTCGATCTGATCGATGGTCTGCGGTGCGCCAACGCCGCGCAGTTCCGGTGGACGATCGGCGGTGAGCACGATCATCGGCACGGCGGACAATCCTGCCTCGACGACGGCTGGAGAGAAGTTGGCGGCGGCGGTGCCGCTCGTGCACAGCAACAGCGCAGGAACGCCCTCGACGCCGATGCCCAAGGCGACGAACGCCGCGACGCGTTCGTCATGGATGACGTGGACCGTGAGGTCGGAACGGGAAGCCATGGCGACCGCCATCGGGGTCGACCGCGAACCCGGAGCGATGACAGCGTGGCGCACCCCGCACCGCACCCACTCATCGACCAGCGTGGCGCAGAACGTCGCCTGGGTGTCGGCGGCGACCGAATCGTTCCGGTCACTCCGGTCACTCGGGTCACTCCGGTCGTTGAAGTTGCCGTCGACCATCGAAGATGGAACTTAGACCACGCCTCTCGTGGCTGCGTGGCTTATCGTGATCCAATGGAAACGAGTGCTCGACCGACCATTTCGATCGACATCTTCTCCGATGTGGTCTGTCCGTGGTGCTACATCGGCAAGCGACGGTTCGAGAACGCAATGGCGCAGATCGACGAGGACCTCGGAGTCGACTTCGACGTCACGTACCACGCCTACCAGCTCGACCCGACCGCGTCACCAGGCGCCGCCGTGCCGGTCCGAGAGGGCTATGCGAAGAAGTTCGGCGGCTTCGACCAAGCCGACGAGATCCTGCATCATGTCACCGCCACGGCCGCGGCCGACGGCATCACGTTCCACATGGACCGTGCACTGCGGGCCAATACGCTGCTCGCTCATCGGCTGATCTGGTTCGCTGGCCAGCCGGGCTCCCCCGTCGATCAGGCGGTGATGAAGGAGCGCCTGATGCAGGCGTACTTCACCGACGGCGAGCACATCGGCTCACCCGAGACGCTCGCCGACTGTGCCGTCGACGTCGGATTCGAACGACAGGCAATCGAGGACTTTCTGTCCTCCACCAGCGGGTATGCCGAGGTACGCGCCGAACTGGACGATGCTCATCAGAACGGCATCACGGCCGTGCCGACGTACATCTTCAACGGCGAATGGGCGGTGCCCGGCGCACAGGACGCCGACACGTTCGAACGGGTCATCCGCAAGATGGCAGACAACGCGCTGGCGGCTCTTGCGAACGCTGCCGAACACCCGGAATGAAGCTGACGTTCGCCCACGGCTTCACCCAAACGGGTCGGAGTTGGGGACCGCTCGTCGCGGCGCTCGCCAGGCAGGGGCACGCTGTGGCCGACATGCTCACCGTCGACCTTGCCGGCCACGGCGACGCTGGGGCGGTCCACGCCGGCCCGTGGGAGAGCGCAACAATGCTCATCGGGGCAGGCGGCAAGGGCACCTATGTCGGCTACTCGATGGGCGGGCGCATCGCGCTCCACGCCGTTCTGGCATTTCCCGACATGGTCGAGCGGTTGGTGCTGATCGGCGCGACGCCGGGCATCGTCGACGGCGACGAACGGTCTGCCCGCCGGCTCGCCGACGATCGCTTGGCCGACCACATCGTCGACATCGGCGTCTCGGACTTCATCGACGAATGGCTCGCGAACCCGCTCTTCGCCGGACTCACACCCGACACGGCACAGCGCGCGGACCGCCTGCGAAATACGGCAGCCGGGCTGGCCTCCAGCCTCCGCCTGGCCGGCACCGGAGTTCAGGAGTCGTTGTGGGATCGACTCGGCGACGTCGCCTGCCCGGTGCAACTCGTCGTGGGGGCCACCGACACGAAGTTCCGGGCGATCGCCGACGAGATGGCGTCACGTCTCCCCGATGCCACGGTGACGATCATCGACGACGTCGGCCACAGCGCCCACCTCGAGGCGCCGGAGACCACCGCGCGGGCCATCGCCACGTGGCTCGCTACTCAGCCGGTCGACATCTCTCTCGGGTGACGGCGCCACGATCAACCACCGAGCGCGAGTCCGACCGTTCCGGCCAAGCCGAAGGCGAGTTGGAGTTTGCCGGTCGATCCGAGCACGTCGATCAACGATCGGCCCGCCGCTCCGTTCAGCACGGCGCGCAGGGGCGACGCGGCCAACGGCACAGCGACGAAGGCGAGCAGCACCGGGGGCCGCCACGCGGCGCTGACGCCGATCAGGGCAAACGCAGCGCCGATCAGGGCGCCATAGAGCCACCGCGTCCGACGGTCGCCGAGGCGCACCGCGAGCGTGCGTTTGCCCACGTCACGATCGGTCGGGATGTCGCGCAGGTTGTTGATGACGAGCAGCGCGCAGGCCAACGATCCGGCGGCGCAACCGACGACGATCGACAGCGCCGTGATCTCGCCGACTGCGGCATAGGTGGAGCCGGCCGTTGCGACGAGACCGAAGAACACGAAGACGAAGACTTCGCCGAGGCCCAGGTATCCGTACGGCTTCGGGCCGCCGGTATACAACCACCCCGCCGCGATCGCCGCCGCGCCCACGATCAACAACAGCAGCGACGTGTCGAGGGCAATCGCAAGACCAGCCGCCCCCGCGACACCGAATGCCGCCCACGCCGCCCGCTTGACGGCGCCCGGTGCGGCGAGACCGCTCGCGACAAGACGAACCGGGCCGACCCGAACGTCGTCGGTACCGCGCACACCGTCGGAGTAGTCGTTGGCGTAGTTGACCCCGACCTGCAACGCGACACTCACGATGAGGCAGGCGGCAACGCGCCACCAGGTGATCGAGTCGACGCCGACGGCACATGCCGCACCCAACGCCACGGGTACGACGGCCGCAGGAAGAGTACGCGGCCGGGCGCCCGCGAGCCAACGATTCATACAGGTGCTGTCCTCATTTGCGAGACTGTAACGATGAGCGAACTGTGGCAACTCTCTGCATTGGAATTGGCTGGGAAGATCCGAGACGGCGAGGTCACCAGCCGGCAGGTCGTTCTCGCCCACCTCGACCGGATCGATGCCGTCAACGGCGATCTCAATGCCGTCGTGAGACGCCTCGACGACGAGGCGCTCGCCGCGGCCGATGCTGCCGACGCCGCAGTAGCCGCCGGCGCTGCGCTCGGGCCACTGCACGGCGTGCCGTGCTCGGTCAAAGAGAACATCGACGTCGCCGGCACGCCGACGACCAACGGGGTCACGGCGTTTGCCGACGCGATCGCAAGCATCGATGCGCCCACGACTGCCCGCATGCGGGCGGCGGGTGCAATTCCGTTCGTTCGCACCAACCTGCCCGACTTCGGGCTGCGCGTGCACACCGACTCCCAACTCCACGGGCTGACCCGAAACCCGTGGAACCCGCAATGTCACCGCGGGCGGATCGAGTGGTGGCGAGGCTGCGGCCATCGCGTCGGGCATGAGCCCGATCGGCTTGGGCAACGACATCGGCGGGTCATTGCGCAATCCGGCCCACTGCTGCGGCATCGCATCGCTCAAGCCGACGACCGGCGTGATTCCGATGGCGACCGTCGTTCCCCCGGAAGACATGCTCGTCTCCGCCCAGCTGATGGTCGTCGAAGGACCGATGGCGCGCACGGTCGCCGACGTTCGGGCCGGGCTCGAAGTGCTCGCCGGCCCCGACATCCGCGACCCGCGATCGCTTCCGGTCAACCTGACCGATGCTGCACCGGGGGAACGGTTGCGCATCGCACTCCTCCCGCAGCCTCCTGGCGGGTCGACCGATCCGGGGATTGCCGCGGCGATCCGCTCGATTGGCGACCTGCTCTCCGACGCCGGTCACGAGGTGGTCGAGACCACGCCGCCCGACTACGAACTCGTGATCGACCTGTGGGGTCGGCTCCTCATCGCCGACGTCCGAGCCCAAATCGACCTGCTCTCGATGGTGATGGGCGAGGCGGGTCGCGTGGTCCTGAAGAACTTCGATTCCGGCCTTCCTGCGACGGACTTCCCGCTGATGCTGACGCTGCATGCCGAACGATTCGCAGCCATGCGGTCCTGGTCGATGTTCTTCGCGGAGTACCCGATTCTGATCGGCCCGACCTGGGCCCAGCCGGCATTCGCCCACGGCGCCGATCTCGACCCGGCCAACCTCGACCTGATTCGCGACACGATTCGCCCCGTCGTCGTCGCCAACCTGCTCGGCACGCCGGCGGCGATCACCCCCGCCGGCATCGTCGACGGTCTCCCGGTCGGAGTCCAGGTGATGGGCGACAGGTTCACCGACCTGCGGTGCCTCACCGTGGCCGCTGAGATCGAATCGATGGTCGGCACCTTCACCCCGATCGACCCGGTCACGGGCTGATCGGGTCGATGCCCTCCCACCTCATCGCCGTCGACCTGCCCGGCGGGCCGGCGTTCGTCGAGGAGTTGCAGCGCATCTGGGCCGCCGGTGACGCTGCCTTTCCCGTCGATCAACGACTTCCCGACCGCGCCAAGCACGAACTGTGCGCCGCCATGCGCGTCGGCCAACCGGTCGAGACCGGTGACGCCTTGGTGGTGGCGACCAGCGGTTCGACCGGCACGCCGAAGGGCGTCGTTCTCACCCACGACGCGATTGCCGCGTCGGCGGAGGCCACCAGTGCTCGACTGGGCGTGACCGTTCGCGACCACTGGCTGGCGTGCCTTCCCCTGTCCCATGTCGGCGGCTTGTCCGTCGTCACCCGGGCGATCCATGTCGGCACGGCGCTCACCGTGTTGCCGGGCTTCGACGCCGTCGAGGTCGAGCAGTCTGGTGCGAACCTGGTCTCACTGGTTGCGACCGCCTTGACGCGCATCGATCCGTCTCGCTTCCGAACCATCGTCGTCGGGGGTGCGCGCCCACCCACTGACCTTCCCCCCAACGCGGTGACGACCTACGGCATGACCGAAACCGGATCGGGCATCGTCTACGACGGGATCCCGCTCGAGGGCGTCGACGTTCGTGTCGACCGCAGCGGCTCGCTGTTGGCGCGAGGACCGATGCTGCTGCGCTGCTATCGAGACGGCAGCGTCCCCTTCGACGCCAGCGGCTGGCTACCGACGGGCGACATCGGCCATTGGGCCACCGACGGACGCCTGGTCGTCGATGGTCGCGCCGGCGACCTGATCATCAGTGGCGGAGAGAACATCTGGCCCGAAGTCGTCGAAGCGGTGCTGGCAACGCACCCGCTGGTCCACGATGTCCTCGTCCGCGGCGTCGACGATGACGAGTGGGGCGCGGTCGTCGAGGCAGTCGTCGTCCTGGTGCCCGGCAGCGCCGACAACGAACTCGATCTTGCCGAATTGCGCCGTCACGTCAAACGAACGCACCCTGCCTTCATGGCTCCGAAACGCCTCCTGCTGGTCGAGCAGTTGCCCCGCACGTCACTCGGCAAGTTGCGCCGAGGTCAGACGCCTGCGCCCGCCACGCCCGCGCCACCGTCGATCACGTAGGTCTCGCCCGTGATCCAACTCGCCAAGTCACTGGCAAGAAAGACCGCCAGGTTGGCGATGTCCTGCGGGTCACCCAATCGCCGGAGCGGAAGACGGGCCGCCAGACTTTCACCGAAGTTGTCGACGAGGTAGGCCGCGAAGTCGGTCTGCACCAGCCCCGGCGCGATGCCGACGACCCGGCTCGGCCCGATCTCGCCGGCGAGCTGCCGGGTGAGGTGGATGATCGCGGCCTTGGTCAGGTTGTACACGCCGAGGCCACCCTCGGCCCGCAGCCCACCCACGGACGCGATGTTGATGACGACACCCGGTTTGTCCTTCAGGGCATGCTCGTACGCCGCCTGTGTCCAAAAGAGCGGCGCGTCGAGATTGACCTGGAACGTCTTGTCGTACCGCGCCTTGTCGACGCCCATCGTCGGGCCGTAGTACGGGTTGGTCGCGGCGTTGTTGACGAGAATGTCGAGGCCGCCGAATCGCTCGATGGTGGCCTGCACCACTCGTTGGCCTGCGTCATCGTCGCCCGCGTTGGCGGCACACACGTCGACGTCTCCGACCATTTCGGCTGCGGCGGCAACGAGTGCATCGTGTTTGCGGCTGTTGAGCATCACCTTCGCCCCGGCTGCAGCCATCGACGCCGCGATCGCCTTGCCGATTCCCCGGGATGCGCCGGTGACGAGTGCGACCTTGCCGTCGAGTGAGATCTCCATGATCGGCGAAGTTAGTCGGCGAACGAGGCGTCGCTGTGATCCGCACCGTGACCGGCATCGTCGGCGGCATCGTGATCGTGGCGGAACGCCGCCGGGGCCGGCCCGCGCCAGTGATGAGCCATGAGGAGTGCTCGCTCGCGACCACGCATCAGCAGTCGCTCATCCGGTTCGGCGTGATCGTGACCGAGAATGTGGAGCACCCCGTGCACCACCAACAGCGCGAGTTCGTCGTCGTAGGTCCCGGCGTGATCGGCGAACTGTTCACCGGCGACGGCCGGTGCAATGACGATGTCGCCGAGCAGCCTCGGCGGGCGCCCGACGTGATCGTCATCGTCGTCATCGTCGTCATCGTCATCGTCATCGTCATCGTCGTCGTCGTCGTCGTCGAGGGGAAACGACAGCACGTCGGTCGGACCCAGGGTGCCCATGTGCTGTTCGTTCAACTCGGCCATCTCGGCGCGGTCGATGAACGTCAGCGTCAGCTCGCCCGTCGCACCTTCGGAGCGCAATGCGTCGACGGCAAGACGCCGCCAGCGTTCGACGTCGACCGGACACGCCGGCGCATCCGGTTCGGTGCGGGCGTCGTCGACGACGACGGTCGGCTCAGTGATCCGACGTGGCGCCACGCTGCTGCTCACGTTCGAGGTCGAGTCGCTCGTAGGCCGCGACGATGTCGGCGACGATCTTGTGGCGGACCACGTCGGCGCCACCGAGCTTGACGAAGGCGAGACTCTCGATTCCTGCCAGCGTGTGCTCGAGTGACGCCAGGCCACTCTTGCCGTTGGGGACGTCGACCTGGGTCGTGTCACCGGTGACGACCACGCGGGAACCGAAGCCGATGCGGGTCAAGAACATCTTCATCTGTTCGGGCGTCGTGTTCTGCGCCTCGTCAAGAATGATGAAACTGTTGTTCAAGGTTCGGCCCCGCATGAACGCGAGCGGAGCGACTTCGACGACTTGTTTCTCGAGGAGACGCTGCACGCCTTCCACGTCGATCATGTCGTAGAGCGCGTCATAGAGCGGCCGGAGATACGGATCGATCTTGGCCATCAGATCGCCCGGGAGGAAGCCGAGTCGTTCACCCGCCTCGACCGCGGGACGAGTGAGGATGATCCGCTCGACCTGTTTGGCCTGCAACGCCCGCACGGCCATCGCCACCGCCAACCACGACTTGCCCGTGCCGGCCGGCCCGATACCGAAGGTGATGACGTTGTTCGCGATGGCATCGACATAACGCTTCTGACCAGCGGTCTTCGGTGTGACCTGCCGCCCCTTCGCCCCGCGCAAGACCTGATGGGTGAGGATCTCGCTCGGCCGTTCGTTCGCGAGCACCATGGTGAAGACGCGATCGAGGGTGTTGTCGTCGAGCGGTTGCCCATTCTGGATGAGCGTCACCAGTTCTTCGAACAACCGCGCCACCGACGTGACTTGGTCAGTGTCTGCCCCGGCCACCCGAACTTCGTTGCCGCGAACACGAATACGAACAGACGGAAACTGTTGTTCAACACGACGCAGAACCTGATCGCGGGGACCGACGAGCGCAGTCATCACGTGCTCGCCGGGCACCACCACGATCGTGGTGGAATCGCCCGATGGCGCTGAACTGGTGGTGTCTGACGTCGATGCGTTGGTCATACGGAGGCGTGCTCGACGTCGACCGGCGCCCCATCCGATGTCTCGGTGGCAGCGCCCGCGTCGACGGGAGCGAAGTCCAAAGCGTAGTAGCGCGAACCGCCGTGTGTCTGCAGAGTTACGGGCCCGACCATCTGGGCCAGTCGATGGAACAGTTCGGCGCCTCCACCGTGCTGATTGGGCTGATTCGACTGGGGCAGATCGAAGACGAGCAGCGCGCCGAGATGCGACTCGGGCGTCAGCGAACCGCGAGCCAACTCGAACGTGGCCCGACGTCCCTGGTGCTCGGGATGGGTCACCACCCACATCACGTAGTGCACGAGGCCCTGAGCGAGCCGGTCGGGATCCCGATGCTCGAAGTACGAGTGGCTGAGGTAGTGATTCGAGCCGATGTCGGTGGCAATCGTGATCATCGCCACTGCCGCGCCGTCGTCGCGCACGACCACGGTCTTGTAGGTCGGATCGGCCATCACCGCGTCGAACTCCGACCGAAAGAGGATCTCGCGCGAGATGTCCGCTGCAGCGATCCGGCGGTACGCCGCGCTGTACAGATTCCAGAGATCGTCCAGCACGATCGGGTCCGTCACGTTCGAATGCTGCGTGATGTACAACGGCTTTCCCTTCAACACTTCGACGACAACACTTCGATGACCACACAGACCAACACTGTTGGCGTTCTTCGATGACCCTGGGTGAGCAAACCAGGAATGGCGAAGAACTCCTACGGATTCTCACCATCTTGACCGATACATGAACCTGATGATCGGCATGGCCGGGTCATCACGACCGGACAGGGCACGGACAGGAACATGGGCAGGACAGAGACAGGCACAGAGAGATGGAGGAGACGTGAAGCAGCCGAATGTGTGGATCTCGCACGCCTTCATCGCCGTCGGCCTGCTGTCGGTCCCGCTGTACCTCGTCGGCGGGACCGCGCTGCGGACGATTCTGACCGTCGGGATCATTGTCGCCATGTTGCCGGCGATCTGGGTTGCCTGGCGCATTCACCGACTCCCGACACCATTCATTGCGACGCTGACGGCGATCGGCCTGCTGTACGCCACCTCCGTCGTCGCCGGCGAGGTCCTCACGTCCGGAACTGCACCGCTCGTCACGACTCCACTCGATCTCATCGCGAGTTCGTTGCTCATCGGAGCGTTTGCCTTCATGGTCAGACGACGGCGCGGCCGATTCTCGTCGGGAGATCTCGTCGACGCCGTCATCATCGGTCTCGGCGCCTGGCTGGTGGCCTGGATCGGCCTCGTGCTGCCGTACATCGAGCTCGGCGACCCACTCCCGCTCGGCCTGATCCCCAACGCGCTGTACCTGCCGATGGCCGCACCACTGTTGGCACTCGCGGCCGCACTCGCGTTTTCGAGTTCGCGTCGTCGCCCTGCGCCGCTGCTGCTCGTCGCCGGCGCGATCATGAATCTCACAGGCGACGCCATCTTTGCCCTGTACGAGGTCGGACACGCCGGGGGTGGAGCGCAAACACTGGCCAACGCGTTCTACCTGCCTGCGTTTGCGCTCTCCGGTGCAGCCCTCGTTCATCCCACTGCAGCGGACCTCGTGTCGTCGCAGAGCGACTATCGCCGCATTCAGCTCCCCGGTCGTCTGGCGCTGACCGGAATGTCCTTGACGGTGCCGATCTTCGTGATGGCGATCGTGCCGGCAAGCTCGTGGACCGATCGCGCGGTACGTGCGGTGTCGGCGGTGGCTGTCCTCACCCTGGTCTCGCTCCGGCTGGCAGCGGCCACTCGGTCCCATCTCCAGGCCCAGGAGCACCTGATTGCCAGCGCTCGCACCGACGCTCTAACCCAGCTGCCCAATCGTGTTGCGCTGCTCGAATCTGCGCAGGACGTCATCGACTCCTCGTGGTCGTCGCCCGCGCGACCGTCGGTGTATCTGATCGACATCGACCGCTTCAAGAACACCAACGATTCACTCGGCCACGACGCGGGCGACGAAGCGATCAAGGTGATCGCTCAGCGTCTGCAGGGTGTTGCGCAACAACTTGGAGCAGTGCTGGGGCGTCCGGCCGGCGATGAGTTCCTCGTCATCGACCCCACCACCCTGGGAACGGGCGAGGCCCTTGCGCACGCCGAGTTGTTCCAGCACGTCTTCAAGGCACCGGTGCTGCTCGATGCCGGCGTGCTGTTCCTGACGGCAAGTGTCGGTGTCGCGACGATGCCGACTGGACGCGATGTCGACGCCGCCGACCTGATGCGTTTCGGCGACATCGCGATGTATCGAGCCAAGGATGCCGGACGCAACTGTCTGGCGCTCTACCACGAGTCGATGCACCAGCGGCTGAAGCACCGCATGTCGATCGAAACGGCGCTGCACAGCGCGCTCGACGCACGCGAACTCCGTCTCTATCATCAGCCGATCGTCGACTCGGGCACCGGGCGCGTGACCGGGTTCGAGGCGCTGATGCGGTGGCAACGCAGCGACGGGACGTTGCTGTCACCAGCGGAATTCATTCCGGTGGCGGAGGAATCGGGGATCATCACGACCATCGGTGCATGGGCGCTGCTCGAAGCATTGACCCAACTCCGGACCTGGATCGACGACGACGTCGTCAGCCCGACGACGACGGTGTCGGTCAACGTGTCGGCGCGCCAGCTCGCTGATCCCTCGTTCTGCGACGTTGTCGAGGAGGCGCTCGCCCGCGCCGATCTCCCCGCCCACCTGTTGTGGCTCGAAGTGACCGAATCGATGATGATCGAGAACCCCGAACTCGCCAAGCGCACGCTCCGGCGCATCCGCGCCACGGGCGTTCAGATCGCACTCGACGACTTCGGCACCGGCTACTCATCACTCTCGCTGCTCCAACAGTTCCCGATCCAGCGCATCAAGATCGATCGGGCCTTCGTCAAGGGTGTCGCCGACAATTCCAACGATCGATCACTGGTCCGCACGATCATCGCCATGGGATCATCGATGGGGCTCGACATCGTCGCCGAAGGCGTCGAAACGGTCGAACAGCTGAAGATGCTGCGCAAGCTCGGATGCAGCAAGGCCCAGGGATTCCTGATCTCCCATCCGGTGCCCGCCGAAGCCATGCGGTCGACGATCGGCGCCCTCGAGAGCCTCTCGCAATGGGAAGCATTCGACGACGTGCTCGGCGATCGTCCCGACCGGCCGACCCGCCTTCACTGATCCGCATCCACTGGTCCGACGACGTCGAGAATTCGGCGTCCGTCTGCACTTCCAGCAACGACCCCGGCCCGACCGGCAAGCATCGGCGGGGTAGCGTCCGCGTGGTGGATCGCAGCGCCGGAGTCGTGGTGTATCGCGTCGCGCGCGATCGGGTCGAAGTGCTCCTCGGCCACCTCGGCGGCCCCTACTGGGCCCGGCAGGACGACCATGCGTGGACCATTCCCAAGGGGCTGGTCGACACCGGTGACACCGACGAATGGTCCACGGCGCAACGTGAGTTCGCGGAGGAGATGGGCCAGCCGGTCCCCGCCGGGCCCGAGCACGACCTCGGCGTGTTCCGCCAACACAGCCGCAAAGAGATTCACGTCTGGGCGGTCGCCGGCGACCTTGACGCCGCAGCGTGTTCCAGCAACTTGTTCGAAATCGAATGGCCGCCGAAAAGTGGCCGCCTCGAACAGTTTCCCGAGATCGATCGGGCTGGGTGGTTCACCCTCGACGAGGCGAGGACCAAGGTGGTCAAGGGCCAATGGATCGTCCTCGATGCCCTCGCAACGCACCTTGCGGACGCGGTGTGACTCCGTGCACACCGCATGCCCAGAAATTTGAGAGACTGCACGGGTGATGTCACGAATCAGTCCTGCCCTTCTCGCCGGAGCACTGGTCATGCTGGCCGCCTGCAGCGGCGGCACCGACGGCGAATCGACCGCTTCGAGCACCACTGACGCGCCGACAGCGACGGTTGCCACCCTTGCCCCCGCCACCACCGCGGCGCCGGCGCCGACCACGTCGGCTCCGCTCGTGGTCACCGGCGCAACGGTGATCGTTGCGAATGGCAACATCATCGGTGGTTCGGCCGGACGGATGACCGACGCACTCGCCCTCGAAGGTTTCGAAACCGGGCCACCCGTCGACGGCACCGACAAGGTCGAGGCATCGATCGTGTACCACGTCGACGACCCGGCCGCTGCGGCCGTCGCCGCTGCACTCGCCACGAAGTTGGGTGGAGTCACCGTCGAGCTCCTGCCCGAGACGGCGCCGATCGACGGCGAGTTCACGGGCGACGTCCTGTTGCTGCTCGGCAACCTCCAGGCCGACAAGTCCATTGCCGAGCTCAGCGGGTCGTCAACGGTCGACGCCGACGCTGCTGGCGAGACGGCTGGCGAGACGGTCGAGAACGGCGGGTCGACCATCGTCGTGGCGAACGCAAGTGGCGTCGGCGGCTCGGCAGGTCGCATGAGCGAGCTCCTTGCTGCGGCCGGATTCACCATGGGGACGCCGACCAACAGCACCGCCCAGGCATCTGAATCAGTCGTCTACTACGCCTCTGAAGCGGCCAAGCCCGACGCGGATGTGCTCGCCGTCACGCTCGGCGGGCTCACCGTGTTGGCGCTCCCCGACGATGTGCCGACCGAATCGGGGTCGCTCGACGGCGACATCCTCGTGGTCCTCGGATCCAACGAGGCTGGAGCCTCCCTCGCCGACCTCGCCGGCTGACCGTCCGACCTGCTCAACTGGGCCGCATGGCCGACTCCGTCCCAGTACCACGCCACCAACGACGCGGGCGTCCGGGATTGCAGCTCGGCATCCACCTCGGCCAGCAGAACACCACGATGGCCGATTTGGTCGAGCGCTGGCAGCGATTCGACGGTGTCGTCGACTGGATCTCGGTGTGGGACCACCTGTACGAGGCACCACCGAACGGCGGGACCACGCCCCACTTCGAGGCGGTGGCCACCCTCGGCGCGCTGGCGTCGGTCACCACCGAGGCACGTCTCGGGTGCTTGATGTTCTGCGTCCCGTTCCGCAATCCGGCCTTGCTGGCCAAAGCGTGCGTCGCGATCGATCACATCTCCGGAGGTCGCTTCGAGCCCGGGTTCGGGGCGGGCTGGCACGAACCAGAGTTCCGTGCGCACGGGTTCGACTTCCCATCACTCGGCACCCGATTCGACATGCTGACCGACGGGCTCGACATCGTCACGGGCATGTTGTCAGGAGCGACGACCACCCATGCCGGCACCCACTTCCACGTGGACGAAGTCACCTGTGTGCCCGGGCCATTCGTCGGCGCCATGCCACTGTGGACGGGCGGAAACGGGCCGAAGCGAACCCCGGCCATCGCTGCGGCGTATTGCGCAGGGTGGAACGTGCCGTACGTCGGAGCCGAAGAATTCGGACGGCTCAATCGCCAGCTCGATGCGGCGTGCGTGGCGATCGGACGCGATCCGGGCACGCTGGAGCGCTCGATCAACTTGGCATTCCACATGGGCGCCGATCGCATGGCAGCAGATCGTGAACTCCAACGCATCGCCGACGAGTGGGGGCCCGAGATGGCCGCACGGCTGACTCAGGGGGCACTCACCGGAACCGCAGATGATGCACTCGAACAAATCGCCAAGTATCGCGATGCCGGTGCCGACCTCGTGAACATCGCGCTGCGCCTGCCGGTCGACGACGATGCGCTCGAGGCGTATCTCGAACGGGTCGTGCCGGCTGCCCACGCGGCCTTCGGCTGACGGAAAACGACGTCGAGCCCCGTCGCTGACGCAACAGGGCTCGACCGCTGGAGGCGACGATGGGAATCGAACCCATGTGCACGGATTTGCAGTCCGTTGCCTAAACCACTCGGCCACGTCGCCAGCGTTGAGCACCATAGCGGGCCAACAGCCGAGTTGGACTGTCTTGCCTTAGCGGTCGGTGGACGCGAACCAGTCGCGTAATTGTTCCAACCCGTCGTCGAGACTCACCCGAGGATGCCACCCGAGGTCGAGCGCCGCGGGACGCGGGTCGAACCAGTGGGCGGTGCCGAGTTGTTCTGCCACGAACCGGGTGAGCGGCGGCTCGTCGTCGTGGCCACGCCATCGTGTTGGGAGGCGAGGCCACGCTCGTTCGAGGATCGTCCCGATCATGCGGGCCGCGACGAGCGGCACGTCGCGCGGAGCGAACTCGACACCCGCTGCGGCGCAGATTCCTTCGACCAGATCGCGGATGGGCCGTGGTTCGCCATTGGCGATCACGTAGGCCCGGCCCGAACATGCCGCGCCCGGCGTGATGCGGTCGACGGCTGCGACGAGGGCATCGACCGCATTGTCGATGTAGGTCGTGTCGACCAGGGCGCGACCGCCGCCGACCAGCGCCAACCGACCGTGGCGTGCCCGATCGACGATGCGGCCCACCAGTTGGGTGTCGCCCGGGCCCCACACGAGGTGCGGCCGGATCGCAACGACCCCGAGCGCCGCAGAGGCTGCGCCGAGTGCCTCGATTTCGGCGACCGCCTTCGACTCGGCATACCACGCGCGCGTTCGTCCGGTACTGGGAGCGGTCGCTCCCGCTCCGACGATCGCCGCTCCTCCGTGGGCAACCGACGGCGACGAAACCTGAACGAAGCGCTCGATGCCGTGGTGCCGCGCGGCGGCGAGCGCATGGCGTGTTCCCTCGACGTTGACACCGAAGAACTCGTCCTCGCGACCGACCACGCCGACGCGTGCGGCGAGGTGGATGATCGCGTCGCATCCGGCGGACGCGGCGAGGAGCGCAGTTGCGTCCCGAATGTCACCCAGATGCTGCTCGACGCCATCGACACCGACGAGTGCCGGAGGTGTACGGCGCTGGAAACAGACCACCTGGTCGCCCCGTTGCGCCAACGAGCGGGCGAGGCCGGAGCCGATCAGGCTGGAGGCACCCGTGACGAGCACCCGCATCAGTGCTGACCAGTGCGGCGACCAGCAGGGCCAAGCCGGCGGCGGCCCCCTGGAGCGGTGGCCCGCCGACCGGCGACCACGTCGTCGGCCCACGCCGCCACGGCGCTCCGGTCGATCTTCGCGTTGTGGCGGATGTCGACGGGCATTGATCGCAGCGTCAGCACTGCGGCGACTGGCTGGTCGGCGAACTGTTGACTGACCACGGATCGGACCCGCGCCGAGAGATCGGGTGACGCCAGACCATCCGACCCCGTTCGATCTTCGATCACCACGACGAGTTGCTGGCATCCCACCGGGCCGACACCGACGGCGGCCACTCGGGCGAGTTCGAGCGCCCGTTCGACGACACGTTCGATCGGCACCGTCGTGACGATCCCGCGGCCCGTGTCGATGTTGTGGACGGCTCGCCCTTCGACCCAGAGGCGGCCACCCGCGTCGAGATGGCCGACATCGCCGGAGCGATGCCAGCACCGACCGTCACCCAGCTGGGGTCGGGCGGCATGCTCGACTGCCCACAGGTTCAGGTATCCATCAGACACCCACGGCGCGCTCGACGACGATCTCGCCGGTCTCACCGGGCCCGACGGCCGCGGGAGGATGCGCGGCGTCGAAGCCGAGCGGCAAGATCGTGACCAGAGCGTCGATCACCGGCTGCCCGACGCACACGCCGCCGGCCGGCTCGTCGAGGCTCGCCGCCGCGATCGCCGGAAGGTCGATGTCGGCGACGGGAAGCACCTCGGTCATGCCGTAGGGCGTACGCAGCTGTGCGTTCGGGGCCAGCAAGCCGATCGCGGTGAGGATTTCGGCGGGGACCGGCGCCCCGGCAGACATGACGAGCCGCAGCCGACGCAGCGCGGCTGAACCGATCGACGCACCGCCCCGCGAACCGCTGGCGTCAGCGGTCGCAACGATGTTCGCGAGGGCCGCTGGGGAGGCAAAGGCGATCGTGGCATCGAGTCGGGCGCAGGCAGCCGTGAAGGCGGACGCCGAGAGCTTGGCGGGAGTGGTGACATCGCAATCCGGCAGCACCGTGGCGATGCCGAGCGCTGGACCGTAGAGCGCGAAGGGAGCAAATGCCGCGAGCAAACGATCGTCGGCGACGATCGCGTAGGTCGTGGCGAGTGCGTCCCGCTGGGCTTCGAGTTGGTGGTGGCAGTAGCGCACGCCCTTGGCCGGCCCTGTTGCGCCGGACGTGAAGAGGATGGCGGCAGGGTCGGACGACGCCGGCTCCGGCGGAAGTTCGCCCGCGTCGGCGGCCATCAGGTCGTCGATCGCGAGGTGCACCGCACGCGGCGCCCAACGCAGCGTGCGGCTGGCGACCAATGCCCGTGCGGGGCCGATGACCCACGCCGGGCGGGCATTGCGCACCGCTCGACCGAGCCCGCGCAGGCCGAGCCCGCGATCGGCGACCACGGCGACACCGCCCGCCCGCCAGACGCCGTACAGCGCCGCGACGAGTTCGACACCCGGCGGGGTCAGCATGGCAACCCGATCACCGGGTTGCAGCCCGCGAGTCGTCAGGTCACTGGCCACGCAATCGACCCGCTCGGCCAGTTCGGCCCAGGTGATCGATGCTCCGGTCGCGTTGTCGACGAAGGCTTCGCCGCCGTCGGCCCGGCGATGGTGGAGCGCCGCCCAGAGCGGGCGACGATCGGCAGCGGGGAGGGCTGCGGCGCGGATCGGCCTGGCATCGAGGACGTCGGCGAGCCACGCCGCGACGGTTCCGGCCACATCTGCTTCGGCCATCACGAGATGGTTCGCGTGCGCAAAGCGGTGGAGTTGCGTGTCCGGCAGGCGGTGGGCGAGGTCGGCAGCGAAATCGTCGTTGAAGACCGGGTCGGTCGCGCCCCACGCCAACAGCACCGGTGCCGAGATGTTGCCGAGTCGATCGGCCACGTCGGCGAGCGCAGCTTCCGACGGATGTCCGCCGCCCGGACGCAGCGGGATGTCGCCGACGAAGTCGGCAACCGCGGCACGGTGGGCTGCCGTTGCGTACGGTGCCGTGAACGCCGCACGATCTCGGGCCGTGATCTTCGAGCGCGACAAGCGGGTGGTCCCGTCGACGAACAGCGCGGTTCGTCGACACACGAGGTCACGCAGTGCCGGAGCGGCGGCGAGACGGATGATCGCCGGCGACGTTCGGCCTGTCGGGACGGCGATGCCGGTGTTGCAGAGCACCATCGCCGCCACCCGTTCGGCGTGGTCGACTGCCCAACCCATCGCCACTGCCCCACCCCAGTCGTGGGCGGCGAGCGTCAGGGGGAGATCTGGGTCGACGTCGAGCGCCGCAATGACATCGCCGAGGTCGCCGACGCGGGTGGCGTAGCGCCGCATGGACGTCCGCTCGCTGTACCCCATGCCGAGTTGATCGACCGCGATGACACGGTAGCGATCACCAAACCTGCGCAGGAACGTGGCCCACGAATAGGCCCAGGTCGGGTTGCCGTGGACGCAGACCACGGTTGCCACCGGCTCGTTGCCTGCCGCAGCAATCGCCGGACCGGTGTCGAGCACGTGCCAGCGATACGTCGAGCCGTCGTGGCTCGGGACGTCGAACGTGGCGGACCACGCCGGATCGAGGTTCCAGGCACGCAGGTCGGTCGGGCTCGGCGGGTCCGGAACCCACGACCGGCAGCCGAGCCGACCTGCGGCGGCCAGACCCGCCGCGGACTCACCAGATGATTTCGGTGTAGCTGGTGTTCAGGCCCGAGCCGATGCCCATCAAGAGGACCCGCTCGCCTGGAGCGATCTTGTCGGACACGCTGGCGAGGGTCATCGGGATGGCGGCCGGGCCGACGTTGCCGTTCGTCGGGAACGTTTGGGGGGCACGACGATGATCGATGCCGAGCCGTTCGCAGAGCAGGCGGGTGTGGACCGAACTGACCTGGTGGACGATGTACCAGTCCATCCCGGCTTCCCAGTCGAAGTGCTCCCCGGAGTTCTTCCACGCCGCTTCGGCGAGGTCGAGCCCGGCAATCAACAACGCGTGCGTGTCGGTGTACATCGCCTCGAGGTCGCCCACGCACAGCGTGTGGTGTTCGGTTCCGGCGCGGGCGACTCCGCCGACGAGGCGGTGGGCGTCGGGATGCTGATCCATGCGGCAGAGCAACGCGGCGGCCGAACCCGACCCGAGGGTGAGCGACGCGAACTCGGCAAAGATGTCCGACGCTTCGGTCGTGGGCTGCTGGAGCCGCTTGATCGTTTGTTCCTGGGTGAATCGGCTGCCTTCGCCGTCGACGACGAGGGCGTAGTCGATGGCGCCCGAATCGATCGCGGCAGCTGCGATCTGCATGCCGTTGACGAAAGCCAGGCAGGCGTTGCCGACGTCGAAGTTCAGACAACTCGGGGCAAGGCCGAGTTGGTGGTGTACCGAACACGCAATGGAGGGCTCCAGATGGTGCTTGCACACCGACGTGGAGATGAGCATGCCGATCCGACTCGGATCGATGCCGGTGTCGGTGAGCACCTTGCGTCCGGCCAAAGCGGCGGCCTTGTCGAACGTGACGTCAGCGGGCCACCAGCGACGTGACTCGATGCCCGCCAGGTCCGAGAGGGTACCCGCCTTCATTCCGGTGCGCTCGTACGTCGCGGCGAGTTGTTCGTCGATCCATGCCGACGTGACGATCTCGGGGGCTTCGACGGCTTGGATCGAGAGCACACCCACGTTGCGGTGCTTGAGCACGGAGTTCGAGGTCATGAAGGCAGGTCCTTTCTGGCGGACTTTCGAGCCTATGCGACAACTCCCGTCGGCGGGCGGTTCTGCTGGGCCTCGATCGGGCAGGGACGGTGAAAAGCAAAGAAGCCCCCGGCGTGGACCGGGGGCTTCTGGAGCGGATGACCGGGATCGAACCGGCGACCTCAACCTTGGCAAGGTTGCGCTCTACCAACTGAGCCACATCCGCATGTGGAATCCAGAATCTAGCACTCCGATCGACGGACCGGACACGCAACTTTCGAACCGTCAGGTGCGCTGATCCGGCGGGCGCAGGTCGATCGTCAAGGTCAAGATTCCGTCGACGAGTTCGGCCTGGGCGTCGGCGATGATGGCGAAGTCCTGGAAATCGGCTTGCTGCTGGGCGATGAACATCGCCCGCTCGTCGCCACCGACAGGCGGGAGCGAACGCTGCTTGACAGCTTTGGCACGATCACGGAATCGTTGGAGCATCGCATCGAGGTCGAGGGTGGCCACAGCGTGATCGTAGCGTCCCGAAGCGACGGCCAACGGCCCGGTCAGTCGGTGGTCGTCGCCGAATTCGGCTGCGGGTCGGCCTGCTCGTCGACGGCTTCGCTGGGACGCGGGTCGGCGGGTTCGCTGGCGGCCGAACGGCGAATGTCGGCTGCGAGTTGGGCTTGAAGATCATCGAACGTGGCCAGCGCGGGCCGGCTCTGGGCGAACTCGGCATCGATGTCGGGAACGCTCTTTTCGCGCGACGGGTCGGGCGCCCGGTGGTCGCAGAGCATCGAGGTCACGTCGCATCTGGGCGGGTTCGAGCTGACGCCACGATCGATCGTTCATTCGTTCGAGCGGAGCGAGCAATTCGGGTTCGGGACGGGTCTGCCTGATCAACCACACCGCCAAGATGCCGAGGGCGACGCCGATCAAACCGAGGGCACCGATGATGGCGTAGATGGCGCGCGTCGACGAGATGTCCTCCACCGCCGCGACTCGGGCGGCCGACTCGCTCAACACCTCCACGTACACCAGCGCAGAGTGTGCCACCTCGGCACGAGGAATGCGCTCGGTCAGTGCTGGTGGCGCGGGCAATACACCGCTGTGCGCCCACCGATGGTGACGCGTCGCAGCGGCGTACCGTCGCGCGGGCACGGCCCACACGCCGCGCGCAACGCCGGGTCGAGCACCCCGGTGGTCGAGCCACCACGGCGCAACATGATGGGCAGCCGCCGCCGGACCATGGCGGCCAGGCTGCGCAGCGCTGCGGGGTCGAGCGTGTCGGCGGCCCGGTCCGGGGCGATTCCCGCCCACCACAGCACTTCGTCGGCACACAGATTGCCGAGCCCGGCGATCACGGACTGGTCGAGGAGCAGCGTCTTGATCGCGGCGTGCCGGCCGCGCAGGATGTCGGCGAGCCGACGCGGCGTCACCTCGAACATGTCGAGGCCGAGGTGGGCAAGATCGTCGTCGAGTGAGAGGTGCCCGAGTCGCCGCGGGTCGTTCACGCGCACGGCCGGCGGCGCGCTCGTCGAATCGTGACGAACGTTCCCGGGCGGGTCGGTGTGCAGCCGCAGCCGGTCCCAGTCGGGGCGGTCGAGTTTCGATGCATATTCGAGGGCGGCGATCGGTGCGACACCGTCGACCACAAGGCGCCCGGTCATCCCGAAGTGCAGACCGAGCACGTGGTCATCCACTTCGATCTGGAGGACCTTCCCGCGTCGCGCGACCGCCCTGATCGTGGCACCTGGCAGCACCTCGACGAGCCCGGGATGCGCGGTGCGTTCATCGACCCAGACGTCGGTGATCTCCCGTCCGATGAGGGCGAGAGCGGCCCGCCTCCAGATCTCTGCTTCGAGGCCCTCTGGCATCAGGCTGGCATCAGGCTGGCATCAGGTCGACGGCGCAGCGAAGACGGATCGGTCAGAGGATCGATTTCGAGGCATTCGCCAACATCTGGTCGATCGGGTTGGCCAATTGGTCGCTGTTGATCAGGAACGCGTCGTGACCATGGGGCGAGTCGATCTCGACGTACTCGGTCGGCACGCCGCGGGCGGCCAGGATGTCGGCAATCTGGCGCTGCTGGTAGGCCGGGTAGAGCATGTCGCTCCAGATTCCGACGACGAGCGTCGGTGCAGCGACGCGCGCCATCGCATGCTGGAGGCTGCCGCGACCCCGCGCGACGTCGTGGAGGTCCATCGCCTTGCCGCTGCTGAGATAGCTGTTGGCATCGAACCGCACGGCGAGCTTGTTGCCGTGGTATTCGAGGTAGCGCTCGACTTCGAATCGCTGCCACATGCCGAACGTGTCACCCACGGTGGCGCGATCCGCGAGTTCGCGACCGAATCGGTCGGTGAAGACGTTGTCGCTGCGGAAGGTGACCTGGGCGACCATGCGGGCGATGGCCAGGCCCTCGGTCGGGCCGTCGCCGGGCGCGGCGTCGTAGTAGTCGCCGCCGCGCCACTTGGGGTCGAGGCCGATCGCCCGACGACCGATCGCGCCCCAGGCGATCTGCTGCGCTGTGGCCTGCATGCACGTGGCGATCGCGACGAGCGAGCGGACCCGTCGCGGGTACATCACGGCCCATTCGAGCGCTTGCATCCCGCCCATCGAACCTCCGATCACCGCCAACCAACGGCTGATTCCGAGGTGCTCCATCAGGCGGGCCTGGGCGCGCACCATGTCCCGGATGGTGACGACGGGAAAGCGGGAACCGTACGGCACCCCGTCGTCGGGGTGCGGCGAGGCAGGACCGGTCGAACCCTGGCAGCCACCGAGCACATTGGCGCAGACGACGAAGTACTTGTCGGTGTCGATCGGCTTGCCGGGGCCAACGGTGTCGTCCCACCAACCGGGCGTGGCATGACCGCGACCGGCCGGACCGGCGGCATGGCTGTCGCCGGTCCACGCGTGACAGAGCAGCACGGCGTTCGAGGCGTCGGCATCGAGTCGCCCCCACGTTTCGTAGGCGACGACGACATTGCTCAGTGCGGCGCCCGAGTCGAGAGCAAATCGGCGATCGGTGGCGAAGGTGAAGAACTGTCGATGACCGGGTTCGTCACCGGGTAACCACGCACCGGTGGCGGGAAGCGCACGCGGATCCGACATCGCTCCCAACGGTATCAGTCGAGGTGTGCAACGGCGGCTGAGGTTCGGCCACTGCCCAGCCACCGCCCAGCCACGCCAGCCATTCCAGCCACTCCTGACGAGCAACTGGTCGAGAAATGGTGACGAATTTCGGCCACAACTTCCCTGCGGTCGCCCCCATTTGCGAATGTGTGCACCGTGTCATTCGACCCTACTGCCGACCCTGATGCAGCGGTGCGTGACAACGGGAGTGCGCAGCGTGCGATTTCGTGGCCATCCGCGCCCCATCTGCCGGTCGATTGGACGCTGGTCGAGCATGAGGTTCGCCGCACCACTCACGGTGGTGCAGGGAGCTTCGGGGTCTTTGCCACGGTGGACATCGCGGCCGGAGCCGTCGCTGTCGTCTTCGGTGGATTCGTGACGCCCGGTGCACTTTTCCGCCACCTCGATGCATCCCGCCGGCAGCATTCACTTCAGGTCGGCGACGACCTGTACCTCGTTGGTGGCGAGACGCTGTCGAGCGCCGATCTGATCAACCATTCATGCGAGCCGACGCTCGGCTTCGCCGGCGAAATCACGCTGGTGGCGCGGCGCGACATCAGCAGTGGCGAGCAACTCACCTTCGACTATGCGACCTGTGACTCCGAGCCCTACGACGAGTTCGAGTGCGAGTGCGGCACCGCGTCATGTCGCACGAAGGTCACTGGCGAGGATTGGCTGATGCCGGAGGTGCAGGAGCGGTACCGCGGGTTCTTCTCGCCGTACCTGCAGCGCCGCATCGATGCGCTGCCTCACTGATCGATTCCATCTCAGATGTGCGGCCTCGCAGCGACGGTCAGGCGACGACACCGATCACCGGTTGGGCCAGCCGCATCCGTTGTTCGTACCCCGCTTCGTACGGCATGAAGCCGTTGCGATCGGGAAAGAGCAGCTGCACCATCTCGTAGCGATTCCCGCGATGCCATGCTGTCGCCGTGGCGAAGAGGTCACCGTGGACATCGGTATCGATCGGAGCGAAATAGCAACGGAGTTCGTTGTCGAAGAGGCCGACGAGTTCGACACCGACGGGAATGTTCGTGCCCCCGCGACATGCATCGGCGACGAGGGTCACGAGACCGTTGGCCGCCACCGGCGTCAGACCGAACACGGCGACATCGGCGAACCCGACGGCCTCTGGCATGCCGATCGTGTAGGCATAGGCCGGCGTCGGCGGATCGAGGTCGGGTCGGGCCTCGACGGGTTCGAGGGCCCAGCCGTTGGTCTCGATCATCCACTCGATTCTTCTCGGCGTGGGGGATGTGGAAGTCGGGAAGCTCCATCAGCTCGGCTCCGGTCGGGTCGACCCGGTCAGAACACGCTCAGCGCGTCGAGGTCGAGGGCGTGTTGGAGGTGGCGCGTTGCCATGGCCGCGAACATGGCTTCGCTGCGTTCGCTTCCTCCGACCACCTGGGAGGCAATGACGGCCATCACCACGCCACCGAACGATTCGCGCCGGTACTGCTCCCACAGCCACGACTCGTCGGTGTCGACGCCTCGGTCGGCGAGTGCACTGCCGTAGGCGCCGACGAGCTGGCGATCATGGGTGACGCGGGCCGCAGGAAGCAACCCCGCGCCGCAGAAGTACGCGAGATCGGCGACGGGCGGGCCATGGCCGGGCGTCTGCCAGTCGACCGCCGTGACGACCGGCCCCGCAGCGCCGGCCCCGAACAGCAGATTGTCGAGTCGGTAGTCGCCGTGGGTGATCGTCTGGGGCCCCGACCGTTCGGTCATCCATGCGCCGAGTCGGTGTCCGAACGCATCGAGCAGCGTTCGTTGGTCCGCACTGAGGAGTGGGGCGTAGATGGCGAGGAAGCCGGGCATGAACATCGACCACAACCCGACGACCGCCGCAACCTCGTCGTCGTTGGTCCGACGGCCGAGCCAGTCGAGGTCGGCCAGCGTCGGGTCGTCCCACCGCGGCGCGTGGAGTTTGGCGAGTTCCTCGACTGCGGCCACAGCCATGGCCGGCGAGCACCCGGTGATCTGGTCACCCTGCTCGGCCGGCGCCATGTCTTGCAACACCAGAACGAAGTCTCCCGTGTCCTCGCTCCACTCGCCGTGATGGCAATGCGGAATGCCGATGTCGACCGTGTCGGCGACGTGGAGATAGAACTTCACCTCGCGTTCGTAGTTGCGCAGTGCAATGCCGGTTGCTCGGCTGGTTTCGTCGAGCGACGGCAGCTTGACCACCACCGATGCCGGCACTGCCGGGTCGGTGCACTCGAGCCCGACCCGCAGATTCAGGCCGACGAGCCCGTCGCCGATTCGGGTGGCGGTGACCGCGGCAACATCGGCGCCGAGCGTCTCGGACATCCACGCAGCAGTGACGTCATCAGGACCCATCGGGCGGACAGTAACAAAGCACCGGTACCGTTTGGCAGTGATGGGATCGTCGTCGAACGCTCGGCGCTTCGGATTTTTGTTCCGGCCACGGTGGATTGCGTTCCACATCCTGTGTGTCGCCGCCGTCCTCGTGATGCTCGCCGCCGGGTTCTGGCAGCTCCGCCGGCTCGACGAACGCCGCTCCGAGAACACTGCCTTCGTCGCCCAGATCGAGTTGGCGCCCGTGCCGCTGGAAGACATCCGCGATGCACTCCAGGAAGACCCAGCGGCATACGCCAACCGACGCGTCATCGTGTCGGGCACCTACTCCCCCGACCAGTTCGTGCTGTTCAATCGATCCCAGGGCGGTCGGGCAGTCGACAACGTCCTGACCCCCCTCGTGATCACCGACCAGGGTGCCGCGGACGCGGTGCTGATCGTGAACCGCGGGGCGATCGGCGTCGGGGTTCCTCCGCCACCACCGTTTCCCGGCGACGTCGAGATCGTCGGGCGCCTGCGAGCGTCTGAGTCACGCGGCCGAGGAGGGCTGAGCGACGCCGAACAGCAGAGTCTCATCGAGGTTCGGCGCGTCGACCTCGAACTGCTGGGTCGGTCGGTCACCGCCGGAACGCTGCTGCCGATGTACGTCGAGCTGCTGGAGAGCACGCCTGCGGTCGGCGTCGACGACCCGCAGCTACTCGAATCGCCCGAATTGAGCGAGGGCAATCATCTGTCGTACGCGTTCCAGTGGTTCATCTTCTCGGTGTGCGTCGCGATCGGATGGGTACTGGCAGTGCGCAGATCGCTACGCAGTCGCGTCAGCGCGGCCGAATCAGACGAGCCAACCCGGCCGGATTCCCTCGCACCAGGTGGCGGCGCGTCGCCCACGTCGACGCCGTGAACAACGCGCCCATGATTCGGCTCAGCTCACCGGGCGGTGTGTCGGCCCGCTGATAGGCCGACCACAGCGGCTGCGGTAGCTCGAAGAAGGTGGCGAAGAATGCTCGGGCGGCAGAGCTGTCGAGCGTGCCGAGCATCTCGAAGCCGTAGTCGTGCAGCAAGCGAGTGCGGCGGTGCGCGACCGGCCACACCGCGTTCCACACACCCAGCGCGTCGCCGACGTGCGTCGCCGGACGGGCGGTGAGGGCGGCGGCGATCGCAGCCGCCACAGATGGGGCCATCTGTATCGAATGGACCACCGAGTACCCGGAGGTGGGGTTGATGTAGCCCGCGGCCGCCCCGAACGCGACGATCGGCTGATCACGCCGCGGTTGCGCCCCACCCATCGGAATCCGGACGTATTCGGTGCGGATCGCGTTGTCGAGCATGGCATCGGGCTCCTGCCCGAGTCGGGCGGCGAGGAGCGGAATCAGTGCGACCGGCTCGATCGCGGGGCGCGCAGCGAGCACGGTTTCTTCGACGAGCCACCCGTCGGCAACAGGCAGGCTGTAGGCAAAGGTCCCGGTCGTGTGTCGCCGACGCGACACCGCCGCGGTGCGGGGCGGCTCACGGAAGTCCATGAGCGTCGGGCGTCCGAGGTCGCCGGCGGGCGGCTCAGCGAGCACGACCCCGAAGGCGGTCTGCCAGAAGGGGGCCTGCTCGCGGTGCGTGCGGTGGGCAAAGGTGGCCGGCCAGCCGGTGGCATCGATCACGATGCGGCAGTTGATCCGGCCTCCTGCGTCGAGCGTGAGCCGATGACGATCGGGCCGTGCGTCGACGTGTCGTACACGCGCCGCGATCGTCGGCACAGCGCGGCGTAGCGTCGACCGCAGCGTCGCGTTGTCGAGCACCACATAGCTGCGGTCGAGTGCGTGGTAGCGGTTGGTCCACGCGCCCACGCTGATCGGGTCGCCCGATGTGATGTCGGCATCGGCCAGCAGATCGGCGCGTCGAAGCTCGTCGAGCCACGTGCCGTAGGTCGCCGTCCACTCCGCATCGTCACCGACGAGGACGACATCGAGACCGCGGCGAACGCAGGCCTGGGCCACCGCGCTGCCCGCCGGGCCGTCGCCGATGACGACGACGTCGTGCTCTCGGTCGTGCTCGTTCACGGGTGACCGGAATCGGCCGACTCGAGACGGGCCATCCGGCGGAATTGCTCGACCACGTCAGGGCTGGTGTGAGCAGGGTCGAGCGTGCGGTAGACGGTGTCGACGTTGACGGCGATGCGGCCGAACTCGCCCCAGCTCCCGAACCGTTCGTCGACGGCGAGCAGTGCGCCGATGTCGCGGGCCGCGTCGAAGGCATCGATGCCTGCGGCGTGCCGGCCACTGGCTTCGGTATCGACGAACGCCAGATAGTCACGCACCGCTCGAATGCCGGCTTTGTCGGTGAGCGGGCCATGTCCGGGAACGACGGTGTCGATGTCCAGGCCGAGCATCAGATCGCACGCGGCAACCCAGTTGCTCAACGGGCCCGCCCACACGATCGGCGTCCCGCCGATGAAGAGGATGTCACCGGTGTAGACCGTCTTGGCGTCGGGCACATGGACGATGAGGTCGCCGGCGGTGTGGGCGGGGCCCACTTCGATCAGTTCAACGGATCGACCGCCCACATCGAGTCGATGACGACCGGTGAAGGTGGTCGTCGGGAGTTCGAGTTCGATGCCGTCGAAGTCGAACTCGCCGAAGTAGCTGCGGAACAGCTCGCCGACCTCGCCAGGCGCCTGGTTGAGCGCATGGAGCATCGCTGGAGGGACGTGCGGCATCTCGGTGGCGCAGGCAGCCGTTGCGACGATGTCGACATCGGCCCAGCGCTGGCGTACCTCGCTGTTGCCGTAGCAATGATCGCCGTTGGCGTGGGTGTTGACGAGAGCGTCGACCGGCGCCGCAGCGGTGTGCGGTGCCAGCGCGTCGAGCATCGCCGCGGTGAGATGGAGGTCGAACAGCGTGTCGACCAGCAGCGATTGCCCCTCACCCACGATGAGGCCGGCGTTGCTCCAGCCCCAACCGCCCCCGGGTTGCAGGTACGCGAAGCACTGGTCGCCGAGTTCGCGGACGCCAGTCGGCGCCGTTGGCGGGACGGTCGGCGGGACAGTCGGCGGGACGGTCGTCATGTCCAGAGTCTTCCATCCAGGCACAGTCGTTCGGCAGCCATCGTGACCGGGAGATGCGTGTTGACCGGGGGGATCGTCGGCAAGATGGAGGCGTCACACACGCTGATTCCCGAGTAGCCAAGGAGCCGGCCCGCGTCGTCGACTGCGGTGCCCATCCGACAACTCGACGCAGCGTGCACGTAGTCGCCGCAGTGGCTGCGCAGCCACGCTGCGATGGCCTCGTCGTCGACGAGCGCGTCGGCCGTCGTGCCCCGATCATCGATGAAGATCTCCTCGACCAGGGCGGCGAAGGCGGGCGCCCGCAACGTGTCAAGTGCGAATCGGGCGCCGGCGGCCAGGGCGGCGAGGTCGCGCTCGTCGTCGAGCATGTCGAAGTCGACCACGGGCTCGCCGTGGGCATCGATCGTCACTGTTCCGCCGTCGCCTTGGGGTGTCATCAGCGCGACCATCAGGAGGCCGAGTCCGGCCACGTCGGCGGCCGCGCCGAGATGGTTCATGGGAAGCAGCTGGAGCTGCTGGCCACGCCATTCGATCTGGGCGAGCGAGCCGATCGCCAAGTGCGGACCGGCGGACCGCCTCGACGCGTCGGAGAGCCGCAGCGTGAACGCCGCCGACGGGTGGTCGAGCAGGCCCACGCCAACGCCCGGCGTGTCGACGCCAGATCGCAGCAGAACGGCCGGAGTGTGGATGGCGCCGGCCGCGACCACGACGCGCTCGGCGCGCAAGCGAGTTCCGTCGATCAGGGTCACGCCGACGGCGCGTCGGTCGTCGATGTCGATGTGGCGGACTTCGCAATCGGGCCGGACGGCGAGGTTCGGCCGGCTCGACACCGGCCAGAGGTAGGCCTCGGCCGATGTGATCCGTCGACCGTCGCGCCGGGTGAGCGTCGCGACCGACGCGACGTCGCAGCTCGCGAGCAGTGCCCGATCGACCGGGCCGAGTTCGTCGTCGTGCGGGGTGACCGCGGGAATGAGCACTTCGGCCCACGCCGCTGCGGTGTCGTGCCAACCCCAGCTGCGGTACTGCGACTCGTCACCGCGTAACGCCACCATTGCATTCACTGCACTCGACCCACCAATGCCCCTGCCCCGCAGGTACGGCGTCGGTTGGCTGGTCACAGTGCGCCGTGCGACGAGGTCGCCGAAGGTTCGTCCCGGTTCGTCCAGGGCATCGAGGAAGTCAGGGCCGGCAATGCCCGCCGGCATGTTGCCCGCCGTCAGGTCGGGCCCCGCGTCGAGCAGAATGACGCTGCGGTTCGGGTCGGCCGACAGGCGATTGGCGACGACGCAGCCGGCCGACCCGGCCCCGATGACGATCCAACTCTCCATCGTCACGTCGTGCCGATCCCCGGCGGGGTCAGGCGTCCTCGACGCTGGTTGCGACGAGGTCGTGGGTCGACGCCGCCAGCCCGGCCAGATGGGCGGCGTCGTTGTATCGCACGAGCCGCCACTTCGGTTCATGCGTGGCCGACGCCGACGATTGCAGGAACTCGGTGAGCGACGTGTTCGAGGTCCACAGATCGAAGAAGCCGGTCGGCGCAGTGCGGAGGAGTTGGCGGAAGATCGCGTCGACGACACCGCCATGGCAGGCAATGGCGATGGTCGAACCGGCATGGGTGGCGAGAGTGTGAGCGAGGGTCGATCCGACACGCAGATGGAACTGGGCGATGGTCTCGCCACCCGGGAACACCTCGAAATGAGGATCGCCCGACCAATTCGGCGAGCCATACCGGTCGACATAGGCCGCAAAGCTCACGCCGTCGAGTTCAGGACCCGGATCGTGCTCGCCGAATCCGGGTTCGATGTGCAGATCGTCGGCTTCGATCGCCGGCCCGATGATCTGGGCCGTCTCGATCGCCCGGTCGAACTGGCTGGAGATGAGGACCGCACCGCTGAGTTCGCGCGTCTCGGCCAGCCGGTCGTCGGAGGCGCTCGACCTGGGTGCGACCGAATTCGGACAGACCGCTACAGCTGCGATGACCGCCGATCACCCGGTCGACGGTGACCTGGGACTCACCATGCCGAATCAGGACCAGTCGTGTCACGCCCACGGGTTCATCATCGCATCAGTTCGTCCCACTTGGTACGTCGAGTGGGTCCGCCGCTCCGGGCCGGACGATTTGTACAAATTTCAGCCGTGTCGTGAACGGGTCCATACAGTCGCGGCGGTGGCCCCCCGGCACCGTCTGACCATCCGTTCCATCGACCCCGACCCACGTGCCGCGGCCGTCGCCAACGGCGCACGCGATCTCGGCCTGGGCGATGTCGGCGGGGTCACGATTGCCGACATCGTCTTTGTCGATGGCGCCTTGGGCGCGGCCGACCTCGACCGGTTGCATGCGGTGCTCGTCGACCCGCTCCTCCAGCGCGGCGACTGGGAAATGCCGACAGGTAGCGGGATCGAGCTCACGCTGCAGCCCGGTGTCACCGACACGACAGCCGAGGCGGTGCGTCATGCAGCAGGTCGACTCGATATCCCCGTCGACGCTGCGGCGACGGGGAAGCGGCTCGATTTTCCCGACTCGGTCGGCAACGACGTGGCCGACGCGGTCGTCGAGCGCCTCGTGGCCAACCCGATCATCGAGCGGTGGGTCCGGGGCTGCATCGAGCCCACGCATCCGGGCGGCAACGAGACGCGGGTGGCGGCCACGATCATCCCGATGCGGGGTGCCGACAGCGCGCGACTGGCGGCAATCAACGTCGAGCGGGCGCTCTACCTCGACCCGGAGGAGATGGCGGTCATCCGCGACCACTTCACCGCACTCGATCGTGACCCGACCGACCTCGAACTCGAAACGCTGGGCCAGACCTGGAGCGAGCACTGTGCCCACAAGACGTTCCGGGCAGCCATCGACGCAACGGGCGGTCCCGACGGTGGTGAGCAGATCATCGAACCGCTGATGCGCCAACTCCGCACCTGCACCGAGAACATCGCGGCCCCATTCGTCCGTTCGGCGTTCGTCGGCAATGCGGGCATCGTCGAGTTCCATCCGGGAACGACGATCGCGCTGAAAGCTGAGACGCACAACCATCCGTCTGCGATCGAGCCGTTCGGCGGTGCCAACACCGGTGTCGGCGGCGTGATTCGAGACGTGCTGGGCATCGCCCACAAGCCGATCGCGATCACCGACATCTTGTGTTTCGGCCCGGCCGACCTGCCCCTGGCCGATCTTCCCGCCGGAGCACTGCATCCCCGACGCATCCGCGACGGGGTGATCGACGGCGTGGCCGACTACGGCAACAAGATCGGCCTCCCCACTGTTGCGGGCGCGATCCTGTACGACCCGGCGTACACGACCAATCCGCTCGTTTTCGCCGGTTGTATCGGCACGGCGCCGGCGCGACCGTTGCACGCAGGTCCGTCTCGTGGCGACCGCGTGCTGGTGCTGGGCGGCGCAACCGGGCGCGACGGCATCCGGGGCGCGACCTTTTCGTCGGCGACGATGGACGCCACCACGGGCTCCGTTGCGGGTGCCAGCGTGCAGATCGGCGATCCGATCGTCGAGAAGCTGTTGATCGACGCACTAATCGGCGCCGAAGACCTGTACTCCGCGATCACCGACTGTGGTGCCGGCGGGCTGTCATCGGCGATCGGCGAGATGGCCGAGGGCATCGGTGCCGACGTCGAGTTGGATCTCGTGCCGCGTAAGTACCCGGGGCTCGAGCCGTGGGAGGTGTGGCTCTCCGAAGCGCAGGAGCGCATGGTGATCGCTGTTCCACCCGACAACGTCGATGCCATTCGCAGTCGGTGCACGCGGGTGGGCGTCGGCGTTGCCGACATCGGCGAGTTCACCGGCGACGGCGTGTTGACCGTGCGGTCGGGTGGCCAGGTGGTGGCCGAGATCGACACCGCGTTCTTGCACGACGGCCGCCCGCAACGGCGGATGGACGCCGTGCTGCCGAACCCCGATCGGACGACGCGCGCCGGCCGCACGGTCGACGATCCGCGGGCTGTGTTGCTCGCGCTGCTGGCGCACCCGAACATTGCGAGCAAGGCAGGCACGATTCACCGGTACGACCACGAGATCCTCGGCTCGACGGTGGTTCGACCGCTGGTCGGTGCCGCCGCCGATGGCCCAGCTGACGGGGTGGTACTGGCCGACCCGCTCGCGCGGCACGGCATCGCGATCGGCATCGGCGTCAACCCGTGGTACGGCCTGCACGATCCCGAGGCGATGGCCTATGCGGTGGTCGACGAAGCGATTCGCAACGTGGTGGCCGTCGGCGCCGACCCCGATCGGGTCGCGTTGCTGGACAACTTCTCGTGGGGCGACCCGCGACGTCCGTCGACGCTGGGCGAGTTGGTGGCGGCCGTCGAAGGATGCTGTGCTGCGGCGTACGTGTACAACGCTCCGTTCGTTTCGGGCAAGGACTCGCTGAACAACGAGTACATCGGCAGCGACGGCGAGCGGCATGCGGTGCCGCCGACGCTGGTGATCACTGCGGTGGCCCACGTTCCCGACGCCGATCGCTGCGTCACCCCCGACCTGGCCGAGCCGGGCAATGTGTTGATGTTGCTCGGAGCCACCGAGCCCGAGTTCGCCGGTTCCCATCTCGACATGATCCAGGGCGCGCCGCCGATCGCCGGTGTCGCTCCGGCCCCGGACCCGAACGCACCGGCGCGCTATCGCCATCTCCACGCGGCGATGCAGGCGGGCCTGGTCGTGTCGTGTCACGACGTCAGCGAGGGTGGGCTCGCCGTGGCACTCGCCGAGATGTGCCTGGCCGGCCGGTTGGGGGCGAGCATCGACGTGCTCCCCCACGACGACGTCGTGACGGCGCTGTTCAGCGAGTCGCTCGGTCGTCTCGTCGTCGAGGTCGAGCCGCGCAGCGTTGCGGCATTCACGCGAATCATGGACGGCGAGTGTCTGCGGATCGGTGAGGTCAGCGAATCGGGAATGCTCGCGCTGCCCGGCGTCGAACCGGTCCTGGTGTCGGATCTGGCCGATGCGTTCAACCATGCCGCGGGCCCAGGGAGTTCGGTGTGAGTCAGGTTCCCGCAGTGATCATCGCCGGGCCCGGTACCAATCGTGACGGCGATGTGCTGACCGCCCTCGAATTGGCCGGCGCGCACGCGCGGATCGTGTTGGCCAGCGAACTGGTCGAGCGACCGCACCTGCTGGACGACTTTCGACTTGCCGTCGTGGCCGGCGGCTTCAGCCACGCTGACTCCCTCGGCGCCGGCCGGATGCTGGCTCTCGACCTGATGACCGGGTTGGGCGAGGAACTGCGTGGTTTCGTCGCTGCAGGTCGGCCGGTCATCGGCATCTGCAATGGGTTCCAAGTACTGACTCGAGCGCAGCTGTTGCCGGGCGCGTTCGGTCACAACGCGCAGGGCCACTTCGACTGCCGGTGGGTCGTGCTCGACACCGAGCCGACGAGCCGGTCGGTGTGGACGGCGGGGATCACCGAACCGATCCACTGTCCGATCGCGCACGGCGAGGGCCGGTACGTGCATCCCGACCCCGAGGCGTTGGCGGCAGCCGGCCAGGTCGCGCTGCGCTATCGGAGCACCAATCCGAACGGTTCGGTCGCCGACATCGCTGGGGTGTGCGACCAGTCGGGGGTCGTGCTCGGACTGATGCCCCACCCCGAGAACCACATCGTGGCCCGCCAGCATCCGCACCACGGCCGCATGTCGAGGTCGCAGGCATCGCGGCGGGCCGGCGGCGAAGCATCGAACCTCGGGCTGCGGCTCTTCGAGAACGGCGTGCGCCACGCCAAGGGGCTGTGACTCGATGACGCTGCCCGAACCGTTCGACACCATCGAGTTGCCGCTCGATGACCGCAGGGTCGGCAAGGTCCGCGTGTCCTATCGGTTCGGTTCGGGCCAGCGCCTGTTCGTCACGACCGATCGATTGTCGGCGTTCGACCGGATCATCGCCCGTGTGCCCTACAAGGGCCAGGTGCTCAACCAGTTGGCGGCGTGGTGGTTCGAACAGACCGCCGACATCGTTCCCAACCACGTCGTGTCCGTGCCCGACCCCAACGTGCTGATCGCACGCGAGGCGGTGCCGCTGACGGTCGAGGTCGTCGTCCGCGGGTACATCTCGGGCGTGACCGATACGGCGCTGTGGACGCAGTATGCCGGCGGGGCGCGCACCATCTACGGGCACCACTTCCCCGACGGCCTCACCAAGAACATGGCGCTGCCCGCACCGATCATCACCCCGACCACCAAGGGCAGCTTCGGTGAGCACGATGTGCCATTGGCCATCGACGACGTGGTCGCTGGCGGACATGTCGATGCCGCGGTGTGGGAGCAGGTCAGTGCGGCAGCGTTGGCGGTGTACGCGCGCGGTACCGAGCGGGCGGCTGCGGCTGGGCTCATCCTGGCCGACACGAAGTACGAGTTCGGCCTCGACGTCGACGGCGCCGTGATGCTGATCGACGAGGTCCACACCCCCGACTCGTCGCGCTACTGGATCGCCGACACGTATGCGGAGCGACATGCCGCGGGCCTCGAGCCGCAGAGCCTCGACAAGGAAGTTGTTCGCCGCGCATTGGCCGACGTCGGCTACACCGGTGAGGGCGAGGTGCCGCATCTCGACGACGAGGTGTGGGCCCAGACGAGCGCCCGATACATCGAGACCTACGAACGCCTCACCGGGCTGCGCTTCGAGCGCGGCGAATATCCGGCCGACCAACGCATCATCGACGCAGTGAACGCACTGGAGATCCCCGCATGAGTACCCCGACCCACGACGCCGCCACCGCCGCAGTCGACGCCACGCCGGTCAGGATCAGCGACAAGCCGCGCGACGAATGCGGGGTCCTCGGGTTGTCGACGCCGCATGGCGAAGGCGTGGCGCAGTTGGCGTTCTTCGGCCTCTTCGCCTTGCAACACCGCGGCCAGGAGGCGGCGGGCATCGCGGTGAGTGACGGCAAGCGGTCGCGACTGCACAAGGAGGCGGGGTTGGTCGCCAACGTGTTCACGCCCGAGGCGCTGGCCCCGCTCACCGGCTATCACGCGATCGGTCACACGCGCTACAGCACCACGGGTTCGAATGCCGAGCGAAACATTCAGCCGTTCCTCGTCGAGACCATGCACGGCCCGCTGTCGCTGGCGCACAACGGCAATCTCGTGAATGCAACGGCGCTGCGCGACGAGTTGTTGAGCAAGGGTTTCGGCCTGACGGCGACGAGCGACACGGAAGTGTTCACGCTGATGTTGGCCGCGGCGGGTGGACAGACCTGGCAGGAGCGGATCGAGCGGACGCTGCCCGCCTGGAAGGGTGCGTACTCGCTCGTGATCCTCGCCGCCGACCAGGTGATCGCGGTCCGCGACCCCTGGGGGTTCCGGCCCTTGAGCGTGGGGCGCTTGCCGCACGGCGGTCATGCCGTGGCGAGTGAGACCTGTGCCCTGTCGACGCTGGGTTGCGTCGACGTCGACGAGGTGCGGCCCGGCGAGATGGTGACGCTGCGCGGCAGCGAAATCGAACGGACGCAGGTGCTGGCGCCCCAACCGAAGGGCTCCCGCTGCACGTTCGAGTTCGTCTACTTCTCGCGGCCCGATTCGGTGTGGGACGGACGCAGCGTGCATCACGTCCGGCAGCGCCTCGGAGTCGAGTTGGCCAAGGAGTCGATGGTCGACGCCGACGTGGTGATTCCGGTGCCCGACTCCTCGATTCCCGCCGCGATCGGGTTCGCCCGCCAGAGCGGCCTGCCGTTCAATGACGGGCTGATCAAGAACCGCTACATCGGCCGAACCTTCATCGAACCGACCCAGGACATCCGGGAGCGCGGCGTCGCGTTGAAGTTCAATGCGCTCACCGAGAACCTGCAGGGCAAACGGGTGATCATGATCGACGACTCGCTGGTGCGCGGCACCACGGCCGGGCCGTTGGTCAAGCTGGTCCGCGACGCCGGGCGCGACCGAGGTGCATCTGCGGATCACGTGCCCGCCGATCACCCATGCCTGCCACTTCGGCGTCGACATGGGCCACGACGACGACCTGATGGCCGCCCGCCTGTCGATTCCGGAGATGTGCGAGCAGATCGGCGCCGACAGCTTGGCGTTCCTGTCGCTCGACGGGATGATGCGCGCCGTCAAGGACGACGAGTCGGGCGACGGGTACTGCAATGCGTGCTTCACGGGTCTGTATCCGCTGCCGGTGGGCGATGCCCAGGCCAAGTTGGCCTTCGAAGGCGTGATCGCCTGATGCGGGTGTTGGTCATCGGCGGCGGGGGCCGCGAGCAGGCGATTGCCTGGGCGTGCCGACAGCACGGTCACGAGGTGAGGATTGCGTCGAGTCTCGGCGACGCCAGCGCGGCAGATACCGATCTCGTGATCCCCGGGCCCGAGGCCGCGCTCGTCGCAGGGACCAGCGATCTGGCGATCGAGCGGGGCATTCCGTCGTTCGGGCCGACTGCGGCGTTGGCCCAGTTGGAGGCGTCGAAGGGGTATGCCCGCGACCTGGCGACGGCACTGGGCATTCCAGGGCCGGCGTTCGCGCGGTTCGAGGGCGACGATCGCGAGTCGGCGGCGCTGGCCTGGTGGGCCGAGCTGGGCAGGCCGGTCGTCGTCAAGCTCGACGGCTTGGCGGCGGGCAAGGGCGTGGCCGTTCCGGGCACCGATGCCGAGACGCGGTCGGCGATTGCCGACGCAGCGTCGACGGGTCCATTCCTCCTCGAAGAGCGGCTCCGCGGGCCCGAGTGTTCGCTGCTCGCGCTGTGCGACGGCGTCACGGCCGTGGCGCTTCCGTTGGCGCAAGACCACAAGCGGATCGGCGAGGGCGACACCGGTCCGAACACGGGCGGGATGGGCGCCTATGCGCCGGCCCCGGTGCCCTTCACCGGCGATGAACTGATCGCCGACGTTCGTGCAGCCGGTGCTCGACCACTTCGCCGCAGCGGGCACGCCCTACATCGGCGTGATCTTCGCCGGGTTGATGCTCACCGCCGACGGCCCTCGCCTGATCGAGTACAACGTGCGCTTCGGCGACCCCGAGGCGCAGACGGTGCTGCCGCTCGTCGAAACCGACCTCGCTGAGCTGGCGTTGGCGTGCACGCGCGGCGAGGTGGGCAGCGTTGCGCTCGTCGTGTCGGCGCAGTCGGCGGTCACCGTGGTCGCCGCAACGCCGGGCTATCCCGACGATCCGATCAGCGGCCAGGTCATCGTCGACGGCGGCGACCTCGCCGGGACGTACCGATTCGATGCGGGCGTCGACGGCGACGGCAAGACCTCCGGCGGACGCGTGCTGGCGGTGACCGGCGTGGGTGCCGACCTGGGCGAGGCGCGTCGGGCGCGCCTACGAGCGGATGGGCGACAATCCGCTTCGACGGGATGCAGGTTCGGCGCGACATCGCATGGCGCGCTCCGGGCGCGGCGCTCGCGAGCTACGCGGCGGCTGGCGTCGACATCGACGAGGGCACGCGCGCCGTCGACGAGATGCGGGCCGCGGTCGAAGCGACGCACGACACCCCGGGCGCGGGCGTGCTCAAGGGAGTGGGCAGCTTCGGCGGCGTGTTCTCCGCCGATCGGATCATGGCGATGAACGAGCCCGTGCTCGTCGCGTCGACCGACGGCGTGGGCACGAAGGTGGAGTTGGCGGCGCGCCTCGGCATGGTCCGCGGTGTCGGCATGGACATCGTCAACCACTGCATCGACGACGTGCTCGTGCAGTCGGCGCGACCGTTGTTCTTCTTCGACTACATCGCGGCGAGCGTGCTCGACGCCGACCTCGTCGCCGAGGTCGTCGGCGGCATGGCCGATGCGTGCAAGGCCGCCGGGTGCGCACTGTTGGGCGGCGAGACGGCCGAGATGCCGGGCGTCTACCAACCCGGTTCGTTCGACATTGCCGGCACGCTTGATCGGTGTCGCCGAACGGAGCGAGTTGCTGCCGCGCGACGACGTTGCGGTGGGCGACGTGCTCATCGGCATCGGTTCGAGTGGGCCGCACACCAACGGGTATTCGCTGCTCCGCAAGGTCTTCGAATGGGCGCCGATGGACGTGGTGCCCGACGGCTTCGATCGTTCGCTGGGCGAGACGCTGCTCGAACCGCATCGGTCGTACCTCGACGTGCTGACACCCGCGCTCGCGACGGGTGCGATCAAGGCGCTGGCGCACATCACCGGCGGCGGACTGCCCGAGAACCTGCCACGGGTGCTGCCGGCCGACCTCGACGCCCGTATCGAACTGGGGTCGTGGCCGGTGTCGCCGCTGTTCCGTCTCGTGCGCGAGTTGACGCCGATGATGAGTACGACCGAGCTGTATCGGACGCTGAACATGGGTATCGGCATGGTCATCGTCTGCGCGCCCGACCAGGTCGATGCCGTGCAGGCGTCGATCGACGAAACGACGTGGGTCATCGGCGAATTGGTCCGTGGCTCCGGCAGTCCGCAGGCAGAAAGGGTCCACCTGTCATGACCGATGAGCGTCCGGTCCGCGAACAGCGGCTGGTGGTGATGGTGTCGGGCAACGGCACGAACCTGCAGGCGATTCTCGACGCCTGCGCCGACGGGCGGATCAACGCCCGTGTCGTGGCAGTCGTGTCGAACCTGGCCGATGTGTTCGCACTGCAGCGCGCCGACGCTGCGGGCGTGCCGGCGGTCCACATCGGCCGGCACCCCGACGAGGACCGCGCCGACTACGACGCTCGGCTCACCGAACTGGTGGCTGGGTTCGACCCCGACTTCATCGTGCTCGCGGGCTGGATGCGCATTCTCACGCTGAGCTTCCTCGGTTGGTTCCCCGGCCGGGTGGTCAACCTGCATCCGGCCAAGCCGGGCGAGCTGCCCGGTCAGCATGCAATCGAGCGGGCCTGGGATCAAGCGGTCGCTGGCGAGCGGACCGAGTCGGGAGTGATGGTGCACTTCGTTCCCGACGAGGGCGTCGACGACGGGCCGCTCCTCGCCACCGAGGCGGTGTCGATCGATTCGGGCGGCACCCTCGAACAGTTCGAGGCCGCAGTGCATGCCGTCGAGCACCGCCTGCTCGTCGGGGTGCTGGCCGATCTGTGCTCGCGCCGGTTCGTCGACATCGACGACCTGCATCGCGCCGTGACGCTCGAACCGACCACTCCCACTCCCCCGAGTTCCTGACGATCAGAGGACCAGCATGAGCATCAACGACGAACTCTTCGACCGATTCGAGGCGCTGACGTTCGACGATGTCGTCGTCATCCCCGGTTTCTCCGAAACCCTGCCCGACGCGGTCGACACCAGCGCCACCTTTGCCGCCGACATCGAGTTGGCGGTACCGCTCGTCTCGGCCGCAATGGACAAGGTGACCGAGGGAAGAATGGCCATTGCCATGGCGCGGTATGGCGGCATCGGCGTGATCCACCGCAATATGTCGATTGCCGAGCAGGCCGCCGAAGTGCAGAAGGTCAAGCGGAGTCAGTCGGGCATGATCACCGACCCGGTGACCCTGTCGCCGTCGGCGCTGTTGCACGAGGCCGAGGCGCTGATGAACAAGTTCAAGTTCTCCGGCGTGCCGATCACCGACGACGAGGGGCACCTCGTCGGGATTCTGACCAACCGGGACATTCGCTTCTGCGAAGGTTCCGACTTCGATCGACCCGTCACCGATTTCATGACCTCGACCGGTCTCGTCACCGCCGCGGTCGGCACATCCCTCGACGAGGCCAAGCTGCTGCTCCAGAAGCACCGCATCGAGAAGTTGCCGCTCCTCGATGGTGTCGGTTGCCTCGCCGGGTTGATCACGGTCAAAGACATCCAGAAGCGGTTGGACTTCCCGAACGCTTCGCGCGATGGCAAGGGCCGGCTGCGATGCGCCGCAGCCATCGGGGTCGGCGCGGACGTCGAGGAGCGAGTCGATGCTCTGGTCGCCATGGGTGTCGATGCCGTGTCGATCGACACCGCCCACGGGCATTCGGCGAACGTGATCAAGACGATTGCCCGGGTGAAGGGGTCGTGGCCCGACCTGGCCGTCACCGCCGGCAACGTGGTGACCGAGGAGGGTGTCGAGGCGCTGGCCCGGGCGGGCGCCGACGCGGTCAAGGTCGGCGTGGGTGCCGGTTCGATCTGCACGACACGCGTCGTGTCCGGTGCCGGAATGCCGCAGCTCTCGGCCATTTACTTCGCCGCGAAGCAGGCCAAGGCGCTGGGGATTCCGGTCATCGGCGACGGCGGCATCACGTTCTCGGGCGACATCGTCAAGGCGATCACGGCCGGCGCCGAAACGGTGATGCTCGGTTCGCTCCTCGCCGGGGTCGAAGAGAGCCCAGGCGAGATGGAGTTGTTCGAGGGGCGGCGGTACAAGAGCTATCGCGGCATGGGGTCGATCGGGGCGATGACCGGCGACAGTCAAGACCGGTATGCGACGGGCCAGTCATCGAGCGGCAAGACCGCCGTCGGAGCCGCGAGCCAAAAGCTAGTGCCCGAGGGCATCGAAGGACGCGTCCCCTTCGCCGGGCCGCTCGGCGACGTCGCCTATCAGTTGGTCGGCGGGTTGCGATCGGGCATGGGCTATGCCGGTGCAGCGACGCTCGCTGATCTGCGCACGGCCCGCATGATGCGCGTCACCACCGCCGGCCGCCAAGAATCGCACCCGCACGACGTGACCATCACCAAGGAAGCACCCAACTACCAGCGGATGTGATGGCGGTTCTCATCACGCGTCAGGGGACGTTTGCCCTGTCACCCACCGAAGCCTCTTTGCGTCACGGTGCGATTTCTGGAGCTGATTGGGCGCCTGGAAGTCGACCCGCTTGATTGGTGTGGCTGAGGGTCGGAACGGTCGGTTTTCGGGTCCCGGGAGCGCCTCGTCCGAAGAGCCGGCCTTCCGACTTTGGATGCTGACGACTCCTCGGCCGGGGCGTCGGCGTTGTCGCTCGCGAAGTGGTGATCAGTGGTGCTTCGACTTGAGCCGGTCAAGGTTGCCGGCCTGGGCCCCATCGTTCTCTGCGACTTCCCCGAGCCCACCGACCGGCACCTTCGACGCGACGACAACCGCCGCAACGCACACCCCAATCATCAATCAGGCACTTGTCCGCGTGGCCAAAAGCGCGATAACTGTCGGCTGCAGGCCACTCTCTGGTGCGCTGGTTCCGGATCGGTGCCGGAGGATCACGTGACCTGGACTGCGAGCGGGGTGCTGAGGAGCTGTTGGTCGGGGCTCGGTACATGGATGCGACCAGCTTGTCTTCGCCCGCTGGCACGACGTAGCAGTAGGTCGGGTCACGATGCTGTGTATCATTGGTGTATGGCTCGCACCAACATCGACATCGACGAAGAACTCTGCCAGCGAGTGATGCAGCGCTACCACCTCAGCACGAAACGCGAGGCGGTGGACATGGCCCTGCGCCACGTGGCAGGCGAGCCCCTCGATCTCGACGATGCACGATCGATGCGCGGGACCGGCTGGGACGGCGACCTCGACGAAATGCGTGCGAGCCGGGCGTGATCCTCGTCGACACGTCGGCGTGGATCGAGTTCTTGCGCGATACAGGCTCCGAGGTGTGCGCCGCGGTGGACCGGCTACTCGATACCGACCTCGCGATTTGTGACGCCGTGTCGATGGAGGTTCTTGCCGGCGCCAGGAACGAACGACATCTGCTCCAACTGCGTGGGCTGCTGGCACGGGCCACAATGCTGCCCACGTCTCCCGCCGACTACGACGCCGCCGCGTCGATGTACCGATCTTGTCGAGCAAGCGGCGAAACCGTCCGCAAGCTCATCGATTGCCTGATCGGCGCAGTCGCCGTCCGCGCCGGAGCTGCGATCCTCCACGCCGACGTGGACTTCTCGGCACTCGCACGACACACAGATGTGCAACTGCACCCGGATTCCCAAAGCTGAGATCTTCATCGCAAACAGCTCAGAACATCACCGGATGACACTCTCCGCAACAGCGAAAGATCGTCGCACTCGATCGGTCGCCATCGCTCCAGATTTCGCGTAGAGCGGCGACTGGGTCAGGACGGTCTGCGCTGCGTTGTGTGGGCGCGGCAACGTTTGGCATGGTTGTGCGCTTTCGGTGCGATCTATGGTCGTTGCAGCGGCTGGGCTTGCTTGTCGGGCAGGGTCGGCGACGCTCCTGAGATAGAACGGTCGACGCTCAAGCGAGACAGCCCTTCGGCCGATGACTCAAGCGTGAACGACTTCCCGCCTCCGCTGCCAGCGGCGACACCGGCCCCTTCGCCACCACCCTTGGACGTTCAGCGCACAGCGACCTCGCCGGAAGCACGGCAGGTGATTCCCACGCTGCCATCCCGCCCGGAGGCACGAGCAGTGATGGATAGCCGCCCGGCGTACCTCGATCTTCCGCAGACGCAGGCACCGATCGGGGCCAGACAGAAACGGCGGCTTCACAAACGGGCGAACTCCGTGCTCTGCTACGGCCTACTCGCCGCCTGCTTCATCTTCCCCTTCATCTTCGCCCCGCTTGCGGTTGTGCGCGGACGCAACGCTCTCGCAGAGGTTCGCCTTGCGCCCGAACGATTGAGCGGAAAATCAAGGATCGTCGCCGGCATCGTTCTCGGGAGCTGTTCGCTCGCCGTGATGGCGATCGTGGCCGTGTCGGGCATCGTGTTGCTCGTTACCGGCAACGAATAGCGAGCCACGATCGACGAAACGCTCCACGCGAGGTACTCACTGCTCCGTACTCGCCCGGAGGGCTCACCGGCATCGCCAACAACCACAGCTGTGACCCAACTCTCTAGGTCGTCGGGCTGTTCGAGCTCGCGGGACGAAGCGATGTCTCCGCCGGACAAGAAGCCACTCTTGACGACGGCACCATGTCAGGTGCGAGCGCGGCCAGCGACGGTTGCCGACTCGACTTCGATGAGTCGGCCCGAGGTGACGTCGTAGATGTAACCGTAGATCGCGATCCCTGCGGGCACCAACGGATGCGTCCGGATCCGAGTCACGTCGGCGGTGACGCTGACTGCCTGGTCTGAAATCGTGAGCCAGTCGATGTAGTCAGCCTCGGCCGACCCGGGGCCCGTGCCGACGTCGTAGAACCCGTCGTCGCCGAGGGCTGCCGTTTCGAGGCTGTTCGCCAACAGGCCTCGCATAACGTCGTCGGTGAAGAACTCCATGCCGCAGTTCGTGTGATGGACTACGAACCATTCCTTCGTACCGAGCAGCTTGTACGAGATCACGAGCGAGCGGATTGCATCGTCACTCGCTCGTCCACCGGCATTGCGGATCACGTGGGCATCGCCCTCGCTCAGACCTGCGTACTTCGCCGGGTCGAGCCGTGCGTCCATGCAGGTGAGGATCGCGAACTGACGCGACGGTGGAAGCCCCAACTGGCCCTTGTCGCCGAAGTCGGCGGCGTAGGCATCGTTGGCGAGAAGTACTTCGGAAAGGACAGACATGGTGATCCTGACGGTTGGCCGATCGAACGGGCGGAAGCTTCGAACTCTATCGACATAATGTTGACCAAACCAGTCGACATTACGATCACAACGCTGTCACGCTCGCTCACGCTCAGGCGGGACGTGGTCGCCCGGGGCTCGCTTCGCCGCACTACCTCCGACGGGACTCGCAGCTGATCAATCGGTCGGTCCCGGGGCCGCCGACACACGAGTCGCGTCCGGCGCCTCCGTCCAGCCGGTCGTCACCTGACCCGCCTGCGAGGCGATCGTTCCCACTGCCGCCGCAAATCATGTCGTTCCCGCCGCGGCCGCGGACGATGTCGTTGCCGCTGCTGGCGTGAATCACGTCGTTACCGACAGTGCCGTCGAGCACGTCGTCACCGTTGCCGCCGACGATCGTCGGGATCTGGCCCCGACATGTCAGCGCGGCAGGCGGGTTGGTCGGTGGCGGAGTGGTCGTCGGTGGCGCAGTCGTCGGTGGCAAGGTTGTCGGTGGCGTGTTCGTCGGGGGCATGGTCATCGGTGGTGTGGTGGTCGGTGGTGTGGTGGTCGGTGGTGTGGTGGTCGTCTGTGGCGCCGTGGTCGATGGTGCCGTGGTGACTGTTGTGGCTGGGGCGACCGTCGTTGGGCTCACGGTGGTCGGCGGGCCGTGCTGGTGTCCGGTCGGGTTGCAGTAGGCCGCGCCGGTGGGGGTGGCGGGTGCCGGGCCATGGGTGCACAGTTCGGCGAAGAGGGTCGACGCGGCGACCTTGATCGGCCCGGTGTATTGCGGTCGGAAGCGCAGTGCCGGGCCGGGCAACGGGTTGTCGCTATCGGGACCGCCATCGGTCAGGTAGCCCATCCCGCAGTCGCTCGGCTGGTCGGTCGAGAACGTGGCGCAGTTCTCCAGCCATTGCCGATTGATTTCCGGGTGCCAGCCGCCCCACCAGTCCGCGTGGACGCTCGATCCGCCAGGACCGGTGAGCTGCGACGTGGCGCTGTCCACGTCGGATGCCAGGTACCAGCCAGCGGTCGTTTCGCCGACTTCGAGCGGGTACTGGATGATGTACTCGATATTCGGCGTGGTGATGCGTTCCTCGCATTCGCTGTAGAACCAGCCGCCGATGCGCGCCCGGCTCCAGTTGGCTGGGTTCGCCGGATCCTGCCCATTCCAACAGTTCCCGAACTTGACGTGCATTTCGAGGGTGGAGCGCGGGTTGTCGGTCACGCCGTACTCATCGAAGAACTTGCTGCCGTCACACACCGGGATCGTGTTCGACGCCGGTGTGCGCAGCCCGCGCCACTGGTCCGAGCACAGGAAGGAGGCATCGCTCCCAGGAGCTCCGCTCGGGTCGGCCAAGCCTCCTTCGTTCCAGGAGATCGTGTGCAGGTTTTCGTTCTGCACCATCGCCGCGCCGGGGGGATACACCACCGATTCCTCACGTGCCTGCCCGTAGCCCTTGTAGTACACGATGATGCGCTCGGGCACCCGCACGTTGCCGCTCGCGTCGAACAGGGCCGGCGCCCAGTACCCGGTGCGGTTGAGTTCCTGGCCATTGCAGGTGCTCGACCCCGAGTTGGCGAGCGTGTCGTACGTCGAGAAGGCGTTCACGTCGGTGTTGCCCCAGAACATGTGCAGGTGAGCGGCACCGGGCTGGCCGGGCTTGAGAATCGGATCGTCATAGGCGAAGTGCGAGAACTCACACGTCACCCTGAACTGGCCACCTTCGAGCACCGGGAACGCATTCTCCGGGTTGCCGGCAGGATTGCCGAGGTAGTCCGACCGTGGACCGAAGTGATCTTGCAGCACGAGGTCCGACTGGGGTGTGTCGCGCGCCTGACTCGTGTCGTGATTGCGATTCCGCACCGATGCGGCACGAATCATCTCCAGGTTCGACGAGTAGTCGCCACTCGGCTCGGCGGCTGTCGTCGACCCTCCGAGCAGCCCGACCGCCGCTGCGACCGCGGTGCCGGCAGCCACCAGCACACCGATCTTCGTGCGGTACGACGTGGTCGCACGTTGAGCAGTGGTGCGACGCGGTGGGCGAGTTGGCTCAGTCATCCGGGTTCCTTCCGTTTACCGCCCGGAAGCATCTTCAGTGACGGGCACGCCGCTGTCACCGGGTCGATCGACCCGGTGATCTCAGCCCCGTCGGGTCACCCCACCGACTCACCCCGTTCGCTCACTCGCCGGTGGGAAACGACACGACGCCCAACTCGACAGCCAGTTCCGCAAGACGCCATTGGCGGTCGGTGGCCGCGCCCGCGGTCGTGCCGACCAGGCCACCGATACCGGCGCGGGCCAGCTTGACGCACAGATGATCGAGCTTGCGGCCCACCTTCGACGGGCTCCATCCCAACTCGGCTGCCAACTCGCGGCGGGTCGGCGACCGGTGGGTGCCGAGCGTGGCTGCCGAACGATGGCGCGCCAGCGCCGCGAGCAATTGGTGCTGTTCGACATTGAACACCAGGCTCGACGCCGTGACCGTCGCGTCGAATGGCTCTGTCGTTGATCGCCGGTACGTCACTTCAGCGGCTGCCGACTGTTCGAGCGTGATCCGGTAGTTGGCGCGGCCCGCCGAACACGCCACGGCGCATCGCCCGAACGGGATGGAGAACGACGATCCAGGAGCGAGTCGAGCCGATGAGGGCCCAGTGAGGTCGGTGACGACCAACGCGATCGTGGTGCCCAAGTTGGCCAGCTTCCACTGACTGTCGGCACACCAGATGCGGCCCAACTCGCGATGCAGGCTGCGGTTCGATTCGTCGAGCACGAGGTCGGCACGCCGCCCGAACGTGAGTGCTTGGTCGGGCCCGAGGTCGCGGATGACCTCGTCGAAGCGGACGCGTAAATGACCCTCGTCGGGGCGGTCGGTGAGTGGGTCGTCGGACCGCCGATCGCGTGGCGCCTGCGAATGCATCGGCGCCATGCTGGCATCTCCGTCGACGTTGGTGCACGATCAGCGGCAACCCAGCTCGGCGAGTACGGTCACGGTGGGCAACGCAAATCGGCTCATCGCCGGCACCACCATGACCGCCACGACCTCGCTGCTTCCCAACCTCGAACGTCGCTATGCGTTGCGTGAGGTGATCGGCGCAGGCGGGTCGGCCATCGTGTATCACGCCATCGTGCGCCACGGGCCCGAGCGCGGGCGTTCAGTTGCCATCAAGGTGCTGCTCACCCCGGCCGACGTGGCGGGTCGCAAACGGTTCGATCGGGAGTGCGCTGCCCTCCGCAAACTCGCCGGGGTGCCGGGCGTGATCGAACTGATCGACGCGGGTGTCGTCGATGACCATGCGTACCTGGTGTCCCCACGATTTGCGACGACGTATGCCGAGCGCGTTGCTTCGGTCGGTCCACTGCCGGCTGCAGAGGTCATTGCCGCCGGGATCGCGTTGGCTGATGCGTTGGCCGCAGCCCACGAGCGCGGGGTGCTGCACCGCGACGTGAAGCCGAGCAATGTGTTCGTACGCACGCTCGATCGGAACGATCCAGCCGACGTCGCCAGCAGCGTGGTACTCGGCGACTTCGGCATCGCGACGGTCGAGGACGATCGCACCATCACCGGGTCGCTGGCGATGTCGTTGGCGTACGCCGCTCCCGAAGTCGTCGATGACGGAACCGCGTCGGAGGCATCCGACCTCTACGGTGTCGGCGCCACCCTGTATCACCTGCTCAGCGGACGCCCGCCGATCGAGGTCGCCGCCGCACCCGAGGGAGGCCTCGGGCTACTCGTGCATCGGATCATCACCGAGCGTCCGGCACCGTTGTCGCGCGACGACGTTCCCCTCGCTCTGCGCGAGTTGGTGACTGCACTGCTCGCCAAACGTCCCCGCGACCGGCCCGCCAGCGCTGCCGCCGTGGCACTGCGATTGCGAGGGATGGCCGATCCCGGTGGCGCATCAGTGGTCGGCGTTGGCCGCTCGCGTCGCAGAATGCTCTTGGCTGTCGGTGTCTCCGCAATCGTCGTGGCCAGCGGTATCGGCGTCGCTCTTGCTGCGGACCGTCGCTCGGCGCCGGTGCCGTCCATGGCCGAATCGGCGGTGACATCAGAGGCGGCGTCGACTCCGTTCGTCGGCGTCTCCGGGCGCCCCGAGTCACGGGTCGGAGTACCGACCGAAGGGTCCGATCACGTAGGGCGACGCTGACGCCGCTGCCGATGCCGCCGCAGACCGGCCGAGGGGCACCGTCACTTCCGGCGCACCGGACATCCTCGGCACAGTCACCACGACGGTGGCACCACCCACGGCGAGCGTCGGGCCGAATCCTGGAACGGTCGCGCCGCTCCCCCAGTCGCCCGGCACTGCGCCAATCACGGCAACACCGGCTGCGCCGTCCGCCCCTGCATCATCCCGCTCCTGCGCCATCCGCTCCCGTGTCACCCGCTCCTGTGCCACCCGCTCCTGTGCCATCCCCCAGCGACACCACGCCTGCAGTCGGGCCGTGCGGATCGACGGGAGTGGTGGTGTGCTCCGGATTCGAGACAGGGCTCGACGGGTGGAACCTGCGCCTTGATTCATCGGTCGCCTCGGTCGAGGCGGTGTCGAGTGCCGCTCGGTCGGGGGCACAGTCATTGGCAATCGATCCGGTCGATACTGCAGCTGCGGGTGGCAGCTACGCCCGGCGCACCGTCGTGCTTCCCGACGGCGTCGAAGGCGTCGCTGTTCGGGCATGGATCTGGTTCGGAGCCGATGGTGGCGCCGACTGGTTCATGAACGTGCTCGCGATTACCAACGACTCTGGCGCCGTCTGGAACGTCGACGCCAGGCCTGCATCGGACGGCGGCGTGGCGCTCAGTACCTACCACCAAGACGAGTCCGGCAACGCTGCCGGCGATGAACGCAACATCGCCATCACGGCGAACAACTGGCACTGCGTCATGTTCTCCGTCACGCCGAGCCGCGCCACGGTCGTTGGGGTAGCAGTCGACAGCGAGGCGGTCGCCGTGATCGACGAACCGATCGCCGCGACCATCACCGGCGTGGTCACAGCGTCGATCGGGCCAGCCTGGCTGTCGCCCGCCGACCAGGCACCGTCGCTGCGAATCGACGACGTCGCCATCGGCACCCCCGGCGTCGTGACCTGCTGACTTGGTCAGTGAGACAGTTCGCGTTCGGGCGAGCCGAGGCCGGGGAAGCCGGCATAGGCGGGGAGGGCCGGTTGGCCGCCGAGGTGGCAGTACAGGACCTTCGAGCCTGCCGGGATCTCCCCCGAGCGGATCATGCCGATGAGGCCGGCCATCGACTTGCCTTCGTAGACCGGGTCGGTCAGCATTCCTTCGGTGCGCGCCGCAAGGTGGATGGCCTCCACGGTGCCCGCATCAGGCACGCCGTAGGCCGGTCCTTCGTATCCGGCGATGACGGTGATCTCGTCGGCACGGAGCGGTCGGCCGAGTTCGATCTTCTCGGCGGTGTTCGTGGCGATCCGAGTGACCTGGTCGATGGTCTGCTCCAAGGTCTTCGACGCATCGATCCCGATGACGCGGCGGCCCGGGCGATCACTCAGCGCAAAGCCGGCGATCATTCCGGCATGGCTCGACCCGGTCACGGTGCACACGATGATCGTGTCGAAGAAGACGTCGAGTTCGGCTTCCTGCGTCTCGACTTCGACGGCCCAGTTGGCAAAGCCGAGGCCACCCAGCGGATGGTCCGATGCCCCGGCCGGAATCGGGTACGGCTTGCCACCCGCCTCGATGACGGAGTCGAGCGCCCGCTTCCAACTGTCCCGCACGCCGATGTCGAATCCCGCCGGGTCGATGCGCACGTCGCCGCCCATGATGCGGGTCAATTGGATGTTGCCGACCTTGTCGTAGACCATGTCGTTGTAGTCGACCCAGCCCTCTTGCACGGTCACCGCCTTCAGGCCGAGGTGGCAGGCAACGCCGGTGACCTGGCGGGTGTGGTTGGACTGAATGCCGCCGATCGACACGAGAGTGTCGCAGCCCTGGGCGAGCGCGTCTGCTGCGAGATATTCGAGTTTGCGAACCTTGTTCCCACCGAATGCGATACCCGAGTTGCAGTCTTCGCGCTTGGCCCAGATCTCGACCTCACCGCCGAGTGCGGCGCTCAACCGTGGGAGGGGGTGGACGGGCGACGGTCCGAACAGGAGCGGCGTGCGGGGAAAGTCGGCGAGTTTCATCGGATGCCATAATCGTATACGATCTGACTCATGTCAACCGTTGATCGGGTACACGACACGGTGATGTCGGACATGTTGCGTGGCACGCTCGCACCGGGTTCGTGGGTCCGCCAAGACGAGCTTGCCGACCGTCTCGGGGTCAGCAAGATCCCGGTGCGGGAGGCGTTGCAGCGCCTTGCGGCGATCGGCCTGGTCCGCTTCGAGACCAACCGTGGCGCCGTCGTTCCCGAACTGTCCGCTGCCGATGCCGAACGAGAACTATTCCCTCCGTCGAGCGATCGAGGGGCGCCTGTTGCAGCAGGCACTGCCGCGACTCAGCATCGTCGACCTCGCGGAAGCGGAGTTGGCGCTCACCCCTGCAGCCTCGGCGAACTCTGCGAACTCAGAGGCGTCGGAGACCGAGGCGAACTGGCACTTTCATCGGGCGATCTATCAGGCGTCGGGGTGGCAGCGGGGGTTGGCCATGGCCGAGATCCTGCACGTTGCGGTCGCGCCGTATGTCGTGCTCTACACCGAGGGGCTCGGCGGGGCCGCCGACTCCGACGCCGAACACCTCGCCCTCCTCGACGCCTGCCGGGCCCGCGACGCCGGTCGCGCTCTCCCGCTGCTCGACACCCACCTCGCCGGCGCAGCATCGACGCTGATCAATTTCCTCGAGACCCGCAGCTCGCCACGTTGACCGAGCGGGCGGCCCGGATCTGCCCGCCATTTCAGGCGCGATCGCTCCCGATCACTTCGGGAACGTGAAGCGGAGGTAGTGGTCGTAGGTCTCGAAACCCAGGCGGTGATAGACCCCGAAGCCGGCCTCGCTGGCCTGCAGGGTCACCGTCCGGGCTCCGCGAGCAAAGAGCTCGTTGGTCACCCAGGCCGTCGTCGCGGCGCCGACGCCGCGGCCACGAAACTCGGGCGGGGTGGCGACGTAGTAGATCCCGCCGGTTTCTCCGTCGAGCACGCCCGCGGCGACGCCGACCGGAGTTCCGTCGGTCGAGGCGATCGCCCACATGATGCCCGGAGCGTTGTAGCTGTCTTGGATCTTCTGCAGGTACGCCATTCCCGGCAGGCCGTAGCCGCGCTCAGCCACGTCGCCGAAGGTCGCACCTGCGGCGTCATCGGTGACCAGTGCGATGTCGAGCTCCTGGTCGGCAAGGATCGTGGAGTGGGCCACCATCGCCGGTGACCGTGTCTCGTCTGGCGTCGCGCCACGCCGGACGGCGGCATCGGCCAGGTCGGGGCAGCTCTCAGGAACCCACAGGACGAAAGCCCGGTCGTGGCCTGCGAAGAAGCCCATTGCGTCGTCCAAGACGGCCTCGACGGATGCATCGTGATCCGTCGGCACTGCCGCGTTGACGTACCCATGGGCCAACTCGATCGGACCAGCCACTGCGGTACAACCAGCAAAGTGGGCGACCGACCCTCGACGCCCTGCGATTCGAGCGACGGCAGTTGCCAGATTTTGTGCCCCAGCGCCACGAACGTCCATCGCTCCAGTCTGCCAGCAGGCACTTCTTCGACCCCCCACCCGCCTCGCCACCCGGGTGTGACCAAATCGGACCCGATCGTTGGTCAGCCAGGGGTGCATTCGTCGGTGTCGAGAGGCTGCAGAAGAAGCGAGACCGTCGGCAGCGCCAGCCGTGCCGCCAGGTCGACGGCGACAGACCCGACGTCGGGGACGTCTGCAACCCAATCCGACGACGTTCTGATCACCGCCACGCTCTCGGCGTTTTTCGGGCTCTGCACCTCGCCGACCCCGTTCCCGACGAACCCGTAGGTACCGGCGATGCTGCCCTCGAACTCCCACGTCGCTGGCCCATCGGGCGTGGGTGTCACCGTGAACGTTCCTGCCCACCCGCCCGCTGGGCTGGCGAAGTCGACTGCAAACGGTTTCTCGAGGTCACACACGATGCCGAAGAAGTGGTTGTCGAACTCGTATTGGTCGATCTTCCAGCCGGCCTGCCAATCCGTCATCCTGAACACCCGCTCGCCCATGTCCCAGTGGAGCGTCCGCGCGATGTCGACGGCCCCGGCTGCGATGCCATATCCGTCGGGCGAGACACCGAACGACAAACCATCGAAGAACACGTTCAGCAATGAGTTCAGGTTCTCCGGCTCGACCTGAGCCGTCACGCCGATCGAGAACTCGCGGAGAATCGGCTTGGCCGACTCGGGGACGTCACGCTTCTGCGCCTTGCCCGTGACCGTCGTATGAACCATGCCCTTCGAGTCGGATGTCTTCTTCAGCTCGTTCATGTCCAGCGTCACGAAGGCCTGAGCGGTGTTCAGCCGTTCGCCGAAGCCGAGGCGCCCCTCGAAGGTCAGGTCGACCCCGGGGAGCGGGCCATTGGCGGGAATGGTGAACCCCACGCCCAACGTGTTGAGCACGAAGCTCGCGGCGCAGATCAACCGCTGATTTCCGTCAGGAAGGTCGCCGACATCGATACGAACCGCCCACGTGAGCTCCGTTGTCTTACCGGCCTGAGTGGAACGACGGGTCCGCTCGAGCGGGTCGGGATTCTGGACAACATCGACTTCAACGGTCGAGACCGCCAAGATGAGGCTCAGCACGCCGGTCACCAAGTTGGCCACCTTGGCCACCTTGCCAAACCTCACCGCGGCGTCCGGGCTGATGAGACCCGGGTTCAATCCGGACAGCGCCTCGATCAGTCCCTTCGTCGCCGATGTCATGCCGGGGAGTTGCGTGCCGCTGCCGATCTTGTTGGCGACCCAGTTGATCCAGTACGTGGCGTCCTCCGAGCCCCAGACCTCACCGCAGGGTGTGCCGGAGCCGGCCGGCGCGCGCAGGACGGCTGCCGGCGACGCCCCTCGGAACCCGAGTACAGCCGTGCTGCCCGTCGCAGCGACGGCTGTCATCGCCCGGATCGACACCCACGAGATCAGTTGTGCCGTCGCGCCGTCGACGTACACGTCGGCCGCTGTGGTCAGCGGGTCGAGAAGGTCGCTCCGTGGGCCGGTCTTCAACGCCCGTTCGCGCACCAGGTTGCCGAACAGCGCCATCGCCGGGTCGGCACTCGCCGCACCTGCGCGCAGATCTTCAAGCAGTGCGTCGGCGAGTTCGGCGGACGGTTGATCGTCGTCGACGTACACCCGAACCAGATCGGTGAGCGGGATTCCGGCTGGCAGTGTCGACGTCGGCGCAAGCATCCAAACGAGGTCATACGCCGGTCCCACCGGGTCGTCTGCTGTGGTTGCCGAGATTCCGACACCTCGCCCGTCGAGCACCGGGATGCCGAGTTGCTCGTACGCCGCGATCCACCCGCCGAGCGGATCGGATGCGTCACCAGCGCTGACGAGCGCGTCCAGGCTCACTGCCCGTTCCTGCGGCGTGGCTCCCGACACCACAGCGGACGGGGGCGGAACAGGAACGACGGCCGGTTCGGCAACCGGCGCCGGGCTCGTGGGTGGCCTCGTCGACGCTGTCTGGCCCGCGGTGCCACCCACCGTTGTCGCTTCCGTCAGGACCGGCGACGAGATAACGGATGACGACGTGTCGGCTCCACGCTCCTCGTTTGATGTGCACGACGACGCAAGGGAGCTCACTGCCAGCGCGACGGCGACGGCATTGACCCAGCGGCTCGGTGATCGGCTGGGGTCACGCACCGTCAACCACAGTCAGCTGGGGCCGCCGGGCCGACGTCGAGGTCCTTGGTGCGATGTCCAGTCTGCGACTGCGCTCCTGCGATCGGGTCGGTGATCGTGATCGCCTCGTCATAGTCGAGAGTCAGCACGAAGGCGTCTGCGCTTGGCGTCAGGGTGGCAGTTCCGGTGTAGGTGCCGTCGACTGCGCTGCCATCGTCCCATGTGGTGTGCTCCTCGCCGGTGAGGGGACCGGTGAGGGAGCCGGTGCCATCCGCCGACAGGGTCACGTCGTAGAACACGTTCTGCGTGAGGTTGCCAGCGACTTCGAACGACGCCACGATGCGCCACGGGCCCAGCTCGGACTCGCAACTGATCGCGTCGTAGTTGGTGACAAGGCCGCTCTGCTCGCTGGTGATGGAGTCCTGAATCGCCCAACCGGAGAAGGCGGCAGGAGCAGGCGCGATCGTCGTGGTCGGATCCGACGGGGCCGGATCGGTCGATTGCGCAGCAACCGTCGTCGGTTCGGTGTCAGCTGGCGCATCGCTCGTCGGCTCGGTCACGGGAACCGATACCGACTCCGACGGCGACGGCGACGACCCGGTGTCGCGTGTGGTCGCGTCGTCGCTCGATCCGCAGGCACCGATCGCCAGTGCGACCGCCATCCCGGCAATCCAGACGCATGTTCTCGAGGCCGTGAACGCTGACATGTCCCCGAGTATGAAGACGCCAGTAGCGCGGCGAAACCATGAAATCCCTAGTTCTGCGTGCTCGGGGCCCTGCGCTGCGTCGTTTTTCGCCGCACTGGTCCGACGGACTTCACTAGGTTGGGCGGATCGGATCACCTCCACTCGATCACTCGCCCGCACCCTTGATGTCGCACGGCGTGAAACGTGTGCTCGACATTGTCGCGCTCGACGTCACTGGCGAAGTCGGCGTCGTGCGGAGCGCACTCGACCTGACGGGCAGACCGTCGTCCGATCTGTCGGCAGCCGATCTGATGGCAGCCGAGGCATCGGGCTGGGTGGCGATCAACCAGAGCCGCATCGGGTTTGCATCACCCTCAGGTCAAGACGCCTGGGTGTCGATGCTGGAACCGGGCGAACGGCGTGCCGTCCACCGTGCGCTCGCCAGCGTGTTGACCGAACCAAGGCATCGCGAAGTGCGCGCCGAACACCTCGTCAGCGCAGCGATCGGGCCCGACGCCGAGGCCTCCGAAGCGCTCGCCGATCTCGGACGACGAGCCTCGGAACGTGGAGCGACCCGCGCCGCCGCGCAGTTCTTCGTCCGCGCCGCAGCGATCGAACCCGACGCCGAGGCGCGCGCCGCTCATCTCCACCTCGCGGCTGACAGTTGGTGGAACGCCGGCGACTACGACGCGGCGCGTACGTCGTTCGCCGAAGCATTCGTCGGCTCCTCGCAACCAACCCAACGCGCTGACACGATCCTGCAGCTGGGACAACTCGAGATGTACGAGCGGGGGCCGCGGCACGCACGGGACTTGTTCCTCACGGCGGCCAAAGCCGTGGAGGCGCACGACGTCGATCGGGCGGCAAACCTCCTCGTCCACGCAGCCAGTACGGCATTACTTACGTCGGACATCGGAGGCGCTCTCATACTCGCATTACAGGCCGAGGAGTTGGCCGAGCGGGGCGGTGGAACCAGCACGATTGCCGCCTCGCTGATGGTTGCGTTCCTCAGCCTGCAGCACGGCGACAACGACGTTTTCGAGGAACGCTTTCCAGCTCTGCTGGAGATCGCAAATCTCCTGCTCGACGCCGACGAACCCGAGGCCGATCTGCTCTTCCAACTGGTTGGGATGGCGCACGTCTACAACGAACGCTGGGAGAACGGTCGCATGTACCTGGCTGCGGTCGCCCACAGTGCGGGGCGCCGCGATCGCACGGCGACTGCAGCACTCTCGACTGCTGTCCTTGCCGAACTCTGCTGGCGTTCTGGCCGCTGGGACGAAGCGTGGAAACTGGCGACGAGCGACCTCGTACGCGACGTGTCCCTGACTGGGGCGCGCCTGTGGCTCCTTGCGTTCACAGCCCACCTCGATGCCGGATTCGGCCGAACTGACGATTGTCGACGGCGAGCTCATGAGGCCATCGACGCGGCAGAACCGATGGGGTTCGGCACTGTCGTGATGTGGGCCCGCCACGCCCTGGGTTCACTCGAACTCGGTCTCGGCTGTCCGGCGGCAGCAGCGACGCACCTCGATCGTCTCGCGGCCGACACCGCCTCGCGCGAGTTGGTCGATCCGGCCACGATGTGGTGGCAGGCGGACCACGTCGAAGCACTCGTTCGATCCGACCGCCGCCACGAGGCGACCCAAGCGCTCGCTCGGTTCGAGGCGGCGGCAGCCGTGTCAGATCGCGTGTGGGCGGCAGCCGCTTCCAGTCGTTGCCGTGGACTCTTGGCCACCTCGTCCGCCGAGGCCGAGCTCTGCTTTGCCGCTTCGCTCGAACATCACGGCCAGCTCGCTGCGCCGTTCGAGCTGGCACGCACCCTGTTGTGTCGGGCGGAACGTCGTGCTGCCTGGCCGGCGGGTCCGGACCCTTCGACCGACTTGGACGAAGCGATGGCGATCTTCGAGACCCTCGGTGCGAGCTCGTGGAGTGGGCGCGCTGCCGCCCTGCGTCAGGCGGTCGCAGCATCAGCAGCACCCACGAGTGATGCATTGCTGTCGGCGGCAGAGCGTCGCGTCGCACTTGCGGTAGCCGATGGCTTGACGAACAAGGAGGTCGCCGCCCGGCTTCACGTCAGCCAGAAGACTGTCGAGTTCCATTTGCACAACTCCTACATGAAGCTCGGGATCACGTCTCGAACGCAACTCGTCCGATTGCTCACGTCGCGCCGTTCGGCGTTGTGACCGATCAGCACATCGTCGTGCGTCAGCAGTGGCGGATCATGAGGCGGGTGACGTTGTCCACCAACGCCCCAACAGCACGCCGCAATCCCCGACATCGTCTGGATCAACCAGCTCGACGACGTTCTGTCTCCAATTCTTGACCTGCTCCGAGGTCGCGGGAACTCTGTGACAGTGCATCGGTACTGTCGCTTGCATGGACGTTGCAGCGGTTGCCGAGCGGGCGAAACGGGTCGCCGCGGTACGCGCCGACGCCACTGCGGAGCCTCCTGCGATCCGCGCCGCGTTGGTCGCGACGCGTGAGCTGCGGGGGTGGGCCGACGCGGAAGAAGCCGCGTTGATCCTGCAACTCGGCACCATCGAATCGTTCTGCGAACCCATCATCGCCGACGCCACCAAATGCTCGCTCGGCCAAGCCACCAAAACCCGCGACCGCGCCGCGACGTTGGGCGCGGCACCGAACCTGGCGGATGCGTTGGCCGACGGCGCAATCACCGCCGGCCACATCGACGCCGTCACCCGCGGTTCCAAACAACTGGACCCCGACCAACGCAACGCAACTCTTCGACCGCGCGAACGACCTCACTGCAGTCGCCGCAGCGGGCACCGTCGATGAATTCCGGCGTCGACTCCAACTCGAAATCAAACGCCTGCAGACCGGTGACGGTCTCGATCGTCTCCAACGCCAACAAGCCAACGTCCGGCTCTCCACCTGGACCGACGCCGACGGCATGTGGAACCTGCGCGGCACCTTCGACCCGCTCACCGGCGTGCAACTCGCATCCGCGCTGGAACGCACCATCAACACCCTGTTCGCCGAAACAATCCCCGAGCACTGCCCGGCCGACCCGATCGAGAAACAGAAATTCTTGGCCGGCCACGCCCTCACCCGACTCATCGGCGGCACCGCACGGGCAGGCCGGACTGGCCGGCCCGAATATGTCGTCGTCATCGACGCCGACGCAACCGGCGCACCCGGCCCCCACGCCGAATGGCCCATCCCCGTCGACATACCAGCACGCGTCCTGGCTGAACTCGCCGCCCACGGCGATGTCGATGTCGTGGGTGTCGTCGTCCGCAACGGCGTCATCGCTCCACGCCCCCGGCGAGGTCAACCTCGGCCGCTCGACTCGACTCGCCAACCGCCACCAACGCCGTGCACTACGCGGCCTCTACACCGGCTGCGCGATCCCCGGTTGCACCGTGCAGTACGACCGCTGCAAACTGCACCACCTCACCTGGTGGCGCCACGGCGGCCACACCGACCTCGACAACCTGCTCCCCGTCTGCGCCCGACACCACTCGAACATCCATAACGACAACTGGACCATCACCCTCGGCACCCACCGCGAACTCACCATCACCTTTCCCGATGGAACGGTTCGCAACACAGGTCCCCCGCGCCGCAACGCCGCCTGACGGGCGGCCCGGCGACCCAACACGCCGAGCGGCCCAGCACCCAGCGGCCAGGCAGCGCCAGATCGAATGCGTCATGCGTCCGCCACTGATCGGTGCCGCCCCACCAGCGACTCGCCTTGCCCGGCCCCACCTCGCCTGAGCCCACCACGCCCGACCCCACCACTCACCCACCACGCCCGACCCCACCACTCCCCACCACGCCCGACCCCACCACGCCCGACCCCACCACTCCCCACCACGCCCGACCCCACCACTCCCCACCACGCCCGACTCCACCACGCTCGACCCCACCACTCCCCACCACGCCCGACCCCACCACGCCCGACCACGCCCGACCGCACCTTGCCCGGCCCACCTTGCCCGGCCCACCTCGCCCGAACCTGCCACGCCCGGCCCCATTTCTCCCCACCTCGTCCCCGCCGACCTGACGGTACGCCGCGCTTCGTGACCAACGCTCCTGCCCGCGCCCGGAGGACCGCTCGTTCAGATCGGCAAAGTTCAGATAGACACAGAGCCATGTTGATCGTGGTATCGCCCGCCAAGGCGCTGGACTTCGAGACGCCAGTGCCGACGTCCAAGCACAGCCAGCCCGTTCTCCTCGAACGGACCAAGGAACTGGTCGGAATCATGGCCCGCAAGTCGCCCGAGGAACTCTCGGCGATGATGTCGATCTCGCCCCAGCTCGCTGAACTCAACCACGAGCGCTTCCAAGACTGGACGACGCCGTTCACCCGACGCAATGCCCGGGCCGCCGTGTTGGCGTTCGACGGCGACACCTACACCGGCCTCGACGCCAAGCACTCGTTCACCGAGCGCGACTTCACGCACGCCCAGAAGGTGTTACGTATTCTCTCCGGCCTGCACGGCGTGCTGCGGCCGCTCGATCTGATTCAGCCGTATCGACTCGAGATGGGTTCCAAGGTCGACCACGCCACGGGGGCCGACCTGTACAGCTGGTGGGGCGACGACGTGACCGATCAGCTCAACGAGGCATTGGCCGCTTCGCCCGGCGCATCAGTTCTCGTGAATCTGGCGTCGAAGGAGTACTTCTCGGTGGTGCAACCGGGGCGGGTCGACGGACGGATCATCTCCCCCAAGTTCCTCGATGCTCACGGCGACGGCGAGTTCAAAATCGTCAGCTTCTTCGCCAAGCAGGCCCGCGGCGCCATGGCCGGCTGGATCGTGCGTGAGCGGATCAAGAGCGCCAGGGTCCTCACCACCTTCGACGGCCACGGATACCGCTACGACGCAGCGCGTTCCACACCCGATCAACCCGTCTTCACGCGCCGGAGCGCCGCATGACCGACGTCGCCGACACAGCCGACGTGAACGATGTGGCCTGGAACATCGACACGATCCTGCAGGGCCGCACGGCCGACGAATTGTTCGACGAAGCCGAATCCAAAGCAGCCGGGATCGCCGAACTGCGCGGCCAGGTCGCCACGCTCGACGCTGCTCGGCTGGCCGAGGCGATGCATGCCGTCGGCGACGTGATGGATCTCGTCGCCCGGGCGAGCTATCACCCGATGCTCTCGTTCAGCACCGACACCAGCGATCCTGCCCGCGGCGCCGCAATGGCGCACGCTCAGGAGCGGTCGACGCGGATCACCACCACGCTCATCTTCTTCGATCTCGAATGGGCTGCCGCCGACGACGGCCATGTGAGCAGCATCATCGGCGACGCCACCCTCGACTTCTGCCGACACCACCTCGAACAGGTCCGGCTCGAACGACCGCACCTGCTCAGCGAGGCCGAGGAGACCGTGCTCGCCGACAAGGCCCAGGTGGGCGCGGGTGCCTGGGTCCGCCTGTTCGACGAACTGACGTCGGCTATCGAGGTCGACCTGCCCGCCGAGCACGGCGGCAGCGGCGCGCCGCTCCAACAGGCGTTGTCGTTGCTCGCCCACCCCGAGCGCAGCGTTCGCCAGCACGTGGCCGAGGCGATCACCGCCGGGTTGCAACCCGGCCTGCGCACGCGGGCCTTCGTGTTCAACACCTTGCTGCTCGACAAGTCGATCAACGATCGTCAACGCAACTACGCCACGTGGATCTCGTCGCGCAACCTCGCCAATGAAGCCTCCGACGAGTCGGTCGAGGCACTCATCGAGGCCGTCGTCGCCAACTACTCGATTCCCTCAACGCTGGTATCGCCTCAAGGCGCAGGTGCTCGGGGTCGACCGGTTGGCCGACTATGACCGCATGGCGTCGGTCGCCGACACCCAGCAGGAGTTCAGCTGGGCCGACGGCACGGCCATCGTGCGCGATGCGTATGCGTCGTTCTCCCCCGAACTCGCCGACGTCGTGGGCCGGTTCTTCGACGAACAATGGATCGACGCCCCCGTGCGTCCCGGCAAACGCGGCGGCGCCTTCGCCGCACCGATCAGCCCGTCACATCACCCGTACGTGTTCCTCAACTGGACCGGCCGGTCACGCGATGTCGCCACACTCGCTCATGAGTTGGGCCACGGCCTGCACTTCCACCTCGCCCGGGAACAGGGCATCTTCCATCAGACCACACCACTGACCGTCGCCGAGACCGCGTCCGTGTTCGGCGAGACCGTCACCAGCAACCGGCTCCTCACCACCATCGACGACCCGAACGAGCGCTTTGCATTGCTCGCCTCGACGCTCGAAGACTCGATCGCCACCGTGTTCCGCCAGGTCGCGATGAACCGGTTCGAGCACGCCTGCCACACGGCTCGCCGCGCCGAAGGTGAGCTGTCGGTCGACCGGTTCGGTGAGCTGTGGGCCGAGAGCCAGACCGCCATGCTCGGCGACTCCGTCGAGGTCACCGACGGCTACCGCAGTTGGTGGAGCTACGTCCCCCACTTCATGGGCACCCCTGGCTACGTCTACGCCTACGCCTACGGCCAACTCCTCGCGCTGTCGGTCTACGCCCGCTACGTCGAAGAGGGCGATGCGTTCGTCCCGGCGTATCTCGATCTGCTGCGGGCTGGCGGCAGCCGCTCGCCCCACGAGCTCGGCAAGATCGTCGGCTGCGACCTCACCGATCCGAACTTCTGGGCCAACGGCCTCAAGATCGTCGACGGCCAACTCTCCGCTGCCGAGGCTGCCGCCCGCGCCGCCGGACGCATCGACTGATCTGGCGGAACCGCCGTGCAACGCGTGGCGATCGTCGGAGGTTCGGGCTCGGGCAAGTCGACCCTCGGAGCACAGCTGGCCCAACGGCTCGATGCTCGCTTCGTCGAACTCGACGCCATCTTCCACAAGCCACTCGGCTGCGGTCACCTCGTGAGGTGCGCGCCTTCAGTCTTGGTCGATGATCAGGTTGGCGAGGCCGTGGGGGGCGTGGAACTCGATGCCATCACGGCCGAAGGACGTGGGAATCCAGGTGAGGCCACCATCGTGCCACCAGTAGACGTGGGGGCTGAGCGCCGACGGGCCCGACCTGTGGACCTGACGTGTGATCGGAATCATTGCCTGCGCCGCACGGACCAGTGACACGTCGGTGATCGCGTGGACCACGACGCTGTGGATCAACGGCATCGACACGAGCGCACCTTGCGGTCCGATGTCGATCACGTCACGCAGGTACGGAACGAAGCTGGCGCCGTAGTCGTGATCAGAATACAGATGGACCAGCGACACCCCGCTGGCGTCGATGGTGTTGATCTCCTGCGGCCGCTCGAGCATTCGGGTCTGGGCCCAGGCCGATGCCCAGAGGTCGTCGTCGGCTGAGACCACGGCATGGTCTTCGTTTCGTCCCCGAATGGCGAGGGACTGGACGATGCCTTCGGCGAAAGGGCGGGCGTCGGCGATCGACGCATCGTCCTCGGTCAGTCGGACTCGAACGTCGAATTGCATCTCAGACACCTCTCGCTGGTCACACTGGTCACAGTGGTCGTCCCGCTGGAATTTCCATCGGCGGGATGCGAGAGGTTCTTGAGTGACGGTTGCGTGACGTTCAGGCGAGCTTTTCGACGAAGCCTTCGAGTTGGCGCAGATTGCGGCACTCGTACACCCCGTCGGTGAAGGTGCCGTACTCGCCGACGATCGAATCGCCGGTGTTCCAGTAGCTCTTGGGCTCGGGGTTCAGCCAGTAGACATGGCGTGCCTTCTGCTGGATCTCCTTGACCACCCAGGCCTGACTGGCGTGATAGTTGTTCCGCGCATCGCCGAGGAGCAGGACCGTGGTCTTGGGGCCCACGTCTTTGCCGTACTTGTTCCAGAACACCTCGAAGGCGTGGCCATAGTCGGAGTGCCCGTCGACCCACACCACGTCGGCCTCGGTGTTGACACGATGGATGGCCTCGGTGATGTCTTCGGTGGCTCGGAAGTAGTCGGTCACCTCGTCGAGCCCGTCGATGAACACGAACGAACGGACCTTGCTGAACTGCCCGGAAATGGCATAGACGAGCATCAGCGTGAAGCGAGCGAACGCCGCCACCGAACCGCTGATGTCGGCAATGACCATCAACTCGGGCTTGGCCGGGCGCGGATACTTGAACTTCGGTTCGGCCGGGACGCCGCCGTAGCTGAGCGAGTGCCGCACCGTGCTCCGGAAATCGAGGGGGCCCTTGCGACCGTGCTTGCGCTTGCGCGCCAACCGCGCCGCCAGCTTGCGGGTGAGCGGCTGGAGCGCCTTCTTCAGCGACACCATCTCGTCGCGCGACGCATGCATGAACTCGACGTCTTCGGGGAGTGGTTTGCGCAGCGTCTTGGCCATCGCCTCGGCGCCTCGATCAGCAACCAGCCGACGCCGGATCTCGGCTTCGATCTCGCCCTTGAACTTCTCGATCCGGTCGGCGTACTCCTCTTTCTCCAGACGTTCTTCGAGCGACGTGAGTTCGCCGGCCTCCTGACGCGACTGCTCCATCATCTTCTCGAGCATCCCGTCGAGGTCGAGATTGCGCAGGGTTCGGTACAGGTAGTACGTGCCGCCGACTGGGCGCCCCGGCTCCATTCCGGCGAAGCGCTGCACGGACTGCTTGGCCATCGCCCGCATCATGCCCTGGTCGCCCTTCATCAGCGCCTGCATCAGCATCTTGGCGATCTCTTCGGGCGTCATGCCCTCCATGCCGCCCTGGCCGCCGTTGCCTTCCTGATTCTGCTGCTGCTCTTGGATCTCGCGCCACATCTCGTCGATGTCGCTGTCGCCGCCCTCGCCGATCTTGTACTCGGGGCCACGCAAACTGAAGTACACCTCGAACACGGTCTCGAAGCTGCGCCAGTGCGAGTGGTTCTTGATCAACGTTGCGCCGAGCGCGTACTTGAAGGCGTCGCGATCTTCGATCGGGATGTGTTGCACGGCCTCCATGGCATCGAGGTTTTCCGTGAGGCTGACCGGAAGGCCGGCATTGCGGAGTTCGACGACGAAGCCGTTCAGGAGTTCGAGCATGTCAGGCGTCGGCGACCGACAGTTCCTTGGCGGCCTTGGCGATGTCGGTCTGGTACTTGAGCAGGATGTTGAGGGTGTCCTTGGCGACCTGCTCGTCGATCACGTCGATGTTCAAGATCATCAACGTCCGCGCCCAGTCGAGTGTCTCGGACACGCTCGGCGCCTTCTTCAAGTCGAGTTGGCGGATCGAGCGAACCACGCGGGCAACCTGATCGGCCAGGCTCTGCGTGATTCCCGGCACCTTGGCGAGCACGATCTCGCGCTCGCGGTCGAGTTCGGGGTAGTCGACGTGCAAGTAGAGGCAGCGCCGCTTCAGCGCCTCGGACAGCTCACGAGTGTTGTTCGAGGTGAGGAAAACGAGTGGAATCTGCTTGGCGGTGATCGTGCCCAGTTCGGGGATCGACACCTGATAGTCGGACAGGATCTCGAGCAGCAGCGCTTCGGTTTCGACTTCGACGCGGTCGACTTCGTCGATCAGGAGCACGACGGGTTCATCGGCGGTGATCGCTTCGAGCAGCGGCCGAGTGAGGAGGAACTCGTCGGAGAAGATGTCGTCTTTCATCTCCGTCCAGTCCTCATTTTCGCCACGCTCGGTCTGGATCCGGAGCAATTGCTTCTTGTAGTTCCACTCGTAGAGGGCTTTGCTCTCGTCGAGGCCCTCGTAGCACTGCAGCCGGATCAACCGCGACCCCGTGATCTCGGCAATCGACTTGGCGAGCTGTGTTTTGCCGGTACCGGCCGGCCCCTCGACCAGAATGGGTTTGCCGAGACGGTCGGCGAGGAACGCCACCCCGGCGATGCCGTCGTCGGCGAGGTAGTTGACGTCCTTCAGCGCATCGCGCACACTCTGCACGTCCTGGAAGCGATTGTTTTCGGCAGGCGCGCCGGTCTCTGTCGTCATTGGCGCGACGTTACCGGTCGGTAGATCACGAAGGGCAATCGGAAAGCAGGCCGTGATCTACGCTCGGGCGAATGCCCGCAGCATTCGAGGACAAGGCCGACGAGTTCGTCGACGCGATGAACCACCTGCTCACGGAGTTGGCGAGCGGGGCCGATCACCGCGTCGAGTGCACGATCGAGGCCGCCAACCTCGTGTCGGCAGTCGTCGACGCCGACGGGCGACACACCGAAGCGGAACTCAACGGTTGGACCGATGCCCTCGGCGCCAAACTGACGCCGGCGATGATCCTGACGCCGGCCCAACTGCGCCAGGACGACACCCTGGGCGGATCGGCCGCGTGGCTGACCACGCCGAGCACGATGTTCGACCTCCTCGTCAAGGCCGACGCAAAGGATCTGCAGCGACGGGCCAACACGTACTACACCCATGCGCTCGCCGTGGCACACGCCACCGCCGCCCTCGACCTGGTTCCGTCGGCTGACGAGATCGATGCGATCGACCGGTTCCGCACGATGCTGCTCGCCGCGCTCGATGCCCACGGCGTTCCCCGCCCTGGGCAGCCCGACGCCCCGGCCCAGGTCCGATCCGCAGCTGCCCAGGCCGCCCCGCCTGCGGCGGCTGCCGAGGTGGAACTCCCACCGCAGCGTTCGATCGAGGAGCTGTTGGCCGAACTCGATGCGCTCGTCGGGCTCGACCATGTCAAGGCCGAGGTCCGCCGTTTCACCTCGCTGTTGCGCATTCAGGGGCTCCGTGCAGCGAGTGGATTGCCCGTCATCGAGACGAGCAAGCACCTCGTCTTCACCGGCAACCCGGGCACGGGCAAGACGACGGTTGCTCGGCTGCTCAGCCAGATCTTCCGCACCCTGGGTGTCGTCACCAAGGGTCATCTCGTCGAGACCGATCGATCCGGACTCGTCGCCGGCTTCGTCGGCCAGACGGCAACCACGACCAAGGCGGTGTTGGAATCGGCCCTCGGAGGAACACTGCTGATCGACGAGGCCTACGCGCTCGCCCGAGGCGGTGAGAACGACTTCGGCCTCGAGGCCGTCGACACGATCGTCAAGTTCATGGAGGACCACCGCGACGATCTCTCGATCGTCGCAGCGGGCTACCCCGCCGAGATGAGCGAACTGATCGACACCAACCCGGGCCTGAAGAGTCGATTCACCCGCACGATCGAGTTCCCCGACTACGCCACCGACGAGCTACTCGCCATCTTCGGGCTGATCTCGACCAGCAAGGAATACCACCTCGACGATGGCGGCACAGCCGCGCTCACCAAGTTGATCGAAGCCGAGCCGCGCGGGCGCGGCTTCGGCAACGCCCGATTCGTGCGCAACGTGTTCGAGGCGGCGATTGGTCATCAAGCTCTCCGGCTCGCCGACGTCGAGCACCCGACCGATGCGCAGTTGACCACCCTCACTGCGGCCGACATTCAACCCGTTTAGGCTCTGCAGGTGGGTTTCAGCGACCGGTTCTACACGCCGACCACGGCCAAGGCGATTCTCTCGTGGCGGATCCTGCTGGGTGTGGGTGTCGCGGCGGGAGCGGTACTCGTGGGACTCAGTCCTCTGCTCGCCCTTGCCTTCGGCGGCGTCGCCTATGCGACCAGTGTCGGGTTGGCGATGCCCCGGCACGAGCGACTTCGGATCGATCCGTTCACGGTGCAAGAGCCGTGGCGTCAGTTCGTTCAGGGAGCCCAGCGTTCGGCGGCCAAACTGCAGCAGACCATCGAGGCGGTCGCCGACGGCCCGGTCAAGGAGCGGATGCAGTCCGTCGCCGACAAGCTCGACCACGGCCTCCAAGAAACCTGGCGGATTGCCCGGCGCGGGCACGAGATCGATGAGGCGGTCAGTCGCCTCGACCCGACAGCCCTGCGCTCCCGGCTCGAGACGCTGCGATCACAAGGCGCCGACGACGCTGCCGCCTCGGTCGAAAGCCAGCTCGAGAGCGTCGAGCGTCTCAAGGACCAGTCGACGCGGACGGTGAACAAGCTGCGCCTGACCCAGACCCGGCTCGACGAGTTGGTGGCCCGGGCTGCCGAAGTGAGCATCGGAGCAGGCGACACCGACGAGTACGAGCACGACGTCGAAGATCTCGTCGTCGAACTCGAAGGCTTGCGCCTCGCCGTCGAGGAGACCCGCACCGCGTGAGCTCACTGCTCAAGAGCAATCTGGTCGTCGCCGCCGGCACCGCCCTCTCGCGCGTCACCGGCCTGCTGCGAGTCACCGTGCTCGCCGGGGTCATCGGCAGCACGGCCCTCAACGATGCCTACGTCCTCGGCAACGAGACGCCGAACATCGTCTATGAGCTGCTGCTCGGCGGCGTGCTCTCGGCGACGTTGGTGCCGCTGTTCTCGACGTTCGTCGAAGACGACGACGTCGCGCCGGGCGTGAATCGACCAACGTCGTCATCACGATGAGCGTGGTGCTGATCTCGGCGCTCACATTTCTCGCCGTGCTCGGTGCGCCGCTGATCTTCCGCGTGTTCTCGCTCAACGTCGCCGACGGCGTCGACCCCGAACTGTTCCGCTCGGTCGGCACCACGTTGTCGAGGATCTTCCTGATCCAGATCTTCTTCTACGGCCTCAGCGGCCTGGCCAACGCGTTCCTCAACAGTCGGCGACGCTTCTTCGCGGCGGCGTGGAGCCCTGTTCTGCCCAACCTGATCATCATCGGTGCGTTGCTCTCGCTGCCCGACCCACTCGGCGGTCAATGGGCGCTGGGCGACGTGCTCGACGACTCACGATTGCGACTGACCCTGGGGTGGGGCGCAACGCTCGGCATCGGGGCGATGGCGCTGACGCTGGTTCCGGCGGCATTGCACACCGGGTTCTCGTTCCGATTCGACTGGCAGCCCAGGCATCCGGCGGTCAAGCGGTTGCTCAGCCTGTCGTTCTGGACCTTCGGGTTCGTCGCCGCGAACGTCGTGGCGCTGATCGTGGTCCGCAACCTCACCGAGCCGGGAACGGCCGACACGTTTGCCTACGTTGCGGCATACACCTTCTTCGTGCTCCCCCAAGGCCTGCTCGGGGTGTCGATCGCTACGACGTTCCAGCCCGAGATGTCCCGATCGGTGGCCCGACACGACAAGGCCGGCTTCATCACGACGATGTCACTCGGGGTGCGGATGACGGCACTCCTGACGATCCCCGCCGGGATCGGACTGTTCGTCCTGCGCCGCCCGCTCGTCGGCCTGGTACTCGAAAATGGCCAGTTCGGCCCAGCGGGGGCCACCAGCGCATCGCGCGCGCTCGGCGGGTTCGCCCTCGGCCTCGGGGCGTTCTCGATCTACCTCTTTGTCTTGCGCGGCTTCTACGCGCACAAGGACACCAAGACGGCGTTCAAGGTCAATGTGGTCGAGAATCTGATCAACATCGTCCTCGCCGTCGTGCTCGTGGGGACATACGGCGTGCTCGGGTTGGGAGCATCGTTCGCCATCGCCTACGTGATCTCGGCGTTCTGGGTGCTCCAGATCATGAGCTACAAGGTCCCCGGGTTCGAGATCCGTCCGATCCTGGTCAGCCTGTGGCGGATGGTCGTCGCCGGCGCGGTGATGGGCGAAGTCGTGTGGCTCGTGACTCGCAGCGTCGGGGGCAATGTGGGCGTCGACGCCCTGATCCGTCTCGTCATCGGTGCCGTGGTCGGGGTGGTCATCTACTTCGCCCTGCTCGCTGCGATGGGTGCACCCGAAGTCGACGCGCTCCGACGACGCCTTTCGAGCGCGCCTGCAACGACATCGCATTAGGCTGCCCGCCATGTTCAAGTACGTGAAGAAGCAGTGGAAGTACCTCATTGCGAAGCTGACCGGCCGGTTCAACGAAAACGCTGATCCGAAGGTGCAGCTCGAGCAGGCGATCGGCCAGGCCCAAACGCAGCACCGGCAGCTCAAAGAGCAAGCGGCCAACGTCATTGCCGGGCAGAAGCAGGCCGAGATTCGCCTGAACAAGAAGATGACCGAACTCGAAAAGCTCAACGGCAACGCCCGTCAGGCGCTGATCATGGCGTCCGATGCCCAGAAGGCCGGCGACGCCGAGAAGGCGGCGCAGTACACGAGCGCCGCCGAGACCATCGCCGACAAGCTGCTCTCGGTCGAGGCCGACGTCGAGAGCCTCAAGTCGATGGTGCTCGACTCGGCGCAGGCGTCCGATCAGGCCAAGGCCGCCGTCAAGCAGAACAGTCGGTTGCTCCAGGAGAAGATCGCCGAGAAGTCCAAGCTGCTGAGTCAGCTCGAACAGGCCAAGATGCAAGAAGAGATGAACTCGGCGATGAGCCAGCTCACCGAAACCGTCGGCGACGACGTGCCGACGCTCAACGAGGTCACCGAGAAGATCGAAGCGCGCTACGCCAAGGCCAAGGCCTCCGCAGAGTTGACCGACGTCTCGGTCGAGAGCCGGGTGCTCGAAATCGAACAGGCCACCGCCAACGTCGAAGCCCAGGGCCGTCTCAGCGAGTTGCGTGCCGAACTCGGCCTCGACGCTGCGCCGACCCTCGAAGCTGCACCGGCCACCGAGTCACTCCCCGCTCCCGAAGCCTGACCGCAGCCGCACCCCGCCACATCGGCCCGGGCCGACCGGGCCGCCGACCGAGTCCGGAACCGCCCAACCTTCTCGGCCCCGCTCGGTATCCCACGGCGATACGGAGCGGGGCCGAGAATTGTTGCACCGAGCGTGAGCAAGCTCGACGTTGGCAAGGCGAGCTACGCCACGACGACGAGGTCGTCGCGGTGCACGACGTGACCGACGCCTGCTGGGAGATCGCGGGTGTGGGCTCCGGCGGCCTCGGCGGCAACCGTCGAGGTCATCGCCACGATGCCGCGGGCAAACACCGTGCCTGCTTCGACCAACTCGACGACCTGGCCCGGCTCGAAGCGGCCGCTCACCGCAACGACTCCGGCCGGAAGCAGGCTGTTCGGATTGTGGGTCAACGCGCGGCGGGCACCCACATCGACTTCGATCTGGCCAGCCACTTCGGCGGCGAAGGCAATCCACAACTTGCGCGCCGACAGCGTACGTTCGTGCGGTTCGAACGTCGTGCCGACCAGCTCGCCTGACACGGCACCGGACAACACTCCGGGGCGGTTGGCGCGAGCGATGACCGAACGGATGCCCGACCACGACGCCATCCGGGCCGCGGTGAGCTTGCTCGCCATACCCCCACTCCCCCGGCCGCTGCCGTTCGAGCCGGCCGAGATGGCCAGCAGTGCATCGTCGGCCCGCACGAGCGGCACCAGCGTCGCGGTGCTGTCGGTGCGCGGATCAGCGGTGAAGACGCCGTCGGTGTCGGTGAGCAGGACGAGCACGTCGGCCCCGACACCGTTGGCGATCAGCGCCGCGATGCGGTCGTTGTCTCCGTAGCGCAGTTCGTCGTTGGCGATGGCGTCGTTCTCGTTGACGATCGGCACGCAGCCCAACTCGAGCAACCTGTTGACGGTCGAGCGCAGGTGCAGGTATTGATTCCTTCGGACGAAGTCCATCGAGTCGACCAACAGCTGCGCGCCGATCAGCCCGTGCCGTTCGAGTTCGGTGTTGTACGTCGCCATCAATCGGCTCTGGCCTGCTGCCGAGATCGCCTGGAGCGTTGCCATGTCGGTGGGACGAGCATCGAGGCCGACTGCGGCCACGCCTGCCGCCACCGCCCCGGACGAGACGACGATGACCTCATGGCCCTCTGTCCGCAACACGGAGACTTCGTCGCACAGTTTGGCGATGGCGTCGCAATCGATCACCCCGCGGGCGTCGGTGATCGACGCGGTCCCGATCTTCGCTACGACACGCATGGCTACACGTCCGGCGAGTACTCGAAGCTGAATCCGCCGATCCAGATCACGTCACCCTCTTGCGCGCCGGCCCTGGCCAGCATTCTCGGCACGCCGAGCCGTTCGAGCCGATGATCGATGTATGACAGCGCTTCAGGTGTGGTGACGTCGTTGAGGGCGACGATGCGCTCGACCTCGCGCCCGGTCAGGCGGAAGTGGCCGGGCTCGACGACTTCGACCGCCGCACCCTTGGCCTCGGGGCGGATCGTCACGACTCCCTCGCCGTACTCGATCGCCTGGCGGGCATCGTGCACGCGTTGGGCGAGCTTTCCGACCAGGTCGTTGAGGCCCGAACGGGTGACCGAGGAGATGACGTCGCCCGTCCATCCGAGCCGGGCGAGTTCTTCGGGCTGCACCGCGTCGCCCTTCGTCCCGACGACGACACGGGGCCGTTCGAGCAGGTCGGGTTGGTATTGACCGAGTTCGTGCAGCAGGATCCGCTCCTGTTCCTGCGGCGAGGTGCCGTCCATCGGTGCGAGATCGAGCATGATGCACAACACCAGCGCCCGCTCGATGTGGCGCAGGAAGCGATGACCGAGCCCCTTGCCTTCACTGGCACCTTCGATCAAGCCCGGGATGTCGGCGACGACGAACTCGGTGTGCTCGTCGAGCGACACGACGCCGAGATTCGGCTCGAGCGTCGTGAACGGATAGTTCGCGATTTTCGGCTTCGCTTTCGAGATCACGCTGATCAGCGTCGATTTCCCGACATTGGGAAAGCCGACGAGGGCCACATCGGCCATCAGCCGCAGTTCCATCTTGAGCCACCGCTCCTCACCGTGCTCGCCCTGCTCGGCGAAACTGGGCGCGCGGCGCTTGTTGGAGAGGAACTTGGCGTTGCCCCGGCCACCGCGGCCCCCGGCAACGGCGAGCCAACGGTCCCCGTGATTGACGAGTTCAGCCAACAATTCTCCGGTGTACAGGTCAGACATCACCGTGCCCATCGGAACGGCGATCTCGAGCGATTCGCCGCGCTTGCCGTGCATGTCCTTGCCCTTCCCGTGCACGCCGTTCCCGGCCTTACGGTGGGGATAGTCGCGAAAGGCCAGCAAGGACGCCACATTGTGGTCGGCAACGAACCAGATGTCTCCGCCGCTGCCACCATCGCCTCCGTTGGGGCCGCCGAAGACGACCGGGCCCTCGCGACGGAAACTCACGCAACCTGCGCCACCGTCGCCCGCCTTGACGTTCAATTGGCATTCGTCGACGAACTGGGACATCGGCTGCAGGCTAACGCCGTACCATCGATCGGTATGGACGATCTGCCCTACGCCGATGCGGCTGACGAACGAGCCGACCGGTGGGCCGCGACCATGACCGGCCACCACGACGACCGGGTCGTCGTGGCACACGCCGATTCACACGCTGCGGTGGGTGCCGTCACCATCGTGTCGCACGAGCATCGCGAGGAGCGCGACGAACTCTTCCTCGCCGAGTTCGCCACTCGGGCACGGGGTGCCGGCAACCGTGCCGTCGAAGAAGCGCCTGATCCGCATCGCACATGCTTCGAGCGCGATCGCGACCGGATCCTCCACGATTCCTCGTTTCGGCGCCTCGCGGGCAAGACCCAGGTGTTCGTCTTCCCCGACGACCATCAGCGCACGCGGATGACACACGCGCTCGAAGTCGCCCAGGTCGGACGATCGGTGGCCACTGCGCTGAGCCTGAACGTTGCGCTGGTCGAGGCGATGGCAATCGGTCACGACTGCGGCCACGGCCCCGGCGGCCACGCCAGCGAGGACGCCCTCTCGCCGTATCTCGACGGCGGGTTCGACCATGCGCCGTGGGGGGCGGACGTCACCCTGCGGCCCCTCAACCTGTGTATCGAGACCCTCGACGGCATCCGCAACCATTCGTGGAGCCTGCCCGCACCACAGACCCCGGAAGGAGAGGTCGTGTCGTGGGCCGACCGCATCGCCTACGTCTGCCACGACTTCGAAGATGCGGTGGCTGCCGGCATCGTCACCGCCGACATGCTGCCCGACATCGTCGCCGAACGCTGCGGTCGCGATCGGTCCAAACAGCTCGGCACGTTCGTCCGCGCGATGGTCACCGCCACCACGATCTCCGGACGCGTCGGCATGACTCCTGACATTGCCGACGCGCTCGCGGCCTTCCGCAAGTTCAACTACGAGCACATCTACCTTCGCCCCGCCAGCACCCGCCAGAGCGACGCGGTGATCGCGCTGCTCCGCGCGCTGGTCGAGCACTACGCCGATCGACCTCACGCCCTTCCCCAGGGAACCACCGCAGCGGTGCTCGGCGACGACGTCGACGTCCGCCAGATCGACGCCGGAAGCACCGCGGCGCTGCGCGCTGCGGTGGGCTATGTCGCCGGCATGACCGATCGATTTGCGTGTCAGCAGGGGCTGACGCAGCTCAATTGGGACCCGAGCAGGCTGCCGATCAGCATCGGGATGTGAGACTGCTGCGACTCAGCCTGTCGCGTGGAGAAAGAGTTCACGGATGCCCAAGCCCATGATGAACAGGCTGCCGAAGCCGTAGAGCAGATACTGCTTGTCGCGGATGAAGGGGCTCGACCGGTAGCTGTAGAGGATGCCGACGGCGATGATCGTGGTGAAGCCGTACAGGGCGTGGAAATCGTCGAGCATTCGCCCCGGCTGGTTAGCGAGCAACACGCCGACGATCGCCACGGCGAACACCGAGACCTGAGCGACACCGATCGACCACCACATCGCGGGTCGCCGAAGCGACTCGACGTACTGCGCAGCGAGCGCCCACACTCCCACCGCGGCGTTCGACACGATCAGAAACCATCCGAGCCCGGTATGGAGGTCACTCACGTCGGATCGGCGCAGTCCTGGCCACCGATGAGCCCGACGACGCTCGAATCGTCCGCGAGGCCGGTGAGTGCTCCGCGCAAGTTGTCGTTGATCACGAACGTCTCGGGAAAGAAGTCGTCAGCCGGGTTCAACGCGATACCTGGATGGGCTGCTTCGAGCGCCACCAGACCGGTACCGAGGCCGACGCCGTTCGCCGTCACGAGTCCGGCGGGTGTCTGATCGGTGACGGTGACGGTCGTCCCGTCGTACTCGTACGCACCATAGGTGTAGGCAAAGAAGTGCCGACGGCCTTCGAGCACCGGCGAGACATCGCCGAAGCTGAGCCGCAGGCTGCCCCATGACACGACACGCAGTTCGCTGCCGGGGCACGCACTGATGCTGAACGGGTCGACCCATCCGGTGTCGGCAGTCGGTGGGCCGACGAAGGTGGTGATGAACGACACCACGCCGTCCGGGTCGCCACTGAAGACCGCTGCCCCGATGCCGTCGTCACCCAGGATCAGCGACTCGACGGCGGGATTGGCCGGCTCGGTCGTCGTGGAAGCGGCCGGCGGTCCGGTCGTCGTCGGCGTGGCCGGCGGCGGTGTCGACGGCAGCGTGGCCACCGTGGTCGTCGATTCGACGGTCGTCGCCACGACGGTGGTCGGGGGCGGTTCGGTCGTGGTGGTGGTCGGGAGCAGCGTCAGCTTGGTGGTCGGTCCGGCGACGGCATCGTCGCTCCCGCCTCCGCATGCGGTCAGGGTCAGGCCGACCAGGAGCACACCGGCAATCATCGATCGAGACATCGCACCATCTTGGCCGAGTCGCCGCTCAGAATGGTGGAGTCAGCCGTCCACGTTCGGAAAGAACCAACCGCGCTGCAGCGGTGGCTCGACGCCGCGCTCGATGTACGACTCGACGCCGAACATCGCACCGAACGCTTCGTCGGGCATCTCGAGGAAGAACGACTGGTCGGAGATCTGGCTGCGATGACAACTGATCGCCGCACGCTTCTGAGCCACGTAGTCGCTCACGTCGACTTCGAGCGTGAGTTCGGCTTCGGGCATGCCGAACGGATTGCCGTCGTCGGCGGGGCCCGCCGGGTCGAACGGCTCCTCGCCGTCACCCTGCGGCCCGGCGAACCCGGCTTCGATCGCCGCCGCCATCATCGCCACGACGCGATCGCGGTTCATCGTTGCTTCAAACAACCGGATGGAGCGGCCCTCGGCGAGCAACAGTTCGACTGCGGCGTGGCCGACCTGGTGCACCTTGATGTGGTCAGGATGTCCGTAGTTGCCGTGCCAGTCGTAGGCGGTCAGCACGTCAGCGGACTCCTCCCGCAGAATCGCCGCCAGTCGGTCGGCCGCAGCGGCGAGGTCGGCCTGCAGGAAGCAGCCGGGGTCGGTGTTCTGTTCCCACCCTGTCATTCCGGAGTCGCGGTAACCGAGGAACACGACGCGATGCGCACCGAGTGCGGCGATCGAGGCATCGGTCTCGGCCTTGCGTCGATCAGCGAGCGTCTCGCCGTCGCCGAGGTCGTCGGGAACCTCACCATGGTCGCCGTCGGTGGCCACCACCAGCACAACGCGATGTCCCTCGGCCGCAGCCCGGGCCATCGCTCCGCCGGTCGCAATCGCCTCGTCATCGGGGTGGGCGTGGAAACAAACCAGTGTGGACATCGCCGACAGTGTGGCAGCTCGCCCGGTGCCGCCCTACTCGGCGTGACGAACGGCGCCCGACTCGATCAGCGCGACGACCCGATCGGGACCGACTCCCCAGTCGGCCAGGATGTCGCGCGAGTGCTGGCCGGGGTGGGCCGGGAGCTGTTCGACCGTTGTTTCGGTCCGGCTGAATCGTGGAGCGGGGGCAGGTTGCATCACTCCGCCCAGTTCGACGAAGGTCTGGCGCGCCACGTTGTGGGGATGCTGAGCCGCCTCACTCATCGTCAAGACCGGCGCGAAGCAGACGTCGGTCATCTCCATCAGCTCACACCACTCGTCGCACGACTTGGTTGCGAACAGTTCGGCGATGCGGACCTTCAACTCGGGCCACTGCGTCGCGTCCATCTGCCGGGCGAATTGCTCGTCGGCGTCAAGGCCGGTGAGCCGCATCAGCTCGGCGTAGAACTGCGGCTCGATCGACCCGATCGAGATGTACCGACCGTCGGCGCACTCGTACACGTCGTAGAAGTGCGCGCCGGTGTCGAGCAGGTTGGTGCCGCGCTGGTTCTCGTCGAAGACGCCGGCCGACTTCATCGACCAGAACATCGTCATCAGCACCGCAGTTCCGTCGACCATGGCGGTGTCGACGACCTGCCCCTTCCCGCTTCCCTTGGCTTCGAGCATCGCGGCGACGACGCCGAGGGCCAGGAACATCCCGCCGCCGCCGAAGTCACCGACCATGTTGAGTGGTGGCACCGGGGCCTCACCGGCCCGCCCGAAGTGCGCAAGCGCGCCGGCGAGCGAGATGTAGTTGATGTCGTGACCGGCCGCGAGCGCATACGGGCCGTCTTGACCCCACCCGGTCATCCGGCCGAACACCACCCGCGGGTTGCGCGCCAGACACTCGTCGGGACCGACGCCGAGCCGCTCCATCACACCCGGCCGGAAGCCCTCGATCAACGCGTCGGCCGACTCGACCAGATCGAGCAACGTGGCCACCCCATCGGGATGCTTGAGGTCGATGGCGATGTTGCGCCGCCCGCGCAAGCTGACATCGCCGGCCGGCCTGTCCGGCGCTGCGCCACGGACCGCGCCGGCCCGTTCGACTCGAATGACCTCGGCGCCGAGGTCGCTCAGCAACATGGCCGCGAACGGCCCGGGGCCGATCCCGGCGATTTCGATGACGCGGTAACCTGCGAGTGGTCCGGGCATGGGTCTCTCTTTTCGTTCAGACGGAACTGGTTCGGATGTGGCCGCCGATGGACTCGGCGAGCACGGAGGCGAGCGGCACGGGCAGGTCGTGGCCCATGTCGGACAACAACAGGTAGCGCGAACCCTCGATGAGTTCGGCAGTGCGCTCACCGCCCGACGGGCTGATCAGTTCGTCGTCGCGTCCGTGGATGACCAGGGTGGGCACGTCGAGCGCCCGGAGCCGGTCGCTGCGATCGCCGGTGGCATAGATCGCTGCCAGCTGGCGCGTGAACCCCTCGGGGTAGAAGATCCGGTCGTACTGGGCCGCCGCGCGGTCCTGGGTCGCGTCGGCCGAATAGTGCTTTTTCGACAACCAGATCTCGGCCCGCAGAGAATCGGCGATGTACTGCTCTCGTTCGTTGGCGGGCGGCGCCAACAGCGCAGCGAGGGCCGCCGGCGATGGTTGGCCGAACTTCGGATCGCCGGGGCTGCTCATGATCGACGTGAGGCTCGCGATGCGGGTCGGATGCTCGATCGCCATCATCTGCACGATCATGCCGCCCATCGACGCTCCGGCGACGTGGGCTCGGTCGACTCCGAGGTGGTCGAGCAGCGCAATCCCATCGGCGGCCATGTCGCTGAGCGTGTACGGGACCTCGACCGGCTCCCCCGCGATCAGTGCCTGCAGTACCTGCATCGGCTGCACGTGCTGACCGTCGAGCTTGGTCGACAGGCCGACGTCGCGATTGTCATAGATGACCACATGCAGCCCCTGCGCGACCAGAGCGTCGAGCAGGGGACGTTCCCACACGATCATCTGGCTGGTGTATCCGTTGACGAGGAGCAGGGTGTCGTCATCGGGCGAACCGAAGGTGGCGTACTCGAGTTCCATTCCGGTCGACACGGCGGCGCGGGGCATGGCCGAAGTGTGGCAGAGCTGGGCGGTGCGCCTCCAAGCGAACCTCTCGGGCACGTGACGGCGGTACGTTCAGAGCGTGTCCGACATCATGCGCGTCCATGCTCCCGGCCGAGTGAACCTGATCGGGGAACACACCGACTACACGGGCGGCCTGGTGTTCCCGATGGCCATCGACCGGGGGACGACCATCACCTACACCACGCTCCCCGACTCGATCGAATTGACGTCGGCCGATGCCCCCGGCGTCGTGCGCGTGGCGCTCCCCTTCGGCGGTGACCCCGCCGCAGTCGAACCGCATTGGGGCGCCTACATCGCCGCAATGGCCTCCGAAATCGGAGCCCAGCACGGGCTTCGGGGCCACCTCGTGTCAGACATTCCCGCGGGTGCGGGCTTGTCATCGAGTGCTGCGCTCGAATGTGCGATCGGGCTGGCGCTCGGCTTCGACGGTTCGCCGCTCGAACTCGCGCGGGCCGCGCAGCGCGCCGAACACCGGGCCACCGGTGTGCCGACCGGAATCATGGACCAACTGTCGATCGCTGCCGGCATCGCCGGTCATGCGTCGATGATCGACTGCCACAGCCTGGAGGTCACCGCACACGAGGTTCCCGACGACATCGACGTGGTGGTCAAGTTCATTGCCCACCGCACGCTCGAAGGCTCCGATTACACGACCCGCGTGGGCGAGTGTCGGCAGGCCGAGGCGCTCGTCGGCCCGCTCCGCCTTGCCCCGATCGACGACGTCGAGCGCATCGCCGATCCGGTGGTTCGACGGCGCGCCCGTCACGTCGTCACCGAGAACCAGCGAGTGCGCGACTTCGCCGTCGCCCTCGACCGCCGGGACTATGCCGAAGCCGGTCGCATCATGATCGAGGGACACGCCAGCCTGCGCGACGACTTCGAAGTGTCGACACCGCTCATGGATGCCGCCGTCACCGAGATCGGCGCACAACCCGGTGTCTACGGCACTCGGATGACCGGCGGCGGCTTCGGCGGCTGCCTCGTCGCACTGTGCGCTCCAGGGGCGATCACCGAGGGATGGGTCGTGACGCCGTCAGCCGGAGCCCGACGCGTGGGCTAACACCCCAGCAAGACGGCTGATCGCTCCCGGTGTGCGGACACCCCACCAGAACAGGTCCTGCCCATCGATTCTGATCACCCGCGATGTCGGCGACGCCGCCCCGAGTTCGCCGAGGTGATCGTCGATGAAGGTGTACGGCTCGCTCGGCACGGCGACCACGTCGGGGCACCACTCCCCCACATCGTCGAGGCTGACCTCCGGATAGGCGGCGCGCAGGTGGCCGGTGACCAGCGTGCAGCCGAGATGTTCGAGTACCGAGGCACCGTAGGTGCACTGGCTGATCGACATCCACGGGCGCCGCCAGATCGGAACGAAGACCGACAGGCCGAGCGGATCGACGGCCGGCACGATCGTTCGGCCCGGAGGCATCCCGGTCAACGTGGCCAGATCGTGGACGACTTGGACCGCAGCGGACAGCGTCGTGACGTCGCTGACGAACAGGTCGAGGCCCGCTTCCGTCAGTGCCTCGGCATCCTCACGCCGATTCTCCTCACGGTCGAGCACCACCACATCGGGAGCGAGCGCGACGATCGCCGCGATGTCGGGGTTCTTCGTGCCCCCGACGTGGGCCAGGGCGGGCTGCTCGCAGAACCGGGTACAGCGCGATGACGTTCGCGCCCAGGGCGAGCAGCGTCTCGGTGCTCGATGGAACGAGGCTGACGACGCGCATCAGCCGCCGAGCAGCTTGTCCTTCTGGGCCTGGAACTCGTCGGGCGTCAGCGTGCCGCGTTCGAGCATGCCCTCGAGCTTTTCGAGTTGGCTCGCGACATCAGCTGGTGCGGCGTTGGTGCCGGTGAATCGCCGCTGTTCGTTGTCTTCCGATTGGGCTCGGATGAGGTTCTGCACGCGGTCGGGCCGGCGGATGTCGGTGAAGCGCTGCTGGCCGTCTTCGCCACCCGACTCGATCACGAGGTCGCCCGAGCCCGTCATCCGCTCGAAGATGCTCTGCGAGAAGTGGACCGTGTTGACCCGTTCGAGGGGGATTTCGACGCCCGTCTTGGCGATGACCCCAGCTCGATAAATGAGACGATCGGACGTGATGACGAAGTTGGTGGTGGCCCACTTCAGGTATCGCACGACGACCCAGATCATGCTGATGACGATGAGCGCGATCACGAGGTAGACGAGCAGTGTCCGCGGGGTACCGGTTCCGTCGGTGAACACCTTGGTGACGATCCCCAAGATGATCGAGCCAACGAGCGCCGCGACCGGTTCGGCGAAGTACCACCAGTGTGGATGGAGGTCGACCGCAACGGTTTCGAAATCGTTGAGCAGTTTCTTCGGGTACGGCATCGCCACAGCGTATCCACCCCTGCGCCTGCACAAGAGGACCTAGGGTGGCCGCTGTGGACGCCGACGCACTCCTCGCTGACCTCGATCACGACCAGCGCGCTGCGGTGACCGCAGCGTCGCATCTCGTCGCCGTGATCGCGGGTGCCGGGTCGGGCAAGACTCGCGTGCTGACTCGGCGCATCGCGTGGCGTATCGCCACCGAGCAGGCCGATGCCCGCCACACGCTCGCGTTGACCTTCACGCGCGAGGCCGCCGGCGAACTGCGGCGCCGCCTGACGCGGCTCGGGATGCGGGAACGGGTCGAGGCGGGCACGTTCCACTCGATCATGCTGGCCGTGCTCAAGCAGCGGTGGGTCGACACCGGTCGGCGACCTCGCACCATCGTGCCCGATCGGCGCCGGCTCGTCGGCGACGTCCTCGACCCGGCGCAGCGGCGGGGCATCGACGGGCTCGTGGCCGAATTCGACTGGGCGACAGCGCGCGGGATCAGCGCCGAGCGCTATGCCGCCGCGGCGCGCCGCGAGCAGCGCCGCCCCGCCGCCGGGGTCGAGCGAACAGCGCGTCGTGTTCGCCGACTTCGAACAGTTGAAACGCAAACGCGGCATCATCGACTTCGACGACGTCCTCGCGTTCGTGATCCGCGACATGGAGTACGACCGGGAGTTTGCCGACACGCTCCGCTGGCGGTTCCGCCACCTTCTCGTCGACGAAGCCCAAGACCTCAACCCACTGCAGCACCGCCTCGTCGACCTGCTGCGCCAGGGTCGTGACGACCTGTACCTCGTGGGCGATCCGGCGCAGGCGATCTACGGATTCAACGGCGCCGATCCGGCGATGTTGGTCGACGTCGAAACTCGGTTTCCCGGCGTCGAAATCGTCCGGCTGCCGGTGAACCATCGATGCACCCCCCAGATCGTCCGAACCGGCGTCCAGGTGCTGGCCGCAGTGGGCCAGCCCACCGATCTCGTGTCCGGCCGGGGCGACGGTCCAGCGGTCGAGGAATACGTCGGCGCCGACGAGCACGCCGAAGCGCGCCACGTCGCCGGACAGATCGTGCGGATCGATCCGAATCTCGTCAGGGCGGGTGAGGTCGCGGTGCTCGCTCGGACCAATGCCCAACTCGGTGCGTTCGCCACCGCGCTCGAGGCGAGCGGGATTCCCGTCAGGCGATCGGCGGCGGCAGCGGGCACGCCGCTCCAGGCCGCCGTTCGTCAGGTCACCTCGTTGGGGTCGGCTGCGCAGCTCAGAGCCTGGGCTCATGACACCCTCGACGCGCACGACGCGCTGGCGACAGCGCGCGCCGAGCAGGCGGCCACTGTCGAATCCCCGCGCGTTGCAGCTCGCGCCGACAAGGCGCTCGACGACCTCGAAGCAGAACGTCGAGTGGCGGCTGCGCTGCTCGACTATCTCCGCGATCAGCAGTTCGGCGACGGCGCCGGCTTTCGGGCGTGGGTGGCGATGACCAATCCGTTCGACGATCAGTCGACAGGCGGGGTTGACCTGCTGACCTTCCACGCAGCGAAGGGACGCGAGTGGCACACGGTCTTCGTGACGGGCGTCGAGTCGAGCCTGGTGCCGCACAAGTCAGCTACCACCGCAGTGGCCCGCGCCGAGGAGGGACGGCTGTTGTACGTGGCGGCCACCCGCGCCGCCGAGCGACTCGTTCTGACCCGTGCCGATCGCCGCGGCGGGTATGCCCGGACTCCCAGCCCATTGCTCGCCGACGTCGATCTCACCGAACCTGCGCCGGTCCAACTCCCCCGCGAGTTGCGGAGCCATCGTCGGGCCCGTGTCGATCCGACGCTCGAAGCCTTGCGGACGTGGCGCACCGAGGCGGCTCGTCGCGCCGACGTCCTGCCCACCCAACTGTGCAGCGACCGCGATCTGCGTGCAATCGCTTACGCCAAACCATCGACCATCGACGAGTTGGTTTCTGCGACGTCGTTCGGCACCATCATGGCGACGCGGCTGGCCAACGAGATCCTGCCCGTCGTGACCGGCGCCTGATCCAGGACCTCAATCGATGTCGACGATGACCGGAGCGTGATCGCTCGGTGACGTGCCTTTGCGGGCGTTGCGATCGACCACACACCAGTTGGCCCGTTCGATCACGGACCGACTGCACATCAGCAGATCGATCCGCATACCCCGGCCCTGATGGAAGTCCCCGGCGCGATAGTCCCACCAGGAGTACATCTTGTCGCCGGCATGAAAGTGTCGGAAGGCGTCGGTCAGCCCCCACTGTTCGAGTTCGCCGAGACGGTCGCGTTCGGGCTGGCTGACGTGGGTCGCGCCGACCAACTTCGCCGGATCATGGACGTCGCGATCATCGGGAGCGATGTTGTAGTCACCGCCGATGATGATGTCCTGCTCGGGTGACATGTCGGCATCGAGATGCTGGCGGAGCCGCGCGAGCCAGTCGAGCTTGTAGGCGTAGTGGTCGTCGTCAAGGGACCGACCGTTCGGTACGTAGACGCTGCTGACCCTCACGCCGCCGCAGGTGGCCGTGATGATGCGGGCATCAGGGTCGGGTTCGATACCGGCTGCAAAGTTTGTTACGACGTCGTCGAGACCGACCTTCGACAAAATCGCGACACCGTTCCACTGACCCTGTCCGTGATGCGCCGAGGCGTACCCCATTGCCGCGAACGACAGTGCCGGAAAGGCATCGTCGGCCAGCTTCGTTTCCTGCATCAGCACCACGTCGGGTTGCACCTCGGCCAACCATTCCTCGACGCGCTCCTGCCGGGCACGCAGCGAGTTCACGTTCCACGTGACGAACCGCACCGTCACGCCTCCTTTGTGGCGACGGACTTCTTGACCGCGGTCTTCTTCGCCGCGGTCTTCTTCGCGGCGGTCTTCTTGGCCGCGGTCTTCTTGGCGACGGTCTTCTTCGCGGCGGTCTGTTTCGCGACGGTCTGTTTCGCGGCGGTCTGCTTGGCCACTGTCTGCTTGGCCACTGTCTTGGCCGCAGTCTGCTTGGCGACGGTCTGCCTCGCCACCGTCTGCTTGGTTGCGGTCTGCTGGGCCGGAACCTTCTTCGCGACGGTCTGCTTGGCCGGGGGCGCCTGCTTGGTCGCCGCCTTCTTCGCACCCTTGGTCGCCGCTTTCTTCGCCCCCGTGGTCGCCTGCTTGTTCGCCACCTTCTTCGCCGCAGTCTTCGGGGGTGCCGCCTGCTTGACCGGCGTCGCCGGCGGCAGGATCCTGTTGACCGTTCCTGCGGCCTTCTTCTCGACCGTTTGCTGCTCGACCGTTTGCTGCTCGACCGTTTGCTTGGCCGGCGCCTGCTTCGCGGCGACCGGCACGGCGGTGGCTCGGGCGGTTCGCCTGCCAGCCGCCTTCTTGCTGACCCCGGGCTTCGGCTCCGACTCGGCGGGCTGATCATCGAGGGCGTCGTCGGCGTAGTGCTGCGCAGCTTCGGCGATCGCGGCATTGGCCATGTCGGGCAACGCACAGTCGATGCTGCGGCGCGCGCCATTGAAGCTGACGACGACAGCGGTCACCGACTCGCCGACCTTCATGATCGACTTCGCGCTGCGCGGCATGGGGTCGGCCATCATGCGCAACGGGATGTAGCCGCGGACCTCACCACCGATGGTGATGTATGCCCCGTGCGAGGAGTAGGTGTCGACGGTTCCGTTCACGCTGGTGCCGACCGGGTGGTGCTCGACGAACTCGAGGAACGGCAACAGCTCATTGACGGGGTCGCCACTGCGTACGGCACGTTGACTTGCCGCGTCGCTGCTCACCTGCTCGCTGGCCTGAACCGCCGGGACTCGCTTCGCCGTCGGCGGCGGACCCTTGGGAACGGGCATCGGAGCGCTTGCGTCGGGGCTTCCGATGCGCACGGTGCCATCGTCATCCTCACGGCCGCGCCCTTGTCCGCGACCACCGCGCCCGCGGGCCGAGCCGGCGTTCGCTTGTCCTCTCGTCGCCTTGCGACTGATCGGCCCGCGCACCGGCGTCCGCGCCACCCAGACCCAGCCGACGTGGGGCACCGGCTTGCCACCGATGAGCCGCCCCTCGTCGAACAGCCACTCGTAGTCGCCATGGAATTCTTGAAACGAGTCGTTCGACAAGATCGTCGAGCCCGCCTTGTTCGCAATGCTGAGGACGAACGCGTCACCGCGGCCGACCGCGCCAGCGGGCGGTGCGACCAGTTCATTGTTCGCAATGCCCTCTTCGAATTCCCTCGACTCCTTCTTGTCGATCCGATGCCCGAACGTCGCATCGACCACGACCGTGATCTCGGAGTTCGGGTACTCCTCCATGAAACTCATCACGGCGTCGCTGAGTTGCTTGAGGCTCGGCATCGACCGACCCTCGGTGGCGAGGTTCGACCCGTCGACCACGACATGTGCGGGGCCCTGCTTGGTCTTCATACTGGTGCTGTCTCGTTCCTGTGAACGGGGCCCGACGTTTCGGGCCACCGGGTCGCCGAACAGGCGACCGTGCGAGGGAATCGACAACGCTGCGGGCACCGGCCGTGTTCGCACCAGGTGGCCCGAAGTCGAGTCGAGACTTCGTACGCAACCCATCGTAGGCTCCCCGACCATGATGCGAGCGGTTCTCTGGGATTTTGGCGGCGTGATTCTTTCGAGCCCGTTCGATGCGTTCAACGAATACGAGGCCCGCCACGGACTCCCGAACGACTTCATCCGCTCGGTCAACTCGCACCGGCCCGACGCGAACGCGTGGGCTCTGCTCGAACGCAACGACATCGATCCCGGCGAATTCGACATGCTCTTTGCGAGCGAATCCGAGGCGCTCGGAAACCGCGTTCCGGGGGCCGACATCCTCGCGCTGCTGTCGGGTGCGGTGCGTCCGGAAATGGTGATCGCGCTCGACGCGGTGATCGCCGCCGGCTACCGCACGGCGTGCCTGACCAACAATGTCGTCTCGGACGACACGGCGGCGCAGAAGCGTCCCGACGTCGCCGCCGTGATGGCCAGGTTCGACCACGTCGTCGAATCGAGCAAGGTCGGGGTCCGCAAGCCCGAACCGCGATTCTACGAGATCGCCTGCGAGCTCCTCGACGTCGAACCGGGCGACTGCGTCTTCCTCGACGACCTCGGCATCAACCTCAAGCCGGCCCGAGCCATGGGTATGCACACCATCAAGGTGACTCAGCCCGGTCCGGCGATTGCCGAACTGAGCGCGATCCTCGGCATCGCGCTCAGGTGAACAACTCGTCCATGAGCTGAGCGAGCTCTTGGTCGTGAATGGCCTTGCTGCCGGTGGCGGGGCTGCCCGACGCAATTCGCGAAACATGGCGCAGGTCGTAACCCTGCTCCTTGATGCGCCAGGTGTTGTGCTCGATGAAGTTCCACGCCCCCATGTTTGCGGGTTCCTCTTGGAGCCATCGAAGTTCTTTGGCATTGGGATATCTCTTGAGAATGCTGAGCATCTGTTCGGTCGGCAGTGGGTAGAGCTGTTCGACGCGGACGATGGCGACCGGCTCGTTGCGCCGATCGCGTTCGGCGATCGCATCCCAGGCGACCTTGCCTGAGCAGAAGACGATGCGGCGGACGGCAGCTGGGTCGAGGTTGCCCGGATCGTCGAGCACTTCGTTGAACGATCCGGTCGTCAGCTCGTCGATGTGCGAGCGCGTCTGCTTCATCCGCAGGCCCGACTTCGGGGTGAACACGATGAGCGGGGTGTGTCGCTCGGAGTGCACCTGGCGCCGCAGGAGATGGAAGAAGTTGGCCGCCGTGGTCGCATTGACGACCTGCATGTTGTCCTCGGCCGCAAGGGTGAGGAACCGTTCGATCCGCGCCGAGCTGTGTTCGGGGCCCTGACCCTCGTAGCCGTGCGGGAGCAGGAGGACGACACCGTTCTGCTGATTCCACTTGTCTTCGGCCGCAACGATGTACTGATCGATAATGATCTGCGCCCCGTTGATGAAGTCGCCGAACTGGGCTTCCCACACGACGAGCGCCTCACGGTTGGCGTGGCTGTACCCGTACTCGTAGCCGAGTGCCGCGTACTCAGACAACAACGAGTCGAACACCCAGAACTTGGCGCCGGCGTCATCGAGGTTGTCGAGCGGGATCCACGCGTCGCCGGTGTCGTAGTCGATGAGCGCAGCATGGCGATGACTGAACGTGCCCCGCCGCGAATCCTCACCGGCAAGACGCACGGGGTGGCCCTCTTGGACGAGCGACCCGTACGCCATTGCCTCGGCCAGGGCCCAGTCGACTTCGCCTTCCGCGTACATCTTCGAACGAGCCTCGAACTGCTTGGCGAGCTTGGGATGAACAGTAAAGCCTTCGGGGTAGTCGGTCAGCTTGGCGAAGATCGAATCGAGCTTGGCCCGCTCGACCCCGGTCGGGATGTGCGGGAGCACGCCGACGGGCTGCGGCGGACGAGCAACGGTGATGTGCCCCGGATCGTGTGATCGCGTCTCGTCGAGCGCCACCTGCAACTTGTCGTGGAAGTCGCTCAGCGCCTGCTCGGCCTCGTCGAGCGTGATGTCGCCGCGCCGCACGAGGGTTTCGACATACAGCTTGCGCACGCTACGACGCTCGGCGATCGCTTTGTACATCAGGGGTTGCGTGTAGCTCGGGTCGTCGCCTTCGTTGTGACCGTGGCGGCGATAGCACACCATGTCGATCACGACGTCCTTGTGGAATCTCTGGCGGTAGTCCCACGCGAGCCGAGCCACCTTCACGCACGCTTCGGGATCGTCACCGTTCACGTGGAAGATCGGCGCCTGCACGGTCTTGGCCACATCTGAGCAGTAGATCGACGAGCGAGCGAACTGGGGTGCTGTGGTGAAGCCGATCTGGTTGTTGATGATGAGGTGGACGGTGCCACCGATCCGGTAGCCGCCGATGTCACTCATCGCCAGGCACTCGGCCACGATCCCCTGACCGGCGAACGCCGCATCGCCGTGGATCAGCAGAGGAAGCACCGGGAACGAGCCCGGCGGGTCGATCTGGTCTTGCTTGGCGCGGACGATGCCCATCACGATCGGATCAACCGTTTCGAGGTGGCTCGGGTTGGCTGCGAGTTCGATCTTGATGTCGGCACCCGACGGGCTGACGTACTTGCCCTTGATGCCCAGGTGATATTTGACGTCACCGGACCCCTGGACCGACGACGGGTCGAGGTGGCCTTCGAACTCGGAGAAGATCGCCGCATGGCTCTTGCCCATGATGTTGGCCAAGACGTTGAGTCGGCCCCGGTGAGCCATCCCCATCACGACCGAATCGAGACCTTCGTCGGCGGCATGACTGAGCAGCTCGTCGAGGATCGCGATCGCCGATTCTGCGCCTTCGATGCCGAAGCGCTTCGTACCGACGTACTTGGTGGCGAGGAACTTCTCGAACGATTCAGCCGCGTTCAGCCGCTCGAGGATGCGGTACTTCTCGTCCTTGGTCGGCTGTTCGTAGCCGTTCTCGACGTGTTCTTGCACCCAGTGCTGTTCGTCGGTGCTCTGGATGTGCATGTACTCGACGCCGATCGTGCGACAGTACGCGTCCCGTAAGACGCCGAGCAGGTCGCCGAGGCGCATCTTGTCGACGCCGCCGACGCCATCGGTGAGGAACTCGCGATCGAGGTCCCAGATCGTGAGGCCGTACGTGGCCGGGTCGAGCTCGCGCGGCAGATGGGGTTCTTTCCACCGGAGCGGATCGAGATCGGCAATGCGATGCCCGCGGACTCGGTGGACGCGGATCAACTTGGCGACGGCCATCTGCTTGGCCAGCATCGTCTCTTCGCGGTTCATCGGGCTCGTGTCGGGGCGCCATTTCACTGCCTCGTACGGGACGCCGAGCGACGAGAAGATTTCTTCGTAGAAGCCGTGCTCGCCGAGCAGCCGCTCGTGGACTGCCTTCAGGAACATCCCCGACTCGGCGCCCTGGATGATGCGATGGTCGTAGGTGCTCGTGATCGTCACGACCTTGCTCACGCCCAGCGAACTCAGGTTGCTCCGATCGGCGCCTTCGAACTCGGCCGGATAGTCGATGCTGCCGACCCCGACGATGAGGCCCTGGCCCGGCATGAGCCGCGGGACGGACTGGACGGTGCCGATGCCACCCGGGTTGGTGAGGCTGAGATTGGCGCCTTGGAAGTCTTCGACGGCCAGCTTGTTCGCCTTGACCTTGCGGATGATCTCCTCGTACGCCGCGAGGAACCCGTTGAAGTCGAGCGTGTCGCACTCGCGCAGGACGGGCACGAGCAGGGTCCGGCTGCCATCCTTCTTCTCGACGTCGACGGCGAGGCTCATGTTGACGTGGTCGTTGACGATCAGGCGCGGCTTGCCGTCGTCACCCAGCACGTACGAGTTCTTCATCACGGGCACGTCGTCGGCAATCGCCCTGACGATGGCCCACCCGATGAGATGGGTGAAGCTGACCTTGGTCTGACCGGAGCGGGCGCGAAACCCGTTGATCACCTTGCGGTTGACTTCGAGGAGCTTGGCCGGCACATTGCGGAAGCTGGTCGCCGTGGGGACCGTGAGGCTGGCCTCCATGTTCCGGGCAATCGCCGCACCGGCACCGCGAATCGGTGTCCCCGGTTCGTCCGGCGCGTCCGTGATTGCTTCGCTGGCCGTGCCGTTGACTGACGCTGGTGCAACTTCTGGCGCCAGGGTGGGCGCGACGCCGTGTACTTCGGCGTTGGCTTGCACGTGAGGGGCCGCAGCTGCGGCCGCGGCGACGCTCGGCGCCTGCGAGTGATAGTCGGCAAAGAACTCCTGCCAGGCCTCGCTCACCCCTGCGGGGTCAGCGACGAACCGCTCGTACATCTCCTCGACGAGCCACGAATTGGCTCCAAATCCGGAACTCTGAGCTTGATCGGATGGTGCTGACACGCCGCCACGTTACTCGCCGGCCCCGCGCTGGCCCCGTGCTTCTTGAGCAAGACTTGACACCCCGGGCCTGTTCATGCCGAGTGGTCGACCGCTACGTTCGGTGACATGGACATGACCCAGTTGACGAGCGGCAAGATGATCAGCGGTGGCGACATCGACGCGTCGACCAATCGTGAACGAACTCGCCAGCGTCGGCTGCGCAAACCCCTGGTCGTCTTCGGCGCGATCTTGGCCTTCTTGCTCTATCGGCTGATCGACGACAATCCGATTCGGCCAGGCGTCCCCGCCTGGCTGACGGGCAGCCCCGAAATCATCATCGCCGTCGGTCTGATCGCGGTCCTCGGCGCCGTCATCCTCATCCCCCTACTCACCACGGGTCGATCACCGCACACCGTGCTCCGGGCGAGCGACTCCAAGGTGCGCCTCGATGACGTGGTCGGAGCCGAGCAGACCAAGCGCGAGGCCATCGACAGTCTCAACCTGTTCTTGATGAGCGAGACCTTCAAGCGCGAGATGGGTGGAACTGCCCGCCGCGGGGTGTTGTTCGAGGGCCCCCCGGGCACCGGCAAGACCTATCTCGCCAAGGCCATGGCTGCCGAGGCCGGCGTGCCCTTCCTGTTCGTGTCGGCGAGTGAATTCCAGTCGATGTACTACGGCCAGACCAACAAGAAGATCAGGTCGTTCTTCAAGACGCTCCGCAAGCTCGCCCGCGAGGAGGGTGGTGCCATCGGCTACATCGAAGAGTTCGACGCGATCGGCGGTGCTCGCGCCGGCATGGGCGTGAGTTCGATGCGGGAAGGAAGCGTCGGCATCGTCAATGAGTTGCTCGTCCAGATGCAGAGCTTCGACCTGCCGACCGGGAGCGAGAAGTTCCGGGCCAAGTTCATCGACTTCTGGAACAAGTACATGCCCGCCCACCGTCAGCGCCGGCGGCCCGTGCACAAAGAGGAAAACGTCCTCATCGTCGCGGCGACCAACCGTGCTGCCGATCTCGATCCCGCACTGATGCGACCGGGCCGGTTCGACCGGGTCATCGGCTTCACCCTGCCGCCGCGCAGCGACCGATTCCAGATCGCTGCCTACTATCTCGATCGCAAGAACCACCAAGCCGAGGTGACGGCCGATCTCATCGCCGACCTGACGGCCGGCTACAGCCCGGTGCGCATCGAGAAGCTGCTCGACGAAGCGCTGATCATCGCGCTCCGGCACGGGCGGACATCGATGTTGACGACTGACGTGCTGCAGGCCCAGTTGGTCACCGAGGTGGGCGTCGCCCAGGAAATGGGGTACCACCCCGACGAACGGCGCCGCATCGCCATCCACGAAGCAGGCCACGCGCTCACTGCCGTACTGACCCGCCGCGACGTCAAGGTGGCCTCGATCCTGCGGCGCTCGTCGGCGCTCGGCCTCGTCGCTCACGGCGATGCCGAGGAACGATTCCTCAAGACTCCCGCCGACGCTCGGGCGTTGATCGCCGTGGCGCTCGCCGGGCGCGCGGCCGAAATCCAGGAGTACGGCGAGGCGAGCAGCGGCATTTCGTCCGACCTGGCTGCGGCCACCGCAATCGCGTCCCAACTCGTCGGCCAACTGGGCAACGGGCCGGGCTTGCTCAGCCTCGAGGCCGCTGCGATGCCGACTGCGGCCAACCTGGTCGCGAAGGTCCTGTCCGACGAACCCAGCCGCGCCGCTGCCGAGGCGTACATGACCGAAGGCGCCGACCGGGCCGCCGAGATGGTCCGCAGCTACCGCGGCGCTCTCTTGGAGATCGCCGACGGCCTCTGCGCCGACGACGAGCTCGCCGGTGACACGATCAAGGAGATCGTCGCCAGGTACGCCGTGATCTCCGAGCGGCGTGGTCCGGTGCGCAAGTCACCCGCCGAGTCCACCATTTCGCCTGCAGGCAACGCCGACTGAGTCAGATTCGTTCGAGTGCCTCGTCGTCGAACAGCGCGCTGATGCCCTGCTGCTCGATGTCGGCGCGTAAGTCGACGCTGCTTGGTGCCGTCACATCGCCGGTGGCGGCGTCGATCACCATCGGCAACAGACGGGCGTCGCTCGTGGTGTTGAGAAACATCTGCGGATGTGACAATACGTAGCGCACTGCTCGGGCAATCGGCTCGGGGTCCGTCAGCGGGTCGTACCAGCTGAATCTGCCCGGCCCCGACGTTGCGCCGTCCGACCAGCGGCCGCGGGCGATCGCCTTGATCGTTTGCACCGCAACGTCACGCTCGGCACAAACATCGAGCAGGGCCTCGACGTCGGCCCGATAGGCCGGGTTGTCGAACAGCACGAAGTTGACCGGGAGCAACACCGACGCGAAGTCGAAGCGCTCGAGGCTGCGGCGATGCATCCCGGCGATGCGCAGGCCGTGGCCAGTGACGCCGATGTTCGCCACGAGTCCTTCGTCGCGCGCCGCGACGAGCGCCTCGACTGCCCCGCCGGGCCCGTGCGCCTGCTCCCACTCGTCTTCTTCCACGAGGTTGTGCAACTGAATCAGGTCGATGTGATCGACCCCCATCCGAACCAGCGATCGCTCAAGCTCGGCACGTGCCGGTGCCCCGGCGCGCTCGCCGGTCTTGGTGGCGAGAAAGACCTCAGATCGATGGGCCGCGAGCCACGGCTTCAACCGATCCTCCGACTCCCCGTACGAGGCAGCCGTGTCGATGTGGTTGATCCCCCAGTGCGTGACCGATGCCAACGTGGTATCGGCGCGTTCTTGACTCATCCCGCCCAGGGCCGCGGCGCCGAAGATCACCCGCGTGGAGACGTGGCCGGTTCGGCCGAAGGTTGCTGTGGGGAGTGAGGTCATCGCCCGAACGTAGCCCAGTCAGGTCTCGGCCGACAGCTGACGCTGCCGGCCGAGACGGCCCGTTCGCCCATCACTCCCACATCGTGTCGAGGATCACCCGGCTCCGGCGACGTCGATCTCGACGAGCGTCAAGCCCAGCAGGCCTGCGCCGTCGGCGTGCGACACGGCGCCGAGGTAGGCCCCACTGTCGAGACCAGTCCATGACGCACTAATGACCCCCGTCGTGTCGACCACCGCGCTCGTCGGGGCCGAGTCGATGGTCAATGCCCCGGTCGAAGGCGTTGCCGGAACATCCCAGGTCGAGATGTTGAATTCGACCGCGCCGCCTGCAGTTTGCCAACCGTGCACGAAGAGTGTCCACGTGTCATCAGGCGGCAGCGTCACCTCGATCAATTCGTTGGTCCCGCCGGCGCCGGACGACGCCACCAGTTCACCCGCCGAGTTGTAGAGGTAGAGGTCGATGTCGACGTCGGCATTGGGAACCGTCAAGCCGTCGGGGCCGAGCGCGATGCGCACGAAGGCCGAACCCGACGTGGTGATTGGCACCGCAGTCGTTCCGGCCGGATCCGCCGGGTCGAAGGTCTGGTCGGGGTCTTGGCCGACCGTTCCGGTCAGCAGCACTTCCGGCGATGGCCCGTGCGCCGCTGCGGTGTAGTCACCCGTGTAGCCGAAGCCGACCGGGAATTCGACGGAGCCGGCCGCGCCGGTTCCGCTCACCGACGCCGCGACGTCGAGCGCCGCAGCTCGCGCGGCGATCGGGCTGCGCACCTCGTACTGCCCGGCTTTCCAGGTGAGCGAGCCGAAGGCCCACTCGCCGACCGGAGCATCGACACTGGTGATCGTGACATCGAAGGTCGCCGACTCGCCTGGCGCCAACCGCAACCGGTCGACCGACACGGAGACCTCGAAGCCCGCAGGCGACTCGATCTGCGGGCGGAACGACATCGTCCGGCTGGCAACCGAGGTGACGGTACGTTGCACGGTCACCGATCCAGCGACGGCGCTGGCGCCGATCGAGGCCAGGTTGAGATCACTCCCCGCCGTCGACCCACCCGCCGCGACCAATTGGCCGCACGTCGATGCCGGATCGATGAACACCGAATCGTCGGCCCCACAGAGGAATGCGAAGTAGTCGAACAGCCCGGCGTCGTAGACGAGGCCGGGGTTGAAGATCGAATTGCTCGCAGTTGCCTTGCCGCTCGGATCGACATGACCTGCACCCATGTCGAACGCGTCGGCCGGGGTCGCCCCGTCTTCCTTGGTCACGTCTTGGCGCGCGGTGGTCATCAGCGCCGACTTGGCCATTGCCGCAGTCCATTCCGGATGCGCTTCACGCATCAGTGCGAAGAGGCCGGCGACATGCGGGCTCGACATCGACGTGCCAGAGATCGACTGGAAGAGCTGGCCCGGGGCTCCCGAGGTCGGGAACGGAGTGTTGCCCGCCAAGATGTTCACACCCGGTGCGGTGACATCAGGTTTGATGATGTCGGCCGCGATCGGATTGGCACCGCGCGACGAGAAGTCGGCCATGACCGAACCCTGCGCCGGGCGAGCGACGCCGGCGCTGATCGACGCGCGGGCGCGGGTGCCAGCAGCCGCGGCGTATGCCTTGATGGCTGTTCCCGTCGTGAAGTTGACATGGCTCGCCGGAAGGAAATGCGAGTCGGTCACGAGGGCCTGGGCATCATTCGGGTTGTACAGGATCATCCCGACGCCTCCGGCATTGGCGACGGCGAGACCCTTGTCGACGCGGGCGTTCCCGCCGCGCAGGCAGATCACGATCTTGCCGGTCACGTCGGCGGTGAAGGGCACCGTCGAGTCGCACAGTGCGTTACCAAGTGCAGCAGCGTCGACCAGCGGCTTTGTGCCCGCCGTCGCCGGCATGACGCTGACGCCCGTTGCGATCTGGCCATTGCCCAGCCGAACCACGTTGTTGTAGGTGCGGTCGTGGGTGCTCGCACCTACTGCGGTGATCCACGGCACCGTTGCGGGGCCACCCACCGTCTCGGAGCCGGGACCGTCGTTGCCAGCCGATGTCGCAACCCACACGTTGGCATCGGCCGCGAAGAGGAAGGCCATGTCGGCCGGATCGGTGAGCGAGGCGCCTCCACCGATCGAGTAGTTGATCACGTCGACGCCGTCGGCGACTGCGGCATCGATGGCTCCAGCGAGGTCGGAAGTGAAGCATCCGAGGTCGCCGCACACCGAGTAGGCAATCACGCGTGCCCGAGGTGCGACGCCGCTCACGTCCCCGCGGTCGATGCCGAACATCGTCGCATCGACGTCGGCGTTGCCGACCGCGGTCGACGCGGTGTGTGTGCCGTGGCCGTCGTAGTCGCGCGCCGAGTTGAAGGTCTCGGCACCGACCACTGCTTTGTATGCGGTTCGCATGTCGCGCGCCCCGAGCAGCTTGTCGTTGCAGTCGAACGGAACATCGTCAGGGTTGTAGGCCGTGTCGCCGAACTCGCACGGCAGATCGCCATACCCGTCGAGGGTGCTGTACGAGCCGTCGTCGGCGAAGGACGGGTGCTCGGGCCAGATGCCCGAGTCGATCACGCCGACCACCACGTCGTCGCCGAGGTAGCCCGATTGCCACGCTCCACGTCGATCGTCGAGACCCAAGAACTCGCCCGACGCATCGGTTTGTAACTGCCGCAGTTCATTCGGCACGACCTTGGCCACATCGACCCGGCGTTCGATGAGCGCCACCTCGGCGTCGGTCAGGTCGGCCTCGAAACCGTTGAGCACGTAGGTGTAACTGTCACCGACGTCGTCGGCTTCGAGCCCGGCTGCAGCGACGACGTCGGCCTGGGCTCCTGCGAGATGGTCCACGTACTCCTCGACGCCGGGAGCTGCCACATCGAGCTTCTCGCCCTCATCGAGTGCCGTGGCGGCCAGACCTGGCTCGTCACCCTCGTAGGCGACCACTGGCGCCTGCGCCATCAACACCACGTACGACGCCTCGGGCGTGGCTTGCCGAGCCGAGACATCGGCGGCCGAGAAGCCGGCGACGCCGACCAGACCGGGGAAGGTCAGCAAGAACGCGGTTCTCCGTCCGACTCGGGGGCGGCGGTGTACTCCACGATTGGAACGGACCGCACGTGGCGGCGACGACTCTGTTGACACTGGTCTCTCCGTGCTCTCTTGACGCTTCAGCTGCCCGCTGCCACTCGCTGGATGCAACGTAGTCCCCGTCGCTGCCCGGGCGCCAGACCCTCGGACCAGGTGTTTTGTCGGACTGTCGACCTCTGATGAAACATTTCGACCGATTCGGCTCCGAATTGAAATGTCACGGCCACCAACTGCGGGCCTCCGATGACACCGATCTCGGACCGACTGAGCATCATGGCCCGATGACGTCTGACCCTCTCACCTCGTCCGCCCTGCCTGCAGCGTTCGACAATCGCGTGACCCGCGACCTCGGTGTCGACATTCCGATTGTGCAGGCGCCCATGGGATGGATCGCCCGCTCCCAGTTGGCCTCGGCGATGTCGGCCACCGGCGCGTGCGGCATCATCGAAACGTCGTCGGGTGAACTCGACGCCGTCAAGAACGAGATCCGCCTGATCCGCGAACTGACCGACAGACCGTTCGGCGTCAACATTGCGCAGGCCTTCGTCCGCGATCCGGCCATCGCTGAATTCGTGATCGAGCAGGGAGTCAAGTTCGTCACCACGTCGGCAGGGTCGCCGACCAAGTACACCAGCGTGCTGAAAGCCGCCGGGCTCACGGTGTACCACGTCGTACCGACGCTGGCGGCGGCGTTGAAGGCAGTCGATGCCGGGGTGGACGGCTTGGTGGTCGAGGGTGGCGAGGGCGGCGGGTTCAAGTCCCCGACGCCGGTGTCGACCATGGTGTTGCTCCCCCTCATCCGGTCCAAGGTCGATGTGCCGATCATCGCCGCAGGCGGCATCACCGATGGGCCGACGATGGCCGCGGCGTTCGCCCTCGGCGCCGAGGGTGTCCAGATGGGGACGCGCATGGTGTCCGCGGCCGAGTCGCCGGTTCACCACAACTGGAAGCAGGCGATCATCGACGCCAAGGAAACCGACACGCTGTTCCTCAACCAGCGGCACTCACCTGCGCTCCGGGCACTCCGGACCGACCGGACCGAGGCCCTCGTCGACGCCGAGCACAACGTGTTCGCCGACTTCGGCAATGCCCTCGATCTGTACTTCGGCGGCGACATGAACGCCGCGATCGCATTGTCGGGCCAGGTCGCCGGTCGGATCGAATCGATCGAAACAGTCGCCGACATCGTCGCCGACACGGTTCGTGGCTTCGCCGAGACGGTGGCGCGCCTTGCGCGCTGACCGGCTCGACTTGCCCTGCTCGACTTGACCGGCTCGACTTGCCCGCGTCGACTCGCCCTGATCGACCGGCTCGGTAGCCTGCGCACTCATGGCCCACGAGTTCATCTATCAGGCATACAAGCTCTCCCGGGTCTACCCGCCCGACAAGACGGTGCTCGAGAACATCTCCCTGTCGTTCTATCCCGGGGTGAAGATTGGTGTGCTCGGCAGCAACGGCGCCGGCAAGTCCTCCCTCCTGAAGATCATGGCCGGCCTCGACGATGGCTTCCAGGGTGAAGCCCGGCTGACCCAGGGGTTCACTGTCGGCTACCTCGCCCAGGAACCCCAGCTCGACCCCGGCAAGAACGTACGTCAGAACGTGATGGACGGCGTCGCTGACGTGCAGTCGATCATCGACGACTACAACGCGGTCATGGCCAAGTGGGCCGACCCGGATGCCGACTACGACAAGATCGGCAAGCAACAGGCGATCCTCGAAGACAAGATCGCGGCCACCGACGCCTGGAGCCTCGATCGCAACGTCGAGATCGCCATGGACGCGCTGCGGTGCCCTCCCGACGATGCCGACGTCACGGTGCTGTCGGGTGGCGAGCGGCGCCGGGTCGCCCTGTGCCGCCTCTTGCTCTCGCGCCCCGATCTGCTTCTCCTCGACGAGCCGACCAACCATCTCGACGCCGAGTCGGTCGACTGGCTCGAACGATTCCTCGGCGACTACGCCGGCACTGTCGTCGCCATCACCCACGACCGCTACTTCCTCGACAACGTCGCGCAATGGATCCTCGAGCTCGACCGCGGTCGCGGGCTTCCATTCGAAGGCAACTACTCGAGTTGGCTCGAACAGAAGTCCGATCGACTCGCTCGCGAAGAGCGCGGCAACGAGGCCCGCCTCCGAACGCTCACCCGCGAACTCGAATGGGTGCGGATGGGAGCGAAGGCGCGCCAGGCCAAGGGCAAGGCTCGCCTCGCTGCCTACGAGAAACTGCACGCCGAGGCCAAGGCGGCAGAGTCGCAGGAAGCGACGTTGCAGATCACGATTCCTGCTGGTCGTCGCCTCGGCGATCAGGTGATCGAAGTCGAGGGTCTGAGCAAGGGCTTCGGTGACCGCATGTTGATCGACAACCTCTCGTTCACGCTGCCCCCGGCCGGGATCGTCGGCATCATCGGCCCGAACGGGGCAGGCAAGTCGACGCTGTTCAAGATGCTCGCCGGCCGCGAAGCGCCAGACTCGGGTTCGATCAAGATCGGCGAGACCGTCGACCTCAGTTACGTCGACCAGGACCGCGACGACCTCGACCCCAATGCAACGGTCTACGAGGAAATCACCGGAGGCGGCGAGGTGCTCGAAGTCGGCGGACGCGAGATCCACGGCCGCGCCTATGTGTCGAGTTTCAACTTCAAGGGCACCGATCACGGCAAGCGTGTCGGCGACCTCTCGGGCGGCGAACGCAATCGCGTCCACCTGGCCAAGCTGCTCAAGTCGGGCGGAAATGTCCTGTTGCTCGACGAGCCCACCAACGACCTCGACGTCGACACCCTGCGCGCCCTCGAGGCCGGCCTTGAATCGTTCCCGGGCTGTGCCGTGGTGATCTCCCACGACCGATGGTTTCTCGACCGCATCGCCACGCACGTCTTGGCCTTCGAAGGCGACAGTCAGGTGCGCTGGTTCGAGGGGAACTTCAGCGAATACGAGGAACGGCGCCGGCAAGAACTCGGTGGCGCAGCCGACACGCCGACACGGATCAAGTACAAGAAGCTGGGCTGATCACGCCGCGCTGCGCAACGCCGATGCGCGGACACCGGAAATCAATCCGAGCCCGGCCAGACCGGGCAATCGGTCGATTCGCCGGTCGATGCGTCGAGCCATCGACCGGCCATCTTCGTCGCCGAACAGCGTGCGAATCAGGTGATCGGTTTCTGCCGATGGCATCACACCTGACCCGACCGGACGCCACTTGTACCTGAGCGCACGACGGGTCCAGACCTGGGCGCCTCGATCAGCAAGGCGCTGCTCGGCCTGGCTGACATAGAAGTCGATGTGCCGGCCCTCTTGCCTCGCAATGCGCAGCACCAGTTTGCCCAACTCGTCGTGCTGGGCAGTCGCAGCCAGCCGCACGTACCCGGCCTGCGTCGTCCACTCGTTGATCGCACCCCAGGTCATTGCCATGGCGACGACGTGATCGTTGACCGTCGACAGCGCCATCATGCCCAGCGTCGTCAGCCGTTCCCGACCGATTCGTCGCCGGGCCAGGGCGATGCGTTCGCGCCCCTGCGGTTCACCATGGGCGGCGAGCACTTTGCCGATCGCCTCGCCGTGCCAGAACTCCTCGAAGGCCCACATCGCCAGAAACGATGTGATGGCGGGATCCTCGTGCGCCGAGGTCATCAACAGGTCGCGCAGGTAGCACGTGGTGTGGTGCTCGACATCGTGCATGTACCGCAATGTTCGCAACGACGGCTCGTCGAGCGGCTGAGCCCGGAACACGTCGTAGTCGATGTCGCTGTCGTCGAGCGGTGCGACCTTGCTCAAGTAGTCGTCGATGTCGAATCGCATATCAGCGGGTTCGCACCAATCGGCCAATCAGATCAACACGCTGACGGGCGCTGTCACCAGAGGATCGTTGGCGCGCTGTACGGCAATCCGCTCGAGGAGCTCGTGCTCGGGCATCGGGCGAGCGAAGTGGTATCCCTGCAGGAGGTCGAATCCGAACGAGGCCATGAGGGCGGCCAATTCGGCGTCCTCGACACCTTCGGCGACGGCGACGAGTCCGAGGCGATGCGCCAGGTCGCAGACCGACATCACGATCGCCGTGCTCGCCTTGGACGTTCGGGCCTCGCGCACGAACTGCTGATCGACCTTCAGTTCGTCGAGCGGAAGATGCGGAAGGACCGCCAATGAGGTGTAGCCGGTGCCGAAGTCGTCGATCGAGATTCGCACGCCGCGGGCGTGGAGCGGAGCGAGGCGCTCGACCGCCTCGGGAATATCGAACGCCATCGACTCGGTCACTTCGAGCATCAGCGCCGACGGCGGCAACATGCGGTGATCCAGTTCGGCGGCCACACGATCGGCGAAGTCAACCGAACGAAGTGACAGCGGCGACACGTTGACCGACACCGAGATGTCGACGCCGATCCCGCGCCATCGAACTTGGGCGTCGAGCGCCTCCCTCAAGACCCAGTCGGTGAGGCGGTCGATCAGGCCGGTGCGTTCGGCGAGCGGGATGAAGCGTCCGGGCGACACGCTTCCGTACCGCGGGCTCTCCCATCGCAGCAGCGCCTCGACCGACACGATCATCGCGTCGGCGGGCCGAACCTGGGGCTGGTACGACAGCCACAGTTCACCCCGCTCCGTCGCCATCCGTAGTTCGGCCAGTACCTCGAGATCGTCGACGTTGAGCGTGGTGGACGTGCCATCCCAATGCGCGACAGCACGGCCCAAGTCGCACGCCGAGCGCGCTGCAAGCGCTGATTGACGGACGACGTCGACTGCGGCCATCGGCTCGTTGCGCCGGGCGATCGACACCCCGACATGAGCGTTGAGGATGACTTCGATGTCACCTGCGAGGTAACACCCGGTACCCATCGAGATGCCGATCTGCTTCAGGGTCGCGGCAATGTGCGCGTCGATCGAACGCTCGTGCGACGGGTCGTTCGGAACGACGACGAGCACGTCCTCGTCCGAACCGCGCCCGATGCGTGCCGTCGCCGGCAAGACCTGACCGAGGTCCTCGACGGCACGTTTGATCAGCTCGGCACTGATTTCGTGGCCGAGCGCGTCGCGTACCTCAGAGACGCCGCCGAGGTGAATCGTGGCGACCACCACGTCGGCTCGGGCGACCTGACGACGCAGCAGATTGACGATGCCGCGGGCATTGCTCACCCCGGTCTCGGGGTCGAGCGATCCGGCGAGACGCGAGGTACGAGCCGTGACTGCGGTCATGAATGCGAGGAGCCCAGCGAACAACGTCAGGACCCCCGCATCAGCGAACGACATCCCGTCCTGGGTGAACCTGGCCGTGACGAGGAGCGACATCGCTCCCGACCCGACCGCCGTCACGAGATGCCGGAGGGCGACGAAGAGCCCGGCGAAGATTGCCATCGCCGCGACCACGGCCGACACGCTCAGGACGCGCTGCACCCCCGGTGTCGTGGCCACGGCGACGATGACCATGGCCAGGTGGCAGAGCCCGATCAGATGGGTGTGCGCCCGACCGATCGCCCGCACCCGCATCAGGGCCACCGTCATGGCCATGCTGACGACGACGAGACCGATCGCGGGGGCCGTTGGATGCCCGAGCACCAGGCCAACCAGCCAGGTGGCCAGGCCGAGCGGGGCGAGGATGCGGGCGAGCGACAGCGGACTCAGCAGTTCAAGCGGTGCGCCGAGTGCCAGCCACGACCGGATCTTCGGGAACCATCGATTGACGACGTCGCCCTGATGGAGTCGTTCGCTCGTGACGGTCACCGCACGTCCGTCGACGCCGTGGACCCAACCAGTCCACCCGGTGGCGTGCGACGGCTTCACCGCAGTCACATCGGCAGGTTCGACTCACACTTGAGCTCGATCGAGCATTCGACGCTCGATCGACGCAATCACCGCTGCCCAGATGCGCGACGACGGGCGCAGTCCATCGCGATGAACCTCGGCCGGCACGACCACCACGTCGGCCTCGTCGCCGGCCTGTTGAGCGGCACGGACGAAGGAGACGGAGTGATCGGGGTCGACGGTCGTGTCGTCGGCACCGTGCACGCAGAGGATGGGCACACCGAGAGGCAACATGTGGGCGGGAGAGGTCAGCTCCCACCGTTGGTCGGTGGGAGCACCGATCGTGAGTTGATCGACCGGCTCCGATCCGTTGTCCCAGATTCGCTGCAGATCGGTCGGTCCCGCCATCGACACGACGAGTGCGGGGGCACGCTCCGTCGTCGCAGCAGCCACCAAAGCAAGATGGCCGCCCGCCGAATGACCGACAACGACGATCCGGTTCGGGTCCACGCCGAGCGGAGCGTCGACGGCTGTGACCATGCTGATCGCCGCGCGAACATCGTCGAACGTGTGCGGCCATCCTCCGCCGCCGCCCCAGCGGCCGAGCAGCCGATAGTCGATGTTGTAGGTCGCCCAACCCCGACGTTGCACATCGCGTGCGAGCAGTCTCATCAGCCACCTGTTGTACGGCCACCGCCAGAATCCTCCGTGGATCAGCACGATCGTCGGCGCGTCGGGTACCGGGTGTCGGGGTCGGTGCAGCACGCCGACCTGGTGCCGGCTCGGCCCGTACCGGACTCTCGAACGATTGCGCATCATCGTGTCGTTCGGCTTCCACCAGCCCGACGGATCACACCGGTACGCACACCCATCGCGTGCACGATACGCGGTGGAGTTGCCCACCGGCTCCCGCATGCCACCCTCCCCGCCACCAGGGTCGCGATGGTGGCGCACCCGAATCGACACGTCAGAATGCTCCGATGTCCGTCCCCGTCGCTGTCGACAGACCTGTCGACGAGACCGACGCCCGGCTGGCCACTCGGCTGGCGGTCGAGGCGGGGACCGTGCTCGTTCGGCTGCGGGCCCAGATGTTCGCGTCCGGCGCCTCGATCTGGGATGTCCGCGATGCCGGAGATGCCGCGGCGCAGCACTACCTGGCCGGTGAACTGCGCCGACTCCGCCCCGACGATGCTGTGCTCTCCGAAGAGGGGCTCGAAGATGTCCGGCGGTATCACGCCGATCGGGTCTGGATCATCGACCCCCTCGACGGCACCCGCGAGTACGGCGAGCCGGGCCGCCACGACTGGGCCGTGCACGTGGCGCTCTGGGAGCGCGACCGGTTCGGCGCGGCCGCCGTCAGCCTGCCTGCCGTCGATCTCGTCTTCTCGACCGATCCCCCGGCTCCGATGCCCGCACCGCAGCGCGAGCGACCGCGCCTGGTCACCTCGCGCAACCGTGCGCCGTACGCCGCCGTGCTCGTCGCCGAGGGCCTCGGTTGCGACGCCATCCGGCTTGGCTCAGCGGGCGCCAAGGCAATGGCGGTCGTCATGGGCGAGGCCGACATCTACGTCCACGACGGCGGCATGTTCCAATGGGACTCCGCAGCGCCGGCGGCAGTGGCCATGGCGGCCGGCTTTCACGCGAGCCGACTCGATGGTTCACCCCTCGTCTACAACCACGTCGACCCGTGGCTTCCCGACTTCTTCGTCTGCCGACCCGAGTTGGCCGAAGGCGTGCTGAAAGCAATCTGGGGATGAGCGACACCGACCTCACGTCGATCAGGTGGGCCGTGGACGGCCCGGTCGCCACCGTGTGGCTCGATCGCCCGCACCGGCACAATGCGTGGACCGGCAGGATGCACGCCGAATACCGGTCGGTGATGGCCGATCTCGAGCACCGACCCGACCTGCGCGCAGTCGTCATTACCGGCACTGCGCCGGCGTTCTGTGTGGGCGGCGACTCCGAGGCGTTGGCTGGTCACGCGGCCAAGGGCGGCTACGACACCGGCCTGCCGCCCGATGTCGCTCGCCCTGGCGGCGGCGATCGTCTCGACGCCGACTTCGCCTGGCAGCTCGGCTATCGACTGCCGATCATTGCTGCGGTCAACGGGGCGTGCGCCGGCGTCGGCCTGGCGCTGGTGTTGTTCTGCGATCTTCGCTTCGGCGCGGCAAGCGCCAAGTTCACCACCGCCGCCCCGAAACTCGGGCTGCCGGCCGAGTACGGCATGAGCTGGACCCTGCCCCGCCTCGTCGGCGTCGCTCGGGCCACCGACCTGTTGCTCTCGGGCCGGGTCGTCACCGTGGCTGAAACAGCGGAATGGGGATTGTGGAACGGCGTCGAGGCCGACGGCGACGCCACGCTCGCCGCTGCCCAGCGGTACGCGCCGCGAACTCGCCGCGGCGACCGGCCCCCTCGCCGTCGCAGCGACCAAGCGCCAGATCGCCGACGACCTGCTCCGGCACGATCCGGCGCAATCGGTGAACGATTCGATCCGGCTGCTCGATGTCGCGATGGGCACCGCCGAGTACGCCGAGGGCATTGCGGCCCTTCGGGCCAAGCGTCCGCCGAACTTCTGAACTCAGTCGCTCGACTCGGCGCGAACATCTGCGCGCACTTCTGCCAGCACGGTGGCGGTGTGCTCGCCGAGCCTCGGCACCGGGCCGGCGGGCATGTCGAAACCGGCGAAATCGACCGGCGTGCGCACCGCCCGATACGGCTCTTCGCCGTCCCGGGGCGACATGTCGACGAATCCGGGCTGCGCCTGCGGATCGGCGATCACGTCGACGATCGACTGCACCGGCGCCCACCACACATCGTGTTCGTCGAGCACACTGCCCCACTCGTCGAGCGACCGCGCAGCGAACACGGCATCCAACTCCGCGATGAGCGATGCGCAGTGCTCCATGCGACTGCCGGCGGTGGCAAATCGCTCGTCGTCACCGAGATCGGGACGGTCGATGGCAGTGAGCAACTTCGGCCAATGCCGATCGGCTTCGAGACAGATCAACCAGAGACTCCGACCGTCGGCGGTGCCGTAGTTGTTGACGAGCGGCGACGGATTGCTCGCCCGAGGTCGCGTGCGCTGCCGCCGATCGAATCGCAACTGGATCCCCATGTCCCAGGCAATGGCGTACATACCCGAGCGCAGCAGGCTGGTGCTAACCAGGCCACCCTTGCCGGTGTTCGATCGCTCGACCAGTTTGGCCATCACGCCGGCGGCCAGCGTCATCCCCGTGAAGTGGTCGCCCGTTCCCGACCGCAGCCCCGGCGGCAACTCACCAGGCGGGACCATGGTGTGGGCAAAACCTGACCGGGCCCAGAACGCGCCGATGTCGTATCCCGCTCGATCGGCATCGGGGCCGTCGAGGCCGTACCCGGTGATGGCGCCGTACACGAGGTGAGGATGGCGGGCACACACGCCGGCATGGTCGAAGCCGAGCCGCAGGAGTGCCGACTGGCGCATGTTGGTCACCAGCACATCCGCGCCGGCCAGCATCCGGTCGAGGACGTCGACATGCTCCTCTGTCCGCAGATCGAGTACCACCGAACGTTTGCCCCGGTTGTCGACTTCGAACGGCGGCACGGGTATGTCGCCCGCGATGCCCACCGCACCGAAGACAGCGCGCTGCGGGTCACCTGTGGGTGGTTCGATCTTGACCACGTCGGCACCCCAGTCGGCCATGATCCCAGCGGCGGCGGGTCCCGCGACCCAAACGCCGAGTTCGATCACCTTGATCCCGGCGAGCGGGCCGGCCGCGGGATCGCTCACGGGTTCGCTCACGGGTTCTCTCATGGGCCCGACAGCGCAGCGATGACGTCCGCGGGCGCCTGGATCAGCTCGATCAGGACACCCTCACCCGACCGCGGTGTGGCGTCGTTTCCCTTGGGATGGATGAAGCACACGTCATGACCCGATGCCCCCTGGCGAATCCCGCCGGGGGTGAACCGCATGCCCTGTTCGCCCAGCCAATCGACCGCCGCCGGAAGGTCGTCGATCCAGAGGCCGACATGATTGAGGGTCGGGACGTGCACCTTGGGCGACGCGTCGGGGTCGAGCGGCTGCATCAGGTCGATTTCCACGGCGTGCGGACCCGTTCCGAGCTGCAAGATGTCCTCGTCGACATTCTCTGACTCACTGACGTAGTCGTTGACCTTGCCGATGCCCAAGAGGCCCGTCCACAAGCCCGCCAGCGCCGACTTGTCGAGACCGCCGATCGCGATCTGCTGGATTCCGAGAACGTTGAACGGACGCGCGGTCATCGCCCGATGTTGGCAGTTGGCCGCCCGGTCGGCCCAGTCGGCGCGATCCAGTCAGCAGTCAGTCGTTGACGCGGACGGTCGCCGGGCGCAGCACTGCCCGCTTGCGGAACAGGCCCGTGGCGATACCAGTCACCACACAGACTTCGGCGGCAGTGAAGAAGATTGCGCTCATGTATCTCCTTCGGCGCAGGCGGCGTGTCGCTTGACTCAGGATTCCCTCAACCTGCGCGATGCCGAATGGCCAAGGATCCGGCATCATGTCAGCATGCCGACGTTGTCTCCTGCTGCTGACCGATCGTGGGCGGCATTCACGGAGGACGGGCCGTGGGAGGTCGAGCGCGGCGACGTCCGGTGGCTCACGCTGGCCGCCACCTTGCGCACCGCCGCTCAGGCCGAGGTGCCGAGCCTCACTCGACCGTCGAAGCTGCCGCCCGGGGCGCGAGTCGTCACCGTGTCGTCGCGCATCGGTCGCGCTGTGATCCCCTGGTTGGTCGCAAAGCGACGCGGCCGGTACCAGGGCCCCGAGGCGAGCCGCGCGGTCATCTCCCGCCGCCTCCGGGAAGCCGCCGAGTACCTCGGCCCCACCTACATCAAGCTCGGACAGATCATCTCCTCCGGTGAGGGGCTCTTTCCGGCCGAACTCGTGGACGAGTTCAAGAAGTGCCGCGACCAGGTCCCGGCCGAACCGTTCGACGTCGTGCGGCTCACCGTCGAGCAAGACCTCGGCGCACGCCTCGAAGACGTGTTCGAATTCTTCGACGAAACGGCCCTCGCTGCGGCATCGATCGCCCAGGTCCACGCGGCCCGTCTGCTCACCGGCGAAGATGTCGTGGTCAAGGTGCAGCGGCCGTCGGTGTCGCAGTTCGTCCGCAAGGACCTGCGGGTGATGGCGTGGCTGGCTCCCCATCTCGTCGGCCGCATTCCGGTGGCCGCACTCGCCAACCCTCCGTCGCTGGTCGAGCTGTTCGCCGAGACCATCGTCGAGGAACTCGACTTCCGGATGGAAGCGGCCAACATGCTCGACGTGGCAGCGATGCTCCACGACCTCGGCCAAGATCGATACGTCGTGCCGCGGCCGCACCCCACGCTCGTCACGCGGCGGGTGCTGGTGATGGAGCGGGTGTACGGCTTCAACTTCGATGACGTCGCCGGAATGCAGGACGCCGGCATCGACACCGAAGACGTCGTCCGTACCGCGATGATCGCCTTCATGGAAGGCGCGATCGTCGAAGGCATCTTCCACGGCGACCTGCACGGTGGCAACCTGTTCGTCCTCGCCGATGGCCGAACGGCGCTGCTCGACTACGGCATCGTCGGTCGGCTGAGCGGGCCCCGCCGCAACGCGTTCCTGCGGCTCATGCTCGGCGCCACGACCAACGACGTCAAGGGGCAGATGGCAGCCCTGCGCGACCTGGGGGCCTTGCCGATGGACACCGATCTCGACGCGGTCATCACCGACCTGCGCCTCGATCAGGAGGTCATCGACCCGACCACCCTGACCGGCGAGGAGATGGTCACCGAGGTGCAACGGGTCGTCAAGGCGCTCCTCGGCTACGGGGCGAAGCTGCCGAAGGAACTGATGCTGTACGTGAAGAATCTCGTCTTCCTCGATGGCGCGATCGCGCGGCTGGCGCCCGACCTCGACCTCCTCGGCGAAGTGGCCAACATCTCGATGCTGTTCGCCCAGAAGCACGGCGAGCGTCTCGGACGCGAACTCGGTCTCGACCCCAGTGCCGTCGAATTCGACCTCGACGGCGTCAAGGCAAGCATGGGTTTGCAAGCGGACGTGAACTCGATCACGTACAAGGAATTGCAAGAGCGGAGGGCGCTGATCCAGAAGCGCATGCAGGCCCACGTCGAGTCGAACCGCTAGGTTCGCGATCCGTGCGTCTGGTCATTGCCCGTTGCTCGGTCGACTACGCGGGCAAGCTCGCCGCGCACCTTCCTGAAGCCAACCGGCTCATCATGGTCAAGGCCGACGGCTGCGTGGCGATTCACGCCGACGGCGGCGCCTACAAGCCGCTCAACTGGATGAATGCGCCGAACACCGTCGTCGAACACGACGACGACCTCGGTCGGCGGTGGGTCGTCACCAACCCGAAGAAGGAGACGCTCACGATCACGCTGCACGACGTGCTGAGCGACTCGGCCCACGAGTTGGGCACCGACCCCGGCCTGCAGAAAGACGGCGTCGAAGCACACCTCCAAGAACTCCTCGCCGCGAGCCCCGAAGCGATCGAGCGCGGCCTCACCCTCGTGCGTCGCGAATATCCGACGGCGATCGGCCCGATCGACCTGGTCTGCCGCGACGGATCCGACACCGTCGTCGCCGTCGAGGTGAAGCGGCGCGGCGAGATCGACGGCGTCGAGCAGCTCAGCCGCTACATCGAACGCTTGAAGCTCGACTCGTCGCTCGGCGAAATCCGCGGCGTCTTTGTCGCGCAAGTCGTCAAGCCGCAGGCCAAGGTGCTGGCCGAGGCGCGCGGCTTCACCTGGGTCGAAGTCGACTACGACGAACTCCGGGGCATGCAGCCCGACGAGCTCCGCCTGTTCTGAACCGCGCCAGCGCCACTTTCCTCGAACTCACGCGGTCGACGTTGGCAGGTCAGCATGGAGCACCTGGCCAGTCGGGGGCAGCGACGACGCCGTACACGATGCCATCGTCGATGAACGCGCTGTCCTCGGCAGCTGTTTCGAATGCCTCTCCGACTTCGAGTTCCGGGAGCCTCGTGCATTCGGTGGCGTCGGCCAGCGCGATCGAGGCGGTCTCGGGCCACTCCAGGATCGGAGATGCGGAGTCGCCGAAGTCCTCCGCCCGGCCGGCAGCGATCGCTCTGAAGCGATACCGGTCAGGAAGGAAGGAGTCGGCGGCGCCGAGTTCCGCGCCGAGCAGGTCCTGCAGCTCGGCGATCGATCGCGGGGGAACCGGGCTGGCGATGGCCTCGCTCAGCACGCTCATTCCGCGTGGGGTGATGTGCTGGACCCACACATCGGGGAGGAGTTCGCCAGCGATCGCCAACTCGGCAGGGGCTGCAGAGATCACCCGCCCGTCGCTGGTCACCAAGAGCTCGGGTACCGCGGCGAAGGCCACGTCGGGAACGACATCGCTCAGATCGGGCATCACGAGATACACCACATCGGGTGCGTCCTCGACGGGACCGGGCTGCGCCTCGCTTGCGCCGCATCCTTCGACGACCGCCGCAACGACGACCACCGCAACGGCGGACCTCGCAACGCCGGCGATCGCGGCGCCTCTGCTCCTGCGTCGAGCCGTCATCGCTGTCATCATCGCTGCCATCATCGCACCGACCGGGCGACGGTTCGGGTCGAAGCGGGATGGCTGAGCTACCGTCTGCGCCATGAGTCAGGAAGTACGTGGAATCATTGCCAGAGCCAAGGGTGAGCCCGTCTCGCTCGAGACGATCGTCATTCCCGACCCGGGGCCGGGCGAAGCCGTCGTCGTCATTCAGGCGTGCGGGGTGTGCCACACCGATCTGCACTACCGCGAGGGCGGCATCAATGACGAGTTTCCGTTCCTCCTCGGTCATGAGGCCGCGGGGCTGGTCGAAGCGGTCGGCGAAGGCGTCACCAACGTCATAGCCGGGCGACTTCGTCATTCTGAACTGGCGTGCGGTGTGTGGCAACTGCCGTGCCTGCAAGCGGGGGCAGCCGCAATACTGCTTCGCCACTCACAACGCAGCGCAGAAGATGACACTTCTCGACGGCACCGAGCTGTCGCCTGCCCTTGGCATCGGTGCGTTCTGTGACAAGACACTGGTCCACTCCGGACAGTGCACGAAGGTCGACCCGACCGCACCCGCCACGGTTGCCGGGCTACTCGGGTGCGGCGTGATGGCCGGCATCGGCGCGGCAATCAACACCGGCCAGGTGACCCGCGGGCAGAGTGTCGCCGTGTTCGGCTGTGGTGGCGTCGGCGATGCGGCGATCCTCGGTTCCCAGCTCGCTGGCGCTTCGACGATCATCGCCGTCGACATCGACGACCGCAAGCTCGAGTGGGCGCAGCAGTTCGGTGCCACCCACGTCTGCAACTCAACCCTCACCGACCCGGTCGAGTTCATCCGCTCGGTCACCGACGGCAACGGTGCCGACGTGTGCATCGAGGCCATCGGGCATCCGGCGGTCTACAAGCAGTGCTTCGAGGCTCGCGACCTGGCCGGGACCGTGGTCCTCGTCGGTGTGCCCAACCCGGAGATGACGGTCGAACTGCCGTTCATCGAGATCTTCGGTCGCGGCGGATCGTTGAAGTCGTCGTGGTACGGCGACTGCCTGCCCGAGCGTGACTTCCCCATGCTGATCGACCTCTTCCTGCAGGGCCGCCTCGACCTCGGCCGCTTCGTCTCCGAGACGATCTCGCTCGATGACGTGGAGGAGGCATTCCACAAGATGGAGCGCGGCGAGGTGCTGCGCTCGGTGGTGGTCTTGTGAGCATCGAGTTGGTCACGACCAGCGGCATCTTCGCCCTCGACGGCGGCGAGTGGAACGTCACGAACAACATCTGGCTCGTCGGTGACGATGCCGAGGTGTTGATCTTCGACGCCGCGCACGACCATCGGCCGATCGTCGACGCGGTCAACGGCCGCCGGGTGACCGGCATCGTGCTCACCCACGGCCACAACGACCACATCAACGCCGCCGTTGCGTTGCGTGATGCGGTCGACGCTCCGATCCTGCTCCATGGCGCCGACCGGATGCTGTGGGATGTCGTGTACCCCGATCATGCACCGGACAGGCAGGTCGAGCCGGGATCGACATCTGTCTGCCGGCGGCCACGACCTCCACGTCTTGCATACGCCCGGCCATTCCCCCGGGTGCTGCTGCTTCCATGACGTTTCCAGCGGCCTCGTCGTCAGCGGCGACACCTTGTTCTGCGGCGGCCCCGGCGCTACTGGTCGGAGCTACAGCGACGAACCGACGATCCTCGCGTCGATCCGCGATGTGCTCCTCGAATTGCCTGACGACACCGTGGTCCACACCGGCCACGGCGACAGCACCACCATCGGCGCCGAACGTGCCGGTGTGCTGGCCCGCGCGGCCGAACTCGGCGTCTGATGCCGGCCCGGGTCGTCGAGGGCGTCGTCCAGCACTACCCCTGGGGCGACCCCGACTTCATTCCCGACCTGCTCGGCGTTCCCAGCCGCAAGCAGCCGTGGGCCGAGCTGTGGTTGGGCACGCACCCGAACGGGCCGACGCTGCTCGATGACGGCACTCCACTGTCGGATCTCAGCGGCGAGTTGCCGTACCTGCTGAAGGTCCTTGCGGCCGCCCAGCCGCTGTCGCTCCAAGCGCATCCGACAGTCGAACAGGCCCAGGCGGGGTATGCCACAGGTGTGTTCGCCGACCCGTACTCGAAGCCCGAACTCCTCGTGGCCCTCACCGAGTTCGACGCGCTCTGCGGGTTTCGGCCGGACGGCCACACGGTCGACCTGCTCCATCGCATGGGCATTCACCGGCTGGCCGATGCCGTCCAGGACCACGGGTCAGGCGTGGTCCTCGGCATGCTCTATCGACGCGAGATCGATCACCTCGAAGCAATCGCTGCCACCGAGCGATCATCGACGCCGGAGGGTGTGCTGATCAACCAGCTCGTCGCTCGGTACGGCGACGATGATCCCAGCGTCACCGCAACACTGTTGCTCAATCGGGTCACGCTGCAGCCCGGCGAGGCGATCCATCTCACCGCCGGCAACCTCCACGGCTACCTCCACGGTGCCGGCATCGAACTGATGCGGGCGAGCGACAACGTGGTGCGCGGCGGCCTCACCACCAAACACGTCGACATCGATCTGCTGCTCGCAACGGTCGACCCCACACCGCTGGTCGACCCAATCATGCAGGTGACCGACGGCCGATATCCGCTGCCCGAGGCGGGTGTCGTCCTCGTCCGCCTCGATGCCGGGGTCGACTATCGAGCCACCGGGCACGAACTCGCGGATCGCGCTCGACGGCACGACGCTGTACCTCTCCCCCGGCACACCCGTGTTCACCAGCGCCGTCACCTTCGTCGTCACCCCTGGTGTCTGACACCAGAGGTGATCCTCACTCGTTCTTCTTGCGGATCTCGACGATCTTTTCGTTGGTGTTGTTGGCGTCGTCGCCCTGCTCGTCGAGCAGTTGAGCCCGGTCCTTGTCGGCTTCCCGCTTCGCTTTGTCGAGGTCGGCGCGAGCGAGTGCGGCATCGATGCCGTGCTCGTTGATGAACTCGGCCCACTCGACGAGCTGTTCGACCATTTCGTCTTCGGGAACGACGGCGACGTTCTGACCCTTGATGAACAGATGGCCCCGCTTGTTGCCGGCAGCGATGCCGATGTCGGCGTCACGGGCCTCACCCGGGCCGTTGACGACGCAGCCCATCACGGCCACTTGGAGCGGCAGCTCTCGTTCGCCGAAGGCTGCCATGGCTTCGTTGGCGATCTTGATCACGTCGACCTCGGCACGTCCGCACGACGGGCACGCGATCAGGTCGACGTTCTTGCGCTCGCGCAGGCCCAGGGCTTCGAGGAGTTGGCGACCGGCCTTGGCTTCCTGCACGGGGTCAGCGGTGAGCGAGTAGCGGATCGTGTCGCCGATGCCCTCCATCAGCAGCGTCGCGATGCCCGCCGTGGCCTTGATCAGCCCTGCGGGTGGCGGCCCTGCCTCGGTGACGCCGAGGTGCAGCGGATAGTCGGTTACTTCGGACAGCATGCGGTACGCATCGACCATCAGCGGGACGCTCGACGCCTTCACCGAGATCTTGATCAGGTCGAACCCGACCTCGTCGAAGTAGGCGATCTCGGTCAGTGCCGACTCGACCATGGCCTCCGGCGTCGCGCCGCCGTACTTCTCGTAGAGCTTCGGGTCGAGCGACCCGGCGTTGACGCCGATGCGGATCGGCAGATTGCGGTCTTTTGCCTCGGCCGCCACGGCCTTGATGTGTTCGGGCTTGCGAATGTTGCCCGGGTTCAGGCGCAGCCCGTCGACGCCGGCTTCCATGGCCGCCAATGCCATCTTGTACTGGTGGTGGATGTCGGCGATGATCGGCACCGGAGAGCGGGGAACGATCTGGGCGAGTCCCTCAGCGGCCTCGATCTCGTTACAGGTACAGCGCACGATGTCGGCGCCCGCCGCGGCGAGGGCGTAGATCTGCTGCAGCGTGCCCTCGACGTCGGCGGTCTTCGTGATCGTCATCGACTGGATCGTGATCGGGGCATCACCGCCGACCTTGACGTCACCGACCGAGATCTGCCGGGTCACCTTGCGCGGCACAGAACTGGTGACTCATGAATCAACGATACGCGACGATCGCCCCAGCAGGGCTGACTGTTCCCAAGATCAGCAGGGCCGAGTTGTCACAGCTTGATCGGGCTTGGTGATGTCGAGGTAGAGGCCGGCGAGGAACAACGACAGCAGATGATCACCACACCCATGGCCAAGGGCATCAACGCTCGACGTCGGCGAAGTAGCGCTGTTTGCCGCCGCGCACGCCTCTCACGAACCCGTTCGTACGCGGCGACTGCAGCGTGGCCTCCGTCGAGGGGAGCAGCGGGAACATGTTGAACACGCCGACGAAGATGTTGAGACCTGCGAGCAAGGCCAGGACGCACTGGCCCAATCCGCCGACGATTCGCCCCGTCTCCGACACCCGTGCGCGCCCACAACGTCGTCGGGCGACTCGAGATGTCGTCGTTCTCACCGTTGAGGTGGGTGACGATGTTCACCGGGTTCAGCACCTTCACCACCACCTGACGTCGACTCCCAGTCAACGCGGGATAGGTCGACGATCGCCTGTCCGGCGCCGCCGGAATCGAAAGATTCTGCATCGATTTGTGGACTGGTCGAGCTGACACCGAGGTAGGCCGTTCCGAACAACTCGTCGGTGGCCGGCACGTTCGGCGCGTGCGCCGAGACCCACGGAGATGGTCTGCTCGGCGCCGTCACGCCGAAGCACGAGAACATCGACCTGATCAGTCGGTATCGTTCGATCGAACCGTCTCACCGATTCGTTCGCCCCGGCGAAAGTGGTTCACCGTTCGATCGCCAGGATTTGACGTCGCCCGGCCTGATCCCGGCCTGTCCGGCTGGACAGTGCCACATCGGCAGCGCGTCACCTCGGTGCCGGCAGCTTCATCGGTTCCCGTCGGCGTCCCTTCCGACAATACACCCCGAAGACCAGCAGGATCCGATGAACACATGAGTGATCGAGCCGGCAGAAATGACCAGGAGGCGGCGGGGGAAGCTCTTTTGGCGATAGGTGCGCGCCTCGTCGGCGGGGTCGACCTCGTCCATGCGATTCATGCCGATGATTCGCACGAAGGCGCCGAGCGGCAGGGCCCGCACGCCGTACTCGGTCTCGCCACGGCGGAAGCTCCACAGCCGCGGCCCGAAGAACAAAAAGAACTGGGTGACCTTCATCCCGGTCCACTTGGCGGTGAGGTAGTGACCGAGCTCGTGCATGAAGATCGAGAAGACCACGCCCACGATGAAGACGAACATCCAGAAGTTGACAAAGCCCAGCCATGCGAAGAGCGCGACGATCGCCGCCATCGACAGCGCACCCTGCCAACCGCCGGCGAGTTCGTCATCGGTGAGGTTCTCGGTGACGGCGCCGCCGGCCATGATTTCGCTCTTGGCCTTCGCCAGACGCGACCCGTCTTCGCTGGTGGGATTCGGAGGAGTGAGTTGATCAGTCATCGTTGCAGTACCTCATCGGCAATTCGTCGAGCTTCTTGATCGGCAGCGATCACATCGTCGACAGTGTGGGGGGTGGCACCATCATGGCGCTCCAACACGGCAACGCACAGGTCAGCGATCTCATTCCACCGTAAATTTCCGGACAAGAAAGATTCGACGGCGACTTCATTGGCCGCGCTGAGCCACGCCGGCGCGGTGCCGCCGATCCGGCCGGCTTCGTAGGCGAGCGCCAGACAGCGGAACGTCTGCAGGTCGGGCGGCTCGAAGTCGAGCGAGCCGAGCGTGGTCCAGTCGATCCGGCCGAACGGCGTTGCGATGCGCTGCGGATACCCCAGCGCGTATCCGATCGGCAGCTTCATCGTGGGCATGCTGAGCTGGGCAATCGTCGACCCGTCGGTGAATTCGACCATCGAATGCACCACTGATTGAGGATGGACGACCACCTCGATCTGGTCATAGGGCGTTCCGTACAGCTCATGGGCCTCGATCACTTCGAGGCCCTTGTTCATCAGCGTGCTCGAATCGATCGTGATTTTCGGGCCCATCGCCCAAGTCGGATGCGCCAACGCATCGCTGACCGTCACGTCGGCCAGTTCTGCTGCGGTGCGCCCCCGGAACGGCCCACCGCTCGCCGTCAGCAACAGCCGGCTGACCTCGCGGTCGGCGTCGAACGAGGACCGCAAACACTGGTGCAACGCGCAGTGCTCGCTGTCGACCGGAACGAGTTCGGCCCCCGGTGTCGCTCGGAGCGGCTGCACGATCGGCCCGGCTGCGATCAGACTCTCTTTGTTGGCCAACGCCAACCGCTTGCCGGCGCGCAGCGTCTCGACCGTCACGAGCAAACCGGCGAAGCCGACGACACCGTTGACGACGACGTCGGCGTCGGCGATGAGGGCCGTGGGATCGGCCTCGACGGTCGCCGCCGTGCGGCTCGCCATTTCGAGTCGGGCGACCTCATCGGCGACCACGATCAGCGGCACGTCGAAGCGCTCGGCCTGCGCAAGGGCGAGGTCGGTGGAACGACCCACGCTGATCCCGGTGACCACGTACGAGCCGGGCTCGCGTTCGTTCTCGGCGGCGATGACTTCGAGCGTCTGGGTACCGATCGAGCCGGTCGAGCCCGCAATCGCCACCCGCACCGGACGGGCCGGACGGGCCGTCATGGCCGTCATCGGCGCGGCGCCACGGCGATCAGGACCCGAACTTGGACCAGGGCTCGACCACGAGCATGAGGTAGTAGACCGCGGGCAGCGCGAACAGGAAGCCGTCGAATCGGTCGAGCACACCGCCATGGCCCTTGACGATCGAACCGAAGTCCTTCACGTCGAGGTTGCGTTTGAACATGCTCTCGGTGAGGTCGCCGAGAGGAGCAAAGATCGAGATGACGATGCCCAACATCAGGAGATGGCTGGTGTCGGACCAGGTATCGCTGGCGTTCTGCATGCCGACCAGCAGCATGACGACCAAGGTCAGGATCGTGCCGCCGAGGAACCCTTCGACCGACTTGTTCGGACTGATCCAACTGCGCAATGGCGTGCGCCCGAACGCGCTGCCGACGAAGTAGGCACCGACGTCGTTGGCGACGACCCCGACGGCCAACAACACCAGCGTGTCGGTCCCGATGCTCGTGCCGCCGAAGGAATTCGAGTAGCGGATGATCAACGCGGCGAACGATCCGAGGATGCCGATCCACACGACGCCGAGCGTCGTGATGGCCATGTTCGGCATCGGCCCGACTTCGATCGAGCCGGCGCCGATGAACCCGAGTGCACCGGCGAAGAACGCGAGCACGATCACCAACGGGAGGTACTGATCGCCTGCCCAGTAGGCGACGAGCGGCGCAGCGACACAGGCGCCGACCCCAGCAGCTACGGCTGGGCGGTAGCCCTTCTCGGTGACCTTCGAGAAGTACTCGATGGCCGCCATGCCGAGGATGATCGTGACGAAGATGAGCGCGCCGAGCGGGCGCCACATCGATGCGCCGATGAACACGGCGGCCAGCACCAGGCCGGTGACGATGGCCACGGGAAGGTTGCGCTTGGCCGTCGGTGGGGGGCCGCCGGCATGGGGGGGACGTTGCGATGAGCCGCCGCGGCGCTGCGGTTCGGGGCGCCGCGGCATCCCCGACGGGTCGGTTCCGATGGTGATGCGGGCGGGCTCGCGGGGCGCCCGTGGCACGACGTCGTGCATCTCGGTCGGTTGGTCAGCGATATCGGCCGTCACATCGACGGAGACTGCGGAGGGTGTGTCGATGGTGGCCCGCACGGGCTCGACGGGGGCGTCTTCCCACGAGATCTCGCCAGTCGGATCGGCAGGGCTGGTCGGAACGGCGCCCGTTGGCGCATCGACTGTGTCGCCTTCCTTCCAGACCGGGGCGTCGGAGGTGAACGTCGACCACACGTCGAGGTCGTCGGTCGCATCACGCCCGACGGAAGCCGGTTCGATCACCGGCACTTCCCCGGTGGCATCTTCGGTCCAGTGCTGCATCGAGCCCGACGTGTCGTCGTCGAGTTGCAGTCGACCGGTTCCGCCCGATGGTGACACGGGCCATTCGTCGGCCAACTCGAACGCCGGAGCGTCGGGATCGGCAGTGACGCGGGGCGTGACCTCGTTCTCGGAGGTATCGCCGAACAACGGTCCGCCGAACTCGGCATCGTCGAAGGCGTCCATCTCGGCTTCGAGGCGGCCGGGTCGGCGGCGGCTGGTGTCGTTGTCGTCGGGTCGCCAAATGTCGTCGGTCATCGTGTGTTCCCTCACCCCCTCAGACTTCGAGGAGTTCCTGTTCTTTTCGAGTCAGCGCGTGATCGATGTGATCGACGTGCTCGCTGGTGATCTTGTCGAGTTCTTTCTCGGCGCGTTCGAGGTCGTCTTCGGAAACGTCGCCACCCTTTTCCTCGGCCTCCATTGCCTTGCGGGCGTCACGGCGAATGTTCCGCAACACGATTCGCCCATCTTCGGCCATGTGCTTGACGACCTTCACGTATTCCTTGCGCCGCTCTTCGGTGAGCTGCGGCAACGACAGCCGAATGGCAATGCCGTCGTTGTTCGGATTGACGCCGAGGTCACTGTCGCGGATCGCCCGCTCGATTGCTTCGAGCGACGAACGATCATGGGGCTTGATGAGCAACTGACGCGCCTCGGGCACCGAGATCGAAGCAAGCTGTTGAATCGGGACAGTTGCCCCGTAGTACTCGATGTGGATGCGATCGACCAGCGCAGGGCTGGCGCGCCCGGTACGGACCGTAGCGAACTGCGACTGCGTGTGCTCGACGGCCTTGTCCATCTTGTCCATGGCCTCGAGGAGGGTGTCGTCGATCACGCAGACCATCGTAACCAGGACCGACGTCCACGGCTGACCACGGCGGCAATCATCGGGCTGCCCGACTCAACCGCTGATGAGGGTGCCTTCGGACCCACCCTGCACGATGCTGCGCAGCGAACCCGGCGTCGACATGTCGAACACGACGATGGGAATGTCGTTGTCGCGACAGAACGCAATCGCGGTCGCGTCCATCACCTTGAGGTCTTTGGTCATCACTTCGATGTAGCTGACCTGTTCGTACTTCTTCGCCGTCGGATCGGTGCGGGGGTCCGCGCTGTACACCCCGTCGACGCCGGAATGCGTGCCCTTGATGAGGACCTCCGCCTCGATCTCCGCGGCACGCAGCGCAGCAGCGGTATCGGTGGTGAAAAACGGGTTCCCGGTACCGGCCGCGAAGATCACGACGCGGCCCTTTTCGAGGTGCCGCACCGCCCGGCGACGGATGTAGGCCTCGGCGATGCGCGGCATTTCGATGGCCGATTGCACGCGTGTCTCTTGACCTTGACGTTCGAGGGCGTCTTGGAGGGCCAAGGCGTTCATGACGGTGCCGAGCATGCCGATGTGATCGGACTGCGTTGCATCCATGCCGGTCATCGACCCCTGTCGACCCCGCCAGAAGTTGCCTCCACCGACCACCACGGCGACATCGACACCGAGGTTCTGACGGAGGTCGATGATCTCGGCTGCGGTCGCGTCGAGCGTGGTGCCGTCGAGGCCTTTGCCGGAATCGCCGGCGAGGGCTTCGCCGGACGGTTTGAACACGATGCGCTTGAAGCTCGGACGTTGGGCTCGTTCGGTCGTTCGGTCGGTCATGGTGTTGTCTCCGTCAGCTCAGGTTCGAGGTCGTTCGTGGGCAGGCGCGAAACAACCCCGCCGAACGTACTTGACGTACGGCGAGGCTGTTCAAATTGCGGGAACCACGCAACGCAGGTATCCGGCGACCCGGACTCGCTCAGCCGATTTCGACTTGGGCAAAGGAGATGATGGTCGCGGAGCCGAGGAACTGGCTCACCGACAGCTTGTCATCCTTGGCGTAGGGCTGATCGAGGAGCGCCACGTCCTTGAAGAACCCTTGAACACGGCCCTCGACGATTTTTTCGAGCGCAGCTTCGGGCTTACCCTCGTTCCGGGTGATCGTGGTGAGCGTCTCCCGCTCGGCCTCGAGCACATCGGCCGGAACGTCGTCACGGCTGAGGTACTGCGGACGGGCAAAGGCGATGTGCACCGCGACATCGTGGGCCAAGTCGGTCGTGCCGCCGGCCACTTCGACGAGCACGCCGTTCACGCCGCGGCCGCCTTGGATGTGTTGGTAGCTGTCGAGGATGTTGCCGTCGGCTGCCTCGATGCGCTTGACCTGGCCGATGCTGATGTTCTCCTTCAGCGTGACCTTGAGCTCTTCGAGCTGGCTGTTGCGCTCAGCGATTGCGTCGGTGCCCTTTGCGGCGACGAGCGCAGCGAGAGCATCGGCTTCGCCCTTGAACAGGTCGGATCCGGCAGTGAAGTCGGTCTCGCACTTCAGTTCGACGATGGAGCCGACGTTGCCGTTGATCAGCAAGCTCACGACACCTTGGGTGGCGTCGCGTTCTTCGCGCTTGGCACTGGCTGCCAGGCCCTTTTCCCGAAGCCACTTCTTCGCGGCATCCATGTCGCCGTCGTTCTCCTGCAAGGCCTTCTTGCAGTCCATCATGCCGGCGCCGGACGACTCACGGAGCGCCTTGACGTCTTGTGCGGTGAATGACATGGTGCTTCAGCTCTCCGTTTCGGCTTCGACGGCTGTGTCTGCAGCGTCGGTGGTGGTGACATCCGCGTCGGCGTCGGCGTCGGCTTCAGGCGCAGCGTCGACCGCAACATCGGCGTCGGCTGCGGGCGCGGCGTCGACCGCAACATCGGCGTCGGCTGCGGGCGCGACGTCGACTGCGACGTCGGCTTCCGTCGCGTCGGCAGGGACCTCGGGCGCGGCGGCCGGCGTCTCTTCGTCGTCGGCTGCGGCGGAGGACTGATCCTTTGCAGCGGCGAGTTTGGCATCGCGGCTGGCCTGCTGGGCCGCTGCCGCGTTACGTGCCTCGGTTTGGGCGGCCTCGAACGCAGCGATCTCCTCCGGGGTCTTCTGCGCGACGGGTGTCGGCGCCGGGTTGCGCTTGTTCGCGATGAACCGGCCCTCGGCGACGGCGTCCGCGATCACGCGGGCAAACAGGCTGTTCGAGCGGATGGCGTCGTCATTGCCCGGGATCGGGTAGGTGACGAGTTCGGGGTTGACGTTCGTGTCGACCACGGCCACCACCGGGATGCCGAGCTTGGCGGCCTCGGTGACCGCGATGTGCTCCTTGTTGGTGTCGAGCACGAAGATCGCGTCAGGTGCCTTCTTCAGATGGCGCAAACCACCGAGGTTGCGCTGCAACTTGGTGAGTTCGCGCTCGAGGAGCAGCGCCTCTTTCTTGATCATCACGTCGAACTCGCCCGAGGCCTGCATGCGCTCGTATTCGAGCATCTTGTTGACGCGCTTGCTCATCGTTTCGAAGTTGGTGAGCATGCCACCGAGCCAACGCTCGTTGACGTACGGCATGCCGCACTTGTCGGCGTAGCTCTTGATCGGATCCTGCGCCTGCTTCTTGGTGCCGACGAACAAGATGTTGCCGCCACCGGCGACGAGGTCACGGACGAACCCGTAGGCCGTCTCGACTCGACCGAGCGTCTGCTCGAGGTCGATGATGTAGATGCCGGCGCGCTCACCGAAGATGAAGCGCTTCATCTTCGGGTTCCACCGACGGGTCTGGTGGCCGAAGTGTGCTCCGGCCTCCAACATCTGACGCATGCTGATGACAGCCATGGGGTACTCCTTGTGCGGTTCTTCTCGCCGATCGGCGCCCGAGGGCGACCGCTGATTGATCGACGAGACAATGAGGAACGTCGTTCGGTTGAGCGACGGCTGAGATGCTATCGGCCGGACTCGGAGCCGACACCGTGGTTCGACCGGCGTCAGCAGATCAACGTCGGCGGCGGCGGGGGGCGACGGGGCGTGCCGTCGAGCGGCACCAGTCGGGGACGCCCCGCCACGCGACCAAGAAACGGTTCGGGATCGACGTAGTCGTCGCGGATGCGAAGCCCGAAGTACAACCGCCCGGTCGCTTCGCCGAGGATCGCCCCGGCCACGACTCGCTCGCCCCGGCCGACCCTGATCTCGCTCAGCTGACCGTAGGTCAGTTTCTTGGCGTCAGCGTGTTCGACGACGACGTAGCCGGTCCCGGCCACCTCCCCGGCGAAGGTGACGATGCCTGCGCCGACGGCGCGCACGGGGTCGTTCGCGTCGACGGCGAACTCGACGCCGCGATGACCAGGGCAGTACGGGCACGCCGGAGCGCGGAAATGATCGACGATCGGACCGGGGACGGGCGGCTTCCAGCACGGCTCCGCACGGGCCGAGGTGGCGGGCAGGAGAATCAGGGCGGCCGCAAACGCAGCCGATGCAGCACGGTGTCGCATCGTGACTCCTCTCGAGACGGATCAAGAGTTGGATGACGGAGATGATGGACGTGGTGCGTCGAGGGGGCCGACAGAGTCGGCCGAGGGGTCAGCTGCGCTGAATCAGGTGAGACCGGCCGCGCTCAACCGGGAGCGAAGGTGGAGCACCGATTTGGTGTGAATCTGGCTGACCCGGCTCTCGGTGACGCCGAGGACGTCGCCGATCTCGGACAGCGTCAAACCCTCGTCGTAGTACAACGACAGGACGAGCTTTTCCCGATCGGGCAGCTTCTTGATCTCCTCGCGCATCAGGTAGCTCAGCTCGCGTTCTTCGACAACCGCCGACGGTGACCCCGACATCGCGTTGTCCGGTGCCGACGGCTCGGCGCCGGCCGCGATGGCCCGATCGAGCGGACCGATCGTCGTGCTGGCGATGGCCGAGAGCCATTTGGTGAGATCTTCGGGGGTGATCTGGAGATGTTCGGCGAGTTCGTCGTCGGTCGGTCCGCGGCCGAGCTTGTGTTCGAGTTCGGAGAACGACTTCTCGACGCTGCGGGCACGGCTCCGAACAGAACGTGGCACCCAGTCGAGTTGGCGCAGCCCGTCGTAGATGGCACCGCGAATGCGCGGCACGGCAAAGGTCTCGAACTTCACGCCACGCTCGGTATCGAATCGCTCGATCGCGTCGATCAGACCGAACACGCCCGAGCTGATCAGGTCGCCCGAGTCGACGCTGGACGGCAGGCCCGCACCGACACGACCGGCGACGAACTTGACGAGCGGCGAGTAGTGCACGATGAGGTGGTCGCGGGCCGCGGCGTTGCGCCGGTTGAGCCAGCGCGTCCACTGCATCTGGATGTCGGCGTCTTCGGGAACGATACTCATGCTCTGGGATGGGCCTCGCGATAAGCAGCAGAGAGTCGCTCTCGGCTGACGTGAGTGTAGCGCTGGGTCGTTGCCACATCTGCGTGGCCGAGTAGCTCTTGCACGGCGCGCAAGTCGGCGCCACCGTCGAGGAGGTGCGTGGCGAAGCTGTGGCGAAGGGCGTGCGGGTGCGTCGGGGTGGGTGAGCGGCGGTCGATGATGCGCCGAACGTCGCGCGGCGCGAGTCGCTTGCCGACCTCGTTGCCGAACAGGGCGTCCCCCTGGTCGAGCGTGACCACGTCGTGACGGACGTCGATCCAGCGACGCAGCGCGCGCACCGCAGGTTCGCTGAGCGGAACCCGGCGTTCCTTGGCGCCCTTCCCCCACACCGTCGCAGCACCCACCGCCAGCGCGAGCGAAGAAACGTCGAGGCCGCACAGTTCGCTGACGCGCAACCCTGAGCCGTACAACACTTCGAGCACGGCATCGTCACGACACCGGCGCCATTCGGGCTCATCGGCGTCGAGGTGCGTGTCGAGCAAGCCCGCGACCTCGCGCCCGTCGAGCACCCGGGGCAAGCGGCCATGACCCGCCGGCACCGACACACCGGTGGTCGGATCGAGCGTCGCGATTCCGCTGGCCACCGCCCACTTGAAGTACCTCCGAACAGCGGCGACCTTGCGGGCGACCGTGCGCCGAGCGAACTGACGGGTGGTCAGGTGCGCGAGATATCGCCGGATCGTCTGCCGGGTGACCTGGGTCGGTGCGCTCAGGTCGCCGCGCGCGCACCACACCTCGAAGATCCGAACATCCGACACGTACGCCGTGACCGTGTTCTCGGACAGCGACGTGAGCGCTGACGCGAAATCGTCGATGCGCCACGGGTCCACGCCCAAAGCGTATTGGCTGAACTGATGGCAGAACGGGATGGGCCGCCCTGGTCGTGCGCGACCGTTCGTCACTCAGGTGAACTGTGCCCACTCGTCGACCGCCTCGAACCACCCTCCGGTCTCGATCAGCCAACCAGCATGTTCCAGGCGGGCGAGCAGCATCGCCGCCTCGCCGAGGGATGCACCGGTGAGCAGCATGATGCCGTCGATGGTTCGCGGGTCGTCGCGACACGCGGCGACCACTGCGGCCTCGCTCCCCGACAGTGGTGTGCGGGGGTCGAACCGGCTTCGGCCGGCACGACGATGATCGAGACCCAGCGCCAGCATCACGTCAGCAGCGTCGGTAACGGTGAGGGCACCGTCGGAGAGCAGGCTGTTGGTCCCCTCGGAAGCTCGACTGTGCACCGAACCGGGAACCGCCATCACCTCGACCGAACGGTGCAACGCCTCGCGCACCGTGATCAGGCTGCCCCCTCGAGCACGGCTTTCGACGACCACCAACACCTCGACCAACGCGGCGAGAATGCGGTTGCGCAACGGGAACCGGAACGCGTCGGGACGGGTCCCCACCGGCCACTCGGAGAGCAGCACGCCGCGTGCTGCCACCTGCTCCCACAGCTCGGCATTCTGCTTCGGATACGGCAGGTCGAGCCCGTTGCCGACAACGCCGACGGGCCGAGCCGAGGCCGATGCCAGTGCGCCGCCATGTGCTGCGGCATCGATGCCGCGCGCCAGCCCAGACACCACCACGACTCCTTCGTCTGACAGCGCGCAACCCAAGCGAGCCGCAGTGGAGCGCCCGGCTTGAGTCGCATTGCGCGTCCCGATGATGCCCACCCGCCGAGCGTCGAGCACGTCGAGATCGCCCCGGGCGAACAGCACCGCCGGCGCCGCCGGATCAGCCGCGAGTTGCGCGGGATACGACGGGTGGGCGGGCGTGAGCACGTCGACGCCGGCCGCCACGGTCGCAGCCCAGCATTCGGCCGGATCGCGTCGTTTGCGCCGATGCTCGCCAACGCTCGGCGAGACCATCGTGCTTGGCAAAGATCGCGGCGATCGCGGCCGTTGGGCGGTGGGTGCCCGCCGCGATGCCGAATGCCTCGCGGGCAGAGTGACCGCGGACGAGGTGACGGAGCCGACTCACCGTCATGTCCTCGACCCCGGCCAGCGCGGCCAGATAGCCGCCGTCGGGGACGTCGACGGTCGCTCATGCCGCCCGCCCCGTGGGAAGCATCTTCGTGAACGCTGACCGCATGCCGAGCGCGAGGTGGATCGACTCCTCGTCGACCACTGCGTCGACCACCGGACGGAGGTCGGCAATCGAGCGCGCCACACGGCGAATGCGGTGATAGCCACGTGCGCTGAGCCGGCCGGCCTCGAGTTCGTTCCGGAGCACGGCTCGACCCGGCTCGTCGATCGGCGCGAACTCGTCGAGCGCCCCTCCTGACAGCGACCGATTGAGGCATCCCTGGCGGGCGAGCGCCGTGGAGCGGGCTGCCGCGACGCGCGCCGCCACCACCGCCGACGATTCACCCGGGGTGTGCCCGAGCAACTCTTCGACACCAGGTCGATGCACGTTGACCCGCAGGTCGAAACGATCGAGCAACGGCCCTGACAACCGCCGCACATATCGGTGGAGTTGCTGCGCGTTGCACAAACACTCCCCCGGCGCGCCTCCGCCGCACGGGCACGGATTCATCGCGGCGACGAGGAGGAAATCGGCAGGCAGTACGACGTGGACCCCAGATCGAGCCACGGTGATGTGGCGATCTTCGAGCGGCTGGCGCAACCCGTCGAGCACCTTCGGAGCGAACTCGGCAATCTCGTCCATGAAGAGCGTGCCGCCATGGGCGAGAGACACCTCACCGGGCCGTACCGTGCCCGAGCCACCGCCGATCAACGCGGCACCTGAGGCCGTGTGGTGCGGCGCCCGAAACGGCGGGCGCGTGATCAAACCTCCCGCCGGCAGCGGCACACCTGCCGCCGAGCTCACCATCGTTGCTTCGAGGGCACGTTCGCGATCGAGCGGCGGCAACAGACTCGGCAGCCGCGAAGCCAGCATGGTCTTGCCCGACCCGGGCGGCCCCACCATCAGCATGTGATGCCCGCCTGCGGCGGCAATTTCGAGGGCGTGACGCGCCATTGGTTGGCCGTGGACGTCGGCGAGATCGGCCATGCAGACGACCTCAGGCGCGGCCTCGGCAACGTCGTGTTCGGGCCACGGAATCAGGCCGTTGAGCACCGCCACCAATTCGGACAGGTTGGCGACGAGCCGCACCCGACCCAGCGCTGCCACGTGGGCCTCGATCGCACTGGCGATCGGCACGACGACGTCGATGTCATCGAGTGCCCCCACCATCGGCGCCACGCCCGGCACGGCGCGCACCGACCCGTCGAGACCCACCTCCCCGATGAACGCGAGCCCCGCCACCGATTCGACCGGGACGACCTCGGTGGCTGCGAGCATGCCGATGGTGATTGCCAGGTCGAGCCCTGCGCCGGTCTTACGGTGATCGGTCGGAGCGAGATTGATGGTGATCTTGTGCTTCGGATACGGCAGACCCGAACAGAGAATGGCTGCCCGGGTGCGGTCGCGCGCCTCACGGATGGCGTCGTCGGGCCGTCCCCCGATCGAGAACCCCGGGAGCCCCGGACCGACGTGTGCCTCGACGCGAATCCGATGCCCCCGAGCACCGATGACGACGGCAGATGAAATCGACGCGAACATGGCGCCTCCTCTATGACGCGGCGAACCGCACCGACAACGAGGAGGGGCAGATCCGGCCCCCCGACCGGCCGAGTGCATTGCAGGCGCTCGACTCCAGAAGCGTACTGCGGCGCGCTCACAGAGTTCTGCGGCACCGTGTGCATTGCCTACCGTGTGCATTGTCTCGGGGCACCGCGTAGGTTCACGCCGGATGAATGGACCCATCGACGAGGCGACAAACCCGGCGGCCATCGACGCGCTCGCCGTGTTGGCCCTGTCGCCGACGGTCCCGAGAACGCTCGCCGAAGCACTGGTCGGCACGCAAATGCTCGACGATCTCGAACGTGCCGGCCTGCTGCAGTCGATCGTCGACGAACACGGCCGGGTCGTCCGAGTCGCCGATTCCGTCGGAGCGGCTCCCGGTACCGCGGTCGACCATCGCCATCGGGTCGATCGATTCGCGGCAGCGCTGATGGGATCGCGATTCCCCCGTCTTGCGCCGTCGACCAGCATCGCATTCGGCCGGATCATGATCGACGCAGAACGCATCGACGCCGACGTGATGGAGCAGGCGGCCCGAGCAGCCCTGCTCCTGCGCTCGCTCGACGATGCGATCGACTTCGCAACGACCGGACTTCGTCACGACCCACACCACGTCGGCCTCCGCCACCTTCTCTCGATGGCCCACGAGTCACGGGGTCGCCACGGCGCGGCGGCGGTCACCGCGGTGGCGGCAGGCACCGACGATGCAGCCTGGCTCGGGAGGTGGGCGTCGAACCTGTATCTGTCGACCGGCCGCGTCGTCATTCCCAACGTCGAGGATCCGAACAACGAGCTGCGCGCGAACCAGTGCTGGATTCAGGCGTTCGAAGGCGATGTCGACGTTGTTGCGCACACCGTGTCCCAGGTGCTCGACGACCCTCGATCTTCGGCCCAGGCCGCGGTGTGGGCGTGCGTTGCAGGGGCGCTTCCGGCCGCGCTCGACGGCCGGCCTGCAATTGCGGACAAGATGATCGCCCACGCCGGTTCGATCGTCGATGCCAACCCAGACCTCACTCCGTTCTCGGCGTTACAGGTCGACCTGATCCGTTTCGTCGTCGGCGTCCGCCTCGGGCGCCTCGATGAGATGGAGCGGCACGCCGCCGACGAGATCGAGCGTGCCGAACCTCCCTTCATGTCCGCAGTGTGGAATGCCTTTGGCGGCTTCGTGGCCCGGGAGCGGGGAGACTTCCCCACTGCCGTCGTACGGTTCGACGTTGGACGCGCCTTCTTTGCCGGGAGCCCATTCGGATTGGGCGAGTGGGCCGACAGCGAGCGCGCCGTGTGCGTCGCGATGTCCGCGGAGCCCCGCACCGATTCCCGCACCGATTCCACCGACGAGCGCAGCACGTCCGCCCCGACGCTGGACGGTCTGGGACTCTTTCGCTCCTGTCTGTTGCGCAACGAAGCCTGGGTCCGGGCGGCGGACGGCCGCGTCGGCGACGCTCAGCGGCTGTTGACCGATGCGGTCACTGTTGCTGCCGATCTCGGTCAGAACGTTCACCAGGCGCTCGCCATCGTCGACATCGCTCGTTTCGGGAGGCCGTCGTTTGCCGAGTCGTTGCTGGGTGATCTGACGTCGTCCGAGGCCGACGTGATCGCGGTCATTGCGCAGGCCACCGTTGCGTTGGCATCGTCTGACCCGGCAGCTTTGCTGGCAGCCCATCTGAGCGTTCGCCGACTCGGGTTCGAGCCGTTGGCCAGCGACCTCGGAATCCGCGCACTCGAGGCATCGAGCAAGCGACACGACACCACCGCGCAGGCTCGAGTCGAACTGCAAGTGCGCGTCACGGCCTTCCGTACGCCGATCGCGGCCGAAGCCGAGCGCGCAGAGTCGGTCGTCACCGAACGGGAACGCGTGGTCGCTCGACTGGCCGCGACATCGCTCACGAGTCGGGAGATCGCCGAACAACTGGCGGTGTCGGTTCGCACGGTCGACAATCTGCTCGGCCGCACCTACCGCAAAGCAGGGCTGAGCGGTCGCGACGATCTTGCCCGACTGCTCACCGTCGGTCGTTGACGCCACGATCTCAGTCGATCTCGGCCGATGTCGTTCCGACACAGCCAGCAGCGCGCCAACCCGAGCACAGCGGGACTGACCCTAGGTGCGCCATCGACGGGGAGGTGTCCGACGACGGAGTTTTTCGGGTGGGTCATGCAACAATGTCGGCCATGGCGAACCGCTTGCACCCGGGTCGACGCGCCGCCATGGGGATCGGGTGCATTGCACTGACGAGCGCCGGCCTGTTCGTCGGCTGTAGCGACGGTGACGCCGGCAACGCCGAACGGTTCTGTGGCGAGGTCAACGTCAATGCGCAGCGCCTGACGCAGCCGACACTCGAGTTCTCCGATGACATCGAACCGCTGCTCGATCTCTACCGCTCGATCGGCGAGCTCGCGCCGCTTGCCATCGAAGCAGAGTGGAATCAGCTGATTACCGCCTACGAAACCGCCAGCACGGTGGTTCCCGGCGACCCCGAATCCGAACAGACCATGCTGGCCACGATCTTCGCGACCGAGAAGTCGGCTGCCGCCGTCGACGCTTGGCTCGAAGCGAACTGTGCGGTCGACATCGGGCCCGTGTTCACGATCGTCGCCCAGAACGGCTGACCGACCGGACCGAATCAGCTGAGAATTTCGCCCCGCCGCAAGATGACGCTGTCGCAAAGCCCGTAGTCCTTGGCCTGTTCGGCGGTGAACCAACGGTCGCGTTCAGAGTCTTCCTGAATCTGTGTGAGTTCCCGGCCTGAATGGAAGGCGATCAGCTCGGCCATGCGCTTCTTGGTGTAGCGGAGCTGCTCGGCCTGGATCTGGATGTCGGACGCCTGCCCGCGCAGACCGGCCAACGGTTGGTGCATCATCACCCGGGCGTTGGGGAGCACATAACGCTTACCGGCTGCCCCAGCAGTGAGCAGAAACTGGCCCATCGACGCGGCGAGGCCGAGACACACGGTGGCCACGTCGCAGCCGACGAACTGCATCGTGTCGTAGATGGCCATGCCCGCGGTCACCGAACCGCCGGGGCTGTTGATGTACAGCCAGATGTCAGCCGTGTGGTCTTCGCCCTCGAGATACAACAGTTGGGCGCAGATCTGGTTGGCGATCTCGTCGTTCACATCGGAGCCGAGCATGACGACGCGGTTCTTCAGCAGACGGTCGAACACTGCCGATCGCGGTTCGAAACCGCCTTCGAGGGCCAGCGGGCCCGACAGTTGCCGAAGTGGCCGAAGTGGAATGGAGGAGTTCCGACATGCGCTCACGCTACCGCCCGCACGACGACATGACGGTCGACGAACTACCCTGCCCGCCATGACGGTGACCGCTTCGTTCCAGCCTTCAACCATCTCGTCATCGCCCGGCAACGCCGCCGCACTCACGCTCCGATTGCACAACGACGCCGATGCCGAGGAGGTCGTGAAGCTGCGGGCACTCGGCGACCTTGCCGCCCACACGGTGCTGCAGTCCGAAACCATCTACTTGGAGCCAGGCGAATCGTTCGAGGTGCCGGTCATCGTCGATGTTGCCTCGACGCTCACCTCGGGGAGCCACACGTCTGGCATCGAGGTGTCGAGCGGCAACGGCACCCGAATCACCGCCGAGGCGATCATTGCCGTCGAAGCGTCGGTGGCCTACGCCGTTTCGTTGCAACCCCTCCGTTCGGTGTCTGGCAAGCGCGGCAAACATCACGTCGCCGTCGACAACACCGGCAACACGGCAGTGACCATCGAGGTCGCCGCTCAGGCAACCGAGAGCCTCGTCGACATCGAACTGGCAGCACCGCTCGTCAACGTCGACCCCGGCCAGCACGCCAAGATCGAACTCCGGGTCCATCCCCGAAATCACTTCTGGAACGGCGAGCCGGTCGAGCATCCCTTCACCGTTCGCGTTGCGGGAAGCGATCATGGCGTCCACGACTTCGAAGGGGTCTTCGAGCAGGGCCCGCGGCTCCGTCCGTGGTTCGGACCTGCCGCAGCCGGGATGCTCGGGGCCTTGGCCGTCGGCACCCTCGCCTGGTTCGCTCTCCTCCGGCCGGCCGTGCAATCGATCGCCGACGACCGCGCCGCAGCCGCACTCGAGGCACAGCAGGCCACGTTCGACGCGACCGTGGCCGAACTCGAGGCGGCCGCTGAGCGCGCTCGCCAACTGCCGCTCGGCACTCCCGCCGACCTGCGATTGACCGCCGAAGCGCCGGCGGGAGAATCGGCCAACGAATCGTTCACGGTCGCATCCGACCGGGTGTTGTCGGTGACCGATGTCGTGTTGGAGAACCCCGACGGGGCGATCGGTCGGATCGCGCTCCTGCGCAGCGGCGAGGTGCTGCTCGAGTCCGAACTCGCCAACTTCCGTGACCTCGATCGTCACTTCGTTGCGCCGTTCCGCTTCGACGGGTCCGACACGGTCGAGCTGCGACTCGTCTGCGAAACGCCGGGCCCGAACACCGACTCATGTGCGGTCGGCGCGTCGATCGTCGGATTCGTCGATCAGGCCGACTGACCCAGCCTGGCGCGGTCAACCGCGGCGGGCCGCGTCGCCCCCGGCCTCAGCGGCCCAAGACGCCGCCACCGAGGACGGCTGGGTTGCCGCCGTTCGATGAGGCGGTCACCAACACGGCGGCGCTGACATCACCGAACAAGTCGGTCTGACCGAGGACGGTGACTGTGGCCGGCCCCGTCGGGGTGTTCGGGAGGACGACCAGCGCCTCGGCGAAGCCCCCGGTGTCGTCGATCAGCACTGCGCTGATGACTCGACCGTCGAGGCCCTCGACTTCGACCGTCGCCCCCGCCGGGAATCCCGATCCGAGCACGCTGATGACCTGACCGTTGGCGGCGACGCCGGGCACGACGGTGAGGGACGGCTCAGGCGCACCGACACCACGCAACGCGATCGTTGCTGTCGAGCCGTCGGTCATCGTGGCGATCATCGTGGCGGTGCGCTCACCGGTGGCGACCGGAGCGAAGGTGACGCTGACATTGCATCGCGAGCCGGGAGCCAGCGATGTACAGGTTGTCGGGTCGACCGTGAAGTCGCCGTCGGCTCCGGCATCGACGACGATGCTCGCCACGCTGACACTCGCCGCGGTGTTGCCCGACGCAGAACCACTGACCAACGCCACGTCGGCGGTGCGCCGACCGGCATTGATGATGGTGGGCGCGAACTCGAAGGTGGCCGGCTCGAAGGTCGCGGTGGCCCCGACCACCGTCGAGGGCGTACTCCGGGTCGTGTTCCGAGTCGTGGTTCGAGTCGTGTTCGGGGTGGTGTTCCGGGTCGTCGTGCGGGTCGTGTTGCGCGTCGTGGTAGCCGTGGTGTTGCTGACCGAGACGGTCGGCGACGTTGCGGCAATGGTGGTGGTGCTGGTCGGGCTGCTGACCGTGGTCGGGCTCGGCGTCGGCGCAAAGAGCGGTGCCGACTCCTGCAGCCAGACGTGCTGACCAGCCGGGACCGGCGACGAGAGTTGTGCAGCCGGTGGCTGATCGAAGACGACGACGCCCCCGGTGCTGGACACCACCGGACCGGTGATCGATGCACCCGCGCCCTCGACGAAGTCGACGCCGAGCTTCCGGTTGACGATTTTCTCGGTGAACGAACCGAAGGGAACAGCGGACGCGGCGTCGGATCGCCGGATCTGCACTGACCCGATGACGTCGTACACCACCGTCGAGCCATCGGCCGACAGGTCGGGGCGCACGGCGACGTCGGTGAGCAGTCGGTGCGTGGTGCCCGCGGCAGCGCGCTCGGCAACGACCAGATAGTTCCCCGTGGCCGGGATACCGGCGATCGGCAGCTGACGGTCGGATTGGTACACGACGAGCGTGCCGTCGGCCGAAATGGTGGGCCACGACGATCCGGCATCGCTCGGCGCGAACAGTTCGACCACCACGGTCGGCGGCGTCGCATCGCCCGTCGAGGTCAACGTCGCGAGGTACACGTCGGCATCGATGGCCGCAGCACCGTCGTTGGGGTCAGCGGTCACGGGGCCGGATTCGAAGACGACGGTCAGGCCGTCTCCGGTGATGTCGAGTTGCGGCCCGACCCTGTCGTCGGCAAGCGGAGTGTCGATCTCGACGGCGACTGGCTTCGGGGCCGCCAAGCTGGATCGGTAGACGCGAACGGTGGTGCCGGTCGCCCAGGCGCTCGTCGAGCCGTCGGTCGACAGTGCCGGTGCGGCAAGTGGCGCAGCTCCTTCGACCCGATCGATCACCACGGGTTCGGGCACGACACCGGGCGCTCCGCACACGTCGACGGTACGAAGTTCGACCACCGTCAGCGCCTCGACCTGGGCCTCGCCTGCGGGTCGCGGCACCATGACCGAGTAGGCGACCGTGCATCCGTCACCGCTGATCGCAGCGGCGACCGGATCGCTGCTCGCGACCCCGATGACGAGCGATGCGGCGGGCTCGGTGCCGGTGGCACGTCGGCGGACCACCAGATCGTAGGGGGCGGCAACATCGGGGGCAGCCGCTGATCGATGGGTGAAGACGATGCGGTTCCCGTCATCGGACACCGACGGGCCGGTGTTCGTTCCGGCAAGTGCGGCCCCGGCGCTGTCGACCGACACGAGCACCGCGCGGACGTCGGCCGACTGCGCCCCCGTCGGCGCGCCAATCACGTCGACGAGGCCGATGGCGGCTGCGCCGACGAGACCGATGGCACCCAGCCGGGCCCACAGTGGGAACGAGTGTTCAGACGTGGATCCGATGCTACTCCGGCGCGCCGCTGGAGGGGCCGCGTGCAGCGGGCTCAGCGAGCCACGCCGCTCATCACCACGACGATCGCTTCGTCTGGGTGGATCTCCTCCCGCAGCGTCAACGCGCCGGCGAGTCCGGCGGTTCCGGTTGCGCTGGCGTCGAAGCCCGACCGCCGGGCCAGTTCGTGGGCCTCGACGACGGCCTCTTCTGGCGCGACCACCGAGGTGCCTCCGCTCGCACGGACGGCGTCGAGCACGCTCACCCAGTCGTAGGTTTCATCGTCGAGAATGCCATCGGCCAGCGATGTCGGATGGTCCCACACGGTCATCAATTCACCCCACGAACGAGCGGGCCGTTCGATCCCGGCTGCACGGCGCCAGGCGCGATCGAACGGAGCGCATCCCTCGGTCTGCACGGCGTAGAGGGGAACCGGTCCGCAGGCGTCGGCCATGGCGACCCCGACCGCCGCTGCGAATGCACCGCCTCCCACCTGGATGAACACTCGATCGAACGGTCCGGCACCAGCGGCTCGGCCCTGGTCGCAGATCTCCCAACCGAGCGTGCGACCGCCGTCGAGACACAGCGCGTTCTCCGGGCCCTGGACGGTGAACGGGACGGCACCTGCGGCGACGGCATCTCGAAATCGCAGCATGGCCGGGTCGCCCGGCGGGTCATCGGCGCGGCGCGCGCACCGGTGGACCCGAGCCCCCAGCTGATCGAGGCGGTCCCCGACGGCTGGGCTCATCCAGGTGGGCACGAACACCTCGATCGGCCAGTCGGCCGCGCGCGCCAGCGTTGCGGCCGCAATCGCCGCATTGCCACAGGACGAAATCGCCAATGGCGGGCGCTCGGTGAGGTACCCCAACATCTCGGCAGCGCGCAGATGGAGCAAGATCGTGAACAGGAATCTGGCCTTCTGGCTGCCGCCGACTCCCCCAGTTTCATCCTTGACCCACACCCCCCCGGCCGGGGACATCTCGAACGCCTCCGACAGCGCGGCAGACCGAGCGAAGGGCGTCGGTCTGAACCCGACACCGTCGACGCGCCGAACGGCATCGTCGAGTTCGGTCACGAGTGCGTCGCGGGTCGTGCGGTCCATCCCGTGCGCTGCAGCAAAGGCCGCCCACGCCAGGTCGGCGTCGTAGTCGATGAACGTCTGGTCACGTCCCGACCGGCCGGCGAACCGTCCGTCCGTGACGATCTGCAACACATGGTTCGGGTCGTCGGCCGTGGCGTTCGGGCAGCGAAACGGCAGCGGTTGCGAGATGGGCACTGCGGTGTCGCACGCTGGGCAGCGCCACCCGATCACCGTCATCGTGTGCAGTGCTCAGCCCGCCGCGAACGCGGCCGTTGAAGTCGTCGATCATGTCGTCCCACACGCCGGTGAAGCGACGGAGTCCGCGCCAGAAGTCCTGATTGCGCCGCGCTTCGAACAAGCTGAACGGCGTGCCTTGCTGCTCGACCCACGTGTAGTAACCGAGGTTGAAGAGGCGTCGCCGGTCCTGTTCGGTGCATTGGATCATGTGATCGGTCGAGGCGCCCGCGAGGTGCTCGCCGACCGCGGCGGCGGCGTCGGCGACCGTGAACTCGTTGCCGTACTGCCGGTCGAGCAACTTGGCCCGCTCGCTCGGGTAGAGCGCGGCACCGTCGGTGGCCACGGTGATGAGGGCGTCGTCCGGGCCGAGGCCGAGCAGTTTGGCCGTCTTGATCGCGGCGAGCACGTTGCAGATCGCCGAGAATCCGAAGTGTTCGAGCTGTTGCACGATGTCTTCGGGCACCCCTTTGGCCTGAGCGAGATACGTTTTGCCGGCGTCGGTGTTGAACACGACGTCGAGTTCGTCGGTCGCCGAGTCGGAGACGGCCACGACCACATCGGTGTTGGCGATGTTGTGGATGAGCGGAATGTGCTTGTCACCGATGCCTTGGATGTTGTGTTCCCCGTACCCGTTCTCGAGCATCGTCGGGCATTCGAGCGCTTCGACGGCCACGATCTTGGTGCCGTAGTCGTCCTTCAGCCGATCACCGGCGGCAATCGTGCCGGCCGAACCGGTCGCCGAGGTGAACGCAGCGAGGTTGAGGTCGCGGCCCTGCGCCTTGAACTGTTCCCGCACGGTTTCGAACACGTGGCTCAACGCCCGTCCGGTGACGTTGTAGTGGCCGAGATGGTTGCCGAATTCGGAGAACTGGTTGAGGATGAAGTTGCCGGGATCCTTCGCCAGCTCATTGCAGGCGTCGTAGATCTCCTTCACGTTCGACTCGGTGCCGTAGGTCTTGATGACGTCCTCAGCGGGGTTCGCACACCAGGTGTCCAGCCAGTCGAAGCGCTCCTGGCTCATGCCTTCGGGCAGGATCGCGACGCCTCGACTCGCCATGATCTTCGAGATCGCAATGCCCCCGCGGGCATAGTTCCCCGTCGATGGCCAGACGGCCCGATGCACGGTCGGGTCGAACTGTCCGGTCACCACCCGCGGTGCGAGGCAGGAGTAGGCAGCCAAGACCTTGTGGGCCGTGATCATCGGGAAGCGGTCACCGAAGACGACGATGATCGGGCAAGGCACGCCGGTCAGTGCGGTCGGCAACACGACGTGCTCGGGTACCTCGACGCGGTTTCCTCGGAGATCGTTGTACCAGTGCACGCGCCACAGGTTGCGGGCGTCGGGGCCCTGCGGGTCGGCATCACCGACCTTGTCGGCGTGATCGAAGGTCGTCGGATCGGCGAGCTGGGCGAATGTCGGCAACGTGATGCCCTGCTCGCGGAAGCGTCGGACCGAGTTGGCCAGCGCAGCCTCGTCGACCACGCGGTCGGCCAGCCCGAATTGGTTCTCGAGTGCGTCGTTCGTGGCTGCCGCGGAATCATCGATCATCGTCACGTTTACATTCTGTCAAAGACTCACCCCACGCGGCACGTTCTCCCCGAGATCTCCGAGCAACGATCCCGCGATGAGTCTGCGGGCGCGCTGCCCGCCCGCAGACTCATCGCTCGGGTGGGTCGGCCTGGCTACATTGCGTCGCATGGCAGATCTCTTCCTGGGCGGCGCGGTCGACCCGGCGACACATCAACGCACCACTGACGACGCGACGAGCTACGTGACGGTTGCCACCGACACGCTGACGACGCACGGCGTGATCGTCGGCATGACCGGGTCGGGCAAGACCGGTCTCGGCGTCATCGTCATCGAAGAGGCGTTGAAATCGGGGGTGTCGGTCATTGCGATCGACCCGAAGGGCGACCTGACCAACCTGTGCCTCACGTTCCCCGACCTGGCACCCGCCGACTTCCGCCCGTGGATCGATGAGGCCCAGGCCAAGAATGCCGGCCAGAGCCCCGATGACTTCGCCGCCAGTCAAGCCGAGCTCTGGGCGACCGGGCTGGGCAAGTGGAGCCTCGGTGGTGCCGATATCGGGACGCTCCGGGCCACCACCGACTTCACGATCTACACCCCTGGTTCGCAATCGGGGGTCGCCCTGAACATCGTCGGATCGCTCCAAGCGCCCCCGGACCTGAGCGACGCAGAGGTGGTCGGAGACGAGATCGAAGGGTATGTCACCGGCCTCCTCGGCCTGGTCGACATCGATGCCGATCCGCTGTCCAGCCGCGAACACATCTTGTTGTCCAATCTGATCAACCATTCCTGGCAATCGGGCAAGGACATCGATCTGATGACGCTGGTCGGCCAGGTGGCCGCGCCGCCGATCCGCAAGCTCGGCGTCTTCGAGCTCGATCAATTCTTCCCCGAAGCCGACCGGATGGCGCTGGCGATGCGGCTCAACGGTCTGCTCGCCTCACCCGCCTTCGCGGCGTGGGGCGCCGGAGCGCCGCTCGACATCGCTTCGATGCTGTTCTCACCGACCGGCGCACCACGCTGCGCGATCATCACCACGGCCCATCTGTCAGACACCGAGCGCCAGTTCGTCACGTCGCTCGTGCTGTCCAAGCTGATCACCTGGATGCGCGCCCAGAGCGGTACGACCGATCTGCGGGCAATGCTGTACATGGACGAAGTCGCCGGCTATCTCCCGCCCACGGCCAACCCCCCGACGAAGAAGCCGATCATGCTGCTGATGAAGCAGGCTCGGGCGTTCGGCGTCGGAGTGGTGCTGTCGACGCAGAACCCGGTCGACATCGACTACAAGGCGATCTCGAATGCGGGAACGTGGATGATCGGCCGCCTCCAGACCGATCGCGACAAGACGCGGCTCCTCGACGGCATGTCATCGGCAGCAGGAGGCGTCGACATTGGCGCACTGGGCGACACGATCTCGGGTCTCGGCAAACGCGAGTTCATGTTGCGCCGTGCCGGCACCGATCGGCCCGACGTGTTCACCACGCGCTGGGCGATGTCGTATCTGCGTGGCCCGATGACCCGCGATCAGATCGCTGCGATCACGGCGGTGTCGGACGAAGCCGAGTCACCATCGACCGTGGCTGACGCTGCGACGCCAGGCGCCACCGTCGGCGCCGCTTCCGGTGCCGCCCTGCCCGCCACCCCAACCGCGCCCGCGGTCGCGGCCTCTCCTGCCTCGTCTCCTGCCGGGCCGGCGTTGGCCGACGACGAGAGCACGGTCATGCCCGAGATCGCCAACGACGTCGCGGTGCGGTATGTCGATGTCGCCTCGCCGTGGCTCGCCGATGCCGGAGGCGACTCGCGCGGCGAACGGTACGAAGCCGCCGTGGTGGCCCGCGTGGCGTTGCGCTACGACGAGGCCAAGGCCGACCTCGTCCATGACGACGAGTTCGAAGCCGTCCTCTTCCCGCTGGGCGAACAACTCGACGCCGCACAGATCCTCAAGATCGACTTCGATGATCGCGACCTTCGTCAGGACGTTCCCGCCAACGTCGTCTACCGGCTCCCTCACGCACCGATCGCCGACACGTCGTTCTGGACCCAGGTCGAGCGCAGCATCACCGATCACCTCACGCGGACGCTCACCCTCGACGTGCCGGTCAACACCGACCTGAAGTTGTACGGACGCCCCGGAGAAGACGCGGCGGCGTTTGCCGCACGTTGCCTCAAGGTCGCCGATGACCACGCTGACGCCGAGATCGCCGCCCTGCGCGACAAGTACGAGACCAAGGCCACCGCGCTGCGCGACAAGATCGCTGCATCCGAGGACCGGATCGAAGAACTCGAGGAGCAGACCAAGAGCAAGCGAAACAGCGAACTGCTGTCCACCGCCGGATCGGTGCTGGGCGGGTTGCTCGGCGGCCGCAAGAGTCGAGGCGGCCTGCTCGGTGGGCTGCTCGGCAAGGCCGGCACTGCAGCCAGCCGGCGTGGTGCGACCAAGGCATCGGGCCAGCGCCTCGAGACCGCCGAAAACAAAATGCAGCGCTTGGTCGAACAGGTCGACGAACTCGAACGCGAACTGGAAGACGAGGTCATCGAGATCGACGCCAAGTGGATGGAGACCGCCAAGGGCATCACCTCGCTGTCGGTCGGTCTCGAACGGACGGACCTCAAGGTGACCCACATCGTCTGCGCGTGGCTGCCGACACCGTGACCCGCTGAGGCCCAGTCGACGCCACGCGTCGGATCAGTCGTGCCGACGGCGGGACTCGAACCCGCACTGACAGGCACCTAAAGCCTGTGCCTCTGCCAATTGGGCTACGTCGGCGCGGCGTCCAGACTAGTGTCCTGTCATCAGACGCCTCCAGCTTCTCGGCGCACTCACTACGTTCCGGGTTCATCAGCGAAGCCAAGAACCGTCCGATCGACGAGGCCGACATCATGCGCCACAGCCGACTGAAATCACTATGGACAATGCGGAACTACGACCGCACCACCGGCTGGTGTGAGGGGGACCCGCAACCCACCATCTCGATGAGCCTGTGACGCAAAGCGGATCCTGCGGGGTCAGGTGAGGAGCTCGTCTGCGGTCGCCTCCACCACACCCACCCGCCGAGGTCGTGACGCACCGGAGCGCGACGTCTGCAAGAGATCGAACGGGACGTTTGCCTCGTCGAGCATGTCGATCACTTCGCGGGCAGTCTGCGCGCATTCCGTTGCTGACCTCGGCGTCGGTCTCGGTATCGCGCCAGATCCGCTCCGCGAGTTCCGCACCGGCATCGCGATCGGCGGGATCATCCGATCCCATCAGTCGGAGCGACTCATCGACGGCAGCACAGGCACCTTGAGTGGTGGTCAGATCGACCTGAAAGTCCGGTCTCCGACGTGCACGAGGCGAACGACAATCCTGCGACCACGACGACAGAGGCGGCGGCACGAGTAAGCGGGCGACTCTGGTCAGAGGAAAACATCGACGAGCCATGCAATGAGAAAGATCGCGGCGAGCGGCAATGCAACGTACTGCAGGAAAATCCACTCGTAGTTGGCGTAGGGATCGGGACGTTGACCGCCACTTCGATATGGCCGACTACTTCTTCGCGAGAGAAGGCCGAACACCAAAAGACCGAGGGAGAACAGTAACCACCCCACTACAGCACCAGAACATACTGGTGGAGGTCAAGTTCTTCATCGTGGGACTCAAACATGCCGCCTAGCGCGTAAGTGGAGCCTTCCCACATCACGCCCGCCTGAAACCGCCCCGCCCCTCTCAGGCCTGCCAGCTCGTCGACGTACGTGACTCCGTTTCCGAAGACAACTGACCCGGCAGTCGTAGCGACACTCCAATTGCACCTTGCGGCGTCTGGGTCTTTGCGTAGACAAGTCAACGTAGTATCGACGCTATCGGCACCGAAGCCAACTCCGCCAGCGAGTCTGGCGGACTTCTCCGCCGACTCGCACCATGAAACGCGCAGGAACAGCCTCAACCCCCGCGACAGGTTTCGTGGCGCTCAGACCGGGTGATCCAGGACGTCTTGAGTATCAAGACCCAGATGCTTCAAGACCACCGCCAACCACTCGCCCCGGTTCGGCTGGGAAACGTAGACGATGCATAGTGGCTCTTCTCATTTGAGTGGGGAGTGGCGTGTTCGGATGCGTGGTGGTGTGGGCCGTTCGGGCCAGGTGACACCGCCGGTGTGGAGCAGCACTCGGAGCCTGTAGTTGTCGAACCGGCGAAAGCCATGGCCGGTAGCGTTTCACCTTCTTCACGCAAAGATTCAAGCCCTCGGTTGGACCGTTCGATGCGCCGGTCGAATGGCGGGCGAGGATCTCGGTTCGCCACGACGCGAGCGTTGCGCCGAGCGATCGGATCTCTACGACGTCGTCGGCGAGACAGCCGACGATGGCTTTGTCGAGCAGCACTGCTGCGTCGGCGTCGTTGTCGGCGAGGTACACGTCACGAACCGATTCCTTTGCCAGCCATGCCCCGACCAACTCGTCATTGGGATCACCGACTCGCAGGCCGAGCAGTAGCCGATCACGGCCGCGTTCGTTGAGCCGCTCGGAACCGGTGAGCAACAGCTTGCGGATCTTGTAGAGCGGATCATCCTTGCGGCCGCGATGTTGAAGCGTCTGGTTCTGCACGCGTCGGCGCACCGCATCGGTGCACCGGTTCGCGACCCGCACGACATGAAACGCGTCAGCAACACGGACGGCGTGATCGAGGTGCGGCGACAGGCCAGCCCGGAACGACTGCGCCAGATCTGTGGCGACAACTTCGATCCCGGCGAGCCACACCGGGTCGGCGTTCGCGGTCCATTGACGCAGGTCAACCGCAGTGTTGCCTTCAACCATGTCGATCACCCGGCGCGCTTCCAAGTCGACGAGCCCAGTCGCGTAGATCGTGTGATGGTGCCGGTTCGCGCGCAGGAACGACGTCTCGTCCACACCCAACTGGCGGACTCGACCGACACGGCCCGGATCATCGACGAGCGGTGTGCCGTGCTCGACCACCGCGTTCATGATCGTCTCCCAACACACCCCGAATTCGTCCGCGACCTGCGATACCGGCCGCGCCAACTCACCGACCCGACGACACGCCTCAGCACCCGCGGGCGGGTCAACACCACCTGAGCATCCAAGAACTCGATCGGTTCGGTCCACGTCCGAGCAGCACACAGCGGCTCACGGCACCGCCACCGACGCTTCCAAATTCTGAGTCGGGTCGGTCGGCCGAAACACTCCAAATCACGGACATCCACCCACATCCGATCCTGGCTCTCAGCCCGACAACCACACGCTTCGCACCACGCTCGCGCCTCGACCGTCTCGACCTCGACCGGGTCTGCCCACCGTCACCTCACCGTCAGCCTCAAACACACCCGTCACGCGCACACCACCGAGGGGTCTGCCCCCCGCTTTAGCGGCGCTTCGGATTTCAGCGGGGTGTGATCGTGGCGAGAGGTCCCAGTTCGGTCGCCCGGCGTAGAGCAGGACGCGGATCCGGTAGTGGCGGAATCGGCGCATCCCGAACGCGACGCGCTTGACGCGTTTGATCAGGTTATTGAGCGCTTCGGTCGGGCCGTTGCTCACTCGGGCGGTGTGCCAGGCGATGATCTGGGCCCGCCAGCGGCGCAGCGTGCCGGCGAGCGAGCGGACCTCGACGGGCATCTCGGGTCGGCCATGTCGTCGATCAGTTCGTCGAGGAACACGGCTGCGGAGCGGGATCGGCGATGTTGTAGAGCCCGCGCACGGTCTCTTTCGCGTGCCAGGTCATGCGGACCTCGCCATGCGGGTCGCCGGCTTCGAGCAGCCCCATCAGCTTGGCTTCGCCGCGTTCGTCGAGGTCCTCGTGAGCTTTGGTCAACAGACGCCGGGCGCGGTAGAGAGGATCGTCCTTGCGGCCCCGGTGACCGAAGGTCTCGTTCTGGACGCGTCGTCGGCACTCGTCGAGCTTGGTGCCGGCGTGTTTCACGACATGGAAGGGGTCGGCGACCTGGGTGGCGTCGGGCAAGCTGTCGTTGTAGACCTTGCGGTAGGGGCCGGACATGTCCAACACCGCCCAATCAATCCCGGCCCGCCAGGTCGTCGGGCTGGGCGTCGATCCAACCCGACACCTCACTGGCGGTGCGGCCCTCGACGACTTCGATCAAAGTCGCTCGACGGCCTGGAGTGACATCGACAATTGAGGTGCACCATGCTTGGGTCCGGAACTGGCCCGTGCGCACGAACAACGTCTCATCGACCCCGAGCGCGTTGACCGCACCGACCCGGTCGACATCGGCGGCGAGGAGCGCTTCACCGTAGGCGACGACCGCGTCATTCACCGTGTGCCAGTCACAGCCGAGTTCGTCGGCTACGTCGGACACCGCACGGCCGTGACCGCCGACCTGCACTGTCGCCCACCGCGCGGCTCGCGTCGTGAGCACCATCTTCGGTGCTGCGATCCGCTCATCGACAGAGGTCCACGACCCCGCCGAACACCGCGGCTCACGGCAACACAACCGGTGCTTGCGCCACGCCAACCGCGCCGGGCGACCGAAACACGGCAGATCGACCAGCTCCACGACCGGGCGATCCTTGACCCCGGCTCGAGATCCGCACCCGGGACACCAGGCCTGTTCGAGGCGGGCTTCGATGTGCACCACGATCGGCCCGCCCTGGCGATCATCAACAGCGGTCACGTTGACATCAGGCAAGCCGACCAGCAGCTCGCACATGCGCGTAGGGTTCAACTCCACAGGGACTCCGTGATTCGGTTGGCGTTAGGAACCACCGATTCTTGGAGTCCCTGTGCCGCGAACCGCGGACCCCCACTACCTCACCCCGCCCCGCCCCACTCAAATCCGAAGAGCCGCTTTAGCGCCGTTTTCTGTTCCTCTGCAGCTCATACCCGACAACCCCCAACGACGAGTAGCGGGGACGCTCACCGCTGTTTTCTGTTCCTCTACAGCTCAGACCCGGAGCGGTGCAAACCCTGAGCTGCGAGCTGCCTGGCCCCGTGCAGCGGCCTCCGTCACGGAGGGCCTGCTAGCCGATCCAACACATCAGGAGCCGGCAGCTTGCGACCGGCGCGCCGCAGGTTGCCGGCGGCAATCAGATCATGCTCGACGCCGCCGATCGCAAGGACCGCGCGCGCAACACGTCCGCGCGGCGAACAGTGGACGACCAGGACCGCTGCGAGGGGGCGCAGGTTGCACACCGATTGCGCGGTAACGACGCCCAGACCATGCCCGTTCGGAAGTAGAACGACGGTAGTGATCGGTGCAAGGTTGTACGGATCTGCCCTCTGGGATTCGACACCGGGAATTGTTCCGTTCGGTAGCGCTATGCGGAACAGCACAGGGAAACCACCACTTGGCAAGCGCCGGTAGAAGCGCCAGATGTACAGAATCCCTACACAAGTTGCGACGACCGTCGCCGGAGCCGTAAACCACAGGCGATCACGGAACGAAGCTCGTACGAGCAGCGCTACAACCCCGGCGATGTACGCAGCGGCAGCGGCTGTGCCGTAGGGCCACATCCAGGCTCTGATGCGCGTCATCAGCGCATGCTCGACGACTATGACGTCGCCGTCAGCATCCGACAGTCGGGCGCAATCACCCAGGACACTTGCGAGCGAAACCCGCTGTCCGATCGAGCCGAGATGCATTTCAGTCAGCACCCAAGTCCAGCGCCAAGCGGCAGGATCTCTTTGACCACCACGATTGGAATCTGTTCGAGGGGGCCGAACTCATCGACTCGTCCTGGCAAGACGGCACCAACGGCAAAGACACCGGCCTTGCAAGGCGCACGTTCATCGCCAACTGCAAACAGTACGGCGACCTCCGCCGCGCCAGCAGCCGTCGAGATAGCGGCCGCCGCCGCCAGACATGGGAGAGTGGCTCCCGCAGAGGGGATTGCGGCCACGGCGCACACGACGGCGACCACACCAGCGGCGTCCGAGACGAGACCGAGGACAGTGGCGAGATTCTCTCCCGACAGCAGCGATCCCTCGTTCGTCAGAACAGGCATGCCAGGCGGTCGATACGACCAGCCGCAATTCACAGACTCCTGATGCGGTGTTGCACTATTCCGGCGTTCCAACAGACTTCGCCTTGCGAACAACGAGACGCAACAACACAAGACATACCAGTGAACCCAACAAGGAGAATGTCCCCTCGACAGGAACCTCGTCGATACGGCCCGCGGCAGCGATCCCCAGTCCAACCGCTCCGAAGGCGAGCACGACGGCAGGGGTCGCTAGTCGAGGAGCGTTGACGCACGCTCGGACAGCAAGGGCTGCCACAACAACCGGCACAAGAATGAATAGGCCTATAAACAATGTCATATCACGGGACCATCTTCAGCAAACGGATCTATCCAATAGTCCTGATCGAATTGGTACCCTCCCGTGACCCCTGTCTCGGTCAACGAAATCAGGCCCATCGGCACTCCGAGGAACGGTGTCTCTTCAGGGTCGTAGCCGAGCCGTTTCGTTCGACCACCGAGGTCCTGGTACACCTCGAGCGATGGAAAATCCTCCATCGACCATTCAAATCGATCTGAAATCCGAGTTCCAGCATATATGTCGGCCGAAATCGGTTCTATAGTATGCGAGTACCCCAGTGAGAAGTCGATCTGGGCCGGGATGTTGATCGTTTCAAGAAAACCTGGGTCGGCGTGCTTGCCAAGGAGGTCGAGGGTGAAATCTCCGGTACCGCCGTACGTGACGGAGAGTTCATTCACACCTCCGTTGATGGTGTGCGCATCGAAGCAACTCCCGCTCGCCCGACACGAGTAGTTCACGACGACTTTGCCGGATCCCGATTCAAAATCAAGCAGAACGCAGACTCGACTATCGGCACATCCTGCAGTCGCAGAGGGGTCGCGACCATCGCCCTGATAGTTCAGGAGCCCGCCGACCTTGGATGCTGCAATGAACAGGTTTGCCCGGACCTGCCCAAGGTACGGGCGGTGCGGGATAGCAAAGTTCGCCACCTGCCGACACGCTGAACTATCACATGATTTTCCAGTCGACGACAGACCAGACCCGCCGGCGCCGACAGCGGTGTTCTGGCCGATCGTTGGGCCGTTTGTTGCGTCCTGTGAGGTTCTACCGGTGGGGTCGGTGCGGTTGAGCGGGTTGTTGTCGGCGTAGTGGTACGGGTTGACCAACGTCGTGGTGCCGGGGCGGCCGGGTGCCGGGTCACGGCTGGTCATCATTCCGATCGATGATTGGTAGTTGCGGGCGCGGAGGTTGACTTGGTTGTCGATGGTGAGTTCACCGCGGTACCCGAGTCGTGCTTCGAAGGTGTTGGTGCCGGTCGGTGTGCCGTACGCGCTGTAGGTGGCGGATCGTGCCCAGGTGTTGCCGGTGGAGGGAATGATTGATCCGTGGGCGTCCTGGGCGACCGCAACCGGTTGCAGTGTCGCGCCGTGGAGGGCTGCGAACCCGCCTGGCCCGTAGATCAGGTCAGACGCATGTCCCGGTCGCGTTGGTGAGGGCGGCGATTTGGGGTACACCGCCACCGGCAGCGAGGTCCCAGTCAAGGTAGGACGCGGTGTTCGTGGTCGCTGTGGGGGTGACGGTCTGATTCTCGATCGACTCGATCAGACCGTCGACGTTGTACCCGCGGTCTGGGTTGTGATGGTGGTCCCGTTGAGCCTGGTGGCGTTGGTCATCCGGCCCATCACGTCATAGGCGTAGGTGACGGTATTCGTCGCGGTACGTGTCTCACCAAGCAGCCTGCCGGCGGGGTCCCACGTGAACTTCGCTGCACTCGATGGTGCGGTGTTACATGTCGCGGTTGCGGCGAGGGTGCCGGTGGTGGACCAGCACAGCTGTGATCCCGCGTCGTACACGTATTTGGTGGTCGTGTTGGCGATCTTTTCGGTGCGGCGCCGTCCAAGCTGATCGTAGGTCCATGTTGATGGTGACCCCGTCGTTGGGGTCGCTGACAGAAGTTGGGATGCGTGTCGTAGGTGTAGCTGGTGGTCAGTGTGCCGGTCGTGTCAGTGATGATCCGGCCGGTGCTGTCATAGGCCAGGGTGGTCGCGACGGTACGGCCGGGCACGGTTTCGGTGAACCCGGTCATCTGGCCGTTGGTGTAGGTGCGGGTACGGTTCCCGCCCGGCAACGTTTCGGTGACGAGTTGCCCGTCGAGGTTGTAGGTGTATCCGGCGAGCACGGTCGGCGTGGTCGGGTCGGACTGTACCCACCGGTCGATTTTCACATCACCAGCACCATTGACCCGGGTGAGACCAACCCGGGCGGTGCCTGGTGTGGTCACCCCGCCACTCGTGAACGACACAGGAGTCTCAGTGCCATCGACGATCACCGTGACCGTGTCACCAACAACACGCATCCTGACCTCGCCGCCGATCGCGGAGACAGGGACCGTGCCCAGTGTCGTGTTGAGCGTCCCGACCCGCTTGTACACCGTCGCAACCGTGGCGCCCGCAGGCATCTCGATGCGATAGTGCCCTGCTGTCGAGTAGCGGGCATACGCAACGAGTTTCACCGACGACGCAACAGTGGCTGCCCAGTCGTAGTTGAACATGACATCAGCATCGAGGCGGGCCGCGACCTTCGATGTGACCGTCGCGGTCGCAGTACCGGTCGCAGTCGCGCCAACAGTCAGCAGCAACTGGTTGGCCTGTGTGGTCGCGGTGGTTCCGGCGGCAACGGTACGAGTCCAATTCGTCGACGACGGCGCAGAACCGTTGGTCAGGTCGAACTCGTCGATGAGTTCTTCGTTGCGAGTAACCGCAGCGAGTTGCCCGGCACTGTTGTACCGGTAATTGACCGTCCGCCCGCTCTTGTACTGCATCGAGGTGCGGCGACCCGCGATGTCGTAGTCGTAGGCCTTCAAACTGGCGTAGATCAGATCACCAGCACTGTTGAATTCGTAGTTGTTGTACTTCTCGTTGCCACCGGTGCCCTCACCAGCCCTAGAGAGCCGTCCGGCAACGTCGTAGCGATACACGGTCGGGATCGATGTCGTGCCGTCCGTCGCCACGGTCTCGGCAATCGTCCCGTCGAGGTTGTACGTCGACGTCGACGTGCGCCCCGACGGGTCTGTCGTCGACACCAACTGACCGGCCTGGTTGTAGGTGGCGGTCGTGATCCGACCGAGCGGGTCCGTTGCCGAGGTCACCTGGTTTGCTGCGTTGTACGTCCAGGTCTCCACACCACCCAACGCGTCGGTGCGAGTCAAAGTGTTGCCGCGTGCGTCATAGGTGTAGCTGGTGGTGTTCCCGAGTGGGTCGGTCACCGATGCGAGCGTGCCAGTCGGGTTGTACATGTTCGACGTCGCGCCCTGGTGCACCGACCTTCTCCGTCAGCAGGTCGCCGCGCAGACTGTAGGTGCGGGTCGTGACGACACCGGTCGGGTCGGTCATCGTCGCGACCCGCCCCGCTGGGTCATAGGTGTAGGTGGTGGCGAGCCCGGACGGCGTCGATTCCGACACCACGTCGCCGTCCGCGTTGTACACCGTTGCGATCTCGCGGCCACCGGGCAGCGTGACGATCGCGGTGCGGCCCGCCGCATCGTAGGTGTAGGACGTGACGAGCCCGGCCGGGTCGGTCACCGTCGCCGTACGGCCACCAGGCGTGTACGTCGTTGTCGTGATCCCGCCGCGCGCATCGGTCACTGTTGTCCGGCGACCCAAGAGATCGAACCCGTACACTGTTTGCGCGCCACCGGCTGCGAGCGTCGACACCAGCCGACCGTTCGCGTCGAACGTGTTCTCGCTGCGCCGCCCGGCCGCGTCAACCGACGCCGCGACACGCCCATCGACGTCGTATTCGGTCACCGATGCAGCGCCGGTGCTCTCCACGAATCGACTCGTCGGCCGACCTTCGACATCGAACTCTGTATACGTGTTGTCACCCAGCGGTGTCGTTGCCGACGTTGCACGAGCCAAGGAGTCGTAACCGGTTTCGGTCCGAACCCCACCGGGCGCGACCGTCGCGACCCGGCGCCCGTTCACGTCGTACTCGAACGACGTGACAGCCCCGGCCGGATCCGTCGTCGTCGCGAGCTGACCCGCCGTGTTGTACGACGACGCCGTCACCGCACCTGTCGGGTCAGTCGACCGTCAAGATCTTGCCAGCTGGGTCGTAGGTGTACGCGGTCACACCACCATCGGGGCCTGTCGACGACACCAGCCGACCATTGGGCGCGTACGTCGACGTCATCGTGCGCCCGCCCGGGCTCGTCATCGACACCAACCGTCCCTGAGCGTCATAGACGTAGCTGGTCGTGTTCCCGAGTTCGTCCGACGTCGACGTCATCCGCCGTTGCGGGTCGTAAGTGTTCGTCGTGGTGACGCCGTCCGCGTCGGTGACCGACATCGTCAACCCGTCGACGATGTCGAACGTGGTCGTGTGGCCGAGCGCGTCGGTGATCGTCGCGGCCTGGCGCTCATCGCCGTCATAGGTGTACGTCGTCGTTGCCCCGTACGGGTCGGTGGCGGTCAGCATCCGGTCCGACGAGTCGTAGGTGTACGTCGAGGTCCCCGACCCGGGACGTGTCACCGACGTCAAGTTGTAGTTGCCGTCATAGGTCGCCTGTGCCTCGCGATCAGACCGGCTCAAATTGGCGACCAGATTCCCGTCCTCGTCATACAACTGCTGAGTCGAGTTCCCAAACGGATCAACAATCTCAATGATCCGGCCCAACTCGTCATGCAAGTACGACACAGTCGCACCCGTACCGGAATCGGTCACAGACGTGACACCATCGTCGCCGTACGCCAACGTCACCGTCGAACCAGACGGTTGAACCTGCGCGACAACACGACCCTGCGCGTCATAGGTGTTGTCCTCCAACACCACACCCGCCGGATCAGTCAACGCTTTCACCCAACCCTGCGCCGTGTACGTGATCGTCGACACCGCCCCGAACTCATCAGTCACCGCAGACAGCAATCCAGCCGTGTCATACCCGTAGCTGACGGTTCGTCCCGTCGATGACGTCACCGACACTGGGCGACCCGCCACATACGCAAACGTCAACACCGTCCCATCAGACGACGCCACTGATGACAACAACCCGGCACCGTCATACACCAGATCGACCTGCTGGCCATCCCACCAGGTCTGGCGCACCAAACGACCCGCTGTATCAAACTGATCGACTGCACCATTCGCGTACTCGACACGCAACATCGGCAGCAACCCGCCACCGGCCGCCGCCGCCGGATCCACCGTCATCACACCCGCGAGGCCGTCCGGTGACACGTAGCCACCCGAACCATCCTCCAGGAACGCGAACCGCGACCCATCCGGCAACAACACCTCAACCACACCGTCACCATCAAGCAAGCTCGGGCCCGTCGACAACTGCCAACGCGCACCCATCGACGACACCACATCGGACAACCCGTTATACGAACGCGTCACCGACAACCCGAAGCCCGGCTCCGCAAGATCCACCCACGAACCCGTCAAGTTCCCCGTCGCCGTCGAAACCGGATCAACAACAGTGATCGAACCAATCCAGCTACCGCCAGCGAGCGACGGCACGGTGACGGCCAACGGACGCGACAACGGCGCGTTGAACCGGGTCACGTGTTGTTGTGAGCCGTCCCAACGCACCGACGGGCGACTCAACGCATCCACATACATCTCCGCAAAAAATGGGTAACCGTCCGGCGACAACGGCAGTGTCCCCATCTTCACGAGCGACCCAGTGGTCGTGAAGCGCCATATGCTCACGGGCATCTGCTCTGTCTGACCGTCGTTCGCTCGGGAAGCGAAGTACACCCCACCGTTCGGGGCCAGCACGGTGGTAAGGAGGCTGCCATCAAGCACACCCGTCCCGTTGTCCATCGCAAACGCCTTCAGCGTGCCGTCAGCCCGGTAGAACCGGGCACCCCACGCCTCACACTCGCAGACGGACGACGCGCCGAAAACATACACCTCCCCCAACGCTGTCACCTCGATCGAATAGCTCCCCGCCGGGTATGGCACCTCGTAGTCGACATCGGGTTGCCCCGCAACGGTAAACCGACGCACGACATCGGTGTTCTCCGAGGCGTAGTACGCGCGCCCCAACCCATCGACGCTGAAGTTCGCGTCGGTCGGGTAGCCGTCATCTGAGAGCCCAGTGGTGTAGTCGGCGAAACCGGCCGTGCCATACGATGCATCGATCGAGTTCGAGCCCTCGGCAATACGCACCACCGACACCTGCTCCGAGAATGTTCCAATCTCGAACTGAATGACCTCAACGAAAATTGCGCCGTCACCGTCAAGTTTCAAAGAGCTGATCAGCCCGGACCCGTACTGCGAACGTTGCGGCACCACCACCCGGCCAGCATCACCAAAACTCACATCGACAACGCCGTCAGCAGTCAACACATACACCGCGCCCAATTGCGGTCCGGGCGAATCCGACACAAACATAGCGATCGCCAGTCGACCGTCCGACAACGCCACAACATCCACTGCGCCACCCGCATCCGGCAACGACAGCACCGACACACCGTTATCCAGCGGACCATACGAATTGTCAAGAACACCATCGGACCCGTACCGGTAGATCGACATGTCAACCTCGGTCTGTTCAGCGTTGGACTCGACACCGTCCATCTCGTCGGTCCCGAGCTGAAGCCTGGACTCCACAAAAGGCTGCTCAACAACGAACACCGAACCATCCGCCCCGACGTCCAACAAGTCGTACCCAGCAGTACTCCAATCCAGGGTCCCGTCACCCGCAAACCCGGTATCGACACGATTCAACCCAGGCCACGCGCTCACCGCACCCGCCGGCACCAGCACACCGACCGAACCAGCAACACCAACCACGGTCAACGCCGCGACCAACGAACGGCCAATACGACGACGAACCATCCAACACACAACGAAACGCGACAGCAAGCCAGACATGACCACACGACTCCTCAACGGCTGACGCGTCCCGGAAACACCACCGACAACATCCACAGCGGCCACTGAGAGTACCCACCCCCAACACGATGCGTCTATACTTGACGGACCCTGAACAAACAACACCAGTGAACAGATGCCATCGTCGTGCCAACGCTCCATCGTTGTTGCTCTCGCTCTGCTGATCGGCGTCGGATGTACATCAGAGGGCAACTCGGCAACGGATGAGCCTGCAGACTCCTTCACACCAGCTCCAGCGGCCGGACGCACGACCGGTACGCCGGGCGTCTGCGTCGCAGCGGATGTCGAATTCGTCACTGCGTTGGAATCATGCGACGAAGCAATCGTGATGTCAATCGGATGAATGGCTCCGCGGACGTTGCCTCTGAATCGGACCGGCCAACGTGCAGGTGACGAGTGATCAGGGCTCACGCGACCTCGGTGAACTCGTCACTCGTGAGATGGGGGCCGCGCCGGGTTCGGTCTCGTTCGTGTCGCACCGGTGTCCACAGGTCGCGCATCCGGTGGAGCATGCGCGCCAGGTAGTCATGCCATCACACCCACCGATCGGAACGCGGGAACCCCTTGGAACCATTCATCTCGGGGCGGCCTCGGCGGTTCGCCCCGTAGCATTTCGCTGTGGAATTTGGCGGCCTGCGGCAGGCGTGCGTGCTCATCGGGTGGTTGCTGGTCGCCGGTGCAGGCGGCTTGATGCTCACGCAGGCGTTCGGCTGGAACGGTTCCAAGTTGGTCGCAGTCGCGCAATCGCTGACGCCCTACGTCATCGTCGGGCTCGTCCCGTTCGCGGGCATCGCGTGCCTGACCGGGGCTCACCGGTTGGCGGCGACGGCGGGCCTCATCGGGCTGGGCGGCCTGATTCTGGCCTCCCCCGTGGTCTTCGCTCACGACCGGCCCGACCCCCAGCCCGGTGCGGCGGTGATGACCGTGGCTGCGGTCAACCTGCTCTACAGCAACCCGGTGGTCGACGATGCCGCAAGCGACCTCGTGACGCGCGACGTCGATGCAATCCTCTTCACCGAGTACACCGCCGAACACCAAGCGGTGTTGCTGGCACATCCCCTGGCTGCGGAGTACCCGTACAAGATCGAACGCGACGGGCTGCTGGCCGGTGGCATCGCGCTGTGGAGTCGCTTTCCGATCACCGAACGAGAGCGGCCCGATACCGTCAACTACACCCTCGACATCACGGTCGCATCGCCCGATGGCCCGATCCGCCTGTTGGGCGTGCACCCGCCGACCCCGATCTTTCTGTTCGACGGATGGGTCGACGACCTGGCCACCTTTGGCGAGTTGGCAGCCGATGCAGACGAACCGACCTTGATCATCGGTGACTTCAACGCGTCATATTGGCATCCGCCGTTTCGCGATCTTCTGCATCGCGGCTTCGTCGATGCCCACATCGCACTCGGCAAAGGGCTCTCGGCGTCGTGGCCGACCGACGAGGCGATCCCGGCATTCGTTCGACTCGATCATGCATTGACGGGCAACGGCCTCGTGGCGACGAGCGTCGAGGACTTCACCGTCCCGGGCAGCGATCACCGGGGCTTCATCGTCAGCGTTGCGCCAACGCGCTGACCAACGCGGCGAAGGCTCGACCCCGATGGGACACGACGTGTTTCGCGTCGGCCGACATCTCCGCGAACGTCGAGCCGTCACCGTCGTCCGGAGCGAAGATCGCGTCGTAACCGAACCCGGCCGCGCCCCGTTCCGCCGTCGTGATCCGGCCCCGACACACGCCTTCGACGGCAAGTTCGGATCCGTCGGGCCAGACGATCATCGCCACGGTCACGAATCGTGCACTGCGCTGGTCGACGGCGCTCAGTGCGGCGAGCATCTTGGCTCGATTGTCGGCGGAGGTGCACCCCTCCCCCGCGTAGCGAGCCGTGAGCACCCCCGGTTGTCCGTCGAGGGCGTCGACGAACAGACCGGTGTCGTCAGCGACTGCCGGCAATCCGGTCGCTGCAACGATTGCCGCCGCCTTCAATCGTGCGTTGCCGACCAACGTGTCGGCATCTTCGATCACGTCGGGCACCTCGGCCGGGCGCGGCACGAGATCGACAAACCCTGCCAACAGCTGTTGGATCTCGGCCACCTTGTCGGGGTTGGCCGAGGCGCAGACGAGCTTCATCATCTCCATGTCGGCAGACGGCACCACAGGTCAGCGCGCGGGACGCGGCGAGGGAGGGGTTGCAACGAGCGCGGCCTGTGCGTCGGCGATCGTGGCGAGGCCGCTCTCGGCCAGGCCGAGCAGGGCGTCGAGTTGGGAACGACTGAACGTCATGCCCTCGGCGGTGCCTTGCACCTCGACGAAACTCGCCTCGCCGTGGGCGACGTGGGTGGCCACGGGCCGCAGCATCACGACGTTCATGTCGACTTCGGCGACCGAGTCTTCGACATACGGGAGGTCGAGAACGGGGACCCCATCGACGATGCCGACACTGATCGCCGAGCAGAACGAGTGCAGCGGGTTGGCGGCCAGATCGCCGCGTTGGACGACCCGTTCGAGCGCATCGTGCAACGCCACGAAGCCTCCGCAGATGCTGGCCGTCCGGGTCCCACCATCGGCCTGCAGCACGTCACAGTCGACGATCACCTGACGCTCGCCGAGTGCCTGCATGTCGCACGCTGCCCGCAGGGCGCGACCGATCAGCCGTTGGATCTCGACGGTCCGACCGCTCTGTTTGCCCTTGGCCGCCTCGCGGCCGATCCGCTCGGGTGAGGCGCCGGGGAGCATCGAATACTCGGCGGTGACCCAGCCCTTGCCCGACCCGCGCATCCAGCGCGGCACATCGTCGTCGATGCTGGCCGTGCACAACACCCGGGTGTTGCCGAACGAGACCAGAACCGAGCCGTCGGCCATCTCGGTGAAGTCCCGCTCGAACGAGAAAGGACGGAGTTCATCGTCGGCGCGGCCATCGGGACGGGCAGGTGTGGAGCGAGTCATGGCCCGCAAGGTAGCGGCCGCTCGATCAGTCCGTGCCAGGGACGGAACGGCCGATCCACCGTTCGGTTCGGTCGAGTTCGGGGCCGAGGAGCTGCCGGCCGAGGTCGCGGAACTCGTCGATGTCTCCGCTGGATGCGAACCGATGCTGCCCGCGATGTCCGTCGGTGCGCAGCAGCGCCAGCTCCGCGAGCTGACGGCGAACGGCGAACGCGGTTTCGTCGGCCGAGCTGACGAGCGTGACGCCGGGACCCATCACGTCGCTGATCGTGCGCGCCAGGAAGGGGTAGTGGGTGCACCCGAGGAGCAGGGCGTCGATGTGCGCGGCGGACACCGGAGCGAGCAGGCGCTCGGCGAGCACGGTCACCTCGTCGCCCACCGTCTGACCCCGCTCGACGAACTCGACGAAGCCCGGGCACGCCGCACTGGTGAGGGTGACCGGCGCGCCGGTCGCCGCGATGGCTCGGACGTAGGCGCCCGACGAGACCGTACCGACGGTGCCGATGACCCCCACCCTGCCCGACGACGTGGTGTGCACAAGTGCCCGGGCGCCCGGCTCGATCACGTCGATGATCGGCACATCGAGTTCGGCCCGCAACTCGTCGAGGCCAGCCGCTGTTGCGGTGTTGCACGCCACGACGATCGCCTTCGCGCCGTAGTCATCGACCAAGCTGTGCGCCAGCTCGCGCGCATAGGTGCGCACCTCGGCCAGCGGCTTCGAGCCATAGGGGTAGCGGCCGGTGTCGCCGATGTAGACGAGGTCTTCGGCGGGCAGGAGATCGATGACGGCACGGGCGACCGTGAGGCCACCGAAGCCCGAGTCGAACATCCCTATCGGCCGGTCCACGGCTCAGCAGCGTACTCAGTCGACGACTGGCGGCGCCGTCGTCTCCGGCGCGACCGGCACGGCGGGAATCGCTGCCGGCACGCCAAGCAGGGCCGGGTCACTCGCTGCCAGCGGCGAGAAGAGTTCGACGCCGTCGACGAGGTCGTCCCACTGCACCGATGCATTGTCGCCATCGATCCGCACGATGTACCCGTCGGCGCGCACCCGAATCCGATAGACGCCAGACGTGTCGTTCACGATACGTGTGGTGCTGGTCCAGCGCCGATGCGCCAGCGGGTGTTCGCTGGCGAGGGTGGCTGCGTCGACCGACACTTCGTAGACGCGTTCACCACGGCTCGTTCCTTCGAGTTCCAGCGTCGTGAAGCCGAGCGTGTCCGGCGGGACGAGGTCGGTCAAGACGAACGGGCCGATTCCCGTCATCAGCCAACTGGCGATATCGCGGGTGGCCTGGACGTCTTGTTCGACCCACTCCTCGGTTCCGGCAAGACGCGTATAGCCCCGATCACCGAGCACTTCGAACGCGTCGGTTCCAGCCTCGCCGGTCCCTTCGACGCGCAGCTTCCATTCGTCGAGGTCGACCCATGTTCGCTCGATGCGTTCGCCGACCTGATAGGTCAACGCGAAGCGTCGCCACGGCGCAGGCGAAGCGAGGCGTGCTGCGGGAAGTCCGTCGCCGAGTTCCGGCAAGGAAGCTGCACCCGCAGTCGATTGGTTGCCGATGCCAAGGCTGGGAACTGCGACGTCGAAGCGCTCGATGGCGACCCACCCGGCCAGCCCGGCGGCCACGACCAACGCGGCAACCACGACGCGACCGAGGAGCGCGCCCACGCCGCTCAGGGTGGTGCCCGGGCGGGTTGGTGTCGGTTCGGCGTTCATTGGTCAACCACCGCAGTTGCGGGGTCGATCGGAGCGAGCAGCGGGTCGGTGGCGAAGCGGTCTGAGTCGGCCGACCCACCGACCACGGTCTGGGTGATCTGGGCGCCATCGAGTTCGACTGCGAATTGACGAACGACTCCAGTTGCGTCGACCCAGGCTTCGATCCGCGCCACTGCATTGCGGCCGAGTCGACGCTCCCATTCCTGGAAGGCCACCTTCTCGTTGGCCCGGAACGACTCGATGTCGATGATCACCCGGTACTGCCAGACCATGCTCGTCGCATCGGTCGAGATCGCCATCGCCGGCTCAACCGCAGGAGCAGCTACCCCGTCGGGTCCGGCGACTACCGCTTCGACGAACGGTTCCACCGGCAGCATGCGCTCGATGCTCTCGAGGACCGTGGTGTACGGAGCAGCCTCGGCCGGGAACATCTCGCGCACCGTGAAGACATCTGTGGTCCACGGATCACCCAGGACTGCCATCGCGTCGGTCGGCGATGTGAGCGTCCACGGATCGGCGGGCGCAACCCGGGTGACGGCTTGTTCACCGCGCACGTCGAACTCGGCAACAGCGACCGGCGCACCGGTGGCGTCGGTGGCCGTCAGACTGGCCTGCAGGAAGCCGGTGGAGATCTCGCGATGCGCCGTCACACTGCGCTCACCGTCGACGGTGCGCACGGTGGTCACGGTGTCGGTGTAGCGAATCGCGGGCGGGTCGACCTCTGGCCACGAGGCGAGGTCGCTGCCGTCGACAGTGACCCCGGCAACCGCAGCGGCATCACGCGCCTCCCACCAATCGAAGCCGAGATGCGCACCCGCGCCGAGCGCTCCGGCGAGCAGGACCGCCCCGAATGATCGAACCGTGGTGCGAATGATCGAGCGGGACCGGACGACCTGGGTCGCGGCGCCGGGGCCGGCCAGGGCGGCGACGAACGACGTGACCGGCGGGAGCCCGAGTTGTGAGGGCTGGTGACTGGCCGGCACCGACGGCAGGTCGGCATTGGGTGTCGGCGCTGCAGCGAACGTCGGCAGCGTGGGCATCACCATCGCGATCTGGGGTGGAGCGCTGAACGGCTCGCTCGGCGAGCCCAGCGGTCCGAACGGGATGGCCGGCGACTCAATGGTCGCCGTGGGATCTCCGAGCTGCTGATCAGCGGGCGAGGCGAGGCACGGCGGTTCGAACTGCATCACCGTTGTCGGCGACGACGACGCCGTCGAGCTCGAAAATCGGGGACGACTCGACGATCGACGGGCACGGAAAATCGATGACAACGTTGTCGATGGCGTCGATGGCGTCGACCGATGCTGCGTCCGAGTCGACCTCGTCAAGTGAGAAGCGCGGCATCGGCGGCACGATCGGAGCACCCGACAACGGTGGAAGCGAAGGCGAGGCGAGTGCGGGGACACGCATCGCGGGCGGTGGCAACGGAGCCCGATCGGCGATGGCGTCGATCGACGGGGCGGGCAGCCTCACGATGTCGATGATGCGCGGCCCGGCGGAATTGCTCACACCGATGTGTCGGCGGGACAAGACGCTGACTTGAGCTGAATCGCCAAGCACGTAGCGTGACCGACGACCGCCAGGTGAGAACCCGATCAGAAGTAGATGATCTTCTCCGCGTTGGCCTCGGCGAGGTCGAGGTCATCGGTGTATGCGCCGGTCGAGAGATACTTCCACCCGCCATCGCAGACGATGAACACGATCGTGCCGGACGAAATCTGCGAAGCAACCTTTGCCGCACCGGCGAGTGCTGCACCGGCCGAGATGCCGGCAAAGATGCCGCACTCGTGCACGAGTCGACGCATCCACTCGATCGATTCGCGTGGGCGCACCACACGCTTGCGGTCGAGGAGGTCGTACCCGTTCCAGTTCTCGAACACCGGCGGGATGTATCCCTCACCGATGTTGCGCAACCCTTCGACGCGCTCGCCGAGCGGCGGTTCGACGGCGACGATCTGGATGCTCGGGTCGTACTGCTTGAGGAACGTGCCAGTGCCCATGAGCGTCCCGCTCGTGCCGAGGCCAGCGACGAAGTGGGTGATGTCGGGGACGTCGCGCACGATCTCGGGGCCGGTGCCTTCGAAGTGTGCTCGCGGGTTGGCGTCGTTGGCGTACTGGTACGGGAAGTACCACTCCGGGTGTTCGGCGGCCAGCGTCCGCGCCCGAGCAACCGCACCGTTCGAGCCTTCGCCGCCGGGCGTCAGGATGATTTCGGCGCCGAAGATCTCGAGCATCTGGCGGCGTTCGATCGAGACGCTCTCGGGCATCAGGATCTTGATCGGGTACCCCTTGATCCGGGCGATGGCCGCAAGAGCAATGCCGGTGTTGCCCGACGAGGGTTCGAGAATCGTCTGCCCTGGCAGCAGGCGCCCGTCGGCTTCCGCCGTTTCGATCATGTTCTTGGCGATGCGATCCTTGACCGACCCGAACGGATTCTGCATCTCCATCTTGGCGAGGATGCGCACGTTCGGATTGGGCGACAGGTTGGAGACGTCGACCATCGGCGTGTTGCCGATCATGTCGAGCACGTTTGCGTGCAGCATCGCAGGAAGCGGCGGGGCGGGTGTGAATCCGGCTGTCATCGTCATGGCATTCATCTCCTGTCAGCAACCGCACGGTCGACCCGGGCATTCCGACAAATCCGATCTGGGTTGTCAGGAATTGTATCTGCCGTGGCCCGGTGGTGAGCGGTCGAGCCGAAATCAGGGCTCGATCCGACGCGACCAGATCAGAGAGTGGAGATCAGAGGATGGAGATCAGAGGATGGAGATGCTCTCTTCGTGGATCTCGCCGTCGGCGATGCGATAGCTGCGCACTTCGGGGGCATCGCGCTTGAGGCTGACGATCACGTAATGCCAACGCGAGTCGACTGCGGCGTCGACGTCGGTGGGGCTCGGATACGGCTCGGAATGGGTATGGCTGTGGACCACGCCGTTGATCTCCCAGCCCCGGTCGTCGGCGTCCATCTCGACGCGCATGAAGTCTCGGGGGTTCACGGTGTAGATCCGCGCCGATGCCTCGTCGTTGCGAGTCGGGTGGAATTCGGGCGAGCGATCGGCCGTCGGCCCGACGAGCAAGCCACACATTTCGAGCGGGTACTGGTCGAGGGCCAGCCCGACCATCCGATTGAAGGCGTCGCGCGAGATCTCGATCACGAAACCGCAGGCTAGCGAGGCAACCCCGGCAGGTAGCGTGGCGGGCCTCATGGCGAAGAAGGGCAAGAAGACGAAGAAGTCGTCGGGCAAGGACGAGGGACTGACCCTCATTGCCAGCTACAAGCGCGCCTACCGCGACTATGAGATTCTCGACACCTTCGAGGCTGGCATGGTGCTGACCGGGAGCGAGGTGAAGAGCCTGCGCGAGGGCAACGCCCAGATCGCTGAAGGGTATGCCCGAGTCCGACGCGGCGAGATGTGGCTCGACGGCATTCACATTCCTCCGTACACCAACGCCATCGGATTCGGCGCCCACGACCCCGATCGCGAGCGCAAGCTGCTGCTCAATCGGGCCGAGATCGACAAGCTCGATATCCGCACGGCCCAGGGTGGGCTCACGATCGTGCCGCTCCGGCTCTACTGGAAGAACGGCCGAGCCAAGCTCGAGATCGGGTTGGCCAAAGGTCGCACGAAGGGCGACAAACGCCAGAACATGGCCGAGCGCGACGCCGATCGGGAGATCGAGTCAGCGTTCAACCGTGCCGCCAAGTACGGCAACGCCTGACGCGGCGCTACGATGCGCCGCACATAGGAACACCATGAACAACAACACGGGGCTGACTGGATTCGACGTCAGTATCGCTGTTCGAGTTTGCAACCCGAGTTTCTCAGACTCGTTAAACGGGGAAAACACAAGAATTGCCGATGAGCAGTTCGCTCTCGCCGCCTGATCTAATCAGGTAGTGAAGAGTCATCGTGAGCAGAAATGTCGCACGGGGCCACTCCACCACAGCCCGGCAACAGAAGTGGGGGATGACCATGGGAAAGACCATTGCCAGCGGGAAAGACTGCTGACGTTCAGGAAAGACTGAGCGTGGCAGGCCTTGAGCCTGCAGCCGACCCGTCGGTGTCTCAGCGTCAGAGGCAATATCGGGAATGGTTGTAGCAAGCACGTGCACCGGCTGAGGGACGGGGGTTCGATTCCCCCCAGCTCCACTATCAGGTTTTCGGTCGTGCGTTCGCTTGCGCCAAAGTCCGAATATCAAGCTGCTGACCAGGGGTTATGTGCGCTGAGATGCGCTGATGTTCGCAATCGTTGCTGGAGCGTTGCTCCGCCGGTTGCTCCGCAAACTGGTACGGCGTGCTCCGCACGTTGCTCCGCAAATCAGTCGTTTCGGAGCTTTCAGAGCCGAGGAGCGAGGTCATGCCGAGACAGCCACGAGGCAAGCGATCGACCACCCCCGATGGCGACATCGAGGTGGTGTCGAAGAACTCGAACGGCGATGGATCGGTGTATTTCGAGCCGGCCAGCACATCGAAGGCCGGCAAGGTCCGGGCCGGCTACTGGCGTGCGAGTTACCGGGACGCCGACGGCAAGCGCCGAACCGTTTCGGGGCCGACGCGGGTTCAGGCCGAAGCTCGACGCGAGGTGAAGCTCGCCGAGATCGCAGCGATGCCCGCTGTCGGCAGCCGCTTCTCTCGTGACACGACCGTGGCCGACCTGACCGAATGGTGGCTCGACTCGGTCGCTCGACATCAGGTGAAGACCTCGACGTTCGACAGCTACAAGAAGTTCGCCAGCTACCTGGCCGACGACATCGGCACGTACCGCGTCGTCGATGTCGGTGCCGAGACGCTCACGAGGTGGCAGTCGAAGCTGCTCGACAAGTACGCGCCGTACACCGTGCTGAACTGCCGGAAGGTCTGTCGCCAGGCATTCACTGAGGCAGTGAAGTTCGGCTTGATCCCGGCCAACCCGTTCGATCTCGTGAAGGCGCCGCGGGCTAGGCGCGTCAAGGCGGGCCGCGCCCTCTCTCCCGCCGACGCCAAGGCGCTGATCACCGCGTCCCAAGAACTGCGACTCGGTGCGGCCGTGACTCTGCTGTTCTGCCAAGGCTGGCGGGTCAGCGAGGTGCTCGGGCTGGCGTGGGAAGACCTCGACCTCGATGCCGGCACCGCCCAGATTCGACGTGGTGCGTCGTACACGTCGTCGGTCGGCATGGTCCTCGGTTCGACCAAGACCTCCGGAGCCGAAGGCGTCCACCATCTGGCGCCGGTGTCGGTCGCTCAACTTCGCAAGCGCCGGGCCCAGCAGCAATGCGAGCGCGTAGCCATTGGAGCCGAATGGCGCGAGCACGTCTATGACGGCGCAAGTTGTCCATGGTGTTCACCGCCGCCCACGGTGGTCTCGCCAACCGGCAGGCGGTCACGAAGGAGATCGGTCGAGCAGCCAAGATCGCCGGCCTCGATCCCGAGGGGCTGGCGAGCCACAGCGGTCGGCGAACCGTCGTCACCGCGCTGTACGCAGATGGCAGCCTCGATCTCGCGGACGTTGCCCGCCACGTCGGCCATGCCGACCCGTCGACCACCGCCGAGTACGTCCGCAGCCTTCGCCACCGCCCGTCGGACACGGCCGCCCAAGCGGCCCAACTCCTCGACCCGACAATCTGACATCGGCGTGGGCCGAAACGGGTGTACTCGACGCGATTATGGAGCGGCTGCCTGCGATCGAAATGCCGGTTCTTTCGTTACCTGACGTGGCCAGCCTTTCCGTCGATATCGAGTGGGCTGTGGGAACCTGGGCGGATGAAAGAACGTCCAAGACTGTCGGCCACAGCACTGAGTCCGAACGGCCACCGCCGCCGCACGCCGTCCACCTGATCGGAACAACCTTGCCCGAAGGCTCCAGGCTTCGATCCGCTGGGCGCGCGACTCTGCTCAGCCCTCGTTGGCGCGAGCTGCCCCGAACTCGAGCGCAGCGGTGATGTCGTGAACGTCGAGATAGGGGTAGTCCGTGAGGATCTGATCCCGTGTCTGTCCAGCAGCGAGTTGGCCGAGCACCATCGCGACGGTGACCCGGAGATCTCGTATGCACGGCAAACCGTTCATGCGACCCGGATCAACCGTGATGCGATCGAGCGACATCCCCAAACCGTAGCGAGGCACTTGATGCCGCTCGACCTTGCTGAGGTGGGCGTCTTCCGAATCGTGGCACACGCCCAATGCGTAGACTGATCTCATGGACGGATCGAACGCTCGCCACATCGACGTCGAGTCGGTGGTTCGCAACATGCGACCTCCTACCGACGACGATGTGCCCATGACTTTGGACTGGGAGCCGCTCGACACGAAGGAAAAGCTCTTGGCCTACCTGAGCGAGATCAACGAGGCTCGCGAACAAGCACGTGTCAGCTGAGAACCCGCAGTTCGATCCGGCTCGGATCCTCCGCGTCTTGGAGTCGCACGGCGTCGAGTACGTGATGGTCGGCGGCTTCGGCTCGCAGTTGCACGGTGCAGAACGCCAGACATTCGACATCGACTTCGTACCCTCGCCTGCCGAAGCAAATGAGGAACGCCTTGCAGCGGCACTTGCCGAACTCGGCGCCCGTCTGCGCATCGCCGGCATGACGGACGAGGAAGCACGGCAGCTCCCGGTGGTCGTTGACGCAGCCACGATTCGCGCCTTCGGCAGCACCACATGGACCACCGACGCTGGGCCGCTGGACGTGTTGACGGAGCTTCCAGTCAGCGGAGGACGCCGAGCCTTCGACGATCTGGTGCAACGGAGCACCGATGTCGAGTTCTCTGGCGTTGTCGTTCGGCTCGCATCGCTCGACGACATCATCGATAGCAAGTCGCACGCCGATCGGCCGAAGGATCGCGAAGCGCTTCCCGAGCTGCAAGAGCTCCGCGCTCGCCGACAAGACGGGTCGTCCGGTTCCGTTGCTCCGCCGGTTGCTCCGCACGGCGAGCCCGAACACACGTAGATCATCCCCTACCAGGGGCTTTGCACCCCAACGCGTACGCCAACCGGATTCCCCCCAGCTCCACTACTGCGTCTTTGGGCTGCGCTCAAGGTTCCACAAACGTCCGGGTCGAGAGCCCCTGAACCGCCGACAGGACACTAAAGCGGCATGTTCTTCCGCCAGATAGCTCCTCACGCGCTAGTTTCTTCCGCATGGAGGAAGAAGGGCGTGGATAAGCCGATCATCTTTGCCGATGAGATCAATCCGTCGACGGCCAGCCGGCGAGTCGCCGCTCACACACTGCGCCGGGTCGAACGGGGCATTTACACGACAGAACTCGACGGCGACCTCAGCGACGTCGTTCGCCGACACTGGCGCATCATCGCCGGGCGTCAGTTCTCCGGCGCCGTCATCACGGGACGATCTGCACTCACCGGTGGTCCGGTCGACGGAGTCCTCTACCTCGTCGCCCCAGCACAGCGACGCCGGACCGTGCGCTACCCCGGCCTCCAAGTGGTGATCAACCCGGGGGCCGGCCCAGTCGACGGCGACATCGAGTACCCCGACGGACTCTTCCAAGCCTCGATCGCCCGAGCAATCGTCGAGAACACGCAGCCGTCGCGTCGATCGGCGAACACTGCGCCATGGACACTCACCGACGACGAACTCCAAACCTGGCTGGACCGCCTCTGTCAGCGATACGGCGAGGACAAGCTCGCCGCGTGTCGCACCGAGTTCGAACAACTCGCTCCGCAACTCGGCGTCGCCCCGGCACGCGTCGCCCGAGCCTCGGAACTCGTCGGTGCCATCCTCGGCAGCCGAACCATCACACCAACATCGAAGTCCCTCACCGCTCGCCTCGCCGGAGCGCCCTACGACCCCGACCGCATCAACCTCTTCCACATCCTCATCGACGCTCTCCACAACGCGGCTCCGCAAGTGCGGCCGGCGCAGCCCGCCACAACCACGGCCGCGTTCTTCGAGGCGTACTTCTCGAACTTCATCGAAGGAACAGAGTTCACCCTCGACGAAGCGCACACCATCATCGACACGATGACCCCACCCGAGGCCAGGCCCGCTGATGGCCACGATTTGCTCGGCACCTTCAAGATCGTCGCCGACAACGACGAGATGAGCACGATCGCCGACACAGCGACAGAGTTCGTCGAACTGATGACGCGACGACACGCCGTCGTGATGGAAGGACGCCCCGAGATGCACCCGGGCACGTTCAAGCAAACCGGCAACCAAGCAGGTGCCACGGTCTTCGTCGCTCCCGAACTCGTCGACGGCACGCTCGAGGAGGGATTCAACGGGTTCGCCGAACTGGCCTCTCCCTGGCAACGCGCGGTCTACGCGATGTTCATCGTCGCCGAGACCCACCCGTTCAACGATGGCAATGGCCGCCTTGCACGCATCACGATGAACACGTACCTGACAGCAGGCCACGAGTCACGAATCATCGTTCCCACCGTGCTGCGGTCCGACTACTTGACGGCTCTTCGCCAGCTCTCGCGAGTCCGCCTTCCCGGCGTGCTCCTCGACGTCCTCCGCTTCGCCCAGGACTACACATCGAGGATCGACTTCAGCTCAGTCGAACTCGCCACGCACACACTGACGAGCACGAACGCCTTCGAGGACGCCGACCAGGGCCATCGGATCAAGATGCCCGACATCAGCCTCACCCCCAGAGCCTGAGGGCTCGGCGTTGCTCCCCCGGTTGAACATCACGAGCGCTTCGTCGTCGATCGCCGTCCGATCGTGGACCAGAGACCCGTTGCCTGGCGTACCCTCGATGTTGGCGGGCGACGACCGTCGAGTACCGTTTCACCCGTGACAGCTTGCGGCTTCGGGCTTGGACTGGGGAACCGTGTGGTGTCGATGCAGCTGGTCGGTGCGCTGCCTGCGAGGCGAGGAGATGTACATCGCATCTGGGTCGAGGCGTCTGTCGCACCTGCTCCGAGTCAGCCCTGCGAGATGCCCTCGACGAGTGGAACGAGTGGGCTTCTCAGGCCCTCGATGAATTCTTCACCGCTCCTCCGGAGCTGTCGATCGCCACCATCCACATTGACGAGCACTCGGGGGCTGAACCGCACGATCGGCTCGCACTCCACGTCATTCGCCCCTACAACTCCGAGGCGGAAATCGAGGGTCTCGCAGTCGACCTTGGAGCGAGGGAGTTCTATCGACTTCCACGAAGCGGGGCGGTCGTTCCATGTGGCCCCACACCGTTCGCTCACACGCCGCCGCAGAACGTCGAGCACCCAGAGGGTTACCGGCGCTTCCAGGAACGCGCAGTGCTCCGACGAAACCTCGCCCGGATCCAGTTCACAACAACCCTGGGAACATCCCGCTGACCTCGCGCCGGCGTCACGCCACAGCAACGAGATCGTGGTCGGCAACGACATCCAACAGACGTCAGAACAGCGGTCGCTCCGCGAGGGGTTGATAGATCCGTCGATCGCGCGTTGCTGCGCGCACGAAGTAGCTGCGGACGGACGCGACTTGCTCTGCGTGCGATCCGTCGTGGATGAGGTGGATCCCAGCCTCGAGCGCGCTGCGACGAGCCAGGTTGCCGTCCTCCAACGGCGTGTCAGCATCGACGTCGAGCGAAATCGGCACGCCTGCGGCTGCCAATTCCGCGAGCACCGCGTCGAGGTCGTCGTCGTCTTCCCGGAGTAGCTCGTCCTCGTGTCGGATGCGCTGAGCGAGGTGGGCGAGGAGGGCGTCGATCGTTCGGAGTTCGCTCGCCGGCCACGGCTGGTCGGCGAGCAGCGGCGCGATCTGGTTGCGCAGCGTGTCGGCGATCGCCTCGATGAGCTCGCTGCTGCTGGGGTTCACGAGCGTCCTCCGTGTGGCGGCCGTGCGGGGTCGGACGCCGGCACATACGGGCTGCGCTGACGGGACATGATCTGGTGACCGAGTTCCTCGACGTCGCTTCCCAGCGCGCCGGCGAGCCACGACTCGGTCGTCTTGGGCACGCCGATCCCGAGCGCTGGACGTACGAGACGCCGATCGCGGCCGTCGAGGAATCCGGCGAGGCCACCGTTGGTGGTCATCGACGCCTTGATTCGGATCCACACGATCGACCACGCGAGCCTGCGGCGGTCGATCGCGAACCCGGCTGCGGCGGCGTAGTGCGCGAGGGTGTCGTCGACGTCGTGCAGCGACAGCAGGCCCTGTGAGAACGCCCAGTCGAGCGCGGGATCGCCGATCGTGGCGAGCTCCCAGTCGGAGAGCGCAACGATGCGTCCGTCGCGCCAGATCTCCTCGCCGATGCCGTTGTTGCCCTTCAGCAGGCTGAGCACGTCGCCACCGGGCGGAAGTTGTTCCTCCAGCCAGTACAGCGCCTCGGTCAGCATCGGAAATGGGTCGGTGCGGTGGTCGGCCCAGAGTGCCCGCCAGTGGTGCAGCTCCTCGCGCAACGCATCGGCAGCGTTCGTCGGCGCGAACAGCACCTCGTCGAACCCGAATGCGCGCCAGTCGAGCGTGTGCACGAGAGCGAGCTTCTCCGCCATCTCGTAGCACACCGCACGGCGAATGTCCGCCCCTGCGGCGGTGTCATCGGCAGACCCGAGCGTCAGCCCGGCGACCCTTGACGAACCGTCGACGAGACGTCGCACCATGTGCGGCAATCCCCCGGCGAAGTCGACGTTCTCTGCGTACCAGAGTGGCTCGGCGACCGGAACGGGCGAACGCCACAGACGCTCGTACACCTCGTACTCGACCCGCATGGAAACGGGCACCAGGGGACCGCCGGGATGGTCGACACGCATCACGAACCCGCCGTGCTCGGCGGTGGCGACGATCCACGTCTCGCGCGAGTGTCCGGGAAAGTTGCGATGCAGACTCGTCACTGTCAACGGTCCGAGTCGATCGGACAGATAGCGCTCGAGTTCGCCGACCTCCACCTCAGCGCCCGATCGTCCGAGCGACGAACACGGGACGCGCGATCACCGTGAGGTGGCCGTCGCCCCGCATCGTTCCGACACCTGCCTCGGTGACGGTGAGGACCACGTCGGTCTCACGGTGCCAGTGTTGTCGGTGCGTCCCGTCCGGGAGGACGACGTCGGCAGGTGCCGACATGTCGTACTCGTCGATCTCGACGGCATGGCCGCGGGGAACTCCGAGACCCTGACGATCGTCCCACCCGCCGCTGTATCCGGCACCGCTGAAGTCCCACGGCGACCGCAGCGGTGTGGCTTCGAAGCGCCACACCCGTCCGTCGGTGGTCGTCACCTCGAGTTCGGCCCGAGAGAACACGGTGTGGCCGTCGACGAAGGTGATGTCGTGGCGGATCTCGCCGACGTCGAGCGACACCGACGGATCGTCGGTGTTCGGGAGGAGGTGGCCGTCGGTCATCTCTGCTCGACCGTTCGGATCGACGCGGGTCTGGAACTGGCCGGCGACGGTGCCGGCGCGGAACGCGATCCAGACGAACAGCGAGCCGAGCGCGGCGTGGGGCACCGCGTCGACCGGTTGAGCGACCACGGGGTCGGCGCCGCCCATCCCCGGCCGGACTCCCCACGAGTGATCGCGCCAGCCGAACCAGTCGACGACGTCGATCCGCTCGTCGCCGATACCCACCCACCCCGAGGCGGCGCCGAGTTGGTCGAACCGGCAGTAGTCCTGGACGACTCGGCCGTTCTGGCGGCGGAAGTGCGGCAGTTCCTCGTTGGGTGGGAGCGAGCCTCGCCAGACGACGTCGCACTGCAGCGGTGACCCGTCGGACGGCTCGACGACCAGTCGATGCGCCACGAGTGGTTCGATCACCTCGATCCGCATCGGTCCGACGGACATCGCATAGCCGGGACGGAGTGGTCGAGACAGGCGGAGGTTGTGCTGTCGGTCGCCTCGACGCACGCAGAGGAACCCGTCGCAGGTATCGGTGTTCTTGTACGTCGCTAGGCCGTAGATCATCGACAGCTCCGGGTGCTGCACTCCTGCGGCCCAACGGTCGAAGAAGCGGTGGTCGCTTGTGACCGCGTGGTCGAAGGTCGTGGGCGCCTGGTGCAGGAGCGACTCGTCGAGGGGCGTCAGCATGACGAACATTATTGACGTTCGGTTAGATAATGTCGAGTCTGAGTTCCGCAACCGAAGAACTGAGGTCGACATGGGCACGACAGAGCAGCAGTGGACGCACTTCACCCCGCACCTCCCGGAGGTGATCGACGACCCGTACCCGGCATTCCGATGGCTCCGCGCCAACGCCCCGGTCTTCTACGTCGAATCCGAAGACATCTGGGTGTTGTCGCGCCACGCCGACATCCAGGCCGCCGCACGCGATCACACCACCTTCTCCCAACTCGAAAGTGTCGGCTACTCCCGCACCCGAGGTGGCCTCGGACTCACCGCCCTCGACCCTCCGCACCACACCGAGATGCGTCGACTGACGGCCCCGCTGTTCAGCCCGCGGGAGGTGCGCGAGCACCGGTCGGCCGCCGAATCGGTGCTCGATGCACTGCTCGACGCTGCGTTCGCCGCCGACGACCCGGTCAACATCGCCGACGCCGTGTCCAATCCGTACCTCTCGACGGTGGTCGGTGACCTGATGGGCGTGCCGACCGAGGATCGATTGGCCGTCAAGGACGGGGCAACGGCGGGTTCGCTCGCGATGTCGGGTGACTTCTCGCCCGAGATCGTCGCCGCCACGAAGACGTTCGCCGACTACTTCCGCCGCTTCGTCGCCGAACGGGGTGCGGCGCTCGCCCGTGGCGAATGTCCCGCCGGGCCGTTCAGCAACAAGCTCTTCGAGCAGTGCCCGTCCGGATACGAGCCGACCTTCGACGAGCAGGTGTCCTACGAGACGCTGCTCGCCACCGGCGGGAACGAGACGACGGCGCAACTGCTGTCGAACCTCGTGATCCTGCTCGCAGCGCAGCCTGAAATCCTCGAGCGCCTGCGCGCCGAGCCGCAGCTGCGACCTGCGGCCGTCGAAGAGGCGCTGCGGTACATCTCCCCCGTCACCGGACTCTTCCGGCACACCACGCGAGCCGTCAGCATCCCGGATGCAGATCGCGAGATCCCGGCGGGCGCGAAGGTGTTGCTGATGTACGGCTCAGGCAACCACGACGAGGCCCGCTACGACCGGCCCGACGAGTTCGTGATCGACCGCTTCCCCCGCGGGTTCGCCGACGCCGATCACCTGAGCTTCACGACCGGGATCCACGTCTGCCTCGGGGCGCACCTCGCCCGCGTGTTGATCGACGTCTTCCTTGAGCGCTTCGCGTCGCGCGTCGGCTCGATCATGATCACCGGACCAGTCGTGCGCTCGCACAACGCATTGGTTCGCGTCGTCGACCAACTCCCGGCGCTGCTCCGCCCTCGCACGGCATGACCAACCTGCCGGTCGAGTTCTTCGCGAACCTCGTTGGATCGACGATCGATCCAGCGAGGTGGGCACGTGCCCGCGAGCGCGAGGGCTGGCACGGTCTCGGCGTCGCCGACCACATCTGGTCGGGGCGGACGACGTTCTCGCATTGGGCGGTGACGCTCGGCCAGGTGGCCGCGGTCACCGAGCACGTGCAGCTCATCTCGTGCTTCGGCAACAACCTGCTGCGGTCGCCGGTCGAGTTCGCTCAGGCCGCCTTGACCGTTCAGCGCGCGAGCAATGGGCGTTTCGATGCCGGCCTCGGCGCCGGATGGGCACGCGACGAGGTCGAGGGCTCGGGCCTGGTGTTCCCCACCCCCGGCGAACGCATCACGCGCTACGCAGAAGCGATCGAGATCGTCCGCCGGCTGTTGCGCGACGGCACGTGCTCCTTCGTTGGCGAGCACTACTGCGTCGAAGTGCCCGTGATCGGCCCGTCCGTCGACACGGCGCCGCCGATCGTCGTCGCCGTCGGCGGCCCCCGATCCATCCGCGAGATCGGGCCCCTGGGCGACCGGATCGAGCTGACGTTCAACGCGGCGGCGACCCGAGGTGGCGAGCTCCGTCGCGACCGTCTGGGCGAGCTCGGTCGGGCCCATCTCGCCGAGCTGCTCGACCAGGCCAGAACGCACGCGCCCGATGTGCCGAAGGGGATCTTCCTCACCATTGCGTGCGGTGACGACGCGGGCGTCGAGCAGCTGCGGGCATCCGGTGCACTCGGCATCCCCGGTCTGGCCGGCAGCCCCGAGGAAGTGGCGCACACCGTCCTCGAACTCGTCGACGACGACATCTCGCGCGTGCAGCTCACCCCGGCCACGCCGACCACGCTCGAGTCCATCGCACCGTTCCTGCCCCTTCACGCACGGCGCACCGCGACGTGAGACCGCCACCTGTCGCGAGCAGCGAGACCGCCACCCCACGGCGTCGCGGTCGACCGCGGACGAGCGGCAAGGTCACCGACCTCGACGCTCGCGACGAAATCCTCCGCGCCGCTGCGGCCCTGTTCTCGCGCCAGGGCATCGGGGCCACGCGCATCACCGACATCGCTGCGGCGGTCGGCCTCACACCGCCGTCGATCTACTACCACTTCGACAACCTCGACGCCATCGTCGGCGCACTGCTCAACTACGTCGTCGTCGACTCAGCAGCCTTCGCGACGAGCGTGCAGATCACGCCGGGCGATGCGGCCCAGCGGTTGCACGCGCTGATCGCGCAGCACGTCGAGCGGTTGACACGCGGACCGTTCGACCTGTGGTTCGTCGCCGGCCTGAGCGACCACGACACCGCAACGTTCCCGGATGTCCGTCGCCGCGCCGCTGCCTGGCGTCGAGCCGTCGCAGGAGTCGTGACCGAGGGCATCGGATCGGGAGCCTTCGCCGAGATCGACACCACCGTCGCAGTGACCGCCGTCTCCGGCCTGGTCTACGGTGCGCTCGAACTCCAGCACTCCGGCACCACCGTCGATCCCGAACAGATCGCGACGTTGGCGCTGCGGGCGCTCCGCCCCGGTCGAGACTGACATTCATCGACGATGCCGGCAACCGCGATGGGTCCGCCGTTCGTTGTGAGGGCGTGAGAGCTACGACATCGCGACAGTCGACCCCGTCAGAGACACACGGTCGCCGAGTGGCGGCGAATCCTGACGAGGCCGTCGGCCTCCACTGCCGAGTCGTCGCGGGTCACGTGACGGCGAACGATCGAGTGCGCTCCCGGACCCGGCTCACGAGCGCGGGAGGGACTTCTGCTTCGAACAGCGCAGTTGTCGTATCGATCGCAGCGAGTACCGCAATTGCCAGTTCGGAGATCAATGTCGTGGCCGTAGGAGTTCGCATCCCCCACCGCTTGGCCTCCGCAATCAGGTCGTCTGCGGTGACATCGAGGATGTCAGTCCGGTTTGCGATGAACAAGCCGAGCTCCGTGTCGACGGAGGGACTGCCGTTGGTTCCGTCGTAGTACGTCGTACACATGACGTCGTACATCGGCGCCAGCTCGACGGTCCCGTCGCCGCGATGAAGGAACGAGATGTTCTTGCCATGCAGGTCGGCGTTGCCGACCATGACATTGAAGGTGACATAGCGAAGAAGTTCGGCGATGGATCCGCCCCAGTTCGACAAGACGGCGGCGATGCGCCGGAGATTCGGGCCACCGTGTCCCTCGTACTTGTGCCTCGGGAGATGCGTCATCACCGACAGGGCCTGGCACGCATCTTCCTGCTGCAGACGCAGCGTCGTCCCGTCATCGCTCAGGCGCCGGTCATAGCGTTCGGAGACAAGCACCGATGTCGCACCGAAGTGAGCAACGGACGTCGCCGCCGTCCGCAGCCCGGCGTCAGCCGCAAGGTTCAAGCAGAACGCCTCATTGACCACCGAACCGGGTAGCTCGACGATTCCTGGCTTCAGAATGTGTGTGGATGGATGGGCCTCGTCTGGGGGAAACCACGCGCCGTCGACTCCCCACAGCAGGAGCTTGGGTTGGACGCCGGGGAGTGAGGCGCGGACCTTTCCCGTCACTCCGAGGGGGTACAACGCCAGCGTGCGGACCCGCTGCTCGACGGCCTCATCGCTGAGGTGCTCTGCGGCGTCCGTCTCGACACGAGGATGGTCTCCTGCCGGCAACACGACCAACGCGCCCGCGCAGTCTCGGCCGATCGTGGCCAGCAGGCCGACGTCGTCTCGATCAGAAACACCGAAGTCGTAGGCGATCGTCTGACGCGCAGGTCCTTCGGGGAGGAGGCCGTGGAAGAACGGTCGAACCGTTTTGTCGGTGTACGACGCTGACGACATCGGCATCGCCACCGAGATCAGCGGGAAACCCAACGTCGCAACGCCGGGAAGGTACGCGAGGCTCATCTTCCCGCGCGACTCGGTGACCGTCGCGATGTGCCTGCCGGCCATCCACACGTCCAGACCCGTCACGCTCGCCGCCGCTCGCGTACGACGATTTCGAGGTCGAGTGCGGTGAGCGCACGGGCGAGTTGCTCGAGTGCCTCCGTCGTCGCTCCGCTCTCCAACTTCGCGAGGTACGACCGATGGATGTCCGCTTGGTCCGCAAGCTGCTGCTGGGTGAGGTGTCGACGGCGCCGGAATTCCTTGACCGCAGCACCAAACCCGCTCGGACCAAGGATCATGAACTCGTCTTGATTTGCGGACATGTGACAATGCTACACATATGTCTGCATTTACAGACGAGTAGTTGATTCGTCATAATGCCGGCGTATGCAGACAGACTGAAGCTGGGCGCATCCGGTTCGTTCATCAGCGCCGTGCAGCACAGCGGTGGTACGTTCTGCATGTCGGTTCGTTCCTGAATCGTCGTTGACGCCGTCGACCGTGTGCAAATTCGACTCGAGACCGCCATCCGCGAGTGGGACCTGATCATCGCCGAAGTCCGCGGCATCGTCTTCGACCGCCAGCGGAGTTTCCACCCGACTGCCCACCATTCGACGTTGAACTGTCTTGCTGTTTGCTGTCGGGTTACGCCGCCAGCGATGAGCTTGCGCGCGCGAGAAGAATCCGCTGTGTCGATCGAAGTGGCCACGGCCTGAACAGCCGAGCGAGGTCAGGCGTGGGCACCACCGTCGACCACGAGAACGTGGCCGCTGATGAACTCGGCGAGGTCGCTTACGAGGAAGATGGCGGCCCGGGCGATGTGGTCGGGTTGGCCTGCGAGGCCGACCGGATTGGCCGCAATGCGGGCTTCGATGTCGAGACCGCCCGCCTTCAGCGGCGCCATCTGTTCTTGCACCCCCGGCGTGTCGATGATGCCCGGCGCGATCGCGTTGACGCGGATCCCCATCGGACCCAACTCTCGGGCGAATGCTCGGGTGAGCGCGACGACGCCTGCCTTCGATGCGCTGTACGCCGAGATGTTGGAGCCGCCACCGAGTGCTGCGACAGACGCCATGTTCACGATGGAGCCGCCGCTGGTCATCCGTTTGGCGGCTTCGCGCGCGACGCTGAATTGGGCGCGCACGTTGACGTCGAGCATGTGATGCACGAATTCGTCGGTGGCGTGCAGCATCGGCCCGGTGGTCGGGAAGATGCCCGCGTTGTTCACCACGATGTCGACGACGCCGTCGCCGGCCGCAGTATCGAGCGCAGCTTGGACCTCTCCGGTGTCGGTGATGTCGCAGCGGACACCGGTCGCTCCAAAGGTTGCGGCGACCTCGGCGACGTCTGGCGCCACGTCGCCGATGGTGACGGTGGCACCCGCCTCGACGAGTCGGCGCGCAATCGCCGCGCCAATGCCCTTGGCGCCACCGGTGACGAAGGCGCGGCGCCCGCCAAGATCGATCAGGTCGGCGATGGACGTGTCGGGCGAGTTCATGCCGACCACATTAATGAATGACTGTTCACAAATGAAGCCGGGGCCCTGGTAGTGGGACGTCAGCCGTCGAGCCAGCCCTGCAACGAGCCGGTGGATCTCCTCGCGCACAGCACCGTCGGACACGCCGAGGTCGATCTGGTCTTTGTGGGCCAGGCCCATCAGCAGCAGGTAGAGCACCTTGACCTTCGTCATGGTCATCCCGTCGAGTCCCGCTTGGACCGCAGCGTTGTCGAGATGCCAATCATGGAGCAGCGCCGCCACATCGGGGTGACGGGTTGCGGCCATGTGCAGCTCGACGATCAACGTGAGCATCGCCGTGTTCGCTGGGTTCAGCCACTGATCGACCGTGGCCTGCACCACTCGGCCAATCGCTGTGTTGTTCGATCGAACTCGTTCGAGCTCGCGCCGACTCGCGGCGACCATGAGGTCGGGCTTGTCGGCGAAGTGGTTGTAGATCGCCGGCGTCGAGACGTCGGCGCGCCGGGCGATCTCGGTCAACGTCGCAGCTTCGTAGCCGAACTCGACGCACACCTCGACAGCAGCGTCGAGTAGTCGTTCCTTGGTCGGCGTGCCGTGCGCATCGAGCTTGGGTGGTCGACCGAATTTCGGCGAGGCATCGCCCTCGAGTCCCGAGGCCATCAGGCTCCGCCCAGGCCGAGGCCTTCGGCGACGTCGCCATAGAAGTCGATATGAGCCTCGATCGACTCGCGTCCGGCGCCCATCGACACCGCCGAGAAATGGGTGCCGCCCGCCTCGCGCCAGCGGTGCGCCTGCGCCACCGTGTCGGCTGCAGACGAGGTCCGGAGCGCCACGTAGTCGAGCCCGAACGTACCGAGGTCGCGGCCCGACGCAGTGGCGAGTGTCCGCACGTCGGCGAGGGCACCGTGCACCCTGTCCTCGTCGCCGGCGAACATGAATCCGTCGCCGAGTTCGACGCCGCGCCGAAACGCCGCCGGGCTGAATCCGCCGACCCAGATCGGGATCGCTCGGTTCGGGCCAGGGATCACGACGCCACGATCGAGCGTGTCGAACTCGCCGTCGAACGAGCCGACTTCGCCGTTCCAGAGTTGACGGAGATAGCTCATCTGTTCGTCGGCTCGACGTCCCCGCGTCCGGAAATCCTGCCCGAGTGCGTCGTACTCGACGTAGTTCCAACCCACGCCCACACCGAGGCGGAGGCGACCGCCCGACAACAGGTCGAGGTCGGCAGCCTGCTTCGCGACGAGGACGGTCTGGCGTTGGGGAAGGATCAGGACGCCCGTGGCGAACTCGATCCGCTCGGTCATCCCGGCGAGATAGGCGAACATCACGAACGGATCGTGGAACGGATCGTGCTCGGTGTACGGACCCCACAGCTTCGGCTCCCGATCGGCATGCACTGCGCCCACCACGTGGTCGTATGCCAGGAGATGGTCGTAGCCCAACGATTCGACGGCCAGCCCGATGCGGCGGACCGCTTCGGGGTCACCCCGAAGTTCTGTCTGCGGATACACCGCTCCGATCTTCATGTCGCCTTCTTTCATCGGGTGCCCCTATCGGAGGTGGAGTTGCGGGCCAACGCCATGATCGCCTCGTTGCCGCGCCGCCACCAGACCGTCAACTTGACGGCATCGATTCGCCACTCGTCGTCATCGTCGAGTACGAGGTGGTCGTCGTAGTAGCCGCCGATCGTGAACTCGGGGTCGGGGCTGCCGGTCAACTCGTCGAGGTCGTCGCGCCACAGGAAGTGGGCCGCTTGCATGTACACCCGGCATCGAGCCGAGCGCGCTCCCGGATCGACCTCGACGATCGGATTGCTCATCGAGTGCTGGGTGGCGTCCAGACCGGTGAACAGCGGAGTCACCGCGCCGATCCAGTCGTCGACACCCATCCGAGTGGCGGGGCGACCGTGATAGGACTCGTAGTCGAACTCGATGTCGGCGGGTGCCGCAACGAACACCTGCCGATAGCCCGCCCAGTCGCGCCGATCGATGCCGTACGCGAACCCGTACACCGTCTGGGCGATGTCGATCCGAATGTCCGTCATGGTTTCCTCACTTTCGATCTCATTGCCCAGTTATCAATCGCTTTGTCCGGCCACCACGAACGGAGCGAGTTGTTCGAGCGAATGCGCGGTCATCGGACTGAGCGACACCGAGTCGATGCCGATGGTCTCCAGCCAGGCGAGCCCCTCGGCAACGCGTTCGGGGGCACCGAAGAACCGTCGGAACAGCCCGCCTTCGGTCATCGTGGCGGCCACTCTCTCGGTCACGGGATCGTCGCCGACGCTGAACAGGCAGAACATCGAGAGTTCGATCTCGGGGCGCACCGCACGTACCTGCTCGATCATGGCGAGCAGATGCGATTCGGGAATGTCCGCCATCACCGCGAGGTCGAGTGCCCCGCCGCGGGTTGCTGCGCTCTGCGCCTTCAACTCGACGCGGTCGAGATGCGGGGTCACTTCACGGATCGTGCGCGGCCCTCCGAGCGAGCCGATGAGCAACGGTGGCGCCTCGGTCAGCGGGCCGAGAGTCGGCACCTCGATGTCGTAGTACTCGCCATGAAACGAGCACGCTCCGCCGTGAAGGAGCGAGCGGACGATCTGGGCGGACTCGGCGTACCTGCCGGCGCGTTCGCGCGGCGGCGGGTACCGCAGCCCCGATCCGGTGATCTCCTCCTGCGCCCATCCCGCGCCCAACCCGAGTTCGAATCGGCCGTCGCTGACCACCTGGAGCTGCATGGCTGCCTGGGCGACCTCGACGGGGCTGCGCAGCAGGTTGTTGACGAACGCGGTGGAGATCGTGACGCGCCGGGTTGCCATCGCAAGTGCGGTGGCGGTGACCCAGACGTGGGGGTAGGGCCGGCTCGAGGTGAACACATGATCGGCGACCGACAGTGCGTCCCAACCTTCGGATTCACGGCGCTGGGCCCACTCGCGAGGATCGACGTCGGCCTCGAGCAGGTTGACGGTGTAGCGCACTCGAGCCACGTTACTCATCGCCGCTCGACTTCGTGAAGTTGTATTAACAAAGTGCTACCGTCGGGCCGCATGGGCCTCGACGACACGCAGCACACACACGACAGTGCACGGCGCGAACAGTTCGACTTCTTCGCCGACGGCTTCCAGCAGCACCCGCACGAGCACTATGCCGACGTGCGGACCACCTGCCCGGTGGCCCGCAACAGCCAGCCGTACGACTGGTACGCAGTTACGCGCGAGGCCGATGTCAAAGAACTCCTGAGGAACTACAAGGTGTGGTCCAGCGATCAGGGGCCCGGGCTGGCCTACGCCGAAGGCGGCGTCCTGGTCAGCGTCGATCCGCCGCAACACACCTCTGATCGACGACTCGTCAGCAAAGCCTTCGCTCCCGCCGACCTGGTCGCGATGGAGCCCTCCATCCGCCAACTCGTCGGGGACGAGATCGACAAGTTCGTCGCACGCGGTGAGGGCGACCTGATGGAATTGCTCGCCACGCCGGTGCCGTTGATCATCATCGCCTGGCTCCTCGGGCTCGACCCCGACTACTGCCGCGCGATCCGACCACGCGCCGATGGCGTGGTGTCGCCCACCACCGGTCAAGCGGCGTCGGCGAGCACCAGACGCCCCGCCGAGATCGCCTACTTCATGGAGAACATCGGCCTCCGCCGCGAGATGATCTCGAACGGCCAGGACCTGCCGGACGACACGCTGACTGCACTCGTCACGGCCGATCTCGATGGCCGGGTGCTGACCGACGAGGAGATCCTCGGATTCATGATGTTCCTGTTCATCGCCGGCAGTCAGACCACCACGCTGCTCATCGGCAACCTCGTCTTCCGACTCCTCCAACATCCCGACCAATTGGAGTTGGTGCGCAACGATCGCAGCCTGATCGCCACTGCGGTCGAAGAGAGCCTGCGCTACGACGCTCCGGTGCACGGGCTGTTCCGCACCAGCACCGAGGACGCTGAACTGCATGGCGTCACCATTCCTGCCAACACCAAGGTGATGTGCAGCTTCTTTGCGGCGAACACGGACCCCGACGCCTGGGACGATCCGGACACCTTCGACGTCACTCGCGACCTGGAAACCCTGAAGAAGCACTATTCGTTCGGGAAAGGAATCCACTACTGCATGGGTGCACCACTCAGCAGGATCGAAGCCGCTGTGGCGCTCGAGCTGGTCCTCGATCGACTGCCGAACCTGCGGCTCGCGGGCGATCCGACCGAGATCTCGGCGCACGTGCTGCACGGTGTCGACACGCTTCCCGTCGCATGGGACGCGCCGTGACGATGGCGAACTTGCCGACCGACGACATCTGGGAGGTGATGGAGACGTGCCGCGCAATCCGTTATCTGAAGCCCGATCCGATCCCCGCCGCGGTGCTCGACAAAGTGCTGTGGGCGGCGACCCGTGCCCCGAGCCCGGGCAACAGCCAAGGGTGGGATTTCGTTGTCGTCGACGATGCCGATGCCAAGCGCGTCATCGCCGAAGCGATCGGCGCGGCGATGCTGCCCGCCATCTCGAAGATGCAGCCCCGCGACCGAACCGAGCGGTTGATGTTCGACGGCGCCGCCGCGCTGATTGGTTCGATGGCGACTGCTCCCGCAGTGATCTTTGTGACCGGCCCGGTCATCTATCCGGCGGGCCGCCCCGAGGAATCGTTCACCTGGTCGGCGCTCTACCCCGCGGCGCAGAACATCCTGCTCGCGGCGCGGGCGCTCGGTTTGGGTACCGTGTTCACGACACTGCACCGTGCCGCCGATTCGGTGATCCGCGACACGCTCGGCATTCCCGACCACATTCGGATCGCGGCGACGATCCCCATCGGCTATCCCGATGCCGACTTCGGACCGGTCAACCGACGGCCGGTCGCCGACTTCGTCCATCGCAACAGATGGCAAGGAGACCTTCGAAATCTCCGCCTCGCCGACGAGGCCGGAGCCTGACGTGGCGATGTATCCCCACGTGTTCCAACCGCTCGCGATGAGGGGCTGCACCATCCCGAATCGCATCGTGCGCACCGCGCACTCGACAGGTACCCACGGCGAGGATTTGATCGCGTACCACGAGGCGCGAGCACGGGGTGGCGTCGGGCTTGCCATCATCGAGATCGCCGGCGTGACGCCGCAATCGGCAACCGGCATCCCGGTCTACTCCGACCAGGTGCTGCCGTTCTATGAGAACCTCGCCGCCAGGCTCCACCCGCACGGCACCCAGGTGTTCCAGCAACTGTGGCACGGCGGCACGACCTACGCGCGCAACGCCGCCGTTCGGCCGATCGGCCCGAGCGCGATTCCGAACGTCAAGATCGGCGTGACGCCGCGTGCGATGACGAAAGGGATGATCGACGACACCGTTGCCGCATTCGCTGCCGCGGCGCGGCGTGTCGAGGCGGGCGGGCTCGACGGTGTCGAGCTCCACGCCGCGCACGGCTACCTGATCGGGTCGTTCCTGTCACCGGCGACCAACCAACGCGACGACGAGTACGGCGGGTCGACCGACAACCGCACCCGATTCGTCCGCGAGATCCTCGCCGCGATCCGCTCCGAGGTGTCCGCCGGGTTTCCCGTCGGCATCCGCATCTCGGGTGACGAGTTCATCGACGGTGGCATCGATCATGTCGAGGCCCAGGAGATCGCCCGCGCCTGCGAGCGCGACATCGACTTCCTCGACGTGTCGATGGGGACCTATTGGCGTTTCCACAAGTTCCTGTCGACCCTCGATGATCCCCTCGGCTACGAACTCGACAACAACAAGACAGTCACGGGTGCCGTCGACGTCCCGACCATCGTGACCGGCCGGATCATGACCCTCGACCATGCCGAGCACATCCTGCAGTCGGGCATGGCCGACATGGTGTCGATCGTGCGGGCCATGATCGCTGATCCCGAACTCGTCGTGAAGGCCCGCGACGGCCGCGAGAGCGAGATCCGACCGTGCATCGGCACCTCGATGGGCTGTGTCGCCCAGTTGATGACGACGGGCAAGATCCAGTGCGTCGTCAACGTCGCCGCAGGCGTCGAGACCACGACCCCGTTCGAGACGCCCGGCCCCGCCGACGTGAGCAAGCAGGTGATGATCGTCGGCGGCGGGCCCGCAGGGTTGGAGGCTGCCCGCACCGCGGCGCTACGCGGTCACCGCGTCGACCTGTACGAGATGAGCCGCGAACTCGGCGGACAGGTCCGGATGGCAGCCTCGGTGCCCCCACGTTCCGACCTCGAAGCCATCACCCGATGGCTCGCCGACGAGATCGCCCGGTTGGGTGTGCGGGTGCATCTCGGTGCACCGGTCGACCCCGACATGATCGTCGAGGCCAACCCCGACGAGGTCATCATCGCCACCGGATCCACGCCGCGGCGGCCAGGGTTCCAGCTGTCGGCGCCCTCGGTGCCGATTCCCGGCGCGAGCCTCGCTCACGTCTGGACGAGCTGGGAAGTGCTCGGCTTCGGCGGGAGGGCGGCGATCGGCAAGCGGGCCGTCGTGGTCGACGACACCGGTACGTTCGAGACGATCTCGGTCGTCGACAAGCTCCTGGCCGCAGGCGCGACCGTGACAGTGGTCAGCCGACACGAACAACTCGGCGCGATGATCCCCTATCCACCGGCCACGGTCGAGGCCAGCCGGGAGCGACTGTTCGGAGCCGGGGTCGAGTTCGTCCCGTCGATGGCCATCCGTTCGATCGATGCGGACTCGATCACGGCGTACGGGCTCGGCAACGCGCTCGAACGAACCTTCGAGGCCGACACGGTGTGCATCGTCACCTATCCCGAGCCGAACGACGGACTCGGCGAGTACTTCGCGGCCGAACATGGCGACCTGCCGTTCACCGTCACGACGATCGGCAACGCTGACGGCACCGATTCGATCCAGCAGGCCATTCACTCTGCCGCCCGAGCCACACGCAACATGTGATCTCGCACACCCCATGCGATGAGTCTGGCGGCGACATGTGCGCCCGCAGACTCATCGCACTGGTGGCTGTCATGCCACGCGGTGAGTTTGGCGGCGGGGGGTGCGCCCGCAGACTCATCGCTGTGGTGGGTGACGTCGTCCGATCGGTTTGCGGTGAGGTGCCCCGTTCGGAACCCGCCCACGTTGCGGCACCCCACCGGTGGAAATGCGCAGACCGCAGTTCGTGCCGACGACCACGTCGGTCCGTTCTACTGCGACGGAACGACGGCGACCGGACACGGGGCATCGTGTAGCAACCACGTGGTCACCGAGCCGAGAATGGTCCGGGCGACTCCCCCGAGACCGCGCGGACCGACGACGATCAGGTCGGCGTCGGTGCCCGCTTCGGCCAGAGCCTGCCTGGCGCCGTGTAGAACGACGACGCGCTCAGCCCGGTGATCGGGATCGGTGGCATCGACCGCCTCGGTCAACCGGAGCTTCGCTGCGGCCAACTCATCCGGATATCGTTCTTCGACCAACTCGGGCCGCAACCACGGGATCACGTCGATTGCGATCAGCGCCGTCACCGCTGCGCCCTCCGGCGCCACGTCGATCGCCCACCGCAGTGCAGCGGCGGCGTGCTCACTCCCGTCGAAGCCCACCACGATGCGACGGCATGGCGACGGCTTCCACGACGCGGGGACCACGACGACCGGTCCGTCGGCGTGGGTGGCGACGTACTGGCTCACCGACCCGAGGAGTCGGTGCTTGAGGTCGCTCACACCGCGCCGGCCGACCACCACAACAGCATCGGTGCCGGTCTGCGCCAGCAGCACCGGTGCAGGATGCCCCTCGACCATGCTCGGCTCGGCAATGATCCCGGCTGGGGCGTCGGCGGCGTCGACTGTTGTCGTCGCCATCACCGATGCCTCTGCGGCGAGCCCGATCCGATCGACGTCGACCATCCTGTGGCGAGTACCGACCAGTAGCGGCAGGGGCACGTGCCAGGCCGTCACCGGGTTGACCACTCCCCCGCTCGCCTCGGCCATCATGACCGCCCAGTTCAACGCCATGCATCCGTCCGGCGACCCGTCGATGCCGACAATCCACTGTGTGCTCATGATTGAAGCGTGCTCCGCTGCAACCGGCATCGACAGAGGCGAACGACCCGGATACAGACGGGACCTACGACTCTGCCGAACGTTCCACAGACCGTCCAACGTGGAGATCGGCAGCGCAGGTGCGCCGCCATGACGGCCAACATCGACGACGACCCCGAAGGATCTCCCATGAACCAACGCCTCATTGTTCCCGTCGACGGTTCCGCGGCATCGTGGGCCGCCGTCGACGTCGCCATCTCCCTTGCCAGGAAAACCTCTGCAACTGTCCACGTCGTCGAAGTCGTCTTCGCGCCTGATGATCGCAGCGCGGCGAACGATCGCCTCACAACGGGTCTGGGAGGTGTCGACGTCACCGGCGTCGCGGTGGAGTCCGAGGCGCGCCTCGGCGCGGACAGCGTCGCAGCCGCGATCGACGAACTCATCACCATTCACCCCAGTGCAGTGGTGGTCATGGCGTCGCACGGTCGCGGGCGGTCGGCGGGTTTGGTGGGCAGCGTGGCCGAAGATGTGTTGCATCGTGTGTTCGGGCCGATCCTGCTCGTCGGACCCGCCGCGATCGCCACCGACTTCGTCGGGCCGCTCGTCGTGTCGGTCGACGGTTCACAGGAGTCCGAGGCGGCACTCCCGCTCGCAGCTGCCTGGGCGATCGAGCTGGGCATCACTCCGTGGATTGTCCACGTTGCCGATCCGAAGGACGCTCCACCGGCTGCTGCACACATCGTCGAATCGGCCTATCCGGCTCGTCTCGCTCACGACCTCGCCGCAGTGTCCCGCCACGAAGTGGAGTTCGAGGAGTTGCACGACCGGCACCCGGCCAAGGCCGTGCCTGACTTCGCCGACCGCATGGATGCGTCCCTCATCGTCGCCACCTCGCATGGCCGAACAGGACTGTCACGCGTGACGATGGGCAGCGTCACCGCGGGCTTCGTTCGTCATGCAACATGCCCAGTGCTGGTGATTCGGCTGCCACTTCCGGCACACGACAGCACCAAGGTCGGCGTCTCCACGCTCGCACCGACCTGACCTGATGTCACTACTCGCCGCCGGCCCGGCACTGCGGGTTCGGTACCATCGAGACCGATGCGGGTGCACCAGTGAGTCCGACCGGCCAGAGCGACCATGCCGACGGAGGTGACGGACGCACGAGCCGCGCAGACGACGACGTCGTCATCGAGCGTGCCGTCCGCTACGACGCCAACGTCGACGACCTCGACCCACGGCTCTGGCCCCACGTCATCGAGCAGGTCCTCGCTGCGGGCGCGCACGATGCGTGGGTCACCCCGATCTTGATGAAGAAGGGCCGTCCGGCGTTCACGTTCAGCCGCGCTCTGCAGCGAGCACGGCGCGGCGACGGTGCGCCGGGCAATCTTCCGCGAGACCTCGACGATCGGTCTGCGCGCGACCACGATCGACAAGCACATGCTCGCGCGCGAACAGAGCGAGGTCAGCGTCGGCGGAAGGGGCATCGGTGTGAAATCCGCATCACTCGACGGCGAGCGCATCAACCGCAGCGTCGAATGGGACGACGTGATCGCTGCGGCCGCCGCCCTCGGCCTGACCGCCAAAGAGGTGCTCGAAGCAGCCACCGCCGCGGCGTACGACCTTCCCTGACGGCGACGTACCGCTCAGGCCGATCGGGAGACGACCCGCTGGAACGCGCGCGAACTCAAGATGGGTCGGCGCTATCAGGAGCCACCACGAAGTCCCTCCCGGTCACCGAGGTCGGCGTCAACCTGACGAAGATGGGCTTGTCGCCGACGTGCCAAGGGTCGACATCGAGATCGAAGATCGCAATGATCTCGTCCCGCCGATCGATCACCTCCGCACGCCCCTTGACGACCACACTCCAGGCGTGCCGATCGGCATCCACCCCGTCGACTTCGAAGGCCACGCGCGGGCCGTCCGCAAGTGCAGTGAGCTTGGTTCCCAACGACGAGCGAAACACGATGGTGCCTCCATCGACCACATGGTTGACGGGAAAGATGTCGACGTCGTCGTCGAGGGTCCGAACGGCAAGTCGACCGACTGCCGACGAGCGGAGCCGGCTCCAGCACTCCGACGTGGAGAGGTCCCTCATCGCCGATCCGTCATCGTGGGCATTCATCATGGTCCTCCGTGACTCCGTGAACTCCGCCAGATCGGTCGACGCAACGTGATGTCACCCCCATCATCGTCGGTGCGCCGTCTCCCCGAATAGGGCCGTTCGACTCACCTCCAGCGATGAGCCTGGCGGCGCACGGGTCACCCCGAATCTCATCGCATGGGCCGGTCAGGCCGGTCGACGCTGCAGCGATGAGTTCTGGCCGCAGCAGGTGCAGCCGGATCTCATCGCAGGCGCGCGTGGGTGGCGGACGAAGCTCCTGCGATGAGTTCTGGCCGCAGCAGGTGCAGCCGGATCTCATCGCAGGCGCGCGTGGGTCGCGGTGGGAGGAGGTGGTCAGCGCGCGTCGACGGTGACGGTGAGCGTCTCCAGTGCGGTCCCGAAGCCCAGCCGACGATACATCCGGTTCGTGGCGGCATTCGACGCCTGGGCGTTCAGCACCACCATGTCGACCTTTTGTCGGTCGAGCTGCTGCTGAGCCACCGCCGCGACGAACGCTGCACCATGTCCGCGCTTGCGGTGCTCGGGGGCGGTGTACACGCCGCCGATGCGAACCACCCCGAATCGTGCTGCAGTGATCAGGAGTTGGCTGACGACTTCACCCTTCGACCGCCACTCAAGCACCCGATGTTCGTTCAGCGCCTGCGCCATCTGCGCCTGTGCCTCCTCACGCGAACGGACGAGACCAGTGTCTGCGCCGAAGCTGACAGCCCAGTCGGTTGCGTGTGCGAGACGGTCACGATCGCTCTCGAACGACTTGCCTCGACGCCGCTGAGAGGGTTCGATGATCTCCGTCGCCCGGTACAAGCGAATGAGCTGTGCGTCGACGATCGCTGCGTCGACGCGTTCGGAGAGCAGTCCCGCCAGGGCCGCTGCATCGCCCGCGGGACCGCTGATCACGATCGGCGCAGCGACCTCGATCGCCGGTGCGATCAACTCCGCCACACCCGGCCCGAGTGGCGTCACGAGGCACGTTTCGCCGATGATCAGCGCGACACCGGTCGTGGTGGCACCGTCGTGGGCCCGCAACAGCCGGGCCTGGCTGCTCGGGCCCAGCGCCGCGGTGACCATGTTGCAGGCAACGGGGTCGGAACGGAACAGATCGCCGCACTGGTCAAGGGCGGCCGACGCATCGACGATCGTTTCCAACTCGGCCACCCCTGGAGCGTCGCACATCGAGGCATCCACGGCTGCAGCAGAATCACCCGCAATCGCTACTGTCGACCTGAGCACACTATCGCCGCACGTCGACGCCGCACCCAGCGCCGCACACCTCACATCAGTTCCCATCACCTCGAACACCACTCACGTCATCGGAGTCACCATGAGCGACAATGCACAAGCCGCCTACGAAGCAATCCAGGCGCTCATCGGCCAGGACCCGGTAGCCGGAGACTGGTTCGAGGTCGATCAGAACCGGATCCAAGCGTTCGCCGATGCAACCCTCGATCACCAGTTCATCCACCTCGATCCCGAGCGCGCCGCCCTCACGCCGTTCGGCGGCACCATCGCCCACGGATTTCTCACGCTCAGCTTGCTCGTCCACCTGTCGACGAGCATTCCGAGCGACCTCCCACCACTCGAGGGTGTGCTCATGGGCGTGAACTACGGCATGAACAAGGTGCGCTTCGTCAACCCTGTTCCGTCAGGATCACGGGTGCGCGCCACTGCCTGCACCGTCGATGTGCAGCTCAAGGGGAACGCCGTCGATCAGACCCGCGCGATGACCGTCGAGATCGAAGGCGCCGACAAGCCGGCCCTCGTGACCGAGTGGATCGGACGCACCGTCTTCTCCTGACCTCCACGTCCCGACGCCAGCGGACCGCGGTGACGGGACCTTCGACCCTGTTGGGATGCGCCGAACGCTGGCTGAATGATCAGCGATGACATCTCACCAGGACACCGCACGATGACCGCGCTCGATGAACGGACAGCGCCACCCCCGTCGACACCCGGTCGACCACAACTCGATCGGGGCAACGACTCCCCCAGCGGCACGCTGATGTTCATCGCTCTCGCCGCGATCATCGTCACGCTCATCACGGCAATGGTCGTCATCGGCCTGATCGCGATGCTGCGCGACGACTCGACGACCGAAGCGGTGCAGAGCACGAGTGTCGACGTCGAACTGAGCGAGTTCAAGATCGACGGAGCGCTCACGGCACCCGCCGGCGAGGTCGTCCTCAATGTGTTCAACAACGGATCGATCGAGCACAACCTGGCGATTCGCGGCACCGACTATCGGTCCAAGAACCTGCTGTCGCGTGGCCTCGACATCGTGCGCGCGGAGCTCACGCCGGGCACGTATGAGATCTACTGCACGATTGCAGGACACGAGGGGTCGGGCATGAAGGCCGATCTCGTCGTCACCGAGCCCGGTGCGGCCCCGGCAGCAGCCGCAGGAGAGGGCGGCGGCGAAGAGCTCACCGCCGCCGAGATGGACCAGGTCATGATCGACTCGATGCTGGCGTTCCCAGCCGCCACCGAAGGCAGAGGCAACGAGGTGCTCGAATTCGAGTTGCTGCCCGACGGCACGAAGCAGTTCGAGTTGACGGCAGCGGTCACGCCGTGGGAAGTGTCTCCCGGTCAGATCGTCGACGCCTGGAGCTACAACGGCATCGTCCCGGCGCCTCAGATCAAACTCGATGTGGGCGACAAGGTGAAGGTCATCTTGCACAACGAGACCCCGCTCGGCACCGACATCCATTGGCACGGCCTCGACGTCCCGAACCAACAAGATGGTGTGTCGCCCTACACCCAGGATCCCGTCCCAACCGGCGAGTCCTACACCTACGAGTTCACTGCCCAAGGGCCGAGCATTGCGATGTATCACGCGCATCTCCACAGCCAGACGTCGGTGCCCAATGGAATGTTCGGCTCCATCATCATCGGTGAGAATCCCCTCCCCTACGGCCAGACGGTCAGCGGGGTCACGATTCCCGCGGACCTCGAACTCGCAGCCGACATCCCAATGGTGCTGAATGACGCCGGCGTCATCGGCCTGTCGCTGAATGGCAAGAGCTTCCCGGCGACCGAGCCACTCGTGCTCGAGGAGGGGTCGTGGGCGGCGGTGCACTATTACAACGAAGGCCTCACCAGCCACCCGATGCACCTGCACCAGTTCCCGACACTCATCTACGCCAAGGATGGAATCCCACTCGACCAGCCGTACTGGGCCGACACGATCAACGTCGCACCTGGCGAGCGGTACTCGATCCTCTTCCAGGCCACCGACCCCGGTACGTGGGTGTGGCACTGCCACATCCTCACCCATGCCGAACGCGAAGACGGCATGTTTGGCATGGTCACCGCAGTCGTCGTCACACCCAAGGCGGGCTGAGGAAGAGTCGCGGCGAAACCGACACGAACCGAGACGACCGAGAAAGGGCTGATTTCATGACACTGCAAGCAGGTACCGAGATGCTCGACGAAGCGGCGTGTTGGGCGCTCCTTCGTGACACCGCTGTTGGTCGGCTGGCGGTCGACAACGGTGGGCGTCCCGACATCTTCCCGATCAACTTCCTCGTCGACGACCAGTCGATCGTCTTTCGCACCGGCGCCGGGACGAAGCTCGCAGCAGCGGTGCTGATGCATCACGTCGCCTTTGAGATCGACGGCTATCTGCCGGCCGAGCGCGTGGCGTGGAGCGTGGTCGTGAAGGGCCGGGCCAATCAGATCGAGCGGATGCAGGACGTGTTCGATGCGCAAGACCTCCCCTTGTTTCCGTGGGTGGCGTCGGAGAAACCCGACTTCGTACGCGTCCACGCGGATGAGGTCACGGGGCGGAGGTTCCACGTCGTCGACGAGGTCGTCGCGGACGCGTCGATCGGCTGGTCGGGCAGCGCGGAGCCAATGGACACCCTTGCCGTGCGTCCCCAGCCGGGAGCCGAACACCACGAGGGAGCGCCGTTCCTGCGGCCGGACTGACCGACCCTGCGGAGCCGAGACCGACGTCGCTGGGCTGCGTCGATTCGCCACATGGCCCCGGGTTTGCGACACTGCTGCCATGATCGCTCCCAACTCCCCAGACGACGTTGTCGAGTTCGTCGCCGGCGGTCGCCAACTGATCGTGCCGCTCGCCAACGGCGAGCCGACCGCTGTGGTCGATGCGCTCGAAGATGCAGCTCGGTCGGGCGATGCCAGGATGGCGGGAAGCAGCGTGCATCAGATGCATGCCATTCACGACCGCGAGTACATGACCGGAGCATTCGGCGATCGCTTGACCCACACCTCGTACTTCCTGTCGCCGGCGACGCGCAAGCACTTCCGGGCGGGAACGGTCGAACTCGTACCCGGCCATTTCTCCGAGGTGTACTCGTTGATGCATCATCGGGCGCCCAATCCGCTCGTGATCGCTGCCGCGTCGCCACCCGATCGCCATGGCTACTTCTCGCTCGGGGTGTCAGCCGACTACGCGGCGAGCTTCATCGGTCGTGCCGACTTCTTTCTCGAAGCCACCGAAGCAATGCCGCGCACCTTCGGACGTAATCAGGTGCATGTGTCCCAGGTGCTCGGCTGGTGTCAAAGTGATCGGCCGCTCGTCGAGGTCGCGCCGACCAAGCCGAACGACATCGACGCCCGCATCGCCTCGTATGTCGCCGAACGGATCCCGAACGGCGCCACGGTCCAAACGGGAATCGGCGCCATTCCGAATGCGATCATGGCCGCGCTCACCGACCATCGCGACCTCGGGGTGCACACCGAGCTGCTGTCCGACGGCGTCGTCGACCTCCTCGAATCCGGCGTGGTGAACGGGGTCAAGAAGCGTCTCAACCGCACCAAGACGGTGGGTACCTTTGCGCTCGGCACGAAGCGGTTGCACGACTTCCTCCACGAGAACACGGCGATCGAGCTGCACGCTGTGCGGTACGTGAACGATCCGCGGATCATCGCCAACGAACACAACTTCGTGTCGATCAACGCCACGTTGTCGGTCGACTTCATCGGCCAGTGCGCATCGGAAACCATCGGCGGGAACTACTACTCGTCGTCGGGCGGACAGAACGACTTCGCGCGTGGCGCGATGTACTCCGATGGTGGCCAGGGGTTCGTCGTGTTGCATTCGACGACGTCGAGCGGCGCGTCGCGCATCGTCGCCCAGTTGGCGCCCGGTGAAGTCGTCACGACACCGAAGAACACCGTCGACAAGGTCGTCACCGAGTGGGGTGTCGCCGAGCTCCGTGCCCGTTCGATCTCGGAGCGAACAGCGGCGTTGATTGCGATTGCACACCCCGATCATCGGGAGGCCCTCACCGCTGAGGCGTCCCGGCTCGCCTACCTCTGACGCCCATCCTGACCAGCGATTGTTCGCGTAGGGCCGAAGGACCCTCCTGTGCGGCCGTGTTCCCGACGCATAATCGTGACAACCTGAAGGAAATCAATTCGGAGGACACGCGGTGGAGCGACGGATTGCAATGGAACCCTGGGTCGTCGGCATCGACGGTTCGAACAATGGCGAGCACGCCCTCGACTGGGCCCTGGTGCACGCGCCTCACCGAACGACCTGCCTCCACCTGGTCACCGCGTGGCAGACACCGATCTACGGCGCGCAGGCCGAAACCTGGCCGGTGACCGCACCGGTGATCGACCGGGAGCTCCTCGCGGCCAGCGCCCAGCGCATCGCCGACGAGGCTGCGGCGCGGGCCACGACTCGCACCGACATCCAGATCGAATCATCCGCCCCGCACGGTGGGCCGACCGCGGCGCTCCTGCAGGCTGCCGAGGAGGCTGCGTTGCTCGTCATCGGCAGCAGGGGGCGCGGCGGATTTCAGCGGCTGCTCCTCGGCTCCACCAGCACCCAATGTGCCACTCATGCAACGGCGCCCGTGGTCGTCGTGCCAGCACGGGCGGACATCGTCACGACCGAACACATCGTCGTCGGGGTCGACGGCTCTGCTAGCTCCATTGCCGCCCTCGACTGGGCGCTGACGTTTGCCGAACCGTCGACGACTGTCGAGGCACTCTCGGTATGGGACGCCTCGCCGCTGGCAGCGGGGGCCGACCAGTTCTTCTTTCCCGAGGCCACTGACCTCGCCGAGGAACGCTTCCGCCACCTCATCGACGGCGTCGAGGCGCGGCACCGCCCCAATCACCCCGTCGTTCGAACGTTCATGACCGGTGTCCCCCGGCGTGTGCTGCTCGAACGCGCGGACACCGCTGACCTTCTCGTGGTCGGTGGGCGGGGACATGGAGCGATCGGAGCGGCGCTCATCGGATCGGTATCCACCTGGCTCCTCCACCACGTCAGCGTCCCCGTCGTGGTCATCCCCGGCCACGACACCTGAGACCGGTCTGCCAGAGGTAGCCGCCGCAGCCTGTTGCCGGGTCGGTCGAGCCGATCGGCCAGACTGGGTGCATGATTCGCGTGTACCTGCTCGACGACCACGAAGTGGTGCGCGCCGGCGTCCGGGCGAGCCTCGACGTCGAACCCGACATCGAGGTCGTCGGAGAGTCGGGCGACGCCGCATCTGCGCTGGCCGAAGTCGAACGATGCCGGCCCGACGTCGCAGTGCTCGACGTCAGACTCGGTGATGGCAACGGCATCGATGTCTGTCGTGCGATTTCTGTGGCGTTTCCCGACATCCGAACGCTCATCCTCACGTCATTCGAGAACGACCGGGCGCTGGTTGATGCCGGTCTCGCCGGTGCTGCCGGATTCGTGCTCAAGGAGATCAAGAGCAACCAGCTCGTCGAGGCGATTCGGCTCGTGGCTGCCGGGCGCCAGCTCCTCGACCCCGCCGACGTGCGTATGGCGATGCGTCGCTTGTCCCACGGCGAAGCGGGGCGCCTGCTGCATTTGACTCCTCAGGAGCGGCGCATCTTCGACCACATCGGAGAGGGCATGACCAACCGACAGATCGCCCACGAGATGTTCCTCGCCGAAAAGACCGTCAAGAACTACGTGTCGAACCTGCTGGCCAAACTGGGCATGGCCCGGCGAACGGAGGCAGCAGCGCTGTCGGCACGACTCGAGGAACGCGAGCAGTCCGGTCATTGACCGGTCGAGGTCAGACTGGCACGTGCCAGGCGATCACGGTTCCCGGGTCCCCGGCCTCGACGGTGCACGACCCACCCAGTTCGGTTGCCCGCCACACGATGTTCGACAACCCGCCATTCGGCTTGGGTGTCCCCGTGATGCCGACCCCGTTGTCGGCGACCATGAGCCGCACGACTCCGTCGGCCAGCACCACCGTGACCTTCACGCTCGTGGCATTGGCGTGCCGCGCGACATTCGACAGCGACTCGACCACCGTGGCCACGAGTTGTTCGGCGACGAAGTCGGGTACAGAGTCGATGTCACCCTCCACATACAAATCGGGTGTGAAGCCAAGATGGCGTCGTCGCTCATCGACCACCGCCGCGAGGTGAGCGACCAGGCTCTGCTTCACGTCGGGCAGACCGAGTCGAAAGATCGCGCTGCGCAGCTCGCGGATGGTGTCGTCGAGTTCGTCGACGACCTTCGACACGCGTTCGGCGACCATCGGCGGTTCGGCCACGTTGACCACTGCCTGCAGCGACATGCCCGATGCGAAGATCCGCTGAATGACCATGTCGTGAATGTCGCGGGCGATGCGTTCGCGTTCGGTCAGCAGGGCCAGCTTGGCAGCGGTCTCGCGGCGATCGGTCACGTCACGGATCGTCGCGATGGTGCACACGTCGCCGTCGATCGTGATCGGGCTCAAGCTGATCTCGACCGGAACGAGCGAGGCATCGGCGCGCTGCGCGTACAGCTGCAGGCCCGTGTCCATCGGCCGGCGCGTCGGAGCCTGGCGGTAGCCCGTCCGGCGATCGACATGACCCCTGCGGACATCTGGTGGCAGCAGTTCTTCGACGACCATCGCCGCCAATTGCTCGGATGAGTACCCGAACAGGTCTGCTGCAGCCGCGTTGTTGAATGCAATCGTGCCGTCGGCGCGCACCAGCAGCACGCCGTCGGGTGAGGCGTCGAGCATGGCTGCTGCGATCGAGTCACGAATCACTCGACGATCCTCCCGCATTTTGTCGGTGCGCAGCGGCTCGGCCGGTCTCGGACCGACGGACGCAACCACCGGGAAGCGTCACCTGCAGCAGTTCGATGTCGGCGGACGGCTCGCTCCACTGCCAATGATGCGCAGCAGGAACTGCGATCGCGTCACGAGGACCGACCGACCGGACGACTCCGCCGCCCTTCTCACCTGGGCCGGCAGGGTGATCGTGCTCTGCAGTGATCGAGATGGTCACGGTCCCGGCGAGGACGACGAACATCGCGAACTCGCCGCGATGGGTCATCGCTGGCGCCTGAAACGCAACATCGGACCCGAGCGAAGGCGAACCGAGTGTCAACACCCGAGCGTCGGCGAGGCCCGAGGTTGCTTCGCTGATGCCGGTGTCGCGCTCGACGAAACCCGGCGTCGCCGATGGGGTCGTTGCGGCGTCCGCGGCAACATGGCGAACGAAGCGCTGACCGCCGAACAGCCGCCGCGCATCAACCGCAGCCGTTGGTAGGACGAGGTCGTGGTCGACCACGGTGTCGTGCTCGGCCGGGCAACCGATCTCGATCACTTCGAGGCCGGGCGAGCTACGCAGGACCCGATGACGAATTTCGGGCGGCTGCAGCACGCAGTCACCGGCGTGGAGCCGAAACGGTTCGCCTTGATCCTCGTACACGACGTCCACCCATCCGGCGGCCACGAAGATCAGCTGGAAGCGAATCTGGTGGAAGTGGACGTAGTCGGCCACGTCGCCGCCATCAGCGATCAGGATGTGCGACGCAATGAAGCGGCCGCCCCACCGATCGGGAAGTAGGTCGCGGTACCCCATCCCGGCCCGTCCGACGCCGAACTCCTGATCTGTATCGGCGTGGACCACCGACACCGACGGCACACCCTCAGGGACCTCGACGCCGTTCACCGCCGATCGCACCTCGACCGCCGTCCCGTTGGGGGCGACCAATGTGACGGTGGGAGTTCCCGCGGGAACGTCGAACCGGAACAGACGTAGCCGAGCGGCGACGTCGGCACCCCGTACGAGGCGCAGACGCGCACCGTGGCCCGCCACCACATACTCGGCCGGATCGTCGGCGGGTGTGATCAGTTCGACGCGGCACCGAAGCTGATCGACGAAGAACGCAACCATCGCGTCGAGGTCAGAGCATTCGAGCACCGACTCCAAGCTGTTGGCCACCGGTTCACCGTAGCAATGCGATCTCCGCGCCCGCGATCGTCGGACATCTGACCCTCGGTACGCTGCGCATCGTGCGGTCCGGACGGCGAACTCTGCTCACCGTGCTGTTGTCGGTGGCACTCGCCGTCGCGGCGTGTGGTGGTGATGCGCAACCGCCGGCGGCAGCGCCGATCCAACCAGCGTCGCCCACCGATACCGACTCGATGCCGGCGCTCACACCGACACCCACCGCCGCCTCCACCTCTGCCTCCACCTCTGCGCCTGCCCCAGACCTGACCCCAGCACTTGCCCCTGGCGCCTCGCAGACCGCGGCCGATCCCACCATCGCACCGCCAACCCCTGACCCGGCCGCCACCACCACGATCGCCACCACCACGATCGACACCACACCATCAACCACACCATCAACCACACCATCAACCACGATCGGCGATGCGGGTCAGACCGACTCCCCCGGTGGAGATGCTTCCGAACTCGCCGCGTTGGCCGACCCGCTGATGACCCAAACCAATGCCGCGTTCGACCGGCTGGCGCGCGACAACACCGCCGCGTCGTTAACCGTTCAACGCAATGGCGTGGTCCTCGTCTCGCGGGCCTCGGGTCTCCTGATCGACGGAACGCCAGCGACAGCCGATTCGCCGATGCTCGTCGCCAGCGTCAGCAAGGTCATCACAGCACTGAGCATCGCCAAGCTCGAACAGCAAGGTGTGCTGGCCGTGTCGCAACCGATGCCGTGGGAATTGATCGGAATCCCGACGCACCCCGAGTGGGCCGGGGTGACGATCAGAGAACTCCTCGATCACACCTCGGGCATGCCCGTTGCCCGATCCTCGTGGTTCGACGGCCGGGGCGATTGCCGCGGCTTCCTGCCCTCGCTCGTCGCAGCTGCCCCCGAGCGCTCCCGCGGTGCGTGGCGGTACTCGAACGGCAACTACTGCGCGCTCGGTCTGCTCGTCGAAGTGCTCACTGCGCTGCCCCTCGATGCGGCCGCCCAACAACTGCTGTTCGATCCGCTCGGCCGAGACGGCGTGCACCTGTCGACCAACGGCCTCCTGCCGACCGATGTTCCCCATGCCCGCTCCGTCGAGCGACTGTCGCGGCTCGGCGGCGCCGGAACCTTCGTCGTGTCGACCGACGACCTCGCGGCCATGATGGGCGCTGTCTTTTGGGCCGATTACACGACCTTGCAAGCACCAGGGGTGCACATCGACCAATACGGGTGGGGCCACACCGGCACCGTCGAAGGCGCAGTGAGTTGCGTGTGGTTGCTCGACGACGGCCACACGGCGGTGGCTGCCACGATCGCCGGCAATGCCCCCAACACCGGCGGGGGCGTCTGCGACCGGGTCGTTCCGGCGGTGGCGAACGACGTGGGCATCGGGCGAGGTCGCCCACAGCGAACGCCGTGATCCACAGGGCAACGATGAGCCCACCCAATTGATCGGCTTGAACGGAATACCCGTCAGGACAGCTGCCAGCGCTCCTTGGCGGCCGCGATGGTCGGGGCGCCGATGTCACCACCCGAAGGCGATTCGGGTCGGTAGGACGCACCGATCAACGCCGACAACGTCGCACCCGTCGAGTAGGTGAGCGCTTCGAGGTCGTAGCCACCTTCGAGCGCCACGACGACGCGTCCAGGCGGAACCAGTTGCTGTAAACGGGTGGCGAGGTCTGCGAAATCGGCCGAGGTCAGTTCCAGTCCGGCCAGCGGATCTTGGCGATGCGCGTCGAACCCAGCCGAGATGATCAGCCAATCGGGAGCGAATCGCTCGATGACGGGCGCGACCACCTCGTCGATCGCCCGCCGGTACATGTCGCCCCGTGTGCCCGCTGGGAACGGCAGGTTCAGGTTGGACATCGGCGCGTTCGGCCCGCCGGTCTCGCTCGCTCGGCCCGTTCCGGGATAGAGGGGCGACTCGTGTGTCGACACGTACAGGACCCGTGGGTCGTCGTAGAAGATGTCCTGCGTTCCATTGCCGTGGTGAACGTCCCAGTCGACGATGGCCACGCGCTCGCCCTGCGCTGCCAACGTTGCTGCGGCGACGGCGACGTTGTTGAACAGGCAGAATCCCATCGCCTGGTCGGCGACCGCGTGGTGCCCCGGGGGGCGGCTGGCGGCGAAGGCGACGTCGCACTCGCCGCCGCGGAGCGCATCGACAGCGTCGAGCACAGCCCCCACGGCCCGCGTCGCAGTCGCCCACGAACCGGCCGATGCGAAGGTGTCGTCATCGATCCGTCCCCCGCCCATCTCGCTCAACGACCGCATCCGGTCGACGTGTTCGACCGTGTGCGCACGGGTGATCTCGTCGCGCGTGGCGAGTCGCGGAACTCGAAACGCAACAGCGTCGAGCAACCCCGCTTCGGCGATCCCTGCGAGCGACGCGTCGAGCCGGCCCGGGTGCTCCGGGTGCCCGATCGGAGTCAGATGATGGTCGAGTTCGGCAGCGGTGAAGACGGCGATCGGCGCGTACACGCCCCCACCCTACGGAGTCGGTTGACTCAACGGAGCCGCCGGCCAGCCGAGCAATCGGCGGTGACAACCGGCCCCGACAACATTCGAGTCGCGATGCTGTCATGCTGGGCCGGTGAGCCCGTCCGACCCGCCCACGCCGCCCACCGGTTCCGCCCAATCGAAATGGGCCACGAGCGTCGTCCTCGGCAGCGGCGACACCGCCTACATCCGTCCACTGACCACTGACGACAAGGCTGCCCTCGCCGAGTTCCACGAACGCCAATCGCCGGAAAGCATCTACCGCCGCTTCTTCTCCCCCAAACCAACGCTGTCCGAACGCGAACTCGAACACTTCACCAACATCGACATGGTCGATCGCGCCGCGATGGCCGTCGAGTTGCAAGACCAATTCGTCGCGTGGGCCAGCTACGAACGGTGGCCGGGCCGCAACGAAGCCGAGGCGGCGTTCATGGTCGACGACGAGTTTCAAGGCCGCGGCATCGCCACCCTGCTCCTCGAACACCTTGCGGCCGTTGCGATGTCAAACGGCATCGAGCGGTTCACCGCCGAAGTACTCGGCGACAACCGGGGCATGTTGGCCGTCTTCTCCAAGGCAGGCTGGCCACTCAAACGCCGCTTCGACTCGGGCGTCGTCGACCTCGACTGGGATCTCGCCAGCACCGACGAGTTTCTCGACAGTGTCGAACGTCGCGAACAACGAGCCGATTCGCGCGCCGTCGCCCGCCTCTTGATTCCGCGGGCGATCGCGGTGATCGGGGCATCAGACCGGGCCGACTCGGTCGGGGCAGCGCTGTGGACCAACGTGATCGGCAGTGCGACCGTACCCGTCTATCCGGTCAACCCGAAGCACGCCGAGGTGGGCGGCCACCGGTGCTATGCGTCGGTCACCGACCTCCCTGACGACGTGTCGCTGGCCATCGTCGCCGTGCCCCGCGATGCCCTCGACGCCACGATCGACGCGTGTATCGCCAAGCGCATGCGCGGCGCGATCATCGTCACCGACATCGATGGCACCTCGTCAGATCATGGCCCGCCCGTCGATCTCGATGCACTCGTCGCCCGCTCGCGTCGCAACGGCCTGCGCATCATCGGGCCGTCGAGCATGGGCGCCGCAGCACTGCGTGCCGACGCTCCGATGCAGGCCGCCCTCGTCGAGGTCATCCTTCCGGTCGGCCACGTCGCGATCTCCATGCAGTCGGGTTCGCTCGGTGGAGCGGTGCTGCGGCATGCCCGCGACATCGGCCTCGGGCTGTCGTGGTTCGTCTCGCTCGGCGACAAGGGCGACGTCTCGAGCAACGACCTCCTGCAGTTCTGGGACGACGACGACGGAACCCGCGTCATCGCCATGTACACCGAGTCGTTCGGCAACCCGCGCAAGTTCGCGCGCATCGCTCGACGGGTCAGTCATCGCCGACCGATCGTCGCCGTGCGCACGGGGGCAGCAGCCGACGGCGCCCTCGGCAGCGCAATTTTTCAGCAGGCCGGAGTCATCGAGGTGCCCACGGTCCATGCGCTACTCGACACCGCCCGAGTGCTGGCCAGCCAGCCGATCCTGCGCGGGCCGAGAATCAGAGTCATCACCAACTCGCGCAGCCCGGCCACGCTGGCCTCCGCTGCGCTGAGCGGTGCCGGGCTCGTCCCGTCGACTCACCGGTTGTCGGTCGAGTCCGGCCCTGGTCTGTTCCGCGACGCCATCGCCCAGGCAATGGCCACCAGCGACGCCGACGGCGTGATGGTGATCTATGCGCCGGCAGTGCCGTCCGACGTCGACTCGGCCACTGCCGCCGCGATCGATCTGGCCGGCACCGGCGCGACCAAGCCGGTTGTTGCGGTGCTGCTGGGAAGCGCCGACGGGCCGGTGTGTGCTGGCTCGGCGGTGCCGAACTTCAGCTTCCCCGAGCAGGCGGCGGCCGTGCTCGCCCGGTCATATGGCTACGGCCGCTGGCTCGCCGCCGAGGCGGAGACCTCGACCAACACCGACACGCCGATCGAGCCCGACGCTGCCCTGGCGGTGATCGACGAACAGTTCGACGGGCGATCGGCTGGCGACCCGATCACGCTCGATGTCGAGAACACGGCACGGCTCCTCGGGGCGTACGGCATCATCGCCGCCCGCGCCGTCACCGCCACCCCCGAAACAGCCGTCAGCGCCGCGCGGTCGATCGGGTATCCCGTGGCTGTCAAGGCAGCCCGTCGAGGCATGGGCCGCTCGGTGAAGGCCGGCATCGCGCTCGATCTGGTCGAAGACGACGACGTCGTCGAGTCGGTCGCTCAGATGCGGGACGCGCTCGGTGATGATGCCGCGTCGCTCATCGTGCAGGAGATGACGTCACCCGGCTTCGATGTCCGTGTCCGCTGCGAACACGACGATCGACTCGGGGTCATCGTGTCGGTCGGGCTCGGTGGCGCGCACGCCGACGTGATCGATGATCGATCCACCCGTCTCGCACCGGTCTCACGCGCCGCCGCGGCGGCGATGATCGCCGAAACGAAGGTCGCCGCAGCGCTCGCCGATGCCGGCATCGACATCGACGCGCTGGTCGAACTCGTCTCGATGGCCGCTTTACTGGCCACCGATCAGCACGACATCGTCGTGCTCGATCTGAACCCGGTGATCGTCACGTCAGCCGCTGCGGTGGTGACCGACGCAACCATCGTCCTCGCCCGACGCCAGCACGACGAAGCTCCGATCCGCAAGCTCGAGTGACGCCGCCGCCCTCGGGTCCACGTTCGGCGATCCAATCGGTGCCAGCATTGCGACCGTGGGTCCTCGTCTCATCATTTCACTCGTCGTCCTGGTCGCACTGATCGCCGGGGGCTACACCCTGTATCGCCGGTACATCGCCTCGATGCAGGTCGATTCGAACGTGCGTCAGGTCAACGGCGCTCGGCTCACGAGCGAGCGGCTGACCAAGTTGCCGTCGCCGCCATGGCGGTTCGTCTTGGAGATCGGCGAGGACCGGCTCGGTGGCATCGATCACGTGATCATCGGACCCTCAGGGGTCATCGCGGTGAGCACCTTGATGCTCGATCGTCCGGCGACTGCCGGCACCCCTGACCCGCAGCAGATGGCCACTGCCGCCATGCTGCGCGCGCCGGTCGACGCACTCGCCGCCCGTGCCGGTTTGTCGTGCAACCTGCTCGCCAAGGTGTACTGGGGCGCCCCGCAGCCCGAACGTCCGGCAGCACTCGACAGCGGACTCTTGACCATTGCGGTCGAAGGTCAGCGGCTCACCGACTGGTTGCTCACGCTGCCGCCCGGTCCCCTCACCTCGGCCCAGATCGACCTCGCGTGGCAGGCAATCCTCACAGGGATCGGCCGCCCCGACCCACTCGCCTGACCGAACGCGTCGAGCGCCTGCCAACGACGACGTGGGTCCGCCAGATCAGCGGAACGGATCTGAACTGAACTGAACTGAAATCCCGTTACTCGGTAGGTCGTCTCAACGAGTTCGTGATGGGATCTCATCGATGGAGGTGTAGACGGCGAGGCCGAGTTCGCGAGCAATGCGCACATCGTTGTCAGCACCTGTCGAGACGCCCGGTAGACGGAGCACCGCATCGCACTGCTGCAGAAGTCGTTCAGCGGTCGGGGTGAGGATCCGAAGAGAAGCCTCGTCGCCGACGACGGAGCCGACCCCACGCATGACAGGCAGTGCGACCCACTCGCCGATCATCGGGATGTGGCCCGCTTCGAATATCGGCCACGCGGCTGACTCGAGGAAGGCCAGGTTTGCAGCGAGTGCGCCTGGCTCATCATTCGTCCCCGAGCGGTAGGGACCGGCAATCAGGATCATCATTGGTTTGTCCATGCCCGAACCATAGGCGCAATAACGTGCACTTCAACGCATTTTCATGCAATATCGTGCACTCAGATATGATGAGATCGATGTTGTCATCGAAGCGAAGGAGCGAAATCGTCGTTCGAGTTCGCCGCGATGGATCCGTCGTCGCCTCGGAACTGGCCGCGGAGTGGGCGATATCGGAAGACACGATCCGCCGCGATCTCCGGGAACTCGCCGCCGACGGCGCGATCCAACGCGTCCACGGCGGCGCAGTCCAGGTTTCGCCCGCTGCGGCCGACTATTCGACGCGCATGGCCATCGCGACCGGGCCCAAAGTCTCGGTCGCCCGCACCGCAGTATCGATGATTCGGTCGGGCCAGACAGTCTTTCTCGACGGCGGAACGACCACCGCGGCGATCTGCCGTTGTCTGCCGACGGACCTCGAGATCACCATCGTGACGCACTCTCCAACAGTCGCCCTGGAACTGGGCGAGCGCCCCGCTGTCCGCGTCCTGCTCATCGGCGGCACGTTGTATCGACACTCGCTTGTCACCGTCGGCGCGCTCGCAACCGAGTACATCAATGCGCTGCACGTCGACGTGTTCTTCATGGGCGTCAGCGGCGTCCATGCAGTACACGGCCTCACGACCGGCGACGCAGAAGAAGCTGCGATCAAGCGATCGATCAGCCGCCGCGCGGCCGATACCTATGTCCTGGCATCATCTGAAAAGCTCGGCACTGTCCTTCCGCACAACGTTGTCGGATTCCAGGACGTCACGGCGGCCATCACCGACGAACGAAGCGGCAGAACCCTCAACCCGCTGCGCCGTGCCGGGCTCACCATCATCTCGTCATCGTGATCGCTCAGTGGCAGCCGATCCCGGGCCGGCGACCGATGGCTGCACCATGACTGGTTCAGCCGAATCTGCCCGCGCCCGGAACGTGGCGGTCGGCTGCGCCGCGGCACTAGCGTCAGAGCATGACCACTGCTGCGGAATTCACCGGCCCGTCGACCGAGTTGCTGCAGGCATTGATCCGGAACGCGTGCGTCAACGATGGCACCCCCGACTCCGGCAACGAGACGCGTAACTCCGATCTGCTCGTCGGCTATCTCGAAGGAACCGGCGTCGACATCCGGACCTACACGCCGCGGCCAGGTCGCGACTCGATGATCGCCCGCATCGCGGGTTCTGACCCCTCCGCTCCATCGTTGTGCCTGATGGGCCACACCGATGTGGTGCCCGTCAACCCCGACGGTTGGCGCCACGACCCGTTCGGTGCCGAGGTCATCGACGGCGAGATCTGGGGGCGCGGCGCTGTCGACATGCTCAATCTCACGTCGACCATGGCCGTCGTCTTTCGCCAGCTCGCCAACGAGGGCTTCCGGCCGAAGGGCGACCTGATCTACTTCGGCGTCGCCGACGAAGAGGCCGGCGGCGTGTGGGGTGCCGAATGGATGGCCGAACACCACTGGGACGACATGCGCGCCGATCACGTCCTCACCGAACTCGGCGGTTGGTCGACCGTCGACGACCACGGCACGCGCACCGTCACGGTCAACGTGGGCGAGAAGGGTTTGGCCTGGCGCCGCATTCGAGTGAACGGAACCCCCGGCCACGGTTCGATGCCGTTCGGCGCCGACAACGCACTGATCAAGGCCGCCGAAATCGTGCGGCGCATCGCCGACTATCGGCCGTCGTCGCACATCGACGAGATCTGGGAGGCGCAGGTCGACGCCTTTGGGCTGCCCGACGAACTCCGTGACGCACTGAAGTCGTCGGAACGGATCTGGGACACGCTCAAGACCCTGCCGCCGGCCATGGCGCGCACGTGCCACGCCCTCACCCACACCACATTTTCGCCCAACGTCGTCCACGGCGGGCAGAAGACCAACACCATTCCCGACGTGATCGACATCGACGTCGACATCCGCACGGTTCCGGGCACCACGGGCGACGACGTCGAACAGCATCTACGAGATGCGATCGGTGACCTCTACGACCACGTCGAGATCAGCGAACTCCAGAGTTCGAACCCGACCCAGTGCGACTACGGCGAGGGCAACCCGCTGTGGGATGTCATCACCAAGCACACCCAAATCGCCTATCCGGGCGCCAAGCTGATCCCGGGCCTGATCACCGGCGGCACCGACGCCCGCTTCTACCGCGAGCGCGGCAGCGTCGCCTACGGCGCCGGCCTGTTCTCGGGCGAGATGGACTTCGCTACATTCGGCACCCGCTTCCACGGCAACGACGAGCGAATCGACCTGGCGTCACTGGGCATGTCGGCCGAATACTTCTACGGCATCGCCAAAGAACTGCTCAGCTGAGCGGACGGCGGCCGGCTCCGAACGATCCTGGATCAGGCCAAGGTGAAGCCGAGTCGGTAAGGAACGATGGCGCGTTCCTCGACGAAGCCGAGTGATGCGTAGATCCGGCGCGCCGACGTGTTCGACGCTCGCACGGTCAGGTGGGCATGTGAAACTTCACTCGCCCGAGCCCTGACCGCAGTCGCGACGAGCGCTCGGCCGATGCCCTGACCTCGACTCGTCTCGTCGACGCCGAGATAGTCGACGTACAGCGATCCGTCGTGCTGCAACTCGGTGGCGACATAGCCGACGACAGTGCCCTCCCGATCCGCTACGAACCGATCGTGGCGTTCATCGACCTGCCCGAACAGGTAGGAACCCGGCGAGTGCGTCCCCGGAAACAGCCGATCATGCAGCTCGATCGCACCTTTCGTGAGGTTGCTGCAGGCAGTGCCTGCAGCAACCTCACGAAAACGAGCGGGGAGGGGGGAGGGGATCTCGAGAACGAGGTCGAGGTCGGCGAGGTGGAGTGCGATCGAGCCTTCTTGGGCGACGAAGCCGTGGCGGCCGGCGAAGGCAGGGAGGAGGGTTGAACGAGCGTCGATTGCCAACTCGTGCTCGCCGTAAGTCAGGCAGTGCGGTACGGGCTGCGCCGAACAGCGCATCGAGCATCGGTGCGGTCATCGACGAGGCCGAGTCGCGGACGAACGGCCCGAGCCACCACACTCGCCCCATCACCTGGTCGGCCTCGGCCGCAATCCAGCCGATCACGTCACGCGCGTCGTCGAGCGCGACCCATGTCACCGTCGTCCAGTCGTCGGTGCCGTCGATCTCCTCCAACTCCGCGCTGATCGGAGTTGCCTCGGCGCTCAGATAAGCACAGTGCCGGTTCGGGTCGGCTTGGCACTCGACGGCCAACTCCAGCAGCCGAGCGAGGTCGGACTCCCAGGCTTGTCGAACGGCGAACGACATCTACCTGAACAGATCTCGTTCGCTGTCGCGCAGCACCGGCGCGAACGAGGCCGTGTCATCGGCCTCCCATACATGGCCCCGAACGACGGCAACGGGAACCCGACTCGTGTTCCCCTTCACCAACTCGGCAGCGGCCGCCAACTCGTCGGCCACGCACAATTCTTGGACCCGGAACTCGTGGCCGTGTGGGTCGTGCTGACCGATGTAGCTGTACAGCGGCTGCATTCCTGCGATGCCGATGGCCACATCGGTCTGCCCTTCGCGCCACGGGCGACCGAAGGTGTCGCTCATCACTACGGCCACGTCGACACCGAGTTCGGCAAACCGGGTGCGATGCGCACGACACGAGGCATCGGGATCTTTCGGGAGCACGAGCACCCGGCCCGATGCGCCGCTCGACGACTGATCGACACCAGAGTTCGCGCAGCAGAAGCCGTGATGGGTTTCGGTGATCAGCACCGGGCCGATCTGGCGAATCACCCGCTTCGATTCGCGCAGCACCACTTCGACCAATCGCGGGTCCTTGTCCCACTTCGCAGCCCACGTCGTCGCGAACGCCGACGCTTCGACATCGGCCAACTCGATGGCACAGCCCTCGGCCTTCGACACGATCTTCGAGGTAATCACGACGACATCGCCGTCCGTCAACGGATCGCCTTGGCCATCGGCGGCGGCGTGGATCATGGCGGCAAGGTCGGCGCCGGGCTCGATCTCGGGGAGCCCCTGGACGCCATAGATCTGGAGGTGCGTCATTTCCGTCAGCCTGTCTTCAGCTTGTCAGATCGGCGAGAAACGCGATGAGGGCGGCGTTCACCGGCTCGGGATTGGTCAGGTTGGCCGCATGGGCACCACCGACCTTGACGACGCCGGGGCACCCGACGAGGCCGGCGGCAAGGATCTCGGCCCGATCCATCGTGATCGCCGTGTCGGCCTCGCCGTGCACCACGACCGCAGGGCAAATGATCTCGCCGAGCCGATCGGTGATGTCGTCACGGGTCGTCAGGCACTGGTACGGCTCGGCGAAGGCCTCCTTCGGGCGGGCCAACCACTTCGCGATCCATGTCGGATTGTGGTCGGGATCGTCGATGATGACGGTGGCCACGATGTCGGCCAGTCCGCTCTCGGGACCTTCGGTGAGCCAGACGTGATTCATCGCGTCGTTCGCCGCCTTGGTCTCGTCGTCATCGACACCGGCTTGCGTGTCGAGCAGGATCAGGCCGACGACGCGCTCGGGTGCGGTCGAGCGCGACGCGCAACGAGAGAAAGCCGCCCTGGCTCATACCACCGACAACTGCCCGTTCGATGCCGAGATGGTCGAGCAGCCCGAGGCAGTCGGCGGCCGAGTCCCAGTAGCTGAACGGCTGCCCGTCGAAACCGGTCTGGCCGAAGCCACGCTCGTCCCACGTGATCACCCGATGCCGGTCGCGCAGCGCAGCGACCTGCGGCGCGAACATCTCGTGGTCCATCAAGAACCCGTGGGCCAAGATGACCGTGGGCGCGTCGCTGTCGGCGACGGGGCCAGTGTCCTCGAAGTAGATCTGCTGACCGTTGATCTCGGCGTGAGGCATGGTGGGACGGTAGCGCAGCGGGCAAGATGGTCGCATGCCAAACGGTGCTTCCCCGTCCGACGCCGAATCGACTGCGGTCTCAGAGATCTTCGACCCGTCGGCTTGGACCGAGGTGGCGGGCTTCGACTTCACCGACATCACCTACCATCGTGCCGTCGGCGACGGACCCGACGGTGCCGTGGTTCGCATCGCATTCGATCGCCCCGAAATCCGCAATGCATTCCGACCACACACGGTCGACGAACTCTTCACCGCACTCGATCACGCACGAATGGCGACCGACGTGGGGTGCGTGCTGCTCACCGGCAATGGTCCGTCGCCCAAGGACGGCGGCTGGGCGTTCTGTTCGGGTGGCGACCAGCGCATTCGCGGCAAGGACGGCTACAAGTACGCCGAGTCCGAGACCGCCGACACGATCGAACCCGGACGGGCCGGCCGCCTGCACATTCTCGAAGTGCAGCGGCTGATCCGGTTCATGCCCAAAGTCGTCATCTGCGTCGTACCCGGCTGGGCCGCGGGCGGTGGTCATTCCCTCCACGTCGTCTCCGACCTCACCCTGGCCTCCACCGAGCACGCCCGTTTCAAGCAGACCGACGCCGACGTCGCCAGCTTCGACGGCGGCTTCGGTTCGGCATACCTGGCGCGTCAAGTGGGCCAGAAGTTCGCCCGGGAGATCTTCTTCCTCGGTCGCGAGTACAGCGCCGACCAGATGAAGGCGATGGGCGCCGTCAACGAATCGGTTCCGCACGCCGAACTCGAAGCGACCGCGCTCGAATGGGCTCGCGAAATCTGTCGCAAGAGCCCCACGGCGCAGCGCATGCTGAAGTACAGCTTCAACCTCATCGACGACGGTCTGGTCGGCCAACAGATCTTCGCCGGCGAAGCAACTCGGCTCGCCTACGGCACCGACGAGGCCGCCGAGGGTCGCGACAGTTTCCTCGAAAAGCGAGACGCCGACTGGTCGCCGTTCCCGTATCACTTCTGATCGTGAACGACATCGAGATCATTGCCGAGCCGGACGATCCGCGCTTCGCTCAGTTCCGGGTCAACGAGCGAGCACTCGCGAGTCGAGCCCAGAAGCGTGACGACGCAGGGGCCGGGCTGTTCCTCGCCGAGGGCGACCTGGTCGTCGAACGTGCGGTGCGGGCGGGCTGCGTGCCCACCGCTGCACTCCTCGACACCGAGCGCGTCCCCCCGATCGCCGCCGAATTGCGGTGCCCGCTGTACGGCGGCGGACCGGCCATCCGTGCCCTCGTCGAACAGATGGGGTTCCCCCTCTCGATCCTCGCCCTGTTCGAGCGTCCCGCCCGCCCGTCGGTCGCCGAACTCGCCGGGAGTGCGCACCGCCTGGTCGTGGCCGAGGCGGTCGACAATCCGGTGAACGTCGGCTCGATCGTCCGCAACGCTGCGGCGCTCGGTTGGGACGGGCTCGTGCTCGATCACACCTCGGCCGATCCGCTCTCGCGACGCGCCCTCCGCGTTGCCATGGGTACAGCCTTCTCACTCCCCCACGCGCGCACCCGCAATCTCGCCGCCGATCTGCGTGCGCTGCACGGCTTCGAGCTGTATGCGATGACGCCGGACCCCGCCGCGCGCTCGCTCGACGAGATTCACGCGGGCCCGAGAGCGGCCGTGCTGATCGGTTCGGAGCGGAGCGGGTTGAGTTCCGAGTTAGTCGACCTTTCCATCCCGGTGCGGATTCCGATGGCCGGAGGTGTCGATTCGCTCAATGCCGCCGCCGCGACCGCCGTGGTCTGTTGGGCATTGCGCGACTGATCCGCTGCGTCCTGCGCGACCGTCGATAGAACAGTGCGATGTCGAGCGTTCTGCTGCTGTCGTGTCCTGATCAACAAGGCATCGTTGCCGCCACCGCCGCATTCATCGCCGAGCAGGGCGGCAACATCACCCATGCCGAACAACACGTCGACGGCCGCACCGACGATGAGTCGGCCGTGTTCTTCCAGCGCATCGAATTCGATTTGATGCGACCAGATGTGACCCATGCAGCCTTCCTCGCGGCGTTCGAGCCGACGGCCAGCCGGTTCGACATGACCGTCGACCTGCGCGACCGATCGCTGGCGATCCCCACGGCGATCATGGCCTCCAAGCAGCCGCACTGCCTGTATGACCTCCTCACCCGGTGGCGGAGTGGCGAACTTCCGATGGATCTCCGTGTCGTCGTGTCGAATCACCCCGACCATCGCGACATCTGCGAACACATGGATCTGCCGTACGTCCATCTTCCGGTCACGAAGGACACCAAGGCCGAACAGGAACAGCAGGTGCTGGCGACCCTGGCCGCCCATGGAGTCGAACTCGTGGTCATGGCGCGGTACATGCAGATTCTGAGCGACCGCTTCGTGGCGCAGCACCCGATGCGCATCATCAACATCCACCACTCGTTCCTCCCCGCATTCATCGGCGCCAACCCCTACCGCCAGGCCCACGAGCGCGGCGTCAAGCTCATCGGCGCGACTGCGCACTACGCCACCGCCGACCTCGACGAGGGGCCGATCATCGCCCAGGAAACCGCCCATGTGACCCACCGCGAGAACGTCGCCGAACTGACCGCACGAGGCCGTGACATCGAGACCGTCGTGCTGGCCCGTGCGGTCCGAGCCCATCTCGAACACAAGGTCGCCGTGCACGGCCACAAAACCATCGTGTACTCCTGAACCGCCTGACGGCGGCGGGCCCCCGGGGCGTGGACCAGCGTGCGTCGGTCTGGTTGAATCGAACCGTATTGCTCTCAGTCGTCGCTCGTGGCTGCAGCAGCAGCGCGCGCCGAACGGCGGCCACGGGGGCCGGCGCCGCTCGGTTCCCAGGTGAACTTCTTCAGGGCGACGGCCATACCGACCAAGCCCCAGGCTGCAACGACTGCCAAGGCACTCCAGTCGAAACCCGGGGCGTCGACGAACGGGTTGAAGCAGTCTTGGAACGCGTTGACGAATGGCTTGAGCGGGAAGAAGCCGGCGAAGGTGAAGAGTGCGCTGTCGCCGTCGGTGGCAACGAACACATCGGAGATGAACGCCAGCGGAAGAATCGTCGCGTTCGCCGCCGCCGATGCCGAACTCGCCGACTTGATGATCGAGGCCAACGCCATGCCCAGCGCGGCGAACGAGGCGACACCGACGAGGAACGTGACCCCGGCGGCGGGCATCTTTGCCCAGTCGACCTGCAACTCGTAGAAGACCACACCGACGGTCAGCATCAACATCGCCCCGACGAAGGCGATCACCAGTGCCGAGCAGACGAACCCGGCGATGTACGCCCAGGTCGGCAGCGGCGTACTCCGCCACCGTTTCAGCACGCCCTCGTCGCGCCGAATCGGCACCATGTTGGCCAGGTTGGTGAACGTGGCCGACACGGCCGTGTAGGCGGCAAGACCGCCGGTGTAGAACTGACGGACCGACCAGGAGCCGGCTTCGGTATCGATCGTGTTGTCGCCGAACAGGGCGTTGAACAGCACGAGCATCACCAGCGGCAACACGATCGTGAAGAACAGGGCAACGGGCACGCGGGTGAAGAACTTCAGCTGGTAGCGGGTCTGGCGGGCCACGAGCGCGATGTTTGACGGGAAGGCGTTCACGACACGCCGTCCGACCGCTCGGTCAGTTGGAGAAACACGTCTTCGAGCGACGCTCGGGCGACGTTCAGCGACTCGAGTTCGACACCGTGCTCGATTGCCCATCCGGTCACCCGATGGACCACCTCCGTGGCCTGATCGACGGTGGCCTCGACAAGGCGGCCCGACAACCGCACGTCTGCGCCGAGCACGTTGCCGAAGGTCCCGACGGCGTCGCCGACCTCGACCGACTCGGGCAAGAGAAAACTCACGACCGTGCCGCTGATGCCGGAGATCAGTTCGGCCGGCGTTCCCTCGGCGATCATCCTGCCGGCTCCGAGGACGCCGACCCGGTCAGCCAGATGCTCGGCCTCGTCGAGATAGTGCGTCGTCAACAGCACCGTGACGCCGTCGGCACAGAGTGCCTCGACCAGGTCCCACGACTTGCGGCGTGCCGACGGATCAAACCCCGTCGTCGGTTCGTCGAGGAACAGCAGGTCGGGCCGCCCGACGATCGCGAGGGCGAGGTCGACCCGACGCCGCTGCCCACCCGAGAGCGAACCGACTCGCTCGTCGACCTTCGCGTCCAACCCCGTCAGCCCGATCACCTCGTCGAGCGTGCGCCGCGAGCGGTACGCGCTGGCGTACAGGTCGACCACCTCGCGGACCGTGAATTCGTTCTCGACTCCTGAGGACTGCAGCACGACGCCGATGCGATCGCGATAGTCGCGCTGGGCCTTGGCCGGGTCGAAGCCGAGCACCGACACCGACCCCGAGGTCGCTCTGCGGTGCCCCTCCAGAATCTCGACCGTGGTCGACTTTCCCGCACCGTTCTGGCCGAGGAGGGCGTAGACCTCGCCCTGCTCCACGCGGAAGCTCACGCCGTCGACGGCGCGGTTGGCCCCGTAGTGTTTGCACAAGTCGTGCACGTCGATGATGGCCATCAGCGGTCGGGGGTGTCCGTGCGATTGTCGGCAGATACCGGCAACGTCTGTCGCGGATAGCTCGCCGAGGTGATCGGCAAGCCGGTGTCGTTGCGGAGATGCTCAGCGGCCGGCACGAAGTACGCCATCAACTCATCCGCAATCCCGTCGGGAACAGTGGGCGACCGGCAGATCTGCTCGACAGCAGTTGCCATGTGCAGCAACCAGCGGTCGCGTTCGAGTGGGCCGACATGGAACGGGAAATGACGCATCCGCAGGCGCGGATGCCCGCGCTCTTCCATGTACGTGGTCGGACCGCCCCAGTACTGGGTGAGGAACAACGTGAGCCGGTGGCGTGCGCCCGTCAGATCGGGTTGCTCGGGATACAGCGGGAGCAACACCTGATCAGTCGCGACGCCTGCGTAGAACGCGTCCACGAGCCGTTCGAAGAACGACATCCGTTCCGCCGCATCTTCTCCGACACGAAAAACAACGAGGGCGCCGTGTCATCCACGGCGCCCACGTTAGGGGGAGATTTCTCGGGCGTGACGACGGACATCCCGTCTTGGCGACCTCGCCAGCCCGAAGACTTGTTGCTCGGAGCGAGGTCAGATGTAGGCGAGCGCCGGATCGAATTTCCGGTACTCGGCGAGTTCGCTGTTCTTGAGCACGAACGGGGTCGAGTCGTTGCACGGGTCGAGGATGACGAATTCATCGGTGGCGAGGAGCACGAGCACGGTCATCGTGTCGTCTCCAGTCACCGCAGCCGTCTTCACTTCGATCACGTCGCCGGCGTTCAGGTCTTGCATCAACATGGTCTTCATGTTCGTTCGTTTCTCCGAGGGTCGTGCAGCGTTTTCGCTGACATCTGTTCCTCGTCAAGAGTCTCATGAAACTTGAGAAATACGCGCGATTCGCGCGTGATGCCGGCCCGGCGGCGGACACCGGGCCGGCATCACCTGCACGTTCTCACGCACGTTCTCACGCACGTTCTCACCGGGCGAGTTCGTAGTGCCGCACGAGTTCGCCCTCGGTGGAGGCATCCATGAAGTGGCGTCGGTCGGCCTTCGGTGCCGCCTTCACCATTCGCTTGTCGAACGGCACGACGAACTCGCCGCTCTCGGACATGTAGCCGGCGGCGACCGGAAGGTAATGCGCCGAGCGCAGCAGCCCGAGGTCGACGACGGCCCATTCGGGCTCGCCTTGCTGGTCGTACAGCACGTCGCTGATCGTGCCGATGAGACGGTGATCGGGGTCGACGACGTCGTGGCCCCTGAAGTGCGTGGTCATGATTGGCTCCTGATTCCCGCCCGCTGGCTGAGGGGAAGATCCGCCCGGTGTCCGTAACCAAACTGTAACACAACGGTCGGGCGCGGTCCAGTGGCCACCCGTCACGCGCCCGTTCAGGGTCAGTGGAATTCTGGCGCGGTGTAGTCGGGGAAGATGTCCGGCAGACCGTCGCTGACCTTCACCGGATACACCGGATCGCGCTTTTCCAGAAAGCTCGTCACGCCCTCGCGGGCGTCGTCGCTCGACCCGCGCGCGAGAATCCCCCGCGAGTCGACACGATGGGCCGCCATGGGATGATCAGCGCCCAACATGCGCCACATCATCTGACGGGTCAACGCCACCGACACCGGCGCAGTGTGCTGGGCGATCTCCGTCGCGATCGCCCGCGCCGCGGGGAGCAAGTCGTCGGCCGGGTGAATGCTCCGCACGAGCCCGCCCGCGAGTGCCTCATCGGCCGTGAACACCCGGCCCGTGTAGCACCATTCGGTGGCCTGGCTGATGCCGACGATGCGCGGCAGGAACCACGATGAGCATGCCTCGGGCACGATTCCTCGACGAGCGAACACGAAGCCGAACTTCGCCTGATCACTGGCAAGGCGGAAGTCCATCGGCAGCGTCATGGTGACACCGACGCCCACCGCTGCCCCGTTGATCGCACCGATCACCGGTTTGGTGCACTCGAAGATGCGCAGCGAGACCATGCCGCCACCATCCCGCGGCACGCCGGCATCGGTCTGGATGTCGCTGCCCCCGCGGGCGAACGTCTCTCCCCCGCCGGCCGACAGGTCGGCGCCCGCACAGAACCCCCGCCCGGCGCCGGTCACGATCACCGCGCGCACGTGGTCGTCGCTGTCGACCCGGTCGAACGCATCGATCAACTCGTGCATCATGGTGCCGGTGAAGGCATTCAGCTTGTCGGGCCGGTCGAGTGTGATCGTCGCGATCTGCTCGGCAACGTCGTAAATGATCTGGGTGTACTCCATCCGACGCAACCTACTGAGCAGCATCACCCTGCGATGAGTTCGGGCCGCACCCGGTGCGGCCGCAACTCATCGCAACACTGGATTGGGCCGGGCTACACGTCGAGGAATCGGCTGGCGGCGATGCCCGAGCCGATGGCACCCGCCGCGGCGCCGATGAGCAACATGTACAGCATCACCTGGATGTCGTAGCCGTCGGTCACGACGAGCGCGGCAAATCCACTGCTGTCGGGGAACTCGCCGACGCCACTGGTCCACTGGTTGTTCCACGCCCACAGCCCGGCACTGGCCAGTACGCCGCCGATGATCCCGTGGAGCAGTCCTTCGAGCATGAACGGGATGCGGATGAACCAGTCGGTCGCGCCGACGAGCTTCATCACCTCGATTTCTCGGCGGCGGGCGAAGATCGCGGTGCGGATCGTGTTCCAGATCAGCAGCACGGCAGCCAACAGCAGGAAGATCGACAACAGCAGCAAGCGGAACCCGAAGAAGCTCTGCAACTGACCAATGAGGGTGATCTGATCTTCGGCGAACTGCACGTTGAACACGTTCGGCAGTTCCGAGAACGCTCCTTCGAGCTGCCGGAGCAGTTCGACGTCGGTGCCCTCGGTGGGCACGACCTTGTACTGGGTCGGGATGTTGTCGGCGGTCAGCAGTTCGAGTGTGCCCGGCTCGCCAGCCAGCACGATCTCGGCTTCGTCGAGCGAGCACTGCGAATCGCAGTAGGTGAAGGTGGCAACGAACTGGTCGGAGTCGTCGAGCACGGTTTCGATCACGCTCAGCTGATCGGGTGACGCACCGGCATTGACGAAGATGATCATCTCGACGCCGCCCTCCCACTTGGAGAGCAGATTCTCGAACCCCTTCTGACTGAGGAACGTGAGCCCCACCCCGAGCAGCGAGATCGCCGCCGTGATGATGGCAGCCAAGGTGAGGGTGGCGTTGCGCCGAAAACTGCCCAGCGTTTCTCGGAGGGTGTATCGCAGTCGCGAAAGCATCGGTCGGTTACTTCTCTCGGCTCACTCGTAGACGCCGCGGGCCTGGTCACGCACGATGACGCCGCGGTCGAGTTGGATGACACGCTTGCGCATCGTGTTGACGATGCGTTGATCGTGGGTGGCCATCACCACGGTGGTGCCGGTCTTGTTGATGCGATCGAGCAGCCGCATGATGCCCTCACCGGTGGCCGGGTCGAGGTTGCCGGTCGGCTCGTCGGCGAGCAGGATCAGCGGGCGGTTGACGAAGGCCCGAGCCACCGACACCCGCTGCTGTTCACCACCCGACAATTGGTGTGGGAGACGGTCTTCCTTGCCGGCGAGGCCGACGAGTTCGAGCACCGCCGGCACCTGCTGCTTGATCACGTGCTTGGGACGACCGATCACCTCTTGGGCGAAGGCGACGTTCTCGAACACCGTCTTTTCGAGCAGCAGCTTGTAGTCCTGGAAGATGTTGCCGATGTTGCGGCGTAGGTGCGGGACGCGACCCGGCGGCATGTCGACGATGTTGCGGCCGGCGACCCACACCGCCCCGCGCTCGGGGCGGTCTTGGCGGTTCAGCATTCGCAGCAGCGTGCTCTTGCCCGAACCCGACGGCCCGACCAGGAAGACGAATTCGCCTTTCGCGATGTCGAAGCCTGCGTCGCGCACGGCCACGACATCAGCGGAGTAGCTCTTGGTGACGTTCTCGAGTCGAATCATGGTGAGGTTCTGCTCGCCGAAACGGTCCGGTGAGCGCTGCACGAGAGTAGCGCCGTCACCCACCCGCAATGAGGCACCCCACCTGCATATTTCGTGACGGACGACTCAGCCCGAGCCACCCAGCCGGCGGTTGATCCGGATCAGGCGTCGGGCTCGCCCTGGGCACGCTTGAACTGGAGGTACCCCTCGATCAGGAAGTCGATGTCACCATCGAGCACGCCACTGACGTTCGAGGTCTCGATCTCGGTCCGCAGATCTTTCACCATCTGATAGGGCTGCAGCACGTAGCTGCGAATCTGGCTCCCCCAGCCGACCTGGGCCTGCTTGCCGGCGATCGCGTCGAGTTCGGCCTGGCGGTCTTCTTCGGCCTTGGCGGCGATCATCGACTTGAGCCGGCCCATCGCCCGCTCGCGGTTTTGCAGCTGGCTGCGCTCTTCCTGCGAACTGGCAACGAGCCCGGTCGGGTGGTGGATGTAACGCACGGCCGACGATGTCTTGTTGATGTGCTGGCCACCGGCGCCCGAGGCCCGGAAGACCTGCATCTCGATGTCGGATTCGTCGATCTCGACGTCGACGTCTTCGAGCAGCGGCCACACCTGCACGGCCGCGAACGACGTCTGACGGCGACCCTGATTATCGAACGGGCTGATCCGCACGAGCCGGTGAGTACCCCGCTCGGCGCTCATCAACCCGTACGCGTACCGACCGGTGATGGTGACCTCGGCCGACATGATTCCTGCCTCGGCTCCCTCAGAGACCCCATTCAGGCTGATCGTGAACCCGCGTCGCTCACACCACTTCTCGTACATCCGCAGCAGCATCTCCGAGAAGTCCTGAGCATCGACGCCGCCGTCTTTGGCGTTGATCTGCACGATGCAATCGCTGTCGTCGTGTTCGCCGGTGAAGAGGCTGCGGAGTTCGAGTTGATCGAACGTGGCACCGACCGCGGTGATCGCCGCTTCGATCTCGGGCTCCTGGCTCGCGTCGTCTTCGTCGCGCGCCAATTCGTGGAGCACCTCGACGTTCTCGATGTCGTCGCGCAGGGAGTCGAACACTTCGAGGTCGTCTTTGATGTTGGCGTACTCGGTGTTCAGCTTCTTGGCCCGCTCCTGATCGTCCCAGAGCCCCGGTTCGGCCACTTCGTGTTCGAGCACTGCGAACCGTTCCCGGTTGTCGCCGACCGAGAGGTACACCTCGGCCTCGCCCAGGCGGCGTTGCAGTTCTCTGATGTCATGAGTGAAGTCGCGGATGAGCCTGGCCGTGTGTCTTCGCGCTCAGACTTCGCCGTGGCAGTTCTTGAATTTCTTGCCGGATCCGCAGGGACACGGCGCATTGCGCGGGGTCTTGTCGAAGGCGTCCTTGACGACGGTCTCCTGCTTCTTCGGGGCTGGCTCCTCGGCCGCGTTGGCGGGGAGGCCTGCGGCGTCGGCGGCAACGGCCCGAGCCGCCCGATCGAAGCCGCTCGCCTGGACGTCGTCGGACGAACTGGTCTGCAGATTCTGGACCGGTGCAGGTTCGGCTGCGCCGACGACCGGCTGCTGATCGGCGTTCTGGACGACCTGGACGTGCATCACGTACTTCACGAAGTCTTGGGCAATGCCGGTCATCATGGTTCCGAACATCTCGAAGCCCTCACGTTGCCACTCGGTGAGCGGGTCCATCTGGCCCATCGCGCGCAGGTTGACCCCGGCCTGGAGGTAGTCCATCTCCTCGAGGTGCTCGCGCCAGCGTTGATCGATGATCCGCAGCATGACCTGGCGTTCGACCTGGCGCAGCGTGTCGGCGCCGAGTTCGACCTCGCGGCCTTCGTAGTGCGCGGTGGCATCGGCCATCACGAGGTCGTAGATCTCGTCGGTGTCGGCAGCGCCGCGAAGTTGATCTTCGCTCACCGAGTTCGGCCAGTACAGCGTGAGTTCCTTGGCCAGGCCCTCGATGTCCCACTCGTCGTCGGCAACCGACGAACAGTGCGTGGTGATCAGCGCATCGACTGCGGTGGAGAGATACTCGGATCCGGCCGAGCGGAGGTCTTCGCCGTCGAGGATTTGGTCGCGCCGCTTGTAGATGATCTTGCGCTGCTCGTTCATCACCTCGTCGTACTTGAGGACGTTCTTGCGGATCTCGGCGTTCTTCGTTTCGACCGTGGTCTGTGCCCGCTCGATCGCTTTGGTGACCATTTTCGCTTCGATCGCCTCGTCGTCGGGCAACGCCCGACCCATGACGTAGTTGAGCGCCCCCGTAGCGAAGAGCCGCATCAAGTCGTCGTCGAGACTGAGGAAGAAGCGACTCGCACCGGGATCGCCCTGACGGCCCGATCGACCACGGAGCTGATTGTCGATTCGGCGGCTGTCGTGCCGTTCGGAACCGATCACGTAGAGCCCGCCCAGCGCCGCGCACCTTGTCGCCTTCGACCTTGCACTCGGCCGAGAACTTGGCGAGCATCTCGTCGTACAGGGCCTTGGCCTTCTTCCGTTCGACCTGGAACTCTTCGGGCAACTGGTCGACGGGCACCGCGAATTCGAAGTCGTCTTTCAAGAGTTCGGCGTCGTAGCCCTGCTTGAGCACTTCGCCGCGCGCCAGGCCCTCGGGGTTGCCGCCGAGGAGGATGTCGACGCCACGGCCAGCCATGTTGGTCGCCACCGTGACGGCACCGAGGCGGCCGGCCTGGGTGACGATCTCGGCTTCGCGCGTGTGCTGCTTGGCGTTCAACACTTCGCACGGAATGCCGCGCTGATCGAGCATGCGACCCAGATGTTCGGATCGGCCGACGCTCGCGGTACCGACGAGAATCGGTTGACCCTTGGCATGGCGATCTTCGATGTCGTCGATGATCGCGTTGAACTTCGACTCTTCGGACTTGTAGATCAAGTCGGCCGCATCTTCACGAACGACCGGCTGGTTCGTCGGAATCGGCACCACGCCGAGGCCGTAGGTGTTCATCAGCTCGGCCGCCTCGGTGGCCGCAGTTCCGGTCATGCCGGCGAGCTTGTCGTACAGGCGGTAGTAGTTCTGGAGCGTGATCGTGGCGAGGGTCTGATTCTCTTCCTTGATCTTCACGCCCTCCTTGGCCTCGACGGCCTGGTGGATGCCCTCTGACCAGCGACGACCTTCGAGCACGCGACCGGTGAACTCGTCGACGATCTTCACTTCGCCGCCCTGGACGATGTAGTCCTTGTCGCGCTTGTAGACCTCTTTGGCCTTCAACGCCACCGTGAACTGGTGCACGAGGTTCGCTTCGACAGCGTCATAGAGGTTGGCGACACCGAGTGCGGCTTCGACCTTCTCGATGCCCTGCTCGGTCGGCACGACGATCCGCTTGTCCTCTTCGAACTCGTAGTCCTCGTCGCGCTTGAGCGCTCGCACGATCGACGCAAACCGGTAGTAGAGCTTGGCCGCGTCGGCGACTCGACCCGAGATGATCAACGGCGTGCGGGCCTCGTCGATGAGGATCGAGTCGACTTCGTCGACGATGCAGTAGTTGTGGCCGCGTTGTTGGACCTTGGCGTCTTTGCTCGGCGCCATGTTGTCGCGGAGGTAGTCGAAGCCGAGTTCGTTGTTGGTCCCGTAGGTGACATCGGCGGCGTAACTCGCCCGCTTCTCGGCGGCGGTCGCATTGCGACCCGGCAGGATCAAGCCGACATCCATCTTCATGAAGCGGTAGATCCGACCCATCAACTCGGACTGGTACTGGGCGAGGTAGTCGTTGACCGTGACCAGGTGAACGCCCTTCTGTGCCAGGGCATTCAGGTAGACGGGAGCGGTCGAGGTGAGGGTCTTGCCTTCACCGGTCTTCATCTCCGCGACCCAGCCGAAATGCAGCGCGGCGCCACCCATCATCTGCACGTCGAAGTGCCGTTGGCCGAGCGTGCGAACAGCCGCTTCGCGGGCGGTCGCAAACGCTTCGACGAGCAGGTCGTCGAGGTCGGCGCCGTTGTCGATGCGCTGACGGAACTCACCGGTCTTGCCTTGGAGTTCGTCGTCGGTGAGCTTGCGGAAGTCGTCTTCCAGCGCATTGATCTCGGGGACGATGCCCTGGAGCGCCTTCAGCTTTTTGCCCTCGCCCGCGCGAAGAATCTTGTCGAGAATGCCCATGAGGGGGTGAATCCTACCGTCAGGCCGCCGTTGCCCCAGCGGCATGTCGGAACTGGCGAACCGAGGCCCCCACGGTGGCCGGGGTCGACGCAACGGCGGCCAGCACCACCACGCCGGCCCCCCGAGCGACCAAGGCCTCGCGGGCCGCCTGCAGCGTGGCCCCGGTCGTGACCACGTCGTCGACGACCAGGACGCCCCGCCCGTTCAAACCCGGGCGAGCGGCGAACTCGGGTCCGCCGAGCCGGTCGAGCCGGCCCTTGCCCGTCTGGGCTTCGGCCGAATCGGTTCGGGCCAGCAACCGACGAACCGGAAGCCCGAGCTGACGGCCCACCGTCGCGGCGATCTCTTCGGCCTGGTCGAAACCGCGCTGCCGCCGGCGGCGAGCACCGGTCGGCGCCCACGTGACGATGTCGACGTCCTGATACCTGCCGGTTTCGACGAGGCGATTGACCACCAGCCCGCCCAAATGCCGAGCAACCTGGCGGCGATTGCGGTATTTGAGCGAGAGCACGACATCACGGGCCCGCCCCGTGAACGGTACGGCGGCAATGACCCCGTGCGACTGGGGCTGAGGCGGCCGACCGACGAGCGCGAATCGGCAGGTGGTGCAGATGGCTTGGCCCGGTTTGTCGCAACCGGCACAACGTGTTTCGAAGAGCATGTGGCCATGGTGCACGCGCACTGTCACAGAGTTGATCGACCGGCCCCGGCCAGCAGGAGTTCAGACGATGGCGAGCAGCGCATTGCTCGCCACGACATTGGCGCCGTCGGCACGCACATCGCGGATGATCTCGGCATCGTTGGTCACCACCACGACCGCACGGTTCGTGGGCAGGCGGCGGACCTCATCGCGAATCACGTCGTCGGCGGTGACCCCGACGGGTGAGAACACCACCCGCACCAGGCGACGCCGGCTGGTGAACGCGCCCACGATCGATGCCCCGTCGAACACGATGGTCGCGTCGGTACCGAACCGTCTCGACAGATTCTCGACGGCATCGAGGAGCGCGTCGCGCTGCTGTTCGAGCGGTCGGTTCGGCCAGCCCAACTTGGCGACGTTGTATCCATCGATCAGAAACTGTGCATCGGAACGCGCCAGGTGCTCGGCGGCGGCACCGGAACTCGCGATCACCCCACCCGGCAACGCCAGCGGCACCCGCTGCGCCGGCCGCCCGACCCGACCGTCGCGCACCAGATTCTCCGCAACTGCGCCGCCCGCTGCATCGACCGATGCGCCGCCCGCTGCGCCGACCGATGCGCCCCCGGCTGCCGAGAGGAGCGCGGCGAGCTGGTCGGCCAGCAGGCGGGCCGTCGCGGCTGCGGCGCCGAGCTGGGCGGCATCAGCGGCCGCACGACGGCGCTCGGCCACGGCATCGTCAACCGACGGAGCCTTGACGTCGAGTTGGCGGCGCAGATCGGCCAACTGTTCAGCAGCTGCCCGTGCCTTGGCAACTGCGGCTGCCTCACGGTCTCGGGCGTGCCTGATCTCCATGCGGACATCGGTCAACTCGGTCGTGACTTCGGCGAGCACGTCAGCGGCCTTGGCGACCTCGGCGCGGAGTTCATCGATCTCGGCGGCCTGCAACGCAACGAACTCGGTGCGATGGAGGAGTTCGGCGCGCGTTCGCACGGCGGCCAACTCGGCGGCATCGCGCCTGCGGTCGGCCCGTCGCAACTGCGCCTGCAGGTCGCCGGCGACCGCTGCGTCATCGATCCCGGCCGCCAATTCGACCGCCGCGTCCTCCCAGCCAGCCGTGTTGGCCAACCACAGCCGGCCGATGTCGTCGACGAGTTCGGGGACCGCTCCGGTCGACAACCGAGCACGAAACGTCACATCCTGCTCGATGATCCGGCGCAGCCGACCAAGCGCGGTACCCGGGAGACGGGGCTTGTTGAAGAACGGTTTGAGTTCTTTCGGGAACGGAATCGCCGGCTTGCGCTTCTGCCCCTCGGACGCCATGAGGACGGCGAATTCGAGCGCACTACGCAGGTGTTTGTGCTCGACAACTGCCCGCTCGCTCGTTTCCGTACCGTCCGTACCGTCCGTACCGTCCGTATCGTCCGTTCCTTCGGCGAAGGGTTCCATGGATCGACGCTACCCGACCGGCCCGATCAGCACGGGTACGGTTGAGCTTGGTTCGAGTCGAACCCAGAACGAACACTCTGATGGTGCGCCCGCTTGACAACGGACACCTGTTCGTGTTTGAGTGCTCGGATGCCAGTTGGGGGCGTCACACGCATGCAGCAGCGGTCCTTCGACGACCTCGGACAACCGCTGAGCGACGTCACGTTTTGCGTCATCGACCTCGAAACGACGGGCGGGAACCGGACCGACGACCTCATCACCGAGATCGGCGTCGTGAAGGTCCGCGGCGGCGAGGTGCTCGGCACCCTCCAGACGCTGGTCAACCCCGGGCGCGCGATTCCACCCCAGATCACGATCCTCACCGGGCTCAGCGACGCGATCGTCGCAACGGCCCCGCGCATCGAAACCGTCCTACCGGCGCTGCTCGAGTTCCTGGGCGATGCAGTCATCGTTGGCCACAACGTCGGTTTCGACGTCGCCTTCATTCGCGCTGCGCTCGAACGAGCCGAACGGCCTCGACTCGAAGGCACCATCATCGACACCGTGGCACTCGCCCGGCGATTGGTCCGCGACGAGGTTCCGAACTGCAAGCTGGGCACGCTCGCCGACCGTCTGCGGCTCGCCCACCGGCCCAGTCACCGTGCCCTCGACGACGCCTGGGCCACGACTGATCTCTTGCACTTCCTGATCGAGCGGGCCTCAGGCATGGGCGTGCTCGGACTCGACGATCTGATCGCCCTCGCGAAGCTCGCCGGCCACCCGCAGGCCGCGAAGCTCAAGATGACCGCCGACCTCCCCCGCTCGCCCGGCGTCTACATGTTCTGCGGCCACCAGGGCGAGGTGTTGTACGTCGGCAAGGCCACCAACCTGCGCCAGCGGGTGCGCAGCTACTTCGGCAGCGACGACCGGCGCAAGATCGGCCCGATGCTGCGCGCCACCCAAACCGTTCGCCACATGGCCCTGCCAGATCCCATCACTGCCGAGGTCATCGAGCAGCGCCTCATCGCGAGCATGCTGCCGCGCTTCAATCGCCAGGGCACCCGCGCCGACGCGTACTGCTACGTGAAGCTCGACATCGAGCAACCCTGGCCCCGCCTGTCGATCGTGAAGAACCCGAGCAAGTCGGGCATCCATCTCGGGCCACTCCCGTCGCGGACGATGGCGCACATGGTGATCGACGCCATCCACACCGCCGTGCCGCTGCGCCGCTGTACTGCGCGCCTCGGCCGCAACTTCGTCCCCGCCGACGACGCACCCGCCTGCACCGCCGCCCAACTCGGCGTGGCCCATTGCCCGTGCTCGGGCACGGCCGACACCGCCGAGTACGGACGCGCCGTCGAGGTCGCGCGGCGCGCGTTGACCGGCGACCCTGCCATCGTCGTCGACCGACTCCACGACAAGATGCGGATCCTCGCCGGCCAGCATCGATTCGAAGAGGCCGCAACCCTGCGCGATCGGATGCAAGCCCTCCTCGGCGCGGTCAAACGGCACCGACTCGTCGAAACCCTGCGGACGGCGGACTGCGCCCGGGTCACGATCGGCGCCACCACCTGGATCGTCGAACACGCCCGCCTGGTCGACGTCACCCAGGCTGGCACCGTCACCCGAACGCTCCCCGTCGCGCCCCCCTCCGCTGTTCCGCGCGGAACACCCCTGGGCCGCGAAATGATCGACGAAGCCCTCGTGCTCGCGAAGTTCTTCGAGAAGCATGCGCTGACGGCAACGGCAACGTGTAGCGGCGATTGGGACTTCCCGGTGGCCGCCTCCGACCAGGTGAGGCACCTCGTTGGCGAACCATCGGTAACTCAGCCGGCCGACCGAACGCCGCGCGTCGTAGTGTCGGCTGTCCGACCCACGCCGACCGCCCTCGGAGACATGACCGATGATTCCTGCGCCTCCCCCTCGTCCCCCACTCGCGCTCGCCGCCGATGAACCGGAGATGTTGACCCAGTTCCTCGAGTACTACCGGGACGAGTTACTCGGCCGGGCGGCAGACCTGACGCCAGCTCAACTCAACACCACGACTGGCGCGTCGACGCTGACGCTGGGTGGGCTGATCAAGCACATGGCGACCGTCGAAGACTGGTGGTTCGAGTACCGTTTCGCCGGCCGCGACGAACCCGAGCCGGGCCGATCGGCCCCCGAGGACGAACCCGATTGGGACTTCGATTCGGCGGCCGACGATACGCCCGACCAACTGGCGACCTGGTACCTCTCCTCCTGTGCCCGGAGTCGGCACGTGGTGGCCTCGGCAACCTCGCTCGATGACCTCTCGGCGCGCACCAACATCCATGGCGAACACTGGAACCTGCGCTGGATCCTCGTCCACATGATCGAGGAGTACGCCCGGCATTGCGGGCACGCCGATCTGATCCGCGAGTCGATCGACGGTGTCGTCGGCTGACGTCAACGCTCGACGCGACACCCGCGAGTGTCGATGCGCAGCAGCTTCGTGTGTCCCCCGGTCGGAAGTGCCGCAGCGACCGTTGGCGCGTCGATCGCGGCGCACATCAAGGCGACTGTCGGACCACTGCCCGACAACCACCCCGCCCACGCTCCTGCTGCAACCCCTGCTTCGAGGGCCTCGGCCGCCCCGGGAATGCCGGGCAGCCGAGCCGTTTGATGGAGCCGATCGGAGGCGCCCGCTGCCAGCAGTGTCGGATCGTCGTTGACGAACGCCATGACGAACTGGATCGTCCGACCGATGTTGTGAACGGCGTCGGCCCGATCGACCGATGACCCGAGTGCCCGACGCGAGGTGTCGGTCGACGTGGTCACGTCCGGAATCCAGGCGACGAATGTCGCCGCACCCAGGGTCGGGCCGACCGGAACACTGACGCACTCCCCCTCCACATACGCGGTGACTCCACCGCGCAGGGACGCCGCAACGTTGTCGCCGTGCCCTTCGAGATGGGCGCCGAGGGCGAGGATCTCGGCAGCCGCCTGCCCGATCGCGGCGTCGCCGCCGACACTGCGCTGGCTCACGGCGAGCGCCGCGGCGCCGACCCGTACCGCCCCGCTGAAGCCGAGGCCACGCGCCATGGGGATGTTGCAGCGCATCCACATCGGCCCCGACCCGCCCAACGCGTCGAAGGCAATCCGCCCGGGGTGATGCTCGTCGAGTTGCCGGGCACCATCCGGGGCGACACCCAGACCGCAGTCCGCGTACAGATCGAGAGCCATCCCGAGCACGTCGAAGCCGGCGCCGAGGTTGGCCGACGATGCCGGAGTACGAATGAACCAACTGTCGGCGCTGCCGGTGCTCTCGATGGTCACGCCGGACTCGATGCCGCGCGGGAGACCTCGGCGAAGCTGGCGAGCGTCGCCGCCGCCCGACCGTCGTCGATGGCCGCGGCGGCGAGGTCGATGCCATCGGCAATCGAGTCGACCTTGCCCGCCACGACGAGCGCCGCGCCGGTGTTGAGCAGCACGATGTCCCGATGCGGCCCCGCTGCGCCGGCAAGCACGCGGCGGACAGTGTCGGCGTTCGCCTCGGGGCCGCCGCCGCGCAGATCGGCAGCCGTGGCGGGGGCCAGGCCAAGTTCTTGCGGATCGACGGTGAACTCGATGACCTCGCCGGCAGCGAGGGCCAAGACGGTCGACGGGCCCGTGGTGGTCAACTCGTCGAGCCCGTCGCCGTGGACGACCCAGGCCGCGGTGAGTCCTTGCGCGGCCAACGCCTCGACCATCGGGCGAGCGAACGCGGGGTCGGCCACGCCGATCAGTTGGCGCCTGACGCGACCGGGGTTGGCCATCGGGCCGAGGAGATTGAAAACGGTCGATACGCCCATTTCCCGACGTGGCGGGCCGGCGAACCGGAATGCCGGATGAAACGCCGGAGCGAAGCAGAAGCCGATGCCGGCCTCGCGCACGCAGCGGGCAACACCGTCGGGCGTCTGTTCGATCACCACGCCGAGGAGTTCGAGCACGTCGGCAGTACCCGCCTTCGACGAGGCCGAACGATTGCCGTGTTTGCACACCGGGGCCCCGGCGGCCGCGGTGACGATGGCGGCCATGGTCGACACATTGATCGACTGCGATCCGTCGCCGCCGGTGCCGACCACGTCGACGCAGACATCACGCTCGGCATCGGTCAGCGGCACGATTGCTGCTGCGACCATTGCCGCGCCCAGCATTCCTGCCAGTTCGTCGGCCGACTCGCCCTTGGACCGCAAGGCAATGACGAAGCCGGCGATCTGCGCCGCGGTGGCCTCGCCGGACAGGATTTCGGTCATCGCCGCAGCGGCATGTTCACCTGCGAGATTCCTCCCGGCGATCAACTCTCCGATGAGCGCGGGCCAACCACCGAGTTCTGCAAGCGTTGCCATAGGCAGGAAATCGTAGGGCTCGGCAGCGTCGGCTCAGCCGGTCTTTCGGCGCTGGCGAATGATTCGGCGCCGATCACGTTCGGTCGCGCCGCCCCACACGCCTGCCTTTTCCCGGATGTTCAACGCGTGCTCGAGACACGCGGTCTGCACCGAGCAGGTCGCGCACACGTCCTTGGCCGATGTCGCGCTGGCTTCGTCATCGGGGTAGAACATCGCCGAATCGAGTCCTCGGCAGGCCCCGAGATCCCACCACTTCGGTTCTTCGTGCGTTGCTGTGTGTCGTTGCGCCGACATGTGCGACCCCCAAGGTCGATGCTGTGCGGACCCATTCCGGTCCGCTCGATCCGTTGCCGCCAAATCTAGGTGACCGATGACACGTCGCGCCAGAAATCATCATGGGGTGCCGGACCGGTCACCGACCGCGCGCACATCCGTTGAGGCGGCGCCGAACTCACTGCTCGGGGCTGATGCCGTAGGCCCGCGCGACGACTTGCAGCGGATGCACGGGAACATTGCCGACCTGCGCTGCGATCACCGGGTGAGCGGGCAGGCAATCGCCGGCGACGAGGTCGCCGCCAGCCTTGCGAATTCGCTCGCCGAGCTTCTCGGCCGCCAACCGTGCGCCTTCGTCGTTGGCGGAACGTACGCCCCACTGCCCTTCGACTCCGGCGCCCTGCAAAATCGTCGTCACCCGGGCACCCGTCAGTTGCATCAGATCGCGACTCGGGAACCCGAGGTTCTGGAGCCTGAGCTGGGCCGGCGCGTGATAGGTGATCCGTTTGACCGTCGGACCATCGAAGTCGATGTCGAGCACCGTCTGATCGGCCCGGTGGATGTTCATCAGATACTCGGCCGAGTCGAACGTGTGCTCGGCGACCAGTTCGGCATCGACCCACAACGCAGGATCGGTGACGTAGGCGGGATAGTCGAACTTCAACACGTAGCTACATGCCGGCTGCGGAACCACCACATCCGTGCCGGCACGTACCTCCTTCGCCAACGCCGTCACGTTGCGTTCAGCAACCTTGCGGAACTGCTCGACATCACCGGCATGTAGCCACGGGGCACCGCAGCATCCGGCCGACGTGCTCGCACACTCGATGCCGTTACGTTCGAACACCTTGACGAGGTCCTTGCCGATGTCGGTGCGCTGGTAGTCGACGACGCAGGTGGGAAAGACCGTGACGCGGCCCTGCCGGCTGACGAGGCGCACCTTCGGCCGCTGCTTGAACCACGTCGTGAACCGCTCGGCGGCGAAGGGAACGAGCAGGCGCTCAGCCGAGATGCCGGTGACCAGCGCGGCGATACGGCGAACGAACGAGTGGGGTTCGGCCGTCACCACCTTGTTCACCAGCGATCCGCCGAGTGGAAACGTCGACGTCGCCAGCTTGCCCACGAGATCGACGCGGCCGACGACCTGCGCGGTTGCCCTGGAGCGAACCGCACTGATGCCGTGCTCGTGCTGCATCGCCGTGGCCCGCAGCATCAGCCGCGGGAAGTCGAGGCGCGCCTCATGACGCTCGGGTGTGTACGGACAACCGACAGCACAGACCTTGCACTGAAAGCACTGGTCGACGACCAGATCCTGTTCGGCCGGCGTCAGCAAGCCTGCGTCACTCGTCCCCGTGCCGCTCCCGCCCGCGCGTCGCTCGATCATCTCGAACAGCGTCGGGAACGATGAGCACAGCTCGACACAGCGCCGACACCCCTGGCACACGTCGAAGACCCGCGTCAGTTCGTCACGAACGTCGGCCTCGTCGAAGTACAGCACATGCTGAGGGTCATACGTGATGGTCATGAGTGGTGGCGGGCAAGCTACGGACCGGCGGTGGGGAACACAACCGGAACGCGACGCAAGCGGCATGTGGCTTGCGATCTACGGTGGGGACATGACGGCGCGGCACTTCTCGCGGACCCACATGCTTGCTGAACTGCGCCGAGCCGGTGAACTCGCGGAGCCGTTCGACGTGCTCGTCATCGGCGGCGGAATCACCGGCGTCGGGATCGCTCTCGATGCCGCGGCGCGCGGCCTGCGCGTCAGCGCTGGTGGAACGCGACGACTTCGCATCGGGCACCTCCTCGAAGAGTTCGAAGATGGTGCACGGCGGCCTGCGCTATCTCCAGAACGGTGACGTGCGATTGGTGTACGAAGCGCTACGGGAACGGCGCCGCCTCATGCAGAACGCCCCGCACCTCGTCGACGTGTTGCCGTTCATGATCCCGATCATGACCAAGGACAGCGTGGTGTCGAAGAAGATCGCCCGAGCGTTGGGTTCGGCGATGTGGATGTACGACATCACCGGCGGCTGGCGCATCGGCAAATTTCATCGGCGGGTCGATGCCGTCGAAGCTGCCGCGCACTTTCCCACGACCCATCTCGACGCGTTGAGTGCGGGGTATCTCTACTACGACGCGAGCGCGGACGACGCCCGCTTGGTGGTGACCATTGCCCGCACCGCAGCCGAACGCGGCGCGGTCATCGTCAACCGCTGCGGCGTCGTCGACATCACGCACGACGACCAGGGCCAGGCCGACGGCGCGATCGTCGAGGCCGACGGCGAGCGGATGCGGGTGCCGGCGCACGTGGTGGTGAATGCCACCGGCGTGTGGGTCGACAGCGTGCGAGCGCTCGACGAGGGCGAGCATCCCGACTCGATCAGGCCGGCCAAGGGTGTTCACCTCACGATCCCCTGGGACAAGGTGCGCAACGATCTGGCAGTCATCATTCCGGTCAAGCGCGACAAGCGCAGCCTGTTCCTCGTCCCCTGGGGGCCGCGACCAGACGGAAGTTTCGCCCACTGCTACGTCGGAACCACCGACACCGATCACGATGCGGGGCTCGACGACCATCACGTCACTGCGGCCGATGTCGACTACTGCCTCGAGGCACTCAATCAGGCGCTCGACACCGCGCGGGTCGGCACGATCACGCTCGACGACGTGACCGGTGTGTGGTCGGGCCTGCGTCCCCTGGCCACGGCACCGAGCGGCGCGGCCGAATCATCCGGCCCGACATCAGCAAGTACGGCAGCAAGTACGGCGCCCTCGGGCAAGACGGCCGACCTGTCCCGGCAGCATCACGTTGCAGTCTCCGCCAACGGGGTGGTCCGCGTCTGTGGCGGCAAGCTGACCACCTACCGGAAGATGGCCGAAGACACCGTCGACGTTGCCAGCGCGCCGACTGGGCCGACGCGGTCGCGTCGGTCGATCCCGGTCGACTCGACGGATGAAGCTCCTCGGCGCGCGCGGGTATCGAAGCTCAGCTCCCGGCGGGCGCAACGGCCATCTGGCCCACCGCTACGGATCCCTTGCCGCCGAGGTCAAGGCGCTGATCGCGTTCGAACCATCGCTCGGCGAACCAGTCGCACCAGGCCACCCCTACCTGTTGGCCGAAGTGGTGTACGCCGTCCGTCACGAGATGGCCGCAACGCTCTCCGACGTCCTCGAGCGGCGTACCCGTCTGCACATCTTCGACCGAGCGGCTGCTCTCGACGCCGCTCCCCGAGTCGCCGCGCTGATGGCCACCGAGTTGCAGTGGGACGCCCTTGAAACCGCACGACAACTCGACGAGTACCGCCGCATCTGTGCCGCGGAGGAGGCAGCCGCCCGTGACCACATGGCGTCCCACACCACCGATTGAGCTCACGCCGGCCGACGGCGATCTGGTCGCAGCGCAGTTCGCCAGCGACCAGATCGCCGTCCCCGAGGAACTGCTCGACGTCCTCGACGAGATCTGCGAAGTCATCGAGGACGAGGCGACCATCGCCGAATCGAGTCGCGATTGGTGGCCACTCGCCCTGCACTGGTCGTTGCAGGGTCGCGTTCCGCAGCTCGCCGACCTCGTCGCCCGGCCGACGACCACCGCCCAGGTCGTCGCGGTGCTGCGGGCATGCAACATCGGGCGCGTGCCGGTCACCGCTGCTGGGGGCCGCAGCGGCGTGTGTGGCGCCGCGGTGCCTCTCTTCGGTGGCGTCGTGCTCGACATGACTGCGATGACCGGCGTCGTGTCGGTCGATACCGAATCGGGGATCGTCGAGGTGTTGCCCGGAACGTCGGGGCCAGAACTCGAAGAGGTCCTCAACTCCGTTCACGGACTCTCGGTCGGCCACTTCCCGCAGAGCTTCGACCTCGCAACGGTCGGCGGTTGGGTGGCCTCGCGCGGAGCAGGGCAGTTCTCGACCCGGTACGGCAAGATCGAAGACATGGTGGTCGGCCTCGAAGTCGTTCTGGCCGACGGCACCGTCATCCGAACCGGGGGCGCCCCGGCCGCGGCGACAGGTCCTGACCTCACCGGGTTGCTCGTCGGCGTCGGAAGGGACACTCGGCATCATCACCAACATCTGGCTCAAGACCCACCCCCTCCCGGCTGCGGAGCAACGCGCCGCCTACCTCTTTCCCACGTTCGAAGATGGCGTCGAAGCCTGTCGGGCGACATTGCGCGCCGGGGCCACGCCTGCGGTCCTGCGGTTGTACGACGGTCCTGAGTCGGCGCGCGGGCGCGGCGGCGACGGGTCGAACTGCGTGCTGCTGGTGCTCGACGAGGGCGACGCCCGGCTGGTCGACGCAACGATGGACATCGTGGCCGAGGCGTGCGCCGCATCCGGCGGTGTCGGCGCCGACGTCGAGTTGGTCGAGGCGTGGATGCATCATCGCAACGACACGTCGGCGCTGCAGGATCTGACGCGCAAAGGATTCGTCGTCGACACGATGGAGATCGCCGCGCCCTGGTCGAAGCTCAACGGCATCTTCGACGCCGCCCGCACGGCGTTGCTCGACGTGCCCCATACCCGCGCCGCGACCTGCCACCTCTCGCACAGCTACCGCGACGGGGCCTGTCTCTACTTCACGTTTGCGGCCACTCCCCCCGCCGCTGAGATCGAAGCGACGTATGTGGCGCTGTGGGACGCAGGCACGCGCGCGGTGATCGCCGCAGGCGGCAACCTGTCGCATCATCATGGCGTCGGCGTCAATCGCCATCGCTTCATGGCCGAGGCGCTCGGCGAGGCACTCACCGTTCTGCAACGGGTCAAGGACGCGTTCGATCCGAACGGGATCCTCAACCCCGGCAAGCTCGGTTTCACCTCACCGTTCGGCGAGACTCCCTTTCCATGACCCAGACCGCATCGCACCCTGTCCCCCGGTGGGACCTCCCCGCCCTGCGATCTGGCGCGATGGTTGCGGTGGTGTTCGCGGTGCCCCTCACCGTGCTCGCCGCAGTCGTCGACTCCGACAACGGGGCGCTCAACGCCCTCTTCTTCTTCGGAGCGATCCTCGGTTTCGTCCTCGGCGGCGGATGCGCTGCGTGGGTCCAGCGCAGCGGCACCCCGATGAGCCACGGGGTCGTCAGCGCGGCGGGCACGTATCTGGTCGTGCAGACGGTGTTCATCGTGATCAGGCTCGCCAGGGCCGACACGGTGAACTGGTTCGCCATGTTCTTCACCCTGGGTCTGGTCATCCTCGCCGGGATGTTCGGTGGTGTCCTCGGCAGTCGCCTCCAGCAGCGGGGTTTCGAACCGTCGAGCATGCGGGGGCGCCCGTGACGGCGTTCCTCGTCGTCGACGTGGGAACGACCGGCCTGCGCGCGTCGGTGGTCGACGAGACCCTGTCGATCATCGCCTTCGAGTATCGGGCGTGCCCGCCATCGTCGCCCGCTCCCGGCCTCGTCGAGTTCGACGCCGTCGACCTCGCGGCGAAGCTGCTGGACGCGGCCACTGCGGCCATGGCGACCGCGGGGCGCACCATCGATGCCGTCGGCGTGACCAACCAGCGGGCCAGCGTCGTCGTGTGGGACCGTTCGACCGGTGAGCCCGTCGGCCCGGGGCTCGGCTGGCAGGATCTCCGCACCGTGATGGAGTGCATCATGGCCAAGGCCGAACACGGCTGGGCGCTGGCGCCGAACCAGAGCGTCACCAAGCTGCAGTGGCTCCTCGCCAACACGGTCGGCGCACATGACCGCGACCTCTGCGCCGGCACGGTCGACAGCTGGATCGCGTGGACCCTGAGTCGCGGCGAGCTGCATGTGAGCGACCAGACCAACTCGTCGGCGACCACGTCGGGGTTGCGCACCATCGACGGTCGGACCTGGCGCACCGACATCCTCGATGCCTTCGACATTCCCACGTCGATCCTGCCGACGGTCGTCGATTCAGCCGGTGTGGTCGGTCGGGCGACGGCGCTGCCGGGTGCACCGCCCATCGCCGCCTTGATCGGCGATCAGCAGGCCTCGTTGATCGGGCAGGGCTGCGTCCGACCGGGCCGCGCCAAGATCACCTTCGGCACCGGCGGCATGCTCGACGTCTGCACCGACGGCGCAGCACCCGACGCAGCGATGCGCCACGCCAACGGCACCTATCCCCTGCCGCTCTGGTCGATCGATGGCCGCCTCGGTTGGGGCGTCGAGGGCATCATGCTGTCGGCCGGCACCAACGTCGAATGGCTCCGCGACGACCTCGGGCTGATCGACACCGCCGCCCACAGCCACGACGTCGCCGCAGCATGCGCTGATGCCGGCGGCGTGGTCTACGTCCCGGCGCTCCTCGGGCTCGGAACGCCGACGTGGGACTACGGCGCGCGGGGCACGCTGCTCGGCCTCACCCGGGGCACCGAGCGGGCCCATGTCGTGCGCGCCGTACTCGAAGGGGTGGCCCATCGCGGCGCCGATCTCATCGAGGCGGCCGTGGCCGACACGGGCATCGACATCGGCTCGATCCGCATCGATGGAGGCATGAGCCGCAACCCGACGTTCGTGCAGGCACTGGCCGATGCAACGGGCCGCAGCGTCGAGGTCGCACCGGTCGTCGAGTCGACGACCATCGGTGCGGCATTCCTCGCCGGCATCGGTATCGGCACGTGGGGCACGCTCTCCGACATCGAAGCGCTGTGGAGTCCGGCACATGTCGTCGAACCCAACCCGCTGGTCGATCGCCGAGCACGCCGTCTGACCTGGCATGACGCACTGTCCCGGGCGCGGAGTTGGTACCCCGAACTGTCGGCGCTCGACTTCTGATCGATCACCGGATGCGCCCGAGGTTCGCCCTAGGATGACCGATCGAATTGGTCATGTGCCTTCGCAACGTGAAGGCTGTCGTGCGTATGAACTCGAAAGGACAATCCCTCGTGGACTTCGAACCCGCTGAGCACGCCTCGACGCGGCGCAGCCTGATCGGCGCCGTCGGCGTGGCCGGCTTCGTCGGCGCCACCGCAGCAGTTCTCGGTGGCCGCCCGGTCTCCGCTGCTGCACCCGATCGTCCGACCGACGGCGACCGTGCAGGTCTGAGCGCCGCACTCAGCCTCGAACTCGCTGCCGTCGCGCTCTACGAGGTTGCCGCGGGCGAGTTGCCCGACGAGTACGCCGGAATCGCAGGCATCATGGCATCGCAGCACAGTGCCTACGCCGACAGCATCGCCGGCGCGATCGGTGTCTCATCGTCCGACACTGCCGCTGCTGACACCGGCCCGCTCGGCGAGTCCTTTGCCACGAGCGACCCGCAAGCATTCGGGGCTGCTGCCCGAACGCTCGAGAACACCGCCGTCGCAACGCACACCGAGTTGCTGGCGAGCTATGAAAGCACCCAAGCCATCGATTTGACGGCGTCCATCATCACGGTCGAGTCCCGCCACGCTGTCGTTCTCACCAGCCTGGCCGGCTTTGCCTCCAACCTCGACGAGATGCTCGGCAACACAGCCGCAGGCGCTCGACCTCTCCGGCGGTGCCGCATGAGCTTCCCTGACCCCCGCCCGACCAGCGCCATCCCCCCTCGTGGCGACCTGACCGCCCGCATCGGCCGGCGCCAAGCGATCAAGCTCGGCGGTGTCACGGTGTCACTGGCCGCGCTCGTCGCAGCATGTGGCAGCAATCGCACCGGTGACGTCGCGCCGGGCCGAGTCGGCAATGCTCCGAAAGTCACGTCAGCACCCGAGTACGCCGTCAACGATGCCGTCCTGCTCCGAACGGCTTCGTCGCTCGAGAACACGGCGATCCACGTGTACGGCGTCGCCCAGGGCCTCGATGTGTTCGACGGCGGCATGGCCACACTCGTCGACCGCATCGTCGCGAATCACGAAGCGACAGCCGCCACGATGGGCGAGCTCACCGAGGCCGCCGGCGGAACAGCGTGGACCACGACGAACCCGTGGTTCATGGAACGGGCCATCGAGCCGATCCTGGCCACCATCACCGCCAGCGACGACCCGGCGCGCGATGTGGTCAACTTCGCGATCACCCTCGAGAACATGGCTTCCTCGACGCATCAGACGCTGACCTCGCTGCTCTCCGAAAGCGAACAGCGCCGCGCCGTCGCGCAGGCTTCCGCCGGGGAAGCTCGGCACGCCGCATCGCTGGTGCTCCAGGCGTTCGGGACGGCGCGCCGCGTCAGCCCGCTGCTCGTGGGCGAGGAACTCGTGCGGACCAACGGCGTCATCCCCCGCTTCGCCATCGAATCGACCTTCGGTTCGGTCGCCCAGCAGGAACTGCTCGTCGGCGAGGCCGACGAGAACGGTGGACGCACGTCGTACCTGCTGGCCACTCCCGCCGCGAACTCCTTCATCTACGAAGAGCTCGACGAGGCCTGACCCGCGGCGGCGACTAGCCTCGCCGGTGCAGTGGTGAGGTGGTCGGGTGACCGCGGCGACACGACCTTCGGGTGATGTCGTCGAGGAAAGTCGGGACTCCACAGGGCTGGGTGCTGGCGAGAGCCAGGTCGGGGCGACCTGACGGACGTGCAACAGAGAGAGACCGCCGATGGGCCAGCGTGCTGGCCACAGGCAAGGCTGAAACGGTGCGGTAAGAGCGCACCAGCAGTCACGGTGACGTGGCTGGCTTGGTAAACCCCACCCGGAGCAAGACCGAGCAGAGGACATGAACGGCCCGTTCGCTGGACTCCAGCACCCTCGGGTAGGTCGCATCAGATGGATGGTCACCGGCCCGCTTCGGCAGGTCACAGAATCCCGCTTACAGACCACCTCGCCACTGCACGTGCGGCACGGATGCGAGCCGCCCTCAGTCGACGGTGGCGGTTTCGTTGAAGGTGGTGAGGATCGGATGGCCGTTGCGGAACGCAATGCGACACACCGAGGCGTGATCGAGATGGCAGGTCCACGAAATGCCGATGTCGACCCCGAGGGCCCACGCCACAGCCGACTTCATCGGCGACACGTGACTGACCACGACGACGTTCGACTCGGCAGCGCGCTCGGCCAGATCGGCACATGCCGCGCGAACCCGCTCGTCGAGCGCAGCCAGTGACTCGCCGCCTTCGGGCACGTACGCGAAGTCACGCCGCCAGTTGTCCCACACCTCCGACGGTACGTCGGCGTGCTTCACGCCTTCGTACACGCCGTACGACAGCTCGAGAAACCGATCGTCGGTTTCGATCGGCAGACCGAAATGGGCAGCAGTCTGCTGGGCACGTTTGAGCGGACTGGCCACCACGGCCGCGACCGGCCCCATGGCCCGCACCATGGCAGTAACCGCGGCTGCCTGCCGCTGACCGAGTGCATCGAGATCCTGATCGAGCCGACCCTGCAATCGACCCGCCTCATTGGCTGCGGTCCGTCCGTGACGCACGAGAATCAACACGTCATGAGTGTGGCACAGCGTCACCGTGGCGGTGCTGCGATGAGCAGGCCCGTCTGCCGGAACGACCGTCGCCGTGCCGCGTCGCCGAGCCGGTTCACCCGCCAGAGCCAGACGCACAGACCGATACCGATCGCTTCGAGACCGACACTGATGACGCCGCGGTCGGTCACCGGAAACGCATCGTCGCCGAAATCGACACCGGTGAACGGCCACCAGAACACCTCGGTGTTGTTCCAGGCACCGTCGAACACCAGGTGGAGAAACATGCCGATCGGGATACCGAGCAACATCTTGCGAATGGGCTTGCGCCCAGCCGTCGCCACCATCAGGATCGCCAGCAAGCCGATACTCACGGTGATGCTGTGCAGCGCACGCGCCCCCCGAATGCTCCGTCGACCAACGGCAGCACCGACCCGACGACCAACAATCGATAGTCGAACCGGGGATCACGAAAGACGAAGCCGACGGCGAGAATTGCCGTGCCGATGAACCAGAAGAACATGTTGCCGACCGTCGAATGGTGCCGAGATTCAGATGACGATGAGTCGCCCACACTGCGGGCAATCGGCGTAGCCGGCGAGAGCGGCATCGTCTTTGGCGGTGTCGACCTCGGCCGCCGACAGATCGACGTGGCACCCCTCGCAGCGGTGCCCCTTGAGCTGCGCCACGGCAACGCCGAGTGCTGACCTGACAGACGCATAACGACTGGCGACGCCGGGGTCAAGCGCGGCAATCGCTTCGGTTCGTCGCTCGGCGAGCTCTTCGAGTTCCGCGTCGATCTCGGCGCACACCCGAGCCAACGCCGCGTCGGCCTCGCCGAGCGCCGCACGCAGGTCCGGTTCGCTCCCGAGATGGGCCGTGCGTTCGTCGTCGAGCGCCGCCTGTTCCTCGAGTGCTGCCAACTCGGCATCATCGAGCTCGTCGCGCTGCGCGTTGACCGTGTCGATTTCGTGCATCAGGGCTTCGGCTTCGCGTGGCGCGATCACGGTCTTCAACTGTGCTTCGAGCCGCGCCCGATGGGCGCCGAGGGTTGCACCGCGTGACTCGGCGTCTTCAATGGCGGCCGTGAGCTCGTCAAGTCGCTTGGCGATCTGGTTGCGCCTGCGTTCCCACGTCTTCAACTGCTCTGATCGGGTGTCCAGTTCGGTGCGCTCGGCGAGGCGCTCCCGCTTCACCCGGAGCTGATCGGCCTGCGTGTCGACCGCTTGCAGAGCGAGCAATCGCCGCCCCATCGACGACTCGTCGGTTGCTTCGGAGGCGTCGACGGGCTGTTCGGGAGCGGAGTCGTCGGGATCGGTCATTGCTGACAGTGTGCCAGCTGCGGCGTCACCGGCAGGCGCTGACGACGAGGTTGATGTCGACCGTGGGCAATGGTGCGTTGGGATCGAGATTGTCGGGCGCAATCGTCGTCCCGATGTCGACGGTCTCGACGATCGGGCGCCCGGGGGTGGTCTCGACCGGCGCGGGCTCGGCCCCTGGGGCCACACTCACCGGTGGCGCCGCAGGGTCGACTTCGACCGGCACGCCCGGTTCGAACCCGACCACCCGCGCGGCACACTCGTTGCCGGGGAGCACCAGGCGAGCGTTCGGACGACTCGGCGGGGCCGGCGCCTCCCAGTCGAGGGCAGGCAGGAACGTGTGCGCCGGGTCCATGAACGCCTTCCAGATCTGGGCCGGGAACAACCCGCCCTGCACGTTGCTGACCCCTTCGGCCCGGAACTCGGGGATGTTGACCATCGGGGTGTAGGCGTCGGGGTCACCGATCCAGACTGCGGTGGAGAGTTGGCGCGTTCCGCCGACGAACCAGGCGTTGGTGTTGTCCTGCTGGGTCCCCGTCTTGCCGAACGCAGGGCGACCATCTGCCAACGGATGGCGACGCGCCGTACCGCTGCGCAGCACACCCTTCAAGATGTCGATCGTTTCCAGCGCCGCATCGCGGTCGAAGACCTGGGTCCCTGGGTCGACATGGGTATAGGTGGGATTCCCTTCGGCATCGGTGATGGAGTCGACGTAATACGGCTCGCGGTGGACGCCTTCGTTGGCGAGGGTCTGGATGCCAGCCGCCATGTCGAGGGGACTCAGTTCGTTCGCCCCCGTTGCGAAGCTCACGAACGGGGTGATCGGCTCGCGCTCTTCGACGGGCTGACCGGCGTAGAGATATGGTGACTTGGCGGCGCGATAGACCGTGTCGACCATGCGGTTGAGGCCGACGATCTGCGACAGCCGGGCGAAAGCACAGTTGACCGATGACCAGGTCTGCTGAGCAAGGTTGGTGACGCTGCCTGCAACGCCGCCCCTGATCTCGAAGAACGGCGGTTCGCTCCCGGGCACCTCGAACCGACAGCCGCGGACGCCGTCGATGGTGTCGCCGGCCTGGGCCCCTGCCTGGACCGCGGCGGCAAGGATGAGGAACTTGATGCTCGACCCGGTCTGGCGTGGCGACAGCGCCATGTTGACCTCGCGTTCGTTCGGGATGAAGCCCGACCCGCCCACCATGACCCGAATGGCCCCAGTGGCCGAGTCGAGCGACACGATCGCGTTCTCGAAGCGGCCCCCCGTGTCCGGCAACAGGTCGTGCGCGTTCTCGGCGAGCTCCTGCAACGTGCTGTCGAGCGTGGTGTAGATCCGTAGGCCACCGCGGAACAATTGGTTGTACCGCTCTTCCGGGGTCGCGCCCAGAATGGTCGATCGGTTGAGTAGATAGTCGCGCAGCGCCTCGGTGTAGTAGGTCCGCTGGTTCGATCGCGTCGGGATCGTCTTCACGCGCGACGGCAGCGCGAACGTGTCGGCGAGCGTCTCGGAGTCGACCTCGGTGATGTATTCCTCGGACACGAGCCGATCGAGCACCTGCAGCCAACGGGCGCGGCTCCGTTCGGGTTCGTTGATCGGATCGAAACCCGACGGCGAGCGGACGAGGCCAGCGAGGAACGCGGCCTCGACGAAGGTCAACTCGGCAGCGGTCTTACCGAAGTACGTCTCGGCCGCCGCTTGGATTCCGTACGCGTTGTTGCCAAAGAACACGGTGTTGAGGTACCGCTCGAGGATCTCTTCCTTCGAGAGCTCCTTTTCGAGCATCCGGGCGTAGTGGGTCTGCAACAGCTTGTATCGACCGTCACGCTCCAACCCGGCGAGAAAGTCGTTCTTGACGACCTGCATCGTGATCGTCGAGGCGCCCTGTTGCGGTGCGTCGCTCGCGAAGTTCGACAGGGTGGCGCGGATCAGGGAGCGAACGTTGACGCCGTCGTGATTGAAGAACTCCTTGTCTTCGACGACCAGGAACGCTTGGACCACGTGTGACGGAAGGTCGGCATAGTTGATCGGCTGCGAGTTCTCGAGCTCGAACACGGCGATCTCTTGCCCATTGACGTCGTAGACGTACGTGCGCTGAGCCAGCGCTTCGAACGCCGGCAACACGACCGGCAGCTCTTCGTGCGCATTCGCAATGTGCCACACCCGGGGCGCAACGGCGACGACCACACCCGTGATCAGCAACGCTCCGGCGGCGACGATCGCGAACAGACGGGGAAGCCAACCGGTGATGCGCACAGTGGAATCGAGAGTAGTTGGCGTCGCCGACGCGAGCCGGTCACTCGACGATGGTCACGCCAGCTTGCTACCGTCGGCGCCGTGCCCTCGAGATTTCCCGTCAAGCCCTTCCGATTCGGCGTGCAACTCACCGTCTCGCCCGACCGCTCGGCCTGGGTCGAACAGGCCAGGAAGATCGAAGCGCTCGGGTACGACATCGCCACGATGCCCGATCACTTCGGCGACCAGTTCGCTCCCGTTCCGGCGTTGCAGGCGATTCTCGACGCCACGACCACGTTGCGCGCCAGCGCACTCGTGTTCGACAACGACTACAAGCACCCGGTCGTGTTGGCGAAGGAACTGGCCACGATGGACGTGCTCAGCGAGGGTCGCATCGAAATCGGCCTCGGTGCCGGGTGGATGATCAGCGACTACGAGCAGACCGGCATGGCGTACGACCGACCCGGGGTGCGGATCGACCGCTTCGTCGAGGGCTTGCACATCATCAAGTCGGCGATGGGCGACGGGCCGTTCTCGCACGAGGGCGAGCACTACACGATCAGCAACTACAACGGCTTGCCGAAGCCGGTGCAGGGCCCGCACCCGCCCGTCATCATCGGCGGTGGCGGCCCCCGCGTGCTCACGATCGCTGCGCAGCACGCCGACATCGTCGGCGTCAACGGCTCGCTCCACGCCGGCGTCATCGGCCCGGAGGCGATCGCCACCATGACCGCGCGATGTGATCGCCGAGAAGGTGGCGCTCGTCGCCGACGTCGCAGCGGAGGCCGGCCGCCTCGACCACATCGAGATGAATATCCGCACGTTCTTCGTCAGCGTCACCGATGACCGCGCCGGCCAGGTCGCCGCCATGGCGCAGATGATCGGCGTCGAGGAATCGATGATCGAGCACTCGCCGTTCGCGCTGATCGGGAGCACCGACAAGATGATCGAAGACATCTCGGCGCGCCGCGTGGAGTACGGCTTCAGCTACGTGATCGTCGGCGCGGACGAACTCGAAGCGTTCGCCCCGGTCGTCGCCGCCCTTGCGGGCAAGTAGTCGATCTGGCCCAACGGCCGACGCTCAGTTGATGGCTTGACCCTTGGCGATCACGACGACGCCGTTGTCGCTGATCGTGAACTGCTGCGCATCCTTTTCGGCATCGAAGCCGATTCGCGCGAACTCGGGGACATAGACGTTCTTGTCGACGATGCAGCGGTGCAGCCGAGCCCCGGGCCCGATCGTGACGCCCGGGAAGATGATCGACTCGGTCACGTGCGCGTCGTGGTCGATGAACGAACCGGGGCCGATGATGGAGGTTTCGACGTGCGAACCCGAAACGATCGAACCCTGACAAAGCAGGCTCCCGTCGACGAAGCTCGGCTCGCCGCCTCGGCCCCGTGACACCTTGGCCGGCGGAAGCGCCTGGCGGCCGGTGAACACCGGCCACTTGTTGTTGTAGAGGTTGAACACCGGGACCGGTGCGATGAGGTCCATGTTGGCGTCGAAGAACGCATCGAGGGTTCCCACATCGCGCCAGTACCCGCGTTCGCGCTCGTCCTGGCCCGGCACCTCGTTCCGTGAGAAGTCATACACCCGGGCCTGACCGCTCGCGGTCAGCGCGGGAATCACGTCGCCGCCGAGGTCGTTCATCTGGCCGTCTTGGCGTGGCGTGACGATGTCGATCAACGTCTCACGGTCGAACACGTAGTTGCCCATGCTGGCGAGACACATCTCGTCGTTGCCGGGCATGGTCGGGGGGTTCGGCGACTTCTCGTGGAAGCCGATGATCTTGCCGTCGTCATCGGACTCGATCACACCGAAATCGACGGCCTCGTGCTTGGGAACCGGGATGGCAGCCACGGTGACCCCAACATGATTCGCCATGTGCTCGTCGACCATCTGGCGCGGATCCATGCGATAGATGTGGTCGGCGCCGAAGACGCACACGATGTCGGGCTGCTCGTCGTTGATCAGATTGAGGTTCTGATAGATCGCATCGGCCGAGCCCTGGAACCAGTACGGGCCGCGCCGCATCTGCGCCGGCACCGGCGTGACGTAGTCGCTGAGCAAGGTCGAGAAACGCCACGTCATGCTGATGTGCCGGTCGAGACTGTGGCTCTTGTACTGCGTGAGGACGACGATCTTGCGGTAGCCGGCGTTGGCGAAGTTCGACAACGCGAAGTCGATCATCCGGTAGGTACCGGCGAAGGGCACCGCTGGTTTGGCTCGGTCGTTGGTGAGCGGTTGCAATCGCTTCCCCTCGCCGCCGGCCAGGACGATCACGAGCACGGTCGGTTCAGCAGCCATCACCGCTCAAGGTACCGCGTCGCGAGGGGTCGCGAAAGGCTCGGGTGATGAACGTTGTCGATCAATCCTGTTCGTGCAGCAACTCGCGATACAGGGCGAGATAGGTCTGGGCAGGCGCAGCCCACGACCAGTCGATCGCCATCATCCGTTTACGGAGCGATGTCGCTCGTCGCTTGTCCTTCAGGCGGCGCGCGGCACGGAACATGGCCGCCAGAAGATCTGTCGGCTCGACCTGTTGGGCGACGAAGCCGACGCCGCCCCGGGAGTCGCGGTCGGCGTCGGGCACCGTGTCGACGAGCCCACCCACGGCCGTCACGATCGGAACGGCGCCGTACCGCATGGCCTGCATCTGCGTGAGCCCGCACGGTTCGAAACGGCTCGGCATGAGAAACGCGTCAGCTCCGGCGAACATCTGGTGCGACAGCGTTTCGTCGTATCCCTCGACGAAGGCGAGGTGCTCGGGGTGGGCGGCTGCCAAGCGATGCAACTCGGCCGACAGCACCGCATCGCCCGATCCCAGAATGCCGAGTCGCATGGGGATCTGCTCGAGCAGCGGCACGAGCGGGACGATCAGGTCGATGCCCTTTTGGTGGGTGAGTCGCGTGACGATGGTCGCCAGCGGGGTGTCGTCGGCGGGCAGGCCGAGGCGATCGAGGAGTGCCGTGCGGTTGAGTTCACGACGATCGAGGGTCGACGCGTCGAAGTTCGCGACGAGATGCGGGTTCGTCGCGGGGTCCCAGAGTTCGGTGTCGATGCCGTTGACGATGCCGACCAACGCATCGCCCCGTTCGCGCAGCGGCCCATCGAGGCCGAATCCGCCTTCCGGCGTGACGATCTCGTGCACGTAGTTCGATGACACCGCCACGATCCGATCGGCCAACGCCAGCGCTCCAGACAGTGGGTTCGTGCCGCCCCACCACTCGTAGTGCCCCGCCCGCGGACCGATGAGGTCGAGCCACTCGGGCCCGGCGACACCTTGGTAGGCGAGGTTGTGGATCGACATGACCGTCGGTGGCGGCGAGTCGAGCGCAGCGAGCGTGGCGCCGGTGTGCCAATCGTTCAGGTGCAAGATGTCGGGCGGATCGGCCTCGACGAACGACGCGACCGCTCGTGCGAACCGGAAGAACCGGTCGCTGTTGTCGGCCCACCCCGATCCGTCGGGCTGGAGGTACGGGTGCGGACGTGCCATGCCCGGCACGCCGATCATGCGCAACCGACCCACACCCGGGTGGATTCCGGTCCGGATCGTGGCCGCCCCGACCCAGTCGGGCACGTCGAGCGCAGTCGTGGTCTCATCGACCAGCCCGACTCCGCCGTAGTCGGGCATCACGACGTCGACATCGACGCCGACGCGACGGAGTTCGGCCGCGAGACCGGCTGCGGCAGCAGCCAAGCCACCGACCGCCGCAATCGGTGAAAGTTCGGCTGTGGCGAACACGACGCGCATGTCCGTCAGTCTGGCCGACGGATACGGTCTGTCAATGCGCACTTCCCGCCTTGGCCGGATCCTCGGTATTGGCGTCGTCGTCGCCGGTACTGCGGCTTGCGCAGGCAGCGACGCCACCGACCAGAGGGTGACGTCGCCTCCCGACTCATCGCAGGTGACATCGGGGAACGAATCGGACACGACGGCCGATGGGTCGGTGGACTCGACGCCCGGTGGAGCCGACGAGCAGCTCTACCCAGACGTCGTCGACGCCAGCGCGCAACGCAACGGTGAGACCTGGACCTTCAGCGTGACCGTTTCGTCGCCGTACGACAGCGCCGACCGCTATGCCGACGGCTGGCGCATCCTGGCTCCCGACGGAACCGAACTCGGCTTCCGGCTCCTCACCCATGATCACGCCAACGAACAACCCTTCACCCGCACGCTCGACGGTGTTCGTGTTCCCGACGAGATCGACGTCGTCACGATCGAGGGCCGCGATCTGCAGAACGGGTACGGTGGCGCCACGTTCGAACTCCGACTGCCGGCCTGAGCGAACCTCGGCTCCAGCTCGCAGACCTCGTCGAGCGGCCCGCCGCACCTCACGACGGATCGCACCCGGGCGCGACCAGACCGACGCCTGATTGACTGGCGGAGTGTCCGACTCGCCCACCACCGAAGCACCATCGAATCGTGCCGGCGACGACGAACTGAGCTCGGACATCAGGCTGCTCGGTCGCCTGCTCGGTGACATCGTGCGCGAGCAATGTGGTCAGGCGACATTCGAACTCATCGAGTCGGTGCGATCCGCCGCGGTGACGGCGCGGCGCAACGATGTCAGCGCCGTCGACGCGATTCGTTCCGCGCTCAGCGATCAGCCGATCGAGCAACAACTCGACGTGATCCGGGCGTTCGATTGGCTGTCGCTGTTGGCCAACACCGCAGAAGACGTGCACCTCGAACGTCGTCGACGTTTCCACCGCGCGGCACGCTCGACTCCTCAGCCCGGCAGCCTCGGAGCCACCTTCGAACGGCTTCGGTCGTTCGGCGTGGACGACGGCCTCATCATCGACGTGATCGGCACGTTGGCCGTGAGCCCGGTGATCACGGCGCACCCCACCGAAGTTCGGCGACAGACCATTCTCGACATGCTGCGCCACGTCGCCGACGTCCTCGACGAACGCAGCCGACTCGACCCCGACGACCCCGCCTTCGATGACACCGAGCAGCAACTCCACGTCAGCATCTTGTCGCTGTGGCAGACAGCGCTACTGCGCCTGTCGAAACTCCGCGTCCGCGACGAGATCAACGAGGCGCTGCGCTACTACCCGGCGAGCCTGTTCCGAATCATTCCCGCGCTGACACGCGACCTCGAACGCCTCGCTGCGGACGAACTCGACGCACCCGGCATCGCAGCATCGACGGCCGTGCAGATGGGCTCGTGGATCGGTGGAGATCGAGACGGCAATCCATTCGTCACCGCCGATGTGATGCGCCTCGCCATTGGTCGCCATGCCCATGTCGCACTCGGTCATCATCTCGCCACGTTGCACCGTCTCGGACGCGAACTCTCGATGTCGGCGCGCCTCATCACCCCGACCGCCGAACTGAATGCCCTCGCCGACGCATCCGGCGACGACTCGCCGTTCCGCGTCGATGAGCCGTACCGGCGAGCACTGCGCGGCATGCACGCTCGACTTCATGCCTTCGCCGCCGCAACGATCGACGGCGACGTCGACGACGTTCCGGGCCCAGCGCCAACGGTGCCCCGACCGCCCTATGCATCGATCGACGAACTGCTCGCCGATCTCGACATCGTCGATGCGTCATTGCGCAGCCATGGCGCAGGATCGTTGGCCGACGCGCACGTCGAACCGGCCCGCCGGGCCGCGGCAATCTTCGGAGCCCATCTCTGCGGACTCGACATGCGTCAGAACTCCGCGATTCACGAAGCCGTCGTCGCCGACCTGCTCGCCGGCGCCGGAGTACATCCCGACTATCTCGCGCTGCCAGAAGGCGAACGCGTCGTCCTGCTCACCGCCGAACTCGGTTCACCACGCCTCCTGCGCCACCCTGGCGCCGACTACGCCAACCAGACTCTCGATGAGCTCGCAGTGCTGGACGAAGCGGCGCGCTCGGTGCGCCGAGTCGGGACGCGCGCGATCCCCCACGTGGTGATCTCGATGGCCCAGAACGTCAGCGATGTCCTCGAAGTGGCTGTACTCCTCAAGGAGGTCGGTCTCGTCGAGACGTCGTCAGGGTCGAAACCTGCGCAGGCCCGCCTCGACATCGTGCCGCTCTTCGAGACCATCGGCGACCTCGCCGATTCGGCCGCCACGCTGCGCGCCATGCTCGACAATCCGGTGTACCGCCAGTTGGTCCGTTCGCGCGGCGACCAGCAGGAGGTGATGATCGGGTACTCCGACTCGAACAAGGACGGCGGGTACTTCGCCTCGCAGTGGAATCTCTTCGCGGCACAGGATGCACTGGTCGAAGTAGCGCAATCGGCCGGCGTGCGGCTCCGGCTCTTTCACGGTCGTGGCGGTACGGTCGGTCGCGGCGGCGGGCCTGCGTACCAGGCCATTCTCGCTCAGCCGCCGCGATCGGTCGATCGCGCCATCAGACTGACCGAGCAGGGCGAGATGGTGGCCGCGAAGTACAGCACTCCCGCGTTGGCCCGACGCAACCTCGAAACGCTGCTCGCTGCGACCATCGAAGCTTCGTGCCTCGACGCCGAGCAACTCGGCGCTCCCGCCGAAGGGTTCACCGACACGATGCAACGACTCGCCGACTCGGCCTTCGATGCCTATCGGTCCCTGGTCTACGGAGACGATCGATTCGTCGAGTTCTTCCGCTCGATCACACCGACGAACGAGATCGCCACGTTGAACGTCGGGAGCCGTCCGGCTTCACGCAAGCAATCACTGGCGATCGAAGATCTCCGAGCGATCCCGTGGGTGTTCGGCTGGACCCAGTGCCGGTTGATGATTCCGGGGTGGTACGGCGCCGGCTCGGCGTTCGAAGCAGTCGCCGACGCTCACGCTGATACAGACGCCGAATCAAGCGGCGATGCGGGCGAACGGTTCGCACGGATGTACCGCGAGTGGCCGTTCTTCACCTCGATCGTGAACAACATGGGCATGGTGCTCGCCAAGACCGACATCGACATCGGGCGCCGGTACGCCGACGTCCTCGTTCAAGACGATGCGACGCGCCACGACATCTTCGGGCGGATCGAAGCCGAGCATGTGTTGACCCGCCGGTGGCACGAACGCATCACCGGTTCGCCCGACCCCCTGGCCGACAATCCGCTGCTCGCCCGCAGCCTCCGGAACCGCTATCCGTATCTCGACCCGTTGCACGTGATGCAGGTCGACCTGCTGCGGCGGTATCGCGACGGCGATCACGACGAACTCGTCGAGCGCGGCATCCAGCTCACGATCAACGCAATCGCCACCGGCATCCGCAACTCCGGCTGACCCCGTGTCGCCACATGTCGCGTCGGGGCCAGGCACCAACGCGACACTTTTGTCGCGACAGGGCCAGGTACCAACGCGACACTTTTGTCGCGACAGGGCCAGGTACCAACGCGACACTTTTGTCGCGAGAGGGCCAGGCACCAACGCGACACTTTTGTCGCGAGAGGGCCAGGTTCCAACGCGACACTTTTGTCGCGAGAGGGCCAGGCCCTCTCGCGACATGAGTACGCTGCGCATCGTTCCATCGGCTTACGAGATCGGTACACGGATGAGACTGCTCGAACACGACGAAGTCGGACCTGAATTCGGCCCGCTCGACGACCTGATTCCACAGCGCTTCTGGACCGGCGAGTCGTTTCACGCTCCCGATCGCTACGAGATCGACTGCACGGACTTCGCGATGGATCGCAACGACCGCGATCCCGACGGCGAACTCGCTCGGCGGATGCGACAGACGTTCGACGACGTCGGTCTCGTCGTGCTCCGCCAGACGCGGCTCTCCGACGTTGGCGAAATGCGCGAATTCGCCCGGCTCGTGATGGACGCGGAGATGGTCTACGAAGGCGGGGCGAACCCGCGCGATCGGATCGAAGGCAACGTCTACGAGATCGGCGCGCCCCTGTCGGCTCGCCTGCCGTATCACCACGAAATGGCCTACGTCAGCAAGAGCACCCGGATGATCAGCTTCGTGTGCGTCGATGCGCTCCCCGATCGGGGCGCAACGTTCGTGTCCGATGGCGTTGCGTCGACCGATGCGCTCCTTGCCACCGACCTCGGTCGCAAGCTGAAGGAGCACGGTGTCTGCTACCACCGGACCCTCACCGACGCCGACACCTTCGAAGGCGAGGTCGGCTACGGCGTCTACAACCACTGGCAAAAGTCATTCGGCACCGACGACCCCGCCGTTGCCGAAGCCAAGGCGATCGAACGTGGGCTGCTCGTCGAATGGGGCGCTGACCGCGTGATGAAGACACGGTTCTACAACCCGGCGTTCGAGTACTTCCCCCACCTCGATCGCAACCTGTTGTACGCCAGCCTTGCCGACCACGGCCTGTGGTTCGACACCTGGCCGCTCGTTCAACACCTGCCGTACGAGGATCGTCCGCTGCACATGACCTTCGGCGACGACACGACGTTCACCCCTGACGAACTCGAGCAGTTCATTGCCGTCTACGACCAATTCGGAACGAAACTCGACTGGCGCGCCGGCGACGTCTCGGTGATCTGCAACTATCGCTTCGCCCACGGGCGCCCCGAGATTCATCTCGCCGCCGGCGAACACCGCAAGCTCGGCGTGATGCTCGGCGAACAATTCGACCGAGTCGGCCAGCTCTCCGACAAATGGTGACGATCACCGCTGGTGTCTGACACCAGCGGTGATGTTCAGATGCGTTCGATGATGATGGCGGGGGCCATGCCTCCGGCGGCGCACATCGTGATCAGCCCGAACTGCTTGTCCTGACGTTCGAGTTCGTCGAGCACGGTGCCGATCAGAATCGCGCCGGTTGCTCCGATCGGGTGACCCAGCGCCATGGCGCCGCCGTTGACGTTGACTTTGCTGCGGTCGAGGTCGAGGTCGCGTTGGAACTTTTCCGAGACGACGGCGAAGGCCTCGTTGATCTCCCAGATGTCGATGTCGTCCTTGGTCATCCCGGCCTTCTGGAGCACCTTCAGCGCCGCAGGGACCGGAGCGTTGAGCATCAAGGTCGGATCGTCGCCCATGTTCGCCGTGGCGACGATGCGGGCGCGTGCGGTCAGGCCGTGTGCCTTGGCGTAATTCTCGCTCGTGATCAGGATCGCGGCGGCCCCGTCGACCACGCCCGAGGAGTTGCCGGCATGGTGCACGTGCTGGATGTCGAGGTCGGGGAACTTCTGGTTGATGAGCTCACGGAACGTCGGCGAGGCCGAGCCGTCCTCGGCGATGTGGCGGTAGTCGGCGATTGCCGGGAAGCTCGCCGTGAGCTTGGCGAGCGACTCGGCCGTCGTGCCTGGGCGCGGAAACTCCTCCCTGTCCAGAGCAAGGGTTCCGTCGAGGTTGAACACGGGCACGACCGACTTGTCGAAGCGGCCCTCGCGGATCGCGATCTCGGCCTTGCGTTGCGAATCGGCAGCATGCTCGTCGAGCGCCTCACGCGAGATTCCCTCCAGGGTGGCGATCGCGTCGGCGCACACGCCTTGATGTGACTGCGGATGGATCTCTTGCAGGTGCGCGTTGTTCGCCCCCATCGGGAGCATTCCCTTCTTCGGCAGCGACATCATCTCGGTGCCGCCGGCGATCACGACATCTTCCATTCCCGCCATCACTGCATGCGCGGCATAGTTGGTCGTGGTGATACCCGAGCCGCAGAACCGGTCGAGCGTCGCACCACTGGCGGTGATGTCGTATCCCGCGTCGAGCGCCGCCATGCGGCCGAGGTCTCCACCCTGCTCCATCACCTGCGAACTGGTCCCCCAGATGATGTCGTCGACGTGGGACGTGTCGAGATCGTTGCGGTCCCGGATGGCCTCGAGCACAGTCCGTGCCAGATGCTGCGGATGCAGGTGGGCGAGTGCACCCTTGCCCTGCTTGCCGATGCCACGCGGCGTGCGGCAGGTGTCGATGATCAGTGCGTCGGACATGGGTGGCTCTCCTCGAGACGAAACGGCGTGTCCGCACACCGTAGAGAACCGCTGTCGCTGCCGGAGAACGCAACGGGCCCGTGTGACCGCCGTCCGATCAGAACTTCGATCAGAACCTCGGATGCGTTCCCACCGATGCAGCTCGAATCAGCTCGGCCGCGACATCGGCGATCACTGCCTCCTTCGCGTCGAGAGGTGGCAGAAGCACGATCTGATCGAGGCCGGCCTCGTCGAGTTCGGCGACCCTTCGGCGGAGATCGTCAGGTGTACCGACGAGGCACGACCGCTCGATCAGTTCCTTCGTGACGAAGCGCTCCTCGTCGGGAATGACCCAGCAGTTGTGCCCCAAGTGGGTGCGCAGGTGACGACGTTCCATCGGCGTCGCTTCGACCTGGGCGACGTAGTCGCCCCAGATGTCGGCCAAGTGAGGTGGCGGACGACGGCCGAACTGCACCACCTGCTCATAGCTGTAGTGCAACGCAGCGATCGCGAAGGCGCCGACCTGGCGCTTGATGCGATCGGAGTCGACAGCTTCGCCGGGTTCGAGTACGGCGACGGTCGTGAGGGTGGCCAAGGGGAACGCGGCCCGGTCTGCTGGCAAGCCAGCGTGCTCCCGGAGTTGGGTGAGTGTCCGCCGCAGGTTCGACACGGCTGCAGGATCGGGCGGAACCGAGGTGATCACGCCGTCGCCGAGTCGAGCAGCAATTCCGAGCGCCTTGGGGCCGAATGCCGAGACGTACAGCGGTGGCACCGGGTCGAACCGAACGAATCCGTGGTCGGGCATCAGATGCGTGATCGGCGCGATGATCCCGTCGAGGGCGAAATCGACCTCGTCCCCACGCAGCAGCGCCCTGAGCACCGTCAGATACTCGTCGAACTCGGCGATGCGCTGAGGACGGTGCCCCATGATCCGCATCGCGGTGTTGCCCGTGCCGATACCGCAGAACGTTCGACCCGGCGCGAGTTGATTGATGGTCGAAATGGCCGCGGCAGTGACCGGCGCAAGGCGCGTGCCGGTGACGGCGACGCCGGTTCCGATGTTGATCGTCGACGTGCGCACAGCTGCGAGCGCCAGCATCGCGTAGACGTCGCTCCAGATCATCTGACTGTCGGCGAGCCACGCGTGGGTGAAACCGAGACGCTCGGCCTCGACGACGTACGCGATGTCGGCGGGTCGCGAGGCCACGCAGATGCCGTACTCCATCACGACCGAAACGCCGCGAGGCGCTGCTCGGTGTCAGTGATCCGATAGCCGGTGGCCGCTTCGTAGGCGAGGCCGTCGGAGAGACCATGTTGCGCGGCCACGCGGTACAAGTCCTTGTAGGCCACGAGGGACCCGTGGCTGTTCGCGAGGATTTGTTCGATCAGTTCTGCAACTTCTGCGGCGAGCCGTTCGAGTGGGACCGATCGGCAGGCGAGGCCGATGGCTACCGCCTCGGGCCCCCGCACGTTGCGCGCCGTGAGGGACAGTTCGCGCGCGACTGTCAGCCCGACGGCGGCAGGGAGCCGCTGGCTCATCCCCCAGGTGGGACGGAGGCCGAACTTGGCGTGCGTGTCGGCAAGGGTGGCCTCGTCGGCCACCACCATCAGGTCGCAGGCGAGCGCGATTTCGAGTGCACCCGTGAAGCAGAACCCGTTGACCTGCGCGATGGTCACGACGGACCCATTCGACAACTTGTCCGTGAGCGCCCGGGCGGGCCCGTCGAGGATGTCGCCGACGACGCCATCGATCAGTTCACGATCGCCCAGAGCCTTGAGATCGACGCCGGCACTGAACGCCCGACCCGCGCCGGTGAGCACGACGATGCGCTGCGTCGGATCATCGATCGCCGCCTCCGACCGCAGCATCGAGGGCAACCAGCATCGTCGGCGTCAACGCGTTGAGCGCGTCGGGGCGGTGCAGGGTGATCGTCGTGACGCTGCCCGCAACGTCGACGCGGATCTCGGAATGGTCGGTGTCCATGGCCGAGTCTCGCAGTTCGCCTGCGCCACGCTGTGACCGGTCTGTACAGGCGGCCCGTTGTCTGGTTCTCGCGCCCCCGGCCATGCTGCGAACCGCCATACTGCGCAGTGATGAAATCCTCGACGGTCGCCACGCTCTTCGCCATTGCACTGGTCGCGGGCCTGGCCGGACTCGTTGCGGCACTGGCGAATCGTTCGATCCGTAAAATCGTCGCCGACCGGGCAGTGGTGATCGCCGGAGCTGTCGCGGCCGCCGCGACTCTGGGCAGCCTGTACTTCTCCGAAGTTGCCGACTTCGTCCCGTGCAAGCTCTGCTGGTACCAGCGCATCGCGATGTACCCGCTCGCCGTGCTTCTTGTCATGGCTGCCGTGCGCCGTGATCGAAGCGTCCTGCGCTACGTCCGAGTGATTGCCGCTGCCGGCATCGCCGTCTCGGCGTATCACACGTGGATCCAATGGTTCCCGGAAACGTCGAACTCCTGCGAACTCGACAATCCCTGTACCGCGCGATGGGTCGACGCATTCGGATGGATGGAGATCCCACAGATGGCGGGGTTGTCGTTTCTCTTGATCATCGTCACGGCCACGATCGGTCTGCGCTCACTGCGAACAGTCGACGATGCCGCACCCGCGGTGGAGTCGTCAGGGTCAGTCGGGATCTGAGCAGAAGGAAGTCGGCGCGACGCCTGGCGTCGGCAGCCAGCTCAGCGCCAGTCGATCGACGGCTTCGCAGTGGAGACGACGGAGCCATCGCTCAACTCGACGTGCGCGTCGGCGACGTCGATGATCGAGATGTCGTGCGTCGCAACGATTGCTGCGACATGCCGGTCGACCACGACCTGCCTGATCAATGCCATGATCTCGGCCCCGGTCCGCGTGTCGAGTTGCCCGGTCGGTTCGTCCGCGATCAACAGCGACGGCGATGCGGCGAGTGATCGGGCGATCGCGACACGCTGCTGCTCGCCGCCCGAGAGTTCGCTCGGCCGATGACTCGCCCGTCGAGCCAAGCCGACGACGTCGAGCAACTCGGCGACACGCGCCGCACGCGCAGCGCGGTCGATGCCCTGCAGACGGAGCGGGACCTCGACATTCTCTGCGGCGCTCAGCACCGGCAGCAGGCCGAAGGCTTGGAACACGAAGGCCACGCGGTGCCGACGCAACTCGGCGAGTTGTCCATCGGTCGCGGCGCGAAGGTCGACGCCGCAGACGTCGATCGACCCGCTGTCAGCCCGGTCGAGGCCGCCGATCACGTTGAGCAGCGTGGTCTTGCCCGAACCCGATCGCCCGTGCACTGCAAGCAACTGCCCGGGTTCGACCGTGAGATCGACCGAACGCAGCGCATGGACCACCTCACGTCGACGGGGATAGTTCTTCACCACCTCGCGTAATTCGACGATCGGCCCGGTCATCCCGGTTCTCCGAAGCCGTGCTCCTCGGGCTGTTCCCATCGACTCTCGACGTGTTCGAACTCGGGCCAGACACCGATGTGGTCGGGTTCGAGTTCGAGCCGGACACGCCGTTGCAGTTCGAGACTCTCGACATATCGCTGGGGCAGCTGGAGACGTCCAGCGGCGTCGAGCACGGCGTACTCGCGCGCAATCACTCTGCTGCGGTCGAGGCCGGCGCTCTCCCGCACGATCTCGGAGCTGATTCGGCCATCTCTGATCGCGACGGTCCGATCGACCTGCTGCGACACCAACGGGTCGTGCGTGACGACCACACCGGTCACGCCGAGTTCGGCGTTGACTCGGCGGAGCACGTCGAACACTTCGATGGCAGTGGCCGTGTCGAGTTCGCCCGTCGGTTCGTCAGCGAGGAGCAGGCGCGGCGAGTTGGCCAGTGCAACGGCGATCGCGACTCGCTGCTGCTCGCCGCCCGACAGTTCGGCGGGTCGGTGATGAACACGATCGAGGAGGCCGACGAGGTCGAGGAGTTGTTCGGCGCGCAGTCGCCGCGCCCGCCGACCGTGCCCGGCGAGCGCAAGGGGAAACTCGACGTTGGCGCGCGCATCGAGGTATGGCTGCAAATTCTTGGCCGTTTGCTGCCACACGAAACCGACCGTCGAACGGCGATACGACGTCCGCTCATGGCTGCTCATACTCAGCAGGTCGTGTCCGCCGACGCGGGCGATGCCCGCAGTCGGCTGATCCAGGCCACCAAGCACGTTGAGCAGGGTCGACTTGCCCGATCCGGAGGCTCCGACGACGGTGATCAGCTCACCCGGCTCGACGTGGAAATCAAGGCCCTGGAGCGCGAGCACTTCGATCTCCGCCGTCTTGTAGATCCGCACCAGGCCTTCGCAGTGGATACTTCCGTCGTTGCCGTGCGATGGTGCCGGTGATGGTGAGGTGAGCAGTGCATTCACAGTTGACTCCCACTGAAGTTTGGAGCAGATCGTCGGGCGGATGGTCGATCGGGCTCAATCATGTCGCACCTTCGAGGCGCAGGACGTCGTGGGAGCGGCTGCCGATGATGCGGACCGACAGAACGGTGACGACGACCAGAGCGCACCCGGCAACGATCAGCGCGACGATGAGCTGGGCCCCGAGATCGGGGGCGATCGCCACGGGAACGCCTGACGCGAATGACGAGAGGTCGAAACGACCGTCGAATGAACGGGTGACGAACCAGCCGAGGATCGTCCCGATGACGACTCCGCCGATGACGGGGGCGAGGAGCTCCCACCGCACGGCTCGGGTGGTCTCGGAACCTTCGGCACCGAGGAGACCGAGAATCGCGACCTCGCGCCGACGGTGCCGCGCCGTGACGAGCCCGAGCCCTGCCACGGCGATAAGTGCGAGCACCACCACGGCGACGCCTGCGGCGAAGTATCCGACTCGTACGGCACGCACGAGGGGGTCACCACGCTGCCGAGATTCGAGCGCAGCACGTTCGGCTACATCGAGGTTCTCCGTCGCAGCGATCGTCCTCACTGCGGCGAGTTCTGCGGATGGAACGTCGAAAAGCAGGGAACTCGGTGGCAGTGGACGCGTCAACGCACCTTCGACCACGGCGCGATCAGCCACGATCCAGTCCCGTTCGCGGCCGAATGCCTCGGCGCGCACCTCGGCGACAACGAAGACAACAGCAGCCGAAGACCCTGACCCGCTGAGTACGTCGCCGGTCCGGACGAGTTGACCACCGATACGTTCGGCTGCGATCACCGGCACTGCGCCATCTGCGGCACGTTCGAGCAACTCGTCGGGGATCTCGGGGTCGGCCACCGTTCCGGCAACCAGATTGCCGAGACGTTCACTCTCGACGGCAACCAGGCGCGCGTTGAACGTGTCGCCGTTGCGTTGCAGCCGAAACTGGGTGTCGGCGACCTGGGCCAATTCGATTCCCTCGATGGCAGCGATCGACCCCACGATGCGCGGATCGCGCGTGTCGATCCGCAGCGGCGCGCCGACTTCGTCCCAACTGGCGTCGGTGATCCCGGCCGAAAGCGAGCGATTCACGCCCAGACCCAACCCGCCAACTGTGAGTGCCAGGGCGAGCACCGCAACGAGCCCCATGCTTGCGTCAGGGTCAGCTGTGGCCCGGCGCAACCCGACCAAGCGACCTGGCCCGAGCGCTAAGCCGATGGCGGCGACGAGCCCGAGAACGTAGGGAATCGCCCGGCGGGTGAGTGCCACGACGGCAAGCGGAACCAGCACTGGAACCAGCACTGCAAACGTGTCGACACCACCAACACCACCAGCACCAATATCTTCACCAGCAGCCGCACCACCGGATCCGCGCCGCAGGAAGGTGATGAAGCTCCCGACGCCGATGGCAACGACGAGTGCGCTGGCCACCCGCCCCGACGTGCCGAACCTCCGTGGCCCGCCACTGCGAGGTTGCGCCCCGACGGGTCGACGGACCTCGGCGAAGGCGAGCACCAGAGCGGTGACGACCGAACCGACGAAGAGCGCCCCCAGGAGTCGCGTTTCGGTTGCCGTCGACGTCGCGCCGAAGGCGAGACGCCCGACGCCATTGCCGAGCACGATCGCGACGGCGGCGAGCACCGCGACCTCGACGGCCGCCGCGGCGACGATTTGCTGCGGGGAGGCGCCGCGCGTCCGCGCGACAGCCAGCCACTCGCGACGGCGCGCGAACGCGATCTGGAGGGATTGGGCGAGCGCCACGAGCGCAACGACCAACACGCCGGTGCCTGCCAGCACGAGCACGCTGTGCGCCGTGGCCTGCTGGTTCGCCTCGACCCCGAGGACGCGCCGCAACGCGACCGACACGGCGGGACGGCCGGGCGAGGCGACTGCGACACTCGAAGCCGCAAGTGTGTCGAGGCCGTCGAGGAGTCCGGGGAAGCTGGCGACATCGACAGCGTCCGGGTCGAGATCACGTCGTTGCTCGATCGTGAACGGGCTGCGCTGCTCCACCAGAAAGGGTCGGACCGGGAGGAGCGAAGCGGGGATCGAGCCGTACATCGTCAAGCTGGCCCCCAATCCCGTATCAGCGACCAACGGTCGATGCAGCCGCGCATCACCAAACCAGTACGGCTCGCTTGCGTCGGAAAGCTCCCTGATCCCTGCGATTCGACCGACGAACGGGTCGGGAAGCCCGCCTTCGTATCGGCGCGTCGTCGCGTCGGTGGTATCGGCATCGAGGTCGACGAGGTCGCCGAGCGCAAGGTCCAGCACTTCGGCCGTAGCCGTGCTGATCTCGAACTCGAAGACGGGCCGGTCGTCGATCATTTCGTCGGTTGGCGCCGCAGCACGTCCCTCGACGATCGAACTGTGGGCATCGAGATCGGGATGGACGCGAAACGTCACCGCTGTCGGTGACGCGGGGGCGATGCCGTTGATCGACGTGACGGCAAAGCGGTTGGTGTCGACGACGATCCGGGGGTCGTCGAACACCTGGTCGACTTCTTCGGGCACCACGCGGGCAGCCTCATCGAGGAACGCACGCGGCACGTCAAGCGGGTTCTCGTCGACGCCAGACGGCGCGTTCTCGACAGCTCTCACCGTCAGCCGAAGCTGCGCTGCCGGCGCATCGGCGATGGCCTGCTTGAGGCTGTCCGCGTCGGCCCGTTCGAGGGAGCGCGGCGCCGCCGTGAAGAGGGCCGCGATCACGACGAGCATGGCGAACACGGTGGCGGCCACCGGCACCTCCGAGCGCCGATCGACCATGGCCAGCGCGGCCAGACCGCTGAAGTCGCCACCTCGATGCCCGATCACGCGGCGTCTCCGATCCGAAGACTATCGGCCGTATTGGTGCGGCCGAGGAGCCGACCGGTGAGCAGGGGGACGATGATGCCGGCGACGATCGCAACGGCGACGATGCCGCCGACATTCGTCCACGGAACGACGAGCCGCGGTGGCGGGATGGCGGGTGTCCCCGCGCTGGTCACCGTGAGCGCGTCGAGCGCAATGCGCGCCAGCACGACTCCGGCGACGAGGCCGGCGACTGCCGACACCGCCACGAGCGGCACGACCTCGAGCAGCAGCCAGCGCCGGAGCAGGCCCACCGGCGCTCCCATGGCTCGGAGCACCGAGTATGCGGTGCGACGTTCCCGTGCGCCGACCACCGCCGTGAGGACCAGGCCCACCACCGCAACGAGAAGCGAGCCGGCAAGGGCCAGACTCAGGCTGCCGAACAGACCCACGGCGAATGGGTCGTCGGCGAGTCTGCTCGCCAGTTCGAGCCGGTCGACCGCCTCTGCGACGAGGAAGGGTTCGGCCGATACCTGGCGGCGGATCTGGCCAATCCGGCCGGCGACATCGTCGGCCGCATCGTCGGCCGCATCATGGGAGACAACGTTGTCCATGCGGACGACGAAGTCGCTCGGTGCCTCGAATCTTCCGGTGACGCCATATTGGGCCGCGACCACCGTCGACCAGTCGATCAGCACGGCGTCCGGCACCTCGACGGCAAACGGCACCACTGGGACCACGCCGTCGATTCGCAGTGCCGCCGACATTCCTGCCAGGCGCACGAGCGCGACATCACCGACGTCCAGTTCGAGCGTGTCGAGAAACGCAGGTGTCACGAATGCCGGGATAACCGGGGATTCGGCGATCGACCCGGCCGTGACGTCGCCGGCAGCAATCTGTGCAGTCAGTCGCGCTCGTCGCTGCGCGGTCACCCCGGTGTCGAACTCGATGACGAGCGCGCCACCAGCTGAACGTGCGGACGCGCTCCCTGGGGACAGGGTGTTGTTGTTGACCGGGAGCGGCGCGACGACCCAGGGCCGATCAGGAAGCACGATCTGACGTGACCCCATGCGGATGTCGGTGATCGTGAGCGTGAACTCCCCGAGCTGCGCGGGAGTCGCCCCGCCAGCAGCGCCATTGGCGATGGGCGCTGCCACGTCGAGACGCAACAGCGACACCGGTCCGGCCATCGCGATGAGGTCATCTCCTACGCGTTGCGTCAGCGGAAAGGTGACGACAGCGACTGGGGTGTCTGCGCCGACCGGATCGCTCGCGATGCGATGGATGGTTCCGTGACGGTCGACGACGAAGGCCGATAGTTCGATCTCACCGTCGACCGCCGCGCCGCCGCGATCGATTGCGATGGACATCGTCAGGTCCCCATCGACGTCGCCGAGCGGCATCGCACCGAGGTCGACCGGGTCGCGCAGCACAGCAAGGTCAGCGTTCGTGCGCAGGTCGTCGCGGAGTCTCAACATGGCGTCAATCGACGCTGCGTCGACGGCGACAGCAGCAACGACCTCGGAATTGTTCGACACGGTCGCGTTCGATCGGTCGAAGGGCGCAGCTTCGGCGACGCCATCCAGTTGGCCGAGCGCCTCGGCGAACACCAGTGGGCCGACCGTCGCGGCAGGACGAGGATCGGGGCGGACCGTCAAATCAGCTGACGCAATTGCGTCGGCCTGGTCGCGCTGCGACCGTTCCCACGAAGCTCCCTGCACCGAGGCGAACGTGCCGATCGTCACCGACAGGACGACCAACACCGACGTCCGCGACGTTCGGTCTGGGCGGCGAGCCAACTCCCACCCGGCGAGTGCGACCGACAGTCCCGAACCAGACGCTGCAACGTTCTGCATCGCTTGCGCCAGCACGCCGATCAGACGCAACGTGACGAGTGAGGCAGCGATGACGCCGAGCGTGGGTGCCAGCACCAGGATCGGGTCGGTGCCGAGGCGGCCGGCCAAGTCACGCGTCGCTGCCGACGATTGAGTGAGCTGCCACAGTGCCAGCACCGCCAGCGTGGCGACGACGACATCGGCACCCGAGCGTTGCAAAACGTTCCGCCGGGTGGCGCGCACCTGCTCGGCCTTGCGCTCGGACAGGGCCTGGGCCGAGCGCACCGCCGGCCACACGATGACGACGATCGCCGCAACGGCGACGACAGCCGACGCAACGATGGCCCGCACCGTCACCGCCGGATCGAGGTCGAGACCGGTCGTGGCGACCGGACCCCACTGGGCAATGAGCTTGACGACCTGCTTGGCCAACAGCGGTCCGGCGATCGCAGCAGGAACCACGACCAGCAGCGCTTCGATTGCAGCGAGGACGCCCATCTGCTGCGCTGTTGCGCCGCGCGACCTCAGCAGCGACGTTTCGACGAGACGCGACGCCGACAGCACACTCGATGCCAGCGCCAGGCCCGACAGTGCGAGCCCGACGATCTGCAGCAGGATGACCGCGATCACGGCACCGCTCGACCCAAGCGAGGTGTCGGTGTCTTGGAGGAGGCGGTCGAGGCCGATGCTGATGTCGACATCGAAGGCCGGGAGAGCATCGGCCAGCGACGTGTCGAGTTGGCGCGCCGAGGTGCGTAGGGCGACCGTGTCGGCCGGACCGACCGATTGAGCATCGACGACGGCCCGCCAGGTCACCGTCGCCGGCACGTCGAGCGCGGCGAAGGTCGACGCGGAAACCAGCAATGGGCCGAACGAGCGCGAGTTCCCGATGACCCGGGCACCATCTCGGAACTCGGCCTGATCCATCCAGAGATCGTCGAGTCGGTCCGTCGGCTCCACCAGCGCAACGATCTCGACGGCAATGATGCCGTCGGAGCGCCGATCGATGTCGAGCACGTCGCCGATGCCGATGCCGAGTTCGGCAGCTGCCGTGGCGGCAAGAGACGCCGCGAGCCGGTCCCGCCCCGGTTTGGCGTCGAGTGAACCGGCCACCACGTCGAACATCTCCTCGTCACTGACGAACGTGCCGATGCTCGCGACCGCGTCAGCACCGAATCGCCCTGCGGCGAACCGGTACTCGCGACTTGCGGCCAACGTCATCGTGCGCATCGTGCCGGGCAGGCGCTCGTCGACGAACTCGGCTGCCGTTTCCGCAATCGAGGTGATCTCTGTCGACTCGGCTCGGGTGGTCAGAATCACGGCGCGGTCCGCCGGACTCGGCGTCGCTGAGCGTCCGTTCGAATCCTGCCTCGGCAATCGCATCCGAGTACAGCGGGACGACTGCGACCAGCGTCGTCGCGGCGGTTGCCATCAGGAGGGCCGCCATGAGCAGGAGTACCGCCGCACGCGAACGCGCTCGGACGGCGAAGAGCGGTTGACGGAGACTCACGTGCGTGGCGTAGGTACGCCATGCTCGTTGAGAAAATGCACGACGCCCTCCCCCAGTCCGTGTCGACGATTCAGCGATGTCGGGTCGACCGTACTACCGCCATCGTGGCGCGTGCCGCGTGCTCAGTCGCGTGCTGTGACGGGTGAGAACTCGGGAGCACGCTTGGCGAGATAGCTCTGCACGCCCTCCTTGAAGTCGGCCTGGCGGAGCGAGTGCTGCATGCGTTGATGGGTGTCGGCGTTCGACACGTCGAAGTCCCACTCCCAACCCGCCATCACCTGCTGCTTCATCGATCGGATCGATGCGGGCGCGACGTTGTCGGCGATGTCGTTGGCGTATGCGAGCGTCTCGTCGAGCAGCGTCTCAGGAGGAAACACCTTGTTGACGAGGCCCATCGCCAACGCTTCCTCGGCGAGCACGACACGCGCCGACAACAACAGATCCATGGCGTGGGCATGACCGACGATCCGGGGCAGCATCCAGGAGATGCCGTACTCGGCGACGAGTCCGCGACGACCGAAGGCCGTGGTGAACTTGGCCCCCGCTGCCGCGAAGCGGATGTCGAACATCATGGCCTGGACCATGCCGAGACCGGCGCACGCACCGTTGATCGCGCCGATGACCGGCTTGGGCACCGTGGTCGTGTAGCTCTGATGCTCGTCGCGGACCGCCGCTGCGCGCTGCTCCCCGGCACCGATCCCCTGCAGGAGATCCATGTCGGCGCCGGCACAGAACCCTCGCCCTGCGCCGGTAACGACGATCACCCGGACCTCGGGGTCGACCGTGGCCTCGTCGATCCGATCCCAGTACGCGCCCCCCAACTCGGCGGTCCAGGCATTCAGGCGTTCAGGGCGGTTGAGGGTGATCACGGCCACCTTGCCCCGCTTTTCGTAGAGGACGACGTCAGACATCGCCTGATCGTACGGAAGCGCACCCTTCGGAGGCGACCCAGACCGCGCCCGCACGGGCGACGCTTACGTCGTGGCTGGCGGCCTCTCGGCTTCGACCGGGTCGTTGAGGAACCAGACTGCGCCACCCTTCACGAGCCAGGAGAATCCGAACGCGACGACCGCGACCGATTCGAGCCAGAACAGCAACTTCCAACCAAAGGCGTTCGACACCAGGATCAGGACGATGCACGCGACGATGATCCAGCCGCACACGCGGAAGATCCAGTTTCGTCGCCGCTTCTGTGCGCTCATCTTGTCGAGATGTTCGGGCTGGGTGACGAAGATTCGGCGCAGGCGATCGCCCCATGTCGTCGTCGCGGTGACCTCCCCGCCGGTCTTGGTGAAGTGGTAGAGCGAGAAGATCGCGAGCAAACCGAACAGCGTGCCGGCCGACACGAGATGCAGTGTGCCGATCACCTTGGCGCTGCCGGTGGCAAGGCTGCCGTTGCTGGGTGTGGGGAGCAGCGCCACGCCGATCGCAGCTGCACTCGCGACATTGCTCAACTTGTTGTCGATGCTGCGCTGCTCACGCGGGCGGTAGTCGTAAGACAGGAAGAACATCGCGAGGGCGAAGAGGCTGCCGACGAAGTAACCGCCGGTTCGGCCGTAGTAGTACGCGCTGATCGAGCCGCGCAGCCCACTGTCGCCGAACAGAGCGTCGCCACCGGCGACGACGAAGGGCAGTGTGATCGCGATCGTCCCGACGATGCGCTGCAGGTAGATGTACGCCTCGGACAGCGACGCCCCGTCCTCACCGCGACGCTGCATGTCGGTTGGACCCGTGCCGTCGACCACCATGGTTCGTCCCCTCCCTGACCGCTGTGCTGTCGATGCTCAGACTAGACACGCGCGTCGACAACGTGCGCGGAAATTCCGCCGACTGCGGTTCGGCGGTGTGCGCCGAAGCCGCTAGACCAGTGCGGCGACAGCTGTGCCCATGAGGTCGACGAAGTTGTCGGCGTAGAACCGTGCACGGACCTCCTCGGTGGCGTCGCCGAGGCTGGCCTCGAATCGTTCATAGGGGCGACGGCCGCCTTCGACATGCGGATAGTCGGTGTTGAACATCAAGATGTCGGGGCCGACCTGTTGGGTGACCCAGCCGATGTCTTCGGTCGGATACGGCGTCACCCGCACCTGACGTTCGACGTACTCGCGCGGCGTGCGGGTGAGCGCCTGCAGCCGTGCTTCATGCCGGCTGAACGCGTCCATGGCCGATTCCATCTGCTTCAGCCAACTCGGCAGCCAGCTGCAGCCCTGCTCGATGACGCCGATGCGCAGGTTGGCAAAGCGTTCGAGGACGCCGTCGAAAATCAGGGTGGCGAGGGTCTGCATCGGCGGGAAGGGGATCGCCATGTAGTCGACCGACCGGAAGTTCTCCTCGCCGCCGTGGAAGTCGGGCGGGATCGGCAGGCCGTTGTCGAAATAACTGGGGTCGATCAACGCCCCGGTGCCGCCGACGTGGAACACGATGGGAATGCCGGCATCCTCGGCCTGACGCCAGACGGGGTCGAGCCCGCGATGCGACGGCGAATGGCCGGCCGGACAGCCGGACGCGACGAGGAGCGCCGCTGCACCCATCTCGATTGCTTCGGTGGCCATCGCCGCTGACCGATCGAAGTCGGCGAGCGGCACGTAGCAGGTGGCCAGGAGTCGGTCGTCGACCGAACAGAATTCGGTCATGCCCCGGTTGTGAGCCCGGGCTGCACCGTACGCAAGATCGAGGTCGGGCTGGTGCTCCCACTCGAACAGGCGGGAGTTGTGGAACGTGTTGAACATCAACTGGCTGTCGACGCCGATGAAGTCGAGCACTCGGGGCCGATCGGCGGCGATGAACGACCCGGTCGCAGCGAAGTTCTTGCGGTGCATCACCTCGACGTCTTCGTTCGCGAGGAACTCGTCGGTCGTCATCCGCTCGGCGAGCCGGGCGAACACCGTGTCGAGGTGGTCGGGATCGGGGTCATGCCCGTGGCCGGTCTGCACCAACTCGTTCGCGTAGGTGGGAATCTCCAAGCGGTCGCGAATCGACGGGTCGGCGTGATCCCGGAGCCAGTTCGGCGGCTCCATGATGTGAGCGTCGGCATCGTGAACGCGAGGACGATCGATGTAGGCCATCGCCTCATCTTTGCCGCATCGATCGCCTCGCCGGTGATCGGAACCAGCGCGCTACGGTCGAGCAATGGGAGATCGCCTCGCCGGAAAACGTGTCCTCGTCACGAGTTGCGACTCCTACATGGGTCCCCCGATCGTCGAACTGTTTCGCGACGAGGGTGCCGAGGTCATCGCCGATCCGAGCGCGCTCATCGGCCCTGCCGATGCCGAGGAGGTGCTCGATCGGGCGGGCACACTCGACGTGCTCGTCGCCAACCTCGACATCGCCGCCGACGGTGCGCGCATTCGAGACATCGAAGATGACCACTGGCTCGAGGGATTCGATGCACTGGTGCACCCGCTGATGCGTCTGGTGCGGGGTGCGGCGCCGTCGATGATCGAGCGCGGCGGCGGCTCGATCGTGGCGCTGACCTCGTCGTCGCCGTTGCGGCGGATGCGCCCGCAGGCGATCAGCTACGTCACCGCCAGGGCCGCCCAGAATGCGTTCGTCCGCTCAGCCGGCCACGAACTGGCTGCGCACAACGTCCGGTTGAACGCCATTGCGCAGAACTTCGTCGAGAACGAGACCTACTACCCGCCATCGATCATGGACAACGCGAAGTTTCGCGAGCGCCTCGAATCCGAGGTGCCAGCCCAACGGCTGGGAACACCCCGCGAGACCGCCGAACTCGCCCTCTTTCTCGCCGGCGATGCGTCGACGTTCACCTTCGGCCAGGTGATCAGCGCCGACGGTGGCTGGTCGTGAGCCCGCGGCCGGGTTCGCCCCGTTCATGTCAACGGGTAGTTCAGATCAGGCAGGTCCGCGATCACCGACCGAAGTTCCGCCGCCAGCGCCACCGGAGCGACGTTGCCGCGGCCACCATCATCCTTGACACGATCGCTCGATCTCGGCAACGGTCAACAGGTGGCGATGACCGAGCACAGAGCGACCTGGCTCTCGTCACGACCTCGCTGTCGAACGGACAACCAGAGTGGGCGCAGAGGGACTCGAACCCCCGACATCTGCCATGTAAAGGCAGCGCTCTAGCCAACTGAGCTATGCGCCCTGCAACAGCGCCCCAGCGTACCGGGAGCCGCAGATCGTCACGAAAGTTCTCCTTGCCTTGCGGCTCGCACGGCGCGACGATGTTCCTGGGTCCGTGAGAGCGTCTCACCAGGAATCCAGCGCCGAGTTTCGACTCGGTCGACTGATTCGAGCCAATCCCCGCAACGGGATCGACGCACCTCACGGACCCCCTTTCGCGTCAGGCCGCAGTTGGGAACGGTGCGATGAAAATCGGTCAGAGGTGAACATCGTCGGCAACTCCGATCGACGCTGCGGTCACTCCCGGGCGTCGGACCGGACGGCGGCCAGCAACTCGTCGAGCAGTACCTGGGTCGACGCAACAACCGGGGCGCGCCGAGCCGCATGATCGATGACGACGAGGTCACGACCGAGGGCGTCGACGGCAACGCCGCCAGCTTCCTGCAGAATCAAGACCGACGCGAGGTAGTCCCACACACCATGGGAATCCGTTGTCGTATCGACGTACCCGTCGAAGCCGCCGCGGCCGACCGCCGTGATGTCGAGCGCTGCGGCGCCCATGGCTCTGAACTGCTGCCAGCCCCAGTGCGCGGCCGGGAGGCCGTTCACCGCGATGATCGATTTCGCAAGTGGTGCCCCCGGCCGAACCAACATCGGCACGCCGTTCCGGTTCGCCCCCCGCCCCTGCACGGCGGTGTAGCGGTCGCCGGTCGCCAGGTTCGTGACCATTGCCACCGTCGGCACTCCGCCACTGACCAAACACAACGCCGTTGCACACCACGGCAGACCCAGACTCGCATTCGTCGAACCGTCGAGCGGATCGACCACGACGACGTTGGCACCACGTCCATCAGCAAGCTGTTGGAAGCCGGACTCCTCCGACAACACGTCGAACCCGGCCGCCAACAATGGCCGGACACACACCTCGTCCACGTCGAGGTCGACGGCGTATTGGCCGACGCGCAGGCCCGATTCGCCCCACTCGGCGTTCGCGCCGACGACCCCGGCCGCCTCGTCACTGATCGCGGCGAACAGATCGAGCGTTGCCTGCGCCGCGGCGGGGATGAACGAAGCGTCGCGGTCATTGGTCGGGTCCACGTCAGAGGACGGTAGTGTCCGGGGCGATGGCAGTCATCGACGTTGCAGGATTCATTGCCGATGTGAAGAGCCAGGCCATCGATTCTGGCTTCCACGTCCACGACGAACGACACTTCGTCGAAACGTATTCACTCCGCCAACTGTGGGAAGTCGACCTCCACCCGGAAGAGGCGTGTTCGGGGCCGATCGACCTGCACCTCTCACTCGATGTCGACCCTCGGGCCATGCTCGGCTTCGAAGACGAAGTGATCAAGCTCGACGACATGGACGATCCACCTCCGCACGGGTTCACGTTCCCGTTGTTGTTCACCTGGACGCTGCCGCCCCTCCCCCTCCCGCCCGATCTGCTCGTCCTCGCCACCGAACTCGCCGGCATCGGCGGCATGGACCTCCCCGTGGAAGTGTCGGCGATCGACTCCTTTCCGAGCGTGACCGATGCCCCCGAACGCAGCCTCTCGATCGTCGCGAAGATGACCGTCGACCTCGCCGATGTCTACATGAATCAGGACGACGCAGTGACCGCCGCGCTCGACCGGTGCAAACACGTGAGCCTCTACCTGCTCGAACACGCACCCGTCTGGCTCGACGACTACTTACACTGACGTTCATGCGTGTGCACGAATTGATCGACATCCTCAGCGACCAGCCCCCAGACACCGAAGTCGAGATCGCGGTCATCGCACCGGTCGATGCCGACAACGACGACATCACCGTCGATCGGTACTTCGTCGACGGCGTGTTGCCGTGGCAAGACGCCGAGGACGACGACGAATCCGACACGCCGGGAGAACTCACCATCTGGCTGGTCGGTGGCGAAGAAGCCGACGTGAACGCTTTTCTCGACGCGATCGAGCAACCCGACGCCTGACGAGGCCCGCGGGGTGATAGCTCAGTTGGTTAGAGCAGCGGACTCATAATCCGTCGGTCCCGGGTTCGAGCCCCGGTCGCCCCACGCACACAGACTCCCACACGACAAAGGCCCACCGATTCCTCGGTGGGCCTTCGCTGCGCTCCGGGAGCAGGGCTCGAACCTGCGACAAGCTGATTAACAGTCAGCTGCTCTGCCAGCTGAGCTATCCCGGACTGACGAAGCCCGATGATATCGCGTCGACCAGGCCCATCCCACGTCGGTTCCCGACTTCGACGAACAGGCGCTACTCGACTTCGAGGAACTCGCGAAGTCGCTGGCTCCGTTGAGGATGGCGGAGCTTGGCAAGCGTCTTGGCCTCGATCTGACGAATCCGTTCGCGCGTCACCCCAAACTCCCGACCGACCTCTTCGAGGGTCTTGGCCTGGCCCCCATCGAGCCCGAACCGCAGCCGCACGATGTCCTGTTCTCGCTCGGACAACTCGCCGAGCACCTCACCAACCGCATCGGACAGCATCACTTTGGTTGCCGCGTCCGCAGGGCTGTCGATCGTCTCGTCTTGGATGAAGTCACCGAGGTTCGACTCGTCCTCCTCGCCCACTGGCGAATCGAGCGACAACGGATCCTGCGAGATCCGCAAGAGTTCGCGCACCCGCTCGGGCTCGAGTTGGACCCGCACCGAAATCTCTTCGATCGTGGGTTCGCGTTCGAGTTCCTGATGCATCGAGCGTTTGGCCCGCGTGACCCGGTTCATGTGTTCGACCATGTGCACCGGAATGCGGATCGTGCGCGCCTGATCAGCAATCGAGCGCGTGATCGCCTGGCGAATCCACCACGTGGCGTAGGTCGAGAACTTGAAGCCCTTCGTGTAGTCGAACTTGTCGACGGCTCGCATCAGCCCGAGATTGCCCTCTTGGATCAGGTCGAGCAGCTGCATTCCCCGCCCCGAGTACCGCTTCGCAATGCTCACCACGAGACGCAGGTTGGCCTGCGTCAGTTCGCTCTTGGCCCGCTCGCCGCGACTCACCGCCCGCATCAACATGCGGCCTTCGACACCGTCGATCGGTTTGCCCGCTTCGGCTGCTTCGTCGATCTTGCCAGCCGCGATCAAGCCCTCCTCGATCAACTGCGCCAACCGCCGCTCGTCGTCGGTGGTCAACAGGTCGACCTCACCGATCTCGCGCAGGTACATCCGTACTGCGTCAGCGGTACCGCCCTCACCTTTGGGCGCCGCCTTCTTGATCCGTCGGCTGCGACGTCGGCTCAACAGCGTTTCGTCGGCGTCATCGGGGATCGAATCATCAGTCGATTCGACGACGACCTGACGCACACGAGTGGTCGGCGGGTCGTGCTCGTCGTCGGAGTCGAGCGAATCGTCGATCGTGATGCCGTGCTCGGCCATCTTCGTCTGCACATCGACCAATACGTCTCCGGTGAGCTCGACATGGCGCAACACGCGCGTCAGGTCCTCGGCATGCACCGCGCCCGACTCACGACCTTGCTCGACGAGTTGATTCCACTCGGTCGCCTCGACCCCGGAGAAGGGCGCGCCCGACACACCATTCGCGGGCTGGTCGGCATCAGCCGTTCCCATCGGTGCGCTCCTCTGATCGTCGATGGATCCAACCTAGCAACGACTCGGCTGCGACGAGAGCGCGTGAGCGGTCGGGATCATGGAGTTCGTCGAGTTGCGCCTTGGCTGCGGAGTTCTCGCGGATCAATGCGGGCTCGGTGACCGAGACCTGCAACCGCAGCTCACGCTTGACCGCTGCGTCGATCAGCGCCCGCGCTTCGGCGAACGCGTCGAGTTCGAGATCGGCCACCGCAGCTCGTTCGAGCACCTCGACGGACTCGGGCGGCGCACAGGCGAGTGCGGCGTTGAGATCACCGTCGGTCTCGGCCAACGCGTTGAACGCCAACCGGTTGATGTCGTCGGCAAACAGGTCCTCGATCAACCACGGTGCAATCGAATCCCAATCCTGCACCAACATGGCCAGCACCCAGAACTCGGCGTTCTCCCGTCGGACGGCCGTGCGCCTGGGCTGGACGCGTGACAGCGGGCCGACGCATCCCCCGCTCGGCGAGACGCACCATGTCGCTGACCGGCATCGACAGCTCCGCAGCCACCTCGCCCGCGTAGAGCATTCGAATCGACTTGTTCGGATGTTCGTTGACGACGGCCATGGCGTCTTCTGCGAGTCGCACCCGATGTTCGGGTGAGTCCTTCGGCCGCCCACGCATCGTGCGGTCGAGCCGGAACTTGAGGAACGGCACCGGCTTGTCGACTGCTGCCACCAACGCCTGAGGTTGGGACGATGCCAGATCACCCGGGTCCTTGCCGTCGGGCAGCCGAGCCACCAGGACCTCGACCTTGTGCTTTTCTTCCCATTCGTAGAAGCGCTCGGCGGCACCTTGGCCCGCGGCGTCGGCATCGAAGGACAGCACCACCTTGCTCGCATAGCGCTTGAGCAACCGCACGTGCTCTTCGGTGAGCGCCGTCCCGCAGGTGGCGACGGCACGGGCAATCCCCGCGCGATGGAATCCGATCACATCGGTGTATCCCTCGCACACGACGACCTGGTCGGCCTTGGCGATGTCGGCTTTGGCCCAGTTCAACCCGTAGAGCGTCTTGCTCTTCATGTAGATCGGCGTCTCGGAACTGTTCTTGTACTTCGCCGGATCGTCGGAACCCGGCAGGATGCGGCCGCCGAACGCCAACGCCTCGCCCGACTCGGAGAAGATCGGAAACATGACCCGCCCCCGAAACGAGTCCTGCATCTTGTTGCTCCGGTTGCGGAACGACAGCCCGACGTCTTGCATCACGTCGGCCGGCGCACCGAGGTGGCGGGAGAGCTGATCCCAGTCGTCGGGTGCCCAACCGAGTTTGAACCGACGAGCGATGTCGCCGGACAGGCCGCGCCGTCGAAGGTAGTCACGGGCAGGTCGGGCATCGGGAGCATTGAGGAGCCGGTCGTGATACCACTCGACTGCAGCGTTCATGGCCTCCGTCAGCTTCTTGCGGCGCGAGCGTTCCTGACTCTGCCCGGTCGTGGTGTAGGTGAGCGCAAGACCCGCCTTCGCCGCAAGATGTTCGACCGCTCCCGGGAAGTCGAGGTGCTCGATCTCCTGAATGAACGTGAAGACGTCACCGCCCTTGTCGCAGCCGAAGCACTTGTAACGGCCCATCTCCTCTTTCACGTTGAACGAGCCACTCTTTTCGGCGTGGAACGGGCACAGTCCCACCCAGTTGCGGCCCACTCGCTTCAACGCAACGTACTGCTGCACGACATCGACGATCGACACGGTGCTGCGCAACCGCTCGATGTCATCGTCGACGATCCCCATGACCGTCAGACTACGGGTCAGGTCTTCGGCGACTCGTTTTCGGGGTGCGGCTCGAACGCGTCATCCACCAGTTCGGAGTCGGCAGTGGTGGCCGTGAACCGCAGGGACAGACCGATCGAAGCAGTCAGCACGATTGCGATGACCCCGAGCGAGAGCGCCGTCGGGATGTGATACCACTCGGCGATGATCATCTTCACGCCGACGAAAGCCAGGATGATCGCCAGACCCTGCTGGAGGAAGGCGAAGCGGTTGTGCATGTCGGCGAGCAAGAAATACAGGGCCCGCAGTCCGAGAATCGCGAACGCATTCGAGGCGAACACGATGAACTGCTCGTTCGAGACGGCCAACACGGCGGGCACCGAGTCGACAGCAAAGATCACATCGGTTGCCTCGACCAACATCAGCACGGCAAAGAGCGGCGTGGCCAAGCGCTTGCCGTTCTGCCTCGTGAACAGCTTCTGCCCGTCGAACTGGTCGGTCGAGGGCACGAACCGATTGACGAGTTTGAGGAACTTCGATTCACCCGGGTCGACGTGGTCGTTATCGGTGAAGATCAACTTTGCCGCCGTGTAGAGCAGGAAGGCGCCGAACACGTAGAGGATCCATTCGAAGCGTTCGATCAGCGCCACTCCGGCGAAGATGAAGACTGCACGCAGCGCCAATGCACCGAAGATGCCCCAGAAAAGCACCCGGTGCTGGTACTTCATCGGCACCTTGAAGTAGCCGAGAATCAGCGCCCAGACGAAGACGTTGTCGATGCTGAGTGACTTCTCGATCAGAAACCCCGAGATGTACTCACCGCTGGCTGCTGCTCCGAACCACCACGCAACGACGCCAGTAAACGCGAGGCCGCAGCTGATCCACACGATCGACTCGATCGCAGCCTCTCTGGTGCTGGCCTCGTGCGCTTCTTTGTGTACGACCAGAAGGTCGACAAGCAACATCACGAGAATGACCCCGAGCAGGGCACCCCACTGCCAGGCGGCAACGTCGAGATCGACGAGCTTCTCGCGGCCCGATTCTTCGGCGGTCAGGAGAGATTCGATGATCACCCGGACATTGTGCCCGTTTTTCGGAGAATCGAATCCTTTGCGGACCCGAATCCTGGGTCAGCGAGCGTCGATCACCGATTGTGCTGCGGCGAGTCGGGCAATCGGCACCCGGTATGGCGAGCAGGAGACGTAGTCGAGGCCGACCTCGTGGAACAGGCGAATCGACGCCGGATCGCCGCCGTGCTCGCCACAGACGCCCATCTTCAGCTCGGGTGACGCGGCCCGGCCGCGTTCGACTGCGATGCGCACCAGATCGCCCACGCCGAACGCGTCAATCGTCTCGAACGGGTTGGCGGGCAGCAGCCCCAGTTCGAGGTAGGCGGGCATCATGCGACTCTCGACATCGTCGCGGCTGAAACCGAAGGTCAGCTGCGTGAGGTCGTTGGTCCCGAACGAGAAGAAGTCGGCGTCGAGGGCGATTTCGCCCGCGCGGAGCGCAGCACGCGGCGTCTCGATCATCGTGCCGATGGTGATGTCGCCGTGGTCGGCGCCAGCCATCGAGATCTCGGCCTCCACCCATGATCGCGCCAAGGCGAGTTCGGCGCGGGTGACGGTGAGCGGAATCATCACTTCGACGATCGGATGCAGCCCCTCACCGCGGAGCGTGTCGACTGCGGCGAGCAAGGCCCGCACCTGCATGGCGTACAGACCCGGCTTGAGCACGCCGAGCCGGACGCCCCTCGTGCCGATCATCGGGTTGTGTTCCGCCCATGCCTCGGCCGCGCGAAGTTCACGCAACTCAATGTCGCTCAGCCCCTCGACCGCTTCTTTCAAGGTGAGTTCAGCAACCGATGGAAGAAACTCGTGCAAGGGCGGATCGAGCAGCCTGACCGTCACGGGCAGACCGTCCATCGCCCGCAGGATCTGCTCGAAATCCTGTTCCTGCACTGCGCCGAGCGCGGCGAGTGCGTCGCCTTCCTCGTCGGCATCGCGGGCCAGAATCATCCGGCGGACCACGGGCAGTCTGTCGGGTGCGAGGAACATGTGCTCGGTCCGGCAGAGGCCGATCCCCTCCGCGCCCAACTCGCGTGCCTTCCTGGCGTCAGGACCGGTGTCGGCATTGGCCCGAACGGCGAGGTGGCCGGCCCGGATCTCATCAGCCCAGTCGAGCAACGTGAAGAACTCTTCCGGCGGGCCGCCGGTGTCGGTCGCCATCTCACCGATCACCACGTCGCCCGACGCTCCGTCGATCGAGATGACGTCGCCCTCGAACACGACGACGTCGCCGACGCGGAAGCTGCCATCACCGATCTCGATCGCGTCGGCGCCGACAACGGCCGGTGTCCCCCACCCGCGTGCCACGACGGCGGCGTGGCTGACCAAACCACCGCGCGTCGTCAGCAGACCGTTGGCGACCATCATCCCGTGCACGTCGGCGGGGGTCGTCTCGTTGCGAACCAAAATGACCGCCTCGCCGCGATCGGCGGCATCTGCTGCATCATCGGAATTGAAGTACACCTTTCCGACCCCGGCCCCCGGCGATGCCCCCAATCCCGAGGTGAGCACGGTCCCCGTGCCCGCAAACTGGGCGTGCAGGACGTCGTCGAGATCGCTGGCCGTGACCGCCATCACCGCGTGTGCCCGAGCGTCGGGTCCCGCTCCGGCAGCGAGAGCATTCGCCACGGCCGATCGCACCGATTCGGCGCCACTTCGTTGCATGTTCATGCGGCCAACATTGCCATGTTGCGATGAACCGGCCCGACCTGGGGTGCGACTCGGCGCTGTGCTCGCCGCCGTAACATGAGGGCCGATGTTCACGCTGCTCGGGTTCAAGGTGCATGTGCAGCCCGGATTCGTGATGTTCATGGCGCTCATCGTCGTCGTCTACGGCGACGAGTTCGGCTTGTGGCTGGCCGGGGCGATCGCCGTCTTCACCGTCATCCACGAACTCGGCCATGCCGTCTCGGCCCGGCGGTACGGCGCCCATGCCGAGATCTCCCTCGGGTTTCTCGCGGGCTATGCGTCGTATGCCCCGACCCGGCCGATTTCCCGGCTCGGCCACGCACTCATCTCGTTCAGCGGTCCTGGCATTCACATCGCGTCGAGCGTCGCGGTGCTGTATGCGCTCGGCGTCAACCCGTTCGATCGCTCCTCCTTCGACGACACGGCTGCGACGTCGGCCATCTGGTGGGCCGGTCCGCTCATCGGCGGGTTCAATCTGATCCCGATCCTTCCGCTCGACGGTGGGCACATCGTGATGCAAGGTCTCGATCGTTTGATCCCGGGACGGGCGCATCGGGCGATGCTGCTGTTCTCGATCGGCATCACCGGGGTCGCCGCGGCGTTGATGTTCGTCAGCGATGAGTTCCGGAGCTTCGCCATCTTCATCATGTTCCTCATGTTCAGCCAGTTCCAGATGCTGGGCACGACGAAGACACCCCAGTCGCCATGGGTTGCGGCCAGCCGGGCCCTCGCGGCGGGCAAGGCGAATCGGGCGCGCCGATTGCTCATCGCGGCGCTCAGCCACTCCCGTCCCGACGCCGTCCCGTCTGCACTGGCCCTCGAAGCGGGCCAACTGCGCGCACTCGTCGACATCCTCCCGGACCCCAAGCCGTACGGCGACCCGACGAACGAATACCTGCTGGCCAACATCTTGATCTCACTCGGTGAGTTCGAAGACGCCGCGCACTACGCCGCCGGAAGTTTCGAGCGCAACCCGAACACGCTGAGTGCGTCTGCGGTGGCCCGGGCATCGGGTGCCCTCGGCGATCAGGGCACGGCGATCGGCTGGCTCCGAGCCGCGGCCGAAGTCGGCACCTCGCCGGCCGGCCTCGCCTCGGTCATCGATGGTTCACCCGAGCTGATCGGCCTGCGCAACCACCCTGACGTCCAAGCAATCCGCCGCGCCCTCACCCCGGTCTGACCTGACCTCGCGACCGCCCTCGCGACCGGCCGTCGCCCCGGCGCCGGCCCGCACAGCGCGAACCGTCAGGCCCGATTCAGGCCGACATGAGTCGGGATCTGGCCGAGATCGACACCCCGTTTGACGTAGGCGAGCGCAGTGGTGCCGTGCACGCTGGTCACCGTGACACCGTCGTGCACCATGTCGCCGATCGATGTTCCCGCTGGAACGTCGAGGATGCGCAGCGACGTCGGTGCTTGGGCGCCCCGGCTGTCCATTCGTTCGACGAGTTCTTGACCGGGATAGCAGCCCTTGGTGAAGTTGACCGCAACCGGCACGACGCCGGTCACTGCCGGGATCGTCTCGCCAGGAACGATCTCCGCGCCCAGGCGCGGCCAGCCAGCGGCGATGCGCGCCGCCTCGTGATCAGCCGATGGCTCGGCGTGCGCCGCCGGCACGAGCGTCGAGGTGGCCTTGACTCGGATCTTGAACCGATTGATGCGCTCCTCGAGCGGTGACCCGAAGCCGGCATCGGTGTCGAGGACGAAGATCGTTTCTGCGGTGCGGGTGATGCGGGCCAGGCTGGCGATCTTGCCGGTGGGTTCGAGCACGAGCGTCCAACGCGCCTCCCCAACGGTCATGTCGCGAATCTCCTGCGCGATCTGCGACTGCAGATAGGTCAGCGCATCATCGCCTTCCACCGTCAATCGATCGCGGGCATCCTCGTCGATGAAGGGCACGTCGATGAGGGGCACGTCGACAGAGTTCGGCATCTCTTCAGTCTGGACCGCATCGATCGATCTGGCACACTCGACGCAATGAGCAACGACCGATCACACGACACAAACTTCGGCCTCGACGACCTCGACCGGCTGGCTCAGCGCGCCGTCGATGCGGTCCTCATGTTGGTTCGCCGCGCGTCGGCGCTGGCTGGCGGCGTCTTGATCCTCGCGATCGTCTTCGGCATCGGCGGATTTTTGCTCGGCATCGCGGCACTCGATGGAGGGATCGAAACGGTGTGGATCGCGCTCGGCGCCGTGTTCGCGCTGGTTGCGATCGTCTCGGTCGGCACCGCCATGCTCCGGCTGCGATCGGTGCGCAAGGGCACCGACACCCTCGTCAGCGAAGTGCGGTCGCTGATCGGGGGGAACAAGCAATCGCAACGCACCGTGATCGAAACCGTCGAATCGACCGACCGGGCGGAGGGTGACGGCGTCGTCGCCCTGTCGCGCCAGTTCTTTTCGTTGAAGAGCGAAGTTGGCGATCGCATCGGTCAGTTCAAGAGCCTCGGGCTGGCGCTCACCGCCATCACGAGCTTCCCCGGCCTCGTTGCGCTGGCCACCGTGATCACGTTCGTCTTCGCCGGCCTCAGCATCATCTTCCTGATCGCCCTCGCCCTCTGACCGTGCTATCGCGATGAGTTCGAACCGCAGCAGGTGCGACCCAAGCTCATCGCAACTGTCAGCCCCGCCCGAACGATGAGTTCGAGCCGCAGCAGGTGCGACCCAAGCTCATCGCAACTGAGGGGAGGGTCGGGTCAGGCTTGGGTGCCGGCGGCGTTTCGCGCGGCAGTCATGCGGCGAGCACCGGGGATGGCGGCGAGCAACGCGGCTGCCTTGTTGCGGCACTCCAGGTCCTCGTCATCGGGAACCGAGTCGGCCACGATGCCGGCGCCGGCCTGCAGGCTGGCGGTCTTGCCGTCACCGGACACGAACATCGTGCGGATCGCGATCGCCGTGTCGAGGTTGCCCGACCAGTCGATGTAGCCGACGACGCCGGCATACGGGCCGCGCTTGACCGGTTCGAGTTCGTCGATGATCTCCATCGCCCGTACCTTGGGCGCGCCCGACACCGTGCCGGCCGGGAGCGTGGCCCGCAGCACGTCGATCGGGCCGAGGCCATCATTGAGGTCACCCGACACCTGCGACGTCAGGTGCATCACGTGGCTGTAACGCTCGAGCGTCATCAACTCGTCGACGTGAACGCTGCCGAACTTGGCGACCCGCCCGACGTCGTTGCGGGCGAGATCGACCAACATCACGTGTTCGGCCCGCTCCTTGGGATGCTCGAGCAACTCGGCAGCCATCAGTCGGTCGTGCTCGTCGTTCTTGCCCCTGCGACGCGTCCCCGCAATGGGCCGCGAGATGACCCTACGGTCGAGCAACTGCACCATGGGTTCCGGCGACGATCCGACAATCGTCAGTTCGGCGTGCTTCACGTAGTACATGTAGGGCGACGGGTTGACCTGGCGGAGCACTCGATAGAAATCGAACGGATCGGCGTCCAACTCGACGTCGTAGCGCTGCGCCAGAACCACCTGAAAGATGTCGCCAGCGACGACATAGTCCTTCGCGACGTCGACCGCACGCTGATACATGCCGTTCGGCATCGTCGACCGCAGCGTCGGCAACTCGTCGTCGAGCGACGGCGGCGCGACCGGCGTGTACGGCAGTGCCTGTGAGAGATCGGCCACAGCGTGCTCGACCCGCTCGACCGCAGCGTCGTAGGCCGCGTCGAGTTCGTCGGCGCTCAACCCCAACGTGGGCACGCTCTCGATGAGGTACACCCGCTGACGCCAATGATCGAATGCCGCGAGTGATCCGATCACGGACATCACTGCGTCGGGGTAGCCCCGGTCGTCGTGCGGGACATCGGGCAACTTCTCGACTTCGCGGATCACGTCGTAGCCGAGGAAGCCCATGATCCCACCGTGGAGCGGGGGGAGGTCAGGAAACGACGGGCTGGTGTACTCCCCGAGTAGTGCTTCGAGCGCGGCGAGCATGCCCTCGCCGGTCGGGATGCCATCGGGCACCGGACCCTGGATCTCGACGGTGCCGTTGCGCAGGATCAAGGTCGCTGACGGGTTGCGGCCGACGAAGGAGAAGCGGGCCCAACGCTCGGCGCCCTCGACCGATTCGAGCAGAAAGCCGGGCCCGTCGCCGACCAGCTTCGCGTAGGCCGCCACCGGGGTTTCGAGGTCAGCCAGCAATTCGGTCCACACCGGCACGACCGTGTGAGCCGCGGCGTGCGCATGGAACTCCGCGCGTGATGGTTGGAATTTCATGTCGACAGTTTCGGGGCCGTCAGGCGTCAGGCCCGAATGACCGGAAGAAACAACTGCGGGCCCCCGTGTGGCAGGCGCCAGCGCCTTCTTGTTCGACCTTGAACAGGAGGGCATCGGCATCGCAGTCGTAGTACGCCTCGCGCACGAATTGACGGTCGCCGCTCGTATCACCCTTGCGCCAGAGTTCCTGGCGGCTTCGTGACCAGTAGACCATGCGCCCCTCGGCAAAGGTCATCTTGAGCGACTCCTCGTTCATCCACGCCAGCATCAAGATGTCGCCGTTCGCGACGTCTTGGGCGATCGCAGTGACCAACCCGTCGTCGTTGTACTTGATGCCCGCCAACTGTTCGGCGGTTGCGTCGATGGTGATCCCCTGCGGCATCGGGCCATCCTACGGATCGTGGCGCACGGTCGCCCGATGAGATTGCCTCAGGTGGCGACGATCTCGGACACCTGGACCGCTGACTCGGTGTTGGTGAAGTTCGGGATGTCGGCGAGCGCCTCGCCAGCGGCGCCCATCGCGCCCTGCATGGCGTCCATCGAGTCGAAGTACAGGTTGCCGATCGCAACGTACGGGCCGTCGATCCCGGCGTCGATGTCCCACTTCACGGGTTTCATCGTGCGGTCGACGATCTCCATGTGCGTGGTCTTGTAGTACTCCATGTCGAACGTGGCGTCGTCGCCGTTCGGGTACATGACGCTGACTTTGATCATCGGTGACTCCTCGGGTCGTGAAGCCTCCACCGTACGCCACCGCCCGGTCCGGGCAAGAAGCGCGACCACCGTCGGCTTACAGGTAGAGCCCGGTGCTGGCTTCGATGCGTTCGGCAGCGACTGCGTGGAGCTCGCGCTCGCGCAGCATCACGTAGTCCTCACCCTGCACTTCGACCTCGTAACGGTCGTCGGGGCTGAACAGCACCTTGTCGCCGACTTCGCAACTCCGCACGCTCTGGCCCTGGGCCACGACTGTTGCCCAGACGAGGCGCTTTTGGACTTGGGCAGTGGCCGGAATGACGATGCCGCCGGATGACTTGCGATCGGACCCCTTGTCGGACACCTTGACCAGGACCCGATCGTTGAGCATCTTGATCGGGAGCTTGTCGTTCGCGCTGTTCACGGGGCCGGTCACGCCCGTGGAGGGTATCTTCCGCTCTTCCCCGACCGCTGCGGGCGCCTACTTGATGGCGGCGCGCATCTCGTGGTCGATGTCCTCGGTGATCATCGGAATGATGTCGACCGCTTCGAAGTTCTGGACGACCTGACTGACCTTCGACGCACCCGTGATCACCGACGAAACCATCGGGTGCTTCGTCGCCCAGGCGAGCGCAAGCTGGGCCATCGTGCAACCGAGGCGATCGGCGATCGGTCGCAGTTTCTCGACCTTGGCGATCGCGTCACTGTCACCCAACCGGTCGGCGAGCCATTCGTAGCCCGCAAGCGCGCCGCGCGAGTCATCGGGAATCCCGTCCTTGTACTTGCCGGTCAGCAGCCCCGACGCAAGCGGGCTCCAGATCGTGTTGCCGTACCGGTAGTCCTCCCAGAGGCGCTTGTAGTTCTTCTCGACATTGCGCGTGTCGAGCAGGTTGTACTGGCTCTGCTCGGTCACCGGCGCATGCAGATGGTGCCGCTGGGCAATCTCGATCGCACCGCGAATCTCTTCCGCGGTCCACTCGCTCGTACCCCAGTAGCGAGCCTGACCCGACGAGACGATGTCGCTCATCGCCCAGACGATCTCTTCGAGGGGCGTGTCGGGGTCGCAGCGGTGACAGTAGAGCACGTCGACGAAATCGTGCTGGAGACGGTCGAGCGAACCATCGATCGCCTGCATCAGATACTTGCGGTTGAGCGTGTTGCGCATGTTGGGCACGTCGCCATGGATGCCCCAGAAGACCTTGGTGGTCAACACGTACGACCAGCGTTCCCAGCCCAGGTCGAGGAACGCCTTACCCATGATCTCTTCGCTCTTGCCGCCGGCATAGGCCTCGGCATTGTCGAAGAAGTTGCAGCCGGCCTCGCCTGCGGCCGAAATGCACTCGGTCGCGAGATCGTTGTCGAGCTGCGTGTCGAAGGTGACCCAGCTCCCGAACGACAAGATGCTGGTCTTCAGGCCGGTGTTGCCGAGCCGGCGGTACTCCATGTTGGGATTGACGTTGGGGGTTGCCATGCCCGGACAGTACCCGTGCCCGCGGGCCGGAAACGTGTCCACACAATGAATCTGCGTCGCTGTGACCGGTGTCGATGACACCGGACCGCGGTTTGGTCCGTCAGCCGACGAGGGCGCCGAAGCCGCTCGATCGGTCGGCGGCGATCTGCTCGGCCATCGTCTCGATCGCAGCGCCGCGCATCTTGCGAATCGTCACGGCGTACGCCTTGGGGTCGAGCGCAGCGAATCCGGCCGCTTCGGCCACGGCAGCATGCAGCACGTCGCCGTCGCTCACGACCTCGTCGAGGTACCCGGCATCGACGGCGCCCGACGCATCGGTGATGCGCGCGGTCGGGATCGCTCGTTGCAGGTGGCGCCTGCTCAATCGCTCGCTCGCCAACGTCAGCGCCCAATCGGGCAGCGTCATGCCGATCGCCACCTCGTTCAGCCCGATCTTGCAGGGCCGATCGGAGCCGATCCGGACATCGCACGAGAGCAGGATCAGCGCACCGGCAGCGAGAGCGTGCCCGGTACACGCGGCAACCACCGGCACCTTGGCGGCGTAGATCGTGCGACACAGTTCTCCCCCGTTGGCCACCAGGTCGACCAGTGCACCGGTGTCACCGCCGAGCATCACCCCGAGGTCGAACCCGGCGGAGAACTTGCCCTCACGTCCGTGCAGGACCAAGGCATGCACGGAGTCGTCGGACTCGGCCGTCGTGACCGCATCGGTGATCGCCGCGATCATGTCGTTCGACAGCGCGTTCGCCTTGCCGTCGTCGAGGTGACAGATCAGGACGCCGTCGCGCCGTTCCATCGTGACCAGGGTGTCGCTCATCGACCCGACGCTAGACACCCCGACGTTCGCGTGACGATTTCGGTTGGTATGGCCACCAATATCGTCACGCAAACGTGGGGGCGCGGTCGGGCGTGGGGTTGTGGGGTGTGGGCTCAGGCGGGGCGGACGGTGATGCCGGCGGCGGTCATCACTGCCTTGGCCTCGGCAACGGTGTGCTCGCGGAAATGAAAGATCGACGCGGCGAGCACTGCGTCGGCGCCGCCCTCGATGATGCCGGCGGTGAGGTGGTCGAGCGTGCCCACTCCGCCACTGGCGATGATCGGCACGTTCACGGCCTCGGCGATCGCCCGGGTCAACTCGATGTCGAAGCCCTCCCGCGTGCCATCGCGGTCCATCGAGGTGAGCAGCAGCTCGCCCGCCCCGAGGCGGACGGCCTCGACAGCCCACTCGACGGCATCGATCCCCGTCGGCGTCCGGCCACCATGAACAAAAACCTCCCAGCCGTGCACCGGAAGCCCAGGTGCCGGGCCGCCGTGCTCGCCATCGGGGCGTCGGCGGCGGGCATCGATGGCACAGACGACGCACTGCGCTCCGAACTCGGCGGCGATCTCGGAGATCAACGCCGGACGTTCGACCGCGGCCGTGTTGACACTGACCTTGTCGGCACCGGCGCGCAGCATTCGACGCGCGTCTTCGAGCGTGCGGATGCCGCCGCCGACCGTGAACGGGATGTACACCTGCTCGGCCACCCGGTGCACCATGTCGATCGTCGTGTCACGTTGGTCACTCGACGCCGTGATGTCGAGAAAGACCAGCTCATCAGCACCTTCGAGGTCGTAGCGCGCCGCCAATTCGACCGGATCGCCGGCATCGCGCAGATCGACGAAGTTGGTCCCCTTCACGACGCGTCCTGCAGTGACATCGAGGCACGGAATCACCCGAGCAACCTTCATGCACTGCTCCTGCTGCGCCAGAACGAGCGCATCGAGGGCAGCCCGCACGCTGAACCGGCCCTCGTACAACGCCTTGCCGGTGATGACTCCCCCGAGGCCGGGGATCGCGGCCAGCGCGGCGATGTCGCGCAGGCTCGACACACCCCCGGAAGCAATGACCGGGGCACCGGCCAGCTCGGCCGAACGGGTCAGACCTTCGACGTCGGGTCCTTCGAGCATGCCGTCTCGTCCGATATCGGTGATCACGAAGACAGCCGCCGTCGGGAATCGGTCGTAGGCCTGGTCGAGCATGAGGCCGCTTCCCTGGGTCCAACCGTGCACTGCGACTTCGCCGCGGCGATGGTCGAGTCCGACTGCGACAGGAATGATCTCCGAGGCCACTGCCACCAGGCTCGGATCGTGGACCGCGGCAGACCCCATGACCACGCGGGCCACCCCGGCGTCGGCGAGTTCGCGGACGTCGTCGGCCGAGCGCACACCGCCCCCGGTTTGCACGCGGCTGACGCCAGCGACCGCGGCGGCGATGGCTGCCACCACCGGCCGGTTGATCGGATCGCCGGATTTCGCCGCGTCGAGGTCGACGACGTGGATCCACGGCGACCCGGCCTCGGCAAAGCTGCGCGCCATGGCGATGGGATCGGTGCCGTACTCGGTTTCGTCGGCATAGTCGCCCTGTCGGAGTCGCACGACTCGACCGCCGAGCAGGTCGATCGCGGGATACAACTCGATCACGTCAGAGCCTCGTCGCGCAGCACCGAGTTCGACTCGGCGCAGGATGCGATGAAGTTGGCGAGCAAGGCCAAGCCGGGCGCGCTCGACTTCTCGGGGTGAAACTGAGCGGCGAACACGTTGCCGAGACGGAACGCAGCATTGAGCGTGCTGCCGTACTCGACCGTCGCTGCAACCACGTCGGGATCATCGGGCACCCCGTGCAGGGAATGCACGAAATACACCCACGGGGCGTCGCCGAGGCCGGTGAGCATCGGGTCGGCGCGCACGATGTCGAGGCGGTTCCACTGCATCTGCGGGATCTTCGGGCCCCGACCGAGTTCGGTGGGAATCCACCGGATCATGCCGGGGATCACATCGAGCCCGCGTGCTTCGGGATTCTCCTCCGAAGCGGTGAACAACATCTGCATGCCGACGCAGATCCCGAGAAAGGGCCGCCCGGAAGCAACCGCATCGAGCGCGGGCTGTTCGAGGCCGGTCGAGCGAAGTGCATCCATGCACGCACCGAAGGCGCCGACACCGGGCAACACCACGCCATCGGCGGCGGCGATCACGCCGGGATCGGACGTGAGTCGAGCGTCGGCGCCACCGCGCTCGAGGGCCTTCTGCGCCGAATGCACGTTGCCGATCCCGTAGTCGAGCACGGCAACGGTCGGCCGTCGGATCATTGCGGTCACAGGACGCCCTTGGTCGATGGCACGCCACCGGCATCATCGATGCGAACGGCGTCGCGCAACGCCCGCGCCAGACCCTTGAAGGTCGCCTCGATCACGTGATGGGTGTTGCGGCCGCGGATCATCTCGACGTGCAACGTGATCCCTGCCGCAGTCGCAAACGATGACACGGCGTGCTCGGCGAGCTGCGGATCGAACGCCGGGTTGCCGAGGGGCAGGCTCTCGGGCATGTCGACGTGCCACTCGACATGCGGACGACCCGAGAGGTCGAGCGCGACATCGATCAACGCTTCGTCGAGCGGGTAGCGGCCGCTGGCGAAACGGCGGATACCGGCCTTGTCGCCCAGCGCCTCGGCAAAGCACTCGCCGAGGGTGATCGCAACGTCTTCGACGGTGTGATGGGTGTCGATGTGCAGGTCGCCCGCAGCGTGCACCGTGAGGTCGAAACCGCCGTGGCGACCGATCTGGTCGAGCATGTGATCGTAGAACGGGATCCCCGTCGAGATGTCGGTGGTTCCCGACCCGTCGAGGTCGATCGACACGTCGATCTTGGTCTCTTTGGTGGCGCGGCTGCGGCTGGCGATGCGACTCATTGGCCGGCTCCGTTCGGTTCGGTGTGCGGGTCGATCGGCACGTCGGGCGGGACTTCGGCGAGCACCTGGGCCAGGGCGTGCAGAAACTCGGTGTTTTCGTCGACGGTGCCGACGGTGACCCGCAAACAATTGGTCAGCCGAGGCCAGCCGGAACAGTCCCGGATGAGCACGCTGCGATCGACGAGGCCCTGCCAGACGGCACGACCGTCGTGGTGTTCGGGGCGAAAGAGGACGAAGTTGGCGCCGCTGGGAATGACCGTGACACCCAGCGCCTCGAGCCCGGCAGAAATGCGTGTGCGCTCGGCGACGATCTGCGCGACTCGCTCGTCCATGTCGGCGACGTAGCGCAATGCAAGTCGGCCGGCAATCTGCTTGACCGCGTCGAGATGGTACGGCAGCACGACCTTGTCGAGTTCAGCCACGAGCCACGTCGGCCCGACGAGATAGCCGAGCCGAGCGCCCGCCATCGACCAGGTCTTGGAAAAGGTTCGGGTGACAACCAGCGGCGTCGCCTCGTCGACGAGGTCGAGCGCGCTCCAGTCGGCGAACTGGGCGTATGCCTCGTCGACCACCACGAGCCCGGGAGCGATCGCGAGCAGTTGACGGACCCGCTCGACCGGTTCGACCAGACCGGTCGGGTTGTTGGGCGAGGTGAGAAACACGACGTGCGGCTGGTAGGTCGACACGACCCGCTCGACCTCGGCCGGGTCGAGCGTGAAGTCGGCGGCACGCTCGCCTTCGACGACGGTCGCCCCGGTGACCCGCGCGATCTGGGCATGCATCTGGTAGGTGGGTTCGAACGTCGCCACGGTCCGGCCCGGCCCGGCGTACGCCAACAGCACCGTTTGCAACACCTCGTTCGACCCGTTGGCGACGAAGATCTGAGCTGCGTCGACGCCGTGACTGTCGGCAATCGCGGCGCGCAGCGCAGTTGCCTCGCGATCCGGGTACCGATGCCAGTCGACCCGGGAGACCTCGGCGGCGACCGCGTCTCGGAAGGCGGCGGGTGGCGGCGTCGGCGACTCGTTGGTGTTCAACCTGATCCGGACGTCGACCTGTGCCGAGTGGTAGCCCTCGAGAGCACGCAGGTCGTCGCGAACGGAGATCACGTCGGTGAAGGGTACCGACGTGACCGCCCAGCACCCGGCATCGTTTCGTGTCATCGTCGGGCCATTCTCACGCCATCGTCGCGTCGTCGAACCCGGCGGTATGGTCCCGGTGTGGCTGCCTCACTCGAACGCACGTCTTCGGAACTCTCGACGATCGCCGACAACGTCGGCCGCTATCGAGAGCGGGTCGCCGGTCTGGCCGAACCCTTCGTGGGAACCGATCGGGACGACATCGTCAGCGCGATCCACGAGGCCGAACGCCAACTTCGCAGCGCTGAACGCAGCCTCAGCCGCGCCATCCGCCAGGTCGGCTGAGCACCTCTGCCAACCCGGCCGGAAACGAAACCCTCGCCGAAAACGTAACGACGGCCCCAGAGGGGCCGTCGTTCGGCGAGGTCGGGCGGCGGATCCCGACGCTCGCTGCAAACAGGTGGCGGGAACCTGATTTGCACTGAGCAACCTACTCGCCACGCTCATCCCGGCGCAACGAATCCCGCCACCGAAGCTGGCCGAGCACCGGCGATACCATGACGGCGTGCGATGTCTGGAGATCAAGCGGGAGATGGAGCACGACGACATCGCCAACGTCAACGAACTCCTCGATGCAGCAGCACGTGCCGACGGGCGCCGTCCGCTGTCGGATCACCTGTACCTCGACCTCGTCAACGGCGGCCACAACGGCTTCGCCGGGCTCGTCGCCTCGGAACCGGGCCATGACCACCCCGTGGCGTACGCCCAGGTGTCGCGCGGGAACAACTCCTACGCGTTCGAACTGGTGGTCCACCCCCATCACCGTTACGAGATGGCCACCATCGGACCGGAACTCATCGATGCTGCGCTCGAGGTGATCGCCTCCGACGGCGGCGGCACCGTCAACTGGTGGGTCTATGAACCCACGTCGGCGCATCGGCAACTCGCCGCCGATGCAGGCCTCCACATCGGTCGCACCCTGCACCAGATGCGACGGTCCCTCCCGGCCGATGTCGCCGTTCCCATCGAGACCCGCGATTTCATCCCGGGTTCCGACGACGAAGCATGGCTGTCGGTCAACAATCGAGCGTTCGCCGACCACGGCGAACAGGGTGGGTGGACCCTCGAAACGTTTCGCCAGCGTCGCGGCGAGGACTGGTTCGACGCAGCTGGCTTTCGAGTCCACGAGATCGAGGGGCGAATGGCCGGCTTCTGCTGGACCAAGGTCCACCCGGCGACCCCGACCGAGCCCGAAATCGGAGAGATCTACGTGATCGCCGTCGACCCCGATTTCCGCGGCCGTGGCCTCGGACCACAACTCACCCTCGCCGGCCTCGAGCACCTGAGCCAACGCGGTATCTCCGCCGCGCTGCTGTACGTCGACGCAGACAACGTCGCGGCCGTCTCGATGTACGAACGGCTCGGCTTTTCCGTATCGGCGACCAATGCTGCGTTCGTCGCCGCAGTCGCTGCGTCGGGCGTCGTCGCGGACGCCCGCGAGGCGCGCTGACTCGATGTCGATGCCCACCGCTCCGACTCGGTACGAGCTGACGCGCGATGAGCTCGCCGTCCACCTCGACGGTGAGCCGCGCTATCGGCTCGACCAACTGTGGGACGGCTTGTACGCCCAACTCGCCGACCCTGCCGACATCACCAATCTGCCGAAGCAGCTCCGTCACCGCCTCGACGAACACCTGCCCCCGGCCCTGACCCCGGTCACCGAGTCGGTTGACGCAGCCGGTGACACCGTGAAGTTCCTCTGGGAACTCGACGGCGGTAGCCGAGTTGAAACGGTGTTGATGCTCTACCCCGACCGGGCAACAGTGTGCGTCAGCAGCCAGGCGGGGTGCGCCATGGCGTGCGGATTCTGCGCCACCGGACAGGCCGGCTTCACACGGCACCTGTCGGTCGGCGAAATCGTCGAGCAGGTGGTGCGGGCCGCACAACGGGCCAAGGTCGCCGGCCGCCGAGTCAGCAACATCGTGTTCATGGGGATGGGCGAACCGATGGCCAATCTCGGCCCGGTGTGGAAGTCGGTGGAACGGATTCACGGCGACATCGGGCTGTCGGCGCGGCACATCACCATCTCGACCGTCGGCCTGATTCCCGGCATCCGAGCGCTCACCGACCTCCCCCTTCCCGTCAACCTCGCCGTCTCACTGCACGCCGCCAACGACGACTTACGCAACGAACTCGTGCCGATCAACAAGCGGTACCCGCTCGGCGATCTGATCGATGCATGCAACGACTACCTCGGCGTCAAGAACCGACGGGTCAGTTTCGAGTGGGCGATGATCGACGGCGTCAACGATCGACCCAGCGACGCACGTGAACTCGCTGCACTCTGTCGGCAACTGCAGCCGCACGCGCACGTCAATCTGATCCCGCTCAATCCGACACCCGGCTATCCGACCCGAGGCACCCCACGCAAGCGCGTCTTCGAGTTTCGCGATCAACTCGAAGATTTCGGGGCGAACGCCACCGTGCGCCAGAACCGCGGCACCGACATCGATGCGGCCTGCGGCCAACTCGCCGCCGGCCAGCCGGTCACCATCACCGCAAAACGTTGACCGCGGCCTTCATCCGGACCTTCAGGGGAGGTAGCGCGGGTTCGCGACCCGGAGCTTGTCGACCACGGCCGCGAACAGCACACTGCTGATCTCGTCGTGTCGATCGGCTGCTCCACCCGAGCGGATGAGCGCCGCAAGTTCTCGGTCGGACTCGACGCCCAGTTGCGCCAGTCGGCCCCGATGAGCGTCACGTTGAGCCGGGCCGAGCACCATCTCGCGTTCGACCATGGCGAGCACGTTCACGGCAACTCGACTGTGGAAACGCAGCCGCCCCTCGGTGGACTTCAGCACGTCGCGTTCGATCCATTCCCGAACAGCCTCGACCAACTCGACGGCGGTGGGCACGTCATGCGGAGAGTCATGGGGTGAAGCGGGCTCGGCTCGGTCGGCAGCCGGCGCCGCGACCTCGACCGAGGAAGTACCCCGGGTCGACAGAGCGAAGAGGTCGAGACCGTTCGGGTCGAGCAGGTCGAACTCGTTCTCGCAGACGCGCCGACCAATGGCGGCTAATTCATGGCTGCGGACGGCTCCCGACCGATGCGCGTTGGCCTGCAGCACGCACATGATCCCCCACTTCCACGTCCCCAGGACTTCCCACCAGCGAACTGCTGCCGGATCGACGCGACCGCCGCCTGCAGCTTCGTAGGCAGCAAACAGGTCGGCGCGCGAGCCGATGCCGCCGACCGGTTCGGCGCCACCGAATCGCCACGCCTTCACGCACAGCCAACCGAGATCCTCCATCGGATCACCGATGTGCGCCAGCTCCCAATCGATCACGGCCCGCAGACCGTCGTTACCCACGATCAGGTTTCCGAGTCGGAAGTCCCCATGTACAAGTGTGCGCCGCGAGCGTTCGGGTCGATCCGCGAGCAGCCAGTTGCGGGCGAGTTCGAACGTCGGATGCGGTTGGCCAAGTTCGTCGAGCACGGTGGAGTACTGCTCGACCTGGTCGTCGTTCGTCAGCCCCTCCACACCGTCGGGGTCGATGGCGTGAATCCGTGCCAGCGCCGAACCGCAGTCGTGAGCGAACGTCCGTCGAGCACCGGCGTAGTGGTCATCGCGCTGGATCTTCCGGGCGATCGTCTCGCCGTCGATCGCTTCGACGACCATGTAGGCGCCGCCATCGGCGCGACGACCGAAGGCGACCATTGCTGGGACGGGCACGCCCGCAGCTCCTGCGGCCTCGACGACGGAAGCTTCGATCATCATGTCCCGCAGGTCGCCGGCGCGTTGCAGTTGAACGACCAACCGACGCTCGCCGACCTCGAACCGCCACGTTTCGCGTGACGCCCCGCCCGAGAGCCGAGTGAGCCCACCGACGGGTCCCGACACCACGTCGGCGAGCAGCGCAGCCAGTTCGTCGGCACCGTCGGCAACCGCATCGTCGGCGCCCGACGTGGCGGCCGAGGCGTCGCGATGGGTGCGGCCCTGATCGGCAGAAGGTGTCGACTGGCTCGCCATCGAGGCCGAGCCTGCCAGATCAGCAGCCGGCTGCGCGCACCGTGGGGTACGGGTTGACGGCGAGCCCACCGCCGGGGTGAATCTCGAAGTGGAGGTGCGGCGTGCTGAACTTCGCGTTGCCGGTGTCACCGTTGAACCCGATCACTTCCCCCTGGAAGACCCGACGGCTCACGCCGGCGTAGCTGTCGAGGTGGCCGTAGTAGTAGCGATTGCCGTTGTCGCCCACCAGCGAGACGGCATTGCCACCGAGTCGGTTCGACTTGAAGGTGACGACACCGCTGGCGACCGCGTAGATCGGGATGCCCCGCGGTGCAATCATGTCGACTCCTTCGTGCTTGCGGCCGCCCGAACGCGGCGCTCCCCACGTGTCGGCGAATGCCGAACCGGGCATCGGACAGATGATCGTGTCGAGATATCCGGCACCGGTGTCGATCGGGCGAGGGTTGCTCCCGCTCCCGCCCGTTCCCGTTCGGCCGCCACTGGTGCCGCCGGATGCGCCCTCGTTGGTCGGCGCCGCAGTGGCGGGCGGAGCGGTCTCAGCAGGCACGGTGGCTGGCGTCTCACCTGTGGCGATGTCGATCGCCGAAGCGTCGCCGGGCACCCCGTCACCATCAGGCGTCAACGGCGCTGGCGACGTGGTGGTCGGGATGGGCACGCCAACGGCCGGGTCGGGAATGGCGCGTGCGGCAGCTTCGGCCTCGCGGCGCGCCTGCTCCTCCAGCACGACGCGGTCCGCTGCGATCCGCGCTTCGAGCGCCCGTTGGACGGCGACATCCTGCAGCCGCTCCTCCTCGATGGCCCGCAATCGCACCACTTCATCTTCGGCCTGCTTCTGGAGGGAGACGAACACGACCTGCTGGGCCTCGATATCGGCACGGCTTTGGGCCACTTCGACCTTGTTCGCTTCGAGTTGCTTGTCGGCGATGTCATACGCGTCGAGTGCATCGGTGCCCGAATTGGTCAAGACATCGACGAAGACCTCGGCCTGCACCTGATCTTGGGGAGCCTGAATGCCGGTGAGCAGAGGTATTCCTGATGCACCGCTGGACACGAAGCGCGCGACAGCCACCGACTCGACGTTGCGCCGAAGACGGTCGACGGTGGCTTGGAGACCTTCGGTCTCGAGTTCGAGCCGTTCGAGTTCGGTGGTGAGTACGTCGAGGTCGGACTCGGCCTGGAAGTACGCTTCGGCTGCCTGATTGGCGCGCTCGCGGGCTTCTTGGATCTCGCGTGCGGCGCGCTCGGCCGCAGCCTCATTGGTCTGCGCGACCGCGGCGATCGGCACGATCGACACGAGGCAGGCCAGAACGACCGCAACCAGCCGGGCCATGGCGGTACGGCCTCGTGCCCGGCGGCGGACGATGATCCGACCGGCGGAGGTGGCGGTGCTCATACCGTGACCGACTGTACTGGACCGCGCAGTTTGACGGCGGGCAGGCACCGGCACCCCCGCGCGGCCCGGTCGGCGGCCCGGACGAAGAGGTGAGATGGGGGCGAAATGCAGGCGGGCACGGTGAGCTTGGGCATGATGGAGGACATGGCGGTTCGGGCCCCGAGACCAGCGACACCCGCCACCACTCCGGTGTTGGAGTTGCGCGATGTCCACGTGCATCGGGACGGCACTGATGTCATCGGCACCATCACGTCAAGAGTTGAGCAAGATCAGCGGTGGGTGATACTCGGAGCGAATGGTTCGGGCAAGACCAGCTTGATGCGGATCATGGCCCTGTACGACCATCCGACCTCCGGCACGGTCGATGTCCTGGGCGAACGCCTCGGGCGGACCGACGTGCGCACGCTCCGACGCCGCATCGGGTACGCCTCGGCGGCCCTCGCCGACCAGCTCCGACCGGAACTCTCCGCGCTCGACGTCGTCCAGACTGCCAAACACGCGGCACTCGAGCCATGGTGGCATCGGTACGACGACGACGATGCGCAACGTGCCCGCGGCTGCCTCGAACGCATGGGGGTCGGGCACTTCGCCACGCGCACCCTCGGATCGCTGTCATCAGGCGAACAACAACGGGTCCTGCTCGCTCGGACGTTGATGAACGATCCGGCCATCGTGCTGCTCGACGAACCATCGGCGCGACTCGACCTCGGTGGCAGGGAGCAACTCGTCTCCGCACTCGGCGAACTCGCCACCGATCCCGCTGCCCCGCCGCTGGTCATCGTGACGCACCACGTCGATGAGATCCCGGCGGGCATCACCCATGTGATGTTGCTCGTCGCTGGCAACGTGTTCGTCGCGGGTCCGATCGATTCGACGCTGACCGCCGAGTCGTTGAGCGAGTGCTTCGGACTGCCGCTCGCGCTCGAACGGCGCGACTCGGGCCGATTCAGCGCCTGGGCTCGGCGCTGACGACCTCGATCAGCCGGTCACTGGCCCGCGTGATCGCGTCATCGAGCACACGCTGAAGCACGACGCCGCTCCACAGGCTCCCGCCGTAGCGAAGCTCCATCGTCAGTTGGCTGGCGCTGGCGTCGATGTCAGGTCGCTCGATCGTGGCGCGCAGCGTCCACGGTGAATGTGCTCGTCCATCGGTCTCGCGCCGCTCGAAGGTGACGACCTGATCTGCTTTGTGCTCGGTGCGCTCCATGCGCAATACCTTCGAGCGAGCGAACGGACCGACGTTCGCGCGCAGTTCGACCTGCCATGCGGCCTGACCGTCGTCGGTCCGTTCGACATGGTGCGCGAGGTCCATCCATTGCGGATAGACGCCGAGATCCTCGACCCAGGCGAACAGTCGCGCCGGAGCACACGGCACCGTCAACTGACGACGAATGTCCACGAGGTCAACGCTCGGCGATCACAGCGTTCAGGGGCGCGGGCGGTCGTCGCCGCGAAAGGCCCGGGCAAGCAGCGGGCTCCGGGCCGCGAGGAGCCCGTCGAGGTCGTCGGCGTCATCGAACGACGGCGACCACGAGTCGCCCACTGCGACCGGCCCGCCTGCCGTTGCCGTTGCCGTGGCTGAAGCGGATGCCGGCGCAGTCGCAGGTGCAGGTGCCGATTCTGTCGTGGCGACTATGGCGGCTGGGGCGGCCGACGGCGCGGGGTCATCGACCCCGAGCGCAAGTTGCTCGACCTCGACCGAACCTCCCGCCAACGCAGGACTCGCCGGCCGCCGCATCCGCCGAGGTGTTCGATCGGCATGCGGTGGTCGGAACAGATGCAGGTCGGGATCGCGCAAGTCGTCGAGCGTCCAGCTGCGCGGGACCACCATCGAGTCGGCATGACGTCGACAGAGCACGCCGCCGTCATGGTGCGCAGGGTTGTCGAGGCGGTCGAGCCAGAACACCAGATCTTCGGGCCGCATTCCGTAGGCGACGGACGCGGGTTCGGAGCAACCGGGCCGCTCACACAATCGCTCCATCGGGGTGAACGTTAGCGCCGGGCAGACAGTTGAACCCGGATCCTCACCCGCCTGCCACCCAGTGACCGCATGGCAGGCTCGCGATTCGGCGACCGACGCCGGGACGCGACGAACCCCGGCCGATCGGCCGGGGTCCTGGTGGGCGATACAGGCATCGATCCTGTGACCTCCTCGGTGTGAACGAGGCGCTCTACCATCTGAGCTAATCGCCCGTGCGAATTCCGAAATCTATCAGTCCGCCATCGCATTCACGACGCTCGTCATCGCCACTGTCACCGCCACTGTCACCGCGGCACGTCGACGCACGCCACGCCCATGCCCTGTCGATCGCGGTGCGGTTCACTGAGCCCCGGGCAGTCGTCGTCGAAGAGCGGGTTGAACGCTCGGACCACTCGATCGTCCACGCCGGTGCAGCTCACCTCGCGTGCGTCGCCGTTCGGATCGAAGTCGACGCAGTCCCCCGAACGGAGGATCCCGTCGGGTCCGGGCGACTCGCCGACTCCGCCGAACTGAGCCAGCGCCACGATGCCGAAGATCGCCACCCCAGCCGCGACGAGGAGCGACCTCCACGGTACGCGCGCTGGGCGCAACAGCGCCTGCGCTCCGATGTCCCACCGTTGCTCACTCGCACTGGGGCGTGGGTCGGGCACCTCTGCGGGCGGTCCGGCGGTGAGTGCCCGATCGTAGACGGCTCGCCGACCGGGGTCGTTCAAGACGCGGTAGGCCTCATTGATCGCTGGCATCTCGCGGGCGCCCGCAGCCGACGAACTCCTGACACGGTCGGGGTGATGGTCGCGGGCGAGTTGCCGATAGGCAGCGCGAATGGCGTGTTGGTCAGCATCGGGCGCGACCCCGAGCACGTGGTAGTGAGTCCGTGCAGCCACCGCTGTTCGACGCTAACGCCGATCAGTCGACGATCGTGCGCAGCATCAACTGCGACTCGGTTCGAGCCACCACTTCGTCCACGCGGAGCCATCGCACGAACGTGTCGAGGCCATCGGCGCCGACGCATTCGACGATCACCTTGTAATCCGCCGATCCCGTGACGTACGCCGCGAAGACGACCTCGTTGCGTGCCACGATCCGCTGTTCGAAGGCGTCGGCACCGTCACCGGGCACGAGGCTGACGTCGATGATCGCGCGCACAGTTCGGCCCAGGCTGGCCGGGTCGAGCCGCGCGTGGTAGCCGGTGATCACTCCACGCTGCTCGAGCCGCCGAACGCGTTCGGCCACCGACGTCGGCGCGAGATGGACACGGTCGCCCAGTTCCTTCCAACTGATCCTCGCCTCATGACGCAACTCTTCGAGGATTCGTGTGTCCAACTCATCAATCGACGAGTAATTCTGCTCCATCTCCGCATGTTGGCACACGAATGCCTACAATCGAGTGCTCCCCGCAGCGCACGATGTCGAAATGAGCGCAACGACCGCCCCAGCCATCACGACCGTGGGCGTACCCACCGAGGTGAAGACCGCCGAGCACCGTGTCGCGCTCACTCCAGACGGGGTCCGCGAACTCGACGCGCGCGGTATTCGAGTCTTCGTCCAGGCCGGCGCAGGCGTCGGCGCGTCGATCATGGACGCCGACTACGTCGCCGCCGGTGCGACGATCGTCCCGACCGCTGCTGATGCCTGGGCGCAGCAGATGGTCGTCAAGGTGAAAGAGCCCAAGGCCGAGGAGTTCCAGTATCTGCGTCCGGACCTGACGCTGTTCACCTATCTCCACCTCGCGGCCTACCCGGCAGTAGCCGAGGCCCTGCTCGCGGCCAAGACGACAAGCGTCGCCTACGAGACCGTCCAGCTCGCCGATGGCTCGCTGCCCCTGCTCGCGCCGATGAGCGAGGTGGCCGGCCGGCTCGCCCCCCAGATGGGCGCCCATTTCCTCGAACGCCACAAGGGCGGCAGAGGCGTGTTGATGGGTGGCGTGCCCGGCGTCAGCCCGGCCAAAGTCGTCGTCCTCGGCGCCGGCAACGTCGGCTGGAGTTCGGCAGTGATCGCTGCCGGGATGGAGGCCGAGGTCACCGTGCTCGACAAGAACCTCGATCGCCTGCGCTACGTCGATCAGATCCACAAGGGTCGCATCTCGACGCTGGCATCGAACCAGGGCTCGATCGAGCGGACGGTGATGGACGCCGATCTGGTGATCGGTGCCGTCCTCGTGGCGGGCGGCCGCGCCCCGATCGTCGTCAGCGAAGACCTGGTCAAGCAGATGAAGCCCCGCTCGGTCATCGTCGATGTTGCCGTCGACCAGGGCGGATGCATCGCGACCACGCGGGAAACCACGCACGACGAGCCCGTCTACGAACTGCACGGGGTGCTGCACTACGCCGTGGGCAACATGCCCGGCGCCGTGCCCCACACCAGCACGTACGCCCTGACGAATGCGACACTGCCGTTCCAACTCGAAGTCGCATTGCATGGCGCGGTCGAGGCCGGGCGGCGCAACGCGGCTCTCGCCCATGGCATCAACACCCTCGACGGCCACCACGCCAACGCCATCGTGGCCGCGTCGCTCGGCGCGCAAGCAGTGGACCCGCTCGCGGTCTGAACCGACACACTTCGCTTGCGGTCGTTCCGACCCCCGCAGGATGCCGGGTGAGACCGGATGAGACCGGATGAGAAGGACGCGATGCGGTCGTCTCCGTCACAACAGTCGGTCGGTGCGACACAATCTCTAGGCTGAGGAGATGGTGACGTCTCCGACTCTCGTCAGCGATCTCGACATCCCGGCAATCGATCCGGCGACGTTCGCGATGTCGCACACCGATGCGCTCGCATCGATGGAGCGGCTCGCCGACGAGACCTGGATCGCGAAGAGCCTGTTCGGATATTCGATTCTGACCTACGACGACGTCACCTCGATCCTGCGTGACAAGCGCTGGCACAACGCCGCGTCGAAGATCCCCGAGATGCGGGGCATCACCGACCCCGAACTCCTCGGCCGCGCCGACCGGCCGTCGATCCTCGCCGCCGAGGGCGACGTGCACACGCGTCTGCGTCGCCTCGTCGGCAAGGCGTTCGCACCGAAGTCGGCCGACCGGCTCCGACCGTTCATCCGCGAGGTGATCAACGGCCTCATCGACCCGATCGCCGCCACGGGCGCGCGGACATTGTCGCCGACATCTGCGAGCCCTACCCGATTCCGATCATCTGCGAGTTGCTCGGCGCCCCGAAAGAAGACTGGCAGTTGTTCTCGCGGTGGGCCGAAGACGTCTTACGGATCTTCAACGGCACCGTGCTCGACGAACTCGACCTGATCAAAGCAGCCCGCGCCGAGCTGAACGACTACACGATCCAGATGATCGCCGAGCGGCGCAACGACCCGCGGGATGACCTGCTCACCGATCTGATCGCAGCCGAAGAAGACGGCGACAAGCTCGACACCGAAGAACTCGTGATGATGGTCAACGCCGTCATCATCGCCGGCACCGACACGACCCGCAATCAATTGGGTTGCTCGGTCGCACTCCTCGCCGAGCACCCGCAGCAGTGGAAGCTGCTGGCCGATGACCCCGGCATCGCAGCGCGAGCGGTCGAGGAATGCATGCGCTACTCAGGTGCCGTGCGCGGAACCGGACGATTCGCGAGCGAAGACATCGTCTATCGCGACGTTCTCTTTCCCGCCGGAACGTTCGTCTTCCCATCCACGGCGACGGGCAATCGCGACGAGTCGATCTTTCCCGATGCCGACACCTTCGACATCACGAAGGAGCCCGCCGGCTCCCCGCACCTCACCCTCGGGTCGGGCATCCACTACTGCCTCGGCGCCTGGCTGGCCCGCGCCGAGTTGCAGGAAGCCCTACCGATCCTGGCGCGCCGGATGCCTGACCTCGCGCTTGCCGACGGCGTGAAATGGAAGCCGCCGGGCACCGCCATCTTCGGTCCCGACACACTCCCCGTCACGTTCACGCCGACCCGCTGAAGCGACGGCACTCCACGCGGCTCTCCAGCCACGCGGCTCGCGGGCGCGCCGCGATGTCATCAATCGTCGGGGAGTGGTCGGCGGCGTTGCTGCTTCACCTCGGCGCGCTCCGACTTCGCCTGCAGGCGTCGGCGCTGCGACCCGCGCGTCGGGCCGGTTGCCCGCCGCGTTCGCGGGACGTGGAGGGCGCCGCGCAGCCGCTCGGCGAGGCGCTGTTCAGCGAGCGTTCGATTGCGGAGCTGCGATCGTTCGTCATCAGCGACCACCCGAATCGTTGCTCCGAGCTTGTCGATCACGCGGCTGCGCTGCGCCTCGCTGAACGCCGACGACGTCGCCGCATCGAACGTGATCTCCACTCGTGTCGCGGTTTTGTTGGCGTGTTGACCCCCGGGTCCGCCGGACGCCGTGAACGTCGTCTCGAGCTCGAAGCGCGGAATGCGGACCGTGTCGGTCACCGCCAGACGATCGTCACCTTCAGCACCCATCCCGCCAGTGTCGCACCTGAGTCGGTTGTCGAGTCGGTTGTCGAGTCGGTTGTCGTGTTGGTTGCCGGCTCGGACTGATTCATCCGGTCACCGCTCATCTACCTTGACAGCCATGACGAATCTCAAGCTTGGGTACAACACCGGATACTGGTCGGCAGGGCCGCCGAAGGGCGCCCTCGATGCCGTGCAGGAGGCCGAGCGCCTCGGCTTCAACTCGGTGTGGACCGCCGAAGCGTACGGGTCCGACGCGTTGTCACCGCTCGCCTGGTGGGGCGCACATACCGAGCACATCCAGCTCGGCACGGCGATCATGCAGATGTCAGCGCGCACGCCGACGGCAACGGCGATGGCGGCGATCACCATGGATCACCTCTCCAACGGGCGGTTCATCCTCGGTCTCGGTGCCTCGGGTCCGCAGGTGGTCGAAGGTTGGTACGGCCAGCCGTACCCCCGCCCGCTCGAGCGCACCCGGGAGTACATCGACATCGTGCGCCAGGTGCTCGCCCGCGAGGCACCGGTCGAGTTCCACGGTCAGCACTACGACCTGCCGTTCGACGGTGGCGCTCATCTCGGCAAGGCGCTGAAGTCGACCGTGCATCCTTTGCGCTCCGACATTCCCATCTACCTCGCCGCCGAAGGCCCGAAGAACGTGGCGCTCTCAGCGGAGATCTGCGACGGGTGGTTGCCCCTGTTCTTCTCGCCGAAGGAGGACGCCTGGTACCGCGAGCAACTCGACGCAGGGTTCGCCGCAGCCGCCGACCCGACCAAGAAGGACCGCTTCGCGATCACCGCCACCGTCACCGTGGTGCCCGGCGACGATGTCCAGGCCTGTGCCGACGTGGTTCGACCGTTCCTCGCGCTCTACGCAGGTGGGATGGGCGCGAAGGGCGCCAACTTCCACTACGAGGTGTTCGAGCGCATGGGTTACGGCGACGTGGCCGACAAGGTGCAGAACCTCTACCTCGATGGCAAGAAGGCCGAGGCGGCTGCGTCGATCCCCCTCGAGATGGTCGAAGACGTCGCGCTCGTCGGCCCTGCCGGCAAGATCAAAGAGGAGCTGACCAAGTGGGAGGACAGCTGTATCACCGAACTGCTGCTCAGCGGTCCCGCTGCGGCGCTCCCGATGTACGCCGACCTCATCTTGGGCTGACCATCACCCTGATCGACTCGTGGTGTCAGACACCAGAGGTGATCCGTAGCCTCGACACCAATGGCTGGCCACGACGTCCTCAACATCGAAGTCGATCGGACGTCGCACGTCGAGATCGAATTCACCGACGGAGTGATCGCCCGCTTCGAGCTCGCGCCGCTGCGGCTGGCGTGTCCGTGTGCGGAGTGCAACTCCCGCCGTGACCGCGGCGAACCTGCCAGCAGATGGGTCCAAGACGGGGACCCGATTTCGATCACCGGTGCCGAACTCGCCGGAGCGTGGGGTCTGAGCATCGCGTGGAGCGATGGCCACTCGACAGGAATCTACGCCTGGACCACGCTGCGCCAGTGGGCCGATGAGCGAGCCGACGAGAACGAGGGCCTCCGCGAGGCCGCACCGCGACAGGTCTTCGGCGCGCGTCTCGACGACCCTGTCCGCCGCCGTGACTGACACACGGCCGAACGCATGCCGTGCCAGCGGGCCGGTCGGCGCCAAGGAGCTGTCGGCCTCGTGTCCCGACCCCATCCGGCGGGCCTGGCTGCGTAACGACTGGCACGAGCTGACGTTCCTGCATTGGCCGTACGACCCGGCAGTGATTCAGGCCCTGCTCCCCGACGGTCTCACGGTCGACACGTTCGACGACCAGGCCTGGGTCTCGCTCGTTCCATTTCACATGCGTCGAGCTGGCCCGTCCCGGTTGCCTTCGATCCCGTGGCTGTCGAACTTCTGGGAGACGAACGTCCGGACCTACGTGGTCGACTCGCGCGGCAACCGCGCTGTCTGGTTTCTGTCGCTCGACTGCGCCCGGCTCCCCGTCGTCGCCTTCGCCCGCTGGACGATCGGCTTTCCGTACTCCTGGGCGGCGATGCGACTGCACATCGATGGCACTCGTCGCACGTATGAGACGATTCGTCGACGGTGGCCCCGTCGGCCGGTCGCCTCGACGCTCGTTCACGTCGACGTCGGTGGCCGAGTGGAGCCGACCGACCTCGACCTGTTCCTCACCGCGCGCTGGGGGACGGTCGCCCAGAAGTTCGGTCGCCTGTGGTTTCACGCCGTCGATCACGAACCGTGGACGCTGCACGAGGCGCTCCTCATCGAACTGAGCGACACGGCAGTGGTCGCGCCAGGTTTGCCGGCCCCGCTCGGCGACCCGATCGTGCAGTGGGGTCAGCCCGTCCACGCCCGCTTCGCTCGACCGGTTCGGGTGTGAATCGGCGCGAACCCACGCCGCGCGCCGACGGCTCTCGTCACAGCGAAACGGGCAGGTCGACCTCACGGGCACGGAGCCACTCGCCGAGCGCTTTGGCTTGCGCGTCCTGACGCGTCGATGCCGCCACGCCTTCCTCGAGGAGACCATGGATGACGAAGTTCAGTGATCTGATCTGCGCGAAACGATGGCGGTCGACCTGCAGGCCCGCTGTTTCGGGAAGGAGCTGCGCCAGCCGCTCGACGGTGAGGTGGGCATCGAGCCACGCCCAACCCGCATCAGTCCGGGCGAACACACCCAGGTTCGCATTGCCGCCCTTGTCACCCGACCGAGCCCCGAACACCGAACCGAGCGGACGGCGCTCGGTCGGCCCGTCTGCGCCGATTGTCGCGTCGGGGCCAGGCACCATCGCGACAACCAGCGGCGGACCCGTCGGCGCAACGGAATCGATCTGACGACGGTCACTCAGTCCGTGCCGGTTCAGCAGCGTCACGTACTGCGGGACGAGTTCGGACGGAACCGTGGCGGGACGGTAGACGCCGAACGGAGTCCCCGGCCCGGGCCCGCCCCCGAGGCCGTACATGCCAGGTATACCGGCGAGTGCGGTGTGGACCATCGCATCGGAAAAGGCCCGGCCGACCTTGCGTTCGTCCGCGTCCTTCACCGTGAGCCGCCAGATCGCTGTGGCCTCCTCCTGCGTTGCCGGATCGGGCTTGTTGGTCGGAATCACCCGACTCGTGATCGAATCGAACTCGTCGGGACCAGAGGGACAGGCATCCCAGAACGTCGCCTGCGCGAATGCGGCCTTCGCGTCGATGTCGAGCCCGGTCAGCGCGACAGAGAACGAATTGCGGTAGCCGCCCAGTTCGTTCATCGCGACTTTGAGGGTGGGCGGCGGAGCCTGCCCCCGCACGCCCGACACCCGGACGCGATCGGGCGCGACTTGCGCGAGTTCGACCGTGTCGAACCTGGCGGTGACGTCAGGGCCGAGATACTCGGGGCCGCCGATCTCGTAGAGCAGTTGCGACGTGACGGTCCCGACCGACACCTGACCACCGGTGCCGTCGTGCTTGCCGATGACAGACGAACCGTCGGCGGCCACTTCGGCCCACGGAAACCCCAAGCGGGCGCGACCGCCCACCTCGTTGCGCCCGTCGATCTCGGTGAAGAACGAGTAGTTGCCGCCGGTTACCTGCGCGCTGCACTCGATGAGGTGGCCGGCGACCACTCCCCCGGCCAGCTGATCGAAATCCGTGCGCTGCCACCCGTGATGCCAGGCTGCAGGCCCGCAGACCACCGCGGCGTCGGTGACCCGTCCGGTGATCACGATGTCGGCCCCGCGACTGAGCGCGTCGACGATGCCGAAGCACCCGAGGTAGGCATTGGCCGACACGTATGCGTCGAGATCGCCGAGCTCGCCCGACCCGGGGAACGGGAGAAGTGACCCTGCACGGGCAAGGTCGGCGATACGCGGCAGCAGGTCGTCGCCGTCGACATACGCAATGGTCGGATTGAGCCCGAGCCGGTCGGCGACCTCCTGCACGGCCGCGGCGCAGCCGTCGGGGTCGAGACCGCCGGCATTCGACACGACCTTGATGCCCCGGTCGAGGCACGTCCCCATCACCTGTTCCATCTGATCGACGAAGGTCCGGGCGTACCCCGCTCCCGGTCGCTTCGCCCTGATTCGACTCAGGATCAACATCGTCAGCTCGGCCAACCAGTCGCCGGTGAGGACGTCGATCGGGCCACCTTCGACCATCTCGATCGCGCCGCTCGGCCGGTCGCCGAAAAACCCCGAGCAGTTGGCGATCCTGATCGGATCGGTCATGGCATCACCTCTGGTGTCTGACACCAGGCGTGATCGATCATTCGGCTGCCTCGAGCGCGACGAGTAGATCGCCCTGGTCGACACGGTCGCCGACGCCGAAGCGAACCTCGGCCACGATGGCAGCGCCGACCGCGGTGATCTTGTGCTCCATCTTCATTGCCTCGACCACCATCAGCACCTCGCCGTCCCGAACCCGTTGACCGGCTTGGACATGCACCGCGATCACCGTGCCCGGCAGGGGACAGATCGGCCCACCTCCGGCGTCGTCCACGACATGCTCGACAAAGCGTGGCAACAACGTGAACGACACCGCACCCGCAGCCGAATGACAACGGACGCGGTTGCCAGCTACATCCCCATCGGCGCCTGCGTCGACGGCGACATCGATGGCTCGGCGAACGCCGTCGACTTCGATCACCTCGCGGGTGTCGGACCGGGCAAGGAGCCGAACATCGACCCGCCGACGTTCGTCGGACGACAAGGCGCCGTCGTCACCAGGAACCGGCCACGGGCCGAGCAGAACGCTTGCCGACTGGCGCGACTCGACGACGTACTCGACGTGATGATCGGTCGTTCCGTCGCTCCACACCTGACGCTGTCCCTGCGTGCGCAGGATGCGGAAACCCGACGGTGCAAAACCGTGGTGGCGATCTGCGGCCCGATCTCGTCGCTCGCGGGTAAAGACAGCACCGAGCAGCAACGCCACGCGGTCGTCGCCGACCGGGCCTGCCGGGGTGAGCACATCGGGGTGCTCGGTGAGGTAGGCGGTCGGTGTGTCGGCGGCGAGGAAGTCATGCTCACCGAGCGTCGCCACGAGCATGTCGACATTGGTGTCGACCCCGGAGATCTGCGCCGTGCGCAGGGCCCGCGCGAGCAGCCGGGCGGCACCATGGCGTGTGGCGGCGTGCGCGATGACCTTGGCGAGCAAGGAGTCGTAGTTCGGCGAGATCTCCGCGCCGGCGCGGATCCCGGTATCGGTTCGCACATCGTCACTGATCTCGAACGCGGTGATCGTCCCCGTCGACGGCATCCAGTTCGTGGCGGGGTTTTCCGCGACGATCCGAACCTCGATCGCGTGACCCGAAATCCGGACATCGCTCTGTGCCACCGGAAGAGGTTCACCAGCGGCGACCCGGAGTTGCATCTCGACGAGATCGAACCCGGTCACGGCCTCGGTGACCGGGTGCTCGACCTGCAGGCGGGTGTTCACTTCGAGGAAGTTGATCGTGTCGGTGCCGTCGGCATTGTGGCCGACGAGGAACTCGACGGTCCCGGCGCCGACGTAGCCGACCTGGCGGGCGAGAGCGATGGCGCCCTCGCACACGGCATGACGCGTCGCGGCCGAGATCCCGGCCGACGGTGACTCTTCGACCACCTTTTGGTTGCGTCGCTGGATCGAACATTCCCGTTCGCCGAGGTGCACCACGTTGCCGTGCTGATCACCCATGATCTGGACTTCGATGTGCCGACCACGTTCGATGTACGGCTCGATGAAGACTGCTCCGTCGCCGAACGCGGCCCGCGCCTCGCGGCTGGCCGAGGCGATCGACTCGACCAGGAGGTCAGCGTCGGTCACGATGCGCATGCCGCGTCCGCCTCCACCGGCCGCCGCCTTGACCAATGCCGGCATCGGCACGCCATCGGGCGCCGTGCCGCTCGCGATGTGATCGAGCGTCACCTCCCAGATCGGCGTCGTCGGGACTCCGGCGGCGACGGCTGCACGCTTCGCTGCGACCTTGTCGCCGAGCAGTGTGATCTGCTCGGGGGTCGGCCCCACCCAGATCAATCCGGCCGCCTCGACCGCCCGCGCGAAGTCGGCGTTCTCGGCAAGGAACCCGTAGCCGGGGTGGATCGCATCGGCGCCAGCCGCCATCGCCGCAGCGATGATCGCCTCACCACGCAGATAGGACTCGGCCGGTGTCGACCCGCCGAGCGCGACGGCGATGTCGACGCTGTCCACATGCAGGGCATTCACATCGGGCTCGGCGTACACGCCGACCGTACCGATGCCGAGACGGTGCGCCGTTCGCGCGATGCGCACCGCGATCTCGCCCCGGTTCGCGATCAGCAGCCTGCTGATCGTTCGTGGCGATACCGGGTCGGCACCCACAGGTGGGGCCCACTGGCCCGTTGACAAGTCAGCCATCTCAGTGCCTCCACACGCCATAGCTCGTGGCACCGACGACTTCGTTGCTGTGCGCCGCCGACAGTGCCATACCCAGCGCAGTTCGAGAGTCAGCGGGGTGAATGATGCCGTCGTCCCACAACCGACCGGTCGAGAACAGCGCGGTCGATTCGCGTTCGATCTGCGCTTCGAGCGCCGAGGTCTGGGCTTGCAGCGCCACTTCGTCGACCTCGGCGCCACGACCTGCCGCACTGTTGCGGGCGACGATGTCCATCACCCCCGCCAACTGCTTGGGGCCCATCACGGCGATGCGGTGATTCGGCCAGGTGAAGATGAACCGAGGGTTGTAGGCCTTGCCGCCCATGCCGTAGTTGCCGGCCCCGTAGCTGGCGCCGACCATCAGATTGAAGTGCGGTACCGTCGAGTTCGACACGGCGTTGATCATCTTCGCCCCGTTGCGGATGATGCCGCCCTGTTCGGCCTTCGAGCCCACCATGAATCCGGTGATGTTGTGCAGGAACACGAGCGGCGTGTGGGTCTTGTTGCACAGCTGGATGAACTGGGCGCCCTTCTTCGCCTCCTCGGAAAAGAGGATCCCGTTGTTGCCGAGGACGCCGACCGGGAAGCCCTGAATCGACGCCCATCCGCACACCAGCTTGTCGCCATACAGCGGTTTGAACTCCTCGAAGCGGCTGCCGTCGAGCAAGCGGGCGTACACCTCGCGGATGTCGAAGGGGATCCGCACGTCGGCGGACGCGACGCCGAGCAATTCGGCTTGGTCATAGATCGGGTCGTCGGCCGGTTCGGTCGGGCCGGGACCCAACTTCTTCCACTGGAGGTGCTTGACGATCTGGCGGGTGATCCGCAACGCATCCATCTCGTCGTAGGCAAGGAAATCAGACAGCCCGCTCGTGCGCGAGTGCATGTCGGCTCCGCCGAGGGACTCCTCGTCGACGATCTCGTCGATCGCCATCTTCACCAAGGGTGGGCCGCCGAGGTAGGCGGTGCCCTTGTCTTTCACGAAGATCGTGTAGTCACTCATGCCGGGCGTGTACGCACCACCCGCGGTGTTCGGGCCGAACGCCATCGTGATGGTGGGGATGCCCATCTGCGACAGTTGGGTGAGGTCACGAAAACTGGCCCCACCCTGGATGAACAAGTCGGCCTGGCGCGGCAGGTCGGCCCCGGCCGACTCGTTCAAGTTGATGACGGGGAGACGATTCTGCTTGGCGATTTCGGTGAACCGCTGGCTCTTCTTCCACGTCGTTGGGTTCGCCGATCCGCCACGCACGGTCATGTCGGTACCGGTGATCAGACACTCGACGCCCTCGATCGTGCCGATGCCCGACGCGATGCCGACGCCGATCGGGTCGTCGGTTCCCCACGCTGCGAGCGGGCTCAGTTCAAGGAACGGCGTGTTCGGATCGATCAGGTTCTCGATTCGTTCCCGCACGAGCATCTTGCCGCGCTGACGGTGCCGGTCGACGTAGCGCTGCCCGCCGATCGTGGGCACCTTGGCCAGTTCGGCGGCCACGTCGTCCCACAACCGCTGCATCTCTGCCAGGTTCGCCTTGTAGTCGTCGGACTTCGTGTCGAGTCGACTCTTGATCACACTGCCAATTGCCATTGATTGATCCTGATTCCCCTGTCTGGATGCTGCGCTGTCACAACGTGTCGCGATCGTGCCTGGCCCCTTCGCGACAGATTTGTCGCGATGGTGCCTGGCCCCGACGCGACAGTGAGGCGACAGGTGGTTGGCTTGCTTGCGCCGCTGACCGTAGCTACGGTACTGCACAGTGTCAATTGGTACCGCACCGCAGCCGCTGCTCCCGCGGCGGACCGAGGAGCGGCTGGGTCCGCGTCATCGCGAGATTCTCGACCAGCTCGAGTCGGTGTTCCTCAGCGACGGATTCTCGTCGGTCACCGTTGCCCAACTCGCCGCGTCGGTTGGTTGTTCCCGGCGAACGCTGTATGAACTCGCTCCGTCGAAGGATGCTCTCGTGCTCATGGTCCTCGACCGGTTCCTGCACCGGGTCGGACGCACCGCCCTCAACGCCGTCGACCCGTTCGAGCCGATCGCTGATCAGCTCCGCGCCTACATCAACGGCGCCCTCGAACTCCAGCGTTTGACCGCCGCCTTCGCCGACGACCTCGCCGACGACCCTGCCGCTCGGCGGCTGCTCGATCGGCACTTTCGATACGTCATGTCGGTGAGCGAAGACCTGATCGCCCGCGGCATCGAAGCCGGCGAGTTTCGCCGGATCTCCCCCGGCGTCGCGGCCGGCATGCTCGCCGGGAGCGGGTTGTACTTCAGCCAGCCCGGCATTCTCGACGACGTCGGAATGACTCGCGACGAAGCAAGCAACGAAATGACCGACATCGTCCTGCGATCACTCCTGCAAACCGCAGCAACCCCAACTCCCGTTGCACAACCGACTGCACGTCCGACGGCACCGCGGACCGTGCGCCAACCTGTTGAATCGAGCCGCCGATGACTGCAACCCCGCCGACCACACCGACCCACCCGAACGCTGCGTCGGTCCGCGTCGACCTCATCGCCGAGCAGGACGCACTCGACGCCGTGGTCGCCGATCTCGACGCCGACCACTGGGCCCTCCTGACGCCCAGCCCGAGGTGGACCATCGCCGACCAGATCAGCCACCTGGCGTTCTTCGATCGAACCGCAGCCCTGGCGATCACCGACCCCGACCAGTTCACCGCACACACCGCCGAACTCATGGGTTCGATGGCCAACCGCGACAATGACCTCGACGAACAAGCAGTCGATGCAACGGTTGATGCGACGGTTGATGCGACGGTTGATGCGACGGTTGATGCGACGATGGACAACGCCACGCTTGGCGAGTACCGCACGATGACGCCCAACGAGGTCTGTCATGCCTGGCGGACCAACCGCGGCGTGCTCGCCTCAGCGTCGGCGTCACTTGCCGACGATGATCGCGTCATCTGGTATGGGCCGTCGATGGGCGCCAAGTCGTTCCTCACGGCCCGGCTGATGGAGGCGTGGGCGCATGGCCAAGACATCGTCGACACACTCGATCGGGCCGGCATCTCCCACGCCGGGCGTCCACCCACCCACCGCCTCCGCCACATCGCCCAACTCGGCTTCATCACCCACAAGTGGAGCTACATCAACCGCCAGATGAATGCACCGATGGTGCCCGTTCGCGTCGAACTCACCGCACCCGACGGCGACACCTGGGTGTTCGGGCCCGACGATGCCGCCGATTCGATCACCGGCCCTGCCGTCGACTTCTGCCTCGTCACCACGCAGCGGCGCCATGTCGACGACACTGCGCTCGTCGTCCACGGCGACGCGGCGACCGACTGGATGCACATCGCCCAGGCTTTCGCCGGTGGCGCCACCGACGGCCCGACAGCCGGCAGCTTCTGATCCCAACCGACATCATCGGCGGGCCGCACCGCCATCTCGCAAACCTCTCGCAAGCCTCTCGCAAGCCTCTCAAGGGAACCCACCATGACCGTCAGCATCGCTCCCCCCACCGGTTCGGCTTTCGAGCTCGACGACCTCCAACAGCAGATCCTCCATGAAGCCGATCGCTTCAGCAGGGAACAGCTCGCCCCAATCGCCCAGGAGATGGACGACAACGAACACTGGCCCGACGATCTGTTTCCGCTGTTCGCCCGCCACGGCTATCTCGGTCTCACCATCTCCGAGGAGTACGGAGGTCAAGGACTCGGGCTCTTCGAGGCGGGTCTCGTGTGCCAGGCGATGGGCAAATGGAACGCCTCGGCCATGCTGTCGTGGGGCGCCCACGACAATCTGTGCGCCAACAACATCTTCCGTAACGCCAACGACGACATCAAGCAGCGGTATCTGCCCGGTCTCTGTGACGGCACGCTCGTCGGCGCGCTCGGGCTGACCGAGCCCGGTGCAGGGTCCGACGCCCTGGGATCCATGGCCACGACGGCTCGACGTGACGGTGACGAGTTCGTGCTCAATGGCCAGAAGCTGTACATCACCAACGGCGATATCGCCGACGTGGTCCTCGTCTATGCCAAGACCGACCTCGCCGCCGGACACCGCGGCATCACTGCGTTCGTCGTCGACACCGACACGCCCGGCTTTCGCGTCGCCCAGAAGCTCTCGAAGATGGGTTACCGCGGCAGCCCGACTGCCGAGCTCGTGTTCGACGACTGCCGTGTGCCGGCGGCGAACATCGTCGGCGAGGAGAACAATGGCGTCGCCGTCGTGATGAGCGGCCTCGATCTCGAACGAATCTTCTATGCGCCCGCCGCCGTCGGCATGGCCCAGCGATGCCTCGAACTGAGCCTCGAACACGCCTCGGTCCGCAAGCAGTTCGGCCAGGAGATCATGAACTTCCAGGTGATCGAATTCAAGCTCGCCGACATGTGGGTGAAGATCGAAACCGCCCAGGCCTACGTGTACAAGGCGTTGGCGATGTGTTCGGCGGCCAGCCACGAAGACGCCGGCCGCGGGGCGATCCATGCGCACTCGGCCGCTGCTCTGCTCTATGCGACGACGGTGATGCGCGAGATCGCCGACGAGGCCGTCCAGATCCACGGCGGCGCGGGGTACATGTGGGAGATGGAAGTCAACCGGCTCTACCGCGACGCCAAGCTGCTCGAAATCGGTGCAGGCACACAGGAGGTACGTCGAGGCATCGTCGGCAAGTACCTCCGCAGCACGGTGAGCTGACCCCCGTCACCGAGTCGTGTCAGTTGGCGGGCGATCGGCACTGTCCAACTGTTCGATGAGCGGGAGATGGCAAACAGCCCCCGGTGATGGCAGAGTCGCGCCATGAACCACACATCGATCACCGCTGCAGAGTTCGACGCGCTCGAAGGACTCGATGACTGGCGGTTCCACCTCGGCGCGATCCATGCAACGTTCAGCGCCCCGTCGTTTCCGGCGGGCGCCGCGCTGGTCGGCGCCATCGCCGACGCCGCCGAACAGGCGGTTCACCATCCCGACGTCGAGCTCACCTACCCCGGCCGCGTTCATGTGGCGCTGACCACCCACGCCACCGGCGGACTCACGACACTCGACGTCGAACTGGCGCGGAAGATCTCGACACTCGCATCCGACCTCGACGCATCGTCTGATCCGCTGCGCACGCAATCGCTCGAAGTCGCCATCGACACGATGGACCCGGATCGCATCCGCGGCTTCTGGGCAGCCGTACTCGACTACGGGGTCGCGGCCGACGGTTCGCTGCTCGACCCGCGCCGGGACCGGCCCGTCATTCTGGTTTCAGCAGATGGACGAGCCGCGATCGGAGCGAAACCGCTTCCACATCGACATCAGCGTTCCGCACGACGTCGCCGCGACACGCGTTGCTGCGGCGCTGGCGGCCGGTGGCCGGTTGGTCACCGACGAGTACGCCCGAGCGTTCTGGGTGCTCGCCGACGCCGACGGCAACGAGGCCTGCGTGTGCACGTGGCAGGACCGCAACTGACGCCGACCTGCTGCCGCAACCGGCTCTGGGACACGGCGCGACCCGTCGTCCGTTTCTCCACCGCGAATGAGGCTGTAACGAATGGGACCGTCCGGACACTTCATATGGAGTGTGGTCATCACACCCCATGACCGTTGCCATGACCGTGGAGGACACCCATGCTGATCAGTTCCGAACTCGATGAAGCCACCATCCGGGCGGCGTCGACACCGGCGCTCGCGATCACTCGATGCAGCAACGATGTCGTCGAAGTGGACCTCACCAATGCGCACGGCACGGCCCGACTCGACGACATCGAGCACCGTCTCATGCAGTTCGTCGGGATCGGCTTTCGAACCATCGAGGTCTCGGTGAACGACACGATCGCGACCGATCCCGACATGACCTCGATGCTCACGCGCATCGCTGGGCTCCTCGCCGCAACCAACGGTCAACTCACGATTCGAACGTCCACGACCAAGCTCATCGGCTGAGTCGGCAGCAAACGTCGTGATCTCGGCGGTCGGGAGCGACGACCATCAACGCACTGGTGACTCGATCACCACACCGCCGACGTATCGAGCGTGAGCACGCGCTGCAGGTCGCCGAGAAACCGATCGAAGCCGGCGCTGCGAACCTCGCGCTGCCGCTGCGACCCGACCACCGACCCGCTGGGCACAGCGCTGCGCACTCCCCAGCGTTCGAGGTCACCGGCGATCAGCAGCTCCCAGTCGACCGCAAGGGCCGACATCGGCCGAGCCGTGAAACCGGTGTCTGCCGGATCGCCCTCGATCGCGGTGTCCCACATGCCGCGGGCGATCGGCACCAGCCGGGCGATCGAATCCGCAATGCGTCCGGTGGGTTCGATGCCGGCGATACGGGCCATGAAGCGTTCGGCGTGGGCGAGATGAAACGACTCCTCACGGAGCGCTCGATGGGCCAGCGCGGCAACCCGTGGGTCGGGGCATTCCACCAGTGCGCCCCACCGCAGCGCCTCGGCACGGTCGTACAACCAGTGCCGCACGAGCGAGTCGTTCCAGTCTGTGCATTCGATCTCGGCGAGCCAGCAACTCCGATAGTCGCCGGCGGCGCGCAACATCGCGAACGCATCGAGACCAGCCGAATCAACACCCGCGTCGGCATCGACCAGGATCTCGTACAACGCGATCGCGTGGCCGAGTTCGTCCTGGGCAATCGAACAAAAGGCCAGATCCTCTTCGAGAAACGGGCCGAGCCCGATCCAACTCGTGTGACGCGCTCCGATCATGTGCTCGTCGTCGGCGAACGCGAGCAGGTGGGCACGGGCACTGGCATCAAAGGTCATGTCATGTCTCCTTCGCGTCGTTCCTTGCGGCGCGCCGCCACCCGCGCGCCATCGTTCTGACGATGCGGTCGATCGACGTTTACCGCCAACTCGTCTTCGTCGCCGACCAAGACATGGCGACGATCGACGAGCCACATCTCGGTCCCCTCGCCGCGCCGCGCATGGGTCTCACGGGCATACATCAGGGCCATCTCGGCATCGGGCGCCTCGAGCGCACCGGCATGGCGGAACTCGTCGCGCCCTGCCTTCTTCAAGAACACCTCGTACGTGTTCATCGCATCACCGTTCCGATCGCGATGCTCATCGCATCACCGTTCCGATCGCGATGCTCATCGCATCACCTCGACCGGATTCCGACACGACGGGCACCACGCCACCGACCGGCAGCGTGTCGGGCCCGCCATCGACTGATCGACGACGGCGTCGGAACCGCACACCGGGCACAGCAGGCTGCCGTCCTTGCGGCGCAGCACCACGGTGTAGTCGTCGGCCAGTCGGGAGCGGGCACCTGCGGTGAGGCGACTGCTGTCCCACACCGGGCCCGCCAGCCACGCAACATCGCACCGATCGACCCCAACGAGCTGCTCGACGGACTGTTTGACATCCGCCGCGATCATCGCGAGCGCCGGGCATCCACTGAAGGTGGGAATCAACCCGACACGGGCGATGCACGAGCCACCACCGCGTTCGTCGATGTCGATCGACACGAGCAGACCCAGATCCACGATCGAAACGTCGGGGTACTCAGGGTCGGTGACCGTCGCCACTGCTGCGCGTACCGCCGACTCGATCGACAATCCGGTCGCTGCGAGCGCGGCACTCACCGTGCTCCCCCGGGTGCAGGCTCGACAGCCCCATCGAGCGCCTCGCGCACCCAGGCGGTGTCGGCCCAGTTCGCCGCCGCCGTGGCGATCCGCCGCTTCGAATCGGGGCCGCCCTGGCGCATCGTGGCCTTCAGGGGTTCCCAATCGATTTTGCCTGGATGCCACGCGCCGTCGACGTCCTGATGCAGGTCGGGGTCGGGCACCTCGAAGCCATACCCGTGCAGCAGCGGCACGTACTTCTGCACATATGCCTGCCGGAGAACTTCATTCCGTTCGGATTTGATCTTCCAGCGAATGAGCGGGTCGGCGTCGCCCGGTGGCGAGTCGGGTCCGAACAGCTGCACGGCCGGCCACCACCATCGCGTCAGTGCCGCTTGAAACATCTCGTGCTGCAAGGGCGTGCCCGTGGCGAGACGCAGCAGCATCTCCTCGCCGTGACGCATGTGGAAACCCTCCTCGGCGACGATCCGTTTGAGGACCCGCTTGTACGGGCCGTAGGTGCACTCGGCGAACACGGCGCGTTGGCTGGCGAATGCGGCGGCGTCGACGAGGAAGGCAATCGCCACCTGATCCGCCCACGTGACCGCTTGATAGTGGAACACGTTGTGGAATCGGGAACGTCCGGCGAAGAGGTCTTCGAGCATCCCGGTCCGACTCTTCATCCCCATGTCGGCTGCAACCATGTAGAGCAGGTGGGCGTGGCCGATCTCGTCTTGAGTCTTGGCCAGGAAGATCTGCTTCAGCCGCAGACCGGGTGCGTGCGGGATCCAATCCCGCTCGGTCAGCCCTCCCATCAGTTCGGAGTTGGCGTGAAACTCGATGAACCTGAAGACTTCGGTGCGGAACTCATCGGGCATGTCGTCGCCGGGCTCGACCATGCCGCCCGCGTCGATGAACGCCTGAAAGTCGTCGAGGTCGGTCCAGCGCCGACCGGTCTTGGCCGGTGCGTCAGCGAGGGTCTGCATCAATGCGTCCTTTGGCTCGAGGTCGGGCTCGTCGTCGGCATCAGCGTACTCGGCACCGACGAACTCGTCAAGGCCTTAACGATCAAGCGGCTCGGTGACGTCCGACGCTGGCGTGCCGGACTGGTTGTCGGGGAGTCGGACCGCGAGCAACCTCCGCAACGTGGTGGTGAACGCGGCGAGTTCGGCAGGGTCGATGTCGGCGAAGATCATTCGCTCGCGGGCATGCTGAGCGGAGTAAGCCGCGCGGACCGTGTTGTCACCAGCGTCGGTCAACGCCACCGTGGCCAACCGGCCGTCGGCCTGGTCGCGGCGGCGCACGGCGAGCCCATCGCGTTCGAGCGTCGTCACCACACCAGACACCGCGGCCCGGGTGACCCCTGACAAGCGGGCGATCGCACGGATCTCGAGCGAACCGAACACCCACATCGTGAACAACACGCGGAAACCGGCCATCGACAGACCGCGGGGACGATGCACTGCGGTGTCGAAGTCACTCGTGAGGCGCGTGGCGAGACGAAACAGGTCGAACGACGCCGCGAAGCTCGCCACGTCGACACCGGATCCGAGACCGACCACCCGCTCGGCCGCTCGACGCTCGAACTCGTCGCCTTCGTCGGGCGCGCACCCGCCGTCGATCGCTGGGTCCTCAGCCATCGACGACCGCCCCGCCCAGGGTCAAGGTCTGCCCCCGCACCATGGCGATGGTGTCGCCGTCGGCGTTGGTGACGCTGATGTCGTGGACGGTGTTGCGGCCGCGCATCGCAATCGCTCGCGACGTCGCCACGAGGTGGTCGCCGACCCGTGCGGGAGCGATCCATTCGATCGACGCCGTGGTCGACAACGTGCGCGCGTTGCCCGCATTCGACGCATGTGCCATCGCCGTGTCCGCGAGCGTGAAGAGCAATCCGCCGTGGCACACACCCAGCCCGTTGGTCATCTGCTCGGTCACCGTCATCGACACCACGGCGAGACCGACTTCGGCATGGGTGATCTCGATTCCCAGGAGATGGGCGACGTGGTCGCGAGCATGCATCGCAGCGGTGGCGTCGGTCATGGCCGATCACCCTACTTTCGGCCGGAGTCGACACCGTCCGACGCTCGGGCGACAGCCCGACCGGCGTACCGTTCGAACATGTCCACCGCCGTCTCACCGTTCACCATCGCCGTTTCCGACGAGGCGCTCGACGACCTGCGGCGACGCCTTCACGCCACCCGTTGGCCCGAACGGGAATTGGTCGACGACTGGTCGCAGGGCACCCCGCTCGCCTACGTCCAGGAGGTGTGCGCGTCCTGGGCCGACACCTACGACTGGCGCGGCTCGCGAGGCCGCGCTGAATCGATTCGATCAGTTCACGACCGTGATCGATGGTCTCGACCTGCACTTCGTCCACCAGCGCTCTCCGCACGCCGGGGCGCGACCGCTCCTGCTCAGCCATGGTTGGCCCGGCTCGATCGTCGAGTTCCACAAGGTGATCGAGCCGCTGACCGATCCGGTGGCGTTCGGCGGCGACGCGCGCGATGCGTTCCACGTTGTCGCCCCATCGCTGCCGGGCTACGGCTTTTCGAGCAAGCCCACCGCAACGGGTTGGGGCGTCGACAAGATCGCCACCACCTTCGCAACCCTGATGAGCCGACTCGGGTATGACCACTATCTCGCGCAAGGCGGCGATTGGGGCGCAGGGATCACCACTGCGATCGGGGCGCTCGACCCCACCCATTGCACCGCGATCCACGTCACGCTGGCGATGGGCGCCCGCCCGAAGCTCGACGGTGAACTGACCCCCGAGGCGACCCGAACGCTCGAGCGGCTGCAGTACTACCGCGATTGGGACTCGGGCTACTCCAAACAGCAGGCCACGCGTCCGCAGACCGTGGGCTACGGGTTGGTCGACTCGCCGGCGGGCCAGGCAGCATGGATCCTCGAAAAGTTCTGGGCGTGGACCGACAACGATGGTCACCCGGAGGACGTCCTGACCCGGGACGAACTCCTCGACAACATCATGCTGTACTGGATCAACGGCAATGCTGCATCGTCGGGCCGCCTGTATTGGGAGAGTTTCGGCAAGGGCAGCCGGCACGTCGTGAACGTCCCGTCCGGTTTCGCCGTGTTCCCGAAGGAGGTGGCGCCGCCCGTGCGGGAATGGGTCGAGGACTCCTACACCGACATCGTGCACTGGACCGAGCACGCCAAGGGTGGCCACTTCGCCGCATTCGAGGTCCCCGAGGTGTACGTCGAGGAGATCAGAACGATGTTCCGAACCTTTCGCTAACGTCGTCTCCTCTGATTGCCTTCGACCACACCGATCCCAATCCACCGCACCACGGTCATCCCCCGGGCAGCACCCGGGCGGCGTTCTCCTACCGCTCGTTCCGCATCATCTTCGTCGGCCTCGCCCTGTCGCAGGTCGGTACATGGATGCAGAATTTCACGCTGCCCGCCTACATCCAGGACCGCACCGACCGTCCGGCGCTGGTCGGCGTCACGATCTTCATGCAACTCGGGCCCTTGCTGCTGCTGTCGATTCCCGCCGGCGTCCTGGCCGACAAGGTGTCGAAGCACAAGCTGCAGGTCACGATGCAAACGATCTCGGCGGTCCTCACGCTCGTCCTGGCGTTCTTCGTCGCCCGTGACGCGGCCCTGGCTGCGATCTTCGGGACGCAGTTCGTCATCGGCATCGCGAATGCGTTGAATGCGCCGGCATTCCAGGCGAGCATGCCACTGCTGGTCCACCGCCAAGATCTCCCCGGCGCGATCAGCCTGAACTCGGCGATGATCAACGGCAGCCGCGTGTTGGGGCCGGTGCTCGCAGCGGTGCTGGCATCGGTGGGAATGAGCACCTCGCAGATCTTCATCGTGAATGCCGCGACCTACGTGTTCTTCATTGCGGCGTTGGTCATCGTGCGGATGCCCGACGTGCGAGGCAGCTTCGTCGAGGTCGGATGGCGCCGTCTACTGAGCGGTGTGAACATCGTGCGCGAGCGTCGCGTGCTGCTGCGGCTCCTACTCGGCATGTTCCTCTTTTCGTTGTTCAGCCTCCCCTTCGTCGGGTTGTTCCCGTCGATCGCCGAACTCAACTTCGGGTTCGATGCACTGGGCAACCAATACCGCGCGCTGTACGCGACGTGGGGTCTCGGCGCGTTCTTCGGCGCCATCTCGGTCGGCACCTTTCTGTCCGACGTCCGGCGCCACACACTGATCGTGCGCGGGTTCACCGCCTTCGCCCTCACGCTGGCGATCTTTTCTCAGCTCCGCGACGCCGTGCTGCCCTATCCGGTCGGCTTCGCGCTCGGGTTCGCCTATTTCATGACGGCAACGGCAATCACCACCGAGTTGCAACTGAACTTGAAGAACACCGAACGCGCCTCGGTCATGCCGCTGTGGTTCATGGTGTTCGGCGGCACGGTACCGATCGGCAACCTGTTCTTCGGTGTCGTGATCGAGTGGATCGGGGCGCGCGCCGTCCTCGGCATCGGCGCCGCGTTCGCCGTGTTCCTCGCGTACTGGGTCGACTTGCGCCATCTCACCCGCGGCGCCTTTCTGCCCGAGGCCGATGGCGGGGAGAAGTACACGCCGGTCAACGCCAGCCGACTCTTCTGACGCCTGCGCCGCTGTCAGGCGTCGCCGAGCAATTGCAGAACGATGCGTTCGAGCCGGGCTGCGCGACTCGCCTTGACCAGTACCACGTCACCCGGGCCGAGGTCGCCCAGCATCCCGACCGGGTCGACGCTCGGCCGGACCCCGTACAGTTCGGTGCCCGTCGCAACCACGTTCACGCCGAGGGTCTCCGCGATCCGGGCCACCTCCCGGTGCCCGCCGACCTCGTCGTCGAGCTCACCCATTGGGCCGAGGATGGCGATGCGTCGATCGGCAGCCATCGCCGCGAGCGCCGCGAGTGCCGCGGTCATCGACGTCGGGTTGGCGTTGTAGGTGTCGTTGATCACCGTCGCTCCGCTCGGAGCGGTCGTCACTTCCATCCGCATCCCCGACATCGCCGCCGTTGCGAGCGCAGCAATGGCGGCATCGAGCGACACGCCGAGCGATCCGGCGACAGCGATCGCGGCGGCCGCATTCGACGCCATGTGCGCACCGCTGACATCCAACTCGACGTGGCCCCGACCCCACGGCGTCTCGACGACGAACCGTGGCCGAGCGAGTTCGTCGAGGACGAGCTCCGTGATGCGCACGTCCCCGGTCGTTCCGTAGGTGAGCACCGTCGCGCCTGTGTGCCGGGCCATGGCGGCGACGCGCTCGTCGTCGGCGTTGAGGATGGCGGTCCCCGCCTTCGGCAATGCTTCGACCAACTCTCGTTTGGCTTTGGCGACGCCTTCGATTCCGCCGAGCAGTTCGGTGTGCGAGTGGCCGACCGCGGTGATCACGCCGATGTCGGGTCGAGCGATCTCGCAGAGCGCCGAAATCTGGCCGAACCCGCGCATCCCCATCTCGAGGACCAGCACCTCGGCGTCGTCGGGTGCATTGAGCACCGTGATCGGCAGCCCCTGCTCGTTGTTGAAGCTCCGCTCATTGGCGGTCGTTCGCCGTTCAGCCGAGCACGCGGCGGCGATCAGGTCTTTCGTCGACGTCTTGCCAACGCTGCCGGTGACTCCGACGACGGCGGCGGCCAAACTACGGCGCGCCCAGCCGGCGAGCGCCAGCAATGCATCTGCGGTGTCGGCGACCTCGATCGCCGTACCGTCGCGCCGATACGGATCTGCCTCGCTCGTGAGGTGCAACGCCGCACCGGCCGCGCGTGCCGTGCCGATGAACTCGTGGCCGTTGCGTTCGGCCACGATCGGGACGAAGAGTTGACCGGGCTGCAACGACCGTGAGTCGAACGACGCACCCACGAACTCGACGTCGGGTCCGAGCAACCGTCCGCCGATACCCGCCGCTGCTGCCGATGCCAGAATCCTCACGAGACCCGACGGTACCGTTCGCATCATGACGCAGAGCGGCACCCACTCCGGCAGCGACGACCGCATCCACCTGATCGTGGTCTTCGGGGGCCAGAGCGCCGAACACGATGTGTCGTGCACCACGGCTGCGCACGTCTTGGCCGCCGCCGATCCGACCAAATACCGCATCACCCCGATCGGCATCTCCACCGACGGGCAGTGGGCCATTGCCGATCGTGCCGCTGCAGCCCTCGCATCCGGTCCCGATCAACTGCCCGGTCGTCTCGACCCGACCGGTTCGAATGTCTCCCCCACGCCGGCACTGTCGGCCGCGTCGGCAACCCCGGGCACCACCGTCGTCATGCCCCTCCTGCACGGACCGATGGGCGAAGACGGCACGATCCAGGGCCTGCTCGAATTGGCGAATCTCCCGTACGTGGGCACGGGCGTCCTCGGTTCGGCGGTCGCCATGGACAAGGCGATGGCCAAGCAGGTCGCCGCGGCAGCCGGCATCGCGCAGGCCCGCTACCGGGCATTTGCCGAACACGAGATGACGCCCGGTCTCGCCGACGACATCATCCGCGAACTCGGCCTACCAGTCTTCGTCAAGCCCGCGAATATGGGCTCGTCGGTCGGCGTCTCGAAGGCCGCGACCGTCGACTCCCTTCGAACCGCAATCGACATCGCGTTGTCCTACGACGAAGTGGTCATCGTCGAAGAAGCCGTCGTCGGCAAGGAGATCGAGGTCGCCGTCCTCGGCAACAACGAACCGCAAGCAGCCACGCCCGGCGAAATCGTGCCCGGCGACGAGTTCTACAGCTACGAAGACAAGTACATCGCCGACGGGTCCTACGCCGTCATCCCCGCGCCGATCGGCGATGCAGCGCTCGCCGAGGCCCAGCAGTTGGCAATCGCGGCGTACCGAGCGATGCGCTGCGACGGTCTCTCGCGCGTCGATTTCTTCTGGGAGGACCCCGCGTCGGGAGGTCGAGGGTTCCTGCTCAACGAGGTCAACACGATGCCCGGTTTCACACCGATCTCGATGTTCCCCAAGATGTGGATCGCCGACGGCGTCAGTTACCCCGAAATCATCGACCGCCTCGTCGACCTCGCCATCGAACGGCACAGCCGCCGCCGTCGCAATACCTCGCACTGACCCCATCCCCCGCTCGACCCAACCGCTGCAGCCCGTTCCGAAAAATGCGGGAAAATGTCCGGTGGGCGCTCCTCAGCCCGCACATTTCGGACGAGTGCGCCGCGTCGCCCCGCCGGCCGCCGAAAAGTGTGGGAAAACGTGCGCCGGACGCACGCGTTGCTGCATTTTTCGGTGGGGGTGATGAGGGTAGGCGGCGGCGCGCATCGTCACCGCCGGACGGCGCAAACCGACCGCTGCTAGCGTTGCGCCACGATGACGGCCCGTAACGACGAAGCGCTGCGGGCGCTGTCCGGAACCATGTGCGTCGTCACCGGAGGACTCGGCTTCATCGGGTCGAACCTCGTTCACACGTTGGTTCGAGCCGGCGCCAAGGTCCGGGTCATCGACGCCCTCGTCGCCGAGCACGGCGGGCGCCACGACAACCTCGACGGGTTGCCCGACAACGCGGTCGAGTGCACCGTTGCGTCGATCGACGACATCGAGGTTGGCGACATCGTCGCGGACGCCGACGTCGTCTTCAATGTGGCCGGCCAGGTCAGCCACATCGCGTCGATGCGTGACCCGTTGCGCGACCTCCACCTGAACGCCACGAGCCACGCCACCTTTCTCGAAACCCTCCGATCCGTCAACCGGCGCGTCCGGGTCGTCCACACCTCGACCCGCCAGGTGTACGGCCGACCGGTGTACACCCCGGTCGACGAGTTGCACCCGACGCATCCCGTCGACGTGAACGGCGTCGCCAAGCTCGCCGGCGAGCACCTCCATCTCGTCTATGCCCACGCCCATCAGATGGCCATCACGTCGGTCAGGCTGACCAACGTGTACGGGCCGCGGCAACGTCTGACGAGCGACGAGTTGGGGTTCCTCCCGGTGTTCATTCGCCGTGCGTTGAACGGCGAAGCAATCCACATCTACGGTGATGGCGAGCAACGTCGCGATTGTCTGCACGTCGACGACGCAGTCGCTGCGCTCCTCATCGCAGCAACCTCTGACGCGGCCTGCGGAGAGGTGTACAACGTCGGCCACGTGGAGGATCACTCGCTCGCGGCGGTGGCGGCGATGATCGTCGACGCCGCCCGCAGCTCGGCACTGACGCAGTTCACGCCGTGGCCCGACGATCATGCCCGCGTCGACATCGGATCGATCCACACCGATGGGGCGAAGATCGCGGATGCCCTCGGATGGCGCGCCGAGATCGAATTTTCCAAGGGCATTGCGAGCACACTCGACTTCTACCGGGAGCGGCCGTGGTATCTGTCGTCGACCTGAGCCGCCGCGGTGAACGGTTCGCCGCGCCCTTCGCCATCGCAGCCGAACGCATCGCCCGCAGCGGTCATTTCCTGCTCGGGCCCGAACTCGATTCGTTCGAGTCATCCTTTGCGACAGTTGCTGGCACGACGCACGTCGTCGGCGTGTCATCCGGCGCGTCGGCGCTCCAGATTGCGTTGATCGCCGCCGGGGTCAAGCCCGGCGACGATGTGATCGTTCCGGGCTTCACTGCCGTGCCGACCGCGTCAGCGGTCATGGCGGTTGGTGCTCGGCCCATCGTCGCCGACGTCGATCCGGGAACTGCGTGCGTCACCGCGGCAACCATCGAGGCGGCCCGCACGGATCGGACCACCGCAGCGATTGTCGTCCACCTGTACGGATATCCCGCCACTGTTCCCGACACGGACCTGATCGTCATCGAGGACGCCGCGCAAGCGACCGGCGCGCTGAGCGCGATGCCGCGCATCTCGGCAGCCACCGCCTACAGCTTCTACCCCACCAAGAACCTCGGGGGAATCGGGGATGGCGGCGCCGTGGCCACCGACGACGAGGCGATCGCAGAATCGTGCCGTCGTCTGCGTGTGCACGGGATGACAGCGCAGTACGTGCACGAAGCCGTTTCACAGAACTTCCGGATGTCCGAAGTCGAAGCCGTTTGGCTCGGCATCGCCTTGCCATCGCTCGCCGCGGACAACCGGCGGCGTCGTGAGATCGTCGAGCACTATCGCCGGGCCGCACCGCAACTGTGCTGGGCCGCCGACCACGCCGACCACGTTTACCATCTGGCCGTGTTTCGTTCGAATGAACGTGAACGCGACCGTGCGCAGCTCGCCGGACGTGGCGTCTCGACTGCGATTCACTATCCACTCGCGATCCTCCAGCAGCCGGCGTACCGCGATCTGCCCCATGTCGCCTGCCCCGAATCGGAGGCATGGGCCGCATCGTGTATTTCTGTACCCTGCTTTCCCGAGATGACCGACGATGAGATCGCGACCGTTGGCGACGCCCTGGCCAATCTGACCGGCTGACCGGTGCACCCTCCGTCGCCCTGCCACCCTGGAACTGCCATGACCACCGTCCGCTCCGTGTCCGCCGTCTTCCCGTGTTACAACGACGCGCAGACGATCGGTCGACTTGTCGACGACGCCTATGAGGTCTTGAGTCCGCTGGTGGCGAACGTCGAGGTGATCGTCGTCAACGACGGATCGAGCGACGGCTCCGCGGCTGTCCTCGACGAGTTGGCATCGACTCGACCCTGGTTCACCCCGGTCCATCACGCGCAAAACGGCGGCTACGGCGCGGCGCTGACAACCGGTTTCGCAACGGCGCGCTACGACTGGATCTTCTACACCGACGGTGACGCGCAGTACGACGCGCGCGAGGCCGCCGGCCTGATTCCGCTCGCCACCGACGACATCGACATCGTCCAGGGATACAAGATCGGACGCGGTGACGGCTGGCACCGGCGGGTGATTGGACGGATCTACCATCACATCGTGCGGATCCTGTTCGGGCTGAAGGTGCGCGACACCGACTGCGACTTCAGGCTCTTCCGCCGCCAACTCGTCATCGACACGCCGCTCGCGTCGACGAGTGGAACGATCTGTGTCGAGATGATGCGCACCTTCCAGGACAGCGGTGCCAGGTTCGTCGAAACGCCGGTGCACCATTACTTCCGCCCGCACGGCAAATCGCAGTACTTCCGGCTGCCTGCGCTCGGCCGGAGCGCTCAGCAACTGATCGCGCTCTGGTGGAAGCTGGTCGTGCGTGGACGCTGAGCAGGACACGATTCCAGGCGAGTCGCGCTCGATCGGCCGTGGCGAACAGTTGATTGCTCTGGCCCGCTCGCCACACGCTGCCGACCGGGTGTTCTGGGCGCTTCTGCTTCCGGCGTTCGCGGTGTACTACGTGATCGGTCGGCGGCAGTGGTTCGTCCGTGACGACTGGGCCTTCATCTTCACGCGCAACCAGATGCGGACGTCGCTGGGTGCCGACGACTGGCTGCTGTTCCCCCAAGACGGGCACTGGATGACGGGCCCCATCCTCGTGTACCGGGCGATCCAGAACACCTTCGGGATCGACAGCTACTGGCCGTACCTCATCGTCCTCCTGGCCACCCACGTCGGATTGGTGCTGCTCGTCCGCGCCTTGTGCCGACGAGTTGGAGCGTCGGCGTGGATGACCACGCTGACCTGCGCGGTCCTGCTCGTGTTCGGCACGGGCTGGGAGAACATGGTGTTCGCCATCCAGATCACCTACAACTTCTCACTCCTCGCCTTCTTGGCCCAGGTACTGCTCGTCGATCACGATGGCCCCGCCGACCGCCGCGACTGGATCGGCTCGGCACTCGCCGTGATCGGGGTGTCGTCGTCGGGGTTCGGACCGTTCTTCATCCTCGGCATTGCCGTGTTGCTCGTGATCCGCCGGCGATGGATTCCCGCCCTGATCGCCGTCGTCCCCCAGGGACTGCTGTGGGGTGGGTGGTGGCTGATCTGGGGCGCCGATCCGGCGGGCAGCGAGAGTGGGAGCACGATCCGCTCCACCTTGCAGTTCCTGCGCATCGGCGTGATCAACACCTTCGGCGGATTCTCAGGGTTCAGCGTTCTCGCCGGTACCGCAGCACTCGCTGCGGGCGTGATCGTGCTGTGGACGGGCATCGACCAGCGGCAGCGAACGATGCTGATCACGCTCTGGGTCGTCACGCTCGCGATGTTCGCCGGGGTCGGTCTGCAGCGCAGTGGATTTGGCGTCGAGACGTCGTCGCGGTATCACTACATGGCCGCGATGGTCATCGCGCCGGCGTTGGCGCTCGCACTCGATCAAGCCCATCGCTTCGCACCGTGGGCCGACGGCCGTGCCGCGCATCCTGCTCGTCTTGGCGGTCTGGCGCAATACATCGATTCTCGTCGAACGAGCCGACAACTGGGCCGACCTGACGCAGCAAGAACGTCGCGTCTTCGCGCTGCTCGCAGGCACCGACATCGACGACCAACTCGCACCCTCGCACATCGTCACGGCGTTCAGTCCTGACGTCCGGGCCTCCGACATCGACACGCTGGTCGACGAAGGTGCCGTCGTCCCGACTACACCGATCTCCGATGCCGACCGTGCCGCGATCGATCGGGCGATCAACCTGCCCCAACCGTGAGTTGCCGGCCCGATCAGGTCGGGGCCAGAGCGGCGCGCAAGAACGACCGCAATTCGTCGCGCAATCCGCGCAGCCCGGCGACGTCAGCCGACCAACCCACGGCGCGCAGCGCTTCTGGTTCGGTTGCGATGCCCGTCACCGTGGCGTAGCCGAGGGCTGCGATGAGGCGCGGGTCGCCCCGACGCAGTCGTCCGGCATTCATCTCGTCCCCGAGGTAACACACCGCCCGATCCACGAGCGGCCGAATGCGCTCTGCAAGCCGGTCGGCATGACCGGTTCCGAGGCGACCGACCTCGCGCACCAGACCCAACAGCGCCGGACGACGAACCGCCGGACGAAACACGGCTCGCACCACGGCATCGATGCGGTCGAGGGGGTCATCGGGCGCAGCACGTACGGCCGCGTCGATCACCACGAGCAGTTCATGCGCCACCCGATCGAGCACGCCGTCGATCAGATCGTCCTTCGACGCGAACCAGTAGAGCACCGTCTGTTTGCGCACGCCGACTGCGCGCGCGATTTCGTCGAGCGACACCGCATCGACGCCACGGGTTCCGAACAGGTCGAGCGCATCGTCGAGTATCCGCTCACGCGTGGTCCGGTGGGGCATCTCTGAATCTGTTCCTGATCTGTTCCTGATCTGTCCGTGGACTTGCTTCCGTGACTTCTCCGACATCCTGACAGATCTCTCTACCAATTGGTAGAGAACCGTGATAGAACTCGTCCTGTGATCGCCGCGTCCCTCGAAGGGAAACGAATTGCCATCACGGGTTCGACCGGCTTCGTCGGCACCGCGCTCGTCGAACGGCTGCTCCGTGGCGTGCCCGGGTGCGAACTCGTCCTGCTCGTTCGCGACGGCAAACGCACACCCGCCGCAGCTCGGACTCAGAAGGAGATCTTGAAGAACGACGCGTTCGACCGGCTGCGCGCCGAGTTCGGCGACGACTTCGACACCGCGGTGGCGAGCCGAATCATCACGGTCGCCGGCGATGTCAGCCAAGATGGCCTCGGCCTCGGCGACGACGATCGAACGATCTTCGGATCGTGCGACACGATCATCCACTCGGCGGCTGCGGTGTCGTTCGACTCGCCACTCGACTCGGCCGTCGAGATCAATCTGTTGGGTCCGGTGCGCATCGCCGAACTCTGCAACGAGATGGGGATCACGCCGCACCTGGTTGCCGTGTCGACGTGCTACGTCGCCGGGAACCGGCGCGGCAATGCACCCGAAGAGTTGGTGAGTGAGGGACCGTTCGACATCGGGCTCGACTGGCGGGGCGAGGTCGCTTCAGCCCGCCGACTCAAAGGCGACACCGAAGCGGCGAGTCGCAGCCGTCAGCGCCTCGAACAGTTTCGCAAGGAAGCCCGATCCGAGCTCGGTGCAGCGGGTGCGCCGGCGCTGGCTGCCAAGACCGAGCAACTCCGCGAGCGCTGGGTCAAGGCCGAACTGGTCGACGCCGGACGTTCACGGGCCGCCAGCCTCGGCTGGCCCGATGCCTATGCGTACACGAAAGCACTCGGCGAGCAGGCGCTGACCGAGGTCAAGGGCACCGTGCCCGTGTCGATCGTTCGACCGTCGATCATCGAGTCGGCCTGGGCCGAACCGCGACCCGGTTGGATTCGCGGATTCCGCATGGCCGAGCCGGTCATCATCTCCTTTGCCGGCGGCCTCCTCAAGGAGTTTCCCGGCGTCCCCGAAGGCACCGTCGACGTCATCCCCGTCGACATCGTCGTCGCGGCGATCATCGGTGTGGCGGCGGCCGGACCCGAGCGAGCGCCAGCGATCAGTCAGGTTGCGTCCGGTGGTGTCAATCCGTTGCGGTACCGGGCGATGGTCGACTGGACCACGGCATTCTTCACCGCCAACCCGCTCTACGACCGCGATGGCCAACCCATCATCGTGCCCGAGTGGCGATTCCCCGGACGCGGTCGGGTGCAGGCGCAACTGACCCGGGCCAAGCGGGTGCTCACCGCTGCCGAGAAGGCGCTCCAGACCCTCCCGCTGCGCGGCAAGCAGGCCGACTTCGCAGCCGAACTCGAATCGAAGCGCCAAGACATCGAGCGGGCCCTCGAGTACGTCGAGTTGTATGGGTTGTACACCGAGTGTGAGGCGATCTACCAGGTCGACAACCTGCTCGCGCTCTGGGACTCCCTCGATGCCGACGACCAACGTGATTTCAACTTCGACCCGCGCGTCGTCGACTGGGATCACTACGTCAACCGGATTCACCTCCCGTCGATCGTGCAACACGCCCGGGTCAAGTCGACGCCGGGGAAGGCGAAGAGCACTGATCGCATGGGTCGAATGCGCACCCAGGTCCTCGACCCTCGGCGCCAGGTGGCGGCCTTCGACCTCGAGAACACGCTTATTGCCTCCAACGTGGTCGAGAGCTACTCGTGGCTCGCCACCCGCCGCCTCGACACACCCGAACGCATCCGGTACGTCCTGCGCACGCTCGCCGAGGCACCCGGGCTCTTGCGCCTCGATCGCCAGGACCGCACCGACTTCTTACGCCATTTCTACCGCCGCTACGAGAACGCACCGGTCGAACAGGTCGAAGCCGACGCGCGCGAAATGATGACGCGGTTGATCATGGCCAAGAGCTTCCCGGCCGGCCTGCGCCGGGTGCGCGAGCATCGTGCGGCAGGCCATCGCACGGTGTTGATCACCGGCGCACTCAGCTTCAACGTCGAGGGCCTCCGCCCGCTGTTCGACGAAATCTTCGCCGCCGAGATGACCGTCAAGCCCGATGGCACCTACACCGGCGAGATGCCCGTCGTCCCGCCCACCGGCGAAGCGCGCGCCCAACTGCTCGCCGACTACTGCAGCGCCGAAGGTTTCTCGCTCGACGAGTGCGTGGCCTACGCCGATTCGTCCAGTGATCTCCCCCTGTTCGAAGCGGTCGGATTCCCCGTCGCCGTCAATCCGGAAACACGGTTGGCTGCGATCGCGCGCAAGCGCGGGTGGCTGGTCGAGAACTGGAGCAAGGCGTCCGGTTCGTCGCGGCCGCTCCTGCCGATCGGCGAGTTGATGGGCGACCGCGAGCGCCGGCGGTTCGTTTCGTGAAGGCTCTCCAGATCCGCCGGAAGCCCGTCAAACTCGGGTTGGCCCGCATCGTCTCCCCGCTGTCGCCGACGATGGCAGCCAAGCTCGGCCCGCTCGAATTGCGTTCGTTCGACGACCCGGCGTGTCCTGGCGGCGCCAGCGCGGCCAGCATGGCCGGTGGCGGGTGGCATCAGGTCCGGACTCGCCTCGCCGGCATCTGCGGTTCCGACATCGCCTTGGTCGAGGGACATGCGTCGACCTACTTCGAGGACTGGGTCAGCTTTCCCTTCGTTCCTGGCCACGAGGTGGTCGGCGAACTCGAGGGCGGTCAACGGGTGATCCTCGAACCGGTGCTGGGTCATGCGGCTCGCGGCCTGCCCCTCCCCTTCGCCGGCGCCGCGCCGGCCGACGGCGACGACTACTCCCACCTCGCCATGGCGTCGAACGGCGGGGCGCTCGACGTCGGAATCCAAACCGGCTTCTGCTGCTCGACCGGCGGCGGCTGGGCACCGTGGTTCTGGGCCCACGAATCTCAGCTGCACCGCATCGACGACGCCATGACCGATGAGCGCGCCGTGCTGGTCGAGCCGCTCGCCGGCGGCATCCACGCGGCGCTGCTCGCCAGACCATCGATCAACGGTGTCGAGAACCCAGTCGTCGCCGTCGTCGGTGCCGGCACGATGGGCCTCGCGGCGATCGCCGGGCTCAAGCGTTACGTTCCCGAGGCACGCATCGTGGTCGGTGCCCGGTATCCGCATCAGCAGGCCCTCGCCAAAGCGCTCGGAGCCGACGTCGTCGTGCCGGGCAGCGAGTTGCAGCGCGCCGTTCGCCGCGATGTCGGCGGCATGGTCGTCGGGGGGCAACTCACTTCGGGGGCGCACGTCACGATCGACGCCGTCGGCTCGAACGCCTCGGTCGTCGACGCGCTCGCCATGACGCGCCCGCGCGGGAGGGTGGTGCTCTTGGGGATGCCTGCCGACATCACCCTCGACCTCACCGGCCTGTGGCATCGCGAAGCCGAACTCAAGGGCGCCTACACCTACGGCACCGAGACTCTGGCCGACGGCAGCACGGCAAAGACCTTCGATCTGGCCATCGACACCGCCCACCACTTCGAGGCCGAGCGGTTGCTCTCGGCCACGTATCACCTCGCCGATCACGTCGACGCCATCGCCCATGCCGCTGCCGCCGGCCGGCGCGGCGCCGTCAAGATCGCCTTCGACCTGCGCGGCGACCGATGACGCCCCGCTGCCCCTCGCACCACCCAGGAGCTGCCTGATGCCTCGCCCCGGATTCGTTCTCGACGTCGATCGTTCGACGCCACCGATGCTGTTCTGGCGCGGGGAGAACTTCAGCCTCGAAAAGCTCCCCGCCGACCGCAGCCGCGTCATCTACCCGCCCGAACCGCTCGCGGGCATCAGCGATGTCGACGGCGCGATCCGCAATGCACTGCTGCATCCGCTCGACGCCGAGCCGTTGCCGACGCTGCTCCGACCCGACATGAAGTTGACGATCTGCTTCGACGACGCGTCCCTGTCGCTACCGAAGATGCGCCAGCCCGACACGCGCCAGCGAATCATCGAGGCCGTGCTCGAGATGGCCGCCGAGGCCGGCGTCGACGATGTGCACCTCATCGCCGCGCTCGGCCTGCATCGCCGCATGCACGACTATGAACTCAAACATGTGCTCGGCGACCGAATCTTCGACGCCTTCCACCCGCGCGGCACGCTGTATCAACACGACGCGGAGGACTACGACAACCTTGCCGTGATCGGCGAGACCGACCACGGCGAGATCCTCGAGATCAACAAGCGAGTCGCCGAGTCCGACCTCGTCGTCTACGCCAACGTCAACCAGGTCGCCATGGACGGCGGCTGGAAGTCGATCACGACCGGCGTCGCCTCGTACCGCTGCCTCAGCTTCCACCACAACCCGACCACACTCCAGAACACGCGGAGCCTCATGGATCGCCACCACAGCGACCTCCACAAGAGCCTGTGGCGCATGGGCGAGGTCCTCCGCAACAACGGCCCGCAGATCTTCACCGTGGAGACGACCCTCAACACCAACACCTTTCCCAAACCATTCGACTTCCTCGCCAAGCGCGAATGGGAGTGGAACGCCAAGGACCGGGCCACCTACCTCGCCACGCAGAAGTCACTCAGCGCGATGCCGGTCAAGGCGCGGCGCAAGATCATGCACTCGATCGAGTCGCCGTACGAGATGACCAGCGTGCAAGCCGGCTTCACCCCCACGGTGCACGAAGAGACGCTGCAGCATGTGTACGCGCAGCACCTCGTCGACGTGGACGGTCAGACCGACATCTTGACGATGGGCATCCCCTACATCTGCCCGTACAACCCCGAGGGCGTGATGAACCCGATCCTCGTGATGTGCATGGGGCTCGGCTACCTGTTCAACATGTACCGCGGGAAACCGCTGGTGCGCGAAGGCGGCGTGATCATCATGACCCACCCCACCTATCGCGACTTCAACCCCGTCCATCACCCGAGCTACATCGACTTCTTCGAAGAGGTGCTCACCGACACGACCGATCCGGCCGTGATGAGTGAGAAGTGGGAGAAGAAGTACGCCGAGGACGAGTGGTACCGCCACCTGTACCGAACCGGCAACGCCTATCACGGCGTGCATCCGTTCTACGCCTGGTATTGGGGCGCCCACGGCCAGCAGCACGCGGGCAAAGTGATCATCGTCGGCGGCGACGCCCCGACGGTCCGCCGGCTCGGCTTCACCCCGGCCTCGACGATGAACGACGCGTTCGAAATCGCCAGCGATGTCGTCGGTCGCTCGCCGTCGATCACGCATCTCCACGTCCCGTCGGTCCTCGTGGCCGACGTGAAGTAGAGAGAGAAGAGAGAGAGAGAGTCGAGCCGTGGCGAATCCGCACCTCCGACGAGCGCAGCGCCTGGCCGGCACCGCCGAGAAGGCGGTTCGTTCGGCGGCGACACCGCTGCGCAACTTCGGGTTCCCGTATCGCACGCCGACCGTGCCCCGCGGGGTCGAGGTGCCCGCCGAGGCGTCTGGTCTGGGAGCCCACTACGACACCGAGTGGGCCCGCCGTCCGCTGGCGTGCGGTGTACGCGGTGTCATCACTGCAGGCCCGATCCGACTCGCGGCACGGCTGATGACGAACCCCGAGGTGAATGGTCTCGACCGGCTGGCCGACCTGGCGCGTCTCGACGATCCGCCGGCGATGATCTTCGCGCCGACCCACCACAGTCATTTCGACACGGGCGTGATGATCAGTTCGATCCCCCCGGCCTGGCGCAGGCAACTCGTCGTCGCGGCCGCAGCGGACTATTTCTTCGACAAGAAGTGGAAGGCGGCCGTGTCGGCGCTTGCGCTCAACGCGGTGCCGATCGACCGGGAATCGACGGGGAGGACATCGAGCGACCTGCTGAGCGGTCTGATCGCCGACGGCTACAGCCTCGTGATCTATCCCGAGGGAGGCCGCTCCCCCGACGGATGGGGCCAAGACTTCAAGGGCGGGGCGGCGTACCTGTCGGCGAAGACCGGCGCGCCGGTCGTGCCCGTGTTCATCGACGGCACAGGGTCGATCTTCGGCAAGGGCATGAAGCGTCCTCGGCCCGGTCACACCAAGGTCGTGTTCGGTGCGCCGCTGTCGGCCATCGACGGCGAGTCGACGCGCCGATTCAACACCCGCATCGAATCGGCCGTCACCGTGCTCGGCGACGAAGCGCTCACCGACTACTGGTCAGCCCGCCGACGAGCCGCCCGCGGTGAGAGCCCGTCGCTGACCGGCCCTGAACACAACAGTTGGCGCCGCGACTGGGACCTTGCTGATCGCCGCAAGCTCGGCGCCGCCGGCAAACGCCGCCGGCAGCAACGCACCTGGCCCGATCTGGGGTAGGAGCTGTTACCTGCGCGGCGCGATGCCGTGGCAGGCCAGCGGATCGACGCTGAAACCCGAACCGTCGGTGAGGTTGACCGCCGGCGCCATGATCACATCGCTCCGAACGCTCACCGAGTCGAGGTTCTTCAGCGCGACCACTGCGACACCGTCGTTGTCGAGCGTGGTGAAGGTCGCTCCGAAGTCGACGTCGCTCGACGCATCGGGGCCGTAGGCGTCGGTGCCGAGGCCGTCGATCTGGCGATTGTCGAACAGCCATTGCACGGCATCGGGTTCGATGCCGAGCGTGATCGTGTCGTCAGCAAACAGATCATCGACGTTCGCGGCAAGGTCATCGGCATCGACGACGCGCTCGTCGCCGGGGTCGTCGAGACCGAACTTGTCTTCGATACCTGTTTGGAGGACGACGAGCGAACCGCGCCGGATGCGACCGTTCGCTGCCTCATACGCCTGGATGTCGGCAACGGTGAGTTGATCGCCCGATGCGCTCGACAGTGCCATTCCCCGCATGTCGATCTTGTAGGCCGGCCAGACGAACTCTTCGGCAGCGAATTGGTCGAGAGTGCGCCCACCCTCGATGAAGTGGGCCGGCACGTCGATGTGGGTGCCGGCGTGGGCACCCGTGTCGATGTCTTCGACCTTGAAGAAATCGTTGGCCACCGTGTAGAGGTTCTCGACGTGGATCGCCGGATCACCGGGGAAGATCGACATCTGTTCGTTGAAATCGTGACCGAGCCGACTCATGCCGCCCGGACACGCGACTGCGGCGCGGACGCCGCTCGAACCGGTGACGATGACCGACTGCACGGTTGCGCCGACGACGCCCGCTCCGGCCAGTGTTGCGACTGCGATGCTGCCGCCCAGCAGTTTCTTTCCGATGGTCATGAGCTTCCCGTCCTGTGATGTGTCCGCGGTCGGGTCTTTCCCGACGCCAGACGGGAACCTAGCCCGAAACATGTGACGTGACGACCGTCACTACATGACGCGAGGTGATGACACCATGAGCGCGATTCAGCCGCCCTGCGTGCTCTTGGCTTGATGTGTTCCAGAGGTTGCCCGGCTATTCGCCGCGCCATTCACCAGGTATCGATGTTCGGTCGCGTGCCGCGGGTTGCCGGAGCTGCGGCGAGCAGCGTCGTGATCCAACGGCGCGTATCGGCCGGATCGATCACGTCGTCGATCTCGAAGTGCGTGGCAACGCTCACTGCCTTGCCGTGCTCGTACATCCGGTCGACCATCGTCGTGAACAACGCGTCGCGTTCGGCGTCGGTCGCCGCCGCTTCGAGTTCTTTGCGATAGCCGAGGCGGACCGCGCCCTCGAGGCCCATTCCACCGAACTCACCGGTGGGCCACGACAGACACGCCAGCGGCGCCTTGGTCGAGCCGCCCATCATCGCCTGCGCTCCGAGGCCGTACGACTTGCGGGTGACGATCGTGATCATCGGGACCGAGAGATTCGCGCCGGTCACGAACAAACGGCTGCAGTGGCGCACCAGTGCAGTTTCTTCGATGTCGGGCCCGACCATCATCCCCGGCGTGTCGCACAGCGTGATCAACGCGAGACCGTGGGCATCGCACAATTGCATGAACCGCGCGGCCTTGTCGGCCCCGTCGGAGTCGATGGCACCCGCGAGATGATGGGGATTGTTTGCAATGACCCCCACCGGCCGTCCTTCGATGCGGGCCAGCGCGGTGACCATGCCGAGGCCGAAGTCGGCGCGCAACTCGGTGACCGAGTCGGTGTCGAACAATCCGTCGATCACCCGATGGATGTCATAGGCGCGGAGCCGGTCGAGGGGGACGACGTCGCGCAGCGCCGTCTGGTCGGGTGCCGACCAATTTTCCACGGACCCTTGGAAGTACCCGACCACGCGCTTGGCCACCGCAGTTGCCTCGGCTTCGTCGACGACCACGATGTCGACGACGCCGTTCGCGCGCTGCACCTCGATCGGGCCGATGGCGGTCGGCTCGAACACGCCGAGCCCGCCGCCTTCGATCATCGCCGGGCCGCCCATGCCGATGTTCGAGTCTTCGGTGGCGATCACGATGTCACAGCACCCCAGCAGCGCAGCGTTGCCCGCGAAGCAGTAGCCGGCGTTGACGCCGACGAGCGGAACGGTGCCCGAGAGTTGGGCGAACCAGAGAAAGGCGAGGCAGTCGAGGCCGCTGACGCCGAGTTGGTCGGTGTCGCCCGGACGCCCGCCGCCCCCTTCGGTGAAGAAGATGACCGGCAGCCGAAGCGCTTCGGCGAGTTCGAACAACCGGTCTTTCTTCCGATGGTTTTGCGTGCCCTGCGTGCCGGCAAGCACGGTGTAGTCGTACGACATCGCGACGCACTTGCGCGTCCGCTCGTCACTGAACAGGGCACCGTTGATATCGCCGATACCGGCGACCAGGCCGTCGCCGGGGGTGTTGGCGATGAGGTCGTCGAGGTTGCGCCGGCGCCGCTGGGCCGCGACGACGAGCGGCCCGTACTCGATGAACGTGCCGTCGTCGATGAGGTCGGCGACGTTCTCGCGGGCGGTGCGGCGGTTCCGTCGGCGCCGCTTGGCGACTGCCGCTGGACGAGCGGCGTCGAGCCCGATGGCGTGGCGTTCGATCACCTCGGTGAGGTCGGGGCGATCGAGCCCCGTCGGCAACGCCATCGCCGACGAGACGTCGGGCGGCGGCAGGGCGTCGCCCGGTGCAGATGGAACCGGATCGCCCAACGACATCAGCACATCGCCGACCATCAACGTCGACCCTTCGACCACCACGACCACGGCGACCACGCCGTCGACCGGAGCAGTCACTTCATGGTGCATCTTCATCGACTCGATGAGCGCCACAGCTGCCCCGGATCGGACCGAATCACCCGACCGAACGAGCAACGCCACCACGGTCCCCTGCAACTCCGACACCACGTCAATCGACATCCGCCGTTTCTAGCCCACCGGCCCCAGCGCTCCGCCACTCGCCAGCCCCGTCACACTCCACCACCCACGGAGGTTGGACTCCGACACCATCGTTGATCGAGTTCTCACCAGCGGCTCAGTCGATGACACTGAGTGTGTTTCCACCCCGGAATACGAGCCAACCCATGTGAAGACGGTTCAGCGTGCCGGGCTAGATCAGTTCCACGGGTCATCTGACTGTCACGTGTCTTTCGGCATGCCGCTGGCGCTCGATGGGCGCGGAACCAATCTGTTCTGATGCGAGGGGGCTCTTTCAGGCGGCTTGATGTGGTCTGGCGTGTCGTTCGGTGAGTAGGTCGGGGAGGCCGCGGCTGTGGAGGGTGCCGTCGGGGAGGTGGACGGTGAGTTGTCGGGTGCTCGCTTCGAGCTGCAATCGCCATCGGCCTTCATGTGCTCGATGATGGTGATAGGTGCAGACCGGCAGCAGGTTGGCCAGATCGGTCGGCCCATGCTGGCGGTCCCATTCGCGGAGATGATGGATTTCGGTCTTGTCGAAGCTTGTTTCGCAACCGTCGACGGCACACGTGCGGTACAGGGCGCGCAGCGCACTGCGTTGAGCGGGCGTGGCATGGCGTTTGGCCCGGCCCACATCGAGCGGTCGCCCTTCGCCGTCGAGCACCACCGGGATGATGTCAGCGGTACAGGCATGGCGGCGGGCCGTCGCGACCGGGACTGGTGTGCCGTTGCTGTACTCACATGTCGAGTCGTTGTGGGTGCCCGCCTGGAGCGTCAGCAGGTCGATCAAGACGACGACTTCGGGCACGGTGTGCGCCGCGGCGCGGGTACTGGTGATCAGACCCATGAATGCTGCTGCGGCGACCTGGTCGTACCGTTGACCGACGAACTCGGTGGTATCGGTGCGCTTGCGCAGCGCAGTGATCTCGGCGTCGAGCTTGCGTGTGAACCGCTGATAGTCGTCGGGGTGCAGATCGGCACGAATCCAGCCCATGCCGGTTGCGTCGTTGAGGCCGTGGCTGAGCGTCGCGAGGTACCGCTGGTGCTCAGACCGGTCGGTCGCCTCGTCATCGGTGCTGAGCGCCTCCACCCGCCGACGTAAATGGCGGGCGAACTGGCCGGGCGTGCACGCCGCGGCGTCAGCAGCCAAGTCGTCACCGTGCGCGAACAACGCCGCCCGCTGGACGTCGTCGAGTCTGCTCGCAGCAGTAGCGAGCGCATCGGCGTGCTCGTCAGAGATTCGCCCGGCGACACGTTGCGTGCTCATCGCAGGCACCTGGCCATAGGCCTCGGCGCGCCGCTCGCTCTTGGCGGCCTCTCGCTGCGAGGAACGGCCGGAGCGGGCGAGTACGTCGACAGCCGGCGGTGCCTGACCGGCGGCTTCGAGTTCGGCGAGCCGCCGGGTGATCGCAGCTTTGGTCACCGACACCCAACCATCAACCCGGTTGAGATCACCCAACGCAGCAGTGAGTTCGCCCACGCCAGCAGTCGCCGTGTCGACGGACTCGATCCGTTCGGCAAGCTTCCCCAAGCCCATGGAAAGAGGATACCGATGTCGCGCCGCAATACCAACACCAGTACGAGAAATTCATTGATCTCGAACACGTGATCCTCACCCGACCACCCTCGATTCCGGCTCGGCCGATGTCGACGTGCGAGTGGCTGCCGTACGCGGGCTGGCGATGATTGGCGAAATGGGGCCGGTCATCAATGCGAGCAACGACGAGTCGCCGATCGTCCGTCGAGAGGTCGCGGCCGCACTGGGAGGATGGTCGACTCTCGAACCGGTCGAGTTCGAAGCAGCTCGCGCGCTGGCCAACGATGACGATCCAGCTGTGAAGAGAATGGCCCGCAAGGCGTTGCGGCTCTTGGGCGCTCGGCCCGTACCGACCCCCGGCAGCGTCGTTCGCAACGGTCGACCTCCTGACCTCGACGGGTGGACCGCGCTGCTCGACCGCATCTCGCTGCCATGGTTACGCGATCGCGACTTCGCCGCCGGGCTGGACGACGAGATCATCGAGTCGGGCTGGCTCGGCCGCTCACCGGCGACCGAATCGGAGATCGCATCACACGAAGCCCGCATCGGCCAGCCGCTGCCGCCTTCGTACACGGCGTTCCTTCGCACGAGCAACGGATTCGACCGGATCAGCCCGTTCATCGACACTGTGCTCGCTGCCAGCGATGTGCAACCATTCGCCCTGGAGAACGCCGACTGGTTGCGGCCTATGCGGAGCACGACCCGGCGCTCGGTGACGTACTCACTTCGACGCGACCTCTGAACCACACCAACACGGTCGCGCAGCCGCACCGTCGCTGGCCGGAATCGGCTGGGCTAGGCGGGCGAGCGTTGGAAGGTGGTGATGGACTGATCGCCCATCACGAGTTCGGCGGCGACGGCGGCGAAGAGTGCTGGCACGATGAAACCTGGCTGTCCCGTTGTCTCTGCGACGAACATCACGGCCGCGAGCGGGACTCGGTACCCGGCACCGAGGAAGGCGGCCACCCCGAGCAGCACGTACAGGGTCGGATCGAGCGGGTTGACGATGTCACCGACGCCACGCCCGACGATCGCCCCGCCCACGACGAGCGGAATGAACACCCCACCCACTCCCCCGCCGGCGAGTGTGGTCGCAGTCGCCAGACAGCGAATGCAGAAGACCGCCAGCAGCAGCCAGACCGAACGTTCCGCCCCCAACCACCCGAACACCTCATACCCCGAGCCGAGTGTGAGGCTCTCACCGGTCAACGCCCGGGTGAGCACGAAGAGCCCGGTGAGGGCAGCACTGGTCATCGCGAGTCGACCCCCGATCGGGCGAAGGCGTGAACGCCTTCGCCATCCGGATCAGCCGGGAGAACGCCCTCGCACCGAGCGCGCAGCCGATGCCGATCAGCACGGCACCGGCCAGATCCTTGTACTGGAACGCGACCGCACGGTCGGCCTCGAACGAAAAGATCGGCTGCGTGCTGCTGAAGGCCACGAAGACGAGATACCCCGACGCCGATGCCACCAGTGCCGGCAGCAGCATGCGCCGTGCCATCTGGTCCCGGAAGGGCACTTCGAGGGCAAAGATGGCGCCCGTGGCCGGTGCCTTGAAGATGGCGGCGACACCGGCGGCAGCACCGGCGACGAGCAGCGTCCGATAGTCGGCGCCACGAAATGCTGCAGGCAGGCGACGCTGGATGAGCGCCCCCATCGCCGACCCGCCGTACATCGACGGACCTTCCAAGCCCATCGCGCCGCCGGTGCCCAGCGTGGCGATGGCAGCCATGATCCGGCCGACGAACGCCCTCCCTCGGAGCGGATACTCGGGATCGTGAAAGGCGCGCAGATATTCGTCCGACGTGGCGGGCGACGCGCCGTTCCCGACGACGCGCAGGATGCCTGCGGCGGCAACGAGGCCGAGACCGGGCGCGATCGCGGCGAACCACAGCGGTCCGTGCAGCACCCGGTCGAAGGCAACCTCGGTGACGATGAACTCGAAGAACCGCACGCCCAGCCCGGTGATCGCACCGGTGACCGCTGCCAACAACACCACCTCGCGGGATCGACGCACGAGCGCTCGCAACTCGCCGGTGCGAATGTCGAAGGTGGAAGGCTTGATCGCCGTCATCACCTTGGGTCGCCACACAACTGCGGAGTCTACGCGCCCAGGCGTCGCGGCCGGGGAGCAGTCTCTCCCCGCTTGCGGCGCAAAGCCGCTGCTTGAAGACTTCGTCAACACCGCTGGGATCCGACATCGACCCGGCGCTCGGCTCCTAGAGTGCCGCCATGCCCATCGCCTTGATCACCGGCTCCGCGGGCCTCATCGGCTCCCAGGCGGCCGAGCACTTCGCCGGTCTCGGGCTGACGGTGGTCGGCGTCGACAACGACATGCGCAAGGTCTTCTTCGGCGATGACTCGTCGACCGCATGGATGGCCGACGCCATCAGCGAGAAGCTGGGCGACCGGTACATCCATCGAGATCTCGACATTCGCGACCGTCCTGGCGTTGCCTCCCTGTTCGCCGAGTTCGGCAGCGACATCGAGTTGATCGTCCACACCGCGGCGCAGCCGTCGCACGACTGGGCGGCACGCGACCCGTTCACCGACTTCGACGTGAACGCCGTCGGCACGCTGAACATGGTCGAGAACACTCGACTCCACTGTCCCGAGGCCGTCTTCATCTTCACGTCGACGAACAAGGTCTACGGCGACACGCCCAATCGACTTCCGCTGGTCGAACACGAGACGCGCTGGGAGATCGATCCGACGCACGACTACGCAGGCGGCATCCGCGAAGACATGTCGATCGACATGACCAAGCACAGTCTGTTCGGCGCCTCGAAGGTCGCGGCCGATGTGGTGGTGCAGGAGTACGGCCGCTACTTCGGGATGAAGACCGCGTGCTTCCGAGGCGGCACGCTCACCGGACCGAACCATTCCGCGGCCGAACTCCACGGATTTCTCGCCTATGTCATGCAGTGCACGATGACCGGCGCCCCGTACCGGGTCTTCGGGTACAAGGGCAAACAGGTCCGCGACGCGATCCACAGCTCCGACCTGATCAGCTGCTTCGAACACGTGTGGCGGGCGCCCCGCAGCGCCGAGGTCTACAACATCGGTGGTGGGCGATTCTCGAATTGCTCGGTGCGCGAAGCGATCGCGATGTGTGAAGACATCACGGGCCGGCCGCTCGACCACACCTATGTCGAAGACAACCGCATCGGCGACCACATCTGGTGGATCGGGAGCAACGCCCGCTTCGAAGAGCACTATCCCGACTGGTCGCTGCAGTACGACGTGCGGGCGATCCTCGAAGAAATGTTCGTGGCGAACACGGACCGCTGGTCGTGACGGCTCGATGATCGATCGGGGCAAGGTGTCGATCCTCGGCGTGCAGATCGACGTCGTCGACTACGCAGCCGCCGTTGCCCGGATCATCGCCGCCGCACACGCGAAGCAGCCGTACAGCGTGTCCGCGCTCGCCGTCCATGGCGTGATGACCGGCGTCGACGACGGCGAACACATCGCCCGACTGAACGCACTGGATCTCGTGACCCCGGACGGGCAGCCGGTCCGCTGGGCGATGAACTGGCTCCACGACACCGGCCTGCAGGATCGGGTGTACGGCCCGAAGCTGACTCTCGAGGTCTGCCGGGCTGCTGCCGCCGACGGCCTGTCGGTGTACTTCTACGGCAGCACGCAACGCACCCTCGACCATCTGTCGGCTCGCCTGCCCACATTGGCTCCGGGCATTCGGATCGCCGGCATGCAGCCGTCACGGTTCACCACCGCCACTCCTGACGAGCTCGATGCGATTGCCGCCGACATCCGGGCGAGCGGGGCGTCGATCTGCATGGTCGGCCTCGGTTGTCCCCGCCAAGAGGTGTTCGCCTACGAAAACGCAGCGCGATTGGCGATGCCGCTCATGGCGGTCGGCGCGGCGTTCGACTTCCACGCCGGGCTCGCGGCCGAACCTCCGGCGTGGGTGCAGCGGGCCGGGCTCCAGTGGGCGCAACGGCTCGTGGCCAACCCGAAGCGGTTGTGGCGAAGGTACCTGATCCTGAATCCCCGCTACGTTGCGGCCGTCGTCGGGCAACGGCTCGGTCGCTACCGGCCCACCGCCGCGGTTCCTCCGCGCCATCTCGGTCCGAGCTGAAGCTCGGCCGCCGACGACCCCACCCGAGTGTTCTGAACCTCTGGTAGAGGGTCACATCTCGGGTCCGGACCGAACCCTCCAACGTTCCGTGTGCGCACGGAGGTTCGTCGCGAACCATTGCCGTACGGTGCTCGTAGTGGGTGGGATGGGAAGAGAATCGGAAGCGGTCGCAGTTCGCATCGCCGCAGCGGCGGCGATCACGTTGAGCGGGGTCGTGGTGTTGGCACCACACATTCCCGTCGAAGCTGCGACCGCTCCGAGCGAGGGGTTGATCGCGTTCGCGTCGAATCGTGACGGCGACGACGAAATCTGGGTGATGAGCCCAGACGGGTCGGGTCAGGTGCAGGTGACCGCCAACAGCTTTGGCGACGCCGAACCGGCATGGTCGCCGGACGGAACGAAGTTGGCGTTCAGCAGCGATCGCGACGGCAACCACGAACTCTACGTCGTCGCAGTCGATGAGGCCGGGGTGCCAACCGGTGAGGCGGTGAACATCTCCAACACGCCTGGCGGCGACTTCTCCCCAGCGTGGTCACCCGACGGAACCCAGATTGCCTTCAGCAGCGACCGCGGAGTGGCGACGAATCTGCGGTCGATCTACGTGATGAACGCCGACGGATCGAACCCGGTCGAGTTGAGCGACAACAACAACCAGGGTTCCGACTTCGCTCCGGCCTGGTCACCGGACGGCAGCACGATCGCCTACGGCATCAACCACCAGATCGTCGGAACGACGTTCACGAGCGCGCTGTATCTGATCGATGCCGATGGTTCAGACCAGCGCTTCCTCGCCGCCAGTAGCGGAACCACCGATCCGACGTGGTCGCCGGACGGATTCGAGATCGCATTCAGCAGCGTTCGCAACGGGGAGCAGGCCATCGTCGCCACTGCTCCCGACGGCTCGGTCTTGGTCGACCTCACCCGCGACTTGGCCACGACATCGGACACTCTTCCCGCCTGGTCGCCCGATGGCACCCAGGTGGCATTCACCGGCAGTGTCAGTGGTGGCCCGAGGGACATCTTCGTCGCTGGCATCGCCCCCGGCTCTGTGCTGGCCAACCTCAGCAACCACCCGAGCGATGACAGGGAACCGGCGTGGCGTCCCATCGTCGCCGGCGGACTCGTCGCCGACGATCTCCAGTTGGCCGAGGCCAATGAGGGCCTCGTGCGATTCACTCGTGCCGACGCCACCACATCTCTCGACGTCGACATCACGATGGTCGATGGCACCGCTGTCGCCGACGCCGACTACGACGCGGTGGCGACAGGTCGATACAACCTCGTGCCCGGCCAGACCGAGTTGTTGATTTCGGTGTTCGCGTTGAGCGACCAACTCGACGAGCCAAACGAAACATTCACGGTGACCGCGACCCCGACCTCTGGGCAGGGTGGGCCGGCTGGCCAGGCGGCGACTGCCACGGTGACGATCGTCGACAATCGAACCAACTCATTGTTCACCGTGGTCGCCCCGAGTCTGCTCAACGAGGACGCCGGCGAGTTCAGCGTGTCGATCCTCGCGGACGAACTGTCGCCCGTCGATCGCACATTCGACATCTCGGTCGAGAGCTTCGAAGCGACTGCCGGCGAGGATTTCGTTGCAGCCTCCGGAACGGTGACCGTGCCGGCTGGATCGTCGTTCAGCACCTCGGTGCTCACCCGGATCATCGACGACGACCTCGACGAGTTCGAGCGCGAGCGGCTGATCATCACCGCAACCGAGGTGGGGAGCGGCACGCTCGGCGGGACCTTCGTGACCATCGTCGACAACGAGCGCTCCCGGGCTCGATTCGACGGTCGTCCGGTTCCGCCGCCGTCGGAGCCGGACCGACCCCTTGAGCGGTCGTTCAGCGAGAGCGCGAATCGAGTGCAGTTGCAGGTGTCGCTGCTCGATCAGATCACACTTGCCGGCGTGGCGTACGAGGTGACGCCGACGCTCACCGGGAAGAACGACGAGGCGACCGCCCGCATCGCTGCCGGATCGGTGACGGTCGAGCCGGCAACTCTGACATTCTCCTCGACTCGATCTACCGCAGTCGTGACGCTGACGATCGCTCCGAACGACGTGCTCCAGCCCGATCTGAGCTTCCTGCTGACGCTCGACAATGCCGAGCGTCAAGGGCAACTCGGGTTGCCCGACGATGTGATGCAGATCGTCGTCCTCGACGACGACGCCGTGACACCTCGACTGACCGTCGCCGACTCGTCGGTGGCAGAAGCGGCCGGTGAGGTCGCGATCGAGCTGACTTCCACGCCGGTGCTGCCCGACGATCGTCGCTTCAGCGTCACCGTCGAGCCGTCAGGCGCCAGTCAGCCCGATGACTTCGGTCCGGTGCCGTCGATCGTGACCATCCCCGCTGGTCGCCCTTCGGGAACCTTGCGCATTCCCATCGTGAACGATCAACTCGATGAAGACGACGAGGCCTTCACGGTCCGCTTCGACGAGATTCCGCCCGATGTCGACGGTACCCCGCCTCCTGCACTCGTTGGCGCGGCGACGGTGACGATCATCGACGACGATCAGCCGCCACCGAACACGCTCAGCTCACCCGATGTGCGCCTGCTCGAAGCATCAGGCCGCAACAGCATCGTCCTCACCCGTTCCGACGGCGCCGGTGCGTTGTCGATACCGGTGCGCAGCGAATCGGGAAGTGCCGTCGCCGGACTCGACTATCTGGCCGTGTCCGAGACGGTCGAGTTCGCTGACGGCGACACGTCGCTGATTCTCCCCGTGACCACGATCGCCGATCTCGTCGACGAGGGCACCGAGTCGTTCACCTTGATCTTTGCCGAGGACACCGCGCTCGAACTCACGACGACGATCTCGATCGACAACTTCGACGCCAGCGGGTTCGCCGTGACGACCGGACCGGCGCAACTGTTCGAGGGCGGCGCCGGCAGCGTGTCGGTCCAGATTCCCAACGAACTGGGGGCGCGCCTGCGGCTCGTGGCCGACATCGTGCCCGGAACGGCGACCACGGCTGACTTCGCGTCGACGGCGCCACAAACGTTCGAGGTGCCCAGCGAGTCGATCTTCGGTTCGGTCAACATCGTGCTCGTCGACGACTCGTTGTTCGAAGGGAACGAGACATTCACCGTGAACATCCGCGACGAGGTCGGTGGCCGCGTGCTGGCCACCTCCGTGGTCACCATCGTCGACAACGAACGCACCGTCACCATCGGCGACGCAACCGTCGCCGAGTCCGTCGGCGACGCCATCGTGGCAGTCACGCTCGACACCCCGGCAACGTCGACGTTCTCGCTCGCCGTCGACGTACGACCCGGCAGCGCGACGAATGCCGACTTCGACGCAAGCAGCTTTCCGACGACTCTCGTGGTGCCGGCTGGGTCCCAGACCGTCGACGTGCGCATTCCGATCGTTCCCGACGACCTGTTCGATGCGACCGAGTCGTTCTCGGTTCGTGTGCTCGATGCCGTCGGGGGAACGCCGTTGGCAACCTCGACGGTGACGATCATCGACGACGATGCGCTGCCGGCCGTGACGCTGACCTCGAACTCACCGTATGACGAATCGGCAGGCGTGGTGTCGGCGATCCTGCTGCTGTCCCGCCCGGCCGGCTCACCACTGACGTTCGATGTCGCAGCACAGGATCTCGAGGCAGTCACCGACGAGGACTACCGGCTGATCTCGACCACCGCCACGATCCCGACCGGTACGACGTCGGCGTTCGTGCGTCTCGAGATCATCGACAACGTCAGCAATGATCACGACCGGGAGCGGTTCGTGATCAACGCCTTCATCGACGACGCCCAACTTGCCGCCGAGACCGTCACGATCATCGACCTCGACGCCGATCCCGATGCGCGGTTCGTGCGCCAGGCCAGTGATCCGGACAGTGCTTTCGTGCGACGATTGGTCGAAGGCACACTCAGTAACGCCACCCTGCCGCTCGTCGTGCGTCTCGACCCTGCGACATTCGAGGGCGCCCACGACGTCGAGATCACGATCAACAGCCTCGACGATCTCAACGCAGGGGAACCGGACGACTTCTCCCTGACACCCTCGACGGTCCGCTTCGAGCCGGGTGATTCGTCCCAGACATTCACGTTCACCGCGAATGCCGACGACATCGAAGAACCCAACGGTGTCTTCGTGATCGGCTTGATGATCGACGGTCGGCTCACCGACGAGGCGATCGTCACGATCGTCGACGACGACGCTCCACCGACCCCGACGGTCGGCGACGATCTGCGTGATGGGATCGGCGGCTGGTTCGACGACTGGTTCGGTGGCGCCGGCGATCCGGGCAGTCCGAACGACGGATTCGACGATGGCTTCGATCTCCCCGACATCGATTGGCCAGGCCTGCGCCTGCCCGAATTTACCCCGCCCGTCCTCCCCGACGTCGACCTGCGCGACCTGTTCGACCTCGACGACCTGTTCGATGGCGTGTCATCGCCCACGTTCGACGTCAATGCCGACACGCTGGAAGAGATCGTTGCCGACTTCGACTCGGTCGGTTGCCCCGCAGACTTCGTCGCCGGCGGAATCGCAGGAAAGCCGAACGCCGCGCCCGGTGACGTGATCCAGGTTCGATGCACGCGCACGTTGGCGCAAATCCTGGAACGGAGCGGCTACACCGGTCCCGACCTGAACGGCGCGACCCCAGACGTGCTCGCAGGTCTTGCCGCCCAGATGGGTCTCGTCGCCGACATCGAATGGTCGCTCGACGCCACCGTGGTCCTGGTTGCAGGCATCGACGTCGACGGGTTCTACGTGCTCGGCGAATCGGGGATGCGCGTGGTCGTCTCGGGGAATGGTTCTGCCTTCGGCAGCGGCACCGTGCTCGGCGTGCAGAACACCACCGTCGACGGTGTCGCCAGTGGCGCGACCACGGTGGGGATGCGCCTGGCGATCGATCGCTCCGCCCGGATGCGGGTGGCCGATCTGGCGGCCATCACCCCCGCCACACTCGTACCGACGTTCGACGGCGACGCCTCGATCGATCTGACGGCGCGCGTGGACGACTCGACGTTGGTGTGGAGCGGTGACTGGACGACCGGGTCGAACGAGCGAGCCGAGTCGGGTGCCACGACGCGCCAGACACTGCAGTTCATCCAGGACCTGCCGGGCTTCGCAATCGGGGACGTGTCGGCCCCGACGACCATCGACGTGGTCGGCACGCTGACCACGCGAGGCGGCGTCGCCGGCTGGGACCTGACGGGGACGGCAACGCCCGCCGCAGGGCTGCACCTCGGCGGGTTCACGGTGACCCGCTTGGAGCTGAACGGATTCGTGTCTGCTGCGGTTGCCGACATCACCGTCGAGGTCGGCCTCCTGATCGGCAACGGCCCCTCGGCAGTGGAGGTCACGGCCTCACTGACCATCGACGGGAGTGAGTGGCACGTCGACACGATCGTCGATGCCGCGGTCGTGAGAATCGGCGCCTTCGAGTTCGACGATGTCGAATTGACGATCGAGGCCGACCACACACTGAATCCGAACGATGAGATCGCCCGGGTCATTTCGGGCGGAGGCGAAACCACCTCGGTCGCGATCGGTCTCTCTGCGTCCGCCGGTCGCATGATCGGTCCGGATGGCATCGCCGTCGTGGCCAGGATGACCGGCATCGCCGGGTCGATGACCAGCTCCAGCGATGTGCGATTCTCCGCCACCACGTTCGACGCGGCGATCGGCGATGCGCTCGACCTGTCGCTCACCGACGTGACGTTGTCGACGCCCGGCCCCGACGGCGTGGTGTTGTCGGTCGGCGATGCGACCGCAACGTCAGCGGCGCTCGGCGGTCTCGTCGTGACCGTCACCGGACTCGTGGTGCACGTCGACGGCCGCTTCTCGGCCCAGTCCGCAGAGGTCGCTCAGCCGGCCGGGTTCGCCGAGGCGGTCGGGTTGGGCGGCATCGTGCCGGTCGACCTCACCCGTCTCCGACTGGCTTTCACCAATGTCGACGCCAACGGCGCGGTGGTGGATCTGTCTCAGTTCGTCGTCACCGTCGACGGCACCGTCGACCTCTCGGGGTTCGCCGCGTTGCCATTCGACCCGGTCGTGGGGCTCGGTGGCGCCGTGATCACGCCGGCGTCGCCGCCCGAGGCGCGTGAGATCTCGTTCAGCGCGTTCGTCGAGTCGGTCGATCCGCTCGTGGTCACACCGCTCGATCTGGGCCCGATCACACTCGGCATGCGCAACTTGACCGTGGGCAGCACCGTGATCGACGCCGAGATCCGTGCCGAGGGCTTCGTCGATGGTGTCCTCCAACCGTCCGTCGGTGGTGCGGCCTCGATCGTCGGCGGCTTCGGCGCGATGTCCGGCTCGGTCGAAGCCACGCTCGACGGCCGGTTCGTAGACGGCGCGTCCGGCCTCGAAGTCGCAGCCACCGGTCGAGTTCGCGTCGATGCTGCCGAGCGCAATGGGGCATCGATCACCGACCTGGCGGCCACACTCGATCTGCGGTTCGGTGTCGACACCACCGGTGGGTCGGCGACACCATTCCTCGTCGCCGACCTGATCGACGTCACGGTCGGCAACGTCACCGTGCCGTTCGGTGAGTTCGCGACGATCCAGCTCGGCGCGGCAACGCTCGACCTGACGCCGGGTGCCGACGACCTCGTGTTCTCGGTGGGCGGATCGCTCGACAACGAACTGACCGGCGCCGGCATCACGTTCGATTCTGGCATCGACCTGCTCGACGGGTGGGGCGGTCGAATCGGTGGGTTCGGGATCGGCGTCGACTTCGACCCGGTGTTCCTCGACGGCTTCTTCGTCGACATCACGGTCCCTGACGACGAGCGCTTCGGGCTTCCCGATTTCGTGCCCCTGCGCATCGACTCGATCGGGCTCGGTCTGCCGCCCGGCATGGGTCCGGGCGACTCGCTCGTCGACCTGCTGGCCAGCCTCCAGTTCAGCGTTTCGGGAGGATTGCAAGGGACCCCCCAGTTCCCCGTCACCGCAACCGTCGACCAGCTGACCGTCGACATCGCGAAGCTGATCGCGTTCGATCCGCTGGCTCCCCTCGACTTCGCCACCTTCCCCATCACCAACCTGTCCGGACTCTCGTTTGCGATCGACCCCGAACTCGATCTCGGCGGAGCACGCGTCTCGGGTGCGCTCACCTTCGGGGTGATCGATGTCGAACGTGACAACGGCACCACCGAAGATGTGCTGTACGGGCGAATCGCCGGCAACCTGTCGACGCCAGCCTTCGATGCCGGTGCCGATCTCGTGATCAGCGAGTACGGCCCGGTTCTGTTGCGAGTGACTGCACCCCTCGGTGTGCCGATCGGCCCCACCGGGCTGCTGCTCACGTCGGTCACCGGAGCAGCAGCATTCGGCGACGTGTCGATCCCGACCCCGCGCCCTGGCCACCCCGAAGACCTCCTCACCGAGGTGCTCACGCTTCCCACCGATGCGTCGATCAACGAGGCGACGATCCGGGCCGCGGTGACCGGCGCGGTCAACGACGGCAACTTCACCTGGGATCAAGGCTTCGCGGTCGCGCTCGAAGGAGACCTCACCCACGTCGCCGCGGCGGGGATGATGAAGGGCAAGGTCACGTTCGCCACGATGATCTCGCCGACCTCGGGTGCCCAGTTGGTCGGGCGGGGCGAGGTCGAAGTGTTCGGCATTCCACTCGCCGAGGGCATCGACATCAGCGGCAGTGTTGCGGCCGCCGGGATCATGATCGACTTGTCGCGCCCGCTCGAACCGCAGATCGACATCGCCTATACCAGCCCGACGCCGGGTAGCCCTTTGGCCGTGGTGTTCCCCGCCCGCGCCGAGGTCTCGGCTCAACTCGTCACCACCGGCGTGATCCCCGGCGTTGCTGCGGGGCTCGACGCCTTCGTCGAACAGCTCTCGACAACGACGCTGGAGCGCGTCGCGAGGCGACTCGACGCCGATCGGTCCAGCCCGCTGGCCCGGCTCGTTCTCGACACCGATCGCAACGGCGCGGTCTCTGACGCCGAACGTGCGGTGGCGATCACCGCCCCGAGGTTGTTGGCGCAGGTGCACGCCTGGCTGGCCGATCCCGTCGGACTCGGCTCGATCATCGGCCCGCTGATCGTGGCGATCTCGAACGAGGTCGGCTCGTTGACTTCGGAGCAGGCTGCGGCCTTGATCGACGACTTCGTCCAGATCGTCGGCGACGCCGGTGCTGCTGCCCTCCGCGCAGCAGGTGACCAGTTCGACCCGTCGTTCGTCTTCAAGGGTGCGTTGCAGCCGCTGCTGCTCGGAATCCCGGTGGGGTCACCTGACAACTCGGTCGAGGTCATCATCGATCGTTCGAGCCTCGGGTTCACGCTGACCACGAGCATGATCGAGAACCTCAAGAATCAAGTCGGCTTGCTGACCGGAACCGGAGCCTTGGGCGAGTCGCTGATCACTGCGGTGACACTCGGTGCCCGAGATGACCTGCAATTCGGGGTCCAGCTCCCGATGCCGAGCCTCATCGACGTGATTCTCGGCAACGGCGCGTTCCCGACGCTCGATGCCGGTGACGCCAACCAGGAATGGTCGGTCCTCGTCTCGGGCCAGTTCACTCAGTTCGGACTCGCGGCTCAGGTGACCGGCTTCATCACCAGCCCGGAGAACAAGGCGTTCCTCGACCAGCGCGTCGAGCGTCGCTACCTTGCGGACGGGACCATCCCACCCCAAGCAGACAAGGTCCAGCTCACCCGTCAGATCGACTACGACAATCTCCTCCGCTACGGCGGCATCGTGCTCAGCGGCCGCCTCGAAGCGCCCCGCTTGTTGACCGACCCCGTCGATGTCCTCGCCGATGTGCCGCCGTTCCCCGAGAACGCACTCGACATCCCGGTGTGGTTGGAGGCAGCCGGCGAGGTGGTGCTCGCAACCGAGACGCCGGCGCAGATCACCCTGATCGTGCCCGGCCTCGGTGAAGTGATGGCCGCACCGGCGGGAAGTGCCCGCGACGCGGCAATGCGCGACTGGGCCAACGCCGTCTCGGTGACCGGAGCGTTCGACGGCACTCGTCAGACCCCCACCTCGAAACCGGTCGCCCGGCTATTGTCGCTCCCGATCGGTGAGGGCCGACTGCTGGCCACTGCGAGCGGAGTCGAAGTCACTGCCCATGTCCCGTTGATCGGCCTCGACGGAACGTTCGTGTTGCGCGCCGACGCCACGCTCCCGTCGGGTGGGTTGGAGGTTGCCCTGACCTCGGACGAACTCCAGCGGGCTCTGGTCGACCTCGGCCTGCCCCCGGTGTTCGACGCGGCCGGGGTCAACGCCGGCGCGAGCCTCCGGGCGTTCACACCCGGATTCGACCCAGACAGCACCGACGCGTTGCGCCGCACCGGGGGCATCGCGATCAATGCGTTCCTCGATGTCGACGGCTTGGTCGACAACGCTGAATTCGATCTTGCGATCGACGCGGTCGGAACCGGTTTCGGGCCGGACTTCGCGGCGCATGCTGCGGTGGACAAGATCGGGCCGCTGGGCGGGGTCGAGATCCGTGCAGCCCACCTCGACGTCACCAAGGTCGGCAAAGAGATCACCGTCGACCTCGGTGGCGAGGCGACGCTGTTCGGCTCTGAGTGGACGGTCAAGGGCAACCTCAAACCCGACCTCACCGGCCGGTTGGTGCTGACCGGCAAGAGCGGCCAAGGACAACTCCCGAACATCTCCGGATTCAAGTTCGTCGATGCCGGGTTCGTGCTCGAACTGACGCGGGTCGCGGGCAAGCTCACCGCATCGCTCGGCCTGGGTGGCACGGTGGCTCTGCCAACGTGGTTGTCGGGTCGAGCCGGCCAGACCACGGCAACCGTGATCGGGTGCATCGCGACCGGTGGGGCGTCGGAGTTCCGGATCGGCATCGGCTCGATCAAGCTCAACGCATCGGGCACCGCAACGATCACGGGAACCGGGCAACCGCTTGCGGTCGATCCCCAAGCGGCCTGCACGCTGCCGGCCAACGTCACACCGATCGGCGTCACTGACGCCCGCTTCGTCTTGCGGACGACCGCCGGTGGCGTGACGACCGTGGCGGTCGACGGTGCGATCAGACTCACGGGAACCGATGTGCCGCTGCTGAGTGTGAACGGCGCACTCTCGACCGACGGTACGGGCTCACTGACCGCGCAATTCGGTGCGAGCGGGCTCGACCGCAGCGGATTCAAGATCCGCGGGGACGCCACGCTCACGCTCACCGGCGGGGCGAACTTCACCCTCGCCGTCAACGGACGCACCTCGATCCCCGGCATCGTCACCAACGCCACGGTCACCGGCCAGATCACCCAGAACGGAATCCAGACCTTGGCGATCGGCGTCACCGGGCTGACACTGCCGAACGTCACCGTCAATGCTGCATCGCTGAACCTGCAGAAGGTGGGCACCGGCTACGAGGTCCAGTTCGGAGCGACGGTGACGGTGCCTGGCCTCACGAGCGGTACGACCCGAACCCCGACCGTGCGAATCGACGGCGCAGTGTTGCCCTCGGGGGACTTCTCGATCGCGATGTCAGGCAGCAACTTCACGCTCGTCGGCGTACCGGTGACGGGAACCTTCGAACTCGCCAAAGCCGGTTCCTCGCTCAGCGTCAAGGCATCGGCATCGAGCAAGTATTCGCTCTGGTCGACCCAACTCGTCGTCAGTGGATCGTTGACGATCAGCATCAGCGGGTTGTCCGGAGATGTCACGCTCTCCCTGCCGGGCGGGCTGAAATTCAATGGCTTCGCAGTGGGCGGCACCCTCAAGATCTCGTTCGCCATCGGCAGCGTCAACCAGGCGTCGATCGGCCTCACGAACGGCTCCATCACCATTCCGGGGATCGGTACGCTCGTCGCGACCGCCTCACTGAACACGAATGGCACCGGGTTCATCCAGATCTCGACGACCACGAACGCGGGCACCGGCATCCGATTGGGCGGGTCGGCATCACCGATCTTCGCCGTCGGAACCTACCGCCTGCAATTGGTCGACAACGTCGTGACGTTCTCAGCAGCTCAAGCCGGTGTCGAGTACCGCGACGGGGCAACTGTGGTGTTCCGCGCTGCAGTGCCGAGCTTCGCGATCTCCTCGAACGGTGCGTTCTTGGTCCCCGCCAACGGTTTCACGATCGGTGCGCCGACGGGACTGCGGATCGTTGTTCCGTCGGCGTCGGTGACCGCTGAACCGGCAGGAGCCAACCTCAAGATCAACCTCCCTGCCGCCAAACTGTTCATCCCTGGCCTCGCCGACGACGCCATCGGCAGACCGGCTCTGACCACCACCCCGATCTTCATCGACACGTCGGCCTTCCGCAAGGTGCTGTTCGACGCGAAGCAACTCGACCTCGGATTGATTCGACTCAACGGCAAGCTCGTCTTCGAGCGTCCGGCCGGCGGGGCGTTCCGTTTAGCGGTCGAAGCCACCACTGCGGGTGTCCCCCACGTCGACCTCGGCGAGCTCGGCCGGGTCGAGTTCCCCAACTTCTTCGTCGACAGCAACGGTGACTTCGACATCACCGCCACCACGACGCGCATCGGCACGACCACCCCGAGGTTCGAGATCCGCGACGCCTCGTTCCGGTTCCGGCGGTCGGCCGGAACCGTCAGCCTCGCGATCAACGGCGGTGAACTGCAGGTGCCGTCGCTGTCGCAACGGATCGAGCTGCCCGACCTCGCCATCACGCTCGCCGCCGAATTCAGCCAGAACATCGATCTCCCATCGATCGACCTCGGTCCGTTCTTCCACTCCGACGCGGCCAAGTTCGCACTCAAGATCACCCGTACCAACGCTCGCTTCGAGCTCCGCGACATCGCGAACAACGATCCGACCGTGACGGTGTTCGCCGACAGCACATCGATGACGCTCAGGTCGTTGGTGATCGACAGCGATGGTGTCTTCAGTGGCGAGGTCACCGGACGACTCGCGCTGTTCGGCCATCGGATCACCCAGGCCAGCCTCGACGTGTCGCTCTCGAACGGCGTGCTCCAGCTCACTCTGCCGGCCAGCGACAACGAGAACCTCGACCTGGGATTCATCGAGATCGAGGTCAGCGGGTTCGCCCGGAGCGACGGCACCTTCTCGTTCACCGGCTCGGCAACGACGAGCGGAGCCATCCCGGTGATCGGTCCGTCCTGGAACGGTGCGGCGTCGATGACGGTGGCGAACACAGGGATCATCGGTCGATTCAACGGCAACGTCTCCTTCCTCGGCCTGTCGGGCCAGGCCGAGGCAGCAGTGTCATCGACCGGCCGCGCGTCGGGAACCCTCGGTGTGGATCTCAACGGCAACGGCAACACCAATGGCTTCACGACCTGCGTCGGCATCGCTCCGCTCCGGGTGTGCAACTTCACTGCGGAGCGTGCGTCGTTCCAATTCGATCTCGGTACCGACCCGGCCGGCCCGGACACGACCAGGCCAACGATCGGCAGCGCCCCCAACGTGACGGTGACGACCTCTCAGGCCGCCGGGTCGATCCCGGTGTACTACGCCCAGCCGACCGCCACCGACACCCGAGATGGTCAGCTGGCGTCGCGTTGCACGCCCGGGTCGGGCGGCCTGTTCGTGGTCGGTCAGGCAACGACGGTGAGCTGCTCGGCGCGTGATGCCGCCGGCAACACGGCCACCAAATCCTTCACTGTGACGGTCCGGTTCGTCGCACCGCGAGTGTTCATCGACGGATCCAACATCTCGACCGAGCTCACCGGATTTGCACCGCTCTCACAAACCCTGGCCGCCGTCTTCTCCGACCCGGTCACGCTCGATGTCGTCACGACCGATGCCACCGGCCGGGCGACGTATTCGCTGACCATTCCCTCCGACCTGCCGTCCGGCGACCATCACATCGTCGTGAGCGGCGTCGCCCTCGACGGCAGCGACATGATGTGGGTGGTGCCGGTGACGATCGGAGTCAACGGACAGATCCTCGCTGCCCCCGGCGCCCAGGTGATTCCGGGCGACGTCCCCCCGCCCGACATCACGTTGCCCGCCACCGGCGGCATCGCCTTCCGTCCGATTCCGATCGGCCTTGCGATGATCTTGCTCGGTCTGCTGGCGATCCTGATCGGCCGGAGTCGACCTGCCCGCCAACGGTAGGTCGAACTATCGGGTCGAACTCATGCGCCGGCCCGGTCGCCCAACATGGCCGCGGGGGTCCGCACGAGGATGGCGAGGTCAGTGCGCAGCGACACCCGTTCGACGTAGTCGAGGTCCCACTCGCCGTGCTCGTGCATCGGACCATCACCGCGCGCCGAAATCTGCCACAGTCCGGTGAGACCGGGCTTCACCAGATGCCGCTGTTCGAGGCCGGGCCGATAGCTCTCGGCGACGACCGACGCGAGCTCGGGGCGGGGCCCGACGAAACTCATCTCGCCGCGCAGCACGTTGACGAGTTGGGGCAACTCGTCCAGGCTGTAGCGGCGCAGGAATCGACCAACTCGAGTGTGGCGCGGATCCCGGGTGGACTTGTGGGTCTCGCGGCGGTCATGGATGACATCGAGTCGTTGACCGCGCCGGTCAGGCCGCATCGTCCGGAATTTGAGCACCTCGAAGGGCTCGCCATCGAGGCCGATTCTGGTCTGCCGGAACAACACCGGCCGCCCGAGTTGCAGCGCGACGATCACCGCGATCGAGCCGATCGGCACAGCGAGTGCAGCCAGTGCCACGGCCGCGCCGACCCGGTCGGCCGCAGGCTTCACAACCCGCGTGTACACCGTCGATCGGGGCGTCACCCGCCGCATCGGGAGCGGCGCAACCACGACCTGATGGGAGCGTGCCATCGACGATGGGCGCCCATGGCTTGCTCCTGGCGCAATGTGGTCGAGTGTCTTCATCATCGTGGTCTTCGGCATGCCCGCCCGTTCTCTTGAATTGATCAAGCGAGACCGTCAAACACCACCGAACGTAGCGATACTATCGCTCTGTGGACGCCGTTCCCAAGCCGTCTTTCCGCCGACAGCCCTTGAATACCAACGAAGCATGACATGTCCCGGCGGACATGGCAACGACCTTGACAGAAGTTTGACCGACCACCCAACGTAGTTGACCGATGTCACAGCCCGGACGATCCCGGCGAGACTCACGACGATCCCGGCGAGGACGCACCCCCGGACTTGTCGACCACCCGGCCGTCCCCTTCCAGCCAACAGCAGACCGATACGCTCGACGCTCGATGTCCCACCCTGGCCGCCAAGTCCCCGCGCTCGAGCCGCCTCGGCCGCCCCCACGCACGATTGGTCGGAGGGTCAAAGACATCGGGCGGGCCGTCGTCAGGACAGCAGCGATGGCCACCGCCGCCCATCGCGACCTTCCCGATGTCGTGATCATCGGCGTCAAGCGCGGCGGGACAACGTCACTCTTCCGCGACCTCGAAGCGCACCCGTCGATGCTGGCCCTCGTCCCGTCGGCGCGGCGGCTCCCGCTCCGGGAGAACATGAAGGGCGTCCACTACTTCGACACGCACTTCGATCGTTCTGTTCGGTGGTATCGGAGCCACTTCGCCGCGCGCTCCACCCGGCGGCGCGTCGCTCAGGCGACCGGCGGCGCGTTCACGGCCGAGGCCAGTCCGTACTACTTCTTCCAGCCGCTGGCTGCGGCTCGCGCCAACGCCGTGCTTCCCGCGACGACTCGCTTCGTGATCCTGCTGCGCGATCCAGTCGAACGAACGGTGTCGCATTGGTCAGAACAGACCCGGAACGGCGTGGAAACGCTGCCATTGGTCGATGCCCTGGCTGCCGAGGACGGTCGAGTCGGCTCGGCCGCCGAACGGTTGGCGGACGGTTCGATCGACGTGAGCCACGCTCACGAGCAACAGTCGTATGTCGGCCAGAGCTTCTACGCCGCATCAATCGAGCGTTGGTTCGACACGGTCGGAAGGGATCGGGTGCTCGTCCACTACTCGGAGGACTATTACGAGGATCCGGCGGCCACTGTCGCCGCGATCACCGACGCCATCGGGGTTCCACGGGCTGATTCGATCCGTGGCGAGCATCGCAACGCGGCCCCGCGGCCGAGCGCGCTCGACCCGGCACTCGACACCGCACTGACAGCTCGATTCCGCGGTGACGTCGACCGCCTCGCCGAGTTGGTCGGGTCGCGTCCCCCCTGGCCACGCTTCGCGATGCTGCCCCCGGCGCGGGCCGAGACTCCAGTCGGCGATCGCTGACGCCGATGAGTTCGTCATGCAGACCATGACCCCGATGGCCCGCCCATGAAGGTCCTGATCCTCCATGCGGGCTACCGCGTGCCGGCCGGGGAGGACACCGTCGTCGCCAACGAGGCAGCTGTGCTGGCCGCCGGCGGGCACGATGTTCGCGCCCGCGTCGTGAGTAACCCGAACGAACTCGGTGCGGCGGTCCGCGTGCTCGCGAAGAGCTTCCACAATCGGGACACCGCCGCCATGGTGCGCCGCGAACTCGCCGAGTTTCGGCCCGACATCGTGCACATCCACAACACCTGGTTCGCACTGTCGTCATCGGTCGTCGACGCCGCAGCCGAGTCCGGCACGCCGACGGTGATGACGGTCCACAACTACCGCTTCGGCTGCCTGAGCGCAAACCTCTTTCGGGGCGACGCCGTGTGCACGACGTGCGTCGGACGAATCCCGCTCGCCGGGGTACGGCACGGCTGCTACCGCGGATCGCGCATGCTCTCTGCGGTGGCCGCGACCGAAGTGACCCTCACCCGTCGCCGCCAGGTGTTCAACCATGGCATCGATCGCTTCGTCGCTCCCTCGCGGTTCATGGCTGACCGGCTGATCGACATCGGTTTGCCAGCTGACCGACTCACCGTCAAGCCGCACTTCGTCACCGACCGCGGCGCTCGCTCTGCTCCGCCCTCGTCGTCGAACGAGGTCCTCTACATCGGACGCCTCGCCGCCGGCAAGGGGCTGCACACCCTGTTGCGGGCCTGGGAGCGCTTCCGCGCCAACCCCGCTCACCCCGACACCACCGACCTCACCCTGTCGATCATCGGTGACGGTCCGATGGCTTCCGAACTCCGGGAAGCCGCACCGCGCGGCGTCACGTTCGTGGGGTGGCTCGAACGCGACGAGGTGATGGCGCGACTCCTCTGTGCTCGTGCGTTCGTGTTCCCCTCGGTCTGGTACGAACCGTTCGGCATGGTGCTGGTCGAGGCACTGAGTGCCGGCGTGGCGATGGTCGTGACCAACGCGTCGGAGGCACCGGTGATCACCGCTGTCCCGCCCGAACTGATGGCTCCAGTCGATGACGACGCCGCACTGGCAGCAGCGCTCGGCCGGCTCGACGACCGGACTGTCGACCAGGTCGGTGCAGCGAACCGGCGCCGGTTCGAAACCCACTACTCCGCAGAAATCGGCCTGCAGAACCTCGAATCGCTGTACCGCGAGGTCATCGCCGGCCCCCGCGCTCGATCGTTGGCAGGGTCTGCGCCGTGAGCGATCTCGAACTGCGACGGTTTCCTGCCTCGTCCCGCCTCCTGCTCCACGTCGGGGCAGGCCGGACCGGACGATATGTCAGCTCGTTGGCAGGCGCCGCCGATTGGCGACGGGACCTCACCGACCGCGCCGGTGCCGCGACGGTGGCGCTGTTCGGATCACGCCTCCTGGCGCCCGCAGACGCGTGGGCGTGGCCGGGCTGCTCATGCGCCGAACTGACCGAGGCACTGCGCGGCGACCTCCCCGGTCTGCGCATCCTCGGCGCAGCCACGCCGCGCCAGGACGGTCGCCAACGACTGTCGCTCCTGGGTCGAGCCATGGGCACCTTGACCGTGATCAAGCTCGGCGCCGACCGCGGCGACCACGCCGACCACGCCGCAGGGTCGCTCGCCGCGGAGGCAACTGCGCTGGGACTGCTCGAAACCGACCCGCTCCCCGGGATCGCCACCCCGCGCGTGCTTGCCTCCGGGCTGCTCAGCGGCTTTTCCTCCGGCCAGGCCGGCGCAGCGGTGGGTGACATCGAGTTCGTCGCCACGACCTCGGTCGGGATGGGGACCCAGCGAGCCGCCATCGATGCGTCGCTCCGAACCTTTTCCGATGACCTCGCAGTCCGGCTGGCCGCCCTGCCGAAATCGGTCGATGTCGCACCCGATGCGGTTCCCGTACACGGCGACCTCACCCCGTGGAATCTCCGCCGGACACCGCGCGGTCTCGCCCTCTTCGACTGGGAATCAGTGGGTTGGGGCGCGCCCGGCAGCGACCTCGACATGTACCAACGGACATGCAACGACATCCGCCCGCCTTGGCGGCGCCAACGCAGGTCCGCGCGATGAGAGTCCTCGTCATCCACAACTACTACCGCTCGGCGAACGCATCCGGGGAGAACCTGTCGGTTCGAGACGAGATCGCAGGGCTCCGCGACCTCGGCTGGGATGTCGAAGTGCTGAGCGCCGACAGTGACGTCATCGGGAGCGAACAGGTCGGGCTCGCCAAAGTGGCACTGCGTCCCGTCCACTCCCCGCGGAGCGTTCGCCGCGTACGCGACTCGATCGATCGGTTCCGTCCTCACGTCGCGCTGGTCGAGAACGTGTTTCCCATGCATTCGCCGAGCGTCATTCGAGTCCTCCAAGGCGCTGGGGTGCCCGTGGCGGCCGGGGTGCGCAGCTACCGCATGTGGTGTGCGGCCTCGTCGATGTTCCGTGACGGGGCCGCCTGTCGCGAATGCGTTGGTTCGTTCGTCAACTTCCCGGCCATCCGGCACGGGTGCTACCAGAACTCGCCGGCTCGCACGGTTCCGATGGCGGCGAGCCTCCGGTTGCACCGTTCGACGTTCCGCGCGATCGACACGTTTCTCGCCGTCACCGATCACGTCCGCGACGAACTCGTTGCCGCAGGGCTCGCCGCGAACCGGATCGTGGTGCGACCCAACTTCGTCCCCGACCCGGGCGTCCCACACCCCGTGGCGCCCGGCGCAGGATTCCTGTTCGCCGGTCGGTTGAGTGCGGAGAAGGGGGTTGGTCTGATGCTCGACGCCTGGGAGCGATCCGGCGTGTGGGCCTCTGACCGACTGTCGATCGCCGGCTCGGGCGACCTGTTCGACCACGTCGCGTCGCAGCGGGCCGAACTCGCTGTCGACGCCGTCGGGCTCCTCGATCACGAGGCGTTGATCGACCGCCTCCGGGCCACGGCCGTGATGGTCGTCCCGTCGATGTGGCCCGAGCCGTTCGGCCGGGGTGTCATCGAAGCAGCTGCGGTCGGCCGCCCATCGCTCGTCACGAACGCCGGTGGACTGCCGAGCCTGGTGGTCGACGGGTCGACCGGTTGGATCGCCGAGCCAGACGTCGGCTCCCTCGCAGCAGGATTTCGCCGTGCCGCCGATCCTTCCGCCCGGCTCGCCGCCGGTCAGGCAGCGCGAACGCGATACGCCGAGCGCTACACCCGCGAGGTCAGCTTGGGAATTCTCGACGTGACCCTGCGGCGGCTGGCCCTGCGCGGGCGCGACCTCCCCTGACCCCGTCCCGCGTTCCCGCCCGACTCGACGTGCTGCTCGACGTGCGGTTCGCGCGGGTCAGATCGTGACGAGGACCGGCGCGGTACGGAATGATTCGTTGCCCGCGGCATCCAGGGCCACGACCTGGACGTAGTGATTGCCCGCACTCAGGCCGGCGATGGCGGCGGTCGTCTGGTCGCCCGCAACGACTGCCACCTCGGTGAGGTTCCGCAACACCCGGTACGACGTGACCCCCACGTTGTCGGTCGACGCAGTCCACGAAACCGCGAGCGACCCGCCGGCCGACACCGCGACGGTGAGATTCTGTGGTGTGGAGGGGCGCTGCGTATCGGGCCCGATCGCGAGGACGACGTCGATGAAGACGGGGACGGTTTTGGACGACTGGTTGCCTGCCGCATCGAGGGCCCGAACCTGGAGGTAGTGCCCACCGACTCCGAGGTCGAGTTCGGTCGACGTCGTGGCGCCGCCGACGCTCGCAACGACCGCGCTGTTGCGGAGCACACCGTACGAGGTGACGCCCGTGTCGTCGATTGATGCGGTCCACGAGAAGGTGATCAGGCCCGTCGCGGCGTCGAACGTCGCCGTGGGCGATCCGGGCACCGATGGCCGCTGCACGTCGGGCCCGCCGATGTCGACACGGATCGACGGGGTCTTGAACGAAGCGTTGCCCGACGGATCGACGGCGCGGATTTGCATCCAATGCGCCCCTGCACCGAGGCCGCCGACGTTGGCGGTCACTGCGTCGCCGGGGGCGACCGACACCTCCACACCATTGCGCAGGATGCGATACGAGGCGACGCCGACGTTGTCGATCGACGCGGTCCACGCGAGTTGGATCGACCCGTCGCCGAGCACGGTGCCGACGAGACCGGTCGGCGTACTCGGCGGCGAGTTGTCGCCGGGAACGAGCACTGCGGAGGTTGCTGACCGGTTGCCCGCAGGGTCGACGGAGCGCACGAAGTAGCGGTCGCCGATCACGCCCGCCGGGTCGATCCAGCTCGTGCCGTACACCAGCGGGCTGATCACTCGGTCGTTGCGGAGAATTTCGTAGCCGAGAAATCCCGGAGCATTGTCGTTCGAAGCGGTCCAGTTCACCTGCATCCCACCGGCGGCGACCAGCGACACCCTTGGGTTCGCAGGAGTGGACGGCGCGACGTTGTCGCGCTGACAGAACTTCGAGAATCCCTCGAGATACTGGCGCTGGCCGCCGACATACGGGCCACCGATGAAGTCGCCGCCGAACCACGTGCAACCGTCGATATCGGTGTGCAGGGCCCAGGCGCCCTCGTTGAACGCAGAGTCGAGCGATGGTACGAACGATGTGTCATACGCGCGGGTCGCAGTGTCGAACGCGCCGATCCACTTGTAGTCGTCGACGCGGGAGTAGCCGACGAGTCCGGGCCAGGTCGTGGCGTCTTCGTAGATCCACGCATTGCCGTGGCTGGCCTGCACCACGGTTCCGTTGTTCACCGAGAACGCCTGTGTGTCGCCGCCGCGGTCGCTGGTGACGTACCCCTTGAGGTAGGTGTATCCCTCGACCCCGTACGCCTGCGTGTTGTGCTCGGAGCCGCCCTGCCAGACCTCACCGCCAACCACTGCGACCGCTTGTTGATACTGCCGAGCCGGGTTGCTCGGCGTCCACACGGGTTCGGCGATCCCGGGCACGAGGGCGCCCGTCGTGGCATCGACGACGGCGACACCGCGTCGACCATTGCCGTTGACACCAACCCACGATCCGACCAGGTACGCCCGGCCGTTGTCGACGTCGATGTCGTAGAGCGTGCCGTTGTTGATGTCGGGCAGGAAGGTGTTGTTCGAGGTCCCGTCGGCGAGGTCGACGCTGGCGACGCGCCCGCGCGACCACGACGCACCACCCGTACCGGTGATGCCGGTGAAGTTGCCGCCGAGGTACACGTCGTCACCGACGACATCGATCGCTCGGGCGTATGGGCGAGACGACGAGCCGCTCAGGGTGAGCGACGCCCGCCAACCCGGCACAACCGCCCCAGTCGTCAGGTCGAGCGCGGCAAGGCCGGCGGTCAATTCGGCCCCGTTCACGTTCGTGAACTGCCCGGCGACGAGCAGCTTGCCGTCGGCCACTTCGAGATCCCAGACCGTCCCGTCGAGTTGCGGGTCGAACGATGGGATCCACGCTCCCGTCGATCGGTCGAATGCGGCGAGGTACGAGTGCGGTTCGAGTGCTCCGGTGATCGTGTTGCGGACGTCGGAGAACTTGCCGCCGACGTACACCCGGTCGGCATGGGTCGTGATCGCCAACACCGGAGTGTCGAGCGCCGGTTCGGAATCGCCGACCTTCAGCACACCCCAGACGCCACCGGCGATTTCGGCCGGACGGTCGTCGAGCCCTGCGGCCAGCGTCTGGGCCGGAAGCCCTGCGTCGCTGATCGAGCCGCCCGGAACCGTCGTGATGCGTGGTCGGATGTACACCTGGGTAAACGGGATCGCGTGCCGTTCACTCCCGTTGACCCAGAGATGCGACGTTGCATTCTTGATGCCGTCGACCGTCCCCGAGTAGGAGAATCCGGCGAGTCCGCCGTGGCTCGCCCACGCGTAGGTGAACCAGGCCGAGGCGTTGGTGGCGCTGCGGTTTCCGGCACCGACTTCGCCGGGCATCGAGATCTTCGAGTCCTTGGTGTTCGATCCGCTCCCGACCGCACCGTTGATCGAGAATCCACTGAGGCGATGACCGCCGCCGACAGCCCAGGACCATGAGGTCAGGTCGAGAAAGTTCCAACGCAGCTCCTGCCACGCCGTGCCCGCGGTGTTGGCGGCGCGCCGCACCCGTACTCCGTCGACCAGAGCGGCGACGTCGCCGCCATCGAGCAGTGCGTCGACCGTTTCGGTGGACAGCGCTGCTGGCGAGAACGCCGCCGGGCCGGAGACATTCGAGCGAATGTTCTGCGGCGTCGATTGCCCGTAGTCGCGAAAGGTCCAACCCTCGCGCCCCCGGCCGACCAGGACCCAACCCCCGCCGTCCGTGGTCATGTCGCAATGGAATTGGTCGGGGCGAACGAGCGAGTCGTTGCGCAACCAGTAGACCCCGTCAGCGCTCGACGGGTGGACCTGCTTGATCTCCCAGCACGACGCGGCAGCGTGGTGCGCGCTCGTGCCGCTCAGGTTCGATGTCGTCGGCTCCGCAGCAGCAACCAGCGGCTGCTCGCCGCCAGCGACGACAAGGGTCGCCAGCACAGCAACAGCAGCCACGGCGACGTTGCCCGACCTGCGCCGTCGGATGCCCACTGAACACGTCGTTGTCCGCAGGTGGTTGTCATTCACCGCTGGTGTGCGTTGCGCCATGTCCCCATCCGTCCGATTCGCCTGACGCTGCGTACGCTACGACGATCGCATCTGCTGCCGCCACGAGTTGTCGTCAAGATGTTGCCACGATCTTGCCACGACGGGCACGGTCTGCGACGGCACCTCACGGTGGGTGGCGCCGCCGCCGGTACCCTCAACGCTCTATCAAGACCACACTCAAGAGTCCGGCTGGATGCACCGACACATCACTGTGAACTCTGCACCGGCCAACGACGCGCGCGTCCCAGGGACCTGTTGATGACTGCCCCATTCCAAGCCTCCTCTCCAGCCGCCATCCCAAGCCGCCTCGATCGGCCCGGTCGAAGCCTTTTGGCGCTTTCGCAGCTGGACCGTCCCCGTGACGATCGTGGTCGGCGTCCTCGCTGGGCTGGCCGCGCTGGCCACGTCGGGCACGTCCACCGCAACAACGACGCTCTACCTCACCGACCCACGCGGCACGCCGGTATTCAGCGCCGGGTCGACCAACGCCACCGACTTGAACCGGTTCGCGAAACAGCGTGCGGCGTTCGCCGAGTCGGCCACCGTCCGCGAAGTCGTGGTCGCCGAAGTCGACAAGCTACGCGCCGCCGATCCCGAGAACGCACCCGCCGCAGAGAACGTCAAGGATCTCCAAGACGTGATCGCGGCGTCAGCCACGGCCAGTTCCGACATCGTCGTTGCGTGTACCGCCACCGACGAAGCTCGCCGCGCTGCTGATCTGCGACCTGGTGAAGAACGCCTACGTCAATCTGACCAACGCCGACACGGCGTCGCGCGCCGAGGCCGCCGTGAGCGCCTACCTCGCGGATCGCGATCGGCTCGTCGCCGACCAAGACGTCAGCCCCGGCGTCAGCGCCATCGACGAGATCGACTTGAAGATCGCGGAAGTCCGCTCGGCCGCGGCGCTCTATGGCAGCGGGGTCGAGTTCATCGATTCGCCCGAGGTCGACGAAGACTCCCGCCTGCTTCCAGCGCTCCAGTTCGCACTCGCCGGTCTCCTGTTCGCCGGGTTCGCCATGGCCGCACTGGCATGGTTCCGAGCCGGCCGTCGTCCCGTCGTCTCGGTCAGCAGCGACGCCACCGCAACGCTGCGCGCTCCATTACTCGGCGAGATCACTGGGCCGCCGGATGCGCCCTTCGACCCGGTCACCCCACCCGGAGTCGCCTACCAGTTGCTGGCGACAAGCCTCGGGGCCGTGCATCCCGAGGGTGGCGTCGTGCTCGCCGGTACGGCGTTGCCGAGCTTGGGTGCCTCCGAGACCGTCGCGCGAGTTGCGGCCGCCTCGGCGAGAGAAGGGCGACGTGTCCTGATCATCGACGGCAACCTCCGAGACCGCCGCCTCAGCCGACTCTTCGGCGTCGAGGCCGCGGCAGGCGGTCTGACCGAGATGCTGGCTGGCCTCACGACCTACGACGAAGTCCGTCGCTCAGTCGGCGTCGGCGGCGCAGCCACCCTCGACCTGGTCACCGGTGGTCGCCCGATCGACGATCCGTCGAGTCTGTTCCGGTCCCAGGCCGCGCGCACCACGCTCCATTCCCTCCGCCAGCGGTACGACCTGATCTTGATCGACGTCCCGCCGTTGTTGTCGGTCGCCGACGGGTCTGCACTGGCCAGCGAAGCCGACGGCGTGATGCTGATGGTGGACCGGGGCACCTCGTCGCAGGATCTCGACACCGTTCGCCAGCGCCTCGACGTGCTCCGGGCACCGGTACTCGGCGTGGTCTTCGATCATCGTTCGCTGGAGCATGGCCGCTAACACGCGCCGAGCGTCACGCCCCCTCGGCGCCCTCATCTCCCAGGGGATCGTCGCGGCGTCGAGCCTCGGCCTCCAACTCGTTGCCTATTCCCAACTCGGCGCCAGCGGCCTGGGCTCCTTCAGCCTGCTGTTCGGCATCCTCGTGACCGTCAACTCGATCCAGAGCGGATGGATCGGCGACTCGTTGACGGTGCTCGATCGGTTCGAACCGGGGTTTCGTCGGGCACTGATCCAGTCCCAATTCGTCGCCGTCGGTCTCACCTTCCTCGTGACGACGTTCGCATCGCTCCCGATCGGCGGGATCGACATCAACACGGCGATTCTGTTCGGCCTTGCGTCGGTGACGTGGATCCTGGAAGAGACGATCCGTCGACTGTTGATCGCGCGCCGCGAGTTCTGGAAACTCGTGGTCAACGATGCGGCATTCGGCCTCGGTTCGTTCGGGCTCGTCGGGTTCACCCTCCTCAGAGGCGATCAATTCACGATCGAGACGCTGATCTTGGCCCTGTTCGCTGGTGCGGTGGTCGCCATCGGGCTGGGCGTCGGCCAACTCCCGCGCGTCGAATTCTCGCGGGGCCTGCTCGGACCATCCCGGATGACGCAACTCAGCTCATTCGCTTTCTGGCGGGCCGCCCAGATCGGCCTGCGGCCAGGCAGCCAGGCCGTCGTGCGGTTCATCGTCGTTGCGGCAGCCTCGGTCGAGGCCCTCGGCCAGTTGGAAGCGGCCCGCCTCCTGCTCGCGCCGATCCTCACTGCAGTCAATGGGGCCGGGGTGTATCTGCTCCCCACCTACTCGGCGCAAGCCCGCAGCAATCGGCCGTTCCGGCCGACCGTTCCCTTGGCGATGCTGGTCGTGGGCGGGGCGGCCGCGGCGTATGGCGCTGTTGCCGTGGCATTCCGGGCACCGCTCGCTGCACTGCTTCCCGGTGACGCGTCGGCCATCACTGCGCTGGCGCTGATCGCGTGGACGGCCTTCTCGATCGGCTTCGGTGTCGGGATCCCGGCGGGCAACGCCATGGTGGCTCGCGGCAAGTCACGCGATGCCTTTTCGGTTCGCTGCATCGATGCCGTCATCGGCATCGTGGTCGCCTCCCTGCTTGCCATCGCCGGATGGGTCGACGCGGTGCCGCTCGGACTTGCCGCGGGGACGGCAATCGGCGCCACGATGCTCCTCCGTCGCCTCGCCGAGTCGGACGGCCGATCTCCGACGTTGGCCGGCACAGCGCACGGACCTCGAACCGACCCTGGGAGAGAGCATCCGCCTGCACTGTTCGAAGCCGATGTGCTCCGCGCCGAGATCGACGAACCGCTGTGGGTCTGGCAACCGACGAGCGCGACCACCGCCCGCCGGCAGCTCGCGAGCGTGCCCGCCGGCCGGGCCGTGGCGATGGCCCCTCCCGCTGGTCAGGGGAACGGTGAGCGGACGGTTCGCGGGCCACGACCCCGACGGTCCCGCGAGCTGATCTCCGTCGGCCCCGACCAACCTGGCCAGCTCGACTCCATCGTCGTCCGCCAGTCGTTGCAACAACGATTGCTCTGGTTGCTCCCCCTCGTGCTGATCGTCGCCACCGAGTACAAGCTGCGTCGGCGCGACATCGACGAGGCGCTGTCGGGCTCGGTCGACTCCCTCATCGCGGTCGAACTGCTGATCTACGGGATGATCGGGGCCTGGGCCGTCTGGCGGCTCGCGGCGACGCGCCCGCACTTCACTCCCCTGCTCGTTGCGATGTGGGGCTACATCCTCACCACGGCGACCAGTGCGCTCTACTCGACCTTCCCGATGCTCGGCCTGGCGCGCGCCGTCCAACTCGTGATCATCGGCGCCGTGATGCATCTCGTCGCCAGTCAGGCAACCGCGGCAACGATGTCCCGCCTGGCCCACGGATGGATCGTTCTCATGTCGATCTCGATCCTGCTCGGTCTGGCGTACGTGGCTCCAACGACCAACGCCCAGATCGGCCGCTTCACCTGGCTGTCGGTCCACAGCGTGAGCGCCGGTTCGATGCTGGCGATCTCGCTGTGCATCGTCTTCGGGCTGTGGTTGCAGGCCGGCCGCCCCCTCCCCGACGGTCGCACCTTGCGGTGGCACCGCAACGTGTACGGCCTGCTCTTCGTGGTCCAATTCGTCTTCTTGCTGATGACCCGCACCCGCGGTTCAATCGGCGGCGCATTCATCGCGTTGGCGGTCATGGCGTGGGTCTGGTCGGGCAACAGGATGAAGCCGCAGTTGCTGCTCGGTTCGATCGTCGCCGGCGCCGCTCTGGTGCTGGCGTTCGGTGAGCAGATCATCGAGTTCGTGACACGCGGGGAATCCGCCGAGTCGCTCGGCACCTTCAACCGCCGCACGGAGATCTGGACCCTGGCGTGGGACGCCTTCCTCGATCGGCCACTGCACGGGCTCGGCTTCACGTCGGCCAAAGGGGTCTTCTTCGACGAGACGGGTCTCGGTGGGGGCCACAACGCACTGATCAACGTGATGATCGACACCGGCCTGCTCGGCCTCATCTGGTGGGGGATGCTGATCGGCGCCGCCATCGCTGTCTTGAACCGTCAGTGGGCCCATCGCCGAGTCTCTCCGTCGCGCTCAGGTGCAGCCGGGAGCGCCCGGGCTGATCACCTGATCATCATGGGCATCGTCGTGGCCAGCCTCCTCAACAGCATCACCACCGAAGGTCTGGGGGCAGGCGTGAATGTGTCGGCGATCTGGTGGTTCATCATCGTTGCGTGGCTGGCGATGCTCGACCGGCCAGCCACGCCGTCAGCTCATGACAGTTCCCGCAGCGCGTCTTCGATGCCCCGATGGAAGGTGGGGTAGGCGTAGATCATCGAGCGGAGTTCCTCGATCGGGGTGCGGGCATGAACGGCGAGCGTCAGCAGCCCGAGCACCTCGCCGCCACTCGGCCCCATCGAGGTCGCTCCGACGAGCACGCCCCGGCTGCGGTCGGCCACGAGTTGGATGAAACCCTCGTTGCCCACCTTGTGGATCCAACCTCGTGCGGTGGACGGCACGTCGGCTCGACCGACGGCCACGTCGATGCCGGCGTCGGCGGCCGCCTGGGCGCTCAGCCCGACGGACCCGACCTCCGGATCGGTGAAGGTCACTCTGGGGAGGGCGGCGTAGTCGGCGGGAGTGTGCGGTTCGCCGAGGATGTCGGCAACCGCGATCTTGGCTTGGTACATCGCCACATGGGTGAAGGCCCCGCGTCCGGTGACGTCACCGACCGCCCACACGCCGTCGGTCACCCGCAGGTGTTCATCGACCGGGAGCACCCGCGTGGTCGCAAGGTCGATGCCGAGCGTGTCGGCCCCGATTCCGGCGAGATCGATCCGGCGGCCCGTGGCGATCAGCAGCTTCTCCCCCGTCACCACGCGGCCGTCTGCGAGCTCGACTCGGAACACGCCGTCGTACGCGACGTTCGCGGCTGCGGTCCCGGTGATGACGTCGATTCCTTCGGCCCGAAACACCTCGGCGAGGAGGTCTCCGGCTGCCGGCTCCTCCAGGGGAAGCAGGCGGTCGAGCGCTTCGACGATGGTGACCTCGACGCCGAACCGGGCGTAGACCTGGCTGAGTTCGGCACCGATCGCGCCACCGCCGAGCACGATGATCGATCCGGGAAGTTCACTCGCTTCGATCGCGTGGTGGTTGGTCCAGTACGGGGTTTCGGCGAGTCCGGGAATCGGAGGAACGCTTGCGGTTGTTCCCGTGGCGACGACCACGGCCCGCGTGGCGCGGTAGCGATGACCGTCGACGTCGACCTCGTCGACGCCAACCAGTCGACCGCGACCGCGGACGAACGTGCCGCCCTTGCCGACGAATCGATCGACCGCCACCGTGTCGTCCCAGTCGTCGGTCGCCTCGGCACGAATGCGCGCCGCGACAGGCGCCCAGTCAGGCGTCACGGTCGAGGTACCGGCCAGCGCGGGCACCCGTCGGGCCTCGGCCAACGCATGGGCTGCGCGAATCATCATCTTCGACGGGATGCACCCCCAGTACGGGCATTCCCCGCCGACGAGGCTGGCTTCGATGCCGACGACGGACAGACCCGCCTCGGCCAGCTTCCCGGCAACGTCCTCGCCCCCCGGTCCCATGCCGAGCACGACGACATCAACCGTGGTGGTGGGGCGTGGTGGCCGTGTTGGAGTTGGTCTGCGCGGTGTCGGCGGAGGTCATCCTGCACCTTGCCCGAAGTTCTCGGTGATCAGCGAATCGGCGCGTGTGGTCCGTCGATCACGGTGTTCGTAGCCGAAATCTCTACCTGTTCTACTTCGATGCAGCGGTCGAGTCGAGGGTGGGCCGGCGCCGGTCGGCAGACTGTGCCAGCAATTCACCTCTGCCCGATTTTCGGTCGTGACGGATATCGGCCGCGTTCCGCCCGAGAGATCGGGCCCCGAAAATCGGGCAGAGGTGAAACGCGCGCTTCACCGCGGTCTGCTGACACATGCGTTCGCCGAGAAGGCGCTCGCCTTTGATCGATGCCGGCGGTCCCCGCCGCCGACTCACCGGCCCGTCACCCCCGAGGTGACACGACCGCAGGACCGCCGAAGGTTAGTGACGCGGTGCGAGTTGCTCGGCGAAGTACGGGATCGTCTTCGTCAGGCCCTCGCGGAGTGCAATCGACGGTTCCCAACCGAGGTGCCGGGTGGCCAGCGTGATGTCGGGCTGGCGCTGCTTGGGGTCATCGCTGGGCAGCGGCTCGTGGACGATGCCGACGGTCGAACCCGTCAACTCGATGACCATTTCGGCCAGTTCGAGCATTGTGAACTCACCCGGGTTGCCGATGTTGATCGGGCCAGTTTGATCGCTGTCGAGCAGCGCCAGGAACCCTCGCACCTCGTCGGCGACGTAGCAAAAGCTGCGGGTCTGCTGCCCGTCGCCGTAGATCGTCAGCGGTTCACCGCGCAGTGCCTGGACGATGAAGTTCGACACCACACGGCCGTCGTCGGGTTGCATCCGTGGCCCGTACGTGTTGAAGATCCGCACGATCTTCACATCGACGCCCTTGCTCCGGTGGTAGGCCATGGTGAGCGCCTCGGAGAATCGTTTGGCCTCGTCGTACATCGACCGCTGGCCGATCGAGTTGACATGACCCCAGTAGGTCTCGGGCTGCGGGTGGACGAGCGGGTCACCGTAGACCTCGCTGGTCGAGGCCATGAAGAAGATCGCGTCGTGGCGATGGGCGAGTTCGAGCAGGTTGCGGGTACCGATGCTGCCGACGTCGAGCGTCTCGATCGGAAAGGCGTAGTAGTCCTTCGGTGACGCCGGGCTGGCCAGGTTCATCACTGCGTCGACGGCGCCGTCGACGTCGCATGACGCAACGATGTCGCACTCGATCAGTGTGAAAGCAGGATGGCCGGCGAGATGGGCCACGTTGGCGGCGCGACCGGTGAGGTAGTTGTCGATACACACGACTTCGTCGCCGCGCGCCAGAAGCGCATCGCACAGGTGCGACCCGAGAAAGCCTGCACCGCCGGCGACGACGACACGCATCAGCGCCGCCCGACGCCGTCGTAGGCGAGGCCGACGCGCTTGACGTTCCACGGATCGAACATGTTGCGCATGTCGACCAGTGTGGTGCCTGCACCCGCGCGCTGCCGCGACCTGTTCCAGATCGACCTTGGCGAACTCGGGCCATTCGGTGAACACACAGATCACGTCCGCTCCGTCGGCAACGTCGATCAACTCGGCGCACAACTCGATCCCATCCAGGGTCGCAGCCTGATGCGGTGCGAGTTCGCCGCAGGTCGTCGGATCGAACGCCCGCACATGGGCACCGGCCTTGCGCAATTCGGCAATGATCGCCATGGCCGGCGACTCCCGCAGATCGTCGGTGCCGGCCTTGAATGTCAGCCCCATGGCGCCGACGGTCACGCCGGACAGATTGCTGTGATGCTTGCCGACGGCTTTGGCGACCTTGTCGATCATCCGGGCGCGTTGTTGGTCGTTGACCTCGACCACGCCGCGCATCATCGAGAAGTTGTAGCCGTGATCCTCGGCGATCTTCACCAGCGCTCGCGAGTCCTTCGGGAAACACGAACCGCCCCAACCCGGGCCCGGGTTCAAGAACTGACGACCGATCCGCTTGTCCGAACCGATGCCGTCCACCACTGCCGCGACGTCGGCACCCACGGCCTCACACATCGCGGCGACTGCGTTCACGAAGCTGATCTTCATCGCCAAGAACCCGTTCGCGGCGTACTTGATCGTTTCTGCCGACGCCGGATCGGTGATGATCACCGGCGTTTCGATCGAGTTGTACAACTCGGCGACCTTTTCCGCGGCGCCCCGATCCTTGCTGCCGATCACGACCCGGTCGGGCTGCAAGAAGTCACCGACCGCTGTGCCCTCGCGCAGGAACTCGGGGTTGGACACCACGAACACGTCGTTGCGCTGGAGCACATTTTCGACCGCGATCGTGGAACCCACGGGAACGGTCGACTTGTTGACCACCACTGCGCCGGGCTTCAACACCGGGGCAATCTGCGCCGCAGCCGTCTCGATGTACGACAGATCTGCCGAACCATCTTCACCCTGCGGCGTGGGCACGCACAGGAACACGATGTCGGCGCCCTCGGCTGCAGCCGCGGCACCCAACACGAACTCGAGCCGGCCGAGCGCCCGAGCGTCGGCTACCACCTGCTCCAACCCGTCTTCCACGATCGGGATGAACCCGGCGTTCAAGAGGTCGACCTTGCGCGGGTCGATGTCGCCGCACACGACGTGGTGACCCATGTGAGCGAAACACGCGCCCGTCGTCAGCCCGACGTAACCCGTCCCGACCACAGCAAGTCGAATCGACGTTTCTGGCATTGGTGTGAACCCTCTGGTGATGATGTCGGACACGCGCCCGCCTCCCTCGCTCTTGAACCGTGCTCGGTCCGCCACGTGAAGGGGACCCTCCACAATATCGGTCCGTCCGTAAGGAACTTGAGAATTAGCCCTGGGCGAGCGACGCCAGCTCCGCAGCAGGTCAGCTCTGCAGGAGGTGGTGGGCGGCGCCCATCAAGCCGGTGCGGGTACCGACCGGCTGCGGCGATGCGATCCGCACCGCCTGCTGCATCCCGCCGACAGCTGCACCGGTCGTCGCGCTGGTGCCTGCGGCCCCGGTGACGTTCCCGACCGAGCTTCCCGCCGTCGTGACCGAACTCGGCGTCGTCCCGGGCACCGTCGTCGTCGCAGGCGCGGTCGTGCTGGTCGTTCGGGGCACCGTCGTGCTGGTCGTCGTCGCAGGCGCGGTGGTGCTGGTCGTTCCAGGCGCAGTCGTGCTGGTCGTTCCAGGCGCGGTCGTACTCGTCGTTCCGGGGTCGAGGTCGGCGCCCGGCGTGCGAGCAATCGGTCCCGACGCATAGGTGCCGCCGTCGACACCGAGGGCTGCGGCAACTGCGGTCGTCAGTGGTTGGCCGGCCGGAGCGCCGGCCGGGGGACGGTAGTCGCCGGCGGCACGGATGTAGGGATTGAGCGCTGCACGGCTGAGTTCGGCGCCGAGATCGCCCGAGGTGACCGACTGATGCCGAGCGATGTCGCTCGAGAGTTCGACGCCGTACGGCCAGTTCGCCCACCGTGACACATGCCGCGTGGTGGATGTCGTCGGCAACCAATAGCTATTTGATGCCAGTTCGACCTGCATCTCTTCGGCCGACCTGTCGCTCGTCCAGTCGTCGACGTTGAGGATGGCCGGAGCACCACTGCCCACCCCGCCCATCGTGTTGTTGGCAACGGTGACCCGAGCAACGTCACTGCGCGGGCCGTCTTCGACCCAGACGTCGCGATGATTCTCGAACAGCGCGTTGTGCCAGACCTGGGCATCGCTCGTCTCGAGCACCCAGACACCGGCCTCGCCGTTGTCGACCACGACGTTGTTCGCCACCATCACGTGGGACGACAATTCCAACTCGATTCCCGATCGACTGTTCCCGGTCACGGTGTTGCCGACGATGGCGACATCGGTGGTGGCGAGATCGGTCCAGATGCCGGGGCCGGCGTTGTCGACCACCCGGCTCTCGCTGAGCCTGATGCCCGACGACTCGGTGATCTTGATCCCACCCGCCGCGTGGAACGCATCAAAGCCTTCGGCGTTGTTCGCCGCGATCAGCGAGTCGGTCACGGTCAGCCCGGTGACGCGGTGCGCATGCCCGCCGAGATGGCCGTTGTTCCGGGTGGTGACATGGTCGAGGGCGATGTTCCGACCGATCGCCGACACACCCATGTAGGCGTTGTCCTCGATCACGAGGTTGTCGAGCCGGAGGTTGTTCGCATAGGCGCGAACTGCGGCCATGTTGCTCACGGGGGTGGCGTAGCGGCGCACCGTGATGCCGCTCACCGAAGAACCGTCTGACCGGTTCAGATAGACGGCCCAGTTGAGATCGGATCCTTCGACTCGGCGACCCGCCGGATCGTTGCCGATGACGACCTGGTCGGCTGATCGATCGTTGAAAAACGTCCCGGGTACGACTGCCGCACGACTCGTCACCTCGGTGAGTTCGACGCCGTCGATCCAGAACTGTTCGGGCCAACCTGCTTCGGGTCGTTCGGCCGTGGTGTGCGGTGCGCCAGCCCGCCCGAAGTCGGTATTCCACGCTGCCGCCCAACCGCCGTCGAAGCGAGTCCACCCGGTGACGATGCGCGCACCGTCGAACACGACCGTGGCGCCCGGCGCCGCGGCGAGGTGGACCTGCTTGGCATACACCTGCACCTGTTCGTGATAGGTACCGGAGGCAATGTGCACGCTGTCGCCCGGGCCGGCGAGCTGCACGGCACGAGCGACCGTTCGCAACGGTGATCCGGCGGAACCATTCGCCGCGTCGCTGCCGGTTGGGCTGACGTAGACGATCGTCGCCGCATCAGCTCGGTCGGAGCCCGCCATCACGATGGCGCCAACCACGGCCACCATGCCGACGATCGCCGCAGCAACGCCTCGGCGAGCGGACGAGCCAGGTCGGTCGAGCTGAGTTGCGGGAGCGGCGGGGTGCATGATTCGGCATCGGCTGCGGCGCGGCGTGCGGGGAGCCACAAAGATGTCGACCGCGTTGGGCGTTCGCTCGACTCACGAATTGCCCAAGATTTCTTCTGGAAATCATCAAGCGCGGTCGTTCCCCCGTGCCGGCATCCCCCATTTCGGCACGACCTCGTGGGTACGTTCGAGTCGTGACGACGCTCCTCGCTCAGGCCCCCGAGCAGTCGGCGAGTACCGCCGACAGTTGCGGGCCCGACCCGACGTTCCTGTGCGCGCGGCTCGACGACCTGACGAACGGCAATGAAAGCCTCACCGAAGTGCTCGAGTGGCTCCTCGACGGTCCGCTGGCGATCCTCCTGATCGTGGTCGCCGCCGCAGTGGCGTCGGTGGTTGCCCGGCGGTACGTTCGCCGAACCGTGCGGCGGCTGATCTCCCCGGAGGGCACCGCAACTGCGCGCCGCCTTGGGCGCTTCTCCAGGCCCGACCCTCGTCGGAGCTCGCGGGCGACATCGATCTCGAACGTCGTCGGCAGCACGCTCACGGTGCTGATCTGGACGGTCGCGCTCATCTTGATCATCGGCGAACTCGGCTTCGATCTCGGACCGTTCATCGCCGGTGCCGGCATCGCTGGTGTGGCGCTCGGATTCGGCGCCCAGAGCCTCGTGAAGGACTGCATTGCCGGCCTGTTCATGCTGATCGAGGATCAGTACGGCATCGGCGACGTGGTCGATCTGGGTGAGGCGGTCGGTGAAGTCGAGGCGGTCACGCTGCGCACCACGGTGTTACGTGGCATCGACGGCACGGTGTGGCACGTTCCCAACGGGGAGGTCAAGCGGGTCGGCAACAAGTCGCAGCTGTGGTCGGTGGCCGTGGTCGACGTCGAGGTCGCCTACGACAGCGACCTCGACCAGACCCGTGAACTGATGCTGTCGACCGCCCGCGAGGTCACGACGTCGGAGGAGTGGAAGGCCGACGTGCTGGAGGAGCCGACGGTGCTCGGCGTCGAGGCACTCGGTGCAGACGGCATCACGATGCGCATGATCATCAAGACATCGCCGGGTTCGCAGTGGGCACTCCAACGGCAGCTCCGCGAGTCGTTCAAGTCCTCCTTCGATGCGGCCGGGATCGAGATCCCGTTCCCCCAGCGCACGGTCTGGGTGCGCGGCGGGTCGGCTCCGTCGGCGGCAACAGACGTTCCGACCGACCTCTCCGATGACGGTCCGCAGTGATGACAATGGCCTGACTTTCGAACAATGAATCAGTGGTGCGCGGCAGTGGCTGCCACAATGTCGCCATGACGTTGGCAATCGTGGGTGTGGGCTGGGACGTTGTCGCTGCTGCACCATCGTCAGGTGGGCTCGTGGTTGCCGTCGTCGCGCTGCTCACGGCTGCGATCAGCCTGTGGTTCGCCGAGCGACGGGTGGCCCCGACTCGGCCCGAACCAGCCGAGAGTGCCGGTGAACTTCGGCGGGAGTCGCCGGCCGTCGTCAACATGCTGACCAACGATGCCACGCTCACCGCCTCCGGATTTCGTGCCACGGTGATCGACCTGGCCGCCCGCGGGTGGCTGCGGCTGCTCCCGCCGGCCGACGACGGCGATGACCTCGGGCGCGTGCGCCCTGCGGCGACCGCATACGAAGGCGACGCCCTGCTGCCCCATGAGCGGCTGGTCCTCCAGCACGTGATGGCCCGGTTCACCACCGATCGAGCGATCCCCGCCCGGTTCCTCGCCGTCGACATCAACGGCGCATGGTGGCGTCGATTCCGCATGCTGGTCGCCGACGACGCCCAACAGTCGGGGCTCCTTCGTCGCCGTTGGCCCGCCCCGTTTCTTGCCGGCCCAGCAATCCTCGCGCTCATCGGCCTCCTCGTTCTGTGGACTGCCCGCAACGGCGACGATGCCATTGCCGTGGTCGATTCGATCGAGCGCCGCATCTGGTTCTTCGCAGCGTTCGGTGGTCTCGTCGCGGTCGGCTATCGGGTGCTTCGCCTGGTGCTCGATCGACCACTCACGCACACCGCAGCTGGCCTCGCGGCGACCCGGCAGTGGCTCGCGGTCCGACAGCAACTGGTCGAAGCCGACTACGGGTTGTTGGCGCCGAGTTCGATCGCCGTCGGTGACCGGAGCCTGGCGTACGCGACGGCGATGTGTCTCGCCGACGGCGCGGCGGTCGAACTCCCTCTCGCGCGCGAAGACCATCATCGAGCCTGGAGCAGCGTCGGTCGGCGGCCGCGGCTCGTCCGGGTGAAATATCCGACGCGACTCGGCTACGGCCTCCATCCGGTCGCGGCGATGCTCTCCGGTCTCGCTGCGGCATTCATCGGCCTTCGACTGCGACGACTCTTCAGCGAGACAGCCCGTGGCGACGCACTCGAATCGCTCTACGAACGTTTTCCCGAACAAGACTGGATCATCGTCGACGTGGCTACTGCGCTCACCGCGTTGACCTGGATCCCGATTCTCGCCGGTGTCTTCGTGGCGATTGCCGGCGCGGCCGACGTGTTCAGCACCGTCGAGCGCACGGGTGTCGTCCTGCGGGCCCGACGCCCCGCCGAGGTGGCGCCGCTGCCGCGTTCGATCCGCAAGCGCATCGAACGCGATCGCTACACCCTGTTCGTCGCCATCGACGACGGTTCGTCAGACACCGTCGTTGCCTGGCGTGCAGGTGAGCGCAATGCGATTCCGCAGGGGGCGAACGCCACGGTTCGGGCGACCCCTGTGCTCGGCTATGTCCGCCGCGCCGTACCGGTCGGGCACGTGCTCTTCGACGAGTGATTCAGGGTGTCGCGAGGTCGGCGTTGCGCCGGATCGCATCGACGATCTCCTGGTGCCGGGGCTGGGGCAGATCGTGACCCATGTCGGGGAACATCAAGAGTCGTGAGCCGGGAATGGCCGCCGCGGTCGCTGTGCCGCCGCTGGGTCGGACCAACTTGTCCATGAGCCCGTGGATCACGAGCGTGGGGACCTCGATCTGGCGCAGTTCTGGTGTCCGGTCCGGGCTCGCCATGATCGCTGCGGTCTGGCGGGCGGTTCCGGCCGGTCGGAATGATCGCGCCACGCTGACCTTGGTCCGTGCCAGGTGTTCGTGCGGGTCGTAGTGCGACCCGCTGAACAACTTGAACATCTCGACCGAACGTTCAGCGGCCGACTCCCGTGTGGGCGTCGTCATCTTGGCGAGCTTCGGCATGATCGACGGGGCAATCCGACCGTTCTTTCCGTCGCCCGGGTTCGACATGATCGAGGTCAACGAGCAGACGCGCTGCGGGTGATGGATTGCCATCGACTGGGCGATCATGCCGCCCATCGACATGCCGACGACGTGGGCGCTCTCGACATCGAGCGCGTCGAGCACGCCGACAGCATCGGAGGCCATGTCGGCAATCATGTATCCCGATTTCGGCGGCCGCTTGAACAACGTGGCCACCACGACTCGAAACTGAGATGGTGGCGTCCAGTCGAACTCGGTCGACAGGCCCTGGTCGCGATTGTCGAAGGTGATCACTTTGAACCCCGCCGAAGCGAGCAGGTCGACGAAATTCTGGGGCCAATCGGTGAGCTGACCGCCGAGGCCCATCACGAGCAGGAGCGGCTCGCCCTCGCCCCTGACCTCGTACTCGATCGTGATGCCGTTCGCCTTCACCGATGCCATGAGCCGAGCGTATGCGGCAAAGCGTCGACGGGTCACAGAGCGCGGAAGAAACCAGCCTTGAGGTAGGCGCCCTCGGCGTAGGTGACCGGGTGGTCGATGTCGTGACCGGTGCGCACGAGTTGGCGGAGTTCGCGTCCGGCTGCGTCGGCGGCATCGAGCACGGTGGCATAGAACAGGTCGGCCGAGACGCGACTGGAACATGAGGCCTGCACGAAGATTCCGCCCGGTCGGACCAGCCGGAGACCGATGTGGGTGAGTCGGGTGTACGCCCGCACGGCGACGTCGATGCTCGACTGCTTCTGCGCGAACGACGGCGGGTCGACGACCACGATGTCGTAGTCGGCCCCTGCCCGGGCGAGCGCGATCATCACGTCGAACGCATCACCCACCTGGGTGGTGTGCACGCAGGCTGCCACTTCGTCGCGTGCCGAGTTCAGTGCCATGTTCCGTTCGGCGACGGCAAGGGTGGGTGCCGAGATGTCGACGCTGTGGACGCTCCTCGCCCCTCCCGCCGCGGCGTGCACGCTGAAACCACCGGTCGAGGCAAACACGTCGAGCACGTCGCGACCCGCCGAGAGACGCCCGACGCGCAAACGGTTCGCGCGCTGATCGAGGAAGTGCCCGGTCTTCTGACCACTGCGGACATCGGCTTCGAAGGTCAGGCCGCCCTCGGTGAACAACACCGGACCATCGGGGATCCGACCTGCGATCACGTCGCCGTCGTCGAGGCCGAATGTCTGCCCTTCGGCGACGTTGCGAGCGAGGCGCAACACGACCGACGTGGCGCCGGTGACGGCGACGAGTGCACCGGTGAGGGCGCGCAGATGCGGGAACCAGACGGTCGAATAGATTTTCACGACCAGCGTCGTGTCGTATCGATCGACCACGAGCCCGGGAAGTGCGTCGTTCTCGCCGTTGATCAACCGGTACGCCGGTCGACCGGCCGATTCGGCGTCGACGAGCGGCTGACGGATCGAGCGCGCCGCCTTGATTGCCTGCGCCCAGAACTCAGCATCGACGGCGACCGGCTTGCCGACGTGCAAGATCCGGATTGCGATCGGCCCGGCCGGGTCGTACAGCCCGATCGCGGCGAACCGGCGGTCGTTGTCGAAGATGACGGCGAGGTCGCCTGCGGTGCCCGGATGGTTGATCGAGGTGATCGAATCGTCGAACACCCAGGGATGGCCGGCGCGCACGTGGCGCAACGCATCGGCGGTGATGCGCACCGCGAGACGCCGGTCGGAGACCGCTGGGAGTGATTCGAGCACCCGGTGAGCGTACGGGCCTGACCGCATCTTCCATGTGAGCACAAACGCCGTCGAACGCACCATGTGCTCACACGAACCCGAGCCGCCAGTTCCCTGTGAGCACAAGCGCCGTTGGACCCACCATGTGCTCACACGAAGCACAGCGTTCAACCGTGGGCCAGTTTCTTCGTCGGCGTGTCGAGCGGCTACACAGCAGTCATGCCCGTCACCGACCCTGCTGCTTCCCCGTACCGCGCCGCCGACCACGGGCCGCTCGACATCGGGCGGTTGTTCGGTCTGTCGGGCAAGGTCGCCGTCGTCACGGGCGGCTCGCGCGGCATCGGCTACATGATCGCCGCCGGGCTCGTGGCCAACGGAGTCAGGACCTACATCACGGCGCGCAAGGCCGACGCGTGCGACGCCGCGGCCGCCGAATTGTCACGACCGCACCACGATGGCGCGGCGGGTCATGCCGAGTGCATTTCGATCCCTGCCGATCTGTCCGACGCCGACGGCTTGGCGACCTTCGTCGCGGCGCTCACCGCACGGGAGCCGCAGATCGATCTCCTCGTCAACAATGCGGGTGCGGCGTGGGGCGCCCCGCTCGGCGAGTTCCCCGACATCGGCTTCGACAAGGTGCTCGACATCAACGTGAAAGCTCCCTTCATGCTGACCCAGGCACTGCTCCCCCAGTTGAAGGCCGGCGCCACAGCTGACGACCCGGCGCGGGTGATCATGATCGGCTCGATCGACGGCATCCGGGTGCCGATCGGCGACAACTATTCGTACTCGGCGTCGAAGGCGGGCATCCACATGATGACGCGGCACATGGCGTCTCATCTCGTCGGCGAACACATCTTGCTCAACTCGATCGCACCGGGGCCGTTCCCGTCGAAGATGATGGCCTACATGCTCGATGACGAGGCCAGTCGCGCCATGGTCGAGCGCAGCAATCCGCGCCAGCGTGTGGGGAGCCCCGAAGACATCGCGGGCGCCGTGATCTTCCTCGCCAGCCGAGCCGGCGCATACACGACCGGCACGGTCATCCCCGTCGACGGCGGCGTCAGCACGCTCTGACGTCGGCATCCCCGCACCGGCACCGCCGCCCCCAACGTCGGTGTGCCCAACTTTTCTGTAAGCACAAGCAGCGTCGGACGCACCATGCGCTCACACAAAACTGGAGCCCCACCTTCCATGTGAGCACAAGCTCGGTCCGACGCACCATGCGCTCACACAAAGCGGGCTGCCGGCGCGGTTGTCGAGCGATCGTCAGCGGCGGACGACGACCTCGGCACCGCGTTCCTCGGGCTCGTCGTCGACGAGTTCGGCGGGAAAGCCCGGCGCGGTGACCGACACGCCGGTCGCATCTTCCAGGCGGCGGATCACGTTGTCGGACCACTCGCGTTCGCCGTAGCGCTGCGCAGCGTCCTCGAAGATCGAGATCATCAGCGGATTCATCTCGAGCGGCACCCCGGCGTCCTCGGCGATTCGCTGGAAGAGCCCGATGTCCTTGAGGACGAGGTCGATCGTGAAGCTGATGTCGCGCGACCCGTTCAAGATCACCTGGCTCTCGGTCTCATGCACGAAGGAGTTCCCACTCGAGATGCGAAAGGCCTCGAACGTGGTCGCCAGATCGATGCCGGCGGCGGCCATCGTCGTCAACGCCTCGGTGACTGCGATCAGGTTGGCCGTTGCCAGGTAGTTCGTGGCGACTTTGAGGATCGATGCCGATCCGATGTCCCCGGTGTGCAGGACTCGCCGACCGAGGATCGTGAGCAACGGCAACACACGCTCGAAGGTGGCTCGATCGGTGCCGGCGAAGATCGAGATGTTGCCGGTGTCGGCGCGATGACAACCTCCCGACACGGGGCAATCGACGGCGGCACCCCCTGCTGCGTTGACGAGTGCGCCGAGTCGTGCGATCTCCGACGAGTCGGTGGTCGACATCTCCATCCACACCACACCCGGGCGCAGCCCGGCGATCACGCCGTTGTCGGCCTCCATCACCACTGCCGACGCCGCCGGGGACGGCAGACACGTGATGACCACATCACAGGTCGCAGCCAGTTCGCGCGGACTCGCCGCCGAAGTGGCTCCGCGGTCGACGAAGTTCTGCATCAATGCCTGATCGAGGTCGAGGACGGCGACATCAACACCATTGCGGATCAGCGACCCGGCGAGCTTCCCCCCGACATTGCCCAGCCCGACGAACCCGATGCGGGCGACCGCCGGATCGAGTGGTTCCACGACGCTCCGGGTCATCCGACGAGGACCGATCGACCGGCCGCCGTCACAGCCGGACTCCAGGCCGGACGGGCGAACACTTCCCGCACCTCAGCATCAAACGACGCGAGGTCGTCGATCGGGCCGGCCGGATCGAACGAGTTCTGATCCCACTCCGAACAGAACGCTGCACACAGGTCGTACCAGCGGTGAGTGGTGAACTCGTTGCGCCGATTGCGGTTGCCTCCGAGGTGGTGCGCAAAGTAGTAGCTCTGAAACACGCCGTGCTGCTCGACCACCCACGCCACCTCTTCCCGGACGTAGGGCCGCAGCACGCTCGCGGCGTATTCGGCGTGGTTGTATGGCGCGAGTTCGTCACCGATGTCGTGCAGGAGCGCAGCGACGATCCAATCCACGTCGGCACCGGCGCGGCGGGCCCGGGTCGCGGCTTGGAGCGAGTGTTCGAGTCGGGTGATCTGATAGCCGCCGAGTGAATCGTCGAGCCGCGCGAGAACTCCGAGCAGGCGATCAGCAAGCCCGGCGGCATGCTGCCGTTCGAACCCGTCGAGTAACGCATAGTCAGCAGCCGTGCCGTGCTGCATCTCGGTGAACGACACGACGGCACCGGCGCTGGTCGTCGCGGTGATCGTTGACGCGTTGTCGTCGACTGCATTGGTCATGATGGCGATTGCCCTCCTCGTTCGAGACGCCGTACGGCGAGGCGCCACGCGGTTTCCGGGCCGTCGTGGTCGATGTAACACCCTTGCAGATGCCGGTCGCCTCGAGTCGGATCGAATGCGGTCCGCCCGTGCAGGACGCGATGGTTGTCGACGATGAGAACATCGCCGGCCACCATCCGCACTTCGTGCTGGCGCCGCGGGCTGTTCAGTTCGCGAGCCAGCCAGCGTCGGCCTCGGTAGTAGACGTCGAGCGTTGCCGGGTCGGTGGCAGGCGCGAAGTCAAGCCGCGGGGAGAAGCGCAACTGACGCAGCGTGCCGTCGACGTGGAGATCGATCAGCGGCGACCGGCCGACCTTGACATCGGTGCCGATGTCGTAGCGAAACTCGATCGGCAGCGTGGCCAGCACGGCGTACGCCTCGGGGTCGACGGACGCCAGGTCGAGCACTGCGGCGAGACCGTCGACGATCGTCGACGATCCGCCTGGCGCGTCGTTGGTAATCGTGTGCAGGAACTGCAGCCCCGGCGTCGGCGACCGGTACGGCTGATCGAGATGCGCCGTCAATGCGACCGGGGTGTAGGCCAGATCGGTCGGCGTCGCTTCGGTGCGCACATCGAACAGCGTGCCGAAGTTGGTCGACGAGATGCGTCCGAAATGGGCCGTGATCTCGTGGAGCGCGCCGGGCTTCGCCGGAGTTCCGCGCAACATGAAGAACCCATGTCTGAAGAACCGTTCGAGCATCGTGACCATCGACCCATCGGCCGAACTCTCATCGAGCAGGGTGGCGTAGTCGAAACTCGGCACGTCGATGTCGTCGGCGATCCAGGCCTGCGCTGATGGCGGTTCATCGAACGGAGCGGTGCCGAAGGCGGCATCGACATGTTCGGCCGAGAGCGTCATCCGATGGTCGTCGCTCAAGAGCACGTCGATTCCGCCGCCAGCGCACGGAGTCGCCTCGACCACGGTCAGGTCGGCATCGACATCGAGTGGCTCGACCAGACGTTGGTGGTTCGACGGGTCGACGACGCCGGCTTCGCTCGATCGCTCCCGGATCCACAGCGGGTGAAGCGTGACCGCATCCTGGGGGCGGTCGATGCCGCGCACGACCAGTCGACCGTGCTCGACGACTGCGCTGACCGCTCGGCGACCATCGGGAATCCGCGGTTCGGACGAGACCTCGGGGGCGCGGGACACCTCGCGATTGTCGTGATTCGAGCCACCGACGTACAGCATGGTTCTCGGCAACCAGGCATAGTCTGTGGGCATGGCTCATTGGGCGGCGACCAGATCGACGGCGACGAGATCCACGGCGACCAGATCCACGGCGACCCGGTGACGCGCCCGGCCGTCAGCCGGATCGACCGGCTCCAGCGCCTCGCGGTCTTCGAGGCCGCCGCCCGGTTGGGGAGCTTTTCTGCTGCTGGACGAGAACTCGGATTGGCTCAACCGGCGGTGACCCGACACATTCAGGCGTTGGAGCGTTCGATCGGCCTCGACCTGTTCGAGCGCCAGAGCAACCGCAGCGCGCTCTCGGCCGCCGGGGTCACCTTTGCGGCGAGCGTCGACGCGGCCTTCACCACCCTCGAGGTCGCACTCCACGAACTCACCTCGGGCGACGGTGTGTTCGTGCTTGCCATGCCGCCTGGTTTTGCTCAACAGCTCGTCGTGCCCCATCTCGACGCGCTGCAGCGTGCTCTCGGTGATCGCGACCTGCGGTTGTGGCTCTACGACCGAGAGCACGAGCTGGCGGGCGGCCATTTCGATGCAGCAGTCCGCGTCGCCAGCTCGGCGTGGAAGGGATTCGAATCGATCACACTGTTCCCGGAGGCGGTGATGCCCGTGGCAACGCCGATGTTGGCGACGAGACTGAGGCTCGCCGAGTTCGGCCCCGCGGCTGCCCTGCTCGACGCCCCGTTGCTGCACATGGATGCCGCCGACCGCCCGTGGATGTCCTGGACCGACTGGTTTGCCGAGTTCGACCTGGCCCTCCCGCCCGGACTTCGCCGGGTCGAGTTCAACAACTACCCCACCGTGCTCCAACAGGCGCTCGCTGGTCGCGGGGTTGCGCTCGGCTGGTCGGGCTTGGTCGACGAACTGGTCGATGACGGACTGCTGCAGGTGGTCGGGCCGACGGTCACCACCGACCGCAACTATTCCTTGAACTGGCCGACTCGCCGATCGGGCTCGGCAATGGACGCCGTGCGCAACTGCATGATCGCCATCGCCACGCGCACCGCGCCCGAGTAAGCGGCTCGGTGAATGCAGGCAGCACCGCAGCGGCCGTCGGTGAACCGGACCGCTCGGTGGTACGCGGCGCACCTGGCTTGCACCGCGTTGGTGTGCCGGTCCTCGTGCAGTTCGGCCTACGGTTCATTTCGATGCGGTCCGGTCACCAACATGGCGAATCCAGCACTGATTCCGAGGCTGCGCGGCGGCTTCCTCGGCTTGATCGTGCGGCGCTGTCCGACGCGATCCCGCTGGTGATCCCTGCCATTCCGTTCGGCTTCGTGCTCGGGCTCGCGATCACCGAATCCGACATGCCGCTGTGGGCCGCGTGGCTGTCGTCGCCGCTGGTGTTCGCCGGAGCGGCACAACTCACGATGGTCACCATTGCGGGAACGGCATCGCTCTGGGCAATCATCTCCGCGGTACTGGTCATCAACAGCCGCCATGTGATGTACAGCGCGGCGCTCGCCTCGCCGTTTCGCGACCAACCGCGCTGGCTGCGCTGGATCGCACCATTCGTCCTGATCGACCAGGTGTTCGCGCTGGCCGTCGTGCGCCGCGCCGATCCGCCGGCATCGTTCCAGCGGTACTTCCTCACCATCGGCCTCGTCTTCTTCACCGTCTGGAACCTCGCGGTGCCCCTCGGCATGGTCCTCGGCCCGATCATCCCTGCGTCGTGGCAGCTCGACTTTGCTCCGGTGGTGATGTTCGCGGGCCTCACGCTGTTCGCGATCAAACGGGTTCCCGCCGGGTGCGCGGCGCTCGTCGGCGGATTCGTCTCCCTCGTCGGTGCCGGCCTGTCTGACCGGCTGGGGATTCTGGTCGGTGCCGTCGCTGGCGTCGCCGCCGGAGCGCTCGCCGATCAGTGGATGCTCCGCCGGCCAGCGGTCACGGAGCCGACCCGATGAGCAACAGCGCGGCTGCGCTCGTGCTCGCGGCATGCGCGCTCGGCACGTACTTCTTTCGGGGCAGCGTCATTCTGCTGCTGGCCGATCGGAGTTTTCCGCCGGCCGTCGAGCGGGCGTTGCACAACGTGGGCCCAGCCGTGCTGGCTGCCTTGACGGTCAACCTTGCCGTCGGCGGAGGCGGTGCGGCCGGCGTCGACGTCGTCGGTAGCGAGGTCATCGCACTCGTCGTGGCGGGCGTCGTCGCCGTGTGGCGCAAGAACCTGTTGTGGACCTTGGCTGCAGGCATGACGGCGCTCTGGGTGCTCAGCGCCGTGTAGCCGAGACGTGTCGCCGAGACGATCGAACCGGCCTATCGACGGGTCAGACCAGACGGAACGTCGACGCCACAGATGTGGTGCGTCTCGCCGCAACGCGACCGATCGCTGGCGACGAGGTCGACACCGTCGATGCCCTCACCTCGGGTGCCAGCTGCAACGAACTCGACTGCGTGGTTGATCCCCAGCTCCGTCCATCGTGCCGCCATGCCGGCAGGGTCGGCGGCGGCCACGGTGACGCCGGCGATGCCCGACACCACTGCGGTGCCATGGTGCGCCTCCCACGTTGGTCCGCCCCAGGTCCAGCTTCCGTTGGGCACGGGCTGATCGATCGACACGAGCGCGCCACCGACATCGCGTGGATGGAGGTGCCGCCCACGAATCGTCGGAAAGTCGCCCGCCCAGACGATGCGAACATCGTGTGTGGCCAGGTGTGCAAGTCGGGCATCGAGGTCGTCGACTTCATAGATCGCCATGTACCCGCCATCACCCTGGCGCTTGGCGAGGAGGCGGCCCGCCGTGGTTCCGTCGTCGATCGGTGAGACGACCTCGAGAAACTGGTCGCCGATCACCATCAACGCGTTGTGCAGTCCGAATTCGCCGACACCGGGATCGTGGAAGCAGACCGACAGTCCGAAGGTGGCGCAGAGTTCATCGACCACCGCGTCGAGATGGTGGGCGACCAGGGCGACTTGGCGGAGTCGGAACATCATGGGCTCTCCTCGGGGTCTCGGTGTTCGATGATCGTTGGCAGGTGGTTCGGGGCGTGCCCGTGGTGCAGGAACTCGATCATCGCAGGGAAGGCGCGGCGATCTTGCAGCATGAAGAGGTGCCCGCCCTCGAACACTTCGAGCCGGGCGCGCGGTATTTGGTCGGCGAGCCACTCCGAGTTCGCGAGTGGGGCGATCTGATCGAACCGGCCGGCGCACACCAGTGTCTCGTGCCTGATCCGACCGACATCGGCCTCGACGTCGTGGCCCGCACGTGCCTCCAATTGGCGCCGCAGCCCCGCGACCACTGCGTCATCCGGCGTTTCGCGTCCCTGCGCGGCGATGACGTCGTAGAAGCGCCCGAGGCCGGGGATCGGTTCGGCTGCAGCCGGATCCCAGCGAACGTCGTTGAGACGCATGCGCGTGGCGAAGGTCTCCTCCGGATCCGATCCGCGGGCACCGAGTTCGTGCAGCGGGTACGACGGGCGGGTCCCACCGGGCGAGGTGCAGTTGAGCACCAACCGTTCGATCAGGTGCGGGTGGCGCACGGCCAGGTTCAACGCGACCATCCCGCCGAAGCTGGTGCCGACCACGTGGCACCGGTCCCATCCGATTGCAGCGATCAACTGTGCTGCATCGTCGGCGTAGTCCGCCATCGTCAGGTCACCTGCGGACCGATCGGATCGACCGAGGCAGCGCTGATCGTACGACAGCACCCGGAAGTCCCGATTGAGCGGGGACCGATCCGGGAAGGTACGGCGGAGGTCGCCACCGCTGCCACCGATGTTGAGGACGCGCGCGCCGCTGTCGAGGCCGTGTACCTCGTAGTACAGGTCGATGGCCGTGTCGACGTCGGCAGCGCCGGCGCCGGTTGAGGTGCCGGAGCACAACGCATGCAGGCGGGCGATCGGCATGTTCGCATCATCGCGGAACCACCGGTCGACCGCCGCCATCGAACGGTGACCGATCCGATCAGCAGGCGGGGCGAACGGTACGGTCGCCGAGATGGCCACCGTGTCGACCGCAACGCACCCCGACCTCGGCTTCTACACACTGGCCGGCGCGCCCGATTCACCGCGCGACCTCATCGATGAGATCATCGAGGCGGAACGCCTGGGTCTCGGCACGGCGTTCATCTCCGAGCGTTTCAACATCAAGGAGGCCGCGACGCTTTCGGGTGCCGCGGGTGCCGTCTCGACCGACGATCGACATCATCACCGGCGCCACCAACCACAACACCCGCCACCCGCTCGTCACGGCGTCGTTCGCGACGACGATGCATCGCCTCACCGGCGGTCGCTTCTCGCTCGGGATCGGACGCGGCATCGGCCCGATGTTCAAGGCGTTCGGAATCCCGCCGATCACGACGGCGCAGATGGAGGACTTCGCCCTGCTGATGCGGCGTCTGTGGAAAGGCGAGACCGTGGTCGGCCATGACGGACCGATCGGCCGGTACCCCGTGCTGCGCCTCGACCCCACCTTCGACGAAGACATCCCCCTGTCGATCGTTGCGTTTGGTCCGAACACGCTCGACCTGGGCGGTCGATTGTTCGACAACGTGATCCTGCACACCTTCTTCACGGACGAGACGCTGCAGCGTTGCGTGGGCACGGTCAAGCAGGCCGCGGAGCGTGCTGGCCGCGACCCCGACGACGTGCGGGTCTGGTCGTGCCTGGCAACCGTCGGCGACCATATCGACGAGCCGCTGCGACTGAAGAAGACCGTGGGCCGACTTGCCACCTATCTGCAGGCCTACGGCGACCTCATGGTGGCGACGAACGATTGGGACCCCGCTGTCCTCGCCACGTTCAGGGCCGACTCGATGGTCTCGACCATCGGCGGTGCCATCGACGCAGTTGCCACGACCGAACAACTCGAACACATCGCCACGCTGCTCCCCGCGCAGTGGTTGGCGCCGGCCGCCAGCGGATCGCCCGACCAGTGCGCTCGAGCCGTGCGTCGCCAGATCGAACTCGGCGCCGACGCAGTGATCATGCACGGTGCGACGCCGCACGAACTGGCACCGATTCTCGACGTCATGCCCGCGGTGATCTCCGGTCGGCGCCCTCACCGCTGGTTCGGAGGCGTGCCGGAACGTCGGCCACGTGCGACAATTCGTCATGGCCACACTCGTCCTGACCGTGATCGGCAACGACAAGTCAGGCCTCGTCGACGCCCTCGCCGACCCGATCGCCGCGCACGGCGGCAGTTGGGAGCGCAGCCACATGGCCCGAGTCGCCGGCCAATTCGCCGGGATCATCGTCCTGTCGGCTCCCGACGATCAGGTCGCAGCACTGACGGCCAGCTTGGAAGCGCTCCATGCCCAAGGTCTCCTCGACGTGCGGGTCGCGATCGCGTCCGTGAGCGAGGGGCTGACCGACGATGCCACCGACACGACATCGATGCGCCTCGAACTCGTCGGCCAGGATCGTCCCGGCATCATCAAGGAGATCTCTGCTGCACTGGCGAGCCGCAACGTGAGCATCGTCGAACTCGAGACCGACACGATGTCGGCTCCGATGTCGGGCGAGCTGCTGTTCGCAGCCCGCGCGACCCTGCGGATTCCACCCGACCTCGACCGAGGCGACGTACGTGACGTGCTCGAAGCCATTGCGAACGAGTTGATGGTCGATCTGGACTTCGGGGAATCATCGCTGCCGAGCCCGGGTTGACCGGGGCTGCGACATCCGTGAACCGAGCGCGCGAAGGAGGTGGACGATGAACGACAACGAGAACACGCGAGACCGCGTTCGGCTGACTCAATTCAGCCACGGCGCTGGTTGAGGCTGCAAACTCGCCCCCGGCGAATTGGCGCACGTCGTGCGCCACCTCCATTCCGATCACCCTGACGAGTTGCTCGTCGGCCCCGACACCGGTGACGATGCCGCCGTCTGGAAGATTGACGCCGACCAGGCGCTCGTCTCGACTGCCGACTTCATCACTCCGGTGGTCGACGATGCGCGTACCTGGGGCCGCGTCGCAGCAACGAACAGCGTCAGCGATGTCTATGCCATGGGCGGTCGGCCGCTGTTCGCGCTCAACCTCGTCGGCTGGAACACCGACCAACTCCCCACCGAGCTGCTCTCCGAGGTGCTTGCCGGCGGGCAGGACGTGGCCACAGCTGCCGGGTTCGCCATCGTCGGCGGGCACACCATCGACGACCCCGAGCCGAAGTACGGCATGGCGGTCACCGGGATCGTGCACCCGGATCGAATCCTGCGCAACAGTGGGCTCCGAGTGGGCGACGACATCATCCTCACCAAGCCGCTCGGAGTCGGGGTGCTCACCACTGCGATCAAGGCCGGCGTGGCCACCGCCGTCGAAGCTGCGGCAGCGGTTGCGTCGATGACCCGCCTCAACGACATCGGTGCGCGCCTCGCCGTTGCTGCCGGCGCCACCGGTGCCACCGACGTCACCGGCTTCGGGTTGCTCGGTCACCTCGGGCGGATGGCCCTCGAATCGGGCGTGCAGGTGACCATCGTTTTCGACGCGGTGCCGTTCCTCCCCGGAGCGGTCGACCACGCCAGAGCTGGCATCATGCCGGGCGGGAGTCGACGCAATCTGGCCTGGGCCACCGACTTCGTCGACGTCGGCCGGCGCGACGACGTCGATCAACTCCTCCTTGCCGACGCGCAGACATCGGGCGGGTTGGTCTTCGGCGTCGACCCGAGTGAAACGGCCGGGATCCTCGCCGAACTCGCCGCCACCGGCCATACCGCTGCCCACATCGGCACCGCGTCCCGCTCCACCCCCGGCATCACCCTCGACTAACTGTCGCGATGGGGCCAGGCACCAACGCGACAAAACTGTCGCGATAGGGCCAGGCACCAACGCGACAAAACTGTCGCGATGGTGCCTGGCCCCGGCGCGACAGACTGGTCATCAGCGCGGGGTCCAGCGGGCGGCGCTGAGGACACGATCGCCGTCGAGGAGCCACGCCGACGTGGCGCCTGATCGGTCGACCGCCATGGCAATGTCGGAGCCGTGGGTGACCGGGGCGACGAACTCCATCTCGGCGCGCCCTTGCCGACTCGACCCCGCCGGAAGAGCTTCTTCGAGAAACGCCCAGTTCGCAGCGTTGTTCACATGGTCGAACGGGTCGAGATCGGCGCGGCGCACCGCCCACGACGAACGCTCGACCGATTCAGTGGGCGCATCGAGGCACAGCCGCGCCGACACCTTGCGCCCTGTGACACGCAGGTCCGTACGTGGCAATGAACTGGTCGGTCAGCGCAGCGGGTCGGCCGGTTGCTGCCGCAACCTGCACCCAGAGGCTCACCGTTGCGATGTCTGCGCCCGAGGCTCCGCGGATTCGTGTCGTGCGTTCGGCCCAGCTGCGGCCCATTCCGGTGCAGAAGGTCGACAGCTCGATCGACTCGTCGAGCACGGCCGCCCGGCGCACGTCGATCAGGGTCCTGCGCACGATCCACCCCCACGCACCATCGAGCCGCGCGTCGGCTGCATCGTCGCTCGCCACGTCTTGCAGGAGCCGTGCCGTGGCATCGAGCCGAAGACGGCCGCCGGGGTCGACATCACCGAGCCGAACCACCCGTCCGGCGCGGTAGCAGCGAGTGTCGGGTGTCGGATCCAGCAGCTCGGTCCCTCCCACTGCGTTCGTCCCACCGGCGCTCATGCCCTCGAATGCTCCCACATGCGGACTCTTCCTCGCAGCGTCGCCGAAAGTACGGTGCTCGACATGCTCATCGTCGCCGGATCGATCACGACGCAACCCGGAGGGCGCAACGCGTTCCTCACGGCCGTCCAGCCCATGGTGGCTGCGACGCTGACCGAACCGGGTTGCCACGAATACGCATTCACTCCCGACCCCAACGACGACGACCGCATCATGCTGTACGAGCTGTGGGACGACCAGGCCGCGCTCGACGGGCACTTCGCCAGCGAGCACATGGCCGCCTGGCAAGAGGTTCGCGCGGGGCTCGCGATCGCCGACGCGTCGATCAAGAAGTACATCATCTCGTCGGTGGAGGAGCTCCGATGAGCACCGACGCCGCATCTTCGCCGGACCCGATCGTCGGCTGTATGGACAAGTGGTTTGCGCACTTGCGCGGAGAACTCGACGGTGGGTTCGACGCCCTCCTCCACGCCGACTGCGTCTTTCTCTCCCCTGTCGTCTTCACGCCGCAGCAGGGACGCGAGATCACCAAGGTGTATCTGACCGCGGCGGGCGGCACCCTCGGCGGCGATGCCGATGTCGATACCTCGGCCTCGTCGTCGGGGTCGGGAGAATTCGGCTACATCAAGACGGTCGTCCAGGGTCACCACGCCGTGCTGGAATTCGAGACGACCGTCGGCGGCAAATACGTCAACGGCGTCGACATCATCACGTGTGACGACGACGGCATGATCACCGAATTCAAGGTGATGATGCGTCCGCTCCAGGCCGTCAACGCAGTCCATGCGCAGATGGGGGCGATGCTCGCCCGCATGGCCGACGCTCGTGACAAGGCATCGACGTGAGTGCGGTGCCGACCGCCGAGCACTTCGACGTCGTCGTCGTCGGGGCGGGCATCTCGGGCATCGGAGCCGGCTACCACCTGCAACGGAATTGCCCCGACCGCACCTACGTCATTCTGGAGGGCCGCGCCGCCCTCGGCGGAACCTGGGACCTGTTCCGCTACCCCGGCGTGCGTTCGGACAGTGACATGCACACCCTCGGCTACAGCTTCAAGCCGTGGACCCACGCCAAGGCGATCGCCGACGGCCCGTCGATTCTCGCCTACGTGAACGAGACCGCGACCGAATTCGGCATCGATGGGCACATGCGGTTCCGGCATCTGGTGACCGACGCCGCATGGTCGAGCGACACCTCGACCTGGACCGTCACCGCTCGGGTCGGCGACGGCGACGGCGACGGGAAGCAGGTCGTCTACACCTGCAACTTCTTGTTCATGTGCTCGGGGTACTACTCGTACCAGGGCGGCTACGAGCCCGAGTTCCCCGGCAGCGCCGAGTTCGCTGGGCCGATCGTTCATCCCCAGAAGTGGCCGGAGGATCTCGACTACCAGGGAAAACGGGTGATCGTGATCGGTTCGGGAGCCACTGCGATGACGCTCGTGCCGGCCATGGCCACACGCGCCGCCCACGTGACGATGCTGCAGCGCTCGCCGACGTACGTCGTGTCTCGCCCTGCCGCTGACCCCATCGCCAACGGTCTGCGCAAGGTCCTGCCGGAACGGGTGGCCTACGGCATCACCCGGTGGAAGAACGCCGCGATGGGCGAGTTCTTCTACAAGCAGACCCGTACTCGCCCGGCCAAGGTGCGCGCGAAGCTGCTGCAGCTCGTGACGAAGGAGTTGGGCGAGCACACCGTCGCCGAGCACTTCACACCGACCTACGACCCGTGGGATCAACGGCTCTGCCTCATCCCCGACAGCGATCTGTTCAACGCCATCAACGACGGCACTGCCTCGGTCGTCACGGCCGAGATCGACACCATCACCGAGTCCGGCATCCGCCTCACCAGTGGTGAGCATCTCGATGCCGACATCATCGTGACGGCCACCGGTCTCCAACTCGTCACCATTGGCAACATGCGATTCACCGTCGACGGCAACCCCGTCGACTTCTCGAAGACGTGGACCTACAAGGGGCTCGCGTATTCCGATGTGCCGAACCTCGCCTCGTCGTTCGGCTACATCAACGCCTCGTGGACGCTGCGGGCCGACATCACCTGCGAGTGGGTGTGCCGATTGCTCAACCACATGTCCACCACGGGAATGACTCAGGCGACGCCGCGCCTGCGACCCGAAGATGCCGACATGCCCGAGCGACCATTCATCGACGACTTCTCGGCCGGCTACATGCAGCGGATGATGCCGCTGCTCCCCCGCCAGGGCGACCGGGCCCCGTGGCTCAACACGCAACGACTGAGTGCCGACAAGAAATTGATTGCCAAGGCCCCGATCGTCGATGGCGTGATGCGCTTCACCACCCCTCAGAAGATCGCCACGACCGACGCGCGCAACGACGTGGCGGCCAACGCCTGATACGCCGCGCACCGGGCGCGAGTAGGTCGCCGAGCGTGCCGGATCGGGCGACTGGTCGAGCGTGTCAGCGCGGGTCGTGCGCCTGCAGGAAGTCGACAACCCGGTTCGTCCAGCTGTTCAGTTCGGCTCGACTCGATGCAACGACGACTCGGCTCCCGGAGATGAGTTGACCGAGGCGATCCGCTGTCGAGACGGGGTGGCCCGGGTCCCCGCTCCATGCCAGCACGAGGGTCGGAACGTCCAGCTTGGCGATCTCCTTGGGCGCGGGCAGATCGGCGGTGGCCGCTCCGCGGAACACTGCAGCGAGTCGACGGGGATCGGCGCCAGCGAGGACGGCGGTCCGACGCGCGTACCACGTCTCATCGTCGATGAAGGGATCTGGCGGCGGCACCGATCGCAGGCCAGCGACGAGAGGCTCGGTTCCGTGCTCGATGACCGCGTCTGCCATCTTGGCGTAGGTGCCGACCTGCTCGGCCCTGGTCTCCCATGCTGTCGGCGGGATCACGAGCACCAGCGATCGGACACGCTCACGAAGCCGCAGTGCGGCATGCAACGCGGTCGCCGCGCCCATCGATGCGCCGCCGAGGTCAACGCGATCCCATCCCAAATGGTCGATGAGGCCGATCTGGTCCAGCGCCAACTGCGCCCAGTCACCGTCCGACATCGTGGACAGGTCGCTCGATTCGCCGTGCCCACGTGCGTCGTAGCGCGCGACCTGGCGGTGTGCGCCGACGATCGCTGAGTCGACCAGCGGGAACACGTCTTCGTCGGCCCGGCTCGATGTCAGCCCATGGCCCCACACCATCGGCACACCGGTGGTCGCTCGGCCCACGAGGTCGTATGCGAGCCGGCACCCCCGAGTCTCGATGATCGACATGCGGCGAGAGTAGGACGCCGGCAACGTGTGCGGCGGGTCAGCGGAAGTGGCGCTCGAGTGTGCGATGCCACTTGTTCGACGGCAAGTCGGGCCGCAATGCAGCCAACCCGGTGCAGCTCTTGCTGATCTTGATCGGACGCACGTGCTGGGCCCAGAGCCAATGGTCGACGTTGCTCGGACGGGCATCGGATTTCGTCTCGATGATGATGCCGCCGAGCTGGATCGATCGTGACGAGTCGGGACCGTCCGGCTCGATCGTGCAGACCAGGCGCCGGTCGATGGTCGTCCGACTCGGCGACGTCTGGTCGACCAGCGTGGTCCGGACGTAGGCCGTTCTGATCGTGGGTCGCAGGCCATCGAACCCGGGTGGTTCGATTCCGTCGCCGACGAGTGCACCGGTGATGAACGTACGCCCTGCGTCGGTCAGGCGAGCCCGATCCTCATGGTGGTAGTCGAACCGGTGCTTCACGGTCCGACCACGACCGTCGCGCGTCTTCACTTCGAGCATGCACCTCTTGCTGTCCTCATACACCCGCGTTCGGATCTTGAACCGCCGTCGTCGACTCCGGACGGCGGCGTGGTACAGGTCGAGGTCGGCGGTGTCGAAGTAGACGGAGGAGTATCCGAAGCTGCGTCCACCGCCGATTTCGAGTACGGCATATTCCGTGGCCGTCTCGTCCAGGAGACGGCGCAACGTGACCTCATCGACGACGTATTTCCGGTCGGTGCGGGTCTGTAGTTCCGCTGCCGCATCGAGTTGATCCAGCGTGATCGCCGGCGCGCCGGCGATCAGGTCGTCGCACGACGTCGACGTCAAGGTTGCAGCCACGGTCGAAGTCCCGGTTGGAGTCACGATGCCGATGATTCGGGGGCGAGCCGATATCGAACGTCGACGACCGTCGTGTCGCTGACGAGGTCGACCTTCTTCACGTTCATTCGTGTGACGGTTCCGCCGAGCAGGTCGTTCAGCCGCTCGACGAGGAGCGACTCGTTCGTATAGGCGGTGTCGAGCGTCATGATCTGCTGACGACTGCTGGCAAAGAGCGACGGATGATCGATGACGAAGAGTGCGAGCACGACGAGTCCCATCAGCACGGGTGCTATCCAGTCGGGCGACACCCGGACCCCGCCGATGAGCCCGAGCGCCAGCGCCGAGAAGTAGTAGGCGACTTCAGCCTGGTCGAGTTCTTCGGACCGCAGACGGATGATCGACAAGACGCCAAAGAGCCCGAGCCCGAGCCCTGCGGTGACGTCGGCGCGCGCCAACACGGTGGCGACGGCGAGCACGCCGACGTTGATGCCGATGATCGCCAACAGCATGTCCCGCCGGCGATAGCGCGGAAAGTACAACCCGAACGCCAGCAACGACACCGCGACCGCGTCGGCTGCGAGGAACATCCAGTCAGACATCGTTCGCAGTCTTCCATTCCGTCACGTTCATCGAGAGGATCGTTCGCGGCGCACTCATCCGGCGGCTCGGCTCACGTCGAGACCCCGTCGGAATTCGTCGACGGCGGCCTGCCAGGCTTCGACAGTGACGGCGTCGTCGTGCGTCGAGGCCGCTTCTTCGACCAGCGGCCCGATCTGCGCGATCCAGATGTCGAGCTGTTCGTTCACCCGTTCGGCCGAGAAGGGGCCGGCGAGGAAGTCGGCGCGCTTCTGTTGGTAGAGCGCGTCGCTGGCGAGCAGGGTGCCGAGGAGCGGGTCGCATGCACCAGAACGCTGCAACAGGTTGAGCGCTTCGTGCGCGAACGGTTTGCACTCGTTGGTGATCTCACCCCACCCGTCGGCGATCGCGGTGTAGGGACTGGGCGTCGTGAAGTTCTGGAAGGCACCGTCGAGGTCCCAGGGGATGAGGTGGAGCCGACTGGCCTCGGGCTCCTCGTACCAGTAGAAGTTCTGGTTGCCGCAGCCTTCGTCATTGCAGTACCAGTGGAACGGTCCGTCGTCGTGGCCGATCATCCGGTCGACGACTGCGTAGTCGATCAGCGCATCGACGTCAGTCCACCGAGCAAGAACTTCGGGGCGCTCTGCTTCACTCGCGCCGAGCAGCTCGGTCGCGAACGCGGTGATCATGTCGGCAGTGACATCAGCGTCGTCTTCATTGGTTTCGAGCGCACCGATGAGCGCCTCGCTCGGACTCACGCCGAAGTCACTCCAGAACGGCCACACGCCCTTGTAGAGGTTGCCTGACCCATCGTCGAAGTTCGCTCGAACGAAGCGCCCATCGACGACTTCCGTCAACGCGAACAGGCCGAGCAGCTCTCCGTTGAGCGTGACGCGAGCGTGTGTCGACCGCGGAGCGACGAGGCCGGCCTCACGGAACAGCCAATATCCGAGCCGCTCGTGCAGCATCGAGTCATCTCGATTCATCGAGTTGAACTGGATCTTGCGTTGTCCGAAGAACTCGGCCTCGGGCGCGAAGCGATTGATGTCGACTTTCATCGAGATCTTGGTGCAGGTCTTTGCTCCGGAGGGGTTGAGCTGGTCGGGGCCGTCGACGCACCCGATGTAGGAACCGATCGACCCTTTGTGCCTGACGCCGACCGTCCCGAACGTCTGGCCGTTGAAGCCGAGGGTGCCCTCGACGTACTCCTCTCCCGTCGGGTCTCCTTCGAGGATCGCAAACGCCTCGTCGGAGAGTTGGAGATCGAACGTGTGGACCACATTCGGGTCGAAGAGCGTGGCCGCGTCGCCGGACGCCGGATCATCGACGCCGGCCTCGGCTCCCGATGTCTCGTCGGGTTCGGCATCTGCGAGATTCGAGTCGGTCGAGTCGGTCGAGTTGGTCGGGACGGTCGAGTCAACGACTGCGCTCTCTGACGCCGGCGAACTGCAACTCGACGCAGCGATCGCGGCGACGACCAGGCCGACGACACGACGGCTCCAACGGTGGGGTTGCATGGATGACATCGAGATGTCATCGGCACGATTGACGGTTCCTTGACACTTCCACGGCACATCGGCGAAGAAATCTTCCCCCGCCCGAACCGTGCGGGAGCCACTACGGTCCGCTCCATGAGTGCTTCGACTTCACCCGCACCCCCACCCCAACCTGATCGGCAATCCTCGCTGCACACCCAGATCGCCGAGCGATTGATCGATGGACGAGCAACGGTGGGACAGCCAGCGGTGTCTCCTGGCGGCGACCGAGTCGCCTTCGTCGTGGCAACCACCAGCCTCGCTCTGAACACGACCCACAGCACGATCTGGATCGACGACGCTCCGGTCAGCGCCGGCGACCACGATGCGCATCCGACGTGGTCGCCCGACGGGCGGTTTCTCGCATTCACGTCCCGTCGCGGCGAACACGAAGGCGACTCGACCCTGCATGTGATGCCGGTCGCGATGCCCGGCGAGACGCGCACCCTGTGTTCGATGCCCGACGGGCTCGGCGATCTCGCCTGGTCCCCCGACGGTCGCCTCCTCGCGTTCACGAGTCGAACCCAAGACGAGCGGTACACCACAGAGGGCCCGGCCTGGCAGTCGCCGCGCAAGGTCGAGCGCCTGTTCGGGCGGCTCAACGGTGAGAACTGGGTCTTCGACCGTCCCCAACACGTCTTCGTGATCAATGCCGACGGCACCGGCGCGCCCCGCAACCTGACACCGGGCGAGTTCCAGCACGACGCGCCCGCATGGCTGCCCGATTCGTCAGCAGTGGTCGTGGCTGCCCAACGCCACGCCACCTGGGACACCGACCGCGCCAGCGACATCTACGTCGTGCCCATCGACGCCGACACCGATCCGGACGGCATTCGGTGCCTCAGCCATCACGATGGCTACCTCGGCTCCCCGTCGGTGTCCCCTGACGGCACACGTGTGGCCTTCCTCGGTCATGGCGACCTCGCCACGTTTCCGCAGAACTCCCACGTCGGCATCGTGTCGATCGATTCCGGCGGGACGTCGATCGACGACGTGACGTGGGTGTCGACAGCTCTCGATCGCACCTTCGTGTGCACTGCGGGCACCCGGGCGCCGGTGTGGGAGACCGACGACTCCCTGCTCGCCACCGCCGAGGACCGCGGCAGCACCCATCTGTACCGACTCAGCGCCGACGGCCAGGCCCCGCCGCAGGCGATCACCACCGGCCTGCTCACCGTGCACGGCTTCGACGCCGCAGGTGGAACGATCGTGACGACGCGTTCCACCATCGATCACCCGCCCGAACTGTTCGTCGGTGACACACGTCGAACCTCGGTCGGCGACGCGTTGGCGGCCCATCTCCTGCCCTGGGAGAAGTTCACGGTTCGCACCTCCGACGGCTCGAACGAAATCGACGCTTGGATCATGCGGCCGGCCGACTTCGACGAGACGCAGCGCTACCCGGTTCTCCTCAACGTCCACGGCGGCCCGTTCTCACAGTACGGCGACTTCTTCTTCGACGAAGCCCAGATGCAGGCCGCCGCAGGGTTCGTCGTCGTTCTCGGCAACCCCCGCGGCGGCAGCGGGCGCGAGGAAGCGTGGGGCCAGGCGGTGCTCGGCCCGCGGCACCCGGTACGCCCCGGCACCGGGTGGGGCAGCGTCGACGTCGACGACGTCCTGGCGATCATCGACGGGTCACTCGAGCGATACGCCTTCTGCGATCCCGACCGAGTCGGCATGCTCGGCGGTTCCTATGGCGGCTTCATGGCGACCTGGCTGGCCGGTCATCACGGCGAGCGATTTCGGGCCTTCTGTTCCGAACGGGCCGTCAACAACCTGTTGTCCGAGGAGTGGTCGAGTGACATCGCTACTGCCTTCATGGCCGAGCACGGACCGACTCACATCGATGATCCGAGCGTCTATATCGCGTCGTCGCCGATCACGGCGGTGCACAACATCGACAAACCGATGCTGCTGATTCACTCCGAAGAGGATTGGCGGTGCCCGATCGTCCAGGCCGAAGAGCTGTGGATCGCGCTCAAGCTGTTGGGCAAGGAGGTCGACTTCTACCGGTTCCCCGGGGAGAACCACGAGTTGTCGAGAAGCGGTTCTCCGATCCACCGGGTGCAGCGCGCGGAGATCATCTTGGACTGGTTCACCGAGAAGCTGGCGTGACATTCCCGGCTGGGGTGCCAGGGCGGCGCCCGGCTAGGTTCGGGCGATGTCGAAGATTTCACTGATTGCCAAGCTCACCGCCGCCGATGGCAAAGCCGCCGAACTCGAAGCCGTGTTGGCCGGTGTCGTTGCTGCCGCCGAGGAGGAGGCTGGCCTCGAGATCTACAGCGCCCACAAGGACACGGGCAACGAGGGCGTGTACTGGTTCTTCGAGTTGTACACCGACGGTGACGCGCTGGCCGTCCACGGCAAGGGAGACGGAATGAAGGCGGCGATGGGCAAGTTCGGCGGGTTGCTCGACGGGCGCCCCGAGATCACGATGATGGCCCCGGTCGTTGCCAAGGGCATCGACATCTGACCTGACCGCCATGCGCCGACTCGCTCTCACCGGAGTCATCCTGGTGCTCCTCGCAGCGTGTGGGGGCACCAGCGACGACGCATCCGGATCGGTTCCTGACACCGCATCGGGCATCGAGACGTCACCCATCGCGACATCGTCACCGGCGACCGATCCCCTCGTCACCGACGTGGCGTCGACCGAGCCGGCCTCCACCCCAGCCGACTCCGCCGAACCCGTCGCCAGCGACCAGCCCGCCACGACGGCGGGCCCGCCGACCACGGTCGATGTACCGGGTTTCGCCACCGTCGACGCACTGCTCGCGGCCGGCCGGCCGATCAACCTGTCGCATGCCGGCGGCGACCAGGCTGCACCGCATTCGACGATGTTCGCGTTCCGCGAGGGTCTGGCCGCCGGAGCCGACGCACTCGAAATGGACGTCCAGCTCACGGCCGACGGCGTGCTCATCGTCCAACACGACGACACCGTCGACAAGACGACCAACGCCAGCGGGCCAGTCGCTGATCTGACGCTCGACGAAATCCAGGCACTCGACAACGCCTATTGGTTCTCGCCACAGTGCTGGCCGTGCCAAGACCGCCCGATCGAGGAGTACGTCTATCGCGGCATCCGCACCGGGGAGGTTCCTCCACCCGCCGGATACACCGCAGACGACTTCCGCGTCGAAACCTTCCGGGCCGTCGCCGAGGCGTTCCCCGACGTCGTGCTCGATGTGGAGATCAAGGGTTCGTTCCCCGATGCGCTCCCCGTGGTCGAAGCGTTGGCTGCCGAGATCAGCGAGTTGGGCCTGACCGAGCGGGTCGTCGTGGTCTCCTTCGATGACCAACTCCTCGACGCGTTCCATGCCGCGGCACCTGACGTGGCCATCAGCCCCGGCCTCACTCGGCTCACCGACTGGTTCCTCAACGGCACCGAGATCGAGCCGTACTTCACGATCTTCCAGGTACCGCCCTTTCAGGGCGATGTCGAAGTGGTCAGTGCCGCCACCGTCCAGCGGGTGCACGACGAAGGCCGGGCGGTCTGGGTGTGGCCCGATGACGCCTCGACCCAGGAGAACACCGAGTTCTATCGGGCGATGATCGCGGTGGGGGTCGATGGCATCATCGCCGGTCGCCCTGCCGAGATGACCGCAGCCCTGACCGAGTAAGCGTTGGCATGCCGGCGTCGGCATGCCAGCGATCATCGGCGCTCAGCCGATGATTTGGGCAGCGGCGGGGCGACACACACCGCGTTGCGACCGCCGTGCTTGGCGGCGTACATCGCGTCGTCGGCACGGCGCACCCAACTCGTCACCGTGTCGTCGGCCGCGATTTCGGCCACGCCGAACGATGCCGTCACTCCGGCCTCGACGAGTCCGGCGCGGAGGAATTCCGCCGTCGCGGCCGCCAACGCTTCACCGGCGTCGGGAAGCAGCACCAGGAACTCTTCGCCGCCCCAGCGGCACACGCTGTCGACGGGCCGCACGAATGCCCGAAGAACGCGCGCCACCTGTTGCAGCGCGTCGTCTCCGGCTTCGTGGCCCAACGTGTCGTTCAGCTGTTTGAAGTGGTCCAGGTCGAGCAGGATGAGGCTTGATCGTCGTCCAACGGCCGCATCGTCGACGCTTCGGTTGAGTCGAGTGATGGCCGACCGACGGTTGAGGAGTCCGGTCAGCGGATCGATGCCGGCCATCTCCCCGGCGAGTTCGGCCTTGTTGGCGTGGGAATCGAGGGCGGCGATCGACGCGCTGTGCACGGCCAACGCGGTGACGACCTGCACCAGCAACGCGAGGTGGTCGGGCATCAACCTGACGATCGCGGGATACAACACCACGCAGAGCACGAGCAACGCCCACGATCGACGCGTCGGCTTCGGTGCGATCAAGAGGGTGAACACCGGCAGGATGGTGCCGTAGGCCACCGCCTCCATCGCGACGCGGCCAGGGTTGGAGTCGACGAGAATCGACCAGCACAGCATCGTCACGACGCCTTGGGCGAGGAACAGTCGACCGCCGACGATGGCGCTGATGCGGTAGCTGAGCAGGCCCCACAGGATCATCACGAGCAAGCCGGCGCGCAGAGGCACGGTCGCCAAGACGACCGGGTGGTCATAGGCGATCCCCTCGATCGGGGTGACGACCAAGACGGCAACGACCAGCCACGCCATCGCCCGGCGGGTGATGCGACCCGACAGCAGTGTTGGTGCTCCGCCCATTGCAGGTACATCGGCATTCCCCGCGACCGACTTGAGCGCCGAGTGAGAGGCCTATTGGACCGCAGCTCATGACGTCGGTGCACCGCTCAGGCGCAGATGGCTCACGAGATGGCGGTCGGGGCGGTGCGCACTCGATGTTGGGACCTAGGTCTCTGGGCATTTGAGCCGGCTCGTCGCAAGATGGAGCCGCGGAGTCGAAACGGAGGGCACGTTGACATCGATGGTGAATGTCCAGATCGTGGGGATCCGCGTCGATCCCGAGACCGGCTCGTCCGCGATTCTGCTCGGCGAGGGGCTGGAGCCGACGCGTGTGTTGCCGATCATGGTCGGCCGCGCCGAAACGCAGGCCATCGTGGCCGCGCTGATGGGGCTGATGCCGCCGCGTCCGGGAACCCATGATCTGACCCTCATCCTGCTCGAGGCGATCGGCTCGCAACTCGAGGAGGTCGCGGTGACCAGTCTCGACGACGGAGTGTTCTTCGCGGAACTCTTCCTCGAAGCGCCGTCGGGGTTGAAGCGGATCTCGGCGCGCCCAAGCGACGCGATCGCCCTCGCCCTGAGGGCCGGCGTGCCGATCGTGGTGTCCGAGCCGCTGCTCGATATCGCTGCTATCGACGTGGTTCGCACCAGCGGCGTCGCATTGGATGATGAGGAGATCGAACGAATCGTCGGCGAATTCGAAACGTTGCTGTCGACGGCAACCGCCTCCGACTTCGAAGTCGACGTGCATGCTGATGCGGACGCTGATGTTTCAGCAGGTCCTTCTCCTCTGGTCTGGCCTCCGCCGAAGAGCCACGATGAAGAGCGAGCACAGGCAGGGCACACCCCCACAGAGAAGTCTGGAGAACACGACATGACCAGTGACGCCGATCTCGAACCCAGCTCGGACGTTCCAACTTTCGGCGGCGGTGAGGCCTCGATTGCGGCCTTCACCAACGATGAACCAATCGTCATCTCCGCCGAGACGACGCTCCGCGACGCTGCGCTCATGCTCGACACCGAGGGTGTCGGCTTGCTGGTCGTCGGGACATCGACGTGGGTCGACGGGGTGGTGTCCGAACGCGACATCGTCCGCGCCGTCGCCGCTGGCGTTGACCTCGACGCGACCGTCGTCGCCGACGTGGAGAGCACCGATCTGAAATGGGCGACACCCGAATCGACAGTGGCCCAGGTCGCCGAGGAGATGATGAGCACCTATGTGCGTCATGTGCTGGTCGGTGACGCCGGCTCGCTGGTCGGCGTGGTGTCGATGCGCGATCTGCTCGCAGCGTTCCTGAACTGACGACGATGACGAACCTGCGCACCACCTACCTCGGCCTCGAGCTGAAATCACCGATCGTGGCGTCGGCTGGCCCGCTCACCGGCCAGGTCGACCAATTGGCGGAACTCGAGCGGCACGGCGCAGCGGCCATCGTCCTGCCCTCGCTGTTCGAAGAGCAGATCGAACACGAGACCGGCGAGATCGACCAGCTGCTGAACGATCACCCCGACAGCTTCGGCGATCCCGCGTCACTCCACACGCAGATCGTCGACAACGGAGGGATCGATCGCTATCTGGAACTGATCGAAGCGGCGAAGTCACGCGTCGACGTGCCGATCATTGCCAGCTTGAACGCCACCAACCTCGGTGGGTGGTTGCGCTCGGCACGGCTGCTGCAAGACGCCGGCGCCGATGCGATCGAGCTCAACGTCTACGCCGTCGCTGCCGATCCCATCGTGTCGGCCACCGCGCTCGAATCCGAGCAGTACGGGCTCGTCGCCCTCCTCGCTGCAGAACTGAACATTCCGCTCGCCGTGAAGATCTCGCCGTTCTACTCCTCGCTCGCCTCCTTCGTCCTCGACCTGCAGGAGGCGGGAGCGGCCGGAGTGGTGATGTTCAACCGGTTCTACCTCCCCGACCTCGATCTGGAGACCCTTGATGTGACGTCACGGATTGCGCTGAGCACCCCAGACGACCTGGGTCTCCCACTTCGGTGGACCGGCATCTTGCGCGATTCTCTGACGATGTCGATCGCCGGCTCGAGTGGGGTCCATTCGGGTTTCGATGTCGCCAAGTTGCTCGTCGCCGGAGCCGACGTCGCGATGACCACATCGGCGCTGCTCCGCAACGGTGTTGCCCATCTCTCGACCATGCACGAGCAGCTGCGCGACTGGATGGACGAGCACGGGTACGAGTCGGTCACTGCGATGCGCGGCATCGCCCGCCGCGCTGCGGTCGCTGACCCCGCGGCATACGAGCGCGCCAACTACATCGGAAATCTCGCCAGCTTCACCGCCTCGTTCACCGGCGGCGACCGCCGCGGCGATCAGCCTTGAGCGAGAGCCAACTCGGCATGAGCTGCGGCCAACCGGGCCACCGGGACCCGAAACGGTGAACAGCTCACCGTGGCGACGCCGAGTCGACGGCACAACGCAATCGATGCCGGGTCGCCGCCGTGTTCGCCGCACACCGACGTGACGATGTCGGGTTTCACCTGCCGCGCCTTGGCCACGGCGATTTCGATCAGCGCACCGACGCCGGCCGCATCGAGGGTCGCGAAGGGGTTTCGATCGAACAACCCGCGGCTCAGGTACTCCAGCAGGAACCCGGATTCGGCATCGTCTCGACTCATCCCGAAGGTGGTCTGCGTCAAATCGTTGGTACCGAACGACATGAAGTCGGCGTGCTGTGCGATCGCGTCGGCCGTCAACGCGGCGCGGGGCACCTCGATCATGGTGCCGATGCACACGTCGATCTCCACGTCCCGCTCGAGCATGACTGCGGCCGCTTCTCGTTCGATGACTCCGCGCTGCTCGGCCAGTTCCGAAGCCGAGCTGACGAGCGGCACCATCACCTCGGGTCGCACCGGAATGCCCTCGGCTGCACAGATCGCGGCTGCTTCGAAGATCGCCCGGCTCTGCATCCGGGTGATCTCGGGGAACAGGATTCCGAGACGGACACCGCGCAGGCCGAGCATCGGGTTGCTCTCCCTCAGCAATTCGACGCGTTGGAGCATCGCATCGGTCGAGCGGAGGCGATCCAACAGCGCATCGAGCGTGTCGACGTCACACGCCGAGTGCAGGCGGAGTTTCAGATCAGTGATCTCGTGCAGGAGATGATCGCGGTCGGGTAGGAACTCGTGCAGCGGTGGGTCGAGGAGCCGAATCACCACCGGCTGACCGTCCATTGCTCGGAACAGGTCGGTGAAGTCGTCCCGTTGGAATGGCAACAGTTCGTTCACCGCCTCGTTCCGCTCGACGTCGGTGGTTGCCGTGATCATGCGCTGAACGACGGGAAGGCGATCGGTGCCGAAGAACATGTGCTCGGTGCGGCACAAGCCGATTCCCTCGGCGCCGAACTCGCGCGCCCGGATCGCATCGCTGCCGGTGTCGGCGTTGGCCCGCACGGTCATCGTGCGGATGTCGTCGGCCCAACTCAGAATCGTCGCCAACCACTCGTCGTCGATGCTGGGTTCCATCGTGTCGATCGAGCCGGCGAAGACGTCGCCGGTCGTGCCGTCGATCGAGATCACGTCTCCCTCGATGAAGTGATGACGGCCGACCTTGACCGTTCGCCGGACGAGGTCGACGACGAAGTCGGTGGCACCCACAACCGCCGGTCGCCCGAACTGTCGGGCGACGAGGGCTGCGTGGCTCGTGCGCCCGCCATTCGTCGTGAGGATGCCGTCCGCCGCGAGCATGCCGTGGACGTCGTCCGGCTTTGTTTCGGGCCGAACCAGGATGACATGGCGCCCTTCCGCGGCCCAGCGCTCGGCGAGGTCGGGGTCGAGCGCGATCTGGCCGACCGCCGCACCGGGCGAGACGTTGAGCCCCGCACCCAATCGCTCGGCCTGCGCCAAGGCCTCGATGGTGAAGCGCGGGTGGAGGAGCGCCTCGATGTGTTCGGGAGTGATCCGGCGCACTGCCTCAGCGCGGGTGATCGACCCTTCGTTGGCGAGGTCGACGGCGATCCGTACGGCGGCTTGCGCCGTTCGCTTCCCGTCACGGGTCTGCAGCATCCAGAGCTTGCCGCGTTCGACCGTGAACTCCATGTCCTGCATGTCGGTGTAGTGCGCTTCGAGGCGGGCGGCGATTTCTGCGAACTGGGTGCTGATCTCGGGCATCAACGCGGCGAGTTCAGAGATCGGTCGGGTCGGACGAATGCCGGCGACGACGTCTTCGCCCTGCGCGTTGATCAGGAAGTCACCCTCGAGTTGCGGAGCTCCGGTGGTGGCGTTGCGCGACATCGCCACACCTGTCGCAGAATCGTCGCCGGCATTGCCGAACACCATGGTCACGACGTTCACCGCCGTACCGAGATCGTCGGGAATCCCTGCGGCGCGGCGATAGTCGTGCGCTCGCTTGCCATCCCAACTGTCGAACACGGCACGTACCGCCATGCGCAGCTGGTCGTACGGATCGGTGGGAAACGGCACAGCTGCTCGTCGGGCGACGATCGCCTTGAACTGGGCAATGACGGAGCGGAGCGCATCGGCACCGAGATCGGAGTCGGTGTCCACCCCGTTGCGCTGCCGTTCAGTGGTGAGGACCCGTTCGAAGTTTTCGTCGGGGACACCGAGCACCACCGAACCGAACATCTGGATCAACCGCCGGTACGAGTCGAGGACGAAGGTCTCGTGGCCGGTGATGTCGATCATCCCGGAGACGACGTCGTCGTTCAACCCGATGTCCAAGACGGTGTCCATCATCCCGGGCATCGAGAACTTTGCACCCGATCGGCACGCCACCAGCAGCGGCGACGAGGGGTCCCCGAAGCGCTTGCCGGTCTGGCGTTCCATGTCGGTGAGCGCCGCGAGCACCTGGTCCCACATCGCCGCAGGGAACGCGCCATGGGAGGCGCTGTACTCACGGCACGCCTCCGCAGTGATGACGAATCCTGGCGGAACCGGAATGCCGAGCCGAGTCATCTCGCCGAGGTTGGCGCCCTTGCCACCGAGCAGCCCGCGCACCGCATCCCAATCACCTGCAACGGCCTCCTCGGCGTCACCGATCTGGTCGAATCGGTACACCCATGTCTCGGTCATCGTCCTGGCTCCTCAGCTCGTTCGCTCGGTGACCGCGCCGCGGCACACCACCACCGTGCCCGACCGCATCTCGGTGTGACAAGGCCTTTGGTCCCATCGCCCAATCCGCAGACGGGACTTCCTGCCCTACGTTCGCGCGTCGCACGGTGCGCATCATGGTCGTGGGCAACCACCCAGGAATTCACCCGCAAGCACGATGAGGAGACCGCCGCGATGAAACGACTGCTCGTTCTCGGAGCCGGCACCGCTGGCACGATGATCGTCAACAAGCTGGCCAAGAAGCTCGATCACGAGGACTGGCAGATCACGATCGTCGACTCGAAGCCGGAACATCACTACCAACCCGGCTACCTGTTCATTCCCTTCGGGACCTACGAGCCCGACGACGTGGTCAGGCCCAGCGCTCCGCTCCTCGCCCATGGTGTCGAATTCCTGATCGGCGACGTCGAACGGGTCGATGCGCCTACGAACCAAGTGCTCCTCACCGACGGCACGACCCTGACCTACGATCAACTGGTCATCGCGACGGGAACGCAACCGTGCCGCGAACAGACCGAGGGACTCGACAGCGACGAGTACGGCCGCACGATTCACGACTTCTACACCCTCGAAGGCGCAACTCGTCTGCGCGATGCCCTGGCCGAGTTTCGCCATGGTCGGTTGGTGGTGAACATCGTCGAAATGCCGATCAAGTGCCCGGTCGCCCCGCTCGAATTCATCTTCCTTGCCGATGCCTTCTTCACCGAGCGAGGGGATACGCAACGACATCGAATTGGTGTACGTGACGCCGCTCGACGGCGCCTTCACCAAGCCGGTCGCCGCAGCCCACCTCGGGGGCATGCTCGACGATCGGGGCATCGTGCTGGAAACCGACTTCATGACGATGGAGGTCGATGCCGACCGGCGGACGCTCGTCAGCTACGACGAACGAGAGGTTCCCTACGACCTGCTCGTCACCGTTCCGGTCAACATGGGAGCGGCCTTCGTCGAGCGGTCGGGTCTCGGCGACGAACTCAACTACGTCGAGGTCGACAAGCACACGTTCTTGTCGACGAAGGCCGACAACATCTTCGCGGTCGGCGACGCGTCGAACGTGCCGACGTCAAAGGCCGGGTCGGTCGCCCACTTCGCCGTCGACGTGTTCGTCCACAACTTCTGCGAACACATCGCCGGCAAGCCGATGACCGAACGCTTCGATGGTCACGCCAACTGCTTCGTCGAATCGGGTGACGGCAAGGGCCTCCTCATCGACTTCAACTACGACGTCGAGCCGCTGCCCGGCAAGTACCCCATCCCGGGTGTGGGTCCGTTCTCGCTCCTCAAGGAAACACGGCTCAACCACCGCGGCAAGTTGGCGTTCAAGTGGGCCTATTGGAACCTGCTCCTGCCCGGCCGCCCGCTCCCATTGCCCGCCCACATGATGATGGCCGGCAAGGTCCGTCAGCCCAACTCATCCGCATCTGCCCCGAAGACCATCTCACCGTCTGGCGTACTCACCGGAGCGAACACAGGAGAAGAATCATGAGCACCACGAGCACCACGAGAGCCACCATCGCCGGCTGCGATGTCGAGGTCGACGCCGAGGGCTTCCTCACTCGTTACGACGATTGGAACGACGACCTCTGCCGTGCGCTTGCCGCCTCGATCGGGATCGAGGAGTTGAGCGACGACCACTGGAAGGCGATCCGCTTCCTGCGCACCGACTACCTCGACGAGGGCGAAACCGCCACCCTCCGCCGGGTGGCCACGGTCGGGGGCATCCCGACCAAGCAGCTGTTCACGCTGTTCCCGAAGAAGCCCGCCAAGAAACTGGCGTACGTGGCCGGGCTCCCCAAGCCCCGCGGCTGCGTTTGATGAGCACACGTTGAAAGGTGCGAGCACATGACCACCGAGACCCTCACTCCCGTCGTCCCCGACTTCGGCGACGATGCCCCCGACCGCAAGATCTGCTTCATCTGTTCGAAGGGCACGCTCGACATGGCGTACCCGGCGCTGATCATGGCCAACGGTGCCCTCGGTGAAGGCATCGAGACACACATCTTCTTCACGTTCTGGGGAATGGACATGATCACCAAGAAGACGATGGATCATCTCAAGTTCACGATCCTCGGCAACCCTGCGACGCACATGCCGCAGGGTCTGGGCGGCCTGCCCGGGATGACCGGGATGGCGACGAAGATGATGAAGAAGCAGATCGCCGGCCTCGACGTACCCGAAGTGCCCGAGTTCTTGCAGATGTTGTCCGACATGGGCGCTCACCTCTGGGCGTGCAAGATGTCGGTCGACATGATGGACCTCGACGAGGACGATCTCTTCGACGAGGTCGAAGCCGTCATCAATGTCAGTGAGTTCATCGAACTTTCCGCCGGCGCGCAGATCATCTTCGTCTGACGCCGATCGACCAGGAAAGGAAGACACATGCGCAGAGTGGTCGTCGGGCTCGACGGAACCCCCGCATCGTTGCGGGCGATCGAATGGGCCGCGAGTTTCGTCGGGCCGACGGGTTCGATCCACGCCGTCACGGCAGTGTCGCACCTTGCGGAGTTCACGGTCGATGTCATCACCGGTGATCCCGATGGGTTCGTGCGCGAGATCGAGCACGACATCGGTACCCGCTGGGTGCGCACCGTGCGGGGCCGGGTCGCTCACATCACCACCCACGTGCGTGAGCAGGCCGTCGACGAGGCCCTCCATCTGGTCGCTGCCGAGTGCGATGCTCATGCCATCGTCATCGGGGCCCACGTGCCGGGCCGGGTGTTGCCGACGACCGTCGGCCGCACGACGCGCCACCTGCTCCGCGACCTGGCCTGCCCGTTGATCGTCGTGCCGAGCGAAGCAGATGATCACGTTCCGCATCCCGGCCCGGTGGTGGTTGGCATCGGTCACGGCGAGGCGACCGAGCATGCCGCGTGGTGGGCTTCAGAGCTCGCCGACGAGCACGACCTGACGATCGGACTCGTGCGGGCCACCGGCGACGCGCCGATTTTCGAAGCGAACGGCATCGTCGACGTCTTCGGCTACTACCTCGACCCGGCGTCACGGCGTGACTTCGAGCGCGGCGACATTGCTCGGCTGGCGATGCTGATTCAGGAGAACTCCGACCATGAATTGGCGATCAGTATCGACGTCGGTCCGGGGCTCTCGGCCGTCCGTTTGGTCGAGGCAAGTGAGACGGCGTCGATGCTGGTCATCGGCCAACACTGGTCAGGATTGACCCGCGGCCGCCACACGCCGCAGCCATTGCGCTACGCACTGGCTCACGCCCATTGCCCGGTGGCAGTGATCCCCGAAGCAGCCGTTCACGTCGGCTGATGCGCCGGTATCGGCGGGTTCACGGCGCTCACCGGTCGTGCGTCGTGGCGGCGCGGTGAGCCTCCCAGATCTCCGGTCGGAGTCGACCCCGATCACTCACGCCGAGCCCCGACTCGATCGCCCAGGCCCGCACGTCAGCGGTGGTCACCACTGGTGCGGACACCGGCCCCGCCGTCGAGAGTGCATCAAACCGAACGGCGCCGGCGAGTTCGTTCGATCGATGCTCGATCGCAGCGCCGAAGAATCGGTACGTCCATTCCTGCGCGAGTTGCCGCGTCTCAGCGAACACGATGGGAACGGCCGGGTATCGGACGGCTGCTTCTGCGATCTGTTCGGCCACCGTCGCTGGACGAACGTGGCTGATCTTGAACAACGACGAGTACCGATCGTCGACGACCACGGCAGCATGGGCCTCGCCGGCCAGCGCCGCGAGCAGCGTCCACAGCTTCCCGCCGATGATCGTCGACACGAGATCTTCGATGCTCTTACGTTCGACCACGGCCACGAATTCGCCGTCGGCTTCGACGGCATAGTCCCCGACGCGCAACGCCCGCTCCGACGTCGTCGCCTGCTGCGTCGAGAACTTCCAGGCATATCGCTCGCGGGTGTCGACCACGATGTCGAGCTGGTGGCCCGATGCCCGCGCCGTCGGCACGGCAACGTTCGGCCGCGCCTGCTTGCGGGTCCGCGCCGACTGCCAGAACACGACCTCGCGGCCCCGGGCCTGGGTAAACACGAACTGGGAGCGATTCTCCCGCGCTCGATCGAGCACCAGATCGATGGCGACGCCGCGTCGAATGCACGACAGAGCCGGCACCCGCTCGATGATTTCCAGGTCATCGACGTCGGGCCATTCGGTTGCCGGATGGCAGAACACTTTGGCGGTGCGCGGCCACGTGTCCTTCACCTTCAGCACGACCGGTCGATCTCCGACCGGGAGGCGCACCAGGAACGGCAGCGACGACGCGGGGTCCGGGTTCCGGGCGATGACGAACTCCACACCGCCACCGTACGTCGGCTGAGCGATCGGGGTGCGGCTCTCGATGCCGCTACTCGGCGCGCTGCACGCCGACCGCCCAGCACCCGCGCGTCGCATTGTGCACGTGGATCCCGATCGAGTCCGGGTCGGCAAAGAACCGGTTGATCGTAGGTTCGAGTTCGCCCCCGTCGATCACGGCCGCGTCGATCATCATCTCGTCGCGATCAAAGGAGCGGACGGAGAGCTGCCGTCGCGTGAGCTGCGCGGGCAACCCGGGCTCGGCAGTATCGGCTGCGTATGGCTGGCACGACGTTCGGTGGATGAAGATCGGGCTTGCCGACCGATACGGCGAGTCGGTGTCGAACGGATCATGGGACACCAGGATCAATTCGTCGCCGACTGCGGCATCACGGAGGCATTGCCGACACGGATACCCCGGGTACTCGTCGGCGGTGTAGACCTGCCCGCCGCGTTGGCGCAATGCGTCGGCGTCAGTCAGCGACAGGGGGCGAAGGACGAAGGTTCGATCGTTCATCTCTCGATTCTCACCAGAGTGCGGCGTCTATTCTGGCGTGAATCGGACGTGGCGTTCGGTTACCGAACGACGTGGTCGAACCGCTCGATCGGCATGGTTGTGGTGAAGTAGTGGTCTTCGGCCACCGACCATCGCCCTTCCCAATCAGCCCGATACTCATCGCCTTCGCGCTCCAGAAGTTGCTGGCGACGTTGCGCCGGTGGGGTATCGAGCAACACCAGGATGTCGATGACGTCGTGCAATTCCGGCCGGGCGCTGTAGGCCCCTTCGAGAATCACCACATCCGCTGATGCGCACGACTCCGGCGCTGCCCGCAGCGGTGCCGGGTCCGAGTCCCAATCGGGGGCATTCCAATCGAACGGGTTCCAACTGGCGCTCCCCTGGGTCCGCAGGTCGTCGAGCACTCGTTGCTGGCGACGCCAATCGATCACCTGGTCCGCCTTCTCGGCCGGTGATCGCAGGTCCCAACGTTCGGCAGTGCCTCCGGCGTAGAACTGATCGCCCTCGATCACCGTGACCGTGACGCCGCGTTCATCGCAGGCATGTGCGAGCGCCGCCGCGAGTGTCGACTTCCCAGCTCCGCTGCGACCGTCGATCGCGACGAACACCGAACCGTGCGACGAGGTGACACGCTCCAGCACGGGACCGACGAGCTGCTGCGCAGCCTCGGCTGGCGTGAGGGACCGAACGTCGGCCCGGTTGTCAGGCAACGTCACCACGTTCGCAGTCTGCTCGAACGTCGGCGTCGGGCCAACGTCGAATGGTGCTGTTCAGGTGGCGCGCCGCGGCCCGCAGCACGATGTCATCGACGTGATGCGATGACGCGGCGTGTCCGTGCACTCGCGGACGCTTCTCGTGGATCTCGATGTGCCAGTCAGCGGAGTCGGCGAGGACGGCCGCGACGTCGTCGACGCGAACGTACGCGTCGGTGTCGAACGCCCTGCTCTGCTGGCTCGTGTCGATCGAATGACGCATCGGTTCGAGGTCGTGGCCGACGACGAGCAGCATGCCCCCGGGCGCGACGGCGGCAAGCATGTTGGCGATGCCGCGGTTGTCGGGCGTACGCGGTATCGATGCATAGTGCGCGGTGACGAGGTCGTACTCGCCCGTGGCGAACGGGTCGTGGCCGTTGGCATCGGCGTGCACACTGCCGACTGCGAGGTTGCGGTCGAGGGCGATCGCGGCGATCTGCTCGACGGCCCGCTGCGAGATGTCGGTGGCCGTGACCTGCCACCCTTGCTCCGCCAGCCAGATCGCATCGCCGCCTTCGCCTGCGCCGACGTCGAGCGCCCGGCCGGGTTCAATGCCGGTCACTTCGTGGACGAGTGACCCGTTCGGGTTGCCGCTCCACATCTTGGGGCCGCTGTAGCGGTGATCCCAGTCGGCTTGGTTGCCCGTCAGACGGGCCGACGCGGCCAGGTCGTCGCGAGCGAGGCTGGCGCTGATCATGCCCCCGACCCAACTGCCGTTCGCTGCGGCCTGGAGCACCTGATGGCTCGGATCGGTCACGTTGCCGACGGCGTAGAGACCGGGGATCGATGTCTCGCCGAGTGCGTCGGTGGCGATGACGTCGCCGAGACCGGTCGCATGCTCCACCGGCACGACGCCGAGCGAGGCAAAGGCCTCGAGGCGCGGGCGGAAGCGGGTTCCAACGACGACCGAATCAGCCTCGATGCGCTCGCCGCTGGCCAGTTCGACTGCGGCGATCTGGCCGTCGTCGTGGGCGATCACACCGTTGGCCCGGTCATCGACCACCCGCACGCCAGCGGCCCGGAACGCGTCGAGTGCGGGGTCGTCGGCACTGACACCGTCATGCAGCACGAGTGTGAGTCGGTCGGTGAGTTGGCGAAACAGTCCGGCCGGGTGGAGACCGATTGGGGACGTGATGATCTGGACGATGCGTTGGTCACGGACCTCGTAGCCGTGGCAGAACGGACAGTGGATCACGCCCCGTCCCCAGTGCTCGGCGATGCCATCGATGGCCGGCAGTTCGTCGATCAGCCCGGTGGCGGCGACGACACGCCGGGCGATCACGGTGTGGCCCCCGACGAGGGCGACGCGGAAGCGGTCGTCGTCGGTGTGGGTCACGTCGACGGCGCGTCCGTCGAGCACTTCGGCGCCGTAGCTGCGCACTTCTTCGCGCGCGATCGCCGCGAACTCCGCTGGTGCAATGCCTTCATGGCCCAGATAGCTGTGGATGTGGGCGGCGCGGGCGTTGCGTGGTTCGCCGGCATCGATGACGATCACCGATCGGCGTTGCCGGCCGAGTTGGAGCGCCGCTGCGAGTCCGGCCGCCGACCCTCCGATCACGGCGACGTCGCAGTGGCGTTCGATGGTGTGCTGTGCATGGTCATGTGCATGGTCACTCATGTTCATGGACGCTAGGGTCTACACCCAATAGTGCAAACCATCTTGCAACATTCGCAAGAGCACGGAATCGGAGCCGGATGATGAGCGAGATGAACGGCATCGAACAGGTGGTACGGACCCGGCTGCGCAGCCTGCGCACCACGCTCGGCCTGTCACTCGACGACCTGGCCAGCCAGACGAACTTGAGCGCGTCGACGATCAGCCGGATCGAGACCGGCAAGCGAACGATCAGTCTCGATGTGCTCGTGCCGCTCGCCCGTGCCCTACAGGTCGACCTCGACTCGCTGCTCGATGTGAAGAACGACGACGACGTCGTGATCCGCCCGACCCCGAGCGCCATGGCGAACGGCATCACGACGTGGATGCTGAGCCGCGCCACCGGCAACACCATCGCGATGAAGATGCGCCTCGAACCCGGCGCACACACACCGCAGCAGCAGGTTCATCCGGGTCACGACTGGTTCTTCGTGATCGAGGGCCGCGTGCGTTTGCTCCTCGGCGAACGCGAACTGATCGTCGAAACCGGCGAAGCCGCCGAGTTCGCCACGATGACCCCCCACGCCTTCACCGCCTTCGACGAACCCGCCGAAGTGATCCTGATCTTCGACCGCGACGGCCAACGCGCCCACGTCCATCACGAATCGACATGACCACCGTCGACGCCAAGAGTGATGTTCGGCGATCCAATCCGGGCCACGTCGGCTTTGCGGATCCACCTGAACCTCGAACACCTATATTGATGTTCTACGTCGGCGGCCGGAGAACATCTATACTGGCATCGTCATGTCGAACGGTAGGAGACACCGTCGCTGGGGCCACGGCACCGCTGCAGTTGCCCGGCATCTCTCCGACTCGCTGCGGCCCATCACACAAAAAGAACTCGCCGCCGCCACCAACCTGACACAACCGACCGTCTCGAACGTTCTGCGCCAGTTTTCCGACGGCGACGCCGCTTCGGCCAACCGACCCGGCTGGCTCCCTCGTCACCCAGCCCTCCTCGACCTCTATCACGAGAACTACGCGAGCCGTCTCGATGACAACGAAGCGTCGTGGTATCGCATCGACGACATCTCCGCACAAGTCGACGATCTCATCAAACGAACCGCCGACCTCGTTTTGTCCGGCGACACCGCGGCAGACGTCATCAACCCGTGGCGCATCCCGACCACCACCATTGCTTACAGCGCCATCACGAACGACCAGATGGAAGCATTGGGCTTCGTCATCGCCGAAACCCGGCGCATTGCCACGATCATCACGCCGACCAATCCCCCACTGGCGATTCGCAGAGGATGCGCAAACGGTCGGCCGACTTCGGGTTGCTCATCGGCTCCATGTCGCGGCCGATCTGCTCTCGCTGAGCCCAGACCGAGACGAGCACGCGAGACGTCTCGTCGCCTCATGAACGGACACCTCACGATCCTGTCGGCGTCCGCTGCATCCGACGGCGCATACATTGCCGTCGGCGACATCAGTTCGGTCCTCAGGGTGCACAGGTACCGACTGATTGGTGGGGTTGCCGTGATGCTCCATCAACAGCGGCTTGCGCTCACCAACCTTCCGATCCGCGCAACCGCCGACGCCGACTTCGGGGTGCCCCCATTCGTCCTCAAGCAGCCAAGTGTCATCGAGCAGATCGAGCGGCTCGGCTACATCAAGACCGCCGGCAACCGATGGACCCGCCGAATCGACGAATCGCTCACAGCAACCTGTGATCTGCTGGTGCCGTCCTACACGTTCGCGATCGCGGAGTGCGGTCAGGGTCGGCACGCTCAACACAACCGAGGTGCCAGGGCTTGCCGTCGCGTTCAGACGGGAACCGACCAAGGTGACAGCGAACGTACGCCTGACCAACGGTGCTTCGATCAAGATCGACGTCGACATTCCAGACATCCCCGCAACGCTCGGCCTCAAACTCAACAGTCGGCGAGTGCGGAGCGAGGAGCGCGACGCACTCGACCTCTACACGTGCATGGAGGCTGTCGTTGCCGACGGGACGCAGTCGTTGTTCGGCGGCGAGGATTTCGTCGCGGAGCGATCGATTCTTCGAAGCGAGTTTGCCAGCGGTAGCCACACGACCGACATCATTCTCCGCGGCTTCGCCCCTACCGAGCACGACCGCATCAAGACCCGAATCCGTGGTCTCGTCCAAGCACTTGCGCCCGACAACACCTGAAGTCGACCTGCGCAGGCAAACTGCCGGTTTGGTCGAGGCATTCTGAGAGGTCCAAGCCGACCGAGGTTGGAATCGCGGGGCAGCCTTGACCGGTGGTCCTAGCAGAAGGGTTGTGTTAACACCGTTTTTCAGCGGCAGGCATCGCACTTGACTCGTGTTCGATCGCCTCCGTTGATCGTCTGGCCCTTCGACTCCCGTGCCCATCGTTCGCTGCTGGATCAACGCCCTGAATCAGGAGAGAAAGCGAATCGCTGTCGTATCTGGGCCTGTTCGCTCGACCGTCACGATTCCTGAGTCGACGAAGTGGACTTCAGCGTCATCGCCAACGTCGATCGCCCAACGTTGGACACAATCGAAGTCGTAGGCCACGCCATCACGATCGTAGAAACCGTTCTGGGCTGACACGACACCCGCATCGACCACACACTTCGTCTCGCCGGTGTCGAGCGAAAACACTTCGGTCGACGATTCATCGCTTGCTGTTCCGAATGCCTCGCCGTCGACGACTCCGAACGGATCGACGAGCAGCGGCCGTTCCCAGATCGGGGTGAGCGTTCGGACATCGAGTCCGATCGCTACGTCAAAGTCGTAGACGATCAGCACATCGCTACCAACTCCGGCCGGTGTCAGCATGATCTCGTAGGGATTGGGAAGTGATGCAACGATCTCACCGCTGCGGTCGAGAAAGTTGAGCTCGGACAGGCTGTAGGTCACGACCGTGTCACCGAAGACAAGGACGCGTAGCTGCTCAGAGATCTTGTCGATCGGAATCGGATCAGACACGGGCTGAAAGTCGAGGGGGTCGAGTTCGATGACCGTGTCTTCAACTCGGGCTACGAACGTCTCCGGACCGGCTCCCAACGGGCAGAACTCACCGACGAGTTCGCCAGTCGACGGATCGTAGTTTCGAACGCTGCACGTGCCGTCGGCGACCGCTCCAATGAAGCGTCCACGCGAGCCGAGGTTGTCGTCACTCGGAAGCGGGCGCTCTTGTCCGGTGGCGCCGTCGAGCAGGACTGCTCGCTCCCCAATTGCGTCGGCCATTGTGACCAGTACAGCGTCACCAACGACGCTGACACCGCCAATCGTCCGGCCCGGGTTGAACTCCCATGCAACGGTTCCGTCTGTTCGGCTCAACCCGACAACGGCTTGGTCGTCGTCAGGAGTGATCGTTCGGATGACGATCACATCACCGACAGCGTCAACGAAAGGAACAGTGACGCGGTCGACGACGACCGACCAAGTGACCGTCGGGTTCGCAGCCAACAGTGGGCGACTCTGTCGCTGAAAGTACGGATCCGTCGCAGGATCGAACGACGGCCCGAAGGCTTCGAGCTCGTCCGGCTCGGTGGGGCTGGCACCACCTGCCGCAATTGAATCCATGACCTCGACCGGTGGCAGCGTTTCGTCCGGCAATGTGGGACCGCTGGAGTCACCTGATGAACGATCGTCTTCGTTGGATGACTCTCCTCTTGCCGTGCAAGAAGCCGCAACGAAAGCCAACAACAGCACCGACACCCGCCACATCGTGCTCACGTTACCGATCCCGAGTGGCAGGCGTGACCGGTTCAACCCAAGGCGACAACAGGTCGATTCCGCTACACGATGTCGAAGGTGCACCGAGGACCCGGAGCGTTGGCAAGTCGATTGTCGGAAGTCGCAAGTGAGCAGCCCAGAGCTTCGGCAAGAGCGACGTAGCAAGCATCGTATGCGCTGAGGTTGTGGCGCAGGTCCCAGCTCCTCCGCAACAGCACCGCTGACGGGTACACCGCGATCGGAAGGTCCATCAGATCGTCAATGGCATTGTTCGCTTGTCGTGCAGTGAGCGCTCCACTCACCGCCTGACGACGGATCACCGACATCACCTCCACTCGCAAGAGATCTGGCGCAGCCAGCGACTGCCCTGCGATCGCATTCCGGCACGCATCGCCATCGCGACCGCCGTCGGCGACAGCCGGAGCGATCACCGACGCGTCAACGACGAGCACGCTCGTCCTGAAGGGCCGCAATGGCATCGGATCGCGACAACCGACCCTTCGGTCGCTTCTCGATGCGGGCGATCATCTCGTCGATCGTCGGCGTCGAGGCCATCGATGCGAGCTGCGCCGCGAGGTACTGCTGGAGGGATTGGCCTTCGAGTTCGGCTCGACGGACGAGTTCATTGTGGACTTCGACAGGTACGTCTCGAATTTGAACGTTCGGCATGCATGCATTATACATGCGCTCAACGATCGACTGCTGGCAAGCGGCACCTCATCCGGTCGACCGATTGACCTACTGCGAATCGTCGCTCAGCCGAACAAGATCGTCAGCCGGAGAAAGGCTCGCTCGTGCGTGCTCGATGATCAGCGAGCGACGTCGAAGCCGAACGGCTCATGGAAGTACGACTCCTGCCCGAGCGAATCATCGAGATAATCCGACAGTCGATCGACCTCATCGCGGTCCGCGGCGATTGGCAAGACGTCGACCTCGGCCGACATCATCAACTCGCAATCGAGCACCGTCGCCGAGTACGACACCAAGATCGACTTCGAACCCACGATGACGAGAGATCCGCTCGCCCGTTGATGCCGAAACATCTCACGCGCTGCTCGGATGCCGTGATGTAACTGCTCGAGGTCACCGTTGGTGTCCCTTCAGGGCCTCGCTTCGTTCTTCCTCGGTGAGCACGCCGGCAAACGGAGAACTCTGACGCAGGTCCCGAGCGAACTGATCGGTCGAGCCGAGGAGCGCCTCTACGTGACCGGCTCCGAGGGAGAGTGCGGACTCCACACGTCTACCCATCTCTGCTCACTCGGTCCGATCGATCGCAACTTGCCGATGTTCTTCGCGCTTTCGCCAACACCGTCGCCGGGTTCGCCCGGAGCTTGGCAGCGACGGCGGTACTGATGGCCAGAGATCGGCGCTCCTCGACCGTCAGCGCCGGAACGGCGGTCAACTCGCACTGCATAGCAGCCGACACCCGTTCCAACGTGTCGGCTTGGGGCGACACCTGCTCGCGCTCATAGGTGTTGATCCGTTCCGCGACGTATCTGCCAACTTGGCGAGCTGGCCCTGCGTGAGTCCGAGCTCGCGCCGCCGCTGAGTGATGAGGCTTGCGGAACTCATGACGCAAGTGTATCTGATCTGATACACATTGGGGGCCAGATTCGTTCGCGACAGTTGTGCATTATCACCCGATCTATCTGGTCGATGGAGTTGTCCGAGGGTGCAGGCCAAAGAAGTGCGCCTGTCGGTGATGTCGTACTCGACGCAGTCGTGATGGGTCGTTGGCGAAACGCCTTCTGCATCATTCGGAGGAAGCCGGCGAACTTGCGAGCAACAGGATCGAACGTTGCGCCGTGAGCCGAGGTCCGTTGACTCAGCAACTCTTTCGAGGCCAGCCCGTTCCTTCCGAGTGAGGTCTGCCTGTTCGCGATCATGGGGCCGACCAGACGCGCAAGTGAGTCGACATCTCGCACGTGCTTGGCGCGTTCGACCGAGGTTTGCGACACGATCAGCGTCGCGGCAGCGACCTTGCCGAGGAGCGCTCTCGATCCGCCAACCCCAAGCCGAAGTCGAGCGAGCTGACTTCGAGGTGGGTATGCTGACATACATGCAGAGGACGACGGTGAAACTGTCTGACGATCTCGACGCCCGGCTCCGACACGAAGCACAACGCCGGGGGATCACCGTGTCGGAACTCACCCGCGAGGCAATCGAGACGCTGCTCGACGCTCCGCAGGGCAGGCGACGACTCATCGCTGTAGGTGCCGGTGCCAGCGGAAGCACCGACATCTCCGAGCGCATCGAGGAGATTCTCGCAAGCGAGGTCGGCCCATCGCACTGATCGTCGACGCCGGCCCGCTGTACACGTACATCGATCGCGATGACCGTCACCACACGGTCAGCCTCGACCTGCTCGAAACGCATCCCGGTCCCCTGATCGTGCCCACGCTCGTGATCACTGAGGTCGCATACCTGCTGGGCACACGCCTGGGTGCCGATCCCGAGGTTCGCTTCCTCGCTGATCTCGCTGCAGGCAACCTGATCGCCGAACCGGTCGCGGCGTCAGACTGGCTCCGCATTGCCGAACTCGTGGCGCAGTACAGAGATCTCCGCTCGGCACCGTCGACGCATCCGTGATCGCCGCCGCCGAGCGGCTCGGCACCAACGACCTCGCCACCCTCGACCGGCGGCACTTCGCTGTCGTGAAATCGACCCACGGCCTCCTCAACCTGCTCCCCTGAACCCGGCCCTTCGAGCAGTGGCGGGCATGGCCCGCTCGTGATCGACAGAAGCGGCTTGCGCTGACCGGCTCCCATGGTGGATTTGCACGAGGTTCACCGTCGAAGTTCCTCGAGACCTCGCGCTGGGCTCAATAATACGTTGCACATCTAACGTATTTATTCTAGATTGTGCGTATGGCCCTACTCAGTGTCGACCAGGCTGCCGACGCGCTCGGCGTCTCCCACGTACAGGTGGGCAGACTGATCGACGCTGGCGAACTGGACGCCAAGCGCTTCGGTCGGAGTTGGGCCATCGACCCCGACTCCCTCCGTCGATACCGCGTCCTGAGACCTCGGCCAGGTCGGCCACTCTCGGAACGAGCCGCGTGGCAGGCGGTGTTCGACGCCGAACCGCCCACCGACATCGACGAAGCCATCGACCTCGCTCGCCAGGTACGACGACGAAGCCGGAACGAACGGGTCCGAATTCTGCCTGCACTCGAGAGCCGCGTCGACGCCGACCTACGCGTCCACCACGGCGGCGCCCACGCCGCCATCCACTACGGCGCCGGGATCGGACGGCCCGAGCAACGCGACATTTACATCTCAGCACGGGATGCTGAAGCGTTCCAGTCCGAATATCGCGTCAACCCGAACGCCGACAATCCGAATGTCGTACTTCGCATCATCGAGGAACCCATCGAGTTCGACGACGAGTTCGTCCCACCCATCGTTGCCATGCTTGATCTGCTCGATGCCGCCGACACGCGTGCGGCGGGCGAGGCACTCCGAATTCTCCGATGACCACCACCGTCGACGCGAGTGAGCGCAGCGACATCGAGACAGTGCTCGGACGTACTCCTCGGGTAGCTCCCCGCTCATGACGATTGTGCTTGAGCTGTTGCAGTAGGGCGAATCCGGCCCCGCAGCGCCTGGCCTGAAAACCACGTCGACCAGGGCCAGAGCCCTGGTCGACGATGATTTCTTTGGTGTCGAAGATGGGACTTGAACTCCGGTACTTCGGACCCCCGTCGAGTGTCGTTGGATGACGCTAAGCCTGCTCAGAGGATGTTTACGAAGGGCGCTCGTGTCGGCTGATGTCGTCTGATTCCCGCGAGATTCGTCCAGCTCCCGGACATTCGCGGACAATTGCTGACAAGCGATACGCGACCAGTGAGGTCGGTCTACTCCACTTCGATACGGAACCCGCAGCCGAGGTCGCTTCCCTGCAGGTGTGGGCGGACCGGTCTGTCAAACCCTGCACTGGACCTAACCTCGGGGCACCACGACCCGTCCCATTCGAACCGACTCGGCGGCCGGCGTCTGACGTGCCCTGCGTGGCCGCCTTGTCGCCGATCACCCCTGATCGACCGACTGGCCAAGGCGCAAAAGGGTGGCCCCACACCGAGGCCACCCTTCGCTAGTTGTTGCGTTGCAATCATCTCCGACGTGGACTCAACCACTCCCCCGACCACCAGGGCCTCACTCAGCTTTCGTCGCCGCCGCTCTCAACCTCCGTGTCGACTTCGATGTCCTCATTGGCGTGAAGGACGACGGCATTCTCGCCTCGTTTGAAGCTGATCTTGCCGACCTTCGCCAACAGGCTGTTGAACGTGTGCAGGATCCGTCTGACCGGAGCCCGGTACAAGTAGAACAACGAGAACACCACCACCGGCCACGCAAGCGACCCCGTCATCTGGACCAGTGAACTCCCGCCAGTTCATTCGCTCGATGCCTCCAACACCGGCGACTCACACTCCACCTCGACCTCGATGAGTCGGTAGAGGTCTCGCTCGAACAAGTATGCAACCGTTCGAACACCTCGTGTGCAGTCTGAGACCCGTCGAGGGCTTGGTGGCCCGGTCGATCGGGTTAGTTCTATCCATCCATTCCTCCTTGTAGCTGCTGGGTTTACTCCCTGCCTACTCCCCGGTAGGCAAGCGGCAAGAAGTCACAATGTAGATGAACGACCAGCTACGAACAAGAGTGGATCGGGAAAAAGCTGGCTTAGGTACTTGCGCAACCCGGTTGTAACCTGTCACTCTCTTGGAAGGCGTACATCCCCACCGCGGCAAGGAGGGGAAGGCGCCCATCAAGCAGAATCCAACATTCCGGCGCTGGCGACCTTTGCGAGCGCCCTTCAACGAAAGGGGACAACGTAGTGGATTTCCGAGGTGCAACATGCCTGAAACTGACATCGACACGCTGACAGCCAGAGATTGGCCGTCTCGCTTCCCAAGAGGACGTACGAAGACCTCCGAGCAAACTCGAAGGCATCGGGAATGAGCATGACGGAGTTCATCCGTCGAGCTATCGCCCTCTTACGACTTCGTGATCGAGAACGAGAACTCTGAGATTGTGCTCCGCGAGAAGGACACGAAGACCGAGACACTCGTGAAGATCGCATAACGACACGATTCCAAGCCCGGGCCCCGATCTGCTCCTACCGAAGGAGCGGATCGGGGCCCTACAACGTTTTCGGAAGGCCGCTCACGCCCGAAGCGATGTCACTCGCTTGCAGGGCAACGGTTCACGGAACGGGCTCCGACTTAACGATGGGTCGACGTCCGACGGGCCCTCACCTGTCAGAAGCCGAGCGAAGGTTGGTCGAGGACCAGCCGCTTGGAGAGTCGAACAACCCCGTTTCGAAGGCCCCGGTAGGTCTCGGTGACGCTGTGGGCTGATCATTTTCCAGGTCCATCTGGTCGAAGGGGTTGAGGGAGGCCGACGATGGCTGAACAGCGAAGCCGACCAAGCGCGGCAACAGCAAGCCGAACGTCAAGAAGCGCGGATCGACGTACACGTACTACCTCTACGTGACCGACGCCGACGGCAGGCGTCGCCAGCACAGCAAGGGCGGCTTCAAGACGCAGAAGCAAGCCGAGGATGCCCGCATCGCAGCGATGAACGCGAAGGCGACTGGCACCTACGTCAAGGCCGAGAAGATCAGCGTCCGCGACTTCCTCGTCGACGAGTGGCTGCCATCCCGTCTTCCGCCCGCGCTGGAGTCAAGCACCTGGCATTCGTACGAGCAGAAGATCCGGCTGCAGGTGATCCCGCACATCGGCAACATCCCGCTGCAGCAGCTCTCCCCCGTCGACCTCAACAAGCTGTACCGCCACCTCCTCGACGCCGGCCGACGACCACCAAACCCGAAGCGCCGCCGCTCCCCCGAGGTGTACGAGCGGGCCGTCGCGCTGCGAGCTGAGAGCCTCACGTACGAGCAGACCGCCGAGACGCTTCGAGCCAAGTTTGAGTCGGAGAGCAAACTCAACAAGCACTCAGTCGCAGCGCTCATCCGCCGAGGGCCGCCAGCGACCATCGACCCCGACTCAGTATCAGGCCTCTCGCCGAGAACGGTTCGCTATGTCCACACGATCCTCCGCGCTGCGCTGAAGGACGCGCTCGGTGGAATCGCACCGTGCGGAACGTCGCTGATGCTGCCACGCCCCCGTCAGCATCTTCGGCGAAGTCGACCCGTCCGAAGGTGTGGACCGCCGACCAACTCCGAGCGTTCTTCGATCACACCGCCGACAGTCGATACCTACCGGCGTGGATCTTCCTCGCCACGTCAGGCTGCCGACGCGGCGAAGGCCTCGGGCTCAAGTGGTCCGATGTCGACCTCGACGCTGGCACCGCCGTGATCTCTCGACAGGTGACGGTGGTCGATCACGAGGTGATCGTGAAGGACGTTCCGAAGACGAAGCTCGGCCATCTCATCCGTCTCGACGGAGGCACCGTCGCGATGCTGCGCCGGCTCCGTTCAGAACAAGCCGAGGAGAAGCTGCGACTCGGACCCGGATACGTCGACCAGGGCTTCGTGTTCTGCAAGTGGGACGGCCAGCCGTACCACCCCGAGCGATTCTCACGTGAGTTCGAGCGCAACCGCGAGTACTTCGACCGCGACCATCCCGACAACCATCTCCCGCCGATCACGCTCCACGGTCTCCGCCACACGTGGGCGACGCTGGCGCTGACGGCCGGAATCGACATCAAGGTCGTGAGCGAGCGCCTGAACCACAGCAGCACCACGATCACCCGCGAGATCTACACCCACGTGACCCCACCCATGCAGAGCGACGCCGCCGAGCGGGTGGCTGGGCTCATCCATGGACGGTGAGCGACCGCCACCGGCAGCACGAGGACGGTGACGCTCGGTACCCGCTATCGTTACACTCGTGTAATTTAAACGTCCGGGGCACGTTCAACCGACTCGGGATTTGCGAGTCGAGAACCATTATCATAATGGCTCTGAAGACGGACAATGTTGAACGAAGGATATGACCGAGCGGCCCCGGTTATTAAACATGCTCGTCAACGATCGAGAACTCGGCCCGACTGATCTCGACAGATTCAGACGCGAAGCCACTTGTCGAGCAGCTGGCGGACCTGACCACACAGGTGACCACGCCAGCCAACATCGCTCTCTTACGGTCCCTGGGGATCAGGCAAGTCTTCGATTGCGAGTCATTTCGAGGCGGAGTTGACGAGGCGGAAGGCAGACGTCCGATACGCACGCTATGACGCCTTCAAGTATGCGCAGCTGCCCCTTCAGCGGCACTTCATCCGGCACCTCCCGTCAACTCTCGGTGTAAATGATCGGGATTTCGGCGAAGGGCTCTACGAGAATTCCACGTCGAATGACGTCGTGCTTGGCTCGCCGGAGAACGGGCGGACGCGTCAGCTGCTAACTCTGCTCGCGCAGACACTCATAGTGCTGACGATTGCTGTCATCGCCGCAATCGTTCTGACATCAGTTGCAGCCCTAGTTGGATCGTGGGCCTCAGAGACCGACGATTTCGGGGACAACCTCTCGGACTACCTCCGTACGTACACGATCGGCTTCCTTGCACCCGCTGGTTTACTCGCCGTGTTCGGAGCCCTCGCTGGCAAGAAGCTCACCGTCACACGCAGCACATCCGCTCCTGTATCTGACGAGCAGTTCGCCAGCACATTCGCCGACCTCGTAGACAAAACTCTCAATCGGGGCGCGATGCGAAAGGATTACGACCGTCTCATCGTCTTCATAGACGAGCTCGACAGGTGCGATCCGCGGACCGTCGTTGCGACCCTCGACAGCCTTCGCAGCTTCTTAGATTCCGATCGATGCGTATTCGTGGTGGCGGCGGATCAACAGGTGTTGGAGACCGCGCTCACCGAGCACGTTCGCCAATCAACGCCTCACGACTCTGCCAACCCCTACTACAGCGCCGGCAGCGAGTACCTCGACAAAACGTTTCACTATCAACTCGCGATCCCACCTCTGCTGCCGAGACGTCTGTCTGGCTACGCCGCCGAGCTGGTTCGAGATAAGCAGGGTGTATGGAAGGCCGTCCCTTCCGTCGATCGGGTCGTATCCGTTCTCGTGCCCAACCACGTCCGCAGTCCCCGACGGACGAAAACCCTTCTGAACGGGTATGCGCTGCTTTTCGAACTGGCGGAGCGCCGGTGTGCAGTCGGGCATCTCGCCGGATCACCGTCAGACAGAGCCGACGAGATTGCGATTCTTGCCTGCCTGAGAGTGGAGTTCCCACTCTTCGCTGGCCAGCTCCGAACCCATCCCAGACTCGTCGAAGCGTGCCGGGCGATAGTGCTGGACGATGCAGCCCCTCGGCCCCCAAGAATTACAGATCAGACATGGAACGTGGCGAAGTCCTTCATGGCGGGAGCCCAACCATCCGATGTCCTTCTGGTTCCGGATGATGCCGACCATGAGCCAACCAACGACGGCGATTCGCTGGCCGTGGCCCAGTCCCATCAGCTCCGCGCCTACTTGCGAAAGACGAGCTACGTCAATGCGCCTGATCGCGACCTAATACACCTCGAAAGTAGTGGCGCTCGGTTCGGGCTCGACCCCGCCGACGCAGAGGAGTTGGAGGACGCGGCCTCGCAGGGCGATCGCGCAACGGTACTCGGAATTCTCGACAGGCTGGACTCAAACCGACAAGGCGGGCTTCTCTCACTCGCTGAAAGTCTCGACCGTGAGGTTCCACCCCTTGGTTTGGAGGCCGATAACTTAGTGACGATCCTCCTGAGCCTCTATGTCGATGAGCGACAGGACAACGAGCGCTACAGCGTCGAAGCGCAGAGCGAGATCCGGGACCGATTCAGCAGCGCGGTCGATGCACACTCTCAGTCCTACGAGCTCCGTGGTGGCGACCTGGCAGGCGCCCTCGCTCTGGGTCTGGATCGCGGCGGAGCAAGCGGGGCGAACCTTGTTTCAACCGTCCTGGATCATGAGGAATCGGACAAATCCGAAGAACTGATCCCCCTCGTCGTCGCTGCGGGCGACGTCCTTCTCGCACGACACCCCGCGGCGGTAGCCAGAATCGTGGCGAACGGCGTGTGGCGGGACGACTTCACGGAAGGGACGACACAGGCGATTCTCGCGCTTCCATCGGCTGATGCTGATCGCCTGTTTGCTTCGGTCTACCCCGAACTTGCGACACGTTTTGCAGCAGTTCGTCGACGAGCTCGGGAACGAAGGCGACACCACGGCTGCAGACGCCGCCGAGGCCGTTGCGCTGGACCCCAAGGAAGTTGAGCAACAGACCCAAGACGCAGCGACCACTCTGCTCGCGCCATTTCGACGCAGCCCAGCACTCATGCAAGGCGCCGCAACGGCAGTTCTGACTGTCGACAACTCTGGAGCGCGGTCCGCCGTCTTCAATCATCTTGCAGATCTGGTCGAGGATGGCGGAACGGTCACCGCCGAACTCGGCGAGCTTCTTTTGGTCGCCGTACAGCGGCGAGCCATGAGCGAATGGACCCGATGGCTGTCACCGATCGATCCCGCCGAGCTGTCCGACGACCTCTGCTCGACAACATGCGATGCACTCGCAAACAAGTTGTGGGCCGCACTCGCTGATGACTCCAATTCAGTTGATCCCAACTCGGTAGTCGAGACGCTTGCACACTTGAGCAGGCTCATTTCTGCCCCTCTGCCCGCCGAGGGCGCATTGTCGACCGCGGTCATGGGTGCAGCAGTCGATCCGACGACTGAAGCAGACGCGATCTCCGAGATTAAGAGGCTGCGCCAAGTTCAGCAGTTCGCGTCAGCCGGGTTGCTGCACGCCACTTCCATTGCAGCCGACGTTGGAGCCAGGCTCACAGCCAGCCTCGGTGCCGCGATTGCCGCACCTCAGGCCGCCGACTCCAGCCTTATCGAGTGGACAGGAAAGGCTACGTCCTTTGTTGCAGAGCACGCCGAGCCAGACTCTCTGCAGAGTGTGGCGGACGCCTTTGCAGCAAGCTCGTGGTACCTCGCCGATCAGGGTGAGGTCAAGCGACTACAGCTGGCTATCGGCGGGAACAGCCGCAGTCCCGACCTCGCTTCGTCGTTCACTGCTGCCGATGTCGCCCGGATGGCGCGCACCCATGGAGACGAGTTGGATTCCCTGGCCGCAGACTGGCTTTGCCAATTCGAACCAGCACCTGCCGATGCCTACGTAATTCTCGACGCTTTATTCGACCGTAGACCCAGCGCCTCAACGCTGTCCACAATCTCGAGTTTCGTATCGACGCTCGACCCGAGCCAGCTCGTCGAACTCATATCTCCAGAAATCGAGCGCGTTCTTCGCGAGGATCCACGCGTCGACCTACTACGCGCGGCGCATTTGTCAACCGCTGACGAGCCGAATCTGACCACCGCTCTGTCGGCGGTCTTCGCCAAAGCGACCAACATGGACCACCGTCGCCGAGTCTTGGAGGTCTGGTCGGAGGCGAATATTGCAGACCCGTCGGAGCGAGCCACCTTAATCCGAGACGTTCTATTGCCTACAGGCCAAGCGGGCGTGGGCGGACTCGACCTTGTGATTCGGCACGTTGACCTTTGGAGCGATGCGCCCCACGGAACCAAGGGGCTGCTGCGCGACCTTCGCAAGACCGCAGACGACGGGCAACAACAGCGGCTGAGGTCTGCATTGATCAAGGCGGGGCTGGTTCGCGAAGAGAAGCGCCTCGGCGGTCTTGCTCCCAGCAAGTACACCGACGTCTGACCCAACAGTCGGGTTAAGCGACGATTACGCATTCCACGCTGCCGTCTGCCGTCTGCCGTCTTCACGCCCTGCGCTAAGCCCCAGAAATCGTAGTGCTGACAAATCGCGGACAAACGGCCGATTTCGGCGTTTCGACCCCAACCCCGACCCGACCCGAAAACGACGTTGACCAGGGCCGGAGCCCTGGTCAACGGAATTTCTTCCTGGTGTCGAAGATGGGACTTGAACCCACACGCCCATTAATAGGGCACTAGCACCTCAAGCTAGCGCGTCTGCCAATTCCGCCACTTCGACGTGGTGTTGGACCCGCAACGTTAGCGCAGGCTTCGATGCGCTACACACGCTCGAGGAGGAAACTCACCGCGACCAAGGTGAAGATCCAGATGAGCGCCAACACGAACGTGATGCGGTTGAGGTTCCGCTCGGCCGCCGTGGACCCGAGCGCTGCGCCGCCACCCCCGCCGAACATGTCGGAGAGGCCACCGCCACGCCCGCTGTGCATCAAGATGCCAGCGATCAGCCCGAGCATCGAGAGCACGTTCAAAACGACGGTGAGGTAGAGCATGACGTCACGCACGGTGCGAGATCCTACCGGCCAGGGTCACCGATGTGTGCTCATCGATCGGGCTGCCAGTGCTTGCGCCGATACGTCCACGTCGGATCGACATCGACCGGCGGGAGCACCATCTCGTCGACGCCCAACTCGACATATCGATGCCCCAACAACTCGACCAGCGCCTCGAACTCGGACAACGCCTCGCACTGGTCGACCAGCAGATACCGCCGCCGACCGACCTTGGCGGCCATCCCGCCGGGTGTCAGGTTGCGCAGACCGGACAGCGCCGGTCGCGACCGCGTCAGTTGCGCCACACGGTCCCAGTTGATCGTGTGCCGACGCAGCAATGCCCGTCGCTGCACCCCCTCGGTCGTGAAGCGCGACGACACGGGATAGTCGAACAGCACCGACGCCACGAGCGCGACACCCAAGCAGAGCAGGGCGATGGGCACACCTGCTCCCCCGCTGGCGATCGTCACGCCCACCCCGAACACGAACACGAGCACCGCACCGATGGCACTCAGCACGATGCCCTTCCACGACGAGTGCAACGTCACCGGCGCCTGCTGACCGCCGCTGCCGGGCTCGTCGCGTGCGGACATCGCGTCAGGACTTGGCGGAGATGATGGCCTCGCGGCCCAACTCGGTCACCCGTTGCAACAACGTCTCACCCGGCTGGAGCGGAAAGTGACACGACACCTGATGACCGCCGCCGATGTCGACCAACTCCGGCGTGTCGGTCGTGCACTTGTCTTGCGCCACCGGGCAGCGCGGATGGAACCGGCAGCCCGACGGCGGGTTGGCCGGGCTCGGCACGTCGCCCTGCAGGATGATGCGCTGCCGCGCCCGCTCGCGCCGCGGGTCGGCAACGGGCACGGCCGACAGCAACGACTGGGTGTACGGGTGAGCCGGGTTGTCGTACAACTCGTCTTTGTCGGCGACCTCGGCGATGCGCCCGAGATACATCACCGCCACTCGGTCACTCGTGTGCCGCACCACCGAGAGGTCGTGGGCGATGAAGATGAACGACAGGTTGTACTCGTCTTGGATCTCGTCGAGGAGATTGAGCACCTGCGCCTGGATCGACACGTCGAGCGCCGACACGGGCTCGTCGAGCACGATCACCTTCGGCCGCAGCGCCAGCGAACGCGCGATGCCGATGCGCTGGCGCTGCCCGCCCGAGAACTCATGCGGGTAGCGGTTGCCGTGCTCCGGCAGCAGGCCCACCCGCTTGAGCAGGTCGCCGACGCGGGCGCGCGCCTCAGCCTTGGGCACACCGTGGATGACCATCGGCTCGCCGATGATGTCGCGAATCGGCAGTCGCGGGTTCAACGACGCATACGGATCTTGGAAGACCATCTGCAGATCGCGACGCAGTTCGCGCATGCGGTGTTTCGACGCGGCAATGACGTCTTCGGTCCCGAACCACACTTCGCCCGACGTGGGCTCGACGAGACGCAGCAGCGAGCGGCCGAGCGTGCTCTTGCCACAACCCGACTCGCCGACCACGCCGAGGGTCTCGTGTTGATAGAGGTCGAGGTCGACACCGGACACCGCCTGCACGGCACCGACCTGGCGCCGAAACACCCCCGCTCGAATCGGGAACTCCTTGACCAGATCGCGCACTCGCAGAATCGGCTCACGCACACCGAGCCCGTCGAGTGCACCGCTGTCGAGAGCAGATTCAGTGGTGGTCATGACGTCGCCCCCGCGAGTGTCGTGAGCTCGAGCGCCCGGACGCATCGACTCTCGTGGTTGTCGCCGACGACCACACGCGCCGGCACGGCCTCGGCACAGACGTCGAGCGCATAGCTGCATCGAGGCCGGAACGCACACCCACTCGGTGGGTTGAGCAAGCTCGGCGGATTGCCTGGAATCGGTTCCAGACGATCTTTCAATCCGTCGACATCAGGGATCGAGTCGAGCAGCGCCATCGTGTACGGGTTGCGCGATTCGTAGAAGATCTGATCGATCGTGCCGGTCTCCATCAAGCGGCTCGCATACATCACCTGCACCCGATCGGCCGTGCCGGCCACGAGGCCGAGGTCGTGGGTGATCAGCATCATCGCCGAACCCGTCTCGACCTGCACCTCGTGCAGCACCTCCATCACCTGGGCCTGGACCGTGACGTCGAGGGCCGTCGTCGGCTCGTCGGCGATCAACAGCTTCGGGCCGTTGGCGATGGCCATGGCGATCATCGCTCGCTGGCGCATGCCGCCGGAGTACTCGTGCGGATACTGCGCCGCGCGGCGCTTGGGCTCGGGTACGCCGACCAGCTTCAACAGGTCGACCGACCTGGTCCACGCATCCTGCTTGGACACGGTCTCGTCGTGCACTCGAATGGTTTCGACGATCTGATCGCCCACCGAGAACACCGGGTTCATCGCCGTCATCGGGTCTTGGAAGATCATCGCGATCTCGCGACCGCGTACCTTGCGCATGTCGTGGTCGCTCATGTTGAGCAGATCACGACCCTCGAACCTGACGTCGCCGGTGACGATCGTGTTGTTCGGATGCAGCCGCATCAACGCAAGCGCAGTGACCGACTTACCCGAACCCGACTCACCCACCACGGCGAGCACTTCACCCGGGTAGATCTCGAAGTTGATGTCGGTCGCGGCCCGCACGAGGCCCGACTTCGTGGCAAATCCGACAGTCAGGTTCGTGACCTTCAGCAGTGGTTCGTTGAGCAGTGGCTCGTTCATCGCTGTTCCCGCTTGTCATCGTCAGTCGCCAGTGGGGTCCCCAGAGCAGCACCGACCGTGGCCAGCGAGCCGCCCTTCGCCAGGAGCTTGCGGGCCTTCTTCGCGGCCTTCTTCGCTTCTTTGGCCTCGTTGCTCTCCGACGCCTTGGCCCGCGGGTCGAGCGCGTCGCGCATGCCGTCACCGAGGAAGTTCACACACAACACGATGAGCACGATGAAGATGCCCGGAGTGAGCACTCGAATCGGATCACTGTCGATGTCACCCTTTGCGTCGGCGACCAAGGCGCCCAACGACGTATTGGGCGGCTTCACGCCGAGGCCGAGGAATGACAGCGTCGACTCGAGCACGATCACGGTGCCGATGAGCAGCGTCACCTCGACGGCGATCGCACCGACGATGTTCGGCAGGAGATGGCGGAACAGGATGCGGGTGTGGGTCGCCCCTGCTGCCTTGGCCGCCATGATGTACTCCTGCTCCTTGATCGTCAGGATCACGCCGCGCACCACGCGGGCGATACGGGTCCACAGCAGGGCGGCGAGCACGAGGGCCACTCCGATGGCGCTGGCGCCGAACTTGTTGGAGAACACCGCCAGCACGATGATTGCCGGAACGGTGAGGACCAGGTTGACCAGGTTCGACACGATCACGTCCCACGCCCGGCCGAAATAGCCGGCGAGCGCCCCGAGCATGGTGCCGATGCACGTGGCGACGACCGCTGCGATGACGCCGATCTGTATCGAATAGAGACCGCCCTGAGCGGTGCGCACGAACAGGTCGCGGCCGATCGAGTCGGTGCCGAACCAGTGGTCGGCGGAGGGGCCCAGCCTGCGGTCACGGATGTTGCGCTCGTCGAACGCATAGTCGCTGAACGACGGGCCGATCCAGAAGAGCAGCACCAAGAAGACCAGGCCGACTGCGCCGATCAGCGCGAGCCGGTGGCCGAGGAAGCGTTCCCACGCCAACTGGCCGAACGTCTTGGGCGAATCGGACAGGCCCTCGGCGTCGGCCACGGCCAACGCGGCGGCCGTTGCCGACATGTCGGTGGTGTCAATCGGTGTGTCGATGTCAGATGTCATGTGCGCCTCAGCCGAGTCGGATTCGTGGGTCGAGGACGCCGTACAACACGTCGGCGATCAGGTTGAACACGACGGTCAAGACTCCGGTGAACAGGACGATCGCCATCAGGAGATCGAGGTCGGAATCGCCGAGCGCCGCGAGGAACACCTGCCCGATACCCGGCCAGGAGAAGATCGACTCGGTCACCACCGAGCCGCTGAGCAGCGCCGAGAATCCGAGTGCCCACAGCGTGACCAGCGGGATCAGACCGTTGCGCAACGCATGTTTCCACACCACCGTCCGTTCGGTCAGGCCTTTGGCGCGAGCGGTGCGGATGTAGTCCTGATTGAGGGTTTCGAGCATCGACGAACGGCCGAATCGACTGTCGGCGGCGATGCCGAGAATGGCCAGCGACGTCGCTGGCAGCGTGACGTCACGGAGAAGTTCGAGAGAAGTTCTCGCCGGTCTTGCGTCCGGTGTTGAACGGCTTCACCCCGAACCACTGCTCGAACTTCACGGCGAAGACCACTTGCAGAATGAGCGCCAGGACGAACGACGGCATCGCGAAGCCGATGAAGCTCAAGCTGGTGAAGGTGTAGTCGCCGAGCGAATACTGGCGGCGGGCCGAGTAGACCGAGAGCAGCAGCGACGAGCACTGCGCCGAGGAGGAACGCCGGGATGGCAACCATCGCGGTGTTCCAGCCACGGGTCAACATCACGTCGCTGACCGGAGTGCCGACGCTGGTCGAATCGCCCAGCCCCTCGCCGCCGAGGAGGCCGCCGAAGTATTTGAAGGGCCGCAGAAAGATGTTGGTGTCGAGGTCGTACTGCTCGGTGATGCGTATCGAAGCCATCTTGGCAACGCGGCAGGCAGAGGTAGAACTCCGACCGCGGATCGACCGTCGACGACACTCCGACGTGCACGAGATACATCGCAAGCAGGAGCAGTGGAACCGAGATGAGCACACGGCGGGTGACATAGGCAAACAAGGTGACGACCAACCTGTCGGGTCGAGGGACGAACAGTGAGAACCGTAACGCAAACCGGGGCCTCGCCGAAACGAGACCCCGGTCTACTACACAATCAGTAGGTGTCGATCGACTCCGAACGATGCAGTTACCGATCGATCACCCTGATCAATTGGTGATCAACCTGCGAACTGGAAGTCCACAACGTTGGTCAACGGGCCTGCACCCTGAGCGTCGGGAGCGACGCCAGCCTGGGCGAGATCCGAGGTGTAACCGTAGAACGACGGCTTCTGCGTCAACGGCAGCATGAACAAGCCCTGCACCGGATCGAGCTCGAGCGTCGTGACGTAGCGGTCGATCACGTTGTAGCACGCTGCGCGCTCCACGTCGTCGACCGTTGCATCGCACTCGTCGGCCTTGGCCTCGAACTCGGGGTTGTTGAACCCGTACGGGTTGTTCTCGCCACCGGCGCGGTACGACGCGACCTGGCCACCGGGCCACGGACCGCCGACCCATGCGAACTGGGTGATGTCCCAGATGCCGCAGTTGCCGGCGGTGCCGCCGCTGGTCGAGCACGCAATCGCGTCCTCCGAGAAGACCTGCTCGTTGAAGTAGGCACCGCCCTCGGTGTTGTTGATCACGATGTCGATGCCGGCGTCGGCCATCTGCGCCTGGATGAGTTCCTGCTGGATCTCACGCAGACGGTTGCCACCCGTCGTGCCGACGCGCAGCGTCAACACACCGTCTTCGGGATGCTCGTAAATGCCGTCGGCATTCTCGGCGTACCCCGCTGACTCGAGTGCCGCACGTGCCGAATCGACATCGCCGGCGCCGTAGCCGGCTTCGCCAGCATGGTCCTCGTAGGTGCTCTGGTTCGACAGCCACATCGTGTTGCCGAGGCCCTCCGCGGGGAGGGTGTCGCCGAACAGTGGGGTGTAGAGGCCCGACATCACTTCGCTCTTGTCCATCGCGAAGGCAAGCGCTTCGCGGACTTCGGGCTTGGCGAGGTGCACGTTGTTGAGGTTGAGGCCCCAGTGCTCGAACACGGGTCCGGCCGACGACGCCACGGTGAAGTCATCGCTCGATGCGAGATCTTCGAAGGCGAGCTGCGGCTGGGTCATGACGATCTGCGCTTCGCCGGCCTCGAGCGCGTTGATCTGCGCATCGGTGTCGGTGACGAAGTTGATCTGCACGCCGTCGACGAACGCCACGCCGGTGTTCGTGGCGTCGGGGCTGTTCGAGCCGTGGTAGCTGTCGTTGCGCACCAGGTTCATCTGGACGCCCTTCTCCCATGATTCGAACACCATCGGGCCAGACGATGCAATCGTCGAACCGTCGGGCGCCGTCCATGTGCGCAGGGCTTCGTTGAGCTCAGCGGCAGCAGCAGCCGGATCAGCGTTGAACTGGTGCATCGGGTAGATCTCGTTGAGCATGCCCCGGTAGCCAGCGAAGAACGCCGACCAGGTGATGGTCAGTGTGTTGCCGTCGGCGGCGATGTCGGTGACCGTGTCGTAGCCGGTGCGATCGCCGAGGAGGTACACGAAAGCGGGGTTGCCCTCTTCGTCCACGCCGTCGGACGCCATGATCATGTTGAAGGTCCACACGACGTCGTCGGCGGTGAGGTCGTCACCGTCGCTCCACGTCAGACCGTCGCGCATCGTGAACGTACCGGTGACCGTACCGTCGTCGTTGGTGACGAGTTCGCCTTCGTCGGCCAGCAGCTCGGGGTAGTACTCGGTGGCACCCGAGACGCCGTTGAGTCCTTCGAGCAGCGCGGAGCGAATCCACGACGTGATCGACAGGTTGTTCTCCGGGTCGTCGAGGTGAAGGTCCGGCGGCTCTTGCTCGTGGGCCCAGACGAGCGTGCCGCCCTCTGCACCTGCGGTCTCGTCCGCGGGCTCGGTTTCGACCGGTGCCTCTTCTGCGGCTTCGGTTTCGACCGGTGCCTCTTCTGCGGCTTCGGTTTCGACCGGCGCCTCTTCGCCGTCGGTCTCGGTCGTGGCCTCACCATCGGTGCCGGTGTCGGTAGCGTCGTCGCTCCCGCCGCAGGCAGCAAAGACGAGTGCCGAAGCAGCCGTCATGGCGAGGAGCTTGTGGCTCCGTCGTGTCGTGTTCACGTATGTGTCCTCCTGATTGGAAACAGAAGGGGAGGTGGTTGGCGGAACAAGGAACCGCCTGACGTGAACGTCAGCGTTCAACCCGTTTCGTGACTTCGGTCTCCTCCCCGGTGACCGAAGTGAATTCGACCCTAACAGCCTTCGTTACCGAGCGGTAGGGCATGTGTGACTGTCAGATGAATTGTCAACGCGACCGACGCCAACTGTCATTCGACCGACATTCGATCGTCACGGCGTTGAAACGTCGGATTCAGCCTCGGGGAGCACTGAACTGAATGAGCCGCGCGAACTCATCCGGATCGAGGCTGGCGCCGCCCACGAGCGCCCCATCGATGTCGGGCTGCTCCATCAGTTCGGCAGCATTGCCGGCTTTCACCGACCCGCCGTACTGAATCCGCAGCACATCGGCCGTCACATCGTCGGTCAGGTCACGCACCCGCTCACGAATGGCGTGGCACACGGTCTGGGCGTCGTCGGCCGTAGCGGTTCGGCCGGTGCCGATCGCCCAGATCGGCTCGTATGCGATCACCAGTGACGCGATCTGTTCGTTGCTCCGGCCACTGAGACCCGCTTCGATCTGTCCGAGCACCTTGGCCTCGGTCGCACCGGCTTCCCGTTCGGCGAGGGTTTCGCCGCAGCAGAGAATCGGGATCATGCCGTGGTGCTGGATCGCCGCGACCTTCTTGTTGACCATGTCATCGGTCTCGCCGAAGATCTCACGCCGTTCGCTGTGACCGGCAATGACGTAGTCCACGTTCAACTTGGCCAGGAACGCAGGCGAAACCTCGCCGGTGTACGCACCGGTGTCTTCCCAGTGGCAGTGCTGCGCGCCGACCATCAGATCGAGTTTCTCGCTGTCGATCAGCGTCTGGACGCTGCGGATGTCGGTGAACGGGGCGTGAATGGTCACGTCGACCTGCTCATAGATGTCGCTGGGCAGCAGATAGTGGAGCTTCTGCACCGTCTGGATCGCCTCGAAGTGATTGAGGTTCATCTTCCAGTTACCGGAGATCAAGGGCTTGCGAGTCATGTCGTTCTTCCTGGTCGTGTCGCAGCGGCATCACCTCTGGTGTCAGACACCAGCGGTGATGTTCAGTTGGTGCGGAGTGCGGCGAGTCCGGGCAGGTCGCCGTTCTCGAGCAATTCGAGACTGGCCCCACCCCCGGTCGACACGTGGTCGACCTCGTCGTCGAGTTTGAACTGGGCGAGCGCAGCAGCCGAGTCGCCGCCGCCGACCACGGTGAACGCCTTGGTGTCGGCCATCGCTTGCGCGACGGTCCGCGTGCCGGACGCAAAGCGCTCGTCTTCGAACATCCCCATCGGGCCGTTCCAGAACACCATCCGAGCGTCCATGATCACATCGCTGAACGCGGCCGCCGAGCCGGGGCCGATGTCGTATCCGATGCAGCCCTCGCCGAGCCGACCACCGAACTGGGCGAAGTTCCCCTGCGCGTCGACGCCGGTGATGTCATCGGGCAAATGAATCGCTTTGCCCATCTCGGCCGCCTTGGCCAACAGACGTTTGCAGTTCTCGACCTGGTCGGCCTCGAAGAGCGAGTTGCCGATCGGCTTGCCCTGCGCGGCGAAGAACGAAAAGCACATCGCGCCGCCGATGACGATCTCGTCGACGATGTCGAGGAGCGCCTCGACCACCCCGAGTTTGTCGGAGATCTTGGCGCCACCCAGCACGGCGACGAACGGGTGCTTCGGCTTGTTGCGCAGACCGAGCAGGACGTCGACCTCCCGCTCGAGCAGGCGGCCCATTGCCGACGGCACGAACTGCGGTGGCCCGACGATCGACGCATGCGCGCGATGAGAGGCACCGAACGCATCGTTCACATACCCGTCGATGCCGTCGATCAGTTGCGCGACGAACTCGGGGCTATTCGCAGTTTCACCCGGATCGAAGCGCAGGTTGTCGAGCAACTCGACGCCGGGAGCAAGTTCGCCAAGCCGAGCGCGCACGCCATCCATCGCATACTTCGGGTCGGGCGCGCCCTTCGGACGACCGAGATGGCTCGCGGTCACGACGTCGGCGCCGCGTTCGGTGAGCCACTCGATCGTCGGCAGCGCAGCCCGGATCCGAAAGTCGTCGGTGATGGCGCCGTCGTCGTCGAGCGGCACGTTGAAGTCGGTCCGCACCAAGATGCGTTTGCCCGACAGGTCACCGAGTCGGTGCTCGAGGTCTTCGAGCCGGGGGATGTCAGTCATGGGGGTCGACGCGGTCAGCGCTTGGCTGATTTGCTGATGCGCGAGCCGGCGTACACCGTCATGTCGACGAGGCGGTTCGAGTAGCCCCACTCGTTGTCGTACCAGCCGTTGACCTTCACCATGTTGCCCTGCACCATGGTCATGCCGGCGTCGAACGTGCAACTCGACGGATCGGTGACGATGTCGCTCGACACGATCGGGTCCTCGGTGTAGCTCAGCACGTCCTTGAGGGCGCCCGACTTGGCGGCCTTCTTGAACGCGGCATTGATCTCGGCGACCGTGGCGGTCTTCTTCAAATTGGCGGTGAAGTCGGTGAGCGAGCCGGTCGGCACGGGCACGCGCAGGGCGCCACCGTCGAGCTTGCCCTTCATCGATTCCATCACCAGGGCAGTCGCCCGCGCGGCACCGGTCGAGGTCGGAATGATGTTGATCGCCGCCGCACGGGCGCGACGCAGGTCGCTGTGGGGGCCGTCGACGAGCGACTGGTCGCCGGTGTACGCGTGGATCGTGGTCATCAGACCCTCGATCACGCCGAAGGCATCGTCGAGCACCTTGACCAGCGGCACGATGCAGTTGGTCGTGCAGCTGGCGTTCGAGATCACCTTGTGCTGGCTGTGCTTGAAGTCCTTGTGGTTGACGCCGAACACGAACGTGGCGTCGGCTTCGGTACAGGGCGCCGACACGACCACGAGCGGCGCTCCCGCATCGAGATGCGCAGCAGCGGCATCACGCGAATTGAAGAAGCCGGTCGACTCGACGACGACGTCGACGCCCAATTCACCCCACGGTAGGTCGGCGGGGTTGCGCTCGCTCAACACCCGCAAGACATCGTCGCCGACCTGGATTCCGTCCTTGACGACCTTGACGTCGTCGGCGAGCACCCCGAGCACCGAGTCGTACTTGAGGAGGTGCGCCATCTGGGCAAGCGACCCGAGGTCGTTCACCGCGACGAAGTCGATGTCGGCTCCCTGGGCCTTCGCGGCACGGAAGAAGTTGCGGCCGATACGTCCAAAGCCGTTGATGCCGACGCGAACTGTCATGGTGATGGGTTCCTTCAGAGTCGTGGAATGCGGGCCAGCACATCGCGTGCGCGGAGGCCGACTGTAGCGCCTCGCTCCGCCGGGTTCGGTTGACGAAACGTTACGGGTTGCCGATGTTCGAAGGTGTTCGGTTCGCACCACCGTGCGCTCGCGCCGCCGCGTCAGTCGGTGACGTCGCGTCAGTGGGCGAGATCGCGGTGCGTGGCCCGGACCGCGACGCCGCGAGTACGCAACCGGGCCGCGAGTTCCTCGGCCACTGCCACCGATCGATGGCGTCCGCCGGTGCACCCGATCGCCACCGTGAGATAGCTGCGCCCCTCGGCCTCGTATTGGGGGAGCAGCGACGCGAGCAGATCGTCGAAGCGATCGACGAAATCGCTGCCCGCCGAGGTCTCGAGCACGAAGTCACGGACGTCGGGATCGTGCCCGGTCAGCGGTCGCAGCGATTCGTCCCAGTGCGGGTTGGGCAGGAAGCGAACGTCCATCACCATGTCGGCATCGAGCGGCAGGCCGTGCTTGAACCCGAAGCTCTCGACGGCGACCTGCAGACGCGATTCCGTCCCGGTGTCGAACGCGGTGAGAATACGGTCCTTCAACTGATGAACGTTGAGGTCGGTGGTGTCGATCACGAGGTCGGCCGCACCGCGGACGGGGTCGAGACGCTTGCGTTCGAGTTCGACCGATTCGACGAGTCCCGGAGCCTGATCCGCCAACGGGTGCCTCCGTCGCGTCGCGTCGTACCGCTTGACCAGTTGGGCGGTGCTCGCGTCGAGGAACAGCACGCGCACGTTGTGGCCGTCGGCCCGCAGGTTGGCGACCTGCGCGAGCACGTTCTCGTGGTCGCGACCACCGACGAGCGCAAGGCGCGAGATCTCACTGCCGGGCTTGGCCGCCAGGTCGACGATCGTTTCGATCAAGGCCGTGGGCAAATTGTCGACGACATACCAGCCCAGGTCTTCGAGCACGTCGGCGGCACCCGAACGGCCTGCTCCCGACAACCCGGAGATCAGCACGATTTCAGCCATCGCCGTGCACGTTACCGACCCGACGCGTCGGCCATCGCCCACCTTTCGTCGTCGGACCAGTCACAGCCAGATGTCGTGGAGCGGTTTCTGCAACGATGCATCGATGCATGACATCGTGATTCGCAGCGGCACGATCATCGACGGCACCGGGGGCGAGCCGTACGTCGGTGACGTGGCGATCGACGGCGATTCGATCGTTGCCGTCGGTCCGACCGGCACCGTCGTGTCGCACGGCGTTCGCGAGATCGACGCCCACGGGCTGATCGTCACGCCGGGCTGGGTGGACATGCACACTCACTACGACGCCCAGGTCACCTGGGATCCGTATCTCACCCCGGCCGGCTGGCACGGCGTCACCACCGTGGTCATGGGCAACTGCGGCGTCGGCTTCGCGCCGGCCCACGAACACAGCCGCGAGTGGCTGATCCGGCTGATGGAAGGCGTCGAAGACATTCCGGGTGCTGCGCTCACCGATGGGATCACGTGGGAGTGGGAAACCTTCCCCGAGTATCTCGACGCGCTCGACCGTCGCAAGTTCGTCGCCGACATCGGCACGCAACTCCCCCACGGCGCACTGCGCGCCTACGTGATGGGCGAGCGGGCAGCCGACGGCATCGAGGCAACACCAGCCGACATCGGGCGCATGGCCGAACTGACCGAGGAAGCGTTACGCGCCGGGGCCCTCGGGTTCTCGACATCCCGCACGCCGCTCCACAAATCAGCCGACGGCGATCTCGTGCCCGGCACGTCGGCCGACACCGCCGAATTGATCGGCATCGCCGAAGGTATTGCTGCAGCCGGCCACGGTGTGTTCGAGTGCGCGTTGCACCACCCCGAAGTGCCGGCGTCGTTTCCGTGGCTGCGCGAGGTCGCCGCCGTCACCAAGCAGCCGGTCGTCTTCAACTTCAACATCAACGACCGGTTCCCCGACCTGTGGAAGGAGGTTTTGACGTTGTGCGAGCAAGCAGCCGTCGATGGACTCGCGGTCCACGGTCAGGTGGCCGGGCGCCCGGTCGGCATCCTCCAATGCTGGGATGGCACGCTCAATCCGTTCATCGGTCGCCCGACCTTCGAAGCGTTCGCCGACCTCGACCGAGCCGCCCGGCTCGCGGAACTCCGCAAGCCCGAGGTGAAGGCGGCGATCCTCGGCGAGCACCACCCCGCGGCGTCCGAATTCCTCCGATTCGTGCTCGGCAGTTGGGACAAGATGTGGGCGTTCGGCGGCGACGCCGACTACGAACCCGACCCGATCGACAGCCTGGCGTCGAGGGCCGAGCGCGACGGCACGACCGCTGCGTCGATCGCCTACGACCACCTCTGCTCCGACGACGGCAACGGCCTCCTCTACTTCCCGCTGATGAACTACGGCGAGGAGACCCTCGACCCGCTCCGCGCCATGCACCTGCACCCGCTGACGCGCATGGGGCTTGCCGACGGCGGCGCGCACTGCGGAGCGATCTGCGACGGATCGATGCCCACATTCATGCTGTCGTTCTGGGCCCGCGACCGGGCCCGCGGCGAACGGATGGAGCTGCCGTACGTGGTGCATCGGCAAACCCAGCAGACCGCCGAGTTCTACGGCATGTACGACCGCGGCGTGCTCGCACCGGGTTACCGCGCCGATGTCAACGTCATCGACTTCACTGCGTTGAACGTGGACGCGCCACGCATGGAGTGGGATCTGCCGACCGGTGCACCCCGATTCGTCCAGCACGGAATCGGCTACCGCTACACCATCGCCCGCGGCGAGGTCACCGTCGAGAACGACACGTTCACCGGCGCTCTGCCCGGCCGCCTCGTGCGCGGCCCGCAGCCACATCGACCCGCGCCCGCCTGATCGCGAGCACGTCAGTCAGTGCATCTTGCGCACGCGGAAGTAGAGCAGGCGCGGGTAGGCCGCGGCGGCGGCGTACGACTCGGATCGGGCGAGGAACCCGGGCGGCGGCGACGGCTCGACCATGCGCTCGATCACGAGGCCGTTCTCGGCGAGGGCATTCACGTACCGCGACATCGGCCGGTGGATGAAGCGGATGAAGACGTCCTTCTCGACCTGCTCGACCATCGACGACTCGACGAGATACGGCCCCATGCGCCAGTACTGCTCGGGTGGGTCGACCATGTGATCGTCGATCCATCCGGCGTCGGGCGTTTGCAAGATCGGGTGGTTGAGGAAGAAGCAGAATCGGCCACCGAGTTCGAGGACTCGGGCGACTTCGGCAATGGCGTCGTCCACCTCATCGATGTGCTCGAAGACGAGGCACGCGACAACGGCGTCGAAAGACTCGTCGGCGAACGGCAGTGCCGCAGCACCTGCGCGGGCAAAGGCCGGGCCTCCCGCCCGTTGCGCCGCCACCCGAATGCAGTTCCACGTCGGGTCGATACTGGTGACGACGCTCCCCTGCCCCGCTGCCAACCGGGAGATCTGCCCGTCACCGCACCCGATGTCGAGCACGTGACGCGACCCGCGCAGCTCGGCGCCCGCCATCGGCAGAATCTGCTCTTCGTACTCCGGATCTGCACCTTCGGTGAATCCATCGATCCACCAGTCCGCGTGGTCCTCCCATAACTCTTCGCGCTCGTCGGTCATGTCGCCTCTCCCCCCGTTTGCGTGACGAATTTGGTCAACATGTCAGCCCTTTTCATCACGCAAACGTGAGGGATTCGGGGGCGTCGGGTGGAACGCCTCGTGGATGGCCTGGGCGACGGCGTCGGGGAGGAAGCTGTGGGCGCGGAGGTCATCGAGCGACGCCTTCTTCACGGCCGAGATGCCGCCCATTGCTTGGAGCAGCTTCTTCTTGCGCACCTCGCCCATTCCGGCGATGTCATCGAGCACGCTCACGGTCATCGACTTGCTGCGACGCTCGCCGTGGAAGGTGTTGGCGAATCGGTGCGCCTCGTCACGGATGCGTTGCAACATGAACAGCGCCTCGCTCCCCCGTCGCAACTCGACTGGCTCGGATCGGCCCGGGACGTAGATCTCCTCGAAACGTTTCGCCAGCCCGGCCACCGGGATCTCGTCGGCGAGGCCCAACTCCTTGACGACCTGATACGTGGCGCTGACCTGCCCCTTGCCGCCGTCGACGAGCAAGAGTTGCGGCGGATAGGCGAACTTGCCCGGCTTGCGTTCCTTGCCACCCTCGACGCCGTCACCATCGGGGCCGGTCCGCTCACTGACCGGTCGATCGCGCTCGTCGAGATACGCCTGGAGACGTCGGCGCACCACCTCGGCCATCGCGGCGTAATCATCGCTCTGGCCACCGACGGCGCCACCGACCTCGTTCACCTTGAACCGGCGGTATTCGCGCTTGTTCGGCAACCCGTCTTCCATGACCACCATCGAGCCGACGTAGTTCGTCCCCTGGATGTGGGCCATGTCGAAGCACTCGATGCGCAACGGCGCCTCGGGAAGTTCGAGGGCGTCCTGCAACTCGGTGAGCGCGCGGCTCCGCGAGTTGTGATCGCTCGCCCGCTTCATGCGGTGACGGGTGAACTCCTCTTTCGCATTCCGCGTCACCGTGTCGAGCAACGTGACCTTGTCGCCGCGCTGCGGCACCCGGATCTGCACTTTCGACCCGCGGGCCAACTCCAGCCACTCTTCGTACACGTGACGGTCATCGGCCTCGAACGGCACGAGCACCTGCTTCGGGACACCGAGAATGGGTTCCTCGCCGTACAGGTTCTCCAGGATCCGGTCGATCAGCCCGCCCGGTGTGAGATCTTCGACTTTGTCGAGCACGAAGCCCTTGCGGCCGACCACGCGCCCCTTACGAATGTAGAAGACCTGCACCGACGCTTCGAGTTCGTCGTCGGCGATGCCGATCACGTCGAGGTCTTCGTTCTTGTCGGCGACCATCTGCTGCTTGGAGATGGCCTTGCGAACGGCCTCCAGGCGATCGCGGAACGCGCCGCCTGCTCGAACTCGAGGCCGGACGCGGCGCGCAGCATGTCGCCTTCGAGCCGGTTGACGATTGCGTCGGTGTCGCCATCGAGAAACTGACACAGCTCGGTGACGAGTTGCCGATACGGCATCTCCTCGATGTCGCCCACGCACGGCCCCGAGCACTTCTCGATGTGGAACAGAAGGCACGGGCGGCCGAGCCGTTGATGCTCGTCGAACTTTCCCTGAGTGCAGGTACGGACGGGGAAGCTGCGCAGCAACAGGTCGAGGGTGTCGCGGATCGCGTAGGCATGCGCGTACGGCCCGAAGTACCGCGTCCCCTTGCGCTTGTGGCCACGCATCACCTGGGCGCGGGGCCACTGCTCGTCGATGGTCACTGCCAGGAACGGGTAGCTCTTGTCGTCACGCAACCGCACGTTGAAGCGCGGATCGTGCTGCTTGATGAGGCTGTACTCCAACATCAACGCTTCGACTTCGTTGGCCACGATCGTCCACTCGACCGACTCGGCGGTGCGCACCATCTGCGCCGTGCGCGCGTGCATGTTGCGCGGATTCTGGAAGTAGTTGGACAATCGCTGGCGCAGGTTCGACGCCTTGCCGACGTAAATCACGCGGCCGGCCGCGTCCTTGAACTGGTACGAGCCCGGTGCTTCCGGAATCGTTCCCGCCGGTGGACGCTTGATCACGGCACCAGTGTGCCCCCTCGACGGGCTCGACGTGCTCGTGCGGTCGCCGAAGCCGATGCCGGGGCACGTTCACGATCGCCAGCTACCGTGGGCGCCGATGTCCGACTACTTCCAAGCGATGTTCCGCCGCCGCCCGAATGACGGTTGGTTCCGCGCCGGGAACTACGACCTCACCACGACCGACATCCTGTGCGGCCTTGCGCTGCTGACGATGCTCTACTACGGCTTCGTCGGAGCGTTCGAGTTCACTACCCATCTCCCGTTCGACAGCTTCGAAATTCGCAACCTCGGTGTGTGGCGTCTGCTCACCTGGACCTTCGCAACGCCTCCCGACTTCTTCCCGTTGCTCGGCATCATCTTCTTCTGGATCTTCGGCCAACAACTCGAGGCGCTGTTCGGTCGCAACCGCTTTTTGGCCTGGGTGCTCGCCGTGTCGATCGTGCCGGCCGCCATCTCGGCCCTGCTCCCGTTGCTCAGCTCCAGCCTGGAAACCGGAGGCTATGCATTCGGTCTGAGCCGGCTCTTTCTCTGCGGCATCTGGATCTACGCGGCGACGTACCCCGGGGTCAAGTGGTTCGACGTGGTTCCGCTCTGGGCGGTTGCGGCGGTCTTCACGCTGCTCGACTTCCTCCAGCTCAACGGTGCCGGAAACTCCGGACAGGTGGTCCTCCTCCTCGTCGGCGTCGGGTTCTCGCTCGTCGCCGGTCGCTCCCTCGGCATGGCCACCGGTTGGCCGATCCCCCACGTCGACCTGTCCGCAGTCGGCACCGGGAAGCGCACGTCGGCCAAGCGGCGCGCGCCGAAGCAGCAGCGCTCGAAGTCCCCGGACGGGTCCACCGTCGTGAAGGGACCGTGGAAGAACGCCCCTGCGCCGACCGCCCCTCCGGTCGGGCCATCCGTGGCCGACCAAGTCGAACTCGACAGCTTGCTCGACAAGATCGGCGCCAGCGGGATGGACTCCCTGAGCGCCGCCGAGAAGAAGCGGCTCAACGAACTGAGTAAACGGCTGCGGAACTCCTGACGGCTACGCTCCCGGCCCAATGCCATCACTGCTGGGGAGCATCACATGAGCCTGACGTCTGCCGGTCGCCGATTGCTCGCGCCGATCCTCGATCGTCTCGATGCCCGCGCCGCACATCAAGCCAGGGTCGTGTTCGACGCAACCAGTGTGCCGGAACCGCCCGCACCGCCCCCGGCCGTTCCAGAGGTGCCGGTCCCCGTTCCGACCGACGTCACCTCGAAGCGCATCTTCGTCCCACCGATCGACAACGTGACCCTCGACGCCGGCGAACCGTTCATGCAGTTCGCCACGTGCTCGGCCGCCGACATGCGGCACCCTCGCTTCGCCGAGCTGGTCGCGATGATCAACCTCACGCCGAGCTTCCACCGCAAGCAATGGGAGTTTGGCTACATCCTTCACCACCTCCTCGATCGCGGCGTGGTGACTCCGAATTCGCGAGGGCTTGGGTTCGGCGTCGGCCTCGAAACGTTGCCTGCGGCCTTCGCCAACATCGGCAGCCACATCGTCGCGTCCGATGCCCCCGCCGAGATCAACGAAGGCGTCGGCTGGACCGAGACCGAGCAGCACTCGCTCTCGGTCGAGGACCTCCCCAACCCCGGCATCTGCAACGAGGACGAGTTCCGTCGCCTCGTGTCCTATCGCCCCGTCGACATGAACCACATCGATCCCGACCTGACCGACTTTGATTTCTGCTGGTCGGCGTGCTGCTTCGAGCATCTCGGCTCGATTCGACACGGACTCGACTTCGTGAAGAACAGCGTCGAGCAGTGCCTCGCCCCCGGAGGCATCGCCGTCCACACGACCGAACTCAACCTGAGCTCGAACGTCACGACGTTGGAGAGTCCACACCTGTCATTGTTTCGACGCTCGGACCTGCAGGGCCTCATCGACGAACTGCGCGCCGACGGCCACACCGTCTCTGACCTGATCGTCGCCCCCGATTCGCACTACCTCGACCAGTACGTCGACGTGCCGCCCTACAGCAACGACCTCCACCTCAAGCTGGAACTCGCCGGTTTCGTCACGACGTCGGTCGGCCTCGTCATCCAGAAGCGACGCTGAAGGCGATTTCAAACCACCGTCTGCACGTTGCGGGCGCGGGCTGCGGCGAGCCACGCCGAGATGAGCAGGCAGGCCGCGAGCGCGGCGCCCGCATTGGCCAACAGGTGAAAGCCGAACGACTGCTTGACGAAGCCCGACCCGAACGCTGCCAAGGCACCGCACAGGCTCATCGTGAGGTCGGAGGTTCCTTGGACCTCGACTCTCGACGTCGCCGGTACCGACGTCGTCAAGAGCGTCGATCCGGCAATGAGACCGATGTTCCAGCCGAGTCCGACGAGGAACAGCCCGATGAACATGAGCGCTGGGACGTAACCGGCCAGAACCGTGACCAGAGTGCCTCCACCGAGCACGACTGCGCCGACCTGCACCGCACGAACACGTCCGATCCGTTCGACTCCTCGGCCGACGAAGGGAGCGAGCCCGTACATCCCGACGATGTGCACGGCAATCACGAACGCCGACAGATCAGCGTGGTCGTGGTCCTTCATGTGAGGCGGTGTCATGGTCATCACGCCGACCATCACCGCCTGCGAAATGGCCATCGCGGCGAGGCCCAACTTGGCGTCCGAAGTCTGGGCAATCACGCCGACCGATGCGCGCAGCTGCTTGATCGGTCGCGTGCGCTCGGCGTGCGGGTCGATCCCGCCGGCCACCTCGAGGGGGTCGGGTCGCAGCCGCACCCACATCACGGCGGCAGCCACCACGAACAGCACCGTGGCGAAGAGAAATGGCCCGACCAGTTCGTCGAGACCCACGCGCCGGGCAACTGCCTTTTCGAAGGGCGTGAGCAACGGACCGAACGCCGCACCGAGGGCACCGATCCAGACGATCGCGGCAATTGCCGTGGCCTGATGTTCGGGCTCAGCGAGGTCGGCCGCGACGTAGCGACCCTGCAAGGTCGAGGCCTGGCCAGCACCGAACAGAATCATCCCGACGACGAACAGCGGGAAGAATCGGAGCTGCGCTCCGGTCGCCGCGATCGCCGCGCCCGCTGCGCCAATCAGCAGCGCTCCCGCCATCCCCGGCCGGCGGCCGCGTCGCCGCATGAAGGCTGCCAGCGGGACCATGGTGACCGCAGCACCGAGCGTGAACGACGCGCTGCCGATTCCCGCCAGCCGATCTGACCCGAGCAGGTCGCTCGCCAGCAACGTGACCACCGCAAACATTCCCGCCACAGCAGCCTGACCAGGAACTTGGGCCAGACGCAACGACGTGAGTGTGCGGCGTTGCAGGGCCGCTCGATCGACCGTTGGTTTCAGCACCGTCTCCGTCACGTCGAGAGCCTCGCACATCGCTGACCAGCCTCGGCCTTCGGGCCGAGACGTCACCGCACCGAGCTGATGGTGTGCACTGGGAAAGATCTCCTGGAAGAGCCAGGCGTACCTCGAAGGGTGGTCAGGCTGAACCGCGCCCGGCGCGGGTAGGCGCGCTGAGGGACGTCAGTAGATGGACGTCGGTCCGACGGAGCTGGTCGCACCCCGTGCTGCCGCCAGCTCGCCGGCCATGTGGGTGCGCATCGACAGCTGGTCGCCGGCAACGGTGATCATCTGGAAGCCTTGCTCGATGCGGCGCGCGGCGAGCGGCCCGGTGGCATGGATACCGGGCACCACGCCATGCCGTCGGCAGGCAGCGGTGATGGTGAGCAGCGCCTCGGTGAACTCGGTCCGGTCGTCGTTGTTGCCGGGCGGCAGGCCGAGGCTCAGTGACAGATCGGCCGGTCCGACGTAGATGGCATCGATGCCAGGCACGGCGAGGATGTCGTCGATGTTGTTGACGGCCGTCACCGTCTCGATCATCGGGATCGTCGCCAGCTGATCGTTGGCGGTGGCGGCGTAGTCAGCGGCGCGCATGCCGGCCAGCACCGGCCCGTGACTGCGCTCGCCTCGCGGTGGGTATCGGCAAGCGCGCACCACTGCTTCGGCCTCGGCGACGGAGTTGACCATCGGCACCACCACCCCCTGGACGCCGGCATCGAGCACCTTTCCGATGATGCCGGGCTCGTTCCACGGAACCCGCGCAATGGGTCGCGACCCTCCGAGCAGCACGCCCTGGACGATGCCGGCGGTGGCCTGGTAGTCGATCGCGCCGTGCTGGTTGTCGGCGCAGACGAAGTCGAATCCCACCCGTGCCGTGGTCTCGGCGGCCGCAGACGAGGGCACCGTCATCCACGCACCGAACGTCGGCCCACCGGTGGCCCACAACTCGCGAAGGTTCATGTGGTCGGTTCTAGCACTGTTCGGGCACCACGCTGGTGAGCGTGCCGGCCAGTGTGGCCAGGGCGTGATCGATCGCGTGCTGGTACAGCCGCCGTCGACCGGCCACCGTGCCCGAGGCGACGTGCGGGGTGATGATCACCCTCGGGTGGTCCAGCAGCGGGTGACCGGGCGACAACGGCTCGGGTTCGGTGACATCGAGGCCCGCTCCGGCCAGGTGACCAGAATCCAACGCAGCGAGCAACGCATCGTGATCCACCAACCCGCCGCGGGCGCAGTTCACGAGGTAGCCACCAGGTGGCATCAGCGCAAGGGTTCTCGAGTTGGCGACGTGCCGCGTGTCGGCCGTTGCAGGAGCGTGCAACGAGACGACATGGCTGCGTCGCCACAGGTCGTCGGCGCTCACCAACTCGACGGCGTCGGAATCGGTGACGAACGGGTCGTAGGCGATCACCTGCATTCCCAGCGCTGCGCCCACCACGGCCACGCGACGGGCGATGCGCCCGTAGCCGAGCAGGCCCAGCACCTGCCCTTCCAGCTCCATCGCGGTGGCCGGTCCGCCGGCCAACCCGGCGCGGGCCCGTTCGTGACTGGCCGGCAGCGACTTGGTGATGGCCATCATCAGCGCGATGGCGTGCTCGGCGGTGCTCACCGTCGGCGCCTGCGGCGCGTAGCACACCGTGATGCGCGCAGCCGTGGCCGCAGCCACGTCGACGGTGTCGTAGCCGACGCCGCTCCGGGAGATCACCCGGAGCCGGGGTCCGCCGGCCATTTCCGCCGCGTCCCAACGGTGCATACCGGCGATCACCCCGTCGGCCTTGGCGAGGTCGGACGGATCTGGACCGACGACCACGGCCCGGCCGTCCACCAGGTCGCGGAACTCCTCCGGCAACGGCCGGTCGAAGAACAGCACAGGCATCGGGTCGGCCGGTTGCTCGAGCATGCCCGCAACGTAGCCCGCTTCCCACCGTCTCCCCGTGGTGTCGTGCCCGGACTGACGAATCTCCAGTCAGAGCATGACGCCAGAGGGGTGGGGAACGCCACCTGCAGAGCAGTGTTCGTGGCCACCGAGCTCGCTGACCCTGACTCGTGCGCAGCCACGATCGCCGAAGCCGACGCAGCATTCGGGGTGGCCCACGGCGGAGGAAGCAACGCAACCCTACGGTCGACTGTTGAAGCCGACCGAGGTGGCGCAGGTGGTGGCTATCTGCTCAGCGACGAGTCCGGCCTGATGAGCGGTGCGATCATCGACGATGCCCAGGCAGTGCTCGGAGCCGGCGAACCCGCCGTCCCACCACCGGAACCCTTGCCGCTCTTCGATCACTGAACTGGCCGCACTCGGCGTCGCCCGTTCTTGCCCTGAACGAGCCGGTCACGCGAGCAGGGGCTTGAGGAACTGGCCCGTGAACGACGCGGGGATCTCGGCGATCTGCTCAGGCGTTCCTTCGCCGACGATCTGACCGCCGCCGTTGCCGCCGTTGGGGCCGAGATCGATGATCCAGTCGGCGGTCTTGATCACATCGAGGTTGTGCTCGATGACCAGCACGGTGTTGCCCTGGTCGACCAGCCGCTGCAGCACCGTGAGCAACCGTCCGACATCTTCGAAGTGCAAGCCGGTGGTCGGCTCGTCGAGCAGGTAGATCGTGTGCCCCGTCGAGCGCTTGGCCAGTTCGGCGGCCAACTTGACGCGCTGGGCCTCGCCGCCCGACAGCGTGGGTGCCGACTGGCCGAGTCGTACGTACCCGAGCCCGACGTCCATCAACGTTTCCATGTAACGGCCAATGCCGGGCTGATTGGCGAAGAAACCGACGGCTTCGGCAATCGGCATGTCGAGCACGTCGGCGATGTTCTTGCCCTTGAACTCGATGTCGAGTGTGTCGCGATTGAATCGAGCGCCGTGGCACACCTCGCAGGGGACGTACACGTCGGGCAGAAAGTTCATCTCGATTTTGATCGTGCCGTCACCTGAACAGGCTTCGCAGCGACCGCCCTTGACGTTGAAGCTGAATCGGCCGGGCTGATAGCCCCGCACCTTCGCCTCGTTGGTCTGGGCGAACAGCTTGCGGATCTTGTCGAACACTCCCGTGTAGGTGGCCGGATTCGACCGCGGGGTGCGACCGATCGGCGACTGGTCCATGTCGATGACCTTGTCGAGGTGCTCGATGCCGGTGACCTTGCGGTGCTTACCAGCCGGCAACTTCGACTTGTAGATCTTGCCCATCAGGATGGGCAGCAGGATGTCGCGCACCAGCGACGACTTTCCCGAACCGGAGACACCGGTGACGGCGACGAAGTTGCCGAGCGGGATCTTGACGTCGATGTTGGCCAGGTTGTGTTCACGCGCCCCGAAGATCTCGACCTCGGCCAGCCCGCGCGGGCGCCGCGCCTGCGGCACCGGAATCTTCTTCTTGCCGGTGAGGTACTGCCCCGTGATCGAGTTCGTCGCTGCGCCGATGCCACTGACCGGGCCCGCGTAGACGACTTCGCCACCGTGCTCGCCGGCACCCGGGCCGATGTCGATGATCCAGTCGGCTTCGTTGATCGTGTCTTCGTCGTGCTCGACGACGATGACGGTGTTGCCGAGATCACGCAGCCGGATGAGCGTGTCGATGAGGCGGCGATTGTCGCGCTGGTGCAGCCCGATCGACGGCTCGTCGAGCACATAGAGCGTGCCGACCAGGCCCGAACCGATTTGCGAGGCGAGGCGGATGCGCTGCGCCTCGCCGCCGGCCAGCGTACCCGCCGGACGCGACAGCGTCAGATAGTCGAGCCCCACATCGAGCAGGAAGCCGAGTCGCTCGTTGATCTGCTTCATCACCCGCTCGGCAATCAGACTGTCGCGATCACTCAACACGAGTGCACCGAGGAACTTCGCCGAATCCTCGATCGACATGTCACTGACTTCGGAGATGTTCTTGTCGTTGATCGTGACCGCCAACGAGGCCGGCTTCAGGCGAGCGCCGCCACAGGCCGAACAGGCGACGAGACGCATGTACCCCTCGTACTGCTCACGCGCCCACTCGCTGTCGCTGCCTTCGTGCCGCCGCCGGATCCAGGGGATGACGCCTTCGTACTCGGTCGAGTACGACCGCGACCGGCCGTAGCGATTCTGGTACTTGACGGTCATCTTGCCTTTGACACCGTGCAAGATCAGCTTCTGCTGCTTCGCGGTGAGCTGCTCCCACGGCGCGTTGAGGTCGATGTCGTTGACGTTGGCGACCGACTCGAGCATGCGGGTGAAGTACTGGGTGTGGGCGCTGCGCCACGGAGCGATCGCGCCGTCGGCCAACGACGCCTCGGGGTCGGGAATGACCAACTCGGGGTCGACTTCGTAGGTGGTGCCCAGCCCGTCGCAGGTGGCACAGGCGCCGTACGGCGAGTTGAACGAGAAGTTGCGGTCGGCGGGCTCGTCGTACGACGTGCCGCAGACACTGCACGCGAGGTGCTGGCTGAAGGTGATGATCTCGGGTTCGTCTGCCTGGCCACCGGCCTTGGCCCGGGGCACGATCTCGATCTCGGCGACACCCTCGGCGAGATTCAAGGCCTGTTCGAGGGACTCGGTGAGGCGTCGCTCGATCCCTTCTTTCAGCACGAGCCGGTCGACGACGATTTCGATCTTGTGGTTCTCGTATTTGGCGAGACGTTCGTCGCGCTTGAGAAATTCGTCGATGTCGAGGGTTTCACCGTCGATGCGGGCCCGCACGTAGCCCTGCCCGGACAGGTCTTCGAGCAGTGTGTCGTACTCACCCTTGCGGCCCCGGACCACGGGTGCCAGCACTTGGAACCGCAGCCCATCTTCCATCGCCATGATGCGATCGACGATTTGCTGCGGCGTCTGGCGCTGCAGCCGTGTGCCGTCGTTCGGGCAGTGCTGGACTCCGATTCGGGCATAGAGGAGACGGAGCGCGTTGTACACCTCGGTGATCGTGCCGACCGTGGAACGCGGGTTACGCGACCCCGACTTCTGGTCGATCGAGATGGCCGGCGACAGTCCTTCGATCGAGTCGACGTCGGGCGGATCCATCTGCCCCAAGAACTGACGGGCATAGGCGCTCAACGACTCGACGTAGCGCCGTTGGCCCTCGGCGTAGATCGTGTCAAAGGCAAGACTCGACTTGCCCGAGCCCGAGAGGCCGGTGAAGACGACGAGCTTGTTGCGCGGCATCTCGACGCTGACGTTCTTGAGGTTGTGCTCGCGGGCGCCACGCACGATGATCTTCGGTTCGGCGTACTGAGTCGCGTGCGTCTGAGCAGGCACCGGTGCTCGCCGCGGCGGCTTCGTCTCAGCCGGCTTCTTGACGACCGACTTCTTCACGGCTGCCTTCTTGGCAGCTGGTTTCTTGGCGGAGGCGGAGGTACGGGCAGCCATGAGCGTCCGATTGTACAGGCGAACGTGTGTTCAGATCACCTCTGGTGTCAGACTCCAGAGGTGATCTGCTACCCGGTCGGCGGGGCGGATCGTCGCGATCGCACGTGCCAGGCCAACCGACCTGACAGTCTGGAGCCCGTGAGTGCCACGCTGCCGGATCGACTCTTTCCGGCTGGCATCACGATGCTGCGCGCGCTCGCTGCGGCGCGCTGGCTCACGTGGCTGTGGATGGCCGGCATCGTCGCCGTCGCCGCGACACGCGATGTCGACAATCCTCTGCTGGGAGATCCGTCGGGATCGGGCACCGCGTTCCGACACTCGACCGTCGCCTGGTGCTGCGTGGCCGCAGTCCTTGCGATGTGCATCATCAGCACCGTCGGTCTTCGACGCTCCCCTGAACGCTTGATGCGATCGACCTTTGCACTCGCTGAGGGCATCCTCGCTCTGGCGCTCAGTGTCATCGACGGTTGGGTGTTCGACCCGGGCCATGTCTTCGAGACCTCACAGAGTCTCGCCACGCAGTATCCCCTGATCGCCATGGCCACACTCGGTCTCACGTTCGGCCCGTGGGCCGCCGCGGGCGTCGGAGCACTCGTCGGGCCGGCCGAGTGGTGGGCGGCCGAGCTGAACGGCTTCACGGGATGGTCGGCCCAAAACACCTTCTCGATCATCGCGACGTCGATCTTCTTCGCCGCCGCAGGAGGCCTCTTCGGGTGGCTGGCGGCGCTGCTCCGACGGGTCGAAGGTGAAATCGCCGATCGCAAGGCGAAGGACGAAGTGGCCCGAGTCATGCACGACACGGTGCTGCAAACGCTGGCTCTCGTCGAGCAGCGAACCGCCGCCACCGACCCCGATCTGGCCGAAGCAGCACGCTCGGCAGATCGAGATGTCCGCCGGTTCCTCTTCGGAGCAGCCAGCCGCACCCGCCACACGCTGGAATCGCGGATCAGATCCACTGTCGAGCGGGCCACCGCGCACCATGATGTCGAGGTGACGATCAACGTGCTCGATGACGGATGCCGCGCCACGGCGGCAGCCCAACAGGGCCTTGCCGGTGCGATCGGCGAGGCCGTGACCAACGCGATCAAACACGCTCCGGCTTCGAAAATCGTGGTCTTCGCCGAAACCGACGAGTCGGGACAGGTTTTCGCCTCGGTGCGCGACGACGGCACAGGCTTCGATGTCACATCGGCTGATCGAGGCGCAGGGCTCGACGGCTCGATTCACCAACGCATGCTCGACGTCGGGGGCGCGTCCGAGGTGATCAGCGTGATCGGCGGCGGCACCGAGATCAGATTATGGACCGACGCGAGTCGGCGATGATCACGCCGATTCGAGTCGTGTTGGCCGACGACCACGCGATCGTGCGGGCCGGCATCCGCAGCGAACTGAGCGACCGTTTCGAGGTCGTCGGCGAGGCCGACGACGCCGAGGGCGCGATCGATGTGATCACCGCCCGACGACCTGACCTCGTGGTGTCCGACCTGCACATGCCCCGCGGCGGAGGGCTGGCTGTGGTTCAGGCCTGCGCCACGATCTGCCCGATCGTCATCCTCACCGTCAGCGAAGCCGAGCGAGATCTGCTCGATGCCGTCGCGGCCGGCGCCGCCGGCTATCTACTGAAGACGACGCAGATGGACGAGGTGGAACGCGCACTCGTCGCCGCAGCAGCCGGTGAGCCGGTCTTTTCACCGTCGCTGGCGGCCCTGGTGCTCGGCGAGTTTCGGCGGATGGCAAAGGCCACCGACGCGAACCCGCTGACCGAGCGCGAACGGGGCGTGCTGCAACTCGTGGCGCGAGGCCACACGTACAAGGAAATCGGCGTCGAGTTGACCATCTCGCCGAAGACTGCCGAGAACCACGTCCGCAACATCTTGGGCAAGCTGCACCTGAGCCGTCGCAGCGACCTCGTGCGCTACGCAGTTCAACACGGCCTCGACTGACAACACTGATCATCACCTTGGTGTCAGACGCACACCCGGTGCACAGATCTCGGCCGAACAGCCCCAAAAATGGAGGAATGTGTGCGCAGTGCGCACACTTTGCTGCATTTTTCGGACGGGCTGGGGAGGTTGATCCCCACGGCTCACTGGGGGCTTTCCCGGATTTCCCCGGATCGTCCGACGCACGACGATGGAGACATGAGCCCCTCCCCCGTTCTTCCCCCACCTGCGCCAAATCCACCACCACCACCACCACCACCACCACGCACCACCAGCAGCAGCACCGTCAGCGGCGGCGACCGACCTGTTCCCTCGGGAGCGGCTCGTGAAGTTGTCGGCGGCCGGATGGCTCGCAACGACGGGGGCCACCCTGCTGCTGCTCGCGTCGATCGTTGTCGTCGCGGGTCGCTGGGAGTCGATCACCGCCGACGTGCGCTTCGCCGGCCTCGTTGCGTCGTTGCTGACGGTGTACTTCGCAGCCGAGACCCTCCGCCGTCGGCTGACCACGACAGCGACAGCCCTCGCGGTGCTGGCCGCGACGATCACGGCGCCGGTCGGCATCGCCGCCGCAGCGACACTCGAACAATCGTGGCCGGTCTGCGTTCTCATCGGCGGCCTACTGGCCCTGATCGCGACCGAAGTGCAGTCGCGACGATGGTCGGTACCGACGCTGCACGCGGCAACTCTTGTCGCCACCGGACTGGCGATTGCCGGGCTCGCTGCCCTGACCTCGATCCCGGTCGCCGTGCTCGGGTCGATCGCGGCGATGGTCGCGTTCGCCGTCGGCGCCGAGAAACGAAGCATCGTTCTCGCGGCACTGTCGAGCGCCGTACCGTTCCTCGTTGTCCTCGCTCATGCCGGCGTCGGCCCCGGCACGCTCGAACGGCTCGGGGCGATCGGCTCGTCGCTCGACTGGAGCGCTCCGGTGGCCTCGTGTCTCGGCGCAGGCGTCATCGCCATCACCGCCCATCGGCGCGGCAGCCTGGCCTTGGTCGCACTTGCCGCGGCCGCTCTCGCCATCGGTGCCGTCGTCGGCCTGGTCCGACTCGACTCACCCACCCCCGTGTGGTGGTCGATTCCTGCCGTGCTCGTGCTCGCACTCGTTGCGACCGTCGCGACCGCCCGTCACACCGTGTGGCAGCGAGCCGCTGGGTCGGCGACGCCCATCGTCGTGATCCCCCTCGCCGTCGGTGCCGCAGTGAGCCCACTTGTGATCTGTGCCGCTCGTGCTGCGGACCAACTATCAGGGGCCGGGTCCGACGCGTTGTGGATGCTTCCGACCGCTCTGACCGCGCTGGCCTTGTTTGCCACGACAGCCACGACAGCCACGACAGCCACGACAGCCACGACCACTCATTGTCGAGTCCACCGCGCCGGCATCCTCTTCGCCGCCGCCTGTCTTGCGCTGATCGCCACAACGCTCACCGCCGGAACCACACTCTTCGGTTGGGACGACGTCGGGATGCTGTGGGCCATCGCGTCGCTGACAGCGGTGGTGGGCCGGTTCCGGCATCCGGCGTGGCTGCACAGCGCCGGCGCCCTCGCCGTCGTTGCGCTGGGCGCTTCCATGGCGGTGGGAGATCTCCCGGCAGGCCTCGCCGCACTGTGCCTCGTTGCGGTGGCCACTGCCGCGACCGGCGTCGCGTTCCTGCGGTCCGACCTCGGTCCGGTCGACACCATCGCCGTCTGCACGGCAGGACTCGGTCTCTTGGCATCCCTCGACGCCGCCGCCCAGGTCCAGTCGCTGGTCATCGCCATGGTCGCCGCACAGTGCACGATGTATGCGATGGTCCGCCGCCAACGCAGGCTCGCCGCGATCAGTACCTTCGTGTCCGCAGCCTCCGCCGTCAGCCTGTGGTGGACCACGGGATCGAACGACCTCGTGATCTCGTGGCTGGAGCCATACGGCGCCGACGGCAGCGACCTCGCTCTTGGCACCGTGGCGCTGCTCTTGGTCGCCGCCGGCGCACTACTGCGTCGAGTACAGCCCACCGGACCACGGGTGTCGTCCTGGCTCGCCTACAGCCCCGGCCTCGGAATGGCCGCGGCGTGGCTGCTCGACGCCCAGTTCGACGGCGACGGCACCTGGGCCACGCTCGGTGGCCTCGCCGTCGGTGTGGTCGCGGTCGCGGTCGGCGGTTGGCGGCGGCTCGGCGCCCCGCTCGTGCTCGGTACGGCGACGATCGGAGCCTCAGTGCTGGTGTCGGTCGGTCCCCGACTGGCCGCAGCACCGACGTGGATCTGGATCGCCGGCGCCGGGGCCGGGTTGCTTGTGCTCGCGGCGATGATCGAGCGCAGCGATCGCCCCTTCCTGATCGCTGATCGCGAGAGCAACGAACCGTCCCTGGCCCAACAGTTCTGTCGAGCGTTCGACTGACATCACCTCTGGTGTCCGACACCAGAGGTGATGTCAGTCATGTCGAACGGCGGGGCGGATGATCGACGAGGAACTGCATCGCATCGGCCGCAGTGTCGGCAGTACCGATCATCTGGCCGTAGGCACGGTCGCCGGCGAGCCGACGCAGCAACGGTTCGGCCGGGAGTTGCTCGGTCCAGAAGTGCGTGTCGAGAAAGACCATCGGACTGACGACACCGAACACGTCGTAGTGGTTCTGCGTTGCGTCCTGGAACACTTCCTGCACCGTGCCGGCGGCGCCGGGCGAGAAGACGACACCGCGCGGTCGCGATTGCCAGCAGGCCGTCCTCCCGAATCGAATTGGCGAAGTACTTGGCGATGTCGGTGGCGAACTGGTTGGTGGGTTCGTGCCCGTAGAACCAGGTGGGCACCGCCAAGCTCGCCCCGCCACTCGGGAACGCCTGCAGCACGGCGAGACCGGCGCGAAGGTAGGCGTCGGCGCGATGGAAGTCGGTCTCTTGTGCGAGGAGCCGGATTGCGTCGTCGATCGCGTCGTCGCCGTACGGCGCGAGCCACGCCCCGAGGTTGGCGGCCTCCATTGCCCCGGGCCCACCTCCGGTTGCGACGTGCCACCCCTCGCGGGCCATCGCTCGGCCGAGTTCCACGACGGTTCGGTACCCGGGATCGCTCCGCAGCATCGAGTGCCCGCCCATCACGGCCACCACGTCCGGACACCCGTCGAGGTGTTCGGTGAGGGCATCGTCGATCGCGTGATCGTGGAGTCGCGTCGCCAGTGCGTCGAGCACCGGCACATTGGTTCCTCGCCGATGTCGGGCGGTCCAGCGATAGATCGTCGAGTCGAGCGCATCGCGATCGAACGAACCGTCATCGCCCGGCGCCCAGCCGGCGAGCAGGTCACCCTGGGCATACAACCGGGACCGATACGTGTCGAAGGGCAGGTCGGGCAAGCGAGGGAAGACCACCGCACCGGAACCCAAGACGTGGTCGAGCGACGCAGCACTCAACCGCGTTCCAAGAAAGGTGGCACCGGCGCACGACAAGGACTCGATGACGTCTGACCTTGCCGAAAGATCGATGCCCTGGACGACGACGCCATCGAGCGAGCCCGTGGCCTCCACCGCCGCATCGAACTCCTCCAGGGTGTGGATCTCGCGCATCACCGCGAGCGTAGGCGTGGCGGCCCACCGCGCCGGGCCTCACCGCGCCGCACCAGCAGACGACCGCCTCAGCCGGCGTCGGTGAGTTCGCGGCTGAGTTCGCGGATCTCGTCGCGCAGCTTGGCGGCGTACTCGAACTTCAGCTCGGCCGACGCTTCGTGCATCTCGGCTTCGAGGGTTTGGATGAGCCGCTGCAGTTCCTGCTGCGGAAGGTTCTTGAGTTCTTGGTTGACCTTGTCGCGCTCGCGCTGGCGCCGCTTGTCCATGCCCGGCACCGGGGTACGTGAATCGGGCCGAAGCATCGACAAGATGTCGCCGACCGCCTTGCGGATCGTGGTCGGGTCGATGCCGTGTTCTGCGTTGTAGGCGAGCTGCACCTTGCGTCGCCGCTGGGTCTCGTCGATCGCGCGGGTCATCGAATCGGTGACTCGGTCGGCATACATCACCACTTCGCCCGAGACGTTGCGCGCCGCCCGACCCATCATCTGGATCAGCGAGGTCTCCGACCGAAGAAAGCCTTCCTTGTCGGCATCGAGAATGCAGATCAACGACACCTCCGGCAGGTCGAGGCCCTCGCGCAACAGGTTGATGCCGACCAGCACGTCGAACTCGCCGAGGCGGAGCGCACGAATGATCTCGATCCGTTGGATCGTGTCGATGTTGCTGTGCAGATAGCGCACCTTCATGCCCTGTTCGAGCAGGTAGTCGGTGAGGTCTTCGGCCATCTTCTTGGTCAGGGTGGTGACCAGCACCCGCTCGTCGCGGGCAACCCGACCCTGTACGAGTTCCATCAGGTCGTCGATCTGACCCTTGGTGGGCTTGATGACCACCTCGGGATCGACGAGGCCCGTCGGACGGATGATCTGCTCGACCACTCTGCTCGACACCCGCATCTCGTAGTCGCTCGGCGTGGCCGAAAGAAAGATGCACTGATTGACCCGTTCGAGTACTTCTTCGAACGTGAGCGGCCGGTTGTCACGCGCTGATGGCAGGCGGAAGCCGTGCTCGATCAGCATGTCCTTGCGGCTGCGGTCGCCAGCGAACTGGCCGTGGAGTTGCGGCACGGCCACATGGCTCTCGTCGACGACGAGCAGGTAGTCGTCGGGGAAGTAGTCGAGCAGCGTGAACGGTGGTTCGCCGTACTCGCGACCGTCGATGTGCATCGAGTAGTTCTCGATGCCGTTGCAGTAACCAAGCTCGCTCATCATCTCGAGGTCGTACGACGTGCGCATCCGCAGCCGCTGCGCCTCGAGCAGCTTGTCCTGCTCTTCGAACTCTTTCAGGCGGACTTGGAGTTCGTGTTCGATCTGGCCCATCGCCCGCGTCATCCGTTCGTTGCCGGTGACGTAGTGCGTTGCCGGGAAGACGTGCGCCCGTTCCAGCTCGCGGAGGTTCTCGCCGGTGAGCGGGTCGATCATGGTGATGCGATCGACCGTGTCGCCGAACATCTCGATCCGTAACACATTTTCCTCGTACGCCGGATGGACTTCGATCGTGTCGCCGCGCACACGGAAGTTGCCGCGCCCGAGGGTCATATCGTTGCGGTCGTACTGCATGTCGACGAGACGACGCAAGATGTTGCGCATGTCGTAGTCGACGCCGACGGTGAGGTCGAGCAGGTTGCCCTTGTACTCCTCGGGGTTCCCCATGCCGTAGATGCACGACACCGAGGCGACCACGATGACGTCTTTGCGGGTCAGCAATGCCGCCGTGGTCGAGTGACGCAACCGCTCGATGTCGTCATTGATCGAGGAGTCCTTCTCGATGAAGGTGTCGCTGCTCGGGATGTACGCCTCGGGCTGGTAGTAGTCGTAGTAGCTGACGAAGTACTCGACGCGATTGTGCGGGAAGAACTCGCGCATCTCTTGCGCGAGCTGCGCGGCGAGGCTCTTGTTCGGGGCGAGGATCAGCGTCGGCCGCTGCGTCTGCTCGATCGTCCAGGCAATCGTGGCCGACTTGCCCGAACCCGTGATGCCGAGCAGGGTCTGGAACCGTTCGCCGGCGTCGAGGCCTGCCGACAACGCCGAGATCGCCGCCGGCTGCGCGCCTGCCGGCTGCCAGTCGGAGACGACCTGAAACCGGTTTTCGTTGCCGGTGTCGTAGTTACTGAAGGCGCTGGCGGACGCAATCAACGCCTGCTCGGGCGAGTGGTCGGGCACCGCTGCATCAGGTGTGATCACGGCGCCACCGGTATCGATCGTTTCGGTCACTCGCATCAGTCTATCCACACGCGGACGAACACTCGTTCGTCCAGACTCAGGGCGCCAGAGTCTGACCCGCAGCGTGGCAATGGCGTAGCCGTCCATCTCGATCACCGTGAATTCTCCGAGCCCGGTCCGCACACTGTCACCGGCGCTCGGAATCTCATCGAGCGCGGCGATGACGTATCCGGCAACGGTCTGCCATTCGCCGTCGGGCAGGGCCACGCCGGTGCATTCCTCGAACTCGTCGGGCCGGAGCGTGCCGTTCACGTGCCAACTGCCGTCGGCGTGTCGGGCGCAGTCGCCCAACCGGTCGTCGGATTCGTCGTCGAAGTCGCCGATCAGTTCCTCGAACACGTCTTCCAACGTGACGAGCCCCACGACCGTGCCGTGTTCGTCGACCGCGACCGAAATGTGTTTGCGCTCGCTGCGCATCTCGACGAGCAGATCTTCGAGGCGGTGATGTTCGGGGGTGACCATCAGCGGCCGCACCATCGACCGGGCGAGCGTGGTCGACCAGGCCCCGTTCTCGAGCCGCAGCAGATCCTTGGCGTGAATGAAGCCCAGGCAGTGGTCGAGGTCGTTCTCGTGAATGACGATGCGGGTCCGACCCGTGCGATGCGCGACGGCGGCAACTTCGGCGGCCGTGGCGTCGCCGGGCATCGTGATGATGTCGCGCCGCACCGTCATCGCATCGGCGGCGGTGAGACCCGACAACTCGAGCGAGCGGGTCAGGAGTTGATGGTCTTCGGCGGCGAGCGATCCGTGCCCTGCCGACTCGTCGAGGAGCAAAATGAGGTCGCCTGGCGAGTGGGCCATCGCGCGTTCGTCCTGCGGCTCGACGCCGACGAGCCGGACCACGACATTGGCCAACGCATTCAGCATCCAGATGATCGGCTGGAAAATCCGGACGATGGCGCGGAACGGACGAGCCAGCAGCAGCGACGACCGCTCAGGGTCAGAAATCGCCCACGACTTCGGAGCCATCTCGCCGACCACCATGTGGAGGAAGACCACGAGCGACAAACCCAGCGTGAACCCGATGACGTGCAACGTGGTGTCGGACAAATCGACCCACTGATCGAGTGCCCCTTCGATGACATGGGCGATCGCCGGCTCGGCGACGGCACCGAGACCCAGCGAACAGATCGTGATGCCGAGTTGGGCACCGGCGAGCATCAGCGTGAGCTCGCGGATCCCGGCCAGCGCCGAGACGGCCCGCTTGTTGCCGTCGGCCGCGAGTTGCTCGATCCGCGACCGCCGCGCGGCAAGCAGCGCGAACTCGGCGGCGACGAAGAACCCGTTGAACGCGAGCAGCACGATGGCGAGCGCGAGCGCTCCCCACTGCACGCTGAAGCCAGCCTCGGCGAGATCGGCGGCGTCGGCGGCGATCACTCGGTCACCTCGGTCACCTCGGTTGCCTCGGACCGCGGTGCCAGGACTCGATCGGAGACGCCGTCGCCGTCATCGTCGTCGGCAACGATGCCCGATTCGGGGTCGAGCTGGAGCAGCACCTGGGTGATTGCGAACTCCTCGACGTCGAGGACTTCGATGCGGATCCCGTCGACGACCACGGCGTCGCCGACTTCGCCGATCCGTTCGAGCCGGTCGAGCATGAGGCCGGCAACGGTGTCGTATTCGCCGTCGGGCAGGGTGTATCCGGTGTACCGCTCGATCTCGTCGGGACGCGACGTCGCGGCAATCGACCACACTCCCGGCTCGACTTCGACGTATTCGCCGGGGACGGACGGGTCGTACTCGTCCTCGATCTCACCGACCAGTTCCTCGACGAGGTCTTCGAGCGTGACGACGCCGGCAGGCGCGCCGTACTCGTCGATGACCACGGCCATTTCGGTGGAACGCGTCTGCATGTTGCGCAGGACCACGTTGAGGCCAGCTGCCTCAGGCACGACGAGGACGTCGTGCATCATCTCGGCAATCGGCGTCTCGGCGTAATGACTGCGATCGACGCCAAGCAGTTCCTTGGCGTGCACGAGCCCGATGACCTTCCCTGCGTCGTCGACGACCGGAAAGCGGGAATGATTCGACGCCATCAAGTCACGGAGGTCGGCTGCGCTGGCGTCGGCATCGATGGTGACCACTCGATTCCACGAGACCATGGCATCGGACGCTTCGAGATCACCGAAGTCGATCGCTCGGGCCAGCAGCGAGGCCTGGGCTGCGGTGAGTTGCCCACTCTCGGCAGACGAGTCGACGATGAAGTCGAGTTCGTCGGCCGACACGGACCCGTGGAGTTCCTCGACCGGTTCGATCCCGATCAACCGGAGCAGCCGGTTGGCCGACCCGTCGAACAACTTGATCAGTGGGCTGGCCACCTTCATGAACACGAGTGTCGATCCGGCAAGGCTCCGAGCGACGGGCTCGGGTTTGGCGATGGCCAGGTTCTTGGGCGCCAACTCTCCGAACACCATCTGCGCCACCGTGGCGAAGACGAATGCGAACGTGACGGCGATGGCGACGCGCGCCGACTCGCCGATCCCGACTCCGGCGAGTACCGGCTTCAACGCCCCGGCGAGGACCGGCTCGGCGATGAACCCGAGGGCGAGCGAGGTGACCGTGATGCCGAGTTGCGCCCCGGAAAGCATGAAGCTCAATCGTTTGTGGACTTGGATCGCCCGCTTGGACTTGCGGTCACCGCCTTCGGCAGCCTCGACGAACTTCGCTCGACGCGAGGCGACGTACGCGAACTCGGCGGCGACGAAATAGCCGTTGGCGGCGATCAACAGGACAACGCCCACGAGACCCAGAGCGATCGACATCAGCGATGAAAGCCCGGACTGGGGGGGTGCTGGACAGCGATGGTTCGGCTGCCCAGGCAGAGTTGGTGTTCATCGGACATGGGTAGCCAGATGATATCCACTCCGCTCCGGGTTGAAGTCGCTCTGGCGTCCGGACGGGCGGCGGCTGCGAGGGTGAGGGCGCCAGGTTGAGGGCATGGCGACTGGTTCGAGGCAATCGGTCCTCCCCCAACTACGTTGGCGACATGACCAACTTCCATGACATCGAAATGACGTCGATCACCGGCGACCAGGTGAGCTTCGACCAGTACAAGGGCAACCTCGCTCTGGTCGTCAACGTCGCCAGCGCTTGAGGCCTCACGCCTCAGTACGCAGGTCTGCGTGCGCTTCACAATGACAACGACGACCTCGTCGTGCTCGGCTTCCCGTGCAACCAATTCGCGAACCAAGAGCCCGGCACCGACGCCGAGATCCTCGAGTTCGCCACCTCCAAGTTCGACGTGAACTTCCCGATGTTCTCGAAGATCGAGGTGAACGGCGACGGCGCCGCCCCGCTCTATCAGTTGCTCAAGGCAGCGCAACCGGGCGATGGCGCCACCGCGGACATCACCTGGAACTTCGAGAAGTTCCTGGTCGACGGCGCCGGCAACGTGGTCAAGCGGTACCCGCCCACGACGACCCCCGAAGACATCGCAGCCGACCTCGACCAGTTCCGCTGATCAACCTCCGGCCTCGGATTCCGGGGCGCCGATGTCGTCGGCCACTGTGGGCGGCAGGTCGACCAACTCATCCCAGAGTCGGTCGACCTGGGCCACGAGTTGGTCGAAGCCGCCGGAATTGTCGATCACGTGAGTTGCCCGTTGCAACCGTTCCTCGCGGCTGATCTGGCTGTTGATCCTGTTGCGGGCGTCGGCGGCGTCCATCCCGCGGTGCTCGACGACCCGCACGACGGCGAGGTCATACGGAACATCGACGACGATCGTGGCCGCGAGGCCCCGGCGCGGGTTCTCCCCGAGCAAGGGGAAGTCGAGCACCACGACACGGTCGGTGTTGCGATTGGCGTCGATTTGTCGTTGGATTTCCGCTTGCATCGCCGGGTGGACGATGCCGTTCAGGTCGGCCAAAGCGTCCTTGTCGTTGAACACGATCGCCGCGACCGCGGCTCGGTCGAGCGAGCCGTCGGCGGTGATGATCGAAGCGCCGAAACGGTCGGCCATTCGCTCCAGCACCGGACTACCGGGGGCCTGCAGATCGCGGGCGATCTGGTCGGCATCGACGATCGCCGCACCCCGCTCGGCGAGCAGCTTCGACACCGTTGACTTGCCAGCTCCGATGCCTCCGGTGAGGCCGACGACGATCATGCACGACATGGTGCCAGGCACCCCGCCATCTCACCCAACCGAACCCTGACGCGCAAACGGCGCCGACGACATGGCCCGCGGCCAGGTCGTCGGCGCCGTCAGATCACTCGGCTGCGGGCTCGTCGTCTGCAGCGTCGGCTGACGCCTCGTCGGCTTGTGGCTCGTCGGCTGCCGCTTCGGCTGCCGGCTCCTCAGCCGCAGCGTCGGCTGACGCCTCGTCGGCCTCGACTGCGGCGCCTTCGACTGCCGCGCCCTCGCCGCCTGCGCCGTAATACTCGGACCACGCGGCCTCGGCCTCGGCCGACGCCTCGCCCTGGACGTAGTTGCCCTCGGTGTCGACGTCGAAGTGCTCGCGATATTCGGCGGCGAGTTCGCCACCCTCGGCGGCTTGCTTGATCGAGAGGCTGATGCGACGACGGGCCAGGTCGAGATCGATGATCTTGACCCACAGCTCTTCACCCGGGGTGACGACCTGCTCGGGGCTGTCGACGTGGTGCGCCGACATCTCCGAGATGTGCACGAGACCCTCGATGCCGTCGCCGACCTGGACGAACGCACCGAACTGCACCAGCTTGGTGACCCGACCGTAGACGAGCTGGCCGACCTGGTGGCCCTCGGCGAACTCCTGCCACGGATCTTGCTGCGTGGCCTTCAGCGAAAGGCTGATGCGTTCGCGGCTGAAGTCGACGTCGAGCACCTGCACCTTGACGGGGTCGCCGACCGTGACGACCGAGCCCGGGTGATCGACGTGCTTCCAGGAGAGCTCGGACACGTGGATGAGTCCGTCCATGCCGCCGAGATCGACGAACGCACCGAACGACACGACCGAGGACACGGTGCCCTCGCGGACTTCGCCGACCTTGAGGTTGGTGAGGAACTGGTCGCGGGTCTCTTTCTGATTCTCCTCCAGGTAGGCCCGGCGAGAAAGCACGACGTTGTTGCGGTTCTTGTCGAGTTCGATGATCTTGGCGTGGACCATGGTGCCGATGTACGGCGCCAGATCGCGGACGCGCCGGAGCTCGACGAGCGATGCGGGCAGGAAGCCACGCAGCCCGATGTCGACGATGAGCCCGCCCTTGACGACTTCGATGACCGGGCCGGAAACGACTTCGTCGGCTTCCTTCTTCGCCTCGATGTCGCCCCAGGCACGCTCGTACTGCGCCCGCTTCTTCGACAGGAGGAGGCGACCTTCCTTGTCTTCCATCGTGAGGACGAGGGCCTCGATGACTTCGCCCATCGACACGACCTCGGACGGGTCGATGTCGTTGCGGATGCTCAGCTCACGGCTGGGAATGACACCTTCGCTCTTGTAGCCGATGTCGACCAGCACTTCGTCTTTGTCGATCTTGACGACCGTGCCGTTGACGACCATGCCGTCTTTGATCTCGACCATGGTGCCGTCGATGGCGTCGGCGAACGACATGCCGAGGTCGTCGGAGGTGATCTCACGCGGGGTGTAGTTCCCCTCGTCGTCGAAGGTGCCGAAGCCAGAATCCACCGCTGCAGTTGCGGGCAGGGCTTCGGGATTGGGCTCGATTTCTTCGGCGGCGGGGGTGGTAGCTGTGTCGGACAAGGAATTGCTCGTTTCGGATACGGATCTTGAGATGGTGAATGGGTTGACGACTGTGCGGAAGACTGTACGGACGACCTGAAATCGCAACCGCCTAGCGTACCGGAAGGCAGCCCCACGAGCACACGCCCGGTTCCCCGAGCAGCGATCAGGTTGGGTTGCGGTCAATCCGCGTCGCGACGACCAGGAATTCGGGCGATTCGGTGCTGGCAGCAGCGTTGCCGTAGGCGCCCGGTTCGACGCTGCTGATCGAATCGACAGCGAAGCCATGTGTCCCGAGCAGCAGGCGCAGTTCACGCGGCGTGTAGCACCCGGTCCACAGGTCGACGGTCCGCGCGTGGCCCGACTCGTCGTGGATCTCGGTGCGCTCGTGACTGACTCCGCTCGACGCGTCGAAGTCGGCATCGACGTGGTATTTGACGGCGAAATAGGCGTTGAAGGCGCTCAACGCCAGCCTTCCTCCCGGCCGCAGCGCCGCAGCCATGGCGGCAATCACCGCCGCGTCGTCGCCGTCGGCGGTCATCATCCCGAATGCGCCTTGACACAGACAGATCACCGCGTCGAACGGGTCGCGCGCGACCAGCGTGCGCGCATCGGCGCGCTCGAAGGTCGCGCCGTGCGGCGCACCCGATCGCGCGATCTCGATGAATCGTTCGCTGATGTCGACCCCGTGCACGACGATGCCGCGGCGAGCGAGCTCGTGGGCGTGGCGCCCCGTTCCGCAGCCGACGTCGAGTACCCGCTGCCCCGCCACCAGCCCCAACGCACCGACGACGTGATCGACCTCGGGCACCGTGCCTTTGGTGTGCGCGTATCGGTCGTAGGCCGCGCCCATGTGGTCGGCCAGCGCCTCGAACCAGTGATCACCTGTGGTGTCTGACACCAGGCGTGATCAATTCTTGGCGGCGGCCCAGGTGTCGCCCCAGCTGACGTTGACTTCGAGGGGGACATCCAAGTCGGCGGCGTTGCGCATGATCTCGATGAGCAGCGGGCCGACGGTGTCTCGTTCGTCCGGGGGGACCTCGACGAGGACTTCGTCGTGGACCTGGAGGATCAGCACGCTCCGGTGACCGTTCGACACCAGTTCTTCGTCGATGCGCACCAACGCGACCTTGAAGATGTCGGCAGCCAGCCCTTGGATGCCGGCGTTCATCGCCTGCCGCTCCCCTGCCTGGCGGACCCGGAAGTTCGAGTTCGTCAGTTCCGGGATCGGGCGTCGCCGACCGAACAGCGTCTCGGTGTAGCCACGCTCACGAGCCTCGACCACCGTTCGATCCATGTACGCCTTCACGTTCGGGAAGGCCACGAAGTAGGCGTCGAGAATCGGCGCCGCTTCGTCGACGGGGATGTTCAGCCGTTGCGACAGCCCGTACGCCTCCATCCCGTAGGCCAGGCCGTACGACACCATCTTCGCCTTCGACCGTTGTTCGATCGTCACCGCTTCCGGCGCGACACCGAAGACTCGCGCGGCGGTGGCGTTGTGGATGTCCTGCCCGCTCGTGAACGCTTCGATCAGGCCAGGATCGGCCGCGAGGTGCGCGATGCACCGCAGCTCGATCTGGTTGTAGTCGGCGACGAGGAGTTCGGTTCCCGGCGAGGGCACGAACACCTTGCGGAACTGGCGGCCTTCCTCGCTGCGTACGGGAATGTTGTGCAAGTTGGGCTGATCCGACGACAGCCGACCCGTGCGGGCGACGGTCTGATTGAACGTCGCGTGGATGCGACCATCGTCGCCCACCTCCTGCAGGAGGCCCTCGCCGTAGGTGCCGCGCAGCTTGTCGACCTCGCGGTGGCGCATCAACGGGCCGAGGAACTCGGGCCACTCGGGCATCAGCTTCTCGAGCGTCGACGCGTCGGTCGACGGTCCGGTCTTCGTCTTCTTGATGGGCGTCAGGCCCCGTTGGTCGTAGAGCAACTCACGGAGTTGCTTGGGCGAGTTGAGGTTGAGATCGTCGATGCCCGACACCTGCCGCAACTCGGCCACCAGGCTCTCGACCTCGGCCTTGAGCCGATCGTTGAGGGCGCGCAGCTCGTCGAGGTCCACGCCGACGCCGTAGTGCTCCATCTTCGCCAGCACGAGCACCAACGGGTTCTCGATCGTGTCGTACAGCTCGGCCATGCCCTGCGCTTGGAGACTGTCGTGGATCGGGCCGGCGAGGTGATGCACGGCAAGCGCATCTCGTCCGGCGACCTCGGCATCGCTGAGCGATGTGCCGTCGAGGTCGAGCTGACCGGAGTTGGCGGCGTCGGAGGGTCGGGCGAACTTGGTGTACTTCTCGATCAGATCGGGCAGCGTGTAGCGCGCCTCGGCCGGGTCGATCAGATAGGCGGCGATCGCCGTGTCGAGCGTCAGGCCCCGCATCTCGATGTCGAGTGCGAGCAGCGAACGCATCAGCTCTTTGATGTTGTGGCCTCGAACACTCCGGTGACCGGCCAGCGCCCGACCGACGTCGGCGTCGCCGATCAATTCCGCGGGAATCCAGGCGACCGAGGAGACCGAACCGTCGGACACGACGGCGATTCCCGAGAGGAAAGATCGACCGGGGCGGCCGGTCCACGTGGCTGAAATGTCGAGGTGTTCGACTGCCCGGATCACACTCGCGGCCTCCGCGGGAGCCGACAGCACGGTCACCTCGGCCACGATCTCCTGACGCTCGTCTGCAGGGCCGAGATCGACGTCGCCGCCGAGTGAGGCGAGCGCTTCGGTGATCCGCCCCCCGAGCGCGCGGAACTCGAGGAAGTCGAAGAGACGCTTCATCTCGTCGGCTCGGGGCGAGACGCCCAGACCGGTCGGCGCGGACCGATCGTCGAAATCCACCGCGATCTGTTCGATCTCGCCGGCGTCATTCGTGACGTCGACGAGCAACGGCGCATCGAAGCGAAGGATCATCAGGTCGAGGTTCTTGCGGGCGCGTTCCTCATTCTCGACGAGGCTCGCCTTGAGCTTCGGGGTCTGGTCGTCGACGTGGGCGAAGATCCCGTCGAGCCCGCCGTACTGGTTGATCAGCTTGGCCGCTGTCTTTTCCCCGACACCAGGAACTCCGGGCAGGTTGTCGGAGTTGTCGCCGCGCAACGCCGCGTACTGCACGTACATCTCGGGCGTCACGCCGGTCTTCTCGGCAATCCCCGCTTCGTCGTAGAGCGCATAGTCGCTCACGCCGCGCTTGTTGTACATCACCTTGACGTGCGGGTCGCTCACCAGCTGGTAGCTGTCGCGGTCACCGGTGACGATGATGACGTTCTCGCCCCGATCGACGAGTTGCTTCGTCGCCGTGGCGATCAGGTCGTCGGCTTCCCACCCCACCTCGTCGACGGTGGTGATCCCGAGTGCGTCGAGCACCTCGCGCACCAAGCCCATCTGCTGGCGGAGGATGTCGGGGGCGGCGGTGCGCTGCGCCTTGTACTCGGGTTCGGCCTGATGCCGGAAGGTCGGCTCGGGGCGGTCGAACGCCACGAGGATGCCGTCGGGCTGCTGCTCCTTCAAGACGTACGCGAGCATCGACGTGAATCCGAAGACGGCGTTGGTGACCTGGCCGCTGGCGGTCGCCATGTCGGTCGGCAGCGCGAAAAAGGCTCGGTAGGTCAGCGAGTTGCCGTCGACGAGCAGCGTGGTTCCCATGGCGTTACCTCGACGCGCGTCGTTCAGTCGTCACTCGGGCGCAGCGAGCCGTCGAGGATGCGATCGGCGACGTCGCGCATCCGGGTGCGCTCGCTCATCGCCGTCTTCTGGATGAACTGGAAGGCATCGTTCTCGGTCATGCCGACCTCGTCGATCAGCATCCCCTTGGCGCGCTCGATGAACTTGCGCGACTCGAGCTGTTCGCCCAACGCATCGATCTCACCGGTCAAGGTCCGCAGTTCACGGAACCGGCCCATGGCGACCTCGATTGCGGGAACCAGGTCGCTGCGTTGGAACGGCTTGACGAGGAACGCCAGGGCACCGGCGTCGCGCGCCTGCTCGACGACTTCTTTCTGACTGAATGCGGTGAGCATCAAGACGCCGCAGATCTTCTCGGCGTTGATCACCGCGGCCGCTTCGAGGCCGGTCATGCCCGGCATCTTGATGTCGAGGATGGCCAGGTCGGGCTGGAGATCACGGACCAATTCGATTGCCTGGTCGCCGCGACCCGTCTCGCCGACCACCTCGTAGCCCTCCTCTTCGAGAGTCTCACGGAGGTCCATCCTGATGATGGCCTCGTCTTCTGCGATCACGACGCGCAATGCCATCGACTCAGTATGGCCGCGCCTGGAAGAAATCCCGGAAATCGTGCCGGCACGCGGCATCGACGGACGCAGCGATCAGCCGATCATCTGGTCGAGCAACTCGTCTTGACGCGCTTCGAGCTCGGCGATTTCGTCGATCACCTTGCGGCGGTGCTTCGTCATGTTGTCGAAGTTGCCTCGCGCGCGACCGCGCCTCGAACGACGACGAGGCCGTCTCGGCCACCATGGCCCGAATGGCCTGGTCATCGGCATCGTCTCCGAGATACAACAGCTGCTCGTCGATCACCGCCAACTCGCTGCGCAACGACTTCAGCCGCGACCCGACCTTCGAGAGGCGACGTTCGATCAGCCGCTTACCCATTCCGGCACCCATTCCGATCATCACCACTTCCGTCCGCGAACGACGAGCGTAGACGGGGCGGGCCATGCGCGGTCGACGGGAAAGAGGCGGCGGAGTTGGGCGACGAGGTGGAAGTCGGCCGACGGGTGGGCGGAAATGTGATCTCAGAAGCCGAGGGCGGCGGCCATCGCCACGCTCGTCGGCCGACAGATCGAGCGCAGCCGTGTGCAGGCGTCCTCACCGATCGCCGCGTAGGGGGCGAGCGCCAGTTCGTCGGTGCGGTCCTCGATCCACTGGCGTGCGTTCGCGGCCGAGATCGGTGAAGGCTCCGTCGGCGTCGAGCCAGCCCTTCGCGCTCGCAACGAGTCATGCGCGGCAGTCCAGTCCGCCTCGGAGCGCTGACGCGACGTCTTCGAGGACGTTGCCCGAGACGGCGCCCGAAGCAGCGTGGGTGACCAGCGCCTCGCACCCGTTCAGTCCCTGCGCGGTCGAGCGCGGCGATGTGGCCGTCGCCGCGGAATTCGCGCAGCAGTGTCTGGGCGTGCCAGAGCACGAGGTGCGGCTCGTCGGGCCAAGGCAGCTGCGCATGCCCGGCGAACAGCGCCCGGCCCTCGGGTCGCTCGCACGCCACCAGGGCTGCGGCGCGTGCGATGTCGGCGGCCGGGGCGAGGTCGGCAATGGTGGCCGCGGCCAGACGGCGGATCATCCGGTCGGCAGCGGCGAGGCGCGCCGTCAACAGTTGGGCCGGTGAGGCGGTGTCCCAGGCACCGTCCATGCTGCGCTCGACGAAACCGGGGTCGAAGTTGAAGAAGGTCGCCTTCACCACCTCGGCGCCGACCGGACCCATGGCCGCCGCCCGCGACGGGAAGTAGCCGGACATCGGCTGCTCGAAGCCGAACTGCGCATACTCCTCCGTCGGCCTCGGGGACGAAGTAGATCGCGCCGTGGATCGGTTCGAGGGTGCGCCACGTCTTGTGGCCGATGACAGGGTCCATCGCTCGACTCTGGCACAGCGGTCCAGGCGAAGTCGCCGTCGACCGGTGCCCCAGGTCGGACTCGAACCGACACTTGACGGTGTTTGAGACCGTTGCCTCTGCCAATTGGGCTACTAGGGCGAATGAATCGTCGACGATACCTCCCCGCTCGACGACTCCGACAAGCCTCGCCGCCGCATGACCCCAACGGCCGTCACCGGCGCATCGATCTCGATGCGCTACGGCGTTCGCCGGTTACCCGACGGTAGTCGCACGAACCGTTCGTTGGCGTCTAGCCTCGCCTCAATGCTCGCCTTCACGTTCCCCGGTCAGGGGTCGCAGCGCCCCGGGATGGGCCGCCCCTGGCAAGACCACGAGAGTTGGGAACTCGTCGACGAAGCGTCCGAGGTAGCGGGCCGCGACGTCGGCGCGCTGCTGTGCGATGCCGACGCAGATGAATTACGCGACACCCGCAACGCCCAACTCGCCACGTACGTCTCGAGTCTCGTGGTCCTCGACGCGGCCGAGCGGCTCGGCCTCGAACCCAGTTTCTGTGCCGGTCATTCGCTCGGCGAGTACACGGCACTCACCGCCACGGGCGCGCTCGGGTTCGACGACGGCTTGCGACTGGTGATGGCGCGGGCGGCGGCGATGCACGATGCCGGGCTCGATCAGCCCGGCACGATGGCGGCCGTGCTCGGTCTCGACGACGATCAGGTCGACGTGGCCTGCCGGCGCGCCGATGCCGACGTGTGGGTCGCCAACTACAACGCTCCGGGTCAGGTCGTCATCGCCGGATCACCCGACGGAGTCGACTCCGCTTCGAACCACGCCCGTGAACTCGGCGCCAAGCGGGTGATGAGCCTGCAGGTGTCCGGCGCCTTCCATACGCCGTTCATGACCTCGGCCCGGGAACGATTGCGCGAGGCGCTCGCCGCCGCGCGCCCACGCGACACCGACGTGCCGGTCATCGCCAACGTCGACGCGCTCGCGCACAACGAAGGTGCCGATTGGTCGAGCCTGCTGTCGGCGCAACTCTCGAGCCCGGTCCGATGGAAGCAGAGTCTGCTCACCCTGTCCGAAGCAGGCGTCACCGACTTCGCCGAACTCGGACCCGGCGGCGTCCTCACCGGGATGGCCAAGCGGACGGTCAAAGACGCCCGCACCATCTCGGTGGCCACGCCCGAAGATCTCGACAAGCTGATCGAGTGGGTCGACGCAGGATCGCCGACGGGCGCGGCGCAACTCGACGGCGAACATCTCTTCGCCACCGAACGCCTCGTGGTCAGCCCTGCGGCGGGCATCTTCACCCCTGCCGGTGGGTTGAACGAGGGCGCGATCATCGACGTCGGCGCCGTCATCGGCCACGTCGGCGAACACGAGGTACGGTCTCCGTTCGCCGGCCAACTCCAGAGCTACATCGCCGTCGACACCGAGCGAGTCACCGCTCGGCAGCCGATCGCCTGGCTCCGCACCATCTGAATCCATGACTTGGGCTGAATCCATGACTTGGGCTGAATCGTGATGACTTGGGCTGACGGCATGACTTGGGCTCGATCCGCCGCAGGGGATGCAGCCGGTTGCGGCGAATGTCGCAACGGTCGAAGTCGAGCGACCACGAACGTTTGAGGAGGACGCGATGCCACGAGTGAACAGCGGAGTCAGGGGGGCGGTGATCACCGGGTGGGGTTCAGCGCTCCCGCCCACGGTGCGCACCAACCACGACCTCGAAGCCATGTTCGAGACCGACCACGACTGGATCGTCGACCGCACCGGAATCCACGAGCGGCGTGTCGGAGGGATGACTTCTGAACTGTCGATCGAGTCGGGCCGCGCCGCGTTGGAGATGTCGGGCGTCGCACTCGGAGACGTCGATGCACTCGTGCTCGCCACGACCACGCCTGACCGTGCGGTCCCCGCAACTGCGTCGACGGTGCAGGCCGCGCTCGGACTCAGCTGCGGAGCGTTCGATGTCAATGCCGCATGTTCCGGGTGGGTCTACGGACTGGTGACCGCCCACGGACTGATCGCCATGGGCGCCGAGAAGGTGCTGCTGATCGGGACCGACACCCTGGCCCGCATCACCGACTGGACCGACCGCAACACGGCGATCCTGTTTGCCGACGGGTCGGCCGCCACGATGCTCGAGGCCGTCGACGGCCCCGGCCAGATGCTCGCCTGGGATCTCGACTCCGATGGCACGGCCGAGAAGTATCTCTACGCGGAGATCGGCGGCAACCTCGAGATGGAGGGCAAGGAGGTCTTCCGGCGCGCCGTGCGGATCATGGTCGACTCGGCGACCAAGTCGATGGCGCACGCCGGGGTGACCGCCGACGACATCGCGATCGTCATTCCGCATCAGGCGAACATTCGCATCATCTCCGCGTCCATGGATCGCCTCGGCCTGCCGCTGGAGCGGGCATCGATCGTGCTCGACAAAACGGGCAACACGTCGTCGGCCTCGATCCCACTCGCGCTGAACCAGGCCCTCGATGACGGACGGATCGCCGACGGCGACCTCGTGCTCTTCGTCGGATTCGGCGCAGGGATGTCGGCTGCGAGCGCGATCGTCCGGTGGAACACCACTGACCCCGAGCTGCACGCCGCCATCGACGGGGCATCGACATGACCGAGCCGGCAACGGGTCGCATCGTGTTGGTCACCGGGGGATCACGCGGTATCGGGCTGGCCTGCGCCCGTCGGTTCGCCGATCTCGGTGACCGTGTCGCGGTCACCTACAACTCGTCGCCACCGCCGGCGGGATTGTTCGGCGTGAAGTGCGATGTCACCTCGACCGACGAGGTCGATGCCGCCTTCTCGGCGGTCGAAGAGCACTTCGGCGGCACCGTCGAGGTGTTGGTCTCGAATGCGGGTGTCACGAAGGACGGCCTCCTGCTGCGGATGACCGAGGACGACTTCGCCTCGGTCCTCGACGCCAACCTCACCGCGTCGTACCGGGTCGCCAAACGTGCCGCGCGGGGCATGGTCAAGGCCCGCTCGGGGCGCATCGTGCTCATGTCGTCGGTGGTCGGCCTGCTCGGCTCGGCCGGACAGTCGAACTATGCCGCTTCCAAGGCCGGCCTCGTCGGCTTCGCCCGATCGCTGGCGCGCGAACTCGGTTCACGATCGATCACGGTCAACGTGGTCGCCCCGGGCCCCGTTGCCACCGACATGACGGCGGCGCTCACCGACGACCAACTCGCCACCATCACGGGCTCGGTCCCGCTCGGACGCATGGCTGACCCCGCCGAGATCGCCGGGGCGGTGGCCTTCCTCGCCGGGCCGGACGCGGCGTACATCACCGGCGCCGTACTTCCCGTCGATGGCGGTCTCGGCATGGGCCATTGACCACCGTTCTCGTTGCACCAACATCTACAATCCACCCCGACACCCCAACAATCTGGAGACACTCCCGTGAATGAAGAACTGTTCGCCCGCTTCCGCAAGTGCGCCGTCGAAGTGCTCTCGGTCGAAGAATCGGCCGTCACCCTCGATGCCAAGTTCGGCGACGACCTCGACGCCGACAGCCTCGACCTCGTCGAGTTGGTGATGGCCCTCGAAGAGGAATTCGACATCTCGGTGCCCGAGGAAGAACTCGAAGGCGTCGAAACCGTCCAGAACGCGTACGACCTGGTCACCGGCAAGCTCTGATGTCGGGCGGCCGTCGGGTCGCCGTCACCGGCCTGGGTGTCGCAGCTCCGGCCGGCATCGGGGCCAGCAATTTCTGGGCAGGACTCAACGGACCGGCCGCGCCCGAGGGGCGAACCATCGTGTTCGCCGACTGGGATGGCACGCCGTATTTCGACAGCCCCAAGCACGCTCGGCGGGCCGATGTCGTCGAGCAGTTCGCGCTCGCTGCAGCCGGTGAGGCATTCGACCAGGTGGGTGGGGTCGATGCCGTCGGCGTCCCGACCGCACGTTTCGGCACGATCTTCGCCACGGGCATCGGCGGGCTGCACACGCTCGAAGAGCAGATCGGGATCCACAACGAAAAGGGTGCCCGCCGCGTCTCGCCGTTCTTGGTCCCGATGATGATGGCCAACGCTCCCGGCGCATCGATCTCGATGCGCTACGGGCTCCAGGGCCAGAGCGAAACGATCGTCACGGCGTGTGCCGCCGGGAGTCATGCGATCAACTATGCGGCCCGGCTGATCAAGTGGGGCGTTCTCGACGCCGCCGTCACCGGTGGCAGTGAGTCGGCCGGAACCCCGACGGGAATCGCCGGGTTCACCAACATGACCGCCCTGTCGTCGGCAGGGATCAGCCGTCCGTTCGATGTCGACCGCGACGGTTTCGTCATGGGCGAGGGCAGCGCCGTGCTGATCCTCGAAGAGTGGTCGGCCGCCGAGGCTCGCGGCGCCACGATCCTGGGCGAGATTCTCGGCGGAGCAAGCAATGCCGATGCGCACCACATCACTGCGCCTGCGCCGGGCGGCGTCGGTGCGATCCGATGCATCGAACAGGCACTCGCCGAATCAGGCATCGAGCCGACCGATGTCAAACAGGTGAACGCGCACGGCACGTCGACGTCGCTGAACGACGCCGCCGAGGCCGCAGCCATCACCCACGTCTTCGGGGGGCAGGCCGTGCCGGTCACCTCGACCAAGGGCATCACCGGGCATGCGCTCGGCGCGGCCGGCGCACTCGAAGCCGTCGCGGCACTCCTGTCGATCCAGCACCGCTTGATTCCGCCGACCGCGAACACCGTCACGGTCGATCCCGAGATGGACATCGACGTCGTCCTCGGAACCGGACGGCCATGGGAGCCGGGGCCGGTGCTCAGCACCAACTTCGGATTCGGTGGCCACAACGGCGCCGTGGTCATCGCCCCCGCCTGAGCCGGCAGGGCTCGATCAGGCGTCGACGAACACGAACATCAGGTCGCAACCGGTCGCGAGTTCGCCGTTGACCTTGCAAGTTCCCGTGCCTTTGCCGGCCCGTGCCGACATCCGACCGAGTTCGACGTCGATCACCAGCTCGTCTCCCGGCACCACCTGGCGGCGAAAGCGCGCCTTGTCGAGCCCGCCGAACAGCGGGAGCTTCGTCGCGAAATCGGGATGCGCCAACACGGCGCAGGCTCCGACTTGGGCGATCGCCTCGCACATCAGCACCCCCGGCAAGGTGGGCCGGCCCGGGAAGTGGCCGGAGAAGAAGTACTCGTCACCGGTCAACCGCCAGATCCCGGTCGCCGACACCCCCGGAATCAGGGCCGTCAACTCGTCGACCAGCAAAAATGGTGGACGATGCGGTAGCAAGTCGATCGGGTGAGGAAGCGCGCTCATCTCGGCAGTCTGCCCCATCACCACTGCCCCAACACCTTCGTTTGCGTGACCAAAATGGTGCTGGGCAGCACCATTTTCGTCACGCAAACACCGGATGGGTAGACGCGACAACGCCCGGCTCGCATTGCGAGCCGGGCGTTGCAGGTCGTGCGGCTGATCAGCCGAGCAGAGCGGCCGGATCAACGTCCGGCGGAAGCAGCACGGCATCGATGGCGTGGATCACGCCATTGCTGGCGGCCACGTCGGCGATGATCACGTTTGCACCGTTGACGGTGACGCCCTCGCCAACGGCGAGTTCGACAGTCTGGCCTTCGACCGTTGCGACGTCACCGTCGGTCACGTCAGCAGCAAGCACCTTGCCCGACACCACGTGGTAGGTGAGGATCTTGACGAGGACGTCCTTGTTCTCGGGGAGAAGAAGGGCGTCGACGAGGCCGGCGGGGAGTGCCGCAAAGGCGTCGTCGGTCGGGGCGAAGACCGTGAACGGCCCGGGGCCCGACAGCGTCTCGGCGAGGTCGGCGGCGGTGACGGCCGCGACGAGTGTGTTGAAGCTGCCATTGGCCACAGCAACGTCGACAATCGTGCCGGCTTCAGCGCCTGCGTCGGTGTCGACGGGTGCTTCGGTGTCGACGGGTGCCTCGGTCTCGGCCGGTGCTTCGGTCTCAGCCGGGGCGTCGGTCTCGACGGGTGCTTCGGACTCCGCCGGAGCGGTGGACTCGGCCGGCGCGTCGGACGTGACGGCTCCGTCGTCGGTGTCGCTGCCGCACGCCGTGAGAGCGAGCAGACCGGCGACGATGCCGATGGAAAGGCGAGTGGTGGTGGTTCGTGTCATTGGGGGGACTCCTCTGGGAGATGGATATTTCTGTTCACGCCGCACTTGCGACATGAAAGATCTACGGAGCCCAGCGAAACCCGGATGACATCATCTTCACGATCTTCACTTCTTTGGAGGTTCGGCCGAAGGATCGCCGCGCCACCCTGGCGGGTAGGTCCGCGCCAATTCCTGCGCGCTGGGCTCACGCGAGACGCGAGCGTCATCGGGCAACTCGTTCATGATCGCCTGCATGATGCGCGTGGTATCAGCCTTGACGGACTTGCCCTTCAGGGCGACCGGTGGGCCGACGCTGATCCGCACCGTCGGTGGATCGGTCAGGTTCAGCATCTTCGGGGCTCTGCTCGAACGGGGCCACACTCGCTCGGTGCCCCACAATCCGACCGGAACGACGGTTGCACCCGACATCTGCGCCAGCCGGGCCGCGCCCCACCGCCCGGTGAGCTTCGTGTCGAAGAAGGCCGCGCCGCGCGGAATCGTGCCCTCGGGCATGATCGCCACCATCTCGCCGGCGGCGAGTGCGTCGGCCGCTGCCCGCAACGGCTCGTCCGAGCCCGTTCCCCGATCGACGCGAATCCCGCCCATCGCAGCAGCGATCTGTCCGACCATCGGAGCATCGAACACCTCCTTCTTGCCGAGGAATCGCGCCGTCCGCCCGCTCTTGCCGATCGCGATCGAGAGTGCGGAGACATCGAAGTAGCTGCGGTGATTGGCGCACAAGATGACGGGACCCGCGCCGGGAATGTTGTCGACCCCGCCGATGTCGAACCGGGCGTACGGGTACGCGGCAGGGCGCGCGAATCGCAGGGCAAGGCGCTGCACTTCGACACCGACGACCGGCACCTTGACCACGCCAGGAGACACGTCGAGGCTGAGCGTCGGCCACCGACGGGCAGCAGCCATCAGCACCATGCGCGGGTCGGGGTTGACGACAACCGGGTGGCCGACGGCATCGAGCATCGGCGTGTCGTACACGCTGTCGGAATACGCATAGCTCTCGGCGAGGTCGATTCCGTGCGCGGCGGCCCAGTCGCTGATCGCTTCGAGCTTTCCCGCCGACCAGACGAACGGGCCGGCGAGCGTGCCGTCATAGGTGCCGTCCGCAGCAACGTTGTATCTCGTGGCCACCACATCGTCGAGCCCCAGCCGGTCGGCAAACGGCTTGACAAGGTCGTACGGCGTGGTCGTCGCCAGCACGATCGGGCGACCGGCGGCGCGATGTGCGGCGAACGCCGACTCGGCGAAGGGCTGGACCATTGCGACGAGTCGATCCGCCACCTGTTCGGCTGCCGCGCTGACGGCGGCCTGCGAACGCCCGCGAGCCAGTGTGACGGCTTGGCGGGCCAGCGCCATCGACGGCAGGGTCTCGCCGATCGTGTTGAAGAGCCCGAAGAGGAGCTTCTCGCCCGGGAATGGTTTGGATGACAGGCCCGCCAACCGCATCGCCTCCGAGAACACCTCACCCGACGCGCCGGCGAGCAGCGTGCGGTCGAGGTCGAAGAATGCGGCGCCGGTCGATGGAGTCGTCACCACGTCACTCTAGACACGCCATTCCAGACCAGCCCCCGAGACCGGCTCCGAAAACGGGAAAGACCCGGATGGGGGATCCGGGTCTCTCAACCTGGGAATGTCCGCCGTTGGGGGAACAGTGGTGGACTTCCCGACGAGTGGAACATGGGGGGTGTTCTCACTTCGATCTATGTATTGCAGACCGCTGCGGGGGGAATTCAGCGGTACATGTGAAAGTATGCACGTGAACGGGTGATCTGACAAGCAGATGAAAGCGATAGTTGATATCGTTTTTGGTGATGGATGTACGGCAGTTGTCGACGTTGGTCGCGATCGCCGATCACGGAACGTTCTCCGCGGCGGCACGAGCGCTCTACACCGTGCAGTCCAACGTCTCGAGCCACATCGCCCGGCTCGAGAAAGAACTCGGCGTACTGCTCGTCGATCGCCAGCACGGCGGGCTGACCGAGGACGGTGCCCGCGTCGTCGAACGAGCCCGGCGGGTGCTCAACGAGATCGACGACATCACTGGCCGACGTCGCCAGCCGCGACGCCGACGTCTCGGGCCAGACCCGGCTCGGCGTCATCGGTACCACGGCCCGCTGGCTGATGCCCCAGTTGCTCGGCCGACTCGGTCAACAGCATCCCGGCGTGCGAACCGTCATTCAAGAAGGTGCCACGTCGACGCTGGTCCCCAACGTGCTGTCCGGCCAGCTGAACGCCGCGATCGTCCACCTCCCGGTCGACGATCCCGAGTTGGTGATCGAACCTCTCTTCGCCGAGGACCTGTTCCTTCTCGCCGACAGCTCACATCCGCTCGCCGCTCACGACACGATTCCGTTTCGCGACCTCGACGAGGTGCCCCTGCTGCTGCCGCCGATGGGCGCGGCGCTGCGCAAGGTACTCGAACGTGCCGCCGCATCGGCCGACATCACCCTGCGGGCTCAAGCGGAGATCGACGGCGTGCGCCTCCTCGCATCGCTCGCGTTCGACGGGTTCGGCGCAGCGATCGTGCCTGCCACGGCCGTGCCGAACTGGCTCACCGGCTCGTTTCGGATGATCACGCGTGCCCGAACTCCCGCGCCGCGTCGTCGCATTCGTCCGACGACGGCGTCCGAGCCCGAATGCGCCCACCCAGGCCACTCTCGAAGTCCTCCAAACGCTGATCGCCGAGCATGGCGCACTCCAAGCCGGCGTCCACCCCGGCACCAGCGCCCTCCCCCTCTCCAAGTCCGGCTGACCCCCAACACCCTCCCCAGACCCTCCCCAGACCCTCCCCACACCCACCCTGATCCGAAAATGGAGGAATATGTCCGCTGAGCGGACATTCTCCGGCAAATTTCGGGAAGGGCGGGGCCGGATCGGGATGGGACGCGACCGACCCATCCGTCGGGTTGTACTGTCGACGGCGATGACTACGACCCGGTTGCAGGATTCGATCGACACCAAGTTCTTCGGCCTGTCCCGGCATCTTCCCTCGAAGGCTCGCGCCGACGTCCGGGAACTCGGCGAACGCACGGTGGTGTGGGTCGAGTTCGAGGACTCCGACGAACTCATCCGCCTGACCTCTGGCACGTCATCACTCCTGACGCAATCGATCACCACTGCGCTCGACCAACGCATACCGCTCGTGATTCTGATGTCGTGCGCTGGAGCCGACATCGTCGAGGGCATCTCGGCGCTGCACGGCTGGGGGCTCGTCGCAGCAGCGCTCACCGCGCTGTTCGGGGGTGATTCCCACCGCCATCATCGTCGACGGTCCGGCCGTGTCGGGCCCTGCGTTGCTGCTCGGACTCGCCGACATCGCGGTTCTGACCGCCGACAGCTACGCCTTCGTTCAGGGCCCGACGATGGTCGAACAGTTCACCGGCATCGGCATCAGCATCGAGGAGCTCGGCGGCGCGGCCAACCACGCCCGCTACACCGGAGTTCCCACCGCCGTCGTCGCCGACCGCGCCGCCGCGATCGAAACGGTGGAGACGATTCTGTCGTACCTGCCGAGCAACGTCGACGAAGAGCCGCCGAGGTGGCCGTGCGACGACCCGCCCGACCGACGCTGTCCGGAGGCCGGGGCCCAGATCCCTGAGTCGTCGACCGGAAGCTACGACGTCCGCAAGGTTGCTGCGGCGATCGTCGACGAGGACTCGCTGCTCGAACTCCGCGATCGCTGGGCCACGAACGTGGTGACGGCGTTCGCCACGATCGACGGCCGCCCCGTCGGCATCGTCGCGAACCAGCCCATCTCGCTCGCCGGCACGCTCGACATCCCTGCGTCGCAGAAGGCCGCACGATTCGTCGCCTTTTGCGACGCGTTCAACATGCCGATCATCACGCTCGTCGACACGCCGGGCTTCTATCCGGGCAAGGACCTCGAGTGGCGCGGCATGATCCGCCACGGAGCGCAACTCGTGTTCGCCTACGCCCGCGCCACGGTGCCCCGGATCTGCGTGATCCTGCGCAAGAGCTACGGCGGCGCCTACATCGTGATGGACTCCAAGACGATGGGCAACGACCTGTGTCTGGCGTGGCCCTGGGCCGAGATCGCCGTGATGGGCGCCGGGCAGGCGGCCGCGATCCTGCAGCGGCGTGCGACGCCCGAGGAAAAGGCCGAGTTCGAGCGCGACTACGCCGAACGCCTCCTCAACCCGTATGTCGCGGCCGAGCGGGGATACATCGACGCGGTGATCGACCCGGCCGACACGCGCGCGCGAGATCTCCGCCGCGCTGGCCATGCTCGAGGACAAGCGGGAGTTGCTCGTCGAACGCAAGCACGGCAACTCACCCCTGTAGGCAACATCTGACTCTCGACGCGACCCGCTGATTGGCCTGCTGAACCGACGCGGCTCTTTCACCGAGACCGCCGGAGCGGACGGCGAGCTGTACCGCAACAAACCTGCCAGCCGCAACCGGTCACACGCCCGGGCGACCAGCACGGAACTGCCCAAGTACTCCCCGAAAGTGGTCCCGGTTGCTGCGTCGGCGCCACCGAGCAGTATCTTGACGACGGCAACTGGGGCGAACCCCTGAACGAGCCACATCACTCATTCGAGCCGGAGGAAGCCACGTGCCCGACACCATCACCATCACCGACGACCGCACCGGAAAGACAGTCACCGTCCCGATCGAAGGTGGGGTGTTTTCGTCGTCGGCGCTCCGTCAACTCGATCCGACGCTGTACTGCTACGACCCGGCGTATCTGTCGACTGCGTCGTGCAAATCGGCGATCACCTACCTCGACGGCGAGACGGCATCCTTCGGTACAGCGGGTATCCGATCGAGCAGCTTGCCGAGAAGTCGACCTATCTCGAAGTCGCCTACCTGCTCTTGAACGGCGAGCTGCCCGACGCAGCGCAGCTCGCGCTGTGGGCCCACGACGTCACGCATCACACGTTCATCCACGAGAACATGCGCAAGCGGTTCGTCGACGGCTTCCACTACGACGCCCATCCGATGGGCATGTTCGTCTCGGCGATCGCGGCGCTCGGCACGTTCTACGACGGCGCCAAGGACATCGACGATGCCGAGCAGCGCGACATCCAGATCCTGCGCCTGATCGCGAAGAGCCCGACGATCGCCGCGATGTGCTACCGGTTCTCGGTCGGTCTGCCGTTCATCCAGCCGAACAACGACCTGTCGTACCCCGCCAACTTCTTGAACATGATGTGGAAGATCGGCGACTACGAGGTCGACCCGGTCCTCGAGCGGGCGATGGATGTGTTGTTCATCCTCCACGCCGACCACGAGCAGAACTGCGGCACCACGGCGATGCGCGTCATCGGCTCCAGCCAGGCCGATCCGTACTCGTCGGCGGCCGGCGCTGCCTCGGCGCTGTACGGGCCGCTGCACGGTGGCGCGAACGAGCAGGTCGTGCGGATGCTGACCGAGATCGGCTCGATCGACAATGTGCCGGCGTTCATCGAGTCGGTGAAGAACGGCGACGGCCGACTGATGGGCTTCGGCCACCGGGTCTACAAGAACTACGACCCGCGGGCCACGATCATCAAGCAGACCGCGTACGAGGTGTTCGAGGTGACCGGCAAGAACCCGCTGCTCGACATTGCGCTCAAGCTCGAAGAGACTGCGCTGTCTGACTCGTACTTCGTCGACCGCAAGCTCTACCCGAATGTCGACTTCTACTCAGGCCTGATCTACCAGGCGATGGGGTTCCCCGTCGACATGTTCACCGTGCTGTTCGCCATCCCCCGCATGGTCGGCTGGCTCGCCCACTGGCAGGAACTGCTCAACGATCCGGCCCAGAAGATCTGCCGGCCCCGCCAGTGGTACGCCGGCCCCGACGAACGCAGCTACGTCGATCTCGCCAACCGCTGAACATCACCTCTGGTGTCAGACACCAGAGGTAATGCGAGCCGAACGCCCAGAACTCAACGACCTGATCGCCGGCGTACTTGAGCTGATCAGTCCATCACGCCTGATCAGAGCGTCGATGATGCTGTTGAAGGTCGGGCTCGGACGCATGACGGCCTGAGCCTTCACGGGGTCGGGGAAGTAGTAGCCGCCGATGTCGGCAGGGCTGCCTTGCACGGCGCCGAGTTCAGCGACGATCGCCTGCTCGTTGGCGGCGAGGTCAGCTGCGATCGGCGCGAAGCGCTCGGCCAGGGCTGTGTCGGCTGATCTGTGCGGCCAGTTCCTGCGCCCAGTACAACGCGAGGTAGAAGTGGCTGCCGCGGTTGTCGATCTGGCCGAGGCGGCGGGCCGGCGACTTGCCGTTCTCGAGCAACGAGCCGGTCGCGGCGTCGAGGGTGTCGCCGAGAATCTTGGCCGATGCATTGCCCGTCACGTCGGCGAAGTGCTCGAACGAGACGGCGAGTGCGAGGAACTCGCCGAGCGAGTCCCAGCGCAGGTAGTTCTCCTTGACCAACTGCTGCACGTGCTTCGGGGCAGAGCCGCCCGCACCGGTTTCGAACAGTCCGCCGCCGTTGAGCAGTGGCACGATCGACAGCATCTTGGCGCTGGTGCCGAGTTCGAGGATCGGGAACAGGTCGGTGTGGTAGTCACGCAGCACGTTGCCGGTGACCGAAATGGTGTCCTCGCCCGCGACGCATCCGATCGATCGAGTACTTCGTCGCCGTCAATCGGGGACATGATCTCGATCTGTCAGACCCTCGGTGTCGTGGTCGCTGGAGATACCGCTCGACCTTGGTGATGAGTTGGGCGTCGTGGGCCCGGGCGGCGTCGAGCCAGAACACAGCCGGCGCTCCGGTCGCTCGGGCGCGGCTGACGGCGAGACGGACCCAGTCGCGAATCGGTTCGTCCTTCACCTGGCACGCCCGGAAGATGTCGCCTGCGGCCACCGTCTGTTCCATCAGGACGTCGCCCCCGAGCCGGCGTCGACGACCCGGATGGTGCCCGCGGCGGGTGCTTCGAAGGTCTTGTCGTGGCTGCCGTACTCCTCGGCCTTCTGGGCCATCAGACCGACGTTCGGGACGGTGCCCATGGTGGCCGGGTCGAATGCGCCGTTCGCGATGCAGTCGTCGATGACGACCTGGTAGATGCCGGCATAGCTGCTGTCGGGGATGACTGCCTTGGTATCCTGGGGCTCGCCCGCCGCGTTCCACATCTGCCCTGACGTGCGGATCATCGCCGGCATCGAAGCGTCGACGATGACGTCGCTCGGAACGTGCAGGTTGGTGATGCCCTTGTCCGAATCGACCATGGCGAGGTCGGGTCCGTCGGCGATACGCGGCGGCGATGTCGGCTTCGATCTCGGTGCGTCGATCGGCGTCGAGATTGCTCAGGGAGTCGAGCACCTGTCCGAGGCCGTCGTTCGGGTTGGCACCGGCTTCGGCCAATGCATCGCCGTGCTTGGCGAACACGTCGGCGAAGATAGACCTCGTACTGCGTGCCCGAAGATGATCGGGTCGGAGACCTTCATCATCGTCGCCTTGAGGTGGAGGGAGAACAGCACGCCCTTGGCTTTGGCGTCGGCGATCTGCTCGGCGAGGAAGGTGCGCAGCGCGGCGACGCTCATCACGGTCGAGTCGACGACTTCGCCAGCGAGCACCGGAATCGATTCCTTGAGCACCGTGATCGCTCCGTCGGCGGCCGACGTGTTCGATGCGCAGAACACCGTCGTTTGCCATGGTGACCGAACGTTCGTTGGAGCGGAAGTCTTCCGTCTCCATCGTCGAGACATGAGTCTTGGAGTCGCTCGACCACGCGCCCATCGAGTGCGGGTTCGACTTTCGCGTACTCCTTGACCGCCTTCGGAGCGCGACGGTCCGAGTTGCCCTGACGCAGCACCGGGTTCACGGCAGAACCCATTGCGGTGCCGTACGCGGCTTTGATCGCTCGTTCGTCATCGTTCTGTGCGTCGTCCGGGTAGTCGGGCAGGTCGTATCCCTGCGCCTGCAGTTCAGCGACTGCCGCCTTCAGCTGCGGGACCGACGCCGAGATGTTCGGCAGCTTGATGATGTTCGCCGCAGGCGTGAGCGCCAACGCGCCGAGCTCGGCGAGCGCGTCGGGCACACGCTGCTCGGTGGTCAGCCGGTCAGGAAACGCCGCAAGGATGCGCGCCGCAAGCGAGATATCCCGTGTGTCGACCTCGACCCCTGCGCACCGGCGAACGCCTCGACGATCGGCAGCAGCGAGTACGTGGCGAGCGCTGGCGCTTCGTCGGTGAACGTGTAGATGATGGTTCGAGTTGCTCATGGGGTCCTTCTTCGGCGCGACTGGCACTTGTCTTCAACTTGTCTTGGACTGTAGCGCGTCGAGCGCACCGTCACCATCTCGTCGCGGCATGCGACGTGCATCTCGTACATCTCGCCGAGCGTCGCGAGCGCACGAAGGAGTGGCTCGGGCGGCGAGGTTCTACAGTTCACCCGTGGACTTCGACTGGACGCCCGAACAATCAGCTTTGCGGACGCTCGCCCGCGAGGTGGCCGCCGAGGGTGTGGCACGGTACGGCCGGCACAACGACGCATGGATGAACGGCTACTCCAAGGACTTCGCCAAGGTGATGGCCGCGCACGGGTGGATCGGCATGACCTGGCCGACCGAGTACGGCGGCGGCGGGCAGCCCGCCATCAACCGGCTGATCGTGGGCGAGGAGATGATCGCAGCCGGTGCACCGATCGCGTCGATCTGGTTCGCCGATCGCCAGATGGGTCCGTCGCTCATCAACTACGGAACCGCCGACCAGCAGGCCGAGTTCCTCCCCCGGATGCTCGCCGGCGAGGTCACGTGGTGCATCGGCATGTCCGAACCGAACTCTGGCTCGGATCTCGCCTCGTTGACCACGACCGCCGTCCGCGACGGTGACCACTTCGTCGTCAACGGCCAGAAGATCTGGACCAGCTTCGGCGCCGACGCCGACTACTGCTATCTGATCTGCCGGACCAGCTCCGACGGTCCGCCCCATCAGGGCATCTGCGAGGTGATCGTGCCGATGGACACAGCCGGGTATCGAGGTTCGCCGGATCAACGACATGACCACCAATCGACACTTCTGCGAAGTGTTCTTCACCGACGTCCGGGTCCCCGTCGAAAATCTGGTCGGGGTCGAAGGCGCCGCCTTCAAGCAGACCATGGCCCAGCTCGAGCACGAGCGCGGCGGGATCGACCGACTGGTGTCGAACCAGGCGCTCTACGACATGGCGGTGCAGCGGGCCGACACGGACGATCCGTTGGTTCGCCAGGAGATCGCTCGCCTCGAGATCGGCTATCGCCTGGGACGCATCCTCGTCACGCGCGAAATGCTGCGTCAGGCCCCCGCAGGCTTCTCCGCCGCCACGAAGTGCTTCTGCACCGAGCACGAGCAACGCGTCGCGGATTTCGTCGCCCGCACGTTCGGCGCCGACGCTCTGCTGTGGGACGACGTCACGCAGGGCCTCGCCTACGGCCCCGGCTACACGATCATGGGCGGCACCTCGAACATCATGCGCAACATCTTGGGTGAGCGTGTCCTCGGACTCCCCCGCGAACCGCGGGCCTGACGGCACACCGACATGTCACGGCGGCCCGAATTCCTCACCTTCGATGTGGGCGACGCCGAACTCGGCGCGCTCCGGTGGGCCGGGATCGACGGCACGCCCACCGTCGTCGCGCTCCATGGCATCACCTCGAATGCGTGGGCCTGGGACCCGGTCGCCCATCACCTCGCCGGGGCAGCCCACGTGGTGGCGCTCGATCTCCGTGGTCGCGGTCGAAGTGTCGACGCGCCGGGGCCGTACGGCATCCGCCAGCATGCTGACGACGTCGCTCGCGTGATCGAGCAACTCGGCGTCCGCTGTCTCGTCGTCGGGTCATTCGATGGGCGCCTCCGTCGCGCTGATGGCCGCCGAACGCCACTGGAACCTGGTCGCTGATCTCGTGCTGGTCGATGGCGGGCCGCCACTGCCGTGCGAGGACGGAGCCGACGTGGACCACGTTCTCGACTCAACACTCGGGCCAGCGATCGAGCGGCTCCGGAAGGTGTGGGCCGACCGCACGTCGTACTACTCGATGTGGGCTGCACATCCGGCCTTCGCCGACGGCATCAGCATCGACCTCGAACGCAATCTACTCGCCGATCTGATCGAGATCGACGGCGGCTTTCGCACGGCAGTCGACGAGCGAGCGGTCCGCCGTGACGGGCACGACTTGCTCGTCGACGACGAGGTGCGAGGGCTGCTTGCACGGCGAACCACCCGGACGGCGATCCTTCGGGCACCGAACGGCATCTTCGGCAAACCTCCACCGTTGATCTCCGACGAGTCAGTCGCCCACGCCGCTCAACACCTCTGGGTCGACGTCGCCGGAACCAACCACTACACGATCCTGATGGGCCCTGCCGGCGCTACGGCCGTCGCCGCGGAGATCCGGACCGCGCTCGTCAGCCGCTGACGCTCACGGTCGGATTTCGGTCCGCAGCACGACCTCACCCGACGAACCCTGACCCGGATCGACCGGCCCGGCGGCCGACTCGAGCGTGACCGTGAACAGCTCGACGCGATCGAGTTCGACGCCCGCCCACAAGATCACGTCGGCACCGTCGTGGAACGTTCCGACCGGGAAGAGGTTGCCGTCGACCGTCCGCACCCACCCCTCGTAGAACTCACCGTTGTCGCGTCGGGGCAGGCCTGACGCCCGCAGGTCGATCCGCAATCCGGACTCGAACGACGTGACGCCGATGGTCCCGCCCACGTCGGGAATCACACCCGTCGAGACGAGCTCGGCGGAGAAGGTGTCGACATCGTCGGCGCCACTCAGTGCGCTGAGCACGACGATCCCCCCGAACAGGAACACGATCGCAGCAGCCGCGCCGAGCAGCGCCGGACGCAGCCATGCTCGACGACGCACTGAGCCCTGCCGCCCTGCAGCGGCGTGAACACCCCCAACCGCGGGGTCTGCGAGCAATGCCTCGCTCCGTACTGCGGCGACGACCCGGTCGCTGAGCGCCGCCGATGGCGTCGCCCACATACCCGGGTCAGCCAGCAGGGCTGCGAACTCGAGGTCGAGCGCGTCAAACTCGTCGTGGTCGTCACCGCCACCGGTCGTCATGGCGCCATCTCTGGTGTCGTGTGGCCGGCGTCGGAGTCACTGGTGCTGTTGGCGTTCATCGCCCGACTCGATTCGTGAGCATGATGTCCTGGGGATCAATACGTACCACTCCGGCGATCGGTTCGCGACGTTGAGATGGCGTTGCAGCGGCGGTCATTCTTGGTTCTCGCTTCGAAGATGGGCGAGCCGGGTGGCGAGCCGGCGGTGCGCCCGGTGCGAACGGGACTTGACCGTGCCGACGGGCACGCCGAGCAGTTCGGCGATCTCGGCATGGGAGTGTCCGTCGAGATGTTGCAGCCGAACAACGTCGCGGTCGTCGGGTTCGAGCCCGTCGATGGCGGCCCGGACGTCCCACACCCTCTCGATCTGCTCGGCGCTCGGCGGAAGCGCGACGAGCGCCCGCTCCGCTGGGTCGGCCAGATCAAGCGCACTGGTTGGTCGCCGCTGCATGGTACGGAGGGCATCGATTGCGGCCCGTCGGGCGATCGTTGCCAACCACGGAGCGAAGTCTCGACCCGGCTCGAAGTGGTCGGCATTGCGCCACGCCTGCAGGAACACATGCTGGGTGACGTCTTCGGCCTGTTCGCGGTCGTGCACAACGTGCAACGCCACGGTGAAGACGAGCCCGCCGAACCGCTCGTACAGCGTCCGAACTGCATCGTCATCGCCTTCGCGAAAGGCGTGCGCGAGTTCGGTGTCGCGTTGCACTTCGTGCGGCGGCCGGAACTGCTCCATGACCGGCCTCAGCGTATTCGAACCACGCAGATGAAACCGACTCCCGAAAAATGGAGGAAAATGTGCGGCTCCAGCAAGTCACGCGACATTTTTCGGAGAAGTACGGGGTGGGCACGACGGGACTCGAACCCGGGACCTCTACCGTGTCATGGTAGCGCTCTAACCAACTGAGCTACGCGCCCGTAGCAGGCGACAGATTACCACTCGCGTGGCCGCTCCCCACCCTGTCGCAACGTTTCGACCCCACCGCACCAGCAACTGCTTCGCTACGTTGACGCGATGACGGAATTCGATCTCGCCCTCACGATCCTGCGGGTGGCCGTCGGCGTCACGATGGCCGCGCACGGAGCGAACAAGATCAAGGGCGGGCTCGCCGGCGTCGCCGGATGGTTCGACAGCATCGGTATGCGGCCCGGCAACGTGCATGCCCGCTTCGCTGCCTTCGGCGAGGTACTCGCCGGCCTGTTCCTCGCTGCTGGTCTGCTCACATCGTTCGCCTGCTTGGGCTTCGTCGGCCTGATGACCGTCGCTGCCGTCACCGTCCATCTCGACAAGGGTTTCTTCATTCTCGGCGAAGGTTGGGAGTACGTGTTCGTCCTCGGAATCGTCGCCATTTCGATCGCGTTGCTCGGGCCGGGTGGCTGGTCGATCGACGCTGCTCTCGGCATCGACGACGATCTCGATGGCTTTGTCGGGCTCGGCATCGCCGCAGGTGGCGGACTGGCGGCGGCGGCGGGACTGCTCGCCATCTGCTTCCGACCCCCGACACCGTCCTCCGACCGATAGCGCTGGGTTCTTGTTCGTGGGGAGTGCCCACCAGTTGCTGGAGGTCGCGTGATCAGTCGCGCAAGCGGATGGCGATCTCGTTGGCCATCAGCCGCCCCGCCCTGCTGAGCACGACTCGATCGGGGTCGTCCCGATGGGGAACGAGCAGATCGCCGACGAGTTCGAGCGTGGCATCGTCGAAAGCCGAACGCTCGACACCGTCACGACGTGCGCAGAGTGAGTTGCTCTGCCTCGACCCGCCGCTGGCTGGGATCGAGGGTTTCCGACGACGCCTCGACCGACTCGCCAGCGCCGATGAGGTCGATGTAGCGGTCAGGAGTCCGCACGTTCCACCACCGCCGCCCATCGGCGTGGGAGTGTGCCGCGCACCCGAACCCGCGGTAGTTCTGCTGGCGCCAATACAGGAAGTTGTGCCGCGATTCGTGGCCGGGAACCGCCCAGTTCGACACCTCGTAATTGGCCAGCCCCGCAGCACCCAGCCGATCATCGACCAGTTCGTACTTGTCGGCCTGATCGTCATCGTCGGGATGACGCTCGGGTTGTGCGGCCAGCGGTGTGCCTGCTTCGACGGTGAGGCCATACGCCGACACATGCGGCGGCGTCAGCGCCAGTGCGCCGTCGACGGTCGCCTCCCAGTCGGCGATCGACTCGCCCGACGTGCCGTAGATCAGGTCGAGGTTGAACGTCGGCAGACCGACCTCACGCACCGCCGCCACGGACCGCGCCACGTTGTCGGGATCGTGGGTTCGACCGAGCGCGGCGAGCACGTGCGCCGACATCGACTGAACGCCGATGCTCACTCGATTCACGCCGCCGTCGACGAAGGCCCGCAGCATGTCTGGCGTGACGTCGTCGGGATTGCATTCGACGGTCACTTCGGCGTTCGGCTGGCGGGGAATCGACGCGATCACCGCCGCCAGATCATCCGGTGGCACGAGCGTCGGCGTTCCTCCCCCGACGAAGATCGTGTCGGCAACCGGCATGCCAGCATCGACGGCGAGCCTGATCTCGGTGGTCATCGCGTCGAGGTACGCCGCCGTCAGGTGATGCCGGTCGGTCCACGTGGCGAATGCGCAGTAGTCGCACTTCGATGAGCAGAACGGAATGTGGAGGTACACGCCGAACATCAGCATTGCCTCATCGGTACAGGGTACGACCCCGCTGCAGTCGCTGCGCCGAGTCGGCCGGAATCAGAGTGGCTTGAACAGCAGATCGAGCGCCGAGAGTCGGTCGCCGACCTGATCGACGGGAACGTCGAGCATCGCTGCGATGGCTCTGGTGTCGTCACCGCGAACCGTGATGACCCGACCGTTGAAGTCTTGGCGCTGCACCTGGATCAGACGCAGGTACCGGGCGAGCATCTCGAACGGCGAACCACTCAGCTGCACCAGCTTCGATACATCGATCGCGAGCTTCTTGTTGGTCGGCGAGTCGATCGCCGCGGCCTCGAAGCCGGTGATCTCGCGAGGGAGCAACTGCTCGATCGGCACGTTGTAGAACTGCGCGAGCCGGTCGAGGCGCGGAACCGACAGCGCGCGTTCGCCACGCTCGTATGCCCCGAGCACCGACGCCTTGAACTCTTGGCCCGATTGCGCTTCGACCTCTTGCAGCGACATGCGCTTCTGTTTGCGAATGACGCGCAGTCGCTCGCCCACCTGTTGGCTGTATGCCGAAGGGGCATCATCGTCGAAGGTCACCATGTCCATCCCATCTCTGTCCATCCCATCACTGTCATTCCGATCGTGTCGATCATGTCGATCCCAATCCGTCCTGTTGAAGCTCACGTTGAGAGGTTGTCGATCCGACCTCACCACCGCAGAGCGTGCCAGAGCGGTCACCGCAGTGTAGACCATTTTGACCCGCGTTGCACGTCTCAGTGGTAGCTGGCCACGCAGAGTGTGACGGCGGCAACCACGGCCGTCTCCGTTCTGAGGATCATCGGACCAAGTTCTACCTGCTCAGCAGCACTTTCGAGCTCTGCCTTCGTCCACCCACCCTCGGGACCGATTGCAACGAAATTGTCACCTGCTGCGACAGAGCGTCCGCCCGGTTCGGCAACGACGTAACCCGTCAGGGTGGTCGCCGCGTCCTGCGGTGGTCGGATCTCGGGGAGCCAGGCGCGTCGACTCTGCCGGGCGGCTTCCAGTGCGATTCGCTGCAAACGGTCGACGTGCTTGGTCGCCCGATCGGGCTTCCACCTGACGGCGGAACGCTCGGCGTGGAGGAACTGGATGACGTCGACACCGAGTTCCACCGCCTTCTGCACCAGCCAGTCGACCCGGTCACCCTTGGGGATGGCCGTCGCAATCGTCAGTGGCGGATATGCCCGCGTCGCCGTGGCGACCGCGGTGACCGGCACGAGCCGCAGGCTGCCGCTCGCCGTGACGACTTCGGCGAGCCGCCATCGGCCAACGCCGTCGGACACGCTGGCACGCGTTCTCCTGCGCGCAGCCGGAGCACGCGGTCGAGGTGGTGCTCGGTGTCATCGTCGAGCACGACGTCGCCGTCGATGTCCAGCACATCAGCGGGGACGAAGATCTGTGTGGCAGCGTCTCGACGACCGCGCTCGACGGTCATGGCACACCAACACTGGTCACGAGAACGCTGACTTGATGCGTGAGAACAGGCCTTCCTTGCCGTTCCCGACGACTTCGCCCCGCCCCGCGGCATAGGAAGCAAGCAGCTCGACTTCGGCATCGCTGAGTTTGGTCGGAACGTCGACGCGGATCCGCGCGATGAGATCGCCGCGCCCTCGCCCCTGCAACTGCGGCACGCCGCGATGGCGCAGGACGAACTCTCGCCCCGGTTGTGTCCCCGCGGGCACGACGAGTTCTTCGTCACCGTCGAGGGTCCCGAGCGTGAGCGAGGTGCCCAGCGCGGCCTGCGCGATCGAAATGCCGACATCGGTGACGAGGTCGTTCCCCGCTCGCACGAATCGCGCGTGCGGCGCGACACGGAGATGCACATACAGGTCGCCGTTGCCGCCGCCGCGTGGCCCGGCCGCACCCCGACCGGTGAGCCGCAAGGTCGAACCGGTGTCGACGCCGGCGGGCACGTCGACCTGATACGCCTTGTCGATCGTGACGCGCCCTTGTCCGTGACAGGCCGAGCACGGCGTCGAGATGACCTCCCCCATCCCGGCGCATCGCGCGCAGGGGCTGGCCGTGACCATCTGGCCGAGCAGACTCTGACGGACTCGCTGGACCTGCCCTGCACCGCCGCAGTCGCTGCAGGTGACCGGCTTGGTCCCCTCACCCGCGCCGCTGCCGTCGCACTCGTCGCACCGCACCGGCAGCTTGAGTTCGACGCTGATCTGGTCGCCGAAGGCGGCCTGTTCCAGGGTCAGGTCGGCGACCACCTCCAGGTCTTGACCGCGCGGAGGGCCGGTCGGGCCACGTGAACGTCCGCCGCCGCCGAATGGGCTCCCGCCCCCGCCGAAGAAGGCGTCGAAAATGTCACCGAGACCGCCACCGAAGAGATCGTCGTTCGACTGACCGCCTCCGGACCCGCCGACGCCGGCCTCGCCGAACTGGTCGTACCGCCGACGCTGTTGATCATCCGACAGCACTTGATACGCCCGCGCCACTTCCTTGAACCTGGCCTCGGCGTCGGCGTCATCGGGGTTCGCATCGGGGTGCAGTTCGCGGGCGCGCTTGCGGTACGCCTTCTTGAGCTCATCGGCACTGGCATTGCGCGCGACACCCAGCAGTTCGTAGAAGTCAGCCATGGCGGTCTACATGATGCCGTGAAAACCGAGCAGCGAGACGGTTCGCCCATGCGTCACGGGTGCAGCCGTGCAACCTGGCGCGCTCAGCCCTCTTCGAGACGGTGACCGAGCTGCTTGCTCACCACTTCGACCGTGGCCAGCGCCTGCGGATAGTTCATCCGCGTCGGTCCGAGCACGCCGACCGAACCGAGATGCTCGCCGTCGACGACGACCGGCGCCACGACCACCGAGCACGCCGACAACGGCTCGACTCCGTGCTCGAGACCGATGGCGACCGACATCCCCCGCCCGACGATGTCACTGACCAGCGACACGACCACGAACTGCTGCTCGAGGGTGTGCAGCACCGAACGAACCACCTCGACGGCATCGAACGCATTGGCGACGGCCGACACGCCACCGGTGAACATCTGATCGCCCGAACCGAGCTGCGACAGCCCGGCGAGACCTGCGGCACAGAGTCGGTCGACGCCCTCCTCGCCCGACGGCGTCAACCGCGTCACGGCGCCCAGCACCGACCCGGACAACGCCGCCGACAAGTGGGCGGCGGCGGCCGAGATCCGTACCTCGTCGTCGGTGGCATCGATGTCGATGGTCACGTTCTCGACGCCGCCGTTGGCGAACACCGCAACGACGGTGGCCAGCGTCGGAGACAACGAAACGATCTGGACGCTGCGGATGGCGACGGCTTCGGCCCTCGGGCCGACGACGACGGCAGCGTTGTGCGTGAGGTCGGCGAGGAGGTTCGACGTCTGGTGGAGCAGTTCTTCGAGCCGCCCATGCGCAGCCGAGAAGAAGTCGCCGACCTGGCGCGTGGTCGCCCGATCGAGACGTCCGGGGCTGGTCAGGTTGTCGACGTAGTAGCGATATCCCTTGTCCGTCGGGATCCGACCCGCCGACGTGTGCGGCTGCACGAGGTAGCCCTCGGATTCGAGTTGACTCATTTCGTTCCGCACGGTCGCCGACGACACCTTGATGTTCGGCGCAGATGCGATGTGGGTCGAGCCCACGGGCTGAGCGGTCGCGACGTACTCCTGAATCACAGCTCCGAGAATCGCTGTCTTTCGATCGTCCAACATCGCAACGGCCATGATACGTCGCCGCTGCTCCTTCGGATCGTTGGGTCGTTCGGGCGGCGGCCCGATCACGCTGCGAAATCGACGGCGCTCATGGGTTGCGGAGCGATTTGAGGCGACGCAGCGCCTCGTCTCGCTCGACGCCGTGGTCGACCATCGGGGCAGCGACCTCGGCCACCCAACGGCCGACGTACTCCCCGCTGCGGTCGTATCGCTCGGCTTGCGTCGTGGGATTGAACACTCGGAAGTACGGGGCGGCATCGGTGCCGGTGCCCGCAGCCCACTGCCACCCGTGGTTGTTCGAGGCGAGGTCGCCATCGATCAGGTGTTGCATGAACCATCGGGCACCCCACTGCCACGGCAGGTGGAGGTCCTTGACGAGAAAGCTGGCCACGATCATCCGCACACGATTGTGCATCCAGCCGGTGGCGAGGAGTTGGCGCATCCCGGCATCGACGATCCCGTAACCGGTGGCGCCTGCGGTCCACTTGTCGAAGCGGGCCCGTGCGGCGGCATCGGTGTCGACGGGCATCGCGTCGAACTTGGAATTGAGATTGGACCATGCCGTGTGCGGCTGCCTGAAGAGGACATCGGCGTAGAAGTCGCGCCAGGCGAGTTCACTCGCCAGCACCATCGCGCCGTCGTCCTTCGGGCCGGACAGGTCGAGATCGGCGAGCACGGTTCGGGGATGAATCGTGCCCCACTTGAAGTCCGGCGACAGTCTCGTCGTGCCGGTCAGCGCGGGAACGTCGCGCAGATCGTCGTACGCGTCGACACCCGATCGCATCGTGCCGTCGGCGGCCGACGCCGGCTCACGGAACGCCACCCAGCGACCGGTGGCCGCATCCTCGCCCGCCGTCGGCAGCGCGCATCCGGGTTCGGGTCGGGCAAACAACGGCTGGCAGTGTTCGGCAACCGCCGCGGCAGGCGCCCATGCGGTGTCTTCACCCGGAACATCGAACGGGGCGTCGAATCCGGTCGAGCGCCACACCTTCGAGAACGGGGTGAACACCCGGTACGGCGTCTCGTCGGCTTTCACCACTCGGCCCGGGTCGACGGCATACGGGGAGCCGACCCCGCGCAAGGCGCGACCCTGCTCGGCGAGCGCAGCCGCGACGGCGGTGTCGCGGGCCCGGCCGTACGGGGCAAAGTCTTTGCTGACGTAGACCGTTTCGATGTCGAGGGCGGCGGCGAGCGCCGGAATCTCGACGACGGGGTTTCCGTGACGGATCACCAACTGCGAGTCGAAGCGGGCACGGATGGTGGCGTCGAGTGCGGTGAGGACATCGTGGAGATACGCCAGCCGGGGCCCTCCGGCTGCGGCGAATGCCGGGTCGACCACGAAGACCGGTACCACGGTTCGGCCATCGGCGGTCGCTGCGAGCAGTGCCGGAAGGTCACCGACGCGGAGGTCGCGCCGGAACCACATCATCGTCCGTTTCGCCACCCCGTGGTTCTACCGCGTGGTGATCGGCGACGTCGCTCTCAGCCTGCGATCGCTCTCATTGCTCGATGTTCCGGCGCCACCAGTCGTTGCGAAACACGCCGTGCGGATCGAAGCGACGAACGAGGTCGACGAAGTCGTCGCGCAGTTCGTACGCGCCACCGACATCGAACACGTCGGCATGGAACACCTTGCCCCAGTGCGGTCGAGACGCGAACGGCGCCAACGACTCTTCGACGGCGCGAATCGCTGCGTCGTTGTCGCCGGCGAACCAGGTGAAGTGAAAGGCGATCGAGTCACGCCGATATTGCGGACTCATCCAGAGTTCATCGGCGGCGACCGCCCGAACCTCCGACACCATCAACCGGTCTCCGAATTCGTCGGCGTTTCTCCGCAGGGCATCGAATGCGGGGCGCCCGTCGGCGGCGTCGACGAAGAACTCGGACTGCACCTCGTTGCCCGTCTCGGGCTGAAACCCGGGCCGGAAGTGCGGGAGGCGATCGCTCCACAGCCCCGGTTCGCCCAGTTGTCTCGTGCACCCGACCGGGTCGCGGCCGGGCACCGGATGGTGTTGCATGGTGGCCACCGGTGCGTCGAGGAAGGTCGGCCCCGGCGCCATCGAGCGGTCGCTGCCGTCGCAACGACGCTTGATCCAAACCTGCCCGACCTGCCCGTGGAGTACGCCGGCAAAGGTCGTGAAGATGCTGACGCTGTAGGCCGCGTGCATGATCATGTCGAGTTGTTCGACGGCGTGATCGAGCAACAGATCGTCATAGACGTATTGCTCGACGAGATAGTCGAAGTCGACGTCGAGCGTCACCGCAGTGACGAGTCCCAACGCTCCGAGCGACACGACCATGCCGTCGAAGTCGGGCGTACGGCGGTCGACGGTGACGATCTCGCCCGTCGCGGTCAGGATTTCGAGACCAGAGACAGCGGTGGCGAGGTTGCCGTGCCTGGCGCCCGAACCGTGGGTCGCCGTGGCGATCGCCCCCGCGACGGTGACATGCGTCAGCGACGCCAAGTTGCGCAAGGCGGCGCCGTGCGGAACGAGACATCGCACCACGTCGGCATACGTGGCCGACCCCGCAACGGTAACGGTTCGGGCGTCGGCGTCGAAGACGGCGGGCCGGTCGAGTGCGCTGAGGTCGATGATCACTTCGGCGTCGGCGATGGCGGTAAAGGAATGGCGCGCTCCGACCGCCCGAACGCTGGACGAATTGCGCACGATCGCCGCGGCCTCGTCGACCGTCTCGGGACGCATGACCTCACCGCCGAAGACGTGGTTGCCCGCCCAGTTCCGTTCGACGCTCGCCGATCTCACGCGGTGACCTCCGTTGTCTCCTCCACGGGCGTGAACCGTCGACCTGACAGCAGCCACAGCAGCGCAGCTCCGAGGACTGCGGCCAGGCTGATGACGCTCCCGTAACCAAGCGCCCACTGAGCGCTGATCGAGTCGGCGATCACACCGGTGATCGGGCCACCAATCGGTGTCGACCCGAGGAACGCCACTGCTTGGAGCGCCATCAGGCGGCCGCGCATGTCGCTCGGACTCTCCTGCTGCATGATTGCGTTGGCCGCCGTGATGAACCCCGCCGAACCGAGCCCGAGCGGGATCGCCCAGACGAAGGCGACCCAGATGTTCGGAGACCATGCCACGCCGAGCAACGCCACCGACAGGATGACGACGTTGCCGAGATACCAGCGCATCGTGACGACCCGCAAGCGCGCCGTCAACAGCGAGCCGGTGAGCGAACCGAGCGACATCACGCCGAGCACGTATCCGAAAGCCTGGTCGCCTCCCCACTCCTGTTCGGCGAGCTGCGGGAACACGACCTGCTGGTTGAACGCGACGGTTGACACGATGACCAAGACGATGAACAGCACGAGCAGATTCCGCCGCGCCGCGATGAATCGAAGTGCGTCGCGGACCGGCTGACCACCCTTCGGTCTCGGCGCGGCCGGGTACATCTCACTCGTGCGCAACGCTGTGAGGGAGAAGATGATCGCCGCGAACGTCACGCCGTTCAGCAGAAAGCACGCCCCGGTGCCGATCGCTCCGACGAGGACCGCTCCGATCGCCGGGCCGACGATGCGTGACGACGTCATCACCGCCGTGTTGAGCGACGTGGCGTTGGTGATCTCATCGGGCGGCACCAATTCGGTGACCAAGCTCCGGCGCGCCGGGTTGTCGAATGCGTTGGCGACGCCGAGCAACAGCGACATCAGATACACCAGGGGCAGATTGATGACGCCGGTGATGTCGAGCAACCCGATCGTGAACGCCTGCGCGGCCATCGCCGACTGGGTGACGATGGCCATGCGTCGCTTGTCGAGCGCATCGGCGATCGAACCGGCCCACGCCCCGAAGACCAGCATGGGGAGGAACTGGCAGGCAATGCTGAACCCGACCGACGTCGACTCGCCAGTGAGGCGGAAGACGAGCAACGACATCACCGTCAGGTGCATCCAGGTCCCCACGTTCGACACGAGCAGGCCGCCGAAGAACATTCGCACGTTGCGATATCGCAGCGACCTGAACGTCGTGGCACCCAGGCGGGTCGACTCCCGGATCGGTCCGGGCGCGGGTCGGATCGGAGCGCGCGCTGCGACCGGATCCCGAGGGTCGGTCGGCATCGTCACTCGTCGAGTTTGAGGGCGTTGATGAAGACGTCGCCCGGCACTTCGACCCGCCCGATCGACTTCATCTTCTTCTTGCCCTCCTTCTGCTTCTCGAGCAACTTGCGCTTACGGGTGATGTCGCCGCCGTAGCACTTGGCGGTGACGTCCTTGCGCTTCGCCTTGACCGTTTCGCGGGCGATGATCTTGCCACCGATGGCCGACTGGATCGGCACATCGAACATCTGCCGCGGGATGAGTTCCTTCAGCTTTTCGCACATCCGACTGCCGTAGGCGTAGGCCTTGTCACGGTGCACGATGGTCGAGAATGCATCGGCCGGAATCGAGTTGAGCAGCAAGTCGACCTTGACCAGGTTGCTCTTGCGGTAGCCGGCGAGTTCGTAGTCGAGGCTGGCGTAGCCCTTGGTGCGCGACTTCATCTGGTCGAAGAAGTCGACGACCACCTCGGCGAGCGGTACCTCGTAGACGAGTTCGACGCGTTCCGGGCTGAGGTACTCCATCTTCTTCATCTCGCCACGACGCGTCTGGCACAGATCCATGAGCGGACCGGTGTAGTCGGTCGGCGTGATGATCGACAGCTTGAAGAACGGCTCCTCGACGTAGGCGATCCGCTGCGCCTCCGGCAGGTCAGCCGGGTTGTCGACCTTGATCTTTTCCCCGCCGTCGTCGTGACGAGATACTCGACGCTCGGTGCCGTCGCGATCAGCGCCAGGTCGAACTCGCGCTCCAGCCGCTCCTTGACGATCTCCATGTGGAGCAGACCGAGAAAGCCGCACCGGAACCCGAAGCCGAGCGCACCCGACGACTCGGGGGCGTAGCTGATCGAGGCGTCGTTCAGCTTGAGCTTGCCCAGCGCTTCGCGCAAGTTCTCGAAATCGTCGCCGTCGATCGGGAAGAGCCCGGAGAACACCATCGGCAGCGGCTCGCGATAGCCCGGCAGCGGCTGCTTCGAGCCGTGCACCGCCGTCGTGACCGTCTCACCCGACTTGGCATCGCCGACGTCTTTGATGCCGGCGATGAGGTAGCCGACCTCACCGGGGCCGAGCTCGTGCAGCGGGGTCATCACGGGCAGCCTCGCGCCGATCTCGATGGCTTCGTGCTGCGCTCCGGCGTTGATGAACTCGACCTTGGTGTTCGCCAGCAACCTGCCGTGCATGATGCGAATCGACGACACCACCCCGCGGTACTGGTCGAACTGGGAGTCGAAGATCAAGCCCTGAAGTGGTGCGTCCGGGTCGCCCTGCGGTGCAGGAATGCGTTCGATGATCGCGTCGAGCAGCTCGGGCACGCCGACGCCGGTCTTGGCCGACATCGGCAGGATCTGATCGCGCGGGATGCCGAGCACCTGCTCGATCTCACCGGCGTATCGGTCGATGTCGGCAGCGGGCAGGTCGATCTTGTTGAGCACGGCAACGATCTCGAGATCGTTTTCCAACGCGAGGTAGCAGTTCGCGAGCGTCTGGGCCTCGATGCCCTGCGCGGCATCGACGACGAGAACGACGCCTTCGCAGGCGGCGAGGCTGCGGCTGACCTCGTAGCCGAAGTCGACGTGGCCCGGCGTGTCGATGAGGTGGAATGTGTGGCCCTTCCACGGGACGCGGACGTTCTGCGCCTTGATCGTGATCCCGCGCTCTCGTTCGAGGTCCATCGAGTCGAGGTACTGCGCCTTCATGTCGCGCGACTGCACGGCGCCGGTGATCTCGAGGATGCGGTCCGACAGCGTCGACTTTCCGTGGTCGATGTGCGCGATGATCGAGAAGTTGCGGATCTTGTCGATCTGCAGATGTGGGGGGTTGCCTGCCATGACTGCGTCGAGGCTACCTGCGCCGACCACGCAGTCCGGCGGCGACACGTTGGGGGATGCACGGTCGCTCGGTAGAGTTTCCCAGCTGTTCGGAGCCGGTCGGCTCGACAGAGATCGCCCATCCAGATCGCTCACATAGATCGCTCAACGAGTTCGAAGGAAACACCATGGCCAACATCAAGAGCCAGAAGAAGCGCATTCTCACCAACGCCAAGCGTGCCGAGCGCAATAAGGCGGTCCGTGCCGAGGTCAAGACGCGCATCAAGGCAGCGCGTTCCGCTGCCGGCACCGACGACGACGCCGAGGCACTGCGTCTCGCCGTCAAGCGCATCGACAAGGCCGCGCAGAAGGGCGTGATGCACAAGAACGCGGCGGCGCGCAAGAAGAGCCGCCTCATGAAGCAGCTCCAGTCCACCGACTGAGTTCATTCATCCCGACTCGGCGCCGCCATCGTGCGGCGCCTTTGTCGTTTTCGTCCCCCGTCCTTCACCGCGCCCACCCCTCGCCACCGCCACCCACGCCCACCCCTCAGTCCGAATCCGAAAAATGTGCGCCCAGTTGCGCCCGACGCACCTCTTCCGGCAAATTTCGGAGAATTGGGGCCAGTGACGGAGCAGTCGGGCAGGTTGCGGGGCTCAGCGGAGCTTGCTGAGACGTGCCACCAGTACTTCCATCACCAATTCGGGCTCGAGTTCCTTCGCGCCGCGCAGATCGAGATCGGCTTGAGCGATCCAGTCGATCGCTCGCTTGGTGTTGATGCCGCCGAGCTTGTTGTAGTTCTGAAGCGCCTTCTTCGCCGGGAAACCCTTCAACCCGGTTGCAGCCGCCGCCTGGTCCTCGGTGCGCGCGCCGACCCCGTCGAGCTTCGCGATGCCTGCATAGTGGCCGTGCAAGATCGACATGACCTGCAGCGGATGACGGCCGCCGGCGTGGATCATCCGCCCCAGCAGCGTCAACGCCTTGCTGGTGTCACCCGCCATGATCGCGTCGGTCAGGTCCCACGGCGGCACTCCGCCCGCTTCACCGATGAAGGGCTCGATCTGGGCGAATGACAACTTGGATTCGATGCCGTAGGTGCTGATGAGCGTGGCGAGAATCCCATCGAGACGGCCGGCGTCCTCGCCCAGCCACATGGCGAGTTGGGCCATCGCGCCACCGTCGATCTGCAACCCGGTCGCCGCAACGTGATCGACGAGCCACGCCCGCTTGTCCCGCCCGGGCGCAGTGTCGTGCACGGTGCCGCTCGCCTTCACGGCGTCGGTGAGCTTCTTGGAGAGACGACCGCCACCGGCGACGAGGACGAGATCGGTACTGTCGAGTGGATTGTCGATGTAGCCGAGCAGCGGCGCCAGTTCGTCGGCTCCGAATCGGCTGACCTGACGCGCGACGACCACCCGCTTGTCAGTGAGAAACGGCATGGTCTGCGCCGCGTCGACGACGAACCGCAGCTCGTAGTCCTCGCCGTCGAAGTCGTCGACCATCATCGACCGGTCGCCGTCGCCGACCAGCCGGTGCACGAGGTCACTGACGGCGGTACGCAGAATCGATTCGTCGTCACCGGTCAGAAGATGTGTCGCCATGGAGTGTCTGATTCTTACCGCGTCGACCGCCGACTGCTACCGCTCCGGCCGAAACCGATGCGACGACTGCCCATCCGATCCACGGCCACGGCGGGTCGGGTTCGAGTCGTTCGCCCAACATCGCCACCGTATCGACCCAGCGCGTACCGAAACGTGCGGGCAGCATCAGCACCGGGGCGAGGGCGGGCAACCAACCGGCGAGGAGGCCGGCGGGCAAGCCGTAGAGCATGACGGCCCCCGCCACCGGAATCGCCAACAGGTTTGCCGGGACGCTGACCAAGGGCAGGCGACCGAACACGAGGACGCTCGGAATGAGCACCCCGACCTGGGCGCCGAGCGTGATCCCGACGGGCACGGCCAGCAATCCGAGGCGTCGAAACCGTCGAGCGAGCCATGGCCCCACCGTGCTGACGCCTGCAGTTGCGCCGACCGACAGCCAAAATCCCACCGAGCGGACGATCAACGGGTCGATCAGAACGAGACCGATCACCGTGAGCGACAGAATTCGCAGCGGCGCCCGCTCGCGGCCCGTGGCGTACGCCAGCGCCGACAGCGCCGCCATGAACCCGGCCCGCAGGATCGACGGTTCGAAGCGGGTCAGAACAACGAACCAGGCGATCAATCCAACGGTGACCACGAGCCGCGGCCACCGACGCAGGCGCCGCAGGAGGGGTCCACAGGCGGTCAGGACGAACGCGACGTTCTGTCCGGACACCGCGGTGAGATGCGACAGGCCGCTCGCGCGGAACCGATCGATCATGTCCGTCGGCTGATCGCGATCATCGCCGACGACCAGCCCGCGATACAGCGCCCCATCGCTGGCGGGAAGCCCGCTGGCGGATCGTTCGATCGCCGCACGCACGCGGTTCGAGGCACGATCGACTGGCCCGCCCGGGTCGACATCGCTGGCCCATTCGAGCTCGAATTCCCCGACGACGTGCTGCCACGCCACGCGGTCGGCGCGAGCCCGATCGAGGTCGACTCGTTCGCCGCTCACGGCGACCCACTGCCCTCCTCGCCACGTCCGCACCCGCAATTGCTGAGCGCGGCCACGCGACCACACCTCGTATCGTTCGCCATCGACCTCGACGATCACCCGCGTGCCCGATGTCGACGGCTTCGGATCGTCGACGAGCCGAACCCACCCGGTGTACGGACCGAGTTGGTCAGGAGTGAGGCTGGCCAACGCATCGGCCGCGCGGAGGCAGCCGAGCACGGCGAGCAACACCGCCACCCCCACCACCAACCACGACCGGAACCACGCGGCGGCCACGAACCCCAGCAGCGCCGCGGTCGCCACCGACGACGTGGACGCCGCAACGGCCACGACACAGGAAAGCATCACCAGCACGAGATCGCCAACCACCAGGGGTGGGTGCCCAGCGACGCCGAGCACGTTGTCGTACGATGAGCCATGCGTGACGTCGTATTCCTCTGCCCCTCCCGGATCGCGGGTGCCCGCTGACTCGTTCGCGCCGGGGCGTCCGCTCATCGATGGTCCCCGGTGGTATCGAACCCGCATTCGCTCCTGGGGCCCGCTGCTCGGCCTGCTGATTCCGGCAATCGTCGGTGGAGGTGCCTACGCTGCGCTCGAGTTCTCCGATGCTTCGTGGAGCGGTGCGGTCGGATTGGTCGGCGGGGTCGCCGCAGCTCCGGGCTTGTTGGTCGTTGGCGCACCCTTCGGGGATTCGAGCCGCTACTCGATGGCCATCGCCGTGTCGGGAGTGCTCTGGATTGTGGTCGGGTTGATCGCCTCTCGACGCGCAACCCGGAACCCGTTGGCCACCTGGGCCGACTACTGGCGTCACTATCTCTGGATGGCAGGCGGCATCTGGGTCGGCGCAGGACTGGCGGTCGGGGTGGCGACCATCTCGATCGGTGAAGCGCTGTTCTGATCGCCGATCGGCCTGACGACACCGTCACGCCGTCACCGAGTCGCGCAGGCCGGCCAGCTTGGCGGGCCCGATCCCCGGTACTCGTTCGAGTTCGTCGACGCCGAGAAACGGTCCGTTGCGTTCACGCTCGGCAACGATCGCTGCCGCCGTCGCCGGGCCGACGCCGGGGAGCGCTTCGAGTTGTTCGGCGTTGGCCGTGTTGACGTTGACCGGTCCGGCCGGCTCCAAAACATTCGGCGCCGTCACGGGCTCCGGCGACGCGCTGACCACCTCACCTTCGACCGGGACGTAAATCCGCGCCCCGTCGATGAGCGGGGCGGCAAGATTCAACGCATCGAGATCGGCGTCGCCGGTGCCGCCCCCGGCGACCCGCACGGCATCATCGACACGCTCTCCATTGGCGAGTTGGTACACGCCGGGCTCGGTCACTGCGCCCGCGACGTGCACGATGACGGTCGCAGGCTCGATCGGCAAGGCTGCTGTCGCTTCGCCGCCAGGCCCGCTGCTCGGAGGCGCCAACGTTGCTGCTGGCTGTTCGCTGACCGATACCCGCGGCACGACTGCCTCGGCCGGCGGCGGAGGAGTACGCACCAGCCAGAACGCTCCGACGCACACGACGACCGTCGACACTGCCGCCGCGATCATCCTCCCGAGCCCGAACCAACTGATCCACGCCCGGACGCGCTCGGTCAGCGGCTGAACGGGTGTCGGGCGGACGAGGACGTCTGACGCGCCACGTTGTTCAGAACCTTGCTCCACGATCGACCTCCTCGACCCGGGCAGCACACCGGACACCCGGCCGCACTGCGAAATGCGCTGGGGAGGAAGTCGGTGACTGAACTGTACCCGCGACCCCGGCGAGATTCGCCCACTACCCAAACTCTCCAAACCATCGGCCGGAAGCACCTGAAAAATGGAGCAACGGGTGCGCCGGGCGCACGTTTTGCTCCAAATTTCGGGTCGGGTTGGGTCGGCTGACCTGGGTGTCGGGCGGGGTCAGACGCGGACTACTGGCGCGGATTGCGGCACGAGAAGGTGCCCGTTCGCGTGCGAAATGTCAGTAGAGGCGCATCGTCAACTGGCGGCGATAGTCGGCGGTCCGAGGATCGGCGGCACCCATCAACTCGAGGATGTCGACGTACTTCTGGCGTGCTTCGTCGTCGGTCTTGACCCGATCGAGCAGGTCGGCGAGTTGCTGGTCGAAGTCGTCGGTCGGCGCCAGGCCGAGGCGCGCCGACGCAGCAATCTTGCGCGTCCGATCGTTCTCGGGGATCCGCTCGATGAGTGCGAGCGCTTCGTCGGCACGTCCCTCCGCCACGAGGAGTTCGCCGAGCACTCCGATCGCATCCTCGTTGGCCGGCTCCATCTGCAACGCGATCCGCAGGCTCCCCTCGTCCCCGGCGTCGATCAGTTCCTTGATCGCCAGATCCTGCTCGGAAGGGGCGAGCGAATCGATGAAGTCCTGGATCTGACGTTCGGGCAACGCTCCCATGAAGCCGTTGACCACCGCACCGTTCTGCAATGCGTAGACGGCGGGAATCGACTGCACCTTGAACGCCTGGCTGACCGCAGGGTTCTCGTCGACATTCACCTTGGCGAGGACGACCTTGCCCTCGGTGGCATCGATGACCCGTTCGATGATCGGGCCGAGCGTCTTGCACGGACCGCACCACGGCGCCCACAGATCGACGACGACGATGACATCGTTGGACTTCTGGATGACTTCGGTCTCGAAGGTTGCGTCGGTGACGTCGATGGCTGCCATGGACTCCACGCTACCGACCAACGTCGCGGGGTCCCGGGCACAAGGACCCGGGCGAAGCCCGCCAGCCGCACACCATCTCGGGCGAGTCTTCCAATCGAGCACCTGGTCGCTACCCTCGGCAGCAATGAGCGAACCCGCCGGCATCGACGTCGTCAACGTCTCGGCATGGCTCGACGCGCAACCTTGACGCGCAACTTGACGCGGTCAACGCCGCGACCCGCGGTCCGTACACGTTCGAGCTGATCGCCGGCGGGCACTCGAACCTCACCTACGGCGTGCACGATGCCCACGGCCAGCATCTCGTGCTGCGTCGCCCGCCACTCGGACATGTACTGGCGAGCGCACACGACATGGGCCGTGAGTACCGCATCATCTCCGGCCTTCGCGACTCCGCAGTTCCGGTCGCCCCGGCACTCGGGTTCTGCGACGACCCGACGGTCAACGGAGCACCGTTCTACGTGATGCGCTACGTCGACGGCAACGTCGTGCGCAACCGCGCCGAGGCGGAGTCAGTGCTGTCGGTCGAGGCACGGGCCACTGCGAGCCGGTCGCTGGTCGACACGATGGCCACGATTCATGCGGTCGATCTCGACGCCAGCGGTTTGCACGAACTCGGGCGCCACGAGGGCTACATCGAACGTCAGCTCAAGCGCTGGTACAGCCAGTGGAATCAGGGAAAGACCCGTGAACTCGCGGCGGTCGATCGCGTGCACGACGCACTCGCCGAGCGCATCCCCGAGCAAGGACCGGCCACGATCGTCCACGGCGACTACCGGCTCGACAACTGCATGGTCGACGACGACGGCAATGTCGTCGCGGTGCTCGACTGGGAGATCTGCACGCTCGGCGACCCGCTTGCCGACCTCGGTCTGCTGCAGGTGTACTGGACCGGGCCCGACGACCAGGCAAGCGCCTGGGATGGCAACGCCACCACGGCACCCGGCTTCTGGAACCGCTCCGACCTCGCGGCTCGCTATGCCGAAGTGTCGGGCCGCGACGTGTCCCAACTCGATTTCTATGTGGCGTTCGCGTACTGGAAACTCGCCTGCATTCTCGAAGGCGTCTATGGGCGCTACCTCGGTGGCGCGCTCGGCGCACAAGATCCCGCTCAGCTCGAACCGTTCAAGCTGCAAGTCGATGCAGCCGCCGCGAAGGCCGAGGAATATCTGGAGCGTCTCACGTGACCGACCACCCGGAATCGCAACATCCGGAGGCGCACCACGGCGAACACGCCGACCTGCGCTGGCTGACGACGGAACCGATGTTGCACGAGCCGGTGCTCATCGTGATGATGACCGGTTGGATCGATGCCGCCGGCGCCGCAGCAGCAGCCATTTCGGCGGTGGCCGACGAATGCGAGGCTGCACCGATCGCCCGCTTCGATGACGACACCTTCATCGACTATCGGGCGCGACGACCGACGATGGAGCTCCGCGACGGCGTCAACACCAACCTGCGCTGGCATCACATCGATCTCCTCGCAGGCCGATCACCCGAAGGTCGCGACGTCTTGGTGCTGATGGGTCCCGAGCCCGACATGAAATGGGGCCGATTCTCCAAAGCCGTCGGTGACATCGCAGTCGAAGTCGGCGTCACGCACATGATCGGCTTCGGCGCCTACCCGTTCGCTGCGCCGCACACCCGCACGCCGCGCCTGTCGTGCTCATCACCATCGATCGATGTGCTCGCCAACGTCACGTTCGCCCGCAGCTCGGTCGACGTGCCTGCGGGGATGGCGGCGGCGCTCGAACACACGATGCATGATCGCAAGATCCCGGCGCTCGGTATCTGGGCGCAAGTACCGCACTACGTTGCATCGATGTCGTACCCGGCATCGTCAGCAGCGCTGCTCGACGGCCTCGCCGAGGCCACCGGTGTCCGCATCGCCGGCGCCGCGTTGCGCAACGAGGTAGGGATCCAGCGGGAACGCATCGACCAGATGGTTGCCGACAACGTCGACTATCAGATGATGGTGCGCCAGCTCGAAACGCTCCACGACGCTGCGGTCGAAGACGACGCCGATGCGGCCATCGCGGCGTCGGAGATGCAGTTGAAGTCCGGCGACGAGATCGCCGCCGAGATCCAAGAGTTCCTGCGCAACCAATCCGGCTCCGACTGACGCTCCCCCATCCGCTTTCGTGAGGTTGCTGCAGGCACTGCCTGCAGCAACCTCACGAAAGCAGGGCGGGGCGGGGCGGGGCGGGGGTGGGGCGGGTCGAGGGTGGCGGGTCGGGGGCGGGGTTGGGGGCGGTTGGATGCAGCGGGCCGACGGTGGCGGAACTACCGTCGCAGTCCATGAAGATCGACGGCAACATCGGCAACGACCTCCGCGACGTCCCGACTCAGGCGCAAGCCGTCGAGGCGTCCGGCTATTCCGGCGTGTGGGTGGCCGAGATGGCCCATGACCCATTCTTGCCACTGGTCCTCGCCGCCGAGCACACCGAGCATCTGGAGATCGGTACCTCGATCGCCGTCGCGTTCTCCCGGTCGCCGATGACGCTCGCCAACACCGCCTGGGACCTCCAGGCGTACTCGAAGGGTCGCTTCGTGCTCGGCCTGGGCAGCCAGATCAAGCCGCACATCGAGAAGCGCTTCTCGATGGAGTGGGGCCAGCCTGCGGCACGCATGCGCGAGTTCGCGCTGGCGATGCGCGCGATCTGGAACACGTGGCTCACCGGCGAGAAACTCGATTTCCGCGGCGAGTTCTATCGCCACACGCTGATGACGCCGATGTTCTCGCCCGACCCGTCCGAACTCGCCGGGTTCGGCCCGCCCAAGATGTTCCTCGCCGGTGTCGGCCCGTTGATGACCGAAGTCGCTGGCGAGGCCTTCGACGGCTTCATCTGTCACGGGTTCACGACTGAGAAGTACCTCCGCGAAGTGACGATTCCTGCGTTGGCCCGGGGACGCGAGAAGGCCGGCAAGACCATGGACGGTTTCGAAATCGTCGGGCCGTCGTTCGTGGTCACCGGGAACAACGACGAAGAGATCGAGCGGGCGGCGATCGGCACGCGCAAGCAGATCGCGTTCTACGGCTCGACCCCGGCGTACCGCCCAGTCCTCGAGATGCACGGATGGGGTGGCCTTCAAGACGAGCTCAACACGCTGTCCAAGCAGGGCGAATGGGACAAGATGGGCACGCTGATCGACGACGAGATCCTCAACACCTTTGCCGTGGTCGGCGAGCCCGAGAACATCGCCGCTGAACTCGGCTCCCGCTACGGCGACGTGATCCAGCGGCTCAGCTTCTATGCGCCGTACGCCAGCGACCCCGATCGTTGGAGCAAGGTCATGGCCGAACTCCAAGCGGTCTGAGATTGCCCGGCGGGTCAGCCCGAATCGACACCGACCGTCAGGTCGATCGAACCGGACACGCGCACGTCGACCCGGCCACCGATCCAGATCTCTCCGTCAGCCACCTCGACACTGACGCGACCGGAGGTTTGGCTGGCCACATACGGTGCTGTGAGCGTGCCGTCCGCCAGGAGCCATTGCGCGACCGACGCGTTCAGGCTTCCGGTGACCGGGTCCTCGCGGATCGCACCGCTGAGGTCGTTGAAAAACGCCCGCACCTCGATCGCGGCATCGCTGCCCGGCGGGTGCAGGCCGATCACGCCGACGTCGAAGTGTTGCGCCGACCCGGTCGGCGTCGCCACGTCACGAACGTGTTCGGCGGAACGGAGCAGCAGGCCGAGCCAGCCGGGCCCGTTGTCGATCCACGAGCTGGCCACCACATGTGACTCGTCGATGCCGAGCAGATCGAGCGCACGATCGAGATCTGATCGGTCGACCGGTTCGTGGCGAATCATCGGCGGCGCGGCGAATGCAAGGACACCGGACGCGCTCTGTCGGATCTCGATCAACCCGGCCCCGCACTCCTGCACGATCAGATCGCGCTGGTGCGGCACTCCCCCTGCGGCAAGCCAAGCGGCGCAGGCACCGAGTGTCGGGTGCCCGGCGAATGGAAGTTCGGCGTTCGGAGAGAAGATCCTGACCTGATAGTCGGCATCGGCGCTCGCGGGCGCGAGGAGGAACGATGCCTCGGAGAGGTTCGTCCAGCGAGTGATGTGCTGCATGTCGACCGGCGAGATGGCGTCGGCATCGTGCACCACAGCGAGCGGATTGCCGGTGAAGCTGCCGGCGGCGAAGACATCGACCTGGTCGAAGCGATGCACACTCATCGGTCGACACCGACGCATGCCGCACAGACCCCTTCGAGCGCGAAGTGTCCGGGTTCGAGGGTGAAACCGATGGCATCATGTGCTGCGGCCACGAACCGTTCGACTGCGTCCGCAGGCAAGGCGGTGATGGCTCCGCAATCGCGACACACGGCGATCAACTCATGATCGCCCCCGAGGCGGATGAGCGCAGGCCCGTGCCCGGCATGGACATGGGTGACGATGCCGCGTTCGGACAACACGCTGATGGTTCGGTACACCGTCGCTTCGTGGATGCTCGGTTCCTCGGCCTGCGCGAGCGAGGTCAGTTCGACCGCATCGATCGGCCCGCCGTGGCCCAGCAACGCCCGCAACACCGCCACCCGCGGCGCCGTCGCCCGGCACCCATGCGTGCGCAAGATCGACTCGGCGTCATCGGCCGTCCAGGCCTCGACAACCGCCGACCGTTCGTCGTTCAACCGCATCGGTCGAGGTTACCGATCTGCCGATCGCCGCCTGCCGCCGGGGGAACGTCGGCTGTCATCTGGCCGACACCGCAGCGCGGCCCGCTCAATGGGCATGGCCGACGACGCCGGCCCGACGGCGAAATGCTCCGCCTGCGACGAAGGCGACGACGAAGAAAGTTGCCGCGGTCAGCACGATGGTCGGACCCGAGGCAACGTCGAGGTGATAGCTCACGTTCATGCCGACGAATCCGCTCACCGCGCCGATCACGCCCGCGTACGCAAGCATGCGGGCGAAACTGTCGGTGAGCATGCGCGCCACCACCGCCGGGACCACGAGGTTGGCAGCGATGAGGGTCACCCCCATCACGTTCATCGTGGCCAACACCGTGGCCGACAGCAGCACCATCAGCAGGGCGTCGACCACGTTGGTGCGGACGCCCGTCGCCGCGGCCACCTCGCTGTCGAAGGTGGTGAAGAGCAGCTGGCGATACGCCACGAAGATGAACGCCAGCGCACCGAGCGCAACGGCGACGATCAGCCACACGTCGGCCCACGTGACGCCGAGCACGTTGCCGAACAACAGTGCGTCGGCGTTGCGGCCCGGCGACCCGTAGATCTGGATGATCGCCAAACCGAACGCGAACGCAGCCGTCGTGACGACGCCGATGGCTGCGTCTGAGCCGATCGGACGGCGCCGTACGATCGCCCCGATCGTCAATGCCGTGAGTACGCCCCACGCCCCGGCGCCGAGGAACAGATTGATGCCGATGAGACCGGCCACGGCATACCCGCCGAAAATGGCGTGCGACAGCCCGTGGCCGATGTAGCTCATGTTGCGGAGCACGACATAACAGCCCACCACCCCGCACAGGGCGCCAGCCAACGTGGCGACGAGCACGCCGTTCCGGAAGAACTCGAACTCGAACGGTGTGAAGAGTTCGATGGCCACGATCACGCTGTCGCCTCCGCCCGATCGGCGGCCGCACTGGGCACCGCACCGAGCGGTGCATCGACGACCACCCGCATACCGCCGTGCACGAGGATGTGCATCGGTGAGCCGTACGTGCGTTCCAGTACGTCGGGCACCAGCACTTCGGCCGGGCTCCCGGCCCCGATGATCCTGGTGTTCAGGCACACGATCTTCGGCAGGTGGGCGGCGATGCCGTTCAGGTCGTGCGTGGTCAGGACGATGGTGAGCCCCTGCTGATTCAACTCGTCGAGCAGGTGCAGCACCTCGTGGCGCGTGCGGACGTCGAGGCCCGATGTCGGCTCGTCGAGAAAGATGACCTCGGCCTGCGTGAACAGCGCCCTGGCGAGAAAGACGCGTTGTTGTTGGCCGCCGGACAGATCTCGGATGTGGCGGGTTCCGAGCCCATCGAGACCCAACCGCTCGAGGACACCGTCGATTTCGACACGTTCGGACTTCGTGATCCACGGGGTGCGCCAGCCGCGCGCCCGGGCCATGCCGACGCATTCGGCAACGGTGACCGGAAAGCTCCAGTCGATCTGCTCCACCTGCGGCACGAGCCCGACGGTCAACCCGGTCCGCCGAGTCATGGTGCCGGTTCGGGGTGCGACACTGCCGAGCATCACCTTGAGCAACGTCGACTTGCCCGATCCGGAGGGCCCGACGATGCCGAGGAGGTCGCCGTCGGCCACCGCCAAGTCGATGTCGGCCAGAACTGCGCCGCCCCCGTAGTCAACGTTCACGCCGGCTACATCGATCATCGGACCGGCGATCCGCCTCGGGGCGGGCACGATGGTCACTGCGGATAGCTCGCTTCGTCGGCGGCCACGTTGCGGACTTCGAACGTGGCCAATTCGGAAGGATCTCCACCAAGTGCTTCGGTCATCGTGACGAAATTGAACTTCATCAAACCGAGCCATGAGTGGTCGGCTTCGCCCGGAGCGCCGGGCAGGTCGTCGTCGCGCAGATCGTCGACGTAGATCGCGCCGGTCTCGTTCGCAATCTGTTCGAGAACCGGCGACGGGAAGACTTCTGAGCCGAACACGGCCGGGACGTCCTCGGCTTCGATCTGTTCGATCAGGTCGATCACGTCACTTGCTGTCGGCTCACCGAAGTCGGCGGGCTGGACCGCGCCGACCACGGTCCAACCGTAGGTGTCGGCAAAATAGGCGTAGGCATCGTGATATGTCACGAGCTTGCGGCGCTCGGCCGGAATGGTGTCGAACGCTGCAACGACCGCCGAGTCGAACTCGTCGACCAGCGCGACGAACGCGTCGAAGTTCGAGTCGTAGCTCGACGCTCCTGCCGGGTCCACTGCGACCATCGTGTCGCGGATCAAGCCCGCGTAGACCTTCACGAGCGTCGGGTCGGTCCACAGGTGAGGGTTTGGTTTGCCGTCGGACTCGGGGAACGAGAAGTCGTACTTGTACTGGTCGGGACTGATCGTCTCGTCGCCCAACTCGACGAGGGGCGAGCCGTCGGCGAGATTCGCCTCCGCGAGCGCCTTGGTCGGTTCCTCGAGCTGCAGGCCGTTGATGAACACGACATCGGCCGTGCTCAGCAACTCAGCCGCCGATGGCGGCGGCTCGAACGTATGGGAGTTGGTCCCCTCAGGCACCAGTCCGACGATGTCGGCGCGATCGCCGATGATGTTCGCCGCAATCGAGGTGATCGGCGCAACCGTGGTGACGACGAGCAGCCGCTCGGAATCGCCCGCCGCCTCGGACAGACTCGCCAGCACTTCCGCCGGTGCTTCCGTCATTGCTACCGCCGCACGATGCGACGGTGACGACGGCCAACGCCAGCATCGACCGACTGAACGGGCGAGAAGAGAAGAACATGACTGGCCACGGTAGATGCGACCTGGTCGCAACACGACGTCGTGCGCGAATGTTCACACGTGAAATCTGTCCGACCGCGCAATCGTCACCACCGCTGAGCACAGGGCAACGGTCAGATGTAGGTTCCGAGCACCGCTATGACTCTGACTGCAGACTCCCAGATCGACGTCGACTCAATCTCGCACCACGCACTCGCCGCAGGGACCCGCGTGGTGACGAGCCCGCTGTCGGCCGCCGACGCAACCGAACTGCGGGCGTTCGCGGCCGCCGGTGGTGCCGTCCTGATCGCGCCCGATCCGTGCGATCGGCACGCCGCCGAGCTGTGTGGGGTACGCATCGTCGACCAGCTCGCGCACGCCGAATGGTTCGTCACGCTCGCCGATCGGCCCGAAGCGGCCCGCCTCGACGGTGAGGTGCCTGTCGTCAGTGTGCTCCGCACGCTCGAGTGCGTCGACTCGGCCGTGTCGATTGCGGCGACCACGAGCGTCCGCTTCCATCACCAGCCGACCATTGCCGTCCGCCGCGTCGGGCAGGGTTGCATCGTCGCGTCGGGCGTTGCCGACCTCGACGCCGTGCGCAACCACCGGACGCTCGGCGTCTTCGTCGCCCGGCTCCTGCGGGCCGACTTCCCCGCCAGCACACCGACGCTCGGTGTCGCCGTGGTCGGGTACGGCCCGTTCGGCGGGATGGGTTACCTCCATGGTCTCGCCGCCACCGAGACCGACGGTTTGGCTTTCGTTGCAGCGGCCGACAGTTCCCCCGATCGCCTCGAGGCGGCTCGCCGCGACTTCCCCGACCTCGTCGGGCATGCCTCCGCAATCGAGTTGGCCGGCGACGATGCCGTCGACGTCGCCGTCATCGCCACGCCTCCGGTCTTCCACGCCGAACTCGCCATCGAACTGTTGCGGGCCGGCAAGCACGTGGTGATGGAAAAGCCGATGGCAATCACCCGCGCCGACGCCGACCTGGTGATCGCGACCGCCGCCGCGCACGACCGGTCCGTCACCGTCCACCAGAGTCGTCGGTGGGACACCGATTTCCTCGCCATCCACCGTCTGATGCGGCGCGGTGACCTGGGTGAGGTCTTCAACATCGAGACCTTCGTCGGCGGGTTCGAGCACCCGTGCCGGGCGTGGCATTCCGAAGACTCGATCTCGGGTGGGGCCGTGTACGACTGGGGGTCACACCACGTCGACTGGATCAACCAGCTCTACGGCAGCGCGCCGAGCCGGGTGCTGTGCACGACCCACACCCGGGTGTGGCACGACTCGACCAATGTCGATCAACTCGCGCTGTGGATGCAGTGGGCTGACGGACGCGAAGCGACGTTCCGCCAGAGCGATGTGTGCGCGATCCGTCGGCCGAAGTTCCACATCGAAGGCACCGCCGCCACGCTGCAAGGGCACTATCGTCCGCTGCGCACCGACCACGTCGTTCCGGGTCGCGGCCACGTCGAACACACGGCGCATCACGCCGAAGCGCCGGTCGAGCTGACCATCGGGCGCTACGACGGCGACCACGGCATCATCACGTCACAGGTTCGCCCCGCCCCCGACCAGGGGTGGGCGTTCCACCGCAATCTTGCCGACCACCTGCTCCTCGACGAGCCGTTGGCGGTCCGCCCCGAACAGTCACGCGACGTCGTCGCCGTGCTCGAAGCGGCCCACCGCTCGGGCATCGAGGGCGGCTCCCTCATCGAACTCTGATCGTGTTGACGTCGCGCCCCGGCCCACAGCAGGGCCGCAACGGTTCGGTCGGGATCGGGGTGCTCGGCGCTGGGTCGACCGTGGCCCGGCTGGCGGTACTCCCCGCCATCACGACGAGCGGCCGCGCCCATGTCGCTGCGAGCGCATCGTTGAGTGGTCCCGTTCCCGAACCGTGGGCGCAAACCGCAGTCGCGAGCTATCAGGCCGTGATCGACCACCCTGAGGTCGACGCCGTCTACCTTCCACTCCCCAATGGCATGCACGAGCATTGGGCCGTGCGGGCCGCCGCCGCCGGCAAGCACGTGCTGTGCGAGAAGCCGATTGCCAGTACTGCCGCGGTGGCGCAGCGAATGCACCAGGCGTGCAACGCGGCGGGAGTTGTCCTCGCCGAAGCGTGGATGACGCCGTTCGACCCCCGGTGGTCCGAGACCCTCCGGCTCGCCGAGACAGGCTTCGTCGGCGACATCGTCGAGGTCCGCGCCACCTTCACGTTCACGATCGGGCCCGAAGCCGCCGACAACTATCGGTGGGACCGCGCCCAGGGCGGCGGCGCACTGCTCGATGTCGGGATCTACTGCCTGGGACCTGCGGCGCGCCTCTGGGGCACCGATCCGGAGACGATCGAAGCAGTGATCGAAGCGGCAAACGAGTCCACCGCCGGGCCGTTGTCCGCAGGAGTCGATGCCAGTACCGCGGCAACGCTGACCTGGGCCGACGGACGCCGTTGCGAGATCCGGTGCTCGTTCGTCGACGACGAGCACCAACGGTTGGAGTTGATCGGTACACGGGGGGCCCTCCTGCTCGATTCCGATGCCCACACCGGAGGGCTCGGCGCCCAGCACATCACCCACCGGGAGATCGACGGCACCACGTCCACTCGTTCGGTCGCCCCCGGCAACCCGTACCTCGCGATGGTCGACGCCTTCGCCGACGCAGTGACCGGCGTCGCGCCGTGGAACCGCTCGGTCGCCGAGAGCATCGAACTCCTCGCCCTCATCGAACGGATCAGAGACGCCGCATGACCGACGACCGCCGAACCGAGCCACGCCACGAGTGGCATCAACTCGCCCACAGCCGCATTCACGCGATCCACTGGGACCCCGTCGAAGCAAGCGCTCCTCCCTGCCTGCTCGTCCACGGGCTCGCGTCGAACGCGCGACTCTGGGACGGCGTTGCGTGGCGGCTCGCTCAGATGGGCCACCCGACCGTCGCGATCGATCAGCGCGGCCACGGGCAGTCGTCGAAACCCGACACCGGTTACGCGATGTCGGTCGTGGCCGACGAACTCCGCGAGTTGATCGAGCTGTGGGGATGGACGGCACCACTCGTCGCCGGGCAGTCGTGGGGCGCCAACGTCGCGCTCGAATTCGCCTACCGTCACGATGACGTCGCCCGAGCAGTCGCCTGCGTCGACGGCGGGTTCATCGAACTCCAGGAACGCTTTCCCGAGTGGGACGACGCCGCCGCGATGATGGCGCCACCGAGGCTGATCGGCACTCCGTTCGAGCGAATCCAAGAATGGATGAACTCCGCGAATTCTGACTGGCCAGCAGAAGGTCGGGCCGGGCAACTCGCCAACTTCGAGGTGCGCGATGACGGCACCATCGCGCCGTGGCTGACCTTCGAGCGTCATCTCGATGTGCTGCGCGGTCTCTGGGAACACCATCCGTCCCAGATCTATCCGCACATCACCACGCCGGTGTTGATGATCCCGGCCGACACCGGCGACGTTGCCTGGACCACATCGAAGCGCGCCGCCGTCGACGCCGCGATCGTTGCCCTTCCCCGCAGCAGAGCCGAATGGTTCAGCCCGGCGCACCACGACGTCCACGCTCAACACCCGGGCCCGGTCGCCGATCTGCTGCACCACGCCGCCACCACGGCAGACTTCTTTCCATGAGCACGTCTGCGACGCTCCCCCGTCTGTTGGTCATCATGGGGTCCGGCGAGACGGCGCCGACGATGAAGGCACCGCACCGTCGAGTCTTCGAGCAACTCGCGGCCGCCACCGGAGGACCAGTCGACGCCGTGCTGCTCGACACACCGTTCGGATTCCAGGAGAACGTCGACATCCTCGCCGCCAAGACGGCGGAATACTTCGTCGACGCGGTGAGCCGCCATGTCGAGATCGCCGGCCTCGCCCGCACCGACCATGACGACGTCGTCGCCATCGAAACCGCCATCGCCAAGGTTCGTGCCGCCGACTGGGTGTTCGCCGGCCCGGGCAGCCCCACGTTCGCGCTGCGCCAGTGGAAGGGCACCCCGGTTCCCGACGCCATCGCCGCCAAGCTTCGCCATGGGGGCGCCGTCGTCTTTTCGTCGGCGGCTGCGCTCACGCTGGGCCGCAAGACCGTCCCGGTGTACGAGGTCTACAAGTCGGGCGCCGACCCCTACTGGGTGGACGGTCTCGACGTGCTCACTGCGATCGGGCTTCCCGTGATCGTCATCCCTCACTACGACAACAAGGAGGGCGGGAACCACGACACGAGCAAGTGTTACCTGGGCGAACGACGCCTGGCGATGCTCGAACCCGAACTCGACGACGACGTCTTCATCCTCGGCATCGACGAACACACGGGGGTGATCATCGACCTCGATGCCCAGACCGCCGAGATCGTCGGCAAGGGCGCCCTCACCCTGCGCAAGAATGCCCACTCGACTCGGATCGAGTCGGGCGAGACCGTTGCACTGGCGGTCCTCCAGGCCGGCCCGGCCCCAGCAGGCCGATCGGGAGCAGGACAGATCACCAGTGCCGCACGAGCCGACGTCGCGGACACCGCGGTCGATACTGCGGTCGACACTGCGGTCGCGTCGGCGCCCATTCCCTCCCTTTCCGGCGATGCGACCCGGCTCGAAGGAGCCTTCGACGCCGCCCTGGCGGCACGCGACGCCGACGGCGCCGTGGCAGCGATCCTCGCGCTCGATTCGGCCATCATCGAGTGGTCCCGCGACACCTTGCAGGGCGATGAGATGGACCGGGCCAGGGCAGCCCTCCGCTCGATGATCGTCCGGCTCGGAGCCGCCGCAACCGGTGGCGTGCGCGATCCGCGCGACGTGATCCGACCGGTCGTCGAAGCTGCACTCGCGGCGCGGGTGACCGCCCGTCAGGAAAAGGCCTACGCCGTGAGCGACGCGATCCGCGACAACCTCACCGCCGCCGGGATCGAAGTGCGCGACACCGCCGACGGGGCCGAATGGCTGATCACCAACTGAGTTGAATCAGCTGAACGGATCGTCGGCAACTGTGGCCAGCAACGCCGCCGGGTCGATACGGATCGGCTCGTTCAACTGCTCGACGGTGAGGTGACACTTGATGCTGTGGCCGGGCGCGAGCTCGCGCATCGCGGGTTCCGACACCTCGCACAGACCCTCGATCGCGCGATGGCAGCGCGTGTGGAACACGCAGCCCGACGGCGGATTGGCCGGCGACGGAATCTCGCCGACGAGCGGGATGCGATGCTCGGCCTGACCATCGACGCTCGGCACGGCTGACAGGAGCGCTTCGGTGTACGGGTGGTTCACGCCGCCGAACATCTGATCGGTGGCACCCAGTTCCATGATTCGTCCGAGGTACATCACGGCGATGCGATCGGCGAGGTAGCGCACCACGCCGATGTCGTGAGAGATGAACAGGTAGCTGGTCCGGTCGTCATTTTGGAGCTGGGCGAGCAGGTTGAGGATGGCTGCCTGCACCGACACGTCGAGAGCCGACGTCGGTTCGTCGCAGACGACGACATCAGGATTGCCGGCAAATGCACGGGCAATTGCGACGCGCTGCTTCAAGCCGCCCGACAACTGTCGCGGCCGCATGTCGAGGTGCCGCGGCGACAACCGCATCGCGTCGGCGATCTGCTCGACGCGCACGTCGGCGTCGCGGCCCTGCACGCCCGACAGCTTGGTCACGGTGCGCCGGAGAATGCGCCGCACGGTCCACGCCCGGTTCAGGGCCGAGTCGGGATTCTGGAAGATCATCGAAATCGAGCGGATCGATTCCTCGATCCGGTCGGCTGCTTTGGGCTTCATCACGCGGCCGCGCAAGCTGATTTTGCCGCCCTCGTCGGGTGCGTGCACCCCGAGCATCGCCTTGGCCAGCGTGCTCTTGCCCGACCCGGACTCGCCCACCAAGCCCAGCGTCTCGCCCTCGTGGAACCCGAGGTCGATACTGGTCAGCGCCGGCACGTCATGACCGCGCTGCCGGAAGGTCTTGGACACACCGTCGAGTTGGAGCACGACGGCACTACCGGCGTCGTACTCGGTGACCTGCGCCTCGGGATCGACGATCTCTGACATCCGGTCGACGTGGTGGCACCGCGACCAGTGCAGCCCCGAGTCGCGGCCGACCTGCACGATCGGCGGTTCGATGGCGCGACAGACCTCGTCGACGAGCGGGCACCGATCGACGTACACACACGTCGGCAGGCTCGTGCCGATGAGCGGCAACGTGCCCGGAATCGTGAACAGCGCCCGCTCGGCCTTGCGTAAGCCCTTGCGCGGGATCGCACTCAGCAACCCCTTCGTGTACGGATGCTCGGGATCGTCGAAAATCTCCTGCGCATCGCCCTGCTCGACGATCCGGCCCGCGTACATCACGCCGACGCGATCACACATCGATCGGATCACGCCGAGATTGTGGGCGATCAGCAGGACCGCGGCATTGGTCTCGGCCCGCAGTTCACGGACGAGGTCGAGCACTTCGGCTTCGACGGTCGCATCGAGGCCCGTGGTCGGTTCGTCGAGCACCAGCAATTCCGGGTCGGAGGCCAGCGCCATCGCAATGACGACCCGCTGCAACATGCCCCCCGACAACTCGTGCGGATACCGATCGAGCACCCGTGCCGGGTCGGCGATCTTGACCCGTTCGAGCGCGTGGACAGCGCTCGCGGCGGCATCGGTCTTGCTCTGACCCAGGATGCGAAAGCACTCGGCGACCTGGCGGCCGATGCGCAGTGCGGGGTTCATCGCCTGCACCGGATCCTGGTAGACCATCGACGCCCGATGGGCCCGGAAGTCGCGCAGCTCGGCGTTCGACATCGTCAAGATGTCGTCACCCTGCGACAACACCGAACCGCCCTGCACGACGGCATTGCTCGGGAGATACCGCAGCGCGGCGTACGCCGTGGTCGACTTGCCGCAACCCGACTCTCCCACCAGGCCGAAGGCCTCGCCCGGACGGATCTGGAACGACACGCCACGCAAGACTTCCCGGGGAACGCCCCGCACCTCATAGGCGAGGCGAAGGTCGTCGACGGCCAGCGCGGCCGTCGCCGGGTCGCCATCGCCCGACATCTCGGCACTTGGCTGCGTGATGTCGAGGTCGGTCATTCGGCTGCCATTCTGGCTACGGAGTCGGCGATCAAGTTGACGGCGATCACCAGGCTGGCAATGGCCATCGCAGGGAAGAACGTCGACCACCAGAAGCCCGAGTTGATCGACTGGAAGTTGTCACTGACCTGGGCACCCCAGTCGGGCGACGGCGGGGGCGGACCTGCCCCGAGAAACGACAGCGTGGCAACGGTGAACACCGCGTACCCGATGCGCACGGTCAACTCGACCACGATCGGCCCGCTGATGTTCGGCAGGATCTCTCGAAACATTACGAACCCCGAGGATTCGCCGCGCAGCCGCGCCGAGGTGACGTAGTCGAGATCGCGTTCGGCGAGTACCGCCGACCGCACGGTGCGCGCGACGACCGGTGTGAACAGGGTGGCCACCACGCCGATGACGACCCAGTTCGAATTGCCGAGGGTGGTGACGGCGAGGAGGCCGAGCAAGATGACGGGGAGCGCCAGGAACGACTCGACGATGCGGCTCGCAATCGTGTCGAACCATCCGCGCAGGTACCCCATCATCATGCCGAGGACGACGCCACCGATCACGCCCAGCACTGCGGCCAACGGAGCGATTTTGAGCACGTCGCGAGCTCCGGCGATGACCCGGGACAGCACGTCTCGGCCGCCTTTGTCGGTCCCGAACGGGAATTCACTGCTCGGGGGCAGGTTGTTGCCCGCGCGGAAGTTGAGCGGATCATGCGGAACGAGCCAGGTGCCGAACACCGCACAGATCACCCACGCCGCCACGATCAGCATGCCGATGATGAACCCAGGTTGACGGCGCAGGAGCCGCCAGTTCTCCCGGCGCACCTGGCGACGTTCGGCATTGCCGGTACTCGGCCGCGCCACAGCATCGGGAGCACCCGCCGGCGTCACCCCGCCTGGAACCGACGACGCGATCTCGCTCATGCTTCGGCTTCCAATCGAACTCGAGGATTCAAGTACGCGATGAGGAGATCGGCGACCAGGGTCGACACCATGTAGATGAAGCCGACCATGAGCACCGCCGTTTGGAGGACCGGGATGTCCTTCTTGCCGACCGCATTGAGCATCTGGGTACCGAGGCCGGCGTAGTTGAACACCTTCTCGACGCCGATGATGCCGCCGAACAGATAGCCGATCTGCACGCTGATGACACTGATTGTCGGCCCCATCGCATTCCGCATCACATGACGACGCATCACGGCACTCGGGCTGAGGCCCTTCATCGTCGCCGTCCGCGTGTAGTCGGCCTTCAGCCCGGCGATCACTCCCGCACGAGTCATCCGCGTGATGTACCCGAAGTACGAGATGGTCATCGCCAGCGCCGGCAACAACAGGTACTCGCCCTGCTTGAGGAGCGGAGTGCCATCGGGGACGTTGGCATAGACCTTGCCGAACTTGAACTGGACGGCGAACACGACCAGCAGCACCGATGCCGTGACGAACTCGGGGATCGACGAGGAGGCCAGACCGGCGTTGACGACGATGCGGTCGGCCAACTTGTCCTGCCGTCGGCCGGCGAAGATGCCGGCGCCGATCGACAGCGGGATCGTGATGATGAACGCCAACAGGGCGAGTTTCGCTGACCGGCCGAGGGCCGGGAGCAACAGGTCGAGCACCGGGCTGCCGAACTGGAAGGAGTCGCCGAAATCGAGGGTGACGAGGTTCGTCATCGACGTGGAGTACTGCTCGATCAGCGGCCGATCGGTACCCAGCTTGAGGTTGTACGCCTGGACGTCTTCGATCTTGGCGGTCGGACCGAGGACCCGCCGACCGATGTCGCCAGGCAACACGTTGACGAGCAGGAACACGATCGTCGCCAGCATCCACAGCGTGATCACCATGGAACCGAGGCGCTTGACGAGGAACCTACCCATCAGCGTTCATTCGCCAGCCAATGCCACGACCTCGCCCGCACGGGTCTCGCCAGCACACCTTCAGGAGGTGCACCTCCGAGCCATCGTGGGGCGAGGTCTCGACGCAGTGTCACTCCGTGAAGCCTGCCTGGCCGGCGTAGTAGTGGCCGAGACCGGTACTGATGATGCCGCTCACGTTCTTCTTGTAGGCCGTGAGGAGGTTGTAGAAGTACGGGATCACGTAGGGGATGTCGTCGTGGGCGATCTGCTGGACCGGCTTGATCGCCTCCTTGCGGGCTTCGAGGTCGATCGCAGCCTGATACGCGGTGACTGCCGCGTTGAACTCGGGCGAGTTGTAGTGGGCCGAGTTCCATTCCCCGGTCGCATAGGCCGCGATCAGATAGCGGTCGGGCGTGCCTCGGTTGCCGTAGTCGACGATGCCGAACTCCTCGCCGCCGTCACATCCGGCCGGCTCGTTGGTCGAGTCGTACACCGCACACCAGCGGTCATAGAAGGTGGCGGTGCTCTCGACGTTCAGCGTGATGTCCATGCCGATCTCGATCAACTGCGACTGCACCACCTCGGCGAGCAGCGCAATCTCTTGCAGGTCGGGAGCGTGCATCGTGATCGCCAGGCCGGTCGCCCCAGCCTCTTCGAGCAGCGCCTTGGCCTTGTCGACGTCGCGCTCGCGTTGAGGCAGCGAGGCATCGAAGTATTCGTACACCGGGCCGATCGGGTGGTCGTTGCCGAGGTCTCCTCGACCCTGCAACACCTGCTCGATGAGGGCCGGGCGATCGATGCCGAGCGCTACGGCTTCGCGGATCTTCTTGCCGTTCTCGCCGGAGAACGTTCCCTCGCGGACGTTGAACCAGATCTGGCGGTGCCCTGCGCTCTGGGTGGCCTCGACCTTGAAGGCATCGTTATCGAAGAGGGCGTCGGCGTCGCTCACCGCGAACTGGATGACGGCGTCGGCCTGGTCGCCGAGCAGACCACTGATCTGGGTGGCGTTGTCGTCGGAGAACAACACCTCGACACCGTCGAGGAACGGCGTGCCTCCCCACCAATCCTTGTTCGCCACGAACTTCGCGCTGATCGCGACGTCGTAGGAATCGAGGATGAATGCGCCGGTGCCGTCGGGGCGCTGATCGAACAGCGTGCCCAACTCATAGTCGACCGGGGTAATGACTGCCTGCGGGTTGAACACCGACACCTGATAGGGGAACTGCCCGTCGGGGTTGATCAAGGTGACTTCGACGGTGTAGTCGTCGACGGCCTTCACCGAATCGGCAGTGATGTACGCCTGGAGGTTGGCGGTGGCCAAGCGGCCCAAGGTGGCGACGACGGCGTCGGCCTTGAAGTCTCCACCCGTGTGCCACTTCACGCCCTGGCGAATCTTGAAGGTCCAGACGCTGCCGTCGTCGTTGGGGGTCCACGATTCAGCGAGCATCGGGGCGAGAGCAGCACCCTCTCCCTTTCCGCACAGGTACTCCATCGACTGAACGACGGGGGCGTAGCTGCCGATGTTGTCCATGGCTACCGGATCGAGCGGGCTGCCCGGCCGCTGCGCCGCGATGCGCAGCGTGCCACCCTGTTTGATGGCTCCTGCGGGAGCGGCTTGTGAGCCGTCTTCAGGCGTGCCGCCGTCGGCCGAAGTGTCCGCAGTGGAGCCCTCCGTGGTGGTCTCGTCGCTTCCGCCGCAGGCTGCGATGACCGCACCGAGGAACGGCAAGGTGAGCCCGACGACGCTGCCGCGTCGCATCAGCTCGCGCCGACTCAACTTGCCGAATGCGAACGCGTCGATGACGTCGCGTTCGAGCGGTCCGACCGAGTTTCGTGCCTCATCCAGTCGCTTGAAGTCCATGTGTCTTCCCCCTTGTTGTGCGTCGAGTTGGCGCAATGAGTTTGGCTTCCCGTGTCGCAACGTAACCGACGTCACATCGGCGGGGCAAACGTCACGCCCGTGGGATGCATCGCCGACGGGTCGGTCGGGTGTTCCACAATGTAGCACAGGTCCACCATGCGGAATGACATCGGTCACAGTCCGACGTGACCGATGCGGGCCGTCGTCGGTCCGAGGGAGCGCTCAGATGGTGTGAAATCAGGATGAGAGGCCGCGCAGCCAGCGTTGCACGTTGTCCCCGAGGGCATCGACGTCGTAGCCACCCTCCTGAAGCGCAACGGTGGGCACGCCGAGTTGAGCCACGAGTGCACCTTGACGTTCGAAGCCGTCGGCGGTCACGGCCAAGTCCGAGATCGGGTCGTTGTGATAGGTGTCGAGGCCGAGCGACACCACGACCAGGTCGGGCCCGAACGCGTCGATCGCACTGAGCGCGAACGCAAGCGCGGCGAGGTAGTCGTCGTCGTCGGTGCCGGCCGGGAGCGGCAGGTTGAACGTCGAGCCGGTCCCCCGCCCCGTTCCCATCTCGTCGCCGAATCCGGTGATGTAGGGGTAGGCCCGCTGGGGGTCACCGTGTAGGGAGACGTACTGGACATCGTCTCGGGCGTAGAAGATCTGCTGCGTGCCGTTGCCGTGGTGGTAGTCGACATCGAGCACGGTCACCTTCGAGCCGGTCGATGTCGCGACATGGTGGGCGACGACCGCGGCATTGTTGAAGAAGCAGTAGCCGCCATACAGCCCCGCCGGAGCGTGATGGCCCGGCGGACGGCACAGCCCGTAGGCGTTCGGTGCGCCGTCGAGCACCGCCTGGGCTGCGGTGAGGGCCACATCAACTGCCGAGGTTGCTGCGTCGAAGGTTCCCTCGGTGATCGGGGTCGTGGTCTCGAAGCACCATCGTCCGAGTTCGGCGTCGATGCGATCGTGCGGCCGGAGTGCGCCCATGCCCGCCATCAGGCCGGGCAGGGCGAACATGTCGGGGACGACGTCGTGGGTGCCGGGGTGACGCACCTGATAGTCGGCCCACGCGCGAGTCAGGAAGGCAACGAGCCCTGGGTCGTGGACTGCTTCGATCGGGCCGGTGCCCCACGCGTCGGGTTCGACGACGTCGAAGGCTTCGTCAGCGATCAGCACCGCATGGATCGCATCGGCGCGTCCGGGATGCTCGAAGGGGTCCTGGAAACCGGACGATTCGATCTCGGCCAGTGGCGCATGCCGACGCTGCCGGGCTGGCGACGACACGACGCGCATCGGGTGCGACGTGTTCAGCGACGTGTTCAGCGGCATGGTGCGTCGTTCAGACGATGATTCCTGAGGAGCGCAGCGCCGCCAACCGCGCTGACGGATCGGCCAGCACCGCGGCGAGGCTGAGTTCGAGGCCGAGTTCGGACGATTCGCAGTACCACTCCCACTCGATGACGTCCGTCGCCCACTTCTCGAGTCGACTCATCCGGGCGTTGAAAATGTGTCGAGCAAGCCGCTCGGTGTCGCACTCGCCGATGAACATTCCGGCAGCCGATGCCTTGGCGAGGTCGTGCTCGATGATCTGGACGACGCGGTCGCCGACCTGGCCCATGCCATGCGCTCCAGGGCCCGACTTCAACATCGAAAAGATCGGGCGCCACACGTCGACGGCACTGAACACGGTGGCATCGAGCGCCTGGAACAGCGCACGCGTCGTGTCGATCGGGTCGCGGGCAGGCTGTTCGTCGACGCCGACTTCGAGTTGATCGAGCCCGTTCGACACGAACGCGACGAGCACACCGTCGCGGTCGCCGAACTGGTTGTAGAGCGTCGCAACCGCAACACCGGCCCGAGCCGCGAGCTTGCGCATCGTCAGCCCCTCGAGGCCACTCGCCGCGATGATCTCCCCGGCTGCGGCCAGTACGTCACTCCGTGTCTGTTCTTGCCGCCGGTCCCACCCGGTGCGGCTCGCAGCCTGCCTCGCTCCCATAGTTCCCGCAGCATACGATGACCCCGGTTGCGCGATGGTCGTTCGACGGAATCGAACTGCACCACTTGACAATTGATTGGAACAGTGTTGCAATCAATGCCATGACTCGCCTCGGCTACCAGATCCCGAACTTCACCTATCCCGGCGTCGGCCCGTCGGAACTCTTCGACGCCGTTGCCCGTCAAGCGCGCGAGGCGGATCGATCCGGCTTCGACACGGTACTGGTGATGGACCATTTCTATCAGCTGCCGCAAATCGGTGATCCGCAGAACTACATGCTCGAGTGCTACACGCTGCTGGCAGGCCTGGCCCGCGAGACCACGAACGTGATGCTTTCCTCGCTCGTCACCGGCAACACCTACCGCAACCCGGCGGTTCTCGCCAAGACGGTGACCACTCTCGACATCGTGTCCCAGGGGCGTGCGATGCTCGGGATCGGTGCAGGCTGGTTCGAGCTGGAGCACGACGCGTTCGGCATCGAGTTCGGCACCTTCACCGACCGGTTCGAGAAGCTCGAAGAATCGTTGCAGATCATCGGCCCGATGCTGCGCGGCGAGCGTTCCACGATGGCCGGCAAGTGGTATGCGGCGCAGGATGCGATGAACGAACCGCCGCCGGTGTCGAAGGTGCCGATCATGATCGGCGGTGCCGGTGAGAAGAAGACACTGCGCATGGTCGCCCAGTACGCCGACGAGTCGAACTTGATCTGCGACGACAAGGACATCGCCCACAAGCTCGATGTCCTCGCCGAGCACTGCGCCGCCCTCGGCCGCGACCGTTCCGAGATCACGGTCACGAAGCAGAAGAACTGCTGCATCGCGCCGACCCACGACGAGGCGCACGCCGACATGGTCGCCTTTCTCGGGCGCCGTGGTTTTGACGCTGCGAACATGAGTGAGGAGGATCTCGCGCCGTGGCTCGCCCTCGTGGTCTGGGGTGACCCCGACGAGGTCGGCGAACACTTCTCGAATCTGCTCGCCGCCCACGATGGCCTCGACGGGTTCACGATCAACATGATTCCCAACGGCTTCATCGACGGCCGCGTCGAGCTGCTCGGCCAAACGTTGAGCCCCCTCTTCGCCTGATCCCCCACCCCTACCCCGAATCCCCGTTTGCGTCGCGTTCCGCGTACGGACGGGCGTACGCAGAACGCGACGCAAACGGGATGGAGAGTTGAGATGGAGAGTACGATCGGCGCCATGAGGATCGACCAGATACCGATCGGCAACACGCCACCAGACGACATCAACGTGATCATCGAGATCGCCGTTGGCGGTGAGCCGATCAAATACGAACTCGACAAGGCGTCCGGCACGCTGTTCGTCGACCGGTTCCTCTACACCCCGATGCGCTATCCCGGCAACTACGGATTCGTGCCGCACACCCTCTCCGAGGATGGCGACCCGATCGACGTGCTCGTCTGCAACACCCGCGAGATCGTTCCCGGTGCCGTCATCAACTGTCGACCCGTCGGCGTGCTGGTGATGGAAGACGACGCCGGTCACGACGAGAAGATCCTCGCCGTTCCGAGCGACCACGTGAGCCGCCGCTACTCGAAGGTGGCCGAGTACACCCAGCTCCCCGAAATCACCGTGGCCCAGGTCCAGCACTTCTTCGAGCACTACAAGGACCTCGAACCGAACAAGTGGGTTCGCATCGACCACTGGGGCGACGCCGCAGAGGCCAAGCAGATGATTTCCGACGCCGTCGCGCGCGCCGCAACCAGCTGAACCCCACACCGAGCGATGAGTTTGGCGGCGCACTGCGCGCCGCCAAACTCATCGCATGGGTGTGTTGCGTCGGATCGTCTGGATCACGACTGATATTGGGCGGTGGTGTTCGAGCAGTCGTTGATCGCCTTCACGTACGGGTACGGGTTGATCGCTCCGCCACCACCGGGATGGATCTCGAAATGCAGATGGGCCGTGGCGCTGCTGCCCGTGTTGCCGACGAAGCCGATCACGTCGCCGGCCTTGACCTTGCTGCCTCTCCCGATACCGGGGGCGAACCCGGACAGGTGGAGATACAGGAAATACGTGCCATCGGCACCGGTGAGTTTGAGGCCATTACCCGAGCGGCGCCCGGGATAGTCCCAGTACTGGGTGGTGATCGTGCCGTCGGTGACGGCGTACAGCAGGTTGCCGACCGGCGCGATGATGTCGACGCCTTCGTGGAGCCGACCGCTGCCACGGGCCGCGTGCCAGGTATCGCCGAACGCGGAGTTCCCCTGGACGGGGAATCGCTGCAGGGTCACCCACCCGTTCGCCGTCGATGCTCCGGCCGGTGCCGCGAGCGCCGCCTGGGTAGTTGCCGCCGGTTGAGTCGCCGTACCCAATTTGAGCAGGCGTGCGGCTCGTTCGGACAGCACGCCGGTTTCGGTCATCCCGTTGACCCGCTGGAATCCCATCAGCGCACGTTGCGTCGCCCGCCCGAACGAACCATCGGCTCCGCCCCGAATCACGAGTCCCGTGGCGAGGAGGGCACGTTGTAACTCGGCGACCGCCGGGCCGCTCGATCCGAGCGTCAGCCCGCCATACGCCGATGAAGCTGCTGGGGCCGATGCAGCTGACAGTGCCGGCGCTGCCGTTGTCGGGCCGGTGGAGAGCCCGAGCAGCCGGAGCGTCGGTGCGTCGAGAACTCCGGTCCGACGGAGACCGTTCCATTGCTGATAGTCGCCGATGCCCTTTGTCGTTGCTGCATCGAACACCCCGGCGGCGCCGTTCGGGCAAGTAGACACCGCCCCTGATCAACGCCTCCTGCACTTCCTTCACCCGAGGCCCTGCGGCGCCTTCGACGAGATCGCTCGCTGGGGCGGTCGAGGCTTCCGCGCTCGGTGGAGCCGCCTGCGCCGTCAACGGTTGCGCCATTGCGACCAGGGCGACGACGATCACCGAGCACGCTCGGGTGAGCGTGCGGCGCCCGCCGGGACGGGATGTGGTTTCGATCACTGCTCGAGGGGTGAGCTGGCGCGCCATATGGCGCTGGGTCCAGAAAGGGGTAAACGGGCTGGTCATGGGGTCAAGTCCTCGCAATTGGGGTTGGCGCTCCGCCGAATACTCTTACCCTAAAGTATAGATCGAGACTTTCCTCGTCAAGATCGGCAAGCGGGTTGAGCCAGTTCGTCGGCGCCACCGGCCATGCCGCGCCAGGAGGGCCCCAGCAACTGGGGCCCTCCCGAACGGTTCCCGCCGGAACTTTCAGTGGTCTCGCACCGACCGTTTGGTGTCTGCGGCCGGGGGTCTAGGGCCGGGGGATGTGGTACAGCTTCCGCTCGATGTTGATCGTCACCTGATGCGAGGCGGTCACGCCACTGGGATCGGCGACGACGAAGCGCACCGTATGCGCCCCGACCGATAACAGCGGGAGTGGGGCGTCGTGGCCGTAGGCGACGATGTTGCCGTCGATCTCCCACCAGCCCGCCGAACGGCTGATGCCATTGGGCTCGTTGACGTCAGTCGTTTGTGCCGACAGCTGGGGGATGAGGCAGACAAACCACGGGTTGTTGCACGCCCACCCGTCCGGCTGCAGGACGAAGCCGTCGGTCAGGGAGGTGATCCGCGTGGTCGGCGCCGTGTTGTAGGTGACCAGGTCGACGCCTCCCGCCACGTCCGACACGATCCACTGGCCGTCCGAGACCCGTGCAGTCACCCGATGGGTGCCGAACGGGAGATTGATGGCGCCGGTGCTCAGCGTGGGGCCATTGCCCGCAGGCACTCCATTGATGAACCACGAGACCTGCGGGGTCGGACCATCCGGGTCAGAGGCCTGCGCCGTGAAGGTCACGGGCACGCCGCGAGGCGTCGTGACCGTGCCCGCCGAAACGATCCGAACATCAGGTGGCCGATTGCCGAGCAACGTGCCGACAGCGGAATCCGCATTCGCGATGAGCGAGGCGCATCGACCGGGACCCGAACATGTTCCGGCTGTTGCCGTTGCGGCGAGTGTCGCTTCGATGCCGGCGGCCGATGTTGCAGGGCTGGCGACTCGGGCCAGGGCCGCCACGCCTGCGACGAGCGGGCTGGAAATGCTCGTGCCGTTCACGAACTGGGTTCTGTTGCCGGGGAAGGCAGGGTCGGGTCCGGCGAGCGCGGTGAACGACGCCCACAGGTCGACTGATCGGCCGGGAACCAGGCCGCCACTCCCCCAGTTCGAGCCGGCGTGCGGCATGTTCGTGCCGAACTGCACGCCGCCGACACAGGTCACGCCTGCCGCCTCGCACGGCAGCACGGTCTCGGCTTCCCAGCAGAAACCGAAGCAATCGAGTCGATCGATGTCCTTCCCGGCATTGCCGGCCGCTGCCACGTTGATGATGCCACCAGCGTTCGCGACCATCATGGTGGCGTCGACAGACCCGGTGAACACCGCCGCAACAGCGGGGATGTCGGCACCGAAACTCATGTTGACGATGCGCGCTCCGGCGCCAACAGCGCGGAAGTACCCGGCGAGCACGTCGGTGAACGCAGCTGCTCGGTCGATCAGGATCGGCGTGGCCACGGGGCCGGCCGGCCCAGCACTCCCGAAGCCGTTGTCGGCCTGTGCCATCAACACGCTCGCCACATTCGCTCCGTGCCACGGACACGCTCCGCCGCCGCCACACAAGACAGGGTTCGGGTTGGACGGATCGGCGATCGCGGTGGACGCCCGGTCGAGGTCGGGCTGGCCAAAGCCGCCGTCGAGCACGGCGACTCGGATCGACCCGGTGTTGAGGAGCCCGGCCCGAGTCAGCGTGTTCCACGCCGCGGGCACGCCGAGCTGGCGGAGATGCGCCCACATGGACGAGTTGGTGCCCATCGATCCGGGATTCGTCGGGGACTCGGTCGTGGTGCCGTCGCGGAACGTGTCGGGCTCCACCAGGAAGTCGAGTTCGACCGGCACGCCATCGCTGCGCAGTGCCGCGGCCTGCGCCATCGTGGCGAGGCCGTCCCAACTCGAGAACGAGTAGCTGCCGCGGGCCACGTCGCCGGCGGCCGCGGCGAGCAACTCGTCAGCAGACTTCGCCAGCGAGTGGTCGGGCTGGAACGTCAGCGTCCACACCCTGCCGAGTTCCTCGTCGGCGCTTGGCCGACTGTCCTTGTCCAGCTGGGCCACCGCCTCTTCCGGGTCGGCGACAAGCTGCGTCTTGGCGTCGAGGCGCTCGGCGATCGAGCCGACAAGTCGTTCGTCGTCGGTCATGATCACGAGTCGGCCGCTGACGAAGTCGGCAGCCGTGCCGTGCGGGCCGACGACCGTGGCGGTCACGAGTGATGATTCCTTGCTCTCGATCGCGGGCAGGATCGTCTCGTCGACGATGACGGCGAACTCGCCGGGATCGGTGCCGTCGACGGATGCCTCATCGGCTGCGACACTGGTGATGGTGCCGAGAAGGTGGTGATTGCCCCTGCCAGGACGAATGCCCCGGTCAGGGCCGCCACGGCGGCATGACGCCGCCGGCGGGGGGTGATGAATGGGACCATGGTGTTACCTCCGAGTGTGAACCGGATCCGGTCGGATCCGGGATCGTTGGGTTGCCGGAGAGCTCCGGCTTGGCCATGGTGCGCTCGCCGCCAGGGTGGGCACATCTGTAGAAATGCGTACAGCAAGCCAGACGGACATCGCCCATCGCCGATATCCCGTCCCTGTCTTGTGGACGGCATGAAAGGATGATTCGTGACTGCAGGGTCGGTACCGCTGGTCGGGCGCGACCAGGAGCTCGATCGCCTCGTGGCGGCCTTCGACGTCTGTCGCACTCAGCGCACGTGCCAAACCGTCGTCGTGCACGGCCCAGCCGGCACAGGAGCATCGGCGCTGGCGCGGGCCTTGCCCCCGAGCTCGATCGGAGGCGCCTCCCGAACCGCTGGTGGGTCGGGCGGTGCACACGGGGCGCCGAGATCGCCTACGAACCGATCGCCGCGTTGCTGCGCGATGCCCCGGGCGGAGCGGTGGGCTGGCTCGACGAAGCCGCTCGTGTAGCGGCCTCGCTCGGCGACGCCGCATCGGTGGCGCTGCTCACCGGTCTGGCTCAACGGCTCCGTGACGCAGCAGCGGCGCATCCACTCGTCGTTTTCATCGACGACGTCGAGGTGGCCGACGCCTCAACCGCACGGCTGCTCAGCGCATTGCCTGCCGTCCTGGAAGATGCGCCGGTGCTGGTGCTGCTGGCTGGGCGGACCGGGCCGGGCGGCGCACCCCCGGTCACAGGCTTCACGGAGGAGAACGACTTCCTCGACGTGCGTCTCGGCCCGCTCGCCGATGACGTGATGGCCGGCCTCGTCCGACAGATCCGTTCCGGTGACATCGCCGCCGCCTCGTCGGAGTCGACGACCGAGGCGATCACCGTCGATGCGATTGTCGCAGTTGCAGCTGGACATCCCGGAGTTGCCGTACACATCGCCGCGGTCAGCGATCCACTTCAACCGCTGAGTGCCCTACTCACCCTTGTCGGCCCTGGTGCCGCCGCACTGCTGGTCGCGGCCGAGATGGCGGGCGGTGCGGTGACGATCGAGGCGCTGTGCCAAGCAGTCGGCGCGACAGCTGCCGAAGCAGCCGGGTTGTCCGACCAGGGCGCTCTCCGGCCACTCGCAGCGGATCAACCCGATGTGGCGCATCTCGTCGTGGGCGGCGGATGGTGGTTGGACGCGGCGCGCGCGCAGCTCGACGAAGGCACAGGAGTCACAGCGGTGGCGCGTGTGGTGGCGCCGCTGGTGGAGGCGTCGGGACCGCCCGGGCGGGCTGCAACGGTGTGGTCTGTTGCGGGCGACGCGGCACGGGCGTCTGCGGCGCACGAGCGGGCAGCAGACGCTGCACTCGCCATCCATGCGCTCGCCACCGCGGCTGGCGAGCTGCGGTCGGCCATCGCCGCGGGTTCCGCAGACCACCTCGACAGGCTCGGGCACCGTGCCGCCGAGCTCTCTCTCGCCGCGGGAGATTGGGAGGCAGCCGACCAACTGGCGGGGGAACTCGTGCCCCGCGTGGCGCGACAATCGGTCGCCGAACGGACCCGCTTGTACGTCGTGCAGTATCGGGCACGATTCTTCAGCGGCTTGCCCGACGCCGACGACGCGCTCGACGCGGCGCTCGCCGAGCCCCCAGTCGAGTCGGCGGCACGGGCCGACGCACTCGTGCTCGACGCGCTCCGGGTGGTGCTCGCCGATCCGGCGCTGGCGGTCGACCGTGCCGAGGCCGCGCTTGCGATCGGCACGCAGCTGGGCGACCGGGCGGTTCGGGCGACGGCGCTGGGCGCGGCGGGCCTGGCCAATGCGGTGCGCGGACGCGACGACCTCGCCGAAGCCCAGTTCCGCGACGCGCTTGACGAAGCCGACGCCGCCGGAGACCGGGTGGTCGCCGCGCGGATCGCGGGCAATCACACGTACGCCCTGTGGCGCGCCGGACGGCCCGTCGATGTCGAGCGGGTGGCCCGGGCCGAGCTCGCGCGCCTCGAAGCCCACGGGGTGGGTTGGCTCGGAGACCAATTGGCGCTGTCGCGGGCAGTCGCGTTGTTCTCGCTCGGTCGGCTGGCCGAAGTTCCTGATGCAATCGATGCTGCGCGCCGGATGGCAGTGACGGCAGACGCACGAGCCCTCCTCGATCTGCTCGGCGCCGAGACGGCGATCCTGCGCGGCGACCTCACGACTGCCGCGGCGACGGTGCGAGCGGTCGAGGCAATGGCCTGCGCCGACGATCCGACCGTGGTGTCCGAGCTGGCGTTGTGCCGAGTCGAGCTGGCGCTGGCGACGGGTGATGGGCGCACGGCCGTGGCCGAGGCGCGCCGCGGGCTCGAGGTCGTGGGGGCCGAGGATGATCTCGCACGCGCCCGGTTGGTGGTGTTGTGGTGGCGAGCGGCGGGCGACACCGGGGTGATTGGCCCCGTCGATATCGACGTCCCCCAGCCCGCCGGGGCCGAGGTGGCAGCGTTGCTGGCGGAGGCCGATGCGCTGCGCCTGGGGTCCCCCGCCGCGTGGGCGCTCGCGGTCGAGGCGTGGGAGCGCGTCCCGGGCCCCGTGGGCGCATGCCGGTGCCGGCTCGACGCTGCCGTCCTCATCGGCGACCTCGACGCCATTGCGCGTGCGGCCGCCGAAGCTCGGTCGTACGGCGCCGATGGCCTCGCATCGCGAGCCGACGCGGCGTGGCGCACCGCGGGTGGCCGCCGCCCGCCGCGGCGACTCGACGGGCCGCTGACCGAACGCGAACTCGAGGTGCTTGCATTGGTCGCTCAGGGCCGCACGAACCGCGAGGTCGCAGTGGCACTTGCCATCAGCCACCGTACGGTCGCCGTGCACGTCGATCGCTGTCTCACGAAATTGGAGACGAGCAATCGCAGCGGCGCGGTCCACGAAGCGCGACGACGTGGCCTGTTGACGTGAAGCTGGCCGGCAGCGAGAGCCAAGCCGACCGAGATCAGCGCCGAATGTTGATCCCTGCGCCAGAGCCTGCGACCACGGTCACGGCGGTGCGAGTGACCTGAGCGAAGTTGACCACCAGCCGAGCCCCGTCGTGCGTGAACACGTGGCAGCGGCGGTGCTCGGCGGCAGTGACGACAGCCGCTGCCAGGTTCTCAGCAGCGGTCGCACCGCGGACATCGATGTCGACCGACTCGCCGTCGATCGTCACGATGACGGTATGCATCCAGTCCTCGTCGAGTTCTGCCATGCCCGCAGCGTAGACCGTCGGCGATGGACGACTGGACACGCGTCTGACGAGCTGAGACCTCGTCGTCTCCCCCACGGAGCGATGAGTCTCGGGGCGCACAACACGCCGCGAAACTCATCGCATTGGCAGCCCGTACGGGATTCGAACCCGTGCCGCCACCTTGAGAGGGTGGTGTCCTAGGCCTCTAGACGAACGGGCCAAGCTGCACACCGCCGATCGGAGACCGACGCTGCGGGACACGACGATAGCAGCGAGGCGTTGGTGTTCACACTCCGGTTCCGACCTCCGAGTGCAGTCCTCGCATCGGGCCGGACAACGACGAACGCCGACCCGTGATTGCTCACGACTCGGCGTCGAATGGTTGGGGTGAGAGGACTTGAACCCCTAATGACAGTACCAGAAACTGCTGTGTTACCAATTACACCACACCCCAGAGTGCCTGCCTCGAACACCCCGGAGGAGCGATCGAGACTGGTGCGAGCATGGAGCATATCGGCCGTCGAGCCGGGCGACCACACGCCTTGCCCGCAACGACTCGGTCAGCACCCACCGCATGTGCAGGGCGTTGACGAACGTCTGCTCAGTTGGTGACGTCGCTGAGCCAGCCGAACCCGGTGACGCGACCGATCGCAATGCCGCCGGCTTCCCACACGTGATGTTCGAGCGATCGGGCACCGGTGACCACCGAGGTCCGCGTCGGCGAGACGTAGGCCGTCAACCCGATTTCCTGGGCGATGAGCCGGCTGCGCAGCGTGTGATACGGATCGGTGACGATCAAGACCGAGTGCTTCCCCGCCGCTCGCTGGTCGAGTAACGCTGCGACGCGCTCGAGTGACTCGTACGACGTCGAACCCTGGTCCTCCTGCACGATCACGCCCGCCGGCACCCCCCGCTCGATCAGGTAGTCGGCCGACGCACCGGCCTCGGTGAACCGATCCCCCGGCTGCTGTCCACCGGTCACCACCACCAACGGAGCAAGCCCCTCCGGCCACAGCATTGCCACATGGTCGAGGCGGGCCGCGAGCTGCGGGGACGGCCGACCGTCGTATTGCGCGGCACCCATCACGACGATCGCGTCGACCGGCTGCGCCTGATCGGAACGGCCCGTGGCATAGACCTGCCACAGCGACACGCCGTAGTAGCCGACGAGCAGCGCGCCGACCAGCACGCCAACGCTGACGAGCCGACGCCAACGCGACACCGGCCGTTGCAACTCGCCAACGGGTGTGTGGTCGCGATCGTAGACCTCCTGCGCGATGATCTCAGTCGGGATCGACGGTGACGTCCGTGCAGGCACTTGAGCCAGACCTCTCAGCGTGCCAGTCGCTCGGCCGCAACGCTCAGTCGGCGCAGCGTCTCGTCGCGCCCCAGCACCTCGAATGCCTCGAACAACGGTGGGCCGACCGACCGACCGGTCACTGCGACACGCGGCAACGCCTGCGCCTTGCCGAGCTTGATTTCGTAGCGCGTCATCACGTCTTCCATGGCGGCCTTCAGCGACTCGTGGTCCCACGATGCGAGCGCGCGGTATGCGCCGATCACGTCGTCGAGCAACGCCGCTGACCATTCGGGCGCGGTGGCCTTGGCCCACGCGTCGTCGTCGTACTCGATGGGTGGGGCGCCGTCGCCCACCGGCCAGAACAGGAAGTCGACCGTGCCGGGCACGTCGTTGAGCGTCTCGAGCCGTTCTTGGATGTGGGGGGCGATGGCGGCAAAGCGATCGCGGTCCCACTCCTCCGGCAACTCAGCGGCGGCAGCTGCGACGAACGCATCCGGGGCCATGTTCTTGATGTACTGCTTGTTGAACGCGGTGAGCTTCTTGACGTCGAAGAACGCCGGCGACAGGTTGACGTCTTCGAGGGCGAACGATGCTTCGATCTCGGCCCACGACACGATCTCACTGCCCGCCGCCTCCGCACCCGGTGGGGTCCAGCCGAGCGTCATCAGATAGTTGACCATCGCGTCGGCCAGAAAGCCTTCGTCGCGGAACTGTTCGAGAGCGACCTTGTCGCGCCGCTTGGACAGCTTCTTGCGCTGCTCGTTGACCAGCACCGGCACGTGCGCCCAGGCCGGCGGCGCGTGGCCCAGGGCCGCCCACAGCATCTGTTGCTTGGGCGTGTTGGGCAGGTGCTCTTCGGCCCGCACCACGTGGCTGATCGCCATCTCGATGTCGTCGACCACGTTCGCGAGCAGGAACATCGGCGCGCCATTGCCGCGCAGGAGTACGAAATCTTCGATCGTTGCGTTGTCGAAGGTGACCTCGCCGCGTACCAGGTCGTCGACCACGGTCGATCCCGATGGCACGCGAAAGCGCAACACCCGGCCCGGCGCCGGCTCGAGCCCACGGTCGCGCGAGAAGCCGTCGTACCCCGTGATGCCCAACTCTTTGGCGCGATCTTGCACCTGCTCGCCGGACAGGTCGCAGTAGTACGCGGCACCCGACTCGTAGAGGCGCTGTGCTGCAGCGACGTGCGCGTCGGCGTTCGCACTCTGGAAGTGAGGACCTTCGAAGTGGGCGTCGGCAGCGGAGACACCGATCCAGGCGAGCGCGTCGATGATGCCCTGCGTCCACTCCGGACGATTGCGCGCCTCGTCGGTGTCTTCGATGCGCAGGACGAATGTCCCCCCGAGGCGGCGCGCCAAGGCCCAGTTCATCAGCGCAGTTCGGGCGCCGCCGACGTGGAAGAAGCCGGTCGGCGACGGGGCGAATCGGAAGCGCGGGGCCGTCGGTGGCGTCTGATCGATCATGCTGGGCTTGACGCTACCCGTCGCACCGTCGACGGCCCCGGCATCGCCTGCGCCGCCGTCGGCATCGTGACCCACTCCCAAGAAACCGTCAAGATCGGGCGCCATCGCTTGAATCGAGCCTGCCTGCCGACGATGGACCAACGTGCCTTCGACGACCCGCGCCACACGCCACCGTTGGCGCGCGCTCGCGATTTCGTCGACGACGAGTGCCCTGCTCCTCGCCGGTGTCGTCGCAACACCCGTCCGGGCCACGCCGCCAGCCGATTCTCCGGTCGAGAATGCGACGGTCGATGCGTCGGGTGGGCCGGCTGATTCATTCGACGACGAGACGATCGTCGTCACCGACGCCGGTCTCTTGATCGACGAACCGGAACCCTTCGATGGCTGGCCGGACGAACTGATCGAGCAGGTCATCGCAGCTGACGCGGCTGATCGCGCAGTCGCTGCCTCTGACGGCGGAGCCGAGACGGCTGAGGCACCGACCGCCGCCGCCGCTTTCACGCTGCACTCCCGACCGAGCGCGAGGCTGACGATCTACCTCGACTTCACCGGACACACCACCGCAGGGACTGCGTGGAACGGCGATCCGAACAGTTCCACCTCGAACGGGCGGCCCGCATCGTTCACATCCGCTCCCTATTCGCGCGACGCAGACCCGGTGTTCAACCAGACCGAACTGCTGTACATCGGCGAGATCTGGGAACACGTCGCCGAGGACTACGCCCCGTTCAACGTCGACGTCACCACCGAAGAACCAACCTTCGACGAACTCTGGCGATCGAGCTCGACCGACACGACGTACGGCACCCACATCGTGATTTCACCGACCCAGGACTGGTACGGAAGTTCGGGCGGCGTGGCCTACGTCGGCTCGTTCTCGTGGTCGAACGTGCGCACGCCCTCTCCTGGGCTGGCGCCGGTCGTCACCCCGGCGTTCGTCTTCTCCGACGCGCTCGGCGGCGGATGGCCGAAGTACGTCGCCGAAGCCGCCGCGGACGAAGCAGGCCACACCCTCAGCCTCTACCACGACGGCAAGGACTCATCGGGGTACTACGGCGGCCACGCTGTCTCCGGCGGAGGGGGCTGGGCCCCGATCATGGGCGTCGGCTACAGCCGCAACATCACGCAATGGTCGGCCGGCGCCTACCCCGGCGCGACGCAAACCCAAGACGACCTCAGCATCCTGGCAACCCGGCTCGGTTGGGCAAGCGCTGGTTCCAGCGTGGTCGGACCTCCGACTCTCGCCGACGGCAACAGCTTCGTCGGCACGGTCGAGCGCAGCGACGTTCCCGTCGATGTCGAGATCGTCGTCCCCACCGGCGACGCATCGATCACGATCGTCCCCGCGGTCGACGACACCAACCTGTTGATCTCGGCCCAGCTCCGCAATGGCAGCACCGTGATCGCAACGGCGTCGCCGGCCGCCGCGACCGGCTGGCGCCTCGACTTCGACGAACCGCTCACGGCCGGCACCTACGTCGTGCGGCTGACGTCGATCGGTTGGGGCAACGTCACCCCCACCGTCCTCGACGGGCTCCCGGCATACGGGTCGGTCGGCCAGTTCCGCATCTCGCTCGACGTCACCAAGGCGGTCGCGCCGTCCACCACGACGACCACCACCACCACGACCACCACCACCACCACCACCACGACACCATCGACGCCGCCGACCACGTCCGTCACGACCGCGCCGACCACGACCACGACCACGACCACACCACGGCCCAGCAGCACCACGACGACTCCCACGACGACTCCCACGCCGAGCACCCCGCCGCCAACCGTCACCACGGTGGCCCCACCGCCCAAGCTGCGCGATCCCGGTTCGAACGGCGAGCCGGCGGGATGCGCCCGGACGTCACGTGGAGGGTTGATCGGATTCGGCGAGCAACGGGCCGCCGAACCCTGCTTCGCCCCGGCGCAGCGCCTCGGTTGAGCCGCCCCTGTCAACCGACCCGGACGACTGAACCGGCTAACTCGACGCAGTCACCGTCAGATTGCGCAACTGCCGCAGGGCCACCGACAACGTCGTGAGATCGAAGTGATCCGCCCGTCGAATTTCGGTTTCCATCTCGATCACCCGACTCACCGCCGACTGGTTCGCCTCGATCCACGCGCGCGGCGAGCCGCCGGCCGTCCGGATGACGTTCCCGGTCAGATCGGCCAGGACCGTCATCAGGTCGTCGCGCAATGACGATCGGGCCTGCGTCTGCCACCGGTCAGAACGTGGGAGCGCCCCGATCCCGTCCCACAGCCAACCGATGTCGAACGCCTCGAACACCGCCCAGTAGGTGACCGCTGCCTCCATCACGTCGCCACCCTCGCGGGTCGCCACCTCGATCACGTCGAGGCTGGTGTGCAACCACGGCCATCGCGCCGACTGTCGAGCCAGCGGCTCGGGCACCCCGAGCTCGATGCGACGGGTTGCGAGTTCCTCGATGTCGCGCTCGACCCGACCGTCGACGACTACATCGAGCGCAGCCGCGAGCTGCGCGAAACCGGGTGCGAACGCGCCGATGGCGGGCCCGATGTCGAGCGGTGCTGAGCGACGACGCAGCAACCACGTCGTGACCCGCTCGGCCATGCGCCGTGCATCGAGGAACAACTCGATCTGGGTGTCGAGTGAGACCGTGCTGCCAAGCGCCTCGACCTCATCCCACATCTGCTGCAATCCGACGATCTCTCGTGACGCGACGAATGCACGCGTCACGTCGGCGACCGAAGCACCCGACTGTTCGGTCATCCGGTGGTCGAACGAGATGCCTGCCAGGTTGACCATGTTGTTGACCACGATGGTGGTGACGATCTCGCGGCGGAGCTGGTGATTACGCAACGCGTCGGGATAACGTGTGCGCAGCGCCGACGGAAAGTACCCGAGCAGGTCGGCTTCGAATGCCGGGTCGTCGGGCAGGTCGGTGGTGAGAATCTCGGCAACGTTGGCGTTCTTGGTCGAGGCGATCATCACGGCGAACTCGGGCGCACGGAGGCCGCTCCCTGCTGATTGCCGCTCCGCAATCTGCTTGTCGTTCGGGAGGTCTTCGAGGGCACGATCGAGATGCCCCCGAGCTTCGAGGACGTCGAGGTACCGGGCGTGGACGTTGACCATCGAGAGCGACTGCGTACGCGCGATCATCAGTGCGAGGGTCTGCGCTCGGTTGTCGTCGAGCACGAGTTCAGCCACCTCGTCGGTCATCTCGACGAGCAACTCGTTGCGTTGCACCTCGGTCAGGGCACCATCGGCAACCAGTCGGGCCAGCGCGATCTTGATGTTGACCTCGTGGTCGCTGCAGTCGACCCCGGCAGAGTTGTCGATCGCATCGGTGTAGACCAGCCCGCCCCGAAGGCGCGTACTCGACCCGCGCCAGCTGCGTCAGGCCGAGGTTGCCACCCTCGCCGACGATTCGACACCGCAACTGCTCGCCATCGACGCGGATGCCGTCATTCGCCCGATCACCCACCTCTTCGTGGGTTTCGCTCGTGGCCTTCACGTAGGTGCCGATGCCTCCGTTCCACAGCAGATCGACTGGCGCACAGAGAATCGCCGTCAACAGCTCGTTCGGGCGGAGCGCGCTCACCGACTCGTCGAGGTCGAGAGCGATACGCACCTCGGGGGTGATCGGAATCGACTTCGACGACCGGGGATGGACGCCTCCGCCGTGCGAGATCAGACCGGTGTTGTAGTCACCCCAGCTCGATCGGGGCAGTTCGAAGAGCCGTCGGCGTTCGGCAAAGGAGACCGCCGGATCGGGCGCGGGGTCGAGAAAGATGTCGCGGTGATCGAATGCTGCCACCAACTTGAGATGAGGCGACAGCAGCATGCCGTTGCCGAACACATCACCTGACATATCGCCGATGCCGACGGTGGTCAACTCATCAACGTCGGCGTCTTTGCCGAGCACCCGGGCGTGGCGTCGCACGCTCTCCCATGCTCCTCGCGCCGTGATACCCATCGCCTTGTGGTCATAGCCCTGACTGCCGCCCGACGCGAAAGCGTCACCCAGCCAGAAGCCGGCGTCGATGGCGATCTGGTTGGCGATGTCGCTGAACGTCGCGGTGCCCTTGTCGGCGGCAACGACGAGATATGGATCAGCGTCGTCATAGATGACGGTGTCGGCGGGATGGACGACCGTGGACGTCGCACCCACCGTGACGAGATTGTCGGTGATGGACACCAGCGCCCGGACGAACCGTTGGTAGCGGTCGACCCCTTCGGCCCGAACCGCGTCCCGATCGTTCGATGACGCGGTCGGTTGCTTCACGACGAAGCCCCCCTTCGCACCCACCGGAACGATCACCGCGTTCTTCACCATCTGAGCCTTGACCAGACCCAGCACTTCGGTGCGGTAGTCCTCCCGCCGGTCACTCCACCGCAGCCCGCCCCGCGCGACCCGACCGGCGCGCAGGTGAACCCCTTCGACCTTGGGAGAACAGACGAAGATCTCGAACATCGGGCGCGGTTCGGGAAGAAACGGAACCGAACGCGCATCGAGCTTGACGGCGATCTCCTCGACCAACTCCCCCGCCGCGGTCCGCTGGTAGGCGTTGGTCCGGGTCGTCGCATCGATCAGCGTGAGCAACGCCCGGCAGATGCGATCGTCGTCGAGCGATGGCACGTCGTCGAGCCGGCGTTGGATGTCGGCCCGAGTTGCATTGGCCAGCACCGGTGATTCGGTGGGCGACGGTTCGCTCTGCGGATTGAACCGGGCATCGAAGAGCGACGCCAGAGCGTGCGCGATCGGCGCATGCCTGACCAGCACCTCTTCGATGTAGGACTGACTGAACGGAAAGCCCACCTGGTGCAGATACCGGCTGTAGCAACGCAGCAAGGCGACCTCGCGAACGGACAGATCGGCTGCCAGCACGAGTCGGTTCAAACCGTCGGGCTCGACGTCTCCGCGCACCAGTGCCCGAAAGGCATGCTGCACCTCGGCGTGTTGCCGTTCGGCGAGGTCGGTCGTCGCAGCCGTTCCGGGGAGAGCGATGCGGACCCCGATGTCGTACAGGAAGACCGGACCCTGGGGAAAGCGAAACACTGCCGGATGCTCGTCGACGGCGTGCAGGCCGAGGTGGTCGAGCATCGGCACCAGGTCGGCAATCGTCGCGGGCGCGCCGCGGCGAAAGATACGGAACCGCCACTCCCCCGGCGGACCGTCGACCGAACGCGACAGGGAGGTGTCGAGCAGATCTGCCCCGGCTGCCGCGTCGATGGGCGCCTCGACCAACCGCGACAGTCGGATCAGGTCCCCGACGGCGAACGCTGGATCGACGCGCGTGCTGTAGGACGCGGGCACAGCGGCGCGGACCGACTCGAAGACGCGTCGACCTTGGGCCTCACCGAGCGCCGCGACCAGTGCATCCTGAGCCCGGTCCGTCCACGAGGCCGTTTCCCGATCGATGTCAGCAGCGAGCCGATCGAGGTCGAGCCCACCGTCGACACACACCGTCATTGCGATGCGCGCGAGCGAACTCGACTCGACCAGGCTCTGTACGTCGCGCACCTCTCCACCTGCGTGCCGACGGACGATGTCTGCGACCCGCTCCTGCAACCCCGACTCGAACCTGATCTTCGGGAGGTACACGAACACCGTCGTGTAGGCGCCGACCGGTTCGGCCACGTCGAAGACGCGCACGATCCGACGCTCCTGCAAGCCCACGATGTCGATGACCAGTTCCGCGAGCGCGTGCCCGTCGAGTTCGAACAGGAGATCGCGCGGCAAGGTCTCGACGACGTTCTTGATCGCTCGGCCCGTGTAGCTCACCACCGATGCTCCCGACAGCTCGAGCACCTGGCTGGCCCGCTCGTTCAGAACCGGAATCGCGAACACGCTCTCGCGATAGGCACCGCTCCCGAGGAGACCGATGAAGCGGTGCTCGACGACGTCGTCGTCCTCCTCGACCCGAACCGAGATCGCCGTCATCCGAACTGCTCGATGGATCCGTGAGAGGGAGTCGGTGCGGGCAATCACGACTGGTTCGAGCGTGATGTCGCCAGCTTTCGACGGCGGCCGAACCGCTCGGGCATCGAGGGGCGCATTCGGCCGATACTCCCCGAGTTCGCTGCCGTCGATCAACGTCAGAGTCGTGGCACCGGACGCCTCGACGGTTCGCCGATAGGAAGCGGCGCCGAGGAACACGAAGTGCTCGTCGGCGAGCCATGACAGCAGGTCGTCGTGCACGGTCTGCTCGTCAGCGAGTGCTGACAGGCGCTGCTTCATATCCGAAAAATCGCTGACGACACGCATCACATCGTCGATCGCGGCGCGCACGTCGGTCTCGATCTGCTGCTCGACGTCGGGCGGGCACCGATCGAGGTGGATCTGCGTCCACGCCTCGTACGACGACGGTCCGGGCCCGATCGGTTCGAATCCGATGATCTCGAAGTCGTCGTTGCGTTGCACGGGGAGGGTCGGGTGGACCAACAAGTCGATGCCGAGTCCGTGCCGATCGAGCACCATCCGGACCGTGTCGACGAGGAACGGCACGTCGTCGGTGACGAACATCAGCACCGACCCCTTCGGCGCCCAACCGTCGCGTTCGATGTCGGGTGTCCGCACACTGACCACGACTTCGCCGGGCTGACGACGCCAGCCCAGTTCGAAGTGGGTCACTGCCGCGGCATACGCCTCGTCGAGTGGCCGATCGTCGATGTCGTCATCGGGCAACTCGCGGTAGTAGCGGTCGACGAGTGGCACGAGCAGCGGCTGGTCCGGCCTTCGTTCGCGCGCCATCTCGGTCAAGGTGGCGATCGCCTGCTCGATGTCGTTCATCGTCCCCATGTCGTTCCTCTGCGGTTCGGATCGAACAGTAGCCACCAGCACCGACATTGGTCGGTGCGCCGTTCACGACGGGTCGACCGACATCTCTGTGCACGGTGCCGCGCCCAGCGCGGCGCGAGGGACGGAGAACTTGTCGACGCTGGTCGGATCACCAGTGTCCTCTGTCGGACACCTGTGGCAAGATGCGACGCATGCAGCAGATCAACGTGCTCGGAACCGAGTTGATGCCGTGCTCCTACGATCCGGTCACCGGCTACTACCGGACGGGGTGCTGTGAGAATCGTGGCGACGACCCTGGAATGCACACCGTGTGTTGCCGGGTCACGGCCGATTTCCTCGCGTTCTCGGCGTCGCAGGGCAACGATCTGTCGACGCCGATGCCGCAGTACGGCTTCGCCGGACTCGTTCCCGGTGACCAGTGGTGCGTGTGCGCAATGCGGTGGAAGGAGGCCTTCGACGCCGGCCAGGCGTGCGACGTGGTTCTCGAATCGACCCACGTCAGCACGTTGGAATACGTCGACCTGGCCCAACTCCGTCAACACGCAATCACGGCCGGCTGACGCCGCATCGCCAGCGGTCCGAGTCCCGATCCGATCCGAACCGATTTCTGCTCTCGACCGGCTGGAGTCGGGATCAGATCGGCAGGTTGCCGGTGGCGCGGCGGGTCGACCCCTCGTCGGTGTAGGCGGCAATGGTGCGTTGGGCGATGCGCATCTGATGCACTTCGTCGGCACCGTCGGCAAAGCGGGCCCACCGGGCGTGCTGGTACATGTGGGCCAACGGCGTGTCGGTCGAATAGCCGAGGGCGCCGTGGACCTGGATCGAACGGTCGATCACCCGCCCGAGCATGTTCGCCACGAAATGCTTGGCCATCGACACTTCGGCCTTGAAGTCTTCCTGCCGATCGATCTTGTACGCAGCATGCAACACCATCAGCTTCGCCTGGTAGATCTCCATCGAACTATCGGCGATCATCCACTGGATGCCCTGCTTCTCGGCCAGCAGCGAGCCATGGCTGTAACGGTTCAACGACCGATCGACCATCATGTCGAGCGCCGTCTCGGCCTGGGCGATCCACCGCATGCAGTGCGCGAGCCGGGCCGGCCCGAGCCGATACTGACCGAGCAGGTGTCCTTGGCCGCGACCGCCGAGCATCTGGTCGTTGTGCACCCGCAGGTCAGTGATCACGATCTCGGAGTGTCCGGTCCCACCGTGCATCGTCTCGACCTCGCGGACATCGTTCCAACCAACCTGGGGCAGGTCGATGATGAACGCCGAGTTGGCGGCTTGAGGCAGGTCGGGGTCGTCCTCGGTGCGACAGACCAGGATCGCGAAGTCGGCGCGCCGTGCCCCGGAGATGAACCACTTATGGCCGTTGATGACCCACTCGTCACCGTCCTGGTACGCCCGAGTCTGGATGAGCGTCGGGTCCGAACCGGCGACTTCGGGTTCGGTCATCGCGAAGCACGAGCCACGGGCGGTACCGGCGCAGAGCGGCCGCAGATACTTCTCCTTCTGCTCGGCGGTGCCCCAGTGCAGCAAGGTATGCATGTTGCCTTCATCGGGGGCTTGACAGTTGAACACCCAGGGCCCGTAGTACGACTTGGCAGCCTCGGCCTGGACCATGGCGAGTTCCACGTGACCGAGACCCATGCCACCCCAGTCCTCGGGCATATGCGGGAGCCAGATCCCTGCCTGGTGCGCCTGCTTGCGCAACCCGATCAAGGCGCGGATGCGGTCGTTGCCGGCGAGCGGAGCCCCGACCTTGTTGCCCGCGGCGTCTTTGCCTTCGATCCGGTGCTCCTCGGGCTTGATCACCTCGTCGACGAACGCACGGACCCGCAGACGGATCTCTTCGAGTTCAGGGCTGAGGGAGAAGTCGATTGCCATGGCCCCAGGTTGCCAGGTGGTGTCGACAGCGCTCCAGCCGGGGCCGACGCGACGTGCCGGTCGGCTCGGCGATGGCCCCAGTAGCGTGGCCAACGTGTCGCGCCGAACCCCTCTCTCGACCTCATACCGAGCATCGCACCTGTTGCATCCACGGTGGCTGCCCGTCGGCATCACCCTGGCGTTGGGCCTCGCAGCGTGCACCTCGAGCGGCGAGCCCGACGCGATCTCGACCGACACCTCGATCACCGTCTCGACCACCGACGCCACGCCCACCGCCGAGGCAGTGCCGACACCGACCGCGCCGCCGCCGGACACGGCTGCGGCTGCGGCTGTGGCGCCAACCACCGGAGCGCCGACGACTGCCGCAGCCGTCACCACCACGTCGACGATCGCCCCGACCACCAGTACGAGCACGACGACGGTCGCACCGCCCGAGATCGCCCCCGAGATTGCCGAGGTCGAAACTGCCGCCTCGCTCGGCGAAAGCGGTGCGCTTGACGCACCGGCCACGGTGACCGTTGCGGCCGAGCGCGTCGGTGAGCAGATCGAGCTGAACACACCGGTCTTCGACATCGGGTACTCGATTCAAGGTCGACCGATCGTCGCCGAGCGGGTCGGTGTGGCGGGCGGCCGGAAGGTTCTGGTGATCGGCGTGATCCACGGCAACGAAGACGCCGGCATCCAGATCGTCGACGAACTGCGCCAGCGGGCGATCGCTGAAGGCGTCGAACTCTGGCTGATCGAGTCGATGAATCCCGATGGCGTCGCCCGTCAAGACCGGCACAACGCCAACGAGGTCGACCTCAATCGCAACTTCCCCTACAAGTGGGGCCCGATCGGCGGGCCGGGCAACAGCCAGTACGCCGGCATCGGCCCGGCGAGCGAACCTGAGACTCAGGCGATCGTGCAGTTCATCACGCTCCTGCGCCCCGACATCGCCATCTGGTATCACCAGGATGCCAACCTGATCATTCCGAGCACCGGCCGCGACGGTCGCATTCGCGCCCGATATGCCGAACTCACCGCATTGCCGCTCGCCGATTGCTGCGGAGGCGGAGGCGTCTACACGGGGATCGCCGCAACCTGGGCGCGCACCGAACTGAAGAAGGACAGCGACGCCGTGCCCTTCATCGTCGAACTACCGGGTGGCGAACTGTCCGCAGCACAGGTCGACGCTCACGCCACCGCGGTCTTGACGATCGCCGTCGAAGGCTGAACTGGCGCGTCGAAGCCCTTGACTCAAACGAACGTGGCGAAGGTGTCGAGCGGTTCGCGTTGGCTCTGCACCGAGTTGATCGGATTGTCCCAGTCGGCTTGGCCGATCGCCACACCGCAAAAGATCCGTTGGATTTCAGGCGACGCTCCGACGAATTCGGTGACGGCGGTTTCGTGAACGGCCCAGGCTTCCTGTGCGCAGGTGTCGAGGCCAGCCTCTTGGGCGAGGAGCATGAAGGTCTGCAGGAACATCCCGAGATCGCTCCACTGGGGCGGGCCCATGATGCGGTCGACGAAGCAGAAGATCGCAGCCGGCGCACCGAAGAAGTCGAGGTTCTTGGCGAACTGGGCGAAGCGCCCGGCCTTGTCCTCCCGGGTCACCCCGATCGAGGCGTACATGTCTTCGCCGATCTTGTAGCGCGATGAGCGGTACGGCTCGGGGAGGTCGGGAGGATAGATGTCATAGGCTGGCGGACCCGGTTGGCGCGTGGCGATGAACTCGCGGAATCCAGCCATCGAGTCCCCGTTGACCACGTAGATCCGCCACGGCTGGACGTTGCCTCCCGACGGCGATCGAGACGCACGGGTGAGGAGTTCGGCGATGGTCTCGTTGCTCACCGGGTCGGGCCGAAAGGCCCGGATCGACTTGCGTCTGGTGACTGCTTCGGTGACGTCCATCGGCTGAGTCTGGCGGGATCGATCTGTTGCGAGCAAGTCAACGGCCACGCGTTGGGATCCGCCGCCGCCGGGCGACCAAGATGGCCCAGTGCCGATGCCCGACAGTGAACTCATGCAGCTGGCTCTCGATGCCGCAGCCACTGCCCGAACTCGTACTGCTCCGAACCCCTGGGTCGGTTGTTCGATTCGCACGAGCGACGGCTCGATCCACACCGGCGCCACGGCCGCTCCCGGCGGGCCGCACGCCGAGGTCGCAGCCCTTGCGTCCGCCGGATCGTCTGCGGTCGGCAGCGTGCTCGCCACCACGCTCGAACCGTGTTCGCACATCGGACGCACCGGGCCGTGCACCGAGGCGATCATCGGCGCGGGCGTGACGCGGGTCATCGTCGGCATCGAAGACCCCGACACTCAGGTCGCCGGGTCCGGCATCACCCGCCTACGCGCCGCCGGGATCGACGTCACGGTCGGGGTGCGCGCCGACGACGTCGCGGCCCAGCTCGCTCCCTATCTGCATCACCGTCGCACCGGCCGGCCCTACGTGATTCTCAAGTTGGCGGCGACACTCGACGGCCGCACGGCTGCTCCTGATGGCGAGAGCGAGTGGATCACCGGCGTGGCTGCCCGTACGGATGTGCATCAGATGCGCGCCGAGAGCCAAGCCATTCTGGTCGGCGCCGGAACGGCACGGGCCGACAACCCGTCCCTGACGGTCCGTTTGGTCGACGGGCCCAACCCGCGTCGGATCGTCCTCGGGTCTGCACCGGCCGGCGCAAAGATGCATCCGTGCACCGAGTGGTCGGGCCCGATCCCCGAACTCCTCGACGAACTCGGCGCAGAGGGCGTCCTGCAATTGATGGTCGAAGGCGGCGCCAACGTCGCCTCCGAGTTCCACGACGCCGGGCTCGTCGATCGCTACGTGATCTATCTCGCCCCCGCCATCTTCGGCGGGAACGACGCGCATCCGCTGTTCGTCGGCGCCGGCGCTCCGACGATGAACGACCTCCGCCGCGGCCGGTTCCTGTCGACCAAGCTGCTCGGTCCCGACCTCCGACTCGACCTCACCCTCGACTGAGCCCCGCTCCCCGCTCATCCCCAGCCATCCCGAAATTTGTAGCAAGAGTTGCGCCTGGCGCAACTTCTCCGGCACGTTTCGGGCGAGCGGGCTCAGCCCAGGTGGTCGAGGCGGGCGCGTTTCGAGTCGAGGTAGGCCTGGCTCTCGTCGGTGTGCGCGACATCGCTCAGCACCATCTCGGCAACGACGATGCCGCTGACTTCCAGCCCCGCTGCCTTGGCCGGGTTGTTGCTGATCAGGCGGACCGACGCGACACCGAGGTCGGCGAGCATTGCCGCCGCGACGCCGTAGTGCCGCGCATCGACGGGCAGGCCCTGCGCCAGGTTCGCATCGACTGTGTCGAGGCCCTGGTCCTGGAGCTCATACGCCCGAATCTTGTTCGCCAGTCCGATCCCTCGGCCCTCGTGGCCCCGGAGGTACAGGATCACCCCGGCGCGTCCTTCTGCTGCCTCGTCGGCGATGGCTCGTCGAGCCGCTGCGAGCTGCTGTCCGCAGTCGCATTTCGCCGAACCGAGCACGTCGCCGGTCAGGCACTCGCTGTGGACCCGAGCGAGCACGGGTTGGGTCGACGGTGCTGCCACATCACCGGCGATCAGCGCAACGTGCTCGTGTCCATCCGATGCCCGATACGAGACGATCCGGAACGTCCCGACATCGGTCGGCAGCCGGGCATCCCCCACCCGCTCCACCGTCACCCCTCCGAAAAATGTGGGAAGAGTTGCGCCAGGCGCACACGAGCCCGCATTTTTCGGGGTGGATGGTGTTGCTCGGGTGGGGGCGGGTTGGATCATGCGGGTTGCTCCACTCGGCCGTAGCCGGTCGTGCGCTGTTCGAGCGGTCGACCGACCCGTTCGGCGAAGTCGCTGAAGCCCTGTACCGTCATTGCCTGGCCGTGGCTGGCGCCAGCGGCACGCGAGATGTTCTCGTCCATCAACGTCCCGCCGAGGTCGTTGCATCCGGCATTGATCATCTGCGAGGTGCCGGACAGCCCGACCTTCACCCAGCTCGCCTGAATGTTCGGAATCAGTGCACCGTAGGCAAGCCGTGCCACCGAATGCATCAAGACGTTCTCCCGGAAGGTTGGCCCGCGCCGGGCGCGGCGCTGGAGGTAGATCGGCGACGCCATGTGCACGAACGGCAACCCGACGAACTCGGTGAATCCGACTCGCCCGGCGGCGACGTTGTCCTTCTGCAGGTCGCGAGTGACAACGAGATGGCGCGCCCAGTGCACCGGTTCTTCAACCGCGCCGTACATGATCGTGACGTTGGAATGCAGGCCGATCGAATGGGCGGCCCGATGCGCCTCGAGCCACTCCTCGGTGGTGATCTTGTCGGGGCAGAGAATGGCCCTGATCTCGTCGTCGAGGATCTCCGCAGCGGTGCCCGGCAACGACGCGAGGCCGGCGTCCTGCAACCGTCTCAGGTACGTGACGAGATCCTCACCAAGGCGTTTTGCCCCCTCCGTGACTTCGAGCGCCGTGAACCCGTGCACATGCATGTCCGGTACGGCATCTTTCACCGCACGCGTGACGTCGATGTAGTAGTCGCCGTCGAAGTTCGGATGGATTCCGCCCTGTAGGGTGACCTCGGTGGCGCCGAGATCCCAGCCTTCCTTGGCCCGCTCGGCGATGTCGTCGAGCGTGAGCAGATACGGCGTGCCGCGCAGGTTCAGTGACAGCGGCCCCTTCGAGAAGCCACAGAACTTGCACTTGAACGTGCACACGTTCGTGTAGTTGATGTTGCGGTTGGCGACCCACGTCAACGTGTCGCCGACGAGCGCGCGCCGCATCCGGTCAGCCGCGGCCATCACCGCCACGGCTTCGGGCCCTCGGGCGCCGAACAACGTGACGATCTCCTCGATGCCCGGCTCGGCTCCGGCTTCGATGCCGACCAGCACCTCGTGCACGGCTCCCCGAATCGGTCGTTCGGGCGCAGGGATCAGCACCGGCGGCGCGTTGTCGGCACCCGAGTACCACGCGGTTGATCGGTGCCCGACGAGGACGAATTCCGCTCCGTCGGCCACGGTGTCGGCGGCCGTGGTCTGTTCGGGCCACACCTGTCCCGGGTCGTCGCGGCCCAGCCACTCGGCGTCGGCCCGGTCCATCACCGGGAAGTGCAACGCCGGGTCGAGCCACGTGGCCCGGTTGCGGACGAACTCGGGGTAGATCGTCAGGCGCGGCGCGAGCACGTGCCCCCGCGCTTCGGTGACCTCACGCAATCGATCGAGGTCCGGCCATGGGCGCTCGGGATTGACGTGGTCGGCAGTGACCGGCGAGACGCCGCCCCAGTCGTCGATGCCCGCGTCGAGCAGCGACCCGAAGTCATCGGAGAGATTCGGCGGAGCCTGCAGATGGACGTCGGCCGGCAGGATCAGGCGGGCAGCAGCGAGCGTCCAGAGGTAGTCGTCGGGCGGGCAAGCACGGGTCCCTTGCATGGCGGTGCGCAACTTCGGCAGGAAGTTCTGCACGATCACCTCCTGCACGTGCCCGTGGCGGCGGTGGCTTGCCGCGATTGCTTCGAGCCCGGCCAGTTGGTCGGCACGGCTGTCGCCGATACCGACGAGGATGCCGGTGGTGAAGGGGATCGCGAGTTCTCCCGCTGCTTCGAGGGTGGCGAGACGCCGAGCAGGCACCTTGTCCGGTGCCCCGCGATGCGCTTCGAGGTCAGGGTCGACCGATTCGATCATCATGCCCTGGCTCGGTGCGTGCGGGCGGAGCTGCGCGAGTTCGCCGGACGACAGGGCGCCGCAATTCGCATGGGGCAGCAAGCCGGTCTCGGCGAGAACGAGTTGCGCCATTTCGGCGACGTAGTGGACCGTGGAGTCATAGCCGCGGTCGCTCAACCAGGTGCGGGCGACCTCGTAGCGATCCTCCGGGCGCTCGCCGAGCGTGAAGAGTGCTTCGTGGCAGCCCTGGCGAGCGCCCCGCCGGGCGATTTTGAGCACGTCATCCGGTTCGAGGTAGGCCGAGTCGACCCGTGCCGGTGGCTGCGCGAACGTGCAGTACCCGCAGGTGTCGTTGCACAACCTGGTGAGCGGAATGAACACCTTCGGGCTGTACGTGACTCGCGTGCCGAACAACTCGTCGCGCCGCGATGCGGCGAGCGCCATGAGATCGGCGAGCGACTCACCCAGCAGCGGGTGGTGGGGTGACGTTGACATCGTGGCTCCTGAGCAGATCGGGTTGAAAAGTGGTAAGTGGGCGGATGAATATTGAGGCGCGGTCAGGCAACCGGAGAGCCGGGGCGACTGGCGATTGCCGACTGGGTGAAGGTTTCGTCGCAGGTCCAACACACGAATGCCTGGTCGAGCGGTGCGCCACACTTATCATGGACGAGGACCGTGGGCGGCTCGTCGGTGAGCCATTCGTCGCCCCATCGCATCAACGCAACGAGCGTCGGGGAGAGCGCCGCGCCCATCGGGGTGAGCCGGTACTCGTACCGTGGCGGACGCTCGCAGTACAGCCGTCGTTCGAGGACACCGGCGACGACGAGCCGCTTCAGACGTTCGGTCAGCACCGGTCGAGCGATGTCGAGATCGCGCCTGAAGTCATCGAAGCGACGCACGCCGCGAAAGGCATCGCGCATGATCAAAATGGTCCATCGATCGCCGAGCACATCGAGACTGGCCTGAATCGAACACTGCCGATCTTCCCGTTCGTCATCCGACATCGCCGCATCATAAGTGAGTTTGAAATCAGAACCAAGTCGGTGTGTTTTCCGAACTGACACGGCAATGGGAAACAGGCGTCAGCACGAGTGAGGGGCGATTGGAGTTGGGTTGGCCGACGACTTCATTGCGATCCTGCTGGCAGTGGGCGACGTACTCGATCGGCGCAACGCTGGTACGGTCCGCGCCATGACTCGACCGGCCCGCTGCGTTCTCACAGTCTGCTCGTTCTCACTGTTGATCGGCGTCGCTGCGTGCGGTTCCGAGACGAATTCCGCGTCGTCGACGGCCGCCGAGGTCACCGAACCACCGGCAGCACCGCCTGTCGATACTGCGCTCGATACCGGGCCCGACACACCCGAGCCGACGGCGAGTGTCCCGGACACCTCCGGGACCGAAACGACAGTCGCCGACACCACCGAACAAGACGGCGTCGAGGAACCCGTCGACGAGGCGCTGCTCACCACGTGGCTGACCGAGGCGGTCGCGAAGTACCCCGATTCGCCGGGTCACCTGATGTGGGTGATCTCGCCCGATTTCACGGGCGGCGCAGCCGTCGGCACGCTCGAACTCGGCGAGCCCGCGCCGCTCGAGGTCGACACACCGATCCGTATCGCAAGCGTGACCAAGACGTTCGTGGCCGCTGCGGTGCTCCGCCTCGCCGAGATGGGCGAGCTCGCGCTGGACGATCCGATCTCGCAGCACCTGTCACCCATCTATCTCGATCTGCTGAGCGGTGATGGCTACAACGTCGATGCCATCACGGTGCGACACCTCCTCACGCATACGTCGGGAATCGCCGATTACGCAGGGTACGAGGAGAACTATGAAGGCGAGTTCCAACGACTGATCGAGGCCGACCCCACCTTCCAGTGGAACCGGGAGCTCGAAGTGCAGTTCGCCGTCGACGAATACGACCCGCTCTCAGCGCCCGGCGAGGAATTCCACTACGCCGACACGGGGTACATCCTGCTCGGCGACCTGCTGGAACGGGCGATGGACGTACCGAGCTACGGCGCAGCCATGGCCGAACTCCTCGACTTCGACGGGCTCGGCCTGACGTCGACGTTTGTCGAACGGCTCGACCGCTCTGCGCCCGACAAGCCACTCGGACATCAGTACATCGGCACACTCGACTACACCGCGATCGATCCTGGCCAAGACATGTACGGCGGCGGCGGCATCGTGAGCACGACCCGCGAAGTGTCGATGTTCTTCGATGCCTTGCTCGGCGGCGATGTCTTCGACAACCCCGCGACGCTCACCGAAATGATCACACCGCCTGCTGACGCAGACCCCGATTCCGAAGCGGCCTCCGAGGCCCTCGGCATCTTCCTCTACGACCTCCCGTCGGGTGAGACGTGCTACACCCACAGCGGCTTCGGCGGCACCACCGCCATTGCCTGCCCCGACAGCGATCTCACGATGACGATCGTGACGCAGCAGGTGGCGCCACCGGCCGACGACTACCCGGACCCCCTGCTCCGCGTTGCCGGACGCGCTCGACTGACGTCATACCGACGCCATACCGACTCCATACCGACGCCCTCAGCCCGAGGCGATGCGTCAACGGCATCGTCGGGCGGCTTGCGATCGCAGCCCCGACTTGGCACCCCTACCGATGGAGAAACACGCTGTCGCGCGACGCCACGAGGTCATATCCAACGGACGTCGACCGACCCTCGAGCGGTCGCGAGATGACCGTCACGACGCGACCGTCGAGCGAAATCGAGACGTACTCGATGATTTCGCTGATCGGACGCGAGGTCCTGAATGAATCGGCGGTACGCCAGAGACCCTCGATGCTGTCAACGGAGGCTGCTGCATCGACCTCATCGTCGAAGAGGTACGCCGCCACAAGTGAAGGTACGCCGTCGATCTGGGCTCCTCCCATGCCGACGAGGCCGAAGGATTCCGGAATCAGGTTCGGACCGACTTGTTCCATGACTTGTTCGACGACAGCGGGATCCGCAGTCCGCCCGACGACCATCGTTGGATCGAAGCGATACTCGCCTTCGGCAATGATCGCCGTCACGGCCCCAGCACTATCGAGCGCCCGCGCAACAGCCACGAATCGGTCGTCGTCAGCCAGTGACTGGAACGTCTCAGACGCCCACTCCTCGACCAGTGGTGTCGACGTCGACAGCGCAACCGCCTGATCCTGCGCTGCGAGTCGCAACGGCTGGCCGATTGGACGCAGGCGCGACACCTCGTCGATGTTCTGCACGAAGTCCTCTCCCGAACCCGCCGACGACACCCCGTTGCCCACTTGATCCAGCCCGCCCTTGATTTCGATCTCGCCGGTGAACACCGAAAACGAGATCGGCGGTGAACTGAAGGTCGCGAAGGTTTCGATCGCTCCGACGTCCAGGCCGATCTCGTCTTCGACGGCGCTGGCTTCGATCGAGGGAAGCCTCGGGTCAAAGCCCCAGGCAACCACGACTCGAGATGTTCCGACATCGTCGCTCGACTCTCCAGTCAATGCTGACATGAAGGCGAGCACTTCGTCGTCACTCGCATCGGCCACAGGTCGGTTCAGGCCGCGGATCTCCGACAGACCAGCCAAGTCGCCGATCTCGATGTACGCGGCGCCGGGCCCCGCGCCGCCTGTGTCGAAGACAGAGAGCGGGATCTCGCGCAGCCCCCGCTCGATTGCGCCGCCCTTGTCGCCGTCGCCACCACTGCAAGCAGTTGCGACCAGCAGAGCGAAAACGCCTCCGGCTACCCAGCGACCTCGACACAGCATCTCAAGACCATGGCACACGGACCGACCTGCGACGGCGCCTCCAGCGGACGCACACCGGCAACGACATCGCCCGAGGCCATGACCAGAAGAGCATTTGTCAACGTTGCGACAAGGCTGCTCAACCCTGCGTTCCGGCGTTCCGATCATCTCTCGATGAAGAATTCGAAGCTGAACCCGACAAAGGCCCTTGCCGCCCTCGCGCTACTGGGCGTCGGCGCGGGCGCGCTGACCGCGCTGCCGACGCCCCACAGCACGGCCCACACGCGCCTGGTCGTCGCCACCGCGCCGGGGCAAGGGGCTTCGGTCGCCGACGCGGCAAGTCGTCTCGGCGCCAACGTCATCCACGAAATGGCGAACGTCGACTCGTTCGTGATCGAGGTGAACGACGACGACATCGACGACATCGCATCACTCCCCGGCGTCGCCTCGCTCGGGCCGAGTTCGGTTGGAATGGTCAACTTCGCGCCGTCGATGCCGGGCGCGGAAACAACAGCGGCGCTCCTCGCCAACGTCGTGGGCGCCGACGAATTGTGGCGCGCAGGCATTGACGGTCGCGGCGTCGATGTCGCGGTGATCGATTCGGGCGTTGCGCCCGTCACCGGTCTCTCGGGCGCCGTCGTGAATGGTCCAGACTTCTCCGACGAAGCGTCCATTCCCAATCTCGCCACCCTCGACGGGCTTGGTCACGGCACGCACATGGCCGGAATCATCACCGGCGACGACGTCGCCAGTGGGTCGACCGGTGTTGCCCCTCGTTCCCGCGTGGTCAGCCTCAAAGTCGCGTCGCACGACGGTCGAACGACGGTCGAGTCGGTGATTCGGGCACTTGACTGGGTGGTGACGCAGAAAAAGAAGAAGGTGTACAACATCCGCGTCGTCAACCTGTCGTTCGGCGTCGACGGAATCAACGAGTACGTCGGCGATCCCCTGTCGATCGCCGTCGAGGAGGCGTGGAAAGCCGGCATCGTCGTCGTCGTGTCGGCGGGCAACGACGGCGCAGCGGCCACCTCGCTCGGCAGCCCGGCGACCAATCCGTACGTGATCGCCGTCGGAGCCGCCGACATCGCCGGAACGTCGGCCACGAACGATGACACGATCGCACCATTCTCGTCGACCGGCAACAGCTTCCGGTCCCCCGATGTTGTTGCGCCTGGCGTCGGCATCGTCTCGCTACGCGTGCCCGGCTCCCTCATCGACGATTCCTACCCCGACGCGCGGGTGGGCACCACGATGTTCCGCGGGAACGGCACGTCGCAATCAGCTGCAGTCGTCTCGGGTCTCGTCGCACTGATGGCGCAGGCCGATCCGAGCCTCACCCCTGACCAGATCAAGGCTCGGCTCAAGCAATCGGCAACCCCGCTGGCGAACGTCGAGAGCCGTTTCCAGGGTGCCGGAATGGTTGACGGGCGCGCCGCACTCCTGCTGCAAGCTCCTGCGAAGTCGGAGTTCGAACAGAAGCACAAGAAGTCCGGCAAGGATCCGCTCAAGACGCTCGCCAAGCTGATCGAAGGTGCTGCGAAAGGCGACACGACACAGAACGTCGAAGCTGACGGCGCGCTCGACGGCAACCGGTGGCGCGGCAACAGATGGCGCGAAGACGACTGGAAGGGCAACCGGTGGCGCGGCGATCATTGGGAGTGAGTAAGCACGTCCGGGTTCTCGCGCTCGGTCTCGCCCTGGCCGCATCGACGGTTCCGCTCGCCAGGTCGATCGACGACCGCACGTTCGGCTCGCCGCTCCTCTGGCTCGGGCTCGCCGTTGCCTTCGCCATTGCCGAGCACGCCGCCATTCACCTGCCTCTGCGACGGAGCGCGCACAGCTTGCCGCTGGACGAATTGCCGTTCGTCATCGGCCTCGTCTTCATCAACCCGCTCGGTCTCCTCACCGCTCGGATCGTGGGCGGAGCGATCGGAATCATGGCCGACCGTGGCACGAGCATGCCGAGGCGTGGGTTCAGTATTGCTCAGTACGGCGCAAGCGCGGCGCTCGGGATCACCGTTGCCGAGGCCATCGCCCCCGGGCGAGGGTTTGCGACGCCGGCGGATTGGGTCGCGGCGGCGGCCGGCACGATGGTGGCCGGGCTCGTCGGGCTCTTCGCGGTGCTCGCCGCGATCACGCTCAGCGAAGGTGCGCCCGACGTGCGCACACTGAGCCATTCGATCGCCTCGTCGATCACCATTACCTCGGTGAACGTGAGTGTCGGAGTTCTCGCTGCGTTCATCGCGATCGCCGATCCGCGCGCCCTCGTGTTGCTGGTTCCGGTTGCGGTGTTTGCGGTGATCGGCTATCACGCGTACGTCGATGCCCATCGGCATCGGACGCAGCTCGAGTTGACCAATGATCTGCTGCGCGCCGCAGCGCTGGCGGACGGGCCCGAGGCTGCGCTCGCCGGACTCCTCTTGCGCACCGCAGAAGCGCTTCACGCGACGACGGCAACGACGATCCTGCTCTCGACCGACGGTCATGCGCCACCGTGGCAAGTGGTCGTCGATGCTGGTTCGGTGACCGTCACGACGCTCGGCACGGGTGAAGCCGAGACGGTCCGGCAGGGGCTCGACTCAGACCAAGCGTCGGCCGATGTCGGGCCGGCCCTGGTTGCACACCTCCACGGCGAGCAGGGTGTCGAGGGGCTCCTGGCCGTGAGCGGCCGCCATGACGCTGCCGGCCCGTTCACGTCGACCGATCGCACGTTGCTCGACGCTGTTGCGCTCCAGGCCACCGCGATCGTCCGCCGCACCCGACTCGAACAGATGCTCGAAATCGCAACGGAAAGCCATGGTCGGCTCACCCACGAGGCAACGCACGACGCGCTCACCAGCCTTGCGAATCGACGCCTGCTCATGGCCGAACTCGAGCGCAGGGCCGATACCGACACGCCAACATCGGTGCTCCTCATCGACCTCGACGATTTCAAGCCGGTCAATGACCAGTTCGGCCACACCGTCGGCGATGAAGTCCTGTGCAGCGTCGCAGAACGGCTGCTGGCAGCCGCAACCGAGGGCGACCTGGTCGCGCGGCTCGGCGGCGACGAATTCGCGATCGTCTGCAACCCCATTCCCACGGCGCTTGCACGCAACACGTTGTCCGGTCATCTCGCGGGTCTGCTTGCGGAGCCGTACCTCACGTCGGCCGGCGTCATCACGATCGGCGCGAGCGTCGGGGCGGCAACGACCGAGCCTGGCCTTTCAGGTCGCAACCTCCTCGCCTTCGCCGATCAGACAATGTACGAGGCAAAGCGCAACCGACCAGGGACGCAACGGCAGCGGCGCTGAGACGTCGACTCAGGTTCTGCGCCACTCGCTCGCTGTTGCGGTTCTGCCTGGCCACGAGCCAAGCACGACGAGCTCAGTCGGGGAGCAGCGGAACGCCGCTACCGACGTCACTCCCGATCCGATCGGCTCGTGTGATCGCGGCACCTCCGAACTTGCTGCGAATCGCATCGATCGTCATGTCGAGTTCGGCCGCATCGGCACGGTCGAAGGGCAGCGCGAGTTGCTCGACCCCGACGCGTTCGAGGCTCCCCACCGACGCACCGATCAGCGTCAGCCCACGCTCGTCGATCATCGGCCACGCGGCAGCGAGCAAGGCGCCTCGCGATGTCTTGTACGACCGCGGTCGCCGCCGTCGGAGTCGGGAATCGAATGGGCGCGCGTCGCACGGCTGAAGTCGTCGAACCGGAGGCGCAGCGTGATGGTGCGGCCGACCCTGCCACCATGACGCAGGCGGCTCGTGATCCGGTCGACGATCCGCCGCAGGATCACCTCGATGTCACCGTGCGAGCGTGCGCCGCGACCGAGCGCCTGCTGCGAGCCGATCGAGCCACGCCGCAGGCCCACCTCGACCTGCCGACCATCGACATTGTGGGCGAGCGCCGCCAACTGCCGACCGGCGGCACCGCCCGTGATCGCTGCGAGTGCGGCCGGGTCGAGTTCGGCGACGTCGCGCACGGTGAAGATTCCCCGGTCGTTCAGCTTCTGCGTCGTGACCCGGCCCACTCCCCACAGCTTCTGGACGGGGAGCGGATGCAGGAACTCAAGCTCACGATCGGGATCAACCACGAGCAGACCATCAGGCTTACCGACGCCGCTCGCGACCTTCGCCAGAAACTTGGTTCGGGCGACTCCGACCGTGATCGGCAGGCCGACCCTGTCAGCCACATCGGCCCGGAGTCGAGCAGCGATCGCTGGGGGAGTTCCCGAGAGTCGCAGCAAGCCTCCGACATCGAGAAACGCCTCGTCGATCGAGATGCCCTCGACCAAAGGCGTGACGTCGTCGAAGATCGCAAACACCGCACGACTCGCCTCGACATAGGCCTCGAACCGGGGCTCGACGAAAATGAGATCCGGACAGAGCCGCTTGGCCTCGGTTCCGTTCATCGGCGTGCGCACTCCGAACCGCTTCGCCTCATAACTCGCGGCAAGGATGACGCCGCCACCACCGACGGCGACTGGCTTGCCCTGCAACGCACGATCGTCGCGTTGTTCGACCGACGCATAGAACGAATCGAGGTCGGCGTGCAAGATCGAAGCTGTCTGCCCGGTGGTCGAACGCGTCACGAACACATGTTCGCTTTTCGGCGCCGGTTCGTCAAGGCCTAGCGTGCGAGGATGTGCGATGTCTGCGTCGGCCCGATGACGCGCCGAGCCTTCATCGGAACCTCCCTCGCCGCGGTGACGGTATCAACGCTGGCCACCGCACCCGACTCGCCGCTCGTCAGCGCATCGTCGCCCCGGCCGCTCAGAATCGCCGACGACCTCGACGTTCTCCCGCGATCGGCGTGGGGCGCAGACCTTGCTCCCAAAGGTCCCCTGCCGACCGAGGATGTTCGCTTCTTGCTCGTGCACCACACGGCAACGTCGAACGTCATTCCGAACCAACGCAGCCTCATCCGTAACGTCTACGCCTTTCACACGAGCCCGACCAAGGGTTGGAACGACGTGGCGTACAACTTCTTCGTCGGGCCCGACGGCACCGTCTGGGAGGGTCGAGCCGGCTCGCTCGACGGGCCGGTGCGCGCCGACGCCACAGGCGGCAATCAGGGCTTTGCTCAGCTCGTCTGCCTCCTCGGCGACTTCACGACCACGGCGCCGCCTGCAGCGATGCAGGCCAGCCTCGTGCGACTCCTGGCGCACCTCTCCGGGCGCTACCGGTTGAGCACCTGGGACGACGCGACCACGACCTTCATCTCGCGCGGATCGGACAAGTGGAGAGCGGGGCAGGCCGTGACCGCGCGCACCATCTCGGGCCACCGCGACATGACCTTTACGACGTGCCCCGGCAACGCTGCCTACGCGCTGCTCGACCAGTGGAGGCATCAGGTCCACCCGATCGTCGAGGCGTCTTGGCAGCGAGCGGGTCTTCAGCCGGCGCAGCGCACAGGCCTCCAAGCGCCCTGATCACACGCTCGCGGGGTCGCGGCGAGTCCGGCTTCACGGGCGCCTCGTGGCGATCCACCGCTCGATCGCATCGAGCGCGTCCGGATCGGCCAGCGAGTCCCTCGACGCTGCCTCGACGGCCGGCACACCGAGCAACATCTTCTTGATCGGCACCTCGAGCTTCTTGCCCGACAGCGTGCGAGGAATCGTCGGCACTGCTGCGATCACATCGGGGACGTGACGCGGCGACAGCTCGGTGCGCAACGCACCGCGGATCCGTTCGTCGAGGGCCGCATCCAAGATCGCCCCGTCAGCGCAGGCAACCAGCAGGATCAATTCCCCCGGCCCCCCGGACAGGTTGTCTTCGAGGTGGACGACCACGCTGTCGGCGATCTCGGCCATCGAATCGACGACCACATAGAAGTCGCTCGTGCCCAGCCGGACTCCCCCGCGGTTCAACGTCGCATCGGAGCGACCCGTGATCTCGCAGGCACCGTCGTCGAAGAAGGTGATCCAGTCACCGTGATGCCAGGTTTCGGGGAACGTGTCGAAGTAGGTCGCTCGGAGCCGCTCCCCCGACGAATCGCCCCACAAGCCCACCGGCATCGACGGCATCGGAGCGACGATCACCAACTCACCAGTCTCGTTCGGAGCGCAACGGGTGCCATCGGGGCGAAACGCCTGGACGTTGCAGCCCAGCATGCGGCCACCGATCTCGCCGGCCCGGATCGGCAGCATCGGTGCGGTTCCGACGAAGGCCGTACACACGTCGGTGCCGCCGCTCATCGACCCAACCTGCACATGCCGGCCAACCGCATCGGGCACCCATTCGAAGCCCTCGACCGGCAGCGGGGCGCCCGTCGAGCCGATGTGGCGAACACCGCGCAGATCGACTTGGTCGCCCGGGCGGAGACCTTGCTTGCGGCAGGCCATGAGGAACGGCGCGCTGACGCCGAACACGTCGACCTCTTCGTCAGCGGCAATGCGCCACAATTCGAGGAGGTCGGGTGCTGCTGGGTCGCCGTCGAAGAGCACGATCGTCGACCCCGTGAGCAGCCCGGACACGAGGAAGTTCCACATCATCCACCCCGTGGTCGTGAACCACATCAGCCGGTCGCCCGGGCGGAGGTCGTAGTGCAGCGACCAGGCCTTGACGTGTTCGAGGGTGATTCCTCCGTGCCCGTGGACGATCGGCTTGGGCAGGCCGGTCGTGCCCGATGAAAACAGGACGTAGAGCGGATGATCGAACGGCACGGGTTCGTAGTCGAGCGGTTCGTGTGCGGCGAGCAGCGGCGTCCAGTCGTCCGGACCGTCGGGATCGAGGTACGGGATCCGCACGACGTGTTCGAGCGTCGAGAGCGCCGCCACGATCTCGGCGACATGATCGCCCCGGTCGATGCGGCGGTCACCGTACCGATAGCCGTCGACGGTGATGAGGACCTTCGGCTCGATCTGCACCCAGCGGTCGACCACGGCGCGTACGCCGAACTCGGGCGCACACGACGACCAGATCGCCCCGAGGCTGGCAGTCGCCAGGAACGCCACGATCGTCTCGGTGATGTTCGGCGCGAACGCCACGACACGATCACCGGAGCGGACTCCGAGTCTGCGCAGCCCAGCCCGGCAGCGGGCAACGTCGTCGAGCAGTTCGGCCCACGTTCGCTCATCTCGCTCACGCGTCTGGGATCGGCCGACGATGGCGACATCGTCGCCGTGCCCGCGGGCATGGGCGAGCGCTCGTTGCGCGTAGTTCAGGGTGCCTCCCGGGAACCACGATGCTCCGGGCATCGAGCCCGACGCGAGGACCTCGGTCGGCTCGTCGATCCACCCGATCCGCTGCCACTGGGCAACGGCGCCCCAGAAGTCGGCCGGTTCGGCAAGCGACCAGTCGAGGGCCTGTGCGTAGTCGTGCAGCCGCGGCCCCCCACCGTCGGCGACCCAGCCTGCGAACTCGCTGAGTGTGCTCGTCGCCCAAGCGTCCGCGGCGGGCTCCCACACGATCCGACCGCGGGCTCTGCTCGTCATGTCGACCAGGTTGCCACAGCAGCATCACTCAACCGCTGAGCAACGACACCGGGGAGAACGGCGACGAGATGAGAAGGGTAACAAGGTCTGCCACCCGCCGATCTGGAATCATGGCGATATGTCAGGACGACCACGGGCCGCAGTTGCCGCCCTTCCCGCCTACCGGCCCGGCCGGTCGGCCGCAGCAGCAGCCGCGGAGCACGGCATCGCCGATGCGATCAAGATGGCCTCGAACGAGTTGCCCTTCGGCCCGCTCCCTTCCGTGGCTGGCGCGATCAGCGGTGGCATCGAACACCTCGGGCTGTATGCCGACCACGGCGCCAGCGAACTCCGGGCGGACCTCGCCGCTTTCGTCGGGCTCGACACCGAGAACGTCACCATCGGCGCGGGTTCGGCAGGCATCCTGCAACAACTGCTGCTCAGCTATGTGGGCCCAGGCGACAAGGTGGCGATGTGCTGGCCCTCGTTCGAGGCGTACCCGCTGTTCGCCGCCCTGGTCGAAGCCGAACAGGTGCGGGTGCCCCTGGTCGACGAAGTGTTCGACCTGCCGTCGCTCGCTGCGGCGATCGACGCCGACACGAAACTCGCGTTCGTCACCAACCCCAACAACCCGACGGGCACAGTGGTCGGAACCGATGACATCATCGCGTTCCTCAGGGCGGTTCCTCCGTCCTGCCTGGTCGTGCTCGACGAGGCGTACTCCGAGTTCGTGACCGATCCGCGGGTGCGCGATTCGACCCCGCTCCTCGCGGATCATTCCAACCTCGTCATCACCCGCACATTCAGCAAGGCCCACGGCCTTGCCGGGCTGCGCGTCGGCTATGCGCTCGGTGGCGCCGACGTGATCGGCATGATCGACCGAACCCTGGTGCCGTTTGCAGTGAACGAACTCGCGCAGCGCGCCGCGCGGGCCAGCATCGCTGCCGCCGACGAGATGCGTGGCCGAGTCGCCGACGTCGTCGCCGAAAGGACACGGGTCACCGCCCAGCTGCGCCGACTCGGCTGGAACGTGCCCGACCCGCAGGGCAACTTCGTCTGGCTGCCCGTGCTCGACGACGCCGCTGCGCTCGGAGTCGATCTCGAACGACGCGGCGTGGTGACTCGGGCGTTCGCCGACGTCGGCGTCAGGGTGACGATCGCCGGCCCGGCGTGGAACGATCGCTTCCTCGCCGCGCTCGCCGAAGCCCGGACCACGCCCACCTGCTGACCGGCAATTCTTCGAGTCGACTCACCGCACCGGCGCGACTCACAGCATCTGCCGCAGGTGCGCCGCGGCGCTCTCCGGCGTGAGGTCGCGCTGCAGGTTGGCCAGCAGCTCATAGCTGGCCGGAATCTTGGCCACATCGGCCGAGCGGAGCAACGGCGGGTAGTAGTGGGCATGAAGTTGCCAGTCGTCGGTCAACCCGCGCGGCGCGGTGTGCCACCCCGAGCAGTACGGGAACGGCGTGTTGAACAGGCGATCGAAGGCGCCCAGCATGGACTTGAGGGCGGCCGCCAACGAGGCACCCTCGGCATCGGTCAGGTCGAGAAGGGACGCGACGTGGCGACGCGGGAGCACGATCGTCTCGTACGGCCAGTACGCCCAGTAGGGAACCGCGACGACCCAATGCTCGTTCGAGACGACCACGCGGTCGCCGACCGCAAGTTCCTTGTCGGCATAGTCGACGAGGAGGTGGCGACCGTGCTCGCTCCGATAGGCCCGCTGGTGCTCGAGTTCCGCGACGATCTCGTTCGGAAGGAAGTTCGACGCCCAGATCTGACCGTGCGGATGCGGGTTCGATGCGCCCGAGATCGCACCGCGGGTCTCGAAGATCTGGACGTACTCGTAGCGGGCGAGGAGTTCGGCCAGCTGGGACTTCCACATGTCGATCACGACGCCGATCTCTGCGAGTTCCATCGTGGCGAGGGTTTGGCCATGGTTCGGGGAGAAACAGAGCACGCGGCACTCCCCGTCACCCACCCCGGCCTGGTAGAGATCTGCACTGGTCGCGTCGGCGCCGGCGCCGATCGGGGACGGCATCGGGGCATCGGGCAGCAGTGCTGCAAAGTCGTTCCCGAACACGAACGTCGACGCGTACTCGGGGTTGGTCACACCGCCGGCGCGCGCATTGCCGGGGCAGAGATAGCAGGTCGGTTCGTAGTCGGCTGGCGGGTCGGGTGCCGCGTCGTCGGTTTGCCCCTGCCAGGGCCGCTTCGTTCGCTGCGGCGAGACGACCACCCACTGACCGGTCAGCGCGTTGCGGCGACGGTGGGGATGGATCGACGGGTCGAAGGCTACGGACACGGCACGACCGTAGGCGTCCGAGCAGCATCTCGACAACGATGGAAGTGAACAATTGAGCACAGGGATGTTTCAGCCCAGATCGGTATCGCTCGCCGCGACCTACAGGCGGCGAATATCGGGGTTGAAGGCACGTGGTCCTCGGCGGGGAACCGTCACACCTGCCGCAAAGAGCAACCGGATGATGCGTTGGCGATGGCCGACCCATGGGGCAAGGTGTTCGAGCATCACCGCATCGCCGCCGCGATCCGGATCGAGCCGCCGTGCCTCACCGGTGAACGCGTAGTTGACCAAGGTCGGCATCCCGTAGTCGCGCAAGACGACGAGGTCGGGGTCGCCGTGTGACGCCAGGACCGTCGCCGTTGCGCTCCACGCCCCGACCCCGGGCAATGCGGTCAGACGCACGAGCGCATCTGCCGTCGACATCGTCGCCACCTCTTCGAGTCGGCCAGCTCGCTTTGCCGCCAAGACGATCGCATCGGCGCGACGCCGATCGACGTTGAGCCGATGCAGGTCGGTGTAGTGCAACGATGCCACCACGGCCGGCGACGGTGGCAGGATCAGCGACTCGGGGCCAGGCGCCGGAGTTCCCCACGCCTGACACATGCGGCGCCAACTCTTGGTCGCCTCTTCGACGGTCACGCGCTGGCCGAGCAGCACCAGGACGAGCTCCTGCCAGATCACGCCAATCGCCGGGAGTCGGAAGTTTCCGTGCCGCTGCCACCATGCGGCCACGCGAGGATGCGCCGTCGGGTCGAATCCGGCCAGGTCGTCGCGCAACCCGATCCAGGCATCCGCACGGTCGAGCAGCCACGATGCTCCAGCACCCCACGCGGTGGCGATGACGTCGCCCGACCCGTTCCAGTCGAGCCGCATCGTGCCGGGCCCGTCTGGCGTCAACACCGCCTTGCTGAACGACGACGACGTCCGGCGGTGCGTCGGATCATTGTCGTACACCCCGATCGGATGCAGCGTGACGCGCAGATCAATCCCTGGTGCGGCGAGCCGCCGGGTACCTTCGGGCGGCGCGTTCATCAGCGAAGCGAATTGCCTTTCGTCGCGTGGGCTCCCGGCCGGTCAGGCGCCGATGAGCTCGCGCCACCGGCTCGGATAGTCGACATCGAGGGCCGCCGGCGTGAGTTCGAGTGTCGCCTGGGGGACCATGTCGGCGACAACGCGCGCCTCGGTGTAGTGATGCCCGGTATGGCGCAGCCCGGCGAAGAGGGGGCGCCGGAACTCGACCAAGCCAGCCGGCGGGATCTCGTCGAAGAACCCCCACATCTTGAACGCCATCCTGACGTCGTGGATCACCGGCGCCCGAGAGAACAGCGAAGCGCGACGCAGGGCCACTCCCAGGCATCCCCTGACCGCGTCGTCACGATGTTCGCGTTCTTGTAGATGCAACGAGGGCGCCAGCTGGCTGGCGAGCCGCAAGGCAAAACCCTGATCGGGGCCTGGGTTGCCCCGCCGCGGGCCCACCGGCTGGAAGCCCGCGATCTCGGCTGGTCGGTCAGGCATCCAGTTGTCCGGAACATGATCGGGCGAGCTGTACGTGCGGGGGTGCGTCGTCGGCGCAACTCGGGTGAACTTCGGGGCTGCCATTGCCGTAGTTCTACAGGATCGACACCGAGTTCGGTGCGACGCAGGGTCAGCAGGGTCAAGAGCTGGATGAACGAACGGGTCTGCCGGCAGTCGACGGCAGATCGGCTGCCGGATCGATCTGATGGCGCAGGTGGTCGACGAGGAGGGACGTGACGGCATAGACGTCGCCGTCGAATGAAGCGAGCAGGAACTCGATCGATTCGAATTGGACCGCCATGTCAGCTGCCACCTGTGCCTGGCGGCGCACCATCGATGGGCGCCGCTCGAACTCGGCCGCGAAGTAGGTGGATGCGTCAGTGCCGAACACCGATCGGTCGGCCAGATGGCCATCACCTGCGCCCCCGGGTCCACGGACGTCGGTGGCGGTGGCGGTGTCGGTGGCGGTGGCGGTGTCGGTGGCGGTGGCGGTGTCGGTGGCGGTGTCGGTGTCGGTGTCGGTGTCGGTGTCGGTGGGGTGATCGACGGGAACGCCCGGGAGCGGGGCACGTCGAGTCGAATGGACCAACGGCGCCAGGCGACGGTAGGCCTCGAGACGGTGCGCGACGAAGCGATCGATGCGTTCGTCGAACGGCCCTCGGGCCGGGCGGAGAGGAAGCTCCTGGCCCACTCTGGCAACCAGGTGCCAGAGCGCGGCATCCATGAGCCCTTCCCGATGGTGAAAGTAGCGATAGATCGATCGCGTCGACACGCCTGATCGCTCCGAGACGTCGTCGACAGCCGGGTCGATCTGCCCCGCCTCGAACAGGTCGATCACCGTGTCAAGAACCCGCTCCTGATTGCGTTGTCGGCGCGCCACGCGTCCATCGGTCGTCATGCTCTTCACCATCCCTCTCCGATTGCCATCTTGACAGATGCAACCGTTGCGTCAACAAACTTCGGGCGAGGCCGACGTGCTCGTGCATCGCCGAGGAAGTCGTCAGCCCGGTGGCCGCCTCGTCGAGCGGCACGGGAACGGGCAGGAATGCATCAGCCGGCGTGCAGCAGGCCGTAGACCAGGCTGTCTTCGAGCGCCCGCCACGATGCTTCGATGATGTTCGGGCTGACACCGATGGTGGTCCAGTCGCGTACGCCATTCGTCGCTGACAGCAGCACGCGCGTCGTCGCACCGGTGGCCGATCCGCCGTCGAGAATTCTGACCTTGTAGTCGATCAGGTGGATGTCGGCGAGTTGCGGCAGCGCCTCGCTGGCCGCCATCCGAAACGCCGTGTCGATCGCGTTGACCGGTCCATTGCCTTCGGCGATCGAGACGCGCCGCTGGGCGCCTTCGTCGTTGGGTCCGCCACCGACCCAGAGCTTGACCGTTGCCTCGGTCCTGAAGGACCCGTCGGCGGCTTCGTCAGTGATCACCCGCATCGACTCGATCGTGAAGAAGTCGGCGACGTCACCGGTCAGTCGCCGCATCAGGAGTTCGAGCGACGCGTCGGCGGCCTCGAAGTGATACCCCTCGTGCTCGAGCCGTTTGAGTTGATCGATGACATCGTTGATCTGGGCCCCGTCGATCGTCAATCCGAGTTCGTCGGCCTTCATCTGAATCGTCGCGCGGCCCGCCATCTCGGACACGACGAATCGAGTGCCATTGCCGACCGCTGTCGGATCGACGTGTTCGTAGGCGTCTTTGGCCCGGGCGATCGCCGACACATGGAGGCCGGCTTTGTGCGCGAACGCCGACGAGCCCACGTAGGGCGCCTGCGGGTCGACCGCGCGGTTCAGCGTCTCAGCGACACGATGGCTGACGGTCGTCAGCCGCACGAGTCGACCTTCGGGTAAGCAGTCGAAACCCTGCTTCAGCTGCAAATTGGGGATGACGGTCGTGAGATTCGTGTTGCCCGTGCGCTCGCCGAGGCCGTTGAGCGTGCCTTGCACGTGGCGCGCCCCTGCCAGTACGGCTGCCATCGAGTTCGCCACGGCGCACCCCGCATCGTCGTGGCAGTGGATGCCGATGATGGCGTCGTCACCCACATGGGTCTTGACCTCGGCGACCACCGCTGCAATCTGGTGCGGCAGCGTGCCACCGTTCGTGTCGCACAGCACGAGGTGCGTCGCACCACTGATCACGGCAGCCTCGATCGTCCGCAGCGAGAACTCGGGGTTCTGCGCATAGCCGTCGAAGAAGTGCTCGAGGTCGACGAGGACACGCCGGCCAGCCCGATGGAGATACTGCACCGAATCGGCAATCATCGCGATCCCCTCGTCGAGCGTGGTCTGCATCGCCTCGACGACCTGATACTCCGAACTCTTGGCAACGATGCACACCGTCGACGTGTTCGCCTCGATGAGATTGCGCAGCGTCGCGTCGTCGTCGGACTTGCCGCGTGGCCGACGCGTCGAACCAAACGCGACCAGTGTCGACGTGGTCAACACCAACTCGGTCTGGGCCCGGGAAAAGAACTCAATGTCCTTCGGGTTGGCGCCAGGCCAGCCGCCCTCGATGTAGTGCACGCCCAAATAGTCGAGTTGCGCGGCGATGGCGAGCTTGTCGTCGACGGTGGCCGAGACCCCTTCGACTTGCAATCCGTCGCGCAACGTGGTGTCGAAGATCTCCACGAGTTGTCCGGCGCGTGAATCCATGCGTCGATTCAATCCCGCCAACCGCCAGATCGCCACAGCGCAACGCGATCCTGCGCCGCTGGACCGAATTTCATCGGTGCAAGATGTGGACGACAGTGTGCATGAACGGTGGGTTACGCGGGGACAAACGGACCGAAGCTGGGGGTAACGAAAAAGGTTCGGGGATAACCCTGTGTCTTTGTGAAAACCTCTTGACCGCCGAGATTCCTGCGTCTTTACTGGTGTCTGTTCCGGAGAGCGCACGCCAACCGGGGCGATGAGGAAGGAGCTTCGGCTCGACCCGCATCGTCCACGAGGTACAGCGGATCCGGAACTGGACAGAGTTCACGGCCACCTCAGACCGGGTTCGTACTGCACCTTCGGGTGAAACGCGAACAACGGAGAGTCGGCGCCACGCTCGGGCAACCGGTCGAGGTGTCGGGTCCAACCGAGTCGTACGGTCCTTCCGGGAGCGTGCGGAGACGGGGACCAACTGATCCGTTCGGGAAACCGGATGAATCGGGGAGGCAACCGAAGCGAGCGTCGACCTTCGGGTCGGCAATCGAAAACGGAGCAGTGGTGCAGAGCCGAATGATCTGGGGCCACCCCAACTGGCCTCGAGAGGACGGTTCTGATTGGCACCAGTTCTGATGGCTCGGGAAACCGGGTCAGCGTGAAACGGTGACAACTCGGGTTCGGAGTCGGCTTGCCGACTGCGGGTCCGAAAAGCGGCATCGCCCGCTGCGACATCCTGGCCAGTTTCGACTGGACGAGATGAAAGCAACGGGCGATGTGAACTGATCGAGACGCAGGTTAATTCCCGTCGATCGACCAGTGGTGGATCTGTCCACCTGAATGCCCCGAAAGGTGCGCCGGCTTCGGTCTGGCTGCACCGGACGGGGCATTCTGCTTTTTCCCCGCCCCACCCACCTCACCCGAGCCCGTTTGCGTCACGAAATTGGTGCGGATGAGCGCCAAAATCATCACGCAAACGTGTTCCGGGCGTCGATAGTCGTCGGAGCTATCGTGGGGCATGGAGCTGAATCTCGGGATGTGCTTCGATCGGCAGCTTCCGGCCGCATCGATCGTCGAATTCGCCGAAGGCCTGGAAGCAGGTGGCGTCGAACAGCTCTGGGTGATCGAGGACTGTTTCTACACCGCCGGCGTTTCACTTGCAGCCACCGCCCTCGCCCGCACCGACAGGCTCCAGGTCGGCATCGGGATCCTTCCGGCAGTCGCCCGCAACGCTGCAGTCACCGCCATGGAGTTCGCCACGCTTGCCGAGCTGTCGCCCGGCCGGCTGATTGCAGGACTTGGTCACGGCGTCCAGGAATGGATGGACCAGATGGGCGCCCGAACTCCGTCGCCGTTGACCACACTCGACGAGGTCATCGCGACGGTCCGCAGTCTGCTGCGCGGTGAGACGGTAACGTTCGAGGGGAGCGCCGTCACGATGCGCTCCGTCACGCTCGACCAGCCGCCCACGACGGTACCGCCGGTACTGGCCGGTGTTCGCGGGCCGAAGTCGCTCGAACTCGCCGGGCGCATCGCGGACGGCGTGGTCCTCGCCGAGGGGGCCGGACCTACCTACGTGCGGCGGGCGATCGCGCACGCCGGCTCCCCAGACCAGTTTCGTGTGGCGGTGTTCAGCGCTTTGTGTCTCGTCCCCGATCGCAAGACCGCCCACCAGATCATGACTCCGTTCGTCGCCGGTCTCTTGCGCCGTCCGGAGGCGGCAATCCGAGCGCATCCTCACTTCGACGAGATGACGGAACGATTCGACGCCGGTGGGGACGCGGCCATCGTCGACTTCCCCGACCACTGGTGGATCGACCTCGGCGCGATCGGCACGATGGCCGACGTCATCGCCCACATCGAGTCACTCGCCGACGCAGGTGCACATGACATCAGCCTGTTCCCCGGACCGACGCTCGACCTCGCCCGCGAAGACCTCGCCGACGTCATCAAAATCCGCGCCGCCCTCCCCCATTGATCCGTTTGCGTCGCGAAACGCGTACGAGGGGGCGCCCGCAAACGCGACGCAAACGGAAGGACGCCGGGATGGATCGACGGGTCAGCTGGCCAGTTCGTTCCAGTGCTTGTACTTGGGGTTCTCGCCGCGCACGGTGGCGAGGTACGCCTCGGAGATCGCCAGCGTCATCGGGCCGGGACATGGAATCGTGCGCTCATCGACCGAGTTGACCGAACTCACTTCGGCCGCCGTGCCACACACGAACGCCTCGTCGGCGATGTACAGGTCGCTGCGCGCGATGTTGTCGACCCGCACATCGAAACCAAGGTCGCCGGCCAGCGACATCACCGTGTTCTGGGTGATGCCCTCGAGCGCGCCGGCGGACAACGGCGGCGTGAGCAACTTGCCCTGGCGGGCGACGAAGATGTTCTCGCCCGTACATTCGGCAACGAGCCCGCTCGGGGCCAGCATGATCGCCTCGTCGTATCCGGCCTTGAGCGCTTCGACCTTGGCGAGCGAGGAGTTGACGTAGTTGCCGACCGTCTTCGCGGCCGGCGGCATGGTGTTGTGGTCGTGGCGGGTCCACGACGAGATCTTCAGCCGCACGCCCTTGGTGACGGCATCGTCGCCGAGCAGGGCGCCCCATGGCCAACATGCGATGGCGACGTCGGTGTGGCACGGCAACGTGTTGAGACCCATTTCGCCATATCCGAGGTAGGCCAGCGGGCGGACGTAGCACGAGGCCAGGCCGGTCGAGGCAACGGTGTCCTTCGTGGCCTGGATGATTTCGTCGACCGTGTAGGGAATCTCGAAGCCGAGGATCTTTGCTGAGCTGAACAGCCGCTGGATGTGCTCGGTCAGACGGAAGATCGCCGGACCATCGGCGGTTTCGTAGGCGCGGATGCCCTCGAACACGCCCGTTCCGTAGTGCAGTGTGTGGGTGAGCACATGAACTTGGGCCTTGTCCCAATCGACGAGCTCGCCGTTCATCCAGATTTTCGGTGTTGGTGTGATGGGCATGACGTCAGTTTCCCACGCGACCTGCGATCAGGTCACCAACCTCTGTGGTGCTGCCGGTGACAGGCTCGGCGCACGCGGCCCTGATCCGGTCGGCTGCGGGGCCCTCGCCGAGGAAGTCGAGCATCAGCGCAGCCGACAGAATTGCTGCGGTCGGATTGGCCTTGTTCTGCCCGGCGATGTCCGGCGCGGACCCGTGAACGGGTTCGAACATCGACGGTCCGGTGCGGGTGGGGTTGAGGTTGGCCGACGAGGCGAGGCCGATCCCTCCCGAGACGGCACCGCCGAGGTCGGTGAGAATGTCACCGAACAGGTTGTCGGTCACGATCACGTCGTACCGGTGAGGGTCCTGCACGAAGTAGATGCACGCCGCGTCGACGTGGTTGTAGGCAGTGGTGACTGCAGGGAACTCGCCGGCCACCTCGTTGAACGTCCGTTCCCACAACCCGCCCGAGAACTGCAGCACGTTGGTCTTGTGGACCAGCGTGAGGTGTCGGCGCGGACGACTCATCGCCAACTCGAACGCGTAGCGAACGCAACGTTCGACCCCGTAGCGCGTGTTGTACGAGCCCTGCGTGGCGACTTCGTGCGGCGTTCCGGTGCGCAGCGAGCCGCCCTCACCGACGTAGGGACCCTCGGTGTTCTCGCGGATCACGACGAAGTCGTGTTGAGTGTCGCCCCCGGGAGCGGTGCCGAGGAACGGGCGTTGGTTGATGTACAGGTCGAGTTCGAAGCGCATCTTGAGGAGCAGTCCACGCTCGATCACGCCCGGCGGAACCTCTGGAGTGCCGACCGCGCCGAGCAGGATGCAGTCGTACGCACGCAGCGCATCGAGTGTCGTATCACTCAGGATCTCGCCGTCTTTCAGGTAGCGGGAGCCACCGAGATCGAACTCCGTCGTGGTGATGTCGACACCGGCCGCCCTGACCACCTTGATGGCCTCGGCAGTTACTTCCGGCCCGATTCCGTCCCCGCCGATCACTGCAATGTTGTGCGTCATAGGCGACGGAGGCTACCCACCCCGAGCATGGCGAACGGAGTCCCATCGCCGGCGGTGTCGGTATCGTCTGTGCGATGGCTGGAGCACAACTGTCCAAAGCTGCCTTCGAACGACTGTCGGCCGAGTTCCACGATCTGACCACGCGTGGCCGGATCGAGGTGGCCGACAAGATCGAGCGGGCCCGCGAGGAAGGCGACCTGAAAGAGAACGCCGGCTATCACGCGGCGAAGGACGAACAGGGCCACATGGAAGGCCGCATCCGCCAGCTCGAGTATCTGCTCGACGAACCCGAAATCGTCGAGAACCGCGTCTACACCGTGGTGTATGCGGGCGACTCCGACGACAGCGCCGAGCGCTACCTGATCGGCAACATGGAAGAAGTCGTCGAGGGCGCCGACGTGATCAGTGCCACCTCGCCGCTCGGCGCCGCGCTCGACGGTGCATCAGCCGGCGACGCAATCACCTACCACGCTCCCAACGGCGCACTCACCGTCACCGTGCTGCGTGTCGATTCGGTCTGAGTCCGCCCCATTGCCAGCAACAGTGGACGACCGCAACCCTCCTGACGCGGATGCGGCCAGGATGCTTGCTGCCACACTTCCGGTGGCGACCGACGGCGCCGCTGACATCCCCGCTGAGATCACGACGGGCAAACCCGACGTTCCAGCAGGCAAGTTCGTCTACCTGGAAGATCGTGGGAACGTCTTGGTGCGCGACTTCGGCGGGCCACCGGGTGCTCCCGTCGTCGTGCTGCTCCACGGGTGGACCGCATCAGCCGACCTGAATTGGTACCGCTGCTACGACGGCGCTCGGGGCGCACTATCGCGTTGTCGCGTTCGACCATCGGGGGCACGCCGCAGGGCTGCGCACCCGCGCAGCCGTTTCGATTGGAGGACTGTGCCGACGATGCCGCCGATGTGGCGACGCAACTCGGCATCGAACGCTTCATCCCCGTGGGCTACTCGATGGGTGGGCCGATCGCCCAGCTCATCTGGCGTCGCCATCCGGAGCGGGTGGAGGGGATGGTGTTGTGCGCCACTGCCCCATTCTTTTCGAACCGCCGGCCGGAGCGACTCTCCTTCGCCGGGCTGGCGGGCCTCGCCGCCCTCGCTCGATACACCCCCGAGCAGGCCACGTGAATGGCTCACCGAGCAGCTGTACCTCCAGCGCAAGTCGAGCAGTGGGAGCCGTGGGCAATCGAAGAGGCGTCGAGTCATGATTGGCGAACCGTGCTGGAGGCCGGCAAGGCGATCGGTCGATTCACGAGTGCCGACTGGATTGGTGGCGTGGACGTGCCGACGTCGGTGCTGATCACGATGAACGACCGTGTCATCCCGCTGTCCCGCCAAGTCAAGCTCTTCGAATTGATCCCGCAGGCTGAGGCCTTTCGGGTCGATGGCGACCATGATGCCGTCGTGGCCCACGCCGACCGGTTCGTTCCGACCCTCGTGCGCGCCATCGACTCCGTCGTGCGACGCGCAGGCGCGACGTGAAGTTGCGAACCGCACTCAGGTTGCTCGCTGCGGCAGCCGCGGTGGCTGGCATCGTGGTCGCCGGTTCGCGCCGCCTCGACCGAACCGAACTCGGTCGATCGTGGGTCGGTCGCAACGCCCGACTCGCTCGAATGGGAGCCCGGGTCGGAGGGACGTACGCCACGACAGCCGCCCGCAAGACGTTTGCTTCCACCGAACGGCGGATCGAACTCGACCGCAAACGCGAGTTCAAGACCGCGCAGCAGGTTGCCGACGAGTTGGGGCAGATGAAGGGCGCGCTGATGAAGCTCGGCCAGATGGCCAGCTACCTTGACGGCGGGCTCCCCGAACCGCTTCGTCTAGCGCTCGGCCAACTGCAGTCGAACGCTCCGCCGATGTCGACCGACCTCGCCGTTGCGACCATCGAGGCCGAGTTGGGTCGGCCCCTCGCCGAGTTGTTCGTCGAGTTCGACACCGAACCCATCGCCGCCGCCTCGATCGGGCAGGTGCATCGGGCGATCATCATCGATCCGGCCACTGGCACCGAACGCGCGGTCGCCGTGAAAGTGCAGTACCCCGGCGTCGACGAAGCAATCACCGCCGACCTGAAGAACGCCGACTTCCTCGGTGTCCTCCTCAAGCAGAGTTTCGGGGGCCTCGACCCGACCGAGATGGTCGACGAAATCAAGATCCGGCTCGCGGAAGAAGTCGACTACGAACTCGAGGCCAGCAACCAACGGATGTTCTTCGACTACTACGCCGGACACCCGTTCATCCGGATTCCCGAGATCGTTCCGGCGTACTGCACCAAACGAGTACTGACGTCGGAGTTGATCGACGGCTTCACGTGGTCGGAGTTGCTCGCGCGGCCGCAGCAGCAACGCGATCACGCCGGTGAAGTGATCTTCCGGTTCGTGTTCCGCAGCCTGTATCGCATGGGTGCCTTCAACGGCGACCCCCACCCGGGCAACTACCTGTTCCACGACGACGGAACGGTCACGTTCCTCGATTTCGGCCTTGTGAAGCACTTCACTCGCGACGAACTCGACACGTTTGCCTCGATGGTCGAAGCAGCAGCAGTGAAGCACGATCCTCGACTGTTCCGCCAGATCGTCGAGTCGGCGGGAATGCTGCAACCCGGGGCGCCCGTCGACACCGACGACGTCGGTGAATACTTTTCGCTGTTCTACGACACCGTCGCCCGCGACGAGCACATGACGTGGACCCGCGAGTACGCCAACGCAATCGTGCGCCACACGTTCGACCGCGGGAGCCCGATCAGCCAGTACGCCACCGTGCCGCGGGCGTTCGTGTTCATCCAGCGGATCAACCTCGGGCTGTATGCATTGCTCGGCGAACTCAACGCCTCGGGCAACTACCGCCGTATCGCTGTCCGAGCTGTGGCCGTTCGTCGACGCCGGGCCCGACTCACCCATCGGCGACGCCGAAGCCGTGTGGCTCGCCACTCGCAGCGTCGCAGTTGCTCAGTAGGCGCCGAGCAGGTCGACCACGATGACGACATCGGTATTGGCGGGCAATCCGATCTGCGGATCACCGGCATCACCGAAAGCAAGGGACGGTGGGGCAGTAATCGCTCGGCGCCCGCCGACGCTCATCCCCGGCATGCCCTGCACGAGCGCCGCGAAACCGGCCGGATCCATGGGGATCTGAATGGGCTCGGTCTCCCAGGTGCTGTCGAGCAGGACGCCGTTGTCGGCACGGAACAACACCAGGTTGAACACGGCGGTCTGACCCTCCTCCAGCACGGCACCGTCCCCCTCGATCAGGTCCTCGAACGACAACTCGGTGGCGCCTTCGGACGCCTCGACGCCCGACTCGGTGGGCGCGTCGGCAGGGTCCGGCTTCTTGATCACTGACCGCACGTCGATGACGAAGGTCAGGGGCTCGTTGGCGCGAATGATCTCGCTGCGCTCTTCTGCGCCATAGGCCAGTTCGCTGGGGATGTCGAGTTGCAGTTGGGCGCCGGCTTGCACGCCGATCAATCCGTCGTTCCAGCCTTGGATGACCTGCGCGGTTCCGAGAGGACCGACGGCGAACGGCGTGCCTCGGTCATAGCTGTTGTCGAACTCCACACCGTCGACGCTGCGCACGCCGATGTAGTCGACGATCACCGTGTCGCCGACTGCAGACTCGGGCCCATCGCCCTCGATGAGCACCGTGACCTCGAGCGACGTCGGTGCTTCGCCGGGGACGTCGATGTCGGTCGGCTTGTCGGGGCTCGTCGACACTGGCACGGCATCGCCGGGGTCGGTCGTCACCGTGTCGGTGTCGGTGTCGGTAGCGGTCTCGTCTTCCGGCCCGGTGTCGGCGGACTGGTCGGTCTCGTCGGTCACCGACGCCTCCGTCGGGTCGACCGAGTCGACGGTCGAGTCAGACGCCGCCGAGTCGGAGCCACCGCACGCAGCGGCCAGCAGTGAGGCAATGACGATGAAAGGAAGCGTCCGACGCATGGCCCGCAGAGTACCGGTGCCAACCCCCACCCCAGCGTCACCAACTGTCGCGACGGGGCCAGGCACCAACGCGACACTTTTGTCGCGCCAGGGCCAGGCACCAACGCGACACTTTTGTCGCGAGAGGGCCAGGTCTCATCCCCTTTGTGTCCATGATTGGTGAGACAGCTTTGGTGTCTGACTGATCGGAGATTCTGGTGGCGAAGACGAGTGCGGTTCGGGTCGGCAAGACTGGCGATGATGAGGCGACAACTTCATCATCGAAACGGACCCGGTCGCAGCGTCGGGTGTTCACCCACGAGTACAAGCTGTCGATCCTCGCCGCCCACGCGCGTTGCAGCGAGCCTGGTGAACGTTCTGCGCTGCTTCGCCGCGAGGGCATCTACTCGTCGTTGCTGTCGGATTGGCGGCGCCAAGACCGCGAAGGCCTGCTCGTGGTGAAAATGGGCCGCACCGCTGATGGCGGCCGGGGCGCGGCAACACGCACCGAGATGCAACAACTCCGTGCCGAGAACGAACGGTTGCGCCGCAAGCTCGCCAAAGCTGAGACAATCATCGAGGTCCAGGGAAAAGTGCAGGCGCTCTTGGGCGAGCTCTCCAAGAGCGCGGACACCGACGAACCGTTGATCTGATCCTCGACGCCGGCGTCGACGAACTCGTCGACGCCGACATCTCCAGAGCCCGAGCATGCACAGCACTCGGCCGATCTCGGGCCACCCACTACCGGCGGCGCCGCCCACCAATGCACGGACCGCCAGCGCCACGTCCACCGTCGCACCGGGCCTTCACCGACATCGAACGCGACCGTGTGCTTGGCGTGTTGAACTCTGAACGGTTCTGTGATCACGCACCCGCCCAAGTCTGGGCGACCCTGCTCGACGAAGGCGACTATCTCGCATCGGTCTCGACGATGTATCGGATCCTGCGCGACCATCACCAGGTCCGCGAACGACGCCGACAAGCCCGTCACCCGGCACGGGTCAAACCAGAGTTGATGGCTGATGGCCCGAACCAGGTGTGGTCCTGGGACATCACCAAGCTCGCCGGGCCGCACAAATGGACCTGGTTCCACTGCTACGTCATCTTGGACATCTACTCACGCCTCGCCGTTGCATGGGTCGTCGCACCGAACGAATCCGGCGCTCTCGCCGAAGAACTCATCGACGCAGCCTGCACCGAACACGACATCGACCGGCATCAGCTCCATCTGCATTCCGACAACGGGCCCGCCATGACCTCGAAACCCGTTGCGCTGCTCCTGGCCGATCTCGGCGTCACCCGATCGCTGTCGAGACCGCACGTGTCCAACGACAACCCCTACTCCGAATCACAATTCAAAACGTTGAAACACTCGCCACGATTCCCGGACCGCTTCACCAATCTCGCTCACGCCCGCAGCTTCATCGACGAGTTCTTCGACCACTACAACCAGCACCACCGACACTCCGGCATCGGCTACCACACCCCCGCCGATGTCCACACCGGCCGCCACCACACCATCCGCCAAGCCCGCCAAACCGTCCTCGACCAGGCATACGCCACCAACCCCCACCGGTTCCGGAACCGCCCGACCGCACCCCAAGTGCCAGACATCACCTGGATCAACCAGCCCGACGAAAACCCGTCTCACACCCCTTGACACGCTCCGATCGAAACAACTCTGTGACAGCGGATCGGCACAGTGACGCATGAGACGACCACGCGACACCCAGACATCAGACCGGTTCCACGTGTACAACCGCGGCGCCGACCGACAAGACATCTTCAGCCTTTCGGGCGACAAGGCGCTCTTTCTCGAACTCCTCGCCGTCGGCCTCGAACGACACAACGCCGTGCTCGAGGCCTACGCCCTGATGACGAACCATTACCACCTCGTCATCCACACCGAAGACGGCAACCTCGCTGACATCATGCACCTTGTCGCAGCGCGATACGCCTCTGCGTACAACCAACGCACTGACCGCACCGGACCCGTGTTCGACAGCCGCTTCAAGTCGGTGCCCATCGTGGGTGAGCATCATCTCGCCGGCTCGGTTCGATACATCCATCGGAACCCGCTGGCGTTCGTTCCGCCACGCTCCCTTGCCGCCTACGATGCGTCGAGCTTGGCGGTCTATCTCGGACGTCAAAGCCCACCACAGTGGCTCGACACATCTGTCGTCGAAACACTGATCGACCGCACCACCTACCTCGACGACGTCCTGGCCGTGCGCGACAACGACCTCATTCGCTGCAACGGGTTCGACGCGATTCGGCGCCTCTCGCTCGACGACATCGACCTTGAGGTCCGCCAGATCACCGGCGCTGATCCGCACACCACGCCCGGCCAGGCCCGCCTCCTCGCCATCACGATCGCCACCGAGGTCCGAGCGTGTGACGTCATCCGACTCGCCACTCACTACGACTTGAGCCCGGGAGCGATTCGGCAACAGGCTCGCCGCGGCCGGGTCCGAGTGCTGCAGGATCACTACTTCGCAACGCTCAAACAACGCGTGGTCGACGCGCTGCGGGCGGCGTAACCGACCTGTCCCCATCGCGACAAATGTGTCGCGTTGGTACCTGGCCCCATCGCGACAAATGTGTCGCGTTGGTGCCTGGCCCCGATGTGACGGTTCAGAGAATGGCTTGGAGGTCGAGGCCGAGGTCGAGCACGCGGGCGGAATGGGTCAACTCGCCGACGGCGATGAGGTCGACGCCGGTCTGTGCCACGGCCCGGGCTGTTTCGATCGTGAGTCCGCCGCTCGCTTCGAGCCGAACAGCCGGGTTCAACTCGTTGCGCACCCGCACCGCTTCGCGCATCTGATCGAGCGTGAAGTTGTCGATCAGCACCTCATCGGCGCCCGCCTCGATCGCAGTCCGCAACGCCTCGATCGAGTCGACCTCGATTTCGACGGCAATCGAAGCCTCGAGTTCCTTCACGCGCCGGAACGCCTCGGCGACCCCTCCGGCGGCTGCCACGTGGTTGTCCTTCACCAACGCCATGTCGGACAGACCCATGCGATGATTCACACCGCCACCGCAACGCACCGCATACTTTTCGAGCGCACGAAGACCCGGCGTCGTCTTGCGCGTATCGCGCACCGCCGCGGCCGTACCAACGAGCGCATCCGTCCAGCGGCGGGTCAACGAGGCGACCCCCGAGAGGTGGCACAACAAATTCAGCGCGGTGCGCTCGGCGGTCAGCATCAGCCGCGTCGGCGCGGTGACCGACGCGACCTGCGTTCCTTGCTCCACCCACGATGCGTCAGGCACGAGGTACTCGAAATCGCTGGCGGCGTCGCCGCATACGGCCTCGATCACGGCTGCGACGATGGGCAGCCCGGCAACGACTCCCGCCTCGCGAGCACCGAACGTGGCGACGCTGCGTTGGTCAGCGGGGATGGTCGCCGCCGACGTGATATCGATGCCTCCCATCAGGTCTTCGGCGATCGTGTTGCGAATGAGGCCGGCCAATGCATCGGGGTCGATCCCGGCGTCGAGCAGGTGGCGCCGCGTCGCGTCGGACAGCGGATGGAAGACGAACATGCGCGCAGTGTAGGTGTGACGCCGAGCCTCAGGCTTGCGGCGGGATGCCGTTCACGTCGATGGCACCACTCGGGTCGAGGGTCACGTCGAGGTGCGTGAGCCAGACATCACGCGCCTCCGGATGATCCGATCGACGATGACACCCACGGCTCTCGGTGCGGGCCAATGCGGCGCTGACCACGGCCGATGCCACGGTCAGCAAGTTCGTTGCCTCCCACGATCTTCGGCTCGGCGCGACCTCGACCGTGGTGTTCCGAGCCAACGCTCCGAGCGCTCCGAGCGCGGCAGCGAGGGACGCCTCGCTCCGCACCACACCGACATGGCGCGACATTGCCGCCTTCATCTCGCGCAACCGGACCGGATCGAACAGCGGCTCCGCAGCGCCGATCGGCTCGACATCGAGATCGGGCTCGACCAGCGGCGGCAACTCCCACGCGAGATCGCGGCCGACTCGGGTTCCGGCGACCACCGACTCGGTGAGGCTGTTCGACGCCAGCCGGTTGGCGCCGTGCACCCCCGTCGAGGTGACCTCTCCGACTGCGAACAGCCCGGGCATGGCCGTGCGGCCATCGAGTGACGCGGTGATTCCTCCGCAGCTGTAGTGCGCCGCAGGCGCCACCGGAATGCGCTCGGTGGCCGGGTCGAGACCGATCTCCCGGCAGGCCTCGGTAATCGACGGGAAGCGTTCATAGAACCGCTCCCCCATGTGGGTGGCGTCGAGATACACATGATCGTCGACCCCGGCAGGCGCCTCGGCCATCCGCTTGCTGATCGCTGCCGACACCACATCGCGCGGCGCAAGGTCTTCCTGCGGATGGACGCCCTCCATGATCCGTACACCGGCCGCGTCGTAGAGGATCGCGCCCTCGCCGCGCACCGCTTCGGAGATGAGGGCCTGCTGGCCGGTCGCCTCGGGCCCACGCCAGAGCACCGTGGGGTGGAACTGAACGAACTCGGCATCGCGCACGGGCAGGCCAGAGCGCAGGGCGATGGCGATGCCGTCACCGGTGACGGCGGGCGGATTCGACGTCGACGCGAACACCTGGCCGTACCCACCGCACGCAATGACCACGGCGCGCGCCGTGATGATTCCGACGGACTCGACGTTGCCGTTCTCGTCGATCCTGGCGACCTTGACGCCCGCGCACTGTCGAGAACCATCGGGCAGTGTTGCCATCACGAGGTCGAGGGCAAACGTGTGATTCATCACCTCGACGCCAGCCCCGAACGCCGACTCGTCGAGCGTTCGCTGCACCTCGGCACCCGACTGATCGCCACCAGAATGCACGATGCGGTCGTGGCTGTGACCTCCCTCGCGAGTCAGTGCGATGTCGATGTCGAGCCCAGGCCGCGGCTCGGCATCGTGGCTCGGGTCGAACGCGGCGCCGAGCCGCATCAGATACCTGATCGACTTGGGCGCTTCCTCGACCAATTCCCGCACGACGGCTTCGTCACACAGGCCCGCACCTGCCGCCAGTGTGTCGAGCACGTGATTCTCGATGGTGTCGGCAGGGTCGAGGACGCCGGCGAGTCCGCCCTGGGCCCACTGCGTCGATCCGGCCGAAGCGACATCTTTCGTGACGACCAGGACGCTGCGAACCGGGCGCGCCGCAAGGGCAGCGGAGAAGCCGGCGGCACCCGAACCGAGCACGACCACATCGACATCGCGTCGCCACCGAACGGGTGGCGCCTGCAGGCGGCGGGCCAGCACGGGCGGGCCCTATTCGGCCGTCGCCGACGGCGTGCCGATGGCGATCATCGCCTCGACCGACGTGCGGGCCCGATCGGCGATGTCGCGATCGACGGTCACCTCGTCGGTGAGGGTGCGCAGGCAGTTGAGCAGCTTCGCCGGCGTGATCATCTTCATGTACTTGCACACCGCGGCACGATTGACCGGCTCGAAGATGGTGTTTGGCGCCGCCTTTTCGAGCTGATGGATCATGCCGGTTTCGGTGGCCACCAGCACCTTGCGCGCCTGCGTTTCGAGCGCGGCATCGATCATTCCGCCGGTCGACAAAATTCTCGTTCGGGTCTCCGGCACGACACCGGCACCGACGAGGTACAGCGCACTGGTCGCGCATCCGCACTCGGGATGAATGTACAGCTCGGCGTCGGGCTCGGCCTCGACTCGCTCCTTCAGGTCGGCACCGTTGATGCCTGCATGCACGTGGCATTCACCCATCCAGATGTGCATGTTCTCGCGCCCGGTGATCCGTTGCACGTGGGCGCCGAGAAACTGGTCGGGGCAGAACAGCACCGCAGTGTCGGGGGGGATCGAGTTGACGACGTCGACGGCATTCGACGAGGTACAGCAGATGTCGGTTTCGGCCTTGACCTCGGCGGTGGTGTTGACGTAGCTCACGACGACGGCACCCGGGTGCTCGGCCTTCCAGGCCCGCAACTGGTCGCCGGTGATGGTCTCCGCGAGGCTGCACCCGGCGCGCGCGTCAGGGATCAGCACGGTCTTGTCGTAGCTGAGGATCTTGGCTGATTCGGCCATGAAGTGAACACCGCAGAACACGATCGTCGACGCCTCCACCTCGGCGGCCTTGCGACTCAAGCCGAGCGAATCACCGGTGTAGTGGGCAATGTCTTGGATCTCGGGGAGCTGATAGTTGTGCGCAAGGATGACGGCGTCGCGCTCCACGGCCAGCTGCAGCACCTGCTCGCGCCAATCGGACGGCAGCAGTTCCACATTCGTTGCGATGTCGGTCACGTCGCCAGCGTACCCATCGAGGCCGAGAGTCGAAATTCGTGTCCGCCGGATGAGACCTGACCTGCAGGTTGTTCAGCAGGTCAGTCGGCAGGTTGTTCGGCAGGTTGGTCGGGATGATGATCAGACGATGATCGCCTGATGGTCAGAGGTGCACGTCGGCGGCTGCGGCCACCACGATTGCACCGAATCGCTGACCGGGTTGTTTTGACAGACGTTCGACTGGGCCGCTGACCGAAAGTGCTCCGACGACCGTCCCGTTGGCCGCACGCACCGGCGCGCTGACCGATGCGACACCCGCCTCACGCTCACCCACGCTCTGCACCCAGCCGGAGCGGGTCGACTCGCCGGCAAGCAGCCGACCGGCCGAACCGACGTCGAGCGGCAACAGCGACCCCTCGGGCACGATCCATCGCAGGCCGTGTGCCGACTCGAGCGACAACACACAACGCCGCTCGGTGCCCTCGCGCACGAAGAGCTGGACTGCTTCGCCGGTTGCGTCGCGCAGCCGCATCGCCACAGGCCGCGCGGCATCGACGAGCGGAAAGCGCTCGGCCGATCGGCGAGCCAGCTCGACCAGGCCGTGGCCGAGTTCGAATCGACCTTCGGCATCTCGCCGCAGCATGCCATGCGCTTCGAGCGCTGTGGCCAGCCGATGCGCGGTGGCGCGCGGTAGCCCGGCCGACTCCTGCAGACGGGTCAGACCCTGCGGGCCGGCCGAGATTGCTTGCAAAATGGCCATCGCCTTGTCCAGGACGCCAACGCCCGTGTGCGTCGCGGTGGTGTCAGCAGTTGTTGCGACGGCGGGAGTCAGATCGTTCGCCATGGAGCGATTTCAGGTAGAGTGTCCATCAGATAAGAACTGTATCTCATCATGTGGGAACAACATTCAGGATCAGGAGAAATGCATGGGCCAAACTCTTCCGGAGAAGGTGTGGGAACGCCACCTCGTGCACGCTGCGCCCGGCGAACCCGAGCTGTTGTACATCGACCTGCACCTCGTCCATGAGGTCACGAGCCCGCAGGCGTTCGACGGCCTGCGCCTCACGGGCCGTGGCGTGCGCCGCCCCGACCTGACGATCGCCACCGAAGATCACAACGTGCCGACCGAGCACATCGATCAGCCGATCGCCGACCCCATCTCGGCAAAGCAGATCGACACCCTGCGGGCCAACACCGCCGAGTTCGGCATCACCAACTTCCCGATGGGCGATCCGAACCAGGGCATCGTGCACGTGATCGGGCCGGAGCAGGGTCGGACGATGCCGGGCATGACCATCGTCTGCGGCGACAGCCACACGGCGACCCACGGCGCGTTCGGTGCCATCGCGTTCGGTATCGGCACCAGCGAGGTCGAGCATGTCCTTGCCACGCAGACGCTCCCGCAGAGTCGCCCCAAGTGGATGTCGGTCACCGTCGAGGGAGAGTTGCAACCCGGAGTCACCGCCAAGGACGTCATCTTGGCGATCCTCGGCGAGATCGGCACGAGCGGCGGTATCGGCCACATCATCGAGTACCGCGGCTCGACGATCCGCGCGCTGTCGATGGAGGGCCGGATGACGGTGTGCAACATGTCGATCGAGGCGGGCGCCAAGGCCGGCCTCATCGCCCCCGACCAGACCACGTTCGACTATCTCGAGGGTCGCGAACACGCTCCGAAGGGTGCCGACTGGGACGCGGCAGTCGCCGACTGGCAGACGCTCTTCACCGACGACGACGCCGTGTGGGACAAAGAGGTGGTACTCGACGCCGCCAAGATCACGCCGCACGTGTCGTGGGGAACCAACCCAGGTCAGGTCGCCTCGATCGACACGCCGATCCCCTCCCCCCTCGACTTCGACAGCGAAACCGCGCAGGAGACGGTGCAGCGCGCGCTCGACTATATGGGTCTCGAAGCGGGCCAGAGCATGCGCGATGTGAGCGTTGACACGGTGTTCATCGGGTCGTGCACCAACAGCCGCATCGAAGACCTGCGGGCGGCAGCGGCCGTGCTGGAAGGCCGCCAGGTTTCCGTTGCACGCGTGCTGATCGTGCCTGGCAGCCACGTGGTGAAGCACCAGGCGATCGCCGAGGGCCTCGACAAGATCTTCATCGCCGCCGGCGCCGACTGGCGCGAGCCGGGTTGCTCGATGTGCCTGGCGATGAACCCCGACAAGCTCGCGCCGAAGGAACGCGCCGCGTCGACGAGCAATCGCAACTTCGAAGGGCGCCAGGGCCCTGGCGGCCGCACCCACCTCGTGTCGCCGGCCGTGGCGGCCGCCACCGCCGTCAAGGGCACGTTCTGTACGCCCGCCGACCTCCCGGAGGTGGCCCGATGAAAGCTGTGCAGGTCATCACGGGCACCGGCGTGCCGCTGAAGCGTTCCGACGTCGACACCGACCAGATCATTCCTGCCGTCTGGCTCAAGCAGGTCGAGCGCACCGGCTTCGAGAAGGGGTTGTTCTCGGCGTGGCGCGACGAGCAGGACTTCGTGCTCAACGACGAGCGATACGCCGGCGCGAACATCCTCGTCGCCGGCCCGGCGTTCGGCGTCGGGTCGTCTCGGGAGCATGCCGTGTGGGCCATTCAGCAATACGGCTTCGATGCGGTGATCGCACCCAGCTTCTCCGACATCTTCCGCAACAACTGCACCAAGAACGGACTCGTCCCCGTCGTTGTTCCCGAAGCCACCGTCGAGGCGATCTGGGCGGCGATCGAGGCCGACCCGCAGACCTCGATCGTCGTCGACATGGAGCAGCGCAAGGTCGAAGTTCCTGCCGCCGGGATCGACGAGCCGTTCCCGATGGACGCAGCGACGCAACACCGGTTCCTCCACGGCCTCGACGACATCGCCCTCACGATGACCCACGTCGACGAGATCACCTCGTTCGAGTCGAGTCGTCCGGTCTGGATGCGCTGACGCATTGCGGTTCCTGCGGTGACCGCTTCGGCTCACGACCCACCGCAACCGACGGTCGCAACTGCGCGAGCCGCTCGAGTTCGAACATCGGCGCGAACGCGACGAGGAAGAGCGGCGACGGAAATCCGACGAGCATCGTGGCGTAGATCCCGACGTGCATCAGCCAGGCCGCCGCAACCCAGCGATTGCGTCCACGCCGGCCCACGAGCGCGATCGGCGCCGCCAGTTCGATCAGCACGCTGACGAACGCGGCCGGTCGGAGCAGACCGGGGGAACGCACCGCCCATGCAGCGAGCGGGGGCGGCGCCTCGCCAAGCAGTTCCAATCGCGTCGCCGAGTACGCGATGTGATTGCGCAGAGTGTCGGCGCCAACCCAGTCGAGACCGCCGTAGCGAAGCTTGGCGATGCCGGCAATGACGTAGGTCACGACCACCACGACGGCTCCAACCTGCAGGGGGAAGCCATACCTCGTGCTGATGACAGCGGGTTCGGCGTCGACCGGGCGCCGACGGGCGTCGAGCGACCATGCATCTGCCGCCGGGGCGAAGCCGACGACGAACAGATGCAACGTCATCAGGTTCTCGAAGTGGAGGAGCTGGCCCCACGACGACCGGTGGGAGGCAAGGAGGAGGACCAACCCGGCGAACACCGGTCCGACGAGTCGAAATCGCCAACCGAGCGTGAACAGGCAGCCGGACACGACGGCACACGCCACAGCCGCAACGTTCACCGAGCCGGCCAGAGGACGACCCAGTGGGCCGAAGACGCCGACGGGGTCGAACCGCTCGGCATCACGATCGCCGAGTTCGACGAAGACAGGGAATCGAATCACGAGATAGCCGGTGACGAAGACGCCGAGCACGATTCGAAAGGCAGCGAGTCGCCGGGCGGGCGCTGACGCTGCGGGGATCACGCCGATGCTCCGGCGGGGCACGATGCATGCACGGCGCGGTCGAGCACGCTCGGCCGATCGAGCGTGTGGGCGATCACGTCGTGCCGTTCGGTCACGATCTCGACCCGCACGGCACGGCCGGCGTCGACCCGGGACGCGATCTCCCGACATCGAGCCGGGGCCTGGCCCGCGCGAATCGCCGCGCGCAGCTCGCCCGAGGCAATCAACGGGTCGTCGGTCGCGCCGATCGTGTCGATGTCGAGCCTGACCACCTCACCCGCACGGTCGACCCCGTGGGCAGTGACGAAGAAAACTTCGGCCGGACGCGCCGAGGAGTACATCGGGTATGTCGACAGCGGAAATCCGTCGACGTTGCGGGCCACTGGCAGGACGAGCACAGCAACGACGACGACCAGCAGCGATCTGCGCACCGCTCGCCGGTCGAACGGAGTGGGCGTTGGCCCAGCATCCATCGCAACAGTCTGCTCGTGCCGAGGGAGGGATTCCAGTCGCCGAACAGCCCGGTTCCTGTCCGTCACCGCGCCCGATGAGATCCTGATGTCAGCGACCACGTGTGCAACAGTGGAGCGTGAACGTCGAACAGTTCATCCTTCCGGTGGTCCGTCAGGTTGGTCGACGCCCGAACCTGTCGAAGCGCTTGTTCCGCTTCGCCAAGTGGGGCGACCCGTTCACGCCAGAACGTTTCAGCTGGCCATATCCGATCTACGACAAGATGACCGCCAACGGCCCGGTCGTGTACAGCCGGCCGTACCAGCAATGGTTCGTGTCGGGTCACGACGAGGTCTTGGCCGTGCTGCGATCGCCGAACACCAGCACCGAAGCGGTCGGTCGGCGCATCTTGTCGGTGTCGCCCTACACGAAGCTCTCCGAGCCGGCGAAGGCCAGTTTCCGCAAGTGGCTGCTCGTGAACGACCCGCCCGACCACACCCGGCTGCGCGGCTCTGTTGTCAGGGCCTTCGCACCGAAGCGTCTTGCGGGATACGAGGAACGGGTTCGTGCGATCACCGACCAACTTCTGGCTGACATGGCGACCGACGACCGACCAGACGTCGTTGCAGGGTTCACGGCCAGCCTGCCGATCTATGTGATCGCCGAATTGCTCGGTCTGCCGCGAGATCGCTGGACATGGCTGCGCGCTGCGTCGGCTGAGATCGGCGGCATGCTCGAACCGATGCAGGCCATTGACCCGGTCTCGATGAGCACGCGCTTTGCCGACCTCGACTCGACATTCGACGCATTGATTAATGAGCGACGCTCCAACCCTCGCGACGATCTCATCTCGGCACTGGCCACCGATGACGAAGAGACGCTCACCAATGACGAGGTAATCGCGATGATCGGGGTCTTGATGTTCGCCGGACACGAAACGACCACCGGCCAACTCGGCAACAGCATCGTTGCTCTCGCGCAGCATCCCGAGCAGCGTGAGCTGCTGCGGTCGACCCCCGGCTTGATCGACAACGCCATCGAAGAACTCCTGCGTTACGACGCGACCGCACAGTTCACCGGGCGCACCACCACCGGACCGGTGGACGTGGGTGCCGTCACCATTCCCGCCGGTTCGAACGTGGCTGTGATGGTCGGAGCCGCCAACCGCGATCGGCGCAAGTGGCCCGACGCGGACGTGTTGCGTCTCGATCGGCCCGACGCCAAGTCGATCTCGTTCGGCCACGGCATCCATCACTGTCTCGGTGCAGCCCTCGCCCGGATGGAGATGAAGGTCGCGCTCCCCGCCTTTCTCGCGGCGTTCGGCGACTACACCGTCGATCTCGACACAGCGCAATGGAAGCGCAGCCACACCCTCCGCGGCCCAACCGTGCTGCGCGTCACCCGCGGCTGCGCGGCGTCTGACCGCGTATGAACTCTCGGCCGTGAACAGGTGGCTGCACGCCGCTACGACCCATGGGTCAGACAATCTGCAACACTCGGCACATGGCAGAGATCCACGGAACCAGCGCACCTGAATACGCCAAACTCGGCGAACTCCTGAGCAGCACCATCGACAGCGGCAAGGACGTCGGCGCGTCGGTGGCGGTGACCGTCGAGGGCGAAACCGTCGTCGACATCTGGGGTGGCTGGACCGACGAGACGAAGACCGAGCCGTGGGCTGCCGACACCCTCACCAACGTGTGGTCGACCACCAAGACGATGACCTTTCTTTCAGCGCTCGTCCTCGCCGAGCGCGGCGTGCTCGACTTCCACGAAAAGGTCGCGACGTACTGGCCCGAGTTCGCCCAGAACGGCAAGGCCGACATCGAGGTTCGCCACCTGATGGGCCACACGTCGGGGGTCAGCGCCTGGGCGCAACCGATCGAGACCGCCGACATCTACGACTGGGAGAAGTCGACATCGATGCTCGCCGCCCAAGCTCCGTGGTGGGAGCCGGGCACGGCATCGGGGTATCACGCGCTCAATCAAGGGCACCTGATCGGCGAGGTCATTCGGCGGATCGACGGCCGCATGCTCGGCCAGTTCTTCGCCGACGAGATCGCCGGTCCGCTCGGCGCCGACTTCCACATCGGCCTCGATCCGAGCGAATTTCATCGCGTGTCGAACGTGATTCCACCACCGCCGCTGCCGTTCGACATGAGTGTGCTCGATGCCGACAGCGTGCTGGTGAAGACGTTCACCGGTCCCGCGCCGGGCGCCGAAGCATCATGGACCCCCGAGTGGCGCACGGCGTGCATCGGTGCCGCGAACGGCCACGGCAATGCGCGGTCGGTGGCACGTGTGCAAGCCGTCGTGGCCAACGGTGGCACGGTCGACGGCGTCGAATTGCTCTCGCCCGACACGATCCAGATGATCTTCGAAGAACAGGCCAACGGTGTCGACCAGGTGCTCGGTCTACCGGTTCGGTTCGGCATGGGATATGCCCTTCATTCCGATGCCGTCCCCTACCTGCCCGAGGGCAACTACGCGTACTGGGGCGGCTGGGGCGGCTCGTCGATCATCGTCGATGTCGACCGCAAGATCAGCTTCGCCTACGTGATGAACCGGATGGACGAAGGTTTGCTCGGCGACATGCGCGGCATCAGCCTCGCCACCGAGGTGTTCAAGAAGTAGGTCGCCCGCTGTCAGACTTTCGGCGTCCGTCAACCCCAGAACGATCGTCATCCGCTCGTGGGCTGGTGGTGCAGCGGACGGCGGAACCAGCCCTGCTCGGCCTCGAACTCGACGAACGTTCGCTCGAACTCGAAGCCCAGCCGCCCGAGCATTGCCACCGACGCGACGTTGGCCGTCTGCGTCACGGCGATCACTGTGCCATCGTCGGTGTGCGCCGCGGCCCATTCCAACGCCGCTGCGACGGCCTCGGCGCCCAAGCCCCGACCCCAGCGAGTTGACACCAACTCGTAGGAGACTTCGAGCTCACCACGACCTCGATCGAAACCGACCGAGCCGATCGGCTGATCGGTGACGCGGTCGGCAATGCAGAACACACCCCAGCGTTCGCCGACTGTCGCCGATCGAATCGAGTCGATCTCGTCGTCGCCTGCCGGCCCACCGAGATAGCGACGAACATCTGGGTCAGAGCGCATTGCGATGATCAGGGGCTTGTCGGACTCGACCAACGCCCGCAGCGTCAGCCGTTCGGTTGCGACAGGGTGCTCGAGCCAGGCCATCAGTCGATGAGCTTGACGATCATCTTGCCGGTGTTCGCGCCAGCCAGCAGGCCGATGAAGGCCTCGCCCGCACGATCGATGCCGTCGACGACGGTCTCCTGCTGCGTCAGCGACCCATCGGCGAGCCATCCGCCGACCTCTTCGATGAACCGCTCACGCAGGTCGCCATGGTCGCTCACGATGAAGCCGCGCAGCGTGAGCCGCTTGCCGATCGCCAGTGAGAGGTTGTTCGGACCCGGCGCCGGCTCGATGTTGTTGTAGGCCGAGATCGCCCCACAGAGCGCGACCCGGCCGTGCACCTTGAGGGCGTGTAACGCCGCCTGCAGATGGTCGCCGCCGACGTTGTCGAAGTAGACGTCGATGCCGTCCTGCGCTGCCGCGAAGAGTTGCTTCGCGACCGAGCCGGACTTGTAGTTGAACGCCGCGTCGAAGCCGAGTTCGTTGCGCAGCCAGTTCACCTTCTCGTCCGAGCCAGCGGACCCGACGACTGTCGATGCTCCCTTCAGCTTGGCGATCTGCCCGGCGATCGAGCCGACGGCGCCCGCTGCGCCCGACACGAACACTGCGTCACCCGCTCGGAACGAGGCGACGTCGAGCAGGCCGGCATACGCCGTCATCCCCGGCATGCCGAGTACCCCGAGGTTCGCTGACAGCGGCACGCCGTCGACCGAGGCCGCAGGTTGGGTCATTGCGGCCGGAACCACAGCGATCTCGCGCCAGCCGAGGCCGTGGATGACCAAGGCACCGACGGGCACGGCATCAGAGCGCGAATCGATCACTTCGCCCACAGCGCCACCCTCGAGTGCGGCGCCGATCTGGAAGGGCGGCACGTACGACTTGACGTCGTTCATCCGGCCCCGCATGTACGGATCAACCGACATGAAGTGATTGCGCACCATCACATCACCGTCGCCGAGTTCGGGCACGGCGGCTTCGACGACCTCGAAGTTCTCCCGCACCGGAGCGCCGTGCGGACGAGAGGCGAGGTTGACGAGGCGAGTCGTTGTCATGTCGCGGACCCTAGACCCAACGCTCCCTCCTCCACCTCGTCACATCGGGGCCAGGCGCGATCGCGACAAATCTGTCGCGTTTGAACCTGGCCCTGACGCGACAAATCTGTCGCGTTGGAACCTGGCCCTGACACGACAAATCTGTCGCGTTGGAACCTGGCCCTGACGCGACTCCGGCGGCGGACGGGTCGACGCAATTCGCGTTGTGTGCGCCGAATCAGGAGTTGGAGAACTGGAAGCCGCAGTTCGGGTTGGTGAAGTCGTCGAGGCGGAGCGATGCGAGGCCTGCGTCGGTCGCTGCCTGCTGCATGTCCGGAGCTCCGAAAACATCGTCCAGTTCGGCCAGGTCGTCAACAGACCGTGCGTTTCGGAACGCCTCGGCCAGGGGCGGCGTGAGGAGTGCTGTGCCGTCGGCAACCGCCCGAATGTCCGTCGCAATGTCCGCAGGGGCCGCATCGGCGGCGCGATCGTAGGCCGCGAGCAGTGTCGGCAGATCGGTCTCGATCTGGGTGGCGAGTGCGCTGAACGAAGCAAGGATCTCGTCCTCGCCGCCCGCTGCACCTGACCCGACGGCGGCCAAGATCTCGTCGGTGCCATCACTGATCTCGGCGGCGAGGTCCTGCACGATCTGCAACTCGGCGCAGACCTGCTCCACATCTCCTGGATCGTCCGGGGAGCGCTCCACCACGGTGGTCGACGTGATCGACGAACCCGGCTGAGAAGTCTCCGACGCGGCGTCGCTGTCGGCGCAAGCTGCCAGCACGCTCACCGCGCCCCCGAGCACGAGCACACGAATCCAGGAATTCACGGAGCGAGTTGTCACCTGCGGAACCCTATGAGCGTCGGCGTACTCTGGACACATGCCTCTCATCGGAACGTATGTGCCGAGCACCACCGAATGGGTTCGCGAGCAGGTCGAAGCCTACGAAGCCTCGAACGGCCTCGCGGCGAACACGCTGCGCGACACCGGGATCCCGATCATCGTGGTCACGAGCAAAGGCGCAGCGACGGGCAACCTGCGCAAGTTCGCACTGATGCGTGTCGAGCACGACGGCGAATACGCGCTCGTCGCGTCGATCGGGGGCGCCCCGCAGAACCCGTCGTGGTACCACAACCTGGTGGCCGAGCCGATGTGCGAGATTCAAGACGGACCAGCCCCCGGGGACTTCACGACACGGATCGTCGAGGGCGACGAACGAGACATCTGGTGGGAGCGCGCGGTCGAGGTGTTTCCGACCTACACGCACTACGCGGCGAAGACGGAGCGCACGATTCCGGTCTTCGTCGCCACCCCGGTCTGACCGACATCACCACTGCCATCACCTCTGGTGTCTGACACCAGAGGTGATGGTCAGGTGGTGACGACTTCGTCGAACTCGTCGAGGCTCATCAGCTTCACGTCGTTCGAGAACACCTCGATCGGCTTGTCGGCTCCAGGCGCATCATCCGCTGCAGGATCCGCATCTGGGTGTGCTGGTTGTACTCGACGAGCGTGACCGCCCAACCGTCCTTGCCCGCCCGGGCGGTGCGGCCGGAACGGTGGAGGTAGTCCTTCACGTCCTTGGCCGGCTCGTAGTGGATGACCGCACCGATGTCGTCGATGTCGATGCCGCGGGCCGCCACGTCGGTGGCGACGAGGACCGGCAGCTTGCCCTCGGCGAACTTGCGCAGCACGCGCTCGCGGGCGCTCTGCTGCATGTCGCCGTGCATCGGCTGCGGCGTCGACGCCCAGTGTCGGCGAGGTTGGTCGCCACCCGATCGCAGTCCCGCTTGGTCTGGCAGAACACGAGCACCTGCGGGATGCTCTTGCCGATCGAGCCGATGACCTTGTCCTTGTCCATGTGATGCACGGCGAGGAACAGGTGGTGCATCGTGCCGACGGTGTCGGTCGCCTCGTCGATGGCCACCGTCACCGGATCGGTCTGGTAGTGCGCGGATGAGGTGGCCGACGTCACCGTCGAGCGTCGCCGAGAACAGCATCGTCTGGTTGCGACCGGTGCAGTGACGCAGGATCCACTCGACCTGCGGCGTGAACCCGTCGTCGGCCATGCGATCGGCCTCGTCGAGCGTGACGATCTGGCACTGACTCGAGTTCGCACCTCGCCCGACTTCACCAGGTCGATCAGACGCAGCGGCGTGGCGACGACGATCTCGACGCCCTTGGCCAGTTCTTCGACCTGATGATGACGCGAAGCGCCGCCGTAGACCGGCAGCACGTTCATGCCGGCATGCTGCGCGACCGGCTGGAGCACTTCGGCGACCTGCACGGCGAGTTCGCGGGTGGGCACGAGCACCAGGCCGAGCGGCTTGCTACGGCTCGGCCATGTCGGTGATGCGGGCCAGCATCGGCACGCCGAACGCCAGTGTCTTGCCCGACCCGGTCTTGGCCCGGCCGCAGACGTCTCGGCCGGTCATCGCAACCGGCATCGCCTCGGTCTGGATGTTGAACGGTTGGGCGAAGCCGCATGCGGCGAGCCCGTCGTCGATCCGGGCCGGTACGCCGAGGTCGAAGAATCCGGTCGGCGCCTCGACCGGGGGGAGCGCAGTTGAAGCTCGTCAGATTCGACGTGTTGACGTGGCCGGCGCCCGACGAGTCGTCAGCAGCGGCGAGGCGGCGCCGCTTGCGACGAGGAGCTCCTCGTCGAGCTGTTGATCTGTCATTTGTGCGCCGAGCGTACCGTCGGCTCGGCCGCGCCAGCAGGATGGCCCGCTGGTGCACTGGAGGAATCGCCGATGGCCTGCTAACATCGACCACGTGATCGACGGATGGCTGCTTCTCCTTACGTAGGGCGAGCGCCACAACCCGCGTTCGCCCGCACCCCCCGCCCACCGGCCGGGGGGTTTTTGCTTTTTCGGCAACGATCCCGACCGACGATTTCATGATGTATCGAACACGAAAGCACCCGAGAGAACTCATGCCTCCCACCATCGTCACTCCCGCCTCCATCACGGCAAAGATGGCATTCGACAACTACCGCCGTTCGTGCCCATCGTGCTCACCGACCGCACGTGGCCGAACGTCAGTCATCGCCAAGGCACCGCTCTGGTGCTCGGTCGATCTCCGCGACGGCAACCAGGCCCTCATCGACCCGATGGACCCGACCCGCAAGCTGCGGATGTTCGAAGAACTCGTGGCGATGGGCTTCAAGGAGATCGAGGTCGGCTTCCCGTCGGCCAGCCAACCCGACTTCGACTTCGTCCGCCAGTTGATCGAAGACGACCGGATCCCGGACGACGTCTGCGATCCAGGTGCTCACCCAGTGTCGGCCAGGAACTGATCGAGCGCACCTACGAAGGCTTGCGTGGCGCGCCGACGCGCCATCGTCCACTTCTACAACTCGACCAACCCGCTGCAGCGCGAGGTCGTGTTCGATCTCGATCAGGCTGGGGATCATCGAAGTCGCGGTCACCGGCGCTCGGCTGTGCCAAGAGCAGCACGCCCTGCTCCCAGTACGTGCCGACGGGTCGGCCACGGTGATCCGCTACGAGTACAGCCCCGAGAGCTTCACGCTCACCGAGCCCGAGTTTGCGATCGAAGTGTGTGAGGCGGTGATGGATGTCGTCGACCCGACGCCCGACGAACCGATCATCCTGAACCTGCCAGCCACGGTCGAGTGCTACTCCCCCAACGTGTACGGCGACGTGATCGAGTGGTTCGGCCGCACGATCAAGAACCGCTCGTCGGTCCTCGTGTCCCTGCATCCGCACAACGACCGCGGTTGCGCGGTTGCCGCCGCCGAGTTCGGCGTGATGGCCGGCGCCGATCGAGTCGAAGGCACACTCTTCGGCAACGGCGAGCGCACCGGCAACGTCGACGTCGTCAATCTGGCGATGAACCTGTTCATGAATGGCGTCGACCCCGAACTCGACATCTCCGACATCGATGCACTGCGTCGCACAGCCGAGTATTGCAACCGCCTGCCGGTGGCCCCGCGGCACCCGTACGTCGGCGACCTGGTGTACACCGCCTTCTCGGGCAGTCATCAAGACGCGATCAAGAAGGGCATCGAAGCGCTCGATGCGAGCCGCGACACAGCTTCTGGGGAGTACGCCAAGTTGGCCGTGCCGTACCTGCCGATCGACCCCAAGCATGTCGGGCGCACCTACGAGGCGGTCATCCGGGTCAACAGCCAGTCGGGCAAGGGTGGTGTCGCCTATGTGATGAAGACCGAACACGGCTTCGACCTGCCCCGCCGCCTCCAGATCGAGTTCTCCAAGACGATCCAACACATCACCGAGGACTCGGGCACCGAGATCGGACCCGGCGTCATGTGGGATGCGTTCCAGGTCGAGTACATGCCGTCCGAGCCGAAGATGCGCTTGCGCAGTCACGAACTGCACACGGTGTCGGGCGACGACACCGGCAACACGTCGATCCAGGCGCAACTGGAGGTCAACGGCACGGCGCACTCCATCAACGGTCAAGGTGACGGACCTGTCGAGGCGTTCGTCCAGGCCCTCGTCAACGAGTTCGGCGGCACGGTTGCTGGCGAATTCGACGTGCTCGACTACGCCGAACATGCCATCGGCCAGGGCGCCAACGCACGGGCAGTCGCCTACGTCGAAACCGTCGCCGGGAACGGCAACATCCGGTGGGGCATCGGCACCGACCCGAACATCACCACCGCGTCGCTCCGCGCCGTCCTCGCCGCATTCGAACGCCAACGCGCCTGAACCGACCGGGCGACGCGGCCGACGCGGATTGCTGCGCGTCGGTGCAGGTCGAAGGAGACGGCGGTGCCTGAAGAGCGGTCGCAGCAGAGGACGGTGCGATCTCGAGGCCTGCGCTACGGTGGCCTGATGTCGTACATGGTCACCACACTGCGACGGTCGTTGTGGGTCCTGCTGGTCGGGGCCGCCGGAGGTATCGGGTGGGCGTGGTGGCGTGACCGCACCGCGCCGCCGACACCGACGGGCCCACCTGTGTGGCCTCCCCTCGAACCACCGACGAGCGCGCCAGCCCCGATCGAGGACGTACCGACCGCGATCTCCGACGTACCCGACTCGAAGGCACCCGACCCGGTGCTGGACTGGACGATGTCGGTCAGGACGATGTCGGTCAGGACGATGCCGGTCAGGACGATGTCGGTCAGGTAGATGGCGGATGGGTCATGCCCGTGGACGGCTCCTGCCCGCTCAGTCACCCGATCAAGGCCAACGACAATTCCGGCATCTTCCACGTGCCCGGCGGACGCTTCTACGATCGGGTCAAGCCCGAACGCTGTTACGCCACCGCCGATGAAGCCGCGGCCAGCGGCTACCGTCAGGCCAAAGCCTGACGCCGACCCGAACCGCGCCCCGTCCACGTGGACACCCAACCAGTTCATCGACCCCGTCGTGAACTGTCACCTCTTGAACAGCCGCTCCCAAACAGCCCCTCCTGAAAGGGAAAACCACCATGAAGGTCATCGTCGATTTCGACATCTGCGCATCAACCGGTGCCTGCATGCAGGTCTGCCCTGAGGTGTTCGAGGTCCGCAGCGACGGCTACCTCTACATTCTGCAGGAAGAACCCGGCCCGGAACTCGCTGACAAGGTCAAAGAAGCAGCCGACATGTGCCCGACTGCGGCGATCACCATCGAGTGACCGCTGGCCGGGCCGGTTTCGTGCAACGCATCGCGTTCGTCGCCGTCGCACTCCTCGTCGCCGCGTCCTGCACGGACGGCGGCGATGCCCGACCCCCGACGTCCGAACCCGCCGGTACCGCTGCGCCGACCACCGGCGTCGCCGACACCGTTGCTGACCTCGACTGTCACGACGTCGATCGCGACGCCGACGAGGCTGCTGCGCTGGACCTCGACGAACGCTGGCGAACGGCGCCGAATCTGCCGTCGGTCGGCGCGTTCGATCGACTCGCCACCACCGGTTCAGGGGGCCGGGCCGCCGTCAAGTTCTCGATCACCGATTTCTTCGAACGGCCGTCGGTCGAGTGGCTGGACAGCAACTTCTACACGCTCCACGACGAGTGGTATTGGTTTCGGCTCCTCAACGGCGAGGCCATCGCCGGCACCGATGTGAAGCCGGTCGACGACCCGGCGATCGGGCCCTTCGAAACGGTCGGTGATGTCTACGACTGGGCCGCGGAGCGACGCGATCGACTCCCCCTCGATCTGCAGTTCACCAGCCTCGACCGGCTGTACTCGCCGATGTTCTACGACCTCGCGCTCGACAACCCTGACGACCGGCCATTGGCGCTCGGTTCGATCATTCGCGTCCCGCCGAGTGCCGACTGCAGTGTCGGCGCGCGCTGGCTGCTCGAACTCGAGTACCGGGACGAACCGACGCCCGCTCACGTGGCCCGCTACCTCGATCTCGTGATCGCGACGCTGCCCGACGAGATCGGCGACGCGTTGCTCTGGGTGCCACGTTCACGGGAGCAGGAGATCACCGCCGACACGATGCTCACCGACTCGTTGTCGTATGGGGACCGCACGATTCGTTTCGACGACCTGGTCGAGCCCGGGGCGGTCGAGGTGTACGCCGCCGGAGTTGCCGCAGGGCGACTCCTGCTCGTCACCGACGACAGCCGATACAGCCTGAGTGATGCCGGCCCCGACGACATCGTCGTCGTGCAGCGCACACCCGACTTCCTCCCGCCAGGTGCGGCGCTGATCACCGGCTCGCCGCAGACGCCGCTCGCCCACGTCAACGTCCTGGCGCTCAACCGGGGCATTCCGAATGCCTACCTCGCTGGCATGGTCGACAACATCGAACTGAGTCAACTCGGCCGCGTTCGTGCTCCGGTCGCCGTGCGGGCGATCGGGCCCGGCCAACTCGACATTCGCGCGCTCACCGACGAGGAGTACGAACAGTGGCGCAGCCGTCGCGGCTCCGAACCCATCGCCCTACCCGCCCTCGACCTCACCACGCTGCCGCTCACGGTCGACCTCGATCAGTACGAGGCGGCGACGCTGACCGAAGCGCAACTCGCCGAACTGCGCCCGGCGATCGGCGGCAAGGCAGCCGGATTCCTTGCGTTGGCTGCACCTGGCACCGTCACGATGCCCGAACGCCCGCTCGCCATCACGGTGCGGGCGTACTTCGAACATGTCGCGCAGCTCGGCTCGGTCATCGATGACATGGTGACCAGCGCCCCGTTCCAACAGTCGGCACGAGCACGGTTCATTCTCCTCGAAGGGCCGGACGACTTCGTCGGAAGATTCGAATCTGATGCCGATGCCCGGTATCTCGACGAGTTCCGCGCCACGCATCGCGGCTCGGTGCTCGGCGACATCACCGATGCGGGCGGCCTCAAGAAGATGATCAGCGATCTCGACGTCGATCCCGCCACGCTGGCCGAGATCGAGCGCTCGTTGCGCGACAACTTTGGTGAGCTGAGCCTGCAGCAGGGGCTCCGGTTCAGGTCGTCGAGTTCGGTCGAAGACATCGAAGGATTCAACGGCGCCGGCCTCTACACCTCGAACACCGGGTTCATCGACCCCACCGCGCTCCCCGACCCGAACGACCACGACCGGACGGTCGAGCGGGCGTTGCAGCGGACGTGGAGTTCGTACTGGAATGCCGAGGCAGTCGAGGAGCGCCTGAACGAGAACGTCGACCAGACATCGGGCGCGATGGCGGTGCTGGTCCATCCGAATTTCGACGACGATCTCGAACTCTCGAACGGCGTCGCCACATTCACCCTGCTGCCGGCCGGCGGAGCCGACCGGGTCGCTGGGCCGGTCGGCGGCGCGGCGGTGTTGCGTCTGAACGCACAGTTCGGCGACACCAGCGTGACCAACCCTGACAACGAGCCGGGCCAGGCCCCGGAGATCATCGAACTGCGCCGCGCCGAGGGCGACGACACACCGCGCATCGACCGACTCGCACCATCGACGCTGACGGACGACGGGCGAGGCGATGATGCCCGTGACCGTGATGGCACAGTGCTCAACGACGACCAGTTGCTCGACGTCTGGGAGCAGTTGGAGGCGGTCACCGTTGCCTGGCGTGATCGGATCAACGCCGAGTTGCCGGCGAGCCAACGGATCTCGACGCTGACGATCGACTTCGAGTTCCGTGAGATGGCCGCAGCGTGGCCGGCACGACGCGACGGTTCAACGGCGGTCGGCGACCGGATCGTGATCAAGCAGGCTCGGACGCTGGAACCGAGCCTGCGGGGCGTCCCCGACGAGGTGGCTCGGCTGGCCGCGCCCCGCGACGTGATCGCTCGGGCCGATCGGGTCGAGCGGGTGACATGTCCGGGTCCCGATGGGGCCGCCGACGATGTGGCCGTCGAACTCTTCACCGACCCGCTTGCGCTCGTCGACATGGGGTACTCGACGATTCCGCTTCGAATCGTCGAGTCGGGGTCCCCCGACCGCCTCGCCGACGCGACGTGTCAGCGCAACGAGATCTTCGCATCTGCCGACGACTATCTCCGAGAATTGCTCGACGCCCGCGACGACTGAACACTAGGTTCGTGTCGCGCGTCACATCCGCCGACGCGCCCATTCGACTGGGGGTCGGACATGAAACCAAGCAGCCGCATCGTGGGAGGCATTGCACTCAGCGCAGCACTCGTGCTCCCCATCGTGAGCACGCAGTCGCCATTGGTGGTCGCGTCACCCGGGAACGGGCCCACGGCGATCGTCTCTCTCGGTGACAGCTTCATCTCCGGTGAAGCCGGTCGATGGAACGGGAACAGCGATAGTTCGCTGCGCAGCCGCCGCAACACCGACCGGGCGTTCCGCACCCGATGGTGGGGCGGCTGGTACTACGACAAGGAAGCGGTGTATCCGGCAACGGTCGGCAACGGGTGCCATCGCAGCGATGTCGCTCCGATCCGGTCGAACACCATTCCCGTCGTCAACAAAATCAACCTGGCCTGCTCGGGAGCCGCAACCGCCGACATCATCAGCCGGACATTCAAGGGTGAGGCGCCCCAAGCCGCCCAGCTCGTGCCGGTGGCCCAGGCCAACGACGTCGAGATGATCGTCTTGTCGATCGGCGGCAACGACCTCGGTTTCGCCGACATCATCGTGGCCTGCACGCTGCAGTTCTCGACGTCGGGTTCTGCCAACCCGAACCTGTGCCAGAACGACCAACAGGCGGTGGTCGATGCCGCGATGCCGGCTGCGATGGCCGGGGTGAGTGGCTCGATCGACGCCATTCGGGCGTCGATGACCGCGGCCGGGTATGCGAACTCCGACTACCGATTCGTGCTGGTCAGCTATCCGTCGCCGATCCCGCGCGGGAGCGAAATCCGCTACAGCCAGGCGGGCTATGCGCGCCTGACCACCGGCGGCTGCCCGTTCTGGGATGCCGACGCGACGTGGGCCCGCGACAGCCTCGTCCCGCAGATCAGCGACAATCTGCGGGCTGTGGCCACTGCTCAAGGCGTCGAGTTCCTCGACTACCGAAACGCGTTCCAGGGCAACGAGAACTGCTCGAATCAGGCGGTTCGTGCGCCGAGTGTGGGGAGCCCCAATGGTGCGACGGCCGAGTGGACTCGCTGGATTGGGTCGGGCATTCTGCAAGGCGACCTGCAGGAGAGCGCCCATCCGAATGCCTACGGCCAACAAGCCCTCGGCACGTGCCTGTCATTGCTGTGGAACCAGCCGGCCGGCGGTCAACATGGTTGCACCAACACCCCCAACCAGGGCCCCACAGCGATGAACCTCGCCCCGCTCTGACAGCCCTCGCCGTGCGATGAGTTTCCGGGCGGACGGGTCGCCCGGAGACTCATCGCCCAGGGGTCGCACGGTGTTGGTCGGGGTACATTCGGGCGCGTGGGATTTCATGCGCAGCTCGAACGTTCCTGGGCGGCATCATCGTCGATGCTCTGCGTCGGTCTCGACCCCGACCCCGCCCGGATGCCCGCCCCACTCGACGGCGCACCCGACGCGATCGAGCGCTTCTGCCGGGCGATCATCGACGCCACCGCTGATCTGGTGTGCGCGTTCAAACCCCAATTCGCGTACTTCGCAAGCCAACGTGCCGAACGGGCGCTGGAGAAGATCTGCGTCTACATCCGCGAGACGTACCCCGACGTGACGCTGATCTTCGACGCGAAGCGCGGTGACATCGGCTCGACCGCCGAGCACTACGCCCGGGAGGCATTCGGTCGATACGGCGCCCATGCGGTCACCGTCAACCCCTATCTCGGGACCGACTCGGTCGAACCGTTCTTCGCTCACAGCGGCAACGACGGAGGCGGCGTCATTGCGCTGTGCCGCACGAGCAACCCGGGCGGCGATGACTTCCAATCGCTCGTCACGGCCGCGGAGCATGGCGGCAAGCCGATCTACGTGCACGTTGCGGAGCGGGTGGCAACCCAATGGGCCCAACTCGGTGACTGCGGGCTCGTGGTCGGCGCAACATATCCGGCCGAGCTCGCCGAGGTCCGTGCGGCCGCGCCCGACATCCCCTTCCTCGTGCCGGGGGTCGGCGCGCAGGGCGGCGATGCTGCGACCGTCGTCGAGCACGGCGCCAACGCGGCGACAAGCGGTTTGATCGTCAGCTCATCGCGCGCTGTGCTCTACGCCAGCAGCGGCGCCGACTTCGCCGAAGCTGCCCGTGCCGAAGCGCAGCGGACCGCTGCGTCGCTGACGATCCACGCATCGTGACGCGCTGAGCAGACCTGGCCCTACCGCGACAAAACTGTCGCGTTGGTGCCTGGCCCCGACGGACGTGGCCCCGACGGACGACAGCGGGTCAGAGCGTTTTGACGTCGAGGATGCCGGGGGCGGCACGGAGGGCGGCGAGCACGTCGTCGGGGATTTTGGCGGTCGGCGCGATGAGCATCACGGCGGTGCCGGAACCATCGACGCGGGCGACGTCCATGTCGGCGATGTTGACCTGCGCGTCGCCGAGCAACGTGCCCACGGTGCCGATGACGCCCGGGCGATCGTCGTTGCTGATGACGACCATGTGGTCGGCCGGCGGAACGTCGAACGGCGTGCCGTCGATGTTGACGATGCGCTGCTCGTGGCGGGGGCCCGCCAGCGTTCCCGAGATCGAATGATCGCCGCCACGCAGGGTCAAGAGGTTGACGTAGTCGGCGGCCGTGGCGCAGTTGACGTCGCGCACTTCGAGACCGTGTTCCTTGCTGAGCTGAGGTGCATTGACGTAGGTGACGGGCTCGTCGGAAATCGCACCGAAGAATCCCTTGAGCACCGCGAGTTCGATGATGCGGGTGTCGTAGCCGGCGATCTCGCCTTCGGTGCAGATCTCGAGTGAGTCGGGCACGGAACCGTTCAACGCAACGAACAGCCCACCGAGACGCTCGGCGAGCGGGAGATACGGACGAAGGGTTTCGTTGGCTTCGGCGGCGTCGACGTTGACGGCGAACGGTACGAAGTCGCCCGCAAGTGCGAGTTCGACCATCGTCGCAATCGTGTCGCCCGCCTTGTCTTGGGCCTCGTTGGTGCTGGCCCCGAGGTGCGGGGTGACGATGACGCTGTCGAGTTCGAAGAGCGGCGATTCGGTCATCGGTTCGGTCGAGAACACGTCGAGCGCAGCGCCGGCGATCACACCATCGCGTACGCAGTCGGCGAGATCCTGCTCGTGGACGATGCCGCCGCGCGCGACGTTGACGACACGCAGCGACGGCTTGGCCTTGAGCAGCAGGTCGCGGTTGATCAACCCCACCGTCTCCGGTGTCTTGGGCAGGTGCACGGTCAGGAAGTCGGACTCGGCAACGAGTTGGTCGAGGGCGAGCAGTTCCACACCCATCTTCTTCGCCCGTTCCTCGGACACGAAGGGGTCATACGCCACGATGCGCATGCCGAAGGCCTTGGCGCGATCGGCAACGAGCTTGCCGATGCGTCCGAAGCCGACGACACCCAGGGTCTTGTCGACGAGTTCGACACCGGTCCACCGACTCCGCTCCCAGCGCCCCTGGACCAGGGCCGCGTGCGCCTGTGGCACGTTGCGCGCCTGGGCGAGCAGCAGTGCCATCGTGTGTTCGGCGGCCGACACGATGTTGCTTTGCGGAGCATTGACCACCATGACGCCCTGCTTCGTGGCCGCCGCGACGTCGACATTGTCGAGGCCGATTCCCGCTCGACCGACAACCATCAACTGCGACGCTGCGGCGAGGAGTTCGGCGGTGACCTGCGTCTCGGAGCGAATGATCAGTGCAGCCGCGCCGGGCACGATCGAGAGGAGTTCCTCGGCGGACTTGCCGACTTGGATGTCGACCTCGTGACCGGCTTGGCGGAGGCGTTCGAGGCCTCCGTCGGCGATTTCTTCGGTAACCAAGATGCGAGCCATCCGACATGCTTATCGGCGTTCCCGACCTGCTGACACAAGATTTGACGAGACGTTCGCCGCGCGCTCGATCCGCAGGCACATCTTCGATGAGGGAGGCAAACTACGGTCAGGGTCGTGACACCTGACCATGATCCTGAGCGCACCGCCTCGGATCGCGCTCACGATCGCGCTCCGGGCGACGAAGCACCACCGCAGCCAGCCGCCGACCTGTCGGCCATCGAGCATTGGTTCGTGCTCCGCGGCGTGCCGCATTTCGTCGAACGCAAGACTGACGGGTCCCTGCTCGATGCGTGGACGCGCGCCCTTCCGCTCCTCGTTGCGGGCTATCTGTTGCGCGGGTTCAATGCACTGAATCTGGCCGACTGGTCAGTCGTCCGCAACGTCGGCGTCGGCTGTGCGGTGCTGGCGATGTTGCTCGCGGCCTGGGTGTTGTCGAACCGGTTGCGCGGCGTGGCCACGTTCGCCCGACCGACCGACATCGATGCCCCCGAGCTCACGCTGTTCCTCCTCGGACCGGCAATTCCCATCATCGCCTTCGAGCAGTTCGGCGACGCCTTCGAAAGCATCGTCTTGGGCGTCGTGCTGCTCGCACTGATCTACGTCTGGGCGTCATACGGCATCGGTGCGCTCCTGCGCTGGGGGTTACGCCGCGGTCGCAGTCAGCTCACCGGCCTCGGATCGCTGGTCGCTCGAGCGCTTCCGCTCCTGCTGCTGTTCAACACGTTCCTCTTCATCAACGCCGAGGTCTGGGAGATGGCCGGGACCCTCTACGGCGTGGCGTACGTCGTCGTGCTCGGCACGTTCGTCGGCCTCGGCGTGATCTTCGCGCTCAGTCGCGTGCCCGGATTGATCCGTTCGATGCGTTCGTTCGAATCGTGGGCCGACGTCGAACGACACCTGCCGGGCACACCGGCGTTCGGCCTCGACCTGCCGCACGGTGAACTGATCGAGGATCGCCTCACGCTGCGGCAGCGATTCAACATCGGGCTGGTCGTCTTGTTCGGTCAGGCACTGCAGATCACCCTCGTGACCGTTGCACTGACTGGCTTCTTCGTCGTTTTCGGGTTCTTCGCGATCACCGAGAACACGGCCGCGGGCTGGACGCGTCTCGACGACGTTCACATCCTCAGCTCTGCAACGCTGGGTGGTCGACCGTTGGTGTTGTCCGAGCCGCTACTGCGCGTGTCCGCGTTCCTCGGTGCATTCTCCGGGATGTACTTCACGGTCGTGCTCACCACCGACGACACCTACCGCACTGAGTTCGCCGACGACGTCGGGCCGCAGATTCGTGAAGCGCTCGCGGTGCGCAGCGCCTACCGTGTGGCCCGCGGCACCCATCCCCATGCCACGCTTCGAGCAACGAGTAGCACCTGATGACCCCCGCCCACGTCCCCGACAACGAAGCGCCCGAACACGGCGAGATTCCCGAGCGTCCCCACCACGCCATCGAGATCCGCCTGCTGCACCGCGCCGACGACATGGTCGTCGTCGGCGAGTTGTTCCGACAGGTGTGGGGCTCGCTCACCGAGCTCATCCGGCTCGAGATGCTCATCGCGATCTCGCACGCCGGCGGATATGTCGTCGGCGCCTACGACACGAGCCGACGCAACGACCAGCATCCAGACGGCCAAATCGTCGGCGCATCGGTTGCGCTGCTCGCAGTCCACGCTGGCCGCCCGGCACTGCACAGCCACGTCACCGGCATCTTGCCTGGGGCGCGCAGCAGCGGTCTCGGCCGGGAGATGAAGCTGCACCAGCGGGCGTGGGCGCTCGAACGGGAGATCGAGTGGATCGTGTGGACCTTCGACCCCCTCGTGCGACGCAATGCGTGGTTCAACATCTCGATTCTCGGGGCCGCCGTGCATGAGTACCTGCCCGACTTCTACGGCACGATGACCGATGCAATCAACGCTGGAGACGTGTCCGATCGTCTCTTGATGGCCTGGTCGACGGCGCTCCCGCTCCCCGCTCGTATCCGCGATGGCACGAACGTGGAGGTGGCCGCCTTGATCCCCACGCCTGCTGACATCGTGTCGCTCCGCCGCACCGATCCTGCCGCCGTTGCGCGGTGGCGAGCCGAGAATCGGGAGGCGCTGATGAGCGTGCTGGCCGACGGACGACGGATCGTCGGATTCACCCGTGACGGCGAGTACGTGGTGGGCGCATGAGCACGTACGAACTCGGTGCCATCGAATTGCGTCGTATCGCGATGCCCCTCGTCAGTCCGTTCCGGACGAGTTTCGGGACCGAACGCGATCGCGACATCATGTTGGTGCGCGTCGAGTTGACTGACGAGTCGGGAACCACTGCGCAAGGTTGGGGCGAGTGCGTTGCACTCGCCGATCCCGGCTACTCCCCCGAGTTCGTCGACGGCGCGCAGTTGGTCACCGAACGGCATCTGGTGCCAGCGTTGCGCCGAGCAGGACGACTCGATGCTGGCGGTGTGGCACCGGCGCTCGCGAAGATCCATGGACACCCGATGGCCAAGGCCGCCCTCGAGATGGCCGTACTCGATGCCCAGTTGCGGCTCACGGGCACGCCGTTCGCCACGTTCCTCGGCGCCACTACCACGCGCATCCCCAGTGGCGTCAGCGTCGGCATTCACGACGAAGTCGATGACTTGCTCAGTGCAGTGCAGGGGTACGTGGACGACGGCTATGTCCGGATCAAGCTGAAGATCGAGCCTGGATCCGACATCGAACACGTTGCTGCGGTCCGCGAGTTGATCGGCCCCGACAAGCCGCTCCAGGTCGACGCCAACACGGCCTATCGCCGCACCGACGGGTCACACCTGCGCCAACTCGATCAGTTCGACCTACTCCTCATCGAACAACCGCTGCCCGAGGACGACATTCTGGGTCACGCGCGACTCGCCGCCGAGGTCGAGACGCCGATCTGCCTCGACGAATCGCTCGTGTCCGTGCGCGGTACGGCCGACGCCATCGAGTTGGGTGCGTGTGAGATCGCGAACATCAAGCCGGGACGCGTCGGCGGGTACCTCGAAGCGGTGCGCATCCACGACCTGTGCGTGGCCAAGAACATTCCGGTCTGGTGTGGGGGCATGGTCGAGACGGGTATCGGCCGAGCAGCGAATGCCGCACTCGCTGCCTTGCCGGGGTTCACCCTGCCCGGCGACATCAGCGCCTCGACCCGGTTCTACGCTCACGACATCGTGACCGATCCGATCACCGTCGACGACGGGCACGTCACCGTCCCGCAGATTCCCGGTCTCGGTTTCGAGCTCGACATGGCGTTCCTCGCATCGGTCACCACCCGGGCCGTCATGCTCGGCTGATCGCCTCTGCTGATCGTCCGTCTGAGCGACCACATCGCCGCGTTCACCAGTTCGGCGGCCCCTCACGAGATCGAGTTCGACCACTTCGTGATGGCTGCAACTCACTTGCCTACCTCGTGGTCGTTCATGGAGACTGCGCCGGATGCCTGACTCTCATGTGATCGACGACTTCGAACCCGCGCTGATTCGCACCGAAACGCCGGAGGATGCTGACGGCGTGCGGCGGGTGGTCACTGCTGCGTTCGGTCGGAGTGTCGAGGCGGACCTCGTCGACCGGATCCGAGCCTCGCCCGGCTTTCTGCCAGAACTCGCACTGGTTGCGATGATCGACGGCGAGATCGTGGGCCATGTGATGATCAGCACCGCTGACCTGCACCACGAGGTCGGGGTTCGACCGGTTGCGCTCCTCTCCCCGCTCGCCGTCGACCCAGCGGCGCAGCGTCGGGGAGTCGGGACCGCGCTGGTCCGGGCCGTCGCCGCCCGGGCCGACCAAAGCGGGGAGCCGTTCATCGTCCTCGAGGGCTCTCCCGGCTACTACGGCCGGCACGGGTTCGAGCCGGCGTCGACCTACGGCGTGTCGCTTCCGCTTCCCACGTGGGCGCCGACCGAGGCGGCCCAACTGCTCCGACTCAGCGGGTTCGATCGCAACGACGCATCGATGGTCGGCCGCGTCACCTACCCGCCGCCGTTCGACGATCTCGCGTAGCTGCACGTCGCGATGAGTCTGGGGCGCAGGGGGTCACGCCGGAACTCATCGCAGCGGTGGAAGTGGCGGGTGCTGGGATTTTCTTGAAGAAAGTTGTGGCCGTAGATGGCGCTGAATCGGTGGTGACGAGTCGTCTGGACGGAGCTGTTCGGGGTGGGCCGTCGCCTCCCGTTCGAGCCTCGATCGCGCCGCACACGCGCGTCGATCGCGCTCTGATCGGCGCGTGCTGGCATCGGCCGAGACGGGTGTATCACCCCAGCTCAGCGGGTAGACAGGCCATCGTTCGAGCAGTACAATCGGACACATGTTCGCAGCCCTGATCGACGACCTCACCGGGTCGATCGATCGACGAACTCGACACCGCCCTCGCCGCCGCGAAAGCCCGCCGCGATGCCGCCGATCTGGACATCACCGCGATCACCGCGATCGTCGACGCGCGGCAACTGTTCCACGACGCCGGTCACCACTCGACCAACGGCTACCTGAAAAGCCGGCTGAACTGCTCGCCCGCCGAAGCCCGCAAGCATTCGCGGTCGCGGCACGACTCTGCAACCTGCACCCACGAGATCGGTGACCTGTTGGGTGCCAGCCGGATCGGTGTCGGTCAACTCGACCTGCTCGCCGACGTTGCTCGACACCCGGTGGCGGGGGAACGGTTCGGTGAGTTCGCACCGTTGCTGTGTGAGCAGGCGGAGCAACTCGACTACACCGACTTCGCCGTCGCGGTCGCCCACTTCAAGGCGATGGCTGACCCCGACGGGTCATTCAACGACCAGGCATTCCATGAGGATCATCGCACCGCGTCGGTCAACGTGACTGGAGGCACCGTCAACGTGCACGCCTCAGGTGGTGACCCGATCCGCGCGGTCGAAATGAAACAGGTCTTCGACCTCGCCTGCCAAGCCGAGTTCCAACGCGACTGCGCGACCCGCCGCGACCTGCACGGCGACGACGCACTCGCTCAGCCACTGCCGCGCAGTGCCGAGCATCGCGGGTTCGACGCCATGTACGAGATCTTCATCCACTACATCACCACCCGTGTTGGTGGGGCACGGCCCGAACCGCTGGTCAACATCATCATCGACTCCACCACCGCCCTCGACACCCTCGCCCGCCACGGACTCCTCGACCTCGATGTCGACGACGCTGATGCGACTGGACCAGCCGATCCGTCCCGACGGCGATGTGCGACATCGACCGGTGTCGCGATCCACCCGGACGAGGCGTTGAAGGCCATGATCCGCGGCAGCGTCCGCCGGGTCATCGTCGACGCCCACGACGTCGTCATCAACCTCGGGCGCACCCAACGCCTGTTCACCGGCAAAGCCCGCCACGCAGCACAACTCCTGACGGTGCACTGCGGCTACCGGGGCTGCGACGTGCCCGCCCAATTCTGCGACATCGACCACATCAACGAATGGTCAGCAGACGGTGGCGACACCAACCAAGCCAACGCCCTCCCCCTCTGCGGGACTCATGACCGCTGGAAACACCGCCAACGACTCCGCGGGAAACGCGACAGCTCGGACGCATCCACCTCATCACACCCGACGGCACCGTCATCAAACCCCTCGGCGCCCACGACCCACCCTGGGCCGAACCCGAACCCGAACCCGGTCGGGCCGAACGCGATCGCGACAACACCGAACCCGACCGGGTCGAACCGAACTCGCTGCCCGGAACTGAGCTCACGGCGCAATCCGACGCGATCGCCGAACCTGACCGCGAGGCCGAACGTTCTTGTCACCCAACGTCGATGCTTGCACACGAACGACGCACCATGACCTGGGCCGAATTCACCCGCAACGTCCCCGCCACCCAAACCGGACACTGCGCACCGCCACCACCCGACGCACTCGTCACCATCATCGACTTCCGCACCACCTGAAACCGGCGACCCACAACGCGTCACGAATCGGCGCGGTGAGATGCTCTCTGTTGTTGTGACCTTCGAAGACTTCGTCGCTGCGCACGGACCTCGGCTGCGGGCCGGACTCATCGCCGCGTACGGACCCGAGTGCGGCGTCGACGCTGCAGCGGAGGCGCTGGCATACGGGTGGGAGCATTGGCACCGTCTCGCTGCGATGGGCAACCCGTCCGGCTACCTCTATCGAGTCGGCCAGACGGCAGCACGGCGGGCTCGACGTGCGGCGCCGATGCTCCCCACTCCCCCGCCGACTGTTGTCGCCGACTTCGAACCGCGGCTCATTCCCGCCCTCATCGCGCTCACCGACTCACAACGCGTGTGCGTCGTGATGGTGCACGCCTACGGATGGGGGCAAACCGAGATCGCCGAACTGCTCGACATCAGCCCATCGTCGGTCCGCACCCACCTCGCCCGGGGTCTTGCCCATCTGCAACAAGCACTGGAGGTCAACGACTATGCCGATTGACATTGAAGGCCAAATCAGCGCCTACTTCGACTGGGTCGAACGCTCCAGCGGCTTCGAGCTGCACCCGCCCGGCCGTCTCGTCGACGAAGCATCCGTCGATGTCACGACCGATCGACATCCACCCGGTGATGGCGTGAGCCGACTGGATCAGCCGCCGATGAGTTCGTCGCGTCCCCGGTCCCGTGCCCTAATCGGTACGACAGTGACCCTGCTCGTCGTTGCGGGGCTTGCCGCCATCGGCACACGACCAGAGACCGCTCCCATGCAATCGGACGCACCGCAACCGACAGATACTCGACCAGCGACGTCTGGTGCTGCTGCCTGCGCCGAACCCGAAGCGGTCATCGGCTCGCCGTGGAAGGCGTGTATCGACATGTTGGTGTACATCAAGCCGGAGGCGAGCGACGACCAAATCGAACTCGTCCGCAGCACGCTGCTCCAGCTCGGGCAATTCATCGACACTACCCAGGTTCGCTACGTCGATGTGGCAGCGTCAGTCGAAAACGCAGCCCGGATACTCGCAGATGACCCTGACACCCTTGCGCTGTTGAACGAGCAAAACATTCCGACGGGGTTCGAAGTCGTCGCTCTTCCGAACACCACCGCACGCGACCTGCGCTCGATCGGTGACGCGCTCGAAGAACTTCCCGGCGTGTTGAACGTTCAAGTACGTGGTGAAGCAGCCATTGCTCCGGACATCACGAACGAGCCAACCCCCTCGAACGAGCCAACCACGTCGAACGCGGACCCGGTCGAGACCACCGCCAGCGTCGGGACCGAACCGATGACGATTCCTGTTGCCATCGCCATCGGCGACCAGGTCATGCTCGGCGCCGCCAGCCAACTCGACGATCGAGGGTTCCTCGTCGATGCAGCCGAGGCTCGGAGTATCGACGATGTCACCGATGTCGTGCGGGACATGAACCGTCGGAACCAAACTCCGGCCGTCGTCGTCATCAGCGCCGGGACGAACGGTCCCATCTCTGAGACCGACCTCGACCAGCTGATGACCGAACTCTCCGGGGTTCAGCGGGTCATCATGCTCACGATCAAGCCGAATCACGTCACGGGCAACAGCAACGAGGAGATCAGGGCCCTCCCCTGGCGCTCTCCCAACGTCGAGGTCCTTGATTGGGCAACACTCGCTGCGGACTGTCCAGGTGAGTGCTTCTACACGGACGATATCCACCTCCGAACCGACGGGCAGGAGTACTTCGCTCAGCTGGTCGCGGACGCGGTCAACAGCCCGGCATCGTGACCCGACCCGCCGATCGGGTTGACGGTCAGAGCGGAACCGGGTGGGGCGAATCGGAGCGGCGTTCGGCACTTCCGTCGGTGTCGATCTCGAGCATCGTGAGCAACTCGCCGGCGAGATCGTGCACCCGGTGGTGTAGCTCTGCTGACATCGGTTCGTGGCCAAAGCACTTGCCGGTGATACCGAAGATGCGCAGACGAGCCGGCAGACACTTGAGCCGACGGGCCAACTGGATGGCATCGGACACATTCATGCCGTGCGTCGACCAGCCGATGCCAGCGACCAGATCGTCCTCGTGAACTTCGTGGAGCACCCCGACCTGACCGCTGCTGATGGTCGCATCGACGATCACGACGTCGTCGTCGGCCTCCCACAGCAGGGGCAGCACCGCAAGGTCGCCTTCGCGCACGATGGTCGTGAGGCCCGCTCCACGATGACTCAACTCGTCGACGACAGCCGGCCCGATGCCGTCGTCACCACGATCGCGGTGGCCGACGCCGATGACGACGAGACGCCCGACGCGGGCCGTTCCGTCACTCACGAGCGCCTCCCGGCTCGGCATCGCACTCGGTCAGCAGTCGTTCGCTCGATGTCGACGGTCAGGAAGTGGGTGGCACAGGAGATGCACGGGTCGTGATTCCGAACCGCGGTTTCGCACCGGTGCTGCAGCTCATGGTCGGAATCAGGCGTTCCTTCGCCCGGAAAGCGACGCAGGTGATCCTCGACGACGCGCCGCACGTCGGATTCGATGGCCGGCTGATTCTGCGCAGTCGGGGGCACGATGCGGGCATCGACGATGCGGCCGTCGGCGTCGGTCTCGTACCGGTGGACGAGCACGCCACGGGGCGCCTCCGATGCTCCCCACCCGACGCCGGCGATCGGCGTCACTGCCATCGACGACAGCTCCGGTTCGACGTATCGAGCAACGATCTGTTGCGCCTCGATGACGGCGATCAGCACTTCGAGGCTACGGACGATGATGCTCCGGAACGGATTCCGTTCGACGTCGGGAACATCGAGTTCTTGAGCGAGCGCATCGACCTCCGCAGGTACCCGGTCGCGGTTGTTCGCCCAACGGGCAAGCGGGCCGGTGAGGTAGACCTCACCCGATCGTCGACGTCCGTGGAGCGCCGTCGAATGCTCGACATGCTCCTCACTGAATTCGGTGTCGAAGTCGCGCACGTCGATGTCGAGCCCGCGATCTGACACGATCCGACCGTCGAGCACGGCGTACTCGGTGGGATGCCGTAGCGACACCAACTCGTGATCGACCCGAAGGTCGGGAAACGCGAAACCGTTGACCCAGCGCACCAGATCGACGGCCGCATCGTGCGCCCACGCCAGCGGCTCGACCAGCTTGGCGATGGCGTCACGATCAGGCGCACGATAGAACCCGCCAACCCGGACATTGACCGGATGGATCGGACGCCCGCCGACGATCTCCATCATGTCGTTGCCGACCTTCTTCAGCCGCAACACCTGACGAATGAGGTCAGGGTTGCGTGCGGCGAGTTCGAGGCCCGAATCGGCGCCGAGAAAATCAGGGGCGTGCAGGAACCCGATGTGCAACACATGACTTTCGATCCACTCGCCCGCATAGAGCAGCCGGCGCAGGTCGCGCAACTGACCCTCCACCGTGACTCCCGCGATCTGTTCCAATGCTTGAGCGGCCGTCATCTGGTACGCAACCGGGCAGATCCCGCAGATGCGCGCCGTGATGTCGACCGGCTCTCCGAATCCGCGGCCCGTGTAAGAACGCCTCGAAGAAGCGGGGCGGCTCGTAGATCTCGAGCCGCAGATCCGTGACGACATCGTTCGCCACCGTCACGTGGAGCGCACCCTCACCCTCGACTCGGGTGAGGGTCGGCACGCGGAAGTCGACGTTCTTGTGGGTCATCAGATCGGCTCCTCGATCACTCGCATCGGGGGCGCCGCCGCAGCGTTCGATACCTCCTCGGCTGCCGCCCGGAACGGCGGCGACCAGCCGCTGAAACCTCGCCAGAGCCGCTCACGTTCGCCCGCATCGAGCCCGAGTCGAACGAATTGGCGGTCGAGCGTCTGCGTCTCGGCGGTCTCGGCGGGGCCGAAGCATCCGTAGCAGCCGCGCCGGAACGCTGGGCACAGCGCACCGCAGCCGGCGTGAGTCACCGGGCCGAGACACGGCGTGCCGTCGACCACCATCACGCACGACGCACCGCGCGCCTTGCACTCGCCGCACACACTGGTACTGGCGATGCGCGGCGGACGCCCGGTCAGGTAGGCGGTGATCACCTCGATCAGCTGGCGGCGATCGATCGGGCACCCGCGGAGTTCGAAGTCGACCTCGACATGATCGGCGATCGCCGTCGACATCGACAGGGTCGAGATGTACTCCGGGTGCGCATAAACGACGGCGATGAACTCTTCGATGTCGGCACCGTTGCGCAAGGCCTGGATCCCGCCTGACGTCGCGCAGGCGCCGATGGTGACCAACGCAGACGACTGGTTGCGGATCTGACGGATCCGATCGAGGTCGTCCGGGGTCGTGATCGAGCCTTCGACCAGTGACAGGTCGTACGGGCCGTCGACCACTGCGCTCGACGCTTCAGGGAACGAGGCGATTTGCAGGCGGCCGGTCACGGCGAGCAGCTCGTCCTCACAGTCGAGCAGCGACAGCTGGCAGCCGTCACATGACGCGAACTTCCAGACGGCCAGCGTCGGCGTCCGCGTCTGATGCGCGAGCACGACCGGACGCGTCACAACTCTGCCCTCACCAGGAGGTCCCCGAGATCGGCCGCTCGGACCACCGGACCATCTCGACAGACCAGCAATGGTCCGAGCTGGCAATGGCCGCACCAGCCGTTGGCGCACTGCATATTCCGTTCGAGGGTCAGTTCGACGTCCGACGCGCTGAACGCCGACGCTCTCCAACGCCTCGACCGTCGCCGTCATCATCCGATCAGGGCCGCAGACGTACGCCGCTACAGAGCCCGGCACGGCGGCTTCTCCGATCACCTCGGGAATCAGGTCGGTCACCAGCCCGACGTGACCGGACCAGCCGAAGTATCCGCCGACGCCGTCGACGGCGCGACGCACGTCGACACCTTCGTGGAGCAGCCTCAGCATCCACGGTTCGTACAGGTGCTGGGTCGGTGTGCCCGCTCCTGCGAGCACGGTGATCCGTTGACGCGGCGAACGGTGGAACGCCAGCTCGTCGATCGCTGCGCGCAGCGGCGCGATGCCGATGCCTCCGGCGACGAAGACTGCATGACGGCCAACGGCTCGATCCAGGTCCCATGGTCGACCGAACGGTCCACGCACGGTGATGATGTCCCCCGTCGACCGCTCCCACAGCGCGTTCGTGACCGCACCGCTACGCCGGATCGTGTAGGCGTGAGCACTTCGGTCATCGCCGCGCGAGGTGATCGAGATCGGCACCTCGCCGAAGCCGACGACCCCGATCATCGAGAACTGCGCCGGTCGGAACGGCGGAAGATCGCCGCGCACGGGCTGCACTCGAAGCGTCACGATGTCGGCGGCGTCCTCGAAGCGCCCCACGATCCGATAGGCGACGGGAACGTCCGGTACGGGTTGACCTTGGGCGACCCCGATCGCGACCCCGCACCCCGACCCCGCCGTCCACTCCGCTCTTGACCGCCTCCCCGCCCGCGGTCATCTCAGCGCCCTCTCCGAGTCGTCGACGAACGCCGTTACGACGTCGACGAAGTCGATGTCGGCCGGGCACCAGGTGGTGCACCGGCCACAACCGACACAGCCCGACTCACCGAACTGGTCGTGCCACGTCCCCAGCTTGTGGGTCATCCACTGCCGGTACCGCGCTGCGACCGACGATCGCACCGATCCCGATCCGAGCCGACTGAACTCCAGGCTGAAGCACGACTCCCACTCCCGTCGCCGGTCGACATGTGTGCCATCGAGGTCGCCGACATCGCTGATTGCCGTGCAAAAGCACGTCGGACACACCGCGGTGCAGTTCCCGCAGGCCAGGCACAGCTCGGCGACCTCAGCCCAGCGCCTGCTGTCGTGCGCTCCCCTCAGCGTCGACGCCGCCCGACCGGCATCGAGACGTCGCTCGATCGCGTGTCGAGCCGCAGTCTCGTTCGTGCGCTCGGCCTCGATGTCGCCGTCGCCAACCGGGAGATGCTCGACGCGGTCAGCGACCGCGTCGAGCACCGTCTCCCCCCGGACACTGATCGCGCTGACGAGATAGGACGGCTCGCCCTGCGCATCGACGGCCACCAGTTCGGTCACTTCGATGTCGTGGCTGGTGCTCCGCCCGCCGACGTGCGGCCCGGTACCCATCGACGTACAGAAGCACGTCGATGCCGGTACGCCGCAGTTCACGACGACGAGCAGGGCATCGCCGCGGCGGGCGACGTAGGTGGGCTCGGCAGTCGGCGGAGCCTCGATCAGCACTCGATCCAGCTTGTCGATCGCGGCAAGATCGCAGGGTCGTAGGCCAATCAGCGCCAACGGTCGGCTCGGTCGCGAAGCGACCCGAACGGAAACGGGCTGGCCCGCCCCGGTCTGCGTCATCGACATCGTGGTGACCGCCGGCGGATGGAGCAGGGGCTTCCACGGCTGCGGTCCGACGGCCCAACCGAAACGCGACCGACTCGACGTCGGGACGAGTCGGTAGGACCCCGCCGATTGTTCGGTCTCGTACCCGATCGGGAGTTCGTCACCTGTCACCCACCGCCTGGCGACGACGGTGCCATCGCGCACTGCCGGGACGTAGACGTCATATCCGCGCTCATCGAGCGTGTCGGCAAGATACGACAGAATTGTCGCGTCACTCACGAGCCGTCGGGTCGAGTCGCTCACACCATCGAGCATGCCGACTCCGGCGCCGCACGAACAGAGGCGTTGGTCAACAGCTGCGGCGACCATCAGTACGACCCATCAAGACGGCCGCCCCACTGCGGCGGCGACCGCGAGTTGCGTCCGGGTGACGTACCGCAGCCAGGCGAGCTGGGTCGCGGTCAGTACATCGCACACGTGGCCCCAGTGCAGCGAGACGACATCTCCGATCTCGACCGGCAGCGAGCACTGCGCAGGAACGTCCTCGACACCACCCGGTACGAGTCGACCGTCACTCCAGATCACCGGGGTCCGCGCGACGACCACCCCGCCGGTCGGATCGATCGATCGGATGCTCCCCCAGCTCACTCGACAGTCGTCGACGATCGCCAGCGGTTCATCCACGACACCGTTGCGCATGAGTCCGACCCACGGCGAGGCGACAAGGACGTGAAAGGCGTGATTGCAGAGTGCGCCCGGGACGGCGAGTTCGAGGTGCGGCCACCCTTGGCCGCTGCGGCGGCGGAACCTTTCGTACAGCGACCAACCGAACCGTCCCGTGGGCACGCGTGACAGCACCGGGTTGCCGATCCAATACGCCTCGACGGCCTCGTCGCCAAGTGGGTCCTGCACCTCGGCCACTCCGGCGAGCAACTCGAGGTACGGATACGCCCCGATGAACTCGTGCGCGCTGTGTCTGAGCTCACTGATCGCGAGGTCATCTCCGGAGCGGGCTTGGACGGCCGCGTCACTCAACCCGACGAAGTCACCGGGGCCGCAATACCCGTGCCGATTGGGCGGCGCGGCATAGCGCGCGCGAAACGTTGCACCCCCGCCACATCGTTCATCACCCACCACCGAGCGCGGGCCGACGATCGTCGGCGACGCTCCGAACTGCGATGAGGCCGACGCCGACGGCGATGAGGAGCCAGCCCTGCAGTCCGGGCGCCGCAGGTTGGTGTGCGAGACCGACGTCGAGAAGGCCGGTGACCACCGCCCCCAGCACCAGCACGGCGGCCACGTCGATCACCGAGGTGCGCGCGACGGCAGCGAACCACAGCGTCACGAACCCGGATAGCATCGCGCCGGTCACCACGAGCCAGGCCCATTGGGACATCGAGAGCGCAAGCAGATCACCCAGCCGTCCGGTGACACCGAGCCAGCCGATGAGGACGACGGCTCCGCCGCCGATGCGAACTGTGCCGATCGTGGTAGATGGAACGGTCGCGACGAGCTGCTTGATCACGATCAACTCGACGGCCCAACACAGCGTGGCGGCGAAGATGAGCATTTCGCCGAGGCCTGGTCGAAGTGACCCGATGCCGTCGGCGAGCACGACGTGGCCGATGACGAGCAATGCGATGGCGCCGACATGCAGAGCGGTGAGACGTTCGTGCAAGAACGCCACTGCCAGCACGGCAACCCAGACAACGAGCGTCTTGTGGATGAACGCAGCGTCGCTCGACGTGGCCCGCGCCAGCCCCTCGAAGAACAAGACGAAGGGAACCGCTCCTCCGAAGACGGCCACGAAGACCAGCCGGACGATGTCCGCCCGAGTCCACCGTGCATGCTCGATCTGATCGATGGACTGGCTGCGATGGACACCAATCGCCACTGCGACGAGCAACACTCCGGAGATGAAGTTCTTCCCGGTCGTGTAGACGGTGGGAGACGCGAAGCGTCCGACGGCTTCACCGTTGACGAACACCGAGACTCCCGACACAATCGCCGCAAGCAACGCCAGGCCCGGACCGGCTTGTGGCCACCGCAGCGCACGGGGCATCTCGATGGCGGGCTCGACGGCGATGCTCATCGGTCGGCCGCCCCGCGCCGGGCGAGCTGCATCTCGTCGAATCTGGCGATGCCTTCCTCCTCGTCGACCACTCCGACGACGAGGCCGAGCGCGATGAGTACCCAATCGCCGACGCCGACCACGTTTCCTTCGGCCTCGACGAGCCGGAGCGAAGCATCACAGATCCCGTCACCGGTCACGACGCGGGCGATCGATCCGTCGACCGAGCTGACGCGACCGGGTTCCGCGAAGCACATCACGACAGCGCACCGGTGAGTTGATCGATCGTGGTCAACCGCCCGTACTGGTCTTCCGGGATCTCGACGCCCGTCGCCGTGGCCAGCGCCGACATGATGTTGAGGCGGTCCAAGGAATCGAGACCGAATTCCTCGAAGAGGTCGACGTCGGAATCGAGGTCGGGGAGTTCGTCGGCGACATCGGGAGCGACCGCAACGATGGCCGTCATGATCGCGTTCCGAATCTCGTGCACTTGGAGTCGAGGATGGTCGTTCGAGTCGTTCATAGCTGCTCCGGTTTCTCCAGTGCGTGGGCGAGCGTGGCAAGAAAGCGACTGCCGACTGCGCCGTCGGTGGCGCGGTGGTCGGCGCCGAGGGTGACCGTGACGATGTGGCGCGGCACCACCGAGCCATCGATCACCCACGGGCGTTCGAGGATCCGTCCGAAACCGACCAGGGCGACTTCGGGCGGTGAGATCAAGCCGTGGACCAGGTCGGCGCCGCGCTCGCCGAGGTTGGTCACGGTGATCGTGCTGTCGCTGCCCGTCCATTCCGACCGCAACGTCCCCCCTGCCCGCGCCGCCGCGGTGAAGTCCTTGATCTGACCCATGATGTCGTCGAGGTTGCGCTGGTCGGCAAGTCGCACAATGGGGGTGACCAAGCCACCCGATCGAAGCGAGATGGCCACGGCCACATTGACTTCGCGGCCGGGGCTGAATTGGTCATCGACCCACGTTCCGTTGAGTTCGCCGTGCTTCGATGCGGCGATCGCAACGGCACGAACGAACGCGGCGGCCGGAACGATGCGATCCTTGACCGGCCGATCAGCGTTGATCGACGAGAGATGAAGCAGGAGCGGATCGAGGTCGACCATCTGCTGGAGTCGATAGTGCGGGATCTCCCGACTCGATCGCTCCATCCGAGCAGCGATGGCCGTTCGCATCCGATCTGTTCTCGATCGCTGCGGTTCCGGCGCAGCTTTCGTCGAGTCGGGCGCGGCCTCGGACAGATCGCGTTGACGCACAGCACCATCAGGCCCCGATCCGATGACCGAATCCAAGGCGATCCCGCGCTCGCCTGCGAGGCGACGCGCGAGCGGCGACGCCCACACCGTTGATCGCGTTGCCGTGACCGGGGTGCGACCCGCCGGCGTGATTCTCGGTTCGCTCATCATCGGCTCGGTCATCGTCGGCTCGGTCATCGTCGGCTCGGCAGCCGACAGAACGGGGGGCTCGATGCCATCGACTGCGGCTCGGTCCGCCGAACGCAGCCGCATGAGCACGGTCCCAACCGGCACCATGCGGTTCGGGCCGACGACGATCTCGGAGACGACGCCCTCACGCCAGATCTCGATGTCGATGTCCGACTTCTCGGTTTCCACCCGAGCCACGACCTGCCCGCGCTCGACAGCATCGCCGACCCCGACCGACCACGCAATGATCGACCCTTCGTTCATGTCGGCGCCCAACGACGGCATGCAGTAGTCGATCGTCGCGGTCTCGACGGCGTTCATCGCCCGACCTCCAGCAGCGCAACTGCGGCGGCGGCAATGTCGTCGACCTGGGCGATGGCGTGGCGCTCGAGATGTTGCGCGTAAGGAATGGGGACCTCGGCCGTCGCCAGACGGCGGACGGGTGCGTCGAGGGACCAAAAGCATTCCTCGGTGACGAGGGCCGCGATCTCGGCACTCAGTCCGCCGGTTCGCCAGCCTTCGTCGATCACCATGGCATGGTGCGTGCGCATGACCGACGCACGGATCGTCGGTGCGTCGAGTGGCCGCAGCGAGCGCAGATCGATGACCTCGGCGTCGATTCCTCGGTCGGCCAGAGCGGCGGCGGCAGCAAGTGTCTTGGGCACCATGCCGGCCGACGCGATCAGGGTGATGTCGTCGCCGCGACGTCGAACGGCGGCCGATTCGAGGTCGACCGGGCCTCCGTCGACGCGCAACGTGCCGCGTTCGTTGTAGAGCGCGTTGTGTTCGAAGATGATGACCGGGTTGGGATCGGCGAGCGCCGTCGGAAGCATCCACCGGGCATCGTCGATCGTCGCCGGCGCGACCACCTTCAGACCCGGAACGTGGGCGTACCAGCATTCCAAGCTGTGGGAATGCTGCGCCGCCAGCTGGCGACCGGCACCGGTGGTCATGCGGATCACGAGCGGCACGTTCAACTGACCGCCCGACATGTGCAGCAGCGTTGCGGCGGTGTTCACGATCTGATCGAGTGCGAGCAGGCTGAAGTTCACCGTCATGATCTCGACGATCGGGCGAAGCCCGCCCAGGGCAGCACCGATGCCAGCACCGACGAATCCCGATTCCGACAGCGGCGTGTTGCGCACCCGCTCCCGTCCGAACTCCTCGTGGAGCCCCTTGGTGACGGCGTAGGTACCGCCGTAATCGGCAACGTCCTCGCCGAGCACGATGACCCGCTCGTCATCGAGCATCGCCTGACGAATGGCCGTCCGCATCGCTTCCCGGTAGGTGATCTCGCTCGATTCGGAGGTGTCCACCGCAGCACTCCGGTCGTGTTCCGTCGTGCTCATCGGGCCGCTCCAGCGGGCGGAGCGCCAACGACGTCGCGTGGGCGGGTCACGTGGTGCAGCAATGTGTCGGTCGATTCGAGCGGCCCGGCATCAGCGGCCGAGACGGCGCGGTCGGTTTCGCTCCTGGCACGCTCCCAGAGCTCATCGATGAATGCCGCCGACGTGTGCTCTTCGTCCATCATCCAGGCTCCGAGCGTTGCGATCGGATCGCGCAGCTTCCACTCGTCGACTTCTGCCGTCTCGCGGTAGAGGTCGGGATCGAACATGGAATGGGCGCGGAATCGATAGGTCTGGAACTCGATGAACACCGGTCCGCCGCCGGCTCCGATCGAGGTGAGCGCTCGACGGGTGGCCCGGGCGACATCGAAGACGTTCATCCCATCGACCACCCAGGCCGGGATTGCATACGCCGCAGCTTTCACGGCGAGATCCACCTGTGACTCACTCGTCTCGAGCGAAGTCCCCATCGCGTAGCGGTTGTTCTCGCAGCAGAACAACACCGGCAGCTCCCACAGAGCAGCCAGGTTGAGTGCTTCATGGAACTCGCCTTCCGCCATCGCTCCCTCGCCGAAGAAGCAGACCGTCACCGCTTCGCGTCGTCGCATCCGGTCGGCGAGGGCCAGCCCGACGGCAAGCGGAAGATGCCCGCCGACGATGGCGTTGCCCCCGTAGAAGCGGGTCGATGCATCGAAGAGATGCATCGACCCGCCCCGCCCTCCCGAGCAACCGGTGGAACGACCGAACATCTCGGCCATGATCGATTCAGCCGGCACGCCGCGCAGCAGCGCATGGCCGTGCTCCCGATACGTGGCCAGCACATTGTCGTCAGGCCCGATCGAGCTCATCACCCCGGCGGCAACGGCCTCCTCGCCGATGTAGAGGTGCAGGAACCCGCGGATCTTCGACTCGGCGTACAGCTCGGCGCATCGTTCCTCGAACACCCTCACCCGGATCATGTCGTCCAGAAGTTCCGTGCCACGCTCGGCCGACAAGCCGTCGAGCCGGTAGCTGCTCTTCACGATCCCACCGCCTCGTTCGTGTCGTCACTCACTGCGTGACTGGTGTCTTCCAGCGTCGAGACGTCGCCCTCGTCCTCGCCGAGTTCCCGCGCGCGAACACACGGCGCATGATTTTGCCACTGCGCGTGTGCGGCAGAACATCGGTGAAGTCGATCGCTCGCGGCGATACCGCAGCGCCGAGCCGCCGACGACAGTGGGCGATGATGTCGCTGCGGAGTTCGTCGGTCGGTTGTTCCCCGCGGTGCAAGACGACGAAGGCCTTGATGATCGATCCGGCCGTGGCGTCGGGCACGCCGATCACGCCCGATTCCGCAACAGCGCGATGTTCGTCGATCACCGCCTCCACCTCGAATGGTCCGATCAGGTGGCCCGCCGTCTTGATCACGTCGTCACCTCGACCGACGAACCAGAAGTAGCCGTCGGCGTCGCGGCGGGCGAGATCGCCAGAGCGGTACCACTGCCGGTCGTTCCCGACGAAACAGGCCTGATACTTCTCTTCCTGGTCGAGGTAGGCCCGGAACATCGACGGCCAGCCGACGCGGAGCGCGATCTCGCCGGTCTGGCCCGGTTGCTCGACCTCCTTGACGTCGCCGGTCTCGTCGAGGATCAGGTTGCCGTTCCCATCGCGTTCGAGCAGCGTTGCTTCGATCCCCGGCACTGGGCGACCCATCGATCCGGGCCGAACCTCGTCATCGAGCCGGTTCGCGATCATGATGGCGCCGGTCTCGGTCTGCCACCACGTGTCGAGCACTGCCACACCGAACACCCGCTCCGCCCAGCGCACCGATTCGGCATCGAGGGGTTCACCCACGCTGCCGACCAGCCGGAGGTCGGGGAAGGCAGCCGGGATATCGTCGACACCGATCCGTTCGAGCATTCGGATCGCCGTGGGTGCGGTGTAGAAGACGTTGACGCCCTGTGTTCGCAGCAGTCGGTACCACCGTTGCGCGTCGAACTCCGCTTCGTCGACGATCATCGTCACCCCGACGACGAGCGGGGCGATGATGCCGTAGGACGTTCCGGTCACCCAGCCCGGATCCGCCGTGCACCAGTAGACGTCGTCGAGGCGCAGGTCGAGCACCGATCGGGCCGAGGCCGCGTGGGCAACGACCGCCTCGTGCACATGAACGGCGCCCTTGGGCGCCCCGGTCGTCCCGCTCGTGAAGTGCAGGAGCGCCGGGGTATCCGGATCGGTGGCCGTCGGCTCGAACGCGTCATGCCCTTCGCCGATGAACACCCCGAACGACATGACCGTCGGCGTCGGCCCGATGGTGGTGGGTGCCGCCTGAGGCAGAGACTCCTCGGTGACCCCGATGATCAACACGAGGTCGAGGTCGGGCAGTTGGTCGATGATCGCAGCCACCTTGCGTCGATAGAGCAGCGCCGTGGTGACCAGCACCTTGATCTTGCCGATGACGAGTCGCTGACGGATCGGTTCGGGACCGAACGCCGAGAACAGGGGCGAGTAGACGCATTGTGCTTTCATCGTGCCGAGCGCCGCGACGTACAGCTCCGGCACTCTCCCGGCGAGCGTGGCGACACCGTTTCCTGGCTCGAATCCATGCCGGCGAAGTGCACCGGCAAATCGATTCACTCGGTGTTGCAGCATCGAATACGAGATGTCGACGGGGTGGTCGACCTCGGCGTCGTCTCGCGCAAACCATCGCAGCGCCGTGCGGGCACCGTGCCCTGCGCGCACGTGGCGGTCGAGCGCGAGATCAGCGATGTTGATGTCGCCCGACGGCCCGATCGGTAGTCCGAGATCGACCCGTGAGACGTCCCAGACCGACGCGCGCGGCGAGGCGGAGAGCGACTGCTGGATCTTCGTGGTCATACTGGTCATCAATCCCCTCATTTCCACAGGTCGACAAGGGACGAAGGTCATCTCGTCGGGAGTGCACCGGGTGAAGTCGTCTCGAAAACGACGATCAGGTCATGGTGAGAACTGATCGAGCGCAACGAGCGCATCGGCGGCGTACGTAGAAGCCGGGCCGCCACCCATCAGCACCGCCACGCCGATTGCTTCGTGGATCTGCTCGGGAGTCGCGCCGGCCTGCAGGGCAGCGCTCACGTGGAGCGCAATGCAACCCTCGCAACGGGCCGCGATACCGATCGCCAAGGCGATCAGTTCCTTGGTGGTCCGTGACAGCGCACCTTCGGCGACTGCCGCACGGTGCAGATCACCGAATCCCTTCATCACATCGGGAAGTACCTTGCCGAGTTCGCCATATCCGTGGCGAAGTTCGGCACGACGCTCGATGAAGTCAGTCACCATGAAGCGCTTCCCTTCCTCGGTTCAACGGGGTGGTTCGTCCGACGAGTCGATCACCGCTGGCGGCGCCGACTCGTCCAGGTTCGTCGGGTACAAGATTTGGGCCGAGAGCACGGCGACCAGATCTTGCAGGTGATCGGCCGTCGCGACGAGGGCGTCGTCGAGGGAGACCATGCCGACGACTCGGGCGTGATCGACGACCGGAATCCGACGAATTGCGTGGCGGGCGAAGACCGCGTACAGCTCATCGACGTCTTCATCGGCGTCGATGGCCACGACGCCCATCGACATCAACGAGTCGATGCGGGCATCGGGCTCGATCCGCTTCGCCAGCCCGCGGGTGACGAGGTCGCGATCGGTCACGACGCCGACGGGTCGCTCGCCGTCCAAGACGACCAGGGAACCGACGCCGGCATCGGCAAACAGATCCGCGGCCGCGGCGATCGTCGCGCCGCCGTCGATCGTGACCGGCTTGCGCCACGTGAAGTCCTTGACTTTCATCGTGCGCTCCCTGTCGCATGGGCACCAGTGGAGTGGTGGGCCAGGGGTTCGATCGAGCAGTCGGGCCCCGGGAACAACAACGTCGTTCGGCCGTCGGCGTCCCATCGGACTCGGTAGGGAGGTTGCCCGTCGTCGCCTCTGACTTCGACGATCTGGCCGACTCGCCGCGGTTCACCGACTCGATGTCCCGCAATCATGAGCTTGTCACCGGTGTGCGCTTTCACGTCGACTCCTCTCGATGGGTCCGAACGGTTCACGACGTTCCATGTCGTCATGTCCACTGTCATCTTCAACGTCGTTCGGGTGATGGGACAGGGCCCTTGGTCACCTGATCGACACCGGTCCGAACAGCCGAACCGCGTGGGCACTTCGACCCTGCCGCCGGCGGTCGGATCCGGCGCATCATCAACGAAGGAGGCGCAACCATTGCATCGCTGGTTTCCGGTCGACCAACCTGGAGCAGGAGAACCACATGTTTCGTGATCGCATCGACGCCGGTCAGCAACTCGCAGGCCACCTCGATCATCTCCGAGCGGACGATGTCGTGGTCGTGGGACTCCCGCGAGGGGGAGTGCCGGTGGCGCTCGAAGTCGCGAAGTTTCTCGACGCCCAACTCGACGTGATCGTGGTTCGCAAACTTGGTTTCCCAGGTCAGCCCGAGGTCGGGATGGGTGCCATCGGTGAAGACGGTGTACGCGTCATCGACCGCGAGGTCATCCATGCGACCAGCGTCTCCGACGACGAGATCGCCCGCGTCGAACAGCGCGAACGAGTCGAGTTGGAACGACGAGCGCACCTCTACCGAGCAGGACGGAGCCGAGTCGAGCTGTTCGGCCGGGTCGTGGTCGTGGTGGACGACGGCATCGCAACCGGCTCGACTGCGAGGGCCGCCTGCAGCGTCGTGCGCGCAGCGGGCGCGCGACGGGTCGTTCTCGCCGTTCCCGTTGCCCCTGCAGACTGGACCAGCCGACTTGCCGATGTGGCCGACGAGCTGATCTGCGTCTCGGCTCCCGATCCGTTCGGCGCTGTCGGACGCTTCTATCGAAGCTTCGATCAGACCAGCGATGCGACGGTAATCGAGTGTCTCGACCGGTCAAGCGGCCTGGGAAATCGTTTGCGCACTCCGGTCGTGGTGCACCCGATCGGTCCGGTCGAATCACCAACGACCGATGTCCGCGACGCGCCCGAATAGGACCCCGACGGCGTACCCCTGCGCAAGTGAGATCTCACCTGCGCAGTTCGGCTTCGATGGCGAGGATGCTCAGCGTCGTGGCGATCACTGCATCGGGATTCAGGCTGATCGCATCGATCCCCTGCTCGACCAGGAACCGCGCAATTTCGGGCTTGTCGGACGGCGCCTGACCACAGAATCCCGAATGCCGGCCGGTCCGCCGGCACCCCTCGATCGCCAGCCGAAACAGCTCCATGACGCCGGGTTCGGATTCGTCATAGTCGAAAGCCACCAGATCTGAGTCGCGATCGACGCCGAGGGCAAGCTGGGTCAGATCGTTTGATCCGATCGAGAAGCCATCGAAGAATTCGGCGAACGCATCGAGGGAGATCACGTTGTTCGGAATCTCGCACATGACGAAGATCTCGAGGCCGTTCTCTCCTCGCCGTAGACCGTTGGCCGCCATTTCGTCGATCACGGTGCGCGCTTCGTCGACCCGTCGACAGAACGGCACCATCGGAACGATGTTGGTGAGGCCCATCTCATTGCGGGCGCACAGCACAGCAGCACATTCGAGCGCGAATCCTTCGCGATACGCGGGATGCGCGTAGCGCGCGGCGCCGCGAAACCCGAGCATCGGATTGGCCTCGACGGGCTCGAACCACCGGCCACCGATCAACGAGGCGTACTCATTCGTCTTGAAGTCCGAAAGACGGACGACGACCTGCTTGGGAAAGAAGGCCGCGGCGATCGTTCCAATACCCTCCGAGAGCCGTTCGACGAAGTAGGCCATCGGACTGCTCGAATTGGCGACGAGCGCGTCGATGGCGCGGCGTTCCTCATCGTCCTCGACGCGTTCAGGGTGGACCAGCGCCATCGGGTGGGCTCGGATGTGATCGGCGATGATGAACTCCATCCGGGCAAGGCCGACGCCGTCGTTGGGGAGCGCAGCCGCGGTAAACGCGATGGCGGGGCTCCCGACGTTGATCTGGATCTTCGTGCGCGGGCGAGCGATCTCACCGACGTCGATCCGCTCGATCGTGAACGGCACCGCACCCGGCAACACGTTGCCCACGTCGCCTTGAGCGCACGACACCGTGACGAGGTCGCCGGTCGTCAAAACCGTGGTGGCATTGCCGGTGCCGACCACGGCCGGAATGCCGACTTCCCGGGCCACGATCGCCGCATGACAGGTGCGACCGCCGCGGTCGGTGATGACAGCGGCGGCCTTCTTCAGCACCGGCTCCCAATCGGGATTCGTCGTCTCGGCGACCAGCACGTCGCCGGGCTCGACGCCACGAAGATCGTCGAGCGTGCGCACCACCCGAGCCGGGCCGGTGGCGATGCGCGAACCCACGGCATGGCCGGTCACCACCGCCGCGACGGACTCATCGAGGTGATAGATCTCGAGTTCGTTGACCGCTTGTTGGGACGCCACGGTCTCGGGCCGGGCCTGGACGAAGTACAACTCGCCGTCGAGGCCATCCTTGGCCCACTCGATGTCCATCGGTCGGGGTTCACCCGCCTTGGCCGAGTAATGGTCCTCGACCGCGATTGCCGCCTTGGCCAACACGATCACCTCGGCGTCGGTGAGACAGAACCGACGCGCCTCGACCGCATCGACCGATTCGTTGTGCGTGGCGGCTCCGTCTGTGCCGTAGACCATCCTCAGTGCTTTCGCACCGAGCGATCGCCGCAAGATCATCTCGTGACCGAGGCGCAACGTCGGCTTGAACACGTAGAACTCGTCAGGATCAACGGCGCCCTGCACGATATTCTCGCCCAAGCCATACGCACCCGTGATGTAGACCACGTCGCGAAACCCCGACTCGGTGTCGAGCGTGAAGATCACGCCACTGCTCGCCAGATCGGAACGGACCATCTTCATCACGGTGACCGACTGGGCAACGTCGAACTGGCCGTACCCGTGGGCCGCCCGATAGTGCATGCCCCGATCGGTGTACAGGCTCGCATAGCACCGCCGCACTGCTTCGAGCAGTGCAACTTCGCCCTGCACGTTCAGAAAGCTTTCGTGCGCCCCGGCAAAGCTCGCTTCGGGCAGGTCTTCGGCGGTCGCCGACGAGCGAACTGCGAGCGTGACGTCATCGCCGTACTCCGATCGCAACGCCGCATACCCTGCCACGATCTCGGCGACGAGATCGTCGGGGAGCCCGGCCTGGTAGACAATCTCGCGCGCGGCGGACGCACGTGTCTGGAGATCGGCGATGTCGGAGGAGTCCAGCGGATCGAGCAACCGATGCAGCTCGCGCTGCGCTCCCGATGCCTCCATTGCGTACCGGAATGCCGGCGCGGTGATGGCGAATCCGTTGGGAATGCGGAGGCCCTGTGCGGTCAGCTCTCGATACAGCTCGCCCAGCGATGCGCTCTTACCTCCCACGAGCGGAACCTGCTCGAGACCGATCTCGGAGAAGAAGCGAATCGGCCGTGACGGCAACCCGGCCCCGACAGTCATGAGGTCTTCCGATCGACATCGGCAGCAGCACCCTCAGGCGCCGGCACCACCACCACCGGGCAGTTCGCATGATGCAACACACTGGTCGCCACCGACCCGAGCACCGCGGCGCTGAACGCTCCACGGCCGCGCTCGCCGACGACGAGCAGATCGGCATCCTCTGCGGCGTCGAGCAGCTTCGCGGCCGGTTTGCCAACCCGATGAACCCGTTCGACACGCCGCGGCACGTCGAACGACGACTCCACCTGATCGATTGTCGAGTCGATGCTGGCGTACGCAGCTGCGGCCTGTTCGAGCGCAATCGGGTCATCGGCGTCGCCGATCGACATCGACGGGCTCCAGACTCCGACCGCAACCACCTCGGCCTCGTCAGGCGCGAACCGCAGGGCCCAGCTCAGGGACGCGGCCGATGCCGGGGAACCATCGATTCCCACGACGATGCGACGAAGCAGCCCTTCGGTGGCCGTGCGGTCGGGGACCACCGCGACGGGGATCCGCGCATGCGTGGCGCACTGGTGGCTGACCGAGCCGAGCATCAGCCGTTTGAACCCGCCGAGACCCCGGCTCCCGAGGACGAGCAGATCGGCATCGTCGCTGGCGTCGAGGAGAGCCCACGATGCACCTGCCTGAACGATGTCGGTCGTGACCGTGATGCCGGCCGGTGCGAGGTCTGCGACGAGTTGGGCGAGACCGGAGTACGCCGTCTCCGGAGCCATGTCGACAGTGAACTGGACGCCGTACTCGGCCCCCGCTGCCGTCGGGATCTGCCACGCCTTGACGATGTGCAATCGCTCCGCGCGTCCCGGCATCACACTCACGCACCAGCGCAGCGCATGCTCGGCGCCCCCCGACTCGTCCATGCCGACAACCCACGTGCTCGATTCGTTGCTCACGCTTCGATGATGCGACCGGCCGATCGTGCTGGACAGGGCACTTTGACCACTTTGTCGTGGCTGGTCTGCCCCTGCCCGGTCACTCTGCCGCTGACACAGTCACTCTGCCGCTGACGAACTCACGCTGCGGTCGGGTCGAGCACTCGGCCGAGGAGGAGCACTGCATCGGTCGCCACGTCGACCACCCAGTAGATGAACGGGCGATCTACGGTCAGTTCGAACGGTTCGACCGGAGCCGCCGTCTCGGCCATCACCACGGCCGTCGCGGCGGCGGCTTCGGTTCCCTTTTCGTCCACCGAGATGAACACCTCATGGATCACATCGCTGACGAACAGCGGCTCGGACGACATCGCCGAAAAGTCGGCCGCAGGCGTGAACGCCATCGGCATGCCCAGTTCGCTCAGCTGCTCCTTCAACATCACCTGCGTGCGGTACTCCCAGCGTGGCAGACGAAGTACCACGGGTTCGCTGATCACCGCTGCGCCGACCGCCTCGACGAAGTCCGCATCGAGTCCTTGTTCGACCTCATCGAAGCGACCCGCATCAGGAACGAGCACGATCATCGCCAGCTCGCCACCGAGGTACGGCAGCTCCACCGACTGCCATCCATCTCCTGCGGCACGATTCAATGATTCCTGGAGCGTCATGAATTCCGCCGTGACGGTGGAACCGTCGGCGCGACCAAACGGCCCGCCGACCGTCGCGCCCTCGACGAAGGGATGGTCCCATGGTGCGTTCAAGTACAGCGCATTGGTGAGGACGAGCCGAGTCGACGCGCTCAACACGCCCGGGCCGATCAACTCCGGAATCCGACTCCGCGTGGTATCCGCGACCCACTCATTGATCGACCGGCGCGCGCCTTCGGAATCGTCGACGTAGTCGACAGGATGCACGCCGGCTCCGAAGTACCTGGCCATGCTCTCGAGAAACGCTGCCTCGAACGGAAATCCGAGCTGGGGCCACAGTGCATTGCCAAACGACAACTCCACGTCGAGCGGCTCGCCTCCCGGAACGTCGATCGTCCCGGCCCGCATCGCCAGGGCAGCGTCGAGCGACCCGAACCCGCCCGCCGCTGCGGTATCGGCGACGTGCAGCACGGCGTCCATCTCCTCGGCTGTCGCACCGGCGGCACCCATGCTGGTCATCGAGAGCGCCGCCGCAACCGAGTAGGGAGAGATTGCGAGGTTGCCCGGCTCGTCGCTGACCGCCGCGTACAGGTCCGCGCCGAAGGCACGCGTCGCCCGGCCACTGGTCGATGCGGCACCGGGGTCGGGGTCGACGCGCGCGACATCGGCCACGATCGTGCCGGACGCGCCGGACGACGCCGGGTCGGTCGCCGCGCTGCCGCAGGCAGCAGCGACGACGCATCCCACGGCAACCGTGAGAATGTCGACCACTCGGCGCCCCCGCCGAGATCGCGTCGACCCGACACGTGGGGACACCGGCGATCACCCGACCAGTCGGCGCCAGGTTGTCACGGGCGGTCCGGCTTCGCCATCCGCGTGACCTGAACGGTCTTGACGGTGTCGGCTGCGGTGTCGACCGGAATGCGCACTTCGAGAATCCCATCAGTGTAGGTGGCCGTGACATCATCGGCCTGCGCCCCGGCCGGAAGTGTGATCGACCGTTGGAATGATCCGTAGTGGAACTCGCTGCGGAACTTGCCGTCTTTCGATTCCTCCGTGCGGTTTTCGCGCACGGCCGCAATGGTCAGACGCCCGTCCCCCGCCGTGATGGTGACATCTTCGTCGGGGTTCATGCCGGGAAGTTCGCCGCGCACGACCAGCGTGCCGTCGTCGTCGACGAACTGTTCCATCCGGAACTTCTCCTCGAAGAACGGGATGCCCGCCAGACTCTCTGGCCAGCGTCGAGCGAACAGATCCGGCCACCGTTCGAACCAGTCGCCGAGGCTTGGTTCGACCTTGGCGGGGACCGCCGTCGTCGTTGCTGGTGCATGTGCTGGTGCTGGTGCTGGTACAGCTGCTTTCTTACTCATGTCGACTCCTCTCGAATTGATTGCGTCGGCTGTGTCCGACTTCTTTCAGTGTCGATCGCTCGAGGTCCTTTGCCAAGGGCCATTCGTCCTGTCGTTTCACGATCCCGTCGGCCAGGACTCAGGAGTCCGATCGAGGGCCAGCTCAGCGGTATCGTGGCGCCATGACGCATGCCTTTCTGAGCACCGAGTGGATGGACGCCGCACGAGGAATTCGCGAGCGGTACGCCGATGAGGTGCCGGAGATCGCCACCGTCATCAAGATCAACCTGTCCATTCTCGATGTCCCGTTCCATGACGGGCAGGTCGATGCGTACTTCGACACCTCCTCAGGTGGTCTGCAACTCGAACTGGGGGTGCTCGACACACCCGATGCCACGATCACCACCGACTACGCGACCGCCCAGGCCCTCTTCGTCGAGCAGGACCAGACCGTCGCCATGCAGGCGTTCATGGCCGGCAAGATCAAGGTCCAGGGCGACATGATGAAGATGATGGCGATGCAGACCGCCCTCCCGTCGAACGAGTTCACCGACAAGATCGCCGACGAGATCAAGGCCATCACCGCCTGACCTGCGATGAGTTCCAGCCGCACCTGCTGCGGCCAGAACTCATCGCAACACACCATGCTCGACTTGCGATGAGATCCGGCATCACCTGCTGCGGCCGGAACTCATCGCTGCGGTTCAGCCCAGTCAGTCCATGTCGGCGGACACGGGCGGCTGGGTGGCCATGGAACTCATCGCCTCACGCAATTCGTCGACGGTCCAGGCCCCGACCTTTTCGATCCGGTCGGCCATCTCCCACGACTTCACCCGCTTGACGACACCGCCCTTGATGTAGAACGTCTCGCCCGAGAACGGGCAGTCCGGTGCACTCAGGTAGGCGACGAGCGGCGCGACGTTGGCCGGATCCCAGTTGTCGAATCCCGCCGCGGGTGCAGACATGATGTCTTCCAGCCCGGGCGTGGCAAGCGTGAGCCGCGTTCGGGCGCCAGGTGCGATGCAGTTGCTCACGACCTGATACCGGCCGAGTTCCTTGGCGGCGATCTGACTCATGGTGGCGATGCCCGACTTCGCGGCGCCGTAGTTGGTCTGGCCGGGGTTGGCGAACAGACCCGACGTGCTGGAGGTGTGCACGAGGTTGCGCGGCGCGCCTCTGCCCGCCTTGAATTCGTCGCGCCAGTACGCCGCGGCGTGGCGGGTCGGTGCGAAATGTCCCTTCAGGTGCACGGCCACGACGGAATCGAACTCGTCTTCGGTCATGTTGGCCAACGAACGGTCGCGCAGAATGCCCGCGTTGTTCACCAACACGTCGAGGGTGCCGAACACCTCGATCGCCTGGTCGACGATCTGCTTCGCGCCGTTCCAGTCGGCGACGTCGTCGGTGTTGGAGACGGCCTGGGCTCCGAGCGCACGGACCTCGGCGGCGACCTCCTCGGCGGGCGTGGCGTCATCGCCCGTTCCGTCGTTCGCGCCACCACGGTCGTTGATGACCAAGCGAGCACCCTCGCGGGCAAGGAACAGGGCATGCTCCCGGCCGATGCCGCGACCGGCACCCGTGATGATGACCACGCGCCCGTCAAGTGATGTCATCGCAGATCCTCTCGCGCAGGGCCCAACCGGTGCAGGCAGTGCACTGAACCTAGCGATCAGGGTTGCACCGCAACGATTCGCCCACGGTGTGCCGACGCTCTGTTCCGTCCAGCGCAACCGCGAACGATCAGCCCCAGGAGCGGCCGGCAGCGGCCGGGAGCGGGCGAGAAGTTGCCCTACAGGAAGATCAGGTCGACCGAGGTGCCGCGGCGGTAGAGATCGCCCACGGGTTCAGCGACGATGCTGATCGACTGGAACGTCCCCTCGGTGGTGCCGAGCAGACTGCCGATCGTGAACCCGGCGTCGAGGAGGGCTTGCTGGGCTGCGGTATAGGTCAGCCCTTCGAGCGGCGGCAGCGCGATCAGGTCGGGCCCCTTCGAGCGGATCACCGTGAAGGTGCTGTCACGCGCCAGTTCGACACCCGCTGCGGTGTCCTGACTGATGATGATGCCGGCCGGGACGTCGTCGCTGAACGCATCTTCGCCTGCGACGACGTTGAGCTGCACGCCAGCCGCCGTTGCCTGGGCGTCTTCGAGGGTGAGGCCCGTCACCTCGGGGACCGCCCGCGGCGCCGGGCCTTTCGACACGGCGAGTGCGATATTGGTTCCCGGCAAGACCTCGTCGCCAGCGACGCTGGCCTCGGCTCCGAGCACTTTCCACGACAACACCACACCCGGCGCAGCAACTTCGTCGAATTCCTCTGCGTCGACGAAGCTCTGCAGCTCCAAGTCAGCCAGCGTTGCGGTCGCCGCCTCGGTGGTCTGACCAACGACATCGGGAAGCACGCGAAAGAGCGGGCCCTCACTCACGAACAGGGTGAACTCTGCTCCTTCTTCGAGCACAGCACCGGCCAGCGGGAAGGTCCGGATGACCTGGCCGACATCAGGCTCGTCGTCGCTCCGTTCGCGCTCGATCGACACCGTCCAGTCGTTGCCGGAGATCTCGTTGAGCGCAATCGCCTCGTCGACGCCCGAGAGCGCCGGTACTTCGTACGACTTCGTTCGCATGAGGTAGAACGCCGCGAACGCGACTGCTGCCAGCCCGGCCAGCACCAGGAGACCGACCGCAGCCATCACGCCGGTCCGGCGGCGAGGACGTTCCTCGTCGTAGAGCGCGCTGTTCAGCGACGTCGGAGCCGCAGTCGTGATCGGCATCTGTTCGGTGACCGGCGTGGGGACGGTGGCGGCAGCGGTGGCGGGGACGGTGGCGGGGACGGTGGCGGGGATGGGGATGGTGGGGTCGGGTGTCGGGATCGCGTGTTCCGGTGCCGGAGCGATGGGTACGACCGGCGCGGGCGCATCACCTGCTGCCTGATCGTCGTCACCGACCGATTCGTCGGGCAGGATGACCAGGCCGTCACCCTCGTGAGCGGGGATGGGCGACTCGTCGATGTCTCCGAGCGGGGCAGCAATGGGGCTGGCGTCATCAATCATGGCGTCGAGTACCGGCGACTCGGCCGGTCGGGTCACGCCGCCGGTCGGATCGGAAGGTTGACGCATCTCGGCAGGATCGAAGATCGTGGCTGCGACGATCGGAATCGGTTCGGGGCGCGGCAGGTTCTCGGCAGCCTGGACGAGTGCCCGGCCGAGCTCGGCGGCGGTGAACCGATCGTCGGCGTCGGGACGACCGGCACGCTCGATGACCGCGGCCAACGAACCGAGATCAGCCGAGACCGGCATGAGTTTGCCGACCCGTGCCGTGAGGGTCGCGACGGTCGATTCGGCGGCGAACGGCACGGCACCCTCGACCGCTTCGAGCAGGCACAGGGCCAGGGCATAGATGTCGGTCTTCGGCTCGACGCCGAGACCGAGCGCCTGTTCGGGCGAGGCGTAACGGGCGACATGGGTGGCAACGGTGGCCGGTTCGGACCACGCCGCGCGACCGAGCAACTCGGCGATGCCGAAGTCGATGATCCGGAGCCGCCGATCGGCACCGAAGACCAGCTTCGAGGGGGTGAGTTCGGTATGGACGATGCCTCGTTGATGCGCCGCATCGAGCGCCCGACACGCCTCGAGCCCGACAACGAGCGCCTGAGACGGCTGGAGCAACCGACCCCGGTCGAACAGATCGCGCAGGCTCCCGCCTCCCAGGTGCTCGACCACCCAGAACACGGTCGATTCGCCATCGAAGTCGAGGTCGCCGAAGTCGAGCACAGCGGCGATGTTCGGATGCCCGAGCACCATGGCCACCTCGGCGCGCCTGCGAAACTCCCGCCGGAACTCCTCGGTGTGGGCCAATTCCGGCTGCACGATCTTGAACGTGACGGGCCGATCGGTGGCGATGACGACCGCAGAACAGATCAGCGTGTTGGCGCCTGCCGACACGACGTCGCCGATGCGGTAGCGGTCGGCCACGACGCGTCCGACGAGCTCCGCGGAACCTTCGCTACGTTCGTCGTCCACTGTGTTCCCAACCTCCACGGCGAAAAGCTACCGCCTGGACTGTTCGGTGTGGCGCCGACCCCGCCGCCCGGCATGATGGAAGGGTGACCGACCTCGACGATGTCGCCGATCCGCAGATCACCGACGCGATGTCCGCGTCGACCGTGGCGCTCGGTCCCGGTGACGGCGCTCCGACGGGGCTCCCGCGGCGCCGATTCGACCGGGGCCTCCTGATTGCCAGCCTCGTGATCGCCGCAGGTCTCACTCTGGTCGTGTGGGGATTCTTCACCGCCACGACCGGCGATGAAGGCGTCGATCGGCCCGCCGAGATCGAGTCGATCTCACCGGTCGAGAACGCCGTCCAGGTCTTGCAGCAGGAAGGGATCGTCGTCGACCTCGAGTTCGGATATGCCGCTGTCCTCATCGTCGACGGCATCGAGTTGGAGACCACCGACATCAGTCGAATCGTCACCAATCCGGGTCAGCTCCGCACGATTCCCCCGACCGCCACCTACGACCCTGGCAACGCAGTAATCAGTTTCGTGCCCTCCGACGGCGCAGTGATCACCGAGTTCTCACAAGGCCGCCATCAGGCGCGTGTCGTCTACTGGAAGTTGGAAGAAGGTCGGGAGAACGCCCGCGCCTACAACTGGTCGTTCGTCGTCGTCTGACTCCGGTGGCCGCTCGAGCGCGGCGAGTTACTCGTCGCCGCCGGGCACCTCACCCGTGGCTAGCAGGGCCGCGAAGTCAACGGCTGGCACGAGCGGCACGCCCAGTTCCTCGGCCTTGGACAACTTGCTCGCCCCGGCGTTGTCGCCGACCACCAGCGCCAACGACTTCTTGCTCACGCTGCCCGGGCTCTTGCCACCGCGCGACGTGATCGCCTCGGCCGCCTGCTCGCGGGTGTAGCCCGGCACCGTTCCGGTCACCACGACCACCTTGCCCGCGAGCGTCTGCGGAATCAGCGCCTGGGCCGCGGCTGCCCGCACGGCATCGTCGGGGTCGCCGAAGTTCACACCTGCAGCTCGGAAGCGTTCGATGAGCACCCGGTGGTTCGGATCGGCGAACCATTCGGTGATCGTGCTCGCGATCACCCCGCCGACGCCGTCGACGGCGGCCAACTCCTCAGTCGTTCGTTCCATGATCGCGTCGAGCGTGTGGAACTGGGCGGCGAGCGCCTGCGATGCGGCGGGCCCGAAGTGGCGAATGCCGAGGGACCGTCAGGAAGCGCGGCAAGGGCTGCTGCTTGGACGATTGGATTGCCCCGACCAGGTTGGTTGCACTGGTTTCGCCGATCCGGTCGAGCGCAACGAGTTGGTCGACGGTCAGTGCATACAGGTCCGCCGCGTCGGTGATCAGGTGGGCGGCGATGAGCTTCTCGATCATCTGCTCCCCCAGCCCTTCGATGTCCATGCCGCCGCGGGACGCGAAGTAGGCAATCGACGCAACCTGCTTGGCCGGACACATCGGGTTGAAGCAGCGCGTGTCGGCCTCACCGGCGGGGAGCACCAAGGTGACGCCACAACTCGGACAGTCGACCGGAAACTCCCACGGCACGCTCCCCTCCGGACGCACGTTGCCCGCCGCCGGTCCGACGACTTCGGGAATCACGTCACCAGCCTTGCGAACGATCACCGTGTCGCCGGGCCGGACGTCTTTGACGGCAACCTGCTCGCGATTGTGCAGCGTGGCCATGCCGACGGTGGATCCGCCGACGAACACCGGATCGAGAACGGCGAAGGGTGTGGCCCGCCCGGTGCGGCCGACCGAGACCTGAATGGCGAGGAGCGTCGTCGTCCGCTCCTCGGGCGGAAACTTGTAGGCGATGGCCCACCGCGGTGAGCCGCGAGGTGAAACCGAGCAGATCTCGCTGCGCGGGGTCGTCGACCTTGATCACGACACCGTCGATCTCGTAGTCCAGGTCGTGGCGATGCTCCTGCCACAGCAGGCAATGATCGGCGACCTCGTCGATCGTCGCGAATCGCTGCACGTGTTCGTTCGTCGGGAAGCCCAACTCACCGACCCAGGCCAGCGTGGCGGCATGGCTCGAGAACTCGGGACCCCCGACGACCTCGCCGAGCTGATACGCCCAGAACGACAGCTCGCGCGCGGCGGTCTTGGCCGGGTCCTTCTGCCGCAGGCTTCCGGCGGCGGAGTTGCGGGGGTTGACGAACGGTTTGTCGCCAGCGGCGATGGCGCGCTCGTTCAATCGTTCGAAAGCCGACGTGCGCATGTACACCTCGCCGCGCACTTCGACGACGGCCGGCATGATTCCGCTCGTTGGCAGAGCGAGCTGGTGGGGAACGTCGGCGATCGTGGCCACGTTGGCAGTGACGTCTTCGCCGACCTTGCCGTCGCCACGAGTCGCCGCCTGCACGAAGACACCGTTTTCGTACCTGATGCTCATCGCGAGTCCGTCGAACTTCAGCTCGCACACGAACGTCGGCACCTGACCGTCGAGCCCCCTGGCCACACGGTCGGCCCACGCGCCCAGTTCGCTGCGGTTCATTGCGTTGTCGAGGCTCATCATCGGGACGCGGTGGGCGACGGGCGCGAACGTCGCGCTGATCGCCCCACCGACCTGCGTGGTCGGCGACGTGGCCGCCTGCAACTCGGGATGTTCGGATTCGAGCGCCTGCAACGCGCGGACCAGGTCGTCGTAGTCGGCGTCGCTGATCTCGGGATCGTCGAGCGTGTGGTATCGCTCGTTGTGGTGCGCGATCTCGACGCGCAGCGCATCGACGCGGTCGGAGGGACTGATCTGATCGGAGGTTCCGGTCGGGGATTCGTCGGTTCGGCCAGGTTACTCATCGGCACCGAGTCGATCATTCGATCGATTCGGCACGGTCGGTCAGGCGCCGAGGGCGAATCTGGTGGCGTTCGCCTGGTCGCGGACACGGGTGGCCGACGTCGGCGGTGAGCCGGGCGAGCCGCCGAGCCACCGACACGGCGTGGGCTTCGAGCCCGCCGCCCGGGGTGACCATGCTCTGGCGGCGCAGCGCCACCGGGTCGCACCCGCGCCGGACCAGCTCACACCACACGTCGCTCAGTTCGCGCCAGTAGCGCTCGGAGCTGGCGGCGATCGGCTTGCCGGTCGGAACGACGCCCCACGCAATCACCCCGCCGTCGGTGAGGAACCGGTCGATGTAGCCGGCCCAATCGGCAAGACCTTCGGCGACGGGAACCGAGATGACGTCGGGGCCGGCAGCCAACATCGCAGCGATGTCGCACTGCGTGTTGCAATGAATGCCCGCAACCACCTCGTGCGGCAGCGACGCCATCGCGCTCGACATCACGTCGATCGCATGATCGGGCGGGATCGGGAAGTCGGGCGACATCAGGTCGGCCAGCACCGGTTCGTCGATCATCGCGAGTTGCGGTGAGTTCGGCAGCACCCGCGTGACCTCGGCACTCACCGCGACGAGCTTGTTCCGCACGACCTTGCCGGCCAACGCAAACGCCTCGGCGGGCTCGACGCCGGCCGCGACGAGCGACGCCCCGACCGTCAGCGGGCCAGGCAGATGCCAGGTGATCGGTGCGCCGTCGAGCTTGACCAGGCGGGCGAGAGTGAGGAACGCGTGGAGACCGTCGAAGGACGAATCGTCGAGTTCGACCGTCGCCAACGCGTCGGCGGTGAAATCGGCGACCTTGGGCAGCGAGGGAATCGTGGCGATCTCGAATTCGCCGATGGCGAAGGCTGCCGCGGCAGCAGCATCGCGGTGCGGCAAGCCTCCCACGCTCGTTGCCGCCCCATTGGCGAACCGGCTGTCCTTCGCACTCACCGCCGCATCGTTTCACGCATGCGACGAAACCACCGAATCGACCGGGCGTGCGACACGATCGTCGTGACCCGCAAGTTGGACCGCATGTGGGACCGGATGTGGGGCCGATGTGGAAGGGTGGGGCGATGGCGTTCGGGCAGTCCTCCGGTCCACCGGCAACGGGCAAGCAGATCCGCGATCTGCTCGAACTGCTGATCGCGGTGGGACACAGCGATTTCCGCGACGCCCGTGGCCCGATGGGCTTCTCGCAGCGCCAAGCCGCCGGAAAGTTCACGCGCGACGAGGCCGACGAGTTCATCGAGCGGCTCGAGACAGAAATCCACGGCGAGGGGCCGCCGCCCGACTCCCGCCCGCCGACGCCGGCTCCTGCCCGGATTCCGACTGCTGCCCCAGCTCCGGCTCCGGCTCCGGCTTCGGCTCCGCTCCGGCTCGAAAGCGGTCGTCGCCCGACGCAGTGTCACTCGATGACGTGCCGGTCGAGGCACTCGCAGCCGAGCTGCAGCGGCGCGGCTGGATCGTCATCGAACCCTGATGATGGCCCAGACATCACCAGAGACATAACCAGCCGGTTCGGGTCGCATTCCGCCAGCGTGGTGGCAGCATGGGGGCATGGCATCGTGGATCGCTCGTGGCGCATGGGTGCTCGTCGCCGTCATCGGCGGTTCAGCTGTCGACGGAGCGGTCGACGGCCGCAGCGAGGCGGTTCGGTTGGTCGCCGGCATCGGGTCGTGGTCGCTGTGGGGCGTGGTGATGGTGGCCCTTGCGATACCCGCGGTCCGCTCCCTGACGGTGGCCCGTGTCGTCGGACCGCTCTCCCTCGTCGCCTGCATCATCGCCGCCGTCGCGGGAGCGCGCGCGCTCGACGTTGCGGCATTGCTGATCCCTGCGGTCATCGCGTGTGCCGCGATCTTCACCGCCGACCTCGGTCGCTCATTCGTGCAGGCCTCGTCCTACGGCGACGAAGAACGCCTGCCACTCCGGCTCCCCGTGGCCGCGGGCACCGCGGCCATCGTCACCTGGCTGCTGTGGGCACCTGCCGTCGTTCTCGGCCCGGTGTTGGTCGGGGCGCGCAACGTCGTCCTCGGGGGCGTGCTCACGATGCTCGCCGTCGCGGGAGCGGTGCTGCTGTTGCCGCGCTGGCATCGCTTCTCGCGCCGTTGGCTCGTGCTCGTTCCCGCCGGGTTGGTCGTTCACGACCCGGTCGTGCTCGCCGACACGCTGATGGTGCGGGCGAACCAGCTGGTGGGCATGCGCCTGGCACCCGCCGACACCGAGGCCGCCGATCTCACCGGGCCGGCGAGCGGCTATGCGATCGAGGTGCAAGCATCGGAAACCGTCACCACGGTGTTCGCGTTCACACCACGCGAGCCGAATGGCCGAGCGATCCACATGACCGGGTTCCTCATCAGCCCCAGCCGACCCGGTGACGCGCTGCGTACCGCCGCGGCACGCGGCATCACCGTCTCGTGAGTCTGACGCCGCTGGCCTGTCAGGAGGCGATGCCGCCACCGAGCACGAGGCGGTCGGTGAGGTCGTAGAACACCACGCTTTGACCGGGCGCGATCCGACGCTGCGGCTCGGCCCACACCACCCGTATGGCATCGGCGCACGGTGTCATCGGTGGCGCTGGCATCGGTGGCGGCGGACACGCTTGCCGCCCGGGCGAGCGGCTCGATCGTCGCTCGATGAGTGGTGCCGTGGGCGCTGGCCTGGACCACCACGTCGCCGACCATGGCGCCGTCGACCCATGCCACGTTCTTGACCGTGAGCTCGTCGCGGAGCAGATCACTGTCGGCACCCACGGTGACGACGCGGGCCGCCACGTCGACATCGACGACGTACCGCTTCGGCCCACCCCCGGGCAACCCGATGCCCTTGCGTTGCCCGATCGTCACCATCTCGACCGATTCGACCTCGCCGAGCCTGGTTCCGTCGCGGTCGACCACGTCGGCGCGATGGAACGGGATGCGGTCGCCGAGGAACGACGTACGCCCGCCTGTCGAGGTGATGAAGCAGACATCTTGGCTGTCGGGCTTGTCGGCCGTGCGCAAGTCGATCTTCGCCGCGAGTTCACGGACCGCCGACTTGTGCATCGAACCGACGGGGAACAGGGTGCGAGCGAGCTGCGCCTGGCCGAGCATGTGCACCACATAGCTCTGGTCCTTGGCCGGGTCGTCACCGCGCAGGAGCGTGAACCGACCATCGGCGGTGCGGCCGATGTTGGCGTGGTGGCCCGTGGCAACTGCGTCGAACCCGAGCAGGTCGGCCCGTTCGGCGAGGCGCGCGAACTTGACCGAGCGATTGCACTCGATGCACGGGTTGGGCGTCACCCCGTTGACGTGGGCCGCCACATAGGGCTCGACCACATGGGTGGTGAAGTCGTCACCGAAATTGAAGACGAGGTGATCGATGCCGAGTTGTTGGGCGACCCGGCGCGCATCGTCGACATCGCTGACCGAACAACACCCGGTGTCGCTGTCGCCGCCCCACAACTTCATCGTCACGCCGACGACGTCGTGTCCCGCCTCGAGCAACAGCAGCGCGGCCACCGACGAATCGACGCCGCCGCTCATCGCGCACATCACCCTCATCGCAGCACCTGCGTCCCAACACCCTCGTCGCGACCGACCATCGCCGTCGACGGACGCGACGTCGTCGAGCGCTGCCGCAAGACCGTGACGGCGTCGACGACCACCGCGATGCCGCGCTCGACATCGGCACTGGTCGTCGTGTGACCCAACGACATCCGCAATGAACCCAGCGCGCGCTCGCGCGGCACACCCATCGCCGCCAACACGTGCGACGGCTCCATCGCTCCGCTCGCGCAGGCCGAGGCGGCCGACGCACAGACCTCGGCTTCGTCGAGAAGAAACAGCAGTGACTCGCTCTCGACTCCTTCGATGCACATGTGCGCCGAACCGGCGACCTTGTCGGCTCGGCCGAGCGTTTCGTGCACGCCGTCGAGCGCTGCGAGGATGCCGTCGACGAGCCGATCACGGAGGGCCGCGAGCCGAATGACTTCGGTGCTGCGCTCGGCATCGGTCAGTTCCAGCGCGACGGCCGCGGCCACGATGCCCGCCGTGTTGTGCGTTCCGCTGCGCCGCTCGCGTTCCTGGCCGCCACCGATGAGGAGTGGGTCGATCCGGGGGCCACCGTTCTCGACGAGCACGCCGACGCCCTTGGGTCCGCCGAACTTGTGGGCGCTCAGCGACAGCAGATCGACATGAGGGGTGACGTGGCGGAGGTCGAGCCAGCTCGCAGCCTGCACCGCATCGGTGTGGAGCAGCGCCACCGGGGCGTGGCGGCGCACCACGCGGCGGACCGCTCCGAGGTCGTTGATCGAACCGACTTCGTTGTTCACCGTCATGACGCTGACGATCGACACGGTCTGCCCGGAGGCGGCAATGGCGTCGAGTCGCGTGGCGAGTTCGTCGAGATCGATGCAGCCGTTGGCGTCGACACCCACGACGACGCCGCCGTGGTGCTCGACCACTTCGAGCACGGCATGGTGTTCGACCGCGGAGCACACCGCCACCCCACCGTGGCGCTGCACTGCGCCGGTGATGGCCATGTTGTCGCTCTCGGTTCCGCACCCCGTGAACACGACATCGTTCGGTCGACACCCGAGCACCGCGGCGACGCGATCGCGTGATTCGTCGACGGCTTGGCGGGCCTGACGAGCAAACCGGTGTGACCCGGACGGGTTCGCATACTGGTCGCGCAAGAACGGCAGCATTGCGTCGATCGCCTCCTCGCGCATCGGCGCAGAAGCCGCATGATCGAGGTACGTCACCATGGTGGGGAGGCTATCGGCGCCCTCGATCGGGCCCGTTCGGGGTTGGCCGCCGACAGATGCTCGCAAATTTTCTTTCCCCGGATTGTGGCCCCCACAGGCGCCCGATTCGGTTCTGAACCGGTGTCTCGACGGGACTGTTGGGGGTAGGCCAGCGCTTCTGGTTCGAAGGCTGATCGCGCCGGATACGCGCGTACATGACGGTCTGAACGCCAGGTGATTGCACCCCACGACGAGGCGGAGTCTTGGCGTATCGTCCCAGCTCAGCGGGTAGACAGACCCCGATACGACCAGTAGAATCGGACACATGTTCGCAGGCCTGATCGACGACCTCACCGGGTCAACGATCGACGAACTCGACACCGCCCTCGCCGCCGCGAAAGCCCGCCGCGATGCCGCCGAACTGGAAATCGCCGCGATCACCGCGATCGTCGACGCGCGGCAACTGTTCCACGACGCCGGCCACCACTCGACCAACGGCTACCTGAAAAGCCGGTTGAACTGCTCGCCCGCCGAAGCCCGCAAGATCCGCGGTCGCGCACGACTGTGCAACCTGCACCCCGAAGTCGGTGACCTGTTGGGTGCCAGCCGGATCGGTGTCGGTCAACTCGACTTGCTCGCCGATGTCGCCCGGCACCCCGTCGCCGGGGAACGGTTTGGCGAGTTCGCCTCGCTGCTGTCCGAGCAGGCTGAGCAACTCGACTACACCGACTTCGCGGTCGCGGTCGCCCATTTCAAGGCCATGGCTGACCCCGACGGGTCATTCAACGACCAAGCGTTCCACGAAGACCATCGCACCGCGTCGGTCTCGGTGACTGGGGGCGCAGTGAACGTGCACGCCTCAGGTGGTGACCCGATCCGTGCGGTCGAAATGAAACAGGTCTTCGACCTCGCCTGCCAAGCCGAGTTCCAACGCGACTGCGCGGCACGCCGCGACCTGCACGGTGATGATGCACTCGCTCATCCGTTGGCGCGCAGTGCCGAGCATCGCGGGTTCGACGCGATGTACGAGATCTTCATCCACTACATCACCACCCGTGCGGTGGGGCACGGCCCGAGCCGCTGGTCAACATCATCATCGACTCCACCACCGCACTCGACGTCTTGGCCCGCCACGGACTCCTCGACCTCCTGATACCGACGACACTGACGCGACCGGCGGCACTTTCAGCTTCGGCGACCACGGCATGTGGTGGTCGATCCGTCCCGGCGGCGGTGTGCGACATCGACCGGTGTCGCGATCCACCCCGACGAAGCGTTGAAAGCCATGATCCGCGGCAGCGTGCGCCGCGTCATCGTCGACGCCCATGACGTCGTCATCAACCTCGGCCGCACGCAACGCCTGTTCACCGGCAAAGCCCGCCACGCAGCACAACTCCTCACCGTGCACTGCGGATACCGGGGCTGCGACGTGCCCGCCCAGTTCTGCGACATCGACCACATCAACGAATGGCCGCCCACGGCGGCGACACCAACCAAAACAACGCCCTCCCCCTCTGCGGAACCCACGACCGATGGAAACACCGCCAACGACTCCGCGGGAAACGCGACCGAACCGGACGCATCCACCTCATCAAACCCGACGGCACCGTCATCAAACCCCTCGGCGCCCACGACCCACCCTGGGCCGAACCCGAACCCGACACACACACGTTGATGCCGAATGCAACCGACACGGTTGCCCCAGAGTCGGCGTGATGATCTGCCGGCATGGCGCAGACGACTGCGGATCCCCCGGCGAGGCCGCTCCGGCCGCGATACTTGGCCGCGATGAAACCGGCCCGCAGCATCCAGTTCAAACCGCAGCACATCATCGCGCTCATCGCCGTGGTCGGGGCCGGCTTGATCGTCGGCAACCGGTTCGGGGTGTGGGCCGGCCTGGCCGCGGCGCTCGTCGTCCTCGCCATCAACGAAGTGATCGAACGCCAACTCCGCAAGCGTCGCTGAGGACCGCTTCGAAATCACACCTACTGCGGCGACGACCAGAGCGGGCTCGCCGGCCCGACGCTGCGCTGGTACCGCGAGATGACGCAGAGCAGGAACGCCTCCGGGGCCACCTGGGGGTGGCGGGCAAAGCCGACGACCTGGGCCAGTCGGTCGGCGAGGTCGGTGGCGAGGGCATACCGCGCGGTGGGCGCCAAGGTGTTGACGCGGGTGAGAAACGACCGGATGACGGTGTACTGCTCGCTGGTGATCGCCGACGGATCGATCGCCGCGGCATAGTCCTCGAGCCCCCACGGCGGCGAGAACCAGAGCGCCGGAGCCGGAACGTACTGGCGGGGATCGCGGATGACGATCGTCCCCGCGACGAGGTCGCCGATCCGCTGATGTCGCGACGATCCGAGGACGAAGAGCACGCCGGTGATCCCGCCCGGCGGAAGCAGGCGATCGACGATGCCGCCCATGGCGCGCAGCATCGCCTCACGCAGATGCAGCGGCGACCCGTCGACGCTCACGGCGCGGAGACGCAACGCGGCCTTGCCCGGGGTGCGGCCGCGCCACAGGGTTTCGAAGATGATCGGATACCCGAACAGCACCCCGAAGGTCAAGAAGGCCCCGACCGTGTTGATCGTGGACTGGCTGGCGTTGCCGAGGAACGCGAGCGACATCACCAGCAGCACCACGAACAATCCGGCGATCTGGATCGCCAGGTCGATGGCTGCCGCGGTCAGTCGCGAGGCGAATCCGGCCGTCTCCACATCGAGGATGACGGCCTCGGGGGTGATGATGCCGCGGTGCGGGGATCCGCCATCGACGCCGACTCGGTTCGCCTGCCCATTCGCCAGCCCAGGGGCTCCTGTCACATCGACCATCGGAGCACTACCGTAGATGCCAGATGGACATCGATGCGTTCGTTGCGACGAACCAGTTTCAGTGGCAGCGACTCGAACAGTTGACGGCGCGGGCGCGCAAGCTCAGCCAGGTGGGCCCCGACGAACTCGACGAACTGGTCGGGCTCTACCAGCGCACGGGGAGCCAGTTGGCGCAGGCCCGCCTCACCTATCGTGGCGACGACGCACTGGTCGGCCGCTTGACATTCCTCGTGGCCGAGGCGCACGCCGTCCTCTACGGCACGCGCAGCACCGACCCCGGCCGCGGGTTGACCCGGTTCTTCACCGTCTCGTTCCCCGCCGCGATCTGGTCGATTCGCTGGTTCATCGCCATTTCGGCGGCACTCACGCTGATTCCGTGGATCGTGCTCACCGTGTGGATCGGTATCTCGCCCGACGCCTTCGACCTGACCGCCGACGAGGCGATTCGAACGTCATACCTCGAACGCGATTTCGAGGACTACTACTCGAGCCAGCCGGCCCAGAACTTCGCCAGCCAGGTGTTCCTCAACAATGTGCGGGTGGCGATCTTGGCCTTCGCCGCCGGCATCTTGCTCTGCGTGTTCACCGCGCTGATCCTCGTATACAACGGTGGGAGCGTCGGAGTGGCGGGCGGGTTGTTCACCCACGTCGGCGAATGGGAGCGGTTCTGGGGGTTGATCCTCCCCCATGGTCTGCTCGAGATCTCCGCCGTCATCGTGGCCGGCGCCGCCGGACTCCGGCTGGGGTGGACGGTGATCTCGCCCGGCAACCGCACTCGCTGGCGGGCACTCACCGACGATGGCCGCTATGTCGGCAACGTGGTGATCGGATTGGTGCTGGCCATGTTCGTCGCCGGGCTGATCGAGGGTTTCGTCACCGGTCGTCCGTGGCCCACCTCGCTGCGCGTCGGCATCGGCGTGCTTGCCTTCGTCGGATTCTGGGCGTGGCCCGTGCTCTACGGTCGCCGCGCCGCACTGATCGACGACGAGGCCCGCGCCCACGAACGCTCCGCCCGCTGACCCTGCCGACCAGAGCGATCAGAGACGGCCGGTGGACTTGAGTTCGAGGTAGCGGTCGACGACGCTCGTGGCGAGTTCGCCGGGTCGGGCATCGACGACCAAGGCACCGGCTGCACGCAGTTTGGCAGCGGTCCGTTCGCGGGCGTCGATGGCTGCGACGGCCGCCGCGGATCGGTAGGCGTCCGACGCTGCAGCATGACCCGATTCGCCAGCCCACGCCGCGACGTCGGGATCGCGAACGGCCGCAACCACAACGAGGTGGGTGCGGGTCAGCGACCTGAGGGCCGGTAGCAACGCATCGACGATCACCGTGTCGACGAGTTCGGTGAACACGACGAAGAGCGACCGTCGTCGAAATCGCGCCGCGGCGCTGGTGAACGCGACGCCGTAGGCACTCTCGTCGAACGACGGGTCGAGCAGATACATCGCCTCGGCGACCTGTGCGAACTGTGCCTTGGAATTGCGCGCCGGCACGATGCCGCGCACCTGACTGTCGAAGGTGAGCAGGCCGACGTTGTCGCCGAGGTGACCAGCCACCTGGGTGAGGCCGAGCACGGCATCCATCGCGTGTTCCACGCGCGGCGCGCCACCGACGGTGCCGGCCATGCTGCGCCCGTTGTCGAGCAGCGCGATGACGAATTGGTTGCGCTCGGTCCGGTAGTCACGCACGACCACGTGCTGTTGTCGCGCCGTGGCTGCCCAATCGACCTTGCGGAAATCATCGCCCTGCGCGTACTCGCGAAGCTGATCGAATTCGGTCCCGCTCCCCCGGCTGCGCACACTCCGCACCCCGGATTCGAGTGGAATGCGCAGCCGCTTCGACATCAACTCGCGCGACGGGTACGCCGGCATCACGGCGATCGTGCCCGGGATCAAGTGATTCGCCTGACGAGCCATCAAACCCAGTGGGCCGACCGTGCGCACCGCCACGGCGCCGAACGGAAACCGACCGCGCCGGGTCGGAGCGATGTGGGCCCCGAATCGGTGGCGGCGCCGGGGTTCGAGGCGGATCGAGGCACTCCGCCGACTTGCTTCGAAGCTCGGCCAGATCGCGTCGGCGACGGTGACATTCGTGGTGCGAGTCGACACGTTGCTCACGCGCCACCCGATCTCGGCTTCTTGGCCCACGGTGAGCGTGGAGGGGAACGATCGCTCGACCTCGATGTCACGCGGCGACACGGCAGCGAGCAGGTCGGCGACGGCGAGCGCGGCGATGACGGCCAGCACGAGCCCGCTGATCCACCATCGGTCGACCTGCGCGATGCCGATCGGGACGGCGACGGCGGCAACGACGAGGGCCAACCGGCCCGTCGGGACAGGACGACTGCGTCTGACCGTGTGCGCACGGTGCAGGGCGGGTTGTCGCACGGATTGCAGTGCGGGCTCGGGCGTGACCATTGGGTCGTCAGCGGGGTGTGGGCACTGCGGCGAGGAGGCCGTCGAGCACGGCATCAGCTGCGGTGCCTTCGAGTTCGAGTTCGGGCCGCACGAGCACGCGGTGGCGCAAGCACGGTTTGGCCACGGACTTGACCTCGTCGGGGGTGACGAACCCCCGACCCGACAGCCAGGCCCACGCCTTGCTCGCGTGCAGCAACCAGGTTGCGCCGCGCGGCGACACGCCGAGTTGCAGCGCCGGCGACTCGCGCGTCGCCCGGCACAGCGACACGATGTAGCGGAGCACCGCCGGCTCGACCGTGATCGCATCGATCTCGGCGCGCGCGGCATGCAGGTGCGCAGCGGTGGCGACGGGGCGAATCAACTCGCGGGTGTTGTGCGGGTTGATTCCGGCGTGGTGCCTCGAGAGCATCTCGCCTTCCTGCTCCTCGGAGGGGTAGCCGACGACGAGCTTGAAGAGGAATCTGTCGAGTTGGGCCTCGGGCAGCGGGAAGGTTCCTTCGTACTCGATCGGATTCTGCGTTGCGATCACGAGGAAGGGGTTCGGCAACTTGCGGCTCTGGCCCTCGATCGACACCTGCCGTTCTTCCATCGCCTCGAGCAGCGCAGCCTGGGTCTTCGGCGGCGTTCGGTTGATCTCGTCGGCGAGCAGCAGGTTGGTGAACACCGGACCTTCCCGGAAGCGGAAGTTGGGGGCCTGGCCCGGTGCCTGGTCGAGCACGGTCATACCGATCACGTCGGAGGGCATCAGGTCGGGCGTGAACTGCACGCGCGCGAACTCGAGGTCGAACGCTGCTGCCAGGCTCTTGGCCAACAGTGTCTTGGCCACGCCGGGAACCCCTTCGAGGAGCACGTGCCCGTTGACGAGCAGCGCCGAGATCACTCCGCTCAGCACGCCCTGCTGGCCGACGATGACCTTGCCGACCTCCTCGCGCACCGCCAAGACGGCCTCGCGTGCAGCCGAGTTCGCTGCTCCTCCCGTCGACGTGGCACTCGGCGCCATCGAGTACGTCGGAGATGGTGCCGGAGATGTGCGGGAGATGGTGCCGGCAAACCTGGTGAGGGGGCTGGTGCTGACGGAGTGAATTCATTCGTCATGTGAAGACGTCCTTTCGAATGCGGTCGATCTGGCCGGACAGGGCGAGCAGTTGACGGTCGTCGGCGACCGTCTGGCGGAGTACCTGCTCGGTCGATCCGGGTGGAAGTTCGGTGCGCGACGCGACCGCGGCGTCGAGATCGGTGAGGGGAGCGGCGAGGTCGATGTGGAGTTCTGCGCACAGGTCGCGATGCAGCTTGGATTGCAGCAGCCAGCCGGCCCGGGGTGTGTGCTTGGCCCGTTGCATCAGGTTGCCCGTCGCCGCGACGAGTTCGCTGCCGGGGATGGGCGTCGGGAGCGGTTCGTCGAGCACTGCGCCGACCCGCACACTCCGCGACACGGCGAACACCACGAAACCGATCGCGCTGATGGCGAGCGCCATCCAGACCCACCGCGGCACCAGGTCGATCAGCGTCTCCTCACCTTCCCCGACGTCGGCGACCGACGTTGCTGTCCCCGTGCTGAGCAGGATGGTCACCGCGCTCCCCTGGCGTGGGGCGAGCAGCGCGGTGGCGAGTCCGGCGTTGTCAGCGCGTCGCAAGTAGCGGTTGACGAGCACCTCGTTGTCGCCGAGACCGACCACGACACCATCGCCGATGTTGCGCACGATCACGAACGACTGACCGTCATCTGCGAAGCACTGCGGTTCGGAGGGGCCGACGGGAAACAGGAGTCCGTCGGGAACGTAGATGCCGCGCAGCCGGTCGAGTGCCGCCACGCTGCATCGCCCGACATCGACGTTGGTTTCAGCAGAGATGTCGAACCGCTCATCGGGCAGGTCTGGTCCGCTCACCGCAACACTGCCCCCGTCGAGTTGCGGGCCACCGTGGAGCGTGCTGTCGGGGTCGGCGACGACGGCCACGCCGCCGGCTTCGATGAAGTCGAGCGCGCCCGAGCGCTGCACCTCGTCGAGGCGGTCGTCGATGACCAGCAGGCGAGTGTCGACGCCGGGGTCGGGAACGGTGCGAGTGATGGTGACCTCGCTCCCGCTTCGCTCCAGGACGCGAACGAGCGCTTGGGCGCCATCGGCTGCACTCGACCGTGGGTCGAAGGGGTCAGGCGCCGGGCGAGCGCGCACGATCAGGAGGAGCGCCAGCGCTGTGCCGACGACCAACAGCGCTGCGGCCACTCCCTTGCCAGCGCCGCCGCCGGTCGATGTGGCCGCCTGACGGCTCATTGCCGTCCCCGCCGAGTATCGACAGCCGCGAACACGTCGTCGAGAACGACCGCGGCCACGCCCCTGAAGCGTTCGTCGTGCTCGGCAGTGACCTCGCCGTCGTCGAACCAGGCCTCGTCGAAGATGTCGGCGGCCTGGTCGAACGAGGGCGCCACACGCGGCGAGAGTGCCCAGATCTGTTGGCGCTCCTCACCCGAGGTGCGTCCCGGGATCTCGTCGACGTGACCGGCGCGGGCGAGATCACCGACCAGCGCGCGGTACTCGCACCGCACGGCGTCACGGAACCGGCCGGCGGCACGATGTTCGGCTGCGGCCCGACGCCAGCGAGCGGGCGGCCGTTCGTCATCGACGATGCGTTCTCCGACGATGTCATCGAGGGCTTCGTCGACGTCGTCGTTCTCGACGTCGTCGACCGGTGTTCGGTTCCGCATCATCGACACCACGATCCATCCGATGATGGCCACGAGGGCGACGACCAACACGACGACGAGGAGCGTGCCGAACACACCGATTGCTCCTCCTCCGGCGGCCACGCTGGGCGGCTCGAAGTCGATGGGCTGATCCGGGGTGGGTGGCGAGCACAGGGAGTCGCTGGCCGTCAGATCGCAGGCGAGATCACGTGCCGTCTCGGGCTGCTGGGTGGTCGGGCCGAGCGGGTCATCGGCGACCATCGACCGATGGTGCGAGCCACGTGACCGGTGGCCGCCAAGCGCCGTGAAGAGCGCCGTGAAGAGGGCTGTGAACAGCGGCATGGCGAGCCGTACGCCGGCGCCGATCACGGCTGCCCTCCACGGCGAGGCGGGAAGGCCGCGTCGGCGTCGAGCACGATGTCGAGCCCTTCGGCGTCGAGCCGGACCAGGAGATACAACTCGGCGGTGGCGAGCGCGACGAGTGGTACGACGACGATGACGCCGAGTTGGCTACTGACGCCCTGGGCCAGCCACAGGTAGTCGCCGAAGGTGATGAATCCGGCTGCCTCGGCCAGCGCCGGAAGGAAGGCGATCCCGGCGAGGAGCAGCGTCCCGATCAACGTCGACGAGACGACGAAGCCGATTGCCGAGCCAGCGCGGAGCCGGAACAGCCTCCAGGATCGTTTCAGTGCGCCGAACGGTCCGAGTGCTTCGGCCATCATCACCGGCACGACGAACAGGGTCATCGACGCGACGATCGCGCCGACTGCCAGCACGACGAACAAGCGACTCGCGACGTCGTCGGAGCGACTCGACAACGTCCATGTGGCGAAGAACGGAACCCAGATGTGCGTGCCTGCCCACGCCACCGCCACGGCGGGCAGGCGGCGCACGGTTCGTCCGAGGGCCGGCCGCAGCGACGTCGGCACGCCAAAACGATCGGCGAGGAGCACCACGGCGGCAAAGCTGCCGATCACGGCTGCGGCGAGGCTGGCGAACACGACCGCCAACGTCGCTGCAACGTCTTCGATCCCCGTGCCGACATCGTCGCCGCCCAACGCGGTCAGGGTGGTGGAACCGGTCCGGTCGAACACCTGCGACGTGACCCAGAGATTCAATGCGACAACAGGAAGCAGCAACACCGACGACCCGACGAGAAGGTCTCGGCCTTGCCGTTGGAGCATCGAGCCACCGGCGTCGAGCGCCGACAACACCTGGCTGCGACTGCGTCGCAGACGGAGCGATCGGTGGCTGCTGGCCTGCGCCGCGGTCGCGCCGGCCAGCCGCATGGCGCCATGCGGGGTCGCCGCCGGGGCGTCGAGGCGCTCCCACGCCGCTGATCCGCCCGTGGCCGCAGGAGCAATCGGCAACGTCGGATCGGGCGGCGACGCTGAGGGGCGGAGGGCGTCGACCATGGTGGGCCACATTGTGGGCCAGATCGCGCGCCGATGCGCGACACTGCGATGGTGCAGGGTTACGAATCGAGTTCGTACGGCGACGGATTCGCCGATGTCTATGACGAGTGGTACGGCGATGTGACCGATGTCGACGCAACGGTCACCTGCATGTCGGCGCTCGTCGGGCCGGGTGGCCGCGTGCTGGAGTTGGGCGTCGGTACGGGGCGGCTGGCCCTTCCCCTGGTCGATGCCGGGCTGCGCGTGACCGGCATCGACGCCAGCCGAGCCATGCTCGAACAACTCACCCGACGCGATCCCGGCCAACGGGTCGAGGCCATCGAGGGCGACATGGTCGAAGACCTTCCGGCGGGTCCTTTCGATGGGGCGCTCGTGGCGTACAACACCTTGTTCAACCTGCTCGACGACGGTGCTCAGCAACGCTGTTTTGCGGCCGTGGCCGATCGGCTCGTCCCTGGCGGTGCGTTCGTCGTCGAAGCCTTCGTTCCCGACACCGAACGCGCGGGTGGTTCCGATGTGTCGGTCCGCACCATGACCGTCGATCAGGTGGTGTTGTCGGTGTCGAACCATTCACCCGGCGAGCAGCGCACGAGCGGACAGTTCGTCGAGTTCAGCGAAGACGGCGGCGTTCGGCTGCGTCCGTGGATGGTCCGTTGGGCGACGCCGGAGCAACTCGACACGATGGCCTCAGCGGCAGGCTTCGAGGTCGAGTCACGCTGGTCGACGATGCGCGGCGACCCGTTCACCGACGACTCGGCCCAGCACATCACCGTGTACCGACTCCCCCGCTGATCGACGGCCCGATCTCGGCTCGGCCGGGAACAATCGAAATCCGCCGCCGTCAGCGATCGCGGACGATCAGGTTCTCCGGGAGCGCCTGGGTTGCGAGCCAACCGTCGTCGAGCAGCGGCCGGACTGCCGCCTCCAGGAGGGGCCGGAACCATTCGGCGCCGGTCGTCGTGATGTGATCGGCATCGCGAAAGAGCAGGACATCGCCGAGCGTCATCGGGCACAGCTCGGCGGTGCAGAACCAATCCGTCGGGTCGACGAAGGTCGCCTCGAAGCGGTCAGCGGCGGCCTGCTCGACGACGATGCGGCCAGCCTCGATGGCACGCTCGCGTCGGTTGGTGCAGTTCTGCATGTCGGAGCGGTTCGCCGAAAGGCATTGCTGAGGATTCGCCGAGGCGCCCGGCGTGTCGGCGAGCAGCACGAGGTGCGCGGTCGTCGGGGCGATGCGGCCGAGGGTGGCATCGAGCCCGTCACCCCACTCGACGTCGCTGTTGTCGTACTCGTGCCACGCGGTCACGATCACCATGGTCGGCTGTTGCGCGGCGAGAAAGTCGATGACCTGATCGCGCCATGCGGGGCACGTGCGACCCAACGTGTTGGTGGCAATCGAGACATCGGCGGTCGGGCAGCCGCCCTTGGCCAGCACGATCAACTCGTACCCGGCGTCGCGCGCGATCACGTCGAGCGCCGACGCCCACTGAGCGGCGTGGGAGTCGCCGTACAGCACGATCGTGCGCGCCGCACCGACGGCTCCGTACCGACAGTCGTTCAACTCGTCGTCGACACCCTCGTTGACGCACCCGTCCGGGTACACCATCGGACGATCACCGTAGACGTCGGCCACCGACGGGCGGAGGTTGCCGGGCACGGCGGTGGCCGTGAGCGCCTCGGCGAGCACCTCCTGATTCGCGGCCGTGAGGGTGGCCAACAACTCACCGGCAGTCGGAACGACCGGCGCAAGGTCGGCAACCGTCGTGTCGGGAACCGCCCCAGCCGTCTCCCCGGCCGTCTCCCCGGCCGTCTCCCGGCCGTCTCTCGCGGACGTCTCCGGCTGCTGCTTGTGCTCCGACGAGCACGAGTTCGGGAGAGGCCGCGACCTCACCCGAGTCGAGTGGGGGCCGGAGCACCATCGACCCGAGGCCGACCAGCATCGCGATCGCGCTGAGTCCGACACCGAGGACGACGCTGCGGCCGGGAAACCGGGCGAGCCCAGCCGAGAGGCGGACCGGATCTTCGACGAATGCCTTCGACGCCACCGAGAGGGCAACCGCGACACCGACCACGGCGCACCGCTGGGCCATCGACAGCGGCCCCCACTTCGCCTCGGACAGCACCAGCGCCGGCCAGTGCCACAGGTAGATCGCGTACGAATGCCGGCCGACCCATTGCATCGGAGCACGACCGAGTAGAGCGCCCGGGCCGAATCGGAAGGCCTCGTTGCCATCACCTGCTGCGCCACCCGCTGCGACGATCAGCACCGTCGCCAGAACCGGGAGCATGGCGGCGGTTCCGGGAAACGCGACCGAACCGTCGTACCGCACGGCGGCGTACACGACCCCGAACACGCCGAACCAGCCGAGGCCGGCCCGCAACCGCGGGTCGACCGCATGCAACCCGGTGCCCGCCAGGGCCAGGGCGGCGCCAGCGACCAGCTCGACCGCCCGTGCGGGGAGGAGGTAGAACGCCCAGGTCGGCTCGTTGGCGGTCATCCAGACCGATGCTGCGAGCGAGGCGGCCGCGATGACCGCGATCACGACCAGCAGATTGCGACGGAAGGCCGACGGACGCGGCAGCCAGCGCGCAACGAAGACCAACGTTGCGGGCCAGAGCAGGTAGAACTGCTCCTCGACGGCGAGCGACCAGAAGTGGAGCAGGGGCGACGGGGTGAGGTCGCCGAGTTGGGCGTTGAAGTAGTCGCCAAGTCGGTCGGCGAACACGAAGTTGACGACGAAGCCGCCGGCGGCCAGCGCGTCGCGGCCGACATCGCGCAACAACGATGGCGCCAGCATGAACCGGGCGGCGACGACCGTGGCCACGATCACGAGACACGACGCCGGCAGCAGCCGTCGGGCGCGTCGGGCCCAGAAGTCGTGCAACGAGACGGTTCCGCTCGTTTCGAGTTCGCGCAGCAGGAGCCGGGTGATGAGGAAACCCGACACGACGAAGAACACGTCGACGCCGACGAAACCTCCCCCGAAGCCGGCCACCTCCATGTGGAACAGCACCACCGCCACGACGGCGATCGCCCGCAATCCCTCGACGTCGGGCCGGAACTCCGAACCCACGGCGCCCGCGAGCGCTGCACGCACCTCGTCTCGCCGCTGCTGTCGCCCGTCAATCATCTGCTCGTGTCGTCGTTCTCGTCGGAATCGCGAACCGCGGGCTTGCCCCGAGGTCGCGGTGGTGCGCAGGCGGTGGGTCTAGAAGGAGTGGAATCCGCCGTCGATCCGAATGATGTCACCCGTGTGGTACGTGCTCGCGGAGCTTGCCAGATAGACCGCGAGCCCGGCGAAATCGTCCCGTGTCCCCCATCGCCGCGAGGGGATGCGGGGCATGACCTTTTTGACGAAGGTGTCGTGCTCGAAAGCCGGAGCGGTCATGTCGCTCTCGATCCACCCCGGCAGGATCGAGTTGGACCGGACGCCGTGGCGAGCATGCGCCACGGCGATACCGCGCATCATGGCATTCACCCCTGCTTTGGTCGCGCCGTAGTGCTGACCCGCTGCAGCGCCGAACTCCGCCGACCCTGACGATGTGAACACGATCGACCCGCCGGCGGTGTCGCCTTCCTCATGCCGAGCGACCATGTGCCTCGCTGCTTCGCGGGAGGTATAGAACGCTCCATCGAGATTGACCGACATCACCCGCCGCCATTCCTCGCTCGTCATCTCGACGAAGCTCGGCGCGCGTCCACCGACACCGGCATTGACGAACACGGCGTCGACGCGGCCGAGCTCCTCGACGGTTTCGGCCATCGACTGGATCACCGCGGCCTCGTCGCTCACGTCGCAGACGATCGACAACAGCTCGACGTCGTACTGGCTGAGCGCGTCGATGGCCCGCTCGTTCTTCTCGGCGTTGGTGCCCCAGATCGCGACGTCGGCACCGTGTGCCGCGAGCCCTTCGGCCATGCCCAGGCCGATCCCGCTGTTGCCACCGGTGACGAGCGCGACCCGTCCGGTGAGATCGAACGGGGAGTTGCCGGGAAGGGTCATGGCCCGACTGTAGAACAGAGGGCGGGATAACGTCAGGGGTGATGAAACTCGATCGGGTTCACACACCTGCGGACCTGCGTGGCCTGTCGTTCGCCGAACTCGACGACCTCGCCGGCGAGATCCGTGACTTCATCGTCGCCGCCGTCTCGGAGAACGCCGGCCATCTGGGGTCGAATCTCGGTGCGGTCGAACTCACCTTGGCGCTGCACCGTGTCTTCGATTCGCCGACCGATGCGATCCTGTGGGACACCGGGCACCAGGCGTACGTGCACAAGATCGTCACGGGACGTCAGCAACAGTTCGAGCACCTCCGCCAGGCGGGCGGCCTCTCGGGCTATCCGAGCCGGGAAGAGTCCGAGCACGACTACGTCGAGAACAGCCATGCCTCGACGATCCTGTCGTATGCCTACGGCATGGCCGTCGCGCGCGATGCCGGCGTCGACTCGCATCGCCACATCGTGGCCGTGATCGGCGACGGCTCGATGACCGGCGGGATGGCCTACGAGGCGATCAACAACATCGGCCACGCGAAGAAGCGGGTCATCATGATCCTCAACGACAATGGCCGGTCGTATGCGCCGACCGTGTCGAATCTGTCGGCCAGCATGCACGGCCACGACGAGCGTTCGGCGCATCCGAGCCACCCGTCGTTCACCGATCGCGTCACCGGCAAATTGAGCCACGCGTTGACCGACATCCGGCTCAACCCGGTCTACGTTCGTCGTCAGCGACGGATCGAGGGGTACCTCCACAGCCTGCCCCTGGTCGGCAACCAGGCCGGCTCGGCCATGGAGGCGTTCAAAGCGGGCGTGCGCGAATTCCTCCAGCCACCGTCGTTCTTCGAAGCACTCGGCGTGCGGTACGTCGGCCCGTTCGACGGGCACAACATCGAAGAGATGGAGCGGGCGCTCCACAATGCGATCGAGCTGAGTGAGGAGGGTCCAATCCTGGTCCACATGCTCACGCAGAAGGGCCGCGGCTATTCGCCCGCCGAAGACGACGACGAAAAGCATCTGCACGATGCGCCGATCTTCGACCCGGCCATCGGGCCACCGAAGGCCGTGTCCACCGGGTACACCCAGGCCTTTGCCGAGGCGATCATCAAAGAAGCCGAGGCCGATCCGCGCCTGGTGGCCATCACCGCCGCGATGCCCGGGCCGACCGGGCTCATCCCGTTCCAAGAGCGATTCCCCGACCGGTTCTTCGACGTGGGGATCGCCGAACAGCATGCGGTCACCGGCGCGGCGGGCATGGCAATGGGCGGTCTGCGACCCGTGGTCGCGATCTACTCGACCTTCCTCAACCGAGCCTGGGACCAGGTCGTCTACGACGTGGCGCTCCATCGCCTCCCGGTCATCTTCTGTCTCGATCGGGCCGGCATCACGGGCCCCGACGGTGCCAGCCACCACGGCGTGTACGACATGGCGTTGCTGTCCAAGGTGCCCGGCATGCGGGTGCTGGCGCCGTCGAGTGCGCAGGAACTCGCCCAGATGTTGCACGATGCGGTCGAACTGGTCGACGCGGGTCCGATCGCCATTCGCTATGCCCGTGGCGCGGCGCGCCAGGTGAGCGAGCACGAGGTCGGCACCGGTTTGCGCGCCCGCCTGGTCGTCCACCACGAGGGCGCCGACGTGTGCATCGTCGCCGTCGGCAAGATGCTCGAAACCGCCGAGAAGGCAGCCGCGCAGCTCGTCGCGTCGGGCACCCCGGTCACCGTCTGGGATCCGCGCTGCTGCGCGCCACTCGATGCCGAGATGATCGCTGCCGCGGCCGCCTGTTCGCGGGTGGTCACCATCGAAGACGGGATTCGTGACGGCGGCATCGGCATGATGATCGCCGACCAGGTGACCACCCTCGATCCGTCCACGGTGGTCAAGGTGCTCGGCACCCCGACCACGTTCATCCCGCACGATCCGAACTCGTCGAACCTGCACGCCCGTTTCGGCCTCGACGTCGCCGGTGTCATCGCCGCAGTCCGCGACTGCTGACGGCCGCCACGGCTGATTGGCGCCGCACCGAAATCCCAGCAGCCACCGTCGTGGCGGTGACAGCTCGGCGGGGGCGACGACCACTACCGTGGCTCGCATGCGCCGATCGAGGTTCGTTCTCCCGGCTCTCATCGTCGGGTCCTTCACCCTTGCGGCGTGCACCGGTGCGACCGACGAATCCATCGAACCTGCCGGCACCAGTGGCGACGACGTGACCGGCGGAGAGATCATCGTGTCCGGCGATCTGTCCGGCGGAACGGCGACCGCTGACGCCGAGCCCGCTCCGACCCCAGCGCAATCGACGACGAGCCCCGACCCGGACGCCTCCCCGGGTCCGAGCGACACTGCTGCGCCAGGCAGCACCGCAGCGCCGACCTCGTCAGCAGACGGGAACGCAGCCAGAAGTGAGGACGGTGGGACGAGGTGGTGGGCGACGGGCCGGTGCTCACGACGCCGGGTGAGGGCGACGGTGCCGCCGAGGCGCCGGGTGTCGGGATCGTTCCGATCTTCTTCGCGATCGAGGCGACGACGACCACGGCGTGCGGCGGAGGCGGGGCCGGCACGGTGAGTTTGCGCTGGGAGGTCGCCGGCGCCGAAACCGTCGATGTGGCGATCGGTGCAGCCGACAAGATCTTCCGCCTCGGCCAGCCGCCGGCAGGCACGCTCGACGTGCCCCTCGATTGCGCGCAGGGCAGCCGGTACTTCGTGGTGGCAACGAACCCCGAGGGCACCACGACGCGTTCGGTCACCGTCGCGCCAGGCTGACCTCGCCGCCCGCGGACGCCGCCGCAAGCTGACCTCGCTGCGTTCGATGCCGCCGGCGCCCCTCTTCCACGATCGTCGATGCCGCCGACGCCTCCTCCACGTCGTCGATGCGGTGCCGCCGACGCCGAGTCACATGTCGTTGATGCGGATGGCTCGTCGTTCGGCGATGGCGCGTTCGGCAGCGACGACAATGGTTCGTGCAGCACGGAGATCGTCGCCGGTCGGCCCGTCGGACGTACCGGTTTCGACCGAGGCCACGAATGCCGCCCACTGCGCGGCCACCGCAGCACGGGTCCGCAGGGCACCATCGAGGGTTGGTCGCATGATGCCTGCTGCCGTGGCGACGACCCCGCCGATGCCCGGCGGATTCTCCGAAGCCGCCATGCCGGTGTCGCCGAGCACCTCGACGCGCTGGTCGGGACCGTATGGGGAGGTGAGGGTCGACTCGATCGTCGTGACGATGCCATTGCCGTGGGTGAGCACCACCACGATGCAGTCGACCGCCTGCCGCTGCGCCGACACGGCGACCACGTCGCAGCCGGTGACGAAGCGGGCCAGATCGATGTCCTCCGTCAACACCTCGGTCAACGATCGGGAACCGACCAACGGGTCGACGCCACGACTGACGACGCGACAGGTCCGCACGGTGCCGAGTTCGCCTCGCCGGACTGCGTCATGAACGCTGTGATGGCCGGCGTCGAATCGCCGATGCAAGCCCACGGCGAACGGTCGGCCGGACAGTGCCGCGCCGTCACCCGCTTCGGCCGCGCCCGCCAGCGAGCACCAGGCCGGCCGACCCGCCCGCTCCGCCTCGGCCAATGCCTCGATCGGGCTGCCGCTGCCTGTGCAGATCGCGATCGCGTCGACGCCGACGGCTGTGACGGCGTCGATCGCCGACGGTGCGACGCGAGCACCCACGTCGGCAGCGAGTGCCGCGGCGAGAGCGGGGTCGGGGTCGAACACCACCAGCACGCCAGAGCCTGCAACGCGGTGCGCGAGCATCTCGGCGTGTGCCCTGCCCTCGGGGCCGCAGCCGAGCACGGCGAATCTGATCGTCATGGCTGCAGTGTGGCAGGAGGCGTTGCGCCTGGCGCGTCGAGCGGCACGCGCCGCCCGAACACGATCACCGCGGCAGTTGCCAGCGTGGCGATGGCCGTGACGGTCATCAGCGCGGTCACGGTGGTTGTCGCCGAGCCGAGGGTGGTCACGATCAGCGGCATGGTCATGCCGGGGTAGCCGAGGAGGTACACGGTGGAGGTCAGCGACCCGCGTCGTGCGTCGTCGGCCATCGCCCCGGCGAGGCCGAGGCATCCCACCGTCACGGTGCCCGACGCAGCGCCGAGGAGTGGAGCAGCGACCAGGAGCAGCGGCCAGATGCCCGTCGAGAACGCCAAGGTGCCGAAGACGTAGCCGACGACGCCGGCACCCATCCCGATCGGCAATGCCCGTCGCGCCCCGACGGCTCCCACCAACGGTCGGGCGAACAGCCCTGACCACGCAGTCAACGATCCCGCCGCAGCGGCGATCGCCACCTCGCCGCCGTCGAGGCTCTCGCCGACCAGCACGGGGAACAACGCGAAGGCGGTCGACGGGAAGGCGAACATCCAGATCACCGCCGGCACGATGACGAGCGCGAAGGTGCGGCGCACTTCGCGCGGGACGCCGAACGAGGGGCGGATCCGATGGCCGACCGGCGCCCGATGGGTTTCGGGGATGCGCACCATCAGCGCGAGGACCACGGCGACGCTCGCTGCGTGCAGGAGGAACGGGAGCACGAGTGGAGCAGGTGCGAGCCAGTACAGGATCGCCGAGATCAGCGGCCCGATCCCGAACCCGCCGAACGACACGAGCGTCGCGGTCCAGGCTGCGCGATGGGCGTTGCTCTTTCCGAACAGTTCGAGCAGCCAGGCGGCACCCACGCCGAGCACGGCGCCGCTCACTGCACCGAGCAGCATGCGACTCGCAAGGAGCGCGATGAATTCGTCGCGCCCGACGATCATGCCGAGCGAGGCGACGCCGGACAGGCCGACCATGGGCAGAACGATCGGCTTGCGCCCGAATCGGTCCGACAGGGCGCCTCCGATCACGAGGCTGGCGAGGATGCCGACGACGTAGACGACGAAGATCGCCATGGTCTGCGACGTCGAGAGATCGAGTCGCTCCCGGTAGAGCACGAGGAGCGGCGTCGACACGTTCGTGCCAGACGCGACGACGAACATTCCGGCGGCGAGCACCGCGACCGAGTGGCGAGTGGTCGGCTCGCTGGTGACGACCCCTGCCATCGAGTCGACGCTACGCCGCCATCCGCGTCCCGCTGCCATCGCCCTCGTCCGCCGAGGCGTGGCGCGAGGCACAACCAATCCGGGAGACGGGGTTGCGGGGCCGATCTCGTAACGTGCCGGGCGTGAGCATCGCAGCAGACCGACCCGGCATCGACCTCTCCGTGTATGGGCAGTACACCCGCCTGACGTTCGAACAACCGGCCGACTCTGACGGGGTGTTGCTGATCACGCTCGACGACCCCGAGCGCCTCAACGCCACCGACGCCGCGATGCACCTCCAACTGTCGCGGGTGTTTCGAACGATCGACGACGACGAGTCGGTACGCGCCGTCGTGGTCACCGGTGCCGGCAAGGCCTTCTCTGCCGGCGGCAACCTCGACTGGATCGGCGAACAGGTCGGCGACTACGCCCAGACCATGCGGGTGATGCGCGAGGCCGGCGACATCGTGCGGACGATGATCGACTGCGACACCCCGATCGTGTCGGCGATCAACGGCGTGGCCGTCGGTGCCGGACTCGCCGTGGCACTGATGGCCGACATCAGCATCATCAACGAGACGGCGAAGTTGACCGACGGGCACATCCGGCTCGGCGTCGGCGCCGGCGACCATGCGGTCGCGATCTGGCCACTTCTGTGCGGCATGGCCAAGGCCAAGTACTACCTCCTCACCGCCGACTTCCTCGACGGTGCCGAAGCCGAGCGCATCGGCCTGGTGTCCAAGGCGGTGCCCGCCGACCAGGTTCTCGACACTGCGCTCGACGTGGCGCGCAAGTTGGCCGCCGGCCCGGTCGACGCGACGCGGATGACCAAGCGGGCCCTCAATCACTGGATCCGCCAGTCATTGCCGAACTTCGAGGCGTCGCTCGCCTATGAGATGCTCAACTTCCTCGGGCCCGATGCCGCCGAGGGCCTCGCCGCGCTGCAGGAAAAGCGCGCCCCCGACTTCCAGCATCCGGCGAGCGCTTCATGAACGATGCCGGGATGGATCACGGGATGGATCTGTCGTCCGAGCTCGGGTTGGCGCTCGGCGTCGCCGATGTCGCCGACGGCTTCACGCTCCCCCACTTCGTCGATCGTGACTACACCGTGGACTGGAAGTCGAACCAGACCGAAGTGACCGAGATCGATCGGCAGGCTGAGACCCTGATCGTCGAAGCGCTCGTCGGTGGCCGGCCCGATCACGGGGCATTCGGCGAGGAGCACGGGCTCGCCGGTGACGAGTCGTCGCCATGGCGGTGGGTGATCGACCCGATCGACGGCACGTCGGGCTTCGTGCGTGGCATCCCGGTGTGGGCGTCGTTGATTGCCCTCACGCACCACGACGTTCCCGTGCTCGGCGTCGTGTCCGCGCCTGCGCTCGGGTACCGGTGGTGGGGCGGCGTCGGGCTCGGCGCCCACATGTCGGCGTACGGAACGACGCGGCCGATTGCCGTGTCGGCTGTCGATGATCTGGCCGATGCTCAGGTGTGTGTCACGCACAACGCCGGATGGGATCACCTCGGCCTCACCTCGCGGCTGGTCGCCCTCCAGCAGCGCGCCCGCCGGTCACGGGGGATGGGCGACTTCTGGCAGCACATGCTCGTCGCCGAAGGGGCGGTCGACGTGGCGGTCGACGCCGTCGGTGTGGCGCCCTACGACCTCGCCGCGCTCAAGCCCATCGTCGAAGCGGCGGGCGGTACGTTCACCGACCGCCTCGGTGAGCCGACGCATCTGCACGACACCGCCGTCAGCTCGAACGGCATCCTCCACGCCGAGGTCATCGCCCTCCTCGCCTGATCACCTCCGATGATCATGGTGTCAGACACCACAGGTGATCGGCGTTGCGGCGGCACGTACCCTCGCGCCGATGGATGTTCATGTCGATTCCGAGACTGCTCGGCTGCGTTCTGTCATCGTCGGGTATCCCGACAACTTTCTCGACGTCGAGCCCGAGATCATCAACGAGTCGCAACGTCGGTTCTACAACAGCCCGGACGCTCCGACGAAAGAGGCGGTGACCGCCCAGCTCAACGGATTCATCGACGTGTTGCGCGCCCACGATGTGACGGTGTTGCAACCCCGTCCGTTGCCGTATGTGCCCGATCAGATGATGACGCGCGACATCGGCGTGGTGATCGGCGACACCCTCGTCGTCACCACGATGGCTGCCCGCAGCCGCAAGCACGAGTGGCGCGGCTACGCGTATCTGTTCGAACACTTCATGCCCGACACGAAGGTCATCTTCGGACCCGAGGACCTCGTGATCGAAGGTGGCGACGTGATCGTCGACCGGGGCAAAGTGTTCGTGGGGATCGGGCAACGCACCACACTCGCCGGGGCCGCCTGGTTGATGCAGCTCGTCCCCGACTATGAGATCGTCCCGATCAACCTCCGCGGGCTGCACGATGGCGAAGACGTGCTCCACCTCGACTGCAGCTTTCTTCCGGTCGGTGAGCGGAGTGCGTTGATCTATCCCGACGGCATGCGTGAGGTTCCGGCTTCGGTGCGCGAGACCTACGACCTGATCGAAGTGACCCGCGACGAACAGCAGCGGCTCGGCACCAACGTGCTGTCGCTGGACCCGACGACGGTCGTTTCGCAGCCGACCTCGACGCGGATCAACGACGAGATGCGCGCCCGCGGCATCACGGTGATCGAGGTGCCGTACTCCGAGCCACCGAAGACCGGGGGCAGTTTCCGTTGCTGCACGATGCCCCTCCACCGCGCCCCCTGACGAGACCTGTTCCGATCAGCCTGGTCGATCCGGCCAGCTCGATCGACCAGGCTCGATCCAGCCCGGTTCGATCGGTGCCGTCGATCGGTGCCGTCGATCGGTGCCGTCAGTCCGCCCGTCAGTCGCGGGTCGAATTGACGACGCTGCGGGCCCGGCGGGCAGCCCGCCCGACGAGGCCGACCGGGCGTTCGGCTCGGTCGACCGCTGTCAGCACGCGTTGCATCTCGTGTTCGACCTCGTCGGCGTGTCGCGCCCCGGAGCGAGCAACGACGTAGCCACCTGCGATCAAAGGGACGGCGATGATCGGGCCGACGAAGATCGCTCCGGCAGCTCCCGCCAAGCCGGCCGCCGCAGCGCTGACCCCGCCAACTCCGGCGACCGCGCCGACACCCAGGCGGCGGCGTCGAGTGCGACGTCGATCGGCGACCACGCGGACCAGCGTCCGGGGGTTGTCGGGCGTTGCGCCGAGGAGCAGCGGCTGAGCGGCCACGGTGATCCGTTCGACGTCGGTGATGTTCACGTCGCCGGTCGCACTCGCCACCGAGCGACCAAGCCGAGCGACCCAACCCCCACGGGGACGACACTCGATCTGACCGTCGGGCAGCTGCACGCAACGCATGCGGTGCGTCACCGTGAGCCACGCCTCGGCCTCCTTGAGCGCGACGTCGGCGCTGCGGTGGACCACGTGCTCGACGGGGATCGATGCAGGCCCGGCCAGCCGATCGAGCAGCCCCGGATCGGGCTCCTGGACGCCGAATCGTTCGAGAGCCAGAGCGTCGCGGACGCTGTCGGGATCGATCCCCACTTCACCGGCAGCTTCGACGAGCGCCTGCCCCGAGACGCCGCCACCGTCGTGGCGCTCCATGGGTCGCTGGACCTCGGCGAGCTCGTGGGCGCGGCGCAGTACCCGGGCTGCGGCCTCGGCGTCGAGTGCGTCCTCCACGCCCGCCAGCGTACGACCCACGGCCACTCCCCGCCACCGGCCCGACGCGTTGCAGGGTGACCGCCCGCCAGCCGGCCATTGCGCAGTCCGTCGACCTGGCCGATCCAGTGCCCGCCGACCCGGCCGATCCAGCGAGATCGGAGTCCGAGAATTCAGAGGGAAAGTCGACTTCTGTAGTCAGGTATCGTGCTCGGCGATGCCGACGCCCGAGCACACTCCCACGACCCGCGCCATCACGGCCGGTCGGGCCCATAGCGGAACGTCGCTCGCTCCGGCGCTGTGGGCGTCGAGTACCTGGGAGTCCGACGGCCTCGACGATGCCAACCGGCGGGCCACGTCGATCCGCCACAACGAGTTCTACAGCCGGTACGCGAACCCGACCGTCGAGCAGTTCGAAGACGCCATCGCCGAACTCGAAGGGGCCGAAGCGGCGCTGGCCTTCGCCTCGGGGATGGGCGCGATCGCAGCCACCGTCTTCGCCCTCTGCGGAACGGGCAGCCACATCGTCGCCCAGCGCCAGTTGTACGCCGGCACGCTGGCCTTCCTGCAGGGTCCGTGCCAGCGGATGGGCATCGAGGTCACCTTCGTCGACGTCGCGACACCTGGTGCATTTGCCGCGGCCGTGCAGCCGGGCCGAACCATGCTCGTGATCGCCGAGACGCCGTCGAACCCGCGCCTCGAGTTGGCCGACCTCGACGAGTTAGGGGCGATCCGCGGGCCGTTCACCATGGTCGACTCGACGTTTGCCACCCCGCTCGGCCAACAGCCCCTGGCGCACGGCATCGACATCTCGCTGCACTCGGCGACCAAGGGCATTGCCGGGCACAACGACGCCACCCTCGGCGTGATCGCCGGGGACCGCGATCTCCTCGACGACATCTGGGCCTACGCGGTGCTGCACGGAGCCACCCCGTCGCCGTTCGATGCCCTCAACGCCCTCCGCGGTATCCGCACGCTGGGGGTCCGCACCCGGCAACAGAACGAGTCAGCCCGCTCGATTGCGGTGATGCTCGCCGAGCACCCTGCCGTCACCGCTGTGCACTACCCGGGCCTCAGCGAGCATCCGCAGCATGCGCTCGCCTCGCGCCAACTGCTGCAGTACGGCACAGTGCTGTCGTTCGAGGTCGCCGATCGCGCTGCGGCACAACGACTCCTGTCGTCGGTGCGCCTCGCCCGCTGTGCCACCTCGCTCGGCGGCCCCGAAACGCTGGTCTGCCACCCCGCCACCACCACGCACGCGAGCCTGAGCCCCGACGAGCAACTCGCCACCGGCGTGACCGCCGGCCTGATCCGGCTGTCGGTCGGCCTCGAAGAATCCGTCGACCTCCTCGCCGACCTCGACCAAGCCCTCCGCGCCCACCCCTGAACCGCGTCGACTCACCCGACCCGCCCGGCCCGCCCGGAAGTCCACCCGGAACGCCGCTTCGTGTAAGCACATCGTCCGTCCGACGCTGCTTGTGCTCACACGAAAACTGGCCAGACGCTTCGTGTGAGCACATCGTCCGTCCGACGCTGCTTGTGCTCACACAAAAACTGGCCCGACGCTTCGTGTGAGCACATCGTCCGTCCGACAACGCTTGTGCTCACACAAAAACTGGCCCGACGCTTCGTGTAAGCACATCGTCCGTCCGACGCTGCTTGTGCTCACACGAAAACGGGCCCGACGCTTCGTGTAAGCACATGGTCCGTCCGACAACGCTTGCGCTCACACGAAACCCGGCGGGCGCTCGCCTCAGCCGCACCAGTTCCCGGCGCTTCATGTGAGCACACAGTCCGTCCGACGCCGCTTGTGCTCACACGAACCGTGGGCCGACGGCGGGGGCCGCGGGCGCCGGGCACTTCGCAGCGGAATGACGTCAGCTGCGGGGTGCTCAGGTGCGGGGATAGTCAGGTGCGGGGGGTGAGGCGGCCGTGGCGGTGCATGGTGCGCGAGACCGATTGCTCGCGGATCCAGCGGTACAGCTCGACGAAGCCGTCGCTCACCGGCGGGGCGTCGATGATCGCCACGTTGCGCTCGTGGCAGCGGCGCCGGGCATCGGTGCCGAGATCGGTCAGCAGCCTGACGCGATCGACGCCGTTGAGCCGTCCGACGAAGTCCTCATCTGACTCGGCGCGCGCATCGGATTCGATCAAGGCCACCCCGACCGTTTGCGCCGCCAAGCGGAGCAAGTCGAGCAGACCGGTGTCGCCGGCGTGGCGCACGAGGACCCGATCGACCGGAACGTAACGGAGCACGTTGGTCTCGGCCGCGAGGCCACTCGGATCGTGGCCGACGCTGAACTGCGTACGCCATGCGCTTGCGAACGAGATGCGAGCCCGGGCGACGACATCGAGCGAACCGACATCGGCGACATCGTGCGACATCCATGCGACACCATCCATCGACACCATCGACACCATCGACACCATCGACACCAATCTGACCCACACCATTGGCCGCAACCCCCGCACCCGCACCGACAGCACCGATCGGATCGGTGATTCGTGCGAACTGTTGGACGTAGCCCGGGCCGCCGGCCTTGGCGCTCCCGCCGACCGACGACTGCTTCCATCCGCCGAACGGTTGCCGCTGCACGATGGCACCGGTTGTCGCGCGATTGACGTAGGCGTTGCCGACCTCGACGCCGTCGAGCCAGGTGTCGATCTCGGTCGGATCGAGCGAGTGGATGCCACCGGTGAGGCCGAAGTCGGTGGCGTTCTGGATCTCGATCGCCTCGTCGAGGTCGGCGGCCCGGATGATGCCGAGCACCGGGCCGAAGCACTCGGTGCGATGGAACCACGAGCCCGGCCGGACACCGACTCGGACGCCGGGCGTCCACAACCGACCGGCGAGGTGGTCGACGCCGATCTGGCGCGGCTCGACCAACCACGACTCACCGGGCTCGAGGGTGGTCAGCGCGCGCTCGAGCGGACCGCTCGGCACGGCGATGACCGGGCCCATCATCGACGCCAGGTCGGTCGAGGGCCCGACCCGCAGGCTCGTGACAGCGTCGCGAAGGCGGGCCAGGAAGGTCGGATCGTCGTGAACCGATGCTTCGACGATGGCGAGGCTGGCCGCCGAGCATTTCTGACCGGCGTGACCGAACGCCGAGTTGACCAGGTCGGCAATGGCTTCGTCGATGTCGGCGGCCGCGGTGATGACGAGGCTGTTCTTTCCGCTCGTCTCGGCCAGGACCCGGAGTTCGGGGCGCCAATCGAGGAACATCGCCGCGGTCGAGTAGGCGCCGGTCAGGGTGACGGTGTCGAGGTCGGGGTGGGTGACCAGGCGAGTGCCGACGGGGCCGTCGTCGCACACGACGAGTTGCAAGACGCCACGCGGGACGCCCGCGGCCCAGAACTGCTCGGCGATGCGGGCGCCGACGTGAACGGCTTCGGGTGCCGGCTTGAGAATCACCGAGTTGCCCGCTGCGAGGGCAGCGGCAACACCGCCGGTCGGGATGGCGAACGGGAAGTTCCACGGAGCGACCACGGCAACGACGCCGCGTGGGCTGACCTCGTACCCATCGGTCACGAGTTGCTGCAGGTGGGCGGCACCAACGGATCCGTAGTAGTTGCAGAAGTCGATCGCTTCGGCCACTTCGGGGTCGGCCTGGTGGATGGTCTTGCCGGTTTCGGCCGACATGATCGCCATCGTCTCGACCCATCCGGCGCGCATGACGTTCGCCGCCTCGGCCAACCATCGGCGGCGGGTTGCGAGGTCACCCTCGCCCACTGCGCTCACCGCCGTTGCAACGACCCGATCAATCTCATCTGCGGTGTCGGTCGTGACAGGTGGCAGCAGTTCGACGGTGGCGAGCGCAGCGTCGATGCGCGCCCGGAGTTCGGCATCGGTGAAGTCGCTCTCGGGTTCGTTGCTGAACACATCAGCCGGTCGGGGTGCAGCAACCCGACGGTGACCGGTCGACACATCGTGGCGGTGAGCAACGGCGGCGCGGAACATGGTTTCCTGCCGGGCGAACTCCGGCGAGTCGACGGTGAGCGTGAACAGTGAGCGCAAGAAGTTGTCGGCCTGAGTGTTCTCGTCGAGTCGGCGCGAGAGGTAGGCGATGCTCGCATCGAAGTCCTCGTCGGCGACGACGGGGCTGTAGAGCAGCAACTCGGCGAGTCCCTCGCGCTCAGCCAGCGCCTGCACGGCTCGCGCTTGGGCCGGCGCCATGCCTTCCAGCATCTCGAACTGAACTCGATCGACAGCGCCGAGCGCGCGGGTGCGCACCATCGCCCAAGCAATGTCGAAGAGGTTGTGGCTGGCCACCCCCACCCGTAACGCCTCAGCCCAATCGGGCCGCAGGAGCGTGTCGAGGAGCCGCTGGTAGCTCGCGTCGACGTCGGCCTTCGCCCCGTACGGCGCAGCGATCCACCCGTGCAACTCGGCCTCGACCGACTCCATGGCCAGGTTCGCACCCTTGACGAGGCGCACCTTCAGCACACCCCCACCCGCCCGGCGACGTTCGATGGCCCACGCTCCGAGGCGCTCGGCTGCAGCATGACTGTCGGGGAGGTAGGCCTGCAACACGATGCCGGCATCGAGGCCGGCGAACTCGGGCTCGGCGAGCACGAGCGTGAACGCATCGATGGTGAGGTCGAGGTCGCGGAACTCCTCCATGTCGAGGTTGACGAATGTGCGCGGCGTGCTCGCCGCTGCGCCCCGGTACAGCGCTCGAAGACGCGACGCTACGCGCTCGATGGTGGCGTCGTAGGCGAGGACGTCGAGGTTGGCGATGATCGAGGAGATCTTCACCGACACGTAGTCGACGTCGCTCCGCTCGACTTTGGCCAGCAAGACAGCGAAGCGGGCGTCGGCCTCGGCGTCGGAGAGGATTGCTTCTCCGAGCGGGTTGATGTTGAGCCGAACGCCGTCATGCGCGCGCTGTTCGAGGTGGCGGCCGAACTTGGGGTCGTCGGACGGCAGGACGATGCCGTGCGTTTCTGACTTCACCCGCCGAACGACGAGTGGCATCACGATCTTCGGCAGCCGCGGCGCGACGATCGCGCCGGCCCGCAGCATCAGACCGTCGATCGTTCCCATCGCCGACGTCGGGTGGCTCCGCACCAGTTCGGCGAAGCGATGCGACGCGACCTTCGGATCGTCGAGGCGGAGCACCTCGTCGGTCAGCGCCAGGATCAGTTCGCGGCCGTTCGCATCGGCGAGCAAGCGTCCGAGGCGGGCCCGGCGGCGCCGTTCGGAGGGTGATTCGTCGGCCAGGCTCGCGGCCAACAATTCGCGAGCGATCGCCACCGCCTCATCGGCCTGCGCCCTGTCGATGTCGGCCGCCGACGTGCCGGGTGGTGGGGAATCGACGACCGTTGCGCTCATTCCACCATCCAAGTCGCTCGCGGCGCCGCCGTCTTGGACGAAAGCGCCCCGTTGGGCGTCGGATTCATCCTGCGTCGATCGTTGGAGCCGCGCTGTGGTGGTGGTGGTGGTGGAATCCCCTCGCTGGGCCCACGTTGTAGCCTGCGGGCCGATGAATGCGAGATCTGACGTGGGTCTCCTGGCCGTTGCACGAAAGCCTGGCGATGCTGCGTAGCGGCGCACTGTGGGCTCGTCGGCTCATCGGGGAGTGGTACCTGTTCATCCTGTGCGTCATCACGCTGTCGTTGCTCGCGATGAGTTGGTTTCTGCGCGATGTGAACGCGGATGTGGTCGTGTTTTCGCTGATCTCGACGCAGCGCATGACGTTCTTCTATTGGAGCCAGGATCGACTCGTCAGCATCCTTCCCGCCCTCACCTTTCCGATCAGAGATCCTCTCTGGAATTTCTATGTACAGATGGCCCTCCAGGGGGCATCTTTCTTCGCGCTCGTCGGGCTCCTGGTGCGGTTCCATTGGAAGGAAGTCGGCCGGGATCGAGACGGCGAAATGTTGGCAGGCGCCGTTTTGATCGCCGGGCTGCTGGTGACCATGGTGCTGAACAACATTGCGAACTATTGGTTCATGTTCGAACAGCCCTACGCGATGGCATTGCTCCTGTTCCTCGTCGGGATGAGCGGATCGATGAGCGGCGATGTTCGCCGACAGATCGGGGCGGTGCCGCTCGTGGTGCTGTCCGTACTCCTCATCCCGTCGACGATCCTGTTCGCGCCGGTCGTGTGGTTGCTCGGGGCAGCGGAGACGCGGCGCAAGCGGTTCGCGATCACGCTCGGGGTCATCGTTGCGGCGTTCGCGATCAACAAGGTCGCGACCGCGCTCTCTGCGTATCAGAACAGCCTGTCCCCGTTGTACACCGACTTCTCCGTTCGTCGTCTCGTCGATGGATTCCCAACGGCGTACGACAACTACCGACGAGTCGTTGACATCGGGACCATGCTGTTGTTCGTCATCCTGGCCGGAACGATTCTGATTCTTCGTCGCCGGTCGCTTTCCACGAATCTGCGGCTCGCCTACGGGTTCGCTCCGCTCTTCGGCATCGGTTGGTTCGTTCTCTTCACCGCAAATGGCTGGGTCGAGTTGTCCGGGTTTCCCCCGCGGTACTACTTCCCCGTCTTCGGCGCCGTGATCTTGCTGATCACCGGGGCAGTCGCCGAGGTCGCGGCGCTGATCGCCGACCGCATGTCGTCGCCCATGACTGTGCTGACCGCACGCCGACGGGTCGGAGCGGTGGTGGCTTCCTGTGTGGCGCTGATGTCGCTCGGAACGGTCCGTTTGCTGAGCGACGACGGGGTCCCAGTCATTGCGCAGGGCTTCGACGATGTGAACGCCACACGGCCGTTCGGCGTGGACTTCGTCACCGGCACGTACTGGCGGGTGTGGCCGACCGTCCTCGTCGCCCGTTCCCAGGACCTCGACGTGTACGGGGTTGCGCCGCGCTCCGAACCTACCCGCAGCGACGTCCTCGCAGCGATCGAGCGCAAGTCACCAGACCTCACGTTGATGTGTCTCGATGTGGATGCACCGGCGTGCGTTGCGGACTTCTCGGTGTTCGTCGACCAACCCTGGCAACTCGTGTCAGTCGACAACGAGGTACCACTCGTGATCAGGATCGAACCCTCCCTCTCGTCGTAACCGGCACGACGTCAGGCTCGACACGGGTCCGTCAAGCCAGGCGCGTTGCCGGCCGCGGAGGAAAGCCAAGCCGCTCGCCGTAGTTTGTTGGCACTCTCTACCTGAGAGTGCTCACGCCCGAACGCGGTCGGCGTCTCCGGGAGAGACCTGCCAGCCCCAAGAATGAGACAGCGGCGACCCGAGCGTTCCTCTGGTCATCATGCACGCAGTGCGTGCGCTCATCGTTGCCCTGAACCGTTCACGGCGACTCCGTCAGCGATCCTCCGTCTGTCAGGACATCAGCTGCATGAGCAAGTTTCACCTCTTCACCCCCGGGCCCGTCAACGTGGCCACCAGCGTCAGGATGGCCGTCGCCCGCCCGGACATCTGCCATCGCGAAGTCGACTTCGAGCGGCTGTTCCGACGGATCGAGGACCGGCTCCTGCAGCTGTTCGAGATCAGGCAGCCCGACGAGTACCAGGCCGTGGTCATCTCCGGGTCCGGCACTGCGGCCAACGAGGCCATGTTGTCGTCGGTCGTGGGCGACCAAGCGATTCTGATCCTCACCAACGGAGAGTTCGGCGAGCGGTTGCACGCAACCTCACTGATCCACAACCGCAACACCTCCGTGTTGTCGTTTCCCTGGGGAACACCGCTCGACCTGCATGTCATCGCCGCACACTTGAGCGAACATCGGGTTGACGTCATCGCCGTGGCCCATCACGAGACCAGCTCGGGCATGCTGAATCCGCTCGCAGCCCTCGGCACGCTCGCCAGAGAACGCAACGCGATCCTGCTGGTCGACTGCGTCAGCAGCGCCGGCGCCGAGGAGATCGACATGGAGCGGGACAACATCGCGTTCTGCTCCGCATCGAGTTCGAAGGCGATCGGCTCGTACGCCGGCTTGTCGTTCGTCGTCGGCAAGACGACAGAGTTCGAAAGACTCGCTGGCCTTCCTGCCAAGACGACGTATCTCGATCTGCACAAGTTCTTCTCGTTCGCGACCGAACGCTCGCAGACGCCGAACACGCCGGCGGTTCCGCTCTTCTACGCACTCGACCAGGCGTTGGCCGACATCTTGGAAGAAACCGTGATCCGGCGGCGGGCCAAGATTCTTCGCACGGCCGAGAAACTGCGCAAGGGAATGGACAAGCTGGGCCTGACCTTCCTGCTCGACACCAGCGACATGTGCTCGGTGCTGACAACGGTCAACCTGCCGCCCGGCATCGACATCGATCAGCTCCGCTGCTCGCTCCGTGAGCAGTCGATCATCATCTACGAAGGCAAAGGCCCGTTCCAGGGTCTCGTCTTTCAGGTCGGCAGCATCGGCGAACTCTCCAAGCCCGACGTCCGCAAGTTCCTCCGCGCCCTACGCGACGCCCTGGGTGGCATCGAGGCCGTCGAGCAACGGCGTCGCGACGCACTCGTGTGCATCGAACCCGCTCCGATCCTGACGCTCGCCGCTGCGCCGTACGGCCACCGGGAGGGCGCAGCGTGAACGCCCGGATGACACGACTGTGGTCGACGAAGACACGCGATGACGAGTGGTGGTCGTCGTTCGTCACCGCGCCGCTCGCGGTTGCGTTCAACTATGTCGTCGTCGACGTCAGATGGTTGACGCCAAACCTGATCACGGCGGCATCGTTCGTCGCCGCCATTGTCGCGGCCGGATTCGTTGTCATCGGCGGGGCGACCAACTTCGTGCTCGCCGCCGTCCTGATTCATCTGAGCCACGTCTTCGATTGCATGGACGGACAGATGGCCAGGTATCGCCAGACGACGACCGCGGCGGGGAGCTACTACGACCGGGCGACGGATCACATCCAAGTCGCGATCTGGTTCGGGGCAGTTGGCTACGCCGCGTCCGAGCAGGCGGATCAGGTGCTCCCGCTCATGCTCGCATTCGGTGGCGTCGCGTTCTACACGCTGCGGGGCTACACCAAGTACGTCGAGATCCACGTCGAGATGTCACGCGACAGTACGTACCTGTCGCTGATCGCCGCGGAAAGACGCCAGGAGCAGCGCGATGATTCGAGCCTGCGGGGCCATGGGTTCCGGCGCGGTGCGGCATGGTTCTTGCGCGAACAACGCAAGCTGCTGCACTTCGACGAGGGCGTCTTCATCTTCATGCTGTCCCTGGCATTGGTCCTCGATCAGCTCACGCCGATGTTGTGGGTGTTCGCCGCGAGCCAGACCTACTGGGGGCTGACCCGTGCGTGGCAGCGAGGCAGGAACATCGAACTCGCCCAACAGAAGCGACTCGCGAAGTGACCGCCCACTCCGCCGAAACTTCGGCGCTCACGGCAGTCGTTCTGGCAGCCGGTGTCGGGTCGAGAATTCGGCCGCTCACCGACGACTGTCCGAAGACCCTGTTGACCGTCGGCGATGCGACGATCCTGGGCCGCATGCTGCACCATGTTCGGTCGTGCGGCATCGTCGACGTCGTCGTGGTGCTCGGCTATCTGCACGAGCAGATCGAGGCGTTCCTCGACGAACACTTCGCCGACCTCGATGTACGGATCGTCGTCAACGAGCGCTTCGAGGAGACGAACACGGGCTACTCGTTGATGCTCGCTGCCGACTTCGTCGGATCGTCCGGCTTCGTCAAGTTCGACGGCGACGTCGTCTTCGACCCCGACATCTTGCGCCGGCTGCTGGCACTCCCCGACGGCAACCATCTCTGCATCGACCGGAACATCCAACTCGATGCCGAAGAGGTCAAGGTCGCGCTGTCGACCGGCAACCGGGTCGCGCTGGTCAGCAAGACGCTGCGGCCGAGCGAAGCGATCGGTGAGTCCATCGGCATCGAGCGCATCGACGCCGAAACCGGTCACCGTCTGTTCCGCGAACTCCGCACGATGATGAGCGACGCGGACGGCCTCCAGGAGTACTACGAGGGCGCCTACGAACGCCTCATCGCCGACGGCGTCGCGTTCGAGGCCCTCGACATCACCGGGTTGGATTGGACGGAAATCGACACCCAACACGACTTCGACACGGCCCAACGACTCTTCGGCTGACTTGGTTCCGGTGACGACTCTGCGAACCGATCGCCGATCACCCGCACACCGTCGCAGCCTGATCTCGGAGCGTTCGAACCCACGCCGTTGCACGTGCGACAGAAGACAACTCTCGTCACGTATTTCGCTGCAAGAATCCCGGTGCCAAGGCCAATGCGAGCAGAGCGAATGATGCAACCATGCTGGCTCCGCGTCCCACTTTCAGCAGCTTGAGGTCACTGTAGATCCAGAAGGGTCGGAAGAGTGACTCAGCCCGAGCCAACGCCCAACTGAGCCCCGCAACTGCCACCAGCATGTACAGGTCGGCACCATTCGCCACCAAATCGGTCGACCGGATCGATGGCGTCTCCCGTGCATCGGGGCGTCCGGTTCGGTCGGTCGACACGAGGTCGTTGTGGCAGACGGGCCAACTCCCTGGGCATAGGCTGTTGCGATGCCTCGGTTCGTTGCGCTGCTGCGCGGGATCAACGTCGGGCGGGCCAAGCGGCTGGCCATGGCCGACCTGCGGGCGTTGCTCGCCGACGCGGGCTACACCGAGGTGCGGACCCTGCTCAACAGCGGCAACGCCGTCGTCACCGGGCCCGACGATTCCCCGGCAACGCACGCCGCCCGCATCGAACACGCGATCACCGAGCGGACAGGGCTTGCAGTTCGGGTGGTCGTGCTCACGGCGGACGGCCTGCGCACGATTTTCGATGCGAACCCGTTCGCCGAGGTGGCCACTGACGGCTCACGCCTCATCGCCCACGTGCACGCTGAACTGCCCATCGCGCGCGCAGGCATCGACCCGCTGGCCGCCGACCCCGAACGGGCGCGACTCATCGGGCAGGTGGTCTACCAGTGGTGCCCGGACGGAGTACTCGCCGCGCCCCCGGTCGGGTTCCCCGACATGCTCGTGACGACCCGCAACTGGAACACCATCACCAAACTCACGTCCCTGGTGGCTGACGCCGGGCTAGAAAACACCAAACCTCCGACCGCGGCCGAGTCGTTGGCGGCACTGAAACGGATGGAGCGATCCGCACCGTGGTAGCGACGGGCGCGGTGTATCGGATCGACCTCGACTCGCGCCAGCCGTGTGTGGTGCTGTCCTCAACCGATGTACTGGGCGTGGATGTCTGGCAGACCCACGTCGTGCCGTCACGTCGAATGTGGGCCGAGCGGCCTCGGTCGTTGACCTACTCGGGCTCACGCTCTCGCGACCGCTGGCGAAGAACCCTGAGCTGTACGTCAGCTATGCCCCGGCGAAGACTTGACCGGTCCGCTGCACGGTGACGCTCCCGTCGGCACCGCAGAGAAGTATCTCGCCGGTGGTGGGCACGGACTGCCCCAGCGGGTCGGTGCCGTCGCCCACCAGGTCGGTCGGATCGAGCGCAGTCGTCACACCGTCGATGGTCACCATCGTCACCAACCCGAAGCCCGTCAGATCGCTGGTCCAGAACCCGTCGCCCGGCGTGACCGAGCCCGTGATCGTTCCGGCGAGCTGCACGCTGATCGGCAGCCCGGCACCGTCGACGTCGATCGGCTGGGACCCGTTGAAGTCGAACACCACGGTGTTTCCGTCGATCCGCAGGCGAATGCCAGCCGGCATGCCTTCCTGACCGACGCTGAACAGGTCGCGCCCCGCACAGGCCTCGACCGTCGACGGAACCGACTCGGCAGGCGGGACACCGGTGTCGAGCGTCGACGGCACCGGCGGAGCGTGATGGGTGACGTGGACGACGAGAATCGTCTCGTTCGGTTCGGTCCACTGCTCGACGAGGCCGACGACGTCACCGGCCAACGTCTGCACGATCAATCCGAGCACGCCGTCACTGAGATAGCTGCTGATGAGGTTGGAGATGACCGCCGTGAGGTTCTCGTTGCCGTTGCGAGTCACCTTCGCGCTGACGACGGCAACGTCGGTGATCAAGACGCCGTTGGCGGCCGTGTCGGCATCTTCTACCATCGTGCGATAGGTCAGCGTGGCGCCGTAGCCGTCGTCGGTCGGCATGATCGCCTGGAACTCGTCGATCTTGGTGGCCTGGCCAGCACCGACGAAATCCCACTCGACGGTGGCGCCCACAGGGTTCAGATCGGGCAACTCGACGCCGACCAGACTGGCGCACGACTTCATGAACTGCGGCCACTCGACCGTCAACCCCGGGTCGACATTCACCGTCGCCACGCCGTCGTTACCCGGTGCCGGGCTGACACCCCACGGGATGCCGGCGAGTGCACCCGGCTCGCTGGTCAACGTGACCGTCCAAGGCGTGAGCGCGCCGGCGAGGCCGACCAGGAAGCCGAGGATCCGGAACGGCGACCGGTCATTGCCCTTCTGCGGAATCTTGATCCCCTTGTACGGCGGCGGCAACCCGATCAGCTTGTCGAACGCCGACACCAGATAGTCCGAGGCCCCGCCGAGCAACTCCTGCACCTTGCCGATCGTGCCCTCGTAGAAGGCCATGACCGCCCCGCACGGGTCAAGTTGGCGAGCATCGACGCCCGCCCCGCCGCGCAGCCCGACCGGAGCAAACCCAGCTGGCGCGAACCCTGCTGGGTCGGTTCCCGGGTGAGCGGCGAGGTCTTGGACGAAGAGCGCGAGCACGGCAGTGGGAAAGACGACCGTGGCGACGTCGAGCGTGGCCGGATCGGCCTCGACGACCGCAGGCAGCAGTGCCCGCGCCGCGTCTGCGGCCGGCGATTCTGCTGCCAGCAGCCACGTCGCGACCACATACGACATCGGATATTCGTCGTCGGCGGTCGGCACCATCTCGTCGAGACGTTCTCCGGAGAAGCCGGTTCCCGCTGCGGCCTGCCGTAAGAGATTGTCCGCTTGGAAGTCGGTGACGGTCACGCCCTCGCCGACCTGCGGGTCCTCGATCGGCGTCACGGTGATGCCCCCTGCGGTGAGCGCCTCGAACGTCGCCAGCGGAGCACCCGTGTCAGGCGGCGTGTCGGCCGGGGCGTCTTCCGGAGTCACGACGGTCGTCGCCACGTCGGAGGTGACCGTCGCGGCCGGCTCCGATCCGGCGCACGCCTGGCCGACGAACGCGAGACACACCGCCACCGCAGACACCCGCATCGCACCACATCTCATTTCGACCCGTCCGCTCTGTGATTTCTCGTTGCCGCTCGGCCCATGCCGAACCCGGTGGGCGACGGTACATGGCGATGGCCGATCGGCGGCGCCATTTCGGCTGTCTGGGCCTCAGGCTCCGAGCGTGGCTACCGTCGCGCCGATGACGGCACTCACCTTCGACCCCGACGCATTGCGCGACAAATACCGGTTCGAGCGCGACAAGCGGGTGCGTCCCGACGGCAACGCGCAGTACATCGAGGTGACGGGCGACTTCTCGAACTTCGTCGAGGACCCGTACATCGACGCACCGATCGAGCGAGAGCCGCTGACCGACGACACCGACGTGATCGTCATCGGCGGCGGGTTCGGCGGCCTGCTCACCGGCGCCCGCCTACGCGAGCGGGGAATCGGCGACGTGCGGCTCGTGGAGAAGGGTGGCGACTTCGGCGGCACGTGGTACTGGAATCGCTACCCCGGTGCGATGTGCGACGTGGAGTCCTACGTCTACCTGCCGCTGCTCGAGGAACTCTCGTACGTGCCGAGTGAGAAGTACGTACGGGCCGCCGAGATCCTCGCCCACAGCCGGGCGATCGCCGAGCACTACGACCTCTACGCCAACGCCTGCCTGCAGACCGAAGTGACCGGGCTGCGTTGGGCCGACGACGAGCAACGCTGGATCGTGTCGACCAATCGCGGCGACGCGATGCGCGCCCGGTTCGTCGTGATGGCGAACGGGCCGCTGCACCGACCCAAGCTGCCCGGCATCGAAGGCATCGGCGACTACACCGGCCACACGTTCCACACCAGCCGATGGGACTACGACTACACGGGCGGCGATCCGTATGGCGGCCTCACCGGGCTCGCCGGCAAACGGGTCGGGATCATCGGCACCGGCGCCACAGCCGTGCAGTGCGTGCCGCACCTCGCGGAGGGTGCCGACCACCTCTACGTCTTCCAACGCACACCGTCGTCGATCGACGTGCGCAACAACCGGCCGACCGACCCCGATTGGGCCACCTCGTTGCAGCCCGGCTGGCAGACCGAGCGCATGGCGAACTTCAACGCCCTCGTGTCGGGCCTGCCCCAACCAGTCGACCTGGTGAACGACGGATGGACCGACATCATCGGCAAGCTGCTCGTCCGCATCCGCACCGACGGAGCTGGCGCCGACCTCTCGCCCGAGGGCCTGGGCGCGTCGATGGAGCTCGCCGACTTCGACAAGATGGAGGAGATCCGCCAGCGGGCCCAGGACATCGTCGACGACCCGGCCACTGCCGAGGCGCTCAAGCCGTGGTACCGCCAGTTCTGCAAGCGCCCGTGCTTCCACGACGACTACCTGCCCGCGTTCAACCGGCCCGACGTCACCCTCGTCGACACCGATGGCAAGGGCATCGATGCGATCACCGCAATCGGCATCGTCGCCAACGGCGAGGAGTTCGCCCTCGACTGCATCGTGTTCGCCACCGGCTTCGAGGTCGGCACCGACTACTCGCGTCGCGCCGGCTACGACGTGGCCGGTCGCGATGGCCTGCTCCTCAGCGAGAAGTGGGCCGACGGCATGGAAACCCTGCACGGCATGCACGTGCACGGATTCCCCAACCTGTTCGTCATCAGCCCCGGCCAGGCTGGCTTCACGGTCAATTTCCCGCACCTGATCGACGAACAGGCCCGCCAGATCGCGTACGTCGTCGACCATGTCCTGGGCAACGACCTCGCCACCGTCGAGGTCACCGCGGATGCCGAGGCGGCCTGGGTGCAAACGGTCATCGACAAGGCCCGCATGTCGATCGACTTCCTCGAATCGTGCACCCCCGGCTACTACAACAATGAGGGCCAGCCTCGTCGCCGGGCGGCACAGAACGGCTCGTACGGCGGCGGGTCGATCGAGTACTTCGGCCTCCTCGCCGCCTGGCGCGCGGCCGGCGACCTCCCCGGGATGACCGTCGGCAATGCAGCTGCGACGTCGGGCCGGTGAGGCTGCGATGATGGGCCGGTGATCGACCGAGCGCTTGCGGCTGTCGCCGACGTGTTGGCGACGACGCCGCACGTCATGTTCTGCATCAAGGGCATCGACGGCACCTACCTTGCCGCGAACCAGGCGTTCGCCGAGCGCGCCGGTGTCCCCGGCCCTGGCGACGTCGTCGGCATGACGGCGCGCGACCTCTTTCCCGCCGACCTCGTCGACAGATACACCGCGCAAGACGACGAGGTGATGCGGACCGGCCAAACGTTGAGCAACGAACTCGAAGTGATCACTCGCCCCGACGGCAGCTACGGCTGGTTCCTTACGTCGAAATCGCGCTGGGTCGACGACGACGACCAGCCAGCAGGATTGGTGATTGTCTCGATCGATCAACGCACCGCAGTCGACGCCAGTGCGCCGCATGGTCGTCTCGCCGCCGCGGTCGATGTAGCCCGCACCCGGTTCGCCGAACAGCTGACCGTCGGGGAGTTGGCCGCTGCGGCCGAGATGACCGTGACGCAACTCGAACGCACGGCACGCAAGGTGCTCGGCCTGAGCCCGAAGCAACTGATCCTGCGCTTCCGATTGGAAGCGGCGCTGCGGCTCCTCGAGACGACGACCGACCCGATCGCCAACATCGCCAATCGGTGCGGCTACTACGACCAGAGCGCGTTCAGTCGGCACTTCAAACGCACGGTCGGGGTGTCGCCTGCGACGTATCGATCAGCTCGCCGCTGAACCTCCTCCGTCGATCGCAACGTCGCGCAATCTGGCGACCCCGGAACCCCATCAAGCGATGAGTCTCGGGGCGCACGGTGCGCCACGCAACTCATCGCGAATCGTCAGCGGGACGCGGATGGGCATCAACAGGTGGAGCCCATCAGTGCGTCGGAGCGGACACAGGGACGTCGGCGTGGATCTCGTCGTCGCAGTCGTGACATTCGAGTTGCAAGGTCGAATGGCCGATGAGGTGGTCGACGTTCAACATCGCACCGAGTCGCTCCACTGTGGCTTGCGCGTCGTGGACCGACAGCGCCCCGTCGACGACGACGTGGGCGGTGACGCTCACCCGTCCACCACCGATTGGTCGGAGGTGAACGTGGTGGGCACCCTCGACACCGGGCTCGGCGACGAGCGCAGCAATGACCGCATCGGTCGACAGCCGGCCGGGAACGCGATCGAGGAGCAGATGCGTGGCGGTCACGACGAGCCGCCACGTCGACCACAGCACGGCCGTTGACAGCAGCAGCGACGCGGCCGGGTCGATCCATGCCGGCGCGCCCAAGGTGAGGAGGACGCCCGACGCTACGACGACCACCGAACCGGCCAGGTCGGTGAGCAGGTGCAGCCGTGCCGCTCGCAGCGAGATGTCGCCATCGCCGTGATCAGCGTGGTCAGCGTGGTCAGCGTGGTCGCCGTGACCGATGAGCACGACGCTGGTCCCGTTCACCACGATGGCCACCAGGCCGATAAAGATGACGCCGGTTCCGTCGACGACGACCGGGTCGAGCAGACGATGCACCGACTCCCACACGATCCAGGCCACCGACCCGACGAGCAACAACGCCGACACGAAACCACCGAGCGCGTCTGACTTGCCGAGACCGTACGAGAACCGCTCGTTGGCGGGTCGGCGAGCCATCCGCATGGCCAACAATGCGGTGACGAGGCCGAGCGCGTCCACGGCCTGGTGCGCCGCATCGGCCAATACCACGACCGACCCGATCGCCACGCCGACCAGAACCTGAACCACGGCGAATGCGACGTTCGCTGCGGACGCGAACCCCAGCCGCTTGATGGAACCACGGCTGTGTGACTCGCCGGCATGCCGACGAGGACGGCTGCGTTGGTCGCGATTCTCATTCATCGAGAATGAGGGTACAGCACCCGGAAGCCTGCGACAATCGGTGCATGGAATCTTCCATCGACCTGAACGAGCACGCCCGCCTGACCGTCGTCGACGCCAGCGACGATCACCGGTACGAACTCCACCTCGGCGGCGAGCGCGTCGGGCTCGCCGACTACTCGGTGCACGGCGAGGTGATGACGATTGCGCACGTCGAAACCGATCCGGCGCACCGGGGCAAGGACTTTGCTGCGCACCTCATGGCCGGGGTGCTGGCCGATGTGCGTGCACGCCACCTGACTGTTCGCCCGTTGTGCAGCTATGCCGACGCCTACATGCGCCGGCGAGCCGAGACCCACGATTTGAGAGCGAGCTGACGATGTGTCGAAACATCACCACCCTGCGCGGCCTCGAACCCGCCGCGACCGACATCGAAATCGAGGCCGGCGCCCGCCAGTACGTCCGCAAGATCACCGGTGTGCAGAAGACCTCGGCCAGCACCGAAGAAGCGTTCGAGCGCGCCGTCGCCGAGATCACCGCCATCACCGCCCGTGTACTCAGCGAACTTCCGCCGCGCAAGCAACCACCCACCACCGAACCCCCGCTCCGCCGTCTCGCCCGCCGCTGACCCGGCGGGACGTGCGTTGACGACTGCGCTCGGAGGGTCCGGTCACGAACGCAGCAGCATCGCTGCCGCGATCTCCTTGACGAGCTTGGCGCCGACCATGGCGGTCATGTCGACCACGTCGCGGCTCGGGTTCAACTCGACGATGTCGGCGCCGACGAGCGGGCCGGGGAGCGCGTCGATGACATCGAGCAGTTCGCGCACAGTAAGCCCGCCTGGCTCGTGGTGAGAGACACCGGGCGCAACCGACGGGTCGAGGCCGTCGAGGTCGATGGTCAAGTAGATCGGACCCGACAGGTTCGATGGATCGAAGTCGACCAACCGGCGGGCGCCGATCATCTGCACCCCCCATCGCTGCGCCTGCTGCCGCTGGTGGGGCGTGGCGGTGCGGATGCCGAGCTGGACGAGTTGGGTCATGCACCCGTCTTCGAGGGCCCGCGCAAACGGGGACGCATGGCTCAGCGGGTTGCCGTCGAGGTCGTCGTACAGGTCGGGATGGGCGTCGATGTGGACGACGGTGAGGTCGTCGTGCCGTTCGCGAAATGCCCGCAGGATCGGATAGGTGATCGAGTGGTCGCCGCCGAGCGTGATGATCTGCCGGCCAGCGTCGAGTTGGGTGCGGACCGTCGCGGTGATCAGGTTGGCGTCGTCGGTCGAGCCGCGGTCATTGGCGACGGGCACATCGCCGATGTCGTCGAGCAGATCGACCACCTCGATCGACGCCTCCGAGGACCCGTTTCCCGACCCCGAATGCAACGCGGCACGAATGGCCGCCGGGCCCCCGGCTGCACCGAACAGGTGCGACGAGTTGGCATCGAGCGGCACACCCAGCAGCGAGATCATCGGCGGACGCTACCCGCCCACCCAACTCGACCATGTTCGCAACCACGTGGCCACACCCAACGCAGGAACGTCCGGATACTCGCCCACGACGAAACCGACGGCGCGCGCCGGCCAAGAATTTGGCACGTGCCTCGTGGCCGACTGCAAGCCAAGGTTCGTCAGTCGTTGGAGTCTCGATACGTCACATCGAGTTCGTCGAGTCGGGACGTCACGTGTGCCTTGGTCGTGTTGACGCAAAGGTTCCAAACCGCTCGTGCGTCTGCGCCTGTTGGCATGGTTCCTGTGGTGCCGTCGAAGCTCGCTCCGGCCTCAGACAAGCAGGTCATGAGTGAGTCCTGGGTGAGGTCGTCGAGTTCCCGTTGTTGCGATGGATCGATTTCCGCGAGGTTGATGCGCTGGGAGGCTTGCTCGGTGGCGACTGCCTCTCGACGGTCTCGGTCCACCCGTCCCAGCTCGATGCCGTCGCTCGAGTAGGCAACGGCGACCTCACTGTCGATGTCCGGGCCGTCATTGATGTCCGGGAACACTGCGACTCCGACTATTGGGCGTTGCCACAGCGACGTCTGCCCATCCACATAGGAGACGAAGGCGGTACCGGCCGGCACGACCCAAGCCCACATTCGCGGGGAGGTGTCTCCCTCCGTCGTAGCGCTTCGGAAGACACTTACTCCCGCCTCGTTGTAGTCAGGGACGCACATCGCGGATCGGGCTTCTGCGATGCATCGCACTTCGACGGGCGATTCTCCGCCCTGATACTGGAGCAGTACTTCGACTGTCAACTGCCACGTCCCCGCGACGCCGACGTCTCGGCCGAGTTCCGTGAGGGTGTGGTCGTTTACGTCCCGGGCGCCACGTTGTGTCGCTGGACCGAGGTCGGTCATCGGGAACTCTTCGCCCGATGGTTGGAACGCCGGCGGCGACTCCTCAGTTCGGGCAGTTCTCATCCAGGCGAGTCCGCCAATAGTGAAGACTGCTGCGATTCCAAGCGCGCCGACGCGGACACTTGCGCGGCGACGGTCGTGTTGCCGCTCCCGTTCGACTACCCGAGGCAACATTCGACCGGGTGGGCTAAACGAAGCGCTCGTACGCTTCAGTTCTGATCCAACTCGGCTGCCGTACTCGATCTCCGTGTCGGTCATTTCTCTTCCTCCATCAATGCGCGCAGTGCTGCGAGAGCCCTGCTCGTCTGCCCCTTGATCGTGCCGGGAGGTGACCCGAGGATGCGGGCGACTTCGGCTTCAGACAGGTCGTCGTGGAAGCGCAGCACGATTACTGCCCGATGGCGGACCGTCAGCTGCTGCATTGCCGCGACGAGACCACTACCCAACGCCGTCGCTGGTTCCGGCAAGGCCTTTGTGGCCTCGCGAGTTGCGTGTCGGGCGAGGGCTCGCCGTTCGTTCACGCGCCGCCGGTGGCGAGAGCGGACCTCGTTCAGAACTGCCCGCCGAAGGTAGAACTCCGGATCGGTCAAAGTGCCCTGGCGCCATTTCGGCAACACCTTCGCGAACACCTCGGCAACGATTTCCTCGGCGACGTGCGGGCTGCCGCACAGCATCAACGCCAACCGGTAGATCGATGCCTGCTCTGCGTCGAACAGATCCGAGTAAAGGCGGTTCGTCATTGCCAGCGACACCGATGCGGGAACGATGTTGCTCGCGGACTGCGTCATACCTCTACAGACTCCCGAGCTGACGACCTGGTTTCATTGATGCGCCATCCTTGCGCCAAACGACCGTCACCAGCCCGGTGCGTCGGAAACCTGAGCGCATGACTTGCCAGCGGCTGTCGATCGCTGCGAGGGGAAACGTTACCGGTCACAACAATCGCTCAACGGGAGGAGGATCGCCGTCTGGCTCGATGAGGTTGCGATTCTGTTCAGCGTGGAACGATCGACGACGTCAGGCTACGACTCGGGAGAGTGTCGGCCCCGGGTTCGAGGTCGGGGTCGGGGTCGGCCCAGGGTGGGTCGTGGGCGCCGAGGGGTTTGATGACGGTGCCGTCGGGTTTGATCAGGTGGATGCGTCCGGTTCGGTCGCGTCTGCCGCGGAGTCGTTGGCGGTGTTTCCATCGGTCGTGGGTCCCGCAGAGGGGGAGGGCGTTGTTTTGGTTGGTGTCGCCGCCATCTGCTGACCATTCGTTGATGTGGTCGATGTCGCAGAACTGCGCCGGGACGTCGCAGCCGCGATGGCCGCAGCGCACCGTCAGCAACTGTGCTGCGTCGCGGGCTTTGCCGGTGAACAGGCGTTGGGTGCGCCCGAGGTTGATCACGACGTCATGCGCGTCGACGATGACGCGGCGGATGCTGCCGCGGATCATGGCTTTGAGTGCTTCGTCGGGGTGGATGGCGACACCGGTCGATGTCGCGCACCGCCGCCGGGACGGATCAACCACAACACTGCCGCGGTCGCAGAAGCCGTCAGCGGCCAAGCCACCCGTCGCGACGACGCCGTCGGTATCGGCGAGGTCGAGGAGTCCGTGGCGGGCGAGGGTGTCGAGGGCGGTGGTCGAGTCGATGATGATGTTGACCAACGGCTCGGGCCGTGTCCCGCCAGGCTGTGTGGTGATGTAGTGCATGAAGATCTCGTACATCGCGTCGAACCCGCGATGCTCAGCACCACGCGCCAATGGATGGGCGAGCGCGTCGTCGCCGTGCAGGTCGCGGCGGGTCGCGCAGTCGCGTTGGAACTCGGCCTGACACGCCAGGTCGAAGGCCTGTTTCATCTCGACCGCACGAATCGGGTCACCACCTGATGCGTGCACGTTCACCGCGCCCCCAGTCACCGAGACCGACGCCGTGCGATGATTCTCATGAAACGCTTGATCGTTGAATGACCCGTCCGGGTCAGCCATTGCCTTGAAGTGAGCGACCGCCACGGCGAAGTCGGTGTAGTCGAGCTGTTCGGCCTGTTCGGACAGCAACGCCGCGAACTCAGCGAACCGTTCCCCGGCGACGGGATGCCGGGCCACGTCGGCGAGCAAGTCGACTTGGCCGAGACCGATCCGACTGGCACCGAGCAGGTCGCCGATTTCGGGGTGCAGGTTGCACAGTCGGGCGCGGAGGCGGATCTTGCGGGCTTCGGCCGGGGAACAGTTCAACCGGCCTTTCAGGTAGCCGTTGGTCGAACGGTGCCCGGCATCGTGGAACAGTTGCCGGGCGTCGATGACTGGCGGTGATCGCGGCGATCTCCAGATCAGCGGCATCGCGACGGGCTTTTGCGGTGGCGAGGGCGGTGTCGAGTTCGTCGATCGATCGACCCGGTGAGGTCGTCGATCAGGGCTGCGAACATGTGTCCGATTCTACTACTCGAACGAGGGCCTGTCTACCCGCTGAGCTGGGGCGATACACTCATTCTGTCCGTTGACGACACCTGCTGATGAGACCGCGAAGAACGCGAGCCTGCGGCGCGATCGCGGCCCGAACGGGAGGCGACGGCCTACCCCGAAGAGCCCCGTTCAGACGACTCGTCAGCAGCAATTCAGCGCAGTCTGCGGCCACAACTTTCTCCAAGAAAATCTCAGCACCCGCCCCTCCCAGCACTGCGATGAGTTGCGGCCTGACCCCCTGCGCCGCAAACTCATCGGGACGCGAACACCACTTACTCAGCCACCCGACGTGGCCCACCACAACGATGAGTTCCGGCCGCAGCGTCTGCGACCCAAACTCATCGCAGACGCGGGCACAACTGTGAGCACCGACGCGCGGGGTGCAGGGATGAGATTCGGCCGCACCCGCTGCGGCTCGAACTCATCGCAACTCAGCGCCGACAGGTCCCGCTGACGGCCGCTCCGGCTCAGGAGTAGAAGGGGTTGGAGCCGGTCGCGTGATCGGTGAGGTCCTTGACGCGTTCGACGGCCGGGATCGCGTCGACGAGCATGGTCTGCACGCCGTCGAGCATGGTCATCTTGCTCATCGAACAACCGTGGCAGCCGCCGCCCATCGTGAGGAACGCAGTGCCCTCGCCGTCGTGGCCGACGTAGGTGACGAACCCGCCGTGTGCTGCGAGCGCCGGGTTGACCTCGGCTGCGACGAGCGCTTCGATCTCGGCCGACAACTCGTCATCGTTGGTCAGCCCCTCGATGCTCGGCGCCTCGGGCTTGTTCGGGTTGCGAATGACGAGGCCCTGCGTCGAGGTGTAGTCGAGCGTCGCGCCGGTGAGCAACTCGACGTCATTGCCGGGGATGATCACCTTCAAGCCGTCGTGCGTCCGTACCTCGTCTTCGAACGCCGCCTTGAGAAACTCCTCGAAGGACAGGTCGTAGCGGAAGTCCTCACCCGGCTCGGACGCGATGCCGAGACGCAGGCCGAGCGAGTCGCCGTCGGCTTCGTCATCACGCAGTTCGGTCAGATGCTCGAGCGCTTCGGGCGTGACCGTGATGATCGGTTCGCTGGTGGTGGCGGCGTCGCCGGCGAGTGCTTCGAGGGGGCTCATGGTGAAAAGGCTACCGTCGCGTCGATGAGCACGGCCACGAGCAGCCCCACGAGCGACTACACCGCGGCCATTCGCGCCGACGCCGACATCATGTCGTCCGTCGTCCGAACCAGCGACCTCTCCGCTCCGGTGGCCGCTTGCCCCGGATGGGACCTCCGTCAACTCGTCGAGCACACCGGCGGCGTCCACCGGTGGGCCACCCATGCGCTGCTCCACGCCGCACCGCCCGCGCCCGACATCGAGTTCGGCCCGGGCACCGACGACAATCTGGCCGTTTGGATCGTCGAGGGCGCAACGGCATTGATCGCGGCGCTCGACGCGACCGACCCCGAGGCCGACACATGGCACCCATTCGCGCTCGAGCGCAAGGCGTGGGTTTGGGCTCGGCGGCAGGCGCTCGAAACCACGATGCATCGGTGGGACGCCCAACACGCCGCAGGACTCGATGCCATGCTCGACCCGGCACTGTCGAGCCAAGGCATCCACGAATATCTCGAAATGGCGCTGCCCCGGGTGCTGACCCGCGAAGGCGTGACCCCGCCGTCGGTGAGCCTCCACGTGCACTGCACCGACGTCGACGGCGAATGGCTGGTGTGGGGTGACGACGGCGTGTATCGGATGCTCCCGGTCCACGACAAGGGTGACGCTGCGATCCGGGGAGCAGCAGCCGACATCTGGCTGCTGCTGATGGGCCGGCTCGATCGGCGCGCGCTCGACATCGTCGGCGACTCCACCGCAGCCGACGCCTGGCTCGACCTGCCCGGGTGGTGAGGGTCCGGTCGACCGCAACGTCATCGCGGCGTCATCGCGACGCGCCGCAGCGTGAGCCCGTGACGTGACCGATGGCGGCCGGTCCGCCCCCGATCCCCCACGAAGCGCCCGCGTAGGATCGCCGACGTGACGACCGAAGGCAGCGCACCAGCCCCGCTGCGACCGATCGGGTTCGTCGCCGTGGCGCTCGCGGTGCTCAGTTTCTCGATCAGTTCGGCGATCATCAAGTGGTCCGACTCGATCGGTTCGGTTATCGCGTTCTGGCGCATGATCGGGGCCGTGCTCGGCTGGTGGGCCATTCTGACCGTGGCCCGCGTCCGCAACGGCCGGGCCTGGCCGTCGCGTCACACCTGGAAGCTGGTCACCCCGGCCGGGCTGTTCTTCGGAACCAACATCGCAGTCTTCTTCACGGCGATCACCCGCACGAGCATCGCGCACGCCGAGTTCATCACCACGCTGACGCCGTTGATCCTCGTACCGGCCGGCGCCTTCTTCTTCGCCGAGCACCCGAACTGGGCCGCGCTCAGGTTCGGGTTGATCTCGGTCGTCGGCATCGCATTGGTGCTGCTGTTCAGCCCGGTCGGCGGCGAGGCGACGATCGAGGGCGACCTGCTGATGCTCATCGTCGTCATCGCGTGGACGGGCTACATGCTCACGTCGAAGCGCGCCCGAACCCGAGGGGTCGACGTGATCGACTTCATGGCCTGCATGATGCCGCTCGGCCTGATCACGGCCGGGCCGATCGCCGCCTTGATCGCCGGAGCCGACCTGTTCTCGCTGTCGGCCAAGGGCTGGATCGCCGTCGCCATCTTGACGATCGGCACCGGCATGGTCGCCCACGGCCTCGTCATCTTCGCCCAGCACCACCTACCGGTTGCGACGATCGGCATCATGCAAACCGGTCAGCCTGCACTCGCCGTGTTCTGGGGGTTCTTGATCCTCGGCGAATCGGTGCGGCCGGTCCAGATCGTCGGCATGGTGCTGGTGGTGCTCGGGCTGTCGCTGTTCACCTGGCGGAGTCAGCGACCGGTCGCGATGGCACCAGTGCACGAAGCCCTTGACGCCACCGCACCGACCACCGATCAGCCCGCACGCTGACCGGCGCCGGCGACCCGACCCACCCGCGTGGCGTCGACAGGCCCGGCCGAGCGGAGCCGTGCCATCATGGCGCGATGCGGATTCTCGTGACCAACGACGACGGCATCGACGCCCCCGGGCTCCATGCGCTGGCCAATGCGATGTGCGACCTCGACGGTGGCCACGAGGTGGTCGTCGCCGCTCCCGACACCGAGTATTCGGGAGCCGGCGCGGCACTGGGCGCCCTGCACCTGATCAAGCCCGTCATCCGTCGCGTCGATCTGCCGAACGTGCGCACGAACGACATCTGGTCGGTCAGCGGGGCCCCCGCGCTGTGCGTCATGTTCGCCCGACTGGGCGCCTTCGGGGCTCCCTTCGACCTGGTGATTTCGGGTATCAACCCGGGGGCCAACGTCGGTCGGGCGGTCTATCACTCGGGAACGGTGGGCGCCACGCTCACAGCACGCAACGGCAAAGTCTCCGGCGTGGCGTTCAGCCAGGCGGTCGACGGGTACGGCGTCGAGGGTCAGGCCTGGGACGAAGCGGTGCGTGGCATGTCGTTCGAACCGTCGGCCATGATCGCCCGCGTCTACGTGCAAGCCCTGGTCGACAATCCGCCCGACACCCCGATCGTGGTCAACATCAACGTGCCGAACCGACCGGTCGCCGACATCGCCGGGTGGCGCCACACCGTGGTCGGCGTCCTCCCGCCGCGCACGGTCACCGAGGCCCGGCTCGAACCCGTCGATGGTGACGAGGGCGCGTTCCGCGTCGTGATGGACTGGGGCGAGCAGATCAACATCCTGCCGGAAGACACCGACGGTGGCGCCGTCGAGGCGGGCTATGTGTCGATCAGCAATCTGACCCGCATGGTGCACGAAGATCGCGCTGATGTGGCCGCCGCCGAGGCTGCGCTCTCGGATCTCATCCCGCACGTCCCGAGCTGACATCACCTCTGGTGTCTGACACCAGAGGTGATGTGGTCATTCCGAACGGCGGCTCGAACACCAACTCCGACGAGCGGTCAGCCGGCGGGCTCGACTGGCGATGCTGCGGCAAGCGGAACTGCCGGGTCGGGCGCAACGATCGACCGCGACATCGGCGGGCACGGCGGCGATGGCCCGCAGCTCGACGGTGTTGATGGTGCGCACCGTTGCGGCACTGCGGTCGAAGACGGTGACCGCACCACCGGCGAGCCAGATCGCGTACCTGCTGTCGGCCGTCCAAATGATGTTGCTGCCGGGGTCGACCGTGGGCACGGCGATGCGGCGGTCGGTGACGAGATCGACGATGAAGGCCGACCCGACCCCGCCAGTCGACCGGGCGAACAGCACATCCCCGTCGGGCGAGACGCTGTGACCGGATGGCACAACTTGACGTTGAATCGATCCGACATCACCGAGGGCCAGGTCGTCGAGGAGCCGCCGTTCGCCGCTGACCCGATCGACGCGGACGACGCCGCACACCAGCGACGCATCGCACTCGCGGACGTAGGCCACCGTTGCACCGATCGCCAGCACCTCGCCGGTGGTGAGCTGCTGACGAACACCGTCAGCCGTCGCGATGTAGACGCCGCCGAGATCGGATGCGACGAGCAACCCGCCACGGCCATCGCCACCGATCACGTCGACCTGGTCGCTCGGGCCCAAGTCGATGGTGGCGCCGAGCGACCTGCCGAGCGGGTCGACGAGTTCGAAGATCGCCCGCCCGCTGCCTTCGGCCGTCGTCGATTCCTGCCAGACCGAGTTGGCGAACGGCCCCGCGGCCGCGATCTTCCGCGGGCCCGCCACCTCGACGACTGCGGCCGAGCGCGTGGCGGCGTCGAAGCGAATCGAGGGCACATCGCCCTGCGCCACGACCCAGGCGCCACCGGCATCGGGGAACACCGTCGCCCTTGTCGAGCTGTCGAGACCGGGCGCCTCGATTGCGGCGACCGCACCGCTGTCGACGTCGATGTCGACCACGTCGCCCGACACGGCCAACCCGATCAGCTGCACTCCGGTGGCCAGCGGAGCGAGTTCGGTGGCTGCTGCCGCGCTGGCGACGCGTACGGCGAACAGGTTGATCGATCCGAACTCCTCACCGATCTCGACGACGGCGCCGCTGGCAAGGTCGAGCAGGCCCACACCGCCCGTCGGTAGCCGGCGGAGCACCGCAGTGCTGTCGGGCGTCCACGCCGATCGAGTCTCGGGCGAGGCCAGGCCGTTGACCTCGACGTTCTCCCCCGTCACCAGGTTGACGATCGTCTCGGTCGCTTCTGACGGTCCGTACTCGAAGTAGCGCAACCACCGGCCATCAGGCGAGAGCTCGGCGCCGTCGATGAACACCCCGAACGAGGCGGCATCGAGTGCTGTTTCGAACCGATCACCGGTGACCGGGTCGACGACGACGAACCCGCAGACGAGTTGCTCGTCGCACTCACGCACGAGGAGTTGATCGCCGGAGCTGGTGACCAGCATGCCGGTGCTGACCCGGTCGACCGTGCCGTCGTCGATCCGATACACCCCGCCCGCGTCGCTGACGAAGGCCGCGCCGCCCGGGCCGTACTGCGTCTGCCAGGCGAACTGGCCAGTTGTCGGGGCCGCGCCGGACTCGACGGTGCCGTCGGCCCGCACCCGCAGTTCGCCGATCCCGCCGTCGCCGAAGCCGTCGTCGTACACGATGGTGACGAACTCGTCGGCGCCGGGAACGGCGCGCATCTCGTTGCGATTCTCGGGGAGGCGCATCGTCACCGGCTGTTCGCCGACGCGCACCAACATGCTCGGCCCGCCGCCGAACGACGCGAGGAGCGACGACGTCGCACCGGCGACGAGCTGCGAATTCGACACCGCTGAACGGCAGCACGGTCTCGTCGACGCGGCCGCTCGGCACGTGCAGTTCCCGATAGGTCCCATCGACGCCGACCATCACGATGGTGTACGGCGTCGTGGCCGATGCCAATGGCTCAGGCAATTCGATCACATCCTCGCTCCACACCAGCTCCGTCGCAGCAGTCGCCGAGCCGCCGCCGCCACCCGTTGACGAGTCGGTGGTGGACGGTTCATTCGAATCGTTGCCATCGACCTCGGTCGTGTCGGGTGCAGTGCGCGTCGGCCCGGCCTCCGGCAGCGAATCACCGGACTCGGCCGCGTCCGGTAACGACGATGCGGCATCGGATGCGGCATCGTCACCGTTGCCGGACCGCGCGACGAGCACCCCGGCAACCAGCGCAAGAGCGGCAGCAACACCTGCCGCCGCGAGCCACGGGCGACGCCCCGACGTCCGGGAACCATGTGCCGATGTCGGCCCCGGTTCGAGCCCGGCCCCGGCCATCGATCCGCCGCTCGTGCCGGGCGGCGGCAGGACCGCAGGATGATGCTGCGAATCGGCATCGGTCCGCGCCCACGTGAACTCGACCGGCGGCGGGGCGATGGGAACCGTGCCCGCCCAGGGCGACTCGCTGTCTCCGTCCGGTCGACGATCGCTCACCGTCACATTGGATCACAGATCGGCGCCATGTACGTTGCGGGCCGTGACTCCGGCGATCGATGTGGTGACCAGCTATCTGGGGGCATTCACGCGCAATGATCCCGATGCGATTGCCGCATACGTGTCCGACGGGTTCCGCAACGAGCATCTGAGCGAACTCGGTTCGAGCTGCGTTGGCCGCGACGAGTACCGACGGCGACTGCCGCACTTCTTGGCCTCGTTCGCCGACCGTCGCTATTCCATCGTCGACACCATCGAACAGCGTCGCGAATCGTGCATCGAAGTGGCGGTCAACTACCGCTTCGAGGCCACCTACGAAGGCAACGAGATCGAGATCCCGGGCGTGATGTGGTTCAGCGTCCACGACGAACTGATCACCAAGCGCATCGACACCTGGGACTCGCTGACCTTCCTCATGCAGACCAACCAGTACCCCTCCTGACTGCCGACACGCCGCCCGCCTCGCCGGCGGCCACCGCCCCTCACGGGGTGAAGAGTTCGGTGTCAGGGTGGAACTGCGACCAGGCGAACCAGAACGCCTCGTGTGCCGCGATCTCCTCGCCGGTTTCTGCATCGACCGCCCGCAGGCCATCGCCGTCAGCAACGAGGCGTACACCGGCCAGGACGACGTCGCCGCCGGCGGCGATGACATCGCTCGCCTGACTCGATGGGAAGGCGATCGGCGTTCCATCGGCGGTGATCACGCCGACGACCAGTTCCTGCACGTCCAACCGATCATCGGCCGAGCCGATCGGGAAGATCGGGCCGTTGTCGTCGCGTCCGGCCAGCGGGTCGAGTTCGTACGACCGGCCGATGCCGCCGTCTTGCGCGATGATCCGGGTGTCCGGGTGGGCCGCCTTCCACTCGGCCCAGGTCGAACGAACGACGGTGACCTCTTCGAGTGCGATGCCTGCGTCGAGCAACGGGCCCGACACGGCCCGGCCGGTAAAGGTGTCGAACACCGACGACGTGACGAGGTCGTACATCACCTTGTTCGACCGCACGAGCAGACCCGATGTGCGTAACACCGGCTGCTCGGCAGCGCCTGAATCGTCCGTGTAGTAGGCCTGCGCCGACCCGCACAGCGTGCAGTACGGCAGCCCCAATCGCCGGCCGCCGAGCGTGAAATTGAACATCTCGTGGATCTCGGCGATGTTCTTCGGAATCGCCAGGGCCTCGTCGCCTTCGACCACCCCGAAGACGATGAGGTCGTCGGGATACCAGTCGCCTCCGGCGGCATCGGTCGTCGCCGGGTCGTCGAGCGCCGGGATGCAACCGCCGGGGCAGCCCTCGGTGTCACCGAGGGCGCGATCGTCGATGAACACGCCACCCCAGCTCAGGTGCCGCCAGTCGATGTCCGCGTCGGTATCGGCGAAGAACGGTTCCCAGCCCGGTTCGACCTGGGTGAACAACGCTCCCTTGTCGGCCTGATAGTCGGGGTAGGCGGGCGTGTCCCAGGCAATGAGGTGATTCGTGACGCTGAGCCACGGGCTGACCGCACTGTCGGGGTCGGCGTCGATCGACACGCCGCTGAGTTGTTCGAAGGCGTCGACGATCTGTTCTCCTTCGGCGCCGCGGAAGAACCGCAGCAGGTCGGCGAGGTACCAGCCGTGCCTCACGTCGCCCGTCTCGCCGAGCGTCGTCACGGCAGCGAGGTCGACGTCACCGGCCACGATCAACTGCCGGATCGCCGCGATCGCATCGAGGGCTGCCGCGGCGCTCTGAACGTCGGCTGCAGGCGCTGTTGGAGCCGACGGATACCGAAACCGAGCACGCGGCGTCGCCGGCTCGCCGGTTGCGGGATCGCTTGCTGCGTCGTCCGGCCCGCCCGCTGCCGTGGCGTCGGGCAACGACTGCTCGGTCCCGCCCGCCGTCGACGTGTCGGACGTCGAACTGCACGCGGCGCCGATGAGTGCCACGGCGATCAGGACAGCGGTTCCGGACACGATCGAGCGCGACGCCATGACGGAACACTAGGAACACGTTCATTGACGCTGACGAACGTCGCCGGGAACATCTCGGAAACTCGGGTACGTGTCTCGACAAGGAGCGCCGAGGTTGGCACGATGGTGAGATGGCCGAGAACACGTCGAACCCCGACCTCCCCGCGATGCTGCCCACCGACGAAGAACTGCGCGAGCGGCTCACCGCCGAGCAGTACCAGGTCACTCAGCACGCCGGCACCGAACGGCCCTTCACCGGCAAGTACTGGGACACGACTCGCGACGGCGTCTATCACTGCATCGTGTGCGACGTACCGCTGTTCTCCTCCGACACCAAGTTCGACGCCGGGTGCGGATGGCCGAGCTTCTACGCCCCGCTCGTCGGCGACAACATCGAGAATCGCGTCGACTCGTCGCACGGCATGGTGCGCACGGAGACGGTGTGCGCCAACTGCGGCGCCCACCTCGGGCACGTGTTTCCCGACGGGCCGGCACCGACCGGGGACCGCTTCTGCATGAACTCGGCATCGCTCCACCTCAAGCCCGCCGACACCTGACGCGGGCGGCGGCCGCTGAGGCGTGCGCTGCGCAGTTGGCCTGAGCCTGGCAGCACACGCACCGGTCTGCGCCCGATTTCCGCCAGCGCTTTCCCGCTCGGGTCGTTCATGATGGTCCGATGACCCGCAGCACCGAACTCCGAGCACGATTCCTCGACCTGCACACCAACCCACCCAGCTCGCCGACGCCGGGCATCCTCGTGATGCCGAACCCGTGGGACATCGGGTCGGCCAAGCTGCTCGTCGACGCCGGTGCGATTGCGTTGGCGACCACGAGTGCCGGCCACGCCGGGTCGCGCGGGCGACTCGACCAGAACATCGCCAGGGCCGATGTAGCTCGCCCACGTCACCGAAATGGCGGCGGCCGTCGACGTGCCGTTCAACGTCGACTCCGAAGACTGCTTCGCCGCCGACCCGGGTGGGGTTGCCGAGACGGCACGGATGATCGCCGCAACCGACGCGGCAGGCTTCTCGATCGAGGACTACGACCCCCGTGCCGGAGCGATCCTCCCGATCGAGGCGGCGGCTGCGGCCGTGGCGACGGCCAAGCAGGCCGGAGGCGATTTGGTCTTGACTGCGCGAGCCGAGAACCACCTGCGCGGCGTCGACGACCTCGACGACACCATCGCGCGTCTCATCGCCTACCGCGATGCCGGCGCCGACGTCGTCTATGCACCCGGCATCACGACGGCAGCCGACATCGAACGCCTCGTCACTGCGGTGGCCTGCCCGGTCAACGTGCTCGCGTTGCCGGGAACGCCGACAATCCCGGAGTTGGCGGGGCTCGGCGTGGCTCGCGTGTCGGTGGGCAGCCTCTTTGCCTGGGCGGCGTACGGCGCACTCGTCAGTGCCGCGGCCGAACTCCTCGGCCCCGGCACCTCCACCTACATCGCCGGCGTCGTCCCCGGCCACGTCCGCGCTGCGGCGTTTTCCTGACGACAATCGGCGTGGACGCTTCGTCCCCTGCCGATGGAAACGGCACGGGCCATCAGGAACTCGGGGCAACTTTTTTCAAGAATTTGCGCCTCGTACAAGCCCCCGATTCGGTGCTGATCGAGCCGCTCGCGGGAGCCGTTCGAGGCCAGGCGTCGCCTCCGGGTCCAGCCCTGATCCCAGCTCACATGCGCGTCCACCGCACGCTCACGTCCACCCGAGCGGAGTGGTCGCCGCGGGCGTATCGTCCCAGCTCAGCGGGTAGACAGGCCCTCGCTGGAGCAGTACAATCGGACACATGTTCGCAGCCCTGATCGACGCCCTCACCGGGTCGACGATCGACGAACTCGACACCGCCCTCGCCACCGCGAAAGCCCGCCGTGATGCCGCCGATCTGGACATCACCGCAATCACCGCAGTCATCGACGCCCGCCAACTGTTCCACGACGCCGGGCACCACTCGACCAACGGCTACCTGAAAAGCCGGTTGAACTGCTCGCCCGCCGAAGCCCGCCGCATTCGTGGGCGGGCGCGACTGTGCAACCTGCACCCCGAGATCGGTGACCTGTTGGGTGGCAGCCGGATCGGTGCCGGTCAACTCGACCTGCTCGCCGACGTTGTCGCGGCATCCGGTGGCCGGCGAACGATTCGGCGAGTTCGCCTCGCTGCTATCCGAACAGGCAGAGCAACTCGACTACACCGACTTCGCCGTGGCGGTCGCCCACTTCAAGGCGATGGCTGACCCCGACGGGTCATTCAACGACCAGGCATTCCATGAGGATCATCGCACTGCGTCGGTCTCTGTGACTGGAGGCGCGGTGAACGTGCACGCCTCGGGTGGTGACCCGATTCGCGCGGTCGAAATGAAGCAAGCCTTCGACCTCGCCTGCCAAGCCGAGTTCCAACGCGACTGCGCGACCCGCCGCGACCTGCACGGCGACGACGCACTCGCCCATCCACTGCCGCGCAGTGCCGAGCATCGCGGGTTCGACGCCATGTACGAGATCTTCATCCACTACATCACCACCCGTGGCGGTGGGGCACGGCCCGAACCGCTGGTCAACATCATCATCGACTCCACCACCGCCCTCGACACCCTCGCCCGCCACGGACTCCTCGACCTCGATGTCGACGACGCTGATGCGACTGGACCAGCCGATCCGTCCCGACGGCGATGTGCGACATCGACCGGTGTCGCGATCCACCCGGACGAGGCGTTGAAGGCCATGATCCGCGGCAGCGTCCGCCGGGTCATCGTCGACGCCCACGACGTCGTCATCAACCTCGGGCGCACCCAACGCCTGTTCACCGGCAAAGCCCGCCACGCAGCACAACTCCTCACCGTGCACTGCGGCTACCGGGGCTGCGACGTGCCCGCCCAATTCTGCGACATCGACCACATCAACGAATGGTCAGCAGACGGAGGCGACACCAACCAAGCCAACGCCCTCCCCCTCTGCGGGACCCATGACCGGTGGAAACACCGGCAACGACTCAGCGGCAAACGCGACCGGACCGGACGCATCCACCTCATCACACCCGACGGCACCGTCATCAAACCCCTCGGCGCCCACGACCCACCCTGGGCCGAACCCGAACCCGACAGTTGATGCCAACCGCAATCGCAAACGACGTGATCGCCCGATCGGCGTTCGAACGTGCGGTCGGCGGAAGGCAATCATCTAGGTCGGTCGGAATGTATCATCGACTTAGGCGACGGCGAACGACGGTCGACCGCGGACACGGTCAGCTGCTGGTTGGGCGACGCCAACGGGGCCTACGGCCGTGGCGGGTATACACGGTGCTCGTGCGCACGAAGGATGCACAGCGAATCAGTCGTGATCGACCCGTCGGTCACCGTTGTCGAACGCGGCGGCGCGCCGGTCAAGGTCGATGCCGTGATCAATTCCCACAGCCACGAGGACCACATGGCGGGCAACGGCGTTTTCGCCGAGGCGCGACTCCACATCCACGACGCCGACCTCATCGGCGCGACGAGCCTCGACGGCTTGATGCAGGTGTACGGGCTCACCGGAGCGCCGCGCGACGCCTTCGAACGGACCGTGCTCACCGAGTTCCACTACACACCGCGCCCCGATGCGTGTGGGTTCACCGACGGCCACGTCTTCGACCTCGGCGGCGGCGTCCAGGTCGAGGCCGTCCATCTGCCCGGCCACACCCGCGGGCACAGCGGCTTCCGAATGGACGGCGTGTTCTTCCTCTCCGACATCGATCTGACGGGGTTCGGGCCGTACTACGGCGACGTGTGGAGCGACCTCGAAGACTTCGAGGCGAGCCTGGCGAAGGTCCGCGACGAAGAGGCCGACTTCTACGTCACCTTCCACCACAAGGGTGTGATCGAGGGACGCGACACCTTCGTCGAGATGGTCGATGCGTTCACGGCCGTCATCGGGAGGCGCCATCAGGCGATGCTCGACTTCCTCTCCGAACCCCGCACGATCGACGAGATGCGCGCCCACCGCTTCATCTATCGGCCACATGTCGAGCACGCCTTTGCCGACTCCGTCGAGGAGCGCAGCGCCACGATGCACGTCGCGCGCATGCTCGCGCGCGGGGAGGCGACCGAGGTCGAACCCGGCCGCTACTTCGCAGCCTGACGGACCACACGTCGGACGAACCGAGCGACGTGGCAAGCCGAGGGACGCGGGATGCTGCGCTGATGGACTCCCCGAGATCGACACCGCGCACCTCAGCCCTGAACAGCAGGTGCGCTACGACGCACTCGCCACGCTTCCCGAGGTGCGGTCAGCGGGCGCGAAAGCGACGCAGAATGCCCGGTGGGTTGTCGGCGACCGCCGCCTGGGTCTCGACGGCGCGGCGGATGTGGGCGACGTAGCCGGCACTGGCATGGTCGCTGAAGTGGTCGAACTTGCGGCGCTTCGCCCCGTCGACGAATCCGGTCCAGCGGTCGCGTCCGCGGCGGGCCTTGGTGAGTCGCCGGAGGTCGCCGTTGCGGTCGAGGTACATCTGCACGCCGGTATGGCGGTAGCCGAGCCACTGAGGCGGTACACGGGTGACGATGTCGTTGTTGTTGACCCAGCGGATGTGGGGCACCGTCGCCTGGCGGATGTAGCGCTTCGTGCCGACCCGAGGGCTGCCGAAGGTGTGCACCTCGGTCGCCGTGGTGACCGCTTCGGAGTACTCCGACCGACCCGCACAGATCGTCGCCATGGCTCCGCCCAGTGAGTGCCCACAGAACCAGACCGCTCGTGGTTCGTTCTCCAACGCAGCGGCGATGTCGGGCCACACGTCGTCGACTTCGCGCTTGAAACCGCGGTGCACTCGACCCACCGTCTCGGCCAGATCGGTCAGCGCGTTCGCGTCGGCCTTGATGTCGTTCCACTCGTTGGGTTCGGTTCCCCGGCAGACGACGATCTTGTCGGTGTCGGTGGCGAGCACATAGGCCTGCGCACCATCGCGTTCGAGGTAGGCAACCGAGGTGAAGCCGAGGCCGTTGAACACCGGCTGCGCATCGGTGTCGCGGAGATACGACAACATCGACAACTCGGCGAAGAGCAACGATCGGCGCAGCCGGTCGAGTTCGCCGATGGGCCGATCAACGCGAGACGCAATGTCGAACTCGGCCGCTGCCATCTGTGAGATCGGGGAGGCGTTTCGCCCGGCCCCTCGACGCTTTCCCATCGGACCCGACGATACAAGCGCAAGCTGGCGTCGATCACGACGGTTCACCACCGACTCCCGCGTTGCACCGGAGCAACCCCAGGTCACTGTTCACTTGCCTCGAAGTACAGGTGTGACTAGGTTCACCAGTCGGGGCGGGCATCGTCAGGAGCCTCACATGCGCAGTCCGCTGAATCGTCCACTGCTCGTCGCTGCCACCGTTGCAGTTGCCGTCTCGACCCTGATGGTTCGAGTCGACCCTGCGGCCGCAGATCACACTCCCCCACCCGAGCGGGTGACCCTGATGGGGTCGCTGATGAGCGAACTGGGGTGCGACGGGCGACTGGTCCGAGACCTGCGCGTCGACCGATCTCCTGCCCGTGCCCGGGTCGGACGATCTGTTCGCCGCGACGTTCCTCGTTCCGGCCGGAGACCCTGCCGAGCCGTTCGACTACGTCTACAAGGTACGGCTGAACGGCTCGTGGAGCGAGAGCTACGGCGACGCCACCTACGGCCTGCCCGATGGCAACATTCCGCTGGCGATCGACCAGGACACCGAACTCCGCTTCACCTACGACCACGCCACACACAAGGTGACCGTGGGCCCGGCCGCGCCTCCGGACGGCCTGACCGACGACGACCGGGCGCTCGCCGGCGACAGCCTGCGCCGGGATCTCACGCGCGAGAACTTCTACTTCGTCATGGCCGACCGATTCGAGAACGGCAACCCCGACAACGACACCGCCTTCATCGAGGGCACCCGCAGCGACCACGGGTACGACCCCACGGATCAGGCGTTCTTCCACGGCGGTGACCTCCAGGGACTCATCGACCGATTGGACTACATCGAGGGTCTGGGCACGACGGCGATCTGGATGACGCCGTCGTTCAAGAACAAGCCCGTCCAAGGCGAGCCAGGCGCAGAGTCGGCCGGCTACCACGGCTACTGGATCACCGACTTCACGCAGGTCGACCCCCACCTCGGCACCAACGAAGAACTGAAGACCCTCATCGACCTTGCCCACGAGCGCGGCATGAAGGTCTTCTTCGACATCATCACGAACCACACCGCCGACGTCTTGGACTATCCGGACGCGGCCTATGACGCGACGGGGCAGGTGCCGTACCTGACCCGCGACGCCGTCCCCTACCGCGACGCCGCCGGCAACCCCTTCGACGACCGTGACTTCACCTTCATCGGCGACCCGTTTCCCACCATCGACCCAGCGGTGTCGTTCCCGTACGTACCAACGTTGCGCGATCCGGCCGATGCGACCGTCAAGGTGCCGGAGTGGCTCAACGACCCGACGATGTACCACAACCGCGGCACCTCGACGTTCTCCGGCGAGAACAGCGAGTACGGCGACTTCCCCGCCGGCAACCGGTCGGCCCTCGACGACCTGTGGACCGAGCGTCCCGAGGTCGTCCAAGGCATGATCGACATCTACACGACGTGGATCGACGACGCCGGTGTCGATGGCTTTCGCATCGACACCGTCAAACACGTGAACATGGATTTCTGGACGCAGTTCGGACCCGCCCTGCAGGGCTACGCGGCCTCCGTCGGCAACGACGACTTCTTCATGTTCGGCGAGGTCTACGACGCCGACCCGCGCTTCATGTCGCGGTTCACGACCGAAGGACGCCTCCAGGCCACCGTCGACTTCGGCTTCCAGGGCAGCGGCGTGAACTTCGCGCGGGGCAAGCCGACGACGGAGATGCGCGACTTCTACGCCCTCGATGACTACTTCACCGACGCCGACTCGAACGCCTACTCACTGCCGACGTTCCTCGGCAATCACGACATGGGCCGCGTTGGCAGCTTCCTCCGTCAAGGCTCCACCTGGGACGACGCCGAGCTCCTCGCCCGCGACCAGCTCGGACACTCCCTGATGTACCTCACCCGCGGCCAGCCGGTGGTCTACTACGGCGACGAGCAGGGCTTCTCCGCACCCCCCGACGTGCCCGGTGGCATCGGCGATCAGCGTGCCCGTGAAGACATGTTCGCCAGCCAGGTCGGTCTGCACAACGACACCTACGACCTCATCGGCACCGACGCCTCGACCGCCGACGAGAACTTCGACACCGATCACCCGCTGTACCAGCACATCGCCGGGCTCGCCGATCTCCGGGAGGATCATCCGGCCCTGGCCGACGGTGCGCAGATCCATCGCTTCGCAACGAGTGGTCCGGGCATCTTGGCGTTCAGCCGGATCGACCCCGAGGACAATGTCGAGTATGTCGTCGCGATCAACAACGCCGACACCGAGCAGTCCGTCACCTTCGACACCTACCAACCGCAGCACAGCACGCTCAAGGGAGTGTGGCCGGAGTCGAACGAGGGCGATCGGCTGAGGACCGACGCCGAAGGCCGACTGACCGTCACCGTGCCGCCGCTGTCGGCCGTCGTCTACCGCGCCAAATCCAGGCTCCGCGCCGACCGCGATGTACCTGCACCGGTGTTCTCGGCACCGGACACGACGGCGATCGTCACCGGGCGCGCCGAGGTCGGGGTGGCCGTTCCCGGCGGCGACTTCACCCAGGTGACCTTCGCCTGGCGGCCGGTCGGCACGCAGGATTGGCAGCTCCTCGGGACCGACGACAACGTCCCGTACCGCGTCTTCCATGATGTCGGCGCTCTGGCCCTGGGCACGCCGGTGGAGTATCGGGCGATCGCCCGCGATCACGACGATGACTACGGCGTGGTCTCGACCAGCGCAGTGGTGGGTCAGCCGCAGCCACCTGCTGACCCGGGGATCGACCTCGGGCCGATCACGCAGCCGGACGCCGTTTCGGTGCCCGGCAGCCACGGCAGCGAGATCGGCTGCGCAGCCGACTGGGACCCGCCCTGCGCCAACATCCAACTCGCCCTCGATGCCGACCAGGTCTGGAAGGGCACCTTCGGCCCGCAGGCCGGCCAGTACGCGTTCAAGGCGGCGATCAATCGCTCGTGGGACGAGAACTACGGCGCGGGCGGCAACCGCAACGGGTCGGACATCGCGTACACCACCGACGGCGGTGATGTGGGCTTCTACTACGACCACCGCACCCACTGGGTGACCAACACCGAGCTGGACCCGATCCTCGTCGCGACCGGAGATTTCCAGTCCGAGCTCGGTTGCGCCACCGACGGCGACGCGTCGTGCATGCGGTCGTGGTTGCAGGATCCCGACCGCGACGGCACCTACTCCTTCACGACGATTGACATCCCGGCGGGCAACTACTCAGTTGCAGTCGGAGGCGTCGGTCCGGTGGCGTTTGCTGTCGAGGACGGCCTCGCGACGACGATCGCCGTCCAGACCACCGGGAGCGGCGCCGGGCGCGTGCCGACGGCAATCGCCGTCGAGACGTTCGCCCCCGACTTCGGGCCGGACCTCACCACGTCGAGGGCGTCGTGGCTCACCCGCAAGGTGCTGTCCTGGAACCTGCCCGACGACCGCGGCGTGTGGACCTACCGCCTGCATTGGGGCCCGGCCGGGTCGCTGACGCTGGATGCCGAGACCATCGGCGGTTCGTCGCGTCCGCTGACCCTCGACGCAGCTGGATTGCCGCGTGCGCTTGCGGCCTGTTACCCCGAACTCGCAGATGCCGAGGTACTTCGGCTGAGCAGGAAGGACGCGTGGCGGGCCGCCGACATTGCCGCTGCTGGTCAGGTGGCGATCGCCGCATACGACGAATCTGGTCGTCTGGTCCAAGCCACCGGTGTCGAGGTGCTCTGGGGCCTTCGGTAGCCCACCGCCCGCGAGGCCCGCGTCGAGTCGCCTGAAGCGACATCATGCTGCGGCTGCCGTCAGGTTGCCCACCAGGATTGCCAGCGAGGTCCCTTCGGCATCGGCGCAACGCTGCACCTCGACAGCATCTTCAGCAGTCATTGCGAATGACGCGAGTTCAGCAATCGGCGCCGAGCCGCCGCCAACGCTGATTCGATCCCCCATCGCAACGAACGTCCCGTCAGAAACGGCGATGGACTCTGTGGCGGGATCCCAGCCCGTGCCGTGGTTGAAGATCGCCACACCAATGCCCAGTGCGTCCACCTCGATGTAGATACAACCGTGCCGATTCAGCAGCGGACCTTCGATCAACGAATCGTTGTTCTCGCCTGTTGCGAACGCGGTGATCACGGGCGACGGCCCTGCGTCGACAGCGTGCGCGGTCGTGACACTCGGAAGCGGCGCCGAGACCGCCACATCCACGTCCACCGACGTCGACGTTGCGAACGACGTCGCCGGATCACTTGCGACTGGCCCGGACTGCGAATTTCCGCAGCCGGTAAGCAGGAGCCCACCTCCACCGAGGCCAACAAACGCCACCGCCAGGGCCGCGACCAACGTGTGGCTGCGCGATCGGTTCCACTCATCGCCTCCCACTTCCGACCCCTTCCGGTGGCTCACAACGACGGATCATCGAGCTGCCTCAGTCTCTCATACAGAGGCTCCCTCCGAGGCCGAGCCTGATGAGCTGGTGTGCGAACGTTGCCGATGCCTGACTTCACCACGCTCACCGTCGATGTCGTCGACCGGATCGGCCGGCTGACCTTGACCCAGCCCGACAAGCTGAACCCCCTGGGCACCGTTCCGCTCGCCGAGATCGCGCAGGCCGCGGCATGGTTCGACACGACCGATGCCGTCGTCGTCGTGGTGACGGGTGAGGGTCGGGCGTTCTCGTCGGGCTTCGACCTGCGCGAATTCGCAGGGACGGGCGCCGAGGCGATGTCGGCGCGTGACCAGGCCGACCTGGGTCGACTGATGGCCGAGGCGATGGAACGGATGTCGGCGCTGAGTATCGCCGCGATCAAGGGTCCGTGCGTCGGCGGCGGCGTGGTGCTCGCCGGCGTGTGCGACCTGCGGATCGCCGCCGACGACACCCGCTTCTCGATTCCCGAAGTCGACTTGGGTATTCCGCTCGCCTGGGGCGGCATCCCCCGGCTGGTCCGCGAAATCGGCCCGGCGATCACGCGCGAGCTGGTGCTGACCTGTCGGGTGTTCGACGCCGAGGAGGCCCGTTCGATCGGCTTCGTCAACCGCGTCGTGCCGCGCCGCGAGTTGGAGACCGCCGTCGACGAGCTCGCGATGTCCATCGCCGCGAAGGCGCCGTCAGTCGTCCGGGCCACCAAGCGCCAGGTCAACGCCGCCCTCGACAACGTGGCCACGACGGTCGGAGCCTGGAGCGATGCCGACCTGCTCGGCGCCGCCATGGCCGACCCCGAAGCCCGCGCGGCTGCTCGCCGCTATCTCGCCAGCAAACAACCCTGACTCTCGCGTCGGGGCCAGGCACCAACGCGACACATTTGTCGCGATAGGGCCAGGTACCAACGCGACAAATTTGTCGCGAAATGACCTGGCCCCGATGTGACACATTTGTCGCGAAATGACCTGGCCCCGATGCGACAGTTGTGGGTCAGGTCAAGATGTCACGGGCGACGTCGGTCCAGAGGCGGGTCGTGAGGGCGAGCGATTCGACGTCGATGCGCTCGTTGTTGCCGTGGAATCGGGAACCGAACTCACCTGCATCGAGCGCCGGGCTGAACAGGCCCGCTCCGTATGAGACGGCACCCAGCTCACGATAGATCCGGGAATCGGTGAACCCGACGACGAGCTGCGGGGTGAGGCGGGCAGCAGGAAACGGGATGTTGACGGCGCGCTGCAATGCATCCCACAGCGGCGTGTCGATCCGACTCATCGAGGCCGGATCGTTCATGATCGGTTCGATCTCCACCTGATCGGCGAGGTCACCGAGCGCCGCCCGCAGATGGGCCGCGACGTCGTCGGCATCCTCGCCCGGGAAGTGTCCGGATGTCGACTTCGACGACGACCCTGTCGGGCACGGTGTTGGTCTTCATCACACCGCCATCGACGAGGTTCGGCGAGAACGTGGTGTGCGTGCACGCATGGAGGTAGGCCGCCACCTTGGCTGCGGGCATCTCGTCGAGGAACTCATCGATCGCGTTCTCGTCGAGCAGCGCACGTTCCCATTCGGGTTGCAGGTCGAGCGTCGCCACCCGCTCGCGCCACAGTTCGGTGAACCTCGGCTTGGACCGATAGTCGGCAAGACGTTGGACCACCCCCGCTGCTTTGACCAATGCGTTGTCGCCGCGGAACGGAGTCGAGCCATGGCCGGGCGTCCCGCGCACCGTGAGTCGGCGCCAGGCGACGCCCTTCTCCGCCACGTTGATGCCCACATGCGGCGCATCGGCCGAGCCCGAGTGCAGGCCACCGTTCTCGGTGAGCACGTAGTCGGCAAACATCGCATCGCGGTGATGATCAGCCATCCAGCGTGCTCCGTGGGCACTGCCGGCCTCCTCGTCGGCGACACCGAAGTAGACGAGATCGCCCTTCGGCTTGAACTGCCCCGCCGCGGCCCGCCGAGCGAGGTGCCGGAATGCGATCGCCATCGACGCGGTGAGATTCAACATGTCGACGGCGCCCCGGCCCCACACCTCATTGGTTCCGTCGGTCGCGGTGATCAACTCACCGCCGAACGGATCGCGCTCCCATCCGGCCGGAGTGACGGGCACGACGTCGGTGTGACCCATCAGGCAGAGGCTCTTGGCAGCAGGGTCTGAACCCGCAATTCGGCCGACGATCGAGACGCGACCTGGCGTCGGTTCGAATCGTTCGACGTCGACGCCGGCCCCTTCAATCAGCGATTGCAACACATCGGCGTTGCGGACTTCCTCGCCCGATTCGGGGGTGCCGTCGTTGACGCATCCGTTGCGGATCAGCGTCTGCAACAACTCCACCGTTTCCCCGGTCAGCCCGTCGAGCTCACGTTCATCCATGCCCCAGTGTTGCACCGCATCACGTGTGGTGTCTGACCCCGGATGTGATGTCAGGCGCGGGTGGCGTCGAGGGCGCGGCTGATCTTGGTCGGGCTGGGTTTGCCTCGGGCGCCCAGTGGTTGCGCGAACGTGGCGACGCGCAATTCTTCGAGCTGCCACGCGATTGCCGCGATATCCGTCGTCATCGCATTGCCCGGCACGCGGTCGAGGAGCGATGCGAAGCGCTGTTCGAGCGGGACCACCTCGGCCATGCGGCGAAGATCGCGCTCGACGGCACCGGCGAGATGGTCGAGGCGATATCCGATCGCGCGCACGTAGCGCTCGATCTCGGGCAGCTGAGCAATGCCGGTGTGGAAGACGAAGCCGGGTCGGACGAGGCGGCCCAGGTGGACGTTCGCGTCGTCGACCGAGGTCTGCATCGCGTCGGCGCGCAGCGCAGCCAACCGACGGTGTACCTCGCCCGACGCGGCGACTGCCGCAGTTGCCTGAACCAGGGCATCACGGGCCACTGCGGGGCACGCCTCCTTCACGTGACGTCGCAGGCGCTCGAAGTCGTCGGCGGACCACGGCAACGAGCCACCACCGCTGAGATGGGCGTCGAGGAGATGGTCGACGGCCGCGGCAATGCAGTCGTCGGCGAGCGCCGCGATCGGCATGTCGGCGCGCAGCAACGCCAGCCGGCCGGCGTCGGTCAGCAACCGCTCGATCACCGATCGGCTCGGCGCAGCGGTGAGCAACAGCAGCCGGCGGACACCGCCGCGCATCGCCCGTCGCTGCACTTCCGGGCTGGTGACGACGCGCAGTGCCACGCTGTCACCCACATCGAGCAGTGTCGGATACGCCATCACGTCGAGGGCGCGGTCGTTCGACTCCACAACCTGCGCGAGATCGCCGAAGTCCCACGTCGTGATGTTGCGGCGCTCGGCAATCGGCGCCGCGGCGGCGATCGAGGCGCGCGCTGCGCCGACCTGGCGCGCCTTGATCGCAGCCAGGTCCGTGCCGACGTCACGCACGGTTCCGGTCTCGTCGGTGATCACGAAGTTCATCCGGAGGTAATCGTCGAGCACTGCGGTGTTGAACATCGACGGGTCGATCCGGATCACCCGACGCCCGGGTGAGCCCGACGGAGACCGCATGGATGAGCGGCATCGACCCGGGCGCGAAGTCATTCACGCGGGCGATCGTCGCGTCGATCGTCTCGGCCATCGGGGTGAGTTCGCGACGGATGTGCTTGGGCACCGATCTGACGAGCATGGCGATGATCTCGCGACGGTGGCCGGCGATCTGCCAGTCGAACCCCTTCGGTTCGATCTGATTCAGGGCACTGAGCGGGATGTGCACGCTCACGCCGTCGAGCGGTGCGCCCGGCGCGTAGCGATACGTGAGCGGCAGTTCGATGTCGCCGTGACGCCACACGTCGGGAAAGTCGGCCAGCCGGATACCGGCGCCGTGTTCGCGATCAGCGAGGAGTTCGTCGGTGAGGTCGAGCAGCGTCGCATCTCGACGCCGCTGTTCTTTCCACCACTGGTCGAAGTACTGCGTCGAGGTGACGTCGTCGCCGACGCGCTCGTCGAAGAACGCGAAGAGCATCTGGTCGTCGACGATCTCGACGCGTCGCACCCGCGTCGCCATCTGCGCAACACGCTCGAGGAACTCGGCGTTACGTGCCACGAAGTGGTGGCGGCTCGACCACTCCCCCTCCACCAGCGCCTTGGTGATGAACCAGGCGCGGGCGCCGTCGATGTCGATCTTGTCGAGCCCGACCTTGCGGTCGCTGACCACCGGCAAGCCGAACAAGGTCACCTGCTCGGTGACGATGGCCCGACCCGACTTGGCATCCCAGCGGGGGTCCCCGTACGACCGCTTGACGAGATGGGCCCCAGCCCGCTCGATCCACTCGGGTTCGATCGCCGCGACCCGCCGGGCATACAGCCGGTTGGTCTCGACGAGTTCGGCAGCCATCACCCAATCTGGTTGCTTGCGCCCGAAGACCGAGCCACGGGCGATGACGAATCGCGAGTCGCGTGCCCCGCGGTACTCACGGGTTTCCCGATCACGCAACCCGACCTGGGACAGCAGCCCGGCGAGCAGCGCACGGTGGACATGGTCAGGGTGGGTCTCGTCGTTGTGCGGCCGAATCTTCAGCTCTCCGGCAACTCGCCGCAACTGGCTGTACAGGTCCATCCACTCGCGTACCCGCAGGTAGTTGAGATACTCCTGCCGGCACATCCGACGAAACTGGTTGCCCGAGAGTTCGCGCTGCTTGCGTCGGACGTAGTCCCACAACTCGACGAGGGACAGCAGGTCGGAGCCGTCGACCTTGAATCGGTTGTGGAACTCGTTGGCCTGCTCGATGCGCTCCTGGGGCCGCTCCCGCGGGTCTTGGATCGACAGGCGCCGAAGCAATCACGAGTACCTCACGGACACATCCGTACTCGTCGGCCGCAAGGACCATCCGACCGAGCCGGGGATCGACCGGCAGCTTGGCCAGATCGCGGCCGATCCGAGTCAGCTTGCGCACCGGGTCGTCGCGGTCGGCCGGTTCGAGCGCGGCGAGTTCGTCGAGCAGCGCATAGCCATCACGGATCATCGAACGCTCGGGCGGCTCGACGAACGGGAACGCTCCGACGTCGCCGAGGCCGATGTTCGTCATCTGCAAGATGACCGAAGCGAGGTTGGTCCGCAGGATCTCGGGGTCGGTGAACTCGGGACGGACGGCGAAGTCGTCCTCGGCGAACAGACGGATCGCGATGCCCGGCGCAACGCGCCCGCATCGGCCCGATCGTTGGTTGGCCGACGCCTGTGAGATGGGCTCGATCGGCAGCCGCTGCACCTTGAGCCGCTTGCTGTAGCGGGAAATCCGAGCGGTTCCGGCGTCGACGACGAACCGCACCCCGGGCACGGTGAGCGACGTCTCGGCAACGTTGGTGGCCAACACGATGCGGCGGGTGCTGTGGGGCTGGAACACCCGTTGCTGCTCGACCGCAGAGAGGCGGGCATACAGCGGAAGCACCTCGGTGTTGGGCAACGCCAACCGGTGGATTGCGTCGGCGACGTCGTGGATCTCGCGTTCACCCGAAAGGAACACGAGTACATCACCCGGACCGGCGACGGCCAGTTCGTCGACGGCATCGATCACGGCCTCGACCTGGTCGCGTCGGTCGCCCGGGTCGGCTTCGTTGTCTGCGCCGAAGGGTCGATAGCGCACTTCGACCGGGTAGGTCCGACCGGTCACCTCGACGATCGGCGCGGGAACCGGCGCGGCAGTCGGGTCATCGGCGGGCGGGGCAGCGAAATGCTGAGCGAACCGCTCGGTATCGATCGTCGCCGACGTGACGATCACCGACAAATCGGGACGCTTCGGCAGGAGCTGCTTGAGATAGCCGAGGATGAAATCGATGTTGAGGCTGCGCTCGTGCGCCTCGTCGATGATCAACGTGTCGTACCGCCGCAACATCCGGTCGCGTTGAATCTCCGCCAGCAGAATGCCGTCGGTCATCACCTTGATCAGCGTTCCCGCACCGACCTGATCGGTGAAGCGAACCGTGTACCCGACGTCTTCGCCGAGCGACGACCCGAGTTCGTCGGCGACACGCTGCGCGATGGTGCGCGCGGCGACCCGACGGGGCTGCGTGTGCCCGATCAGACCCAGCACCCCGCGCCCCGCCTCCAGGCACATCTTCGGCAGCTGGGTGCTCTTGCCCGAACCCGTCTCGCCCGCCACGATCAACACCTGATGCGCCCGAATCAGGTCGAGAAGTTCGGCGTGGCGCTCGGCGATCGGAAGCGTGTCGGGATAGTTCAATCGACCGCCGTCGAGAATCGCTGCTGCCGAGCGAGCGCGGGCGTCGATGTCGGCGCGCGATCGGGTCGATCGAGTGCTCGCATCCTGTCGTGACATGCCGGTCAGATCCTGGCAGCGATCGGACCCGAAACGACCGCCCGAAACGACCTGGCGTTGAGAAGCCACCGCGAGCACACGAGTCCCTACGATGGCGCGGTGGGACGACGCCTGTTCGTGATGCTGGCTCTGGTCGCGGGATGCGCCGCGAACACTCCCAGCAGCGTCTACACCGACGACGAGGTATCGGTGCCCACCACCGCGGCCCTCGTGGTCCCCCTCACGACCACGACACTTCCCCCGGCAGACCCGGCGAGCACGACGTCGGTCGCGATCGTCTTCGATCAGCTGTCGAGCCCGGGAAATGCCGTCGCCGAGATCGTCGGGACGGGTGCAACACCTGGTGATTCCGTCACCGTCGACGGCGAACCGGCGGCGTTCACATCGTTCCGCTCGACCGCCGCCGGCGGCTTCGTGGCCGAGGTCTTCATCGCCACCGAGGGCGCCCACACGGTGTGCATCGCAACGACGTGTGGCCGCGTGTACACCCTCGACCCCGATGCGGAATCGCTCGACGATGTCGCCGCCAAGATCGAAGACGCCAAGGTTGCTGCCGCCGCTCGGTTCGACTTCACTTCGATGTTTCCCGACTGGACCATCGCCACCGCCGGTCCGTTCTCCGGTGTCGGGGGGACGACCGACACCGCGAGCAAGACCGTCACGATCTACTCGAACCGCAACCGCACGGTCGCCGAGTTCGAGCGCACGATTCTGCACGAATGGGGCCACGTGCTCGACGCCGAGCGACTGACCGACGACGAGCGAGCCACCTACCTGGTGCTCCGCGGGATCGCCACCGATACGCCGTGGACGAGCGACGGCGACCACTCGATCGAGGCATGGGCGGAGCAGCCGAGCGAGGACTTCGCCGAGATCATGGCAATGCTGCTGTCAGCAGGCGAGTACCTGCCGCGCACTGAGACGCTGGGCCCGCCGCCGCCGCCCGATCAACTGGGTGCGATCGGCGCGCTGGTCGATCTCGACTGATCGCCGCGCGCGTCCGCCTCATATGGTGCGACGGTGCTGTATCGGACGCGGGTGATGGTGGTGTACGTGCTGGCGGTCTTCATGACCGTGATGGACGGCACGATGGTCAACGTTCGCGTTGCCCACCCTTGCCGAGGAGTTCGACGTCGCGTCCACCGCCATCGAGTGGGTGGCCGTCGGCTACCTCTTGAGCCTGGCGGCGATGATCCCGGTCGCCGGCTGGCTTGCCGATCGCTTCGGATCCAAGCGCACGTTCGTCGTCGCCCTGACCGTGTTCGTCCTGGTGTCGTTGGCATGTGGCGCGGCCCAGTCGCTGCAGCAATTGGTCGCCCTGCGCGTCCTGCAGGGCATCGGTGGAGGCCTCCTCACGCCGATCGGCAGCGCCATGCTGTTCCGGGCCTACCCGATGGCCGAACGGGCCAAGGCGGCGATCGGCGTGCTGAGCGTCGTGGTCATCGCCCCGGCCATCGGCCCCGTCCTGGGTGGCGTGCTCGTCGACCAGACGTCGTGGCGATGGATCTTTTTCATCAACGGCCCGATGGGCGCTGCTGCCATCGTGCTCGCGTTGCTGTGGCTGCGTGAAGGTGATGCGTTCGTGGCGGGCACCTTCGACATTGCCGGCTTTCTCTTGTCCGCCATGGCGGTGAGCACGTTGATCTACGCCTTGACGATCGGGCCGGAACAAGGATGGGGATCGAGTCGGGTGCTCGGCTTCGCCGTCGTCGGTGTCGTCTCGGCAGTCGCCCTCGTGGTCGTCGAGTTGCGCCGAGCCGAACCGATGCTCAAGCTCGGCCTGTTACGCGATCGCCACTTCCGCACGATCAACGCGACGGCGCCGTTCATCTATGCCGGCTTCTTTGGATGGATCATCGTGCTGCCGCTCTACATGCAGACACTCCGCGGGTTCTCGGCGACCACGAGTGGCCTGGTCCAGGCGCCTCAAGCCGTCGGGGTCTTCCTTGTCTCGAACCTGCTCGGCCGACGGTTGTACCGGGTGGTCGGCCCACGTCGACTGATGGTGGTCGGCTCGTTGGTGCACGCCGGCTTCACGGCCGCGTTCGCGTTGGCAACGCTCTCGACGCCGATCGGCGTGCTCGGCGCGTTGTCGTTCGGTCGGGGCACGTCGGTCGGCATGGTCTTCGTGTCGATCCAGACCGCCGTCTATGCCACGACATCGCTCGCCGACACCGGCCGCGCGACCTCGGTGTTCAATACCGGTCGCCAGGTCGCCTACACCGGCGGCGTCGCCATCGCCGTCACCGTGATTGCAGCCCGACTGGCCAGCATCGGCGGTGACGGGGCCGCCGCGGCCGACCGGCTCGGCGCGTACCAATGGGGATTTCTTGCGTGCGGCTTGCTGATCCTTCCGGCTGCGATCGGCAGCTGGTTTCTGCGGGACGACGATGTCGCGGCAACCCGCGGGCTCGATGCAGCGCCGGTCGCAACGTCGCTCGCACGTGCCCGCTGACGGCCCGCGGGTCGTCTTCGACGGCGGGCGGTCAGACGTTTAGTGGACAGCGCTGATCACTTCGTCGGCGTCGGCGACGGCCACCGCGCTGGTTCGGGTGACCAACCACACGACGGCGCCGAGGATCACCGACCCACCGATCAGCGTGCCGACGCCGGGCGTCTGACCGGGCCAGATCCACACCCAGAGCGGGGCGAGTACGACTTCGGTCATCAACAGCAAGGGGATTCGTGCCGCCGCGACCGATCGATGACCGAGGTTGAACATGGGCAGACCAATACCGAGCGCGACGCCACCTGAAATCGTGGCCATGCCGAGGTCTCGACCCGACACGGCAACATCGCCATCTTGGATGAGCGCGGCAACTGCGGCGGCGACGGCGAGGATGCCTCCAGCCATCAGCGAGGGAACCACGGGGTCGATGGCGGGCATCGAGCGCATCAAGACGCTGTAGAGGCCGACCGCGATCGGGATCGCGCCGGCAAACAGCAGGCCCCATCCCGAGCCGACACCGAATCCGGCCCCGACGGTGATCGCGACGCCGATCGCCGTGAGACCGATGGCGACGACCGTCGATCGGGCGACGGCCTCGCGCAGGAGGAGCCAACCGAACGTCGCGGCAAAAATCGGCGAGGCGGCCACCAGAAACAGGGTGGTCGCAGCGGTGGTGCGTTCAAGGGCCAGGATGTAGAGCATCGAGGTCGTGGCGAGCACGAGGGCTGCCAGCCACGTCGTCGGGGTGATGCCGGAAAAGCTGACCGGGCGGCCGCCGCGTCGCGCCGCGACGAGGACCAGCATGGCGACCGTCGTCGACAGCCCGCGATAGGTCAGGAACTGGAAGTCGGTGGCTGCGTCGACTGCCTCATAGGCGATCGCGGTGAGACTGAACGCCACCCCGGAACCGGCTACGAGGATTGCGCCCTGTCGCTCGGTGAGTGTGCCTTCCCCGGCGAAGGCACGCGCCACGGCCCGGATCATCCGGTGATTCTACGGGAACGCCCACATGCGTCACCTGACGGCGGGTCGACTCAAGAATCTGGTCCGATCGGCCGATAGCAGGCTCATGGCCCTGCTTCGCCCCCTGCTGCACCAACTCGATCAGCTCACGCACCCGCTCAACGAGTCGGAACTGGCGACGGCACAGGCCCTGGCGCAACTCGATGACGGGTGGACGGTGTACATCCAGCCACGCGTCGCTCTCGACCGACCGGACTTCGTGGCAGTCCATCCCTTGCTCGGTGTCTGCGTGATCGAAGTCCGCGACTGGACCCCTGCGGCGAACCCGCCAGCCCACGACCAACCACGATTCTCCGCGGCGCGCACTCGGGCCGTGATCTTCGACCAGTTCTTCGCATTGCCGAGTGACTCCACGGAGATGACCACCGCGATCCGCGCGGCAGTCGTGTTGCCGCAGTGCACCGACGCCCAGGCCAGCCAACTGCTCGGGCGTTCCGAGGTCGACGGCGACGAACGAGCGGTCGAGATCTGGGGTGCGGACTCGTTGCGCGACCAACTCGAACGCATCGTGCGTGGCATGGGCTGCGCGCATCCGCGTCCAGAGTCGATCGCGCGCATCCACGATCACATCGTGGCGTCTGATCTTGCTGCGCCGACTGCGCTCGCGCCGCGCAGCACCGGCGCATTCGACATCGAGGTCAACGCCGATCGAGCGCTGGTCCGACGGGTTCGGGGGGCCGCCGGATCAGGGAAGTCGTTCGGCGTCGCGGCGCGTGCCGCGCACCTCGCGGCGCAGGGCAAACGGGTGCTGGTGTTGTCGTTCAACGTGACCCTGGCCAACCACCTCCGCGAGCTGGTGAGTGAGCGGTGCGCCGAGTACGGCACGAACGCCACTCGGGTCACCTGCACCAACTTTCACTCGCTGTGTACGCGCATCGTCCAAGACGCCGAGCGGGCGGGTATCTCACCGTCGGCTCCGCGTGGATCTCGGTGGACCACGGCAATCGTCAGCAAGGCCGCCGAAGTGCTCGAGGTGGGCAACGTCCCCCGATTCGACGCTGTGCTGATCGACGAAGGACAGGACTTCGAAGCTGGCTGGTGGGACCTGCTGCGGACGAATCTGTTGGCACCGGACGGCGAGATGCTCTTGATGGTCGACCCGACCCAGGATCTGTACGAGCGCACGACGTGGCACGACGACGCCACGATGCGCGGAGCCGGCTTCGACAGTCCGTGGATCGATCTCGGCGGCTCGTACCGGATGCCGGCCGATCTCACGACGCTGGCCGCGAGGTTCGCCGTCGACATCGTGGGCGGTCACGCCATCGCCCCCTTGATTCCCGACGATCTGACCGAGGTGAGCGGGCCGTCCCACGGCTCGCTCCGCCTGTGGCGCACCGTCGATCGGGTGGGTGACATCGGCGTGAACGTCGGCCGGGAGGTCGTCCGCCTCCTCAAGCAGCATCCCACCCTCCAGCCGTCCGATGTGTCGTTCATCTGCGAGTACCAGCACGACGGAGTTGCCGCGGTCCACGAGATCGAGGCTGCCGGCTACCCCGTTCATCACATCTTCAGCCGCAACCCCGACGATGCTCGCCGCCGTCGCAAGTACCGGTTCTCGCCTGCCGCCGAGGCCGTCAAGGGTTCGACGATCCACAGCTTCAAGGGCTGGCAGACGACAGCCCTCGTGCTCGGCGTCGGCGTGGAGACCAAGTCGAAGCGACTGGCGTATGCCGCGATCACGCGACTGCGCAGTCACCCGGCCCGCGCATCGGTGGTCTCGGTCATCAGTGCCGACAAGGGTTTGGACGACTTCGGTTCGTCATTCGTGGGGCTGCCGGTCGCTGCGTCCTCCGTCCGCGTCGAGGCTGATCGCACACCGTTCGACGCAACACGCGAGGTGGGAGCACGAGCCCACGAAACGGCGCGCTCGTCGGTGGCGACCGTGACCCGTCCGGCTGCAACCCCACCACCGCCGCCGCCGCCACCACCACCACCACCACCGCCGATGATGCCGCCGATGCCACCCATGCCCGCGACGCCCTCAATGCCGGCAATGCCACCCGCTCCCCCCGCGTCGCCACCCGCTCCCCCCGCGTCGACGTTCGCTCCGGTGCCCGTTCGTGCCGCGACGCCACCCCGATCGATCAGCATCGATCTGCCCGGCGTCGTGCCGATCGCCCCGCTCCCCTCCCAGCCGTTGGTCGGACCGACACCGAACGCACCCGTGTCGTCGCGACCGATCACGGCGCCCGTCATCCCTGCACCGGCCGCCACGACACCGTTCGTATCGATCCCACCAGCACCGATCCCGCCAGCACCGAATGCAGGATCGACGCCGGCTCCTCCGCCGAGCGCAATGCAAGCAGAACCGGAGAACCAGGCGACACCCGCACCTGCGCCGCAGGCCTCAGTACCGCCTCCGCCGTCATCGCCGCCAGCTTCAATGTCGCCGCCAGCTTCAATGTCGCCGCCGGCTTCAGCACCGCCGGCGGCCGGCTCGACGGCTCTCGCACCGCCCGCACCCAACGCCTGAATCTCCGCTCGGCCGAAGCCGGGAGCGAAACCCGTTGGGGTACAGGCGATCACGTGGCAGCCGACCGAGCCGACGGAACCAGCGGCTCCGTTGCCCGGCCGGGTGGGCGAGGACTCACGACCCGACGATGCCGCCGTTACGCCGGGTGATCACGAACGTGGCATCGCGCGGAACCTCCGGACCGCCTGCTCCGGGCACCGGGAAGTTGCTCGCAGCCGGATCGCCGTCTCCGGGGTGCTGCGTGTTGCAGAACAGGGTTCGTCGGTCCGGGGTGATCGCAACCCCGGTGATCTCGTCGCCGCTCACGCCAGCCAGAAGTCGACGGAACTCCTTCTTCTTGATGTCGGCGACGATGAGCTGATTGTTGCGCCCGTTCGGCTGGCCGCCATCTGTCTGGATGAAGAGCCGCCTGTCGGGATCCGCCCACAGGCCGTCGGGCGAGCCGAACTCGTAGGACGCGTCCCCGCCGTTCGCGATGTGGGTGTCCTTGGCGAGGACGAAGATGTCCCAGGTGAAGGTGAGGCCGGTGTGACGGCGGCTGTCTGTTGCGTGGAGCGTGCAGAAGACACGTTCTGGTTGGTCCCGACCGTCGTCCACTCGGGGCGATCCATCGGGGTGGCGCCCGCGGCGTCGGCGGCGAGGCGGGTATTGACGAGGATTTGGTCGATGGACCAGCCGGCCAACGCTGGATTGTCGGTCGTGAGGGGCAGCCACTCGCCGGTGTTGTCGTCATTGAACCGGGCCACGTACAGCGTGCCCTCGTCGAGCGGGCTCTGTCCGTGGGCGAGCATCGACTTGTAGTGACGCTTCGAGACGAAGCGGTAGATGTAGTCGTTGCGTTCGTCGTCGCCCATGTACGCCACGATTCGACCCCCGCGGCCCACGGTGATCGCGACGCCTTCGTGCTTGAATCGACCGAGCGCAGTCCGCTTGATCGGGGCGGCTTCCGGCTCGTTCGGGTCGACTTCGACGATCCAACCGAAACGGTTCTCTTCGTTCTTGTACTGCGGGTTGGTCAGGTCCCACCGCTCGTCGTACACGTGCCAGCCGTAGCCGAAGCCGATCGCAGTAAGTCCGTACCGGGCCTGCTCCGCGGTGGGGGTGAACGCAGCGTTGGCCCCGAAGTACCCGTTGAAGTTCTCCTCACACGTGAGGTAGGTGCCCCATGGCGTGTAGCCGTTGGCGCAGTTGTTCACGGTCCCGGCAGGTGCATTGCCGGCCGGGGTTTGAAGCAGTGGACTCTGGGCTGCCGGGCCGCTGAAGACGACCGGGGTGTTCGGGGTGATGCGGCGGTTGCGGGCGCCGGGAACGACTGCTCCCCATTGCCCGTCGTGCTGAGCGATCTCGACGCACGACATGCCGTGGGCGGCCTGCGAGACGCGAACGTCTTCGAGACTCTCGGCCACCGGCTTGCGCAGAACGTGATCGTTCGATCCGAACTCGTGGTTGATGCACAGCACCCCCGACGTGTTCGACAAGTCGTCGTGATCGTCATGTGATCGCGGCGGTCATCGTCGTCGTCATCGTGATCGTCGTCGGACTCGTCGGCGAAGAACCACATGCCATCGTGGCCGATGCCCACCTGGCGTTCCTGGTTGGCCGAGCCGTTGGCGGCCACGTTGGTCGGGTCGAGTTCCGGGACGCCGGCGAACAGCGGCGTGCCCCACGGGATCAGGACGCTGTACTGATACTCAGGCGAGATCGAGGGATCGGGGCCACCCACGTTGGCGGCCGGGGTGAATCCGACGAGTGGTGTGCGCGGTCGACGTTTGCCGCTGCCCTCGCGGGCGCCGTCGTCGTCGTCATCATCAACGTCAGTGTTCGACGCTGCGGCGAGGCCGGGGTCGACGAAGAACGTCGTCGCCGCCACCGCAAGGCTGCCGCCCAGGATTCTGCGGCGCGAGATACTCGCGCGCAAAACATCTTCGAACAGACGGTTGGTGGATGGATTGGACACCTCATTGTCGACGGTCATCGCTCACTCCTGTTGGTTCCTGCTGGTTGCACGGACCGTAGAAAAGTCCGATGACGCACAGACAACGAGTGAGTGTCGGCAACGTGATGCTCCGGTGAACTGTGGACGGCCGTCCCGGTCACATCTCCGTGCGTCACGCCGTGGAATCCGCTGCAGTGAGGACAGAGATCAAGATCGACCCCGTCTCCACGCCCGCCGATAGTTTGCCGTGGTGACCGACGCTGCTCTCGACCCGTCCGATCGGCTGGAGGCACACCTTCGATCCTGGGTGGGGATGTGGCCGCCGCCGACAGGACTCCACGTGATCGGTGACCCGGCGCGCCTCGAGCCCACGTGGGACGGCTCGATCCGCCTGCTCCTCGGCGTCGGCAACGAAACGGGAACGGTGATCGCAGTGCCTCCAACCGCCGTCGATGCGGTGTCGGCTGCACTTGCATCGGGCCTCGATCGGCCCGGCCTCGGTGACGAACTCGGGGCGATCCTGGGTCAGGGTCCAGCGCAGTTCGGAACCGGCGTGTTCCGCAGCACGACGCACGTCAACCCGGCGCTCGCCGACCTCGGCGAGTGGTTCGACGAGCAGACCGACGAACTGCCCGAATGGCTCGCCCCGTTCAACGGTGCGCGTCTCGTCGCCCGCGACGACCACGGTCGTCCGATCGCCGGCGTGGGGATCAAGGTCCATGACCGATACGGAGCCGAACTCGCCGTCGTCACCGACCCCGCAGCCGAAGGACGCGGACTCGCCCGGCGTCTCGTCGCCACTGCCGCCCGGCGAGTGCTGCGTGACGGGGCCATCCCGACCTATCTCCATCAACCGGGCAACCTCGCCAGCGCACGGGTGGCCGAGGCTGTCGGCTTCATCGACCATGGATGGACCGTCCACGGTCTCTGGTCGGCAGGCTGACGCCCCTCAGCCCGGTGTCGTCAGGTGTTGTGGATCGCGGCACCGGGCGTCAGGATGCGGTCATGGCCGATGACCTCGACACAGCAACCTCTGACGACTCGGCGGCCGGGCTCGCCTGGCAAGAAGCCCGCCGGCTCCTGCTCGACGACCAAACCGCGGCCGCAGTCGAACTGCTGGAGGCCCACCGCGACACCGGCCATCGGTCGATCCTGATCGACCTGGCCTCCTTCGCCGCCGACAGCAGTCGACCCCTCGACGCACGGGCACTCCTCGAAGCGGCCGGTGTCGACGTCGACGTCGACCTCGACGCGCCGTTCGACCCCCTCGCCAGCAACGTCGATCTCGGCACCGAACTCGCCGAGGAGATCGCGCCCTACGCCGCGATCCGACCCAAACCGATGGCGGCGCGCAACGACCGGTGCCCGTGCGGATCCGGCAAGAAGTACAAGCAGTGCCACCTCGGCAACGAACTGCACAGCCTCGAACACCGCGCTGGCTGGCTCTACCTCAAGATGATGCGGTACGCCCAGTTCACCCGGCCTGGAGCAGTCGACGCAATCGCCGCCGCCCTGCTCGACGGTGTCGAGTCGGAGGAACTGGCCGAGGCGCTCAACTCCTCGATGATCCCCGCCGACCTCGCGCTCCATGAAGGAGAGCTCGCCGCAGCGTTCGTCGCCGCCAAAGCCACGCTGCTCCCACCAGACGAACTCGAACTCGCCCGATCCTGGATACAGGCCGACCGCAGCGTGTACGAAGTGGTGCGGGCGAATCTGCACTCGATGGACATGATCGACGTCGCAACACGCGAGCGAAAGACCGTGCTCGGCACCGCGTCCGATCAGCCTGCTCCCATCGGCGTGACGATGTGCGGCCGACTGCTCCGCGTCGGCGACAGCTTCCAGGCCTACGGCGGCTTCCTCCCGATCGACCCCGACCTGCTCGACGGCGTGGTCCTCGCCTGCCAGTCCCACGACCTCGACACCGTCATTCTCGCCATGTCGCAGGTGTTCGACGCGGCGGGCGAAGTCGACGAGTATCAACAGATCATGAGTGCCTCGGGCGGGCCCGACCTCAGTGCACTGGGCGACTTCGACGCCGCCCCCGACGACCGGGCACCCCGCGCCGCCGAAGCTGCACTCCACGCCCTCGACGAATGAGCCGCCGCCCCACCCATCGCGTCGGGGCCAGGCACCAACGCGACAAAACTGTCGCGAAAGGGCCAGGCACCAACGCGACAAAACTGTCGCGAAAGGGCCAGGCACCAACGCGACAAAACTGTCGCGTTGGTGCCTGGCCCCAACGCGACATGACAGCAATCCAGAAGTGAGGTGACGCAATGACTGATGCGTGCTACCGGTTCACGGCCGAGGTGTGGGAGTGGGACGGCAACGCTTCCTGGCACTTTGTGAGCCTGCCCGACGATCATGCCGACGACATCGAAGAACGCTTTGGTCGACGCGCCGTCGGCTTCGGTTCGATCCGGGTCGAGGTCACGATCGGGGCGACGACATGGCGCACGTCCCTCTTTCCCGACAACAAGCGCAAGACCTACGTCCTGCCGTTGAAAAAGCCGGTGCGCGTGGCCGAGGCGCTCGCCGTCGGATCGATCACCGACATCTCGATCTGTGTGGTCGTGTGATCAGGAGCTCTCCCGACGGCCGCGTACGCTGCGGTGCATGACCCTGATCGAGTCTCCCACCTTGGCCACCCGGCTGCGGGCGTGCCTGCCGACCGATGTCGACTACGCGTCGGCCCGCCTGGTCGACGAGCGCGCCGAGCACCTCTCCGTCCGTCAGAACACCGTCGAACCCATCTTCAACGAGTACGACACCGGCGTGATGATCTCGATCTGGAACGGCGGCGGCCTCGGATACGCGGCCACCGCCGACCTGTCCGACGGCGGGCTCCAGCGGGCCGTCGACACGGCTCGCCGTTGGGCCACGATCACCGCCGGCACCATGGTCACCACCGCACCACCCCCGCACCACCCGATCGGCGAGTACCGCTCCCCCGTCGAGGTCGACTGGGACACGCTGCCGCTCGATGATCGAATCGATCTCCTCCACCAGCAGTCACGCTTGTTGGGTGGCGACGACCGGATCGTCGATTGGGAGGCCCAGCTCACCCGCCGTGACGTCGATACGTTGCTGATCACTGCCGGCCGAAACGGTGAGGCCGGACGCGTCGAGCAGCGGTTCAGTTTCGTCTACCCGCGCATGCGGGCAACCGCCAATGAGGGCGTCAACACCCAAACCCGAACATTCGGGGCCAACGCATTCTGCGGGCAAGGTGGCGCCGAGGTGCTCGGCCGGTTCGGCTTCGGCGACGCAGCCAGCCAGATCGCCGAGCAGGCAGTCGAGTTGTTGAGCGCTCCCAACTGTCCAGACGGGGTCATGGACATCGTCCTCGCCCCCGACCAGATGATCCTGCAGATCCACGAGTCGATCGGCCATCCCCTCGAACTCGATCGCATCCTCGGTGACGAGCGGAACTACGCCGGGACCAGTTTCGTCACCCCCGACATGTTCGGCAGCTTCGCCTACGGCTCCGAACTGCTGAACGTCACGTTCGACCCGACAGTCACCGGTCAGCTGGCCAGCTATGGCTTCGACGACGACGGCTCACCGGCAACCAAGCAGTACCTGATCAAGAACGGCATCCTCGAGCGCGGTCTCGGCGGAGCGATGAGTCAGGAGCGCAGCGGCATCGACGGGGTCTCGAACTCGCGGGCGGCGAGTTGGAATCGCCCGCCCATCGACCGGATGGCGAACCTCAACGTCGAGCCGGGCGACTCGACCGTCGCCGATCTGATCGGCTCGATCGAGAACGGCGTGTACATGCACACCAACAACTCGTGGTCGATCGACGACAGCCGCAACAAGTTCCAGTTCAACTGCGAGTACGGCCAACGCATCGAGAACGGCGAGATCGTCGGCACCGTCCGCAACCCCGGCTACCGCGGCATCAGCCGGAACTTCTGGACCAACCTGACCGGGGTTGCCAATGCCGACAGCTTCACGGTGATGGGGACCCCGAACTGCGGCAAGGGCGAGCTGAACCAGATGATCGGCACAGGTCACGCCTCGCCGGCGTGCAGATTCTCCGACGATCGAGGTCTTCGGCGGCGAAGCATGAGCGCCACATCGGCGTCGAGCCGAGAAGCTCAGGCTGGGTCGAGCAGCGGGCGCCAGGCCTATTTCGACGAACTGGTCACCACTGCGTCGTCCACCCTCCAGGGCGACGAGGTGCTCCTTGCCAACGTCTCGGGCGAACTCACCGACTTCATCCGGCTGAACAACAACGAGGTGCGTCAGGCCGGCACGGTCGACCAGCAGAAGCTGAGCGTCGACCTGATCGAAGGCCGACGTCACGTCGGCGGCACGATCAACCTCACGGGCGACAAGATCGTCGACGACGGGCGACTCGCCGCGCTGCTCGTCCAACTCCGCGACCAGCGCCGCCTCGTTCCCGACGATCCGTACCTGCTCTACAACACCGAGCCAACCTCGACCGACAACGTCAAGACAGGCGAGATCCCCACTCCTGACGATGCACTCGCCGACATCCGTCGCGCCGGCCAGGGCAAAGACCTGGTTGGCATCTATGCGTCCGGTGACACGTTCAACGGCTTCGCCAATTCCCTCGGCCAGCGCAACTGGTTCCAGTCCTCCACGTTCAACCTCGACTGGTGCTTCTACCTCCGCGCCGACAAGGCAGCGAAGAACATCTACGCCGGTTTCGATTGGAGCGACGACGCGTTCGCCCGCAAGATCGAGTGGTCGAGCCGACAACTGGCCGCACTCGGGCGCGAGCCCATGGTGCTCGATCCCGGCGAGTACCGCACCTACCTCGCGCCGCGGGCGATGGAAGAGGTGATGTCGCTGCTGTCGTACTACGGCGCCTTCGGACTCCGCGCCCACGAGACCAAGCAGACGCCGTTCCTCAAGATGCTGGCCGGTGACGCCACGCTTGTCGCCACAGGTCAACATCAGTGAGAACACCGCTGGCGGTGTGGCGCCGAACTTCGAGTCGTCGGGGTTCACTCGGCCCGACGAGGTACGTCTGATCGTCGATGGTCGGCTGCACGACACGCTCGTGTCGCCTCGCTCGGCACAGGAATACGGCGTCGCCACCAACGGCGCGCACGGTGGTGAGTATCCGCAATCGATGGCCATCACACCGGGGACGATTCCGACCGGCGGTGTGGCCGAGGCGCTCGACACCGGACTCTTCGTCGGCAACCTGTGGTACACCAACTTCAGCGACTTGTCGGCGTGCCGCACGACCGGGATGACTCGCTTCGCCACGTTCTGGATGGACGGTGGTGAAATCGTGGCCCCGGTGAGTGTGTTGCGGTTCGACGACACGGCGTTCAACATGCTCGGCGATCGACTCGAGGGGCTCACCGACGAGGCCGAGGTTTTGCTCGACCCCAGCACGTATTTGGAACGCAGCACCGCCAGCTCCCGACTTCCCGGTGCCCTCCTCAGCAACATGCGCTTCGTCCTCTGACGGCTGGCGTCGCGATGGGGCCAGGCACCAACGCGACACTTTTGTCGCGATGGGGCCAGGTCCTGACGCGACGCCAGCCTCAACTCGGGGAATGGCGGCGTACCCGCGTACCGAACCGAGTCATCTTTCGTGGTCTGCCGCTGCGCATCGTCGCCGGCCGGGAGGTTGCTTCCTCCGAAGATTACTGCCCGGCTACCTGGCGACTGTCGACGATGACTGCCGATGACGGGACCGTTGCCCCGCTCGCCGTACCGGGACCACACACGTTGACAACTTGCGCACCGGTCTCGGCGATTGCTTTCGCACACTGCTCGGCGATCAACATGGTGAGTAGGTCAGGCGTCAACGACGCAGCGACCTGCGAATTTGCTTCCGCTTGCGATTCGGCTTCAATTCGAATCCGATCCGCTTCAGCTTGAGCCTCGAGCCGGGTCGTGTCGGCTTTGGCCTCCGCTGCGGTGATCGTGGCCTGCTTGTCGAGCGCAGCGACTTGTTGACGAGTCTCGGCCTCGGTGACTTGACGGCGCTGGTCTTCTGTGGCCCGCACAGCAGCATTGCGGGATTCCAAAATAGCGTTGATCGAGTCGAGGACCTGCTGTTCCGGGTTGACGTCGCGGATGTTCACAGATTCGAGAAGAATGCCATGCCCGACAAGCCGTTCGCGCAGTGCGTCGTTGATCGCAGTTGCGATTTCCACACGCTTCGTGCTGTATCCCTCCTCCGCCGAAAACGTCCCGAACACGTTGCGCACCACTTCACGGGCCTCAGGTCGAACGATTCGCGACTTCAAGGTGTCAAGGCTTCCGGACTCCTCAAAGACGAGCGGTACCTGCGCAGGATCGATCGAGAACCTGACCGTCAAGTCCACGCGCATCGAGCCGCCGCCAGCGGCGATCACTTCAACAGAGTCGTCCTTCGACAAGTCACCCTCATCAACGGCCCGCAACATCGACAGTTCTTGAATTCGGGTCGAAAACTCGGTGGTCTTCGTCCACGGTGGAACGATGTGGATACCGGAGGTCAGCGGGTCACCGACAGATCCGAACTGAGTGGGGATCGCAACAGTGTTTGCCTCGACGACGGTGAAGAAGGAGGTAGCAATCAAGGCCCCGGTGATCAGTGCGATCAGCGTCGAAACGGCTGCTACGGCGTTGGTCCCCTCACGTCGGAAACCGGATGCTTCGGAGCGCCCCTTGCGTCGTCGTAGCGCCAAAGCAGCAACAGTGCCCGACACGAGGAACAAGGTGCTCATGAAAACCAGGTAAAACACGAACTCTCTCTTTTCCGTCTAGACGACGCTTCTGCCGTCCCAAAAATCACCGAGCAGCTGCCTGCGCAGCCACCAAACACCAGTGCCACGCTACTGCTCGGCAAACCAACACGGCCCGGGCCGCACGAAACGAAGCCCGAGTGGACCCCCATGGATTGTGAAGCCACCAACTTCAAGTTCCGCAACGACGGACGAATCGCCAACGACACCGACCGACAACCTGAACAGTGCGAAACCGCCCTCTGCCTCGCGATCTGCATCCTGGGGTTCACCGAATCAGCCACCGCCAACGCAGCACTTGGCGTCCTGTCCGCTGAACCATGAGGCCCAATGCGACACGATTGTCGCGATGGGCTCGGCATCCGTTCGACGTCGACTCAGCTTCCGGGCAGCGGAGGCGGGCCGCCGTGTGGCGGCGGGTCGTCCGTGGTCTTGGTCGTCGAGTCCGTCGATTTCGCCAGCGTGTCGTCGGGGCGGAGGCCGTGATGCGTGGCGTTGCTTCCGGCGGAGTACCTGCGCGCTGCCTCTTCTGCCTTCTTCGACAAGTTCGTCGTCTTGCCGCCGGACACCTTGTCGATCTTCTCGGTCGCCTTGCCGACCACGTCGCCGACCTTGTGTCGGTTCTTCTCGAGCAGCGCTTTCGCCCTGCGAAGGTTACGTGCGTTCACCAGTCCCATGGCTTCCAAGATATCGACGAGAACGGGTGCGCCCAGGGCACGACCCGCAATGTTCGCCGGCCCTTCGACCCCCGCTCGAACCCGTGCGAACTGATAGCAACGAGGCCATGGAGAACATCGCTGATCAAACGCAGTGGCTCGATGCAACGGCGCAGGCCAGCCTCGTCGCACAGGGCGAAGTATCCGCCCGAGAACTCATCGATGCCGCGATCGAGCGGATCGACCGTTCCGACTCCGCCATCAACGCAGTCGTACTCCACTGGTATGACCGAGCCCGCGAACAAGCAGACGCCATCGACGCAACGGGAGCAGGCACCGCGCCGGCCGGCGGTGGCAGCGGCGATCGACCCCCGTTCCTCGGCGTGCCCTTCATGCTCAAGGACCTGTGGGCACCTGAGGCGGGGATGCCGATGACCAACGGCAACATCGCGCTCGCGGCGAACCCCCCGCTCGCCGACTACGACATGACCCTGGTGGCACGGTTCCGTGACGCTGGCTTGATCAACGTCGGTCGCACGAACAGCCCCGAGCTGGGCAGCCTGCCGGTGACCGAGCCGATTGCGCATGGCCCGACTCGCAACCCGTGGGACACGACCCGCACGCCGGGCGGCTCCAGCGGCGGAGCAGGTGCGGCCGTGGCTGCGGGCATGGTGCCGATGGCGCACGCCAGCGACGGTGGCGGATCGATCCGGATCCCAGCGTCGTGCTGCGGCCTCGTCGGCCTCAAGCCATCACAGGGCCGGATCACCCTCGGTCCCGATCGCGACGAATCCGGCCTGAGCGTCAACCTCGTCGTGAGTCGATCGGTACGCGACACGGCTCGCCTCCTCGACGCGGTCCACGGCCCGGGGGTCGGCGACACGGTGATCGCCGCTCCGCCGCGCCGGCCCTACGAGGACGAACTCGGCCACGACCCGGGTCGCTTGCGGATCGGTCTCCTCGACGCCGACCCCCAGGGCCGTCCGCTCCACACCGACTGCGTGGCTGCTGTCCGCGCCGCCGCTTCCATGCTCGACGAGCTTGGACACCGTGTCGAGCCGGGTCACCCGAAGGTCCTCGAAGACCCGTCCTTCACCCCTCGGTTCATGGCGATGTGGGCGACGAACATGGCCCTCGGAATCAAGACGATGGAGTCGTGGATCGGTCGCGAGATGACCGCCGACGACGTCGAGCCGGTCAACTGGGCGCAGGCGGAATGGGCCAAGCGGGTGTCGGGCGTCGAGTACGGCGCGGCCCTCGGCGCAGTCGTCGAATATCGGCGGGCCTTACAGGCATGGTGGACCGACGGATGGGATCTCCTGCTCACGCCGACGCTGAGCGAGCCACCCGTCGCGATCGGCGAACACGACGCGACTCCGGACGATCCCATGGCAGGAATGAAGCGCGCCGCGAGATTCGTCGGGTTCACCCCGCCGTTCAACGCCAGCGGTCAGCCGGCCATCAGCCTGCCGTTGCACTGGAGCGAGAGCGGACTGCCGATCGGCGTGCAACTCGTTGCCGCCTACGGACGCGAGGATCTCCTTCTCGCAGTGGCCAGCCAACTCGAGGCTGCGCACCCGTGGGCCCATCGTCGACCCACACTCGGCTGATCACCTCCGGTGTCAGACACCACAGGTGATGAACTCACTTGTGGGCGGTGCCGACGATCTGATCACGGACCCATAGGGCTGATCGACCGCGATCGACCGCGTCGATCACCACCCGGTCGAACGGTCCTGAGCGCAGCGTCGAGGCGGTGTCGCGCGTCAACGAACACCCGTTGAACATCCACCGGTGGGGCCGGAACAGGACCCGTTGCACGGTCCGGTTCCGCGAACCTGCTGGCGACTCGACGTGCTCGATGAAGAAGTACGTGCCTCCGGGTTTGAGGATGCGATGCGCCTCACCGATGACCTGCTGAGGGTTGTCGACGCCACACAGCAGCAAGGTGCCCACGACGCCGTCCACTGATGCGTCGTCGACATCGACGGCGTCGCCGGACAGCTGCCTGATTTCAAGATCGACGCCGTGCTGCTCGGCCTTGTCTCTGAGCGGACCGTGCATCACCGGGTTCGGCTCGATGCCGATGACCTTGACGCCCGGCGCGTAGTACCGCATGTTGACACCCGTGCCGGGACCGAGTTCGACCACCGTCCCGCGCATCGCGCCGATCACTTCCTCCTTGCGTTCACCCCACGCCTCATGACTGTCGGCAGCTCCTGCGTCGAGCAACTTCGCTTCGACCCTGGACCGCCACTTCTGCTTCGCGAGGTCGGGCATGGGTCGACGGTACTGCTCAGTGTCCGGCCCGGGCAATGTCGCGCCGGGGCCAGGCACCAACGCGACAGGATTGTCGCGCTGGGGCCAGGCACCAACGCGACACTATTGTCGCGATGGTGCCTGGCCCCGACGTGACGGTGATGCGCGTAGCGTGTGCTCATGCTCGATCCCGACACCGGTTTGCACTATCTCAACCACGCCTTCAACGGCATCGCCTCGGTACTTGATCGCGTCGACGACCACACGGTCAACGTGAGGCCGGCGGGTTGGGGAACCAACTCGATTGCCGGTCTGGTCGTGCACTGCTGTGAGCTGGCACCGTCCTGGTTCGAGTTGCCCGGCCTGGGCCGGGAATCGCAGCGCGACCGTGACGCCGAGTTCGCGGCAACTGCAACCGTGGTCGAGTTGCGCGAACTCATCGACCGGACCAGGGCTCGGCTCGTTCCGCTGGTGCACGAGTTCGCCGTGGGTCCGACCGCACTCGATCACGAGTTTCGCGCGTTCATGCCCGGCGACGACCGGTCAGATGATGCCCTGGTGCTCCATGTGCTCGAAGAGCTGTTCCAACATCTGGGTCACATGGAGGTCACCGCCGACGCGGTAGCGACGGCGTAGAGGCTCGACGGACAGGCGCGGCGACGGTACCCCTGCTGCGAGCATGGTTGCCGTACTTGCGCACTGGTGGTGATGCGGACTTCGACGTGCAAGGGGTTGCATTGCCCGACCCGCGCAACTGCCCGCCACGACGAGCGGGGCGGGCAGCTGGCGAGGTCAGCGAGGTGTCGAGGCGGCCCGATCAGCGACCGGGCGCACCGGCGCAGTACTTGTTGGTGTAGACGCCCTCGACGCTGGCGGCGATCTCGGTGCCCTGCTCGGCGTAGATCGGCTCCAGGATGCCGTACAGAGCTTCCATCCGCTCCGGGTCAAAGCTGCAGTACGTGCCGTCAGCGCTGTTCACTGCGTACTCGTCGGACTCGATGAGTGCGATGCCAGCCTCGTTGAGGCCCTCGCTGAGCGCCCAGAAACCGTCATAGGTCTCGTTGATCGCGATCAGCGCGTCGGTGATCGGCTTGGGGTCATCGAGGAAGTCGACCCAGGCCTGCTGCATCATCGGCACGAGCTCGGTGAGGCAGGAATCGAGTTCTTCGACACGACTCTGGAGCATGGTGATCGCTGCCGGGTAGTTCTCGAAGCCGAGATCGCCGACCGTGTAGAAGCTGACGTCAGCGGGCGCGCCGTCCTTCCATGCGATGTCGTTTTCGTATTTGTAGATCTCGTTGGTGGCGAAGCCCTGCTGGAAGATGCTGCCCCCATCGGCGACCCACGCTGCGTCGGAGCCGTCGTAGCTCGGGTTGCTCTGGTCCGCTGTCATGATTCCGGCGCTGATCATGTAATCGATGTACGACGTACCCGGGAAATGCAGCACCTGTGCGCCCGTTCCAGCGATGTCGGCCGGCGACTGGATGTCGTACTGAGTCGGGTCCCACATGACCATCTGCGGGTCCTGGTCGAGCGTCTTGGCGATTGCGACCAGCGGCACCGCTGCGGAGTCCTTGATGATGTCGCTGGATGTGATGTAGGCCATGTCAGCATCGCCGTCGGCGAGCACCGAAGCATTCGACTTGTCGAAGTTGACCGTGCGGATCTCGATGGTCTCGAGGCCGCCGACCTTGTACTGGTCCTGCACGGCGCCCGAGTATGACACCGTGTCCTTGTTCGCAATGCCGTCTGGGCCGATCAACTGGTACGTGCCGCCGTGCTCGAGCTCAGGGAACCAGTCGGTCTGGATGACCAGGTTGGACGGGCAGTTCGCTTGACCGCCAGCGGCGGGTGCGTCGCTGCTCGCGGCGGGTGCTTCGCTGTCAGCCGGCGAGGTCTCCGCATCCGCAGTGGTGTCGGCGGTGCTTGCAGTGTCGCTATCGGACCCACAAGCAGCGAGTACGATGGCGGTCGCGCTTGCCAAGACGATAGCCCGAGTTGTCTTCATGTCGATGCTCCCCCCGTTACGGGTGTGTGGTAGTTGTGTGGATTCACTTGTTGTTGGCTGAGTCGTGCCAGTCACGAATGGCACGAGCGGTGATCGCCCCGACGATCAGGAACATCAACACGCCGAACAACGACGCGGTGATGGTCCCTGCCAACATGTCGGGCCGGTCGGCAGCTTTCTGCTGCCGAACGCGGATGAAGTAGCCGATTCCCTTGTCCCCCTGGTTGAAGAAGAAGTCGGCCACGATCGCACCGATGACCGCAAGGCCGGAGGCGATGCGGATACCGGTCATCAGCGCGGGAAGCGCACTGGGGAGTTCGAGCTTCCACAGACGGGTCCAACGGCTCGTCTTGTTGAGCGTGAAGAGGTCATGGTGCGGTCGATCCGTCGACTGCAAACCGAACAGCGTGTTGGTGATGATCGGAAACACCGCGATCAGGAACACCACGGCGAGGCGCACGCCGAGACGGTCACCGAACACCTGGGTGAGCAGCGGAGTGATCGCCAGGATCGGGACGGTCTGAGCGACGACGGCATAGGGGAAGATCGCTCGCTCGAAGTACTTCGACATGTTCATGATCACGGCGATCATGACACCGACGACCACCGAGATCGTGAGGCCCAGCAGTGTGACCTTCACGGTCGGCCACATGTAGCCAAGGATCTCACGGGCCCCTTGACGGCTGTCCCAGAACGGCAAGAATCCGTCTTCGACGACTTCATGCGGGTACGGCAACGCGTTGCGCCGCTGGAATGCTTGCTCGAAGCTGATGGTCGAATAGAGGTACCAAATGGCCACGAACAGGCCGAACATGAGCGCCGGCGGAACGAATCGACCGATGAAACCATCACCGCGTCGACGAGAAACGACCGGGCTCGCAACAGCGCCCGCTCCTGAATCGGTGCGTTGCTCCGGTGCTGCGCTGTGCTCGACCCGCTCGTCGACTGTCATCCGTGGGCATCTTTCAGGTCGTTGTTGATGCGCCCGCACAGCTCGGCGAATTCCGGCTCGAAACGCAGATCGTGTGGCCGCTCGGTGCCGAATGGCACCTGGTAGTCACCGATGATCCGGCCGGGACGGCCCGACATCACGAGCACGCGCGTACTCAAGAACACCGCCTCGGCAATGGAGTGGGTGATGAACAATGCGGCAAACCGCTCGATGGCAGACAATCTCAGCAATTCATCGTTGAGTCGCACGCGAGTGATCTCGTCGAGGGCGCCGAACGGCTCATCGAACAGGAAGACCGCAGGATTGAGCACGAGCGAGCGGGCGAGCGAGCAGCGCATCTTCATGCCACCGGAGAGTTGCTTCGGGTACTTCTCCTCGTGTCCGACGAGGTTGACCAAGTCGATCGCTTTTGCCGCGCGAGCCTTGCGCTCGGCCTTGTCGATGCCGTGCAGTTCCGCGTTGAGTTCGACGTTGCGCTGGACCGTCCGCCACGGCAGGAGCGTGGCGTCTTGGAAGACGTAGCCGATCGAGTCGCGATCGACTTCGCACACTCCTGTGAAGCCGTCCTCGAGGCCCGAAGCGATCCGTAGCAGCGTGGACTTACCGCAGCCGGACGGTCCCACGACCGTGGTGAACTCGCCCGGTGCGACCGTGAACGAGACGTCGTCAAGGGCGTGGGTGCCGTCGGGGAACACCATCGACAGGCCCTCGAAGCGGAGGCGGGCCTGGTCATCGGTCTCTGGCTGAGCGATTGACATATCGACCGACATCATGCGATCGCGAATATAGCCGTCGTCCACCTCGGGCTCGCCCCCGAATCGTGAACATCAGGTTTCAAGCACGTCGTGTCCAGGCGCCGGTGCGGAGTTGTGGCGTCACCGCACGAACGTCCTGCAGCGGCTCAGCGATATGCGCAGAGATCAAAGAGGTTTCCCTCCGGATCGGCGAGGTTGACGATGCTGCCGTACGACTCGTGTCGCGGAGACAACACCTCAACCGCACCAAGTTCGAGCAGCCGCTCGAGTTCAGCGGCGAACTCGACCGGGTCACACGCAAGATCGAGGTGGATCGTGCCCGCGCGGGACGCGCCGCGCTGGATCCCGATCCGGCGCACCCCGTCGGCAGAACTCAGCACGACCCATCGGTCGACATCTTCGCGTTCGGTTTCGTGCAGCCCGAGCGCCGCCGTCCAGAACGATGCGATCGCATCGGTGTCGGAGGCGTTGATCGTGATGAGGTCGAATCTCGACGGCATCGGTGGATCGTACCGAGTGCCGTCCGGGTGGGCTCGGATGGGAGACGGGGAGCGTTCGATGCGCCGGGCCGGCCGCGGCAGGCCGGCTCGCGCTCGGCATCATTGGGCTCGGATCGGGTTCGGTCAGAGCGGCGTGGTCATGGCTCGTCGCCAGCCGTGGTCATTGCCGAGGCGGCAGAGGCGAGCAACACCCGGTGTCAGCCGATGCCCGAACCAGTCAGACGGTGACGGGCAGGTGTTCCAATCCGCGCAGGTTGATGCGACCGTTCCACTCGACCTCGCCCGACACTGCAGCATCCGGGAATCGACGCAGGAACGTGGCGATCGCAATCGAGGCTTCGAGCTTGGCGAGCGACGCACCGAGGCAATAGTGCGATCCGCTGCCGAACGACAGGTGCTGGCCCGCCCCGTCACGTCGGAGATCGAGATCGTCCGCGGTCGGCCCCCACTTCTTCGGGTCGTGGTTCGACGACGCCAGCCCGGCCAGCACGAACATGCCCTTCGGAATGACTTTGCCTTGGAACTCGATGTCGTCGAGCGTGATCCGCCGCGAGAATTGAACGGGGCTGACGAATCGGAGCATCTCGTCGACTGCGGTCACATCGAGAGCGACGTCGCTGCGCCACAGAGCCGCCTGATCCGGACGCTTCAACAGCTCATAGATGCCGGTACCGATGAGATTGACCGTGGTCTCGTGACCGGCGACGAACAGCAACGTCACCTGATCGCGTAACTCGATCGAGGTGAGCCGGTCACCGTCTTCTTCGGCGGCGATGAGCGCTGTCAGGAGGTCGTCACCGGGGTGATCGCGTTTCCATCTGATCACCTCATCGATGTGCGAATTCATCGCCAGGGACGCCGCCCGGATCTCGGCGAAGGCGTCGAGCGCCAACATCGGGTCGAGGGACTTGACGAGTGTGCCCGACCACGCCGCGATTTGATCCTTGTCACTCTCGGGCATGCCGAGCATCTCGGAGATGACGTCGAACGGGAGAGGGAAGGCCAGTTCGGCGACCACGTCACCGCCGCCGGCCGCCGCCATCTGATCGAGCACCTCGTCGACCAATTCCTGGATGCGCGGCCGCAGCGCCTGGATTGCAGCGGGCGTGAACGCCTGACTGACCAGCCGACGAAGTCGGGTGTGGTCGGGCGGGTCGGTGTTGAGCATCGACCGATCGCGCTCGAACTCCCCGCCGGCCGCTTCGAGAATCTGGGCGAGACGTTCTTCGTCACGCACCTCGATCTTTTCGTCCATCACGCTCATCGACGGGTCACGCAGTAGCCGAAACACGTCGTCGTGATCGAACAACACCCAGAGATCGAGGAGTGAGAGATGCACCGGGTCACCGGTCCGCATCTCGTCGAAGTGGCCGTATGGATCGGCCACGTAGCCCGGCTCGAGTGGGTTGAACATCGGCGCCGGGCTTGTCACAGTGCTGTCAGTCGACATGACACCACGATAGTCCCCGGACCCGAAAGGTGGGGCTGGTTCGGTCACACGTTCAGTCGTCGCGCCTCCCGAGCTGGCCGCACCAACTTGCGCTCGACTCGTGGGGCCTGACGTCGAGCGGCGGCCGATGCCGACGTACTGTGGGCCGATGCCAGCGACTCCCGAACACGACGAGAGGCCAACGCCCACGACTCAGGTCGCACCTCGGGCCGCACCTCGGGTCGCACCCGGCGCCGCGCCGCACGGCCCCCATCACGGCGCATCTGTCCTGGCATTCCCCAAGGTCACCCCGCCGACATCTCCTGACTCTGTCCGCACCGACTTGCGCTCGGTCATCGGCGAGGTCGTGCGGGACGAGCGCACTCAGCAACGCCGCACCCTCAGCGATGTCGCCGCCGACGCCCACGTGTCGGTTGCCTACCTGTCGGAGGTCGAGCGGGGCCGCAAGGACGTGTCGTCGGCGGTGCTCGACGCAATCACCGGAGCCCTCGATCTGCCACTCGCCACCGTGTTGGAGCGGTGCGTCGAACGCCTACGAGCCGGGTCGCAGCGCCGCGCCGACATCCAACTGCGCGCGGCGTAGCGGCAGCGGCACCTCGTCGGCGAGGCCGTACTCGACGGCGGCGGACCCCACGAGCACCACGGCCCGATCGGTGTCGGCGCGCAGCTCGTCGACGCTGTGCCCGGTGTGACGCGCCAGTACCCCGTCGGCCTCGTCGCGCAACCGCGTCAACTCGACTGCTTCGACCGCGAGATCGCTGAGCGCCCCCCGGCTCACGTCGATGTGCGGTTGATGCAGCAACACTCGGCCGTGTTCGAGCACCAAACGCTTGCCGGGTGCGCCCGCCGCGAGCAGGATCGCCGCCGACGCCGCAGCCTGACCGACGCACAGGGTCGCAACGTCAGGAGCGACGAATTGCATCGTGTCGTAGATCGCCATCGTCGCGGTGAACGACCCGCCCGGTGAGTTGATGTACAGCTGGATGTCCTTCACCGCGGACTCCGACGCAAGGTGCAGCAGTTGGGCGATCACCACGTTCGCGACACCGTCGTCGATGGCCGTTCCGATGAACACGATGCGGTCACCGAGCAGACGGCTGTAGATGTCGGCCACGCGCTCGCCGCGCGCCGTCGTCTCGATGACGCTCGGAATCGTGTAGCTACTCACGACCCGGCCCCGACCACAGCGCGCGCCGGCGACTCGCCCGACCCGACACCCAATCCGACACCCAGCCCAACACCCAGCCCGATTGGTCGCGACGGGGGGTCAGGCCTGATCTCGGCGAGTGACGTCACGACATGGTCGACGAAGCCGTAGTCACGTGCGGCTTGCGCATCGAACCAGCGATCCCGGCCGACGTCTGCCACGACCTCGGCGAGCGACCGACCCGTATGTCGCACGATGACCGCCCGCAGCCGATCGAGCGTGGCGATCAACTGCGCTGCCTGGATCGCCACGTCGGCGGCCGACCCGCCGAGCCCTGCTGACCCTTCGTGCAGGAGCACCTGCGCGTTCGGCAGCGCATACCGTTTGCCGGGCGCGCCGGCGCAGAGCAGCACCTGGCCCATGCTCGCCGCCAACCCGAGCGCCACGGTGCCCACATCGTTCGGGACGAGTTGCATCACGTCGTAGATCGCCAGACCGGCGACGCACCGAGCCGCCCGGGGAGTTGATGTACAAGAAGATGTCGGCGACCGGGTCGTCGGCCGAGAGCACGAGGAGCTGAGCGATGACATCGCGCGCTGACTCATCGTTGACCTCGTCGGTGAGCAGCACGATGCGTCGCTGCAGTAGTCGATCGCTGAGTCGTTGGTCGAGATGGGTGGTCATCGACGGCAGCATGCTGCGGCGGTCGGCGCCATCCCCACCCGTTTCGCTCAGGGCAGAACGAGTCGCCGGGCGCGTCAGTCGCAGGGGTTCTCGTCGTCGTCGGTCTTGACGACGTAGAGGATGGCGTCGAATTCGCCGATCTTGTCCCCCGGTGCCGGGTCCTGCGCGACGACGACCCAGTTCCGATCCCACACCTGCCGGCGGCCTCGACCAGTCGCATCCTTGCTCGTCGACCCGAAGACCCCGCGATCCTGGATCTCGTCCTGGGCAGCCTGCAATCCGCGACAGATGAGGTCCGGCATGCGCCTGTCTTCGGCATCGTCGCCACCGAGCAGGTTCGTTCCGTCGTCACCGCTCTCGTCGTCGCTCCGTCGTCGCTCTCGTCACCGCTGCCGACATCACGGCCAGTGGCTTGGTCGTCGCCACTCTCGTCGTCGACCGCATCGGCTGAACCGCCGGCGGGCGTCGTCGGGCCGGTGTACACGTCGGACGGCAACGTCAGCGCTTCGTCGGCATCGCCTCCCGCCGCATCGTCGACGTCATCGGCAGCGAGACCCTCGCTCGGTAGCGGGTCGTCACCGTTTCCCCCGGCGGGGTCGACGACGTTGCCATCGGCGTCGATCACGATCGGCTCATCGGTGATTGCAATGTCCCGACCCGGGTCATCGTCACCGCTGTCATCGTCACCGCTGTCATCGTCGCCACTGATCGACGCGTCGAAGGTCGCCGGCGGAGGCTCGACCACGTTCGAGTCGGTGCCCTCGATGGTGATGCGATCGGCCTCGCCGCGGGTCGACCCGACGAGCGCAAACAGCGTCGCCAGCGCGACCGTCAGCAACAGCGCAACGCCGATCCCGCCGGCAACGACCCCGCGACCACGCGGAGATCGGGTTCGGCGGCGACGTCCACCCCACCAGTGTGCCCGAATCGCTGCGATCCGGTGACCCCGGCCCATCCCCAACCGCCATCCCCAACCCTCGACCCCACACCCATCGCCCGCACCCGATCTCGGGAGGGAGGTGCGCCCGTGCGGCGCTGTACCTCGATGACATCGCTCGGGATGACATCGGCTCAGGGTCGAGATGACATCGGGGTCAGGCTCCGGGCCGAGCAGGAGTGTGACAGTGCGCAGGCATGATGTCGACATGGACTCTCAGTCGCTCGGCGACGACCACTTGCTCGACGCACTCCGTTCGCTCACCGGGCGCGACGATGCCGAGTTCCGCCCCGATCAGCGAGCAGCGATCGAAGCGCTCGTCGAACGCCGCGATCGCGTGCTCGTGGTCCAACGCACCGGCTGGGGCAAGAGTGCGGTCTACTTCCTCGCGACGCACCTACTCCGTCAGCAACAGCTCGGCCCCACGCTGCTCATTTCTCCGCTGCTGGCTCTGATGCGCAACCAGATCGACGCCGCCGAACGCCTCGGCCTGCGGTGCATGACCGTCAACTCGTCGGCGGCGACCACCGTCGACGAGCTCAGCGCCCGCCTCGAAGCCGACGATGTCGACCTCGTGCTCGTGTCGCCCGAACGGCTGGCCAATCCCGACTTCGCCGCCAAGGCCATGCCGATTCTCGGCCGTCGGCCCGGCCTTGTCGTCATCGACGAGGTCCATTGCATCTCCGACTGGGGCCACGACTTCCGGCCCGACTATCGCCGGATCGGCCGATTGATCGCGAACTTCGGCGATGGCACCGTGCCCGTCCTCGGGTGCACGGCCACCGCCAACAGCCGCGTGGTCGACGACGTGGCCCAGCAACTCGGCGCCTCGATCACCACGTTCCGCGGCACGCTCGGACGCGACGGCCTCGCGCTCAGCGCCGTGCGCCTCCCACGCCAAGCCGAGCGGCTCGCGTGGCTCGCCGAGCACCTTGCCGAACTTCCCGGCTCGGGCATCATCTATTGCCTCACCATTCGCGACGTCGTCAACGTCACCAGCTGGCTCAAACGGCAGGGCCACGACGTCGAGGGGTACACGGGCGAGACGATCAACGACGACCGCGAAGCCATGGAGCGACGCCTTCAGGCCAACGACCTCAAGGCGCTCGTCGCCACCTCGGCGCTGGGCATGGGCTACGACAAGCCCGATCTGGGGTTCGTCGTCCACTTCCAGATGCCCGGGTCACCGGTTGCCTACTACCAGCAGGTCGGGCGCGCCGGGCGCGCCCTCGTCCACAGCCAGGCGCTGCTCCTCTGCGGCGCCGAAGACGTCAACATCCAGGACTACTTCATCGACGCCGCCTTCCCTGCCCCCGCCGACGTCGACGCCGTCCTCGGGATCCTCGATGCCGCAACCGGCCCGGTCGCCCTGCGGGACATTGCCGAACAGGTCGACATCAAGTGGAGCCAAATCGAACTCGTACTCAAGCAACTCGACGTCGAAGGCGTGGTCCGCCGAGTCAAGGGTCAGTCGTACGAGCGAACTCTCGCAGCGTGGAGCTACCCCCACGAACGCGTGGTGGGCGTCACCGACGCACGCCGCTTCGAGCAGCAGTTGATGTTCGACTACGCCGAAACGTCAGGTTGCCGCATGCGCTTCCTCACCGACCTCCTCGACGACGACATGGCCGGCGGCTGCGGCATCTGCGACAACTGTCGCGGCGAGTACCTCCTTCCGAGCACCTCGTCGACCCTGATCGCCGACGCCGAGAACTTCCTGCGCAATCGGCCGCTCATGATCGAGCCGCGCAAGCAGGGCATTCCGATGAACGAGCGCAACCAGCAGGGTCGAACGTTGGCGCACTGGGGCGACAGCGGCTGGGGGCCGCTCATCCAACAGGGTCGCCGCGACGGTCGCTTCGCCGACGAGTTGGTCGACACCACGGCCGAGATGGTCAGCGACTGGTCACCGTCGCCTGCGCCGGCGTGGGTTGCAGCCATCCCGTCGAATCGAACCGGCCAACTCGTCACCGACTTCGCCGAGCGTCTCGCCGCGCGGCTCGGGCTGCCGTACCTCGCACTCGTCGAGCGCGTCATCGACCGGCCGCAACAAATCGAGATGCAGAACAGCCCCCATCAATCAGCCAACGTGATGGGCGCGTTCACGCTGGGCGAACCGCCGTTGCCGGGCCCGATGCTGCTCGTCGACGATCTGGTCGATTCGGGTTGGACCCTCACCGAGGTTGGCCGCCTCCTCGCGCGCAGCGGAAGCGGGCCGGTCTACCCTCTGGTCCTCGCGGTCGGCACCGGCCGCCGCACCTGACGACCTCGAATCGCGAACCTGAGATGCCGACCCCCGACACGGTGCGCGCCGCACTGCTCCTGAGCAATCGACTCACCCGTCTCGATGTCGCGCCCTTGAAGGCACGGGAGTTCTGGGCCCTCCTCGACCGCACCGATGCGCTCGGCGTCGACCTCGGCGAGTTGCTCGGCAACGCAGCCCATTGCGACGCCGTCGCATTCGACGACGTATCGGCCGAGCGGGTGCGCGCGCTGCTCGATGCCACCCGGGCATTCGCCTTCGATGTCGAGCGCCTCGGCGAGGCCGGCATCGTGCTGATCTCGGCCCTCGACGACCGCTTCCCCAGCTTGCTCCGCGACCGAATGAATCACGCGTGCCCGCCCCACCTGTTCGCAGCCGGCGACATCGCTGCGCTCGGCCGACCCGCGCTGTCGATCATCGCCGACGCCGATGCGTCCGATTGGGTCTGCTCCGTCGCCCGACGAGTCGTTGCCGCAGCGGTGGTGGCCGACCGCACAGTCATCAGCGCCGACGCTCACCCCGGCAGGACCGATGCCGTGGCAGGAATCATCGACGAAGCAGTGGCGTGCGATGCCTCACTCGTCGTGTTGGCCGCGGCCGGCATCAGTCGCGTCGCCCGCCAACCCGACCTGCGCAGGCGGGTGCAGGACGAAGTGGTCTGCTTGGCAAGCCCGTTCGCCCCCGACGCGCCCGAGTCGGCTGCGACGATTCGCGCCCGCAACTCACTCCTCGCAGGAATGGCCGAGTTCACCCTCGTCGCCGGGTGCCGCGACGGCACAGGTCCGATCTGGTCGGCCGCGTTCGACGCCGTCGAGCACGATCCGGCCTCGGTGCTCACCGTGACCGGACCCGAAGCGCCCGCCGGCAACCCGGCCCTCGTCGCTCTCGGTGCTCGCGGTCTGCCGAACGTCGACGACCTCCCCGACCTGCTGCGCACCGACCGGCCACACCCCACCGGGGCACCGCTGCGATGAACATCGCCGTGAACGGAGCACCGCGATGAACGGAGCACACCCGTGAACACGTTGCATCCCCGTCAGCCGTTTCCGCCCGGATTCTTCGATCGCGCCGACGAATCGCCCGACGATCGGTTCTATGCCTTCGATCGGATGGTCACCCACATCGATCCCGGTGCCGTCGCCGAAGTCACGCAGCTCTATCGCGACCTCGACATCGACGGCGACGTGCTCGACCTCTGCTCGTCGTGGATCTCCCACTTCGACCCGCCGCCGGCTCGGCTCGTCGCACTCGGGATGAATCCGGCCGAACTCGACGCGAACGTCGCGGCCACGGCAACCGTCGTCCACGACCTCAACGCCGACCCGACCTTGCCGTTCGTCGATGCATCGTTCGACGCCGTCACCTGTTGCGTCTCGGTCGATTATCTGACCCGACCGGTGGAAGTGTTCACGGAGGTGGCGCGGGTCCTGCGCCCCGGCGGCGTGTTTGCGTGCACGTTCTCGAATCGCTGCTTTCCGACCAAGGCAATTCGCGGCTGGCTGGCAACCGATGATCGGGGACGCTGCGCCATCGTTGCCACGTACTTCGAGTTGTCCGCCGGCTTCGACACCACGATCATCGAGCACCGAAATGCGGGCCGTACAGGTGATCCGCTCTACGCAGTTTGGGCGCGGTCGCCGTCGGATCAGCTCCGACTTTGACAGCTCCGCCCCAGGTGACGGGTGTCGTCGGGATCTGGGTCACAACGCTTCCGGAGTAGCTTGTCGGTCATGCGTGTGCTCGTGGTTGGTTCCGGTGGAGTCGGTTCGGCATTCGTTGCCATTGCGGCCAAGCGTGATGTGTACGAACACATCACCGTCGCCGACATCGACCTCGACAAGGCCAACGCCTCGGTTGCAGCGGTTCTCGAAGCCGGGACCGCAGGCGCCCCGGGCCGAATCGTGAGCGCGGTCGTCGACGCATCGAAGCGAGAGTCGGTCACGGCGCTGGCCAAGGAAATGCGGGCCGATGTCATCCTCAACGCCTGCGATCCGCGGTTCAACCCAGGGATCTTCTTCGGCGCGTTCGACGCGGGATGCAACTACGTCGACATGGCGATGAACCTGTCGACCCCACACCCGCTCGAACCGCACACTCTGACCGGGATTCGGCTCGGCGACGGCCAGTTCGCCGAGCACCCGACCTGGAAGAACCGGGGCCTGATGGCGTTGGTCGGCATGGGTGTCGAGCCCGGCTTCTCCGACGTGGCAGCCCGCTATGCCGCCGACGAGTTGTTCTCGAAGATCGACGAGATCGGTGTGCGTGACGGTGCCGACCTGGTCGTCGATGGCTACGACTTCGCGCCCACGTTCTCGATCTGGACCACGATCGAGGAGTGCCTCAACCCACCGGTGATCTACGAACGCGACCGGGGCTGGTACACGACCGAGCCGTTCAGCGAACCGGAGATGTTCACCTTCCCCGAGGGAATCGGGGCCATTCAGTGCGTCAATGTCGAACACGAAGAGGTCATCCTCATTCCGCGGTGGATCGACTGCGAGCGGGTCACGTTCAAGTACGGCCTCGGCGACGAGTTCATCGGCGTGCTCAAGACGTTGCACATGCTCGAACTCGACTCGACCCACCAGGTCGAGGTGAAAGGGGTACGGGTCTCTCCCCGCGACGTCGTCGCCGCGAGCCTGCCCGACCCGGCGACACTCGGCGACAAGATGACGGGCCGAACCTGTGCCGGCACGTGGGTCAAGGGCCTGGGCAAAGACGGACAACCGCGTGAGGTCTACGTGTATCACGTGGTCGACAACGCCTGGTCGATGCGGGAGTTCGGTCATCAGGCTGTGGTCTGGCAAACCGCCGTCATGCCGTCGGTGGCGATCGAGTTGATGGCCACTGGCGTCTGGAAGAGCGTCGGCATCGTCGGCCCCGAAGCCCTCCCCGCCCAACCGTTCCTCGACTTGCTCGACGAGTACGGCAGCGAATGGGAATGGACCGAGTATCGCGACCGCGCCCCCGTCGAATCCTGACCCCGCTCGAACAAACTCCGTGTCAGCACAAGCTGCGCCGGACGAACCATGCGCTCACACGAAGCGCTCGGCCAATCTCCGTGTGATCAACTCACGCTTCGTTGAACGAGACGATCCAGGTTGACGGGAGCGAATCGTTGGGGACGAAGCGGCACTCATACCCCGTTGACACCGAAAGGTGGAGCCCCCGGGCGAGTTCGGGCGCCGACTCATTGATGCGATCGAGGGCCCGTCGAATGGCCTTTTGCACCGAGGACCGCGCCCGCTCGGATTGACCGGCGAACTGTCGGCTTCGCCCGTCAGGCCGAATTTCGCGTCGCAACGTGTCGAGCAGCGTGTCGAATTCGAGGCGAGCCCGCGCCGATCGTTCCATGTCTGCGTGCGCGTCGGCCTCGGCCATTTCCTGTTCGAGTTCGAGCATTCGAGCCCGGTACGAGCGCAGGGCGATCGGGTCGAGGACATCGTGTTCCGATGGATCAACGCTCGCCCCGGTGAGTTCCATGACCGACACGCCACGCGGGGCATTCGAGATCATCGTCGCCAAATACTTCAACCCCACCGATTCAGGCGTGACCACCGTTGCGCCTCCGACGGCGAAGGTCCAGAACCCGTTTGCCCTCGACAGGCGAGCGATCGGGGACACCGAAGACGCCTTGACGCTTTCGTGCCGCGTTGCCCAATGGTCGACGCGCGCGTCCATCCCGAGCGATGTGCCGAGGTCGATGGCTTCGGACCACAGTGCGCGGGCCCGCGGGAGATCCTCTGCGATCACGCATGTTTGAGCCAGCTCGGCCAACGCCATTGCTTCAGCCGGTCGATGACCGAGGCGGCGGTTCGCTTCGGCGGCTCGGGACAGGTGAAGCCCCGCGACATCGAGCTGTCCGCACGTTCGCGCCGCAAGCCCCAGCGGGAACTCGGTCGAGCCGAAGCATGCAACCGCCAGGGAGATCATCACGGGAAGGCCAGCGAACTGGGCGAGATATCTGGCCTCCCGCGACGCCAGTTCGGTGTCGCCGACGACGGCAGCTGCCGCGACCAGACAGTACGAAGCCGCCAGCCCCATACTGCTCTTGCGGAGAACGTCGAACGCAACGGCATCGGTCGTGCGAGCAATGGTGTCGAGCACGAGCCGGGATTCATCGAGGCGACCAGCATCGGCGGCCAACGCGGCGTGCACCGCAGAGAACAGCAACGACTGCGTCACCTGCCCTGCGTCCTTCGCCATGTGTTCGAGCGCTGGAATGAGATGCTCACCGCTCCCCTGCAACCAACGCGAGCACAGCAGGTGACCGCTGTAATACCCGGTCGCATCGAGATCGCCGGCTGCGACTCCCGTCGTAGCGCACTTGCCGGCGAGCTCCTCCGCCTCGTCAAACCTCCCGGCTCGAATCATCAACATCACGTCCATTGCCTCGGCAATGAACCCGAGCGCCGGAATGTCGAGCCCTGACGAACGGGCCCGAAGTTCCTCGTGCCAGCGAGTCGCGGACGGGTCGCCGACGAGATAGTTGTCGACGGCAAGCCACATCGAACCCATCAATGCGAGCATCGAATCGCCGCTCCGGGAACCGTTGATCAGCACTTCGTGAGCGATCGAAATCCGTTCGTGAGCCAGGCCAGGCCCCAGCTGGGTGTGATGCAACAGTGACAGCACCTTGGCGAGGTCGCGTTCGCTTCCCCGTTCACGGACCGACTCGACGACATCGGCGAGTTCGGTTCGATGGGTGTCACCCAGGTAGGTGCGTTCGGCATACCAGCGGGCGCGGAGGAGATCGGCAATGGCCGGATCCTGTTCGTCGGCCAACGCCCGTTCGACCAGGGCGAGAAACTCGTGGAGCGCCGCCGGTGAACGATGCTCGTGCACCCAAAGTCCACCGAGGCCGAGTGCGGACCGCGAGATACTGGTGCTGCTCGCGGCACGCCGCGCGACATCGATTGCTCGCCAGAAGGCGACTCGGGCATCACCCAATCGGCCACTCGACAAGATGGCCTCGGCCAATTCGACACGCAGCTCGCTGGAGGCAACGACCGTGTCGCACGCCTCCTCGATGGCCACCGCACGTTGCAGCAACCTGATCGCTGCACCGTGGTCGGATTGGCCCACGAGACCGTGAGCGGCGCGGCGGGTCACTGTGATCAGGTCGGCGATGTCGACGAGCGGCCAACCATCGAGGGCGTGGCGGGCGCACGAGATAAGTGTGTCGAGGGACGATTGTTCGTTCGCGGCGAGGGCGACAAAGCGATCACGGTGGATCGCACGCGAACGGTCGGCATCGAACATGGACGCGAAGGCCGCCGCCACAGAAGCGTGGGTGAACTCGATGCGTTCAGGTTCGTTTGGGTCGACCGGTCGGAGGAATCCGCGAGCGCGGCCGACCGCCGCGGCCACATCGACCTCGCTGCGCTCGCGTCGGGCGCACTGAGCGACGTGACCGATCGTGGCCGAACCGGCCTGAGGGGCCTCGATGACTGCTGCCGTCGCCAGTACCTCACGGATCGAGGGCGCCAGCGCTTCGATTCGTGACCGCAGGATGCCGACTCCCGTGAACGGCTCTCCGGGGGACGCCGCGACCGCCGCAGCCACGGCGTGGCCGATCAGCAACGGGTTGCCCGCTGAGATCGCCACGATGTCGTCGGTCATCGCTGCGTCCACCTCGCCCGGTCCACCCAGCGCGGCCACCATTGCGCGGGCGGCATCGTCACCCAGCGGGCCGACCTCGACCCAGCCGCCACTCGACGTCAGCTCGGTCGGGGGGACGGCACCGGCATCGGTCCGCCAGATCAGGATCACCCGGACATCGAGGGATCGCAGCACTCTCGGGATCGACTTCGCAAGGGCGAGCGCAGCATCGTCGAGGAGCTCGGCGTCATCGAGCACCACGACGACGGGCACCGACAGTGCCACGTCGCGCAGTCCATCGATCACGATCTGAAAGCGCTCGAACAATTCCGTCGTCGTGTCACTCACCCGGGCAGCTCGATCCGCATCGAACTCGCGCAGCACGTCGATCCACGCCCACAGCGGGGGTCCGCTCATCCCGGGCCACGACGACCAGGTCACGAGTGCCCCACCCTCGCGTTCCGCTGCGGTCAGGTGCTCGACGAATGTCGACTTTCCGATACCTGCCTCGCCGCTGACCACGAGCAGCCCGGCGCCCGCCTCCCCACCGCGGTGGAGCAGCGAAGCAGCTTGCTCGACGAGACGATCTCGGCCGTACATCAACCCGACGTGGGGTGTGACGTCGGATGTCCCAACGGCGTCCGCTCGTGTCACGCCTCAACGGTAGAGCAAACCGAACCTGAACGGGAGTGAATTGTGTACTGGCTTGGAGTCGATCTCGGAACGACCTTCACCGCGGCGGCGACATTCTGTGATGGTCGCGCCGACATGGTGTCCCTCGGGAACCGTGCACCGTCGATTCCGTCACTCGTCTTCCTGCGCCCTGACGACGACGTCATCATGGTCGGCGACGGCGCCGAACGACGCGGCACCGCAGAACCCAACCGGCTGGCCCGGGAATTCAAGCGGCGCATCGGCGACACCACGCCGATTCTTCTCGGCCGCACGCCGTACTCCGCCGAACGGCTCATGGCACTGCTGTTGCGGCACGTGATCGAACACGTCACCGAACGCGAAGGGGCACCGCCCACCGCCGTCGCCCTTGCCCACCCTGCCAACTGGAGCACCTACAAAACCGATCTGCTGCGCCATGCCGCCGCGCACGCCGGGATCGTGGCGCCGTCGATTATCAGCGAACCCATCGCGGCAGCCATCGATCATGCTGCGACCGAACGCGTGGCGGTCGGTGAACTCGTCGCCGTCTACGATCTCGGCGGGGGAACCTTCGACGCGGCAGTCCTCCAAAAGACGGCCGACGGATTCGAAGTCGTCGGTACGCCGCAGGGCATCGAACGACTCGGGGGAATCGACATCGATGCAGCTGTGCTGGCCCATGTCACCGATGTCATCGGCGACCAACTCGATGGGCTCGATCGGCGCGACCCGGCAGTGCTGTCGGGGCTGGCCAGGCTGCAAGCGGAGTGCACACTCGCCAAGGAGGCACTCTCTGCCGACAGTGAAACGAGCATCATCGTCTCGCTCCCGGGGATCCAGACCGAGGTTCGCCTGACCCGAGTCGAGCTGGAAGCGATGATCCGGCCCGTACTTCGAGAGACGATCCAAGCACTCCGACGCGCGATCGAATCGGTTCCCCGCTCGGCAGGCTCGGTGAACGCCGTGCTCCTGGTCGGCGGATCGTCACGGATCCCGCTCGTGGCCGAACTCGTCGCGGCCGAAGTCGGTGCACCGGTCCGCCTCGACACCCACCCGAAACATGCAGTCGCGCTGGGTGCGGCACGTCATGCCGCCCGAGCCGCGCAGGTGACCGATACGGCGCCCGCAACTCCGCAGGCGGTTGCCGACCCACCCGTGACCGCACCGACGTCCCCTGTATTTGTGGCTCCATCGACCGCCGATGCACCGGGCGATGCGTCTTCGATCGCTCAACCGCCGGCTGCGATCCACGGACCCGCCGCAGCTCCCGCCACCTCCAACGAAATCGCGCCGTCCACGACCGACCTCCCGGCGAACGGCGCTGACCGGCTTCGACGAAACACTCCGATGCGCAACCCGCGACGGTCAGCGCCGGCGATCGCCGCGGCGGTCACCATCGGCCTCCTCGTCGTCGGCGCTGCGGCATGGGCGCTGCGCGAGCAGGGCGGACGGGCCGCCAGTGACGACGGCACCACGACGGAGCCCACATCGGGCACTGACCTGGCCACCGATGCCACGGATGCCACCGATGCCACCGATGCCACGGATGCCACCGACACGGCGGCCGCAGGGAATGAGCAGGGCGGAGCCGCCCCTGATGCCACGAGCACCGTCACCGAGGCGCCCGTGACGACACCGCCCGCCCCGGCCTGTTCGTCCGCGTCGGGCCTCTGCGTCATCCTCGATGGGATCGAGCTCGACGGCGACCGGTACGTCGTGCCGTACTCGACGGTGGGCTACGACCCGATCATCTTCGAAGACGGGGTGAAAGGAACCCCGGACGATCATCACGTCCACTTCTTCTTCGACACTGTCGCTGCAGAGAACGCGGGGATGAACGGCAACCCGCCGGGGTCGTGGCAGATCTGGGATCGCGACAGCGGAGGCGGCGAATTGATCTTCAACGGGTTCACCGTCGATCAGATCGACGACTTCGACGAAACACCGGCGACTCGACTGTGCGGAGCAGTTGCCACCTCGAACCATTCCGTGCTCGCCGACACGGCATCTTGCGTGGCGCTGCCATGATGCTCGGCAGAGACCTTGAACTCGATGCGACGTGCAACGTGGTCGACCGGGCCCGCGGAGGCCGGTCGTCGAGCATTGCGATCTGCGGCGAGGCAGGTATCGGCAAGACCACCCTCCTCGACGCGGTACGTGCCCGAACAGCGCCGTTCGTCCACGTCCTGGCAACCCAGGGACGGGCGGCCGATGCCGAGATCGGATACTCCTCGCTGCTCACCTTGTTGCGCCCCGTCGAACAACATCTCGACGAACTCGCCGGCGCACACGCCGATGCTGTGCGCGCCGCGATGATGATGGACCAGACCGCCGTCGACCCGATCGCCGTGCAGGTCGGGGTCTTCCGGGTGATCAGCTCGCTCGCCGAACACCACTCGGTACTCCTGGTCATCGACGATGCGCATCTCCTCGATGCCGCCACGGCGGCGGCACTGTGCTTTGCCGTTGGGCGCCTTGACGCCGATCCCGTGGCGACCGTGATCGCGGTGGATCCGAGCGGACCCGGCGTGTGGTCCGACATGGCGATCCACACGCTCACCCTCGGGCCCATCGACAACGATGTTCTGGCAGCCATCGTCCGCGACGACCTACCGATCGATGAGCGAGTGCTGGAACACTGTTGCAAGCTGGCCAGCGGCAACCCGCTCGCAGCGCTCGAGATCGCCCGCTCGATGACGGTGGCCGAACGCAGCGGCGACGTGCCCCCACCGCTCGTTCCGCGGTTGCAGTCGGGCGTGGCGCACGGCTTCGTCACGCGCCTCGAAATTGCTGGACCGGCTGTGCAGCGGGTGATGGCCGTTGTCGCTGCCGACGACACCGGTGACATCGAAGTGGTCCGACGCGGGCTGACCATCTTGGGTGAGTCGCTCGACGGGCTGTTCGATGCCGAGCGCGCCGAGCTGATCATCGTCGACGGCGGGATGGTCCGACTGGCCCATCCTCTGCTCCGAGCGGTGGCGTATCACCAGGTCGCTGCACCGAGCCGACGGGCAGCCCATCTTGCTCTCGCCTCGGCGCTGACCGAGCAACACCACGGTGCGGCCAAAGCGTGGCAGCTCGTCGCCGCCGCCGATGGGCCCGACGATGGTGCGGCCGAGGCGCTGGACCTCGTTGCACTGGACGCGCTCCGCCGGGGGGGACCCGCATCGGCGGCACGCATCTCCGAGCGCGCAGCGTTGCTGAGCAGCTCCGCTCACGATCGCTCGACACGCTTGGCCGCAGCGACCCTGGCCTGGTTCGCCGCGGGAGAAATCGATCGCTGCCGCGCCTGCCTTGACCAACTCGCCGATCTTCCGGCAACGGCCGAGACCCTCGTCGCCATCGGAACGGCAGCGATCTGGACCGACGGGCCCCGGCGAGCACAACATCGGATCAACCACGTTGCCGGCCGTGTCGATTCGTCGCTCATCGCGATGGCCCGAGTGCTCAGCATCGATGTCTCGGTCGCCGCAGGTTTCGTCGACGGCATTGCCGAACTGGCCGTTGGTCTGCTCGACGACCGCGAGGTCGGGCCACTCGCCGCCGACGTGCTCGCCAGACTGCCCGATGCTCCTCCACGGCGCTCCGACCGAATCACCGTCGGCCCGCTCGCCTACCTCGCCGGCCTGCGGAGACGTCGCGCCTCGGTCGAGGCTGGACGACTCGCCGAAGTTGCCAGCGACATGGCCGAACTCTCCCCGCTCGCCGGTCTGGTGTTGCCCAGCGGGGTCGACGACCAGTTGACGAAGATCGCAGCGCAGCGTCACGGAGGTGAACTCAACCAAGCGCTGGCATCCAGCGGCGTCGCGATCGAGCTGATGCCGGAATCAGCTCACCTCCCGCGGGCGGCCGTCTCGCTGGCGTTGGCGGACCTCGAGTGTCTGTTGGGTCGACGCGAGGATGCCATGCGACACCTGGATGCCGCCGTACCCGTGCTTGCCGAGTACGGCTGCGCAGAACACCTGGCCTTCGCCGGCTGGATCCACGGACGGCTTGCTCGCGAGGCAGGACAGATGCTCGACGCGCTCGACGCGCTCGAACGGGCCGCCCGGGCCCGTCCCCACCTCTATGCCGCAGAGTTCGCAACGACCGTCGCACTCTGTGGAGACACCGACGACCAGCGACGACGACGAATTGCGGGTTGCTCGGCCGTCGACGAACTCCTCGTCGGCGACGTTGATCGGCCCCTCGTCGAGGTCCGTCGCCTGCGTGCCGCCGCAGCGCTCGACGACGACGTCGAACTGTTCGAACAATCCGCTCACCTCGCAGCCGCGCACGGCTTGTGGATCGAGGAGGCCGAGACGTGGCTCATCGCCAGTGAATGGGCTCAGCTCCACGAGCGCTTCGACATCGCGCTCCACGCCACCGAACGATCGCTCGAGATCTTCGGACGGTCCGGCGCCCGATTCGGGCAACACCGAGTCGTCTCCCAGCCCACGGGTCGGAATGTCGATGAATTGCTGAGTCCGGCGGAGTCGCGCAGTGGCGCTGGCGGTGGCCAGCGGGATGACGAACAAGGAGGCCGCAACGTCGTTGTTCGTGAGCGTCAAGACCATCGACTTCCATCTGCAGGGCATCTACCGCAAGCTCGGCATCCGCTCGCGCACCGAACTCGCTATCCGGATGAGCCGTCATTCGTTGATCGAGAGCGCTCGATGAGCGACGATGCAGGGCGGCGTGAACGACGCTGGTGGGAGGCGTTGAGCCCAGATCACGACGCCGACGGCGACACCCATTCGCCCACCAGCGATCCGTGGGTCGAGATCGAAGGGAAGTGGGACCTCACACTGTCCGCAGCCCAGCGGGCCTTTCTGATCGGCGACATCGACCAGCCCCCACCGCCCCGGATCCGAACGATCGACGTCGAATACGAACCGGTTGGTTCGGGCACCGCTGCGACGGCATCGGTTCCCGGGGACAACACCGGGAATGCAACCGGGAACGCTCCCAGCGACCCAGACGACGACGATCTCTACGGTCGACTCCCATGACGAATCCTTCGCATTCGGGAGCACAGCCAGGGGCGGGCCCTGGCGGCGGGCGCGCAGCGACTCTCCGCAATCGCCTCGGCGTCGATCTCGGAACGACGTGGACGGCGGCCTCGCTGAATGGCGAGCCGTTGCAATTGTCTGATCGACGTTCGGCAATGCCGTCGGTCGTGGCCGTGGACGGGGGACGACTGATCACGGGCGACGCGGCAGAACGGCGCCTGCTCTCTGACCCCACCAGCGGAGTTCGCGAGATGAAGCGACGTCTCGGCGATACTGCGCCGTTCATGCTCGCCGGCACCCCGTACGGTCCGGAGGCACTGATGGCAGCCCTCCTCCGAAGCGTCGTCGACGCGGCAACAGCACAGGCGGGCGCCACCCCTGACGAGGTGGTCGTGACGCATCCGGCGAACTGGGGGGAGTACAAACTCGACCTCCTGCGGGAGTGCACTCGCCTGGCCGGTGTCCCCGATGCCCGGTTGCTCAGCGAACCGGAGTCAGCTGCGTTGCACTACGTCGCCCAGGGCCGAGTGCAGGTCGGCGATGTCGTTGCCGTATACGACTTCGGTGGCGGCACGTTCGATGCAGCGGTCGTCCGGTGCACCGAGTCGGGCCCCGAACTGATCGGTTCGGCCGAAGGCCTCGAACGACTCGGGGGCATCGACATCGACCACATCGTCATGGCCCACGTCGATGATGTGCTCGATGGCCAACTCAGCGCGCTCGACAGCGACGATCCCGATGTGCGCCGCGCGCTGACTCGGCTGCGCGCCGACTGCACCGCAGCCAAAGAGGCGCTGTCGACCGACTCCGAAGTCTCGATCACGGTGTCGACGCCACAGCTCTCGACCGTCGTGCGTTTGACGCGCAGTGAGTTCGAAGATGCGCTGCGGCCCCGACTGGCCGACACGCTCGGCGCGCTCGATCGGACGATCCGCTCTGCGGACCTCGATCCGTCCGATCTCGCCGGCGTGGTACTCGTCGGCGGTTCTTCTCGTATTCCCCTTGTTCGTGAGTCGGTGGCCGAATTCATCGGCCGGCCCGCACTCATGGACGCTGATCCGAAGATGGTGGTGTGTATGGGTGCAACCGAACAGAACACGAGCGAGGCTGCAGTGCACGCAGCTGCGTCAGCTCCAACCCCCGGTGGCGGGGGTGACGCCGGCACCGGCCCTGTGCCAACCGAACCGTCGACCGTGCCGCCGCCAACCGGGCCACCGTCGAAACCAGCAGCGGCAACCGGGCCTGGCGCACGTCTCGTGGCGTCCACCGACGCTCAGCGCGAACGCTCGGGCCGCCCTACCGCGGGTGGTGTGGCCGCGGGCGTCGCCGCCGTCGGCGCGGCCGCAGCAATCGGCGCGTACGCCGCAAAGGAGTTCGTCTTCGATGACGACGTCGCATCGCTCGACGCCTTCGACACCGACCTCGCCCTGGCAGATGAGGGCCTCGACGACGCCATCGCCGACAGTGGCGTCGCCGTCGACGGCGGTGAGCAGCCGTTGGCAGCAAACATGTTGGCCAGCGTGTTTGCCGATTTGGCGGGCCCATCCGCGCCGAGCGGATTCGCCGGGCCCTCGGGGCGGTCCGGTCCTGCCCCAGCACAGAGCAACGGTGGATCCGCTGCACCGAGCAGCCGGCCGGCGAATCCGGCACCTTCGACCGAGCAGGAGATCCGACCGATACCGCGAGAGGGCGGGGCCTCCGCTCCGCTGTCACGTGACGGTTCCGCGCCATCGATGACGCCGATGACCGCCGAACTCGAGGCCGTCAAGGCCACGCTGCTCGAACGACTCACCGAGTGGGAACCGCCCGCAGGGGCCGATCCGGCCGAGGTCACCGAGCTGCGTGAACGGCTGGCCGGGTTGATCGAGCGACATCAGATCGTTCCTGGCCAATCGACTGATGATGCGATCGAATCGCTACGCGACGAGTTCGCGCTCCGCGTCGACGATTTCACCCAGGACGTCAAACTCGACACGTTGATCGAAGAATCCGAGAGCCGGTCAGCCAGCGAACAGGCCCTCGGCGACGAGGTCGACAGCGCAGTCGCGACGCTGCGCGGACGCTTGGATGCATGGGAACCCCCAGAGGGCGCCGACGCCGACAGCATCGCCGAGTTGCGCGCCGACCTGGCGGCCCTGCTCGAGGGATATACACCGATCCCTGGGCAGACTGCCGATGGAGCGATCGCCGAACTGCAGCAGCGATTCAGCAATCGGGTCACCGATTTCGCCCAGGACACCCGCCTCGACGGCATCACGGAGGATCTGACCGCCGACCTCGCCGCCGTCCCTGCCGCCGACCCTGCTGCTCCGCTGGCCGACCCTGACAGTCGACCCTGCCGCCGACCCTGCTGCTCCGCTGGCCGACGAGGCCGACCTCGACGCCGATCCAGCGACGACTCCCGCTGACCCGCGAGTGACCATGCCGATCCCGCCCTCCGGCGTCATCGTCGACGAATTCGACGAGATGATCGCCGACCAACGCCCCGCCGATGCACTGATCAAACCGGTCGATTCGAGCGGCACCGACAACGGCCCCGAGGGCGCCACTCCGTTGTCGAGAGCCGACCCTGTCCTGACCGACCCGATTCACGATACGACAATCGGTGATCCGGTTCTCGCCGACGACGGTTTCGGCGACGACCTGTTGGGCGACCAGAATTGGCAGACCGCGGTGCTCGACGACGCCGCGAACCCCGTCGCCGAACAGGGCATCGCCATCGGCGAACCGATCGACGTTGCGTTCCCCGATGCGACCGAGACCACCGGGACCACCGACACCGATGCGTTCGACACGTTCGCCCCGGCGACCGACGTCGAGTACGACACCGTGGACGCGATCGACTTCAGCGCACCTGCCGCCGACGGCTTGTCGGGAGCACCGTTCGACGCCATCGAGCCGCCCGCCACCTTCGACGCCGTCGATCCATCCGACACCTGACCCGTCACCTGACCCGCACCTGACCCGCACCCGTACCGCCGAACCCGGAGACCGCCATGCAACAGCCATCGAACGAACCCACCGCGCCCGGCGCCGAACCGTCGGTACGCGACTTTCTGCGCAACGTCTCCACTCAGCTCGGCAAAGGCCACCAACGGATGGCCGAAGCCGACCCGAACGACCCTGACCCGCACGGCTTCGACTCATCCGAGCTCGTCGAGTGGGCGGCCCGGCGTTCGGGCATCACGATGCCGGACGGGAGCTGGAAGCAGTACCAACACCTCGCTCACGCCGGATCGACCACCAGCGTGGCGGACGCGTTGCGAACACCTGGCGCGCTCGTGTTCACGTTCCCCGCCGGAGACCCGATGGGAAGTGCGCGCCCTGCTGGCGCCGGTGTCGGCATCAGCATGGGTGACGGACGCATCATGGAAGTTCGCCAGGGCGGCCAGGTCGCGCTCACGACGGACGCCAGTCGGTACACCCACGCCGCAGTGATGGAAGACTTCGCGGACGGTCGCAACCCGGGTGCGGATGCATCGGGCATCATCGACCGGGTCGCCGCTGAACTCATGGATTCTGTCGACCCACCCGATGCGGCCGAACCGGCCGCCCCCTCCGAATCGACGACCGTCGACATCATTCCTCCACCGGTCGACCACCCGCACGACACGCCGGACGAGGACGTGATCGACGCGTGGACCCGTGACTCCGACGGCGACGGCCTCACCGACGGCTGGGAGACGCGGGCCTCACGCACGGACCCGTTCAATCCCGATACCGATCACGACGGGCTGTCCGATGGCGTCGAAGACAACAGCCCAGGCGGCGAGGTGAGCCGGTTCGATCCGCTCAAGGCCGACACCGACGGCGACGGCGTGGCCGACGGCATCGAGGCGGGCCGCGGCCTCGATCCGCGGGCGTCCGACTCCGACCATGATGGTTGGACCGACGCCGAAGAGCTCGGCTGGGGAACAGATCCGACGATGGCTTCCGACGCCCCGCACCCCGAGCTCCGTGAGTTCACACCACCGGACGAACCGGTCGCAACCATCGGTGACGGTGACGGAACGAGTGGTTCGCCGACCGCGTTGGAACCCGATACTTCGGTCCTCGACGCACCGATCATCGAGATCCCGGAACCGGCATACGATCCGGACGAGTTCGAGTCGCTCAACGACATCTTCGGACCCGAGTCGACCGACATCGTCGACGCCGTGCCCGTGGCCGACGAACCGATCAACTGAGGGGCTGCCGGTCAGATCACGGGTCCGATCAGAGATCGCCGCATTCGCTGAGGCGACCCTCGGAGAACGGGTTCTCGGAGCCGATCAAAGCCTGGAGTTCGGATTCGGTCTGCGTTGCCAGGAACTCGTCGATGCACGCGGTGGCAGCATCGCTGAAGGCTCTGTTGGTCTTTGCTTTGAGCTGATCGACCAGTGATCCACCGACTCCGCGACACCCCTGAGCTGCTGCGGTGAATCGTTTCACGAGCGGATCGTCCAGATCGGGTGTGCTGGCGGACAACGCATCGAGCAACTCGGTCAGTTCGTCGTCGCCATACGTGTCGGCGAGAGCGGTGAGGCAGGCCCGCTCACCGTCGCCGAGCGACGGGTCCGATGCGATTCCGGAGAGAAAGACACTCCGTACATCATCGAGCGGCGGTGTTGCCGGTCCGCTCGCCGGTGCCGCGGGGGCGTCGGATGTCTCGGCGGCACCGGTACCGGCGGTCCCGGCTCCGCTGCCGCACGCGGCAACGACCAGCGTGCACCCCGCCGCAAGGAGCGCGAGTCGGTGCATCTCAGCTGAACCGGAACGAACCGATGATCTCCAGGAACATCGTTCCGAAGTCCTCGGCGGCATCAGCAGGACACGTACCGATCAACTGGAACATGTCGAGGGTCTTCTGGTCTTCGTGAGCAGCAGCGAAGAACAGTGCATGTAACTGAGCGAGCGTTCGCCCCGACTTCGGTGCTGGCAGTTCGATGGCTCTGATGTAGGTGATCCGTTCACCGAAGCGCGCCATGCGCTCCATCGTCACCTTCGCGTCGGGCGCGGCCTGCAAGAGACGCACCCACGTCGCGCGCGCTGCCGCCTTGAAGTCGACGACGCCGGCGACCCGGTCATGACTCACCATCATGTTCACCCAGAAGTCATCGACTTGCTCTGCGGTCCGCACGACCGCCAAAGCATCAGGGCCTTCGTCCATCACCCACCCGTCGGGGACGGAGAACACGAACGACGGAATCGGACGGATCTCTTCGCTCGGGAAAACGGCGAGCCGGGCGGTGCGATCGATCGGCTTCACAGGGTTCGTCACGGTGCTCATCTGGCCACCATAAGCCCGCGTTCTTCCTGGCTCAATGAGCCGGGACCGGAACCGGGAATATGCCCGGGTCGCCCGAATCCGAATGAGCCTACGGTCGGGGACATGGGATTTTTGAGCAGCATTGTGGATGCAGTGGCCTCTGCCGCCGACGAAGTCGGAGGGTCGATCGGCGACGTGATCACCGAGGTCGAAGGCGTGTACGACGAGGTCGCCGTCACGATCGAGGCAGTCGCCGACGGCGATGTCGACGCGATCATCTCCGTCGTCACGACAGGAGCCACGATCCTCGGCGGCGCCCTCGGTGGACCCGTGGGAGCCAGCCTCGGGAACGCCGCCGGCAACCTGCTCGGCGCCGCAGTCGGTGAGGGTTCGTGGGACGACGCCTTCGCCGGCGGCCTCACCACGCTCGGAGCCGCGATCGGTGGTCCGGCCGGATCGGCCGTCGCGAGCACTCTCGGGGGATTCGTCACGGGGGCGACCGACTTGAGCGACTTCGGCCTCGACGACCTGGCTGGCGTCGCGGTGCCAGCGGTGACGCAACTGTGGGGCGACGACATTGCCGAGACGCTCACCGAATGGGGCGGAGACGAATTGCAAGACGTGCTGGGCGCCAGTGGCTCGATGCTCGATGGCGTGAGCACGATCGAAGATCTCACCGGGCTCGACCTCTCCAGCATCACCGGTCCACTCGACGACCTCCGCGGGGGTGCCAGTGCGTTGGGCCTCGGCAGCGGCGACGACGAGTGGGGCGCCAGTTGGTCCCAGGAGGCCAATGACCTCCTCGCCGAGACCTTCGGCGATGACGCCGGGGAACTCCGCGAGCTCCTCGACAAGTTCGACATCGACGACATCGACGAACTCGTGCCCGCCGGCATCCTCGATGAGGAACTCTCCGACACGCTGGGTGGCCTCGCCTCCGATGTCCTCGACGACCAACTCTCGGGGTTCGCCGACGACGTCACAGACGAACTCGACGAACTGTTGGGAAGCGGAAGCGACGATTCGTCGGCGACTGCCGACACCGACGACTCGTGGTCGCTCGACGGCGACGATGTCAACACGGGCATCGTTCCCAACTTCGACTCCGTCACCTCGGTCGACGCGGGAGGTTTCGACGCTCCAGACAATGGGGCCAGCAACACCATGCCACTCGACGCCATGCCACTCGACGCCATGCCACTCGACGCCATGCCACTCGACGCCATGCCACTCGACGCGCCACTCGACACACAGTCGTTCGACGCCCCATCCGTCGAAGTCGCTCCCGAACCGGCCTACGAGCCCGAACCCGAACCCGTCACCGCCGTTGCTCAAGCCGTCGAAGTCGCCGACACCGTCGAAGCCACAACCGACAGCTTCTTCGAGGATCTCTGAGGCGTCGATGACCACTGCGGGCGCAACGACCGGCACAGCAGCGGGCGACGCCGCGCAATCACCCTCAGCACCGTCACCCCCTGAGGCTCCAGCCGCCGTGGGCGCGGCACTGGTCGAGTTGTCGAAGTGGTGTCAGCATCTTGGACGCAGCGAGCTGTCCGACCGAATCGCCGCGGCCGGCGCTCGACTCAAGCGGCCCGCCACAGTGGTGTGCGTGGTCGGTGAGTTCAAGCAGGGCAAAAGTTCGCTCGTCAACGGCCTGCTGGGTCGAGACGTCTGCCCGGTCGACGACGACCTCGCCACCAGCGCCATCACGATGGTTCGATACGGCGACGAACTCGGCGCCGTCGTCCGTTCGCGCGTCGACGGCAAGTCGGTCGGTCAGCGCGTGCCGATCGACGACCTGTCGAACTGGGTGAGCGAGGTCGGCAATCCCGGCAACACGAAGGGCGTCGAGCGCGTCGAGATCAGCGTGCCGAGCGCGATGCTCAAGCAGGGTCTGGCCATCGTCGACACGCCCGGGATGGGCGGGCTCGGCGCTGGCCACGCGGCCGCCACGCTGGCCTTCCTTCCCTTCGCCGACGGGGTGGTTCTGGCTTCTGATGCCTCCGCCGAGCTGAGCGGTCCCGAACTCTCCTTTCTCCGACGGGCCGCCGAGTTGTGTCCGACCGTCATGTTCGTCCAGACGAAAATCGACCTGCATCCCCACTGGGAACGCATCGTCGAGCGCAACCGGGCGCTCCTGCAACAGGCCGGACTCGACATCGGGATCGTGGCGGTATCGAGCACGCTGCGCCACGAGGCGCTCCAACGCAAGGATCGGGACCTGAACCAGGCGAGCCGGTTTCCTGACGTGGTGACCGCGTTGGGCGCTCAGGTGATCGAGCCCGCGAAGGCGTCCGCCGTCGACCGATCACGGTCCGATGGCCGTGCCGTGGTTTCGCTCTTGAAGAGTGGCCTCGAACAGGAACTCGCACTGCTGAATGATCCTGAACTCGCAGGATCGAGGCTCGCTGAACTGGAGACTGCCAAACAGCGACTCGAACAACTCCGAGGGCCGGCCTCGAGATGGGGCCAGCTCCTCGGTGACCGCATGAGCGACGTCTCCAACTCCGTCAACTTCGGTTTGCGCGCGGCGATGCGCACGATCGGCAAGCTGGCCGACGATCGGGTCGAGATCTTGACCAGAGGAGAAGAATGGGAGGAGCTGTCCGACGTGCTCCAACGCGACATCGCCGATGCAGTGGCGCAGGCCTTCGTCGATTCGGAAACGGCCAGAAACTCGATTCGCGCCGAGATCGGCGTGCTTCTCGAAGGCGAGGAGGTCGCACTGGCACCGTTGACGGCGTCGGATCGCCAACTCGACGTGTCATCACTCTGGCGCGAGAAATCGATCGACGAAGCCGGTTCGCGCGCCAAGCGTGGCTTCCAGACCGGGCTCACCGGGGTCAAGGGCGCCCAGGGTGGCGTGATCATGTTCGGCATGGTCGGCGGGTTCCTCCCCGCGGCCGCGACGGTCTTCATCGCTTCGAACCCGGTGTTGCTCGGCGTCGGGGCGGTGTTCGGCGGCATGCAACTCGTCGACGATCGCAAGCGCAAGGTGGCGCAGCGCCGACAAGCCGCCCGGGTCCAGGTGCGTCAGTTCATCGACGACGTGCAGTTCGAGGTCGGCAACGAGATCGCCTCCGTGCTCCGCGACATTCAACGGGAGATTCGTGACGAGTTCAGCGAACGCCTCGGCGAGCTCCAACGCACCTACACCGACACGGCGAAGCGCATCCAGGAAGACGTCCAACGATCGCAGGCGGAGCGGCAACAACGGGCGAAGGATGTCAGTCATGCGCTCAGCTCGCTCGGCAAGATCGAGGCAGCGCTGTGAACGCCATCGACGACATGACCCCCGGGGCGCAGGATGTGGCGAGCCGACTCGTTGCACTGATCGACGAACTGCGGCCATCCGTGCCCGACTCATCCGTCGGTGATCGACTCGGCGACATCCGTTCCCGACTGACCGGCCCGCTGCGCGTCGCGATCGCCGGACGCGTGAAGGCCGGTAAGTCGACGTTACTCAACGCCCTCGTCGGCGAACGGCTGGCACCGACCGACGCCGGGGAGTGCACTCGGTTGGTGTCCGTCTATCGTCAGGGTCCCGGGTATCGAGTGACGGCGAGCCTGAAGTCGGGGGCATCGAGGGAACTCGTCTTCCGGCGCGAGTCGGGCCATCTCGACGTCGAACTCGGCGACCTCGACGACAACGACGTGGCCCATCTGGAAGTCGATTGGCCGACCTCCACGCTGGCCACCACGACGTTGATCGACACGCCCGGTCTGGCATCGGCCAACGACGACAACTCGCGTCGAACGCGCGAGTTCCTGACCGGCGACTCGATCGAACGTGGCACGGAAGCCGACGCAGTGATCTACCTGATGAGGCACGCCCACCGATCCGACATCGACTTCCTCGATGCGTTCATGGACCGGTCGGTCACTGCGGCGTCGCCGGTGAATGCCGTCGCGGTGCTGTCGCGTGCTGACGAGATCGGTGCGGGCCGGCTCGACGCGATGGACTCGGCTCGGCGGATCGCTGCGCGGTACGCCACCGATGCTCAGCTGCACGCGCTCTGCGCAACCGTCGTGCCCCTCGCCGGCTTGCTCGCCGAGACCGCGCTCACGTGGCGGGAAGACGAGATGGCCGATCTCCGCACGATCGCTGCCGTCGCGCCCGAGATGATCGAGCGGTCTGTGCTTTCAGGTGACCACTTCTGTGCCGCGGACACATTGACCGAGGTGTCGGCGGCACGGCGGCGGGCGCTCCTCGACCGGCTGGGCCTCTACGGCTTACGCATGTCGCTCGACGCGATGCAGCGCGGCACTGCAGTGTCGGCCACGGACCTCGCAGCCCACCTCCTCGACTGGTCGGGCCTGGCCGAACTGCGCATCGTGCTCGATCGCCATTTCGCACCTCGGGCGCGAACCTTGCAGGCTCGCAGCGCGCTGGCGTCACTGCGGGGGCTGGCCCGAGGGTCGGCCGGCACGCATCGCGCCTTCGCGGCAGATCTCGATCGGCGTTGTGAGCAGATCGAGTCGACGGCAATCGACTTCGGACGCCTGCGCGCGGCGCACCTCTTGCGGACGAGTGACGTCCGGTTCAGCCCGGGCGATCGGGCCGATCTCGATCGGCTCCTCCTCGCGACGACGCTCGGTGAAGGGCTCGGCGTGGGCGCGCACGCCGACGGTCCGGAACTCCAGCGCGCAGCAGCAGACGCAGTCAGTCGGTGGCGCGACCCGCGGCGCCGACCCGATGGCGACCCCCCAGCTGGTCGAGATCTGCGCCATCGCGACCCGTGTCGGCGAGACCGCCTTCGGCCACTGAGCCCGGGTTGAAGGGGTCCGCCCCAGTCGACGCCTGACCCCGCTCGATCAACTCCGTGTCAGCACAAGCTGCGCCGGACAAAACATGCGCTCACACGAAAGACAGGATCAAACGCGCTGCGACGGATTCCGTCCGACCCGCACCGTGCGGAGTGTGACAGGCGTGCCCGTTGCTTCGTCGACGACGAGTGGTCGCACGACGTTGCCGGTGGCGCGATCCTTCAGCACCAGCGGAGGTGCTTGGCCCTCGGGCCACATCCAGTCCTCGCCCCACCGCCACATCGCCGCGAGCACCGGCCAGAACTCTCGGCCCTTGTCGGTGAGCCGGTACTCGTAGCGCACCGGATTGTCCTGATACGCGACCCTTTCCATTAACGCCTTCGTCGCAGAGTCGCGTCAACCGTGCAGAAAGAACTGCCTTGGGCATGTCGAGCGACTTCTGGAAGTGGTCGAAGCGACGAGTTCCACTGCAGGCGTCGCGCAAAATGATCGGCGTCCACCAGTCACCGATCAGGTCGGCAACTCGTGCGATCGGGCACGGCCAGTCGTCGAACCGGGTTCGCCTCACAAGATCGTCCTCACAAGATCATCCTCACAAGATCATCCTCACAAGATCATCCTCATGCATCGACGACGGCGGCCGGCTCGACCAACTCCACGCGGGCCCGCACATGCTTGTGGAAGGGGGTCCCGGCGAACCAGTCGCGGTCGTCCGACGAGGTCAACTCGTTCGGCGCAACTCCCACGGAGTCGGAGCCGTCGCCGGCCAACCCCAGACCGAATCCGTTCGGCAACGAGATCTGTCCGTCGCGCATTGCGTCACTGAGTTCGACCACCGCGACGGCATTGCCCGCGCTTGGTCGTGATGCGCACCCGGTCGCCGTCGCCCACGCCTGCCGCGGCGGCGTCGGCGGGAGACATCCGCAGCGCGCCCTGCCGGTCACGTTTGCGCCATGCCGAATCACGCATGATCGTGTTCGCCGTCGACGAACGCCGCTCGCCGGCCGCCAGCACCAACGGGTAATCAGGATTTGCGGCAACGGGCGACAACTCGTCGGCCAGACCGTCGAATTCAGCCAGCAACGCTGGGATCACCAGGTTGATCTTGCCGTCGGGCGTCAGCAACCGACGCATGGTCTCGTCGTAGTCGTCGACCGAGAAGACGATTCCTTCGGGCGAGGCGAGGATCGTGTCGAACAGGTCGTCGCCCAGGCTCTTCGTGGCGTCCTCACCGAAGCCGGCCCGGCGGATCGACGCTTCCCAGAAACCGGCCGCCTGCTGTGCGAGCCCCCACACTGCGGCGGCGCCCGCCGCGCTCACTCCATCGGGAGTCTCCAACGTCGGGCCCAGCGTCTCGTACAAGATGACGGCGAGCAGCTTGCCGAGCTCGGGTCGGGCGGCGACCATCTCGAACAGCGCTCCGGCAAACTCGGCGCGACCCACCTCGGCAGCAGCTCGCAGCGGTGCCAGATCGGCGTCGGTGTACACGCCCATCGCCCGACAGAGCCGGGCGTGGATCTCGCACTCGGGCAACGTGCCGGGCATCGGCTCGAACACCGGTCGGCGAAGGTGAAAGTAGTTGCTCGGGAATTCGAGATTGAAGAACGTGCACTCCCACTTCTCGAACTGCGACGACGCCGGCAGGATGTAGTCGGCTTCGCGTGCGGTCTCGGTCAGGGCCACATCGATCACAACGAGGAGGTCGAGCGCGCGCATCGCCTCGCGCATCCGCTGGCTGTCGGCAATCGAATGCACCGGGTTGCCCGACTCGACGAGCATCGCCCGGAATCGGTCGGGATGGTCCGAGAGGATCTCATCGGGGATGACGTTGCACGGCACGAGCCCGGTGACCAATCGGTGGCCCGTCACCGGGGTGACCGGCTCGGCGCCACCCGGGCGCTCGCGAGCTACCCGACGTCAACGAAGCGAAACGGGTGTGCAGGTTCATCCCGCCCTCGACGCCGAAGTTGCCTGTCAGCAACACGAGCAACTTCTCGAGGTAGCTGTTGAGTGTCGAGTGTGGCGCCATCTGGATGCCGAGGTCCTCGAAGATCGACACGCCGCCGGTTGCCGCAGCGATGGTGTGCGCAGCTGCGCGGACCTCCGCGGCGGGCACGCCGGCCTTCTCGCACGACACCGCCACATCGACCCGATCGATGTGGGCGATCAGTTCGTCGAGGCCGTTCGCATTGGCTGCGAGCCACGCTTCGGCGAGCCCCGCTCGTCGACGAGCACCTTCAGCATCGCTGCGAGCAGATGCGCGTCGCCACCGGGCAACGGCCGCAGATGGATGTCGGCAAGTTCAGCAGTTTCGGTGACCGCGCGGGTCGATGACCATCAGCGTGCGGGCAGGGTCGTTTGAGATCTCCTTGAGCACACGCCGCGCCTCGGGAAACCCATGTGACTGCCACGGATTCTTGCCCCAGAACACGGCAACCTGGGCATGGTGATAGTCACCGGCGGTGTGGCAACTCGGCCTGCCGAACAGCTGGCCGTCGACCCAGAACTCGCCAGTCTTCTCCTGGGCGAACGCGTTGGAGTTGAATCGGATACCCAGCGCCGACCGGAAGCCGCTGCCGTACCCACCGCCGAGATGATTGCCCTGTCCGCCGCCGCCGTAGAAAAGGATCTTGTCGCCACCGTGTTCGTCGATCACGTCCTGGTAGCGCGCGGCGACCTCCGCGATTGCGGTGTCCCAGTCGATCTCTTCGAACGTGCCGTCGGCACGACGTCGCAGCGGACTGGTGAGGCGATGGGGTCCGGTTTGGTAGTGGTCGAGACGCAGACCCTTCTCGCAGGTGTAACCCTTGGATGCAGGATGGTCCTTGTCGCCGCGGACGCGCGTGATCGACAGCCCCTCGGTCTTCACCTCCACCCCGCAGTTCGCCGAACAGAGGATGCATGCCGTCTTGTGCCAGACCTGGGTCTCGTCGTCGGGCGACACCGTCAACGGTGCAGGCTGCGGGTCGGTCGTGGTGCTGGTGGTGGCGGTCACGCTCATGGAGGCTCCTTCGATCCGTGGGTTCAACAAACGAACCCTCTCGATGAAAGGTACTGCCTCATCGAGATGTCGGCAAGTCGAACCTTCTAGGTCACGGCGCAGTGGCCGACGGCCCGTGCAACAGTGACGTGCTCGACGAGTACGGCACCGAATGGGAATGAACCGAGTAGTAGTGCGACCGCGCCCAGACGAAACCTGAACCCGCTCGGCCAGTTTTCGTGTCAGCACAAGCTGCGCCGGACAAAACATGCGCTCACACGAAGCACACGATCAAACTCCGTGTCAGCACAAGCTGCGCCGGACAGACCATGCGCTCACACGAAGCGAACGATCAGCTGACCATCGGCTGCGAGCTGCCACACTGACGCGGTGAGCGGCACCGAACTGGCGATCATCTTGGTCGCTGTCTTCATCGGCTCCATCTCCAAAGCCGTCACCGGGATGGGGCTCCCCGTCATCGTCATTCCGATCGCTGCACTGTTCGTCGACATCGACGACGCCGTCGTCACGATCGCCCTCCCCAACCTGCTGGCGAATGGATTTCTCGCCGCGCGCGAACGCAGCCACGTCGCTGCGACTCGCGATCTCCGCGTGCTCGCCATCGCGGGCGTGATCGGCGCCGTGATCGGTACGTTCCTGTTCGTTAACGTTCCGGATCAACCGCTGGTGATTGCGCTCATCGTGGCGATCGCGATCTACATCGCCACGTTCTTCTTGAAGCCCGACCTCCGTACGACTCCGGAACAGTCGCGGCGCCTGTCGCCCGGCGTCGGTCTGCTCGCCGGCATGTTCCAAGGCGCGATCGGAATCAGCGGTCCGATCGTCGGATCGTGGATTCACAGCTTCCGCTTGCCACGCGGTGCACACATCCTGTCTGTGACCAGCCTGTTCTTGGTGTCCGGTGCCGCCCAGTTCATCGTCCTGGTGGCCAACGGCGAGCTGTCCGGCCGCGTCGTGGCCACGCTGCTCGCCTGCATCCCGGTGCTCGCGACGATCCCGCTCGGCACGCGGCTGCGCGAGCGCGTCTCGGGCCGAGGTTTCGACCTCGCGACCGTCGGCATGCTCGGGGTTTCCTCGATCGCCCTGTGCGTTCGCACATTCCTGTAGCTACTCTGATCTCACGCAAACGGGGAGCTCACGGATTCGGTGGGCTGAGAGGATGACACGCCGTCATCGACCCGAGAACCTGATCCGGGTAATGCCGGCGGAGGAATCGAAGTGAATGAGCACATCGTCGTCGTCAGCGGATCCGCAGCGCTGGATCCGCATGTCGTCGCTGCGCTCCCGGACCGGGCCATCGTGATCGCCGTCGATGGGGGCCTCGATCATGCGCGGGCAGCCGGGTTGGCGCCGTCGGGCCTCGTCGGCGACCTGGACTCGATCAGCGACGCCGGCCTGGCCTGGGCCGAAGAGCACGCCACGATCGTCCGGCATCCCGTCGACAAGAACCACACCGATACCGAGTTGGCGTTGGCCTTCGCCGCCGACATGGCGCCGAACCGGCTCACCCTCGTCGGCGCCGGCGACCGACTCGACCACACCATCACCGCGGTCGGGGCCCTCGGCCACCGCTCCCTCACGTCGATTCCTCACGTCGACGGCTGGTGGAACGGTCAGCACGTCGACGTGCTGCACGGCCCCGGATCGCTCGAACTCGAACTCGTTGCCGGCTCCATGTTGTCGATCGTCGCCCTCCACGGCCCGTGCTCCCGGGTCCGCCTGACCGGGACCAAGTGGACACTCGACGGCGTCTCACTCGACCCGGTCGTCGGGTGGGGTGTGAGCAACGAAGTGCTCGACGGCGCCGTGACCGTAAGGCTCTCGACCGGCGTCCTCACGATCTTCGACCACCCCCGCCCCCAATCGAGCCCGTCAGCCCGAGCGACAGGACAGCCATGAACTCACGACATCTCGTTCCGCTCGGCGTGACCCTTGCGCTCTTCGCGGCAGCGTGCAGCAGCGACACCGATCCGACCAGCAGCGTCGACGACGGGGCGCCCACGACCGTTACCGCGCCGGCCGATTCGCTCGCGGCGCCGCCGGCCGAAGAGATCACGCTCGTCGCCTATGACTCGTTCCCCGACGCCGACACCTCCCTCAACGAGGCGCTCGCCACCTTCACCGACCAGACCGGCATTGCGGTCGACATCCTCATCGCCGGCGACACCGGCACGATGCTGTCGAAGGCGTCGCTCACCGTCGGCAACCCCGAAGGCGACGTGATGTTCGGCATCGACAACACGTACCTGTTCGCGCGCCCTCGACGACGGCGTCTTCGAGCTGCCGGCTGATCCGGTCGCCGCCGAGCTTCCCGCCGAACTCATCGCGCTCGCGCCAGACGGCCTCGCCGTACCGGTCGACTTCGGCGACGTGTGCGTCAACTATGACATCGGCTGGTTCGCCGACGCCGGGATCGAGCCTCCGTCCACGCTGGCCGATCTGATCGACCCTGCGTACGCCAATCTGCTCGTCGTCCAGAATCCGGCGACGTCGTCCCCTGGTCTCGCCTTTCTCCTCGCCACGATCGACGAGTTCGGCGACGACGGTTGGCAGGACTATTGGGCGGCCCTGAAGCAGAACGGGGTCGAGGTGCTCGACGGGTGGACCGACGCCTACTACGGAAGTTTCACCTGGGCCGGAGGTGGCGACCGACCACTGGTCGTGTCGTACGGATCGAGCCCGCCGTCCGAGGTGATCTTCGCCGAGCCACCGCGTGACGACGCTCCGACCGGCGTCGTCGAGTCGACGTGCTTCCGCCAGGTCGAGTTCGCTGGCGTCCTCGCCGGCACCGAGCATCCGGCCGCAGCAGCCCGACTGCTCGATTTCCTCGTCGGGCCCGTCTTCCAGGCCGAACTGGCGCTCAACTTGTTCGTGTACCCGAGCAATCCTTCCGTCGCGCTGCCGCCAGAGTTCACCGACTTCGCGGTGGTTCCGGTGACGCCACGCTCGATCGAGCCCGAGCGCATCGATGCGAACCGTGCGGAGTGGATCGACACGTGGACCACGCTCGTGCTCAGCTGAGCCCGACGTGATCACGACCAACAACAGCGCCATGCCAGAGCGAAGTCGAGCCGATCGGCCGAGCCGACCATGACCGGATCGACCGGCCACCCATCAGTCGAATCGCCAACGGCGAGGCTGCCGCGACGCATCGTCATCGCGCTCGCCGTCGGCCCGACTGTGGCGCTCGGGCTCTTCTATGTCTGGCCCAACCTTGCATTGGTGGCCCGAGCCGTCGACGGCGCCGCAGTCAGCGCCACGCTCGCCAGGTCCCGCACCTGGGAGGTGGCGTGGTTCACGTTCTGGCAAGCCGCGGTATCGACGGCGCTGACCATCGTCGTCGGCCTCGCGCCGGCCTGGATCGTTGCGCGCTACCGATTTTGCGGCCGTCAACTCCTGCTCGGCATGCTGACGGCGATCTTCGTCCTGCCGACCGTCGTGATGGGTGCCGCGTTTCTCGCCTTGCTTCCGGACGGACTCGATCGCAGTGTGGGGGCGGTCCTCGCCGCGCACGTCGTGTTCAACCTCGCCGTCGTCGTTCGGACCGTCGGGCCCTTTTGGGAGCAGCTCCCGGCCGACATGGAATTCGCCGCGGCGGCACTCGGTGCGTCCGACTGGACGGTGTTCCGCGCCATCACGCTGCCGCTGCTGCGTCCGGCCCTCACGGCTGCCGCGTCGATCGTGTTTGCCTTCACGTTCACCTCGTTCGGTGTGGTCCGCGTGCTCGGCACAGCCGGCACGCGGACCCTCGAAGTCGAGGTCTGGAGGCAGGCGACGCAACTCGGCAACATCGGCGCTGCGGCCACGCTGTCGATCCTCCAGCTCGTGATCCTGGCGACTGCCATCGGCTGGTCGTCGTGGTCGCAACGCCGATACAGCCGGTCGATCGAGCTTGACCCGGGAGCGCGACGCTCGCCCCGGCCGGGCCGCGAACGTCGCCGTGTCGCGACGATCGGCGCGCTGACCTGTTGCGTCTGCGCCGCGCCGCTGCTGGCGTTGGTGGCGCAGTCGTTCTCCACGCCGTCGGGGTGGTCGCTCGCCGCGTGGCGCGACCTTGGCGCGACCGAGGTCCGGCCCGGCATTCGGCTCGGCGTCGACCCGACCGAGGCGATCCGGAACTCGATCGAGAACGCCGGGTGGGCGACCCTGTTCGCGGTGACCTTCGGCGCGATGGCCAGCTTGGCCATCGCAGCATGCACGACGCGGAGGTCGGCTTCTCGACATCGGTCTGATGCTGCCCCTCGGCACGTCTGCGGTGACCATCGGCTTCGGCATGCTGATCACCTTCGACCGCGATCCGTTCGACTGGCGTGCGCAGTGGTGGCTCGTCCCGGTCGGTCATGCGTTGGTCGCCACGCCGTTGGTCGTGCGCACCGCGGTGGGGGTGCTGCGCTCGGTCGATCCGGAATTGCTGGCCGCGGCGGCCACGCTCGGGGCATCCCCCACCCAGTCGTGGCGTTCGGTGGTCGTTCCGTTCCTCTGGCGTCCGCTCGTCGTGGGCGGCGCGCTCGCGGCGGCGATCTCCCTCGGCGAGTTCGGAGCCACCAGCCTGCTGTCGCGCTCCGGCGACGACACCATGCCGATCGTCATCGAACAGTTGCTGGGTCGCACCGGGTCGCTCCTCCAGGCCCAGGGGTACGTGCTGGCCACGCTGCTCGTCGTCGTCACGATCGCGCTCGTCCTCGCTGTCGACCGCGGCAGCGGACTCGGTCCCGTCGGACGGAGCGGATTGCCTTCGCTGCGGCGGCGGGTCGACAAGACTGCGACGAAATGAGCTCTCTCATCGTCGATCGGATCGACGTCTCGTTCGCCGGCAACCCGGTGCTCGTCGGCGCCTCGTTGTCGATCGAGCGGGGCGAGGTGGTCGCGCTACTCGGGCCGTCCGGCAGCGGCAAGAGCACGCTGCTGCGCGTCATCGCCGGCATCATCGCCCCGGATGCCGGCACCGTGACGGTCGATGGCGTCGACGTCACATCGATGCCGACGCACCGCCGCGGCGTGGGCATGGTGTTTCAGGACAATCAACTGTTTCCGCACATGACGGTGGCCGAGAACGTCGCATTCGGGCTGAAGGTCGGTGGCGTCGCGGCGGCCGAACGCCGCGCCACGGCCGAGTCGTGGCTCGATCGTGTCGATCTGTCCGGGTTCGCCCGGCGCAGCGTCGGCGATCTGTCCGGCGGGGAAGCCAAGCGGGTTGCGTTGGCGCGCACGCTGGCGGTTGAACCGCGCGTGGTCCTGCTCGACGAGCCACTGACCGGGCTCGATCGCGACCTGCATGATCGACTCACCGCGGACCTCGCGACCCTCCTGGCCGACCTCGCCGTGACGGCGATTCTCGTCACCCATGACCCCGACGAAGCCACCGCGATCGCCGGTCGATCGCTCCAGATGGGGCTCATCGGTGGGTGACGGCGCGGCTGCGGGCACCTCCCGAGTGGTGGTCGAGCTCGCCGCCGAACAGACCCACGACCTGCGGCAACGGGTGCTGCGCGTCGGCACACCGTCGACCGACGTGGCCTGGGCGGGCGACGACTTGTCGACCACCCTGCACCTCGGCGTCGTCGACTCGGATACGACCGTGGTCGCCATCTCGACGTGGCTCGAGTCGATCTCACCTGACGTCGACCGACTCGACGGCCCGCGCCACCACGGAGTACAGCTTCGCGGCATGGCCACCGACCCCGCCGTCCGGGGTCAGGGCGTGGGTGCCCTCCTGCTCGGCGCCGGCATCGACCGCGCCACGCAGGCCGGCGCCGACCACGTCTGGGCCAATGCCCGGTCCGCCGTCCTCGGCTTCTACGCGACATTCGGCTTCCTCATCGTCAGCGACGAGTTCGACAGCGCCGACACCGGCATTGCCCACCGGCGCATCGTGTTGCCGCTCCCCCGCTGACGCATCATCGGCCGGTTCCAGTGGGTCGGTGTCCTTCCCATTTCCGCTGTCGCGCGCCCACTGTGCAGATGACGACGCTCTACCGATGGAGCATCGAACGAGACGGAGGCGTCCATGTCACAGACCACTGCTGCACACCTGCGCCAACGGGCATCCCAGCTGCGGAACCTGTCGGCCGCGATCGAAGGGTCGTCGGTCATGCACCTCGACGGGTACGCGGGCGATGAGACGTGGCGGGGCGCCCGACCCCAGTGCTGCCGCCAACTCCTCCATCGACACCTTGCCCACCTCGACGCCGAGGCGAGCGACCTTCTGCGCGCAGCCCGACTGCTCGAACAGCAGGCTGCCGAACTCGACCGTGTCGCCGCCCAGTTGCAGGGGCGGGCTGGGTGAACCCGCAACTCGGCTACCGACTCGATCGGATCAACACCCTTGATCATCACACTCGCCGGGCCATCGAAGAACTGCGGCGGATCCGCTGCACCGATCCGTTAGCCGCCGCAGCAATCACCGCGATCCGAAGGACGCAACACAGCCTCGAACAGGAATGGATGCCGCTGATCGCCGACATTCAACAGAGTGACGCGATGGTCACCTGGGCCAACGCTGCCAGCGGATTTCTCGGAACGTTCGCCGCGGACGTCGCTCATTGGTTCGATGGCTGGTTCGTTTTCGGCGGCGACCCTACGAACCCCTTCCTCACGATGTCCGATGACGAGTTGATCGAAGAGGTGATTCGCTTCGATCTCCTGTGGCCTCGACTCGAGAACAACGAGTTCGCAGATGCACGCGACGGCCACGACACCGTCTTCGATGACGCCCGCGCTGCGGTGCTCGAACGGGTTGGGCACGACGATGAGTTCAGTCGACGACTCCTCGCCGAGGCAGGCAACACCGCAACCGTTGGCGAAATGGTGGCGCGGGGAGGCTTCCCGGTGCCGTTCTCCGCGGCAGTGCTGCGCCAGCTGCTCGACCCCGATGACTCGTCGCTCCTGTCGTTCCCGGAACAGCGTCGGATGGTGCCCATTCTCGACGGCGTGTTCGCGCAGCTGACCCCGCACCCCGACGCAGTGCTCGACCTGCTGGTCGATCCAGAGTTCCTCGCTCATCTCGTCGGGTTTCCGACCCGGACCGAGTTCACGAACCCATCCGGGTGGACCTCGACGATCGAGCCATTTCTGTTCGCAGGCCTGGTCGAGGCGACACAGATCAATCGCGAGCCGCTTCGGCGAGGGCGTTGCGGTCGTGACGTCACTGATCGCCCACGCCAACACTGCTCCGTACGACCACGGTGGATTTCCGCAGGCGATCGCGGCGGGTGTCGCCATGTCGATCGGCTGGTACGTGCCGGGGTTCGTGTCGACGATCGCCGCAACCGACACCCATCTCGACCGCGAACTCTCCCGCGTGCAGATCGACAGCGACGATGACGGCGAGGTCGATGCCGACCTCGGCACCTATGAGGATTTGACCGACTTCTTCGGTGCGCTCATGTACGACGCGGCTGCGATCGGCCACCTCGGCATCATGCTCGGCGACTCCGCCGCGGCCGCAGCGCACGGGTCGTTGCGGATTGCCGACGTGGCCGAACTCGCCGCACTGCTGCACCGCGCGGCGACCAACGAGTCGGCTGAAGCCACACTCGATGCCGTCGCGGCCGCCGCGCACCGCCAGCAATGGCTGGGCGCCCTCAAACTCGCGGTCGACGTCGGCGGCACGGTCTTCACGCCGATCTCCGCCGTGGGCTCTGTGGTCAAGCGCGGCACCGATGTGGTCAGATTCGTCAACTCGCTGGCGGACGATGAACCGGACGAGAGTGCCACGATCAACTTCGGCGCTACTGCTGCGTTCATCATTCGATTCGAAATCATCCGATCCCTTGCCCATGATCCCGACTATCGCCAGGCCCATGACGTGCCGACGGCCCAGCGCGAATGGGACGACGTGGCAGAGTTGTTCGCGGAACTCGACGCTGCCGAGGCCCGGGGCGCCGACGAGGCCGAGACCGGCCTGATTCGGGAACGCATTCTGGGTCGCGCCCGTGAACTCGGCAGCGATCCCGTGCTCGCCGAACTCGACGCCAACCCGACCTTGGTGGTCATCCAGAGCGAGTCGAACTTGCGGGACTGATCCCTCGCCCGCGCCGGCCCGCCGATCTCCGAAGTCGGCAGAACAGCACTTGAAACCGTTGCAGACGTGGCAACCTGTCGACCATGACTGACAGCAAACTCGACGCCGAGTCCCCCGAGAGCTCGACCGTTCAACTCGGCATGATCGGACTCGGACGGATGGGCGCGAACATGGTTCGCCGCCTCATGCGCGACAGCCACCCATGCGTCGTGCACGACGTGTTCGAAGACCCGATCGCCGAACTCGAAGGCGAGGGAGCGATCGGGGCCCGCTCGCTCCAGGAACTGGTCGACCGGCTCGACGCCCCACGCAAGATCTGGATCATGGTTCCCGCGGCGTTCGTCGGCGGCACCCTCGAAAAGTTGGTGCCGCTGCTTGACGCTGGCGACACGATCATCGACGGCGGCAACTCGTGGTACCACCTCGACGTCGACCGATCCAAGGAGTTGGCACCGCTCGGCATCGACTATGTCGACTGCGGCACGAGCGGCGGAATCCTCGGACTCGATCGCGGCTACTGCCTGATGGTCGGCGGCCCGGCCGACGCCGTTGCCTCGCTCGTCCCGATCTTCGACACGCTCGCCCCGGGTGTCGACGGCGCGGCCCGCACCCACGGGCGCAGCGGCGACATCACCCCCGAAGAACGCGGGTGGCTCCACTGCGGCCCCAGCGGTGCTGGGCACTTCGTCAAGATGGTCCACAACGGCATCGAATATGGGCTCATGGCTGCCTACGCCGAAGGGCTCAACGTGCTGGCCAAGGCGAACATCGGCGCGATCGACCACGAAGCCGACGCCGAGACGGCGCCCCTCGAAGCAGCCGAGTACTACCAGTACGACATCGACATCCCGAAGGTGACCGAGCTGTGGCGACGGGGTTCGGTCATCACGTCGTGGCTGCTCGACCTCACCGCAGAGGCCTATCACGAGGACCCGCGACTCGACGCCTACTCGGGCCACGTCAGCGATTCGGGCGAAGGACGCTGGACGATCAACGCCGCCATCGACGAAGGCGTGCCGGTCCCCGTGCTGTCAGCAGCGCTGTTTCAACGCTTCTCGAGCCGCGGTCGCAGTGATGTGGCCGACAAGGTCCTGTCGGCAATGCGCGCCGGGTTCGGGGGCCACAAGGAAAGCACCGGGTCGAGCCGATGACCGATACGCCCGGGTTCACCCACGTCGACACTGCTCAGATCAACACCAATCAACCGACCGCTGACGCCCTGGTGCTGTTCGGCGCCACCGGCGATCTGGCCAAGCGCAAGCTGTTCCCCTCGCTGTATCGGCTCGAAGCAGCCGGCGCCTTGAACATTCCTGTGATCGGCGTGGCGCGCAGCGACTGGAGCGACGACGACTTCCGCACGCACGCCCGCGAATCAGTCGAGAACGGCGTCGAGGACCCTCGGCCCGACGTGCTCGACGCGCTCTGCGCCCGACTCGACCTCGTGCAAGGTGACTACGCCGAGGAAGCAACGTGGACCGGCTTGAAGTCGACGCTCGACAAGCACGGGTCCAGCGTGGCGGTGTTCTACATGGCGATTCCTCCCTCGCTGTTTCCGATGGTCGCCGAGAAGTTGGCGTCGGTCGACCTGCACCATCGCGGTCGGGTCGTGGTCGAGAAGCCGTTCGGACGCGACTTCCAGTCGGCGGTCGAGTTGAACAAGACGCTGCACTCGATCTTCCCCGAAGATCGCATCTTCCGGATCGATCACTATCTGGGCAAGGAATCGGTCGAGGACCTCCTGGTCTTCCGGTTCGCCAACACGCTGATCGAGCCGGTGTGGAATCGCAACTACGTCCGCAGCGTGCAGGTCACGATGTCCGAAGAAATCGGCGTCGAGGGTCGCGGTTCGTTCTACGACTCGGTCGGTGCGATCCGCGACGTCCTGCAGAATCACCTCCTGCAAGTGGTCGCACTGCTGGCGATGGAGCCCCCGGCCGGCCACGATTCCGGTTTCCTGCAGGACGAAAAGGCCAAGGTCATCGCGGCGATGCGTCCGATCGACACCTCGGTGATGGTCCGCGGCCAATACGTCGGCTACCGCGACGAACCGGGCGTGGCCGAAGGATCCGAGGTCGAGACGTTCGTGGCCGCACGACTCGAAATCGATTCGTGGCGCTGGGCTGGCGTGCCGTGGTACGTGCGCGTCGGCAAGGCCCTCGAACAATCGGCGACCGAGGCGGTCATCGAGTTGCGTGAACCGCCGCGGATGCTGTTCGACGAGGCGGGCGGACCGCCGCCTGGTCGCAACCTCATCCGGTTGCGTCTCGGCAAACGAGACGGCGTCACGTTCGCCCTTCAGGCCAAGACACCGGGCCCCGACCTCGACAGCGAGGAGATCGACGTCGACGTCGACTTTGCTGCCGCGCTCGGCACCCGCCAAGACGCCTACGAACGTCTACTCGGCGATGCGATCCGCGGCTCGCTGCGCCGGTTCGCCCGCCAAGACGTGGTCGAGGGCACGTGGCGAGTCGTGCAGCCGGCGCTCGATGACGGCGGCGTGATCCATCCGTACTTCCGTGGCTCATGGGGTCCAGCCGAGGCCGATTCGATCCTCGTCAACAACGACACCTGGTACCCCGTCTCTCCCGCTTGACCAGGCAGGCCCCTCACATCGGGCCACGCACGACTAGAGTGTCCATATGTCGGACGGGTCGTACCAACATATGGGATTCTGAGATGTGGATTCCGATCACGTTGGCGGCTGCGACGTTCCAGATCCTCCGGACCTCACGCCAGCACATGCTGCGCCCGATCCTGTCGGTCAATGCCGCAGGCTTCGTGCGCTACGCCTACGGATTCCCGCTCGCCCTCGTTGCATCGGCAATCACCTTCGGCCTGGCGGGGGCGTCGCTTCCTCTGCCGCCATTGCGCTTCTGGCTGATCATCACCGGCGGTGGCATCGCCCAGATCCTCGGCACCGTGGCGCTCCTGCGCTCATTCGACCTGCGCGACTTCGCGATCGGCACCGTGTATTCCAAGTCCGAAATCGTGATCGTCGCCGTCGTGTCGACACTGGCGCTCGACGAACCGCTGCAACCCATTGGCTGGGTCGCGGTCGTGGTCTGCATGATCGGCGTGGCGTGGTTGGCGTCCCGAGGCGACCTGCGAACCGTGCTGAGCAGGTCATTCGATCCGGCCGCACTGATGGGCATCGCCGCAGCCTCCGGGTTCGCGGTCGCCGCAGTCGGCATCCGGGCAGCGTCGATGTCACTCGGCGACGCACCGACCTGGAATCGAGCGCTACTCACGCTCACCGTGATGCTCGGCATCCAGACCCTGCTGAACGGTGCGCACCTCGCGCTCACCGACCGACCATCGCTCACCTCCGTTGTCCGCCACTGGCGTGCGGCACTTCCCGTCGGAGTGTTGAGCGTCTGCGGATCGGCGGGGTGGGCGGTGGCTGTCACGCTCACGTCGGCAACGAAGGTGCGCACACTCGGCCAAGTCGAACTCCTCATGGCGTTCGCGATCTCCGCATTCTGGCTCCGCGAGCGCCACGACGCCCGCGAGTACGCCGCCAGCGCATTGGTGCTCATCGGCGTGCTCGGCGTCGTCGCCCTCGGCTGACAGCCCACTTGTCGCGTCGGGGCCAGGCACCATCGCGACAAATCTGTCGCGTCAGGGCCAGGCCCTATCGCGACAAATCTGTCGCGTTGGTGCCTGGCCCCGCGCGACTTGGTCACCCACGTTTGGTGGTGAAGTTGAAGTCGAGGTTGAATGTTGCCCATGTCGCCCACTCGGGTGCAATGCCTGCCAGACTGCGTGACGTGAGCCGGTCGAAGACCACCGCAATTCCGCGCCCGACCAGGTTGCCGGCGGCCAAGCAGGGATCGTCGCGCCTGGGCGACGTCACCCGGTCGATTCCGATCGACAAGCGGGTGTCGCATCGACCGAAGGTCGCGCTGTTCGCCGGCATCGCTGCGCTCGCCGTGATCGGCGCGATGGCGGGGGCGGTATTCATCCTCCCCATCGGCACGTGGCGCGGGCAAGACACCGATCTCGTCCAACGCCAGGAGCAACTCGACGCCCTGATCAATGTCAATGGTCAACTCGACGCCGAAGTCGATCGGCTCCAGACCGACGACGGCGTACGCGAAGCCGCACGCGAAGAAATCGGCTACGTCCAGACCGGCGAGCAACGCCGATCGGTGCTCCCGGCGCCCGCGCTGCCGAACGACCTTCCCGACGGATGGCCGTACAACGTGGTCACCCAGATTGTTGCTGCCCGCACGGCTGGGCCTGCACCCGTCGTGACCGACTAGGTTCTGGCGAACGGGCCGCCCATCACGGATGGCCAACGAACCACGACAGGGGTACACGTGGCTGGTGGCAGCATTCTCGGCAATCGCGTCGAGCGCAAGGAAGATCCGAAGTTTCTGACTGCAGGCGGCGAGTACGCCGACGATCTGAAGGATCCCCGACTCGACGGTGCCGCGCAGGTGGTGTACGTCCGGTCCGCTGTCGCCCACGGCACGATCGAATCGATCGACATCGATGGTGCACTCGCGATGCCCGGCGTCATCGCCGTGCACACCGCCGAATCACTCGGCCTCGAACCGATTCCGTCGCCGTTCAACCCGGGCGCAGCCCGCACGCTGCTCGCCAGCGACAAGGTTCGCCATGTCGGTGAACCCGTTGCGGTCGTGATCGCCGAGACCTGGCAGCAGGCCGCCGACGCAGCAGAAATGGTGTTCGTCGAGGTCGACTTCCTCCCCACGCTCGTCGACATGGAAGAGGCACTCACCTCCGACACGCTGCTCTACGAGGCTGCCGGCAGCAACGGCGTGTTCGACACGACTGCGCTCGGTATCCCCGAGAACAGCCCGACCGACGACTACTTCGCGGGCTGTGAAGTCGTGATCAGCGGACGCTTCATGAACCAGCGGGTCGCGCCATGCCCGCTCGAGGTGCGAGCGTCGGCGGCCACCTGGGACAACGGACGACTCGTCCAATGGATCTCGAGCCAGGGTGCGCAAGGCGCCAAGGCGGCATTCGTCGCGGCCAACGGCGGCGATGCGGCGGCCGTTCATCTCATCACCCCCGATGTCGGCGGCGGTTTCGGTGCCAAGATCGACACCTACGCCGAAGAGTTGCTGCTCGGCCCGCTCGCGAAACTTGTCGGGCGACCGCTCCGCTGGCGTGAGACGCGCAGCGAGTCGATGATGAACCTCGGCCACGGCCGCGGCCAACTGCAATACGTCACGATCGGCGGAACGCGTGAAGGCAAGGTCACTCACTATCAACTCCACGCAATTCAGGACGCGGGCGCGTTCGTCGGGATGGGCTCGATCCTCGCCCCGTTCATGACTCGCCCGATGTCGTCAGGCGTCTACGACATCGCCAACATCGAGTGCCGCACCACCTCGGTCGTGACCAACACGACGCCGACCACCGCCTACCGCGGTGCCGGCCGCCCCGAGGCAACGGCTGCGATCGAACGGGCGATGGACATGTTCGCCCTCGAGATCGGCAAGGATGCCGCCGAGGTCCGGCGGATGAACCTCATCGGCAAGTTCCTTGAACCACACACCACCTCGATCGGCCAGACCTACGACGTCGGCGACTTCGAAGGCGCGCTCGATCGTGCCCTCGAAGCCGCCGGATACGACGACCTCCGCGCCGAGCAGCAAGCCCGCCGTCAGCGCAACGATGCCAAGCAACTCGGCATCGGTGTCAGCGTGTATGTCGAGATCACGGGCGGCGTCGACCCGAAGCAGGAGGCCGCGAAGCTCGAAGTCCACGACGACGGCACGGCCACGGTCTACACCGGAACCTCTCCGCACGGCCAGGGCCACGAGACCGTGTGGGCGATGCTCGCCCACGACGAGACCGGCATCCCGATGGACAAGATCAATCTCGTGTGGGGCGACACCGACCTGGTGCCCAGCGGCGGCGGCACGATGGGCTCACGTTCGCTCCAGCAGGGCGGCGCCGCCGTCCACCAAGGCGCGATCGAGCTCGTCGACAAGGCCCGTAAACTCGCCGCACAGCTCCTTGAAGCCGACGAGGCCGACATTGTGCTCGACAAGGACGCTGGCGCCTTCCACGTCGCCGGCACCCCGGCCATGTCGAAGACATGGGCCGATCTCGCCGTCGCATCACGGCAGCAGGGTGACGAGCTGACGATCGACACGATCTTCGTGGCCGACATGGCAACGTTCCCGTTCGGCGCGCACGTCGCCGTTGTCGAAGTCGACATCGACACGGGCCAGGTCAAGCACCTCCGTCAGGTTGCCTGCGACGACGCCGGGCGGGTCATCAACCCGCTCCTGCTCGACGGCCAGATCCACGGCGGCATCGCTCAAGGCACGGCCCAGGCCCTGCTCGAAGAGGTGCGCTACGACTCCGACGGCAACCCGGTCACGTCGAATCTCGCCGACTACGGCATGATCTCGGCGGCCGAACTGCCGAGCTTCGAGGTGATCCACATGGAAACCCCGACCTTCGTCAACCCGTTGGGCGCCAAGGGCATCGGCGAGTCGGGCACGATCGGCTCGACGCCGGCGGTGCAGTCTGCAGTCGTCGACGCCGTCAGCCACCTCGGCGTGAAGCACATCGACATGCCCGCCACCGCCGAGCGCGTGTGGCAGGCCATCCAGGCCGCCCGATAACGACAGGAGCAACACCATGACCGACATCGCCGAAGATCCGACCCAGACGCACCACGCGCGTCGTTCACCTCGTTCGAAGAATCGACCGCCGAGGATTGGGCGATCATCGCCCCGCAGCTCAACATCACCCAGGGCATGGTCGCCGACCGTGTCATCGGGTTGCTGCGCGACCTCGAGTTCGACCACGGCGGCTTCCCCGTCAACCGCCTCGAACACAGCCTGCAAACGGCGACCCGGGCCGAGCGCGACGGACGCGACGACGAGTACGTGTTCTGCGCGCTCATTCACGACATCGGTGACACGCTGAGCCCGTTCAATCATCCCGAGATCGCCGCGGCCATCGTCAAACCGTTCGTGTCCGAGGCCAATCACTTCATGGTCAAGCACCACGGCGAGTTTCAGGGCTACTACTTCTGGCACTACCTCGGCATGGATCAGAACGCCCGCGACAAGCACCGCGACAGTGGCCACTTCGAGCACACCGAGGAGTTCTGCGCGAAGTACGACCAGACCGCCTTCGATGCCGACTACGTGAGCAACCCGCTCGAACACTACGAGCCGCTGATCCGCCAGATTCTGCGCAGCGCCTGACCGATCGCGATTGGGCGGAGTCGCCGGACTCCGGCGCGCTCCGGGGCGCCGGTCACAACACCGGAACGCGTGATCGCTGCGCCGATTTGGCACGATGTGCTGATGAGTGAACAGACATTGCCGATCGTTGCCGAGGGCCTGCAGCGCTACTTCGGTTCGGGCGACGACATCGTCAAGGCGGTCGACGGCGTCGATCTGCGGATCGAGCCGGGTGAGATCTTCGGGTTTCTCGGGCCGAATGGTGCCGGCAAGTCGACGACGGTCCGGATGCTCACCACGTTGCTCCGCCCCACCGGCGGCGTCGGTCGTGTCGCGGGCTTCGACATCGTGACCGAAGCCGACAGCGTTCGGCGTAACATCGGCGTGGCCCTCCAGGACGCGGCGATCGACCCGCTGATGACGGGTACCGAACTGCTCCGCCTGCAAGCTGTGTTGTACGGGCTGCCCAAAGCGCAGCACCGAACCAAGGCCGGCGAGTTGCTCGAACGGGTCGGGTTGACCGCCGCCGGCGACCGTCGCGTCGGCACCTACTCGGGCGGCATGCGCCGCCGCCTCGACCTCGCGCTGTCGCTCATCCACGAACCGTCGGTGCTGTTCCTCGACGAGCCGACCACCGGCCTCGACCCGATGAGCCGCATCTCGCTGTGGGAGGAGATCCGTCGCCTCAACAACGACGGCACCACGGTGCTGCTGACCACCCAATATCTCGAAGAGGCTGACCAGTTGGCCAAACGAATCGCGATCATCGACAACGGCGTGATCGTACGGCAGGGCCGCCCCGCCGACTTGAAGGCCGAGGTCGGCTCGCCCACGCTGTTCGTCACCGTCGACGAGACGTCGCACCAGACCGCCACCGCGTTGCTCGCCAAGTTCGGCGAACTCCGGCCGAGCCCCGAGGGAACGCTCGGTGTCGGGCTGACCAAGGGGCCGAGCGGCGTGTCCGACGTGGTGCGCGACCTCGACGAGGCGGGGATCACGGTCCGCAACCTCGAACTGCACGAGCCGAGCCTCGACGACGTGTTCGCCGAGGCGACCGGGCACCGTCTCGAAGGCGCTGAGAGCTGACCGATGGCGACCACCATGTCACCCGCGAACACTCGAACGGCTCTGGCTCCCTCGACCTTGGCTCAGACCTGGGCGCTGTCGGTCCGATCGATGCAGTCGCTCCTGCGCCAACCAGCACTCGTCGTGCCGTCACTCATCTTTCCGCTCTTCTTCGCCGCGCTCGGCACGTCGTCGTTCTCCCGGGCGACTGCACTCCCCGGATTTCCCGAGGTCGATTCCTATCTCGACTTCGCCCTCGCCGGTTCGATCGTCCAGGGCGTCCTGTTCGGCTCGACGGTCGGCGCCACGGCGCTGGCCACCGACATCGAGAACGGATTCTTCGATCGACTACTCGCGTCGCCGTCGACGCGCATCGGGATCATCGTCGGTCGGATGGCCGGCGGCATGGCCTACGGCGCGTTCCAGTCGTTGTTCTTCGTCGCTGTCCTGCTGCCGTTCGGGTTGTCCGTGAAAGGCGGATTCGGCGGCGTGCTCGGGCTGATGGTCGGCGGCACCGTTCTCGCCCTCGCGGTCGGTGCGCTGATGTCGGCGATGGCGCTGCTCACCGGCTCGTCCGAGGCCGTGCAGGGCGCCTTCCCCCTGCTGTTCATCGCCTTGTTCTTCTCCTCGGCGTTCTTTCCCCGCGAAACGATGAGCGGGTTCTACGGGCGGATGGCCGACTTCAACCCGATGTCGTATCTGGTCGAAGGGATGCGCGACCTCGTGATCGACGGCATGTCGGTCTCGGCACTCGCCCGCGCGATTCTGGTTCCTGCGGCGCTGGCCGTGGCGACGATCACGCTGGCCCTCCGAGCGCTCAACCGACGATTGGGGGCGTCATGAGCACCGCCGACATCGCGCACGACCAGCCGTCGGGCTCCCCGGCTGGGGGGCGGCCGCTCAACACCCGGCGCACATCGGCGGTTGCCTCGGCGGCCGGACTGGCCAAGCGGAGCATCGTCAACATCACCCGGCTGCCGTCGGCGTTCCTCCCGTCGATCCTGATGCCGGTGTTCCAATCGATCGCCTTCGCCGGCACGTTCTTCGCCATCATCCAGATTCCCGGGTTCCCCACCGATCGGTCGATCAACTGGTTCCTGCCACTCGGCACGTTGATGGGTTCGGGTTTCGCCGGCATCGGCATCGGCTTTGCGACGATCCGCGACCTCGAAACCGGGTTCTACGACCGCATCCGGCTCACCCCGGCGCCGCGCTCGTCGTTGATCACCGGCCCGTTGATGGCCGCCCTGATCCGCTCGGCGATCGTCACGACCATTGTCGTGCTCGTCGGGCTGTGCTTCGGGGCCCGCCCCACGCACGGCCCGCTCGGCGTCCTGTTCCTCTACGTCGCGGGTTTGGGCATCGCCGCGATCGGTACGGGCTGGGGGTTGGCGCTGGCGTTTCGTTTCCGCGACATGCGTGCTGCAGCGATCATGCAGCTCACGTTCTTCCTGGTCATCTTCCTGACCGACGCGCAAACGCCGCTGTTCATCATGCAGGGTTGGCTCGAAGCGGTGGCCCGGGTCAATCCGTTCACCAACATCATCCGGCTCGGCCGTCTCGGGTTCCTCGACGCTCCGATCACCTGGGACAACATCTGGGGCGGGCTGGTGGCGATCATCGTCATCACGGCGTTGACGATGACCTTCGCCCGCCGCTCGCTCGATCGCCTCAGCGCCGCCTGACGACGAACCCGAAGCTCACGGGCACGAGGCCGCCGCTGCAGCAGAGGCGCTCAGCACGACACAGTCTCGGCTCCAGACTCCGAGTCAGGAGTCGCGCCGGTAGTGCATGGCGACCGCGCCGCTGCGGAGCGGCCGCGCCGAGACGAGTGCGAGATGTCGGCTGCTCGGCAGCCCACTCTGGTAGAGGGTCGGGCCGTGGCCGGCGATCCTCGGTTGAACGAGGAACTGGTACTCGTCGATGAGATCAAGCCGGTCCAACTCGGCCGCCAGCGAACCGCTGCCCACGAGTACGCCAGTCGGCGTCGCGTCCTTGAGCTCTTGCACGCCCGCACGCAGGTCGCCAGCCAGATGGATGCTGTTGGCCCACGAATAGTCTGTTCGCGTCGACGACACCACGTACTTTGGCTTGGCGTCCAGCTTGACCGCCCACTCGCGTAGCGCCGGCGGCGCCTCGTCGTCGCCGCTGGCCACCGCCGGCCAGTAGCTCTCCATCATCTCGTAGGTGATCCGGCCCCACAGCATCGCCCCGTGCTCGTCCATGAGGCCGGTGAAAAACGCGTGCGACTCGTCATCGGCGATTCCCTCCTGATGGTCGACGCAGCCATCCAGGGTCACGTTCAAGCCGAATGTCAACCGTCCCACGAGGAGAGTGTAAGCAGGCGAGCCGAACGGGTCGACAGCAAGTCATTGCAGGGCGCTCGTGTAGGGGGTCATGTCAATGCCCGACCAGCGGGCTGCAACATCGTTCAGGGTCTGCTCGTTCCAGTACTCGTGGCCAGGCGGTGGGAACCCGAACAGGTCACGCTCGCGCGGGCTGGCGTTGGCGAGCAGTGTGGCGAACGCCGGGCGGTTGGCGAGCCCGGGCCAGCTCATCTTGCCCATCCACGAGTTGCCGCGAGCGGCGTAGTCGGCGAGGAGCACGAATCGGCTGCGCTCGGTTCCCGTCATCGCCGACCCTCGGTGCAGTACATCGGTCGCGTAGAGGAAGATCGAACCTGCCGGTCCCGTGACGGCGACTTCCTGATCGAACAGCGTTCCGTGTTCCAGTTCGTGCGGAATCAAGGCGACGTCGTCGCCGATGCGGCGCGGGACGACCTTGGTGGGTCCGTCGAGTTCGGTCACGTCCGACAGCAGGATGAACGTGGTCAGCTGCGGCCAGCGGTGGTCGCGGCGGGGAACGACGAGACTGTGGTTGCCGAAGTCGCGATGATGGGCCTGGTCGTAGTCGACCGATCCGCTGTACTTGCCCCACAGCTCGATTTTGTAGAGGTCCAGGCTGGCGGTGCCGCAGAAGCGTTCTGCTGCGTCGACGAGGTCGGGGTGGAACGCGGTCCGGGTGAGTGGCCACGAATCGAACGGCCCGACGCGCAACCCTGCGAACTGATGTCTGACCAGATGCAGGTACTGCGCCGGGTCGGCGAAATACTCGTCGTGGCGTGGGAACTCCTCGAACAACCCTGCCCTGGCGGCGGCGAGTTCGTCACGCGAGAGAAACCCCTCCATCACCGCGTACCCATCGGTGTGGACGCTGGCGAGGATGTCGTCACCGATGTGCATGGTCATCTCCTTCGTGTCGGTGTTCGCGACGTCGTTGGTCCTGGGCGAGCCGCGCGATCCGCTCCGCCATCGAGAGTCTTGTCGGCCCAGGCCAACTCCTCATCGTTCAAGTCGCCGTGTTCGTCCTCCCCCATGCCTGAACTGCGGCAAGGCCCTCTTCGACGACAAGAGCTCGTCCAGCAGCGGCATTGAGCCAGGCGGACAGGCACACCCGATTCCTACCATGACGACTGACGCCAACGCGGGCTTCGCCGGTGGGTTCGGGACGCTGCTTCTCGATGTCTTCCCAGCGGGAATGGTTGTCCATGTCGAGCCAGGCGCAATCAGTGTGGTCGACCCTTGATCCTCGGGGCGAACGCGAGAAGGATGTGACGATGTCGGACCCTGATTGGCCGCAGCCGAGCCGGCGAGCAGCCGCGGCACTCGCCTCTTTTACCTTCTTCGAACCCGACCGTGTCGACGTGCGATGGGCCGGAGGATTCGCAGCCGGCGGCACCCACATCGAGATTCTGGGATCCATTGCAGGTGACGAGGTGTCGGTCGAAACCTCCACCAACGACTCGCCGCCAGATCTACGACGTCGTGTCGCGCTCGCCGATCTCCTGTGGCAACACTTGCTCGCCGACTCGACAGCACTGGTCTTGCCGTATGCGATCACCGTCGAAGAAGACGACCGTCAGATCATGATCGACGGAGTGCAACGCACCGGACGCGGCATGCTGGTCGGAGAACAACGGTGGGTGGGTTTCGTCGATCTGGACAACGTGGTGGTCAAGATCTCGACCACCGCCCGAGCGGCTCTGTCGATTCGAACGTGCGTTGACCCCCATGCGCTGGCGGAGATCCCTCCGGACTCGATGTGACGCTCGGCGACCCAGCACGTGGCTCGCATTCAATTCCGATGCCGTTCTGCCGACTGGTGCCGCACGCTGGTCGACTACGACACTGCGTCGGCACGAGATCGAGATCGGGAGTGACGTCCACCTCGACCTCCGGCCGTACTGCGCCTCGGTCGGCATCCTGGACTACATCTGAGGGTTCGCGATCTCCTACGAGGTTCGAACGGTGAAGACTGATCCTCGGATGTTCGACGCTGCACTCAACACGATCGGGTCGCCCGCTCACCGCTGTCTCATGGTGGGCGACCGGAAGCATTGCTGCACAGTCGAAGTCGGGCCGATCCTCTCCGGCTCTGCCTCGATCAACTCTGTGACAGTGGATCTCTATGGTGGGATCCATGGAGGTGTTGGAGATCGCAGCGTGCGCAGCCGAGCTCGGCGCCGAACATCATGCCTCGATTGCGGTCACTCACTCGACGCGTGTGTTGCGTCGGGCGCGTGCCGTGCAGCTCGCCGAGATCCGCGCGGTGGTCGAGTCTGGCGCCTACTTCGCTGACGGTCACCGTTCGCCCGCGGCCTGGTTGTGTGCCACGACCCGGGAAAGTTACGGGCACTGCACCATGTCGATCTCCCTCGCCACCCGCATCATCGAGATGCCACTCGTGCAGGCAGCATTCGCGGCCGGTGATCTCGCCGAAACAGCGTTGCGACTGTTGACCGAAGCGTGGGCACCGGCTGTTGCTGATGCGTTTGCTCGTGATGAGGCAATGTTGCTGGGTTGGGCGACGACGTTGCCGGTCCACGACTTGAAACTTGTGCTCGACACGTGGCGCATGCACACCGCCCCCAACCGCGAGGCTGTCGATGCCGCCGACCAGTTCGATCGCCGTGCGGTGCATTTGTCGAGTCTGCTTGACGGTGTCGGTCGGCTCGACGGCACCCTCGACCCCGACGGCTACCTCCTCCTGCGCGAAGCCATCCGCTCCCTGTCGCAACCCGGCGAAGACGAGACCCGGACCGCCGCGCACCGCCGTCACGACGCACTCATCCAAATGGCCAAAATCGTCCTCGCCACCATCGACACCGTGCCCGGCGCGGTGCCCGGCAAGAAACGGCGCCGACCGACCGTCATCGCCACCGCCACGGCCCGCGATCTGGCCGCCGAGACCGGAGGCGGCGCGATCGACACTGGTAGCGATCGCACGGTCGTCCCGATCGACACTGTGCGGCGTTACGCGTGTGACTGTGATCTGCACCGATATCTGACTGATCCGGCGGGGCATGTCATCGACTACGGACGCACCCGCCGACTCGTTTCCGACACCCAGTTCGACCTGCTGATCATCCGCGACCACGGATGCAGGTGGCCCGGCTGCCGCATCGGAGCAGCCGGGTGCGACGCCCACCACGCCACCCACTGGCTCGACGGTGGCACCACCGAACCCGACAATCTGATCCTGCTCTGCTGGTACCACCACCACCTGCTCCATGAGCAGCATTGGAGTATGCAGCCCCTCGGGGCCGGCCACTTCACCCTCCACAACCCCGACCGAGCCGAGCGCATCATGCGCCCGCCACTCATCGGCGCCGCCCCACCAACACCCCGCCCAGCCCCGCCGGCCTGACTCGGACCGAGAGAAGCCGTCCGACCGCGCTTGTCCGACAACCGCTCGCTGCCGAAAACGGGCCGATCCGACACTTCAACGATCGCGGTTGGGCGTTCGGAGGCACGCCTGGTGACGCCTCTGGACTCGTGGTGGCCGCAGGTGGGACGATCGATTGGTGACGAGCGACGTGCTGTATCACTTGAGTGAGGACCCGCACATCGTGCGTTTCGAGCCGCACGTGCCAGCCACCAACCCGAACCATCGTGCGGGCGTCTGGGTCATCGACGGTGTTCACGCACCCCTGTACTGGTTCCCGCGTGACTGCCCTCGGGTCACAGTCTGGCCACGAACGTCTGAGGAGGTTCCGCGATTCGAATCCACGTGGACCACGACTGCGCGGCGCGTCCATGTGATCGAACTCGGATGGCTCGACCGGATGCGGACAACGCAGCTGTACCGGTATGACTTCGTTGCGAGCACGTTCGCGCCGTGGCCTGACGCGTCCGGTCAATGGTTCACGGAGCGGACGGTAGAACCCGTCGCGGTCGTGCCCCTGGGTGACCTGTTGGAGCTGCACGTCTCCGCAGACATCGAGCTGCGGGTCGCGCCATCGCTGTGGCCGGCACACGACCTTGCCATCAGCGATGACTGGGACTTCAGCATCGTGCGCATGCGCAACGCCCAATCACGACCCGCAGCACAACGACCGGAGCCGACTCAATGACGCCGTCCAGTCTGTCGCAATCCCGGCGGTAGGTGGTCTCCTCGGGCGCTCCATCCGGCTCCCTTCACCCAGACCTGCCCAAGCCTGTCGATCGAGAAGACCTCGACGAGCTCCCCGATCCGATCGCGTAGGCGGTCTGCGGTGCGAACAAGTCGGTCTCCGATCGACGGCCTGAGCAAGCGAGGTGCTATCAGCCGCTCTGCGACGATGGAGCTCCGAATGAGCCCATCCGCCGTGCCAGCGCGAGAAGCGCATCGTCGGGCTCTTCAAGCTCGGCGCGCAACAGCAACGCTGGCTCCTGCCAGGTTTGGGCCACGCGCTCTTCGTGCCTCAAGAACATGCATCAGACCTGCTTGACGTCGCCCAGGACGGCCTCGTCGCGTTGCGCACTGCTGTCCCAGGAGATTGCCCGGCGGGCAAAGGACCGACTGAGCGCCGACGGTGTCAACCGCTCCAATGCAGCGACGCCGACGCGTGGCAGACCGAATTCCACTTGCACGTTCACGTCATCCCTCGGTTCAACAACCAGCCCGCCAGAGACCGATCCATACGTCTGACGTGGGATCCCGCGCCCGGCGACCCCGACGAGATCGTCCGAATCGGCACTCGCCTCAGTTACCCAACGCTTGCTGCGCTCAGCCTGCGTTCGGGGACCACGGCGCTTCGAGGAAACGCTGTCGCAGTTGGGGACACCCAGCGTGCATGATCGTGGCGTGGAGGAGGTCAGACGTCCCGAGGATGGGGAGCTGTGCGGGCACGTCGAGGTCCGCGATGGCGCATGGTTGGCGCTGGTCGTGTTCGGGGCCGTGCTCGGTCGCCACTCGACTCGCGACGAAGCCGTTGATCACGTGTTGACGGAGGGACTCGCGTCGCTCGCCGAACGGTGGATCCTGCGGGGCGCCGCCCGCTCTGACGAAGTGGTGTGTGTTCAAGAAGCGAACGAGCGAAGCGTGACGCTGGCGCTCGGCTACTACTCGATGCCGGGTGTGCCGACTCTGACCGTCACGAGGGACGAACTCGACGCCGGCACCTGGATCCTGCATCGATAGCGACAATCCACCCAGCACTGGTACGTGCCCCTTGCCGGCGTTTCGGGGGCACGTGCATTTGACTACACGGGATACTCGCTCCCGGAAGGACCGGGGGATGGACGAAGATTGGTGCGTGGACCACGCCGACATCTGGGACAAGGAAGCCGCTCGCCGATACGACACGCCGGGTGTCGGCATGTTCGCGCCGGAGCTTCTCGGCCCGACGGTGGCACGGCTCCGATCGCTCGCCAACGGTGGCAGAGCGCTCGAACTTGCGATTGGCACCGGACGAGTCGCGGTTCCGCTGGCTGAGACGGGTGTGGATGTCGCCGGAATTGAACTCTGTCAGCCGATGATCGACCAGCTGCGAACGAAGGTCAGCGACGAGCAGATTCCGGTCGTGCTCGGCGACATGACAAGCGCGCGGGTACACGGCGAATTCGAGCTGGCGTACTTGGTGTTCAACGGCATCAGCAACGTGCTCACGCAGGATGCCCAGATCGCCGTGTTCGAGAACGTTGCACGTCACCTCGTCCCAGGTGGACGATTCCTCATCGAGTTGTGGGTGCCCGATTTGCGAACACTTCCACCGGGCCGATCGGGATCGGTGTTCGCAACCCAGCCCGGCTACCTCGGGGCCGACGTCTTCGATCCAGTCGGGCAACAGGTCGTTTCCCACCACGTCAGCTTTCATCCGGACTCCGGCACAGAAGCGTCGATCTTCCGGAGCCCTCACCGCTACATCTGGCCCGCAGAACTCGATCTGATGGCGCGCATCGCCGGGTTCAGCCTGGAGAGCCGTCATGGCGGCTGGTCCAACAATCCCTTCACCGCGGACTCACGAGACCACGTCACGGTCTACCGTCTCGGCTGACCGCGAACGGCGATTCGACCCCGCGAACGCGTCACCGAAGGCCGGGTGGGTGACAGGGCAAACGTTCTCTGACGAAGGAACTAGCCTGCGCGATCGCCCGGGTAGGCCGATTGCCCGATCCAGAGAGAAGGTCGCGCGTGTCGGAAGCAGCTTCATCGTCGGAAGTCCAGTCCACGTTCAGCGTCGACCCTGCCCAGGTGGCATCGATGACGTCGTCACGGCCCGCCGGTCACGGTCCCGTACCGGCGTACGACTGGATTGCCCACCACACCGATCAACGACCCACCAAGGAAGCGATCCGCGACCTCGGTAGTGGGCGCAGCTTCAGCTATGCCGAACTCGACCGTCGAGTCGACGCCATGGCTGCCTATCTGAGTTCGATCGGGGTCGGCCGTGGCGATCGCGTCGGCGTGCTGGCCCACAACGGCGTCGAGTTCTTCGACGTGCAGTTCGCCTGCGCCCGACGCGGCGCAATTTGCGTGCTGCTGAACTGGCGCCTCACCGTCACCGAACTCGAATACATCCTCACCGATAGTTCACCGACGTTGCTGGTGCACGACATCTCGTTCACCGAGTCGGCCGAGGAGCTGCAACGCCGCTCTGCGATCGCCGAATTACTGACGATCGACGGTGGTGCGGCCGACAGTCCCTACGAGCAGGTGCTCACCCGGTTCGACGGCGACAACGGCGGGCGGGCCGACATCACCCACGACGACCTGATCACGATCATGTACACGTCGGGAACGACCGGCCTCCCCAAGGGGGCGATGATCACCCACGGCATGAACTTCTGGAACGCCGTCAACCTCGGGATCCCCGCAGGGGTCGGGCTCGACACGGTTCACCTCAACGTGTTGCCGCTCTTCCACACAGGTGGCCTCAACTGCTACTCCAACCCGGTGCTGCATGCCGGTGGCACCGTGGTCCTCCTCAAGGCCTTCGAGCCGGGCGAGACATTGCAGGTGCTCGGCGATCCGACGCAGGGCATCACCCACTTCTTCGCCGTGCCGGCTCCGTATCAGTTCATGATGCAACACCCGGATTTCGACACGACCGACCTGTCGCGTCTGCGGATCGCCGGCGTTGGCGGCGCGCCGTGCGCATTGACGATCATGGAGAACTGGTCCGAACGCGGCGTATCGCTGGTGCAAGGTTTCGGAATGACCGAAACCAGCCCGGCGAGCATCTTCCTCGATCCGGGTGACGCGCTCCGCAAGATCGGATCGACCGGCAAGGTGTTGTTGCACACCGAAGCACGGATCGTCGACGAGAACGGCAACGACTGCCAAGCCGACGAGATCGGCGAACTCTGGGTGGCCGGGCCGAACATCACACCCGGCTACTGGAACCGCCCCGACGCCACCGCCGACGCGTTCGAGGGACGCTGGCTGAAGACCGGTGACGCTGCCCGCATGGACGACGAGGGCTTCATCTACATCGTCGACCGCTGGAAGGACATGTACATCTCCGGCGGAGAGAACGTGTACCCAGCCGAGATCGAGAACGTGCTCTACCAACTCGCCGCCGTGGCCGAGGCGGCGATCATCGGGGTGCCCAACGACAAATGGGGCGAGGTCGGCTTGGCGGTGTTGGCGCTGAAGCCGGGCGCCACGCTCGATCGGGCAACGGTGGTCGAACACTGCGTCAGCCGACTGGCGAAGTTCAAGATCCCCCATGACATTGCGATCGTGGATGCACTCCCCCGCAACGCCACCGGCAAGGTGCTCAAGCGCGAACTGCGAACCCAGTTCGTCGACGCCGACGCTCCGCAGATTTCCTGACGCTTTTCAGGGTGCTGCCCTGTCGGCGAGCGGCTTCGTCGCGACGAGGTCGATCAGCGCCGACATGCCGAGGTGTCCCGCGCCTTCGTCGATGTCGATGTCGTAACTCGCGAGCCGTTCGATCGTGAGGTCGCTGAACGATGCTGCGAGCAGTTCCTCGGTGTACATGTTCTCGGCGAATGGCGGGCCGCCGGTGCCGTACCCGATCTGCTCGGGCCGGTAGCCGTGCACCAGCAGCGTTCCACCAGGTCGCAGGGTCTGCTGCATCCCGGCGAACACGATGGCCCGGTCGTCAGGGTTGAGGAACTGGATGAAGATCGCCACCACAAGGTCGTGGGCATCCGGGGTCCACTCCCAATCGAGGATGTCGGCGATGCGGAAGTCGACCTCGACTCCTCGCTCCGCAGCGAGGCGCCGGGCCTTGGCGACACCGACCCGCGAGGCGTCCATGGCGGTCACCTCGACGCCCTGCGCGGCCATGTACACCGAGTTCCGTCCCTCGCCGTCGGCCACGGCGAGGGCACGCAGGCCCGGGCGGAGGTGGTGTCGCTGATCGACGAGGAACGCCGCTGGTTCTGTCCCGAAGAGATACTCGTCTTGGTCATACCGTTCATCCCACATGGCGTGCTCCGTCAAACGGTCGTGACATCGGCTGATTGTCGCAGGTGACGTCGAGGACCACCGTCTTCAGACCAACGGGCACGCTCGATCGACGCAGTACGGTCGGATCGTGCACACGACGATCGTCCGCCTGCGATTGGCGTTGGCGCTGGTTGCCACCGTCTTCGTCGTCGGCACGTTGGGGTATTGGGCTTTCGGCTTGTCGCTCCTCGATGCCAGTTACCAAACCGTCACGACCATCACCACGGTCGGCTTCCGCGAACTCGCCGTGTTCGGCACGGCCGAGAAGCTGTTCACGATGGCGCTCATCGTCGTCGGCGTCTCGACGGTGCTGTACACCTTCACCCTCGCCGTGCAAGTCGTCGTCGAGGGACAACTCCGAGAATTCGTCGGGAGGCGACGCATGGATCGAGAACTCAGCAAGATCAGCGGACACACCGTGGTGTGCGGTTGGGGTCGCGTGGGTCGCGCCGTGGCAGCCGACCTCGGTCGATCCGGCCACCCCGTCGTCGTCGTCGACATCGACGCAATCCGTGTGGCCGACGTCGAGCACCCCGTGGTCGTCGGTGATGCCACCCTCGATGCGACACTGCGCGCCGCGGGGATCGAGCGCGCGAGCTCGCTGATCGCCGCCCTCGAGGGTGACGCGGAGAATCTGTTCGTGACACTGTCGGGCCGCTCGCTCAACCCCGAGCTGTTCATCGTCGCGCGCGCCCGTCAGGACGAGAGCGTCTCGAAGTTCGTCAATGCCGGCGCCGATCGGGTCGTCAATCCGCAGGAGTTGGGTGCGGCGCGCATGGCGTCGTTCGTCGCCCGGCCCCACGTCGCAGAGTTCGTCGACGTCGTGATGCACGAACGATCACTCGAATTCCGGATGCAGGAGTTCGACGTCCCGCCGGGATCGATCATTGCCGGAAAAACGTTGAAGGAGGCGAATCTGCGCGAGTCCAGCGGTGCACTCGTGCTCGCTCTTCGCTCGCCTGACGGAGAATTCACGACCAATCCGACCGGCGACACGCGGATCGAGCCGCACCACATCATCATCGCCGTCGGCACCGACGACGACCTCGGTCGACTCGGCGCACTCACCGCTCTCCCCGCCGATCGATGACCCACATCCCTGCGCTCGTCAGATCAAGCGATGAGATGCGGGTCGGGCCCCCCGCCGCCAGACTCATCGCTCGGGGTGGGTTGGGGGCGGTGGTGAGGCGCGGTTCAGCCAGTACCGTTTCGGGACAGTGAGCGCCCCGGCCGACATCACGATCACCACGACCTCTGCCGCCACCGTGCAGTCGAACTCGCGTGCAGATCGCTTCATGCGACGCCTCCTGCGTCTTCCTGAAGGCAAGACGTCGACGGCTGCCGAAGCACGGTCCGCCTTCCAGAAGTCGATTGCCATCACCGCCTGCCGGTGCGTGGTCATGTACATCGTGCTGCCGTTCGTGCTGCCCATCGTCGGCGTGGCCAGCGGCGTCGGCCCGGCCATCGGGCTCGCTATCGGCATCTTGGCGATGATCTCGATCACCTATTCGATTCGCCGATTCTGGAGGGCCGATCACAGCAAGCGGTGGCACTACACCGTGTTCGCGACCGTGATCATCGGTTTCCTCATCTATCTGTCCGTCAAGGACATCATCGACCTCACCAGCTGAGATCAACGAGCGGCTTTCCTCCGATCGGCCAACCACCGGATACGGTGGACGGCTCGACTGAAGAAATGAGACCCGCATGGCGGTCAAGAAGCCCATCCTCAGCCCCTGGTTCGACGGCAACACGCCGTTGGAGGAGCTCCCCGCCAGCGACCAGGTCGCCCACGACATCATTCTGGAGTTCGGCGACCTCAAGCCGTCGATCTCGCGAATCATGGACGCCGAACTCGACGACGATCAACGCCTGCACGCCATGGTCGCCTTCCGCGACTCGTTGCAGGACCCCGGAAACCCGAACCGCGACCCGCGCATCGCCATCGCCAACGCGACCAAGTAGAGCGACGCGCCAGTTCGTGGCGGGTCAGATCCGCCACGAACTTGGGCCCGTTCGACTCCTCCGTGCCAACCCACACCTTCAGATGGTGCATGATGTGACCGGTAGCCACATCTCCGACACCGACTGACTCAATTGGGGGGTCATCCATGGAAGTTTCGATCACGATCAACGGGACGCAGCAGACCCACGACGTCGAGCCGCGCACGCTGCTCGTGCAGTTCATCCGCGACAATGCCGGCCTCACCGGCACGAACATCGGTTGCGACACGTCGTCGTGTGGTGCCTGCTCGATTCACCTCAACGGTGAAGCCGTCAAGAGTTGCACGGTGCTCGCAGTCCAGGCCGACGGCCAGGAGATTCGCACCATCGAAGGCATGGCGAACGCCGACGGCACGCTGCACCCGATGCAGCAGGCGTTCATGGAGAACCACGGCCTCCAGTGCGGCTACTGCACGCCCGGCATGGTGATGGCTGCCACGAGCCTGCTCCAGGAGAACCCGAATCCGACCGAACAGGACGTGCGGCTCGGCCTCGAAGGCAACCTCTGCCGCTGCACCGGCTACCACAACATCGTCAAGTCGGTCCTCGCCGCGGCGAGTGCCTGACGCAGCGAGCACCAACTCGAACAGCAACCCGAGGGCGGATTCGAACTGGATGGGGGTCCAGCAATGACAATCATCGACAACATGGAAAAGAGCGAGGCATCGATCGCCGCCGGCAACGGCGTGCTCGGTCAGCGCATGCTCCGCAAGGAAGATCCGGCGCTGCTCACCGGCGAAGCGATCTTCACCAACGACATGGTCGTGCCGGGCGCGCTGTACATGGCGGTACTGCGGAGCCCGCATGCGCACGCAACGATCACGTCGATCGACACCTCGGCAGCCGCGGCACTCCCCGGCGTCCACAGCGTCTACACCGGCGCCGAACTGGCCGATCAGTGGGCTGGGCCCATGCCGTGTGCCTGGCCGGTGACCGCCGACATGAAGAACCCGACGCACCTGCCGCTGGCCGTGTCGAAAGTCGCGTACGTCGGCGACGGCGTCGCCTGCGTGCTCGCCGAGACCGATTCGATCGCGCACGACGCGATCGAACTGATCGACGTCGAGTACGACGTCCACCCCGCCGTCATCGACCTCGAGCGGGCGCTCAGCGACGAGACCATCATCCACGACGATCTGGGCACGAACATCAGCTATACCTGGCCGCTCGTCATCGAAGAAACCGAGGGCGATTGCCAGCGGGCGATGGACACCTCTGCCTACGTCGTGAAGGAACGGTACGTCCAGCAACGCCTCATCCCGATGGCGATGGAGCCGCGGGCGGTCGTCGCGTTGCCGCAGCCGTTCGGCGGCGACATGACGCTGTACTCGTCCACCCAGGTGCCGCACATCCTCAAGGTGATGACCGCGTTGACGCTCGGGATCCCCGAGCACCAGATGCGAGTGGTCTGTCCCGCAGTGGGCGGAGGCTTCGGTTCCAAACTCAACGTCTATGCCGAAGAACTGCTGTGCGTGCAACTCGCCCGTACCCTCGGCAAACCGGTCCGCTGGAACGAGGAACGCTCCGAGAACGCCCAGGCCACCATCCACGGCCGGGCCCAGATCCAAGACATCGAACTCGCCGCCGACGAGAACGGCAGGATCACCGGGCTCCGGGTTCGCCTGATCGGCGACATGGGCGCGTACCTCCAGTTGGTCACGCCGGGCGTCCCGCTCCTCGGCGCGTTCCTGTATGGCGGCGTCTATGAGATCCCGAAGGCATTCGACTTCTCGTGCACATCGGTGTTCACCACGATGACCCCGACCGATGCCTACCGTGGCGCCGGTCGCCCCGAAGCGACCTATGCGATCGAGCACGCGATGGACGCCCTCGCCCGCAAGATGGGTGTCGACCCGCTCGAACTCCGTCGACGCAACTTCATTCCCAAAGAAGCGTTCCCCTACGAGGCCTACACCGGGCTCGTGTACGACTCGGGCGATCACGACAAGGCCGCCACGGTGGCCGAGGGCCTCCTCGACTACTCCGCCATGCGCGCCCGCCAGGCGGCACAGAACGTCGAGGGATCGACGAAGCGACTGGGCATCGGCGTCTCGACCTACTTCGAGATGTGCGGCCTGGCCCCATCGCGCGTGCTGGCTTCGCTCAACTACTCGGCCGGCGGCTGGGAATCAGCCACCGTCCGGGTGTTGCCCACGAACAAGATCCAGGTCGTCACGGGCACGGCTCCGCACGGACAGGGCCACGAAACCGCGTGGTCGATGATCGCGGCCGACAAGTTCGGCGTCGACCCGGCCGACGTCGACGTGCTCCATTCCGACACGGCAATCGCGCCGCTCGGCCTCGACACCTACGGATCGCGATCGCTTCCCGTCGGCGGCGTCGCGATCGGCATGGCGTGCGACAAGGTCATCGACAAGGCCCGCAAGATCGCCGCCCATCAGATGGAGGCGAGCGAGGACGACCTCGAGTTCTCCGGCGGCACGTTCCGCGTGGCCGGGTCGCCCGACAAGGAAATGCCGCTCGCGGCGATCGCCTTCGAAGCATTCACCGCTCACAACTTGCCCGACGGTCTTGAACCCAACCTCGAAGCCCAGGTCACCTACGACCCGCCGAACTTCTCGTGGCCGTTCGGCACGCACATGTGCGCCGTCGAGATCGACACCGAGACCGGAGCGATCGACGTGCTGCAGTACGTCGCGGTCGACGACTGCGGAAACAAGGTCAATCCCTTGATCGTCGATGGCCAGGTGCACGGTGGCGTCGTGCAGGGCATCGCTCAGGCACTGTACGAAGAGGCTCGCTTCGACGAGGACGGCAACCTGCTCTCGTCGACGCTTGCCGAGTACCTCGTGCCTGCCGCCAGCGACGTCCCGTCGATCACCACCGGTGAGAGCGTCACGCCGTCACCGACCAACAGCCTCGGCGTCAAGGGGGTCGGCGAAGCCGGCACCATCGGTGCAGCACCCTGCATCATGAACGCCGTCGTCGATGCCCTCTCGGGTCTCGGCGTCCACGACATCCAGATGCCGGCAAGCCCGCTGAACGTCTGGAACGCAATCCAACAAGCCCGCACCAACCACCAGGAGAACAACGCGTGATCCCCGCACAATTCGACTACGTCCGCGCCGAGTCCGCCGAGGAAGCCATCAGCCTCATCGGCCAACACGGCGACGAGGCCAAGTTCATCGCCGGCGGTCACAGCTTGCTGCCGCTGATGAAGTTGCGCCTCGCTCAGCCCACGGTGCTCGTCGACATCGGCCGCCTGAGCGACCTGTCCTACATCCGCGAGGACGGCGATCACATCGCGATTGGCGCGATGACGCGTCACATGGACGTCGAGACCTCCGAGGTGCTCAAACAGCACGCCCCGCTCCTGGCGCACGCCGCCGGACATGTCGGCGACCCCCAGGTTCGCCACCGCGGCACGATCGGCGGTTCGATTGCACACAGTGATTCGGCGTCCGACCTCCCCGCCACCACCTTGGCAATGGGTGCCACCTATGTTGCCCAAGGCCCGAACGGCACGCGCGAGATCGCGGCCGGCGACTTCTTCCAGGGCTTTCTCTCCACGGCGCTCGCGCCCGACGAGATGCTGACCGAGATCCGCGTCCCGAAGATGAACGGCGCCGGGTGGAGCTTCCAGAAGTTCAATCGTCGCGCCCAAGACTGGGCGATCGTCGGCGTGGCGGCGTGGCGCAACGGCACCGAGTCAGGTGTCGGCCTGGTCAACATGGGGTCCACGCCGATTCTGGCCAGCGCCGTCAGCGCGGCGATCGCCAGTGGCGCCTCGATCGAAGACGCCGCGGCCGAGGCCGCCACGGGAACCGACCCGACTGCCGACCTCAACGCCAGCATCGAGTACCGCCAGCACCTCGCCCGCGTGCTCACCAAGCGCGCCCTCGCCGAAGCCAGCAACTGACCGAACGCGTCGTTCACGGCCGTGACGGGGAACGACAGGTGAACGGCAAGTAACGTCCACGGGCAATGTTGCTGGCGATCGCGAACACCGGGCTGTGGCGGGTGCTCTGGTACTCGGTGATCGGCGCATCGGCGGTGTCGCTCTACGTCGGCGCGCTCCGGGCAGCCGGTGTCGATTGGCGCCCGATCAGGTGGTCGCTGATCGGCGCGTACCTGGTCGGCTACGTCTGGTGGTTCTTCGCCCGCGGCATCATCATCGACCGCGTCTCGGTGCTGTGGTCGTTCGCCATCTTCGTCGGCGTGGCCAGCGTCGGCCGAACGGTCCGCGAATGGACGAAGACGGTCGGCGACCTCGCCCTGTTCGTTGCGATGTGGGTCGTCTATGACGAGAGCCGCGGTCTCGCCGACGGCCTCGGCATGCCGATCCAAGTCGAATCCGTTCGCGACATCGACCGATTCTTGTTCTTCGGCGCCGACCCCGTGGTCGAACTCCAGGAACGCTTCTATCGAGGCGTCGAGAACGTGCAGTGGTACGACGTGGTCGGATCATGCGTCTACTACTCGCATTTCATCGTGCCGCCCGTGGTCATCGGGGTGCTCTGGTTCCGCAACCGGCATCAATGGGTCCGGTACATGCGGCGTTTCGCCACGCTGCTGTTCACGTCGTGCGTGCTGTTCATCCTGGTTCCCACCGCCCCACCGTGGATGGCCGCAGGCGGCGAAAATCGATCCGGACTCGACCTCGATGCCCTGCCGCCGCTCCGCCGCCCGACGGGCAACGGGTGGCGCCACATCGGCCTCGATGGCTTCGTCGAGGCCTGGGACACCGGACGGGATTGGGCCAATCAGGTCGCCGCGATGCCCTCCCTCCACTCGGCGTTCGCGCTGTTCGTCGTTGTCTTCTTCTGGCCGTGGATCCCGAACCGGGTCGTCCGGATTGCGATGCTTGCGTATCCCCTGACCATGGCCGTCGCGCTCGCCTACTTCGCCGAGCACTACATCGCCGACGCACTGGCCGGATGGGCCGTTGTCGGGCTGTCGTTCCTCGTGTGGAATCGGATCGAATCGCGGCGTGGTCTCGATTCGGACGAGACGAACGCCCACGTGCCGGTGGACGACGAATCCGACGTTGCAGCCGACGATGCAACCAACGTCGCGTCGCTCGACACCGCCACCGTCGAGCCAAGCCGATAACTCTCCCGGCGATCAGTCGGACGGTCCCTCATGTTTTCGGTCAAGGTGACCGGCAATCGACCGACAACAACATGAATGCAGTCCCGCGACCAACGAAAGAGGCTCCCATGGCGCGTCGCCAGGCTGTGATCGTCGCCGTCGCCATGACCGCGTTCGCATCGATCGCCGCGGGCTTCGAGCACCGGCCGGTTCAGGCCAACACTGTCGACGAGTCGGATCAGGTCGCGGAGATGCTCGACGCGCCGGCGTTCACACCACTGGTGCCGGCGCGGCTGCTCGAAACACGATCCGGGCAACCGACCGGCACCATCGACGGACTCCACCAAGCCACCGGACCCATCCCCGCCAACACCACCTACCAACTCCGCATCACCGGCCGCGCCAGCATCCCCACCAGCGCCACCGCCGTCGCCCTCAACATCACCGCCACCCAACCCAACGCCCCCGGCCACCTCACCGTCTACCCCTGCACCAGCACCAGCACCCCGCCACCCACCGCATCGAACCTCAACTACACCACCGGCCAAACCATCGCCAACGCCGTCATCACCTCCCTCGGCACCACCGGCACCATCTGCATCCACACCGCCGCCACCACCCACCTCATCATCGACATCAACGGCTACTTCCCCGCCCCCACCGCCTACACCGCCACCACCCCCTCCCGACTCCTCGAAACACGATCCGGGCAACCCACCGGCACCATCGACGGACTCCACCAAGCCACCGGACCCATCCCCGCCAACACCACCTACCAACTCCGCATCACCGGCCGCGCCAGCATCCCCACCAGCGCCACCGCCGTCGCCCTCAACATCACCGCCACCCAACCCAACGCCCCCGGCCACCTCACCGTCTACCCCTGCACCAGCACCAACACCCCGCCACCCACCGCATCCAACCTCAACTACACCACCGGCCAAACCATCGCCAACGCCGTCATCACCTCCCTCGGCACCACCGGCACCATCTGCATCCACACCGCCGCCACCACCCACCTCATCATCGACATCAACGGCTACTTCCCCGCCCCCACCGCCTACACCGCCACCACCCCCTCCCGACTCCTCGAAACCCGATCCGGGCAACCCACCGGCACCATCGACGGACTCCACCAAGCCACCGGACCCATCCCCGCCAACACCACCTACCAACTCCGCATCACCGGCCGCGCCAGCATCCCCACCAGCGCCACCGCCGTCGCCCTCAACATCACCGCCACCCAACCCAACGCCCCCGGCCACCTCACCGTCTACCCCTGCACCAGCACCAGCACCCCGCCACCCACCGCATCCAACCTCAACTACACCACCGGCCAAACCATCGCCAACGCCGTCATCACCTCCCTCGGCACCACCGGCACCACCGGCACCATCTGCATCCACACCGCCGCCACCACCCACCTCATCATCGACATCAACGGCTACTTCCCCGCCCCCACCACGACCGATCCGCTTCCCGTCGGGCACCCCCGCATCTATCTTCCCGGCGCCCAGGCCCGCTTGTCGGGCCTGCTCCAGAGCAACGCCCCAACCGCAACACGGTTCCGCAACTACGCCGACGCCCGTCGCACCGCCTCCTTCGACTCGTTGTACAACAGCAACTTCCACATGTGGTACTTCGCGTTGCTCGCCAACCTCACGGGCGACTCGACCTACTGCACCAAGGCCGTGGCCGGCATCGAGTGGTTCGTCGCCGCCGAAGAGGCCCGCATCGCCGGCTACGTGAGCGGCGACCCGTCGACGGGCCCGGCAGTCGGTTACGACTCGTACCTCGAGGTCGGTCCGCTGGTCGGCGATGTGATGATGGTCTATGACTGGTGCTTCGCGCAGGTCAGCGCTTCCCAACGAACCCGATGGCTGGCCTACGCCGAGCAAGCGGTATGGAACGTGTGGCATCCCGACGACGCCACATGGAACGGGCGCGCCGCCCCGTGGTCCGGTTGGTCGATCGACAACCCGAGCAACAACTACTACTACTCGTTCCTCCGCGCGACGATGTTGCTCGGACTCGGCGGCGAGGGCGAAAGGGCCGCCCAGTGGCGGACGATGTTCCGCACCGACAAGATCGAACGGCAACTCGTGCCGACATTCAACTCAGATCTCGTCGGCGGCGGCTCACGCGAAGGCACGGGATACGGCACCGCGATGATGCGGCTGTGGGAGATCTACGACATCTGGGAGGCCTCGACCGGCGAGAACATCAGCGCGCTCACGGGCCACACCCGAGCGTCGCTCCTCCAACACCTCCACACCATCGTGCCGACACGTGATCGCCTGTCGCTCAACGGCGACCACTCACGCGATTCGACCGCCACGCTGTTCGACTACCACCGTCACTACACCCAAGGGCTGGCGCGGCTCCTCCCCGGCGATGCACTCGCCGGCCGAGCGAAGCGTCTCTACGCCACGAGCACGGTGCCCCGGATGCAGAACGGGTTCATGATCGTCTACGACTTCCTCTACGACACATCGACGATCGCCGATCAGCCCGTTGAGGCACTCAATACGGCGTACCACGGGTCTGGCGTGGGGCAGGTGTTCGCTCGTTCCGATTGGTCGACGGGCGCAACCTGGTTGAACTTCACGGCCGGTCCGTACACCGAGTCGCATGCGCACCGCGACCAGGGTTCGTTCCTGCTGTACAAGAACGACTGGATGGCCATCGATCCGAACTACTTTTCCCACTCCGGCATCCGCCAGGAGGAGGAACTGCACAACCTGGTGCGCATCACCGACAGCAGCGGCGCAACGGTTCGCCAACGCGAAGGCGCGTCCTCCACGATGGAAGCGTTGCGCCAAGGTTCCGGTTGGCTGCATGTCGCTGCCGACACCACTGCCGTCTACACCGCCAACTCGGGAGCCCCGGTCCAACTCGTCGAGCGCGAACTCGTCTACGTCGCGCCCGACGTTCTCGTCGTGTACGACCGGGTGACCACGTCGCCCGGAACTGAGCAACGCTGGCAGCTCAACACGCCGACGATGCCCGCCATCAGCGGGTCGGTTGCAACGGTCACCAACGGATCGACGACGATGCGCATCGAGCGAGTGATCTCGCCGACAGCGGCGTCGAGCGTCGCGGACTGGTCTGGTGACGGCGACATCTCCGACGGCTACCGGCTCGACACCGTCGCCGCCGGAGGCACGCACACCTACCTCCACGTCATCTCCTTCGCGAACACCGTCACGTCGGCGGTGCGCAGCGATCAGGCCGGACGCCAAGGCGTCGTCATCTCGACCGGTGATGGTCGGACCACGACGGTGCGATTCTCACCCACCGGCGTCGACGGCACGCTGTCGATCGTCGGTCCGGGAGCCACTCCACCGATCACCGCTGCATTGGTTCCTGGTGTCGTGGCGCTCCCCGAGATTTCCTGAGCGCTTCATTCATCCGAGTCCACCTGATCGATACGAGGCGATCGTCGCCTCGACCTGGGCGGCAAGCGGAGTCACTTCGAGCCCGAACGTTGCGGTCGTGTCGGCCGCATCGATCACGAATGGCGCGGTGAACTGGTACTCCATCTCTTTCAGCTCGCGGATCGGCTTCACGAACAGTCCGGCGAGCCGCAACAACGACGCCGGCATCGACTTCACCCGCGCCTGTCCGTGACCGGCCGCGCGACTCACGGCATCCGCGAGTTCTTGCACGGTGAGCGCCGGGCCGGTGGGAACATGCCACGCCCGCCCCAGGGCTCGCTCGTCGGTGGCCAGTACGACCATCGTGGCGCACACGTCGTCGATGTACGACCAACTATGGGCCACGTCGGTGCGCCCGATGACCGACGCCGATTTGCCCGCCATCAGCTTCGGCACGACCCGATCACCGAAATGACCGTTCTGCCCGATGCCCGGGCCGAAATAGTCAGAGGCGCGAGCCTCGGTCACGCGCACCCGACCAGCATGGTGCGCCGCGATCGCCTCGTTCCACATGCCGACACGGATGGCGCCCTTCTTCGACGACGGTGTCAGCGGATCGGTTGCCTTCATCGGCGAGCTGTTGTCGGCGTAGCCGTACAGATTGCTCATGGTCACCAACGTGGCCGATGTCGTCTCTGCAGCACCGAGCATGCTGGCCGCCAGCGGCGGCCAATCCGTTGCCCACCGGTGATACGGCGGGTTCGCACAGTTGTAGATCGCCTCGGCACCGGCAGCGATCGCGGTCAGGCGATGGCGGTCACCCGCATCGGCGGCGATCAGTTCGATGCCTGCGTGTCGCGGACCCGACCCTGATCGAGTCACGACCTTCACGGTGTGTCCCGCGGCCGCAAGTCGGCGAGCGACGCCGCTGCCGACGGCTCCGGCGCCGACCACGACGTGGGTCTGGCATGTCGCTGGTGTTGTTCATGGGGCTGTTTCCTGACTGGTCGAGTTGACGAGAGCACCGCTCTCTCTTGGAGTGTGCCCGATGGGTCCGAGAATTACAAGAGCACTGCTCTCTTTTGTGACATCTGCCCTCTTCTCTGGACGATGATGATTCGATCCGGCACAATGCAGCGATGCCCGACGACCCCGTCGCTCCCGGTGGGGTTCGGGCGCGGCGCGCGAGCAGGTCTCCTCGCCGACGTGTCGCGGATCGCTCGTCGCCACCTCGCCGACCACGGAGCGGCAGGGCTCTCGGTCCGCGCCATCGCCCGCGAACTCGGCCTAGTGTCATCGGCGCTCTATCGCTACTACCCCAGCCGCGACGCCCTGCTCACCCAGTTGATCATCGAGTCGTACAACGAACTCGGTCTGGCTGTCGAAACAGCCGAAGCTGCATGCAATCGAGCCGATCTCGCCGGCCGATACCGCGCCGCCTCCCACGCCGTGCGCAGATGGGCCATTGCCAACCCCCACGAGTACGCGTTGATCTACGGATCGCCGGTGCCGGGCTATGTCGCGCCCGACGACACGATCGACCCGGCGGTCAGAGTTGCCGTCGTGCTCACCGGCATCGCTGCCGACATCGACGCGACGGCGATCGCGCTCCACCTTCCCACTCCGCTGGATCCGCTCCTGGCACACCAACTCGATGCGATGTCTGATGCCGTCGGCATCCAGGTCGACCGCGAGGTGTTAGTGCTCGGAGTGACCATGTGGACGCAGCTTTTCGGCATGGTCAGCTTCGAGCTGTTCGGATCGTTCAAGAACACCTTCGACGACGCCAACCCATTGTTCGACGCGCACATCGAACTCGGTCTGGCCGCGCTCGGCCTGGCCTGAGCGCTGCCCTAGTGGCTACAGCAACGCCGTGTACGCGCCGCCGTCGACGTGGAGTTGCACGCCGGTCGTGAACTTGGCCGCCTCACTACACAGGAACGCCACGTGTGCGCCGAAGTCGTCGGCATCACCGGTGCGCATCGCGTCGAGTTGATTGTCGCTGAAGAGCGCGTCGAGGCGCGCCGTGCGGTGCAGCCCCGGCTGCAGCGTGTTCACGGTGACACCCTCCTCGGCCACTTCGAGCGCCAGGGTCTTCAGGAAGGCCGTGGCCCCGGCGCGGGCAGTATTCGAGAGAATCAAGTTGGCCATCGGTTGGCGGACCGACAGCGATGTGATCGCCACCACCCTCCCCCATCGCTGTTCACGCATCGCCGGCACCGCGGCCTTGCACATCGCAACGATCGACAGCAGGTTCAGGTCGAGCGCATCGTGGTAGGCGTCCACCGGCGTCGATTCAAAGTTTCCCGGGGGTGGACCGCCGGCGTTGGGCACCAGGATGTCGACGCCACCGAGCGCTGCTCGTGCCGCCTCGACGAACCCGGTTGCGCCGTCGGGAGTCGAGACATCGGCCTGGAGCGCGATGCAGTCGTGCCCGACGAGAGCGGCTGCCGCATCGAGACGCTCGCGGTCACGACCACAGATCGCCACGCGCACGCCCTCGGCCGCCAGTGCCCGTGCCGCACCCAGACCGAGTCCGGATGATCCTGCGGCAACCGCCGCCCGCCGCCCTGCGATGCCGAGGTCCATCCCCCGACCGTAACCCCCGCAGGCGAGGGTGACTCAGTCGGCGCGCACGTCGGCGAACTGGTTACGCAACTCGCGTTTGAGGATCTTGCCACTGGGGTTGCGCGGCAATTCGGTGACGAACTCGACCGCCTTGACGGACTTGAACGGCGCCAGCTTGCCCTTACAGAACTCGATCACTTCCTCCGCCGTGAGCGACTCGTCGTTCGCAACGATCGCGGCGAGCGGCGACTCTCCCCACTTCTCCGACGGCACCCCGATCACGCCGGCGTCAGCGATTTTGGGATGGGACAGCAACACGCTTTCGATCTCGGCCGGGTAGACGTTCTCGCCACCCGAGATGAGCATGTCCTTCACCCTGTCGACGATCGTGACGAAACCGTCGGCGTCCATCGTCGCGACGTCGCCGGTATGGAGCCACCCGTCGACAACGGCTTCAGCCGTCGCCTCGGGCCGGTTCCAGTAGCCGACCATGATGTGGGGGCCCTTCACCAGCACCTCGCCCGACTCGTCGGGATCGCACTCCGTGCCGTCGTCGCGCACGATGCGAACTTCGGTGAAGTAGAACGCCTTGCCCGTCGAACCCGCGCGGGTGATCGCGTCGGCCGAACTGATCAGGCACGCCGGCCCGCAGGTTTCGGTGAGTCCGTAGACCTGATGGATTTCGATGTCGAGCGCGTCGTACTGCTCGATCAGCGTCTTGGCGACCGGTGCTGCGCCGCTCATGCACCAGCGCAGCGAACTTGCATCGTGCTGGTCGGGGTTGCGCACGGCGAGCATGAATTGCAGCATCACCGGCACCATCAGGGTGGTGGTGATCTTCTCGTCACGAATCAACTCCCACGACAGCGTTGGATCGAATGCCTTGAGGATCACCAACGAGCAGCCGGCAAACACACACGACAACACCGGCTGCAATGCCCCGACGTGGAACATCGGGAGGGAATTGAGGTAGCGATCGCCGTGCTGAAAGTCGGCGGTGGCGATGCCGGTCAGAATCGCCCAGAGCACCGTGTCGTGGGAGTGCATCACGCCCTTGGGCAAGCCGGTGGTGCCGCTCGTGTACATGATGAACACGAGGTCATCACCTGCGCCCGAGGGCGTCGGTTCGTCGGGCGACGCCGCCGTCGTCCACGCGTTGTAGTCGATGGCACCGTCGATCGGATGGTCTCCACCGACTTGGATCCACGTCGTGATCGCGGTCTTGTCGCCGCGACTGCGAAGTTCGGCCGCGACGTCGGCGAACTCGGCGCCGAAGATCAAGACCGTGGCGCCTGCGTCGGCCAGGATGAACTCGAGTTCGTCGGCGACGAGACGCCAGTTGAGCGGCACGTTGACCGCACCGATCTTGCCCGCCGCGAAGAACGACTCGACGAACTCGGCACCGTTCATCAACAGCAGGCCGACGCGATCGCCATGCAGCACGCCTGAGTCGGTCAGAGCATTGGCCACGTGATTCGACCGGGCATTCAGCTCACGGAACGACAACCGCCGACCGCTGGCCGGCTCGAAGATCGCCTCGACATCAGGGTCGCGTAACGCCCGCCTGGTGAGGAGCTGCCCGAGGTTCTGTTGCACTGTCATGGCCCAGATGATCGCGCACTTTCAACGGCAACTCCGCAGCACGACGATCGACCGCGGACGCACGGTGATCGACGATTCGACCGGCTCCGGGTGAACAAAGCCAGCGGCATCGTCGGTGTCGATCGCGAACTCCCACGGCCCCGGCGCTTGGATGGTGAAATCGATCGGTTCCCACCACATGTTTGCCATGACGTACAACCCGTTGAGATGCCAGGCGAGCGAACGCGAGTGGGGGCCCAGATCGGGCGGCCCGGAGGCGCCGAACCATTCGACAGCACTCCCCCAAGGGCGCGATCGGGTGAGCACCGGGAACTCCGTGCGGAAGGCAATGAGCCGTCTGACGAAGTCCTCGTGATCGCTGAAGTCGGCGCGCCGTCTCCCAGTCCACCCATGATGTCTCGTTGTCTTGGTTGTACGGGTTGTTGTTGCCGCCCTGGGTTCGACCGAACTCGTCACCGAGCACGAACATCGGCGTGCCATGACTCAGCAGGAGCAGGCACATCGCGTTGCGGAGCTGTCGGCGTCGCAACGCGGCCACTGCGGTCGGAACGTCGATGTCGCCCTCCCAGCCACAGTTCCACGACCGATTGTCGTCGGTTCCGTCCGCGCCGTTCCAACCATTGGCATCATTGCGCTTGCGGTCATAGGCGACGAGGTCGTACAGCGTGAACCCGTCGTGCGCGGTGAAGAAGTTCACCGACTGGAGCGGGGCGTCGAACAAGTCGGGGCTGCCCTGCACCCGTTGCATCACCGCACCGACGAGGCCCGCTTCGCCGCGCAGAAAGCCGCGCATGTCGTCGCGGAACTTGCCGTTCCATTGCGCCCACCTCCGGTCAGGAAAGCCTCGACCGAGGAGGTAGCGCGCCAGGTCCCACGGTTCGGCGACGAGGCGAATCCCGCGCCGCAGACCCCAGTCACCGATGTCTCGAACGAAGTCGGGCTCGCGCGCCAGCACTGCGGCGAGATCGAATCGGAAGCCGTCGATGCCCAGATCGGCGAGCCGGTCGAGCCCGGCCATCACGAGACGGCGCGCCGGAGGCGAGGTCGCATCGATGATGTTCCCGCAGCCTGCGTCGTCGATGTACCGGCCAGCAGCATCACGCGCGTAGTAGTCGTCGGCGGCGAGGGCCCGCAGGTTGTAGGTCGGACCGTCGGCATCTTCTTCGGTCGTGTGATTGACGACGACATCGACCCAGACCTCGATGTCGTGTCGATGCGCCGCTTCGACGAACTCGGCCAGTTCTTCCGCTGACCCGTAGGCGCCGTGCACGGCGCCGAACACCAACGGCATGTACCCCCAGTAGTTGCCCTCTGCCGGGTCGAACTGGTGGATGGGGAGGAGTTCGAGCACCGACACACCGAGTTCGGCGAGTCGTGGCAACTCGCCGGCCGCGGCAACGAGTGTTCCCGACGCCGCCACTTGACGCCGCATCGTCAGCCCCCGCGCGTGCGCTTCGGCGACGACGAGCGGCCGGGTCGTGCGCTGCTGCGATCGTGGCGCGGGCCACGGTGCAGCGACGGCCCAGGCGTCGGGAGCGTGTCGGCGGTGCTCCTCGCCGAACCAGACCGCCGTGGCGAGCGGGTCGACCAATCCGACGCCGCCGTCGACGTGAAGTCGGTAGCGAGCACCGTCGGGGACCGACCCGACCCAGTGCGCACCTGGATGGCGGGCGTCACGCGTGAGGCCGAAGCGCTCCCCGCCGGCGACCTGCACGTCGACGACTCTGGCATGCGGTGCCCACACCCGCAGCTGGAACATGCTGCATTCTGCCCGGTCGAGCCAGAAATGTGCAGCGCCGCGGGCGGTATCGTCTGAGCGGTGACACCGGCCGACGTGAGTACCGCCCTCGCTGCCCAGGGGTATCTGCCCGACGAGGGAATCGCCACCTCGGTCTTCTTGGCGATGAGCTTGCGACGGCCACTTCTGCTCGAAGGCGAAGCCGGTGTGGGCAAGACCGAACTCGCCAAGAGCCTGGCCGCGGCGACCGGCGGCGAACTGATCCGCCTGCAGTGCTACGAAGGCATCGACGCCGCTCAGGCGGTGTACGACTGGGACTACGCCAAGCAACTCCTCCACCTGCGGGCGGCCGAAGCAACCGGCGAGTCACGGCAGATGACCGCCGACGCACTCGAGTCCGAGTTGTACGGCGAACGATTTCTTGATCAAGCGCGCGCTCCTGCGCGCCATCGAACCGACCGACGGCCCACCGCCGGTGCTGTTGATCGACGAGATCGATCGCGCCGACGACGAATTCGAGGCATACCTCCTCGAGGTGCTCAGCGACTTCCAGGTCACCGTGCCAGAAATCGGTGTGTTCTCGACCGATCAGCCCCCGCTCGTCGTGCTCACCTCGAACCGCACTCGCGACGTCCACGACGCGCTGAAGCGTCGCTGCCTCTACCACTGGGTCGAACATCCCGGATTCGACCGCGAAGTCGCCATCGTCAAGCTGCGCGTTCCGGGCATCGACGACGGGTTGGCCAAGCAGGTGGCTGCCGCCGTCGAAACGCTCCGCGACCTCAACCTGTACAAGCCGCCGGGCGTGGCCGAAACGATCGACTGGGCCATGGCCCTCGGCCGGCTCGGCGCCACCCGACTCGACGAGACCATGGTCGCCAACACGCTGGGCGCGGTGCTCAAGTACCGCGAAGACCACCAGCGAGTCGAGCAGCACGGCATCGCCGACGTCGTCAAACAGGCCATCGAAAAGGGCCTGCTGCACGCCTGATGGGCGATCCGGCCGAGATCGCAGTGGCGTTCACGCGTGTGCTGCGCGGCGCTGGCTTGCGGGTGCCCACCAGCTCGACCCACACCTTTGCCGACGCCCTCTGTGCGGTCGGTCTCGCCAGTCGAAGCAGCACGTACTGGTCGGGTCGCGCCACGCTCGTTCGCCGACCCGAAGACATTGCACTCTTCGATCGAGCATTCGCCGTTTTCTTCGAACAGCACATCGGTGTCGACGTCGATGACCAGCCGGCCGAGCCCGAAACGATCACGATCGCGATCGATGACGACGACCATGACCAAGATGACGGCGGACCCGAAACAGCCGAGAGCGACGACGAGACGATCGAATTGCGCTTCTCGACGACCGAGGTCCTGCGCCACAAGGACTTCGCCGACTACTCCCCCGACGAGCTGCTGCTGGCCCACGAGTTGATGTCGAGCCTGCGGCTCGTCGGTTCCCCCCGCCGCTCGCTCCGACTCGGCTCGACGAAACGGTCCACGAACCGCCCCGACATCCGCGCCACGGTGCGCGCGTCGATCGCGGCCGGTGGCGAACCGATCGAGCGTCACTTCCGCGCACCTACCGAACGACTCCGGCGGCTCGTGCTCGTGCTCGACGTGAGCGGGTCGATGGAACCCTACGCACGGGCACTGCTGCGCTTCGTACACGCCGCCGTCGCAGGCCGCCAGAAGGTCGAAGCGTTTGCGCTGGGGACTCGATTGACGCGGATCACGCGCGAGCTCACCAGCCGCGACCCTGACGTTGCGCTGAGCGCAGCCGGGCATCGAGTGGCCGATTGGAGCGGCGGCACCAAGCTCGGGGCGGGGTTGCGGCAGTTCAACGACGAGTGGGGTGTGCGGGGCCTCGCGCGTAACGCGATCGTGGTCGTGATGTCCGACGGCTGGGATCGCGGCGATCCGGATGAACTCGCCAGCCAGATGGAACGACTGCAGCGGGTCACCCATCGCCTGGTGTGGGTGAACCCCTTGAAGGTCACGCCCGGCTATGCGCCGCTCGCCCGGGGAATGGCGGCCGCGCTGCCGTATGTTGACGAATTCGTGGAGGGGCACTCCATTCACGCCATGGAAGAACTCGCCGCGGTCATCGGTCGATGAGCATGATCAGGAACACAGGGGCAGATCCGACGATGGGAAGTTCGACGTGAAGGAACTACTGGCCGACATTGCCCGGTGGCGCGCCGCCGGTGAGCGCATCGCCGTCGCTCGCGTCGTCGACATCGAAGGCTCCGGACCCCGCGATCCGGGCGCGGCCATGGCGGTGACCCAGTCGGGCGAAGTTGCCGGGAGCGTCAGCGGAGGGTGCGTCGAAGGCGCCGTCGTCGGCCAAGCGCTGGCGATTCTCGCTGGCACCGAACCGGCGGGGATCACCACGTTCGGCTTCTCCGACGACGAGGCGTTCGCAGTCGGACTCACCTGCGGGGGCACGATTCATCTGTTCATCGAGGAACTCGACTGGTGAGCGACGAGCTCCCGATCTTCGACCGGTACGCCGCACTCCTGCGGAGCGAGTCACCGGTCGCGCTCGCGACGATCATCGATGGCCCGAACCTCGGCGCCAAGATGCTCGTCCAGCCAGGTGCTCAGCCGATCGGTTCACTCGGTCATCCCGAACTCGACCGGGTGGTCGCCCGCGATGCCCTGGCCGAACTCGAAGCGGCACGCTCGGGCGTCCGCAGCTACGGCCCGGCGGGTCAGATCACTCCCGAGGACCTCATCGACCAGCCGACCGTGCGGATCTTCGTCGAGTCGCATGCACCGCCGCCGCAGATGTGGATCTTCGGCGCGGTCGACTTCACCGCCGCGCTCGCCCGCGTCGCCAAGGTCCTCGGCTACCGCGTCACGGTGTGTGATGCCCGAGAGGTGTTCGCGACGCGCCGACGCTTCCCGATGGCCGACGAGGTGCGCGTCACGTGGCCGACACCGGTCTTCGACGAACTCGGTGACACTCTCGGCCCGCGCGACGCCGTCTGCATCCTCACCCACGACCCCAAGTTCGACGTCCCTGCCGTCCTGGGCGCGCTCGGCACGCGCGTCGGATACATCGGCGTGATGGGGAGCCGCACGACCCATACCAAGCGCATGGAGCGACTCGCCGCCGTCGGCCTGACCGACGAGCAACGCGCTCGACTCATGTCACCGATCGGGCTCGACATCGGGGCACGAACACCTGAAGAGACAGCGGTGAGCATCTGCGCCGAGATCATCGCCCGCCGCACCGGTCGTGACGTACCGAGCCTGCGCGACGGCGAAGGCGACATCCACTGATCAGCAGAGCACCCGTCAGCCGAGCGGATTACCGAAGTCGACGCTGGACGCCCGGCGGGTCGAGATCGTGTCGACTTCGACGGTCCGTCCCTCGGTGATGGAGTGCACGATGGCGTCGCCGACGCCGAGATACATCATCACGTGGCCGGGGTAGTAGACGAGGTCGCCAGCAACGGCACCGTCCCGTTCGACGTCGGCGGCGGCACGGATTTGGTCGCCACTGATGCGGTTCAGCTCGACGCCCGACTCACGCCAGGCATAGGAGGTGAGACCGGAACAGTCGAACCCGACACCTTCTTCGCTCGCCATCGATCGGTACGGCACCCCGATCTGCGTCATCGCGGCGATCACTGCTCGTTGATGATCGAGGTCGGCGTCGGACCACGCATCGATCATGGAGAACTCGTCGTACCCGAGTTGGCGGGCGGCGAGCCGGGCGGTCGCGTTGCGGTGTTCGGCGTACACGAGGTAATCGGCGAGGTCATCGGTCTCGATGTACTCGTCGAAGGCTTCGACTGCCCGATCGGCTGCGGTCGAGATCTGGGGAGCCAGAGCATTGACGGGTAGTTCGGGCTGTTGGGCTGATGCGGGAGCAGCGAAGACGAAAGCGGCGAGCGCCGCCGCAACGGTGGCACCGAGGGCGCGCGCCCGAATGTGTGGAGGAAGGAGAGTCATGTCCGCAGCAGAGTCAGAGAGTCATTGAGGGGCGGCGCCGCAGGTGGAGCGGATCCGACGTTGGAAAGCGACCCGTCGTGACGAATCGATAACATATCGTCATCGAATCGACACACTGAAGTCGTCTTGAGACTTTCTTGTCATCGAACCGTCATAAACGACACCTGTGTGATTCGTGCCACACTGCTGTCGTGAGCGACGAAAAGCCAACGCCACCAGGCACGACGGCCCCGACGACAGCCATCGTCTTGCTCGCAGCCGGCGCCGGAACTCGCTTCGAAAAAAAGTTCCACAAATTGCGCGCTCGCCGCACGGAATCCGGCCCGACGCTCCTCGCCACGGCGTTGAGCAACGCCCTCGCCGCCGCCATCGGCCCGGTCCTCGTGGTGACCGGCGCGCTCGACGAGGCCATGCTGCGCGCCGACACCGACGTGTCTCGCTTGCTCGATCACGCACTCGTGTCGATCTTGCACAACACCGACTGGGAGTCGGGGCAGGCGAGTTCGGTCCGGTGCGGCATCGACGCGGCTGGCGCCATGGGCGTCGACGCAGTCGTCATCGGGCTCGCCGATCAGCCCTACATCGAACCCTTGGCCTGGCGACGAGTGGCCGACGGGTTGGGGCCGATCACTGTGGCAACGTACGATGGCCGACGCGGCAACCCGGTCAAACTCCACGCCTCGGTGTGGGGACTCCTCCCGGCGAGTGGCGACGAAGGCGCACGAGTTCTCATGCGCAGCCGTCCCGAGCTCGTCGTAGAAGTACCGTGCACGGGTTCACCAGCCGACATCGACACCATGGAGGACCTGCACCGATGGCAGAGCAATTGATCAACGAGTTCACTGTCAATCGACCGATCGATGAGGCCTGGCCGATCATCACCGATGTCGAGCGGATCGCGCCCTGTCTACCCGGTGCCCAACTCACCGAGATCCGCCAGACCGACAACGGCGAGGTCTACACCGGAAAGGTCAAGGTCAAGCTCGGCGCCATCGCCACCGAGTTCGTCGGCGACGCCTACTTCGTCGAACGCGACGATGCGAACTACACGTGCAAGCTGAACGGCAAGGGCCGCGATACGAAAGGCCGCGGGAATGCCTCGGCCGACATCTCGGCAGCTGCCGAGAGCTTGTCGCCGACCAGTACGAAGGTGATCGTCACGACCGATCTCCACATCACCGGCAAGATCGCCCAGTTCGGACGAGGGATCCTCGGCGACGTCAGCGCCAAGCTGATCGATCAGTTCGCCCAGAACCTCAACGAGATGATCGATGCCGACGGGGTCGACGACACCGTCGCCGCAGCAGCGCAAAAGATCGACGACGCGACCGATTCTGCTCCGCCAGCACCGGGCACCGGGGCGGACGAGACGGAACCAAAGCCGACGGAACCAAAGCCGACCGTGCGCAAAATCGACGGCCCAGCGGCTGAAGCGATCGATCTGATGGAGATGGGTGGCTCGTCCATCGCCAAGCGCGCCCTGCCGGCGGTCGCCGCGTTGTTGTTGCTGTTGCTCCTGCTTCGCCGCCGACGGAGCTGATGGACGATCGCACCCGCGTCGAAGAACTGATCGGTCGTCCGCCGCAGAGCGCGTTCGACGTCGTCGTTCGTGACGCGGCCGGAGATCCGGTCGTGTTGCGCAACGCCCCGTTCCTCGACGACGGTACTCCGATGCCGACGCGGTACTACCTCGTCGGTGCCGACATCGTGCGTGCCGTGAGTCGACTCGAAGCGGCGGGCGGCGTCAAGGCCGCCGAAGCCGACGTCGACCCCGCTGACATCGCTGCAGCTCACGCTGCCTACGCGGCCGAGCGCGACGCCGCGATCAGCACCGACCACACGGGACCGCGCCCGTCTGGTGGTGTCGGTGGAACCCGCCAGGGCGTGAAGTGCCTTCATGCCCACGTTGCCCACGTGCTCGCTGGCGGCGACGACAGCGTCGGACGTTGGGCCCTCGCTCGCCTCGGCAACGATCACGACCTCTTGGACGGGTTGCAGCCGCCGGTGCAAGCGCCGGGCAGCCTGACACTTGCGATCCACGACCACCTCGTCGCCATCTCGATGACCGGAGGTGGAACGTGGGAGATACCCCTCGGCCCGGTCAGCCTGCACGAGCGCGAACTCGTCAACGATCCGCCGCAACCGGCTGATCTGACCAACGCGTTGGGCTTCATCCATGACTACTTCGACGACATCGTCGGCGCGGCGCCAATGGTGCTGGCGGCGCCAGGAGTTCGCGCCACGGGCACGCATGCCCGTTCCCTGGCACACGTCGAGATCGGCGGCACAACCATCCCGGCCGGCTACGCCATCCGGCGGGCCGATGCCGACGAGTTGTTCCGCACGCTCGTCGCTGAACCGAGAAGCGATCGACTCCACAACCCAGGTCTCGACCCGGCCCATGTCGACACGATCATCGCCACGTTGTGCATCGTCCTGGCGATCATGCGACGATTGGACCTCGGCGACATCGCCATCGACGCAGGCGGACAGTGAACAAGACTCCACACATCACACGACGGACCGGGCAATGGCACTGAGGCATCCTTCGCGCTCGATCACGCCCATGCGGCTGTACGGCCAACGCATCATGATGCGCCCGCTCGCCGCATCGGACTTTGTTCCGTGGAGTGAGGTGCGGACCACCAATGCTGCGTGGCTCACGGTGTGGGAGCCAATGCGACAAGCGGCGTTGCCGGACCCGACAACGGATCGAGCCACATTCACGACCCGCTGTGCGCAACGCGATCGCGACCGGGCCAACGGCGTCGCATACCAGTTCGGCCTCTTCGTCGATCAGCACCTGGCCGGCGAAGTCAACCTGAACAACGTCATCCGAGGTGCCATGCAATCGGGAACGATCGGATACTGGATCGACCGGCGTCATGCCGGCCGCGCCTACGTTGCCGAAGGCGTCACTGTTTTGATGCAATTCGCCTTCGAGCATCTGGGGCTCCATCGGGTCGAGATTTGCATCGTTCCGCGGAACACGAACAGCCGTCGTGTGATGGAAAAAATCGGCATCCGGGATGAAGGAACCGCTCAGCGATACCTCGAAATCAATGGCGTGTGGGAAGACCACATTCGCTATGCCATGACTGCCGAGGAATGGAACGAGCGACACGACGAGTTGATCACCACGTGGGTGCAGTGATCAACTCGTCGCGCTCGAGAGAACGTCCGTGCGTCAGTAGGTGACGAAACCGGCGTTGCGCCGAGCTTCTTCCAGCGCTTCGGCCCGTTCGCGACGCAGGTTGGTCCGCCGCTTCCACATCTTGGTCTTCCAATGCCGCTGCGTGCGCGAGCGCTTGGCCAGCTTGCTCTTGGCGACCTCGGCATCGTGATGATGCATCGGCTTCCAAGCAGCCCCAGGCTCGTGCACGTCGGCGGGATCGATTCCGCCGGAAATGTCCTTCGCAGCTGACTGCAGTTCAACGTGGATTCGATGCCGCTCTGAATGAGCGTGGGCTCGAACCTCCTGCTTCACCTGCAGCGGAATGTCAAGATCCCGGTTGCGTTGGCTCATTGGCTACCTCCTACTTTGCGGCCATGCCGCGATGGTTTCGGTTGCTTGCACTTGTCACCGTAGCTCAGGTGAGGCATGGGCAACACGAATCCGTGTAACGGTTGTGCGCGAATCACACATGAACACCGAACGTCGAGCACAAACACGCTGAGGATCTCAATGATGAACAAACGAGAATCATCCGCGGTTTCGGGTCGACCGATGATCAAGCACGACACGTGGGCGACCGATACAGCCACGTGACCCTTCAGCCTGCCGCCGTCCTGCCGCCCGCCGTCCTGCCGCCCGCCGTCCTGCCGCCCGCCGTCCAGCCCGCCGTGGTGGCCCGATCGATGTCGCTCTCCCTGGCGGACGCCGCGTCGATCACCAGTCGTCTCGCTGCAGCGGCGAACACCGTCATCGCCGGTAAGTCCGACGTGGTCGACACCGCCATTGCGACGTTGATCTCGGGCGGCCACCTGCTGATCGAGGACATTCCGGGCGTCGGCAAGACGCTGCTCGCCCAAGTGCTCGCCGCGTCGGTCGGCGGATCCTTTCACCGCATCCAGGGCACGTCCGACCTCCTCCCCGGCGACGTGACCGGATCCATGGTACCGAACGGCGATTCGACGAATCCGGCCGCCATCACGATGTCGTTCCGACCCGGACCCGTCTTTGCGAACGTCGTCGTCTTCGACGAACTCAACCGCACGACACCACGGACCCAGTCCGCGCTCCTCGAGTTCGCCGAAGAGGGAACCGTCTCGGTGGACGGCGTCAGCCATCACCTCCCCAACCCCTTCCTGCTGGTCGCAACACAGAATCCGATCGACATCGCCGGTACGTACGCGCTCGGCGAAGGTTCGCTTGATCGCTTCGCTGCGGTGGTGACGCCAGGACGGGCGACGATCGAGTCGGAAGTCGAGGTCCTGGCAGGTCGACAGGGTCGCTCGCTGCTCGCCGGGTTGGGCCCCGTGGCCAGCCTCGACGACATCGTCGAACTGCGGCGCGTCGTCGATCAGGTCCACGTGGCCGATTCGCTCGCGTCATACGTGGTCGAGATCTTGACGGCCACGCGCAACCACCCGGCGATTCGGCTCGGCGCATCCACGCGCGGCGGGCTGGCACTCCTCGGCCTCGCCCGCGCCCGCGCCGTGATGCTCGGTCGGAGCTACGTGATCGCCGACGACATCGCCAGGTTCGCCGTCGCCGCGTTGGCCCACCGCGTGATCACCGTCGACGCGCATCACTCGATCGATCTCGGCCGTTCGCTCGTCGCCGACTGTCTGGCTGGCGTCACGGCGCCGACAGCGTGACCGGCGGGCGCGGCCGCATCCGGCTCGCCGGCACTGCGACCGGGGCGATGGCCTACGTCGGGGCCTGGCTCACGGGTGCCGCGATTGCCCGATTGACCGGAGCCGCCGCGGTGCTCCTCGTGCTGGCCGCAACGTTCGTTGCATTCGTCGCCGCCATCGTGAGCGCGTGGCGCAGCACGGCGAGGACATCGGTCACCGAGTTGAGCATCAGCCCGTTGACCTCGGTCGACACCCCGACCGCAGTGGTACTGCGCGTCGGTGGCGCTGATCTTCATCGAGATGGCGTCATCCGTCTGTTCGACGGTCGAGATGAACTTGCCACGGTCCATTTCGATGCGTTCGACGACAGCGGCAGGACGCACCTCGAGGTCTCGTTCGCCGAGCCCGGGGTGGTCACGGCGTTGCGGATCGAGATCGCGACGTCCGGTGCAGCGGGCACCGTGTGGATGCGTCGAACCGACCGAGTCGAGATCGCGTCGGTCTGGGTTGCTCCGATCCCGCGGGGACCCGCCGACGTCTTCGACAGTGCGGTGTCGAACGTCGACGGCGTCGTCGTGACCGAACACGGCCCGAAGCACGGTGAAGTAGACGGCATCCGCACGTGGCGCGATGGTGACGGCGACAGCGCAGTGCATTGGCCGTCCACGCTGCGCGCCGGCGCGCTCATCGTCCACGATCGGCAGACGTCGCTCGATCGACGTTGGATCGTCGACCTGCCCAGTGCGTCGCTCGACGGCGAGGCCGCCGCGCGCTTCACGTTCACCCTGCTCGACGGCCTCCGACTCGGACATCAGGTCGCGGTGCGGCGCGTCGTGCCAGGCGCCCTGCGCTCGAACATCGACGACATCCCGGAGATCGCCGTCACCGGTGCCGACGATGCCAGGCGGTGGGGAGCGGCCTCGATTGGCGACCGGGACTCGAAGATGTCAACTCCCCCACGCTGGCACAGCCGAACACTGCACTGTCGCGCCAGGGTCGACACATTCGCCGGCGTCGGCCACGCGAGTCGCTGGTTGACCGCAGCCTGCTCGCTCGTCGCGCTCGGCATGCTCGTCGGGGCACTGGGCGCACCGCTCGGCACCGTCGCCCTCGGCGCCGGCGGACTGCTGCTGGGCACATTGACGTCGCTCCGGGCAACCAGCCACGACGGAAAGCCGCGTTGGCTGCGGGCCCTGATCGGTACAGCAACACTCGGCGCGCTGGGCTACATCGCATCGACGGTCGGGGGTGTGGGCGGACTCCTCGAAGCGCTGCGTGGCCCGATGCCCGACCTGTTGATGTTGCTGCTCGTGATTCACGGTTTCGAAGTCGTCGATCGGCGAACGCTGCGAGTCCATCAGGCGATTGGTGGAGTGATCGTTGCCTATGCGACTGGGCTGCGGATCGATGATCGAGTCGGCTGGTGGCTGGCCGCCTGGGGTGTGATCGTCGTGGCCGCTGTCCGTGCGACGACCCGCCACAACCAACCCCGACCTCGGGCTTCTCGCCGCGCTTCGCGTGTGGCGCGGCCACTCGGAGCCGCCGGCCTCGCCGCCGCGGCAACACTCGCAGTGCTGTCGATCGTCCCCGTGCCAGACGGCCCGGCGCGCCTCGGTCTCCCGGCGCTGTCGAACGATGCTCCCGCGGCACCTCCCGCAGGTGGCCTCGCCGGTCCGAGCGGCGGCCCTCCTGCACCGAGCGATGGAACGCGCGGTGCGCTCGGGCAAGCCGGTGGGTACCCCGGCTTCACCGAGACGATGGACACGTCGGTGCGCGGTGACCTCGGTGATGAAATCGTGATGCGGGTACGCGCCCCACAACCCGCCTTCTGGCGCGGCCAGACGTTCTCCACCTTCGACGGACGGCTGTGGATCGTCGACGACGACAACGGAGTGCGTCGCAACGGCCCCGAGATCGCTGTTCCCGCAACGCTCGGAGACCTACCGCAGCCGGGCGTCGCCGTCGAAAATCTCGTCCAGACGTACTACATCGAAGCCGACCTCCCGAACGTCGTGTTCGCGGCCGCCCGACCCGACATCGTCACCTTCGACGGTGGGGTGTACACCCGCCCCGACGGCGCGCTGCGATCCGACGTCACACTCACGGCGGGCTCGGTCTACACCGTGGTGTCCCAGCGCGTCCAGGTCACATCGGAGTCGCTGCGTTCCGAGGGTGACGTCGGGCAGATCTTTGCGACAGTCGACGGCCCGGTCCGTGCGCGGATCGACCCGTACCTCGACGTGCCGGATTCGACGACCCAACGCACGATCGACCTCGCGAACAGCTTGCGACGAGCGTCGACGTACGACACGATTCTCGCCTACCAGAACTGGCTGGCCCTCAACACGGGATACGACCTCGATGCCCCGATTCCGGCCGCAGGCGCCGATGCGGTCGACGACTTCCTGTTCGTTTCGCAGCGGGGGTTCTGCGAGCAGATCGCCTCGAGCCTGGCGATCATGCTCCGGACCCAGGGCGTCCCCACCCGTGTGGCCACCGGTTACATCCCGGGCGTTCGCGACAAGGTGTCGGGGGTGTTCGAGGTCAGGGCGAGCGATGCGCACGCCTGGGTCGAGGTCTGGTTCCCCGGGTCGGGATGGCAGGCCTTCGATCCGACCGCAAGCGTTCCGCTCTCCGGCGAAGCAGCGACGGGCACGGTGGGTGGCGATCTGCTGAGCGCCGCGATCTCCGGTGCGGCCTCGCGCCCGGTGGAAGTCGGGCTGCTCGTCGCCTTCGGCATCGCCGCGCTCGGCACGATCCGGGCGGTCGCCGACCTGGTTCGTCGTCGTCGACGTGGCCGGTGGGGCGTGTTGCAAGATCGGTTTGTTGCGCTCGCCGACCCGGCGGCGATCACCAACCCGCAGCGGGCGGCCACCGTCGACGACCCATGCGCCTTCGACGTGGCGCGCCTGCTCGATGACGTCGCGTTCGACCCCGACTGGACCGATGACGACGCCGACTATGCCCGAGCGGCGTCGGCGATCGCGACCCTGTCGAGACGTCGCACCCCCTGATCTGAGCTCCTGCTGCAGCGGGCGCGGATCTGAAATCAGCGCTTGGAGATCCGCGACTGGAGGGCGGCGAGGCGCTCGGCGAACCACGGTTGCTTCGTGCTCCAGAGTTGCGGCCGCAGTTCGCGGGCGACGGCATCGGGGTGGTTGTCGATGTCGGCCATGTCGAGGATCGTCTGCTTGGTTTCGATCGACAATTGACGGGGCGCCGACGCTGCCCGAGCGGCGAAATCGTGCGCGAACTCGAGGAGATCAGCACCCGGCACCGACTTGTACGCGAGGCCGACGCGCTCGGCCTCCTTGCCGTCGAGGACCTGTCCGAAGATCACCGCAGCCATTGCCGCCTGCGGTCCGGCGATCCGGCGGAACATCCAGGTGTGGCCGCCGCCGGGGTGGATGCCCAGTTGCAGGAAGCGGGTGTCGAGCTTCGCGCTGTCGCTCACGATGCGAACGTCGCAACCAAGGGCGAGGTTCATCCCGGCACCGACGGCCGCACCATTCACGGCGGCCAGGGTGGGGAGCGGTGATCGTGCGATGCGGAGGAAGCCCTCGTAGATCACACCGAGGCTGTCCCCGGTCGCCTCGGCGAGGTTGCCGAGATTGGCACCGGCGCAAAATGCCGGCGGTGTACCGGTGACGACGATGGCACCGACGTTCTCGTCAGCCTCGATGGCGTCCATCGCCGCGACGATCTCTTGCACCATCGGGTGCGTCATCGTGTTGCGTTCGTCGGGGTTGTTGAGGGTCAGGGTCGCGACGCCGTCGGCGATGTCGGTGAGTACGAGAGACATCACAGGATCATGCCATCTCGTCATGTCATCGGGCGATGCAACCCGGACCGATCGGGAACTCGTCCGATTCATTGCCCGCGGCGGCCTAACCTCCTCCCCGCATGCTCGACCACGTCTTCACCGATGCAATCAGTGCGTTGCGCGACGCGTTCGAGTCGGCGTTCCTCGAGCGTCAGGCGTTCGAGGAACACTTCCAGTCCGACGTGCTGTCGGGCGATCTCACCTGGGAGACCAGCTATGGGCTGCCCGGGGAAGGCGAGCCGCCGCGGGTCGTGGCCCACATCTCCTTCGACTGGCCGGCATGGAGCCAGGCTGCCTACCGCCACTGGTATCTCGAAGAAGTGCTCGAACAGCGGCCGGCGATCGAGATCGAGATCGTCCTGCGCGTGCAGCAACTCACCGGCCCTGCCGACCCGGAACTGATCTACGCGATCGTGCCCGAGGTGAGCCCGCTCGTCGGCGACGACCGGCTCGAACGTGCCGGGCTGACCGCCGAGGTCGCGTATCCCGACCCGTCGGATGATCCGCCGCTGATCGGTGAACCGCGCTCGGAGCACGCGGTCGAGATCACCTACGAGGGGCTGTACGAGTTGGCCGAGGCCACGGTTGCCGACGGCACGAACTCGTTGCTCGACGAGCATTTCGGCGCCCTCGGAGGCTGGATCGCCGCAACGCTCGTCAAGCTGGGAGACCTCGACCTCGAGTTTCTCCCCGACCCAGACGACTGAAGCGTGCGTCGGGGCCAGGTCACTTCGCGACAAATCTGTCGCGGCGGGGCCAGGTCATTTCGCGACAAATCTGTCGCGTTGGTGCCTGGCCCCGACGCGACAAGCTGTCCGATGTCGATCAGTTGTGTTCGTGATGCGACACTGCTCCGATGGATGCTGACCCGATTCTGTCTGCGGTGGACGAGCGAATCGCGACCATCACGCTCAATCGTCCTGAGGCGCGCAATGCGCTGTCGAGTGAGATGCTCCGACTGCTTCCCGAGCGGCTGGCGGACGCGGAGCGCGACGACGGCGTCGACGTCATCATCCTGACGGGCACCGACCCGGCGTTCTGTGCCGGGCTCGACTTGAAGGAATTGGGGTCGAGCGGCGGCAATCTCGGCGGCGGCGGGTCGAGCCGCGACCGGGGACCCTTCCCGCGGCTGACCAAGCCGATCATCGGGGCAATCAACGGTGTGGCCGTCACGGGAGGTTTCGAGATCGCACTCAACTGCGACTTCTTGATCGCCAGCGAGCGGGCCCAGTTCGGCGACACCCACAGCCGGGTCGGCGTGATGCCCGGTTGGGGTCTGACCGTCTTGCTCCCGCAGGCGATCGGGGTCCGCCGCGCTCGCGAGATGAGTTTCACCGGCAACTTCATGCGCGCGGACGAGGCGCTCGCGTGCGGCCTCGTGAACCACGTCGTCGCCCACGACGAACTCCTGTCGTTCACGCGCAGCATTGCGCGCGACATCTGCGGCAACGAGTCGAACGGCGTCCGCCAGATCCGTGCGACGTACGACGCAATCGCCACGCACGACGACGACTGGGAGACCGAGGCCCGCGACGGCCGCGCCTGGTTGCGAACTCAGTTCACACCCGACAAAGTCGAAGCTCGCCGCCAGCAGATCCAAGCTCGCGGCCAACAGCAGCAATAGCTGAGTAGCGGGGTCGGGAACGATCAGATACTTGCGCCGCGAGTGCGCAAGTCGTCGCGAATTGCTTGAGCGATGTCGAGCGCAAGGATCTCGGCGCCGTTGGTATTGAGGTGGAACCCGTCCTCGGCTCGTACGTCTTTGCCTTCTCCGTCACGAGGGTCGATGACGAACTCGGCCCAGTTGCCGTCTCTGCCAGAGAATCGGGCCCAGGTGTCGATGAAGATCACGCTCGGCCGCGATGCTGCGGCGGCCTTGGCGGCACGGTCCTGAATCGCCAGTTTCGCCGTGACGTCGGGGTTGTCATCATTGGGAATCCCCACCCAGATGACCGTGCGGCCGTCCTCGAGCAGGAGGTCCATCACCGCGCCGACGCGGGCGGTGTACTCCGCTGACCACTCGGCTTCGTTGTCGAGAGGATCGCCCACCACGAATTCGAGTTCGTCCTGGAACGCCGCCAGGCCTTGGGAATCGTTGCCGCCGAACGTGGCGACGACGATGTCGGGATCAACCTTCGGGAGCGCTGCGGCGAGTTCGGCGGGCCAGTCGTAGAAGTCAGGTCGAGCGAGCCCGGACGAGACCTTGTAGTTCAGCTCGGTCACGGCGACGGCGGTTCCATCGACCAGCTCCTGCAGGTACGGCCCGAACGTTCCGGCGTCGCTGTCGCCGACGATGTACACCTTGGCCTTGTTGTCGGGACCCGGCGGCCCGGTGTTCGCCGGTTCGGTGTCGGCCGGTTCCGTGGTCGCCGGTTCGGTGGTCGCCAGGTCGGCGCCGGCGAGGCCAGCGCCGGCAGGGTCGACGGTGGTGGCAGGCGGCTGGCCGGCTGGGGGAAGCGTGCTCGCCACGACATCGTCGTCGCCCCCGAAGTACTCCGCCATCGCCTTCACCGCGCTGTATCCGACGACCAGCAGCACGACCACCACCATTGCCCGCCGCAGCAGGATCTTCGCCGCCGGAGGCCGCGGGCGCAGGGGTGCTGACATGACGACCCACGATACGGCCGACACGACCGTCGACTCGTGCATGCCCGGTCACCAGCGCCCACCCATCCGGGCATGTGACAGGGGACGGTTTCACCGTGCTCTACCGCTTGGTAACATCGAAAGTCACGTGAACAACTGACGGGTCCACCGTCAGTCAACTCTCAAGGGGAGAACATGATCAAGAGCAAGACACTGCTCGGAATCGCCATGGTGGGTGCCCTCGGGCTCGCCGCATGCGGCTCCGACGACGCGGAAACCACCACGACCGACGCACCGGCCACAGGCGACAGCACGGCTCCGGCCGAAACCGAAGTACCGACCGAAACCGGTGCGCCCGTCGAAGGCGAAGGCGGCACGGTGTGTGAAGTCACCGACGTCGGCGGCGTCGACGACAAGGGCTTCAACCAGATCGCCTTCGAAGGCGCCGAGCGCGCCGCAGCCGAACTCGGCCTCACCGCCGAAGTGCTCGAGTCTGCGTCCGACGCCGACTACGAGACCAACATCCAGAGCTTCGTCGAGAAGGACTGCTCGCTCATCGTCACGGTCGGCTTCCTCCTGGGCGATGCCACAGCAGCCGCCGCAGCCGCCAACCCCGATCAGCAATTCGCCATCATCGACTTCGGCTACGAAGAACCGATCGCGAACGTGTTGACGCTCAACTTCAACACCGCTGAGCCGTCGTTCCTCGCGGGCTACCTCGCAGCAGGCATGACCGAAACCGGCAAGGTCGCCACCTACGGCGGCATCAACATCCCGCCGGTGACGGTGTTCATGGACGGCTTCGCCAATGGCGTGGCGTACTACAACGAGCAGAAGGGCACCGAAGTCGAAGTGCTCGGCTGGGACGTCGCTGCACAGGATGGCTCGTTCGCCGGCAACTTCGAGAACCTCGATGACGGCAAGGCCCTCGCGGCGAGCTTCGCCGACGAAGGCGCCGACATCATCTTCCCGGTCGCCGGTCCGGTGGGCCTCGGCTCGTCGGCATACGCCGCTGAGAACGAAGGCATCCGCATCATCGGTGTCGACAACGACCTCGTCGAGAGCAACCCGAACGAGGCCGGCGTCTACCTGACCTCCGTGCTCAAGAAGATCGACGAAGCGGTCTTCGCGGCTGCCGAGCAGGTCGTCGTGAACGGCGAGAACGGTGGGGCCTACCTCGGCACGCTCGAGAACAACGGCGTCGGCCTGGCGCCGTACCACGAGCAGGATGCCGACGTTCCCCAGGAACTGAAGGACGAGATCGAAGCCCTCAAGGCCGAGATCATCGCCGGCAACGTCACCGTCAGCTGATCCGACACCACCTGGTACTCGGCTGATCTTCAGCTGAGCATTCGAGCGAACGGGGAGCCCAGCGGGCTCCCCGTTCGTCGTTTTCGTCGCCTTCGCGCGAACGACTATCGTCGCGGCCGATGGAACTGGAACTGCGCGGCATCACCAAACGGTTCCCCGGTGTTGTCGCGAACGACGACGTCAATCTGACGATCCGCACCGGTGAGGTGCTCGCCCTCGTCGGCGAGAACGGCGCCGGCAAGTCCACGTTGATGAACATCTTGTATGGGCTGTATCACGCCGACGAGGGCCAGATCCTGATCGACGGTCGACCCGTCACCTTCGAGTCGTCGGGTGACGCGATCGCTGCCGGCATCGGCATGGTGCACCAACACTTCATGCTCGTTCCCGTGTTCACCGTGGCCGAGAACGTCGTCCTCGGGATCGAACCGACGGGAGCCTTCGGCCGCCTCGACACGGCCAAGGCCAACGCCCAGGTCGCAGAGATCTCGGCCAAGTACGGCCTGCACCTCGACCCCGCGGCACTCATCGAAGATCTCCCCGTCGGCATCCAGCAGCGCGTCGAGATCCTCAAGGTGCTCTTCCGGGATGCCGAGATCGTCGTCTTCGACGAGCCGACCGCGGTGCTCACGCCACAGGAGATCGAAGAATTCTTCAAGATCGTCGAATCGCTGAAAGCGTCGGGCCGGGGCATCGTCTTCATCACCCACAAGCTGACCGAGGCCCTGCGCATTGCCGACCGGATCAGCGTCTTGCGCCGCGGCAAGACCGTCGGCGAGGCAGATCCGGGTGAGATCGACGACGTCGGGTTGGCCGAGATGATGGTCGGCCGACCTGTGCAGCTCGTAGTCGACAAGCAACCCGCCCACCCCGGCGCAAGCGTGCTCCACGTCGACCGCATGCACGTGACCGACCCGACCGGTCGCACGCTGGTCGACCACGTCAGCTTCGACGTCCATGCCGGTGAGATCGTCGGCGTCGCCGGTGTCCAGGGCAACGGGCAGACCGAGTTGGTCGAAGCACTCACCGGGCTCCGCGACGTGCTCGACGGGTCGATCCTGCTCGAGGGCATCGACATCACGCACGCCACTCCACGCGAAGTGCACGCCGCTGGTGTCGCCCACATCCCCGAAGATCGTCAGCGGGCGGGGCTCGTCGGCGAGTTCAGCGTGACCGAGAACATGGTGCTCACCACGTATCACGACCCCGTGTACAGCAGCGGGATCAAGATGGATTGGCCGAAGGCCCGGGAGATCGCCGCGCAACTCGTCGAGCAGTACGACGTGCGCACACCGTCGATCGACACCCCCGCCGGCACCCTGTCCGGCGGCAACCAACAGAAGGTGATCGTGGCCCGCGAGCTCAGCCGCGACCTGCGGCTCGTCATCGCCTCGCAACCGACGCGTGGTGTCGATGTCGGATCGATCGAATACATCCACGCCCAAGTCGTCAAGGCCCGTGACGAAGGCGCCGCCGTCCTCGTCGTGTCGACCGAACTCGACGAAGTGATGGCGCTGGCCGATCGGGTCATCGTGATGTTTCGCGGACGCATCGTGGCCAACCTCGACCGGAACGAGACGACCCACAGCGAGGTCGGCCTCTACATGGCTGGCGCCAAGTCCCAACCCGTCGAACCGACGCCCGGCGCCGCGGCGACCCAACTGGAGAACCCGTCATGACCGACCCATCTGCCGTGCCGTCTTCCTCGCCGAACAGCCTCGTGAGCCGAATCTGGGCCCGCATCGACACGACCAACGCAATCGTGCTCCCGCTCCTTGCGCTGCTCAGCGCTCTCGTCATCGGCATCTTCGTCATCGCCTTGTCCGACATCGACAAGATCCGCGATGGCGACTTCGCCGGCATTCTGTCGACCGTGAAAGACGCCTACCTCGCACTTCCGCAGGGCGCCTTCAATGGCTGGCGCCCGCTCAGCGACACGATCGTCGCCACCACCCCCCTCCTGCTCGCCGGCTTGGCAGTTGCCGTCACGTTCCGCGCCGGGCTGTTCAACATCGGTGGGACCGGTCAGATGCTGATGGGAGGGATGGGAGCGGTCTACGTCGGGTTCTCGATGAACGGTCCCGGCATCATCCAGGTTCCCCTCGGCGTCATCGCCGGCATGGTGCTCGGAATGGCGTGGGGAATCATTCCGGGCCTCCTCAAGGCGCGATCGGGCGTCCACGAGGTGATCGCCACGATCATGCTCAACTTCATCGCTGGTTCGTTGGTCCTCTGGATGCTCAAGACCGACACCTTCGGTCGAGAGGGTCGCAATGACCCGATCTCCAAGCTGGTTGCACCCGAGGGCCGACTCCCGCGACTCTTCGGTTTCCTCGATCGACCCGAGCTTCGTGCCCACATCGGTTTCCTCATCGCCATCGCGGCCGCCCTGTTCTTCTGGTGGTTGCTCGAGCGCACCACGCTCGGCTTCGAGATCAGAGCACAGGGCTCGAACTCCAGCGCAGCGCGCTACGCCGGCATGAAGCCCGGAACACTGATGGTGATGTCGTTCGCCATCGCCGGTGCCTTCGCCGGTCTGGCCGGCGCGAGCGAGGTGCTCGGAACGCAGGGCCGAGCGACCCAGGGCTTCGCCGGCAGCATCGGATTCGACGCGATCGCCGTCGCGCTGCTCGGTCGATCGACGCCGACAGGCACCGTGCTCGCTGCGTTTCTGTTCGGCGCGCTGCAAGCAGGAGGTCAGCAGATGCAGGTCGACACCGGTGTTCCGGTCGATCTCGTCCTCATCCTGCGTGCGCTCATCGTGCTGTTCATCGCCGCACCGATGCTGATGAAGGCGATCTACCGCATCAAGGCCGAGAGCGCAGCGGCCGGACCGAGCTTCGGCGGGTGGGGAGCATGAGCGTGACCCAGTCGGCCACCCCGGGAACCGACGCCTATCTCGGGATGCTCGCAACGCTCAGCCAGACACCTGAACAACGCAAGCGGGCCCGCAATCTTGGTATCGGCTACTTCCTTGCTGCCGCGGTGGCATTGTTCGTGTTCGTTCGGGGTGACGGGGGAACGTCCACCTTCACCCTCGGTGGCGACTCCTCGTTCGGTGTTCCCGGCATCCCGCTCGCCTGGATCTGCGCTGTCGGCCTCGCCGCGTTGGGTGGCATCCAGATCTCCCGCGGCACGGCGAAACTACAGAACGCACTGCTCGCCGCCGCCACAATTCTCTTCATCATCACCTTGATGGCGTGGGCCGCTGCCGGAAGTCAGTTCTCCCTCACCGGAACGTTGCACGACGCGCTCAAGGCATCCACCCCGCTCGTGCTCGGTGCGCTCGCTGGCATCCTGTGCGAGCGTTCCGGCATCATCAACATCGCGATCGAGGGCTTGCTCCTCGCTGGTGCGTTCACGTCGGCCTTGGTCGGGTCCGCCGTGAACATCTGGGTCGGCATCCTCGCAGCCATGGTGGTCAGTGCGCTCCTCGCTCTGCTGCTCGCGTGGCTGGCGATCCGGTTCAAGGTCGATCAGGTCATCGTCGGCTTCGCGATCAACTTCTTCGTGCTCGGCCTGACGTCGTTCCTCGATTCGCGGGTGCTGACGGCCAACCCCGACCTCAATGGCACCGGCACCATCGCCGAGTGGAAGATCCCCGGGCTGAGTCGACTGCCGATTCTCGGGCCGGTCCTGTTCGAGCAGACGTTCTACGTGTTCGTCGCGCTCGGGCTCGTGGCCTTCCTTGCGTGGGCCTTGTTCAAGACGAAGTGGGGTCTGCGCACACGAGCCGTCGGCGAACATCCCAAGGCGGCCGGAACGTTGGGCGTCAACGTGCTGCGGCGCCGGTACATCAACGTCACGATGGCTGGGGCGATCGCCGGATTCGGCGGATCATGGTGGACCGCCGACGTCGGTCGCTTCAACGAAAACATCACGAACGGTCGCGGCTTTATCGCGCTGGCGGTGGTCCTCGTGGGTCGGCATCACCCGGTCGGGGCGCTGCTCGCCGCGCTGGTCTTCGGGTTCTCCGATGCGCTGGCTCTGAAGTTCGCCTTCCTCAACACCGGCATTCCGAGCGAATTCCTCGAGATGGCACCGTTCCTCGTCACGCTGCTCGTGGTAGCCAGTGTCGGCCGCGGTGCGCACGTTCCTGCCGCGCTCGGCGAACCGTACGACGAGCAGTAGGAGCCGGCGAGTCGCGGGCGAGGCCCGACATGATCGTCAGGCGACGAGCTCACTCACTGCTTTGACCTCGATGCCACCACGGGGACGTTGAGTGAGGGTCACCGTGACCCGTTCGGGTTGGGCCGTGAGCATGATTTCCCCGGCGATCTCCGCGGCCAGCGCCTCGGCGAACACCGGCCGGTCGCGAAAGCCCCACAGGTAGAGCTTGAGACTCTTCGACTCGACGCACCACTCCCGCGGCACGTACTCGATCACGACGGTGGACAGGTCGGGCTGTTCGGTAACGGGGCACATCGAGTTCAGCTCGTCGTTGGTGAACGTGACACGGGTGATGTTCGCAGGGGCGGGAAACACTTCGACGTGATCGATCGCATGTCGCACGGTGTTGCCCAGCACGGTCAGTTCCATGTCGGCAGGCTATCTCGGGCGACAATTCGGCCGATGCCTCGGGTTCCGCACCACAACGGCGACCGCTCGATCACCGCAAGCGACTATCGGGGCGGAGCGATCTCGAAGTCGACGTCGTCGGGCACCATGGGGTCATATCGACTCGGCTGCGCGTCTGCAGATCCGCCTCCGACGCCGTGGTGATACGCCTCGGTGAGCCACTCCCGGAACTCGTCGTCGATCGCGTCGGCATCGACCACGTTGACCACGTGGTAGTGGCGACCCCCGTAGTCGCTGGTCTTGCGCGACAGGCGGCCGCTGGGCAATGCACGTCGGAGCGAGAAGCCGACGGCGACCCATTTCGACTTCACGTCGAGGATGCAGAAGGTCGGCCCGTTCTTGAACAGCACCTTCCTTGCCAACGGGTCGATGATCAAGTCGCCGTCGGCGTCTGCATCGACCGCGCGGAGGTGATCGAGGACTGCGCTCAGGACGGGAGCCACGAAGTCGGGAGCGGCGTCGACGAACTCGTCGATGGTGAGTCCCGGAGAGCACATGTGGTTGCGGCCGACAGCGCCGAAATCACGCCGACAGTCGGGGCAGGTCCACAGGGCCATCGTCGCAACGATAGGTGAACGGGTCGCACGATGACGGCGCCAGCTACCGTGGACCGTGTGCTGACCGCCGAACAGATTGCCCGGTACGACGCTGACGGTTTCCTGGTACTGCCCGACTTCGTCTCGCTCGACGACTGCGCCCGCCTCCGAACTCGTGCCAACGAGATCGTCGCAGCATGGGAACCCAGCGAGCAGCGGTCGGTCTTCACGACCAACGAGCAGGAGCGTGTCTCGAACAGCGAGTTCCTGGCGAGTGGCGCCTCGACCTGGTGCTTCTTCGAGGAGGATGCATTCGGGGCCGACGGTGAGCTGACGCAGCCGAAGGAGCTGTCGATCAACAAGATCGGACATGCCCAGCACGACACGGACGACGAGTTCCGGAGCTTCGCTTTCGATACCGGTCTGGGCGACGTCGCGCGCGACATCGGGATGTCCGAACCGCTCGCACTGCAGTCGATGTACATCTTCAAGCAGCCCCGGATCGGTGGCGAGGTTGGCGTGCACCAGGATGCGACGTTTCTCTTCACCGACCCGCTCACCGTGACTGGGTTCTGGTTCGCGATCGAAGACGCCACCATCGACAACGGCTGTTTGTGGGCGGTTCCGGGCACGCATCGCGGCCCGTTGCGCCAACTGTTCAAGCGCAACCGACTCGACGACCCGGCTGCCGCCGACGGCACGATCATGGAAAACCTGAGCTTCGAGCCGCTGCCCGGCCCGGACACTCCCGGCGCCATCCCGCTCGACGTCGCGGCCGGCACGATGATCGTCCTCCACGGCGTGCTCCCCCACTGGAGCGGCCCCAACCGATCAGGCATCAGCCGCCACGCCTACAGCCTGCACTGCATCGACGGCACCGCCGACTACCCCGCCTGGAACTGGCTCCAGCGCCCCGTCGACTTTCCGCTCCGCCCGCTCACCCGACACGAGGCCGCACCCCGTTCCGTGTGAGCACAAGCACCGTCCGACCCACGATGCGCTCACACGAAACGACGCGGCCCAGCTCCGTGTGAGCACACGCTTTGTCCGACGCACCATGTGCTCACACGAAGCGGGCGGCGCGTTGTCGGTAGCGTGACCGGATGGTGATGGCTGATCTGATCGCGAAAGCTCCGAAGGTGCTCCTGCACGACCACCTCGATGGCGGGCTGCGTCCGTCGACGGTGATCGAGTTGGCCAGCGAGTACGGCTACGACGGGCTGCCGACCACCGACGTGGACGAACTCGGTGAATGGTTCAACAAGGGAGCGAAGCGCAACGACCTCGTGCTCTACCTCGAAACCTTTGCGCACACCGGCGCCGTGATGCAGCAGCCCGACGCCATCGAGCGGGTCGCATACGAGTGCGCCCAAGACCTCGCGGCCGACAACGTGGTGTATGCCGAGGTGCGCTTCGCTCCTGAGCTGCATCTCGAGCAGGGTTTGACGCTCGACGAGGTGGTCGCCGCCGTGCTCGCCGGATTCGAACGAGGCGCGGCCGGTACCGACCTGACGATCTACGCCATCCTCGATGCCATGCGCCAAGCGGCCCGCAGCGTCGAAATCGCTGAACTGGCGGTGAGATTCCGAGACCAAGGAGTCGTGGGCTTCGACATCGCCGGCCCCGAGGCGGGCTTTCCTCCCACCCGCCATCTCGACGCGTTCCAGTTGATCAACCGCGAGAATTTTCACGCGACCATTCACGCCGGCGAGGCGTTCGGGCTTCCGTCGATCTGGGAGGCCGTGCAGTTCTGTGGCGCCGAGCGTCTCGGCCACGGCGTGCGGCTCGTCGACGACATCACCGTCGACGATGTGGGCAACGCGACCCTCGGACGGTTGGCCAGCTTCATCCGCGACCGGCGGATTTGTCTCGAAGTGTGCCCGACCTCGAACGTCAACACCGGCGTCTGCGCGTCGATCGCCGAGCACCCGATCGGCATGCTGCGGCGTCTCCAATTCCGCGTCACGGTCAACACCGACAACCGGTTGATGAGCGCCACGTCGATGACCAACGAGATGGTCGAACTGCACAAGGCGTTCGGATGGGGCCTCGACGACATGCAGTGGCTCACGGTCAATGCGATGAAATCGGCCTTCGCCCCATTTCCCGAACGGCTGAAGATCATCAACGGCATCATCAAGCCGCGCTACTCGGTCCTGAAGTCCGAATCCGACCTCGGACGCTGACCCGCCGCTGCGACTGCGGCTCGGGGAACCAAGGGTCTGGGCGGCCTACAGTTGTCGCCATGTCCGTCGAAACCGTCATCGTCGACCACCCGCTCGTCCTCGATGCGCTCGCCCGTATTCGTGACGTCAACACGCCGAACGCGCTGTTTCGCCAGAACTTGGAGCGGATCGGCACGCTGTTGATCGCCGAGGCGACCCAGACGCTCCCCACCGTGCCCGGCACCGTGGAGACTCCGCTCACGACGGCCTCGGCGGACCGCATCGCCGTGCAGCCGGTGATCGTTCCGATCCTGCGCGCAGGGCTCGGGTTTCTCCGCCCGGCGCAGGAGTTGCTGCCCGACGCCGACATCGGCTTCATCGGCATCGCCCGCAACGAGGAGACACACGAACCCGAGCCGTATGTCAACAAGCTGCCCGAGAACATCGGAAACCGCCCGGTCATCGTCGTCGATCCGATGCTCGCCACCGGCGGATCGCTCATCCACACGCTGCAACTGTTGATCGAACGGGGCGCGCCGCAGCCCCTGACCGTCGTCGTGGCATTGGCCGCGCCAGAAGGAATCGCGGCGGTCGAGGCGTGCGGCATCGACGTCACGTTGTTCTGCGCAGTCGTCGACGAACGTCTCAACGACGATGCCTACATCGTGCCAGGCCTCGGCGACGCCGGCGACCGCCAGTTCGGTACGCCGGCCTGACCGGTCACGTGTTGCCTGGCACAACGACCGGCGCTACCCGGCGAGGGCGGCGAGGAGTCGGTCGAGTTCGGCGAGGTCGATGTCGACGGCCTCGCCGTAGAGCTTGACCTTCGGTTCGGTGCCACTCGGGCGGATCTGGAGGCGGATGCCACCAGTGAGCACGAGACGAACCAGATTGGCTTCGGGATACGACGACACCGCCTCCACCGCGATGCCACCGATCTGTGTCGGCGGCGTCGCCTCGATCGACTGCACCCATGTGGCACCGTCCGCGGGCGCCATCCGCACCGACAACTCGGAGGTGATGTAATTCCCGTACTCGTCGGCGATCGCGTCGAGGCGATCCTGGATCGTGACACCGTCGGACGTGGCCACGGCGGCGACCTCAGCCATCAGTACCGCGGCGGTGATGCCGTCCTTGTCGAGCGGGCGGTCCGTCACCAGATAGCCCAGCGCCTGCTCGTAGCCGAACACGAAGCGCTGGCCGACGGCCGCGCGTTCGGTTGCGATTCGACCGATCCACTTGAACCCGGTGAAGGTCTCCTCGCTGTGCACGCCGTGGGTCTCGGCCATTCGGGCGAGCAGGGATGACGACACCAGCGTGGTGACGACGAGGCGGTCGTCACCATCGGTATGGCGCAAGATGTGGTCGGCGAACAGCCAACCGATCTCGTCTCCGCTCAGCTTGCGCCAGGCCGATCCGTCGGCACCGTTCGTCGTATCGGGGATCGCCGCACCGAGTCGATCGGCGTCGGGGTCGTTGGCCAGGGCGATGACGGCCTCGTGTTCGGCGGCGACGGCCAGGAGGAGGTCCATCGCTCCCGGCTCTTCGGGGTTCGGGAACGACACGGTCGGGAACGTGCCGTCCGGTTGCTGCTGTTGCTCGACCACGACCGGGGCGTCGAAGCCCGATGCAATGAACGCCCGGGCGATGGTGTCGCCACCCACCCCGTGCATCGCCGTGTAGGCGACGCGCACGCCGGGCACCTCGGGGCGCAGCCGCACCCGCGGTGCGTCGGCAACGTAGGCATCGCTCCACGACGTGTCGAGCCACGAGATCAGATCATGGTCCTCAGCGGCGATCGGCACGTCGAGCGGATCGAATCGGCCGATGCGTTCGGCGATCTCGGTGTCGACGGGAGTCACGATCTGCGATCCGCTGGCGAGAAACACCTTGTAGCCGTTGTCTGCCGGGGGGTTGTGCGAGGCAGTGACGACGACGCCGGCGGCGGCATCGAGACCCGTGATCGACCATGCCAACACCGGGGTGGGTTGCGTGCCCGGGTGCAGCATCGACCTGATGCCCATCGCCGCGAGCACGCGTGCCGTGTCGAGGGCGAACACGTCACTCTTGCGTCGCGCATCACGCGCGATGACGACGCCGCGATCCGCGGCGCCCTCGACCGTATCGAGCAACCACTGCCCGAGCCCGGCGGCCGCCTGGCGCACGACGAGACGGTTCATCCGCATCGGGCCGGCGGCCACTGCGGCGCGCAAGCCGGCGGTGCCGAACTGGAGCCGCCCGGCAAACCGCTCGGCCAGTTCGTCGACCTCGCCTCGTTCGGCGGCGTCGATCAACGCGGCGAGTTCGACGCGCATGTCGTCATCGGGTTCGGCCGCCAGCCAGCGACGAGCGGCGTCGATCAGAGGGGAAGCAGATTCCTCAGCCATCAGGCAACAGAGTACGCAGCTCGACGAGCGGCCGCGGTCCGACGTGGGAGATGACTTCTGCCGCCGCGATCGATCCGATTTCACCGCACTCGACGAGCGAGCGACCCGATGTGAGGCCGAACAGGAACCCGGCGGCGAAGAGGTCGCCTGCGCCGGTGGTGTCGAGCACGCGCTCGACCGGTTTGGCGGCCACCCTGAGTTGCTCGTCGGGGGTGACGATGACGCAACCCTCGGCGCCGGTGGTGATGGCAGCGAGGTGACACTCGGTGCTGACGAGTTGCAACGCGACGTCGAGATCGTCGACTTCGTAGAGCGAGCAAAGTTCGTCGGCATTGCCGAAGAGAATGTCGACGTGCTCTTGCAGCAACAGACGGAAGTCAGCGCGATGACGATCGACGCAGAACGAATCCGACAGTGTCAGCGAGACACGACGGCCGTTGGCGTGAGCGACGTCAGCGGCATGCCGAAACGCCGCTTTGGCGTCGTCGCGATCGAACAGATAGCCCTCCATGTAGAGCACCTCCCCCGCTGCGATCGCGTCGAGGTCGAGGTCGGAGGTATCGAGCGAACTCGAGACGCCGAGGTAGGTGTTCATCGTGCGTTCGGCGTCGGGCGTCACCACGATGATGCACCGTCCGGTCGGCGTGCCGTGATCGACCCCACCTCCCCGGAACGGCACGCCCACGGCGCGCATGTCGTGGCCGAAGACGTCGCCGAGGTCGTCGTGGTTCACCTTGCCGATGTAGCACGCCGAACCACCGAGGCTCGCCACACCGACCATCGTGTTCGCCGCCGATCCGCCGCTCATCTCGACTGCCGTGCCGAGCGCGGCGTACAACTCGACCGCACGCTCGGTTTCGATCAACGTCATCGACCCTTTGTTCAGACCGTGCTCGAAGAGGAAGTCTTCCGCGGCGTGGGCGATCACGTCGACGAGGGCGTTGCCGATTCCGACGACGGCGAACTGCGCCGGCTTCGAGGCGCGAGAACCGGCGGCGATTGACGGAGTCGTTGCAGACACGGTCGTTCACGCTAGCGCCGGTACCATCCCGGCATGACAGCCTCATCCGAACCAGGCGTGGTTCCATCGGTCGGCGACCCCGACCCGTATCGACTCCCCGCCGGCGTGCGGCCGACGCGATACGACGTGCGACTCACCCCGGAGCTCGCCGATGCGCGCTTCGCCGGCGTTGTTACCGTCCAACTCGAGGTGGCCGTGCCCACCGATGTGCTCGTCCTCAACGCGGCCGAACTCGCCATCGATTCGTGTGTGGTCAGCGGCACTCCCGCGACGTTCGATCTCGACGACGAGACCGAACGGGTGACGGTCCACACCGGCGGGTTGCCCGTCGGCCCGGCCACCCTCACCATCCACTTCACCGGCGTCTTGAACGACAGGCTGCGCGGGTTCTATCGCAGCACGTACGTCGACGCCGACGGTGTCGAGCAGGTCATCGCCACCACCCAGATGCAGGCCACCGATTGTCGGCGGGCGTTCCCCTGCTGGGACGAGCCCGAGTTCAAAGCCGTCTTCGGCATCACGCTCGACATCGCCGCAGGCCTCGATGCGATTTCCAACGGACCCGAAGTCGACCGCACCACCGCAACCGATGCCGACGGAAACGCCCGGACCGTCATCCGGTTCGCCGACACGATGATGATGAGCACCTACCTGGTGGCCTTCGTCGTCGGCCGACTCGCCATGACCGACGCCGTCGACGTCAACGGTTCGCCGCTCCGCCTCGTGCACGTGCCGGGCAAGGGCCATCTGACCGAGTTCGGCATCGACGTCGGCACGTTCTGCCTCCGCTGGTTCGAGGAGTACTACGGCATTGCGTACCCCGGTGACAAGGTCGACCTCGCCGCGCTCCCTGACTTCGCAGCAGGCGCCATGGAGAACCTGGGCTGCATCACCTTCCGCGAAAGCCTGCTGCTCGTCGACCCGACAACGAGCACGCAGAACGAACAGCAGTTGGTTGCCGACGTCGTCGCCCACGAACTCGCCCACATGTGGTTCGGCGACCTGGTCACGATGCGATGGTGGAACGGCATCTGGCTGAACGAGGCGTTCGCCACGTTCATGGAAGTCGCGGCGTGCGAGGCCTACCGCCCCGATTGGGAGCGGTGGACCAGCTTCGGTGTCGAGCGCAGCGTCGCCTTCGACGTCGACGCGCTCGAAAGCACCCGCTCCGTCGAGTTCGAGGTGCGCTCACCCGCCGACTGCGAGGGCATGTTCGATGTCCTCACTTACCAGAAGGGTGGCGCGCTCCTCCGCATGCTCGAGCAGTACCTCGGTGCCGACCGATTCCGCGAGGGCGTCAGTCACTACCTCCGGCTGCACTCGTACAGGAACACCGAGACGAACGACCTGTGGGACGCCATCGAGTCGACGTCAGGTGAACCCGTGCGGCGAATCATGGACTCCTGGATCTGGCAGCCCGGCTTCCCACTGATCAGTGCGGCGCTCACGCCCGACAGCCGAAGCGTCGAGTTACGCCAGCAACGATTTCGGCTCGGCGATCACGCTGGTGATACCGCCGATGCCACCGAGCAACTGTGGGTCGTCCCGATCCACGTGCGCAATGGCGGCGTCACGACCACCGTGCTCCTCGACTCGGCGCACACGGCGATCCCACTCGCCGATCCCGACGCACCGGTGGTGGTCAATGCCGGGGGCCACGGATACTTCCGGGTTGCTTACGACGGCGCGCTGCGGGACCGTCTCACGAGTGCGCTCGGAGAGATGAACACCCTCGAGCGGTACAGCCTCGTCGACGACGCGTGGGCGGCCACGGTGGCGGGGACGATGTCAGCCGTCGACCTCCTGCAATTCCTCGACGGCTTCGTCGACGAGCGCGAACATGCCGTGTGGCAGGCAGTCGTCATTGCGCTGCGCGGAGTGAGCCGACTGGTCGACGATGACGCGCTCCCCCAATTCCAGTCGCGCGTCTGCGCGCTGGTGCAACCGGTGCTGGCTGACCTCGGCGAACCACGAGACGGCGAGGGCGACCTGGTCGGCAAACTACGGGGGCTGTTGGTGAGCACCGCTGGCGTGCTCGGTGGTGACGCCGCCACCCTTGCGATGTGCCGCGACATGCTGAACCGACCCGTCGATCAGGTCGACCCCGAGTTGGTGGCGGCGGCGACATCGGTCGTGGCGGCGCACGGCGGCGTCGACGACTACGAGCGGCTGCAGCACGGATTCCTCACCGCGCCGACGCCGCAAGAACAGCTCCGCCAGCTCTATGCGCTCGCCGAGTTCGACGACGAGGACCTGGTGTTGCGCACGTGCGAGTTCGCGTTCAGCGGCAGCGTGAAGAGTCAGAATGCACCGTTCGTGCTGCGTCTGGCGGTCGCCAACCGTCGCCACGGCCCGGCCGCGTGGCGCTTCGTCAGAGAGCACTGGGAGCAGGCGAACGCGACGTTCCCGTCCAGCTCGATCGTGCGCATGGTCGACTCGGTCAAGCTGCTTGGCCGCCCCCGAACTCGTCGCCGACACCGCAGCATTCTTCGCCGAGCACCCCATTCCCCAGGCCCTCAAGACGCTCGATCAGATTCTCGAACGCCAACGGATCAATGCCGCTCTGCTCGGGCGAAATGCGGCCGGGCTACGCGACCATCTGTTGTCCTGACGCGCCACGACGAGGGGGTTGCGGCCACCTGCGGGCCCGATGCGTCGCGTTGACCTCGGGGCCGCTCCGCTGTGGTCGGTCGGGGCATTTCTCAACGGGTCGTCATCCGAGTCACCGACGGCTTCGAAGACTCGCCAGACCCGGGACCCACTCGGGCCAGATCGAAAGGCATGTCTCATGAAGAAGCTCCTTGCAGGTGTTGCTGCGCTTGCAGCAGTCCTCATTTCCGCCCCCTCGGGAACCAATGCGCAATCCAGCGTCGAAATCATGCTGCTCCACGGCATTCCCGGCGTGCCGGTCGATGTCGTCGTCGGCGGCGAGGTGGTCATTGCTGATTTCCAGCCCGGCAAGATGCAGGATCTCAGCGCTTTCGCCGGCCAGACACTGGAGGACCTTGAGGTCCGGTTGGCTGGAACTGACACCGTCGCCATTGGCCCGGTCGCCGAGTTCCCGGTGCCGGCTTCGGGTAGCTACACGGTCGTCGCCCACCTCGATGCCGAAGGCACGCCGACCCTGACACCCTTCGAGAACGACACGAAGGCCGTCGCCGCCGGCAACGGTCGCCTGACCGTTCGGCACACCGCCGCAGCCCCCGCCGTCGACGTCGTCCTCGGTACGGCGCGCCCCGTCGAAAATGCCAAGAACGGCGACAGCGCCGGGCTCGACATTCCCGCCGGTGAGATCGCCGGAGCAAAGATCGCTCCGACCGGTGGCGACCCGATTGCCGACGTTCCGACCGTCACGCTGAAGGCCGGCACCAATCTGATCGTCTACGCCGTCGGGTCCCTCGAAGACGACACGTTCACGTTCTACACCCAGGAGCGCACGCTCGGTTCCGCCGGTGGCGCAGCCGGCGACGGGACCCCGGCCCCCACGGCCGTGAACACCGGCGACGAGATCGGCAACGGAATGAACAGCCTCGTGTTGTTCGCCGCCGCTGCGGGCATGTTCACCCTTGCCGGTGGCGCCGTTGCCCTCCGTCGTCAGACCGTGCGGAGCTGACGAGATTCTGAGTGAACGCCGGTGACGGTTGAGTCGGATTCGGTCTGACCGAGTCGAGCGACTCGCCGTTGCCGGCGTTCAACACCGACCCGACGCACGACCATCTCGCGACGCTCATCGACATGGATCTCGACGACACGAACCTCGACGACACGCACCGACTGCGAGCCGGACGACAGAGCCGGGTGCTGGGCGCGGTCATCGTCGCCGCCACCGTCCTCGGCAGCGGGTTCGTGCTCGCCGGGCTGCGGTCCGCAGATGGTGACGACAATGTGGTGCTCGACGTCGACGCCGTCACAGCGTCGGTACCTTCGACTGTCGCTCCGCTCGCCGAGCCCGCGTCGGATGATCGGCCGGACATCGCCGATCAGACGGCACCTGCGGGCGACGTGGCACTGTCGCCGCTGGCCGACCTGCTCGGCGAGCAGTACTCCGCTGTGCCCGACGACGTCGAGCCTCGGCCGCGGCCCGTTGCGATGAACATCGACGCTTTCGATGTGAGTCGCTTTCCGATTCGAGCTGTCGGCCTCGAACCCGACGGTCAGTTCGAAGTGCCCGACGAGACCGAGATCGGTTGGTATCAATACGGCGCCACCGCAGGACGGCCAGGATCCACCGTGCTCGCCGCACACGTGTCGTGGAATCGCACGGCCGGTCCGTTCGCCCAACTCGGGTCGCTCGCACCCGGCAACAGGATCAGCGTGGCGCTCGACAACGGCACGACTCGAGAATACGAGGTGTTCGAGCGGGCGGTGTACGGCAAGCTCGAACTCCCGCGGGAGCGCATCTGGAGCAACACCGGCCCGGAGACCCTCGTGCTGATCACCTGCGGCGGCGACTTCAACCCCGAGCTCCGCCGCTACCGCGAAAACATCGTCATCTACGCCGCCCCCATCAGCTAACCCCCACCCCCCGTTGCGATGAGTTCCAGCCTCACCCGCTGCGACCCAATCTCATCGCTCGCCCCAGCCCCCGCCCAGCGATGAGTTTCAGCTTCACCTGCTGCGGCCGAATCTCATCGCTCGCCCCAGCCCCCACCCAGCGATGAGTTCCAGCCTCACCAGCTGCGACCGAATCTCATCGCTCGCGCCAGCCCCCACCCAGCGATGAGTTTCAGCTTCACCTGCTGCGGCCGAATCTCATCGCTCGCCCGGCCCTGGTCGGTTCGGCTACGTTGAGATCGGCGTTGGAGGACGCCACTGGGTTCGCAGGCAGGACTGGGTCCACCTCCGCACGTTCACGAATGTTCCCCTTCCGTCATCCTGTCGTCAGCTTGCGAACCGCTGGCCGATCAGGAGACACCTGTGCCCCAACTCCCTCCTCACCCCGACCTCGGCCAACTGAAGCGTCTCGCCAAGGAACGTCTGCGGGCCGCCCGGCACGGAGACCGTGACGCCGCCGATTGGATCGGCGCGGTCGGCGCAGGACAGACGTTGTCGGCCACCCACCTCCGACTCGCGCGCGATCTCGGATTCGCCAGTTGGGCGCAACTCCGCCTCGAGATCGCCCGTCGACAGGTGCTGGATCTACGCGACCCGGACACGCTCGCCACCTTTATTGCGAATCATCCGGAGCTGGTGACTGCCGATCTCGAGAATTGGAGCGATCACCCGCTCGGAGCCTCGCCGCTGGGATACCTCGCCATGGCGCGCTACGACACCACGACCGGTACGTGGCGTGACGTGACCGACACTGGCGCAGCTGCCCACATGCTCATCGCTGCCGGCGCACCCGTCGATGGTGCCCTGGGTGATCGTGAGACTCCGCTGATCACCGCTGCAAGCTACGGCGACGCCGACGTTGCGTCCGTTCTGATCGCAGCGGGCGCCAACATCGATGCCACCGCTCGCCACGATTCCGGTGGGGTGCCGGGAGGCTCGGCGCTGCTGCATGCCGCAGTCTTCGGAAACACCGAAGTGCTCGATGTCCTCGTCGCGGCCGGGGCGCGGGCCAACTCGATCGAGGAGGCCGCAGCAGCCGGCGACATCAGCATGTGGTCGCTGGGGAATGTCACCGTCGAGTCGAAGGTGCGAGCGCTGATCATGGCCGCGGATCATGAGCGAATTGCGGTGATCGACGAACTCGTCGCCGCAGGAACGCCGTTCGACGACTCCGACAACGTGTTCGGCCGCCACGCCCTCCGACTCGCCGCCGCCAACGGCCGGGCGTCGAGCGTCAGCGCGCTCCTGGCACATGGCGCCGACCCCACGAAAGTCGACGAACATGGACTCACCGCTCTCGACCACTGTCGACACCACCGCAACCACGTCGACGACACCACTCGACATGACCAGGTCGAGGTGCTGCTCACACGAAGCACCCCGCGTGGCGGCGCCGCCGAGGACGACCGTTGACCAATGGATGCGATCACAGTTCACCGTGTGAGTGGATTCGTCCCCAAAGGTCTGGTTGCGCTGGCCGGTGAGGCGGATACCGAAGGGATTCGCAACGTTCGCAGAGTCGTCGAGCGATGGGAAAGCGGCGAGGAGAGGTTCGACCGCGGGTCAGTGCGTCGAGGTGATTGCGATCCGATGCGACGTCGCCGGCTCTCGGAGGCTCGAGCGGCGACCGCAACGGGAGGGTTCGGATCGCTTCGACGAACTGCCGTTGGCGCACGAGTTCGATTCTGAAGTTCGATCTCGTGCCCCAGTCGAGGAGCGCACCGCTGGCTCCGAGTTCGAAGCCAGCTTTCCAGTACAACCCCGCCACCCAGCCAAACGCGGAGGCGAACAGGCGGACGGGTTCGAGAGCGACGGGAGGCTGCGCCGCAGGGGTCCGGCCGCGACATTCCGAATGCCGACCGAAGCAAGGTATGGGAGATCATCTCTGCCAGCAGGCCCGTTCGTCGACGACACGTCCCCCGATCACCGACATCGCGGTGCTGAGATCGGTGTAGGTGCTGTCGCACTCGATCCTGGCCGTCTCGGCTCCGGAGCGAAACAAGGCGTCGAGCGATGCGCGCAGCAGCGCGGCGATCACTCCGTTCGTGTCGGCTCGCGGCGCGTCGGCCACGACGCCGGTCGGTGGGACGAATGCGTCCACCCCCATCGAGAACTCGCCGGTGACAGCGCACACTGCGGCGACAGGTACCTGGCCCATGCGGGCGACGAAGACGCTCGGTTCGATTGGCCTGCCTGCACGGGTGATCCACGTCCGTTCTGGAACCGACCGGTAGCTACCTGCCCAGGTGTGGTGTTCGGCGTAGATCACCTCGAACAACCGCTCGATCTCATCGCTCATCGGCTCGTGATGAATCGACACTCCACTCGGGGCCGACCACGACGCCGTGACGTCCGCAGCCGTGATGATGTCAACGTCGACGGTCGTGCTGGTCGTGCTGCGGCGGTAGCCCTCTGCGGTCAAGAACTCACTCAATCCTGCGGCGCCCGACTCGGCGTTGAACATCAGTGGGCCGTTGGCTCGTTCCTCGAGGCTACGCAACAGTCGTCGGCCGACGCCTCGTCGTCGATGGCCGCGCTCGACGTAGATGTCGGCGAAACCGAAATCAGGGTGCCATGTACTCCACATCGCCGAACAGGCGCCCACGATCGCCGAGGTGTTGAGCGCGACGACCGTGCGACGGCGACGAGGATGGTCGACATCGGGACCGAACTGTGACCCAAACCGCTCGGCCTCGTCGGCTCGCACAGGTTCGATTTCATACGTCACGACGCCATTGTTCCACTCGACCCGATGCTCGATCAGGCGACGGAGTTTCCTCGCGTCACGGATGTGGCGGCGCTCCAACAGGACACCATGTGCCCGCTTGTCGGACCGCGTGGAATCACCCATTGCCCGACGGCAACAAGCGAGCGGCGTGGGCATGTCTCGTGCTGTGCATCGACCTCAACGACGGATCATGGAACGACGAGCGATCCGCCGCCCGACGACGCAGTCGAGGCAATGCTCGCAGTGGCGGCACGTGAGGTCGACGAGACCTGGCTTGGGAACTGGCTCCGCGAACGGGTTACTTTCCGAATCTGAGCTCCGGAGACGCGGCAACCATGAGGCGGGTCACACGTCGACCACAACGACCGTGCTCGCCGGGCAGATGGAAGGACTTGGATTCATCGTGATGGTCAAGAGCGCCTGACCAATCCGAGCGATTTCGACGATGGGCAGTGGTGCCGGTCATCGACCCCGCAACGCCACTGCATGGCGAAAACGTCGGAGTAGCTCGATGCACGCCACCGATCCAGCGAAGAGCATCGCCAACCGGATCGACGCCATGGGCGTCGAGCATCGAACTTCGTCGTCAGCCTCAAGTGGCCACAGATCCACTTCGAGTCGCGTGCCCTCGGGCAGATGTTCCTCCAGATCGCGTATCAGACTCTCAGCGGTTGCCGCCCAGGACTCCCTCGCCTCATCGCTGTCCCACTCACCCGGTTGGTATCGCAAATCGAACACCTGCTGCCAGTCTGCGAGTCGGTCAAGCAGCGACGGCGGTAGGGCCAGGTCCTGCCAGTCGACACCCCAGAGCGGCAACTCGGCGGCGTAGTCCGGCATCAACTTGACGACTCTTCCGTCGTCGTGAACAGATCGCAAGGCTGGCATCTGCCAACTCGGCAGGTTCCACGGTCGACGAACCGATGCCTCTGGCTCGAACACAAACCATCCCGGCCCAGGGAAGAACCCGCGCTCGTGGCCACGGCTCATGACCCGACAGGCTAGGCCAAGCGATAGTTCCGGGCCACCAAGTTTCGGCCCGAGCCACACCGCCGGCGAAGTCGATCCGTCTCGGGAGCTCTCCTGTTGGGACGTAGGGTCGGCAGTCGTGGAGTCGCCGAATCTTGAGATCGAGGGGTGCCTCGCCGCACCGCGAAGCTCGCCGACGTCGCCGCAAGGCTGAGCGACGAGATCGTGCGTCGACCGTCACTCCCGCCCGAGCACTACAACTCCAAGCGGGGCCAGATCAGAAGAGCACACCCAGAGGGCGGCATCGACGGTGAGGGCCTCGCCTCGCGTGATGCTGACATCGGACATGGCGGCAGCGAGCCTGACCTCGTTCACGCCTGCCAACGAGACGCGGTCGATTGCCACGATCACCAGGTAAGACACCAGCGGTTCTTCGCACGTGAGATAGCCGGCGTTCACGAATACAGGGGTGGCTGTGTCGTGTCGATGTGGATGCCGTTCAGGACCGGCGGGCACAGATCCGACCCGATCGACACCACAAAGCCCGCCTCGGAGGACCAGTCGATGTCGAGGGCTGCGGTATCAATCGGCTCGGTTGGCGAAGAGAGAAGTTCCTCAGACGTTCGTCGCACCCGCGTTTGTTCGCACCCCCACCCACCCTACGCATCGGGCCCATTGGTGGGGATCTCGACGATGGAGCCGCCGCCTGGATTCGGCGGGTACGCCATACGGCGGCGAAGAGCGAATGCGCCGCCCGTTCCGAGCACGAGGACTCCAAAGGTTGCCGCTCTCCACAGTCCATCGCCTGAGCTCCCGTTGGAGTTGGACGTGGGTGCCGGGGAGGCTTCTGCGGCGGCCGGCACCGTGACGGGCGACGACGGCGTTCCGAAGCTGGCCGGCAGTGCTCGGGCGATGAGCGGGCGGGTTCCTGAGCACAGACTCGAGTAGACCTCGCCCTCGACGGCGCCGCTGGTGAGGCTGTCATCGTCGAGACGGGCAAAAACCACGAACGGGCCCGGGCCACTGATCTCGAGACCACAGCTTGCTCCTTCGCGAGCCGTCAGGACCGACTGCCGGGCCTGAGCTTCACCCTTGTACACCTGATCGACATCGAACACGAACCGCTCAGGATCGTTGGAGACAACGATGTCTCCCTCCGGCGTGTTGATCTCCACGAGAGCGCCAGTGAAGACAACGTCGGCGAAGTCGTAGGACTCAGCGTCGGTGGGCGAGGCGCAGCTACACGCAGCAGCACGCTGGGGCGCTTCGAAGGCGAACGATCCGAGCGTCACCGCCGCGCACAGCATCGACAGATTCACCGCAGCTGCGATTCGAAACCTCACCACACCATCTTGGACGACGCGAACGAGGTCCGAGTTCCGCGATGCCGGAGTGTGAGCCCACGCCGCAAATGGCCAGAGTGACTACCGGGTGCGCTGCTTGGGCCGTGGTGCGGGTCGGCTGACTTGACCTCGACCGCTCTTTCGAACGGCATTTTCGGGCCGTCTTCCCTCTGATCGCCGGGTGACGACTTCCAGCTCACAGGGCCAGTCGCGCCACCCTCTCGTCGTCGTCCCACTCGCCGGTCGGTTCGAACCCGAGTCCGAGATAGAAGTCCTCCGGTCCGCCGTCGCCAAGCACCCACGATGTGAACAGCTCCGTAGCGTTGCGTCGGCGACACTCCTCGACACCGAGGGACACGGCGGCCCGGCCATAGCCCTTGCCCTGGTGATCGGCGGCGATCATCAGCCGCCACAGCTGAAACGGCCGGCCGTCGTCATCGTCCGGATCGAACTGCAACATGATGAACCCGACGATCGCTCCGTCGGCTACGACCGCGCGCGGCCACGCAATGTGTCGCTCGGCGTATGCCTGTGCCAGCGACCACGGGTTCGACGCCACGAACTCACCCTGCCCCGGACCGACGGCGAGGTCATACACATCCCCGACGTTGTCCGCCGTGATCTCAGTCAACTCGACTGCCATGTGACGCGACCGTAGCCGCTGTCCGAGAGACCGAGAACCCGACATCGCCGCATTCAAACCGGCACGAACGCCAGGGGCGGGCCGATCGCAACACTTCAGCGGTTGGCGTCAACAGATGTTGACGACGCGTCGTCGGTGCGTAGCCTGATCAAGTGGCATCGAGGCGTGCGCCCGCAAGCTCCGAACTGGTGGAACAGTGAGACGACGTCGACACGGCACTGTTCGACGCGAGCGGTGTGGATGTGGTGGCTCGCCACCCGCGGGTTGCGATTTCGGCGAACGTCCGGGAACGGACTTGTGGAGCTCAGGGGAATCCGGACCGTGTGAGACACGAGCACGATCACCCCTGGTCAGGGTATGGTCCGCCGCGAGTCAATATCGCCCGGTGGAGTAACCCGCCCCGTCAACGCAGCGCTGCTACTTGCAGTCTGAGCTGAGTGTTATCGAGCACCCCGGCGCTCGCGTAATGCCGGCTATCGGGCGGAGTGTTTCGGTGCCTCGGTGAACATTTCGAGCGGGGATGTAGCACCTCGTGCTACGGTTTCGGGATGAGCCAGGTCGTGAGCCAACGAGAACTGCGTAACGGCAGCGGAGAGATCATGCGTCGCCTCGACGAGGGCGAATCCTTCGTCGTCACGCGCAACGGCGTGCCCGTCGGCGAACTCACCCCGCTCCGGCGGCTTCGCTTCGTGACGGCGGACTCCATCGCGCAGCTCTTCCAGGCAGCTCCGCCCATCGACGCCGCACAGTTCCGGCGAGACCTCGACGACGTCGCCGATCAGAGCATCGAGCCTCGTGCCTGACCAACGGGTAGCACGCGGGGTGCTCGACACGTCCGTCGTCATCGACCTCGACAGCATCAATGTCAGCGAGCTTCCGCTCGAGGTTGCGGTGACCGCGCTCACCCTGGCCGAACTCGCGGCGGGACCTCACGCTGCCACCGACCCAGCGGAGCGAGCCCGTCGCCAAGACCGGTTGCAGAGGACCGAGGCAGCGTTTGCGCCGTTGCCGTTCGACGCCGACGCAGCCCGGGCGTATGGGCGGATCTACGCCGCAGTGACAGCTGCTGGTCGCAAAGCGCGAGGCGCACGTGCGGTCGACTTGATGATTGCAGCAGTCGCCTGCTCCGTCGAGCTGCCGCTCTACACACGGAACCCGAGTGACTTCGTTGCTCTGGACGGCCTCGTCGACATCGTCGCAATCTGACGTCCGCACGTGATCACTCAAACGGTCGCCGACAACCGGCCCAGCGTCATCCAGTCGATCTCGCGGCGCCAGCGCCCTACGAACACACCACACTGGGCCGATGGGCAACCCTCGAGCCTTCGTTCGCCCAGATCTGTTCCGGCCCCACCTACGCAGTTCGTCAGAATGATTCGCCCCTTGCTCAGGCCGTCCGACGTGCGCTTTCGGAACGGCAAGTTGACGCGGCCTACTTCGACCAGTGGCGGACCGTGCCAGCCGCGCCAATCGCGGATTGGAGCGCGCCAACAGAACAGATTTCTCCCACTCGGCAAGTTCGCCAGGAAGCATCAGTTCTCACAGTCTGATACCCGTCCGACACCACCACCAGACCCCAGGTTCCCAACATCTCGACCAACTCAGCCACCGAGCGAAAACGGCATATACCGAGTGGCGAGGCGCTCCGGAATACTCAAGGCTCCGGACTCAATGGCGATGCGCCAGGTCCGACTATGAGGGCACGTCGAAGTCGCCAATGAGGTCCTTGGTGGGGCTGCCGGCTGGATCCGGGACCTCAGTGTCCAGCACCAATTCCGGAGTAGCCGGTGGTTCGGATGAGGGAACGTCGGCGCCGTACTCATCAACCTCTGAATAACCGTACGTTCGGGTGTGAACGACGTTCCGAAGCAGCCGGGCTATTCGTCGCAGTCTCACGAGGCCATGATGGCACGGTTGTCCTCCTACCGAACGAGCGCCATCGAGTTCCGGTTGGGCACGCCGACGGCATCGCAAATGCGCGGCGCCGAGTCACGCATATCGACATACCGGTTGCTGCCCGACACTCGATCGAGAACGGCACGTTCGATCGGTCGACCCCGCTCAGATCATGCGGGGCCGGTGGCACCCGGGGGTGGCACCCGGGGGGTGCTCACCGCTGCAGGCTCGGCGCTACCCGACGAGCCGGCCGTCATTGCGTGACGCGGGACTTGGGCCGAAGTCGTACGGTCGGCGGCCCTCGCCGCGGGCGCTCATGCCCGGGGGCGGTGCGGCGTGGGCACCGCTCGGGATCTCGAGCGGGCGTGACCGCCGAAGCGGTCGAGGAACTACCCATGCGTGCGGGGTCGTCCCGACGGGGCTACAGATCGATCAACCCAGCTTGCCGGAGGAGATCGTCGCCCTCAACCTGGTCGAGCGCTCCACCCTGGACGAGCCCGCTGATCCATTGCTCGAACTCGCGGGCGGGGCGCACCCCAGTCGGGACCTCAGCAGCCATGCCCGGCCCGAGCTGCAGCGCCATCTCCCGTTGCTTGGCTGACAGCTTGGGTCGTTTCGCAAGCATCTGGCCGGCCGCTGCCGCGCCCTGAACTTGTGCGCGCGCTGCGCGCTGCGCGTCGCCGAGCTTGATGGCCTGGTCGATTCCGCCCCGTCTCACGAAGTCGGCCCAGTCGATCGTCACTTCCTTGCGGTCGTCGGAGACAAGCACGGGAAATGTGAGGCCGGGGACCGGACGCCACGCGGTGAACATCTTGCGGAAGCCGCCGACGCGGTTGGCGATCTTGTGAGGTCCGCAATGATTGAACTGCTCCCCAGCTGCGGAGGTCACCGTCAGGTCGATGTCCCAGGTCACGCTGCCGAATCGATCGGTCACCGCGTCGTACAACGTGACCTCACCGTCGTCGGGGCCGCCGCCGACTCGGCGTTGCGTTGCCGAGACGACCTGGGCTTCCATCGATTGTCCCCCGTTGCGCCACGAGCCAAGCGTACGTTGTGACGCCCGGCGAATACGTCGCGGGCGTGCGGAGACCCACGGAGCTGGTGCCCATCGTTCCACCCACGATCGGGTAGCGAACCTGGGCGGGCTACCGCACCCCCGGTCGACCCGTGACCCGATGGTCGAACAGCGTCTGCTGAGTTCTAGGTCGACATGATCTCGCTGACCACCCGAAGCGCTTCGCTGGTCGTGTCCAGCGAGTCTGGATGACCCACGGACTGGAGGGCGCTGACCGTGACTTGGAACGCTGTGCCTTCATTCTGGGCGTAGACGACGGTGAACTCGGCCTCCGGTTCATCAACGCTGTCGGGCAAGTCGATTCGGAACGCTTTGAAGACTCCTGCGGGCAACGCTTCAGTGATGTTGGTCATGGTGACTCCATCAGGAAGATTGGATCCGAGACAGTTCGAATCCTCCTCGTACTTCATCAGGTCGTCGAGGACTGCACGGCTACCGCGTTGCATCCGGATGTCGAGCGTTCCTTCTCGGTGCGGCTGGCCGAGTGCTTCGGAGTCAACCTGGAATCGCACCAACAGCCAAGCCGGCCGCTCGGGTATCTGAGTACCGCATTGCTCGTCGACCTCGGCTGGTTCAGCTTCGCCCCGAACGATCTCAGCGAACCCCCAAGAGGGTCCGAGCACGGCATCGGAGGGCAACTGCGATGCGAGCACTGGGTCCTCGTCCGCGACCTCCAGCCGCCACGAGGCGGTCGCTGTGCTGTCCTCGTCGGTTTGTTCCACCGATAGCGACACCTGCTCGGCTACGTCTGAATCATCCGCGTCCGGCGTACCGCACGCACTCGTCATCATCAGCATGGCGAAAACACATATGTAGCGACGCTTCAGCATGAGCAATTTCATCGGCGTTGCGCGTTCAATGCTTGAGCGGTCACCCCCGGCCTCAGGCCCGTACGCGATCGATGCGCTCGGAAGTGTGCGCCCCGCTCTCGTCGCCCTCGTGAAGGTCCCGTCGCCGCTCAGAACAACGCCGAGAAAGTAAAACCACACCCGCTCAGGATCCTCACGTTCGATCGGACACACCCAATCAGATCGTGCGGCTCGGGTCCTGGCTAGTAGACGATGTCGAGCGAGTAGCGCAGTGCTTCGTCGAGGCGAGCGCGCGTAAGTTCGTCGAGGTGGCCGACGGGCTGTTCGTCGAGGGCATCAAGCGGGATGGTGATGACGTTGTCGCAACTGATGACGCACGCTTCGGGCAGGCCGTCTTCAACACCGAGTTCGACTTCGGATCGGATTCCACGGATGGTGCGTGTGATGGGCGCACAGGTCACCGAGGTCAGGACCGCAATAGCGGCATCTCGGGTCAACACGCACACAGGCCGACGACCAGCAGGCGGACCGAGGTCAGCCCAGAAGATGTCGTTGCGAGCTACCACGCAGGAGTGGTCTGAGCAGCGAGTCGTCGAGCGGACTGGACGAGACGAGGGTCGGCGGGCTGACGCTCGTACGCGGAGCGAAGCTGGCGATCGGCCGCTGCGAGTCCTTCGGCGTCGAGCACAGCTTGCGCGCCGCGGCGCATCAGTTCTGATCGGTTGGTGCCGAGCCCAGCGGCCAATGCGTCGAGTTGTTCGACAAGATCGTCGTCGAGTTGAACGAGCACTTCACGTCGAGCCATGACCATATGGTAACCCATATGGTATGTCGATCAGAACAGCAACCGGCCCGACGCTCCGCACCCGCTCGGATCGGCACGTCCGATCGATTGGCCACCAGATGTCTGACACCAGCGATGCGCTGTGGATCGAGCACGGCGACCAACTGACTCGGTTCGCGACGGTTCTCGTTGGGCCGCACGACGCCCAAGATGTTGCGATCGAGGCTTCCTTGGTGTCGTTGATGATCTCGTTGCGGGCGGAGTAGCTCCTCGAATCCGGCCGGCGTAGCGTCGCGCGTCGTTGCCGCGATCACCTCGGGTCATCGACGAGGTCGGCTGCACGCTCGATCGTTTCGACGTACGTCTCGGCATCGTCCAAGCTGATCCACTTGCGAAGACGCTGTCTCGTCGTGAGCACGTCTCGAACCTCGCCGATGAGTTCCGGACACATGACCAGGCCGAAGTCGCTCGTTCCATCGAGCCACGCCATGACGATGCGATGGGAAGCGCCCTTCTGTATCGCCGCAGAGACGAACACGTTTGCGTCGATGACGACCTTCACGACAGCTGCGTCAGATCAGGATCGCTTGCGCCCCTCTGGCTGCGCTACTCCACCAGGTGGGGTGGTGGAGTAACCGGTGGCGTAACGCCCCAGCAACGACTTCGAACGTCGACGCATCTCGGCGGACGTTTCCCCTCGTCAGGAGCCTATTTTCCGGACGTTTGCATCTTTCGGCGAACGTCCGGAAACGGACTTGTGGAGCTAAGGGGAATTGAACCCCTGACCTCTTCATTGCGAACGAAGCGCTCTACCAACTGAGCTATAGCCCCCGAATTTCGTAGCGCAGTGTAGCGCTCGGTCCGGCTGGATCGGACGGGTCAGCGGTGTTCGAGCCAGGTCGTGTCCCAGCCGACCTGTTCGCGTTCACGCAACTGGGCCAAGACGTACACGTACAGACAGGTGATGACGAACGAGACGCCGAACGCAAACAACATCACGCCCGACTTGGTCGTGTACGCCAGGAACATCGTGCACGCCGTGGTGACCGCAAGGATGAACAACACGTTGGTTCGCCGACGACGAACCAGCACTGCGGGGTCGAGCGCCTGAGTCGGCGCCGGACGCCGATTCGGGCCCGTGCGATCGGCCGGCCGACGAGCCGACGGAGCGGTGTGTTGCGACCGACGCTGGGGCGCCGCTGGTTGACGACGCTGACCATCTGCACGCTGGGGGCGCTGCGGCTCACGCGGCAACTGGGGGCGACGCTGCCCGCCACTCGGGTCGCCGTGGGATCGGAGTCGCGTGGTCTCGCCGGTGCGATCTCGGACCGCCGTGCCACCACTGCGGAGCGACGCTTGCCGGGCGGCACCGTGGCGCACCGGAGCAACCTGTCCCGGTCGACCGGTCGCGGCCTGGCGTTGGAGCGGCGACGACGATTGCGCCAACGGACGCCCCATCCCCCGCATCGACCCGCGGGTCGGTGCGTTCGTGCTTTGCAGCCGGTGCAGCTGTCGCTGGAAGTCGGTCACCGAGGAGTTCGGCCGATTGTCGACTCGAGAACGGAGCATCGGAGGGATGAGCACAACGACCCAGGCGGTAGCAACGACGAGGATGAGAAGTTTGGCCATGATGAAGAAATGAAGTCCTGTTCAGTCGGCTGGTGACGGACCGAATCCGACGCCCTCCAACGAGTGTGACGATTCTACGACATTTGTAACGGTCCGGACAACAACGGAGGTGTTGCCCGTCACATGATCGTTGCACGCGCCACCACGTCGAGCGCGGATACCTACGACTCGTCGCCCCGGCGATAGACGCCCGATCGGCCACCGGTCTTCTCCCACAGGGCAAGGTCGGTGATGGTCATGCCCCGGTCGGCCGATTTGCACATGTCGTAGATCGTGAGCGCCGCAACGCTGCAGGCGTGCAGTGCCTCCATCTCGACGCCTGTCCGTTCGAAGCAGTCGACATGAGCCTCGATGGCGACGTGGTCGTCGCCGACCTCGAAGCTGACCGACACACTGGAGATCATCAACGGATGACACAGCGGGATCGTGTCAGATGTGCGCTTGGCGGCCATGATCCCCGCGATCCGCGCCACCGACAACACGTCGCCCTTCTTCACTTCCCGGTTGACGATCGCGGCCACCGTCGCCGGTTGCATCATCACCTTGCATCGAGCGACGGCGCGTCGATGAGTCGGCTCCTTCGGTGTCACGTCGACCATCCGGGCATGGCCGGCCCCGTCGAGATGCGTGAATTCGATATCGCTCATCGGCGACGACCGTAGTCGGGCCGCCACCATCACGGCGCAACGTGGCTGGCCATGCCGGCCCACCTCGATACCGTGTCGGCCATGACCGCACCGGCGCCCCTCCCGTACGACGCGCTCGAACACATCCGCCTCGACGGCACCGAACTCATCCGCTTGATCAGCAGCGCCGATCCGACGCTGTCGGTACCGACGTGTCCCGAGTGGAGCCTCGGCGACCTCGCCCACCACGTCGCGAAGGCGTGGAATTTCTGGGCGGAGGTCGTGTCGAACGTGATCACCGATCGCACTGCCATTCGGAATGTCGCCGAGCCGGTACGCCCGACCGAGCACCGCGCTCTGATCGACGTACTGTTCGATGCCCACGTGCGACTCTGCGACGCACTGCATGCCGCGCCGACCAACACCGAGGTCTGGACCTGGACCGGCGCACCGCGGCCGGTGTCATGGGTGGCGCGGCGGATGGTGCACGAGACGATGGTCCACCTCTGGGATGTCGGGGTGACGCTCGGGTTCGACCTGGAGTTCGTCCCGGCGGTCGCAGCCGACGGCATCGACGAGTGGCTTACGTGGTTTGCCGCGAGCGAGCGGGGCGACGGCGAGCTCAAAGTCGGCGGCACCGTGCATCTGCACTGCACCGACGACGACCTGCCCGACGGCACGGGCGAGTGGTTCGTCTCGGCGATGAAGGAACCCGGAGCAACGTTCACCCGCGAGCACCGCAAGGGCGATGCCGCCGTGCGCGGCCATGCCCAGGATCTCCTGATGTGGCTGTGGCGCCGCGACGACCAAGGCGTCGAGATCATCGGCAACAGAGACGTCGCCCAAAGATTCCGCGCCTTCACCGACCTGCACTGAGGGGGCGCTCCTGGGCGCTCCCGCAAGCGTGGCCCTCCGAGCACAGCGAGTTCGGCCGACAGGCCGAAGACTCCCAAGGCGCTCTCGAAGGCGTGGCCCTCCGAGCGCAGCGAGTTCGGCCGACAGGCCGAAGACTCCCAACTCGCCGACGCAGTCGGCGGTGCGCCGCAGGCGCACGGGCGGCGTCAGCCGCCCAGTTGGGACATGGACTTGCTCGGCCGAGTGAAGTTCACCTGATTGATCTGGTGACCCGCCCACTTCGTGCCGACGGCCGCTTCGATTCGGGCTGCGATCTGATCGTCGGTTTCACCCGACCGCAGCGCCGTGAGGAGATCGAACTCGTTGGTGGCGAACAGGCACGTGCGGAAGTCGCCTTCGGCGGTGAGCCTGACCCGATCGCAGTCACCGCAGAACGGTTTGGTCACCGTCGGGATCACACCGATCATGCTGCCCGGGCTCCCCGCTCCGTGGATGCCGCCATCGAGGAAGCGGAACCGGTCGGCCGGAGCCGCTCCGCGCGCCGGCATCACTTCGATCGGGTACACGGCGTTGATCAACTCGACGATCTCGTCTTGGCTGACGACCTGATTACTGAGCCAGTGACCCTCGGCATCGAGCGGCATGAACTCGATGAACCTGACCTCGACATTCTGTTCGCGACCGAAGGTGGCGAGGTCGACGATCTCGTCGTCGTTGGTCCCCCGCTCGATGACGGCATTGATCTTGACCGGAGCAAAACCTGATTCTTGCGCGGCCTTGATGCCGTCGAGCACGTTGATCAGTTCGTCACGCCGAGTCATGCGCTGGAACTTGTCGCGGTCGAGGGTGTCGAGGCTGATGTTGACCCGTCGCAGACCTGCTGCTTTCAACGCCGGAGCGACCAAGCGCATCGTGGCGCCGTTGGTGGTCATCGCCAGGTCGACCGGGCCATTCGGGCCGACGAGCTTGGCGAGCTTGGCGACAAGCGTCGGGAGGTGCGCCCGCACGGTTGGTTCGCCACCGGTCAGACGGATGCCCTTCACGCCGTAGCGCTCGACGAAGATCCGGGCGAGGTGTTCGATTTCCTCGAACGACATGACATCGCTGCGCTTCAGCCACTGCATGCCCTCTTCCGGCATGCAGTAGGTGCACCGAAAGTTGCATCGATCGGTCACCGAGATGCGCAGATCTTCGATGTGGCGGCCGAACGGATCGATCAACTGCTCGAAATCACCGGCCATCGCCGCAGTCTACGACGCACCCGCCGTCGCCGGCCATCGGACGTTGAGGGTGGACGCTCAGGATCGTGGCGGATCGCCACGGAGGCGTCAGCGCAACAGGAGAACGGTGACGTCGTGACCGGCCTCGATGTCGTCGCCATCGGGAACCACCGCCATCGCATCAGCGCTCGCCGTCGCAGCCAACTGATGGCTTCCCTGGGCATTGACCGGGGTCACGTGATAGCGACCGTCGTCGGCGAACTGGCCGTTCACGCGCATGAAGTGGACCTTGCCGTCGGGCGATCGGCGCAGGGCCTGATCGGTGATCGCCACGACGTTGGTCCGGGAGATGTGCGTGTGCCCCATCATCTGGCGGAGCGCAGGGCGCGCCATCAACTCGAAGCTGACCATCGAACTCACCGGGTTCCCGGGTAGACCGAACACCGGCACGCCGTCGAGTTGGCCGAACGCGAAGGGCTTGGCCGGTTTGATCGCCATCTGCATCCAGGTCATGTCGGCGATCTTGCCGAGCACTGCCTTCACCACGTCGTAGTCGCCCATCGACACGCCGCCGCTCGACACGATGGCGTCACACGTGCCCGCCGCGCCGCGCAGCACTCGTTCGAGTTCGGCTTCGTCGTCGCGCACCACCCCGAGATCGATCACGTCGCAGCCGGCTTCGGCCAGCATGCCCGCGAGCATCGTCTTGTTGCTCTCGCGAATCTGACCAGGCAGGAGCGGCGATCCGTCGCTGATCAGTTCATCACCCGTCGACAGCACGGCGACCTTGACGCGCGGAAAGACCTGCACCTGGCGGGCGTTGACGCTGGCGAGCACGCCCTGGATCGCAGGCGTGATCTGAGTGCCGGCAAGGAAGAGTTCCTCGCCGATCATGACGTCATCGCCGGCTGCACGGACCGCGGTTCCCGCCGCCACCGACTCGCTCAGACGGACGCGTTCGATGCCGCTCGAGTCGGTGCCCAGTCGTTCTGATCGCTCGACCATCACCACGGCGTCGGCGCCGGGAGGCAGCGCCGCCCCGGTCATGATCCTGACGGCCTCGCCTGCTTCGACGGCCTGCGCCGGCGGCGCTCCGGCGGCAATCTCGCCGACGACCACCAACTCGACCGGCACGACAGCCACATCTGCTGCGCGGACCGCATACCCGTCGACCGCAGAATTCGCGAACGGCGGCACGGTCTCGGTCGACACGACTGCTGCAGCCAGCACCAGCCCGGCGGCCCGGTCCCAAGACAACGTGACCGGCGCAAGCGGCGGGCAGGCTCCGAGGACAAGGGCCTGGGCATCTTCCAACGGCGTCATGGTTCGATCGTAACGGTCACGATCAGACGGTCTCGCTGGCGGCCGCTCCGGGTTTGAATCTAAACCCGACGTCACTCCGTCACGCGGCCGATCCGACGGCGGCAGCACGCTCGTATCGTGTCGTCGTGACCACAGCACTCACTGCCTTCCCGGCCGACGGGTTCACCGCCCGCTGGAACCGCGTCGACGGCGACGGCAGCGAACAGGTCGACCTGCGCTGGGAGAACGAGGGCTTCACCATCACCAGCGAAGTCGGCGGGCCGAACGTGTCCTACGTGCTCCGCCTGTCGGCCACGTGGGCAGTTCGCCAGTTTCTGCTGTTCCGGGATCTCGATGACCCCGATCTGTGGCTGGGCACCGACGGACATGGCCGCTGGGGTGAGGTCAATGGTGCCCATCGTCCCGACCTTGACGGATGTCACGACATCGATCTCGCCGTCACCCCATTCACCACGACGTTGCCGATTCGTCGCCTGAGCCTCGACGTGGGCGACGCGGCCGACGTGACGGTGGCGACGATCGACGTCGACACGCTCGGCATCGTCGCCGTGCGCCGTCGATACCACCGGATCGCCGAGCACCGTTTCGCCTGCACCGATCTCGATACCGGCGTCGACGTCGAGTTCGACATCGACCCGTACGGGCTCGTCCACGACTTTCCGGGTCGTTTCATCCGGTCGTAGCGCCGGCCCCGGTGCCGGGAACCGACCGGCTCGTCTACAGCTCGAGGTGACGGAGAAAGGCGCGGAGGTCGTCGCGCAGGGCCGGATTCGTGAGACCGAGTTCGATGCTGGCAGTGAGGAACCCGAGCGGGTTGCCTGTGTCGTGACGGCTCACGTCGGACACGACGGCGTGAAACGGCGCTCGCGCCGCCTGCGCCCGCAGCGCGTCGGTCAACTGCAGTTCTCCGCCGCGGCCGGGCACGAGCGCCTCGATCTCGCCCCACGCGTCGGCGGTCAGCACGTATCGGCCGGTGATGATGAAGTTGCTCGGCGCCTCGTCGACCGACGGCTTCTCGACCAGGTCTTTGACGGGGATGACACCGTCGGCGGTGAGTTCGCCCGCCGGATCGATGACCCCGTAGGAACTCACCTGCTCGCGGGGCACATTCGCCACCGCAACGACGCTGCCTCCACTGGCAGCACACACCCCGTTCATCTGAGCGAGGAGCGCGGATGACCCCATGATCTCATCGGGCAGCAACACGGCGAAGGGCTCGTCACCGATCGCCTCGCGGGCGCACCCGACGGCGTGGCCGAGCCCCTTCGGATTGTCCTGATACACGATGCTCACCCGCCAATCGCGCCCGATCGATCGCAGCCGTTCTGCCAGTTCGGTCTTGCCATCGGCGTCGAGCTTGGCGACGAGCGCGTCGTTCGGCTCGAAATACTCTTCGACCGCAGGTTTGTCGCGGCTACTGACGATCACGATGTGGTCGATGCCGGCGCCGAGCGCCTCGTCGATCACCAGTTGGATCGCCGGCTGGTCGCCGATCGGGAAGAGTTCCTTCGGCACTGCCTTCGTGGCGGGAAGGAAGCGCGTTCCCATCCCAGCAGCGGGGATCACGGCACTGCGAACTTGCATGGCCGACACCATAACCAACCCCGAACCATCCCCGTCCGCTGCAGTTGTCAACCGTTGAACGCTGAGCGGCAATGAGGCGAGGCGGCACGGCGTCGGTATTCTGAGCGGTGCTATGCCCACCTACGTCTACAAATTCGTCGATACCGGCGAAACAATCGAAGTGCAGCAATCGTTCCAAGACGACACGCTGTCCGAGTTCACCCACCCTGACTCCGGTGCCGTGATGCCCGTCAAGAAGGTGTTCCAGCCGGTCGGCGTCACCTTCAAGGGAAGTGGCTTCTTCAAGAACGACAACCGCGGCACGTCCTCGTCGACAACGCCGTCGGGTTCTTCCAGTTCCGGTGATTCGAGCAGTTCGTCCGATTCCGCGTCGACGAGCAGTTCGTCCGATTCGTCATCGAAGGCGTCGTCCGACTCGGGTTCGTCGGTGTCGAGCAGCGAGTCCACCCCGAAGAAGTCGGCGCCAAAGGCGTCGGTCTCCAGCTCGGTCGACTGACGATTCACCGCAGATGCTAATCCCACTCGATGATCGGGCATCCGATCTCGGCGCCGAAATCGGAGTGTTCGGCGGCTCGGGGTTCTACGACTTCTTGTCCGACGCGACCGACGTCGATGTCGCCACGCCGTACGGGCCATCGGCAGCCCCGGTCGCTGTGGGCACGCTCGGTGGTCGGCGCATCGCGTTCCTCGCCCGCCACGGCCGCCAGCACGGTGCCGCAGCTCACCGAGTGCCGTACCAGGCGAACGTGTGGGCCCTGGCCGCGCTCGGCGTGCGGTCGATCGTTGCGCCGTGTTCGGTCGGTTCACTCCAACCCGACCTCCACCCTGGCGAACTGGTCGTGCTCGATCAACTCATCGACCGTACCCACGGTCGGCCCGACACGTTCCACGATGTCGGCGCGCCCGTCGGCACACCGGGTTCCGATGGGCCCGTGCACCACCAGACGTTCGCCGAACCGTATGACCGTGGGCTGCGCGCCGCGTTGATCGCTGCCGGGGCAACCCTCGCTGATCTGTCCGTCCGATCATCCGGCACGATGGTCGTCATCAACGGTCCGCGCTTTTCGACCAAGGCCGAGAGCATCTGGTTTCGCCAGATGGGCTGGCATGTCGTGAACATGACCGGCTATCCCGAAGCGGTGCTGGCCGCCGAAGCAGGAATTCCGTACGCGTCGGTCGCGCTCGTCACCGACTACGACGCAGGCGTCGATGGCCACGAACCGGTCACGATGGATGCAGTGTTCGCCATGGTCAAACAGAACGTCGACAACGTGCGCCGCCTGATCACCGCTGCCCTGCCCCATCTTCCGGCCTGACGCCCACCCGGCCTGCGATCAAGCGGGTCCGGCCGATAACCTCCGGGTACCGACTCTCCCCTCCGCATCGTTCGTCGAGGGAGCATCTGATGTTTGTCATCGTGCGCCTGCGCATTGCGCTGGCTCGTCACGCCTGGATCCGCTGGATCATCGTCTTGTCACTGGCGACCGCTGGCGGGTGGGCCACCCACCAGCGAGTGAGCGCGATCGACCGCGAGCGAGATCAATGGGGTTCGACGTCAGAGGTGCTGGTCGCAGCAACCGATCTCGAACCGGGCGGCGCCGTCGACGTTGAACTGGTCACGCTGCCCGACGCCGCAGTGCCCCCGCAGTCGTTGTCTTCGCTGCCGACCGACGTTCGACTCCGCCAGCACGTGGTCGCCGGCGAGATTCTCACTCAGGCCGACGTCACCGCGACTCCCGGTCCGGCGGGGCGGGCCGAGCCCGGAACGGCCGTCGTCGGCCTCGTCGACCCACTCGCCCGCAACACCACCATCGGGCTGCGGGTGCACGTTGTTTCCGAAGGCGTCACGCTGACCGATCAGGCCACGGTCGTCGACGTCGTCGACGAAGTCACCTTCGTCGCCGTGCCCGCCCGCGAGGCCGCAATGGTCGCCGCGGCGGCGCAGTCGGGCCTGGCGTCGCTCGTGTTTCTTCCGTGACTCAGACCGCCACGTTGTCGCGCCACCCGGCCGCCAACACCACCAGCATCAGCACGCCGACGGCGATCCGGTAGATGACAAACGGCATCAGATTGCGGGTGCTCACCAGCTTGATCGTGCCCCACACCGCGATCAGGCCGGCGACGCCCGATGTGACGATCCCAACGGCCATCGGGACGAGCAAGTCTTCGTACCCGCCATCGCTCACCAGCTTGGCCATCTTGAAGACGATCGCACCGAAGATCACCGGGAGCGACATCACGAAACTGATTCGGACCGCGGCGTCACGTTCGAAGCCGAGCCAACGCGCCACCGTCATCGTGATGCCCGATCGACTCGTACCGGGGTTGAGCGCAAGCGCCTGCGCGACACCGACCTTCAACGAGTCAGCTGTCTGGAAGTCATCGACCTTGCGACTCCCTGTTGCGCGGTCGGCCCAGCCGAGCAGCAGACCGAACCCGATCAATGAAACAGCGATGATGAACGGGCTGCCCAGCACGGTGTCGATCTTGTCCTCGAAGAGCGCACCGATTGCTGCTGCGGGCATCGTCGCCAGAACGAACAGCCACGCCAATCGCCCGTCGGTGGTCGTCGGCCGCGTGCGCGTGAACACGAGCCTGGTGCCCTCGACGACATAGCGCCTGACATCGTCTCGGAAGTATCCGAGGACAGCAACGAACGTGCCGAGATGCAACGCAACGTCGAAGGATTTCTTCAACGATTCCCCACCCTCACCGGCGAAGTCGTCCCATCCGAGGAGCCACGGGACGAGAAGGAGATGGCCGCTCGACGAGATCGGGAGGAATTCGGAGAATCCCTGGACGATGCCGAGCACGATGGCGTGGAGGATGGGCACCCCGCAGTTCTACCGGTCAGACCCACCCCTCACGCGGCACCACCCACCCCCGAGCGATGAGACTGGCGGCGCGCCCCTCACCCCGCAACTCATCACCCACCAGCGGAGCGATGAGACTTGCGGCGGGCCCCTCGCCCCGCAACTCATCGCGCTGGCTGGGGTCGTAGGGTCGGGGAATGTCGTTGCGGGGGCGGGTCGGCGCCCGTCGGAGGAAGCTGCTGCTCGTCACGGGAGGGTCGGGCTTTCTCGGCCGGCATCTCACGCACGGGCGGGCCAGCGAGCACTGGGAACTGATTGCGCCGTCGTCGACGTCGATGGACATCCGTCGGCGCGACTCGACGATCGCAGCGATCACCGACTGGAAGCCGACGGCGGTGGTGCATCTCGCCTACCGGAAGGGCGATCGGCCGTCGATCGTCGATGGCAGCCGACACGTCGCCGAAGCGGCCGCCGCGTGCGGCGCACGGCTGGTCCACATGTCGACCGACGTGATCTTTCCCGGGCGTCCGGCTCCGTATACCGAGTCCGACGTCCCATTCCCGATCATCGACTACGGCCGCGACAAGCTCGATGCCGAACGAGCCGTCGTCGAGGCGTGCCCTGACGCATTGCTGCTGCGCACGTCGTTGCTCTATGGCACCGACGAACTCGGCGTCCCCCAACTCGACGTGCAGCGCGCGTTGGCAGGGACGACCCCGATGACGTTCTTCACCGACGAGTTCCGCTGTCCTGCGCACGTTGACGACATCGCCGACGCGGTTGCCCATCTGGCCGGCCGACCCGACATCACCGGCGTTCTACACGTCGCCGGACCCGAAGCGCTCAGCCGGGCCGATTTCGCCAGACGCACGGCCCGATGGTTGGGCCTCGACCCCGCCGCCCTGCACACCGGCACCATCGAATCAGCGGTCCAAGCGATGAGTCTGCCGGTGACGGGCGCGCCCGCAGACTCATCGCGTAGTGGGGGGTTACGGGTTGCTCGGGTCGTGCTCGATTCGAGTCGAGCGAATGCCCTGGGCATCGGTTGCCGCTCGGTCGACGAGGCGTACGGCCGACGTTGACCGAAGCCGGCAGCCCGATTGCGGACGGTTGCGACGACAGGCAGTCAGCTGCCAGACATCGTGATGTCGCGGATCACCAGCGACATGCCGCTTGACCGCATCGGCAACCAGTCGAGGTCACCACCGATCTCGACGATGTCGAGGAGCATGCGCTGCAACGTGGAAGCAATCGTGAACTCGCGGACCGGCGCACCGACCGTGCCGTTCGTGATCAGCAGACCCGCGGCACCGGTCGAGAAGTCCCCACTGATCGGGTTGACCCCCGAGTGCAGACCCTGCACCGACTGCACGAGCAGGCCATCATCGATGTCGGCGATCAGCTCGGCCTGCGACCTGGTCCCCGGCACGAGCGACATCGCCAAGCAACCCACACCTGGCGTGCCCGCGAAACCACCGCGGGTTGCGTTGCCGGTCGACACCGTTCCGGCGCGACGGGCGCTGTAGGAGTTGTGCACGAACTGCTGCAGCACGCCATCTTGAATCAGCACATTGCGGCGGGCGGCGAGACCTTCACCATCGACGTCGGTGGCGGTGTAGGCCTGCGGGTTGGTCGGGTCGTCGATGAACGTGACCAACGAACTCGCCACGTCGTCGCCGAGTCGATCGGCGAACAGCGAACGCCCCTTGACGACCGCCTCGCCGTTGAGCGTCGAAGAGATGACGCCGAGGAACTGGGCGGTGACCATCGGGTCGAGCACCACGGTCGTGCGCTTGCTGGCCGGCTTGGTGGCCCCGAGCAGACGGGTGGCCCGTTCGGCCGCCTCGCGCGCGGCCTTATCGAGGTCGAACTCGTCGGGGCTGCGTCCGACCGAGAAGCCGAACCCGGTCTGCGTCTCGGCGTCGTCCCCCTCGCCGTCGTCGGCCAGCGTCGACACCGACACGTAGCAGCCGTTCTCTCGGCCCGACATCCGGATGCCGGTGGTCGACGCGACGGCCGATTCGCCGTATGCGTCGGTGTAGTTCGAGTCGTCGACGCGGACCCGCGGGTCCTGCCCCGCCGCCAGCTGCTCGAGTTCCTTGGCGAGCTCGATCTTGCGTTCGGTCGGGTAGTCGGCGAGCCGCTCGTTCCACAACGATTGCTCGGTGATCGCCACCCCGTCGGGCTCGGCCAGGGCCGAGAATTCGTCGGGCTCCCCGAACTGCACGTTGTCGCGCGCCTCTGCCAACACCTCGGCGATGGCCGACTCGGCGAGCGTTCCGGCATAGGCGAATCCGGTGCGACCCGCGGAAATGATGCGGATGCCGACGCCTTCGCTCTGGGCCGACACGAAGTGCTCGACCGCGCCCTGATAGATCCGCACGTCGGTCTCGCCGCCGCGGGTGACGAAGGCCTCGACCTGCTCGCCAGGCTTGGCCTGTGCCACGACCCGGTCAGCGATGACTTGGAGCTCTGATTCGAACGCGCTCATCGCCCTGCCTCGCTGGCGTTCCGTGCCTCCAGGGGATTCCCGTTCTGCAGCAAATGCCGGGGCCCCTTCCGGACCGCACTCATGCTGCGGTGCCTCCGACGGTGAGTTCCTTGACCCGCAGGGTCGGCTGTCCGTCGCCGACCGGTACACCTTGGCCGTCCTTGCCGCAGGTGCCCGGATTGCCCATCGCGAAGTCGTTCCCGAGCATGTCGATGTCCTGCAACACTTTCGGTCCGTTGCCGATCAGGTTGCCTTCGCGGAGCGGCTCGGTGATCTCACCGTTCTCGATGAGGTAGGCCTCGGTCATGCCGAACACGAAGTCGCCGGTGGCGGTGTTCACGCTGCCGCCGCCGAGCTTGGCGACATAGACGCCATTCGGCGTCGAGGAGATGATGTCGTCGGGCGTGTCCGGGCCGTCGAGGACGAAGGTGTTAGTCATCCGCACCATTGGCAGATGCTGATAACTCTGCCGGCGACCGTTGCCCGAGCCCGATCGACCCTCCTTGCGCGCCCGCAGGTAGTCCCACATGTAGTCGGTGAGGACACCGTCTTCGATCAGCACGTTGCGTTGCGTGATGTGGCCCTCGTCGTCGTAGCCGAGCGTGCCCCACTCGCCGACCATCGTGCCGTCGTCGACCAACGTGACGAGCGGATTGGCGACCAACTGTCCGACCTTGCCGGCATAGACGCTCGTCTCCTTGGCTACCAGGTCGGCTTCGAGCCCGTGGCCACACGCCTCGTGGAAGAGCACCCCGCCCGAACCGTTCTTGATGACGACGGGCATCGCGCCCGTCGGTGCGGGTCGAGCGCGCAACTTCGTGACTGCCTGGCGGGCGGCGTCCCGCGCGAGTTCCTCGACGTCGACGGTGTCGAAGATCTCGAAGCCGACGGTATGGCCCATCGACTGGTACCCGGTCTGCATGCCGGAATCGCCGTCGGCGACGGCACTGATCCGCAGCAGGGTGCGCACGATTTCGTCGTCGGCGAAAACCCCGTCGGTGTTGGCGATCAGCGTCCGTTTCGAACTGTCACCGTAGCCCGCGGAGACCTGCACGATTTCGGGGCCGTAGGAGCGGGCCGCCTCGTTCATGCGCTGCAGCAGCTCGACCTTCCGCGCCTTCGCAATGGTGTCGGGCTGGTGGACGATCGTGTTCGGGCGATGGGTCGGCGCCTTGGCGAGCGAGACGGTGCGCACACCACCGCCGCCCTGGCTGGCCGCCGCCGCTGCCGCGCTGGCCGCCGCAGTGAGGCCCGCCTCGCTGAGGTCGGCGGTGTGCGCGAACCCGGTGGTGTCACCTGCGATCACCCGGATGCCGGCACCGCGATCACGGCCGCTCGTCACCTGCTCGATGCGGCCGTCGTCGAGTCCGGCCGATGTCGACGACTTGTCTTCGGCGTACACCTCCGCGAACTCGGCGCCGGTGCGGACCGCCCCGGCAAGGACTCGTTCGAGGACATCGGCGTCGATCACCTGGCAGAGGATACGAGATCGGCTGCGACGTGGACACTCTGCCCCCACAGCAGGTGGGACAAACACCCGTGACACATGACAGTTTCGACTTATCGCGCAGCGTGACGGCGCGGAGCGTTAGCCTTTCCTCGTGGGATTCGAGACGGGTTTACGCGGCGACGCCAAGTTGATCGTGACCGACGACGACACGGCGACCGCGCTCGGCTCCGGCACCGTCGAGGTCCTCGGGTCCCCGCGCCTGATCGCCCTGTGCGAAGAGGCCTGTCAGAACGCAACGCACGGTCACCTCGAGCCCGGTATGACCACTGTCGGCATGCGGGTCCAGTTCGATCACCTCCAGCCCACACCCGTTGGCGCCGAGGTCTTCGCCGAGGCGGTCCTCAAGAAGATCGACGGACGACGACTCGGCTTCGAGGTGTCGGCATCCGACGCGGGCGGCCTGGTCGCCGCGGGCAAGTTCACCCGTGTGGTCGTCGGCATCGACGACTTCATGGGCAAGTGCTGCACACCCGGCGGCTGAACCACGCATCCACTCGCCTCCGACACGGCGGCCCTGCGCCGACGATCGGACGCCAAACGGCTGTCATCGCACCGTAACGTTGACGTACGATGACCACGATGGAGGGCGCCAACGCACACTTCGCGCCCGGCGCCCACCCTCGGGAGCCCGAGCAGGCTCCCTGGACTCCCGAGCGACAGCATCGGCTGCGATGGTGGAAGGAAGCGATCATCGTCGGCGTCTTCTACGCGGTCTACTCCTGGACCCGGAACCTGTTCGGATCCAACAAGATCGCGGCCGACGGTTTCCCCGAGCAGGCCTTCACCAACGCCGAGCGGGTGATTCGGCTCGAACGATGGATCGGGCTCTACCACGAAGAGACCGTGCAGGACTGGTTCCTGCCGTATCACTCCTTCATTCAGTTCTGGAACGTGTACTACGGCACCCTGCATTTCGCCGTCACGATCGGGGTGTTCATCCTCCTGTTCGTCAAGCGCGCCGACGTGTTCGCTCAATGGCGCAACACGCTGGCGGCGATGACCACGCTCGCCATCATCGGGTTCGCCTGGTTCCCGCTGATGCCGCCCCGCCTGCTCGACAAGCCGTGCCCGGCAGTCGACCCCACGCAATACGGTGGCGCCTGCATTCCGAGCGGCTTTCGCGGGCCCGGCGGATTCGGCTTCGTCGACACGCTGGCAAAGTACGGCGGGCCCTGGTCCTTCGACTCGGACGCGATGGCATCGATCTCGAACCAGTACGCCGCGATGCCGAGCCTCCACATCGGGTGGTCGACATGGTGTGCCCTTGCCGTCTGGCCCCTCCTGCAGCGGCGGTGGACCAGGGCTGCGGTGCTGGTGTACCCCGCCTCGACGCTGTTCTGCATCGTCGTCACGGGCAACCACTACTGGCTCGATGGTGCCGGCGGTCTCCTCGCCTTCGCCGTCGGATCGCTCATCGGTTGGGGTTCGCACCGCTGGAATCAGGGCCGGCTCGACCGGCACTATGCCGAAGCGCTCACGACCGCGTCGGCCTGACCATCCACGCATCCACCCTTGACCAGCGCGCCCGCGCAACATCGTCGCAGCAGTGTCATGTCCGCCGACGGATTGGGTCGTAGCATGGACCTTCGATGAGCCAGATGCGTCTGAATCCTCTCAACGGGCGGTGGGTCACGATCGTCGCCGAGCGAGCCAAACGACCAAGCGATTTCGCGCCCCGCGACGACCTCGGCGATCCTGATGCGAGCGGCGCCTGCCCGTTCTGTCCGGGCAACGAAGAAGAGACACCACCGGCGCTCGAAACCATCGAGGCCGACGGCAGCTGGTCGATGCGGGTCATTCCGAACAAGTACCCGGCGTTCGCTGGTGACGAGGGATTCGCCGTCCACAATCTCGGTCCCGTCTTCGTGCAGGCCGAAGCAAGTGGCATCCACGAAGTCTTCGTCTACACGCCCGACCACGACAGCGGGCTGCATCAACTCGACGACGACCACGCCGCCGAGATGATGTTCACCCTGAAGCGTCGGTTCAGCGAGCATGCCGACGTCGACCAGGTGCGCTACACCCAGGCGATCGTCAACCACGGCCGTGGGGCGGGGGCGTCGATCGCCCATCCGCACGGCCAGATTCTCGGGCTGCCGTTCGTGCCCGGCGAGGTGCTCGACGAAGAGCGCGCCTTCGCCCGATTCGCCGGCGGCTGTCTGCTCTGCACCACCATCGAAGCCGAACTGGCGGCGGACGAACGAATCGTTCTCGCCACCGATGACGTCGCGGTGATCACGCCCTACTGGAGCGGTTCCCCGTACGAATTGCTGATCGTGCCCCGTCGACACGAGGGACATCTGCAAGACGCCGACGATCACAGCTTGGCCGCGGTCGGGATCGCCCTGCGCGATGCGCTCGGCCAACTCAACGCCGTGCTCGGCGATGTGGCGTTCAACCTCGGATTCCACACCGCTCCGCACCAGCACACCGGCCAGTACCACTGGCATGCGCACGTGTGGCCGATCCTCGTCACGCAGGCGGGCTTCGAACGCGGTACCGGCGTGATGATCAACGTGCTCCCGCCCGAAGATGCATGCAGCACCTTGAAGTCGGTCGCCGCCAACGTGTGATTCTCGGGCGATTGTCACATCGCCCAGTGGTGCCATCGACCAGATTGCGGGCATCATCAGGTGATGAGTGATGTCACCGTGTCCATCGATCTCGATGCCAGCCCTGCCGAAGTGTGGAAGATCGTCGAGCCGGTCGAACGTCACGTCGACTGGATGGCCGACGCCGTTGCGATCAGATTCGAGACCGAGCAGACCCGCGGCGTCGGTACCCGGTTCCTGTGCGACACCAAGGTCGGTCCGATCAAGTTGACGGACCACATGGAGATCACCGAGTGGACTCCTGCCACTGCCACCCAGGATGGGGCGATGGGCGTGCGGCACACGGGCATCGTCACCGGTCGTGGCGTCTTTTCGATCGAGCCGCTCGCCGGCGGTCAGCGGACGAAGTTCACGTGGTCCGAGGACCTGACGTTCCCGTGGTATCTCGGCGGACGGCTCGGCGAGATCATCGGCGGCAGATTCGTCCTCGGCTTCATCTGGAAACGCAACCTCCGCGCCCTCAAGACACTCGTCGACGCCCGCTGATCACCGCCGAACTCACCACGAACTCATCACGAAGTCACGCGCCGGTCGGCCACTGACGTCAGCCGGGAGAACCTGCGGCCAACCAGAGGGTGGAGAGCGGTCCGATGTCGACGACGGCGGAACATCCTTGCCCATGCCAGGGCTCGTCGGTGCCGATCGCAATGTCGATCGGCGGTGCCCCGGCGGCGATCGAATTCGTGTCGATCCCACGGTGGCCGCTCCCCCACCACTGTGGCGAATCGGTGTCGAGCACGACCTGCCAGTCGCCGCCCCACGGCAGACCGACCCGGTAGCCGGGCCGGGGCACCGGGGTGTGGTTCGCGATGCAGACCAGCGCGGTACGACCCTCGATCCCCCAGCGGGTGTACGCGAACAGCGAGTGCTGTGCATCGTTCGCATCGAGCCACTGGAATCCGGCCGGGTCGGTGTCGCGCTGCCACAGCGCGGGCCACGCATCACCGATCGAGTTCATCGTCTGGATCAGGTCATGGACGCCGCGGTGCGGCGGATGGTCGGCGAGATGCCAGGGCAGTTCGGCCGCATCGTTCCACTCTTGCCACGGCGCCAACTCGGCACCCATGAACAACAACGGCACGCCCGGCATCGACCATTGCCACGCGAGCAGGTTGCGCAGGTTCGCAAACTTCTGCCAATCGTCGCCACTCATCTTGGCCAGCAAGCTGCCTTTGCCGTGGACCACTTCGTCGTGGCTCAGCGGTAGAACGAAGCGCTCGTTGTAGGCGTACAGCTGGGAGAACGTCATCTCGTTGTGGTGATGCTGACGGTGAATCGGCTCGTGCGCGAGGTAGCCGAGGGTGTCGTGCATCCACCCGAGATTCCACTTGTGGCTGAAACCCAGCCCGCCCTGGCTGATCGGGTGCGTGACGCCCGGCCAGGCGGTCGACTCCTCGGCGATCATCAACACGTCAGGGAATTCTTCGGCCACGACGCGGTTGGTTTCACGCAGGAGATCGATGGCTTCGAGATGCTCGTTGCCGCCGTACTTGTTCGGCGACCAACCACCGTCTGAACGGGAGTAGTCGAGGTACAACATCGAGGCCACCGCATCGACGCGCAGCCCGTCGACATGGAATTCGTCGAACCAGTACAGGGCATTGGCGACGAGGAAGTTGCGGACCTCGTTGCGACCGAAGTCGAAGACATAGGTGCCCCAATCGGGGTGCTCACCGCGCTTCGGATCGGGATGCTCGTAGAGCGCGGTGCCGTCGAATCGCCCGAGGCTCCACTCGTCTTTCGGGAAGTGTGCGGGAACCCAGTCGACGATGACCCCGATGTCGTTGGCGTGCAGCGTGTCGACGAAACGGCGCAGCCCGTCGGGATCACCGAAGCGGGCGGTCGGCGCGTAGTACCCCGACACCTGGTAGCCCCATGATCCACCGAACGGATGCTCGGCGATCGGCAGCAGTTCGACATGGGTGAAACCGAGCCGGGACACGTGCTCAGCGACCTGGGCCCCGAGTTCGTCCCACGTGTCGACCCCGCGCCGCCAGGACGCCAGGTGCAGCTCATAGATCCGCATCGGTGCGGTGCCGGCCAGGACCTCCCCGCGTCGCCCCATCCAGTCGTCGTCGGCCCACTCATGGACCGACGGCATCGGAATGACGCTCGCATCGCTCGGGGGAAGTTCCGCTTGGCGGGCCATGGGATCGGCCTTGCGCATCGTGGCACCGTCGGCGCTGACGATCTCGTACTTGTAACAGTGTCCGGCGCGGGCGTCGGGACAGACCGCTGTCCAGATTCCGGTCGGGGCGTCGTTCTCGATCATCGTCAGCGGCTCGGGCCGCCAGTCGTTCCAGTCGCCGACGACCGACACCTGGCGAGCGTTCGGTGCCCACACGGCGAATTGCACGGCACTGACACCGGCCGGCCCGGGACCTTTGATCTGCGGACCGAGGATCTCCCAGAGTCGTCGGTGGTGACCTTCACCGAGGAGATGAAGGTCGAGTTCACCGATCGGACCCGGGGGCGGCGACGGGTCGGCACTCGGCGCAGCACCGCTGGCCCGGACGGGGTCGGGAGCTGACGGATCCGGCGTTGAGGCTGACATCACCCCTCAGAGTAGGGTGCGCGGACGTGCGAGTGTTGATGTTGTCGTGGGACTACCCGCCGCGAGAGACCGGCGGCACGGCGGCGCACGTCGCCGGGCTGAGTCAAGCGCTCGCCGCGCACGGCCACGACGTCGTCGTGCTCACGACCGCGCATCCCCGCGCCGACCGCGACGCGGAGGCCCGCGGGCCGGTGCGGGTCGTGCGTGGTGTGGCCGATCTCCCGTGGCTGCCGAAGACCGAACCCGTCTCGCGGACCTCCTCGGCGAATCACGCCATGGTCAAGCTCGGCGCCCGACTGCCGACCTTGCTCGACGGCTGGCGGCCCGACGTGGTCCACGGCCACGACTGGCGCATGGGCTGGGCGTCGGATGCCCTGTCGTCGATCTTCGAGGTGCCGTTCGTGTTGACGATGCACGGCACCGAACGGGTTCGCCACGGCGGTCAGTTGCCGCCCGGCACCCCGTCCGACATCAACTCGATCGAATGGTGGCTCGCCTTCCAGGCGGACCGTTTGATCTCGCCGACGAAGTTCATGGTCGACCAACTGGTCACCGGCTTCGAACTTCCTCCGGAGTTGGTTGCCCGCGTCCCGAACGGAATCGATCCCGATTTGTGGAAGCCCTCCGCTGACCTCGGCGGAAGCGACGAACCCGTCGAGCGGGAGCAACTCGTCCTGTCGTGGGGTCGCGTCCAGTTCGAAAAGGGGTTCCAGGTGCTCGCCCGGGCGATGGGCAACGTCCGCAACCGGGTTCCCGGTGTCCAGTGCACGATTGCGGGTCGCGGGAGCTATCAGCCCGAGTTGCAGGCCCAGATCGACGTCGAGGGTGTGAGCGACATCGTCCACATTGCCGGGTTCGTCGACGACGCCGAACTCCGTCTGCTCACCCAGCGCGCGGGGTGCGTGGTCATCCCGTCGCTCTATGAACCGTTTGGCCTCGTCGCCCTCGAAGCGTTGGCCGCCGGGGCGCCTCTCGTCGTGGCCCGGACCGGGGGCCTCGCCGAGCTGATCGAGGGCACCGACGCCGGGCTGACGTTCGAGCCGGGCCGACCGGACGACCTGGCCGGATGCATCGAGCGAGTACTCACCGACCCGTTTCTGGCCGCCGAACTCACGCGCAACGCGCGGGAGCTCATCGAGCGGAAGTACTCCTGGCGGGCCATTGCCGAGGCGACGGCCCGCGTGTATTCGGTGGCGGTATCCGGCCATCGGGGTTGAGGCCGGTCTCGTCAGGGAGCTGAGTACGATCCGGCTCGTGCGACCGCTCCACCAATTCACCGTCGTCAGTCAGATCCCCGAATCACTCGGTGCTCTCAACGAACTCGCCGCCAACCTCCACTGGGCATGGGATCGCGAACTGGCGGTGGTCTTCGACCGCCTCGACGGGTCGCGCGACGGGCTGGCCTGGCGCAGCTCCGGTCAGCATCCGGTCGATCTCGTCCGCCGCACGTCCCCTGCGTGCTGGGCCGCGCTGGCCGGCGACGACGAGTTCGTGGCGTCGGTGCAGGCCGCCGGCGCCCGACTGGCCGCCGTGCTCGACGGCTCGCCCTGGTTCGCCGAGCGCGCCGGCTGATTCCCCGCTTGATTCCGTGGCGTACTTCTCCCCCGAGTTCGGCATCACCGAAGCCCTGCCGCAGTATTCGGGCGGTCTGGGCGTGCTCGCGGGCGATCACCTCAAGGCATCGTCAGACCTCGGAATTCCGCTCGTCGGCGTCGGCCTGCTGTACGCCGAGGGGTACTTCCATCAACAGCTCAACTCCGAGGGCTGGCAAGAAGAACGCAATGAGCGGATCGACCCTGCCGCCCTCGGTTTGCGCAACACCGGCGTTCGCATCGAGGTCGACCTCCAGGGTGTGACCGCCCAGGTCGCGGTGTGGCGCGTCGACGTGGGTCGCATCGCGTTGTATCTCCTCGACACCAATCTTCCCGAGAACTCGCCCGAGATCGTGTCGATCACCAACCGCCTGTACGGCGGAGATGAGCAACACCGGTTGCGCCAGGAGATCATCCTCGGCATCGGCGGTGTTCGGGCATTGCGCGCCCTCGACATCCATCCGCAGGTGTTCCACACCAACGAGGGCCATGCCGGGTTCCTCGGTCTCGAACGCGTCCGTGAATGGACCGAACGCGGACTCACGTTCGCCGAGGCCATCGACGCGGTGCGCGGCGGCGGCGTCTTCACCACGCACACGCCGGTGCCCGCCGGCATCGATCGATTCCCTCGCCAGCTGCTCGAGCCGTACTTCGCCGACTTCGCGACGGCGTGTGGTGTCACCTTCGACGAACTGTTCGCCATCGGGCAGCGATCCGACGAGCCCGATGGCAAGTTCAACATGGCGGTGATGGGGCTGCGCCTCGCGGCCCGGGCGAACGGAGTCGCCAAGCTGCACGGTGAGGTGTCGCGGGTGATGTTCGGTGGCATGTGGCCCGACCTGCCCGATAGCGAGACGCCGATCGGTCACGTCACCAACGGCGTCCACGCTCGAACCTGGGTCAGTGATCGGACCGACCAATTGCTGATCGACGCAATCGGTGAGGGCTGGCACCTCGCTGACGCCGATCAGTGGGAAGAGGTGCGGAACATCGATCACGCCGAGATCTGGAGCACCCGCAATGAGGGTCGACAGGAACTGGTCGACATGGTGCGCGACAAGCTCGGCCACGACCTGCTCGACCCGGATGTGCTCACGATCGGGTTCGCGCGTCGGTTCGCGACCTACAAGCGGGCCAACCTCTTGCTCGGCCAGATCGACCGTCTGCGCACGCTGCTGCTCGACGCCGACCGACCCGTACAGTTCGTGTTCGCCGGCAAGGCGCACCCAGCCGACCACCCGGGCAAGGGTCTCATTCAAGAAATTGCCCGGCTCGCTGCCGATGCCGATGTGCGCCACCGGTTCGTGTTCATTCCTGACTACGACATCGGCATCGCCCGAACGATGTATCACGGTTGCGACGTGTGGCTGAACACGCCCCGCCGACCGAACGAGGCGTGCGGCACCAGCGGCGAGAAGGCCGCGTTGAACGGCGTGCTCAACTGCTCGATTCTCGACGGTTGGTGGGCCGAGATGAGCACGGGCGACAACGGCTTCGACATCCCGTCGTTCGACGCCGATCACGACATCGCGCGCCGCGACCATCGTGAGGCGTCGGCGACGTTCGATGTGATCGAGCAACAGATCGTGCCGTTGTTCTACGACCGCGACGGATCGGGCGTACCCCACGGCTGGATCGAGCGGATCAAAACCAACTGGGAAACTCTCGGGTGGAACGTCGTCGCCGCGCGGATGGTGCGCGACTACGTCACCAAGCTCTATGAGCCTGCGGCTGCGGCGTCCGACCTCGTGTCCGCCGATGACGGTGCGGTGGCGAAGGAACTGGCAGCGTGGCGAAGCGGTGTCAGCACAGCGTGGAACACGGTGGCCGTCGAGATGTTGACCGACGACTCCACCTTCGCCGACGGCATGGCCGGACTCGATCGGGCCGTCCGAGTCCGCATCGATCCGGGCGAACTCCGTCTCGACGAACTCGTCGTCCAACTCGTCCACGGACCGCTCGCCAGCGACGGCTCGTTCGACGAGCGGTATCTCTCGACCGTTGCGCTCGAGCCGGTCGACGGCGAGGTCGGTGTGTACGCAGGTTCGTTCCTTCCCGGCGGCGCCGGACCGTGGGGCGCAACGGCGCGCGTGCTGCCCACCCACCGTGCACTGGCCAGCGTGTTCGACACCGGCCTCGTCGCCGTCAACTGACCCAGCAGCCATTCCACACAGTCCCGCTGCGATGAGATCGAGCCGCAGCAGGTGAGGCCGGAACTCATCGCACGCTGGCCACGGTCCGCTGCGATGAGATCGGGCCGCAGGGGGTGAGGCTGGAACTCATCGCTGTACTCTGGCCTTGGTGCGGATCACCACGGCAGCGGATCGGTCCGGCAACATCACGCCACCGTCGCCGATGCAATTGTTGGTGGCATTCGGCGGGTTGAGTGCGGCGCTGGCTGCCGGCTACGGCGTGCTTTTCACGATTGCCGCGGACTACCGCGACGACTACGGGATCTCCGACAACTGGATCGGGGTGATCATCGGCACGGGATTCATCGCCGGGTTCGTCGCGCAGATCACGATCGCTCCGTTCGCCGATCGCGGTCACGCGCGGCAGTTGGTGTTGGCCGGCGTGTTCGTCAACGTGATCGGCCTGGTCCTCATGGCGTTCGGCACGTCACTCGTGCCAATTCTGGTCGGACGTTTCGTGTCGGGGATCGGGATCGGTGCCGCGACTCCGGCGATCAAGCGGATCGTCGTGCTCGCCGACCCCACCAATCTGGGCCGGAACATGGGTCGCCTGCTCGCCGCTGACGTGTTCGGTTTCGCCATCGGCCCGGCAGTGTCGGCGATCCTGGTCGGGCCATTCGGCCTCGCTGCGCCGTTCCTCGTGGTCGCCGGGGTCACGTTGGTGTTGCTCCCGATGGTCGCCCGCGTCGATGTGGCCGAGGCAGTGGACCCGCCCGCCCGCCGGTTCGCGTTCGACCTGCTGCGCAGCCGTGCGTTCGCCGGCGCGGTGGTGCTCGGCGCCGTCGCGTTCATCATGATCGGCGCCTTCGACGCCCTCTGGGACGTGGTGCACAAGGACCTCGAGACGTCGGATTGGATCGCCAACCTCGGGATCACCCTCTTCGGACTGCCGCTCATCTTCCTCGGGCCGATCGGCGGACGACTTGCTCAGACCTGGGGGCCGTTCAAGCTCGGCTCGATCGGGTTGTTCTTCGCCTCCGCCCTGATGATCGCCTACGGATTTCTGCCCTCTGGCGGACTGATCTTCGCCGTCGCGATGGTGCACGCCGTGTCGGACGGCATGACGATCTCGAGTGCCGGCGTGGCGGTGAGCATGGTCGTGCCCGCCGAACGACAGGCCGGTGCCCACGGTGTGGTGGGCGCGGCACAGGCGATGTCGGCCGGGGTAATGGCGTCGGCGACGGGAGCGGTGTACGGCGCCTACGGCCAGGTCGCGGCCTACACGCTCGCGGGCGTGGTGATGGCAGTGCTGACGGGCGTCGGGGTGTGGCTCGCCCGTCCGGAATGGAACCTGACGTCGGCGCCCTGACTCGCCCGCAGCGTCAGCGGCCCACGAACTCGGCTTTGCCGGGCCCGTTCTCGAGGAAGCTCTTGACGCCGATCTGGCTGTCTTCGGTACCGAACACTTCGACGAATGCGGCGAGTTCGATCTGCAAGCCCTGGGCGAGTGACGTCGACAGACCTGCGTCGATCGCTCGTTTGCAGATGCCCTGACCGACGGTCGCACCGACGGCGAGGGTGGCACCGAGTTCGTGGGCACGTTCCATCAACGCGTCGGGTGCGACGACTTCGTCGGCCAGGCCGATGCGCAGGGCCTCGTCGGCCTTGACCTGGCGGCCGGTGAGGCAGATCTCCTTCGCTTTGCTCGGCCCGACGACGCGCGCCAGCCGCTGCGTGCCGCCACCGCCGGGGATGATGCCGAGAAGGATTTCGGGTTGGCCGAACACGGCCCGCTCGGAGGCGATGCGGTAGTCGCAGGCGAGCGCGAGCTCGCAGCCCCCGCCGAGGGCGTAGCCGCTGACGGCGGCGATGACGAGGCACGGCAGTGCGGCAAGACGGTCGAACGCCACGTGGATCTGCGGGCCGATGAGGGCGGCTTCGGCGGGGCCACCGAACTCGGAGATCTCGGCGCCTGCTGCGAAGATGCGGTCGCCGCCGGTGACGATGAGCGCCTTCGGTGGGGTCGCAGTGAGTTCGTCGGCAGCGGCTGCGATCTCGTTGACAAGGGCTCCCGACAGGGCGTTGACCTTGCCGTTCGCAAGCGTGAGGACGGCAACGCCGTTGTCGAGACGATCGAGAGTCAGCAGTTCATAGGCCATCGCGTCAGACTAGCCATCGGCTCGGAATCAGGCGCCGACGGCAGCGAGCATCTCATCGGCGGCGGTCCACGGGTCCGTGGCGCGGGCGACGACGTCGTTGGTGAGCTGGTCCCAGCGTTCGCCGGTGCAGATCGCGCGGGCACGACGACCCAGCCGCTGGGCGATGATCTCGCGCAGCTCTTCACGCATGCGGAACGTGCGGCGCCGATCGAGCTCACCTGATTCCTCGGATGCTGTGCGATGGGCGAGCACGGCATCCCAGATGTCGCTGACGCCCTGGCCAGTGGTGCCGACGGCGGGGATGATCGGGGGGCGCCACGCCTCGTGGGGCATGTTGCTGAGGTCGAGCATCTGCATCAGGTCGCGGGTGGTTTCGTCGACGCCCTTGCGATCGGCCTTGTTGATCACGAAGATGTCGGCGATCTCCATCAGGCCGGCTTTGTTGGCTTGGACGCTGTCACCCCAGCCCGGGTTGACCACCACGATGGTCGTGTCGGCCTTGCCGGCGACTTCGACTTCGACCTGGCCGACTCCGACGGTTTCGACGACGACCCAGTGGCGGCCGATGGCATCGAGGAGACGTACGGCCTCGGGTGTGGCGAGGGACAGGCCACCGAGATGCCCACGCGTCGCCATCGACCGGATGAATACGCCGGGGTCGGTCGCATGGTCTTGCATGCGGACCCGGTCACCGAGAATCGCGCCGCCGGTGAACGGCGACGAGGGGTCGATCGCCAGCACGGCGACTTCGAGGTCGAGGCTGCGTAGGTGGCCGATGATCGCGCTGGTCAGCGTGCTCTTGCCCGCGCCCGGCGCACCGGTGAGGCCAACGGTGTAGGCGTTGCCACTGCGGGCGTAGGCGAGGCGTCCGACTTCGCGTGCTTCGTCGTCGCCCCGTTCGATCAACGAGAGCAGCCGGGCGAGGGCACTGCGGTCGCCATCGATCGCCGCGGCGAAGAGTTCAGGGGCAGGTTTGCGCTGACGAACCACGAGACTGACGATCGCCGGTCAGGCGATTGCTTCTTCGGCGATGTTGACGACTTCGGTCACACCATCGACGCGGTCACGCATGATGCGCTCGATGCCCGCCTTCAACGTCTGGGTCGAGGCGGGGCAACCGACACAGGCACCGATCAGTTCGACCTCGACCACACCCGTGTCTTCGTGCACCGCATGCAGGATGATGTCACCACCATCGGCTTGGAGCGCTGGGCGGATCACTTCGATGGTTGCTTCGACTTTGTCTCGCATCTCGATGACCATTCAATCAAGCCGAGGCGTACGATCCCCAGCTGTGCCCACTCTTGCGATACTGGCTCACCAGGGCGGTTGGGACGAGATCCTGCTCGTGGCGGGCCCGATGGTGATCATCGCCGGTCTGCTGATCCTCGCCAAGCGACGCGTCGACGCATCGGTCGACGCCGACGGACCGCCTCCCCCGAAGCCCGAGCAATAGCTCACAGGGCTCCCCGTGGGCGACATCTGCCGGCGTGCGGAGTGATCCGCCGCATTTCACCTCTGACCGATTTTCTCGGCGCCGCTCGCCCGACCGAGCCGTCGGAAGGCGAATAGGCTTGGTCGATGATAGGTCGACGATCGGCACTCGTGATTGCCGGTGCGTCGCTGGCACTCACCTCGTGCGGCACGTCCGAGCCCGTGACCCGAGCCACGGCCCTCGGCCAAGTGTCCGCCGCCGAGGGAGCGATCACACCGCTCGAACAGGCCGACACGCCGTTGGTTGGCGACTCGACGTCGGCGGGCTCGCCGTCCCAAGTCGAGTGTGGGCGCCCCATCGTCGACGCGCCACCGACCATCGGTGCGCCGGCTGATCCCAACGAAACGGAGGATGCGGAGTTCCGAGAACGTCAGGCACTCACGGCGCCGGCCGCACAGCTCTTCCAGGACGCCGCCGGGCTCGACAACTTCGGCGGGTTCTTCTTCGACCCAGCGACGGGCCAGTACGTGCTGCGCGTCGTGGGGCCGACCGAAGCGGCCGAACGCCTCGCCGCAGCCCTCCCGCCGGAACGCATCCGCATCGAGCAAGCCGAGTACACGATTGCCGAACTGAAAGCCGTTGCAGATCGGATCATTCCCACCCGCGACGACGGCAGCGTCGATCTCGGCGCCGTCCAAGAGCCGTACGCGACACTGGCCGAGCAGAACAAGATCTCCCTCGGCATTAGCCACACAGCGAACCGGATCCTCCTGTTTGTCACCGCCGACGTCCCGTGTGACGTCGTCGGCCAGATCGCTTCGGCGCTTGGAGCGCATGGTGGCGAGATCGGCCAGATCGGCCCCATCACGATCGAGCAGGAATGACGCAACCAACCGCACGCACGAGCTGACCGCCGCGTCTGGGTCGAGGCCGGCGGTCGGCTGAGACTGAGTGAAGGATCGACCATCGGATCCGTCGTCCCGCACTTCCCCAACCGTCGGGTCGACGCGCAGAGGTGCGGCCGGAGTGGAATACTCGTCGGCATGCAGGTGCGCCTCGTCAGCCTCGCGGTCGTCCTCTCTGGCGTGCTCGCGACAGCGTCGTGCGGGCGCGCCTCGGAAGTTGCTGGCGCTGATTGTGGTGAAGGCGCGACCGGCCCGGGCGGGGTGGTGGGCTTCGACCAATCGACGGGCGAGCAGCTCTGGACGATGGCGATCGGATCACCGGATGGTGCGGTGGTCGTCGGCGACGTGCTCGTCGTGAGCACCACGGCCGAGGTGGTTCGTGGGATCAACATTGAGTCCGGTGACATTGTGTGGTGCAGACAGTTCGATCCCGAGGTGGAGGACATCGGTGGTGTGGTCTCCGCCGGCCCCAATGTCGCGACCCTTGCAGACGGTGACGTGGTGGCGCTCGATCCGGCGACCGGTGCTGAGCAGTGGCGGCGTCACGTCGGAACTTCCGAGTCGCGGTTGCGTGGTGGCGACGTCGTGTGGGTGTCCGATGGCTCCGCAGCGGGCGGGATTCTCGCTGCCCTCGACGCCGTCACCGGACAGGACGTGCCGGCCGCATCGGGCCCGCCGCTCGCCACGCCGCTTCTGCTCGGGGATCCGCCCGTCTCCGCCGACGGCTTCGAACTCACCGTTGCAGCTGGCGGAGGCGTTTCGACCCAAGCCGTCGAGGTGACGGTGTCGTCGCAGGGTGAAGGCGTGTGGTCGCAGACGCTCCCGGGATTCGTTGCTGCGATCGTGAGCAGTACCGCCGGACCGATGGTGCTCATCCTCGACCAGACCGGCGGAACCGGAACGAGGCCGGACGTCAGAACTCATGCTGGGCCCGACACTGCCTCGCCCGCCCGATACGAAACGCGCCTTGCGGCCTACGCCGCATCGACAGGGAATCAGGTGTGGCACGTCACGCTGCCCGGTACGCCAAACGTCATCGCACCCATCTCTGAGAAGCTCGTGGTCGTGCCCGTCGGTACAGAACTGCACGCCATCAACTCTGCCTCGGGCGAAGAGATCTGGACGGTCGAGATGCCCAGCCCCGGACAGGGCGGCGTGTACGACGACCCTGGCACGTTCTGGTTCGTTGCTGGCGGTGAAGGCACGGCCGCTGTCGCGGTCGGCTTCGCCGAGCAGCCTTACCGTGATTGACTTCGAAGATCGAGCGATGAAAATCCGGAACGCTGAGCCACACGATCTTCGAAGCGGGGGCCGGTCTGCTCCGGCAGTCAACGAGCGGGTCAGAGAGTCGACAGGTCGGGGGCGGCGATGGCGGCGAAGTCGACGGCGGGGTTCCAGTCGTACACCGAGGTGTCGACGCCGTCCCACATCACCCACTGCGCTCCGTTGCGGCGCTCGGTCAGGCTGCGCACCACGGTGTCGCCGACGGCGAGCGGGTCGAGCAGACCCATCTTCATCTCGATGAGTTGCTCTTTGAAGTCGGCCCCGATGATGTTGGTGTCGACGAAGCCGGGACACATCGCGCTGACGCAGATATCGGCGGCGTGCTGTTCGGTGGCCGCAGCAAGCGAACGGACGAAGCCGACCACGGCGTGCTTGGTCAACCCGTAGATCGGGTCGGGCCCGATCGGGATGAGGCCGGCCATCGACGCCGTCGCGATGATGTCGCCGCTGCCGCGTTCGATCATCGCGGGGAGAACGGCTCGCGCCCCGAACACCACGCCGTCGACGTTGATCGACATGATCCGCCGATAGGCGCTGTCGGTCAGGTTGAGCAGGGGGAGGTCGGTCGGTTCGCGTTCTTCACCGGTGGAGACACCCGCATTGAGGAATGCGATGTCGAACGGGCCGCGTGTCGTGACGATCGCGTCCCACTCGTCGGCACTCGTGACATCGAGATGGAGATAGGTAGCACCGATGCTGGCGGCGACCGCGGCACCGGCGACATCATCGACGTCGGTCACCGTGACCTCGACGCCGTGCTCGGCGAGCCGAATCGCCGCCGCCTTGCCGATGCCGCTGGCACCACCCGTGACGATGGCCCGCCGGCCGGAGAACTGCTGATTGCTCATCCGGCAAGAGTAGAGAGAGGTCCGACGAAGCACGAGATGGGCGGCGAGTTCCGTTCAGCCGAGTTCCGCGACCTGCGTTCGACGAACCTCGACGACCACGATGGCGAATGGCAGACTCGTGCAGTGAGTTCCACCAGCATCGTGAGCGCACTCCTCGACCCCGTTCGGCTGATGGTCGCCGGGTCGCTCGCCGGCACCGTCCGCACCACCGCCGAGGTGGCCGACTACACCGGCGCCGACCACCGCGAGGTGATTGCTGCCATCGCCGCACTTCGCCAGGTCGGCCTCGTCGAGCCGGTTGGAGACGGGTACACGTTGCCGCCCGCCGGTCTGCGACGCCTGGCCGCCGAGTTGGCCGAGCGCGACGTGCCGATGGATCCGTGGGTGGGGTTCGGGATGACCGACGATGAACGCCTCGTTCTCGAGCGATTCTTCCAGGGGCGGACGTTGGTGGAGGTTCCGACGAACCGCGCGAAGCGATTGCTGGTGCTGGAGCGGATCTCGCTCGAGTTCGACCTCGGGCAGCGCTATTCCGAGGCGGCAGTGGATGACCTCCTCCACGGCTTTCACCCCGACGTCGCGACCCTGCGCCGCCATCTGGTCGACGAGGGACTGCTCGATCGGGGCGGCGGTCAGTACTGGCGCAGCGGCGGCCGCACCGCATTGCCGCCGGAGCCGCTGGCCTGAAGCCGCGGGGTCAGCCGGCGACGCGCTCGATGTCGGCGCCGACCGCACTCAGGCGGCCGACGAGGTCGTCGTAGCCACGATCGATGTGGTGCACGCCGGAGATGATCGTCTCGCCTTCGGCGGCGAGTCCGGCCACGACCATCGCGGCGCCGGCGCGAATGTCGTGCGCCTTCACCTCGGCCCCCGAAAGACGGGGTACACCGCGCACCACGGCGTGATGTCCGGTGGTGCTGACATCCGCGCCGAGGCGCTGCAATTCTTCGACGTAACGGAAGCGGCCCGGGTAGAGGTTCTCGGTGACGATGCCGACGCCCTCGGCCACCGCCAGCATCGTGATGATCAGTGGCTTGTAGTCGGTGGCGATGCCGGGGTACGGCAGCGTGGCGATGTCGATCGAGCGCAGGCGGTCAGGAGCGGCAACGTGCAGGCCGGACTGACCGTCGATCTCGATCGGGCTCATCTGCAAGCCCATGTCGGCGAACCGATCGAGCAGCATCGTCATGTCGTCGGGCCGGATGCCGAGCACATCGAGTTCGCCGTTGGTGACCGCAGCGGCAGCCAAGTACGTGGCTGCCTGAATGCGGTCGGGCACCGTGTGATGGCTGACCGGGCGGAGCGCATCGCGCTCGACGCCCTCGATCACCAGTGTCGACGTACCGATACCCGACACGTTCGCGCCCATGCCGACGAGGAAGTTGCACAGGTCGGTGATCTCCGGTTCGCGCGCACAGTTGTCGATCGTCGTGCGACCCTCGGCGAACACCGCTGCGGTGAGCAGGTTTTCGGTCGCCCCCACCGACGGGAAGTCGAAGGTGATGTCGGCCCCGTGCAATCGCTCGCACCGCGCTTCGAGGTAGCCGTGACTGAACTTGAATTCGGCACCCATTGCTTCGAGGCCACTCACGTGCATGTCGATCGGCCGTGCGCCGAAGTCGTCTCCTCCCGGCATGGACAGGCGCACGTGCCCGCAACGCGTGAGGAGCGGTCCGAGCACATTGATCGAAGCACGGATCTTCTCGACGAGTTCGTACGGCGCCACCGGCGTGATGTCACCCGAGTTCGTCATGAGGAGTTGCCCACTGGCGGGCCGCAGCATCTCGACGCCGAGTTCGGCGAGCAACTCCCCCATGATGGTGACGTCGACGATGTCAGGCACGTTGGTCAGTTCGAACGTGCCGTCGGTCAACAGCGTCGCCGCCATCAACTTGAGCACCGAGTTCTTGGCGCCCGGCACGAACACCGATCCGCTGATCGGCCTGCTCCCGCGCACCACGAACTTCTCACCAGTCGCCAGATCCCTGTTCACGGGCACCAGTATGCTCCGGCTGTGCGACCTGGTGGGACCAAGGTGATCCGAACCTGGCCCCACGACACCGAGCACCTCGAACGGGTGACCGCCTGTCGTGACGACGTCGTCCGCGAGGTCGCGTCCGACGAGCACGATGCGGTCTACGTGCAGGAACACGGGCCGTTTTCGAGCTACCAGCGAATCGTCGTTGTCGCCGACGCAACGATCACCGAGACGACGACCTACCGGTTGACGATCCCCTGGTTCGGATGGCTCTTCCGCTTGCCGGTCGGCCAGGTGATCCGTCGCCGCATCTCGCACCGCGGGTTCTGGTCGCCGCCGGATCGGCTCGACCAGACTCAGGTCTTGGTGATCGGGCTGCTCGCGGCTGCGTCGATGAGCGCCGCGTTCATCAACACGCTGTTCACCCAGACCGCCGAGTTCGCCGCCGACGACTTCGGTGTCGGCGATGCGGGAGTGGGGTATGGAGGCGCCATCGTCCGCGCCGGCATCATCGTGGCGCTACCCGCCGCCGTGCTGGCGGATCGCATCGGCCGCCGGCGCGTGATCGTCGCTGTGGCCTGGATCGCTCCGCTGCTCTCAGTGCTCGGCGCCCTCGCCCCCAACTTCCCGGTACTCGTCGCCACCCAGACACTCGGCCGGCCGATGGGCATTGCGCTGTCGTTTCTCATCGGGGTCATCGCCGCGGAGGAGATGCCGAAGAACACGCGGGCGTACGCGATCAGCGTGTTGGCGATGGCGAGCGGCTTCGGTGCCGGGATCGCCGTGTCCTCGCTGGCCCTGGCCGACCTCGGGCCGAGCGGATGGCGGTACGTCTACATCGTCTCGCTGATCTGGTGTGTCGTCGCCCTCGACCTCGCCCGACGACTTCCCGAAACACGCCGCTTCACTGCGATCCATCGCGATCCCGGCGCCCACGCGCCACCGCTTGATCGTCGACGAATGGCGCTGCTCGGGGCCGTGGCGTTCATCGCCAACATCTTCATCTCGCCGGCCAGCTTCTTCCAGAACAGTTATCTCAGCGACGTACGCGGATACGACGCCAAGACGATCGGCCTCTTCTCCCTTGTCGTGGGCACGCCCGCCGCGCTGGGCCTGCTGGTCGGCGGCCGTCTGGCCGACACCCACGGTCGCCGCCCATTGATCGCGGTGGTGCTGCCGATTTCGACCGTCATGATCGTGCTGGCGTTCACCTTCGGCGGGCCGATGCTCTGGCTGTTTTCGTTCCTCGCCGGCATCACGGGCAGCATGGCGGTCCCCGCGATGGCGGTGTACCGAACCGAGCTGTTCCCGACCGGCAACCGCACCCGGGCAGCCGGCATCATCACGGCACTGGCCCTGACCGGCGGGATCGGCGGCCTGGTCGGCACGGGCCAATTGGTCGACCGCGGCTGGTCGTATGGCTCGGCGATCGCGCTGATGGGCTTGGCGCAGGCGATCGTCACCGTGATCGTGATCACGTCGTATCCCGAGACCGCACACCGCGAGCTCGAAGAGTTGAATCCCGAAGACGCCACCCTCGTCATCACAGGGTGATCGTTGCTCTGCGATGAGTCTCGGCCTCAGGGGGTGATGCCAGAACTCATCGCTCGGACGCGAGATCGAGCTGCGATGAGATTCGGCCGCAGCGGGTGAGGCCGGAACTCATCGCTCGGCACGGGAGGCGATGTGGCGTCTCAGGTATCGACTGCAGGAACCGTTCTCTGTGCTGCGACGACTGCGGCGAGGACAAGCAAGGCTCCTACGAGTTGGGGGGCGGTAAGTGTCTGGTCGAGCACCGCCCAGCCAGCGATGGTGGCGACGAGCGGACTGAGGAGTCCGAGAAAGCTGACCGTCGTGACGGGTAGTCGGTGGATGCCGGCGAACCAGTTGCAGTACGCCATCCCGGTGCCGACGATCGCCAGCCAGCCGAATCCGATCAGGTTCTCGGCCGTGAGAGTGGACGGGAGTCCTTCCGTCGCGAGCACGACTGGCAGGAGAACCAACCCGCCCGCGCTGAGTTGCCAGCCGGTGAACGCGACGAGATCGACGGGTCGCCCCCAGTGCTTGGTGAGCACGACACCGGTTGCCATGCAGAGCGTGCCACCGAAGGCTGCGGCGACGCCGATCGGGTCGAGTGTCGCGTTGGGTCCGAGCACCAGCAGCGCCACGCCGGCGATGCCCGCGGATCCTGCGATTCCGGTGCGACGGGAGAATCTTTCGCCGAGCACGACAGCTGCGATCCCGGCGGCCACGAGCGGCTGAATCGCACCCGCCGTCGCCGCGACGCCACCGGGGAGTCGGAACGCCGCAACGAACAGCAACGCGAAGAACGCGCCAATGTTCAAGACACCGAGGACGGCTGAGCGCCACCACCAGACTCCCGACGGGAGCCGTCGCGACCACAGCAAGAAGGCGATGCCGACCGGCAGCGCGCGGACGCACGCGGCGAGCATCGGTCGACCGACGGGGAGGAACTCTGTGGCCACGATGTAGGTGGTGCCCCACACCATCGGGGTGAGCGCCGTTCGTGCAGCCGCCGAGCGCGACGACCCAGTCGGCGAAGCTGCGACCGAGTTCGCCACGTCGGCCAGACGGCTGATCGTACCGATTTCTCTTGACATCGTGACAACTGTACCTTGCATCTCTCTCGATATCAAGAGATAATGTCGCCATGTCATCGGTTGGTCCAGAAAGCGCCATCGCCCCCGACCACGTCGACGAGATCATCGGGCAGTGGACACGCGAGCGCCCTGATGTCGACGTGTCCGGGATGGCGATCATCGGTCGACTCACCCGCCTCGAGAAGCTGATCCGACCACGGATCGATGCCGTGTTCGAGCAACACGACCTCGAGTCATGGGAGTTCGATGTGCTCGCAACACTCCGGCGAAGCGGCGCACCACACCAACTCACCCCTGGCCAGCTCCTCGACGCCATGATGATCACGTCCGGCACGATGACCAACCGCATCGATCGCCTCGAAGGACGCGGCTTCGTCACACGTGCCAAGAGTCCGATCGATGGACGCCAAGTGCTCGTCACGCTCACGACATCGGGGGCGAAGAAGGTCGACGCGGCACTCGTCGACCATGCCGCCAACGAGCTCGGGATCATCGAGGCTCTCAGACCTGAGCAACGCAACGAACTCGTCAGCCTCCTCCGACTAATGCACCACGCAGTGACCGAGCAGCCGTCGACGAAAGTCTCGCGGAAGGTCGGGTTGCGATGACTTTCGGCCGCAGGGGGTGAGGCTAGAACTCATCGCTCGGACGCGGGATCGAGCTGCGATGACTTTCGGCCGCAGAGGGTGATGCCAGAACTCATCGCTCGGCACGGGAGGGGCGGATCGCTGTCGGTTGTGCCTCGCGCGAATCGAGATTTTCTCGGAGAAATTCGTGCGCGTACAGGCCACTGAGTCGGTGCTGATCGAGCGTCTCGGCGGGACTGTTCGAGGCGGGCCGTCGCCTCCTGTTCGAGCCTCGATCGCACCGCAGACGAGCGTCCATCGCGTTCTGAGCAGCCGGTGATTGTGACCCACGATGAGGTGGATTGTTGGCGTATCGTCCCAGCTCAGCGGGTAGACAGGGCCCTCGCGGGAGCAGTACAATCGGACACATGTTCGCAGCCCTGATCGACGACCTCACCGGGTCATCGATCGACGAACTCGACACCGCCCTCGCCGCCGCAAAAGCCCGGCGTGATGCCGCCGAACTGGAAATCGCAGCGATCACCGCCATCGTCGACGCGCGGCAACTGTTCCACGACGCCGGGCACCTTTCGACCAACGGCTACCTGAAAAGCCGATTGAACTGCTCGCCCGCCGAAGCCCGCCGCCTTCGCAGTCGAGCACGAGTCTGCAACCTGCACCCCGAAGTCGGCGACCTGCTCGGTGCCAGCCGGATCGGTACCGGTCAACTCGACCTGCTCGCCGACGTCGCCCGACACCCAGTGGCAGGACAACGGTTCGCCGAGTTCGCCTCGTTGCTGTGCGAACAGGCCGAGCAACTCGACTACACCGACTTCGCTGTGGCAGTCGCCCACTTCAAGGCCATGGCTGACCCGGACGGGTCATTCAACGACCAGGCATTCCATGAAGATCATCGCACCGCGTCGGTCAACGTCACCGGCGGCGCGGTGAACGTGCATGCCTCAGGTGGTGACCCGATCCGCGCGGTCGAAATGAAACAGGTCTTCGACCTCGCCTGCCAAGCCGAGTTCCACCGCGACTGCGCGACCCGCCGCGACCTGCACGGCGACGACGCTCTCGCCCATCCACTGCCGCGCAGTGCTGAGCATCGCGGGTTCGACGCGATGTACGAGATCTTCATCCACTACATCACCACACGGGCGGGTGGGGCACGGCCCGAACCGCTGGTCAACATCATCATCGACTCCACCACCGCCCTCGACGTGTTGGCCCGCCACGGACTCCTCGACCTCGACACCAGCCACGACGCTGACGCGACCGGACCCGTCGATCCGTCCCGACGGCGGTGTGCGACGTCGACCGGTGTTGCGATCCACCCCGACGAAGCGTTGAAGGCCATGATCCGCGGCAGCATCCGCCGCGTCATCGTCGACGCCCACGATGTCGTGATCAACCTCGGGCGGGCACAACGCCTGTTCACCGGCAAAGCCCGCCACGCAGCACAACTCCTCACCGTGCACTGCGGATACCGCGGCTGCGACGTGCCCGCCCAATTCTGCGACATCGACCACATCAACGAATGGTCAGCAGATGGCGGCGACACCAACCAAGCCAACGCCCTCCCCCTCTGCGGGACTCATGACCGGTGGAAACACCGCCAACGATTACGCGGCCAACGCGACCGGACCGGACGCATCCACCTGATCAAACCCGACGGCACCGTCATTAAACCCCTCGGCGCCCACGACCCCACCTGGGCCGAGCCCACTTGGTCCGAATCCGAACCCCAACGCGGACATACCGAACCCGACCGGGCGGAAGTCGAGAGCAACCAGACCGAATCTGATTGCGCAAGGCCCGACTGTGCAGAATCTGATTCTGCCGAACCCGAACACGCCGAATCCGACTACACCGACCCGAAGCCCGACCCCGACCAGCTGCTCGAAACCGACCTCACGGCGCAACCCCACTCGATCCCCGAACCTGACCCCGAAACCGAGCGACCGTCTCCCCCATCAACGACGCACCCACCCGAACGACGCACCATGACCTGGGCCGAATTCGCCCGCCACCACCCCGCAACCCGCAGCCACTCCGCCACCCGAACCCGACCCTGTACACCGCCACCACCCGACGCACTCGTCACGATCATCGACTTCCGCACCGGTTGACCCTGGCGGTTGCCGCACCAGTCCCCGGCGGCCTGCGCGTTCCCGCACACATCAATCGATCCGCCCGACGGTGCCCGTCCGACCAACGACGCCACCATCGGGCCACCGCTGCGGCCCGACCGGACCCACGTGGCGACGGAAACTTCCTCAGCCCGCGACTCGTGCGACGAAGGCGGCGACGTGTTCGGCCACCTCGGCGTCGCGCCCTGTGAGGCCATGGCGCGCACCGTCGAGCCACACATGCTCGACGGGAGCGGGAATCGTGGCAGTCCAGGTTTCGAGTTCGTGACGCGTCCCGAACTCGTCACGCGTGCCCGACACGAAAAGGCAGGGAACTGCGATGTCGACAAGGTGCTCGACGCGCAGCGTGTCGGGCCGCTTCGGCGGATGGAGCGGGTACGCGATCAGCACGAGCCCGGCGAGGCGAGTCACCGTGCCGACACCATCGACGTCGGCAGCCACCATCGACGCCATCCGGCCGCCCATCGAATGACCACCCAGAACCACAGGACCGCGCCGACGGCTGATCGTGGTGAGGTCGTGACGAATCGACGCCATCAGCTTCGGCGCTCGGTCGGGCGGCCCGGCCCGACCTTCTCGGCGATAGGGAAAGTCGCATCGCTCGACCCGGGCCGCACCCCGCAATCGATCGTCGATCGCCACCAGGCGCGGGTGGTTCCGGTCCGAACCCGCACCGGGATAGAGGAACACGTTCGGCGCAGCCACCGCAGCCGTCAGCTCTTCGACGTCAGAATACGACGGGCTTCGGCGAGGTCGCTCATTGCCTTTGCTGCGTCGATGTCGGCTCCGCCGTGGTCGGGATGCACCGCGCGCATGCCTTCGCGAAATGCGCGGGTGACGTCGCGCTTGGACGGGCGCTTGCTCCCGAGTTCGAACCGCAGCACCCCGAGCGCCCAGCTCAGCGGGTCGGCGAGCGCCTCGAGGGTCGTGGTCTGCGAACCGGCGAGATGTGCAATGAACGAGGCACCGATCGGCCCTCGCCATCGCGCCGCCTTCTGCATCACGTTGATCACGCCCCGTCGATGCTCCGGGGCGAGCCGTTCGGCGGCGTAGATCGCGCCCAACACCTGGCTCAGTTCGGTCCCGATGCTGTTGAAGTCGAACTTGATCTCGTCGCCCTCACCGATCAGCCGGTGATGGCTCACCGCGAGTCCGTGGCGATCGATCTGGAAACGGTGGCGCAACCGGGGCTGCACGACGCGCTGACCCTCGCCGACCTGATTGATCAACCGATGGACATCACCGACGTAGTCGTCGTCGATGCCGCCAAGGTGTGCCGCGATGACCGCGCCGAGGAGCAGTCCGCCGAATCCAGGCGCCGGGTCGACGGGGAGCACCATGTGGCCCAAAGCGATACGGCGCGTCGGAACGGTGGGACGGTTGTGCCAGATCTCGAGTTCGGCCAAGAGCACGACGACGCGTCGACGATCAAACGTACGGGCGGAGCAGCGACCGCAGCTCCTGCGCCAATTCGATCACGTCGGAGTCGACGTCGCCGGGGTGGGTGGCGTCGGCCATGATCCGCTGGACGATGCGATCGACACCTGCCACGGCCCCGGCCCACGTGCGGGGAGCGAGTGCGTAGGGCGGGTGCTTCTTGTCGATCAGCCCGTTGATCTCGATCAGGCGCAGACGCGCCTTGGCATCGATGGGATCTTTCGCGAGCTTGTCGGCGGTGAGGAAGATGTCGCCCAGTGTGCCTTCGGGCGGTTCGTGTTCACCCGTATCACCCGCAGCCATCAACTCGCCGGCCTCGATCGCATCGAGCAGGTCGTCGACAGAGTCCTCGGCATCGGCAGCCACCACGACCGTGGCGCCTTCCCATCGATAAGGAACCTCGGAGTCGATGAGCGCATCGGTGAGCACCTTGCGGTCAGCGTCGGTCCACTCGTCGAGATTGAACTCGGTCGACGGTTCGTCCTCACCGAGGACGATCGGGAATGGGCCGAGTTCCTCTTCGAGCCGTTCGAAGATGATGTCGACGCGCGCCTCGTGGGTTTCGGGAACCACCAGTTCGGTGCCGTCCCATCCGTGCGGGATGAACGCCTCGGCCATGGCTTCGGACAGTTCGGCCTGCTGCTCGAAGGTCCACGCCGTGACGTCGTAGTGCACCTTGACCACTGCGTCGTCGAACGGATCGAAGTCGATCGGCTCGCCGCTGCCAGCCGTCTCGTTCTGCTGATCGGCCCCGCCGCCCTTGCTCACAAATGCCACGATGGCACGCTAGCTGCCAGGAACGCCGCTGTCCGCTCGTACTCGTCACGGACATTCACGGGGTCGCCGAAGCCGTGCCCTTCGTCGTCGTAGACGACCAACTCGACGTGCGGGCCGGCCCGCCGGACCAACGCCTCGCTCTGGGCAATCGGTACCACCTCATCGTCAGTGCCATGAAAGACGAGCAGTGGCTTGATAATGCGCGTGGCACGGTGCAGCGGCGACAGGGCCTCGAATCGGGCGAGGTCGCGTCGATCACCGACGAGGGTGTCGGTGTAGTGCGCCTCGAAGCGGTGGGTCACGTCGGCGAGAGCCCGCAGATCACTCACGGGGTACGACGCGACGCCGGCTGCGACCACGTCGCCGTGATCGGCCAAGAGGCCCAGCACGGTGAGGCCGCCGGACGAGGCGCCGACGACAACGGTCGTCTCCGACGTCGCCCAACCTTTCGAGTGCGCGTCCCGGATCAGCGCCGCGGTGTCGTCGACGTCGAGACGGCCCCAGGCACCGTTGAGCGCACGTTGATACGCGCGGCCGTGGCCGGTGGTCCCGCGAGGGTCGACGACGAGCACGTCCCAGCCGCGGCTCCACCAGAAGCTGATGCGCGGCCGGAAGTCGGCCTGCCACTGATCGGTCGGGCCGCCGTGCACCCAGACCAGCATCCGGCCTTCCCCGGCGGCGTACCGCCGGGCGTGCAAGATCACCGACTCGGCCGCTGGTGTACTCGCTCCGTCGGTCCCGCCATCGTCGGACCCGACCGGAACCACCGTTTCGATGATCTGCGGTTCGGGAAGGTCGTACCGATCCCATCCCGCGGCGGGACCGACCGCGAGCACCGTCCGCGGCGGCTTCACCTCGGAGGTGCGGAGGTGGCCGACGTCGTAGGCGACGATCTGGGTCGGTGTGACGGCACCGGTCCGGAGGGCGAGCAAGGTGTCCCCGGCCCAGCCGAGTTGGCCATGCCCACCCTTTCCGACGTTCGTGACGGCGCCGGTCGAGCGCTCGACGACCACGAGTCGACCGAACCCAGCCTCGTTGCGGCACAGTGCGATCATCGAGCCGTCGGGACTCGGAACGTAGCTCCGCTGACCCATCCCCCATGTGGGCAGCGCGTGTTCGAACGACTCGTCGACCACCGCCTCGCCATTTACGCGGACCGTCAACCATCCGCTCAAGTCGTCGACCCAGGAGCGCGAACCGTCGGGCAGGAAGCGTGGTTGTTGTGCTGCTGCGCCGTCGGGCCGCCAGCGAACGAGCTCATTCGTGCCGAGGGTGCACGTGACGATCCCGGCGCCGTCCCACGGCATGTCCGGCGGACTCCACGCCTGCCACACGACCGTCGACGAATCGGGAGACACGATCGGGTCGAAGCAGAACGCATCGGCACCGTCGTCGAGGCGAGTCGGCTCGGCGTGATGCAGCTGCCGGGTCCAGATCTCGGCCTCGTCGACGGCGAACACGAACGAGGCACCGTCGGGCGCGTCACCCGGGGCCCGACACTGGCGGCCGAGCGCGGTCATCTGCACAGGCCGAGCGCCGACAGGCTGCCACCAGAGCTCGCCGTCGACCGCGGCGTAGAGCACACCGTCGCCGTTGGAACGCCAGTCGAAGCACCCACCTCCCAGACCACGACCAGGTGCCGGGTCGGGACCGATCGTGAGGATCTGCTCGGGCCCGCCCCCGATCGGAACCGTCATGATCGCCGCTGATCCTCGCCACTTCTGGACGAAAGCGACCGCCGAACCATCGGGCGACAGGCGAGGTTCTGTCAGGTCACGGCCAGCAATGACCAGGTCGAACGGGATCTGCACGACGTCGAATCTAGACCCCGCGTCTGCATCGTTCGCCGACCGTCACACGGAATCACCGACGGTAGCGAAAGCGGCCGAATACGGGCCTCGTCGGTCAACAATTCGTCAAGAACGCTGCGCCCGAGACCCCGTCGAGCCGATACATCTGCATGGTCCGCCCCCACCGATGCTGGTCGGACAACGTGCCGATAGCACCAGCATCGAACGTCGCGCCATGATCGAGTCGTCGACCACGGAGGCCGCGAGGACCATCATCGCGACCGCCGACGCCGGTGGGGTCGGTGGGACCGCCGCCGCGGTGGGGGCCACTGCGACCAACGCCGACGTTCAGCACGGCCCGGTCTCACGCGCGGTGCTCCGGGTCGTTCTGCTCTCCACGGTTCTCGCGGTGTGCGCCGCCTTTTTGCTGACGACCACGGACGTTGGCGCGAACGCGCGCACGGCACCGTGGTGGATGACCGTCGTGGTCTTCATCGCCTTCGGAATGGCCGAGCGGTTCGCCTTCCACGTCGAGTATCGACGCGAAGCAATGTCGTTCACCCTTTCCGAAGTCCCGACGGCATATGCCCTGCTCTTCCTGGATCCCGTCGTCGCCGTTGCCATCCGCGTCACCGCCAGCCTGCTGGTCATCGGGTGGACGCATCGTCCGGCGCCGTACAAGCTCTACTTCAACAGTGCCTGGTTCGCGTACGAGATGGCTCTGGCCGTCGCCATCATGGAAGTGCTCAACGGTGATGCACGCCAAACCGATGGCCGCCTGCTGATCGTCATTCTGATCGCGATCATGCTGTCGTCGCTCACCGGCCCATTCCTGGTCTCCACGGCGATCTCGTACTTCGAGGGAAAGCTGCTGGAACGGCTCAGCGGCGAACTCCGTCAAGCCGCGGTACTCGGGCCCATCGGTGCCGCCGTCGCAGCGGTGGCGCTCGCACCGGCGTTCATCGGCCCGAAGTTCGCCATTCTCGCGATCGTCCCGGTCGGTGCGGTGTGGGTCGTGCTGCGTCAGTTCGGCAAGCTCGCCGAGCGCCATCGTGATCTCAAAGCCGTGCACGACTTCGTGCGACGGATCGGAGCATCGATCCGACTCGACGAACTGAGCCCCTTGGCGCTGGTCGAGTCCATGCGCGTCCTGCGCGCCAACCGCGGCATGTTGACCGTGATCGACCTCAACGGTGCCACCGTCGTGACCGCAGTCGCCCTCGCCGACGGCCACTGCCACTTGTTCCGATCCGGAGAGACGCCGCCACCGGCAGTTGCACGAGAGATCGCCGCATTGCACCAGCCCGAGCTGCCGGAAACGCTGTGTTGGCGCGAGGGCAATTGCGTGTCGATTCCCATCGCCGATGGCGAAGGAGCAGTGGGCAGCCTCGTCCTGGCCGGACGTACCGGAGTGCGCGACACGTTCGACGCCGAGGACCTCGCCCGAGCCGACGTGGTCGCCAGCCAACTCGCTGTCAACCTCCGCAACTCACTGCTCCACGAGCGCGTCGAACGCGACGCCTTGACCGATGCGTTGACCGGTGAACACAACCGCATCGCCTTCGACCGACTGGTGTCCGCAGCCGCCTCGAATCCCGGACGCACCCTCGTCGGCGCTGTGCTCATGCTCGACCTCGATCGATTCAAAGAGGTCAACGACACCCTTGGTCATCAAGCTGGCGATGTCGTCCTGATCGAGTTCGCCGGCAGGCTGCGCACCCAACTCCACACCGGTGACCTTCTGGCACGGTTCGGTGGCGACGAGTTCGCCATCTATGTCGAACGTGACGGCGTGGCCGCCATCATCGACCTCGCCCAACGAATCCTCGACGGATCACACATCGCGTTCGCGCTCGACGGATTCAACGTCGCCGTGAACGCCAGTGTGGGCGTTGCGATCGTCACGAGCAACGACCGCGATGCCGAAGACATCATCCGCCGCGCCGACATCGCGATGTACACCGCCAAGGCCGATCACAGCGGTGTCGAGCTGTACCACGACGCGATCGACCGGCGGACACCTGAGCGCCTGTCGTTGCTCGGAGATCTGCGCCATGCGCTCGAAACCGGCGAACTGCACGTGCACTACCAGCCGAAGATGAACCTGGAGACGTCGACGATCGTCGGCGTCGAAGCACTCGCTCGTTGGCTCCACCCGACGCGAGGGTGGGTCGCGCCCGAGGAGTTCATCCGCGTTGCGGAGGAGACGGGCCTCATCAAGGGTGTCACCGACTACGTCCTCAGTACCGCAATCCGCGATGCACGCATGTGGTCCGAGGCCGGCTTCGACCTGGATGTCGCCGTCAACTTGTCCACGCTCGACCTCGTCGACGAACTGCTCGTCGATCGCATCGACGACCGGCTCGGCGAGCATCAGTTCGCCAGTGCCCGGCTGACACTCGAGATCACCGAGTCGTCACTGATGATCGACACGCCACGGACGATGCTCACCATCGAGCGCCTCGACCGGCTCGGCGTGATCTTGTCGCTCGACGACTTCGGTACCGGGTACTCGTCGCTCAGCTATCTCCGACGTCTTCCAGTCGCCGAACTCAAGATCGACCGCAGCTTCATCAGCAATCTGCTGCTCGACACGCAAGACGAGGCCATCGTGACCTCGACCATTGCGCTCGGACACAGCTTGGGATTGCGGATCGTCGCCGAGGGCGTCGAGTGCGAGCAGGTGGTCTCCCGTCTGACCGAGCTCGGGTGCGATGTCGCTCAGGGCTTCGGCATCTCCCGCGCCCTGTCGATCACTCAGCTCCAGACCTGGCTCAAGACGACCGACCACGGCGTTCGCCGACACTCGGACGCAGCCACCCGCACCACGGCCTGAGCCCGTGTCGGCGAAGGCCGCGGAAACTCGTTTGCATCAGCGCCATCGGCGCGGCGACAGTGTGCTCCCGACGACGAAAGGAGGCACCCCGATGACAACGATGACCACATTCGACTGTGATGCAATGCGACCCCGCGGTGCCTCGTGCGCCGTCATTGCGTTCCTCGGCTGATCGCCGAGTCCGAACGCGCCGTTGCCCACGGTTCGACGTGAGAGCTGGCGCGCCTGCGCCCACCGCTGTCTCGACGCACCAACTCGCATCACCTGCGCGCCGACCCGTCCGAGCCCCATCCATCCATCCATCCATCCATCCATTCATCCACCTACCCACCCATCCATCCAGATCCACCCAGCAACATCCACCAAGACAGAAAGGCGAACCCCGTGTTCACCAACCATCTCCACCCCGACCACCAACTCGCCGAGATCCGTGAGCGGCATGCCCGCTTGCGCGCCGAAGCACAGCGAGCGCGTCAATTCCGTGCCGCTCGCGGCCGACATCGGTTTCGATCGCGACAACGCACGTAGCCGGCGATGATGCGGCGGCGACCCGTCAGCGGACACCCGCGGGCTGGGCCGCCGTCGCATCTCTCGGTAGTGTGCGGAAATGTCCGAACGCGAGAACCCCGACCGCAACTTGGCAATGGAACTCGTCCGGGCGACCGAATCGGCGTGCCTGGCAGCAGCTCGATGGGTCGGCCGAGGCGACAAGAACGCAGCCGACGGAGCCGCCGTCAATGCCATGCGATTGTCGCTGTCGACGGTGGCGATGACGGGCACCGTCGTGATCGGCGAAGGCGAGAAGGACGACGCCCCGATGCTGTACAACGGCGAAGAGGTCGGCGACGGGAGCCGACCCGAAGTCGACGTGGCCGTCGACCCGATCGACGGCACCACGCTCACCGCGCTCGGCAAGACCAATGCCCTGTCGGTCATCGCCGTCTCCGATCGCGGTTCGATGCTCGACCCGGGCCCGTCGTTCTACATGAACAAGATCGCCGTCGGTCCGAGCGCCGTCGGCGCCATCGACATCACGGCGAGCCCGACGCAGAACCTCCGATGGATCGCCAAGTCGTCCGGCAAGGACGTCGGCGACCTCACCTGCGTGATCCTCGATCGCCCGCGGCACACCGAACTCATCGGCGAGGTTCGGGCCAGCGGATGCCGCATCCGACTCATCACCGACGGCGATGTTTACGGCTCGGTCGCGACGTGCTGGCCCGACGCCGGCGTCGACGTGCTGATGGGCATCGGTGGCACACCCGAAGCGGTGGTCTCCGCCGCGGCGATGAAGGCGATGGGCGGCGAGATCCAGTGCCAGTTCCTCCCGCAGAGCGATGCGGAACGAACGGCGATGATCGAGGCCGGATTCGACCTCGACCGCATCCTGATGCAAGACGACCTGATCACCAGCGACAACTGCTTCTTCGCCGCCACAGGGCTCACCGACGGCGCGCTCCTGCGCGGCGTCCGCTTCGACAGTCAGGGCGCGCGCACGCAGAGCCTGGTGATGCGCTCGCGCAGCGGCACCGTGCGGATGATCGACGCACACCACCGAATGAGCAAACTGCGCAGCTTCGCCGCCGTCGACTACTGACCCAGCGTCGCTCGGCGGCTGGTGCGTAGGATTCGCGCATGCGGGGAATCTTCGTTCCCGACGCGACCGAAGACTTCTCGCCGTTGGGACAACTGATCGGCCTTGCAGTCGCCTTTGCCTCGTTGGATGTGGTCGACCTCCTCCTCGTCGACCCTGACTGGGGGCACGTCGGCAAGGCATTGCTGATCTTTCTGTTGCTGTGGGTGCCGTGCACACAGATCACGTGGCCGCCCCGGGCCGTTTCCGGCCGTCAGGGGCCGATCCTTGCTGCCTTGCTGGTCGCCGCGGCAGCCTGCGTGACGGCGGCGGGCGAGGTCGGGACGGCCTTCGACGACGGTGGGCTGCTGTTCGCCCTTGCGGTGACGGTCATCGACATGGTGGCACTGTGGCTGAACGTGACCGGTACCGAAGCGACCGGGCATCGACGTGATGCCACCGGGGTGATCCTCGTCGTGCTGTCGGCGACGGCGTTGATCATCGGTGGTGTCTTCGATGGATCGGTCCGAATCGTCCTGTGGATCGTTGCGCTGCTCCTTGTGACCACGGGCGCTCGTGCATGCTCGACTGCGCGTCGGGCCAGCCGAGACCGGCCAATCCGCTGTGCCGAACTGATCGAACGAACCGGGCTCGTCATCGTCTTCGTCCTCTTCGGGTTGATCTGGGCGGTGGGCGGTGACGTCGTCGAAGCGCTCACCGACAGCAGCGCCGTCGACGTCCACGCCGTGGTGTCCCTGGCGATCTGTGCGATTGCCGCGGCCTGCTTGGTGCAGTCGTACGGGAGAGTCGCAAGGGCTGCGGGACGGCGGACCGACGATCTCGACCAGGTCGGATCGAGCCGACTCACCTGCGCAATCGGTCTCGCCGCTCACGCCCCGATCGTCGTCGGCGCCCTGCTCATCGCCGCCGGGTTGGAGCGAGCATCCCTCCATCCGGCCGAGCCGCTCGACCTGGGCTTCCGAGCGATGTTGGCCGGCGGCCTCGCTGGGTTCATCGTTGGCCTCGTCGCCATCGTTGCCATCACTGCCCGAACATTCGGCGTCCACGCCGTTTGGCCGCTGCCAGCTGTCGTCGCCGCTGTCGTCGCCGCTGTCGTCGCAGGGACGGCGACGGGCATCCTGCTTGTCGGTTCCTTTGACGGCATGTGGATCGTCGTGATCGCGGCAGCGGTGATGTTGCTGGCGGTGATCGGTATGCGCGTCGGCGTCGGCGCCGATGAACCCGTCGTCCTCTCGACGCGCTGATCTCCGGCACCACTTCCGGCACCACTTCCGGCATCACTCCTTCGGCACGCTCTCCAACACGCTCTTGCGCAGCCACTGGAACACCCGCCAACCGGTGAGGTCGGCGGCCATCGTTGCGGCCGCGATGGCCGCTGCTTCGTCGGAGATCGGCTTGCCGTTGGGCGCCTTCACGTGCACTTCGGCGACGCGTTCGGCCATCACGAACCAGCCGACGGCTTCTTCCACCGAGCGCCCGACCGTGAGCGGCCCATGGTTGCGCAAGATGCAGAACTTGGCATCGCCGAGCGCCGCTGCGATGCGTTTGCCACCCTCGACCGACAGCACCTCGACCTCTTCGTCGTCGAACAGCGCCTGGTCGAAGACGAATGCGGTCGACTCCTGACTGAGCGCGCGGAACGGCTCGACGTTGGCCGACCACGGCGTGCCGAACGCGGTGTGCGTGTGGCAGGCGCTGGCCACGTCGGGTCGGGCAGCGAGCAACGGGGCGTGGATGTTGTACCCGGCCGTGTTCACCGCTCCCGTCGGGTTGCCCGCGGCATCGAACACCTCGCCTCCAGGGCCGACGAGCACGAGGCGGTCTGGCGTCGCAGCACCAAAGGGCACACCCCAGTCGAGTAGCCAGAAGTGATCGGTCAGGATCGGGTCGCGCGCCGAGATGTGGCCGTCGCCAAGGTACCCCCACCGGTGTGTCGCGAAGATCTGGTAGCCGATCGCGCACATCTCCTTGCGATGGGCACGTTCGTCTTCAGGTGAACGCACGGTGTCGTATGGGTCGACTCCGGGAAAATCCGGGTAACTGTCGTGGGCTTGACCATCGGCGTCAGTCATGCTGCCAATGTAGATCGCCTATCGTCTTCACATGTCTGCCGAGGCGGCCGCTGCCGTACCGACCCCCATCCCGACCGCGGATCTGACCGGGGCTGTCGCCGCGGTGCATCGCAGCGGCGAGCACACCTTTTCGAAGCGGACGGTCGATTCGATCACGCTGCTCCCCGGGCTCGGGGTCGACGGCGATGCCCACCTGGGCGCGCAGGTCAAGCACCGCTCCCGTGTGGCTGCCGACCCGACCCAACCGAACCTGCGCCAAGTACACCTCGTGATGTCGGAACTGCTCGACGAAGTGGTCGCCGCCGGCCACTCGATCGTGCCGGGCCAACTCGGCGAGAACATCACGACGACAGGAATCGATCTCATCGCGCTGCCGGTCGGTTCGATTGTTCGACTGGGTGACACGGCCCTCGTCGCGCTCACGGGTCTCCGCAATCCGTGTCGGCAGATCCGCAACGTTGGTGACGGTGTGCTGAAGATGATGTTCGTCGACGGCGAACGCTATGGGCGACCAGGTGAGCAGGTGGGCCGGACGGGTGTGATGGGTGTCGTCGTCGCCGGCGGCATGGTTCGTCCGGGCGACCCGATTGCGGTGCGCTTCCCGGCCGGCGTCACGACGCCGATGGAGAAGGTGTGAGGGGAGAAGGTGTGAGGGGCCCATCCGTGCAGGCGTTCGGATCGACCGATCCTGCGTCATGAAGGGTCTCGTGGTTCCCGAGCGAACCGAGGACTTCACGGCCGATCCGGTCGAACTGTTCTTCGATCTCGCCTTCGTTTTCGCATTCTCGCAACTCGTCCACCTGCTCATCGTCGACCCCGATTGGGAGCATGTCGGCAAGGCTGCGTTGATCTTCCTGCTGCTCTGGTTGCCATGGACGCAGTTCACCTGGTCGGCCAACGCCGTTCCCGGCAATCAGCGATCAGTCCGGATCGCCTTCCTGATCGCAACCGCCGCAAGTGTTCCGATGGCGGCCGCAGTCGAGACCGCGTTCGACGGGAGCGGCGCCCTCTTTGCCATCACGCTGGCCGTGATCCACTTGATGGCGCTGTCGCTGATGGTGGTCGGCATCGAGACCGGATCAGCCGAGTACCGCTCAGCCGTCACGTACGCCATCCCCAACTTCGCCGCGATGGTCGTGCTCATCGTCGGAGGATTCCTCGACGGAACCTCGCGCATCGTGGTGTGGATCGCATCGCTCGTCATCGTCATCTGGTCGACGGTGCGCGCCGGCGAAGGAAACTGGGTGATCCGACCCGGCCACTTCGCCGAGCGACACGGACTGATCATCATCATTGCGCTCGGCGAAGTGATCGTGGCGCTCGGCAACGCCGTGGTCGCACCGCTGTCGGATGGCGAAGGCTTCGAGGCTCGCGCCGTCGTCGCGCTCCTGTTCTCCGGCATGGCGGCGGGCGGCCTGTGGTGGTCGTACTTCGACCGCGTGCAGCCCGCGCTCGAACATCGCGCCGAAGGGCTCGACCCGGCCGAGCGGGGCCGCTTCGCCCGCGATGCCTACACCTACGCGCATGCACCGATCGTGGCCGGTGTCATCCTGATGGCGGCCGGCCTCGAGGAGGCCGCGCTGAACCCGGCCGAGCCGCTCCCGCTTGCCTTTCGCACGATGATGTCGGGAGGTATCACGTTGTTCGTGGGGGGCATCGGTGCCGCCGTGTATCGGGCGTTCGGCGCCATCGCCTTCGAACGACTCGCCGCGGTTGCGGTGATCGTGGCGTTCATCATGTTGGCCGGTTCCATCGACGGTGTGTGGATCATCGTGATCACGGTGGTGGCCTCGGTCCTGGCGATGATTGCCGAGCACTACCGCATCGAGGTTCGCCCCAGCGACGACGAAATTCATCATTCGCACTGACGTGCCCATCTTGGCGCGCCTGCGATGCCGACGACGGGCAGCGGCCCTGGAATCATGGTCCGGTGAACGATCCTGACACCTTGTCCGACATTCTGACGCCGGCGTTGGTCGTCGAGTCGTCGGTGTTCGACGCGAACTGCACGGCAATCGATGCCGTGCTCCCCGGCAACCGGCTGCGACCACACGTCAAAGCGTTCAAGTCGACCGACCTCGCTCGTCGCCTGTACACCGATGGTCACACCGGCTTCTGCGCTGCAACGGTGCGCGAGATCGAAGGGATGGCCGCCGCCGGCCTCGGCGACGACCTGCTGTTAGCGAACGAGTCGCTCGATGTGGCCCGGCTCGGCGCAATCGCCCACTCGGCGAACATCACGGTTGCCGTCGACTCCGACGCCACGCTCGACGCCGCCATCGAGGGAGGGGTTCGCAACGTACTGATCGACGTCGAGATTGGCCTGCCGCGGTGCGGATGTTCGCTCGAAGACTCGGGACGGCTCGCTGATCGGGCGCGATCGGCGGGCATCGATGTGCGGGGGGTGATGGGGTACGAGGGCCATCTGATGATGGTGCCGGATCGCGACGAGCGCATCGACAAAGTCGGTGCGGCGACCGCGATGCTCCTCGATGCAGCACGGCGCGTCGGCGGCGACATCGTGTCCGGTGGCGGCACGGGCACCTTCGACACGAACACGTCGTGCACCGAGATCCAAGCGGGCAGCTACACGCTGATGGACACCCAGTATCTCCAACTCGATCTGCCGTTTCGGTTGGCGCTGAGCGTCCTCGCGACCGTGATCTCGGTGAGCCCTCGTGGTTGGATCGTGGCGAATGCCGGCTTGAAGGCGTTGGGCATGGATCACGGAGATCCGTCGTGGGCGCACGGCAAGGTGTTCTTCTGTTCCGACGAACACACCACGCTCGCCCCCGACGAACTGTCCGACTGGAAGGTCGGTGACCTGGTTCGTTTGCAGCCCGCGCATGTCGACCCGACCGTGGCCAAGCACGAGCAAATGTGGCTGGTCGACGGAGACTCCGTGATCGATCGCTGGGCCGTCGACCTCCGCGGCTGGTAAAGCCGCGACCAGCGCGCCGCCAAACTCATCGCACCGGGTCACCCCACACGTACGCGATGAGTCTCCGGGCGACCCGCGCGCCGCCAAACTCATCGCAACCCGTGGATCAGGCCGGAAATCCCCGGCGCGGGATCACGATGACCTGGCCTTCGTCGTGCTCGACGGTGACGCACACGTGGAAGATCTCCCCGAGCCGCTCCGCCGTGAGCACGTCGGCCGCCGAACCGCTGGCGACGATCTCGCCGCGATCCAGCATCGTCAGCCGGTCCGTGTACGTGCCGGCCAAGGTCAAGTCGTGGAGTGCCGAAATCACGGTCAGTTGCGCATCACGACGAAGTTCGGTCACGAGTTCCAACGCCTGTTGCTGGTGACCGATGTCGAGCGCGGACGTCGGCTCGTCGAGCAGGAGGACCGACGCCTGCTGGGCGAGCGCCCGCGCCAGAACGATGCGTTGGCGCTCACCGCCACTCAACTCGCCCATCAACCGGCGCGCAAATTGTTCGAGGCGCAGCCGTTCGAACACCTCACCGACCACCTCCCGATCGTGGCGCGACGGCGATCCGAAGTAGCCGATGTACGGCGTCCGGCCGAGCATCGCGTAGTCGTGCGCCGACATGTCATCGGGGATCAACGGACTCTGCGCCACGTACGCAACCCGGGCGGCGCGATCACGATCACTCATCGCCCGAAGTGGCACGCCGTCGATCCGAATCTCCCCGCTATGGGCGACCAAACCGACCATCGCCTTCAACAGCGACGACTTGCCCGCACCATTCGGACCGATCAATCCGAGCCACTCCCCCGCCACCACCGAATCGGTGTAGTCCACGAGCGCAGGCGCTGAGCGGCGACCGTACCGCACCCCGACCGCGGAAAAGACGACGTCGCTCACGCGCCCACCTTGCGCGTCCGCAGCAGGTAGAGGAAGAACGGTGCACCGATGAACGCCGTCACGACGCCGATCGGGGTTTCGGCTGGGCGGGCGATCATCCGGCCCGGCACGTCGGCGAGGATGAGAAAGCCGGCGCCCGCCATCAACGAGAGGGGCAGCAATCGACGATGCCCGGCACCGGCGACGAGGCGGACGACGTGCGGCACGACGAGCCCGACGAATCCGATCAGGCCGCTCACCGACACCACCGCCGCCGTCCCCAGCGTCGCCGCAACGACGATGATCAACCGAGTCCGCGCCACCGAGACGCCAAGCGTGGCGGCCTCCTCGTCACCGACGCGCAAGACGTCGAGGTGCCGACGGTGGACGATGAGCACGACGGTGCTCACCGCGACGTACGGCGCGACAAGGCGGACGTCATCCCAACTCGAACGGGACAGGCTGCCGAGAATCCAGCGGAACACCTCACGGATCACCTCGACGTTGCGCTGAAGGATGAAGGTCTGCAGCGCCGAGGTGAACGAGACGACGGCAACGCCGGCAAGGACGAGGGTGACCCCCGAACGCGAACCGCCAAAAGCTGCGCCGGCCGCGTAGGTGATCATGACCGTCACGACGGCGAACAGGAAGGCAACCGTCGGCACCGGGTCGATCGGCCACGTCGAGGTGGCAGAGCGCCCGATGGTCAATGCGATCGTCGCTCCGAGTCCCGCGCCCGCTGCCGAACCGAGCAGGTAGGGGTCGACGAGCGGGTTGCGAAAGACGCCCTGATATGCGGCGCCGGCAATCGACAACATGCCACCGACCAAGCCCCCGAGCACCACTCGGGGCATCCGGACCTTCCAGACGATGGCCCATTCTGCATCGCTGACTCCGGTGTCGAGATCGATCAGCGGAAGCCGGTTGGCGAGTTCAAGGGGCACCCGCCACCAGTCGGGCCCCGCCGGCCCGACCGATGCGCCGATGAGGACTGCCAGCACGACGAACGCTCCGCCCGCGAGAAACCATCGTTTGTCGTGTTGGTCAGACATCAGGTCAGCGGCTCTCGGCCCCGCTCCGTATCACCAGGCGGTACGCAGCGGGGCCGAGAACGAAGATCGACGGGGGGATTGAGGTTGGGCACGATCAGGCGGGTACGGCTGCTTGGGTGATTGCGGCGGCCACGGCGGCGTAGTAGTCGACGATCCGGGGGCCCCAGCGCGAAGCGATGTCCTCGTCGGCCTCGATGACGTTGCCGTTCTGCACGGCGGCGATCGCATCCCACCCGGGGCGCCCGACGACCTCGGCTGCCGTCGTGGTGCAGAAGTTGCCGCAGGGAACGAAGATCAGGTCGGGATTGGCCGAAATGATCGCTTCGGCATTGAGCTGCGGGAAACCGAAGTGGTCACCCTCGGCTCGGTCGGCGATGTTCTGCAGCCCGAACGCCGCGTAGACCTCACCGATGAACGTCGTGCTGTCGGCGCTGAAGAACGTGCTGTCAACTTCGTGGTAGACGCTCAGCGGCTCATCAGTCGCGGGAACGTCCGCGAGGATGGCGGCGAGGCGGGTCTGCATCGAGCTGACCAACTCCGCAGCATCGCCAACGTGGCCGGTGGCGGCGCCGAGCTGTTCGATCTGGGCATAGGAGTCGTCGATCGTCACCGCGGCCGGCCCGTCCCACGAGGCGATTCCCAGCTCGGCGAGTTGATCGCCTAGACCCGTGAAGTCGCCACCGATGAGAACAAGGTCGGGCTCGAAGGCAGCGATCTCCTCGACATTCGGCTCGAAGCCCGACAGTTCGTGCGGCAACTCGAGCGCCTCGGCCGGGAAGTTCGAGTACTGATCGACAGCGACCAACAAATCTCCGGCGCCGATCGCGAACATGATCTCGGTGTGCGTCGGGCTGAGCGATACAACCCGGCTCGGTACATCGGAAGGCTGCTCGTCTGCTGCGGCACCTTCCGTGGTGGGCGGAGCGACGTCGGTCTGCACGACGTCGGGCTCGGCCACGTCGGTCGCCGGAGCGTCCTCGATCGGCAGGGTTTCGGCGGTGGAGTCGGAGTCTGAGCCGCAGGCCGCGAACACCGTGGCGAGCACCGTGACGGCGCCGACGAGTGTCAGCCGGGTGGACCGTTTCATTGATTGCATTGTTCCTCCCGCCTCGTGACGAGGCGTTGTCTGGAGAACAAGCTGGGTTCATCCGAACGCGATGCGCCGGGTGCGAACCGTCCCTTGCCTCGAGGGGTGGTTGTCGCATCTCGTGCTCAGGCGACCGGACAGGCTCGGTCAACCTTCCCGTCGAAACGGGGATGAGGCCGAGACCACCGTTGCGGGACAGCGCCGGATTCTCACCGGACTTCGCTGGGCACGTGACGTGTTGTCTTGTGTTGTGTTGTGAATTCGACACCGTAGTGCAAACTCCGTAGCCTCACCCATCTCATGAGCTCCCCCACCGGCTCCGGCCCCACCAGCTCCGACGTCACCACGTCTGACTCGGCCACGTCCGACTCCGACGGCAGCGTTGCGACGCCCGACCCGGCCAGCGGTTCACCGACCGAGGCCGACGCAGCGCCAACCGAGGATCCCCGACCGGCCGAGTTGCGACGCGCCGACTCGCTCGTCGTCGTCAACACGGGGAACGGGAAAGGCAAGTCGTCGTCGGCGTTCGGGATGATGATCCGCGCCCTCGCTCGCGATTGGAACGTCGCCGTCGTCCAGTTCATCAAGTCGGGCAATTGGAAGGTCGGCGAGGAGAAGATGGGCCGGCAGCTCGGCGTCGATTGGTACTCGTTCGGCGACGGTTTCACCTGGGATTCCGACGACCTGGCCAACGACCGCGCCCACGCTGCGCGCGGCTGGGCCAAGGGTGTCGAACTCATGGAAGCGGGCCAGCATCAGTTGGTGATCTTCGACGAGTTGACGTATCTGTCGTCGTTCAACTGGCTGCCCATCGAGGACATCGTCGGGCCGATTGCCGCCCGACCGCGGCATGTCAACGTCATCGTCACCGGACGCGACGCAGCACCCGAACTGATCGACCTCGCCGACACGGTGACGGAGATGGTCGAAGTCAAACATGCCTACGCCAGCGGCATCCGCGCGATGCGCGGCATCGACTACTGAGGTCGGCGGGGCAATGACCGAGCCGACATCGATATCGGACCGAAAGGCGCCCACGTGTCGGTAACTGTGCTGATCGGTGGAGCGCGCAGCGGCAAGAGCTCGCTGGCGGTCGAGATCGGTCGACGCTTCGAAGCGGCCCGCGACACGATCAGCCAAGGCTCTCGCGACCCCTCCGTGACCTTCATCGCCACGGCGCCGGCGAGCGACGACGACATGCACCAACGCATCGCTCGGCATCGCGCCGAACGGCCCGCCCACTGGATCACGATCGAGGAACAACTCGACGTCGGCTCCGCCATCCAGGCAACGCCGACGGGACTGCTGATCGTCGACTGTCTGACGCTGTGGACGTCGAACATGATGTGGTCGGGAGCGACCGACGACGAGATCCGGGCGCAGTCGGCCCAAGCGTGCAGTTCGGCTGCCGGTCGCGCCGGCGACGTCGTGGTGATCACCAACGAGGTCGGTTTGGGCATCGTTCCCGACAACGACGTGGCCCGCCGATATCGCGACGTGCATGGTGGCGTCAACCAACAGTGGGTCCAAGCGGCCGACATCGCGCTTCACCTCGTCGGCGGTCGAGCCACTCGTCTGGTCGATCCGTGGACGCTGCTCGACCCGACGTTCTGACCCGATCGAACTGAACGGGCCGACACGGAGGAAGAATTCGGTGACACGACACGCGTCGGCAAGACTCGCCCGATGACTCTGCTCCACGACCGTCTGGCCGGCCTTCCGCACTGCGACATCGCGGCGCACGCCGCCGCCCAGGAACGTGCCGCAGAGATCCTCCGCCCGAGTGGAGCGTTGGCGTGGCTCGACGAGACCGCGGCCTGGATCGCCGGATGGCAGGGCTCGGATCGACCCGTGATCGAGCGGCCCGCCGGCATCATCTTCGCCGCCGACCACGGCGTGGCGATCGCCGACGTGAGCGCCTATTCCTCCGACGTGACCGCGGCAATGCTCCGGGCCTACAACAACGGCCAGGCAACCATCAACGCCTTCGCACGTGCGGCCGGGGCCCACCTCGTGGCTGTCGACGTCGGCGTGGGCAACCCGACAGGCGACATCCGATTCGAGGCGGCGATGTCGCCCGAACGCTTCGATTCCGTCGTCCAGAGCGCCTTCGACGCCGTCGACGCACTCGATTGCGACCTCCTCGTGCTCGGCGAGATGGGCATCGGGAACACCACCGCGTCGGCGGCAGTGGCCGTCTGTCTCGCCGGCGGCGAAGCAACGTCGTGGGTCGGGCGCGGCACCGGCGTGGACGATGCCGGGTTGGCCCGCAAGCGTGAAGCGGTGCAGCAGGCCCAACGCCGCATTGCCGGGGTGACCGACCCGATCGAGATTCTGCGCGAGGTGGGCGGCGCCGAACTCGCAGCCATCGCCGCCGCCACTGTGGCCGCCCGCCACCGCTCGATTCCGGTAGTGCTCGATGGGTACATCACCGCCGCTTCGGTGTTGCCACTCGCGATGGTCGACTCGTCGGCACTCGACCACTGCATCGTCGGGCACTGCTCGGCCGAACCCGGCCACCGCAAGCTGTTGGAACGGCTCGGCAAGCGTCCGCTGCTCGACCTCGACATGCGACTCGGCGAGGGTTCCGGCGCGATGGCCGCCGTGCCGCTCATCCGCATGGCCTGTGCCGGGATCACCGAAGTGCCGACCTTCGGCGAATTCTTCGCCTGAGAACCGATGCCGGTGGAATCGAGATGAGCCAGCCGCCGCCAGCCACGCCAAGCGATGAGTCTCGCGGCGCGCCGCGCGCCCGCAGGCTCATCGCTTGGCCGGACGGGTTGCCGGCGTGGGGCGTGCTCGGGGCCGCTCAGTTCCTCACCCGCGTCCCGATTCGTCTCCGAGCGGCTCCCGACCTCGCCCGATCGGTCCCGTGGTTTCCGGTCGTGGGAGCGCTGATCGGAACGGTCGTCGGGGGTGCTGCGGCGGGGTTGATGGAGTTGGTCCCGCCCCTCGTTGCCGCGGCGGTCGCGATCCTTGCCGGCGTGTTGCTCACCGGAGCATTCCACGAGGACGGCCTCGCCGACATGACTGACGCGATGGGCGGGTGGACTCCCGAGCAGCGCCGCGCAATCCTCAAGGACTCACGCCACGGCAGCTACGGCGTCGCGGCGATGTGCGGCACGATCGTCATCCGCGTCGCCTGCGTCGCGTCGCTCGGGCCAGCTGCTGCCTTCGCCGCCCTCGTGGCGGCGCACACGCTGGGGCGCGGCGCAGCGGTCGGCGTGATGGGCCTCGCCGGGCCCGTCCCCCATCGCGGCCTCGGTGCCGAATATGCCCGTGGCGTGTCGCCAGGGACAGCGGCCACCGGGGTGATCACCAGCCTGGTGGTGGCCGCCGTGGCAACCGGCTGGTGGGTCGGCCCGTTTGCCTTGGGCGCAGCGGTCGGCGCCTTCGCCATCACGGTCGTGGCGCGTCGGGCCTTCGAGGGCGTCAGCGGCGACGTGCTCGGGGCCGTCGAGCAGGTCGGCGAATGTGTCGTCCTCGTGGTCGCGACGGGCTTGGCGGCGCGTCACCCGTTGTGGTGGGTTTGAGCGCGCCACGCGCTTCGCTCGGGCGGACTCAGGCAGCCGGGCGCCTCGGATCGCGCCACCGTCAGCCGACGAGATCGGCGAGACGCTTGATCCCTTCGACCAGATCGTCGTCGCCGAGCGCGAAGCTGAAACGTCCGTAGCCGGGCAGGCCGAACGCCTCACCGGGCACGAAGGCGACCTTGGCCTGTTCGAGGACGATGTCGGCGAGTTCGGCGGTCGTCGCGGCGACGCGTCCGTTCAGGTCGCGCCCGAGCAGACCCGACATGTCGGGGTAGCAGTAGAACGCACCCTGCGGCTCGGGGCACGTGACCCCGTCGATCGCGTTGAGCATCTCGTGCATCGTCGCCGCCCGACGCGCGAAGGCGGTGCGCATCATGGTGACATCGTCGAGCGAGCCCGACAACGCAGCGATCGTTGCGCGCTGCGCGACGTTGCACACATTGGACGTGGCGTGGCTCTGGAAGTTGGTCGACGCCTTGATCACATCGACCGGGCCGATCATCCAACCCACCCGCCAGCCGGTCATCGCATAGGTCTTCGCCACACCGTTGACGATGATGCACTGTTCGGCGAGGTCCGGAACGAGCACAGGCATCGACGAGAATTCGTGGGTGCCGTAGGTGAGATGTTCGTAGATCTCGTCGGTGATCACCCAGATGCCGTTTTCCACGGCCCATTCGCCGATCGCCTTGACTGCGGCCGGCGGGTACACCGCGCCGGAGGGGTTGTCGGGGCTGACGAAGAGGAGCACCTTGGTCCGGTCGGTCTTCGCGGCGTCGAGTTGTTCGATGGTGACCTGGAAACCCGACTCTGCGTCGGTGTCGATCACGACGGGGACCCCGCCGGCGAGCGTGATCGCCTCGGGATAGGTCGTCCAGTACGGAGCCGGGCAGATCACTTCGTCGCCCGGATCGCACAGGGCGGCGAATGCCGTGTACACGGCGTGCTTTCCGCCGTTGGTGACGAGCACATTGGCTGGCGAACACTCGAAAGCCGAGTCACGGCGGGTCTTGTCGCAAATCGCCTGCTTCAACTCGGGCAGGCCGCCGGCAGGGCTGTACTTGTGGTTCTTCGGGTCGGCACAGGCCGCGATGGCGGCGTCGACGATGTGCTGGGGGGTGGGGAAGTCGGGTTCGCCGGCACCGAAGCCGATGACATTCTCCCCGGCCTCCTTCATCGCCTTGGCCTTGGCATCGACGGCCAGCGTGGCCGACGGGGCAATGGCCGCGAGGCGGGCCGACGTGCGGGACATGGGGCTGGTCACGGTCCCGCATCCTACGGCGCCCCGCCGTCGGACCCAGTGCCGATTGTCGAGCGCCGAGCCGCAGCAACCGACCTTTCTTTTTGAAAAGCCGCGCCGGGTTCGGGCCAGACCGGGACATGATTGCGCCGTGACCGAGAGCGCTGCCATCACCATCCCCGCCGACCTCTTGCCGGCCGACGGGCGATTCTGCTGCGGACCATCCAAGGTCCGCCACGACCAGGTCGATGCCATCGTCGCAGCCCGCAGCACCCTGCTCGGCACATCGCATCGCAAGCCTCCGGTGAAGAATCTCGTCGGCGCCATCCGCTCGAAGCTCGCCGAACTGTTCTCGCTCCCCGACGGGTGGGAGATCGTTCTCGGCAATGGTGGGTCGACGGTGTTCTGGGACGTCGCCACCTTCGGCCTCGTCCGCGACCGCAGCCAACACCTCGTGTTCGGCGAGTTCTCCTCGAAGTTTGCCGATGCCTGCGCGGCAGCCCCGCACCTCGGTGACCCGTCGGTGATCAAGGTCGCCCCGGGCGCGCACCCCGATGCGGTCGCCGAAGCAGGCATCGACGTGTACGCCCTGACCCACAACGAAACGTCGACGGGCGTGGCCATGGACCTCCGACGCCCGGCCGGAAGTGGCGACGCGCTCGTCGTCGTCGATGCCACGTCGGCCGCCGGCGGACTGGTGTGGAACCCGAGCGAGGTCGACGTCTACTACTTCGCGCCGCAGAAGTGCTTCGCTTCCGACGGCGGCCTGTGGCTCGCCGCGTGCTCGCCGGCTGCGCTCGATCGGATCAACGAGATCGGCGCGTCCGACCGCTGGAGGCCGGCCTCGCTCGACCTGCAGATCGCACTCGTCAACTCGGTCCAGAACCAGACCTACAACACCCCCGCAGTTGCGACGCTCATCATGCTCGATGCCCAACTCGATTGGATGCTGGCCAACGGCAGCCTGGCGGGAATGGCGCAGCGCACTGCGGCATCGGCGTCGATCCTGTACTCCTGGGCCGAGGCCCGCGAATGGGCATCGCCGTTCGTTGCCAACCCGGCCCATCGGTCGAACGTGGTCGGCACGATCGACATCGACGACTCGATCGACGCCGATCTGATCTGCACCGTGCTGCGCGCCAACGGCGTGCTCGACACCGACGCCTACCGCAAGCTGGGACGCAATCAGCTCCGCGTCGCCATGTTCCCGGCCATCGACAGCGCTGACATCGAAGCGCTCACGCGCTGCGTCGATCACGTCGTCGACGCCCTGGCCTGAACCCAGGCCACCATCTGGTGGGTCCAAGAGCGGCGAACGCATAGCCTGTCGCCATGCAGGCAACCGACGTGCTCAGCTTCGGAATGGGCGACATCGGAGCCCTTGATCGGCCGGTCATGCTCGTCGGCCTCGAAGGCTGGTTCGACGTCGCCAGCGCCGCAACGCAGGCCGTCAACGCTTTCACCAGCGCCGACCACGCCGTCGTGGTTGGCGCCATCGACCCCGACCCGTTCTACGACTTCACCCAGCAGCGCCCGCATGTCACCATCGACGACGACGTCCGCGAGATCGTGTGGCCGACCAACGACTTCGTGTTGCAACGAGGTGGCCCGGGCATCGACGGCGGAGCGGCGCGGCGTGACGTGGTCGGCCTGATCGGCGTCGAGCCGCACCTGAACTGGCGGACCTACGTCGACGCCATCATCACCGTCGCCGTCGCGCTCGGATGCGAAGCCGTCGTGACGGTCGGTTCGGCTGCCGAGGCACTCCCCCACACCCGGACGCCGCCGGTCACCGGCAGCACGGCAACCGACGGGCTGGCTTCGCGACTCGGGCTGTCACCGCCGACGTATGAAGGCATCACCGGCGTGGCCGGCGTGCTCAACGCCGAACTCGAAGCGCGCCACATTCCGTCGATCTCCCTGCGCGTCGGAATCCCGCACTACCTGATGAATGCCGAACACCCGATGGCCGTTGCTGCTCTCGTCCGGCACCTCGGTCACGTGCTCGACCTGCCGACGAGTGAGTGGATGCGTGGCGACATCAGCGACCAGATCGAGAGTTGGCGTGATGTCCACGACGAGATCATCGCCAACGACGACCAACTCCGGATGTACGTCCGCATGCTCGAAGTCGATTTCGATCGTCGCGCCGAGGCCCAGATCCCGACCGCCGACGACCTCGGCGGTCAATTCGAACAATTCCTCCGCGATCAACGCGACGACTGACCATCACCTCTGACCATCACCTCTGACCATCTCACCTCTCTGGTGTCTGACACCAGAGGTGATGGGGCGGGATCAGAGCGCGGCGAATGCCTGCTCGAGGTCGGCAATGATGTCGGCGAGCGTCTCGAGCCCGACGCTGAGGCGAATCAGGCCGGGGCCGACGCCACTCTGCACTTGCTCCTCGGGTGAGAGTTGGCTGTGGGTGGTACTGGCCGGATGGATGACGAGGCTGCGCACGTCGCCGATGTTGGCAACGTGGCTGTGCAATTCGCAGGCCTCGACGAACTTCTTGCCGGCGTCGACGCCGCCCACGATGTCGAACGCCACGATCGAACCCGCACCACGACCGCCGCCGTACTCCTGGGTACGTTCGTACCACGGGCTGCTCGGGAGTCCGGCGAACTGGACATTGACGACCTTGTCGTGCGCGTCGAGATACTCGGCCACGGCCTGAGCGTTCGCGAAGTGCCGCTCCATCCGCAGGCTCAGCGTTTCCAGACCCTGCAGGATGAGGAACGCGTTGAACGGAGAAATGGCCATGCCCAGATCGCGCAGCATCTGCACGCGCGCCTTCAGGGCGAACGCGCCGTGGCCGAGCGCCGGGAAGTAGGCCAACCCGTGATAGCTCGGATCAGGCTCGGTGAAGTTCGGGAAACGTCCGGAAGCGGCGTAGTCGAACGTGCCGCCGTCGACGATGGCGCCCCCGATCGAGGTGCCGTGACCGCCACAGAACTTCGTCAGGCTGTGCACGACGATGTCGGCGCCGAGTTCGAGCGGTCGAACCAGGTACGGGGTCGGCACCGTGTTGTCGACGATCAGCGGAATGGCGTGCTCGTGGGCCACGCCTGCGACGCCGGTGATGTCGAACATGTTGTTGCGGGGATTCGCCAGCACTTCGCCGAAGAACACCTTGGTGTTGTCGCGCACCTGAGCGGCCCACTGATCGAGATCGTCCGGATCGTCGACGAAGGTGACCTCGATCCCCAACTTCGGCATCGTGTAGTGCAGCAGGTTGTAGGTACCGCCGTACAACGACGGCGATGCAACGACGTGGTCGCCCGACTCACACAGCGTCAACAACGCCAGCGTCGCCGCCGACTGACCCGAGGCGACGACCAGCGTTCCGGGAATGCCGATCGCAGTGGTGCAGCCGCCCTCCAAGGCATTGATCCGGGCTTCGAGGGCCGCCTGCGTGGGATTCATGATCCGGGTGTAGATGTTGCCGACCTCGGCGAGACCGAAGAGGTTCGCCGCGTGCTGCGTGTCACGGAACTCGTACGACGTCGTCTGGTAGATCGGCACGGCCCGGGCGCCCGTCGTCGGATCGGGCTCACCACCGACGTGAATCTGCTTGGTCTCGAATCCCCAATTGGTGTGCTCTGTCATGGCGGGCGACCATAGTTCGCAAATCCCGACCGAACAAGTCGGATTTACCGGCTCGGCGAGCGGGCGGCGGCGCAGAGCCCGAAAACGACAAAAGGAGCGCTCCAAGGAACGCTCCTTCTGTCGATCATCTCGGCTTCGATCACACGGGAGGGATGGTGACGGGGAAACCGAGATGGCGAATTTTTTCGCGCCACGTGAACAGTATGTGAACGCTCCGCGAGATGGACGCTCGTCCTCGCAAAAAGTTTCAAGGTTTTCGAAAAACTTGCAAACGACCGGCAGAAGATCAGTCGATCTCTGCAACGACGCCGTCGTCATGGCGCCGGGTGCGTTCCACCACGGTTTCCATCAGCTTCGAGTTCGGCACGAACAACGTTGCCGCACCGGCGCGCAGCTCGATTGCCGTCGGATGGATGTCGACCACGACGCCGTCGACATCGACCCCGGCAACGCCGCTCGCCCTGATCCGATCGCCCGCAACGAGTGAACGGCGCCACACTCGACCCGCCGCAACTTCGCCTGCGACCTGCCGACCCCCGAGCCCAGTCAGCAGCGCCAGACTCGAGGCCACGCCGAAGAGCAGCGCAGCCACTGCGATGTTGATCACCGTCGTATCGACCCCGAGTTGCGCCGCAGCAAGGATCATGGCTGCCACGAGGATCGCGAATCGGACGATGACCGGAGCGAACCGCGACGCTGCTCCCGAACCGGCGAGCGCCTTCGCAACGGCGGTCTGGGCGAAGGTCCCGGCAATGTTGCCGCCGATCGCCACGATCGCAGCCGAGATCGCCTTCGGAAGGAAGGCGATCAGGTCGCTCGGCAATTGGTCGAGGTCGTCAGGACTGACGAAGCCGAGCGCGACGAGCAATCCGGCAATGACCGCCGCGGAAAAGACGAGACCGCCGATCGCTGAGGCCGACTCGCGGAGCGCTTCGATCTTCGACTTGATCATCTGGCTGCGGATGGTCCGCGACGCAACTGAACCGATCACCAAGCCCGCGCCGACTGCAATCGCCGCCGAAATCCACTCGTTCATTCGTTGTCTCCCTCGTTGTCCGGCGTCGGTGGTTCGATTGCAGCGATGTCATGGCGCCCGTCAGCTGACGGGTGAGCGGTGCGCTGCGGGCGGGTGGGCTCGGGCGCCAGCATCAGCGAGGCGGTTTCGGTGGCGATGCCGAACAGGCCGAGCATCACCGTGAGGTCACGCTCGTTGCGTTGCCGTTCGTCGATGGTGCGGATCACCCGTTCGGCAAGGTCGGCAGGGGGTACCCATTCGGCGGTGACGGCCCGCGCCAGCGACGTGTCGTCAGGGAGTTGGTCCCGTTCGGTCGCTTCCTGATCAGCCAGATCGATCAGGCGCGAGGCACAGCGCTCGCACGACTCGACGTGCACCGTGACCTTGTCGGACGGCACCAATGCCGACAGCCAGTCGCGGAGCTTGGAACGACTGGGGTGGACGATTTGCATGCTCATTCGCTCCCCCTCCAACCGTCGAGTCGTCGGGCGAGCGTGCGCCGCGCCCGGAGCAGGCGGGTCTTGACCGTCGGGATCGGAACGCCCAGGGTCGTCGCGATGTCTTCATAACTGAAGCCTTCGACCTCACGCAGAACGACGATCGCGCGAGAGAGTTCGTCGAGTTCGTCGAGCGCCTCGACGAGCTCGCTGGCAGCGAGGCGACCCTCGACGACTCGCGTCGTCGAAATCGACTCATGCTGATCAGGCAGTCGGCCCGGGTCGGTCGCACTGTCGCGAATCTTGCGCAGCGTCGACACCGCCTGATTGTGCGCGATCTGCAGAATCCATCCGCGCAACGAACCCTCGCTGCGGAACTCGGGCAGGTGCTTCCAGACACTGATGAACGTTTCCTGCGTCACGTCGTCGGCAAGTGCACTGTCGCGCACGACTGACTTCGCGAGGCGGTACACGGCTGGGCCGTGCTCGTGGACGATCGCCGCGAACGGACGCCGTGACGATTCGTCGTCCAACGGGCCGGCCGGTCGGTCGACCACGGCATCGGGCTCGATGGCATCTGAATCGAGAGTGTGGGTCACGTTGTCGGTGGTGGAAGGAAGGAGATGGTGCGCGTGGGTGCTGCGCTGGATCGGCTGACCGATGTTGCTCGGCAGCATCGTGAGTCTTGCAGTTCCGAACAGGACTGACATCAACTTCTCCTGCACCATCCGACGGTGCGCAGGGACGCTGCAGATCTCCGGGAAGTCGCGAACCGACCTGGCGATGTCGGCGCGATGGCAGCGCGATGGCAGCAGCAGGCCATTGGACCCCTCTACCGTGGGCTGGTGCGACTTTCGGGTGATCGCTGCGGGGTGCAGGCGGGTGGCGCCGGTGTACTCCGTCGTCGGCTCTTGGCTTTGGCCTTCGTCGACGAGTTCGCCCCGCTCTACGCGCTGTTCACGCTCTGGTTCAACGACAATGCGGTCTCGACTTCGGCGTTGTCCGGCGCGTTCATTCTGTGGGCCACGCTGGCCGTCGTCCTCGAGGTGCCGTCCGGTGCGCTTGCCGATCGAGTCGACCGTCGCGCGGTGCTTGCTGCAGCATTCGCACTGCGCGCCGCGGGCATTGCGGTGTGGCTGATCTGGCCGTCGGTGACCGGGCTCGTGATCGGAGCCGTGCTCTGGGCGGTGCACGATGCGTCAGCGAGTGGTGCGTGGGAGGCAATGATCCACGACCAACTCGAAGCGGTCGGAGCCGAGTCGACATACGGCGTGGTGATCGCCCGCGTCGGGCAGTTCACCCATCTCGGACTGGCGGCCGGGACGGTGGCCGCCAGCAGCCTGATCGGCCTCGGTGTGGGGATCGCCGCCATCGGTTGGGTGAATGTCGTCGTCCACGGTCTCGCGATCGTCCTGGTGATTGCGTTGCCCGACGTGAGATGGGTGGTCAATCGCGCCGCGCACGACGACGGCGGATCTCCCGGCGATGACGACCCGGATTCGTCGACCAGTTGGGCTGCGTGGTGGGCGACGCTGCGCGCTGGTGTGTCGACGGCGCGACATGAGCCCCAGCTGCTGCGGTTGATCACCGTCGGCGCCTTCATCGGCGGCCTCTTCATCGTCGACGAGTATGTTCCACTCCTCGCCCGTGAGCGCGGAGCAGCCGATGCCATCGTCCCGTTGATCGTGCTGGCGGTGTGGGTCGGCCTGATCATCGGTGGCGAGGTGGCGGCGCGCCGACCCGCCCTGGCCAGTACGACACTCGCCACCGGTCTGCTCGCAGGCACCGCGGCGATGGCGATCGCCATCGCCATCGACTCACCGTGGGCCCTCCTGGCGGTCGGACTGGGCTACGGCACCGTGGAAACGACGTGGGTGGTCAGCGACGCGCGATTCCAGGCGAGGACACCGACCGCAACCCGCGCGACTGTGACGAGTGTCCGCAGCCTCGGTGCCAGTCTTGTCACCGGTGCCGCGTTCGTGGTGATTGCGGTTCTTGCCGACGGCGATGACCCGACGCCGGGCCTCCACTGGGTGATCGGCGTCCTCGCCCTCGTCGCGTTCCTGGTCTGGCGCTGGGTTCCCGACCGGGCGGCCGACCCGCGTCAGCGGTGATCGGTCAGGAGTCGCCGCCCGATGCTTCAGCGACCTTCTGCTTGCCGGCATTGATGAACGGCATCATGGCTCGCAGTTCGGCGCCGACCTCTTCGATCGGGTGCTTCTTGCCCTCTTCCTGCAGCCGGTGATAGTTCTTGCGCCCCGACTCGGATTCGGCGATCCACTCCTCGGCGAACTGGCCGGTCTGGATCTCGGTGAGGATCTTCTTCATCTCGGCCTTCGTGGCCTCGGTGACGACGCGTGGGCCACGAGTGAGGTCGCCGTACTCGGCGGTGTCGGAGATGCTGTAACGCATCCCGGCGATGCCTTCTTCGTACATGAGGTCGACGATCAACTTCACCTCGTGCAGGCACTCGAAGTACGCCATCTCGGGGGCGTAGCCCGCCTCGGTCAGTGTTTCGAAACCGGCGCGCACGAGTTGGGTGACGCCTCCGCAGAGCACGGCTTGCTCACCAAACAGGTCGGTCTCGGTCTCCTCGGTGAACGTGGTCTCGATCACGCCCGCCCGGGTGCCGCCGACGGCGTCGGCATACGACATGGCGATCGCACGAGCGTTGCCCGTGGCGTCTTGCTCGACGGCGATGAGCGCGGGCACACCGCCGCCCTCGGTGAAGGTTCGGCGCACGAGGTGCCCGGGACCCTTCGGCGCGATCATGATGACGTCGACGCCGGCGGGCGCCTGGATGCGGCCGAAGCGAACATTGAACCCGTGGGCGAAGGCCAAGGCGTCACCGTCGTTGAGGTTCGGCGCGATGTCGGCGTCGTAGATCGCTTTCTGCTCGGTATCGGGGGCGAGCAGCATGATCACGTTGGCCCAGGCAGCCGCCTCGGGCACGGTCATGACCTTGAGTCCGGCGGACTCGGCCTTGGCCTTCGAGGACGATCCGTCGCGCAGCCCGACGACCACGTCGACACCCGACTCCTTCATGTTCAGCGCATGCGCATGGCCCTGCGAGCCGTAGCCGATGATGGCCACCTGCTTGCTGCGGATGATCGAGGAATCTGCGTCGTTTTCGTAGTAGACGGTGACAGCCATTGGTCTGGCCCTTTCGGTGCTGTTGGTGGGAGAACTGGAGTTGGAGAATGGTCGAACGCGGGTTCAGTTCGCGGCGCGCAGACGCGCGCTGCGATCGAGCTTGGGAAGCGCCACGCGGCCCGTCCGTTGCAGCTCAACGATGCCATACCCGGCGAGTAAATCCTCAAAATCGTCGAGCTTGTTCGGGTGCCCCTCGAGGCTCACCGTGATCACGTCGTCGGACACCGCGATGATCTTGCCCTCGAAGATGTCGACGAGGCTCGCCACCTCGCTGCGCTGGGACGCATCAGCTTTGATCGTGGCGATGAGCAGTTCGCGTTCGACGCTGCGGGCCGGGTCGAGTTCGGAGATCTTGATGACGTCGATCAGCTTGAACAGTTGCTTGGTGATCTGTTCGAGTGGGGCCGAGTCGAGGTCGACCACGATCGTGATCCGGCTGCGACCCTCGACCTCGGCCGGCGCGACGGCCAGGCTGAAGATGTTGTAGCCCCTGCGGGCGAACAGGCTCGCGACGCGGGCGAGCACGCCGGGGCGGTTCTGCACGAGGACCGAGAGGATGTGATGGTTCATCTCGGCGTGGTAGGTGTTGGCGCTGCGTGCGCCCGGATAGTCGCGGGTCCGAGACATCTCAGTGACCGTCCTTCAGCTTCGTGTCGACTGGCTTGGGCTCGGGCCGCAGACCCTGGGCCCGATCTTGCTGGGTGGGATGCAGGATCAGGTCGCTGTTGCTCGCGCCCGCGGGAACCATCGGGAACACGCCTTCGGCGGCATCGGTGCGGAACTCGACGACCACCGTGCGATCGTTGATCGAGTTCGCCTTTTCGATGGCCGGGCCGACCTCTTCGGGCGACTCGACGAGAATGCCGACGCACCCCATCGACTCGGCCATCATCACGAAGTTCGGCACGTTGGCGCTGTCGAGGAACACCTCGGAGTACCGCTCGTCGTAGAACATCTCCTGCCACTGCCGCACCATGCCGAGAAAGCTGTTGTTCAGCAGGGCGACTTTGATCGGCAGCTTCTCGAGGGTCGAGGTGACCAGTTCGGTGGCGGTCATCTGGAAGCAGCCGTCACCGTCGACGGCCCAGACGGTGCGGTCGGGCATCGCCGCCTTGGCTCCGATCGCCGCAGGGATCGAAAAGCCCATCGTGCCGAGACCGCCAGAATTGACCCAGGTGTATGGCTCGTTGAACTTCCAGTACTGCGAGGTGTACATCTGGTGCTGGCCGACTCCCGACGCCACGATGGTGCCCTCGGGAGCCAGCCGATTCAGCTCTTCGATGCAGAACTGGGGCTTGAGGAGCGCGCCGGGCTCCGACTGCACGTAGGTCATCGGGAACTGCTCGTTCCAACCCGAGATCTTGCTCTTCCACGCCGACGTGTCGGCCTGGCGGGTGCCGCCTTGGAGTAGTTCTTTGATCTCGCGAATGATTTCGGTGATCACGTAGTTGGCGTCACCGACGATCGGGACATCCGGCTTGCGGACCTTGCCCTGCTCGGCCGGATCGATGTCGACATGGATGATCTTGGCCTCGGGGGCGAACGCGTCGACCTTGCCGGTGATTCGGTCGTCGAAGCGGGCACCGAGAGCGATCAACAGATCGCTCTGCTGCATCGCCGTGACGGCGGTGGCATTGCCGTGCATGCCCGGCATGCCGAGACAGTTCGGGTGGTCGTCGGGGAAGGCACCGCGCGCCATCAGGGTGGTGACGACGTGGGCGTCGATCAACTCGACGAGTTCGCGCAGCGCGCCGGCAGCCCGCGCCTTCAAGATGCCGCCACCGGCGTAGACGATCGGCCGCTCGGAGGCGAGGATCAACTTGGCGGCTTCCTTGATCATCCGCGGATGGCCCTTGGTATTCGGGCGGTAGCCCGGCAGGGAGTCGAGGACCTCCTCATCAGACGGCCAGTACCAATCCATCATGTTGGTCAAGGCATCCTTGGGGATATCGACCAACGTGGGGCCCGGCCGGCCCGTGGTCGCGATGTGGAACGCCTGGCGAATCGCCATCGGGATCTCATCGGCCGACATGACCAGTTCGTTGTGCTTCGTGCACGACCGGGTGATGCCCACGGTGTCGCACTCCTGGAAGGCGTCGCTGCCGATCGCGGCTGTCGGCACCTGGCCGGTGATGGCCACCATCGGGATCGAGTCCATGTAGGCATCCATCAACGGCGTCACGAGATTGGTCGCGGCCGGGCCAGAGGTGACCATGGCGACACCCGGCTTGCCCGACACGTGGGCGTACCCCTCGGCGGCGTGCCCGGCACCCTGCTCGTGGCGGACGAGGATGTGTCGAATCGGGCTGTCCCGCAACGGGTCGTACGCCGGCAGGATGCATCCGCCTGGGTAGCCGAACATCACATCGACGTTCTCGTGTTCGAGCGCCCGGATCAGTGCCTGGGCCCCGGTGATGCGTTCGGGTGCTGCTGGTTCAGTCATGTGACTGGATCTTTCTCGTGGGTGATGCTGACGGATGCGTGGGGGCTGGAATGAGGGCGAAAAAGCAAACGACCTCCCGAGTGGGAGGTCGAGGAGCGAGCGCAGCAGAAGCTGGGCGCGCTACCGAATGAGTACGACGAGAGCAAGGTCGGGTGCGCTCATGAACTGCATACTCGCATCATCGTACCGTTGAAATCAAACCTTGAACACAACGTCCCACGGAACGAGATACGGAGCGCCGGATTCCGACGTCGCGCCCGCCGGCTCCAACACGTGCCGCCACGCGAGTTCACGACGCCAGGGGGCGGTCGTACAGCGCATGGATGTCGGCGCGCTCGACGATGCCGCCTGCTTGCATCGTCGAGGTTGCGACGTACAAGACCACGCGCCCGTCGCTCTGGCGCACGGTGAGCGACATGTCGACCGTGGATCCCGTGAAGGCGCGCCAGTCGGTCTCAGGAGCCGGACGTTCCAGGAGCCACCGCCAGCCGATCTCTGACCCGACGAGGCTGCCCGGCTCGTCTTGGGACCACGGCGTCGGCGCGATCGCCTCACCGGTTGATGCCCGAACGTCGAGCGTTGCGGGATCGAGGACCACACGTCCGGAACCGTGCTCGACTGACGTCCACGCGATCTCGAATTCGCCTGCAGGTCCGGTCGAGGTCCCGATGGTCATCTGACCAATCACACCGACACCTGCGGTGGCGACTCCAGCGAGGTACTCCGCGTACTCCGCCTCCGAGAGGCCGAGGTTGGGGTGGTACGGGAGCGGCTGGCCCGGCTCGGCTGCCGTGGCGAGGAAGTCGGCCCACCATGGCGGATCGAGCGCGGCCGCTGCAGCGATGCGCGCGGCGAGTTCAGCGGTGCGCGGTGTGTCGAGCCGGCCGAGAACGTCAGCGGTCGTCCCGGGCGCAGGGAAGAGTTCAGCGGCCGACAGGGGTGGAACCGGCACGCTCGGGACGACTCCAGGTTCGACCTCCGTGGTGGCGCTCTGGGTCTGCTGTGCGGCCTCCTGCGCAGTCGCCTCCTGCGACAGTGACCGTTCCTGGTTGATTGCACAACTCGACATCGCGATCGCGACGAGCGAAATCGCGCCCCAGGCAGCCCGGCCCCGGTGATGGACCGACCCGATACTCGCCATCTCCGCCTCCATCTCGTGCGTCATTTCCTTTCCTCCAACGGTCCGTGCTCCGTCCATGGCTCAGAGCCGTCGAATCTGTTCGTGTTCGCGGATGGCACGCTCGAAATCGGCCATCGCCCGCCACGCCAGCACGCTTGCCGCGATGAAGATCCCGGCGTCGACCACCGACAAAGCAACGACCGCCCGTGCATAGTTCAGATCCCCGAGCAACTCGAACGGCCGGGACGCCAGGCCAAGGACCCAGTGCAACGAGATGGCGATGCCCCAAGACTTGATCGGCGCGCTCGACCGACCGAGTGATTCGAGCGTCCGACTGAGCAAGGCGAATGAGAACCCCCAGCAGATCAGGTTGACAAGCAATGCCAGGTAGAGCAGCACGTGTATACCGCCTCGGTTCGCACGGAGAGCGCGAGGAGCGCAGCGAACGGGCCGATCAAGAACAGCACCGCCATACCGAGCGGGCGCGGGGCCGCCAAGGTGCAGCGCTGGGCGTTCCAGGCCTGCCCGACGCTCCACAAGATGTGCAGGAACTGCATCGCGATGACCATCGCACCGAACAGGAGGACGGAGCGCACGAGTTGGTCGACGGTGCCTTCAGGATCGCTGGAAAAGGTCGAGGTCGCGGCGCAAGCGCCAGACAACGAGGCCACCCCACAGCGCTGCTCCGGCCACCGCCCAGTAGCTCACGACGACCAGCACACGGAACGGCGCGGTCGGGAACAATCGGCGCTTCGCAAACGGCGTCGCAGGGGCGCTGCGATCGATGTTCTTGATCAACTCGTTGGCCCGGTCGGTCGTTGACAGGTACCGACCATCCCAGAATTCGGCCAAGGTGCGATCGGTGCGCTTCATGTACCCGGCGAACACCATGCTGGCGGTCAGAACGGCGCAGAACCCGGACAGCCCATACCGGGTGATCGCTTCGCGCCTCCCGTCGAGGTTGACGAAGCCGTACGTACCGATGGCGATACACGCCACGTCGGCCCACGTGACGACGATGGCGGTCAGGGCGACCTTGAGCTTCGAACGGGTCGGAACGCGGGCAAGATTCGTCGCCATGCCGCCGAGCATCGACGCCCGGATCATGAAGAGGACGACATAGCCGACGAAGAAGACCCCACCGTGGACGCCACGATCGGCCGCCACGAACGAGATCGGTGCCGCCACGACCGGGACGAACACCCAACCGTCGGTCCAGCCCCATCCGTTCGAACCGCTCTGCTTCAGCTCGTTGACGGTGCGCCGCGATCTGCGGTACCACGCCGAGAACATCGCGTGCATGACGAGATACAGGATCGCGGCGGCCACACACTGCATCCGCAGTCTCGACTGAGCGATCTCCACCCCGCCGTCACGCGTGCCAGTTGCTCCATCGACGGCTCCCGCAGTGAACGCGCCGAGAATTCCGACGGTCAGCATGATTCGGCGGAGCGCACGCCGAGGTGTCGGCCGTGCGCAGTGCGGCTCGATTGCCGGGTCGCCGACTGGCGCGACACCATCGGCCGCATCGAGACTCACGGCAGTCGGCACCTGGCCGACGTTCGCGTGCGGTGCGCCGAGCGTCGGCAGTTGCAGCGGCACAGTCGGCACCGTCGGCACCGTCGGCACCGTCGGCACAGTCGGCACCGTCGGCACCGTCGGCACCGTCGGCACCGTCGGCACTGTCGGCACCGTCGGCACGACGGGCTGCAGGGCTGTCGGGAGCGCGGGCAACGGTGAGCGCGGATCGGTGGCCCTGAGTGGCGGGGCTGGCGGTGACCATGGATCCGGCGGGGTTGCCTTCTCGGGCATTGTCCCGTCCGACTCGTGGTTGTAGAGCACTGAGAGTGATCGTCACGATCCGAGAGATCTTGAGCAATTCTTCATCTCTGTCATCGCGACTGACCGCACCCACGCCGTGGCCCTGTGGCACGTCTCCAGTGGCACGGAGCGCCGCAGATGAACGGGGTGACCCGGTGGGCGGACACCGGATCACCCCAGAAGTTGACGACCGGGTCAGGCGCCGGGCGCCGGCCAATCCGCCGCTGACAGTGGGCGCGCCCGGCGACGTCCGGCCAGGAGGACGACCCCGACCAGCAGCAGGACGAAGGCGGCGACAAGCAGGCTGATCGTGTCGGCACCCGTTCCGGGCAGCGGCCTGGTCGGCTTGGGCGTCGTCGGCTTGGTTGCGGTCGGGCTCAGCGTCGTGGGCGTCGTCGGGTTGGCCGTGGTCGGCGTCGGGTTCACGGTCGGCGTCGTGGTCGGCACCGGGTCGATCGGCAAGACGCCCGACGGGGTCGCCGGGATGTCGACCGTGACGGTTTCGCCAGGGTTCACCGTCACCGTGATCGGCGACGGATTGACCGTGACGCCAGGCGGCAACGTGCCGGGATCGACGGTGACCGCATAGTTGCCCGGCGGCAGGTTGTCCACGACGTACCCGCCGTCGGGCCCGGTGACCACCGGGATCACGATCGGCCCGTCTGGTCCGTTCTGCGTCACGATGACCACGACACCCGGGATGCCCGGCTCGCCCGGATCCTGTACGCCGTTGTTGTTCTTGTCTTCGAACACGGTGCCGTCGATCGCACCGGTGCCGCCGACAGCGAAGTCGACATCGAGCTTGGTCTCACCGGGAGCGAGGGTGATCGTGGTCGACGCTGCTGCTGGCCCCACGCCTCCATCGAGGTCCGATGTCGGGGTGAAGCCGTTCGGCAGACCGGCCGGGTCGTACGACACCGTCGTTGCACCCGGCGGCAGGCCGACGACGGAGTACTTCCCCAAGCTGTTGGTGATGGCGGTGACCACGATGTCGTCGGCCGTGCCGAGCACGCCGTCGACCCCGGCGGAGGTGACCGTGACGGTGACACCGGCAACGCCGGGTTCGAGGCCGTCTTGCACGCCGTTGCCGTTGGTGTCGATGAAGATGGTGTCACCGACCGCCGCCGAACCGACGAAGCCGAAGTCCTGGTCGAGGTCGCGCTCGCCCGGCGTCAACGTCACCGCCGAGGTCCGATCGGCGCCGCCGTCAGGATCGTTGGTCGGTGTGAGTCCGGCCGGCAGGTTCGAGATCGTGACGACGAAGTTGCCGGCGGGAAGGTCGGTGAAGAGGTAGTTGCCTCCAGCGTCGACCGTGGTGACGAAGACTTCGTCGTCGCCGCCGCCGAGCACGCCGTCGGGCCCCAGGTAGGTCAGCGTCACCGTGGCACCTTCGATGCCGGGTTCACCGATGTCGCGGATGCCGTCTCCATCGAGGTCGAGCCAGACGTTGTCACCGATCGAACCGGTGCCCGCCGTGTAGCCGAAGTCGAGGTCGTCGACGGTCTGCCCACCCGAGAGGGTCACTTCGGTCGAGCCGTCCGGGTTGGCAGGGCCGTCCGGGTCGAACGTGATCGCCGACCCTTCGGGCAGGGTGCTCTCGACGACATCGACCTGGAACACGCCATCAGGCAGCCCGCTGACGCTGTAATCGCCGTTTTCGTCGGTCGTCACCGGCGGGAACACGACATCGTCGTCGGTCCCGAAGACACCGTCGGGGCCGGCCCATGTGACCACCACGTCGACGCCGGCCAGACCCTGCTCGCCGGGGTCCTGGACGCCGTCGCCATCGGTGTCTTCGACGATCGTGCCGCCGAGTGCATTGGTGCCCTGATAGCCGAAGTCCTGGTCGAGATCGTCGGCACCACCGGCGATCGTCACCGACGACTGATTCGGCGCGCCGCCGTCGGGATCAGCGGTGTTGGTGGCCCCACCGTCGGCGATGCCGCCGTCGACCGTGACCGTGTAGGTGCCGTCGGGCAGGCCGTCGACGAGGTAGTTCCCGTCACCGTCGGTCACCGTGGCGAACACGACGTCATCGCCGGTGCCGAGTTGCCCGTCGGGGCCGGCCCACGTCACCGTGACGGGCTGGTCGGCGATGCCGGGCTCGTCGGAGTCCTGTGTGCCGTCACCGTCGAGGTCGAGGAACACCGTGTCGCCGATGGCGCCATTGCCGTTGTAGCCGAAGTCGAGGTCGTTGCGATCCTCGCCGACACCCAGGGTGACAGGTGTCTGGCCGTCGCTGTTGCCATCTTGGTCGACGGTGTTCTGCATGCCGTCCGGCAGCGTGTCGGCGTCGACCTGCACCACGTACGATCCTGCGGGCAACCCGTCGGCGAGGTACGTGCCGTCGGCCGCCGTGGTCGTCTCGAAGACGACGTCGTCGGCGTTGCCGAACACACCGTCGGGCCCGGCCCACGTGACCGTGACCCCGACGCCGCCGAGGCCGGGCTCGTCGGCATCTTGGATTCCGTCGCCGTCACGATCGAAGAAGATCGTGTCGCCGATCGAACCGGTACCGCGAGTGCCGAAGTCGACGTCGTCGACGGTCTCGTCGGCGCCGAGTGTCACGATCGTCGTGTTGCTCGGATCGAGCAGTCCGCCGGCCTTGTCGAAGATCACGTCGAGACCTGCGGGCAGGCTGCTTTCCTGTAGCTGTACCGCGTAGGTTCCGGCGGGCAGCCCGGCAACGGTGTAGTCGCCGTTGTCATCGGTGGTGACCGGGAAGGTCACGTCATCGTCGCTCCCCAGGATGCCATCGGGGCCGAACCAGAGCACGACGAGTTCGACGCCACCCAACCGGGGTTCGTCAGGGTCGATGACGCCGTCGCCGTCGGTATCGATCCAGACGGTGCCGGCCAACGACGAGGTGCCGTTGTAGCCGAAGTCCTGATCGAGATCTGCTCCGACCAGCGCCGTCTCGGACGTGTCGTCGAGAGGACCAGATGCGTCGAAGGTCTGCGTCAGTCCGGTGAGGGCATCACCGCCGACGACGACACGGTACGGGCCGTCGACGAGGTCGGTGAAGAGGTAGTCGCCATCGCCCGATGTGGTAGTCGTGCCTTCTTCGGTGTCGTCGGCCGTGCCGAACACCCCGTCGACGCCGGGTGCGAACACCGTGACCTCGACGCCGTTGATCCCCGGCTCATCGGGGTCTTGGACGCCATCGCCGTTGCGGTCGAGCCACACCCGATCACCGAGGACCGAGTCGATGTCGTAGCCGAAGTCCTGGTCGAGCACGCTCTCGCCGTCGCTCAACTCCACGATGCTGATCGAGTCGTTGCCACCGTCGGGGTCGGCCGAGTTCGTGGCGCCTGCCGGCAGACCTCCGGTCACTTCGACCCGGTAGGTGTCGGCGGGCAGGCCGGCGAAGAGGTACTTGCCGTTGTCGTCGGTGGTCGTGGTGAACTCGGCGTCGTCGGCGGTGCCGAGCACGCCGTCGGGGCCGGCTCCGGTCAGAGTGACCGAGACTCCGGGGACGCCCGGCTCACCGGGGTCTTGAACACCGTTGCCGTTGCGGTCGAGATAGATGGTGTCACCGATCGATCCGGTTCCGGCGTAGCCGAAGTCCTGATCGAGGTCGGTTTGCCCGCCCGCCACCGTGACCATGCTCATCGCGTCGAGCGCGTCGTCGGGATCAGCGGTCTGCACCAGTCCGGCGGGAATTCCGCCGGTGACCTGCACCGTGAAGGTGCCGTCGGGAAGCTTGGTGGCGAGGTAGGTGCCGTCGGCGCCGGTGACGAAGGCCGGGTACGAGATGTCGTCGGCGGTGCCCTTGACACCGTCGGTGCCGGCCCAGATGACCGTCACCTCGACGCCGCCGAGACGGGGTTCGGTCGCAGCGCCGTCGTCGATGCCATCGCGATCGGTGTCGAACCAGATCGTGTCGCCGATGGTGTTGTCACCGACGTAACCGAAGTCTTGGCCGAGGTCGGACGTGCCGTCGACCAGCGTGACCGCCGACTCGTTGGGTGTGCCCCCGTCGGGGTCGCCGCTGTTCACGGCGGAACCGGTGATCGGGCCGGTCACCGTGACGACGTAATCGCCATCGGGCAATCCGTCGAACAGGTAGGTCCCGTTCTCGTCAGTTGTCGTCGTGTCGGTGGTGTCGTCACCGGTGCCGAGCACGCCGTCAGGGCCGGGGCCGGTGAGCGTGACGGTCTCGCCGGGAATCCCGGGTTCACCGAGGTCTTGGTCGCCATCACCGTTGAGGTCGAGGTAGATCGTGTCGCCGATCGAGGCCGTCGGCACGTAGCCGAAGTCCTGGTCGAGGTCGGTCTCACCAGCGCCCAACGTCACGTTCGACGTCGAGTCGTCGCCACCGTCGGGATCATCGGTGATGACGACGGCGGCGGGCAGATCGGCTTGGTCGACGACGACGGTGAAGTCGCCGGCGGGCAGACCTTCGACGAGGTACTTGCCGTCGTCGTCGGTCGTCACGGTGACCACGAGCGGCGCCGACAGCGGGCTCGCTGGGTCGACGAAGGTGACGGTCACATCGACGCCGCCGATGCCCGGCTCACCGGCGTCCTGCGCGCCGTTGTTGTTGGTGTCGAGATAGATCGTGTCGCCGATCGCACCGTCGCCGACGTAGCCGAAGTCCTGGTCGAGGTCAAGGGTGTCGAGGTTGAGTTGGCTCGCCTCATCGGGGTTTGCGATGCCGCTGTCGGCATCGAAGGTCGGTGAGTAGTCGACGGGAACGCCGCTGACCACGGCGACTCGATACGGACCGTCGGCGATGTTTTCGAAGAGGTAGAAGCCGCCGGCGGCGGTCACGTCGGTGGTGACGAGGTCGTCAGCTGTGCCGAATTGTCCGTCCGGGCCGGCGAAAGTCGCTTGGACCGTGACGCCGTCGATGCCGGGTTCACCCGCATCTTGCACCCCGTCGCGGTCCTGGTCGTACCAGACGCGGTCGCCGAGCGCCGAGGTGGCCTGGTAGCCGAAGTCCTGATCGTCGTCGTTCTCGCCGGCAGCGAGCGTGACGATGCTCGTGCTGTCGTTGCCACCGTCGGGGTCGCCGGTGTTGTCGAAGGCGTCGGGCACCGAACCGGTGACGACAACGGTGTACGCACCGGGGAACAGATCGACGAAGAGGTACTCACCATTCTGGTCGGTGGTGGTGGTTTGCGTCGTGTCGTCGGCGGTGCCGAGCACGCCATCGGGACCGGCGCCGGTGAGGGTGACGGTGACACCGGGGATGCCGGGTTCGTCGGCCGGATCGTCCTGGGTGCCGTCGCCATCGACGTCGAGGTACACCGTGTCGCCGATCGAGCCGAGCGCAACGTACCCGAAGTCCTGATCGAGATCGGCGGTGTCGAGGGTGAGCGCGCTCACCTCGTCGGGGTCGGTCGTGCCGCTGTCGGCATCGAAGGTCGGCGCAAGCCCGTCGGACACACCGGTGATCGCAACGGTGTACTCGCCGTTCGGCAGGTCCTCGAAGAGGTAGAAGCCGTTCGCGTCGGTCGTCGTGGTGAAGACCTCGTCGTCACCGGCGCCGAAGATGCCGCCGGGCGAATAGGTCGCCGTCACGGTCACACCGGAGAGGCCGGGTTCGCTGTTGTCCTGCACGCCGTCGGCGTCGAAGTCGAGCCACACCCGGTCACCGAGGAGTGCGGTGACGGCGTCGTAGCCGAAGTCTTGGTCGAGATCGTCTTCGCCCGCGGCGAGGGTGACCGCCGAGGTCGAATCGTTGCCGCCATCCGGGTCGCCCGAGTTCGTCACGTTGGCGGGCAATCCACCCGCGACGGTCACGACATAGTCACCGGCAGGCAACTCATCGAACAGATAGTTGCCACTCTCATCAGTCGTCGTTCGCTGCGTCGTGTCATCACCGGTACCGATCAGACCATCCAGACCCGGCGCAATCAACAAGACCGACGCACCCGCGATACCCGGCTCACCAACATCTTGAATGCCATCACCATCGGTGTCGAGATACACGGTGTCACCAATCGACCCAGCACCCACATACCCGAAGTCCTGATCATCATCAGACTCCCCCGGCGCCAACGTCAACGACGACACCGAATCCGCACCACCATCCGGATCAACCGACGCCAACACACCCGCCGGCAAATCAGCAGTGTCGACCCTCACCACATAGCCACCCGCCGGCAAACCACCAACGCGGTACAACCCATTCCCATCGGTGACCGTCTCGAACACCACATCATCCGCAGTACCCAACACACCATCAGGACCCAGATACGTCACCGTCACCCGAACACCCGCAATGCCCTCACGCGGATCGACGACACCATCACCATCGACATCCAAGAAGACCGCATCACCAATCGAACCCGTCCCCACATACCCGAAATCCTGATCGAGATCCACCGCCACCAGCGTGAGGGTCGACCGCCCATCAGGACTCACGATGCCACTGTCGGCATCGAACGTCGGCTCGAGGCCCGCCGGCACACCGCCGACCACGGCGACCCGATGCAGCCCGTCGGTCAAACCGTCGAACAGATAGTCGCCATCACCGGCTGTGACCCGAGTACCCACCACCACGTCATCGGCTGTACCCAGCACACCGTCGGCGCCGGCCGAGGTCAGCTGAACCGTCACGCCATTGATGCCGGGCTCCGTTGTGTCTTGCACACCATCGGAATCGAAGTCGAGCCAGACACGGTCACCGAGGATCGAGCCGTTGGGCTGGTAGCCGAAGTCCTGGTCGAGATCGTCCTCGCCCGCGGCGAGGGTGACCGCGCTCGTGCTGTCACCACCGCCATCCGGGTCGCCCGAATTCGTCACGTTGGCGGGCAATACCACCCACGACCGTCACCACATAGTCACCGGCAGGCAACCCATCGAACAGATACTTCGCCACTCACATCAGTCGTCGTCGACTGCGTGACATCATCACCCGTCCCGAACACACCATCCGCACCAGGCGCAGTCAACGTGACCGACGCACCCGCGATACCCGGCTCACCAACATCTTGAATGCCATCACCATCGGTGTCGAGATACACGGTGTCACCAATCGACCCCGTACCCACATACCCGAAGTCCTGATCATCATCAGACTCCCCCGGCGCCAACGTCAACGACGACACCGAATCCGCACCACCATCCGGATCAACCGACGCCAACACACCCGCCGGCAAATCAGCAGTGTCGACCCTCACCACATAGCCACCCGCCGGCAAACCACCAACGCGGTACAACCCATTCCCATCGGTGACCGTCTCGAACACCACATCATCCGCAGTACCCAACACACCATCAGGACCCAGATACGTCACCGTCACCCGAACACCCGCAATGCCCTCACGCGGATCGACAACACCATCACCATCGACATCCAAGAAGACCGCATCACCAATCGAACCCGTCCCCACATACCCGAAATCCTGATCGAGATCCACCGCCACCAGCGTGAGGGTCGACCGCCCATCGGGACTCACCACACCACTGTCGGCATCGAAGGTGTTGACGACGCCGCCGGGCAGGCCGCCCGTCACCGCAACGGTGTAGCGCCCTGCGGGAATGTTCTCGAACAGATAGTCGCCGTTGCCGGATGTGGTCGATGTCGTCAGCACATCGTCGCCGTTGCCCAGCACGCCGTCGTCACCGGCGAACCGCGCAGTGACCTCGACTCCATTGATTCCCGGCTCGCCGGCATCTTGCAGGCCGTCGCGATCGAGGTCCCACCAGACCCGGTCGCCGAGCACGGCGTTCTCGGTGTCGTAGCCGAAGTCCTGATCGAGATCGTCTTCGCCGCGAGCGAGTGAGACGAGACTCGCCGAGTCGGCTCCGCCGTCCGGGTCACCGGTGTTGGCGAGGTTGGACGGGACGCCGCCGGTCACGAGGACGCGGTAGTCGCCGGCCGGCAGGTCGACGAACAGGTACGAGCCATCACCGTCGGTGGTCTCGGTGGTGATGGTGTCGTCGGCAGTGCCGAGGGTGCCGTCTGCGCCCGGCCCGGTCAGGGTGACCGTGACGCCGGGCAGACCGAGTTCACCGGCATCTTGCGTGCCGTTGCCGTTTCGGTCGAGGTAGATCGTGTCGCCGATCGACCCCAGTTCAACGCGGGGCTGGTAGCCGAAGTCCTGGTCGAGGTCGTCGACGGAATCGGCGAGGGTCACCGTCGAGGTATTGGCGGCGCCGCCGTCCGGGTCACCGGTGTTGGTCGCGACGTCGGCGATGCCACCGACCACCGTGACGGTGTAGGTGCCATCGGTCAGCCCGGTGAAGAGGTACATGCCGTTGGTGTCGGTCGTCGCCGTCCGAGTGTCACCCCCGGGCAGAGTCAGGACCACGGTCTGGCCAGCGATACCTGGCTCGCCGGCGTCTTGCGTGCCGTTGCCATTGGTATCGGCGTACACCGTGTCGCCGATGGACGCCCGCGGCGGGGCGTACCCGAAGTCGGCCGTGCGATGATCGTCGTCGTCACCGAGCAGGACGGTGGTGACGTTGTTGTTGTTGCCGTCCTCGTCATCGGTGTTGATGGAACCGGCGGGCAGCGTGGCGGTGTCGACGCTGACCTTGTAGTCGCCGCCGAGCAGACCGTCGAAGAGATACGTGCCGTCGTCGTCGGTGATGTCGGTGGTGGCGGTGTCGTCGGCGGTGCCGAGCACGCCGTCGGCGCCCGGACCCATCAGCGTCACCGTGACGCCCGGGAGGCCAGGCTCTCCGACGTCCTGTTGGCCGTTGCCGTTCACGTCGCTGTACACGGTGTCGCCGATCGAGGAGTTCGCCACGACGCTGGGCCGATATCCGAAGTCCTGGTTGGTCAGCGACGCGGTGAGGGCGAGTTCGCTGCGACCATCGGGGGCGCTCTGGCCGGTGTCGGGGTCGGCGGAATTGACGAGACCTCCCGGCAGACCTCCGCCGACGACCACGCGGTACGGGCCGGGGGCCAGGTTGCCGAACTCGTAGTTGCCGTCGCCCGCGGTGACGGTGGTGGCGGAGGTGTCGTCGGCGGTGCCGAAGGTGCCGTCGGCTCCTGCGCCCACGAGCGACACGGTGACCCCGTTGATGCCCGTTGCGCCGTCGTCCTGCTGGCCATTTCCGTTGATGTCGAGCCAGACGCGGTCACCCAGGCTGAGGACCACCGAAGGCAGGGTCGTGGTCGGTGCGGTGCTCGTCGTGCTCGTCGTGGTCGAGTCGGGCACGCTCGACGATGTGCTCGTCGTCGTCGAACCGGCGGGAATCGTGGTGGTCGACTCGGGCAGCGACGTCGTGGTGGACTCGGGCAGCGTGGTGGTCGGCAGCGCGGTCGACGTGGTGGTCGACGTGGTGGTCGATGTCGGGTCGGTGACCACCGAGCTGTCGCCATCGGTCGCCGACGGCGTCGGCAAAATCGTGCCTTCGTCGGACGGCGCAGCCGTCGTCAGGGCGACCGATCCGCCAAGAAGTCCAACCACCGCCAGCCCCATGAGGGCTTGATTCGCATTCTTCATCGCCAGGATGCCTTTCGATTTTCAATTCCGCCGGGACCGAGTCAACGGCCGGGACGGCACCTATGTCAACCGAGAGACAGCTCGACGGGCAAATCGAGAGAAAGTCTTGACAGTGTTCTCACTGAGCGCTGATCGGAGCGCCGCTATCCGTGGCGGGCTCGACGCCTCCCTGGTCAGCACACCAATTGTCCCGGATGCCATTGCCGGCGGGCCACGACCGTCAGCGGACTTCCGCGGCGCCGTGCGACGAGGAGCGGACCAAGAGTGGTGGGGCGTTACAGAGCGCGGGCAGCGGGGAACGCGGACTGCAGCCGGGCTGCGCTCAGCGTGTTCTCCATCAGGCAGGCAATCGTCATCGGTCCGGTGCCGCCCGGCATCGGAGTGAGCCATCCGGCAATCGGCGCGACGCTGGCTTGATCGACGTCGCCGACGATGCCCGCCTCCGAGCGCGAGACTCCGACGTCGATCACTGCCGCACCGGGCTTGATCATGTCGCCGGTGATCATGCGCGCCTGGCCCGCCGCTGCGATCACGATGTCGGCCTCGCGCACGACCGACCCCATGTCGTGGGTTCGGGAATGCGCCATTGTCACGGTGGCGTCGACACCCTTGCGGTTGAGCAACAGCGAGAGCGGAAGTCCGACGAGGGTCGACCGACCGATGACCACTGCTCGGGCGCCGACGGTCGGCACGTCGTACTTCTCGAGCAGACGCATCACCCCGAGCGGCGTGCAGCCGACGAGCCCCGGCCGGTTGCGGACCAGCCGGCCCATCGACCGTTCCGTCAGGCCGTCGACGTCCTTCTCCGGCGGGATGAGGTCGAGCACCGGTTCGGGATCGAGCCCATCGGGCAGCGGCAATTGCACCAGGATGCCGTGCACGCTGGGGTCGTCGACGAGCACGCGTACAGCCGCCTCGACCTCGTGCTGGGTTGCGGTGGAGGGCAGATCGACGTGGCGCGGAATCAGGCCCGCTTCAGCCGCCTTGGTGTGCTTGCTCGCGACGTACCGTTGTGACGGACCGTCGTTGCCGACGAGCACGGTGGCGAGACACACCGGCGGATCGCCTGCTGCAGCAACGGTGGCGCGCAACCCCGCGATGATCTCGTCGCGCAGTGCGTTTCCGTCCATCATGATCGCTGCCATGGCCGAGCAAGTTAGCCGCTCGGCACTCCACTCCGCCCCACTGTCGCGTCGGGGCCAGGCACCAACGCGACGGTTTTGTCGCGATAGGGCCAGGCACCAACGCGACGGTTTTGTCGCGATAGGGCCAGGCACCAACGCGACAAATGTGTCGCGTTGGTGCCTGGCCCCGATGCGACAGTGGGGTCAGCCTGCTTCGGAGTGGGTGACGGGGAGTTCGCCCATCCACTCGCGCAGGGTGTTCTTCAGCTTGGTCTGCTGGATGAACAGGTCCTGTTCCGCGGCCACCTCGCCGGCAGCCTGCGGCGCCTTGAGGTAGAAGCTCAGCCACTCCTGCACGCCCGACGAGCCGGCGCGATGCGCCAGGTCCATGAAGAGTGCGAGGTCGAGCACGATGGGCGCCGCGAGAATCGAGTCGCGGCACAAGAAGTCGACCTTGATCTGCATCTCGTAACCGAGCCAGCCGAAGATGTCGATGGCGTCCCAACCCTCTTTGTTGTCGCCCCGGGGCGGGTAGTAGTTGATCCGCACGACATGGTCGATGTTGCCGTACAGATCGGGGTAGACCTCGGGCTGCAGGATGCCGCCGAGGACGCCGAGCTTCGACATCTCCTTGGTCTTGAAGTTCTCGGGGTCGTCGAGGACCTCGCCGTCACGGTTGCCGAGGATGTTGGTCGAATACCAGCCGCGTAAACCGAGCATGCGAGCCTTGAATCCGGGCGCCAGCATCGTCTTCATCAGCGTCTGTCCGGTCTTGAAGTCCTTGCCCGCAATTGGCACGCCGTTCGTCTTCGACAGTTCGATCATGCAATCGAGGTCGGTGGTGAGGTTCGGGGCGCCATTGGCGTAGGGAACGTCACTCTGCAGTGCGGCATAGCAGTAAATCTGCGATGGCGAGATGTTCTCGTCGTTGTTGCGCAGACCCTGCTCGAACGCCTCGACGGAGGCGTGCACGTCGGACGGTTCCTGATATGCCTCGGTCGAGCCACACCACACCATGACGATGCGGTCGCAGTCATTTTCTTCCTTGAATCTCGCGATATCGGCAATGAGCGCTTCGGCCTGGTCCCATTTGTTGGAGATGTCCTTCACTCGAATGCCGTCAAGGCGGCTGACCCAGCGCTGGTCGAAAACCGCTTCCATCGGCACGATGCCTTCCATCTCCGCAGAGACGGCGTCGAGATCTTTCCCTTGCAATACGCCGGCGGTCTTGGCGGCCTCCATGGCGTTGGGCGAGATCGGGTCCCAGCCGCCGAAGACGATGTCGTCGAGCGAGGCGAGCGGCACGAACTCGCGGATCATCGGATTGCGATTCTCCTCTTTCGTGCCGAGGCGAATGTGCGCCATCTGCGAAACCGAACCAATCGGCGCCACGGTGCCGTTGCGGGCGGCGATGACACCGGCGATGAACGTGGAGGCCACTGCGCCCATGCCCGGCGTGAGTACGCCGAGCTTTCCGGTGGCGGGCGCGATCTGGCGAGCGGTGCTGGTTGCGGTCATGATCCCAAAGATAAGTGATGCTGATCGTCAAAGTCTGTATGTGAAGCAAATCTGAACTATTGTTCACAGGGTGCCAGACCTTGTGCGATCGCTCCCCGACATCTCGATCCGCCAACTCGAGTACCTCGTCGCCGTGGCCGACGCACCGACCTGGGCTGCCGCAGCGGGCCTCGTCGGCGTCTCGCCATCCGCGCTGTCGCAGGGCCTGGCCGAACTGGAACGACGTGTCGGCATCGACCTGTTCGAGTCGGTGGGACGGCGACGCACGTTGCGCGCCACGGTCACACCCGTACTCGAACACGCCCGCCAGGTCGTGGCGCTGACCCGTGACGTGGTCACGTGGGCTGACCGGTTGCGCCTCGCCGAGGCCGGCCGGGTCAGCCTCGGCATGATCGACGTTGCCGCCGTGGTGCACTTTCCGGACGTGTTGCGCCGATTCCGCACAGAACGGGCCGATGTCGAACTCCGCCTCACCGTCGCGTCGTCGCACGCACTCCTGGCGGACCTGCAGCGCGGCGTGCTCGACGTCGTCGTGTGTGTCGAGCCACCCGAACCGCCTGTCGGCATCGAAGTCCTCCCACTGCTGAGCGAGGCGATGATCGTCTACGGCCCACCCGGCGCCGATTTGGGCGAACCTGCGGGCTGGGGCCCGTGGGTCCTCTTCCCCGTCACGTCCCACAGCCGCCGACTGGTCATGACCCGCCTCGCCGAACTCGGCGCACCGACCCGGGTGGTCGCCGAGTCCCATCAGCCCGATGTCCTGCGCGAAATGGTGCTGCTCGGGCTTGGTTGGACGGTGCTCCCCCGGAGCCAGGGCGAGTCGGAGCGCGGGCAGCTCGCGGTGGGCGAACAGATCCTCGAGCGACGCCTTGTGCTCGCACGTCGGATCGGCGCGGTCACCGACCCCGCGGTCGAAGAACTCGCGAATCGCCTCCGTCGATATTCGGTCAGCGACTGACCGCGGCGATCGGCAAAGCCGTGGTTCGTTTCATCTCTTCCATCACGAAGATCGTGCGAACGTCGTAGAGATCGACGGCGGCGATCAGCCGCTTGTAGAACGCGTCGTAGGCGCCGATGCTCGCGACCATGACCTTGAGCGTGTAGTCGATGTCGCCGCTCGTTCGATACGCCTCGACGATTTCCGGAAAGGCATCGATGGCAGCCTGGAAGCGTTCGATCCAGTCAGGGCCATGGTCGTTGGTGCGAATGTTGACCAGCGCCGTGACGGTCAGCCCGACGGCCTCAGGGTCGATGAGGACCACCCGACCGACGATGATGCCCGCGTCTTCGAGCGCTTTGACCCGACGCCAACAGGGCGTCGCCGTGAGACCGATCGCATCACCGAGCTCGCGTGCGCTCAGACTGGCGTCGTCTTGGAGCAAACGCAGAATTTCCCGATCAACTTCATCCACAATCGAAGAATATTGCACAGATGGCGCGATCTTCGCATCAACACGACGAGGTCTTCACTGTTTCACGCGAAGAACGCAACACATCGGCCGGCTTCGATTCTCTAGGGTGGTGGCATGACGTTGCGGCAGCACTTCACCGATCATCCGGCGTCGGTCGACGAGACCTACACCCAGCATTTTCGGGTTGCAGCGCACTTCGCACGCTGCCTCGCGATGGCAGCAGGTGCTGCTGCCGTGCACGCCGTCGTGCCCTCGCTCTGCACGAAGTCGGCAAGTGAGCGGATCTGCCAGCTCCATACCGAGATGACGGCTGGCAAGCGCGGCGCAGTGCGCACCCTCGAATCGGTCGCCTGACCGCACGTCACCCCGGGGGCGTGTCGCCGCCCAACACGGCCGCGAGCATTGCGGTGTCGACGTTGCCGCCGCACAGGGTGAAGGCGCTGCGTGCGCCGCGGCGATCGACCGATTCCGACAGCAGCCCGGCGAGCGCGATCGCGCCGGCTGGTTCGGCGACGTTGTGCGTGGTGCGGTAGATCAGTCGCATCGCCTCTGCCACATCGACGTCGGCTACTTCGATGATCCGAGCAGCACCACCCACCATTCCCGCAATCGCGACCGGGTCGGGGACTCGGCACGCAACACCGTCGACGAAGGTCGAGGCGCTCTCGGTCGTCACCACATGACCGGCATCGAACGACAGCCGCGTGGCGGGCGCCGCTGCCGCGACCACACCGACGATGGCGGTGTCGAGGCCCAGCAGGTCGCGCACCCCGATGAGGGCGTTGATTCCCGACCCCATCCCGACGGGGACGTAGACGGTGTCGAGGCCTGCCGCCGCGTCGAACAACTCGCGCGCGTAGGTCGCCACGCCGAGCACCAGGTCGGCGTGAAACGCCGGCACCGCCTCGAAGCCCCGTTCGTCGGCAACGCGCAGGCTCTCTTCACGAGCAGCTTGGAAATCGTTGCCGACTTCGATGACTTCCGCGCCGAGCGCCCGCATCGCAGCGTTCTTCTCGACACTGTTGCCGTGCGGAACGCAGATGACGACCTGCCGACCGTGCTGCCGCCCGGCAAACGCCAAGCTCTGGCCGTGATTGCCCCGCGTCGCACTGACCAGCCCGACGACCTCAGGGCGCTCCCGCACGAGTCGGTCGAGATAGACCAGGCCGCCACGCACCTTGAACGCTCCGGTCGGTGTGTGGTTCTCGTGTTTCACGATCACCGTTGACCCCGCTGCAGCACTGAGCATCGGCCACTCGTACTGGGGCGTGGGTGGAACGTGTCGTCGAACGACGGTGGTGGCGGCGTCGAGTTCGGCCAGCGTGAAGGCGGTCATCACCCGAGCATGTCGGACGTCGGCGTCGGACACACCCGAGTTTCCGCGTCCGGCGGGCGCTTTCCTGACCCGGGCGACGGCGGTCAGTCGGTGAGCACCGCATCGACGACGACGTCGTGCGCCTCGGTCGGTACGTCGTCGACGAGTTGGGGGGCGAAGCACACCCCGATCGTCACGCAGTCGCTGCGCCGACCAGGAAGGAAGCGGTCGTACCATCCGCCGCCCTGTCCGACTCGCCGGCCGTCGGCGGTGAAGGCGAGGCCAGGCACGACGATCAGATCGGGCCAAGCCGGATCGAGATCGACGTCTTCGGGGACCTTGATGGCTTTGCCCGCGGTGACGAGAGCAGCGATCAAGGACGCCGTTTCGGGTTCACCTTCGATTGAGTCGAACACCAACACGCGTGTCGCAGCATCGACGTCGGAACGACTCAGCACTGCGTCCCAGAGTCGAGCAGAACGCTCGGTGCGATCGGTCAGTGCGAGGCGGGTGGCTCGCATTCGACGCCGCAGGTCACGTTTGGCCGCGTCGATGGCGAGCGCGTCGCTGGCTTCCTGGTCGCTGACTTCGGGGTCGCGGAGTTCAGCCTGGCGGAGTTCAGCGTTGTGGGGTTCCGGGTTGCGGGCTGCCGGATCGGGCTGCATTGGTGCGGATCGTACATCGGACCCCGCCTACAGTTGCCGCCGATGAGCAGCGATCCCGACACCGCATTCGACTCCGACCACTTCCGCACCATCTTGGGCCACTTCCCGACCGGAGTGACCGTGATCACGGCAATCACGCCTGGTCCCGATGACGACGAACCGCAGCCCGTCGGGTTCACGATCGGATCGTTCACGTCAGTGTCCCTCGATCCGCCGCTCGTTGGATTCCTCCCCCAACTGGGCTCCGTGACGATGGACGCCATCACCGCATCGGGCAGCTTCTGCGTCAACGTGCTCAGCGAGGCGCAGAGCGATTTGTGCTGGAAGTTCGCGAAGAGCGGCACCGACGCCACCCGCTTCATCGATGTCGCCTGGCATGCGGCGCCGTCGGGCTCGCCGATTCTCGACCGTGCCGTTGCTTGGATCGACTGCTCGATCGTCGAGATCCACACGATGGGCGACCATCTGTTCGTGCTCGGCAGCGTCGGCGCCCTCGACGCCGACGCCGATCACGACGGCTTGCCGCCGCGACCGCTGCTGTTCTTCAAGGGTTCGCTCGGCGGCTTCGCCCCACCCGCCTGACCGCACGTCCAGTCTCGTTTGCGTGACGAATTTGGCGGAACGGTCAGCCAAAATCGTCACGCAAACGCGGTTTGACGCTTGCAGACTGGGTCCATGCATCCGCGCACTCAGATCGCTGCACCGATCGACACGGCCATCGTGGTGGCGTTCGTCGCGATCGGCCGCCGCAATCACGACGAGGACGAGGCCGTTGCCGGGTTGTTGCAGACCGCCGCACCGTTCCTGATCGCCCTGCTTGTGGCCTGGGTGCTCCTGCGCGTCAGCGGCAAGGCGGCGATGGCCGACCCGATGACGGTGCCGGCGGGCGTGGCGATCTGGGTGTGCACCGTGGCGCTCGGCATGGTCCTGCGCCGATTCGTGTTCGACGACGGGACGGCCACATCGTTCATGATCGTGGCGACGATCTTCCTCGGCACGTTCCTCGTCGGCTGGCGCGCAATCGCAGCAACGCTGACCCGCCGGGCGCGCACCACCTGATTCCCCCGCCGAACACTCCGCCTGATTTCCCCCGCCCGATCCCCCCGCCAATCCCCCGTGGCTGGTTCTCGGCCCCGCTCCGTCTCACATGCTGATACCCAGCAGGGCCGAGAACGCAGTCGAACTCGGAGCGGAACGGGTCGCCCTGCCATCATCACCCGATGGCAGTTTCCGGTACAGCGCAGACGATCACTCCCGCCGACGCCGGCTTCGACGCTCGGCGGCTGGCGCGCATCGACGCTCACTTCCAGCAGTACGTCGACGACGGTCGCCTTCCCGGCTGGCAGGTCGTGGTGAGCCGGGGCGGCGAGATCGCCTACAGCTCGACGTATGGCAAGCGCGACATCGAGAACGATCTGCCGTGGGAATCGGACACGATCTGTCGATTGTTTTCGATGACCAAGCCGATCACTTCCGTCGCGCTGATGATGCTCTACGAGGAGGGCAAGCTGCAGCTGAAGGATCCGGTGGCGAAGTACATTCCGTCCTTCGGCCGGTCGCGGGTGTACCGCACGGGGTCGACCACGGCCCCGGTGACCGAGGGCGTGACCGAGCCGATGCGCATCTGGCATCTCCTCACCCACACGTCCGGTTTGACCTACGGATTCCACAACAACCACGTCACCGATGCGTTGTACCGGGCGGCGGGGTTCGAGTGGGGCATCCCGAAAGGCATGGACCTGGAGAAGGCGTGCGACACGTGGGCGGGATTGCCGCTGGCCTTTCAACCGGGCGCCGAATGGCTCTACGGCGTCTCGACCGATGTGGTCGGACGCATCGTCGAGGTGGTCTCGGGTCAGACGTTGGACGAGTTCTTCCGTCGCCGGATCCTCGACCCGCTGGGCATGGTCGATACCGAGTTCTGGGTCGAGCCCGACAAGCGGGATCGATTTGCGCAGCTGTACTACCCGGTGCAGCGCAAGACGGCGATCATGCCGGGCGCGCCGCAGGACAAGAAGCCGACGATGCTGGGTGGCGGGGGCGGACTGATGGGCACGGCGGCCGACTATTTGCGGTTCTGCCACATGCTGCTCAATCGCGGCGAACTCGACGGCGCGCGGATTCTCGGCAGCCGCACGGTCGACTACATGGTGCAGAACCATCTGCCCGGCGGGGCCATCCTCGAGGACTTCGGTCGGCCACTGTTTGCCGAGACCGAGTTCCTCGGCATGGGATTCGGGCTCGGGTTCTCGGTGTCGCTCGACACCGCCGAGAACAAGGTGATCGGCTCGACCGGATCATATGCGTGGGGCGGGGCGGCAAGCACGGCGTTCTGGATCGACCCGAAAGAGGAGATCGTCGCACTCTTCCTCACGCAGCTCCTGCCGTCGAGCACATATCCGATTCGCCCGATCTTGCAGCAGCTCGTCTACCAATCGCTGATCGACTGACATCACCTCTGGGGTCAGACACCAGCGGTGATGGGTGCGTGCGGTCAGTCTCCGTCGCGCAGCTTGAAGTAGACGGTGAGCAGTGCGCCGATCACGACGAGGAACACGATCATCCGCACGATGAATCGAATGGCGCCGAAGACCCCGCCGAAGAACACCCAGATCAGGATGGCCACGATCAGCCACCCGACGACCGAGGCAAGGATGTTGCGACCGCCGGAACTGCTCATCCACCGAGGATAGATCCTGTACCTGCTGATGCCCGTCCGCACCCCGTGTCACCCAACACTGCAATGAGTCTCGCGGCGTGATGTCCGCTCCGAGGCTCATCGCGATCGCGTTCGATGTGCTGGTGCAGCCTTGCCGACCACATCACCTCTGGTGTCTGACACCAGAGGTGATGGCGTCCGGGCGCCGGGGGTGGCGGACTTCGACGGCGACGACACCGGCCGTAAACGCAAAAATGGCGATCAGTAGCAGAATCTGGGTGAGGGAGTCGCCGGTCTTGGGGAGCCTGGGTGGACCGGCTGTCGTTGGTGTCGGCGGCGGAGGGACGGTGGATGGCGGCGCGGTCGATACGGGGGGCACCGAGGTTGTCGTCGTCGATTCCGGCGCGGGCGGCGTTTCCTCGACGGCAGGGAGCACGATGAAGGTCTGCGCTGCGTCATCGAGGTCGGCGTGCTTGGCGACGAATTCGCCCGAGTCGGCGACGACGACGGTCTCGAACACCACGTAGCGGCGAGCCACCACGTCGGCTTCCTTCGCCGGTGGGGAAATGTCGACGACCGCGTCGATCTTCGTGTCGGTCGCCGCATCGATCTTCACGTCGATCATGACGTCGACGGTGCCACTCGCCGTGTGCGGCGTGAACGTCGTCGATCCGCGGAGCTGGGTCGGCTGACCCGTTCGATCGTCCATCACGACTCCATCGATCCGGTACTCCGTGCCGGGAACGAGATTGCAGAACGTGGCGGTGTCGATGATCACGCCGCCGCCGGGTTCGATCGTCCGGTCGCCATCGAGTTGATCGCGCACCGATGTCGACAGGCAGGGCACGAGATATCCCGCCGGATCGGTTCGGGTTGCGGTGGTCCGTTTGGTCGGCAGCTTGGTCGTCGGGTTGGAAATCGTGCCGGCCAGAGCGGTGGCGGTGTTCTCGTGTTCCTCGCCGGCAGCGGCCCGACGTCGGTCGCGGGCCTCGAACGTCCACACCTCGCCGCGGGTCAGCCGACCGTCGCCGTTGTCGCCGAGCAGAAACGTCGGAGTGAAGTCGTCGTCACCGCCCTCGGTTCCCGCGTCGTCGGTCAGGACGCCGCTGGGCGTACCGTTCGGGCCGATCGTCCACACCACATCGCCGGTCGACGACGGGTCGAGCCACACCTCGTACCGGAACGACACGGCGTCGCCGTCGAGGTAGATCGGCCGACCGTCACCGGCGTCAGCGGCGCCATCGTCGTGCGACCCGCCCGCGGCGTCGCTCAGCGCAGCGGCGGGATGATGAGTGGCCGGCGCGGCGCGTTGTGCATTGATCCACGTCGGCTCACTGCTCGATGAGATGGTCTTGCGGAGATGGACGATCGCATCGACCTCGGCGGCCGTGCCGCTTTCGGATGCGATGCCAAGTTCGGACCAGGCGCGCCGCACCGGCACGGCCGTGTCCGGCGAGACCGCTTCAAGACGGTGGCGATAGCCGAGCACATGGCCGGCCACTGGAGTGGTCACATCGAATCGGGCCCACCCCTCGGTCGTGCCGTTGACAAGACCGGTGCGGGTCTCCCTGGCGAGAGGGTCGCCGGCGCCGGTGGGGTCGATACTCAGGTCGAACAACTCGACTGCGATCGTTGCGGTCTCGCCGTCGATCAACCCGGCAATCGTGATGGCGTCGGTCAACGCGGTCCCGATTCCTGGCGCGTGGTCGGAGATCTGGGAACTGACGGTGATGTCGGCCATCGCCTCGGCGCGCGCTGTCTGCGGCGTGCCGATGGTGACACTGTTCTGACTGCCGACGCTGATGTCGCGCAATGGACGCGCCACTCCCGCCGTCGTCACGGTCGTCGAGCGTCCGTTGCTGAGCACGTCGAACGAGCCAACCGGGAGCGCCCGACCAGTCGCCGTAGAGACCGCGGCAGGTTCGCCGCGGCCGTCGACGGTGACGGTGAGACCGGCCCCGATGTTGACTGGCTGATGGTCGAACGCGGCGGACCACGCCTCGGCCTGGATGTCGATGGTGGCCATGATCTGGCCGACCGCGGCATGTGGAGCGCTCACAACGACCACTTCGTCGAGGATGTCGTTGTCGTTGATGTCGGGTACCGGCACACCACTGCTGTTCGATCGATCACCGGGAGATCCGAGGAAGTGCGTGTAGAGGTTAAGCGCAGCGGCTGTGTCGGCATCGGTGGTCGAACCCCACCGCCATTGGGCGTAGGACAACTTCGCCAACGCCTTGTCGGAACCGGCGAACGCTGTCCGATCGTCGACCCATCGGCTCGCCGCATCCGGGCTCGTCGGGTTGTGGAAGTCGCCGCAGTAGGCCGACACCGTCACGCCATCGAGCGAGATGCGATACGACCCGGTGAAGCCCGGCTGGCTCCAGGTTCGATCGGGTCCACCCCACGGCCTGCCCCCTCCGCCCCCGAATGAGTTGGGTGGCGGGCTTCCCGCGGCGTCGGTCACCACCCACGCCATGTCGTCGTGCCCGGCAATCGTCACCGGCGCGGCGAGAGCCCGATCCGGTGCGGCGACAGCAACCGTTCCGAGACACATCGCGGCGGTAGCCAATCGTCGAATCGTGCCCGTCAGCACGTCGCCACCATCTGCTCGATCGTCTGCTTGATTGCCTGCTCGACCATCTCGTCCACCGTCTCCTCGACTGGCTGGCGCCGAGCCGACGCGCGGAGGTGCGGGCGCCCCTCCGTCGGATCGCTGGCCGACGCAAACGGCGCGAGGCGCCGTCAGTCCGACAGTGGGCGGAGTCGGCCGCTCAGCGGAAAGGACCGGTCCACTGCGAGTTCGACCAGCTCACCCCGCCGCCGAGCCAAGTCGATGTTGCGCAACCGTCGCATTGGGGCCAGGCACCAACGCGACAAGATTGTCGCGAAAGGGCCAGGTACCAACGCGACAAGATTGTCGCGAAAGGGCCAGGCACCAACGCGACAGAACTGTCGCGATGGTGCCTGGCCCCGATCGCGACGGTTGCGCAGTCGGCTGGGATCAGAGGGTGTTGGTGATCGCTCCGGTTTCGGCGCCTTGGACGAGGCGGGCGTACTTGCCGAGTACGCCGGTGGTGTAGCGGGGGGCGTTGGGCTGCCAGCCATCTCGTCGCGCGGCGAGTGTTGCGTCGTCGACCTGCAGGTCGAGGGTCTTGCTCGGCACGTCGATCAGGATCGTGTCGCCCTCTGCGACGAACGCAATCGGACCACCGAGGGCGGCTTCGGGCGCGACATGGCCGATGCAAAACCCCCACGTGCCGCCGGAGAATCGGCCGTCGGTGATCAGGGCCACATCGCCACCACGACCGGCTCCTTTGAGCGCGCCGGTGATCGCGAGCATCTCGCGCATGCCGGGCCCGCCCTTCGGTCCTTCGTAACGGATGACGATCACATCGCCGGCATTGATCTCGCCGGCGAGAATGGCTTCCATCGCGTACTTCTCGTCGTCGAACACGCGGGCCGGACCCTCGAAGTGCTTCTGTGCGGCGGATAGACCAGCGACCTTGACGACCGCGCCGAGCGGCGCCAACGAGCCGGTGAGAATGTTGATGCCGCCCTCACTGTGGATCGGCGCATCGATCGGATGCACGACCACACCATCGGGCGCGGGCAGGTCCATTTCGGCCAGGTTCTCGGCCATCGTCTTTCCGGTGACCGTGAGGCAGTCGCCGTTGAGCATGCCGTTGTCGAGCAGATGCTTGAGCACCATTGGCACGCCACCGACTTTGTCGAGGTCGCTCATGTGGAACTTGCCACCGGGCGTCATGTCGGCGATGTGGGGCACCTTGTCGGCGATCCGGTTGAAGTCGTCGAGTTCGAGCGCAACGCCCGCCTCGTTGGCGATGGCGAGGAGGTGCAGCACGGCGTTGGTCGAGCCGCCGAGCGCCGATGTGAGGGCGATCGCATTTTCGAAGGCTGGTTTGGTCATGATCTGGCGGGTGGTGATGCCGAGCCGCAGCAGGCCGACCACTGCTTCACCCGCCGCACGCGCATCGACTTCGCGGCGCGCGTCGATGGCCGGCGGCGATGCCGAGCCGGGCAGGCTCATACCGAGCGCCTCGGCAATGGAACTCATCGTGTTCGCGGTGAACATGCCGCCGCACGCGCCCTCACCCGGGCACGCCTTCACCTCGATGTCGTACAACTCCTGATCGTCGATCGTGCCCGCGGCACGTGCGCCGACCGCCTCGAACACCGACGTGATGTCGAGCGCCTTGCCGTTGTGTTCGCCCGGCATGATCGATCCGTTGTAGACGAAGACGGAGGCGAGGTCGAGCCGGGCGGCGGCCATCAACATGCCGGGGATCGACTTGTCGCATCCGGCGAGGCCGACGAAGCCGTCGAGGCGTTCGGCGTGCATCACGGTTTCGACCGAGTCGGTGATCACTTCGCGCGACACGAGCGAGGCGCGCATGCCTTCGTGGCCCATCGAGATGCCGTCGCTGACGGTGATGGTGCCGAACTCCATGCCGAATCCGCCCGCCGCGTTCACCCCGGCCTTGGCGTGCTCGGCGAGCTTGCGGAGCGTCATGTTGCACGGCGTCACCTCGTTCCACGACGAGGCGATGGCGACCTGCGGCTTGACCCAGTCGTCGTCACCCATGCCGATGGCCCGCAGCATCGATCGCGAGGGCGCCTTCTGCATGCCGTCGGTGACGTCGCGTGAGCGGGGCTTGATGTCGACCGGTTGATCTGAGTTCGCGGACATGTTTGCCAGAGTAGTGGTGCGGGTGATCGGCGAGCCTGGTGCTCTGCGCACCGGGCGATGGGGTCGGCCGGCTGGTCGGTCCGGTGCTGTTCGGCTCGTTCTGTCCGGCGGGTTCGCAAGGCCACGGGGAAACGCATCGCCGCACAGGTCTCGCATCCACCAACATCGCACCGACTACCGTTGCCCGCAGTGCCCTTCTCTCGACGACGGCCTGCGGACAACTCGACGCCTCTCGGTCAGATCGCCAGCTCCGCCGGCCTCTCTCTCACCACGCGATCCTGGATGGAACGCTCGATTGCCGACGTCGCCTTCGACAGTTTCGTGTTCGGGCACGACCTCCTCTGCGCCGACTCCCCCGATGCGAATCGAGCAGCACTCGAACGCGGGCGACGCACCGATGGAGTCGTGCTGGCCGTCGGCTCGGTCGAGTGGAGCGACTTGCCGCCGATCTGGATCGCCGCCCAGTCCAAGCGCGGCGCCGATCATCTCGGCCTCCGATCCGACCCGCCAACTGGCGGCGCAGCTGATCCTGCTTCCCACGTCGAAGCGGGCGGGTTGCCGATGATCGGCCACGCACGTTTCGACGCCACGTTCGACCTCGATGCCGACGACGACGCGATGGGGATCGTCCGGCGCGTCCTCACTGCCGAGCTGTGCGATTGGGCGGTCGACCTCGACGAGCGACACGGCCCCCTCGTCGTCATCTTCGACGGCGCCGAACCCGGCGGCCCCGACGAGGCGCCGCACGGTTCAGCGGTGTTCGTCGCCCGCGAAGTTTCGACCGACGACGCCTTCGTGGCGACCCTCGGCATCACGACCGCGTTGGTCGACAAGTTTCGCGTGACTGTTCGGGACTGATCATGTCGACGTTGATCATGATGGCGGTCATGGCGGCCGTCGCCGTGCCCCTCATCATGTGGAACGATCGCCGCAAGAAGGCGCTCGTTCTGCTCGCCCAAACGCTGGCGGCGCAGCACGGCTTCAACGTCGACATCGCCGACAAGCCGCCGCCCGCGCAGCAATTCGACCTGTTCGGGTTCGGCAGTTCGAAGCGGTTGTCGTTCCAGTTCTGGCGGACGGGCGAGCAGGACAGCGTGTTCCAGTACCAGTACACGACCGGATCGGGCAAGAACAAGAGCACGCACCTGCGGACCTGCGCACTCGTGGCGTTGCCGTTCAGTGCTCCGCACACCAAGATCGGTCCCGAGGGGTTCTGGTCGTCGATCGGCAAGGCGATCGGCCAGCGCGACATCGAGGTCGAGTCGGCGACGTTCAACGACGAGTATCGGGTGACGGGTGACGACGAGCGCTTTGCGATTGCGCTGCTCGACCAGCAGATGATGGCGTGGCTGCTGTCGAGCCAGAGCGGACGCGGCGCGATCAAATTCGAGGTGTGGGGATCGTGGTTGCTCTGCATCTCCGACCGCCTCGACGTACATCTGCTGTTCGGCTTCCTCGATTGGAGCCAGGGTGTGCGCAGCCACATGCCTGCTGTATTGCCCAGCCTGTATCCGCTGCGATGATCGCCGTCGTGGTACTTCGCTGTCGTGGTCGCGGCGGCGGTCGCTGTTGCCTGGACGGCGTCGTTCAATGGCCTCGTCGCCGACCGCCAGCAGGTTGGTGACGCGTGGGCCGCGATCGATGTCGAACTCGAACGGCGGCACACCCTGATTCCCGGGCTGGTGGCGGCGGTGCAGGCCACGGCGGCCCACGAACGTGAGCTGCTGGGGCGTCTGGTCAGGGCCGGCCAACTCGCCGCTGATGCTGCCCATACAGCGGCCGAGCGGTCGATGCCCGAGGCGGAGTTGGCGGCAGCCGCGAGCGCGGTGGTGGCGTTGCGCGAGCAGTATCCGGCACTCAACACGCAGCAGAACTTTCTCCAGCTGCAGCGCGAGCTGGCGATCACCGAAGATCGCATCGGAGCGGCCCGGCGGTTCCACAACATCAAGGTCGCCGAGTACAACCGCAGCATTCAGGCGGTCCCCGGCAACCTCGTGGCCAAGCGGCATCGCTTCGCACCAGCGGCGTATTTCGAAGTCGATTGACCCGGCGAGCTGCTCCGACGTCGAGTGCCGACTGGCGAGTTGCTGGGAGTCGTGCTTCCGTGTGACGGGGGGCGGGGGGCTGGGCCAGGTGCTCCGATTCGTGGCTGCTTCACAAGGTCACTTACGGTTCGACCCGGCGGGCTGCTCACGATTGATTCACGACTGGAGACTCACATGCGTTTGCGATTCGGCACCTTCATGGCCCCGTTCCATCCCCCGGAGCACAACCCGACGCTGTCGCTCGAGGCCGACCTCGATCTGCTCCAACACATGGACACGCTCGGCTTCGACGAGGCCTGGATCGGCGAGCACCATTCGGCGGGCAGCGAGATCATCGCGTCGCCCGAGATCTTCATCATGGCTGCGGCAGCGCGGACCAAGAACATCAAGCTGGGCACGGGCGTCGTGTCGTTGCCGTACCACAACCCGCTGTGGGTCGCCGAGCGAATCGTGCTGCTCGATCATTTGACCCGCGGGCGGATCATGCTCGGCGTCGGCCCCGGCGCGCTGCCGACCGACGCGGCGATGCTCGGCCTCGAACCCACGCAGATGCGACCGCTCCTCGAGGAGTACCTCGCCATCGTGATGCAGTTGCTCACGTCCGACGAGCCGGTCAACTACTCCTCTGATCGGCTGACGTTGCGCGATGCCCAGCTCCACCTTCGCCCGTACTCCGACCCGCTGTTCGATATCGCAGTCGCCGCGGTGGCATCACCGTCGGGCGCGAAGCTCGCCGGCAGGTACGGCGCGGGCGTGTTGTCGCTCGGTGCCACGGTGGCCATCGGGATGGACGTCCTCGCTCACCACTGGACCATCCAGGAGCACGCCGCCGCGCAGCACGGTCAGGTGGCCGACCGCGACAAGTGGCGTCTCGTCGGGCTCATGCATCTCGCCGAGACCGAGGAGCAGGCCCGCAAGGACGTCGAGTACGGGATCACCCAGTGGTTCCGCTATTTCCAGAACGTTGCCGCGTTCCCGCAGATGGCGGTGGAGGGTGGCGACATCGACGAGATGGTCAATTTCGTCAACGGTGGGCTCGGCGTGATCGGCACGCCCGATCAGGCAATTGCCCAAATCGAGGAGTTGCTCGAACAGTCGAATGGCGGGTTCGGCGCGGTATTTGACGCTCAGCCATAACTGGGCGAACACGGCTGCGACGAAGAAGAGTTACGAGCTGTTGGCCCGCCACGTGATGCCCCGATTCCAAGGAAGCGTCGGCAGCCTGATCGGCGCTGCCGACCGCGCCCGAATCGCTCGACCCGAGCTGGCCGAGAAGCAAATGACAGCCGTCGACGAGGCCGCTCAACGGTACGAAGCCGAGATGGCCGACGCCTGAGACGTCGGTCCGCATCTGAGCGCCATCTCATCTGAGCAGCTGCCGTCAACGTCTATCGGCTCGTACGAAGGAGCCGTATTCGATCGAACATCCGCGCCAAGTGTCGCATCTGTTGTGTGATCATTTGACCACTCTCGTGGGTGATGTCAGTGGGAATGACTTCTCTTTTTCCACTTGCCTTTTCCTGACCACCTCTGAAACGCTCACGTGACTTCGAACACAAGGAGCGGGCATGGGATTCACGCACAGGCGAATCAGCGGTGTGGTTGTTGCGGTATTGGTTGCCACTTCGGTGTGTGCCGATAGCGCAATTGCACAACCACGACCGGTCGCGCAGTCTTCGTCGACAGCCGAGGATCAAGTCCCCGATGAGCCACCCACGGTAGAGCCCGACAACTCCGCTCCGTCCCCCGTTGGCCCGGTAGATGGAAGCCCCATCACGCCGCCGCCTGCTGATATGACGCGCCTCGTCGCACCTGTGCGCGGGGCCACCGACCTGGCCCGGCTCGATCCGGCCGGCTTGTCTGCAGATGCATCGGCAAGGGCGGTGTCGGCAACGGCAGCCCGGGTGGGGCCGGTGTCAGTGGAGTTGGTGGCGCTCGGCGACGAGCGCGGTGCGGGCGCTGCCGAGGCGGCCGAAATTGCAGTCGAGGCGACCGAGGCAGTATTCGAGACGGTGCTCGAAACAGCGAACGACCGTCCCGAACCAGTTGCGTCGGGACCCGTGCCGGCTCCGGTGCCGACCCTCGCGACCGCACACGCGAGCCGACGCAGGCGCAGGGTCAGTGGCCCCGGCAACGACGTCATCGACGCCGCCATCAACGTCACCAACGCCTCCGACATCGTTGAGCACGACGACGCCGGTCGCTGCGACGACGTCGGTCGAACCGGTGCAACCCGATCCAGTCGACGAACGCGGCGGCCCACCCGAAGTCGTACCGGTCGGGATCACGGTTGCCGATGAGAAGGTCGCCGAAGCGGCCGGGCTCGAGAAGGTGGCCTTCACGGTGGATATCTCGCCGACTCAGTTGCAGCGATCCCCCACGGTGAAGTTGTCGATCGACTATTCGTCGTTCCGCCACACGTACGGTGGTGACTGGGCCGGTCGCCTGCAGGTGATGTCGTTCGATTCGTGTTGGATCGACAATCCGAAGCAGGTGGGTTGCTCGAAGCCATTGCCGGTGAAGGAGTTTGTGAACGACACCGAGGCGGGCGTGATCTCGTTCGAGGTCACCGCCGACCAGCTCGGAGCGCGGGTCGTGCCCGTCGGCGGGTTGGGCGAGTTCGGTTTGCGTCTGCAATCAACGGGTGGACCCGGATTCGGGCTCGGCGCGGGCGCCTATTCAGCCGGCGGCAATTTTGCGACCTCGGACCTGAACCCGAGCGGGAAGTGGTCGGTCGGCTTGCAGGCGGGAAGCTTCGAATACCAGTACCCCATGGAAGTCCCCGCGCCTCCCGCTGGGCCGGTGCCGAATGTCGGCTTGTCGTACAGCTCTCAGGCGCTCGACGGGTTCACGTCAGATCAGAACACTCAGGGCGGGCAGGTCTCTCCCGGTTGGTCGATGGGTGCCATGTTCATCGAGCGGCGCTACAAGACCTGCGCCGATGATGGAGGCTCGATCGGCGACCTGTGCTGGGTCGAGCAAAACGCAACCATTTCGATGAACGGCGTCTCGGGCGAACTCGTCCTCGAACAGACTCTGCCATATCCGCTCGGCGGATGGCAGTGGCAGCTGTACCGCGCCAACAATGCCGTTGGTTGGAAGTTCATTCACTTCGAACGGATCAGCACAGGACTGCCCGGCTCGCTGGGCGTCGACGACAATGGTGAGCATTGGGAGGCTCTCGCGCCGGATGGAGTGTCGTACTGGTTCGGGTACGGCAACCGGACCGGGGCGTGGAACCCGGGCACTGCGCTCGGTTCGGTGCGCACGGTTCCCGTGGTCGCCAATCACGCGGGCGAACCGTGCCGGGCAGTGTCGGGCAATTGGTGCCACCAGGCGTACCGGTGGGACGTCGACAGGATTGAGAACAAAGACGGTCAGGTCGCCAACTACCTCTACTCCCAGGAGGTCAACTACTACGGCCTGAAGGGTTCGCCATACCTCCAGACACCGTATGTGTCGGGTTCGCGGCTGGAGCGCATCGACTACGGCATGGTGACGGGCAACGCATCCGCCGCGGCCAACACGCATCAGGTGAGTTTCCACTACGAGTATCGATGCGTCGCGCTGACGTCGGCGTGCGCGGCGCCGACCAAGGCAACGAGTTCGAACTACCCCGACATCCCAGCAGATCACTTTTGTGACCCCTCGGCCGGGTGCTTCAAGTACTCACCGATCTTCTTTGATCGGATGCGGCTCGCCGGAGTTCTGTCATGGACTCGTTCCGCCGGGTCAACGTTCGTCCCGGTCGACTACTGGATCATGAACAACGAGTGGAACGGGCTGGACGGGACCGAGCGACTGTGGCTGCGCTACATCAACCGGTACTCGTATCACTACGCCTTCGGCTGGGGAGGCGAGCAAGTGGGCCAGGTTCGGTTCGATGGTCCATCGTCTGGCATTCCGTTCCCGAATCGGGTCGACTACAACACCTCGGCTGGAGTCACGCAGATGCGGATGTGGCGAGTCGGCAAGATCCGTGACGAACTCGGCTCGGTGACCTACATCGACTACACCCAACCCAAGATGTGCTCGAACCCGGTCACTTCGGATCCCCAGTGGCAGGGATTCAATAGCAACACCTGGTCGTGTTTCGCTCGCTGGTGGGCGCCACCATCCGGCGCGGCAGGTTTCAGCGTGTGGCACAAGTACGTGGTGAGCGCCGTCACGGTCAGGGATCTGACGGGCGTCAACCCCGACATGGTGACGACCTATTCCTATCCCGCTTCGAACAATCCGGGAATCGCCGGCTTGCCTACAACGGTTCGATGGCCTGGCATGGCGACACCGATCGATTTGTTCCGGTAGGGCGACGATCGTGGGGCGAGTACCGCGGATTCGCCGAAGTGGTGGTCACCGAGGGGACAGCCGCCGAGCAGGTCGTGACGAAGCACCAGTTCTTCCGCGGTATGCACGGCGACAAGCTCTGCCATACGGCGTGCACGACGACGAAGACCGTGTTGATGTCAACAGGGCTGCCCGTGTCGACCGGCTACGGCCAGCCGACTGACCTCGACGAACTCTCTGGCCTGCCACTGCTCCGCCACGTGCCGGACCCGAGCGGCACACAAGACCATTCACGTGTCGTCAATCGGTACGTCACGACCGGCACTCTCGGCGTCGACCCGAACGTCACGTGGGTCGAGCCGTTCCGTGACTACGTGTATGCGAATGGCCAGTACAGCCGCACCGACTACGCCTATGACGCGTACAGCCGCCCGTCGACCACGATCGAGTGGGGCCAGGTCAACTCGAGCTACGACGAGATCGCCGGGCACTTCGGGGAGAACGACGCTCGGTGCACGAAAACCCAATACACCGCGCCCAGCACGTGGTGGCCGCTCGGCCGAACGCAGCGCGGTCAGCACCCATTCGAGTCCGGACTGTTCGACTGGCGTGATGTCAGACGTGATCTACAACTACAGCGCATCCGAGATCCAACTCACATCGACCGTCACCCAAACCGGTGGCGGTGTCGTCGATGACAATCGACAACCGGTGAGCAGTCTCACCGAATCGTTCACGTATGAAAACGACGGCTTCGCCTCACCGCCCGGTTGGGCGCGAGTCACGACATCGACGGACGCCCGAAACAAGACCACGACGCACGGTTACACGTCGCATGCGGGCAATGCCGCACTTGCAACCGGCAACGTTGTACACGCGCTGAAGTTCGCCACGATCACTAATCCGCTCGGGCACGTGACGACGAATGAGTTCGACTTGTACGGCCACCATGTGTCGACAGTCGATCCAAACGGTCGGGTGGCCGAGGCGTGCTACGACCGCCAAGGCCGGCTGGCGCAAGTGTTCGGGTATCTCGATCCGAAACCAACCGGCGACCATTTCTGGGCCTACTGCAATGGTTCGGTGGCGAGCCGCACCTATACCTACACACCAATCGGTCTGCCGCTCCCGACACCGACCATGCCGAATCGATACGCGCCCGACGGCTCGCTGCGCGACTTCAGCCGGCGATGGGTGATCCGGGAGAGCGAGAAGTTCGACGTCAACACCGACGGCACGGGCAGGTTCGTCGAGTCGTGGACGACTCTCGACGGGCTCGGTCGAGCGGTGCAGAACAAGACGCAAGCGAAAGACGGTTCGGGCGGCGTCGTCGTTGCGCGCACGCTCTTCGACTCGGTTGGACGAGTCAGCCGCCAGTCCGAGCCATTCCAGCTGTCCGGCGCAACACTGGACGCGACCTATCACGGCATGGCCGCTGCTTCGATCCCCGTCGACCACGACACCAGATACGACTTCGCAGGCCGGGTGAAGACCCAGTACCAGCGTGACAACGACGCTGTTCACCACCAGGTCGACACGAGCTACGTCGGTACTGCGACGATCGCGACCGCGCCATACAACGGCTCGAATCCGTACGGAACCACCGCGACGAACGTCGATGCGTATGGACGCACGTGGAAGGTCGTGGAGAACGATTCGGTGGGCGGTGCCGCCGAGACTCGGTACCGGTACTTCGCGAACGACAACGTGCAGTACGTCTATCAACCGGGCAGCTCGAACGATTCCTCGATGACCTACAACTTCCTTGGGCAACAGACCACTCTCGACGACAACGAGGCCGGGTCGTCCTCGACGACCTACTACCAGAATGGCGCCGTTGCCACGGCGACCGACACCCAAGGCCGAGTGGTGATTCACGTCATCGATTGGCTGGGTCGACCGTTGCACCGGTACGCCGGCTCGGTGGCCCTGGGAAATCTGCTGACATCGAACGGGTACGACCCCGCGGGCAACAAGGGGGCCCTCTGGTATTCCTACAGCCATCAACCCCGAGGCGTTCCGGCGTTTCTGGCGGAAACGATCGCCTTCGATGGTGCGGGTCGCCCGACCAAGACGCAGGCCACCGTCTTCGCCGCCAACGATCCCCTTGTTGCCAACGATGAGCTGCTGGACGACACGATCACGCTCGAAACGTCCTATCTGGTCAACGGTCTCATCGACAAGGTGACACTGCCCGGGCGACCCGGCTGGTCGCTCACGACCAATGAGGTGGTGACGAACACGTACAACACCGCCGGTTTGCTGCAGTCGTCGCGGACCGATGCTGGTGTCGGGTTGTTCAGTCAGTCGTACAACCCGATTGGTCAGCCGGTGGTGTCGAATCTGCGGGCCGGGTTTGGTCAACGCGAGGTCAACATCACGACGACCTACCGTGATTCGGACAACCGGATGACGGCGCGCACCGCGACGCTGTACGGCAGCGAAGAAAAAAATGGTCGCCTGGTCGTGAACGATCAATTCTCCTATGACCGGCCCGGCAACTTGACGTCGGTGTTGAGCGATCCGGACGACACGCCCGGTGACGAACGCGAGTGCTTCTACTACGACCAGCGCCAACGCCTCACTCGCGCGATCTCCCTGGCTGCCACCGCCGGGAGCTGCCCGACCACAGCGACAGCGACGACGCCAACAGGTGGTGCCGCGCCGTACAACGACGGATACAGCTACAACCTGCAGAACGACATCACGAACATGGACGGCCGCGCCTACAGCTACGCCACGAACGTGGCTGGCGAACAGTGCACGCCCAACACCGATGACCCCAAACCCAAAGCAGTGTCAACCATCGGTGCCGGCAACGGCCAGCCCAGCGAAACACTCTCCTACAACTGTGCCGGGTCGATCTCGTCACGAGTCAAAGGAACCGGCGCGACCGCTGACGTCTGGTCCTACGCCTGGGACGACCTCAACCGGCTGGTGTCAACATCGGTCGGCAAACGCGTCACCTGGCAGAATCTGACCAACATGGCAGTCGAACCCGCGACCGGTGACCTGTACGCAACCGCTGGAGCCGACGGCGTCACCTACAGCGCCGGGGCATCCAGCGTCGACACGATCACCGGCGACGGATCACTCTCATTCCGGATCCCCAACAACGGTCAGCTTCCCGTCAACCAACAACTCCCCCGTCAGCTCGTCGGACTGAACAACGGCGCGGACGCATCCACCGCCTACAACGAAAACGAATACCAGTTCTACGTCGACCAAAACCGATTCATCTACATCTACGAAAACGGTGCACTTATCGCCCCGCCCGGCGGCAACCAATATTGGTTCAACCACTACGACAACGACGACATCTTCACCATCCAGCGCATCGGCACCGAGGTCTACTACCTCCGCAACGGGACACGCTTCTACAAATCACTCACACCCGCCACCGGCACCTATCGCGTCGACACCGCCTTCATGCACCCCGGCACCCGCACCGCCGAAGTCACCCTCACCCAAGGAACCACACTCCCGTCGCGCAACGTCTACGACGCTGGCGGCCAACGCGTCCTACGCGTCGACCCGAACGGCACCAAAACCATCTACCTCGGTGCAACCGAGCTGCGCTGGACCCCCGGATCAACCACCGTCAACGTCGCCCGCACCTACGCACCAGGCGTGCGACGAGACTTCGACGGCACCCTGCGCTACAGCGTCACCAACCACCAAAACACCATCGACACCACCGTCGACACCACCACCGGCACCATCAACCACAACCACTTCGCCCCCTACGGCACCACGCGCACCGGAACCCTCAACGACGACAAAGGCTTCCTCAACCAAACCCACGACCCCAACACCCTCATCTACCTCAACAACCGCCACTACGACCCGAGTGCGGGAGTCTTCATCAGCGTCGACCCGCTCGTCACCATCACCGGCGAGCCCTACATCTACGGCTCAGCCAACCCAGTCACCATGTCCGACCCGAGTGGGCTTGAACCCTGCCCGAAAGCGGGGTGCTCGGCCGAGGATTCGGGTGGCCGTTTGCCGATCGCACGCCACGCGATTCCCGGTCAGCCCGGACGTGGCGACTTCAGCGACTGTGCCCACTCAGGCCAAGCCTCCTACTGCAACACCGCCTCGACGGCATACCAGCAGCAGACCAACGAGCTCAACCGGATGTCGGCCCGCAACGAATGCCCAACCTGCGACTACAAGGACCTCACGGCTGCCGGGTATCTCCTGGGCGGCGTGGCATGCGTCTACGGCGCATGCCCAATCGTTGGCGCTGGCCGCACAGCACAGCGAGTCTTCCAGTGGTGGAGTTGGCGACAGAATGCAAGCAACCCGCGCAACTACAACGATCGGGGCTACGACGAAGTTCCTTCATCATGGGGCCCCGGTCGGGTCAATCAGAAGGGGCCGGGTCGGCGATGGGAAGATCCACGCGACCCTGGAAACGGTATTCGGATCGACAAGGGCAACCCGAACAGTTCCTTCCCGAGCCAACAGGTAAACCATGTGATCGTGCGATACGGTGGAGAAGTAGTCGGCCGAAACGGGCAGCCTTTGCCAGGCTCGATCAAACAGTTCCCTGAGCTCGCCCATATTCCACTTGAGGAGTGGTTGTCGTGGACGAACTGGTTTACGCCATGACTGATGTCGAGTATCCCGCAATGCGACGAGAGGTTCTTGGTGCTCTTGCATCCCTTGCAGATGTCGACTACCAACGCCGTGCCTGGATCCAGCACAAGCCGCCGCCGCCAACCCGCCTGGACAACCTTGATCTCAACGTGAATATTCTCTTCGACGATTGTGCAGTACTGCCGAATCCCGAGGAGAGGGTCGGCACGGTCCTTCGGAGCGGAGACGAGGTACCTGCTCTGCGCTCATTGGGAGTTCTGCTCGGTGGCTTGATTGATCAGCTCGGAAACGTTCCAGACTCGGTGTACCTCGAGTCCGATTCATGGCCAGAAGTAGCGCGCCGCGGAGGATTGGCACTCGCTGCAATGGTGCGGGATGAGGGCTAGCCGGAGCGATGTCGACCGTCCGGTCGACGCCCAAGCCGAAAACATGCGTCCGCGTTTTTCTGGACCGCTACGGCCCCTGAACTGCCAGTCGGCACGGGCGCGAGTCAAGCGTTGCAAGGCCAGATCTACGACACCGCGAGGAACTCGTGTCGGGGGTGGTTTGTTCCTCAACAACCGCCACTACGACCCCACAACCGGCGTCTTCCCTGTCGGTTGACCCGTTGGTGAGCAAGACGATGCAGCCCTATGTCTACGGTGCGGCCAACCCTGTCACCTTCAGCGACCCGAGCGGGCTGGATCCGGGGAATCGGGCATGGATGGGTTCGAACACCGGAGTCAACAAGCGGTGGTCTTCTTTTGAGGACCGGTTGCCGGTTCGGCATGGCCCGATTCTTGAGGTGCGGCACCCGACTGATCCGTCTGCTGATTCGACCGGGCAGATCAGACTGTTTGATGTTGTCCCCGTGGGTCCAACAACGTCTCGGGCAGCGGAGGTTGACACTTGCGATTGGAGCCCACAGGTCTGTCGCCGTCTGGAGGCTGCTGCAACCGTGGTGGGCGAGATTCTCCCTGATGCGGGAGATGACACGAGGAACAACGCCCGTCGACATGCGCTGTGGTCTGCCCTCTACTGGTTGCAGAGCGGCGACACCGTCGGTCCCGATGCCCACGAGAACATCGTGGACGGACAGCTCGATGGCTACTTGAACGATCAGCGGCTGATGGACCTGATCAACAATGAGGTCGGGTTCGAGATCGCCCAAGGTCTTGAGGCCTCCGGTTTGCTGCCTGGTTTGATGCCTGCGGCTGAGATGGACCCGTTTCTGTACACACTGGATTCTTCTGCTGTTCTGGGTGCTCCTGGGGTCCGAGAGTTCTTGTTGGCGGCGACTGAGCAGGCAGCAAACGACGGTCGCTTGGTATGGCTCCAGTGAGGTCGCTTCTCGTGCTTGCTCTGCTTCTCTCGGGTTGCGTTTCCGGCGGAAACCCGTCCCTCGGCCCGGACGGGTACTGCGAGGTGACGACCGAGAGCGCTTCCGTGCGAAGTGGTGACGTCGTGGCCGGCGACATTGTGTTCACCAACGAGGGTTGCAAGCTGGACGAGCGCTTCCTCTGCGGCGAATCGGTTGACGGAAAGTTCCGGGAAGAGGACTGCTAGCCCGTCTATGACAGAGAGGGCACCGGTCAACCGGCGATTTTGCGGGCTTGGTGGCGGATGAGGGTGGCTTCGATGAGGGTGCGGATCACGGTTTGTTCGTCGGGGTCGAGTTGGTTGATGGCTTCGAAGTGTCGCCGGAGGTCTTGGGGGAGATCATTGTCGTCGTTGGCGAGGGAGTCGATGCTTGTTGTCAACGTTGTTGCGATGCGCCGCAGGACGTCGAGGGTGGGTTGGCTGGTTCCGGCTTCGTAGCGGCGGAGTTGGGTGACGTGGATGCCGGCGGCGTCGGCGAGGGCTTGTTGGGTGAGTCCGCGGGCTTTGCGGGTGTCGGTGAGGTTGTCGGGGAAGGCCACGTGGGAGAACATAGAGAGCACCTATTTCCTTGACAGAGAGGATATGCGTTCTATATTAGCGCTCATGTTCCTATTGACAAGTTTTGGGTTGTGACGGTTTCGGACTGGCCGGGCGATGATCCGGGTGTCCTCGCCGCGGTGGTTGATCATTACCGCAACGCGTTGGTCGGCTCGTCGGCGTTCGGGTGGCTGGAGCAGCGCGGCATCGCGGACGGGGCGGCGATCGGGCGGTTTCAGATCGGGTTTGCGGATCGATCGTTGGGGAAGCTGTTGCCGGGAAAGCAGTCCGACCCCGGCGAGGTCCGTCCCCGGCTGCAGTGTCTCGGTGTTCTCCGCGAGTCGGGGCATGAGCATTTCCGCGGTTGCGTCACCTTCCTGGGTGTGCTCTTCTGATCTGGCCCCACTTGGAGTTGTAGTGCTCGTCTGATTTGGCCCCACCTGGGCGCTCGTTGTTGGGGTCCGCGATCGGTGTGTCGGTGGCGGCTGTCGTGTGGCCATGACGAAGAGGTCGAAGGTGCAGCTGTACGAACTGATCCGCCGTGTTCATGAACGCGAGGGGTTGTCGATTCGGGCGTTGGCTGTTCGGTTCGGGGTGCATCGCCGTGACGTGCGGGCTGCGCTGGACTCAGCGCTGCCGGCACCGCGCAAGGCACCCGAGCGGCCGGCGCCGAAGATGGACGAGTTCAAGGCGATCATCGACGCCTGGTTGGAAGCGGATCAGTCGCTGCCACGCAAGCAGCGCCACACCGCGAGGCGTGTGTGGCAACGCCTCGTCGACGAACACGACGCCGATCTGGGCGAGTCGACCGTGCGCCGCTATGTCAAGGTCGTGCGCGAGCGCCAAGAGACACCGTTGATCGACGTGGCGGTCCCGCAGCATCACCCGTTGGGCGAAGAGGGCGAGGTCGATTTCGGATCGATCCACGTCTACCTGGGCGGTGTGCTCACCGAGGTCGCGATGTTCGTGATGCGCCTGTCGGCGTCGGGGCGGGCGTTCCCGGTCGCCTACCTCAACGAGGCCCAGGAGGTGTTTCTCGATGGTCATGTCCGCGCGTTCGAACACTTCGGCGGCATCCCTGCCCGGGTGCGCTACGACAACTTGAAAGCCGCGGTGACCAAGGTGCTCAAGGGTCGCGACCGGATCGAGTCGGACCGGTTCACCGCGCTGCGGTCGCACTACGGGTTCGAGTCGTTCTTCTGCCAGCCGGGCATCGGCGGCGCCCACGAGAAAGGCGGCGTCGAGGGTGAGATCGGCCGGTTCCGACGACGGCATCTCGTGCCGATCCCCAAGGTCGCGTCAATGGTCGAGCTCAACGAGCTCCTCGTTGCTGCCGCGCTCGTTGATGATCGCCGCCACATCGCGCATCGGCGAATCACTGTTGGCGAACACTTCGAACTCGAAGCTGGTGCGCTGCGACCGCTCCCGGTCGAGGCCTTCGACATCAGCGTTGTCGCATCGAACCGCGTCGACACCAAATCGAGGGTGTGTGTCCGTCAAGTCCACTACTCGGTCCCGGTGCGCTACGTGCGCCAACGCCTCGACGTGCGCGTCGGCGCTGAGACCATCGAGATCCTCGACGGCGCCCGCATCGTCGCGACCCATGCCGCGAGGCCGCAAAGGCGACGAGGTGTTGGTGTTGGACCACTACCTCGAGGTCCTCGCCCGCAAGCCGGGCGCCATGCTGTCGGCAACACCGCTCGCCCGGGCGAGAGCGTCGGGGGCGTTCACCGCCACCCATGAACGGTTCTGGACTGAAGCGCGTCGACGACTCGGCGACGCCAGCGGCACAAGAGCGATGGTCGAGGTGCTCCTCGCTCATCGCAGCCTGCCCGCCGACGCTGTCGTTGCTGGCATGACTCGGGCACTCGCCATCGACAGCGTCGACGCCCAAATCGTGATCATCGAAGCCCGACGAGCCGCCGAGGACGACACCGTCGCAGCGGTCATCCCGATCGGGGTTCACGCCGGCTTCGACCGACCCAAACCCAGCCTCGACCACTACGACCAACTCCTGGAGAACACACCATGACCACCACCACTGCTGACACAGCTGCGACCGCGTCGATCCAAGCCGCTGCACGAGAGTTGAAACTTCCCGTCGTGCGCACCGACGCCACCCGTCTCGCAGCCGACGCCGAACGATCCAAGCTCACCTACCTCGGGTTCCTTGCTGAGATCCTCGAAGCCGAAGTCGATGCCCGCACCGAACGCCGCCGAGCGCGCCGCGTTCACGAAGCCAAGTTCCCGCGCATCAAACGACTCGCCGATTTCGACCTCGACGCTGCACCCACCGTCCAACCAGCAATGCTCGCCACACTCGCCGCCGGCGGCTACATCAGCAACGGTGACCCTGTTGTCCTGCTCGGCGATTCCGGCACCGGCAAATCCCACCTCCTCATCGGCCTCGGCCTCGCCGCCTGCGAAGCCGGTCTCCGAGTCCGCTACGTCACCGCCGCACAACTCACCAACGAACTCGCCGAAGCCGCCGACGAACGACGGCTCTCACGTCTCGTCACCCGCTACGGGCGACTCGATCTGCTCTGCCTCGACGAACTCGGCTACGTCCAGCTCGACACCCGAGGCTCCGAGCTGCTGTTCCAGATACTGACCGAACGAGAAGAGAAGTCCTCGATCGCTCTCGCCTCGAACCTGCCCTTCAGTGAATGGGGCCAAGTCATCCCCGACGCCCGACTCGTTGCCGCCATCGTCGACCGCGTCACCTTCAACGCCCACATCATCGAAACCGGCACCGACTCCTACCGACTCCGAACCACCCGCCAACGCCGAACAGGCGGGGCCAAATCAAACGAGCAGGCTGGGGCCAATCCGGCTTGACATTCTCAAGGTCGAGACGATTGATGACCTCATCAGAGTTTTCAATGAGTTGAAGCAGGGTGGCACTCAGGTTGTTGGCGGTGCGGGCCGTACTCGGTTCCAGCTGCCGGACGGCAGTTTCGTGCAACTACGCGAGTTCAGCGGTTCAGGCGGCTGGACTGTTGACTACTTCCCCCCCCCCCCCCCGGCGGCGGGCAGATCAAGGTCCATCTCCCGTAATGAGGCAAAGATGATCTACTCGAGATTTGCTCGGCTTGCAGTGCTGCGTGGGCTTGAGGACTGGGTTTCAGCTCGCGAGATCGGAGGCTTCGTCGTGTCCGAGGGCCTTTCAGATCAGGCGGTTCGAGCGCGATGTTGCGGTGTTGGTGATCCGAGAGCTGTTGGCCGAAGGTCTCGCTGACGTAGGGGAGATCGGCAGCGAGGGCTTCGAGGCTTGGCGGGACACCCATGAGGCCATTCTCAGTCGAGTCGAATCTAATGTTCTAGAGCACCTCGGCTCGGACTGGGGCATGGACATCTGGATCAAGAACACTCCGGCAGGCGATGCGGTTGGCAAGGCGGCTCACGAGTCGCTTGACCCAAAACTCTGGTCTTGGGACGCGGCTGACTGATTACCTCGCTCGACGGTCAGCTGTTCGGCGAGGGCTGCTGGGTGAGTCGTTGGTTGTGTCGGTGTTGGGCGAGTGGTTCGGGGTGGACCCGGCGCTCCGGGCGGGGTTGCGTTGACCACTCGCGACAACTATTGTTGTCGGTGTGGAGATCCTGGCGAGTGCTCGCAGGCACGGGATTTCTGACGATGACATACGGCATGCCGTCGAGAACTCAGTCGCCGGTGGCCAAGGTCTTGATGAGAGCGACTTCATGATGCTGGTGGGCCCGGATCAGTCTGGGAACATCTTGGAGATCGGCATCGTCGTCACCGATGACATCGAGTACGCGATTCATGCGATGCGGGCACGTACCAAATATCTGGAATGGTTGTGATCAGAATGGCAACGACGAAGAAGCACCCACGAGACCTGACCGACACTGACGTCGACGCGATCGTGGCGGCGTTCGATGAGGCCGTTGCGTCGGGCCGTGTGGGTCGGGTTGACGGTGTCGTGTTTCGTGAGCTGCGGGCGGCGGCGGCGGGCCGTCGGGCTGCCGAGGAGCGTCTAGAGGCTGCGGTCGTGGCGGCCAAGCATGCCGGGTTGTCGTGGGGCACGATCGGTGCGCAGCTCGGCGTGACCCGGCAAGGTGCTCGGCAGCGGTTTGAGCGTCTCGTCGATCCGTGATTGTCCGAGCTGCATCGTGTCGGCGGGGCCGGCAGGCGCGACACGGCACTTGGCGGTTCCCCGCAACCGGTGTCACCTTTCTCAAGAACCGCCACGACGACCGCCAGGCAGGTGCCTTCATCTCCGTCAATCACCGGGACGCCAGGTCGCCCTATCGAAGAGACGGCAAGCCCGATCGCACCCCGGTCCGCTCGCACGAAGGTGTCTGGCCCGCAGCGACCAATCCAATCGAGACGTATGACGCTGCATGGGAATCCTGGACGGGCGCCGCCCGGGCGAGTATTCGGCGGGGGGAGGGCTACCGATGCTGGCGCCTGGCTCAAGTAGTGTTGGGTGATGGTTCGGGTAGTTGACGCGGGAGCGGATACATCTCGTGGAGTAGTCGGTCTTGTCGAGGATCGTTGGCGGACGATGTCTGCGATCGACAAGTTGGATGTGGTTACTGACTTGAATCGTGCGTGTGATCAGTTGTCGGCGAGCGGTGTCCGTCGTCGATATCCGGAGGCATCCGATGCCGAGGTGCAACGTCGGGTGGTGGCGTTGCGACTGGGTCGTGAGCTGATGGTCAGGGTGTATGGCTGGGATCCGGTTGTCGAAGGCTGGTAGGTGGTGACGCCGGTCGAACATGTCGTTGCGGTCGGCAGCGTTTTGGATTCGCTGGGCATTGCGTGGGTGTTGGGTGGTTCGTTGGCGAGTTCGATTGTCGGGGAGCCTCGGTCGACGATGGACATCGACATTGCGGTCCGCATGGAAGCTGAGCGTGTGGTCGACTTCGTCGATGCGGTGCGAGACAACTACTACGTCGATGAGTCCATGGTGATGGATGCTGTGCTTCGTTCTGCGTCGTTCAATCTGATCCATTCGAGAACAGGAATGAAGATCGATCTTTTCGCGCTCGGCGATGATGTTCTCGATGTCCGCCAGTTGACTCGTCGCGAGTCGGTCGAGGTCGATGTGGGGGTGTCGATCTGGGTCGGTGCTGCAGATGACCAGGTGTTGCGCAAGCTGCGTTGGTTCCGAATGGGCGGCGAGGTGTCGGAACGGCAGTGGCGGGACGTTGTGGCGATTCTGCGGGTGCAAGGCCCGCGCATTTTGGTGCCCGATTTGATGGCTGCTGCCGGTCCGCTCGGGTTGGCCGACCTTGTGGAGCGCGCTGTGGCCGACGCCATTGGCGAGTCCCAAGACGGGAACCGGGAGTGACATGACGCTGCGCACGGGGCCACATTGAGGGCGCCGTCCCCTTGGCAAGCAACACCCAGGAGCCCTACATCTACGGAAGCGCCAGCCCCGTCAGCTACCGCGACCCGAGGGGCTGCCCGACGACGAAACTCAGGGCCGCTTGGAGTTGAGCGACGCGGTGACTGCCTTGCCGTCGGCCTGGCCCTTGCTCAGCTTCATCACCGACCCGACGAGGGCACCCATTGCCTTGCCCTCGCCCGCGCAGAACTTCGCCCACGCATCGGGGTTGTCGGCGATCGCCTGATCGACCATCGCCTCGAGCGCGGAGTCGTCCATCGCCTCGAAGCCGTGCGCGGCGGCAATCGCGGCGGGATCGACCTCACCCGACTCGATCATCGCCCCGACGATCGTCTTGGCCTGGCTCGCGGTCACCGTGCCCGACGACTCCATCGTCGACAGCGTCGCCAGGCTGGCCGCCCGCACTTGCTCGGCCAGCTCGGGGGCCTCCTTCACGTGCTTCAACGCAACGCCGGCGTCGCCACCGAGCTTGGCGACCTCCATCACGTACTCGTCCTGTCCGCGTTCGACGACCACCATCACCGCTTCGCTGTTGGCCGCCTGACCTGAGGCTGCGGCGAGTATCGCCCGACGTTGTGCCGGCAACACCGGGAGCGCGCCGCGCACGCGCTCGATCCACTCGACTCCAGGGTCGACCACGACGAGGTCTGGTTCGAGGAAGTACCGGTAGTCGTCGGCGTCTTCCTTCGAGCGCAGGGTGTGCGTACGGCCGTCGTTCTCATCCCAGTGGCGGGTCTGCTGGATGACGGGTTCGCCCGCCTCGTGCAGTTGGATCTGCCGCATCGCCTCGTACTCGATCGCCCGGCCGAGCGAACGGACCGAGTTGACGTTCTTGATCTCGCACCGCGTGTTGAAGTCGTCGCCGGGCTTGCGCACGCTGACGTTGGCATCGACGCGCATCGACCCCTCCTCCATCTTCGCGTCCGACGCGCCGACGGCGACCAGGATGCCGCGCAGTTCGGTGATGTAGGCCTTGGCCTGCTCGGGATGACGGATGTCGGGCCGGCTGACGATCTCGACCAGCGGCACGCCGGCCCGGTTGAAGTCGATCAAGGAGTAGTCGGACCCGTGGATCCGGCCGCCAGCACCGCCGACGTGGGTCGACTTGCCGGTGTCTTCTTCGAGATGGCCGCGCTCGATCCCGACGCGGAAACCGTCGGGCAGGTCGAGCCAGCCGTCGACGTTGATCGGCTCGTCGTACTGACTGATCTGATACGCCTTGGGCATGTCCGGGTAGAAGTAGTTCTTGCGCGCGAAGGTTGACTTCTGGACGGTGCAGTTGAGCGCCAGGCCGAGCCGCATGGCGAGTTCCACGGCCTGCCGGTTGAGCACCGGGAGCGCGCCGGGCAGGCCGAGCGTGACCGGGTCGATGTTGGTGTTCGGCTCGTCGCCGAAACGGTTGGGTGACGCCGAGAAGAGCTTGGTGCGTGTCGCGAGTTCGACATGCACTTCGAGACCCACGACCATCTCCCAGCCGTTGTGCATCCACCGCTCATGCCCGTCGTTCGACGGGTGGTAGGCGTCGTCGTTGACGTAGGTGATGCTCATGACGCTCCTCCGATGCTCGCCGAGCGCACGTGTCGTTCGAGCGCTGCGCCGACTTGGAACATCACGCTGTCGCCGAGCGCCGGGGCCAGAATCTGCACGCCGACCGGCAACCCGAACTCGCCGGTACCGAACGGCACGCTCATGCCAGGATGGCCGGTGAGGTTCGAGGGAATCGTGTACGTGTCGCACAGGTACATCGCCAACGGATCGGCGGCCTTGTCGCCGATCTCGAACGCAACGGTGGGCGATGCCGGAGTGAGCAGCACGTCGACCTTGTCGTAGGCGGCCGCGAAGTCGTTGGCGATGAGCCGCCTGACCTTCTGCGCCCGGCCGTAGTAGGCGTCGTAGTAGCCGGCCGACAACGCATAGGTGCCGAGCATGATGCGGCGCTTCACCTCGGCGCCGAACCCCTCGGTGCGGGTGGCCATGTACATCTGGTTGGTGTCGGGAGCGCTGACCCGCATCCCGAACCGCACGCCGTCGAACCGGGCCAGGTTGCTCGACGCTTCGGCCGGAGCGATGAGGTAGTAGGCGGTGAGGCCGTAGGAGAACGCCGGCACTTCGACGTCGACGATCTCGGCGCCGGCCGCACGCAATGCGTCGAAGGCGGCGGCGATGCGCTCCTCGACGTCGGGGCTCGCGCCGGCAGGCAGGTCGGTGATGCGCCCGATCCGCAGGCCGGCCACTCCGAGGTCGAGGGTGCGGGTCAGGTCGAGCGGGCCCTGGCGGATGCTCGTGGAGTCGCCGGGGTCATGGCCCGAGATCGCTTCGAGTGCGGCGGCAGCATCGCCGACGGTGTGCGCGAACGGGCCGATCTGATCGAGGCTCGACCCGAACGCGATCAGGCCGAGACGACTCACCGCGCCGTACGTGGGCTTCACCCCGACCACCCCGCACAGCGCCGCCGGCTGGCGGATCGAGCCACCCGTATCGGACCCGAGGCTGATCGGCGCGAAGTCGGCAGCCACCGCCGCAGCCGAACCGCCCGATGATCCGCCCGGCACGCGAGCGGTGTCGAGTGGATTCCGGGTCGGTCCGAACGCCGAGTTCTCGGTGCTCGAACCCATCGCGAACTCGTCGAGGTTGGTCTTGCCGATGATGATTGCGCCGGCCTCGCGCAGTCTGGTCACCACCGTCGCGTCGTACGGCGGCCGCCAGTCGGCGAGGATCTTCGACGAGCACGTGGTCGGGATGCCCCGGGTGCACATGTTGTCTTTCAGCGCAATCGGCACGCCGGCCAACGGGCCCGGGTCACGCCCGACGGCCGTCATCTCGTCGATCTCTTGCGCGCGCACACGCGCCTCGTCGGCCAACACGAGGTTGAAGGCATGAATCTCGGTGTCGCGTTCCTCGATCCGAGCGAGGTGCTCCTCGACGACATCGACCGCCTTGGTGACGTTGTTGCGGACATTCCAGGCGAGGTCGACCGCAGTGGTGCGCGCCCCGTGCCGGGTCGGCTCGGAGGTGTTGCTCATGAATCGATACCGATGATCGGCGGCACGCGGAATCGGCCGTCCTCGGCGAGCGGTGCCTGGCCGAGTACCTCGTCGCGATCGAGGGTGTCGCCTTCGATGTCTTCGCGCATCACGTTGGCCAGCGGCGTCGGCTGCATCATGGGCTCGACGTCGTCGAGGTCGAGCGCATCGATGTCGGCGAAGTGGTCGAGCATCGCGCCGAGTTCGGCCGTCGCCGTGGCCAGTTCGTCGGCGGTGAGCGTGAGCCGGGCCAACGTGGCCACCTTGCTCACCACGTCGGGCGTGATTCGAGGGGAAACGTCTGCTGACACGCAGGCGAGGCTACCCGCCGACCACCGCGCCCCAGCCCTGCGTTCCCGCCCCGGCCTAACCGCCCCCCGCCAGACCCTCCCCCGGCCCGGCCGGTCCCGAAATTTGGAGCAAAGAGTGCGCCAGCCGCACGCGCGCCCGACACATTTCGGGGAGCGAACTCACCCGCTGCGCCACGCCTCTGCCCACGTGCCCCTGCCTGCGCAGCATCTGCAGGGTCAGGCCCTCCCGAAAAATGGAGCAGAACGTGCAGCAGCGCATGCGCGACCACAATTTCCGAAAGGATGGCGGTGGCTGCGGCCTCGCGTAGGAAATCGTCGGGACCGCCCGTCGTGTCAGCCTCTTGTGGGCTCGGGACCGATGTAGCGCGAGCTGGGGCGGATGAGCTTGTCGGCCGCAGCCTGTTCGACCACGTGTGCACACCACCCGACGGTGCGGCTGACCGCAAAGGTGGGCGTGAACATCTCCGACGGAAGCCCCGCGGTCTGCATCACCACGCCGGCGTAGAACTCGACGTTGCTCGGTAGCGGGCGTCCCGGCTTGAGTTCGGCGAGGGTCACGAGGATCTCGGCTTCGATCGCCGTCGCCTGTGCGACGAGAGGCCCACCGAGCCGTTCGGCGACCGACCGAAGGAGACCCGAACGCGGGTCGGGCGCCCGATAGACGGCGTGGCCGAACCCCATGATCTTGCGTCCGGCCGCCACTTCCTCCCGAACCCAGGCGGCAGCATTCGAGGGGTCGCCGATCGCATCGAGCGCGTCGAGGGCGCGGCTCGGAGCGCCGCCGTGCAGCGGACCGGCGAGCGATCCGAGCGCCGAACACACCGCATCGACCACCGAGGCCCCGGTCGAAGCCGCCACCCGTGCGGTGAAGGTGGACGCATTGAAGCCGTGGTCGAGCGTCAAGATCAGGTACTGCTCGACCGCCCTCGCCGCCACCGGTGTTGGCTCCTCCCCCGTTACTTCGTGGAGGTAGGCGGCCGCGTGGCCCAGCGCCTGATTCGGTTCGACGATCGAGAGACCGGCGCCCGCCCGGTAGAGCGCAGCGAGAATCGACGGCACCATGGCGGCGAGGCGCAGGGCCTGCGCATGGCGCTCCTCGCTGTCGATGTCGATCACCGGGTCGAAGCCCGCCGCGAGACTGATGACGGAGCGAAGCTTGCTGAGCAGACTCGCCTGTGTTGAGGCGACCGCCGCGATGATCGGCCGAAGTTCGTCGGGAACTCGGCGACCAGCCGCCACCACTGCGCGAAATCGCGCCGCCTCCTCGGCAGACGGGAGGTGACCGTGGCGGATCAGGTGCCAGACATCTTCAAAGGTTCGTGTCCGGGCAAGGACCGTGGCGTCATGGCCGCCGTAGTGGAAGAAACCCTCGTCACCGTGCACCGCACCGATCGCGGTGTCGGCGGCGATGACGCCATTGAGGCCGGGCGGTACGTCGATGAGTGCGCTGGTCATGGGCTTGATTCTCCGCTGGTCAATGATGGAGATCAATATTGATCGAATCAACATTGATCTCATCAACCAATCCCGTCAGACTCAGCACCATGACTGCGTTCGTCGGATCAGCCGAGGCGGCGCGCCTCCTGGGTGTCGCGCCGGCCACCCTGTACGCCTACGTGAGCCGCGGCCGAATCACACGGCGGGCCGCCGCCGACGGTCGGACCTCGCTGTTCGCCTTGGCCGACGTCGAGGCGCTCGCCGATCGCAGCCGACGCGGGCCACTCGAGCCGCGCCCGACGATCGACGTCCGCATCTCGTCCAGCATCACGTCGCTGCGCGAAGACGGTGTGACGGTGCGCGGCCACGAACTGGCGCACCTTGCCAACAGCCACTCGTTCGAGGCCATCGCCGAACTGCTGTGGACTGGTTCCCTCGGGGCCACCTCACCTGCTTGGCCGCCATGCCGCGATCGACCATCGCTCGCCGGCATCACGGCTGGCGACCCCGTGGCCAGGCTGATGGTGGCAGCCAGCCTGCTTGGCGACGCACACCCCGACGACGACGCCGCCAGCGCGGCGCGACGGCTGATCGTCGCTGCCCCGATCGTGCTTGGCACGCACCGCTCGACGGGATCGATGGCGCAGCGGATCGCAGGTACCTGGAGTCGCCGACCGGCGCAGGCGCTGGTCGAGGCAATCGACACTGCGCTCGGCTTGCTCGCCGACCACGAACTGGCCACGAGCACACTGGCAGTGCGGCTGGCAGCCAGCGTGCGGTCCACGCCGATGGCGGCGTTCATCGCCGGACTGGCCGTCGTGTCCGGCCGACTCCACGGCAGCGCGTCGATCGAAGCCCATGGCTTTCTCGCCGAGTGCGCCGCTGGCGGGGTGGCCTCCACCGTGGCTGCGTACCGCGCTGACCGACGGCGCATTCCTGGCTTCGGCCACAAGGTCTACCGTGGACCCGACCCGCGGTTCAACGTGCTGCTCGACTCCGTCCGACGCGTCGGCGACGTGACCCTCGTGGATGATGTGCTGGCCGAAGTGGGCCGCGTCGTGCCGCAGCATCCGAACATCGATCTTTCCCTCGGAGCGCTGTCCTTCGTCGCCGGGATCGATGACGCCACTCCCCTCTTCGCCATCGCCCGCATCGCCGGCTGGGCCGCCCACTACACCGAGGAACTCGCCGCGCCACCCGTCCGCTTCCGCGGCATCACCGCCTGAGCACGCCCACCCACGCCTGACAACCCTCCAGCGCCCCGCCCCACGCCCCGCCCCCGCCCCGCACTCGAAAAATGTACGAATGTGTGCGCCCGGCGCAACTGCATCCACATTTTTCGGCGCACGTCCACACGATCCAGCCTCGACCACGCCGACCACGCCGACCACGCCGACCGAAATATGCAGGAAAATGTGCACCAGGCGCACGCGGACCCACATTTTTCGGGGCTGCGAGAGGTGAGTCGCCCGGGGTTGTCCGGAGGCGGTGGGCACAGGTCGGGTCTGCCCCGATGGGTGGGATCAGAAGCCGGTGGAAGAGTGCGGCGAGCGGTCGGCCGCGAAGAAGTGGTCCGCGCGCCGCTCGACGTCGGCACTGCGGGACTCGATCCGCCGCGCCCGAACGAGTGACGATGGCCGGAACCCGCCGAGATAGATCGAGCCGAGCGCGGCGCGATCCATCACCAGGTCGGGCCGGCGCTTCGACGGCTTCACCACCGCCCCCTCCGGCGACCCGTCGACCTTCACGCGCACGCCGCCGACCTCGACCACCAGCGAGTCATCCGTGCCATACGTCCGCTGCCCGAGTGCCGCTGCCGGGTCACGGACATGGACCCACAACATGTCGTTCAGTTCGACCGTGCGCAACACCCGCGGATCGGTGAGAAGATGCGGCAGGTGATCATCGATCGACACCGCGCGAACACTGCGGATCGGCCCGACGAGATCGACGCCGAGCACGGTGTGCCAGAGCGCCGCATGTGCCTCGGGCGTGCCAGCAACGAGATCGAACAACTCCATCTCGTGGGCCGGATGACCGTTGTGCCACCTGCCCTCGACCTTCCACGATGCATAGCCGTCCGCATGCACCGCCCAGCGTGTGCCCGGTCCTCGATGGTGTCGCGAGAGTCGGAACGTGTCCGGGGTGCGGTCGATCTCGCCGACGCGTGTGGCTCTGAGGCGATCGAAGAGCGCGATGATCTGGGCCAGCACCTCGTCGTTGCTCGCGTCGACCAGGCGCACGGCACCGGGGGCCGGTCGATGCTCGGGCCGAACCTCGGTCCGGCGGCGATCGATCTCGATGATTCTGCATTGTGAGGCGACGCCGTAGCCGAAGCGTCGGTAGATGCCGCCCTCGCTCGCCGTGAGCATCACGATCGCTTCGTCATGCGCCTCGGCGTCGGCGTGCAACTCCTCCATCAGTCGCGTCAGAATCCCCTGGCGTCGATGCGTCGGAGCGACAGCTACCCAGGTCACACCCGCCGCGCGCGACGATGCGCGGACCAGGGACCGTGACCTCCAGTGAATAGTTGCCGGCGACCCCGACCAGGCTGTCGCCGTCGTTGGCGAGCACGAACCGGTCGAGTTCGAGTGTCGGCCGCAACAACGCTCGGGCGTCGTCGGGCCACGGGTCGCCGAACGCTGCGCCATCGAAGTCGACGATCCGATCGAAGTCGTCGTCGGTTGCACCCCGGTACGTGATCGTGCTCATCGGCACAGTGTGCACGACCCACGCCACCGGCCCGACCAGAGTTTCGGTCGCCTTCCGCCACGCTCATCCCGCCGCGGCCGCCAGCCCACGCCCGTCGCCCGTCCCATCCCGACGCCTGTCCCTGCCGAAAAATGCACGAAAGTGTGCGGCAGGCGCACGCGATGCCACATTTTTCGGGAAGGCCGCGCCCACCCGCCATGTCCGGCCGAAAAATGCACGGAAGTGTGCGCCAGGCGCACGCGAGCCCACATTTTTCGGTACGTGGGGGTGGGGGACGTGGGGTGGGGTGGGGGACGTGGGGTGGGTGTGGTGGGGTGGGGGACGTGGGGTGGAGCCGCGGGGTGGTTAGCCGCGGGCGTCGGGGGCGCGTTCGAGGCGACCGCTGTCGTCGACCGGGAGGCCGGCGAGCAGGATGACCGACAGCGTCCCTGCGCCGAGACACCACAGGATCGCCCAGCGGTACTCGCCGGTGGTATCGATCAGCCAGCCGGCCGTGGGTGCACCGACCAGCGCGCCGACACCTGGGGCGGTGTACAGCAGCCCGAGGATCGACCCCAGCCCGGCCACCCCCATCCGATCGGAAATGACGATCGGGCTCAGTGCCACGAAGCCGCCATAGCCGACCCCCAGCACGAGTACGAACAGGACCAGCACGAGGTAGGACGAACCGGCCACGAGCCACAGCAGGAAGCTCGACGTCGTGATCATGAGGCACGAGCGGTAGAGCCGGAACGAGCCGAAGCGCCGCACCAGCGACCCGAAGCCGATGCGCGAGAGCACGCTCGATCCGCCCAACACGCCGACCAGCACCGCGGCACGCACCGAGGTGATTCCCCGCTCCTTGGCGTACTGCCCGACGAACACGAACGGCACGAACAACGCCAGCCCCAGGCATGCCGCCGACACCGCGAATTGCCGGAAGACCGGGCTGGCCAGTGCGTCGCCGAAGCGCGACGGCTGCGGTGACCCGTCGCCCGGCGGCCGCTGCATCAACGGCACGCAGGCGAGTAGGACGCCTGCCCCGCCGACGGCGAAGAAGACGTAGGTGTCGCGCCAGCCCCACCGGTCGATCAGCGCCGCCGACAGCGGTGACATCACGAGGGTGCCCACACCGATGCCGGCAACAGCCAGCCCCACGGCGACGGCGCGATACCTGGCGAACCAGCCTCCGACGACGGCCACCATCGGCACGTATCCACACGCCGCAGCGACACCGACGCCGGCGCCATAGGTGATGTAGCCGACACCGAGGGACTGCACGCGGCTCGTGGCGATCAACCCGACGAACATCGCCACCGCACCGATGACCAACACGAGACGTGGACCGAATCGGTCCGCGAGCCGACCGGTGATCATGCTGAGAGAGAAGAACAGGCAGGTGGTGATGCCGAAGATGACAGCGGTCGCACCCTTGGCTGCATTGAACTCCTCGCTCATCGATTCGAAGAACGCGCCGAAGCTGTACGCCGTGCCGAGCGTGACCCCCGAGGCGAAGAAGGCGGCGACGACGGTGAGCCAAGCACGACGAGAGTCGAGCGCGTGCCCGGAGCCCAACGCGGGCGATTTCGACCCGGTCTCTGACTCGGTCCCGGCCACCCTCGGCTTCGTCCCGGCCGGCTTCGACGCTGCCGGCTTCGTCCCGGCCGGCTTCGGGCGCGACTCCGACTTGGATCGTGGGGACACCGCTTCGGGGTCGGCGTCGGCAGTCACCGAACCGACCCTACGCAGCGGCCGCCGGCATGAACGGACCAGTCAGACGCGCGTCAGTTTGAACAGGACGACACTTTCCGGGTTGAGCGTCGGCGGCTGCACTCCGTGCGCCGCGAGTTGACGGCCGGTCAACGCCACGCCATCGGCCAACCAACTCGGTGAGGTGCGGGCGCTCCCCCACCGCTCACCCGGAATGCGGAGATGTTCGATCCGGTACGTCGCGTCCCGCTGGAGTCCGGGAAGTCGCAGCGGGGGTGGCGTCAGACTCGATGCCGTGGTCAACTGAGCAAAGGCGATGATGCCTTCGGAGCGGTCCGCGGCGTACACGCCGTGCGCGTTGTACGCCCCCTCGGTGTCGAACCGGACCACGTCACCCGTGTGGAGCAGGCCCCGATGCTCCTTGTGCAGGGCGATGACCGCTCGCAGAGCACCGCGTTCATCGTCGCTGAGCTTGGTGACGTCCCACTCGACCCCGAGATGGCCGAACATCGCCGTCGCCGCGCGGAACGACGGCGACTGCGTGCGGCCGGTGGTGTGCGACGTGGTGGGCCCGATGTGCGCGCCCATCAGCTCCGGCGGGATCAGCATCGACGCGCCGCGCTGGATCGTCTGCCGCTCGAGTGCGTCGTTGCAGTCACTGGTCCACACCCGGTCGGTGCGGGCGAGAATCTCGTGGTCGATCCGGGCGCCACCGCTCGAGCACGACTCGAACTCGACGGCAGGGTGACGACGCCGCAACGTGTCGAGGAGTTCGTACAGCGCCAGCGTTTGCGCGTGGGTTCCGGCCGCGCCGTGCCGGTTCGAGCCGTGAATGTGGTCGCGGTTCATGTCCCACTTGACGTAGGCGATGTCGTGGTCGCGCAGCAGCCGATCGAGGGCATCGAGGATGTAGTCGAACGCGTCGCGGTTGCCCAGGTCGAGCACGAGTTGGTGCCGCCCCAACACGGGTTCGTAGCCAGGGGTGGTCAGCGCCCAGTCGGGATGAGCACGAAAGACCTCGCTGTCGGGGTTGACCATCTCGGGCTCGACCCAGATGCCGAACTCCATCCCCAGACCCGTTACATGGGAGATCAGCGGCGCCAGCCCGTCCGGGTACACCGCATCGGACACGGTCCAGTCGCCCAGACCCTGGGTGTCGTCACGGCGCGCGCCGAACCAGCCGTCGTCGAGCACGAATCGCTCGATCCCGAGCGACGCCGCCGAGTCGGCAAGGGCCCGTAGCCGGTCGGCGTCGTGATCGAAGTACACCGCCTCCCACGTGTTGAGCAGGACCGGCCGGGGCGTCGACGGGTGATTCGGCCGGGCGCGCAGCGTTCGATGGAATGCCTGCGTGGCCTGGTTGAGGCCGCGTCGCGAGTAGACACCGATCAGCTCCGGTGTCGTGTACGACGCGCCTGCTTCGAGGACGATCTCGCCGGGGTGGAGCAGCTCACCCGCCTGCAGGTACCGTCGGCCGTCGGGCAGTCGGTCGGCCAGCATCGTGTGGTTGCCGCTCCAGGCAAGATGTGCCCCCCACATCTCTCCGCTCCACTCGTCGAAGCCGGCGGTGCCAGCGAAGAGCAGAGACGGCGATTCTTGCGAGGGGCGACCCCGCCGATTCTCGACGAGATGCGTGCCGGCGATCCACTCGCTGCGCCGCGGATGGAACTCGCGCGACCAGCGGCCATCGAACGTGAGAAGTTCGTCGGCGTGTTCGGCGATCGGCAGCGTGATCGTGAGAGCGTCGAGGCTGTAGCGGCGATCACCGATGTTGGTGAGCGTTGCCCTCACTCGGACGACCTGCTCGACCACGATCGTAACGTTGAGCGCCAACCCCGCAACCTCGTCGACCGAGTCGACCGACAATCGGGTGCCATCGTCGGAGAGCGCATGGGCGAGTGGCGCGAAGCGCGGCGCCCAGGCTCGTCCACCGCCCCGTCGGCCGACGAGGCCCGGCCGCCCGGGAAATCCCGAGCCGTGCTCGGGCACAGTCGACAGCGGCGCAACCACGTCGATCGTGCCGTGCACTACCGGGCGCGAGAGCGCCAGCGTGAGTGCATCGAGGTCGGCGTCCGCGCCGAGCGGCGCGCCCCAATACACGATCGTCGGCGCACCGGTCGACACGTCGACGACCAACTCCGCCCGCCCGCGGGACCGCATTCCGCCGGCCTGATCATCGGCTCGTTCAGACCCATGCTGATCAGCCGCGCTGGGGTTTGCAAACGTGGACAGGCGAATCATCTCGGGCACAGGCGTGCATCCTACGGAAGCGGGGGAACCGGGCCCGAACGGAGTCTGTCCGAAACCGACACGTCGATGTTCGATCGATGTGCGATCGGGAACGAAGCCTGTCGAGGACGGTCGGAATTCGCACATCGGGTGTTCGAACCTGTTGATTTCGTCAGGGTGATGGGCCAACATGAGTTCATGTTCGAACGTGGTCTCGGTGGTGCGGGTGGTCCAGGGCGCTCGCTGGCCGAACAGCGACACGAGCGGATCGTGGCCGAGGTGCGCGCCCGCGGCTCGATGCGCGTCACCGAACTCGCTGCGCTGCTCGACGTCAGCGACATGACGATCCGTCGCGACCTCGACGTACTCGATGAGGCCGGCGCGCTCGTCAAGGTTCACGGCGGAGCGAAGGTCTCGACCGAGCACGCCGCCGACGAACCTGGATTCGATGCGAACTCGGCCCTGAACACCGCGGAGAAGGAAGCCATCGCCCGCGCGGCAGCCGACCTCGTCGAGGGTGGCGCGACGATCGGGCTGATGGCCGGCACGACCACGTGGCGCCTCGCCGGCGAACTTGCCATGGTTCCCAATCTCACCGTGGTGACCAACAGCATGCGGGTCGCCGAGGTGTTCAACGAGTTCAAGCGGTCCGACCGCAGCATCATCCTGACGGGCGGCGTGCGCACGCGCAGCGATGCCCTCGTCGGCCCGATCGCCGCAGCGGCGCTGAGCGCCCTGCACGTCGACACCCTGTTCATCGGGGTGCATGGCATGAGCGAACAGGCTGGGTTCACCACGCCGAACATTCTCGAGTCCGACACCAACCGGGCGTTCATCCGGGCTGCGGGCCGCAAGGTCGTCCTCGCCGATCACAGTAAGTGGGGGGTGATCGGCCTGAGTTCGTTCGGCAAACTGAGCGATGTCGACATGGTCATCACCGACCATCGCCTCGCTCCCGAGGCCGTCGAGATCATCGGCGCCCACGTCCCTGACGTCCGCCAAGTCGGCGGTACTCACTGACCGGGACGACGCATGTCGGTCGTCCGCGTGCGGTTCGCGCTCGGCATCCCAGACAGCGCGCAGTGCCCCGCAGGCAAGGCCTGCGGGGCACTGGAACGTTCAGCAGTCTTTCTGTTGCTCGCCGAAAGGCACGCCAGCCAGGATTAACCGCGATCGCCGGGAGCACCCACGTTGCCACCTGGGATGGTGAATCCGCCCTGGACATCGCCGGCCATCGGCAGGTTTGGATCGGCTTCAGGCTGGGCTTCATTGAAGTCGATCACGCCGCCCTCGATGACGACGCTCCCACCGACCTGTTCCCCGGCATCCGGATCGGTGTGGATGACCTCGCCAGTTGTGTCCGCCGGCACGACACCGGTCAGATCGATGCCCGTGTCACCGCTGTTCGTGACTTCGCCACCGGCTGCGGCGTTGAGGGCAACCTCTGCCTGATACGAATTGAGTCCAGCAAGCGGATCGCTCGAAACGGCAACGAAGTCCTGGTCGTAGTAACCCTTCTCCTTCTCCTCTTCCGTCGCTGGCGGGGTCGTGACAGACTCACCCGTCGTCGTCTTGCCGTTCGCTGTCTCCGATTTCTTCGTCGTCGTCGAGCCATCGGCGTTGGTCTTGACGTCAGTGGTGATCACGGGCTCCTCGGCCTCGAGCCCGTCGAAGTAGACCTCTCGCACGACGGTGGTTCCGTTGAGATTGACCCACTTCGCGGTTTGATGCACCATGCCCGTGAGGAAGTTGTATTCCTCGAATCTGGTCCACCGATTTTGCCCTGCACTATTGGGGCCGAAGCCGGTCGGCGGTGGCCCATCGGCAATGAGGTCGTTGTTCGGCGCGTCCGGCGGAGCGGTCGAGCCAGAACCGTCGCCGTCATGAATATCCCAGTCCAGGTCACCCAGTCCACCGACATCCACACCTGGCACGTCGACCAACCCAACCTTGGCCTCCCACGATGGCGCTGTGAGTCCAAAACCAAAATCGAACTCTGGGAGGAGGGACGTACCATCGGGGCCAACGGTGATGATCTCCATGTCCGACTTCAGCCAGAAGTCCGGCATCGAACCATCGACGATGTCGTTCACGACATCAAGCACCCGGGGGTGGCTGTTGGGATCGTTGGCATCGGTGCCAAAGGCCAACTCGACGGTGTCGGTGAAGCCATCTCCGTCGCTGTCCACGCCAATGGCGGTGGGTCGAAGGCAGACTCGGCTTTCACACACCTCGGTCGGGGTGTCAGCTGCCGATGCCGAACCGGCGTTCAACAACAGTGCGGCACCAAGGGCACCAAGGGCTATGGCTGGGGCTGCGACGTATTTTTGCATGCGCTGACGATCTCATAACGACCCCCATCGATGACATCGGGTAAATCACCTAATCGTGTAGCACAGTGCCGCCAGCTGGGTTCGTGAGCGAACATCGAGCTTGCGATAGATCTGCTGCAGGTGTGCATCGACGGTCTTGACGCTGATGAACAACTCGCCGCCGACCTCTTTGTTCGACAGTCCACGCGCGACAGCGAGGGCTACCGTGCGCTCACGCTCGGACAACGCGTCCAACGGGTGGGCACCGTGGGCGACCGGTTCGGCCGATGAATCGCCGCAGAGTGCTCGGGCACGTGCCGCCCACGGCCGGGCACCCATTGCTTCGAATGAATCGAGCGCGAGGCGAGCTTGCGTTGCGTCTTGCGTCACGCGTGCCCAGCACAATCGTGTTCGGGCTACTTCCCATGGTGATTCTTCGAGCAAGGCCAGGGCCCTGTCGAACTGTCCAGCCTCGCCGAGAATTCCTCGGGCTCGCGCCGCCACCCCGTGCGCCCATGGCAGGTCGAACGGACTGGTCTCCAGCTCTGAGATGACCTGGCGGGCCGGGCCGAGCCGACCCGTACGGGCGAAGACTTCAGCGATATCACCCCGCGCATACGCGTAGCCCGGGTGGCGGTACCCGTGGTTGGCCAGCAACCGCCAGCTCTCCTCCAAATGCTCGCCAGCACCGTCCAGGTTGTCGCTGGCGAGTTCCACCAGCCCGAGCCGATGTGAACCGTCGATCGTAAACGCGTTGAGTTCGAGCTCGATGCCCCGGTCGCGGGCTCTCGTCGCCCACTCCTTGGCTCGTTCGGCACCAACAACCGCTCCGACGAACGCGCTGATTCCCAAGACACTGCCATCGTTGGGCTCTCGTTCCAGCGCTGTCAGCGTGAGGCCGTAGGCCGTCGTCGCATCACCGAGAAACGTCCGGGCCACGACCCAGCGAGCAATCGCCGGGCCAAACTCGACTTCGAGATGGGCTTGTCGAACCTCAGCGACGTACGCGGCCGCACACCGATCGCCAACGGTCCAATGCCCTTCAAGGAGTTGCAACTCGCAGTACGCCGCCGAAGAGACATCGAACGCGGCGGGATCCAGAACGGTTCCATTCGACATCTTGTCGATCGTTCGTAGACGAAACGGAAGAGCTGCAGGATCGTTGGCGATCGTCAACGCCATCATCGTGTCGGCGTCGATATCGGCGCGGATGCTCGGTGGGCTTTCGTGAATGGCAGCGATCGCAGCAAAAATATCGGTCGTGATGTAGAGGGCGATGAGCGAACCCCACGCTTGGGCGAGATCGTCCACCGTTGCCGCCGTTGGATCCACGCTGTGCACCGCACGGTGCAACTTGGCTGCTGCCTGGGCGGCGGTCGACGTGGTCCACATTTCGCACCAGACCAAGCTGCGCATCGACCGCAACCGATCGACCGGGTTGTCCGCAGCTGCGATGGCTCTCTCGAACCAGGGGATTGCCGGGCCGTAACGCCCCGAGAACCCATCCATCTGGGCTGCCTTGCGATAGTACTCGCAGCGACCCGACATCTCGGTCGCAGTCTGGCGGCGGCGTGCTGCGATTGCGATTGGTGTTGCGCCGGTCGAAGGACGTGCCTTGGCCTGAGAGACGGCGGTGGACACCAACTCGGGTGGGAACGGGCCGCTTCCTTTCAGCCGATGAAGAACGGCACTGGCCGAGCCATTTGGCGACGCCTCGGCGAGCGCATCATGGATCAGCAGTCGGTCGGCCGGTTGTGGCTGTGCCGCAGTGCGCATGAGCGGGTGGCGAAATTCGTACTGCGCATCGAGCAGACCATCCGCTTCGGGTTGACGCAGGTCATCAGCGGTCACACCCAAAGATTGGAGCGCGGTTTCCTGCACGGAACGGGGAACCGACCCTGCCACCGCGATCAGTGCCAATGCCGTTTGTGTCGCAGCCGAATACCGGGAAATCGAGCGTCGAAATCCCTGCCGGATCCGATCTGGGAGCAAGAATTCACCATCGCGTGGCGACTGCTTTGCCAGATGCTCCAAGGCCAACGGATTTCCTCGGCACAGCGTGAACAGGTCGTCCGAGTACGTCCTGCCGGTCGCTTCGACCAAACAACGACTTGATTCAGCGTCGAGACCCGAGAGCTGAAGCCGCTCGATCGTCGCGAACATCGAATCGTCGGCGATCTCATGGGGACGGATCGTGAAAATCATCAATGCCTGTTCGGTCACCATTCGCCGAGCTACAAAGCTGAGCGCTTCTTGGCTGGGCTGATCGTGCAGGTGGAAGTCATCCATCATGAGCAACACCGGCGATACCGACGTTGCATTGCTGATCAGTTCGAGCACTGCCAAGGACACCACCCGATCATTGAGCGGCACGTCAGCGAGGTTCAAGGCCGCATCGAGTCCGTCGCGAAGATGGGTGTCCAAGGCAGCCGCGTGAGCCATGACCGGTCTCAGGAGCTGCCGTAACATCAGGTAGTCGGTTGACGAATCGGCCTCATGACCGCGGGCACGCAACACGGTGAAGTCTTCAGCTTGGAGAGCCCGCCAATCAAGCAGCGATGATTTCCGCCGCACCGGTCGCCTTCGATGATGAGCGCCGAGCTGGATCCCGTGCGCACATGGCCGACGAGTTGACGAAGCTTGCTCTGCTCGCGCTCGCGCCCGACGATCTCACCCATAGTCCGCCCACAGCACGCCCATCGCAGGGACGAATGCTAACCCCACCCGCCGAGGCCGAGGGTCGCCTCAATCGGATCCGCCGACGACGATGTCAGACCGGCGTGCGCCCGGGACCCCGTCGGCCCTCGAAACCACGATCGTCGTGGGCACCATCAGTGACCGGGTCCTCGCCGGCATCGCCATCCGGCCCCGCCACGTCGTCGTCGTCATCGTCGTCATCGTCGTCATCGTCGTCGAACGCGTCATCGTCATGAGACGCGTCATTGTCGTCGAACGTGTCGTCGTCGGCGAGCACGTCGGTCACCAGTTCGTCACGATCGTCGAACGGGTCGGCGTCTTCGAGCACCGGGTTGCGGCGCATCACAGCGAGCACCACGGCACCACCGACGACGGCAGCGATCGCCACCCATTGATTCCACCGCAGGCCAGCGAGCTCGTCGGCGCGGTCGATCCGAATGCCTTCGACCCAAAACCGGCCGATGCCATAGCCGATCATGTACATCGCCATCAGCTGGCCGAGACCGGGCCGGAACTTGCGATCGATCCACAACAGCACGGCGCACAGCGCCAGGTTCCACAGCACCTCATAGAGGAAGGTCGGGTGAAAGGTGGTGCCACTCGCGAAGCCGGCCGGCAGGTGGACATCGTCGATCTGGAGGGCCCAGGGCAGATCGGTGGCGCGCCCGAAGAGTTCTTGGTTGAAGTAGTTGCCGACACGCCCAATCGCCTGGGCGAGCGGGATGGCCGGCGCGGCACACGTGGCCGCCATCGGCATGGAGATGCCCTTGGACTTCGCGAGGATCAGCCCGACAGGAATACCGAGCGCGAGACCGCCCGGAATGCCAAGGCCGCCTTCCCAGATCTTGGGGATGGCGGCGTAGTTGTCGGTGAATCGATCCCAGTCGGTGGCCACGTGGTAGAGCCGCGCCCCAATGACGCCGGCCAGCACCGCCCAGATCGCGATGGCACTCGCATCGTCGGCGGTACCGGCACCGCGCGCTTCGAGTCGCTTGCCGAACAGCCACACGGCTGCCACGACACCGAGGGCGATGCACAGGCCGTAGAGGTTGAGACTGAGCGGACCGATGTCGATCGAGTTGAACGAGGGCGACGGCAAGCTCGCGATCAGACCCGGAGTTGGTGCCGTCGCCGTCATGTCGTCACGCTCCGGTGACGCGCGCGACGAAGGCTGCGGCGCCGTCGGTGATCACGTCGCGGTCGTAGTCCTGGGTGGCGACGTGAAAGCTCCGTTCGAGCCAGACGTGTTCGATTTCGCCTGCAACGTTGGCCGCAAGATGCTCGCTGTTGGCAGGCGGTACGACGTGGTCGTTGTGCGACGTGAACAGCAGGATCGGCATCGACAACTCGCCGTACCGGTCGGCCATCGGCGCGATGCCCTCCTGTTGCAGCGAGAGCAGCGGGACGAGCGGCGTGCCCTCATAGGCGATCTCGGCCACGTCCGGATCGGCGATGTCGGAACCGATTCCGGGCATCACGGTGCTGCCCTCGTCGATCATCTCTTGGAGCATGGCAACGACTTCGTCGGGCTGGGTGACCGTGGCCGGGTTGACAAGGACCAGGCCTGCAGCCTCGGGATGTTGCAGCCCCGCCCACAGCGTGAGCGAGCCACCCATGCTCAGGCCCATCACGACGATGCTGTCGGTCCGTTCGGCCAGCCGCTGATACGCCGCCTCGACCTCGCCCGACCAGTCGGCCCAGCTCGTGGTCAGCATGTCGGCGATGGTGGTGCCGTGGCCGGGCAGGCGGGGCAACTCGACGTGGTATCCGAGGTCGGCCAGGGCGGTGGCTTGACGCCGCATCGACGATGGGTTGCCGGTGAAGCCGTGCAGCACCAGCACCCCGGCCTCGCGGGAACCGATGTGCGCCAACGGTTCGCATCCAGGAATGATTGTCACGTCGCTCATCAGCCTCCTTTCTACTTGCTTGCACCCACGGACTCACCGCATCGCCCGCCGTTCAGCCATTGTTCTGCAGCTTCGGCGAACGAGATCGGGGCGCTGCGTTGCCCGCGCGGCCGGCACCTGCGAACCTGGACGCGCGATGACGGGCTCGGATCGAACCACCAGCAGCACGACCAACGGCGAACCCATCGATCCGTGGGCGCCCGGCGGCGCGCTGGCGGCCGTCCCCTCTGCCCCGTCCGAGCTCACGCTGACCTTTGCGTCGGTCGAGACTTCGGCTCCGCGGCCCGACCGACGGTCGACGCGTCGTTGGATGGCGGGCGGCGTCGCGCTCGGTCTCATGGTCATCGGCACCACCGTGGCGACGTCAGGCGACGGACCGCAGACAGAGCCGGCAGAATCGAACGCCGTCGACGAATCACTCCCCGCCACCGTTCCCGAGTCTCGACCCCGCGCGACCCCTCCCCCGTTGATGGCCGAGCCGGCAACGGCAGCCGAGCCTCCGCCGCCGCCCGATCCCACTCCGCGCATCTTCCTCACGGCCGCGCCGCGCGAGTTCGTGATCGACATCGCGCCGGCTCTCGCCGAAATCCTCCCGACCGAAGTGGTGGCGCTGCAGCGTGAGGGCGGTCTGTACGAGGTGTCGCTCCCGAGCGGACGAGTCCGCGTGACCGATCTCGGGTTCGACGCCGCCACCTCCGAACTGGTCGCCAACGACGGCGGCGCAGTGGTGTGGCCCACACCCGAGGGTGGCGCGCAGGTGATGTCGACGTGCGGCGAACTCGCCCTGTCCGGCGGAGGCATTGACGCCGTGTCGTGGCGTCCGGGGTCGACCTCGATGTACCTGTGGGGGCCACGCACCGGCCTTGCTGGTTCGGCACCCTCGGTCGTCGACGTCGAAGATGGATTGATCGCGTTCGGCACCGCCGACTGGATCGACCCCTCCGAGGGACCGGCCGACCTGCTCGGCTTCGGTGGCGAACTACTGCGCCGCGACTCGGGGGGCACGTACCTCGTCGGGCCGACGTCGACAGTGTTGTTGACCACCGGCGATGTCGTCGCGAGCGGTACGAATCATCTGCTGCTGCGCGAGTGCGACGCCACTCGGGTCTGCCATCTGGCCTCACTCGGCCGCGACGGAACCCGCGTCGATTGGCCCACCGACATCCCCGGCGCGGCGCGGCCGGTGGTCGTCGGAGGGCTCTCGCCCGGCGGGGATGCCCTGCTCCTGTACGACGCCACCTTCTCCGCCGAGACGGCAGATGCAGACACCGGCCCGGTCCGCAGCATCGATGTGTTGGAACTGGCCGATGGGACGATCCGTCCCCTTCGCCCGCCACAGTCTGCCGACTTCGTCCCGGCGTGGGACTCGGCCGGCGCCGGGATCTTCATCGCCGACCCGATGCTCGTGTACATCGATCGGTTTACCGGCTCCGGGGTCGTCGTGTCGGACGACCTGCCGCTCCTCCGGAGTGTGGCAACACGACGGCCGCGAGCCACGCCGATCTGTGAGGTGCTGGCCATCGCCCAGCCGAGATTCGTCGACATGGAGCGCAACGGCGACGACAACACCGAGGCCGCTCCCCCGACCGAGGTGCTGGCGCGGTTGCAAGCGCTTGCTCCCGAGCCGCTGGCGACCGACATCGACCCGCTGATCACCTTCGTCACCGGCTTCGTCTCGCCCGAGGTGGCCGACAGCCAGACCGTCGCCAACTGGCCCGCCGACGTCCGCTCCGGCCTCGCCGCTCTTCGCACCTACGCCGCCGCCGAGTGTCCGCCCTCCTCGACCCGCTGAACGACCGTCCGAACCGTCCCGACAGGTTTCTCCGTCCGCAACGCCGCGGCAATCCGCGGTGGAACGGACAGAGAAGCAGCTCGGAACGAAGCTCGAACGATCAACTGCGATGAACTCAGATGTACGGGTCGTCGCCCGAGCGCGGGAGTTGCCACCAGTCGGCGGGAGCAGTGTCCGATGTCCAGTCGGGGTCGGGGTAGATGCAGTCGACGGGGCACGCCGGCAGGCATTTGTCGCATCCGCTGCACAGCTCGGGAATGATGACCACGTCAGGGCCGTGGTTGAAGATCGCGCCGAAATTCGGGGGGCACGCGCCGGAGACAGGCGTCGCAGTTGATGCACTCGAGCATCTCGATCCGCACCGGCACGTTCTGCCATTTCGAGTTGCGGGTCCGAGTGTCGATGCGTTCGTCCCGACTCGTCGCAACGCGTTCCCCGGCCATGTCGGACAGATTAGATCGCAGCACGTCGACGGCCGGACTCGGCTCATCGGCCACAGCGCACCGACCGAGCGGCAGGGTCAGATCAGTTCGGCGGCGAGCGAGGGTTCGCGGGCGACCATCACCGAGACGAACGCCTCGACGAGTTCGGGCTGGAATTGGGCATCAGATCCCGATTTCACGAAGCGGATCGCTTCGGCCAGGCTCCACTCGCGCTTGTACACCCGTCGAGTCGCCAAGGAGTCGTACACATCGGCAACGGCGACGATCCGACCCGACAGCGGAATGGCCTTGCCGCTGAGACCGTTCGGGTAGCCCGAGCCGTCCCACCATTCGTGGTGCGACCAGGCAGCTTCGGCGGCGAGCGAGAACAGATCGGTCGAGACGCCGCTCAACAAACGTCGACCGAGCACGGTGTGCTGCTTGACCTCGTCGTACTCTTCCATCGTCAGCGGGCCGGGCTTGAGCAGGACTGAGTCGGCCACCGCCACCTTGCCGATGTCGTGCAGGCGCGCCGCGAGGCGCAGCCGCTCGCACCACTCAGGGGGCTGGCCGATCGCGTGCGCGATCTCGGCGGCAAGGTCGCCGACAGCATCGGTGTGCTTGGTCGTGTTGCCACCGCGGAACTCGGCGAGTGCGGCCAGCCGTTCGAACGCTTCGAGGTGGTAGGCGTCGACATCGGCGTGCTCTGCCGCGTAGCTGGTGACCAGTTCCGACGTTTGCAGCCGGGTGATCTCGGCCCGATTGCGGGCGGTTTGGTTGGCGTGGGCCACCTGCAGGGTGCGCAGCCGGAGGTCGGCGGAATCGGTGAAGATCTCGCGGTGCAGCGCGAAATGGCGCTCGCGGTGTTCGAGGGCTTCGCTGAACCGCTCGGCCTGCTTGTAGGCCATGGCCAACAGGTCGTGGATCTCGAGTTCGAGTTCGCGGTGGTCGGTCCGGTCGGCGAGATCGAGCGCCGCCGTGAGCGATGCGATGGCGTCGTCGATCTGCCCGCTGCGCAACGCAACGCGACCCTCGGACAGCATGATGCCGAGCTGATCGGTCGCTGCGAGGTCTTCGCCGGCTGCCATCCGGTACTCCCAGTCGGCGCGTGCTTCGGCGAAGCAGAGCGCTGCGCTCGCATGGTCGGCAAGGCCGACGTAGGCCTCGGCGAGGTCGGCGAGCAGGCCGCCGATGAGCTGAGGTGCGTGCTCGCGGGACAGTTCGACGGCGCGCCGACCGAGGCTCACCGCCGGCAGGTACTCGCCACGTCGCCCGCGAATTCGGGCGAGATTGCCGAGCACCATGGCGTCGAGATCGCTACGACCGAGCGGCTCGTTGATGGCCATCGCGTTCTCGTACGTGGCGATGGCACGGTCGTAGTCGCCCATCGATTGGTACACCGCGGCGATCGTGTGGAGGATCTTGCCCTCGTCGATCTCGTGGCCGGTCGCCCGATACACCTGGAGCGCGGCGAGGGACTGTTCGAGTGCCGAGGCGAAGTTGCTGGCCTGATAATGGACGACGCCGAGGAGGTGATGCGACCAGGCGAGGGTCAGGGTCGCTTCGCCATCGGTGCCGATTTCGACGGCCTCAGCAGCGAGGGCGAAGGCGTCGTCGGTGTGGCCGCGTTGATGGGCGATCGACGCCAACGAGTAGAGGGCCTCGGCCTCGTCGTCGACGAGGCGTGATGCACGGGAGATCGTGCGGGCTTCGAGTGCGAGCTTGCGCGCCCTGACTGGGTCGCCGACGCGGCACGCTGCGGCATCGTCGAGAAGTTGTCTCACTCTGGACCGCTCGGTAGTCATCGACTCGTGCACTGGTTCCCATTCCGGATGTGGCGCATTGCGGCCACGATTGTGACGCCCTCGGTGATGTATCGGCGCCTTGACCTGCCTTCTTGAACGATTCCACACATCTCGGTGACCTGCAGCGCCGGGGCGACCGCCCACGATGAGTATTCCCCCGCCACTGCGGGTGCGCGCCACCGCATCCGCGGCCATGAGCATGCCATAGCCTTGATCCGGATGGCACGAGGACGGGGCGCACGGAGCGTCGAACGATCGGCGATCTGGGCGTTCGTTCCGGTTGTCGCGATGGTGCCGTTCACGCTGCTCACCCTCGCGGTGTTCTGGTTGCCGCTGCGAATGCTCACCTCGGTCTCGTACTGGTCGGTGGTGGCAGCCTTCACCGGCATCGGCGTGTTGCTCTTCGTCCGACCGTTTCAGGCCGCGGTGTTGACCCCGATTCTCGGCGCTCGCCTGCCCGAGCCGGCTGAGGCCGAGCGCATCGGCGCAGCATGGCATGACATCGCCGCAGCAGTCGGGTTGCCGCCCAGCCGCTACGTCGTGCGCGTCTTGCCATCGGAGGAGTTGAATGCGTTCGCCTGTGGCGGTCATCTGATGGTCGTCACGTCGTTTGCCGCGACCGAACTGTCCGACCGCCAGCTGCGCGGTGTGTTGGCCCACGAGCTGAGCCATCACCTCGGCTTGCACACCGTGGCCATCACAATCGGCCACTGGCTCTCGGGTCCCGTCGTCCTCCTGGCTCGGATCGGGTTCTTCTTCGGCAATGTCTCCCAGGCCGCCGCGCAGAGTTTCGGGCGTCGCTCGCCGCTGATCGAGTCGGTCGGTGTTCTCGCGGCGGCGGTGTTCCGCGGAGTCGACCTGGTCCTCAGCGCGGCACTCCGGGCCGGCGATGCACTCGCCAATGTCGTTGGCCACTCCTCGGAATTCGAAGCCGACAAGCGTGCCGCAGCACTGGGCTTCGGCCCCGAGCTGGCGAGCGCGTTGCGCGCCGTGCTGGCCACGGGTTCGGGCGCCCGGCCGATCGGGTGGCGCGGGCGACTTGCCGCGTCGCATCCCGCCGCACGGACCCGAGTCGCCCGGATCGAGGCGTTGGCGCGCCACCCTGCGCGCTGACCGGGCGCGCTGACCGGGCGCCGGCCCGACCTTGCTCAGGCGGTGATGGGGGCGACGGTTGCGTCGAGCACGGCGATCAGGTCGGCCGGGGCCAGGCCGATGTCGAGCCCGCGGCGCCCACCGCTGACATAGATCGTGTCGAACAACTCGACGGACTCATCGATGATGGTCCGGAGGCGACGACGCTGCCCGAGCGGGCTGATCCCTCCCACGACATAGCCCGACGACCGCTCGGCGTCGACTGCCCGACACATCGCCACCCTCTTCACACCCGCGGCGACGGCCGCCGCCTTCATCGACAGTTGACAGCTCACCGGGACGATCGCAACGATCATCTCGTCGGTGTCGCTGACCACCAGCAGGGTCTTGAACACCACGTCGGTCGACAACCCGAGCGCCTCGGCGGCCTCGCGACCGAAGTCGCGCAGGTCGCCGTCGCCCGACAGATGTCGGTCGTACTCGTTCACCTCGAAGGCGATGCCCGCGGCTTCGAGCATCTTCACGGCAGGTGTCACCGGTTCATGTTGCCCGGTCGGTCCGTTCTCGGCGCGGACCAACCAGGCAACATGGAGACCGTGCGTCTTTCCGTCGACCCCTCCACGTCACCCGCCGACTACGACTTCACCCACCAGATCCGGGTGCGCTTCGTCGAGACCGACGCGATGGGCATCGTGCACCACAGCAACTATCTCGCCTACTTCGAAGAGTCCCGCGTGGCCTTTCTCGCCCACGTCGGCCACCCGTTCACCGAGTGGCGCGAGGCGGGACTCGAATCACCCGTCCTCGAATCATTCGTCACGTATCGCCAGCCCCTGCGATTCGATGACGTGTGCACCGTGCACCTGACCCTCGCCGCAGTAACCCGGGCGACGTTCCAGATGGCCTACCTCGTGACGCTCGGCGCCGGCCCCGACGCCGTCGCGCATGCCACCGGCGTCACCGTGCATGGTTGCACCAATGCAGTCACCGGCCGGCCGACCCGTCTGCCGGGTTGGCTTGCTGCGATGGCGCACTGACCGCGGCGCAGGCCCCGACCGCCTCGTCTCCTGACAGGGATCCCAGCCGCCGACCCGAGGCCAGGTCGAACACGTGCGTCTCGCCGAGGTCGAGGTCGAGCCGGAGCGGCTCCCACAGGCTGACGCCCTCGTGGGCTTCGACCATGATTCGAATCGACACCCGAAGCTTCGACTCATTGACCCGCTCGTCGGCGACGACGGCGATGCCCGGGCAATCGATCGTTGCGTGGACGAGCTGTTCGGCGCCCAGCTGTTCGATGTGGTCGACGCTGGCGAAAATCGGTCCGTCAGCGGCACGCCGGAACGCCGCCGGCCTCATGCCGAGCGCAATGCTCCGGCCCACCCACTCGGAATGCACCGCGCGCTGCGGGAGAGCGACACAGAACGGACCGATCATCACGACATGGTCGGTGTCCGTGGCGGTGTTCTGGTCGGCAACCGCGTCGTGGTCGGCGACAGTGGGCTGGTCAACAACAGCGTCCTGGTGGGCGGCGTCATGATGGGCGGCATCCTGGTGGGCGGCATCCTGGTCGGCGGCGTCGACGACATCGGCGCATTCGACGACGGGCATGAGGCGCGCCGGAATGATGCTCATCGGCGGCGTTCCGATGAACTGCGCGACGAACACATCGACGGGATGCCGATACACCTCGATCGGCGTGCCCATCTGCACGATGCGGCCGTGGCGCATCACGACGACCCGGTCGGCCATGGCCATTGCTTCGACTTGATCGTGGGTGACGAGCAGCGTCGTTGCCCGCAACCTCCGCTGGATCCGTTTGATCTCCGACCGCGCGACTGTCCGCAACTTGGCGTCGAGGTTCGACATCGGCTCGTCCATCAGGAACAGGCGCGGGTTGCGAATGATCGCGCGCCCCATCGACACTCGCTGCTGCTGCCCGCCCGAGAGCC
>CAWFYU010000005.1:0-113176 GCA_963820085.1 Ilumatobacteraceae bacterium | reverse complement strand
GCCGGGGCCAGCGGTGGCGAGGACGTCGTGGACGTCGAGGGGCTGGTCGCATTCGCTGCAGACGACAACGGCGTGCATGTCGTGGTCGCAGGTTGTGTGGTGCAGGACGACCGGCGCGCCCTCGGGTCCGGTGAGCCAGCGGTCACCCCACGCTGCCATCGCGGCCAGGATCGGATAGGCGTCGCGCCCCTTGTCGGTGAGGCGATACTCGTGGCGGACGGGGTTCTGCTGGTACTCGACGCGGCGCAGTAGTCCCTGTTCGACGAGCCCGGTGAGGCGTTGCGCGAGCATGTTGCGTCCGATCCCGAGTTCGTGCTGGAAGTCGTCGAAACGTCGTGTACCCAGGCATGCCTGGCGAATGAGCAGTAGGTTCCAATGGTCACCGAGCACAGCTGCGCTACGCGCGATCGGGCACGGCCAATCGGAGGTGTCGACACGCTTCATGGCTCAGTCTAGGCGACGGGTTGCATGATGGAATGCTGAGCGCTTACGGTTCATTTCATGATGGAACCTAATGATTCGCCCGCAGCAGAACGGCATCCGCATGGCGAGGTGCATGTCGAGGTGGTCGATGAGCACATCTTGGTGATGACCGTCGACCGGGTCGAGAAGAAGAACGCGTTCACGCCCAAGATCATCAATGAGCTGAGCGCGGCGTTGACCCGCCTCGACGACGACCCGGATCTGTTCGTTGGGGTGCTGGTGTTTGCCGGGACCACACGACGGCCGGGTTGGAGATGCCGCTGTTCTTCAGCGACGAGGCCCGAGCGACGAGGCCGCCGGCGGGCTGAGCAGACCGTCGAGCCGGTCGATCCGTACAGCCTCGGCCGCCGGCTGACCAAGCCGCGGGTGACCGCGGTGCAGGGCATCACGTTCACGATCGGGATCGAGATCGCGCTGGCCGGCGACATCATCGTCGCCGCGTCCGACACCCGGTTCTGCCAGCTCGAGCCCAAGCGTGGCCTGGCCCCGCTCGGTGGGGCGACGGTGCGTTATGTCCAGCGGGCGGGTTGGGGCAACGCGATGTATCACCTGTTGCGTGCCGACGAGTTCGGCGCCGCCGAGGCGTACCGCATCGGCCTGGTCCAAGAAGTCGTCGAGCCCGGTGAGCAGGTCGAGCGGGCGATCGCGCTCGGCCCGCGAGATGCTGCAGTGCGCCCCCATCGGGTTGCAGTACACCATCGCCAACGCCCGTCTGGCGCTCGATGCCGATGAGCCGACCGCCATCGCGGCGATCGACGCGATGTCGGTGGCGGTGCAGGCCACCGAGGATTTCGCCGAAGGCATCGCGTCGTTCCTCGAACGCCGCCCGGCCCGCTTCACCGGCCGCTGAGGAGGCACCGATGGACATCGATCCGCCATCCGTCGACCACGTTCTCGCGACGACCCGTGCCGTGCGCCGCCGGCTCGACCTTGAACGCCCGGTCGACAACCAGGTCCTGCTCGACTGCATCGATCTTGCCGAGCAAGCGCCGACGGGCGGCAACCTCGGTAGCCGCCGCTGGATCATCGTGCGTGACCAGGCCGTCAAGGACCAACTGGGTGAGCTGTACAGGCAGAGCGCGCTGCCGTTTATGGCCGCGGCCGCCGATCGTCTGCGTGGAACCGGGCACCCGCAGGAACGGGTGATGGAATCGGCGGTGTATCTGGCCGAGCATCTCGCCGAGGTGCCCGCGATCGTGATCCCAACGATCATCGGCCGTCACGATGGCGGCAGCCGACCCGGGCTGTTCGATTCGGTCATCCAGGCGGCGTGGAGCTTCTGTCTCGCGTTGCGCGCCAGAGGGCTCGGCACGACCTGGGTCACCGCCGCCCTGCAGGACGAAGCCAAGGTCAAGGAGATCCTCGGCATCCCCGGGCACATGACCGAGATCGTGCTGTTCCCGGTGGCCTACACGAAGGGCACCGAGTTCTCCCGTGCGCCGCGCCGCCCGGCGCGGGAGATCACCTACTTCGACCGATTCGGCACCACTTCGGCCGCCGGACCCAGCGACGCCCTGCGCTTCGACGACGGGCCGGGCGTCATCGTCGAAATCGACATCGATGCCTCACCGGCGAAGGTGTGGGCGCAGGTCACCGACCTCGAGCTGCCGGCACAGTTCTCCGACGAGTTCCTTGGCGCCACCTGGGACAGCGACGAGCGCGGCGTCGGTGCGGTGTTCCACGGCCGCAACCAACACCCGGCGTTCGGCGAGTGGACCATTCCGTGTTTCGTCGACCGCTGGGTCGAACAGCGAGTGTTCGGTTGGTGCACCTCGAACCCGGAACTCCCGGGTGCGCGCTGGCGCTTCGAGCTCGAACCATCCGCCGGCCGGACACGGCTGCGGTTCAGCTACCGCATCGGACCGGGCCGCTCGGGCACGACTAGGGCGATCGAAATGAACCCCGGCAAAGAGGCCCGCGTGCTGCGGCGACGCCTCAATGACGTGCAGGCCAACATGCAACGCACCGTCGACGGCATCAAGGAGCTCGCCGAAGGTCCGTCGATGACGCTTCGCGTCGGCATCGCGGCGATGCCGTACACGACAGCGGGAGTCGAGTTAGTGCGCGAAGCCGAACGGCTCGGCGTCGACTCGGTGTGGGTGCCCGAATTCTGGGCCGGCGACGCGCTGACCCGCTGGCATTCCTCGCCGCGCGCACCAGCACGATCCGCCTCGCGACCGGCATCGTGCAGTTCGGTGCCCGCACGCCGGCGATGCTGGCCATGTCGGCGTTGTCGATGCAGTCGCTGTCCGGCGGCCGGTTCGTGCTCGGCATCGGCGCCAGCGGCCCGCAGGTGATGGAGGGCTGGCACGGCGTCCGCTTCGACCGGCCCGTGCGCCGCACCCGCGAGACCATCGAGATCATCCGCACCGTCAGCGCTGGCGAACGCCTCGCTCACGACGGTGAGATCTACCAACTCCCGCTTCCCGACAGCGAAGGCCGCCCGATCCGCTCGCTGATGCCCCCAACGCACATCCCGATCTTCGTCGCCTCGCTTGGCCCGGCGAACCTGCGTCTCACTGGCGAGCTCGCCGACGGGTGGATCGGTAACTCGTTCTTCCCTGAGACCGCCGCGGTGTTCTTCGACCCGATCCGTGCCGGTGCGACTGCGGCCGGCCGCGAACTCGCCGATCTTGAACTGACGGTGTCGGTCGGCGTCGAGTTCACCGACGACGTCGATGCCGCCGCCCGACGCCACGCCGACGGCTACGCCTTCACCTTTGGCGCGATGGGTTCGCCGACGACGAACTTCTACCTCGACGCCTTCGAACGCCAGGGCTTCGGCGACGACGTCCGCGCCGTCCAACAACTGTGGCTCGCCGGTGACCGCGACGCGGCGCGGCGCGGGTGCCCACCGCGATCGGACTGGGCACCAACCTGCTCGGCACCGCCGACCTGATCCGTGACCGTCTCCGCCTCTACCGCGACGCCGGCGTCACCACCTTGCGCGCCCAACTGCAGGGCGACCCGACCACAGACCTGCAACGCCAGATCGACGATCTCGGCCAACTGCTCGACCTTGTCGCCGACGTCAACCGTGAACCAGCCACCGTGCCACACCGACCGTCGACCTGCCATCACCATTGCTCGAGGAGAACCACTCATGATCCACGAAGTCATTGCCCGTTGGCACCAGCACATGCATGGCGAACCCGGTGTGCTCGACGAACTCCTCCACGACGATGTCGTCTTTTACTCGCCGGTCGTCTTCACCCCGCAACGCGGCAAGGCCATCACTGCGACGTATCTCACCGCTGCAGTGTCAGCGTTCGTTGGCCGCCCCGGCGACGAACGCGCGGTCGACGCCGTTTCACTACACCAAGCAGGTCATCGCCGATGACACCGCTGTGCTCGAGTTCGAGACCTCGATGGACGGCAAGTATGTCAACGGCGTCGACATCATCCGCATCGACGACGCCGGCAGGATCGTCGAGTTCCGGGTCATGGTCCGCCCACTTCAAGCCGTTGAACACCGTGCACCAGATGATGGGCCCCGAGCTCGATGCCCTCGGAAACCACTGAACCGGTCGACCGTCGGTTGCATGATGGAACTCATCTGTGCCTACGATCGTTTCATCATGAAATCTGACCAGGGCGCCGTCACGTCCTGGTGACGCCCGAGGAGACCGTGCGATGAGCGACGAAACCGGAACGGTCGAGCCGGCCGAGTGGCACAAGACGGCCTGCATCTTGTGTGAGTGCAACTGCGGTGTCGAGGTTCGCCTCGGCGTCAACGGTCGCAGCTTCGACCGCATCCGTGGCGATAAAGCGCACCCGGCATCGAAGGGCTACACCTGTGAGAAGGCGTTGCGTCTCGACCACTATCAGAACGGCCGCGCCGAGCGACTGCTCAGCCCGCTGCGCCGCCGAGCAGACGGTACCTACGAAGAGATCGACTGGGACACCGCGGTGCGCGAGATCGCCGAACGACTTGGCGCTGTTCGTGACGCCTATGGCGGCGAGGCGATCGTGTATTACGGCGGCGGTGGGCAGGGCAACCACTTGGGTGGCACCTACGGCACGGCCACCCGCGGGGCGTTCGACGTCCGCTTCAAGACCAATGCAGTCGCGCAGGAAAAGACCGGCGAAATGCTGGTCATGGGCAAGATGTTCGGCACGCCGATGCGCGGCGATTTCGCCAACTGTGAGGTTGCGTTCTTCCCCGGCAAGAACCCGTGGATCAGCCACAGCATCCCCCACGCCCGCACCACTTTGAAGGCAATCGCGGCCGACCCGAACCGCTCGATGGTCGTCGTTGACCCACGTGTCAGCGAGACCGCGGCGATGGCCGACTTCCACCTGCAGGTGCGCCCCGGACGCGATGCGTGGCTGTTCGCCGCGATGGCAGCAGTGCTCGTCGAGGAAAGACTGGTCGCCCGCGATTGGCTCGCTGCGCACGCGTCCGGCTACGAACCGGTGCTCGCCGCGTTGCGCGAGGTGCCGATCGCCGAGTATTGCGTGATCAGCGGGGTCGACGAGACCCTGGTGCGTGCCGCGACGCGCCGGATGGCGGCAGCCTCTGGCGTGGCAACGTTCGAGGACCTCGGCGTGCAGATGAACCGCCATTCCACGCTGGTCAGCTATCTAGAGAAGCTGTTATGGCTGCTCACCGGCAACGTCGCCAACCCGGGCGGGCAGTATGCGATGACCGGCATCGGGAACATGCTGCGGATGACCCGCAACGAGTTGCATCCCACTGCGGCGCCCGTGTCGCCCGTGGTCGGGGCGCGGGTGATCGGTGGCCTGATTCCGTGCAATATCTTGCCCGAGGAGATCTTGGCCGACCATCCGAAGCGCTACCGGGCGCTGATCGTCGAGTCCGGCAACCCGGTCAGCTCCATTGCCGATAGCCAGAAGATGCGCGAAGCAATGCGGGCGCTCGACGTCAGTGTGTGTATCGATGTGTTCATGACCGAGACAGCGCGGCTGTCCGACTACGTGTTGCCAGCCACGACGCAGTTCGAGAAGTTCGAGTCGACGTTCTTCAACTTCGAGTACCCGAAGAACGTCTTCCATTTGCGCCGCCCGGTGCTCGCCCCACCAGATGGGCCGTTGCCCGAGCCCGAAATCCATGCTCGTATTGTCGAGGCCGCCGGCATTCTCGACCCCGAGGTGATCGCTACGTTGCGGGCGGCAGCAGAACGCAGCCGTGACGAATTCGCGGCGGCGTTCGCCGAGGCGACCAGCAAAGACCCGCGGCTCGGCGCCGTCGGAGCTGTCGTGTTGTACCGCACGCTTGGCCCGACGCTTCCCGCATGGCGCAGCAGCCGCAGCGTCGTTGTGGCCGATGGTGCTGCGCTGCGCGCAGATCAATCCCGAAGGGGTCGAGCGTGCCGGCTTCGGCACCGGACCCGACGCGGGTAACCGGCTGTTCGACGCGATCGTCGACAGTCCGTCTGGCGTCGTGTTCACCGACGACACCTGGGAGGCGACCTGGAAACGGATCAAGACCGACGACGGCCTGGTCCACGTCGAGATCCCCGAACTGCTCGCCGAACTCGCCAGCCTCGCCAACGACGACCCCGCCAGGCGACGACCCGATGTGGCCGATGCTGCTGTCTGCCGGGGAGCGCCGTCCGTTCACCGCGAACACGATCATCCGCGACCCGGCGTGGCGCAAGAAGGACAGTGATGGCGCGCTGCGTGTCTCGACGGCCGACGCCGAGCGGATCGGCCTCGTCGACGGCGGCACCGCCAAGCTGACCACGAAGCGGGCCAGCGCCATCGTCACCGTTGTCGGTCGACGACACCCTGCAGCCTGGCCACATCTCGCTTCCCAACGGGCTTCGGCCTCGATCACCTCGACGAATCGGGCGAGCGGGTGACGACCGGCGTCGGACCAACGAATTCACCGCGATGGAGGACCGCGACCCGTGGGCCGGTACGCCGTGGCACAAGACCACACCAGCCCGGCTCGAGCTGGTGTGAGCCAGCAGAACTCTGATCGAGCACCCACGACATGGGGAGATCCACGATGAGTGACCAGAAGGACTGGGCAACGGACTACGACCTGTTTGACGCCGACTATGTCACCGATCCGTACAGCGTCTGGAATGAGCTGCGTGCCGCCTGTCCGGTGGCGCACACCGACCGCTACGGCGGTTCGTGGTTGACCACCACCTACGACGACGTCACCAAGTGGCCCGCGACCCGGAGCAGTTCAGCTCGCGCAACGTCAGCGTCATTCCGCCGCCGGATGACACAGAGGCGTCGCTGTTGCCTGTTGGTTTGCCGCCAATTGAGGCGGACCCGCCGGTGCACACCTGGACCCGCCGGGTGCTGCTGCCGTGGTTCTCTAACGTCCGCGTTGCCGGGTACGAGCCCTACACCCGGCACCTGTGTCGCGACCTACTTGACGGATTCGTCGACGCCGGCCGGGTCGATGCCGCCGCTGACTACGCCAGGCAGATCCCGGTCCGGGTGATCGGCAAGATCCTTGGCATTCCGGAAGAGATGTCGGACACGTTCATCGATTGGGTGCGCGGCGTGCTCGAATTCGCCAACGACCCCGAACGTCGAAACAAAGCCCAGATCGAGAGCATCTCGTACTTCCTGGGCGAAATGGAAGCGCGCCGCAATAGCGACGGCACCGATCTGATTAGCGAGATGCTGCGCACCAAGGTTGATGGCGAGCAGATCCCCGACGACTTCATTGTCGGCACCATCGCCCTCACGCTGATTGCCGGGCTCGACACCACGTGGTCGGCGCTCGGCTCGATGCTGTTGCATCTGGCGACGCACCCCAATGACACCCAACGCCTGGTGGAACAACCCTGAACTGCTCCCCACTGCGATCGAGGAGATGCTGCGGGCCTACTCGCCGGTCACGATGGCCCGTATCGTCGCCGAGGACACCGAGATCCACGGCTGCCCGATGAAGGAAGGCGACCGCGTCATCCTCAACTTCCCTGCCGCGAACCGCGACCCGAACGCGTTCCCCGATGCCGACAAGGTGATCATCGATCGTGAGATCAACCGCCACGTCGCCTTCGGCGCCGGTATCCATCGCTGCGCCGGCTCCAACCTGGCCCGGATGGAACTGACCGTTGCCCTCGAAGAATGGCTGGCCCGAATCCCGACCTGTCGTTTGGAAGACGGTGGCGAGGTCACCTGGGCGGCCGGTCAGGTCCGTGGCCCACGTCAGGTGCCGGTGGTCTTCCCATGAAGGTCAGCATCGATGCCGCCAAGTGCCAAGGCCACGGCCGCTGCTTCGCACTTGCACCCGATCTGTTCGATCTCGACGAGTTCGGCATGTCGTCGGTGATCGGCGACGGCACCGTGCCACCGGACCGTGAAGCAGTCGTGCGGCTCGTCGTCGCCAACTGCCCCGAATTCGCAGTCGAGATCGACGGCACATAACCAGGGTCGGCAATCGGGTTCACGTCGGTGGGGCCGACCGACTCCCCGCAATGCGCGCAAACCATGACGAGGTCGGCGACGTGACCGCACGATCGATGCTTCAATTGCAGAGGCGGCCCGCCCGGGGCGCGCCAGCGGTCACCCCACTGCCGCAACGCGACGATCACGGACCACAGGTCGCGGCCCTGCTCCGTGAGGACATAGTCGTAGCGGGGCGGATGTTCGCTGTAGGCGACCCGCTCGAAGACGCCCTCGTCGACGAGACGGGTGAGTCGTTGGTTGAGCACATTGCGGGCAATGCCCAGCCGCTCCTGGAACTCGTCGAACCGTGTCACGCCCATAAACGCGTCGCGGATAATCAGCAGGCTCCACCACTCGCCGACGACCTCCAGGCTCTGACCGATCGAGCAATTCATCTCCCGAAAGCTGGATCGCTGCATGGTGCGGCTCGCCGATGCCCGAAGGCCGGTCGGCGTCTGCGGGGGATCGATCGCGGTGAACGTCCACGTCGTGGTGCGGCTGTCAGATCCGTCGGCCGCGGTCGCTGACGAGCTGCACGGTGGCCTGACGCCCGAGGCGCCATGGTCGCTGGGGGAAGATCTCAAACGTGCGCAGCGGGGTGCCGACGGCGGCCTTTTTGTCGAAGTTGAGTACACACGCCGGAATGGTTCCGCCGTCGTCGCTGACGTTGAGCGAGACGAAGTTCCGGGTGGCCGGGAACCATGCGCTCACGGGTTGCCCGTTGATGACGCCGGCCTCGGGTGGGCATGCCACCGACGGGTCGGGGCTCTCGCCGCCCCACCAGGTGGTGCGCGGTACCGACCCACCGTTTTTCGGCCACAGGTACACCTTGGCCAGCGGGTTGGCCGCTCCGGCCACCGCCGCGGCCGCATGGAACGTTCCTCGGCCCGCCACGGTTTCGACCGCTTCGAGAACAGGTCGAGCAACGGTTGAGGGACCCCGGCGACCTCGGGGACATGTCGACCGGGCCGCCACGCGAGCCCGAGGCGCTGGGACAGTTCGTCGCGCAGCACTGTTTGGAACAGCTCGCCGGCGGCTCGTTTGGCGCGGAAGATGTCGGGGTGGACGATCGCGGTCCATCGTCCGTCGGGGCCTTCGGCCATGTTCGCCACGAGCGTGTGCCAGTGCAGCAATGGATCCCCGGCACGCGATGTTCGGTGACGAAACATTGCCGCGACGATTCCCGACGCAGGCACGGAACGGACGCGGGCTTCCTTCGGCTGCCTCGGGATCGCGTGCGGCGAGGTCGTTGAGGAATCGTTCGTTGCCGGTGCCGCGCCTCACGTGTAGCGCTTCACGCTCGAGCCAGCCAAGTGCGGTTCGCACGGCGGCGTCGCCGGCTTCGATGATTGCCGACTGGATTCGAGGGTCGTCGCTGACGGCGTAGAGCACACTGACGGACTTCGGGACTTTGAAGGTCAGGTCGAATCCGGGGACCCGGTTGCGGTGCGGGTTGATCGTTTCGGCGTCTGGTGTGAGGCCGCCGGTGCCTGGGGCGATCCCGGCGAGGACGGCGCGGAGTTGGTCGGCGGTGACGTCGCCTTCGAGTCCGAGCCGTTCCGCTCCGATACCGGCCCATTGCCCGGAGGCTTCGCCCGCGCCGGTGTAGTAGTCGTCCAACGATTGGGCGACGCCCGAGAGTTGGTAGGCCTCCTGGCCGACCCGGAGTTTGGCGATGCTGAGCACCCGGCAATGAGACGATGTGCACATCCCGGAGTTACTCCCGATCACCGTCCCGGAACACGGAAAACTCGTGCGCAACCACGTTGTGGTGATCATCTGTGAACTATTCAGAATTTGGTCGGTCCGGGTCGTTGCCGACGCGGTCGGGTCTGGCAACGCTCGCGTCGGCTCCACTCGTGGTGTCCTCGGGCGGGTTGCGGGGTGTGCTGGGCAGGGTTGAGCAATTGATCGGCGGCCCGTCCGGCGTCGACGGGCGTCGCGAATGGGCCGTTGAGGGTGAGCCATTGGCCGGGTTCGTACGATTCGACGATTCCGTACCAACGCTGCGCGCCGGTCGGATCGGATCCGAACTCGACGACGTCGGCGTAGGCGAGTCGTTCGGGGATCAGCCACCCGCGGCCCGTTGATGTGTCGGACTGCCAGAGGAGTCGTCGCCATCCGGCTGGTTCCGTTGGGTCGGGCCAAATGACGGCGACCCATCCACCGGCGATCGGAAACGGGGTGTCGATAACGATGCCGATCGGTGCGCGGTAGCGGTGGCTGCCGGGCTGGCTCCACGCGTCGGGTCGGTTGTTGGTGGCCGCGAGGTGCGGCGAGAGGGGGTGACGATTCAGCTCGGTCACGGTTCCTCCTATGGATGGATGCACCCCGAGCTATAGCCGGTCGCTGTGCCCTATTCGATTTGAAGTGATCGGGCGACCGCTTCCAGCGGTCGCCCGATCGTGTTCATTCGTCGGTGCTGTCGATGGCGTCCGGGGCGGCTGTCGAGTAGCCGGTAAGTGTGTTCAGGTAGTCGACGGCGGCTTGTGCTTTGCTGGCGACGGTGACGAGGGCTCGGGCATCGGCTTTGAGTACGTTCAGCCAGCTCGCCAGATAGGTGGCGTGGTCGGTGCGGGTGACAGCGGAGAGTCCCATCTGTGCGCACCACATCGCCGAGCCGAGTTCGGCGACGAGTTCTTCGGAGGCGTAGGCGGCGCTGCCGAACCGTCCCGACAGGTCGCGGTCGACGCGTTGCGGTGCAGCGGTCCAGTGGGTCAGCTCGTGGCTCGCAGTTCCGTAGAACGCGGCGGGGAGGTCGAACTGATCGAGGGTCGGGATGTGGATTTCGTCCGATGTCGGGCTGTAAAACGCTCGGTTGCCGCCTTCGATGATCGTCGCTCCGGTCGCGGACAGGTAGGCGTCCGCGGTGGTGATGCGTTCCGGCGTGTCGCGCTCGAGCCGGGCACCGTGACGGGCGATCACCTGGTCGACACCGTCGGCCTGCTCAGCGGCGAACACGGTGAAAGCTCGTGCGATCAGGCGGCGCGAGGTGGCGCCGGTGCCGGTTGGCTCGTCATTGTCGGCTTGCTCGCCGGGCTTGGCCGTTGCCTGCTTCCAGAGGATCACGCTGGTTCCCCGCTCGCCTTTGCGGACCTGTGCACCGTGGCGCTGCCACGAGCGATACGTCGACCAGATGCCTTGATAGCCGAACGTCGCGGCCGAGCAGGCAAGAACGAACGTGTTGAGCCCTCGGTACGGCCTGCCGTCGGCGTTGATCGGGGTGCCGACATCAGCGAGGCAGTGCCAGGGCATCCGCCAGTCGTCGGTTCCGGCTTCGATGTCGGCGATCAGTTGAGTAGTGATCTGGGCGAACAAGTCGTTGGCGTGCATGGCTGAATTCCTTTGTCGGCGGGGCGCTGTGGCCGGGTTCGCCCTACGGGCGTTGCTGGGCCGCCGGCCCGGCGGGGCTGTCAACCGACCGCAGGGAGGCCGCCCCGCAGCGAAGCAAGTGGGCTTGACAGCCATGACGAGGCGGCCCACCCACGGCACCCGACCCGAAGGGTCGGCAACGGCACACCCCGCCCGACGCGCCGGGCGGCTTCAGTCATCTCACCGTCGGCGGGTCGGGTACAGACCGCCATCTCGACGCTCGACCACACCGAGACGTTCGGCCCGGGCGAGCAGTTTGTAGACCGTGCGGAGATGCACGTCGACGTCGCGGCGCAGCACCTCGACGGCACGGACGCTGTCGTCCGCGCCACGAAAGATCGCGATCAGATCAGCGTCGCTGAGATCCCGCGGACGGCCTGGTCGTGAGGACGTTGTCGGCGCGCGCTCGGCTTCAGTGAGTCCGCCCCACACGCCATATGGCTCTGCGGTGACTGTCGCGTGTTCGGCGCACTCGCTGCGGACACGACAGCCATCGCAGATCGCTTGGGCGGCGCTGACGGGGAGCGGGTCGGGATCGAAGAACAGGTCCGGGCCGAGCCCGTCGCACGCGGCGACTGATCGCCACCCGCCGCGTGCGGGTCTGCTGGTCATCCGGGATAGACGGCGGCGAGATATGCAGGCAGTCGCGACTGTTGGCGGAAGCCAAGTGGTGGAAGCCACAGGCGAACCCAGATGTCGCGACCGTGGCGGCCAATGATCCCGAACTTCTCCAATCGGTCGATCGGCTGGCGAACCCGCGTCACCGATTCGCCGATACCGAACGTGCGAGCGATGTCATCGACTGCCCACGTTGACGATCCGGTCGCTGCGTAGGTCGCCCAGCGATGCGCCAGGACCATTCCGAGCGGCCCGATGGACGGGACGAACCAAACGAGGGCTTCGTCGCTGGCGGTTCGGATCGCGAGCGGGTTCGACTCGACGGTTTCGTCGCGCCACGCGTGGACGGCGACGACGTCGGTCAGTGCGCTGATCCACGGCTCGTGGATTCGGGCGGTCACCTCGCCTGGCGATGTGGTGTTTGTGTTCACGATGGCTCCCTTCGGTGCGAGTGACCGAAGGGGCGGCTCTGACTTCCCCAAGCTGAGCCGACCCTCCGGTCGGACCCGTCTCGTTGTTGAGGCGGGTTCGCCCTACGGGCGTCTCAGGCCGCTGGGGCAAGCGGCGGTGTCACCGACCGAAGGGAGGCTCGACCCCGAACGCAGTGAGCGGGTTGACTCCGCCGCGCCAGCGGCCTACCCACGGCACCCGACCCGAAGGGTCGGCAACGGCACGCCGACGCTGGACACGCGTCAGATAGACCCGCGCTCGGGCGCTCGCGCGCCCTGCGAGCACATCCACATCCCGAACTTCATCCCGGTCGACCTCCCGATCCACGCAACCGTTGCAACCCAGATCGCGACGTCCGCCGGATCGTCCGCCAGCGTGTTCGCCCCCGCATCCGGAATCCCCACGTCACCGGCGAGACCTGCCACACGGAGGTACTCCAGAACATCTTCGACCTCTACCGTTGCAGTGCCCACTCGGTCGGCGAATGCTCTCGCACTGTGACCGACTCGCAGCACCCTCAGCCATGTCCGCAATTCGACCGCGTCAAAGCCTGCGATCTGAAGTCCTCGTTCGATCAACACGCTCACGATCGCTACCACGATTTGGTGCCCGCGGCGACGGTCGTCAGGGGACCGTCGGCCCGGTTGTGTGGGCGTGAATGCCCACACAACCGTGTCCCAATTACTGCCGTTACTGCCGGTCCCGGTCAAGCACCGAATCGATATAGAGGAGTCGCTCGACCGGATTACTTGGGTGGGAAGCGGAGCGCTCCGTCGAGACGGAAGTTCTCACCGTTCAGATAGTCGTTGCGGACGATCGACTCGACCATCAGGGCGAACTCATCCGGTCGACCCATCCGCTTCGGGAACACGATGTTCGAGACGAGCGAGTCCTTCATCTGCTCCGGAACGCTCAACATCACCGGCGTGCCCATCGTTCCGGGGGCGATGGCGCAGACCCGGATCCCGAGCGCAGCGAGATCTCGGGCCAACGGCAGAGTCATCCCGAGAATGGCAGCCTTCGCTGCCCCATAGGCGAGCTGGCCGGCCTGCCCCTCGATCCCAGCCAACGATCCTGTGTTGACCACCACTCCCCGCTGGCCATCCTCGTTCGGCTCGTTGGCGGCAATCGCGGACGCGGCCAGCCGTGTCACGTTGAAGGTTCCCACGGCGTTCATCACCATCGTGGCGATGAACGCCTCTTTGTCGTGCGGAGTGCCATCGCGAGCCACGGTGCGACCAGCTGCACGCACACCTCCGCCGGCGACATTGACGACGATCGACAAGGTGCCGATTGTTTGGGCCGCATCGATGGCTGCCTGCACGTCGTCGTCATCGGTGACATCACCACCAACCGCGACCGCTTGCGGACCCAACTCCCGTGCCAGCGCAGAGGCTCCGTCGGCGTCACGATCGAAGATGACCACGCCGGAGCCGAGTTCAGCGAGACGGCGAGCGGTCGCCGCTCCCAATCCGCCGGCAGCACCGGTCACGATTGCCGATCTACCGATGAACTCCATCTGACCACTCCTTGTCTCCGGCCACGCAGCGGGCCCGCGTCGGCCGAGGCGACGACCATTGCGCGCCTGACCGTAGTTCGATCTAATATCGACGTCAAAGTTGATGAATGGAGCCGACGTGTCTGAAACTGCGAGTCCACGGCCGCCGACGGCCGCTTCTCCGTCGACCGTCCCACAGCTACTGACCTCCGCGGTGCAACGGTTCGGGGACCGGACAGCGATCGTCGACGGCGAGGCCAGGCTCAGCTTCACCGAGCTCCGCCAGGCCGCGGTCCGATTCTCAGCCGGGCTCCTCGACGCCGGCGTCACGGCCGGCGACCGAGTCGCAATCTGGGCGCCGAACAGCGCCGGGTGGATCATCTCCTACCTCGGATTGGTCAGCGCCGGGGCGGCGCTCGTGCCGATCAACACGAGATATAAGGGCGTCGAAGCCGCCGAGATCCTCGCCCGTGCCCGGGTTCGGGCGCTGGTCACCGTGACTGACTTCCTCGGCACTGACTATGTCGAGACCCTGCGGCGTTCTAGCGTCGAACTGCCGTACCTCGACACGATCGTTGCCGCCCACGGACCCGCAGTGGTCGGGACGATCCCATGGCACGAGTTCACCTCATCAGTCTCGGCGTCGTCGATCGCGACCGCGGAGCGGGCAAGCCTCGACGTCTCCGATGGTGATGTCGCCGACCTCATGTTCACCTCCGGCACGACCGGCGTCCCCAAAGGCGTGGTCCAGACTCATCGCAGCACGGTGCAGGTCGGGTCCGACTGGGTAGCGATGACCGGCCTCGGCGAGAACGACCGGTACCTGATGATCAATCCGTTCTTCCACATGTTCGGGTTGAAGGCGGGCATCGTGGCCTGCCTCGCGGCCGGGGCGACGATGCTCCCGGAGCCGACGTTCGACATTGAGCGAGCGCTTCATCGCGTCGAGCAGGAGCGGGTCAGCGTGCTTCCCGGAGCTCCGACGATCTACCAAGCCATCCTCGATCACCCACGAACGGGCCATGACTTGTCCAGCCTTCGGGTCGCCGTCACCGGGGCCGCCGATATCCCCGTGACGCTGATCCGTAGGGTGATGGAAGAGCTGCCGTTCTCGACGGTGATCACCGGATACGGGCTGACCGAGGCCGGCACGGCGACGGCGACAATGATCGGCGACGACGCCGAAACGATCGCCACAACCGTCGGTCGGCCCCGCCCCGGTTTCGAACTGCGCATCGTCGGTGCCGACGGCCAGGACGTGATGTCAGGCGATGCCGGCGCGTTATTGCTGCGGAGCCCGACGATCATGTCGTGCTACCTCGACGACGTCGAGGCCACCTCCGAAGTGTTGACAGCAGATGGCTGGCTGTCGACCGGTGATCTCGGCACGCTCGACGATGCGGGCAACCTGCGCATCGTCGGGCGCTCGAAGGACATGTTCATCGTCGGCGGCTTCAACGCCTACCCAGCGGAGATCGAGAACATTCTCCTACGCCACCCGGACGTCCAGCAGGCGGCAGTCATCGGGATCCCGGACGAACGACTCGGCGAGGTCGGTATGGCGTTCGTCGTGGTGAGCGCCGACTCCTCGGTCACTCCGGGCGACATCGCAGCGTGGGGCCGCGAGCAGATGGCCAACTACAAGGCGCCCCGGCGGGTCGAGTTCGTCGACGAACTGCCGCTCAACGCCACTGGCAAGGTCCAAAAAGATGATCTTCGCCGTCGCGCCGCCGCGGCTCGGTGACACGCCTGCGACATAGGTCGCGCTTCGTCGTCCGCCCGCTCGCCACGAGCGGGCGGCGGCACGATCAACTGCGCGAGGTCGGTCCGCGCTGGACGTCGCGGAAGGCGACGTTGCGGTCGAGGCTGAGTTCCCGGGGCATACCGAGCACCCGTTCACTGACGACGTTGCGGGCCATCTCGGTCGTGCCGCCCCCGATGCTGCCGGCTTGGCGCATCAGAAAGTCCGAGCCGAGGTCCGCCAGTTCGCCGTCGCCCTCGGTCCAGGTGCCACCCATCGTGCCCGCCAAGTCGAACCGGATCGTGGTGGTGCGAGTCATCACCATGCTGACGAACATACGACCGATGGCGGATGCCTGGTCGGACAACGCTCCCGATCGCATCCCTTCACTGAGCCGTCCCTGCAGCGCATGGCGAGCGAGGGTGAGTGTCTGCGACTCACCGATCAGATCCCAGGCGACCGGATCATCGGCGCGCCCAGCCAGCCGGGCTACCTCGGTCGGCGATGCACTCCCCGCGCCAGCGCCACTTCCGACGGGGATCGTCGCCAGGGGTGAACTGTGGAATGTCCGCTCGTGAAACATCCATCGCGTGCCGACGGTCCACCCATCGTCGACGTCGCCAATCCGGTCGGAATCCGGGACCCGCACATCGGTCAGGAATTCCTGGCAGAACTCCCGGTTCCCGTTGAGCATCTCGATGCGGTGGACCTCGATCCCCGGTTGGCGGAGCGGCAGGATGAACACCGTCAGCCCGCGGTGCTTGGCCACGTCCCAATTTGTCCGAGCCAGGCACAGGCCCCAGTCCGACCACCATGCACCGGTGGTCCAGATCTTCGATCCGTTGAGGATCCACTCCTCGCCGTCGCGCACAGCAGACATCAGCGCTCCGGCGACATCGGATCCACCGCTCGGCTCGGAGAGAAACTGCATCCACAACTCCTCGCCCTTGAGGATCGCTGGAATATGCCGCATCTTCTGCGCCTCGGTTCCGAAGTCGAGCAGCACTGCCAGGCACGGCGACATCGTCGGCGCCTGGAACCTGGTCGGGTACTCGTAGCCGGCCATCTCCTCGTTGAACACGCGTTGATGCGCCGGGGTAAGCCCCTGGCCGCCATAGGCGCGGGGGACACAGATACCGGCGAACCCGCCGTCGAACATCGCCCGCTGGATCTGGCGCTCGCGGGCCACAGCGGCAAGTTCCTGCTCATCGGTTCGCTCGTTGCGCAGTGACAGCGTGGTCGGGCCGACGAACTCGAGATGGTTCGGCACCCATGCCCGAGCCCGCTGGCGAAAGCTGTCGAGGTCCTCGACATCGGAATCGGTTGCGTTGTTCATGCTGCGGCCTCGCCTTCGCGGATCAGGTGAGCGATCTGTTGATGATGGATCGTCGGCCCTCCGTACAGCGCTCGATTGAGCGTGTGGCGACGCAGATACAGATGGAGGTCGTGCTCGTAGGTGACACCGATGCCACCGTGCAATTGGACGCAGTCCTGCAACAACTCCGATCCATACTTCCCGATGAACGCCATCGCGGCGTGCACCATCTCCCCGGCATCTGCTGCGTCCGACGACAGGGCCACGGCTGCAGCGTCGGCGATCGCATGGCTCGCCTCCAGCCAGGTCTTCATGTCGGCGAAGCGGTGCTTCAGTGCCTGATACGACGCGAGAGGACGACCGAACGAATAGCGATCGAAGGCCCACTCGACGGTCATGTCGAATGCGGTCTGCATCGCTCCGACGGATTCGGCTGCGGCAAGCACCATGGCGATCCGCCGCTGACGGCGCACCGCAGTCTCGGCATCGCCAAGACCGCCGACCAGCGAGCCGATCGGCACCCGCACCCCGTCGAACCGAACGACGGAGAACCGACGGGTCAGATCCACCGACGCCATCGGCGACACGGCGACACCCGCCGCATCAGCGGGCACGACGACCTGGGTACTCCCCGATGACGACGTACCGGCGATCAGGAAGCGGTCGGCAACCGAGGCCGATTCGACCGGTCGCACCATTCCATGGATCACCAACTCGTCACTGTCGAAGCGGATGTCGACCGCCGACGCCGATGTCTGGTCGATGCCGGCGACACCGTCGCACCATCCGACGAATGTGGTCCCGGCGAGTACCCCAGCGAGCAGATCCGGATGAGCGTCGGAATCGCCAAGCGCCGCGGCCACGACATTCTGGGTGACGAACGGACCCGGAGCGGCGTGAGCCCCGAACTCGTAGGCGATGATCGTCGAATCGGCGAGACCGTCCCCGCTGATATTGCCGCCGCCGTGAGCTTCGTCGACGAGCAGCGATGTCCAGCCGAGTTCGGCACCCCGGCACCAAGAGTCGCGGTCGAACCCGGTCGGGTCGTCGCGCAGCCGCCGAAGCGTCGCGGGCGGGACGAACTCGGTCAGGAACCGAGCTGTCGTCGCCCGGAAGAACTCGAGATCTTCGCTACGGACGTACCTCACTCTTGATCACCTCTGTGTTTGTGCAGACTTTCAATATCGACGTCAATATTGCACTATAGGCCGGCCCGGAGCCAGATGGAGCTGGTCGCTGCGTCGAAGCCCAGATGCCTGCGATGACCGCTAAATCGCCGACGCCTCGCGGCGCGAGATCTGCCAACGGCCGGCGGAGCAACGGAGTTCGTCGCGGTACGTCCCGGTCAGGACCGGCACGAGCCGTCCCTCGGACTTAGCGAGAAAGACGTAATCCGACACCACCACCGCCCGTTCACCAGTGGCATCCACGTCGATGATCGCGTTGGCCGTCAGATGCTTGCCACGCCGCTGCGGACTCTGCGTCTTGGCGAACCATGCCCGCAGATCGGCACGGCCCCGTACCACCCGACCGGCAAACTCGAACTCGCCGTCCTCCGTGAATCGTTCGATCAGGGCGTCGAACTCGCCGTCGTCACACAGCCGGCAGTACTCGGCGAGCAGCCGGGCGATGTCTCGCTCGGCGATCACTCGTGCGATGTCCATGTCACTTTGTTTCACTGGTGATCCGATCGCCGGACGGCCCGATATGTGTCCCTGATCTCACGAGGGAGCACGCGATCTGGAGCCGGCGTAGGTCCAAGAAGGACTCATCGAGGCGCAAAGCCACGGCGAGCGGGGCCCGGCGAAGCGCGTCGTCCAACAACTCGGCCAGCGTCATCGTCGTCGCCGAGTGACGGCGAGAAACGGGCTCAACTTTCCTTGATCGCTTGCTTCATCTGATCGAGGTTGACCAGGATCGGGTAGCCGTTGACGGCCAGAGCGTTGCCGTGCCCCGTCTGGTGGATGTCGAACGCCGACTGCACAGCGGCATAGAAACCCTGGACATCCTGAGTCTGATTGACCGCACGCTTGGCCTGGGCCAACGCGAACGGATGCATCTGGGAGATCTGGTGGGCCAGCTCCATCGTTGCCGCCCGCAACTCGTCAAGCGGCACGACCCGGTTGACCATGCCGTAACGCTCAGCTTCCTCAGCGGTGAAGATCTTGGCGGTGAACAACCACTCCTTGGCCTTGCGAACCCCGACCTCCCACGTGTGCCCGTGGTACTCCACCCCGCCGATCCCCATACGCACGACCGGATCGGAGAACTTGGCGTTGTCGGCGGCGATGATCAGATCGCACGGCCAGCACAGCAACAGCCCACCAGCGATGCACTGCCCCTGCACGGCAGCGATCGTCGGCTTGCGAATGTCACGCCACTTCCGGGCGTAACCGATGTAGCGCTTGGTCTCCCACTCGTAGATCGCCTCCAAGCCACCGGTCTTGAAATCGACGGGAGGCTCGACAGGCGCTGACGACGAGTCGCTCGATCCGGAGATGTCGTGGCCGGACGAAAAATGCTTGCCGTTGGCCTGCAACACGATGACCCGCACGGCTTTGTCAGCCGCCGCCCTCATGAACAGCTCATCGAGCAAGTCGAGCATCTGAGGGCTCTGGGCATTCGCCTTATCGGCACGATTCAGGGTGATCACACCGACCCGGTCGACCACCTCGTACAGCACTAGATCATCGCTCATTGCATTGTCCCCTCGATGGCGCAGCCCACGTCCACGACCGGTCCGACCGTGAACGTATCGACCGTAATCAATGTTGATGTCGGAATCAAGTATTCCTCGTCCCCTCGATCAGCTGACGCCGGCAACGGTCGTGCACGACGTCGCCGGCGACGCCCGATCCAGTCGATATCGACGTCGAAACCAACCAATCGCTGCCGAACAACTACGCTCCTCCGGCGACCGATGGAGGACCGCATGCCGATCACATTCCCGCCATTGCGAGCCCGTGCCCGGTTGGGTGACCAGATCGTCGCCGAGTCGACGGCGACGAGACGAACGGAACAGACGGCGGGGCCGGCGACGCTGTGGTTTCCCCGCGGCGACGTCGCAGCACCTCACCTCGACAGCGGTCGACTCTGGCAACCCGGCGACGGTGAATTGTCCGGCTTCGTTCGCTTCGCCGATCCCGATGTCGTCGTCGAACTGATCGACGACATGGGTGGCACCGAGGCCCCCGACGTGACGGTGAAGCGGTTCCCGACCTGGGGAGACTTCACCGATCTGTGTACCGTGTTGGACGTTGCGTCGATCGCGCCAGGCAGATACATGGGCCCGGCCCGCGACGACGAGCGGCGTCCGGTGGTGGAGGGCAGCCAATTGCTCGCCCAAACGCTGGTTGCCGCCGGGCGCCACGCCCCTGACCGCCGGGCCATCTCCGCATCGATGGTCTTCGCCCGGGTGGCCACGACCCGCGAGCCGGTCGAGATCGACCTCGACGAGACCGCCAACGGGCGCACGTTCACCGCGCTCGCACCTCGGATCTCCCAGGCGGGTCGGACCTGTGCTGTGGGCACGATCCTTCTCGACGTCACCGCGCCTGACCTCGTGCGCCATCACGCGGCGATGGGCGACGTCCCGGGACCGTACGACTCGACACCCCTCGACCTCTCACTCACCGGCCGCGACGTACGCATCGTCGACAACGGATACGCGCTCAGTTCGACCGCCCCGATCGGCCCACCCCAGATCGACGCCTGGATCCGTTTCCGAGAGACTCCGGACGACCAAGCACTGAACGTCGCACTCCTCACCCACCTCACCGGCTACCTGTCGCTCGCCGCCGCGCTTCGCCCTCACGAGGGCATCGGGCTCGACCAGGCACACCGCACGATCTCCACCGGCGTCAATGCCATATCGCTCGCCATTCACGCAGAGGTCCGAGCCAGCGATTGGATGCTCTACCAGCACCGCTCCATCTTTGCGGGTGACGGGATGACCCATTCGGAGTGCCGGGTCTATGCCGAGGCCGGGCAGTTACTCGCCTCGTTCAGCGTTGATGCCATGCTGCGGGCGATGAATGTCGATGGCGTTCCGGGTGACCGTCGAAACGCCCTGTGACCGACACGAGGAACTGATCACGCATGCGACCGCTCCCCCAACTCACTCCCGCCAGCGGCTGGTTCTGGACATTGGGTGCCGATGGCCAGTTGCGGGTGCAGGCATGCGTCGACTGTTCGACAATCGTCCACCCACCGGTGCCGATCTGCCCGTCATGCCGAAGCCGGAACTCCCAGCCGACGGTCGTATCCGGAGAAGCCACCGTTGCTGGTTTCACGATCAACCATCATCAGTGGCTGCCCGGTTTCGAGCCGCCATATGTCGTCGCCGTCGTCGCCTTGCGTGAGGATCCGTCGGTCCGCTTGACCACCAACGTCGTCGGATGTGATCCCGACTCGGTACACATCGGACAAGTCGTACGAGTTCGCTTCGAGCAACACGACGACGTGTGGATCCCGCTGTTCGAACCGACCGGCGAAACAAACCCCGTCGACCGGATCGGCGAACCCAACCTTCCCGCCCCGCGCCGAGCACCGACCGACGACCGGTTCGAAGACGAAGTCGTCCTGTCCGGAATCGGCCGCTCGGCGATCGGCCGACGATTGATGGTCGATCCACTCTCACTCACGATCGACGCCTGCCTGGCCGCCGTCGCCGACGCCGGACTCACCCTCGACGACATCGACGGCCTCTCGACCTACCCAGGCACGATGGGACTGGGAATGAGCGAAGGCGGCGTGACCGCAGTCGAAGAAGCACTGCGACTCCACCCCACCTGGATCAACGGTGGCGGCGAGCTCCCCGGGCCGGGAGGCTCCCTCATCGCGGCGATGCTCGCCGTGTCGTCCGGACTCTGCCGCCACGTCCTGTGTTTTCGCACCGTGTGGGAATCGACCTACGCGGCGCTTCGCATTCGCAGCGGCGGTGGCGGACGGGTGATGGGAACGATGCCGGAATGGCGACTGCCGTTCGGCGCCGCTGTCGGCGGCGAACTGGATCGGGATGAACGCCAACCAGTACCTGCACCGATACGGCGCCACCCGCGAGATGCTCGGATGGATCGCTCTCAACGGCCGAGCAAACGCGGCACGCAATCCTTTGGCGATCTATCGCGATCCGATGACGATGGACGACTACCTCTCAGCCCGGATGGTCACCACCCCGTTCGGGCTGTACGACTGCGACGTGCCCTGCGACGCCTCGATCGCCGTGATCGTCTCCGCTGCCGACGTCGCCGACGATCTCCCCAAGCCAGCAGTGCGGGTCGAGGCCGTCGGCACCCAGATCCTGGAGCGCGTCTCGTGGGATCAGGGCACGCTCACCCATGAGCCACAGGTACTCGGCCAGGCCGCACACCTCTGGTCGCGCACCGACATGCGCCCCGACGACATCGACCTCGCCCTTCTCTACGACGGGTTCACCTTCAACGCCATCTCCTGGCTCGAAGGCCTCGGATTCTGCCGCTTCGGCGAAGCCAAGGACTGGCTCGACGAAGGACGGCGGATCGGACCCCACGGCAGCCTGCCCGTCAACCCCCACGGCGGCCAACTGTCCGAAGGACGCACCCACGGCTTCGGCTTCCTCTACGAGGCGATCCTCCAGCTCCGCCACGAAGCCGGCGAACGCCAGGTCAACGAGGCACGCACCGCCATCGTCACCAGCGGAGGCGGCACCCCGTCAGGAGTGCTCCTCCTGCGCTCCGACACCTGAACTAGCGCGAGGCGCGATCGAGCATCCGGGCGAGGTTGGCACGAAACGCCGGCTCGTCGAACGACGCCGTTTCGACGTCAAGGGCGCGGGCCAATACGGCATCGACCGAGGCCCGCAGGGCGTGGTTGAGCAAGGCCTTGGTCTCCTGCAGTGCCTGTGGGGGCATCGCCGCAAGTTGCTCGGCGAGTTCGATCGCCTCGGCTCGCGAGGTGCCCTGAGGCACGACCCGATTGGCGATCCCGATGGCCACCGCGTCTGCCGCGGGGAGTCGGCGGCCGAGCAGGATGTACTCCTTCGCTCGCAGCAAGCTGGTCAGCAACGGCCACGTCAGCGCTCCCCCGTCGGCGGCGACGAGCCCGAGGGCGACGTGCGGGTCGGCGAAATACGCCTGCTCCTCGATGAGTACGAGGTCGCTCATCGAGGCAAGGCTGCAGCCGAGCCCGACTGCCGGGCCGTTGATCGCGGCGACGATCGGGACTCGCAGCGACGTCATCCCGCGAACGATCTCCGACTGCCTCGACCATGATCGCGCTGCGCAGTACGGGCTCCTCCGTCATTCGACGGAGCAATTGCAGGTCGCCACCGGCCGAGAAGGCACTGCCCGATCCGGTGATGACGACGGCACGGACGTCCTCGTCGGCGGCCAACTCGGTCCAGATTCGGGCTGAGTTCACCGTGGAGGTGTTCGTCGGCAGCGTTCAACGCCTCCGGGCGGTTGAGGGTGACGACTCGAACGCCACCCAGCGCCTCGATCTGAAGCTCGTCGTGCGGTCCTCGACTGCTGATTCCGTTCATTTCGTGCCTCCCAGGCGCTGCAACGTTGCATCGCGAGACTCAAATGATTTTATATTGACGTCGATGTCACCAAATGCGAACGAGAAGGTCGACCCGTTGCTCGACGCCGACGCGTTCGCAGCCGCCTTCGAATCGTGGCTCGCCACTGACCCCGCCTGCCTGGCGATCAGCTCGACACCGACACCGGATTTCGCCAAGCGGGTCGACGTCGATGTGTGCCCTGATGGCGGCGCTCACCGACGAGGGATGGTCGCGATACGGCTGGCCCGTCGAGGTGGGCGGCCTCGGAGGATCGATCCTCCATCGAGGTGCAATGTGGGAGGCGCTCAGCCGACACGGCGTCCCGGGCATGGCCCTGTTCGAACACCTCGAGATCCTGGCGCCGACCCTGGTGGCCTTCGCTCCTGCGGCCATTCATCGCCCAGGCGATGCCCGAATTCCTCGCCGGACGGGAGCTCTGGGCGCAGGGCTTCTCCGAGCCAGAAGCCGGTTCCGACCTCGCCAGCATGCGAACCACCGCCGTGCCAGACGGCGATGGGTACCTGATCAACGGAAGCAAGATCTGGACCAGCTGGGCCGGCATATGCCACCTGGTGCCTCGTGCTCGCCCGGACCGGCGAGCCCGAGTCACGACATCGAGGGCTCACCGCCTTCATCGTCGATCTGCGAGCTCCCGGCGTCGAGGTGCGCCCGATCGATCAGGCCAACGGCACCGATGAACTCGCCCAGGTGTTCTTCGACGATGTCTTCGTCGGTGCCGATCGGATCGTCGGCAATGTCGGTGACGGCTGGAAGATCGCCATGCACATCCTCGGCCACGAACGCGGCACCTTCGCCTGGTTCCGGCATTGCTTTCACTACCAGCACCTCCTCGATCGGGTGCACACCGGCGGCCCGCACAGCGACGTCGCACTCGGCAACGCTCTTCTCGATCTCGCCGCGGTCACGGCGACCAGCCATGCCGGGCTCCGGGCCGAGGCGGTACACACACCACTGGGGCCGAAGTCAGCCTTCACCAAGCTGCTGTTGTGCGCCGCCGAGCAGGCTGTGCAGGACTGGATCCAGGCCAACGACCCGGACCTCACGATCGGCATCCAGACCGACGAGGTCGCCGTCCGCCGTCAGGAGTACTTGTTCTCCAGGATCGTGACCGTCTACGGAGGCTCCCAGCAGATGCAGCTCGAGACCATCGCCAAGCAGATCCTCCGGTTGCCATGAGCTCGGCGATCGCTGACCCCGACGACCAGTTCTTGACCCTCTCCCAGCAAGCCATCACCGCTTCTGGCGCCGCCGAGGCGCTCGAATCTCTCGGGTGGTGGCACCTGCTCGAACACCTCGACGACTACGAGATGCGCTCCGCCGTCCTTGCCTTCTTCAGAGCTCAGGGAGGCGCCCTCGCATCGTCCGTCGCACTCGGTGGCCTGATTGCCCAGCCATTTCTGGAGCACACCGGCTTGGGCGCCGGCCAGGCGATCGCGGCGATCGGCCGCCAGACCGTCGATGGGCCAGTCCATGTGATCGTCGGCCATGTCACCGGTGGTGTCGTGCTCATCGACCGACCGGGGCACGGCACCGACGTCGTCGAGCTGGCCGACGCCGAACTGCGCCCGATCGCCATCCCCGGGCGCCTGACACTCCACGCAGTACAGGCCGACTCGACTGCACCGCGAGTCACGATTCCGGAAGATCTCGCCGCACCGGCGCGCCAACGCAGCATTTTCCTCGGTCGGCTGGCAATCTCCGCGGAGATCCTCGGCGCGGCGGAGCGCGCCGTCGAACTCGCCACGGAGTACGCCACCGATCGCCAACAGTTCGGCAAGCCGATCGGCACGTTCCAGGCGATTCGTCATCTCCTCGCGTGGGCGCACACCGAGTGCGTCGCCGTTGACGCGGCACTCATGTCGGCGATCCGGCTCGATGACGCCGCACCACCGATGTACGGCGAGGTCGTCAAGGCGCTCGCCGGCCGCAACGGCCGCCGCGTCTGTGAGCGCACCTTGCAGGTACTCGGTGGCATCGGCTTCACCGCCGAGCACGACCACCACCACCTCCACAGCAGGGTCCTGGCCCTCGACGGGCTCCTCGGGACCTCGGCCGAACTGACCCATCAACTCGGACGGTGGCTGCGGACGTCTGGCGCCCACCCGGGATTCACTGGCGCAGAGCGCCACTCGACTCCCTGAGTACACAGCGATCCGGAGAGACCTTCGGACTCAGCTCGACACACCCCTGCGACATTAGTCCATACCGGCCACCGGCATTCACGCGCTGCGCATCTCCGTGAACCTATACTGACGTCGATATCAATGTGACGAGATGAGGATCACCCGTGTCGGACACCGTACCCCCAACGGAACAGTCACCGGCCGTACCCCGGTCACGCAAGGGCGCCCTCACCCGCGCCCGGTTGATCGAATCCGGGAAGGCCGTGTTCGAAGAGGCCGGTTTCCTCGAGGCCCGAATCTCCGACATCGCTGACCGTGCCGGACTTTCCCATGGCTCCTTTTACCACTACTTCGATTCAAAGGAACAGATCTTTCGAGAGGTTGCCGAGGAGCAGGAGGCCCGGCTCACCGCTCCCGAAGAGGCCACCGCGGGAGATCTCACGGAGTACGAGAAGATCCTGCGGGCGAACCGCCGTTATCTGCAGCGGTACCGGGACAACGGAAAGATCATGGGCGTCATCGAGGAAGTTTCGAGGTACGACTCATTCGTGAACGAAGCGCGAATGAATCGGCAAAAGCACTTCGCTGAGCGATCCGAGCGAGCCCTCCGCCGCCTCCAGAATCAGGGCGCGGCCGATCCAACGATCGACCCGGCGATTGCGGCCGTGGCCCTTGGCTCGATGATCGCCCGATTTGCCGAACTGTGGCTCGTCGAGGACTGGGGCACCTACGACTTCGACACCGCCGCCGAGCAGTTGACCAAGCTGTGGGCCAACGCCATCGGGTTGCGCTCTGCCGAATAGAGCGTCAGGCGATTGGCCGGAACGATGATGACCATCGGGCGGCGCCACGGCAAGCGAAGTTGTCGCAGCGGCTGGGACCTTGGTCGCACAAGGCGATCTCAAGATCTGCGCGGAGCGCCCGTGATCGTCGCTGCGCGCCAGCGTCAGCGGGGCTCGCGCGGGAGCCCCAGGCCTTGTTCGCCGATGGTGTTGCGCTGAATCTCGTCGGTGCCCCCGCCGAGCCGTAGACCTGGGGCGAACAGCAGTCGTTCGAGCCATGGCTCGGCGATGCCGTCGGTGATGGCGCCGAGGGATCCGAGCAGCGACATCGCCACATCGGCGGTCAGCCTGGCGTGCTCGGAGTAGAGCAGCTTGACCACCGACCCGGCGGACGGGACCGAGGCACCCGACGCGATCCTGCTGACGAGGAGGTCGAGCAGACGTTCCCGGGCGACGGTCTCGGCAAGGCGTTGCCGGTCGACGGGGTCGAGGTTGCGACCGATCTGCTGGGCGAGAGCCACGAGTTGTCCGGCGGAACGGGCGCTGGTGCCCCCACCGATCGCCTTGCGCTCGCTGCTGAGCATCGTGCGCAGCACGGCCATGCCTCCACCGAGCTGCCCGATCAGGCCTGATTCCGGAACGTACGCCTCATCGATGAACACCTCGTTGAAGTGGTAGGCCCCCGACATCTGCCGCAGAGGGCGCACCTCGACTCCGGGTTGGGACATCTCGAGAGCGAAGCACGACAGCCCGGCGCGTCCCGGGACGTTTCGATCCGAGCGGGCAATCAGCAAGGCGAAATCGCTACTTCCGGCACCAGACGTCCACACCTTCTGTCCCGTGACCGACCATCCACCTTCGACGGGGGTCGCCAGTGTTGTGACGCTGCCGAGGTCGGAGCCGGCATCGGGCTCGGACAACAACTGGCACCAGCTCTCCTCTCCGCGGATCACCTTCGGCAGATGTTCCAGCCGCTGCTCGTGCGTTCCATGAGCGAACAACACCGGCGGCAGCATCTCGAGGGCGATCGACAGCATCTTGGTCGACACCCCCCACTGCGACTGCTCCTCGACTACCGCCTCGTCCTGCCAGTGCGGCTTGCCGCCTCCGCCATACTCGACCGGCCAACTGCGCCCAGCGAGCCCGGCGTCGAACAACCGCCGCTGCCATCGCCGAGTGATGTCCATCGCTGCGTGTTCCCGCGCTTCGTACTCCTCGATCGAGGCGGCGGTCACGATGTGCGCCGCGGAGAAGTCATCCGTCGCGCCTTTGGCCGGGGCGTTGGAAGCAAACCATGACTTGAGTTCGTCACGGAACAGTTGGCGATCGTTCGTTTCGAACGACGCCGGGGTCGTGGTCGTCATCTGCTGGCTCCGATACCGAGGATTCGACGGGCGTTGTCGGAAAGGAACGCCGGCCAGACCTCGTCGCGCAGGGGCACGTCGGCGAGTTCTTCGACGATCCTGTCGAGGGTGAGTCCCATGGGGAAGTAGCCGCCATAGAGGATCCGCTCGGCTCCGCGGGTGTTGGCGTAATCGATGATCGCCTTCGGGTAGTAGCGCGGCGAGTAGGCCGAGGTCGAGTAGCACAGGTTCGGCCACTTGAGCATCAGCTTGACCGCCAGGTCGACCCACGGCTCGCCGCCATGACGCATCACGACCACGAGGTCGGGGAAGTCGTACATGACCTGGTCGAGAAGTTCGACGTGCTGGCATTTCGAGGGCACCCGAGGGCCGGCGATGCCGACACTGATGAACACGGGCAGGCCAAGCTCCACGCACTTGGCGTAGATCGGGTACATCAGCGGAGCGTCGATGGCGATCTGCGGCGAGTTGCCGTGGGGAAACACCGAAACCGCCCGCAGCCCCCACCGCTCATGGACGCTGACCAACTCGCGGATTCCCTCCATCCCCCGGTTCGGATCGATCGAGAGCGAGGCGACGAATCGGTCCGGATGCTCCGTCAAGGCCCGCTCGCAGGCGTCGCGCGCTCCGCTGAGGCTGACCAGTCCGACCTCGATACCGAAGCGATCCATTTCGGTGAGGGTGATCGCCACCGGATCGGCTCCCGCGTCGAGATCATGTTCGGGAACATCGTGGAACATGTAGGCGGCGGGCATCACGAACGACTCCCGCGATTCGGCGTCACGCAGCAGTTGGCGGCGCATGGCCGCGTACATCTGCTTCGGGTCGCTCGGGAAGCCGATCATCGTGTCGACGATCGCTCCAACGCCGTGAAGTGCCATACCGGGGCGATTCAGAGCTGTGCGCCGAGGACTGCGCCCGCGCTGTGTTGCGCAGACGTGTGGACGCCTACTTCGGACAGGTGATTGTCGAAGTCAAGGGTCCAGTTGCGGCCGGTCATCGTTCGGTCCTCCCGTGTCACCACGTCAGGTTATTCAATATCGACCCCGAAATCAATTTACACCAGTCGGCTTGGGTGGGCGTTCGGCCAATCCATCAGCGGTGTGAAATCGGCACCGGCACCGTTCGATGCGCCAACCCTGCGAGGTTCGCACGAGGGTGTCGTCATAGACCGCGTGGCGTGCTGCGCCCGTAGCGCGTTCGACGAACAGCAGGTTGCGAGTCGTTCGGGCAACGTCCCCCTCGAGGTCGATGACGACCGGTCCCCCGAGGTGAAACCCACCGGGCGCGCCGGTCGTGATCGCCCGCAATCCATCGTGCCCGACGAACTCCCGGCCGTACACCTGATACACCGCGTCTGGGGTGAACAGTCCGATCCAGCCATCGGCATCGTCGAGGTCGAGGTAGACGCAGTACCTCGCCAACAGATTGCGAATCTCGGCGTGATCGTCGGCGATGCTCGGCACATGATCATCTTCGCCGAAGTTGGCCTCGCCGGACAACTGTGAATCGATGTCGACGTCGAAATTGGATACACTTCCGGCGGATCGGCCCGCTGGCCGCTGCGCACCACTCCACGATCGAGGACCGGCCTAATGGACGTCTCCGAATTCAGAATTGGCTTCACCCGCTGGCTGGATGCACATGCCACGGAACTGGCCCCATCGTTCCCAGGCGCGGGCACGCTCGATGAGCAGGTCGCCCAGAACCGCAAGGTGATGCGCCTGGCATTCGACGCCGATTGGATGCGCTGGGGCTGGCCCGAACGAGTCGGCGGTCTCGGAGGTTCCCCGCTGCTGCGAGCCTGCCTCGGAGAAGAATTGAACGCCCGCGATCTCGTGGAGGCGGGGTTTGCCTCGTTCCACGAGGTCCTCGCTCCGACGATGATCGACTTCGCCGCGCCAGAGCTGGCAGCAACGATGGTCCCCCGCCTCCTACGCGGCGACGAGATGTGGTGTCAGGGCTTCTCCGAGCCGGGCACCGGGAGCAATCTCGCCTCGCTCTCGTGCCGCTCGACGCGCACCGACGATGGATGGCTGGTAAACGGACAAAAGGTCTGGACCAGTCTGGCCAACTACGCCCAGCGCTGCGTGCTGCTGACCCGCTCGGGCACCGTCGAATCGGCCCATCGCGGCATCACCGCGCTGTTCGTCGACATGGACTCCCCGGGTATCACCGTCCGCCCGATCGAGTCGATGCACGGCACCGCGGAGTTCACCGAGGTGTTCTTCGACGACGTCCTCGTGCCGTTCGACCGCACCCTTGGCGCCGAGGGCCAGGGCTGGGCAGTGGCCATGGATCTCCTTCCCTACGAACGCAGCACGGCACTGTGGCACCGTGCGGCCTATCTCCGGGCCCGACTCCAGGAAGTCCTCGACGAGGGCTCCGTCGAGTCTCTCGACCCTTCGCGGCTCGGCGAGGTCACGATGCAGCTCTACGCGTTCCGGGCAAGGTCGCGCTCGACGCAATACCGGTTTGATGCCGGCGAGAAACTCGGCGCCGAAACCTCCCTCGACAAGGTGCTGCTGGCGACGGCCGAACAGGCCGTGTTCGACCTTGCCGAGGAGGTACTCGCCGAGCGGATCATCACCGGGGACGATCCTGGGAGCGGACGTTGGCGAAACGAGTTCCTCTACTCACGGGCGGCGACGATCTATGGAGGAAGCTCCGAGATCCAACGCAACATCATCGCCCGCCGCCTGCTCGACCTCGGAAGTGACCGCTGATGGACCGCGACGATCTCGACATGTTCACCCGCAGCCTCGAGCACGCGACGAGCAGCCACACCGGCTCCGCGCTCGATGCTGCGCTCGATGAACTCGGCTGGAGCGATGCGCTCGGCATCGACGCCCAGTCGGCCGTATCGATCCTCTTCGATCTCCAGGGGCGGGCGAACGCCACGTCCTCGGCCCTCTCCGGCGCACTACTCGACGCCCTCGGCCTCGATCTCAGCGGCCACCTCGTCCACCCGCCGATCGGTACATCACGCGCCCCCGGGCTGCTCGCACACGGCCGTGTCACCGTGGGTGGTGTGGCGACCGTTGCGGGAGCGGGCGCCGCCTCGAGCACGGTCATCGCCACTAAGGCCGGATCCGACGACTACGCGGCCGTCACCGTCGACACCAGCGAACTGACGCTGCGGGCCGTCGATGGCCTCGACCCGTCGCTCGGATTCGTCGACGTCTCCGGAGACGCCGCCGTCACTGACCAGACCGCAGTGGACTGGCCTGCAGCGGTGCGCCGCGCCCAACTGGCGCTCAGCCACGAGCTCCTCGGTGCCTCACGAGCGATGCTCGACATGGCCCGCCAGCACGCGCTGGAACGAATCCAATTCGGTGTTCCGATCGCCTCGTTCCAGGCCGTTCGCCACCGCCTCGCCGAAGTCCTCGTCGCCATCGAAGGCGCCGAAGCAATGCTCGGTACCGCCTGGGAGGAGAATTCGGGCGTCGCCGCGGCGATGTCCAAGGCCCTGGCGGGCAAGGCGGCACGCACCGCTGCCCGTCACAGCCAGCAAGTTCTCGCCGGCATCGGCTTCACGCTCGAACACGAATTCCACCACTACTTCCGTCGCATCCTCGTCCTCGACGAGTGCTATGGCTCAGCCCGATTGCTCACCAAGGAACTCGGCCAGCAACTGATCACCACGCGCCGACTACCGCCCGTACCGGATCTCTGAACCGGGACGGCCCCGACGGCCACCGACGTGGGGCGGCAGAAGTCTCAGACGAGGCCGATGCCGGCGGCCTCGTTGCGGGTGCGCCATTCGGCCTTCGACATGCGGGTCGTGTCCACATCGGTGGCCAGGGCTCGAAGCGCGCCGACCGTCGCCTGCTCGCGGGTGTGTGGACGAACGGGTCCCAGTCGAAGAACCGGCAGGCGTTGGCCCAGGTGATCTTGTCGATCTCGGCGTCGGTGCATCCGGCGTCCTGGAACTCGCGCCAGGCGAACTCCGGGGACTCTGGCCAGGTGGTGTCGGTGTGCGGGTAGTCGCACTCCCAGGCGATCGTGTCGATACCGATCTCGTTTCGCAGCTTCAACCCCGACGGATCGGTGATGTAGCAGGCAAGGACGTGCTCGCGGAACACGTCGGACGGCAGTTTGCCCTCGCCGAAGCTGTTGCCGATCCACGACTGGTTCTGGAAATGACGGTCGACGCGGTCGAGGTAGAACGGGATCCAGCCGATGCCGCCCTCGGACAACGCCACCCGCAGCCCGGGGAACTTGCGCAAGGTCGGCCCGAAGAGCAGGTCCTGGGCGGTGAGCATCGTGATCTGCGACGGGATGACGATGTGATGATCGATCGGCGCCTCGGGGGCGAGCCCGATCAGGCCCTGCGCACCGCCGATGTGCAGGCTGAGCACCATGTTGTGGTCGACGAGTGCCTCGAGCATCGGGTCCCAATGCCCCGACAGAAAGCTGGGGAAGCCCTGCGAGTGCGGCGCTTCGAGAAAGCTGATCGACCGGCAGCCTTTGGCCGCAATCCGATGCACCTCGGCGACGGCAAGGTCGATGTCCCACATCGGGACGATGCCCAGCGGAATGAACCGGCCCGGATACGCGGCGCACCATTCGTCGATGTGCCAGTCGTTGTAGGCCCGCAACATGACCAACGAGACCTCTTTGTCGGCGACCTCGGTGAAGGTGCGAGCGTTGAACCCGGCCATCGTCGGGAAACACATCGAGGCAAGCACCCCGTTGACGTTCATGTCGCGAACCCGCTCATGCACGTCGAAACAATCCGGGACGAAGCTCACTGAACGCTCCTGGGCTGAACCCCCATTCCTCACGCGGCCAACCAACGGTCGCCGCCATCCCGAACGGCGTCGTCGTCCCCTTGCCCTGGAACGTCCACTCGTCGGCCCCGTGAGCATTGCGGACGATCTTGGGAGCCAGGTCACGGAACTTGGCCGGCACGTGATTGTCGTACATGTCGGGCGGCTCGATCGAGTGATCGTCAATGCTCACCAACACCATGTCGTTCAAGTCCATGACGCTCTCCTTCTGATGCATCGCTTGCATATCGCGGACCACCGACCGGCTCAGGGTTTCGGCCAAGCCATGGCCTTGACTTCGAGGTACTGCTCGAAACCCCAGCTGCCGTTCTGCCGGCCGACGCCGCTGTCCTTGTAGCCGCCGAACGGCATGTCCGGGCCCATCGGCATCCCACCATTGATGACCATCGAACCCGTGCGGATCCGCGCAGCGACACTCATCGCCCGTTCCGGCGAGCCGAACACCCCACCACTCAGCCCGTACGCGCTGTCATTGGCAATCCGCACCGCGTCATCGTCGTCGTCGTAAGGAATCACCACGAGCACCGGGCCGAAGATCTCTTCCTGGGCGATGGTCATCGAGTTGTCGACATCGGTGAACATCGTCGGCTCGACATACCAGCCCTTGTCGTGCTGCGCGGGGCGTCCGCCGCCAAGGGCCAAAGTCGCCCCTTCGTCGATACCTTTTCGGATGTAGCCGAGCACCCGGCCGCGCTGTTTCTCCGACACCAGCGGACCCATCAGCACGTCGGCGCGCTGCGGGTCACCGTAGGGCACGTTGGCCAGGACTCCCTTGAGCATCTCGACGCCTTCGGCGTAACGCGAACGAGGCAACAGGAATCGGGTCTGGATCGCACAGCCCTGACCGCCGTGGAAACACACCGACATCCCCATCATCGTCGCCAACCCGAAATCGGCGTCTTCGAGCACGATCGTGGCCGACTTGCCTCCGAGTTCGAGGAACAAACGCTTGAGCGTCGACGCGCCCTTCTCCATGATCCGTTTGCCGACGACCGTTGAGCCGGTGAACGAGATCAGGTCGACCTGCGGCGACAGGGTCAGCTCCTCCCCCACCAGGTGATCCGAAGACGTGACCACATTCAGCACTCCAGCCGGGATATCGGTCTGCTCGGCAACCAGACGCCCCAACCGCGTCGCGTTCCATGGCGTGTCGGGCGCCGGCTTGAGCACCATCGTGTTTCCGGTGGCCAACGCTTGGCCGACCTTGTTCATCACCACCTCGAACGGGAAGTTCCACGGAGTGATCGCACCAACGACGCCGACGGGCTCGCGGACGACCCGACGTGCATTGGCGCGGCCCAACTGATCCAACACGTCCGGCTGATCGACCGACCAGGCAAAGTCGTCGATGTGCCCGATCGGCCATTTCAGGGCCGTGTCGAGCGGGCCGTCGAGCTGTGGTCCAAACGTGATCATCCGCGGACAACCGACCTCGGCGATCAGCTCTTCACGCAACGCCTCACGCTCGCCGTCCAACGCCGCTTGCAGTTGCTCGAGACAGTGCTTGCGAAACGCCCGATCAGTCGACCAGGTCGTCTCGTCGAATGCGCGGCGAGCTGCGCCGATGGCCCGCTGCATCTCGGCGTTGGAAGCGTCGCTCACCTCACCCAGCACTTCTTCAGTCGCCGGATTGATGTTGTCGAACGTCTTCCCCGAATCGGCAAGCACCAGCTGGCCGTCGATCAGCATTCGCTGCTCACCCTGAACGGTCATCTCAATGCTCCATCTTTCGCGCTTCGGTGCTGTTGGGTACACGCCTGGGCGCGGCTCATAACGCCCGCCTCGGCGTCACCGCGATCGTCGGGATGGAGACGCTCGAACCGCTGCGAAGCACACTGCTGACGGCATCGACGAAATGGTCGACATCCATCAGCTTGTCGGACAGCAGGCCGCGCCCTGCCCACGTCGGATACATCTCACCGGCGAGCGTCATATCCCAACTGGCCGTGAACTGCGAGGTCGCGTCGCCCTCTCCTCCGGAGCATTCACCGACGATCACCCGGGTGAAACCGACCTCAGGATGCTCGGCCCGCCAAGCATCCACGAGCCGGTCGAGCGCCGCTTTCGTAACCGTGTACGACGCCAACCCCGGCCACGGCGAGGTCAGCGACGCACTGATCGACGTCAAGAAGGCGATCATCCCACCCGACGCACGCAGGTAGGGCAACGCCGCCGCAGCGACCGATGACGCGCCGACCACGTTTGTGGCGAACACCCGATGCCAGGTCGCCGCGTCGAGCGCTTCGATACGACGCAGCTCACTGATCCCCGGGCAATAGATCACAGCATCGATCCCGCCGAGCAACTCAGCGGCCTGGTCGATCGCCGCGGCACACTCAGCCTCGTCGGTCACATCGCAACGGACGGCGACGGCACCCCGGCCCGCCTGGCTTGCGGCCTCAGCGACCATCTCGTGCCGCCGAGCGAGCAACGCCACCTGCGACCCTCGCTGGGCAAGTCCGATGCCGAGACTGCGGCCAAGACCGCTGGAAGCACCGACGACGACGACGTTCATCGCGCTCACCCGAATCGCCCGAACAAGAACTGCGCCGTGGCGGTGGCGGCGGGGAACGAACCGCTCAGCCCCGACGCCAGGTAACCCTGGTCGGAGACGAGGGTCTGTCCACTGATCGCGGCGGCGGCGGGACTGCACAGGAACACCAACGGGTACGCCTGCTCAAGCGGACTCGACGGCTCGGAGCCAACCTCGGCCCGATAATCGGCGGCGAATCCGAGCCATTGCTCCCGATTGGCCTGGGCGAGCGGGGTATCCGTCGGGCCAGGGCAGATCGCGTTGATCCTGATCCCACGCTTGAACAGCGGATACGCCTGCTGAGCGACATAGGCGCACATCGCCCGCTTCATCGACATGTAGTCCGCTTTGCCGTTGCGCAGCGTCCACTCGACCGCCGCGTCCCAGTCGGTGGTGTCGAGGAGTTCCTGAATCTGATCGATGTTCGGCTCCCAGCCGAGACCGGCCGCCGACGAAATCATGCCGATCGCGCTGCCCCGCGGGAGCATGTCACGCTCGAGCAACCGGTCGATGAGGTAGCGATGGCCGATGAAGTTGATCCGCTCGATTCCCGGCGTGCCGTCGGCGACTCCGGCACAGGACAACAGCGCATCGAACGTCCCGCCGCATGCATCCAACGCGGCATCGATCGACTCGCGCTCGGCGAGGTTGACATGGATCGCGGAGACACCGGCCTGGGTGATCGCGGCGTAGTCCATCACCACCAACTCTGCGCCGGCGGCCTGCACCAGACTCGCTGCGGCGGCACCCATCCCACTCGCGCCTCCGACGACGAGCACTCGTTTTCCGTCGTAACGGAAGGCATCAGCAAGATTCATCGTTCTCGTACTCCTCGTTCTCGGGTGGATTCACGGTTCTCGGGTGGATTCACGCGACTGCGCCGCGGAACTTGAGGTCGATGATCGCGTCCTCATCAAAGCCAAGTTCGGCAAGGATCTCGTCACCGTGCTCGTTGAAGGCGGGAGCCCGACCTGGAGCCGCCGGCTGCTCGTCGAACTGCACCGGCGCCGCCACCAGCCGAAACGGCGTCCCGTCGACGGTCCGACACTCCTGCATGTACCCGTTGGCCGCAGACTGTGGATCTGAGGCGGCCTCGAGGGTGTGTTGCACGACCGCCCATTGACCGATGAAGTGCTCGAGTCGCTCCCGCCACTGCTCGACCGTCGCCTCGGCAAACACCTCTTCGAGGCATTGGACAGCCTCACGACCGTTGCCCATCAACGACGCGTGATCAGCGAACCTTGGGTCACCGGCCAGGTCCGGTCGTCCGACCGCTGCGCACAATGGCGCCCAGTACTTGCCCGCCTGCAGACAGGTGAGCGCAATCCAGCGCTCGTCTTTGGTGCGATAGTTGGCGACGAGCGGGTTTCTTGCGATCTGCTCCTGTGCGGGCGGCCTCCATGGCGTCCCGACGAGTTCGGAGAGGGCGATGGCCTGGCCCATCGCCCACATCCCCGTTCCGAGCAATGAAACGTCAACGATCGTCGCCTCACCCGTGCGCTCGCGGTGAAAGAGCGCCCCCATGATCCCGCCGGCGATGGCCATCCCCCCGAGCGAATCGCCGTAACCGGGGCCCGGAGGCATCGGCGCCAGGTCGTACTCCGGCCGCATCGAGCCCAGCGCCGCGCCGGAGCGCGCCCAGAACGAGAGATTGTCGTAAGAGCCCTTGTCGGCATCCGGACCCCGCTCGCCCTGTCCCGTACCCCGGGCATAGATGATCCGAGGATTGCGAGCGCGGATCTCCTCGACCCCAAGACCGAGCTTGGCCCGCACGCCGGGAAGCTTGTTGGTCAGGAAGACGTCGGAGGTGGCGACAAGCCGGTAGAGGACCTCAAGGCCTTCCGGCTCCGTGAGGTCGAGGGCCAAGCTGCGCTTTCCGCGATTCGAATGCTCCAGCAGGGCATGCACCCCGCCGCCGATTGCTGACATTCCGGTAGAGGCCAGGCCGCGCATCGCGTCGCCCCGCTCGATGTGCTCGATCTTGATTACCTCCGCCCCCCAGTCGGCAAGCAACGCCGACGCGGCGGGCACGAAGGTGTGCTCGGCGACTTCCAAAATGCGAACCCCATCGAGAATTGCGGCCAACGTCCCCCCAAGTGCTCAATTTCCGACTTCGACCTCAAGTTTGATAGTAGCCGTCCAGCACACCCGAGGACGAGCCGACCCCGGGCGCTTTCGATGCTCATCGCACCCGACGGAATGGTCCAGGCTCCGACGAGCCCGCCGATGCGGCCGAGGGACGATTCGATAGTTTGACGTTGACGTCAATTTTGACGATGATGAAGCATGTCACCTACGTCCACTTTCGTACAGGGAACCACGATGCACCTTCCGATCTTCGACGCCGACAACCACATGTACGAGACGACCGAGGCGTTCACTAAATTCCTCCCGGCTCGCTACAAGAACGCTGTCCGCTATGTACAGGCCGACGGCCGGACCAAGATCGTGGTCAACGGACGGCTCAGCGAGTACATCCCGAACCCCACCTTCGACATCGTCGCCAGGCCCGGTGCGCAGGAGGACTTCTATCGGAAGGGCAATCCCGACGGCAAGAGCATGCGCGAGATCTTCGGCGAGCCGATCAAGTCGCCGCCGTCGTTCCGCGCCCCCGCCCCCCGACTCGAATTGATGGATGAGCAGGGCATCGAGCGCACGCTGATGTTCCCCACGCTCGCCAGCCTTCTCGAGGAGCGCCTCCGCGACGACATCCAGGCGACCCACGCCGTGATCCACGCGTTCAACGAATGGATGTACGAGACCTGGCAGTTCAACTATGAGGACCGGATCTTCTCCACTCCGGTGATCACTCTGCCGATCGTCGACAAGGCGATCGAAGAGTTGGAGTGGGTCGTCGAGCGAGGCGCCAAGACCGTGCTGATCCGCCCCGCCCCGGTTCCGGGGCCCGGAGGGACCTCCCGGTCGATGGCCCTCAAGGAGTACGACCCGTTCTGGGAGAAGGTCGTCGAGCACGACATCCTCGTCTCCCTGCACTCCTCCGACAGTGGCTACGACCGATACACCAACGACTGGCTCGGGGACGGAGGGGAATTCCTTCCGTTCCAGCCCCAGCCGTTCCGCACCTTCAGCATGTGGCGGCCGATCGAGGACACGGTCGCATCTTTGGTGTGTCACGGCGCCCTGTCGCGATTCCCCACGCTGAAGGTCGCCGTCATCGAAAACGGCGCCAGTTGGGTGAGGCCACTGCTCGACAAGATGGCCGACCTGTGGAAGAAGCAACCCCACGGCTTCGCCGAGAACCCGGTCGAGGTGGTCAAGCGACAGATCCACGTCAGCCCCTTTTGGGAGGAGGACCTCGGCGCGATGGCAGACCTGCTCGGCGAGGACCGAGTCCTGTTCGGCTCCGACTATCCCCATCCGGAAGGCCTCGCCGACCCTCGCAGCTTCAACGACGAACTCTCGCATCTGACCCAGGAGCGTCAGGCAAAGATCATGGGAGGCAATCTCGCCCGTCTCATGAGCGTTCCTGCCGTCGCTCCTGTCTGACCGGAACCGATGGCCGGTCGGCATGGTCGAGCTCCGCGAGCCGCGATGCACGCCAAAGCGTCGGCCAGTGGTCGCTGAGCTCACGGCGCTGCACCTTGCCGGTCGACGTGACCGGCAACGGATCAGCAGAGGCCACGATGGACTCGGGGAGTTTCCAACGAGCGAGGCCGGCGGCCTCCATCGCCGCCAGCACCGCCGTCGCGTCGATTCGGTCTCCCTCTCCGGCCTGGACTGCCACTGCGACCCGTTCACCGGTCTGGGCGTCGGCGACTGCGAACGCGGCACAGTTGGCAATTCCTGAGGCGACTCGGAACGCCTGATCGACCTCGGCGAGCGAGATCTTCTTGCCGTTACGACTGACGACATCTTTCAGCCGGCCGGTGATCCGCAACCGCCCGCCTTCGAGCCGTGCCTCGTCACCGGTACGGAACCAGCCCTCGACCGTGGCATCCTCGTCGTCCGCCGGGTCGACGTATCCGCTGAACAGATGCGGGCCTCGCACGAGGAGTTCGCCGTCATCTCCGACGCGCAACTCGACGCCGGGACCGGCGACGCCCTCATCGGCGAGGCGGCGTTCGTCCGGCTCGTCGGGCCGAGTGCCACTGGAGCAGGGGGCTTCGGACGATCCATAGATCCTGACGACCCGGATACCGAAGGTGCCCTCGGCCCGATCCATCAGTTCGCGGCGCAGCATCGTGCCGCCGAGCGCGGCAACCCGCAAGGGCACGCCGACACCACGACGGGCCGCGGCGATCAGCAGCCGATCGAGAATGACGTCGGGACCGCCGTAGGCCGTGCCCCGTCCGGCGATCAGCAAGTCGAGCGTGGCGTCATCGTCGAAGTCCTGCTCGAGCACGGCGGCCGCCCCGACGATCGGGGCCAGTTCCAACGCCTGAAGGACGCCGGTGATCGAGCCCAACGGACTCACCAGAAACAACCGGTCGGAGGCGGTCAGCCGGAGCATGTCCTGGAAACAGGCGGCAGCCGCCGCGAGCGATCCGGCGGAGTGAACGACTCCCTTCGCCGATGCCGTGGTGCCCGAGGTGAACACGATCAGCCGGCGCGCCGAGGGGTCGACCGAACCGATCGGCACAGCACGCGTGCCGATCAGATCGGACGAGGCGACCGTTGGGACACCCGGCGGCACGGCCACGCCACGGTCGACGGCCGGCGGCGGGAGGACGATCAACCGTGGCTGCGCCGCCGCGCACGCAACGGCGAGTTCAGCAGCGCCGGAACCGATCTGCGACAACACGGCCACAGCCCCGATCGAGACGACCGCATGATAGGTGGCGGCAGATTCACGCTCGTTGGCCGTGACGATCAGAACGGCGTCACCCGCCCGTACGCCGTGCTCGACGAGCCCGGAGCGAATCTGGGCGATGCGGCCAACCAACTCGCCGTAGGTCAGTTCGCCGCGCCGATCGACCAGCGCAATGGCGGAGTCCCACGGCGTCACGGCGCGACCACGCTCACACCATCGATCGCGACAGCACGCGCCGACACCGCCGAACGAGCGGTCGTCGGTGACGTCGTTCTCTCGGAGTTGGCTCCGCCGCCTCGGGATCCGCCATCGGTGCTCAAGCGACGGTGATGCCGAACGGCTTCGCTGCGTTGCCGCTGGTCATCGCATCGATCTCGTGCTGCCGTACGCCGGCGAACTGCTTGTCGATCCATTCACGTGAGTTCGGGAACGAGCTGCTGAACCCGGGCGAGCCGCTCGTCGCGGGCCATCACGGGTCCGGATTCGATGTCGGTCGGCTCACCGAGGACACCGAGCCCCATCCGGGTGATGAAAGGGATGGCGTATCCCATCTGCATATGCGTGAGGTCGTCGCAGTGACCCTGGTCGAAGAGCATCGATCCGGCGAAGTTGATCGCCGACATCTTGAACAGGGCGAGGGCCAGGTACCACCGACGATGCTCGGCGGTGAGACCCGTTCGCCGCTCCCAGATGCCAACGAGTTCGTCGAACGTCGGCGCCCCAGACATGGTCGGCAGTCCGACCGGCATCATCCACAGCGCTTCCAGCCAGCCGATGTCGGTCAACGGCTCGCCAACGGTGGCCAGTTCCCAGTCGTAGACCACTGAGATCTGGTCGCCGACGTAGCCGAAGTTTCCCGGCTTGGCATCGCCGTGCACCAACGTGCGCCGAGGACATGGCGCGGGGCAGCGGTCGGTGAGGACGGCCGCGAGGTGGTCGAGGGCAGGCAGCGGGCCACGGCGATCTCGATGGACGACGCCGATCCATCGCTCGAGTTCGCGCTCCAGCGGATTGCGGCCATCATCGAGCACGGCCAGGCCACTCGCCGCAAGGTCGACCAGATGAATCGCGGCAAGCTGCTCGATCAGCCCGAGGCACATCGTGCGGACGCTGTCCGGATCGTCCACGAACTGCGTCGGCACCGTCTGTTCGTACACCGCGCCATCGAGGCGTTCCATCACGTAGAACTCGCGCCCGAGCACCTCACCCGTCGGCTCGTGCCACAGCGCCTTGGGCGCCAACACGGCCGTGTCGGCGAGGCCGCGCAACACGAAGAACTGGCCGGCGAGGTCATACGGCGACAGCAGACCGGGCTCGCCTGGGTGGAGGCGCAGCGCGACCTCACGTTGATGCGACGAACTCTGAGCGTTCCAGGTCACGCTGAACAGCAATGTCTCGGCAGAAAAGCCGATCTCGTTGCTCGCTAGCCCTCTGATCTCCACATCGGTCGCCCCGGGGATCTGCGCTCCGATCCAGCGCTCCAGGCGCTCGATCCGCTCGGTGGTCATCACAGTGGACGGCGCGTTCATGAGTCGTGCGTCCCTTGTTCGGGTCGGGTCTGCTTGGGTCGGGCCGGTTGGCGAAACCGGTCCATGTCCATCGGCGGCCAGTTCGGGTACTTCGCCGAGCTGTCCGAGCCGGTCAGGATCTCGAAGATCCCGAACCCACCCAGACCGTCGAGGTCGAATCGCATCAGCTGATCGATCGACATGGACAGGTCTTCGACTGCGGCCAACTCGTCGAAATCGGCGCTGCTCCAGGGGTAGTGGACGAGATACTCACCCTTGCCGAGCCGTTCCGTCGTCTTCTTCTCGATCGGCATGCCGTAGTACACGTTGACGTCCTGCTCCGGACTGTCGCCCGCCAGCCGATACACCTCGCCGTCTTCATCGGTGAAGGTGAGCACCGCCCGCGACGGGCGCTTGCGATCGCCGTCGAATTCGATCTCATGATCCATCCGCACGAACCGCTTCGAGACCGTGCCATCGGTGTGGGTGATCCCGCCATCGACGTACTGGACATTTCCGTCGCGATCTTCGATCAGCCAGGCCTGTACGGCTCGGTCCTCGAAGCCGGCGTCCAGCCAGATCCAGAAGTTGATCTCATCGGCGACGCGCACACCGAACGTGCGATCGCGACCGCCGTGCCATCCGTCGACCGAGATTCGCTCGCCGTCGATCGACACCCAACCGCTCCAGCGGCCGGATTCCTTGATGTGGTACATGTCGACGATCGCCCGACCGTCGCGCTCCACGTACATCGGCAGCAGCTCCCACATCGGCGCCCGCGGCTCGTACTCCATATCCCACTCGATACCCGATGGGTTCGGTCCCACCTCAAGCCGCCAACGCTTGAGCGGTTCCACGCAGGTCCAGCGCATCGGACCGGCATACAGGTCGTCGCGGTCATCGGTGGTGATCCGTCGCCCGACGAGCAGATCCCAGTGGCGGCCGTCAGCGAGGGCGACTTTGCCGTAGCCCGCCGAAGCGCCCTGGTTCGGATTGTTGCCATAGCCGTTGGTGACGAGGATGTCCCCGGCAGGCGAATGAGCGAAGAAGTAGCACCGGTCCGACCAGCTGCCGTCAGGGCTGTGCAAGTCGTCGAACGGTCGCGGAAGCTGATGAGTGAAGCTCTCGTCGGCGGCGGAGTAACCCACGTATTCCTCCAAAAGTGGCAAGGCGCCGTCGTCAAACGACGCGCGAGCGGACATCGCTGGACTCGACACTAATCCGTTCCGGTCTTGCCATCGACATTGACGTCGATATTGAGCACCGGGACTGTGCCCCGGAGCGAACGCTCTACGCTTGCATTGAGATGCCGCCGCCTATTACCCCGAAGTCTCGACCGTCAGCCCGCAGCGCCTATGTGGCGTTGGGGAGTTCGTTCGCCTCTGGGCCGGGCATCGATCCGCTGATCGATCCGTCCAGTTCACGGTCTGGAGCCAACTATCCGCGCATTGTCGCCGCGTCCCTCGACCTCGCGCTGACCGACGTGTCCTGCGGCGGAGCGACGGTCAACGACATCGTGAACGGCGACCGGAGCGGTCGCCCTGCGCAGATCGACGCCGTGACCGCTGACGCCGCCTTGGTGACGCTCACCGTCGGGGGCAACGACATTCAGTATCTACCGCAGCTGATCCGGGCGACGTATCAACACCAACCTGCGCCACTCGACGCCGCGCTCGCCCGCATCCCGGATGACCTGCGGAGGTTGATCACACCGATGCTGTGCACGCCCGTCACGGCCGACGACCGTCGAGCGACGGCCGACGCGGTCGGCGGCCTGGCGGCCCGCCTGGCCGACCTGCTGACCGACATCCAACGACGGGCGCCGCGCAGTCGGGTCCTCGTCGTGGACTATCTCAGCATCCTGCCGAACCCTGCGCAACCCGTTCCGCTCCCACTGTTGGACGAGGAGTTGGCGTACTTCACCGACATCGCCGCGCAGCTGAGCGCGACAACCGCACTCGCTGCGCGTCAGGCAGGAGCCGAACTCGTCGAGGCCTCGACGGCAAGCCGCGATCACCATGCATGGTCGCCAGACCCGTGGGTGTTCGGGTTCGAGTTCCACAACATCCTCGCCGGCGGCGCGAAGGCGTTCCATCCGAACCAAGCCGGCATGGCCGCCGTAGCCAGTCTGACGATCGACCGGCTCGCCCTCGGGTGAGTCTCGGACACGTTTGGGAATGAACCCCTTGCTGATCAGCATCGATGCGGCTTTCGATGAGATCCATCACTCCCCTCCGAGGATGTCTCCGGCGTCGTGGTCCAACGGGGCAAACTAACGGGCTTCGTCTGGTCATTGATTTCGACGTCAGATATAATTCTGGCCATCTGAGCAGTGCGAAGACGAGAGGGCCAGCGATGCATCAAGCGATTTTCGATGCCGACAACCACATGTACGAGACCCGGGAGGCCCTGACGAAGTTCCTCCCCGACCGCTACAAGAACGTCGTCCAGTTCGTCGAGATCAACGGACGGACCAAGATTCTGGTCAAGGGCAAGCTCAGCGAGTACATCCCGAACCCGACGTTCGACGTCGTCGCCCGCCCAGGAGCGGAGGAGGACTTCTACCGCAGGGGCAACCCCGAGGGAAAGACCCGGCGGGAGATCTTCGGTGCGCCGATCAAGTGCATCCCTGCCTTCCGCGAGCCAGCACCGCGCCTTGAACTGATGGATCAGCAGGGCCTGGAGCGCACGCTGATGTTCCCGACCCTGGCCAGCCTCGTCGAGGAGCGTCTGCGCGACGACCCCGACGCAATGCATGCGGTGATCCACGCGCTCAACGAGTGGATGTACGAGACCTGGCAGTTCAACTACGCCGATCGCATCTTCAGCACCCCGGTGATCACCCTTCCCGTGGTCGACAAGGCGATCGCCGAGCTCGACTGGGTGGTCGAGCGCGGCGCCAAGGTCGTACTCATCCGCCCCGCTCCGGTCCCCGGCTACCGCGGCACTCGCTCGTTCGCACTTCCCGAGTTCGACCCGTTCTGGCAGCGTGTCGTCGACCACGACATCCTCGTCGCCCTGCACTCCTCCGACAGCGGCTACAGCCGCTACTCCGACGACTGGAACGGTGGCGAAACCGAGATGCTGCCCTTCGCCAAGGGCCATGCGTTCGGCTTCGTCAGCGTCTGGCGCCCGATCGAAGACTCGGTCGCTTCGCTGATCTGTCATGGCGCACTTTCCCGCTTCCCGAAGCTCAAGATCGCCGCCATCGAGAACGGCAGCTCGTGGGTCGCTCCCCTGCTGTCGACTCTGAAGAACGCCTACAAGAAGATGCCCCAGGGTTTCGAAGAGAACCCGATCGACATCTTCAAGCGCCACATCCATGTCAGCCCGTTCTGGGAAGAAGATCTTGGCGCGCTGGCTGATCTGATCGGCGAAGACAACGTCCTGTTCGGTTCCGACTACCCACACCCCGAGGGTCTCGCCGAGCCGCGCAGCTACATGAACGCGCTCAACCACGTCACCGACGAGGTGCGCGGCAAGATCATGGGCGGCAACCTCGCCCGCCTGATGAACATCAGCGTTCCCGCCTGACGACGAGGTATCGGCAACGCGGCCGTGGGACGTCCGTTGCGGCCGCTTCGGTACATCGATCAGCTCTCCTGTGAGTTTCAGCGCCGAACGCCGCTGTTTGAAACTCACAGGAGGCCGACGTTGGGATGCCTCACGGACCAGAAGTAAGCCAGCCTGAGGGATTCGCCGAGCTAGCGGTTCAACCAGGTGGAGATGCGCTCGATGCTTTTCACGGCGGCTGGCAGGAGCGGCTCGTTGAGATGTCCGTGGCCGGTCTCCGGTTCGAACTCGACGACGACATCCACGCCCGCCTCGGCGAGCGCCACTGCGAACGATTCGCCCGATGCACGTAGGCCGTCGTTGTCCGAGTTGAGGATGTAGGTCTGTGGCAACCTGCCGACGTCGCCCAGCCCGGGGAAGGCGTACGGGTCCTCGAGCGCTGCGTCGGAGCCCGCGTAGTTCCGATTCATGAAGCGCATGACCCCCATCGCCATCGGATCGGGCGTGGCGCCGCTCGCCACCGGCGGGTCGGCATAGAGCGTGGGATAGGCAAGGACGAGCGAGGCGGGCAGGTCGCCACCGCCGTCACGTAGCCGCTTGGCAACACCTGCGGCCAGCGACGCTCCAGCGCTGGCCCCACCGAGATGCAGACGGTTGCGAGTCGCGCCCAACTCATCGACGTTGGCCATCGCCCACTCCCACGCTGCCATCACGTCGTCGGAGGGGATCGGATAGTGGACGGCCTGCACGCACTTGCGATAGTCGACGGACAGCACGCCGACCCCGGCAGCGGCGAGCATCAGGCTGACCCAATGGGCCTCGGGCATGTCGAGATCGCCGCCGACGAAACCGCCGCCATGCACCCACACCATTGCAGCGCCGGTGGCCACCGGCGAATGCTGGTACAGCCGACAGGGCACCACCCCGTGCGGGCCATCGACGACGACGTCCCGAACTTCGACCTCGCTCAGCGATTGATACTCGCCCAGGTAGACGGATGGGTCGGGCGACTGCGGCATCATCGTCGCGAGGGACTCGCCGTCCATCGATTGGATCGCGGCGATCATCGCTTCGACCTGGGCCTGCCGTTCGGGATCCATGGCTCCTCGCCTTTCGTTCAGACTGCGCTCAAGTGCGGTCGCAGCGCATCGACCCAGATCTGATACCCGGGGCCGTTGAGATGGATCCCGTCAAGCGACAGTTCCTTGCGCAGCGTGCGATCCGGTGCCGCCAACAGCGACCAGACGTCGATCCAGGTCGCGCCATGCTTCGCGGTGAGCTCCCGGTAACGGGCATTGAGTTCGTCGACGTCACGGGTGAGCGCCTGGGAGCGCGGCATCACACTGTTGACGAACAGCGGAGCTGCCGGGGCGAGCTCGCGGATGCGGGTGAGCAAGGTGTCCATCTGCGCGGCGATGGCATCGACCTTGTACGACGTGCCGAACCCCGACAGGTCGTTGGTGCCAATCAGCAACGAGATCGCCGTCGGCTCGTGCAGGGCAACGTCGAGCCGGCTCAGCAACCCGCCGACGGTGTCGCCGCTGACTCCCCGATTCAAGGTCGACAGCTCGGGAAACCACTCCTGCCAGATGCCCTGATCGGTGATGCTGTCGCCGAGGAACACCACCCGTCCCGGAACCCTCGGCAGAGTCTCCAGTTGGCTGCGACGCATGGCGATCGACCTGGCCATCAGCTTGCGGATGACAGACGAGAACACTCGCACGGGAACCATGAATCAACCTCTCGTTGACGACGCTGCGTAGATGCTTCGAGGTGGACGCCGGGGGTCAGGTGCTCAGGATGGAGACGCCGGCGGTACCGGGCGCGCCGTAGAGCTGGGCATAGCCGACCTTCGGTTCGCCTTGCACCTGGCGAGCCCCCGCTGTGCCGCGCAACTGGTGGACGAGCTCGTACACCTGGCGCAGACCGGACGCACCGATCGGCTCGCCGTTGGCGATCAGCCCGCCGTCAGTATTGACCGGCATCGGCCCGGTGATCTCGGTGGCCCCATCGGCGATCAGCTGTTCCTGCTCGCCATCCACGCAGAAGCCGTTCTCGGCCATGTGGATGATCTCGGCGCCGGCATCGGTGTCCTGCAACTGGATCACGTCGACATCGCTCGGCCCGATCCCGGCCAGCTCGTACGCGGCCTTCGAGGCATACACCGTCGGCGCTGCGTCCTGCTCAACCGCGGCCCACGAGGCGTGGACCTCGAACGCCCCGAAGCGCCGAGTCCGCAGCGTGGTGGCCCGCAGGTAGATCGGCTTGGAGGTGTACTTGTGGGCGATGTCGGCATTGCACAGGACGACCGCCGCGGCGCCCTCGTCAGGCGCACAGAACATGTAGTGGGTCAGCGGATAGTTCAACATCCGCGAGCTGAGGACGTCTTCGACCGATACCGGCTTGCGGCGGAACGCGTTCGGGTTCAGTGCACCGTTGCGATAGCCCTTCGACGCGACCCGCGCCAGGGTCTCGTGGGAGATGCCGTAGTCGTGCATGTAGCGATTGATCTTCATGGCGAAGAACTTCGTCGTCAGGAAGTGACCGATCTCGCCGTACCACCCGGGCGCGGCATAGTCGACCGGGTCGGCGGTGAACGCTCCGGCCTGGTGCTTGTCCATCCCGACGGCGACCCCGATGTCGTACTGGCCCGAACGGATCCCGTCAGCAGTGAGCTGCAGGGCGGTTGCCGCCGTGGCGCAGCCGTTGTAGACGTCCATGAACGGGATACCGGTCAGCCCGAGTCGGCTCGTCACCGCATCGGGGTTGTCGACCTCGTAGCTGCCGCCGAAGGCGAACTGCACGTCCTTCCACTGCACCCCGGCGTCGGTGAGCGCGGCGCGCACGGCGTCGGCACCCATGTCGATCGCCGACTTCGCACCCCAGCGCCCGAATGGGTGCATGCCGACCCCGATGATCGCTACGTCGGTCATGATCAGGCCTCCTCGTTGACGGGGGTGAACGCGAACGTCATTACTTCGCTGCCGTCAGGGTTGGTGCGGAACGGGATGATCACCAATTCAACCTCCATGCCGATGCGCAGCTTGGCCGGGTCGGCCTCGGTCAGGCGGCCCTCGACGCGCACGACGTCGCCGAGCTGCACGATGCCCACGCCGAAGGGCTGAAACGTCTCGGCCGTCTCGCCCCCGGCATACGGCTCCTTGGGGAGAAACCCTTGCGTTGTGAACGTCCACAGCGTGCCTCGACCGGGCAGCGGGTACGTGGCGACTGCGAGCGAACCGCACCGGGCGCACGATGGCTGCTGCGGAAACGTGACCGCTTCACAGTCGCTGCAGCGACCACCGAGCAACGTCGGTTCGTCGGCGGGCCAGGTGAACACGTCAGGGGCAAATGCGACTTGGGTCATCTAGCCACGATCCTTTCAGGAGCGATTTCGAGGTTCACAGGGTCCGGTGGCGTCGGCGACGCGCATTGCTCCGGCGCTGCAAGATGTCAGGCGGACGAATTGTCAGCCAAGGCTATCGAAGATTGACTTCGACGTCGAAACTGAGCGCCCCCATGAACTCCTGCGGCCACGAGGACGGCGAGAGCGATTCAGACGCTGTCGGCCGAGACGGCCAAGCGACAGAGACAGAGACAGAGACAGAGACAGAGACAGAGACAGAGACAGAGACAGAGACAAAAAAAACTGCATATACGAGTCGCTCGGCATCGGTGCCAGGTTCCCTGGCGCGGCCGTCCGCAGCCAGAGCATTAATTGACGTCAAGATCAATTTTCGATAGCGTTCCGCAGCCCGCCGACAGGAAACGAACGATGATCGAACTTCACCGCCCGATGTATCTGCCCGACCTGCTGATCGCTGCGCTCGAGCGCAACGGCGATCGACCAGCGGTGTTCCTCGGCGACGAGGTGCTGTCGGCCAGCCGGATGAGCGACGAGGTCAGCCGCTACATCCAGGTCCTGCGCTCGCGAGGCATCGAGCAGCACAGCGGCATCTCGACGCTGTCGAAGAACCGAGTCGAGGTGTTGTTCTCGATGGGCGCAATCATGGCCGGCGGCTATCGCAACACCCCGTTGCATCCGCTGGGGTCTGTCGACGATCACGCCTATGTGTTGACCGATGGCGGGATCGACACGTTGATCTTCGACCCGTCGTTCGCCGACCACGTCGCACTGCTCGCCGAGGGCGTCCCGACCCTGACCCGCCTGTTCTCGTACGGACCGGCGTCGATCGGCGACGATCTCATCGCCCTGGCGTCGGCGTTCGCGCCGGAACCGTTGGTCGCCCCGACGATCGATGGCGAGAGCATCTCCGCGCTCGCATACACCGGTGGAACGACCGGGCGACCGAAGGGTGTGATGAACACCTATCGGGCCAGCGCGGCGATGGCCCAGATCATGACCACCGAGTGGCAGTGGCCGGCGGAGGTCCGCCATCTGATCTGTACCCCGCTGAGCCACGCCGGCTCATCGTTCTTCGTACCGATCCTGCTCAACGGCGGCTCGATGTTCGTGCTCCCCGGCTTCGAGGCCGGCGCCGTGCTCGCCGCGATCGAACAACATCGGATCACCTCGGTGATGCTCGTGCCGTCGATGATCTATGCCTTGCTCGATCACCCGAACTTCGCCTCGACCGACCTGTCGAGCCTGGAGACCGTCTACTACGGCGCCTCGGCGATGTCGCCGACGCGGCTGCAGGAGGCGATCCGCAAACTCGGGCCGATCTTCTTCCAGTTCTTCGGCCAGACCGAGTGCCCGATGACGGTCACGATGCTGCGCAAGGAAGAACACCTCGTCGACGATCTCGCCCGGCTCGCTTCGTGCGGGCGGCCAGTGCCGTGGGCCAAGGTCGCGCTGCTCGACGAGCACGGCAACGTCGTTCCCAAAGGAGAGCCCGGTGAGCTCTGTGTGCGCGGACCGCTCGTGATGCGCGGCTATCTGAACCGCCCGGAGGAGACCGAGGCTGCGCTCGCCGGCGGTTGGCTGCACACCGGCGACGTCGCCCGGGAAGACGCCGATGGCTTCCTCACCATCGTCGACCGCACGAAGGACATGATCGTCACAGGCGGATTCAACGTGTTCCCCCGCGAGATCGAAGACGTGCTCTCGCAGCACCCTGCCGTCGCCGCCGTCTCGGTCATCGGCGTACCCGACGACAAGTGGGGCGAAGCGGTCAAGGCCGTGATCGTGCCCCGCTCCGGAGCTGCGGTCGACACCGACGAACTGATCGCCCTCGTCAAACAACAGAAAGGCTCGCACTACGCCCCGAAGTCGATCGACCTCGTCGACGCGATCCCGTTGAGCGCGGTCGGCAAGCCCGACAAGAAGGCGTTGCGCGCCCGCTACTGGCCGAGCGCCGGCCGCCTCGTCAACTGACGCGACCGCGCCCCGGCTGATCGGCACCGACGCCACGCGCTGAAACCTCACCAACGCTGCGCAGTGAACTGAATTCGACGTCGAACTCGCCCACTACGCTCCCCACCGTGCCTGCAGACCTCGACAACTCCCCCTTCGCGCTGGGTCGGTTCGCCGGCAGGGTCGCCATGGTGACGGGGGCCGCGTCGGGTATCGGCCGTGCAGTCGCCGAGGCGATCGTCGCGGACGGCGGGAGGGTGGCGCTCGGCGACATCGACGACGCTGCCCTTGCGACGCTGACAGCCAGGTTTGGTAATGCCGCCATCGGCGTGCACTGCGACGTGACCGACGTCGCCGGTCCGGCCGCGCTCGCCGCGGCAGCGATCGAGTGCTTCGGGCAACTCGACATTGCCGTCGCCAACGCCGGGGGCGGCACCAGCGCACGCATCGCCGAACAGCCGTTGTCCGACTGGAAACGCACGATCGATCTCACACTCAACGGGTGCTTTCTGACCGTCCAGGCCGCGGCACTCACTATCACCGGACCCGGAGCGATCGTCGTCATCTCCAGCATCAGCGCCAAGTTGCCCGCGGCCGGCATCGGGGCCTACGGGGCCGCCAAGGCCGGCGTGATCGCGTTGGCCGAGACCGCAGCCTTGGAGCTGGGCCCACGCGGCATCCGAGTGAACGTGGTCGCACCAGGCCTGGTGCGCACACCGGCGACCGAGTCGCTGTGGAAGGCACCCGACATCGTCGCTGCGTACGAAGAACAGACGATGCTCGGCCGTCATGGCCTCCCCGAGGAGATCGCCGCCGCAGTCACTTTTCTGGCCTCCGACGCAGCCGCTCTGATCACCGGGGCCACGCTGTACGCCGACGGCGGCGCCCAGCACCTGCGCTACCCCGATCTGACCAAGCGGCACCGGCGCACGGCCGACGGTGTCACCGACTGACCGCGAGGTCAGCTCCGTTGGGTGGCCTGCACGCGGCCGATCGAGTCGAGGTCGCGGATCGCTGCACATGCGCGAGTGGCCATCACCACGAACATCTCATCCGATGCCTCCGTGCGGGCGACAGCGAACTCCGATCCCATCACGGTCACGAACGGGACGCTCAGCTGCCCGATGCGGTAGTCCTCGAAACACTGCTCCTCGTCGTAGGCCACGCCTCGACCGGCTAGCGCCGCGTGATATGCAGCGACCAGCGCCCGCTCGTGGAGACGACGGGTCTGGGAATCGAGACTGGTGGCGACGAAGAAGGCCAGGTCGCGAGTCGGCGGACCGAGCGACAACCCCTGCCAATCCACCGTGACGATCTCGCCGGTTTGGCGGACCATCATGTTGTCGAGGCGATAGTCGCCGTGGAGCGGCGCAAACGGTGTTGGGCTGGCCAGATACCAAGCCTCGGTCGTGCGGGCGGCGTCCCGCATCGTCTCGATGTCCAGGGGGCTGAGCCGGTCCTGGTAGCGGGCACAGAACGACTCCGTCGCAGTGATGTGCGCAGCACCGGCCATCGCTGCGCCGGCCGCGTTGGCCGGGCGCAGGTAGCGCAGCTCCAGCAGCGTGGGATCCGACCAGCGCGAGGCGTGCAGCCCGGCCAGATTGACCACCGCGGCGAACGCCACCGTCAGATCCGCGCCATCGGCGTGGCTGCCGGCGAGATCGTCGCCGATGTCCTCGAGAAGCAGGGTGAACGATTGACGATCATCGGAGATCGCCGCGTAGTGGCACGTCGGCACGACGATGTCGGTCGTCGGCGCCAGATCGCGGTAGAAGGCGATCTCCTTGCGATAGCCGTCGGCGACCATCGCCCGAGCCCGGGGGTCGGCGGCAGCCAGCTTGGCAATGATCCGACGCGGCGGCTGTTCGGGATCGGAGAAGCGAACGAGGAGTCGATACGTCGCCGCCATCTGGCCGCCACCGATCCGCGCAGACTCGATCGAGTCGACCTCGGCGCCGAGAATGTGCGCCAACCACTCCGTCGAGATGTCGTCGACGTGTGCCGCGATCGGGTTCATGTTGGCTGCCTGAGCGTCACCCCGGAAGGTGACGGGTCCATTCGAATGGCACGAGTGTGAAGAAGGGAGCAGCGAACAGCGCTTCAACCGCTCCGGATGCCCAGCGACGCTCCATCTCGGCGGCGAGCCGCACGCCGGTTTCAACCGGGTCCTGATCGAGATAGCAGTAGGTGATCTGCAGGCCGCGGGCATCGGTGCCGTACGGCGGCGGGGCGACGGCGCCGTGATACCACCACACGCCCGCCACGCCGGGCACGGTGGCGAGGTCGTCGGCGGGCGCCTCGCCGCGTTCGATGATCAGATAGACGCCGGTCGATGGCCGCCACGGAACGACGTCGGCGCCGGCGACGGCCGATGGATTGGCGAGTGCCCCGACGCGGTCGGCGGTCATGAACGCCACCGTCGGCAGGCGCAACGGCATGCGTCCGCCGGCATTCAGCGCCCCGCCGAGCGTGGTGAAGCCGTCGAGCGAGTCGATCCCGTCGAACAGATACGTCATCACGTGATCGCAAGCGTCGTAGGCGGGCGTGCTCGCCGCCCGTACAGCCCGACAGGCCGGCGTCGAGACGAGCCTGAGCGACTGGCGGATCCCGGCGAGGCGGTGCTGTTCAGGCCGGTGATCGAGCGAATGCCATTCGAGGTATTCGGCGTCACGTCCATCTGGTTCACGAGCGGACATCGAGATGAACAACAGCCCGACGTCGGCCAAGCCGGTCGCCAGAACGTCGGGAAGTTCGTCGGAGGGGGTGCCTGCGAGATCCATGACGCCATCATACGCAGAAGTCGATTTCGACGTCGAGATTGAACCACCGTCGCACGGCCCTTGGTTACTTTCCCGCGGAAGAAGTCGCTGTTTGTGGGTGGCTCGCGGCGCGGGTGTCAGCGTCGTCGTCGGGCAGTGGGTGACGTGCGGATTTCCCGCTGGACACTCGATCGGGTGACGCGGTCGTGGCGCGAAAGCTCGTCGTGGCCGGCGTCAGCGGAGTTCGACTGAACGTTTGGCATCGACCATGGCACCGGCGCTCTCCCGCTTCGAGGGTGGACCGGCCTGGGCTCAGCCGCAGAGGACGTCAGCGAGTTGGCGCCAGGCGGCCAGCGGAAGGTCGCGCTGTTCAGCCGGGAGCACCTGCACGCAGACGTGATCGGCTCCGGCCTCGTGGTGGGCGGCGACCCGCGCGGCGATGTCGTCGGGCGAACCCCAAGCGACGAGCGCGTCGACCAGCCGGTCACTGCCGCCGCCTGCCAGATCGTCGTCTCCCCAGCCGAGCCGCCGCAGGTTCTGGCTGTAGTTCACGAGGCCGAGGTAGGGCGTCAAGGTACGTCGTGCGGTCGCCCGCGCCGAATCCGGGTCGGTGTCGAGCACGGCCATGATCTCGGGAGCGAGCAGCGCGTGCGCTCCGAGGATCTCGCGGGCCATCGCGGTGTGCTCGACCGGCACGAGGTAGGGATGCGCGCCGAGCGCCCGCTCGCCGGCCAGGCGGAGCATCTTCGGGCCGAGCGCCGCCAACACGCGCTGCGGCTCGGGGGACGGCGGCGGGCTCATGTATGGCGCCTGATCCATCACGTCGAGATAGTCGACCATTGCCGAATACGGCTTGGCGTACGACGCCCGATGCAGGAACTCGACCGACATCTGGTGGCTGACACCGATGCCGAGCAGAAATCGGCCAGGGAAGGCCTCGCTCAACGTCTTCCAACCCGAGGCCATGGTCATCGCGGTGCGTGCGAAGGTGCTGGCGATACCCGTTGCGACGACGATCTGCGAGGTCGCCGACAGCAGCGTCGCACACGAGGCGAACGGCTCACGGCCGGCGGTTTCCGGCACCCAGACAGCGCCATAGCCGAGCTCCTCCAGTTCGGCGACGGCCTCGAGTGCGAGGCTCATCGGCTGGAAGTCGAGTTGGATGGTCCAGATACCCACGCGTCCAAGATTCACAGGATCCGAACCTACCGCGACCGAGCGAGAGTCCTTGACTCCGACGTCAATATCGATCGCTTCAGCACCGCTGTCTCAGAAGTCTGTTCTTGATACCGACGTCGATATCTTCTTTGATCGCTGGCGACGTGTTACCATTCGTCCGCTGACACTGGGCCAGATTCGTTCCACCCGGAGGGGTACCCGCGAACCAGGTCGATGGCGTGGATGCGAGAACGGAGATGGGGCCGATGAGTGCAGTAGTCGTCACGGGAGCCGCCAGCGGTATGGGACGCGCCAGCGTGGAGCACCTCCGTGGGCTGAGCGACACGATCTTCGCGGTCGACATCCACGCACCGCAGATCGATGGAACGATCGGGGTCGCCTGCGACATCACCGACCCCGCGGCGATTGCATCGTTGTGCGCGATGGTGTCCGAGGCGGGTGGATTGCGTGCTCTGGTGCATGCGGCGGGCATCTCGCCGACCATGGACAATGCGCGGCGGGTGTGGGAGGTCAACCTGCTTGGCACCCAACTGCTCCTCGACGGCATCGATCCTCTCGTCGGGCAGGGCACCGCGGTGGTGTGCTTCTCGTCTGTCGCCGCTCACCATGTCGCTCCGTACGTCACGCCCGAGCAAGCCGCCTTACTGAACGACCCGTTGGGTGACGACTTCCTCGATCGGGCCGTCGCAGCGGCCTCTGACAGCGGCTACGCATATGGCCTCTCCAAGGTTGGCGTGCAATGGGCCGTTCGTCGTGCAGCGAGCGCGTGGGGCCGCCGCGGCGGCCGGGCCGTATCGATTTCTCCGGGGCTGATCGACACGCCGATGGGGCAGTTGGAGTACGCCAACCAGCCGGCGATGCGACGGATGCTCGATCAAACGCCGTTGGCCCGGATGGGCAGCGCAGATGAGGTTGCAAGCGTCGCCGCCTTCCTGGTGTCCGACGGCGCATCGTTCATCACCGGGGTCGACGTGCTCGTCGACGGCGGCGTGATTCAGGCCCCGGTCACCACGCCCAGCTAACCCGCGTCGCCGCCGATCAGACCCGAACGGGGAGGGTGGCGAAGCCGCGTACGGTCGAGGTGCGGACCATCGTCGCCCGCTCTCGATCAACTTCCCATGTCGGATACCGACGCAGCAGTTCGCGCAGCGCGATCTGACCCTCCATGCGGGCGAGGGCGGCGCCGACGCAGAAGTGAGCACCGTTCCCGAAGGACAGGTGGCGGTTGATCTTGCGGGTCACATCGAATCGATCGCCGTCAGGGAAGTGGCGGTCGTCGCGGTTCGCTGAACCGTTGAGCAACAGCAACTTCGACCCGGCAGGGATCAGTTGGCCTTGGAACTCGGTATCGGCCATCGTCCAGCGTCCGTTCACCGGCGACGGCGCCTCGTAGCGGAGGCATTCCTCGACGGCGTTCGCAATCAGCGACGGGTCGGCCGCAAGCATCGCCCGCTGGTCCGGATGCTGGTCGAGCAACGAGCCGATCCATCCGATCAGCCGGGCCACCGTCTCGGTGCCGGCTGCGGCAAGCAGGAGCACGAACGAATAGATCTCGGCGTCATTGAGTTTGCGTTGCGTGCCGCCTTCGTCGAGATCCGTGTGCACAAGCACCGACAGCAGGTCATCTTCGGCCTTGGCCCGACGCTGTTCGATCAGTGGCGGCAACACCTCGAACAGGGCTCCCATGCCGATGCCACCCGATGACTCGACGAGCGACGACGACTTGGCAACAGGTTCGACCTTGCCGTCGTCCCCGAGCGTCAGGCTGGCGTCGACGTCATGTCGCCACGAGTCTTCGAAGCCCTCGGGGAAACCGATCAGGGCAAGGATGATCGTCGGCGGAAGAATGCCACCGAAGTCCTCGATGAGGTCGAACCCATCTCGTCCCTCGACGGTGTCGAGCAGGGTGCCGCACAGCGTCGAGATCCGATCTTCGAGCGCCGCCATCCGCCGAGGCGTGAACGCCTGACCGACGACCTTGCGGTGCCAGGTGTGCTCCGGAGGATCCATGTAGATCATCATCGACTCGGCCATCGGCGAGCGGTCCGGACCCATCAGATCGAGCGATGTCGCGTGGGTCGACGTGAACGTCTGCGTGTCGACCATCGCCCGAAAGACGTCGTCGTACCTGCTCAGCGCATAGAACTGATGCGTGTCGTTCCAGTAGACCGGCGCCTCCTCGCGCATTCGCTTCCAGATCGAGTGGGCGTGTGCGTCGACGTCGACATCGAACGGGTCGTAGTACAGCCCGCCACCACCATCACTGCTGGACATCGTTGCTCAACCCTTTGCTGTTGACGGGTGGGCACCACTGATCGATGAACCGACGCACCTCGGCGGCGATCTCCGCGTCCTCAGGGGCCATCCCCAGGAACCCTCCGTGGGGGGCCGCCTCGAGCACGTGAAGTTCGGCAGCCGCCCCGACCCGGCGAAGGGCGCGGTGCATGCGCACCGTGTTCGACAAGAACAGGTCGCGCGTGCCCGTGGTCAGCAGCGTGGGAGGGAACCCGGTGAGGTCGGCGAACAGCGGCGACAGGTACGGGTGAGCGAGATCGTGACCGTTCGCGTACAGCTCATTGACCACACGCAACGGCGACAGGATGGTGTCGACACCGAGATTGGTGCTGAACGAATCGCCCGATTCGGTGAGATCGACCTCGGGTGTGCTGAGCACGACCGCCGCCGGCAGCGCAAGCCCCTCGTCGCGGGCACGCACGACCAGCGCAGCGGCGAGATTTCCTCCGGCGGAACCGCCACTGACGACGATCCGGCTTGCGTCGCGCTCGGCGAGCAGACCTCGATATGCGGCGATGCAGTCATCGAGCGCTGCGGGATAGGGATGATCCGGCGGCATCCGGTAATCGACACCCCACGTCTGCAAGCGGGTGCCCCCAGCCGACATCACCGTCATCGAGGCACACGCCGGCCCGCCCATCAAGATCAGTGCGCCACCATGGAGGTCGAGCACGACGCGGTCGTCGTCGCAGCCCTCCGGCGTGGCGACATACACCGTCACTCCCCCGACGGTGCGCTCGACCTGCTCGGCGTTGACGCCCGCGGCCCGTCCAGCGAGTGCGGCCATCACGGTCGCGTCCTGCAAGGCGATGACGTCACGCCATCCTTGGGCGTCGTCGAGTGCGGGCCACTCCGTCGCCGCAGTGAGCGATCCCATCGACAAGACTGCTTGAGCCTCCGCGCTGACCGAAGTCGGCACCGGAATCTCTCGGGAGGGAACGTGCAGCGTCGTCACCCTCCGGACCATAGCTGATCTTGACGTCGATGTAGAGAAGCGAGAGCCTTCGGCAAGTGCATCAACGCACCGTGCGGGAACTTGTATTCGATGGTCCCAGTGGGAGTTCGGTCGGGCGGATCATCGCCGGAGCAGACCGTCGAGACGCCGACGGGCCTCAGGATCCAGCGTGCGCAGGCCATCGAGTTTCGACGGACGCCACACGACGTTGGGCACGGTCCACGCCTCTCGGCGCAGCCGGGTCTTATCGAGCTTCATGCTGGCGAGCTTCGGGAGTTCGGTGTCGACTCGCACGAAGGCCGGTACCCACTTCGGCCCAAGATCGGGCTGGTTGCGGAGGAAATCGTCGAACCCGGCGGCGTCGAACGCGGCACCGTCTCGCAACTCCAATGCAACCATCACCCGGTCGCCGACCGGGTCGTCGGGCACCGCATAGACGGCCACTGAACGCACGTCCGGATGACGACCGATGATCGCCTCGACCGGCGCCGCGGCGAAGTTCTCACCATCCACTCGCAGCCACTCATTCGAGCGCCCGGCGAAGAAGAACCAACCCTCGGCATCGCGATACGCGAGATCACCAGACCAGTACCAGCCGTCGCGAAACCGCTCGCTCGTCGCCGCTTCGTTGCGGTAGTAGCCCTCGAATCCGACGCCGGGTCGAGTCTCGACGATCTCGCCAACCGCAGCCTCCTGGTTGGTGACCCGGCCATGTTCGTCGAAGACCGCTCGCGGACATTCCTCGCCGCTGTCGGGATCGAGCACCATCACCGTGTCTGCAGCCAGCCCAAGCGCACCCGCCGGCATCGACGCGTCACGGCGGATGATGATCACGCCCTCGGTCGAGCCATAGCTGTCGCGCACGTTGCAGGCAAAACGTTGAGCGAAGGTCTTGATGTCCGCCTCGGACGCCTCGTTGCCGATGGCAAGGCGCAGCGGCAGATCCGCGTCGCCGTCCGACTCCGGCACCGACAGGATGTAGTTGAGCACCTTGCCGGTGTAGGTCAGCATCGATGCCCCGTAGCTGCGGATGTCGCTCGTTGTGCGAGATGCGGAGAACTTGGTGCGGGTGGCGATCGGGATGCCGGCCTGCAACGTCGAGGACCAACCGGTGAACAGCGAGCTCGAATGGAAGAACGGGAGGGGCGAGTAGGCGACGTCCCCCGGGGCGAGCTCTGCGACCGCAGCCACATGAGCTCCGGTCCTGGCGAAGCGTCCCTGCGTGCAGCGCACCGCCTTCGGCATCCCGGTCGACCCAGACGTGAAGATCAGCAGGAACAGATCGGCGGGCGTGATCGGGCGTGGCGGCTCGGTCGTGGAACGAACGGCATCCAGCCGATCTCGATACTCCGCCTCATCGACGATGAGCACCCGTTGCGCGCCGATCGCCAGGTCGGCACCGTCGAGCAAATAGGTGAAGTTTGCCGAGGTGACGAGGATCTCGCAGTCGGTGTGCTCGATCAGTTGGGCGAGCTGCGCGCCTCGATAGGTCGAGTTGATCCCGACGATGACCGCACCGGAAAGCGCCGCGCCGGCGAGCCAGAACAGATAGTCGGGCACATTGTCGAGCAGCACTCCGATGTGCGGCGGACGACCGGGATCGTGCAGCTCCTCGAACAGCGCGGCGCGCTTACGGCCCTCATCGACGAGTTGACGAAACGTCCACGTGCCGCTCTCGTGCAGCAGGGCGACATGATCGTCGTCGGCGCGTGCCGTGAGCAGAGCCGCAACAGTGTCCACGTCGGTCATGATTGAATAATAGTCGACGTCGAAATCGGTTCCTGTACGGTGAGCCGCCAGATGGATGCCCCAGGTGTGTTGATCGGTGGTCGAGTCGGCCCGTTCGAGGGCTGCCTCGACGAGGAACTGGTGCGGCGCTACGCGGCCGCAACACGCGACCCTTCGCCGCTCACACGAGCAGGGACGGCGATCGGTCCGGTCGCGATCGTCACCCAGATCTGGGCAGCGCAGAACGAGGCTCGCGCAGCGCTGGTGTCGCCCGAAGTCCAGCAATCGGCGACCGGCGGCGTTCATGGCGAACACGACATCGTGCTCCACCGGCCGATCGTCCTGGGGGAACGCCTGAGCACCTGGGTCGAAGCGCACGGCGCACGCCCGGCCGGGCGCAACGTGCTGACGACGCTTCGATATCTGACCGTCGACGCCAATGATCGACTGGTCGCCGAGCAGTGGTGGACCACCGTCTATCTCGGGACCACCTGCGAGCGAGTCGGCGCTGCGCCGCCCGATCACACCTTCGACGACACAGCACGCGCCCAACCCATTGGGACGGCGTCGGTGTTTGTCGACATCGAGATGCCTCGTCGCTATGCCGAGGTGTCCGGCGACTGGTCACCGCACCATTTCGAGGCCGAGGCCGCACAACGCAGCGGGTTTGCCCAGCCGTTCCTGCACGGCCTGTGCACGATGGCGCTGTGCGCCCAGGCGGTCGTCGCCCTGGTCGCTGATGGCGACCCAGCCCGGGTTCGCCGTGTCGCAGTTCGATTCGCCACGCCAACGATGCTCGGCAAGAACCTCACCGTCCACGTATTCGACGCCGGCGCACACGCCTTCGCGTTCGAAGCGGAATGTGCCGGAGCAAAGGTGATCACTCACGGCCGCGTGGAAGTTCGCCAGACGCGGCGCTAGCCGTTGGCCCACGCGAGGTGCGCCTCGATCGTGGCGCGCCATTCCTCAGGATGGGTGAGCTGTGGCGAATGGTGTGCGCCGCCGATGACGCACAGGCGCCCGTTGGCGAGTTCCGCGGCCAACTCCGGGGCTTGTTCGGCGAGGTAGGCGTCGAACTCGCCGACGAGCACCGTTGTCGGGCAGGTGATTCCCGGGAGATCAGCGCGTCGCGACGGCATGTCGGTGACGAACAACTGCATCGACAGCGCCTTCAGCGCGTACGGATCGGTGCCCGCCTGCAACTGCGTCTTGCGCGCCTGCCAGTCGGCCGGGGTCGTTGCCGCCATCATGTCCTGCTCCGGGCCGGGGAAGTCCATCTGCAGCGGACCCTGCGCTGGGTCGTACTCGTCGAATATCTGACGGATCATCGCCTGCAGGTTCTCATCGGTCGGCTTGAACGACCACGCCGTCGTGTCCATCAGCACGAGCGACCGGACCAGATCCGGTCGTCGAACCGCGACGTCGACGACGACGCGACCCCCGAGCGAGTGGCCGAGCAGATCGACCGGTCCACCGCCGACGGCCTCGATCACGGCGATCGCGTCATCGACCAACACGTCGAGGCTGTAGTCGGCGACGCTGCCGGTCTTCTGCGACATCCCGTGTCCGAGGTGATCGAAGGCGATGACTCGACGGCTGGCTGCCAACCCCTCGACGTGCACGGCGAAGTCGTAGGAGGAACCGGAAAAGCCGTGGCAGAGCACGAGTGGTACTCCGCTCGCAGCGCCCCACTCGCCCCAGGCCAACTGATGCCCGTTGACCTCGATACGTCGTGTCGCTGTGTCGTTCATCGCTGCTTCCTGTCCTGTCGCTAGGTGTTCGGGAACGTCAGCTCGTGTGCGTTGTCGAACATGATCCGGTGTTGGTCGGCGGGGGTGAAGGATTGCACCTTGCCGAGGAAGTCGATCGGTTGAGCGATCCCCTCGGCGTGTGGCCAGTCGGAGCCGAACAAGATGCGCTCGACGGGAAGATGCACCGCAAGCTCGGCGACGTCGTCTTCCACGAACGGCGCGACCCAGCAGTGCTCGATGAACTGATCGACCGGGGATGTGGCGAACATCCGCGGGTGTTGGCCGTGGAGCACCTGCAGCTTGTGGAGCAGCGATTCGACCCAGGTGCCGCCGTTCTCGATGAACGCGACCCGCAACCGTGGGAATCGCTCGAACAACCGATGGGCGACGAGTGCGGCGGCGAAATCGTGCACCAGGCGGTGTTTCATCAGCATCTCGACGAACGGTTCGAACACGTTCAACGCCGAGGTGTTGTTCGCTTTCTGCGACGCGCCGTACCCCCACGATCGGGCCAGAGCATCTTCGACCTCGCGGTAGCCGTCCTCGAATCCGGCGTGAGGAGCGACGACGATTCCGGCTTCCTGCACCCGAGCCCAGAACGGGTCGAACATCGGGTCAGCAGGCGAGCGCATGCCCTCTGCGGTGAACACCGGGCCGTTGCGGATGCTGACCACGCGTGCGCCACGTTCGAGGCACCATTCGAGCTCGGAGACCGCCGAGCCGATGTCCGACAGCGTCAAGAACGGAACGCCGAAGATGCGGTCCTGGTACGCGAATCCCCAGTCGTCGTCGATCCATCGGTTGAACGCCCGCAGGATCTCGATCGACGCCTCCACGTCGGGTTGCATCGGGCCTTCCATGCACACCCCCTGCGACGGAAACAGCCAGGCTGCGGCCACGCCCTGGGCGTCCATGCATCGCAGCCGGGCGTCTCGGTCGAACCATTCGGGATGCTCGGCCGGGTTCTCGCAGCTCAGTTCCTCGCCGAGCGTCTCTTTGTCCGAGGTACCCGCGAAGTAGTCGTAGAGCGCACCGGGACGAGGGCGGAAATGCACATCGCCAGGCCCGGGAAGGATCGGGTGGCGACGATCGCCGACGTAATAGGCGAGGCGCCCATCTGGACCGGGAACGACTCGTACGCCGCGCTCGGCGAAGCGCGGGTCGCGGTGCCGGGTGAACGCATCGCTCGACTCCCAGTAGTGGTTGTCGGCGTCGAACACCCTCGTGATCTGATCCGTCATCTCGTTGCCTCCGAACTGATGTTCAACACGTTCACGCTGTGCCGTGGCGCAACAATTGACCCGGCGTCGCCCCGGTGCAGATGCCGTTTTCGAACGTGACTTCGCCGTTGACGACGATGTGTTCGTAGCCGACCGCCTTCTGCACGATGCGCCACTCCCCTGCCGGGTAATCCCACAACCGCTCGATCGGCAGGCTGTCGATCGTGTCGGGGTCGTACACGACGATGTCCGCTGCCAGACCGACGCTCAACGCTCCGCGCCCGTGTAAACCGGCAGCCGCCGCCGGGTATGCCGAGAGCCGCCAGTGGGCGTCTTCCAACGACATGATCCCGTGCTCACGCACCCACAACGACAACAACTCTGTCGGGTACCGGCCGGTCGTCACGAACTTCGTGTGCGCCCCGCCATCGGAAACCCCTGGCAACGAGACCGACCCGTTGGCAATCTCGCGCATCGACTCGGTCGGAGTGACCAGCAACGGGGTGGCGAATCCGACACGCAGCAGCCCGGCGACGGCAACATCGAGGAAGGCGTCGATCTGATGCTTGTGCTCGCGCTCGGCGATCTCGCCGATCGTGTAGCCCTCGTAGAGGTCCTTCAGCTCACGGGCGTTGGGCACGTCGCTCGAGATCCAATGCACCTTGATCTGTCCGAGCGGATACCCGGCACCGAACAGGCCACCGCGCAGCTCGTGGATCTCCTTCATCGCCTCCCGGCGAACGGGATCGGCGAACTTGACCAGCTTCTCGGCGATCGTGCCGACACACGCCTCGCGCCAACACGGGATCGCATCGGCAAGGTTGTAGTCCTCGAGGGTGAACTCGGAGGCAAAGTTGGTCGTCAACGCCTGGGCGAATACCCGCAAGCCGTCGACCTCGTTGAGCTGTTCCAGGCGGGCCATCGCATCACGATGCGACAGCTGCTGACCACCGTGCTGGTTGAGCGCACCGTCGGCGAGCAGCGCGTTCCAGATCACCGGCTGGCCGCTCTCGCGGGCGATCAGCTCGGCCCAGTCCATGTTGCCGGTGACCTGCGTGACCCCGCGGCCAAGGCTGCCGAGCGCCCGGCAGAACGCGGTCAGCTCCCGCTCGGTCATCATGTCGGTGACCATTGGGGTGCCGTCGTGGTCGAGTTGGACATTGCCGACGTCACCGAGGATCTGGGCGCTCATTCCGCAGCCGCCGTCTTCCATCGCCTCGACCAACATCCGGCACATTTCGTCGAGTTCGTCGTCGGTGCAGCGACGCTCCTTTGCCTCGTCGATGCCGACGACATAGCCGTACAGCGGCGCGAGCGGGACGAACGACATCACGTTGACGCCCTTGGGCGTGCAGTCGACGCTGTCGAGGAACTCACGGAAGGTCACCCAATCCCACGGCATGCCGGCCTGCATCGTCTTCAGCGGGACGGCCTCGTTGCGGGCCAGGCTGAGCATCGCCCGCTCGCGATCCTCGGGCTTGCACGGAGCGAACCCGAACCCGCAGTTGCCGATGACCACGCTGGTCACGCCATGCCATCCCGACATCGTGCACCACGGATCCCAGAACACCTGGCTGTCGTAGTGCGTGTGCAGGTCGACGAAGCCGGGAGCGACGATCTTGCCGGAAGCGTCGATCACACGATCCGCAGCAGAGCCGGCGAGGCGCCCGATCGCCGCGACCTTGCCGTCGACCACGCCGATATCGGCTCTGTAGCGCGGCGTACGGAGACCGTCGATCACCGTTCCACCGGTGATCAGGAGATCAAACCTCGCCATCGATGCTCCCTGCCGCCAGTTGGTCGCGGACGTGGGCTTCGATGTGGTCCATCAGGAACTGGAGTGCGTCGGCCGGGTTCCATTCGAGCACCTCGGACTCGGCTTCTTCATAGACCAGGTAGTGACCGGGCCGGAAAAAGTAGACATCTCCAGCGTGAGCCACTTCGTCGGGGAACTTGCCCCCGACGTACACGCAGCGCACCGTGCCTTTGAAGACGTAGCCGTAGTGCGGGCACGGGCACACGCCTCCGGGGAGGCCTTCGTACTGGCCCTCGGTGCTGAGCGGTTGATGGAGCACCGTGTGACCCATTTCGAGGTCACCCCAATGCACGGACTTGAATCCGCCCTGGCCGCACAGCGGCCAACGGCCCCCGCCACCCACAGGAAAGTCGGAAGGTTTGGAGACAGGCACGAAGGACTCCTAGTGGCGAACGAAGACTCTGGATTCGATCTCGACGTCAAATTCTACATCTGCCGGCCACCCGTGAATGCACCGAGTCGTCACGGTCTGTTCCGCGCTCGCAGGACGGGTAGCACGTCACCGAACAATCGATCGAGCATCGGCGCCGACGGCTCACCAGCGGTCGCCGGCATGAACACGAAATGGCGGGCCCCGGCGTCGTGAAAGCGCAGCAGCGACGCGGTCACGTCGGCCGCCGATCCAGCGACCGCGACGTGATCGAGCATCGACCCGAAGTCCTGCCGATAGTTGCCCCCGAGCGTTCGGGCGGTCTCATCTCGCGCTCGATCGGCATCGGGATTGACGTTGACGAAGATCCACACGCACCAGTGGAAGCCGTCGAGGTTGCGACCGACAGCCCCAGCCTCGGACCGAATCCGGGTCACCGACTCGGCATATCGGCGTGGGGAGTAGAGGTACGGAAACCATCCATCGCCGAGGCGGGCGGCGCGGCGCATCGCCGGCGGAGTTCGACCGGCGACGAGGATGGGCGGACCACCAAGCTGGGCTGGCGCCGGATGGATCCGCACGTCGTCCATCGGGTACAGCGGGCCGCTGTGGGACACGGGCGCACCCGTCCACAACCGGCGCAAGAGGGGTATCGCCTCATCGGCGCGACGGCCCCGTTCCTCGATGGGAACCCGCACCGCCTGGAACTCCTGCGGATACTCACCGCCGACGCCGACTCCGAGCAGCAGGCGCCCGCCCGACACCCTGTCGAGATCGGCGACCTGCTTGGCGATCAGCGCCGGCGGATACAGGGGCAACGGGAGGACCGCTGTTCCGATGGCGACGCGCTCGGTCGCCGTCGCCAGTCGCACGAGTCCGACGATGGTCTCGGGGCTCGGATTGCGCGAGGCGATGTGCCCGCCGACCCACAACGAGTCGAGCGAACGCGCTTCGAGCGCGACGGCCTCGGCACTATCACCCGAGGTCACCACGCCGATACGCACCTCGCTCGTCAGCAACCGAACCGTCCGAACACCTCGTGGTCGGCGGCGGCGGTGCCGAGCCGATCCAGCAGCGCAGAGGTGATCGACGGGTCGACCTTTTGGGTGATGCCCCACAGTTGGAAGCCGTGGACAATGCCGAGCGCCAGCTCGCGAGCGACGTCCGTGTCAGCCGGGATCGGGCTTCCCAACCGAGCGCGCTCGGCGATGTAGTGATCCACGAGATCAACCTCGGCTGAGCGGCGGTCGGCGATGCTCAGCGCGGAGGCGATGTGGTAGCCAACGTCCACGAGCGCCGGGCCGCGCTGCACCAATTGCCAATCGATGAACGACGGCCGCCCGTCGGCGTCGAGAAACAGGTTGGCGACATGCGGGTCGCCGTGAATCACCGACCAAGCCGTGCACCGAGACACCTCGGCGGCAACCACTCGGTGGGTCGCCACCAGCCGTTCGGCGTCCCTCACTGCGGTCGGCACGCCCGCCCCGATCGGTCCGTCGAAATTGAACCTGATCCGTTCGACCGCCTGCCCCATCGAATAACGCTCGAACCGCGGAGCCAGAAAACCGAGTTCGGCGAGGTCGGATCGCCGCAAGGTCGACGAGTGCAGGATGGCGAGTTGCGTCAAGCTCTGCGCAGCGAGTTCCGGGGTGTAGTCGAAGGTCGAGTCGATGAATCGGGCACCCTGCCCGAGGACATCGCCGGTGACGATCACGTTCGCCTGTGTGTCGGGATCGATCGCCGTGTAGTGCGCGACCAAGGTGCGCATTCCAGTGGTTGCCGACACGTCGCGATAGAACGCGGCTTCGGGGACTCCGGCGGGCATCGCGCTCCGTCCGGCACCGAAGTAGCACTTGACCCACACCGTTTGGGAACTTCCGTCGACGAAGTGCACGAGGACCGACGCATTCGTCGACACCCGGCTGATCACCGGACCCGGAACTGCCGTGGCGACCTCTCGGCCCAACGCGGCGCTCAACCATTCGCCAGAGACAGCTTCTTCAAGCGATGTCGGCACTGATGCCATCACGGTCAGTTCTCCCATCGCCAGCCCCACGCAACGACGTTGATCATCCTGTCGCATATTAACTTCGATGTCAATATTGGAGATCAGCTGAAGGAGGTCTAACGAGGAACTTCGACCCGGCCGTTCGCCATCGGATACATTCGATTTCGACGTCGATATTCAGATGGATGACCCTGCGCCATTTTTCGGCCGTCAATCCAGCCATCAAGGAGAAGTGATCATGGGGCGACTCAACGGAAAAGTTGCAATCATCACGGGAGCGAGCACGGGCCTCGGACCGGTGATGGGTGCGATGTTCGTGCAGGAAGGCGCCAAGGTTCTCCTCGCCGCGCGCCGTGAAGATCTCGTTCAGCAGGCCGCTGAGGGGGCCGGCCCGGGAGCGATCGGGATGCGTGCCGACGTCACTGTCGAGGCCGATGTCATTGCCATGGTCGAACGCGCCGTGAACGAGTTCGGGCAGGTCGACATCATGTGCAACAACGCCGCAGCGCCGGGTAAGGACCTGTGGATCTGGGAACAGACGCTGGAGAACTGGAACTCCACACTGGCGATCGACAGCACTGCGGCGATGCTGTGCACTCGCGAGGTGATCCGCCAGTCGATGCTGGAGCGTCGCTGCGGCGTCATTCTCAACTTCTCGTCGACCGCGGCGTACAACGGGATGGTCCGCAAGAGCCACTACGTCACCGCCAAGGCTTCGCTGCGTGCGTTCACCAAGGCAGTTGCCTTGGAGGTCGGCCAATATGGAATCCGCTGCAACTGCATCGTGCCAGGTTCGATCGACACCGAGCTGTGGCAGAACTGGGTCAAGCGGATGGCCGCCGAACAAGGCGTCGACTACGAAACCCAGCGCGCCAAAGCGCTGCAAAACGTGGCACTCCGCGATATCTCCTCCACCGAAGACGTCGCCCGCCTCGCCCTGTTCCTGGCCAGCGACGAAAGCCGCACGATCACCGGGCAATCGATCCCGGTTGACGCCGGCGGCGTGATGCAAGGCTGATCCGAGGGTCGAGAGACGAGGACGACTTCGTTGCGGCCGAGGACCGCGTCGACGCGACCGGGGTGAAGGATTCAGTCGAACGGTTGGAGGCGGTCGGCGACGATCCACATCGAGAAGTACTGGCTTTGCGCGCCATATGCCATCGCGAGGGCGACCTTTGCCCCGTCGACCTGATGCTCGCCAGCAGCGCCGCGCACCTGGTTGGCGGCTTCTGCGAAACGCAACAGACCCGACGCACCGATCGGGTTGGTCGACAGCACACCACCGGAACAGTTGATCGGCAACGAGCCACCGAGCTCGGTCGCTCCCGAGTCGACCATTCGCCAGCCGTCGCCTTCGTCGGCAAGGTGGTGGGCTTCAAGCCAGATCGGTTCATGCCAGGAGAACGGCACGTACAACTCGGCCATGTCGATCTGCTCGCGAGGGCGGGTGATGCCGGCCTGGCGATACACGTCATCTGCGCAGGTGAGACACGCCTGCGGCCTGACCGGGTCGCGCCCGGCAAAGCTGCCCGCCTCGCTGCGCGATGACGTCGCCAGAATCCACGCCGGGCGACGGCCCGCGGCTTGGGCCGCACGTGCCCCGTCCTCATCGGTGATCACGACCGCACATGCGCCGTCGGATGACGGGCACGATTCGAGGTAGCGCAGCGGGTCCCACATCATCTGCGAGTTGCGCACCGTGTCGATCGAGATGTCGGGGAGCTTGAGGTGCGCGTACGGATTCTTCAACGCGTTCAGGCGGTCCTTGACTGCGACCTTCCAGCCGATGTGTTCGGGTGCTTTGCTGCGGTGGATATAGGTGCGCAGGAACGGTGCGAACGATCCGCCGGCCCCGAGCGATGCGCTCCGCCCGCTGCCGAGGGCGAACTGGGCGTTGCCCTCCGATTGCTTTTCGAAAGCGACGGCCAGCACCGTGCGGTGCTTGCCTGCCTGTACGTGTGACGCGGCGACGATCCCGGTGGTGCCGCCGACCGACCCGGCGGTGTGCACCCGGAACATCGGCTTCCCGGTCGCCCCCAGCGCATCGGCGAGATACAGCTCGGGTTTCATGACGCCCTCGAACAGGTCGGGAGCCTTGCCAAGAATGACGGCGTCGATGTCGGCCATCGTCATCTGAGCGTCATCGAGCGCACGGAACACCGCTTCGCGGACGAGACCACCAAACGAAACGTCGCGCCGACGGGACTTGTGATGCGTCTGGCCGACTCCGACCACCGCGCACGGCTTCACGACCCACCCCCTTCGAGCACGCAGATGAGGTTTTGCTGCAGGCAGGGCCCGCTGGTGGCGTGGGCCAGTGCCCGGTTGCCGCCGCTGAAGATGTGATCGGCGGCGTAGCCGATGCGGCACAGGCCGGTTGCCATGATCGGGTTGGCCTTCAGCGCACCGCCCGACGGGTTCACTCGAACGTCCGGACCGAGATCGAGCACGTGACGCAACAACAGCTCCTCGTGGGTGAAGGCCGCCTGCAGTTCGGCGACCTCGATCGGCGGCCCGTCGCCGACCCCGGCTTCCGCTGCCGCGCGGCGAGTCGACGGCGAGTCATCGAGTCGACGGAACGCCGGGTTGTGGCATTCGCTGCGATGGTCGAACCCGGTGATGTACGCCGGCCTCTCGATCAATTGGCGCGCTCGCGGTCCAACCGCCAACACCATCGCGGCCGCCCCATCGGTGATCGGTGGGACGTCGTGGCGTCGCAGTGGTTCACGGATGTATGGGTTGGCCAGCAACTCGTGGACCGTCCCCTTGCCCCGAGAGCGGATAGAAACCGCAGCCATCGAGCGTTCGTCGGCGATCCCGGCGGCGATCACTGCGCGGGCCTGCAATGCACCGAACGTCAACGGGTCAGCACCCAGCGGTGCGAGCACGTAGGGGTCCATCTCCATCGGGTAGATCAGCGCCGGGTCTCCGGTCGATGAGCGCCCCGAGCCGGTGACGACGGCAATCTCGATGTCGCCCTCGTGGAGACGCAACCAGGCTTCGTACAGCGCCCAGGCACCGTCCATCTCGACGTGGGAGTCCTGCTTCGGCGGCCACGCTCCGATCGTGTCGAGGTTGAGCACGAAGGAGAACGCCTGACCGGTGATGTAGTCACACGATCCGAGGCAGGTGAAGTCGACATCAGCTCGGGTCAAGCCGAGCGGGGTGAGCGCATCGGTGATCGCCTGCATCAACAGTTGAGCCTCGGTTTTGTCGGTCCGGCGCACCATCGGGCTCTGGGCCCAGCCGATCACGGCAATGTCGTTGTTGGTCATCTCAGTAGATCCGGTTCACGAGGTCGGGGTCATCGATGTCGGGCTCGCCGTTCGGCATCCAGCCGAGCAGGCTGCCCATCGCTCTGCCGATGCCACTCACCGAGTCGGGCTCACCGGGTGACGCCCACACGGCGCTGACTCGCATGCCGACACGAAGATCGGCAACGGGCAACTCGATGGTCTGTTGATACGTCAGCATCACGTCGCACTCATCGAGGAGCACGAAGACGCAGGCGAACGGCTGGGTCTCGCTTTGACCCGGGTACTGCACCGGCGTCACGACGACAAAGTTCGTCACCGTTCCCCGATCCGGCAGATCGACCTCGTCGTCAGGGCCAAGTTCGATCCCGTCGACGGCGCAATACGGTCGGTCGCCACCGACGACGATGCGTGCGCACAGCGGGCAGCGCAACCCGAGCAGGCGGCGTTGGCGGCTGGCTTCGAGTGACCGGTCGGCCATGTCGGGAACCGGGTTGCGGTAGGCGATCGACGCGTTGTAGGCCATCATCTCGATCGGCGCCGTTGGCCCGCCGAGGTCGTCGCCGTCGACCGTCGGCAGCTCACCAGGCACGAAGCAGCAGATGTCGGTGATGTGTCCGATGCGGGCGCCACGCCACCGGGGAGCCACACGCATTCCGTTCGACATGTCAGTCGACGAACCGGCATCGACAGCGTGGAGCAACGCTGTGGTGGCACCGTCGAGGCGAACGTAGGCAAACGCGAACGGACGGTCGAGGGGATGTTGTTCGCTGGGTGCCGGCACCCACGTCCACGACTCAACCGTGCCGACCGGCCCGACCTCGACCAGTTCGCCGGTGAGCGCCGCCCCGGTGGCCGGATCCCACTCCATCGGGGGGACGAGCACGCCATCGCCGCACGGCGAACCGAGGATCCGTTTGTCGGCCAGGGCCGTCATGAATGCGCCCGTGACCGGCCCGAGCGAGCGCTGGTACGGGAACGCAATGGTGCTCTCGACAAAGCGTGTCATTCAGCGAGTCTCCATCGATGGTCAGAATTGTTGCGAGCTGTAGACGACGGCTCCGCCGAGATGCGGCGACGAGTGACAGGCGACCCCGACGGTCGCCCGCTCGCGCTGGCGGACGCCGGCGCGGCCCGAAAGTTGCAGGTAGCACTCCAGCATTTGAGGCACGCCGTGCATTCGTCCGTTGCCGAGCGCTCCGCCTCCGGACAGCACCGGCAATCCGGTGGGCGAGTCGCTGTCGATGCCGCCGTCCTGCACGAAGCGATGGGCCTCGCCGACCGGGCAGAAGCCGAGCGCTTCGAGCCAGAAGTAGACGAATGGTGAGAAGCCGTCGTACAACTGCGGCAGGTCGACGTCGCCGGGGCCGACGCCGGACGCCTCCCACAGTCGCCGAGCAGTCTCGGCGCCGGTATCCATGACGTCGTCGAGCGGCCAATGCAGCGGCAACCGACGGCGCGTCGGGCTGCCGCTGGCGTACCCGGCGATGTAGACCGGCTTGTTCGGCAAATCGGCGGCCCGTTCAGCGGAGGTCAGCACGAACGCTGCGGCGCCATCGACAGGGATGTCGCAGTCGAGGCGACAGATCGGGTCGACGAGTACCGGTGCAGCGAGATACTTCTCGACGGTGAGCGGTCGGTCTCGCCAGTACGACCACGGAATCCGAGCGCCGTTCTTGCGAGCCTCGACCAGCACCGCAGCCATCGCCTCACGGGTCGCCCCATACCGTTGCAGGTACTCGTTGTAGGTCAGCCCGATCATCGCCAGGGGTCCGAAGAAGCCCTGCGGCACGCTCCACTGCATGGCTCCGCGTGCTTCGGTCATCGGGTTGCCGTGGTAGCTGCCCTGCGGGTTGTGCAAGGCGCGATGGACCACCACGGAGTCGGCCGCGCCGCTGACGATCGCGTTGACCGCGAGGGCGACCGATCCGGGGAGTTGACCGTGCCCCTGGAACCCTGTCGCATATCGAGGGTTGATGCCGAGATGCTCAGCCAGCCAATTCGAGGTCACCATGCTGACCCCGTCGACGGCAGCGTGGTTGCCCGCCGTTGGGAGCATCGCGCTCGAGGTGAACCCGTCGATCTGGTCGGGCCGCAGCCCGGCATCCGAGATCGCTGCCTTCACCGTGTCAAGGGCGAGCGGACCGAGCGCCCGGGTGGCATGTTGCTCGATCGGGCTCTGTGCATAGCCGACGACGGCGACCTTGTTACGTGCGTGGAACCGGCCTGTCACGACGGCTCCGCGAGGGTGAAGGCCGGGACGCGGGATCCATCCGAAAGGCTCTCGAAGGCGACCTCCACGAGCGCTCCGATTCCAAGCGGTGCGTCGACACCGTCGAGGAGGCGGCCGATCAGCCGGATCTCGGGATGGTCGCTGAGCGCCACGTCGACGAGCACGAACGGTATGTCGGCATCGAACCCGGGAAGAAACGACTGTCGCACGACGATCCAGGAACACACAGATCCGTTCCCGCTGACCGGCTCGAACTCGAACTGCGGATCGCTGTGGCGACAGTGCGGGCAGACGACGTCGGGAGGGTGGCTGAACACGCCACACCGTGAGCACCGGGCGATCGCCAGAACCTGCTGGGCAGTCGCCTCCCAGAATGGGGACGATGTTGCGTCAGGTACGGGGACCGGTCGCCGAGTGGTCACAGGATCGCGCCGGCGTCCTTGAGCGCGATGATCTCGTCCCAATCGTGACCGAGTTCGAGCAGGATCGCCTCGGTGTGCTCGCCGTTCTCGGGAGCCGGGCGCAGCGTCGCCGGATGCCCGTCGAACTGCACGGGGACGTTCGGCAACCGATACGTGGTGCCATCGTTCGTCGTGACCTCGCCCAGGTAGCCGTTGGCGAGCACCTGTGGGTCGTCGAGCAACTCCTCGACCGCTTGGACAGGAGCCCACGGAGCGTCGAGGGCTCGCAGCAGCTGCGTCCACTCCGCATAGGTGCGGGCGGCGAAGATCTCGTCGAGCGCGGCAACGCATTCGACCCGGTTGACCCCTCGCGAGTGGTGATCGGCGAAGCGCGAGTCGTCACGGAGATCCGGGCGGCCGACCAGCTCGCAGAACGGCCCCCAGTAGCGGTCGGACTCGAGAAAGACCAGCTGGATGTGGCGGCCGTCGCTCGTGCGAAACGCGCCGATGAGCGGGTTGACGATCTGCCCCCGACCAATCGGTGCCCTCGGCAACTGGCCCTGCATCGCCGAGAGCACATCCGACGACAGCGTCGAGATCGCAGTGGCGAGCAGCGATACATCGACAACGGAACCGACGCCGGTGCGCGTGCGCTTCAACAATGCGCTGGAGATGCCGAACGCGAGGGCCATGCCGGCGTTGCGGTCGCCCATCGCTCCGCGCTGGCCGATCGGATAGTCGCGCTCGCCGGGGGTCAACACATGGGCCATCCCACCGCGAGCAAAAAACGCCGAGGCGTCGTACCCGGGCATATGCGCGTCGGGACCGCGCACGCCGTAGCCATGGCCGCGGGCGTACACCAGCGTCGGGTACCGCTCGCACAGTTGGTCGGCGTCGAGGCCAAGGCGACGAAGTGCGTCCGGTCGCAGGCTGGTCAAGAACACATCGGCCGTGGCGAGCAACTCGTGGACCAGACGTTGGCCACCCTCGGTGCGCACATCGATCGCCATCGACCGCTTGCCCCTATTGGCCAGGGCGATCGACAGATTGACTCCCCCACCGCCTGCGCCGATCCCCTGGGTGACAAGCCCGCGGTATGGATCGCCCTCGAGGCGGTCGATGCGCACGACGTCGGCGCCCCAGTCTGCGAGCAGAGCGCCGGCCGCCGGGACGAACACCCATTGGGCAAGTTCGACGACTCTGATGCCGTCGAACGCGCCGTCACCCATCCTGCGGCCTCGGCGACAGCACGACGACGGGGATGTCGCGCTCGGTGCGAGTCTGGTACGTGTCGTAGTTCGGCCACGCATCGACCATCAATTGCCACAGACGGGGCTTTTCGTCGGCGGTGGCGGTGCGAGCAATGACCGGGATGTGGTCGCCCTTGATCTGGACCTCGGCCTCAGCGTTGGCCTGAAGGTTCAGATACCATTGAGGGTGCATCGGAGCGCCGCCCATCGAGGCGACCACGAGGTAGTCGTCGCCATCCTGAGCGAAGATCAGCGCCGAGGTGCGCGGCTCACCGCTACGTCGGCCGGTGCTGGTCAGCAGCAGGATGGTCACCCCATTCCACAAGTAGCCGACCTCGCCGTCGCTGTCGCGATAGGCCTTGATGTGCGACTCGCCGACCAACATCAGGTCGGGTGCTTTGTACTCGGTCATCAGTTACTCCTCAACATCGAAGACGACGGGAATGTCCATCACGCCACGCTCGTAGAAGCCGATGGCGTGCGGCGCCTCAGCCGCCGGATCGAGCCGCAGATTGGGCAGGCGATCGAGCAGCGCAGTGATGCCGACCATCATTTCGGCCCGAGCGACGTGCATGCCGAGGCACACGTGCGGCCCGCTGCCAAAGCCCAGCGTTGGCTTGATCGGACGGCGTGGATCGAACTCGTCGGGCCGCTCCCAACGAGCCGGGTCGCGGTTGGCCGCGCCGACGCAGAGGTGCAGCACGGAACCCTTGGGCAGGGTCGTGCCGAAGAAGTCGATGTCTTCGGCGACCCAGCGCGAGAACATCGGGTCGGTGGCTTCCCAACGAACCGATTCCTCGATCACGCCACGGAGCAGCGAACGATCGTTGCGGACGGCTTCGAGCAGTTCAGGTCGGTTGAGCAGAGCGGCGATGGTGATCCCCATCTGCTTCCAGGTAGTGCCCGAGCCGGCCATCAACAACAGGATCGCGAATGAGTAGATCTCAGGGTCGGAAAGCCGGTGACGGCTGCCGTCGGGCTCGGTGAGCTCTGCCTCGACGAGGACACTGATCAAGTCGTCGGCAGGCTGTTCGCGGCGGGCGGCAACGATCGGGGCCAGCCGACCGACCAGCGCCATCGGGTCGCTCAGCGAGGCGCGGATGTCGAGCGCGTCGGCCACCGAGACCCCGAAGCTGCCCGTGATCGTCAACACGGGGATGGATGCACAGAAGTCGACATTGAGCTCGGCTCGGCCTTCGGCGCGAATCTGGTCGATCAACACGTCGACCGTTTCGCTGATCCAGTTGTTGATCCACCATTGGGCCTTGGCCGGAACGAACGACGGCTGCACGAGCGAGCGATAGCGGCGGTGTTTCGTGCCACCCATCATCAACATGCTGGACTCGAGGCCGACGTCGTCGACGGAGCCGTCGGCGGCTGTTGGCGACGAGGCGAAGACGGCGTCGTTGCGATACGCGGCGTCGCATGCCTCATAGCTGAACGTCGAGAAGTGCGGACGGTCAGGGAACGGCAGCCCGTGGAAGATCGGGTCGCCGTCGACTCCGGTGAGCCCGTGGACGGTGCCCGGGTGCACGGTGCGGGCGGCACGAAGCTCGTGCCAGATCGGGTACGGGTCGTCGGTGTACGACCCACCGGCATTGTGGTTCAGGTTGCTGCGCAGGTCGAACAGCTCGCGAATCCGGTCGCGATCGAGTGCGCCGTGGCTCTGTGATGATGTCATTTGGCGACGTATCCCCCGTCGATCGGCACGAGTACGCCCGTGATGTTGATGGCCCGGTCAGAGCACAGGAACACAGCTGCTTCGGCGCAATCCTCGGCGGTGATCGGCCGCCCCAACGGATGACCGGCACCGGCGGCGGCAGCGACCTTGTCCAGCGCCGCGTCGGGAACGTTCAATCCTCCAGCGGCCATGAACTTGGTGAACGGCATCGCCCCCGGGCAGATCGCGTTGGCCCGGATTCCGTCGGGAGCGCATTCGACGGCGATCGCTTTGGTCAGCTGATGCACCGCGCCCTTCGTGGCTCCGTAGACGGTGCCGCCCCAACCGACGAGACCGGCGACGGAGCCGGTGTTGAGGATGACGCCGCCGGTTCCCTGCAGCTTGAACTGAATGACCGCGTGTTTGCACCCGAGGAAGACTCCACCGAAATTGACCTTCGTCAGCCGGAGGTAGTCGTCGACGGTGTGCTCCTCGAACTTCATCCCGAGTCGGGGCGTCGGAATTCCGACGTTGTTGAAGATGATGTCGAGCGATCCGAAGGCCTCGACGCAGCCCGCTACGGCAGCGATGACATCGTCCTCGTTCGACACGTCGGTACGCACCGAAAGAGCCGTCCCACCGGCTGCTTCGATGAGCCGAACCGTCTCGGCTGCCTGCTCGCCGTCGATATCGGCGCAGACAACGCGCGCCCCTTCGGCGGCGAAGCGAATCGCCGATGTACGCCCGACGCCAGCCGCAGAGCCGGTGACGATCGCATTCTTTCCCTCGAGCAACATCGTCAGTCTCCTTCGTCGGTCATCAGGCTGATCGCGCTGGTCGGGCATGCATCGATTGCGATCTGAATCTCTTCGAGCCTGGCTGCTGATGCATCGATGACCACGGCTTTTGACTCGTCGTCATGGGCAAACGACTCCGGTGCGTACATCACACACAGTCCCGACCCCATGCACAGCTCTCGGTCGATCGTGACCGTGACGTTCATTGGTCATCCACCGACTTTGACGGGTGGCGTCGCCGGGGTGAATCGGTAGAGCCGCTCGGCGTTGCCGCGCAGCAGCTTGTATTGCAGCTCCGGGTCGAGGTGGCCGATCTGATGACGAACGGTCTCGATGCAGTCAGGCCAGGTCGAGTCGGAGTGCGGGTAGTCGGTCTCGCACATCACGTTGTCCTCGCCGATCTCGGAGAGGCTGGCAATGCCGTGCTCGTCGTGGATGAAGCAGCCGAACACATGGTTGCGGAAGGTCTCCCGGATATCGAAGTTGTCGAGATCGAGATCCGACTTCGCATGATCACCGAACTGCTGGCCACGCATGATCCAATAGCGCTGCTTGTCGATGACCTGCTCGGCACGTTCCAAGAAGTACGGGATCCAGCCGATCTCGCCTTCGGAGAGGGCGATCTTGAGGTTCGGGAACCGTTGGAACATCCCGCTGAACAGCCACGCAAGCATCGTGCCCGAGGTACGCATTGCGCCCCAGGTGAGGTTGGCCATGAACGGGGCGTCTTTGGAGATCTGCGGAAGTGTCGACGACGACCCGACGTGCATGCACGCCACCATCTCGAGGTCGCTCGCCGCAGCCATCACCGGATCCCAGTACCGATCGGCGCTGTGGATCGTCGGCAAACCGAGCGGCTCAGGGTTTTCCGAGAAGGCGAACGCGGTGACGCCCTTGGCCGCCATCCGCTCCATTTCCTTGGCCGCCCGAACCGGGTCGGTCATCGGGATCAGCATCAACGGGATATAGCGGCCCGGCGCCGCGCCGCACCACTCCTCGACAAGCCAGTCGTTGTAGTGCTGGAGACATTCGAAACCGAACTCAGGGTCGCTGTTGTTCATGAACAACTGCCCACAGAACCGAGTGATCGTGGGGAAGCACAGCGAGGCGAGCACACCCGAACGGTCCATGTCCTCGAGACGGGCGACGGGGTCGTAACAGCCAGGTCGCATCTCCGCATACGGCAGCGGCTCTGGGCTGAACTCTTCCTTGGAGCGCCCGACGACGGCACTGAGTCCTGAACTCGGATACTTCTTGCCGTCGTACAACCAGTACTCGACGCCATCGATGGTTTCCATCCGCGGCGCCCGATCCCTGTCCTTGGCGGCGACACGGTCGACCCACAGTCGCGGCGGTTCGAGGATGTGATCGTCAACCGAGATCAACCAATCGAGTGATGGATCAGTAGCCATGGTCCCTCCTGCGGAGCCGGAATTCCCGTTCATCGGGCAAGCCCTAGGCCCGAGTATACAATTCTGACGTCGATGTCGAAATCATCGCGACGTCAACTCGTGCGGATGCAGCCAACCACATTCGCAAGCTGTTGCGGTGCCCACGAGATTCTGGCGCCGAGCATGGAGACGATCACTTCGGCAGCTCGCCAATGGCGAGGTGCTTGACCTCTTGAAAAGCGCGGATGCCGTCGGCGCCGCGCTCGCGACCCAGGCCGCTCTGCTTGTACCCGCCGCCCGGCGCGTACGCGCTGAACAGGCTGGTGTTGACGTTGACCGCTCCGGCGCGGAGGCGGCGAGCGATGGCCGTCGCGGCAGCGACATCCGCCCCGTACACCTGTGCGGCGAGACCGTACGGAGAGTCGTTGGCGATACGCACGGCATCATCGACGTCGTCGTAGCCGATGATGCCGATCACCGGGCCGAAGATCTCTTCGCGGGCTGCCGGGTTGGAGTTGTCGGGCAGGTCGAGCACCGTCGGCTCGAAGTAGAAACCGCGCTCCAACCCAGCGGGTCGGCCACCACCGCACACAACCCGGCCACCGTGCGCGACCGCGGCTGCGACGAAGTGCTCACAGCGTTCCCGTTGCGCTGCCGTGATCACCGGGCCCATCAGATTGGCCGGGTCCTTCGGGCTGCCGACCGTGATCCGGCCGTACATCGCGGCCACGCTCTCGACCACCTCGGCCTTGCGTTCGTTGGGAACCAGCATGCGCGTCGCCGCCACACAGGCCTGGCCAGCGGTCATCGCCACCACGGCCATCGCGCCCATTGGCGCCCGAGCGACCGCATCGTCGAGGTAGATCTGCGCAGACTTGCCGCCGAGTTCGAGGGCCACCCGTTTGATCGTTGGCGCGGCCTGGGCGGCGATCAGGCGACCGACCGATGTCGATCCCGTGAACGACACCATGTCGATGGCCGGATGGGTGGTCATCAACTCGGCGCCAGCCGCGCCGTCCTCGACGACAACGCTGAGTACGCCTGCGGGCAGCCCGACCGCTTCAGCGGCCAGCCCGAACGCAAGCGACGACAGCGGCGTCAACGGACTCGGTCGCAAGATGACCGAATTGCCTGCCATCAGCGCCGGGATCACCTTTTGGAACGCCATGATGATCGCCCCGTTGTACGGAGTGATCGCCGAGACCACGCCGACGGGCTCGTGGCGCCGAATGCTGAGGGCCACTCGACCGCGGACGAGATCGTCGAGCGGGACCGGGTTCGCTTCCTCGTGCTGCATCGCCAAGTACAGGTCGATCGTCTGGCGCCCGAGGGCCAGTCCCATCGAGACCTGAGCACCCTGGGCCATTGCTCGTGGCTGGCCAGCCTCGGCCATGATCGTCTCGACGAGTTCGTCGTTCTGGGTGGCGAGGTGATCGAGAAACGCCCGCAGCATCTCGGCCCGACGCGGCGCTGACAGGTCGGCCCACGCGCCGTCGTCGAAAGTCCGTCGCGCATCGACGATGGCCCGCTCGATCTCGGCCAGCGGCGTCACGCCTGCCTCGGCGATCACCGACTCGTCGGCCGGGTCGATCACCGAAAAGACGCGCTCGCCCTCCACCCAACGACCCGAGACATACGAACGTCGACCATCAATCATCGGCACCCCTTTGCGTATGCGACGACAGTATACAATTCTGACGTCGATATCGAAATTGTCGGCGAGCGCCGCTACCCAAAGGCCAGGCTCGACACCATGAACGAGCTCTACCGTCGGCAAACCCGATAACAGGGCCCTGCGCACCCGCCACAGGGCGAGCGCACCGGCCGGCTCGTCAACTGATCAGACAGAGGAACGTTCCCCTGTTGGCTACCGGCGGCGGAAGATCGGCTTGCGCTTTTGGGAAAAGGCGAGTGGGCCTTCCTTCGCGTCATCCGAGGCGAAGACTCTGCGGTTGCGCTCGACCTCCGCTGCGAAGCCTTCTTCGTCGCTCAATCCCGTTGACATTCGAATCGTCTCCAGAATCGCTTCGACCGCGATCGGTCCGTTGGCACAGATCTGCTCAGCTATCTCCATCGCCTTGGCGAGCGCTTGACCGTCGTCGACGACGTGGCCGATCAGACCTATCCGCTCTGCCTCCTCCGCGGTGATATGCCGTCCGGTGAGCAGTATTTCGGCCGCCTTCGTGTGCGAGATTTGGCGGGGCAGCCGAACCGCAGAGCCCATTGTCGGGTACAGCGACCAACGTGGTTCCGACAAGCCGAATCGAGCGCTGCGCCCGGCAACGCGGATATCGGCACCCATCATGATCTCGGTACCACCGGCAACCGCCACCCCCTCAACGGCGACGATGATCGGCTTCATCGGTCGGTCTATCTTCAGGAATCCCCGCTCGGTGTAGGTCGGGTCGTCGATGCGTCGTTGGGTGAGGTCGATGGCGCCCTCTTCGTCGGCGTCGCCTGCCATTTGGCGCAAGTCGGCACCGGCGGAGAAGTTCCCTTCCGCCCCGGTGATCACGATGCAGCGGATCTCGTCATCGGCGGCTGCCTCGGCGCACGAGTCGGCGATGATCGCCAGCATCGTCCCCGTGAAGGCGTTCATTCGCCTCGGACGGTTCAACGTGAGCAGCATGATCGGGCCCTGCCGTTCAACGATCACTTGGGGCATGGAAATCTCCTTCGGGTCAAGACGGCGGCCGCGCTCATCCGGCGACTGCGGCCAGCTGTTCGAGGTAGTGGGCGAGCGAGCCGCTGACAAGTCCCGGCATGCAGATCGTCGCGCCGGCGGCGGCAACCGCCGCGAATGCCTCGTCGACGGCATCGGGTTGGGCGCTTGGATCCAGCATCGCCCCGGAGCCGAGCACGACATCGAAGCCTTCGGGCACCTCGACCCGGTCGAGCATCGAGCGGACCTCTGGCAGCGAGAGGGCGAACGGCATCCAGCCGTCACCGTGCTCGATCGCCCGACGCAGCGAACGCATCGTGCGGCCACCGATCCAGATCGGCACCCGCTCCTGCACCGCGTGCGGCTCCACGATCAGGTTGTCGAACGAGTAGTACGGGCCGTCGTAGCTCACTCGACTCTTCGACAGACAGGCCCGCAGGCATTGCAGCGCGTCGTCCGCACGAGCCCCGCGATCCTCGAACGGCGCGCCCAACTGGGTGAACTCCTCGACGAGGGTGCCGACCCCGAGGCCGAGGGTGAGTCGACCCCCAGAAACGACGTCGAGCGTGCCGTAGCGCTTGGCGATCTCCAGCGGGTGGTGGTAGCCGAGTACCAGCACGTTCGTGGCGAATCGGATCTGGGTGGTCAGCGCGGCGAGGTAGCCGAAGGTGGCCAACGGGTCCCAGTAGGTTGCTCCTCGACGGGCGAGTTCGGACTCGACCATGAAGACGTGTTCGCTACACGTGAGATGGCAAAAGCCAAGCTGGTCGGCGTGTTTGGCGATCTCGGCCAACTCGGCGATTCCGGCTGTCTCGGTCCAATGCCCTCGCTGCGGACCGGCGCCCGTAACGATCGGCGTTCCCACCCCGAGTTTCAGGCCGCTCCGGTTCATGTTGTGGTCTCCGAACTGACATTGACGTCGAACTTGATGACTATGATCGCACAGTATGACAGTTGACTTCGACTCAGTGGACATCTCCTCGGCGGCGTTCTGGAGTCAGCCGATGCGCGAACGCGACGAAGCGTTCGCTGAACTTCGCACGCGCCCGACCTTGACGTTTCACCCGGCGGTCCAGGTCGGCAGCGCCCCCGGGGCGAAGGGTTTTTGGGCGGTCACCAAGCACGCCGACATCACCTACGTCAGCCGTCGTCCCGGTGAGTTCTGCAACGGCAAGGGCATCGGTTACGCCGACATCCCCCAGGAACTGAACGAGCCGTTCGGGTCATTCATCATGACCGACGCCCCGCGCCACACCCACCTGCGCGGCCTCGTCCACCGTGCGTTCACGCCCCGGCAGGTCGCAAAGATCGAAGAACAGATCCGCGAGCAGGCGCGGGTGATCGTCGCCGACGCGATCGACATCGGTTCGGGCGACGTCGTCGCCAACCTCGCCAAGCGCTTGCCGCTGTGGACCATCTCGGAAATGCTCGGGATACCCGAAGCTCGCCGCCTCGAGTTCCAAGCCGCGGCCAACGCGATGGTCTCGGTGTCGGATCCGAAGAACACGTCGGAGGATACGAACCCGTTTCATGCGCTGTTCAACGCCGCGATCGCACTCAGCGTGTTGGGTTCCGATCTGGCCTCCGAGCGTCGCGACAACCCGACCGACGACCTCCTCACCGCGTTGGTGCAGGCGGAGGTCGACGGCCACGGCCTGACCGATCAGGAGATCGGTTCGTTCGTCGTGCTCCTCGGTGTCGCCGGGAACGACACCACACGTAACTCGATCGCCCACGGCATCCAGGCCTTCGCTGAGAACCCCGATCAGTGGACGCTGCTGTGCAGCGACCCTGAGCGCTATCTGGTCGGAGCCGTCGAGGAGATCCTCCGCTGGGCCTCGCCGGTGATGACGATGCGACGAACCGCGACGGCCGACACCTTCGTCGGCGATCAGCCGATCGCTGAGAACGACTACCTGGTGATGTTCTATCCCTCCGCCAATCGTGACGAGCGGGTGTTCAACGATCCGTGGAAGTTCGACATCAGCCGCGAGGCGGCCGGCAACGTCGCCTTCGGCGGAGGTGGCCCGCACTACTGCCTCGGAGCCAATCTCGCCCGCACACAGCTTCGCTCGGTGTTCGGAGAGTTGGCCAAGTCGGTCAAGGCATTCGAAGTCGGCACACCCGAGCTGCTGCTGAGCGCCTTCGTCCACGGCGTCAACTCGCTCGATTGCACCTTCGTCCTGGACTGATCCGCCCCACTTCAGACGGCGACGAGCGTCGACGTCAGATATAGATCGAGGAGTCGTCGGTGCTTCGTACGTCGTTCAACGAGGAGTGGTTCGTCACGAAGCTGGGCGAGCGCGCCGCGCCGCCGGTGGGCCCCGTCACGGTGCCCTACGACGCGATGCTGTTCGAACGGCGCGACCCGGCCACGCCGAACAGCCATCACACCGGCTTCCATCCTGGCGGGGTATATCGATACTCCAAGTCGTTCACCGCGCCTGACGAATGGCGGGACCGTCATGTGGTCCTGGAGTTCGAGGGCGTCTACATGCGCTCGGAAGTGTTCGTCAACGGCCGTCTCGCTGGCGGCCGGCCCTCGGGCTACGCCATCTTCACGGTCACGCTTGACGAGTATCTCGACTACGGCACCGACAACCTCGTCGAGGTGGTCGCCCACAACGATCAGATGCCGAACAGCCGCTGGTACACGGGGAGTGGGATCTACCGCCCGGTGCACCTGCTCGTCGGTGGACCTGTGCGGATCGCTCTCGACGGCGTACGGATCAGCACCGTCTCGATCGATGGTGACGACGCCGTCATCGACGTGTCGATCAACGTGGACGGGGTAGCGCAGCGACGCGGGATCATTGTCCGTGCAGACGGTGCTGAGCGGTCCCGATGGCGGCACGACGGTCTCGGCCCAGACCCCGGTGTCGGCCGAGGGAGTCGCTCACCTGCGCATCGCTGTGACGGGAGCGAAGCCGTGGTCGCCGGAGAGACCGCAGCGGTACACGGCGGCCGTCACCCTGCGCGATGAGCACTCGACGACCCTCGACGAGTCGAGGACCGAGTTCGGCATTCGCACGGTCGAGGTCGACGCTCGTCGAGGCCTGCGGATCAACGGTGTCCCGCTGAAACTACGAGGAGCATGCATCCATCATGACAACGGCGTCATCGGCGCTCACACCCTCGACGCCGCCGAAGATCGTCGCATCCGGCTGCTGAAGGAGAGCGGCTACAACGCCATTCGCAGCGCCCACAACCCGCTGGCCCGGGCGACGCTGCGTGCCTGCGATCGCCACGGCGTGCTCGTGATGGACGAGCTCACCGATGTATGGCGTCGCCCGAAGGTCACCAACGACCTCGCCGACGAGTTCGACACGTGGTGGGAGCGCGATCTCGAGTCGATGATCGCCAAGGACATCAACCATCCGTCGGTGATCATGTACTCGATCGGCAACGAGATCGCCGAGACCGCAACCGAGCGCGGGATCGAGATGAACCGCCGACTCGCCGAACGCACCCGCGAGCTCGATCCCACCCGGCTCGTCACCAACTGCATCAACGGTTTCCTCAACCTGATCAGCCCGCAGAACGACGCCAAGCTGGCCGAGAAGCGCGCCGCCCAGAAGAAGGCGGGAGAGGCACCGAACAAGAACCTCATCCTCGTCCTCAACTACCTGATGGCCGTGCTCGAGCGGACGTTGAAGTACATCGTGCGGCTCCCGACGGTCGACCGGCGGACGCGCGATGCATATGGCGCGGTCGATGTCGCCGGGTACAACTACATGTCCGGGCGATATCGGCTCGACCGCAAGCGGCACCCCGACCGCGTCATCGTCGGGAGTGAGACCAATCCCAACGACACCGTCGCGATCTGGAAGGACATCGACACGCTCCCGAACGTGATCGGTGACTTCACCTGGACCGGCTGGGACTACATCGGCGAAGCGGGGTACGCCGCCGTCCACTACGACGAGCCGCGGAAGCTGTTTTCGCCGTGGCCCGGCCTGCTCGCCGGGATGCCGGTCATCGACATCACCGGGCATCGCCAGACCCAGTCCTACCTGAACGAGATCGTGTGGCACCTTCGCCGCGGGCCGTACATCGCCGTCCAACCCGTGAACCATGCCGGGCAGAAGAAGTCGTGCCGTCCGGGCCGGACCGATTCGATCCGCAGCTGGACGTGGGAAGGCTTCGAAGGTCGAGACGCGATCGTCGAGGTGCACGCCGACGCGACGCGTGTCGAACTGTTGCTCAACGGCGTGTCGGTGGGAACCGAGCCGGCCGGGCCGAAGAAGGGATATCGGACCCACTTCACCGTTCCCTACCGGCCCGGTGAACTCACCGCGATCGCCTACGACAGCGCCGGCCGTGAGATCGGGCGAGACGCGCTGGCCAGCGCCCGCCATGGGCTCCGCCTGAAGGTCGCAAGCGAAACCGAAGCCCTGGCCGCGGACGGCCACGACCTCGCCTATCTGCCGATCGAACTCACCGACGACGACGGCGTCCTGCGGCCCCTCGCCGATCGCGAGGTGCACGTGGCGGTCTCGGGGGCGGGACGGCTGCTGGGGTTCGGCAGCGCCCAACCGATCACCGCCGAGGGGTTCTCCTCGGACCGCCACTCGACGTACTACGGCCGGGCGCTTGCCGTGGTCCGAGCCGGCCACGACGCGGGCGAGGTCTCGGTCACCGTCTCGGCCGACGGCTGCGAGCCCGTCACGATCGTCATCCCGGTTCGTCCCGCAACGTAACGTCGACGTCGGGACGCACCTCGCCTATTGGGCTGGGACCTCGTTGTCCAGGTGGCCGGTGCGCAGTTGGGCGCGGAGGCGGAACTTCTGCACCTTGCCTGATGGTGTTCGAGGGAACTCGCTGACCGCTCGAATCGATTCCGGCCACTTCTGCTTGGCCAGGCGGGCGGCGGCGAGATGCTCACGAACCTGTGCCAGAGTCGGCGCCGACTCGCCGGCGCGCAGCCGGACGATGGCGACCGCTCGCTCGCCGAGCCGGTCGTCGGGTTGGGCGACCACCGCGACCTCGGCGATCGACGAAATGCCGAGCAGTTGTTCCTCGACCTCTTGCGCCGAGATGTTCTCGCCACCGCGGATGATGATGTCCGAGATCCGGTCGGTGATCGTCAGGTAACCGTCGTCGTCGACGACGCCAACATCGCCGGTGTGATACCACCCATCGGCGTCGAACACCTTGGCGGTCAGCTCCCGGTCGGTGTAGCCAATGAACAGCTCCGGCCCCCGGCACAGAATTTGGCCTTCGTCGTCGAGCTTGAGCTCGACGCCCTCGAGCGCGTGACCATCGGTGGTCAGCCGCTTGAACTCCGGCTCCTCGATGAAGGCGCCGGTGATCGAGGGCATCTCGGTGCTGCCATACGAGCGGTACACCTTGATCCCGAGCCGCGAGGCACGCTCGCTCACCGCAATCGGCACAGGTGATCCGCCGAGCCCGGCGTAAGGCATCAGTTCGAGGTGCTCATCGGAGAAGTCAGGGTGGTCGAGCAACGACATCAGGAAGTAGGTCGATCCACCGGCCATACCGATGCGGTGCTCGCGCATCAGGCGCAATACCTCCCCGGGATTCCACACGTCGAGCAGGTTGATCGACTGTCTGCGAACCAACGAGCACAAGAACGCAGCGAGCATTCCGATGAAGTGGCCGACGGGTGCACCGGTGATCGGCGGGGGCGCGCCCGTTGGCGCGAGGTCGGCAAGCTGGCGAGCCTCGAAGCCGATCGTGCGATGCGAGTGGATGACACCTTTGGGGTCGCGGGTCGTTCCGGAGGTGAAGGCGATCAACGCCGGCGCATCGGGGTCGACCGGTGCCGGATGGGCGATCGGCCGGGCGTCGAGGATCGACTCGAACGCCATCGCGTGGCCGGGCAGGGCGGAGGGATCGGCCGAGCCGACGACAGCCCATGGCAGCGCCATCTCGCCGATCATTTCCGAGTACGCCGACGCGTAGTCGGCATTCCCGAACCGCTCCGGCGTGACGACCAGCGACGGCTTGGTGACCTGGAGGATGTAGGCGACCTCCTTGGCGCCGTAGAAGTGGACGACGGGCACGACCACTGCACCGGCGTACGCGGCACCCCAGAAGGTGACGGCTGCCTCGACCCAGTTGGGCAACTGGAACATGATCACATCGCCGGCGCCGATGCCCTGGCTGTGCAGCCACCCGGCGAACCGGCGGGCCATCGCGTCGACGTCGCCGATCGTCCCGCTCCACGGCCGCACCGCAGAGTGCACGCTGAACGAGGCGTCGGCGTTGGCGGCCAGACCTCGCTCGACCATGTCACCCAGCGAATCGTCGGTCCACCACCCGGCGTCGATGTATGACGCTGCGAGGGCTGGCGGGACTTCACGGAGCGGCCAGCGGTCGGGCGGGCGGGCGGTCGTGTTCATCGGTACTCCACAGTCGAAGGCGTGAGGTGAGCGGTGCGAGCGGTCAGCGTCGTCGACTCGCCGACGATGGTGAGCGAAGCGGCGAGAGGTAGTTCGTTCGACGACGGTCCGGCCATCAACCGCACTTCGCCCGGGGTGATCACCAGGTTCATGTCGACGTCGTAGTAGGCGAGGATCTCGGGTCGCACCTGGAACGTCACGATCGCCGTTGCGCCCGGTTCGAGCGAGACGCGGTCGAATCCGATCAGTTCACGTACCGGACGGGTGACGCCGCGTCGGCGGATCTGGCCGTACAGCTGGACGACGTCCTCGCCGGATCGTTCACCGACATTGGCGACCTCGACCCGCACCGCGACCGTGTCGGTCGGCCCGACCTCGGTGTCCGCGATGTTGATCGAGCGGTACTCGAAGGTGGTGTAGCTGAGTCCGTGGCCGAACACGTAGGCCGGGCCGCTGTCGTCGAGATCGGTGTACGTACCGGGCTCGCTGCCCTGCTTGTGGCCGTAGTAGATCGGGCACTGGCCGGCAGTCCGGGGAATGGTGATCGGCACTCGTCCGGACGGGTTCGCCAGCCCGAAGAGGATGTCGGCGATCGCCGCTCCCCCGACAGAACCGGGCTGATAGGCGTGCAGCACGGCGTGCGGGCCACCCACGCCGGCGAGTACCGGCTGCGGCTGCGAGCCGACCAGAACCACGACGACCGGAACTCCGGTGGTGCACACCGCTTCGAGCAGCGCCCGTTGAGCCCCGCCGAGCTCGAGGGTCGAACGGTCGCGGGTCTCGCCAACAATTGCGTCGCTGACCAGGCCGGTCTTGTCGCCGAGAACGAGGATGGCGACGTCGGCGCCCTCGGCGGCAGCGACCGCCTCGGGGATTCCTTCGTGCGACGGGTCATTGACGTGGCACCCCAGTGCGTAGACGACCTCGGTCGCGTCCGAGACCATCGCCTCGATCGATGCAAGCACGGTCGGCACGTGGGAATAGACCGCTTCGATGGCCCCGAGCGCCACCTCCGAGGGGCGGGTGGCGATTCGCCGGACATATCCGAAGTCGTCGCCGGTGTCGTGTGGCTTGTCGGGCTTCGCGTTCGCGTCGGCCACCGCGGCGACGGGGGCGACTACGTCGTCGGCGACCTCGCCGCCTTGTACCGGCGCAGGCAGGCCCATGTCGCCGCTGGCGAACATCTCGATCATCTGTACCGCCGAATAGCCGCCGTAGAGGTTGCGTACGGAGCGGGCGTTCGGCCCTATGACGGCGATGCGTGCGAGGTCGCGACGCAGCGGCAGGACCCCGGTGGGGTTGGCGAGCAACACCGTGGAACGAGTGGCGATCCGACGCGCCAACGCCCGCGTCGCCTGCATGGTCGACTCGGCGTTGGTGGCGGCGAATGCAGCGATGTCGCCGTAGGGGTTCTCGAACAGTCCGAGGCGGAACTTCGCCGACAGCATCAACCGCACGCTGCGATCGACGACTGCCTCATCGAGCTCACCCGCCCGCACCGCAGCGGCGAGGCCGGCGGTGTAACACAGCGCTCCGGGCAACTCGACATCGAGGCCAGCCTCCAACGCTTGCACCCCGGCGTCAGCTTCGTCGAGCGCCGTCTGCTGGCGGGTGAACAGCGCGTTCACGGCGCCGTAGTCGGCGACCGTCAGCCCTTCGAATCCGAGCGTTCCGCGGAGCATGTCGGTGAGCAGTCGCCGCGACCCAGCAGCGGGCTCACCGTTCAAGTCCGAGTACGAACACATCACCGACTCGATGCCGGCCTCGTCGATCGCTGCACCGAACGGCCGGGCGTAGACCTCGAGCAGTTCGCGCTCGCCGAGTTGCACCGCACCGATGTTGCGCCCGCCGTAGGCCATGCCGTAGCCGAGGAAATGCTTCGCCGTCGCCAACACGCCGTAGCGACGGTCGTCGCCCTGCAACCCGCGCACGAAGGCGACACCGATTGCCGAGGCGAGGTACGGATCTTCGCCGTAGGTCTCCTGCACCCGACCCCAGCGAGCATCGCGGGTGAGATCGAGGTTCGGCGAACACGCCTGGTGCACACCCAAGGCGCGCATCTGGGTACGGATGACATCGGTGGCCGCTTCGACCGACGGCGGGTCCCACGACGCGGCGAGGTTGATCGCCGTCGGGAAGTCGACACACGCTGGATGGGCGAGGCCCGCGAGCGCCTCGTGATGCATGATCGCCGGAATGCCCAGTCGGGTCTCCTCGACCAGGAACCGTTGGATCTGGTCGAGCATGGCGACGACCTTGTCGGGTTCGCCGGAGACCATCGCTGCGGCCGAAATCTCGCCGATGCCCTCACGGAGATCTCGTGCGAGTCGCCCGGCGTCGAGTCCCTCGACGGCGAGCCATCCGAACGGGAGCGAGCCGGTGAGTTGGGCGACCTTCTCCCCGATCGTCATTCGCCCGAGGAGGTCCTCGACCCGAGCCTCGATCGACTGCGTCGGATCCCGGTATGGCGAAACTTCCATGTGAGGCTCTCCTCCATCACGTTCGTGGAGCCACGCGATCACAGAGCGAGCCCCCTTCGAGCAGCGTATCGGAATCGACGTCAATGTCGAAAGAGAACTACCGCGGCGAACTCCGTTGAGCTACCGTCACTCGCGTGGCATCGGAACGAGACGTCAACGTGAGCGAGATCACGAGGTCGGTGGTTGCTATCGGGGTGGACTTCGGCACTCTCTCGGCGCGCGCCGTGGTGGTACGGATCATCGACGGCGTCGTCCTCGGAAGCGGAGTCAGCGACTACGCCAATGGCGTCATCGAGGATCTGCTGCCCGGTAGCGACCAACGCCTTCCCCCGGATTGGGCGCTCCAGGTGCCAAACGACTACGTCGAGTCGATGGTCGCTGCGGTACGACTGGCCATCGACTCCTCTGCGGTATCGCCAACCGATGTGATCGGCATCGGCACCGACTTCACCGCGTGCACCGTGCTGCCGACGCTCGCCGACGGCACTCCGTTGTGCACCCTTGCCGATCTCGGCGATCGCCCGCATGCCTACGTGAAGCTCTGGAAACATCACGCCGCCCAATCGCACGCCGAGCGAATCAATGCGTTGGCGCACGAACGCGGCGAGCCGTGGATTGCCCGGTACGGAGGCCGTCTGTCTTCGGAGTGGGAACTCGCCAAGGCGCTGCAGCTGCTCGAGGAAGATCCCGAGGTCTACGCCCGCACCGAGCGTTGGGTCGAGGCAGCCGACTGGATCGTGTGGCAGCTGTGCGGGGTGTATCTGCGAGGCGTGTGCACCACTGGTTACAAGGCCGCCTACCAGGACGGCGCGTACCCGTCGGCCGAGTTCTTCGCCGCGCTGAACCCGGAATTTGAGAACTTCATTTCCGACAAGGTCGATCAGCCGATCGGTCAACTCGGCCAACGAGCGGGCGGCCTGCTGCCGGAGATCGCCGACCGACTCGGACTGCCGGCTGGAATCGCCGTGTGCGTCGGCAACGTCGATGCTCACGTCACCGCGCCGGCGGCCGGGGCTGTCGGCGCGGGGCAGATGGTGGCGATCATGGGGACCTCGACCTGTCATGTGATGAACGGTGCCGACCTGCGGCCCGTCGATGGGATGTGCGGGGTCGTCGAAGGCGGCATCGTCCCGGGGCTGTGGGGATACGAGGCCGGACAGAGTGGTGTCGGTGACATCTTCGGCTGGTTCGTCGACCACGGAGTGCCGCCCGAGGTGCACGAGCAGGCCGCGCTGGCGGGGTTGTCGGTTCATGAGCATCTGACCGCCCTCGCCCTCGCCCAGCCGGTCGGCGCTCACGGATTGGTCGCTCTCGATTGGCACAGCGGCAACCGTTCAGTGCTCGTTGACCACGAGTTGTCCGGTGTGATCCTCGGTTTGACCCTTGCCACTCGCCCGGAGGACACGTACCGGGCGCTCGTCGAGTCCACCGCGTTCGGGGCCCGGGTGATCGTCGAGCGATTCGAAGAGGCGGGGGTGCCGGTCACCGACTTCATCGTCGCCGGGGGCTTGCTCAAGAACCCGCTGGTGATGCAGGTCTATGCCGACGTGCTGCGGCGCCCGTTGCATGTCGTCGAATCCGACCAGGCACCTGCGGTCGGTTCCGCGATGCACGCGGCAGTGGCCGCCGGCGCCTTCGCTGATATCACCGAGGCGGCGAGCGCGATGGCCAGCCTGCGCCGCGACGCGTGGCTTCCTGATGAGCACCGCGCCGATGTGTACGACGACCTTTACGCCGTCTACCGCTCGCTCCACGATCACTTCGCCGAGCAGCGACATCTGATGCACGAACTGCGGGCGATCCGTAGGGCGGCACTGGCATGACCCTCGCTCAATCGATCACTGCGATGCGCGAGGAGGTTGCCCGCGCCCACGCCGAGTTGTGGAAATACGGCCTCGTCGTCTGGACCGGCGGCAACGTCTCGGCACGGGTGCCCGGCGCCGAACTGATGGTGATCAAGCCGAGCGGGGTGCACTACGACGAACTCGATCCGGCGTCGATGGTCGTGTGCGATCTCGACGGAGTCGTCGTCGAGGGAGACTTCGCGCCGTCGAGCGACACCGCCTCGCACGCCTACATCTACCGCCACCTCCCCCACCTCGGCGGTGTGACGCACACTCACTCGACCTACGCAGTCGCCTGGGCATCTCGAGGCGAAGCAGTCCCGTGCGTGCTCACCGCGATGGCCGACGAGTTCGGCGGGCCCATCCCGCTCGCCCCGTTCGTGCTCATCGGCACCGACGCGATCGGTGAGGTCGTCGTCGAAGCGTTGCGCGCCTCGAGCAGTCCAGCTGTCCTCGTGCAGAACCACGGTCCGTTCACGATCGGCAAAGACGCCCGCTCCGCGGTCAAGGCCGCAGTGATGTGCGAAGACGTGTGCAAGACCATTCATATCGCCCGCCAACTCGGAACCCCGATCCCCATCGCCGAGTCCGACGTCCGCCACCTGTACGACCGCTACCAGCACGTCTACGGCCAACCCCCGAAGTGAGCAGATCATGACCAGCGCCGCGTTCACAGAGATGGAAGTCTGGTTCCTCACCGGCAGCCAGTCCCTTTACGGCGACGACACACTCCGCCAGGTCGCCGAGCAATCGGCCGAGGTCGTTGGCGCACTCGCAGCGGCTGCCGACATCCCGGTCCGCATCGTCGCCAAGCCGGTGCTGACGACCGCGGATGCGATCCGCCGGGTGTGCCTCGATGCCCGCGCCGATGATCGGTGCATCGGCGTGATCGCCTGGATGCACACCTTCTCGCCAGCGAAGATGTGGATCGGCGGACTGCAGGCGCTGGGCAAGCCGATGCTCCACCTGCACACCCAGGCGAATCGGACGTTGCCATGGTCGACGATCGACATGGACTTCATGAACCTCAATCAGGCGGCGCACGGCGACCGGGAATTCGCGTCGGTACAAACCCGGATGGGTATCGATCGCAAGACCGTCTTCGGGCATGTCGACGAACCCGAGGTCACTGGCGCAGTCGGTCACTGGTGCCGTGCCGCAGCCGGTCGACACGAAACCCAACACCTCCGCCTCGCCCGTTTTGGCGACAACATGCGTGACGTGTCGGTGACCGACGGCGACAAGGTTGCGGCCCAGATCCAGTTCGGGGTGTCGGTCAACACGTGGGGCGTCAACGATCTCGTCGCCGCGGTTGGCGAAGTGACCGACGCCGACATCGCCACTCTGACCGTCGAATACGCCGACAGCTATCGGATGGAAGCCGACTTGCTCCCCGGCGGCGGCCGCCACGAGTCGGTGCGCGAAGCCGCCCGCATCGAACTCGGGCTGCGCAGCTTTCTCGGCGCTGGCGGATTCGGTGCCTTCACCACCAGCTTCGAAGACCTCGGCGGACTTCGCCAGCTTCCCGGTCTTGCCGTGCAGCGCCTGATGGCCGACGGATACGGCTTCGGCGGTGAGGGCGACTGGAAGACCGCCGTGTTGGTCCGCACCGTCAAGACAATGGGCGCCGGACTGGCCGGGGGCACCAGCTTCATGGAGGACTACACGTACCACCTCGGCCCGGGTACCCCGAAGACTCTCGGCGCCCACATGCTCGAAGTCTGCCCCTCGATCGCCGCCGCCCGGCCGTCCCTGGAGGTCCAGCCTCTCGGCATCGGCAGTCGCGAAGATCCCGCTCGCCTGGTCTTCGACGCCGCCCCCGGCCCTGCCATCGTCATGGGCCTCGCCGATCTCGGCGACCGCTTCCGGCTGGTCGCCAGCGAGATCGACACCGTCGCTCCCGACGAGCCACTCCCCGAGTTGCCGGTTGCCCGAGCGGTGTGGACCTCGCGTCCCGATCTGCGCACCTCCGCCGTGTCGTGGCTGACCGCAGGCGGACCTCACCACACCGTCTACACCTCGGCGGTCGACCGGGAAACTCTCGACGACTTCGCCACGATGTCAGGTGTCGAACTCGCCTGCATCGACGCCACCACCACCGTTCGATCCTTCCGCGCTGAACTTCGCTGGAACGCAGCCTGGTATCACCTCAATCAGGGCATCTGACCCTCGGGGCCACCGCTTGGAAGCCCGCAACGGGCCACAGCGAAGCAAGCAATGCGTCGACCGCACCCTCGTGCGGGTCAACCGGTGGTCGGGGCTGTTGTGTCGTCGCCCGCGTAACGCAGGCCATGACCGAAGCGGAACTGCGGGTTCTCGGTGCCGAACGGGGCATCGCTGTGGCTGGCAAGCACCGCAGCCATCGATCGCGGCAGATCGAATGGCAGCTTGCCTTCCGGCGTTGCGTCGCCGAACAGCACCTCGATCAGCGCCGTCTCCTCGATGCCGTAGTTGCCGACGATCGCGGCAGCCGCCGTGGCGAGCGGCCCGAGCACAGCCGGGCGTTCGAGGTGGATGTCGATCACCGTCGGCACCGTCGAACAGATCGCCAGCGAGCGAGCGAGTTCGTCGGGCGCAAACTCGAGTGAGCCGCCGTGGAACATGTCGACGTAGCCGCCGTGCCCCGTCGGCTCCCACGGCGTCCCCATCCGCAGAACGGCGACATCGGCGGCGGCCGGTTCCGACACGATGGTGGCGTACCCGCCCAGGTCGCCGGTCAGCCCCTCGGCGTACACCTTGATGCCACGCGACAGCGGCAACGTGGGCGACCCGTCGGACGACATGGCATTGACGAGCAACGTGATCGATCGTTGCTGCGCGGCGCGCCCCGCAGCGCGGAACTCCGACCGCCCGACCATGGCTGCCGCGGCGTTCTCGTCGACATACGCGTCGTCGAACAATCCGAGGCGGAACTTCTCGGTCAGTAGACGCCGTGCGGAGACATCGAGCCTCGCTTCGGTGACCCTGCCGGACCTGACCAGAGCGACGAGCCGATCGGAGCAGTGCTCGCCACCGAGTTGGTCGACGCCTGCGTCGAGCAGCTTGAGGATGCGGTCATCGACATGGAGGTGCTCGACACCCCATGCCCGGGCCGTCCCCAGCGGACCAATGCCGTGCACATCGGTGACCAGGCCCCAATCGGTGCAGACGATTCCGTCGAAGCCGAGTTGCTCGCGCAGCAACCCGGTGATCACCGAGCGATTGAACGAGAAGCCGACCTCTTCGTGCTCGGTCCCGACCGGCATGCCGTAGTACGGCATGATCTGCGACGTGCCGGCCTCGATCGCGGCCCGAAACGGGGCGAGGTGATAGTCGAACCGCCCGCCCGGGTAGATCTGCTCGCGGCCCCACGAGAAATGCGGGTCGTCGCCATCCTTCTGCGGCCCGCCACCGGGGAAGTGTTTCGTCATCGTGGCGACGGACTGTTTGCCGAGGGCATCGCCTTGGAATCCGCGGATGTAGGCAACGACCAATCGTGAAGTGAGCTCGGCGTCTTCGCCGAACGTCTGCGCGATTCGCGACCACCGCGGCTCGGTGGCCAGATCGATCTGCGGGTGCAACGCCACCCGAATGCCGACGGCGACGTATTCCTGGCGGGCGATGTCGGCGAACTCGGCCATCAACTCTGTCGAACCGATCGCGGCGAGCCCGAGCGGCTCGGGCCATTGCGAGAACGGCCCGGACATGATCGACAGCATCGGGTTGTCGGTGAAGTGGTGGCGCGGGTCGGTCGACAGCGTCACTGGGATCGACAGCGGCTGCTCCGCGGCGAGTCGCTGCAACTCGTTATGCCACTGGGCGAACTCGCGCCCGTCGCTCAACGCACCCATCAGGCTGAAGTGGGTCAGGCGGCGCTGGGTGACCAGTTCGCGCGGTGACGGCCGAGGCAGGTGCGGGTTGACCGCGTCGAGGCTGCCTGGCGAGACCATTGCGTGGAACATCAGGCCGGCTTTGTCCTCGACCGACATGCGACCCAGCAGATCGGCGACTCGGGCATCGGTAGTGAGCGTGGGGTCCTGGTACGGGTACTCGTTCATTTGTCTGCCTTCGTTTGCTCGGGGTCATCAGCCATCGGCTCGGTGATTCGTTCGCGGATCCACGGGACCTGCACACGTGCGATGCTTCGCCGCCGCATGAGCGGAGCGAGGACGGACTGGACGTTCAGAGCCGCCCTCGCCACTCTGGGTCGAACTTATTTCGACGTCGATGTCGACGTTCTAGTGTATCGTGGACATGAAGTTGATATCGACGTCGATACTAGGGTGGCGGCATGAGCGCTGGAGCTACTCGACTCGCCCATCGGAACCTGGCCGCGGTGCACGAAGCGGTTTCCGAAGCGGTGCCGGCACGCGACTGCATCGTGTTTCGCGACCGTCGCCTGACGTTTGATGACGTCACCAGGCGGACGCGTCAGCTGGCCCACGTGCTGCGCAATCACGGCTTCGGAGCGCAGAGTGACAGTCGTGACGGGTTTGCAGGCCACGAGTCGCACACTGACCATTTGGCGATCCTGGCGTACAACGGAAACGAGTACCTCGAGGCCATGCTCGGGGCATTCAAGGCTCGGATGAGCCCCGTGAACGTCAACTACCGATATCGACGCGACGAGATGATCCATGTACTGGCAGACAGCGCCGCCGTCGCCATCGTCTACCACTCGGAGTTCGCCCCCAACCTGGCCGAAGCGCTCCCAAGCCTTCCTCGCCTGCGGACCCTGCTGCAGATCGCCGACGAATCGGACAACGAGTTGCTGCCAGGCGCTCAATGGTACGAGGAAGCGCTGAGTGACGCGCCGGGCCAGCTGCCCGAGTGGGCGTCAACGTGGTCGCCCGACGATCTCTACATCGTGTACACGGGTGGCACGACCGGCAACCCAAAGGGTGTGCTGTGGCGTCACGACGACATTTACCTGACCGCGATGGGCGGCCGCTCACCGATCACGCGTGAGCCGTGGCCGTCGTTGGCTTCGATTGCCGACGCAGTCCGCCCAGAGGCGCCGCAGATCGCGTGTGCCGCTGCGCCGTTCATGCACGGCGCCGGACACTGGACTGCGTTCATGTCGATGAACCTCGGGTCCACGGTCGTTATCCCGAACGTCGTCGCCCGATTCGATGCCGACGATCTCTGCCGGGTGATCGAGCGCGAGGGGATCACCTACCTGCAGATCGTCGGCGATGCGTTCGGCCGCCCAATCGTCGACGCCGTCGCCAACGGCGACTACGATCTGTCGTCGCTGCGCGTCCTGCTGTCGGGCGGCACCGCGTTGACCACCTCGGTCAAGCAGGCGCTGCTCAGCCTCGTCCCGCAACTCTCGATCATCGAGTCGCTCGGTTCATCCGAAGGCGGCGGCCAGGGATTGCAGGTCACCACTGCGACATCGGCAGAACCGACTGCCGGCAGGTTCGCCCCCACCGAGGGTTCCGTCGTGATCTCCGCTGAACGCGACCGCGTGCTTCCTGTCTCGTCGAGCGAGGTCGGTTGGGTCGCCAAAGCCGGCGGCCACATTCCGCTCGGCTACCTTGGTGACGCCGCCAAGACGGCGGCCACATTCCCGGTGGTGGCGGGCGAGCGCATGTCAGTGCCTGGCGATCGCGCCGCGTGGAACGCCGACGGCACCATCCAACTCCTCGGACGTGAGTCGGTGACGATCAACTCTGGTGGGGAAAAGATCTTCGCCGAAGAAGTCGAGTCGGCGATCGCCTCGCATCCCGATGTGCGTGATGCCCTCGTGACCTCCCGACCGTCGCAACGATGGGGGCAAGAGGTTGTGGCGGTTGTGCAACTTTCGACGGGAACCGTCTGCGACAGCATCGCCCTCGCAGCGCACTCCGCGAGCCGAATCGCCCGCTACAAACTGCCCAAGGCATGGATCTTCGTCGATGTCATCGAGCGATCTGCGGCCGGCAAAGCGAACTACCGCTGGGCCGCTGACCTCGCCCAGCGGTCAGCTGGTTGACATCACCTCAGCGACCACAGCCGCGAGGACGGGCCTGCTCGGACGCTACGAGTCCTCGTTGTCGAGCAGGTGGTCATCACCTGATCGCGACCCGAAACTGATACTGATTTCAGATCAAGAACTTCGGGTCCGGACAGGAGGTGAGCGTCAAGACGCTGTGAAGCGACGCATCATCGACGGGTTCATACCCGTCGATGATGCGGCGCGTCGTGCCGCTAGGTCACTTGCTGAGGTCTTGAACGTCGCCCTGAACGACGTACTTGCCTTCGAGGCCCGCTGTCGGGTCCCACGCTGCCTCGGCGAAGCCGTCGTTGGCGTCGTACTTGCCGGGGCCGAAGCTGGCGAACTCGTACTCGGCGAACGAGAACGATGCCATGTTGTTCTCGATGGCGTCGAGCACGGACTCGTTGGTCGGCAGTTCGGCGGCGTTCATCGTCGCCATGAACACACCGAGGTATCGGCAAGCCCACATGACGCCGGTGCCCCATTGCGGCACGTCACCGTCGGCTGCCAACGTTGCCGGATCCGGGATCGGTGCAAGTTCGGGAAGCGCAGCGTTGACCTTGGCCGCGCATTCCTGCACACCTGAGGTTTCCCAGTTGTTGGCGAACGGGAGCATCGAAATCGTCCCCGCCAGACCGCCTTCGACGCCGGGAAGCTTGGCATCGCCAGCCAGGCTGAGCTCGCCCCAGTCCACGGCGGCTGCCCCGGTGTAGCCCAGCGAAGCGACATCACCGATAAAGCCTGCGCCGTCATCGGCGTAGATCATGAAGTCGATGCCTTCGGCGCTGATCTTCTCGTACCACACCGCCACTTCGGCATCGATCTCGGCTTGCCCGCCGCTGCCGTCGGAAGCCGAGTAGAACGTCGCGGTCGGCGTGAACCCGGCCTCAGCCAGCAGGGGCAACAGATTCGCCTCGACATTCTCCTTCGCTGCCTCGTAACCGGCGATACCGAACTTCTTGCCCTCGAGCGTCCCGTTCTTCACCAGCAGATTGCCGAGCAGCGACAGGCGGCGGGTCTCAGAAGTTTCTGCAGACACCCACGGAACCGTCGCGGCGAGCGTCGGGTCAGGAGAGGTCGAGAACTGGGCGACACCCTTTTGCGCCATACACGCGTTTGCCGGAGCGGCTGGACCCGTGAACCCGCCGAGCACGGCGAAGGATTCGACATCTTCAGTGAGCGCGACACACGCCGCCTCAGCAGTTGCCTGCAGGACCGGGTTGTACTTGGCGAACACCGGCTCGAGTTGGCGCCCCTTGACGCCGCCGTTGGCGTTGATGTCGTCGATCAGCGCGTTCCAGATCAACTCCTGGTCGCCCCAGCCCACCTGGTTGACGCCCATCTCGTTCAGCGCGTCCCAGTCGACCAGCGTGACGCCGATGCTGATCGTCTCGTCGGTGACGCCGGCTTGATCAACCGACACCAACTCGGGCACGGTCGTGTCGACGACTTCCTCGACCGTTGTGTCGGGCGCCACCGACTCCGCCGCGGTCGGTGCCGTCGTTTCCTCTGGCGGATCGGTGGCAGGTGCAGCCGTCTCGACGGCTGCTTCGGTCGTGTCAGCTGCGTCGTCGGTGGAGCTGCACGCGGCGCTCACCAGACCAACCGCCATGACGGCGGCAACCAATCGTTTGCGGTTTCTCATGTCCCCTCCAGAGGTATCAAGGTGTTCACGTGGTGGCTCCGGCCCCGCTTCGAGCGATCGCTCGCTCATCCAGGCCCAGATATGAGGCGACGACCCGCGGGTCGTTGCGAATGGTGGCAGGGTCGCCTTCGGCGATGACGGCACCCTGTTCGAGGCAATAGACCCGGTCGCTGATCGACATGATCAACGGCATGTCGTGTTCGATCAACAGCACCGAGGCGTCGAGTTCCTTACACAGCTGCACGATCATCGGCCCGAACGCTTCGGTCTCGCGCTGGGCCACGCCGGCGGTCGGCTCATCGAGGCACAGCACCCGAGCATTGAGCGCCAGCAGCCCAGCGAGCTCGACGATGCGTCGAGTTCCTGTGGACAGATCGCTGATCGAAGCGGTGGCGTACCGACCGAGGCCGAGGAACGAGATCAGCTCGTCTGCTTCGGTCCGCCTGGCTCGTGCGTTGCGTCGGGCACCAGGGGTGCCGAGCGCGGTGCTCAGCAAGCCAGTGTGACCGCGGCCTTCCAGCGCAACCAGCACTGTCTCGCGCACGGTGAGCTCGGGGAACAGCGTCGCAGCTTGGAACGTGCGGCCCATGCCCTGCCGGGCCCGCCGATCCGACGACAAGCCGGCGATGTCGTGGCCGAGCAACTCGATGTCGCCGGTGCTCGGGACGAACCCGCCGATGGCGTTCATGAAGCTGGTCTTGCCTGCGCCATTGTTGCCGATCAGGCCGACGATCTCGCGCGGGCCGACACGGACCGACACGTCGGATACGGCGCGAACACCGCCGTAGGTCACTCGCAGATCTGTGGTCGACAGCCAAGACGTCGCATCGGCCGGCACCGGACGACGCTCTCGCAGCGTGACCGCCGAGGCGGCAGGCTTTGCCGCGGGCGCCAGGGCCGGTCGACGTGCCGCCGCTCGGTCGAGCAGCGCGTCGCGCACGCTGAACACGATCTGCATGAATCCGCCCGGGAAGTACATCAACAGCACCAACAGCCCGAGGCTGGAGGTGAGCAGCGGCGCCATCCCGCTATCGGGGAAAAAGGCGGGGACCCCGACGATCCAGATTGCGCCGAGCACCGGCCCGGCGACGGTGCCGAGTCCACCGATCACCGCCATGGCGACGACACTCAACGATTCACTGACGACGAAGAAGCGACCCGAGAGCGGCACGTTCTCGATCAACCCGCCGATCATCGCTCCACCAAGCGCGGCGAGACCACCCGACAGGGCGAAGGCGCGCAGTTTCGTGCGAGTCGCATTGACGGTGTACGCAGATGCGGTGTTCTCGTTGTCGCGAACTCCGATCGTCGACCAGCCCACCGCCGAGCGACGCAACCTGCTGACGAGGAACACGACGATACAGAGCACGACCAACATGAACAAATAGTACGAACGCTGGCTCTCCAGGCTGATCCCACCGATCGGCTCACGGGGGAACGGCACCGAGCCGGATTCGCCGTTGGAGAAAAACGGCCGGTCGAACAGGTACCGCTCGGCGGCGATCCCAAACGCGAACGTCGTAACGGCAAGCAACAGGCCGCGGACCCGCAACGACCCGAGCCCAACGATGCCGGCGATGACTGCGACCACCACGGCAGCGACCAACATCGCCGGCACCATGTGCATGCCCGGCAGCGACCCCTTCAACAGTCGGTTGTCGCCCCATCCGATGTCGACCTCGACGCCGCGCTGCAACGCGGCAGCGGTCAGCGCGCCGAGGCCGGCGAAGGCCATTTGGCCGAGCGACAACTGGCCGCTCCAGCCGGTGAGCACACTGACCGAAATGGCACAGATGGCAAAGGCCATGACTTGTGCGTAGAGCAGCACTCGTGACGGCTGGGTGATGACGAACGGCAAGGCGACGCCGGCCAGCCCGAGCACGAGCGCCGTGAGCGCGCCCATATGTCGCACCCACCACACCGATGTCAGTTGCTCGGGAATCGGACGGGACTTCGGGGCGAACGAGAACGTGGACGTCTCGGCTGCTCGCCTGCTCTGGGTCCACACCGCGGCGAGCACGAAGAGGAAGGCGACCGCATCGATCAGGCTGGGCTGATCGAGGAAGTTGAACCGCAGCACGGACTCGAGCACCCCGATGGCGATACCAGCCCCGAGCGCTCGAGGGAACGACACCATCCCAGCGATCACGGCCGCCGCCATCGCCCTGGTCAGCGTGACCGGGCCGAGCGAGCCGACGGCAGCGGTTGTGGATGAACTTGCACCGGCGAGCAACATCACGGCGATCGATGCGACGAGACCGGCGATCGCCCAAACCAGGCTCGATGCGACCTTCGGATTGATCGCCGACAGGCGGGCCAACTCCGGGTTCTCCGCCGACGCCTTGACCGTCTGGCCGACCACCGTCCGGTTCAGGAACCAGGCGAGCGCGAGGGCGATCAGCGGCACGACGATGAGCACCGAGACCTGGCCGCCCTTGACCTTGATGCCGAAGTCGATGCCGAGGAACTTGTCCCACTCGCCGCTGAGCGGGGCAGGAAACTTGGTGCTCTGCTCGTCGATCTCCGGGAGCGCCATCACCAACGCTTGGGAAAGCTGCGCCACACCGATGGTGGCGATCAGCAAGATCACCCGTGGCGCCTTGAACAGGCGCCGCACCACGGTGAGTTCGATGATCAGCCCGTACAGCGTGCCGGCGAGCAAGCTGATCGGCAAGGCGATCCAATAGGGGAACCCGTACTGGATGACCAGCAGCGCCATCAACGATGCCGACAACAACCCCATCGCAGCGACGGCGAAGTTGATCACCCGAGTGGCTCGATAGACGAGCACGATGCCGATGGCCAAGAGACCGATCGTGGCGCCGCTGACGACGCCGTTGAAGACCAGTTGTGAGGTGATCCAGCCTGCAGCGAACACGTCAGCCCCCCTCTTCCGAGAAGAACACGGCTCGGGCGAGGTCGTCTCGTTCGGCCAGCTCCTTTGCTGGACCCGAGAACCGCACCGACCCCTTCTCCAGGAAGATCGCCCGATCAGCAATGCTCAATGCGATGTTCAACGATTGCTCGACGATGATGATCGTCTGCCCCTTCGCCTTGAGACGCTCGATGATCGACAGCAGATCTTGGACGACGATCGGGGCGAGGCCGAGCGACAACTCGTCGATGATCAGAATCTCGGGCTCGTGCAACAGGGTGCGAGCCAACGCCAACATCTGCTGCTGGCCGCCGGACATCGACGAGGCGAGCTGCGACTGACGTTCACGCAAGGCCGGGAATAGTTCGAGTACCGATTCGATTCGGCGTTCCATGTCGACGCGGTCACCGCGGTAGAGGTATGCGCCCATCCGCAGGTTTGCTTCGACAGTCATGCCTGGGAACGTGCCCTTGCCGCCGGCAAGCATGTGAATCCCCATTTTCGCCCGCTGCTCAGGCGCGGCGTAGGTGATCGTGCGACCGTTGAGTCGCACCACCCCACGAGACGGTGTCCCCAACCCGGTGACCACCCGCAGCAGCGTCGACTTGCCGCTGCCATTCGTGCCGAGCAGGGCGAGGACCTCGCCCTTGGCCACCTCGAAGCCGACGCCGAACAGGACCTGCACATGGCCGTAGGAGAAGTCGACATCGGCGACTTGCAGCGCGGGGATGTTGTCGGGGTCCTCTCGCTGGCGCTCGTGTTCGGCAAGTTCTTCGCGGAGTTCGCTGACCACCATCGACAAGTCGTTGCGGATGAAGTTCGCGCCGCGGATCATCAGGTATCCACCGAGCAGGGTCGACGGAACGGCCAACGAAATGACGGCGACTCGCGTACCCCATGCAGCCGAGATCAACCCGGCTGCCGCAGCTCCGCCGGTTGCCCCGATGAAGAAGACATACAACGCCGCCATCGCCGAGCCCATGCCGCGAAGGCGGTACGGCACGATCGACGTGACCAGCGGACCGACCATGGCGAACGCAGAGGACAACAGTACGGAGAACGGGATCCCGAGCAGAGTGAACAGCCACACGTTGGGCGCAAAGAACTGCAGCGGGGTGATCAACGCAGCGGGCAGCACCAACTTGCCGACGAGACGCAGCGCGTCGGCTGGGCTACGGCGATACAGCTTGTCGTAGTAACGAGCGACGAACGGCAGCACGGCGATCACGCCGAGGCCGGTCACGCTGCCGACGACACCGCGGCCGAACGTGTCGAGGTCGAACTCGTCCTCGAGGTACAGGTTCGACAGAATCGGCATGGTCAGCAGGCCGAAGCCGACGGCCGTGAACGCCAGCAACACCGTCTTCATCGTGCGGATCTGCAGCAACCGAGCAAACGCTGCCTCGACCGACACCGGTGCCGGCTCGGCTTCGGCGATCACCTCGCCGAGGACGTCGGCCTTTTCGAACTGGCCACGAGGCGGCTCCGGCAGGCGGAAGGCAAAGAATGCGGCGATCGACACCGGAACCCCGGCGACGAGGAATGCCCAGCGCCATCCACTGCCGCCGCCGGCCAGCGAGGCAACGCCGCCGATCAGAATCGGGCTCAGCACCGCGGCCATCCGGCCCGACGCATCCTTGATCGCGCCAACTCGCCCGCGGACCTGGATGGGATAGCTATCGGCGATCAACGAACCATGGACCGGCCCGGCGTTGGCTTTGGCCACGCCTGCGCCAAATCGAGCGAGTACGAACATCAAGGCGTTGACGGCAAATCCCGAGAGGGCGACGAACCCAGCGAAGGCGACGCTGGACACGCCGATGATCCGTCCGCGGCGGTACCGGTCGGCGAGCCAGCCCATCGGCAGCGACCCCAGGACGAAGAATGCGCCGCTTGCCGAGGCGATGAACACCATCACCGACTCGCTCACGCCGAAGGTCTTTCGGATGTCGGGGGCGAGCAGGGCAACGCCTGCGGTCTCGAGTTCGTCGAGCCCGTTGATCAACGCCAGCACGATGATGGTGAACCAGCCGCCCCGCTGGACGCCGTCGCGCAGAGTCATCGGCTCGCCGCCGACGCCGGGGAGCAGGTCGTCGGCGAAGAGCACCTCGTCGGCGGACGCGGCGCGCAAGCGCTCGTCCTCGTGCAGCAGCACCGTGGAGGTCAGATCCGCCAGGTCGCCGCCTGATAAGCGCGCGTCGCTCATGTTTTTTGCCGCAGCGCTTCTGGCATTTGTCTCCCCATCGTCAGCCGTTGACACGTACCGAACGTCGCCATGTTTCCACTTCTTAACTTCGATGTCAATATTGGAGTCTGACTAATCAGCGATCGCCAGCACGTCGAGGGCGTTAGTGCGAGCCACCTTGCGAATGTCGGCATCGGACAGCCCCGAGAGCGACTCAGTGATGAAATCGACAGGCGCGCGGACGCCTTCGGCATGCGGCCAGTCGGAGCCGAGCAGGAGACGGTCGACACCGACGTCGCCGATCAGCTCGTCGATGTGATCCTCCCAAAACGGCGTCACCCACACGTGCTCGGCGAACTGCTCGCGGGGTGTTGCGCAAAGACGCCCGGATTGCGGTTGGCGGCGTCGTCGAGGCGGTGGAGCAGATCAGGTGCCCATGCCGCTCCCGACTCGACGCTCGCCATTCGAAGCGCCGGGAACCGGTCAAACACACCGTGACAGATCGCCGCACCGAAGAAGTCGCTCACCGACCTGCCCTTGGTGACAATGCCCCGCAGCGGCGAACGGAACAGCGAACTCTCGCCATCACCGGGTTCCCACATCTGCACGATCGCGTCGTAGCCGTCGAGCCCCGAATGCGACGCAACAGCAACTCCCGCTTCGGCAGCCAGACCCCAGAACGGGTCATAGGCCGGCGAGAACGGTGAGCAGAATCCACCGGGCACGGGCACCGGCGCGCCGCGCACATTGACGGCCACAGCTCCAGCGTCGATGACCCGGCGCAGCTCGGCCGCTGCTGAGCGCGGGTCGAGCAGCGGGACACAGGGCACCGCAAAGATGCGGTTGTCGTAGGCGTAACCCCAGTCGTCGTCCAGCCAGCGGTTGAACGCCGTGAACACTGCGGCGCACGCCTCGGGATCGTGCTTGAGAGCATCTTCGACGCCGACGCCGAGCGTCGGGAACAGCAACGTGCCGGCGAGGCCCTGTTCGTCCATCACCCGCAGGCGTGCGTCGCGATCCCGGTATTCCGGACGGATCGGTTCCAGCTCGCCGAATGCCTCGCGGATGTTCTGCCCGTAGGGGTTGCCGCGGTACCAGTCGTAGAGGGCGCCCGGCTTCGAGACCGGGTCGAATGATGGGTTGGCGATGTACGAATTGAGCTTGCCGCCGATCAGCAGGCGGCGCTTGCCGTCTATCTCGGCCCACCGCACCCCGCGGCCGCGCAGGCGCTTGTCGGCATGTCGGGTGAATGCGTCTTCGGCTTCGTAGTAGTGGTTATCGAAATCGAAGATCCACGCGTCAGTCGTCATCGGCCAGTCCTCCCTCTCACTGATGGCTATGTTATTCAATATTGACACCGAAATCACTTTGAGCGTGGCCATGAGGCACCCCCCACGTCGAGGCGAGCCCGGTTCGACTCACACCACCATTCCCACGCTGTGGCGGATGCGAGCCTTGCGCCGCGTCAGACACATCGAGTTGACAAGCACCGAGGTCAGGTAGCGATGAACCACGACTCGATTGAAGGACTCGCCCGGCGCGTCCGGCGACTCGAGGACGAGGCCGAGATCCGTCGGGTCGTGATGACCTACGGACCGGCGGCCGACGCCGGCATGGCTGGCGCGGCAGGCCAACTCTGGATGGAAGACGGCGAGTACGACTGGGACGCGAACGGCACCCCTCATGTCGGCAGCGCCGGAGTGGAAGCGATGCTGCGCACCGACGGTCATGTCGGACTGATCGGGGCCGGCGCGGCGCACTTCGCCGGGCCGCTGCTGATCAGCCTCGCCGGGGATGATGCAACCGCCGTCAACTACTCACTGATCATGCGCCGCGACGCGCAACGCTTCTACCTCTGGCGAGTCAGCGCCGTGCGTTGGGACCTCGAGCGCACCGGGAGCGGATGGCGAGTACGACGTCGAACCAACCGGCTTCTCGACGAGACCGGCGCCGGCCGAGAGCTGTTCGGAGACACCTTGACCGAGTACTTCAACACCGGAGGATCCACATACCGCTCGGCGCCAGATCCAGCGAGCGGTTCGGCGTAGCCCGCCACACAGTCGGTCTTGCCGAAGCGGTTGGCGGTGATCACGATCGACGGCGCCGGGACCTCTAGGGATGCAGACAGCTTCCCGGCGCCGTCGAAGTGGACGGCTGACACGACGATCGCCCGGCATGGGGGCACGCGGCGCCCCAGAAGATCGTTGCCGCCTCGACCCAGTTGGGGAGCTGGAACACACCGGAGCTGAAACAACACGACGTCGCCGCGGCCGATCGAGCGATCGCACAGGTACGGGCGCGCGTCGAGCGATCGAGGTCGCCGATCGTTCTCCGGCATGGTCGAACGTCGCAGGTAAGGCGAATGGTTTGTCGATCATCGATGGAAGACTGCGCGAAACGAGCCTGTCGAGCGAGTCGCCGTCAGGGGCTCAGCGACCCGGCCCGTCGACGGCTAGCAAACATGACCTCGACATCGCCGTCAATTGTATTCTCCTCCGACACACCACGCTCCACCGGCACTTACGGCACGGTTCTCCCAGCGATTCGGTCAGCTTGGCCAGGCGCCCGCCGGTTGCCCAGCGACGCGCCAACAACTTTTGTCGGGCTTGCCAACGGTACTCAACGGGATCGCGCAACCGCACGAGGCCAGCAGCTGGAGGTCGTCGACGACATGGTCCTCCATGGCGGAGCATCGTCAGGGTCATCGTCACTCGGTCTGACCGGAGAACTGGAAGAGGATCTGCCCGACCTTGCGGACCGCCTCCTTCAGCTGACTCGTCGAGATCGGCGCAGCGCCGAATAGACGCTCTCCGGGCTCGAGAGATCCGTGGTGTCAAACTCGGGTGATCGCCTGGCGTAGATCATCGAAGGCAACAGCATCACCGACGTGATGCGGAACCGCTCGAAAGTCGAAGGACCAACCAACGAAACCGGACGCCACGGCGCAACGGAACGGCGCAGTTCCCCCCAACCTCCCCCCAACCATGGCGGCCAACAGCGGTCAGTCACGGTAAATCACGGGCAATCGGTCGAGGCCGGAAACCTGCTAGAGTATGTCCCTGACCAGGTGTTTTGCCTGGTCAGGGACCGAGATTCTTGGCGCCCCCGGCAGGGATCGAACCTGCGGCCTGCGGTTTAGGAAACCGTTGGTCTACGGCATATTTGCCCTGATAGGGGCAGGTACGACGATTCCGGCCAGGCTCCCTCCCCACAAATTCTCAATTCTGGAACGACTTTGCCCCCTGGGGCTGAGTAAGGAATTGGGAGGCATCCAATGGGAAGACCGGTCCAACAACTCAAGGTCTTCGGCGTGCAAGACCGCCGCTCCACCGCCCGAGCCAAACTGCCGTGGGTGGTGCGCTGGGCGATCGACGGCCGTCAACGGACCAAGGCGTTTCGCACTCGATCTGAGGCCGACCGCTACCGCTCGCTGTTGCTGGCATCGGTCCGCAACGGCGAGCAGTTCGACGACACGACGGGCGAGCCGGCGTCATGGGCGCCGTCGCTACCGGACACGAACGTGTGCACCTGGGTGCGGCGGTGGCTGAAGTCAGAGTGGATGGAATGGCAACCGCGAACGCGGGCGTCGGCCGTCGAGAGCCTCGCCAAGTTCGTGATCATCGCCGTCGACGGTGCGGCCGGACGTCACGAGACGGAGTTACGTCGATACCTCAAGACCGCGTTGCGGCCGGACGTCAACGTTCGTGACGCCCGGTGGGAGGCGTGGCTTGATGAGCATTCGGTCGGGCTTCGTTCACTGGATCGTGCAGCGATTGCCGACATCGACCGCAAACTCGGTTTGCGTCTCGACGGCACGGCTCTCGCTGCGACGACCGCCAACCGTACGAGGATTGTTTGCCGCGCCTGTGTCAGCGCCGCAGTCTTTGCGGGAGCGATCACTGGTGATCCGTGGCCGGCGCGTTCGCTCACTCGATCCCGCCGCAAAGTCGCCCGCCGTCGACGTTCGGTCGATCCTCGGCGACTGCCTGATCCGGCGACGATGGCGCGAGCGATCGAAGCGTTGCGTTCGCATCAACCAGGCAGCGACAACTACCGGGTGATGACGGCTGTCGCCTACTACGCAGGCTTGCGACCGTCGGAAGTTGTCATGTTGCGCGTCGGCGCCTTGGAGTTGCCGTCGACCGGTTGGGGCAAGCTTCACGTCGTCGAGGCCGACATTTCCTTTGACGAACCTGGCGAGCCGAAGACCGGCCCGCGAATCGTGCCGATCCCTCCGGTGCTTGTCGAGACGTTGGACAAGTGGATCGCCGATCACGGCTTCGTCGACGACAACCAGCTTCTGTTCCGGACACGATCCGGCTCCCGCCCGAATCAATCGAACTGGAGCCGAGCGTGGCACCGGGCGCTCGCTGCGATCGGTCATCCACCGCTCCGGGTGTACGACTGCCGACACGCCGCCGCGACCACCTGGTTGCGCAGCGGACTCCCGCTCGGCGAAACAGCCCGGCGTCTCGGTCACAGTGTCGAAACGCTCGTCGCCAACTACGTCGGCGCGTTGAACGACGAGGAGTCCGTCGGCAACACCAAAGTCGAACGATTCCTCGAGGGGACGTCGGACCGATGAACAGCGATCCGGCTCTCATGAAGACGCCCAGGCATCAGCCAGCCTCGACGGTGGTCTGTCTAGCCTGGCAACTGTGTCAATGAATGATGAACCCACCGACACCAGTTCCGATCGTAAGCCGGGCGGCGGACTATCGATGGTCGGCTATGACGAACTACTCAGCGAAGTTGTCGACGCGATTTCCAACTCCCGAGCCGAACTCGTCTCCCGCACGAACAGCCTGGCCGTCGAGCTGTTCTGGCAGGTTGGTCGATCGATTCTCGCGAGGCAGGAGAATGCCGGTTACGGCGGAGCGGTCGTCGAGCAACTGGCGGCGGACTTGTCAGCCCGCTTCCCAGGCCAGCGAGCGTGGGCGCCCCGAAACCTCTGGTACATGCGACGATTCGCCAGCGCATGGAGTCCCTCGGAGATTCTGCACTCGCGAGTGCAGAATCTCTCATGGACCCACCATCGGACACTTCTGGAGGGCCTCGACGACCATCAGGCCCGAGCCTGGTACGCCGAAACGGCGCACAAGCATCGGTGGTCCGTGCGCCTGCTCGCTGCGCAGATACGCGATCAGCTCTACGAGCGGAGGGGGCAAGCGCCGTCGAACTTTGAGGCAACAGTCCCGGACCTTCGCGGCGAGGAGCTGGACCAATTGGCGACCGACCCGTACCGGCTCGATTTTCTATTGCTCGATGAGGCGGCTTCTGAGCGACAGGTCGAGTTGGCGATCGTCGAGCGGATCAGCGAGTTCCTCACGCACCTCGGCCGCGGTTTCGCCTACATGGGGCGGCAGTTCCGCCTCACCGTCGGCCAGACCGACTTCTTTCTCGATCTCCTCTTTTACAACACCCACCTCCATGCACACTGTGTCTTTGAGCTCAAAACTGACGGGTTTACGCCGGCACACGCTGGCCAGCTCGCGTTCTACGTCACGGCTATCGAACGCCAACTCCGAACAGAACGCGACAACCCGACGATCGGTGTCCTACTCGTGCCGGACAAGGACAACGTCGTCGTCGAATACACGCTGGCGTCGATGACGTCTCCGATGACCGTGGCGACGTACACCCACAATCAGCTGCCCGAAGCGCTCAAACGCGAGCTTCCCGCAGGCGCCGAACTAGCGAAGCTCCTCGGCGACAATCCCCGCGGGTAGCGGCACGCTCCTTTGTCGCCTACCTCACGTTGATCGGCGACACCTGGACCACCCGCTAAACAGATCGCCATCATCGGCAACGCGGCGATCATCGGCGCGATCGGATTCCTCGCCGCCGGGCTCCTCACCCCCACGACGCCCAAACCCACGCAGCCACAACCGTGCGATCTGAACGCATCATGCACCTTCAGCGTTCGGTCCGCGCCGAGTAACCCACACACGAGGTCGCCGACGATAGACCCCCGGAGGGTTCACCGATCGCCAGGTCGCGGCTGTCAGATGGCGGGCCAATGCCGGCTCGTCCCGCATCGCTTCGGCGTGGCTGGTCATTCCAAAGGATCACCAGCAACACCGGCCGTTGACCGATTCGACGCGAGCATGTTGAGTGCGTGCCGACCCTGATCATCGCCCAACGGCTCGACCTCACACCAACCTCGACGACCCATCGGCATGGTCGTCAACCGACAACAAGGCGGCGCACCCTTCCATCTCGAAGCACGGCCAACCGATGACCCGACGGTCCGAAGCAGAAGACCCCGAGTGAACCGACACGACATCTCCGAAACTTCCACCCTGACCTGCACGCGACTACTCGGATGGCGGGCGCAGAGGCCGGCATCGCGAACCTCAACGATCAGCGACGAACAACGGCTTAGGAAAATCGCCGACTTCGAGATTCCGTTGCGGCACGAGATCCTCGCCAAGCGCCAACTGCCGAACCTCGTGGACGATCGCAACGGCCGTTAAATACATCGTCCAAACAATGGCGGTAAACACAGAAGCCCGCCTTTCGGCGGGCCCCGGGCCTACCCGACGAAGCAGGTAGGTGGATTTGAATAGCGTACCGCACAGGTCAAGCACGAGACCTGGCCACGAAAACGACCGTCCACCCAGACTTTCTGAGCTCGGCGCCGCAACGCCAAGGCGGGGCACGACCGTCGCTGCCTCGATCGCTGTGCGTTCATTCGTCCGATTCGGCTGTTGTGCGAACGCTTACGATCGGACCCGATGACGACGATCTCGAACGATGCCCGCGCTCTTATCGAGACGCGCCTGCAGGCCCGTCGGGTCGAGCGCTGGCCCGCGCTGACCGAGTTGAGCATTCGGTGCCGCGGCGACTTCATCTATCTCACCACCACCTCGATCATGGAAGATGAGGCGATGCCGTTGTGTCGCCTGACCTTCCGAGGCAACATCGAGTACCTGGGTTTCGCGATGTACCTCGCCAGCAGCGAGAGCTACGAGAACTCTGTCCTCCACACCGGCCGACCAACCGGCACGCCCGAACAAGCACTCGACTGTGCCTGCGGCTTGTATCTGGGCGATCCAAGTGCCTGGACCTGACCGGCCAAGCGATCGCTACCCCTTAGCTCCGACTTCACCTCAGTCGCACGCCGCTGGGCACTTCACGATGGTTCAGGCGTCGCTGGTAGCAGCGATCCACGCCATGACAAGTTCGACGATCGCGTCCGATTTCGCCTCGGTGGCGGCGGGATCGTCGAGGACCACGATGCCACGGTCCGGGCCGAGCCATTTCAGCAAGCCGGTCGGATCGTCGAACGCGAATGTGGCGGCATCAGCGCGTTTCTTTGCGCCGCGGTGGAAAACCAGCTCGACCCGGTCACCTGGTTGCAGCCGGAACGTCACCCGGTCGGCGCCACCGTGACAGAAGCTCGGAGCGTTCCATTTGATCTGCTCACCGATCACGACCGGACACCCCAAGATCGCCTCACGCAACGACTCGACCTCACCCTTTCGACGATGCACGAGGGCGACCATGAACACGTCGACATTCGGATCTTTAGCGTTCGACACCGACGGCTCCATTCGCAAACAGCCACCACGTTACGTCTGCACGGTCGTCTCCAGCAGCTGCTGGCAGATCGCAAGTCCGGCACCGCCTGTCCCCGGTGCCGGCAGCTCGCAACACAACCGGCTGCATCCACTGAACACAACGGATCGTCACCCCAGTCCATGCCGGATTCAGGGCTCTCGCAGGCCGTATCGGCGCTCTGGCTGGGCCGACATCGTCACGGATTGGAGGGACGACCGCTTCGGCGCCCTCGGGCTTTTTGAAGTCGCCGGGACCATCGGCAGGCGCGAATTCCGAGGTCGTTCGTGGGCCTTGGCGATATCGCTCGCAGCTCCACTATCTGAAACGAACGCTACAAAAGTCTGGATGATTTTGGAACGATCCTTTCATATATCGTCGTGAGGTCGTTATGCTGATGTCATGGCACGTTCAGGAACTGGGCCGCGTTCGCCGGGGCGCCCCCGCGAATTCGAGGTCGATGACGTGCTCGACCGCGTCATCGAGGTGTTCCGCGAGCGCGGATATGAGGGCTCGTCGATGGCCGACGTCGAAAGGTCCACCGGCTTGAACGCCTCCAGCGTCTACAACACGTTCGGATCGAAGGAGGCGCTGTTCAAACGGGCACTCGCTCGCTACGGGGTCGTCCGTTTGGCGGGCTTTGCGGCGGTGCTCGGCGCTGGTACAGGGGGGCTCTCGGACCTGCACCAGGCTCTCGACCTCCAACATGTCGAGAGCCTGTCGGAGTGGGGGCGAGGTGGTTGCCTGGCGATCAACTCGATGATCGAGCTCGGGTCGCGTACGGGAGACACCCACGTGCACCTCGCCGACTTTCGGCGACAACTTGGCGACGCGATCCGCCAACCACTCGACCGTGCCGTTGCGCTCGGTGAAATCAGCCAGGAGCAGGTTCCCGCGGCCGTCGTGTTGCTCGTCACGTTTACGCTCGGCGTCGGAGTGTTGATGCGTAGCGGCGCCTCCGACCTCGAGCTCGCACCGCAGTTCGAGGCGGCCCATGCACTGGTCGACGTATGGAGGATTCGGACTTGAAGTCTTCCCTCGAGGCGATGTCCTCGACCGTCCAACACCTATCCCTGAGAGAAAGTTCACCATGATGCCCAACACGATCGATCGCGTCTCTGCTCGACTCACCAACCTCGTCGCCAGGCGCTTCCCATCGATTGGCCGTCGCGCCACGCAGAGCCATGTCGAGGCGTACCAGTCGAGCGGCGGAGAAAGCGCAACGCCCTACTCGGTCGACCGGTGTTCCTGCTCGATGTCGTCGGCCGTTCCAGCGGAGCGTCGCGCCCGGTGATGTTGATGTACGTGCCGCGTGGCGACGAACTGGTCGTCGTCGGGTCGGCTGGTGGCAGCGCGACGACACCGAACTGGTACCGGAACCTGATGGCCGCGGTGGAGGCGTCGTACAGGTCGGCGCAGACCGCTGGTCGGTGACTGCACGGGAACTCCCAGATGGGCCCGAGCGTGACGAGTGTTGGTCGTTAGCCACGACCGCTTATGCCGGCTTCGACTCGTATCAGTCGTTCACCGATCGCAGGATCCCCGTTGCCGTTCTGAAACGGACCGAATCGTGACCCCGGCTGACAGGCTGGAGCAACTCCGTGAGCTCGCGACCACTGCGTCGTTCAACCGGTGGGCTGGCTTCGAGGTCGCCCGGCTCGAAGACGGCGAATGCGAATTGCGAATGGTGTGGCGGCCCGGCGATATGGGTCAATACGCAGGGTTTCTCCACGCGGGGATTATCGCTGCGTTGTTGGACACGGCGTGCGGGTTCGCGGCCACAACGACATCGGGGTTGTCGGTGCTGTCGTCGCAGTTCACGATGAACTGCCTGGCCCCGGCCGTCGGTGAGGAATTCGTGGCCATCGGGCGGGTCGTCAAGGCGGGCCGGAAGCAGGTTTTCACCAGCGGTGAGCTGTTCGGCGTGCGCGACGGGCTGCGCAAACTCGTCGCGACGGCGACGACGCTGCTGGTGCCCGGCGATTGAGATCGAGCCGGTCGGGCCGACCGGCGAGACGGTCAGTGTCGGTTGTCGGTGAGGTCCACTGCGGGTGCGCCGGGGCCGGCGGTGGCGAGCACGTGATGGACGTCGAGGGGTTGGTCGCATTCGCTGCAGACGACGACTGCGTGCATGTCGTGGTCGCAGGTGGTGTGGTGCAACACGATGGGTGCGCCTTCGGGGCCCGTGAGCCAACGGTCACCCCAGGCTGCCATCGCCGCCAGGACGGTGTAGGCGTCGCGTCCTTTGTCGGTGAGGCGGTACTCGTGGCGGACCGGGTTCTGTTGATACTCGACGCGACGCAAGAGCCCTTGGTCGACGAGCCCGGCGAGGCGCAGTGTGAGGATGTTGCGCCCGATCCCGAGGTCGTGCTGGAAATCGTCGAATCGTCGCGTCCCGAGGCATGCCTGGC
>CAWFYU010000004.1:0-15893 GCA_963820085.1 Ilumatobacteraceae bacterium | reverse complement strand
GCCCGCACCGCCCACCAGACGCTGGGCACGCAACAGCTGCGAACACTTTCGATCACTCGGCGCGTACCCGTCGGTAACCCTGCGACAATGGTCGGCGTATGATTTTCGACGGCCACGTTCACCAACTGCCCGACATCGATCCGGTCGAAACCGAAGAATGGCTCGACAGTCTCGACGCCGTCGTGGACACCCACGGCAAGACTCGCGCCGCTATCTCCTCTCGCGGCTGATGGAGCGGGCGAGCGCCAGCCAAGTTTCGTTCCCCGCCACGGTCTCCACGCCCTATGTCAACACGATCCCGCGCGACGAAGAGCCGTGGTTCCCGGGTGATGAGCACATCGAGCGACGCATTCGGGCGTTCATCCGCTGGAACGCAGCGACGATGGTCGTCAAGGCGAACAAGGCCGCCGACGGCATCGGCGGACACCTCTCCACGTTCGCCAGTTCGGCGGCCCTGTACGAAATCGGGTTCAACCACTTCTTCAAGGGCAAGGACAACGGCACCCCCGGCGACCACGTCTACTTCCAGGGCCACGCCGCCCCTGGCGTGTACGCCCGCGCTTTCCTCGAAGGGCGCCTGACCGAGGACGATCTCGACCATTTCCGCCGCGAACTCGGTCGCGGCGGTCGCGGCCTCAGCTCCTATCCGCACCCGCGGCTGATGCCCGACTTCTGGGAGTTCCCGACGGTGTCGATGGGTCTCGGTTCGCTCACTGCGCTCTATCAGGCTCGGTACAACCGCTACCTCCTCAACCGCGAGATCGACGACACGTCGGGCAGCCGAGTGTGGGCATTCCTCGGCGACGGCGAGTGCGACGAACCCGAGACGCTCGGCGCCATCTCGCTTGCGTCGCGCGAGCAACTCGACAACCTCGTGTTCGTCGTCAACTGCAACCTGCAGCGTCTCGATGGGCCGGTGCGCGGCAACGGCAAGGTCATCCAAGAACTCGAAGCCACGTTCCGTGGGGCAGGCTGGAACGTGATCAAGGTCATCTGGGGCTCGAAGTGGGACGAGCTGCTCGCCCAAGACAAAGACGGCGTGCTGCTCAACAAGATGAACACGACCGTCGACGGTGAGTTCCAGCGGTACGCCGTCGAGACCGGCGGGTACATCCGCGATCACTTCTTCGGGCCCGACGATCGACTGCGCCAGATGGTGTCGCACCTCGACGACGACGAGTTGCGCAACCTTCCCCGAGGCGGCCACGACTACCGCAAGCTGTACGCCGCCTACAAAGCTGCCACCGAGAACCTCGGTTCCGGGCGCCCCACGGTCATCTTGTGCAAGACGGTCAAGGGCTGGACGCTGGGCGAAGGCTTCGAGGGCCGCAATGCCACGCACCAGATCAAGAAGATGACCAAGAAGCAGTTGCTCGACATGCGCGATCGGCTACATCTGCACGACGAAGTGCCCGAGGAACTGGTCGACGACAAGAACCCGCCGTACATCAAGCTCGGCCCCGACTCGATCGAGTACCAGTACATGATGGAGCGCCGCAAGGCCCTCGACGGGTCGATCCCGAAGCGGACGACCCACACCCGCAAGCCGTTGTCGCTGCCCGACCCGAAGGCCTTTGCCGAGATGTGGGGCGGGTCGGGCGCACAGGAAGTCTCGACCACGATGGGCTTCACCCGCCTGCTGCGCAGCCTGACGCGCTACGAGAACTGCGGCAACCGGATCGTGCCGATCATCCCCGACGAGGCGCGCACGTTCGGCATGGACTCGCTGTTCCGCGAGATCGGGATCTACGCCAGTCAAGGGCAGAAGTACGAACCGGTCGACCACGACCTGCTGCTCAGTTACTCCGAGTCGGCCAAGGGCCAGATCCTCGAAGAGGGCATCACCGAGGCCGGAGCGATGTCGAGCTTCATCGCCGCCGGCACCAGCTACGCCACGCGGGGCGTGCCGATGATCCCGTTCTACACGTTCTATTCGATGTTCGGATTCCAACGGGTGGGCGACCTCATCTGGCAGGCCGCCGACATGCGTGCGCGGGGCTTCCTGATGGGCGCTACTGCCGGGCGAACCACGTTGATGGGAGAGGGCCTCCAGCACCAAGATGGCCACAGCCTCGTGTTGGCGTCGACCGTCCCTGCGGTGCAGGCGTACGATCCGGCGTTCGCCTACGAAGTCGGTGCGATCGTCGACGCCGGCATCAAGCGGATGTACGGCGGCGGCACGCCCGACCAGACCGATGTCTTTTACTACATCACGCTCTACAACGAGAACTACGAGATGCCCGAACTGCCTGCCCGCGAAGGCATCGCCGAGGCGATTCTCGAGGGACTGTACAAGTGGGCCGATGCCCCTGACGGGGCCGCGACCCGCGCCACGATTCTGTTCTCCGGCTCGGCACAAGGCGCAGCCCGAGCGGCTGTCGCCGACCTCGCCGAGCACTACGGCGTCGGTGCCGAACTGTGGTCGGCCACCTCGTACAAGGCGCTGCGCGAGGAGGCTCTCGCGGCCGAACGCCACAACCGGTTGCATCCCAGCGCCGAGCAGCGCACACCACGGGTCACCCAACTGCTCGCCGAGGCTCAGGGGCCGATCACTGCCGTCTCGGACTTCATGGCGTCGGTCCCCGAGCAGATCCTGCGGTTCATCCCGGGTCGGACGTTCATCCCACTCGGCACCGACGGGATGGGACGCTCCGACACACGTGAAGCGCTGCGCCGCCACTTCGAGATCGACACCGGCCACGTCGTGGTCGCCGTGTTGTCGGGCCTCTTCCGGGATGGCGCCGTCGAGGCGTCGGTCGTCGAAGACGCCATCCGGCGTTACGAGATCGACCCCGACGCGGTCGATCCGTTCATCATCTGACACCGCGCCGGGCCGCGAGCGACCGCCGGAGCTTGCCCGACAGGGCGCGCAGTGGTTTGGTCAGCTTGGCAACGTTGGAGTTCTCCCATGCAGCCAGTTCCGCCTCCACTCGGGCGGTCCGTGCGCGCAGCATTGCCAGTTCCGCGGCAGCGGCCTCGTCGGCGTGATCTGGCCACTCGAATTCGATCGGCGCCAGCATGTCGAGGCCGTCGGGCTCGACATCCGAGCGTCGTCGGCACTCGACGACGTACTGATAGCTCAACGCGTCCGGATCGGCCATCACGAAGTCGATCGTGGCCGCGCTGTGCGCATCGCGATCGAAGGGGACGTTGCTCCCACCGAGCGGGAAGATCACTCGCCGCAAATCGATGGCGACGAACCCGCACTGAGCGAGCAGCTCCCGGAACGACGCCTTCGTGAACCAGCGGAGGTGCGTACGGTCGAGCAACCCGTCGTCTTGATACTCGACCCGACCCTCGAGGAGCATCAGCCGAACATCGACATGAGCGGCGTTGGGGACCGACACCACGAGGCGGCCGTTCGGTGAAAGGAGCGTGACGATGTCGGCCAGGACAGCCGGTGGATTGCGCACGTGTTCGAGCACGTCACCGAGGAGAATCACGTCGAATTCGCCGTGCTCGACAGTCGACAGCGGCGTGACGTCGAGGTCGACCACGTGCACGACCTCGATGACCTGACGCGCCTCGGCCGCGGCGGCCTCGTCGATTTCGACGCCCACCACCGTGTTGCCCGCTGCGACGAGGTGTGTCGTCACGTGGCCGGTCGAGCAGCCGACCTCGAGCACACGGTGACCGCCGCCCACCAATTCGAGCGCGTACGAATGCGGGTTGTTCGTCGCCGACGGGTCGACCGTGGTGCGGTAGCGATGGCTCGGGTTCACGACCATGCGCTCCATGATGGCGCGCATTCGGAGCGAGGACCAGCCAATGGCGCCGAACCGGTAAGTTTCTCGTGTGCAGGGAACCCTCTACATCACAGGTGACGAGGATGCCGATCGCCTGCTGAACACCGACGCCACTGCGCTGTTGCTGGGAATGCTCCTCGATCAGCAGGTGCCGATGGAGTGGGCCTTCAAGGGGCCAGCGACGCTGCGCAGCCGTCTCGGCCACCTCGACCCGATCAGAATCGCGGCGATGGACGAGGCGTCGTTCGTCCACATCTGTAGCGAGAAGCCCGCGATCCACCGGTTCCCGGGCTCGATGGGCAAACGCATCCACCAGGTGTGCGGGGTACTCACCGACCAGTACGGCGGCGATGCCGAAAACATCTGGGCCGACGTCGAGTCAGGCGACGAACTCCTTCGTCGCCTGCAAACACTCCCCGGCTATGGCGAGGAGAAGTCGAAGATCTTCGTGGCGATTCTGGCCAAGACCCAAGGCGTCGCTCCCGACGGGTGGCGCGAGGCCGCCGGCAAGTTCGGCGACGACACGCCTCGCTCGGTCGCCGACATCGTCGACGAGGAATCGCTCGGTCGAGTCCGCGACTGGAAGAAGGCCCAAAAGGCGGCGAAGAAAGACAAGCAAGACCGGCCGCTTGACGATCCGCGGCGACCGACATGAGCGACTCGACGCCGGGTCGGGCGCTCCATGTCAGCATCCTGTCCGCGCTCGACCCCGCCGACTGGGCGAGCGATGCCATCGCCACAGTGACGCGGGCTCATTTCGCGGCACGGCGCAGCGACGTCGTCCTCGACCTCCGGACCAGCTCCATGTTCGCGCTCTGGCGCGGTCGGGCCGCATGGGTCCCCATCGCCGCCAACTGGTCCATGGGAGCCGACGTCGTCATCGTCGACCATCGGATCGACTCGGCCGCTCGACGTGAAGCGGGCATCGACGAGCGCCTGGCGGTCATCGCCACGACCGTGTTCGATGACCCAATCGCGCTCGTCTCGGAGTTCGCGGCGACCCTCGACCGCGTGGCCGTCGACACTCGGCGCCGCATGCTGATCCACCTCGGCGTTCTCACCGACGACGATCGTCCCGACGCGACCGCCACCGTCGATCGAGCGATCGACGCCCTCGGTGGAGCGATCACCGTCACCGATCGGCTGATCGTTGCGCAACACGCAGGCGACGGGTTGACCGACCCTCTGCTCGCCGCCCTCGTCCGAGGCAGCAGCGAGGATGCGCAGTCGACACGAGTTGAGTTCGACCGACTGTGCGATCAGATTGCCGAGTACTCGCCGACCGAGGCCACGCACAGCGCCGCGCTCCAGCGTCAGGTCGCCGCGCTCGAAGTCGAGGCCGACCAACTTCGCGACCGCGCCGACGCGGTCGAGCGACATGCAGTTGCCGCGCTGGCCAGTGCCGCCGCACGCGAGCGGGCGCTGACCGGCCGGATCGAGGCCGCACTGATCCGTGCCGAGCGCACAGCGAGCTGACGCCGTGTCATTTCGGCGGACCGCGTCGCCAGCCCCGCGGGTCGTCGTCGCGGCCGCACCGGCACCCATTGTTTCGTTCGTCTATGTCACCTACGGCACCTCGGCCGCGGTCATCGACGAGAGTCTGCAGCGACTCGTGTCGAGTTGCGTCACCGCAGAGATGGCAGCCGAGATCATCGTCGTCGACAACCTGCACCCGCTCCACGGTCATGCCACCGGTCACCATCTCGCGCTCACCACGTCGGGCGTCCGCCTCGCGCTCCCTGACCGCAACCTCGGCTTCGGCGGCGGCAACGAACTCGGCATCGGTGCGGCGCGGAGCAGCGTCGTGTGCCTGATCAACCCCGATTTGATGGTGCACGATGCGTGGTTGCCCCCGATGCTCGCCGAACTCGCCGACCATCCTCACGACGTCATCGCACCGCGGCTGCTCGACGCCGATGGCAATCTCGACGAGGCGGGCCAACTGGTGGGGCCTGACGGGTTCACCTCACCCGCCCCCGACGGGGCCGATCGAGTCGACTACGCGTCCGCGGCCTGTTGGCTGATGACCACGGCTCTCCACGAGCGCGTCGGTGGGTTCGATCCTCGATTTCATCCGGCGTATTTCGAAGACGTCGACTTTGCTTTCCGACTGCGCCGTCTCGGCGGCCGCATCCGGATCCACGACGGCGTGTCGGTCACCCACCTCCGCGGCGAATCGGTCGGCACGCGCGACGCCATCGTCGACGTGTCACCGCAGTGGGCAGTGTTCACCGGGCTGTGGAAGCACGAGCTCTGGCGTCAACCGCCGTTGCCGACCTCGTGACACGGCGTGCCGATGTGGGCGAACACCGCTGCTCTGATCGTGGCTGCCATCGCGCCGAGGTCGGCCGGGACGGGTTCGACGCCGTCGAGGCCGCCATCGCGTGCACGGCAGCGCAGCGCAGCGCCGACATCGGAGATGTCGTCGATCACCGTGTCAGGCCATCCCGAGATCAGTCCCGGAACCACTGCCGACACCGCCATCGTGGCGTTCTCGATTGCCTCGTCGCCGAGGGTGTAGACGACCGCGTCGTACTCCCCTGCCGCATGGTGCGCGGGCAAGACCCGCAGATTCTGAACGTCGATCTGCCAGTCCTCGGCGAGTCGGGACGCCTCGGTCTGGACGAAGACGGTGACATCGACATCGACATCGAGCAGGTCGACCAGGGCCATCGTTCGCTCGGCCGCGCCGGGGTCCGCGAGCGGCAGCGGCGCCGCCAGGGCCACGCGCGGGCGCTTCGGCAGCACTCCGCCCGGGCTGCTCCGAGCGAGGACTTCTCGGTACACCACCGCCAGACGGTCGGCTGCCAGATCCCACGTGAAGCCAGGGTCTGGTGCAGCGTCGAGCTGGGCCATGACGTCGAGATCGGTCAACGCCGACACGAGCCGTTCGGCCATGTCGTCGACCTCGTACGGGCTGAACAGTGCGGCCGGCTCCGGCATCACTTCGGGAAGCGATGACACGTTTGACGTGATGACGCGCGCTCCACAGCGTCGAGCTTCGAGAACCGGGAGGCCGAACCCCTCGTAGAACGATGGGAACATGACGAGTTCGGCCGACTGATACAGACGCACGAGGTTCTCGTCGGAAACGTAACCGGTGACCACCACCCGATCGGCGACACCGAGTTCGGAGCAGTAGTCGTGAAACTTGGCGCGCTGACCGTCGGCGATCTTCGAGGCGATCACCAGTTGATGACGCGCCTGCAGTTCAGATGGGAGTCGGCTGTACGCCTCGACAGCTCCATCGAGGTTCTTGCGCCACTCGGGCCCGGCCGGTACGAGGATGAAGCCGGGCAGCAGTGACGGCGCGACCATGTTGAGTTCGGTCATCCGTTCGGCGAGCGAGTCGGTGGGCGGCTGGAACTGTTCGGCGGTTCCCGCGCCGATCGAGGTCACGACGCGGGGATCGACGCCGAGCATGCGGACGACGTCGGCGGCGGCCGACTCGGAGTCGGTGACGATCGCGTCGGCTGCGACGAGCATGCCGAGCCGCGACTGATAGCCGGCCTTCGTACCGGCGTCAGGCAGATAGATGTCGGAGAACCGATACGGAATGAGGTCGTAGCACGTGACGACGGTGCTGCGGGCGACGACCGGGGTGGTCAGCACTCCGATGGCGGGATGCTCGAACGGTGAATTCACGTGAAGGAGATCGGCCTGCCAACCTCGAATCTCGCTGAACGACCGGAGTTTGCCGTCGATGCCGAGCCGGTCGAGGCGCTCCGCGTACGGCATGGCGTCGTTGTACGCAAAGACGTCGACGAGGTCGGGGTGATTGCGCTGGACCGCACGCGCCAGTTCTCCGGTGTATCGAGCGATGCCGCGCTCACCGTCCGCGACGCTCTGTACCGCCTGAATGTCGAAGATGATCATGACTCAGCGTTCACGCATCCGGCGCACTACTGCGGTTCGTCCGGGGTCGAGGTCATCGCGGCAAGCACCGCAGCCAGCTCGGCCGACGTGGCCGCCATCGCACCGACCTCGGATCGCAACGCCGCGATCTCGCGTCGCAACTCGCTGATCAGGCGAGACTGGTAGAGCTGCGTCTCAGCGACCACGTTCGACAACTCGGCGAGATGCCGGCCGGACTGGGCTCGTTCGTCTGCCGCAACGCCGGCATCAGCGACGGCGCGGCGGACCTCGTCCTTCGTCATCTCGAAGTGATTGTTGAAGTAGTTGCGCAGTGGCGCCGCCGTCGACCGGGCGACCGCCTTCAGCTGCTGTTTCGGCGAGTTCGGCATGGAGCGAGTCAGACTATTCGGCCGCAGCGCCTCAGCGGCCGACCCCCAGGCGCCGCACGATGGAACCCGTTGGGACAAGGAGTCGTCCGAGTTGGACGAGACTCGGCTGCGTCTCCATTGCCATCCGCGCCGCAACAGCGATGGCCGATCGACGATCGAGATCAGCGACGAGGTGCCTCATCGCGGCAGCGGCTTGCTGCACGTCGGCTTCGGCCCAGCGCATGCCATCGGGGTAGCCCCCTTCACCGTTGGTCACCGCGACCAGGTCGACGTCGACCAAGATCGAGTTGGTGTCATCCATGAAGTCGAGGTTTCCCGAGTATCTCGACGCAATCACCGGAGTGCCCAACCACATCGCCTCGGCGAGATGCAAGCCGAGACCCTCGCCTCGATGGAGCGAGACCAGGCAGTCGGCGGCCGCGATCATCCCGATCATGTCGGCGCGGTCGACGAAACCGTCGATCAGCTCGATCTGCTCGCGCGCCGACGATGCTGCAATGCACTCCTCGATGCGCCCGAGGCTGCCCTGGCGCTGGTCACCGTTGATCGTCTTGATGACGAGTCGTGCCGTCGCCCCGAGTTCGGCGGCGGCGAACGCATCGATTGCTGCAAACGGGTTCTTCCGCTCGACCACGCTGAAGAGGTCGAGCGTGACGAGGAACACGAATTCGTCGCTCGGCGCAAGCCGTCGTCGCCACCGTTGCACGACGGCAGGGTCGACCAGGGGTTCGATCAACGGCAGCGGACGGACCTCGACGGGCGGCGCGCCGTCCATCGTGCGATACGCGTCGGCGACGAAGGTCGTCGGTGTCCAGATCTCGTCGACGAGCGCCATGCCGCTGCGATGATGCTCGGGCACCGTGGCCACCTCCCAGAACCAGTAGCCGACAACCCGTTCGACATCGCGTAACTCGGGCCGCGCGGCCAAGGCCGCGGGAAGCTCGGGCGCCGTGACCACGGCGATCGTCGTTCGCCGAACCATGTCACCTGGAACAGTGTTGTCGCCTGGCACGATTTCGTCGGCGCAGAGGTGCCCAGCTTCGACGGACGGACTGTCGGTGAGCGAGACGTCGAAGCGCGAGATCTCGACTCCGGCTGAGGTCAACGCGGCATCGATCGCCCGCACGGCCTCGCCCAACCCACTCCCTGCACGGTGATAGCCGAGCAGGTTCACACCCTCCGCACGGCGAACCGGGTTGCCGGCAGTGACGCCACCTCCCCAGTCGTCGGAGTCGGTGGCGACGGCTGGTGCGAGTCGGTCGACGGCGCTCCACAGCACCGCCACGGCAGCGAGATGGGCGACGAGCAACACGATCGGTGGCAGCGCAGTGTCGTAGGTGTCCCACCGCCACGGGTACATCGTGCCGTGCGCGCCGACGGCCCAGCGTCGCATCGCATTGGCCAACGCAGCCGTCAGCACGATCAAGGCCACTGCGCCGACGTGACGCCCGAGGAGCCGACCGATGCGCGCCGGCACGGGCGACGTCGCCAACACAATCGGAATACCGACCAGCAGCGGAAGGTAGTAGCGGCCCTGCCAGTACGTTCCGTCGGCGTCGTTCTGATTCATGGTCAAGACCCACGACACGACGATGGCAACTGCGAGCACGGCACCGGCGCCGACCAACTGCGCTCGGCGCTGTCCGACAACGGCTGCTGCGGCGAGGAGCCCGAGTGCGAGCAGCCAGATCATCACCATCGTCCGCGGCACGGCCGTATCGAGCCAGCCGACAACACCGACCGCCTCGTTGAGGTCGATGCCGGTCTGCCCGATCACCGCCTGCAGCACGGTGGCGTCGAAGCCGCTGGCCCGTCGAGCCATCACCGCGAACGACACCACACCAGCGGCCGCGGTCAGGCCGGCGACCAAGGCGCCCCGTTGCCGTGGTCGAGCGAACCGGCGCCAGAGACGGCGCGTACCGACGGCGACGAAGGGAAGCAAGACCGATGCAAACAGCAGCGGCGACGAGTCGGATGAACTGTCCGCCGCCCACCCCAAGGTCGCCAGGGTGGCGAGCGCCATCGTCGCCCGCACCCAGCGCGGCAACTGCACGACGTCACGCGTCGGAATCCCGAAAATGAGGATCGCCAAAGCAAGCACGAGCGAGGCATAGAGCAGGCCGTCGCGAACGCGGGAGCACCATGGCAGCCCAGCCCGCGCCAAGCAGCAGGGAATCGAGTCGAGTCAGCGGCGAGCCCATCACCTGACCGGTTGTGCGGCGCCGAAATCCTGACAGGGCGATCCAGACCGCGATGCCGCCCGTGATGACGTAGTGGGACGGATTGACGACAGCGATGATGAACCACACCGGAGGCGTTGCGCACAGCAGCACGGCGCCGGCGACCAACCATCCGCGTCGGGCGGCGGCGATCAGGGCCAAGCCGAGCAGGCCGAGCGGGATGATCGCGTCGATCATCCGTGTTCCTGGACCCGCGAACTCGGCCGGCAGAAACGAGCCGATGCCCGCAACCAGATGCCCCCAGACCGGGTAGTGGGTCGCCGCCGTCAGCAGCGGGCGCGATCCGTTCGGTCGGTCGATGCTCGTCGCGCAGCTCGCGGGGACGTCTTCGAGAAAGGCAAAACAACCCGGATCAGGAAAGGCGATGTGCGCGGGCAGATCGAAGGCAACGAGTGATCCGTCAACGGGTGCGCCGTCGAGCTGCCCTCGCACGAGCGCCGCAGCGCGCACCACATGGGACGGCTCGTCGGGTCCTGCCGAGGGCGGTGTCGCCAGCACCCAGAGCACGACGATCGACGCAATCGCGCCAAGGAGTGCGATCATCGCTCGACGCTGATTCGGGAGCGCGATCACGGCGGCGAGTGTACTGCTCGTCCCCGACGCCTCGGGGAGCACACCCGGGCCGGTCGAGGCCCGTCGGTACACTCGATCCCATGAACCACGCGCAGGAAGCGGAGCCGGCGAGCGATGTCGACGTCGACGTCGATGTCGCGGCATTGCTCGCCGAGAACGCCCGTCTCCGGCGGCTGGTCGGCCCGCTCGAACAGAGCTACGACGACCTCCGCACCGAACTGGTCGGGGCCAGCCAGGCAGTACAGGCAGCGGAGCAGGCGAATGGCCAACTGCGTGGCGAGGTGATGGAGCTCACCGTCGCGCTGGGCCAGGCCCGCCACAACATCGGCAAGGTGCACCGCATCGTGATCCAGCGCACCCGGCGCGTCGTGGGACGTGTGGTCCGTCCGACGCAGCGGCGAATTGCCACGCTCCGCCGATGACGATTCCACGACGCCCACCGGCGGTGTCGGTCATCACGCCGGTGTTCGACCCGGACCCCGCCCACCTGACCGCGTGCCTCGAGTCGGTCGAGTTCCAGACCGCTCGCCGCCACGGTCAGCGGGTCGAACATGTCATCGTCGACGACGGCTCGACACGCATCGGCATCGACGAGATCCTCACCCGCGTGGCCGAGCGTCTCGATGTCACCGTCATCCGCCGACCGGCGCAGGGCGGCATCGTCGCCGCCACCAACGATGGCCTCGACGCGGCAACGGGTACGTTCGTCGCCTTTCTCGATCACGACGACGTGTTGCGTGGCGATGCGATCGCCCGCATGCTGGCCGGCGCCCAGAGTGCGAGCGGAGGCACCGGCACAGACGACATCGACGTCGTCTACAGCGACCACGACTTTCTCGACGGCAACGGCGAACACATCGGGCCCTGCCTCAAGCCCCAGTGGTCGCCCGAGCGGCTGCGGAGCCAGAACTACATCACGCACTTCGTCATGGCGAGGCGCTCGCTCGTCGCCGAGGTCGGCGGCTTCCGAACAGGGTTCGACGGCGCCCAGGACCATGACCTGATGCTGCGGCTCGGCGAACACGCGCGACGGATCGTGCACGTTCCCGAGATCCTCTACCACTGGCGCCAGGCACCGACCAGCGTGGCCGCCGGCGTCGATGCCAAACCGTGGGCGTTCGATGCGGGCCAACGCGCGGTCGCCGAGCACTGCGCCCGGATCGGGCTCGACGCCGCAGTCGAGTCAACCGAGCACGAAGGCATTTACCGCATCCGCCGCACGCTGCCGACACCGCTCCCGCGCGTGAGCGTGCTGATCCCGACGCGCGGTTCGGCGGGCAAGGTCTGGGGGACCACCCGCTGCTTCGTCGTCGAGGCGGTCCGGAGCATCGTCAAGCAATCCACCTACCCGGACCTCGAATTCGTCGTGATCATCGACGACGACACACCGCCGCCCGTCATCACGGCACTCGGTGATCTGGTCGGCGACCGTCTCGTTCTGGTCGAGCACCACGGCGTGTTCAACTTTTCCACGAAGATGAACGAGGGAGCAGCTGCGGCAACGGGTGAGTTCCTCCTCTTCCTCAACGACGACACCGAACTGATCGAGCCCGACAGCATCGAGACACTCGTCGGCATCGCGAGTGGCCCGACCGAAGGCCTCGACGGACGATCAGGCGGCGTAGGGATGGTCGGAGCGAAGCTGCTGTTCGACGACGGCACCGTGCAGCACGGCGGCCACGTGTACTTCCACGGCCCACATCATGCGAGCACCGGGTGGTCGGGCACGTCGCCCGGCCCGCGGCCCCTCCGACCGCTCGCAGTCGAGCGCGAATGCAGCGGGGTGACCGCGGCAGTGGCGTTGATGCCGACGTCGATCTTCCACGAGGTCGGCGGCTTTCCCGAGGCGCTACCGCTCAACTACAACGACGTCGACCTGTCACTGCGTGTTCGCGCTGCCGGGCACCGCATCGTCTGGACGCCGCACTCACTCTGGTACCACTTCGAGAGCCGCACGCGTGTCGGCAGGGTGCTGCCCGCCGAGACCGCGTACATCGAGCAGCGCTGGGCCCACGAACTGCGCAACGACCCGTATTACAACCCGCAACAGTCGCCCCTCTGGTTCGACTGGCTCGAGTGGCCCCTCGACGAGCCGACCTACGCCGGCCACGGCGCGACTCGCCCCGACTCGTGGTCGACCACGCTGCGTCGCGCCCTCGGCCGAGGCAGCAATGCCCGCTGACGCCGACGAGTCGGCTGCCGCGTCGCTCACCGAATCGACGGTGGTGGTGGTGGTCGTGACCAACCAGGGCGAGGGCGAGCGTCTTACGACGTGTCTCGATGCACTCCACCGGGCGGGCGGCGCCACCGGCATCGTCGTGGTCGACAACAGCAACTCATCGGCTGCGGGAAATTCAGCTGCGTTCCCGGTCACCGTGCTGCGCACCGCCAACGAGGGGTACGGCGCAGCGTTCAACGCCGCCGCGCAGTCCGTGCAGGTTGCCGCCGCCGACTACGTCGCGCTCCTCAACGACGACATCGTCGTCGAACCGGGCTGGATCGACCCGCTGGTTGCCGCGCTGCGGGACGCACCCGAGGTCGGAGCGGTCCAGCCCGTGCTGGTCTTGGCCGACACCGATCCCCCGCTCATCAACAGCGTCGGCGTCGAGTTCGACCGGTTCGGCGCGGCGAGCGACATCGGTTTCCGACGGCCAGTGGCGTCGATCGACCGCGAGGTCCGCCCGATCGACATGTTCACCGGCGGCGCCGTCGTGTTCCGACGCGCGTTCCTCGACGACGTCGGCGGGTTCGACGAGCGGTACTTTCTCTACTACGAAGATGTCGATCTCTCGTTGCGCGGCGCCGAGCGGGGATGGACGTATCGCTGCGTTCCCGACTCGGTGGTGTCCCACACCCGCGGCGCCAGCACCGACCACCTCGCCGACCGTCGACGCGCATTGCAGGAGCGCAATCGCCTGATCGTCGCGGCCCGCTTCGGCACGCCGGGCACGTTCGTCCGCGGACTGGGCCTGTCGGTCCGACGCCTCCGGCACGCTCCCCGGCGTGCCCACTGCGTTGCGTTGGCCAGCGGCCTGGCCCGGGCTCCGAGAGCGTGGTTCGAACGGTGCCGCGCTCGGCCACGCCACCATGGGTGACGTTCCCGCCCGGTCTGCATAGGCTTCCGGCCACCATGTCACTCAGGACGGCGGTCGCCCACCGCAATCTGCTGTACCTCCTCACGCTGAAGGAGTTGCGCACCAGATATCGCAAATCGCTCCTCGGTTGGGCGTGGAGCCTGCTCAACCCGATCAGCCAGATGATCATCTTCAGCGTCATCTTCCTCAAGATCTTCGGCGGCGAAGCACCCCGCGCAGCATCGAGCGGCGTCAAGAACTTTCCGCTCTACTTCCTATCCGGACTCCTGCCCTTCCAGTTCTTCTCGATCTCGGTCACGGCGAGCATCGGCTCGGTCCAGGGGGGCGCCAGCCTCATCAAGAAGGTTGCGTTCCCCCACGAACACCTGGTGTTGTCGATCGTGCTCACCCAACTGGTCACCGTGTGCATCGAACTGCTCGTGCTTTCCGCGTCGTTCCTCCTCTTTGGGCACTTCATGTTCCAGTGGTTGATTCCGATGGCGCTCCTGCTCGTCCTCATCGCGCTGCTCACCACCGGAGTCGCTCTCGCGCTGTCGGCCGCAAACGTGTTCTTCCATGACATCAACTACCTCTGGGGCATCGCCGCGCAGATCCTGTTCTATGCCAGCCCCATCATCTTCGTGATCGGACAGGTCGCCGACCCGCGTGTCAATAAGTACGCCCCGTGGGGACCGACCGGCAGCTTCGTCACCGCCTCCCACGAGATCCTCTACGAAGGGGTGTTCCCGAGCTGGGAACGGTGGGCGTACATCACGGTGTGGGCAGTGGCCGTGTTTGCCCTCGGCGCGTGGATCTTCGGCCGACTTTCCCCGCGCTTCGCGGAGGAGATCTGAGATGAGCAACGCCCGAGCCACCACCGATACGGGCGGCACCCCCGCCCTCATCGTCGACAACGTCACCAAGACGTTCCGAATCCACCATGAACGGGCGACGTCGCTGAAGCAATTCATCGCGTCGGGCGGCCGCAATCGTTACGAGGACTTCTACGCGCTGCGCGATGTCTCGTTCGAGGTGGCCGAGGGTGAGGCGGTCGGGATCATCGGCCACAACGGCTCGGGGAAGTCGACCCTGCTCAAGTGCATGGCCCAGATCCTGACGCCGAACGCCGGACGCATCCAGGTCAACAAGAAGATGGCAGCCCTGCTCGAACTCGGGGCAGGCTTCCATCACGAGTTGAGCGGGCGGGACAATGTGTTCCTCAACGCCTCGATTCTCGGGATGGGCCGCAAGGAGATCGCCGGCCGATTCGACGAGATCGTCGAGTTCTCCGGCCTCGGAGACTTCCTCGAGCACCGGTCAAGACCTACTTGTTGGGGATGTACGTCTGCCTGGCGTTCGCCGTGGCGATCAACGTCGACCCCGACCTGTTGCTGATCGACGAGATCCTGGCCGTGGGCGACGTCACGTTCCAGAAGAAGTGCATGGAGCAACCCGTTGACTTCCCGAACCCAGGGGCGGACCCCGTCCGGCGACGCACGACGCATTCACCGTGCGCGAGTTCTGCGATCGTGCGATCTGGATCGATCACTGCGTCGTCCGCGAAACGGCGACCCGGCCGACGTCGTCGACGAATACACCGAAACGATGCTCGGCGCCGAGACCTCAGCAGGCGCCGAAGGCAGCCGACGCGGTGATGGGCGCATCCAAGTGACCCGAGCCGAACTGCTCGTGGGAGGCGTCCCTGTCGAACGGTTCCGCAGCGGCGACGACGTCACCGTGCGCCTGCACTACACCGCCGCCGAGGCGGTGCCCAAGCCAGTCTTCGCGGTGACGATTGCGAGTCTCAACGGTGCCACCGTCACCGCCCCCTCGACACGCGACGTCGACATGGTCCCCGACTCGCTGGCCGGAAGCGGCCATGTCGACGTGCGCTTCGACGCGATCCCCCTCGTGGCCTCGCGCTACGTGCTGCACACCGAGATCACCGGCTGGGCCCGCCAGCACGTCTATGACCACGTGCAGAACGCCCTCACCTTCGACGTAATCGCCGGCGTG
>CAWFYU010000003.1:0-38138 GCA_963820085.1 Ilumatobacteraceae bacterium | reverse complement strand
GCGAGGCCGCCGGCAAGTTCGGCGACGAGACGCCTCGCTCGGTCGCCGACATCGTCGACGAGGAATCGCTCGGTCGAGTCCCACGACTGGAAGAAGGCCCAAAAGGCGGCGAAGAAAGACAAGCAAGACCGGCCGCTTGACGATACGCGGCGACCGACATGAGCGACTCGACGCCGGGTCGGGCGCTCCATGTCAGCATCCTGTACCACGCTCGACCCCGCCGACTGGGCGAGCGATGCCATCGCCAGCAGTTGACGCGAGCTCATTTCGCGGCACGGCGCAGCGACGTCGTCCTCGACCTCCGGACCAGCTCCATGTTCGCGCTCTGGCGCGGTCGGGCCGCATGGGTCCCCGTCGCCGCCAACTGGTCCATGGGAGCCGACGTCGTCATCGTCGACCATCGGATCGACTCGGCCGCTCGACGTGAAGCGGGCATCGACGAGCGCCTGGCGGTCATCGCCACGACCGTGTTCGATGACCCCATCGCGCTCGTGTGCGGAGTTCGCGGCGACCCTCGACCACGTGGCCGTCGACACTCGGCGCCGCATGCTGATCCACCTCGGCGTTCTCACCGACGACGATCGTCCCGACGCGACCGCCACCGTCGATCGAGCGATCGACGCCCTCGGTGGAGCGATCACCCGTCACCGATCGGCTGATCGTTGCGCAACACGCAGGCGACGGGTTGACCGACCCTCTGCTCGCCGCCCTCGTCCGAGGCAGCAGCGAGGATGCGCAGTCGACACGAGTTGAGTTCGACCGACTGTGCGACCAGATTGCGGAGTACTCGCCGACCGAGGCCACGCACAGCGCCGCGCTCCAGCGTCAGGTCGCCGCGCTCGAAGTCGAGGCCGACCAACTTCGCGACCGCGCCGACGCGGTCGAGCGACATGCAGTTGCCCGCGCTGGCCAGTGCCACCGCACACGAGCGGGCGCTGACCGGCCGGATCGAGGCCGCCCTGATCCGTGCCGAGCGCACAGCGAGCTGACGCCGTGTCATTTCGGCGGACCACGTCGCCAGCCCCGCGGGTCGTCGTCGCGGCCGCACCCGGCACCCATTGTTTCGTTCGTCTACGTCACCTACGGCACCTGGGCCGCGGTCATCGACGAGAGTCTGCAGCGACTCGTGTCGAGTTGCGTCACCGCAGAGATCGCGCCCGAGATCATCGTCGTCGACAACCTGCACCCGCTCCACGGTCATGCCAGCGGTCACCATCTCGCGCTCACCACGTCGGGCGTCCCGCCTCGCGCTCCCTGACCGCAACCTCGGCTTCGGCGGCGGCAACGAACTCGGCATCGGTGCGGCGCGGAGCGGCGTCGTGTGCCTGATCAACCCCGATTTGATGGTGCACGATGCGTGGTTGCCCCCGATGCTCGCCGAACTCGCCGACCATCCTCACGACGTCATCGCACCGCGGCTGCTCGACGCCGACGGCAATCTCGACGAGGCGGGCCAATTGGTGGGACCCGACGGGTTCACCGCACCGCCCCCGATGGGCCGATCCAGTCGACTACGCCTCCGCGGCCTGTTGGCTGATGACCACGGATCTCCACGAGCGCGTCGGTGGGTTCGATCCTCGATTTCATCCGGCGTATTTCGAAGACGTCGACTTTGCTTTCCGACTGCGCCGTCTTGGCGGCCGCATCCGGATCCACGACGGCGTGGCGGTCACCCACCTCCGCGGCGAATCGGTCGGTATGTGCGACGGCATCGTCGACGTGTCACCGCAGTGGGCAGTGTTCACCGAGCTGTGGAAGCACGAGCTCTGGCGTCAACCACCGTTGCCGACCTCGTGACACGGCCCGCCGATCGGGCGAACACTGCGTTCTGATTGTGGCCGTCATCGCGTCGAGGTCGGCCGGGACGGGTTCGAGGCCGTCGAGGCCGCCACCGCGGGCCGGCTGCGCAGCGCTTCGCCGACATCGGAGATGTCGTTGACCACGGTGTCTGGCCATCCCGAGATCAACCCCGGAACCACCGACTACACCGCGAGCGTGGCGCTCTCGATCGCCTCGTCGCCGAGGGTATAGACGACAGCGTCATATTCCCCTGCCGCATGATGCGCGGGCAAGACCCGCACATTCTGGACGTCGACCTGCCAGTCCTCGGCGATTCGGGACGATCGGACTGGACGAAGACGGTGATATCGACATCGACATCGAGCAGGTCGACCAGGGCCATCGTTCGCTCGGCCGCGCCGGGGTCCGCGAGGTGCAACGGCGCTGCCAGGGCCACGCGTGGCGCTCGTCAGCACCCGCCCGGGCTGCTCCGTGTGAGGACTTTTCGGTAGACCGCCGCCAGACGGTCGGCGGCGAGGTCCCACGTGAAGCCAGGGTCGGCTGCAGCGTCGAGCTGGGCCATACGTTGAGTCGGTCAACGCCGACTCGAGCCGTTCGGCCATGTCGTCGATCTCGTACGGGCTGAAAAGTGCGGCCGGCTCGGGCATCACTTCGGGGAGCGATGACACGTTTGACGTGATGACCCGCGCCCGACAGCGTCGGGCTTCGAGCACCGGGAGGCCGAACCCCTCGTAGAACGATGGGAACATGACGAGTTCTGCCGACTGATACAGACGCACGAGGTGCTCGTCTGACACGTAACCGGTGACCACCACCCGATCGGCGACACCGAGTTCGGAGCAGTAGTCGTGAAACTTGGCATGCTGACCGTCGGCGATCTTCGAGGCGATCACCAGTTGATGACGCGCCTGCAGTTCAGATGGGAGTCGGCTGTACGCCTCGACCGCTCCATCGAGGTTCTTGCGCCACTCGGGCCCGCCGGTACGAGGACGAAGCCGGCAGCAGTGTCGGCGCGACCTGTCGAGTTCGGTCATCCGTTCGGCGAGCGAGTCGGTGGGCGGCTGGAACTGCTCGGCGGTTCCCACGCCGATCGAGGTGACGACTCGGGGGTCGACGCCGAGCATGCGGACGACGTCAGAGGCCGCCGATTCGGAGTCGGTGACGATCGCGTCGGCGGCGACGAGCATGCCGAGCCGCGACTGATATCCGGCCTTCAGTACCAGCCTCTGGAAGATAGATGTCGGAGAACCGATACGGGATCAGGTCGTAACAGGTGACGACGGTGCGCCGGGCAATCACCGGGGTTGTCAGCACTTCGATGACGGGATGCTCGAATGGCGAATTCACGTGGAGGAGATCGGCGTGCCTACCTCGGATTTCGCTGAACGACTGGAGCTTGGCGCCGAGCCGAGGCGCTCGAGGCGCGCCATTCGGCAGGGCGTCGTTGTATGCGAACACGTCGACGAGGTCGGGGTGATTGCTGTGGAGCGCACGGGCGAGTTCACGGTGTATCGCGCGATTCCGCGGTAGCCGTGATCGACGCTCTGTACCGCCTGAGTGTCGAAGACGATCATGACGCAGCTGTTCACGCATCCGGGGGACTACTGCAGTCCGTCTGAAGTCAAGGTCATCGCCGCAAGCACCGCAGCCAGCTCTGCCGATGTCGCTGCCATCGCATCGATCTCGGATCGAAGCGCCGCGATCTCGCGCCGAAGTTCGCTGATCAGGCTAGACTGATAGAGCTGGGTCTCAGCGACCACGTTCGACAGTTCGGCGAGATGCTGGCCGGTCTGGGTCGTCGTCGGCGGCACCGTCCGGAATCAGCGACGGCTCGTCGGACCTCTTCCTTGGTCATCTCGAAGTGATTGTTGAAGTAGTTGCGGAGTGGCGCCGTGGTCGACCGGCGACCGCCCCAGCTGCCGTTTCGGATTGTTCGGCATGGAGCAGTCACGACTATTCGGCCGCATCGCGCTCAGCGGCCGACCCTCAGGCGCCGCACGATGGAACCGATCGGGCCAAGCCAGTCGGCCAAGTAGGAGGAGACTCGGCTGCGTCTCCATTGCCATCCGCGCCGCAACTGCGATTGTCGAGCGACGTTCGAGATCAGCGACGAGGTGCCTCATCGCGGCAGCGGCTTGCTGCACGTCGGCTTCGGCCCAGCGCATGCCATCGGGGTAGCCCCCTTCACCGTTGGTCACCGCGACCAGGTCGACGTCGACCAAGATCGAGTTGGTGTCATCCATGAAGTCGAGGTTTCCCGAGTATCTCGACGCAATCACCGGAGTGCCCAACCACATCGCCTCGGCGAGATGCAAGCCGAGACCCTCGCCTCGATGGAGCGAGACCAGGCAGTCGGCGGCCGCGATCATCCCGATCATGTCGGCGCGGTCGACGAAACCGTCGATCAGCTCGATCTGCTCCCGCGCCGACGATGCTGCAATGCACTCCTCGATGCGCCCGAGGCTGCCCTGGCGCTGGTCACCGTTGATCGTCTTGATGACGAGTCGCGCCGTCGCCCCGAGTTCGGCGGCGGCGAACGCATCGATTGCTGCAAACGGGTTCTTCCGCTCGACCACGCTGAAGAGGTCGAGCGTGACGAGGAACACGAATTCGTCGCTCGGCGCAAGCCGTCGTCGCCACCGTTGCACGACGGCAGGGTCGACCAGGGGTTCGATCATCGGCAGCGGGCGGACCTCGACGGGCGGCACGCCGTCCATCGCGCGATACGCGTCGGCGACGAAGGTCGTCGGTGTCCAGATCTCGTCGACGAGCGCCATGCCGCCGCGATGATGCTCGGGCACCGTGGCCACCTCCCAGAACCAGTAGCCGACAACCCGTTCGACATCGCGTAGCTCGGCCACGCGGCCAAGGCCGCGGGAAGCTCGGGCGCCGTGACCACGGCGATCGTCGTTCGCCGAACCATGTCACCTGGAACAGAGTTGTCGCCTGGCACGACTTCGTCGGCGCAGAGGTGCCCAGCTTCGACGGACGGACTGTCGGTGAGCGAGACGTCGAAGCGCGACACCTCGACTCCGGCTGCGGTCAACGCGGCATCGATCGCCCGCACGGCCTCGCCCAACCCACTCCCTGCACGGTGATAGCCGAGCAGGTTCACACCCTCCGCACGGCGAACCGGGTTGCCGGCAGTGACGCCACCTCCCCAGTCGTCGGAGTCGGTGGCGACGGCTGGTGCGAGTCGGTCGACGGCGCTCCACAGCACCGCCACGGCAGCGAGATGGGCGACGAGCAACACGATCGGTGGCAGCGCAGTGTCGTAGGTGTCCCACCGCCACGGGTACATCGTGCCGTCCGCGCCGACGGCCCAGCGTCGCATCGCATTGGCCAACGCAGCCGTCAGCACGATCAAGGCCACTGCGCCGACGTGACGCCCGAGGAGCCGACGATCCGCGCCGCACGGGCGACGTCGCCAACACAATCGGAATACCGACCAGCAGCGGAAGGTAGTAGCGGCCCTGCCAGTACGTTCCGTCGGCGTCGTTCTGATTCATGGTCAAGACCCACGACACGACGATGGCAACTGCGAGCACCGCACCGGCGCCGACCAACTGCGCTCGGCGCTGTCCGACAACGGCTGCTGCGGCGAGGAGCCCGAGTGCGAGCAGCCAGATCATCACCATCGTCTGCGGCACGGCCGTATCGAGCCAGCCGACAACACCGACCGCCTCGTTGAGGTCGATGCCGGTCTGCCCGATCACCGCCTGCAGCACGGTGGCGTCGAAGCCGCTGGCCCGTCGAGCCATCACCGCGAACGACACCACACCAGCGGCCGCGGTCAGGCCGGCGACCAGGGCGCCCCGTTGCCGTGGTCGAGCGAACCGGCGCCAGAGACGGCACGTACCGACGGCGACGAAGGGAAGCAAGACCGATGCAAACAGCAGCGGCGACGAGTCGGATGAACTGTCCGCCGCCCACCCCAAGGTCGCCAGGGTGGCGAGCGCCATCGTTGCCCGCACCCAGCGCGGCAACTCCGACGTCACACGTCGGAATCCCGAAAATGAGGATCGCCAAAGCAAGCACGAGCGAGGCATAGAGCAGGCCGTCGCGACGCGGGAGCACCATGGCAGCCCAGCCCGCGCCAAGCAGCAGGGAATCGAGTCGAGTCAGCGGCGAGCCCATCACCTGACCGGTTATGCGGCGCCGAAATCCTGACAGGGCGATCCAGACCGCGACGCCGCCCGTGATGACGTAGTGGGACGGATTGACGACAGCGATGATGAACCACACCGGAGGCGTTGCGCACAGCAGCACGGCGCCGGCGACCAACCATCCGCGTCGGGCGGCGGCGATCAGGGCCAAGCCGAGCAGGCCGAGCGGGATGATCGCGTCGATCATCCGTGTTCCTGGACCCGCGAACTCGGCCGGCAGAAACGAGCCGATGCCCGCAACCAGATGCCCCCAGACCGGGTAGTGGGTCGCCGCCGTCAGCAGCGGGCGCGATCCGTTCGGTCGGTCGATGCTCGTCGCGCAGCTCGCGGGGACGTCTTCGAGAAAGGCAAAACAACCCGGATCAGGAAAGGCGATGTGCGCGGGCAGATCGAAGGCAACGAGTGAGCCGTCAACGGGTGCGCCGTCGAGCTGCCCTCGCACGAGCGCCGCAGCGCGCACCACATGGGACGGCTCGTCGGGTCCTGCCGAGGGCGGTGTCGCCAGCACCCAGAGCACGACGATCGACGCAATCGCGCCAAGGAGTGCGATCATCGCTCGACGCTGATTCGGGAGCGCGATCACGGCGGCGAGTGTACTGCTCGTCCCCGACGCCTCGGGGAGCACACCCGGGCCGGTCGAGGCCCGTCGGTACACTCGATCCCATGAACCACGCGCAGGAAGCGGAGCCGGCGAGCGATGTCGACGTCGACGTCGATGTCGCGGCATTGCTTGCCGAGAACGCCCGTCTCCGGCGGCTGGTCGGCCCGCTCGAACAGAGCTACGACGACCTCCGCACCGAACTGGTCGGGGCCAGCCAGGCAGTACAGGCAGCGGAGCAGGCGAATGGCCAACTGCGCGGCGAGGTGATGGAGCTCACCGTCGCGCTGGGCCAGGCCCGCCACAACATCGGCAAGGTGCACCGCATCGCGATCCAGCGCACCCGGCGCGTCGTGGGGCGTGTGGTCCGTCCGACGCAGCGGCGAATTGCCGCGCTCCGCCGATGACGATTCCACGACGCCCACCGGCGGTGTCGGTCATCACGCCGGTGTTCGACCCGGACCCCACCCATCTGACCGCGTGCCTCGAGTCGGTCGAGTTCCAGACCGCTCGCCGCCACGGTCAGCGGGTCGAACATGTCATCGTCGATGACGGCTCGACACGCATCGGCATCGACGAGATCCTCACCCGCGCGGCCGAGCGTCTCGATGTCACCGTCATCCGCCGACCGGCGCAGGGCGGCATCGTCGCCGCCACCAACGATGGCCTCGACGCGGCAACGGGTACGTTCGTCGCCTTTCTCGATCACGACGACGTGTTGCGTGGCGATGCGATCGCCCGCATGCTGGCCGCCGCCCAGAGTGCGAGCGGAGGCACCGGCACAGACGACATCGACGTCGTCTACAGCGACCACGACTTTCTCGACGGCAACGGCGAACACATCGGGCCCTGCCTCAAGCCCCAGTGGTCGCCCGAGCGGCTGCGGAGCCAGAACTACATCACGCACTTCGTCATGGCGAGGCGCTCGCTCGTCGCCGACGTCGGCGGCTTCCGAACAGGGTTCGACGGCGCCCAGGACCATGACCTGATGCTGCGGCTCGGCGAACAGGCGCGACGGATCGTGCACGTTCCCGAGATCCTCTACCACTGGCGCCAGGCACCGACCAGCGTGGCCGCCGGCGTCGATGCCAAACCGTGGGCGTTCGACGCGGGCCAACGCGTGGTCGCCGAGCACTGCGCCCGGATCGGGCTCGACGCCGCAGTCGAATCGACCGAGCACGAAGGCATCTACCGCATCCGCCGCACGCTGCGGACACCGCTCCCGCGCGTGAGCGTGCTGATCCCGACGCGCGGTTCGGCGGGCAAGGTCTGGGGGACCACCCGCTGCTTCGTCGTCGAGGCGGTCCGCAGCATCGTCAAGCAATCCACCTACCCGGACCTCGAATTCGTCGTGATCATCGACGACGACACACCACCGCCCGTCATCACGGCACTCGGTGATCTCGTCGGCGACCGTCTCGTTCTGGTCGAACACCACGGCGTGTTCAACTTTTCCACGAAGATGAACGAGGGAGCAGCTGCGGCAACGGGTGAGTTCCTCCTCTTCCTCAACGACGACACCGAACTGATCGAGCCCGACAGCATCGAGACACTCGTCGGCATCGCGAGTGGCCCGACCGAAGGCCTCGGCGGACGATCGGGCGGCGTAGGGATGGTCGGAGCGAAGCTGCTGTTCGACGACGGCACCGTGCAGCACGGCGGCCACGTGTACTTCCACGGCCCACATCATGCGAGCACCGGGTGGTCGGGCACGTCGCCCGGCCCGCGGCCACTGCGACCGCTCGCAGTCGAGCGCGAATGCAGCGGGGTGACCGCGGCAGTGGCGTTGATGCCGACCTCGATCTTCCACGACGTCGGCGGCTTTCCCGAGGCGCTGCCGCTCAACTACAACGACGTCGACCTGTCACTGCGTGTTCGCGCTGCCGGGCACCGCATCGTCTGGACGCCGCACTCACTCTGGTACCACTTCGAGAGCCGCACGCGTGTCGGCAAGGTGCTGCCCGCCGAGACCGCGTACATCGAGCAGCGCTGGGCCCACGAACTGCGCAACGACCCGTATTACAACCCGCAACAGTCGCCCCTCTGGTTCGACTGGCTCGAGTGGCCACTCGACGAGCCGACCTACGCCGGCCACGGCGCGACTCGCCCCGATTCGTGGTCGACCACGCTGCGTCGCGCCCTCGGCCGAGGCAGCAATGCCCGCTGACGCCGACGAGTCGGCTGCCGCGTCGCTCGCCGAATCGACGGTGGTGGTGGTCGTGACCAACCAGGGCGAGGGCGAGCGTCTTACGACGTGTCTCGATGCACTCCACCGGGCGGGCGGCGCCACCGGCATCGTCGTGGTCGACAACAGCAACTCATCGGCTGCGGGGAATTCGGCTGCGTTCCCGGTCACCGTGCTGCGCACCGCCAACGAGGGGTACGGCGCAGCGTTCAACGCCGCCGCGCAGTCCGTGCAGGTTGCCGCCGCCGACTACGTCGCGCTCCTCAACGACGACATCGTCGTCGAACCGGGCTGGATCGACCCGCTGGTTGCCGCGCTGCGGGACGCACCCGAGGTCGGAGCGGTCCAGCCCGTGCTGGTCTTGGCCGACACCGATCCCCCGCTCATCAACAGCGTCGGCGTCGAGTTCGACCGGTTCGGCGCGGCGAGCGACATCGGTTTCCGACGGCCAGTGGCGTCGATCGACCGCGAGGTCCGCCCGATCGACATGTTCACCGGCGGCGCCGTCGTGTTCCGACGCGCGTTCCTCGACGACGTCGGCGGGTTCGACGAGCGGTACTTCCTCTACTACGAAGACGTCGACCTTTCGTTGCGCGGCGCCGAGCGGGGATGGACGTATCGCTGCGTTCCCGACTCGGTGGTGTCCCACACCCGCGGCGCCAGCACCGACCACCTCGCCGACCGCCGACGCGCATTGCAGGAGCGCAATCGCCTGATCGTCGCGGCCCGCTTCGGCACGCCGGGCACGTTCGTCCGCGGACTGGGCCTGTCGGTCCGACGCCTCCGGCACGCTCCCCGGCGTGCCCACTGCGTTGCGTTGGCCAGCGGCCTGGCCCGGGCTCCGAGAGCGTGGTTCGAACGGTGCCGCGCTCGGCGCCACGCCACCATGGGTGACGTTCCCGGCCGGTCTGCATAGGCTTCCGGCCACCATGTCACTCAGGACGGCGGTCGCCCACCGCAATCTGCTGTACCTCCTCACGCTGAAGGAGTTGCGCACCAGATATCGCAAATCGCTCCTCGGTTGGGCGTGGAGCCTGCTCAACCCGATCAGCCAGATGATCATCTTCAGCGTCATCTTCCTCAAGATCTTCGGCGGCGAAGCACCCCGCGCAGCATCGAGCGGCGTCAAGAACTTTCCGCTCTACTTCCTCTCCGGACTCCTGCCCTTCCAGTTCTTCTCGATCTCGGTCACGGCGAGCATCGGCTCGGTCCAGGGGGGCGCCAGCCTCATCAAGAAGGTTGCGTTCCCCCACGAACACCTGGTGTTGTCGATCGTGCTCACCCAACTGGTCACCGTGTGCATCGAACTGCTCGTGCTTTCCGCGTCGTTCCTCCTCTTTGGGCACTTCATGTTCCAGTGGTTGATTCCGATGGCGCTCCTGCTCGTCCTCATCGCGCTGCTCACCACCGGAGTCGCTCTCGCGCTGTCGGCCGCAAACGTGTTCTTCCATGACATCAACTACCTCTGGGGCATCGCCGCGCAGATCCTGTTCTATGCCAGCCCCATCATCTTCGTGATCGGACAGGTCGCCGACCCGCGTGTCAATAAGTACGCCCCGTGGGGACCGACCGGCAGCTTCGTCACCGCCTCCCACGAGATCTTGTACGAAGGGGTGTTCCCGAGCTGGGAACGGTGGGCGTACATCACGGTGTGGGCAGTGGCCGTGTTTGCCCTCGGCGCGTGGATCTTCGGCCGACTTTCCCCGCGCTTCGCGGAGGAGATCTGAGATGAGCAACGCCCGAGCCACCACCGATACGGGCGGCACCCCCGCCCTCATCGTCGACAACGTCACCAAGACGTTCCGAATCCACCATGAACGGGCGACGTCGCTGAAGCAATTCATCGCGTCGGGCGGCCGCAATCGTTACGAGGACTTCTACGCGCTGCGCGATGTCTCGTTCGAGGTGGCCGAGGGTGAGGCGGTCGGGATCATCGGCCACAACGGCTCGGGGAAGTCGACCCTGCTCAAGTGCATGGCCCAGATCCTGACGCCGAACGCCGGACGCATCCAGGTCAACAAGAAGATGGCAGCCCTGCTCGAACTCGGGGCAGGCTTCCATCACGAGTTGAGCGGGCGGGACAATGTGTTCCTCAACGCCTCGATTCTCGGGATGGGCCGCAAGGAGATCGCCGGCCGATTCGACGAGATCGTCGAGTTCTCCGGCCTCGGAGACTTCATCGAGTCACCGGTCAAGACCTACTCGTCGGGGATGTACGTGCGCCTGGCGTTCGCCGTGGCGATCAACGTCGACCCCGACCTGTTGCTGATCGACGAGATCCTGGCCGTGGGCGACGTCACGTTCCAGAAGAAGTGCATGGAGAAGTTCGTCGACTTCCGAACCCAGGGGCGGACCCTGGTGCTCGTCACGCACGACGCATTCACCGTGCGCGAGTTCTGCGATCGTGCGATCTGGATCGATCACGGCGTCGTCCGGCGTGACGGCGACCCTGCCGACGTCGTCGACGAATACACCGAAACGATGCTCGGCGCCGAGACCTCAGCAGGCGCCGAAGGCAGCCGACGCGGTGATGGGCGCATCCAAGTGACCCGAGCCGAACTGCTCGTGGGAGGCGTCCCTGTCGAACGGTTCCGCAGCGGCGACGACGTCACCGTACGCCTGCACTACACCGCCGCCGAGGCGGTGCCCACGCCAGTCTTCGCAGTGACGATTGCGAGTCTCAACGGTGCCACGGTGACCGCCCCCTCGACACGCGACGTCGACATGGTCCCCGACTCGCTGGCCGGAAGCGGCCATGTCGACGTGCGCTTCGATGCGATCCCCCTCGTGGCCTCGCGCTACGTGCTGCACACCGAGATCACCGGCTGGGCCCGCCAGCACGTCTATGACCACGTCCAGAACGCCCTCACCTTCGACGTAATCGCCGGCGTGACGAAGGAAACGCACGGTTTGGTGACCCTGCACCCGTCGTGGTCACAGGTCGACGGCGACGAGGCAGACCGCTAAGCATCAATATGTCTATGCACACAGACGTCTTCGAAGGCGGCGCATGGTTTCTTCAGCTCGGCGAGGGAGCAACGAACGGTCGGGATCCGATCACGTGACGAATCGCGGTCGCGCCCTTTCGCTCCTGGTCTTCATGGGCATCGTGCTGCTCGCACGCTCGGCGCACGCCGAGTTCCGCGCTCCGACGCCCGGCGGCGAAGGATTGCTGTGGTACCTCGTGCTTGCAATGATCTTCGCGGCCGTGGGTGCTGTCCAGGACACACCCCGGCGTACGGCCCGGATCTCCGTCGCTGTCGCCAATGCGACATCAGCTTCTCTCATCAGCTTCGGACTGGCGGCGTCCCTGCTCATCGTGGCACCGAACAGCCTGCCCCGGTTCTCGGTATTGCTGAGTTCGTTGCTCCTCTTGATCTGGCACCTCATCGCCGGCGTTGCGATCGCCATGTGGACGTTCCGCAACGGTCAGCCGGACCGCGTCGTCGCGGTCGTTCCCGAGCGCGACGCTGTCTCGATCGAAGCCGACGGCAAGGGAGCCCGACAGGCCGCACCGTTCGTCGTGTCGGCAACGTTGAGTTCGGAATCAGACTACGGTCGCATCAGCGAGATCTGTGCCGAGACCGCAGCCACCGTCCTGGTCCTCGGCCCCAAATCCATCCTCTCCCCTGACGTCATCCGGCAGGCCGAGGCACTCCATCGAACCGGGGTCAAGGTGCGCAGTCTCGAACACTTCTACGATGAGCGGCTCGGCAAACTCCCGCTGTCGTCGCTCGACAGCTTCGCGCTGCTCGGTGACGTCGAGAGCCTCCATGGCGGCTACGCACCCCTCAAGCGGGTGATCGATATAGCGTTCGGCTGCATCGGTGGGCTGGCGCTCCTGGCACTCCTGCCGTTCATCCTGGTCGGCAATGCGATCGCCAACCGTGGGCCGCTGTTCTTCCGTCAGCAGCGGGTCGGCACCTTCGGCACGACGTTCGACATCATCAAGCTCCGCACGATGACGCCCGGCGCCGTCGACGTGTCGGGCTGGACCTCCAACAACGACCCCAGGATTACCGGCTTCGGCAAGCTGCTCCGTCGCACACATATCGACGAACTGCCCCAGGTCCTGAACATCTTCGTCGGCGACCTGTCGCTCGTCGGACCTCGACCCGAGCAGGTCACGTACGTCCGTCAGCTCGAGCAGTCGCTGCCCTTCTACTCGGCTCGACATCTGGTTCGTCCGGGGCTCACCGGGTGGGCGCAGGTGCGCTATCCGTACGCCGCTTCAGAAGAGGACGCCTTCGTCAAGCTTCAGTACGACCTTCACTATCTCCGCCACGAGTCGCTCACGACCGACCTGCGCATCATCGGGCTGACCTTGCGACACGTCCTCACGGACGGAGGGCGGTAACAGGGGCGTCGCCGCTTCCCTCGAGACGCGTCCGGAAGCTGGCATAGCTCCACGGTCTGAAGTCATCGGGCCTGAAGATGCCCGCATAGATCGCCGGCGTCGACATGTCGATGCTCGACATCCAATGGTGTTGTGGCACGCTGAACGCAACCTTGTCAGTGCGGCGAAGCACCAAGTCGGGCACCAGCCCCGCCATCGCGTCGAGCAGGACCGCCTTGTTCCTGCCACGAGCATCGAGCAGGAACTCCGCCGGGAGCGTCGCGGCGAATTCTGCGAGCGGGCGAGTCAGGAACGGCACTCGACTCTCGATCGAGTGGGCCATTGAGTTTCGATCTTCGTATCGCAGCAACCCCGGCAGGCTGCTGGCGATCTGAGATTCCTCGACGGCATGGTCGAAGCTGGTCGACAGGTCTCCGGCCGGGGCCACCACATCGACTCCGTTCGCCTCGAACCATGCGACGTCGAGCCATTCGGGGATCGATCGACCCATCCACGAGCGCCAGGCCATCACGGCGACCGGACCGGGCAGCGCGCGTGCCAGAGCGCGAGCGACGCTGCCCGCCCCCTCGCTCTGCCGCACGACGCCGGCAAGTCTCCGAGCCGCGCCGAAGCGACCGGCGCGGACGAGATCGACGAGCCGTTCGATACGAAAGGACGGATATCCGGCAAACAGTTCGTCGGCGCCCTGGCCGTCGAGCATCACGGTCAGGCCTTGCTCAGCCGCTACTCGGAAGACGGCGAACTGCGCCAGGATACTCAGGGACCCGAACGGCTCAAACTGCGTATCCGCGACCGACGACGCCAGCCCAGCGACGTCGGAGCCACTCAATCGAACGTCATGGCCCACCGCGCCACTGGCTCGATTGACCTCACGAACCCACGCCGTTTCGTCGACTGGCGACCCACCTGCGAGATATGACACGGTCTGCACGTCGAGGGCCTCCCCACCGACTTCGCGCATCAGCATCACGATCGACGACGAGTCGAGACCGCCGGACAGCGCGGCACCGACTCGTACATCGGACCGCAGATGGAGTTCGACGCTGCGGACGAGCAGGCGCCTGACTTCAGCGCACGCCTCGTCGTACGAACCGTCGAAAGACGCCGACCGAGCGGGCGGCGACCAGTACCGGTATCGCTGCACGTCCCGACTGCCGACGCAGTCGACGACCATGCACTCGCCTGCGCCGAGGTGTCGAACACCGTCGACGAAGGTGCGGTTCGACCGGTCGACATGCCCCCAGCGGAGGTAGTCGAAGGCGACCTGGAGGTCAGGTTCACGTGACGTCAGGTCGAGCAGAGGCGGCAGTTCTGAGGAGAACGCGAGCAGGCCGCCGCGATCGACATAGAACAGGGGCTTGACGCCGAATGGGTCGCGACTCAACCACAACTCGTCGGTGTGGGCGTCGTGCAACGCGAAGGCCCACATGCCGACGAACCGATCCACACACGAGCGGCCCCATTGCCGATAGCTGGCGAGCACGACCTCGGTGTCGCTCTCCGACCAGAACCGGTGACCGAAGGCGATGAGCTCGTCGCGTAGTTCGACGAAGTTGTAAATCTCGCCGTTGAAGACGATCGTATGGCCACCTGATTCGTCCGCCATCGGCTGGTGACCGGCCACCGTGGTGTCGATCACTGCGAGCCGACGGTGACCGAGCGCGACTCGGCGATCGACGCTCTGCCACAAGCCGCGGTCGTCGGGGCCTCGGTGTCGCAGGTCGTCAAGGTGTCGTCGCAGCCATCGATCGGCGTGATCCGGCGCTCCGACTGCTCCCAGCACACCACACATCAACGACGTTCCGACCTGGCCCGGCGGCCCATCTTCGGTCGAGTGCCGATCAACGCTGACGTGTTCATAGACCTCTCCAACCGGTGACCCGCAGGGTATCGCTCCCGCTCGGGCGACCAACCGGCGCCGTCACCACTGGCGCGGCCCTGGGCCCCCAACCGGTCTGACCCGGCAAGTGTCGATAGCATCGTTCATCATGCACACGATTGGGCACGCAGCCCGGCGGCCGACCCAATCACCAGGACCCGACGGATATCGACGCCACTGATGTTCGCACCGATCGCACTCCTCTGGAACCGTCAGAAAATCATTCGGGCGACTGCAATGAACGACGCGCGAGCGCGGTATCTCGGCACCGCCTTCGGCCTGGTGTGGATCGTCCTGTATCCATTGCTGTTCCTCGCAATCTACGGCACGGTCTACAGCAAGATCTTCATCGTCCGCGTCGAGGGGTACTCCACGGTCGACTACATCCAGATCATCTTCTGCGGGCTCGTGCCCTTCATCGGGTTCTCCGAGACGCTCGCCAACGGCACGACAGCCGTCACGGCGAACAAGGGTCTGATCCGCAACACCCTGTTTCCGATCGAACTCATTCCGGTCAAGGTCGTCCTGACCAGTTCGGTCTCGCTCGTGGCCAGTCTTGGGATGCTGTTGCTGTTCCTGTGGTCGCAGGGCACGTTCCATTGGACACAGTTGCTGATCCCGTACATCTTCTTTCTTCAGTTGGCATTCTCGATCGGCGTCGCATGGATCCTGTCCGCGCTGAGCGTCTTCCTGCCTGACATCGGCCAGGTCATGGGCATTCTGATCCTCGTTCTGATGATCGTGTCGCCCATCGCGTACGTCAAGGAAATGGTGCCGGAAAACCTCCGCACTTTCCTGCTGCCGAACCCGCTCTACTACCTCATCACGCTGTATCGGGACGCAGCTTTCTTCGGATACATCGGCAAGAAGATGCTGCTCGGGTTCAGCCTGGTCACTGTCATCACCTTCTACGTCGGATGGTTCCTGTTTACCCGCCTGAAGAGTCTGTTCTCCGACTATGTCTGAGCCGCGCAACGTCATCGAACTCGACGGCGTCTCGAAGGTCTTCGAAGTCTTCAAGTCGCCAAGAGCGCGCATGATGGCGACACTCGGGCTGCCCGCTCGACGTGGCGTGCGCGAGGAGTTCGTCGCGGTCGACGACATCTCGTTCAGTATCCGGCCGGGTGAGCGTGTCGGATTGGTCGGCCGCAACGGTGCGGGCAAAAGCACCGTCCTGAAGATGGTCGCCGGCCTGCTGCGTCCGACGCGGGGTCGAGTCGTGGTCAACGGCAACGTTCAAGCACTGCTCGAACTCGGAACGGGGTTCCACCCCGAGTTCACGGGCCGCCAGAACGTCTTCGCCTCGCTTGCATACCAGGGGATTTCCGGCAAGCAAGCGCAACGTGCGTTCGACGACGTGCTTGACTTTTCCGAACTCGACGACTTCATCGATCGTCCGGTCAAGACCTACTCCGCCGGGATGTATGCGCGGCTGGCGTTCGCCACCGCCACAGCCGTTCGCCCCGAAGTGCTGATCGTCGACGAGATCCTCGGAGCCGGCGATGCCTACTTCTCGATGAAGTCGAGCCATCGGATGCAGACGCTGACAAGCCAGGGCACGACGGTGCTGTTCGTCTCGCATGACATCGGTGCCGTGCAGATGATGTGCGACCGGGCGATCTGGATCGACCGCGGCCGCATGATCGGCGACGACGTGCCGCACGTGATCTCCAAGCGGTACAGCACCTCGATCCGCAAGCAATCCGAACTTCGACTGAAGGCCGACAATCTCAAGCTGCTGCGGGCACAGGTCGAGAACCTTGAAGCCGACGGCGACGATGTCGTCGTGTGCCGACTGGTCGCGCCGCCCGAGATGAAGATCGCCAAGCCGGTCCGCATCCACGAGATCACCGTCAGCTCGGAGGGACTCGAGATCGACCGCGTGCCCATCGGCGGCGCCCGTGACAACGATTCGAGCGAGGGCGTCCACCTCCTCACCGCTCCCGAGTACATGAACTGGGGCAATTCGAAGAAGGACAACGGCCGCTCGTATCGCGAGGTCGGCGAGTTCGGCGGCATCTACGGTCACGCCCCGTTCCTCGTGAAGACCCGGTCGGTCGACAAGCTCTCGTCAGTCACGATCGAGATCGAGCACGGCCCGATCGCAGAAGGCTCGTGCCTCGAGATCCAACAACACGGACAGAACGGGTACCGGACGATCGGCACGCTCGACCCCGGGCCGGCCCGGGTGACCATCGTGTCGATGGTCGGCGACGACCAGGTCACCGCCGAGATCGAAGACGAGGTCATCTTCGACCTCGACGCACGATACGGCACCGACATCGCAGCAATCACGTCCGTCTGGTTCGCCGACGCCAACGGAGATCACCGCTTCGTGTACGAAGTCGGTGAAGACATGTCCGTGCACATCGACTGGTCGCTCGACGATGACACCATGGTCAAAGAGGCAGTCTGGGTCGTCTGTGTGTACTCGATGGACGGTCGATGCATCTCCCAGGTCCTGTCCCCGCCCAACTTCTTCCTGCCCAGGTCCGGTCACGTCGCCGTCGAGTACACGCCGTCGCAACTCGGACGCGGCGAATACCTGGTCTCTGTGGGACTCTTCGAGGGCCTGTCGGACGACAACCCGGGTGCGAGCGACCCGATCTGCGTCCTCGATCGTTCGTTCAAGATCAAGATCACTGCGCCGTCACTCTGGGTCGAACGCGGGCTGGTGCTGCAGCAACCGACCTGGCGAATCGGAGCAACTCGGTGAGCACTGACGCGCGCAACTACTACGAGCAGGCCGGCCTCTGGTCCGGCGAGACCGCCGACTCGGCCGACGTCATCGAAGCCATCATGTCGATGTGGCCGGACGACGCGATCACGGCGCTCGATGTCGGTTGTGGCAACGGGGCCATCACCAACTTCCTCCGAGCGCACCACCCGGTCGTCGGCGGCGATTTCAGTCTCACCGCACTCCGTTTCGTCACCGGCCCTGCCGTCGCGTTGTCCGCCGACGCGCTGCCGTTCGGTGATGGGTGCTTCGATCTAACAATGGCCACGGACGTCTTCGAGCACCTCCCTGACAAGATTCTCCAGACGTCGATCGCCGAAATCGTCCGCGTGTCGCGGCGCTACGTGTTCTTCTGTGTCCCGCAGCACGAGCCGGCTGACTATTTCCGCGTCGAATGCGCTTCGTGCAGCACGCGATTCCACGCCCACCACCATCAGCGGCCGTACGACATCGCTGACTTCGCGTCGATTCCTGGTACCTCGATCATCGCCAGCCGCTCCGTCGGGTCGCGCTGGGCAATTCCCTCGAACGAGCGAGCTCTCCAGATGCGTGACTGGACCGAGTCGAGCTACGACTTCGCACTCGCCGTCTGCCCAGCCTGCCATATGGTCAAGGGTGATGCCGTCACCGATCCGGCCGTCGCCCGCCTCGAACGACGTTTTGAGGCATTGCAGTACCTGTCGTGCGAACGCGGGCACGAGCTGGCCCCGTGCCGTTCCGAGCTCGCTGTATTGCTCGAAAAGACCGACGACGAGCGCGACACCTGCGAGGCGGTTCGCTGCCACGACCTCGCACGCCAGACCGTTGAACCGAGCGCGCCTGTCCATCTCGATGATGTCGATTTTGCGCCGGACCGACACCGGACGGTGCTGGCCACCTACCCCGATCACTGGACCTGGCTGACCGATGGCGAGACCACCGTCCTCGTGCTCCCTCGTTCACCCGAGCGCATCGAAGTCACCGCTGGACACGTCGATACCGTCCAGGTCTACGACGCCATCGACGAGCGATACGTAGCGGCACTCGCCGGACCAGAGGGCTCGTTCGAACTCCAACTCGCCCGTCCCGATGCCCGCGGCTATCGAGTTCAACTCGGTGTCATCGATCCGACTACCGCCCGGATTCGCGTGCACTACCGCTCGCCCGACGCGCTCGATCACGACAGCCCGCTCGCTGTCCTCGCGTTCGATTCCGACATGCCGATTCGATCGACGGCCGATGCGAACGCCCAACTCGACGAAGCGGTCGCCCGCGCGACGAGCGAAAGCGCACGGGCCGACAACAACGCCCGGCGCGTCGACGAGTTGTACGCGCAGGTGCAAGACCTCGCTGCCGAGCGTGCCAAGCTCAACGAGCTCCTGAACGAGACCGAAGCGCGACGGGTCATCCTCGAGCATCGACTGGCGAGGAGGCTCCGGTGACACGAGTCTTCCATGGTCCGAACAACATCGCCGGTGCCGCCGGTGCCCTCGCTCGAGCACAGCGCGAGCTCGGCGTCGACTCCACGTCGGTCTGCTTCGGGACGGGAACGTACGACTACGAGGTCGACCGTCAGCTCGAACCCGGTCTCGGTGCTCGTCTGCGGCTACTCGCAATGGCCAAGGATTTCGACATCTTCCACTTCTACTTCGGCGAGTCGCTCATTGGCTCTCGACTGATCGATGTTCCCTGGCTCCAGCGAGCGGGCAAAAAGGTCTTCTTCTACTTCTGCGGCTGCGACATCCGCGACAGCAAGGCCGTCATCGATCGCCACGAGATCAGCGCCTGCGCCGCATGTTGGCCAATGGGGTGCAGCGCAAATCGCGACGAAGCCAGTGCGATGGCCGAGCGAGCCGACGGCGTGTTCGTGAGCACACCTGATCTGCTCGAGTTCACGCCCGGAGCAACGCTGCTGCTGCAGCCGGTCGAACTGCAGAAGTTTGACCTCCTCCGGTCGATCGCCGACGCGAAGGTCGCTGCCGCGTGACGACGGTGTCGTCCGCATCGCTCATGCGCCGTCGAATCGCGTGATCAAGGGCACGGCCCACGTCGAGGTCGCCGTGACCGAGCTGCAGAACAACGGCATCGACATCGAACTCGTCCTCGTCGAGGGTCGGTCCTACGAAGAGTCTCTGGCGATCTACGCCTCCTGTGACCTCGCTGTCGACCAAGTCCTCATCGGCGCGTACGGCCAGTTCGCAGTGGAGGCAATGGCGTTGGGCATCCCCACCATCTGTTACATCCGCGACGACCTCCGATCGTTGTATCCCGGCGACATGCCCATCGTCAGTGCGACGCCCGCGACCTTGTCGGCAGTGATCGATGATCTGATCCGCCGCCGCGCCGAATGGCCAGAACTGGCAGCACGCGGCCGTTCCTACGTCACCGAGGCCCACGACGCAGGCAGGGTCGCCGCAGTAGCGCTGCGCGCCTACGGCGTCGATCCGGGGGGCACAGCGTGAGAATCGTCATGCTCACCGACGACGTGCCGATTGACCGTCGCATCCTGCAGGAGGCGCAGACTCTGCTCGCCGACGGCCATCAGATCATCCTGCTGGCCGGACACAGCCCCGATCTGCCGGCCTTCGAGACCATTGACGGAGTTCGTGTTGAGCGAGTGGAGATTCCTTTCGCCGGACGACGAGAGCTCCTCGCCACGCGCACGAGCGCACTAATCGCACGCATCGTCAACGCCGGCTCGACACGATCGCAGCGCATCGTCGGCTCGGCGACGAACTCAGGTTTCTCCGGGACCATCGGCGCTTTCCAGCGTGTCGGTCGCCTGCTGAGCGGAGTGCTGCGCAGGGCCGGGCGCGGCGAGTTCCGACTTCGCCGCAAGCTCGGCTTCGTTCCCAAGAGTCCGGTCACCGAGGCACTCGACAGCGCTGTCAACGCGACCCAGCGCGCCGCTTCCGGCACCCTCGCCTCCGCACAGCCGATTGCCGCGCGCAGCCTCGTGTCGGGCATCTGGCGTCTCTGGTGGGTGGCAGGCGTCATCAACGCCAAGCTCACCCCACGCGTGCTGACCCTGATCCGGCGGACGCGACGCCTGCCATTGCGCGACGCCGCACTCGCCACGCGTGTGGCGTACTACCGACCCGACGTCGTGCACGCTCACGATCTCCCGCAGCTGCGCGCCGGTGTCACCGCCGCCGACCGCGTCGGTGTCCCAATCGTCTACGACGCACACGAGCTCTACCCCGAGATCGGTACCTTGACCAAGCGCCAGCAGCGCCAGCTCGGACGGATCGAGCGCCGCTTCATCCGCCGATGTGATCACGTCATCACGGTCAATCCGTACATCGCGGCCGAGATGGCACAGCGGTATCGCGTGCCCGAGCCCACCGTGATCCTCAATGCCATCGACGGCATTGGCACGGCGGAGCGAGCAGAGGCCCTTCGTGACACCGTCGGTCTCGACGAAGCGGCGCGCATCGTCCTCTTCCAGGGTTGGTTGTCGCCGACGCGTGGCCTCGATCACCTGGTCGAAGCAATGAGTCACACCCGTGACGAGACGCACCTGGTGTTCATGAGCTACGGCGACATGGTCGACCAGCTCCGGGCGCACGCCGATCGGCTCGGCATCGGCCATCGAGTCCACTTCGTGCCCGCCGTTCCGCAGAGTGAGCTGCTCACCTGGACCCGCTCTGCCGACGTCGGCGTGATTCCGTACCCAGCGGTCGACCTCAATCACCACTACTGCTCACCGAACAAGCTGTTCGAGTTCATCCAGGCCGGACTCCCGATCGTTGCGAACGACTTGCCGTTCCTGCGCGACATCGTCGTCGGCGAACGGATCGGAACCGTTGCCGCGATCGAAGACCACCGGGCGTTCGGCGCCGCGATCGATCGCATCGCACACTCCGGGCCTGATGAGCGCAATGAGCTGACGCAGAGCCTCGACAGCGCCGCTCCGAAGTACAACTGGGGCTCGCAGGAGTCGACGCTGCGATCAATCTACGCCGGGCTCGTCGTCACCCCGACCGCGTCATAGGCCTGTGTCATTCCGGGATGCGCCGAGCCCGCTCTCTCGCCTTCGTCACGACACTGTGCGTTAGCGCCGCGTGTCAGGGCGACGCGGGACCTGCAGACGCTGATCTCTGGCGGGCCGATGTCTGGTTCGGCTCGTCAGATCTCACTCGCGAGGACTTTATCGCCGACGAGCTGATCCCATTGCTCGGCGCACCGGAACAACCGATGGGCACTGTCGGGCCCTTGCATCGGGCCGCCACGGGGACGGTCGCCTTTTTGAATCCGTTGTCGGAGTCGGTGCCGGTACGTGTGCGTCTGCCCGGAGGCGACGACTGGACGTCCGCTGCCGCACCGGCCACGCAGGACACCCGGATCGTCGTCGCGTTGCACCAGACGAACACGATCGGTGCCGACGAACCATGCGGGGACCAACCTGGCGGTGAACTCGCGTACGGCACCGCGTTCTCCCGGGCGGGGTTTCTCGTCGTCTGTCCGACGTTGTCGTTCACGGGTGAACCTCAACTGGATGACCCGTGGGACACCACCGCCTTTTACGCGGAACATCCCGAATGGAGCGCGATGGGCAAGGACATCAGCGAGGTGTCGTGGACGCTCGACGCGCTCGCTGCGTCCGGATTCGACCTGGATGACGTGACTGTCATCGGCCACTCGCAAGGCGCCATCTATGCGCTCTACGCTGCTGCACTGGACCAGCGAATCGACCGTGCCATCTCGAATGCCGGATTCGTCGACACCGACGACGATCCCGACCCAGGGAGGTGGAGTCGACCGACGTGGTATCGAGGCTTCCGAGATCTACCGGTCGGGTTGGACTACCTCGAGGTCGTCGCCGCGATCGCGCCGCGCCGGGCGTTGCTGATCAACTACGAGAGCGACGACATCCTCGTCGCGACCCGGCCGACGCCAGACCGCCAATCCGCATTCGAGGACGCCTTTCCGACGGTCGACTGGCAGAGCGTGGCTGGCGAACACGCGTGGCCGACCGAGTCCTTGGATCTGGCGATCGATTGGGCGGTCGCCGAGTCGGGCATCAAGCCCTGGGCCGATCGAGCGAACGGCTGAGCGGAGGCGGTCAGCCGCAAACCTCGAAGATCGTGAAGAGGCGTTGCCGCTCGGCATCGCGATCCTGGCTTTGGATGGTCAACCCGAACTCCGCCGCCAGCATCTCGGTGTCGCCGGGTTCGTAGTGGTAACCGGCCGATGCATAGGTCGGATCGAGCGGGCTGTCGGCAGGGTGCACGACTCCCTGCGCGATGTCGGGGTTCGTATGGTAAAAGTCGGCGCAGATCAGTCCGCCCGGGCGAAGCAGATGCCGAGCCGTCGCAAGGACGCCTCGCACTTGGTCGAGGTTCTGATGGATGAAGAACTCGCGTCCGACGAGCGTGTCGAACTGGCCGGCGAGTGGCTGCAGCCGAGCGCTGTCCGATGGCATGCCGTACTGGCAGTTGGCTGGCGAAGCGCCACGAGCGATCGCAAGTGCCAGTTCGGAGTAGTCGAGACCGAGGTACTGTCGGCGACGAGCCCGAGCTGCTTGCCAAGGAATCCGCACCCGCAACCGATCTCGACGACCCGCTTGCCGATGAGTTCGTCTCCTTTGCACCAGATCGCCAACGAGGCATCGTGCTCGTAGAGGTCGCTGCGGGTGAACACCGTCGAGTAGATCGACGCCGCATCGACGCCCGCGAGGTCGGCGACCACGTCGAGTTGGTCCCATCGCACGAGGTGCGGATACATGCTTTCGGTTCCGAGGTACACCAACCACTCACGGTCCCAACGCTCCATCATCGCCCGATCAAACGGAACGAACGTCATCGACTCAGCCATGCTTGCACCCCTTCGACGACCACCGGAGCCGCCCCACTCAGGGCAAGGCTAGCGAGCGACGCCGACAGGCGTGAACTCTTCATGCGCGTCGGGCCGTACTTTTGCATCGACCGACCCGATCAGGGAATCACGACGTCGTCGAGATCCAGCCTCGTCCGCCCGATCATCAGGTTGCCGTCACCCTCATCGCGGCAAATCCCGTTGTGAGAGCTCGACGGTGGCGCCCCCTACTGGAGCACGGCGCGCGCCCGATTGAAATCAAGGTCAGAAGGGCCAGGATTCGCGAGTGTCGACGAGACGAACGCTGCCCGCTGTGTCGGCTCGAACGGTCGAAACCGATGCGAGAATCTGGGCGTCGACGATCATCTCGACCGATCCGTGATACGAGTTCGTCACACAGACGCGACCATCGGACCCGACTTTCGCGATCGCAAGATTGGGAGCAACCGAACCTGGGGCGAAGTTCACGCTCGACGTGTCACCCGATGGATCATCAGATGAGTGCAACGTTGCGAAACCGTGGGTTGCGGCGCCGACCGGCGTCAGGTTCGCACCGAAGTACTCCCCGGGCACCGCCTCGTCCACCAAAAAGCACCGGGTCTCTGAAGGCGCCAAACGGGTGCCTCCGATCAGCCGACGTGTGTCGACAAGTCGGCTCGGCCAAGTCACAGGCGTGCGAAAGGCCGCTGCGGACCCGACCATCAGTTGATCGAGCACCAAGTGAATAGATCCATGTCGTGAATTCGTAAAGCAGATCTGACCGTTCGAGCCGACGACCGCGATTGCGAAGTTCGGACTAACAGTGCCAAGGCCGAAGTTCACCGTTGACTGCTCTCGACCGAATCCGTGAACGTAGTCCGACGAATGCAGCAGTCCATCGCCGGCTGTTGACGCCTCGACTGGCGTGACGTTGACTCCGACATGGTCTCCCGGAGTCGCGTTCGACACGAATGTGCACCGGCGCTCTGACGGCGCCACCTTCCCGCCTCCGAAGCCGACTCGGGTATCGACCAGCCGGACGGCGCCGAGTCCGTTCGTCGGCGAGCGCAGCGCCGTACCGCTGAACGTCGCCATCTGGTCGAGGACGACATCGACAGGACCGTGCGTGCTGTTCGCAACGCAGACTTCTCCATCGACGCCGACCTGGGCCATGGTCACGTTCGGGTCGATCGTGCCTGCCGCGAAATTCACGTTGCTGACGGACCCTGGCCGATCGTCCGAGGAGTGCATCAGGCCGTGCCCGCCTCGGATTGCGTTCACTGGCGTCACATTGACCGCGACAAAGTCGCCCGGCGAAGCGTTGACGGCAGCGATACACACCGATTCGTCGGGCAGGAGCTGTGATGCCGGGCCTGGGTCGGGCGCCGGCGGGGGCAAGACGACCTGGTACAGCAGCGGGTTGCGAGGCCCGTCCGGCGTCGTGCCGAGATTGGTCGCCTCGGAATAGAATGACACTCGTCGGCCATCGTCACTGAGGTTGGGCTTGATCGTCCACGGTGCGACTCCGGCATTGGCGAGTCGCCCGTCGGTGCCCACGGTGATCGGAACGAGAACGCCATCACCGAACCACATCGAGAGTTGCAGGTCGGACGGATGTCTTGCGGTTGGATGCCCCGGGGTCGGCACAGCATGGCTGATGAGGACGCGACCATCGTCGGCAACGTCGAACTCGTCAACCGCCGCGACCTCGACGGGCACCCGGACAACGATTCCCGTGGCTTCGTTTCGTCGATAGAGGCTGTACGCGCCGTACAACGCGACCGAACTCGATGGCCGAAACCCCGATCGGGCATCCGGCCCCCGGTTGCTGACGAAGACGCTCCACTGTTGGTTCGAGGACACCCGCGCATCGGCCTGAACTTGGAACAGGTCGGAGCGCACGCCCGTGGCGAGGTCCAGCTGCCAGTACGTGGCGACCGTCTCAACCACGGCCGTGAACTGAACTCCGCGAATCAACTGACCGTCACGCGATATCGAACTGATGAGTGGCCCCGGGTCCACCGCGGCCCACCATTCGCCAAATGGTGCCGAAACCTCTCCGGTGACGGCGTCATACAGAAATGGCGTGACGCGGCCATTACGTCCGCCCACCACGTTCAAGGCCAAGAATCGGCCGCTCGGATCGACTGCTGTAACCCGCTCGACGTACCAGTCCGGATCGGTGAAGGGCGGAGCAAACGTCGTCACCTCATCGGTTCCGACCCGCCACCGCTTGACCGTTGCCCGGTCGACTTCGGTCAGGTCCGGGTAAAACGGCATCGACCGATACGCAAACACCCCGCCAGGTTCGGCGAGGTAGAGGCCCGGTGGTGTAGCGGACGGCGCGTGTTGCGTCGGCAACGACCAGTGGTTCACCCCCGCTCCCGGCGAGTTGACGATGGCAAACCTGCCGTCCGCGGAGATCGAGTTCAGATACGCTGGTCCACGAAGCTCGAGCCGCTCGTCGGCTGGGATCAGGGGGAACGGCTCCGTGGCTGCAACCGCCGGCGCTTCCCACTGCATCGGCACTGGAAACTCCTGAAGGTACAGTCCAAGACCGAGCACCCAGATCGGACCGACACCAGCAGGCACCTGCATTCGCAACGTCGACGACGACGCCGTTGCCCGACCAACAACACCATCGGGCTCCCCCGCTACGGCGACGTAGCTCGCCCCCGCGATCGCTCCGGACACGGTGATCTCGGCCACCGCCGGCTGCACTGAGGTCGCGGCTGCCGCACCTCCGACGACGCCCATCGGTGCGAGCACGGTCGAAACCGCTGCCGGATCGCCCGCGGAGGTCGCCGTCACGAGAATCGGCTCGGGTTGCCACACCAGCGTGCCTCGCCATATCTCGAAAAGAGGCCCACCCGACTCGATGACGAGCTCGACAGGCACCGGACGCGAGGTCGGCGGATTCGGTGGATCATCGAGCATGCCGGTCCACCCCACGATGGGCGCTTCACCACCTCGGCACGGCCGGCCCGAGATGTCGACCGATTGCCCGACCGCGCCACGGTGATGACCGACGACCATCGTCAGCGGCGAGACGTCGTCGGCCCGGACACGGTGCACAGGTTGTTCGATGAGCACATTCGTCGTGGACAGCAGAGCAGCCGCAACGAGTGCCGATTTCCATCGCATTTCGTCACGATAGCCCGCAGACGTCGTCGGCGAAGACCGGTGAGGTTAGGCTCATCGCTCCGTCGAAGAGCCAGCAGGAGTCTGAGTACATGTGTGGGATTGCGGGCGCCATATCGATGACTGGAGCGCCGGTTCCCAACCTCGAAGCGTTCCTCGGTTCGGCGAACCACCTGCAGGCCCACCGCGGACCCGATGGCGAAGGCGCCTGGTGGTCTGACGACCGCCGCCGAGGATTCGCACATCAACGGCTGTCGATCATCGGACTCGGCGAACAAGGACGCCAGCCGATGACGGGCGACGGCAATCGGTGGCTGACGTTCAACGGCGAGATCTACAACTACCGCGAGCTGCGCGCTGAGCTCGGTGAGCATCGGTTCCGTACTGCGACCGACTCCGAATCGTTGCTCGTCGGGTACGAAGCATGGGGCGATGCCGTCGTCGAGCACCTGCGCGGCATGTTCTCGTTTGCGTTGTACGACCCCACCGACGACCGGGTCCTCGTCGGACGTGATCGTCTCGGCATCAAGCCGCTCTGCTACACCATCGTCGACCGATGCCTGTACTTCGCGTCCGAGCCGAAGACGCTCCTGCCGATCCTGCCCGAGATCGCCACCAACCACAAGTCATTGCAGGACTACGTCACCTTCCAGTTCTGCATGGGCGGCAAGACCTTGTTCGAAGGCATCCACGAGGTTCCGGCCGGACACGTGCTGACTGTCGAGGCGGGGTCGGTCGACGTCCGTCAATACTGGGACATCGCGTTCTCGATCGACGAGGAGTCGACCGAGGCTGACTTCCACGATCAGCTCGAAGCACTCCTCGCCGAATCGACCGAGCTGCACCTTCGCAGCGATGTCCCAGTCGGCAGCTACGTCAGTGGCGGCATCGATTCCTCCCTCGTCGCCGTGCTGGCGAACGAGCACACCGACGCCGACGTCATGGGGTTCGTCGGCAAGTTCACCGATGCGCCGGGCCATGACGAATCACACCATGCCCGCGCTGTGGCCGAACACGCTGGATTCAGCCTGGTCGAACGGGACATCACCGAGCGTGACTTCCTCGACAACATCAGCTCGGTGATCCGCCACCTCGACCAGCCGTTGGCCGGCCCCGGGTCGTTCCCGCAGTTCATGATCTCCGAGACCGCTGCACAACACCGCAAGGTGGTCCTCGGCGGGCAGGGCGGTGACGAACTGTTCGGCGGGTACGTCCGCTACCTCGTTGCATACTTCGAAGCCGCGATCAAGGGGGCCATCGACGGCACCCTCCGGGACCAGGACTTCATCGTCACCTACGACACGATTCTGCCAAGCCTGCCGACGCTGAACGGCTATCAACCGATGATGCAGCACTTCTGGAAAGAGGGACTGTTCGGCCCACCCGAGGCCCGCTATTTCCGACTGGTCGACCGATCGGGCGACCTCGACCCGACCATCCTCAACTTCCAGGTCGAATCCTCCGACTACAGCCCCTACCAGTCGTACCTCGACGTCTTCACGAGCCCGGCCATCCACGGCGCGTCGTACTTCGACGCCATGACCCATTTCGACTTCAAGACGCTGCTGCCGGCGCTCCTGCACGTCGAGGACCGCATGAGCATGGCGCACGGTCTCGAGTCACGGGTTCCACTCCTCGACCACAAACTCGTCGAATTCAGTGCAACCATTCCCGCACGGGTGAAGTTCCGCGGCGGAGCACTCAAGAAGGTACTGCGCGAAGCATCCGCCCAGCGGCTGCCGGCGAGCGTGCTCGAACGCCAGGACAAGATGGGCTTCCCAGTCCCGATCGGCAGTTGGCTCGGCGGAGAGACCGGTGATTTCGTCCGGGACACGTTCGCGTCTGCCGCCGTGCACGGGCCCGACGAGATCGATTTCGCACGCATCGCTGCCGACGCCGGCACCGAACTCGAGTACTCCCGCAGCCTCTGGGGCTTCTTGAGCATCGCTCTCTGGCACCAAGAGTTCCACCAACGGGCAGGCGAGTACCGCGAACTGCTCCAGCGTGACTGGCACGTCCACAACCTCGCAGATGCGAATCATCGATGACCACACACAGCATTCTCACCGTCGTCGGCGCACGCCCGCAGTTCGTCAAGGCCGCTGCGGTGTCCGCTGCCGTGGCCGCGCAGTCGGGACTCAGCGAGGTCCTGGTCCACACCGGTCAGCACTACGACGAGGCGATGAGCGGCTCGTTCTTCGACGAACTCGGCATCGCTCCACCACAGCACAACCTCGGCGTCGGCTCGGGCGGTCACGGCGAGCAGACCGGGCTGATGATGCAGCGGCTCGAGGGAGTGGTCCTCGACGAGCAACCGTCGTGCATGCTCGTCTACGGCGACACCAACTCGACACTTGCCGCCGCCCTCGTCGCATCCAAGCTCCACATCCCGATCGCCCACGTGGAAGCCGGTCTGCGCAGCTTCGACCGGACAATGCCCGAAGAGATCAATCGGATCGTCACCGACCAGGTCAGTTCGCACCTCTACTGCCCATCGGCTGTCGCCGTGGCCCACCTCGCCGCCGAAGGAATCACTGCCGGGGTACACATCGTGGGCGACGTGATGTTCGACGTGATGCTCCGCGAAACTGCCGATCTCGGCGACGACAATCCCATCGCATCCTCGTGCGCAGTCGACGACTACGTGTTGGCAACCATCCATCGGCCCGGCAACACCGACGATCCGGTTCGGCTCGGCGCGATCATCGGCGCCTTGACCGCGCTCGCGGCCGGTGGCGTCCCCGTCATCTGGCCCGTACACCCACGGACCCGATCGCTGCTCGCTGACTGGGTGACGCCGTCGCACGTCCATCTCGTGACGCCGACGACCTATCGACAGACGTTGGCACTTCTGCGCGATGCCCGCTGCGTCGTCACCGACTCCGGCGGACTCCAGAAGGAGGCGTACTGGATGGCGACCCCGTGCGTCACGGTCCGACCTTCGACCGAATGGACCGAGACCGTCGCCGGAGGTTGGAACACGCTGGTCGACGCCGACACGAACGAGATCGTCGACCGCGTCACCCATGCCCGGCCCGGCGTCTCCGATCGAACGTCCTACGGCAGTGGCGACGCAGCGGCGCGCATCGTCGAGTTGCTCCCCTCGATGTTCAATGCTCAGCCGCGCTGATCGCCGCTGCGTACACGCGCATCACGGATCGGTGGTTCGCATCGATCGAGAAATCCGATTCGTATCGCTGTCGTGCGGCGCGCCCGCTGCGGTCGAGCGCGTCTCGGTCAGCGATGAGGTCGGCGAACGCACGGGCAAGCGCTGCTTCGTCGGCGGCAACGACCGTGCCGCCGACGCCGCCGAACAGCTCGCGCACTCCCGGCAGGTCGTTCGCGACGCAGGCGAGTCCGGCGCGCATCTTCTCGAGCATTGCTAGGGGCATTCCTTCGTACTTCGAAAAGAGCACACCGACGTCGTTCTCGGCGAGGATCTCTGCGACGTCGCCGCGGTCGCCGACGAATCTGACGCGGTCACCGAGACCGAAGCGATCTGCCACCTCGACCAACGACTGCAGTTCGACACCGTCGCCGACGAACGTCATCCGCCACGGCAGATCGGGAATCATCGACAGCGCCGTCAGCACACGCCGCTGTTGCTTCGGAGGCGCGAACCGCCCGACCATAACGATGTCGACCCGATCACGCGGCGGGGCGTCGACACCGGCTCTCCGTACGTCAGCGCGATGGTCGTCGGCGATGTCGGGCAGCCCGTTGCGAATAACGTGCAACCGCGTCGGAGGAACGACGCGGAGTCGACGGGCGAGCGCCGCCTCTGCATCGGTCAGGCAGATGACCTCGCCCCACGACCGCGCCGCCATGGTCTCGCCCGCCCACGACATCACTCGCTGCGGCAGAGGTGCCCCCGGCTGAAACGGCCAGCCATGCGCCGTGTAGACCGTCGGGATGCCCAGCCGGCGGCCGGCGAAACGAGCGAGAACGCCGGCTTTCGACGAGTGCGCATGAATGACATCTGGCTGCGACGCCCGCAGCGTGCTGACGAGACCCCGTACGGCTTGGAGGTCTGACCGCACGCTCGCTTCGCGTCGCAGACTGGCTTCGTGCTCGACGACGACGCCGCGCGCTCGGGCCTGATCGGCCATTCGGCCGAGCGAGCCGGCGACGATACTCACCGTGTGCCCATCGGCCGCCTGCACCGTCGCCAGTTCGAGAACGTAGGTCTGCGCGCCACCGACGTCTGCCTTGGTGATCACGTGCTGGACCTTCATCCGATGCCGACCGCCGATCGCCAGCGGGCTTCCCAGACACCATACGAATAGTCGTGCGCGATGCGCCGTGCGGCGTCGCCTCGTTGCTGTCGACACTCGGCGCTCTCGCCGAGCAACGACTCGACCGCGTCGATCCAGTCGCTCGCCGTCGTCGCCGCCAAACCACTCATGTCGCGCAGCAGTACGTCATTGATGCCGACCGGGCTGCCGACGGCCGGGAGCCCGGCGGCCGCGTATTGCAGGAGCTTGTAGCCGCACTTGGCGCGTTCGTACACGCCATCACGAAGCGGCATGATTCCCGCATCCCAGCTCGCGAGTCGGGTCGAGGCGACCTCGGGCGACCACACGACCCGGACAGTGAACGCAGCGAGGTCGGCTGGGACCGGACCGGGAGCGCTGATGATCTCGAGCCGCATGCCGGTTCGACGATGCAGCTCCCGCAGAGCCGGCGAGATATCTGCCAGATAGGTCTCGGTCGCCGGCGACCCGATCCATCCGAGCGTTGGCACCGTCCCCACGTCGTAGCTGGTCTTGGATAGGTAGTCGGTGGGCTCCACGCAAGTCGGAATGACGCGGACGTCGTCGCAGCGTTCGGTCGCCCAGCCTGCCAACACGTCGTTGCCCACGATTATTCGATCGGCAGCGCGCGCTGCACGGTCGGCGATCAGCGCGCGCGGCCACGGTCGCTTCCACCACCCGCCGAGCCCCGGCAATGCCCCGTTGTCCCAGGGCAGGCCGTCATCGAGGTCGTAGACCCCGAGCGATGCCGAGCTCAAGAGTCGCGCTTCGCCTCGACCTCGGCTGAATCGCCCACGATTGCGCAGCAGCAGCAGCGGCCCCGACCTCGACCGTTCGAGCGAATCGAAGCCAGGACCGACGAGCCGAGCGACCGACCCGACGTCGACCCCACGCTCGACGGCTGCGCGGTCGAGCCAGTGCAAGGCACGCGCTCTGACCGTGGCATTTGTGCGGTCGTAAGGCACGACGACGCTGAGCGGTGCGGTCAGACGTGTGCTCCGTGGGCCATGACGGCGACGCTAGTCGACAGGGGAGTATATTCTGCGCCGTGCGTCCGGTGGTCGAGGTCTGCCTGGTCTCGCACGACAGTGGGAGCGAGATCCTGGCCGCTATCGACTCGGTGTTGTCCCACCTGCCCGATGCTGCGCTGGCGATCCAAGAGAACTCCGCATCAACAGCCACCCTCGAACTCGTCGCGAAACACGAGGCACTCGCGGGCCATCAGGTCCGAACCGTTCACGATCCGTCGAATCCCGGCTTCGGTGCGGCCTGCAACGCATTGGCCGCCGATTCCGATGCCGAGTGGCTCCTCTTCCTCAATCCTGACGCCACCATCGATGCGTGGCCCTTCTCCGAACAGCCACCACCGGCGGGGCAGATCTGCGGTCCGGCGACCGTGAATGCGGCGCGACCCGGGTCACATCGCGGCATCGCATTCTCGGTGACCGATGAGGCGCGGCGAAGTTGGCTGCGACGATGGGGTACGTCGCCACGCGGAACCGGGTTCGTCAGCGGCGCTGCCCTGCTGATCAGCCTTCGGGATTTCGTCGCCATCAACGGATTCGACGAACGCTTCTTTCTGTTCTACGAAGACATCGACCTGTGCCTCCGAGCGAACGCCGCCGGGATCGAAACGCACGTGGTCGACGGCTTCGCCATCACCCACGCGGGCGCCCACTCGACCAGCGATCACTTCGGCGCATCGCTCGTCTGGTCGTATGAATCCGGGTGCCTGTTCCACGACATCCACGGCCATTCCGTCGCATGGTTTCGCAGCGCGTACGTGGCGGCCGACTCGATTGCCCGCTGGTGCCTGCACACCCTCCGGTGCGATCGTCAGCGTCGCCAGGGCTACGCCACTCTGTTCGGTCGAAGCGCCCACGATCTCCTCACGCGGAGTGCGCCGTGAAAATCCTGCTCGTGAGCTACTACTTCACGTGGTCCTCGTCAGTCGGGTCGCGTCGCACCGGCGGATTGGCCCGGGCGCTGGCCGCAGACGGCCACGACGTCACGGTCGTGGGCGCAGCCCCACCGGACGGGCGTCGAATCGACCCACCGGCCGACCTCAACGTCGTCGAAACCGCACCTCGCGACCGGGTGCTCTCCGCTCGGATCGCTCTGTCACGTCTCGGGCGATCCTCGCGCCCAGTCACAGCGCCGACCCTCGGACCTGCCGCGACTCCGTCGGCCTGGCCGGCACGTTCCGCCGCCCGCGTGGAAATTCGCCGCTGGGCATCGTTCCCGGACACGATGTGGGAGTGGCATCGCACCGCCGAGCGGGCCGTTCGGTCAGATCTCCGCCCGAATCTGATCATCGCCTCTGCCCCGCCCATGGCCAGCCTCCGCGCAGCATCGAAGCTGTCTGCCCACTTCGATTGCCCGTGGATCGCCGACATGCGCGACCTGTGGACCGGCGACCCGAACCGACAGGTCCCGCCGATACTCGGTCGCATCGACCGAGCGCTCGAACGCTCGACGCTTTCGTCAGCGAGCGCGATCACAACCGTGGCCGATGCGCTCGCCGCCGATCTGCGCCAGGTCGCCCCAACCGTTCCGATCACCGTGCTGCGGAACGGTTTCGACGACGGATGGCTCCGGACCGACGACGAACCGCCCGCATGCGATGCGCCCATCGTCTTCACCGGGACGCTGACCGCCAACACTGGTCGGAACATCGACGCAGTGTGCGAGATCGGCGCCCGCCTGTTGACCGCTCGACGCGCAGGAGATTCCGTCCCGGACATCGAGGTGTACGGCGCCGTCGATCCGTCGATTCCACGCCTCGTCGACGAGCGCTCGCTCGGTGAGATCATCCGCTTGCACGGGGTGGTCGGAGCCGACGAGATCCGTTCGGCTCAGCACGGCGCTGTCGCGCTGCTCAACCTGTCGTGGGAGAGCGCACAAGACGCCACCAATCTCCCCGCAAAACTCTTCGAGTACGCCGCAGCGCGTCGTCCGGTCCTCCACATCGGGCGAGTCGAGACGTTGGGAACCCAACTCGTTCGCGATCACCGACTCGGCTTCGTCTGCGACCCCTCCGATGTCACCGGAGTCGTCGACCTCATCATCCAGATCGCTGCAGGCACCAGCGGATGGACTCCACCGGAGCCCAGTGCGCTGGGTCCGCTGTCGCAAGCCACGATGATCGATGGCTTCCGTCGGGTCATCGCCACCGCAACACACTGATCAGTTCTCGCCGCGTCCGATCGTCAACACGGTCATGCCGTCGGCTTGCAGCTGAGCGACCGGAACGACATCTCGACCGTCGAGCAGGACAGAACAACCGGGGAGTTGCGCTTGCGACAGCGTGCGGTACTCGGCGTGATCAGCCTGCACGATCGCTGCATCGCAACGCTCGCCGAGGTGATGCGGGACGAAAGCCGAGCGCAACGATTTCGTCATCGGTGTACATCGGATCCTCGACAACGGCGTGTCGCCCCTCGGCCTCCAGCGCCTCGACGACGCCGTACACACCCGAGAACGCCGTCTCTTTGACTCCGCCACGGTACGCAGCGCCGAGTACCGCGACGCGTCTTGCCGTCGAGCTCACCGAGGCGTCGCTCGACCTGCTCGAACCGCGTATGTCGGGCATGCGGTCAGTTCCGCGAGCCGGCCCGTGCGCACGAGATCGGCGCTCGGGATCATCGGACAGGTAGAACCGCGGGTAGACCGGGATGCAGTGCCCACCGACGGCTATGCCCGGCTGATGGATGTGGCTGAACGGTTGGCTGTTCGACGCTTCGATCACCTTGAAGATGTCGACGCCGAAGCTGTCGGCGGTGCTTGCGAACGTGTTGGCCAGGCCGATGTTCACGTCGCGATACGTCGTCTCGGCCAGCTTGGCGAACTCTGCCGCCTCGGCCGACCCGAGATCCCACACGCCATTCGGGCGGTCGAGGTCGGGCCGATCCTCGAAGTCGAGGATCGCCTCGTAGAAGCTCATCGCACGCTGCGCCGATGCCTCGTCGATTCCACCGACGAGTTTCGGGTAGTTGCGGAGATCGGCGAAGATCCGACCGCTGTAGAACACCCTTTCCGGGCTGTGGCAGACGAAGAAGTCCTTTCCCGCAACGAGACCCGAGCGCTCCTCGACGTGCAACGGCGTGAAACGCTGCCGGGTTGTCGCCGAGCGGAAGTGTCGTCTCATAGCTGACGCAGCGTGCCGGGCTTGAGCCCAACGGCGATGTCCTGGGTCGCAGCATCCATCGCCCGATAGTCAGGAACGCCATCGTTATCGACCATGAGCGGCACGACGACGACCACCACATCGGACGCAGCAACGGCGTCCGCCGTCTTGTGTCGTCGCTGTCAGGCGTCCGGCGACGACGACGTTGGCGAGGTGCTCTGCGAGATGTGTCTCGCCCGGAAAAGGCTCGGTCGCAGCATTGACCAGGTCGACCACGTCGGCATTGACATCGGCACCGATCACTTGGTGGCCCTTGAGTGCGCATTGGACAGCCAAGGGGAGGCCGATCTTTCCGAGCGCGACGAGACAGACGTTCATCTGACCATGACTCCGTCAGCGATGCGAGACAGCGGCAGTGACGTTCACGGCGAGGTCGAGGGCCCGCAAACCGGCGCTCTCCGCCGACGATGGGCTGCGTTCCGTTACGAACACACTCCGCAAAGTGGGCGAGTTCGAGCGGAAGTGGCTCCCCCGAGGTTTGCAGGAACGGAATCTCCACCATGCTCGACTGGCGGTAGCGGGTGCCCTCCGTGGAGAGGTACTCCTGCTGGGTCATGCGATGGATCGTGATGTCGCTGGCGAATCAGGTCGGCGACGATGGCACTCTTCATCTGTGTGATCTCGATGGTGCGCACCTTCTGCTGACCCAACCGGCTGGTGTTGAACGCCGCAGTCAGCCCGTGTCGAAACATCGACCGTCGCCGACGCGAGGTCCTCTGTCGCCGCATGGACTCGGCAGCGCCACGCCGCACATTTCGTCGACCTCGGCGTCGTCGCCGACGAGCGACAGCACGATGTCGAGGTCGTGGATCATCAGATCGAAGATGACGCCGTCACTGATGCGAGGCGAATACGAGCCGATTCGGGAGGCCTCGATGTGCAGCGGCTCTTCGAGCAGAACGGCAGCTCGGCAACGGCGGCGTTGAACCGTTCGATGTGACCCACCGCCAGCACCACGCCAGATGCGTCGGCGGCGGCGACGATCTGCCTCGGCCTCGGCCACGTCGGGCGCCAGCGGCTTCTCGACGAGCAGGTGCTTGCCTGCTTGGATCAGCCGGAGGCGACACGTCCAAGTGGTGCTGCGTGGGAACGGCGACCACCGCTGCGTCGATCTGGTCGATCAGGTCGTCCACTTCGCTCGCCGCTCGTGCCGACGAGCCTGCCGCACGCGGCCTGGGCTTTGGCCATGTCTTGGTCGACGACCGCGACCAGCTCGGCCCCGGAAGCTGGCGGGCGACCCGAGCATGGTTGGTGCCCATAATGCCGGCGCCGATGATGGCGAGCCTGATCGGACGGTCATGCGCCCATCACCGTGCGCACCGTTGCGATGATCTGATCGAGGTCGTCATCTGAGAGATAAGGATGAACGGGCAGCGACGCCACCTGCGCGGCTGTGGCGAAGCGCTCGGGACGTCGTCAGCAACGACTCGTGGATCATCTCGATAGCAGTCGTAGTCGAACACGACCTTCGGGTAGTAGATGCCGCACCCGACGCCGCCCTCGATCATCTGATCGACGAACTCATCCCGTGCTGACCCGGCGATTCGGCATCGATGACGAACCGTGAACTGGTGGAAGACATGTGACCGGTCGGCCTCGGGTGCAGCAGGAGGCCTGAGGCCATCGATGCCGAGCAAGCCCTCGCGGTAGAACCTTGGCGTTCGCCGCTCGCCGCTCGTTGATCTCGGCGATGCGGTCGATCTGGGGGATGCCGACGGCGGCGGCGAGATTCGTGAGGCGATAGTTGTGGCCGGCCATCTCGTACTGGTACCGCTGGCGCATGCCTTGGTTCCGGAGCAGTCGAAGCCGATCGGCGATTGCGTCGTCATTGGTCGTGACCACCCCGCCTTCGCCGGTGTTGAGGTTCTTCGTCGCGTACAGCGAGAAGCACCCGATACCCGAAACTTCCGGCACCGTGGCCGTAATAGCTGGCCCCGACCGCCTGGGCCGCATCCTCGACGACGGCGCAGGTCCGTGCTGCGCGGCGGCCCCATGATCGGATCCATGTCGGCCATCTAGCCGTAGAGGTGGACCGGCATGATCGCCCTCGTGCGGTCGCTTCACGGTTCGACGATCTTGTCGGGGTGTATGTTGAAATCGTCGCCGATGTCCGACGAATCGCGCCGTGGCCCCTGCTTCCAGGATCGCGTTGAGCGTCGCCACGAACGTGAACGGGCTCGTGATCACTTCGTCGCCGGGCCGCAGGTCGAGGCCTGCATCGCCGCGACGAGCGCTGTCGTGCCGTTGTTGACTGCGATGCGTGAGCGAACGCCGTGATTGGCGGCGAACGCCTCCTCGAATCGCTCGACGATAGGCCCCCTGAGCAAGTTGTCCGGAACGGAGGACCTCGAGCACGAGCGCCTCCTCCTCCGGCTCCGACTTTCGACCAGCGGTGATGGGAATCACGATGACCTCTCTTCGCAACCGACGCATACGGGTGTCAGCGGGTGGTCCGACCTCGCGCGGAGACGACCCTGCCGCATCACACACCCAACCGAGGTGCCGAGCAGGCGTGCCGGCGACGAGTTGATGAGGTTGCACGGACCTCGTGACTGTGGCGCCGGCCGCCACCATCGAGAACTCGGCCGAGCGTTGTTCCGCACACGATCGTGGCGTTGGCGCCGATCGACGCGCCCGCTCCACCGTGGTCTCGGCATGATCATCCAATCGGTGTTGAACGCCCGTGGGACCAGGTCGTTGGTGAACGTTGCCGACGGCCCGACGAACACGTCGTCGCCGATCGATCACACCGTGGTACACGCTCACGTTGTTCTGGATCTTGCAACGGTCGCCGATGCGCGCCGTCATCGATGAAACGTTCTTGCCGAACACGCAATTGGCGCCGATCCGGGCACCGGTTCGGATGTGCCCGTGGTGCCAGATCTTGGTGCCGGCTGCCGATCGGGCTCCGTCCTCGACGACCGCCGTCGGATGAGCGAAGTAGTCGTGCTCTGACATGAAACCGCAATGCTACCGGCCCGAATGGCGCGCCCGACTTGGCTCTTCTGATCGATGCCAGCGGCCTCAGCCGCAGCGCGAGTAACTTGCCTCAACATGAGTC
>CAWFYU010000002.1:0-8163 GCA_963820085.1 Ilumatobacteraceae bacterium | reverse complement strand
GGCTGCATCCTGGCCAATATCTCCCCGCAATTCCCAGCGCGTTGACTTCATGCTGCGAGGATCACATCGCGCAAACCAACGATGACGAGGCGGCCGATGTGCTAACCAGACCTCGTGGGAGATCTCCGGCCGCTGGTGAGCATCGTGACGCCCGTCCACAACACAGCGGACTATCTTCCGGCATGCATCGAGAGCGTCCTGGGCCAGACGTACACCAACTTCGAGTACATCATCGTCGAGAACTGCAGCGACGACGGTTCGGGAGATCTGGCCGATCGCCTCGCCTCGAGTGATGCTCGCGTCCGAGTCATCCGCACCGCCACGCTGTTGCCGCAGGTCGAGAACTACAACTTCGCCTTGAGCCAGATTGCGGCATCGAGCATCTACATCAAGATGTGTCAGGCCGATGACTGGCTCCACCCACGGTGCATCGAGGAGATGGTCGCACTCGGCGAGCGGCACCCCGAGGTCGGACTCATCAGCTCGTATTCTCTCGTCGGTTCCGACATCCAGAACCTCGGACTGAACGGTGATGTCTCGGTCTTGTCCGGTCGTGATGCCGGCCGCCTCTACTTCACCGACGGCCTCTTTCTGTTCGGGACACCGACGACGGTGATGTACCGCTCGGACATCGTGCGATCGAGGACGCCGTTCTACGAAGTAGGTCGCCTGCACGAAGACACCGAAGTCTGCTTCGAGATGCTCCGAACCGCCGACTTCGGGTTCGTGCATCAGGTGCTCAGCTACTGCCGCGTCCACGACGACTCGATCACGGCGTCAGCACTCGACATGCTGCCCCAGGCGATCGACCGTCTGGTCGTGGTCAAGCGGTACGGCCGGCACTTCGTGCAGGGCAACGACTACGACGAGGCCGAACACTACGCGCGCAACGAGTACTACCGCAGCGTTGCGCGCCGACTCCTGCGCCAACCACTGCTCCGATCGAATGAGCAATTCTGGTCATACCAGCGTCGGGGGCTCGCCCTGGCGAACGAGACGCTCGACAAGTGGAAGCTGGCTCGCTCGGTGGGCCTGGCCATCATCGAGGCAGTCCTGTCTCCCCTCGAGACCCTGCAACGGATTCGTCGCACGACCGACAAGCGGCGACGGATCAGCGCCTGACTCTCAACGAGGCGAGGACCGCCTCGAAGTGCGCCGTCACGAGGCGGCGCTGGTGGGCGTTCCAGTCCTCCAACGTCTGCGTCACCGATGAGCCGTCGGCGATGCCGGCGTCGACTGCAGCCAGGATCGTGTCCACCTCGATGCGATCGATCTCGAATGCGTATCGGCCGAGGTCGGCGTCGTCGAGCAACGACCGATTCTTGGCGGCATACCCGATCGAGATCGTCGGCCGATTCATCATCATCGACGCGACGATGTTGTGGTAGCGAGAAGCAACGACCGCGTCGCAGCGCGCGACCTGTTCGAGCAGGTCGGTGAATGACTGGATCGGCTCGACGATGATCCGGTGCGCCCAGGGTCCACCGTGCAGGCCCTGCTGCAGCGCGCGGACCGCCACCTCATCGGTGTGTTCACCGACGAGGACGCGCACCTCGCAGCCCCGATCGAGTAGTCCCCTCGTGATGCCGAGCATCGAGTGCACATAGGCATCGAAGGTCGCCGAACCAGCCTCCGGCACGTTGTCCCACCCGTAGTAGGCCATCATGCCGACGCCGACGCAGGTGGGCCCGCCTCGACGCTGGAGTGACGGCCGAGGCAGCCCGAACACGACGTCGGGCTGCACTGCATCCGCGCTCGAGGGCACGCCCAAGCCTTCCATGAACGCTCTCGACCCCTCGTCGCGATACGTGCACCCGGTGGCGTTGAGGACCGCCCGTCGAAACAGGATTCGACTGACCCGATGATCGATGGGCCCGGCTCCAACAGCGACGAAGTACATCGGTGTTCGAGCAAGTCGCGCGACGACAGACCAGCGAAAGAGGTCGTACGGCATGCCCCGAGGGCGCTCGCCGAAGTCGTCGAGGATGCCCGTCCCGGGAACGATCACGGCATCGACCCGACGGACGAAGCGAAGCGCCGCGATCCAGCGCGAGACTTCGACCAGTGGTCGCGTCGCAACTCTGACGACCTTCGGCGACGTCTCGAAGGTCGGCATTGATCCGCCCATCGAGATCGCTACTGCCTTGACCTCGTGTTGTGCGGCGACGACTTCAGGATCAGCGCATACGACGACCGGGTGGGCCTGGGGATCGAACTGACCGAGCGCGTGCAGTGCCGACTCGAGTGACGCTTCGTTGCCGATGTTGCCGACGCCGAACAAGCCGAACAACGCAATGGTGCGTCGATCTGCTTGCGCTGTTTTCACAGTGTCAATTTTCGGACGTGGAAGCCTTCGGCCCAACCCGATTCGGATGCGCACTCCACGCCGCGCAGCGCCATCAGTCCGCGGAACGTCTCTGGCCGAAACCATCCTTTGGACCGCTGCGTGCCGAAGTGCTCCATCAGGAGTTCGACCTTGCGATCGACGATCGCCTCGGCGACGGGCACGAAGAGGTTCGGATGTCCCAGGTCGCCTTCGTACTTGGGGATCTCATACTCGGCGATCACGTGGTTGCGAAACGTGTTCCACGTGAACTGACTGATCGTTCGATGGTCTTGGTGCTCGTCGTCCCGGCGATGCGTGAAGACCACGTCGGGTGCGGCTGCCGACTTCAGCGCTTCGAACGCGTCCTTCACCTCTGCACCGACATACGGGAAGTAGCTCTCCCGAAATCGGTACTGAGTGAACTCACTGGTCCCGGCAGCATCGAGGAAGGCCTCGGCGCTGGCTCGGGCCTCGGCCGCCCGTTGCTCGTCGGCCGAGAACACCGCCCAGTGCACGTGCGTACCCGGTCGCTCGGCGAGCAGTCGCAACAGCGTTGCACCCAGACCGATCTCGATGTCGTCGCTGTGTGCGCCGAGGCACAGAATCGAGAGCGGGCGGCCCAGATCAGCACCGAGGGTGATGGGCAACATTCACAGCACCGTCGCTTCGGGAATCGCGACGATGAACTTGGCGCCCCACTCACGCGTGTACGCGAGTTGCTCCATGATCTCGTCCTTGAAGTTCCACGGCAGGATGAAGATGTAGTCGGGCCGGGCCTCGTCGAGTCGCTCAGGCGGAAAGATCGGGATGTGCGTGCCCGGCAGATATCGACCGTGCTTGTACGGGTTCCGGTCGACGGTGAAGTCGATGAAGTCCTGGCGGATACCGCAGTAGTTGAGCATGGTGTTGCCCTTGCCCGGGGCCCCGTAGCCGACGATCGTCTTGCCGTCCCGTTTGGCCTGGATCAGCAAGTCGAGCAACTTGTGCTTGGTGTCGCGCACCTTCTGCTCGAACGCGGCGTACATCGCCATGTCGCGCAAGCCGGCCGCGTCCTCGCGGGCACGCAGTTCGTGCACGCGATCGGACACCGGCCGGCTCTCGTCGGCGGTGTGCCGGGCGTAGATTCGCAGCGACCCGCCGTGTGTCCAGATCTCGTCGACATCGAAGATCGTCATGCCATGACCGGCGAAGATCGCCTCGACACTGATCAAGCCGAAGTAGCAGAAGTGCTCGTGATAGATCTGGTCGAACTGGTTCTCGGCGAGCGTCGTCATCACGTGCGGGAACTCGATGGTGACCGTGCCGCCCGGCTTGAGGATGTGCGGAATGCCGCCGACGAAGTCGTTCAGGTCGGGCACCTGAGCGAGCACGTTCGCGCCACACACCAGATCGGCCATCTTGCCCTCGGCGGCCATCTCCTTCGCCTTGTCCTCTCCGAAGAACGACACATCGGTCGGGACGCCCTTGTCGATCGCGACCTGGGCCACGTTCTTCGCCGGCTCGATACCGAGGCACGGAACGCCGCGTTCCACGAAATATTGGAGCAGGTAGCCGTCGTTGCTCGCCAACTCGACGACGAAGCTGTCCTCGTCGAGTGCGAGTCGCTCGGTCATCGCGGTCACGTAGTCCTCGGCGTGTTGCAACCAGGTGGTCGAGAACGACGAGAAGTACGCGTACTCGTCGAAGATGTGATCGGCCGTGACGTAGTCGTTGATCTGAACGAGGTAGCACTCGTGACACACCCACGCGTGGAGTGGGTAGAACGGCTCCATCGTGTCGAGCCGATCCTCGGGGAGGAAGCTCTCGCACAGCGGCGACATGCCGAGATCGACGACTCGGTGTTCGAGGGCGGTGCCGCAGAATCGGCACGGGAAGGCGTTCATCGCGTGCACCGTACAGAACCACCGTTGCGCAGGGCAACGGATTGTCGATCACGCCATCGATCACGGAGCGATCAACGGTCCGAGTCCGAGCCCGACCCGGCCCACCTGATTCGGAGCGGTCGTCACTAACGTCAGCCATGTGCTGTTCCAAGAGCTTGCTCTCTCCGGGCCCGTCGTCGTTGCGTTGCAGCCCCATGTCGACGATCGCGGAGCGTTTGCCCGCACGTTCTGTGTCGACGAGTTCGCGGCCGCCGGTTTGCCGACCGACTACCCCCAGTGCAACATCTCGATCAACGATCGCGCCGGCACCCTGCGCGGCATGCACTTCAACGTCGAACCACACGGCGAGTCGAAGGTGGTGCGGTGCGTGCGCGGCGCGATCCGCGATGTGGTCGTCGATCTTCGTTCCGGTTCACCCACACGTTTCGACCATGTCTCGGTCGACCTCACCGCCGACAATCGATTGGCGCTCTTCGTCCCGGCCGGATTCGCTCACGGATTCATCACGCTCGAGGACGACACCGACGTGTACTACCACATGAGTCGACGGTACGAACCGGGAGCCGCGCGGGGACTCCGGTGGAACGATCCGGCACTGGCCATCTCGTGGCCGATCGAGCCGACCACGATGTCTGACGCCGACATCGGCTACGCCGACCTGGACATCGCATCGTTCGACCTCGCCACGCGCGAGTCGTGACCGGCGTGCCAACGCAGGGGAGAGAGGGAGGGAGAGAGGGAGGGAGAGAGGGAGGCCCGGCTGACAGAATGGCGGAGTGCTCGTACCCATTCCGGCCGACGTCGGCCCCTCGCTCGTCGAACTCATCGAACGCCTCTTCCCGATCTGTCGCAGCATCACCGGTGACGGCGTCCGCGAAACGCTTGCGATCATCGGCGAACGAATCGACCTGACCGTCCACGAGGTGGCCTCCGGAACGCAGGTGTTGGACTGGACGATTCCGCCCGAGTGGAACATCCGCGATGCGTACGTTGCCGACCCAGACGGACACCGGGTGATCGATTTCAGACAATCGAACCTCCACGTCGTCAACTACAGCGTGCCGGTTCGCCGCCGCATGACGCTCGACGAGCTCCGACCGCATCTGCATTCGCTTCCCGATCAGCCCGACCTCGTGCCCTACCGCACGTCCTACTACTCCGAGACGTGGGGCTTTTGCCTCGCCGACGATGTGCTGCGTGCGCTGCCCGACGTCGACTACGAGGTGGTCATCGACAGCACGCTGGTCCCCGGCTCATTGGCCTACGGCGAATTCGTCGTCCCCGGCCGACTCGACGACGAGGTGGTCATCTCGACCCACGTCTGCCACCCATCGTTGGCCGACGACAATCTGAGCGGAATTGCAATCTCGGCGGTGCTCGCCCAGCAGCTGGCGGCCGGCGCGCCACCGCGTCGAACCCATCGTTTCGTCTACGCGCCGGGAACGATCGGAGCAATCACCTGGCTCCATCACAACAGGGATCGAGTCGATCGGATCGCAGCCGGGCTGACACTCACGTGCCTCGGAGACGCCCAGCCCTTCACGTACAAGCGCACCGAGGACTCGGCGACGTCGATCGATCGCGCCGCCGAATTCGTGCTCCGCGAGTCGGGTTTCGAGCACGACGTGATCGACTTCTTCCCGTACGGCTATGACGAACGCCAGTACAACTCCCCCGGATTCCGGGCGCCGGTCGGCTCGTTGATGCGCGGCCGCCACGGCCAGTTCCCCGAATACCACACCTCGGCCGACAACCTGGAGTTCGTCGCCGAGGATCAACTCGTGGAGTCGTACGGCATCCTCGCGCGCACACTCGACGTGCTCGACGCAGACCGCACGATGCTCAATCTCCAGCCGTTCGGCGAACCGCAACTCGGCAACCGCGGCCTCTACCGAGCGCTCGGCGGAACGGAGATCGCCGACGCCCAGTTCGCCATGCTCTGGGTCCTCAACCAATCCGATGGGTCGACCAGCCTGCTCGACGTGGCCGAGCGCTCGGGACTCACGTTCGACTCGATCGTCGACACCGCAGCGTTGCTCGAAGAGCACGACCTGCTGGCCGAGGTCGACTCGGCCGGTACCTGACCTCGTGCCGAGAAGTGCCCGACCCAGCGCGGGTCAGTGGGCGCGTCGTTCGAACACGACGCGCGACGGCGAACCGACCAGAAACTTGTCGACGCCGTCGCTCAACGCTTGGGCATACACGCCGAGCGCCCCGTCGATCGCTTCGAGTGTGGCGTCGATGTCGGCATCGGTATGGGCATAGCTCACCACGAGCGAGGGCATCATGACTCCCCGCCGGACCGTTTCTTGGAGGAGCAGAGTCCGGAACTCCTGCGATGGCTCGCCGTCGGGTCCACGCGTGGCGAACACCAAGTTGCACGGGAATCCGACGGGAAAGACGTGCTCGGCGAGACCGTGACGGGCAGCGCTCTCGCGCAGCCCTGCGACAAGCCGATCGCCCTGGCGATAGAGGTGCTCGATCACCGGCTCGGCGCAATAGGTGTCGATGGTCGCGATCGCCGCCGCCAGACCACAGATCTCGCCGCCATGCGTGGTCGAGAGCAGAAAGACGTCGTCGTCGACTCCCCGCCGACTCCCCAACATCATCAGCTCCCGACTCCCGGCGAGGGCCGACACCGAGAACCCGTTCGCCAGCGATTTTCCGAACGTCGACAGATCCGGCGTCACCCCGTAGAGATCCTGCGCGCCGTGCAGCACGTAGCGGAACCCGGTGATCATCTCGTCGAAGACCAGCACCGCTCCGTTCCGATCGCACAGAGTCCGGACCCCTTCCAGAAAGCCGACTGCCGGTGGATCGAGGCGCACGGGTTCGAGAATCACCATCGCGATCGATCGGGATGTCGATCAAAGACCCGTTGCAGCGAGTCGAGATCGTTGTACGCAAACATCGTCACCCGATCGAGCTCGTCAGCGGGAATCCCGCCATCCGACGTCGTGGTCGACATGTACCAGTCGTCATAGGAAAAGAACGGATGGTCGGCGCACATCGCGATGAGGTCGTGGCCCGTCGCCTTCCGAGCCAGCTTGACGGCGGCCGTCGTGGCAGTCGATCCGTCCTTGGTGAACTTGACCATGTCGGCCGTCGGAATCACGTCGAGGAATCGCTCGGCACAGTCGAGTTCGATGGTGGCGGGGCGGGTGAAGTTGGTGCCCAACTCGAGCGAGGCCCGCACGGCGTCGACCACGGCGGGAAAGGCGTGCCCGAGCCCGACGGAACGCAGACCCATGCCGTACTCGATGAACTCGTTGCCGTCGGCATCCCAGACACGACAGCCCGATCCCCGGGTGAGCACAGCAGGAGACAGTGCGGGAAACTGGTCGGCGCCCTTGGCATAGGTGTGGCCGCCACCGGGCACGAGGTGAGCGAGCCGGTCGCCGAGCGCAGTCGAGTTGTCGAAGGTCATGTCAGCCCGCATGTCGGCATTCTAGGAACACGTCGCGATCGCCGTCTCGCGCAATGTGCCGCACGCGATGTCACCTGCGGCGGCAAGATGCGAGACTGCTGGAATGAGCCGTCGCTGCGTCGGAGCGTTCACCGTGCTCGCGGCGTGCACCATGTCGACGCTGCCCGCATGCGGGGGCGCAACGCCTTCGTCGAACAGCCCGACCGCATCTCTGCAGGATGCCACCAGTTCATCCCAGTCGACCGAGACGACTTCGCCGATTTCGAATGAACCACAGGCGCGGGAACAGTCACGTGATCAACGGGAGTCAGCGCCCATCGCCACAACACCGGAGACCAACACCGCATCGGCGCCGCCCGGCGGCGGGGCGGCTGACCTGACCGTCCAAACCGCGATCGACCCCTCGGTCCCCCGGACGGTCGAGCAGTTCGCGGCGTTCCCGTTGACGGTGTCGTCCGACGGCGAGACACTGGTGGACCAGAACGATGCCCCGTTTCTCGTCATCGGCGACGCCGCCTGGTCGATGA
>CAWFYU010000001.1:0-118443 GCA_963820085.1 Ilumatobacteraceae bacterium | reverse complement strand
TTATGTGGGTAATCGAGTCAAGGGGAATCTGAGATTCGTTGGCGGTGAGGGTCATGGCTGCTCGGTGCGGGTGCGGTCGAGGAGCATCTGGAACAGGTCGGCGCGGTGGTGCTGGTCGCGTTCGGCGGCGTGGTCGCGTTGGGCTCGCAGGACCGGGACGAACGTGGAGTTGGTGGAGAAGTAGGCGCAGTGTTCGCAGATCGATTCGAACTGGCAGTCGAGCAGCTGGGGTCGGTTGCAGTGTCCGTTGCCGAGGAGTTTGTGGTCGGCTCGGCAGCGAGGTGGGCCATCGCGGCCGTGCCTTGCCGGTGGTTCGGAGGCCGTTCGGTTTGGTGTAGAGGGCGTCGACGTCGTCGGTGACGCGGTCGTATGCGTCAGCGACGGTGCGGTCCGCGATGCGGGCGTAGACGAGGGTCATGCGCAGGGTCTTGTGGCCGAGCATGGCGGCGATCGCTTCGAGGCTCATGCCGCGGTTGATGGCTTGGGTGGCGAGGGTGTGGCGGAGTTGGTGGGGGTGGACGTGGCCGATCCCGGCGGCCTTCGCGACCCGGTTGACGATGCGGGTAACGATGTGGCGATCGAGGCGTCGGCCGTCGAAGATGATCAGTCGGTCGAGGTCATCGGTGCGGTGCGCGCCGGTGGCGATCGAGGTAGCTCGACGAGTTGAGGGTGCAGCGGGACGTAGCGGTCGTTGTGGAGCTTGCCGACCGGGACGCGCAGCCAGTGTCGGCGGTTCATGAACACGACGGCGTCGGCGGGGAGTGCGCAGAGCTCGCCGACGCGTAGCCCGGTGCGGGCGAGGATTTCGACGACGAGGCGACGGTCCGGGTCGGCGTTGGCCGCGGCGCGCATCAACTTGGCGGCGTCGGGATCGGACGAGGAACTTCGGGAGCGGGTCGTCGGGGGTGGGGAGGTCGCCGTTGAAGACGAGCACGCGGGTCGGGGCGTCGGGGTAGTCCCATTCCGAGACCCGTTCGAAGAACGTGCGCAGCGTGCCGAGGGTGATCCGGATCGTCATCGGCGACAAGTGGCGCCAGGTCTGTTCTGGCCGAGCCGGTGCCGAGGAAGACCTTGTAACCCTCGATGTGTCGACGATCGACATCGACCAGCGGCGTGACGTCGGGGTCGTGGGCACGAAGAACCGGCGAACTGGCGCAACATCCCCTCCGCAGAGGCGACCGACGCGGGCCGCAACGACACGTGCGAGTTGGTCCAGGTAGCGCAGCATCGTGGCCGCCAGAACGGGTGCAACAGCTGTGATGTGGGGCCAGTCGACCTCGCGAGTTGGCGGTCTGCCTGGCCCGTCATAGACGTCGGCCGGCGCACGACGGGGGCGACGGTGGGCGATGGCGTCTCATCGTCCGATCCCCTCTGCGGCGGCGACGAACAAGTCGGCGTCGATCGCGTTCCGTGCTCGGTCGTATTCATCCGCGAGCCAGCCGTTGGCGAGATGGATGTAGAGCCGGGTCGTGTCCAACGATCGATGCCCCGCCTGGGCCTGCAACGCTTCGAGTTCCATGCCGGCTTCGCGGAGACGGGTGAAGCAGGTGTGGCGCAGTTCATGGCACGTCACCGCCGAACCCCGAACGTTCGCGGGCCGACATGAAGATCTGCTTCAACCCCTCATCGGACAACGGTTGGCCGCGGCGTTGGCCCTTCAACACGACGAACAACCGCTCCGTCGTCGTGTCGGTCGGGCGTTCCAGGGTGAGGTAGTTGCCCACCGGCGATGAACCGCGGCGAGATCGGGATCTTTCGCTGATGGCCGCCCTTGCCCTCGACGATGAATACCTGCCGGCGTGGCCCATCGATATCGGTGAACCGCAGCCCGAGGACCTCGCAACGGCGCAGCCCGGCGAGCACCATCGCTTCGAACATCGCCCGGTCCCGCCACCTGCGACACGCCCCAGCAACGCGTCGACCTCGACGGGCTCGGGGACCCGAGGCAGGGTGCGTGGCGTGCGGACCAGCGGCACCCGCGCTGACCGCGGTCGCGCGACCGGCGCGTCGACAGCCCGCGCGGCACCGGGTTCTGGTCAACATCACCACGCACCATCAGATACGAGAACATCGACGACAACGACGACAACGGCGAGCGATCGTGCGCGACGACAACCCCGACCCGCCATCGACGAGACGCACGACCGTCTCTTCACCCGACGCTCGTTGAGCGCTGATGAACGCCAACACGTCCGCCGTGTCACCTCGACGGGCTCGCCGGAAACGAGGGTGAAGAACATCTTCAGATCGAACCCGGCAGCCAGCACCGTGTTCGGCCGACACCTCGCTGCCAGGAACTCGAGATACAGATCGACGACCAGATGACCGAGGCGAACCTCGATCCTCCCAGCAGCGTCATCGGCGCGTTGGAACTCCGGTGTCCAGGTCATCAGGGGCTTCCTTTCGAGCCCCGGCGGGGCAGACACGCAGCGTCCCCGACAACCACCCAAAGCGGCGAGGATTACCCCCATATCTACACCTCCCGTGCGCACGGGAGGCGCAGGTCAAGCACTGCCGAGCGGTCCGTGCGGTACTCTCTCAGCGTGCGAAGCCGAACCCGACCTCGGGGCCAGTATTCGGCGGTAGAAGGACTGCGCACGTGATACGAACCGCAGCGGTCATTCCGGCACTGAACGAACAAGGCGCGATCGAAGCGGTCGTCGAATCAGCCCGCAAATATCTCGACATGGTCTTCGTAGTTGATGATGGTTCTGATGACCACACCGGTGCGCTTGCTGGGCTCGCAGGAGCGACAGTGATCCGTCACGAAACGAATCGAGGCGTCGGAGCGGCGATCGCCACGGGGCTGGCGGCCGCACGAGATGCGGGAGCCACGATCGCAGTCCAACTCGATGGCGACGGTCAACACGACGGCGCATTCGTTGTCGATCTCATCAAGGAAGTCGTCGACGGTGCCGATCTTGCCGTTGGCACGCGATTCGAACTCGGCTTCCCCATGGGATTCGTTCGACGCTCGGTCATCCGACTGATCGCGACACTGGTCTCACGGAAGATCGGCATCTCGATCAGCGATCCGACGAGCGGTTTCGCGCCTTTGGTCCCACGGCGATGGATCGGCTGATTCCGATCTTTCCGACGCCGTACCTCTCGGACACCGTCGAGGTGCTTCTGATCGCGAACGAGGCGCACCTTGAAATCAGGACAGTCCCCGTACGCATGACCGAACGCAATACCGGTGAAGCCTCGAATGGTGTCGCCAATAGTGCCCGAAATGCGCTCCGCATCCTGGTCATCCTCGTCAGGCACATCAGTCGCACGACCGGCCGTTGAAGCGGTTTGCCACGCACCGTCGACTGAGGGTCTCAGCGGATAGGTGTGGGTGCGGGGCTCCAGCGGCCGCGGTAGTCGAGGAGGCGTGCGGTCATGAGGACGGTGGTGGCGAGGCTGACGGCGGCGTGGCGGTGGACCATTTTGCGGTCGGTTGGTCTTCTCAGCTGCCCATCGTAAGACCACCACGAGTTTGAGGGCTTCGACCATCCATCGCATCCCGAGAATGAGCCGGTGCGGTGTGCCGGGCAGCCGTTTCGTGCCTCGCTTTCGGAACTCGAGTTCAGTCAGTTCGTAGCCGTCGCGACGCTGCTGCACGATCGCGTAGCCGTAGCCACGATCGAGGGTCAACACCTCGATGTCGGCATTGAACCCGTTGGCGGTATCGAGTCGAGGTTGGGTTCCAACAACTGGAGGTCGTTGCGGTTCGCGCCGGCGAGGGCGACACCGATCGGAATCCCGTTCTCCCATGATGCCCCGGTCACCAACAGGATCAGAATCCACGAAAGCACAACAGATCCGACACCCGGTTGCGATGACAGCCCAGCGGGTGATCGTCGACGTGTTCAGGGAGATGATGGAAGATCGCCTGCCAGAAAACGGAGATGACCGCCGGGTCCAAATCGCGCACCGATTAGTGATTCCACTGGTCGTCGAGTTGTGAGCGCACTCGCCATCAAACGCGAGACACGCCAACGACTGGTGAATCGTCCGCCACCTATCCGCGCGGCCCCTCACCGTCGAGCGCGCAGGCGGTGCAGCGCAAATCATCGGGACATTCGACTTTACGCGAGACGACCTGACCGCATCGGCACACCCACCCGAGGTGCCGTGCAGGGGTCCCGGCCACGAGTTGGTGATCGGCGACCGACCTTGTCACGGTGGAGCCGGCGGCGATCATCGAGTACTCCCCGAGCTCAATACCACAGACGATCGTGGCGTTCGCCCCGATCGAGGCTCCGTTGGCGACATGGGTCCGGGCAACTACCCAGTCGACGTTGAACGCCCGCGGCACCCGATCGTTCGTAAACGTTGCCGACGGACCGACAAAAACGTCGTCGCCGATCGTCACACCGTTGTACACACTGACGTTGTTCTGGACCTTGCATCGGTCGCCGACACGTAGCGCCATCGTCGATGAACACGTTCTTGCCGAGCACGCACCCTTCCCCGATCTTCGCGCCGCTTCGCACATGCCCATGGTGCCAGATCTTGGTATGCGCTCCGACCGAAGCATCCGTCCTCGAGAATGGCGGTGGGGTGACGAAATACGTCTGAGCTGCCATCGGTGGGCAACGCTAGCCGGATCCAGACCAGTCCATCTCCTCGCTCACGCCAGCGATGGGAGCGTTCGTCAGAGCACACTCGCTATGCGCCGCATGGTAACTTACGAGTCTGACGAGTATCTTCAAGTCTCATGTCGGCCCTCGAAGGAACCGTTCTCGTCACCGGTGGTGCGGGGTACATCGGCTCGCACACGGTCCGCTCGCTGCGCGAGGCGGGTCGCGATGTCGTCGTGCTTGACACACTGGAGCTGGGGCGACGCGAGGCGGTCATCGATGCGCCGCTCGTCGTCGGGAACATCGCCGACAACGACCTCGTCACCGCGACGTGCAACGAGTACGGCGTCACGCAACTCGTACACTTCGCGGCCTACAAGGCGGTCGGCGAATCGATGGAATCGCCCGCCAAATACTGGCGGAACAACGTGGCCGGAACGGTCGAACTCGTCGAGGCCTGCCTTGCATCGGGCGTCACCGACATCGTGTTTTCCTCGTCGTGCTCCGTGAACGGCACACCAGCCGTCGTCCCCGTGACCGAAGATGCGGCCATTCACCCCGAGAGCGTGTACGCCGAGTCCAAGGCGATGGTCGAGTCGATCCTGCGCTGGTACGGCGTCACCAGTGGGCTGAACTCGGTCAGCCTGCGCTACTTCAACGCCGCCGGAGCGAGCTTCGACGGGCGCATCGGCGAGGACTGGTCGTACAGCCAGAATCTCATTCCCCTAGTGATGAAGGCGATTCTGCTCGACGACTACCGGATGAAGGTCTTCGGTGACGACTACGCCACGCCCGACGGCACCTGCATCCGCGACTACATCCACGTCGAAGACCTTGCCGACGCCCACGTGAAAGCTCTCACCTACCTGGGTAACGGGGGCCGCTCAACCGCTGTCAACGTCGGCACCGGCACCGGCTCCTCGGTCTACGACGTGATCGCAGCCACCGAACGCATCGCCGGCACCACAGTGCGCCGTGACGTGGTGGGCCGCCGGTCAGGCGACCCGGTCTCGACCTACGCCGATCCGACTCATGCCCTGGCAACGCTTGGCTGGCGTGCCGAACACGACCTCGACGCGATCGTCACGACCGCATTCGCGTGGCATCAATCGCAACTCGACGGTTCTCGTTAGATCAATTCCGCCGACGGGTGCACCGTCGTCGAGCGCATCCGATCGAGCCAGCCAATCAAGACCGCCACCGCACGAGGGTCGTGGCGCAATCGGTGCCCCGCCCCGACAAACAAGCTCAACTCCGCGTCCCCGTGCGCGTTGACCAGTTGCCGCGCATCGGTCACCGGCACCGAATCGTCGTCCTCGCCGTGCATCACCAACATCGGCCGTGGGGCGAAACGCCGGGCCGACGCAACCGGCCGGAAGCGCCGGAACTCGCGCGCCCACTCGTCGACCGACGGCGGAAACTGAGGCTGCTTGATTGCACCGATCTCGCGAGCGTGCTCAAGGAATCGGCGAGGGTGGTCGGCCCAGTCGTCGAAGTCGGCACGTGGACTGAGTAGGCCGAGCGCACTGACTCGCGGGTCGTCGGCGCCAACGCACACGGCAATTGAACCACCGGTGTTCGTGCCGACGAGGATCACACCGTTCGGATCACTCACGGTCGACAGGTGAGAGATCGCATTGCGCAGATCATCGACCCAGCCCTGCAATGAAAAGTCACCCTCGCTCTCGCCGCAACCGCGAAAGTTGAATGTCATGGCGACGCAATCGAGCCCGCTGGCGACCCGGTCCATCAGCTGTGGAAAGGTTCCCGCCGAGAGTTCGGCGTCGAGCGGTCCGATCGGAAAGCCGTGGCACAGGATGACCCCAGGTCCGGGCCGCACGTCGCCGGGCGGCTGCGCGATGTGACATGCCAATGAAAGCCCGTTCGAATCGAATCGATCATTCATCCCGGGCATCGTGAACGTCGGGTCAGGCTCGCGGCGGGCGCTTCATGCGCTTCTTGCCAGGCGTCGCCAACGTGTAGCCGCGATTGCGTGCCTCCGGCAAGGTGTCGGGGCCGAAACACAACGCCACCCCGAGGCCGACGAATTCATTGATCACGTCATCGTCATCCCACGACTGCAGGTCATAGACGAGTTGCGTCCGCTTGTCACCCAGAAAGCGGCTCTCTTCGAACTTCGGGTGGTGATCCATTGCCGTCAACGGTACCGGCTTGCGCAGCCTGTGCCCAAGACGCGCTCGTGCCGGTCCGGGCGCGACGACGCCCGAGCGCCGGACAGGCACTCGGGCGTCGAACACAACCGTTGCGATAACCGTGTTGGGACTGCACTCATCACGAGCCGGTCGAACAGCGTTCGACCGTCACGCCGCCGGGATCAGTGCGGCGACAAGTGTCAGCGGGGGTTGGCGTGTATTCGCCAGGCGATCCAGCCTGTTGACCATGACGGCTTTCACCGGCGGCCAACCACCTCCAGGATCCCATTACAACTGTCTGGCATTGTCTGGACCACCTCCTCTCTCTGGTGGCTCCAGTTCAGCACATCGCAACCCATCGTGCACGACGGATATCCCGGATTTCGCGTCGGTACCGAGCAACACCGGTCGACAGGTCGCTACAGCACGTCGTCGAGCGGGGCCCGCGGGCCGACCGCCCCGATCGCCTCGAAGTAGGCGAGGTGCGCTTCGACGACATGGACGGCATCGATGTCGTCGAGGAGATCGAGGTTGTTCCGGTCGGACTCGCCGAGCAGGTAGGCAGTCAAGGAGTCTTCGGTGATCACGACCGTGTCGTCGATGTGCTGCGGTGTGTCAACGACCTTGTCGGGCTGCAGGCCCTGCGCATGCAGCCACTGCATGTGGAACACGAGCAGCTGCTCGACCTCGTCAGGGGTGAGGCGGGCCTGGCTCACGGCGGGCAGGCGGTCGCAGACGAAATCGGTCGCCTCGTCGAGTTGATAGACCGCCCGCGGCGCAACCGCATCGAGCCGATGCGCTTCGCGACCGACCGACGCAGCAGCGATCACGAACACCAGCAGCGCAGCAACGATGGCGAAAACGATCGTCACGGGTTCCATCAACGATCAGGATACGCGCCGGGACGCGCAACCGCCCGACCTGCGCGGGCAGATCGGGCGGCCAGACCGAGGCGCTGGTCGGAGTCAGATTCCGATGCGCTGGGCGAGTTGCTCGCGGTGATAGGTGGGGTCACCAAAGAGAAGCTCAGAGCTCTTGGCCCGCTTGAAGTACAGGTGCGCCGGGTGCTCCCAGGTGAAGCCGATACCACCATGGATCTGGATGTTCTCCGCCGCGGCGTGGAAGTACGCCTCCGAGCAGTACGCCTTGGCGAGCGAGGCCGTCGAGGCGAGTTCGTCGTTCATCTCAGCAGCACACCACATGCCGTAGTAGGCCGCGGACTTGGCCGATTCGACTTCGAGGAGCATGTCGGCACACTTGTGCTTGATGGCCTGGAACGAGCCGATCGGACGACCGAACTGCACGCGCACCTTGGCGTACTCGACGGCCATCTCAAGCACCTTCTGGGCGCCTCCGACCTGCTCGGCGGCGAGGCTGACCGCAGCGAGGTCGAGCATGCCTTGCAGGATGTCCCAGCCACCACCGTCGGTGCCGATGAGCGTGCCCTGCACACCATCGAGTTCGAGCTTGGCCTGCTTGCGGGTCTGGTCCATCGTCGACAGCGCCGTCTTGGTCAAACCGGCAGCATCGCCGTCGACGGCGAACAGGCTCGTGCCTGCCGCGGTCTTGGCGGCGACGATGATGAGCGAGGCGATGTGGCCATCGAGCACGAAGCTCTTGGTTCCGGTGATCTTGCCGTCGGCGTCGGCGGTTGCCTCGATGCCCGACTCGTCCCACTTGCCGTTGGGCTCGGTGAACGCCACCGCGGCCACCGTGGCGCCGGCCGCGATGCCGGGCAGATGCGCCTGCTTGGCGGCGTCGTCACCGGAGAGCAGGAGCGCGTTCGCCGCTAACACCACGGTCGAGAAGAACGGCGCACACAACAGCGAGCGGCCCATCTCTTCGAGCACGATGCCGAGTTCGACGTATCCGTATCCCGACCCACCGAACTCTTCGGGGATGTGCAGGCCTTGGAGGCCCATCTGCTCGCCCATCTGGGCCCACACGGCCTGGTCGTAGCCGCTGTCGGTCTCCATCTGTTCGCGCACGGCCTCTTCGGAGCTCTTGGCTTCGAGGAAGGCGCGCACGGTCTTGCGGAGTTCTTCTTGTTCTTCGGTGAAGGCAAAGTTCATGGAGGAGATGATGACGCACTTGCGAGCAACGTCCAAATCTGATTGTGTACACATGTGGACACATTTTCTCAACCGCGTGACGGCAGTCCGACCGTCGGCGTGCGCGACCTCCGGGCCACGCTGACCGACGCCGTTCGGCGAGCCGCCGCGGGTCAGCGCACCATCATCACCACGAGCGGCCGCCCGACGGCCCAACTCGGCCCGCTCGACGCCGACGCACCCGACCTCGATCGCCTCATCGGCGCCGGTGCCGTCATCCCACCCCGCCGATCGACGGAGTTCCGGGCACCCGATCCGGTGCCGGTGTGGGCCGGGTCACGCATCGATCAGGTGCTGCGCGAGTTGCGCGGATGACGCTGTTCCTCGATACGAGCGCACTGCTCGCGGTCAGCGTCGACGGACCGCAACGAACGGTGGTCCTCGCCGCCCTCGAGACATCGGACGCTGTGGCCGAGGTGTGGGCCGCGTCGGCGATGGCCCTCACCGAAGCACTCCCCGCCATCGACCGGCTCAGCGATCAGCCAATCATTCGACTGGACCTCGAAGACGCCATCCGACTCGTCTGGGACCATCTGCACGTCGTTCCCGTCGACCAGCGCTGCCTCGACCGCGCGGCTGCACTCGCCCGCACCCAGCCCGTCAGGCTGACCGACGCGATCCACTTTGCGGCCGCGGAACGCCTCCCCCATCCGGTGCGGTTCGTGACGTTCGACCCGGCGCAGATCGGCGTTGCCCTCGGCCTCGGCTTCGACGTCGTCAGTACCTGAGCGATGAGTTCCTGAGCGACTTACGGGACGCGCAGGAGGCGAAACGTGTCGGTCGAGAGTGCAGCGATGCCGGCAACGACGCCGATCAGGTCCCCGGTGGCGACATGACCCTCCCGCTTGGCCTGGTTCACGGCGAGGCGAACGCGCTCCTCGTAGTCGGCCGTCGCACCTTCGAAGTAGACGGGCGTGACGCCCCAACTCGACGCGAGTTGACGAACCGTGGCGTGCGAACCGCTGAAGCCGAGGATCTTGGCACTCGGCCGAAAGCGGGCCATCGATCGAACCGTGAAGCCGCTGGCCGAAATACACAACAGCGCCCGCACGCGGAGTTCTTGAGCGGCGCGGGCTGCTGCGATCGTCATCGCATCGGTGATCGCCGCCTCGCTGTGGTCGTGGTCGGCCATGCGCAACTCAGCCACGCGTTCGGCCCAACTGTTGTGATTGAACTGGTCGTCTGATCGCTCGGCGATGCGCGCCATGGTCTGGACCACGAGTGCGGGGTGATCGCCCACGGCGGTTTCGGCCGAGAGCATCACGGCCGACGTTCCGTCGAACACCGCGTTCGCGATGTCGGTCGCCTCGGCGCGCGTCGGCGCTTGGGCGGTCACCATCGAGTCGAGCATCTGGGTGGCAGTGATCACGGGGAGGCCGCCGGCGATGCAGTCACGGATGACCTGCTTCTGCAGGTGCGGAAGTTCTTCGAGTTCGGCCTCACGGCCGAGCGCACCGCGCGCGACGAGAATGCCCGCCGCGTCTTCGATGATGCTCGGCAGGTTCTCGACGGCCGCGAGGGTCTCGATTTTCGCGATCACCATCGGCCCACGCGGATGCGGCTCGACGCCGAGTTGGCGCAGGTCACGGCCGGCATTGACGCTCAGCGCCACCATGTCGACACCGACTTCGAGGAACGCTGCAAGCGCCGCACGGTCCTCGTCGGAGAGCGGTCGATAGTCGGCCGATCCGAATGGGATGTACACGCCGGCGCGGCCGCTCAGCGTTCCGCCGGACACGACCCGAGCAACGATCGCATTGCCCTGGACGCGCTGCACGGCGACGACGACCGAGCCGGCAAAGGTGATCTCGTCACCGACGTGACAGTCATCGATGAGGTGGGCGTAGTCGATCTCGATCCGGTCAGCAGTGCTGACCGTGTTACCGACGACGAGGTTCACCGTGTCGCCGGCAGCGAGCTTCAGGCCGTCGAGCGCCACCCGACCGATGCGAATCTTGGACCCCGGCAGGTCGACCAGCGTGCCGACCGTGACGCCCATGCGTTCCGCGACGTCACGGACACGCTGATGCCGGACCAACGCTTCGTCGAGCGGTGTGTGCGCCGAGCGCGATTCGGGCAACGTCCATACCCGCCTCGATCATCGCTTCGAGCGTCGCCTCGTCTTGCGAGGACGGGCCGATAGTTGCGATGATCTTCGTGCGACGTGCCACGGCCCGAACGGTATCGGACGGAGTCGTCATGTGGCGGCGGCCCGCTCGACCGACCAGAATGGGTCGATGGCATCGAACACGAACGACACGCTGCACTGGTCCGACGCTGACGTCGAGGTGCACAAGGTCGTCGTCGGCCCATACGCGAACAACGTGTTCGTCGTCCGGTGCAAGGCAACGGGTGAGGGCGTGTTGCTCGATGCGGCGAACGAACACGAGCAGCTGCTCGAACTGTGCGACGCCCTCGGAGTCAAACGCGTCCTCGAGACCCATGGCCACTGGGACCACATCCAAGCCGTGCCCGCACTGCGCGAGGCCGGCTACGAGGTGGCCGTCACCAAGCTCGACGCACCGATGCTCGCCGCCGTCGGCTACGACGTGTTCCTCGACGACACCGAGGTGATCGAAGTCGGCCGCCTGCGCCTGCACGCCATCCACAATCCCGGCCACACTCCGGGGTCGATCTCGTTCGCGCTCGAGAACACGCCTCTGCTGTTCACCGGCGACACGCTGTTCCCGGGCGGACCCGGCAATACCAAGTCCGACATCGGCGACTTCGACACGATCATCCGGTCGATCACCGACCGACTCTTCACGTTCGCCGACGACACGATCGTCCTCCCCGGCCACGGTGACGACACGACGATCGGCACCGAACGGCCACACCTCGAAGAATGGATCGAGCGAGGCTGGTAGCCCAAGGCGTCGAGGTGAGCGTTGCGATCCAGGCAAGCCGCTGACCGCTGGCCTCGATTGTCGTAGCATCGACGCCGATGAGCGATCCCCTGTACCCCGATTCCTTCTACCCCGACGTCGATCGGATCGCGTACGAGGGCCCGGATTCGGACAACCCGTTGGCGTTTCGATGGTACGACGCCGACCGTGTCGTGCTCGGCAAGACCATGGCCGAACATCTGCGCTTCGGGGTGTGCTACTGGCACAGCTTTGCGTGGGACGGGTCAGACATCTTCGGCGCCGGCACCCTCGACCGACCGTGGAATCCGGCTGCTCGCACCGGTGATGCTGCGCTCGATCCGATGGACGCGGCACGCCTCAAGATGGCTGCCGCGTTCGAATTCATCGACAAGTTGGGCGCACCGTTCTTCTCGTTCCACGACATCGACATCGCTCCGGCTGGCGCCACGTTCGCGCAAACTTGCCACCATCTCGACGAGATGGTCGACGAGGCTGCCATCCACATGGAGCGAACCGGCACGCAGCTGCTGTGGGGCACGACGAATGCATTCTCCCACCCCCGGTTCATGTCGGGCGCGGCGACCAACCCCGACCCCGATCTGTTCGCGTACGCCGCCGCGCAGGTCGCCCACTGCATGGGTGCCACACAGCGGCTGGGTGGGGCGAACTATGTGTTGTGGGGCGGGCGCGAAGGCTATGAAACCCTGCTCAACACCGACATGAAGCGCGAACTCGATCAGCTCGGGCGGTTCATGAACCTGGTCGTCGAGCACAAGTACGCGATCGGATTCGACGGCACGCTCCTGATCGAACCGAAGCCGATGGAGCCCACCAAGCACCAGTACGACTACGACGTCGCAACGGTGTTCGCGTTCCTTCAGAAGTACGGCCTCGCCGACGAGATCAAGGTCAACATCGAGGTCAACCACGCGACACTGTCGGGCCACGACTTCCACCACGAGGTCGCCACGGCGGTCAACGCCGGCATCTTCGGTTCGATCGACGCGAACGCCGGTGATGACCGGCTGGGGTGGGACCTCGACCTGTTCCCGAAGTCGGTCGAGCAGATGACGCTCGGCATGCTCGAGATCCTCCGCGGCGGCGGCTTCACCACGGGCGGCCTGATGTTCGACACCAAACTCCGGCGGCAGTCGATCGAGCGCGACGATCTGTTCCACGGCCACATCGGGGGCATGGACACGATGGCCCGGTCGCTCCTCGCCGCCGCCTCGATCATCGAGGACGGAGAACTCGACCGGCGCCGCGCCGAGCGCTATGCCCGCTGGGACACCGACGGGCACATCGTCGGCGGCGCATCGATCGATCACGTGTCGCTGCAGCAGCTGCACGACCACGTGCTCGCCGACGAGACGTTCGACCCCCAACCTGTCAGCGGCCGCCAGGAAGCACTCGAAAACCTCGTCGCCCGCCACATCGAACGCACCCGCTGAGCCCGACCCACCGGCCGCCCACCCACGTTTGCGTGATGAAATTGGCTGAAATGAGAGCCAAAATCGTCACGCAAACGAGACCATCTCGAATTTGCACTACCGGCGTAGGAGTAATTAGCGCCGCCGCATAGAATCCGAGCGTGACCGCTCCCCTGTTTCGAGTCGACGACCTCCACGTGCAACCCGCCGAAGCTTCGGTCGGCGCTGCGACCAGGCCGATTCTCCAGGGCCTCACGTTGACGGTCAACGCAGGCGAAGTGCATGCGATCATGGGGCCGAACGGATCAGGCAAGTCGACGCTCGGTGCAACGCTGATGGGATCGTCCGAATACCAAGTCACCAGCGGCACGATCGAGTTCAAAGGTGACGACATCACCGATTGGCCCGCCGACGAACGCGCCAAGGCCGGGATGTTCCTCGCCTTCCAATATCCGCAGGAGATCCCCGGTGTCTCGGTCATCCAGTTCCTGCGGCAGGCGCTGTCTGCCCGCAAGGGCATCGATCTGTCCGTGCTCGAACTCCGCCTGGCGACGATGGACTGGATGAAGCGACTCGGGATGGACTCGTCATTCGTCGATCGCTACCTGAACGAAGGATTTTCCGGCGGCGAGAAGAAGCGCAACGAGATCATGCAGATGGCGATCCTCGAACCGGAGATCGCCATCCTCGACGAAACCGACTCGGGCCTCGACATCGATGCCCTGCGGATCGTCGCCCAAGGCATCCGCGAGGTCCGCGCCGACAAGCCCGAGATGGGCGTCGTCTTGATCACGCACTATCAGCGCCTCCTCGACGAGGTCACCCCCGACCACATCCACATCCTCGTCGACGGGCGCATCGTGGCCAGCGGTGGTATGGAGTTGGCCGCACAGCTCGAACGGGACGGATACGAGGCGTTCAAGGCAACAGCGTGAGCCTCGACCGGGCTGCCGATCAGTCGTTCGACCAGCGTCGGATCAGCGCGCAGTTTCCGATCCTGTCCCGCCAGATCGACGGGGCACCACTCGTCTACCTCGACTCGGGCAACACATCACAGAAGCCGCAGTGCGTGATCGACGCCATGTCGACGTTCATGGAGCAGACCTATGCGCCGATCAACCGCAGTTCGTACCGCCTCGCCGGCGAGGCGACCGACGCTTTCGAGCGTGGTCGAATCGCCGTTGCGCGGCTGATCAACGCCCCATCAGCCGACGAGGTCGTGTTCACGAAGAACGCCACCGAGTCGATGAACCTCATCGCCATGGCGTGGGGCCGGTCCAACCTGCGCGAGGGCGACGTCGTGGTGCTGACCCAGATGGAACACCACGCGAACATCGTGCCGTGGCACATGCTGGCCCAGGAACGCGGCATCGTGCTGCGTTGGATCGGCCTCACCGCCGACGGCCAACTCGACCTGACCGATATCGACCAGATCCTCGACGGCGCGAAAGTGCTGTCGTTCACAGCGATGAGCAACGTGTTGGGCACCATCACCCCCGTCAAGCTCCTCTGCGACAAGGCACACGACGCCGGAGCCATCGCCGTGGTCGATGCCTGCCAATTCGTGCCGCACAACGTCACCGATGTCCAGGCCTGGCATGCCGATCTCGTCGCCTTCTCGAGTCACAAGATGTGCGGTCCGTCCGGGATCGGGATGCTGTGGGGTCGATTGGAAGTCCTCGATGCCATGCCCCCGTTCCTCGGCGGTGGCAACATGATCGACAATGTGACCTTCGACGGGTTTACCACGGCGCCGGTGCCCGCCAAGTTCGAAGCCGGGACGCCGCCGATCGTCGAAGCCGTCGGCCTGGCCGCCGCGGTCGAGTTCCTCGAGGGCATCGGCATGGCCAACATCCGCCAACACGAAATGGAGCTGAGCCGCTACACGCTCGACACGCTCAACGATCGGTTCGGCGATGACATCACGATCTATGGCCCGGACAACGTCGAGCTGCGGGGCGGGGTCTTCAGCTTCAGCTTCCGCGGCATCCACCCCCACGACGTGAGTCAGGTCCTCGACGAACGCAATGTCTGTGTTCGGGCCGGGCATCATTGCGCCAAGCCACTGATGAAAGTGCTCGGCGTGAACGCCACCACGCGGGCGAGCGTGTACCTCTATAACACGACCGACGACATCGACGTGCTGGCCGACGCCCTCGACAGCGCCACCGATATCTTCGGGTTCTAGACCGACGTACGGGAGCGACAGATGCCAGGCCTCGAAGACCTCTACCGCGAGATCATCCTCGATCACTACCGCACGCCCCGCAACCGCGGTGAGCTCGATCCGCCGGCGATCCGGGCCGATGGGCACAACCCGTTGTGCGGCGACGAGATCACGGTGTACCTCGACCTCGATGACTCGGCGGGAACTGGTGACGACGCAGTCGTGCGTGACATCAAGATCGGCGGCCAGGGTTGTTCGATCTCGCAGTCGTCGGCCTCCATGATGACCCAGGCCATGCTCGGTAAAACCGTGGGTGAGGTGCGCGCTCGAATCCGCCGATTCAAGACGTTGATGGGGATCGAAGGCATCGGAGCAGTCGACACCGACGCCGACATCGATCTCGGTGACCTCGAAGCACTGCAGGGTGTCGTGAAGTTCCCGGTGCGCATCAAGTGCGCCGTACTCAGCTGGAACACCCTCGCCCAGGCCCTCACCCAAGCCGACGCCCCCTGACCCCCCGCCACCGCATCCGTTGGGATGAGTTTCGGCCTCACCCCGTGCAGCCCAAACTCATCGCACCACCGGAGCATGCAGCACCGATGAGATTCGGCCTCACCCCGTGCGGCCGGAACTCATCGTTTGAGGTCGGTGACCGTGCCTCGACTGGCGTCGACCAGGGTGTGGGGTTCGATGCCGAACACGTCGTGCCACGTTCCGGCGGCGGCCCAGACCTCGTCGTACTGGAGCAGGTCCGGATCGATGAACACATCGAGCGGCGTCGTGTGGCCGAACGGCGGCACCCCGCCGATCGGGAAGCCCGTACTGGCGCGCACCGCGTCGGCATCGACGCGGTGACACTTCGCGCCGCCGGCGGCAACGGCGAGCTTGCGTTCGTCGAGTTGGTTCGAGCCGCTCACATAAGCGAGGACCAGTCGATCGTCGACACCGAAGATCAGACTCTTCACGATCTGGCCGACGCCGACGCCGATGGCGTCCGCCGCATCCTGCGCAGTCTTGGCACCGGCGGGAAAGTTGCGCGGAATGACCTCGACACCGAGCTCGCGGCCGGCCTCGATCACCCGGACGACATTCCTGTGCAGGGGTTCCTCACTCATCGCCGGCAACGGTAATCAGGCGCGCCTCGCCCGCCATCGCCAGAATCGCCACGCCGATGGTGCAACAGACGGCCGCCGAGATGTACGGCACGCGATAGGAGCCCGAGACGTCGTACAGCCAGCCGAGCAACAGCGGCCCGCCCGCCACGCCGACGATGCCGATGAACTGCGACCGGCTGTAGATCCGCGGATAGTCGCGTACCCCGAACCGTTCAGCGATCAACAGTGGTTGCATCATCAGCAGATTGCCGATGGTCATACCGAACAGAACGATCGACGCGAAGATCAGTGCCGTCGACTCGAAGAACGCCAGTCCGAGCAGGGCGAAACTCTGGAACGCAGCGATCACGACGGTGAAGCGCATCATCGGCATCAGCTGCACGGCCCGCCCACCGACGAGTCGGGCGACCACCGATGTGGCAGCCAACGCCGTGACTGCGAAGCGCGCGGTCTGTGGATCGGTGCGCTCTTCGACGAGTTTGACCAACTGTTGAATGCCGCCCACCTGAGAACCGAGCGCAAAGACGTATCCAATCGTGACCGCCCGGTAGAACGTGGTTCGGACCGCATCATCGAAGGGGACGCCGACCAGGGCGGGAGCGATCTCGCCGATCGCGCGGCGCTCGCCGTCAGGAGCCCATCCCTCGACCTCGGGATCAGGACGCACGATGAACAACGCCACCGGAATGACGGTGAGGACGAAGATCAAACCCAACCACGGCGTGGTCGCCGACATGCCGTTGTCGTCGATGAAGCGTTTGGCGAACGGAGTGATGACGATGCCTCCGACCGACAGACCCGTCGATGCGACGGAAAGGGCGACGGCGCGTTTGGCATGGAACCAACGCGTCACGACGGTGGTCGCCGGAACTAGCCCGGCGCCCGCATATCCGACCGCGAAGACGCCGTAGACGACGAACATCTGCCACTGCGTCTCGACTTGACCGAGCAGCGCGAGCGAGCCGCCGGCGATGAGCGCACCACCCACGAGGACGTACCGCACGTCGAAACGAGCGATGAGGTTGGCACACCCCATCCCCGCCGCGCCGCCGACGACGAAGAAGATCGTGGTGCCGAAGGAGATCGTGCCGAGGGCCCACCCTTTTTCGTTGCTGAAGGCATTGAGGTAGACGGCAAGGCCGTAGAACGCAAACCCGGAGTTGACCATCAAGACGAGGAAGCACCCCGTGACCACCCACCAACCCGGAAACCTGCCGGTCCGGGTGTCGACAGTCGCGCCGTCGGTTCGCCGCAGCGCTCCGTCGACGTCGGCCCGGTCGGGCACAGCTGTCATGAGGGCAACGCTAGAGCGCGAACAGGTCGCCGAGCGCACTGGCCGACGCCGCGGCCGCATCGTCAGCGGGCATCTCGCCGGCAAAGGCCGCGTACCCATCGGTTTCGAGTTGCGTTGCGAGTTCGGGCCCGCCCGATTGGACGATCCGCCCTTGGGCGAGGATGTGCACGTGGTCGGGCTTGAGTTCTTCGAGCAGCCGGTTGTAATGCGTGATCGCAAGAACACCCAGCGGCTCGCCGCCCGAGCGGCCTGCCGCGTCGTTGCTCCGCGCAGTGTTCGTGAGGGCCTCGACGCGGCGGGCGCAGTCGCGCAGCGCATCGATGTCGAGGCCAGAGTCGAGTTCGTCGAGGATGGCAATCTTCGGTTCGAGCACCGCGAGCTGCAGCGTCTCGTTGCGCTTTTTCTCCCCGCCGGACAGGTCGACGTTGAGCGGGCGGTCGAGGAATCGCTCGTCGAAACCGATCCGGCCTGCTTCGACGCGCAACACGGCATCGAGATCGTCGGCAGAACGACCGCGCGTCGACAGGGCCTCGGCGAGCACGTCGTGGAGGAGGACGCCGGGGACTTCGGTCGGGTACTGCATCACGAGATGCAAGCCGGCAACCGCTCGTTCCCACGTCGCGAGCGAGAGCATGTCGACGCCGTCGAGGGTGACCGTGCCCTCGAGCACGGTGTAGCCCGGCTTGCCCATCACGATCGCCGACAGGGTGCTCTTGCCCGCGCCGTTCGGACCCATCACCGCATGCACTTCGCCCGAGTTGACGACCAGGTCGATCCCCTTGAGGATCTCCTTGCCTGCGACCGAGGCCCGCAGCCCGCGAATCTCGAGCGTGCTCATCGCCGACTCCCTGCCGGCGCCGCGTCGATCGTGCGTGGCGTGACCACGACTCGACCGTCGATGATCGACGCGTCGAACACTTCGACCGGGGTCGTGGCCGGCAATGTGCTCGGCTCCCCCGTCACCAGACTGAAGGCACTGCCGTGCTTCGGGCATTCGAGTTCGAGTTCGTCACACCACACTTCGCCATCGGCCAACGACACGTTGGCATGGCTGCAGACGTCGCCAATGGCATACACGTTCTCACCGATGCGGACCACCGAGACAGCAACACCGTTGATATCAAATTTTGTCGCCGACCCGTCGGCGAGATCGTCGAAATCACAAACGGCGGTCATGCGGATGCTCCTGTCAACTTGTTCTGTTTGCGCGTTCCGGTGAGGTCGAGTTTGTTCGACACTCGCTCGCGGAGATCGTCGGCGATCTGACCGGCGGGCAGCTGCGCGATGACCTCCTCGAAGAACCCGAGCACGACGAGACGTTCAGCGACCTCGGGTCGGACGCCACGGCTCTCGAGATAGAAACGCTGTTCCTCGTCGATCGGACCAACGGTCGAGGCGTGACTGCACTTGACGTCGTTGGTCTCGATGTCGAGGTTGGGCACGCTTTCGGCCCAGGCGCCTTCGGAGAGGGTGAGGTTGCGATTGGTCTGGTCGGCCTGCGACCCGGGCGCGTGCTTGAGAATCTTGATCAGGCCGGTGTACACGCTGGCCGCAGTGTCTTGTACGGCGCCCTTGAAGAGCAGGTCGCTCGTCGTCTTCGGAGCGTCGTGCACCTGGATCGTGCGGAAATCGTGCATCTGATTGTCGCCGGCGAAGTACAGCGCGACTTGCTTCGTACTGCCGCCCTGGCCCGAGAGACGCGCTTCGGTCCGAGCCCGCACATAGTCGCCGCCGAGGGTGACCGTGGCGAGGAGCGTGGTCGAGTCGCGCTGCCCGACCGCCTGTTGGTTGCCGATCTGCCAGGTCTTGGCGCCGACCTCGTTGATGGCGAGGTACTTGACGCGAGCGGCCTGGGCCGCATGCACCTGGAGAACGGGAATGACGAGGGCCTCGTCGGCTTCGGCGTCGGCACCCGCGACGAATCGCTCGATCACGGTGACGTCACTGTCTTCGCCTGCGTCGATGATGAGCCGTGGGAAGACGGCCGTTCCGGTCCCCGCAATCGTGTGGGTGATGACGATCGGGTCGCTGACGGTCTTGCCCGCCGGCACACGGATGACCACCGGCGTCATGAACGCCCGGTTCAACTCGGCGAACACATCAGGAGTCTCGTCGGCAAAGAGTTCGGGGACGATCGCGGCGGCATCGTCGACGACGACGTCGGTCGGGCCCTCGACGGAGGTGATCGCCACGCTGGGTCGGAAGCGGCTCAAGTCGAGCTGGTCGATCCGGCTGTACCGCCAGATCTCTTCGTCGGGACTCGGCAAGTCGGCAGCGGCGAAGCGCTCGGCGGCAGCGACTCGAAAGTCGGTCCAGCCGGTGAAGCTCCGCGCTACATCGGGGGTGAAGACAGACACAACCGAGACAGACACAGGCAAGATTCTACGAACCAGACGGGTATTTCCCCTACGTCGGTAGTGCTAATTCGACTTGCCGATCGCGTCCACTGCGTCGGCAGTCAGCGCTGCTTGCCGAAGAGCCGCCGGAACAACCCCGGCTTGCGCGCAGTCGCTGCAGCCCGTTCGGCCGCGATCTCGGCGCGCACGTCCCGACCGACGGCGTTCAAGATGTCTTCGGCTGCATCGAGCACCGCCGCCGCCGAGCCGTCGTCAAGGCCCGCCGGCTCTGGCGGCGTCGGTGGGACGACGAGCGTGCCATGCGTCCAGGCGGCGTCGGCGAGCCGACGTTCGTAGCCCGAGCAGTTCTCGGGGCAACGCCACGGCGCATCAGGCGCGAGATCAAGGTTGCACTTTCGAACGGTGTCACCGTTCGGATACGAACGGCTCTCGAAGTTCTTGCACTCGGTCCGCATCGGCATGACCGTCAGGATAGAGCGCCGAGCCGGGCGCACCGTAGCAGCGAGCCGGAACATCGATCCGACCGACCGACGGACCGTGCCGCCGACTCGCACTCGGCGGTGTCGGCGGCAGTGCACTCGAACTCGGCGCCACCGCAACGAACACCGCGGCGACACCGTCGCCTCGCAGGCGTCGCAGGGGCAATACCTCTGACCGACGTCAGCCGACCGATCCCTCCATCTGCAGTTCGATCAGGCGGCTCCATTCGACCGCGTACTCCATCGGCAGCGTTTTGGTGATCGGCTCGATGAAGCCGTTGACGATCATCCCCATCGCCTGCTCCTCGGACAGTCCCCGGCTCATCAGGTAGAAGAGCTGCTCGTCGGCGATCTTCGACACCGTCGCCTCATGGCCGATCTGTGCGTCGCGCTCGCCGATCTCCATGTACGGGAAGGTCTTGGAGATCGAGTGCTCGTCGAGAATCAACGCGTCGCACTCGACGTGGCTCTTCGCGCCGGTGGCGCCTTCATCGACGCGAACAAGACCGCGATAGGTGGTGATCCCACCATCTTTGCTGATCGACTTCGAGATGATCTTCGAGGTGGTGTTCGGCGCGGAGTGCACCATCTTGGCACCGGCGTCTTGATGTTGGCCCTTGCCCGCATAGGCGACCGACAGCACCTCTCCCGTTGCACCCTCGCCGACGAGGTAGACGGCGGGATACTTCATCGTCAGCTTCGAACCGATGTTGCCGTCGATCCACTCCATGTGGCCACCGGCTTCGACCCGGGCGCGCTTGGTGACGAGGTTGTAGACGTTCGGCGACCAGTTCTGGATCGTGGTGTAGGTGACACGGGCGTGCGGCTTGACGACGATTTCGACGACCGCCGAGTGCAGGGAATCAGAGGTGTAGACCGGCGCCGAGCACCCTTCGATGTAGTGGACCTTCGAGCCCTCGTCAGCAATGATCAACGTGCGTTCGAACTGCCCGGCGTTTTCCGAATTGATCCGGAAGTACGCCTGCAACGGCATTTCGACCTCGACGCCCGGCGGGACATAGACGAACGAGCCGCCCGACCACACCGAGGTGTTGAGCGCGGCGAACTTGTTGTCCCCGGGCGGAATGATGGTGCCGAAGTACTGCTTGACCAGGTGCGGGTACTCGCGCAGTGCGGTGTCCATGTCGCAGAACAGGATCCCCTGCTCCTCGAGATCGGCCCGGTTCTTGTGGTACACCACCTCGGACTCGTACTGGGCAGTGACGCCGGCCAGGTACTGGCGCTCGGCTTCAGGAATGCCCAACTTTTCGTACGTGCGCATCATCTCCGCGGGCAGTTCGTCCCATTCGGAGACCTGCTCCCCCTTGGGGCGCAGGTAGTAGTAGATGTCCTGGAAATCAATGTCGGGCATGTTGACCGCAAACCACTCGGCCATTGGCTTCTTGTCGAACAGGCGCAGCGACCGCAGACGCATCTTCGTCATCCATTCGGGTTCGCCCTTCCACCACGAGATCTGTTCGACGACACCGGTGTTGATGCCCTTGACCGGGTCGAAGGCGTACTCGACGCCTTCGTCACTCCAGCCGAGGTCGTACTTGCTGAGATCGAGATCGAAGGAAGTCATGCTGCACGCTCCATGGGGGGTCGATGTGCTCGCCGGCCGAGGCCGGCAAAGTCTGGGGGAATTTGCACTACGGCCATGTTACTAATTCCCAACACACTTGGCGACCCCTGATCGAACGGGCGCCGCTGTTCATCTGACTTAGTCTGACTAGACTTGTTCCGATGAGTGTGAGCATTTACGAAGCGAAGACGACGCTGTCGAAGCTCATCGCCGAGGTCGAGCGCACCGGCGAGGAGATCGTCATCCGACGCCACAACACCCCCGTGGCCAAGCTCGTTCCGTTCCGCCCCAGCGTGCAACCGCGCACGCTCGGCGGATGGGAAGGCAAGGTCGTCATCCACGACGACTTCGACACGCTGCCTGGACGACGTCGCGGCGGCATTCGACGGCGCACTCGAGTGAACCTCCTGCTCGACACCCACGTCGTGCTCTGGGCTTTCAGCGAACCGGGACGACTGAGCGAGTGGACTCGATCAGTCATCGTCGATCCGGCGAACGTGGTTGCGGTATCGGCGGCCACGATCTGGGAGATCGAGATCAAGCGAGCACTTGGCAAACTCGACGCGCCGTCGGGTATCGCCGCGCTGTGTGTGGAGCGTGAGTTCACTCCGCTCCCGATTTCATTTGAGCACGCCGAAGTGGCCGCCCACCTCCCACCACACCACAGTGATCCGTTCGACCGCATGTTGATCGGCCAGGCGATCAGCAGTGGCTATCGCATCGTCACGGTCGACCGAGCATTTGCGGCATACGCCGTCGAACTGCTCGACCCGAGCGCGACACAATGAAGTCAACGGCACATCTTGATGACCTGGGACGCATCGGTGCGACGAACGGCTGTTGAGCAGCGACAAGCCGCCACCCGATCAGGCCGCAGCGGTGTCGAAGTCGTCGCTGGCGGGAAGTTCGGCGAGCGGCACGTCGATTTCGATGAAGATGCACTCGCCGGGGCAGGCTTCGGCCGCGTGCACCACGTCGGCGACATTGCGGGCACGAACGAAAGCGAGACTGCCCGACCCACCGGGGTCGTTAAGGGGAGCGCCGTCTTGAGCGACATAGGCGATCCCATCTTCGAGTTGGACGAACACGTCCGGACAGTGATCGATGCAGATCCCGTCACCGGTGCAAAGGTCCTGGTCGATCCAGACACGCATGATGCGGATGAACCGTAGCGCTGACTGCGTACATTGGCTCGACCGTGAGCAGCAACAGTGACAACACCCACATCACCCCCGATCGGGCGTCGGTGCTCGGTCCCATCGCCCCGGTGCGGCCGCACACCTGGGATCGTCCGGCAGGACCCGTCGATGACCCGTACGCCTGGATGCGCGACATCGACGACCCCGAGTTCCTGCAGTACCTGCGCGACGAGAACGCTCACACTGACGCGTTCTTCTCCACGCACCACGACCTGATCGAGACGATCTTCGGCGAGATCAAGTCGCGCGTGCAGGAGACCGACATGTCGACACCGGTCAGAAACGGGAACTGGTGGTACGTCAGCCGGACCGAGGAAGGCCTTAGCTATCCGGTCCATCAACGCGGGCCGACCCACGACACCGCTGATCGCTTCGTCTTACTCGACGAGAACGTCGAAGCCGACGGGCACGAGTACTTCGACCTCGGCGCCTTCGATGCGAGCCATGACCATCGTCTGTTCGCCTGGTCGATGGACACCGACGGCAACGAGCGCTACACGCTGCGCATCCGATCCTTCGACGACGTCACCGGCGCGCCCACCGATCATCCCGACCTGATCGAGGGCGTGTCGAATGCGGGAACCGCCTGGTCGCGCGACGGTTCGTCGTTGTTCTACGTCCGTCCCGACGCCCAGGAACGTCCGTTTCAGGTGTGGTGCCATCGCGTCGGCGACGTCGATGCGCACAATGACGTGCTGGTCTACGAAGAACTCGACGAGCGCTTCTTCGTCGCCATCGGCGAGACGCGCTCAGACGAATGGATCGTGATTCATTCGGCGAGCAAGACGAGCAGCGAGGTCCGCTTGGCGACGTCGACAGTCACCGTCGCAGACCTCGTCGCCGGCGGCACGGCCGACGCGTTCACGGTGGTCCGGCCGCGCCGTGCCGACATCGAATATCAGGTCGACCATTGGGGCGACCGATTCGTCATGACAACCAACGACGCCGCGATCGATTTTCGAGTGCTCACGGCATCGGTCGATGCCGAATGGACCGAGGCCGAGGCCTGGACCGAACTGGTCCCCCACGTGCCCGGTCGACGGATCAGCGGAGCCGACCCGTTTGCCAACTACCTCGTCATCCACGAGTGGGCCGACGCCCAACCTCGCCTGCGCATCTTGTTCCGTGACTCCGCACTCCCCGAGCGCTCGATCGACCTCGGTGAGGCGCCGCACGACGTCGACCTGTCCTCGAACCCGGAATGGACGAGCGACACGATCCGATTCGTCACCACGTCGATGGTCACCCCACCCTCGCTCTTCGAAGAACACACGGCCACCGGCGAGCGCGTCCTGCTCCGTCAGGCGCCAACCCCGAACGTCGACCTGACGCAGTACGTCACCCGCCGACTCTGGGCGCCGTCGTCACGCGGCGGACACGAGGTCCTCGTCCCCCTCGACATCGTCCACCACGTCGACACGCCGCTCGATGGCACGGCGGGCGCAGTGCTCTACGGCTACGGCTCGTACGAGACGTCGCTCGCTCCGTGGTTCTCGGTGGCGCGGCTGTCGCTGCTCGACCGCGGCATCGTCTTCGCGCTCGGCCACCCGCGCGGCGGTGGTGAACTCGGCCGCCAGTGGTACCTCGACGGGAGGTTGACGAACAAGCAGCACACCTTCGACGACATGATTGCCTGCTCCGAACATCTGGTCAGCGAAGGCATCGTTGCGCCCCAGCGGCTCGCGATCCGCGGCGGTTCGGCCGGCGGTCTCCTGGTCGGCGCGTGTGTCACGCAACGCCCCGACCTCTACGCCTGCGTCATCGCCGAGGTCCCGTTCGTCGACATCGTGTCGACGATGAGCGACCCCTCCTTGCCGCTCACCGTGACCGAGTGGGAGGAATGGGGCGACCCGCGCTCCGAACCGTTCGCCTCCGTCATGGCGGCCTACTCCCCCTATGACAACACCGACCCGGCCGACTATCCGGCACTGTTCGTCAGCGCCGGGTTGAACGACCCGCGTGTCAGTGTGCACGAGCCTGCGAAATGGGTCGCCCGCCTCCGGGCCGTCAACACGGGCACCGCACCGTTGGTGTTGCGGACCGAGATGGGCGCCGGACACGGGGGCCCCACGGGTCGCTACGACGCCTGGCGCGACGAGGCCCGCACACTTGCCTTCGTGCTCGCCACGATCTGACCCACGATCTGACCCACGATCTGACCCACGATCTGACCCACGGTGTGACCGGCCCGCTTCGACGCGTCATCGAGCGCAGATGTCAGAGCGTGGCGACGATGCCGAGCACGATCAGCCCGAGGTTGCGCGCGACATGACCTGGCCCGAGTGGCTTGGCCGACCAGGTGCCGAAACACGCGCACGGCGGTCGACGGCCGCGGGCGAGTTGGACCACGATCAACACCGTGAACACCAGCAGTATCGCGAGCGCAGCGAACGCCATGGCCCGGCGCGCGAACTGGACGACCAGCACGGCTCCGACGAGGATTTCGACCCACGGCACAAGCGGTGCGACACCGGCAGGCGCACCGAGACCGCGTGCCTGAACGGGCCATTCGGGGCCGGCTGCGATCTTCGCCCCACCGGCGACGAGGAACACGACGCCGAGCACCATGGAGGCGACGATGGGCATCCACTCGGGCATGGTCGGCGCAGGCTCGGCAGTCGACTCGTCGGGTGGCTCAGACCTCGACGGTGTCGCCTTCGCGGGCGGCAAAGACGTCGACACCGAACTCACGTCCGCACACGGCTGCTTCTTCTGCGAGGCGATCGAGCATGTCGTCGTGATGCGAGGGGTCGTGATGGAACAGGGCCAGGCGCTTGGCGCCGGCTTCGGCAGCCACCCACACGGCGTACTCGATCGTGCAATGGCCCCAGTCGCTCTTCCGGGCGAACTCGATCGGCGTGTATTGCGCGTCGTGGATCACGAGGTCGGCACCCGCACACAACTCACGCGCACCGGGCGACATCGTCAGCGAGCCGTCGATCGGCATCTGATGGTCGCTCAGGTAGGCAACGCTGCGCCCGTGCGCCGTGACGCGATATCCGACCGTGTTTCCGACATGCGGAATCGGGCGACTCATCACCTCGATGGGTGAGTCGTCACACCGCAGTTGAAAGCTCGACTCCCAACACTCGACGAATTCGATGGCGCCGGGCAACTTCGCGAGGTCGACCGGGAAGAGTGGCGGGCAGATCGTCTCGGCGAACACCGACGACAGTGTGGCGTTGCCCTCCTGCTCGGGTCCGTACAGAATGACGTTGGACCGCTCCTGCAAGAGCGGGGCGAAGAACGGGAGACCTTGGATGTGATCCCAATGGAGATGACTCAGCAGACACGTCCCGACGAACGGTGCGCCAGGTGCCAGCCGGTTGCCGAAGTAGCGCAGGCCGGTCCCGAGGTCGAACAGAATCGGGTCGGCGCCGGCGACGTCGAGCGAGACGCACGACGTGTTTCCGCCATAGCGCACCAGTTCGGGCGCGTGACAAGGCGTCGACCCCCGCACACCGTGAAATGTCACGGTGACAGCGTCAGACCGTGCGGTCTCGGTCAAGGTCTCGTCCCCAAGACCCATGACGATAGAGGTTCGTGCACTTGTGCTTTCAAACCGTCGCTGGTGACGTTGGTAACAGCCGCTCGCAGTACCTTCGAGCCGTGAGCGCAAACGCACCCGTCACCGTCACCAGCACCAGCACCAGCACCAGCACCAGCACCAGCACAGTGGAACTGCCCGACGTCGAGCTGTCGTGCATCACGTCGTTGTCGATCGACGATCACGATCGACCATTGGTGGTGTGCCTCCATGGCTTTCCCGACACTGCCCACACCTGGCGCCACCTCCTCCCTGCGCTCGACGATGCCGGGTTCCGTGCCGTCGCACCGCACCTTCGCGGGTACGCGCCGAGCAGCCTGTCGGCATGGGGCGCGTACCAGACCGGCGCGTCGTCGATCGACGCATGTCTGCTGCACGAACATTTCGGCGGCGACGGCCGGGCGGTGTTGGTCGGCCACGACTGGGGAGCACCGATCGTGTACGGAGCTGCCTCATTCGAACCCGAGCGCTGGTCGAAGGTCGTGGCGATGGCTGTTCCCCCCGGCGGCGCCATGGGCATGGCGTTTCTCGGCAACACCGATCAGCTCAAGCGGAGTTGGTACATGTTCTTCTTCCTGCACGGCCTCGCCGACCTCGTCGTGCCGTCGAACGACATGGCGTTCATCGACATGATCTGGAACGACTGGTCTCCGGGGTACGCCGCCGCCGCCGACCTCGTCCACGTCAAGGCCGCCCTGTCCGAACCCGCTCACCTTGCTGCGGCGCTCGGCTACTACCGCGCCTCGCTCGGCGACGGATATCGGCACCCCGGGTACGCCGATGCGCAGGACGCCACACAACTCGTGCCGGCGCAGCCGACGCTCTATCTCCACGGCGCGGCTGACGGATGCATCGGCGTCGAGGTCGCCGAGTCGGCACGGGCGATGGTCGGCGACCACGTGACGATCGATGTGCTCGACGGCGTCGGCCATTTCCTCCACCTCGAATCACCTGACCTCGTCAACGCCCGCATCTTGGAGTTCCTCTCATGACCATCACCAGCACACCGAATCTGCCCGACGGCATCGTCATCGTCGTGAAGAACGAGTGCGAGACCTGCCACACCGTGGTGCCGGTCCTGCAGCAACTCGACGCAGCCGCCGAGCTCACGATCTACACCCAAGACGACCCGGCATTTCCGGCCAGCCCCGCTGCGTTGCACGACGCCGACCTCGCGTTCAGTTGGCATCACGACATCGAGACCGTCCCGACGTTGATCGTCGTGCGCGACGGGGCCGAGGTCGAACGGACAGTCGGCTGGTCACGCGCCGAGTGGGAACGTGTCACCGGCGTCGACGGGCTCGGTGACGACCTGCCTCCGATGCGCCCCGGCTGCGGCTCGATGAGCGTCGACCCCGACCTGGTCGATGTCCTGCGCGTGCGGTTCGGCGCATCCGAGCTGTCGGCGCGCCGCATCGATGTCGCCGACGCCGAAGACGACATCGAGATGATGTTCACCCGCGGGTGGACCGATGGCCTCCCGGTGGTGCCTCCGACCGAGGCCCGGGTGATGGCGATGCTGACGGGAACCTCGCGGGCACCCGCCGACATCGTGGCCACGGTGCCGCCCGATCTCGTCGACATCACGGTCGAAAAGGTGGCGATCGCTGCGGTGATGGCCGGTTGCAAACCCGAGTATCTGCCGTGGGTGCTCACCGCTGTCGAGGCTGCGTGCACCGACGAGTTCAACATGCACGGCCTGCTCGCCACGACGATGCCCGTCGGCCCCGTCATCGTCTGTAGCGGCCCCGGCACTCGCGCGATCGGGATGAACTCGGGTGGCAACGCCCTCGGCCAGGGCAACCGCGCCAACCTCACGATCGGACGAGCGCTGCAGTTGGTCGTCCGCAACTTTGGCGGAGGACGACCAGGTGAGGTCGATCGGGCGGCGCACGGCAGCCCCGCCAAGATCACCTTCTGCTTTGCCGAGGCCGACGACACCTCTCCATACGGACGACTTGCGGGCGAACACGGCATCGCCGACGGCGTCGATGCCGTCACGTTGTTCGCGGGCGAAGGTCCGCACTGCCTTGTCGACCAGTTGTCACGCGAGCCCGAATCGCTCGCTCGATCGTTTGCACTCAAACTGCAGGCCGTCAATCATCCGAAGCTGATCATGATGTTCGACACCATCGTCGTGATGGGGCCGGAGCACGCCCGCGTGTTCAGCGACGCCGGCTGGGATCGCGAACAGATCGTGGCGGGGATCAGCGAACACCTCAACCGGCCGGGCTCGGAACTGGTGCGTGGCGCCGGAGGAATCGCCGAAGGCGTGCCCGAAGCGTTCGGGGCCGCCGAGTCGCTCCCGAAGTTTCGCCCGGGCGGCCTCATGCTCACCTACGCCGGCGGAGGCGCCGGCCTGTTCAGCCAGATCATCGGTGGCTGGGTCAACGGCGCCAAGGGATCCCAACCCGTCACCCGGGCAGTTGCGTCCGCCGGTCCGAGTCGGGCCACGGGGTGATGACATACTGGTTCGATGCCTGCGATTCTCGATCCGACAAGTGAACGAACGCTCGCTGCCCGCGAGCGCCTCGCCCGACCCAGCACGCTTGAGGGGCTCACCGTCGGGCTCCTCGACATCTCCAAGCCACGTGGCGATGTCTTCCTCGACCGCATCGAACAACGCCTGATCGGGATCGGCGCCAACGTGAAGCGCTACGTCAAACCGACGTTCACGAAGCCGGCGCCCGTCGACCTGCGGCATCAGATCGCCACCGAATGCCAGGTGGTCATCGAAGCCTTAGCCGATTGAGGCAGTTGCACGTCGTGCAGTGTGCACGACATCAACGATCTCGAACTCCGTGGCATCCCGTCGATGTTCATCGCCTCCGAACAGTTCGTCGAGGCGGCAATTGCCCAAGCAACGTCGATCGGCTTTCCTGCCGTGTCGCGCATCTTCACGCCGCACCCGATCCAAGACCGCACCGACGACGAGATGCTCACCTACGCCGACGTGGCCTTCGACCAGATCGTCGACGAACTCACCCGCTGAGCGAACGCCAGCTCGCATGTCGCGAGACGTGTTGGGAGAGCTTGTTGCAGTGAAGTGACCAATTGTGTCATTTAGATGACATTTGCGCTCGATCGGATTTCCGTCAAAACGGTCGTCCACGATGTCCCATCCGGCACGCCAAAACGCCGATGAACGCTGCGGTTCCCCCTGGTCACGACATGACTTTTCGGGGATCCACCCACTCGCCGAACTGTAACGCTACTGTCATGTGCTGAACGAAGTTCTGGATTTTCGCAAGAAAGCTTCGCTCAAGAACCCGCACTCTCCGGCCGATGGACTCTCAGAGTTGTCGCCGGAAGACCAGGAGCACCATGAAATCTGTTTTCTCTCCCCTGCTGGTCGTCGCAGTCGTCGCCACCACCCTGAGCATCGGCGCCACGAACACGACGTCGGCAGCCACAAGCGGTCGCACGTATCAGATCCAGGTGGGAGGAACGCTCGGTGTTCCCGCTGACGCCGAAGCCGTGGCACTCAACCTGACCGTCACCGACGCCACCGAGGCGGGTCATGTCACCGCCTATCCCTGCGGCGCCACCCAGCCGACGACGTCGAACCTGAACTACGTCCCCGGGCCACCGACCAGCAAATCCGCGAGTCGTCGGACTCGGTACCGGCGGCAAGGTCTGCATCTCCACCTTCACCGACATCAAACTGATCGTCGACGTCACCGCCGCGTTTCCGGCCGGCAGCTCGATCCAACCCGTCGGCCCCAACCGCATCATGGACACCCGCCCCGGTGGCACGACGATCAGCGGCGGCGACACGACCCGGACACCGCTCCACGCTGGCCATGTCCACCAACTCCAAGTCGGCGGTACGTCCGGGATCCCCGGGAACGCCGAAGCTGTTGCACTCAACTTCACCGTCACCGACGCCGCTGCCGCCGGACACATCACCGCTTTCCCGTGCGGCGCCACCCAACCGAAGACGTCGAACGTCAACTATGTCCCCGGGCCGCCGACCACCAACTCTGCGATCGTCGGACTCGGCACCGGTGGCAAGGTCTGCATCTCCGCTCACACCTCCATCAACCTCATCGTCGACGTCAGCGCCGCATTCCCGGCCGGCAGCTCGATCCAACCCGTTGGCCCCAACCGCATCATGGATACCCGCCCCGGTGGCACCACGATCAGCGGCGGCGACACCACCCGGATTCCGTTGAGCGCTGGCCGCACCCACCAACTCCAGACTGGTCGGCACCTCCGGAGTCGCCAGCAACGCCGTCGCCGTGGCCCTGAACTTCACCGTCACCGACGCCGCCGCCGCGGGACACGTCACCGCCTTTCCCTGTGGCACCACCCAACCCAAAACATCGAACCTCAACTACGTCCCCGGGCCACCGACCACCAACTCCGCGATCATCGGACTCGGCACCGGCGGCAAGGTCTGCATCAACGCCCTCACCGCCATCAATGTCATCGTCGACGTCACCGCCGCGTTCCCAGCAGCAACGGATCTGAAGTCGATTACCCCCAACCGCCTTACCGACACTCGCATCGAGCAGCCCCCATCGACGCCGAACCCCCCGACGCCGAACCCCCCGGCGACACCGAACCCTCCGGCGACGAATCCGCCGGCCACCAACCCGCCGGACACCGGTTCACCGACGCCGCCCCCGGCGGGCGCATTGTTCTCCGAGAACTTCACCGGCAACACCGGCCTCGCGCGCTTCGCAACCGGCGTGTTCCACCGCGATGATGCACTCGTCACACAGACCTCCTGGCACGGTGACCACGACATGAACTGTGGTTCGCCGGCGACGTCGCGCACCATTCACCGCAGCGCCCCGACCGAGACGTTCTACCATTGCAAAGACCACTTGATGACGTCTGTCGGTGACACCTCGGGCTATTCCGTGGCGTGGTTCTCGCCCAATCAATCGTTCGCTGCGGTGCGCGAAGTGTGCTGGTCGGTGAACCTGACCAATCTCGGGAGTCGACAATGGTGGAAAGTCGCCGTGCTGTCCACGTCGGCGCCCAACGTGATGTCCGAAGTCGCCGCATCAGAACTTTCCGGGATCACCGGATCCGACCGCGCCGTCGCGTCGTGGGGCGGCGTCGGCGGCTGGAAGGGCAAGATGCGGATCGGCGAGGCCCGCATGGACTGGTATTCGTTCGACGCCGGCGACGACAAGGCGACCCGGTACCCCGCATGCTTCCGAGACAACGGCAACGGGACCCTGACGTTCACGATGACCGGCCCGAAGGACGGCGGCGCTGTCGCCACCGAGTCGTACACCACGTCCGGCCGATTCCCGACTGGCCCCGTCAAGGTGGTGTTCCAAGACCACAACTACACCCCGACCAAGAGCGACAACGGTGTCGGAACACCCATTGGCTACACCTGGCATTGGGACGACATCGTCATTCGCTGACTCGCCGCCTCCTTCGAACGGGTCAGTGGATTTCGTTGCCGTTCGGGCTGTGGGTGTGCCAGGTGCCGTCGGGTGATCGGACGACCCGGTAGCCCTGTTCTTTGATCACGTTGTGGCTGCGGCAGAGCGGCCCGCCGTTGCGGGGAACGGTGTTGCCGTGTGCTTTCCAGCCAATGGAATGGTCGGCGTCGCACCATCGGGTGGGGCGATCGCAGCCGATCCAGGCACATTCGGTTTCGAGCAGCATGACGGCTTGTCGGGCTGGGCCGGTGAACAGCCGGGATCGTCGACCCAGGTCGAGCGCATCGCATCGTCGATGCTCCTCGCTGCGCCACAGGTCACCAACGGTCGGCTCGACGCCTGCGATCGTGCGCCGTGGCAGTCGGCCCGGGCGTGGCGGCCTGCTCGACGGCCGCGAGCCGACGCGCAGTCGGCACGGGGGTGGGGTCGTACCCGAGTCGGGCGGTGGCTTCGCTCCAGTCGTTGCGCCACTCGATATCGACGAAATGGGCAAAGATCTCGTTGAACTCGGCACCGCCCACATCAGCCAGCCGCCCAGAGAGCCCCCACCCGCCCGACAACAATGGCGTCACGTGGACCGAGCGACGTTGCACCACGCGTTCGGCCGCGCTCCAACGCACCGACCGGGTCAGCAAGGGCTTCCCACATGCGGGCGCGTCGTTCGAACTCGCCGAAACTGCAATCGAGCGCATCACACCACAGCTCGATCGAGCCCGCCTGCAACTGCTCAGGCGTGATCCTTGGATTCGTGGCGATACGTGCCATCAACCGGAACTGGGCATGCCCGATCGCGCCCGCGGCGTGCCCCGCCGCCCACCGTTCCAACACACTGGCCTGGCGGGCCATCTGCACCCGCTGAAAGGCCTCGGCACCGGAAAGCTGCAAGCGATGCTTGAGATACGCCGTCGTGGTGAAGAACCCCGCCGAACGAAACCGCTGGACCCGATCGACGTGGCCAGTGATCCGAATCGTTGCCGCCTCCGCGGCACGACGGAGCCGCTCGGTGCCGAGAACCACTACCTCCGCGGTGTCGGCATCGAGCTGGCCGAGATCGATGTCGGCCAGATCATCAAGCGCCCGTGTCGCACGTTCGAGCAGCACCTCGACGATCTCGGCCACCGGTAGCGCCTGATCATCGTCGAGCACCCGCCACTCGATCGGCCCCGACGACGTGACCTCGACATCAGGACGCGCGGCGTCGAATTCGCCAACCACTGCGATCACGGGAACCGCCACCAACATCATGTGTTCCACCATAGAGATGAGGTGTCACAAAGTTGATTGCAGCGCAACTGCGGCGGGTCACGCTCGTTGGAAAGCGGGAGTCGTGGCCCCCGCTTGCGACGTTGCGACCGCTGTTACACCGGTCGAGATTCAGCCGTTGGCGAAGTTGGCCGTCTCCCAGACACGTTGGCGAACGTAGTCCTCGACCGCTGCGATGTAGTCCTTGGCCGGTTGGGTGTACCAGCGCCCGGCGAACCAGACGCCCATGCACCCCTTGACGTCACCGGCACCGTAGGTCGCGCCACGCTCGACGGTATTCAGCCAGGTCTGTTCACCCTCAAAGCACGAGCGCCACACGGCGTATGCGTAGTCGGCGTTGTAGGCGGTGGAGTTGATTGCGTCGCTGTTCGCAAACGCCTCGCTGTGGTAGAGGAACCGCACCTGCAGGAGTCCGATCGACTCGGGGCACGGCCCGCTCGACGTCCGCAACGAGGGGTGACATGACGACTGGGTGGATGTGAGATCGCCACCCGCATCCTGATTCCACCACGACTCCTTCGCCGCTTGGGCGCGAACGAGGTCCTCATCGATGCCCCACTTGCAGGCGACCCATTGCAGAATCTCGTCGGTCGTTCCCGTGAAATTGCCATCGGCGCGCGGGTAGCGACCGTTGGACGACCTTCCCCGGGTCTGATTGGCCGTGCGGTTGTCGGCACGGATCTCACCGGTCGGTCTGACGCGAGCTGCGCATTGCGCACCCGAGGGAAGCGCGGCGCCGACGGGCAGTGTCGCGAATCGGCTGCCCGCCGGTGGGGTCGGTGGCGTCGTGGATGGCGGGGTGACTCGTTGGGCGACCTTCAGCCCAGCCACCGATACAGCGGATTGGATCCGGCCCGTGTCGATCGCCGCCACCGTCGTCACCGACGCCAGTGCCGCAACAGCGACGAACCCACAGAGGAGGGTGCTCCGACGTTTCAAGCGTCTCATTACAGTCATGTTACAACAGGGCGGGAACGCCACCGGGACACGAGCCGAATTCGACCCCCACAAATCGACGCTGGAACGGCGACCGCCGCGGTACGGTCACACGAGTGCTCGCGGTTCTCGACTCGAACTGGTGGCAGGTGGGCGGCTATCTCGTCGTCGTGGCGTTCACGGTTCGGGCGGGCCGCCGAGACCGACGTCAACTGCAACCGGGCGACACCGACGATCTCTGGCCGACGTTCTGGGTTGTCACGGCGGTGTTGTTCGCGGCGATGGCCATCGGCCACGCCGGCGGCCTCGGCGATTCGATTGCCGATCTCGGTCGGCGTGGAGCACGCTCTGACGGATGGTACGACACACGTCGAACGATCCAATCGGTTGCCGTTGGGTTCGTCGGTGCTGGCTGGGCAGTTGTCACGCTGTTCGCCATCTGGCGGTTCCCGCAGCGCCGTCGCCGCTACCTCCCGATGACGATCGTGGCATTCAGCCTGGTGTGTTTTGCGGCGATTCGCGTCGTGTCGCTGCACCAGATCGACTCGTTGCTGTACCGGCGTGAGATTCTCGGCGCGCAGGTCGGTGGGCTGGCCGAGCTCATCGGGCTCACCATTGCCTCGGCCGTGACGTTCTGGCAGCCGGCGTCGAGCGATCATCGCGTGCGCTCTGATTCGAACCGGGCTGCGAGCGTCGACCCACGATGACATCGTGGCGAAGGACCCGATCGCCGAGCGCACGACCGGCTCGGTCCCTCGGCTGGGCAGCCTGCGGCCTCGTCGCCGCAGCGTGCAGCGGTTCTGCGGCGTCCACGCCGCAGTCCGCACCCAACGCCACCCCGAGTCTCGACGCCGACATCGTGGTTGACCCCGGCGGCGCCGCCATCGCCTTCGACCGCCGCCTCCTCGGCACGAATGTCCCTGCGTGGCTCGGCCCCGACCGCCTGAACGACACGGCATTCCAAGCAGCAGCAGTCGCATCCGGAACCACCCTGGTCCGGATGCCGGGCGGGAGCTGGAGCAATTCCTACGATTGGCATGCGTGTGAAACAGGCGACAACACCGGCTGCAACTGGCCAGCAGCGGCGCGGCCGACCGACTTCATCGACTTCCTGCAGGCCACGGAGTTGGAGGGGATGTGGACGGTGTCGATCAACGCTTCCGCCGAAGCAGCAGCAGCGGCTGTCGCGTTCTTCAACGGCCGCCTCGACGACGACACCGAAATCGGCATCGACCGCTACGGCGAGGACTGGGCGACCGTCGGAGACTGGGCCCAGCTACGCGCCGACCACGGCAATCCCGATCCGATCGGCATCGCACTCTGGGAGATCGGCAACGAGGTGTACGGGGGAAGACCGGACTCGGGTGGGGATCAATGCGCCAGCTTCGGCTGGGAGGAGGTGTGGACGTGCGACGGGAGCGAATACGTTCGCGGTGATCGCGACCACGATGGGTATCTCGCAATCAGCGCGGCGATGCGGGCAGTCGACCCCGGCATCGAGGTGGGCGCCGTCGGAGTCGGTGATCCGGGCGGATGGAACAACTGGGGCAACGAAGTGATCGCCGAAGCGGGCGATCAACTCGACTTCTACGTCGTCCATCAATACGGTTTCGATCAGTCGCCAGATCCTGCGGAGGCGGTCGATCGCCCGCTGGTACTGTGGCCACAGCTCATGTCGGACGTCACCGCGGCGCTCGGCACCGACATTCCCGTGGCAGTCACCGAGTACAACCTCGTCTCGGTCAGAGACAACGACACGAAGCTCACGATGACCCAAGCCATGAACGCGCTGTACATCGCCGACTCGATCGGCCAACTCGCCACACACGGCGTCACCATCGCCAACCAGTGGAACCTCGCGAACGGGCTCGCCACGAACGGCACCGACTACGGACTGATCGACGCCGACGACTACAGCAGATATCCCCAGTTCGAGGCACTGTCGAGCTGGAGCGCAGTGGGTTCGGACATGTTGCCGACGATGGTCGACGACGATCGGCTCCGGGTCTACGCCACACGGCACGACAGCGGCGCCAGAACCGGTGACTGGACGCTGCTCGTCATCAATCTCCGCGACAGCGACGTGACGCGCACGCTCACATTCGCTGGTGGCATCGACGGTGGGGTCGCCACCCTGCGTAGCGTCTGGGCGAACGACCTGACCGACACTGTCTTGCGAACCAATCCGCCAGTCGACGTCGCCTTCACGAACGACGTGGCCAGCCTCCAGCTGCCGCCCTGGTCGATCACGACGATCGAGGTGCCCGGCGATGAATGACCGACCGACATCCCCGCGTCCGGTGCTCCTGACCGTCTCCGGTCGGATTCCCGACGACCTCGGCGAACACGTTGCCGCGAAGCGCCGGCCGAGAGCCGACTACGTGACGATGCAAGCCGATTTCGACGCCGATCTCGTCGATGTCGACACAGCGCTCGCCGCGACCGGACGCGTCGGCATGGCACTGCACCGATCCGCCGGTGCGGGCGCTCTGCTCGCCTGGTATTGCTTCCGGCGACGAACGCTCTACGACGTCGTCGTGACCGACGGCGAACAGGTCGGAATCCCCCTGGCGATTCTGTGCCGCATCTTCGGCCGTCGTCGAGCACGCCACCTGATGATCGTCCACATCTTGTCGGTCCCGAAGAAGGCGCGGCTGATTCGACTCACTCGCATTGCTCGGCTGATCGACCGCTACGTCGTCTACTGCTCGTGGCAGCAGAACTTCATCCACGAACACTTCGGCGTTCCGAAATCGGACATCGTGTTGTCCACCTTCATGGTCGACTCACAATTCTTCGATCCGAACGAGGTCGATGTGACACCGCGGCGCATGATCTGCAGCGCGGGGCTCGAACGCCGCGACTATCCGACGCTGATGCGCGCCGTCGACGGTCTCGATGTCGATGTGGTGATCGCCGCAGCCAGCCCGTGGTCGAAGCGCGACGACTCGACGACGGGTTATGACATCCCCTCGAACGTCGAGATTCGGCGACTCAGCCTGTTCGAGCTCCGCGCGCTGTACGCCGCATCGGCCGCGGTGGTCATGCCACTCGAGGAGGTCGATTTCCAGGCCGGCATCACGACGATCCTCGAGGCGATGTCGATGGGTCGACCGATCATCTGCACCACGACCCCCGGCCAGACCGACACCATCGTCGACGACGTCACGGGTCGGTACGTTCGGGGCGACGACGCAGCCGCGCTCCGCAGCGCGATCGTCGAACTCCTCGACGACGAATCGCTGCGAACTCGCCTCGGCGCCGCCGCGCGGGAGTGGATCATCGAACACGCCGACATCGATCGATACTCCCAGCGACTCGCCGTCGAGGTGCAGATCCTCCGTGACGAGCCGCCTCGTCAACGTGTCACGAAACGGCGGGTCACGAAACGCCGGAACTGACGGCGCGCAGCGATCCCACCCGCTGATCGGACGATGCCTCATCGGGATCATCGGCGAGCGGACCGACGCAGAGGCCCATCGCCACGGCGAGGAGCACGACGTTGCGCACTTCCCACGCGATATCGACGAACAAGAAGGTGGCGAACATGGCGACGAAGATGACGCCGGACGCGGCAATGACCGACTCGATTCCCGGTGGTGCGGCGCGGAAGCGCGCGGCTCCGGAGATCACGGTGCGGGCGAAGATGTACATCATCGTCACGAAGCCGAAGAAGCCGGTCTTGATCCAGATCCACAACAGCGAGTTGTGCGGAAGATACGCGTTGAACTCGAAACGGCTGATGTCGGGGAGCGGTACGGGACGCAGAAACGGCTGACCGAAGCCCTGCCCTCGGAGGGGATCGGCACGGATCGTGTAGGTGAGGTTGTAGCGCTCGATCTGTCGATACTCGTCCGAACTCTGATCAGCGGCACTCAGCTGATCGGGGGCAAGCACCGACTTCACCGCCTGCGCGGGAAAGCCCACCGTTGACTCGGAGTTCCAGAATGCGCCGATGTATCCGAGCGCAATGACGCCGACGAGCGGCACCACCTTCCAGAACGTTCGTCGCTGCCGCATGAAGAGCATGATGCCGATCAGGATGAGCGCCACGCCGAGTGCCACCACCGCAGCACGGCGCTGCGAAACGAAGTAGACGTACACGAGGGGCAACGACAGCAGCAGCAGAGTCCAGCGCGTTCGCTTCGAGACGCCTCTGAACGCGAGCGCCGCAAACAGCATGGCGAACAACAGGTTCATACTGATCGCCGAGCCGTGCTCATTGAGCGCTTCGAGATCTTGGCGAACCACGCCCGGCAGCGCAAGGTAGAACTTCAACGAGAGCAGACCCTGAACGAAAATCGCGCCGAGCGCGGCGTACAACATCAACTGATAATCACGCCGGTTCGAGCAGACATTCACGACCAACACGGTGAACAGGACGAAATAGATCAACGGTCGCACTTCGAAGATCGCCGCCCGACTGTCGCCGCCGCGGGACATGCCGGTGATGAGTCCGACGGCAACGAAGAACGCAAAGACCATCATCGGTCTCGACAAGGGGGTCGATCGGAACGGACGCCCGCCCGCTTCGTGATTCCGGAACCCCGTGACGATGAGCGCCCAGATCACCGTGAGCTCGAACGGGCTCAATGACAGCGAATCCGTCAGGAAGGTGATCGACTCCGGGCTCGACAGGTTCTTGGTGAACGGGAACCATGACACCGTGACGATGTCACTGATCAGCGTGAAGGCAATCGTGCCCGCCAACGCCAGACGGGGGAACTTGACCCAACATGCCAACAAGACCACGAAGAATGCAATGGCAACACCGATGTACGGCTGATACGACCGCTTGTAGCCGACCGCCGCCACCATCAGCCCGACCATCAGGACCGACGCATATGCCACCCAGGACACGCCGTCGTTGCGCTGCTTCTGCTCCGTTGCAGTCAGCGCCGGCAGCTCTCCGTACAGGCTCGGGACACTGATCGGACCGTCGTGGTCGCCCACTACTTCGCCAATCCGTAGCTGTAGAACATGGCGCTGACCACGGCACAGACGCCCAGCAGCACCATCGGACGCTGTACCCACCGCCGACCCGATGGACTGGCACCGACCAGGAACGCCGAGAACAAGAAGAGCAAGAAGAGCTTCATCGGCGAGTTCCGGTCGGTTCCGTCCTCACTCGGAGAAGAAGCGACGGATGAACGCCGGTGTCTTGGTCTGGTAACCGTTGAGCACCGAACCCAGTCTCGGTTGGCTGCGTAGTTCGTGGGCGATCGCCTTCACCTGGGCCGCCGAGGTTGCGCCGTACCGGGTCACGAGCACGTGCGCCTCGACATGTCGCAGGATCGTGAGGGTGTTACTCCGACCCAAGATTGGTGCCGTGTCAAAGACACAGTGGCCGAATTCTGCCGTGAGTCTGTTCAACAAGGTGATCCACCCCGGCAAACGGAACAGTGAATTCAGCGCGCCGGGAGGCACCTCGCCCAGAGCAAGCCGAAAGATGCCATCGCCCTCGTCGACGAGCACGTCATCGAGTTCGGCGTGCCCGGTCGCCACGTCATAGATGCCGTGGCCCCCACCATCGGTGTGAGTGTCGACGATGCACACGGTCGTGTCGAAGTCGCGGGCGATGACTCGGGCGAGGCCCTGCGCAATGGTGGTGACACCCTCGCCAGGAAGACCCGAAACCACTGCGATCGACCGGTACAACGGCGCCGTGGTCTTGAATTCGTGGTGGTTCACGATCGAGCGGACGGCGTCGTCGACGCGATCTTCGAGCTGTGCGGCCGCGCGGCTGCGACGCGTGGACTTGGTCTTGGGTGCGCTGTCGACGGATTCGACACTCGTCCGCGCACGCTCGGCCACGACATCATGCGTGATGGCCGACGATCCATTGGTCGGTTGCTCGTCTACCGCTGGGTTATCCACGTCGATCACCGTTCCGAGAAGCTTGGCCAATGTGGCATCCAGATCGGCACCTCCCTCATTGATTGCGTCGGGTTCGGATTCTACGCGCGATGGCTTTGCGTTCATTTCAGGCCGCCTTCCGGTGACGTGCAGCCGACTTACTCAAGCGTCGGCGAGGCATGTTGAACGCCGGTACGGCCACCACACCGTCGTCGTCGATGAGGCGAGCAAGTTGGGCGCGAGAGCGAATCGAGCGATCGACGAGCGTCAGAACGACGAGGGCCACCAGCGCCACGAGGGCACCGATGATCGTGAACATCACGATGGTGATGACCTGCCGGGCAACGGTCGATTCGGCTTCGTCGGGGGTGTTCGGTGCGTCGACGGTGCGCAACTTCTGAAACGCCGCACGTTCGACTTCGCGCGCCTGCAACGTTGCGTCGTCGATCTGATTCTGCGCCGTCCGCACGTCTTCGTTGGCGCGATCGACAGCGATGGTCAGGCGGTCGAGGTTGAGTCGATCTTCGGTCGGCAGCGCTTCGAGGCTGACGTTGCGAGGCAGGTCGTCGATGTAGTCCTGGAGTTCGGTATTGGCAGAGGCGAAAACCTCTTCGGCATCGAGTTTGCGCGACGCATAGAAGTCGGCCGCCTCGTCGGCATCGGTGGTGACCACTTCCGACACGTAGTCGAGGTAGGCCGCAATGGTGGACTCGACGAGCTGGAATGCGGTGGTGCTGTCGCCCCACGACGCCTGAACGGTGAGGATGTTCTCGCCGTCGGCGAAGGCAAACACCTGATTGCGGATGACGGCGCGTTCGAGGACCCCTGATTCGATCAGCTCGCTGAGACCGGAACGGGCTGCGACGACGTCCAAGAACGAGTCGGTCCGGAGCTGTTCGTTGATCAGCCGGGCCGTGCCCGCGGCCGGAGTCTCGAAGGCGCCGATGTCGGCGCCGCGAACTTCCGGCTGCTCGACGAGCGGGTTCGCCGAGGCGCTGAGCCTGCCGCGGCTGACGAAGTCACCCGTCACGCCGGAAGCGACGTAGACCCCGACGAACGCGATCAGAACGAGGGGCAACGCAAAGAGCCACCATCTCCTGAAGAACTGATCGACCAGTCGTTCCGCAAGGTCGCCCGAGCCCGGTTGTACCGCCATATCACCGCTCATCGCGTTGATCCTAACTTTGCATGAGATTCAACGCTCGATGATTGTTTCGACATCATTGTTTCGACACCCTCACGGACGCGCCTCGCCACTCGACCGTTCGGGTCGCTGGGTGGTGGGGATCGATCTGAGCCAATCGCCGGTTCCAAAGTCGTTGAGACAGCGTTCGAGTCGGGCCGTCCACGGGGCGTTCTCGAATGCAGCACCTTCCCGGATCCCTGTCCTGACCAGTCCGATCAGCTGGCTGTGGGCGTGCGGCGCGAGCGACTCGATGTGCTGGAAGTCGAACGCGATCGGCGTGCCCTCGCCAACCCTCTCGACGGCCGCCGGCCACGCGCCGAGCTGAACGACGTCGCCAGCACGGACGCTGATCCGACCATCGGTCACCTCGAACCCGAGGGCGTCTCCGCCACGATGGCGCCGCACGGCGGTGACATGTCGGCGCAGGAGCGGCCCGAACACCCGCAGATCGTGGGCATATCGCGGTCCGAGTCGACGCGGGTCCTGAACCGCCCGGACGATCCACTCCGCACCCACTCGTTGCACCCATCGCGGGGCCCGTCGTTTGTCGCCGACCAGCATGTCGAGTGATCCGCCGACGCCGATCATCACGGGAACGCCGAGTCGATGCCGCTGCGCAGCGATGAAACGCTCCTGTTTGGGGTTCCCCAAGGCGACACACAAAATGTCCACTTCGAGATCCCTGATGCGCTCGATGACTTCATCGTCGATCGAGTCGACGTCATGAATCATCGGTCCGGCATCGGCGGTGATGCTGGCGGTCGGATGCTGTTCCAGCAGGAGTTGGCGCGCCCGATCAGCAACTCCCGCGGCGCCGCCGAACAGGTGAATCCTCCAGGAACGGGCCGCTGACTCGGCAGCGAGCAACGGAACGAGGTCTGACCCGGCGACGCGTTCAGGAAGAGCTGGGCCGAACATCCGCGACGACCACACGAGGGGCATTCCGTCGGCCAGGTTCAGATCGGTCCGCTGGAGCAGTTGCTGCAGGTCGGGCTGGGCGATCGAGTTCACCAGGAAATCAACGTTGACGGTCGCCACCTGGTGGGTTCGACCCGATCGGCGGCCATGCGCGATGAATTCGCCGATGCGGCCCATCGCTTGTTCCATGGTCACATGATCGACCGGTACGCCGAACAACATGGCCGGTGCGACGAACTCAGTCATGTCGACAACACTCCCTCCTCAGATCACTCATCCGACGACGTCGGGTTGAGTGTCACCACCGACTGTTCGGAGTTGCGCGCAGTTCGGATCCATGAAACTTGATCGGGTCGTCGGACAACACTCTTGAGCAACCCCAGTTTCCAGATGATCAGCCGGGGTGCCGAGGCGAGGGACCGGTACACGCTGGATGGGGCCCGGACCAGACGCAGCGCGCAGAGTACATGGGCGACCATGACGATCGACGCAGCAATCGCACCCCACCACGCGAATCGGGTGACCCGCGTTGGTTGGGCAAGGGCTGCCAGCCCGCCGACGACGACCGCGATGCCGTCGAGCGCGGCGAGCGCGGACATCGGCGGCAAGAGGTGGTCGGCGGCGCCATCGAGGTAGACCTGTCGTGGCAGCCGACCCCCTGATCGTGCAGTCCGGACGAGGCGGGGCACGTATGTGCGTGTGAGCTGCGCCCGACCCAGTTCCCACCGTTCGTTCTGCGTCCGGGCGCCATCGAGCGAATCCGGCATCTCGGCGGCCAACCTCGCTGCAGGGACATACGCCACCAAGACGCCGTCGAAGAGCAACTCCATCTGGAACTCTGCATCTTCCACGAGATGACCGGACCAACGGTGCCTCGTCAGCAACTCAGAACGGAAGGCCATGCCATTGCCGAACAGACCACACGACCCACCGAGCGCAGTGCGACCGAGTGGTCGGAGGTGATGGCGACACGCGAGCGCGGCGTAGCGCAGAGCCACTGCGGACCCGCTGCCGGGATCACTGACCCCGTAGTAGCCCTGAGCTGCGACCGCCCCATCACCAAATGCCACGTCCATCGCCGCGAGGAAACCTGGTTCGGCGACCGTGTCGGCGTCGATGATCACGACCACCTCTGCATCGTCGCCCGCAAGGCGGTCATGCAACCAGTTCAAGGCCGGACCCTTGCCTGGATCATCCGGCTCGTCGCGCACGTGGGCGACAGCACCTGCTGCAGCAGCGATGGTCGCTGTGGAATCGGTGCAGTTGTCGGCGACCACGTGCACGGAAAACCGGTCCCTGGGGTATTGCTGCGCCTGCAGGGCTCGAACGGTCGCGGCAATGATCGTTTCCTCGTTGTGCGCCGGCACGTACACCACGAACCTGGTCGAGTGCTCGGCTGGCGACCGGTCACCAGGCGATGTCCGCTCCCCTCGCCCTCGACCCGATCGCGCCGCAGCAACGGTCAGCACCCCGAGGTAGGTCGCGGGGGTCAGCGCGGCGAGCGTGCATGATCCTGATACCGCAGTGATCAGCGCTCGTGCCGGCTTCATCATCGAGGTTGCCGCTCCCGCAACGCTTTGTCGAGAATCCGCACGCTCGCGATCCTGGCACGTCGCCCGCCTGCATCCGGCGCGAATGTGTTGCCGACGCCGAACAAGCCGAACAACGCAACGGTGCGTCGATCTGCTTGCGCTGTTGTCATAGTGTCAATTTGCGGACGTGGAAGCCTTCGGCCCAACCCGATTCGGATGCGCACTCCACGCCGCGCAGCGCCATCAGTCCGCGGAACGTCTCTGGCCGAAACCATCCCTTGGACCGCTGCGTGCCGAAGTGCTCCATCAGGAGTTCGACCTTGCGATCGACGATCGCCTCGGCGACGGGCACGAAGAGGTTCGGATGTCCCAGGTCGCCTTCGTACTTGGGGATCTCATACTCGGCGATCACGTGGTTGCGAAACGTGTTCCACGTGAACTGACTGATCGTTCGATGGTCTTGGTGCTCGTCATCCCGGCGATGCGTGAAGACCACGTCGGGTGCGGCTGCCGACTTCAGCGCTTCGAACGCGTCCTTCACCTCTGCACCGACATACGGGAAGTAGCTCTCCCGAAATCGGTACTGAGTGAACTCACTGGTCCCGGCAGCATCGAGGAAGGCCTCGGCGCTGGCTTGGGCCTCGGCCGCCCGCTGCTCGTCGGCCGAGAACACCGCCCAGTGCACGTGCGTACCCGGTCGCTCGGCGAGCAGTCGCAACAGCGTTGCACCCAGACCGATCTCGATGTCGTCGCTGTGTGCGCCGAGGCACAGAATCGAGAGCGGCCGGCCCAGATCAGCACCGAGGGTGATGGGCAACATTCACAGCACCGTCGCTTCGGGAATCGCGACGATGAACTTGGCGCCCCACTCCCGCGTGTACGCGAGTTGCTCCATGATCTCGTCCTTGAAGTTCCACGGCAGGATGAAGATGTAGTCGGGCCGGGCCTCGTCGAGTCGCTCAGGCGGAAAGATCGGGATGTGCGTGCCCGGCAAATATCGACCGTGCTTGTACGGGTTGCGGTCGACGGTGAAGTCGATGAAGTCCTGGCGGATACCGCAGTAGTTGAGCATGGTGTTGCCCTTGCCCGGGGCCCCGTAGCCGACGATCGTCTTGCCGTCCCGTTTGGCCTGGATCAGCAAGTCGAGCAACTTGTGCTTGGTGTCGCGCACCTTCTGCTCGAACGCGGCGTACATCGCCATGTCGCGCAAGCCGGCCGCGTCCTCGCGGGCACGCAGTTCGTGCACGCGATCGGACACCGGCCGGCTCTCGTCGGCGGTGTGCCGGGCGTAGATTCGCAGCGACCCGCCGTGTGTCCAGATCTCGTCGACATCGAAGATCGTCATGCCATGACCGGCGAAGATCGCCTCGACACTGATCAAGCCGAAGTAGCAGAAGTGCTCGTGATAGATCTGGTCGAACTGGTTCTCGGCGAGCGTCGTCATCACGTGCGGGAACTCGATGGTGACCGTGCCGCCCGGCTTGAGGATGTGCGGAATGCCGCCGACGAAGTCGTTCAGGTCGGGCACCTGAGCGAGCACGTTCGCGCCACACACCAGATCGGCCATCTTGCCCTCGGCGGCCATCTCCTTCGCCTTGTCCTCTCCGAAGAACGACACATCGGTCGGGACGCCCTTGTCGATCGCGACCTGGGCCACGTTCTTCGCCGGCTCGATGCCGAGGCACGGAACGCCGCGTTCCACGAAATATTGGAGCAGGTAGCCGTCGTTGCTCGCCAACTCGACGACGAAGCTGTCCTCGTCGAGTGCGAGTCGCTCGGTCATCGCGGTCACGTAGTCCTCGGCGTGTTGCAACCAGGTGGTCGAGAACGACGAGAAGTACGCGTACTCGTCGAAGATGTGATCGGCCGTGACGTAGTCGTTGATCTGAACGAGGTAGCACTCGTGACACACCCACGCGTGGAGTGGGTAGAACGGCTCCATCGTGTCGAGCCGGTCCTCGGGGAGGAAGCTCTCGCACAGCGGCGACATGCCGAGATCGACGACTCGGTGTTCGAGGGCGGTGCCGCAGAATCGGCACGGGAAGGCGTTCATCGCGTGCACCGTACAGAACCGCCGACAGTGCGGCAATGAAATTGCCGACCCGTCGGCCTCAAGAGTCGGGCAGGCCGGAGAGACCCAGTCATTCCCAGTTGAATCGCCAGGACTCAGTTCGAGGCCGACGGAACACGATCGATCGAACCGCTTCGACCACATCCTTGCCGAGCTTCGGTACGCAGCGCAGAATCCAATAGGCGCAGATCGCAAGGCATGCGGCCTTGTCTCGTTTTCTATCCGGTACCTGGGCGGCGACCGCAAACAGGTGTCCGCATTGCAACCAATTCGGAAACGTGATCGCACCCTTGCGCGATGGGTTGAACCACACCATTCTCGCTCGCCAGTCCGTGTACATATTCTTTCGGTGATATCGCTTGAAAAACAGTGGTTCGTCAAGTTCCACAAAGGGCCCGCGTAGGGCGAGATCGCACAACATGACCCGATCGGAGTCCGTGTAGTTGCGCTGAAGCCCGGTCGCTCTGAGCAGATCCGTGCGAACGACGCCGTAGGTGGGCTCGCAACCATGGTTTCGAAAGGCAAGTTGCCAAAATCGCCGAACCGCGGTCGGCGCAGTACCGCGGCCCAGGAGAGTCTCGTCGGTGGCCCTTCCGTCCTGGTCGATCGATACAGTCTTCGTGTACACGAGCACAACGTCTGAGTCACGGTCCAGAACTTCGACACACCTCTCGAACAGCGTCGGAGCGCACACATCGTCGTGTGCGGTCAACCGAAAATATGGTGCACGCGCCAATGTGATCGTTCGATTCTCGTTGTTCGCACCACCGATGTTCACTTGATTCCGCAGGTACCGAACGCGGGGATCAGCGAGATACTCAGCGCAAATCTCAGCAGTGCTATCGGTCGATGCATTGTCAGAGATAATCAGCTCAAAGTCCGAGAAGGTTTGGCTTAGAATCGATTCGATCGACTCCCTTAGATATTCGTCACCGTTGTACACAGCGAGACCTACGCTCAATCGCGGAATCGGTGCGGCTCCGCCGCCGACGCCCGCGTCGGGCGCAGCGTCATCACTCATCGACGATTCGGCCTTCGCGAACGCGTTTGGCGTTTGGTGGGGCCTCGTCATCCAGTCCACTGTTGTCCAATCCTCGCCCATCCGTCCTCCGTCTGACACTACTAGTTCCCATCGGTTGCGCGTCCGAGCTTACCCCGATCGATCAGACCGAATGCCTCGCTGAAATACTCGTTCACGACATCGGCGTACCGATCCGCAATATGCGCCATCGAGGTAGCGATGCCGGAAGCCTCCAAGACCACGAATCGAACGTCTTCGAGAATGGATTCCGCAGTAGCGGTCTCCACATGATGGCAGTGTTCACCCTGTCCGAATTGCGTCATCAAGTCGGCGTTCTTCGCTGCGTATCCGACCGATACCGTTGGCCTACCAAGCATCAGCGAAGCAACCACATTGTGAAAACGAGTTGCGACAACAACATCGGTCTGTGCAACTCCGTTCATCAGATCGGCAAAGCTGGACACTTCTTGGACCACAACCGACCCGTCAACACTTCCGACGTCTTGACACGCTCGTAAATCGTCCATCAACCGATCAACTGCTCGTTGATCGCTTCGCTCCCCGATCAAGACGCGGATCACATGACCGTCGGCCAGCAGCCCCGCAGCGACATCAGACATCATCGCCACATAGCGCTCGAACGGTTCTAACCTGACGTCGGGATCGTTCGCCCAACCATAGTACGCCATGACGCCGAGTCCGATCCGCTGGGGTTCGGCTACTCGCTTCTCAACAAGTGCAGGCCTCTGGAGCGCGAAGGCAACATCCGGCTGGACTCGCGCATCTGGCGATGATCCTCCAACCTGATCCATGTACTCTCGCCGAGAACTGATCCCGGTAACTCAGCCAACTGGCGTTTTGCACTGTGCGTCGGATCAACCACCGACTTAGTCGATGCTCGATTGGGCCAGCACCAATCGCCAGCATCACCAAGGGTCGACCAGCGAAGCGAGCCGTGACCGACCATCGCCACAGCTGATATGGCATCTGATGGGGACCCATTCCGAAGTCGTCGAGAATTCCTGTTCCCGGAACGACGATGCACTTGACCGTACGCATGAAACGGTAGTCGGTAGTCCACCGAAAAACTTCAAGCAACGGCCAGAGAAGAATCCGAACGATGCGTGGGAATCGGCCCGAGTTGCGGAAACTTTCCCGCCATGTGAATAGAGACGGCCGGTACGCCGTGCTCAGACGATACCACGTCCGGACGATCGCAGATGACGACCACAGACGCACGGGGAGCATGCCGCTCGATTGCGTTCAATGCGGACGACAGCGACGCCTCGTTGCCAATGTTACCGACCCCGAACAAACCGAACAGCGCAAAATCGATTGGTCGGTCGTCTGACCGGATTCCATCGCGAGCGCCTGTGTGTTCCGACAATTCACTCACCGCCTATCCCGATGGTCGATGGGTGGTGGCACGCGCTGGGGCCAGCATTGTCACCATCGCCGAAACCCGCCAGACTCCTCACGGCCATCGTCGGAACCGTACAGATGTCGTACCTCGCAAGCAATGCGCGCCCACCATCGCGAGGTCGGCGGACGCTCGCAGCTGTCGCGATACTGTCCCGCTTCATGCTGTTCACAGACTTGCCCTCGACGGGCCGGTCGTCGTCGAGTTGCAGGCCTACGCCGACGACCGCGGAGCGTTTGCCCGCACGTTCTGTGTCGACGAGTTCGCCGCTGCCGGCCTGCCGACCGACTTCCCGCAGTGCAACATCTCGATCAACGATCGAGCCGGGACCCTGCGCGGAATGCACTTCAACGTGGAACCGTTTGGCGAGGCCAAGGTGGTCCGGTGCGTGCGAGGGGCCATCCGCGACGTGATCATCGACATCCGGAACGGATCGCCCACACGGTTCGAACATGTCGCCGTCGACCTCACTGCCGACAACCGTTGCGCGCTCTTCGTCCCTGCCGGATTCGCGCACGGATTCATCACCCTCGAGAATGACACCGACGTCCACTACCACATGGGTCGCCGCTACGAATCCGCGGCGGCGCGCGGGTTCCGGTGGGACGATCCCGCACTGGGGATCGACTGGCCGATCCGACCCAGCATGATGTCTGATACCGACGCGACCTATCCCGACGTCGACACCGCGACGTTCGACGTGGAAACGTTCGGGTCGTGACGGAGGCCACCGGCTCTGCCCTCGTCGGGCTGATCGAGCGGCTGTACCCGATCTGCCGCAGCATCACCGGTGACGGTGTCCGCGACACGCTCTGCGATCATCGGCGAACACATCGACCTCGATGTGCACGAGGTGCCGTCGGGAACGCAGGTGCTCGACTGGACGGTGCCGCCCGAGTGGAACATCCGCGACGCCTAGGTCGCGAACGCTGCCGGAGCAGCGCGTCATCGACTTCCGGCGCGTCGAACCTGCACGTCGTCAACTACAGCGTGCCGGTGCGGGCCACGCATGTCGCTCGACGAGCTCCGACCGCACCTGCACTCGCTGCCCGACCAGCCCGACTGATCCCGTACCGCACCTCCTACTACAACGAGACGTGGGGCTTCTGCCTGGCGGACGACCTGCTGCGAGCGCTGCCCGACGGCGAGTACGAGGTGGTGATCGACAGCACGCTCGAGCCCGGCTCGCTGACCTACGGCGAGTTCTTCGTGCCCGGCCGAGTCGACGACGAGGTGCTTGTCTCGACCCACGTCTGCCATCCGTCGCTCGCGCAACGACAATCTCAGCGGGATCGCCGTGTCCACCATGCTGGCCGCATCGCTCGCGGCCGGCGCGACGCCGCGTCTACGCTACCGGTTCGTCTTCGCGCCCGGCACGATCGGCTCGATCACCTGGCTCGCACCGCAACGAGGACCGCGTCGATCGGATCGCGGCCGGACTGACGCTCACGTGCCTCGGCGACGCAGCAGCCCGTTCACCTACAAGCGCACGGCGCGGACCGGCGACGGCGATCGACCGCGCCGCCGAGCTCGTCCTGCGCGATCGGGTGTCGACCACCGACGTCGATCGACTTCTTCCCCTACGGCTACGACGAACGTCAGTACAACTCGCCCGGGTTCCGGGCTCCCGGTCGGCTCGTTGATGCGCGGCCGTCACGGCCAGTTCCCCGAGTACCACACGTCGGCCGACGACCTCGCGTTCGTCCGGCCCGAGACGACTGGTGGAGTCGTACGGCATCCTGAGCGACGTGCTCTCGACGTCGCTCGAGCGCAACCGCACGATGCTGAACCTCCAGCCCGTACGGCGAGCCGCAGCTCGGCAACCGCGGCCTCTACCGCGCGCTCGGCGGCACGGACGATCGCCGACGCCCAGCTCGCGATGCTCTGGGTGCTCAACCAGTCCGACGGCTCGACCAGCTTGCTCGACATCGCCGAGCGCTCGGGTCTGTCGTTCGACTCGATCGTCGACACCGCCGCGTTGCTCGAAGAGCACGACCTCTTGGCGCCTGCCAGCCGCTGAACGCGATCCACCATTTCCCCGTAGAACCGCATTTGACTACCATCCTCAGCTGTCAGCTTCGATGCCGTGGAGGAAATGTGGACGACCCCGAGCGTGACTACTGGAACACGTGGAATTCCGAGCACCGAGAAGATGGGCGTGGGGACGTTTCGCTTCGACAGGCTGAGGTCGTCCTCGACTGGCTCAGCGACGACCGGCAACTGAGAATTCTTGATGCCGGCTGTGGGACCGGCTGGATGTCACAGGCCCTGACGGCGCATGGCTCGGTCGTTGGCACGGACCTGGCAGACGAGGTCGTCGCCCGCGCCGCCGAGCGGTTCCTTCCCGACCTTCGTGCCGGGAGACGTAATGAGCGTGGAACTCGACGGCCCGTTCGACGTGGTGGTCTCACTCGAAGTCTTGTCCCACGTGGAGGATCAGCATGCGTTCGTGGCCCGCCTCCGAAGCGAACTGGTCGACGGCGGACGGCTCATCCTCGCAACGCAGAACCGGCCCGTCCTCGAACGATTCAACTGGATCGCTCCTCCTGGTCCGGGCCAACGTAGGAAGTGGGTCAGTCGCACCGAACTCACTGAGCTCCTGACCGACGTTGGCTTTCGGATCGACGTGATGCGGACTCTCAGTCCGAAGGCAGATCGGGGTCTGATGAGATACGTCGCGAAGCTTGGTCGCGTTCTCCATCTTTCGACGCTGCTCGAGCGCTTCGGTTTCGGGTGGACAATCATGGTGCGTGCAACCCGGGTCTAACTAACTTGTAGTGTTGCCGCCGTCAGTGGGCGCGTCGTTCGAACACGACGCGCGACGGCGAACCGACCAGAAACTTGTCGACGCCGTCGCTCAACGCTTGGGCATACACGCCGAGCGCCCCGTCGATCGCTTCGAGTGTGGCGTCGATGTCGGCATCGGTATGGGCATAGCTCACCACGAGCGAGGGCATCATGACTCCGCGCCGGACCGTTTCTTGGAGGAGCAGAGTCCGGAACTCCTGCGATGGCTCGCCGTCGGGTCCACGCGTGGCGAACACCAAGTTGCACGGGAATCCGACGGGAAAGACGTGCTCGGCGAGACCGTGACGGGCAGCGCTCTCGCGCAGCCCTGCGACAAGCCGATCGCCCTGGCGATAGAGGTGCTCGATCACCGGCTCGGCGCAATAGGTGTCGATGGTCGCGATCGCCGCCGCCAGACCACAGATCTCGCCGCCATGCGTGGTCGAGAGCAGAAAGACGTCGTCGTCGACTCCCCGCCGACTCCCCAACATCATCAGCTCCCGACTCCCGGCGAGGGCCGACACCGAGAACCCGTTCGCCAGCGATTTTCCGAACGTCGACAGATCCGGCGTCACCCCGTAGAGATCCTGCGCGCCGTGCGAGCGCGTAGCGGAACCCGGTGATCATCTCGTCGAAGACCAGCACCGCTCCGTTCCGATCGCACAGAGTCCGGACCCCTTCCAGAAAGCCGACTGCCGGTGGATCGAGGCGCACGGGTTCGAGAATCACCATCGCGATCTGATCGGGATGTCGATCAAAGACCCGTTGCAGCGAGTCGAGATCGTTGTACGCAAACATCGTCACCCGATCGAGCTCGTCAGCGGGAATCCCGCCATCCGACGTCGTGGTCGACATGTACCAGTCGTCATAGGAAAAGAACGGATGGTCGGCGCACATCGCGATGAGGTCGCGGCCCGTCGCCTTCCGAGCCAGCTTGACGGCGGCCGTCGTGGCAGTCGATCCGTCCTTGGTGAACTTGACCATGTCGGCCGTCGGAATCACGTCGAGGAATCGCTCGGCACAGTCGAGTTCGATGGTGGCGGGGCGGGTGAAGTTGGTGCCCAACTCGAGCGAGGCCCGCACGGCGTCGACCACGGCGGGAAAGGCGTGCCCGAGCCCGACGGAACGCAGACCCATGCCGTACTCGATGAACTCGTTGCCGTCGGCATCCCAGACACGACAGCCCGATCCCCGGGTGAGCACAGCAGGAGACAGTGCGGGAAACTGGTCGGCGCCCTTGGCATAGGTGTGGCCGCCACCGGGCACGAGGTGAGCGAGCCGGTCGCCGAGCGCAGTCGAGTTGTCGAAGGTCATGTCAGCCCGCATGTCGGCATTCTAGGAACACGTCGCGATCGCCGTCTCGACGCAATGTGCGCGCGATGTCACCTGCGGCGGCAAGATGCGAGACTGCTGGAATGAGCCGTCGCTGCGTCGGAGCGTTCACCGTGCTCGCGGCGTGCACCATGTCGACGCTGCCCGCATGCGGGGGCGCAACGCCTTCGTCGAACAGCCCGACCGCATCTCTGCAGGATGCCACCAGTTCATCCCAGTCGACCGAGACGACTTCGCCGATTTCGAATGAACCACAGGCGCGGGAACAGTCACGTGATCAACGGGAGTCAGCGCCCATCGCCACAACACCGGAGACCAACACCGCATCGGCGCCGCCCGGCGGCGGGGCGGCTGACCTGACCGTCGAAACCGCGATCGACCCCTCGGTCCCCCGGACGGTCGAGCAGTTCGCGGCGTTCCCGTTGACGGTGTCGTCCGACGGCGAGACACTGGTGGACCAGAACGATGCCCCGTTCCTCGTCATCGGCGACGCCGCCTGGTCGATGATCGTGCAACTCGACCCTGCCGAGACCGACGAGTACCTCGCTCGTCGCCGCCAGCAAGGATTCAACACACTCGTGGTGAACCTCATCGAGCACAGGTTCTCCGACGACCCGCCGAACAACGCGTTCGGCGAACCGCCGTTCCTCGCTGACGGGGACTTCGCCCGACCCAATCCGGCCTACTTCGATGCCGCCCGCCAGGCCCTCGATCGGGCAGCCGCTGCCGGATTCCTCGTTCTGCTCACCCCTGCCTACTTGGGGTACGAGGGAGGCGACGAAGGTTGGTACCGGGCGATGGTCGCCGCCGGCCCTGAGGTGCTGCGCGAGTACGGACGGTTCGTCGGCGAGCAGTTCGGAGATCTCGACAACGTCATCTGGGTGCAAGGCGGCGACTTCACGATCCCCGAAGACGATCTGGATCTCGTCGAAGCCGTCCGCGACGGCATCGTCGAGACGGGCTCCACGCAGCTGCACACCGCCCACTGGTCACCCGAAGCCTCGGCAAGCGATGTCGACGTCGACTGGCTCGACCTGAACACGACCTACACCTACGGGCCGGTCCATGTGGCCAGCCGGGCCGATGATGATGTCGTCGGCGTGCCGCACGTGATGTTCGAGAGCCAGTACGAGGCCGATCAATTCGACGACGTGACCACGCAGCGGCTTCGCTCACAGGCGTATGAGGCAGTACTGACGGGAGCCATCGGCAGCGTGTACGGACACGGTGACGTCTGGCAGTTCTCGTCGAACTGGCGGGCCGCACTCGATGCTGATGGCGCCGGTGACATGACCCATGCGGCCGCCCTCTTCCAATCGATGCCCTGGTTCGCACTCGACCCGACCGCGCCGGGCGACATCGTCGCGGAGCAAGGCGACCCCGGGCGAGGCCGACTTCGTCACCGTGGCCGCCACGGCGGATCGATCGACGATCGCGGCGTATCTGCCGCTCGCCCGAGACCTGCAACTCGACCTCGCGGGGTACGCCGGAACGGTGGCGGCGACGTGGTTCGACCCGACGAGCGGAACCTGGGTCCCAGCGACCGCTGTGCTCGATGACGACCATCGGCTCGAGGTGACCGCGCCAGGTCGAAATGGCGACGGCGATCTCGACTGGGTGCTGGTCGTCCGAGTCACGAACTGAACGAGCGCGGCGCCGTCGCCATTCCAACCCGTTTGTCGACAGCTCGTCACCGTTCTCCCACGCTCAGCGGCCACGGCGCGCCAATCGTGAGGAAATATTTCGCCTGGCCCCTCGATCTTCGCGTAATGTAGGTCGCAATATCACGGGGATGAGGGATGGGCTAATGAAGCGAATCATGAAGATGTGGCTGGCGGCGGGGTGCACTCTGGCCCTTGCTGTCGTCGGACTGACGTTCGGCGCACCGACTGCCGGGGCACAAGCGGCACCCAGCGCCGGTCAGTTCGTCACCTGGAATTGCACGTCGAGTCCGTGCTCCTGGGGCAACTCCTTGACCGGCTACGCCGCCACCTGGACACAGCCCGCAGTCTCCCAACGCCTCGGCTACACCACGACCCAACCCGTCTACCTGCCAGCCAGCCGAGCCAACGGCATGACCGTCACCATCGCCTCCGGAAGCGCCGGCATCTACGTCGGCACACCACAGGCCAGCTCGCACTCTCAGCTCGTCTTCCTCTCCGCCGGACAGAGCCACACCATCAACGGACTCGCCACCGACACGGTGATGAGCATCCAGAGCGGCGCCAACTTCACCTACACCAGCACCCCGGGCACGACCACCACCACGACCACCACCACCGTGCCGGCCACCACCACCACCACCACGGTGCCGGCCACCACCACCACGGTGCCGGCCACCACCACCACGACGACGGTCCCGGCAACCACCACCACGACCACCACGGTTCCGGCAACTACGACCACGACGGTCCCGACCGGTGGCGGCGGCGCCGGTCAGTTCGTCACCTGGAATTGCACGTCGAGTCCGTGCTCCTGGGGCAACTCCTTGACCGGCTACGCCGCCACCTGGACACAGCCCGCAGTCTCCCAACGCCTCGGCTACACCACGACCCAACCCGTCTACCTGCCAGCCAGCCGAGCCAACGGCATGACCGTCACCATCGCCTCCGGAAGCGCCGGCATCTACGTCGGCACACCACAGGCCAGCTCGCACTCTCAGCTCGTCTTCCTCTCCGCCGGACAGAGCCACACCATCAACGGACTCGCCACCGACACAGTGATGAGCATCCAGAGCGGCGCCAACTTCACCTACACCAGCACCCCGGGCACGACCACCACCACCACGACCACCACCGTGCCGGCCACCACCACCACCACACCACGGTGCCGGCCACGACCACCACCACCACGCTTCCGGCCACCACCACGACGACGGTGCCGGCGACGACCACCACCACCATCGTGACGGCCCCGCCGTGCACCGATCCGACCACCTGTTCGGTCGTCGACGCCATCACGGCGCGGTGGGAATGCAACACGCCAGGCTGTTCATGGGAGAACTGGAACGGCGCGGTCATCAACTGGCCGTCGTGGTCGGCGTACTCCACCAACGCCCGCGAGGGCTATTCCTCCCGCACCGTGTATTCGACCACCGGCAGTCTCCTCACTCCGTACATGGGAGCGTGGGCTGATGGATGCGAGGTCACCGCTGTGTCGGGTTCGGTTCTCATCATCGAATGGGTGCGGGGCACGAACGTGTTCCGTGAAGATCCCCGTCGCCACCGGCCAAACGCATGTGATCTCACTCACCTCGCCAGAAGACGGTGCGATGATCGAGACGTATGAGGGCTTCGGCTCATTCAAGGTGACCCTCGACAACTGCGTTCCTGCTCCGGTCCCCAACGCCGGCTAGCCCCGGAACTCCCCGCATCGACGCCACCGGTGTGGCTACGGTGTCACTGGCCGAAGCAACGCGTTGAGCACTGGAGGGTGTGCATGAAGGTCGTCTTGTTCTGTGGGGGCCAAGGAATGCGGCTGCGCGACTACTCCGACCAAATTCCCAAACCGCTGGTCAATGTCGGCAATCGGCCGATCATGTGGCACCTGATGCGGTACTACGCCCATTTCGGGCACACCGAGTTCATCTTGTGCCTCGGGCATGGCGCGCAGGCGATCAAGGAGTATTTCCTCAACTACAACGAGTGTGAGATCAACGACTTCGTCATGTCCGATGGGGGCAAGCGCGTCGAATTGCTGAGCACCGACATCGAGGACTGGAAGATCACGTTCGCCGATACGGGCCAATCGTCGAACATCGGCGAGCGCCTCCGTCGGGTTCGCAAGTACCTGGGCGACGACGAGTTCTTTCTGGCGAACTATGCCGACGGCCTCTCGGATCTCGACCTGGGGAAGTTCGTCGACGACTTCGTTGCGTCTGACCTCACCGCCCAGTTCCTCGCCGTCCCGGCGCCCCACACGTTCCACATCGTGCGGTCCGATGCAGACGGCTACGTGCAAAGCCTCGAACACATCGGCCGCTCCGACGTGCGGATCAACGCCGGGTTCTTCGCATTCCGCCGCGGCATCTTCGACGTCATGAACCCAAACGAGGAACTCGTCCTCGAGCCGTTCGACCGTCTGATGGAACAGCGCAAGTTGGTCGCCGTCAACTACGACGGCTTCTGGCAGAACATGGACACGTTCAAGGACAAGATCCTCCTCGACGAGATTGCCGCCGGGGATTCGCCCCCGTGGCAATTGTGGAAGAACTGAAGGGCAAACGACATGAGGATCCTGATCACCGGTCATCTCGGATACATCGGCGCCGAAATGGTCCCGACGATGTTGGCACTGGGCCACGACGTCACCGGACTCGACACCGGCTTCTACGACGAGTGTGACTTCGCGCAGCCACCCGTCGCTGTACCCGAGCTGCGGCTCGACATTCGTGACATCGCGCCGCGCGATCTCGAAGGCTTCGATGCGGTCCTTCATCTGGCCGCGCTGTCGAACGACCCGCTCGGCGACATCAACGCCAACTTGACCTACGACATCAACCTCGACGCGTCCGTGCGTCTCGCCGAGGCCGCCAAGGCTGCTGGCGTCGGGCGGTTCCTGTTCGCGTCGTCGTGCAGTCTGTATGGCGCCGGCGGCGGCGAGTTGCTCGACGAGACGGCGGCGTTCAACCCGGTGACGCCCTACGGTGAGTCCAAGGTTCGTGTCGAACAAGCGGTGTCGGCACTCGCCGACGACTCGTTCTCGCCGGTGTACTTCCGCAATGCCACGGCCTACGGCGCGTCGCGTCGCCTGCGGGCCGACATCGTGGTCAACAGCCTCGTCGGTTTCGCCGTGACGACCGGCAAGGTGCTGCTCCAGAGTGACGGAACGGCCTGGCGGCCACTGGTCCACATCCGTGACATCATCAACGCCTTCGCCGCCGGGCTCGACGCACCCCGCGAGGCAATTCACGATCAAGCGTTCAACGTCGGCAGAACCGGCGAGAACTACCAGATTCGTCAAGTCGCCGACCTCGTCGCGGCGATCGTGCCGAACTGCGAAGTCGAATACGCCACCAACGCCTCGGGCGACAATCGCGACTATCGAGTCGACTTCACCAAGGTCGAGACGACAGCTGCCGGGTTACGCCCCGACCTGGACCGTCCCTGACGGCATTGCCGAGATGTACGCGGCCTATACCTCGGCAGGCCTGACCGACGCCGATTGGTCGGGCGACCGCTACTACCGACTCCGGACCGTTCGCAGCCATCTCGATGCCCATCGACTCGACACCGATCTACGCTGGATCAGGACCTGACCCAGCGCCCGAGTCGCTCACTCCGGCCCCCGAGTCGCTCGCTCCGAGTAATCTTGGTCGTGCTGACTCAGCGCACAACAGCATGACCGAGCAGAATCGGAGCCGACACGTGGACGCAGACGCCGCCCCTCCGGCGAGCGACACTCGCGACGCATCGACCGAACTCAGCGCGACCGCAACGAACCGAGTCGACGATCTGGAGCGGTCGTCGTTGACGCGGAACCTCGCGCACATGCTCGCCTCGCAGCTCGCCACCTGGACGTTGGCGCTCGCATTGACGATTGTCCAACCGCGATTCCTTGGGCCGGTTGCCATCGGTCAATTGCGACTCGCCCTCTCACTGTGGTTGATCGCAGGCGTGTTCATGACGCTTGGTACATCGCAGCATCTCACCTTGACCTGCGCTCGCGATCGGTCTCGCGCCATCGCGATGATCGGGCCGATCCTCGTGCTCCGTGCGATCGTCTTCGTCGTCGCCGCGACGGGATTCGTCGTCTTCCTCGTCGTCTCGGGGTCGACTCGCGAGTTCGCGTGGATCATGGGACTCTTCGGCCTTGTCACCCTGTTCGCCACCGTGAGCGACACGATCTCCGCCGCCTTCGTCGGGCTCGAACGGATGTCGATTCCAGCGACGGCGAACGTCGCATCTCGAGTCATCGGTACGGTCGCCGCGATCGTCGTGCTGCTGCTCGGCGGCGACGCAACGAGCGTGGTCGTCGTTGCCGCCGTGGGCAATCTCGTCGGGATGCTCATCCTCGTCCGCGCCATCCGCCGGTTGACAACGATGTCGTTCCGCGGCTGGCGGGCGATGGCGCCCGCGATTCTCGGCGCCAGCGCCGGGTTCCTCGTCGCCGTCGCGATCCTCACGATCTATCAGCAGATCGACACCGTTGTCATCGCCATCCTCGTCGACGACGAAGTGCTCGGCTGGTACGGCACCGCCGACACGTTGTTCAGCACCTTGCTCTTCCCCATCACCATCTTGATGGGCGCCGTCTTTCCCACGCTCGGCAGGTTGTACGTCGACGACCCTGACGAACTGACCGAACTCGTCACGAGGTCCTTCCGGTCGCTCCTCGTGGTGGCCGTTCCGATCGGGCTCGGCACAACGGTGGTCGCCCAACAGTTCGCGCCGCTCCTGCTCGGCGAGGATTTTCGCGAAACCGGTGACGTTCTGGCAGTCCTCGGCCCGGTCATCATCTTGACGTTCGGTTCGATCCTCTTCGGCACGCTGGCCATGGCGACCGAGCGGCAGATGTTCTGGAACACCGTCATGTTCGTCGGCGTACTCCTGACCATTCCGCTCGACATCGTGCTGGTTCCGTGGGCCGATCGCACGTATGCCAACGGCGCGATCGGTGGGGCGCTGGCGTATGTCGGCACCGAGGCGATGATGGTGGTCGTCGGCCTCTGGAAGGTCGCGCCGTACCTCGTGGAGCGGGCCACGATGTGGCGCGCGGGGCGGACTCTGGTGGCGGGCGGCCTCATGCTCGCCGCAGCCTGGCCACTACGCGACCGATTCCTCCTCGTGCCGATTGCGGTCGGCGCAGCCGTGTACGGCGTGGCGCTCGTTGCCTTCCGAGTCATCACCGACGTCGAACGGCGAATGATCGGCACCCTGCTGGCCAAGGTCGGGCTGCACACGTCATGGGCGACCATCGACAGCGAGCCCCGATGATGTCTGCTGCTCGTCGCTTCCGGCCGACCACGTCGGTGGCAGCAATGAGCATCTGTGCTGCGTTGGCCATCAGCGCAACGGGCGACACGACTGCTGCGGCGCTGCCGACAGACCAGCGCGCCACCTCGACCACGTTCACCGAGACGTTCGACGGGGCGCCCGCTGCACCGACGCCCTTCCGATCCGACGATTGGGACGTGACCGTCCATTCCCGCGACCCGGCGACCTGGGAGCAGCTCGACGCCGTCGATGCCGCCCACGGCCACGACTGCTCTCCCCCGGCGGCGTCGCATCGTGTCACGTCGTACGCCGACGCCGTGTTCGTCTGCAAGGACCACATCATGACCGCGATTCGGGGTGACGCGTACGGCCTCGTCTACCTGACCCCCGATCACCTGGTCGACTTCTCGGCCGGTGAGGCGGTCATCACCGTCGATGTCTCGACCCTACGAACATCGGTGCGCGACTGGTGGGACATCTGGATCACGCCATACGACGACGCGTTGCAACTCCCGCTCGAACTCGACGCCTCGGCAGATCTGTCGGGCCCGCCGCGCCGGGCGATTCGGGTCGGGCTCGGCACAGAAAACCAGATGCATGCCGAGATCTTCGACGACTTCACGACCGTCGACTTTCCGGACCTGGCCAGAGCGGTACGTCACGGGCGACACCTTCACGGGCTACGAGACCTTTCTGGCGCCGGACGCGAAGCGGCGCGACACGTTCGAGATTCGCATCTCGGCCGATCACCTCAAGGTCGGCATGCCCGACTACGACTTCTGGTGGGTCGACACCGACATCCCCGAGCTGTCGTGGACCGAGGGAGTCGTCCAGTTCGGGCACCATTCCTACAATCCGACCAAGGACTGCAACATCGCGAACAACCCGCGCCCGCCCGTTGATGAGTGTCTTCCGACGACGTGGCACTGGGACAACGTGTCGATCTCGCCCGCCCGGCCGTTCACCATCATTTCGTCGACGTCACGCACCGCGGACGCCGCATCACCGGCGATCGACTTCGGCGCACCGGCCCCGCCGGGCGGCCACCTCCGCTTCGCCGGCATCGGGGGCAATCTGCGCGTCCGGTTCGACGACAGCGCTGCGGTGCCGGCCACGCCGCAGGCCACGGGGAACCCGACCCCGGAGGGCCACTTCACCTCATACTGGGTCGAGATCCCAGCCGGAACGACCACCGTCACCTTCAGCGGCGACGACTGGTTCGACGGACCCTGGCACGTTCGAGATGCCAGCATCTGGGCCAACCAAGCACCCGCCACGAATCGATCGGCGAACTGCCGCCCGGCCGACGTCTGTCGGGCGATCAGCAATGCGGTCAGCGGTCTCTGGTCGACCTTCGACGCCTTTGCCTGGCCGGGTCGTCCGTGGTGACGTCGAAGCAGCCCGGTCGTACAGTGGCGGCGGTGGGACCGACGACCGGCGACGAGCGCCCCTTCGTGGCCAATCTGGTCCGCGTGCTCCGGGAGGAGTTCGGCACACTGCATCCGATTGTGTCGCTCAATCGGCTCGCCGCGCTCGCGGTTCCTCACAGCAGCGGTTACCGAGTGCGCGGCGCACTCTTGCGCGCCGGCGGTTGGGACATCGATCGGACCACGATGTTCGCCCGGGCTCCGATGTGGTCGGGTTCGGGGCCGATTCGATCCCGCTTGTCGATCGGCGCCGATTGTTGGATCAATGTCGGGTGCCACTTCGAACTCAACGACAACATCGCACTGGGCAATGGCGTCGCCATCGGGCAGGACGTGTTGATCATGACGTCGACACATCACATCGGCCGAGCCCGACGGCGCGCCGGGAAGCTGACCACCGCTCCCGTGACCATCGGCGACGGTGCGTGGATCGGCGCCCGCAGCGTCCTGCTTCCGGGCGTCACGGTCGGCCGCGGTGCCATCGTGTCCGCAGGTGCCGTGGTGAACGCCGATGTCGCTCCCAATTCCGTTGTGGCCGGCGTTCCGGCTTCGGTCGTCGTCCCGCGATTGCCCGGCTGACGCGCCTGCGTTCGCCCACGCCGCATGAGCCCAGACCGCGCCGATACCATCTCGGGCGTGGCCGCGGCGCAAGACGACCCTCAGTCCATTCGTGATCGGATCGAGGCGGGTGTCGACGACGCGACGGCGACTCGGCCGCTCTTGGAGCGGCTCTGGGACCTTCGTCCAGGTGCTGCGAGCGCGGCGTTCGTCAACCAACATCGGGCGGCACTTGCGCCACTCCGGCCGCTGTCGATCACGTTGCTCCGCTCGTTCACCATCGAGCCCGTCCAGCCGATTCTCCGGGCCGCAGGCGCACTTCACGGACTCGATCTGACCGTCGACGTCGGCGGCTTCGGGACCTACGCGCAAGATCTCCTCGATCCCTCCAGTGCGATCTATGGTCCGGCGGCACCGGACATCGTGGTGCTCGCGGTGCAGGCTCGCGACATCGCTCCTGACCTGTGGGCATCGTTCTCCGACCTGTCGGCCGCCCAGGTCGATCAGGCGATCGACCGTGTCAGCGCCGAATTCACGGCGATGGTCCGAACCTTCCGCGCATCCAGTTCGGCGCACTTGATCGTCCACAGCCTCGAAACGCCCGGACGGCGCTCGCTCGGCATCGCCGATCGGATCAGTCGCCCCGGGCAGGCCCGGACGTTCGATGAGCTCAACGGTCGGATCGCCGACCTCGTCGACGCGACGGCTGGCGTGCACCTCCTCGACATCGATGCAGTCGTGAGCGAGGTGGGTCGTCGCAACTGGCATGACGATCGCAAGTGGGTGTCGATGAAGATGCCCATTCGTCCCGAGGCGATGCCCGTGCTCGTCGACGAACTGATGCGCCTCATCGTGCCGATCAGCGGGCACGTCTCGAAAGCGCTCGTCGTCGATCTCGACAACACACTGTGGGGTGGCGTCATCGGCGAAGATGGCATCGACGGCATCGTGCTCGGACCCGACTCGGCGGTCGGCGCCGGCTACATGGCGCTCCAGCGTTCCTTGCTCGACCTCCGGTCGCGCGGCGTGCTGCTGGCAATTGCCAGCAAGAACAACCACGACGACGCCATGGACGCGATCGAGCGCCATCCCCACATGATCGTGCGACCCGAGCACTTCTCGGCAGTCCGCGCGAACTGGGAACCGAAAGCCGACAACCTTCGTTCGATCGCAGCCGAACTGAACATCGGGATCGACTCGTTGGCATTCCTCGACGACAGCGCGGCCGAGTGCGACCAGATGCGACGCCTCCTCCCCGAGGTCACCGTGATCGAGCTTCGCACGCCGCCGACCCCGTCGCACGACCCGATCGCGCGGCATCCGCGGTTCGAACGAACGGCGCTGAGCGACGAAGACCGCGTGCGGGCCGAAATGTACGAACAGCAACAGACGCGCCAACGGCAGGAGGCCTCGTCGACATCGCTTGACGACTATCTACATGCCCTCGAGACCGTGGTGTCGATCGCGCCCATGGCACCCGGCGACGTTCATCGGATTGCTCAGCTCACCCAGAAGACGAACCAGTTCAATCTGACCACCCTCCGGTACACCGAGGCCGACATCGAGCGGTTCGGCGCCGACGACTCCATCGACGTGTTGGCTGTCCGCGCCGCCGACCGTTTCGGCGATCACGGTCTGATCGGTACCGCCATCGTTCGAACCGACGGAGCGACTGCGGTGATCGACACCCTGCTCCTCAGCTGTCGCGTGATCGGGCGCGGCGTCGAAACGGCAATGCTGGCGACCATCGTCGATGCTGCGGTCGCAGCCGGCTGCGAGCAGGTCGTCGGCCGATTCACCCCGACGGCGAAAAACGTTCCGGCCGCCTCGTTCTACGCGTCGCATGGCTTCGAACCGGCCGGCACCACCGACGAGGCCACCGTCACCATCTCCACCACCACCACTACCTGGCGTGTCGCTGCGTCACCCGATGCCGTCGCCGTGCCCGCCTGGATAACCTGCCTCGTCGACCACGAGGAGATCACGACATGAACGACACGATCGCTGATCGAATCTGCAGCATTGCGGCGGGCGTCTTCGGCGTCGAGCCGGTCGAGGTGACGCCGACCTCGACCGCCAACGACATCGAGACCTGGGACTCCTTTGCCCAGCTCAACCTCATGGTGGCACTCGAAGACGAGTACTCGATCGAACTCGACCCCGACGACATGCAGCAGATGTCGAGCATCGGCAGCATCGCCGATCTGGTCGAACGCCACCTCGCCACCTGATCCGAGCAGGACGACGGTCGTCAGAGCGGGCGAATCACCTTTGCCGGCACTCCGGCGACGATCACGTTGGCAGGCACGTCGTCTTTGACCAGCGAACCGCCGGCGACCACACAACCGGAGCCGAGGGTGACCCCGGGCAGCACCAGCACCCCGGCGCCCACCCAGACACCGTCTTCGACGACGATCGACTGCGGCACGAGCGCTCCGCCTCGTGCGGCGGGCGGTCCGATCTCGTGCGAGCCGGTTGCCAAGATCGTGTCGTGCCCGATGAGGACGCCGTCTCCGATCGTCACGTCGGCATCGAGACAGATGGCGCACGGTGGATTGATCGTCGAGTTGTCGCCGATGCGGAGCTGACCCGACCCCCAGAGTCGGAGTTTGCCGACGATGACGGACCCGTGACCGATCTCGACACCTCCCAGCCGATACAGCGCCGTGCGGACCCGGGGAAACATGCCATGCGGAAGGAGCGCGATGACTTGTTGCGCCAGAAGGAGCCGGTGGTTGACGTGTGGCGGGTACAGCTCCTCGGCCACGACTCGACGCAGTTCCGAGATCCGAATCCGCTTGCTCATTGCTCGCCTGCTCGCAGGTTGCTGGCCGACCGGACCTCTCGGGCGGGAATGCCCACGACCGTCGATCCGGCCGGGACGTCGCGCACGACCACTGCGTTGGCGCCGATGTGGGCGTCCTCGCCGACGGTGATTCCTCCGAGCACCCGCGCTCCCACGCCGACGAAGGCTCGGTCACCGATGACCGGCCAACGATTGTCGGTGCGCGTCCCGAACGTGGCCTGACCGATCACGGTGACGTCGCGACCGATTCGTTCGGCAACGAGCACACAACCGACCGGGTGGGCGATGTAGAGGCCACCGCCGATGTCGGCGCTCGGCAGAAGTTCGAGGCCATACAGGCGCAGGATTCGACGTTGGGTCCATCCGGGCACGCCGGGTACGCCGAGGCGCTGCATCACGGTTCCGAGACGGAACCACGCCATGGCCCGCAGCGGTGGATGGCGGTAGACCAGCTTGCAGACAGTGATGAACGAGAGGTGGTCGAGCGGCGCGACCTCTTGGGGAATCACCCATCGGGCGACGTCGTGGCGGAAACGAGCGAACGCTTCGGCCACAACGTGGTTGACCGCCGCATCACGATTTTTCGTGCCCCTCACCAGGCTCGATCGTAGCGCCACCCGAGCCGCAAAGACGGAAACATCAGGGGCCGACCAAGCTACGGTTCGACGCATCAGCGACGATCGGGAGGATCGGACATGAGCGAGACCAGGAGCGCGCCGCCAGCAACGGTGGTCATCTGCACACGCGATCGGGGGGCCAAGATCACCGCGACGATGGAGAGCGTGATCGCCAGCACCGAGTCCGACTTCGACATCTTGATCATCGACCAGAGTGCTGGCGACGAGACCGAGCTCGCCGTCGCTCCCTTCCTGTCCGATGATCGAGTGCGATACCTCAGGTCGTCCGCAACCGGCGTTGCCCGGTCACGCACGCTCGCGCTGCACGAAGCGCGCACCGAGTTCGTCCTGAACACCGATGACGACTGCGTGGTCGATCCGGACTGGGTTGCAGCCAACCTGCGGGCCTTCGCAGCACATCCGAATGCAGCCATCGTGTTCGGAGACGTCCTCACCCCCAACGACGCCGACGCCGACGGCTATGCGCCCGAGAGCGTGGCGGAATCGGGCTTCGTCGTGCGATCGATCTGGTCATGGAAGAACACCGACGGCGTCAACGTCGGCATCGGCGCATCGATGGCAATGCGACGATCCGTTCTGATCGGGCTGGGAGGCTTCGATCACGAACTCGGACCGGGGACCGCACTGCGCAACGCCGAAGACACCGACATGACCCTGCGGACGCTGCTGGCCGGCCACGAGATCGTCAGAGTCACCGACGCCCGAGTCGATCACTACGGGCATCGTTCGCACGACGAGTTCCGTGAACTCACCCGAGGCGCCATGCTCGGCATCGGGGCGATGAGCGGCAAGCTGATCCGGCGTCACCCGGTTGCGATCAGCCGATTCTTCTCGGGTGTCGTCTACCGACTGGTGGTCCGCACCGCGGTCATCGACCTGGCGCACGGTCGCAAGCCGCCGGTGCTGGGTCGCGCGACGTATCTCGCCAAGGGGTTCTGGAAGGGGCTGCGTCGGCCGATCGTCACGTCACCGGGTCTGCTGTTCGCTCCCGCTGCCGACGACGCAGCGAGCCGACCACCCGGACCGATCCGTGTGACGCTGATGACCGAGCAGCACGTCGGGCTGAAGACCTACAGCGACAATCTGCAGCGTTTCGTCGACGCCGACGAGCGAATCACCCCGACGTGGGTACCGATCACCTACGTGCAGTCCGGAGGATTCATCGAACGACTGCGCTTTCTCCCGCCCGGCGTGCGCGGCTCGCTGCGCGGTCGGGCCCAGGTACGCAGCGCGGTTCGTCGCACCGACCCGCACGCCTGCCTGTACCTGACGCAGGTTCCCGCAGCGCTCGGCGGACGCCTGGCCCGCCGCGTTCCCTTCGTGATCATCGCCGACGACACACCGAAGCTCTTCGACGCCATGGCAGACCACTACGACGCGACGAGTCGCGAGCCCGCTCCATTGCGGTGGCTGAAGCATCGAGCCAACGTCGCCGCGCTGCGCCGTGCGACGGCCGTGTTGCCGATGTCGGAGTGGGCCAAACGGTCCTTCGTCGACGACTACGGAGTCGACCCGACGCGTGTCATCGTCGTACCGACGGGGATCGACCTCGACGCGTGGGCGCCCCCCGAGCAGGTTCCGGGCGATGACCGGCCGCTGCGGATGCTGTTCGTCGGTGGCCACTTCGTCCGCAAGGGGGGCGACACGTTGCTGCAGGCGTTCGAACGACTCGAACCTGGTACGGCCGAACTGCACGTCGTGACACGAGAAATCGTGGAGCAACGCCCTGGCGTGCACGTGCACACCGGTCTCCACGCCAACACACCGGAACTCATCGCACTGTTCCATCAGGCCGACGTGTTCGTGCTGGCAAGTCGCGCCGAAGCGTTTCCCAACGTGGTGGTCGAGGCGTGCGCGGCAGGGCTCGCCTGCATCGTCACCGATGTCGGCGGCATGGCGGAAATGGTCACCGACGGAACAACTGGCTTGGTGGTCAAGCCTGACGACGTCGACGCGCTCACCGCCGCGCTGCAGCAGCTCGTCGACGATCGTGACCGATGTCGGCAGATGGGGCACGCAGCGCGTCGTCGTGCGCTCGCTGCATTCGACGGCCGTACGAACGCCGCACGAATCGTCGACATCATCGTCGACGCGGTGTGACCTCGCTCAGCCGGGTGTCGAGCCCGCGCCCATGCGCCCATTGATGTGGTCGGCGAGGCGGATCGTGAGGGCGAGCAGGGTGAGCGTCGGGTTGGCGTAGCCGCCCGTTGGAAACACCGAACTCCCCGCGACGTACAGATTGTCGACTCCATGGACCCGGGCGTCGAGATCGACGACCCCGCCCGCCGGTGTTGCGCTCATGCGCGTCGATCCGGTCGGATGGAATGCACCACCCGGAGTGGTCAGTGTCGGAGCGTCGTCCCACTCGGTCGGATCGAACCGCCCCACGCCAGCCGATTCCATCGCCTCGACGAAGAGACGTTGGGTGGATCGGATGCTGGCGAGTTCTGCGGCGTCCCACCGCCACGCGAGGTCGGTCATCAAACGACCGTTCCGGTCCCGCCCGCCGCTCAATGTGAACCCATTTGCTGGATTTGGAATCTGCTCGACTTGATGTTCGACCGCGAACGACGAATAGCGATGCGCATTGCCCGACATCGACGCCCACCCCGCGTCGGTTCGGGGAGGAAACCGGCGTTGACGCAACGCCATCTGTGGGGCCGAGCCTCCGACGTAGCGGGCCACCCTGACAAGATCACTCGGATCAGGCCAGGACACCGGCCGCCGACGCGCCCGGAGGGCTCCGACCAGAGACCGTACGGCGTCGACTGACTGTTGGACGGCGAGGGTCGGCCGCGGGAGCAGCATCGCCGCGCTGTTGAGGATCTCTCGCTCGTGTTGCAGCGCCTCGGTCGGAACCACCTTGCCCATCGCGACACCGCGGGGAGTCGACCTGATGTCGTACAGCCCGGCCCTCGCGAACAGTCCCGGATCGGTCGGCGTCAGCGTTCCCGAGATGAAGCGCAGATGATCGGTGTAGTACCGACCGACCGCCTCGCCCTTCGCTCCGATTCCCTCCCCGTTGCGGGCGGCGAGCAACAGTCGGGGGTTCGCGACGCCGCCACCGGCGATCACGTACGTCGTGGCCGTTGCGGTGATTCGGGCGGGCGAGCCCGCGTCGATCTCGACGCGGTCGACGCGGTCCGTCGACCCTTCTACCGAGCCAACAGGAGCGTTGATGACCACGTCGACATCGGCCGCCGCCGTCAGTTCGTTCCAGACGTCGTTCGTGAACACCGCTGATCGGGGAAATCGCTCCATCGCGGTGGTGAGCCCGCAGGATTCGAGGTCGAGGCGGCGGAGCCCCGGCTCCTCCCAATCACCGACGCCGTAGCCCCACTCCCCCAGACCGAGATCGGCGTGCGCGCGACGGAGATACGGCTCGAGATGATCCCACGAGATCGGCCATCCGCTGTGTGGTACCCACGAACGACGTTCGAGGTCGATCGGCATCAAGGGCACCATGCGCACACCCCGCGCGTGCCATGGCAACCGGACGATCCACTCGTTCGCTCCGCCACCGCCGCGCCATGGAATCCCGGGTGGCGCGGCGAAGTCCGAATCCTCACTGATCGCGGTTTCGCTGGGGCCGACACCCTGCGGTCGGCCCGGCCCGCCACCGCGTTCGAGCACGATGATGCGGCGACCGCGACCGCGCAGGTTGTGGGCCAAGGTCAGGCCAGCCGGTCCCGCGCCGATGATGCAGACGTCGCCGCGAATCTTGGTGTCGGTCGGGAGTGATGCGGCGTCGATCAGCATCAGGCGTCGCCGGCGACGACGGCCCGCAGAACCGCCACGATCGTGTCAGCGTTCTTGCGCGCATCATGGGACTGCTCGACGACGGTGCGCGCCGCGCGGCCGCATCGGTCGCGCAAGGCGGCGTCCACGAGCAACGATCGGAGGGCCGCGGTGAGTGCATCCAGATCGTTCGGTGGCACCAGTCGTCCGGTCACACCGTCGCGCACCACCTCGCTGATCGCGCCGACATCGGTCGAGATCAGCGGCAGTCCGGCTGCGCCGGCTTCGGCGAGGACCATCGGCAAACAGTCACCCAGCGTGGGAAGACAGAAGACATCGGCGAGGTGATATTGCTCGATCAGCTGCGGACTGTTGGCCGTCAGGTTGCGGTGCACCACGACGCCGTCGTCCCCACTTGTGTCGGCCGTCGTCACCAGGTGCACTTCGAACTCAGGGACGTCGGCGTCGGCACGCAGTCGTTGCGCCGCGCGGAGCAACAGGTGTCCGCCCTTGCGCTCCAGGTCTCCGCCGACGAACAACACGCGCAGCGGACCGTTCGATCGACTCGCCTCTGTGGGTCGCGCCCACTGCTCGATGTCGACGCCCGGAGCGATCACCGTGATCTTGTCCGGATCGACGTCGTACTCGTCGACCAGACCCTGCTTTGCCCACTGCGACCAGGTGACGAGGTGTCGAGCGCGTCCGAAACAGCGCCGGTTGGCGGAGTACTTCAAGCGTTCTCCGAGGGCCGATCCGGTGTCGTGGTTGTAGAACTCACCGAGCGAGTCGTACTGCATCGGAGTCGCGTCGAGCGAGACGACGGTCGGCGTGCGCATCCATCGCCCCAAGAGCACCGCCGGCACCTGCGAATGGACGAACAACGCGTGCGGACGCTTGACCCATCCGCTCCTGTCGAGTTCCCGCAGCGACCGGCGCGCCCGAACCCCGGCGCGCACCGTCCAATTCGTCCACCCGGGCAGACGACTCCAACGGCCTGTGAGCGTCGGCTCGACGCGCACGAAAACCGGCTCGATGTCGCCGATGGTCGGCAGGAGTGCGCTGAGGTTCTTGCCGTGCGTTACGTGACCGAGCGTTTGTTCCAGGACGAACCACACGGCGAGGCGCTCCGTCGACGACACGCCGTCGAGGAGGTCGAGCGCCGCTCGGGCCGAGCCGAGACCGTCGGCAACGCCGCGGTAGTAGTTCACGCCGTACAACACGCTCAGAACCGGCCGAGCGATTCTCGACGAGCCGGTCCGTTCCGCAGTTCGAACGAGTGCGGCAAGCAGTCGGCGAACCGCCGATGAGCAGCGCGGACGTCGTAGGAGCAGGCGAATGAAATGGCGCAGCAGGGCGTGGCGCTCCGAGAAGAAGCCCCGGATCTGAACCAGGATGTCGGGCTGACCGGATTCTGCGAAGCGGATGTCGTTGCGTCCGTAGTCGTAGGCCATTTGCGCCCACGATTCCAGCGACCGCTCTGCGTGGTGATACGCCTGTGCTTCTGGCTCGAAAACGAAGGACAATCCGTCGAGATGGAGGCGATGCGCCAGCTCCACATCTTCGGCGCGGCGAAACGAGGTGTCGAAGCCGCCGACTCGTTCGAACGCGGCGCGCGCCACTGACGCATTGCCCGTATAGAACTGGCGATGATGAGCAGTCGGCGACTCGTCGAATCTGCGGTACTGCTTTTCGAGCTGAAACTGCTCCCAGGCAACCCACGGGCTGAGCGGCACGTCGGTCGGCGTCAACATCGGACCGATCACCACGAGTCCACGGTTGGCGCCGTGTCGTGCGACGTGCGCTGCCAGACACCCAGGCTCGGGAATCACGTCATCGTCGATGAACACGACGAGGTCGCCACGACTGGCCGCGACGCCGGCATTTCGAGCCGCCGCAGGCCCTGCGTTGTCCTGCTCGATGAACCGAACGGGGTGGTCGGCGGTGTACGCCGCCATCACCTCGGCGGTTCCGTCGGTGCTTCCGTCCGACACGACGACGACTTCGAAATCGAAGTCCGTGCCATCGTGTGAGGTCGTGCGCTGCGCGTCGAGCGCAGCGAGGACTCGCCGCAGCCGCTCACGCCGATTGAACGTCGGAACCACGACGCTGACGTCGACGGAACGGCGCACCATCTCGCGCGTCGGGCGGCACGTCGGGCGCGTCCGGGTATGTCACGTCCGCCAGGGTAGCGATCGTCCGTCAGCGACGTAAATCTGCCCCCATGGCGACACCCTCGCTCGAGCACGAGACCACTCCGACGACTGTCGAGCTGTGGTCTGACAGCGCGTTTGCTGTGTCATTGATCACGTCGACGCTGCGCGAACCGTGAATCCACACAGCGTGACGCGCGGTGCCACCTCTTGAGGCAAAACACGCTTGCACGCGCCACGGTCGAGTGGCATGCTGATTCCAGGCACCACGACCTGACAGTGTCGATGCGTTTGCGGCGGGAAATTCCCGGCACGGCGCATCGCCACACTGATAGGAAGTGGGAACGGGATCCGGGAGGGAAACCGGTCGATGATTGGTTGGAGGGCGGTTTCGTGGCACAGGCGATTACGGGTATTGGCTACCCCAAAGTAGCTAACGAAGATCAGAGTACTGATCGTGGCATCGCGAGTGGGGGATCCCCCCCGATGCAGATTCGGCCGAGCACGCTCAAGCGGCGGCTGATGTTGGCAGACGCAGTAGCGGTGTGGTTCGGCATCATGATGGCCTTCGTGCTGCAAGCCGCGCTCAAGCCGGTACCTGGATTCGTGGTGCTCAACCACATCGCGCTCAGCTTGACGTTGGTGCCCGGGTTTTGCCTGGGTGCGGCGTGCAACCGGCTGTATCAGGCCCGCGCCAACGACCGGCCGGCGCGGGAGGCTCGCAACGTGTTGAACGCTGTGGCTGTCGCGGCCAGTGCGCTCGTGCTCGTCGCCTTCTTGGCACAGTACAAGGACCTCTCCCGACTCTGGGTCGTGCTGGTTACGTCCGGGATCGCGGTGTCGCTGCTCGTCGAGCGGCGGATCGCCCGGGCGCTGTTCGAGCGGCTGCGCTCCCAACGCCGCATTCTGCGCCGCATCGTCATCGTCGGCACCGACGGTCATGCGGTCGGCCTGTTGCACTCGTACCAACGCAATCCCGATCTCGGCTACGAGGTCGCCGGCTTTGTCGGTGCCGACGACATCGGCGTCCGCGGTGGGGTCCGGGTCCTCGGCCCGATCGAAGATCTCGAGGACATCCTGGAGGCACAAGATGCGTGCGGCGTGGTCGTGTCGCTCGCCTCGATCGAGGCCCGCGACGTCAACGTCCTCGCTCGTCGGCTGACCGACAGCGGCTATCACGTCGCGCTGTCGTCAACGCTGCGCGACATCGATGTGACGCGGCTCCGTCCGCAGCAACTCGATGGGCGAACAATGATCTACATCGAGCCGGTTGTTCGCGATGGCTGGCATGCCCTCGCCAAACGCATCTTCGACGTTGCCATTGCATCCTTGATCCTGATCCTCACGCTGCCGATCACGCTCGGGGCGATGGCACTGATCAAGTTGACCTCGCCGGGTCCCGTCGTGTTCAAGCAGATCCGGGTCGGCAAGGACGGCGAAGTCTTCAGTATCTTGAAGCTCCGCACGATGGTCATCGACGCCGAGGAGCGCAAAGCCGAACTGGCCGACCTGAACGAGGTCGACGGTCCCCTCTTCAAGATCACGCACGACCCGCGCATCACGCCAGTTGGTCGGATCCTGCGCAAGCTGTCGATCGACGAACTTCCGCAGCTGATCTGCGTGCTCCGCGGCACGATGAGCATGGTCGGACCGCGGCCAGCGTTGCCCGACGAGGTTCGTCAGTGGGATGACGTCGTGCGCGAACGGTTGCGGGTGCTCCCGGGTCTCACCGGGATGTGGCAGGTGTCCGGTCGCTCCAATTCGTCATTCGAGCGATACAAGCGAATGGACCTCTACTACGTCGACAACTGGTCGCTGTCACACGACATCCGGATCTGCTGGAAGACCGTGATCGTGGTGCTCTCGGGCAGCGGGGCGTCCTAGGTCCCCGAAGCCGACAAGCCGCTGATCGCATCGGCGACCGCGAGCACGCGTCGAGCGTTGTCGACGTGGAGGTTCTCGATCATCCGACCGTCGACGGTGACGACGCCTCGACCGTCGGCAACAGCCTCGTCGAATGCCGCAATCACCCGTTCGGAGTAGTCGATCTCGTCTGCGCTCGGCGCCCACATGTCATTGGCCGGCTCGACCTGGCTGGGGTGGATCAGCGTCTTGCCGTCGAAACCCATTTCCATGCCCTGGCGACATTCGGCTTGGAAACCTGGCGCGTTCTGCACATCGTTGTACACACCATCGAGAATCGCCTTGCCGGCCTCCCGCGCGGCGAGGAGCGCCGTGGCGAGGTGCGGCACCAGCGAGTGGCGTCCCGGCACGATCGGCGACCGCAGTTCCTTGGCCAGGTCGTTGGTCCCCATGACCAGCACTGCGACGCGGGGATGGGCCGCGATCGAGCGGACGTTGAACATTGCCGTCGGAGTTTCGATCATCGGCCAGATCTTCGTGCCGGCAGGCGCACCCGATGCGTCGAGCAGAGCCGCGACAGCGTCGACCTGCTCCACGGTGTCGACCTTGGGAATCACGACTGCTGCGGGGCCTGCCGCGCCCGCTGCGGCGATGTCGTCGGCGCCCCATTCGGTGTCGAGGCCGTTGCATCGGATCGTGAGTTCGCGGGTGCCGTACTCCCCCGACCCGACGGCAGCCACCGCTTGTGCACGGGCCAGGGGCTTCGCGTCGGGGGCGACTGCGTCTTCGAGATCGAAGATGATCCCGTCGGCAGGAATCGACTTGGCCTTCTCGAGCGCCCGCTCGTTCGCGGCGGGCATGTAGAGCACCGAGCGTCGGGGCCGAATGTCATCAACTGTCGTGTTCGCCATGTCGGGCCAGCTTTCGTTGTCGTGGAGGAGCGGCGTCAGAAGCCGTAGCTGGCCGCAAGGTCGGGGTCGCTCGCCGACAGAGCCTTGGCGAGTTCGACGACGACGCGACACTGCTTCACGGATGCGTCGTCTTCCATCTTGCCGTCGAGCATCAGGGCGCCGGTGCCGTCCCCCATTGCCGCGATCACTCGTTGCGCATGCGCCACGTCGGCTGGATCGGGGCTGAACACCTTCTTGGCGATGTCGATCTGCACCGGATGCAAGCTCCACGCCCCAACGCAGCCCAGCAGGTAGGCGTTGCGGAACTGGTCTTCGCAGGCAACGGTGTCCGTGATGTCGCCAAAGGGCCCGTAGAACGGGAGGATTCCGTGGGTGACGCAGGCGTCGACCATCCGCGCAATCGTGTAGTGCCAGAGATCTTGCTGGTGGGTCGTTCGGTCGGCGCCGATGTCGGCGACACCGTCGGATCCGACGGGTGCGTCGTTGCGCACGAGGTATCCGGGGTGCCCGCCGCCGACGCGGGTGGTCTTCATGCGGCGGTTCGCGGCCAGGTCGGCCGGGCCGAGTGACAGACCCTGCATCCGCGGCGAGGCGGCGCAGATCTCCTCGACGTTCGCTACTCCTCGCGCTGTTTCGAGAATGGCGTGGACGAGCAACGGCGTGGTCAGGCCTGCCTTGGCCTCCAGCTGCGCCAGCAGTCGATCGACGTAGTGGATGTCTTCGGGCCCTTCGACCTTCGGAATCATGATGACGTCGAGCGCATTGCCGGCTTCGAGCACTGCCGCGGTCAGGTCGTCGAGACCCCATGGCGAATCGAGGCTGTTCACGCGCGTCCAGAACTGCGTCGAGCCGAAGTCGTTCTCGAACGTCGGACTCGTGGCGACTTCGACGAGGCCGGCGCGTGCCGCCTCCTTCTGGTCTGCCGGAACGCCGTCTTCGAGGTTGGCGAGCAGGATGTCGACGGTCGGTGCGATCTGGGGCACCTTCGAGCGCATCTTGTCGTTCGCCGCCGGGAAGAAGTGGATCATTCGGCTCGGCGGGAACGGAATCTCGCGGACGGGCTCGGGAGCGCCGACGGCGAGCGGACGAAAGAAGTCTTTGGCGGGGCGCATCACGCTCGACGTTAGGTCGGCAGCGCATCCGCCTCGCAATTCGTGTCACAACTCGTCTCGCGCGCTGTTGCTCTGCGCCTCCCCTGATGTCACGTTCTCGGCCCCGCTCCGTATCACCAGGTGAGACGGAGCGGGGCCGAGAATTGTGTGGGGGTGTCAGCCGGGCAGTGCGATGGTGCTGCCGCTGCGCTCGATCAGGCCGTCGGTCACGAGGCTGGCGACGATGGCGGCATCGAAGTCGGCGGCCGAGCGTCGACCCTGCGCAAGCGATGCCATCACCTTGCCTCGCGCCTGGCGGTCACTGCCCTCGAAGCGAGCCTGCTTGCCGCTGACCCCGGCGGAACCTATCGCCGGATCAGGGTCGGGCCGCCCTGCGATCGACCAGGCGCACGAAGAGCGCAGGGGACACCCCCCGCACTGGGCCACCGGCCGGCACACGGTGGCACCGAGATCCATGATCACCTGGTTCCATGTCCATCCGTCACCGACCGGCACCGCAGCATCGGCTCGCTGCTGCGCTTGCTTCGGCGTCAGCCGCTCCCCTGCCGTCCGCGCCAGAATCCGGGCGATGTTCGTGTCGACCACGGCAACGTCGCGCTCGAAGGCAAATGCCAGCACGGCCCGCGCGGTGTACGGCCCGACCCCGGGCAAGGCGAGCAAGGCATCGAGGTCGTCGGGCAGTGCACCTCCGTGGCGTTCGACGACGACATCCGCGGCGGTCCACAAATTGCGGGCGCGTCGCGGATAGCCGAGCCCCTGCCAGTGGCGCAGCACGTCACCGAGCGAGGCCTCCGCGCACGCGCCAGGTGTCGGAAACGCGTCGAGGAATGCCAGCCATTTCGGCATCACGCGATCGACCTGAGTCTGTTGCAGCATCACCTCGGCGACGAGGATCCGCCACGGGTCGCGCTCGGCTCGCCAGGGAAGATCGCGCATCGACGCGGCGCCCCATGCGAGCACGGCACCGGCGTCGATGCTCACGCCCTGTCGGCGTCCTCAGTCGGCCCAGACATCGACGCCGTCGTACGGTCGCGCCCGATCGGGCGCTGAGTCGCGCTTCCAGATCAGGACCTTGCGCTTGAAATAGCAGACTTCCTGACCGTCTTGATTGAAGCCCTTGGTCTCGACGGCGACGATGCCCCGATCCGGCTTCGACGATGACTCCTTCACCTCGAGGACGCGCGTCTCGGCGTGGATCGTGTCGCCGTGGAACGTGGGGAACTTGTGCTGCAGGGTCTCGACTTCGAGGTTGGCGATGGCGGCACCGCTCACATCGGGAACGCTCATGCCGAGCACGAGGCTGTAGACGAGGTTGCCGACCACGACGTTGCGCCCCTGCACCGATTCGGCCGCAAACCAGTCGTTGGTGTGCAACGGGTGGTGGTTCATCGTGATCATGCAGAACAGATGGTCGTCGTATTCCGTGATGGTCTTGCCGGGCCAGTGGCGGAAGATGTCGCCGGGGGTGAAGTCCTCGAGGTACCGACCGAAGGGGCGCTCAAATGTCGTCATGGACGGGCAACGTATCTCCCGCGTCGCCTTCGGGGCCAATGAGACGCTCGTGCGGCGTGTCGACCAGATCCGATTCACGAATCACGTCGACGAGGTCGACCACGCTGTTCCGGCGCCCCCAGCGCAACGCGAAGTCGATCTTCGACTCTCCCATCGCTGCTTCGGAGCGAGCCAGCTCACGGAGGCGTCCGAGGCGATCGCGCTTCTCGATCTTCCAGGGCCCGACGCGCAGCGAGGCGTAGGCCACGCCGCCGAGGAAGATCGGAAAGAAGAATTGGGCGAAGCGGTACGCGGCGACGCCGAGCGTGGCCGTGTTCTCGGTCAGCCCGAAGCCGACGAGGGTGAACACGTACGTTGCATCGACGTAGCCGATTCCTCCCGGTGTGATCGGCACCGCCGCCAGGAGATTCGCCAGCCCGAACGCCACGATCAAGGCGTCCAGGTCGAGCGACCCGCCGAATGCTCGGAGGAACACCCAGAGCGCAGCTGCATCGATCAACCAGTTGAGCAGCGCGAAGATCACCACTCGTTTGAGCAGCGCGCGATCACTGATGAGTTCCTCGAGTCGTTCGGCGATCTGGTGCAGCACGCCGACGAGGCGGTCCTCGTCCATCCGCATGCGACGAGCGAACCAGCGGACGATCCCTTCGGCGCGGCCCTGTCCCTCCATGATGCCGATCACGAGAAACGCCGCGATGCCGATCACGATGATGCCCATCAACGCAGCCGTCCCGTAGAACGGGTTCACCCCGCGTCGGGGCACCGACACGATCAGGCCGAGCCAGAACACCAGATTCAGCACCACTGCTGAGCCGATTCCTGCAGTCGCGAGTGCGAAGCCCGCATCGGGACCCTTGATTCCCGACAACGTCAGGAGCCGGTAGCCGAGGGCCGAGCCCGCCGCATTCCCGCCCGGCACCACATTGGTCAGGGCACGGGTCGACAACTGGATGCGAAACATCCGCATTCCCGACAACGGCGCTGCTGCGTCGCCAAGGGCGGCCCGCGTCAACAACGAGTAGCAGTAGAGCGCGACGATTTCGAGGACGAATCCGGCGACGAGCAGGATCGGGTTCACGTTGCGCAGTTCGCTCGCCGCCTCGATGAACTTGGGCAAGAGCCCGATTCCGAACCACAGGACCAGCGCGAAGAGGGCCATCTTGAGGCCGAAGCGGATCGGTCGGATGCGTGGCTTCATCTGCGCATCGAAGTGCGGGAGTGCTGGAAGCTGACCCGTGGGCAACACGCCACGATCCATTTCGTGGGTCGTGTCGTCGGCGCCCGAATCCGCAGGTCCCCTCTCAACATTCACTCTCACTTCCTACCTGATCGGGCGACCGTTGATGAGACATGGCGCCGGGTTCGAGCACCGCTGGCGCTCGAAACTGTCACGAATAGTGACAAAGAGTGACGGGGCCCGCGGCAGTGAGACGAAGTCTTGAGTCACGTGGTGACGGCGTGTTGCCGAAATCGTCAATGCACCACTCCGGTGCAGCCGAATCCCAACGGTTTCAACATCGTCCGCTCCAACGGACACGAAAGGGACACCTATGACCACGAACACTCGGTCCATCAAGTGGCGCATGAAGGCTCCGGTCTTTCGCGCCGCCGCCGTTGGCGGCACGGTCGTTGCATTGATCGCAGCGACCGGCGCCCCCTGGAAGTGGTACTGATCACATTGATCGCCGCGGTCCTGGCCGAACGTCATCGACGTTCGGCCAGGACCGCTACCACGCTCGCCCCGCACCAGCAAACGCCACCATGACCCACTCCCCGCCACAAGTGTCTCCGTCGACGGAACGTGCCGCGCCCCTCATCGTCGACGTGTACATCGCATTGATCGCGGCCGCGGCGGTTGCCTGCACCGCCCTCGTTGCGTGGCTGGAAGTGCGCTCCGAACACGGCGACGTCAACTGGTCGCTGTTCGTTGCACTGTCAGCGCTCCTGATCTTCACCGAGTCGCGGCCGAGTTCGGTGATGCGATTCGGTGCCGCTGGCATGGTCACGCCCAGCTGGGCGTTCGCGTTCGCCCTCCTCCTGCTGGGCGCTCCGACTGCAGCGATCGGCGTGATGGCCGCCGCCACAGGACTCGCCGAGATCATCCCTCGGCGACCGGTCCGCAAACTGTTCTTCAACGTCGGACAGGTGACCCTGTCGCTGGCGCTGGGCAGTCTCACCCTCGCTGCCTTCGACGTTCACGACCCGTTCTTCAACAACGGGGAAATCCCCCTGAAGGTCGGCGTCTCGATGGTGCTCAGCGGCACGGTCGTCTTCTTCACGAATGGTGCAGTCACCGGCCGCCTGCTGAGCTTCCTGGAGGGCCAATCGTTCCTCAAGGTGATGCGCCAGGGACTGGTGCTGTCGATGTCAGCCGACGGCGCAATGCTTGCGCTCGCACCGATGCTCGTCGTCAGCCTCGAAGCGAGCCTGTTGATGCTGCCCCTGCTCGCCACCACTGCGTATCTCGTCTTCCAGACCGCTCGCCAAGCGTTGCGTCGTGCGCATGAGGCCGATCACGATCCCCTGACCCAACTCTTGAACCGTCGCTCGTTCACGCAGGAACTGGATTCATACCTCGTCACCGGCGAACGGACGACCCCGGGGGCCGTCTTCATTCTCGACCTCGACCGATTCAAGGAGATCAACGACCGCCTCGGCCACCGCACGGGCGACGCAGTTCTCCAACGCTTCTCCGAGCGATTGGTCGACACGCTGCCCGATCGATCCGTCGTCGCTCGGCTCGGTGGCGACGAGTTCGGCGTTCTTCTGCCGCATACCGACGCAGCGACCGCGATGAACCTTGCGCACTCGATCATCGAGGCGTTCGACGAACCCATGAACATCGAAGGCTTTCCGCTGTCGATCAACACCAGCATCGGCGTGGCGCTCACCCCTGACCATGGTGCCGACCCGAGTGAGCTGATGCATGCGGCCGACGTGGCGATGTATCGCGCCAAGCGCTATCGATCGGGTGTCGAGTGCTATCAGGCGTTCGGCAGCAGCAAAGAACGCGGGCGCGTCACGCTCCTCGCCGACATCGCCGACGGCTTCGAGCGCGATGAGTTCTTCGTCGAATACCAACCGCAGATCGAGATGGCAACCGGCCGCGTCGAAGCTGTCGAGGCCTTGCTGCGCTGGAATCACGCTCGACTCGGGCGAGTGGGCCCGGCGGAGTTCGTCGGGCTCGCCGAGCACACCGACCTGATCGAACCACTCACCAAATTCGTGCTCCGGCAGGCAGTCGCCGATGTCGGACAGCTCGACGATACGACCCGCGTCGCGGTGAACGTTTCGGCGCGCAACCTGCAGAGCCGACACTTCGCCGACGACGTCATCGCCATTCTCGCCGAGGCCGATTTCCCATCGCACCGCCTCGAACTCGAGATCACCGAGAGCGCCGTCGCGAACGAGCCGGAACGGACCGCCGTGACGCTCGACCAACTCCGCTCCGCCGGCGTCTCGATTGCGATCGACGACTTCGGCACGGGCTATGCGTCGTTCGGCATGCTGCGCGAGATCCGCGTCGACCGCATCAAGATCGACCGGAGTTTCACGACGGCGCTCGAAACGTCGGATGCCGACGAGCAGATCGTCGCCTCGATCATCGAGATGGCGCACCGGCTGGGCCTCGGCGTGGTCGCCGAAGGCGTCGAACGGGCCGAGACGTGGAGAGTGCTCGAGGCCCACGGCTGTGACATCGCTCAGGGCTTCCTGATGTCCAAGCCCGGGCCGATCGAATCGATGGCGACGCTCATCGCAACCGACTGGAAATATCCCGCACCGTTGACGATCAGCGCGCCGTCGACCGCGCCGTCGACCGCGCGGCAACGCGTGGCGCCCGCTTCGATCGCCGCAGAGGCGCTCAGCGCATGATCGTCGTCGTCGCCACGCTCATCGGCTTCGCCACGGTTCCACTGTTCGGGGGTCGGTTGCGCCGGCTGGCCCAATTGGATCTCCGCCACCTCTGGGTGGTGTGGGCGGCCATCATCGTGCAAACCCTGCTGTTCGAGTTCTTCGCCCGACGCATCCCCGAAGTCTGGAGCGAGGTCATCCACCTCGGCACCTACACCGCCGGGTTCGCCTTTCTGGTCCTCAACCGCCACGTCCGCGGCGCGCTGCTCATCGGCTTCGGTGCGGCGTGCAACGCGGTGGCCATCGCCGCCAACGGCGGGGTGATGCCGGCCAGCCCGTCGGCGTGGCAACGCGCCGGTCTGCCTGACCTCAGCGAGATGGCGTTCGAGAACTCGAACACGAACACCGCAGCCAACCTCGCCTTCCTCGGCGACATCTTCGCCATCCCTGCCGGCTACCCCCTGGCGAACGTCTTCAGCATCGGTGATGTCATCATCGTGTGCGGGGCCACGTACTTGGCCCACATGTGGTGTCGACGGGCAATGACGTCGAACGCCTGGCCCGCACCGCACGGTCTGGCGCAGTCGGCGCTGCCGAGTCCCGTCAGCTGAGCAACTGCAGCATGGCCGCGAGGCGTTGCCGGAGCTGTGGTGCCACCACAGCATCGGTCTTGCCGAGATGCACCAGAACCAGTTCGTGCTGGGGCACGACGACGATGTACTGCCCTTCGTACCCGTGACACGCCAAGCTGCCAGGGAATTGCGGCCACGACCACCAGTGTCGGCCGTATCCGCAGCCCGACTCGGGGTCGGTGGCGATCTGGTGGGCGGCGTGGGCGGCCCACCCGGCGGGCAGGATGCGCCCACCACGGCCGAGGTCGGTCACGCCGTCGTGCAGGTAGAGCTCGCCGAACCGAGCGAAGTCGGGCGCCGTGGCGTAGACGTATGACGATCCGACGAAGTCGCCGGCGCCGTCGAACTTCGGCTCGGCCGAGGTCATGCCGGCGGGGCCGAACAGCCGGTCGGCCAAGAACGTCCGCATCTCGGATTCGCGTTCGTGCGGGTCGCCGCCGGGCGCGCCGTGCACAACGTCGCCGACGATGCGCGCCACGATGTTCGACGAACCCGACGAGTAGTTCCACACCGTGCCGGGCTCGTGGTCGAGGGGTTGGCTGCCGGCGTACTCGGCATGGCTCGATCCGCTCTCCCCGAACAGCATCTCGATGCAATTCGAGACCTCCCCGTCGCCACTGACGGCGTCGACGTAGTCCTCGACGAAGTGCAGACCCGACCGCATCTCGAGGAGCTGCAACGTGGTGATGGCCTGCTTCGGTGTGCCCGCCCACGCCGGCACCGGCGCCGGTGCTTCGACGTCGAGCAGACCGTCGGCGACCAGTATCCCGACCGCAGCGTGCGTGATCGACTTGGCCATGCTCCACGAAATCAGCGTCGATTCCGCATCGATCTCGACCGCAGCAGCGAAGTCGTTGGCCGGCTGCATTCCGTACCGCTCGGCGACCACCTCGCCTCGCCGTTGGATCACGAGCGCGAGCGATCGCCCCTCCGAGTCGGGTCGGGAGAACAGGTCGTCGACGAGTGTGTGCAGCGCGGACATCGCCGCGGACTGTACCCGACTCGATCGTCGCCGGTCAGCGTCGGCTGCTCGGGTCGACCAACCGGGCCGAGAGGTCGATGAGCCCGGGAACGTCGTGGATGTCGACGTCGAGCAATGGCAGTTCGACGATCGGCGCGCCGCCGGCGAGACGTTCGAGATCGACGAGTTCGGCTCGCTCGGCGGTGGCCAGTGCAGTGAGTTCGGCGTGCCATGCGACTTGCTCGGCCAGCGGGCCGTCATCGAGGTCGGCCAGCACCGCCAGGTCGTCGGCGCCGAGCGGCTCGGGCATCGGGTGAATCAGGTTGACGACGAGCCCGGCGAACGGGAAACCTTTGGTCGTGAGCGCGTCGAGCAGGTGCTCGGCCTCCCCGACGGCTTCAGAGCGAGGGCTCGAGACGACGATGAAAGCCGTGCTCTCGTCGCGCAGGAGCGCCGACACCTCTTTGGCCCGTTTGCGCAATCCCCCTTCGATGTTGGCCAGCGCGCGGAAGAAGCCGATCGTGTCCTCGACGATCTGCGGGCCGGCCAGACGCTTCACAGCCCACAGGAACATCGACGCCGCCGTATCGGTGATCTTGGCGAACGCCCGCTGGCCGGCCGTCAGTGTTCGGTACACCGGATGACTGAGGAAGCCGACCAGCCGATCGGGGGCCTCGAGCAGATCGATGGCGTGACGGCTGGGTGGCGTGTCGACGATAACCAGGTCCCACTCGCCGCTCGTGTGCAGCTGATGGAGCCGCTCGATCGCCATGTACTCCTGGGCACCGGAAAGTGATCCGGAGATCGCCTGGTACACAGGATTGTTGAGCACCGCGTCGGCCTGCTTCTTCGTACTCGACTGGTCGCGGACCAGTCGATCGAAGGTTTGCTCGGCGTCGAGCATCAGCGCCCAGAGTTGCCCATCGGTCGCGCGTTTGGTGACCCCCTCGACGCGGTGAGGTTCGTCGGTCGCAGCATCGTCGCCCAAGCCGAGCGCATCGGCCAGACGTCGTGCGGGGTCGACCGTCACCACGACGGTGCGGCGGCCGGCACGTGCCGCAGCCACGCCGAGCGCCGCGGCTGTCGTAGTTTTGCCGACGCCGCCGGGCCCGCAGGTGATCAGCAGCTTCGACTCGGTGATGGCCGCATGAAGCGAATTCACGCCGTCGCCCCGATCGGTACCGCTCCCGCGAGCGCATCGGCGAGCACATCGAGATCGGCCGGGCCGATCCGCGGGGTCGCCAGACGCGGCAGGGTGATGATCGGCTCAGATCGCGCTGCGGCGAGGCGATGGATCTGTTCCCGCTGTTGAGTGAGGCGGCTCCGCCCGAACGACGCTGCTGATTCCAGTGCGTCCTTGGCGGCCGTGCTCAGTTTGACCTTGTGCGAACGGGCAGCCATGGCCGGTGATTTCTCGAGGCCGAGACGATCCGGCCAGCACGCGTTGACCACGAGCGGCAGGAGCGCAATGCCGAGATCATCACCGAGTTCGGCAGCCAACCCGATCATCTCGGTGATCGGGGTCTCCTCAGGCAGAGCAACGAGCAGCGCGGTACACCGATCTGCATCGGCCAGCATCTCGCTGACTTCGCGGGCCTGGTCGAGCACCGGCCCCGACTTGACGACATCGGACAGGCCGGTGGCCGATCGGAGGAACGGCGCAGCGTGCCCAGCGGGTGGCGCGTCGACGATGATGAGATCGGCCGCTCGTTCGCGTTCGAGTTCTTTGATCTTGCCGAGCACGAGGAGATGTTCGAGCCCTGGTGTCGCCGCCGCGATCATCGGCAGCGATGCCGCCGAGGCGGCTCGACGCAGGAGTCCGCCCACCCCCCGCAGCTCGAGGTAGTCGCCAAACGCCTGATCAGCTGGAATGGTGCGGCCCCGGATGGCGCCGCCGGCCGGTCCGCCGACCTTGCGGCGCAAGACCTGCTCCCGATCGGTGATCTCGGAGCCTCCGAGCAATGGACCCATCCCCGGGCGCCCGTCGACGGCGATGAACAACACATCGGCACCGTTCTTCGCGGCAGCAACGGCGTGCGCTGCAGCCACGGTCGAGGAGCCCACCCCGCCCTTGCCGGCCACGATCACGACCCTGCTCTGGCGCAGCCAATCGTTCATCGCGAGCACACATCGTCGGCAGGCGTCATCGGATTCACCGTACCTGGCGAACCAGCGGAGTCAGCCGACACGATGCGGAACGGCAAACCTGGGCCCGGCGAGGCCGACATGACTCGCAACCGGACGGCGAACTGCACCGCAGGCCAACTCTGCGGCCGCAATCAATCCGAGGATCGAGCATCCGGTATCGACACCCATGGCTTCCAGCGCATGCGCAACGTCTTCGATCGCGACGTTGCCGCTCGCTCCCGGCGCAAACGGGCAACCTCCGAGCCCACCGACTGCAGCATCGAGTCGGGTCGCTCCGGCGCCCAGCGCGGCAAGACCGTTGGCGAGGCCGAGGCCCCGCGTGTCGTGGAGGTGCGCGCCGACGGACACGTCGACGGTTGCGGTGACCCGCTCGACGAGCGCAGCCACCTCGGTGGGCACAGCGACACCGATCGTGTCGGCAAGCCCGACGGACGACGCCCCGGCATCGACGAGGCGCCGAGCGACTTCGACGACGCGCGCCGGATCGATGCGCTGCTCGTACGGGCAGCCGAACGCCGTCGACAGCGTCATCTCGATCGTGGCGCCCTGATCGATCAGCGGCGCCGCGAGTGCTTCGAACGCGGCGATCGCATCGTCGGTGCCCGCTCCGGCGTTGTGTCGGCTGTGGGTGTCGCTGACCGACACGACGTATTGGAGGTGGGTGAGCCCGGCAGCCAGAGCGCGTTCGGCGCCGCGCCGGTTGAGCACGAGCCCCCATCGCACCACGTCGGCACCCGCTGTCGCTGCGCACAACTGATCCGCGTCGGCCATGGCAGGCACGCGATCGGGGCGCACGAAGCTCGTCAGTTCGAGTTCGCGCACACCAGCGGCGACGAGCGCATCGAACAGCGCAAGCTTGACCTCGGTCGGAACGGGTGCCTCGTCTTGGAGGCCGTCGCGCATCGACACGTCGCGCAAGATGATGCTCACCGGCAGTTCGCTCACCCACCCAGTATTGCCCACCTCGACGCCCGGCCGCCGTTCAGCCAACATTCAGCCAACGTTCCGTGTCAGCACATGCAACATCGGACGCACCATGCGCTCACACGAAGCCCGGACCCAACGTTCCGTGTCAGCACATGCAACGTCGGACGCACCATGCGCTCACGCGAATCGGTCCGGGTCTGACCCGTCGGCGAAACTACCGGGGATGGATGAGCTCACCGACGCCGATGCCGCCGAAGCCGACGTGGTTGACGGACCGTTGTCCGGCGTTCGTGTGCTGGAACTCGGGAACTTCATCGCCGGTCCGTTCGCCGGCCAACTCTTTGGCGACTACGGCGCAGAGGTGATCAAGATCGAGTCGATCGACGGCGGCGACCCGATGCGCCGCTGGGGCGTCACGGTCGACGGCTCCAGTTTGTGGTGGCCCACGATCGCGCGCAACAAGCAGTCGGTGGTCGCCGACTTGAACGACGCCGACGACCTTGCGATGGTCCGGCGCCTCGCCGCCGAGTGCGATGTCGTCCTCGAGAACTTTCGTCCGGGGACGCTTGCCAAGTTCGGGCTCGACTACGCAACGATTGCGGTCGCCAACCCCGGGGTGATCGTCACGCACGTGTCCGGTTTCGGCCAGACCGGCCCGCGCTCGTCCGAGGCCGGCTTCGGGTCGATCGGCGAAGCGATCGGCGGGATCCGCCACACGACCGGCGATCCGGACCGCCCGCCGGCGCGCACCGGAATCAGCTTGGGCGACTCACTTGCGGCGATGTTCGCCGTGATCGGGACGCTGGCTGCGCTGCATGAACGATCGACGAGCGGGATCGGACAAGAGGTCGACGTCGCGATCTATGAAGCAGTCGCCGCGCTGATGGAGTCGTCGATGGCGGACTACGAGGTCGCGGGGGCGCTGCGCGGCAGGTCAGGGGGAACCCTTCCCGGAGTCGCGCCGGCGAATGCGTATCCGACACGCGACGGCGCCGAGGTGTTGATCGCGGCGAACGCCGACAACGTCTTTGCCCGACTGAGTGCGGCAATGGGCCGGCCCGACATGGCCTCTGACCCGATGTGGTCGACGCACGCGGCGCGCGGCGCCCGGGAAGATGATCTCGACCGCATCGTCGCGGATTGGACGTCGACCATCGACAGCGATGATCTGCTCGACCTGCTGCGCGCCCACACGGTGCCGGCCGGTCGGGTCTATACCGCTGCCGACATGCTCGACGACGAGCACTACCTCGCGCGCGACATGGTGCAACGGTTCACGTCGCGCTCCGGCATCGACACCGCGATGCTGGGCATCGTTCCCAAGTTCAGCCGCACACCCGGCCGCATTCGCGACGTCGGCCCCGTTCTCGGCGAACACACCGACCGCTACCGCTGATCACGCCGCCATCACCGCTGGTGTCTGACACCAGCGGTGATGGTGGCTTCAGAAGTCTTCGTCGAAGGCGACGTCGCCGGAGATGCCGGTCTGGTAGCTCGACACCGTGCGCTCGAAGAAGTTCGACAGCCCCTGCACATCTTGCAGTTCCATGAAGCTGAACGGGTTCCGCGAACCGAACTCGGAGCCGTAGCCGAGCAGGGCGAGCCGCGTGTCGGCCACGTACTGGAGGTACTGGCGGGTGTCGCCCAGGCTCATGCCCGGTACGCCGTCGGCGAGCACGTCGGCGGCAAAGAGGAACTCGCACTCGACAGCGTCACGCAGCATTTCGCGGATGTTGGCTTCGAGCTGATCGTCGAACAGATCGGGTTCTTCGGCGCGCACGGTGTTGACCACCTCGAGCGCGAAGTTCATGTGGCACGACTCGTCGCGGAACACCCAGTTCGTGCCGTCAGCCAGACCGTTGAGCAGGCCTTTGGACCGCAAGAAGTAGACGTAGGCGAACGCGGCGAAGAAGAACAGGCCTTCGATGCATGTCGCAAAGCAGATCAGGTTCATCAGGAACTGCTTGCGCTGCTCCTTGGTGTCGAGCGTCTGGATGTCTTGGATCTGGTCCATCCACTTGAAGCAGAAGTCGGCTTTGGCCTTGATCGACGGGATGTTCTCGACAGCGGCGAACGCGGCTTCGCGCTCTTTCATGTCGGGGATGTAGTTGTCGAGCAACGTCAAGTAGAACTGGACGTGCAAGGCCTCCTCGTACAGCTGGCGCGACAGATACATCCGGGCCTCGGGGCTGTTGATGTGGCTGTACAGGTTGAGCACCAGGTTGTTCGACACGATCGAGTCGCCCGTGGCGAAGAACGCCACGAGTCGGCTGACCATGTGCTTTTCGGCCGGCATCAGCTTGCGGTCGAGGTCGACCAGGTCGTCGGAGAAGTCGATCTCGTCGACGGTCCAGGTGTTCTTGATCGCGTCCTTGTACATGTCGAAGAACACCGGATACCGCATCGGCCGCAGCGTCAGGTCGAAGCCCGGGTCGAGGATGTGCGTGGGACGATTGTTCGCCACCGGTGCCGGTGCTTCGGCGAGCAGACCATGGTGCTCGGGTACGGGCATCGGCATGGGTTCGGCGATGATCGGGTCGATGAGAGCCATCAGTTGCACGCTTCGCAGGATTCAGGGTTCTCGAGGCTGCACGCCATTGCTTCTTCGTCGGTGAACGACTTGGCCGGAGTCGGCGCTCCGCCACCGGTGGGGCCGGATGGCGTGGTTGGCGCAGTTGCCGTCGTGGTGGACTTGTTGATCTTCGTGGCGGGGCGGCTGCGCAAGTAGTACGTGGTCTTGAGACCCGACTTCCACGCATGCAGGTACATCGAGGAGAGTTTGCCGATCGTCGGTGTTTCGATGAAGAGGTTGAGCGATTGGCTCTGGTCGACGAAGGCGCCGCGCTCGGCACCCATGTCGATCAACTGCCGTTGCGGGATCTCCCATGCGGTCCGGTACACCTCACGCAGCTCGGCGGGGATGCGGGCGACATCTTGCACCGAACCCTCGGCCTGCTTGATCTCGTTGATCATCTGCTCGTCCCACAGCCCGCGAGCCTGCAGTTCGGTGACGAGGTACCGGTTGATCTGCATGAACTCACCCGACAGCGTTTCGCGCTTGAACAGGTTCGACACCTGCGGCTCGATGCACTCGTAGCAGCCGGCGATCGAGGCAATGGTGGCGGTCGGCGCAATGGCGATGAGCAGGCTGTTGCGCAGCCCGACCTGCGCGATGCGCGCACGCAGCGCGTCCCAGTCGAGTTCGGCGGGCGGGATCACCGCCTTGCCGTCACGTTGCCAGAGGTCGAACTGCAGGTTGCCCGCCGCGGCACGGGTGCCGGCGAAGGAGTCGTGGGCACCGCTCGCCTCGGCCAGATCGGTCGACGCCCACAGGGCGTGGAAGTAGATGTGGGCACTGATCTTGGCGCTCAAGGCCTTCGCGTCGGGCGAGTCGAACGCCAGACCCTGCTTGAAGAAGACGTCTTGCAGGCCCATCAGGCCGAGGCCGACGGGACGCCACGTGTTGTTCGAGTGGGCAGCTTCGGGCGTCGGGTAGTAGTTGATGTCGATCACCCGGTCGAGGAAGGGCACGACCTGACGCACGACACGGCCGAGCCGGGCGAAGTCGAACTCGGTGCCCCCATCGGGGCCGGAACCGACGTAGCTGCCCAGGTTGAGCGACCCCAGGTTGCACACCGCAGTGTTGGCCTGATCGGTGACCTCGAGAATCTCGGTGCACAGGTTCGACAGGTGGACGACGCGCGGAGTTCCGTCGTCGTTGAGACCGCCGGTCTGGTTGCACTTCTCGTTCGAGGCGTCCTTGAATGTGATCCAGCCGTTGCCGGTCTGGGCCAACGTGCGCATCATCTTCGAGTAGAGGGTGCGCGCCGGAAGTTGCTTTTCGTAGAGGCCGGCTTCTTCGGCCGCGGTGTAGGCACGCTCGAATTCCTCGCCGTACAGGTCGGTGAGATTCGGCACCTTCTTCGGGTCGAACAGGCTCCACTGCCAGTCCTTCTCGACGCGCTCCATGAACAGGTCGGGAACCCAGTTGGCGATGTTCAGGTTGTGCGTGCGGCGAGCGTGGTCGCCGGTGTTGTCGCGCAGTTCGAGGAAGTCTTCGACGTCGGCATGCCACGACTCGAGGTACACGCACGCCGCTCCCTTGCGGCGGCCACCCTGGTTGACTGCTGCGACCGACGAGTCGAGCGTCCGCAGCCAGGGAACGATGCCATTGGACAAGCCGTTGGTGCCCTGGATCAGGCTGTTCTTCGCCCGCACCCGGTGCCAGGCGACGCCGATGCCGCCGGCGAACTTCGAGAGCTTGGCGATGTCGGTGTACCGCTTGTAGATGCCTTCGAGGCTGTCTTCGGGTGAGTCGAGCAGGTAGCAGCTCGACATCTGGCTGTGCGTGGTGCCCGAGTTGAACAGGGTCGGGCTCGACGGCAGATACGCCAGCGACGACATGAGATCGTAGAACTGCACGGCCTGGTCGACGCCTCCTGCCAGTTCGTCGACGGTGCCATTGCCCGCCACCAGACCGCAGGCGACGCGGAGCATGAAGTACTGGGGGGTTTCGATCACGTCGCGGCGCTCGGGGTGACGCAGCAGATACCGGTCGTACACGGTCCGCAAGCCGAAGAACTCGAACAGGCGGTCGCGGTCGGAGTTGATGGCGGCGTTGAGTTCCGGAGCGTTGGCCTCGACGAACGCGAGCACATCGTCGGACACGATCCCCTGGTCGTGGGCCACCTTGACCGACTCGGAGAACCACGGGATGTTCTGGTTGCGGACTTCTTTGTCGATCACCGTGGCAAGGAGTCGTGCTGCGAGCTTGGAGTAGTTGGGTTCTTCGACGATGAGACCTGCCGCGGTTCGAATCGAGAGGTTGTCGAGTTCGCCGGTGCTCGCACCATCGGCGAGCGCCGAGATCGTGCGGGTCGCCACGCGCATCGGGTCGACGCCGAGCAGGCCCTCCGAGGCGCGGGCGATGGCGTTGACGATCTTGTTCAGATCGACGGGCTCGAGTTGGCCATTGCGCTTCATCACGCGCATCCCGCCACCCATGACGGTTCCGTGGCCCGCTCCGTGCGCGGGCGCAGGCACGGACTTCGCGGCGTCGGTCAAGGTCGGCGCCTGGAACGCGCCAGTGTCAGCGACGTCGTCGACCGTGCTGGCCGGGTCGGTGCGTGGTTCACCCTTCGTGTTCCCAACATTACTTTCGATCAGTGTCACCGGTCACTCCGTCTCGTCTTGTGGCGTCGTTGCTGCAATGCAAATTTCAGCGTTTTCTCAATGTTGCGGTGGCTGGCCGTACCACCAGATGTCGTGGCCAGAGGTGTGAATTCACCCTCACCGACACCACATGTCGTGGACATGTCGTGGTGACGGGGTTCGTAAATACAAACGTGAAATTACGAAGGTGTCAACGGTAGGAGCGAGGATTCCGCAAGTTTCTGCTGACGGATCGCGAAGCCCCAGCTCAGAAGCTCGCGATCGCAGACATTTTGTTGACCGATCGCCGGGCCTCCGCCTCGAGCGATGACCAAGCGCGCGATTCCGACCGCGCTGCGGCGCAGATCACCTCTCCATCGCGCTCCGCCTCGGCGATCCAGAACGGTTCGACCTCGACCAGTTGCCCGTTGTCGAGCCGCACATGGTTCTCGCGGAACTCCAGTGTCGTGCGCCACCCGGCACGCTCGAGCGCACGACGATCGAGTTGACGCAGCGTGGATCGGTGCCGCCGTCGCAGCGTCGTCGGCGCGCCCGTTCGGCGGGCGCTCGTTCGGCTGGATTGATCGGGACGGGCCATGGGCCCCACTGTGCAGGCGTCTGCCTGTGGGCAACAAGCCCCCCAACGCTGTGTCTTTCATGTGGCTATGTGCCCCCAACCTGTGCGCCACGTTGTGGGTGAGTTGTGAGGACGTGTGGACGACGGACTCGACTCAGGACTGGGGAAGCAGGTCCTGACAGGCGAGGAACGCAGCTTGGATCGACGGATCGGCCAGGTCGAGTTCGCCGAAGACGGTGTCGAGCGTCGGATCGGCCAACAAGTCGGCCACACCGATGTCGGGCAGGTCGGCGCCTTCGCTGCGGGCACAGTCGAAGAAGGAGAGCACCTCGTCGAACTCGCTCTCGCCGGCAGGAACGAAGAAGTCAGCGTCGGCGTTGTCCGAGCACGTCGAGTCGACGGCGGGCACGACGAGGTCGAGCAGGTAGGCGTCGATGGCGGGTTGCACGCACTCGATCGACCCGTAGGCGGTGTGCCCCTCTGCCTCGACGGTGTACAGCACTGCGGAGTCGAGCAGGTCGGCGAGCTCTTGGGACCACTCGTACGGCGTGGCCGGATCGCCGGTGTTCCCGATGACCACGATCGGCGGCGCGCCCACGGCCGGGCCGATGATGAGCGGGTCGAGCGCGGGTTGGATTCCGAGACAGCCCGTGGAGGCCCGCAGGAAGTCTGCGAAGTAGGTCGATTCGTCGGCCGCTTCATCGGCGAGCACGCGCCGGGCAGCAGCATCGGGCCGCGCGGGGTCGTCGGCACAACTGATGAAACCGTTGGCGATCTGGGAGTTGTCGTATGTGCCGTCCGGCTGGCGGCCGGCGAGTGAGTCGCCGAGCGCCTGGAGCACGCTGCCGTCCTGCTCGGTTTCTGCGGTGTACAGCGCCGCGGCGAGGAACGGCCACGACTCCTTGCTGTAGAGCGCGGCGGCGATGCCGAGACTCATCTCGCCCGGCGACAGGGTTCGGTCGGGGTCGTCGGTCGGAAACGAGCCGAGCTCGGCAATCTCTTGCTCCAGTGCATCGATGACGCCGAGCGTCGGGCCCAGCTCCTGGAGCACGCAGTCGGGATCGGCGTCGCACGCTGCGGCGAAGTTGTCGAGCGCACGGTCGAAGCCAACTCCCTGCTCCCGGCCGAGCACGGCCGAGTCGACGGTCGGCTTGACGGCAGCATCGAGCACCAGCGCCCGGATCTTGTCGGGAAACAGCTCGGCATAGGTGGCGCCGAGGCGGGTGCCGTAGGAGTAGCCGACGTAGCTGAGACCTTCGTCGCCGAGCGCGGCGCGGAGGCGATCCATGTCGCGTGCGGCGTTGTTGGTACCGACGTGGTCGGCGAGTTGCAGCGTTTCGGTGGTGCATGTTTCGAGTCGCGTGGGCACGTCATCGACGAGTCGTTGCCACCCAGCGTCGTCGCCAGCGGCGAGCAGGAACACTTCGTCGTCAAGGTCGTTCTCGCATTCCAGTGCCGTACTCGTGCCGACGCCACGAGGGTCGAAGCTGACGATGTCGAATCGGGCGGTGATGTCATCGGACATCGTGAGCGGGATGAACGACAACGCCTCGATCCCGGAGCCACCGGGCCCGCCGGGGTTGAACACGAGCGAGCCGATCCGCTCGGCCGGGTCGCCCGTCGCTGCGAGGCGGGCCACTGCGATATCGATCTGTTCGCCGTCGGGTTCGTCGTAGTCGAGGGGCACTTGCAGCGTCGAACATTCGAGTGGCACTGCAGCGTTGCCGGCATCGTCACACTCGGCCCACACGAGCGTTCCCTCGTCGCCGGCCGGAGTCGACTCACTCGGCGTCGACTCGACCGGGTCAGACCCCGTCGGCGCCGACTCGGTCGGGGCCGACTCGATCGGGGACGACTCGGTCGGGGACGGCTCGGCACGCTCGGTTTGGACGTCGGAGGATCCGGCGCACGCTGCGGCCACCAGGGCAATGCCGACGACGATCGAGGTGAGGTTCGATGACATGTTCGATGACATGGTGGCGAAGGTACCCGTCCCGCGGCCGCTCGGGGATCCACCTCCGGGATGAATCACTGGAGTCTCCAGGGGACCCGATCAGCTCGCCCCCAGCCTGCCGTCGCCTCGCCTTCAGTCGAGTTCAGCCGACCCATTTGCCGGTGTACGGCGGTGCCGGGCTCGTGGCGATGCGCACGGCGTCGTTCGGATCCGTTGAGCGCTGGGCGAGCGCTCCGTGGGCGGGCTGCATGAAACCGGCAGCGACCGCCCCAGCGATGAAGTCGAACAGCGGCGCATAGAAGTGATTGCCGTCGACGACGACGTCGAGGAATACGACGGGAGCCGACACGATGCCGAGTTGGTTCCAGGTGAGTGCTTCGAAGGCCTCTTCGTAGGTTCCGAACCCGCCGGGGAGCACGATCACTCCGTCGGCGAGTTCGGCCATCCGGGCCTTGCGGGCGTGCATGTCGAGGGTCACTTCGAGGTTCGTGAGGTTGACGTGACCGACTTCGAGGGCGAGGAGTTGTTCGGTGATCACACCGGTCACCACTCCCCCGTGGTCGAGCACGGCATCAGCGACCACGCCCATCAACCCGACGTGGCCACCCCCGTACACGAGTTGATGGCCCGCCTGCGCAATCGCTCGACCGAGAGCGGCCGCAGCGTCTCGGTACGCCGGATCGGTTCCGCTGCTCGATCCACAGAACACGCAGATCACCGACACGAGTCACATCCTTGCAGGCGACCACGGATTCACCCTGCTCGATTGTCCACAGGTATCTTGCCGTCATGGGAATCGCCGCTCCTGACCTGCCCGCATGCGCTGATGCGATCGACCTCGCGGACCGGTTGGTCGGCTCGGCGGTGCGCCGTCTTGCAGCAATGCCCGGCGGCCCCGACGTCCATCAGGTGCTCGCCTACGACCTGGCCCACGCGGCGTCGGCAGTGGCGACGGCGAAGTCCCTGATCGACTACGGCAACAAAGGCGAGACCGAGGCCAAGATCTGCTGCGCATTTGCAGCCGACATGCTCCACGACCTCGCCGGCAAGGTGCTGGGACGGGAGCAAGCCTGGGGCGTCGATCGCGATCCGCTCGCCAACGCCCACGCGTTCATTGTCCAGTTCCGCGATCCCGAGTTCCTCGCCTCGCTCGCCGACCTGCCAGGGCCGAGCCACTTGTCGAGCGACATGGAGATGGTGGCCGACACGTTCGACGCATTCGCGCAGAACGTGATTGCGCCGCATGCCGAGCACGTGCACCGGACCAACGGCGACGTGCCGGAGGAGATCATCACCGGAATGGCCGAGCTGGGCGCGTTCGGGCTCAGTGTGCCGACCGAGTACGGCGGGTACTCCGAAGGTGGCGACGAGGAATACATCGCCATGGTGGCGGCGACCGAGGCGTTGTCGAAGGCCAGCCTCGGGATCGGTGGTTCGCTGATCACACGTCCCGAAATCCTCACCCGGGCGCTCGTCAAGGGCGGCACCGAGGAGCAGAAGCTGAAGTGGCTGCCGCTGCTGGCGACCGCCGAGGTGATGCCCGCCGTTGCCGTCACCGAGCCCGACTACGGCTCCGACGTGGCTGGCATCAAGGTCACCGCGACCCGCGCCGACGGGCCGAACGGTGAGCCCGGCTGGGTGATCAACGGCGTCAAGACCTGGTGCACGTTCGGGGCCCGCGCCGATGCGCTCACGCTGCTCGCCCGCACCGATCCCGATCGCTCCAAGACCCACCGCGGCCTGTCGCTGTTCATCGTGCCCAAGCCGCGCGGTGACGCCCACGGATTCGAGCTGACCCAAGACATCGACGGTCAGCCGACCGGCGGCAAGATGGAGGGCCGCCCGATCGACACGATCGGCTACCGCGGCATGCATTCCTACGAGATCGCCCTCGAAGACTGGTGGGTGCCGGCCGAGAATCAGGTCGGCATGGAAGAGGGTCTCGGCAAGGGCTTCTACTACCAGATGGCCGGGTTCGAGAACGGCCGCCTACAAACCGCGGCGCGCGCCGTCGGCGTGATGCAGGCCGCGTATGAGGCGGGGCTCGACTATGCCGAGAATCGCAAGGTGTTCGGCCAGTCGATCCTCGACTATCAACTCACCCGCGCCAAGCTCGGCCGCATGGCCGTGCTCACGCAGGCCGGCCGCCAGTTCAGCTACGCCGTCGCGACGCTGATGGCCAAGGGCCAGGGCCAGATGGAGGCGTCGATGGTCAAGGCGTACGTCTGCAAAGCTGCCGAATGGGTCACCCGTGAGTCGATGCAGATCCATGGCGGCATGGGCTACGCCGAGGAGTTCCCGGTGAGTCGACTGTTCGTCGATGCGCGTGTGTTGAGCATCTTCGAAGGCGCCGACGAGACGTTGTGCCTCAAGGTCATCGCGCGTCAATTGATCACGAACAGCAACGCCTGACCGGCACGGCCGATCGGGTCGACCTGGGCGCCATGCATCGGGGCTGGGCCGCATTCCACACGCGTGGTCGGCGCGTTCGTCGAAACGCTACGCCACCTCGTGTTTGCGATCGACAAGTGGTTCTCGGTGCCGATCCTCGACGAGGCCTACCATCGGATCGGCGTGGTGTTCGAGAAGCACTTCCAGCACCTGCGCTACGCGACACGAGATCTCGACCGCCTCGGCTGAGCCTCGGTGCTGGTCGATCAGCCGCCGAGCGACGGCAGTTGGGCAACCGCGCGCTTCGGCGCGGTGAGCCGGAACGAGGCGTCGAGCAGCTCGGCGATCTCGGTCCAGTCAGTGGTGTTGTCGACGTCGATGCCGATCCACCCCGACGGGCCGAGGTAGGCCGGCACGAAGGCCCGGCGGTCGTCGAGCAACGCAACACGGTCGGCAGGGTCGGGTTGCACGATCACGGCCTGGAGATGTTGGATCCACGTGCCGTCGACGTTCATCGAACCGCCGTAGTAGGCGAACACCTTCTTGGTGAAGAATGCCGGCCGGCCGTGCGACACCTTCTCGTCGCTCTCGGGCAGCGAGCGACACAGTTTGCGCACGCGCGCGAGATACGGGTCGTTGTCGTCGAACATCTGCGGATGGCTCACCGCATCGAGCGTAGATCGTGGAGTGGGCAGGAGGAATCGCCGAACTTCTGGTTCCGACCGCGAAAGTCGAGCGGTTGTGTCTTCGTGGTGAGGAGCCCAACGCGCTCAGGGCAGGTCGATGATGACCGCAATCGTCTCGCGGATCTGCGTTAGCGCCAGCGGCCCGGCATTGCCGAGTGTGCCAACCACCCGTGCCGGCGAGACAGCGCGGACATGTTGGCACTGCGCAGCAGAGTCCTGGTCGAGTCCGTTCGCTGGATCCGCCTGGATGACGACTTCGGAGTGGAAGCCTCGGAGCGTGCTCGTGAGGGGCACGACCTGGATCACGGTCGGTTCGACGTCGAGAATGCGTTGCGCTGTGATCACGACTGCTGGATGGAGGTAGCCGGCTTCGCGTCCTTCGGGTCGTCCGAGGTCAAGGTTGACGATGTCACCCGAGTTCGGCATCGAGCCAAGCGGTCTCGTCGTTGCGGAGTTTGCTCTGCAACTGATCGCCAATGCGGTCCTGGCGCAGGGCACGGACGGCGAGCGCAACCGTGTTGCCGACCGTGGTGTGAAATTCGGCCGCAAGGCGCTTGAGTTCGTCGTGGGTGCCGACATCGATCCGGACACTCGTACTCTGCATGCAAATCAGCATACACCGCGAGGGCACCGCGATTTCCGGGCACCCGGCTTGAGCCGCATCCGGTCAGTTTCGGGGAGCAGATTCACGATCCACCCGATATTGACCGCAAGGCGTCCGCCAGAGTCAGAGATGCCATTCGCCACAGGATTGTGACTAGAATCATAGTCATGTCCGAGACGCTGCCGTTGGCGAACGTGAAGTCGAAGTTCTCCGAAATGGTCGACCGAGTCGAACACACCCACGATCGGATCATCGTGACACGCAACGGCCGCCCCGCCGCCGTGCTCATCAGCCCCAAGGAACTCGAATCGCTCGAAGACACCCTCGAGTTGCTCTCCGACCCTGACGCGATGCGCCAACTCCACGAGTCACGTCAGGCTTACGCTGCGGACGACTTCGTCACGGGCGATGAACTCCGCAGCCGCTATCTGGCCAAGTGAGCGCGGAACATCCAGCTACGCGTTGCGCGTCGCCGGGCCTGCCGAACGACAGCTCAACCGGCTTCCCGAAGGCACCGCCGCAGCGATCGTGGAATTCATGCTCGGCGCTCTCATCGAGAACCCGCACAGACTCGGCGGAGAGCTTCAACGCGAGCTGTCTGGCCTGCGCTCGGCCCGACGGGGCGTCTATCGCATCATCGACGAAATCGATGACGCCGAACACGTGGTGATCGTCTACCGCATCGAACACCGCGCCACGGCATACCGGCCCCGCTGATGCCGACCCACACGGCGATCGCGCTGCTCAGCGAGCGTCTGGGCGAGCAGTATCCGGCGTGACGAGCTTGCGCAGTGGCGAGCGACTATCGGTGGCGATGATCAGGCAGCTCACGGTGCCATGAGAGGATTGCTCACGTGAACGGCGAGGAAATCCTTCAGGGCGGTGTTGCGAATGCCGGCGCTGTGGTCCGGTCGGGGAACGAGGTCTTGCGTCCCTCGAATCAACATTCGGCCTCGATCCACGCCTTCCTGACGCACATCCGGGCACGCGGATTCCACGGTGCTTCTGAACCGGTGTCGATCGATCCGGACGGTCGCGAACGTCTGCGCTTCGTGCCTGGCGATGTTCCGCTTCCGCCGTATCCGTCGTGGGCTCAGACCGACGCAGCGCTGGTGTCGGTTGCGGTGCTGATCCGAGGACTGCACGACGCATCGATGGGGCTGGCTCTCGATGGTGAGTCGTGGAGCAGCGAATTGGCCGACACCGACGGTGGTCCAGTGATGTGCCACAACGATGTCTGCTTGGAGAACGTCGTGTTCCGGGACGGGAGCGCTGTCGCGCTCCTCGACTTCGACTTTGCCGCTCCGGGTCGGCGAGAGTTTGATCTCGCCGCGTTCGCCCGGATGTGCGTGCCGATCGATGACGACTCCAATGCATCCCGCCTGGGTTGGGTGTCGAACGACAAGCCCATGCGTCTCCGGATCGTGTGCGACGCATACGGCTGCGACGAGCCGGGACGAGCCGACGTGCTTGCTTGTCTGTCCGATTCGATCGCCCGTGGTGGCGAGTTCGTCCGCCGACGAGTCGAAGCCGGCGAGGTCGCCTTCATCGAGATGTGGAACAACATGGGCGGCCAGGAGCGGTTTGACCGCCGACGTCAATGGTGGTCCGACAACCACCAGCACTTCGCCGACGCAATGCGATAGCCGAGCCCACCATCGCGTCACGCGCCGAATCGTCTCACGTCACGAGCGCCCGCGGCCTCGCCGACGTCGAGCGTGCTACAGCCGGGCGAACTGGTCCACGGAAATCTGCTGCGCGAGGTCCTGGGATGCTGCTTCCTCGGAGTCGACCACCACGGCCTGGACGACATAGTTCGACGACGTGAACACGATGAATGACGAGACTCCCGTCTCGTCCGACAACGTACGACCGACTGCCCCCGGGATTCCTTCGACATCGAACTCAACCGGCGTGACAGTTGCCGTGCCCTCGGTGAGCTGCAGTGCTCGTTCTGCGTAGACGGCGGCGCCGCCTGGATCGGAGAACTCGTAGAGGAACATGATGATCATTCCGCTCTGGTCCTCGGTCTCCCACAGTCTCTGGTAACCGCTGACGAAACCGGCGTCGGTCAGGACCTGCTCGGCGTCTGGCTCACCGTCGTCCCTGATTGCCTTGGCCAGATCTGATGGTCCGGTGTCGACCAGTTCATCGTCGATCTGCGCGAAGCCCGGGGGCAGCGACGTGATGAGTAGCTGCTCGAGCGGATCGTCGGACGCCACCGTCGCCGCAGTCTCCTCCGGCACCGTCGAGGCAGTCTCGAGCGGCACGGACGTCTCCACAACGGGCGCATCGGTCGTGTCGACACCGGCGTCACCGGCCGACTCGTTGCTGCTGCACGACGCGATCGCCAGGGCGCCGACGGCGCAGGCCACAAGACGACGGATCCGACGGTGCACGGTGTTCTCTCCTGATGTCAGATGCGCACCCACGTGTGCACGAGACGCCGACTGTACTCAGCAGCACCGCTGGGAGTGTGCGCATCCGTGCAACGAATCCGTGACGCGATGAGGTGACGCGCGAGTTGGGCCGCGATGCGGTGCGACGGAAACGGTGTCAGGTGTGATGACGCCTGGCGATCTGTGCGGGACTGCTCGACCGAAGCAAGTTCAAGTTCTGCAATCTCGTCAACGAGCGGATTATCCACCATCCGTAGTAGAGCCACGAACGACCCAACCAATGCACCAGGTTGGAAGGAATCCTTATCGACACCTTCTCTGCGCCACGACCGCCCAACTGCACCGTGCATCGAGGAAGCCAGTCCCTTCCGACATCTGAGTTCAGACTTCGCCCAACACGGGAACGACCCCACTCTGAGAACCGGTTCAGGAACCACTCAAGCAGTACGGCGAACTCACCGATGTATTCGGCACGAGACTGTTCAGTCCAGACATCAAGGTGCTGTCGCAGTGAGACACAATTCGAAACCGAGCGTTGTGCGTTGCGACGCTGTTATCGCGGTCGTGTGCGCGTTGGCGTTGGCCATCGTCGGAGTTGGCTGCTCCGACGCTCAGAAGGATCGGCCCACGGGCGGTCTGTCGGACGAACAGGCCACAGACCTCATGGTGGCGCCCGCTTCCACCCTGGTCGCCGTCGTTCCGACACCTTCCATCTCGAAGGGCCGCGCAGGATCTGCTGAATCGATCAGTGTGAGCGACCTTCCGGTGACATCGCAGCAAGGCAACAATCCGCCGCGGAGCTCATTGGCCACATCTGTCGGGCTCGACACAGGTGAAATCGAACGATTCGTGCCGACCTCCACTGGGCTGGCGATGGTCGGGTCGATCAAACGAGCCCAACACGGCTCGGTCCCAGCGATCGTGATGTACGGACCAACCGAGCGTGGAGTCGAAGAGCAGAGCACACAGCTCCTCGAACTCCCGGACGTCGGATCTGCGAGCGCTGTCGATCTGGTCGAACTTGCCGACGGTTCACTGCGAGTGTTCGGCTGGGAAGACCACCCGGACGGACCGACTGCGCTGCTTTGGCGCCTCGGTCTTGATGCTACTCCGGCGCTCGAGCGACGCTTCGAGGCCCAAGAACTCGCTGGGAACGCCCAGTTGATCGAACTCGATGCCACAGGCCGCACATGGCTCGTCTCGACACGGCCTGGCTTCGACGGAACGCTCGACGTCGCGCTTGAAACGGCGGAGGGTTGGGTTTCGAGGAGCGTCGACGCGGGGTTCGTCGGCAACATCCAGGCAGCCGCATTCGGTGACCGACTGACCGTGTGGTCGAGCGGCCAATTACTCGATGCCGACGGGGCTCTCATGGATGCTGGCTGGATCGCTCGCACGTACACGCTCGACGGCCAAGAGCTGCAGATCTCCGAGGCCGTGTTTGCCGCTCCGGGCGTCGTGATTGGGGACGCAGCATGGGTCAAGGGCGAGTACGTCCTGCCGATGACCGAAACCACGGGAGCGTCGACGCTGTGGTCGACCACTGACGGCGTGTCGTGGTCACAACTCGACGTTGCGACACCGCCCGGCATGCTCGTGCGCGCGATCATCGACGCGCCGTTCGGAACCGTGGTGCTGATCGGTGCCGATCATGTCGATCCCGACACCGGGCTCTGGGCCATGCAAGCCTTCGTCGCGCACGAGGGAGGCATCGAACCCTGGTCGATGCCCTTCACCGTCGATACCCTCGCCGCCCCTTGGTCGAACGACCTACTCGTCGACGCAATCGGTTCCCAACTCGTTGTCCTCGATCGCCCACCACGGGCATTTCCAACCATGCTGATCATCGACCCCGCTGGTGCGAGCAACTTGAGTCTCTCGTTCCCGATGGACACCCCGGATCAGATCGAGCGGGTCGTCGACATCATGCCCTCACCCGAGGGGCTCGTTGCAGTCGTCGGGAAGTGGTCCGCAGCCGAACGCAACATGTGGAACGTCGAGCTGAGCAGCATCTACCTGCTCAGCGCGGGCCAGTGGCTGGGCATCACAAATGCCTACGTTCAGGCCACCGCGATGTGGGAAGACCGGCCGTTGTTCGCAATTCCGTCAGAGACAGGCACGCTCAGTTGGTACTCGTTGGTCGGCAGCGACGTCCAGATGATCGGCTCGACGTCGCTGTTCACGACCGTCGACAAGATGATCACCGTCGGCGATGAACTGTGGGTCGTCGGTGCTGCCGATGACCGTCAACGCCTCTTTCACGGCCAACCCGACGACGTGTTCACCGAGGCACCCGGTCTGCCGGACGACCACACCATCGTCGAGCTGTGCGCGAACGATTCCCAACCGTACGTCGTGATTGAATCTATGCTCGATGGAAGCCGCCAGCTCGCAAGCATCGAAGATGGTTCACTGGTGGTCATCGACCAACTCTCGCCGTGGCTCACCAACCCGACGCTGCGACGTCGACCACCGCTGTGCTGGGTGACCAACGACACGGTCGGCGTCATGGGTGAATTCGATCTGCTGGCGGACGCGACAACGCCGGTCATCGCATGGCAACCCATCGACGGCGATCGTCGATTGCAGTCGACCCGACGGTCGTTCCACACGCTCCCCGGATCCGTCGGCTATGACACCGCCCCCGGAGAGTTCATCACCAACATCGTCGGCGTCGCCCACGACAGGCATGGCAGCTTCGACGCGGTGTGGTGGTCGACACCAGAAAGCGGTCAACTGATCAACAAAGGGGTCTTCGGCGGCAACGGCCGCCAGGAAGCCACCTCGGTGCTCCACGTCTCAGATGGTTTCCTCATCGGTGGCATGGACGACGGCGAACCGATCATCTGGATCGTGCCCGACACGTAGCGGCCACAACCAAACCGAAGGTCACGCCGTCGAGCGGGCCTGTCGGATTATTGGTGTGCCTCACGCTGGGTGCTACGTGTGGCGGCCGCCGTCAGATGTTCGTGACGTACAGGGCAGGCGGCTAGTGCGACGGCCTCTGCGATCCGATCGACCTCGTCCTCGTCGACGGTCTCAATGATGAGTTGGATCTTCCACATTGCTTTAGCCACACGGCAGTCGCGCCACAGCTCAGCGCAGATCGGCAGGTATTCGCTACCTCGACGGAAGAAGGGTGCCACGGACCCAGTAGCGGCGCACCGGGCCGTTGGTGAGTATCGGGTTGTCCACCTCCACGTCTGAGTCAGCGATGTCCACCAACCCGGTGCTGTTCTTCCACACCTCAAACGCGTCGTCTGCCTGAGCCGCCGGAAGCGGCCCAACGACGAGATGGAAGTGGGTCGTTGGATCGTTGCGGAGCTGCTCCAGCAGGTATCGGCACGCCGCATCTTCCGTATCGAACTCCTGCAGACCGGATTCGAGTCCACGTTCGGAGTAGTACACGACCCAGCCGCCCGGTCGGACGTCGATGACGTATCGCTCGCTGGGGTGACCGCCATCGAGCGCATAGGTGTTCGGGTTGATGCCCTCGCGGTGGAGGGTCCCGCCAAGCTCTCGCCGATTCACAGACCCGACCCTATTGCCCGGTATGTGCGCTCGACGCAAGGCAAAAGGGTTGACGTTGGTTGGTCAACCCGACGCGTCGCACCAGCGATGAACGTCGACACGATGTAGGCGGCGTGCCGGTCGAGGCTGCGTCGTGCCCGGTCGTAGCGCATCGTCGTTTCCGGGTCCGCGTGCTTCGAGATCTCGAAGCGAGAGAGGAACGGCCCACTCTCGACGCCATCTCCGGTGCCGAAGTAGACGCCAGGAAGCCGAGCGAGCTGCTGGGCGAGCGACACCACAAGATCGCATCCCGCGAGCGCATTGCGCCCAGCCGAGCACCGCCAGCGCTTCCTTCTCACCGGCACTCTTGCGATGACGAGACCCCCGCTGGCGACACGCTCGGTGCTCGGCGACGACCGCTCACCGAACCGAACCAGCGCGTTGCGTATATGCTACGCCCATGGTTGACGCAGCACAGCTGGTCCGCTCCGCACGCAAGCGAGCCCACATGTCCGCTCGCGACTTGGCCGCTGCATCAGGTGTTTCGGCATCGACGGTGACCCGGATCGAGCGTGGCGAGGTCAATCCGACCGTCGTGATGCTCGAGCGGCTACTGCAGGCATCGGGAAACCAACTCGACGTGGTCGTCTCACCCCGCCGACTGCGGCCGACGCTGGCCGAGTTGCGCTCGAACCGGAGCACGATCATCGGCATCGTCGAGTCGTTCGGCGGCAGCAACGTGCGCTTGTTCGGATCGGTCGCACGCGGCGACACGCGCGAGGACTCCGACATCGACGTGCTGATCGACGTCCCAGCGGGCACTGGCCTGATCAAGATCGAGCGCATCGCCGAGGCAATCGAAGCAGCCGTGCCGTGGCGAGTCGATGTCGTTACCAGTGGCGCAGCGCACGGCCGGATGGCACACATCCTTGACGAAGCAGTCGAGCTGTGAACGACGATCGACGACGTCTCGACGACATCGTCGCCGCAACCGGCGACGCCGCGCTCATCGTCCAACGCGGTCGAGCAACCTTCGATGCCGACCCGCTGGTCGTGCGGCCGGCGAAGAACATCGTCACCGAGATTGGCGAAGCAACCAAGGCGCTGTCATCGGACACCACCGACGCGATAGCGGACGTCCCCTGGCGCGCCATCGCCGGCATGCGCGACCGGACGATCCACCGCTACCCCGAGGTCGATCTCGACGTGCTGTGGGACACCATGGAACACGACCTGCCTCACCTCGAACAGCAAATCCGCCAGCACCTCGACGACACCACACCGGAAAGCGCTGACTGATCCGACCGTCCGAGGCGCCCAACACCTCAGCCGCTTGCGGCCCCGTCCGACGAGCGCAGCACGGCACGGCACGGGACACACGGATCACTCGGACGGATCCGCTTCGGTCCGCGCCGCATCGCCGGCGAAGTGTGGGTCGTTGGGTGTGGATAGGCGCCGTCGAGTGCACGCCGACCAACTCTCGATACGGAGTCCGACTCCGGGCCGATCAACTCTGTGACAGTGGATCTCTATGGTGGGATCCATGGAGGTGTTGGAGATCGAAGCGTGCGCAGCAGAGCTCGGCGCCGAACATCGCGCCTCGATTGCGGTCACTCACTCGACGCGGGTGCTGCGCCGGGCGCGGGCCGTGCAGCTCGCCGAGATCCGAGGCGTCGTCGAGTCTGGCGCGTACTTCGCTGACGGTCACCGGTCTGCTGCGGCGTGGTTGTGTGCGACGACGCGGGAAAGTTACGGGCACTGCACCCTGTCGATCTCCCTCGCCACCCGGATCGTCGAGATGCCGCTCGTGCAGGCTGCGTTCGCGGCCGGTGATCTCGCCGAAACAGCGTTGCGACTGTTGACCGAAGCGTGGGCACCAGCTGTTGCTGATGCGTTTGCTCGTGATGAGACGACGTTGCTGGGGTGGGCGACGACGTTGCCGGTCCACGACTTGAAACTCGTGCTCGACACGTGGCGGATGCACACCGACCCCCACCGCGAAACCGTCGATGCCGGCGACCAGTTCGACCGGCGTGCGGTGCACCTGTCGAGTCTGCTCGACGGTGTCGGCCGACTCGACGGGACCCTCGACCCCGACGGCTACCTCCTGTTACGCGAAGCCATCCGTTCTCTGTCGCAACCCGGCGAGGACGAGACCCGGACCGCCGCGCACCGCCGTCACGACGCACTCATCCAGATGGCTAAAATCGTCCTCGCCACCATCGACACCGTGCCCGGCACGAAACGGCGGCGGCCGACCGTCATCGCCACCGCCACAGCCCGCGATCTGGCCGCCGCGACCGGAGGCGGCGCGATCGATACCGGTAGCGATCGCACGGTCGTGCCAATCGACACCGTCCGGCGCTACGCGTGTGACTGTGATCTGCACCGGTACCTGACCGATCCGGTAGGGCATGTCATCGACTACGGCCGCACCCGCCGACTCGTCTCCGACATCCAGTTCGACCTGCTGATCATCCGCGACCACGGATGCCGGTGGCCCGGCTGCCGGATCGGCGCAGCCGGATGCGACGCCCACCACGCCACCCACTGGCTCGACGGTGGCACCACTGAGCCCGACAACCTGATCCTGCTCTGCTGGTACCACCACCATCTCCTGCATGAGCAGCATTGGAGTATTCAGCCCCTCGGGGCCGGCCACTTCACCCTCCACAACCCCGACCGAGCCGAGCGCATCATGCGCCCGCCACTCATCGGCGCCGCCCCACCGACAACCCTCCTCGGCGCGCCTTGCGCCACCGAGCCAATCTGACCCCAGGCGCCCGAGCATCTGAATGACCGCACTCGCATGGACCACTGCGTCGACAAGACCGTCTCAGTCGAGCTGAAATTGCGAGGTCCCGATCGCTTGGCGCAGTGGGCCGTGTACCTTCCCGGCAAGACGGTCGATCCCGCACTCGTCGAAGAGGGTCAGCGAGCGGTGACTACAGGGCATGCAGCTTCGGTCAGCAGTTGGGTGAGTGCCGCGCTCGAAGATCGGATCGTGCGAGATCGCAAGCTCGCCCTGCTGAGTGCGGCGATCGCCGACTACGCGGACGAGTTCGGCGAGATCACCGCCGACGAGATCACCCGTCAACAGCGCGTCGATCGGCAAGACGCTCAGGTCGCGCGCTGGCACACTCGACCCGGATCACGAAAGAAGGCGCCGGCGTGACCCTCGTGCTCGACACCGGAGCGCTCGTGGCATTGGAGCGCAACGAGCGCCAGATGTGGGTCCGTCTGAAAGCGGCGCCGCTTCGGGCCGCCACGTGGAGTTGATCCATCCCTGACTTCGATATCGGCCTTGTCAATACAGGTGCAATACATCAACAATACAACTACAATACATGTAGGGTGAGCTCATGGCATCAACAGACTGGGATCCTGAGCAGTACGCAAAATTCGAGGAGCTGCGCTCTCGACCGTTCTGGGACCTCGTTGCGTTGATCGACCGGAGCGAACCCGTCGACACGATGGTCGACCTCGGCTGCGGGTCCGGCGAACTCACCGCGGCACTCGCCGAACGGATCGGAGTCGCCTCGACTACCGGCATCGATTCCTCACCGGCGATGCTCGAACGCGCGCAGTCTTCGGCGAGCCAAGCAGTTCGGTTCCAGCAAACCGACATCGCAAACTGGAACGATGGTGGGCTCGACCTCATCATCGCCAACGCAAGTCTGCAGTGGGTACCCGACCACGCGGCAGTGCTCGCCCGCTGGGTCGGGTCACTGCGGCCGGGCGGGCAGATCGCTGTCCAGGTACCGGCGAATGCCGACCATCCATCGCACACCTGCTCCGCCGCAGTGGCCCACCGCGAACCATTCGTGTCGGCGTTCGCCAAGACCGGCGACGGCACGGTTCCGCCCGATCCCGTGGCAACGAACGTGCTGCTGCCCGAGGAGTACAGCGAACTCCTGCACGACCTCGGCATCGTCGACCCCCACGTGCGCTTGCAGGTGTACCCACAGTTGATGCCGTCGTCGTCGCACGTTGTCGAGTGGACTGCAGGCACGAGCCTGACGCGCTTCTTCAAGCGACTGCCCGACGAACTCCACGAGCCGTTTATCGCCAGCTATCGCACCGAACTCCTCGACCGAATCGGCGAGGTGGAGCCCTACTTCTACGCGTTCAAGCGCATCTTGATGGGGGGCCGACGCCGGTAGGGTGATTAGTACGGACTTTTACTGGTGGAGGTCGAGATGCTGATTGCTGCGAACGAGCTGATGGCAGCCCGCTATCAGATGGCACTATCACTCGGGTTCCACATCGTGTTGTCGTGCTTCGGAGTCGCGCTCCCCTCCCTCATCTACGTGTTGCATCGACGCGGGCTCCGCCATGCCGACGCCGACATCAGAGCGACGTCGCTGATGCTCGCCAAGAAGTGGGCCAAGGTCTCTGCCGTCCTCTTCGCCGTCGGTGCCGTGTCGGGGACGATCCTCAGCTTCGAGATGGGTTTGCTGTGGCCGGGCCTGATGTCCGAGTACGGCGACGTGATCGGCCTCCCCTTCGCCCTCGAAGGCATCGCGTTCTTCGTCGAGGCGATCTTCATGGGCATCTACCTGTACGGCTGGGATCGACTGTCCCCGAAGGTGCACCTGCGCACGTTGATCCCGATGATGATCTCCGGCGCGTTCGGCACGTTCTGCATCCTCACCGTCAATGCGTTCATGAACAATCCGGCCGGTTTCGACCGGGACCCGGTGACGAATGAGATCATCAACGTCGACCCGCTGGCGGCGATGTTCAACAACGCCGTGTGGGGCCAGGCGATCCACATGTACGTCGCGACGTTCGCCGTCACCGGATTTCTCGTCGCGGCGGTCTATGCGGTCGGCATGCTCAAGGGTCGTCGCGACCTGGCCCACCGCACCGGCTTCACCGTCGCGATGGTCTTCGCGACCGTGGCCGCGCTCACCCAGCCGTTGGTCGGACACTTCGCCGGCCAACGCCTCGCCGAGGATCAACCGAGCAAGCTGGCCGCGATGGACCTGGCTGTCGAAACCGAAGACCGCGCTCCCTTGACCCTCGGCGGCCTGTTCATCGACGGCGAGAAGCGGTTCGCCGTCGAGATCCCCCTCCTCGGATCGCTCGCCGCAGGCAATTCGCTCAACCAGGTCGTGCCAGGGCTGAGTGACATCGCCGAGGAGGATCGGCCGCCGGTCAACGTCACCCACATCGCCTTTCAGACGATGATCGCCGCCGGCACCGCGATGGCGGCGATCGCAGCCTGGTTCTGGTGGCGGAGGCGCAGGGTGGGTGACGCCGTGTTCGACAGCGTCTGGCTGATGCGGGCGATCATTGCGTGCGGCGGCTTGGCGGTACTCGCCCTCGAAACAGGGTGGACCACCACCGAGGTCGGGCGCCAGCCGTGGATCGTCTACGGCGAACTGCGCACCGCCGATGCCGTCACCAGCAACAGCGGCATCTGGTTCAGCCTCGCGGCAATCGTCGTCGTGTACACGAGCATGGGTCTCCTCGCGACCAAGATCATCCGGGGCATGGCGCGACGCTGGCGCGAATCCGATGACATCGACCTCCCGACGCCCTACGGGCCGTCGGAGTTGGTGAGCCACTGATGGGCTTGAGCGATGTCGTTGCAGCGCTGATGTTCCTGGGCGTGGTCGTTTATGCGATCTTCGGCGGCGCTGACTTCGGCACCGGCGTTTGGGACCTCGTCGCCGGCGACGCGAAACAGGGCGCCCACGTTCGCGCCCAGATCGACCGCAGCATCGGCCCGGTGTGGGAGGCCAATCACGTCTGGTTGATCTACGTCCTCGTGTTCCTGTGGACGGGCTTTCCCGACGCCTTTGCGGCGATCATGAACACGCTCTTCATTCCGTGGATGCTGGTCGGCCTCGGGATCGTGCTCCGCGGCGGGGCGTTCGCATTCCGCAAGTTCTCCTCGACGCTGCGCGAAGCCCAGATCCACGGTGCCGTGTTCGCTGCGTCGTCGGTGATCACCCCGTTCTTTCTCGGCATGATCGCGGGTGCGATCGCCAGTGGCCGCGTGCCGGCCGAGGGCAGCGGCGACGTCTGGACCAGCTGGACCGGGCCCACCTCGTGGGTCGGCGGCGTCCTTGCCGTGCTCACCTGCACCTACCTCGCCGGCACCTTTCTTGCCGCCGACGCCGACCGGTCGGGCAACCATGCGCTCGCCGAGCAGATCGGCCGAGATGCACTCTGGGCCGGCGGCATCACCGGCCTGGTGTCGCTCGCGGCCGCGGTGACGCTCGAACTCGACGCCGAGTCACTCGCCAGCGGTCTGCACGGGCGGGGCCTGCCGCTGATCGTCATCTCGGCCGGGGCCGGCTCGATCAGCATCCTGCGTCTGTGGCAACGCCGCTGGGCACGCGCCCGCGTCGGTGCCGTCATCGCCGTGGCCGCCATCGTGATCGGGTGGGGCGTCGGCCAGTATCCCGACATCCTCGTCGACGCCGTCACGATCGATGAGGCGGTCGGAGCCCGATCGACCCAGGTCGGCTTGCTGGTCGTCTTCGGACTCGCCGCGGTCACCGTCGTTCCGTCGTTGGCGTGGCTGTATGTGCTCGTCAATCGAGAGGATTGGGCCGAAACTCACTGATCGACGGGCGCGCCCACAGTCAGTTCGTCGGCGAGGACCGCAACCGAGCTGATCCGCTCGAAGTCGGCACCGACATGGTCGTCGTACGGATCGATCAGAATGGGGTGCAAGCCAGCGAGGCGCGATGACACGATGTCCATCGCCACGCTGTCGCCGACGTAGGCGATGCGGCCCCGCTCGCACTCGGCAAAGTGTCCGAGGGCATGTTCGAAGATCGCAGGGTCGGGTTTCTCGACGCCGACGACATGGCTGTCGACGATGCATCGCATCGCGACGAACGGTCCCTCGCCAACCTGGCAGACCGAGCGATTCAGCGATCCTTCGACCTGCCCGCTCGCGTTCGACACGACGCCCATCGGCACCTCGGAGCCGGCCAATCGATGCAACGCCGCGACGGTTTCAGGTATCGCCCACCGCCACAGATCGGGCGTGCGCGTGCGGTTCAACACGTCGGCTGCCTCGGCGCGCTCGTCGGGCGGTACGCCGACGGCGGCGACATAGGCCTCGTCATAGACGAGCCACTCCGCTTCGGAGGAGCCGGCGTGCGACTTGGCGCGCATGGCGGCGTAGTGGGCGCGACGATGTGCCTCGATCGATGGATCACCGCCGTAGAACACGAGGAGCGGACCGATCACGGTCGGGTCGGGCAGCACGAGGACCCCTCCCGCATCGAACAGGAGCGCATCGAAGCGAGTCACTTCAGGAGTCGTCCGGGCCGAGCGGTTCGCCACATTCGGCGATCGTGTAGACGTCGATCTCGGTGTCGATCCCGTCGATCTCGGCGAGCACCACTTCGAGTTGCGCTTCGTCGATGTCGGCAACGACGTAGTCGGCCGCGGCAAAGACATCGACCAACTTGCCGTTCGTTTCCGCATAGACCTCGACCTGCTCGTCGATCTCGGCGGGAGCGGCCGCCGTGAAGCGCGGGCCGAGGAGGGCGATCTTGTCGAGCACCGCCTTCAGTTCGGTCGCGCCGGCGCCCTCGATCGAGTCGAACTCGTCGTCGAGGGCGTTCGAGGCGGCCACCACTTCACACCATGACTCCTCCGACGGAGCGGCGTCGTCACCACTTCCATTGCAGGCAACGAGGCCGACGAGCAGCGGGACGCCGAGCGCGCATCGAGCCGACCCGCCACGGCCGGCTGCATGTCAGCCCCCGCTTCCGCCGAGCTGAGTGGGATCGATGCCACACTCTTCGAAGACAGCGAACATCGCGGTGATGTCGCCGGTCTGCACGGCCGGATCGTTGAAGTCGAGGTTCGAGGCAAGGCAATCCGCTTCGCTGCTCGACAGCCCGAGCGACTCGAACTGGGCGATCAACTGCTCGCGGATCGTGCCCGCACCCGGGTCGAAGTCTTCAGGTTCGGAGGTGCCTGTCTCGCCCGATCTCGCTGTCGTCGGTCGCCGCGTCTTCCGCCGGCTCTTCATCGGTCGATTCGTTGCCGGTGCCGAATGGACGCCCGCATTCCTTCTCCGTGTACACGTCCATGTTGTCCTCGGCCGTTTCGAGTCGGGCTTCGAGGTCGCCGTCCTGCATGAACGACAAATCGGCATCGATCAGACTGAAGTCGGCGGCGGCGACGGCGTCGATCACCATCTGGGTCCCTTCGGCGAGCACCTTGGCGTCGGCCGCGATCTCCGAGGGCGCTTCGTCGGGGAGGCGTTCGACGAACCCCTCGACGATCTTGAGGCCCGCTTCTGCATCGGCGGAATCGGTCGAGAGCGAGTCGAAGACCTCGTTCACCGCGTCGGATTCGGTGACGAAGTCGCACCATGACTCAGCGGACGCTCCGTCACCGCCACCGCATGCACCGAGGAGCATGGTGACGACCACCGAACCTGTCGCCAATTGGGACCGACGAGAAACAATGGAGCGTGTGAACATGGCCGTCAAGCTAGTGGCCCCGACATCGGTGGGGACGGCAATTCGTTCCCGGCGTCGGTCACCCCAGATGGTCGTGGAGGAACGCCGTTGCCTCGGGCCAGATCTTGGCCGCCAAGTCGTTGTCCTGGGTGCCGAGCGCGTTGTGGGGTGCCATGAACGCGTGGCCCGAACCCTCGTGCACCGTGATCGACACGTCCTTGCCGAGCACCTTCAGTTCCTCGAGCAAGTGCATTGCGGCCGACGGCGGGAAGAAGTCGTCGTGTTCTGCCATGTGGCCCTGAATGGCGGCGCTGATCTTGGAGTAGTCGGGCTGATCGTCGCCCTGCGGGAATCCGTAGAACGGCACGACCGCCTTCACCTTGTCGGGCCGCATCGCAGCCAAGACGAACGTCAGGAGGCCGCCCATGCAGAATCCCATCACGCCGATGCCGTCACCCGTGGTGGCTTCGTGGTCGGCAAGGAAATCGACTGCTCCGCTCATGTCGCGACCCGCTCGATCGGCCGGCAGCGCGTTCATCAGTTCGGCGGCCTTGTCCATCTCGGTGTGGCCGGCGAGCTCGCCGTGATACAGATCAGGCGCGAGAGCGACGAAGCCTGCTACGGCGAGCCGATCAGCCATCTCGGTGATGCCCGAATCGAGGCCCCACCACTCCTGCACCACGATGACCCCGGGCCCGGTGCCCGATTCGGGCACCGCGAGATAGCCCTGCGCCGTGCCGCCGCTGCTCGGAAATTCGACGATGTTGTTCATGACCCGACGTTACGCCCGTCGGCGGGCGCAACGTCGGGTCGGACCGGTTGCCTCAGTTGCCACCCGGCTCGAGGGTCACCTCGGTCGGAGCGAAGTCGGCGCCGTTCAGGTCGACGCCGGCGTCGGCGAGCAGAGCCCACGCCGCTTCGACGATCTCGTTGGTGAACGCTTCGGGGCCCGGCGCTGCGGTCAACACGGTCGCACCCTCGAGATTCGGCGTGCCCTGACTGATTTCGACCGTGCGGTCCCACGCAGCCTGATCGATGAAGCCGATGCCTTGGGGCGCCGGCCAGATCAGCTTGTTGACTTCGTTCATCTGCCACAGCTGGTGGCTGGCTCCGAGCGTCGATCCGCTCGCCACGACGATGTCGCGACACGACTCGATGTTGTCCCGACAGTACGCCCAACCCTGCATCGACGCAGCGACGAAGCGGGTGGCCTGGTCCTTGTAGGCCGGCTCGCTCGCCAACCGTTCACCCGACGCCCAGATCGCGTCCTGCAACATGCCGACGCCTTCCTCTTCGTAGCTGATGACGTTGAAGTCCTCAGGTGTGTACAGCTCGCCCGTCGCAGGATTCTCGGCTTCGAGTACCTGGGCGTACTCGTTGTACGTCATGGCCTCGGCAGCGTCGATCTCGCCTTCGAGCAGGGCGACCATGTCGAAGTTCTGACCGACGAGGGTGACGTCGGTCGCCGGATCGAGACCGGCTTGGCCGATCGCGGCAAAGACCTCGTACTCGTTGCCGAAGCCCCAGTTGCCGATCGTCTTGCCGGCGAAGTCGGCCGGGGAGGTGATGCCCGAGTCGGCGAAGCTGACCTGCAGCGTTCCCGATCGCTGGTAGATCTGCGCGACGTTCACGATGTCGGCGCCGGCTTCGCGGCTGGCGAGCGCCTTGGGCACCCAGGCGAGCGCGAAGTCGACGTCACCGTTGGCCAACTGGGTCTGCGGGACGATCTCGACACCGCCCTCGACGATGGTGACGTCGAGACACTGTGCTTCGTAAAAGCCTTGATCCTGAGCTGCGAAGTAGCCGGCGAACTGCGCCTGCGTGAACCACTGCAATTGCAGGCTCACCGGTTCGAGCGCTTCGCACGCGGTTGCGGGCTCGCCGTCAGTCGTGGCGACATCAGACGTTACGGTTTCGGCGGGCTCGGTTGCGGCGGGCTCGTCGCTGCCGCACGCGGCGGAGATCAGAGCCAGGCCGACGAGGCCGGCGGTCATCGCTGTAACGGATCGTTGTTTCATGTTCGTTTCCCCCAGGTTGGTGTGGTGATGGATGTTCAGACTGGTGTCATTGACGTCGAGGAGTGTGACGGATCTGAGTGTCGGCCGTGTTGCTTGCCGGTTGCGTTCTCGATCCAAATCGAGAGGAGGTAGAACGCGAGGCCGAGGGCACATGCCCCCACCACGTACGCCCACATCACGTCGTTCTTCGACGTGGACGCGTTCGACGTGATCCGGAAGCCGAGCCCGTTCTGCGAGCCGCCGAAGTATTCGGCGACGAACGCCGTGATGACCGACAGTGGGGCGACGATCTTCAGCGCCGTGAAGAGATACGGCACAGCGTTCGGCACGCGGGTCTTGAGCAGGATCTCCCACGGTGACGCCGCGTACGAACGCATCAGTTCCAGATGCGTCGGCTGCACCTGGCGCAGTCCCTTGGCCACGTTGACCAGCACGACGAAGAACACGATCAACATCACCATCACGCGTCGCCCGATCTGGGACGTGGCCGGAAACATGTTGTTGATGACGGGGACGACGATGATGATCGGGACGGCGTTGAGCGCCACGGCGAGCGGCGTGGCCAGCTGATCGAGCACGCTGAACCGCATCAGCATGAAACTCGCCACGATGCCGAGGAGCACGCCCATCACCAGCCCGACCGCAGCATTGCTTCCCGTGACGAGCAGCGCCTCCCAGACGTTGCCCAGGTTGTCGCCGAGCGCGCCGACGATTGCGGACGGGCTCGGCAGCAGGACGACCTCGATGTCGTACACCGCGACGATCACTTCCCACAGCGCGATGAAGACGCCACCGAAGAGCACCGGCGGCCACACGACACGCAGCACACCTCGTGCCCGAGAGATCATCGGTCGTCGACCCCTGCGACGAACCCGTGACCGAACTCGTCACCGCGCAACGCCTCGCGCACCTCGGTGATCTTCTTGTAGAAGGTGTCGTCCTCGCGCGTGTCGTCGGTGCGACCCGCGCCGAGCCCCACGTCGATGATGTCGGTGATCCGTCCGGGACGGGGCGACATGACGACCACCCGGCTCGACAGATACACCGCTTCGGGGATGGAGTGCGTGACGAAGACGACAGTCGTCTGCGATGCGGCACAGATCCGCAGGAGTTCGGTCTGCATGTGCTCGCGCGTCATCTCGTCGAGCGCGCCGAACGGCTCGTCCATCAGCAACAACGGCGGATGCGCGGCGAGCGCTCGCGCGATCGCGACCCGCTGCTGCATGCCACCCGACAGCTCCCATGGCCGATGATCGCCGAACTCGGCAAGTTGGACCAATTCGAGCATCTCGTCGGCCCGTGCGGCGCGCCGGGCGCGGTCCCACCCCTTCAGTTCGAGGGGCAGCTCGATGTTCTTGCGAACCGAACGCCAGTCGAACAAGCCCGACTGTTGGAATGCCATCCCGTAGTCCTGGTCGCGGCGCGCCTGGTCGGCGGGCTTGCCGTTGACCGTGACCGAGCCCGAGGTCGGCGCCAGCAGATTGGCGACCAACCGGAGCAGCGTCGACTTGCCACAGCCCGACGGGCCGATGAGCGACACGAACTCGCCGTCCTCGATCGACAACCGGACGTCGGTCAACGCCAGTACCTCGTTGGACCGGTCGGCGTTGAACCGCATCGAGACGTCGTCGATCAGCACCGCACTCATGTGGTGACCGCCTTCGGGCGGTTGCGCATGACTGCGGCTTCGAGGAACACGATCATCGCGAAGAGCACGAGCCCGAGGACCGCCGCGCCGATCACTGCGGTGTACACCTGGGCCGGCTCGCTGGTCGCCTTCTGCGAGTAGGTGAGTGCCGCCTTGCCGATGCCCCCGGACAGCCCGGTCGAGATCTCGGCGACGATCACCCCGATCACCGACGCCGTGGCAGCCAACTTCAGGCCCGGCACGATCGACGGGACCGCCGCCGGAAAGCGCAGTTTGATCAGTGTGGTCCACCAACCCGCCGCATAGCTCTGCATCAGTTCGAGCGGTGCTGCCGCCACCGAGGTGAGGCCACGCAACGTCGCGATCGCGACCGGGAAGAAGGCGAGAAACGCCCCGAGCAACGACACCCATGTCCATTTCGGGAGACCCCAGTTGCCGGCGATCGCCGCGATCTGCGGAGCGAGCGCGATGAGCGGCACGGTCTGCGACGCGACGACGTAGGGCAGCAGGCCCCGCTCCACGATGGAAAAGCGCGCCATGACCGTGGCGAGACCGACGCCGACCGCGGTGCCGGCCACGAGGCCGACGACGGCGAGGCGGAAGGTGAACCACATGTACCCGAGGATCGCCTGCCACACCAACGGCGTGTCGCGTACCTCGGGGTCGGCGAACTCGGCCAGCATCTCCCAGGTGTGCGGCATCACCCGGTCGTTGGTCTTGGGGATGATGCGCCATCCGTTGACCTCGCCACCGCCGTCGGGCCCGAGGAACTTCCACAGTTCCCAGGACACGGCGAGGACGACCAGGGCGGCGACGAACATCGCCGCGCGACGCCCCGCCCGGGCCATCACTGCCTGGCCTTCACTGTTTGGCCATGCCGCGCTCGGCCAACGCCGGAATGATGTGCTCGCCATACTGCTGCAACGTGTGGTCTTTGCCGTCGTGTTGCAGGTAGATCGCGAACTGGTCGACGCCGAGCGCCTTCAGGGCCTCGAGCTTGTCCAACTGCGCTTCGACCGGGCCGAGGATGCAGAACCGGTCGACGATCTCGTCGGGAACGAACGTCGTGTGCGTGTTACCCGTCTGTCCGTGCTGGTTGTAGTCGTATTCCTCGCGTCCCGCGATGTAGTCGGTCAGCGCCGCCGGCACCGCCGAGTCGTCGCCGTAGCGGGCGACGATGTCGGCGACGTGATTGCCGACCATGCCGCCGAACCAGCGGCACTGATCACGCATGTATGCCATGTTCTCGGCGGGACCGACGTACGCGGGCGCCGCCACGCAGATCGTGATGTCGTCGGGGTTCCTTCCCGCGTCGCTCGCTGCGGTCCGCACGGCGTCGATGGTCCACTCGGTGATCGACAGGTCGGCGAGTTGGAGGATGAAACCGTCGCAGGTCTCGCCGATCAGTTGCAGGGCCTTCGGGCCGTACCCGGCACCCCACACTTCGAGTTCGCTCTTGGCCGCCCACGGAAGCGTGATCGTCGAGCCGTTGTACTCCACGCCGCGACCGCAGGCGAGTTCGCGGATCACGTTGATCGACTCGCGCATCGTCGCGAGCGTGGTCGGCTTGCCGTTGGTGACACGCACTGCCGAGTCGCCGCGGCCGATGCCACACACCGTGCGGTTGCCGTACATCTCGTTCAGCGTCGCATAGGTGGATGCCGTCACCGTCCAGTCGCGCGTCGCCGGATTGGTGACCATCGGCCCCACGATGATGTTGCGCGTCTCGGCCAGGATCTGGGAGTAGATGACATACGGCTCCTCCCAGAGGATGTGGGAGTCGAAGGTCCAGACATGGCTGAATCCGTAGGTTTCGGCCCGCTTGGCCAGATCGATCACCCGCGCCGCCGGCGGCGTGGTCTGCAGTACGACTCCGATGTCCATGTTGCCCCGCTCGATCGTTGTGGCTCAGTGGATGTACTTGGACAGGCTGCGCTTGACGAACTTGCCGTGGCCCTTGCGTCCGACGAAGGTGTCGTTCTCGACCACGACGGTGCCGCGGCTCAACACGGTGTCGACCTTGCCGTCGATTTCGAAACCCTCGTAGGCCGAGTGGTCCATGTTCATGTGGTGCTTGTCGTTGATGCCGATCTTGGTTCGCCGATTCGGGTCCCACACCAAGATGTCGGCGTCGGCGCCCGGTTCGATCACGCCCTTGCGGTCGAGGCCGAACATCCGCGCCGGCGTGGTCGAGCACGTCTCGACCCACCGTTCGAGGCTGATCTCACCGGCGACCACACCCTGATAGATCAGCTCCATCCGGTGTTCGACGCCGCCGATCCCGTTGGGGATCTTGGAGAAGTTGCCGAGTCCCAGTTCCTTCTGGTCCTTGAAGCAGAACGGGCAGTGGTCGGTCGAGACGACGGCGAGTTCGTTCATCCGCAAGCCCTTCCACAGGTCGCTCTGATGGTGCTCGTGCTTGGTGCGCAACGGAGTGGAACACACCCATTTCGCGCCCTCGAAACCGGGCTGCGCGAGTTGGTCTTCGAGCGACAGGTAGAGGTACTGCGGGCAGGTCTCGGCGAACACGTTGAGCCCGGCGTGCTGTGCCGCGGCGACTTCGGCGAGCGCTTCGGACGCCGACATGTGCACGATGTAGAGCGGCACGTTGCCGGCGACCTTGGACAGTTGGATCGCCCGGTGCGTGGCTTCGGCTTCGAGTTCGACGGGGCGGGTGAGGGAATGGAACCTCGGGTCGGTGTCGCCGCGGGCGACCGCTTGCGCGACCAGAACGTCGATGGCGATGCCGTTCTCGGCGTGCATCATGATCATCGCTCCCGACTCCGATGCGTTCTGCATGGCCCGCAGGATCTGCCCGTCGTCGCTGTACAGGACCCCCGGGTAGGCCATGAACAGCTTGAAGCTGGTGATGCCCTCGTTGTCGACGAGGTAGGTCATGGCCTTCAGTGCTTCTTCGTCGACGCCACCGATGATCTGGTGGAAGCCGTAGTCGATGGCGGCCTGTTCGGCGGCCATGCCGTGCCAGTGGGCGAGCTTTTCGTGCACGCTCTCGCCGGTGTTCTGGACGGCGAAGTCGACGATGGTGGTGACGCCGCCCCAGGCTGCGGCGATCGAGCCGGTTTCGAAGTCGTCGGAGGCCTCGGTGCCACCGAACGGCAGCGACATGTGCGTGTGCACGTCGACGCCGCCGGGTACGACGTACTTGTTCGTCGCGTCGATGATCGTGTCGGCGACGACGCCGAGCGCGGTGGCCTGACCGGGGGCCAGGATCGCCGCGATCGACTCGCCGTCGATCAGGACGTCGGCGAGGCGTCGACCGACGGCGGAGATGACCGTGCCGCCCTGGATCAATGTGGTTGCCATTGCCTATCCCTCCACCAGATCGCCGTAGGCCTCGGGTCGACGATCGCGGTAGAACTGCCAGCCGTCGCGCACCTCGCGGATGAGGTCGAGATCGAGGTCACGGATGACCAGTTCGGGATCATGGGCGCTGCCCTTGTCGCCGACGTAGGCGCCGCGCGGGCCGACGAAGTAGCTCTGCCCGTAGAAGTCGTTGTCACCGAGCGGCTCGATGCCGACACGGTTGATCGCACCGACGTAGTACATGTTCGCGACGGCCGCCGCCGGCTGCTCGATGCTCCACAGATACTCCGACAGGCCCCGGTGCGTGGCCGACGGGTTGAACACGATCTCGGCGCCGTTCAACCCGAGCGCCCGCCAGCCTTCGGGGAAGTGCCGGTCGTAGCAGATGTAGACGCCGACCTTGCCGACCTTGGTGTCGAAGATCGGGATAGCCGCCGTTGCCGGGCCGGAAGTAGAACTTCTCCCAGAACCCTTTGACCTGCGGGATGTGCTGCTTGCGGAACTTCCCGAGGTAGGTGCCATCGGCGTCGATGACTGCTGCGGTGTTGTAGTAGACGCCGGGCTGTTCGATCTCGTACATCGGCAGCACCATCACCATGTCGAGTTCTTTGGCGAGCGCCTGGAAGCGCTTGGTGGTCGGGCCGTCGGGGATGTACTCGGTGTACTCGTAGTACTCGGCGTCTTGTACCTGGCAGAAGTAGGGGCCATAGAACAGCTCTTGGAAGCAGATGATCTGGGCGCCCTTCGAGGCCGCCTCGCGCGCCGCCTCCTCGTGCTTGACGATCATCGACTCCTTGTCGCCGGTCCAGTCGGTCTGCAGCAGTGCAGCGGTGACGATGTTGCTCATTTTCCGACCTTAACGCCGAGCGCCCCAGCCGGGCAATGGGCGCCGTCGAAGCAATTGGACAGAGCCTGTCCTCCGCGGCTCGGACCTCGGACTAGGTCCCAAGCTCCGGCCGCTGGTG